>NZ_CAWNJS010000001.1:4434499-5098755 GCF_963874875.1 Tolypothrix tenuis PCC 7101
CAGGGAGAAGGGGATAGGGGATGAGGGCGCGAGGTATTTGTACAACGCCCGCCCTATATAGCTTTTAGCTTAAGTTGACACCAATGGCATCTTGTCCGCCCCGAAGCTAACATCGCCATGATTATCTGGTTCAATTGCCGCATTCTCGTAACGTTTATCTGCGGTAGCAAGCATTGTAGTAGTGATAAAATGTCGGGCATGGGTTGATTGTGGCTTTTGAGTTCTCGTTTGGGAAGACAATAACTCTACTACATCAGCTCTCTCTCTTCACCCTGTTATTTTGGCCAAGGTATTGATGAAAATGGGATAATTTATTTTCTGACAGTCCCTTACGCCAAAAAGAATATTCCTTTAGTTAGAATCATAAAATCTAGGGATATCATAATATAATTTTCTGTCTGCTACGGACTCAAGATAACTGCTAATTTTAACAACTAAAAGGTCAAATATTTCAAAGTAAAAGTTTGTAACCATCCAGACTTATTAGTTTGCTCTGGTCAAATAAAAGTATAGCAATTCCCACAGTGGTGAGGTGCAGCCAAAAAGAATTAACCGCTCATAGAAGAGGATGGACGTAGATCAATATGTACTGCAGCAGACCAGGAAACTCTATATATAAATAGAAACAATAATTGATAATAGTAAATTAATATGATGATATTAAATTCTTTAATCAATACTAATATAATACTAGAGCCAAGTAATGCTTTCGATAACATTAATTGGGCAGTCCGATTAAGCGGTAACCTCAAAATAGAAATTCTGCAACAGGCTTTAAATGCGATCGCATCCCATCATCAAAAAGTGCGATCGCATTTTAGTTCTGGGGATGCACAGTTAGTAGAACTGATAGTGTTAACAACTGAATCTGAGCTAGAAGTACAACGGCTGCTACAACAAGAAAGCCAACGTTCCTTCAATTTAGCATCAGGCTTGATTTTGCGAGCTTGTTTATTGCAGCTAGCGCCACAAGAGCAAATCTTATTGTTAGTTACCCATTCCCAGCACTCTTGGCTAATGGATATTCTTGGGCAAGAGTTAGTACGGATGTATCAAGCTTTGCTAGAAGGCAAACCTCACCCATTTTCTATTCAAGATGATGATCGTACTATTGGGCAAGAGCAACTCAACTATTGGCAACAGCAGCTTGCTCTTGCGCCGCCAGTGCTGGAATTACCGACAGACCGTCCTCGTCCACCAGTTCAAACATACAGAGGTGCAGAGCAAGCTTTTACCCTCTCTGGGGATTTAAGCCAAGCATTGCAAACACTGTCACAGCAAGAAGGTGTGACATTATTCATCACCTTGTTAGCTGCATTCCAGACTCTTTTGTATCGCTACAGCCGACAAGAAGATATTTTAGTTGGTTCTGCGATCGCAGAACGCAACCATCAAGAAATTGAGGGATTAATTGGCTTTTTTGCCAATATCCTAGTCATGCGTACCAATATGTCTGGTAATCCTAGTTTTCGGGAATTGCTCCAGAGAGTGCGGCAGGTAGTATCTAGTGCTGATGCACACAAAGATTTACCCTTTGAGAAACTGGTTGAACAACTGCAAATAGAGCGTTCGTTAAGCTATCACCCCTTATTCCAGGTGATGTTTATCCTGCAAAATACTCCTGACCAAGATTTGCAGTTACCAGGATTAAGTGTGGTACACCAAGAAATTCACACTGGTAAGACAGCATTTGATCTCACCTTGGAGATGTTAGATACACCCACAGGTATCAAGGGGAAGGTACAGTACAATACTGACTTGTTTGACGGTGCCACCATCGCGCGGATGATTGAGCATTTACAAACCTTGCTGGCGGGGATTGTGACTCACCCAGAGCAAAATATCGCTACATTACCACTACTGACACCTAGGGAACAGCATCAACTTTTGCAGCAATGGAACGATACTCAAGTTGACTATCCCCAACAATGTATTCATCTACTCTTTGAGCAACAGGTAGAACGCACGCCCGATGCAGTAGCAATAGTATTCCATCATCAACAATTGACCTATCGGGAATTGAATCAACGGGCAAATCAACTTGCACAGCATTTACAAAGCTTGGGTGTAGCCCCCGAAGTCCTTGTAGGGATCTGTATTGAGCGTTCTATAGAAATGATTGTGGGAATGTTGGCTGTTCTTAAGGCTGGTGGTGCTTATGTGCCATTAGATCCTGCTTACCCTCAAGAACGGTTGGCATTCATGATGTCTGATGCTCAATTGCAGATTGTGCTGACTCAAAAACAGCTATTGACTCGTTTGCCTGAGCATCAAGCAACTGTATGTTTAGATACAGACTGGGGAGAAATATCTCAATATCCACAATCTGAGCCTGTCAGTAACGTGCAGGTAAGTAACTTAGCTTATATTATTTATACCTCTGGTTCCACAGGTAAACCCAAAGGTGTACTAGTGACCCATAAGGGACTATGTAACTTAGCTTTGGCACAAATTAAAAAATTTGATGTTCAGCCAACCAGCAGAATTCTGCAATTTGCTTCCTTTAGCTTTGATGCTTCGATTGCAGATGTTTTGATGGCATTGTGTTCTGGTGCAAGGCTATGTCTGACCAAAAAAGAGGCATTACTCCCAGGTAGTGATTTGATGCAAACCATCAATGAGTATCAAATTACTCACGTAGCTCTACCTCCTTCGGCATTAGCTGCCATGCCAAATCAGTCGCCTAAGAGCTTGCAAGTCATAATTGTAGCCGGAGAAGCCTGTGCAACAGAATTAGCAGCCCAATGGTCTAGGAAAGTACGCTTTTTCAATGCTTACGGCCCAACAGAATCCACTGTCTGCGCCACAATGGCCGAATATACTGATGCTAGCCAAAAGCTGACTCTTGGCCGCCCCATTGCCAATAGCTTTGTTTATATTCTCGATGCTTATTTGCAACCTGTACCGATTGGGATAGCAGGGGAAGTACATATTGGTGGTATTGGTTTAGCGCGAGGTTATCTCAACCGTCCAGAACTAACTCTAGAGAAATTTATACCTAATCCATTTAGTACGGAAACGGTCAGTCGTCTGTATAAAACTGGAGATTTAGCACGATACTTACCAGATGGAAACATAGAATTTTTAGGAAGAATTGACGACCAAGTAAAAATTCGTGGTTTCCGCATTGAATTGGGAGAAATAGAAGCTGCGATCGCTCAACATTCCCTTGTTCAACAAGCAGTAGTCACTGTGCGCGAAGATATTCCTGGTGACAAGCGCCTTGTCGCATATATCGTTACTCAGTCCCAGCCTGCACCAACCACAAGCGAATGGCGGAGTTTTCTCAAGCAAAGCTTACCAGACTACATGATACCGAATGCGTTTGTAGTCTTAGAAACGCTGCCGTTAACACCAAATGGCAAAGTAGACCGCCGCGCCTTACCAGCACCAGAGACAGAGAGCATTAATCTAGCCACAAACTATGTAGCACCAAGCACCCCTACACAAAAAGCCATAGCCGCAATCTGGGCGCAAGTTTTGGGTGTAGAAAAAATCGGCATCAATGACAACTTCTTTGAGTTGGGAGGACACTCTTTACTAGCAACGCAAGTTATTTCCCGCATCCGCCAAGCTTTCAAAGTAGATATCGCCCTACAATTACTTTTCGCCCAACCAACCATCGCTCAGTTAACACAGCTCATTCAACAGCAAGCACAAAACACACAGCAGTTACAGCCAATACCTCAAGCTAGCCGCGAGTCAATCTCCTTATCTTTTGCCCAACAGCGAGTCTGGTTTTTAGAGCAACTAGAACCAAATAGTTCGGCGTATATCATTACCGATGCCCAGCGCTTGCAAGGGAAACTGAATATTGATTTTTTGCAACAGTCTTTAGATACAATTGTTGCCCAGCACGAAGCTCTTAGAACTACTTTTATTCCTGGGGATGATGGAAGTCCCATCCAAATAATTAACCCACCAAAGCCAGTTGAACTGAAGATAGTTGATTTGCGATCGCATCTCCAGTCAATAGCACAAATCCTCAATCAAGAGGCACAACGACCCTTCAACTTGGCATCAGACTTAATGGTGCGCGCTACCTTAGTGCAAATTGATACCCAAGAGCAGATATTGATGCTAGCCATGCATCATATCGCCTCTGATGGCTGGTCTACAGGCATTTTCTGGCAGCAGTTAGCAGCAGTATACAAAGCATTATTGGAAGGGTTACCTTCGCCTCTGACACCTTTACCGATCCAATATGCAGATTTTGCAGTTTGGCAACGTCAATATTTATCTGGTAAGCTGCTGCAAACAGAGCTCGACTACTGGAAAAATCAACTAGCAGGTGCGCCAACTGTCTTAGAATTACCTGCAGACCGACCGCGCTCCCCAATGCAAACTTATCGGGGAGCCAGTGAATCGTTGAATTTATCCTCAACATTGAGTGCATCACTCACCATGCTGTCACGTCAACAAGGTGTAACTTTGTTCATGACTCTCTTGGCAGCTTTTGGCACTCTACTGCACCGCTATACTGGGCAAGAAGACATTCTCATCGGTTCGCCAATTGCTGGTCGCAACCGTGCAGAGATTGAGGAACTCATTGGATTTTTTATCAATACAGTTGTCTTACGGACTCAATTTGCTGAAGACCCTAGTTTTGTTAACCTACTAGCGCAAGTCCGGGAAGTAGCATTAGCAGCTTATGCCCATCAAGATCTGCCCTTTGAAAAACTAGTGGAAGAACTTCATGGAGAACGAGATACCAGCCGCCATCCGATATTCCAAGTTTGGTTTAATATGCTCAACTTGGGGGATATGCAAGTGGAAATTCCGGAACTGAATATTGAACCAGTTTCCTTAGTGGAAGCTCCTTCCAAGTTTGACTTAACTCTGTATGTTCGCGAACAACAACAGGGAATTCAATTGCATTTAGTTTACAATGCTGACCTGTTTAACGCCGAACGGATGCAGGAAATGTTACAGCAATTCCAGCATTTACTGAGTCAGATAGTTGCAGTTCCCCAGCAGTCAATCAGTTTTTATTCTTTGATGACACCAGCATCGCAATCTCTGCTGCCAAAACCCAGCGCCATTTTGCCACAGCCAGATTACGAATTAGTTACCAGAGTATTTACTGCTTGGGTAGATAGAAATCCAGACCAGACAGCACTACGTCAAGGCAATCGCAATTGGAGTTATCAAGAATTAGGCGATCGCGCTACTACTTTAGCTAAGACACTAGTATCAAATGGCGTAAAGTCAGGGGATGTTGTTGCTGTCTTCGGCACCAAATCCTTTGGGCTAATTGCCAGTACTATCGGTATCCTCTTAAGTAGCGGCGTGCTTTTAACTATCGATCCACAACTGCCCCGCTATCGCCAAGAACTGATGCTACAAGCGGCGAAGGCAAAATATCTAATCTATATTGATGGTGAGTATTCAGAAGTTAGCGAGCTCTGGCAATCTCTCGTTCTTATTTGCGTAGATTCCCAGAGTGGAGAAGTAATAAATCTTTCTCTAGATGGAAGTCAAGTTGTAGAACTACCACATATCAAAGGAGATGATGCTGCTTATATCTTCTTTACATCCGGGACGACAGGCATACCTAAGGGTGTGTTGGGCTGTCATAAAGGATTAGCACATTTTCTCGCTTGGCAACGGCAGACCTTTAACATCGGGCCGCAAGACCGAGTTGCCCAATTAACTGCACTTTCCTTTGATGTTGTCCTCAGAGATATCTTCTTGCCTTTAACTAGTGGTGCTACTTTATGTTTGCCAGAACCAGGGGATAACCTAGACCCAACCAGAATTCTGCGTTACTTGGAACAAGAACAAATTTCTGTAATGCACACAGTTCCTTCCTTAGCGCAATCTTGGTTAGTGAATGTCCCAGCAGATATATCCTTGCAAAACTTACGCTGGTTGTTCTTTGCGGGAGAACCCCTGAAGCAAACACTTATACAGCAATGGCGCAAAGCTTTCCCAAATTCCGGTGAAATTGTCAATCTTTATGGGCCGACAGAAACAACTTTGGCTAAGTGTTATTATCCCGTCCCTGAGGAACCAACATCAGGAGTACAACCCATCGGCTTACCACTACCCCAAACCCAAGCACTAGTTTTTACACCCCATAATCAACTTTGCGGTATTGGGGAATTGGGCGAAATTGTCATTAGAACGCCATTCCGCAGTAAAGGCTACATCAACGCCACAGCAGAAAACCAAGCTCGATTTGTTCAGAATCCCTTGAATAATGACGAACAAGACTGGCTTTACTATACAGGCGATCGCGGCCGCTATCGTCCAGATGGCTTACTAGAAATTCTCGGTCGTCAAGATCATCAAATCAAGCTCCGAGGGATACGCATTGAACCTGGGGAAATTGAAAGCGTATTAACTCAATATCCAGATGTGTTCCAAGCTGTAGTCATTGCCCGTGAAGATATTCCCGGTGACAAACGCTTAGTAGCTTATATTACTGCCAGGGATACAGCACCCAGCATTAGCGATGTGCGGCGCTTTATCTCTACCAAGCTGCCACAGTACATGATTCCTTCAGCTTTTGTCTTACTGGATACCTTACCATTGACCCCGAACGGTAAAGTAGATCGCCGTGCCCTCAAAGCACCAGAATTATCTAGACAGGAACCAGAAGCCACCTTTGTTGCGCCTCGCAACCAACTAGAACGTCAGCTTGTGCAGATTTGGCAACAAGTTTTAGGTGTCGAGTCTATTGGAGTTAGAGATAATTTTTTTGAGCTAGGAGGACACTCACTACTAGCAGTCAAACTGTTTTGGTACATTGAGCAGACATTAGGTAAACATTTACCTTTGGCGAGTCTTTTCCAATCAGCAACCATTGAAGGGTTAGCTCAAATAATTAGCCCAGAAGAAAATCAGAAACAGGAAACATCGGATAATTACTCATCCCTCATAGCAATTAAACCCAGTGGTTCTAAACCACCTCTATTCTTAACTCATGCAATTTGGGGTAATGTGCTCTTCTATCGAGATTTAGCCATTTATTTAGATGCAGAACAACCAGTTTATGGTTTACAAGCACAGGGAATTAATCCCCAACAAACCCCGGTAACTTCCCTACAGGAAATGGCTGCTAACTACATTAGAGAAATTCGTCAGATTCAACCACAAGGCCCTTATTATCTCGGTGGCTTTTCTTTAGGTGGAATCATAACTTTTGAAATTGCCCAACAACTGCAAGCACAGGGCGAAAAAATTGCTTTACTGGCTATATTTGATATGTCAGCGCCAGGTTATGCTAGACCAACTGCCAAATCAGGTAACTCTCTATTGCACCATGCACGTAATTTGTTGAGTATGAATATTCAAGAACAAATAAATTATGTGTGGGCAAGGGTAGCTTGGCATTTAGAGCTAGGAAAAGCCAGCGGGTTAAATAGATTTTACCTGCGTTATATTAAACGCTCACTAGCAGAACTGCGACTTTTAGATGTAGCTTTAGCTAACGATCAAGCTCGTAAGAATTATGTACCATCAATCTATCCTGACAAATTGACTCTTTTGCGAACTACTGAGCAAAGTTTAGAGTCAGACAATGACCCCGAATGGGGCTGGGGTAAGCTGGTTGCTGGTGGAGTAGAAATTCATTACGTTCCTGGTGTTCACACTTCTGTAATGCATGAACCTCATGTACAAGTAGTTGCAGAAAAATTGCGGAATTGCTTAGACAAAGTTGCAGTGAGGCGCAGAAATACGGTGTGAATTTGCGGTTTAAACCATT
This sequence comes from Tolypothrix tenuis PCC 7101, assembly GCF_963874875.1. Classification (NCBI taxonomy): domain Bacteria; kingdom Bacillati; phylum Cyanobacteriota; class Cyanophyceae; order Nostocales; family Tolypothrichaceae; genus Tolypothrix; species Tolypothrix tenuis. The sequence continues at coordinate 4,442,211 of NZ_CAWNJS010000001.1, forward strand.
GAATATTCGTTCTAAATTGCAATACAGTTCAGCTAAAAAAATAAATTGACAACAAAACAATAATTTTTGGAGGGGGTTTGGGGGACGCAACCGTCCCCCAATCGGGGGTTTGGGGGAGAATCCCCCAATTGAGTTAGCTGTTTCCACAACTGACAAATCAATCACTAATGATCTTCCTGGGGTAAATGTTGGTAATGGTACTTCCAACAAGTTTCCACAACTGACAAATCAATCACTAATGATCTTATCTGAACTGTATTGTTCTAAATTGGGCGAAATCATCCCATAATTAAGCAACGCCATTTTTTGCAGAAGTATTTACTGTGTCTAGCCATCCTACGGGAAAAGGGAAAGAAACAACCTTTCACCCTTAACCTTTAACCTTTTTCCCAAAAGCTATTTTGAGTTCAAAACCCTTAACCCAGTAGTATTGCATCCTAAGTTGATTGTTGATTATTTCAATAAATGGTCGATATTTTTATCTCTGATGTTGCTATTGTACTTTCATATATTTTTTAGCTGCGATCGCTTTAATGTTTAGCCTCTTTAATAGACTAACTTTAAGCTCACCATCATTAATAAAGAGTAAATAATAAATCGCAATGGTTTTTGCGGCGCAATTTGACAAACTTTAGCCCCAATTAATACTCCTGGTACAGAACCAAACCATATAGGTAATACTAAATTCCAATCAACAGTTCCCAAAGTGAGATGCCCAAGTGCAGTAAATAGCAAGAGAATCGCTGCTTGGGAAATATCTGTACCAACTAACTTCCTAGCATCTAAACGGAAAAATGCAATTAGCACTAGAGCAAACATCGAACCAGAAGCGACACTTGTGAGACTGACAATACAGCCTAAAAATGCTCCTATGCTGACAGTCTGCAAACGTCCTAATTGAGTGTTCAAGTCAAATTTTGGCAGTTCGGGTAATTTTAAGAGTGGAAAGAAAGTCAACAATAGCATTTGCACCAACGCCAAAAATGTGACTAACAAAATAGTGGCACCCAGCAAGTGCAGCATGAATTCATTCAGGTTATTCTCTGCCCGCATTTTAATCAGGTGTAATATCCCCACCCCAAACAAAGAACCAGGAACACTCCCCAAAGCCAGCCATTTTACCACTTCAGCATCTAGGGTTTGTTGCTGCCAGTGTTTGATTCCGCCTACGACTTTCATTAACGTCGCCGCTACAACATCAGAACTGACTGCTACAGCAGGTGGGACTTGAAAAACAAAAATCAACATCGGCGTGATGAGAGAAGCACCGCCAATTCCTGTTAGTCCTACAACAATACCAACTAGAAAGCTGAATAAAGGCAATAAGAAAAAATCCATATTCCTGTCCTTGAGTGGGGTTTCGTCAATCCGGTTTTCTTTAACTGAAACTAAAAGATTGGTTGTAACGCTCTTGTGCAGAGCTTTTCGGGCAAATGTAGATTTTAAGCAACTCCTGGTACATAATCACAAATAGCTAATTGCCGACGTGTTTACCGTATTTTAAAGCCAAAATATAGTAGAAGTCTATATTTTTGTGAAGTAATACCAAAACTTTGTATTATTTCAGATAAGTATTTAAAGCTAGTTTTTCAGACAAGCTAATTTAAATAAATGTTTACAACGCAGTATTCTCAACAATAGCAGTATTTCATAATACTACATTAATCCTAGCAGAATACAGGACTTAGTCAGACAAAGCAAGAATATTTCTTAGCGAGCAGAGGAAGCAGCCCCAATGAACCATTTCACCGTCAAACAGAAAGTCGAGGCGGGGATTTTGACTCAGTCCTCAGCACTTTCAAGCTAGACTCAATAGCTGACAGAAGTTCATAACTCTACCATTCGGCTCTGGACTTTTTGGATTTTTTCTTCTAAAGTACGGTTAGTTGATGGAATTACTGTACAACAATGACTGAAATCCAAAATAGTGAGCAAGAGTTGTCATCACAGAATCTAGAAAATGTACCTAAAACACTCTTGCAAAAGGTTAGAGGTGGATTTTTATTAGTAATTGGATATTTATTATCACCATTATGTTGGTGGAACGATTTGGTATTCAATTTACCAATTGCTTATGTTTTTGGCTATGTTTGTAGCTTTTTATCCCCTAAATTAATGATGCCAGGAGTTATTATTGGTTACTGGCTATCAAATATTATTGGTATTCTGCTAATGCAAGCAGGTGCATTAGATATGTTGCAAAAACAAAACCAAGAACGCAATTTAAAAAAGGAACTCTTGACTGGTTTAGTTTCGTCAACTGCTTATACATTCTTGATAGTGCTACTAATCCAATTTAAAATTCTCGATACTCCTAATTTCTTCTCTGGTAGTTAACAGAAAAACCCAGATTATAATACTGGGTTTTTCATGGTTATAGCTAAACTATCGATTACTTGAATTTGAGAATTTCGCTGGGATTTAAAAAATTGGGTGTATCTTTAGTCATAATTAAAGGTAATTGCCCATCCCATTTTTGGATTGCTTGCCTCTCTAATATTTCATGAGTTAAAGTATCATGTAGCAATTTATTAATTTCTGCTTCTCCTTTTGCCAGATTTACTTTAGCTTCCGCCTCTTTAGCTGCTTTGAGTGCTAAAAATTCCGCTCTTTTAGCATCTTGTTCTGCAATTTGTTTAGCCTCAACCGCTTCACTGAATTTATCAGAAAAATTGACATGAACAAGCGAAATATCATCAACTGCAATATGGTAGCCATGCAATCTTGTAGTTAATGCATCATCCACTCCAGATTTTACGTCTCCCCTTTTAGTAACTATTTCTTCTGCCGTATACTTTGCTACAACTGCCTTCAAAACTTCTTCTACAGATGGATTAATAATTGTTTCAACTACATTTTTTTCATCACCAATCTCTTGAAAAATTATATAGGTTTCTTCTGGGATAATGTGCCAGTTTAAGGCTACATCAGTGAAGATATCTTGTAAATCTTTAGAAGAGGCTTCCGCACATATTTCTTGTTTTTGAATTCTGACGTTAATTTTTTTGACGGTATTAACAATAGGGATAATTAAATGTATACCTTCTTGTAGAACAGTTTCTTCCACTCTCCCAAATTGCATTAATACACCCCGTTCTCCGGGATTTATTATCACAAAAGGTGTTAGTATTATTGTTATTAAACATAAAATTGCAGTTATTTTACCAGCCTTATTAGTTATTTTAATTTGTTTCATCGCGCTAAATATATATCTCTTCTCAATTAATAAATAGTTTTTATCATAAAGATTTTACAACAAAAATGTTAAATAAGATTTTATCAATCTGGAATAAATATTGATTACGCAATAATCTATATAGTTCAAATTAGTCGAAGTTAAATATTTTTAAATGAGAAGATATTTATAATAAATCTTGGTGTCCAAATATTTTTAAACCACAAAGACACTGATATTTTTAAACTAATACCATTTTGAAAAAAGAACGCGACAGATGGGTAGGGGCACGGCACCAGTAAGATATTCGATAGGCCAAAGAATTGTGGATGCCGTGCCCTAATAAAGGATTTATATGCCTTTTGACTTCCGCGTAGCGTTACTAGTCTCAATTTCTTAATTGCGGATGGGTGTAATACTATTTCTCTAAATCTAGGCTACAGATAATTCTCTGCTGCCTATATGTAGCCATATTTTGGAGAATTGATATAACTCTTGCCATGCCCCATGCCCAAAAACTCAACCCACAAGGGGGTAAGGCAATACTAATTGGTTAAGGGGAAAAAGGGAAAAGGAAAAAGGGAAAGAACAAACCTTTAACCCTTAACCTTTAACCTTTCCCCCAAAACCTATTTTGAGTTCAAAACGCTTAACCGAGTATATTGGGTGGAGTTTTCATTGCAGAACGGAATGACTCTATTTTTGAGCGCACAGCAAGCGGCTGCAGGCATTCCTGAGCAATATCTCCTACTCCCTGGTTAAGGGATTGTACCAGCGATCGCTCGGCAAGAGTAGTTTATCTGACTCAGGTGGGCCCCATGTATTTGGCTCATATTCGTAAACGGGTGTGACGCTATCGAGAATTGACTGGACAATCCGCCATTCCTCTTCCACCGTATCTTCGCGAACAAATAAGGTGGGATCGCCCCGCATGGCATCGCCTAATAGACGTTCATAGGGTTCCATCTCGTCCCCGCCTCCGTAAAAGGCCAAAAGTTCAACCGCAGAGCCGATCATGTCTTCGCCTGGGATTTTAGTGCGCGCACCCAGCCCAACGATTACCTCTGGATCTAGTAGAAACCGAACATAATGAGTGTTTTCTTTTCCCCCTTCTTTGAACACATCTAAAGGTGGACACTTGAGCTTGACCATCACTTCAGTTGTCTTCACAGGCAATTTCTTCCCAGCGCGGATGTAGATGGGAACTCCTGACCACCGCCAGGTATTAATAAATAGCCGCACTGCCACAAAAGTTTCTACTTGGGATTGGGGAGAAACACCTTCTTCGTCGCGGTAACCGCGAAATTGACCGCGAATAATGTCATTAGCTTGCAGTGAAGGTATAGCTTTGAGAATACGCTCTTTTTCATCCCGGATGGCATCAGGAGCATTACTAGCGGGTGCATCCATGCAAACTGAAGCTAATACTTGCAGCATATGGTTTTCCACCACATCCCGAATTGCACCAGTCTCCTCATAGAAGTGCCCCCGTCCTTGAATGCCAAAATTTTCTGCCATGACAATCTGGATGCTTTCAACATAGTTACGATTCCAGATTGGTTCGAGAAATGAGTTAGCAAACCGAAAATAGAGTAAATTTAGCAGTGGTTCTTTGCCCAGATAATGGTCGATGCGATAGATAGAAGTTTCGGGAAACACCGATGCCAGAATTTGGTTTAACTCACGTGCTGATTGCAAATCCCGGCCAAAGGGTTTTTCGATCACTACGCGGGCATTTTTAGCACAACCTGATTTACCCAGTCCTTCTACTACTTGGCCAAACAGACTAGGCGGAATTGCCAGATAGTAGAGAGGACGAGTGGCATTACCCAAGGCTTGACTTAATTTTTCGTAAGTTTCTGGTTTGTTGTAGTCACCAGAGACATACTGCAGCAATGAGGAAAGTTGATCAAACGCTGCTTGATTTACACCACCATAATGTTCCAGGCTATCACGCGCCCTTTCCCTAAGTTGATCGGTCGTCCAAGGTCGTCCGGCAACACCAATCACCGGCACATTGAGATTACCCCGCCTCACCATTGCCTGGAGACTGGGAAAGATTTTCTTGTATGCTAGGTCACCTGTTGCCCCGAAAAATACTAGTGCGTCTGAATGAAGAGTTTCCATGACGAATCTCTTGAGGAATTAGCTTTTTCATGATATCCGCCAAACTGAAAGCGCATGGCTGACAGACAACAGTGTATCAGCAAAATCTGCTTTAATACGGGAGATTAAGTAAGTAAACAGTACAAAAATAGTGCTTTATCTGCTGCCAGATTTGAGAGAATTGGTATTATTTGACCAATACCTTTGCCAATTTACGAGGGTAAGTTCATGTATTAACGTCCTTTCCTCTAGGGTTGGGCAAAAACAATAGATCCTAAAAATTCCTTGTTGATTTATCGCAAAGCTTTTTTTGGCGTGCTTTCGTATGATCAAGAGTTTTAGCCTATAATCTAGCTTTTAAGCTCAAGGCTTATGTATCGGTTATTTTGCCATTTTTGCGAAATTTTTTTTACCCTCTTATTTTGGCGAAGGTATTGTTGATTGTATGGCTTTTTAAATAATAAAAGTAAGGATTTTAGCAAAATGACCAGCGAACATACAGAAACAGAACAGGCAACACAGACCAAGGAACAAACACCAGCAGGTATGTTTCAAGCAATTGGCGTAATTACAGGGGATGTGACTTTTATCAAAGATGAGGAGAGAAATAAATATATTGCAAACATCACCATAGGACAGTATCAGTACAACCTATTTCCTCATGGCTCATCATGGAGCAAATTAGCATCTTTTAATGGGCTGCGGAAACAGATAGAATCTACAGGTATTAGCAAACAAAAATTGATTGTTTACCCCAAAATTACACATTACCCAAGCAGAGAGCAGCAACATAAGATAGCATTCCAATTGGTTGCATTCGAGAACGATAATGTAGAAAACTCAATCTCACAAGAATTAAATGACCTGGAATTTAAGCTTTCGGGTTTATGGCAATTCATCCCAGTTTGTAAAACACCATGCATCACGGTGATGAGGAATTTTAGTGATGAACGCTTAGAGTACATTAAACAAGCTCAACTGAGCAGTAAGGTCAACTTTATGAAAGCTGCTCATATTCCCTTGATGTGGAAAGATGCACCTGTAAAACCTTTTAGGTTTAACCCAAAGTTGGAAAAAGAGCAGCAGGGTAAAGCAATGTTTGTCAGCATCAAAGCCAGGTTTATCCCTGGTAAAGATATGTTCGGGTTTGATTCTCTTTTAGGTATGCCACAGGATGAACCACCAAAGTATTTGAAGGCAGGTAAAAAAGATAAGGCTGAAGTCCTGAAGAGTAAGTTAGCTTTTAAGCGCCAAAGAACTTCTAACGAACAGATAAAAGGAACCATTAAGCCGAAAGTTGTTCTCAAAAAACTTGATCCAGTAGAAACAAATCCAGCAGCAGTGATAGAAAAGCCAAAACTAAAACCTAAAAGTTAGGCTCATTTAGCAACGCATTTTCACGAAATTAGCAGGTTTTCAATGTTTGGGTGAGATGCGTTGATGAATTCAATTCATAATGTAATTCATGTTGATTTTAGTCGTCGTTGTCTTGTTGCATCACAGCAGTCTCCAATGCGATGTTTTTATGGTTGCCAAAGATAGAGAAGTGAGAAAAGAAAAACCCAAATTATATCAACAAAGTGCCAAAACAAAGTACTAGCACTCACACCAAAATGACCCTGATCGTAGTTACCTCGAATGAAGGAGCGGACAAGCATAGTAATTTGCAGAATGACACCAGTGAGAACATGTAGACTGTGAAAACCTGTTAATACATAAAATGTCGCACCAACTAAACCTGTACTTAACCTAAAATTAAGGTTGCTCCACTCAATTCCTTGAGCGATTAAGAAATAGGTTCCCATACAAATTGTCATCAACCACAGCCAACGAAACCTCACTAACCTGCCACGTTTGAGAGCATTTTCTGCTGGTTGAATCACAAAGCTGCTGGAAAGTAACACCACCGTGTTAATAATTACAAAAGTAGACAATTCTGGCCCCGAAACACCAGGTGGTAGCCAATTTCCTGAATGTGTTAATCGCAGACCAACGTAGGTAAAAATAAAGCTCAAAAAGACTATACTTTCTGACAACAGGAACACGGTAAACCCAAACATTCCTTTGCCATGATGGTCTTCAGCACGTCCACCCCGAACTGGCAAAAAACGCTTGAGCCAATTTGGTAGGTATCGCCGCCATCGTTCCAAAGGGACAGGACTTTCATCTACATGAATTACGCCACGGTTCATAATTTTTGTGATTTGTCATTGGGTAATTGCTAATTGCTAATTGGTAATGGGTAATGGGGTGTTTGTCATTAATTATTTCTCCCCCTGCTCCCTGCCCCCTGCCCCCTTGCCTCATATCCCTAGTTCTCAAAGTTCTTGGTGATGATAATCGGGGGGTTCGATGACTGAGTATTTGGGATCGCCATAGTCGTAGGGGGGTCTTTTGACTACGGGAATTTCTTCAAAGTTATTTTGCGGTGGTGGTGAAGTGGTTGTCCATTCTAGTCCAGTGGCCAGCCAGGGATTGTTACTTGCTCTTTGTCCGTAGAGACAGGAACCCACCATATTGGCAATAAAAGGTAGTATCGACACTCCTAATAAAAATCCCCCTAGACTAGCAACGACATTCCATCCTTGATAACGCGGGTCGTAGGAGGAAATACGGCGTACCATTCCTTGTAAACCTAGTGGGAGCATCGGGAAAAAGGTAAGGTTAGCACCGATAAAGGTTAACCAAAAATGCACCTTTCCCCAGCCTTCGGCATACATCCGTCCAGTTATCTTGGGAAACCAATAATAAATGGCAGCAAAGATTGCCATTGTAATGGTGTTAAAGACAATGTAGTGGAAATGACCCACTATAAAGTAGGTATTATGCACATGAATATCAAATGGTACTGCTGCCAGCATGACTCCAGTGACACCACCAAGGAGAAACATGGCTGCACCTCCCATCGCGAACAGCATGGGTGTTTCTAGATGCAGTTTACTTTTCCAAATTGTGGCAGTCCAACCAAATGCTTTCACGCCAGTAGGTACAGCAACCAACATCGATGTCACCATAAATAACATCCGCATCCAGCCAGGGGTAGCACTGGTGAACATATGATGCACCCATACAAAGATGCTGACGATCGCAATACCTAAAGAAGCAACAGCTAATGACCTATAGCCAAATAAAGGGTTACGGGAAAAGGCTGGTAAAACTTCCGCAAAAATACCAAAGGCTGGTAGTGCCATGATATACACTGCGGGGTGCGAGTAGAACCAGAAGAGATGCTGGTAAATGATCGGGTCGCCATTTTCTAAGGGTTTGAAAAAATTTGTCCCAAAGCTGAGGTCAAATAACAGTAGTACCAATGCACCGGTTAAAGAAGGCAAATTCACTAGCTGCAACAACTGGGCGCTGAAAACTGACCACACAAACACAGGCATTCGGAAAAATGTCATTCCTGGTGCCCGCATCCAAAAGATGGTAGTCACAAAGTTGACAGCCCCCATAATGGAAGAGATGCCAATCAGGACAATACTTACAATCCAAATAAATTCACCGTTAATCGGCTGACCGGGAGGCACTTGCAGACTAATTGGCGGATAAGACCACCAACCAGACTGGGCTGTACCATTAGGTAAAAAGAAGCTAGATATTAATAAAATCCCACTGGGGGGAATAATCCAGAAAGATATGGCATTGAGTAGCGGAAACGCCATATCCCGCGCGCCAATCATTAGCGGTACTAGGTAGTTAGAGAGACCAGCATTGAATGGGATAATCCATAAAAAAATCATGATTGTCCCATGCAAGGTAAACAAGCCGTTGTACAAGGGACGATCAAGCACATTTGAGGCTGGCGTAATCAGTTCGGCACGGATCAGCATCGCCAACAGTCCGCCAATGAGAAAGAAAATGAACGTCGTCACCATGTACTGAACGCCGATTACCTTATGGTCAGTACTAAAGCTGAAATATCGTCGCCAGTTATGCAGAGACTCATTATCAGCGTTTTCAGAATCTCTATTCAGGATGATATTTTCACCAGAATCATGTGTCATTCATTACTTTCCTTTCATTTGCAATTGCTCTTGGCGCTGGTGCGACAGTGTACCAGTTGCTCTTCAACCAGGTTTTTGGCGGTTGGGTATACTCAGCAACAGCCTGATTTTCGTTGGTTGTTGGTTCTTGTTGGGCGTGACTTAACCACTGGTTATATTGCTCAAGAGATTCAATTTGAACATTGGCATCCATCAAAGCAAAGTAAGTCCCACTGAATAATGCATCTTTGAGCTTGTATTGGCCTATGCGTGTGGGTGTAACTACAATGTCTATGGAACGACCAGGGACAACATACTGCTGTAAGCGAAACTCAGGCACATAAAAACTGTGGAGTACGTCCTGAGCGTGCAGATTTAAGCGAGTCCGAAGATTTACAGGTAGATGCAATTCATTGCTAGTAATATTATTGGGATAGCGAAAAGTCCAATCCCACTGCTTGACAAAAACCTCAATAGTTTCAGATGCTGGTTTAGGTTTGTCTGCGATCGCTGCGGCATAGACTGGTTCTGAATCTAAAGGTGTATGCAAATGTACGACTTGCTGCAAACCGAGAATATCTAATTGCTGATAAATATTGAAACCTTGAAAAGCCAGCCACAGTACTAACAAAGTAGGCGCTGCTGTCCATAAAAATTCTAGTTTGAGGTCACCTCGCGATGGATGTCCTTCACTATAATCATTTTTGGGCGCGCGAAAGAAAATTACTGAGTACAGCATCATGCTTACAAGCCCAAAAATAATGAATGCACCTATTGAGGTTAAGAAGCTAAACAAACTATCAACTTTTTGCGCTTCTGCTGTAGCTTCAGGAGGCATCCAAGAATATGACCACTGCCCAATCCAATGGCTGATTGCGAGCAGCACTGCAATATAAACAGCTATTAGTAAATATTCTAAAAATCTCCCCATAATATTTTATTTAGTTAAGACTTTGTCATATAACTTAATTTGCCATCTGCCTCAAATTCAAATTGATATGACTTACACAAGTGTCATATTTTTTTCGTTTAGGTTTGTCCAGTGTCAAATGTCAAGAGTCCAAAAAAACTAATTTTTGACTCTTGACTCTTATGCCAGAGGATGACTGTGCCAAAAGCGTAAGCCTTGATTGATTCGGAAATTTTCTGGATATTTTTTAATCTAAGAATTGCTCTCACAAAAACCATTCTTAGTAACTATTGCCTGACATATAGTTTAAAAAAACTATCTTCGGGATGATTTATTATCAATACAAATTATTTGTTTCTATTTGTGATGTAAAGTTTTTAAAAAGTTCATATTTGAACATGAAAATTAATAAATTAAATTTTCATAAATTCCATTTTTTCTTGAGCAGGACTTACGCAAAAATAAGGGAACTCCGTCATTACGAGCGATAGCTAATCTCTCCTGAAGCTGGGATTGCTTTCCTACACTACCCTTCTCCTGCGGAGACGCTACGCGAAGGGGAAGCCGCCTTTCAGGAGTCTACGTTGCGATCGCAATGACATTATCGGCGTTGTGTAAGTCCTATTGAGAATATCCGAAAATTAAATTACCCGATTGCTGCACTCATATCACTATTAAATCTGTTCTCTCCTGCTTGACTTTTTCCTGGTTATTAAAAAACAACTTCTGTTAACTTTGTTTTTTAACAATTTCATCAAATAATAAAAATTAAATGAAATTTTTATAGACCTTAGGATAGAAGTGTTAATTCTGCCACTAGTTGGAGGTAATCGCCACAATAAACCTCTAAATTGATGCCAGAATTAACAATAAAAGTCAAAAAATTACTACAAATTTATGTGATTTTTATTACATTACTACCAATCATTTGATGAGGGAATCTACCAGTTAAATTGAATTGTAAACCTAGCTGTTAAATCTTGAATCCTATACATATTTATCAACAAAAAACCAATAATGAGCGCATTTTTCAGCATTAGCAACAAGAAAGTTTTATATTTTCAGGAAACACTATGAGCTATTCTCCTTACCTGCTCAAAGGTCAAAAAGCACTTGTAACAGGTGCTAGTTCTGGCATTGGTGAAGCTATAGCTCGTTATTTAGCTTTATCCGGTGCAGCAGTAGCGATTAACTACCATTCTGAAGGTGAAGAAGCCCAAAAACTTGTTGATGATATTAAAGCTAATAATGGTGAAGCTTTTGCTATTCAAGCTGATGTCAGCAAAGAAGACCAAGTAAAAGCAATGTTTCAGCAGATAATCCAAGAATTTGGAACTATTCATATCTTAGTAAACAATGCAGGTCTGCAAAAAGATTCACCTTTTGTAGATATGACTCTCGACCATTGGAATACAGTTATTGGAGTGAATCTTACAGGGCAATTTTTGTGCGCTAGGGAAGCAGCCAAGGAATTCTTACGTCGAGGAGTGCAACCGCATATTTCATCTGCCGCAGGTAAGATTATCTGCATGAGTTCTGTGCATCAAGTAATTCCTTGGGCGGAACACGTCAATTATGCTGCTAGTAAAGGCGGTATTAATATGATGATGCAAAGTATTGCCCAAGAACTAGCACCTCATAAAATTCGTGTTAATAGCATTGCGCCTGGTGCTATCAAAACCCCTATTAACAAATCAGCTTGGGATACCCCACAAGCCGAAGCAAAGTTATTACAACTGATTCCAGCCAAACGAGTTGGTGATGTAGACGATATAGCCAAAGCCGCAGTTTGGTTAGCTTCCGATGATTCTGATTATGTTAACGGTACAACTCTGTTTGTAGATGGTGGTATGACTTTATATCCAGGTTTTACCGAGAATGGTTAAAAAAGTGACTGGGGACTGGGGGTAGTGATTATGCCAATTACCCATTACCAATTACCAATTACCCATTACCAATTACCCATTACCAATGCCCAATACTTATGCCTACACAAGTTACTATCAACCCTGGTGTAGTTACGATTAATGATGGTTCCTCATTTTTGGTAACTGCTAGTGATGCTTCTATCGACGATAATCAAGCGCAAGGTTTTTTTGTACGTGACACACGCCTAATTTCTTATTACGAAATTTCTCTCAATCGCTACCGACTGGTACTGCTAGCTTCTAGCAATCTCAATCATCACACTGCCCTTTATCAATTTACCAATCCGCAAATTCCTACGATTAAAGGCAACTTACCCCCTGGTAGTTTGCTTTTAACTATTCGACGCGACATTGTAGGAGGAATGCATGAGGATATCGACATCACCAACTATCACTCAGAAGCAGTTGAATTTCAACTAATGTTGGCGATTCGTTCTGATTTTGCAGATATCTTTGAGGTCAAAGCCAAGAACATCATCATGCGGGGTAATACTGAAACAGTATGGCAAGATGGTGTACTCACTACTAAGTACCGTAACGGTTCTTTTATCCGTGGCATCGTGACTGAACCAGTCTGTTCTAGTTCTCAAGCTAATTATGCCAACGGTCGTTTGATGTTTAATGTAGTGATTACTCCTGGTAAAACATGGCACAGTTGTATCAACTTTACAGCCTTAGCTAATGGAGATGTTCTCAAACCCCAACAAACTTGTGCGATGTCTCACACTACAGCAGCAGGAAAAGTCACCGATGAATTTTTGACTAAGGCGACAAAGTTGCGATCTTCTAATGCCGATATTAAGGGATTTTATCAGCAGGCGATCGTTGATATGGGAGCGTTGCGGATTGAGGTAGATGATAATGGACTTCAATTTTGGATGCCTGCGGCTGGGATTCCTTGGTTTATGGCTGTTTTTGGTCGTGACTCTGTAATTACCAGCTTGCAAACAATGGCAGTTTATCACGAATTTGCCCGTGGTACACTTGTTCGGTTAGCGCAGTTACAAGCAACAGAGTTAGATGATTGGCACGATGCTCAACCTGGCAAGATGCTGCATGAGCTGAGGCGTGACGAATTAACCAAACTCAATCAACTTCCGTACAATCCCTATTATGGAACGATAGATACTACGATTCTGTGGATTGTTACCTTAGCTGAGGCTTATAGCTGGAATGCTGACCTCAGTATGCTTGATGAGTGTCGATCGCCATTAGCAAAAGCATTAAAGTGGATTGATACGTACGGCGATTTTGATGATGATGGGTTCGTTGAATATATTACAGGTTCTAGCCACGGATTACGCAATCAAGGTTGGAAAGATTCAGGCGACTCAATAGTTTACCCTAATGGCCAATTAGCTCAACCACCAATTGCTTTGTGTGAGGTGCAAGGTTACGTTTATGATGCTTGGTTAAAAGCCGCTTTAATTTATGAGCTGTGGGGAGAACACGAACAAGCTAAAAAGCTACGTCAAAAAGCACAAGAACTCTACCAACGCTTTAACGATCGCTTTTGGATGGAAGATGAAGGCTTTTACTGTCTTGGTTTAGATGACCACAAGCAACAAATTAAATCTATCGCCTCTAATCCTGGTCACTTGCTCTGGTCTGGTATTGTACCCCAAGAAAGAGCCAAGAAGGTTGCAGAGCGACTTTTTCAAGCAGATATGTGGTGTGGTTGGGGTATCAGGACTCTTTCATCTCAAAATCAAGGGTATAACCCTATTAGTTATCAACGCGGTAGTGTTTGGCCGCATGACAACTCAATTATTGCAGCTGGGTTAAAGCGATACGGCTACCACAAAGAAGTTAACCATATCGCCGAAGGAATTTTTGCGGCTGCTAGTTATTTCCAAGCTGGAAGAATGCCAGAATTATTTGGGGGAATTGAACGCCGAGATGATAACTTTCCAGTTCCTTATCCAGATGCAAATATACCTCAAGCTTGGGCTGCTGGTTCAATTTTCTTACTGATTCGCAGCATCCTAGGACTCGAAGCCGATGCACCACAACGAAAATTAAAGGTACAGCCAAGTTTACCAGAATGCTTGCCAGATTTAGAATTGATCGATTTGAGTGTGGGAGATGCGAAAGTATCATTACGTTTTTGGCGCGAAGGAGAACAAACCAAATGGCAAGTTACTCATCTTGACGGCGACTTACAAGTGCAGAGTACTGAGTAAACATTCTAATCCCCAATCCCATGAGATGAGGAAGCTAGCGATCGCAATTTATCTAAGCTACAAACTGGATAGTAATCACAATTCAAAATCAACTATAGCTGGGTAGGGGCAGGGCACCAGTCATTGGTATCAACTTAAGTTCAAACGCTTATCCCACAAGCCTTTTACCCCTCCCCTAACCCCTCCCCTTGCCAAGGGGAGGGGAAGTTTTGGCTTTAGACAAAACTGGGGTGGGGTAACGCGGATCTTGATGCTAGGCAAAATAATTCAAAATTGAGTTTTGGCAAGGGTTTCACCTTAAGTTTACACCTATGGTCGATGTTCCCTACAAAGAATTTATCTGTCGCAAACATAATTTGAATTGGTATAACCTGCCACTTATTATCCATCGGTGGCTTTACTTGGAAGAATTGGTATAAGCCTTGTCAATCAATAAAGGGACGCACTCACTCACATTCAAAGCTGCTGCTAATTCCACATCTAACTCGTAACCTTTGGCAATTAATTCTTTTCCAGAACTGCTTTTCTTTAAGTATCCTAGTAAATCATGTTGAAACGCCGCAAATGTAGTGACAGCAGTTTCTGCTTCCGGGGATAGGCTACCATGCAAAAAACTCAGAATTGCCCCTGCGCCAATTAAATCTTCAAAAGCTGGGCGCATTGTGCCATCTTGCCATTTTTCGCCTGCGGGAATGACTGAGATTTTTGACCCGTATTGTTGAGCAAATTTTGCTACTGCTGCACAATTTCGCAAGCATCCAGCTATTGTGGGAGTATTACCAGTGAGCAATGTCAATGTTGAACCATTGGGAGAAGGTATCACTAACCTAGTCCCCATAGGTATTTTAGTTAAAGATGCCGGAGAGAGTGAATAACCTGCTTGAGAAAACCGACCTTGTGATAATTCTGCTTTTACAGACTTGGCATAATTAATGGCTGAATCATCTCTCCATTGATATGGATAAATGATTGCACCATTGTTGGTAGCAATTTCGGTTGCAGTCGAGAACGAGAGAACATCGACAATAATAATGACATCACTAATGGGTGCAAGTTGAACAACTCCTTGTACCCCCCATTCACATCTTAAATTAAATTCTGCTTGATCAAAAATCATTTTTTTGCTTAATAAATTTCCTAGCAGCTAAAGAATAAAAAAATCTGGAAATTTTATCATTAGGCAATCGCAGAGATGGTATAGGACAACTTTTTGATGAGATGCGATCGCATTCCTAATTTGTTATCTAGTCATCACACACAAATGCAATTAATACATACAATTTCCTTGTGGATTACCGGGAATTCAAATAATATTGAATAACTCTAGATGGTTTCAGCAATACATCAAAAATAGCAAATAAAATATACCACAATAATTAGCTCTCATATTTTTTATAATCTTCGTTAGCCTTGCAATACATAGCTTTTAGAAGCTAACACTTTACTTGCTGTATTAGTAATAGGTTTAATTCGCTACTTTGATAATCTAGATTATTTATGATAAAACATAATCTTGATAGATATATAGTATTTTGTTAAGGGCGAAATCAAAAATCTATAAGTTACTACACAAGCACAATATATAAAATGTACGTTTTGTTACGACTTTTAAAATCAAAGTGATATATGTGGTGTAGCCTCATAGAATTTTTACAATTAATCAGCTTTTTGAGTCCAAATGAAGCTGAAATAATTAGCCGCACAACCTTTCAGGAATATATGTAAAATCAATTATTTTTATTTATTAAATTAAAAAGAAAAAATGTTTGCTTTTCTCACCCAAGGGAGATAACTTAAAACATAAGTACTGATAGCGATCGCTGGTTAAAAGACACTACAAGTAAAACTTCGGTCAATGGCTGACACTTGATATACCAGGGGTATTTTTGATGTCCAGTGAATTCAAGATCAATGCAAACCAACAACAAGTCTTACAACAAAGTTTTCATGGCTTAAAATCACACTGCCTTTCTTTTGGCGAAGTTTTAGCACAATCTTTTGCGGTCATTGCACCAACAACTATCCCTGCATCCAATGTGGGTTTAATAGTTGCTCTTGCAGGTAATGGTACTTGGCTAAGTATGGTTCTCGGTTTAGTGGGATTGGTATTTGTCAGTATCAATATCAATCAATTTGCTAGCCGTTCTGCTTCGCCTGGTTCCCTTTATTCATATATTGTCAAAGGTCTTGGCCCGACAGCTGGTGTCATCTGCGGTTGGAGTTTGGTTTTGGCTTATTTATTCACTGCAATGTCGGTGTTGTGTGGGTTTGCCAACTTCAGCAGTGTATTGATTAGTCATCTAGGAATTCACCCCTCTAGTATTACCCTACTAGCCTTAGGTGCAGGTATTGCCTGGTATGCAGGTTATAAAGATATTCAACTTTCAGCCGTTGCTATGCTTTGGATGGAGGGTCTATCTATAGCATTGATTGGCATCTTATGTGTGATGATTTGGGCACACCACGGTTTTGCATTAGATATGCCCCAACTAACTTTAAGTGGTGTGCAGCCAGGTAGCCTTGCAACCGGACTGGTACTGGTAATGTTTGCCTTTTCTGGATTTGAAAGTGCAACTACCTTGGGTGATGAAGCAAAAAGCCCTTTAAAAACTATTCCCCGCTCAGTTTTAGGTAGTGTCATCCTCGCCGGTTTATTCTATGTCTGCACCACATATATAGAAGTCTTAGCGTTTCGCCAATCAGGAGTAGATATTACCCACACCGAAGAACCTTTAGGTTATCTTTCCCAACAAATAGGTTTAGGTTGGTTAGGTGAATTAGTGGGTTTAGGTGCCCTAGCTAGCTTCTTTGCTTGCGTTCTGGGAAGTATTAATCCCGCCGCTAGAATCTTCTTCTTAATGGCGCGTCATGGATTGTTCCATGCCAAGCTAGGCAATACACACACATCGAATAAAACGCCTCACATTGCCGTCACGATGTGTTCTTTCTTGACATTCTTAATTCCGGCGGTGATGGCTCTATTTCAAATCAAACTCTTTGAGAGTATGGGATATTTAGGTGCGATCGCAAGCTTTGGATTTGTCACCGTTTACATCTTAATCTCTATTGCTGCACCCATTTACCTCTACAAAATCAACAGTCTGCGCCTTAGAGATATCACATTTTCCCTAATAGCCATAGGGTTTATGTGCATTCCCTTGGTAGGTAGCGTGGGAATTCCCGGAAATCAATTGTTTCCAGTTCCTGAAGCTCCTTATAATCTCTTTCCTTACCTGTTTTTAATCTATATTGCCATTGCTTGCGGATGGTTCATGTGTCAAAGACTACGCTCGCCCAAAATGGTTAACAAAATGGTCAAAGCTATCGATGCAATTCACATCAGATTTGACAGCGATGTCTACGGTAACCCGAAGCGGGGCAAAAAATAGTCAATTATGAATTACCTTTGCTCACTAGTTAAATGACTAATGAGTAGCAATAAATCCAGTATTCAATATCCAAAACTGTGTAATGGAAGAATTAATTACCGCCATCCCTACAGGCATAACAGCTTTTACCGCCACTAATCTTGATGATTTAGTTATTTTGTCGCTCTGGTTTTCACAAATCAATAATAATTTCCGTTCGCGGCATATTGTTATTGGTCAGTTTCTTGGATTTAGTATTTTAGTAATTGCAAGTCTGACGGGTTTTTTGGGCGGTATGATCTTACCAAAACACTGGATTGGTCTACTGGGACTAGCTCCTATTGCAATTGGTATGAGTAGTTGGCTCAATCAAGAAAGTGATGATGACGATGCAGAAGATGAGAAATTAAAACAATCAGAAACTTCTCCGTTTGCCAGCTTTCTTTCTCCACAAACTTATAGTGTGGCGGCAATTACCATTGCCAATGGTAGTGATAATATAAGTATCTATATGCCATTGTTTGCTAACAGTAATCTCATCAGACTGAGCATAATTCTTATCATCTTCTTTTTGCTTGTAGGAGTTTGGTGCTATGGCAGCTACAAACTAATTAACCAAAACAATATTGCAGCTATTCTCAACCGTTACGGTAGTAATCTGGTTCCCTTTGTTTTGGTGGGATTAGGAGTATATATCATCTTAGAAAGTGGCGCATTGAGTCCACTGGCTTTGGTAGCTAGTTGTATCTGTCTCATGGTGATAGTCAAAAAATATAAACCTAGGGCAGAAGTCGAAGAAAACTAAAATAGGCTAAAAATAAGGAAATTGGTGAAAGTTAGACAACTTATCGCAGTCAAAATTTTGTACCTTGGGATTGATTAAGTTAAGAAAATGCAATTTTGATTGCTAGCGATAGATATCAACAACGGGTAAAAATTTAGCCTTTAAGCCTCATCAGGAGAACCCCATGAAGCTCTTTAAAACTCTTTTATTAGTCTTCACACTCTTAGTAAATTTTTTAATTGCCCAACCATCTTGGGCTGATCCGCCACTACTGACGCAAACACCTGAATATGCTGAAGTCACACAAGCCCTCAACGAACTAACACAAGCAAAAACAGCCCCAGCAGAATCAGGATATACAGCAGAGCAAATTGAACAGAAAACAGGCGAATTAAATCTCCAAAAATACATTCTGGAGACATCTTTAGAATGGGGACAATGTCGTAATCAAACCGGACAAAATTTAGCAGTATTTGCCCATAAAGCCAAGAAAAATCAACAACCGAGTATTTACTATTTAGGTAACGGCAAAATTACAGACGATGAATGGAACTGTGATGGTGTTTACCTACCATCTGGAGTGAAAATTGCTGGCTTAATTCCTGGTGATACCCAAGCACAAGAATTAACAGAACCCCTAGCATTAAAATTTGTCCCTGGTACTCAGCTAATTGCTCAAACAAATCCCCAAACAGGCGCGATTGAATTAAATGTTCCGCCTGCAAAAGTCTTCAAAATAAGTGACACTACCTGGACAATTCCCAATTTATCCGCAGCCGATGTGAGCGCCCAAGCACCTAATGCACCAATAGAAGACTAAATAATGCTGAAGACGTAAAATTACCCTAAAATTTTGCGTCTTCATCATCCACCTTTGTTATCATCAGGAGAACCATGAAGTTATTTAAATCTCTGTTACTAGTGTTAATTATTGGGTTAAATTTTATCTTTGCTAGACCTTCCTTAGCAGATCCACCAAAAATTACTAAAAGTCCTGATTACGTAGAAGTTACCAAATCCCTCGATATTCTAGAAGCGCAACTTGCAGCTGCTAAAACGGGAGAAGCAATATCCGAGACATTCACAGTTGAAGATATCCAGAAAAAAATTGATGAATTGTCGTTTCAAAAATATGCTCTAGAAAAAGGGATTAACTGGGGTCAATGTCGCAATGAAACAGACAAAACAATTGCTGTGTATGGCCCCAAACCTAAAAAACCGAAAACACCCTACGATAATACACTTTACTTTTTAGGTGCTGGTCAAGAAACACCAGCAGGATGGGATTGTCAGGGGATTTATTTAGCAAATGATGCGAAAGTGGCTGGTTTAAACATCGACCCAAATCAATCATTAGAAGGTGCAGCTGCTATCAAAATATTTAAAGGTACACAGCTGATAGCTAAAAGCAATCCAGAAACCAGCGCCTTAGAGTTTAATATCACTCCCAATAAACTTTTGAAGGCTGGCGATATCAACTGGTATATTCCTAATGTTGGAGAAAAAAATATTGCTTCTAGGCTTCCGGATGTACCTCTAGGCGGCGAGGAAGAAGCTGATTAAAATTAAGCAATAAAAATGTAGAGACGCTAAACACGTCTCTACAGAGAACAACGTTACTTAGATAACAAAAGGCTAGCAGATGTGAATATTCTGGAATTTTCTTTATTAGTTTGGGTAGGTTCATTTACTGCTGGGTTGATAGGTGCATTAACCGGTTTAGGAGGCGGAGTAGTTATTGTACCCTTATTAACTTCAGTATTTGGTGTTGATATTCGCTATGCTGTTGGCGCTTCTTTAGTATCTGTAATTGCTACTTCTTTAGGTGCAGCATCTACATACATTAAGCAAGGTTACACTAATTTAAGATTAGGAATGTTTTTGGAAGTAGCAACAACCTTTGGAGCTATTATAGGCGCTATAATTGCTACTAAAGTTTCTGTGAAAGCTTTAACAATTTTCCTAGCAATTATCTTACTTTATTCAGCATATCTCTCACAACAACCCAAACGCCAAGAACCAGAAAATGAAACAGAAGATGGCTTTGCAAATTATTTAGAATTGAATGGTGCTTACCCAACACCCGATGGCTTTATTCCTTATCAAGTTCATGCGGTTCCAGGTGGGTTTGCTGTGATGTTTGTATCTGGAATCATTTCTGGATTACTTGGTATTGGTTCAGGTGCATTTAAGGTTTTGGCAATGGATAACGTGATGCGTATTCCATTTAAAGTATCTACAACCACCAGTAATTTTATGATTGGTGTGACAGCCGCAGCTTCAGCAGGAGTTTATCTAGCCCGTGGTTATATTGACCCTGGATTATCAATGCCTGTGATGTTGGGTGTGTTACCTGGTGCTTTTTTGGGTGCCAGAATTCTCATAGGTGCTAAAACCCAAGTTTTAAGAATTATCTTCAGTTTTGTATTAATAGCAATGGCGCTGAAGATGGTCTACAACAGTCTGATTGGAGTATAATCAATGGTCTATTTTGATTTATTTCGGCGTTCGTTTGCTTTCATACCTAAAAGCGAAGTTGTTGTAGAACCTTTAGAGCCAGAAGAAATAGATAGCGATATTGCAGCTTTAAAACAGCTAACTAAAAATACTGATATCACGCTGAATTCTGCCAAAAATATTATTAAAAGTGAAGACGAACAGAAATTTGAGAAGTTACTGAGTAGCTTACTCAAATTTGGCGTTTTAATTGCTAGTGCTGTAGTGTTATTTGGGGGAATAATTTACTTAGTTCATTACGGATATGAACCTGCAAGATATCAAGTATTTAAAGGCGAACCTTCTGAGTTTTGCTCTCCATTAGGTGTGATCAAAGCGCTGTTGGCTGGCAGTGATAGAGCCATTATTCAGCTAGGAATATTACTGATGATTGCTACCCCCATTATCCGCGTGATAATTTCTCTTTTTGCTTTCCTCTCACGGCGGATATGGAGCTTTGTGATTATTACATTGTTAGTTCTTACTAGTTTGATTTATAGCTTGGTAGGTGGTTATATTTTTAACTGATGCGTTACGCTATCGCTAACGCATCCTACGTGAACCTCTGCAACTCAATCCTTCAGAATCAAGTACAGATAATTGTAAGGGCAATACAAAAAAATTAAGGCTGGGTATTAGTTTGTGGTGGTAGTGGTTGAGGTACAAAGTTATTAATGTTCATATTTGCAATCTAAAATTGGAATTTTATTGTTCATTGAATTGAGAATCTATCTTGCCATTACCATCATGGGAGGAACGTTTTTGTGCCAGTAACCTCAGAGAATCGCTGATGCGGCGAGGCTTTGGTACTTCCCGATTACCAGCAGGCCAACCTTCACGCTGACTTTGGCGATCGCCATCTGTTTCTTCGGTTTGGTCGTGAAATAAAATTTGTTGGGTGGGGAAAGGTAGATCTATACCATTGGCGGTGAGGGTTTTCTTGATTGCAGTGAGGACGCGATCGCGTGAAGCGAGATCGTCGGCTCTTCTGGGTGGTTTAATCCACCAACGGGCGCGGATATTCACGGTACTTTCAGCTAATTCCATGAGTAATACATCAGGCGCAGGATCTGACACCACTTCATCTACGCTATGCATTGCTTCGAGAATTAATTGCTTGGCTCGGTCGATATCATCACCATAACCAATGCCGACATCATACTGTAAGCGGCGACTTTCAAAGGCAGTATTTACAGTCACAGAATTGGTGAACAATTCAGAGTTAGGAATCACAATCCGCCGACCATCATAGGTTCTAATTGTGGTGGCGCGTGTTTCAATATTTTCTACAGTTCCTTCAAAATTTTTAAAGACTATTTGGTCATTAATTTGAAAAGGTTCAGTGAGTAAAATTAAAATTCCTGCTAAAAAGTTCTGCAAAATATCGCGGAAAGCAAAACCAATTGCTACCCCACTGATTCCTAAAAGTTGTACTAAATCGCCTGCTCTAAATGTGGGGATGACAATTGATAGAGCGATGAATAGTCCTACTAAAATTGTTGTTCCTTGTGCTAAACGCCCAAGTACTAATCCTAAATTACGAGCTTGACGACGGTTTCGTGTTACTCGTTTGACCATTCTTTTAATTGCTCTAGCAATTAGAAAGAAAATGACAAAGACAATTAATGCCAAAACTAGGTTAGGAAGCAGCACAATAAATCCATCGATCATGCCTTGAATTTGCTGCCAAACTGCGGATATCTCTGCATTCATGTTACTTGCGATGAATTATGGATTAAAGGGTGCAATTCCTACGCTTGAGTAAGTAGTGTGACGCGGAAACCAAATTTTCCTCCTCAGACTATGACAAATGTATTTACATTTGTTTAATTACTGTTACAGTCTCTCTGATGAGATAGAAAATTTCATCAGTCAAGAGGTTTAGTTGTTATCTATCGCAAGTAAGTATTGCAGAGGCGAAAAGGCAGAAAATTAAAGTAATAGAAAGATGCTAAGATGTAACGTTTTGTTGTTACAGTACTAAAAGCAAAAGTTGAAAGTGAAGTTGATGTTTTGAGTTTACAAGTAAGCTGGCAATTTTAAGTAATTTCTAATTATCACAGCTTATACCAATTCAAAATTCAGCAACGCGTTACCCAGTTATGGTTTTCGAGTACCCAATTATCATTTCCGGGTACTCAGTTACCGTTTTCGAGTACTCAGTTACCGTTTCCGGGTACTCAGTTACCGTTTCCGGGTACTCAGTTATCATTTCCGGGTACTCAGTTATCATTTCCGGGTACCCAGTTACCGTTTCCGGGTACCCAGTTACCGTTTTCGGGTACTCAGTTATCCTTTCCGGGTACTCAGTTACCGTTTCTGGGTACTCAGTTATTGTGAATGGGTAGAACAATTGATTAACGCGATTCTAGCTTGGAGACACGTGTTTCTAATTTGTTGACTTGTTGCTTAAGTTCTACAACCAAAGTTGCCAGTCTATCAAACATTTTATCTCGTTCTGCTGTTGATAAATTTCGTCCAGAACTGCTTGGTTGACGAGGGGTAAGCGTTGTTCTTGGGGATGGAGACAAGCGACTTTGACCGAGTTGAGATTGTATTTGGCTTAACTGGGATTCAACGCGATTTAAGTCTGCTTCTAAGTTATTAATTCGTGATTCTATCTGCTGAGATAAAGCTGGTTTTGATAATATCCCCACTAACAGCGTAATTATCAACAACCCGGCGAATAATAGCTTGTTAAACATTTTATTTATTGTTGTGCTTGGGGAAAAGGGTAAAAGGTTAAAGGGTAAGGGTTAAAGGTTATTTCTTTCTCTTTTCCCATTCCCCTTTTTTCCCTTACCTGACAAGTATTATGCTACCTTTTCCCTTTCTTCCCTATTCTCGCCTTTCTAAGATTTATTTATCAGGCTGTAAGTTAGAAAATAAACTCTGCCAATTGATAGAATTATTGCTGTTTTCTCCTGCTTTGACTTCAAAGGTGCGGTTACAAGCTTTTGGTTGTTGCAGCGCTTGTATGCAAAGTTCGGCAACATCCTCACGGCTGATTTTTCCGCGAATATTATCACCTTGCTCTAAGATTAATTCCTTACCTCCTGCTTCTTGTGTTAAAGCACATGGTCTAATAATTGTGTAAGGAATACCGCTTGTTCTTAAACTATCTTCTCCTTTTAATTTCCAAGTTAAAATTCCCCCCAATTGGTCATTTAATCTCACGGCTGGGGGTTCTTCTTCTAAATTAATTCCTGGTCTTCCAGGACGGGTGACACCTGCGGAACTTACCAACACAAACTGCGGTAAATTGGTTCCACCATAAGCTTTGATTGATTCCACTTGCAAACTAAAGCCACCAGGGGTAAATTTGGGATTTAATGCGCCATCATATTCAAATTTACTTAACATTAATTGCAATGAGCTAATTGTACTCGCGTCAATTGGTGGTGCATCTTTAACAGTTTTGGCACGAAATACAGGTGTTAAATCCGCAAAAGGAATGCGAATATCTATCCAAGTATTAGCTACAGTATCAAAGGAATAACTGTATCCTAATCCATCCCATTTTGCGTCTGGACGGAGAAAGAATTTATAGCGTTGACCATCGCCTCTGACGCGTAATTCTACACCTTCATAGCCAGATAAATTAAATGGTGGCTCAAAATTTTTGGTTCTCACAGAAGCAAAGCCTCCGGAGTTGGCGGTGGAGACATAGCCAGCAAATAATGCTGTATCATCGACAAATTGCATATTACTGGCGCTTACACCACCCATTACTACATCATCTAAAGCACCCCAGATATTTTTTAATTCTGCTGATGGGTTAGTGAAATCGAAGATCAGCTTGGTGTTAGGTGTGAGCAAATATTTTTTTGCTGCGTCTACTAAGTTTTTCACACCTTGATATTCGACATTTTCGGGTGTATCGCCAACGATTTCTGGTTGGTAAAATTTAATGCCTTGATAATATTTGGCTCTATCTGCTGTATCTCCCTCTACTGGTTGAACGCGCACGGCGGTACAACATACTACGGCTTGCAGATTCGCCATGACTATAGGAGTTAAGGTTTCTGGTTTGGTGATATCCGCAACTACTAAATCAACATCGTTACCAAGAATTGTCCTGGCTTTTTCAAGATCACGGACAAGGCAGCGCACATGATAACCACGTTCTAATAATCGCTTCACCACAAGTTTACCAACACCGCCTGTTGCGCCTGCTACTAGTATTACACCCAAATTTCTTCCTCCATTAGGTCTATCTTCATTCTCTTGAGAATTACCGGGAATCAATTTTTGTACCCAGTTAAGCAAAGGAATAACCTCAAAGTAGGTTAAGGTTTTGATAAACCTGCATAAATCCCATTGAGAACGATTTTTGTCGGTCATATTTGCGTCCTCATAACTTTCTTTAGTTTAGCTTCTTATATATTTGTTACAAATAAATACAATAGATAGTGGTGTCTGAACAATACCTTAGCCAAATTACGAGGGTTTAATGCCTATGGAAACGGGATGAATATGTCCCAGAGAAGTAAGCTTGGCAACAATTTCGTTTATTCGAGCCAGGATTTTCATCTAACACCCCCAGGAGACTCCCGCCACAGCGTCAGCTTCTCTACGAGACGCTCCGCGAAGGCGGTGAGGATGCCAGTCGCCTGCGGAGGGAAACCCTCCCGCAGCGCTGGCGCAGGAATGGGGAGTCCGCTTGAGATTCACAATGAAGTCGAGTTGTTGCGGAGCAGCAACAGACGACGGGGTGAGCGACGAGTGAGTAAATAAACTTTGGTACATAGGGGGTTTTATGTATTTCACAGATTTAATGGTAAAATGTGAAGCATGGAAAAAGCCTACCGCTACCGTTTTTACCCAACCACCGAGCAAGAACAGATATTGCGCCGGACAATTGGGTGTGTGCGGTTGGTATTCAACAAAGCTTTGGCGGCAAGAACCGAAGCTTGGTATGAGAGTCAACAGAAGGTTGATTACGTTCAGTCTTCTGCTATGTTGACGCAGTGGAAAAAGCTTGATGACCTCAAGTTTTTGAATGAGGTTAGCTGTGTGCCACTGCAACAAGGCTTGAGACATCTGCAAACTGCTTTCACTAATTTCTTTGCAGGTAGGGCTAAATATCCCAACTTTAAAAAGAAACGTAGCGGTGGTAGTGCAGAGTTTACCAAGTCTGCTTTCCGGTGGAAGGATGGACAAGTCTATTTGGCTAAGTGTTCTGAACCATTGCCTATTAAATGGTCTAGACAACTGCCAAAGGGGTGTGAACCTAGTACTATCACAGTTAGGCTTGAACCTTCTGGGCGCTGGTTTGTCAGTTTGCGGATTAATGATCCGACTGACGAAACTTTGCAACCAGTTGATAGTGCTGTAGGGTTGGATGTTGGGGTGAGCAGTCTTGTTACTTTGAGTACGGGTGAGAAGATTGCTAACCCCAAGGCGTTTGACAAGCACTATCAAAAGCTCCAGGTAGCCCAAAAGTCTTTGAGTCGCAAACAGAAAGCTTCTCGTAATCGAGACAAAGCAAGACTCAAAGTTGCCCGCCTTCAAGCCAAAATCTCTGACTCCAGAAAAGACCATCTGCACAAACTGACAACTCGACTGATTCGTGAAAACCAAACGATAGTGGTGGAGGATTTGGCAGTTAAGAATATGGTCAAGAATCACAAACTTGCCCGTGCCATTAGTGATGCTGCATGGGGAGAATTGGTGAGTCAACTGGAATACAAAGCCAAATGGTATGGTCGAACAGTAGTAAAAATTGACCGATGGTTTCCTAGTTCTAAACGCTGTGGCAACTGCGGACATATTGTTGATAAACTGCCGTTGAATGTTAGGGAGTGGGACTGTCCCAATTGTGGAACACACCACGACCGAGACATCAACGCCAGTCGAAATATTTTGGCGGTGGGACACACCGTTAAGGGAGCGCGTTGCGGGGGTTCCCCCCGTTGTAGCGACTCCCGTACAGTCTGTGGAGCGAACATAAGACCTGATGGGCATAAGTCTAAAGGGCAGTTGCAAAAAACCTGTAAGGGAAGGAAACAGAAACCCGAATCGTGAGGTTTGGGAATCCCCCGCTACACCCGTTCGCGGAGCGTTCCGCAGGAAAGGGTGTAGCGGTGGGAGGATGTCAAAAGGGATGTATAATGCTGAATCATGGCGCAACTTGGAAATTATATGCAAGTTAACTTGTCGTGCCATCTGCAAAGCATTGTTGTTACCAAAAAGGTAAACCTGATAAGCGAGGGTAGTTATGTTACTTCAACTGAACCAGCTAGTTGTACCTGTCGGTCATCAGTTGTTGATTAAAAATATATCTTGGTCAGCATACAAAAATATTTTGGCTGAATTGGGTGAAAATCGCAATTCTCGTATATCATACAGTCAAGGAATATTAGAAATCATGGCTCCATTACCAGAGCATGAGGTAGCAAAAGTTATTATTGGGGACTTAGTAAAGGCTCTACTAGAAGAACTCGATATAGAATTTTGGAGTTTGGGTTCTACCACTTTTGACCAAGAAAAAATGGATGCCGGGGTGGAACCAGATGATTGTTTCTACATTCAAAATGAAGCGGCTGTACGTGGTAAAGATAGAATCGATTTAACAATTGATCCACCCCCAGATTTAGCGATTGAAATTGATATTACCTCCCGCACTCGGTTTAATAATTATGAGGTATTGGGTGTACCGGAATTATGGCGATGGCAGGGGAATAGATTAGAAATTAATGTGATGATTAATGGTAAATATGTAGCCTCTACTGCTAGTGCTGTTTTTCCCAATTTACCGATTGCTCAAGTCATTCCTGAGTACTTAATGCGGAGTAAAGTTGAAGGGAGAAACGCTACTATGAAAGCGTTTCGAGCTTGGGTAAGAGAACAAATATGATTTATTGGTGTTGTTAATTATTTGAATAAATGTCTCACCTCTTCGCCAGCTATTAGCTGTTACAGTAAATCATCTCGCCCCATTCTTCGCCATTAACTACCAGTTCCCTAAAAAATCCCAATCCTTAATATTTTCTGGCTGTTCAGTTGCTTGTGGTTGTTGAGAAGGATCGGATTGCAACCATTGACTGTACTCCCCAGTATCTACCCATTTCAACAATTCTGATGCTCGCATGACGTGCCAAGGAATGCGATATTCCATAAAACTAAAGATTTTGGTAACTTGGTCTAATCCCTCAAGTTCTTGGAACTGAAACTCGCGAGCTTGCTGCATAAAATCTTGGATAACCTCTGGAGTTAAATATTCACCTGGTAACCCACCCAATTTCATCAAAGATGCGATCGCTACATCGATATCTTGACAAGCTAACAATCCAGCGCGATCGGCTGTCAATTTTGCCATCATAATCCAGTTGTACAATGCAACTTCCAGTCCATTGGCGGCTAATCCGCCAAATCCTAATGTGGTGCTGCTGATGACATTTTTCAATAATGGCATCACCACAGCCAGTTGTTGATATGTCAAATACTTTCCTTTGATTCTGGCAATTTCATGTCCCAAAACAAACAACAATTCTTCTGCTTCTAACCATTCCAGAGTTTCTAAGTTGACTCCGATTAATGGTTTTTCCACGCCGATCGCATAAGTATTAATGTGTCCTGTACCCCGATAAAGATATAAATCTGGGGGAGATTCATCAAGAATCTGGCAAGTTTCGACTAAAGCATTGTGCAATTTGGGAAAGTTACGCGGGTTGACTCGAAACTCATTACCAAGTGTCTGTAGTCGGAGGAGACGATCAATACCATACTCATTAATTTTTTTGAGCAGCAGTGGTAAACCCGGCATTTTTTGCAGTGCAGCCAAGGCTTTACGATCGAAGGGATGTTGGTAGCTTTCTGGATGCAAACCGTGGAGTATTTTACGCGTCATCAGTTTTCCTCATTACCTGAAGATTTTGAATAATGCGATCGCTATTTCATTTTGCTGCTTGGCGTTTGAAAATTTCTGCGCGCTGACTTTAACTGCATCTCCAGCTGCTTTGGTACCTGTGGTTTCTCTGGTTTCGTCTCCCCAGTTACCGCCTCTAGAAATTCCGCCTCTAGTACCTTCGGGAATCGATATTTGCGGGGTGTCTTCGGTGACAATCCAAATGCTATCTGACGGAGTTTCTGGCATAGCTTTTTCAGTGTTTATCTCAGATTTTATCAAAATACTATACAACGATATCAATGGTGATTTCAGGAATAGGTCACTCGTTTTGTTGCTGGAGTAAATTTTTCTCACGCAGAGGCGCGGAGGCGCAAAGAAAAATTTCTGAGGTTTAGTTTGTTTGATTTAGATTTTAAAATGATCTATTTGCTTCTGCATTTAGAAATATAATTAGCTTTCACCTAAATTTTCATTTATCGACATCTTCAGAGAAAATGGTTAAAGCCAGATTTTCTGAAGTCTTATATTGCTACCTTTAGCTACCCTTTTTGAGTTCAATTACAACCTGTATGCGTTAGTTTCCTCTTGAGGCGAGATGAAATGTAATTTCTCTTCGTTAGCGCAATCTCATACCATGTTTAACATTTAAAGTCAATACTTAACGGGGCAAAATGGTTCAAAAATGGGTGGTGAAAAGTAAGAAAAAAGTAAGAAACGGATTTTTTGGGAAACGCTAGAAAGTATATATAGAGAGGAAAAGAGATGGTGCGACCGCGCAAGGTCTTTGCTCAACATTGGCTTAAAAGTGAGAAGGCTCTGGACGCAATTGTGCAGGCGGCGGAGTGTAAGGAGGGCGATCGCGTTTTGGAGATAGGCCCTGGTACGGGTATCCTGACACGGCGTTTATTACCTTTGGTGCAATCTTTGGTGGCTGTAGAAATTGATAGAGATTTGTGCGATTTATTAGCAAAGCAACTGGGTAAAAGAGAAAATTTTCTACTGTTGCAAGGTGATTTTTTGACTTTGGATGTACAAGGAAATTTAGCAGCATTTCCTAAGTTTCAAAATCAAAATAAAGTAGTTGCGAATATCCCCTATAACATTACAGGGCCGATAATCGAAAAACTGCTAGGAACAATTGCCAATCCTAACCCTAAACCCTTTGATTCAATTGTGTTATTAGTGCAGAAAGAAGTAGCAGAAAGGTTATATGCAAAAGCAGGTTCTAAAAGCTTTGGAGCGTTAAGTGTCAGGGTACAATATTTGGCAGAATGTGAGTTAATTTGTACAGTCCCAGCTAGTGCATTTTATCCCCCACCAAAAGTAGATTCCGCAGTTGTGAGGTTACGTCCAAAACCAATAGAAACCCCAGCCATTGACCCGCGCAAATTCGAGAATTTAATCAAGTTGGGGTTTGGTGCAAAGCGAAAAATGTTACGAAATAATTTACAACCAGTAGTAGAACGCGATCGCTTGACCCACTTACTGGAACAATTAGAGATAAATCCCCAGGTACGCGCTGAAGACCTCAGTGTATCCCAGTGGGTAACTCTAGCTAATCAGTTACTTTTAACCAATGATTGAGAAGGTTTTGGCGAACAATCCAAAATCTCAAATCCCAAATCTAAAATTGTTATGCGTTCCTACACCCTCATTGCCCCTGCTAAAATCAACTTGTATTTGGAAATCATCGGCAATCGCCCGGATGGATTTCATGAGTTAGCGATGATCCTGCAAAGTATTGACTTAGCTGACCAAATTAGCGTGCGTTCTCTCAGCACCGATACGATTCGCGTTCACAGTCACCACCCACAAGTACCCACAGATAAAACTAATCTGGCCTATCGGGCGGCGGAATTAATGGTAAAAGAATTTCCCGATAGCTTTGCGAGATTTGGCGGCGTGGAAATTACTATCGACAAACATATTCCTGTAGCGGCTGGGTTAGCGGGTGGTTCCACAAACGCCGCTGCTGTGTTGGTGGGAATAGATTTACTTTGGAATTTGGGACTAACTCAATCAGAATTAGAAGAACTAGGCGCAGTTCTAGGTTCAGATGTACCCTTTTGTATCGCTGGGGGAACAGTAATTGCAACAGGAAGAGGTGAGCAACTTTCCCCGTTACCAAATTTAGACAATATATATATAGTATTGGCAAAATATCGCAGCCTAGAAGTTTCTACAGCTTGGGCGTACAAAACCTATCGCCAGCAGTTTGGTAGCACCTATATTAAAGATACCGCCAGCTTAATTGCCCGTGCCAGTGCAGTACATTCCGGGCCGATAGTGAGAGCGATCGCTAATAAAGATGCAGCAGACATCGCCAAAAAAATGCATAATGACTTAGAGCGCGTCGTGTTACCTGAGTATCCCCAAGTTTTGCAACTGCGAGAATTGTTTGCATCTCAACCAGGGGTTTTAGGAACAATGATGTCTGGTTCCGGCCCATCAGTTTTTGCTTTGGTCGAATCGCAACAACAAGCCGAAGTCATCAAGCAGCAAATTCGCACCACAATTCCCAATGAAGATTTAGAATTGTTCGTGACGCGGATGACTACACATGGAATCAAAATCGCCTCTTCAGTTTAAGCCAATAAATTTTCCATCAGAGTGCATCACACCATTGGCTTTCTTAATTTTGAATTTTGAATTTTGAATTTTGAATTGTTATGACTGACCCCAACTCCCTTCCTCAACCAGAAACTTCCACCCCAGAAACAATGAATCCGTTACGCTGTGTAACCGGAGCGATAATTTCTGGTGGATTAGGATATGCAATATATTCGCTGATGATTTCAATCGCCACAAATTTTGCCAGTAAACCTATCCATTCCGATAACCAATTAGTCATCAGAATTACTTCCGCAGTTCGGACATTGGTAGTCGGTGTATTTGCCTTGGGTGCGGGAGTATTCGGTATAGTTGCTCTGGGTTTATTAGCTTTAGGTGTGCAAATGGTAGTGCAAAAGTTGACAAAGGCTAAGGAAGGTTAATTCGTAATTCGTAATTACAAAGATGAGAATTAGGGCTTGAAACCCTTAGATGAGTAGGGCACGGCACCAGTAAGATAATTGAATATACCAAAAGATTGTGGATGCCGTGCCCCTACATGGAATTGATTTGTTGCAAATATTATGGGAATTAGTATTAAAACCCTTATGGGATAAGAGGCGTAAATAGTAAAAAAATACCGATGGTAGAAGCTGAAATAAAAAATGGTATTTGGTTAGCTAGTTCCCAGAAGCTCAACTTTGTGACCTTACCAAGCCACCTTATAGATGAGGGGGAATGAAGAACAAAAATTACGTAGCTTGCTAGTTGCACCCTGGGTGAAGATGACGAATTACGTAGGCGTTAGCCTTACCGTAGGGTACTACGAACCACGAATTTTGAATTGTGCTCGGTCTAAACAAACTTGGAATTTTTTCGCAAGTACCTGTACATGAGGTTCCGATATCAGGGAAGCGTGGGAGCCGGGGACATCATAAAGTTCCACACCACCAGCCGCTAACTTACCCCAGCCTAATTCTGGGTCAACATCTAAGCCAACATTTTGTTGACTGGCGCGGAAGAGAGTTACTTGATCCGGGTAGATTGAGGGAATGTAAGTCTTACCAGCTTTATTATTTGCTGATGCTACTTCCAACAACCGCAGGTCTGGGAGCGATCGCTTCAGATAACGCAGGTAAAATTTATAAAACATACTCATCTTCCCAATCTGAAAATGCCAAGCTAATCGTTCCCACACATAAGTTAGCTGGTCTTGAATATTTAAATTCAACAGTTTGCGGAGATGGAAAAAGTTCGCCTCATGGGAATTGGGAATTGGTTTTGCATAACCTGGTGATGAAACATCAAATATGGCAACGAGGGCAATTTCTTCACCCTGCGCTTGCAGTTGTTGGGCCATT
Source organism: Tolypothrix tenuis PCC 7101 (assembly GCF_963874875.1). NCBI lineage: Bacteria > Bacillati > Cyanobacteriota > Cyanophyceae > Nostocales > Tolypothrichaceae > Tolypothrix > Tolypothrix tenuis. Next base: position 4,474,907 of record NZ_CAWNJS010000001.1, read on the forward strand.
TCAAAGCCGATAATCCCACCGAAGGAATAACCGCCAAGGTAATAGGGGCCATGCGGTTGCATCTGGCGTATTTCTTGGATGTAGTTAGCAGCCATTTGCCTCAAGTCAGTGATGGGTGCTTGTTGACCATCAAGTCCCTTGGCTTGCAAAGCATAAACTGGTTGTTCGGGGTGCAAATAACGTGCAAAATCTCGATATAACAGGACATTACCCCAAACAGCATGAACCAAAAATAGCGGTGGTCTCGAACCTTGAGGATGAATCGCTACCAGAGATGAGCTAGATACTGCAGATTTCGCTTGACTAAGAACAGCAGCAAATTGCTCAATAGTGGGTGCTGGAACCAGAGTAGATAAAGGCAGACTGTAGCCTAATTTCTGCTCAATTTTGTTGAACAGGGTAACCGCCAGCAAAGAGTCGCCACCTAAAGCAAAGAAATTATCGTAAATTCCTACCTGTTGCAGATTGAGAACCTCAGCCCAAATTTGAGCTAATGCTGTCTCTAGTTCAGTTCTGGGTGCCACAAAATTAGTCTTCAATTCTTTTTGCAGCTTTTTGGCTAAACCAATTCGCTGCAGTTTACCTGTGGAACCCTTGGGAATATCTTCCACAAATAATATTTGATTGGGCACTTTAAATCCAGCCAACTTGGTAGCGACAAATTCACGCAGTTCTTTGTCGGTAATAGTAACATTTGGATGCAGAACAATAGCGGCTGCTAAATCCTCTCCCAGAGTGGGATGAGGGACAGCAAAAGCTACAGCTTGGGCGACTGCTGGATGCTCTAAGAGAATGTCATCAATTTCTCGAGGTGCGATTTTTTCGCCACCGCGATTAATTTGTTCTTTTAGTCTGCCTGTTAAAAACAGGTAACCTTCATCATCAAGATATCCTTGGTCACCGCTTCTAAACCAGCCATTGAGAAAGGAGTTTTGATTAGCTACAGGATTATTTTCATAACCATGCATCACATGGCCGCCCTGAACTACAATCTCCCCAATTTCATGAGGTGGCAATAAATTACCAGTTGCATCCATGATGCCTAGTTTCATCCCAGTGGCAATACCGACGGAACCAGGTTTACGCTGGCGTGGTGGTAATGGATTGAGGGTAATAATGCAGCCAGTCTCGGTCATACCGTAACCTTCGAGTATGGGAGCTTGGAATAATTCCTCTATCGCTCTCATCACTGGCCGTGGTAAAGCCGCACCACCAGAACGAATAAATCGCAACTTGGGAATGTTCTTGATATTGTTCTGAGTCGCCGCATTTAAAACTGCTTGATGAATAGTAGGAACCGATGAATACCAAGTAACTTGTAAATTTTGCAGCCAGTCAAAAAACTGCAAACTATCAAATCCTGGGGCGCAAGCAACACTACCACCAGCCGCAATGGAAGAGAGAATAGATATAAATAACCCCTGTACGTGGAACAGGGGCATAACATTCAAACAACAATCATTGGGTTCTAACTCCAGCGCCTTTTTAATAATGTCTGCGGCGATATATAAATTAGCCTGGGTGAGAGGCACTATTTTCGGTCTGACTGTGGTTCCTGATGTATGCAATACTAGGGCGGTATCTTCATTTTTACTGTGAGTGGGTTTGATTGGCGGTAAATGAGTTTCACCGCTAAGTTCAAAAATTCCGGCTTCAGCTTCTAGCTTTGGTGTCAGTTCAATAATGGGAAGATTGCGAGCTGCTGCTACTTCTCTGACGATGGAATCTATGCCAGATTGCACAATCAAAGCTTTAGCATTCAAATCATCTAAATAAAATTCAAATTGCTCGGCACTATAAGCAGGATTAAGCGGGGCGCTAGTGGCACAGGCAGCTACAGTTAAGAAAGCAGTCGCCATTTCCGGGCCATTGGGCAGTACAATAGCAACGCGATCGCCTACTCCTAAACCCAAGGTATTTAAGGTTGTACGAATATCTTGGAGGTGTTCATAAAGACGAGCGTATGTCAAAGGCAGACGAGCAGGAGCTGCTATAGCTCTCGCCCCTGGGTTTTGCCTCACACCATCTATAATTAACTGCTCAATTGTCAAATTTGTGGAAGTACCAAAGATTGACGTGGCTCTGTCTTGTAAGTCTTGTATTGCCATTGGTCTTTCATGTACTTAGGTATATATAGCTAGTTGCAATTTTCTTGCAAAAGCTACTATATAGATATACAGCGAGTAAGCGTATAATTTTTTATCTTCATCAACGCTTTAAAACATAAGTATGATTACTACGTAATTTATAAAGTTAGTATAAAGAGAATTCATCTTGATGAAGGTTGTAACAGAGCGATCGCACAATGGATAATTTTAATTTGATTAACTATACGTTCTAGTTCTGCAAAAACCGGAGTTTGTTCGCGGACAGCTTGTAATGTAGATGTAACAGTCTGGGGATCTTGGGGAATTTCTGCAATTCGCGCCTTATATAATTGCTCGGTTTGCTCGTGGATAGTTTCCAGATGATTATTAAGTATTGGTAAGGGTTGGGGCGTTTGTCTGTATTGGAGAGCATCGGCTAAATTCTCCAATATTTGGATCATACTATCAGTAAGTTCTTGGAGTGCAGCAAATCGATACTGACCACTAAATTCTCGTTGATGTTCCGCTAAAGTGGTCACTGAACTATAAAAATTGCGAATATATATCATTAGTGTCATTACAGGTTCGATTTCTCCCTGAACGTGACGGGGTTCGCTAAACAATCTTTGAGCTGCGGCGTTGGCGTTGGCATTTTCTAGTGCAGCTTGATGGCGTAGGCTATTGAGAGCAGCCACAGAAGTATTTTGGGAATTGAGATAGTTCGCAATTACCTGTTGAAAGTATGCAAGATTAGTGCGAATTGTTTTTGCAAGTTGGGTGGGAAGTTGTTGTCTTTCCCAACTAGGGAACAGTAAATAACTACCAATCAACGCTAACCCACCACCAACGCAACTATCAGCAATCCGTAATAATCCTACTTGCCAGCCACCAGCATTAATCATATTCAGTAGTAAGATGATAGCGGGAGTCAGCAGCGTGATAAACAGAGTATAACTGAGCGATCGCACTGACATAGCCGTAAACACTAGCAATAATAGAGAAAATGCGATCGCCCATTGATTGTGAATTAGCAAAATTGCCGTAATGCCAATGATGCTACCAATAATCGTACTAAGCGCACGTTGCACCGTTGTCTGCGTTGTCCCGCCAAAATTGGGTTTGAGTGCCACCAGTGCTGTTAAAGTAATCCAGTAGCCTCTGGGGATGTGCAATAATGCAGCAATTAATTCTGCTAAAGTGACAACCACTGCTAAACGCAACGCATGGCGGAACATCACCGAATCAAAAGTTAAGTTACACCGCAGTGTCTCCATCATCTCAGCAGTTGTCGGCTGTTTGGGTAGCGTAATATCTTGGTTGATGGGGTTACGCCGTTTTCCCTGTTGTAAATCTGTAACTATCTCCGCATCAGTATGAATTTGTTCTGCCAACTGACTGAAACTGGTGGTTAACTTCCTCAAATTAACTAAATCCCAATACTCATCTCTGGGTAAATTGTTGTTTTTACTGACAATTTGATTGCGTAAAATTTGCCACTCATATTCTAGTGCTTCCACAGAACGATCCAAATCTCCCAAATGCACAGAACTTCTGCCTTTAGCGATCGCAGTTGCTAACATCTGCATAGCAATTGCCAACTGCGTCATCACTTGGGATATTTCTCTCTGCAAACGGGAACATAACGGATGATCGGATGCGATCGCCAACAGTTCCACCTGCGCCACCACCGAAGTAATAATTTGATTAGCATCCTCAATTAATACAAGTAACTGATTTCCCCGCAGACTAGCGCCTCTTTGGGTTGTCCAGACACTAGCCCAAGTACTGCGGGCTACTGTTAAGTCCTGTGTGACCGTATCCTGTGCTTGGACAAATTGCTGTTCCCAATCCTCAATATCCTGGGGATGGACAACTCTTTCCCCAGCCACCTCCACAAATTTACTGAGTGAGTTGTAACATTTAGCTACAGCCGCCGTCGCTGGTTTATCGGGGTGGACTACCCATAAACCTAGAGATAGTAACGTCGTCCAAGTTCCCCCAGCGAGACAGAGTAGAGAGTGCAGCAGCAGCGTAGACAAATTCCCTGGTGCAGAGAATCGCGCCAAGGAGACAACAAACATAATTCCAGTGATTAAGCTGACAGAGGCAGCTACACTACCAAACACACCCGCCAACCCGACAATAAAAATCACCAAAAACGTAGTAGGAATTGCTAACCACAAATTAGTGCTAACTAAATTAGCGATCGCAAACACCAAAGTGACGCTGATAGTAGCAGAGATTAGTGCAATTAGCTTTTGACGATACACCCCATCAACATTTACCATCCCCACAAACCAAGCTGCCATAGTCGCGATCGCACTTTCCGCCCCGTGACCTGTAAATATACCAACACCAATCGGCACACCGAGAATCAACAAACTACGCAATCCATTGGTAATCGCAGGTTTACCCGGCTGGAGTTGAAACTGCTGTAACAGCCAACTAACAGGACTTTGGTTGGACATGATGGCAAGTATGAAGTATTCAGTCTGAAGTAGTATGAAGTATAGAGAAAATTCCTGCTTCTACTCTAAGTACAGAATTTCTGCAAAACCCTTTCCCCCTGCGCCCTCCTAACTCACTTTAAATACTTCTGCAACAAACCAATAAACACCTCTGGCATTTCCAAATGGGGTAAAATGCCAGTATTTGCGATCGCCACAAAAGCACGAATGAAATCGGGATTTAAATTTGCCAATCTTCTGCCGAGTTTAATATTGGTAAATTGTGCCTTTTCCCCCCAGAAAAATACCGTGGGAATTTTGAGTTGCTGAATATATAAACTCAAATCAAAATAAAGGTCGCCTCGTAAAAATGCCAAGCCTGCAAATTTAGCATTTGGCTGTTGTGCAGAAGTTAAATAAGCTTGCACCATCTCAGAGGAGACACGTTCGGGTTTGGCAAACAAAAAACTTTGTAGAAAGTTGCGAACTGCAAATTCATTTTCCGCACCCACAGCATAAATTAAATTATCAATTAATGGCGTATTAATTAGTGGTAGCGGTAGTCTACGTGCCACACCTTGACCAAAATCATCAAACCCAGCCGGACAAACTAAATATAAATCTTGGAATAACTCTGGCTGAGTAATTGCCAAACGAATAGCCAAAGCCGCAGTTAAAGACGAAGCCACAACTGTTACAGGCTGACGACAAGTTTGGTTAATAAATTGGGCGATCGCATTTAAATAATCTCGAATTTGATAATCCCATATGGGATGCGCCGATTCTCCCCAACCAATTAAATCTGGGGCTAATATATGGTGACTATCAGCAAAAGCTGGATAAACTTTTGACCACTCGTAAGCAGAAGCACCACCACCAAAATTATGCAAAAACAATAGCGGTGGTAAATCTTCAGCATCAGCAATCGACCAAGGTGCAGTTGTTTGGGTATAGTAAACCATCGCCCCCAATGAGGTATGAATTACTTTGTGCCCAAAGCCAGGAGGTTGGAATTGAAGCATAAAATTAAGTATAAAGAATGAAAATTTAACTATTCAATGTTTATAGAATTGAGGAAAATCAACATTTTCATAGGCAGGTACACCTATGAATTTTTAATTTTTAATTTTCTATCTCACATCCTTGGGAGTCACTTGAATAAGTTGACGCAGATTATCACCATGAATGTTATAAGCTGACCCAAAACCTACTACAAACCGACCTTGACTAGGAGTTAACTGAAAAATCCGAAAGTCAGCCAAACCCCGAAAAACTTCAATAATTTCACCAAACCGATTTTGAAAGCGCTCAACAATTTTCTGCCACTGGTCAGTATCTCTTTCTATTAAATTTGCCGTACAATCAAAACTTAAACGACGACGAGCAAAAATTTGATTCGCCTGATTTTCATCCTCAATAAATAAAACACTCACATGAGGATTAACAAGAATATTTTTAGTATGGGCAACTAACCCACTAACATAAATATAAATATTATAAGAATCATCCATTACAAAAGGAGCATAACTCGCATTGGGCATTCCCTCAGCGTTAACAGTGCTAATAATGAGACTTTGAAATTGCTCAGTGAATTTTTCGTACTCAGCTTGAACTTGTTCTAGTTGGCTCATAATCCAATTACCCATTGATGAATGACAATTTGTTGAGTATTCTAACCTTGTTCGCCCCTCAGATAAATGATGCCAGATGTGGCTTCATTGTACCTAATTTCAACACATCAGGACTCAGGCAAATAACACATATTAATTTTGACAATCTACGTAGGATGCGTTAGCCTTTGGCGTAACGCATCACTTAAGCAAATAACACATATTAATTTTAGAAATACATCTAGGATCAATACCTTAGCCAAAATAAGAGGATGAAGAGAGAGGGCTGATGTAGTAGAGTTATTGTCTTCCCAAACAACAACTCAAAACCCACAATTAACCCATGCCCGATATCTTATCACTCCTGCAATGCCTCCTGCCGCAGATCAACGCGACAACGATGCGGCAATTAAATCAAATAATTCTGGCAATGTTAGCTATGAGTGGTCGAGTCACGATGTTGGGAATTGCCCGTTGGACAGAGGAACGCGGTAGCTATCGGACAATGGGAAGATTTTTCTCGACACTCATACCTTGGGCAACATTGTTTTGGCTGTTTTTTCGTCAACATTTGTGGCGAGAGCAGGATGTGTATTTGCTTGCTGGAGATGAAGTTGACGTATTCATCCCGTTTCCATAGGCATTAAACCCTCGTAATTTGGCTAAGGTATTTTAATTATGTTGGCATTTCTGGCTGTGTAATCGGAATTTCAATCACAAATTCTGCGCCCTTTCCTGGTGCGGAATTACAATATAATTTCCCACCATGTCTATCTACTACAATTTGGTAACTAATCGATAATCCTAATCCAGTTCCCTTACCCACATCTTTAGTAGTAAAGAAAGGATCAAATAATTTAGAAACTATTCCTGAGGGAATTCCCTTACCATTATCTGCAATATGGATAGCTACAAGATTACTATTAACAACTTCTGTCCGAATGCGAATTTGAGGATTTAGTACTTCTCTACCATTACTAGACAGCGCATCTTCTAAAGCGTCAATTGCATTACTGAGAATATTCATAAATACCTGATTTAGTTGTCCAGGATAGCAATCAACTAAGGGTAATTTGCCATATTCTTTCATGACTGCAATTTCAGAATTATCTGCTTTCGCTTTCAAGCGATGGTGTAGAATCATCAGAGTACTATCCAAACCTTCATGGATATCTACTAACTTAAATTCTGCTTCATCTAAACGGGAAAAATTTCGTAAAGATAAGACAATTTCTCGGATACGTTGTGTTCCTACCCGCATCGATTGGAGCAGTTTAATTAAATCTTCCTTGAGAAAATCCAGCTCCATATCATCAATTTTTGCTTGAATTTCTGCGGCAGGCTCTGGGTAATATTGTTCATATAATTCCAGCAAATGTAATAAATCTTCAACATATTCACTAGCAGGAATGAGATTACCATGAATGAAATTTACGGGATTATTAATTTCATGGGCGACACCAGCAACCATATTTCCCACAGATGACATTTTCTCGCTGTGGATGAGTTGCGCTTGGGTACGTTGGAGTTCGCGTAGAGTGTTTTCTAAGTTTTGTGCTTGTGCTTGTAATTGAATTTCGGTTTGTTTGCGTTCGGTAATATCAGTTGACACACCCAAAATTTGCTTGATATGTCCCTGTTCATTACGATGAAATGGTGTTTCTCGACAGTAAAGCCAGCACCATTCACCATTTGCACGTCTAACGCGAAATTCAATCTCAACAATATCACCATCTTTGCTGGTAAGAAATTGCTGATGATGAAGCATGACTCTTTCTCGATCATCTGGATGCATAATCATGGGAAGCAGATTATCTCCCATTTGCTGAAGTCCTGCATTAGAGTAACCAAGAAGCGTCACAAGTTCTTGATTGGCGTAAATATTGCGTTGTTCTTCTAAATCGAAAATATAGAGAATGTTAGGAGAAGAATCTGCTATGCGTTGAATAAAGTGTTGACTAGCTTGCAGTGCTTCTTCGGCTTGTTTACGCTCAGTAATATCCCAAGTTGTACCTACAATTTGATAAATTCTTCCTTCGTTATTTATGAGAGGATTGAGTGTGGTAAACCACCAGGTTTCTTGTTCGTTAAAAGTTAAGCACTCTTCATAAGTAATCTCTTTACCAGCATCTACGCAGCTTTGATAACGCTGACGCACCACTGTACCTTCAACCTTACCCAATAACTCTTCAGGCGTTTTGCCAATGATTTTGGCATGATTCATCCCCATGCTTTTTTCTGCTGATGAGTTGCAACCAGCAAACCGAAATTCACCATTTTCTAAAACATCAACTACAAATATTAATTGAGGAACACCATCATAAATACTGCGTAAAAATTGTTCTTGTTCTTGTAATTTATTTTCTGCCTCTTTGCGTTCGCTAGCATCACGCGTAATGGTAGCAAAACACACAGGTTCGGAATTCTCAGGATTTTTGATCACAAACATATTATAATCAACAGAAATGGCATTTTCTGTTTGAAAATGTCGAAAACGCAATTCTCCTTGCCACATTCCTTGTTTTATAACAATCGGTAAAATCTCCTGGAGTAAGTATTGTCTATCTTCGTGAAAGATATAGTCAATAATGTTAGAATTTTTGACAAATTCCAGACTTTCAATTCCTACAATATTCCGTCCGGCTTCATTCAAAAATAATGCTTTTCCTTCCAAAGATGCAAAACCAATAAAGTCACTACTATTTTCAATTAACGAAACAAAAATTTGCCGTTCTTTTTCAGCTTGTTTGTGTTCTGTGATATCATTTGTAGTGACAACTAATTGAGTAATTTGTGAGTTGCTATCAAAAAGAGGTGTGATATTCAGCAGCAACCAATTTTCTTGATTATTATTCCAGAAAGATTCCTCAAAAAAGATACTCTTACCTAACCTGACGCACTCTTGATAACGCTGGCGATAGTAATATGCCATATCAGCAGGTAATGCAGCTGCCATTGTTCGCCCCACAAAAGATTCTAAAGGCATGGAGCTGAGTTTGAGGATAGCCGGATTAAATTTTACGTAACGAAACTCTGCACCATTGTCTAAAACATCTAAGACAAAGATGCCATAATCTACCCCTTCCCAGATGCTTTGCAAAAATTGTGCCTGTGCTTGCAGTTGTTGCTGGGTTTTTTGGTGTTCGCTAATATCAAATAAGCAACCATACCAAATCATCTCACCATCTCTTTGGCGTTCTGGATGAGAAAAAGCCTTAATCCATTTCTTTTTACCAGTAAGAGTCATCATCCGCCACTCGCTGTCAAAGTCTTGGAGAGTTTGGACAGATTCAGCAATTGCTTGTTGTATTTTTACAACATCATCAGGATGAATTAGGCTAAATGCGAAGGATGCATCCTCTTTAATTTCTTCTGGTTCTAGTTCGAGAATATCTCGACATCGTGAAGATGCATAGGGAAAATACCCTGTACCATCGGGTTTAAGGCAAAATTCATAAAGCATCCCTGGTACATTATCTGCCAACCGTTGCAACCTAGCTTCACTGTGACGCAACTCTGCTGTACGTTCTTCAACTCTAGCTTCTAATTCTTCATTAAGTCGTTTCAGTTCTGCTTCTGTCTGTTTGCGAGTGGTAATCACTTCGGTAAACATAATAATGCCACCCACTACACCAGATTCTTCATACCAAGGATGTATCTCCCACTTAACCCATTCAGTGGTACCATCGGCACGAATGAAAATATCTTCCTCTGATTTCTCGATAGCTCCTGCTAAACAGCATTGATGAATTTCCCGCCAATTTTGGGGAATTTCTGGAAAAACTTCATAATGAGAACGCCCAATAATTTCTTCATCGCCTAAGCTATAATCCTCTCGCCAACGCTGACTAACTAACAAGTAGCGCATCTCAAGGTCAAAAACTGCGATCGCAGCTGGAGTGTATTCTATAAATAACTGCATTTGCTGCTGGCGAGATTTGAGCGAATTAAAGCAGTGATTAGACCCCACTATCTGACGCAGTTCTGTCAGTTCCTGTTGTAGAGATTCATAAGTATTTTTATCTACAGTAATCAGATTGCAAGTCATAGATTTGTCACTTGCTAGCTAGGAAGATGAAGTTAACATTAGTACTTAGTCTTCCCAATTCCACGCAGTAAACAACATTTTCGGGGATAAATGGGCATAGGGCATAGGGCATAGGGCATAGATAATGGGAGATGAGAGAGAAATAACAAACACCCAATTACCAATTACCCATTACCCATTACCCATTACCTCACCCAACTGATGCTGAATTAGCAATCCTTTAAGCGTCGCATTCTCAGCTTTAATCGCCTGATTTTCTGCTTCCAATTCTGCAATTCTCGCCTTTAAAGCTTCCTTACTTGTACCTTGGCGATGAATGACAACTTCCCGATAAATTTCTAAATTAGCATCTTCATTCATCCATCTTTGATATGTTTTAGTATGCTCTTGTACCGTATGCCCCATGTAATCAGACATCGTTTTAATCGGGACTTGCAAGCGATGTCCACGGATAGCATAAGCGTGACGTAATTCGTATGGTCTAAACCCAATATTAGTAACTCTAAATCTGATGTAAAGCTTTGCTGTTTTATTGCTGAGTTTACCTTCATTGTAAGGAAACTTGACATTTTTTAAATCAAATAATTCTATCCAATGGGGATATAAAGGTGGAATCCCACAACTACGCTCACCAGTTTTTGTCCCCTCTGTTAATCGTGGATTTAATGTTACTAAATGAAAAGTATTGTGAGGATGAATAAACGCTTCTATATCAATGGCATATAATTCATGGGGTCTTAAGCCGTAAGTTGCTAACATTCCGTAAGCCCATTGCCATTGTTCCGGTTTTGTAATATTCTCCTTAGTAGCGAATGCTGATAGTGGCATCCCAATTTTATTAAATCCTTGAATAATTTCTTCATCTGTAGGTACTTTGCGAATACTGGGATAAGGCTTAGGTGTAGCATAAGCATCAATTGTTTTTAAGCCATTAATACCGCAAAATTCGCAAAATTTCTTCAATTGCCATGCTAAGAAAAACCGCCCAGATGTATTAGGTTTGGTTTTTTCCAATGCTTTTTCTAAAGCTGATAAAGACATCGGCTCATCTGGCGGCAGCTTTTTCAGATGTCTAATATAATGAGTTTCCCAAGTGCGGATTCCTTGGCGATTTTTTTCATGGGTTTTCCAAAATTCCCGCTCATACTCTTGAATCCATTCACTGATGAGCTTGGTAGAATCTTCCGGTGCTGGTAAGGCAATTTTTTGTGCTTGCTTCCCTAATAATTCTGGTGTCCACTGGAATTGTTTTGTAATTAGTGATAAATCTAATTCTCGGGCTTTAACTACTGCCGTTTTTACACCAATATCATTAGCAGCAAAACCAAACGAAATGGTATACTGCTTACTTGGACTACCATTTTTTCCCACATCCCCAGGCCTACAGGGAAAAGTCCCTTGTAAACCGATAGTTTTAGCACTAGTAAGCTTAAGTTTAACCTTCACCTTATCCAAACTTAATGCCAAGTTAGCTTGCCCAACCGCGTGTTTTATCCTCAGATATTCACGCTCCATCTTCACGTTTTCGTCAGATGGTGAATGTTTGGCTTTCCATTGCTTCCACTTGGCTGGTTCCCAAGTATCAATTGCAATCCCATCGTAATCAGCATTACGGATATCGTATGTACTGGCTTCATTGTTAGACATAAGCTTTTCTGGCATAGAGGAAAGTACTGACAATTTAAGGCTGAATGGGGTAATAATTTTAAATATCAGCAATTTTACTAGCAAAATTAAGCTTGGATAAACCTAATTCAAATCTCGCTAATTTATACGGAACTGAGAACCATAACACTGAAGTTAATAACAACAACCTAACAACTTCAAAGCAACAACTTCAAAGGGGTGTATAACATGATGAGCCTAACTAAAAGATATTTTTTACCATTAATTGCTGTGGCGATCGCAACCAGCATCAGCAGTTGTAGTTCTAATCCTAGCGCTACTCAGGATACCGCTAGCGAGGCACCAGCGCCTACTGCAACAGCAAACATCGAATCAGCACCATCTCCCAGTCAAACACCCAGCATGGCTCAACTGAGGGCTAAATCTGACAATATTGGCATACCTTCACCTAAAGCAACCACCGAAAGCACACCTGCTGCAACTACGACTGAGACACCTTCCGCAAAAGCTTCTCCTACAGAGCAAGCTGCTACTGGTAAAACTACCAATATCACCCTATACACAAGTGACACGCAATGCCAACAACTAATTCCCCAAAAAGTAGCAGTACCAGCAGATGAGCCTGTAGAAGGTGCGGTGAGTAAGATTTTAGAGCAAAGAGATTCAGGAGACTTTAACTTATCTAGTTATCGCGTTAACCTCAAAAATGGTGTTGCTACCGTTGATTTGCGAGTATCGCCCAACTCCAAACGGCAAATAGCTTCACTTTCTAGTTGTGAACAGTTTGCTATGTTTGGTAGCCTTCGTAAAACCCTCACCAGCAATCCTCAATGGAAGATTAAAGAAGTACGCTTCACCGAACGAGGCGAGGAAATTGTGCTTTAGTTTTGGTGTTTGGTGTTTGTACGAATTACCAATTACCCATTACCAATTACCCATTACCCAATCCCTAATCCCCAGTCCCCAATCCCCCATTCGATAAAAGCCATTGCTCAACCAACTCTGTCATAATGTCGCTCATCTGTCGTTCCTGAAAAGCGGCTGCTGCTTTCAATTTTCGATGCAGCTGCTTAGGCAGATAGATAGTTGTGCGAATATATTCAGGGTCAGTACTTTTGCTTAAAGAAGTCGGCTTATCTTCTATTAGCTGTGGGTTGTCTCGTTGTTGACGGCTACGTGCAGCATCAATTAATTCATCAAAACGGCTATTTTTATTCTTATTCAAAGTCAATATCTCCTAGTTAGTTAATAGTCAAAAAGTCAAAATTTGCAGAGACACGATTAATCACGTCTGTACTCAAAAGTCAAAATTTTTAATCTGATGAATCCAACTTTCTTTAAAGCTATGAAAGAAAATCTTGACAGCAGAGTGAGAATTAGATAATTACGAAAACATACTATAACTACAAATTATTTTGACCTTTGACTCTTGACCTTTGACCCTTGACTGTTATTGAATTTTCCAATATTTCTTTTCCAGCCTCAGCGTAACACTGCCAAGCAATTTGAGCATAGGAATCCTTTACTGCATTCACTGGTACTCCTTCTAAAGCTGCACGTTGGAATACAGCCAGGCGGCGAATACCAGATTTGAACACAGGTAACCCAGCGTTTGACAACGCTGTTCGTGCTTCTTCTCCCGCCTTATTGGGATTTGGGGGAATCAGCGTCAACAAAATGCGATAATTGGTTTTGTATTGCTTAAGAGACTCCACCATTTGCATTGTTGCAGCTAAAGCGATCGCATCAGGAGTTGTAGGAATAACTAGCAAATCGCATCCCTGAGCAATAGTTTTTAGCTCATCTGGGTCTGGCCTGGCTGGAGTATCAATCACAATATGTTCATAGAGTTTAGCTAACTGTATCCCCTGCTGTTCATCAGCAACTTTGAATGGTAAACAACCTCGGTTAGACCAATCCAAAGCACTGCGGTTGAGGTCGCCATCTACAAGCAGTGTATCAGCTAGGTTCTGAAGATATGTAGCTAGGTGTAGTGCTGTAGTTGATTTACCTACACCTCCCTTAAACGCCGCTACCGTAATAATCATTTTGGTTTAATCAGCAAATAGTTCCCAGAATTCTACTGCATATTCAAACATCTGGACATTTATTCAACATCTAAACATCTAGATGCAAAACAAATGTTTAAACATTTAAGTGTTTGTATGTTTCGCACAAATAAAGTCAATATACTGAATATAAGTAGACTTATATTTTAAATACAAAATATCTTAAGTAAGATGTAGAGTAAAATGTATAAATAAAATTAAGTACAAAATATCGCTAGAGAGAAGGATAATGCTTCACGCTTCATGAGCGAGATATTGGGTTAAAGAGCTATAGGACTTTTATTTGATGGTTGAAAAAAGTCCGTAGGCTTGATGTCTTGTTCCCTGTTTTTATCAGACGGCTATATAGGTAAATTAAATAAAAGAATGAATATAAATAGATATTGCAAATAACACATTAGTAATACATTACTAAGTTAGTAAAAAGACCAAACTATGTTAAGAAAAGTTAATTAAGCTAAAACTCTCTTTTTTCCTGCCTCCTGCCTGATCGTGATGATAAATATTTACGAAGACCTACATTAAGATGTGCCCAAATGGTTAAATAGCAAACTTTTATTAACCCCGGTTGATGTACACAGTAATGCTAAGAATGGTATACAGATAGATAGACAGGTGAGCCGAAAGAGTCTACAATCTGACTTGTTGCGGTAGATTTACCTATTAGTTAATCAACCTAAGCATAGTAAAGATTTTCTAGTGTTTCCGCATTGATGCAGAAGCACCCTATTAATATGATGGAAGTCTTTAGTAAAGAGTAGCAAACCAATGGACGTAAAGCTGATTTTGGTGGGATTAACAGTCGTATTTACAGTTTTGTGCTTATTTTTCGGCACAAAAAATGGCTTTTATGATTCCGACAATTATCACGGCAATGGCTCTGCACATTGAAAGAGCTTGAGAGCATCGGAAAGGAACATAGACAAGAGGAAAACTCCCCTAGCCCATAGTTTGAGGGCTTCTCAGTACCCAACTTTTCCGAACCAGCGCGGGTTCGGCGGAGGTGTCCTCCCCCATCAAAAATCCGCAATTTCAGGGTGAAGGGGTGCAAAATGAGACTTACCCCGAAGTCAAAAAACAAACAAACCCCGTAATTTTTGGCTTTTGGGATATGTCCATCACAATGAGGCTTGAGGGGAGGAGAATTATGAGGGATAATCTTTCGTCCTCTCGGATTGATGCTGGGGAGGAAACTACCGAATTAGAATGTTTGCCTTATAGCGTCCAGCATAATGATGAGGGCGTGTGTTTATTGGTACGGATGGGCCCGTACCGCATCTTGCTGGATTGTGGGTTGGGAGATATTTCATCGCTGGTGAAGGGGTTGAAAAACTCAGCCCGCCAACGGCATTTACCCCTACCAGCAGATTTAGTTTTAATTAGTCATGCTCACCCCGATCACGCTAGAGGCTTACTGGAACTGCATCAGGCTTTTCCACATTTACCTATATACGCCAGCGAAGTAACCAGCAAGTTACTGTCATTAAACTGGTTAAACCAAGATTTAAAGTCAATTCCCCAGTTTTGTCAGGCGTTACCATTGCGATCGCCTGTGGAATTTAAAGAGGGCCTCGTAGCCGAGTTATTTCCCGCCGGACATTTACCTGGGGCGGTAGCAATTCTACTTACCTATACCAGCCAACAGCGTAGCTACAGACTGCTTTATACAGGCGACTTTTTCCTGTCTAACTCGCGGTTGGTGGAAGGATTGCGTTTAGAAGAATTACGGGGATTAGACTTAGATGCTCTCATTATTGAAGGTACTTATGGCACCTCCCGCCATCCCCACCGCCGTAACCAAGAAAATCAGCTAGCAGAAAGGATTCATCGCGCGATCGCAGAACGTTGTTCTGTGCTACTTCCCACACCTGCTTTAGGGTTGGGACAAGAACTGTTGATGTTATTACGCAGCCATCACCACTTTACAGGTAGAGATTTAGATATTTGGGTTGATGGTGCTGTCGCCACAGGTTGCGATGCTTATCTCGAACTATTACCCCACCTCCCCGCCTCAGTCCAAAACTTCGCCCGTCATCAACCTTTATTTTGGGATGAAAGAGTACGCCCCCGCGTGCGGCGTTTACAAGCAGAACATCGCCCCAATATTGGCAAATCGCCTTGCATTGTCCTTACCGATTCCACATCTGATTTCAGCCAATATTGTCAAGCTGACACAGGCCCCTGGTTAATTCTGCTGCCAGAAAAAATTGATATAAAAACTAAAAAACAATATCCTGCGCCTACTACTATTGAAAGCTATCTCCTCGCTCAACATAGTGATGGGCCTGGTACTACCCAGCTAATTCATAATTTAAGACCGCAACACGTAATTTTTGTTCACGGTTCCCCCGCCTACTTAGCAGATTTAACAGGCTTAGAAGAGTTACAAAACCGCTACCACCTGCATTCTCCAGCAGCCGGTGTTTTAGTAGAACTGCCCATAGGCGACACCTTTTTACAACCAGCCGCCCCAGAAACCAATTATGAAGGTGAACTGACAGAATTAGGAACTGGCATTACTATCACCTTACCAGAAACGATTACCACAGACCCCCGTTGGCGACAATTTGCCGACACCGGGTTAATTGAAGCCCGTTGGCAAGGGGAAGAAATCGTATTGAGAGGTTTACCCCAAAGAGAACTACTCAATCAAAATAGCGATCGCTTTACCTGGACAGACATAGAATGCTGCGGAACCTGCCGATATCAACGGGGCCAGCGCTGCTGGAATCCCAATTCCCCCTTATATAACTTCAAGGTTACCTTAGAAGGTTACTGTCCCGCCTATGAAGCGTTGAATGAGGATGATTAACAATTCAAAATTCAAAATTCAAAATTCAAAAATAAGGATTGGGGACTGGGGAACTCGGGGCCCCCTCTGGGGATAAGGGGTAATGGGGATTAGGGAGACAAGGGGACAGGAAGATATTCCAATTACCAATTACCAATTACCAATTACCAATTACCCAATGCCCAATGCCCCATGCCCAAATAAGCCAAAAGTCCAGAGCGGAAAGATTGGCTCTGGACTTTTAACTCTCGACTATTTTGATTTATTCAGCATTTGAATCTGGGTAGTGGTTACGAATACGTTCAGCTTCAGGACAGTCTTCGGTTAGCAGAGGTTCTACATTGCCGCGTGGTACTGAGGCTAACTTTTGGGTGACAGCACCAATACTTTCGAGTCGAACCATCTCTTCCCAAGAACAAACTTCATCCTCTTCATCTGTTTCATAGCGTAGGGTCACTAAATCACCCTCTATATCAATGATGCGGGCACGCTCGATCCAGCGTTGCTGATCCCGCAAGAATACACATACCTCCCGCCCATCGCAACACAACTGATAAATCTTGCGGTGTAGCATGTACTGCTTCTGCCTTTTTAAACAACGTAGTTAAACCTTTCAAAATCTGGGTGTGCCCCCAGTGCATAATACCCGAAAGAGCTAGTTTGACGGTTTCGCTTTTCTACCTGTGTTAACCCCAAGCAAAGGGAATTTTGGGTAATCAACTAGTAGTGACTGCGCTGGTGAAACTAAAACTCTATCAGGGGAATTCAGCAAATGTATTCTTCATAGAAGTCATACAATTCGGGATTTATCCTCACTAGGTTAATCCTTGCTGATGAGTTCTTTCTACCATTATGTAATAATAGATACTCCGAAACAAACATTGATTGCGGTTGTTTGAGTTGCCTACTTGTAGTCATTGGCATTGCTGGGAAGTCCGGGAACTCGGCTGTACTTTTACCCCTATGTATTTGATCTTAACTCATTCTCTTGCTGACCTGAACGGTTTTAGACAACAACAGCCCAAGAGTTTTTGAGTTTAGGGCTTTTTGACTGAGGTGACGTGTCCCGCTTTGGAGCAACTATGCAACGCCAAAGTCAACTGTTGCAAGAGTATCAGCAAGATTGATTCCCTAAGGGAATTTCTATGAGTAATTTTGAGGATGCTTCTCGTTTAACTCTACCCCCACGAACTGCATCATATAAAGCGGCAAGGGCTACCAAATCATCCGACTGATAAGACTTTGTCGCTAGCACTTGATGGAGTAGACCTTCAGATTCAACACTAAGGTATCCAGTTTGGAAAGCAGATTCAACAAGTGTGCGAATCATAATAATTAGGTCATATTATGCAATTTGTTACCTCCAGTATGGAATATTTGCTGATTTTACTAATTGATATCTGACAGCAGGTATTGTGATTATAATTACATAAAAATGTGATCTCCGTCATCGAGAATCTGCATCTTGTCCGATTCTGTGACAGCCGATTTTATTAATAAAAGTACGGATTAGAATACATACTTCTGTTGTACTCAACTGGCAACCGGACAAAAACTTATGATAGTTAAATATACATGATTTTTCAGTATTTGCCACATGAAAGCTAACAAGCTTAATTATATTAAGGAATAATAATATACATATTATTCAGGGAAAAATTCGCGGAAATCCTCATCATGTTGGCTTAACTCTACCCAATCGAGATTCAAAGACCGTAATTTCTGGGTCAAGCGATCGCAAGCTGGGCGTTCAGTCGCGTAATGTCCCGCATCAATTAAAATGAGGCCGCGATCGCGACTTTCTTGAAATTGATGAAATTTACAATCGGAAGTGAGATAAGCTTGGGCATGAGTTTTCAGCACAGCCGAAATATAGCTAGCACCCGAACCCCCCAAAACCGCTACCCGGGAGATTTCTTGGTGTAAATCAGCAGTTGGGGAAACAATCAAGCTTTTGGGAGCAAGTTGGTGGTGGATTACTGTCAGTAATTTTTCTAAGGTGATTACAGGCTGGAGATTTCCGACTCGACCGTACCCTAAACCATTTTGCGTAGGTACTATAGGGGTTGAATCTTGGAGTTCGAGAATTTGAGCCAAAACATCAGCAGTCCCATCCTGTACTTGATCAAAATTGGTATGGGCGCTGTAAATGCCAATATTATGCAGAAAAGCTAATCGCACCATATCCGCGATCGCTTCTCCAATACGAAAAGATTTAGGCGGGCTAAAAATTAGGGGATGATGGGCAAAAATCAGATTAGCATTACTGGCGATCGCTTCTTGCATGACCGCCAAAGTTGGCGTTAAACATACCAAAACCCTAGCGGGTTCTTGTAAAATTCCAGGTTCAACCTGCCAACCACAATTATCCCAACTTTCGCACCAAGCAGGATTTGCCCATTCTTCAAACCAAGTAATTAAGTCAGCAATTCTCATTAAATCTTAGTAGCCACAAAGTGAGCTAATTATTTTATGCCTAATTAAGACACCATAAAACTGTGCCTTAAATAATATTTAATGATTAGCCAACCCTGGAAAACTTCGATAAATCATAAAAAAAACCTCAGCTACCAAGCTGAGGTGATGGGGAGAAAACCAAATAACGATGAGAGATGATGATACCGAGGTCAAAAAATATTAGCTGACACCCAAAGCCACCAATATTAAGGTACTGACAAGCAATGTAACGAATCCTGCTTTTAGTGCATAGCGGCGTTGTTTCTCTGGATCGCAGTCAGCAGTGTCTTCTCCATTACTGTTGGTATACATAAGATTTTTATAAATATTAACTTATGTAAATAAATCTAACTGGATTGTTACAATCAGTCAACAGTACATAACATTAAATAAATTAATATTATATATAAGTATTACTTATGTATAATAAAGTTCAAAGTCCAATTTTTGACCGTTGACTCTGGAGGGACAGTTCACTCAACTCAGGAAACCTCCCTTCCTTCGGATACTAGAGTGCCACTCCCGAAGATATTTGTGCTAGTTGCGTCAGTCGGGATATCAGCTAGAGAAATAGCGCGCAAACTGACAGTAAAAATGTTCTTCCAGAACCTCTTCACTTCACATTGATTCATCCCTTAAGAGTAACTCCATATTAACTTAAGGTAATTCTTCGGATTGATGTTCTTATAGGTAAATATTTGGAAATATGGCAGGAGATTTAGTCACAAATTCATAGTGAAAAAAATTTATGAAATCTCAAGAAAATCCATCAATCAGGGCGGAAAATAACTATTCATCGCTTGAGAATACACCTGACTATATGAATAGCCAAAAGCCAAGTAAATCTGAGCCTATAACTCAGGTACAAAAAGAAAATGTCATTACTAGTGAAGATTTACCTAACCGTCGGTTTCGTTATGGTTTTCCTTTGATTATATTGGCGATTCTAATATTTGTTGCTGCTCTTTACTACGGAATTATCAACCCATAGTTGAACAAGTTTTAAGCAGTGCTGGAATAGGGAATAGGGAATAAAAAATCCTGTTTGCTATTCCTTAATGCTTGCAAAGATGGCTGAAAACTACAATGCAGCAAGTTTCTAATAAATACCAATTCACAAAACTGTTAATTTTGCGCTCAATACTTGTTGCATTGAGGAGCAAGATAAAGAAAAATTTTGTACATTTTCTCTGAAATCTTTGCTGCAACAAAATTTACAATTCATAACGCCATTCTAGCGTGGCTATAGTTGTCAAACGATTGTTACAAATCGTTAGAGTTAGCTGCATAAAATGGTGACATTTCAGTTGTATTGGAAACTACAAATCGATGTAATGTTAATCTCCTCCCATAGTGTGATGGAAATAACCGCTAATAATTTTTTGATTACTCCTATGTGCAGTAATTGCATCACACTGCCCAGGGATTTAAACCTGGGGATGACACTTGTTTGCTCCTGATGTTCGCCAGCTTTTCTATTCGATCAACCTCCAATTGAAGGCAGAAAGAATGAAAGGATGTCTATTCAATTACTTCTGTATTGCTGACTTGGTAGAAGCAGCAATTTGAAAGAGAGTTTAGGGAGGAAGTGATTAAGGTACATGGCAAGAAAATATCCTAAATTTAGCCAGGATCTCGCCCAAGATCCGACTACGCGTCGGATTTGGTATGCGATGGCTCAGGGTAATGACTTTGAAAGCCATGATGGTATGACTGAGGAAAATCTTTACCAAAAGATTTTCGCGACTCACTTCGGTCATGTGGCAATCATATTTCTATGGGCTTCCAGCCTCCTGTTCCACGTAGCCTGGCAAGGTAACTTTGAACAGTGGATTAAAGATCCGCTGCATATTCGCCCGATCGCTCATGCGATTTGGGATCCACACTTTGGTAAAGCAGCAGTAGATGCCTTTACCCAAGGTGGTGCTAGCAATCCAGTAAACATTGCTTATTCTGGGGTATACCACTGGTGGTATACCATCGGGATGCGGACAAACAATGACCTCTACATGGGGTCAGTGTTTTTACTGTTATTAGCAGCATTATTTTTGTTTGCTGGTTGGTTACATCTACAACCAAAGTACCGTCCTAGCCTTGCTTGGTTCAAGAGTGCTGAACCTCGCCTCAATCACCACCTGGCTGGTTTGTTTGGTGTGAGTTCGTTGGCTTGGGCTGGTCACTTAATTCACGTTGCAATTCCCGAATCTCGTGGTGTTCACGTTGGTTGGAGAAATTTCCTCACCACCTTGCCTCATCCTGAGGGTTTGACACCTTTGTGGACAGGTAACTGGGGTGCCTATGCTCAAAATCCAGATACACCTGGGCATTTGTTTGGTACATCCCAAGGTGCAGGAACTGCAATATTGACTTTTTTAGGTGGCTTCCACCCACAGACAGAATCACTGTGGTTGACTGATATGGCTCATCACCATTTAGCGATCGCTGTGATTTTCATCATCGCCGGTCATATGTACCGGACTAACTTTGGACTGGGTCACAGCATCAAAGAGATGCTTAACTCCAGAAATTTCTTTGGTATCGAAACTGAAGGACAATTTAACCTGCCACACCAGGGGCTATATGACACCTACAACAACTCGCTGCACTTCCAGCTGTCTATTCACTTAGCAGCCCTAGGTACAGCAGCTTCGTTGGTGGCGCAGCATATGTACTCCCTGCCTCCGTACACCTTTATAGCGAAGGATTACACCACGCAGGCAGCGTTGTACACCCATCATCAATATATTGCTGGATTCTTGATGATTGGTGCCTTTGCCCATGCCGGCATTTTCTGGATACGGGATTACGATCCAGAGCAAAACAAAGGCAATGTCCTCGATCGCGTACTCCAACATAAAGAGGCGATTATCTCTCACCTTAGTTGGGTATCGTTATTCCTGGGCTTCCATACCCTGGGTTTGTACGTGCATAACGATGTCGTAGTTGCCTTTGGTACTCCAGAAAAGCAAATTCTGATTGAGCCGGTATTTGCTCAGTTCATTCAATCAGCGCATGGTAAAGCACTCTATGGCATGAATGCCTTACTATCTAACCCAGATAGTATTGCTTACACAGCTTGGCCTAACTACGGTAACGTCTGGTTATCAGGCTGGTTGAGTGCGATTAACTCTGGTAAGAACTCCCTCTTTTTGACTATTGGGCCTGGCGATTTCTTGGTTCACCATGCGATCGCTCTCGGTTTGCACACCACTACCCTAATTTGCGTTAAGGGTGCGTTGGATGCGCGCGGTACCAAGCTGATGCCCGATAAAAAGGACTTCGGTTTTACCTTCCCCTGTGATGGCCCCGGTCGTGGTGGTACTTGTCAAACCTCCTCTTGGGAGCAATCTTTCTACCTAGCTACCTTCTGGATGTTGAACCTCCTAGGCTGGCTAACATTCTACTGGCATTGGAAGCATCTCGGAATTTGGCAAGGTAACGTAGCTCAGTTCAACGAGAACTCAACTTACCTCATGGGCTGGTTCCGTGATTATCTCTGGGCTAACTCTGCTCAAGTAATTAACGGGTACAACCCCTACGGCGTAAATAACCAGTCTGTCTGGGATTGGATGTTCCTCTTTGGACATCTTGTTTGGGCGACCGGTTTCATGTTCCTCATCGCCTGGAGAGGTTACTGGCAAGAGTTAATTGAAACTCTAGTATGGGCACACGAACGGACTCCACTCGCTAACCTAGTGCGCTGGAAAGATAAACCTGTGGCGCTTTCCATTGTCCAAGGTTGGTTAGTTGGTCTAGCTCACTTCACAGTTGGCTATGTTCTTACCTTTGCAGCATTCTTGATATCTTCAACTGCTGGTAAATTTGGCTAAAAATTTTTGATATCCTCTGACCTTTTGCAATCCTTCCTCACTATGTTGTCATTATAGTGAGGAGTTTTTTATCAGAATATCTTGATTCCCTATTACCCAATCCCCAATCCCCAATCCCCAGTCCTTAACTAATATGATAACGATTCTTCCCAAAGGCTTTTGCCTGATACATTGCCGCATCTGCCTTGCGTAGTAATTCTTCAGGTAATTTATCGTTTTTTGAGATTGTTGATATACCGATGCTGACAGAGCAAGAGAGGTGATGACCGTTGACTAAAACAGGTTGTTTGAGGGATGCGATTACTTGATTAGCTATCCGAGCTGCATCACGAAAATCTTTGATATCTTCCAACAAAATTACAAATTCATCTCCACCCAGACGGGCGATAAAATCTCCCCATCGCAGTTTAGCTTTTAGCTTTTTGCTAATTTCAATTAAGAATTTATCCCCGGTATCATGACCAAAGTTATCATTAATTGCCTTAAATTCATCTAAGTCTAAAAATAATATCGAATAAAAATAGTTATCATAATGTTGCCGACAGGCGATCGCATAATCTAACTGCTGCATAAAGTAAGCTCGATTTGGTAATCCTGTTAATGGATCATGCATCGCAATTCGGCGTAAATTTTCTTCCAGCGCTTTGCGCTCTGTGATATCACGAATAATATTTAGTAAATAAGTTTTTCCTTGCCATTCTAAAAGTTTTACGGATAATAAACCTATACGCTTTTCACCATTTTTGAGACAAAATTCAATTTCCAAATTCTCAATGGTTTGTTGATTTGTGAGCTTCTTTTGAATTTTTGAGTATGTTGCTGTAGTAAATCCCATATCTAAGACTGTAATCGGGTATCCAATCACATTTTCGCGGCTGTAGCCCGTTACATTGAGAAATGACTGATTAATCTCTACACAATAACCTTGACTGCGTGTAGTGATGATTATTAAATCAGGAAAGTAATCGATAAATTTAAAATAATTATCTGATAATTTGTCAGATTTATGATTTTTTTTAGGCTTTTTATTATCTTGAATTATACCAGCTTTACAACTAGTATCGATAGATTCCATAGGTTAAATATATGCTAAAAAGCAATTCCTGATAATATTTGAATTCTTAGCAGCAACACAGGTCTAAAGAAACATAGGAATTGGATTTAGTTGCTCTTCTGTTAATTTTGCTTTTAACCATCCCAGTTGTACGGGTACATCGTAAAGCCGACCTGGGGCAAACTGTGCCCAAAAATGACGTAAACCAGGAACTACAACTTTAACCACAGCCATTCCCATATCTGGACGTGTTTGCTCGAGAACCAATATTTCTAATCCATGTTTAGCGGCTATATCAACACAAGCCAGCACATCTACTTGCAAATCTTGACTGTGGTAAGCAGGATAGTCTCCGTAAACTTTAGGAATTGCATTGGCATCGGCAGCAAGATAAACTTGGTTATTTAATGTTGCTGTTTGACACCAATTTTGCATATCCTGACGAGTAAATTTGGCAGAAGAATTTGGATTTGCCCCATTAGAAAGAAATATCATTTGATTCATTTCAGTGACAGCACGTAATAGGGCTACTTGGGGATGAAAGTGAGTACCAAAGCCAAAAAGAATATCTTCTGGTTGGTGATTGATGCGGCGAGAAATGGCTGCAAAGGTGGGAATATTTAAATCAGTAGTGAGGTCTAATACCCAAAACTCGCGTCCAATCAATTGATAGTAGCTTTTTAATTTATCTAGATAAGGCTCGTCAAAACTATTTAAATCAACAGCAGGTCTTTGTAAACGGTTGTACCACCAAATTGCTACTGCATCTCGCTCTACTAACTCCATAAATCCTTGGAGAATAGCTTCTTCTTTACAAGTTCCCGCAGCCGTTCCATTGGTATCTGCATAACAAAAGCAAGCATCTTCCGCTAAAGGATAGCCATAATAACAATATGCTGTAGGTAGATATTTGAATTGCTGATTGTTGAGTGACCAAATGGGAGTCCATTCAATTTCTTGATTGTCATCAAAAGGTACAGGTACCCATTGAATAATCTCATGTTGCTGATTCCAGGTTTGGCGATCGCAATATTGATTCGCGCTATAGTGCATACACTCGTAGGGATGAATAGCCTGTTCGCGGAGATTGGTGTAAGCAGCTTTGATCCTGGGTTCTTCTCCCGTATAGCTTCCACAGTAGCGCTCAATTGCTTCCCCAACCGCACTCATTTTTGCTTGGGCGGCTGTTTTTCCTTTACCAAAGCTTTTCAGGCGCGCTGTCTGGCGTAAATCTTCTAACTGTCTACCTTCTCTCGGAAAACTATGTTCTACAACATAAGCATGAATTAAATCGTTCTGGGGAAAAGGTTGAAATAAATTGCTGAGAATTCCCGTAATCGGGCTAATATGATGTTCGTATTTTTGTAAGGCTTTTTCAGGCGCACAACTGCGATACCCACCATCATCACTCAACGGCTGCTGATGATTTAGCACCAATGGTTGAGTTTGGTATTGACTTAGATAAGTCGGCTCACCACAACAATGACATTGCGGACGACGAACTAAGGTATGGCGTTGCAAGTTAAGATGCAGCAAATCAAAAGTTAACAGAGTTCCTTCTAAAGGATGTGGTTTTGGGTTGCTTAACCATTTAGCAATTTCTGTAGCTGCCAGATTTAACCCCGTGTTGACAGTTGAAGGTAAAGCTGCACGGGAAATCACAAACGAGTTGAGAGTTTGTTGTTGCGCTTGTAAAAAAGACTCAACCCCACGATTCATCCGCAGACGTTGTGCTAAACATTCCCAACATCCTGTATGTCCAGGTTTAAAGATGGGGCCAATCCAAATTACGCCACCGACTGGCTTGACTAGCAACCAAGAACGCTTTTCTTGTAAAGCTTCTCGGTTAAAACTTGCCAAATCAGGCTGGAGATAATCATCTGTGAGTACAACAGCAAACTTACCAAAATCCCCAATGGGAATATTGAGGGATTCCAAGATATTACGTAATGGTTCAGAAGTGACATTACCAAATGTGGTAATGCTAACTTTCGATTCTTGAAAACGTTGGCTGACAACGCTAGCATCTTGATTTAGCAGTTCCCAAAAAGCTGATGTTCCCAGTGGGATATGATCTGCGTTGGTAATATATCCCTTACGTTCCAGTTGTTGTAATGCATAGATAATCTCATCCGCAGTGGCTTGTCCTTGTAGCTGTTGAGTGATTTCAGCCACAGAGTAAAGCCCGTTGAGTAGTGGTGCTAGTAGGCAATATAAACGCCCATTTAAAGCGAAATGTCCTTTCTCACTTAATAGGAATACAGTTTTAGGAGGAGATATTTCCACATGGAAGTGTGCTTTGAACTTCGGCTGACTAAGCATAATTCTGGTAGTGAAATAATTCTTGAATTAAGCTGGCTGTGGTAACTGTTTGTTGATGGAGCATAGACATAATGTTAAAAACAACCTTAATTGGATTAATATGGAAAAAATCTTTGTTAATCTCTAATAATTAACACAACTTTGAAAAATAGTTGTAGTGGTTGCCCAAAAAAATCATTTTGGGCTTTATTTAAACTTAAATATTGGCTATGAGATTACTGAATAAATAGAATCGCTTTTGCAATTATTTCAGCAATTTCAGATAGGTTATGTAGCAGCAATGATGATGCAGAACAGTAAAGACACGGAATGGCTACTCTAGGAGTTATATCTTCCCTATCTCAAATTGGCAAAAAGAAGGATTATCTGTAGAGTAGCCGAGAAAACATCACAAAGATGTTCACAAACAATTTAAAATTGCGGTTGTTGCTTT
This sequence comes from Tolypothrix tenuis PCC 7101, assembly GCF_963874875.1. Lineage (NCBI taxonomy): Bacteria > Bacillati > Cyanobacteriota > Cyanophyceae > Nostocales > Tolypothrichaceae > Tolypothrix > Tolypothrix tenuis. The sequence continues at coordinate 4,501,681 of NZ_CAWNJS010000001.1, forward strand.
AATTCCAGTAATTGTGTTTGCAATTCATTGATTTGAGATGCTTGCTTTTGCACTACATGGTAAAGTGCTTGAATCGCGGCTAAAGCTACACCATGAGCATCGACAACATTGATAGTGCGATCGCTCTCGCCAAGGTTGAAAGTGGCTGCAAAGTCTTGAGCCATCAGGCCAATATGGCGAATTGTTTCATCTTGGTCTTTGTATTGCCAAGTTGTAATCGGTAACTTAGCGATACCTTGAAGAATTGCGTAGATATCAACCTCAGCTATGGATTCTTTGAGATGGCGATCGCTTTTATAGCGGATAGAACCATTGGGGTCATACACAATATTTGGATTGTTTTGCAGTCCAAGAGCGTTGAGCGTACCATTGTTAGCAATAATTTCCTGGCTTCCGGGATTAATATAGCCACAACCTCCAACACAATTGGCTAAATCAGTATCAGTTAATTCGGTAATCAAACTCTCCTGAATCAGCGATTCTTGATTTTTCCTATCCATAATTTATTAACTCCTATCAATGAACTGTTTGTTAAATCAATATAATATTCTCTATTTTTTACTAATTTATTTTTATAGATATCAAACAAAGCTGTAATGCTGGTTAAAAGAAAATGAAGTCTTTATTTAAAGTCAAAAAAATGCTGGTATATTACTGAGAAATGCTAAAAAATCAATGTAACTACTGAATAATCTGTTGCTTTAACTCTAGTAACTGTGTTTGCAGTTCGTTAATTTGAACATCTTGCTTTTGAATTACTTGGTAAAGTGCCTGAATAGCTGCTAAAGCTACACCATGAGCATCAACAACATTGATAGTGCGATCGCTTTCCCCAACATTGAAAGTAGCTGCAAAGTCTTGAGCCATTGGGCCAATATGGCGAATTGTCTCATCTTGGTCTTTGTATTGCCAAGTGGTAATTGGTAAACTGGCAATACCCTGAAGAATGCTGTGGACATCAGCCTCAACTACCGCTTCTTTGACATTGCGATCGCTTATATAGCGCTTTGAGCCATTAGGATCGTAAGAGATGCCTAAAAAGCCGATTTTGAGCAGGGTTTTTCCTAATAGTGGCAGTTCATATAACGGCACTTGTGCAACTTTATCGTCGTTAACAGTAATCTGAATATCACAGCCACCAACACAATCTGCTAATTGCTCATCACTTAAATCCTCAACTAAAGATTCTGTCAAGCTCAAATTTTGAGGGTTCACATCCATATAATTAATTACCAATGTGTAAATTACATTTGGAACAACAGCGAACTGATTTATCTATCAAGATAAATCACAAAATTATTTACTATTAGTCAAAGATTTAGCTTATATAGTTGCTTATTCAAGCTAAATACTCTGACAATTAGTCAACTTATCTTGTAATTACATTGTTTGCTAAAATCGCTTCAATGTAAATTACATACTAAAAAATTACTTTTAAAAAATATATAGTAATAGTACGCAAATTAGAGTTTAACTAATTCATGCAATCTTTAATAAGAATTACTTATAAAAATCAATTAAACAAAGAATTTTTTGCAAAGATGAGATTTTATAAGGCTATTTGCTAGACTTCAACTGGATTAAAAACTCAAAACTCTCAGCATTTATATAAAAACAATGATTAATCTAGTTTGAGGGAAATAATCAAACAGTGAAAATACTGATTTATGGGCTTGATGACTTTACGGAATCTCTAAAAATTTCTTCTGATACTAATTCAAAAAAACTTTGCAACACATCAATCATCTGTACATCACGTTGGCGTACAATCTCTGTTTGAGAAGTTGCTATCTACTGTCAATCAATCAGCAACACCAATTATTTTGATGAATATCTAATTGCTAGAACAGCTAGCTGAATTGAGTCCAGAACTATGAGGAGTAGTGGCTGGTGCGTTTGCTGTTAATAACATTTCGCCTTGAGGAGTAATCACGAATCCCTGAGCTTCTACAATCTCATTGGCAGTCGGCGATGGTAAATTTATAGGAGTGGTAATCAACCCAGAGCGATCGCTGTTTGTGAGAATCGGAACTGTTTGGATATCTTCTAAAACTGTTTCACTCCCCAATGCTACCTCTGGATTTTGGGGTAAACCACCCCTTCCAGTCACAACGAAACGGCTAGATTGACTGGCTTGATTCCGACCACAGCCTTGAGTAATTAATGATGAAGCATCATTTGGCTGTACTGGTAAGGTAACAATCCCTTTGCTAGGGTCAACAGCTAGAGTTTTAATTTCTACAGCACCATTTAACCCAAACTGAGAACTAGCTGTAATATCGCTTTGAGGTGTGAGTTGCGGACGAAATTCAATACCAAAAATACCTTGAGTTGTAATTTGAACATTCCCCCCTTGACCTTGAATTGCATTAGCTGTGATGTCACTATTTTCTGCAGCTGCTAATAAATTTGCACTAATAGTAATATTGCCACCATTGCCATTACCACCTGTAGCATCAGTAGTAATTTTGCTACCGTTACGCATTAATAAAATATCTTTTATTTGTAAAGTAATATTGCCTCCTTCACCTGATTTAGTCGTGGCTTGAATTCCACCTGCATCCTGTAGCGGGTTACCTGCATTATCAAGCAAGATTGAGTTAGCGTTAATGTTAATGTTGCCACCTTTACCCAATCCTTCATTATCAACACTTACTCTAGCTCCTGCTTGAACTAAGAATTTGCCTGTATTAATTTCTACGTTGCCGGCATCGTTTTTATTATTAATATTTATAACATTCGCAAATAGGCTACTAAATATGAAATTGGCATCAGTTTTGGGGTCTAATGGTTTGTTTTCAGGCAGTCCAGTACCTAATAACTGAATCAAGTTTGTGGCATTAATATTCATTGTGCCCACCTTACCCAACCCCTGTGTGCCTACACTAATTCTGGCTCCATTTTGGACGATTAAATTATTGGTATTAATTGTTAAATTTCCGGCATCGCCTATAGAATGATGATCCCCACTACTAAACACACCTCCTGCATACCTATTAATGGTAGAAACCCCATCGACATTGATATAATCACTGGCATTAAGAATGATATTTCCACCATTTCCCTCAGCCAATGTTCCAGAAAAAATTTGCGCTCCATCACTAATTATTAGCTGTCCAGTATTAACTATTAAATCGCCTGCTTTTCCGCTACCTTCTTGAACTGAAGTATACAAACCACTAGCGAGAATATCAGCAGGTGAAACACCTAATAATTCAACGGATTTTGTGGCATTGACTGTTAAATTGCCGCCTTTGGCATTACTCAAAGTTGCAGCAGATAGTTGTGCTCCATTTTTAACAGTTAACTTACCAGTATTAACAGTTAAATTCCCCCCAGCACCATGACCGAATGTATCTGTTACTAACCCAGTCGCCACAGCTTGATTTAATGAGTCAATACCACTCAGTTCAATTGTATCCGCAGCATTAATAGTTATATCTCCTCCCTTGCCGAAGGAGTCAGGTAAAGTGACTGTCGAGATTCGAGCTTCACCTTCAACCTGAAGTTTGTTAGTATTGATGGTGATTCCTAAGCTATCACCACTGCCATTGTTTTCTGCAAACAACCCATCTGTAAAGGTTTGAGTATTGCGATCGCTTTTGACAATCACCGCATCTGAAGCATTTAAAAGCAAGTTTGCGCCTGAAATTTCACCTAGTGTAAAAGTAGATATGCGAGAGTTCTCAATAGTTAAATTTTTTCCTGTGAGTTGAATACTACCGCCACCACTGCCGCTAGTTGTGACCAAACTATTATTACTAATTAATATATTAGCCCTCGCCAAATCCTGAGGAAAACTCAATTGTGGCTGGCTTCCTGTCAAAGAAAGCTCAACCATTCCTGAATCTGCTACTCCACCTAATTCAATATGACCGCTATTGGCAATTAATTTACTGTTATTGATAGTCAAATCGCCACCAATTAAAGCTAGCATTTGATATTTTGAAATTGTTAGATTAGCGCCATTGACTTCAATAGATGAGGATTTACTGCCATACTGTAATCCTATAGGAACGCTGACAGTTAGTAAGGGCGGATTTGCATCAGTTGATGTATGAAATTCTTTACCATCAGCAAATTTTATACTATTGGCTGTAGTTGCGAAAAATGAACCACCAATGTCTAATTTTGCATGAGAACCAAAGATAATTCCATTAGGATTAATTAAAAAAAGATTAGCTTTACCAAGAGTCCGAATTCTGCCATCGATCAAGGAAGGCTCTAGACTAGTAACACGACTAATAATATTTTGAATCGAGAGATTATTATTAAAATTAGCAGACCCACCAGTTGGTACAGAAAATTGGCTAAAACTATGAAAAAGATTGCCTCCAACTTGGCTACCACCATTAATCGTGAAATTGAGGCTATCCCTAGATTTAACTATTGTAGGTAAAGTACCATCGGCTGCAATCTGAGCATCACAAGTTTGTGCAAATGTGAGACTGCAAATACTAAATATTCCCGCAATACTAATAGCACCATACCAATTCATAAAAGTAAAATTTATTAAAGTCTTGAATTGCCTTTCCCTCAGTATTCCCGGAATACCTGAAACTATTGCAAGCAACAGAGGCAAAAGTAAAAAGACTCTTTTAGGGATTTTATGGCTAATTTTCGCGGAAATCTTGATGATTACGTGATAGAAAGAGCTAAGACTGTAAAAATTGTCCTCAATGATGATTCGAGACAATTTATAAAGCAAATCTTCAGGGTGCGTTGTGCTGTGCGACAACACACCAGTACAGCATCTATAAATTCGTGATGCATTACGCTAACGTACCCTACTCAACTAATAAATTACCGCATCCAAGCTGCAAACGGATAATTACTGTCAGATCAATTGGCTGTTGTTGGCTTTAATTTTGGTGATCAAAGCCGCTTGAAAAATACAAAGACATTGGGTTGTCAAAAACTCTGAGAAGCTGTTCCCCGCGCCTAGCGACTAAGATAACAATGACAATCTGGCTTCTCAATTAGTGATTCTACTAGAGCATTCAGGGCTGTAGCTGCTAACAAACCGCCACCTACAGTCCCTTCTACTGTAATAAAAGGTATCGGTTGTTGCAGCAAAAGCCGCTTGGCTGCGGGAGCATGACTAAAGCCAATAGGCATTCCAATCACTAATGCAGGTTGAATTTGTTGATTATTTATAGCTTCGCAAATTTCCACCAGCACCGAAGGCGCATAACCAATTACCACAATACAACCTGTGGTGAGTTGCTGTAATTTCTCCCGCCATTTTTGCTGTTCCCAAAAAGCCAGTTCTGCTTCTGTGGCTGTTGTAATGTGGGGATTATCAATCAATGTTTCTACTGGACAACCTAAATGGACTAATCTCGTATTATCAAGAGCAGCCGCTACTGTAGGAATATCAACTACAATTTGACAATTTGCAGAGAGAGCTTGACGACTAGCTGCGATCGCATCTTTACTGAGCTTGACAAATGATACCAAACTGACATCACCACAAGCTAATACTAGTTGGGAAATCAGGTGTTGTTCAATCTCGGAACGTTCAGATAAGTCAGGTAACAACCTCTGCAAAGATTCTGCAAAAGCTTCTGGGTGAGTATGAATTTCTGCATCCAAGCCACTCCACAGTTGTTCTAATCCCCCCAATCCCGTTTGGGTTTCAACTTCCAGTAACTTCAGTTGTGCTAAAACTTCCGCTTGGGTATTTTGACAATGCTGATCCCGTCCTAATAAACCTTCCAATGCGGATGCTGTTTGTCGCAGTTGGGAAATTTGCTGCATGACTGCGCGATACTGCTTTTGCAATTGTGCCATCAAGGTTTTTGTGGTGTCTGCTTCTGGTTCTACTTCCAGAATTTGCTGGATGTGGTTGAGTTGAAACCCTTGCTGCTTCAAAGCCACAATCCGTTGCAGCCTAATCACATCCTTCTCAGTATAAAGGCGATAATTGCTAGGCGATCGCACTGGTTGCGGTAGTAATCCTAATTGATGGTAATGACGCACCATCCGCGGAGTAATCCCCCCACCCACAGCATCAGTAAGTTCTTTAATGGTTAAGCAACCAGTATTCATGATTTATTCCAACAACGGCAAAATTCTTTTTAGTTCTCCACAAGCCGCCTGAAGTGATGATGGTGCATTTGCATCCAAGCCTTGGTAACACTGATTTACTAAGCTTTCAACATAGGGCTTACAAGCTGACTCATTTTTGGTAAATTTTGAATATTCTGTTTCTTCGTCAACAGCTTCTCCCTGTAAATAATGTATCCAAGTTTCAATATTTCTTTTAGGTATAAAGATTGCTATGGCTTCTTGAGGCTGGCGAATTTGCTGGGAATCTGCTATTAATGCATCATCTAATTGCTTTAGCCTTTTCTCTATCGTTTCTTTATCAGCATCAATCAATACTACTAATATGACTGAAAGATAGTTCTTACTTCGGTAGGCTTTCACCTCTGCGGCATAACTATCTCTGACAAACTGTTCTCCTGCACCTTTGAGACAAAAATTAGCTCTGATGTTGCCAGTAAAACCACGTTTTTTTAGAAAATGGCGAGCAAAAACTTCTTGTTGCCTATCTTCACATAGAAGAACAATCTGTACTCTACGCTGGTTCATACAGCCATCCCCGTGCAATTAGTTCAGAAATGGGTAATCCAGTATTCTCTGCCATTTCATGACTAATTTTTTTCACTCTTACTGGTGCATTACTTTGACGCTCAAACCAATACCCTACCGGTGATGCTAAAAGATAATTAATTAGTTCTGGATGATGAGAAATTAGCAAAGCCTGCAATTTTTGCTCACTACAAAAGTCATAAAGTTGTACTAGCCAAGGTTGGATTTCTGGAAGCGCTAAAAAATTTTCCGGTTCATCTATACAGAGTGTATAATCTTGGGATTGAGTACAGTACAAAAAAGAATAAAGAGCAAAAAGTGCTTTTTGTCCATCTGATAATTCACTCAAACGATACTCAATAACTTCTTTCTCATCTTTACTGGTTAAAAATTGCAATTTTAAAATTACATATTCTTCACTAATTTTTTCAAATCTAAAACCTATAAATCCATCTATTATTTTTTTTAGCGAATCAATTAATTCCGGCAGTTTATCTTTGTCATGAGTAATATAGCGATACCAAGAAACAAAGTTTTCCATTCTCCAATCTAGTTCAATTTCCTCTTGCCTACTGCCATTTTTCATATTGATTGGAATAATCTGAACAATAATTAATCGTTTTATTCTATTTTGAAACCACTTCAATTTTGTATTGCCACTTTCTATTAGTAAAAGTATGGCGGAATGGGAGGTAGGAAATGGAAATTCAGACAAGGATGAATTATCATCTCTAACAAGTTGACCTTTGCCATTTTCAATATTTAATAAAAGTTGATTATTAAAGTATAGACGCTCATGCTGAACATAACAATTATGCTGAGTATAATGTTCAATAGCCAGTTCATATTTATAATTACCACCATTTCCAGAAACTTCTAACTCAAAACGTTGAATTAGTAAATTCTGCCAGCGTGTACAGTCAGAAGATTTAAACACCTCTCCTGCATCACAATGAATTGTTAAAAATGCTTGAATTTTTCTCAAAGATTCAAAAACAGTGGACTTACCTGAACCATTACCACCAAGAAACAGATTAATTGAGTCAAAATTAAGCTCAAAATTTACTAAGCCTCGAAAGTTATCAATATAGATTCGCTTTAACATAAATCGTTTTCATCCCAATGCAACAACAACAATAAACTTTCTGGGCGACTGCAAGCCATGCGTCACTTGTTACAAGTTAGGGAATGCTTACACAGACAAAATCTATGTGTAATTTGTTTGTACAAGTCCCGTAATTTCTCATCACTAGGGCTAGACGCAAAATATGAGACTCGCCATAGTCAACTCCCACACTGTTGACATTAACATTAATGTCAACGTTTAGTGTGAGATAGTCCGCTTAGTTTCTCAATCTCATGCTCTACCCACAGCATTTAACCAAATTCACCAAAGAACATGGAGATACCTTAGCAGCCTTAGTTTGTGGAGTGCTGTTATTTCTGGGCTGGTTCACCTTGCATCTTGGCTGGCTGGGATGGGCAATGTTGTTATTAACCGCAGCTTACGTGATTGGTGGTTATGAAAGCGCCCGTGAGGGGTTAACTACCCTAGTCAAGGAAAAACAACTGGATGTAGATTTGCTGATGATTGTGGCAGCGCTTGGTGCTGCTAGCTTGGGCTTATGGCGCAGGGAATACCACTTAATTATTGATGGGGCTATTTTAATTTTGATTTTTGCGATTAGTGGCGCATTAGAAGGCTACGCGATGCGGCGAACTGAACGCAGTATTCGCAGTTTGATGAGTCTGACTCCAGATACAGCTAGGATTTTACGTCAAGGAAGAGAAGAGTTAGTTCCCATTCACCAGTTACAGGTAGGGGATGAAATTATTGTCAAGCCAGGGGAGTTAATTCCTACTGATGCTTTAATTGTCTCTGGCTATAGCACCCTCAATCAGGCGGCGATTACAGGCGAGTCTTTACCTGTAGAGAAGACAGTCAACGATGAAGTTTTTGCGGGGACAATCAACGGCTATGGGGCGCTGAAGCTAAAGTTACATAAGCCAGCCAGCAGCAGTTTGATTCAACGGGTGATTCGGTTAGTCGAACAAGCACAAACAGAAGCACCGCCTTCCCAAGAATTTATTGAGCGATTTGAACGGAAATATGCGCTAATAATTGTCACTTTGGGCGTATTTCTGGCAATTATGCCGCCATTTATTTGGGGTTGGGATTGGGAAACCACAATTTACCGGGCGCTGACATTTTTGGTAGTAGCTTCTCCCTGCGCTTTGATGGCTGCTATTATGCCTACACTGCTGTCAGCAATCGCCAATGGTGCCAGACAGGGGATTTTGTTTAAAAATGGTGCCCAATTAGAAAAGATTGGCCAAGTAAGAGCGATCGCATTCGATAAAACTGGTACTTTGACAACAGGGGAGTTACAAGTCTGTGAAGTAATACCTTATGGTAAATACTCGCAAACTGATGTGTTAACAGCCGCCGCCTCTCTAGAATCATACTCAGAACATCCTATTGGTAAAGCTATTGTGCAGGCAGCAGCAAATATAGATTGGGTGGGCGCACTGGAAGTGCAAGCTATCCCAGGAAAGGGAATTAGCGGTATTATTCAAGACCAACAGGTAATGGTGGGAAATGCTGCTTTTATTGGGGAGTATGTGCCAGAATTACCCCAGGATTTGCAGAATTTAACTCAATTTTGGGAACAAGAAGGTAAGACAGTTGTGTGGGTAGCCCAAACCAGAAGAGAAGATGGTTATGAGATTGTGGGTGCCCTCGCTATTGCAGATATGGTACGTACAGAAGCAGCCGAAACAATTAAACGCTTAAGAAAGTTGGGTGTTGCCGAGATTGTGATGATTACCGGGGATAATCAGCGAACTGCCCATAGTGTTGCACAAGCTGTGGGTATTGATCGCGTGTATGCTGAACTGTTACCAGAAGACAAGCTATCTGTAATTAGTGATTTACAGCAAAAATATCAAACAGTGGCAATGGTAGGCGATGGGATCAATGATGCACCAGCCCTCGCCCAGGCTTCTGTGGGTATTGCAATGGGTGTGGCTGGTAGTGATGTGGCACTAGAAACAGCCGATGTTGTCCTCATGGCCGATAAATTAGAGAAAATTGCTGTAGCTATGCATTTAGGTAGGCGATCGCAAAGTATAGTCAAACAAAATATCGTCGTCGCCTTGGGTTTTATTCTGCTGCTACTCATCGGTAACTTTCTCGGCAATATTAACTTACCCATCGGCGTGATTGGGCATGAAGGCTCTACAGTATTAGTAACTTTAAGCGGCTTAAGACTTTTGAAGTAATCCGTAATGGAGCGATCGCAATTAGTAGTAGTAGTGTGGGCAATGCCCACTACATCAGAATCATCTGCAATTGAAAGGTAGAGAATGGCTATTCTATACTCATTTCAGCGGTTTTAAACTGCTTTAATGAGTGTAGATTTTACTTTTACGCACTATTCAAAAGCTAAACGCCAAAACTACTGTCTTGATGGCTATTTTGCTGTTGAAAATTGAGAATATAAGGTTAATTTACGTTAATATGTATTATTCGATATTAGGAGTCAAAAATATTTTTGTTACCTAGTCAATATTACTGTTGTATTGCTTTAATCATCGCCCTAATATTTGGCAAATATCCTAATAAATTATCAATGAATTAACGAGGAGGCTGGTATCACATTTTATCGGTAGAAAATATAAATTAAAAGCCAAAATTATTTATCAGGTCAATTAATCATGAATATCTATATAACCTTACAGTTAAAAAGGTAAATTATATAGCAGAGAGCCATATACTGAACTGTCACAAGACCACTAACCCAAAAGCTCAAGACGAACATATAATACACACCTTAGATACGTTTTCAGCTATTTTTACTCCTAGCCGCCCACAATGGACTTTTAAATATATTTTAGTTAGTTCATTTTATATAAAATAAACAAATATATAATTTTGTGGTTAGTCAATAGCGGCTTGAAACCGTTGATTCATCAGGTTTTAGATAAAAATTGCTGAAATGAACAGCAATTAAAAAAACTCACCAGTTCGCTATGATATCTAAAATTTAATAATTATTACCTTTTTTGATGTCCAGGCTACTAAGTGAGCTTTTTAGTATTATTACTCAGTGAGCATTTTCTTGATTTAAAGTTGCATATTTATATTGTTGTGTTACGCTATTCAACCAAATCTATAGATTCGTGAAATTTGTATTATTAATGACTCATAACATGAGTTATTAAAAACACCTAACTATAGACAGATGAAATTGGGAACGTTGCTATTAGCAACAACGTCAATCCGCCCGTTAAGACTACAACCAAGTCTAGGCAATAAAGCTAGAGCGCAATTGCTCATTGAACTCTTGAAAATTGCATTTCATCCTGCCCCAACCTAACCTCTAAAAAACTTAGGTATGATTACTCATGGTCAACTTATCCGTTCGCGATTCCCAACAAAATCAGACACTGACTGAAGCTACAGACTGGAACGTTATTGAAACAGTCTTTGATCCCACCCAACTGCATCATAAAGAAACTGTTTTTACTATTAGTAATGGTTATTTAGGAACGAGGGGTACTTTTGAAGAAGGCTATCCCGGAGATTCCACGGCTACATTAATTAATGGCCTATACGATAAGGTTGTAATTTCCCATACAGAATTAGTTAATTGTCCCAGCTGGCTGCCCTTAGAGGTGCACGTGGCAGGCGATCGCTTTAGTATGGATAGTGGTGAAATTCTCAATTACGAACGCCGCCTAGATTTGCGTTTGGGGATACTGAGTCGTGATGTGCGCTGGCGTTCCCCCAAAGGACACACCTTAGATTTCCACTTTGAGCGTTTCACAAGTTTAGCAGATCAACATGTGTTAGCGATTCGCGCTCAGGTAACATCCATAGATTTTACAGGCGAAATTTCTTTTAGCGTAGGCTTAGATTCAGAACCCCAGACCCAAGGAGTCCCACACTGGAAAGTTTTGAATCAAGGTGGTGTTGAGCAAATTATTTGGTTGTATAACCAAACTCGCCACTCAGAAATTCAATTGGGAATGGCTACTAAGTTAGTGGTAGAAGGCGAAAATGCACCACCTGTATGCTTAGAGAATGCGAATACTGCCCCAACTTTAACCACAACCTTTCAAGCGACACCCGGTAAAGCTGCTACTGTCGAAAAGATTGTCACCGTCTTTACTTCCCGGGAAACAGACATTCCCATCGCTGCCGCGCTACAACGTTTAGCAGATGAACCCCGTTACGCAACTCTGTTGGCAGCACATATCGCCGCATGGGAGCAAGTATGGCAAGACAGTGACATAATCATTGAAGGCGATCGCTATGCTCAGTTAGTTGTCCGCTACAATCTCTTTCAAATATTAGCTGTTGCACCCCGCCACGATGACCGTGTAAGTATTCCACCCAAAACCCTCTCCGGTTTTGCCTATCGTGGACATATATTTTGGGATACAGAAATTTTTATTCTTCCCTTTTTGACTTTAACCCAACCAGCCTTAGCCCGGAACTTACTGACCTATCGCTACCATACTTTACCAGGTGCGCGACGCAAAGCCCAAGAAGCAGGATTTCAAGGCGCTATGTATGCTTGGGAAAGTGCCGATACAGGTGATGAAGTTACACCTCGCTGGGTACCCCATGCCAGTGGTAACGGTGAGTTAGTGCGGATTTGGTGTGGTGATATCGAAGTACATATCAACACTGATGTCGCTTATGCAGTTTGGCACTATTGGCAAACCACATCAGATGATGATTGGATGCATGATTACGGTGCAGAAATTATCTTAGATACAGCCGTATTCTGGGAAAGCCGAGTTAATTGGAATGCCGAGCGTCAATCCTACGATATTTTAGATGTGATTGGCCCTGATGAAAATCACGATCGCGTCGATAATAACGCCTTCACCAATTTAATGGTGCGCTGGCATTTACAATCAGCCTTAGCGCTTTGGGATTGGATGAAGCAAGCCTATCCAGAAAAATCTGCACAATTAGCCCAACAACTCAACTTAACCACAGAGCGTTTGCATAAGTGGGCTGATATCCAAGAGCGTATATTTGTCAATCAGGATCAGTCAACTGGCTTAATTGAGCAATTTGAAGGATTTTATCAACTCGAAGAAATCAACTTTGCCGATTACGAACCCCGTACCACATCTTTACAAGGTTTACTGGGAATTGAAGCCACCAGCCAAAAGCAAATTCTCAAACAGCCAGATGTTTTGATGCTGATTTATTTGTTAAGGGAACAGTATGACTACAAAACCTTAGCAACCAACTGGGATTACTACACCAAGCGCACCGACCATACCTATGGTTCCTCCCTAGGCCCAGCAATTCATGCCATCTTAGCTTGCGACCTCAACCAACCCACCCACGCCTATACACATTTTCTCCGTTCCGCATTGGTAGACTTGGAAGATGTCAGGCGGAATGCAGCCGAAGGAATTCACGCCGCCAGCGCGGGAGGAGTTTGGCAAGCAGTGGTATTTGGGTTTGCCGGCATTAAAATGACGGAATTTGGCCCAGTTGCTTCCCCACATTTACCTCCCACTTGGCAACGTTTAAAATTTAGGCTGCAATGGCGCAATCAGTGGTACGACTTCGACCTGCGACAAGAAACAGACATGGAAATTGCTAACCAACCAGCAGATGAGAATTTGCCAAGTTCCCAGCCAGAAATTCAAGGCGTAATCTTTGATTTAGATGGTGTTTTAACTGATACGTCAGAATTACATTATTTAGGCTGGAAGCGAGTAGCCGATGAAGAAGGCATTCCCTTTGACCGCGAAGCCAACGACGCAATCAGGGGATTACCCAGAAGAGAAACCCTCATGCAAATTTTAGGCGATCGCCCCGTGACTGAAGCCAAAATTCAGGAAATGATGGAGCGCAAAAACAACTACTTTTTGCAATTAATCGAGGAAATCACTGCAGCCGATTTACTTCCCGGAGTTGAAAACCTCTTAAAGGAACTACGCGCAGCTGGGATTAAAGTTGCCTTAGGTTCATCCAGCAAAAATGCTCAAACCGTCATTCAACGCTTAGGTATCGGCAATAAATTTGATGCCATAGCCGATGGTTACAGCGTCTCCCAACCCAAACCCGCACCAGACCTCTTCCTATTTGCTGCCGAACAAATTGGTGTTGCACCAGCCAAATGTTTAGTTGTAGAAGATGCCAGTGCTGGCATTGAAGCAGCTAGGTCTGCTGGTATGTGGTCTGTAGGACTAGGGCCAGTAGAAAGATTAGGTATAGCTAATGTAGTCTTACCCAGTCTAGAAAAAATCAGCTGGCAAGACTTGCAACAGCAACTAGCCAACAACCAAAAGTCAGCCGTATTGCAAGAGGCGTAAGGGGGAAGGGGGAAAGGGTAAAGGTGAAAGGGTTAAAGGTTTTTTCCCTTCGCCCAACTTGATTGAGACACTGCCCAATAAATATTAAGCAGCCCCCGCTTTACACCAAATTCCTCTTTTCTCATTTCATCCCACTCTTAGTAAAGAGTGGGATTTCCCTTATATATCAACAGTTTCCCCCTTTTTATCCCAATGCCCAATGCCCCATCCCCCATGCCCATTATTAAGCAATGTAACAATATTGCCGTCAAAACGTTTTGCTGTCTTGACAACCCCAAAGAGAACCGATAACGTTATATACATACCCGGGTAAGGCCGCCAAAGAGTTATGCAAACTAAGCAAAAGGTTACTTTATATTTGTCGCCAGAACTGCACAGGAAATTGAAGATTCGATCAGCAGTAGATTCTGAACCAATGTCAGAACTTGCCGAGCGTGCTTTATTTTTCTACTTATCTAATTCTGAATTAGTTGAAGAAGTAGAAGCTTCTGTTTATGGCAGAACTCACAGAGTATATTCTTGTCCCAACTGTGAAAGTTCCCTGGTGCTACGTGATGGAGAGCTGATTACTTTAGGAAGTCAACCAGGAGTAATTGGTCAAGAATCCATCTCCATTGATGAAATGGATGAAGCTAAAACCCATCCCCAGGATGAGGAAGAGTTAGTCCCCTGTTAGATATGAATTATGAATAGCTAAATTCATAATTCATTCGGTTGTCGTCACCAAAAAAACGATGTCTGTACTGTACTTAGGTCTCAAGTAGGTCGATGTATGAAAGAAGAGCTCAATATTCTAATTCAAGCTCAATACCCTTTAATCTACCTTGTGACCTCCGAGGAAGAGCGGGCCGAGCAATCAATCTCCACCATCGCCCAGTTGTTAAAGCCTCAACGCCGAGTATTTGTTTGGACAGTAACTCACGGCATCGTGGAGTATGGTCAACCCCGGAATGTCACCCAGCATAATACTGTTTCTCCTGAAGCAGCAATTGAGTGGATTATCCGGCATAAAGAACCTGGTATTTTTATTCTTAAAGATTTACATCCTTTTATAGATGCGCCTGCAACAACTAGATCGTTAAGAGATGCGATCGCAAGTTTTAAAGGCGCGCATAATATACCGAAAAACATTATTTTAATGTCGCCCGTCCAGCAAGTGCCTATCGAACTGGAAAAAGAAGTTGTAGTTCTCGACTTCCAATTGCCAGACATGGCCGAGCTGAACAAAGTTTTAACTCACCATTTAGATCAAAATCGTGGGCGCAGGCTAACAACAGAGGCGAGAGAAAAGCTTCTTAGAGCCGCCTTGGGTTTAACCAAAGATGAAGCCGAAAAAGTCTATCGCAAGGCACAGGTAACTACAGGGCGTTTGACAGAAGATGAAGTAGATATAGTTTTATCGGAGAAGAAGCAACTAATTCGGCGCAATGGTATATTAGAATACATCGAGGAAGATGAAACCATTGAAGCTGTAGGTGGCTTAGAAGAGTTGAAAAAGTGGCTTAAGCAACGCTCTAATGCTTTCACAGAAAAAGCTAGAGAGTATGGTCTACCTCAACCTAAAGGGATGTTAATTCTAGGTGTTCCTGGTTGTGGAAAGTCGTTAATTGCTAAAACTACTTCCAGACTTTGGGGGTTACCAATATTACGTCTAGATATGGGTAGAGTTTACGACGGCTCAATGGTGGGTCGAAGTGAAGCCAACCTGCGTAATGCCCTCAAAACAGCAGAATCAATTTCTCCCACGATTCTGTTCATTGACGAGTTAGATAAATCCTTTGCTGGTAGTGCTGGTTCTGGTGATTCAGACGGTGGTACTTCTAGCCGGATCTTCGGCTCATTCTTGACCTGGATGCAAGAAAAGAAATCTCCTGTGTTCGTGATGGCAACCGCTAACAGAGTGGAAAGATTGCCTGGAGAGTTCTTAAGAAAAGGTCGTTTTGATGAAATTTTCTTTGTGGATCTGCCCACACCTGAAGAACGGGAAGATATATATAATATTCACCTAACAAAGCGTCGTGAAGACATCACTAGATTTGATCTAGGACAACTAGCTAAGATGTCCGACGGCTTTTCTGGGGCAGAAATTGAACAAGCGATCGTTGCGGCAATGTACGAAGCTTTTGCCCAAGAACGCGAGTTCACCCAACTAGATATTATTGCTGCACTAAAGGCAACCCTGCCGCTGTCTCGTACTATGCAAGAACAGGTCACAGCGTTGAGAGACTGGGCCAGACAGCGCGCCAGACCCGCAGCATCCTCCGTTGCTGAATATCAGCGAATGGAGTTCTAAAAGCTTTCTCCTGCTAACCCAGGGGGAAAGGCTAGCATTTACTGCTAGCAGTTGATAGAAAAAAAGCCGCTTCTCATTTAAGTGCGGCTTCCCCAAAAACAAACCGTTGTCGTTGTTCTCAATCTTCTCTATTGGAGGAAACCCAAATGTCTCACTTTAGCACTCTTCGCACCAAGATCACCGATGCAGAAATCCTCAAAGCATCCTTGCGCGACCTGGGTATCAGCGTAAAGACTGAAGCTGATGTTCGTGGTTATAACGGTCAGCGCGTCCGTTCCGACATCGTTGCTGTGCTGGAAGGCGAATATGACCTAGGTTGGTCTCGCAACAGTGATGGTTCCTTTGACCTCATCGCTGACTTGTGGGGTGTTGCTAAGAAGCACAACCAAACTGAGTTAATCAACTCCATTAACCAAAAGTATGCTGTTAACAAGACCTTGGCTGAAGTAAAACAGCGCGGTCTACAAAACGCCAATGTGAAGTTGGTATTGCAATAACAATTTCTCTGCGCGTTCCCAAAGCTGAACGGGTTAACCATGTTCCTAGCGGTTAGCCCGCTTTTTTATCGGGATTGAGATTTATCTCTCAGTCCCGATTTTTGCTGTTCGGGTGGAATTTGGTAAACAGGAAAACGACAACACGGCCATCTATGTGGTGATGAATGGTGGAATGTTTTTACCTCCGCCCACAGGGATTGTATCGGCAAATGTTGTGCGCTTGGAAGTAGGAAAAGTTGGTTATCCCTTGGGTTGAAAATGCAAATACAACAAGAAGAGCAATTTGTCACCGTAGTCATTTCACAACTGGTTAAGCCAGGATGCGAACAAGATTACGAGATTTGGATGAAAGAAATTATCGGTGCAGCCAAAACCTATTTTGGCTATTTGGGCACAAATTTGATTCGTCCCCAACCAGGTGGAAGACCAGAATATGTGATTATCCTGCGGTTTAACAACTATGAAAACTTAAAAGCCTGGATGACATCACGCGATCGCGAATATTGGTTAAAGAAAGGCAAACATTTAGTAGAATCTGAACCTCATGTTCAAGAAATTTGTGGTTTGGAAGCTTGGTTTTCTCTACCTGGTCAACCGTTAAAAACTCCACCTCGCTATAAAATGGCATTGCTAACTTGGGGATCTGTATTTGTGTTGATTAATTTGTTGAATACTTTCTTAGTCCCCCTGATTCGCGGCTTACCACCTTTGATGATTTCGCTGGTGATCACCGTAACTATGGTTTTACTGTTGACCTACGTTGTGATGCCGAGAGTTAGCCGTTTGTTTAGTAAGTGGCTGTATGCCAAGTAAATAGCATAAAGCAGAGAACAAGCAAGAATCATGAAAATCCTGCCTCAATACTGAATCACGAGTCTCTAAATTTCAAACATTTTAACCAACAGCGAACTCAATATTTATTGGTGAAAGGGAAAAGGGGAAAGGGAAAAGGGGCAAGAAAACACCTTTAACCTTTACCCCTTCAGCTTTTCCCCAAACCAAAATTAAGAGTTGACAATCCTTAACCGAGCAGTATCAAGTACGACTACGAAAACCCTGTTGTCCGTTAACTGGATCGAGTAGGACATCGTATTTATCAAAAAATCCCATCCCACTATTTACTAATACAGGATTTTCCGCCTTTGCAGAGACATTGAGGTTCCATACATTAATGCCATCACGGTTTCCTGGTGTGACGCTGTAGTCAAAAACTCCAGGGATTCCTACTTTCAGCGCATTTTCTGGGCGTAACCTGCCAGGTTTGAGTTTACCCATTAAAGCAGCAGATTTAACTTCGGTAAAACCGCTGTTGCTTCCACTATCAACAACCATTTTTGCGTTACAGGTATTTTTCAAGGAAGTACCGGAGATAGTTACACAAACACCATTCAGCAGAGAATCCCACCTGTTACCGGGTATATCATTAATTGCAGGTTGCGGGCTTAAGGATACCATCTTGAAAGCATTTTGATTATTGGCTGTTAAACCCAGGATGAGACTAGCTTTATTGCTACTACTAGTAATAATCAAGCCATTACTCAGGTTTCCTGGTAGTTTTCGCAAAGGGTTATAAGGAAGTGACTTTTCTGAATAGTTGACACCAATAATACCGGAGAACGGTGTACCACTTTTTGCAGAGCAATTAGGCTTTTGGGGGAGACATTGGCGGCTAGTAACAATCTGCACAGGAACAGGTTCGTCTGTGGAAATTAGACCAATCTGCATAGTGGCGTAAACTAATTCTCCTTCTAGGACAGTACCGTCACTTAAAACTTCTTTGATAATTTGACCTGTTTTGTTGATAGGAGCATTGCCTAAAAATTCTTTCGGAACTCTTAAACCAGCCGAGCCTGTATCTAATAAAACCCGTTTTGGCTGACCACCTGCGATCGCTAATTCCATAAAATAGCCGCGCGATCGCTGACCGACTGAACCTTTAGCATATAAAGGAACTGATATGGTATTAAAAGTAGGTTTACGGGCTGTAAATTGCAAGCGATCGCGCACAGCCGGATTCGCAAACACTTCTTGAAATCCAGCTTGGCGCTGTGCGGCTGGTTCTTGTCCATAGTCCCACAGGCTTTCGTAATAGAAGAAAGTCACACCTAAACCTTGTTGTTGAGCCGCCCGCACTTGAGATTGAATTTGTTGGATGGAAACAGGGCGATTTCTCAACCCAGCCATGATTCCTACACCTGTGGGGATGATTTGTTTGGTTTCGATGAGTTCTGGGCTGGTGAGTTTACTGTTAAAACTGTCCAAATCATTCCGGTAAAGCTGGACAATCAACTCATCTACAGCACCCAAGCGTACCCAGGTGAGCCAGTCTTGCAATTGATATTTATAAGCAAAATCGTAGTAATTGGGAGATACAGAGAAAATTGCATTGGGTTTTTTGGCTTTCACAGCTCGGTTTAACTGGAACATAAAGGCTGTGATTTTATCTGTACGCCATTGCTTCCATGCTTGAGCGTGAGGATTTGGTGGTGGAGGGCTGCCAGTTTCTTGAGTATATAGGTTAATTGTGTACTTGTCGTAGCCAAAATCAACCGGTAAACTCATGTGGTCGTCAAATTGAATGCCATCAGCATCATATTGAGTGATGATTTCTAAGACGAGGTCAGTAATAAACTTTTGGACTTCTGGGTGAAAGGGATTCAGCCAAGCCACTTCACCCGCAGCGCTAATAGAAGTTTGGGTTCCATCCTGCTTTTGCGTCAGCCAATCGGGATGGTTGGATGCGAGTTCGGAAGTCAGGGGAGCCATAAAGCCAAACTCAAACCAAGGGATGGCGAGTACTCCTTGACGACGGGCTTGAGCAACGATGTCTGCAATGATGTCTTGGCCTTCTTTTCCTTTGAAGTAAAAGGGGATACCAGCGCGTTGTGCTACAGCACTGGGATACTTGGTATAGCCATCATTCCAGACTAAGGGATAAATGGTGTTAAAGTTCAAGCTGCGGAGTTGACCAATAGTCTCTTGAAGTTTAGCGCGATCGCTCAAAATCTCAAAGTCATTATTCGTCATCCAAACCCCGCGAATTTCCGTAGCAGGTACTTGTGATACCTGAGCGGTTGCAGGGGTTAGGTTATGTAGGAGTAAGACTGTAGCAAATGATATTGCACATATTAATGGGAAAAGGCGCTTAATTGAGCGCAAACCCTTATTAAATAAAGGAAATTGTCTAAAGATGGATATGATTTTAGTGAGCATAATTGTAATTTTTATACTTCTGAACATAAATTGGTTGCCATTACTCCCTACATATTTATGCTGAAAATTGAAGTTAATTTATAACAGTCCATATAATACAAACATAAAATTACTGCACCAGTAAAACTGATGCAGATTGATCTGAGTGAGATAATAGACGCAAATCAGAAGGATTAGTGCCAAAATCTGATATCTTGTCAGAGTCTATTCAGACTTGGGACTAAACAATGCCCAAGCCAAAAACCTCTCGGTGTAATATAGGGCTAATTGATTGCTCACACCGTTGAAAACAGCATCAAAAGCGTGTTCCGCCCAAGGTATTTCTAAGAAAACCGCAGTTGCACCAGCTTTGTGTAAAGTTTCATACATTCGCCTACCAAACTTTGCTTGGACGACATGGTCGCGGCTACCGTAAATTAATAATGTTGGTGGTAAAGGGCGAGTTACGTAATTAATTGGAGAAGCAATTTTATACTCATCAGGTAATTCTTGTGGGGAACCACCAAGAAAAGTTGTGAGAATCGCACGAGTATTTAGCGGATCTGGTTGTGGCGGATCATTATAGCCTTCAGTCAAGTTTGTCGGCCCGTAATAACTGACTACAGCACGAATCGGTGGCGCATCTGGTTGATAAGCCGCTAGCATGGCGAGGTGTGCGCCAGAAGAACGTCCCAAGAGTATCATGTTTTCGGGGTCGGCTTCATATTCTGCGGCTTGTTGGCGAATAAAATTGAGCGCTGTACGCACATCATCCAACTGTGCGGGAAACTGATATTTGGGCGCGTGTCGGTAATCAATGGCAAATACTGTATATCCACGAGCTGCTAAATATTGATTGAATTTATAATTGGCGTGAGGATTACCACTTTGCCAAGCTCCACCATAAATTACTACTAATGCTGGATATTTTCCTACTTCTTCTGGTTGATAAACTTCCATTTTTAAAGGAACTCCCCCAGGTGTAGCGAATAAAATATCTTTTTTGTGGCGGATTTTTTCTAGGGGAATACCACGGAAGCTGTTCGCTAACGAGAAGGGTTGAGGTTGCATTTTAGCACTTACTTGAAGAGGAATTTGTGCTAAATAATTCTCGCCTAATTCTTGTTGTATTGCTGCCGACATTTGCATTTGAGTTGGTGCAATTTTGACTAAAACTGAACCACAAAGCATTAATCCAATTAAGCTGAAAATGCAAGTGATAATTTGTATTTGTGGTTGATAGATACATAAAAGAGCTGTTAATAAAGAGATGATATTTAATATAAATAACCAAGGGCTAACTTCTGGCGCTCCTACTCCTAAAATCTGCAACAAACGATTAGGAGCCGGAATTATAATCCAAGAACTGAGAAATAAACTGGTAATGCTCAGTATTATTGCCAGCCAAGGTAAAATTATTTGATATATAGAGAACATCATGATGAAAATAAGACGCGTTATGACTTTCAATACTACTCGGTTTAGCGTTTTGAACTCAAAATTGGTTTTGGGGAAAGGTTAAGGGTTTTTTACTTCCCTTTTCCTATTCCCCTTTTTCGCCTTAACCGACAAGTATTGTTATGTCTTTAGCCTAACTGGCTTTTGTTTATAAATACTCTTCTAAACCATTCTTGCCTACTTCGCGACCAATTCCGCTTTGTTTGTAAGCACCATAAGGTATAGTTGGTTCTAAGCCAGAAGTATGATAAGAGTTAACCCAAACTGTACCAGCACGAATTCCTTTAGCCATTTTGAAGGCTGTATCAAGATTTTTAGCCCAGACGGCTGCTGTTAAACCGTACATAGTTTGATTGGCGATTTCTAGCAGAAGTCGAAAAAAGGGAGAAAGATTTGGGATTTCCCCTTTCACCTTTCCCCATCTCTTTAACCCACACCCATAGCCGCAAAAAGCTGTGCTAATGACTGTGGTTGCATAAAATTGGTGAAACCGATATTTTTCACAAATCAAATAGGATTGCTATAAAGAAATATTTTTCAACTTAAAATATCTATCAAATTGTAGATATTTTAATTATTTATTTTCATACTAATGATATATTCTATTACTATAAAACAGATTTTTTGTAAATTCATATATAATCTGCAGAAGACAATTGACTGTTTCATTTCTTTGCTATTAATTTCCCCACACAAATCTAATTTTTATATATTGTTTTTCATCTTCCTAGATGTATATACCATACTATAGATACCTTCCTGACTCTGCAAAGATTAAATTGAGTAGGTAAGAGGATAGTAGGAGTATAAGAACTCATGCCAGACAAGGAAAGGTTAGAGGAGCATATATTATCACAGGCGGCAGAAAATACTCTATCCAACCAGTTGGACGAAGTAGAACAAATAGATGTAGATGTGCGAACCGATCTACTCAAAATTGTTCAGGGACAGGTAGATGAAGTTTCCCTAACTGGTCAAGGTCTGGTGTTCCAAAAAGATATCCGTGTACAGGAAATAAAAGTCAAAACAGATAGCGTTGCTGTCAATCCTTTAAATGCAATTTTTGGACAAATTGAACTAAACGAGCCAGTAAATGCGCTCGCTCGAATTGTCATGACAGTAGCAGATATTAATCATGCTTTATCTTCAGACTTAATTCGCAGTCAATCACAAAAATGGGATTTGAATGTAGATGGCGAAATTGTCAATTTTAATCTGCAAGAAATTCAAGTATCGCTACCTGATAGCGATAAAATAGAATTTAGGGGAAAAGTGCTGCTCAATGAACTGGGAAACAGCCGCTTACTAGATTTTACCGCGAGACTTAAGCCATTTACCCATTCACAACCATTCCTCTTAGAGAGCTTCAACTGTCATCAGGGAGATGGTTTGTCAGTCAATCTCATGGCAGCATTAATGCAAAAGGTAAAAGAAATGCTGCAATTACCATATTTTGAATGGCAAAATATGCTATTAAGCATTAAAGATATGAAAGTACAGGCAGACAATATCATTATGCTAGTCAAAGCCCATGTTAAGCAAATTCCCTCAACAGATTCTATGCTTTCTCCTCAATAAAAAGAAAGCTGCTAACTGAGGTTTTTTTCACTATTAGTGTTGTAAATTTATTCAAGCTACGCCATTTCTAAATTACAAATATGCAAGAGTACGATGTTGTGATTATTGGTGCAGGACATAACGGTTTAGTATGTGCTGCATATTTACTAAAAGCTGGCTATAGTGTCCTGCTATTAGAAAAGCGTTCTGTTCCTGGTGGTGCAGCTACCACTGAAGAATGTTTACCCCAAGAAGCACCTGGATTTAAATTTAATTTATGTGCTATTGACCACGAATTTATCCATTTGGGGCCAGTTGTTGAAGAATTAGAATTAGAAAAATATGGTTTGGAATATCTGGAATGCGATCCAGTAGTTTTCTGCCCCCATCCAGATGGTAAATATTTTTTAGCTCATAAATCTCTCGAAAAAACCTGTGCAGAAATCGCGCGTTACAACGAACGTGATGCTAAAAAATACGCCGAATTTACCGACTATTGGCAACGAGCATTAGGTGCTATGATTCCCATGTTTAATGCTCCTCCAAAGTCGATTATTGATATTGCTGGTAATTACGACATCACAAAAATCAAAGATTTATTTTCTGTCATTGGTTCCCCGAATAAAACGCTGGACTTTATTCGCAACATGATGACCAGTGCAGAAGATTTACTTAACGAATGGTTTGATGAAGAGTTTCTCAAAGCACCCTTAGCAAGGCTAGCAGCAGAACTGGGTGCGCCACCATCGCAAAAAACCATTGCGATTGGTGCAATCATGATGGCAATGCGCCACAATCCAGGTATGGCTAGACCTCGCGGTGGTACTGGCGCACTTGTCAAAGCTTTGGTGAATTTAGTTACAAGTAAAGGCGGCGTAATTCTCACAGACCAGCACGTAGAAAAAGTGTTGATTGATGATAAAAAAGCAGTGGGTGTACGCGTTGCTGGCGGTAAAGAATATCGCGCTAAATATGGGGTAATTTCTAATATTGATGCCAAACGTTTATTCTTGCAAATGACTGATAAAACTGATATTGATGCAGTCGATCCAGATTTGTGGGAAAGATTAGAACGCCGCATTGTTAACAATAACGAAACTATTCTCAAAATAGATTTAGCCTTAGATGAACCCCTGCGTTTTCCTTATCATGAACACAAAGATGAATATCTCATTGGTTCTATCTTAATTGCCGATTCTGTAGCTCATGTTGAACAAGCCCATAGCAAATGTACTTTAGGAGAAATCCCAGATTCTGACCCATCAATGTATGTAGTCATGCCTAGCGCTTTAGATCCCACATTAGCACCACCAGGTAAGCATACAGTATGGATTGAATTTTTTGCTCCCTATCAAATTGCTGGTGCAGAAGGTACAGGTTTAAGAGGTACAGGTTGGACTGATGAATTAAAAAATCAAGTAGCAGATAGGGTAGTTGATAAGTTAGCAACCTATGCCCCAAATGTCAAAACAGCAACTATCGCCCGTCGTGTAGAAAGTCCTGCAGAATTAGGAGAAAGGCTAGGTGCTTATAAAGGGAATTATTACCACATTGATATGACACTCGATCAAATGGTATTTTTCCGTCCTTTACCAGAAATAGCCAACTACAAAACACCAATTGATAATCTCTTTTTAACTGGTGCTGGCACACATCCAGGTGGTTCAATTTCTGGTATGCCAGGACGTAATTGTGCGCGGGTATTCTTGCAAACCAAACATCCTATTGCTCAGACTTTGAAGGACGCAAGGGATTCAATTAAGTCTACTGTCGGCTCAGTATTTGGAATTATTTAGAGAAGATTCAAAATAAATTTTTCCATCCTCGTAGGGTGCGTTAACGCAGTGTGACGCACCTTGTTTATTTAATTGGTAGTGCGACAAAATTCTTGAAATTATCCCCCTTTGTAAATAGACGTACTACTAATACCATTTCACTTTAAAAATGATACACATGGACAAGCAGAGGGAGCAGAGGAAGCAGAGGAGGCAGTGCGGTCTTGGGGTTTCCCCAAGTAGAGCAACTGCCGTTGAGCAGAGGAAGTAATTTGTATCAGTAATTTCGTGAATTGGTATAACGCCAAATAAGTGCGATCGCAAATATTATCATTGTGGTGTCGAAGATTCTCTATTTCTCACAAACAATTAGTGCCAGCGATATGCAACAACTATTTCCCGGTGAAGTATTTGCCAACACTGCTGATTTTGATACAGGGATTCGTCAGCTATTACCGCGCTATGACGAGATGCTGGAGGTAATTACCCGTTGTCTGCCTTCTACTACTCTTCGCATTTTAGAATTAGGCTGTGGCACAGGTGAACTGAGCTTAAAAATACTCCAACGCTGTCCAGATGCTCAAGTTATTGCCTTAGATTACTCACCCCGGATGTTGCAATTTGCTCAAAGTAAAATTGTCGCAGCCGGATATCAAAATCGGTGGAGTTGTATAGAAGCGGATTTTGGCGAATGGGCAAATAATCCAGAAAAATTTGCTACAGGTAAGGAATTTGATGTATGTGTTTCTTCTTTGGCAATTCATCATCTCCAAGATGAGATGAAATTCAAGTTATTTCAGCAAATCGCTGCTAGCTTGAGTCCTCATGGTTGTTTTTGGAATGCTGACCCTATCCTACCGGAATCACCTGCCTTGGTGGAAGTATACAAAGCAGCGCGAGAGGAATGGGCTAACCAACAGGGTAAAACGCTAGCAGAGGTTCGTGCTAAGGTAGGTACAACTACTACACAGGGCTACTCAAGCCAAGACCAATTAGCTTCTGTGGATACTCATTTACAAATGCTCAGACAAGCAGGGTTTTTAACAGTCGCAGTACCTTGGAAGTACTATGGTTTAGCTGTTTTTGGCGGTTGGTTAGGCAAATTTTAGCTCTTTAACTCGTCCATACATCGTTTTTTAGGTAAATAAAATACATAGCTAAAGGCACAACAATGTTGTGCCTTTAGAGGTTATTTATAAAGTAATACCAATTTGAAAAAAGAATGCGACAGATTGTAGGGGCAAGGCAGTGCCCATACGTATCAACTTAAGCTAAAAGCTATATACGGCGAGTGTTGTACAAATCCCTCGTGCCCTCATCCCCTAACCCCTTCTCCCTCAGGGAGAAGGGGAATTAAATATCTTGCTCCCCTCTCCTGGTGGGAGAGGGGCTGGGGGTGAGGGCAAAACCTTTGCACAAAGCGAGTTTCACGTTAAGTTGACACCAATGGGTACTGCCTTGCCCGCTAGAATATATTGATGTGTCGCAAACATTTGTTTTTGGTATGCAAAATTAAACAGCAAATAGTGCAATGAGTAAGGTTATAGGTGCTGCGAGTAACAACCACATAGTGGTTTGTAAACCATAATATTGAGCAACTAAACCCAACACCAAGGGTATTAAACCACCAACTAAACCAAATAAATTATTTAGCGTCATTACTGTACCACTTTGTCCTGGCATGGCTGTGTATAATTGTCCTTGCAGAATTGAATACCAACCAGCATTAAAGAAACCCAATAAACCGAGAATTACTAATTTGATATTTGTGTTTGGTACCAGCAAAAAAATTGGGTAAAGACACAAAACAATTGTGGCGCTGAGTTTTAAATAATGCAATCCCCGCAATTTTTCTAGTAAGGGGATGAGTAAGAAATCTCCCAGTAAGCCAAACCCTAACCAAACAGTGACAGCAAAACTTGCTTGGGTATTATCTGCACCAACTATATCAACAAAGTACAGTGCTAAAAAGCTACGCAAAATATCTAGCATTAAATCTGAAAATTGCAATAAAGTTAACCACAGGAGAACTTTACGCCGTTTTAATGCTGTCAGGGTATTAGCTATTCCATCCTGGAAGCTATACAGTGGTTCATCAATGTGAGAAGGTAAAGTTTTTATGGGAAATTGCCATAGCATTCCCACAAGTAACAGCGTCAACAGCGCCAATGCCAAAAACGCACTTCGCCAACTTTGATTTAATGCTACAGCGCCAGCTAAAATTAAGGGGCCAATTACATTTCCCACAGAACCAGCTAACGCCCAACGTGCCATATTTTGTTCGTGGCGCGTCGGTTCAATATCCATGAGAGTGGCTTGAGAAAGACTGACAAAACAACCAGAGGCGGGATAAAACAGCACAAAGGCTGCTAATAATAATGAAAAATTATAACTCTGGCTTAAAAGGAGGAGTGCGATCGCAAAACTCACTCCTCCACCCAAAATTAATTGTCGTCGCTTCCCAATATCCCCCCATATACCTACTATCGGCTCAATTAAGCTACTGATAGTACTCGGTATTGTCAGTAACATTCCTACTTGCACGTAATGAAGATTTAGGTCATGGCGAATTAACGGCCAAGCCGCACCGCACAAGCCATCAATCACCTCATCTAAGAATTCAATCGCGAGAAAGGTGATGGTTAATAAAATTACATTTTTTGCAGTTCTGTTCCTACCATGCAATGGCATGATTTAATTCTCCCGTCTTCAACATTTGATTACCAACGCAAACTCTTCACAGCGTTGGCTGTTGGCGGGGGAATCCACGAACAAAACTGTACAGGTTGTAAAAGGAATCGCTGGTGCGATAACTTTTTAGCGGCTTACCAAGGTGGGAACTTCATAAAAACCAGAAAATGATGACCTAGATAAACATTAGCTCATTTCATTGAAAAGGGCGGCGAAATCTATCTGACATTCAAAAGCGATGATAAAGTCAAAAAAGTGGTTCCTGCGTTAAAATCAGCCAATACCAGTCACTTTTTTGAAGGTATGTATAGTAGGCTTCACTCCCGACAGAAGGCAACATTGACCAATGCCCAACGATTTTAAACCCAGTACCAAAAAGCTTTTCAAATTGCTTGGATGGTATGACCGACAGCATTTTCGAGATGAAAATGATGAAGTTTCCCGCGTTTATGAGGTGTGCATAGAGCTTTCAAATCGCGCTTACAAAGAACATAGCGAAGAAATTTACAAGCATGGTACCTGGACAGCAGACCAAGATCTTGTCGATGCTTTGAGAGAAGCTTTAGTGGATCATTCCACTGACTATGCTGCACACTTTCTAGCCTACACCCTACTGAAATATGGTTGTAGAAGACCAGAAACATTAGCGCAATCGCATCCCTGGCATCATCTTATGTTTAGATGGCATGAAGAGGGACATACAGCTACTCATGTTTCGCAAATGCTGCAAGAAGCTGGAATTGTTGAGCAATTACCACCAGAGTCTATCGAAAAAATCAACTCGTGGATTCAGAACCCAGCCTTTATACTGGATGACCATATCAGCATTATTTTTGAACTATTTGGGCCACGGGTGGCCTTCGCAAATCTGCGTGATATAGGTTTTGAACCTCGGCATGATGAGCTTTTCAGGGATCTTGCTACCTCAGCAATTCCTCCCATTTCTCTGAACAGCATTTCACAAGGTATCGAAACAGAAGAGCGGTTTAAGGATGTGAGCGAAACAACTCAACTCTCCATACGAAATCACGACGGAACAACGGTGAAATACTTAATCTCCGATCAACGCGCCGAAGGAATTGGCATCTTCAGCGATCAGGATTCCCATTGGGTTGTGCAGTATATGCTCAATGGCGAAACGTATCAGTTTCTAGCAGATTGCAGTGGTACTTGGATGGATGTTGAGGCAGTAATTAATCACTTCAATCAGTTAATGGACAGACTCAACCGACGAGAGCAAGCCTTCCGCTTTGGCATGGGTTATCACGAAAATGGGGAATGGGGTTTTTTCATCGTTGCGGATCGTGACCGATTCCCAGAACTTGCTCGACAACTCTATATTCCCCTGCACCTTCATTTTAAATAAAAAAAAGGTTTGGCTCATCACCAAACTCTATATAAATCCAGTGCATAACAACATCCCGCATTAATGTACTCTTTCTGTTTTTAATTGGTCATCATCCCATAGAAATAGAAATAATATGGCAATCATTGACTAAATTGAGAATTTTAAATTTTGAACTTGGAGCAAAGCGACGTGACATCACTTACATTAAAGCTCGATTCTGTAATTAAACTAACTTCAGAAGAGTTTTATCAACTATGTCAAGATAACCCCGATTTGAAGTTAGAACGTAATGGTGAAGGAGAATTAATTATCATGCCACCTACAGGAGGAGAAACAGGGAAACGCAATGTTAATTTAATATTGCAAGTAGCACAATGGAATGAACAAAATCAACTAGGAGAAGTGTTTGACTCTTCTACAGGATTTGCATTACCAAATGGTGCTGACCGTTCTCCTGATGTGTCTTGGGTAGAAAAAAGTCGCTGGAATGCTTTGACTGCAGAACAAAGAGAAAAATTTATTCCTCTATGTCCTGACTTTGTTATTGAAATACTTTCACCATCAGATAGACTGCAAAAAGTTCAAGAAAAAATGCAAGAGTATCTTGCTAATGGCTGTCGTTTAGGTTTTTTGATTAATCGGAAACAACAAGAGTTAGAAATTTATCGTCCTCAGCAACAAGTAGAGATTCTCAAAGCACCTTTAACTGTTTCTGGAGAAGATGTATTACCGGGATTTATCTTAAATTTGCAGAAAATTTGGTAATGGGTAATGGGTAATGGGTAATGGGTAATTGGTAATGGGTAATTGGTAATGGGTAATTGGTAATTGGTAATTGGTAATTGGGGAGATGAAAAATCCAAAATCCGTCTTAAAAAGTTTGCTCAACGGGGGTTCCCCCCGTTGAGCAACTTTTGTCTTCTCTACGAGAGGCTGCGCCAACGACACGCTACGCGAACGCAAAATCTAAAATTCGTTGACTTCATTAAAAAAACAGCTTAAATCTTGCTAACTGGGCTGTAATCGCTACTGTCAGAACTTTATTCAGTTCTTTAGCATCTTGAAATTGCAGAATTTGCTGCTTTGGTAAGTCGAAAGGAAACTCGCCTTCTAATTCTGGGCGTTGCATTTGCGCTAGTAAAATTTGTTCTGATCGCTTACTTTGCATCGCATAGCCAAGTTCAATACAGACATTGGGGCTGGGGATTAGTTGTGTAGTTTCTTTACCAGCGATGTTAGCAATGGGTGTAGTATCTGCAATAAACAATAAACTCTTGCGGATTTTTCGCAGAATACCAGTAGAAAGCCGTAAGGGGCCGTTACTTGGACGATAGGATTCTACTAAAGTTAAAGGTAGACGCGATCGCTTATTCAAATTTTCTAGACTAGTTTGTATCCCGGCGCGCAAAGCCTCACTCGCTTCGCCATACTCGGTTTGATAGCATAAAAAAATTGTCGGATCTAACTGTGCTAACAGCGCTTGCTTGGTGAAATAGATTTCATGACTAATCAAGTCAATATTAGCTACCGCATAGCCACCGCTACCTTCAATATAAAATTCAATATTTTCGCCTTCCAAATAGCGCCCAAACCAAGTTGACTGCTTTACCTCGTCACTATCTTCCAAAAAATCCGCACGTAAACCCGATCGCAGTAAACTTTTTTTACTGAGGCGAATGTCTGGCTGACGCTTTTCTAGTTCCGCGATCGGCTCATAATCTTGTATATACCATGCCCTGAGCGCAATAATTGACATAAGGCGCTATTCTTTGCTATTCAACTTCGTACCAGCTTATACCAATTTTGGATTTTGGGAGAGATGATTATATTGTTTCTTTGTTAATTTCTCTAGAGAGGGAACATAGGTACAGACAAGCAGCCTCCTTGAGGAGTTCACTCTACAATTGGCAAATGAGTTCTCAAAAGCAGCAATTGTAGTATCAAAAGCAGCAATTGTATTATCAAAAGCAGCAATTGTAGTATTAAAAGCAGCAATTGTATTATCAAAAGCAGCAATTGTAGTATTAAAAGCAGCAATTGTATTATCAAAAGCAGCAATTGTATTATCAAAAGCAGCAATTGTAGTCTCCGAAACAGCAATTGGGGGTATCTTTTGCGATAACAGCTTATATTTTTATGTAATTACTTCAGCCAAACTTACAAAAGCCCACATCATTGCAATAAGTATTTGTAGGGACACAATATTGCTCAGAGGTGTAAACTTAAGCTAAAAGCTATATACGGCGGGTGTTGTACAAATCCCTCGCCCTCATCCCCTAACCCCTTCTCCCTGAGGGAGAAGGGGAATTGAATCTCTTGCTCCCTTCTCCCTGAGGGAGAGGGGCTGGGGGTGAGGGCAAAACCTTTGAACAAAGCGGGTTTGGTGTTAAGTTGACACCAATGAACATTGTTTGTCCCCTGAAGAATAATTTATGTGTCGCCTGATTCTTAGATAATTTACATTGTTAAATGCTGGAGAATCAAAGAACAAACATCTGTTGCAGGAATTACATCTTGATTCATGAGGTGAGTTTGATGGCTAATAAACATCGGCCCCTCGCTGGGGGAAGTTGTCACACAAGCGTGAGAACCACGAACTAGGGAAGCATCGAGAGGAATGACATCCATCAAGTAACGAAAACCTAATTTTTTCTGCAACAGCTTGGAAGCAATTTTGAGTTGGGGAAATTTCAGTTGCGGATCGAGGAAAAGTTCTACAGGATCGTAACCTGGTTTGCGGTGAATATCCACAGTTCTAGCAAAATCAGGCGCTTTTGCATCATCCAGCCAGTAGTAATAGGTAAACCAAGCATCAGATTGTGCGATCGCCACTAACTCTCCAGAACGAGGATGATTAAGATGGTAAGCTTTTTTCCCTTCTTCATCCAATACCTGCGCTACCCCTGCAGTTGACTCTAGCAAATCGCGCACTTTGGGAATATACGCCGCATCGTTAACATATACATGAGCTACCTGATGATCAGCGACAGCAAAAGCAATACTAGCACCTGGATCTAACAATTCTCGCCCTAACTCTTCTCTAACAGCAATTAAACCATGTTTCCTGAGTATACGGTTCAAATCTACCGCCTGAGATACTGGCGTAATACCATATTCTGAAAGAATAATTACTTGAGTATTTCTGGCTTGATAATAATTAATTAAATCACCACAAACCGCATCAATTTCTTGTAAATCTTTTTGTATCTGCTGTTTATCTTGACCGAATTTTTGTAAACAATAATCTAAATGTGGCAAATATACTAATGTTAATGTCGGGCTATAGTGTTCCTCAACCCACTTAGCAGAATTAGCAATCCATTGACTAGAAACAATTGATGTATTCGGCCCCCAAAAATTAAACAGAGGAAACTGACCTAAATCTGATTGAATTGACTCGCGAATATTACTAGGATATGTATAAATATCAGGTAACTTTCTGCCATCTGCGGGATACATTGGGCGCGGAGTAATCGCATAATCTACAGCAGAATACATGTTGTACCACCAAAAAAGGTTAGCACAAGTAAAATTAGGGTCAATAGATTTAGCCATTTCCCAAATTTTAGGTGACTGGACTAATTTATTAGACTGTCGCCAGAATTTAATTTCACAATCATCACGAAAATACCAACCATTAGCAACAATGCCATGTTCATCTGGTAATTTTCCTGTTAAATAAGTAGCTTGAACAGAGCAAGTTACAGCAGGTAATACTGGCGTAATTGGTACTACTTGACCTTTAGCAGCCCAAGCAGATAAAAATGGCGTGTTTTCTCCTAGTAAACTAGGTGTTAAGCCGACAACATTGAGAACAACAGTTTTCTGCATAAATTTAATATCCTATTAATTACCAGAAAAATTTGTTAATACCCACTCATATTCTCGCTGAATAGAAGTGAGCAAATCTATTTTCATTTCTGATGGCAATACATCCCATGTATAAGTCTCAATTTCCAGATGTTGACAAGCATGATTTTGCTGCAGCAAATGTAAGATTGTCACAATATCATCTTGTGTAGACTGCAAAATTTGATAATCTCGAATGAAAATTGGCACATGAAAATGAGTACGCCATTCTTCAGCTAGGGATTGCTGCAGTTGCGGTAAAGCCGTAATTAAATCAGGATAATGATGTAACGTTCCATCAGCACGACGTTCTATGACTTGATGCAAATAAGTCGATTCAGCAAAAGGTTGTAAGCGCTCAACTATTAAACTACGTTGCTCAACTTCAGATGGTATCTTTACTTGAATTGCGGCACTAATTTGCATCTTGCCAATTTTAATTCCTGCTGATGCCAAGCGTGCAAATACAGACTCAGGTTGCTCATATTCTACTGAAAAATGGCAAGTGTCATAGCAAATTCGCACATGGTCTAGCAATTTACTTTCCGCTAAACTAGGCTCAATATCTAATTGTTCAGCTAAATAATTACCAGCTATAGGCAATAACCAATTTTGATAAAATTCAATTACTTCTGAGGTATTTTCAATTAACCCGTCAGGTTCAGGTTCTAAATCAATGTGCAACAACTTACCTGTAGTTTCCTGAATTCGCATCATTTCAGCAACAACTGCTGCAATATTCAAACAGCTAGTCTTGAAAACTATCTCCTTTTGTTCTTCTTTATCTAACCACCAAGGTTTATATGATAAAGGTAATGTAGAAATTCCCCCATCTAAACCATCAGGTAATAAAATCGCTAAAATTTCTGTCAAATTTAATGTATATTCTACTCGTTCGTGATTTGACCAATCTGGTGCATAAACTTGGTCTTTCACAACTTGGCGATGAAATCCTCCGTAAGGAAAACCATTTAAGGTGAAAACATATAAATCTTTTTCTGTTAGCCAAGTTTGAAACTGAGCTAAATTTTCACCTACTAAAAGTTGCTTTGCGGCTGTATCTGCTAACCGCAAACCAATACCAAAAGGTGCTTCAGGCGATAAACGAGATTTGAGTTCAGGAATATATTGTTTTAAATTAGCAAAAACTTCTTCCCAACTTTCACCAGGATGGATATTTGAACAATAAGTTAGGTAAAAGTTGCTATTAGCGGCAATTTTCATGAGATAAATACCTGATTTTTTAAATGTAATTTTTTTGTGTGGTATGTTATGCCTTTGCATCTTTAATTTGCTTGCGGTGCGTTGCGCTGCGCGACAACACACCCTACACTTGGAATTTTGATAAGATAAATACCTTTATTTTTATGTAAAAATATTTTTTCCGTAGGGTGGTTACGCCGTAGGCTAAGAGGTTTTTTGAAAAGTTTTTCCCTGTGATTTTAATTGCACTGTTACCCCCCTTAATCCCCCCTTGTCAAGGGGGGAGACCGGAAAATCCAGTTCCCTCCCCTTTCTAAGGGGAGGGCTAGGGTGGGGTAAAAATATTTGATACACTACTACAGACTTTTCAAACATCCTCTAACGCACCTTGCATTTTTAATCTGGCTGCGTTGCGCTTGGCGACAACACACCCTACATTCTTGCAACTTCAAGTAACAGCAAACATTTTGGCAAATGACATAGAAATTGGTAGCAAAATTAATACTAATAAGCCATATGCTAAACCAGTAAAACCAGCTGCAATGCTTGCATCTAAGATTATTAAAGACAACACACCAACTTTCACAGCATTGCGGATTTTTTCTGGTACTGGCTCACGTGCAGCTTGGATAAAATTAGGTAATACTCGTACTGCTAATAAAGCTGCGAATGGTAACGCTGCAATTACTGTATATTCTGCGAAAAATCCTAAGCTTAAAACTGCTGTCAATACTATTGCAATCAGAATTAACGCTACTACTCCCGTAATTCTTTTACCACCGTGAACTTCTCCTTGACTAATTGCGGTGATCGCTGCAATGTAAAGTACAGGAATGAGCGCTAAATACCAGCGTTCCCCAACCATAGCAGGTAAAGCACTGACACCCAATAACAAGTTACTACCACGGCACACACCCATATTTAAAGGGCCAAAAAAGGGGTGATGCTTCCCTACAGAGTCATATAAAAGCGCTGCAAAAGTAATGAAAATGGCAATGGTGACACTCAACAAAGATACTTGAGTAGCCGCAAAAATTGCGATCGCAAATAATATCATCCCCAATAATGCCGCATTCTCGCGAGACACACGACCGCTAGGAATTGGTCTTGATGGGCGTTCTTGCTGATCTAATTCGGCATCAAAAACATCATTAAAAACTATACCACCGCCATATAATCCAGTGGTAGCTAGTAACAACCAGGCTAAGGGTATGAAACCATCAGCCGTTGGTTGTCCATTCATTAATTGAGTAAAAATTACCCCAGAACCAGAAGCCGAAAAACCAACTAAAATATCAGCCCAAGCTGTCACAATATTCGCTGGGCGCATCAACTCTAAATACCCGCGCCACTTTGGTAAATTTAAACTTGCAACAATATTCACTTGTATGTCCTTATTTATTTGGTGTTTGTCATTAGGTAATTGGTAATTGGTAATTGGGTGTTTGTTATTCTTCTCCCTCATCCCCAGTCCCCAGTCCCCAATCCCTACTCAATCAACACATAATCTGCAACAGACTTAATCCCCGGTTCTTGTCCCCGCAATACTGAGTTACCATTGAACATTTGACGCTGGTCAGCAGATGGCGCATCTAGCCAGTCTGAAGCTTTCATTTGTCCTGTTTGTCCGTAAGCTGCTAGGGCGTTTTCGTAGCAAACAGCTTGTACGTGTTTCTCCGATATCCCTGTGTCTAACATTAACTGTGCTGTTTTCGGAACTGCTAAGGGATCGCTCACACCCCAATCGGCGCTACTATCTACAATGATGCGATTACTTCCATATTGACGAACAATATCTGCCATCCTAGCGTTACCCATCTTGGTTTTCGGGTAAATTGTGAAAGCTGCCCAAAAGCCTCGGTTTAAAACTTCTTCAACGGTTTCTTCGTTGTTGTGGTCAATAATTACTTGTGATGGATCTAGTCCATATTCAATGCAACGATCCATGCTGCGGCTAGCCCCTGCTTTTTTATTACGATGAGGGGTATGAATCATTACTAGCATATCCAGTTCTTTAGCTAGGGCTAATTGTTCGCAAAAGTATTTATCTTCTGCTTCTGTCATGTCGTCATAGCCAATTTCCCCAATCGCCACCACGCCTTCTTTACAAGCAAACAGTGGTAGCAATTCCATCACTTCTGCGGCTAAGGCTTCGTTATTAGCTTCTTTGGGGTTGAGTCCGATAGTACAGTAATGTTGAATGCCAAATTGACTAGCCCGAAAGCGTTCCCACCCAACTAAGCTACTAAAGTAATCTTTAAAGGAACCAGCAGTTGTGCGGAGTTGTCCCAACCAGAAAGATGGCTCAATTACTGCGACAATACCATGTTCCCGCATGATCAGGTAATCATAGGTGGTACGGGAACACATATGAATGTGGGGATCGATAAACATCATAAATAATTCAAAATTCCTAATTCAAAATGAATAACGCAGTATTAATCGCTGGGCTGAAACCTGGCGTAAGAGAGACGCGATTCATCGCGTCTCTACCCTGTGCTGATATTTTTTAGGGGGAAGCTTTTTATTTGCAGACTGCTACGCGATCGCGGCTAAAATTACTCCAGGTCAATTCGCCTTCTGCAATGGCTGACTGCAAGTCTGGATAAAGAGATAGTAGTGCTTGTGCTTCTAATAAAGGAGATTGCGAACAAGCTAAGGCTGCTGCTTGTTTTTCGGCAATGCTGCCTTCTGCCAATACTTTGGCTAAATCTGCAATGATTGCATTATCGGCAAATTTTCCTACTGGCCGCCACAATTCTGGTGATACTGGACGTTTAGCAGCCCAACGTTCATGAGCATAGTTTACCAACATCCTTGCTAATTCAGGGTTAGCACGTTGGTCTAGACCCCAAATTTGATGCAAAGGACTACCCACAAATAAAGCCTTCAGCACCATCTGATTCCAAGCAATATTATCTAAATAATTTGCTGGATAGGGGTTGTTAAGTGCGATCGCCTGGAATACATTAGTCATATTACTGCGAATCCCTTCAGCCGCACGTTGGCGATGTAATTCTGGATGCGGCAGTAAAGGTAGACTTTGATACAGGGCAATTAACTCCCCCAGATCCGCAACACTGAAAACTTTATCGAGCGATCGCAGATAATCCTCAGTGCGATCGTGGGGTAAAGCTAGAACTAAGAGTATTCTACCAGCTTGATCTACAGTCCAATTACCAGGAGACCAACCAGGGACTAAGTCATCAGCTGCTGCTAAGTCCTGGGATGTTAGCTGTAAATTCTTTTTACCGAGATAACGCGGTACAGCACTAAAAGAAGTATAAAATATCTTCTCGGGCGCACCGTTAGCAATCTGTGTTTGCTTTTGTTCCAACCAAGCCAGTGCTTCTGGAGACACAGACTGTATTAGCCAATGATGTAACAACTGGTTTACGTTACTCATGATTAATGCACAATAATTCCTTAAGTTTTTTGTATGGCAAACTAATTTCCCACTTTTTCCTACGTAAAGATATTTAAGTCACTCGCAATAATTGCAATCATATTTTTTCTACTATAAGAAAATTACTGAGATGTATAAAAAAATTCATCTCTAACTTTACTAAATCTATAAAATTCTGGAGATTTTAAATAAGATAATGTAAAGATAGGGCTGTCAAGTGCTGAATTATAAGGGCAAATTATATAGAATAAGTCTACTCTGAAATTTAATAATCTCCCTCAAAATGCACCTTTAAATAAAGGTTAAAGCCTAAAGCAAATTGCAGTCGGAATGTGAATTTTGCACAGATTTATCTAGGAAATTAAGCTAGTTACATTCACTTACTTACTTAGTAAGAATCTATCTTCTATTAAACATTTCAGTATTGAAATCATGAAATGCCTTCTTAAGGATGGATACTGGTCAATTACTAGCGACAAAAAATCCCATATTGGGATAGCAATACTTAAAAAATTCTTCACTAAAAATGCTCATTACACACAAGCCATCTACTAGCCTGCAACCAATTCAGCAATCTGTCTGTGTTAACTTTAACTACGATGTTTACTTTACCAATGGACTGTTTCAATTAGACAATTCTTTACTAGCGCAAGTGATTGCCGCAGATGGAGAAATAACGGCAAAAAAAGTTCTAGCAATAGTAGATGGAGGACTGTTAAAACATCAGCATGGACTATTAAAACAAATATCAGTTTATGCAGATTTTTATTCAGATGTCATCAACTTAAGTGAGCCTCCAATCATCATTCCCGGTGGAGAAATAGTTAAGAACGAGCCAAGATTTGTAGAACAAATTCATCAGATGATTGATGCTGCAGGATTATGCCGCCACTCTTACGTATTAGCCATTGGGGGTGGAGCATTATTAGACATGGTAGGATACGCAGCAGCAACAGCGCACCGAGGGATTCGATTAATACGAGTACCAACCACAGTGTTAGCGCAAAACGATTCTGGTATAGGTGTAAAAAATGGCATCAATGCCTACGGTAAGAAAAACTTCCTCGGCACATTTATGCCACCTTATGCAGTATTGAATGACTTTGATTTTCTCACCAGTCTGAGCGATCGCGATTGGCGATCGGGCATTGCAGAAGCCGTCAAGGTAGCATTGATCAAAGATGCAGATTTCTTCGAGTTTATTATGAAATCTGCTGAGAAATTAGCTGCTCGTGATATGAAAGCTATGGAACAGCTAATTTATCGTTGTGCCCAATTGCATTTAGCACATATTGCCAATAGCGGCGATCCCTTTGAAAAGGGTTCATCCCGCCCCTTAGATTTTGGGCATTGGGCGGCTCATAAATTGGAAGACATCACCTACTACAAATTACGCCACGGTGAAGCTGTGGCGATTGGGATAGCCTTAGATAGCACCTATTCCTATTTAACAGGGCTACTATCGCAATCAGAATGGCAAAAGATTTTAGGCACACTTGAAACATTAGGCTTCACTTTGTACCTATCTGCATTAAGAGAGCAATTACATCAGCCAGAGCATCCTCATTATCTATTTAGAGGACTGAGCGAGTTCCGCGAACACTTAGGTGGAAAATTAACAATTACCCTACTCCAAGGACTTGGGCAGAAAATAGAAGTTAATCAAGTAGATATCTCTGTGTATAAACAAGCTATTTTGATGCTGCAAGATTGGGAACTTTCACACCCTTAAACATCTATTAGGGATTCTATATAAATGTTGAAAATAAAAGTAGAGTGGGCATGACACACTCTACTTTTTTCTTAAGCTATTTCTATCTAATTATCTTAATAAATTTAACAACAATAAGACATCTCAATAAAGCCTATTCTAGCTATCTTAATTTGTAATAATTTTACTTAATAGAACATATTGATTTATTGACTATCTACGAACATTTTATCATTAAAAATATGTTTACTAGTTAATTGATAAAAATATTGATGCAACTTCGAGATGCAATAATATTTTATGTTAAAAATGATAGGAAATAAAATCTACTTCCTATCATTTTTATGTTTGAGTGATATTTTGAATTAGCCTAGAGGGCAAATTTTAGTTATTTTCCACAGATTGATTGATCAAAGCCTTTATTATTGCAGACACAGATTGTACTTGGGGTTCTTTAAAAACAGAATTATGAATGCCAGAAATATCATAAATATTGACACCGCCTAATGCTAATTTACCCCAACCCATTTGCCGATCACCTACCTGTTCTTCAATTACGCGACCTTCTTCAGTTCGGAATACAATTACACGACCTGAATAAGCTTGGAGAACATACTCTCTGAGTGCTTTTCTAGTGGATTCTTCCACCATGAATTTTCGATTCGAGTAAGGTAAAGGTTGTCCAAAGCTCAGATGAAATTGAAAGACAACTCGCCAAAGCATCTTTTTAATCTGATACTTAAGCTCTTCTCTATGTCTTTGTAACTTCTCAAAAACATAGTTAGATGCAATTTTTAAACTATTCTTCCACTTATGAGAAGCTGGCTGTTGCAATGGTTCTGATTTGATATCTTTTGAACCGAAGGTGTCAAATAAAACTAGCAAAGCTACTTCTTTACCTTGCATCAGTAATTGTCGAGCAATTTCATAAGCAATTATACCTCCAGATGAGTATCCACCGATAAAATAAGGCTCATGAGGTTGAATACTCTGAATTTTTTGAATGTAGTGTGCTGCCATGTCTTCAATACGATTATAGGGAATCTTTTTCCCATCTAATCCTTGTGGTTGTAGTCCATAAAATGGCTGATCGGTTCCTAAATGCACTGCCAATTCACGGAAACGCAGAACTTCTCCACCCAAACCATGTACACAGAAGAAAGGAGGCTTAGAACCATTAGGCTGAATAGCTACTAAAGATGACCAAGGAATTGATTCATCAGAGTTTATATCAGCTTTTACTTTTAGCAAAACCCCAGGATTAGATCTGATTTCGTGTTCAATAATATTAGCTAATTGCTCAATAGTTGGAGCTTGCAAGAGCATAGATAGAGCTAGGTTTTTGCCAACTACCTTTTCAATCTGAGAAAATAGACGTACTGCTACTAATGAATGCCCACCTAAATCAAAAAAATTATCTTTTATGCCAATTGGGTGAACTCCTAAAATATTTTCCCAAATTTCTGTTAATTGCAGTTGTAATGGAGTTTCAGCTTTAGCAAAAGTTTTTTCTGTTTTATTTTTAGTTAAACTAAGAGCAAGTAAAGCTTTGCGATCTACATCTCCCTGAGCGTTTAATGGTAGAGAATCTAGGAAAATAAAAGCAGTAGGCAACATCTGTTTAGGTAACTTTTGCTGGAGAAAACTCAGCAGTTGATCGCTAGAAATAATCTCTCCTGCGTGAGCAACCAAATAAACAACTAAATGTTTATCACTAGGGATATCTTCTCTGAGGATGACTACAGTATTCTCTATACCTGGGTATTGAGCCAAAATGGTTTCAATTTCTGACAATTCAAAGCGATAACCGTGAATTTTGGCTTGATTATCTGAACGGCCTAAAAACTCAACATTGCCATCACTTAAGTAGCGTCCTAAGTCACCAGTTTTGTAAAGATATGCTCCTGATTCTTTGCTAAAGGGATGAGAAATAAATTTCTCAAATGTTAACTCAGGACGGTTAAAGTAGCCTTGAGCAACACCGATACCACCGATGTAGATTTCCCCAGTCACGCCGATGGGTACAAGTTGCGATCGCTTGTCGAGGATGTAGACTTGGGTATTAGCGATCGCTTTTCCTAAAGGAATTTCTGAGCGTGTTTCACTGGCTTCTGTTGCAGTCTCTGGATCGTAAACTGTGGCGGTTAAAGTTGTTTCTAGGGTTCCATAAGCATTTAACCAGCGTACTTGCTGACCAACCTTTTCTACCCAAGTTAAATAACCATTGCGGGAGACTTTTTCGCCACCAACCATCACCAAGCGCAAGCTAGCTGGTAACGTTGAGGAGGATGCAGATAACTCCTTGACTAACTCATACCAAAAAGCAGTAGCTAAATTAACAACGGTAATTTGTTGTTGAGCAACGAATGAGAAAAACTGCGCCGCTGAGTTTTGTACTTCCTGAGAATGCAGGATTGCAGTAGCACCTGTAACCCAAGTAGGGAATAGTGATTCAATAAAAGTATCGCCGTTGAGACTAGGTAGAAGTAAAACGCGATCGCTTTCCGCCAAATCCCAAGTTTCGCTGATTGCAAGGCTGTGGGTAACAAGATTGCGGTGTGTAATCGCTACACCATTGACACCAGAAACATAAATCAC
This sequence comes from Tolypothrix tenuis PCC 7101, assembly GCF_963874875.1. Taxonomy (NCBI): domain Bacteria; kingdom Bacillati; phylum Cyanobacteriota; class Cyanophyceae; order Nostocales; family Tolypothrichaceae; genus Tolypothrix; species Tolypothrix tenuis. The sequence continues at coordinate 4,543,206 of NZ_CAWNJS010000001.1, forward strand.
ACAGGCGAGATTCTGCTCTGTGACTTGACAAACTGGATTATCATTTGAGTGTAGAGAGATACCCGCTAATTCAGTATCTATACAGATGACTTTTGCCTGATGCTCAGGAAGTTTCTCAACTAAGGAACTTTGAGTTAAGAGAAAAGATACTTGAGCATCTGCTAAAATCTCAGCCCCAAATGTAGGTGCGATCGCAACAGATGTGCCGCCAGCTTTTAAAATACCCAATAGCCCCACAATCGTTTCTAGAGAAGGCTCTAAATATAAACCGACGTTTACTCCGGCTCCTACGCCTAAAGTTTGCAAATAGTGAGCTAGCTGGTTTGCGCGGTGATTGAGTTCTAGATAGGTGAACTGCTGATTTGCAAAACTGACTGCAATATTATTAGGAGTTCGTTCAACTTGATTCTCAAAGTACTGATGGATACAAATATCTTGAGGATAATCAGCCTGTTTGCCATGCCAATCCACTAATAATTGCTGTTCCCCGGCTGTTAATAGAGGTAATTCTGAAATCGGCCGATCTGGGTTGGCAACAATACCTTCGAGTAAAGTTTTGTAATGTCCCAGCATACGTTCTACAGTGCTGGTGTCAAACATCTCGGCATTGTAGTCGAATACCATGCCCAGACCATTATCCTGTTCCCGCAATACTAATGTCAGATCGTATTTGGTTTTACCATGATAGATGTAGCCAAATAAAGAAGCGATCGTCAAATCAGGCAGTTCCACCGCCGCCATACCACGACCATTTGACCAAGGCGGATTCAGGGAGAATTTTACTTGAAATAGTGAGGAAGTATTACGGCTTTGTTGTTCTGGTTTAAGTTCTTCAATAAGTCTTTCAAAAGGTAAGTCTTGATGGCTATAAGCTTCTAAACAATCCTTACGTACTCTGTCTAATAATTCTCGGAAAGTGGGATTACCTGCTAAGTTACTCCGCAGTACCAAAGTATTCGAGAAAAATCCAATTAGTCTTTCGGTTTCAACTTGTCCGCGTCCAGCACTGGCAAAGCTAACTAGTAAATCTTCTTGCCCAGAATAGCGATAAAGTAATAACTCAAATACTGTTAATAGAGTCATAAACAGGGTGGCTCCCCATTTTTGACTCAAGTCTGTCAGCGCATGATTGAGCGTCTTTGGTAATAATAAAGCAGCGCGATCGCCTCGGTATGTTTGCGCTCCTTGCGGACGAGGATGATCGTAAGGTAAATCAATGATCGGTAAATTGCCTTCTAGCTTTTGCTTCCAGTAGTTTACCTGTGACTCTAAAACCTCACCTTGCAGCCATTGATGTTGCCAATGGGTAAAATCAGCGTACTGCACTGGTAAGGGTGGTAAAGGCGAAGGCTGACCTGCTGACAGTGCTTTGTAAATGGTAGTGAAGTCTTGATAGAACACATCAGAAGAAGCACCATCGCAAACTATACTGTGCATATTCCAAATCAGCAGATGTTCGCGATCGCTCAACCGCAGCAGCAGCACTCGCAAAACTGGCCCATTGGCTAAATCAAAGGGTTGATGAGCTTCTTTGGTGGCTAATATATGAGCTTCTGTCTCTCTTTGTTCCTCTGGTACTTGCTGTAAGTCAATAACTGGTAGCTTTAAGGAAACATCCGTGGCGATGACTTGAGTCGGCTTACCATTCACAGCCGGAAAAGTTGTCCGCAATACTTCATGGCGACGGACAACTTCTCGCAAACTTTCCTCCAACACAGTAACATTGAGATTTCCCGTAAACCGTACCACAACGGGCATATTATTGGAGGAACTATTCGGTTCAAATTGATGCAGAAACCATAAGCGTTGCTGTCCAAAAGAAACGGGTAAATTACCAGTTCGCTCACAAGCAACAATTGGCGGAATTTGAGAAGTGGCGTTTGTGGTAACTTGACGCAGAAAGTTGATAATTTCGGCTTTTTGCGTTTTTAACTCGTTCAGCAATTCTGGTGTCAGGCTATCTTTTGCTGCGCGATAACGCAAGCGTTCTCCCTCTAACCAAAGTTTGACATTGCGCTGACGTAGCTCAGATAGTAGTTCATCCAATGTTTTCATAAAACCTCGCGGAAAATTTGGCTGTGTGGGGAATGGGTAATTGGTAATGGGCAATGGGGATTTCTCCTCTTGTCCCCTTACCTCACCAAACCGTATTAGCTATGGGAATATCAAAGCTCACCTTCTTCGTAATCATCTGCTGAATGACTCTCAGCAGCTTGAATACCTTGAGTAGCCCAACGCAGAGTTTCCACTCGTTCAGCCAAATCTGCTACCGTGGGTAATTCAAATAAATTGGACATCAAAATTTCTACTTGCAAAGCCTGTCTCAGACGAGAAATTACTTGAATTCCTAACAGAGAATATCCACCCAATTCAAAAAAGTTGTCATAAATTCCAACTTGCTTGACATTTAAAACCTGTGTCCAGATATCTGCAATTTGCTGCTCAATGGGAGTACGAGGTGCAACATAATTTGCTTCTAGTTCTGGACTATAAGCATCAGGCTTTGGCAAGGCACGGCGATCTACTTTGCCGTTCGCATTCAGAGGTAAAGCTTCTAGTGCCACAAAAATCTTTGGCACCATATACTCAGGCAATTGTTGTTTTAAGAATCGCCGTAATTCTGAAATAATTTGCGAACTATCTTCATTAGTTTCAGCTACAAAATAACCAACTAGCAATTTCTCACCAGGAGAATCTTCCCGCACAATCACCACAGCTTCTTTTACTAGCGGAGATTGCAAAAGTGCGATTTCAATTTCGCCCAATTCTATGCGGAAACCGCTAACTTTTACTTGATTATCAATCCGTCCAAGGTATTCAATCTCGCCATTGGGCAAATAGCGCGCCAAGTCACCACTCTTATATAAGCGTGATTGAGAATCTGCGCTCAAGGGGTTAGCAATAAATCTCTCAGCAGTTAAATCTGGGCGATTGAAATATTCCCGTGCTAAACCATCGCCACCAATATACAACTCACCTGTAATCCCAATGGGGACTTGTTGTAAATGGGAGTCCAAAATATAAACTTGGGTATTAGCAATTGGACGACCGATAGGAATAGAAGCCCCTGGCTTTAATGGTGCTGTGATTTCATAACAGGAAGTAAAAGTTGTACTTTCTGTAGGGCCGTAACCATTAATTAATTTACAGTTTTCTACTGTATTGAGAAATTTCTGAACGTGAGGAACAGATAAAACATCACCACCAGCTAACAGTTGACGCAAGGGTTTTAAAGCCTCAATTTTTTCATCAACTATCAAGTGGAATAACCCTGCTGTCAGCCACAGAGTTGTTACTTGGTATTGCTGAATAATTCCCCCTAATTCATCTAAAGATGGAGTATGAGGAGGAAAGATAACTAATTTGCCACCGTTAAGCAAACAACCCCAAATTTCAAAAGTGGAAGCATCGAAAGAAACAGGACTAATTTGTAGAAAAACTTCTTTGTCGGTAAGGCTGACATAGTTAGTTTCTTTCACTAACCTCACTACACCTTGATGAATAACACTAACACCTTTGGGTGTACCTGTAGAACCAGAGGTGTACATTACATAAGCCAAGTTATAAGGCTTGACATTAGTAATTAAATTCTCTGTTGCTTGTTGGCTGATAGTCTGCCAATCTGCATCCAAGCAAATGATATTTGCAGTATGAGTAGGTAGTTTTTCAACTAGTCTTTTTTGGGTGACTAATAATTTGATTTGGGTATCCGCAAGCATGAACGCCAAACGTTCTTGAGGATAACCCGGATCTAAAGGTACATAAGCTCCGCCAGCTTTCAGGATACCTAATAGACCTACTATCATTTCTAAAGAGCGTTCCACGCAGATTCCCACCAGCACATCTGCGCCTACTCCTAATGTTTGTAGGTATTGTGCTAATTGATTGGCGCGAGTATTCAACTCTTGATAAGTGAGTTGCTGTCCTGGAAATACCAAAGCCACAGCATCAGGAGTACGCGCTACCTGTTCCTCAAATAACTGATGGATAGATTTATCTTGAGGATAGTTGGTTTGAGTTTGGTTCCAGGTTGCTAATAACTGTTGCTCAACTGCTGGTAAAATTGGCAATTTCGCAATAGTTTGATTGGGATTTACAACTATACCCTGCAACAAAGTTTCAAACTCTGCCATCCGACGACGAATAGTGTCAGCATCAAATAAGTTAGTGTTGTACTGACATTCCAGAGTTAGTTGACCGCGTAATTCTGTAGCATTAATAAATATTTCAAAGTTCTCAAAGGAACGAGGATTAGAGAAAAACTCTACTTCTAACCCTGCAAAGGGGAGTTTATCACTATCTAAACCTTGATCGATATTAAATGTAATGGGAACCAAGGGAATCCGGCTAGAATCCCGAGGAATACTTAATTTTTTAACTAGACTCCCAAAGGTAAATTGTTGATGATCGTAAGCATCTAAAACAGTAGAACGACGGCTTTGCAAATATTCACTGAAAGATTGTGCGCCATTAACTTGGCTACGCAATGGTAGTAAATTTACACAATGACCTACAAGATTATACTGTCCTAAAGCAGCTTGTCCGGCGGCGGGAATACCCACAACCAAGTCATTTTGTCCGGTAATACGGTGTAGCCAAGCCTCAAATCCTGCCAGGATAGTAGTCATAAAACTACAACCAAATTTTGTCCCTAGCTGTTTGAGATCTGCAACTAATTCGGGATTTAATTGCCAATCTTCGCGCGCGGCGTTAAAAGTTCTGATATGTGGGCGAGGGCGATCGCAGGGGAAATCTAGTACAGGTACAGAGTCAGCGAATTGTTCTAGCCAATATTGTTCTGTGGCGAGCGCTTCTGGGCTACCTACCTCTTCTTCTTGCAAAACAGCATAATCACTGAGGCGATCGCTTTCGTCTAATTCGGGAACAATACCTTCTAGCAAGCCAGAATACAGTTTACCCAAATCTGGAATCAGCACAGCCCAAGACCAACCATCACAAATAATATGATGAGCAGTCAAAATCGCTATATGTTCTTGCGGCTGCAATTTGATAATTTGCGCCCGGAATAAGGGGCCATGTTCCAAATCAAAGGGCTTTTCTACTTCTTGTTGTCTGATACTAGCTAATTTTTCCTGTTGTTCCTGTTTTTCTAGGCTAGAAATATCAATAATTGGGATTTCAATTTGCAAAGAATCAACAATGCAGAGTGTATTACCATCTGTGCTAAAAGTTGTCCTGAGTGCTTCATGACGTAGCACTAACTCTTGCAGTGCAGATTGGAAAACTTTAACATCAAGTTCACCTTTGAGCCGCAGAGATTGGGACTCGTTATAAGCACAATTAGCAGCATCACCCATTTGCACAGAAGCCCAAATTTCCTTTTGAGATTCAGTAGCAGGAGCAGTTAATAGTAATTCTCCCTCGGCAAATGGGTCAAACTCAACAGCAGTTAATCCAGACTGGAAATTTACAGGTGATAAAGTCATAAAAATCTCTTTTTCTCTCAAGTTATTTAATGGTTTTGAATGGATTTTTGGTTTAATAACCTGCTACTCATTAATATTGGTTAGCAAGAGTTTTGACTTTAAATAATGCCGCATAGGGACTTCTACGAATTTATATGTTAGTGATGCGACTAATAAAGTAATCATCAAAAATACTCCTAGAGCGAGAAAGTTTTCCAATCTAGTAAAACTTTGTCCGAAAATCCCGTTAAATCTATAAACCCAAGAAAATTTAATTACATCTTGAATAAACCAATGAACCAGATAAACTGAGTAAGATCTTGTCCCGAGATAGAGCATTGGCTGTGAATTTAAAAATTTTGATATCATGCCCTTGTTATTGACAGATACAGCCAAAATTAGTAGAGAAAAACCTGGTAAAATCAGCCAATCATGAAGGCTACGCCAATAATGCCAGTAATTATGCATAATCAGCATTATCCAAGTTATAGCTATAATTGCCAGTAAATTCAGATTAAAATACTTTTGATAATGACCTCGACGATAGACTTTGTAAGTGATAATTCCAAGTACACATTCTAGTCCGCATCTAGCTATCGCAGGTACACCGATAATACTATCTAAATTCCCACGAGTTAAAGTAACTAATAATAATATACCCAAGAGGCTAGAAACATACATCAGTAAATCATGCTTATAATTGTTTCTTAACAAGAAAAATAATAAAAATGGAAATACACAGTAAATCACAAACTCTACACTAATTGACCAAGCTGGTTCATTCCAATAAGTATTACACCAAAATAGAGGTGGGCAATTGAGGTCAAAAGCTTGGAGAAGAAAAACATTGGCAAACAAGGCTGTTAAGTTAAACTTTCCCGTGAATGCAGAATGATGAATTAAAAATGTTTTTAAAATTTCTAATCCCACAAATAAAGCCAAAATAAATATATGTAGAGGATAAATTCTGGCAAACCGCGAAAGTAAGTATGAGCGATAGTTATCTGAAGTCAATTTTGCAGAAAAATCTCTAGCATAAACGTGGGTCATGATGAAACCACTTAAGATAAAGAAAAAGTCTACCCACAAATATCCATTATGAAAAAAACTGCTATATGTTGATAACGTGGCACCAGTTTTAGGTAATGTGTAGTAAGAGAAATGATGGATAACAACAACTAAAGCTGCAATACCCCGCAGAGAAGTAAGTGAATTAATGTGTTTATACATTGATACTTTTGCTGGGATAATTTTTACAAATTGGTCAAAAGCAATAATTAACTGCCGATAGAAGAGGATGGACGCAGATAAATTAGTAATTCAGTAGATGATGATTTCTAGATTTATGTGATTGATGTTTGGCGTTGCTGAATTGGATGAAACAAATCATTCCGCCAGCAACGCCAATTTTTACAGTACTTTAGGAAACACCGGCGACTTGTAAATATTTCCCAGGACGCTCAGGATCAGGAATATACCAGGAAGGATTACCTTGCGGATCACGTCCTAATTTTGCACCAGGCTGGGGAGGACGATTGCGGAGGCTGTTATTGGTAACGACAACTGCATTTTGGCTGCGGCTTGTTAGTTCTTGATCTGGTGCAGCAAAGAAGCCAGCAGCTTGCATTTCAGCAAGACTCTCTTTAAAGGCTGTCATCACAAAAGCCAAATCAGCTTCAGAATGGGCGGTGGTGAGGAAGCAAGGACGGTGATCCCAAATATGCACTCCCTTTTCCCGCATCAAGTAAAAGAACAAATCTCCATAGATGAACTCTGGCGCAGGTTTCACCATGAATAGGGAACCGAAATTATAAGCTGTGAAGGGTGCTTTTACTTGTTGGAAACATCTCATTATTTCTGCAACAAACTTATCGGTTCTAGCATTGAGATTTTGCTGTAAGCTAGGGCCACTCTGCTTTAAATGTTGCAGTACGGCTTTTGCTGCTGCTAGTGCTAGAGGATGGCGGACGAAAGTACCAGCAAAGTAAGTGACACCAACCTCTGGAACTGAATCATCACCATACTGCCAAAAGCCACCATCTAAAGCATCCATATATTTTGATGTTCCAGCAATCACCCCAATCGGTAGTCCACCGCCGACAATCTTACCGTAGGTAGCAATGTCTGCTTTAATACCGAAGTGAGCTTGAGCGCCACCGGGATGAATTCTAAATCCAGTAACGATTTCATCAAAGATGAGAGCAATATCAGCCTCTTCAGTGAACTTACGCAATTGCTGCAAGAATTCTTTGGGTTGGTATTCTGGGCGGCGGCTTTGTACAGATTCCACCATCACCCCTGCTAATTCATCAGCCCGACTTTTGAGGATTTCTAAAGACTCGGGTGAATCATAATCCAATACCAAAATATTCTCTACTTTTTCTGGGGGAATACCAGGTGCGGCGGGAATTGACCGCAGTTGCTTGCTACCACGAACAATAACTTCATCTAAAATGCCGTGATAGGCTCCCGAAAAGATAGCGATTAAGTTACGACCTGTAATTGTCCGCGCTAACCGCATCGCCCCTAAAACAGCTTCTGAACCTGTGTTGCAAAAAGCGGCGCGGTCAAAGTTGGTCAATTCACACATTAACTTTGCGACTTCTCCCACTAAAGGAGTTTGGGGGCCGATTTCCATACCCAGTTTCAGTTGGGCTTCAATTGCTTCGGTAATGAAAGCTGGTGACCAACCGAATAAATTCAAACCAAAACCATTGCTTAAATCAACATATTCGTTACCGTCAATGTCCCAAAGTTTAGAACCTGATGAACGAGATACCACAATCGGGTAAACCATCTCTTTCATCGTGGGGTTGAAGCCAGAAACACTTCTGGGATCTGCCAAGTAACGGCGATGAGATTGGGTATATTCTTTGGATTGTTGCGTCCGTTTTGTATATCGTTGGATAAATTTATCTAGATAAGCGCGTTGTGCTGTTGTCAGAGTTTTCTGGGTTTTTTCAATTCGCGCTGCTGCACCAAATGCCTTTTTAGCGCCATTTGTCTCGGCTTCTACTACTGGTTTTGCTTCTGTGGTGGTTTGGGTAGGGGTAACAGATACAGTGTTTTGTGGAGTTGGTACTGTCGGTACAACTGGCGTTGTCAGAGATAAATTGTTGTTACCCAGTAACGCCAATTGTTGAGTCATGATTTGTAGCTGCTGATTAATCACAGTTTCTAGGAAACTAGATGCAACAACAGGTTGGGGCGTAATTTGTTGCGGTGCAGATACATTCGTGGGAACTATGGTTGCAGGTGTTGGTAATGGTGCTTCTGAAGTAGGTTCTGCAACGGTTTCTGTTAAACCAAGCGCGGATACAATTTCTGGCGACAAACCTTCATTAACTAAGTCAGCCAAGGTTCCCAAATTCGGGCAAACTTCTAATAACTGTCTGAGTGTGACCTTGACTTTAAATTTTTTCTTTAACGCTAGTCCAACTTGCGTGAGAGATAGGGAATCTAACCCCATTTCTAAAAACGTTGTCGAGTCATCAAAACCAGCGATTTCTAGTCCAGAGGTTTCTTCGAGAACTTCTTTGAGCAGGGGAATAAGTTTTTGCTTGGGGGATGACATAGTTGCAGGTTTCTCTACAATTTGGGGATTGGGAATTTGAGCAGTTTTGGCGCGGTTGGGATGGGGTAGTGGATCGATCCAAAAACGTTGGCGTTCAAAGGGATAAGTCGGAAGCGGAATTCGCTGGCGTGTTTCGTCTTGATAGAAATTGCTCCAGTCGATAGTCACTCCTGCTAACCACAGTTGTCCTACTGCTTTGAGTAATGCATTCCATTCGGCTGTGTTCTCAGCGTTATCAGCCAGAGAAGCGATCGCAATTTGTTGTTTGATATCTTTCGCTTGTTGGCGCGCTAGGGTTGCAGTTGTAGCCCGTGGCCCCACTTCCAGCAGTACCCGTTCTGGCTGTTCCCAGAGGGTTTGTACACCTTCCGCAAATCGCACAGTCTGGCGCAGATGATTCGCCCAATACATTGGATCGGTGGCTTGTTCATCTGTAATCCAGTTGGCGGTGACTGTGGAAACAAAGGGAATTTGAGGTGCTGATAATTTAACTTGTGCAACTACCTCTGCAAAGGGAGCCACAATGCTATCCATCATCGGGGAGTGGAAAGCATGGGAGGTGTGGAGATGGCGACAGACAATCTCTTCGCTTTCTAGTTGTTGTTGTAGTGATGCGATCGCCTCTGTAGGGCCTGCAACGACACATAGGGAAGGGCCATTAATAGCGGCGATCGCTAATTCTGCACTTAATCGCGGCTCTACCTCTTTAGCTGGGAGGCGCACTGAAAGCATGGCTCCTCCCGGTAACTCCCACATTAAGCGACCGCGAGTTGCAACCAACATCAGCGCATCTTCTAAGCTAAATACACCCGCAATACAGGCGGCGACAAATTCACCAATACTGTGACCAATCATGGCTTGGGGTTTGACTCCCCAACTTTGCCATAGTTGCGCTAGGGCGTATTCAATCACGAATAATGCTGGCTGGGTAAAGAAGGTTTGTTTTAAAGAAATAGCCGCAGTTTCAGCATCGCCTGGTGCGGGATACATGATTTCGCGTAAATCTCTTCCCAGCAAAGGTTTGAGAATTTCCGCGCATCGATCTACTACCTCACGAAATATAGGTTCGTGGTTGTAGAGATTCAATCCCATGTTCACATATTGCGATCCTTGTCCTGGGAACATGAAAGCAACAGGGGGATTGCGGATTTCTGTATGACGAGTACTGACTTGATTGGGGTCTAAAGATTGTAGTGATGCGATCGCATCTGTAATATCGTGACAAACTACATAGCGGCGATAGTTGAAGGCTTTACGTCCGCGCTGTAGGGTATAGGCAACATCAGCTAAGTTAATTTCGGCGTTGTATTGCAGATATTGCTGTAAATTGGCGGTTGCAGCATCTAAGGCTGTACTTGTTTTTGCTGAAAGTAATAATAACTGCTGTGGACGAGAAGCACCGGCAGGTTGAATTTCTGGAGTTTCTTCCAAAACTACATGAGCATTTGTCCCACCCACACCAAAGGAACTCACACCAGCGCGGCGCGGAGTTTCACCTTCTGGCCATTCTACTAATTTGGTATTGACATAGAAGGGACTATTGGCAAAGTCAATTTTGGGGTTGGGGGCTGTAAAATTCAGGCTTGGGGGTAGTTTTTTGTGATATAGGGAGAGCGCAGTTTTAATTAAACCCGTTACCCCAGCCGCCGCTACTAAATGCCCAAGATTGCTTTTAACTGAGCCAATCGCACAAAACTGTTTAGCATCTGTATGGACTCGGAATGCTTGCGTTAAGGCTTCAATTTCAATCGGGTCACCTAAGGGTGTGGCTGTACCATGCGCTTCAATATAAGAGATAGTTTCGGGGTGAATGTTGGCGTAAGCTTGCGCCATTGCTATGGCTTCGGCTTGTCCGTCTACACTGGGAGCAGTAAAGCTGACCTTATCACCACCGTCATTATTGATACCCAGACCCCGAATTACGGCATAAATGCGATCGCCATCTTGCAGTGCATCTTCTAAACGCTTTAGGGCAACTATTCCTGCGCCGTTGTTGAACATTGTGCCTTGAGCATTGACATCGAAGGGGCGACAATGTCCATCACCGGAAAGCATACTGCCTTCTTGCGCGATATAACCGCTATTTTGGGGTGTAGTCATAGATACACCACCCGCTAAAGCCAAATCGCATTGATAGTTGCTCAGGGCTTGGCAAGCTTGAATAACTGCTACCAAGGAAGTAGAGCAAGCAGTATTTACACTGACAGCCGGGCCTTTCAGGTTAAGTTTATACGCCGCACGGGTAGTTAAAAAGTCTTTTTCATTAGCTAGCATGGTTTGGAATTCACCGATGCGATCGACAATTTCCATCCGGCCGCTAATGTTGTTAGCAAAATACGTATTTTGACCACAACCAGCGTACAATCCAATCAAACCATCGAAATACTCTGATTCATAACCCGCATTTTCTAAAGCTTCATATACCAACTCCAGAAAAACTCTCGCTTGGGGATCCATGACCACAGCTTCTGAGGGATTGATACCAAAAAAAGCTGCATCAAAGGTTTCGCCTCCAGGGATGGTTCCTCTAGCTTTAACGTAGCTAGGATCTTCGCAAAGATTGGGGTCAATACTGGGATCTAATTCCTCATCTTGAAAAAAAGTTGTTGACTCTAGTCCCTCACAGAGATTGCGCCATAATTCATCGACATTTCTAGCGCCAGGAAATTTCCCTACCATGCCAATAATGGCAATACCATCAATGGGATCTTGATTATCCGATGCTTGCATATCTACCATTACTTAAACACCTTGTTGATGATGACGGCGACGACTACGCGCTGCTTGTTGACGTTGAGCGCGATTTTGCAGCTTGTCATAAGCAGGTTGGCTGTTTTGTTTTAATTGCAAATACTTTGCTAATGCGCCAATTGTTGAATATTGAAAGAGCTTCACAGCAGGTAACTCAATACTCAGTTCCTGTTGTATCCGTGCTGTAACTTGCAGAATTGAGATGGAAGTTGCTCCTAAATCAAAGAAGTTATCATCTATACCAACGCGCTCAATTTTCAGTAAATCGCCCAAAATAGCTGCTAATTGACGTTCTAAATCAGTTTGAGGAGCAATATAAGCTTGTTCGAGTTGCGGACGTTCTCTACTGGGTGCAGGTAATTTATGTCTATCAACTTTGCCGTTTGCAGTTAAAGGCATTGATTCCAACAACACAAACGCTGATGGCACCATGTAATTAGGTAGTTTTTGCTGTAAAAAACTCCGCAATTGATTGTGGGTGTAACTACTGTGCTGATGCGGCACAATATAAGCAACTAACTGCTTTTCGCCTGTTTCTTGCTGAAGCGCTAAAACCACATTTTCTCGCACCTCCGGATGTTGAGCAATTTCTCTTTCGATTTCTCCCAGCTCAATGCGGAAACCGCGAATTTTGACTTGATTGTCAATTCTTCCTAAAAATTCGATATTACCATCTGGCAGAAACCGCGCTAAATCACCAGTTTTGTAAAGGCGAGTTGGTGAATTGTCATCAAAGGAGTGAGAAATAAACTTTTCAGCAGTCAAATCAGGACGGTTGAGATAGCCTCTAGCGAGTCCATCACCAGCAATGTACAACTCGCCAACTTCTGCGATCGCAACTTGTTGGTGGTTGTCATCTAAGATATAAACTTGGGTATTGGCAATGGGGCGACCAATGGGGATGGAAGCACCTGGTTGCAATGGTGCTGTGATGCTGTAGCAGCAAGTAAAGGTTGTATTCTCAGTGGGGCCATAACCATTAATTAGCTGACAGTTCTCTACAGTTTGGAGAAATTTCTGCACATGGGGAACGGATAAAACATCGCCACCTGCTAAAAGTTGACGCAAGGATTTTAAAGCCTCAATTTTTTCATCAACTATTAAATGGAATAAACCAGCCGTCAGCCACAGAGTTGTAACTTGGTTGTGCTGAATAATCTGCGCTAATTCTTCCAATGATGGTGTGTGAGGAGGAGCAATTACTAATTTTCCACCATTGAGTAAGCAACCCCAAATTTCTAAAGTAGAAGCATCAAAGGAAATCGGCGCAAGTTGTAGAATTACTTCATTATCTGTTAATTGAGCATAATTAGTTTCTTTGACTAACCGGACTACACCGCGATGGATGACACAAACACCCTTGGGCGTACCTGTGGAACCAGAAGTGTACATCACATAAGCCAGGTTTTCGGCGGTGACGTTAGTAGTTAGGTTATCTTGGCTATTTTGAAAAATTGCATCCCAATTTTTATCTAAGCAAATTACAGATGCATTATGAGTAGGTAATTTACTAACTAAATCTTTTTGAGTTAATAGTACTGATACATTGGTATCAGACAGCATGAAAGCTAAACGTTCTTGCGGATATGCTGGATCTAGAGGTACAAAAGCTCCACCAGCTTTAAGAATGGCGAGTAACCCTACAACCATTTCTATTGAGCGTTCTACACAAATTCCTACTAGAACTTCTGCACCAACTCCTAATATTTGCAGATATTGTGCTAGTTGATTAGCACGACTATTCAAGTCTTTATAGGTAATTTGCTGCTCGTTAAAAACTAAGGCTACAGCATCGGGTATTTTTTCTACTTGCGCTTCAAACAACTGATGAATACAAGCTTGCTTGGGATAATCGGTTTGAGTATGATTCCACTCAATTAGTAATTTCTGTTGTTCTGTTGTTGACAAAATAGGTAATTTTGAGATGTCTTTTTCTGGGTTAGTTTCAGATAGGGATATTTGATACACCATTGGTAGTAATGATTTTTACGTAAACCTTAATCTGCTCGTTATACGATTAATCAGGCAATTAAAAACATGAGATATTACTACTAATAAAGCTGTAATACCACATAGTGATATCTGCTTCATCAGTGTGATTCATATCATTATTTAATTAGTTATTTTTTAAGTGAGAACTTGAAAGTAAATTAAATCGGTTAACAATTTATCGGATGTTTAAAAAGAGCATGTATTAATGCGTACGTGCTAACTCTATACTTTAGTTATTTCATTCTGACCTAATTTATAAAAATCATAGTTACTTTCAATACATCTTTATTGAAAATTAAAACTTTAGAGCCAATTTCCTAGGTGAATATTAAGTCTTTACAGAAAAATTAATCGTTGTTGAAGAAGTATTGACGTTTTGGGAAATAGAGGCTAGAGGCTCAGAAATCAGGGTTAGAGAAGAGAAATATCATAGTTTTGGGCGACCACCTATTGATTATATTGACAAAATTGCCCTAAATACTGGGTAAATAATAATACTTATAATTAATACTTAGTATTACGGTTGATAAAATAATTAAAAATATACTCAAAATATAATAAATTTACTGAAGATACTTACTTTTACTGTTAGCCTATAGTCCAATACCCTTGGGTTAAGCTCATTAGCGATTGATTTGTCACTCATTAAAGAAGCCAGAAGAATTGGGGGATTCTCCCCCAAACCCCCGATTGGGTGACGGTTGCGTCCCCCAAACCCCCTCCAAAATTATTGTTCAGTTTTTTGTTGAGTAATACCATGTCTCTAAATTCAGGCTACAGATAATTCTCCCCTCGCTCCCTACCCCTGCTGCCTATGTGTAACGTTTTGGAGAATTGGTATAACTATTTTTTTGGTTTTGTGATCAATTAATTTTCTGAACTGAACTGTATTTGCCTATAGTCAAGAGTTATGATTCAGTAAGTTTTGAGCAATGGTGACAAGCGTTTCTTTGCTCTTGTGAAGCAAGGAATGGGACTATTTCAGGCTCTCCTAATTTGGCATTTTTGGTTTTAAGAGGCGGAACCAAAAGCGAGAACCACCTTCAGGAAGCGGTAAATAACCGATTTTCCCTCCCCAGCGTTCAACTGTAATGCGACAGAAGTAAAGTCCTAAACCAGCTCTACCAGATCTGCTTTTACCTTGAGAGAATTTTTGAAATAACGATGGTACAAACTCTGGCTCTACACCTGTACCCCGATCATCGACGGTTACAAGAACTGATTCTGCATCTAGTTGTAAGCCAATTTCCACAGTAGCCTGCGGTGGGCTATGGCGGAATGCATTTTCTACCAAATTAGAAATTACCCGATCCAAACGCGAGCGATCGCCTACTACTCTCCAGTCAGCTGTGAAGTCAATATTATTGGCTATTTGTAATTGCATATCATTAAGTGCAAAGGTGGGACTTAACACCTTGATTACCTCTTGTACAGAAGCGAGAACATTGGGTGCTTGTTCGGGATCGAGTGTGAAAGCTTCTAGGGATTGCATTTCAGATGAGAATGCATTTAGTATTTCCCGAATCAGCATTTCTTGTTTAATAGTTTGCTGTCTGCCAACTTCTAAATGTTCTTTTCCTTTAGGGGTTAGGTTTTCAAATTCTAGCAGAGCTAAACAACAATTAATACTACTTAATTGTCCTGCTATATCATGGATAATACAGTGAATTAATACTTCTTTTTTTTGATTATCTTTTAATAATTGTTGGTGAACTAATTGATTTTCTCGAGCTTTTTGAATAATAGATTGTTTTTCGTAAAAAGAATTATCCAGTAATTCAATTAATATAATTTTTCGGTTATTTAAGCAAATTGCTGAGGCTTCAAAATGATATTCTTTACCAGATAGGGCGCGGTCTGTCCAGAAACCAGAAGTTAGCTTAGTCGTGCTATTATTTTGCCAAAATTCTTCAGCATCAATCAAAAAATTTTCTAAAAAGGGAAACTGTTCTTCTGGGATTAATACTTCCATCCCTGATGTAATTCTGGGATGGCAAAAATGCCGTAACCAATTGGGTACTGTCCCAGTAACTTTAAATGTACCGAAATTAATTCGCTCTAACACTAAAATATTTAAGGCTGCAAATAAGTCTGCTGTGATAGAGTCATTCATGATTTTATGCCGCCATAAATTAATTTTGATTTGATTCTTGCTGGAAAATTTTTATTAATTTTTCTTGTAATAAGCTGAATTCATTGGCTTGCTGTTGCACGAGTGATTTATGACTTTCATCGCGAGTAGCATCTAACATTAATACCCAATCACCTTCCTCAGAGGGGAAGAGATGGACATCTGCACAGATACCATATTCAGTTTTCATACGGGGGAGAAATAAAGGGAAATCATCTAATGGCAGTAGCCCTTCCAGAAAAAACACCTGTTCTGTAATATACTCACCTGCTTGCAGGTTGCTAACTCCATATACTGCCAATTTTCCCCCCCACGCAGACAAGCAACCATCTTTTTTAACTAATAGATAAGCAAGAGAGAGTTCTTCAATAATAAAAGTCAGAAGATAAGCAATCACAGGCGTGGGGATATCTAACATTTATTCATCCATTATTTTTTGAGCAAGAGTTTGAAAAACTTCTGCTACACCCAAACCATTTTTAGCACTTGTTTTTATAACAGTCCAACCTTTTAGCTGCACTGCATCGATTTCTACAGGGTCTATTTCCCATTCATCTGTTAAATCCCATTTGTTAAGTATCATAATAAAGGGAACATTACCAATTGTCTCTTCTACTCTTGTTTGCAATTCAAATGCTTTTTCTAAAGTATTTCTTCTGGTACCATCGACTACTAATAAATAACCCGATGAACCCCGTAGATATGACATTCTTACTTTTTGAAATTCATCTTCTCCATAAAGATCCCAAAGTATCAAATTAATAGTTTTATCTTGAATATTTATTGTTTTTTTATCAATTTTTACTCCTACAGTAGTATGGTATTTTTCTGAAAAAATACTACTTACAAACCTAGATACTAAACTAGTCTTACCTGTGGCAAATGCACCAACCATACAAATCTTTTTCTGGAGCATAATTATTGAGGTTGCTTCAGCTGAGAGGTGTCGGTTATCAATACTCTGAAGGTAACTCTCCGGTTATCTGCAGGTGCTAATTCTGGTTGTGAAGAGAGAGCAGTATCACCTAAACCTTCAGTTTTCAATTTGCTAGAATTGATACCTTGGGCAGTTAGTTCGGCAAGAATTTTATTAGCCCGGGCTTGGCTAAGTAAATTATTAATTTGTTCTGTACCCGTGGTACTTGTGTGTCCAGAAATTTGCAAACTCACGTTTTTATTGAGAGATTGAGCAATATCTAAAAGTTGATTAATTTTGATTGCTAAATTGGGAAGTTTATTCACTTCACCTGCAATCAACTCAGTTGTACCTTCAGAAAAAAAGAGCATTTCTTGTTCTATTTGCTGTTTATATGACTCTAGTTGAATCAGGGCAATGTCCTGAAGATTGTTGTCATTGAATTGAGTGACACCGGGAATAAAACGCCATAAATTTCTGGATTGGGAAATCCATTGGCGGGGTGCTGCACCACTTGCATTAAGAATGCCATTTTCGTCAACTTTTAGGGTGACGGTTTTTGGTGGTTGCAGCAATTTCTCAGATCTAAGGGTAATTAATTGCGGGTCTAATGATATGTAAGGTTGCCACTGACCAATTACGCTTTTTGGATTGATATTTGCTAGCTGTATCAGTTTTTTAGGATCTACAGCTAAGGGATCGCGCATTCCGGAAATAAAATGTTTTCCCTGACGCTGTTCTGTATTGACTACAACGATTCCTGGTTGGGACTCCAGCTTTTGGATATAGGAATACCAGCGAAATTGCTCTCGGATTGTTAAAAAGCCCCAAACACTGCAAGCGATCGCAATCGTACCTAAAAAGCCCCAAGCATAAATATAATTTTTTTTCGGTGGTGATTTATAGCCTTCAGCTAGACAAGCTTCTAAATAAGGTTTACTGGTAATAAATGGCTCTGTATCCCCTACGAAATTATTCATTTCGCTGCTTAATCGCAGATGGATTTTTTCGAGGGCATCTTTGAGGGTTAACCTTAATTCTTGGGGGGGTTTCCCCCGAATAATTGCAGCTAGTACTGCTTGCGGCCCTTCTTCAATCCAAATGGTGAGTTCGCCAAACTGCAAAGATTGCAGTCCATCTTCTGTGCCTATACTGAAAGAATCTCTAACAAAATCCTGAATAGCTGTCAACATTGCAGAAACTAAATCAGGATCTTGAGTGGTTACCTGGGGTGCTATCAGGTGTTGCAACAATAATCCAGTATTTCTATGAATTAAAAATACTTGTTCTACTCGATAAACCAGTGTGCGGAGAAGAATTATTTCCGCGAATGATTTCCCGGTCTTTTTTGCTTCTAGTCGCCACTGCAAACTTTGCGGTGACAAGCTATGTTCTAAAGTTTGATTTAAAGATTGCAGCATCTCTTCCAAAGCTGTGGAAATCGCTTTGCGAGTTGCTGGGCCAATAATCGGAAAAAAGGTTTCAGAAAGTCTATTTTGGTCTTGTTGAATTGAGTTTTGGAGTGCTGTTTCTACAGTAGTAACTATGGCTTCACCTAGTTGTTTATCCTGCTTGGAACGCAACACCACAGCTTCTGGTAACAGACGACTAATATCTTCTGCTTGAATTTGCGGGTTCTCTAATCGCTCATATAGTTTATTTAGCGCAGTTGGCTCAACACCAAGAAGCAAACTGCGAAGAATATTTAATTCATCATTGTTTTGTACATGATGATTGCTTCCAGGTGAGTTAATAGCAACAGACTGAGCAGAAGAGTTAGAAGAAGCATTGTCAGAACTAGATGATTGGGTTTCTCTTAGAGCAACAGCAGGGTTAATAGCTATACTAATTTGCTTACCATTACTCAAAGATTTCAGGGACTCTTTAGCGATTTCATCCGTAGATTTATTACTCATTGCTAAAATTTCCTGATATATATGCAATAGTAATTTTAAGCGCGTTTAATTGTGGCGATTTAACTGTTGTAATGCTTGCCATAAAGCAGTTTCGACCGTTTAAATTTTCAATTTATAAATTTACGTGCTGTAGCACAAATTGAGGATATAATCAGGATATAGGTATATTATCGGTAGCTGGCGAATTTAATTAAGACTTAATATCAGAGTTTAACCTCACGGCTAGTTCTGTAAACAAAGATGCGAGTTTGGAACGGTCTGCTTTATCTCTCCGTAGTTCTTGAGATTCTCTTTCTAACAAAGTCAGGATTTCCTGATACTTCTGCCGGATATCATCTTGTAAGCTATTGGCTTGGTTGAGAATTTGTTCGCGGAGTTCTCTTTGGCTATTACTAGTTTGTTCGTCCAATTGGGCAAACTTTTTTTCTAAATTAATGGTGAGATTTTTCTGTTCTTCTGCAAGCGCTTTGGCTCCTGCATCTCTGTCTATTTGCTCATTTTTTAAGCGCTCTGTTAAGGAATCAACCTCTTTTTTAATATATAATTCTAAGTAATCTAGGCGTTTTTTGGTTTCATCTCGGACATTATTCAATTCTTTAACCAGACGGTCTTCTAAACGGGCAAATCTTTTTTCAACTTCTCTTACCTGGTTACCAAAAAGAATATCCCTAACTCTATCTAAGCTGTTAAGTTCGGCGAGGTTTGTCCCATTTGATTGTAGTTTATTGATGTCCGAAATTGACCCCCCTTGCCCTGGCTCTCTGGAATTACTATTGGTATATTCTTCCGGCGGGTTCATGGTTTTAATCCTTTTTGAACTTAGAATTAATTCGGCTTTATAGTTGTTGTACCAGATCTAGTACCCCAAATATCTCTATGTTGGGTAGAATCTTTGAATACAATCGGCAAAAGCATCTATCCCCAGATATAAAGTTATCTGAAGTAGAGGTTGTGATTGAGAGTAAATCTTACCCCCATCAAAGGATACCATTACTGAATCAGGGGTAATACCCTACAGACTCCGATGTGATGAGCGGTAAGAGAATGCAGAGTAGGTGATGATTACTGGGAATAAGCTTGCGATCGCAAGTGATCATAGAAACAGATATTGATGATCGCAGAAAGCAAAGAAAAAATTAAATATTTAACTTCATTCAGTTGTCAGGTAGGCACTAGTAATGAATACAGCGTCAGTTTTGTCATACTTGAGCATGGGTGCTTGACTTACTCCACACTGTACTAGAGTAAAAAGCGAAACAACACATACAAAGCCGAAGCTACTAGTTGTAGTAGCATTACGGGAATCCCATAGTGTAGAAAAGTTTTAAAAGAGATTCGCCTTCCATGCTGCTCAGAAATACCCGCAGCGACGATATTAGAAGATGCTCCCACTAGTGTGCCATTACCTCCCAATGTTGCACCAAACATCATGGCGTAAAACAGTGGTAAGACTTCTGGGGGAAATTGTCCTTGGAAGTCGGCTGCTAAAACTGCGGCTGGTGCTAATCCGACGTTGACGAGATATTGTTTCAGCAAAGGTACCATCGCTACCACTAACGGAATATTAGGCACAATGCTAGATAATATACCTACAAAAAATACTAAAGCGAGCGAACCTAAGACAATATTTTTTCCTAAGACTATTGCTAATATTCCTGATAAACCATTAATTACCCCAGTTTTTTCTAAACCACCAATTAGCACAAAGATACTCATGAAGAAGATTAATGTGCTCCAGTCTACATCTCGTAATATGTTGTGAACTGAATCGATTTTACTTTGGTGAGATAGCAGTAAAGCTAAAGCTGCTCCTAATAAAGCAACAGCAGCAGGGGAAATAGGAACAGGTAGAGATTCGCCAATAACAAAAAATAACAGGACAAAAGCAATAATTAATGTACCCACAGCGAGAACTCGTGGATGATTAATTTCTGGATGTGGTAGTTGTTCAAGATTTTCTAATTTTGTCCGCCAAATTTTGCGAAATAAAAATGGTAATGTAGCTGTTACTGCGGCAACGGCAATAACTCCACCTAAACTTAAGCGCAATAAATAATCTGTAAAACTAATATTAATGGCATCACCAACAATAAATGTCGCTGGATCGCCTACAAGTGTCAGTAGTCCAGCACTGTTAGCAACAAATACCATTAAAATCAATAAAGGTACAAAATTTATGCCTATTTCTTGCGCCATAGGTGGGATTAAAGGCGCTAGTAACATTACTGTTGTGGCATTGGGTAAAACGGCACAAATAGGGGTAGTAATCCCCACAATTCCTAGTAAGAGACGCTTACCATCACCTTTAGCCAATAACACCATTTGTGTCGCTAAGTAATCAAATATTTTGGTAGGCTCAAATGCTCTTACTAGTACCATCACACCGAAGAATAAACCTAGTGTGCCATGACTATTACCGATGTAACCAACAGCTTCTTTTAAAGTCATGACGTTGGTAAAAACTAGTAATAATGCTCCTAAAAATGCAGCAATGGTGAGATGTACCCATTCTGTCATGATTAAGACAATGACAGTGATAAAAGTAATGATGCTGAGGATTGCTTGCCAATTTTCCACGCTTTCCCTCTCCTAGTCTAATTATTTGCATAATAATGAAAAAAGCCACCTAAGTATAGGTGGCTTTTTCAGCTAGCATTCCTTACTTGATTTGTGAATTACTCCCAAAGGCGGGGAACACAATAAATAGAAAAGGGAACGAAAAAGAAGCGATTAGACGTAATGTGGAGTTTTCAGAAATCAAATCGGAATGTAAGACATCTTAATTAAATGAAGAGAAACTGAACTCTATAGTCTTGGTTTATTCTTCAATACCGCTGGGGATACCCAAAACAGCACAGGGGAAATCGGAACCTAGTGCGCGAATAATAGGATGCTCAATAGATCTACAACCGATAAATAGAATATCAGCAGTTTCTAATTCCACAACTTTTTTGAGTTCTGTAGCAATTGAACCAAACCGCAAATGCGATTTAAAGGAACCTTGCCATTCCTCTGCTAAACTACGTGCTTGCCATAAAATTTGGTCTGCTTGTTGGATCACAGCTAAGGATTTTTCTTGTAAATTTGGTGCAATAACTGTTAGTTTTGGTTGAGTTAAAACGGGTGTGACGGATTTAGATACATTGCTTGTAGGACACTCTAAAGGAGTGAGATTTCTACTAAAGCTAGAGATATCTGTATACTGACTCTTTTGTTTGTCTGCTACCACATAGACAGCTTGAACTGTGACTTGGGTGTTTGTAGCCAAGCGCGTTTGATGAGCAATCCAAAAGGCAATATCTAATGCAGTATGACTTTTGGGAGATGCATCATAAGCGACAATTAAGTTGACTGGTTTTGTAGTAGAACCTTGTATAGAAGAGTTTTTTTCAGGTTCTGGTAACAACACCATTTGTTCAATTAAGTCGTCTCGACCTATAGTGCTTTGTAGGCGCACTAACATTGGCTTGATTTTCACAGCTTAACTTCTCTCCCATAAAACAAATTACTAATGAGAAGCAGGGTAACCAACTTTGTCTTTTATCATTTGTCCTATGTCATTTGTTTAGATCCATCACCAATGACTAGTAACTAATGACTAATAAGTAAAATCGGTAAAAGAAACCCCAATAACAACTGGTCTAAAAGCCAAAGTTCTTGGCGGTTCCTTCCACTGCCGACGGAGTTAGCTGACGGGCTAAGACTGGAAGGTGTCTCTCATAAAGATTAGCCCCAAACATTGGTTCCTCCGCTTCAAATCCAAAAGATGACGAATTTGAATTAGGCTACCCACTATTAAGAATGATAATCTAATTTATTCGTCTTGGCTAAAATAACGGTCAAGAAAATTCAGGGCGTGGTTACGAAGTTCAAAATATTCTTTTGAGTTTCGCATGGCAGAGCGATCGCGTGGATGGGAAAAAGGCACCTCTAATATTTCTCCGATTGTCGCAGCCGGGCCATTAGTCATTAATACGATGCGATCTGACATATAAATTGCCTCATCAACATCGTGAGTAATCATCATTACGGCTTGGCGATGATTTTCCCAAATATCCAATACTTGCCGCTGCAATTTACCTCTAGTTAACGCATCTAAGGCACCAAAAGGCTCATCCATCAGCAACATTTTTGGGCGAATTGCTAAAGCTCTAGCAATACCCACACGCTGTTTCATTCCTCCTGAAATTTCATCAGGATATTTATCAGCTGCAGCTGTTAAGTTTACCATTGCTAAGTGTTCATTCACAATGCTAATTTTCTCAGCACGGGTGGCATTTTTTAGCACTTCATCTACTGCTAAACGGATATTTTCTCGCACTGTTAACCAAGGTAAAAGCGAATAATTTTGAAATACCATCATCCTTTCTGCCCCTGGCTGACGGATTTCTTTACCATCTAGCCTTACTGAGCCGGAAGTAGCTTTTTCTAATCCCGCTACAATTTTTAACAATGTAGATTTTCCACAACCAGAGTGACCAATTACAGAAATATATTCATCTTCACCAATCGAAAGATTAACACCATCTAAAACGACAAAATTTCCTTTATCTGGTGTGGGATAGGACTTGACTAAATTCTCAATTTCTAGGAAACCATTGCGGGGCATAACTTCGTTATGAGTATTGATAGGTACTGAGGTAGATTTCATGCTCAAATGCTCCGGAAAATATTTAGTCGTGAGTCAATATTGCTACTTGGAAATAGGGAACAGAGAAGAGGTGAAGAAGTATTTTGATTTTTTATTTACCTATTTGATGAACAATACTGAGAAATTAAGACATGAAAAAACGAATAGGAGATTTAGCCCTAATTTCAAAACTATTTAAATAGCCCACAGGATCGCTAGGGTCAAAAGCTTTTTTATCGATGAATACTTCTTTTGATTCCACTTTGTAATCATCTTTGGGGCATTCAATACCCATTTCCGAGGCTATTTCGCGATAAAGGTCGGTTCGCCAACCTTTTTCGGCTAATTGTTCAGCATTTTTAGGAAATTGATGAATTTGTCCCCAACGTGCTGCTTGTGTCATTAACCAGATACTTCTGGATCTCCATAAAAATGTTGAGTGTTCTCCTGGCTGTTTGGGCAGGTTGTCAGGAATATCATAGAAAATCGTATTATCAGCAGCTGCTATGGTGCGGTCTTTACCATCAAATCCGCCATAGTTGTAGTTGCCTAAAATTGCTGGCCCTGTAAACTTAGTAAGTGAGGCACCTGGCTTTTTCGGTTTTGCACCTGTAAAAGACCTATCTGTAATTAGTTCGGCAACTTCTTGGCGATTTTCTGGTTTGCTGCAATATTGGCAAGCTTCAATCATTGCCTTAACTAAAGAACGGTAGGTTTTGGGATAGTCTTCGATGAAAGATTCCATTACTCCCAATAGTCTGTCTGGGTGTCCTAACCAGACTTCTTTACCTTGGGCAAAGGTAAAACCAATACCTTCGTTACCTGTAATTGCTCTAGTATTCCAAGGTTCGGCAACCATGTAGGCTTGCATCGCACCAATCCTCACGTTGGTTACCATTTGTGGAGGTGGGACGATAATCACGCGAAACTCTTTGAGGGGATCGACACCAGCAGCAGCAGAGATATAACGCACAAAGTATTCGTAGATGGCAGAACTTAAAACTACTGCCCAAACTTTGCGTTCTGGGGGTTGGTTGTCAAAGTAATTGCGAAAATCTCTGCCGAAGGCTTCTAAAGCACCATCACCATATTTTTGTTGATATTCGTACCACGGACGCAGCCCAGAATCCCACATGGCTTTGTTCATCGTCATGGCATTACCGTGGCGATGAATTGTCATGGCGGCACATAAGGGCGCATGGCGTGCGCCTTCCGCACCAATTCTGGCGTTGGTGACAGCACCAGATACTACAGGCGCAGCATCCAAGCGCCCAAAGATTAAGCCATCGCGGGAAGTAGCCCAACTAGCTTCGCGGTTGAGTTTGACGTTTAAACCATATTTACGGAACAAGCCTTTTTTCCAGGCGATCGCAAATGGTGCACAATCATTTACAGGTACGTAGCCAACAGTAATATCCGGTTTTTCTAAGTCTTGGGATCTAACTACTGGTTTGATGGCTAAAGCTTCTTCGGTGAGTCCTTTAGCGCCAGTATTACCTTTGATGGCACAGGAGGACAATGCCATTCCAGCAGTAGTTGCTCCCATTCCTATGAGAAATTCTCGTCTTGTCCAGTTATTATCACCCATTTATGTAGCTCCAGAAATATGCTCACGCAAAGAAGCAGCAGTGCAAAGGTAAGAGTTTTTGAGAGTTTTGGCGTGAGAAAAGTGAATTATTTAGCCACAGTGGGGCGACGAGTTACTAATTCTTGAAGTTTGCCAACGGCGTAATCAAGAATTAATCCAGTTAAGCCAATGACAAATACGGCGAGAAACACTGAACTCAAATTTAAACGACTCCATTCATCCCAAACAAAGAAGCCGATACCGATTCCACCGGTGAGCATTTCTACGGCAACAATTACTAGCCAAGCAATACCTAAACTAATTCGCAATCCTGTGAAAACATAGGGTAAGCTGGCAGGCCAAATAATTTTGGTAATGCGTCGCCAACGCGGTATCTCTAATACTCTGGCGACATCTAAATAATCTTGGGGAACGCTAGAAACTCCTAAGGCGGTGTTAATAATTGTCGGCCATAGGGAGGTGATGAAAATTACGAAAATTGCTGAAGGATCTGCCAAGTTGAAGATAGCTAAAGCAATTGGTAGCCAAGCTAACGGCGATACTGGTTTAAAGATTTGAATAATGGGATTTAAGGCTAACATGGCGGATTTGGACATCCCAATCAAAAATCCTAAGGGAATCGCCACTATTGCACCTAAAAGAAAACCTAGCAATACTCTGCGTAGGCTGGCGAGTAATAACCAACCAATACCTAAGTTACCTGGCCCTCGTTCGTAGAAAGGATTTAAAATGTAATCCAGATTCGCAACTAGTGCCTCTGGTGGAGTAGGCATTAATTCATGATTGAATAATGCGACAATCCACCACAGTAAGATGATTCCTAAAAATCCTAAAGCTGGGAGGATAACAACATCTTTTACCAGGACAGGTTTAGCTTTTTTCCAAGCTACTTGTCCAGCTACGGCAAAAATCGCAGCTAAATTTAGTTGCAATATCATTCACAACCTCAACAAATGTCAGCACGGGTACAATAATCCGAGCAGTACCAGCCTTGGACACTGATGAGATTACAAAAATGTTTTCTCTTCAGTCTCCTCTCATTGCCTACGAAGTTAGCTGACGGGCTAGGGCTGAGAGATGCCCCTCTCCTGTAGGAGATACGCCCCATAATTTGGTTCCTCCGCTCTAGTGTCACATACTGTAATACACTAGATTAGGCTGACTTACTCTAAGTCTGCTCAATATAACATGATTTATCAGTAAATTTATCTGTCTATAGATTTAAATTTTCAATTGAATTACTGAAATTTTATAGATATTCTCTTGGCTCAGTATTGTTTTACATCTATGTATATAGTCAGATTCAATCAGTTAATTATGGTGTACCAAAGCTTATTAAATAAAGGTTTATCAAGCCACAAGCTATTTGAGCATCTGATTAATTTTAAGATTCTAGTGATCAAAAATATACATCTTAATCGCTGAGTATTAGTTATTGAACAAGCTAACACAGTAGTTAGCAGATGTAATAGTTAAAGAAATATATACCGTTTGGTAGTTGTATTTTTTTTGAATTAGCCTAACTCAAGGCGGCACTTGTTAAACTTAGTGCATAAAGAATTTGGCTCATCTGTCTATTTACAGAATTTAAAATAATGGATTTTAGTCAAGTACTGGCTGAAAAGACTGAGATTATCTTGCAAAAATGGGTGTTAGAGGTACGGAAAGATCAACATATTGAAAGCGCGGATGATTTATCTTACACAGCAATCAAAAATCATCTGCCTGATGTCATCAAAGCAATGGTCACAGTACTGTCAAAATCCCAGGGTAATGATGTAAAATCAATTGTTGTGGCTAGTTGGCAGCACGGAGTTCTGCGCGCTGAACAGGGCTTTGATCCAGGCGAAATTGCGCGAGAATATCATCTGCTGAGAACGGTAATATTTGAGACTTTAGAAACAAATTTATTGCAGGGAACACCAACAGCAATTGTGCGGGCAATGCGGTTAATTGATACTGTAATTGATGAAGCGATCGCACGGTGTTTCAATAGTTATTTTGAAGAGCGTTTAAGAGAATTACAACAGCTCTATAATTCGCTGATGCTGCATAACGAGGAACTCAATCGTTTAGTAAATGCTAACCAAGATTATCTTGCTCAATTAGCACACGAGTTGAAAAGTCCTTTAGCCTCAATTATTGGTTATTCAGATTTATTTTTACGCCAACAAAGGCAGCAAACTAGAGTAAATAACAACCATGTAAATGTAGAACATATTGAAAGAGTACTACGTAATGGTAGACATTTACTCCGCCTAATTAACGATATTTTAGAGATATCGCGCTACGATGCAGGAAAGGTACAACCAGAACCAGAATTGATAAATGTGAGCGAATTAATCAACAATGTTTTGGAAATGTTAGAGCCTTTAGCTAAAGAAAAAAAATTACCAATTGTCATTAACTGTGAACTTGCTCCCCAACAAATATTCACAGACCCAGTTAAATTACAACAAATTATTACAAATCTTATTAGTAATGCCATTCGCTATACTGAGTCTGGAAGCATTGATATCAGCTGTCAGGTATTGGACGATCAAAAATGGGCGATCGCAGTTAAAGATACAGGAATTGGGATTGCGCCAGAAAATCAAACTCAGATATTTGATCCATACTTCCGCGTAGGTTGTCAGAAGTCCTATGTTCACGGAAGTACTGGGTTGGGGTTAGCAATAGTAGCGCGGCTGGTAAAACTATTGCAAGGTGAAATTAATTTAATTTCAGAGATTGGGGTTGGTTCAATTTTTTCTGTAACTTTCCCTTTGCAATTAAAAATGTAAAAAATTTGATTTCGTGCATAGATAAGTAGGGTGTGTTGTCGCGCAGCGCAACGCACCAAGACAAAATTAATAATTCAATTTATATTGAATTTTCCTCCCCAATTTACTTCAATACAAAAGATAATTTTGTATCTATGCACTAGTCAAAAATTTTATTTACAACAATCCTTGTCTTTTTAATTTAGCTAATGCATCTTCAGCCGCAGCTTTTTCAGCATCTTTCTTGTTACGTCCTTTACCTTCTCCATACTCTTTTTTATCAACAAAGACTTTAGCTAAAAACTCTGGTGCATGAGATAAACCACCTGTTTGTACTGTCTCGTATACGGGAGGAGTTGGGCTAACGTTGCGTTGTACCCATTCTTGAAAGCGATTTTTAGAATCTACATTAGAACGAATCACAACAACTTGTTCTGGTACAGAATCAAATAGTGGTGCGACAATGGCGCGTACTGCTTCAATATTAGAATCATTATCTAAATAATAAGCCGCTAGAACTGCTTCAAAGGTACTACTGAGTAAATTAGGATTTTGGTAACCACCATCTCTAATTGCACCCTTTCCTAGCCGCATTCTAAAATCTAAACCTACCTCAATAGCAAACTTTGCTAATTGCTTCTCATCTACTAATGCAGAACGTCGCCTTGTTAATTCATCTTCTCCCTTTTCCGGGTGACGATTATAGAGGTACTCACCGCTTAAATAATTTAGCAAAGCATCACCCAGAAATTCTAAGCGTTCGTTGTGTTCGCCTTCACCTGGATTTTCATGAACATAAGAACGGTGGGTAAGCGCACGGCGTAATAGTTTTTCGTCACGGAATGTTAGAAGTTTGTGCATTTTGATACTTGTTTAAGTTTTGAATGTAATTAAATTACAGGGTGAGCCGCATACCCACCCCATGAGATAATAAGTTGACAATATCTGGATTCTACCTAGACGCAACTACCTCTCTTCCATTTAGGTGGAAATAAACTATTCCCACGGTTATTATTGCAAGAAAAACAAGCCAGTCTGAGGTTTTCTAGAGAGTTAGTACCACCAAGACTTTTAGGCATAAGATGTTCAAGCGTTAGCTTATCTTGTGTCATACAATTACCACACCACCAACAGTAAGAACCATATAAAACTATTAGTTGATTCTTTTTGCTTTGTTTCTGTTTAGTGTTCATATTTTTTATGTTCCTTTACGAGTTTTGTGCAACAGCGTTGGAACATCGTTTAAGTAGCATCAAATTAGTGTTGTATGACAGAAATCCTAACTGAAAATTTTTATTACAACACTTACAACAAGCACAACTATTCAAGTTGGTTGTACTAAATTTTGGGTTAGAAGTTGCAAATGCAGTAGTTTTAGGCTTCTATCTGAGTGTGTAGTCAACTAGGTGAGTAATTACTAACTTGAGTACATGATTAACAAACTAAGTTTTTGCTTAATTAGTTAAACAAGTACTTAAACCAGTAGTTACTCAACTGGTTGACTACAGACTCACTTAGAAGTGAAAAACTGCTGCATATGCAACCACCAACCTTAGCTTTATGCTTTTGGACGATGATTCTTATACTGCTGTAACCAAAAATATAGCACCTACAATTGTAGTAATGTCAAGTAGCTATTAGTTAATTTTTTCGTTGATTTTCATGATTTAGTATATAACTGGAATGACCTAGACTTACCACCGACTAGCGTAACTCCCTAAATATATTTTAAAAATCAAATAATAAATAACTATAGGCTATATGATTAAACTACTAATTAACCATTTATTTAAATAATTTGATAACTGATAATAATTTATTGCTTACTCTCGGCGATCGCACTATACAAAATGCCTAATATCTTATTAACATCTTTGATGTAATATTCGCTCAAATCAATCGAAACTATATTTCCTTCTAGCTTGAGAAATTGCCAGATAGTCCCGATAGTTACAGCACCATATATAGCCTTGATGCGATTTTGATTTTTATCGTTAAATAATTGGGCGGCTACCATTTCGGCAATACATTGTGCTAACCCAGACCTTAAGTTTTCATTCTTGCTTTCTACAAGCACAACAACTGGACTGCGTACAAGTAACTGATCGGAAGACAGGCTTAAGATAAAATCACAAAAGCCATTGAGTCCGCGTTGGCTATCAACTGTAAAATCGACTCCAGAAAATAAACTGATTTCATAATTAAATTTCCGCCTGATTTCTAATAAAATTGGGCTAATAATCATTTAGCTGCGAGCTTTCTTGGAACTAATAGCGACTGCCAAATCAACATTTTCTTTTAAAATTGTAGATAGTAAATTGCTACATTCTTGCTCCTGGATGCTAGCAAACATTCCAGATGACTCATGGATGGTTAAACCAAAAGCATCAATAATCTCAGCTAGTTTAAAATCACTATAAGCCATAAACAAGTTAAAAATTTAGCTTTGGCGGAAATATTTTACTTAAATCAAAAGATAAATCAGGAAAACAAGATAAACTTATCGTTTGATTAGGCAAGACAATTCGCTTACTTGAATAACCGTATTTTCCTAAACTATCTGCATAAGGTTCGCTGTAACATTCTAGGTGATTATCAAATAAATTAAATATCCAATAATTAGTAATTAAAGCTTGAGCATAAAGGGGAATTTTTACAACTTGATCGTAATCTAAAGAAGAATCTGCAACCTCTATAACCAGTAACACATCACTAGGTGCTGGGTGGGCAGATAGATAATTATCATCTTTGTTTTTAACAATCGCAAAATCTGGTTCAGGTTCGCTGTTAGGGGGTAAGGTAATTGGGGCTTGAGATTGCAAAGTTGCTCTATCTTCTACTAACTTCGGTAACAGTTTCCACAAATTTCTTAAACAAGTTTCATGTGCCTTACCCTTCGATACCATTTCGATGATTTCTCCGTTGACTAATTCAATATGGTCATCCTCATGGAAAAAACCTAACTCTGTAAGTCTGTGGTATTCGTCTAAAGTGAAGCGTTTAGCCTGAGCAATACTCATCAATCTTGCTCCTTGGGGAAAGTTGTCACAACACTTATTCTAAATGTGCCAGAAGCTTGATATGCTAAAAGCCGAGACTAGCTATATTGCCAAACAATGCCTGCGCCTACTATCACCCCCAAAATCACTTCCTTCCCGCTGACAGCCGTAGTCGGACAAGAAGCGATTAAATTAGCTTTACTCTTAGCAGCAGTCGATCCTGGATTGGGTGGAGTGGCGATCGCAGGCCGTCGTGGTACGGCAAAATCTGTGATGGCGCGTGCAATTCACGCCTTGCTACCACCCATTGAAGTTGTTGAAGGTTCGATTAGTAACTGCGACCCCAATCAGCCCCAAGATTGGGACGATCTCCTGTTAGCAGAATACGCAGATAAAGATATTCAAGCAGTCCCCACTGCAATTGTCCCTGCGCCTTTTGTGCAAATTCCCCTCGGGGTGACAGAAGACAGACTCCTCGGTTCTGTGGACGTGGAAAAGTCGGTAAAAGAAGGGGACACTGTATTTCAGCCTGGGTTACTCGCTACAGCTAACCGAGGTGTGCTGTATGTGGATGAAATCAACTTATTAGATGACCAAATTAGCAATCAGCTATTAACAGTATTATCAGAAGGGCGCAACCAAATTGAACGAGAAGGGATCAGCTTTCAGCATCCCTGCAAACCTTTGTTTATTGCTACCTACAACCCAGAAGAAGGCGCATTACGGGAGCATTTACTAGATAGAATTGCGATCGCACTTTCAGCAGATGGAGTTCTGGGTTTAGATCAAAGAGTACAAGCAGTTGAACAAGCGATCGCTTATTCTGTATCTCCCCAAGAGTTCCTAGAACAATATAAAGAAGACTTAGACGGACTGAAAACTCAAATTATCCTGGCGCGGGAATGGTTGAAAGATGTCATCATTACCCACGATCAAATTGCTTATTTAGTCAATGAAGCTATTCGTGGTGGCGTTCAAGGACACCGCGCCGAGTTATTTGCGGTACGAGTTGCAAAAGCGGCTGCGGCTTTAGATGGACGCAACACCGTCAACGCGGAAGACTTGCGCCGGGCTGTGGAATTGGTAATTGTCCCCCGCGCCACAGTTGTGCAGACACCCCCACCAGAACAACAAGCACCGCCACCACCCCCTCCACCACCTCAGCCACCAGAAAATCAGGACGACTCTGAACAAGAGGAACAGGAAGAAGAACAGGAACAAGAGGAACAAGAACAACAAGAACCACCCAGCATCCCTGAAGAATTTATCTTTGATCCGGAAGGGGTGATCCTGGATGATACTGTGCTTTATTTTGCTCAGATGGCAAAGAGGCAAGGTAAATCTGGTAGCCGCAGTATTATCTTCTCAGACGACCGGGGACGCTACATTAAGCCTATGTTGCCCAAAGGCAAAGTCAGACGCATTGCCGTAGATGCCACACTCAGAGCCGCCGCTCCGTATCAAAAAGCACGTAGAGAAAGACACCCCGATCGCAAAGTCATCGTTGAACAGGGAGACATTCGCGCCAAGCGGTTAGTACGCAAAGCCGGGGCGTTGGTAGTATTTGTAGTAGATGCTTCTGGCTCCATGGCTCTCAACCGGATGCAATCAGCTAAAGGTGCAGTCATGCAACTTTTGACCGAAGCATACCAAAATCGCGACCAAATAGCCTTAATTCCTTTCCGTGGCGAACAAGCAGAGGTATTATTACCTCCTACTCGTTCCATTGCTTTAGCACGTAACCGTTTGGAAAGACTACCCTGTGGTGGCGGTTCACCCTTAGCGCATGGTTTAACCCAAGCTGTACGCGTTGGGTTAAATGCTCAAATGAGTGGAGATATTGGGCAAGTTGTGGTTGTAGCGATCACCGATGGCCGGGGTAATATACCCTTAGCCCGTTCCTTAGGTGAACCACAGGAACCAGGAGAAAAGCCAGATATCAAAAGCGAATTGTTAGAAATTGCGGCGAGAATTCGCGCTTTGGGAATACAACTGTTAGTAATTGATACTGAAAGTAAATTTGTTTCCACTGGCTTTGCCAAAGAATTAGCGCAAACAGCCGGAGGTAAATATTATCATTTGCCGAAAGCGACCGATAAAGCAATTGCGGCTATGACTAAAGGTGCGATCGCGGATTTAAAATCTAGGTAATTAGTTTAGAGTTGAGGGTCAAGGGTCAAGAGTCAAAAGTTAATTAACTTTCAACTATAGACTTTTGATCATTGACTATGACCCATTAGCTACAGCTTGCGGTTGTAAATAGGAAATTAAATCTTGAATTCCCTTTTGCAGATATCGCGTTACTGTCATGGGGCTGGTGCCAATATTTTTAGCTGCATCCTTACGGGAAAGTTCTTTTAAAAATACTAATTCAACTGCCATGCGTGGCTTTTCTTCTAATAGACTGATAGCACCTTGCAATTGTTGACGTTCTTCTTCTTGTTGTTGAAGCGCGCTAGAACGAGGACAAGGAAGGGCTTCACCTAAAGTTATTTGACAATCAACATAATGAACTGCTGTAGCATCTAAACTTAAAGGCATCCGATTTTGAGCAGCTAATTTAGTTTCTTGCCATTCTTGAACAGAGACATGCAGCTGTTTAGCAATTTCAGAATCTTTAGGAGGGCGACCTAAAGCAATTGATAATTCTTTGCGAACCTTTTGCCCCTCATTATATAATTCTTGCCAACGCCGGGGAATTTTTAATAGAGTACTGCGATCGCGCAGAAAATGCAGCATCTCTCCACGAATATATGGTACAGCGAAGGAACTAAACGCATATCCTTGGCTGGGATCAAAGCGTTCAATGGCCCTAATCAAACCAAAATAACCGATTTGTTCTAAATCTTCATAAGGTTCATTACATTGATGGCTAAATTTGTGAGCCATCTTCCGTACTAAACCAGTATGTAGCTGTACAAGTTGATTACGAAGTTTAATAGAAGGATTCTGGTGGTATAAATGTAATAGCTCTATACCATCTATTCGCACAGAGGACTCACTTGCTGCCATATAAAAATTCCTTTGTTGTAACTCCTTTTTCTAAAGAAATGGAGTTGCGTATATTGTTATCAAAGCTGTCATTATTTTCCTTAGACGAGACTGAATAAACCATCGTCGTTATACTGAACTTATCAGGGTCTCGAAGCTCTAATTCAGTATTTACACGCATGATTTTTTATTGATCTATGTTGTTGGTAAAAATAGTTTTCTCCACAACAATTTGCAGAAGCTCATTATTTTGAGTTCTGGCAACACACCTTAAATGTTTATGCTTAAAAATACATACATTGCTCAACGAGTATCTTGCTTGCTGAGTTGAATGGGAAAAAAATACTGCCAATCTATACTATAAATTTAGGTTGCCCATCCTGCTATCAGAACTAACCACACCAGCATTTGCGGATATAGCTGGACATCAAGAAGTTATCTCAATAGCAGTATTTTGACTGTTTCTAATTTACTGACTAAATTTTACCGATCCTTACCCTTACCCTTGGGTAGGAACAACCAAAAATTCTCTGTCAGTATGAACAATACTGTAGAGTCTCCAAAAACTCAAGAATCAGATTTTTTAAGCACAAAAGTACCATTCTGATTTGATAAATACAGCAAAAAATAGCATTTATTTACGAAATTTGCAGAAATTAAATTATCCAATTAAGAGAGTGAAGACCACGATCATCGTCTTCCTCCTCTAGCTTGAAAATGGTCATAGGGCATGGGAAAGACAAATTTTCATGCTTGGTTGTGCCAAAACTGGGCGTGAATGGCTGACTTGAAAGTACTGAGTAAAAATACTTGCCATTGCTACTTTCATACATAGTGATGAAATTTTTTTCATTGGGACTGCTTCCTCTGCCTCCTCTGCTTTTACAGCCATAGGATATTTATTTTAGAAGTCTCTCGCTTTACTCCCTGGTTACTTGCCGCAGATATTGGTAAAAATGAGAGTAAAGCAGAACGTTTATCTGTAAAACACTTTTTTAAATATGAGCAACACCAGCAATTTTCGTGATGCTATTCGGGACGCTAGAACTCAAGCCCTCGTTGGCCCTAATGTAATTGCCAATGCCCTTCCTTATGTCGGTGGTGGTCTTGTACTCACAGCACTGGGAACCTACGGTGGTTTGGGAGTTATCCGTACTAACCCCGGAATTTTCTTTCCCACCTTCATTGGTGCGGTAATTCTAGAGCTAATTTTGTTCTTTGTGGCGCAAAATGTTGCTGAAAAAGGCAACAAAGGTTTGGCGTTACCCCTACTAGCTACCTATAGTCTCTTAACTGGATATACTCTCAGTGGCTTAGTGTTTGTCGCCTTGAGAACTCAAGGTGTAGGCATTCAAGGTATTGGTTTAGCTGCCCTAGGTTGTGGTGTTACCTTTATTGTTGCCCGCCAAATTGGTTCCAATCTTTCGGAACAAGACGGGATGGCTTTAAGTAAAACCATCTCTCTCGGCATCATTGCCTTGGTGGTTGTCTGTTTGACTCAATTTGTCTTTGCTTTGTTTGGTGTTTATACACCAACCTGGCTAGAAATTGCTATTTCTGGTTTGGGCGTATTTTTGTTCGCTGGCGCATCTGTAGTTGATTTCTACATCTTGCCACGTACTTATCGCAACGATCAGTACTTGCCTGCGGCTTTATCTATGTACCTCACCTACATCAACCTATTCATTTTTATTTTGCGGCTGTTAATTGCCCTGAATGGCCGCGATTAAGCACCCATAGGTAAGTAAAATTGATAAATTATTACCGTGGTTGAATCTCAACAACCACGGTTTTTTAATTTGGTTGACATTTCAACTTAAGAAAAAATTTTTGTAATACAATATGTAGTAAGTTATCAGCCGTAAGTGAGCAAAGTTATGCTGGAACTCTCAAACATCAAACGTGAAGTAGAAAGGTTGTCGAATATCCTGGGCAAAGCAGAAGATTGTCTTTGACCTGGGAGAAATAACTGCAAGAATTCAAGAATTAGAAAATATAATTTCTCAGTCTAATTTTTGGGAAAATAGCTTTATTGCCTATCCAACAGTTCGAGAGATTGAATCTCTCAACGCCAAAAAGAGAAAATATCAGCGATCGCATTCACTTCTAGGAGATATCAAAGCTGCTCTAGAACTGTTAGAATACTCTGCCGATGAGCAATTATTGCATGAGGCGCAAACTAACCTGATCCAGCTTCAACAAGAACTTAAAACACTAGAAATACAACAGTTACTAGTTGAATATTACGACCAAAAGAGCGCATATCTTACTATTACTGCCGGGGTTGGTGAAATAGATGCCGAAGATTGGGCTTCGATTTTGTTTAGAATGTACTATCGGTGGGCAAATAGCCACAATTACAAAATATATCTAGTCGCAGAATCTTGCAAAGATTTAGCTGGAATTAAGTCTGCTACCCTAGAAATTACAGGTCTTTACGCATACGGCTGCCTCAAATCAGAACAAGGAACTCATGTAAAAATAGTTAGGATTTCTCCCCAAAATGGTAATGGTAAGCGACTCACGTGCTTTGCAAATATAGAAGTTAGCCCCATTTTAGATCAATCTTTTGAGTTAAAAATTCCAGACAAGGATTTAGAAATAACTAAATGTTGGCATAGTGGAAATGTTAACCGCCCAGAAACTTGGGTACAAGTATTTCATATTCCTACAGGAATTACTGTCTTGTGTGACCAAAAACGTAATCAGCTGCAAAACCAAGAGCAAGCCTTAGCTATTCTTAAAAGTAAGCTATGGGCTTTCATGCAAGCCCAAGGTGTTCAGAATATGTCTGATCTTCAATCTGGCAGAATCAAATCTCTATTCAAAAAGCCCATCCGTGAATATATCTTGCATCCCTATACCAGGGTCAAGGATTTGCGTACCCAAGTAGAAACAACAGCTGCAACGGAGGTTTTGAATGGTGACATTGATTTTTTGATCAAAGCCTATTTGCAGCAGCAATATCAAACCCTAGCGCGAGCAAATATGCATACTGAATAATTTCAGTAATTTTAGCAACTTATACAAATGCAACGAGAGAACTTGCTCAACTACAGCTAAAATCAAAAAGGCAAATAGAATTAAGAGCAAGTTCCTCACCATCGGGAGCGCTTTATCTTTAGTAAGCACTATGGATGTCTTAGAACTCAAACGCGAAATCGAAACGTTGTCTTACCGCCTGGGTAAAACCCAGGACTATCTTTGACGTACCTGCACTGACAGCGAAAATTCAGGATTTAGAACAAATTTCCGCCCAGCCAGAATTTTGGGACGACCAAACCACAGCCCAAGAAACTCTACAAGAACTTAATGACCTGAAAGCCCACCTTGAGCAGTATCATCAGTGGCAAACTCATCTGGAAGATACCAAAGCTGTGGTTGAGTTGTTGGAGTTAGAAACCGACGAATCGCTGTTGCAAGAAGCGGAATCTACGATTACCACACTCAATAGCGAACTCGATCAGTGGGAGTTACAACAATTACTTTCCGGCCCCTATGACGATAAAGGCGCGGTGTTAACAATTAACGCTGGTGCAGGCGGTACAGACGCTCAAGACTGGGCATTTATGCTGATGCGGATGTATACCCGTTGGGCAGAAGCCCACGGTTACAAGGTGGCTTTAGCTGAAGAGTCAGAAGGTGATGAAGCCGGGATTAAATCGGCTACTTTGGAAATTACCGGTCGCTACGCCTATGGTTATTTGCGATCGGAAACTGGTACACATCGCTTAGTGCGGATTTCGCCATTTAACGCCAACGGTAAACGCCAAACCAGTTTTGCTGGGGTGGAAGTTATGCCACAAATAGATAGTTCTGTACAACTAGATATTCCCGAAAAGGATTTAGAAATTACTACATCTCGTGCTGGTGGTAAAGGCGGACAGAACGTCAACAAAGTAGAAACAGCAGTGCGGATTGTTCACATTCCCACTGGTCTTGCTGTGCGTTGTACAGAAGAGCGATCGCAATTGCAAAATAAAGAGAAAGCTTTGGCTCGTCTCAAAGCAAAGTTGCTAGTGATTGCACGAGAACAGCGCGCCCAAGAAATTGCCGAAATTCGCGGCGATATGGTGGAAGCTTCTTGGGGTAACCAAATCCGTAACTATGTATTTCACCCATACCAAATGGTTAAGGATTTGCGTACCAACATTGAAACAACAGCCATTACCGATGTGATGAACGGCGACCTTGATGCTTTCATTCAAGCCTATTTGCGTCAAGAAAACCAGCTTGTAGAAAGTACTCCTGCTTAGTTAGGGATTGGGGACTGGGGACTGGGGACTGGGGATAAGGGACTGGGGATAAGGGAGATGAGGGGATAGTGAGAAATTACTATTACCCATTACCCATTACCCATTACCCATTACCCATTACCCATTACCAAACACCAAACACCAAATGACCAATTTAATAGAATACGAACAAGCTAGCGATGAAGTGCGGGCGGTATATGATGATATTCGCGCTACACGCCAGACTGAATATATCAACAATTTTTGGAAAGCGATCGCTAATCATCCCCCTACCCTGCAACGCACCTGGCAAACTGTCAAGGAAGTCATGACCAGTCCAGGGGAGATTGATCCATTGATGCGTGAACTAATTTACATCGCTGTCAGCGTGACCAATGGCTGTGATTATTGTATTGCTTCACACACAGCATCAGGACGTGCTAAGGGCATGAATGATACGATGTTTGGTGAATTGTTAGCGATCGTTGCTACAGCAAATACAACTAATCGCCTTGCTAATGGCTATCAGATTCCCGTAGACGAGCAATTTAAAAATCAGTAATAGTCTGTTTTATGTAGTTGCTATGTATTAAAACACAATATTGTTATCCTGCAAACTCTGCTATAGCAATCAGTTTTGATGCAAAGAAAATACTGAAGTAGAAAGCGAACAGGAAAGAAGAAATTAAGGTATATAGAGTTTTTTAGCCATCAAATATGATTCTTATACTCAAGTGGGTGGCTAATAAACTACACATTACATATACTCATTCTAGCCTACTTCAAGACGCGCTGTACTTATATAACGAAGCTTTTTTTACTAGCTATAGCTTTGTATAAGCAAAGTTTCATGGCTTTCTATTAAATATGAAGCTTTTAATAATGTATAAAATATGATTCTTGTAGAAGAGTGGTATTTGTATAAATTCAACATATATAAGAACAATATTTGTTTTATAAAAAATGTAGGTATAGTTTTATTCCTGATGATCGTTGCTCTTTCCCCTTGCTATGCAAGCATTTTCAGGCATCAAACCGAATTGTTATATGTAATAAATTAGTTACAAATATGTAGCAAAATTTTTAAGCTTGTATTTTCCTATTTAAGCGCCACACGTAATAAATACAACAAGTTAAATCTCTTGCCATATGATTGTTTTGATGAGTATAAACTGGTAGAGTTGATAAAAATTAACACTGAAAAAATAAAATCTTATAGACAATATAATATCTTCAAACCTATCGCAAGACAGATGGAAATGTTGTTTAAAAAAACTAAGATTATTAGAAATAAAGCAAAGGGCATCACGAATCTTGAGGGTGCAGATACATAGGTAAATACAGAGTAAAAAATTATAATTTTTTACTCT
This sequence comes from Tolypothrix tenuis PCC 7101, assembly GCF_963874875.1. Lineage (NCBI taxonomy): Bacteria > Bacillati > Cyanobacteriota > Cyanophyceae > Nostocales > Tolypothrichaceae > Tolypothrix > Tolypothrix tenuis. Next base: position 4,582,487 of record NZ_CAWNJS010000001.1, read on the forward strand.
GTATTTTCTATGTTTGCTAAGATTTTTGAGTTGGAAAAGTAGTACTCAGTAACCCTCATCAACTGCATATACTAATAATCGTGCAAAATTAAGTTTATTAGTGGAAAGAGGGAACAGAGAAATAATCTGTGTAATTAATTGTTTTAGGTACTTAATATAAGTTACTCAGCAATCTCACTTGACAGCAGTGACTACAAGGGCGTGTGTCCCTTAGCACGATTCGGATATCTTATACTAAATCAAATAATGTTCGCGACACATCAATATATTCTAGAGAGTAGGGCACTGCCGTGCTTCTACAAGCTGTTGCATTCTCTTTTCAAATTGGTATTACAGTAGGCGCTAACCTTTTTTCAGAAGTGATCGACACAGTGGTGCTACTCTGTGGGAAGCCGTAGAAGCGTCAGTACTGTTTTTAGGTATTAAAACTCCAGAAAAAGCATGAAAATCGTTCTTCTTTAGCCTAAGCACGCCTATTTTCAAATTAGCCCCTCATGGAAAAATGCCACAAGCAAACATCAAAATTTCTCTTCCCCTGTTCCCTATTTTCAAGACAGTGATTTCTTTAATACGTCAATTTTGATATCATTGGCGGGGCGTTAACTTACGGCATAAATATACTTTACTGCCTATAGTTAGCAATAAACTGTTGCATATTTTTATCTAACTAAATAAATTTACATCAGTAATAATACGCAAGCTATAATCAAATCATTCCGGATAAAACTATATTTATTTTCATGCATAGTCACCTTCTGGATGCACGTTACCGAATCTTGGCAGTTCTAAATACAGGGGAATTGACACAAACCTATTTGGTGGAAGATACAAACCTTCCTAACAGTCAATTTATCTTGAAGCAACTACAACCTGCCAACAAAAATCCTCAAGATATAAAAATTTTGCGCCGCCTGTTTGCACGTGAAGCAGCAACTTTAGAAAAAGTCTGTAAAAAACACGAGCAAGTTCAGCAGCTAGTTAATTATTTTGAAGAAAATGAAGAATTCTACTTAGTACAAGAATTTATTGCTGGTAAGCCTTTAACTGAGGAAATTTTTTTAGGTACTCCCTTGGAGGAAGAGCAAGTTATTAATCTCTTAACAGAGATATTAGAAATTTTGGTATTTATCCATAGTCAAGAAGTCATACATCAGGATATTAAACCAGCAAATATTATTCGGCGTGAGTCAGACAACAACTTAGTTTTGATTGACTTTGGTTCTATGAAAGAAATTGTCGCTAATATTGTTGGCAATCTCGAATATATACCCATAGAGCAATTACAAGGTAACACACAACCTAACAGCGATATATATGCTTTAGGTATTATAGCGATCGCAGCTCTCATTGGGTTAACCGACAATGAAATAGCTATATTACCAAAGCACAAAAATTTGCTGACAGGTGAAATTGTTTGGCGTGATAAAATTCCCCAAGTCAACAAAGGTTTAGCTAGAATTCTCGATAAAATGGTGCGTTTTGATTACCAAAAACGCTATCAGTCTGCTACTGCAGTATTAAATGACCTCAAGCATCTAAAAAATGGCACTCAAAAACGGATAATTAACAAGCCTTGGTTAATTGTTGCTGGAATAGCTAGCTTGATTACAGTTGGTGCTGCTGCATGGTTTTCACTCACTTCCAAACCTGCGGGTGATGCTAAGTTATTATACCTGCAAGGAATAGAAAAATATGAGCAAGGTGAATTCCAAGAAGCTGTTAAAGATTTGACTCAGGTAATTACATTAAATCCGCGATATGCACAAGCTTATAATCGCCGAGGTGATGCTTTTTATCGATTAGGAGAATACCAAAAAGCTCAAGCCGATTCTAGCAAGGCAATTCAGCTAAATCGCCGGGATGATAATGCTTATTATGACCGTGGCTTTTCTTTTTATGAATTAGGTAAATATAAACAAGCGATCGCAGATTTTAATCAAGCAATTAAACTGAATGCCAAAAATCCTTATACTTACTATGGACGGGGTTTAGCGCGTGTAGAATTAAAAGATTATCCAGCAGCAATTACAGATTTTAGCAAAGCGATCGCCTTTAACCCCAAGTATAGCGAAGCCTACTTACAACGGGGTATTGTCCGCCGTCGCTTAAAAATGAAAGAAGCTGCGATTCAAGATTTTGATACAGTGATTGAGCTAAATTCCCATGATGCTAAAGCCTACTATCAACGGGGTTTAACTTTATTTGCGAATAACCAAAGTCAAGCTGCAATTCAAGATTATAATAGCGCCATTGACATCAATCCGAAATATCTGGAAGCTTATCTCAGTCGGGGAGATGTTTATAGCGATTTGGGCAAAAATTTAGAAGCAACTGAAGATTACAACAAAGTTATCGAACTAAATCCAAAATTAGCGGTAGCATATCTCCATAGAGGAATGCATCGCTTTTCTTTGGGAAATTATCAAGGCGCAATTGTAGATTATAACCAAGCAATTCAAATAGAACCTAAAAATGCAGTTGCTTATAATAACCGGGGTAATGCTTATCTGGAATGGGGAAATAAAAAAGTAGCACTGGCAAATTACACCAAAGCGATCGCAGTTAATTCGCGATATGCTTTAGGTTATTATAATCGGGGTTTACTGCGGGCAAAATTAGGGGAGAAAAAAGGCGCGATCGCAGATTTTCAGCAAGCCGCAAAGTTATTTCAGCAGAGAGGCGATCAAGATGGCTATAAAGATGCACAATCGCAGCTAAAAGGATTACAAACTACATCAGATAACGAATCTAAATCTACATCCTAGATTCCGCCCTTGGAAGATGAGAAATGAGGTTTTAAATAAAAGGTGACTAATAACAGACAAAGAGGATATTCCAGTGCCAACCCTCAATCACTTGAGAATGATTGCAGAAATTATTGATTAAATTTTGTATTATTTAATTTCAAAAATTTTCCTCCAAAATCCCAAATTTAATATCGCAAATTTTGAAGGAGCGCACCCTGAAATTGCACAAAAAAGGACGCACCTGATGATTTTTAAATTCTTGAAGGAGTCAAATTATTTATTTAAGCCTGTTCCAGTACTCCTGGTGGAATCGGCACAAGTTGAGGCGTTGATAAACAGGTTCCCTGTCTATACCAAATACCATCAACCTCAAAAGCCTCGAATTGAGTGGTGAGTATCGCCCAAGCGCGCTCATTCAATCCCGCAGAATATGTCCAGGTGAACTGGCGATCATTATGTAACCTTTGTTCCAGTTCTGCTAAATCCTCAGGTAGCCAAAATTGGGTCATTACCCTCTGAGTCGCGATTTCTGGTGGTGTCTCTAGCATCTCAGCCATAGGCTGATTGACAATGATTTGCTTGCGAGTATCTTGTCTGACAATACTCACAGGGCGCTCATTTTCTGCAGCAGCTACCATGCGGTACAACAATTCTGACGGTATTTGCAACTGGCTACAAAACACAGAACCTTGATATTGTAATATCCGTTCCGCAGTTTCTGCGGAAGTTGGTGGTTCTTGTGTCGCCATCCACCCAAAAAATTCAATTGGGTTTTTACAACCTCGCCAGCGAATCCGCACTTTCCCATTAATTCTGTATGCAGTTTCACTGAGAGCATCTCCGTAGCTTTGAGCAAGCTGCGTAGCATCACGCTTAGTAGGAGCAACAATTGAAACTCCTTCATAAGACATTTTATAATTCCATCCCGGCAAGTTGAGGATTCTAAGAATACTCACACTCATCTTCTTTGACACCTCCAGAATCTCTATACACTTTTACACCCCTAGTATCTTGATATACGGACAATTTAAAAGTTTCTTCCCAAATCTTTACTCTTTCCTCCTCCGGGATGGCTAAAGCCGATGTGATAATTGCAAAGTCTCCTGGTGTAGGTAAAACTTCACCCTTAGCTAACGCTGATAAGTTTTTTATTCCACAGCGTTTCAGTTCTGTCATATTGGTTCGCACTAAATCAGCAATGGTTTTGGGAGCAGCATTTCGAGAACTGTTAGAGCTAGAACCCGTTTTTTGGGCTATCCACTCATGGGCCATCTCCTCGATCGCATCGCTTTGGGAAATACCCAAACGAGCACAGATGCTCTTGAACTCCAGCGCTAAATCTAGGGGAATATAGCCGCTGATTTGCTTGTAATCATCAGAACGCCTTCTGTCAGTCATATACCGAAATCCTGAATATTACGCTTGTCTTTTATTTTCTCTCATGAAGTCACAAATGCAAGACATTTTTTTTTGTCTTAATTAAATGACAGCTTGACAAAAAAAAATGACAAACTTAGTATGAGAACTGGAGCAGTAAGCGGCTGAAGACAAAAAACGGTAGATACCCTTAGAAGCTAGCTGCTATATCTTGTAGCTAGCTTCTCACTTTTTTGTAGATGCGAGAGTTTTTTGAGTCTCTATATATTCAGTATATCTGCTTATAAAAATTTGGCAATAGTACCTAGACAAATAGTTTTCAGGGATTTTTAAATTTCACGTAGAGAATAAGGCGGGTAGATTTTCATACTTGGGGAGGGAGTAAAAATTGTGTTGGGAATGGGTAATGGGTAATTGGTAATGGGTAATTGGTAATTGGTAATGGGTAATGGGTAATTGGTAATTGGTAATGGGTATTTGTCATTAATTATTTCTCCCCCTGCTCCCTGCTCCCCTGCCTACGCAGCGTTCGCGTAGCGTCCCGCAGGGATGGTATATTTTTTTAGTTGGAAGTCCCTTGCTCTGCGAGTTCCATAATTTTTTCAAATTGAAAGTTATCTGCTAAATCAGTTAAAAAGGTTTTTAAGACAGCATTTTCTGTGGAAATCTGATCCAGTAAGTCTAAAATCATGCCATCGCTGCACTGAGCCGCCGCATGGTAGAGCTGGGTGAGCCATTCCGGTGACATTTGCGATAACAAAGGCAGTAATTCGCTAGAAGTGAGAATTTGTTCTTTTTTATTAAGATTCGCTTTGACTAATTGATTGCTGTCTTGCTGGTAAAGATATTTGACTCCTAAATAAGTACTCAGCTTTTCTAGTAAAATTTCTTCGCGGAAGGGTTTATTGATTAAGTCATCACAGCCAGCTTTGATCATGGCGGCGCGCTGTTCTTCAAAAGCGTTGGCAGTTAAGGCAATAATGATAGTGCGGCGCTGAGGTATAGAAAGTTTGCTTTCGGAAGCTTTAATAAATTTTGTGGCTTCGTAGCCATCCATAATCGGCATCCGCATATCCATAAAAATGAGGTGTGGTTGCCATTCTTGCCATTGAGCGATCGCTTCTTTACCATTAGTAGCTTCTTGCACCTCAAAACCGATAAATGTTAATAGCTCGACTATCAATAAACGACTTTCTCTAGCATCATCAACTACTAGGATGCGATATTGTTCTTGATGAGGTGCTAAACCAATAACAGGGGATTTAGTTGGTTGGAGATGAATGTCCCTAGCTGAAGCGAGGTTAATTTGAATATCAAAAGTAAATTTACTACCTTCACCTAAAGTACTACTAACGCTAATATCTCCACCCATTAGTTGTACATATTTGCGGCTAATGGCTAAACCTAGTCCTGTTCCCTGCTGCGATTTTCTGCCAGTTTCAGTTTGTCCAAAGGCTTCAAATAATAAATCAATTTCTTGGGGTGCAATGCCAGGGCCAGTATCTTGAACTTCAAATAAAATTTGATTGAGATGAGATTGATTTTGCTCTTGTTGCTGCGATGTTACCCGCAGTATGACGCTACCTTGATGAGTAAACTTAATAGCATTTCCTAAAAGATTGAGCAGAACTTGCAGTAATTTACTTTCATCAGTTTGCACATATTGGGGAATATCATCAGCATATTCAAATAGCAACTGTAAGTTCTTAGCAGCAGCCCGGAAGTGCAACATATCTTCCAAGCTTTTTAATAAATGAATTAAATCAAAGCTTGTAACATTCAAAGTAGTTCTACCAGCTTCAATTTTGGACATTTCTAAAATGTCATTGATTAAATTTAATAGATGCTCACCAGCACGATTAATAATTGCTAAGTGCTGCTGATGTTCGCTGGATAAGGTATTTTCCCGGCTCATAATTTGGGTGAAACCAAGAATGGCGTTGAGTGGTGTTCGCAATTCATGACTCATATTCGCCAGAAATTCACTCTTAGCCCGATTAGCCGCATCAGCTGCGATCGCAGCTGCTTGTAATGCTTGTGACTGACTTTGAGTTTGGGCTAACAATTGCGCTTGCTGTAAAGCAACTCCTAGCTGATTACCAATTTGGACAACGATGTTGATTTCTTCTGTTTTCCATTGGCGGGGGCCAGAATTTTGGTAACTAGCTAATAATCCCCACACTTCATTGCCACATAAAATAGGCACAGTAATATAAGCTTTAGCTTGCAGACGCTTTAAAAAGTTGATGTAATTGGGTTGAAATTTGACTTTGTCAATATCTGTAACATAGCGGAAATTGGCAACTTGGGTATACTCAATCTCTGGGATGGTGTTCATCTCTGAATCTCGCACCTGCTGCAGACTCTCTAACATTGTCCAGATGCAACGCCCTTCTGCTAAAGCGCCTTCGGTGAGAGAAGGGTCATTTTTTTGTGCTTCTATCAGCGAAGACCAACCAAATCCTACCGATTCAGAGACAAATTCACCAGTCCAATCGGGATGGAAACGGTAAACCACAACGCGATCGCAGTCTAGCACTTGTCGTAATTCTTGGGTGGTGGCGGCGAAAATCGTCTCTAAATCTAAGGTTTGGCGCATCCTTTGAATCACTTGGGCGATCGCTCTTTCCCGTTCCGCACTTTCTTGTAAGGCTTCTTCTGCTAGCTTGCGCTCGGTAATATCTGTAACTGTGCCAATATAGCCCTTAACTTCCCCATCTTCGCCGATTTCTGGCAATGCCTGACAAATTACCCAGATAATTTTACCATCAGGGCTGAGAAACCGATGTTCCATTTTATAGGGACTTTTGTTTGCCCTAGATGTATCCCAACTTGACAACACAAGCTCGTAATCATCTGGATGCATGGCTTTTGCCCAAGCTCTACCCAGAGACTCAACTAAGGAAAGCCCAGTAATTTCACTCCAGCGTTGATTAAAATATAAAATATTGCCATCAACATCAGTATGGAAAATACAAGCTGGTGAGGCTTCTGCTAACAGTTGATATCGTTGTTGACTGGCTTGCAAACCTAATTCTGCCAACTTCCGCACATTGACATCTGCTAAATAACCCACACATTCGATTGGGTTCCCCGCCTCATCGCGGATTAACCTTACTTGCTCGTAGATCCAATGGTAAGTCCCATCAGCGTGTAAAAAGCGGTATTCGTAAGACCGATACTCCTGCTCAAATAGCTCAGAAAACTTTTTCAAGAGAGATTCCACATCTTCTGGGTGGACGTAACGCAACCAGAAACTCGAATCTTGGAGAAATTCTCGAGCTTCATAGCCGAGCATTTTCTTCACGTTCTCACTCATAAAAGTAGTGCCAAAATCCCCAGAGGTTTTGCAGCTATAAATCACCACTGGGCTAGAAGTCAGGAGATATTGTAAGCGTTCGTTAGCTAAACGCTGTTTTTGCTCTGCATATTTGCGATCGCTAATTTCTACCATGACTGTACCCACACCAGAAGGGCGATCGTCTTCACCGGGAATGGGAAAATAGGAAATTAAAAAGTGACGCACCGTATCTGGTTGCTGGGGTGCAGGGCTGCTGACTTCTATGTTGAGAATTGGTTTCCCAGTTGATAGCACCTGCTCGTAATATGGAGTAACCACAGGGGCAATATGGGGAATAATTTGCTTAATAGTCTTACCAATGTGGTCTTTTTGGGGATATCCATTGATATCTGCCTGTAATTCGTTGATTTGCACAAACCGTAGTTGATTATTTAAAATACTCATGCCCACAGGCGCACCAGAGAAAAAGGCATTGAGGCGCGCTTCTCTCAGGGCGATTTCTTTTTCTAAGGCTTTGCGTTCGGTGATATCTTTGTTTGTACCTGTCATTCGCAGTGGTACACCCTGTTCGTCACGCTCAAAAATCTGCCCGCGAGTTTGAATCCACTTCCAAGTTCCAGAAGAGCAGCGCATCCGAAATTCTACTTCATAGATTGGGCTGACACCTTGCAAATGCTGCGCTAAAACTGCGTTAACTAAAGGCAAATCTTCGGGATGGACTAATTCTTCAAAAGCTTGGACATTATCTTCAATTTCATGTTCTTCATAGCCCAGCATTTTCTTCCAGCGCCAGTCACGATAAATTTTGTTACTGGTGAGATTCCAATCCCACAATCCCAAATCGCTGGCTTCTAAGGCTAATTGCAAGCGTTCTTCGCTCTTTCTATGGGCTGCTTCTACCAATTTTCGCTGAATTAATCCCCCTAGCTGGGCAGCAACCGCAGATACTAGCAATAGCAAGCGCTTATCAACTTGTACCGGGCTGCTTTTGAAGAATGCCAAAATCGCCAAAACCTTGTTACCAGCTACAATTGGCACACCAAATACAGCTTTTAATCCTACCCTAGCTGCTTGTGGCGATCGCAAAAAAATAGGCTGTGTGACACGAGACACATCTTCCAACCATTCTGCCTGTTTCTGTTGCCAAACTCGCCCTGGCAAATCTTCGCCCAGATTTAAGCTAATAGTTTTACTTTCTAAGCCGAATTCTTCTAAACTGCTATCTTCACCGTACCAACTGAGAGTATGTTCTAAAATTTTGCCATCATCGCTCGGTATCCAAGCTTCGCCAAAATCCCAGGCGATATTTTGGCAAATTAAGCGTAGAATCACCACTAAAGCCGTATTTACATCAATGGCGCGAGTGATCGCTTGGGTAGTTAACAGCAATAAACGGCTTTCGTTTTCAGCTTGCTTGCGCTCAGTGATATCTTTAGCTGTACCCAGTATGTACTGTTGCCCATCAATTTCAATCATTTCCGCGCTGAACAAGGTAGTTTTCACTTCGCCTGTAGCTGTACGGACATCAACTTCATGGTTACGAATCGCTTTTGTTTGGCGCAAAATTTGCTGAAGATAAGCATATTCTTCTGGATTTACCCAAATCTGCAATTCTTGGTTAGTATGTCCAATGACTTGAGCATGGGAATAACCAAAAAATGAACAAAAGCTATCGTTAACTTCGATATAGCGCATCTCCGGAATAATACTGAGGCTAATCGGGTCAGGAGATGAGCGAAAAGCCGAACCTAACTTTTCTTCGGAAATGCGGCGTGCGGTTTCCGCACGTCGGCGTTCTCTGGCTTCTAGGGCTAAAGAGACTAAATTTCCTAAAGAACGGGCAAAATTTTGGTCTTCTTGTGTCCAATGATGAGCAATTAATACAGATTCCAAGCATAAAACACCGACAGTTTTTCCCCCTAGCCGGATGGGTGTATCCAGCATGGAAGTAATGTTTAAGGGAGTCAAGTAAGACTCCAAGAACTCTTTAGTGCGAGGATCGGTGCAGGCATCATGGGCGACAATTAGTTGGTTTTGATGCAAAGCTTGGAAATAAGCTGGATAATCTGCAGTAATCAGGGAAGAGCCTTCGCTATGTTGCTCTTGACTTTGCTCAAATAAATCTATGCACTGCAAAATTGTCTCGTTTTCTGAATATAGCCAAACACTAGCTCGTTCCACCGCAATATTTTTTGCCCCTACTTCTGTAATCAGACTCACAGCTGCTTTGAAGTCGCCTTGATAAAGCACTTGATTGGTGGCGAGTTCTGTAAGTACTAAATTATGCTGACGCAGCTTAATCGCACTGGCTTGTAATGCTTGTTCGGCGCGTTTGCGCTGCGTAATATTACTAGCTGTACCAGTAATACCAACAACTTCGCCCTCATCATTATGTAAAGCGATCGCATTCAGCATCAGATACAGGATGCTACCATCTCTTGTACTACAAATAGTTTCATGCTGAAAAATCGACTCGCCATTGAGAAGACGCAGAAAAACTTCCTGCATCTGGGTAACTTGGCTGGGCAAAATAAAATCAGTAAACGCCCGCCCAATCATCTCTTGGGGTTCGTAACCATATAACTTTCTCACCGCCGGATTAATAAAGGTAATTAATCCTTCTATATCCACAGACCAAATGATATCTTGGGAAGTCTCAACTAGGTGACGATATTTACCTTCACTGGCTTTGAGCGCAAACAGGCGCGCCTTCCGCGAAGCTTCGCTGATACGAATTTGCTGCTGGAGTTGGCGATTTTGCTTTTCTAATTCTGCACGTGCTTGTTTTTCTGTTTCTAATAGTTGAGCTTGTTCGCGCGCAACAGCAATAGCGGTAGCGGTGGCTTGTAAAAGTGAGACTTCTGCAGTTTCCCAAAAACGGGCGGCGACACAATTATCAAAGCCAATGAAACCGAAAAACTCACCTTTGACAAAAATCGGGAGAACCAGAATTGATAAAACTCCCTGACTAGCTAAAATCTCCCGTTCTAACTCCGGACATTCCGCCACGATGTCGGAAATCATTTTGCCTTGTGATAATAAGGTAGCCCAACGTGGAAAAGACTTATCATAAGCAACACTTTGTAAAGCAGGGTTATGATTTTTTGGCTGAATTCCTGGCGCACACCATTCCGCACATTGGCTCATCACTAAACCGCCTCCGGCTGTATGATGATTTTCAAAAATATATACACGACTAACTTTTGCGGCTATCCCCAAAATTTGGACAATTTCGCTGTAGTATTGCTTAGTGCCATCGAAATTAGCTAATTTGCGTCGAATTTCTAGCAAAGCTTCTAAATAGCGTTCGCGAGATTTTTGGGTAGCTTGTGCAACTTGGCGATCGCTGATATCTATGAGTGTGGTGACTACAAAATATTTACCATCATCCTGTTGCCCAATTACCTGAGTCATCTCTACAGGTAAGCGCGAACCATCTTTACGTGTAATAATAAATTCTCTTTTTTCTGACTGAGTTGCATTAACAATAAAATTTTTATATTGCTGAATTAAATTAGATTTAGCAACAGCTGTTAAATTCGCATAATGTAGGGTAAATTGCTGACCAATTAGTTCTTCACTGGTAAATCCATACATTTGACAGTAGGTAGGATTTACCTCTAAAAAATATCCATTTTCATCAGTCAGACAAATGCCTACTTTAGCACTATGCAACATCGCATCTATGTATATGTTGCTGTGCTGTAAATTCTGCCTTTCTGCTAATAAATGAGGATTTTTAGCTGTTAATCTTTGTTTGAGGTCTTCAAGAGTAAGTCGATTCTTGACCCGTAGTACAACATCTTCTAAGCGTAAGGGTTTAGCAATATAATCAACAGTCCCGATTTCATAGGATTTAAATTTTTTAAAGAAATCATCTGGATAACTGAGGAAAATTATCGGAATATTTTGTGTAGTTTTTTCATATAACAGATATTGCCAAAGTTCATATCCATCCATCTCTGGCATCATCAAATCTAACAGAATTAAATCGGGTTTAAAAGCATTTACCTGACTAATTGCGAGTTTTCCCGAATTGACGCTTTTAACTTGATACCTTTGACAGCAAAGAATATCTGCTAAAAATTCTAAATCTTCTGGCTGATCTTCAACCACCAAAATTTTGATTTCCTGAATATTAATTGCCATATTGATTTTTTATTTGATTTCAAAGAGTCAAGAGTTGGAGAGACGCGATTAATCGCGTCTGTACAAGAGTCAAGAGTCAAAGAATTAATTTTGTTCAACCTTCATCCTTTATCCTTTTGAGCTAACCTCACAAGTTCCTCAACTTCTAGGTTTAAATTTGTGTTAAATCCAAATTTTTAGATTGATTTTTGATACCAGTGTATGTTTGATTTTATGAAGGAGCAAGTATGAGTGCTACAGCATATAAACAATATCCTTCCTGTGCTTCTGTCTATGGCCCAGTAGAATCGTGGCGATTTGGGCGATCGCTTGGCATCGATCCTATTGGTTCACAATCTACCTGTTCCTTCCACTGCATCTACTGCCAGTTGGGAAAAATTGAAGCCATAACGACTGAACGCCAAATTTTTGTCCCAACAACTCAAATTATTGATGAGTTGCAGACTGTGCCACTAGATAATGTCGATACAGTCACCCTCAGTGGGAGTGGTGAACCCACACTAGCCCTGAATTTAGAGAAAATTATCGGTGTTGTCAAAAGAATTACCAAAAAGCCCACAGTGGTTTTGACTAATAGCACCTTGCTATCCGATCCCCAAGTCCGTAGGGATTTGATCATGGCAGATACAGTCGCCGCAAAACTAGATGCCGTTTCGTCAAATCAATTGCAGCAAGTCAATCGCTGTGTAGAGACAATTAATCTACCAAGCCTTGTGGCAGGAATCGAGCAATTTCGTCAGGAATATTCAGGACATTTGGCTATTCAAACAATGGTCTTGTCTCCTTGGACACCAGAAAGGATTATGGATTACATCCAAATCCTGCATATTTTGCAACCGGATGAAGTTCAACTCAATATTCCTGCCCGTCCCCGTGTTTTGGTACGTCAATTAGACGCACGCGGTAATGATATTCTCCAACCCGCCCCCTACCTTGTTCAAAATCTCAGATGTATCAGCACAAACGTCTTAGCTTCCTTAGCTAATCAAATTCACAATGCGCTTAAAATCCCGGTGCGTTATCCAGGAATGGCTGTGCTGGTTTAGGGAGACACGATTTATCGCATCTCCACTGAGTGAAAAGTCAGTTATGAGTTTATTTAACAGCTAAAGCTTCAAAGGAGGAAAAAGATGGAATCCCAGCCAAATTACCCATCGCAACAACTTATGGAAATTCCCCCTGAGCATCTTAATATTATGGGCTATGTTGATGAATCTGAAGTCAATGGGCCTGGTTGTCGTGCTGTTGTTTGGGTGCAAGGTTGTTCCCGCGAATGTCCTGGCTGTTTTAATCCAGCATCTTGGTCATTCGAGGTCAACCAATTGATATCCGTTGACACCCTTGCTGAAAATATTTTGAAAAAGCCGCGCAATACAGGGGTAACTTTCTCTGGCGGCGAACCCTTTTGGCAAGCACCTGCATTGGCATCTTTAGCACGGAAGCTGAAAGCTGCTGGATTAAACGTGATGTCATTTACTGGCTTTACCTTAAAGCAGCTGCAATCGGAATCTGCTCCCCCAGGTTCGCAAGATTTGTTAGAGCAGCTAGATATTCTGATTGATGGGCCGTTTGTGGAATCTTTGGCGATTCATTCTCCTACTTCTCCAGTCTCATCCAGCAATCAACGAGTTAACATTTTTAATCCTGCTTTCCAAGACAAAATTACCTGGGCTAGCGACCAGATAGAAATTCATGTCTTTAAAGATGGTAGTCGGTTGGTGACTGGCTACCAAAGTTTGTGGCAGCAGGTGGAGTAGGTTGGGGATTGGGGAACTCGGGGCCCCCTCTGGGGATAAGGGGTAATGGGGATTGGGGACTGGGGACAAGGAATTTTAGATTTTGGATTTTAGATTTTAGATTGAAAGCCAATCCAAAATCCAAAATTGAATTAACAATTACCAATTACCCATGCCCAATGCCCCATGCCCCATGCCCCATGCCCCATGCCCTTTACTTAATTTCTTTGAAATCTTCGATTGTGAGATATAACTCTTCATCGGCTATCTGACTGTTGTAATCGATGCCTATTTGGGTTGGGTAGCCGAGTTTTTTGTTGTAGTTTACAGTCATGTTGGATGCTTTTTTGGCGATCGCATCCCGAATTACGTTGAATACCTTGGGCATTGTACTGTATTCCTGGAATAGCTCGGGATTGACTTTTTTACCATTTTTATCGGTAATTGAAGTTGTTTGCCCGTTACGCACTTCAATTGTTACTGGAACTGTAGCTTCCTCTATACAGAAACAACTTCTACTTAGTGTATAGCGGTAGTTACGGATTCTTTGCTGACTCCATACCCGGCGATTCTGTCTAAATTCCTGTAAGTTTGTGTTTGCGATCGCTGATGACTGTGCTACCTGTGTCGGAGATTGAGATATTGCTGGTTTGTTTAAACCCAAAGCCAGTAATAGCCCTGTACTTACTAATCCAGCACTAAAAATAATACCTAAGCGCATATAAATAAATTAAATGGTTATAAGTTATGAGATTTTGACAAAGCTTTTAAAGTTCCTGATAGGCTTTGCCAAGGTTAAATTTATGTTTTTTAGTTAAATTTGCTACTACATAATCTTAGGCTTCTCTGTATGCTGAGTTCGATAACAGAAAAAAAGCGATCGCATCTGTGCCTAAATTAACTCTTCGTTAGATATGAGCGATCGCGAGAAATTAGCAATATCTTGCTTAAAACCTTTCATAGTTCCTTTATCTTGAGTGACTGTAACTCTCTTCATTACCTCAACTACAGCACTCAATTTGATAAATACAGGATTTCTCTGAGGTACATTTTTAAGTTAGCTATTATACTATATTCACTCTATTTACGTCTTATATCTAAAGATAGAGAATATTGTTTATCTCATATTTGGAAATTATCACCTGAGAAGGGTTAATTCCAAATGCAACGGCCCTAGCAAACCTGCCTATTTACTTTTAGTGCAACCGAGGTCAGATGTCGCAACCTTCAAATCCAGTCACCCAGTGGGAACAACGCCGTGATGAAGCAACCCGCTATTACAAGCGAGGAGAATTTCAAGAATATCTTGCACTTGCAACCGAAAATTTAAAGTTGGCTCGAATCATTCCAGATCGCGCCAGAGAAGGTTATGCATTAAATGACATCGGACTGGCTCACCTCGGTTGCTGGCAACCTGAAAAAGCATTAGATTGTTTTAATGAAGCATTAACCCTGGCTCAAGAATTTGGGAATTTGCGAGCCGAGGCTACCGCACTCAGCAATTTAGGTTCTACCTACAGTCGCATAGGCAAATTTTCCCTAGCTTTAGCATCTTTTGAAAAAGCACTGCAAATTTTCCGGCAATTAGAAGATGCTCAAGGCGAAGTTTCTACTTTGAATGATGTAGCACTGGTTTACACCAGATTGGGAGAACCAAAAAGAGCGCTATTGCTGCAAAACCAAATTTTGGCTATGCGTCGCTTACTGGGAGACTTTTCCGGTGAAGCGACAACCTTAAATGGCATTGGGTTCGCCTACAGTGCTTTAGGTCAGCAACAGCAAGCTTTAGAATATTTCCAAGCAGCATTGCCAATTCAAAAAGCTGTTAAGAATATAGTTGGCGAAGCGACAACCTGGAATAATATTGCCTCTATATATAGTGATTTAGGTCAACCCAAACAAGCACTATTGATTTATTATCAAGTGCTTTTAACACGTCGGGCACTCAAAGACCTCTCTGGTGAAGCCACCACTTTAAATAACCTTGGTTTTACCTATAACAGCATTGCAAATCATAGCCAAGCACTCAAATATTACAAGCAAGCTATAGCAATTTATCAAGAATTAGGCGATCGCCTCGGAGAAAGTTCGACTCTCTTGAACATGGGCAGCCTTTACGCCACCAGAAGACGTAAAAAATTAGCGCTATCCTGCTACCTCAATGCTCAAGAGTTAGCCCAGGAAATTGAATATCAGCCGCTAGTGGATAAGGTAAAGCAGTTTATTAATGCGCTGTAGGTAGGGACTGGGGATTGGGGACTAGGGATTGGGGATGAGGAAGAAATAACTAATGCCCATTACCCATTACCAATGCCCCATGCCCAATGCCCAATGCCCCATGCCCATTAGAATCTATAACCTACTCCAGTTTGGAAGCTAACGGCATCGGCATCACTGTTTCTGTAAGCGTCAATACCCCATTTAGCATCGCCATAGACGATGACGTTATTGGCAACTTGTGATTCTGCACCCAAGGTAACTACGGGTGCATTTTGATTACCTAGCGGGGTGTTTTTACCTTCATCGGTAACAAACGAGTAACCGCCACCGAAGTAAACGTTCGTATTTTTGGCGATGGGCGCGTCATAAGTAACTATAGGCATAATTGCAGTGGCATCACCACCAAATAGAACGGAACCCCGAAGCGATACAGGTGTTCTGGGCATAGTTACCCGTCCTTGCACGTTACCACCAAATTGAGCATCATCATTTCCTTGTCCGCCACTTGTTGCGCCAGCAGCAATCCCAACACCGATGTAATTGCTGTTAGTACCAGCTGTTTGAGCAGAAGCAATTCCAGCGGAGAGGACAACAGAAGAAACAACAACGGCAGAAGCTGCTAAAGCTTTGAGTAGTTTCATAATTTCTCCGCACTAGAGTTAAGTGCAATCAATGTTCTCTATTACTAGAATCCTCTTTTTGACAAAATTCACCCTCGCACACTGAGGTCATCCACTTGGTTGAATTGTTTTTCACACAGTTGGGTGAAGCGTGGTGAAATAGTTTTGGGTAATAATTGATATATGTTGGTAAATAAAAGAAATTGCAATTTGTGGCTTGAGCAATGAAGCGATCGCCACCATTATCTGTGCCAAAATTGGTATTTGTATAATAAATTTATAATTCTATACGCTTGGCTCATTAGTGATTGATTTGTCACTTATTCAAAAAGGCAGAAGAATTGGGGGAGAATCCCCCAAACCCCCGATTGGGTGACGGTTGCGTCCCTCAAACCCCCTCCAAAATTATTATTCGGTTTTTTTGTTGAGTAATACCATTTTGAAAAAAGAACGCGACACATTGGTAGGGGCACGGCATCGACAATCTTTTGGTCTATCAAATATCTTACTGGTGCCGTGCCCCTACAAAGAATTTATCTGTCGCAAACATTATTTGATTTGGTATAACTAGTACAGCACGGCGTAAATAAACAGACCATACCCTACGGAAAGCCCTTCGGGTTCGCAGTCGCTCATGGGGGAAACCCCCAAGACCGCGTTGGCTCACCGCTCCGCGTCTACAAAATCAACAAAACCGTTATTCTGTCTTAATTTTGAATTTTGAATTTTGAATTTTGAATTTTGAATTTTGAATTCACGGCGGTACTAGTTTTTAGGTTTTGTTAGCAGTTAATTTTCTTAACTGAACTGTATTTAACCTGAGTTCGGGATAAGCTGAAACCCTCATTACACCGTTGCTTGATTCTAGGATATTTCAACGTGCTTGCGTTGTTTCAGACATTTAAGCTTGAATAAACCTCCTTAACCCGAACTGACGTTATTTATTTATAATTCACAATTGCTTGTGCAAATTTTGGTAGATGATACTTAACTGCTTCTCTACCTCCGGTGGTTTATTGGTAAAGCGAATACAAAAGCTATTATCGGTTGATTGCTCTAAAACTTTGGCATAAATATCATCGCTGAATACTTCAGTATTAGGCATTTGTAAGTTGAGCTTGATATTTGTTAGAGGTGTTAATACTGTAGAAATTTCATCTTGAATAAGATAGATTTCTGCACCCTTTAATGAAAGCTTGCTTAACTTTCCCTGCATGATAGTACCATCAAGATGTTTACCATCTAAGGCTGTGTATTGTAAGGAAATTGCTTCAGGTAAATTTAAAAATATCTCTTCTTCTTGAGGTAGGTAAAGATTATATTTGCCACCTATACCGCTAATCTCATAAATTGTGATGGGTTGTTGCACACCTTTGGGTTGGACTTGTTTTTGCCCATCAATCTTTAATATTGTTTCTACCGCTTTGAAAGTAGATTCAGAAATCAATATTTGACCGCCAATACTGTAAGATTCAATGCGATAGGTAAGGTTAACTTGGTCGCCCACAATTCCATACTTGCTGCGTTTCTCAGAACCAATATTACCAACCACAACTTCACCAGTGTTAATCCCAATCCCCATTTCTAAATTAGGTAATCCTTGTTGTTTCATGGTTTCGTTAACAGCTTGCATCGCTAATTGCATTCCTACAGCACAAGCGATCGCTCTGGTTGCGTCGTCTTCGCGATGGGTGGGAGCACCAAACAGTACTAAAATCCCATCCCCCATGAACTCATCAATGGTTCCTTGGTACTGGGTAATGACATCAGCCATGTATCCCAAGTAGAGATTGATAATTTTAATGACTTCTTCGGCGGGTAAGCGCTCGGATATGGCTGTAAATCCGCGAATATCTGAGGTGAGAATCGTGATATTCCGCCGTTCGCCACCTAACTTCAAACCTTGGGGATTTTCTAATAAATTAGCAACTACTGTATCAGTTAGGTAACGTCCAAAAGTTTTACGTATAGAACCAGCCATACGCGCAAAATAAGCCGTAACTGCGATCGCACTTCCGGCTAAAGCTAATAATGGCGGTATCACAGGTATCCACCAGCCGGCTAAAAACGCACTATAAGAAAAACCCACTAACCCACCTGCGGCGATCGCCGGAGCAAATACTTTAGGTAATGAGACTTTGCTCATTCCCCCTGTGTATCGTAATTGCCAAATTAAGGTAGCACCTAATCCAGACCAAAATAAAATCCACAAACATTCTAGTGGTTTTGCCCAAGTCTTAATTAAAGGACGCTGATCAAGTACACTGCTCAGAATTTGGCTAATCTGATTGGCGTGGATTTCTACTCTGGGTGTGTGTTCAAGACCGAGAGGAAAACCACTATTAAAGGGAGAAAAAACAAAATCCTCAAATATTTCTCCTACATTCCCAATTAAGATAATGCGATCGCGTCCCCAATTAGGTGGTAAACGATTTAGCAAAACATCTGACATGGAAACCGATTCAAAGGACTGTTTCGGCCCGCGATAGTTTAATAAAATCTGATATCTTCTGGCATCAGCGCCTACATAACCACCATCATTTGCAGCAAAAGCCGGAAATGTAGTTTTTCCTAGGCGATATATAGGTGCATCAATTTCTGGTGGCTGAATTCCTTCTGGCTGTAAATATCGTAAAGCCAGCATCATGCCAAAGCTCCAAATTTGTTTCCCTTGGCGATCGCTAATCGACAAAAACCCACGCCTCACTTTCGCGTCTGGATCAATCAGTAAACCATTAGCGCCTATTTGTCCCTTAACTTTCAATAAAGGAGAAGGGGGAACGCCTGCACCTGTTACTTGTTGGATACCAATTATATTTTGATAACTTTGATAAACCTTAGCTAAATCTGTATGTCCTGGGTCTACAGGTAAATCGCGATAAATATCCAGACCAATGACTCTTGGTTTTCTCGCTTGCAATTTCACGAGTAACTGAGCTAAAAGCTGGTCTGGTACATAGTCTTGACCAATTAGTTCGTGTAAATCTGTTTCATCAATACCCACAATTGCAATGCGATCGTCACGTGATTCTTGTGGGCGTAAACGCATATATTGATCGAATGTTGCCCACTCCAAAAACTGAAGTAAGCCAGAAAAGCGTAGTAAGATAATCAATCCGGTAACACTAGGAGTAATAATCAATAAGCTACGCCATTGCCAAAGCACCTGTCTCAGCTTTGTCCACATTGAACCAGACCAAAATTATTTTGTATTGTATTGTTAGCGCAAAATATCTGCATCGTAAACGATGTGTTACCCATTTTTTCAGAAAGTTATTAAAGTTTAATTAGTTTGATTGATGAAAAATCAAAATTAAATACCCGTTATTGATATGTCATAACAATTGAAATAATTTTGGCTACCAATAATTTATTTGTAGGGGCACGGCACCCGTCAGATAATTTGGTATACCACAAGATTATATATGCCGTGCCCTACCTACCCATCTGTCACGTTCTTTTTTCAAAATGGTATAAGAATCAAGAACGGGCATTGTTAGTTGCTTAAGAGTGGCTTGTAAATGAGTAAAAAAATATTTTAAATCATCAATATATCCGAACAATTGTTACCTAAATTAACCGTGAATAGGTAAAGCGATCACAAATTTTGCACCCTGACCTAGGCTGGAATTTACAGTCAAAGTTCCGCCATGTTTTTCTGTGACGATTTGGCGAGCGATCGCTAATCCTAATCCTGTACCTTTACCAACCGCTTTAGTAGTAAAGAAATTGTCAAAAATCTTTTGTTTTACTGCCTCAGTCATCCCTTTACCATTATCAGCAATAGTGATAATTGCTTTTTGTTTCACAACTGAGGTTGTAATGGTAATTTGGTTGTGATTGGCTTGAATTTCCGCAAAACTGCGTCCTATATTTCCCTCATCTAAGGCATCAATGGCATTGGCAATAATATTCATAAATACCTGATTTAATTGCCCAGGTAAACATTCAACTAAAGGTAAATTACCATAGTTTGTAGCTACTTCAATAGCTGGGCGTTGTTCGTTAGCTTTGAGGCGATGTTTGAGTATGAGAATAGTGCTATCAATACCCTCATGTAAATTAAATGGGACTTTGTCATCTCTATCATGACGAGAAAAAGTGCGGAGACTGGTACGAATATTTTTTGATCGCTAAAATTAAAAACTGCTGCAGAGATTGTTGGGTTTGCTGTAATCCCCATTGCTTCAAAGAAATCCCGCCAAAATCTTCCATCACCAGCACATAACCATTCTGGTAAGTTTCCAAGCTGTAGGCTTGGACAATCAAAGGTGAGTTGAGATTTTTCGTAATTATGTACTGATTGCGAAATAACAAGAGTTCGCTAAAGCTAGGATAAGAATTTTTCAATAGTTTCATGACTACTTTCAGTGAGTCAATCTCTCGATATCCTCGATATACCAGAGTTCTAGAGCCGTTGTAGAGTTCTTCACTGATTTTGTATCCGGGAATATTCAACATACCACTAAATTCTTGAGACTATCTTTAGTGTTCCCAGCGTTGAGTTGTCAATTCTTCCTCAGAACTATTTTCGATCAAGCGTGTGTTACCCATTTATGTAAATACGGTAACTTTATTGATTTTAGGTTGTTAAACTAATTACAATTTAAAAACTCAAGTTTTACGGAAAACTTTGTTGAGCCTTGAGCCTACTGATAAGAGGCACAAAATTCCCTTCTATTGTTAGGAGTGATAGATCAATGGGATCAATGTTTATTACTGCCAATGATTGGCCACATATAGCATTTAGACTGGCGATGGCGCTTCTAGTAGGTTGCTTGATTGGCTTTAACCGTCAGCAAGGAGGTAGGCCTGCGGGGATGAGAACTTTTATGTTGGTAAGTATGGGCGCAGCATTATTCGTGATGATCCCCTTACAAGCTGAAGGTGACAGTCCTTATGCAGCTACCAATGCCTTAAGTCGGACAATTCAGGGTGTAGCCACAGGTGTAGGATTTCTGGGTGCTGGATTAATTTTGCAAGAATCTCCTAGAAAATCTCATGTGCCAAAAGTTCGAGGCTTAACCACAGCCGCCTGTGTTTGGACTTCAGCAGGATTGGGTGCAGCAATTGGCTGTGGTTTATGGCAAATGGGATTATTAGGAGGGTTGCTAACGCTGATTACGCTGAGTGGAGTGAAAAGACTCAATCGCTCCTTCGTTAGCCTAGGTAATCAAAATAAAAAGGGCAATCAGGAGTTAATCACCACTGAAGAACATGATGATGATGATTAACATTTAGTTACAGCATGAAAACTGATTTATGCAAAAAGTTTTGATTTTTGACTCATTCATAGGACATCTTTCATTGCTGACATCTAACTTTCGCTGTTTTGCCAAGGTGAAGTTGGTAATTGATTGACTGATTTAACAATACAACTTTCTAGATAAATGGGAACTTGTCCACAATTAGGACATTGCGCTCTATTATCTGGTTTGCTGTCGGTTTTACCTTTGGGACGAGGCTTTGAGTTTTGGGGTGTCATAAACACCACTTCAATAGACAGTGGTGCCAAGCATTTCTGACATTCGCAAATTAATAGCTGCTCTGTGGGGCTTGTTTGGTAGACTTTGAGATGTTGAGCAGGAAAGAACTGTTCTGGTGGTTCAGGCTTGTAGTGCGATTCATCAAAATTCTCAGAAATAGGTTTGGTCATGATTACTTTAGTATTTGTTGCCAGTAGCTAATGGTAGTGACCTGCAATGCTAACTCTCTTCTATGATTTTGACTTGAAATATTGAATATGCGTTAGCTGCATCTTCGTAAAATCATAAATTTATCAGCTTTTTTGTCAAGTTGCAGCCGCGATGCCTGCGGCAGGCTACGCCAACGCATTTGAGTTGATGGTATCTCAATACTGCTCGGTTAAATATTTTCAACTCGGAATTTAGTTTGGGGAAAAGGTGAAAGGGTAAGGGTTAAAGGTTTTTCTTGCCCCTTTTCCCCTTCCCCTTTTGCCTTTAACCGACAAGTATTAGATAGTATCTGCGCGATCGCAATTTCTCTATTAAGAATTTCGGCGCTTTACATCTTGTAAAAATGGGATAGGCAATTGCCCATCCCATAGAAAAACCTAAGTTATGCTAGTCTCCCTTAATTTTAGGGTGCGCTTTAGGTTCCAGAAGTCCAAGAATTGATGTACTCAATTTGGTCTGCTGTTAAAGTATCAATGTTAATTCCCAAAGCCTGTAACTTCAGGCGGGCAATTTCTTCATCTACTTCTCTAGGAACTGAGTGTAAACCTGGTTCGAGTTTACCTTTGTTCTTCACTAGGTATTCCACAGCTAAAGCTTGGTTAGCAAAGCTCATATCCATAACGGCGCTGGGGTGTCCTTCTGCAGCCGCCAGGTTAATTAAGCGTCCTTCGCCTAGAACAATCACTGATTTACCGCTTGGTAATTTATACTCTTCAGTGAAGGGGCGTACTTGCTTAACTTCTTTAGCTTGAGATGCTAAATATTTTAGGTCAAGTTCAATATCGAAGTGACCGGAGTTACAGACGATCGCGCCGTCTTTCATCGCATCGAAATGTTCACCACGAATTACGTGCTTGTTACCTGTAACTGTGATAAACAAGTCACCTTGAGGTGCAGCTTCTGACATAGGCAGAACGCGGAAACCATCCATTACAGCTTCAATTGCCTTAATGGGGTCGATTTCGGTCACAATCACATTCGCACCTAAACCACGGGCGCGCAGGGCTGTACCTTTACCACACCAGCCGTAACCAACAACCACAATGGTTTTACCAGCTAGCAGAATATTTGTGGCACGGATAATCCCATCTAAGGTAGATTGTCCGGTACCGTAGCGGTTATCAAAGAAATGCTTGGTATCAGCATCGTTGACATTCACTGCAGGGAAGGTGAGCACACCATCTTTGAACATGGCGCGTAACCGCACAATTCCCGTTGTAGTTTCTTCAGTGGTGCCAATCAAATCGGCAATTTGATGTTGACGTTGTTGAATGAGGGTGGCAACCACATCACTACCATCATCAATAATGATGTTGGGACGATGGTCAAGCGCGATTTGGACGTGACGGTTATAAGTTTCGTTATCTTCGCCTTTTTGGGCAAAAACAGGAATTTCGTGATCGACGACGAGGCTAGCAGCTACGTCATCTTGAGTTGAAAGCGGATTGCTAGCAATTAACACTGCATCTGCACCACCAGCTTTCAAAGCGATCGCTAGATGTGCGGTTTCTGTAGTTACGTGAGCACAAGCCACCAGTCGCAACCCTGCAAAGGGTTTTTCTTGAGCAAAGCGATCGCGGATTTGCCGTAAAACTGGCATTTCGCGTCCAGCCCATTCAATGCGCTGTCTTCCCAAGGGAGCGAGGGCGAGGTCTTTAACCTCGTGCTTTAATCGGGGAGAAGTTGCGGTCATCAAAAATGTCCTCTAAAAAGTCAAAAAAGGTACGCAATCTCTTACGTACTGTACTAGATTATTCCACGACTTGCCATTTTTGGCTGTAATCTCCAAACCAAGTCAATGGCTCTTTAAACTAGCTTGACTTTTAATCAGGGGGAATGTCAACAAGGAGGGGATTGGGGGCTGGGGATTGGGGACTGGGGACTGGGGATTGGGGATTGGGGACTGGGAAAAAGCAGGGGAGCAGGGAGCAGGGGGAAAAATAACAAACACCAATTACCAATTACCCGTTACCAATTACCAATTACCAATTGACCAATGCCCCATGCCCCATGCCCAATGCCCAAATTTCATTTATCCTTGATCAGAGTAATATCAAAAATTCCTGTAGTTATTGCTCACAATAAACAACGTAAGATGTCATCTGCCTAAAGATAGATAAGCAAGAAAATTAAACACATCTACCTAAAAGGATAAATTGAACTTTAGATAGGTACATTTACTTAAATTTATTGTGGAGGATAGCTGGGCAGGTATTTGATAAAAGATGTTAAGCAAGGAGGTGTTGGAGTGCGCTTTCAATTTTTGGCGCTAATGAGTTCAATGGCGATCGCTGTTGTCTCTGTACCCAAAGCTACAGCCCAAATTCCCTTTTTACCTAGCTTGCCAACTCCTAGTAGTGTAAGTAAAGATTCAGACAATAGAATTGTCACAGGCTGGATCTATTTAGACGGTCGCAGGTTGTTCCAAATAGCTGCAACTAGAATAAATTTCCCAGAGCGATCGCAAAATATTCAACAAAACTTGGATGAAATTAGCCAAAATTACCTGCGTTCAGCTGCACAATCGGTCAATGTTCAGGTAGAAAAAGTTAACGAAGCACCTGTAATTACTATCAACGGTCAATACCTGATGACCGTGACTTCCGAAGACGCGAGACTGCGTGAGGAAGATGCCACACTTTCAGCCAATCAAATAGTAGATACATTACAAGAAGCCTTACAAAGGGCAAAACAAGAACGGAACACGCAATTTTTAATTGACCAAGGGAAAATAGCAGCTGCGATCGCCTTAGCAATGATGGCTGCTAGTTGGGGTGTATATAGTTGGCAACGTCGGTCTCAACATGATGTCAAACAGCCTATTCTGCCAACTTCTCGCCAAACCCAACCAATCACCACACAACTAAATCAACAGCAACATCGGCATTTACACGAAGTTAAAAAACGCCTATTTCAGCTAACTCAAGCTGGAATTTGGGGTGGTGGTACATTCATGATTTTGGGTTTATTTCCCTACACCAGAGTTCTGCAATTAGGAATTCTCTCAGCTGCTCAAATTCCTGTGAGATTGGGGATTGTAGCATTGGGCACTTATGTAGTAATTCGTTTTAGTTATGCACTGATTGACCGTTTTACCTCCACTCTCATCAGTAGCGGTGCTTTATTCGCCTCCGAAACTTCGGAACGGTTACAACTAAGGGTTTCTACTTTTTCCGGTGTAACTAAAAGTATTGCCACAATTACCTGTGTCAGCGTCGGCTTTTTGTTAGGATTAATCGCTTTGGGGATAGATATCCTACCCTTATTAGCGGGTGCAAGTTTAGTTGGTGTTGCCGTTTCCCTAGCATCGCAAAACCTGATTAAAGATGCGATCAACGGATTTTTGATTATTTTAGAAGACCAATATGCCTTAGGCGATGTGATTAATGTCGGTACTGTAGGAGGCTTAGTAGAGAATTTAAATTTGCGGATGACCCAAGTTCGCGACTCCGAAGGACGCTTAATCACCATTCCCAACAGTGAAATTAAAATAGTTGCCAATCTTTCTAGCCGTTGGTCTAGGGCAGATTTAACCATTCCCGTAGACTATCAAGCTGATGTTGACGAAGCTTTGAAATTAATTACTACTGTTGCCTTAGAGATGGATGAAGATCCAATATGGAAACACCAGATTGTAGAGACACCAAAAGTTTTAGGAGTTGATAACTTTGGCGATCGCGGTTTAATTATTCGTGTTTGGATTAAAACCCAACCCCTGAAACAATGGGATGTAGCGCGCGAATACCGCCGCCGTCTCAAAATCGCCTTCGACCAAGCCGGAATTTTTATTCCTGTTCCCCAACAGGCAATCTGGATTAATGATATGCAATTGCAGCAACTCCAAGAGAATGGTAAAGCTAATTAATTAGGGAATGGGGCATTGGGCAAGGGTAATAGGTAATGGGTAATTGGTAATTGGTAATTGCTTTTCTCCCCTGCTCCCTGCCCCCTGCCCCCTTGCCTCTTCCCCAATCCCCTTATAATCAAAATATGGAAAAACAACCGATACAAGTAATTGGAGGTGGACTAGCTGGGACAGAAGCAGCTTGGCAAATTGCCCAGGCTGGTGTACCGGTGATTTTCCATGAAATGCGTCCTAATCGCTTTAGCCCTGCCCACCATACAGAACACGTGGCAGAATTAGTTTGTAGTAATTCCTTTGGTGCAATGGCAAGCGATCGCGCTACAGGATTATTACATGAAGAATTGCGGCAGCTAAATTCCATTGTTATCGCCAAAGCTGATGAACACTCTGTTCCCGCAGGTGGCGCGCTAGCTGTAGATAGAGGACAATTTAGCCAAGATTTAACAGAAACATTATCTCGTCATCCTTTAATTGAATTTCGCCGGGGGGAAGTTCCTGCCATTCCTGAAGGTATTGTGGTTTTGGCAACTGGCCCCTTAACTAGCCCAGATTTGGCAGAAGATATCCGTCGGTTAACGGGGATGGAATACCTCAGCTTTTTTGATGCTGCTAGCCCTATTGTTGTAGGAGAATCAATTAACCGCGATATTGCTTTTATGGCTTCTCGCTATGACAAAGGCGAAGCCGCTTATCTCAACTGTCCCATGAATAAAGAGCAATATCTGCATTTTTGGGAAGAACTCCGCAAGGCTGAACAAACGGAATTGAAGGATTTTGAACGCGAAACCGCGAAATTCTTTGAAGCCTGTCTCCCCATTGAAGAACAAGCTTTACGGGGGGAAGACACGATGCGCTATGGCCCCCTCAAACCAGTGGGGTTATCTGATAGCCGCACCGGAGAACGCCCTTACGCTGTAGTACAGTTGCGACAAGAAGATAAAGCCGGTCAACTTTGGAACATGGTAGGCTTCCAAACAAATCTGCGTTGGGGTGAGCAAAAGCGAGTATTTAAATTAATTCCTGGTTTAGAAAATGCCGAATTTGTGCGCTTAGGAGTGATGCACCGCAACACCTTTATTAATGCACCTCAACTCATGCATCCCACTCTGCAATTTAAACAGCGTCCTACTTTACTAGCGGCGGGGCAATTAATTGGTACTGAAGGCTACACCGCTGCGGCTGCGGGTGGCTGCTTGGCGGGAATTAATGCTGCCAGATTAGCTTTAGGCAAAGAAACTTTAACTCTACCACCCACAACCATGATGGGTGCGCTATTTGAATTTATCAGTTCCGCCTCTCCCAAACACTTTCAACCTATGCCGCCTAACTTCGGTATTTTCCCGGAATTGGGTGTAAAAATTAAGAATAAACAAGAGCGTTATGGACGTTACCGCGATCGCTCTTTGGCTGACTTAGCAAACTGGAAGCTTGCAATGTAAAGATGACATCTTCATCACTGTAATGTTCTCCGTTAGGGGTTTAGGAATGCTCAACTTCCTAAACCCCTTAGTTTTCTTATACCAATTCAAATAATGTTTGCGACAAATAAATTCTTTAGTAGGGAACATCTACAATCTTGTGGTGTATCGAATTATCTTACTGTTGCCCCCCTACCCATCTGTCGCATTCTTTTTTCAAAATGGTATTAGCCTAACGCTTATAAACTACTAAAAAAGGTGAAAGTTCTTAAAATCCTCATTTTCACGAGAGTTAGGGGTAAAACTTTTTTATACAAACATTCTCTAAAATAGTTTGAAAACATTGGCTATATTTATCTAGGTTTTTCATAGCATTGCTAATTAGTGAAAACTAAATTTTAAAATACCAATTACGACGATACATGAAATAAAGAATCAACCACCAGAAAATTACGGTTGTTATGGCAAATAATAAAGAACCATTGAGCGCACCCGCCCAAGGTTTAAATAAATGCTCGTAAATCCAAGTGTATGTAGTCGGTGCATCAGTACCATTACCAATGTGCGTTTTTATTAATATTCTGGCTATAAAACCAGAACCGACAAAAGCGAAGATAGCATTTAAGCCCATAACTTCAAAAGGAAAACCTAACCACTTTAAATTGCGAACTTCGATTAATTCATAGCAAGCAGCTAGTAATAACAATGCAAAACCAGCAGTGAAAATAACAAAAGAACTTGTCCACAATTGTTTGTTGATAGGAAATAAAAAGCCCCACAAATGACCTACTAAAATGCAACTCATTCCCACAATCACTAAATTAATGCTAGTACGACTTTGCTGAGGTTGTTTACTTAGCCATTCTCCAGTAAAGTAACCAGCAAGAACAGTAACTACAGCAGGTAAGGTACTGAGTAAACCTTCTGGATCGAAAGGTTTTCCTCCTAATAAATGTTGCTGTCCTAAAATTAAGCGATCGCAGTACCCCACCAAATTACCTGCGGGTGTCAAGTTACCAGCACCATAACCGGGAACCGGAATAAGTTGCATTGCAGCCCAGTAGCCAAGAAGCAAGATTGCCGCTAATATCCATAAAGCACGACGGTGGAGATTGAGTACAGCGATCGCACTGATGAAGTAAGCGAGACTAATCCGTTGCAATACACCCATAATCCGAATTGTGGCAAATTTGGAAGCAGGCGCACCATTAAGCCAGAAATCTAAAGTTAAGGAAAATAACGCTAAAAATAACCCCAATCCACATAAAATTAACGCTCTACGCCCAATCCGCCAATACACTGCTTTTGTAGGACGGTTTTCTTTTGTGTATTTGGATAGGGAAAAAGGCATTGCTGCACCGACAATGAACAAGAAGAATGGAAAGATAAAATCTGGAGGTGTGTAACCGTTCCACTCGGCGTGATCTAGCTGTGGATAAATATTATCCCAACTTCCGGGATTATTCACTAAAATCATGGAGGCGATCGCAATACCACGAAATACATCCAGAGATTTCCAGCGCTGAGATATTTTCATCTAAGCCTCCAACGGACGCGCGTTTCCACATATAGAATAAACTTGAGTAGTAGCATGACAGCAAAAAACTGTTTTCACAATGGTGCTGTGTGCGCCAGAATTTCAGCCGGGTTCTGGGTGATTTTGGCAAAAATATTTGTGAAGTAACAACAGTTACTATTCCCCTTGAGCGATGAGATTTATTGGACTCACTCAGGCGTGGTACAGCCTGACACAAAAATGATGCGATCGCATAGTATTTATTTAGTACTTAAATATTTTTGTAAGCGCTGATTTAAAGTACCTGTGTGTAACTCAAATAAGTGATTATCATAGTCATAAAAATATAGAGAACGTCCTTCACCTCCAACACGCTTTCTATCTTCTTTAACATTAACTCCTAAATTCTTCACTCTTGCAGTATAGATTTCATAGTCTTCTGCAGCTATTTTAAAAGCTACATGGTTATAGGTTTTTTCTGCTAAAGATTCACCCTCCATAATCGCAATCCACAAGCCATTGATCAGGAAAAATTTTTCTTTGGCAATAGAGAAAGTTGTCTCTCCACTTGCATAGACTTCTTGAGCATCAAATACAGTTGTCAGAAACTTGCTCATCTTGTCTAAATCTCTGACTATAAATGTAATGTGGCTGATACCTTGAATCATTTTCCCTTCCCCAGAGATTGAATTAGCTAGTATTTTTGTCAGCAAATTTTGACAATTGCATTAAAAAATTTTTACGTCAAAATCAGTTAATGGCTGCTTAGTTAAAAATCCTCCTATGTCCATCGTCTTTGATGAGAAAGTATAGCCGAAAAACCGCTAATTACTTATTTAATGGAATTTTCAGAGTCAGCAATTTATCAATATAGAATATCTCAACTGAAAAATTATAGTTTTATAGAAAATGACACCTTTTTCCCCAGCATAAGTGGGGTTTATATTTACTTAATATACTGAGTCAAAAAACAGATATACAAGGGAATTTAACTATTCTAAATTTAGAAAGTATGTAGCAACAAGTTTATTTCATAGATATTATGTACAACTATATTTTGAACCTAACTGTTTCTCCTGCCACAATTGCAATTATTGGGGGTGGGTTTAGTGGTTCTCTTGTTGCAGCCCATATTTTGCGAAATGCAACCATCCCAATTTCTATTAAGTTAATTGAACGAAGAGCAGAAATTGGTAAAGGAGTCGCATATAGTACGTCAGTTGCAGGACATTTGCTCAACGTACCAGCTCTAAAGATGAGCGCTTTTGCAGATAAACCTCAACACTTCTTAACCTGGCTGCATAAAAATGGATATACCGAAGCGACTGCATCGACATTTGCACCGCGTCAGGTGTATGGAGAATATATACAGGCGATTTTAAATGAAGCTGAAGCCAATGCGCCGACTCATGTAAGTTTAGAGAGAATTTGCGATGAAGCGATCGCAATTGAAACCACTGCATACAGTACGAGAATTGAACTAAGTAGCGGTAAATCTCTACACGTGCAAAAAGTTGTCCTCGCCTTGGGGAATTTTCCAGCTTCGCTACCACAACCTATTGCAGCCCTAGGAAATAATCATCCCAATGTTAAAGATGCTTGGTCAACTGATGCAATTAGCAATCTGCGCCCAGATGATTCTATTCTGTTAGTAGGAACTGGGTTAACAATGGTTGATGCAGTTGTGGCTTTAAATCAGCAAGGATTCCGGGGAAAAATTCATGCTGTTTCTCGTCATGGATTAACCCCCCAACGCCACCAAGCGACAATTTATTATCCTGAATATCTGGACTTAGCAACTGCGCCCAAAACAGCGCGGGGGTTACTGTGCTTAGTACGTCGAGAAATTAAAACAGCAGCTATTTACGGTTATGATTGGCGGGCGGTAATTGATGCTATCCGCCCACTCACGCAACAACTTTGGCAAACACTACCACTTGCAGAACAGCGGCGCTTTCTCCGCCATGTCAAAGCTTACTGGGAAGTTTATCGCCACCGGATTGCAGGAGAAATTGCTGAACTATTAGATAGCAAACTCCAATCTGGTCAACTAAATTATTATGGTGGGCGGATTCAGATTTGTCAGCAAGTAGATAATGCAATTGAAGTGAAAATTTGTGAACGGCGAACCCAAGCAGATATTGTTTTACAGGTGAACCGAATTATTAATTGCACAGGTTCAAATTGCAACTATAAGAGGTTAGAAAATCCACTGATTACCAGCTTACAAGCCCAAGGATTGATTCGCCCTCATGCTTTGTCAATGGGGATTGATACAGCCGCCAACGGTGCGGTAATTAATGCTCAAGGAAAAGTTTCCGACAGACTTTATACTCTAGGAACACCACGCAAAGGCGATCTTTGGGAAACTACAGCAGTTCCAGAAATTCGCTCTCAAGCAGCAGCTTTGGCTCAAGAGTTACTGAAATCTCTCAATCCCAGATCCTACGCTATGGAAAGAGATTGGTTCGCTCTCCATCCATTGAGCGATTTCCCCAAACCTGCTATGCTATTTCGTCAACTGTTTGATCGAGAATCGAGTACCTATACATACTTAATTGCAGATCCCCAAACCAAAGCCGCAATCTTGGTAGATCCGGTACTAGAACAGGTAGAACGTGACTTGCAAGTCTTGCAAAAGCTGGATTTGACTTTACTTTACTGCTTAGAGACCCATATTCACGCTGACCATATTACCGGAACAGCTCAACTAAGACAGTTTACAGGTTGTTGGAGTGTTTTACCCGATAAGACTGTGCCGAGCGATCGCTATATTGCTGATGGTGAGATTTTACAATTAGGTTCTGTGCAAATTCAAGCGATCGCCACTCCCGGACATACCGACTCTCACATGGCTTACCTCGTTAACGGTACTCACCTGTTAACCGGAGATGCTTTATTTATCGGGGGTTGTGGTCGTACCGACTTCCAAAATGGTAATGCTGGATTATTGTATGATGTCGTCACCCAAAAGCTATTTACCCTCCCAGATGACACATGGGTATTTCCCGGACACGACTATCAAGGGAGAACAGTATCGACAATTGGTGAAGAAAAACGCTGGAATCCTCGGTTTTTGGGACGTACCCGCAGCCAATTTATTGAACTAATGAACAATTTAAACCTTCCTTATCCGCAAAAGATGTCGGAAGCCATACCCGCCAACCAACGTGGAGGGAAAGTTTTAGTGAGGTTAGATTATCAAATTTGAACCATTATGTAGGATGCGTTATCAACGCATCCTACTTGCTGGATAGGTTACCACTAAAATTACATAACTCCAGCATTAAGTAAAATAGGCTAGCTAATATTCTCTTGAGTCTAAATAAAAGACGCAATATATTGCGTCTCTTTATTTAACATTATTCAGTAGCTTGAGTAATACCATTTTGAAAAAAGAACGCGACAGATGGGGGAGGGCACGGCACCTGTAAGATATTTGATATACCAAAAGATTATGGATGCCGTGCCCCTACATGGAATTGATCTGTCGCAAACATTATTTGAATTGGTATAAGATTTGTGGTGTTAATAAATTGCTATTCTGGTATTTTGTACAATCGCAGGATTTTATAGACCAATTAATAGAAAACTACTAAATAGTGCGAATTTACCTTGTACCTACCTTTTTACTGCATTACCCAACTTAAAGAGGTTTGACTAAGAAACGGTTGTTCTCAATTTTAGCCTCAAAAGGTTTTAGCCCTCGTTCTGCTGGGCCTTTAACCACTTTTCCATCAGTAGCAAATTCAGAACCATGACAAGGACAGACAAAACGCTGCTTCTCTTGTTTCCAATCAACTACACAATTTCTATGAGCACATAGAGGACTGACAGCAACTAATTTTTTATTAGCGCTATTTCTGACAATAAGAACTTTATCAGTTAAAACTTTACCATGCTCATCCAAAATGCTTGCAGGGCCGACAACAGGCTCAAAACCATCAGTTCTCGGTTTAGCTTGCTTAATAGAGTTATTAGATTGTTGTCCAAAAGCAGCGATCGCAGTACCAAAAGTAGAAGCAAAACTGGCTGCAAAAAATAGCAATCTTCGGCGCGTAGCAGAAAAAGGAAAAGTCAAGATATTACCTCTTTAGTTAAGTCATTAAGGAGCAAATAATTCGTAATTGATATTTCATCATAAAAATTACGCATTACCAATTACGAATTATTAATTACTAAGCAGCAACAGGAGTAGGTTTCGCAAACCTTGCATATCGCTCGATATAGAACTCTCTAGAATGAGCGATCGCTTTCACAGATGGACGTTCTTTCAGCGCGTGTTTCCACTGTTTTACACGAGCAAATTCCGCAGGGATACCAAAACCACGATACTCTTTAAGCGCAGGCCAGCGCTCAAACCAAGGGAAAAATGTGAAATCAACCAAACTGATAGATTCACCAAACCAATAGGGGCCATTTTGAGAGAGTTTCCCTAAAGCTTCAGTTTCAATAAATTCTAAATGTTTGTACAGTTCTTGTTTAGCTTCTTCTTGTTTTTGAGCATCTGTACTGCGTAAGAGAGTAGAAAAAGCAGGTACTAATCTTGTATTAGCAAAATCAATCCAAATTCGAGCTTGCGCTTTAGCAATGGGATCGCTAGGTAAAAGTGGTGGATTTGGGAATACTTCATCTAAATATTCATTAATTACCGCCGATTCCCAAACGCGATTTTCGCCATGTGTAATTGCAGGTACTTTGCCATAGGGAGAAACTTTTGTAAAACCCTCTGGCTTATTCTGCAAGTCAATTTCAATCAAATCAAAATCAATGCCTTTTTCTTGCAAAACTAGGCGCGTGCGGTGAGCATAAGGACAAACAACTGCACTATAAATCTTAATGTCAGCCATGCTAATGTTCCTCTATAAATATGTCTGATTACTGGGCATTGTGCTAGAGATTTTCTATTTAAAAAATCTCAAAATTTTTGGATGAATTATTAGTTCAAAATCCCAAATTTTCTTAGCCCTTTAATAAGGGTGAAGTATGTCCCCACTGTCCTGTAAACACAAATTCGCTTAAAGGTTTGCGGGTACGGGGTGCTAATTCGCGATCGCGTAATCCATCAGGGAGATTCTGGGGATCGCCTGGATAGCCAATTGTCAACACAGTTGCAGGTTCATAATCTGCGGGAATTTGGTATATTTCCCTGGCGGTATCTGCATTAAATCCCCCGATTTGATGAGCAAATAAACCTAGAGAAGTTGCTTGAAGAATCAAGTTTTCTATAGCTAGTCCCACATCATGAAATGCGTGTCTGTTTGTCTTTCCATCATCAGTACGAATTTTGGCGATCGCAAGGATCAATACCGGCGCATTTTTCGCCCATCCTTGATTAAACTCCACCAAGGTACTAAATAGGCGATTGTATTCTGTTGCATCCTCTTTAGTTGCAACAATAAAGCTCCAAGGCTGATGATTAAAGGAAGAAGGTGCCCAACGCGCCGCTTCTAACAAAGATAGTAGTTTCTCTGGTTCAACAGCGCGATCGCTAAAAGCTCTAGGACTCCAACGACTGCGAATGAAGTCATGAACAGGGTATTCCGTAGGAGCAAGTTTCTGCGTCATCTGAGTGAATTTCCTGGGTAATGAACTGAATAGATCTACATCACCGATTTATATTTGATTGCTGCTTGCCAAAGGCTTGTAGCAGTTAAAAAACTTGTTTAGAGAAGAAATACTCAATACTACGGTAAATACGTGTAAAAAACGAATTTTAATTATCCTACTGCATCCATCAGCAGTTAATCAAGTATCAGGGAATCAAAAACCGAGAAGTTACGGAATATTGCAATTAATTGCAACCATGAAACATTTATTCAGGAATTTTGATTTGGAGGGCGATCGCAGCAATAACTATATTTGAGGTTAGAAAAAAAATTAGAAATTATATTATGGCTTGGGAAATTACCACTGAAGAGTTGTTGAAAAAATACACTTCCGGTAAGCGAAACTTCGCTGGGGCTGTCGTAATTAGAGAAAAAGGATATGGTAGAGAATTTATTGACCTCGAAGGTGCTGTCTTGCGGGATATCAACTTGCGTGGAGCAGATATAAGTTTCGCTGATTTGAGAGGAGCCGATTTGACTGGAGCCGATCTCTTTGCTGCTTCCTTGAGAGAAGCTCGGTTGGATGGTGCGATTATCAGAAATGCTAATTTGGAATGTGTGAATTTGTTCAGGTCTTATTTAATTGGTGCTGATTTAGTTGGAAGTAACTTGTATCATGCTAATGCCATCGGTGCTATTTTCCGTGAAGCTAGATTTTTGTATGGTGGTGAGCATAACATTTTCATTTGTGCTGATTTTCGGGGTGCTTCCATTGCTCACGACGCAATTTGTCGAGCCATGAATGTAATTTGGGATACTATCATGCCGGATGGCAGTATTGAACGAGGGCCTTATTTCGGAGAGTGGAAATCCATCAGTAAATAAGGTAATTTGTATAACCTCGACCGCGCAAGGAAGTTGCGAGACATTGGCTAACTCAATATAAGACTACAATTGATTCACAGCTTTTATTTAAAAGCCATTTCTTACCAAATTTTCTTACTAAGTCTCCGGACTAATATAAATACGCTCACGGAACAGTATTGCCAGCAGACTTGATTTTACATCTATATCTGTGATACTGTGCCTTCATTGCAAAATCCTGTTAATCGATAGATTTGCCGTAGTTAATTATTGTGCAGCGTGCTTATCACACTGCAAAGCCATAGTTTGCAAGGAATGGGAATCACCCCTTATGCCAAAAGATTGGTTTGAATGGCACGATCTCTATAATACAGAACCAAAATTACAACAACGGCTAGAAATCGTGCGGGAATACATTACCTACAGCTTAGATGCGTCTCCAGCAGGAAGAATCCGTGTAGTTAGTGTTTGCGCTGGTGATGGTAGAGATTTACTCGGAACCCTAGCAAATCACCCCCGCGCCCAAGATGTCTATGCAAGACTGGTGGAGTTAAACCCCAACTTAGTTGAACGCGGAAAAGCAACTATAGAATCATTGGGTTTAGCCAAGCAAATAGAATTTATCAATGGTGATGCAACTATCTCCGCTAATTATGTAGGCGCAGTACCCGCAGATATTGTGATTGTCTGTGGTGTGTTTGGTAATTTGGCTGATGAAGCTGAACTTAAACGCTTGCTAGATAACTTGAGTTTTCTCAGTAAAAAAGGTGCTTTTGTTCTCTGGACTCGCGGACATTCTAACGGTACTGCTTACTCTGACACTGTGCGGAAAGTTTTACAAGCATCACAATTTGAAGAAGTTAAGTTTAAACTCACCGCCACGGGAGATATGGGAGTAGGTATTAATCGTTACGTTGGTGAAAATTTACCTGCACCGAAAGAGCAACAATTATTTGTATTTTCTGGCGTTCCCCATAAAGCTAGGTAATTCAAGATAATTCGTAATTCGTAATACCCTGCGGGAAGCGCAAAGCGCTACGTAATTCGTAATTAAATTTAGGGTTAGAGGATGTTTTAAAAATGGTTAGCTCTGAATTTTAGGCACTTATTGATCCCCCCAACCCCCCTTAAAAAGGGGGGCGAAAAGACTCTCAAAGTCCCCCTTTTTAAGGGGGATTTAGGGGGATCGATAAATTTAGAAGGCTAAACGAGTAGTTTGAAAACACGCTCTAGAGTCCTCAGTTAAAATCACCATTTATAACGTAATTACGAATTGTTAATGACTTTTGCTTTTCAATCCAATAGGATTGCTCTAATTTTCGAGGTTGTCCGACATAATTTTTTTTAAATAGGTGTCAAAAATGGCTATTCAAGACGCTGTATCTAATTGGGAACAACTCTTAGAAACTGCTCGAAAAAATACCCCAGCGCGGAGGGTAAAAAGACCAGGACAAGCTCCATCTACTGCACCTATACCCAGCAGTTTGCATAAACTTCCACCAGACACTAAAGCACCAGTTTTGTTATATAGAGATACTAATTCTTGGTGTCCTTTTTGTGAGAGAGTGTGGTTTGCTCTAGAAGAAAAAGAAATTCCTTTTGAGACAGAGTTTATTGATTTAAGTAATAAGCCAAAATGGTACACTGATTTAGTACCGACTACCCTTGTACCTGGTGCAAAAATTGAAGGTAAGTTAGTGTATGAATCTAAAGATATTCTCTTAGCTTTAGAAGAAAGATTTCCTACACCAGCGTTACTTCCAGAAGATTCAGAAGAAAATGCTGTGGCTAGACAATGGGTAGAAGAGTCAGAAACGAACGGTTTTAGAGATATTGCTTACAAATTCCTCAGAGAAAAAGTTACTGATGCTGATGAATTAGCTAAGTTACAAGCAGAATTTGAAGCTAAATTAGATGAACTTGAACAAACTTTAGGTAAATATCCTGGCCCCTATTTTCTTAGCAATTTTAGCTTGGTAGATATCCTCTACAGTCCCCATCTCGATCGCTTGGCGGCTAACTTACCAGTTTATCGACAGTATCATATCAAAGGTAATCCCCGTTACCCCCGAATCAACGCTTGGTTTGATGCACTCAATCAACGCCCAGCTTATCATCGGGTGAAATCGGATAATATCACCAACAATTTACTTTTACGCCGCAGATGGGGTGTAGAACCGATTGGAAATCCTTTACCCTTAGATCCAGCAGAAAGCGAAGCCATCCAGTTTCGTGCAGAAGCGGCGGAGAGATTGAGCGATAATCGAGAAGCAGCTATTGGTGATATTTTGAGAAACTCAGGTGTACAAGCCTTAGCTGTAGATGGCGATGTTTCTGCAGTTCAAGAGGTGGTTGATTTTCACCTGAGATTGCTTGCTGATTACCTCATCAACGGTAACGGTGAACCTCTACCAGGTGGACGCACAGGTGGTAAAGATGGTAATACTATCGATCCCAAGATAGCTGCCATTGGAGCTATTACACTCGCCTATTTGCGAAATCGCATCTGTGCGCCACGAGATATGAGTGCTGGTGCTGCGACTGCATTCCGCGCCGCTGCTGATAAGGTTTTGGCTTCTCTTTATTAATTTTCCTCAATTTTCATTGGTGACAGGTATCAATCTGTCACCTTTTCAACTGCAAATATGAAAACCCGTCGCTATATTTTAACTGCGATCGCCACTTGTGTATTAACCTGGCTTTTAGCCTTGGCTGGCTGTAGTTCGCAAAATACCTCACAAAGTAACATTTCTCCCGTTGCACAACCCTCTGCTAGTTCACAGGTAAAGGTGATTAATATCGGTCACCAAAGCGGTACACCTGGACTAAATTTGCTGAAGGCGCAGGGATTGTTAGAAAAAAGACTTGCGCCAGAAGGTATTCAAGTTCAATGGATATCCTTCCAAGGTGGCCCTCCGATGATGGAAGCAATGGCTGCTGGTAGTGTTGATATCGGCAACGTAGGAAATCTACCACCTGTATTTGCACAAGCTGGTGGTAATCCCATCCTCTATGTGGCGGCGACGGGTTCAAATGCAGGCGCTCAAGCTATTATTGTGCCTAAAGATTCTCCTATTAAAACCCTTGCTGATTTAAAGGGGAAAAAATTAGCAATTCAAAAAGGAACAGCACTACAATACTTTGTCCTCAAAGCTTTAGAAAGTGCAAAACTGAAGCTGACTGATATTCAACCTGTTTACTTAAAAATTCCCGATAGTACCACAGCTTTTGAAGGTGGTAATGTCGATGCTTTACCTATAGGCGATCCTTATCTCGCTTCTAAAGAATTAAATGGTAGCGTGCGTGTATTAGTTAGAGGTTCCGATGTCGCACCTCAACGCGCTTTTTACATTGCTACAGAAAATTTTGCTAAAAATCACCCCGATTTAGTCAAAATCGTTTTGGAAGAACAAACAAAAGTAGAAGATTGGGCGAAAGCTAATCCTACTGAAGTTGCCAAACTTTTGGCAGTAGAAACTAAATATAAACCAGAAGTTTTGGAATATTCTTTAAAAAATCGTCCCTATTTTGGTGTTTTTGAAATGAAGGATGAATATATTGCTGAACAACAACAAGTAGTTGATTTGTTCTACAGTCAAAAGCTAATTCCTAAAACCTTTCAAGTTAAAGATGCTATTTGGAAACCTTAAATAGGCTAATATATTAGTCATTCATGAAACAAAATTTTGCCACTACTCACAAACGTTTACCCATACTAGTAACATCATCTACTTTGAATCCTAAATGCTTATAAAACTGAATAACATCTGTATTTGAATTGCGTATCTGGATATTTATTTTTGGGCAATTTAGGGACTTGAGTTTAAGAGTTGCTTGCTCAACGAGATACTTACCGATCCCTTGTCGTTGATATTCTGGTGCTACAGCTAAATAGTTGAACCAACCACGATGTCCTCCATAACCTGCCATTATAGTAGCAATAACTTCATCTTCAATTAAACCAATAAGAAACAATTCTGGTTGGACTTGCAATTTAAGTTGAATGTCTTGTTTAGGGTCATTCCACGGTACTACTAAATTACATCGATACCATAAATTAATTACTTGTTCTTCATCTTGCTCTTGATAGGAGCGCAGCAATAAATTTATGTTTTGCATTTTATAGTACAATATTTTTCTATGAAACTATATTACATCACCCTAAATAATACAGATGAAGCTCGCCAGATTGGTCGTGCTTTGTTAGAACAAAAACTAGCTGTTTGCGTCAATTGGTTCCCGATTACCTGTGCTTATATATGGCAAGGGGAAATTACAGAAGAGCCAGAAGTCGTGCTAATTGTCAAAACTCAAGCAAGTTATCGCCATGATATTGAAAAATTAATTAGCCAATATATTAATTACACTAACTTCATTGCGGAGATATCACCCACTAATATTAACGACAAATTTTTAGTATGGTTGAATGCTGAAGTTCCCATACGTTATTCAGAGTAAATATTGGCGATGAGCAGAAATTAAAAAAGTATTTATTTAAAATTTTAGAGCAGTAATTTATCAGCCCATCTGCTCATGCACTGGGGTATTTCACTGACTTTGATTACGTAACCTCAACACTGAAGCAGCGGCAGCAATACACAGAATTATTGCTGCAAACCGAAACGTAGCTTGGAAGCCTGTAACAATCGCATCCGGAGGAGCGACAGATACATCTGCACCTGCTGCTACACTAGCAATTAAGCCGCCAAATACTGCACCTATCAAGGAAACGCCGACAGTATTACCAGATGTGCGTGATAAAGAGAGTAATCCCGAAGCAATTCCTAACCTTTCCCGAGATACTGAACCCATGACGGTAGTATTATTGGGTGATTGAAATAAACCTAACCCAATACCGTAAATAAAATAACGCGATATATAATCCAACTCAGTAATTTGAGCATTAAAGGTACTGATACCCAAACAACCACCAATCATCAATCCCAGCCCAAGGGAACTAATTAATTTCGCACCAAAGCGGTCTGCAAGTATACCAGCGAGCGGGGCAACTAATCCGCTAAGTATAGGCGAAAAAGCTAAGAGTAATCCAACTTTTACTGTCGGATAGTTCTTCACTCGCTCTAAAAAGAATGGGGTAATGAGTAGAGAACCACCAATTACAGTGAACGCTAACCAGCCACTCAGCAAACTCATACTCAGCTGAAGATTGCGGAATAGGTGCAGTTCTAGTAATGGCTGGTCGAGAATAGCTTCTACTACCAGAAAAGTTAAAAAGCTGAGAGTGGCGATCGCAAGTAATACGATGGTGTTAATACTGCTAAAGCCTTCACTTTGCCCAAAGGTCATACCTAAGCCAAAACTACCCAGAGTCCATAAAGCTAACAAGGCTCCTAAAGGGTCGAATGTTTGTTTACTTTCACTAGGGGTAGATGGTGGTACTAACCGCGCCACAAGGAAACTAGCTATGATGCCCAAAGGCACATTGATCAGGAATATACTATGCCAACCTGACAAGTTCAACAGCAATCCGCCCGCAGAAGGGCCAAAAGCAATTCCCAGTGACACGACACTCCCAATAATGCCAACCGCCCGACCTCGTTCGGAAGCTGGGAAGACTTCTGTGATAATTGCCAAACCAAGGCCAGAGATGAACACAGAACCAAGTCCCTGAAGTGCCCGAAAACCAATCAACCACTCAATGCTAGGTGCAAAGCTACATAACAGTGAACTCAAGGTAAATATAATCAGCCCTGCTTGATATAGGGGTTTTTTGCCCCACATATCCCCTAGACGAGTTGCGCCTAAAACTAAACCAGAACTGACTAACTGATAACTCAATACAGCCCACTGGGCCATAGGAAAACTAGTCTGAAAGCTTTGCACCAAAGTGGGTAATGCCACATTGATAATCCCCACATCTAGGGTAGACATGAATACACCTAATCCGACACCTAACAAAACCCAAGATTTTTGAGAGGTGGATAAAGTCAGAGATTGTATTGGCAGTTGGGACAATATTTAGTCTCCTTGTGTAGATGGTTGGGGATTGGGGACTGGGGATTGGGGACTAGGGATGAGGGAGAAATAACTAATGACCAATTACCAAGTACCCATTTTCTTATACAGGCTGTAAATGCCTTACACGTGGCATAATTTCTTCGGCAAAGCGGGTCATTTCCCGTGCAAAAGGATTGAATTGCAGCATAAATGTATCGATACCTGCATCAGAAAAAGCGGCAATTCTGGTAGCAACTGTGTCATAGCTGCCAACTAAGCCTGCGGCTGTCCCACCATTACCACCAACGGCGGGATTTTTAGCGAAGAGTCGGAACATAACTGCATCTGGATCGACACCTTTCGCCACGCTTAATTTTAAATGTTCTTCTTTGCTCTGAAGTTCTGTGAGTCTCTGTAGTTCCTCTTGTGCTTCTGCATCGGTAGGTCGAGCAATGACGAAGGCTGATAAACCAAAACGCACTGGTTGAGGTAGCGTAGGCGTAGCCCGCCGTAGGCATCGCGGACGGCTCAATACTTGCTTAATTACCTGACGTACATCTTCGATTGGCTGACCGTTGATAAAGTAGATATCTGCTTGTTCAGCTGCTAAAATCTGGGCGGGATCGGATGCACCTCCTAAGTAGATTGGGGGATGGGGCTTGGCGATGGAAGTAGGACGTAAGCTTAAATCTGTGATTTTAAAATATTCTCCCTCAAAGTTAACCCTCTCCCCACTCCACAAAGCTCTAACAACTTTTAACCATTCACCAGAATAGCGGTAACGTTCATCGTGGGGAGGAAAGGGAATATTGGTGCGTTCCATTTCTGGACGAAACCAAGCGCTAATCAAGTTGATGGCAAACCGCCCGCGACTAATAGCGTCAATCCCTAACGCCATC
Source organism: Tolypothrix tenuis PCC 7101 (assembly GCF_963874875.1). NCBI lineage: Bacteria > Bacillati > Cyanobacteriota > Cyanophyceae > Nostocales > Tolypothrichaceae > Tolypothrix > Tolypothrix tenuis. The sequence goes on from NZ_CAWNJS010000001.1 coordinate 4,624,402, forward strand.
TTTGCTAGTACAGCTGGATGGAATAGTAAAGGCTTAATGGCGGCGATAATCTCAATTTTTTCTGTCGCCTCAGCTAAAGCTGCAGAAGCTGTCCAAGTTTCTAACTGCTCTAACTCTAAACTGCGTGGGTTGGCGAGATGCTGTGCCACCAAGGTTGTAGCGTATCCCAAGCGTTCAGCTTCTAAAATCAGCGATCGCGATCGCTCATAACTCGCATCGATGGGTTCTTCTTGAGTATCTAGGGGGCCAAAGTTACCACCAACAGGTGCCCAAATACCATAACGTGGTTTTGACATGGTGAACTCCAAGTTAATTGGGGAATGAGGAGATGAGGTAGGGGAAATACTATGTTGGATTATTTTATAATACGGTAAATTTATCGAGTTAGTGTATTATATTGAAAGTTGCGATCGCTTCCTGATGATCTCTTGCACTTGATAGCAACAGAAGTAGACGAGTGCAAACAAACCCAGGTAAACCTCTGGAGAATTTTTATGAGCAACAAGCATATTGAAGTCAAACCAGTAGCTGGTCACATCGGTGCAGAAATCGGTGGTGTAGACCTTTCCCGTCCTCTATCCGATGAAGCAGTAGCCGAAATTCGTCAAGCGCTGTTGAAGTGGAAAGTCATATTCTTTCGCAATCAGAACATTGACCACGCAGCACAGATTGCTTTCACATCTCGTTTTGGCGAAGTGACTTATGCACACCCCCACGAGGATGAACCAATCGAAGGCTTTGCCGAAATCCTGCCTATCGACCGCAGCCGCTACGAACGGAAAAATGGTCTGCGTCGCGCCAGTTATGAAAACCGTTGGCACACCGATGTGACAGCAGTTGTTAACCCACCAGCAGGTTCTATTTTGCGTGCAGTTAACGTTCCTAGCTTTGGTGGTGACACACAGTGGACTAATTTAGTTGCAGCTTACGAGGGACTATCAGCACCGGTGAAGGCGCTAGCAGACACATTAAAAGCACAACATCACTTCAATGCACGCTTGCGTTTATCCAGCAATAGTAAGCTTGCACAACGCATCGCCGCCAATCCCCAGGTTTCTATTCACCCAGTCGTGCGAGTGCATCCAGAAACAGGCGAACGTGCATTATTTGTGAATCCTGGCTTTACCTCTCACATTCTCGATGTATCGCCACAAGAAAGCGATTTACTACTAGAATTGTTCTTCAATCAAATTACCAAACCTGCTTATACCACCCGTTTCCATTGGAACAACGGTGATATTGCCTTCTGGGACAACCGCGCCACCGCACATTTAGCACCGCAAGATCTAGATCATATAGAAGTCGAGCGCGTACTTTATCGCACCACCATTACTGGTGATATCCCCGTCGGCCCCGATGGCTTCAGATCGCAAATAGTTGAAGGTGAGCCTTTAACTAGCGAATTACCAACCGTACTCAAAAACAAAGCCGAACAGCGACAACCCGTGCTTTCATAAGTCATATAGTTTTCAACTAGGCTGCTGATACAGTTCACAGCCTAGTTGATCTGACAACAAATAACAAATGACCAATGACAAAACTAATTTTACCTATAGAGCTTGCTACCGAAATTGAGCCAAATTTACCATCAGATACAAAATTTGTCCGGGTAGATAGTGATGGTAATTTTGATGGCGATCCCAGTGATGCTGAAGTTTATCTCAATGGGTTTAAATTAAAACCCACAACTCTACATAAAGTCCTAGAAACTGCGCCTAAAATACGTTGGCAACAAACTCCCAGTGCGGGTGTAAATCATATTCTCACGCCCACTTTTTTAGAACACGATATTATCCTGACTAATGGCGCAGGGGTTCATGCGATTCCCATTTCGGAATTTGTCTTGAGTTTGATTCTCTATCACGCCAAGCAGTTACGAGAATTGCAAGCATCTCACGATCAACACGATTGGCGCAAAAGCTGGTTAGTACTGCCAGAATTAGCAAATTCTACTGTATTAATTCTCGGTACTGGAAATATAGGAAAAGCGATCGCATCTCGTCTCAAAGCATTCGGAACGAGAGTTTGGGGTGGTCGTCGTCGTCCGGAAGCGCTGCCAAATTTTGATAAAATTGTCGGTCAAAATGAATGGCACGCCTTGTTACCAGAAGTTGACTATCTCGTTGTCGCCACACCTCTGACACCAGAAACCAAAGCTTTAATTGATGAAGAAGTACTGCGATCGCTCCCTAATCATGGTTATTTAATTAATGTTGGTCGCGGTGCAGTTGTGGATGAATCAGCATTAACTAAAGCCCTCACTGAAGGCTGGATTGGCGGTGCAGCATTAGACACAGTTTCCATTGAACCCCTACCACCAGAAAGCCCTCTATGGTCGTTACCCAACCTCTTAATTACACCGCATACTTCCGCAATTTCCCCAGCATTAAAAGAGCGCATCGCCACCTTATTTCTGGATAATTTAGCGCGTTTCCGGAATGGTCAACCTTTACGGAATATAGTCAATAAACAAGCAGGATACTAATTTATACTTCACCGTCCTGATAGGACGAGTCCAGTTAGATGAGAATTTGAAAAAAGAATGCAACAGATTGTTGGGTATGGCAATGCCATGCCCTCTAGAATATTATTGATGTACTGCAAACATTATTTAAATTTATTTATTTCTTAGCTTGACCAACTTTTGTGGCTTCCGGCACTTCAATTAATTGCCCAGTTTTCACATCGTAAATATAACCATAAATAGGAATTTCTGGGGGAACTAACGGATGCAAACGAATCCTTTGCACATCTGCGTAAACACTTTGAGCCAGATCGTCAATAGTCAACCAATTGATAAACTTACCTTCATTTGATCCCGGACCAGATCCAATATCAGACCAACCAGTTTCATCTAGTTTGGCTGTTTTGAAGCTATTAGCAAGTAAGTTACCCATGATGTCATTCGTGAAGGTTTCCATCCCACAATTAGTATGATGAATAACAAACCATTCACGAGTCCTAAGGAGTTTGTAAGAAATCACCAAAGAGCGAATTGCATCATCGCTAGCACGTCCACCTGCATTGCGAATTACATGAGCATCTCCTTCAGCTAATCCAGCAAATTTAGCTGGATCGAGTCTCGCATCCATGCAAGTGAGAATTGCAAACCGACGAGCCGGGGGTATGGTGAGATTACCCTTATCGCCGAAGTTTTGCGTGTAAGTAAGATTAGCTGCCAGAACTTCTTCTACAATTTGGCTCATTTTTAATCTTTATAGGTAAGCACTTAATTCGCAAAGCAGAAGCTAAATTTCTATCTTATTTACCCTAGTTTGAGAAAATTATTTATCTAAACCACAGTAACTTGATAGGAATTTGCTATTTTACAAAGAGTAATTTGCCACAAATTGATATAAAAAGCAAGTTAGGGGACTCCAAAAAATCAATTATCCTGCTAAAAGTCATTGACGGTTGACCTTTCATATTGAATAGTCAACCGTCAAAAATACCAATGAAATATTTTTTTACTTCAGAAATGCTTTACCATTTCTGGTCAGGAACCCAGTTGAAGTTTTTATCTTTGACATCGATTTTCTTGGGAATAACTTTGAGTTCGTAGAAGCTATCTGCCATATTTTGTAAGCCTGAGAGAACTTCATCAGTTACAGGTAATACTTTGCGATCGCCTCCACGTTCCTCTACGATGTTCATTGTTGCTAAGTCAACTTTGTAGAGCTTGGAAAGTAGTTTAGCTGAATCTTTGTAGTTACTTTTCGCCCAACTACCTGCTTTTTCCAATTCTTGTAAAATTATTTTTACAATATCTGGATGATCGCGGACGAAATCGGGTGCAGCGTAATAAAATCCTGGGCTTTCTACAGCAGCTTTTTCGCCAAATACTGTAGTATTATCTGCCAATAAACGAGTACGCAGCTTACGTTCAGCTTCTGCAGTATAAGGGTCCCAAATTACCCATGCGTCAAAATCACCACGTTCAAAGGCTGGTAAGGCTTCAGCTGGCGTGAGATAGACAGGTTGAATATCTGTGTATTTCAAACCGACTTTTTCTAAAGCACGCACGATCATGTATTGCGAACTTGCACCTTTAGCAAAAGCAACTTTCTTACCTTTTAAATCAGCAAGAGTTTTAAGCGGTGAATTTTCTTTCACCAGGATGGCGGAACTTCTGGTACTACTGGTACTTGCAGCCACTCGCACAAAAGGTTTATCAGCAGCTTGAGCAAAGACGCTTCCTGTACCGCCGCCACCACCGAAAACAATTGCACCTACACCCATCCCCTCAAGTAAAGGTGCAGTCGAAGAAAATTCATTCCAGGTGACAGAAATACCTTGGGGTTGCAAACGCTTCTCTAGGCTACCTTGGGCTTTGAGGATATTCAGCAACGCCATCCCTTTTTGATGTCCCATTTTCAACACAGTTAACTTGCTGGCTTGGGGTTTTTCTGCTGGTGCATTCGCTGAATTACTGGGCGCGCAAGATGCGATCGCAAAACTCAAGCCTAAACCGATGACAAATAATAATGCAAATGAGCGAATTCCCGGTTGCTGAAAAGATTTCAACAACCTCCTCTGATTTATCCAACTAAAAAACTGATGTAGCCATTTCTTGAACATATATATTCCTTTGCTTACTGGCATATTGTGTGTATTTATTTCTCATTTTTAGAATTAAATTTATTTAAAATTATTAAAATATCAAGCTATTTTTCAGGTTATTAATACTAGAAAAAGGATACTAATGATTCATTTGATAATTCTTGATTGAACTAACGCGAATCATTAGTTTCCATGTGACGTACTTTGGTTGAAGCGGAAAAATAAATGCTGAGTAAGTTGGTACGTTGACTCCCCTACATTCAAATTTCTTAATTTAGATGGGGGAATAATGCTTACTTTCTATTTAATAGAAGTAAGTTGAGGATTAGGAATATCTAGCAAGTAGGAAAGTACTTCTTTGCGCCATGCATCATATATTGGTTCAATACCTTGGCTATTAGAACCATTAAAGTTTTCTGCATCTTGCCAGCGTTGTTTGATATAAGCAGCACGTCGCTTTTGAATTTCTTCATCTAATTCTAATAATTGTGCAGCTAGTTCAGCACGTTCATTAGACGAAGCTCGCTCAAATTTCTTACGCCACCAATTAGCAATTGTCACTCGATGAATTGCTTCATCATCACTAAATCTTTCGCTACTTTGTTGGGCTAATACTGCATCACCAATTGTTGATGTCAGCTTATTAAACCAAACTTGGGGCAAAATATGATGCTCATAATGCAGTTCCCAAGCAATAAATCCTAGCCAGTTACGATAGGGTACATCTTCGAGAAATTCCCAATGGCGTTCGGCTTCTTTACGGATATCGTCAATCGGATCGCGTCCAGTTAGAGCAATGACTCTTTCCCGAAAAGCGATCGCATGTGCGCCGTCATCACCAATTTGTCTACTCAAAATTAAATGCAAATCTGGGTCGGGAATCAATAAGATTGCCTTACTCGCAGCTTGCACAATAGACAAATCGTGACCACCAGTAGCAGCCCAATATTGATAGAAATGCTCTTTTTCTGCTTCTGTAATTGGCGGACGGCTGGGATGTTCGCGAGTTAATGGTACGTGTGGCGCGTGCTGACTAAAGAGTTTTTCCAGGTTTTCTTTTTCAAACTCTACACTCCAGCTTCGAGTTAAAGTTGCAGCCATAATAGGTTCCTTGAGATATTTTAGATTGCGTCCTAATCGTCAATGCTGACAAGTTTGGGTAACTGAGAAACTGGAATATCGAAGAAATAAGACAATACCTCTTGTCGCCAAGTATCATAAATTACACCTGTTCCCTCAACTTCAATCCCTAGCGCCCGACGGCTAACTTTTTCATGCTCTTTTAAATAGGGATTGCGACGGCGTTGGACTTCTTCGTCTGCTTCGATTACCTGTGCAGCTAACTCAGCTTTTTCCGTTGGCGAAGCTTTGTCAAATTTACGTAACCACCACTCTGCAACACCTGCACGGTGGAATGTTTCATCTGGGATAATTCTCGCTGTTGCAAAGCTAGAGGATTCTGGATCGTACAGCCTTGATAAACGGCGATTTAATGAACCAATGGCAACAATATGATGTTCATAATGCAGCTCAAAAGCTAAAAAGCCTAACCAGCCTCGTCGGGGTATATCTCCCATAAAATCCCAATGCTTTTGTACTTGCTTTTGGATATCGTCAATGGGATCGTGACCAAATAATGCTTCTACACGGCGACGAGTATTTTCTGCATGTGCGCCATCATCACCTAATTGGCGACTTAAAAATAACTGCAATTCTGGATCGGGAATTTTATCGATAACGTTAGCGACAACTTGCACAATAAATAAATCATGGGCTGCACCACCAACACGGAAATGGTAGAAATTTTCTAGTTCTTCGGCTGTGGCGATCGCTTTTGGCTCTTGCAAGCGCTTTTTCGGAATATGGGGCGCGTGTTTATCAATTAACCTATCAATAGTTTCATTTTCAAATTCAATTGTCCAAGCTGGACGAGTGATAATAACAGTCATATTTTGCTCCTGTGTGTGAGTTGTTCACTGATTTGGAACAGAGCCGAGTTAATCTGCCAATCTTGAATTTTTGTAACGCGAATTTATATGTTGTAATCTCGCGTCTGTTCTTTGTCTGTTCGTAAAATTTAATGATGTGTTGCACTATCTAAAATTTGTTGTCATCCACACATTTTCTGCAACTGTGGGATAATTCTTGGCTCATAATTAGTTAGGGTTTAAGAAAAAAGTGAGCCTAGTTGCTGGAATTTGAAATTTTACTCCCTTCTCTAGGCTCAGGCGGCATAACTGTTCAGAACCTTGGCAATCAGCGTTTGAAAGTAAATGTTTAATTTCTTAAACCATAAACTACGGTAATTTGACCAATAAACCGTAGTTTATAAATATGAGATTTGCATATATGGCGATAAAAAACAAGGGGTGAGATTTTCAAGCTTGCTTCTTGAGGTGAACTGTGGTAGGTTCATATTGCAGAAAATACAGTAGCTCGACTGATTTACCGTAGTTTAATAAAAAATGTTACTAACCTACTCCAAAGAGTTGCTGTGCTAGATAATTTCCTACCTAACTTTGGGTAAATAGTAATGAGCCGAAAGATTTTATTAATTCAGTGCGATCGCGTCTGTTAAGAAATTTCATCAAATAATTCTGCTAATAGTTTGACGGTGTAGTCATCTGAATCGTCACGCCTAATATATCAGGCTATTTCATGGCTGTATTTATTAAATAATCTTCTATTTATAGGAGTCGAAAATCATGGTGCAAACTTCCATCGTCCGCAATGGTACTCTCGTTAAACCACCAACCTTTACCTCCACAGAAGCAGAACGTCGTCATCGCAAAGAACGGTTAGCAGCAGCTTTACGCATTTTTGCCCGTTTAGGTTTTGCTCAAGGATTAGGAGGACACATCACAGCCCGCGATCCTGAACTTACCGATCATTTTTGGGTTAATCCTTTTGGGATTCATTTCAGCCGCGTGCGTGTTTCTGACTTAATCTTGGTGAATGCTCAAGGTGAAGTTGTTCAAGGTAATGGCGCACTCAATCAAGCAGCTTATGCTATTCACTCCCAAATTCACGAAGCCCGTCCAGATGTAGTAGCGGCGGCTCATGCTCATTCCTTCTATGGCAAAACTTGGTCAGCACTAGGTCGCTTAATCGATCCGATTACTCAAGATTCTGCTGTGTTCTATCAAGATCATGCTTTATTTGATGATTACAAAGGCATTGTGTTGGATACCAGTGAAGGAAAACGCATTGCGGAAGGATTAGGTAATAAAAAAGCGGCAATCCTCCGCAATCATGGATTATTAACAGTAGGACATACTGTAGACGAGGCGGCTTGGTGGTTCATTCGTCTAGAAGATGCGACTAAATCCCAGTTGCTAGCAGAATCCGTAGGTACACCCATTCCTATTGAGCATGATCTCGCTTTGAGTATTCAACAACGCAATGGTACTCATGAAGCAGGTTGGCGTGCATTCCAATATTTGTGGGATGAAATTACCCGCGATCAACCAGACTTATTGGATTGATAGCGATTGAAATTGGACTGACGTAAAAATCGCAGATAATCAAACCGCAGAGGACGCAGAGGACACAGAGTTTGAGAGGTTTTTTGCATCAGTCTTATGAAAATTAGGGACTGGAGAAAACTTTCCTCATCCCTAATTAAAATTATTTGTAGGAGAATTGATCGTGCCAGTAGAGTTTATTGGGTTAATCCGCACCAAACCTGCTTCGGAGTTAAACAGTTTACCGGGTAGTCTAGCGGATGATATTATTGACCCCGCCTATGTGCGTGAGTTTGCCCAAGCTCATGAACAAGGGGATTTTGATAAGGTACTAATCGGCTATAGCTCTAGTAGTCCTGATGGTTTTACCGTTGCTACCCATGCAGCTGCATTTACTGAGCGCTTAGGCTTTTTGATTGCTCATCGTCCAGGTTTTGTTGCACCAACTTTAGCAGCACGCAAAGCCGCTACCCTCGACCATTTCACCAATGGTCGGATTGCGGTACATATTATCACTGGCGGTAGTGATGCAGACCAGCAAAGAGATGGTGATTGGCTTGACCATGACAACCGCTATCGTCGTACAGATGAGTATTTAGAAATAGTCCGTCGTGTTTGGACAAGCGATACACCCTTCGATTACGAGGGTGAATTTTATCGTGTTAAAGATGCTTTCTCTGCCATTAAGCCACTGCAAAAGCCTCATATTCCCCTTTACTTTGGCGGTGCATCCGGCCCAGCCGTAGGAGTAGGAGCCAAGCATAGTAACGTTTATGCTTTGTGGGGTGAGCCTATAGCCGCAGTGAAAGAACGGATTGCTCAAGTTAAGGCTGCTTTACCTCCTGATCGCTCTATTCGCTTTAGTGTATCTCTGCGTCCTATTTTAGGTGTGACAGAAGAACAGGCTTGGGAAAGAGCCAGAAATATTTTAGGGCGGATTCAAGAACAACGCGGAGGTGCAAAAGTCGCGCCCCCAGCTAGACCACAGGCGGTAGGTTCGCAACGGTTACTGGATTTTGCAGCTAAAAGCGAGATTTACGATAAACGTTTATGGACACCGATCGCAGCTGCTACTGGTGCCGCAGGTAACACAACTGCATTAGTGGGAACACCGGAACAAGTTGCAGAAGCTTTAGTTGATTACTATGACGCAGGTGTCACTACATTACTAATTCGGGGCTTCGATCCGCTACCAGATGCCATTGATTACGGGCGGGAAGTTATTCCTTTAGTGCGGAAAGAAGTAGCAAAACGAGAACGCCAAGCTGTTACAGTTGGGAGATAAAAATTATGGTACAAACATCTACATCTAAAAGAACTGTTGAATTAATTACAGTTGATACTGCATTAGCCGCAGTCAAAGCAGGTTTAAAGGAAAGCCAAAATTTAGGTGCTAACGTATCTATTGCTGTTTACAACTCCCTTTTAACTTTGGTAGCCTTTGCACATGGTGATGATGCACCGCCTCACAGTGTGCAAACAAGCAAACGCAAAGCGCAAACAGCAGCTTCGATTCGTCGCCCTACAGGAACCTTTGCCGATCATTTGGCTGTAGCATTACCGTTAGCTTCGGGAAATTTGTTAACAAATCTCGGTGGAGGTTTACCTATTCGCTTTGGTGGTGATCATGTAGGAGCCATCGGTGTTGGCGGTGGTACTGTTGAACAGGATATTGCGATCGCCAAAGCCGCGTTAAGTGCGATCGGTGCAGAGCCAATAGATTAAATGGGCATTGGGCATTGGGCATTGGGCATGGGAAGATTGATTTTTATTGTTCTTTGTGAGCCTTTAACACGCATACTCAACAACGCCCAAACATTTATGCAAGAAGTCTATTAGTTATACCAATTTGAAAAAAGAATGCGATATATACACAACTTCAACGCCTTGCTCTGTCTGGATTCTTAATTTTGAATTTTGAATTTTGAATTGGTATTATCTACCCCATTTGAGCGATGATTCTTAGCCATTACCCTGGTTCCATTGTCGGAAGCGATCGCTTTTTGGCTCCGACAGATTTCCCCGACAGCCCTCTCTCTCAAGCATTAAAACAGCCTGTATTGTTGGGGTTATTTCTCCCCATCCAAGCAGGCGGTTGGAGTGCTTCTACATTACCACGCACTACCGACTGGAGCTTTGAATACAACAAGGATTTGGTGCTGAAAACTGAGGCGCTGGGTTTTGATTTAGTATTTGCGCTGTCACAATGGTTACCTAAAGGCGGCTATGGTGGTGTGTTCAATGGTCAAGCGCTGGATTCTTTTGTGACTACAGCTGCACTCACCAGCGTGACACAGAAGATTATGCTCATCTCTACCATTCATGTGTTGTACGGGCCGATTCATCCCTTGCACTTAGCTAAATATGGCGCAACACTCGACCATATATCAGGGGGGCGCTGGGGTATTAACGTGGTGACTGGACACCGCGCTGTTGAACATGAAATGTTTGGTTGGAATCGGATTGAGCACGATCATCGTTATGAACTTGCAGCTGAGTTTATCGAAGTACTGCAACGTTTATGGGGTGATAATGAAAATTTCTCATTTGAGGGTAAGTCCTCGTGGAAACTCAATGGTGCTTATGTAACGCCTAAGCCCAAATATGGCCGTCCGGTGCTAGTCAATGCGACAGGCTCAGATGCAGGTATTTCCTTTGCTGCACGTTATTCTGACATTGTGTTTATTACCAGCCCAGCAGGTTCAGATTTTGAGAGTGCCATTGAAGCATTACCCCCACATACTAAAAGAGTAAAGCAAGCTGCACGGGATATCGGGCGGGAAGTGCGGACACTCCTCAACCCGATGGTAATTAGCCGCGAAACTGAGCGCGAAACTTGGGAATATCACGATGCGATAGTCGCTCATGCTGACTCAGCCGCACCTTTAGGCTTTAGCAGATTTGATAGTGACGCACACGCTTGGAAAGGTCGCGTCGGTAGAGATGAACCAAAGCGGCGGGCTATTGGTGGTAACATCGAGGTCATTGGTACACCTGAGCAGGTAGTCGAGCAGTTTGTCCAGTTGAAAGAGGCTGGTATTGATGGCTTGCAGTTGAGCTTTTATGACTTTAAGCCTGATTTGGAATTTTTTGGCGATCGCATCCTCCCACTCATGAAGCAGGCAGGTCTGAGGGTATAAATTACCTATAAATTAACATTTACAACTGAAAATTTTACCTTGATCATCTGCATAGAAGTTAATACTTTCCTGGTGAAACAATCAGGATTTTAATTGATTAATTATTTTTCTATAAAAATTAAATAGAAAAATAATTATCCAATTTTTGCTATGTTGCCCAATGCTTGATAGGGGTAAATATTCAATCAAAAATCTCTTGATTTTGGTTAGTATATATGCAATTATAATTTTCAATACCATTAAATCTACTCGCTTATGGTAGTTAAATTGGAAGGGAATTTAACTACCATCTTATTTAATGAATTATCATATAAACTTAATTTATAGATGATTTATACAGCGTAAAGCACAGCTTTTTACGTCTCATGTTTAATGAAAGATTGGCAATATATTTTCCTAAATAAAATAATTTGCTTAATATTACTTTACTACTAGGTAATTAGTTTTTTAAATATTTAGGACTTACGCAAGTGTCACATTATTTTTCTTTTAGGCTGTCCAGCGTCTACCATCAAAAGTCTAAAAAATCTGAATTTTGACCCTTGACTCTTGACTCTTCAACCAGAAGATAGGTGTACCAGTTGCGTAAGTCCTGAATTTGTTCCTATCCGCTTTTCAATCTGCGAGGAGAGTAATCATATGAGGCTAAAACGCCGTGAATTGCTGGGTTTGGGTATATCAACAGCAGCTTTGGCAGCTTGCGGTAAATTGGCTAATTCTCCATCCAACACATCTAATAATACTACCCCTGTAGCAGCTAACACTGACGTGAGTTCTGCCAAATTGCGTCTAGGCTTTCAACCACCATACGTTGCTGTATATGCATTAAGAGAACAAAAGTTATTAGAGAAAGCTTTGGCAGAAAAATCAACTAGTGTTGAGTTTCGCCGGATGCTATCACTCAAACCAGTTACAGAAGCCCTATCTGCTAGCGCTATTGATTTGGGTTTAGGTGGTACACCAGTAGCCGCAATTGCATCTGGGCAACCTATTAAGATAATTACTTTAGTTGAACGTAGTCCTAAAACCCATGCTTTGTTAGTTTTACCTAATTCACCCATCAAAAAAATTGCTGATTTAAAAGGTAAAAAACTCGGTAATCCATCAGGAAAAAGCTACTATTTTGCAATTAGAGTATTAGAACGTGCTGGACTCAAAGATAGTGATATAGAATGGGTACAAATTGAAAATGATGCAGGTAGAGCTGCATTATTATCAGGTGCTATTGATGTTTGGGGTACATGGGACCCTTTTTATGCGAGTGCTGAAGTTGCAAAAGAAGTAGTACCCTTAGTTGATGGTGAAGGTTATCAGTTAAATTATGTAGCTTTATTTGGGCGAACAGATTATATAGAAAAGAATCCAGAGACTATACAAAAATTTTTGCAAGCCTATAAACAAGCAATATCTTGGGCAAAAGATAACCGTCAAGCAGCAGTAGATATTTTGGTTAAAGAAAATAAGTTATCACCACAGGCGGCTGATTTAACTTTAGGTCGTCGCAACCTGATATTTGAAGTTCCAAATGATGAGTATCGCCAAGAATTAATCAATCAGTCTCAATTACTGACTCGTCTAGGACTGATCAAACAACAGCCAAATTGGGATAGCGCAATTGATACAACGGTGGCTAAAGCGATCGCATCCTGAATCCGCCCAATTAGCATCCCAAATTGACAAAATTCACAGTAACAACTTTTAATACCACCTCTAAACCCAGCAATTAGCAATAAATGCTGGGTTTTTCCTATTTTTTAGGCGAATATCAAAATTTCAATTTTGCCAATCTTGTATACCTGCACCTAAATTCAGTGCCTTTGGACTGCTTGCTTTTTTTTAAAGCTTATGACATGATACTTAATACAAATAAACTACGTTAATTCGATAGACTTAATGTAGTTTTGACCTCCACGACTAGCAATTCCTGATTTTGCTCACTATTCGTTGGATTGGTTTAATTAAAAAACCTTTCATGCCTAATGTTTGGTTTGAGAAACAATAGGCATGATCAATTACCCTCTCAATTAGACTTGTCCAATTGAGCAAAAATTCCCTGACATTCAGTTCATCACTTAATTACACCTATTTGTTGACCTTCAAAAAGTTAGTTTGGAGAATTTTGTATGGCAGCTATAGCATTAAGCGTATCTACTGTTAAGCCTCTAGGCGATCGCGTTTTCATCAAGGTTAGTGAATCTGAAGAGAAAACAACGGGAGGTATTTTCTTGCCTGATAGCGCTAAAGAAAAGCCACAGGTGGGTGAAATTGTTGCAGTTGGCCCTGGTAAACGTCACGATAACGGCACCATTCACACTATAGATGTTGCCATTGGCGATAAGGTTCTTTACTCCAAGTATGCAGGTACCGACATTAAGCTAGGTACAGAAGAGTATGTCCTCTTATCTGAAAAGGACATCTTGGCAATTGTTTCCTAGTTGATTGCCATTAGTTATTAATCATTTTTACTCCACAAGTCAAAAAGCGAATAGTGAATCAATAATCACATTCGCAATTGATGAAATTACACAATATTTAGAGAGAACTTGCATCACTATGGCTAAACGCATCATTTACAACGAAAATGCTCGTCGCGCCTTGGAAAAAGGAATTGATATCCTCGCTGAAGCAGTAGCAGTTACCCTCGGCCCCAAAGGTCGTAACGTTGTTTTAGAAAAGAAATTTGGCGCACCCCAAATTGTGAATGATGGCGTTACCATCGCTAAAGAAATTGAATTAGAAGATCACGTGGAAAACACAGGTGTATCTCTAATTCGTCAAGCTGCTTCTAAAACTAACGATGCTGCTGGAGACGGTACTACAACTGCAACTGTGTTGGCTCATGCCATTGTCAAAGAAGGTTTGCGGAACGTAGCTGCTGGTGCGAATGCCATTGAAATCAAACGCGGTATCGACAAAGCCACAGGCTTTCTCGTGGACAAGATTAAAGAACACGCCCGTCCTGTAGAAGATTCTAAAGCGATCGCACAGGTTGCAGCTATCTCTGCTGGTAACGATGAAGTTGTAGGTGCTTTAATTGCTGAAGCCTTAGATAAAGTTGGTCGTGAAGGCGTTATTTCCTTAGAAGAAGGTAAGTCAGTCACCACCGAACTAGAAGTTACAGAAGGCTTGAACTTCGACAAGGGTTATATCTCTCCCTATTTTGCCACCGATGCCGAGCGCTTGGAAGCAGTATTCGATGAGCCTTTCTTGCTGTTAACAGATAAGAAAATCGCTTTAGTACAAGACCTCGTACCCGTACTTGAGCAAGTAGCGCGTGCTGGTCGTCCTTTGGTAATTATTGCCGAAGATATTGAAAAAGAAGCTTTAGCAACCTTGGTAGTTAACCGTTTGCGTGGTGTACTGAATGTAGCTGCTGTCAAAGCACCTGGATTTGGCGATCGCCGCAAAGCTATCTTAGAAGACATTGCCATTCTCACAGGCGGACAGTTAATTACCGAAGATGCTGGTCTAAGACTAGATGCTACTAAACTTGACCAACTCGGTAAAGCTCGCCGCATCACCATCACCAAAGATAGCACCACCCTCGTAGCTGAAGGTAACGAGCAAGCTGTCAAAGCACGGGTAGAACAAATCCGTCGCCAAATCGAAGAAACAGAATCTTCCTACGATAAAGAAAAACTGCAAGAACGTTTAGCAAAACTCGCAGGTGGTGTTGCAGTCGTAAAAGTGGGTGCTGCGACAGAAACCGAACTCAAAGACCGCAAACTACGTCTGGAAGATGCGATCAACGCCACTAAAGCTGCTGTAGAAGAGGGTATTGTTCCCGGTGGCGGTACAACACTGGCACATTTAGCCCCTGGCTTGCAAGAATGGGCAAAAACTAACCTAGTCAATGAAGAATTAACAGGCGCATTGATTGTATCTCGCGCACTGTCTGCACCTCTCAAGAGAATTGCTGAAAACGCCGGTCAAAACGGTGCAGTAATTGCAGAACGAGTCAAAGAAAAAGAATTCAACGTTGGTTATGATGCAACCACTGGTGAATTTGTAGATTTGTTTGAAGCTGGAATCGTTGATCCCGCCAAAGTAACCCGTTCCGCAGTGCAAAATGCTGCATCAATTGCAGGTATGGTACTAACCACCGAAGCCATTGTAGTTGACAAACCAGAACCGAAGGATGCTGCACCTGCTGCACCCGGTGGCGGTGGCTTAGGTGGCGATTTCGATTACTAATCCTGAATTGGTTGTAAAACAATAGGTTTTGGGTCTTTTGTAATCCTCAGGGGCGATCGCCAAATATTGCGATCGCCTCTTTACTTACGATTTTAGGGCTTACGCATACTCTACAAACTCTTGGCGTTCTTGGCGTCTTGGCGGTTCATTAATTTAGGCTTTTGGGAATTTTTGTGTAAGTCCTAGACTTCTCTTCCTTCTCTCTATAACCACCCATTTCCAGGTGACTCATAAAATATGTTTTTTCTCTGCGCCTCTGCGCTCTCTGCGGTTTAAAAATAATTTATCTAACCACAGAGACGCAGAGAACACAGAGATAAGAGATTAATTTGCAATATTTAATTTTGAAAACCTAATAATTAGGGTATCATATTATCTGAAATCTTATCTTTATCTATACTGTTTAAACTTGCTTGCCGACTTACGCAACCAAAAAACATGAAATCGACCCCCCCAGACTCATCTGCGGGGTTATTAATTTTGAATTCCCCAAACAGGGTGCAACTACCAACAAGGAGGAAAAACAATTGCTCACAGTCGATAGCGAAACAGAACTACAACTAACCGCCGATGTGCTGGTAATTGGTGGCGGGCCCGCCGCAGCATGGGCCGCATCAGCAGCAGCCGCCCAAGGTGTAAAAGTCATCATTGCAGATAAAGGCTATTTGGGTACGAGTGGAGCCGCAGCTGCCAGTGGTAATGGCATCATGGCCCCTTCTCCAGAAAATTGGGACAAAGTTGTATCAGAACGTTACCGCATTGGAAAAAACCTCGCTAATTTACGTTGGATTGAACGTGTCATTGAAAAAACTTGGCTAAGTTTGCCCCTAGTAGAAGATTGGGGCTATCGTTTCCCTAAAGAAAATGGGGAATCCGTGCGCCAAAGTTATTATGGCCCGGAATATATGCGGGTACTTCGCAAACACCTGTTGCGTGTGGGCGTGCAAATTCTTGACCAAAGCCCCGCTTTAGAACTGTTATTAGCTGAAGATGGCTCTGTAGCTGGCGCTAGAGGTGTACAAAGGCAAAATAATCGCACTTATACCGTTCGCGCTGGTGCAGTAGTTTTAGCAAATGGCGGTTGTGCATACTTGAGTAAAGCTTTAGGTTGCAATACCAATACAGGTGATGGACTGCTGATGGCTGTAGAGGCTGGCGGCGAACTCTCCAGTATGGAAGCTTCTAATCACTATGCCATCTCGACCGCTTTTAATGCCACAGTCACAAGGGGTGTTCCTTTTGGCTGGGCTAGTTACAGCGATGAAGCAGGTAACGATTTAGGCGGTTATATCAATGGTCGTCGCGATCCCGCATTCCTTCCCAATGCTCTCTTAAAAGGCCCGGTTTATGCTCGTTTGGATCGAGCTACGCCTGAAGTCAAAGCCGTAATTGAAAAATCGCATTTCATCGCGTATCTACCCTATAAAAAAGCTGGTATTGACCCCTATACAGAACGAGTACCTGTAACCTTGGTTCTAGAAGGTACGGTTCGGGGTACTGGTGGAATTCGGATTATCAATGATAGTTGCGGGACAAAAGTACCCGGACTTTACGCCGCAGGTGATGCAGCATCACGGGAATTTTTAGCCGGTTTAGCTTCTGGGGGTGGTGGCCCTAATGCTGCTTGGGCAATATCTACAGGACAATGGGCGGGAGAAGGTGCAGCAACTTTTGCGAAAAGTTTGGGCGATCGCGCTCATGAAAGAGTTGTGTATCCTGCTGGACAGGCGGGAATGCGTTCGCCGAAGGCGGAGCGTAGCGCCTCGCAATCTCTCACCTCGGAAACATTCGATAGTCAGGCGATCGTGCGTGGTGTTCAAGCGGAGGTATTCCCCTTAGAGAAGAATTACCTGCGTTCTGAGCAGAAACTACTAGATTCTCTCGCAAAATTAGAAACTTTGTGGCAGCAAGTACAAGAGAACCCGAAACAAGATACTGTGCGTGATATCGAATTTTCTCGCAGAGCTGCTGCGCTGACTGCTGTAGCAAGATGGGGATATTTTAGCGCTTTACATCGCAAAGAAAGCCGCAGCGAACATATTCGCATAGACTATCCCGAAACCGATCCCAATCAGCGTTATTACCAAGCCACAGGCGGTTTAAATAAGCTGTGGGTAAGACGGGATTGGATTACAGATGAGACTACGACATCACCAGTATTAACAACTCAAACTACAGCCTCAGTATCATGATCGAGCTTGTCAGCCATCAACTCTGCATTAATTGTAATGTCTGCGTTCAAGTTTGCCCTACCAATGTCTTTGACGCAGTTCCCAACCAACCACCTGCGATCGCGCGTCAGGAAGACTGTCAAACTTGTTTTATGTGTGAAGCATACTGTCCAGCAGATGCGCTCTATGTTGCACCCCAATCTCATACCAATGTTGCAGTCAACGAGGATGAGTTAATTGAAAGTGGGATTATGGGTGAATATCGTCGCATCTTAGGTTGGGGATATGGTAGAAAAAACAACAGTGAATTAGACACTGCTCATAAATTGCGCCAACTACCACGACCTTATCAAAGTTAGTTGACGTTTGACTGTTAATACCAATTTAATCTGAAGTTGCACATATCTAGATCCCCCTAAATCCCCCTTCAAAAGGGGGACTTTGATAAATGTTTTCTGATTCCCCCCTTTTTTAAGGGGGGTTAGGGGGGATCGAATTCTATGCAGCTTTATAAAGAATTAGTATAAAGATTTGAAACGAAATAATTTCTTTTGTCGTTTTTCATAAATGAAGCATCTTTGTGTCATTTTTGATTTGGATGGAACTTTAGTTGATAGCGAAAAGCTTTGTAACCAAGCATTTATCGATTTGCTACCTTTTATTAATGAATCAGTTGACAGTCTAATTTGTCGATATCGTGGCAGAAAATTAGCTTTAATTTTAGCGGATATAGAAATAAGATATAGCGTAAAGCTGCCGATAGATTTTGAAGCAACATATCGTCAAAAAGTGAATGAATTATTTGAATTTTATTTGCAGCCAGTAACAGGCGTTCCAGAGATGCTACAAAAGCTAGAATATCCTATTTGTGTTGCCTCAAGTGCGCCTATCGCTAAAATTCGTCAGGCTTTAAATGTCACAAATCTATCCCATTATTTTGGCGATAGCTTGTTTAGTTCTTATGAGGTATGCTCGTGGAAACCCGACCCAGGTTTATTTTTATACGCAGCTAAGAAAATGGGATTTCTGCCCGAATCTTGTGTTGTCATTGAGGATAGTGATGTGGGAATTCAAGCTGCAAATTCAGCCGGAATTTATGCTTTGAAATATTCAACAGAGGAGAAAGCAGAGACACAAAATAATGTGTTTTCTCATATGAAATATCTGGGAAAGCGGCTTGATAATATTTATGCGATGAAATGCGATCGCTCATAAAATAGCCCAGGATATGTAATAAGTTAATAGCTTTTGGTGACAGGGCATATCGAGAATCGTTGCCTGAATCAGGAATCCTTCTATTGCGATAGCCGATGATTTGTCAGGCTATATCAATGCCCGTAAACAAAGTTCTTGACTTATTTTTCCTTAAGAGGTAGGTTATCAATATTGCTTTAAATACGGTAAAACTATCAATATATAGTATGATGCAAATTTAAAACAAGATAAACTTTTTTAAAATAGCGCATATTCATGGCAATTTTCAATAAATAAAAAACTCCACCCACAAGGGGATGGAGTTTTTGGGCATGGGGAATGGGGCATGGGGAAGAAATCACCAATGCCCAATGCCCAATGCCCCAAGCGGCGGGGCGGCTGTCCCTCTCCACCCACAAGGGGATGGAGTTTCCCGCCGCTTTCAATTAATAGACTGATGAATATTTATCAGCAATATTGAGTCTGAATTTTGATTTCTTCTTGTTAACAGTCAACACCACTGTGTTAAGGAAAAGTTTTTTAGCGCTGTTATTGGTTATAGGAGTAGCAATGTCTACGGCGATTCCTCCCGCTTTTGCTGCTACCGCTAATCCCTGTCCTCCAGAAATGGTAATGATTCCTGGTGGAACATTTACGATGGGATCGGATAATTCCGGTTATATAGAAGAACTCTCAGCACAAGAAGTAAGAGTTAGTTCATTTTGTATCGATAAATACGAGGTCACAAACTCCCAATTTGCAGAGTTTGTCAAAGCGACGGGGTATTTAACAGTTGCAGAGCGTCCTTTATCAAAAGAACAGTTTCCCGACTTACCAGATGAGCAGAGATTACCCGGTTCTTTAGTGTTTGCAATAGTACAACCAGAAGCAAAACCACTGAGTTGGTGGCATTGGCAGACTGGAGCGAATTGGCGACATCCATTTGGCAAAGAAAGTGCTATCGCCCATCAAGATAACTATCCAGTTGTTCATATTGCTTACGAAGATGCTGTAGCTTATGCCCAATGGGTAGGAAAATCACTACCGACAGAAGCCCAATGGGAATACGCCGCCCGTGGTGGGTTAGATGCTGCAACTTATGCTTGGGGCGATCAATATTCGGAGAAAAAAGCCAATACTTGGCAAGGAATATTTCCCTTTTTCAATACTCAAAAAGATGGTTACACAGGTATTGCCCCTGTTGGTTCCTTTCCACCCAACGGTTATGGACTTTATGACATGACCGGTAATGTTTGGGAATTAACATCTGATTGGTTTATGCCAGGACATAACCACAAAACCCACAGTGTTAATCCTACAGGCCCAGAACAAAGTTTTGACCCCAATAAACCTACCGAGAAAGCCCTACACGTTATCAAAGGTGGCTCTTATTTGTGTGCTACTAACTATTGCAGCCGTTTCCGTCCTGCAGCGAGAGAATCTCAAGCGCCGGATACGGGAACAACTCATATCGGATTTCGCTTAGTAAAGAACCTGACTACAGAAAGGATGAAGAATGAAGTTTAAATCTAAGCCCTGGAATTTATTTCCAAGAATAGCAAAGGCGATCGCTATATCATTATTGATAGTTTTGTTAACGATCAATAGCCCCGCCCTAGCTGCTACATCTGAGGTTTTACCTGTGCCCTTACCAGAGTTTAAGGGTAAAATCGGCCTCACCTATAAAGAATCACAACCAGACTTTCCCCAACCCATCGCCGCCCCAGCCAACGCCCCCAACGTCTTGCTAGTAATTCTAGATGATGTGGGCTTTGGACAAGCCAGTACCTTTGGCGGCCCTGTGGATACTCCCAACTTAACGCGCCTAGCTGAGAAAGGATTACGCTACAACCAATTTCACACCACCGCCCTGTGTTCGCCTACCAGAGCAGCTTTGTTAACTGGACGCAATCACCATTCAGTGAATACAGGAGTAGTTGAAGAATTAGCTACAGGTTATCCTGGCTACACAACAGTTTTACCTAAGAGTGCTGCTACTGTTGCCGAAATCCTGCGACAAAATGGTTATAATACAGCCGCTTTTGGTAAATGGCATAATACACCAGACTTTGAAACCAGCGCCGCCGGGCCTTTTGATCGCTGGCCTACAGGGTTAGGATTTGAGTATTATTACGGCTTCCTTGGTGGCGATACTAACCAGTGGAGTCCGGCTTTAGTGGAAAATACTAAACGGATAGATAAACCCAACAAGCCAGATTATCACCTAACACCTGACTTAGTAGACCATGCGATCGCCTGGATTCGCAACCAACAATCTATTGCACCAGAAAAACCCTTTTTTGCCTATCTTGCCACCGGCGCTACCCACGCACCCCACCACGCCCCTAAAGAGTGGATTGACAAATATAAAGGTAAATTTGACCAAGGCTGGGATAAATTACGCGAAGAAACCTTTGCCCGACAAAAGCAACAGGGTGTAATTCCCGCTAATGCTCAACTCACCCCCCGTCCTCAAGAATTGCCAGCTTGGGATTCCCTCTCAGCAGAACAGCAAAAACTCTATGCCCACATGGCCGAGGTATTTGCTGGATTTTTAGGTCATACAGATTATGAAGTCGGTAGGTTAATTAATGCCGTTGACCAACTTGGTGAACTGGATAACACCTTAGTCATATATGTAGTGGGAGATAACGGTGCTAGTGCCGAAGGCGGATTAACAGGTAGCGTCAACGAACTGCAAGTTTTCAATGGTGTACCCGAAAATCTCCAACAACTGCTAGCTGCTTATGATGACTTGGGTAGCCCCAAAACCTTCAACCATTTTCCAGCTGCTTGGGCATGGGCAGTCAATACTCCCTTTCAATGGACAAAGCAAATCGCCTCTCACTTTGGCGGTACTCGCAACCCCTTAGTAATTTCCTGGGGCGCAAATATCAAAGACCAAGGCAGCATTCGCAGCCAATTTCACCATGTAATTGATATTACACCCACAATTTTAGAAGTAGCGGGAATTACTGCTCCTAAACAAGTAAATGGTGTGAAGCAACAACCAATAGAAGGTACTAGCCTCGCATATACATTTAATAATCCTAATGCGGACTCTCATCGGGAAACACAGTATTTTGAGATGCTGGGTAACCGAGCCATTTACGATGAAGGTTGGGTAGCGGCGGCGCGTCATGGTCGCTTACCTTGGGAACGAACTGTCAAAGGTAGCTTTGATACAGATGAGTGGGAACTGTACAACATTGCCGAAGATTTTAGCGAGGCGAATAATCTAGCTAAGAAAAACCCAGAAAAGCTAGAAAAACTGCAAAAGTTGTTTTTAAAAGAAGCCAAGAAGCATAACGTCTTACCACTAGACGATCGCATCGCTGAAAGATTTGATGTTAAAATTCGTCCCAGCCTCACCAGAGGACGCACAACATTCACCTACTATCCAGGTACAGTGGGTATTCCAGAAGGTAGCGCCCCAAATTTGAAAAATCGCTCCTTCACGATTACAGCTAATGTAGAAATTCCGGAAAAAGGGGCAGAAGGTGTAATTTTAACCCAAGGCGGTCGTTTTGCAGGTTGGAGTTTCTTCCTTGAGGATGGTAAGCCTACATATATCTACAACTATGCCAATACCGCCCGCTATACTATCCAATCACCAGAAAAATTACCCTCTGGTAAATCTACAATCCGGTTCAACTTTGATTATGACGGTGGTGTAGGTGCAGGTGGCATCGGCAAATTATTTATTAACGAGCAACAAGTAGCCGAAGGTCGAGTTGATAAAACCATCGCTTACCGTTTAGCCCTAGACGAAACCTTTGATGTAGGCAGAGATACAGGTACTCCTGTGGTTGACACTTATCAAGTACCTTTTAACTTTACTGGTAACTTACAACAAGTCAGCCTGGAGTTGAAGTAATTCAGATTTGATATGGGGCATGAAAATTAGAAAGCAGAGGAGAAATAACTATGCCCCATGCCCAATGCCCCATGCCCTATACCCTATAAATCATGAATGAAATATTAGTAATAATCGATAAAATTGCACTATTCACATTTATTGTTTTCACTATGTTAGGTGCAGGTTTAGGTTTAACCATCAAACAAATCTGGCAACCACTCCGCAGCCCTAGACTTGTGATTTTATCGTTGCTGACCAATTTTATATTGGTGCCAAGTTTTGTTTATCTGCTAGTACAAATAGTACCTCTGAGTGAAGCATTAAAAGATGGTTTACTCATCATGGCATTAGCATCAGGCCCGCCAGCTTTGCCTAAACTTGCTCAAATAGTGAAGGGCAATATAGCCTTTTCTGTGGGATTAATGATGTTACTTATGCTTGGTACTATTTTTTATATGCCATTAGTACTACCCTTAGTTGTGCAAGGGGTACAAATCAATTCTTGGGATATTGGTAAACCTTTGTTATTGATGATGATTAGCCCGTTAGTAATTGGGCTATTTATCAAAGCCAAATTTCCTGCGATCGCTCCTGTTATCCAGCCTATTTTCTTCAAGTTATCTAGTAGTGGATTATTGTTAGGTTTAGTAGTCCGATTAATAATTCACACCAACGATATTATCGGTTTATTAAAAACAGGCGCAATCTTTGTTTGTGCAGTATTTATTATCTTTTCCTTTAGCGTTGGTTATCTCTTAGGCGGGCCTGGTATTGATACTCAAAGGGTACTAGGAGTAGGAACAGCGCAACGCAATTTTGCCGCAGCATTATTAGTAGGAACAAGTAATTTTGACGACCCCAACGTGGTCAGCATTATCATGGTGACAAGTTTATTAATGATGGTGACAGTTCTGATTATCGGGCCAAGGTTTATAGAATTAGACCAGCCAAAGGATGGAGATATTAAACAGTTAGAGATATCAGGGTAAATGCCTTTACAAGCAAAAATCAATAATATGCCAATACAATCTCACTTTAAAAATTAATTTTTAATAAAAGCAATTAACAAAAAGGGCCTTATTTTTTAGAAAACTCCTTGGATATCGCTCCTCAAAAGCAAAGGATAAATAATTATCAATGTTATGATAAATCCTAAATTTGAGGCAAAAATATGGGACAAAATCAATTCGAGCTTGTGATTTTTGATTGTGATGGAGTTTTGGTTGATAGCGAACCAATTATTAATCGCGTTTTTGCAGAAACGCTCACTGAAGCTGGCTTTCCTATCACCTATGCAGAAGTAACTCAAAAATTTATTGGCAAGTCCTTAAAAACCTGTTTAGAGATTATCGAGACATCTTACAACAAACCATTGCCCAAAAACTTTATGGAACTTTGTAAAGAGCGAGAAATCGCTCCCTTGGAGCAAGAACTAAAACCAGTTCTAGGTATTAGCGAAGTGTTGGAGCAGATAACATTACCAAAATGTGTGGCATCAAATAGTAGCCACCGTCATATTCAAATGGTATTGAAATTAACGGGGCTCCTACATAAATTTGATGGCAAAATATATAGCGCTAATGATGTTTCGCGCCCCAAACCTTTTCCTGATGTGTATCTGTATGCAGCCGAGCAAATGAATACAAATCCAGAAGATTGTGCTGTAATTGAAGACTCTGTACCGGGCGTACAAGCAGCATCCGCAGCAGGAATGACTGTTTTTGGCTATGCTTATCACAGCGATTGCACTGCTTTAGCGGAAGCTGGAGCCAAGATAGTCTTTAACGATATGCGCCAGCTTTCTCAATTGCTATAAGTGGGGCATTGGGGATTGGGCATAGGGCATATTGGCAATGGCTGCATCTATCTTACAGAGGCGGTTGCAGTCTCAAAAAAGCGGTTAGCGGGGCGGGCTAGTCCCAGATTTTCACGCAGTGTCTTTCCTTCATAATCTTTGCGGAAAATGCCACGCAGTTGCAGTTCAGGCACAACTTGATCTACAAAATCATTCAAACCTTCAGGTAAAAAAGGAAACATAACGTTGAAGCCGTCAGATCCCTCTTCTGTCAGCCATTGCTCCATCTCATCGGCAATGGTTTGGGGTGTACCAACAAAGGCTAGTCCGCCATAACTACCAACGCGTTGAGCTAGCTGACGAATTGTCAGATTCTCTTTTTGTGCCATTGCTATGACTCGTTCTCGAGAGCTGCGTCCGGCGTTAGTCTCAGGTATTTCTGGCAACGGCCCGTCTGGATCAAAGTCTGAAACATCGTAGCCCAAGGCGCTATTTAAGCTGGCAATACCACTGTCGTAGTGTACTAAGCTATCCAAATGGGCACGTTTAGCCCGTGCATCTGCTACAGTTTCGCCCACAATCACTAAAGCGCCAGGAAGAATTTTGATGCTATCTGGATCTCGTCCAATCGCTCGTGTCCGTCCTTTAATGTCAGCAAAGAAAGCTTTGCCTGAATCCAAATTAGTCGCAGCAGCAAATACGACCTCTGCAGTTTCAGCAGCTAATTGTCGTCCTGCTTCCGATGCTCCCGCTTGGACTATCACAGGCCATCCTTGCACAGGTCTAGCAATGTTCAACGGCCCTCGCACTGAGAGATATTTTCCCTGATGAGCTAGAACATGAAATTTGTCGGGATCGAAGTAAATACCAGATTCTACGTCTTTGATAAATGCATCGTCAGCGAAGGAATCCCAAAGACCAGTAACGACATCATAAAATTCCCTCGCTCGTGCATAACGTTCGTCATGTTCCACCTCTTCTTTTAAGCCAAAGTTAAGGGCTGCGTGGGGATTTGATGTGGTAACAATATTCCAGCCAGCGCGACCGCCACTGATATGGTCAAGAGATGCAAAGCGACGCGCAATATGGAAAGGTGCATCATAAGTTGTAGAAGCTGTGGCTACTAGTCCGATATGTTCGGTGACGCTAGCGAGGGCAGAAAGTAGGGTAAAAGGTTCAAAGGAAGTGACTGTATGACTACGTTTGAGGGCGTTGATGGGCATATTCAGCAGCGCCAAGTGATCTGCCATAAAGAATGCATCAAACTTACCCTCTTCTAGCTTCTGGATGAATTTTTTCAGTGCAGGAAAGTTGAAATTGGCATCAGGTAAAGCCCCAGGATAGCGCCAAGCACCAGTATGTATGCTGACTGGGCGCATGAACGCACCTAATTTCAATTGCTTTGCTTTGCTCATTAGCCCTCCCTCCAAAAATTCTGGATGTTTGGTGAAATGTTATCAAATGCAGAATGAGACAGTTGAACGAGCATCTGAGATAATTTTTTACTACTATAAAAAACCAACTGAATCACAGTTTTTAAACCTGGTTTTGTAATTTCGTTCATTGTTTTTCTTTATGAGATTAAGAGGTTACTTATAAAGTAAAAATAAGCTCGACTTGAGCGAACTGGCGTTGTGTTAGGCGCTTATTTCCAAGATGATTTGTTACGAAATAACTATCTTCGCACCTAACGCACCATCAATGCAGCGGTGCGTTACGGCTAAATTTCATTGTCTCTAAGTCCCAAATACTTTCATAGCCGTAACACACCCTACTTCAGATTTAATAAGGTCGCTAAGATAAACTGTGTTGTGTTAGTCTACTACAAATACTAAGAATTGAAAAGCTCACTCAATGAGTTGAAATTTTGTTGAATTGCTTTAGCTAAATAATTCCCGATCGCATTAATATTTTCTACAGGCAAATTCCCTCCTAGGAATACAAAAGCCAAACTAGCGACCCCTAAAAATAACGCTAATGTTCTGCCAAAACAACCAGGATTAATTTCAATAAAGCCTAGTTTTGAGCTTCCTAAAACAGCAATTAACAAAAAAACAATACCTAGTATGAAAAAGATATTTGTTGCAGGTAAGGTAGTCATTATAATAGCTTAAAATATTGCTATGCCAACATTTATATTATAGCTATTTTAAATTTCAATTTTGGCGCTGAAAGTGATTGAAAACATCACTTTAAAAGCTTGTGTCTATCGGAATCATCTTTGGTTTTGGCAAATAACTCGCTTTTTTATCTATTCCATTTTTAAAGCAATACGCTTGGGTTAAGCTCATTAGCGATTGATTTGTCACTTATTAAAGAAGCCAGAAGAATTGGGGGATTCTCCCCCAAACCCCCGATTGGGTGACGGTTGCGTCCCCCAAGCCCCCTCCAAAATTATTGTTCGGTTTTTTGTTGAGTAACTAGTTACTAGTTTTTTGGTTTTGTTATCAATTAATTTTCTTAACTGAACTGTATTTCTTTTTAAACAGAAATTCGAGGCGGGGCTTTTTACTCTTGTACAGACGCGATTAATTGCGTCTGTACAACTCAGATTAACTTGCTTAACCAAAGCGTCCACTAATATAGTCTTCGGCTTCTTTAGTTTGCGGCGAACTGAACATTTGCTCTGTAGGACTAAACTCGACTAATTTTCCGCGACGTTTACTGTGTTCGTCTATTTCTGTATTGAAGAAAGCTGTACAATCTGCAACTCTGGCTGCTTGTTGCATATTATGGGTAACCATAATGATGGTGTATTGCTCCTTCAATTCTAAACAGAGTTCTTCTACTTGACGGCTAGAAATGGGATCGAGAGCTGAACATGGTTCATCCATTAATAATACATCTGGTTTCATGGCGATCGCTCTGGCAATGCAGAGTCGTTGCTGTTGTCCTCCAGATAAGGCTGTACCTTTTTCTTTAAGTTTGTCTTTGACTTCAGTCCAAATCGCAGCGCGTCGTAGAGAATCTTCGACTAATTCATCGAGATTACCTTTGTAGCCGTTAGAACGAGGGCCAAAAGCTATATTTTCATAGATTGATTTAGGGAAAGGATTCGGACGTTGAAACACCATCCCGACTTGGCGGCGTAATTTGACAGAATTAATCCTGGGATCGTAAATGTTGCGATCGCGGTAATTTAACCTCCCCTCTACTTTAGCACCGGGAATTAAATCGTTCATCCGATTGAAGCAACGTAATAGGGTACTTTTACCACATCCTGAAGGGCCAATAAAAGCCACGATTTGTCTTTCGGGAATCTGCAAATAGACATCTAGAAGTGCTAAAAACCCCCCATAATACACTTTCACACCTTCAACATCAAATACTTTATTGCTTTGGTCTAGTGTGACATTATTTAACTGACTTCTACTGTTTCTGGGATATGATGGCATTTGGCTAATCTCCTAGTATCTATCAATGCCTGATGATTTTGTAATTAATGAATAGTGAAGCGTTGTCTAATATAAATAGCTACACCATTTAAAGCTAAAATCAAGAGTAACAATGCAATAATTGTTGCGGCTGCTGCGTTTGCAAAACCTGGTTCTGGACGAGTAATGTAACTGTAGATTTGAATCGGTAAAGCCATAAATCTCTGGAATAAACCAGGATTAAATGTGAGAAAACCTACAGCACCAACAACAATTAATGATGCAGCATCGCCAATGGCGCGGGATATAGAAATAATTACCCCTGTAAGGATACCAGGAACCGCATAGGGTATGACATGACTACTAATAGTTTTCCATTTAGTAGCACCTAATCCATAAGATGCATATCGTAGAGAATTAGGAACAGCGCGAATTGCTTCTCTAGCTGTGACAATAATTACTGGTAATGACAATAAAGATAAAGTCAATGCACCAGAAATTAAAGCAGGGCCAAATCCTAGCAAATAATTAAAAACGCCTAAACCTAGCAAACCATAAACAATAGAAGGTACTCCAGCCAAATTACTGATATTAATCTCAATAATCGCTGTCCACCAATTTCTCGGTGCATACTCCTCTAAATATAAAGCTGCTCCCACACCAATGGGAACTGTTACCGAAATTACTACAAGTCCTAAAATAATGCTGCTCACAATTGCGGGACGGATACCACCTTCATCGGGGAAGCGGGAAGGCGTTTCTGTGAGAAAACCAGGCGTTAAAAATCTGGCTAATCCGTCGCGGAGAATATCAAACAGCAGTAATCCCAGGACGAACAAGCCAACTAATAACCCTAATAAAAACAGGATTTCAAATACCTTTCCTAAAGCCTCTCTTTTATCAATATTATCAGTAAATTCTGCTGTTGAATCTAGATAATCATCGCGTCGGTAAGTTGTAGCCATATTTATTAATCGTACTTTTCTTTAAAACGGTTAGCGACCCAGTAACTAATAATGTTTAACGCCAAAGTAATGAGAAACAAAAGCGCGCCTACAGCATATAAAGTTTTAAAATTCAGGCTTCCCCTCGGACTATCGCCACCGGAAATTTGTGCCATATAAGCTGTCATTGTTTCTACAGATTCTGCAAAGTTAATCGTGATTCTTGGTTGCTGTCCGGCAGCAATCACCACAGTCATCGTCTCACCCACAGCGCGAGAAATACCCAGAATAATTGAAGCGATAATTCCCGAAAGTGCTGCTGGGAGGACAACTTTAAAAATCGCTTCTAGTTTAGTAATTCCTAAAGCGTAAGCACCTTCTCGCAAAGAACGGGGAACGGCTTTAATCGCATCTAAGCTAATAGAACCAACAGTAGGAGTAATCATCACTCCCATCATTAACCCTGCACTTAAGGCGTTGAATAATTCTAAGGGAAGTACATTTCGTAGCAATGGCGTGATGAATAGTAGGGCAAAATATCCATATACTACAGTTGGTATACCTGCTAAAAGTTCGACTGCGGGACGTAAAATTGCGGCTACTTTTGGTTGAGCATATTCACTCAAATAAATTGCTGAAGATAAACCTAAAGGAATAGCCACCGCCATTGCGATCGCAGTGGTTAATAATGTACCGTTAATCAAAGGCCAAACGCCAAAATGCTTATCAGCAAATAGCGGTGTCCACTTAGTATCCAAAAAGAATTGAGCGAAAGAAACCTCTTGGAAAAATCCAAATGTTTCTTGAAATATAATTACTACAATGCCAAAAGTAGTTAAGACAGAAACAAAAGCACAAGCAAATAAAATTAGCCCAATAATCTTTTCTAAGATATCATCTGAGGCATTTTTTTCTAGCGAATCACTAAACCTGGAAAAGGAATCGTCTTGAGGATTTATATTTTGCATAACTTTCTCATGAATCAAGCTTAATTAAATAAAGTTGGTAATTGGTTCTCCAGGTTTAGCTTTCTTAAACTTTGTTCCCGTCTCACCTTTAGCAAACTTTTGTTTGACTTTGATATAAGCTTCATCTGGTAGCGCTACATAACCAACGCTATCTACCCATTTCCAAGAATTATCTAGATAAAAATCGACGAACTCTTTAACTGCTGGTTTATTATCTAAGGACTTTTTACTGACATAGATGAATAAAGGACGAGATAAAGGTGTGTAGGTATTTTTAATGACGTTATCTACGGGAACGGGTTTTTCACACTTTCCTGTTGGACTTTCTACCGCCACTAAATTTAGTTTGTCTTGGTTTTGAATGTAATAAGATATGCCTACATAACCCAAGGCTGTTGCATCACCTGATACCCCTTGTACTAAGAGGTTTTGATTGTGGCTAGGAGTATAATCTGTGCGCCCATTTTTAGCTTTACCAGTTACAGCTTGCGTCAGATAATCAAATGTTCCTGTATCCGAAGCGGGAGCATATAACTTAAGTTTTTGATTGGGAAACTTCGGATTAACTTGATTCCAAGTTAAAATCTTACCATCTGATTTCGCACTCCAAATTTTATCTAATTCCTTAATAGTTAGACATTGAGCAAAATTATTTTGACGGTTAGCAATGACAGCAATTCCATCTAAAGCTATGGGTAACTCTACAAATTCAATTTTCTTACTGCTACATTTTTTGATTTCTTCGTCTCTAATGGTACGAGAAGCACCAACAATATCAATATCACCATTACAAAACTTACTGATACCACCACCAGTTCCACTTGAGGCGACACTGACTTGTGCTTGAGGTTTTACTTTACCGTACTCTTCTGCAACTGCTAAAGAAATTGGGAACCCCACAGCCGCACCATCAATACTCACCTGACTTTTCAATTCTTGTCCGCCATTACAAGCAGTAATACTGCTAATAATCAACATAAAATTGGTGAGATAACAACTAGATTTAAATAGGCTACGCCAGCTCATAAACTATCCAAAATTTGCAAGTAATTTAAATTCCGAGGCTTTTGTGTGCAATAGAATTTCATGCTTTCTTACCAGATTGCACTTTGTCAAAAATTGCCCCATCGTCAAAGAATTTCTTCTGAATTAAATCCCAACCACCTAAATCTTGAGATGTGAATAAAGTATTGATGGGTGGATATTTGGCGACTACTTCTTGGGTAACGGTAGGATTTACAGGACGATATTGTAATTTCGCAAATTCCCTCTGTGCTTCTGTGGAATATAAGAAATCAACGAAGGCAGCAGCAACTTCTCTGTTACCATGTTTATCAACGTTTTTATCAACTATGGCGACAGGGTTATCAATGGAAATATTGATTGGAGGTACGGTATAAGGGAGTTTTGAGCCATTCTGTCCCGCTAAAGCTATCTCATTTTCGTAGTTGATTAAAACATCGCCCTGTTTTTGCTGGAAAAATAAATCGCTAGCTTCGCGAGCATCTTTTGTGAGAGTCGGAGTATTTTTATAGACTTTGCTGACATAATCTAAGGCTGTTGCTTCATCGCCACCATTAAGAGTCACCGAACCCCATAAAGCCAGCAATTCCCAAATAGCAATCCCAGAAGTTTTGGGGTTAGCTGCAATCAATGTTACGCCATCTTTTGCTAAGTCTTGCCAACTATTAATACCCTTGGGATTACCTTCACGGGTTACAATCGCCGCTACAGATTTACTAACAATACCATTCCTCGGCGCTTTGTTTTCCCAACCAGCTTTTATTAAACCTGCTTGCTGGATTTTCTTGACATCTAAAGGTAGTGCTAAATGTACTATATCTGCTTCTTGCGAACCTGCAATTACAGCTGCGGCTTGTGCGCCAGAACCGCCATAACTTTTTTCAAAAGTAACATTTTGATTATGTTCTTTTTTCCACTTTTCAACAAATTTAGGGATAATCTGATCGTGAGCAGCTTGCGTAACCGAGAAAGAAACCAGCTTCAGCCTTACATCAGATTGTCCAGCAAATCTGCTTTCCGAACAAGCTGCGATCGCAGTACTAAAAATAGCCCCTACTAATAACAAACCCACAAAACTGCTAACATTACGTACCCTCAACCACTTTGCAACGATGTGTTGGTAACGCAATATAGTTGGCAAAATTTTATCCACAATTAGGTATGCTAATTGCGCTAGATGCTGCAACTTGCTCATCAGCATTTGCTCCTTGTTTTACGGTATATCGGGCGGAATACCGTTGTTCAAAGTATTATATACACTATCAACTTAGATTTATGATTTCGGTTTATTTTTCGTTACTGAGTCAGCAAATTACTATAAATATGAACACAACTATTCACAAATTCATCTATATATAAAGCAGAATTAAGTGTCAATCAGGCGCAATCAATAGCTTTTTAGGGAAATTTATAGTCAAAACTCATATAAATACTGGATATACACAACGTTTTACTGCTGAAGCTGAAAAGGTAAAAAACTTCACGATTAATTTTTTGTAATCTAGCCAATTAACAAAAATACCTCCTGAGGAGGAGGGAGTAAAGTATTATTTGTGTATTTGGAATTGATGCGCTAATTACATCTTATTAGTCAATGAGTTGTGGGCTAGGAACTTGTACGTCAATATCAGCCTGAGATAATGTAGGGAGTAACCAGTTACCTTCGCCAGCTTTGAAAACTTTGGCAGGTGCAACATTCAATTCAATTGCACCAGTGGCGGGATTAGTTCTAGCAATTGACTGTGTACCATCGACAAACTTCACCGCGATTGGTTCAGTCAACGGTTGTATTTCAGTATTGGGAGTTAAAACTACCTGTGTACCTGCAGGAAAGTAAATACCATCACAATCCCAATCATCATCTGTAATTTGTCCAGCAGCTAAAAAGTATAGTTGCGTTGGAGATTTTTTTGGTTTATTGGCATAGACACCCAAAGTTCTACCAGTTTGATTAAAGCACTGCGCCCGTTTTCTTGCTGTTTCCATTACATACTTCTGAGACTGCAATTGTGAAAGTCGTTCCTGAAATTGTTCAGGTGTATAACCAGCTTGTTCAGGATTAGCTTTCGCAGTTAGAAGTTGATTAAGTTCCTGTGTTACCTCCACATAATCAGCCCCTTTAGTAAAATCCTTACCAGCCCAAGAAGGTTGAGCAAAAGTTAGATTTAAGATAAATACAAGAGCGACAAGAACTATTTTGATGAACTGCATATTTTTCTCCTTAATTTGAGATTCCTAATAATTATTTAAGGAAGTTATTAGCTAGGCTGGGGAAGCTTTTTTAAGATGTTTGCATCAGTCTGGATTTAGCGTAATGCTGAGTCTTGAATCTTAGGAAAACTTTCCAGCTTATTAGGATTTACCCATCGATTGATCGCTTCGCTATTTTTTTTGTGGACTTGAATTTGTACTTGCTTAGAACTTAACTTGACTACTTCAGCCGGGATTTTTTGCACTTCAGCAGAGTCGGGACGAGATTTGTATAGCCAGATAACTTTTTGTCCAACTTCAAAGTGCTGAGGATTATTGACTAAAGATAGATGGGTTACCGCCCAAGATGGGCTAGCTACTATTAAGTTAATCAAAAATACCAAGATTGCAAAAGCGAGAGGAAGATTTTTCATATATTTCTACAACTATAAACTTTGAGTTTTGAGTTTGGAAGTTTGAATGATTTTGATTAATCCCATTAAACCCAGACAAGCTACTGTCAAGACAATTGGAGTCAGCGCCGCACTATCTAAGATAATAAACACACCTAAGCCTATTAAAATAAAGGGAACAAAATTATTACCATAGCGTGTGAGTAAAGTTGCGATCGCACTCTGACAAGTTAGTTTATAAGTCACATAACACCAGACACCAACCAGTAGTAAGAAGACAGCAATGATTACTAGTAACTCAGAAATAGCACTATTAGCAAATAATGGCATATAAATTCCTACATTATCACTACCGTTAGCAATAGTAATAGCAGCCACACTGTAAGCTTGAGGAGATAAAAAACTACTGAAAATAGAAGAATTAGAAAATTCTATTCCTGATTCTATATCAGATGATTCATCATTATCTGTATTGATCAGACGATTAAATCCAATGGTAATTGGCACTAAACCTAACAGCCCAATCCAATGCGATGGTAAGATTAAACCGCCGAAAAAACCAAATAGGCTGGCAATTACCAAAGTACAAAATCCCAGGTATTGACCAATTACGATATGTCGATGGCGGAAAGTTGCATTTGCTTGAGCAAATAACAGTGTGAGAATGACTAAATCATCTAAGTTAGTAGCTACAAAAGCTGTAATTCCGGTGGGTATAGCTGTAATCAGTTCGTTCATTTCACCTCTCTCTCAATTTGATAGCTAATATTTTTCAATTAGTGTGACTTGATATTTGTAAAAGCTGGGGAAATGGCTATTTAATGAAGCGTGCAGATATAGCATCTCCAATTCAATATTTAAGCTGCGTCTACTGGTAGTGAAGTCAAAAGATGAGAATTTTACTTGATGAACTGACTCACTCAGTGCCAATGTTTTACAAAAACTTCAAAGATAGATTTGATTAAACAGAATATAGGTAATTATCTAGTAAACCAAAAATTGCTAATAGCTAATTTATCTTAGTGAATTAGCTTTTCCAAAACTTTGTTGTTATCACCTAATTGCTGAGAAACTGTAAAATTTTTATTGCTAGAAGCTTGTTTTGTAAATTTACTGTTTGTTTGAATATGTAAGCCTGGCAATCCAGCCACTCTAACTTCTTTATTTTCTTTTGGAGTATGGACTAAAGTTACTTTAAGCTCATGGATTACTTGTTGCTGCTCTTTGATAATTTGAGTTAGTTCATTGAGCTTTTGAGAGTGTAATTCATCCAATTTTTGATGTAACAGTTCAATATTTTGACTAGCCCTCAGATTCACTTGATGGTCGATATCCGCATTTCTGCGATCAGTGTCAGATTGACGATTCTGACTCATCAATACAATAGGTGCTGTATAGGCTGAAGCAAATGAAAACACTAAGTTGAGCATGATGAACGGTGACTCATCCCAGTGAGGAACTCCTGGTGCTAAGTTCATTCCTACCCATCCGGCCAAAATTGTGCTTTGACAAATCAGAAATTTCCAAGAACCTACTTGACTAGCTAATTTATCCGCCAGTCGTTGTCCTTGTGTTAATTCTTCTGTGGATGTCTGCGGCGCTGTTTCTGCAACTTGAGTTTTTTGAACGATTTGGGCATCAACGCTATTCGATAATGTTTTTGTAGCGGTTTTCATACTGCACCTGCTTGGGTAACTCAGTTGGCGTTTGCTTGATGAGTTTTAATTTACGTCTTTCCCAAGATAGGAGCAAATACTCTTTTTTTTTAAAACGATAAATAAAAGTGATTAATTGTGACAATAGTTTGCTCTGACTTTCTCAGCAAGCCCTAATACTTTTCGGTTAAGGGGGAAAAGGGGAATGGTTCAAGGGAAAGAAACAACCTTTAACCTTTTTCCCAAAAGCTATTTTGAGTTCAAGCTTCTTGGGAAAGAGTGGTAATAATATCTGCGATCGCTCCGATTTTCCAAAGCAGCAATTGTCTTTAATCCATTACGATTGA
Source organism: Tolypothrix tenuis PCC 7101 (assembly GCF_963874875.1). Lineage (NCBI taxonomy): Bacteria > Bacillati > Cyanobacteriota > Cyanophyceae > Nostocales > Tolypothrichaceae > Tolypothrix > Tolypothrix tenuis. The sequence continues at coordinate 4,659,693 of NZ_CAWNJS010000001.1, forward strand.
GTACAGATGCGTAGACGCGTTCGCGGAGCGTTGCCGCAGGCTAGCGGCTTGTCGTCAGACATCGCCTGTCCCATATCGCCAGCACTTAAAATACCAACAGTCTGTATTTGCATGGAAGTTTAAATTCCTCAGAGGGGTTGACATTGTGGACTAGTACATTTAACCTAGTAGTTAATTAACTGCGCGGTTAAATACTTCCAATCTAAATGTCCACCGATCAATTGAGCGTCACCTTTGCCGCCCTTGCCGATCCGACTCGGCGAGCAATCTTGGCTCATCTTGCTTTGGGCGAAGCATCGGTAACTGAGCTAGCCCAACCCTTTGAGATGAGCCTACCTGCCATTTCTAAACATCTCAAGGTGCTGGAGCGTGCGGGATTAATCGCACGGGGTAGAGAGGCTCAGTGGCGACCCTGCCGATTAGAAGCACAAGCGCTCAAGGAAGCAGCAGATTGGATTGAGCAATATCGCCAATTCTGGGAACAGAATTTGGATCGTCTAGACGAGTATTTACAACAATTGCAAGCAGAGGATAACAAACGCGATCGCGAATCATAAACTGCGTTCCCTTCTTCAGGAGAAACAAGATGTTGAAACAAAATGACTCCACATCCACTCAGTCCGAACGCGAGATTATCATTACCCGTATCTTCAATGCACCGCGAGAACTTGTATTTCAGGCATGGACAGACCCAAAACACATTGTCCAATGGTGGGGGCCAAAAGGCTTTACAACTCGTGTAACTGAACTAGATTTGCGTCCAGGCGGTCAATCGCGGTATGTCATGGTTGGCCCCGATGGCACAGAGTACCCTGTTAAAGGTGTTTTCTGTGAAATCGTGCCTCCTGAACGGATTGTCAGCAGCGATGAATTTGATGAAGGCTTTGAAAAAGTCATCAACGCAGATTTGCCGCAGGGAATCGTCATGACAGTGATGTTTGAAGATTTGGACGGCAAGACTAAACTAACTCTTCAAATTCGTCATGCAACCGAAAGCGATCGCCGCAAGCATGAAGAGATGGGTGTGGTTGCTGGGTGGAATTCTAGTTTCGATTGTCTTGACGAATTCTTGGCCAAGCAAGTTAAACAGCAACAGAATGGTTTTACTGTCACGTTGCCATCAGATACGGAAATCTTAATTACTCGCGTCTTTAATGCCCCACGCAGACTTGTTTTTCAGGCATGGACGCAGCCCGAACATATTAAGCGCTGGTTTGGGGGTTGTAGCAGTATGACAATGACTGTTTGCGAAATCGATCTGCGCGTGGGTGGTGCTTGGCGCTATGTCTTACATGAACCCAAAAACAACATTGAACACGCATTTTACGGAGAATATCGTGAGATTGTGCCACCAGAAAGATTGGTAACTACCGAAATCTATGAACCAGTCCCCAATAGTGACCATCTCAATATCCTGACTCTGAATGAAGTTGGTGGCAAAACAACGTTGCATATTCACATCCAACACCAATCTAAAGAGCAACGAGACGGGCATCTCCAATCTGGCATGGAAGAGGGACTAAGCGAAACTCTCAACCGTCTCGAAGCACTCCTTCAATCAATAGGGTGACAAATGCTACAAGAGATAGCATTTTGAACGGCCCTGTTGCATGATTTTTCCCGCGATCGCTGTAGGCATAAAACCTAGTTAGGGAAATACAACAGAATGTAACAGATGGGTAAGGGCACAAGCATTGCTGTACCCTTACCCATAATTTATGTGTCACGAATAGCACTGAATTTTTATGGAATCTGCGGTACCTGTGTTTTTGAGGACTGCGTTAACCTTGAGCAGTAGACTCTTCCGGATTATCCTTACCATCTTCACTGTTTTTTAAAAGTAGCTTATTTCTCGTAATAATGACACTCCACTCTTTTACTTGAGCCAAATGTAATGTGTTTATGCGAGTGATAAAATTATCAACTGCTTTGTCCTCACTAACTCGATAAGATTCTGTAACACCAATCTCAAAAGCTATTAACTCAGCTTCCAGAGCTTCTTGAGTGGATTTCCCAATTATCCAATTCTCCTGCCACCGAAATACTGCTAGACCACCAGTAATAGAAGCCAATGTGGGAGGAATTGCTTGTAGTACTTTTGGTGCATTTCCTAATATAAGAACAGGAGTTGCAGCAGCTAAAATTACAGTAGCAGCCTGTGAGCCATACCAGGCATTACGAAACTTCTTCCTACAACTTTTGTAATACTCGATTAAGTCTTTACAATAAGTAATCGCTTTTTCTCTAGAAGGTTTGTGGCTTTCTTCATCAGTTTTCATTGCACTATCCCTTGAAAGCTTAGAGCTATTAAATCAAAGTACAAAATTTATATAGCAACTTTGATCAGATTTTCTGTCACCTCAGAACAGAAGCAGAAAGCAGTTTCGGTCATAAGATGGTTATGCTTCAACAGTGCTGCCTATACATCTGGGTTCTGGCGCTAATTCTGAAGAGAATTTCTCAACTTTCACTGATTGTTTTTACCAATATATTCACTTTCACTCATCTAGCCGTTCCTGATGGGCAAGAAAGACTTTAATTTGGCTCAAACCGTTGCTCTATAAGCGATTTCATTTTATGCGCGCATTAGAGAGGCTGAAATCCTTATAACTTCGTTGTTCAAATTTAATCTTATGTGCGAACTTACACATTAACTCACGAATATTTACTTAATTTTTCCATACGCCCTCATATTGCGATCGCTTTGTCTCCAACAAAATATTAGATCTGATCAATAGTAGGGATATGACTTCGCACAATCATTTACCATTCAACACACTTCCTACTGAGCAAACTTCTGTGGTGCAGTGCTTGTCACCTTTTCAGCGTCGGTTGCTGCAAAAAATATTACAGCAAGATGATTTGCCCCAGAAATACCGCCAGCGTATTCAAATCATGTTACTAGCTGATGAAGGCAAAACACAAAGTCAAATTTGTCAGATCTTAGGCTGTTCTCGTGTAACGATCAGACATTGGATTTTGGTGGCGAAGTCAGGTGAAGCTCACAACTGGAATGCGTCTCCTTTAGGTAGGCCTAAAACTGCTAATGACCAGTACCGTGAGCATTTGAAAGAACTCATCAGCCACAATCCCAAAGAGCTTGGTTATCCATTTCGTCGTTGGACATCTCAATGGTTAAGCAAGCATCTAGCGAAAGAATTAGGCGTGAAGGTGGGAGTTCGCCACATCAATCGGTTACTGAAAGAAATGGGTTTATCTACGCGACAAACCATAGAATCTGTAGATTGTAACCAAAACAGCAACAACTGTCAGCTAGTCATTAGCGATCTACCAGAAGCTTCAGCACCTCATCCCAGTGTGTGGGAATTTCACTCAATACATTGAGATTGCAACTATGGTTAACAATCCATCCAACTCTTTTGTCTCTGGTGACTTAATATGCGATCGCACATTGGCTCATCAGGAGCTTGAAGCTGTCAAAAAGTCGTAGAAAATACCTTAAATCACTTTTAATTACTTGGGTAATTGGGATGAGGTTATGCTGTCATCGATAAATATTTCAGCCAAAGATATTCTTCAGCAAGTCAAGCTTTCCTGCCAAATTCCTGCGATTGTTGAGCAAATTGCTATCCGCAAGCTGATTATTTCTGCTGCTGCGGAGGCGCAAATTGAAGTAGATCCAAAAGAACTGCAACAAGCCGCAAACAATATTCGATTAGTTAGCAAACTCAGAAGTGCTGATCAAACGTGGGCATGGTTACAGAAAAATAGTTTATCTGTTGATGATTTTGAAGAAATGGTTTACACCAATGTCATTTCTGGGAAGTTAGCACAATATTTGTTTGGTGAGCAAGTCGAAGCGTGGTTTTTTGAACATCAACTAGATTATTATCGAGCTGTAATATATGAAATCATCTTGGAAGATGAAGATTTAGCAATGGAACTTTTTGATCAAATACAAGAAGGCCAGATGATCTTCCCTGAAGTTGCACAGAAATATATTCACGAGCAGGAACTTCGCCGCACCGGTGGTTATCGAGGAATTTTAAACAGTAAGGATATGAAACCAGAAATTTCATCTGCTGTTTTTGCTGCTAAACCTCCACAGCTTTTAAAACCAATTGTCACTGCTCAGGGCATACACCTAATTTTAGTTGAGGAGTTAATTCAACCAAAATTAGATGATAAATTACGTTATCAAATTAACTCTGATTTATTTAATATATGGATAAAAGAACAACTAAAAGAGATAGTGATTTTGAAAAATATTGATACAAACTCATGACAATTTGTGGCAGTTTTAGCTTGCTCTGTTTTACTATATAAATTTAGCTTTTTGTCAGCATTTTCAACATAGCGATCAATTTTAAATAATTTTGTAGATGCCCAATAATTTGTGTAACAAGTTAAAAGGGTATACTACCTCTGTGGATAATCGGTATAATACCAAATTTCGCACCAGAACTATGTTCTGGTGCTTTATTTTTGAATTTTATTATATATCGTTATTTTTTCTGTCTAATTAAATAGAGAAAATTTACAGCTAGCTTGTTTTTTAAATTTGATTGTTCAAGTTATCTAAATTAGATTGCTTGATATTTTATGAGAGTTGAAAGTACAGCATTATGTCCAAGTAAACACAAAAACTTTATATCCTTTATCTAAAAAATCTTTTTATAAGCTGATTTTGCAAAGATTGAATATAGCGCAAAATATAAAAGTGACATTTTTATGTCTTGTTAATTTGTAATTAAGCATTGGCATCCAAATTTTCTGCGGATTAAATAGTCAATAAGGGGCAAGAGAATTATCAGGTTGCCTAAGATAAAAACTCTGATTACCCAAGTTTGACAATCATTTAATAATGCAGAGATTGTATGAAAATAAAAAAACGCTTCACCTCAGCGATCGCAGCAGTTTTTCTTGTATCTTTGGGCAGTGTTTCTATTAATGCCATCAGTGCATTTTCGCCACTGCCGCAAACAGCTCAAGCTCAAACTACATATTGTAAAAATCGATCTTTTACTGCTAAAGCTTTGTTCAAAGTAAATGTTCGAGCTGATCGTTCTACATCATCTCCAATAGTAGCAGTGTTAAATCCCGGTACATACCAGTTTTCTACATGGGAAGAAGGACAGTCTATCCCTGATTCATGGACGGGTCAGCCTGACAATAAATGGTATAAGCTTGCAGATGGTAGAGGTTGGGTAGCTAGTGCTGTAATAGCTGGTTATCCTCCACAGGGATGTCCAATTAATGTTTCTGTTTACCAAGATCCACTTAAAGGAAAAGGTACTATTACCCAAAGACCAGGAGGCGCTACTAGCCATACTGGTAGAGCTCAGTATGCAATAGATTTTGGCACTCCTATTGGTACTCCTGTATATGCTATGCGTGCAGGTACAGTAGTCAAACTTGAAGATAGATTTGCAGACACAGGTGGTGGTGAAGCAAATAAGGACAAAGCTAACTTTATTGCTATCGAACATGTCGAGTCTAATGGTTCGCGCGTGCGTTCTGGATATGTACATTTGCAGCGAGGATTTATATCCAAAACTGGTATAAAAATAGGGCAACAAGTTCAAGCAGGACAGCTAATTGGATATAGTGGCAACTCTGGTTGGAGTACAAACCCTCATCTACACGTAGAAGTTCATATTCCCAACGCCAACGGCACTTTTGGACAAACAATTCCATTTTCTATCCAAGGTCGTTATTAACTCATAATCAATCAGGCGATCGCTCTATTATCTTCACATTGCGATCGCCTCTATTCTTACCTATTAATTTTTTCATCAAGATTTCAATATGCGGTTATCTTCCTTAATTCATACCACTATCTTAACTGCTTCGTTATTTACTACATATGTACCTAATCAATCAGCCATTACACTTGCCGGAACACCCAATAGTAGGACTGTAAAGGAGGATGTACCAATTTGCTATATACAAACATCTAATGGCAGAATTATCAATTTAGCTGCTCAATGTGGTTATCTCAGTCCAGATATATGTTTTACTTCATTGGGTAGCCCAGAACGCGATGTAGTGTTGGCAGAGTTTTGTAAGAAAAATGAAAAGTGTTTGCAGCATGATACTTGTAATAATACTCCACCTCCTTTGAACCCAACAGATCCAGAAGAACCTTTAGGTTAATTTACATCATTTGTATTTAAATTTTTTAACTAATTACTTATGTCTAGTTCGATTCAAACTAAACTAAAACAAAAAGAAATTACTTTAGAATCAGCATTGCAATCATTAGTCAATCAGGAGTTAAAAACTGTCAATCTGGAACTACTAGATTCAGAGATTAGCTTGAGATTTTTTCAACAAATCCGCGATCGCACTTCCATGCCACCGATTATTCCCCTGCTACTATGGCGTAATTGTTACTACCTCGGTTCACCAGTACAAGTGACAACTGCACAAATCAAAAACTGGAGCGATCGCCTCAATACAGATATTAAAATTATTCTCATCCATGAAAAAAGCTACCGTGATTGGTTTCGACTACAAAACCTAGATCATAGCCGTATCCAAGGGGAAAATTTTGTCAATCCCTTGACTGGTGAACAAGAACAAGAAGATATTTCCCAAATTACTGAACTTTACCTCTCCCGTACTGACGATCAAATTGAGAGGATTAATACAATTATTTCTTCTGCACTGCGAAATCGTGCCAGTGATATTCATCTAGAACCAATAGCAGATGGATTACGGATTCGTTTTCGTATAGATGGTATTCTCCGCCATGTCACTACCCTTTCATCAGAAATTAGCCGCAAAGTGATTGTCTCTCTCAAAGTCATGTGTAATATGGACATAGCGGAGAGTCGTCGTCCCCAGGATGGGAGAATTGGCGAAAAATATGCCACTCAACAACAACAACAGATGGGCTTAGACTTGCGGGTAAGTACCTTACCTTGTGTCAGTGATAAAAAAGGTGAACCAGCAGAAAAAGTGGTTTTGCGATTACTACGCCAACAAAACTCCTTTCAAACGGTTGAAGACTTAGGTTTTACTGAACGGACTCGTGCTATTTACAAAAACTGGCTAGAACAACCCCAAGGATTGATTATTCTCACTGGCCCTACAGGGTCAGGAAAAACCAGTACACTCTACACCAGTTTACAGGCGATCTCTACAGACTCAGTTAACATTGTCACTGTAGAAGACCCTGTAGAATATGTCCTCCCTGGAATTACCCAAACCCAAGTCAATGAAACCGCAGGTATGACATTTGCAGCTGGCTTAAGGGCTATTCTGCGGCAAGACCCTGATATAGTCATGTTAGGGGAAGTACGCGATCATGAAACCGCAGAAACCGCTATTAGAGCCGCATTGACAGGACACTTAGTGCTGACCACTTTACACACAAATGATGCAGTAGGTGCTATTCCTCGTCTCAAGGATATTGGGCCAGATCCCGGACTTATTAGCGATGCGTTGCTGGGTGTAGTCGCCCAACGTCTCGTGCGTCGTGTCTGTCCCCACTGTGCTGAACCCTACACACCCACAGAATCTGATCTCAAAGTATTGGGTTTAACTAGAGAAGAAGCCAATCCGACTGCATGGCGACGAGGACATGGTTGTGCAAAGTGTTTCCATTCTGGATATTTGGGAAGAGAAGCAGTCATTGAGCTATTGAATGTAGATAGTGTGGTTCGCCAGATTATTTACGAAGGTACAATGACCCAGTTGCATAACTACCTTCACGAAAGCAAATTTGATTCTTTCCGTATGGTTGCTATTGAGAAGGTCACAAAAGGTATCACTACTGTTGAAGAAATATTGCGAGTTTTACCACACAGTGCATTGTCTCGCAAACACTCTTCAGAAAAACGTATGGGACAGATGACTTTATTAAATGCAGGCTAATTGACATATCTCAACTATATTTTGACTAAATATAAATTATTCGTCAGGGCACAACAATGTTGTGCCCTTAAACATCTGTAGCTTTCTGTTTTTAAATTGGTATTAGTGCCAAAATCAACACCAGCAAATATGAAGGTGATATCTAATTTTTAGCGATTTTTTGACAATTTTTTCTCTGTCATACCATTTCACGAAATGCCTGATACAAATGATTAATCTCTAATTCTTTCCCCCTGCACCCTGCCCCCTGCCCCCTGCTGCCTATTTGTATCAATCTTAAAGTGAAACGGTATCAGTCCATAGGAATCCTAGGGACTTTCATAAAACCTCTAGGATATACCCAATAAGACATCAGTACACCAAGATACTGATTAACACAAAAAACTAACGTTGCCAGTGTTTGTCATCACACCTGAAAACTAGCAGTTTTTTATACTTAAATGTAAGTATAAAAAACTTAAAATCTGCTTAAAAATCGAAGGTCATGATGTACAGCAATCTACCTAATCGTCAGAACCTGGTTGATAAATTTTCTATGTATATCAAATTGGAAAGCAATAATGGTCATTTAAATCTGCAATGGCAATCTCAACCTTATTTGAAACGTAATATAGAGTTATATCAAAGCAGACATGAGCAATTTGCTAACCTATTTAATCAAAAAGATTCTACCAGGGAGATAGTACAGTTTTGGATAGATATGGCTTTTAATGATTTACCCCAGCAGCAAGACTGGGAACCTAGCAACAGAGTGGCAAAAGCATGGGAACACCTAAAAATTTACTGTGAAAAAAGTTGCTATGAAGCTACTAAACAGGTTTTAAAAGATACATGGCAAGCTCATATAAATGAATCTTGGGAGGAGTATCTATTTATTTGTAGATGCTTAATTTATTCTGATAATAAATTTCGCCAGATTTTAGAAAAATATAATTCAAGAACTTCATTGTTAGATACTTATATTACCGGAGTATTGATAAAAACCATTAAAGATGAAGCAGGTGTTGCTAAATTTTCTAAATGGCGACTCTTGTACAAAAAAAGTGATAAAGAACTTAAGGAAGCATTGCTTAGAGATGGCAGATATGAACCAGAAATTTCTCAGATGCTGTTTGCGCGGAAATATTTTAAATTAGTTTATCAAATGAATAAGGTGCAGAATCCTACTACTAGGGTTAGTAAGAAATGGCCAGAACCTGATAGCTCAGATTTTGCAGAGGCGGCTCAATACTACAATGCGGAGAAATTACTTGTCTGTGCGCCTCATGAGGTAGCTATTAGTGCTAACACCACAGGTGAACAACTTAAGGCTGGGATGGAAATTTGCATTACTGCTTTACAAAATTATCCCAAATCTATTACACCTCGTTGTTCTTTGGAGGCGCTAAAAGACGCAGGTTGTGAATTTGATGCCTTAGAACTTGGTTTAATAAGTGTTGATAAATTAGAAGATTGTACTCATCAACAAAGCAGCCTAATTAATCAAGCTGAGGCGATTTTACAGCAGCAATTACAGGCTTTAAAACCAGACCAACAAGAAATATTATTACTTTATTATGGTTTGAGAATAAATCAGCAAGAAATAGCAGATAAATTTCATGTTACCCAAGGAGCGATCGCTCACAGGCTGCAAACAATCGAACGCAAATTTATCAAAAGTTTATATAGCTTAAAATCTCCACCAATATGGGTTAGTAAGTATGTAGAGCAATGGTTAGCTACTAATTATAAGGCTCCAATTTATGCAGATTTAATTCAAGCCACTTTAGTAGTGGCTGAGAAAAAACTTGCGCCGCCAGAACGAGAAATATTACAACTGTGCTATGCACATAATTTAGAGCCACAAGTAATTGCCAATCAATTGGGCATCAATCAATCATTAGTACAAGAAATACTTCAGAAAACTCAAGCTAAATTAGAGGCGGCTGTAATTCAAGAAATTGATATCTTGATTAAAAAGTTTTTACAAATTTGGTTAGCTAAAATTTCTCAAACTTCTCCATATCTAGCCAATTTATCATCTGGGGATGCAATCAAAGCAAAAGTTCATCTTATGGCATAAGTAATGTTACATCAAAAGATTTATCCCAGAGAACTAAAATTTTTCATATTAGTTGGTCATCACTTATCACCAAGGCTAGCATTTTATCGCTATCTCGGTTATTTCAGCCGAATTAATGATACATTATTACCACCAATCTACAAGAGGCAAAATCGCCAGAGTAAGCAGCAGGTGGAGTTGATGTCTGATGACCATCATTTAGAAAAAGTCTTTGCTAATCGGTTTCGGTTGAAAATACCACCTCAAGAGCAAAAAACTACTTGGGAACAAGCTCAAATTCATCATCACGGAATTGCACGTCATAACGCTTACATTAACAGCATTTGCTTGCATACCCTCTTGAACTGGCTAACAAAAGTATCTGCACTACAACCATCGATTGTGCCTAGTGAGGCTAGTTTACCCAGTATATGGGAAGTGGTGAATGGCACAGCAATTAGTTTGGGAGATCGGCGCATAGTCATAATTCCCACAGAAACGATGGATTTAGAAGAGTTATGCGTACCTCAAGAGTGGGTAGATATTCCTAACTGGGCTGCTGATTATTACCTCGCAGTCCAGGTAAATTTAGAAGCAGATGAGGATGATTGTTGGATGTGGGTATGCGGGTTTACAACTCACCGCCAGCTCAAAAACTTTGCCGAGTATAAGTCTAGCGATCGCACTTATATATTACCAGCCGAAAATTTAATTAGTAATTTGACGGTAATGCAAGTAACTCTGGGACTGGATATGCGAGATGATGTCCCAGAATTACCAACTTTATCTGAGGTAGAGGCGCAAAACCTATTGGCGCTGTTAGGAGATCCATCTATCTATTCTCCACGTTTGCGAGTTGATATCCCCTTTGTACAATGGGCATCATTGTTAAATAATGAGCAATGGCGACAGCAGTTGTATCATCGCCGCATTGGCCGTTTGCTCCCCAATTATCCCCTAAAAATTAATAATTTGGGCAGATGGTGCCAAAATATTTTTGATAATGGTTGGCAGTCTCTGAACAGGCTGTTAAATTTAGATCCAAGCAACTTAGCTTATACTTTTAGACAATATGAAATTGCTGCTAGCGGTCTAGCTGTTGAGGGTGTCAAACTCATAGATTTAGGAATGCAATTAGGTCATCAATCTGTTGCACTCTTGATTGCTTTCACCCTACAAGCTGATGAACAAGTTGCGATTCGTGTGCAATTGCATCCCACTAAAGGAGAAGTTTACCTCCCACCCAATATCAAGTTAGCTTTAGTTTCTCATTCAGGCACAATTTTGCAAGAATTGGAATCACGAATTCAAGATAATTTTATGCAATTGAAAAGATTTACTTGCCCTTTGGGAATAGGTTTTAAAATTCGGGTGAGTATCAATGATCTGAGCATTACTGAGGAATTTGTATTAGAAACACCGACATCTCAACAACAATGACCAAGTTAGTTATCTTAAACCTGGGAAAAGGTAACTTGCACTCAGGCTTTCCGTTTGTAACTGTACAAATTTTAGAAAAAAGTAAAAATAAATGGAGGCAATATCAAGGTAGTTTACCTGCTGCACCAATTCTCAGCGACTTATATCAGCGTTGGCAATTGCTGTATGAATTAATTTATGAATCTCGTTATCTAATGGCAGGTTTTCGGCAATTTCATGACAGCTATGAAGGTATTAAAATTGATGATGCTGATGTAACTCATGTTTCTGATGTAGACTTTGAGCAAGTTTGTCAAGAAATTGCAAAACAAATTGATATTTGGCTAAATGCTGAGGAATTTCATCACATTGACCGCCAACTACGTAGACAATTAAGTATTGATGACGAAATTCGCTTTGTTGTGCAAACCGCAGACAACTTACTCAAAAAACTGCCTTGGCATACTTGGCATTTTTTTAGTGATTATCCCAAAGCAGAATTTGCTTTTAGTGCTGTTGAATTTGAAACTATAACTAAAAATAATTATTCTTTAAATAAAGTTAAAATATTAGCTATTCTTGGTGATAGTACAGGGATTAATATAAATACTGATAAAAAATTATTAGCTAGTTTACCAAATGCCGAAACTGTATTTTTAGTAGAACCAAAACGTTCAGAAGTTGATCATCTACTTTGGGAACAGCAGGGATGGCATATTTTGTTTTTTGCTGGACATAGCTGTCTTGCATCTCCAAGAGAAACTGGATTAATCAATATAAATCAAACAGAAAGCCTGAATATTAATCAGTTAAGGAATTCCCTAAAAATAGCCATAAAAAATGGGTTACAAATAGCAATTTTTAACTCTTGTCAGGGTTTAGCATTAGCAGAAGCACTACAAGATTTGCATATTCCCCAAATTATTGTGATGCGGGAGAAAATTCCGGATAAAGTAGCACAGGAGTTTTTGAAGCATTTTCTGGTGAACTTTGCTGCGGGTGAATCATTGTATTTAGCAGTGCGTCAAGCCAGAGAGAAGTTGCAAGGTTTAGAAAGTGAATTTCCCTGTGCAAGTTGGTTACCAGTAATTTTTCAAAACCCCGCAGAGTTATCACCAACTTGGGAAGATTTACAAGGTAAAAATCAAGGAGTGAGGAAATTTCAGCCTTTAGCTTGGCATCCCAGTCAACTCAATTTTAAAGGATTGTTGAGTTTGAATTTGCTCCTCACCATTTTGTTGATGGGAATGCGATCGCTTGGTATATTTCAGGGATGGGAACTCAAAGCCTTTGACCATTTGATGCAAATGCGTGCATCAGAATCCCCAGATAGCCGTCTTTTCATCGTGGGTGCAGATGAAAAAGACATTCGTACCTATGGTTATCCTCTACCTGATGCTGTACTAGCTAAAGTTGTAGATAAATTGCAGCAGTATCAACCCGCAGCTATTGGTTTAAATATTGTCCGGGATTTACCTGTACCCAGCAATGATGTAGTGGGACACCAAGCACTAGTTAATCATTGGCAAAAAAATCACGACTTAGTTACCGTCTGTGCATTTAATAATGGTCTTGAGCAAAATATTGCGCCTCCACCCACTACTCCCAAAACCCAAGTCGGCTTTGTTGACTTGTTTAATGATACACAACTCAACAGCCAAGATACCACAGTCCGGCGCTATCTGTTATCCCGCAGTGAAAATCCAATATCTGAAGCTGCTGTTTGCGAGACAAATTATTCCTTGGGTTGGCAATTAGTATATCGTTATCTCAAGTCCCAGCAAATTCCTGTAGAAACCTTAAAAGATAATTGGCAATTTGGCTCAGTTATTACCAAGAGGTTAAAAAGACATAGTGGCGGTTATCAAAACTTAGATGCACGCGGAAATCAACTATTAATCAATTACCGTCACACCCCTGAACCCTCCCAGATTGCTCAACAAGTCACCCTGAGAGATATTCTAAATTTAGATCGCGATCGCTTTAATCCTAACTGGGTAAAAGGTAGAGTGATCCTCATTGGTGTTGTAGCTAATAGCGTTCAAGACTCTCAGTTAACACCTTACGGTGAAATGCGCTCTTTATATATTCATGCACATATAGTCAGTCAAATCCTCAGTAACGTGGAAAATCATCGACCAATGTTATGGTGGTTACCACCTTGGGGTGATGCTTTATGGATATTTTGCTGGCTATTGCTGGGAAATGTTGTTTTACGTCTGCATACTTACCTTCAGCGAGGCTTGGCACTTGGTATATGCAGTGCTATGTTATACGGAAGCTGTTGGATAATCTTCAGTTTCGGCGGATGGATACCATTTATTCCCACCATGATTGCATTAATCGCGCCTTGGGGTGTTATCTGGATAGATCAGGAACTGCATCGCAGCAAACACCATTTGTCCTAGCATTGCAAGCAAACAACAAAGCATGAACAAAGCTCGAATTTTAGTAAGATTCATCTGTACTAGTATTTTGATGCTGACTGTACAAGGACAGTTACAACCCCATGTACAGGCGACTTCACCGCCACCCAAACCACCAGCCACAGGTACGCCTAAAGGAAATTCCACACCAGGAACAACACGTCCAGCCGCCACTTGTAAGCAAACAAATAAACCACTAACAGCACTCAACGCTAATAATGGTAGTGATTTTACTGTATCTGCAAATCCTAGCTTGTGGTTTTACGTGCCTTACAGCCAAGATGAGGTAAAAGAACTAGAATTTTTACTACTTGATGGACAGGAACACACAACACTTTACTATTCCACAATTAAGTTGGCGGCAAAGCCAGGACTCATCAAAATTAGCTTACCTGCAAATTCTCCCAATTCACTGCAACCCTACCAAAATTATCGTTGGTATTTGCTACTCAAGTGTAGCGCTAGTCATAGTGATGAACCAGATGCTGTGGTTGATGGCTGGATACAGCGTCAGCTAGTTGATAGCGAGCGATCGCACAACCTCGAAGTTGGTAAGTCACAAGACCTGAGTTTTTATACTAAAAACAATATTTGGTATGATGCCATCAATCATCTAGCAGAACTACATTTTCAATATCCAGATGATGCTGTCATTCAAGCTGCTTGGTATGACTTACTGAAGCTGTTAGGTAAAGAATGGATAGCACCAGCAGCTTTCATCGGTTCAACAACGGTTGCACAATTCCAATAATTTTGGTGACAGATAAATTCTTTGTAGGGGCACGGCACCAGTCATACCTGTCAACTTAAGCTAAAAGCTATATACGGCGAGTGTTGTACAAAAACCCTCGCCCTCATCCCCTCACCCCTTCTTCCCCTGGAGAAGGGGAATTAAATCTCTTGCTCCCCTCTCCTGCTGGGAGAGGGGCTGGGGGTGAGGGCGAAACCTTGCAACCAAAAGGGTTTCACGTTAAGTTGACACCAATGGGCACCAGTAAGATATTGGATATGCCAAAAGATTGTAGATGCCGTGCCCTCCAGGATAAATTTTGCATCGGTATTATTTTTTCCCCTCATATTTGCTTGAGACTGTTCCCAAATAAATAAGTAGATAATTTTATTTCCCAATAGCTCATCCTGTTTTACGCCTGAAAGTGTAATACCATTTTGGATGGGAAAATCTCTGCTATGTTTAGCTTGTTTTAATTCATTTTTTGCCGTCATTTTTAAAATTGGTGTTATACCAATTCTTGACGATTTAGCAACAAATTCAAAGTCTCAAACCTAGCTAGCTAATGTAGGATTTTCGTGATTACCAATGGTTATTACCTATTTTGTTTTAAAAATGGCGCTGTTTATATAGGTATGAAATTGGGTAAATAATATTTGATCGATAGCAATCCTGAGAATATTTAAATTAAAATAATGACAATTGAAAATCAACAACCCTTAACCAAAACAAAATTACTTTTAATAGCTGGTGGCTCCTTTTTTACAGTTTGTTTAACTGCTTTTGCATTAGTCAATATAGTATTTCCTAGCCTGCATTCACTCAATAACAAATCTAATGATAAAAAACATCCTCATGAAGGATTATTTATTGTAAAACAAGATGGTAAGTACGGCTATATCGATAATAAGGGAAAGGTAATAATTAATCCCCAGTTCAATGAAATTTATTCGGAATTTACAGAGGGATTAGCATCTGTAAAGATTGGTGACAAGTATGGCTACATAGACAAATCTGGAAAAATCGTCATTAATCCTCAGTTTGATTACGCGAGTTCAAAATTTTCAGAAGGATTAGCATTGGTGAAAATGAGTGATAAGTATGGCTATATTGATAAATCGGGGAAGATAGTCATTAATCCTCAGTTTGATGATGCGAGTTCGGAATTTTCCGAAGGATTAGCATCGGTGAAAATGGGTGATAAATATGGCTATATCGATAAATCTGGAAAGATAGTCATTAATCCTCAGTTTGATTACGCGAGATCCAAATTTTCCGAGGGATTAGCATCGGTAAAAATGGGTGATAAATATGGCTATATCGATAAATCGGGGAAAATCGTCATTAATCCTCAGTTTGAGTACACGAGTTCGGAATTTTCCGAGGGATTAGCATTGGTGAAAATTGGTGATAAATATGGCTATATCGATAAATCGGGGAAGATAGTCATTAATCCTCAGTTTGATGATGCGAGTTCGGAATTTTCAGAAGGATTAGCATCGGTGAAAATGGGTGACAAGTATGGCTATATTGATAAATCGGGGAAGATAGTCATTAATCCTCAGTTTGATAGTGCGAGTTCAAAATTTTCAGAAGGATTAGCATCTGTGGGAATTGGCGATAAGTACGGCTATATAGATAAATCTGGAAAGATAGTCATTAATCCTCAGTTTGATTACGCGAGATCCGAATTTTCCGAGGGATTAGCATCTGTAAGAATGGGTAATAAATATGGCTATATCGACAAATCGGGGAAAATAGTCATTAATCCTCAGTTTGATAGTGCGAGTTCGGAATTTTCCGAGGGATTAGCATCTGTAACAATGGGTGATAAATATGGTTATATTGATAAAAACGGTCATTATATTTGGAATCCAACAAATTAGAAATTTATGAGTTTGACTTAATTTTTACATTATTATTTAGGTGGGCTTTTTGTTCACCTAAAATTATTTTTAAGCAAAAAAGCTTTACATCCTCAGACAAGCTCAAGGCTGGATGTTATTTGATAAATCAATTAATTAATTTATCGCCAATTTCCCACCAATATATAAGGTGCCCAAAAATAGGGATTTTGATACTCTGGTTGATTTAAAAGAGCTTTTTGAGCTTGATGCAGTGCTTCGGCTTTAGTCACTTTACCTTGTTTTAACTGATGATAAAATTCTCCCATGAGTTTAGCTGTTGAATCATCGTTAACTTGCCATAAAGTTGATATTGTACTATGCGCTCCTGCTCTCACTGCTAATCCTGCTAATCCTAAAATGGCTCGATTGTCTCCTTCTGCTGTTTGACAAGCACTGAGAATTAGTAATTTAATCGCATTATTTCGCAGTAAATTGTTTAAGTCTTTGGATTTTAGCAGCTGATGATAAGCAAGAATATATGTATCTTCAGGGTCGGAACTAAAGTTACCATGAGTTGCTATATGTAAAACAGAAAATGCACTAGATTTAATTTGCTTAAGTAGATTAATTTTAGTAAATTGGGCATTGAGCATTAGTTTACTAGGTAGTAATTTCTCAATTTGCTGCAATTCATCTATATTCAGGGGATGGAAGTTACGATTTTCCACATTTTCCATTTTCTCACTGATGCCAGCACCTAAAACTTTTATTTTATTAATTGGTAAAGCTTTTAAATCGAATATTTGTAACCCTGGTACTAGAGCAAGTGCATACCGTTTTTGCATCAGGTATTCATTATTTTGACTATCATATAAAATACCCATGGGAATATTTCTGAATTCTCCATCCAAGACAAACACTAATGTTTTAATTTCATGATTGTTGCCAATATATGTTTCTAGAGGTTTAATTAACCAGTTATAAATCTCTTGAGATTGTTCTCTAGCTTTGCTAACATTACGATTTAAGATAGCTTGCCGTAGTTGTTTGATAGTATTTTGGACAGCAGGTCGTTTGATCAATTCAACATGATGTTCTATCTTTTGACCAGGTAATTTAAAAATCACATCTAATTTATCTTGCAAAATAATGGGGTAGATAAACGCAGCCTGATTATCTATATTGTCAATTTCTTGGTCAAGCTTGACTAATTGCGTCAGGTTACAATTTAAAAAATTCTGTAGTTCAGCTAGCTGTAAAGAGTCTATATTCTCAATAGCCGATTTTAAATATGTGGCTGATTGTATAGAATCACCCTGATTTTTTAAAAGTAAATTAACTAATCCTCGATATACAGGCTCTACATGATCTCGATAGGAAAATTGCACATCAGAATTGATGGCTAATAAATCACTACGCACAGATTTGAGGCTGGCTACAGCCATTTTGTAAAATTTAATTGCGTCTGGCTGCTTTTCTTGTAATGCTAACAGTCTTCCTAATTGCCATTCCCATTGATAAGTAATATCTGGTGCTGCAATTGCTTGAGCTAAGATTAAAGCTTCTTGAGTCAGCTTTTGACTTTTAGCTAGATAATGTTGATATAATTCTGGTTTTGATTTTGACTGAGATGTTTGTTGAATTTTGGCAGCGAAATATTCATAAAATCCCCCACGATTGCCAAGAGTATATGATATTGCACGGGGGTCTTGGAGTTTTCTAGCCTGTTGCTCTGATGTTGCTAATAAACTCTCAATCTCTTCCCATAAGGGAGGATTAATTAAGGTATTTTTTTGTTGTAAACAAGCAAGAGTTTTAGCTAAATTAATTTGAGCGTAGACTTCTTGACGACCACCAATAAATTTTGTAGTTTTAATTTTATCTGCTAAAGTTTGGGCATCTACAAACTTTCCAGTCTCAACTAATAGGCTCAAGTAATTAATCTGTGCTTGTACCCCTATAGCTGATGATGGAAATTCCGAAATTGCTTGACTGTATAAAAGTGCAGCACTCTGATAAAAGCCAAGGGATGCTTCTGGTAAGGCGATGGACTCACAACGCCAAGGCATGGCATCATACTCAATTGTACGTTGGCGATCGCGGATCAGATGACCCTGAGCGCGTAGAGTATTTGCTAAACTGAGCAACACAGCGCTTTTAATTTCAGGTTTGGCGCTGAGAGATGGGGATTCTGCAACTAAGGTTAAGCTTGTTTGCAAAACTGCTTGGGACTGTTTCAACTCACCTACAGCACGTAAGACATTCCCCAGACTCAGCAATCCTTTGGCTTTGATAACAACATCAGGTATGTTGTTGAGTGCTGGTGGCAATTCTTGTAATATTTCCCCAGCCTGTTGATAAAGTCCCAAACTTTGCAAAGCTTGAGCTTGATTAATCAAACTACCTAGTCTTCCTGCTTCATCACCTAATTGTTGGTAAATTTGACTGGCTTGTTGCAAGCTTTTCAAAGCTATTTCTGGTTGTCCCCGCAAATACCACAGACGACCTTGAATGTCCAAAGATTGGGCATATACTTTGAGATATTTGGGGTGATTTTGTACTATTTTTAAACTACTTTCAATAGTTTTTTGTGCTTGCTCCCAATCTGCCAATTGCTGATAAGTTAATGACAAGTTACTCAAGGTAGTAGCTTGCTTTAGGACATCGTTACTATCTTGAAATATTAGTAAGGCTTGTTGTAAATACTTGATTGCTTCCTGATATTGTCCTGTATGATAATAGCTTTTACCTTGTTGTAATAATTGTTGCCTATCAAAGCTTTGATGATTTTCTGGTGTCATTGGCATTTGAGAAAACGCTGGAGAAATTAATCTTGTTGTTAACAGAGTGATTATGCTTAAAATTAATAAGCGATTTACACTATATTTGATGTCAATAAAGACACGTAAAATTATCTTCCAGACATACAGAAAATGCTGTAATACCTTCTTGATTAATAGGTAACATTTGTAATTGAGTAATTTGCCACGCTGACTTGCCATAGGTTTAGTTTGCAATGTAGAGATGTTTAATTTTTCTGGCAAGCTGAACGCCTGAAATTAGATGTAGGAATTATATTTGTGGCTACTTGAATTTTCTGCTCTAGATTTACTAAATCTAGTAATTTTTTGGGCTGAGAATTATTTTCTATAGCGACACCATCATCAATCCAATCAGCTATAAAAATATCCACATTCAGTGGTTCATCTGGTTTTGGGGGTGAACCGCCACGTCCAGTTTCAAAAAATTGCACCCGCGCTGTTTGTTCACCACTAGCTTGACAACCTTCAGCAATTTCTACACTGCGGGGTTCTTCTGGTAAATTGGCTAATCCCCGATTAGGGTCAATACCAGAGGTGTTAATTTCAATTACGCCATTCAATTGGGAATTCTGTTGTGAAAAAGCAGTAATGTCACTGACTGGAGTGAGTTGTTCGCGGCGCTCTAAGCCAAATAGCCCAAAAGATGTAATATCAATAAACCCACCCTTACCCTCGAAAGCATTAGCAATAATATCGCTATTTTCTGGGGATACGCCCACAATAAAGCCATTTTCTGCATTAATTTTGATATTACCGCCATTGCCTGGAGCTTGCCCAGTCCCAGCAGTTGTAGATATTAAACTGTTGTGACGCAACAGTAATAAGTCCTGGACTTTTAGAGTAATATTTCCGCCATTAGTGGATGTAGTTTCGGCTGTAATTGCTCCTTGGTTGTCTAATAAAATGGATTTAGCAGCAATTTCTATATTTCCAGCCACTCCCGAACCTTGACTGCTGACTGTAATTGGAGCTTGATTTTGAATAATTAACTGCTGAGTGCGGAGGAATATATTACCCCCATTACCAGTGGAATTAGTATCAGTACTAGCTAATACCCCACTAGCCGCACCTTGATTAGTCAGAGTATCCAGACCAATTGTAGTGATACCCAAAACGCGATCGCTATAACTCGCATCACTACCAGTCAGGTTTATACTGTCTGCAATGTTAAGTGTAATATTCCCAGCATTGCCACTGCTGCGAGTAGCAGTAACAATTTGTCCCCCATTAGTGGCTGCTAAGGTTTGAGCATTAATCACAATACTACCGCCGTTACCTGCATTGGCAGTTAAGGCATTAATTACTCCTCCATCCTGCACCCGCAGATGAGCTGTATTCACTGTGATTTCTCCGCCTTTACCAATACCCAGTGGTTCGGTGTTGCTGTAAAGTCCACTAGAATAGCCATCGCCAGCAAACCCAGCAATAGTAACGCTATCAGCGCCATTAACTAAAATATCCCCCGCATCACCAGTTCCACGGGTGCTGGTTACTACCACAGCACCATTAGTTAAGGATAAGGAATTGGTGTTAACAATTACATTCCCACCATTTCCCTCACCTTTATTTTTCACACTGCTGAAAGCACCACTCGACTGAAAAAATTTAAATCCTGGTCTATCGTTAAAGCGACCTTCACCGTTGAATAAAATATGATCAGCATTAATTATCACATTACCCGCGTTCCCCAGCCCTGCAGTACTGGTAGTGAGTACTGCACCATGATTTAGTTTGACTGTTCTGGCTGTAACATTCACATTACCAGCATTGCCCACGGCAAAACGATCAACACGGCTGTATATACCACTACTAAATGTTGAAGTTAATATTTGATTAAAATCAGCAGTCTCACCATCAAAGGAAGCGGTATCACGGACAAAAATATTCACGTTTCCAGCATCACCCCGTCCCACGGTACTAGCTTCCAAAATCGCCCCATTGGTCAAATTCAGGGAATTGGCTATGATGTTGAGATTACCTCCACGACCTATGCCGCTTTCTGTGACTGAATTGTATGCGCCAGTGTTAATGCCATTAGTGCCCACACCATCAAACAAGATAGTATCGGCAACATTAATATTCACATTACCAACATCCCCTTGCCCATAGGTGCCAGCAAAAATTTGAAAACCTTCAGTGACAGCGAGTGAAGCTGCGGTAAGATTGACGTTACCACCTTTGCCTCTGGCGTTATCTCGCACAGCATTAGAAATAAAGCTACCTGTACCAATGAGGCTAACTGCACCTGTAGCATTAATTTCAATATCTCCAGCTTGACTGTTAACGGTACCTTGACCAGAAGCAATACCGGCTCTGAGGGTACTGACTTTGTCGATTTGCAAAGTCTGAGCATTGATAGTAATGCTACCACCGCCGTTAGCACGAACATTAACTTGGGAAGCATTTGTCAGGGAAACATGGGCACGGACTACATCAGTAGGAAAACTCAAGCTGCCATTTTGATTCAATTCTACTGTCCCTGCTCCTGTCAAGCCGCCTAACTCAACTCGGCCCCCAGGCGCAAGTATGGTTCCGCCATCTAATGTGAGGTTACCACCTACTAAGGCTAAATTTTTACCTGGCAACATTACTAGGCGTGCATCCTTGACAGTGATAGCTCCGGGAATTCCCTCAAATTCCAACCCCAAAGGCACTTTAATCGCCAGTAATGGCGGCGCTTGGGGATTAGTTGCGCTAAATGCACCATTACCAAAAGTGAGGCTACTTGCAGTACTACCAACAAAGGAACCCCGCATATCAAGTTGGGCATTAGCGCCAAAAATGATACCCTTAGGATTGATCAAAAATAAATTGGCATTTCCTAAGACACCCAAAGTTCCCAAAAAGCGTGAAGGATTTTCGCCTGTAACTCGGCTAATGATATTCTCAATTCCCGCCGGATTGCGAAAATAGGCTGTTCGTCCTTCACCAATATTGAATTCCAAAAAACTGTGAAAGAGGTTAGCGCCGCGAATTGCTCCACCATCAATCTCGTCAACTTGGGGATTTACTGGCTTAACCACAGAATTTTCATTTCCCAGAGTGCGATCGGGGATAATTGGGGAAGGAGTTTGAGCTACTACTTGATCTCTAGCAAAAGCTAGTATCTGCAACATACTGGCACTGAGCGCAGCACTCAATATAAAAAAACTGATTACCTTCAATATTTTTGAGACTTCTCCTGAAAAAAATTCGTTAAAGAATTTATCTCCTACTAATGCTTTTTGCTGTAAGAAATAATCATAAAAAATCTGTAAATTTTATCTGTAGCAGTGACCATATATCAGGCATGGGCTGCTTGTAGTGTTTGATTTATCGTTGTGAGAGACAATAAATCTACTACGAAACGCCCTACCTCTTCATACTCTTATTTTGGCAATGGTATTGTATTAATATTTAGATTTAATGACATCTCACTTACATTTCGTTTTTAGTTGAAATGCTGTATTGAGATTTATAAAATGAAAATAAATTACCAAGATAATTGTTTTTTTATTAAAAAATTATAGCTGAGTGTAAGTTTAAATATATGACATCTACCCTAGGATATATAATTAAATTTTATTGGTTTAATTTTTTTATATTAGTTCTACTCTAAATTCTGATTTTGGATAGAGACACAGCTAGATTTTGATGTGGATTTGCCTGAATCAAGACCTATAAAATATCCAAAATTGAATCACTGAAAACTTATTTTAAGTGTTAGTAAGCGTATATTATGATGTTTGTAATCAGTCTCATTAATTACGGCCAAGTATAGTCAATGGTTATACAGTATTTTTTGCTGATAATTTTGGCTAGTGTAAGCGTTAGAAATACCAAAAAACTAGCATTTATATTGAATTATAATCAACTGGTGTTCCTTGAATGCTCGCAAAATTTGGCTTAATTGCTACTTTAGCAAGTAAATTTTGTATTTGGCAAAAACTTCTGGTACACAACCTATGGAATTGAAACAAAATAGAATAAAGAGAAAAAGAGGAGTAGTATTAACTCCCAAGGGACTCAAGCAATTACAAGAAGCAATTATTTCTAGCGAGATAGTAGAAAATCAAGGAGATCGCTTTACTCTAGAGAAACTATCACAACGTACCAATATTTCCCCTAAAACTATTAGCCGTTTGTGGTCTTTAAGTAAAGGTGTAGATCAAAAAACTTTAAAATTATGTTTTAATGCCTTTGACTTAGAACTCCAAGATGAATATTATAGCTTTGTACAAGATGAGGAGGAAAATCAAGCAGAAATATCAGAACTTTTATTAGAGAGTTCTCAGATAAAAGAACAATATTATTGGCCCTATCCAGATAGACCAGTACCGCTAGATTCTCCTTTATATATTGAACGCCCACCGATAGAAGAACAAGTATATCGAGAAGTTACTCAAAGTGGTTGTGTAATTCGGATTCGTTCGCCTAGACAGATGGGGAAAACCTCTTTGGTAATGCGTCTTTGCGCCTTTGCTCAAAAGCAAGGATACCATACGCTTAATATCAATTGTGAGCAACTGGATGAGCGATGTTTAACTGACTTAAATAGGTTGTTGCGTTGTTTGTGTCTGCAAATCGCTACACAATTAGGCGCAGATACCAACCTTGATGACAAATGGGATGATGAGATTGGTTGTAAATTAAGTTGTAGTTTATATATACAAAATTTCTTATTAAAACAGAGTGAAAACCCCATAGTTTTGGTGTTGAGTGAGGTTGACCGCTTTTTTGAGTATCCTCAACTAGGTCGGGAGTTTTTTGCTTTATTGCGTTCTTGGTGCGATGAAGCCAGACAAAATAACCATTGGCGAAAATTAAGATTAGTGGTAGTTTACTCGACAGAACAGTATATTTCTTTAGATATTAACCATTCTCCCTTCAATATTGGACTACCAATTCGTTTGAGGGAATTTACTGTGCAGCAGGTAGAAGAATTAGTGAGGCGATACGGTATAGAATTGACCAGCAAAGAACTCAAGCAGTTGATGTCTTTGGTAGGAGGTCATCCAGGACTGCTACAACTAGCTTTGTTTAATCTTGTTTCTGGAAGTATGACTTTAAAAGAGTTAATAGCTGAAGCGATCGCCAATGGTGGGATTTACCGTTATCATTTATGGCAACATTGGGTAAATCTGCAAGCCAATCCTGGTTTGATTCAGATGTATGCTGAGTTAGTTACAGCCAAGCAAGGTATGATTCTTGACCCTGTATGTGCCTACAAACTCGAAAGTTTAGGATTAATTGACTTTGAAGGCGATCGCATTGTACCGCGTTGTGAACTCTACCGCAATTATTTTGCCAAGCAGTTAGCGACAACTGCGTAAATAAATTTCATTGGAAGTCGGCGGTAAACTCTATCCCCTTGTGGGTGGAGAGGGATAGCCGCCCGCCGACTTGGGGCATAGGGCATAGGGCATTGGGAACTCTTATACCAATTCTCTAAAATCTAGCAACACATTCAAAGCCGGAAACCCAGATACAGTAAGAAAGGCTTTAGAATAGATGCGTTACGCTATCGCTAACGCATCCTACCTGAACTCTATTTTTTTTAGGAGTTTATATCTCCATATTTTGCCATATACTCAGTATATTTAAATGGCTAAAATTTAGTGAATATTTTTTGAGCAACCTATGTAAATATTATCTGAGTTTCGCTGCCAAAACACAAGGACAGTTAAGCTATTTAAGCTGAAAATCTAGCAGAAATTTAAGACAGTTAAGATATCAAATTGGAAAATCGTAAAGTTACATAGTAGCTACTGCAACTGACAATAAATCAATAATGTGTAATAGTCAATTCTTGACTAGTGGATAGCAAACAGGCGAAAAATTCTCTACAAATCACCAAAAGTTGTGTTAATCTCTCTATGTGACATCGCATATCTGACATGAAAAATTTATATGTAATATAAAATATGTATATGATATGAAATACCAAGTTGGCGGTAGTTTGCCGAGTGATGATCCCAGCTACGTTATTCGGCAGGCAGACGAACAGCTTTATAACAGCTTAAAAGCTGGTGATTTTTGTTATATCTTTAATTCCCGCCAAATGGGTAAATCATCGCTGCTGCATCGCACAAAAGACCGTCTGATACAAGAAGGTGATAGCTGCGTTTATATAGATGTCACACGTTTGGGTAGCGAAGATACCACAACAGAACAATGGTACAAAGGAATTATTATTTGTCTTTTTTATGGTTTAAATTTAGCTGATCAAATCAATTTTAAACAATGGTGGGAAAAGCAAGCAGGTCTTTCACCTGTGCAGAAGTTAAATCAATTTGTTGAAGAGATTTTACTTTCACCGCAAGCAAGTCAGCGGATATTTATTTTTATTGATGAGATTGATAGTTTATTAAGTTTGAGCTTTCCAGTTAGTGACTTTTTTGCTTGGATTCGTCATTGTTATAACCAACGCGCCCAGGATGCAAAATTTCAACGCCTAGCATTTGCTGTGTTTGGGGTAGCAACTCCATCTGATTTGATTGCTGACAAACGCCGCACACCTTTTAACATTGGTAAAGCAATTGAGTTATATGGTTTTAAAATAGAAGAAGCAAGCCCATTACTTAAAGGATTAGACAAAGTTGTTTGCCAGCCCCAAATAATATTACAAAAAATTATTGACTGGACGGCTGGACAACCTTTTTTAACACAAAAACTTTGTCAGTTAGTTGTGCAGATAGCAAAGGAAACACCACACAACAAAATTGAGTTACCACCAGCTACAGAAGGGTATTGGATTGAGCAACTAGTAAAAAAGCAGATCATCCAACAGTGGAAAGCCAAAGACGATCCAGAACACCTACGAACAATACGCGATCGCCTTTTGCATAACGAACAGCGTGCTGGTAGGTTATTAGGGATTTATCAGCAAATTTTAGAAGCTGAGGCTGGTAATCCTCCGGTAGCGATTGATGATAGTCGAGAACAAAAAGAACTATTGTTATCAGGCTTAGTGGAAAAACACAATGGTTACCTCAAAATTAAAAATCCTATTTATCGCCATGTATTTAATGCGGAATGGGTAGAAAGACAATTAAATAACCTGCGTCCTTACTCGCAAATTTTTAATGCTTGGATCGCATCCAATTATCAAGACGAGTCACGCTTATTGCGGGGAAAAGCTTTAAAAGATGCTCAAAACTGGTCAATAGGTAAAAGTTTGAGCGATTTAGATTATAAATTTTTTGCTGCAAGTCAAGAATACGAACAGCGCGAAATTCAAACAACATTAGAAGCCGCCAGAGCCCAAGAAGTAGAAAAACGACTAGCACAAGAGAAAAAAAGTACTAAATTACAAAGATGGCTACTAATAGGAATGTGTATTAAATTCCTAGTTTCTACTAGTGTAGCTATCGGAATTTATATTTTATACCGCCAAGCCAAAACCAGCGAAACTGAAGCCAAAAACAGCGAAATTTGCGCGCTTGTATCGGCTTCCGAAGGTATGTTTGCCTCGAATCGCAGATTAGATGTGCTTGTAGCAGCAATTAAAGCTCAACAGAGACTAAAAAAACTAGAAAAACCCAACGCCGACATTGAGCATCAGGTAAATGATGTATTAGAGCAAGCAGTTTATGGCGCAGATGAATATAATCGCTTTGCTGGCCATCAAGCGGCTGTGATGTCAGTAGATATTAGTCCTGATAGTTCTTTGATTGCTTCCGCCAGTATAGATAAAACAATTAGATTATGGCGGCGCGATGGTACAGCCGTGGTAACTCTCAAAGGTCATCTAGGCGCAATTAGATCTGTCAAATTTAGTCCTAATGGTCAGATGTTAGCTTCAGCCGGTGAGGATGGTACGATTAAACTGTGGAAACGGCAAGGTACAGACAACCAGTGGCAGATTTCTCAAACATTTAAAGGTCATACTGCTTCCGTTTGGGGAGTCGCTTTTAGTCCTGATGGTCAGTTTCTCGTTTCTGCGGGTTGGGACAGAACAGTCAGGTTGTGGCAGCAAGATGGTAAACTTCTAAAAACATTTTCATGCCCATAGGTGTCAACTTAACGTGAAACCCGCTCTTGTGCAAGGTTTCGCTCTCACCCTGTGTCCCTCTCCCACCAGGCTAAGGTGTACACACAAGTTATCGAATCACTACCAGTCCTAGAATTACCCCACCCTAACCCTCCCCTTGCAAAGGGGAGCCACTGCGTTGCGGGGGTTCCCCCCGTTGTAGCAAGTGGCGTGAGGGAACTTGATTTTCTTGTTTCCCCCCTTGACAAGGGGGGATTAAGGGGGGTAAAACCCGGATCTCAAAATAAAATTAATTTGTGTGTACACCGTAGCCCACCAGGAGAGGGGAGCAAGAGATTCAATTCCCCTTCTCCCTGAGGGAGAAGGGGTTAGGGGATGAGGGCGCGAGGTATTTGTACAACGCCCGTCCTATATAGCTTTTAGCTTAAGTTGACACGTATGACATCTTGTCCGCCCAGTTTATGTGGCGGGCAAGATGCCCGCCCCACAAGATGGAATAATTTATTTCTTGGAAATACCTAAGAAGGCGAACACTTTGTTTAACAAGGTAAGCATTTTCTTTAAGAAGGCGAACACTTTGTTTAACAAACCAAACACTTTCTTTAAGAAGGTGAACACTTTCTTTGAGAAGGTGAACACTTTCTTTAAGAAGGTGAACACTTTCTTTGAGAAGGTGAACACTTTCTTTAACAAACCAAACACTTTGTTTAAGAAGGCGAACACTTTCTTTAACAAGGTGAACACTTTCTTTAACAAGGACAACACTTACCAAAGCCTCGATATCTTCTGCCATATAGCCTTGTCAAATTAATGGCAGCTTGATGGTAAACGTTGCACCCCGCCCAATGCCTGCACTTGCCGCTTCAATTGTAACGCCGTGTAGTTCTACAAGTTGACGTGCGATCGCTTGCCGCACATAGAGATTTCTTCTTGTTCCCTGCATCTCCCTAATCTCCTTTGGACTGATACAATCTCTATACCCGGCTGGTCTTGAATCTATCCAGGGGTAATAAGGAATCGCTGATGAGTGCTAAACAGCTAAAGCAGGTACAGCAATTACAAGCTACCCTCACCAAGATGGAAGTAACGCTAAATGCGATCGCTGATGCTGTCGTCTGGGTAGGGGAAGACCGAAGTATTCAATGGTGCAATGCTCAGTTTCAGTGTTTGGTTAACCAATTTGATGGTGCTGTCTGCGGTTTGCGGTTAACTGAGTTACTACCTTTAACACAAGCAGGAAAAGCAGTTGCAGCACAATTATATCCAGATGTGCGGATATTAAATGGAGAATACGCCACCACAATTTATCAGTTAACACAAAATGATCGTACCTTAATTTTAGAAATTTCTGGTAACTGCACAATATTGCGTGATGAAAAATTTGCTGTACTGGTAATTAGAGATATTACCAAGGCTCAACAAACTCAAGAATCGCTGCAAGCAATTGAGGAGCAATTACAAACATTAATTAACGCCACACCCGATATTATTTGTTTAAAAGATGGTAAGGGTAGATGGTTACTTTCTAACCAAGCTAATCTAGAATTTTTAGAACTCCCAGGTGTTAATTATCAAGGTAAAACTGACGCAGAATTAGCACAGTTTAGTAATTTTTATCATGATACCCTAACCAATTGCTATCAAACAGATGAGCAAGCTTGGCAATTAGGATCTGTGCATCGAGTAGAAGAGATTGTTAATCGTCCTGATGGTACAGTCAGCATTTTAGATATGATTAAAGTGCCTGTATTTCATCAGGATGGTAGACGTAAGGCACTGGTAGTTTTAGGGCGTGATATGAGCGAACGCCAACAAACTCAGGCAGCTTTAGAAAATTCTCTATCTTTATTAAGCGCTATTTTAGAATCGATTCAAGATGGCATTTTAACAGTAAATAGTTTAGGAGATATCACTAGTTATAATCAAAAGTTCCTAGAAATGTGGTCAATTCCTCCAGAAGTTTTGACAGAACCAAATCATCATAACCGACTGGCTTATTTAGCAAATCAACTTCTAGATCCAGAGGGATTTTTACAGCGAGTCCGAGAATTATATGCCCATCCAGAATTAGATACATACGATTTATTAGAATTGCGTGATGGCAGAGTATTTGAGAGATACTCTTGTCCGCAACTGATCAAAGAGCAAATTATTGGTAGAGTTTGGAGTTTCCGCGATGTCACAGAACGCCATAAGGCGGAAGTAGCACTGCGACAAAGTGAGTTGCAATATCGGAGTGTTTTTGAAGCAATTAATGATGGATTATTTATTACAGAAATAGAGACAGAAACAATTGCAGAAGTTAACCCAGCGGCTTGCCAGATGCATGGTTATACTTACGAAGAATTTATTACTCTGCATCCATCAACCTACATTCACCCAGACTCCCATCCGGTATTTCATGAGTTTATTGAAACTACAAAAGCTGGAGGACAATTTTATGGACAAGCCGTTGATGTTTGCAAAGATGGCAGCTTAATTAATGTGGAAGTAAAAGGCACGACTTGCATTTACAATGGCAAGCGGCACGTCTTAGCAATTGTACGCGATATTAGCGATCGCAAACGCACTGAGAAAGCTTTACGTCAAAGCGAAGTTCAGTATCGCGATTTAGTGCAAACAGCCAATTGTATTATTTTACGTTGGGATGCTCATGGTAATGTCATATATTTAAATGATTATGGTCAAAAGCTGTTTGGCTTTGATTTAAACGAAATTACAGGACGGAATGTTGTCGGTACAATTGTGCCGGAAACTGAAACCTCTGGGCGCGATTTACAGTGGTTAATGGTTGATATTTGCCAGCACCCAGAAAATTATCTGTTCAACGAAAATGAGAACTTGTGCAAAAATGGCGATCGCGTCTGGATTGTTTGGGCAAATAAACCGATATTAGATGAGCAAGGAAATTTAATTGAGATTCTCTCAGTGGGAACCGATGCTACAGAACGCAAACGCATCCAAGCTGCTTTGCAAGCAAGTGAGTTAAAGTTCCGCACTATTGTAGAGAATGCCAATGACTTAATTTTTACCATCTCTCCTGAGGGAATTTTTACTTACCATTCGCCAAATGTGACTCCTATTATGGGTTACAGCCTGCCGGAAATCGAGGGACATTCTGTAGTCGAATTTACCTACCCGGAAGATTTAGCAATTAGCGCCGTAGGTATGCAAAAAGCCATAGCCGGAGAAAAGCAGACAGGTATTGAGGTGCGATTAAGACACAAAAACAATAGCTGGCGCTGGTTTAGTTTTAATACTTCCACTATTCACACCCCCAATGGTGAAATTGCGATCGCTGGTGTCGGGCGTGACATCACAGAACGCAAAGAAGCCGAAGAGGCTTTGAGAGTTGCTAAAGAAGCAGCAGAAACCGCCAACCGTGCCAAAAGTGCTTTCTTAGCTAACATGAGTCATGAATTGCGTACTCCTCTCAATGCCATTTTAGGTTATTCGCAGTTGATGGAGCGAGATACTAGTCTCAACTCAAAGCAACGGGAATCTTTAGCTACTATCAACCGTAGTGGAGAACACTTACTGAATTTGATTAATGACGTACTGGAAATGTCCAAAATTGAAGCTGGACAAATGGTATTTCATCCAGAAGACTTTGATTTATACCTGTTGCTGCAAACACTGCAAGAAATGTTCCAAGTACGGACACAAGCCAAGCAATTATTCCTCAAATTTGAAATCGCCGCCAATCTTCCCCGTTATATCCAAACAGATGAAGGCAAACTGCGCCAAGTTCTGATTAACCTTTTGGGTAACGCTGTTAAGTTTACTCAAACAGGCGGGGTAACCTTGCGCGCGAGATTGGGGAAAGGAGATGAGGGGGATAAGGGAGAAAGGGGAAATAACAAACACCAATTACCCATTACCAATTACCCATTACCCATTACCCCTTCCCCCTTCCCCCTAACCTTTGAAGTAGAAGATACTGGGCGGGGAATTGCACCAGAAGAAATACATAACCTCTTTCAGCCGTTTGTGCAGACATCCAGCGGTATTCAAACTAAGGAAGGTACAGGATTAGGGCTAACTATTAGCCGACAATTTGTCCGGTTAATGGGGGGCGATATTCACCTCAATAGTACTCAGGGGCAAGGATCTACTTTTAGCTTTGACATTCAAGTCACTTTAGCGGAACCATTAGCAGTTAAACCCCAGTTGCATAAAGGACGCGTACTCAAGCTAGATGCAGATCAACCAACTTACCGTATTCTGGTAGTTGATGACCGACAAGAAAACTGCAACTTAATTGTGCAGCTTCTTAGTAGTGTGGGTTTTGAAATTGTAGCGGCTCGTAATGGACAAGATGCGATCGCACTTTGGGAAAGTTGGCAACCCCACTTAATTTTTATGGATATGCGAATGCCTGTTATGAACGGCTATGACGCAACAAAAGAAATTAGATCCAGAGAAGAAAATACACCTACAAATCACCGCACAGTAATTATTGCCCTAACTGCTAGTGCTTTTGAGGAACAACAAGCAAGTATTTTAGCCGCAGGTTGCGACGACTTAGTTCGCAAACCATTCCGCGAACATATAATCTTTGAAAAGATAGCTGAATATTTGCAAGTGCGCTACATTTGCTCAGAAGATTGTCACGAAAATGCTATAAATAACCAGCAAGAAAATGTGGAATCTCCTATTTTGGATCTGCACTCTGCTATCAAGTTTATGCCTAGCGAATGGATAGCAGAACTTCATCAAGCAGCCATTGCCGTTGATGGCGATCGCATTTTGCAATTAATTGAGCAAATACCACAAACTCATGCTGAATTGGCAGATAAATTAACAAATTTAGTCCGGAGTTTCGGCTTTGATGAAATTTTAGAATTGACCGAATAAAAATAAAATCATAAGATTCAGCGATTCAACAAGTAGGGGCACGGCATCGATTAAATATCGGTTTTATCGAAAGTTTATGGATGCCGTGCCCAGATGACTAAATGTTTGGTGATATTTTCAAATCAATGGGCACGGCACCGATTAAACATCGGTTTTATCGAAAATTTATGGATGCCGTGCCCAGATGACTGAATGTTTGGTGATATTTCACAATCAATGGGCACGGCACCGATTAAATTGATGTTTTTTGGGCTTAAATGTCATCCCAATAATGTTCGGTAATATTTATGAATAACAAGTATATTGTTTATGTAGGGGCACGGCACCGATTAAATATCGGGTTTATCGAAAATTTATGGATGCCGTGCCCAGATGACTGAATGTTTGGTGATATTTTCAAATTAATGGGCGCGGCAACAATTAAATTGATGTTTTTTGGGGTTAAATGTCATCCCAATAATGTTCGGTAATATTTATGAATAACAAGTATATTATTTATGGTAGGGGCACGGCACCGATCAAATATCGGTTTTATCGAAAGTTTATGGATGCCGTGCCCAGATGACTGAATGTTTGGTGATATTTCACAATCAATGGGCGCGGCAACAATTAAATTGATGTTTTTTGGGGTTAAATGTTATCCCAATAATGTTCGGTAATATTTATGTAGGGGCACGGCACCGATCAAATATCGGGTTTATCGAAAATTTATGGATGCCGTGCCCAGATGACTGAATGTTTGGTGATATTTTCAAATCAATGGGTACGGCAACAATTAAATGTGGTTCTTCCCAAAATATTGTGGATTTCCCCTAAATCCAGGTTTTACGATATTTCCTAAATCAATGGGCACGGCACCGATTAAATATCGATTTTATCGAAAGATTGTGGATGCCGTGCCCCTACAGAACATTTATCTGTCGCAAAAACTCTTTGAATTTGTATGATTTTATAAATGAGGTTGTGGATGTTCCTTACATCAAGGTTTTACGATATTTTCTAAATAATAAACTTCTCCCCTTGCTATGCAGAGGAGAAGTTTTAAGTTCACTATAATGCTTACAATTTAATCAATTAACAACTCAGTCAATGTTGTCTACATGACTTACACTTTAGCTAAGGCAAGTTCTGCTGTAAACATTTTTTTTGTTTCTGGGTGAGTTGTAAATTGTAAGTATTGAGTTGCCATTTCTGGTGTTAGCAGTTCAATCATGAGTCTGTTTTCTACCCAGAATTCAATCACATCAAAAAAGGTTTCACGGGTACAACGTACAGTGCGCCAACCTTCGCGATCGCCAATTTTTTCAATTTCTTCTTGGCTAGCAGGTACAGAAATAGCTGCATGAATATCTACATATTTAGGAGAAATAGCATTTTGGACAAATTCGCATTGTCTATCGCCTTCACCTGGTTCTAATTGGGTACCTGAAGGATAAAGTTCGATGGCTGTACCATGTTCATCAAAAGGTATAACCATATAGCTACCTGGGTGAGGAGGAAAGGGAACAGCTTCGGCTTTTAAAATTTCTGCCAAAACTTGAGCAACATGGTGAGGGTTGTTAACAGCAAAGGAAATATGGTGAATCATAAAGTAACCTGAGTTCGATGTTTTATAGATTAGGACACAATCGGGGAGAACTAGGGGAGAAAAATATCACTTTGACAGACTTATACCAATTCAAAATTCAAAATTCAAAATTCAAAATTAAGAAAACCATATGTAGCAAGGGTTTTTGAGTTTGGATCTGTTGCTGAATTTTGGAGAATTGGTATTACTGAGGTCGTCCATAATGAGCTTGACCTTGACCATCGGAAGTCTCAAGTAAGAGAACATCTTGTCCATACTCGTTTTTATCAATTGACCATTTGTAGGTTTCCGGCTTGGCTGTATTTTTTCCGGTATAGGTGCGTCCAGAGTTGCAAATTTGTCCCTTGGATGAACTTTCTGTAGGTTGGAAGGTAAGCTGTTGATCGTTGACGCTAATTTTTCCTTTCTCTTGGATGAAGAGGTTAGAGGCGCAATTGTAGGTGTTGATTTGAATTAATCTATTTCGCTGGTAGTTACCGTTAGCTGCGACTATAAAGCGATCGCTTGAACCATTAGGTGCTGCTGACTGTCCTGTAATTTGGTCTTGGTATTGGATAGAAGAAATTCGACCGTAAAGCCACTCACCTTGAAGTTCAGCAGGTATCGCAGCGTCATTTTTACCAGCTTGACTAGCACTAGGGTAGACGAACAGGCTAGTACTGAGGGTTAAACCCAAAGCAGCGAGAAGACGTGCGGTTTTTGGGATTGAAGATAATTTTTGGCTCGTCATATAATTTTTACCTTTTAATTGTTGTTTTGAGAATAAAAAATAATCGGGGAGAAATAGGGGAGAAAAGATGATTTTGTCTAAAAAAATTGCCAGCAGTTGTATTAACTACTGGCAAACTATCTTGAGTATTATTGATTTGAAAGTTCAAATTTAAGCAATAAACCGCAGATTATACTTATCTAAAATTGGCTGCACCTTTTCCATGTCTAGTGTCAAGCTATTTGCTACTTCACCCATTTCTTCATAAAAAGTTTTGGCGTTACCAGGTGCAATAAAAACTAAAAATTTAGCAAAAGCTGAACAAATTTTAAAAGCGTGGGCAGTATCGGCAGGAATATTCACAAAATATCCTGGTGTTGCCGTCACGGTTTGTTTACCAACTTGTAATTCTACCTCACCTTCTAGAATATAGAATGCTTCTTCCCAAGGATGAGTGTGTAAAGGCGGGCCGTTGTTTTCTGTATCTGTAAATTCATAGATTGTCCAAGCCCCATTAGTCGTTTCACCAGTTGCTTTGGTGGTAAAATGTCCGCCTAACACAGAGAATTTATTCCCTTCTCCTGGTGCTATAACTGTTGGTTTGTGCATGAGTGAATTTGACATATTAGCTACTCCTAGCTCTTGATTTCGTTAAATATTAACTATGAACTTGATTTGATATTTTCTAGATTAGAAATGAATCGGGGAGAACTAGGGGAGAAAATTAAGCTATGAAGAAGTTTTCTGTAAAAGATTATTAAGCTATTGAATTGACGATAAAATTTCTATTCATAATTAAGAGCCTGATTCTGGCTCAGAGTTAATATTGCGATGCCCACTCAGCTATTCAATTCTCCGAAAGCCGACATACTAGTAATTGATGATACACCGGAAAACCTGAATCTTTTATCTGCCATGCTGACCGAACAGGGGTATAAAGTTCGCAGCGTGACTAAAGGTTCTACAGGTTTGCGGGGAGCGAATGCAGTTCCCCCCGACTTGATTCTGCTGGATGTTAATATGCCGGAGATGAATGGTTATGAGGTTTGCCAACAATTAAAGACAAGCGATCGCACTCGTGATATTCCAGTAATTTTTATCAGCGCTTTGGGTGATGT
Source organism: Tolypothrix tenuis PCC 7101 (assembly GCF_963874875.1). NCBI lineage: Bacteria > Bacillati > Cyanobacteriota > Cyanophyceae > Nostocales > Tolypothrichaceae > Tolypothrix > Tolypothrix tenuis. The sequence continues at coordinate 4,695,064 of NZ_CAWNJS010000001.1, forward strand.
GCTGGATAAGGTGAAGGCGTTTGCAGTTGGTGGGGTGGATTACATCACCAAGCCGTTTCAACTAGAAGAAGTGTTAGCCAGAATTGAAAACCATTTGACGATTCGCAACCTGCAAAAGCAACTCCAAGCGCAAAATCAGCAGTTGCAGCAGGAAATACGCGATCGCACTAAAGCTGAGGAGAAGTTTGCCAAAGTCTTTCGTTCTAGTCCCAACCCAATTGCGATCGCTACAATTTCAGAAACACGTTTGCTTGATGTTAATCCCAGCTTCCTCAAGATGAGTGGCTACAATGTAGATGAGGTAATTGGGCATACCGTCACAGAAGTTGATTTAGGTAAAAATACAGTAGCGATCGCCCAAACCATTCAACGTTTACCGGAAAGTGGTTCGCTGTACAATTTGGAATTTGAATTTTCTACCAAATCTGCGGAACTCAAAACTATCCTTCTATCCATCGAATTGATTGACTTGGCGGGAGTACCCTGTGCTTTATTAATTGCCAATGACATCACCGAACGCAAACGCCTAGAAAATGAGTTTATCTCTTTAGTTAGTCATGAGCTGCGGACACCTTTAACTTCCACAATGGGAGCATTAGATTTATTAGGTTCAGGACAATTGGGAACTTTAACCGCACAGGGGCAAAAAGTTTTGAGCATTGCTACCAATAACACCGAACGACTCATCCGGTTAGTGAACGATATTCTCGATTTAGAACGGATGAAATCGGGCAAAATCTTTATGCGTAAAGCCAAGTGCAATGCTGCTGAACTGCTGATTACAGCCACAGAAGCAATGCAAGCAATGGCAGATAAACTTCAAGTCAAATTAATTGTTAATCCTGTAGCGGTGGAACTTTGGGCAGATGCGGATCGCTTGTTGCAAACCTTCACCAACCTACTCAGCAACGCCATTAAGTTTTCCGAACCTGGGGATACGGTGTGGATTGGTGCCACACTTTCAGAAAATCAAAGTATTGAGCCTCAAGCCGATGCACCTAGTTACCTTTTGATTACATTCCGAGATGAAGGACGAGGAATCCCGGAAGATAAATTACAAATCATTTTTGAACGCTTTCAACAGGTTGATGCATCCGACTCCCGTAACAAAGGCGGAACAGGTTTAGGACTAGCTATTTGTCGGAATATTGTGCAGCAACATAACGGTAAAATTTGGGTTCAGAGCGCTTTAGGGGAAGGTAGCACCTTTTACGTACTTTTACCTTTAGCTGACTCTAATTAGCATCTGCTTACTGCTCTAATCTCCCCCATTTCTCCCCGATTGCATTTTAGAATAGCTCTAGAGTTATCAAGTTAGTCAGCATCACATATCATGCAAGGATGGCACCATGAGCAGAAATATCTTGATTGTTGATGACGAAGAAGACGTACAGGCGATCGCAAAATTGGGTTTAGAATTGGGTGCTGGTTGGAATGTGTTGACAGCTTGTTGTGGGCAGGAAGCATTGAATATCGCTGCTAAATCACCAGTTGATGTCATCCTTTTAGATATGATGATGCCGGATATGGATGGGCGTACCACCTTACAAAAATTAAAGGCTAATCCTGCTACTAAAGAAATTCCGGTTATTTTACTAACTGCCAAAGTTCAAGAATCAGATCAAGATTGCTTTACTGGGTTAGATGTCGCTGCTATCTTTGCCAAGCCTTTCCGCCCCTTAAAATTAGCAGGGCAAATCAGTGAAGCATTAGGCTGGGCTTATAGCGAAATAGATGGTTAAATAGGTCGGCGAAATTAAAGATAATTGGCTGAGGCTGTCATTGGTAAGAATTTCAAGAAACAGTAGGATGCGTTAATAACGCATCCCCCAAAGCTTTTGGTGCTAGAAGATAATACCAATTAAAATAATATTTGCGACAGATAAAATCTTTGTAGGGGCACGGCACCTGTCAGTGGTGTCAACTTAACGTGAAACCCGCTTGGTTGCAAGGTTTCGCCCTCACCCCCAGCCCCTCTCCCACCAGGAGAGGGGAGCAAGAGATTTAATTCCCCTTCTCCCTGAGGGAGAAGGGGTGAGGGGATGAGGGCGAGGGTTTTTGTACAACACTCGCCGTATATAGCTTTTAGCTTAAGTTGACACCTATGGGCACCTGTAAGATATTTGATATGCCAAAAGATTGTGGATGCCGTGCCCCTACCCATCTGTCGCGTTCTTTTTTCAAACCCATATCAGGTATCGCCATAGAGTTTTTAAAGGAATTCATAATTACGAATTGCTATTTACTCATTTCTCCCCTACTTCTCCCCGATCGCTCTGTAATTTAAAAAACATAAGCAGCATGGGAGATAAATCAAGTGCATATACAAAATCTTAAAAAAGAGCTAAAAAAGCTGATATTCGCCTATCGCTTCATGCGAATTGTCCAACTACCTTACGGTTCCTTTGGCGCAGGTGGCAATTTATCTGATGCAGCCATTGATCCTAAGAGTCTCAATCAAATTGTCCAGTTTCTCTCGCGCACGGAAAGGGGAAGAATTGCCCTAGCTGAAAAAAAGTCCCTCGGTAAAATTGATTTACAGCAACTCCATCAATTACCTAGCAACACCTTGGGCTATATTTACGCCGATCATCTGCTGAAAAACGGCTTAACTCCACCACCAGTACGGGAACATACGTCAGATACATATAGATATTTGTTCAATTATGTAATGGAAACCCATGATATTTGGCACGTAGTTACAGGTAGCAATACAGACAAAGCTGGTGAAATTCAAGTAGAAACATTTTCCTTAACTCAGTTCTATCCGGCGCGGTTTTGGGTGGTGTTACTGGCGAAAAATTTCCTCAAAACTGCGATTGAAGATATGGATATGTGCAGTCAGCACATGGAGGCTTTTGTGCGCGGCTGGATTATGGGACAACAAGCACAACCTTTGTTTGGTATTCCTTGGAATACTTTATGGGAAAAGCCTTTAGACGAAATCCGCGCCCAATTAAATATTCGTCCTTATTTAGGTTCAGAACTAGAAGCTGCTATTAAGTGGCGTGGTGAGGAAATTACGGCTAAATCTGAATTGGTAGGAGTTAAATGAGACATACACCAATAGATGTGAGTGTGACTACTTTAGTGGATCTGTTGGAGTATCGAGCCAGTCATCAGCCAGAGCAAACAGCTTATACTTTCCTTGCAGATGGAATTACCGCCGATAGCAGTTTCACCTATGGAGAATTGCATCAAAAAGCCCAAGCGATCGCAGCATATTTGCAAAGCCAAAAAGCTTATCAAGAGCGAGTTTTATTACTTTATCCACCAGGATTAGATTTTGCTGCGGCTTTCTTTGGCTGTTTGTATGCAGGTGCAGTTGCGGTTCCCGCTTATCCTCCGCGCCCGAATCAATCTATTGCGCGACTCCAAGCGATCGCAGCGAATGCTCAAGCTAAGATTGCACTCACCACTCAAGCAGTTTTAGCGCTGGTTCAGCCACAGTTACAAGAGTTTGCCGATTTGCGATCGCTACAATGGCAAGCTACCGATAATCTAGATAAAAATTGGGCACAAGATTGGCGACGAGTCGAAGTTAGTAGTGATAACCTCGCCTTCTTACAATACACTTCTGGCTCCACCTCCACACCAAAAGGTGTGATGATTAGCCACGCTAATTTACTGCACAATTCCTCTTTAATTTATCAATCGTTTCAGCATTCTCCAGAGAGTCGGGGTGTAATTTGGTTACCTGCTTACCATGACATGGGCTTGATTGGCGGTATCTTACAACCACTTTACGGTGGTTTTCCTGTCTTCCTGATGTCGCCAATGATATTCTTACAAAAGCCTTTCTACTGGTTGCAAGCGATTTCGCGTTACCAAGCAACTACCAGTGGTGGCCCTAACTTTGCTTATGATTTATGTGTGCGGAAAATTACCCCAGAACAACGCGCCACTCTCGATTTGAGTAGTTGGGAAGTGGCTTTTAATGGTGCGGAACCCGTACGCGCGGAAACAATGGAGCAGTTTGCTACTCTATTTGCGCCTTGTGGCTTCCGTCGCGAAGCGTTTTATCCCTGCTATGGGATGGCTGAAACTACGTTAATCATTGCTGGGGGAGATAAAGCAGCTTTACCAACTGTGGAAACGGTAGAGGAAAACGCTTTAAAACAGCATCAAGTAATTCCTAGTGATCATCATCTTAATAGCCAAAATATTGTTAGTTGTGGTCAAACTTTAGCAAATCTGCAAGTTGTGATTGTTAATCCAGAAACTTTAACTCCATGTTCACCCAATGAAGTCGGGGAAATTTGGGTATCTGGTGCTAGTGTGGCGCAAGGATATTGGCATAATCCCCAAGCAACAAAAGAATATTTTCAAGCATACTTAGCAGATAGCCAACAAGGGCCATTTTTACGCACAGGAGATTTAGGCTTTCTACATCAAGGCGAACTCTTCGTTACAGGCCGTCTCAAAGATTTAATCATTATTCGGGGACGCAATTATTACCCCCAGGATATCGAATTAACGGTTGCTCAAGCTCACCCATCCCTAAGACTTGGCGCTGGTGCAGCTTTTACCATTGAACGCGAAAATGGAGCGCGGCTAGTAATTGTGCAAGAAGTTGAGCGCCAATACCTACGCCACCTCAACGTTGCAGAAGTGGTAGGAAAAATTCGGGAAGCGGTGTTACAACAACATGAGTTGCAGATTCATACTGTAGCGTTGATTAAAACCGCCACTCTCCCGAAAACTTCTAGCGGTAAAGTCCAGCGCTATGCTTGCCGAGAGCATTTTTTAGCTCAAAAATTAGATATTTTGCCAAATTTAGCGCCAGTTTCAAGTGTAAATCATCTGTTATCTGCATAACTGCAGTAGGGTGTGTTGTCGCGCAGCGCAACGCACCGATTCGCATCAGTTATCAAGGTTGAGAATATGGAAAGCAGTATTAGCGTTGAATCCGCATTATTAAAAACGAGAACCATGAGCAACAGCTACATTAAGTTGTTGCAAAAGCGGCATTTTTTATTGTGTGACGTTCTGCCTTTTGTTGGGTTTATTTTTGCGATCGCCTGTTTATGGGGCAAGCCCATCAGTGTAGTTGATATCACCGTTTTTCTCGGGATGTGGTTTCTCACCTCTGTCGGAATTACCGTTGGCTATCACCGCTACTTCACTCACCGCGCTTTTCAAGCACATCCAATTATCCGGATTCTACTAGTAATTCTCGGTTCCACAGGTGCGGAAGGCCCTGTGCTTTCTTGGGTAGCCAACCACAGACACCATCATCGTTATAGCGATGAAATTGGAGACACTCATTCACCGCATTTACACGGTACAAGCTGGAGAAATCAACTTTATGGATTTTGGCACGCTCATCTGTGGTGGAAAGTTGAGTACGATTATCCGAACCCGCTTTACTATGCGCCAGAACTGCTGCGAGACAAGACAATTTACAAACTAAACCAACTGTATTTTGTTTGGGTAATTTTGGGGCTGGTTTTACCGGCGATTGTCGCTTTTCTTATTACAAGAACTTGGATTGGTGCTTGGCATGGTTTTTTGTGGGGTGGAGTCATTCGCCTATATTTAGGACAGCAAACGACTTGGTGCATTAACTCTATCTGTCATCTTTTCGGTACTCGGAGTTTTGATACCAAAGATAAAAGCACAAATAATTTGTGGCTAGCTTTACCTACCTTTGGCGAATCTTGGCACAACAACCATCACGCTTTTCAAAACTCGGCTAAGTTTGGCTTGCAATGGTGGCAAATTGATATTGGCTATTGGGTAATTGTGGCATTGCAATATCTAGGTTTAGCGTCGGATGTAAATCAACCGACACCGGAAATGATGCAATCAAAAAAAGTGCGATCGCTATAAATAATTAGTGTAATTCAAGCATGAATTTATATAAACCTGTGGAGCAGAATTTAATTATGAATAGCACCGAGCAAAAACAGCAAATACATACAGATCAATACTATATTCAAACCATCCGTCCTTTTATCCCAAAAGCAGCTTTTCAAAAAAAGCCAGGTTCCCTCTGGTATTTTCTCATTCAGTTTTCGGTATTTATATCAGCAATTGCCTTAACACGCTACTCCAATAATATTTGGATATTTTTGCTTGCAAGTTTATTATCAGGAAATTGCTTGCCAGGTCTAGTTTTTTTTGCTCATGATTTGAGTCATGGCTCAGTTATGGCAAAATCTTGGCAGAGACATTTTCTAGAAGTGTTAATTTGGGGAATAAATTTTATTCCTTTAACAATGTGGATACATATTCATCATCGAACACATCATCCTAATGCAGCAACATTTCGAGACCCTGATCGGCGATGGTTAGCCTCAGAAAAAACTCTCTTTAAATGGATTTATACTTGGATATTCTATCCCCAAAAAAGCAAATTCATACTTAGGTTCATTAATCCTTTCGCTTATATTCACTTTGTTTTTTACATCTTGCGTAATTTCATAGCTGTTTTTATCTCACCAAAAAGTAAGCTTTATATAGTTCCTTATCAAGTACCATATACTCTCAAAGAAAAATTATCAATTATTATTGAAACAGGCATTATCATTTTAATTCAGGCTATAATTTTTGCAGCCGTTCAATGTAACTGGTTAAAGTACCTATTTGTCAGCATATTACCTATATTGATTGCTTCAGTGATCGAAGTCATTTATGTAGCGACGAATCATTTCCTCAATCCTATAAAAGCGCAAAATAATTCTGTGCAAGGTACTACATCTGTAATAGTAGCTCCCTTGTTCAATGTAATTCATAACAATTTCTCTTATCACACCGAACATCATCTATTTCCAACAATGCACCCTTCTTACTATCCATTAGTCAGCGATTTGCTGAAAAGGCACTTCCCACAAGACTATAACCAATTAACAATTACAGAAGCTTGGCGGCGTTTATGGAATTCTCAGGCTTTTGATTAATGATGTCATAGCAGTTTGAAAAAATAAGGTGATAAAAATATGGGGTAGAGGCACATATCTGTGCATACGTGTCAACTTAACGTGAAACCCTCTTGGTTGCAAGGTTTCGCCCTCACCCTGTGCCCCTCTCCCACCAGGAGAGGGGAGCAAGAGATTTAATTCCCCTTCTCCCTGAGGGAGAAGGGGTTAGGGGATGAGGGCGAGGGTTTTTGTACAACACGCACCGTTATGACAAAGTGTAACCCACCCTACACATACTTAGATTTTTTCAATAATCAAATCGGATTCCTAAAGTTTACGCCTGGTATCTTCTCCCCTAGTTCTCCCCGATTTATCCCTAATCTATAAAGTATCAAAGAAATTCGACTGATACTTAAGAAGGTTTTAACGATGGAAGTCACCAGCACTATCACCAATAATTCATTAGCATCGCAACAAAATAATCTGAATGCAGAGGTAATTCAAGAATCGATAGTTGCTTACATTGCCGAACTTTTAGAAGTTGAGCCACAACAGGTAAATGTCAAGGCTTCTTTTACTCAATATGGTTTAGATTCACTGTCAGTAGTTAGTTTGATTTCCCATTTAGAAAGTTTAACCGGAGAGGATTTATCACCCACTTTATTATATGACTTACCTAGCATCGAAGTTTTATCGCAACGTTTAGCATCAGGCACAACAAAACTTGAGGTTCCTATCTAGGTTTTAAGTCAAACTATCAATTAATTATTCACAAACATAAACATCATGACTACTCTAAATACTGCAACTCCTGGAGCTTCACATCAAGCAATTCAACACCATTATGATGTTGGCAATGATTTTTATCAACTTTGGCTAGATAGCACTATGACTTATTCTTGTGCTATTTGGGAAGAAGGTGAAACAGAGTCAGCGCTAGAATTAGCTCAAATTAGAAAAGTAGATTTTCATATCAATCAAGCTAAAGCTAAAAATGCCAAGCGAGTTTTAGATATAGGTTGTGGTTGGGGAACAGTACTGCAACGTTTGGTAGAGGTGCATGGAGTTGAGCAAGCTGTAGGTTTGACATTAAGTGAAGCTCAAAAAGATTGGATTGCTGCTAAGAAGCATCCGCAAATAGAAGTTAATCTCGAAAGCTGGTTAAACTACTCACCTACAGAACCTTTTGATGCCATTATTTCTATTGGCGCTTTTGAGCATTTTGTGAAACCAGAATTATCGAGTAATGAAAAAATTGATGTTTATCGTACTTTCTTTAATCGCTGTCATGAATGGTTAAAACCTGGGGGTTCGATGTCGATTCAAACCATCGCCTATGGTAAAAGAAAACCAGAAGAAGTACAAAAAAGTTTAGGCGCTCAGTTTGCTAATCAAGAAATATTTCCCGAATCTGATTCCCCACGACTCACAGAAATTACCGCCGCCGCAGAAGGGATTTTTGAAGTCATTTCGATTCGTAATGATCGCATGGATTATGTCCGTACTCTTCAAGCGTGGTTAACTAACTTTAGAAGCAAGCGTACAGAAATCATCAATTTGGTTGGCAAAACTGTATTTGAGCGCTACGAACGTTATCTGTATCTGGCACTTTTAGGCTTTTTGACTGGCGATTTATTACTTTTACGGTTAACTTTTCGCCGCATTGATTAAAATCTCAAGATTGTCATTTGTCATTAGTCATTCGTCCTTTGTAATTACAAATGATAGCTAATAGGCTGTTAGCAAAAAGAATTATCATATAGAGTGTTCAAGAAAATGAGAAATAATCTAGTAGGTACTTGGAAACTTGTTAGCTGTGAAACGAGAACAGCAAATGGTCAAATTTTTTATCCTTTAGGCGAAAACCCCAGTGGGTACATCATTTATACAGATAATGGCTATGTTTCTGTAGCCATGATGAGAGCGAATCGTCCGCAATTTCAAGCTGGGGATATTGCGGCGGGTACTGTGGAAGAAAAGGTGGCGGCGGCTGATAGTTATGTTTCCTATTGTGGAACTTACGAAATCCAAGGCAATCAAGTTGTGCATCATGTGGAAGTAAGTTTCTTCCCGAACTGGGTAGGAGCAAATCAAGTCCGATATGTGCAATTAAATGATGAGTTATTGACTTTGAGTACGCCTCCTATACTCGTCAATGGTATTGAGATGGTTGGTAGCTTAATTTGGCAGAATGTAGCTAACATAAAGCCAGAAAAAGAATTAGTTACTTCTCATGTCACAGTACATTGAAGTTGGCGAACATCGATTAATGGTGCTAGGCGGAAATCAGAATCAACCAGGGATACCAATTATTTTTCTACATGGAATAACGCTATCTGCTAACTTTTGGATACCGAATTTACCTGCCATAGTTAGAGAAAATATACCTTGGTATTCTCTGAGTTTACCTGGTCATTATCCAGACTACTATCAACCGGAATTATTAACAGCAGATATGCTAGCCGATATCTTGATGAGTGCAATTCAGAAGTTGGTAGGTAAGCAACAAGTGGCTTTAGTGGGATACTCAACAGGTGGATTTGCTGCTTTAAATCTCGCGGCACATTTTCCTAGTCAAATTCAAGGTGTTTTCTGTATTTCTGGCTTCTCTCAAGGAAAATGGCATGGTTTTTTGGGATGGTTACAGCGACAGGCGCAAAATGGTGTAATGGGTAAGTTATTTTGTAAAATGCTCTGCAAAGCTCTCACGCTTAATCAAGCTAGCTATAAGCTGGGGTGTAGTATCAACATAGGCGATCGCAAAGCTTATTGGAATGCACCTACCCTAGAAACCACTGTTGACGCAGTGTATCCAGATGTCATCAAGCACAATCTCAACAATATTGTTGACTTGTTTGAGTGGTTCGCAGACATGGATATTAGCCATCTGTTACCTAAGATTCAAGCGCCTACTTTGATTTTAAGTGGCGATCGCGATCCAGTTATCCCCCTGGCGCAAGCAAAATTCATTGCTAGTCAAATTCCTGAGTCTCAATTAATTGTATTCGAGGGGATGGGGCATATGTTTTTTGCAGAGCGATCGCTAGCTTATCAAAATCTTTTAACAAGTTGGATAATAGAAAAAAAGCTATAAAATGCCGCTTTGATTATTAAATTTATCTGCTAGAAATTTTTACGAACCGCAGAGAACGCGGAGAACACAGAGAGAAACGATTAATAATCAGAAGTTTTGAGGAATTATGAATATGACTATCGAGCGCGTTTGTATTATCGGTGCTGGTTCATCTGGAATTGCTGCTGCTAAAATCTTCCATGAGCGTGGTATTCCCTTTGACTGCTTTGAAAAAGGTTCTGGGATTGGCGGTAATTGGCGCTATATGAATGATAACGGGATGTCTTCAGCTTATAAGTCCTTGCATATCAATTCATCTAAGGGACAAATGGCTTACTCTGATTTTCCCATGCCGGAAGATTATCCGCAGTATGCCAATCATAGCCAAGTTCTGCAATATTTTGAGTCTTATGTTGACCATTTTGGGTTTCGAGACAAAATCACTTTCAAAACAGAAGTTTCTCGTGTCTCGCCAGTTGGTGATGGTACTTACGATGTGACTATCAACAACGCCAACGGGGAGCGAACACAACGCTATGGTGCAGTAATTGTGGCTAATGGTCATCACTGGTGCCCAAATATGCCTAAATTCCCTGGAGAATTTACAGGGAAGATAATGCACACCCACGACTATAAAACTCCACAAGGGATGGATGACAAGAATGTTTTAGTTGTGGGTGTGGGTAATTCAGCTTGTGATATTGCTTGTGAAACTTCACGAGTAGCAAATCAAACTTACCTCTCCACTCGTCGCAGTGCCTATGTGTTACCGAAGTATATTTTAGGTAGAACTCTTGATAGTTATCTCACACCTTTGTTTTTTGCCTTGCCATTACCCTTGCGGCGATTATATGGTCAAATCCTGTTATATCTAGCGCGGGGGTCACAATCTGCCTATGGTTTCCCCAATCCCACCCATAAATTCTTAAGCGAACATCCGACAATCTCCTCAGAATTACTGAATTTTGTTGGCTATGGTAGGGTAAAAATCAAACCAAACATCAAAGAACTCGCAGGCGATCGCGTGCGTTTTGAAGATGGTACAGAACTGCCAATAGATATCATTATTTACGGTACAGGCTATAAAATTGCTTTTCCGTTTTTTGACAAAGACTTCATTAATCCCGAAGACAATGAATTTCCTTTGTACAAGCGAGTTGTACACCCAGAACATCCCAATCTTTACTTTATTGGTTTGTTGCAGCCCATAGGTGCAATTATGCCTTTAGCTGAGTGGCAATCGAAGTGGATTGCGGAAGTGATAGCTGGAAATGTGAGTTTACCCAGCAAAGCAGAGATGTTACGGCATATAGAAAAAGAACAGCGACTGATACAAAAACAATATGTCAATTCCAAACGCCACACAATGCAAGTAGATTTTTGCCCTTACATCGATGAAATTAAAAAAGAAATCAAAAAAGGACGCAGATATAACAATTCAAAATTCAACATACCCTTTGGCAAGCGCAAAGCACTACAAAATTCAAAATTAATAAATCCAGATTTTCCCAGGATGTCCGAGATTTAATACCATTTTGAAAAAAGGATGCGACAGCTGGGTAGGGGCACGGCACCAGTCATAGGTGTCAACTTAAGCTAAAAGCTATATACGGTGCGTGTTGTACAAATACCCTCGCCCTCATCCCCTAACCCCTTCTCCCTCAGGGAGAAGGGGAATTAAATCTCTTGCTCCCCTCTCCTGGTGGGGGTGAGGGCGAAACCTTGCAACCAAGAGGGTTTCACGTTAAGTTGACACGTATGGGCACCAGTAAGATATTTGATATGCCAAAAGATTGCGGATGCCGTGCCCTTCAAAAAATTTATCTGTCGCAAACATTATTTGAATTTGTATAATCTATTACCAATGCGAAACTGGCATTAAAGTAAAGTCTGCCGGGCAGAAGATTCTGTCCGGCTAGTTTTACATGAAAGTCAAGCTGTTGATTCCTATACAAGTATCAATTTCACAGTGGTACAAAAGAACCAATACACATTATGATGATCGATACAGGTTTAGGTGCATATTCCCTCCTGCCTTACCATAACGATAATTTTTAACACCAAGCTACTTAATTGATTAATGAAAATCTTGCTGATTGAAGACGACGAGATTTTAGTAAGTGTCTTAGCGAATTCTTTAACCCAAAATAACTATGTTGTAGACATCGCGCCAGATGGATATGCGGGTTGGGAATATAGTCAAGCTTATAACTATGATTTGATATTAATTGATGTGGGATTGCCGAAACTGGACGGTATTAGTTTATGTCAACGCTTACGTTCTAGTGGCAATTCCACTCCGATTTTGTTAATTACTGCTAAAGATGCAACTAGCGATCGCATTCGTGGGCTTGATGCTGGTGCTGATGATTATCTCATCAAACCTTTAGATTTAGGAGAACTGCAAGCTAGGGTAAGGGCGCTGTTACGTCGGGGTGATACTCCCGTTTCCCTAATGCTGGAAATTGGGGGATTACAGCTTGATCCAAGTAGCTGTCAAGTAACATTTAATGATAAATTGCTGGATTTAACACCAAAAGAATATAGCTTGCTAGAGTTATTTATCCGTAATCCTTCCCGAGTTTTTAGCCGGGGCAATATAATCGAGCATCTCTGGACTTTTGACGACCCACCCCAAGAGGAAAGTGTTAAATCGCACATTAAGGGCTTGCGGCAAAAGTTGAAAGCAGTTGGTGCAGTAGATTGGATTGAAAATGTCTATGGGTTGGGATATCGATTGCACCCTGCTGTGAAAGAAGCAGGGGAGCAGAGAAGAGAGGAGAAACCAAAATTACCAGTCTCTAATATTCAACAGCAATTCAACCAGGCCATGAGTAAGTTGTGGCATCAATATGCAGGGTTGATGCAGCAACGGATGACGGTACTACAAGAAGCAGCCACCGCACTGACTGGGGAGTTACCTCAAGAGTTACGCAAATCCGCAGAAAAAGAAGCCCATAAGCTAGCTGGTGTCTTAGGAATGTTTGAGCTAGAGACGGGTACTCAGATAGCGAGGGATATTGAACAAATTCTGGGGAAAAATACTAAATTATCTGCGGCTCAAAAAACTCAACTGCGATCGCAAATTCAAGAGTTAGGTAACTTAATCAACTTGATGGGGCAAAAGTCCAATTCAACTACTACTTTAATTGCCGAGGAAATTAGTCAGCGATTGCTATTAATTGACCCTAATCCGCAACTGAGTTCGCAGTTACAACAACTGGTTGAGAACTTAGGCATAAGCTGGGAGCAAATTAGCAAGTTAGAAGAGGCCAAAAATTTACTACAAACTACATCACCAGATTTAGTGGTGCTAAATGTCAGTGAAATAGGACATCGACAAGAAAGTTTGGCGCTGCTATCAGATTTAGCTACTCGGACTCCGCCTATACCTGTTTTGGTACTAGCTGCTGATGAGTTAGCAGAACGCGTAACTTTAGCGCAGTATGGCGCACGGGGTTTTTTGGCTCAACCTGTAACAGCTGCTCAAATTTGGGATGTTGTATCTCAACTATTACAGCGCACTCACGATTTACGAGTGAATGTCTTGGTTGTAGATGACGATCCTGTAATTTTAGCCGCATTGCGTTCAATGTTGGAACCTTGGGGTATGCGGGTGACAGCATTAGACAAGCCGTTACGTTTTTGGGAGGTACTGCAATCTACCACACCAGATTTATTGATTTTGGATGTGGAAATGCCCGATATCAGTGGTATAGAATTATGCCAAGCAGTTCGCACAGATCCGCAATGGCAGGAATTGCCGATTGTGTTTCTCACCGCACACCGCGACATAGAAACCGTACAGCAGGTGTTTGGGGTTGGGGGAGATGACTATGTAATTAAACCAGTAGTAGGCGCAGAACTGTTAGCAAGGATTAATCATCGCTTAGAACGCAGTCGCTTACTCCAGTCGCTTTCTACTAAAGATCCGCTCACCGGATTAGCAAATCAGTTACAGTCTAGCCGCAACTTGCAGCAGTTAATTGCTCAAGCCCAGAAACATCAGCATTCCCTTTGCTTGGCGATATTGAGTGTGACAGATTTACGCCAAATCAACAGCAAATATGGACATGAAACTGGTAACCAAGTATTGCAACGATGGAGTCGTCTATTTCAATCAGCATTTTGTAGCGGCGAAGTTCTCGGTTATTGGGGCAATGGAGAATTTGTCATGGGATTTTCTGGGTTAACCAAACCAGAAGTCAAAGACCGCTTAGGTAATATTTTAACTACTCTCCGCCAGCAAATATTCACAGATGTGAATGGCGATCGCTTTCAAGCAGTTTGCAATTGTGCTGTGGTTGAGTATCCTCAAGATGGACAAAACATTCAATCTTTATATCAAGTTGCCATTGGTCTTTAGAAAGGCTTCCCGCTACAAAAATATCCTATTGCTTTCTGGGCAGGGAGACAAATCACAGTGGCAATCTGTAAATAATTATACAAATTAACTCTAGTAGTCAACCAAGAAAATTAACGTAGGCTTTTAAGCATTCATGTTTCGCCTGATTTGAGTAGCCTTTGGTTGGACTATAAACATCGATACTAGGACTTACGCAATAAATCTCTGAAACTATCTTTACTTCGTGTTCCTTGCGTGCTTCGTGGTTCGTTTTTTCATGATTTTGCGTAAGTCCTGTGTAGTAGTAACATTTTTTATTCTCTCTTCTAGTAATTGTTCAGAATTAAAACATAGTTTCTTTGTAAGAACTTTACAAAGTTCATAAATATCCTAGTTGTATTTACGTAAAACAATGTATTAAGATTTATCAAAATCTAATCGAACAAAGCCTGCCTACCCTAAACTACGGTTTCTTCTGTGGAGTATGGGAAAGTCTTCTGGTGCGTCCTCAGCATAGGGGTACAACGAATACAGGCTGCAAATTTGGTGCATCTTCATCAAGAAACGTTATCAATGTTTAGGCTTTTTTAGGCTTTGTCTTAATCAAGCTAATTTTTCCTGGCTTTGATTTCTGTTATTAGCTTGATTGAAATTGTTGGCAAAAATTATTTTAAATATATCAACCTGGGGAACTGTATATGTGGTTCTCCCAGATGCATATTGTCATTTTTTAATATTTATTTTTATTGAAATTTATATTAGATGAACAACTTTGAGAATATTCTAAATCAAAACTCTAATTCCCCCGGTGCTGAGATTACCTTAATTGACCAACAGTCACTTAATCCGCTCACGGGTCAATTAGATAAGCTTGGGGGAAAAGCAGAAGTCGATTCTCAAACTCTTTTGTTACCAAATAATCTTGAAGATATTGAAGTCACACAAAAGCTTAATGATAATAGTGTAATTCCCTTACCACAGCTATCATATGCCCAAAATCAGCAAGATAATTCTGATTTATTAACTTATGAGCAACGCCAAGAACAACCACTAGTTGGAGACTTAGATAGTGTCAAACTACCATCTGTCGCTGATAATAATGTTAATGCATTGACCGCTTCATCACCTTCTTTAGTTCAAACAATCAGTCAAATTTCTCCAGTTGAGCAATTACCAGGATATACCTTTGTTGTCCCAGGGAAAACTTCAGAATCTAACACAATTAGTTTTAAATGGACACAACGAGACGCAGCTTTTAATAATGAAATTGGTGTATTTGTTATAGATGAATTAGGGCGAATCAACGGCATTGCACCAGGGGAAACAAATTATGCCCAAGCTGCTCTACAAAGTGCAACCAGACAAGTCATATTTTCCAGAGGTCAAAGTGCTGGTACACATAAAGAATTTACTTTTAAAGCGGGCGAACGTCTCGCTTTTTATTTAATTCAAAACAGCACCACAGAGCAATGGCTAGCATCAAATCCGCAGAATCAAATAGGGAAAGGGCCTGTAGCATTCTTTTCACTCAGTAATGCCAACCCAGACCAGATTGACCATGTTTTGACGCAGACATTGGACAATGGTTCAATGCAATTGAACTGGGAAGATATAACAGGAGGAGGCGATCGCGATTTTAATGATGTGGTGTTTACCATTGCAGAATCGCGGAAAGCCATCACTGTTCCCGGACAAAGAGGACAGAAAGTCACCACAAAATTTACCTGGACACAACGGGACGCAGCCTTCAATAATGAATTAGGGTTATTTATTGTTGATGATCCCACAGGCAGAATTGGCAATCTTTTACCTCAAGACACAGGATACGCCCAAGCTGCTTTAACTAGTAAATCCCGCCAAGTGGTGTTTGCAAGCGGTCAAACTCAAGGATATGTAAAAAATTTAGAACTACCATCTCAAGCATATATTGGCTTTTATCTCATCCAAAATTCTCCAACCGAGCAGTATTTAAGCCAGAATCCCCAAAATCAAATTCATCAAGGGCCTTCAGCCTTTTTCTTTTTCCCTAGCGCCAACCCAAATCAATTTGACCATATTATCGAACTATCATCCAATCAACTGGCGTGGGAAGATCAGACTAACGGAGGCGATCGCGATTATAATGACCTAGTTTTTCATTATGAATTTGGTTCGCCTTTTGATACCGAACTGCTGTCACCCACTTTAGATTTAGCCTCAGAAAGCGATAGTGGTGTTAGCAACAGTGACAACATTACCAATGACAATACTCCAACAATTACAGGTAATGCAGAAGTAGGAGCCAAGGTGCAATTGTATAGCGGTTCTGTACTGTTGGGTCAAACCATAGCAGACACCGCAGGTATTTGGCAAATTACTACCAATGAGTTAAATCATGGCACGCAGAATTTCAGTGCGATCGCCACTGATATTGCTGGTAATATTAGTCCTACATCCTCACCATTAAATATCTTCATCGATACGATTAACCCCATCATCAATCTGACGAACCCGATTGATATTGCTCCCTTACAAAAAGGCGCTAGACTCACAGGTAAAATTGATGGTACAGGTTCAGGAATTGCCTCACTCAGCTATCGATTTGATAATTATCCAGAAATAGCTCTGGCGTTTAATGCTGATGGTACATTTGACCAAGAAATTGATTTTACTAATATTGCCAATGGCGGATATAAATTATCAATTATTACTATTGATATAGCTGGTAACACTACAAACAGTCAGTTTAATATCAATGTTGCTAATAGCGATATAGTAGAAAACAGCGCTCCCGAAATTATTAGTCAGCCAGAAACTGATTACATTATTCTGCGTAACAGTAACACCCAAATTCAGGGAATTGCATTAGACACAACTCAAGCGGGTTTAGCAGAAATCCAAGGTCAAGCATTTTTAGACTTTGATAGGAATGGTATCAAAAATCTAGAAGCTGGTTTAGATGGCTTTGTAGTTGAGTTAGTTAACTCAGGCACAGATGAAGTTGTAGGAATGCAAGTTACTCGCAGTGTTGATATCAATAAAGATGGGAAAATTGACCCATTTACAGAACAGGGATTATATAAATTTAGCAACCTCCAAGCAGGAAACTATCAAGTTAGACAAGTTACTCAAGATGCTTGGAATTTAACTTCACCAGCATCACCTATATATAATCTGACGTTAAATAATGGTGAAAGCAAAGATGGATTAAACTTTGGTAATGCTCAGAATTATTTCTATCAACTTCAAGCCATAGATGGGGAGGGTGATTCTCTGAGCTACTGTTTAATATCTGCACCTCAAGACGCAAAAATTGATGCCAATACTGGTAAATTAATGTGGACACCACCTGCAACTGGAGAATATACATTCCAAGTGCAAGTTGTAGATGGTAAAGGTGGGGAAGATATTCAAGAATTTAAATTAAATGTTATCGACCCCAACCGCTTACCTAGCATCTCTTCTAGTCCTAGTGCTAATGCAACTGTAGAAGAAAATTATACTTACCAAATCATTGCTGATAATCCTGATTTAGATGGTTTAAACTTCCAATTAAATCAAGCACCCCAGGGAATGACAATTTCTCCTGATGGTTTAATTCAATGGACACCGCAAGCGAATCAAGTAGGCGCACAACAAGTAAAATTATTAGTTCAAGATGAGCGTGATGGTAAGGTTGAGCAGGTATTTACAATTTTGACTCAGGAAAAATTAGCTAATCCTCAACCATCAACTAATTATGCACCTGTGATTACCAGTAAACCTGCGATCGCAGCAGCCATTAACCAGCAATATAGTTATGATGTAGATGCTATTGATGGCGATAACGATCCGCTACAATATTCTCTGCTGACTGCACCACAGGGAATGAGCATTGACGAAAATACAGGATTAATTTCCTGGAATACTAACAGTCAAACTACTGGAGATTACAAGATTAATGTACAAGTTGCAGATAGTAAAGGTGGTGTTGACACTCAAGCATTTACCCTCACATTATCAAATACCGTTCCGGGAGAAATAAGCGGTATTGTGTGGGATGATTTCAATGGGAATGGAATCAGAGATACTAGCTTTGCTCAAGGTGCAAATCCTGATATTGTCTTTGTATTTGATGTTTCTTTAAGTACAGCTTTTAGTTTCCAAGGTTCTGTGAATGGTAATCAAAAATTTACCACTATTCTCGAAGCAGAAATAGCAGGTTTAAACGCACTCAATCAACAGCTAATTCGTCAAGGACTTGGGGAAACAGCGAGAGTTAGTATAGTGAGTTTTGCTGGAGATGTCAGTTCTATAGATATGAATCCATCTCTTGACGGAACACAGTTAGTGACCAACCCCATTGCTGATAATGATAATAATGGAGTTTTAGATTTTGAACAAGTTATAGAAAGAACTAATATCCGCCTGGGTACTAATTTTGAAGTTGCATTACAAGAAGCTGAAAAAGTTTTCAAAACTATCGGTACCACTCCAGGTAATGGTACTTTAGTGTTTTTATCAGATGGTGAAAATCTTTTAGGGAGTTCCATCATCGACGAAGTTAATAACCTCAAAGCATTGGGAATTAAACTATATGCTTTTGGTGTTGGAGATGGCTCAAAATTAAATGACGGAGATGCAGTTGATGATGATTTAGTGACAATTGACCCCAATGCCAAAATTTTTAAAACAACCGATGAATTATTAAATACTTTTAATGATTTAGGTAGAGGTCAAGATGTAACGGAACCTGTTTTAGCAGGTGTAAAAGTATATTTAGACTTAAATAATAATGGACTTTTTGAACCTGATGAACCTAGCAAAATCACCAATAATCAGAGTCAATTCCGCACAACTTCTCTCACAGTTGCAGCTACAGATGCTATTTTCTTAGCGGGTCGAGATGATATTACAATCCCGCCTTTAGGTAGTAACGATCCATCCTTTCCACTACAAAGAAGAAGAACCTTAAGACCTGGCTCAGTACCAGAAACATTTCCCCAATCAATTACCGTTCAACCAAACGAAATATTTAGTTTTACAGCCAGTGGTGAAGTCAATTTCTCTAATGGGTTTAGTCCGTTTAATCCAGATGGTTATAGTTTAAGAAATACTGTGCGTGGGTTAGAGGGAATTACTGCTTACAATGGCAGAATGGGTTCATTAGTTGGTGTGTTTTTAGATGATGAAAATCCTGTTAATCAAACTCCTCCCACAGAATTAAACTTTCAAAGAATTGGCAGTGAGTTTACATTTTTAACCCCAAGTATCGGGCAGGTTTTCTTTATTGGTGATGGCAAAAATGAAACTGGTCAAATCCAACAATTTGTCGCCCCCCAAGGAGCCACACGCCTATTTGTGGGTATAGCTGATGGTTCGATTTTAAACCCAGGTAATTATGAAGATAATGAAGGTGCTTATCAAGTTACAATTCAAAGCGATCGCTTTGCTAACAACACAAATTACAGCTTTAGTAATTTGCTTGGGGGTATTTATACAGTCCGTCAAGTTGTACCCAATGGTTATGCACAAACATTCCCAACAAATCCAAATTACTACACAGTTAATTTAGGCGCAGGCGAAATTGCTGAAAATCGTAATTTTGGTAATCAAAATACTACCAAGCCGAACCGATTACCAAACTTTATCACTGCACCAATTACTAATGCCCAAACAGGTAAATTATTCCGCTATGAAGCTACAGCACAAGACCCAGATGGCGATATTCTCACTTACGAATTGCTAGAAAAACCAACAGGTATGGCTATAGACTCCGCAAGGGGTATATTAGTTTGGCAACCTGCTACTGACCAAATCGGTAATTTTAATGTTGTCTTGCAAGTACAAGATGGTAAAGGCGGTTCTGCTACCCAAACTTTTCAAATTAATGTAGATGACGGTGTAGATAGGGTTGTTCCTGTAGTTGACTTAAGCTTTAGTAGCAATGTTGTGAACATCGGTGAAAGTGTCACCTTCAACATATCTGCTACAGATAATAATGTAGTGGAAAATATTGCTCTCACCATCGATGGAAATCCAGTTACACTCAATAACGGTTCTGCAACTATACAATTCAATCAAGCAGGTGTATTCTCAGTAATCGCAACCGCAACTGATAGCGCTGGAAATATAGTTAAAAAAGATTTATCTTTGCGCGTACTTGACCCCAACGACACCAGAGCACCAAATGTAGAAATTATTAGTCCGCAAACTAATAAAACTATTACTAACCTTACAGATATTGTTGGTAGTGTAAGTGACGATAATCTCGAATTTTATCGAGTAGATTATGCACCTTTAGACTTAGTTGATATTAATAATCTTGCTACTGCTGACCCCGACTTCATCACCATTGCTGAAGGTAAAACTAATGTTAATCAAGCGGTAATCGGTCAATTTGACCCCACTATATTATTTAATGGCAACTATGTACTGCGAGTCACAGCCCAAGATTTTAGCGGTAATATCAACTCTCAAGGAGTTTTTCTTGGTGTTTCTGGTGACAACAAACTGGGTAATTTCCGATTAGAATTAACAGATTTATCTATACCACTGGCTGGTATTCCCATTCAAATTAACCGAGTTTATGACACACTCCAAAGTAGTTTTTCTAGTGACTTCGGCTTTGGTTGGAGTTTGGGGGTTAAAGATGCCAAAATTCAAGAATCAGTACCGTTAACAGACGCAGAAAAACAAGGCGTACCCTCACTATTTAGCGCAAATCCCTTTACTGCGGGGACAAAAGTATATTTAACCAACCCCGAAGGTCGTCGCGTTGGATTCACCTTTGACCCTGTGGTTTCTGGCGCTAGCTTATTAGGTACATTTTGGAAACCTCGCTTTATTGCTGACCCTGGAGTTTACGACAAATTAGAAGTTGATGATATTAATCTGCAACAAAGGTCAGATGGTAGCTTTGGTTTATTTTTAATTCCTTTTGCCTACAATCCTTCAGAATATAAACTCACTACTAAAGACGGTACAACTTACAAATATGACCAATTTAAAGGTCTGCAAGCAGTTCAAGACCGTAACAACAATACCTTAACTTATCAAGATAATGGTATCTTCAGTTCTACAGGTGCTTCCATTGAATTTTTACGAGATACCCAAAAAAGAATTACCCAAATCAAAGACCCCACAGGGAAAGTAATTCTTTATGGTTATGATGCTAAAGGGAATTTAATTAGTGTTACTGACCGCAACAATAATGCTACTCAGTTTGTTTACAATAATCCAAATCGTCCAAGCTTCTTAACTGAGATAATTGACCCATTGGGACGTAAGGGTATTCGCACTGAGTATGACGATAAAGGACGATTAGCGCGAATTTTTGATGGGAATGGGAATCTAACTAACTTAAGTTTTAATGCTAATGGTTCGGTACAAACTATTACTGATTCTTTGGGTAATCCCACAACATTAGTTTATGACGAGCGCGGTAATGCTATTCAAGAAATTGATGCTCTTGGTGGTCTTATTCAAAGAACTTATGATGTGAATAATAACCTCATCAGTGTTAAAAATCCAATAGGAAATACTAGCACCTACACCTACGATAATCGTGGAAATCTCCTCTCGGAAGCAGATGCTTTTGGTAACAAAACAGTCTATACCTACAATGCCAATAATCAAATACTAACTATAGTTGATGCTCTAGGTAATGTATTCAGTAATACTTATGATGTTAAGGGTAATTTAATTGGTCGCCGAGATGCTGCGGGAAACACTGCAATCTATACCTACGACAACCAAGGTAATCTCCTAACTCAGATTGACGCTGATGAAAATATTACCAGTTACACTCATGACTCATTGGGTCGAGTTACAACTTTGGTCGATGGAAATGGGCAAACAACTCGTTTTACCTATGACGAAAACGGTAATATCTCCAGCATTTTGACACCACGCGGGTTTAATAATAGTTTTATTTACGATGGAGAAGGTCGCTTAACTCAAGTGACTGATGCTCTTGGTAATGTTAGCCAAGTTGAATACAATGCTGTTGGCGATCGCTCGGCTATCATTGATGCACTCGGTAGACGCACTGAGTACCGCTACAACGATAGTGGTTTTCAAACGGAAATTATTTACGCTGATGGAACAAAGGAAAGTTTTGTCTACGATGCTAACGGTAATCGTATAGCGAGCATAGATCGCGCTGGACGACAAACTAATTTTACTTATGATGCACTTGGTCGATTAATTAACAGAGATGAACCTTGTGGTTGTGGTGCTGCTGTTAAATTTGAATATGATGCTGCTGGCCGAGTGATTGCAAGTATTGATCAAAGGGGTAATCGTACTGAGTATAAATATGATGCGGTAGGACGGCGTACTGTTGTACGTGATGCACTCGGTTTTGAAACTAAATATAACTACGATGCTGTAGGTAATGTAATTCAAATTGCTGATGCTCTCAACCGTCAAACGCAATTTACCTATGATTCTCTTGGTCAGTTAACCAAAACTACCTTTGCTGATGGTACAACTGTCCAAAGTTTATATGATGAATTGGGACGAGTTAGCAAAGAAATTGACCAAAATGGTATTGCAACTGAATTTGAATATGATGCACTGGATAATTTAACGGCTGTCATCGATGCTGCTGGTAATCGCACATCTTATGAGTACGACAGTTACGGTAATTTAATCAGTACGACTGATGCTTTAGGAAGAACTACTCGCTACGAATATGATGCTTTAAATCAGCGCACAGCTACAATTTTACCTTTGGGGCAAAGAGAAACTTACACTTATGATGCAGTAGGAAATATTACTAGTACTACCGACTTTAACGGTCAAGCCATCCGATATACCTATGGTCTCAATAACGAACTGTTGCAGGAACAGTTTGCTAATAATTCCAATATTAGCTACACCTATACTCCAACCTTACAGCGGGCTACAGTTACCGACAATCGAGGGAAAACAACATATACTTACGATTTACGCGATCGCTTAACAAGTCGCACAGACCCAGATGGTTCACAAATAACTTATACTTACGACAAAGCAAGTAACCGGACATCAGTCGCAACAGCATCCGGAAGAGTTTCCTATACTTACGATGCTTTAAATCGTATTGATACTGTAATCGACCGGAACGCAGGAATTACTGACTACACTTACGATGCAGTTGGTAATTTGGTAAGCACAAGTTTACCCAATGGTGTTACGGAAACAAGGACATACAATGCTGTCAATCGTTTAGTTGCTTTAGAACAACGTTCATTAACAGGTGCGATCGCAGGATATTCTTACAACTATGACCCAACAGGAAGACGAACCCGTGTTGAAGAAATAGATGGACAAGTTACAGAATACAGCTTCGATTCTCTCTATCGTCTGACCAAAGAAAATATTACAATTCCAAGTGTTGGTAATAGAAGTATCAGTTATACCTATGATGTTGTTGGTAATCGCTTAACACGCAACGATTCAGCAAATGGTATTTCGACTTACGTCTACGATGCTAACAACCGTTTGCAAAGTCTTTCTAGCAATGGTGTAGCTACAACTTACAGCTACGACAATAACGGTAATACTCTTAGTGAAGGTAACACAACTGGAACCACAACCTATAACTGGGGTCAAAAAAATCGCTTGTTGGGTGTAACCACTGCTAACGGCGATATTGTCCAATATCAATATGATGCTGATGGCAATCGTGTTGCAGAAATTATCAACGGAATAGAAACAAGGTTCCGTTTAGATGATGGTCAACAGTTTTCAGAAGTTCTTGAGGAGTACGCCCCTGATAGTACGGTCAAAGTCACCTACACTTTTGGCAATGACTTAATTAGTCAAACGAGTGGTGGAAATATAACTTACCAGCATGGAGATGCACAAGGTACTGTTAAAACTCTCACGGATAACTTAGGCAATATTACTGCGAAAATTGCTTACGATGCTTTTGGTCGCATTTTAAATCAAGCAGGAACGACAAGCATTACACATCAATACACAGGTGAACAATTTGATAGAGAAACAGGATTAACTTATCTACGCGCTCGTTACTACAATGCTGAGGTGGGAAGGTTTCTGTCTCGTGATGCTTTTGAAGGTTTCTCATATAGACCTTTGACACAAAATCAATATTCTTACACGGAAAATAACCCAGTAAATGGTACTGACCCTAGCGGAAATTCCACAATTGAATTAAGGACAACTCTAATACCAGCTATCAGCATTGCTTCTCAAGCAAGGAACAGCGTACTGGTAACAAATATTGGTACAGGTATAGGTCGAGAAATAGTTAGAAAACGCTTCAATGTTTATGGTTTACGTATTGCTATACAAATATCCTGTAATCTCCTGAAAGTATCATCTGCGATTTCTATCACTAATACTGGCGTAAGCATCTCTTTGATGGAATTGCAAGATAAGGGTGGACAACTCAATTGTGGTTATGAACCTGAACCCAAAGAAGAGCCACCATGTGATGACTATAAAGGAAACTTTCCTTTTGGTAGGCCAAAGTATCTAGGAAATCAGCAATATAATCCCTGGCTTGAAATCGGACAGGATTTCGTCCAAACAAAAAACTCTCTAGGAAAAGTTTATTACGAAAATCAGACTACAGGTGAAACTTACTATCCTGACTTATTAAATACAGAACATAGAGGAAAAGGACACTGGGACTATAAAGCAAATGGGAGAAAATGGCGTGTTTATGATGATGATTGTATAGAAGAGGACAAGCGATAAGTTAGTTGCAGTTTAAAGCGTGATGTCTGTATTGGTTATAAAATTCTCTAAGGCAATTGCATCTGATTATAGGTTAGTAGTATTTATAATTTATTGCTACTAGATCAGCTTTAAATGCGAAGCAAAATCATCCCCAGAATCAGCAACACCTGTTTTTACAATGTTCTACAGCAAATTTTAATGATAGGTGCCTAGATTTAGATAACATTTAGTTTTTGTATGCTATGCAGCATCAGGATAATTATTACGTTTTCTCCCCATTAAGAACAGTACCTTCTGTTTGTCCAATCAAGGTAAATGCAGCCCAATATTTGGGATGGGGATGGCGTTCCATCGTTTTAAGCATTGCTTGGCGTAAGGCTTGAGCTTTGTTAAAATTTAGCTTAAGTTGACAATAAAATTCTTTCATTAAATCAGCGGTGCAATCATCGTCAACTGCCCATAGGGAAACAATAATACTGGGGGTTCCGGCACTAATAAAGGAACGGGATAAGCCGAGAATGCCATCGCTAGTAATTTCTCCTTTACCCGTATCGCAAGCACTGAGAACAATTAGAGAAGCATTTAGTTGTAAGTCAAAAATCTCACTACTCGTCAGCAGTCCATCCTCTTTACCTACCTCTGGTGCTAAGGCTAAAGCTCCTGGTAAGTCTTGCCGTTGACCTGGGATTTGTCCGTAATCAAGCAGTCCGTGGGTAGCAAAATGAATAATATCTGCATGGAGTAGTTTCGATTTTATGGCTGTCTCTGTAGCTTCAGCACCAATAAATGCTTTAGTGTTAAACAGTGTGGCAATTTCCAATGCTTCTTTTTCAGCGCCTGGTAAAGGAGATAATTTTGTAGCTGGTACTCCGATGTTTAAAGAAACGCTGGGCATGGTAGGATTGCCGACAATAAGTATTTGAGAAGCTATTGAGTTCTGACTCAACCTTTGTTCTAGTTTTTTACGAGTTAAATCCAGTACTTGAATTGATGGTGCCGTCAGAACAGTATGTTCTTCAATTAGGTATTTGCCCTGCTCATTCTTCAGTGCAGCAAAGGGAACCAAGAACAGTTCTTTATGTGGAATGAAGATAATGTGGGCGTTAGGGTCGGAGGGAAGCTGGTCAGCAATGGGTTTAATGAGCAAGTTGTACAATTTCTGGAGGTATTGCTTTTCGTCTTTATTTGGTGCGCGGGCAATTGGAATACTTTCGCGACTTCTAACACCAATGGCGTTACGGCTAATACTAACTAACTCTTGTAAGGGACTTTCAAATAAAAAAATATCCAAAATTTTCTTATGGGGTGAAGTCCCCAGCTCACCTTCGGAACGGGCAAGGATGCTCTGGAGTTTGCCGGAAAGAACATCTTCTCGGCAACTCCTCTCCATTCCACATTCTGGGAGAATTATATTTTTGGAAGTCCCTAATGAGATGTTGAGCGATTTAAGGTTCATTTGCTTAAAAACAATTTCGCCATTGGGTTTAATAACCCAAATGTAAAGTTCCGATTTATTGACTGAGTATTCAACAAGTGTGGCATTATGCTGCTGTGCTATTTGTCGAATTTCCTTAATTGTGGGAGAAGTGATAGTTGTTTTATCTAATTGCCCGTTTAACTTCTTGCTCAATAAATCTACAAATGCTCTAGCTCGACTGCTTTCAGCAATTTCCAATGCTAGTAAGGGCTTTTTTTGATCAATAAGAACAGCTTGCAATAAGTCATAAGTGTTAGCTTGCTGTTCAAATATTGATACTTTAAAATCATCATGCTCTCCTAAGCTTCCTCGTACAGATTCCCAAAGCTTAATCCCCGCGCGTAGTCTATTTTCTGCTTCTTCAATTTGATTTAAGCCTAAATAAGCAACTCCCATATCAGTTAGAATGCTTGCTTTGCCAGCAACATTTTTGAGTTCCTCCATAATTTGCAAACTCTGCTCAAAGGACTCTAATGCTTTAGTATATTCCCCTGTTAAAAGACAAATGCTTCCTCGAAAACCAATAGAAGCCCCTTTACCAATTTGGTCTTGTAGTTTCTCTTTTAGCATCAAGCTTCGTTCGTTATAATCCCACGCTTGTTTTAAATTTCCTTGGTAATAGTCAATATTAGCTAAAGCTTGTAAAGCATTAGCTTGTCCCTGCTCTTCGCGTATATTCTCGGCAATCTTCAAGCTTTTTTGGTAATTTTCTGACGCAGCAGTTAATTCGCCATTTATTATGTAATATCCTCCTAAACCTTGTAGGGCATGTATCTGCAACCAATAGGCATTTGGATGATTTATTTTATTGGCGATAGCCAAACTCTGCTCATAGTAATTTCTCGCTATATCCTTCTGTAAATAACCTAAAGCATCATAACTCCTTCCTAAATTAAATAAAGCGCTAGCCTCTATAAGAGAGTTTTTCAAATCTCGCCCGATGGATAAAAGCTTATTGTTACACTCTATCGCCTGAGCATATTGGCTCGTGTAATTATAAGAATCTTGCAAATCCTGCAAAGCATCTAGTTCTCCTTGAAGGTTTCCTATTTCTTGGAAGATAGATTTAGCCTGCTCA
Organism: Tolypothrix tenuis PCC 7101; assembly: GCF_963874875.1. Lineage (NCBI taxonomy): Bacteria > Bacillati > Cyanobacteriota > Cyanophyceae > Nostocales > Tolypothrichaceae > Tolypothrix > Tolypothrix tenuis. The sequence continues at coordinate 4,722,553 of NZ_CAWNJS010000001.1, forward strand.
TAACATCTAATTGCTGCCGGAAAATTCCTGTACTCTCCAGGTGCCCAATAATGAGCTTTTCCTATACAGGTTAGAGCAACAGCTTCGCCGTAACGATAGCCTATTTCCTTAGCAATTCCCATAGAAGAAGTGCAAATTTCTATAGCTTTACCTAAATCCCAAGCGTAGGGTGGATTGTAAGAAGCTCCTAAAGTATTGAGGATATCTATTTGTAATTTCTTAGCAGCAAAGTCATTTATCTGTTCAGCAATTGCCAAACTTTGCTTATAATAATTTCTTGCTTCGTCTAAATTGGACAAACTTTGATAATCAATTCCCAGATGGAACAGAGTTTCAGCCTCCAAAAAATCCTGCTTATGGTTTCGCACGATGGCTAAAAGCTGCTTGCTTGACTCTATTGCTTTTACATAATCTTGGATGTTACGGTAAAAGAAACTTATATAATACATAAGCATTATTTGCATCTGCTGATAGTTTCTTTCCTGGCAAATAACCAAAAACCGCTCGTAGTAATCAATTGCCTTGAAAAACTCCTGACTTTCAGAGCCAGCATTTTTAAGAGTAATTAACAAATTAATAACAGTACTGATTAAGCGTTCGGAAGTGTTTATACTGTTTTTTACTGCCAGATTTACAGCATAATCTAGCATTATTTGTACCAACTCAGCATTTATTAGGTTTTGATTGCTTTCCAAGATTGTTAATTCTTCACCACTGGGGCAGTTCAGCAGTACTTCAATCAAATTTATATAAGCTTGGTTACTATTTATATTCATAGATATATAGATGGACGCTTTTAAAGGATAAAGTGGGCAGGCTTTTCTGCCCACCCCACAAGACTAATCAACAAGATAATTTAGGATATCTTTTGAGAATTCCTTAAATAGCTTGGATTTCAAACGAGGAAGTAATATCGTTAAAGTCATCACCTATATAAGGAGTATCACTTGTAAGCTCCTTGGTTCGTCCTTGAAACCCGCTATGTTCGTAAAGAATAACTCGAAGTCCTGATGGTATTCTCAAGGAACTAAAGCGGTCATTCCAATCAAGATTTTGACCAACATCATATCTTGCTGGCTCTAATTCGCAGCTTACTCCTTGATAATCACGGTCTACATATAAAGTAACTTTCTTGGATGCTACTAAACCAGGATACATTTCACGAATGAATGCTTTATCCATTTCAGAAAGTTGGTTATTCCAGCCAATTTCAAAACCTCCAAGTGTTAATTCTTTAGAAACTGAATAGTGCATAATTGACTGTCTATCGTACTGAGAAAATTGTGTAATGTCAGTACCATATTTTTGAAAAATATTGCTGTCAATTTTTTCTTTATTCCAATTATTTGGTGGCCCCATATAATAGCTGTAAACAGCATCACGATTCCAAGGAATTCCAGCTTGGGGATGCTGATGCTCGTGAATACAACCCAGAGCATGACCAAATTCATGAAGCACAACTCCCATATAATCTTGGTCAGACGAATCTGGTTTTAACCATCCATAGTTCATTGTTGGCTCATTTTTGGCACGAGTTAAAGCATCAGTACCTAGATAAGACCAAGAACCTCCAGGTTGACATGAAATACGAATTTCTGCATCAGGGTCATTTCCAAACACTAATTTAAGGTTGGCGTATTGAGTCCACTGTATTGCTATTGCTTGAATTTTCATTTGAACCATAGGGTCACCATCTAAGAAACGAACGCGCAAAGTCCGACCAGGTTGCCATTTTTTACCTGTTATCAGCGCCATTCTATCTGGTGAACCATCAGTTGTTTCTGCATTTTTTGGATTTTCTTCAAATGCAATTCTCTGTGCTTCTTCAGACATATCGGCTGGTATATCTATACAAGCTTTGATATTCTCAAAGTTTATATTTTCAGATTTGATTTTTTCTGACATGTTACCACTCATAATTTCATTCCTGTTTTTACATTGAATTGGGTTAACGCTTTTACCATGCATTTCCGTAGGGTCGCCACTGGCAACCTTACAGCTTTACAGCTTAGGTAAGTGTCTTAACTAATGCTTCTAAACCTGCTGAATTAGTCAAGTAAGTCAGGTGGCCGCAAGCAACATCTGAGGAGCTTCTTTTGTATCAACGGTACTATTTCCTATATCAAACAGTTCCAAAACCCTCAAACCTGGGTCGCTTCCGCGCGTAGTAGTAAATTAATTGGAAAGGTTGGATCAGATTAGAGTCTTGTAGCAAAATAGCTGGAAGTAGTGGTTTTTCTCCTATATGCCTACTAACTTGAGGCCAGGTTGTTAAGCTCACTTTCGCTTGTAAACTTGGGTGTGGTTACAGTTGAACTACGGAATTTAGTAAATTAGTACTTTGATGAGGTTGAATTTCAACAGCATCTTACAGACGTACAATTGTTACTGCAATTTTCTTTGTCATCCAATCATCTAGTTTTTTGGTACTGGTACCAGGTTCACGGGTCTGAACTCTATTCAGTAAAAGATTGAGCGTACTATCTTTTTGCGTCAGCGAACGACTCTGTCGTGGTGGGTTGAGCCCATCTTGTTCTAACAATCCAGCATCAAACTCTGTGGTGCTAACGATTAGCTTAAATATCTCTTTGTACTCAGTTACTCCTTGTTCTAAAAAAGCATCTGGAATATAAAAGCTGTTGTCACCTTCGATACTTTGATACGCTTCAAGAACGATACTACTTCTTTCTTCAAAGAAAGGTAGATAAACTCCGTAGCTTTCTGAGAGTTCCAGTAAGTTGCAATAAAGCCTTCTTGAACTATTATTAGTCAAAGTGACTTTTATTCGTGGTGGTTCCCACTCACCTTTTTGATTAGTGTAATACACCCGTTTTTCTAAATCTCCTTTAGAGGAAGATACCTCTTGCCCAGAGATAATTTGAATCGACATCTCCACTTGTTCAGGTTTAATAAAACTTGTCGCTGGGCTTTCAAGTGTAAGAATATTATTCCACCGTGCGATATGTTCTAAACGTTGAATTGCCAAGTGCGCTCCCTCTTGTTGTGGAATGGGAGCAACTAAAGAACGGTTATCTTTAATTATCCAGTATTGACCATCGCGTGCTAACAAGGTGCAATATGCATCATCTGGAGAGTCTACAGCATCCACATACAACGAAGAATTTCGATTAGGACTTGCTTTTGATAGGGCTTCTTTTGCCAATTTTACACCTGTTTCTTCTCCTGTATTGCCTTGAATATAAACTTTTAAAGGTGCCAGTGGTACGCTGGTAATCACTGCCCAGTAAGCTTGAGTTTGAGATAAGCCGCTATCACGAGTAATCTCTACTTTACTAATTTGTGGTAGTACTTGGGTTACTTTCGCTTCAGCCACAGCATTATTTAATTGGTGTAGTTCTTCTGTACTGCTACCAACTGGAAAAACAGCTAGCAAGGTATTTCCACCTTTAGATGATTCTGGTACACCATGCAAAGCACCGCTATCAATTACCCAACTATTATGTTTTGTATTATGGCTCAAGGTAAAATATTGAGGACGTGTACCAATTGCGCCACCTAAAAAAGATTGATTTAGTTCTTCTGTGTTATTTGCTTCAACTTGTGGTGACTGTTCTTTAAGTTGACTAACTACTAAAGCACTTACATTTCTAACTAAATCTCGATAAGATATGGCACCATTTGTTTTTTTCAAAGTCTCTGTAAGGAAATAAGAAAAGGCACCTCGTCTTTGACCATCTTCTCCAGTATACTCCTGCGCTTTTTCATTTGAACGACAAGCGGCAATAGCAATATGTTTCCCCTTGAACTCTGGGAATTTAATATTGTTGTCCTGCTTATCAAATGCAACTGAGTCCAATGCAAAAATGAAACTATTCCAAGGACGTTGGCGCTCATCAGAGGGAGCTTGACGGACTGTTTCTACATCTCTTGTGCCAGTCCCAGAGTGACAACAGTCTAAAATAACAACAGTATGTGGGTTATTTTTTGACACTTGAGAGATCAAGTAAGCTAATTCCTTATCTGCAATGTCCCAACCATCTGCCGTGCGACTATCGTAGCAAATCAAAGTTTCATTATATTGGTCTAGTTCTAAATGAGAAAAAACTTCTGGTACTTTCTCTTGAGAACCATGACCTGCATAGTAAAATAGCACAACATCATCACTATCTGCTTTGCATAGGTGTTGTTGAAAACCATTAAGGATTGCTTGACGAGTCGCTTGTTCATCAATAAGAATCCACGGAATATCTGTAGATTCAACAAGTGTCCATTCACTATCTTTATCAATTCTATCTCGTAAATATGCCTCGATTGCTTTGATATCATTAATACAGCCTGTTAGTGATTTTATTGAAGGCTTTGATTCTGGATGATAGTTATCAATGCCAACTAATAAGGCGTAAATATTCTTAGCCATAGCTATTCTTCCTGATAATTTTAGTATAGTTGCAAGGGAAATTAACTGATACAGTTGTTTATAGAGCTTTCCTAATGCTTAGACTGTTTCTCTGCATTGAGGTAAAGTCTCTCCTAAGCGTAGGGTCTCATACCATTGCAGTAGACGTTATCATCTGCATTTACCCCCAGCATTTGGCTAAACTGCCTGTAAAAGCTTACCCTGCTCTCAACCTTTTCATTAGTAGGTATACCGCATTCCAGACCACCATTGATAATATTGATAGTCATGCCAAAACCAGGTGTAAGCCCTTTGTTTCCATCATCGGCAGAGGGTGTCCAATCACCGCTCATGACCGCGTGACAAGAAGGTTTTGGTGGTTGAGGAGTCATCCAAAACCACAAAGCGGTTTGGAAGGAGATAGCACCATCAGACTTGACTAAATCGGGGTTAGAAAGTAAATCCACTCCCAACGCTTGACCCGCTGCACCGTAATTGTAATTCCATGACAACTGCATCGGACCGCGACCGTGATAACTGCGACCGGAAACACAGGGATAAGTAGTGTTGTTGCGATCGCAGTAAGTAGCTTCACAGCCCCCATTTATACAGGCTAATTCTTCAATATATATAAGACCGCTAGTTTCATGGGCGATATTAGCTAGAAAGGCTGCTGCTTCACGTTTACGTTGTATGTCGGTTCCTTGATTGCAGAAGTTTGGATATTTCCCTGTTGCACTTACTAAACTGTCGTAGGAGTAAAGACTGTTACGATTGGGAAACATAGTTTCATAGGTTTGACGAGATACAATATCCGCAAAACTACCGCCCCCTGGAGGTTTCGGAGTTGAGCCATTAGGAAGACAAACTTCATTGCCAGGCTGTAATCTTCTAGCTTCTTCTTCTGTGAAAGGAGTACAATTTGGTTTGGTGATTTCTCTCCAACGACTGCTGTCACCTAACTCTCGCTCGGCTATGGCAGCGAGAGTATCTCCTGACTTAATAATGTATGAATTTCCACAAGTACAAGTCATAAATCACTTCCAAAAATGATAGACAAACCTAACTTGATTCATTTTTTAGTTCTATAGAACGAAGGTACTCCACCGCTCGATATTTTCATACCGAGCGAGCTAGGGTACCAACCCCTGAACCATTAACGTGGCTAAATACTACTAAGCGCCAAAGTTTTGCGTCCAATAAGTCCCAAATCTACCTCCTCCTTGAGCATATCCCACGCCAATGTCACGGAAGTTAGGATTAAGAATGTTTTGACGATGACCGGAGCTATTCATCCAAGAGCGCATTACATCTTGAGGTGAACGTTGACCTGCTGCTACATTCTCTCCAGCCGTGCGATAATTATAACCATATCGCTTTATGCGATCGCCCATTGATGAACCATCAGAGCCACTGTGGCTCATAAAGTCATTTCTTGCCATATCGTTGGAATGTGCTTGCGCTGAGGCATTGAGTTGTGAGTGCATTCTCAGAGGTGATAATCCAGCTCTGCCTCTTTCATGATTAACGATATTGACAACTTCCTGAATTACAGATGTAGACCTGCTGTCCAAGTCTATTGGCGATGGGTCTTCAATATTACAAGATAGAGGCATCTCTGCTTGAGCGGGATTTTTTAGTTCAATAGTTACGGGTTCGTCAATCACAACCTCAGATGTTGTTTGTTCTAAATTAGAATCAGGTGTTATAGTCATGATTTTTCCCTTTAATCAATTGAGTTGTGTCTAGATGTTTTTTGATGACAAGCGTTTGGTAAAAACTGATAAAACTTGTCTTGAAAATTACCATCACTGTCTGTATAGATATAGTTGGTATTGAGCCTATATCCGAGTATTTTCCTGCTAGATGGTCTGAAAAGCCTTATTATGTCTGGGTTTGATAATTGTTCATAATTCTTCTGGATTTTGTAGGATATTTGGCAAAGCAAATCCAAACTATAGAGTTTTTTAGGAAATGTTCTTTGCGAATCTCTTTGCTCTTTCTTAATACCAATAGTATTCTTTATTAACTAGTCATACATCGACATTTTCTGCATATTTGTGTGCAGTATTCATACTTAGAGAATGCAGTTTTATGCAATTAGGCAATCGCATAAAACTGTATAATGCAACAAAATTAGCTGATTTCTTGTTCTGGCGTTGCAGATAATTTGAGGTATTCTACTGTGCGAAAACAACAATATCCCCAACTTATCCAATAAGTCAGGGATATGAATTTTTGCGTTGCAATTTACATATAGATGGCTAGGATTAAAACTCGAAAATTTTTATTATTTGCAGGTAATTATGAAAGTATAGCATTAGGCGAATAACTCCCTGCTTACTCAGACCCTAAGATGTGTAATTTTGCGTTCTACTATTTGTCGTTCCTGACCAGGTTCGTTTCATCGGTATCAACGACAAAGACAGCCAGCAGGCGTGCGGGTTCAGTTCCACTGTTATTTGCGCTGACAGCATGATGATCGCCAGGTACTTCGGCCCATCTCTCTGCATATTTCAGAACTCTTTCCCATTCCCAGCGCCAAGCAGTCTCTACCGTTATTGCTTTGTGTGCAGTGCTCTGTGGAGCAGATAGTTGGGTGGCAATTGAACTATATGGCTGCACGAAATATTAATGGTTAAAAACGGAAAAACGAGTGAAAGTAGGAGTAAAAAACGAATACCGCTCAAAAAGTAGCTAAAGCAGTCTACAAAAATTTATGATTGCTAAATAAAGCTTTCAAAATAGACGTAGTTTTAAGGCTGAAATATGTTTTTTAAATTGTAATTTACTTATCCTATGGCATTTAGATTGTGGGTCAGGTAATTCCCAGATATCTCTTTGTATATGTTCTTGTTCTACTAATAACTGAATATCAGGTGGTAACTGGGAATATTGAGCAAATGACCAAGGTTCACCATTTGATAATTCCTTTTCTATGCCATGAAACATAATGTTTACCTGGGTTATGGATAAGTTATGATTGCAGCCGGTTATGTCAATGTATCAGCAACTTTTTGCTAAGATGCTCTCGTCTTTTGAGACATAGATAGTAATTTTTGCGATCGCTCTCATTCTGCCTGGGCATCTTTGTTAACAATGCTTTCATCAAAATTGATCGTAGTTGCATAAGTTTTACATTACTGTTTGATATGAAACTTCCAGCATTTTTGTGATTTTTTACAAGCAGCAGAAAAAATCTACAGACAAGAAAATTGAGATTTTAGATTTCGTCGTGAGCGCTCAGTCGAACGATTTGCGATGCGTGGATTTAAATCCAAAATCCAAAATTGTTTACAATACCCTATCCCATTAGTCCAATAAATCTGGTTCTTCGCGAACAATTCTGTCATAGAGTGGTTGGAAACTAAACCAGCCACCTGCATGAGTTCCAACTTGACTATGGGTTAAAGTAGCAATTTCATGTTCAATAGAAATTGGTTTACCTGCTGCTTCAGCTAAAAGTTGTGCTTGAGCCGATCGCTCAAATGTGATATACCACCAAGCAGCTTCATCTACTGTTCTTCCTACTGTCAAAAAGCCATGATTGCGAAGAATGACAGCTTTTTTATCGCCTAATGCTTTGGCAATTCTTTTACCCTCTGAAGTATCAAGAACTACACCCTTATAATCATCAAAAATGGTGTGGTCTTGATAAAAAGCACAAGCATCTTGAGTTAAAGGGTCAAGTAGACGACCTAAACTTGACCAAGATTTCCCATGCAGAGAATGAGCGTGTGCGGCTGCAATGACATCAGGTCGAGCTTCATGTACTTGAGAATGAATAGCAAAGGCGGCGCGATTGACAGCTGCATCACCTTTCACAACTTCGCCTTCTCTATCAACCAAAATTAAGTCAGAAACACGGATATGGCCGAAGTATGTTCCGAGGGGATTTACCCAAAAATGGTCAGTAAATTCTGGGTCGCGGGCGGTAATATGGCCTGCGATTCCTTCACTGAAACCAAAACGACCAAATAGGCGAAATGCTGCCGCTAGGCGTTGCTTGCGGTAAAGGCGTTCATCTTCAACTTTTGCAAAAACTGGTGGTTGGGGTCTATCAAATCTCGGCATAGTTTTACCCTGATAGTTTATAAGTTTTCTTTGTAAGGTGCATTGGAATATCCAGAACGAAAAGACTTAACGCTTTCTGCTTCTGGGTAATAGTGGTGCCGCAAAATGTTACCAGTATCATTTCCCATCACATGAATCGAGATAGAGGGAGTAAATACTGTTGTCGCTTTGACTGAATGAATATCTCCATCTGGGGGTAACAGACGGTAAATATCACCAGGTTTTACTTTATAAGTACCGAGGTTTTGTAACTGTGCCCGTCCTTCAACATCACCGTTATCGAGGCGACGGTAAACAGTTTCTTCTTGTCTGCCTTTATACAAACCCACTAACCCCCAAGACAAATGGTCGTGAACAGGTGTAATGGAATTAGGCGGAATTACTAAACTAAAGATGGTCAGCGAACGCTCCTGAGAACGATATAGCAACCATTGTCCAATGCCACCGCCTAAACCGCTATGGTGATTAGGTTGGGCGAATTGTTCTGGTAACCAATCTTGTTTTTTTAGAAGTGTTGCAAAATGGGGTTCTAGGGTATTGAGAGTTTCTTGGCGATCGCCTGCTGTGTTAGAGAGAATTTGTTTTGCGATCGCTACAAACTCACGTAAGTCAGGACTATCAATAAACCATTCGTCTGTTGCTAAGGATTCGAGAATAGTTGTATGAGTCATAAAATTCCTGTAATTTAACTTTGGGCATTGATTATTTCTCTTCTGCTTCCTCTGCTTCCTTGTCCTCCTCCCATTCCCTACCTCGTCGCAGTAGTTCCCAAAGGACATACCGAAGCGGCAATATCTACTCGTTTGGGCAGAATTTTTTGCTCTAATAACCAATCAGCTGTTTTCTGAAGCTTGGCAATATCATTAGCATCAGGAAAAACGTAAGATTCAGGGCCACGATTCTTAGTAGCTTGCTTGGCTACAGCTTCTGAAACTTTCAGTTCCTTCACCATAAAATCTGCGGCTGCATCGGTATGCTGATTCAGCCATTCACCATCTTGGCTCAAAGCTGTCAGTGCAGATTTAATTGCCACAGGATGATCCTTCGCCGCATCACCGCGCACAACCATAACGCCGTAGGTTGGTGCAGGATGCGTAGTCGTGATTCGTCGCGCTTTATGTTCTAATTCAGCAATGGAAATGTAAGGTTCCCAAACAGCCCAACCATCAACCGAACCTTGGTATAACGCTGGTGCAGCATCATTTGGCGATAAGTAAACTCGCTGGACTTTATCTTTGGGTATATTTTCTTTTTCTAAAACTTTTAATAACAGGTATTCACCTGCACCCCCTTGGTTTACTGCTACTTTTTTACCAATTAAATCAGCAGGTTTACGGATATGAGAATCACCACGCACTAAGATAGCACTACCTAAAGAATCAGCTTTAGGACGCTGTACAGAACCAATACAGAGTGGTTGTCCAGAAGCAATTCCTGAGATGGTAGGAATATCACCGCAACCACCTATGTCTGCACGATTACCATTAAGGGCTGCTAACAGTGTGGCACATCGGTCAAAAGGGCCAGTCCATTCAACTTTAATCTTTTGCGCTGTTAGCTGCTTTTCTAGGTCGCCGCGCTGACGGGAAATGGGAATAATCCCGCCTTTTTGGTATCCCAAGCGAACTACATTATTTTTTTCGGAATTTTGATTGTTACTCACAACTTGTGAAGCAGAATTGGAGTTAGCTGGTGGATTCACAGCCGTTTTTTGACTGCAACCAATAACCATCAAACTCAGATATGCAACAGCAAGTAAAAAACCACGGTTAGAATACGCTTGTTGATAGCGAAAGTTATGCTCTTGTAAATCATTCACCACAATTTATTCCTTCATCTCAATTGTTGAGAGTTGAAGCAGCAGCCGTATTTGTTTAATTTGATAGGCGAAGCCAAATCTACTTAAACTCGATATGTATATCGTAGATTAAAATCAAGCATACCATCTTTTTGATGGACTATATAAGTTCAAGCCAAGATTTTTTTGATTTACGGCATTACCATAAGCAGAAATCTTTAGATATAAAGGTTTTTGTGAATTACTTGAGTCAATACTACAAGGGATAGCGTTTTGAACTCAAAATAGCTTTTGGGAAAAAGGTTAAAGGTTAAGGGTGAAAGGTTGTTTCTTTCCCTTGAACCATTCTCCTTTTTCCCCTTAACCAAAAAGTATTGGCACTTGGATATAAGGTATTATGGCTAGTAGGTGAATCAAACTAGCGTTGTCGGTGAATCAATATTCACGCACAAACTTCACCTGTATTAACTACCCATTGACGCTACCTTTTTTGCAGAATCAGGGTTGGCGAAATAAGTATTTTTTACAAATATTAAAAAAACTACATATTTTTTTAATATCTATTTTTTTTTGATTCCTGCTTCAATGTGCTTGAACAGAAAAATTTATACTCTTTTAAGATGCTGAGAAAAAATATAAATTTTCCTCTCAGCATCTTTTTAGATAGGAAAATTTTGGCTGGTAAAAGGCAGACAGCTTGCTCAAACGACGAGATAGCGTGGAATGGTCTGGTACTTCTAGCTCAATTCCCATAAGCGTGAACTGTGATTCTAAAAACCCCTCTGCTTGTGTTTCAAGCACTTATGGGATTAATTCACAACCAAACCGAAGAGACAAATGGTGATCACCTGTAATTTTCTGGCATCATCTGAAGAGCGATGATAATAGCATATAAACTTACTGATGTTGATAACAGGGTTTTTAGGAAAAAAATTAAGATAGATCTCACCACTTTATAGTGATTGCAGAACTGTTCAGTCTACTGACAGTTACAACATTACAAAACTTTTCTCGCTAGTTTAGCGCCTATTTGTCATACGTTGAAATACTAATTGAGCTATTTTGGGAAAGATTTTTTCGTCCAAAGCATAGGCGCGATCCTCAGCAAAGACTACGAGAATATAAGCAGTTTTACCATCTTTGGTCGCTATGTATGCAGCTTCTTGACGAGAGCTAGAAGTCCAACCCCCTTTAGCACCAACATAAACATCTATTGGTAGAGACTCGCTGAAATATCCGTGTACAGGATTGAAGTCGTTGGAATCTTGCTGGTCTTTTTTTTCAATTCTGGTGGTAGGCTCTATTGATAGTAAGTTAGCCATTTTTTTACTATAAGCAGGAGATATAGCCTGCCCAGTGTAAATTTCATACAAAAGTCTAGCTGCTTGCTGTGTAGTGATTGTATTTTTAATTGAATATTTAGGATTACCCCGCATTTTTAAATCAAAACCTTGCGGTTCGTACATTTTTTTATGCGTTATAGGAAATGTTTTTTGACTAATATTGATTTTTTCATATCCTGCTTGCTGAAAAAATTTATTCATAATATTTCGCTTTTCTAGCCAATTTTCATAATATATATTTCCTACATTTTGGGTTGATTGTGTATGAGTAACTAAATCTATAATATCACTGGCAGCATTGTTATCAGATTGCTTAATCATCGAAATTAAGAGTTTGTCAAATTTCGACTCTAACCAAATACCATTATTTATCTGAGAATAGGAGTATACCATCCAAAACATTTTGGCTACGCTAGCAGGAAATCGTGGTTGCTTCTGCTGATATCCTGCAATTTCACGCTTATTTACATCAAGAATAGTAATAGAAAACTTATTTTTTGGTAATCTTTGAGAAGTTAGAATTTTTATAATTTCATTAATGGTTGATTGTAATTTTTCACTTTCTTTAAAAATTGTAGGTTTGCTGACATTATAAGTTAGGTCAGAATTATTAGATTGTGTTTGAAAGGTAGGCTTGGATAATAGCACTGCTTGATTAACAACTGGCAAGACTATAGATGTAGGAGGAAAATTAGGTATTTCTGGAGGCATCATAAATTTTTACACAAATATTTAAAGCTTGTTATGAGTGCATTAATAGTTTTTAGAGTAAATATAAACCTCGTCTAAGTTGAGAACTGAAGTTTTTCAAAAGGGAATGCTTAACAGGCAACAGTGCAGGATTTGGGAATAAAACCCAATTCTAAAAAACTAGCGGTTTCAAAGTAGATGTGGTTTAAATCAATATTTAATTTTTTAATGTGGTACGCCTACTTTTGCCAAACATATAGTGTATGGAAAAGGGCAGTAGGTTTGCAAACTTAATGAAATTTTCCAAACGCAATAATCAGAGTGTGGGTTCGGGCATAAAGTGAAATTTTGCATCTAATCACAGAAATTCGCTGGCTTCTGTGCAATCTTGATTACATTTTATACATAAAATTCTGAAAGGTATTCACCTTAACTGTCTGAAACCCTTTAGAGCAGAGGTTTGTAGCCTAAATATTAGCCTCTATCTCAAAATATTTTTAATAAGGGTGCAGGGGAGAAAGAAGAAGTTTTAGGCATATGAACGAAAGAAATAGAAATTCCCCTCTACCCCTCTGCAATCCATATGCTGCCTACCCTTCAGCTTAACAAGCGTACCATTCGTGCTTGCAGAGAGCTAAATATTGCCCCACTTTATTGCAAGTGTTTTGCGATGGAACTCAGGCTACACATTAAAAAGGCTTAAAATGGTATCTCGCCTCAATACCGCAGAGAGTTGATGTTATAAGCGTGAGGATCATTTTTAAACTATACGGTTTAGTTTTATCCTGGTATCAGCTACGCTATATTTAGTCCTAGTTCTCAAGTATGAATACTTGCAAGAGTTAAGCAATATTATGTAAATTTGCAGAACAAATGATAAATCTGTTGATAGAACTCTAGAAATATTCAGAGCAAGAGCGATCGCATTTATACGCTTCTCTGATTCAATAATGTAGTTGTAACAGGAGTGACTATGGACAAGCAGATATTACAATTTATCCCCCAAAGGTCTCATGTGGCACAGTCATAAGTTCATATGATGGCAGAGACTATATAGATGCAAAAAGAGACATAATGATTACCAAATGAGCCGATCATAGCTGATTTTCCAATTTACAGCCATTTTCATTTAAATAGGCTATATTGTGGAGAAGTTTTCTAAAATAATTTACGTACTCACTCTGCAGTTCATGTAATCAATATTTCTTATAGACATATGTAGTTTTCCCATTGGCAATCACAGATGTATCAAGCTTGTAGGAAGCATTGTGTATTTGGGAAGAGTGACATTGGCTTTAAGTTGGGTTTGAGTTAGTTTCACTAATTAGCACTGGTGAAAATATTAATGCCAAAATCAGAACAAGTAATGAAATTAATTGTAGGAGATTAATTGATGAGATACGAGTATAAACTTCAAATAGCGATTTTAAGCTTAATACAGAGTATAACCAAAGCACTGAGTTTATATATCTTTACATAATTTATTTTTCAGCAGATCTATTGAATCATTACCACTTAAGGTCAGACTGATTGCTGTTTTGCAGTTTCTTATAACACTCGTAATAGAATGAGGATAAATTGATGAACCCTGAAGGAAGAAAAACATTTAACTCGCGTTTAAGTATTGATCAGAGAATCCAAGAGATCTACGAGGCACCAGAAACCACTAGTCCTTCACCAAGTGGAAATGGGCAAACTCAGCAAACAACATCTACGCCAAATCAGACTGAATACCAAAAGAAAATAGCACTCATTAAGTCGCAGGCAAAGTTAAATGAACTGAAACAGAAATATCCTCATATATTTCCACAGGGACAAACTCTAAACCCACCATCAGCTTCTTCTCATCCGTCTCCTAGATAAGCTTTTCTCTTAGGGAGAAACAATAAGCGGTAAGGGTACAACAATGTTGTGCCCTTATGGAAAAGCTGTATTTATACAATTGAAAATGGCTAGGATTAATACCTGGGAACGAAGCAATAGGTAAAAACTAAAAATCAACCAATTTATAAGATTACAGAAAATAAAATTATGCATTGGGTTGATACTTTTTTGAAATACCTTAAGCACTATTTCGCTACAGTTATATCTCAACTAGTAATAAATCATCATTTCAAATTTGGAAACAAATATGGAGCGATTTATTTTCGCGATATTTGCTTTTATTTTCAAAATCTACTTTCAAATTCTGGGTCGAATTTTTGGGTGGATTGTCAAATTAACTGGGTGGACATTTTATCAGGCATTCAAAGCTGTAGGTACTTCTGTCAATAGTAAAAATGTTTTAATTCTTGGCCCAGGAGATTTGCTGAAACCATCTGTGAAATATCAAGAACTATTTGATTACTCACAAACTGCTAGTAAACAAGAAGTATGTAATTTTTTCACAGGTAACTTGAAAAATGGCGATTTTTGGCTAGGTAGATATGTAAGTTTTCGCAATAGCAAGGCATCTATTTCTGCGGATATTTGGCTTCCTAATGAGTTCTTACATCAGCATGTACTGATTGTTGGCGCAACTGGTTCTGGTAAAACAGAGCTGTTGTTGAAATCTGCACAAAATTTAATGTTGAAGGGCAACTTAGTTTGCGTTGATGCTGCTGGTTTTTTGGGAGATAGACTAGCGGGTTTAGCACATAGTGCAGGGTCAAGATTAGTGTGTTGGGATTTAAGTGCAGCTCGAAACCGAACAGTGTGGAACTTTTTAGAGGAGTTAGAAAAATTCGGTAAAGAGAGAGAAATTAGAGCGATCGCAGAAGCTATATATGGCAACTATAACGATACAGATCATAACGCTGCCTTTTGGAAGCGAGACATCATGTGGCTGACAGCCATTCTTGGTGTCGTTGTGGAAGCACGAAGACAAAAGCTGATCCAACTAAACCCCAGTGATTTAGCTGATTTAGTTACAGATCGGACTGGAATCCAGACATTGTTCAGTCACCTACCTAATGCTGCTAGTCAGTGGGGATCTGATCTGTTTTCCTATATGAGTCTTCCTGACGACCGCTTTGGACTGGATATCAGCTTTTTACAAAATAAATTAAGTCCTTTCAAAGACCCAAACGTCAAAGCAATTTGTGATGGCTCTAGCAATATCTTTTTACTGCCAGCTTTAAACGGTACTGTAAGACATACTCTAGTTGTTGGTCAATCATTGGCAGATGGTAAGTTTGGCTCTTGTTTGGCAGCGGTGATGATTAGCTATGTGATGAATGTGATGTACCGTCGGATGAACAATCCTAAACATAACTGGACTCCTACTTATGTCATATGTGATGAAGCTCCTCGCTTGAAAAATCTTGATTATGAAGAGCTAACTGCCATTGGTCGTAATGCGAAAGCGAGTGTTTTTCTTATGTGCCAATCTATTGATCAGTTTCCTGAAAAAACGATGGCAGCACTAAACAATTGCCGAACACAAATATTTTTACAGGGAGTAAGTCACAAAACAGCAGATTGGTTGAGTAAACAGTTAGGTGAATATCAAAGACAAGTGATGAGTATGTCTTTTCAGGGAGTGTTTGGTTCTAGTCCTATTAATCAGAAAAATGTGAGTTACGAACGGATATCTGTTTTGGGAATTAGAGAAGTTAGTAGCCGACCCTTAAGCATTTTACCAAGTGGATTGAGTGCTATTGTTCGGATTAATACAGCAGCTAGCCCAACAACTAAACCTTTTTTGACAGATTATTCAAGCTAAATTCAAAAACCGTAATTTTACTTAAATAATTATTTTATCGTTTTCAAAATTCATTGATATTAATGAGGTTTTTATTATGCTAATTGCATATTATCAAGAAAGTTAAGGGGAATCAATGTGGGAGTAGTTTATATAGGCGACCGCTCTACTGGAAAAACACACTTAGCAATGGAGTTAGCTAACCCTAAAAATGAATATATCAAGATTGTTAACCAAGACTATGATTTTCTGAAATCTAACCTTAGATTTGATGAATTTTCTGGAAAAATTGCACAAACTGAGGTCATTATTGATCGCTATCTCGATATTCAAGTACGACTACCCACAGGTAATAAACAAGTGATTGTGGATTGGATAGATACACCAGGAGAAGTATGGCGAAAAAGCTGGCAAACAGATAATCAAAATGAGTGGAACAGATTCTTGGACACAATCCGCCAAAGTGAAGGTATTTTGCTCATACTCCCACCGCATCGGGGGTTGAATTTTCAAGCAGGTGTAGATGTAGATCAATTTCTAACTCAGCAGCAATGGTGTAATAGATTTGATCGCTGGGTTGACTTTTTCCGTCAAGATTGCCCTAAAGCTAGACATATTGTCATTTGTTTAAATAAGGCGGATATGTTTTGTAATCTGCGAGAAGAAGCTTCAAAGCTTGCCTACAATCCAAATGGCGGATCAATGAATTGGCAACAACGCCATCTATATAGTCTGCAACGGTACTTCCGTCCTATTCAATCGCAATTAGAACAAATTAATAAAAGTATCTCTGGTTTATCAATTCGTTGCTTTATTACATCAATTTATAATCGTTCTTTGTTAGAACTTCCTTGGATATATTTAGGTAGTTTTTTAAGTAAATAAGAAGGTTAGAATCAAGATGGGGAACATTCGTGTTATTGGCCCAAGAAGTTCAGGTAAAACTACTTATCTAGCTGCCTTAGCTTATCAGCCAGCAAAAGCTAGCCGAAAAAATAATAACTTTCAAATTCAAGCTCTTAATGATGATACAAGAAAGTTAGCAGAGAAAGCTGAAGGTATTATTGTGGAAGCTGCATCTTTAGAACCTAGTATTACTCAAGTAAGAACAATTGATGATTTAGCCGTCTACTCATTTAATATAGAAGTAAAAAATAGATTTAGTAAAGAAAAACTTACATTAGCTGTTAGAGACTATCCTGGAGAAATATTTGATGAACTAGAACATGGTTCATCAAATCCATTACATCAAGAATTTATTGATGAATGCTTAACAAAAGATGTGAGTGGTTGCTTAATTTTGCTAACGGAATGGAAACAAGGAACTGACAAAACTTATAGCCGAGTACTACAACGCTTTACTGAATTAATGAATAGCCATGACAGAGCTAATGATTTACGCCTTGCTGTGGCTATGAGTAAGTGTGAACGAGGGGAACTCTGGCCAGGCCGTTTAGACCCAGAGATTGATTTATTTGACGTACATCTACCCAAAACTAAAAGTATTTTAAAAGATAAAATTCCTGCTAAAAATTTACATTTTTATGCCATATCAACATTTGGAGTACTTGGGCGCAATAACCCTCGTCCTAACCGAATTGAAGAGTGGGGGACTGATGGTAGAAATTCAGTTTTGCGAGATCCAAATCGTTGGCAACCCTATGGCTTGATTTCCCCCCTCTATTGGTTAAGTACAGGTAAGAGGATGAGATATGATGCGTGATTGGTTAAAAAAATACACTGCTTCTGAAGCCTTACAGAGTAGTGCAGTGGTGCGGGTAATAGGCGATCGCGGTTCAGGGAAAACTGCATATATGGCTTCTTTAGCACGCTGGCCCAATGCTGATCCTAAAAGCCCTGTGCAGACTGTTACCCCTGTAGGTGAGGCAGGAGAAGAGCTAGTTGCTAAAGCACAGAATATCCTCGAGCAAGGATTACAACTAGAACAAACAAGACTTGATCCTAATGCATCTGATACAAAAGATTACACCCTTAGTATTACCCTCAAGGGTCAGCTTTCTTGGAAGAATCCTAAAGCCACAATTGCTTCACAATTAGTGAATCTCAATATCAGTTGCAAAGACTATGCTGGAGAGTTTTTTACTGATCTTTTGCAACAATCAGGGAACTCAAAGCTACAAGATTATATGGAAGATTGCTTACAAGCTACAGGCATCATGTTCTTAGTTGATGGCAACAGCAAACGCAAAGATTTTGAATATGCAACAGCTTTAGATAAGTTTCTAACCGCGCTTGACCGTACAGATATTAACGTTGGGTTGAGAAAAATTGCCTTGGTGCTAACTAAGTGCGAACAGCCAGAGTTATGGGTCAATCGGCATAGGCCGGATTTTCTAGCAGAGGCTTGCTTTCCTCAAGTCTGTAGAAAGTTGAAAACTTGGCAGCAAATGGGAGTAGGTAGAGTGGATTACTTTACTGCTTCAGCTTTTGGAATGTTAGGGCAAAATTTTCCCGAACCCAATATGAATTTACTTGGTCGTGGTCGTGATGGTGTGGCAGCAGTCATCAAAGACCCTAAACGTTGGCGGCCTTTTGGCTTAGTGGCTCCAATTTATTGGTTATGTACAGGCGATCGCCATAAGGAATTAGATAAAGGTTAAGGGTATGAATCCATCAACGATTGAAATTCACGAATTTAGTACAGGTATTCGCCCACAGCAAACTGCTGATGGCGGTTGGGTATCGTTAGGCTTCACTGGACAGTACATGAATGTCACAATCGAGCGCATTCCTGAAGCTGTTGAGCGATCTATTGCTAATCGTGAATTTGCAGTAGCTGAAGGTGCTTCCAGCGACAAACCAGCAATTATCGGTCGGGTGCTAGGAACAGGAGAAGATATTTGGTCAGTGGTGGCTATAGTCACACGAGGACGCGATGAAAAAGGTCGTAGTGCTTCTATGTATCGTTATCTCCTCTCTAATGGATCTGACGGCTATAAAAACCTGCGGCTTATATTGGCTTGGTGGGAGGATCAAGAAACTCCTCTTACGTTTAACCCATTTGATATTAGAGAGTTAGGGAAACCTAATATATGTGACGTTGCTTTAGTTTCTACCCGGTTCCGACCCCAACCACAAGAAGCCACAAAGATTAATGTAGATATACCAGAACCAATATTGCTCTCACCAGAACAGCAATATGATTTACAAACTATCAACACCTTAGCATCTAAAAAATATAAGGCTAATAAAAATGGTCAAGCTCTTTCTTGGGCATTTAATGTAGAGGCTCTAGAAAAACCAGAGCGTTTTCAGGTGATTCAAGCTGCTTCGACACGGGCTTATCAAATTTTGCAAAAAGCCATTGCTAACACTCCTAAGGTCTTAGCACCAGTTGTAACAGATGAAGAGGCTCTTAAGTCTGCAATTCGCGGTTTAATGAATAGTTCCCAGGTGAAACCGGAAAATGTGAAAGTAATTGCAGATGCTCTAGCAAATGACCAAATTACCTCAGCATATTGGCACACCCTGTTTGATGCACAAGGAGCTAGAACCGCAATTGAGCAAAAAATTTATAGCCCACAAATGGTGAGGCTAATTACCCTCAGAGCAATGGTGATTCCAGAAACTATATTAAAGTTTCTAGTTTGGTTGAATATCAAATCAGGTCAAAAACCTGATGACAATCAAACTATTTCTCTAGAATTTCAAAAGGCTATACGCTCTTATTTGCCCAAAGAAAAACTGGCTGACAGTATAAAATTTCTTTTACCTAAATTGCTGAATCAGCCTCAAGAAATTACTCCAGAATATATCCATTGGTTACTTGTAGAAAAAGGGAGTGCTTGGGAGTCATGTCGTAAAGAATTTATTAATGATATTTTATATGACTTGCAATTAATTTCCGATCATTTTAAGACAGCAAATACTAAATCTAATCTTCCTTCTCAGCTTTTGAAATGTCCAATTGAAACATGGAAACTTTTAATTAGTAATTGGAGTCCCGTCTATTCGGGTTACTATAAACTTAAACAATACAATTATATTGCATGGTTATTTGAGCAGTTAGGAGAAAATTTATTAGCAGGTTATTTTTATCAAATTAGTCAGGGTATTGTACCAAAAGAGGTATTTGATAAAATTGCCGTTAAACAAACAAATACATCTGAACCTGTTGTTTTTGATTTAAATTTGAAACGAGATGTTAGTTTCGTTGAAGGTATTATATATTTTTTATTTCAGGAGTTTATTGTGCCAATTCAAATAGTAATTCTTCTATCTATTTTAATCTTTTTTAGTGGTCTATTGGTAGGTTCAAAAGTTTTTCCAGAAACAATTTCCGAGAGCAAAACGGACAATAATATTCCATCAAATAATACATCAATAAAATCATCACAAGGTAGCACAGGCTATATTGATGAAGCATTAATAAAAAAAGCAACCAATAAACAAAATTTTGATAAGACAAATAACTCTATTGAAACAATTGTTAAAGATATTAACAATAAAAATAATTTTATAAACCGTGAAGAAATTATTGCGGCTATTCAAAGTGTTTTGAATGTAAATATTGATTACGATAAAGCTGTTAGAGAAGAAAAATCTGATGAAAGAAAAAAAATAGTTAGGGCTATATATAATTATCAAAATTCTTATATTTTCTCAAGAGATCCAGATGGTATTTTAGGACAAGAAACGATTAGAGCATTAGAAACAAAAGTCAAAACGACCTTAAGTAATAGTCATCAAAAAACAATAAAATGAGAATTTACCTTTACATATTAGCTGGCTTAACATCAGCATTAATTGGTTGGAGTTTGGGTCAATTTTTTCTTACTGATATAAGACTATTCAATGAATTTCCTGAAATTACCCTATTTCCTTGCATTGCCATTTCTCTAGCCTGTGGGATGGTGATGAATGAAATATTTATCAGTAACCCTACAAGACCTAAACTCAGCTTTCGTATTGCCAAAACTCCTCTGTTAATAGCCTTGGGTTTAGGACTTCTAGCAGGCTTAATTGCTGGTGGTATATCCCAAATTCTTTTCTTACCGCAAATTCGCGTTCCTACTCCAATAGTAAGAACCATTGGCTGGCTCTTAATTGGTAGTTCTGTTGGCCTTGCGGAAGGGTTAAGTTGGCGGTGGCATAGTATGGAAGCCGGCGACCCCAAACGCTTCTGGCAGCGTTTCAGAATCAGTGTGATTGGTGCTAGCACTGCCAGCTTATTTGCTGCTGTAATTTTTGAAATCATTCGCACAACTTTAGGCGGAATGCCTAGTGAGTTCAAAGCTATCGAAGATCCCTTAGGTTTTTCTATTTTGGGTTTGTTGCTTGGGTTAGTATTCAGCATTACTAATTCACCCAGCTATCTAGGTGCGTTGAGGGCTGGTACAGGCTTTGAGTACACAGGCCCTAACTATGAAGATGTTGATCCTCAATTACAACCTGTTAATAAAAGTTTTCCCTACATTGATAAATCTCTACTCAAATTTGTCAATGATAGTGAAGCTTATGAAATTGAAGAAGGTCTATCAATTCAATTACCTGGGACAGGCAAAATTAGAATTGGTTCTGCTGCCAATAAGTCACATATTTATATTCCTGGATTACCTCTACACGTTGCCGATTTAATTTTAAAAAATAGAGAAGTATTGCTATCTCCTAACCCACAGTATTTCTCTACTATTGAACTGAATGGTCAACGTTTAAGCTCTCGCAAAGATATTCGCTTAAAACATAACTATGTTTTAACGTTTCATCCAGCAAATAAAAATAGTAATCATGAAAACAAAACATACCGCTTTATCTACTACAATCGCTTCCTTGACCCACAGGCTTAGTTTGTCACTCTTAATGATAGCTTCTCTAACTTCTCCTAGTTGGGCAAATGTAAAAGTAGCCGAAATTGTTAGAAAACCTGTGGTTAATGATGACAAAATAACTATTCGGATCAAGGTTAAAGGTGAAGAAGATAGACCCGCAATGGGTCTACAGGACACGGATTTCAAATTACTTGTAGATAAAAAAGAAGTTAAATTTAAAACCCAAGACTGGAAAAGCCCAGAAGAAAGTGTACCGCCACCTGCTTGGATTATAGTCCTACTGGATTTTAGTGGCAGTATGAATCAGCCCGATAGTAGAGGGGGCAAAAAAATTGTAGGGGCAATAAATGCTATCCGTCAATTTACTAAAGTATCAAGTGAACGTGGTGGTAATACTCAAATAGCTATTGTTCCTTTTGGTAAATCTAGTATTTACTGTAAACAAGGCTATCCTATTAGTAATGAAACCCTTGATAAATTTTTTATAGCAAGTGATTTTAAGCTACAAAATAATCTTGATTATATTGCCAGTTTAACTCCCTGTGCTTCTACGAATCTCTACGAGCCACTGATGAAGGCAGTCAAGTTTTTAGCTAATACTAAAGACCCTCGTTTTTACTTACTTGCAGATTCTCCCGAGCCACAGCCTCGACTTTCGATTATTTTACTATCTGATGGTTATCACAATGCCTCAAATGAAGAGCAGGATTTTCAAACTTTAAGTACTCTGCTGAAAAGGAATAATAATATTACTGTGCATACCTTGGGTTATGGTTTAACACCAGAACAGCTAGGTCAAAAATATAAACTTGGTAAAGCAGCAACTCGTGCAAATATCGGTAAAGGTGCAGGGAAAGTTCCTGAAGAAGAGTTTGTAGATAAAAAGCGGTTAGCAGAAATTGCTAAGTTAACTGGGGGAATTGCCGAGTTTTCTGGAGATGCAGAAACTATTGCAGAAAATCTACAGCTATTCCTGAATGCATTATTAGGGGAGTATGAAATTACCTACACCCAACCCAATGCAGAACGAGGTTCCAAGCATGATGTACAGGTTGAGGTGGCTTCTAAAGGAGCTACAGCAGTCAAATCACAACCACAAAGTTACACGATCCGCGTATTTGGGCGATCGCTTCCCTTAACAGTTCGACTAATAATGCTGGGATGTATTTTTATGGCTATAGGACTCGGTGGTGTAGTGCCATTTTACTTCTGGGGACAATACTTAAAGCAAGAGGCGTTAAGGGATTAATTGCTTTTATGAAAAGTCTTACATTCTCCCTTGCTACTTTAATGTTCTCTATCATCACTGCTTGTTCCCCGAACAACAAAACAACTGAGATAAGCACCGCTCAATGTTCAACTCAACCAAAAATAGTTCTCGAACCCAAAAATGTTACACCAGTTTCTTTGAGTACCCAAGCTATTACTGAATCAGGTATGGTAAGCAGTAATAAATCACTAGGTTACACCTTTGAAGCTAAATCTGGTCAAAGGCTTTCTTATAGAACTAATCAAGATATTTGTATTTGGATTTATACCCCAGATAATCACATACTCAATAGCAGTGATTTACCAACTAATGGAAAATACACGATTCAAGTCTCTGCACCTAAAGGTTCTACCACTTTTGATCTAGCAATAAATTTAGAGAGTGAGACAGCAGTATCTAGATCTTCCTCCACTGCAACACCAACCCCTGCAGTTTTAAATAATGTTCCCATAACTTCGGCTGCTATATCTAGGCCTTTAACCTCAATAACACAAACCCCTTCAGTGACAAATAATGTTCCTGTAAACTCAACACCCATATTCAATTCGTCATCTACGACAACAGCAAGCCCTTCAATACCAAATAATATTTCCAAACCCTCACCAGAAAAAGTTATAGAAGATTACTATACGAAAGTTAATAATCATCAATATCAAAAAGCATGGGATATTTTACCTCCTGCACTTCAAGATAGTAAGACTCTTCATCCAAATGGATACTACTCATTTATTGAATGGTGGTATAAGGTCAAATATGTAAGTATTAATAAATATTATGTAGCAAATGCCAATAGTAGTTCGTCCATAGTCAATGTCTGGACTAGCTATCACATGAATAATGGTAGAACAGTTCCTATATCTTTAAAGTTTTATATGGTATGGAATGATTCAGTTAACAAATGGGATATCACTAAAATACAAACTTTTTAATTTACTTATCTATATTACCAATCAGAGATAAATATAATTTTTAAAATCATGAGTGTGCATCATAATTACCAATTTCATAATCAATTAATATTAATGCCACCATTATGGGTTATTCTACTGATAATTGGTGGTTGTCATGTTACGCCTCAAACATCACTGCAAGCTGTTTCTAAGCAAATCAATCAAGCAAAAAGTTGTTCAGATAAGCCTATTGGTTACTTAGATAGTAAAAATGTTAAACCTCTTCAGATTTCGTCCAAAACTGTTACAGAAACAGGTCAAATAAGAGCAGATCAATACTTAGCTTATACATTTGAAGCTAAGTCTGGTCAGAAGTTAAGTTATCAAACCAATGATAATATTTGTGTGTGGGTTTATGCACCAGATAATCAATTAATTACAACTAAAGATTTATCACAGTCTGGTAAATATATTATTCAAGTTTCTACACCTCAAGGTTCTACTACTTTTTCGCTAGCAATGAATTTACAGAATATGGCGGCAGAATCTGCTTCCTCTGATTCTGCAAAATCGCTGTCTTCTATTTCAGATAGTGCGTCCCGTCCAACTCAGGTTGATAGACCATCACCAGAAAAGCTGATTGATACTTACTATACCAATATTAACAGCCATAATTACCAAGATGCTTGGAGCAGTTTAACGCTTGAACTTCAATCCAATAAAGAAGCTCATCCAAATGGTTATAGTTCTTATTTGGAATGGTGGCAACAAGTTAATTCTATAGATACTCAGCAAGTAGGTACAAACAATAACAGGGATACTTCAACAGTAACTATTAAATGTAAGTACCACATGAAGTCAGGGAAAATACTTTATGCAACTATCAAATATTATTTAACATGGCGTGAGGCGAAAAATACCTGGCAAATCAATAATGTAAAACGTATTTAAGAAACAATATTCAATAATTTTATCATGAAAATAAACGTTATAAGCTTAGGCTATCAATCTTCTTTGTATCAGGTAAAAAAAATAATATTTATGGCAATCATATTTCAAATGATTAATAGCGGCTGTAGTGGAACATCCCCAAAATCAGCTAAAAATATTTCTAATCCTCAATGTCCAGATAAACCTGAGAGTTTACTAGATAGTAAAAATGTTAAGCAACTTCAACTAGCTTCTCAAACTCTCACTGAAACTGGTCAAGCTAAAGCAGATCAATCGTTAGGATATACCTTTGAAGCGAAGTCTGGCCAGAAGCTAAATTATCAAACTAATGATGATATTTGTATCTGGATTTATGCACCTGATAATCAACTCATTACTAGTAAAGATTTATCTCAGACTGGCAAATATATTATGCAAGTTTCTGCACCTAAAGGGTTAAGAAGCTTTGAATTAAAAATCGGTTTAGATGTTTCACAAGCATTAATAACTTCATCTTCACAATCTTGGCAACAAAATATAGAGACGACAGATCACCCAGACACTACAAATTTTGTTAGGAATCATTATATAGCCCTTAATGACCGTCAATATGCTGAAACTTGGAAGCATCTTTCGCCTAGCTTTAAAAAGCTATCTGGTAGTTACTCCGAGTATCAACAATGGTGGAATAGCGTGAGAGAAATAAAAATTGGCGATGTTAAATTGATTAATCAAAATACTGATACTGCTATTGTAGATGCTGAATTGTGGTACTTCCTAAATAGCGGCAAAAGTTTTAAAGATTCTAACAATCGCATTTATTTGATATGGAGTAATAGCTCAAATAGCTGGTTGTTTGAGCGCAAATCATCACCTTGATTGTAAACTTATATTTTTATCATATAAACCTATTATTTTATCAAAATAATGAAAAATCTAATTCTTTATTTAACAATGTTAACTATCTACGGTTGTAATTTATCAGGAGGTTCATATCCTTCATATTCTTCAGCATCCTCGAGTTGCCCTACAAAACCTACAGTTACGCTTAGTGAAAATGATGTGCAAGAGATTTTATTAAATGAGCAACCATTAACAAAATCTGGTTACGCTATTCCTAGCAAAGCTACTGGTTATAAATTTGCTGCTAAATCAGGAGAAAGAATTAGCTTATCAAGTAATAATAATATATGTACTTGGGTTTATAGCCCGGATAATGAAATAATTTCTGGAGATAAGTTACCAAAAACTGGAAAGTATATCATCCAAGTATCTGCACTTAAAGATAAACAAAAATTTGATTTAAAAATAAAATTATTAGATATTGTTTTAACTCAGGATCTAGCGTTAGAAATAATAAAAAAATGGTACAAAGCTAAACCTCTAATATTTGCGCCTCCTTTTGATACAGCTTTAGTTGAGCAGCTAACAACTGGGAAATTGTATTCGGAACTAAGCAACTCTGATAGTTCATTATCTTGGTTAAAAAAGTATAATTCTTATTACACATATAATAAATCAGAAATTATAAATGTTATAAATTTTTATAATTCTGGCAAGCAAGGATATATAAAACTAAGAGTATTTGAAGAGCTTTATCTTCATACTCCTAAAGGTATTAATCAAGAAAATTCAGGAGAATTTAGAAATAGTTATATCTACTATTTAAATAGTGATAATGGGGTATGGAAAATAAGTTCTTATGAAAAAATACCTTAAATCTAAAATATAACAATAGATTAAAAGATGAAATAATGAAAAAATCATTGCAAAAATTATTGCTTTTTAAATTCCTGATTGCTTGTGTTTTAGGGTGTAAAAATAACTCTCTAGTATCCACAGAAATACATCAACCTTTAGCAGTTTGTCCAGAAAAGCCTTCAGTTGTTCTGACTGCTAATAACGTTAAAAAAATCTCACTCAATAATCAAACAATAAAAGAATCAGGTCAAGCTAGTTCTAATAAATCTATCGCATATATCTTTGACGCAACTGCTGGGCAAGAATTTAAATATAAAACGACTGAAGATAATATTTGTGTTTGGATGTATTCTCCAAATAACCAAATTTTAAACAATATGATTATTCCTGAAACTGGTAAGTATACTGTACAAATTGCAGCCCTTCAAGGTGCGACTAGCTTTAGCCTAGAAATGAGTTTACAAAATAGTAATATTACCGACAAGAATGTTTTAGTTTCTAGCTCTAGGAGCTTAAAACCATCTTCAATAAATAGTAGTTACATACCTAGTAGAAATCAAGGTATTGGTTGGATTTGGCTAGGTTCTGTTAATAACAAAGTAGGGACTTTTTCTTATGGTGAAGCATTAATACCTTCTAATCGCCAGCCAGTAACAATTACTCCATCTGTTGTTCCTTCTCCTAAAACAATTGTAATACTAAAATCTACAACTAATTTACGAGCAAATATACCACAACCGCCTAATTTTGAACTACCTAATAGAGTTAGTGACCCTCTGGAAACAGGGAGCAAACTGGAAATAATTAGAGTAGAAGCTTTTGTAGATAATACTTCTGACTCAGAATACACCAGAGTCTGGGCAGAAGTGGGAACTCCTTAAATGAATATGAAATAAGTTAGAAAACTATGCAAAACATATGGATAAAATTAAGGAAAAATAAACCCCTACTCTTTGGGCTATATGGTGCAATCGGTTGTTTGATATCTGCGATTGTTCTAGGAGAGCCATTACTAGCATTTACCAAACTAGCACTATCTGCACAACAACCCTCCCAAGCGATCGTCTTGTTAATTGATGCTTCTGGGAGTATGGCTGGTGGCAAATTGGCAGAAGTTAAATCAGCTGCGAGCAACTTTGTGCAACGTCGCAACTTGGATCAAGATCAACTAGCAGTAGTTAGTTTTGGCTTAGAAGTTAAAACTGCCTCTCCCTTAACTACTGATGCTAATACACTAAAAAATGCGATCGCTACCCTGTCAGAAGATGGTGGTACTCCTATGGCTGAAGGTATAGACAAAGCTGTAGGCGAGTTAAAATCTACCAATCTGCGACGCAACATCTTGTTATTTACCGATGGAGTCCCAAATTCCCCAAGTCTTACTAACTTATCAGCCCAATCTGCTAGAAATCAAAGAATTAATTTAATTGCAGTTGCTACTGGTGATGCTGATACAAATTATTTAGCACAACTGACAGGCGATCGCTCTTTGGTATTTTATGCAAGTTCTGGTCAGTTTGACCAAGCTTTCCGCAATGCTGAAGCGGCGATTTACAAACAATTAGTTGAATCCAGTCCCACAGGAGATTACGGCGTATTATATTCTGCCCTACGGATTGGTGGTTGGACTGCTTTTCTAGCAATGGGCATATCACTAGCTCTGATCATGGGACAAAACTCCTATATGCACCTTCCCCTCTTAACACTCCGCGAAGGTAGCGTTAGCACTGTTGGTAGCCTCACTGCAGGTATGGTTGCTGGAGCATCTGGTCAATTACTTTTTGTTCCACTTACGAGCATTCCTAACCCTACCATTCTTGAAGGTGTCATGCATGGCTCAATTGCTAGTGCCTTGGTAATCAGTATTATGTCCTTATTCATACCTAAATTAAAAAAACTTACATTATCTAAGGCTATAGTTTTTGGTGGTATTAGCGGTGGCTTAAGTGCTGGCGCTTGGCTGATGACTGCTAGTGTTTTAGGGGATTTCTTTGGTCGGTTAGCAGGAGCAATTGTCTTTGGTATTTGTATTCGACAAATAGCTGGTTCCGTCCTTAGCCTGATCGCAGGTATAGGAGTGATAGCCTTCGGTCAATTGCTATTTTTACCGATTTCTGGCATCTCTATCCTAGACCTTATTGGCAGAATATTTGGCTGGGCAATTTTAGGGATATTGGTGGGAGGCGGAACACGCTTTTTTGTACCTAATTTGCAACTAACTAAAGCTTTATTTGGTGGCACTATTGGCGGTGCTATTGGGTCTATTGGTTTTCTGCTTACTGCTGGTGTTTTTGGTGATATTCCTGGCCGTCTATCAGGTGCAGCCATCCTCGGCTTTTGCATTGGCTGGATGATTGCTTTAGCAGAGCAAGAACAATTAAACCAGGAACCCTATCTGGTAGTACATTGGACACAAACAGAGCAGACACCATATCTGTTGGGTATAAAACCTTTTTTAATAGGTACTTCCCATGAGGCAAACATACCCTTAAATGCCTCTGAAGGATTCACCCCTATTACTGCAAAAGTTTACAAGGAGGGTGAAAAAATCATGATGCAGTTTGATCAAGAGTATGCATCTATAAAAAAGATGACAAAAACAATACATGAACTTAAAGTTGGTGATAAGCGACACTTAGGAAAAATTCTGCTTGAAGTCAAATCTAAAAGCAATCATCAAGCAATTCAAAAACCATAAAATGTTCTAATTTCTATAAGGTATTGTAAATTAATCAAAAACATTTCTCATGGTGAAATATTTATTCCATCTCCAAGTTAAAGGTCTTAATGATGAATATATTTATGTTTTGGATTTAAATTCTAAACAAGAGAATTCACCTGAGCAAATTTTTAATAACCAGATGCGTGAAAATATGAGAAATCAATTACAAAATCAAAGCTTATGTGCTATCAAAGATAATCATCTCAACCAAATTATTCAAACTTGGGTACAAGATATTAGAGAAGGTTACAGAGATAGTACTCTTACCCTTAGCTTACCGTTATTAATTGAATCAAATCTTGAAAAACTACATGAACAAGGTAACCAAGAAACTCCCACCATAATTAGCCCCAATTTATCAGAGATAGAACCTATATTGGGAGCGCTACCACCTTTAAATTTTTCGTAAAAGTAAAGGAAAGCAACGATTTTTAACCTGTACTTTTACCCTAATTCTCACTCTCTGTTTAAATTACTCAAGGATGATCACAATGGCTAATGAATTAAATGTCAGCATTACTCCCCACCGGGAATTTATGCCTGCGGATACAGAGGCTCAAAAACTATTTCTGATGTTGAAGCTAAGACCAACAAAGGATGTAGCTGCTACTCGTCCTCCGACTACGTTTGCTTTTGTCATTGATACTAGTGGCTCAATGTATGAGGAAGTAGACGGAAGTAAAACCAAAATCGATGTTGTTATCGAATCTTTGTTAGCTCTGGTGCGTTCTGGCAGATTAGGTGCAAGCGATCGCATTGCCATTATCCAGTTTGATGACTCAGCTTCCCAGATTATCGGCTTGACAAGCGCAACTCAAGTGAGCCAATTAGAAAATGCGATCGCCAAACTCCGCACTTTTTCAGGTGGTACTTGTATGGGTTTGGGTTTAGCTAGTGCTTTAAACGCACTAAGTAACCAAGATATGACCGTGCGACGTACTTTACTATTCACCGATGGGCAAACTTTTGACGAAGATCAATGTCGAGCGATCGCCTCAGATTTTGCTGCCAATAACATCCCTATCACCGCTTTAGGGGTTGGGGGCTTTAACGAAGACTTACTTACTCATCTCAGCGATTCTACAGGTGGAAGTCTTTTATATATTGTTCCTGGAAAGGCTACAGGTACTCAGGTTTCCATTCAGGAACTACCCCAAAAAATTATAGAAGAATACAGCCAAGCACAACAAGAAGTCATCACCAACCTATCTTTAAGAGTCAAATCCGTTCAAGGTGTAGAACTTACCCGCATTGTTCGTGCCTATCCTACTCAAGCAGAATTTCCCTTCACTCAAGCTCCTTATCCTATTGGTAATGCAGCCGCTAACGATGAAACAATCTTTATCCTCGAATTTAGCATGGCCAGTCGTCCTGCATCCCGTGTCCGTCTAGCTCAACTCGGCTTAACCTACGATGTTCCAGGACAAAAAATCAGAGGTGAATTTCCCCCGCAAAACTTAGTAGTGCAATTTATTGCTGGACAGGGAGGTGCAGCACAAGTTAATCAAGAAGTAATGGATTATCTGCAACAATGCAATATTTCCAACCTCGTTGGCCAAGCAACAAAAGTTGCTGAACGTGACCCTCAAAAAGCCGAAGAATTACTAGAAACAGCACGCCGGATGACAGTCAGACTTGGTAATGATGAAATGACAGCATCTTTAAATGGCGCACAAGACGAATTACGTAAAACCCGCAAAATTTCCGACGGAACTCGTAAAACCGTCAAGATGGGTGCCAAAGGTAAAACCGTCAAAATGGGCGGTGATCTTAACGATCAGTTTTCGGAAGATGAGATGCGTAAACTAACAGGAACGTAGAAATTATAAATTTTTAGCTTTACAACTGAGAATGTCAATTTTTCTAACATCGTATTTGCAAATTAAGGAGCTATATCAATGATTACTTGTTCAGCCTGTGGCTATGATCAAAACCCAGATGGTGCAGAATTCTGTGATGCTTGTGGTTCAGAATTACAAGAAGTAGCAACAACTGTGATTCCCTCTTCACAAGCACCTACAGTTATCCAACCGCAAACACCACCACCACCACCACAAATACCCCAACCCAGCTACTCTAATCCAATACCTATTACCCCATCTTTTTCTACCAGCACAGCCACAACGGCCAGACTTATTGCTAAACAACCCAGTTCTCCAACACCAGAATTCTTTCTAGATAGCAATGCCATCGTTGGCATATTTGACCCAGATATGGGGCCAGTTGATATTGACTTGGAATCATTCTCTGGTGGTGACACAGTTTCACGTAATCATGCGGAAGTCTACCAAGAAGCGGGAGTCTGGAAAATTAAGGATCTTGGTTCTACAAACGGTATTTTCATCAAACCTGCTGGTCAAACCCGCTTTGCAGCCAGAATTACTTTACCTGAAACCTTAAATTCAGGAGATGAAATTGCTTTCGGTAAAGTGCGGTTCCTTTTCCAAAGTCCTTGAACTTCATAGAACTTAGGAAAACATTACTGCTTGGAGTAGGTTTAAGTATCTCCAAAAGCCTGCTCCATCCAAATCTATAAGCAAAAACGTATAAATCCTGTTAGTTAATTTTTAATTCCCAACCGAATATGAACTCACTTTCCAATGACACAATTAACAGTTTAGTAATCCAAAAAAATAGCAGCTTATCAATAGAGAATTTTCAAGTAGAAATTTTAGCATATCTAGGACAATTTACGTCCGATGTCTACTATTTTCAAGTCAACATTTTACCAACAGATACTAACATCACATCTTGTAAATTAGGCTTACTGCGAATAGGCTCAATTGAAGGTGGACTTAGCCGAGAACTAAAACTAAGAGAAGCACTCGCTGATTATAAATTAGTTGCTCCCCTTCTAGCTCAGATTATGGTTGATTCTGCAATTATTAATCTTCATCCACCTGACAGCGAAAATTCACCCAATCTCGAAAAACAAGAGTATCAAGAGCATAAAATAGAGTCTGATGAAGAAAATCATCAACATGGAATAGAGGCAAATATTACAAAAGAAAATACTGAGTCATCTGCCCCAGAATTATTAACTACATCTATTGATATAGATAATGAATCAGACTACCTCGAAGAAGAATACTATGAGGAGCAGGAGATTATTCCTAACTTATCTACACAAAAATTGCTTCTACTTAATTATCTTCCTGATGAAACAAAGACTTTAGAAAATTGGCTAAAAGCCGAACATTCCTTAGAAGAATCTA
Organism: Tolypothrix tenuis PCC 7101; assembly: GCF_963874875.1. Taxonomy (NCBI): domain Bacteria; kingdom Bacillati; phylum Cyanobacteriota; class Cyanophyceae; order Nostocales; family Tolypothrichaceae; genus Tolypothrix; species Tolypothrix tenuis. Next base: position 4,755,014 of record NZ_CAWNJS010000001.1, read on the forward strand.
TATTTTTAGCTAGTCAAGTCTGTCAATTTTTGCGCTATGTGCATCAACAAAACTGGTGTCTTGTTTGCGTTCTACCCCAACTTATTGAAATGGCAACTCCCATCCAGTTTTTTGATCTCACTAGTGCTTACCCTGTAGGTGAAACCCTCACTTCTGGCTTATTAGGAGATTATTGTGCTCCTGAATTAGCCTATGACAAAAATCCCGTCAATGAATTGATGAGTAGTTATACTGTTGCTGCATTGCTATATCATGCTATTCATAAACAACCTATACAATTAGAACAGTCAATAGACATCAAAATTAACCCCATTCCTCGGATTTATCAACTTCTCAAGATTAGTCTCTCTCCCATTCCCGAAGAAAGATTTCCTCTCTCCCAACTGTTAGGGAATTTAGTTGAAACTCGTCAAGCAATTAATACACCTAAAATTCAGTGGCAAATTGCTAGTTCTTCCACTGTAGGATTGTCAACCAAACGTTTACAAAATGAAGACAATTATGGAGTTAGACAACAGCAATTAAGCAATGCAGAAACAATGATATTAGGAGTAGTTGCCGATGGTATGGGTGGTATGGCTCAGGGAGAATTAGCCAGTAAATTAGCTGTAAAAACATTTTTAGAAGAACCTATACCTACTGATTTTAAAACTATAGATCAACGGAATGAATGGTTAATTTCACTATTTCAAAAAGCCAACGAGTCTGTAGCCGACCAAGTCAAAGATGGAGGAACTACACTCAGTGTAATTTTAGCTGTTGCCAAACAATTAATGATAGCTCATGTAGGAGATAGCCGTATTTACTTACTACGACAAGGCGAAATCCGCCAAATCAGTGAAGATCACTCCCTTGTTGCTTTGTTAGTTGCTAGTGGACAAATCACACAAGAAGAAAGTTTAGAACATCCAGACCGAAATGTGCTTACTAAATCTATTGGTTCAAAACGAAGATTAAGTGACGGCTATGTGCAGAATTTAAAAAATATAACTGAGGAATTATCAATCAATTTAGAAAATGGAGATATCTTGCTACTTTGTTCTGATGGAGTTTGGGATTTAGTTCCTACAAACGAATTAGCCGAATTTTTTAATACGCATCAAGATTTACAGTCTGGTGTTGACCACACTATTAATAAGGTACTTGAGCGTGGTGCATCTGATAACGCTACTCTTTTAACATTGCAGTATCGTATTGATAAATTCTGACTCAATATATAAATTATAATTTACTAACTAAATTATGATTTGACTGCGATTATTAACCAGTTCATTACTGGCATATTTATCATCATTTTCACAAATTGGAGAAAATATAATGATATCTAAAACAACCAAAAATGGATTTTTAAAATTAACCACTTCTACTGGAAGCAAACTTTTTAAACTATTATTTTTTTTCGGCTTTTTGGGCTTGACATTACAAATTACTGATAGTTCTTATTTGCAACAACAATGTCGTCAACAATCAAGTCAAAATCAACAGTCTTGGAACTGTTCGATAGTTTCTCCTTTGAGTGGTGGTTTGGGTTCAAATTTTAATTTTACACCCAGAGTCATCTCTTATGGATTGTTTATACCAATCTAAATTCACTAGAAAAAATAATTTTTCATCTATTTCAAACGCGTTTTTGAGTAAATTAGATAATCTTTATCAAGACTTGGAAAAGCATTATCATCCAACCAGTAAGAAAATTAAGGGTTCAATAGAGGTAAAATTTCATAAAAACTTATTTTCACCCATTGGTTACTACTCAGATTCAAAAGATTGTAAAATTGTATGGATGTATTTGTCAAACTCTGATGGTCGTGAATACCCAGCATTTCATATAGGTGCTCAAGATTTAATGGATGATACTGACAAACACTTTGAGCATTTATGGCAAGAGGCAGGTGCATTACTAATTAGAGTAACCAAAGATCCTGCTAGCAGTCTTAATGAAATAAATAAAATACGTTCTTCTTCAAGCCAAACCTAAAATTAGAAGACTGGTTGTAACCAAATGTCTATTCAATGTCCAGCTTGTTTTACAGAAAATGTTGACAATGTAGTTACCTGTATTTCCTGCGGTAACATCCTAAGTTCTACTACTGCAAGTCCATCTGCTCTCCAACCTGATACGTTACTAAAACAAGGAAAATATAAGATAGAAAAAGTATTAGGAAAAGGTGGATTTGGGATTACATATAAAGGCATTTATGTACAGAATTCTGCTCCTATTGCCATCAAAGAACTTTGGCCAGAAGGTGCTGCTAGACAAGGAAATAAAGTATTTTGGCCTATTTCGCTTGCGCCCGTTGATCGACAAAAACAAATTACAGAATTTCAAAATGAAGCTAGTAATGTCCAGAAATGTGTTCATACTCATATTGTCAAAGTTTATGATTGGTTTCAAGAGAATGATACTGCATACATGGTAATGGATTTACTCACTGGTAAATCATTAGACCAGATATTAAAAGAAGAAGGAATTCTAGAAGAGAATCGGGTAAAGCATTATTTTTTACAACTTGCAGAGGCTTTAAAAATTATTCATGCGAATAACTTACTTCATAGAGATATCAAACCAGAGAATATTATAATCGTACATCCAGATAGAGCCGTATTAATTGATTTTGGTGCAGCTAGAGAATTTATTGCTGGTCAAACTGCACGCATGACTGGGATATTAACAGCCGAGTATGCTCCTTATGAACAATATATCAAAAATAATAAACGCTTTCCAGCAACAGATTTTTATGCTTTGTGTGCATCGGTTTATGAATTATTAACTGGACAATTACCAGTAAACTCAGCAGAAAGAGCAGGCGCTTTATCTAGTAAAAATCCAGACCCATTTGTTTCACCTCGAAAATTTAATTCTAACCTGAGTCCTTTAATTGAAAAAGTTATTATTACAGGAATGCAGTTTAGAGCTGAAGACCGATTTCAAACTGCTGATGAATTGATTGATGCTTTGAATGGTAAATTTATATCACCTATTCACAAAAGAGCGCATGAGTTAGTTAAACAAGGAAAATTGTTTGATGCTGTTCAAGCTTATGAAAAATTACTCAACAATGAACCTAATAATGGAGAAGCTAAGGTTGAATTAGCTTTAGTGCAAATGTATATTGATGATAGAAAAGCAGAGGTAGCTGCTCAAAAAGCAATTCAATTACAACAAAAAGATGGTAGAGGATATGGAGTTTTAGGACTTGTCAATTGCCGCAGAGCAAATTGGACAGAAGCTGTAAAATATTTACAACAAGCAGCTAACCTAGCTCCCCAAGAACACTGGATACAAGCTAATCTAGCTTGGGCGTTAGGTAAGTCTGGTAATTGGCAACAAGCTGAAATGGCTGTAAATAATGCGCTATCCATAGATGTTAATTGTGCTTTTGCTTTAAGCTTACAAGCATGGATATATGTTAAACAACAACAATGGAAGCCAGCAGTCCGTGCTGCTACGCAAGCAGTTTTCAAGTTAAAGCAAACGCCATTAAGTAACTCTAAAGAATCACAACTATGGGTTTATCCTTACTTAATTTTTGCCTTAGAAAAAGCAGTAATTACTCAACAAGCTAATGATGTAGACAGACGTATTCAAGAATTTATTACTCAAGTACCTGATAGCCCTGTGGCTTGGGGTTTAAGAGGTTGGAAAAAGGCAAAGTACGGTCTATGGACTGATGCTCTCTCCAGTTTTGAACAAGCAAGCCGTCAAACACAAGTCCCTAGTTGGATATTAATAAATTATGGAATCACTCAAGAACATCTGCAAAATTTTCAAGGCGCTATCCAAGTTTATGAAGTTTACACTCAAAAATTTCGACCCCATGCCTTTGTTTGCTTTCGTCTAGGTACTTTGTACGGGAAGTTAGGGCAATGGTCGCAAGCACAGATACATCTAGAAAAAGCAATTCATTTAAATAGAAATTATGCACAAGCATATCATAACTTAGGTTGGGTTTTACTACATATTAAAAATTCAGATAGTCAAGTAGAGTACTTTCGCGAAATGTTATCAGCTTATCGCAAAGCCAATGAACTTTATACACAGCAACAAAAACATTCTTTAGCCGCATGTATTAAACAAGCTTTCCAATTGGTTGGTATGAATATTTAAACTCTATGATAAAAGTACTACAACAGTTTTCAGACGGTACCCCAGAAGATCAGTACCTCTGTCAATTGATTACGGAAATTTTTAATTCGCCAGAGACCAGTCCTATATACCGCAAAGCATTGAGCAGAATCATAATCAAAGTTCAAAATTTTCCAGGTCTGTTAAAATCGTCTCACAATAATTATCTATCTGCTCTAAACCTAACTTGGGAATGGCTGGCTAAAAATATTAAAAACTTTGAGCCACAACCACCCTCAATTCAAAAAAGCTTGTTAAAGTGGATTAATGGTTATCTGTATTGGAGAATTAAAGACCTAGATTCCTCAGACTTTTCTTATATTCCTCTAGATAAACAAATTCCAGGAAGTGAAATAGCTGAAGAGAAAACAACCTTTGCTGATTTAGTTTCAAACAATAACTCTAGTTCTGCTGAAATCAAACGTCGCAGAGATACAGGCGATCCGGATGGGATTGATATTTATATCCGCCAATTACAGGAGAAGAAAACTCAGAGGATTGGCTTAGAATTAGAACTTTACATTGAGCAAGATCCAAAAGGGAAATTACGCAGGTGTCATCCTAGAGGATGTGAACTATGCAACTGTCAATTGCTAGCGCAACGATTAATATTAAAAGAGCCTCCAGACGAATTTAAAACACTTGCTGAAAATCTTAGCATTCCCTACCAAACACTTTATTCTAGATGGACAAGAGAATGTAAAGTTTTATTATTTCAAATCGGGCTAGAAATTGGATATATCCCAAAACGCTTAAAACATTATATCAAAGAAGATCCAGATAGTTTATTAAAAAATACTTTTAAGTATGCGCCTGCTTGTAATGCCCAGTTTTTAGCTATGCAACTATTACCTGAATTTCAAAATTCACCAGCCTCTTTTAAGCAAATTACTTTAGGTTTTAATGACAAAGGAATCAACGTTACATCTAAACAAGTTCAAGATTATTGGGAAAAGAAGTGTTTGCCTTTATTAAGTAAAATAAATGTAAATCTGCAAAAATAAATTTAACTATTAAATATATCTATGCTTAATCTTAATACCAAACTAATTAGCATTCCAATTGATATAAAAGCCCAACTTTTGGCAAGTGAATTCGCTGCCGAACAATCAACTGTTCAGAAGGGCAGAAAAGTGTATTTTAATACCCTAGCAGTCTACGCAGTTCATTGTTACTTAAAGTGGTTACAAATCCCAACAGATTTAGAGGAAAGTGAAAGTTGGCATCCCATTCTACAGTCTAGCTACGATGTTGCAGATCTTGTTATTCCTAATTTGGGTAAATTAGAGTGTCGCCCGGTTTTTCATGAGGATTTGCCAGGAGCAATCACCATACCACCAAGCGCAAGAGAAGATCGTATTGGCTGTGTTGCAGTTTTGTTTAGGGATAGACTACTTAACCAAGTAGAATTACTCGGCTTTTTGCCACCTTTGGATTCGGCTGACTTACCGGAAGCAATTCCCATCAAAGATTTTCGCTCAGTTGAGAGTCTCATAGATTATCTTAACGAGATTGAATCAAGTTTGAGCTTAACACAGGAGTTTGAGCAAATTCGGATTAGCAGAGATTGGTTGCAAGGTAGATTTGGAGAAAATTGGCAACCGGAGCAAGAACTAATTGCAGGTCGTCGCAGTAATAATGAACGTCTGATAGAAGAGATTACTCGGGTAAAATTAATCAATCTTGCAGAAAATATTGTTGCTTTATTAGTATCAGTAATATCAGAAACTGACAATAAATTTCATATTATGTTTCGGCTCTACCCAGCCGGACAAGCATTTACACTTCCCACTGGTTTGAAACTAAATGTATTTGATGATGAAGATGGAGAACTAATTGAGCAGGAAGAAGCGGGACAAGCTGATAACTATATTCAGATAGAACTACTGGAGGCAGAACCTGGGTTTTGTGTGAGTGTTCAGCTATCATTGGGCGAAGTCAGCTTCACAGAATATTTTGTGGTTTAAGTCAACATCTACAGAATTGATTTATGGGTAAGGTAGTTAGCTTTGAGTTAGAGGGTGATTTAGAGCAAGGGTTTGATGTTACTGCCCAAATTGGGTTGGAGAATACTGCACCTTTCGTAAAGTTCAAGGGCAAACTGCCAGCTAATCCATCAATCTTCCAAAAATACACAACTTGGCAGCAAGCCTTTAATAGTATCAGATTTGCACGAGGCAGCAAAGTTAAACATAGGAAAGGTAAAGTTGGCTGTAATACACTGGCATTGGAGTTTACTGAGAATTTTAACGCTTGGCTAAATTCATCTAATCAAGAATGGCAAAAAGTTATGGTTGCTTTGAAGAAGCATCTGCGATCTAATGATGAAGTTCGCGTGATTATTCAAACCAGTAGTTTAGAAGCTCAACGTTTACCTTGGCATTTATGGGACTGGTTTTCTCGCTATACTCCTAAAGCTGAAGTGGCAATTAGCTTGCCAGAATTTGAAGAATCACAAACGCTAACATCTGTCCCCAAAGATGTGGTCAATATTTTGGTAATTTTGGGACATACAGTAACTTTAGATGCCTCAGACTTAGCTGTACATCTTGACTGTAGAGAAATTGAGCAATTGCCTGGTGTAGAAACGGTGATTCTAGATGCACAAGTAGAGGAATTAAGTTTAGAGCGTGTTCAACAAGTATTGCGATCGCAGCCTTGGGATATTCTGTTTTTTGCTGGTCACAGTCATACGCATGAAGAAACTGGCTACCTACATCTGACAGACAAGCTGAAAATTCGCCTGGATGATCTTAAAGATGGTTTAACAGATGCGATTTCTCACGGTTTAAAACTAGCAATATTCAACTCTTGTGACGGTTTGGGACTAGCGAGGCAAATGGCAACTTTGCATATACCACAAGTAATTGTGATGCGCGAAAACTTGCCCGATGAAGTAGCACCGCATTTCTTAAGATGCTTTCTCAAAGCCTATTCTCGCGGTAAATCTTTGTATACCTCTGTTCGTACAGCACGGCAAGTATTAGCAGATGATTGGGATCAAAAATATCCAGGTATTGGTTGGTTGCCAGTAATTGGTCAAAATCCCGCAGAATTACCCATTGCATGGTACGAACTCCGGCAAGGTTTCCGTTCCCAAAAACGACGTAGACAACGACCAGACGATGAAAACGCTTTATTAGATAAAGTAAGAACCTACTGGGTTGAAGGAGTGTTAGAAAAATCTTTGCATGGTAGGTTACGGATTGAGTTGGGGTTAGAGGAAAGGTTGGATGCGATCGCTCATCCTTGGAGTATGGTATGGGAAACTCCAGAACAACTCCGCAAATATCTCGCTCCAGGTACAAGGGCTATTGATGTCTTGAATGAAATGGGTAAAGGCGGAACACTCTTACTTTTGGGAGAACCTGGCTCCGGCAAAACTACAACACTGTTAGAATTGGCTGAGGATTTGATTACTCATGCCGACCAGGATAATACATTACCCATTCCAATTATTTTTAACTTGTCTAACTGGAAAGGCAGACGACAGACCTTTATTGACTGGTTAGTTCAAGAACTCAATGAAAAATACCGCGTCTCTAAAGCTCTTAGTCTGCAGTGGATTAATGCAGAAAAATTGAAGCTTATGTTGGATGGACTAGATGAAGTAAGGAGCGATCTCCGTGATTCCTGTATTCAAGCTATCAATCAATTCATTCAACAATATGGAAAAACAGAGCTAGTTGTATGCAGTCGTGTTCAAGATTATGAAGCACTCAAAAGCCGCCTCCAATTTCAGGGAGCTATCTATGTTCAACCATTAACTGATCAACAAATTGAAGACTATCTTTAGCAGAGCAGATGCTGGCTCTAATCAATTCAAAGGTCTAAGAGCAGCTTTGAAAACAGATGCAGTGTTACAGGAATTGACAAAATCACCCTTGACACTCAATATTATGACTCTCGTCTATCAAAAGTTTTCTCTTGAACAAATCTCGAGGATGCCATTGGCAGAACGTCGCAAAGATTTGTTTGATCGCTATATTGAGCGGATGTTCTCTCGACGTAAAACAAATATAAAAGATTCGAGTAATCAAAAATGCGAACTATCATACGAAGAAAATATAAGTCGAAAATGGTTAATTTGGTTAGCACATAATATGCAAAAGCGTTCTCAAAGTATCTTTTTAATAGAACGGATTCAACCTAATTGGTTATCGAGTAAAAAAGCTAAATTCCTGTATTCCTTGTTGTTTAGCTTAAGTTTTGGTGGAATCGGAGGATTACTAATTGGGATGATTTTTTGGTTAACTGTTGGAGTATTATTTCAAAATATTTGGGGATTTATTTTAGCAGCTAGTCTTGCTTTATTTTATGCCTTAATGGGTTCAACATGGGCAAGCTTAACAATAGGGAAAGTTTCTTGTGAAATAGAACCTCTGGAAACATTAGACTGGTCATATAAGAATATCATTAAATCAATTATTAGTGGATGTTTTGCAGGAGTATTGATCTATAAATTAACAAATATGAGTATATTTTTAATAATAGGACTATTAATAGGCATAACTTTTGGAGTTCAGGGGCCAAATTTAGAAAAAACTATGATTCCTAATGAAGGTATATGGCAATCTCTTAAAAATACAATATTTTTTTCGATTATTGGTGCACTAGGATTAGGTATACCAGCAGCATTTCAAACAAAAGAATTATTATTAATAGTTACTCATTCAATCTCGTTGCAAAATAAAATAAGTAATATCAATTTAATTAGTTCCGGTATTATTGCTGGGTTATTTTTTGGTCTTACTAAACCAGGAATAGCGTGTTTACAACATTTTATCCTAAGAACTATTACTTTTATAACTCAATACACCCCTTGGGATTATGCTCATTTTTTAAACTATGCTACTGAACGCATTTTTCTTCAGAAAGTAGGTGGGGGATATATCTTTATTCATCGTTCACTTCGGGATCACTTTGCAAACCTAAATTTGTATCTGTAATTTAAGATAAGGGAGGGTTGTAAATGACAAATTTGAGATGTGATTGCCTAATTCATGATGATATCTGAGATTTAGCTTAGGAACCATATTTTTCTCTCCGCGTAGTAACAAAAGAGGGATAAAAACTAAAATTTACTGCAAAAATCTAAAAAATTAGATATAAGTGCAAAAATTACTATAATTTAGTGAAAAATTTAATTTTTATTTAAGTAGAATACTCATGAATAGATAATAATAATTGCTTTAAAATAGTTAGCTAATAAAGAAAATGAGAGAATTTTTATGGTGATTTACAGCGACTCTATTCAGCTAGATACTTCTAGTGGTTTATGGTATAAATTTGGTTATGAAATTGTGGAAAATAATAAGAAATGGCATATTTTGTCTTCAGGAGACAGAGATAGTCTAGAAAAAAACAGCATTATTTACCACGATCATTTTTGGCAGAGTAATGGTCATTGGTACTTTCAGGGCAGACTTCAAAATCAACACATAATTGGAAAAGATGTTCTTAAGGAAGGAATTAAAATACAAAATCAAAGACGAAGACTAGAACTAACAGAAGCCGAAAAACAATACCTCAATTTAACTAGTGAAGAAAAACGTCAGCTAACAGAAATAGAAGTGAATCAATTAGCAATTTACAGAGCACGCCAAGCATATGGTAATTCTGGATATAGTGGTAGCAATCATGGTATTGAGGTTGATCAACACCTAGCTCATATACTGGATAGACAAGTTCAACAATATCAAGCATCTGTACAAACCTCTATATCTACTAATTTTCCTCAATCAACTACTAAATCGCCAAGTAGTGGAGCGGGAAGATTTCCAACTATGTAATGAAATATTAAGGAAATTTCAGAAATTAAAATATTACAAATAACTAGGACTTACGCAAGTGTCAGATTATTTTTCGTTTAGGCTGTCCAGGGGAGCTAGTCACGTGCGGTGAGACCAGCGCTGCAGGAGGGTTTCCCTCCGTTGAGTGAACTGGCGTTCAACCGTCAAAAGTCCAAAAAACCGGAATTTTGACCTTTGACTCTTGACTCTTAAACCAGAAGAGGGGTGTACCAGTTGCGTAAGTCCTGATAACTTATCGATACCTTGCTCCTACCAAAAGGGCGATCGCCAGTAACACACGCAAACTTTTAAGGGATTTGAGGAGATGCGATCGCCCTGATTATATGAATGTATCTGTCTGCAATTGAATTGCATCGACTGACAATGCCAGAGCGCTTACTTCGCCTCGCCAATTAAAGTAAATGCAGCCCAAGCGCTAGGATGAGGATGCTGTTTCATCGTTACCAACATCGCTTGACGCAACGCCTGTGCTTTATGAGGATTTTTCTGTAACTGGCGGTAAAATTCCCCCATCAATAATGCCGAAGGGCTATCAGGAATTGACCATAATGTAACAATCACACTCGGCACACCGCAGAAATTAAGGTGCGAGATAAGCCAATCACACCATCGCCTGTAAGCTTACCTTGGGCGGTATCACAAGCACTTAAGAGAGGGATGGTGTGATAATTCGACTGGGCTGTTTATCAATTCGTGCAATAGTGTCTAAATCCTGCCATGATTTCCATTTATTCGGAGTTACCAGCACATATACAATAGGTAGATTGACTTCTCAAAGTAGAACTTGAATAATAAGCACTAATTCTATTTGGGTTTGCGGTTCTTTCTATGCTTTGACAAGGTGATAAGAATGATTGCGCTACCTGACGTTGCGGTTAATGCTAAAATATACTCCAGCAATAATTCTGTGGTGTATCGTGGCATCAAGTTGTCAGATCACACGCCTGTTATTCTCAAAGTTCTCAAACAGGACTATCCTACGGCATCGGAACTCACCCGCTACAGGCAGGAATATGAAATTACGCGATCGCTTAACTTAGATGGTGCGATCAAGGCATATAGCCAGCAGGAATATCAACGCACACTCATTATTCTTTTAGAAGATTTTGGTGGAGAGTCACTAGCGAAATGGATGCATAAGCGTCCAGATTTCTGCCCCATGCCCTTATCTGCTTTTTTACCTCTTGCCATCAACCTCACAGATATTCTGGGCAAAATTCATGCAGCCAATATTATTCATAAGGATATCAATCCTGGAAATATTGTTCTCAATCCGGATACTGGTGTTGTCAAAATTATTGACTTCGGGATTGCCACCCAATTTAACCGCACGAATCCGACTTTCAAAAGCCCTCATGTTTTAGAAGGAACCCTAGCCTACCTGTCGCCAGAGCAAACAGGGAGAATGAACCGTTTGCTCGATTACCGCACCGATTTTTACTCGCTGGGTGTGACGTTCTATGAATTGCTAACCGGATATCTGCCTTTTCCCACAACAGATATCTTGGAGTTAGTCCACTGTCATATTGCTAAACAGCCACCTCCACCGCATGAATTGAATGCAACGATTCCTAAACCAGTTTCAGATATTGTTCTCAAACTGATGGCAAAAAATGCAGAGGAACGCTATCAGAGTGCTTGGGGAATCAAAGCGGATTTAGAAATTTGTGCTGACCAATTAAAAAAAATCGGACAAATTCATAGCATTCAATTGGGTCTTTTGGACATTAGGGATCAGTTCCAAATTCCCCAAAAACTTTATGGCAGGGATCGGGAAGTTGCAATGTTACTAGCAGCTTTTGAGCGCGTTGCTTCTTCACAAGAACATGTAGAAAAGACTTCAGAACAGGCACAAACTAGCAAACCAACATTCAAAGTCGAAATGATGTTGGTTTCTGGTTATGCGGGAATCGGGAAATCAGCATTAGTGCAGGAAATTTATAAACCAATCACCGCCAAGCGCGGCTATTTTATTTGGGGTAAATTCGATCAATTTCAGCGCAATATTCCTTACAGCGCGATCGCAGATGCTTTGCAGAAATTGGTGCAGCAAATACTTGGCGAACCAGATGAGCAGTTGCAACAGTGGCGATCGCAACTTCTAAAAGCTTTAGGAAGCAATGGACAAATTATTATTGATGTAATCCCGGAAGTTGAACTGATTATTGGCAAGCAGGCCCCTGTAGCAGAAGTTGGATCTGCGGAAGCCCAAAATCGTTTTAATCGAGTTTTTCAACAGTTTGTGCGGGTGTTTTGTTCCCAGTCACACCCGCTTGTGATATTCCTTGATGATTTACAGTGGATAGATTCTGCGACTCTGAAGCTGATTGAATTAATGCTCCTTGATGAGCAAACTCAACATCTATTTTTGATTGGAGCCTATCGGGATAACGAAGTCAGTCCAACGCATCCACTCAGATTATTGCAGGAGCGAGTACGAAAACAAGGAGTCGTGCTTGGGGAGATTATTCTAGCACCCTTAACACTGGAGCCATTGAGTCAGTTGATTGCTGAAACGCTGCATCAGAATACAGAGACTATACGTCCCTTAGCTGAGTTAGTGCTGCGTAAAACCGAAGGCAATCCTTTTTTTGTCGGCGAATTTTTGCGAATGCTGTATGGCGAGAATCTGCTAACCTTTAATGCAAAAAACCTATGTTGGCAGTGGAACATTGCTGAGATTCAAGCTCAAAATATTACCGATAATGTTGTAGAGTTGTTGCTGCATAAGTTAAAGAAACTACCAGATGATACAAGATACATTCTCCAGTTAGCGGCTTGTGTCGGTGCCGAATTTGATTTAGATACATTGGCGATCGTTTGTGAGAAAACCGCTCAAGAAGTTTTTCGAGATTTATTGGCAGCGATCCAAGCAGGATTAATTCAACCTTTATCTGAATTAGACGAAAACCTGTTAATTAAAGAATATAAGTTTTTGCACGATCGCGTTCAGCAAGCTGCCTATGCTCTCATTGATGAGTCGCATAAACAGGTGGTGCATTTACAAATTGGTCGCAACCTTCTGGAAAACACCTTAACTGAGCGACTATCAGAGCAGATATTTGAAATTATCGATCATCTCAATCATGGAATTGAACTGATCTTTGAACAATCTCAACGGGATGAAATTGCCAGATTGAATTTGATGGCAGGACAGAAAGCTTTAGCAGCAACAGCTTATGAAGCAGCTTTCAACTATTTCAATGTGGGACTAAAACTCTTGAATGGAGAAAGCTGGCAAAGTGCATATGACCTAACCCTAGCGTTGTACTTAGAGGCAGCACAGGCAGCATACCTCAGTGGTCATTTCGACGAAATGCACATATTCGTAGAAGAAGTACTTAACCATGCCAAGACAGATCTTGACAAACTGAAAGCTTACGATAGCCAAATTCAAGCGTGTTTGTCACAGGGCGATCCCAAAGAAGCACTTAGAATTGGATTGGAAGTGCTGAAACTTTTGGGAGTTAAGTTAGTAGAAACTCCAAGCCAGTTAGATGTGAAAGCAGGATTGACGCAAACAGCTTCACTATTAACTGGGCAGGAAATCGAAGACTTGATTGATTTGCCGGAGATGACCACTCCAGTAGCGTTGGCAGCAATCTATGTCCTGGCAAATATTGTAGCTGCTGCTTTTATGGTATCACCAGCATTAATGGTGTTGATCGTGTGCAGAATGGTGAATTTATCAGTCGAAAATGGTAATGTAACTTGGTCATCGCTTAGTTACGCTGCCTATGGAATGACATTATGTGGAGTAGTGCAAGATACTGAACTCGGTTATAGATTTGGCAAATTAGCTTTAAGTTTGATAGAGCGATTAAATGATAATAAAGGGAATGCTAAGGCATTGCTGGTAGTGGGTTCCCATGTGATGCACTGGAGAGAACATCTTAGGAAATCATTGCCAATTCTAGTTGACGGTTATCAAAGCGGAGTAGAAACTGGAGACTTTGAATTTGCTGCTTACTGTGCATTTAACTTTTGTTATTACTCATATTTTTCTGGTCAAGAACTAACAGAATTGGAACAACAAACAGCAATTTACAGTAAGGCTACCAGTCAAATTAGGCGAGAAAACCCCTTTAATTGGCTTTCAATGCTGCGGCAGACAATTCTTAATTTGCTAGGTCAGTCTGAAAATCCAAGCTGTTTAATTGGTTGTATATACAACGAAGAGCAAGCACTATCGCGTGCTATTTCAGTTAAAGACGGAACAGGAATTCACCACTTTTACCTGAACAAACTTATTTTATGTTATCTGTTTGGGGAGTATCACCAAGCTTCACAAACTGCTATTTTGGCGGAACAGTATTTAGGTGAAGTAACGGCGTTAATTTCTGTACCCCTATTTCATTTTTATGACTCTTTAGTAATTTTGAACTTATTAGCTAATACCTCAAATTCCGAAAAAAAGGCTTGGTTAAATCGCGTTAATATTAATCAAGAGAGAATGCAGAAATGGGCACATGATGCGCCAATGAATTATCTACACAAATTTCACTTAGTTGAGGCAGAGAAAGCGCGAGTTTTGGGGCAAGTTATGGAAGCCGAGGAGTTTTTTGAACAAGCCATATCTGGTGCTGCTGAAAACGAATTTATCCAGGAAGAAGCATTAGCTTATGAGTTAGCCGCTAAGTTTTATCTAGAACGTGGTAGAACAAAGATTGCTCAAACTTACATGAAAGAAGCTCACTACTGTTATGAACGTTGGGGAGCAACTGCAAAGGTAAAAGATTTAGAAACTCGGTATCCACAGCTATTTCCTCAGCAGTCAGCTAGAGATGGTACACCAATTCGTACTACTTCAGGAACTACTTCTAATTGCTCAGATGTTGCTCTTGATTTAGCGACGGTAATGAAAGCATCACAAGCGATTTCAAGTGAAATTGAACTCGAACGCCTGCTTCGTTCTTTAATGCAGATTTTAATTGAGAATGCTGGCGCACAAACTGGGTTTTTGATTTTGGAAAACTCAGGAGAATGGCTGATTGAAGCTGCTTGTGAACTAGCTGATGCTGAGAGTGTTTGTGCTACGCGAGTGCTACAATCGCTCCCAACTAAAAATCATCTGCCGGAATCAATTATCCAGTATGTGATTCGGACTCATGAATCTATCATTTTAAATGATGCAACTCGTGAAGGTAATTTTACCAACGAACCATATATTCAGCAGCACCAAACTCAATCACTTCTTTGTTTACCGCTATTAAATCAAAATAAACTTGTCGGTGTATTGTATTTAGAAAATCAATTAGCAACTGGAGCATTTACACCAGAGCGAGCGCAACTTTTACATCTATTATCAACTCAAGCAGCCATTGCCATCGAAAATGCTAGGCTCTACTCCAAGGTGCGTGAGAGCGAAAGTAAGATGACTCAATTTCTGGAAGCAATTCCAGTCTGTGTTGCAGTTGTAGATAAATGGGGACACCCTTATTACTTCAACCAGCGAGCAACTCAGCTATTGGCTAAAGATATTGATTCTTCTGTGACACTCGATCAACTTACAGAGGTTTATCAAGCTTATCAAGCTGGAACTGCTCAAAAATATCCAACTGAGAGAATGCCACTTTTCCGAGCGTTAAGGGGCGAACATACTAGAGTTGATGATATAGAAATTTACCACCAAAACGCCAAAATCCCCATTGAGGCATGGGGAACTCCAGTCTTTGACGAACAGGGCAATTTGACTTATGCGATCGCAGCCTTTCAAGATATTACTGAGCGCAAACAAGCCGAGAAATTGTTAGCCGATTACAATTGCACCTTAGAGCAACAGGTTGCCCAACGAACAGCAGCTTTACAAAAAAGCGAAGCCGAATTGCGCGATGTTTACGATGAGCTTCGCTTACGAGAACAGGAATTACGAGTGATTACAGACGCTCTACCTGTTTGTATCACCTATGTAGATGCCAAGCAGCATTATCGGTTTGCCAACCGCACTTATGAGGAATGGTTTGCTCGTAGTCAAGATGAGATTTTGGGCAAGCATATTCGCGAAACCTTGGATGATGCGGTTTATCAAGTTATGCAACCGTACATTAATCAAGCACTGGCAGGGCAAATCACAACCTATGAGGCAGAAATTCCCTGTGTATTGGGCAAGAAATATATTAGTAATTCGCTCATTCCTGATTTCGATGCCAATGGTCAAGTGAAAGGATATTATGGGTTAATCACAGACATCAGCGAACAGCGAAACGCTGCACTGCGTGAACGCAAACGTGCCGAAGCCGCCTCAATTTTAGAAGAACGCAACCGTATGGCACGGGAAATTCATGATACGCTGGCTCAAGCCTTTACAGGCATTTTGGTTCAAGTTGGTGCAGCAACCCAAGTGCTAGAGGATGATTTAGAAGCAACACAGGCACATCTGGAGATGATCGATGAATTAGCAAGAATTGGGCTAGCTGAAGCTCGTCGCTCAGTCACAGCACTCCGCCCTCAGTTGTTAGAGGAAGGCGATTTATCTAGCGCCCTCAATCGCCTTGTGACGCAAATGAGGTCTGCTACCGATGATACTGCTTTGATTTACGCAATTCAGGGTACAGCCTATCCTTTACCTGCCGAAGTGGAGAATAACTTACTGCGAATTGGACAGGAAGCATTGACAAATGCAATTAAATATGCAAAAGCTGATGAAATTCGCCTTGAATTAGTCTATGGAGATGCAGAAACTACATTGAGCATCAAAGACAATGGGCAAGGCTTTGGCGTAGGTAGCATTCCCTCGGTTGGGGGATTTGGATTGTTAGGAATGAGCGAACGGGCAGAGCGGATTGGAGCGCAATTGAGAATTGCCAGCCAACTAGGGCAAGGAACAGAAATTATTGTCATTGTCAATCGAGGGTAAGAATCATGCTTGGTCAATCCACTACAATTCGTGTTTTAATTGTTGACGATCACGCCATTGTCAGACAAGGATTGGCAACCATCATTAATCGCGATCCCGAAATGACAGTAATTGCTCAAGCAGAAGATGGAGAAGCGGCGATCGCTTGTTTTGGTGAACATCAACCGGATGTGACTTTGATGGATTTGCGAATGCCGCAGATGGGAGGAGTGGCAGCCATTACTGCTATTTGTAACCAATTTAAACCTGCCCGAATTATTGTGCTAACCACATACGATGGCGATGAAGATATCTATCGCGGATTGCAGGCAGGCGCGAAAGGCTATCTGCTCAAGGATGCAAAACCCAACGAACTGCTTAATGCCATTCGCATGGTTTATCGCGGTCAGCAGTACATTCCACCGGAGGTGGGGGCAAAGCTAGTACAGCGTATGAGTAACCCAGAACTGAGCGAACGAGAGCTAGAGGTACTGGGTTTAATGGCGCAAGGAATGAGTAATTCAGATATTGCAACGGCTCTAACTATTGGCGAAAGCACAGTCAAATCTCACGTTAATCGCATTCTGAGTAAATTGGGAGTAAGCGATCGCACTCAAGCTGTGATTATTGCGGTAAAACGCGGGATTGTCAGTTTGTAGGCTGTGCTTTTGGTTAACTTTCGATTCCAACTTTAGTTGGAGTTAGTCTTCCATTATCAGATGGGTTAAGCGATAATCCATTCGACTAAATAAAAGTGCCAACTGTGAGTGGACGACAAACCAAAGTCAATTGCATATATTAAATTCATACAAACACAGATAGTAATTCAGTTGCCAGATTCAAGATTATTGGTCTCATCTTCAACTCAGAATCGGAAACAGAGTTGATGGTAGCCATTATCTTTGCAAGTAATCAAGAGCTTTGATCCTCAATTGCACAATTATAAGAGGTAAAACCATGAGTACTGAATTCAGTAAAAACAAAGTTGCAATTGTCAGCCAGGGCGAATACCTCAATTGGTTCGATACAATGCCTGGTGAGCAAATGGCTATCCGGGTGCATAGCAGAGATGTTGGTGGGGCTTTTACAATCATCGAAGCGCGTGTCCCGCCATTCTCAGGCCCACCGCTTCACTATCACAAAGATAGGGAGGAAATATTTGAAGTACTGGAAGGCAGATTTCGCTTCCACTGTGCAGGTAAAGAGTTTGAGGCTGGGCCAGGAACGTCGGTTGTTGTACCCCGTAACAGCATACATGGATGGGTGAACCTGGGGCCGGGAGTAGCTCGGTTGCTTTTCACCTTTGTACCTGGCGATATGGACGAATTTTTCCCCCAAATAGGCCAAACGCCCCCCGAAGGTTGGACGGAACTGGCATATCGTTATGACACCTGGATCGTCGGAGAACCCCTTTCCATTAGTAAAAATGAGCAGCATTCACATGGGCAATAAGTTTGTGAACTGCCAAAGGCGGCACTTCGCGATCGCCCCATTGCACTTAATTTAGCAAGGACAAAACTAACCCAGATGTCTGCAATGGGAGGCGTATAAAAACGCACGTCCAGGTTTGCACAATTAACCAATACACAACAACGGAGACTCTCATGCCTTACATTACTGTTGGTCAAGAAAATTCTGGCAACATCGATATTTACTATGAAGATCTCGGCGCAGGCCAACCTGTCGTGCTAATCCACGGATTTCCGTTGAGCGGACACTCCTGGGAAAAGCAGGTATTATTTCTGCTGAATCAGGGGTATCGAGTTATCACTTATGATCGCCGAGGATTTGGCAATTCCAGCCAGCCGTCCTTTGGCTATGACTACGACACCTTCGCAGCAGATCTCAACACACTCATGACCAAACTTGACCTGCGCGATGCGGTGCTGGTTGGCTTTTCTATGGGGACAGGCGAAGTCACTCGCTATCTTGGCAAGTACGGCTCAGATCGCGTCAGTAAAGCTGTGCTGATGGCTCCTGTTCCACCTTTTCTGCTGAAGACAGATGATAACCCAGAAGGTGTCGATCAAAGCGTTTTCGATGGAATTATGAAAGCGATTGTTGAAGACCGTCCAGCTTATTTTTCTGCATTCTTCAGAGATTTCTTCAACGTAGATCTACTGCTTGGAGACCGCATCAGCCATGAAGCGATTCAAGCAAGTTGGAATGTTGCAGTAGGAGCCTCTGCTAAGGCGACTCTAGACTGTGTGCCATCGTGGTTGACTGATTTTCGTGACGATCTGCCCCGCATCGACGTGCCAACTTTAATTATTCACGGAGATAGCGATCGCATTCTGCCATTTGAGTCTACCGCAGCAAGACTACCACAGTTAATCAAAAACAGTCGTTTGGTGGTGATACCTGGCGGCCCCCATGCCATCAACTGGACTCATGCAGATCAAATCAATCCTGCACTGTTGGACTTTCTCAAAGGACATTTATAGGCATTACGAGTTGTGATCCGTCAGGCCCCTGGTTGATTACTGGGGGATATAAGCGCCCAAGGTCAACACAAACAAACCACCCCTACGCTTATCTCTATGCACAGATACACTTTAGGCAATTGGCGAATTCTGGCTGAGTCCACTAACTACAGATAAGGAGTTGAAAGATGGAGTCATTATCAACGATGCACGCACTAATTGTAGATGATTTTCAAACTGCAACATTTCGTGCTGCCGAAATTCCGCGACCAGAACCTAGTGCTAACCAAGTTTTAGTACAAATTAAGGCAAGTGGTGTGAACCCACTCGACAGCAAAATCCGCACAGGTAAAGCACCTCATACTCAATCTGTATTTCCTGCTGTGCTGGGATGCGATCTGGCTGGGGTCGTTGAAGCAGTTGGACAAGACGTTACCGCATTCAAAGTTGGCGATCGAGTCTACGGGCTGACAGGTGGAGTTGGTGGACTGCAAGGTTCACTGGCTGAGTTTGCGGCTGTCGATGCCGATTTGTTGGCGAAAACACCAATTAACTTCAGTATGCGAGAAGCAGCTGCTTTACCCCTGGTATTTTTGACCGCCTGGGAAGGACTGGTTGATCGGGCGAATGTCGGTGCAGGACATAGAGTTCTTGTACTCGGTGGTTCTGGCGGGGTTGGTCATATCGCTGTGCAGATTGCCAAAGCTCGTGGTGCTAAAGTGTTTGCAACTGCTTCAGTTGCCAAGCATGACATGGTGCGGCAACTCGGTGCAGTAGCGATCGACTATAACAGCACATCAATTGAGCAAATCGTACAGACATTCACGGATGGGCAAGGGTTTGATATAGTCTATGACACAGTTGGGAGTTCTACCCTGGATGATGCGTTCAAGGCAGTACGCAATTACGGTCACGTCGTTAGTAACTATGGCTGGGGGACTCATTCTCTACTGACCCTCTCACGCAAGGCTGCAACATATTCTGGTGTGTTTGTACTTCTGCCTCTATTGACTGGCGAAGGTCGCGTTCATCATGGTGAGATTCTCCGCCAAGCCACCCAATTGGCAGAAGCTGGACAACTGCGTCCCGTGGTTGATCCTCGCCATTTTACTTTAGATACTGCACTGTCTGCCCATGAAGCGGTGGAACAAGGTACGGCTGTCAGCAAAATTGTCATCGATTTGTGAACAGTGAACCACCAAAACCAATATTTTCACAACTTAAATAGGATTGTGATCGGCATGAATGTCCAACAAAAGAAATATGGATGAATATGGAACATTACGACGATATTATTATTGGTGGCGGCAAAGCGGGTAAAACTCTCGCACCTGCGCTAGTGGCAACTGGACGTAAAACTGCTTTGGTTGAACGTAGCCTAAACATGATAGGTGGCACTTGCATTAATGTTGCTTGCATTCCTACCAAAACTATGGTGGCAAGTGCCAATGTTGCGAATATAGTCCGTAACAGTGACGCTTATGGTGTTAAAGTCCATGCTTCCACCCTTGATTTTGCAGAGGTGATTCGCCGCAAACGAATAGTTGTGCAATCGATGCGTGAAATGAACTTGCACAATCTAAAAATAGCTCTCGGTCACGAACTGATCGTTGGTACGGGACGCTTTGTTGCTCCTCAAACGATTGAAGTGGCGACAGATGAAGGCAATACTCGGTTAATCACCGCAGAACGATTGTTTATTAACACAGGCACACGACCGTTGATTCCATCCATACCCGGACTTAAAGAAGCTGGGTTTTTGACTAGCGAGTCGATTATGGAGCTAGAGCAGTTGCCTGAACACTTACTTATTCTCGGTAGCGGCTATATTGGATTGGAGTTTGCTCAAATGTTCTGGCGCTTTGGTTCTCGCGTTAAGGTGATTGGACAAAGTGAGCAAATTCTTTCACAGCAAGATCCAGATATTGCAATGGCGGTGCAGACATTGCTGGAACGAGAGGGTATTGAATTTCTACTGAATGCGAAAGTGTTAAAGGCTGATCGTGCTGGCAATGCAATCAAACTGCAAATCCAAGTTGCTAATCAGCAAATAGAGCTTCAAGGTTCACATTTGCTCGTCGCTGTTGGTCGTGTGCCAACTACCGATAGCTTAAATTTAGCTGCTGCTGGTGTGGCAACTGATGCTCGTGGATTTATTGTAGTTAACGATCGCCTAGAAACGAATGTACCAGGTATTTGGGCGTTAGGCGACATCAATGGCTGCCCGCAATATACCCATGTGTCGCTGGACGATTATCGGATTATCAAAGCAAATTTGATTGATGGCGGCAACCGCAACACTAGCGATCGCCCAATTCCCTCCTGTCTGTTCATTGATCCAGAACTGGCGCATTTGGGGTTGACTGAAACTGAAGCACAGCAACAAGGGTATGCCATTCGAGTAGCAAAACTGGATGCCTCAGCCATTCCCAGAGCGAGAACACTAGGTAAAACTGATGGTTTGTTGAAGGCGATCGTGGATACTGAGACAGGGCATATTCTCGGTGCTTCACTCTTGTGTCATGAAGCGGGTGAAGTGATTTCAACTGTGCAGATGGTGATGCAAGCTCAAATGCCTTACACTGTTTTGCGCGATGGTGTGTTGACTCATCCCACAATGACCGAAGGGTTAAATTTGCTGTTTTCAAAGATGTGAAGCAGCAAGTGCAGACATCTTATAGTTGGAAGGGGAATTGAGTCATTTTATTGAATTCCAACTAAAGTTTGAGTTACTCTTCCATTGTCAGATGGATTAAGCGATCGCCCACTCGATTAAATAAAAGTACCAACTGTGAGTGGACGACAAACCAAAATCAATTGCATATATTAAATTTATGCAAACACAGATAGCAATCTAGTTGCCAGATTCAAGTTTGCTGATACACATAGCACAAAGAGGGATGGAGGCGTAACCCCCCGCAAGCATCACTTGCGGTAAACATACTTCCCCTCGGAGGTTCCAGTGAACAATGACCGTCAACACCGTTTATTATTCCCACCTTCAACCCAAGATCGTAAACAAGGGCTGTTAAGTGCCTCTGTGGTACTGGTGATGTATGGAGATTACCAATGTCAAGAGAGTGCGGAGGTTTATCGGTTGTTGAAAGTCATTGGGCGACAACTGAGTATTTCGTTAGGGGAGGATTATTTGTGCTTTATTTTCCGTCATTTTCCCCAGATAAAAATTCATTCTCAAGCTTTACGTGCGGCTGAAGCGGCTGAAGCAGCAGCTGTTCAAGGTCAGTTTTGGCAAATACATGACATTTTGTTTATTCACCAACAACAGTTAGCAGATGGTTATTTAGTAGAGTATGCCAACGATCTAGGACTCGATATCTCCCAATTTTTGCAAGATATGTGTAAGCATCTGCATCTTGAGCGCATCAATCAAGATATCGAAAGTGGCACCCGCAGTGGAGTAACAGCTACCCCAGCGTTGTTTATTAATGGCATTCGGTATGGCGTAGGCTTAGCCCGCCGCAGGCATCGCTGGAATATGGAGCAGTTAATAGCAGCCATTGTCAATACAGCAAATTGAGCCAGTCAAAGACTAATCAAGTCAGTGTTAGTTTATTTAGGAATATATCATGACGAATCAAACATCATCTCGCGTGTGGCTGATTACAGGCAGTTCTACGGGCTTTGGTCGGATTTTAGCTGAAGCTGCTTTGGCTCAAGGCGATCGTGTCATTGCAACGGCTCGTGATGTCAGCAAAATTCAAGATTTAGAGCAGCAATATCCACAGACGGGAAAGGCAGTGCGTTTAGATGTTACCGATCCAGCAACCATTCAAACGGCTGTGCGGAGTGGTTTAGCCGCATTTACCAAAATTGATGTGCTGGTGAACAACGCGGGCTATGGATTGATGGGTGCAATTGAGGAAGTAAGCGACCAGGAAATTCGTGACCAATTTGAAACTAACTTCTTTGGGCTGTTAAATGTGACTCGTGCCGTCATTCCGACATTCAAGAAACAAGGCGTTGGTCATATCTTGAATATTTCTTCAATAGGCGGACGGAAAACATTTCCTACGATGGGGCTATATCATGCTTCTAAATTTGCAGTCGAAGGACTTTCAGAGACCCTTGCACAAGAACTTATACCTTTTGGCATTAAGGTGACAATTGTTGAACCAGGAGGCTTTGAGACCGACTTTTCAGGTCGCTCTTTGATTACGGCAAAGCAAATGCCAGAGTACAATTCTCTCCGGGCGGAAGTGGTCAAAATTGCCGCCGAACAACCTCGTGGTCATGTACCAACGGGTGTTCTAGCAATGTTGAAAGTGGTGGAATTACCTGATCCGCCGCTTCACTTAGCGATCGGCCCCAATGCACTACCAACGATCGTTCAAAAACTTTCCTCAGATATCGAAGAATATCAGCGCTTTGAGCATATCTGGCAAGACTCTACCGCTAATGCGGGCGTGGGATTTAATTTTTCTAGCCTCACCCAGCAAGTTTAGAAACAAAGCTGGGGTAGCACCTGCTTTGTATAGCGATTAGCGATCGCTGGAATTTACCTCACACATGAAGCAGCAAGAACTAAATTGCTGAAGGATAACTCACTATGATCCAATGTCTTGAAAAAGCACAATCCCTTAATGTCCTCGATATCGGTCATCAACTTGCTCAGGAATTTGCCAAAACAGCCCCAGATCGCGATCGCAATGGTGGTAGCCGTCCAATCCATGAGATTGAGAAGTTGCGCCAAAGTTGCCTACTCAATCTGGTGATTCCTAAGATTTATGGGGGATTAGGAGAAACCTCTTGGGTCAAAATCTTTCAGTTGATCCGCGAGTTCTCCAAAGCTGATGGCTCGATTGTGTAAAACTGTCAACCCTGAATGGACGACAAGTTCGAGTCAATTTCCTATATTGAATTCATGCAAACACCAATAGCGAATCAATTGCAAGATTCAAATTTGCTGAATACGAGATATTGCATATCGAAGCTTTGCTACTAACCCGAATAATTTTCAGGAGATAAATCATGACTCAGAGAACATGGCTGATTACTGGTGCTTCACGGGGCTTTGGCGCCGAGATTGCGAAAGCAGTTCTGGCAGCAGGTGACAGATTAATTGCCACCGCCCGCAATCAAGCTGATTTGCAACAGTTTGCAACCAATAAAAACGTATTAGTACTGAGTATGGATGTCACTGATGAGACTCAGGTAAAAGCAGCGATCGCCACAAGTCTAGAAGAATTTGGACAAATCGATGTATTGGTTAACAATGCTGGATTCGGTTTGCTCGGAGCAGTCGAAGAGTGCAGTGCCGAAGAGGTTGAGAGTGTTTATCGCACCAATGTCTTCGGGCTACTAAATGTCACCCGTGCTGTGCTGCCCAGTATGCGTCAAAATCGCTCTGGACACATCATTAATTTATCGTCTATCGGTGGCTATCGCTCCTACCCAGGATGGGGGGTTTATGGCTCAACCAAGTTTGCCGTCGAAGGGATTACTGAAGCCCTACATTACGAGCTAGCCCCGTTAGGTATTCACGCTACAGTGGTTGAGCCAGGATTTTTCCGTACCAATTTTCTTGATGGTAGTTCACTGCGTCAAAGTAGAATACAAATCCCTGATTATGCTGAAACTGTCGGTAAAACCCGCGACGGGGCAGTTGAACATAACTATAAGCAACCAGGAGATCCGATCAAACTCGCCCAAGCCATTCTTGAGATTGTCAACACAGATGAACCACCCCTACGCTTACCTCTAGGTACAGACACGCTTCAAGCAATAGCTAAGAAGAACGCCTACGTTGAGCAAGAGACGCAAAAATGGCGAACTCTGGCTGAGTCTACCGATTACAGATAAGGAGTGGAAGATGGAGCCATTATCAACTATGCACGCACTGAATTGTAGATGATTTCACACTGCGGCATTTCGTAGCACCGAAATTTCCCAACCGTAAACCCACTCGCTTTGATCCACACAGGTAAAACGCCCCATGCCAAATCAGTCCTCGCTGCTGTGCTAGGAACTGATCTAGGTGGGATTGTGGAAGCGGGGACAGATGTTAGCAAAATTGCGATCGATTTATAACTCAGATAAATTCTTCCAAGAGGTTTTTATGCTTCGACAACTTGGTATTGAAGAACGTATATTTTGGTTACATGACCAGGCAATACCGCTACATTTTACAATGGCGGCAAAGGTAATTGGGGAACTTCAGGTTGACTCATTACAGCAGGCACTAGCTTGGGTACAACAACGACATCCCTTACTGGGGGTACGAATCGTTCTTGATTCCTTGGGAAACCCTTGGTTTACGGAAGATTCAGCTACTATTCCCTTACGAGTGGTGCAACGACAAAGTGAGCAGCAGTGGCAACAGGAAGTGGAACAAGAGCTTGCCCATCCGTTTAACTGGAATCAAGCTCCGCTAATTCGGATTGTATTGGTTCACGCAGCCGATTGCTCAGAACTGATAATAACCTGTCACCATGCGATCGCTGATGGTATGTCAGTAGTTTACTTGCTGCGGGATATACTGCAAGCGGTTGGGATACCCGGTAGTCAGCAACAAATTTTACCCGAACGTCCTGCCTATGAATATCTAACGCCGATTGCTCACAAAATTAAACCTCCAACCAAAGACTCGCAATTAGAGTTGGTAAATCCTAGCCAGACTATACCGCCAGCAAAAAGTCTTCACTTTCGTCTCTTAACCTGGTCGCTGTCACCCGAAGAGACTGCTACTGTTATTCTCCGTTGTCGACAAGCACAAACTAGCGTTCATGCGGCTATTTGTGCAGCTTTCTTGTTAGCGATCGCGCAATCCCATCACTCACAAAATGATACAGAAGCTCAGAGCCTTGAGCAAAAACAACCTGTCACCCTGAATTGTTTGACAGCGATTAATATTCGTCAATTCCTCACTCCTCCCATTCAAGAGGACTTTGGCTACTACTTCACCTCAAATATTTCGGCTCATACCATTACCCCAAATTTATCGCTTTGGGACTTAGCCCATGTCATCAAGGCGCAGCTCAATCAGAAGATGTCACCCGACCAAATTTTTGCCCATCTTCCCGAAGCTCAAGCGTTTATTACTAGCAATCCCAGTATTGATACGATTAAAGATATATTCCAAGAACTGTATAGGTATGACGTTCTTGTTAGTAATCTCGGAAAATTGCATATTCCCACACAGTATGGACATCTCCAACTTGCAGCTATATATGGCCCATCTGGAGCTATTCATGTTGCAAAGGGTCGCTTTATCGGAGTTGCGACCTTGGGAGACCAAATGTTTTTTAACTTGCTCTACCCTGATTCCAACATCTCATTAACCGAGATTGAGCATCTACAAAAGAAGACAATGCAACTCTTGTTAGGGGAATCGATGGAACAAGTTCAACTATTAAGCGATACCTTAATCTCTGAGGATAAACGGAGCTTGAGCAAAGTCAAGTAAGAAATATCTGGGAATGGATTTTAAGCGATCGCTCTTGATTGAGATTCCTTAGTGGCATTCGAGTTTGTATCCTTGTTTTCTCCGGTCAATGCTAAATTCACATAAAGAGAGAAGTTTTATGACGAGTAAACTTACAGATAAGATAATAAAAGTCCAGTTCCTAACTTGTAGAGAGCGCGAAAATCTACCTAATGAGGAATTCTCATGTCCAGTAAATTGGATTAAATTGCACAAAATGAACTGATTTGTCGCTGCAACCAGATGGATAGCAACTCCCAGCCCCAACCGCCCTTCCACGAAACCAATGAAAACACCCCAGAAATTGGCGGTGGGTTGCCTGTAATTGAGTATTGGGCAAAGCACACACTTTCACCAGAAGGGCCACATCTGTGGAAGACCCTGTTTCACAAAAGTGCTTGCTTGTCCTGCTCCTGGGGGACAGGTGGACAAAAAGGCGGATTTACCAATGAAGCGGGTGAGAAACTGCAACGCTGCATGAAAAGTGTAGAAGCAATTTCAGCAGAAATCCAACCTCCAGTTCCAGTCCACTTCTTTGATGACCACAAGATTACTGACCTACAACAGCTATCTTCTATGGAAGCGGATCGATTGGGAAGACTGAGCTTCCCGGTGATTCGACGTGCAGGGAGCGACCATTATGAGCGCATTTCTTGGGAAGAGATTTATGCGATCGCCACAGATGCATTTCAGCAACCAGCAGAGCGAATAGCATCCTACAGTTCCGGGCGTGGCTCCAACGAAGCGGCATTTTTACTACAATTGCTACTGCGAACCCTGGGTTCCAATAATTTGGCAGATTGCTCAGATCTGTGCCATGCTCCTTCCACAACCGCACTCAAAGAGATGTTTGGCACAAACACCTCAATCGTCAGCCTGGAAAGCTTGAAGCAGGCAGATTGTGTAGTGTTAGCAGGGTCAAATTCTGCTTACAACCATCCGCGGTTGATGAATGAGTTGATCAAACTGCGAGACAAAGGTGGCAAAGTGATTGTAATCAATCCGGTGATGGAAATTGGATTGGTGAAATTTGGCTCTCCGGCATTCCCAATTAAATCTTTGATTCCTGGTTCTGACATTGCTTCGCTTTATCTCCAACCGATTCCCGGTAGTGATGTGGCGCTGTTTGTGGGCATTCAGAAAGCGTTAATTGAACAGGGGTTTGTGCAGTACGACTTTTTGCAAGCATATACCCAAGGTTGGGAAGCGGTATTAGAACAGGCGCGATCGCTTTCTTGGGAAACAATCACGACTACCTGCGGCGTGTCCAAAGCAGAAATTGCCGCCGCCGCAACTATCATTGGCACATCAAAAGCTGTGGTCTTTGGTTGGGCGATGGGAATTACTCAACATACCAATGGTGTGGATAATGTCTATAGCATCGCCAATACAGCGTTAATTAGCGGTCAAATTGCCAGAATGGGAGCCGGAGTCATGCCTGTGCGGGGACATTCCAATGTGCAGGGCTTTGGCTCAATGGGTGTAACTGTGAAGCTCAAAGAAGAAATTAAGCAAGCGTTAGAGAAGTTGTTGGGGCGATCGCTCTCTTTACCCAAAGGCTACCACACTCGTGACTTAATCGAAGCAGCCGAAGCAGGCAAAGTAGATAGTCTCATCTGTGTAGGTGGTAATATCTATGGTGCTAATCCTGACTCAGCACAGGCAAAACGGGCATTGGGTAACATCGATACCATCATCTATCTCGCTACTAAACCCAATATTGGGCACTTTCACGGATTGGCGAAAACTCACACAATCATTATTCCCGTCCTCAACCGATTTGAAAACCCCCACAAAACCACCGTTGAATCGGGTAACAACTTTGTGCGCCTCAATGATGAAGGCAAAACTCACCTGAAGAATGCAGATTTAATTTCTGAAGTTGAGTTTTTAACTGAACTAGCCCATCGGCTGCTGGGTGATTATCCTGTCGAATGGCGTAAACTGCAAGATACTCGCTACGTACGGCAACTGATTGCCACAACTATTCCTGGCTATGAAAAAATTGCGACGATTGACGACACCAGCGAAGAGTTCATTATCTCTGGGCGCATCGTCACCGAACCCCATTTTAAAACGCCCTCAGGTAAGGCAAAAATGTTGACTACGCCACTACCGAATCTGGCTTTACCTCAACCTCAAGACTTTGACATTGATGATAGAGCAAATAGTCTCGTGCTGGCATTAATGACTGGACGCAGTTATTCCCAACACAACACGGTGGTTTATAAAATTGATGATCAGTACCGGGGAATGCCTCATCGCCACTGCATTTTGATGAACCGCAGAGATGCAGAAAAAATTGGGTTAGCCGAACATGATCTTGTCACAGTCCAGGGCGATGCCGACAAACTAGAGAACGTGGAAGTGATTTACGGTGCTGTGCGGGAAGGTGCGGCGTTGATGTTTTATCCGGAAGTGAATGTCATTTTTAAAGCCAGAACAGAAACACGTTGCGGTACGCCTGCTTACAAACGGGTGCCAGTGGTAGTGTATGGAAAATAGCCGGCTGGAGTTAGGGTTAGACAATTTTGAAATTGGCTTGAATCACAATATCATTGAAATCGCGATCGCCACCGCCTGCTAAATCCTCTACACCCCAAGCATTATTGCCGAGTGAGAGGAAGTGATCTGTATGGTCGGAATTTGCCCCAGTAAAGCTAAAATAGACAGAAACATCGCCTTTTAGCCCAGCGTCAACTGTACCATTAGCAATGAGATATGGTGCATAGAATTTCCCACCTGCAAAGGTACCACCAGTTAATACCCCTTGGTCATTCATAGTCATACCATGCTGTTGACTGTTGCGAATTGCGGCTTGTGCGTAACCGGCTTCACCAACACGGATCAATTTACCAGTGAGAGAGTCAACCACTGAACCTTGAATGTCTTCAATTTGATAGAAACCGAAAACATTATCATAAGCCGCTTCACTTTTGACAATTGGGAAGGAAACTTGAACTTGTAATCCAGCTAAATCTGTAAGGTCAATTAGTTCCTCTGTTCCTTGTTTTTGTAATTTACCACCTAAAGGAATCTCTTCATTAGTAATTTCTAACTTCACGACTAAATCAGGGTCAATATCTCCTAATTGATCCTCAAAGCTCAAACTAAATTGATTATTATCCAATGATGCAACAGTCAAGACTTGGGTAGAACTGGTACCAAAAGGAGAACCAAGGAACACGCGATTCAGCAGACTGCTATCATTGATAACTGCATCTAAGCTGGTATTTTGGAAAAACAGCAATCCTAAGTTTTCACGACTGGCTCTTTGAATAATTTTTGTTGGATTAGAAATAAAGTCATCGGGGAGTACCGAGAACAGCACCTGAGAACGTTTGAGTACAGCATTGAGGTAGCCATCTTGTCCAGGTTTGAAGCCATCAACTTCTCCTTGGGCGTTATCATAAGCAACCAACGCAATTTGGTGAATGTTTTGGCGATTGAGGTGCTTACTGCTCAGACTAAACTTGAGATTAATTGTGTCAGTATCGCCTTCTAGTTGGAAGACCTTGGTGTCAGTATTCAAGGTAATATGGGGCTGTTGTGGCTCGATACCGCCAAAGGGTGCTGCATACTGTAAGCCAGAACTGGTATAAAGTTCATTCAGTCCTCGCGGTAACAGATTTGTATCAAAATTACGGGCGTATAGTTCACCTGCGTTACCTACCGCCTTAATTACCTTAACTGCAAAATCATTATTCAGTCCCAGCTTGGCACCAAGATTACCTTTAATTCCTAAGAATGCCAGAATTTCCGGGGTAGAATCATTATTGGGGTCAGCATCGGTATTAAGAGCAATCAATTCATCAATATTAGTGGAATTAATGCCGTATTCCTCAGCTTGCACCAAAGTATACATTGTCCACCTGACTACATCAGCCCAATCTGATTGGTTTTCATCAATGATTAAAGCTAAAGGTTCTTTAGAAAAAGTATCTTGAAGAATTTGGTGTTCTTGTGGCTGAGATAAAGTGGGAATTTTGCCTGCTAGGAGTGTAACGTCATTAAAGACTGCTTCGACCTCACCGCGATCGTAAGCGGCGTACATCTCAGCAGAAGTCTCAAAGGTGACAAGGGTAGGACTAGCGCTAAATTTTACCAATGCATCTTGCAAATTGCTTAATGCAGTTGTACCTGACATTCCACTCAGCAACCCAATTTTACGACCATTGAGAGTGGGGATAGAACTAATACCGCTATTTTTGCGGGTGAGAATACCTTGTCCGGTATAAAGATAAATCGGACTGTAATCGATTCCGTAACTCGCATCACGGACTAAGTTTTCTGTATAAGCCGCAGCAGAAGCATCTACGACACCATTAGCTGTATTACCAAAGCCATCGGCGAAGGCTTGTTGTACAAATTCTACTTGATTGGGATTGCCAAATACGGCTGCGGCTAATGCCCTACCTAAATCTGCATCAAAGCCTTTGACTGTACCATCTGCTTGTTTGACTGTAAAACCGGGGAAGTTCAAGGGTTCAGGTAAGCCAAACTTCAGTACACCTCTTTGTTTGATTTCGTCTAAGACGTTACGTTTGTCATTGTCAATTAAATTCAGTTCCTTCGGAGTACCTGAGAACGGCGGTGTATACATTAAACCGCCATCAGTCCATAGAAGATTGCGATCGCGTTCTAAATTCGGGAAGTGACGCTGATAAATTTCGCCGTAGTTACCAACCTGCTTAATCACTTGCACGATAAAATCATCGCGCAAACCTAAAGCAGTCCCCAATTTTTCCTGCAAGCCTAAGAAACGGCGAATAGCAGGGTCAGAATCATTATTGGGGTTCTCATCTTGATTATCTTTGAGGATTTGGTCAATATTTTGAGAAGTAATCCCAAATTCTTCCGCTTGAATTGTGGCGTAAGTCACCCAGCGTACCACATCAGCCCAAGCAGATTCATTTTCTGGTAATACTAAGGCGATTGGTTCTTTGGAAAATTCGCCATCGAGAAGCTTGTGTTTTTGTGGATCTGGGAAGCTACGTAAGTAATTATCAACTAAGGCTGTATCAATAGATAGAGCAGAAATTTCACCTTTTTCATAAGCCGCAAACATCTGCGCTCCATTATCATACCAGCGCGGTGTAAAGCTAATACCTAAAGGTTGCAGTATATTTACTAAGTTAGCGTAGGCTGTACTGTTACTAACAACACCAATTGTTGCACCTTTGAGATCTTCAATTTTTTGAATCTTGCCGTCAGTAGGGACTAAAATACCTTGGTGATCGTAAAGATACACTGGGCCAAAATCCACATTTAAACCACCATCTCGCACAAGATTCTCAGTCACTCGCCGAACACTGAGGTCAAGGTTTTTATTAGCAACTTGAGTAAAACCATCGCTGGAGGTGGTGTTAACGATTTCGACTTGGTTTTTGTTACCAAATAAAGCAGCTGCTAAAGCACCAACAAACTCTAAATCAAAGCTGAGAACCGAGTTTTGGCTAGATGAAGCAACTTTGAGATAACCTCTTTGTAAAATTGCTTCTAAAAGGTTAGCCCCAGTTCCTTGGCTGCTTTGAACTAGATCGTTCAATACTGCGGGAGCATTAAAGCTATACAGGTTTTCCGGTATCTGTTGATTTTCAGTAGATGGAATTGGGGTGGGTTGGTCAACAATTTCCACAACTTTCTCAAGGTGAGAAAAGTAAGCGTAGGTTTTCCCTTGATTTTGAATCAGTGCGAGATTTTTGCCTTGGAAGTCTAAGACACCATTAATAAAGCGGAAACCACTGAGGTCACTGACACCAAAACCTGAAGCCGAAATCTGAATTTTGTCCCCTTGTTCGGGATTAAAATCGAGAATTGTGTCAAAGCCGTCATTGGGAGAGTTGAAGAAGAAGACATCTGCACCAGCACCGCCATTGAGGATGTCATCTCCCGTACCACCGACGATGACATCATTACTATCGCCAGCAACTATCCAGTCGTTATCTTCGTTACCGTAAATGGTGTCCTTACCGCCACCACCTTCAAGCTGATCGTTACCTTGATTACCTTCTAAATAATCATCGCCTAAACCAGCTAAGATAATATCGCTACCGACACCACCTAAAAGGCGATCGCTTCCTTCGCCACCTTCTAATCTATCGCTTCCTTCGCCACCTTCTAAGGAGTCATCACCAGCGTTACCTTCCAGCTGGTCATTACCAAGACCACCAATCAGGGTATCATTACTACCACCACCGAGTAAGAAGTCATTACCTTCTTTACCATCAAGATAATCGTTACCTTCTTTACCTTCGAGTTGATCGTTACCAACGCCACCTGTGAGGGTATTAGCCAACAAATTACCCTTAAGAACTATTCCTTTAGTAGCTGAATCTGTAGTTGTTTGGTCATCATCTTGAATATCGATCAAAGCGACTTTAGCATTTGGCGCGATCGCATAACCTTCACCTACAGTTTTCAAGTTCAAGGCGATACTTTCTAAGTTTTCTGCCAAGTTATCATTGAGAACTTGAATCTCAATCACCGCAGTAGTTTCACCAGGAGCAATATTGATTTCCCCTGTAGTTGCACCAACAATTTGGTAATCTTCCCCTAAAGTAGCTGTACCGGAGAAGTCATAAAGAATCTTTAAGCCTTGGTTTGGTGCTTCTTGGGTTAAATCAATGCGGAATTGAACCTTAGTTGCATCAGCCTCAGAAACCCTTGCTGGCGACACACTGACAGAAGCATAACGATTACCGAAGTTGTTACCGTTAGCATCAACTAAATAATAGTTTTGATCGAAAGTCGCTGCGATCGCACCGATAAGTTGCTCTGTAGTCAGTTTCCCCGCAGCCATCTGCTGTATTAATACAGGAATATGTTCTTCGGTGACTCGTTTGAGAGAGGCTAGTACTGGTAAGGCTTCCGATACAGCTTTTGATGCACCCACTTTCGCCACTGTCTCTAAATACTCATTACCTGCGGCGGTGGCTAAAGCTACACCACTTACTTGTTCAGCCGATGCAGTTAATTGATTGCGCTCAAGTACTGAGTTAAAGAAGGATTTGAGAATCTCTATATTCGTTAGATCCAGGCGAGAATAAGTGCTATTTTGCAGATATACAGCTAGGGCATTAATCGCTTCTAGTAAATTATTGGGATTAGCTACACCTGTAACAGCTTGTTGCAAACCATCCAAGAAAGCACGGGTTTGATTGAGCAGAGATTGGACTTGAATATGTGCTAGATAGACATCCAAGCCAATTTCTTGCTTTTCTCCTACAGCTTTAAGGGGGTCGAAACTTTCGATTTTCGATGACAAATCTAAGCCCAATTGCTGTTTAATAATGCCATCGGCTGCGTCTCGGCTCAAGCCTGATTGTACTAGTCTTGCTTCTAAGCTAGTTAACGGTGTCACGATCGCCGAACCCGGTAAAGCAATTAAAGCACCAGAAGACAAACCACTAGAAGTATCAAAGCCGCCTAATCCGACTAATTGCGCCTCATCAACCCCAATCTCGCCATCGCCATTAGTATCGACTTCTTGGGGAATATCCAGGTTAAATTGACCGTATTCATCGGAAATTGTCTTAACTTCCCCTACATCCCACTGATTATTAAAGTTAGTATCTAAAAAGATTGTGGCACCTGCAATATAGCTTTGAGAAAGTGCGCCACTGAAGGTAAAACCATCAGCACTCAAGGTAAATTTAGCTAAGTTAAAGCGAGCAAATTCTTCTTTCCATACAGTCCCGACAACAAGTACTTTAATTTCTGCTTCTAAGAAAGCATCAATACTACCATTGAGGTCAAACAATTCCCAAGGCTTGCTAATACGAGAAATAATCTCGGAACCGCGCACTTTACCATCGCTAGTTCCTGTATTTTCTCCAGTATCTACAACATCAACACCAAGATAACCTTGAACACCACCCCGCACTGTCGCATCAGCTACGCCAACATCTAAGCCTAAACCAGCAGTAATTGTGGCATTTAAAGATAATTCATCGACATCTTTACCGTTTGCATCCCAATCTTTGAGATAAAAACCGTCAAAGATTTTGTAGATACTGCTGAACTCAAAATTATCATTTTTCCAATCATTAACTCCGGCGGTATCAAAACCGACTACCAGGTTAGTTTTCGCTGAGAAACTACCACCGAGTTCACCTTTAACTGGCCCCCAAATTGGGAAACTCTTAGAAATGCCAAAGTTAAATTCCAAATCAGGAACATCATAAATCACCAAGTCGGTGGTTTTTCCTAACAGCAAATCAATGGCTTTGAGGGGATTGGTAAGAATGGGGAATTCTAAACCTTCAATATTTTTCAGCTTACTGAGGAAGCTACCTGTAGAACTACCACTAGTTTTATTGGTGGCGCTAGTGAGGGGATCTGTTGCTGTTTTAGTAGTTTGTAAACCGCCTGTATTACTAGAACTGGTATCAACTTTATTCGCAGCTTGGGTGGTATCTTTGCTAGCTACTTTCAAGTCATTGAGGGCAAAACTACCTAAATCAATAACAATTGGCTGATTGGCAGGAATTTTACTCAGTTCGGTAATCAAATCGACAATATCACCAACAGCTTTAATAAAGCGCTCAGATTTTTCTAATTTTGCCCGGTCTTCTGGAGGTGCTAACCGTTTGGCGACTTCAAAAACTGTGACTTTACCATCACTATTGGCATCAAATAAATCACCTAAACCGAGTTGAGTAAATAACTTTGTATCAGCATTTAGGAGTTTAATAACTGGTTTAATTGGCTCAATAATTTGATTAACTTCTTTGATGACTGGCCCCATTAAATTACTAATGAATGAGCCTAAATCAATTGCTACATTATTGAGTTTAATATTTGTCCCATTCTTGTTGGCTTGTTGAACATTGCCATAATTGAAAATGGGGAAATTGGCAGCAACATCGAAACTAAAGGAAGGAAAGACAGGACTACCATTAATACTGGTTTTAGCTGTTAAACCCAGGTTGGCTTCACCTTTGAGTTGATAATCAATGAAGTTATAAAAGCCCTGCTGATTGGTTTTCGCTGTATTGAAGATATTTATTAAATCTAAAGCGCTGAGGCGACCACCATCATCAATGCCTTTGGATATCCATTTATTACCGTCGTAGTTTAAGCCGATATTTAACCCAGCAACTGTTCCCGAAAGGTCAATAATTTTATTAGCAGAATTAGCAGCTTTTGTTACTGTAATCTGCGGATTATCTATTTTAATTTCCTTGATGTATGTGGTAATAACATCAGGTAAACCGAGACCATCCAAAGATACCAAAGACTTCAAATCAATGCCTTCGGATGCAGAAAATTGCACTTTATCGTTACTAACAAAGAAATTGACTTTTGGTAACTTACTACTTAAATCATCAGGAATACCCAAAGAAGTTGCTAAAGTTGCTAAATTCAAATCAGAAGCGGAAAATTGATAACTAGTAGTCCCAGACTTAAAGTTAGTTAACAGTAGATTGGGATCACGCAGGGTGAGATTTGGCGGTGCAGTGAAAATGCTATTAATTCCGGGAATCGCATTAATAACTTGGCTGAGGTTAATTTGGTTAGAAGAGAATTGGAATTGATTATTACTCAAACCTATATTCACATTACCAAAAGCAGTCAGTAAATCCTTAACTGGCGTAGCTACACTGCTAGGAACTAATGCCGAACCTTGGGAAATGAGCCAATCGGCTAATTGTTTGGTAGGTAATTGATCGGCTTTAAAAGTAAAGTTAGCATCTCGCCAACTGGTAGCGTTAAGTGGTTTAGTTAGGGTGAGACTAGGATTAGTAACTGGTAAATCGAGGGTATTAACATTGAGCGCATCTAAGCCTGGAATTTTCTCTAAAACATCGCTCAAATCTAGGATACCTTCATAGGTAATCTGAATTTGACTATCACCAATTTGCAAATCTACTCTTCTGGCTAAATCTAGCAAATCCTCAACTACATTAAGTACTTCCCCAGGTAAAACGGCTTTTGCTTGTTTGGTTAACCAATCTACCAATTCCTGTTTTGGCAAATGATCCGCAGTTAAGGAATAGTTAGCATCAGCAGCACCTTGATCTAAGTTAGAAATGCTCAGTACTGGATTGGTAATTGGTAAAGTTAAGTCAGTAGTTTGTAATTCTGATAAGCCAGGAATCTGTTTAATAACACTAGCTAAATCCAGAGTTCCCGGGTAACTAATTTGTAGCTGATTCTTTTTGAAGAGAACCTCAAAGTCGGCGGCGGTGGCGATGAGGGAACTAATAACATTGCTAACTGATGACGGTAGTACAGCCTTTGTTTCAGGAATTAACCATGCCGTCAAGCCTTTTTTATTGAGTTTCTCCACACTAAAGTTAAAGTCTGTGCTGGTAATGTTATTTGTCGTTACCCTTGTGAGAGTTAAAGTTGGTTTAGTAACAGTAAGGGCGTTATTTGGTGGTAGAGGAATGTTACTAATTCCAGGAATATTTTTAATTAGCCCAACGACATCAACAGTACCGTCATAAAGGACTTGGATTTGTTTATCTGTCAGGAGAATATTAACATCCTGTGCTAAATTCTTAAGTCCATTGAGAATATCCTTAGCTTCTGTGGGTAAAGCATTACCAGCTTTGGTAATCAACCAATTTTGTAATTCTGCAATTGGTAATTTTTCGGCATTAAAGCTAAAGTCTGCATCCTTACCGGGATTGGTAATAGTGATACTGGGATTTTTAACATTCAAAGTTAAACCAGTAAAATCAAAGTCCTTGATACCAGGAATTTCTTTGAGGATATTTACCAGATTGAGATTGCCTTGATATTTCACCTGGAATTGACTATCACCAAAGCGAATATCTAATTGTTCGCCTACCGCCGCTAAAGCGTTGAATATTCCCTGTAATTCTGTAGGAATTAAAGATTTGGCTTGTTCTTTCAGCCAGCTAATTAACTCTTGTTTTGGTAACTTGGTAGCAGCAAAACTATAACTCGCACTCTTACCAGGATTAGTAATAGTTAAACTGGGGTTGAGAACAGGTAATTTGAGGTTATTGAGGGGTAATTCATTTAAGCCGGGAATTTCTTTGAGGAGGGTAGCTAAATCAACCGAACCTTCATAAGCAATTTCTAGCTGATTATTGCCTACTTCTAAATCAATACCTTCAGAAATATTCATCAAAGTATTAAATACCTTGACTAAATCTGCGGGTAGTAATTCGGTAGCTTTTCCTTTTGCCCAGCTTACCAGTTCTTCTTTAGGTAAGCGATCGCTCTTGAGTAAATATTGGGCTGTGGCTGTGCCAGGATTGAGAATGGTAATGCTGGGATTGGTGACAGGGAGGTTTAACCCAGACAAAGCACCAATATCCTTCACCCCAGGAATTAAACCGATAACTTGCGCTAAATCTAGATTCCCATTATAAGCAAGTTGCATTTGTCCCTTGCCCAAAACTAAATCAATATTGGTTCCCAGCGCCAGTAATTGATTGAGAACCGATTTCACCGCGTCGGGTAGGCTATTGGTAGCTGTCGTTTTTAACCAAGCGAGAAGATCCTTGGTAGGTAGGCGATCGCTATTGAAGATATAATCTGCGTTGGCTTTACCAGGATTAATTAAGGTAAAACTGGGATTGGTAACATTCAGTTTTAATCCTTGCAGAGGTAGATCCTTAACGCCTGGAATCACTCCCGCGAGTTCTAGTAAATCAACATCACCACGATAGTTGAGTTGCAGTTGATTCTGGGCAATATTGATATCTAAATTAGTAGAAAGTTTGCTCAGTACAGTTTGTACGTCACTGGGTAACTGAGAACTCAGCCAATTTATTAACTGTTGTTTCGGTAATTTTTCGGCATCAATGCTATAGCTAGCATTTGCCCCAGGATTGAGAATGGTAAGCTTGGGATTGAGTACAGGTAGACTTAACCCAGTGGTGAGTAAATCCTTCACACCAGGAATCAACGCCAGGAGTTTAACTAAATCAATGTTACCGTTATAACCAATTTCAATCTGACTATTACCGAGAACCACATCCAGGTTTTGCGCTTCATTTGCGATC
Source organism: Tolypothrix tenuis PCC 7101 (assembly GCF_963874875.1). Classification (NCBI taxonomy): domain Bacteria; kingdom Bacillati; phylum Cyanobacteriota; class Cyanophyceae; order Nostocales; family Tolypothrichaceae; genus Tolypothrix; species Tolypothrix tenuis. The sequence goes on from NZ_CAWNJS010000001.1 coordinate 4,793,639, forward strand.
GCCTGTAATACCGATTTCACCTCAGCAGGTAACTGTTGCACTAACCAATTGAGTAACTGTTGCTTCGGTAGTTGCTCGGCACTAAAGTTATAACTAGCATTCTTACCTGGGTTGAGAATCTCAATCTTGGGATTCAGCACAGGTAAAGATAAATTATTCAGGGGTAACTCATTTAACCCAGGAATTTCTTTAATAATCGTCGCTAAATCTAAATTACCTTGATAACTCAGCGTCAGTTGATTACTCCCAATGGTTGCATCCATGCGTTGCGCTACATTGAGCAGAGATTTCACCATCCCTGCAACTTCTGTAGGTAACAGCGCCATGACTTCTTTACTCAGCCATTGAGTTAACTCATCTTTGGGTAAACTTTCTGCCGTTAAGCTATAGTTGCGATCGCTTCCGGTTTTGTTAATTGTAAAGCTGGGATTGAGAACAGGTAAGCTTAAATTTTTAGGGGTAACAGAGTCTAAACCCGGAATAATATCTAAAGCTTTGACTAAATCAACTGAACCTAAATAGGTAATTTGGGTTTGATTATCACCGAGAACTAAATCAATGTTGGTTAAGTTGTTTAACAATCCGGTGAGGAAATCTTGCACACTCGCATCGTTAACTAGGGTTTTAACTTGATCCACCAACCAAGTTTTAATTTGAGCTACAGGGAGGCGATCTAAATTAAAGCTAAAACTCGGTGCAACATTGGGATTAGTAATGGTGATACTGGGATTAGTGAGGGTAAGGTTTAATCCCTTGAGTGGTAACAAGAAATTACCGAGTTGACTGGTAATTCCATCGATGATGGTTTTGAGGTTGAGATCGCCTAAGTAGCCAATTTGGATTTGATTATTCCCAAATTGCACATCGATATTCTCAACCACACTCAGCAGTTGCTTGACAAACGACTGCACATCAGCCGGAAGTAGCTTGGTAACTGTGTTTGTTAACCATGTAACTAGCTCTTTTTTGGGTAGGCGATCGCTCTTAAAGGCGTAACTAAGATCCTGTGTACCTAAGTTGCTTAAAATCAACTGGGGATTGCTAACTGGTAACGCCAAGCCATCCAAAGATAAATCTTTAATTCCCGGTATAACTTTGGCAATTTTGGCAATATCTAAATTACCTTGATAAGCCAGTTTCAATTGCTTATCGCTAAATAGAACATCTACCTGTTGAGCAACATCAGAAACCGTATTTAAAATAGATTTGGCTTCTGTGGGTAACTGTTGAACTAGCCAATTAACTAATTCTTGTTTGGGTAACTGTTCAACCGCAAAACTATAGTCAATATCCTGACTATTGGGATTAATAATTGTTAGACGCGGATTAGTAACAGGTAACTTCAGGGTATTGAGTGGTAAATCCTTCAGCCCCGGAACTTGTTGTAAAATACTGCTCAGGTCTAATTTACCTAAATAACCGATTTGAATCTGGTTATTCCCCAGTTGTAAATCTACATTTTCTGTTAAATTTAGTAACCCATTCAGGACATTACGCACTTCTTCTGGTAGTAAAGCTGCTGCTTGTCCTTTCACCCAATTGATTAATTCTTGTTTGGGTAAACGTTCTACACTAAAGGCATAATCAACATTAGGTGTACCGAGATTTAATAAAGTTAAACTCGGATTTGTCACAGGTAAATTTAACCCTGTTAACGGTAAATCTCGTACCCCAGGAATCGCCGAAATTAACTTATCTAATTGCAAATCCCCTTTGTAGGTAATTTGCATTTGCTTACTACCCAATACCAAATCTACTCGTTCAAAGTTCTCGATAAATAGCTGATTCAGGAGGTTTTGAGCAGCTTCTGGTAATACAGATTTGGCTTGATTAGTGATCCAATTAAGAATAGGACGTTTTGGCAGACTATCAACAGCAAAGGCATAATCTGGGTTAGTTCCCTTGGGATTGTTAATTGTGAGGCGAGGATTAGTAACAGGTAAAGTTAAACCATTTAAAGGTAATTCTTTTACCCCAGGAATCAAAGCTGCTAATTGCGCTAAATCGAGATTACCTTGATAAGCAACTTCGATTTGATTATCGCCTAAAACTAAATCAATATTGTTAGTAAGTGCCAGGAGTTTATTTAAAACATCTTGTACGCCTTGGGGTAATGAAGATTTACCAGCAGCTAACCAGCTAACTAATTGTGCTTTCGGTAATTTTTCCGCAACAAAGGCATAATCTGCATTCACACTACCAGGATTAGTAATTGTAATCTTGGGATTGGTAACAGGTAAATTCAATCCAGTTAAAGGTAAATCTTTAATCCCCGGAATTACACCTGTAAGCTGTGTGAGGTTGAGATTACCTTGATAAGCAATTTGGATTTGTTCTTTACCCAATACCAAGTCAACATTATTAGTTAACGCCAAGAGTTTATTGACAACATCCTGTACACCTTGGGGTAGTAATGTTTTGGCTTGATTACCTAACCAGCTAACTAACTGTGCTTTGGGCAAACTCGCAGCCGACAAAGCATAATTAGCACTAGCATTACCCGGATTAGTAATGGTAATTGTGGGATTGGTAACAGGTAAAGTTAAGCCAGTTAAAGGTAAATCTTTAATCCCCGGAATTTTATCTTTGATTTGGGCAATATCCAAATTACCCAAATAAGTAATTTGCAGTTGATCTCTGCCTAATACCAAATCAACATTATTAGTTAATGTTAGTAATGAATTAAGGACATCTTGTACACCCTGCGGTAGTAATGTTTTCGCTTGATTACTTAACCAACTAACTAACTGTGCCTTTGGTAAACTAGCTGCACTAAATGTATAGTCAGCATTTTCTAATCCCGGATTATTAATGGTGAGTTTTGCACCTGTAACAGGCAGAGTTAAGCCATTGAGGGGGATATTCTTAACTCCCGGAATCACATTAGCTAACTTAGCAAAATCAATCGATCCGAGATAGGTAAATTGCAGTTGTTTATCGTTAAAAGCAATATTTACCCCAGTAGTTTCTGCTAACAGAATTTGCAGCAAAACTTTGACTTCTGGGGAAGCATTTGTTAAGGCTGTCAGTACCTCTTGGGAAATACCCGCCGTTGCTGTGGCTGGATTTTTTAACCATGTCGCTAAGGTTGATGCTGAGACATTAGAGAAAGAAGAGGTAAAAGACGCTGCTTGGGGAATAGTTTGCAGATTGCGGTTATACTCTACCGTCTTTGTATCTACTGTTTGCGCTAAAACCGGATTAGCTACAGGAATTTCTGCAATTTCTTGACTAGGATTACTCTTACTTACCGGAGTAGGTAAATTTGGTGTGGTAGCAGCTGGTGATTTCGGCGCTAATTTTTCCGTAGGTGCAGATGGAAGCTGTGGCGGTGTGGGAATAACTAAAGTATCGGCGGGGGTACTGTCTACCTTGATAGCTGTGACATCAATTGTGGTGATTGGTTTGGGTGCGACAAGTTTTTTCTTGCTAGCATCTGGATCTTTAAAGCTAATATCCGCAGAGATTCCTAATTTAGTTAGATTATTCGGATCGTTAGCAAAATCAACTTGCAGAAAGCCTAAATTACCTACACCTTTGAAATTTTGACTCAAATTCAAGCTGACATCAGCATGAAATTTAGTTTTGTCTGGATTAATATAAAAACCCAGGAGTTTATTTAAGCCAAAACCAACAGATAAATCATAATTAAAATTACCCGTTAAATTACCTTGAGTTTCAAAGCCAATCCCTAAAGCCGGAACACCTAAATCTGAGGAAAGATTGAGATTAAAGAGTTCGTAGTTTTTCTTAGCATTAAACTCAAAGTAAACATCGATATCTGTCATTGTGGTTTTGACATCTACCCCAGGAATTCCTAACTGAGTTAAAGCATCTTCTATTAGTTTCTCTAGGGAAGTTGTTGTCAGTTGATTAGGATCTGTTTGGCTGACACCTTTAATGACAATGCTGCCTAAATCTTGCAGTAAAGTTGGAGAACGGCCTTTGAGTGAACCAATAATTGGTAGTTCTAAGTTATCAATTGTGCCTTGAAGTGTGCCAAATCCAGCTTCAATCCCTTTGATGGTTTCAACTTTATCCAGAACCCGATCAACTATATAAACTGTTTGCGGTACAACAGCCAGATTGTCATAGTTAATATCCTTGCTACTCAGTTTATAGTCAATGACAGCGATATTTGTTTCTAAATTCGGTTCCAGAATGCCATCATCTATACCTTGAACAGTAATGGTTTTTAATTTATACCATTCCTCTGGTTTAAAGGTCACTTGCAGCGTATCAACTAACTGACCATTTTTATCAATAAAGCGTAATTGTTTCTTGTCTTCACCAGCAGCATTTTTCTTGGTGGTGTTAGTTGTTAAAGTCAGGGTGACATCAGATGAAGGTTCACTGAGGAGAGAAAGTTCAAACTGAGAAGTGCGAAGAGTATCGCCATTATTAGTTTTGAATGAATCATCTTCAATGGCAATAGTCCGATTTCCACCTTGAACAATCCGCACCCCAGGAACATCGTTATCAATAATATTCAGGCTGGCAGTTTTTGAATTAGTATCTCCTAATTTATAACCGTCACCAGGAAGTAATGTTACCGTGACTGTTTCGGAAGGAATTCTGGCTGCATTTCCAGCTTTAATTTGACTAGCAATAGCGTTATCAACGGTTAGTTCTAAGGTTCCCGTGTAATTGATGACGGTACTGTTAACAGGAGAATCTGTTTTGCTAACATTCCAAGTAGCACCATTTTGTAAAGTGGCATTAATACCATTACCAGTCAAATCGTTAATTACGCCACTGGTTTTATTTGTGGCATTAGCATTAGCAGTATTAGCGCTGTAATAAAGGTCTAAACCGTCTTCTTTACCAGAGAGAAAACGGTTCATATTTGCCTGAATTTCTTCAGTACTGCGGGCTGTATCCCATACTCTGACTTCAGCAATATTCCCGTCAAAGTATTCATCACTCCAGTTACTCTTACCAATAAAGTTACTGCTGCGGGTAATATTATTGACAATTTGTTGACCACTAGCCTGTTTAATTAACTCACCATTGAGGTAAATAAAAGCATTACCTTTACCATCATTAACTGCGGCAATATGAATCCATTGACCAATAGGTAAAACCTTGTCTGTGGTAATGAATGTCCTGTTACTAGTACCACTACCGTTGCGAGTGTTTAGTTCTAGTTTGCCTGTAGTACCATCAAACTGTAAAAGAATATTATCTTTATCTTGACCATTTCCTAAGTCAATAATAGTTGCATAGTTTTGATGTTTATCAATCTTAATCCACGCTTCAATTGTAAAATCGCCACCAATGTTTGTATTGCCGAAAGAAGCATAATTATTAGTACCATCAAAACTGAATGAACCTTGAGCTAATTGAGTCAGGGTAACATTCTTATTCAGATTCCCAGTTAAACCATTACCAAAATCAACAATACTAGCTGTTGGTAAATCGAGACTTGATGTCGATTCTGGTTTGAGGCTTTTGGCTAGAACATCTAACCGTAAAATTGTTTTACCATTACTGCTAGATACGGTAGAAACATTATTAATTGTGAAACTTACATCTTCGATTTTTTTATCATCAATGGGAACAATGGGAATGAGGATTTGATTACCAAAAACCCGCACTTTACCTATGTTGTTACCATCTGTGCCAATTGACTGATAATCTGCGTCTTTTGTTGCAGTGCCGCCTGTAATTTTGTAGTTGATTTCTAACCCTGTATTATCAACAGGCAGGGCATAAACAGGCGCATCAAAGTTCCCTACTTGCCAAGTTGCACCATTTTTGAGAGTGCCATCAATACCGTTATTTGTATAGTCGGTGAGAGTTTCAGGATAGAGATTGGTGGGATTGGCGTTATTAATACTATAGTAAGTTTTTAAACCGTTTTCTGTCCCCGAGAGAAAACGATTCATGTTTTGCCGAATTTGGTCGCTACTACGGGCTGTATCCCAAACTCTCACTTCGCTGATATTGCCATCAAAGTATTCATTACTCCAGTTACTTTTACCAATAAAGTTACTGTTACGAGTAATATTATTGATTATAGTTTGACCGCTTGCTTGTGTAGCTAACTCACCATTTAGGTAAATAGCAGCATTACCTTTACCATCATTAACTGCGGCGACATGAATCCATTGATTAATAGCTAATACTTGATTTGTGGTGATAGTTGTCTGGTTACCACTACCGTTGCGAGTATTTAGTTGTAGTTTACCTGTAGTATCAACCTGTAAAAGGATATTATCTTTATCTTGACCATTTCCTAAGTCAATAATGGTGGCATTATTTTGATATTTGTCAATCTTAATCCAGGCTTCCAGGGTAAAATCACCACCAATTTTGGGATCGCCAAGGGAAACATAGTCATCAACTCCATCCAAGACTAAAGTCCCTTGTTCGCCAAGATTGCGATCTAATTGCACAACAAAATAGCCCGGAGTGGAGTAGATTTCGGCGGCGGATCTACCAGCAGAGATACTGGCTGTGGGAAGATCGTTATCTTGAATGAGGACAGTTACAGGTTTGAGGTTTGCACCTATATTGTTATAGAGTGGATCTTCACCACTAACCTCAAAGGCGATCGCACTTCTTTGTAAATACTCTACCTTGTTATCATCAACGGCAGCAATTTGCAGGGTTTGGGCTTTATCCCAGTTTTGCGCGTTAAAAGTAATGGTGATGGTATCGCCGGGTTTTTTCCCAACAAAGTAAAATTCATCATCCTGGGGTGTCAGTGTGACAACAACTTTACCTGTGGGTTGGCTGGCAAGTTTTATACTAAAGGCATCCTGAGTTCCTTCAGTAGTAATTGGTAAAGAAGTAATGACAAATCCCGCTTTGTCATTATCATCTAGATTGGTAACAACTAAATCTTTAGTAGGCGCAGAAACGAAAATATCGCTAAATTTGTTGCTATCACCTGCAACCAGGTTTTCGGCTAGCGAACCAAAGACAACATAGCTACCATCCCCACTGATCGCCGCATCGAAACTAATATTAGTCCCTTGGGCGTTATTATTCGCAATATTCAGGCGTTCGATTTGCTTGGTAGTGCGATCATAGCGGAAAATATCTTTTTTAGAGTTAGTGTCATTTGCTACTAAGTTACTAGCTTCCGATTCAAAGACAACATAGCGCCCATCGCCACTAATAGTAGGATCTAAACTATCGCCGTTACCTTGAGTACCATCGCTACTAACACTGATGCGTTGAGTTTGTTTAGTAGTGCGATCGTAAATAAAGATATCTTTTTTGCCGTTGGTGTCACCGGCTACCAGGTTACTAGCTTCCGATTCAAAAACAATATAACGTCCATCAGCACTCACTGAAGCGATCGCACTATTACCATTTGCTTGTGTACCATCGCTAGCAACACTAATGCGCTGTATACCTTCTCCGGCGGTAATTACAGATTCTGTGACAGTTGTGGCAGTGTTAGCATTGAGTTTAAATTCCGCTAATTGAATTGCACCGCCGCTTTTAGCATCAATTCCATGATTAGACAGAATCTCCAGGCGATAGTAGCGATATTGTTTGCTGTTATTTACTTGGAAAGTCTTGGTTTCCAAGCGATTATTAAAGTTAATCCCTGTTTGTTTATCAATTGTTTCAAAGTTGCTACCATCATTTGAGCCGCGTAATTGCCAATCTTTGGGATCTCGTTCGGAAAAATCATTAGCAGAAGTAATTGAGTAGCTATTAACTACAACATTACTGACTGGATATTGGTACTGAATCCAACCAGATGAACCAAAAATTAACCATTTAGTATTTGTGTCGTTATCAAATGCTTTGTCTTGTTCTTCGCCAGTAGGAGAAATGGTACTAGAGACAGAAATAGTCCCGCCAGTGGTGTTAATGGGGTTAGTAATAACTTTGTTAACAATGGTGCGAGTGGTAGTGCGATCGTAGATGAAAATATCTCTTTTGCCGTTATTATCACCCGCTACCAGGTTATCAGCATCAGATTCAAAAATAATGTAGCGACCATCAGCAGTAATTACAGGATTATAGCTATTATTATTTGCTTGTTGATTACTATTGCTGAGGTTTATCCGTTGGGTTTCATTGGTAGTGCGATCGCGGACGAAAATATCTCGCTGACTATTGATATCACCAGCTACCAAGTTATCAGCATCAGATTCAAAGACAACATAGCGTCCATCAGCATTAATAGCTGAGTTATAACTATCAGCGTTTGCTTGTGTACCATTATTGCTGAGGTTCAGCCGTTGGGTTGCTTGAGTAGTGCGATCGTAGATAAATATATCTCTATTGCTATTAGTATCACCCGACACTAAATTGCTAGCCGCAGAGGTGAAAACTACATAGCGTCCATCGGTGCTTATCGAAGCCTGATAACTATAATTGTTTCCTTGAATACCATCACTACTGACGCTAAGGCGTTCAGTTTCTTTAGTATTGCGATCGTAGATGAAAACGTCTGAGTTACCGTTACTATCATTGGCTACTAAGTTGTTGGCAAAAGAAGAGAAAATCACATAACGCCCATCAGCGCTAATTGCTGGAGAATCAAAGAAGTTGGTATAGTTGTTTGCTTGTGTACCATCTGCGGCAATACTTACCCGATCAACTAATCTGTCGCTGATGTTAAAACCTAGTTTAGAGTCTGCGGTGTCATTGTAGTTGGGGTCAAGACTTTGAACTTGATGTCCTATTATATAAGCAATTGCGCCATCTTGAACGCGATCGTCTTGGGGAATAATTGAGAAGGATTGAGGTTGATTCCAGTTATCTGGGGTGAAGATTAAATCAACAACTTGATTAGCAGTTGTATCTCCAGTTTTCTGGAGTAATCCTTCCCTGACATTTTGACTAAAGACGCTGACTTTAACTTGATTTGTCGGCTTACTAGTCAGTTCAAGGCTGAAATTAACAGGAGTATTACTATTTTCTTGTGTTTGGTATTTCAGACTAGAGACAGGTTGTCCTTGAGAATTTTTTAGTAATAATCCGGCTTTGTCGTTATCTTGAATTGTCAGGGGTAGACGGTGATTCTCTGGTTGATTAGTATTAACCCTATAACTAGTATCTTCTGCTAGTTTTAGGTTAATAATTTCATTTCCTTCGAGAATTTGATCGTCAATTGCTTGAACTGTAATTTCTCCTGTGGTTTGTCCTTCAGGAATCACAATTGCTTGGTATTGTTTCTGATATTGCAGCGTACCATCAGCCTTACCAAGAACTGCATCTAAGTCATTATCTTGATCTAAATCTATAAATAACGGCGCACTATTAGCCCCTGTATTCCAGCTATTAGTTGGAGTATTATTATCGAGGGTAAACTGAGGGTTTTTAGCTGTACCAATGTTGCGGTAAAAGGAAACTTTACCATTTTTACCACCAACAAATAAATCTAAATCACCATCGCCATCAAAATCTACCAGATTCGGTTTACTATCATCACCAACATCAATACCCTTAAAGGGATTATTTGCATCTGCTTGAGGAGTTAGGATTGGCTGTATGCTTGTACCAGTATTTTTTGTCCCAGTATTTAGGTAATACTTAATTGTGCCATCGCCGGCACCGATAATTGCATCTAAATCACCATCTCGATCAATATCTGCGAAAGTAGGTGCACTATTAGTTATTGTTGGTTGTCCAATTATTTCTAGCTTTTGCAGTGGTGCAAATTTAATTCCTTTACTATCGCTGATATTTTCAGAATAAGAGAGATTCCCTGTGGAACTACCAATAACTAGATCTAAATCTCCATCTTGATCGATATCGGCAAAAGTTGGTGTACTATTACCATCAACCTTAATAGCTGTGAAAGGATTACTACTACCTGTTTCTGCACTAAAGAAGGGAGTCGCTGTAGTTCCAATGTTGCGATAAAACTGGACGACACCATTACCATTACCAACTACTAAATCTAAATCTCCATCTTTATCCAAATCCGCAAAATTAGGATTACTGAATTTACCAACATTAATACTATTAAAAAGATTTTTTGCTTGAGTTTGTGCTTGAGTTTGTGTTTGATTTTGTGTTTGATTTTGGAAGTAGTTGGTATTAACAGTGAAATCTTGTTTCCAAGTAGCACTACTACCATCAAAGGAAAAGAATACTGGTAACCCTCCTTGGGGCGCAGGTCGATCTAAAATTACTTTGACTGTGTTAAATGCGGTGCTATTTTCCGCAAAGGTAGTATTAGTTCCCTGGATTGTTACCAGAGGTAGAGATGGATTAGGACGTTCGAGAGTGACAAGTTTATCAATACTATTGTTGATATCTTGATTCGTAACAGTAATAGGAATATCTAACCCATTGTAATTAGAGTCATTACTGCTACTTTTGCCTGGAATATCGTAAGTAATATCACCATCAATAACAGTATCAGCTTCACCTTTTACTTCCACTAATTGGTATTGATCCCAGTTATCAGGAGTAAAGGTAACTGTAGAGGTGCTGAGGCTACTTTCTTTGCTATTAAATCCTTTGAAATCTACGGTAACGTTACTATTTGGTTTAGTTTTTAGCCGAATAGCAAATGTTTCCTTCTCGCCGCTTTCTTTAGTTTGCAATGCACGGAAAGTAGAAGCAATTATCGCTTTAGGTTTACCCTGTGCATCTAAATTTGTGTCATCAAAGCTGACATTAGCTAATTTAAACCCAACAATATTACTATCAATTAAAGTGATGGTTTTACTGTTAGCATTGGCATCAACATTGTAGCTGTTTCCAGAATTCAAGGTAATGGTAATTTCTTCGGACAATTCCTTGATATTGTCAGCAATCGGGACAACAGGTAAAGCAACAGAAATTTCCCCCTTGGGAATTGTCACAGAATAAGTATTGTTAGCACCTGTGGAAAATTTACCAGAGTAATCAATATCTTTAGTTGCTGTACCACCAATGCTATAGCTAATTGTTAAATCTTGATCGACTACATGGTCTAGTTGAACAACAAATTGAGCCGCTTCTAAACTATTTTCTTGAATTTGTGGGTCTTTGTTGCTTAAGCTAGGATCGCCTACAGCAAAAATACTAACTTTGGGAGTACCTAAATTTTGTGTCGCTACCCCTTCTTTTACTATTGTTTGTAAAGGTGGTGTAATTGTAACAGGAAGACTAAGATTGAGGTTTTGATAGTTAGCGTCACTACTAGTAAGTTGAGCTTGTAAATTAAAATCAGCAGTGACTCCTTCAATATTTATAGTTTGTAATTTATCCCAATTAGTCGCATTAAAAGTGATATTATTACCAGGTTTTAATGCCACATTAACAGGAGTTACATCTACAGCTAGTTTATACTTACCGCTACTATATGTTGTACCTGATGCACCGTAATACTCACTATAAACAACTTGAATATAGTATGTATCAGCTTTGCTGACAGTATATTCTAGTAAGGAATCCCAATCATCTCCAGAGGTATCATCATTTTTAGCAACTATTTCCCCCTTGGAGTTTAAAAGATTTATTTGGGAATCTAGTGTTGATAACTTGGGTTTTCTGGCATCAATATCAATCTTAAGTTTATCGCCTGGTTTAAGGTCAATCTTAAAAGTATCAATATCTTTGTTACTGCTGATTGCACCATCAAATCTGAAAGAACTGGTGGTAATAGCAATAGCATTAACGAGTTTATCGTTGTTATCTATTCCTTCGTTTTTTGTAATTGTACCTGTAGGTAAAGAAGCAGATGTTGTTGGTGCAGGGGGATTGAATTTAACAATAACATCATTCAAAGGTTGGCTACCTAATTTGAGTTTCAAGGTAGCTTTACCATCTGTGACTGCTAAGGGATTTTTATCGCTAACTAATTGACCAGTTTGGTCAATAATTAATACTTGTGGTGAATATAGTCCGCTATCTTCGATTTTTAATGTAGCGTTAATAGCATCAACAATCACACCATTTTGTTTGAGAAAGTAATTGGAGATTGTCTTATTACCTGTCGTATCTAAATCAAAGTGATAGGGTTGAATCTTAATATCTAAGTTCTCAGTATTTTCTTTGATTGCGTCTGGTAACGCCATAAAATAGATGCGGATTTTGGAAGCATCTACAACACTGTTACCAGCAATCTTTAAATCTTCACTGTTAGGGACAATAATCCCTTTTGTTTGGGTACTGGGATTGAAAGAAACTTTACGATATTGAGAACTGAGATAATCTACCCCTTCAATAACGGTATTACCAGCTGTGATGGTATATTTCACCCACAACCCCAAGGAAGAGAGAACAGGTTTATCCGCTTTTAATTCAATATAACCAATTGTTCCTGAATCTTCACCATTAGGTAAGAATGTATCGTATTCTTTGGCATTTTTAAAAGTGACAAACTCTAGGGTTGGTTCATTGTCATCAATATAGATGGTGTCAGATTTATTATTGCTATCAACTTCATAGTAGCGTTTGTTACTACCAGAAGTTTGTTGAACTAATTCAACTTTTACAGATTCAGTATTTTCTGCTACTTCGTCATTAATCGGTTCAACGCCGATAATAATTGCTTTATCACCAAGTCCTGTGTTAGCGGTAACTGTAAATTGATCGGCTGCTATATATTCTTTTTTGCTACCATCTTTGTAGCGCCAATAGAGAAGATAGTCAGCACCTTTAGCTGTGTCGATATAATCGCCCCGAATAATTTGACTACCTGTAATTTTGAGGTATTTATTAGGGTCAGACGCATCTTTTTTAGTGACAGCATCAACATTTAGTTTTAAGGCGAAATCTTCTGTTCTTTGGCGGTCAAAAGTTAGCTCAAATTCGGCATTATCTCCGATATTTTCCGAACCATCTTTAATTTTAGTAATCCCTATTTTTGGTTCATCATCAATGAGGTTAAAATCAATTGAACTCTTAGAGGAATTAATTGTATATCCATCATCAGAGTTAGGTTTTTTTAGGGAAATTGTAAAGCTTTCATCTCCTTCTCTAATGTCATCGTTCTTAATAGGAATTGAAATAGTAATCTTAGTTCCATCACTGGGTTTTATTATGCGACTAGTGGAGAAGGTATAGTCATCAGTTATTTTTGCACTACCACTGACAATAAAATTGACTGTAAACGGTTGAGAAGCAGCGCGATCTAAAGTTAGGCTAAATGTAAATTTTTCTTCGATTATATTTTCTGAACCATCTGTTGTGATTTTTTCAATACCAATTACAGGTTCATTATCGTTGATAGTTACGGTAGCAGAACTGGAAGCGGTTTTAATTGAGTAAGCATTAGAAGGATCGGGTAATAAGGTGATTCTTACTTTCTCTCCAGATTCTCCAGTGAGTAAGTCATCAGTAATAGGGATATTTATTGTTGCACTACTACCAGATAATGTGACGTATTTGGCTATATACTGAGTTTGAGGAACATTATTAAGATCTTTACTATCCGCTCCAGATATAGGTTCAACCTTGTAAAAAACTTTTACCTCTCCTGAAACAGTCAAATCAGATTTAATAGTCAATCTTGCAGTTCCGCCTTCTGTTACTTGTAATGTAGAAGGTGTAATAGAAACTGGATATTTGGTGGATGGAATATCATTAGGAAGAATAAAATTTGCAGCAGGAATAACTTGCTTAGAAATAGATGAACTAGACCATTTCAGAATTGCTCGCCAACCACCTGTATTATTCTGAAAATTCATCTGAAAGGGATACCATTGTCCTCCAGTTAAAGAGATATTACCTGTGTATTCACCAGTACCATTATTCCATTTATCAATAATTCTTGTATTATTTACCCATAGACGTACACCGTCATCAATGTCCGCGTAGAAAGTGTAATTTCCACTATCAGGTGCATAAACATAACCCGTCCAAATTATCCCTCTATCGTTATTTCCATTTACAAAATCAAAATTCTCATCGTTTTGTGCATAATTAATATTATCAATGTCATAACGCGTACCTTTACTGTCAGAAAGACCAGGGTCTTGATCTAGGTCTTTATCGTTAAAATATTCTGCTTTTAAATATAATAAATCGGTATAACCTTGCTTCGCCTCCTCAGTAACCGCTAAACTCGATTCAATACTTCCTGTTTGAACTTCTAAGTTCCAATCTCCCCCTAAATTTGCATTTCCGGTAATATCTGTGGAACCTGCAATATCAGCCCCGGTAATTTCGCTTAATTGCTGAAGAAACTCCTCGCCTATTCCTGAAGCTACATCACAACCAAACAGCAAAATATCAGCGTTTTCTGTCAAAGAATTGCGCCACTGTTCTAGTAAGTGATGGTATTTAGCGATGGTTTCTGTATTTAGGAGAGTGGAACCTAGCTGAACTTGTCCCTCACTTCCATGAGAGATAATTTGGACACTAGCGATATTACTTCGCTGGGCTAAAACATTGGTAATTTGTTCTACTCCATCCTGGTTAGCATCGAGGAGAATTATTTCAGTTCCTGTTTGGGTATTAGCAATAAGAGATTGGTAATTCTCGACATTGCGATCGACAAACAGAAGGGTATTGATGGAGTTAGAACTAGTCATATTAGAAATGTTCTTTGTAGAAAAGATTAGAGTTCTGGAAATTTAACATGACATATACAGATAGGATACAGAACACAAAAATGTTACCCTCCTACTTCTGTACATCACTCGTCGCCAACTTATACAGTTCGCTCTTCAGGAGTTTTTGCTTTGACAATTGATAAATTTTTAACGTTCCTAAATAATGGGATGACTACACATCAATTAGAACGAATTATCAATGATTTTAACCATCGAATCATCCCTGATTTATAGAACGCCAATTCTTAATAAATTCACCCTAAACATGATTTTTAGTCAACCGATTTTACTCATCAGCAATAGTTTGATTGGTTTGACAGAGATAATTTTGGTGCATTAGATGTTGTTTCGCCTTGCGAAACCCAACCTGGAGCTTGGTGTCGGACTTTACTCCAATTAACCCAACCCAAAATTTTTTTGCATCTGTCATTCCAGTAGGTTGCTACCCAAGCTAAATTAGCAGAAAAATTTATGTTTTTCTGCTAATCTAATGTAAACATTAACACTTAATATCAATTTTCGATATAGTATTTTCACGTAGTTAAGATTAACTGCATGAGAGGTAATACCACTCAAGTGGTAAATTGGAGGTCATGTTTTACAGCATATTTCAAGTAATATTCTCTCATAAGAGTGATGGAAGAGCGTTAGGTAGAGAACTGGAACTACTGCCACATCAATGTTTGCACAACTTTAAGAAATAAAGGGTAATTGAAGAACAAGGCAAAGCGATCGCATGAGTGAAGGAAGGAATTCATGAAGGCTGGTGTGATAATCCGACTGGGTTGTTTATCAACATCTGCAAAAGTGGGGCTAAGAGCAAGAATGTGGTGACATCGGATGATTGACTTTCAAACGCCTTACAGAAATCATCTACATAGCAAAATAAAGCATCTCAACTAAACATAAGATAGGTGCTGGATTTGACTTTATTTTTAGCTTACTACTTGTCCCTTTCCTGCTCCCGAACTCAGGTTATCTACGACAAGATGGAAGTTGCTGCAACTCCTGGGGATGGTTTTGGAAATAGTCGCCCAGCCAATTGCAACCTTGGGCGAGGAGATCGTCAAGATTCAAGTTCCAGGAATAGATCATTGACCCACTACTAGAAATCAAGCGGTTGCCATCTGGGGTAAAATTGAGGAATGTATTCAAGGCACCACCCATAGGGATGCGAGTAATAGGTGTGCCGTCGCCTTGCCAAATATGGATTATGCTATCAATAGTCTTGGCAATCAACAATTGCCCGTCTGGGCTAATCGTTCTAGATTTAAGATATCTGCATTGGTTCTGAGTTGCTGTTCTGATTGCTGGAAGTAAAAAAACGTGCCGATGGTGCTAATTACAGCCGCAGAAAGCGCGATCGCCCCAATTCGCAATCGTTTTCTGGTTTGATGTTGTACGGTTTTTAATCGCCCAATTGCTTGATTGTATTGCTGTTTGGGTTTTGGATTGGGCGATCGCTAATTCTTGGGCTTGGCTGGCAGATAAAAATTGATAATCACTATGACTCAAACTTAATTTTTTTGCCCAAACTAACGCCCACTGCAAGGCTTCATTTTGCAGTAAATATTGAGCATCTTGAGAAATTTCCCAAGCGGCGAGTTCTGCACCATAGGGACGGATAGCACGCAAAGCTTGTTCTGTCCAGGTATAATCAAACACGGTGGCATAGATGCGGTTATAGATACTCAATTTGCCTTGACGTTTGACAACCAAACCAGAAAGACACAACTGCATTAACTCCCAACTATCTTCAGCCGAAAGTTCCCCTTGATTGAGCAATTGCTGATAAAGTCCTAATGACCAACAAGCCAAAGATTTATTGTGGAGAATGCGATCGCGACTACTAAAATATGTATTTTGGGCATTGCTAAATTAGGGAATGAATTTTGAGCCATTGAAACCTCCCACTCCTGATTCTCTCTGCGTCTCTGCGTCTCTGCGTGAGATAAATCATCCCCCAATTATGCAACGCCGTATTTTGTTTCCAAATCTGTAACTCAATCCTGAGTTTGAGTATTTATTAGCTAACTTGAGACTGCAAGATTTACTGATATTTCTCAATCAATATTCTATGCTGCAACACTTTTCCCACCAAGCTTTATTCAAATCAACTATTTTTGGATGTCTGCTTTTTTCTAGTTCCCTAATTCCCTTACAATCTACCGTTGCTAATCCGCAAATTGTGACTACACCACAAGCAAAAACGATCGCTCAACAAGTGCTTCAAGATGCGATCGCCAAAGAGAAACTTGATAATACTGCAAAAGTCGTTCAAGTTGCTCGAATTGGTAAGGGCGATACCTGGATGTACAATCCTGTACCTTACTGGAAAATTGCGATCGCCGATCGGCATAAAAATTTGGTCTATTTCACCACTGATAATGGTAACTTTAGAGTCTTGATGCAAAGGAATGGGCAAAACATCCATTCTCTAGGAAAACCTGCTCAAGAAATTCCGCCAACGGCAATGATCACAAAAGCGATTCAACAGGCGAAAGAATGGGGCTATCCTGGAGAACCTGTATTAACTAATATTTCATCTGCAAAGACAACTTGGGCAAGTGGTTGTGAAAATGTTTCTGCCCCTAATCCTTGCGATCCCTTTCTTAGCCGAGGCTGGAAAATTACCATTCCCCACCAACGCCAAAGCTGGGTATTTCGAGGTGAAACAGCTGACGATTTACAATTGATTGCACGTACTAATCCTGTGATTGAAGGCGGCTTACCGATTCCGGTGGTTAACGAAATCAAGAGTATTGCCAGCAAACACTTGCAAATTTTACCCTCAGTTGTTCTGATTACTAAAATCGAACCTCAAACCTTTACTGATAGCTGTCTAGGATTGGGGAATTTAGCCGAATCCTGCGCTCAACAAAGAATTCGGGGCTATCGGGTAACGGTGGCGGGAAAGTCGCAAGCACAGCAAATATACCGAATTAGCAGTGATAAAGTTTATCTTCGCACCGAAGCGATCGCCGGACTTCCTACTCGCACTGATGAGTTACCAACTGCGATCGCTCGCACAGTCTTTAACGCCGCCAAATCAGACTTGAAAAAACCCATTGCCAATCTTAGTATTACCCAAGTGTCACCACGATTCTATTGTTTCCGCAGTCCCACGGCTGCACCTAATGAACCTTGCATACCAACGCAGCGCCTTGAAGGTTGGAATGTCACGGTGACAAATTTTCAGAAATCACTGACTTACACGGTTAATCTCAGTGGCAAGATTCTGAGCAAAAAATAGCTGAGTATAAATCAATATAGCTCTTTTAGTAATTAATACGCCCTAATTTAAGTGAATACGAATATACAACATAAGCTGATGATGCTGACGCGATGCCTGCGGCGAGCGAAGCTAACGCTCGCTTTGATTATTGCTTCTCAACTAATTTACTCTGTTCCTATTTATGCGGCAGATGCTAAAATAACTATTTCTAAAGCTTGCCGTGTAGAGCTAACTGGTGAAAGTACCCGACGCTGGA
This sequence comes from Tolypothrix tenuis PCC 7101, assembly GCF_963874875.1. Lineage (NCBI taxonomy): Bacteria > Bacillati > Cyanobacteriota > Cyanophyceae > Nostocales > Tolypothrichaceae > Tolypothrix > Tolypothrix tenuis. The sequence continues at coordinate 4,811,595 of NZ_CAWNJS010000001.1, forward strand.
ACGAAATTTCTGGAATGTCCCCGACTGATAGGCTCCCCGCAATTATCAGAGAGCTAGAAAACGCTCAACGGCGAGGAGATACAACTTTTACAACCCAGACATTAGATTTTGCTATCAAGACAATTACTACTCAAATACAATCACTGAAACAGAAGGATAATCCAAAACTTGCTACCATACTTGATCAAATCGTGGTTTTAGCTAAACCTTTACCGAGTGGGTATAGTCTGGGTAAAACTTATGTGTTGACGGAATCTGCGATCGCCTATGCACAAATTGGCCAGTCTAGCAAAGCAAAACAAACCCTACAGCTTGCGGCTGAGTCGGTATCAGGAATTCGCAATACTCCTAAAGATTTAATTGCGGCGCACATTCGCACAGCAGAAGGGTGGATTGCTCTCGACAAACCGGCGGAAGCTGCATCTTCCCTCAACTATGGATTTGAGCAAACTATCAAAAATCTGAAAGATCCCTACGCACGACGTGAGTTTTTGTCACAAATAGTTAATTTACATCTCCAAATTAACCAACCCACAAAAGCTTTAGAGGTGCTAAAGCAACTGTCTCCTCAAGATTACGATCCTGATATTACCGTCACTCAGATTGCTGCTACCTACTTTAAAGCTAAAGACCCAGTAAAAGCAAAGCAATTGCTAGATCCATTGCTCAAAGCAGCACTAGCAACTAAAGATGTTGAACAACGGGAAATTAAATTAATGACTTTGGTGCTACACTATGCCCCTAGTGGAGATTTAGGGCGATCGCAGCAAATTGTTTCCCTAATGAAACGCCCTAATTCTTTCCGGGCTAGAAGTTGGTTGACAATTGCCGCAGAAAGTCGCAAATTTAACCAGCCTGAAATCCGCGAATCTGCGATCGCCCGTTTAGTTGCTGATGCCAAAGCTGCTAAAATAGTCGATCAGTTTGGTGGACGCTTTGATAATGAATGGTATGGCGAGATGTCAAATTTATCTACAACTCGCGGCTATCACCCAGAACTCAAAGCTCTGATTGCTGAACTGCGTGCGGTGAATGTCTTGGGAATTGTCCTGAAAGATTTGATTGCCAATAAGCAGTTTACAACTGCACGGCAAATGGTACCACGTCCGATGATCGTACAGATAGATGCAGGCTATTTCGATGAAACTGATCGCTGGCTGGATAATATTGCCATAGCCGCCCTTGAAGCCGGACAAACCCAGGATGCAGAAGCTAGAATTGCTGGGGAAAAAACCGATGTGCAGCGATTGCTGCGGTTTGCTCAAGCTTTTCATCGCCGTGGTAATGTTGCTGTTGCCGATCAATTATTCACTCGTAGCCAAGTAATAGCTAATGGTATTTCTGCGATGACGAGAGTGTTCAATTAAGCCAGATAACGGCAGCAGCAAGATAAATTGCGCCCAGAAAGTTCCTTGCCCGCTTATCATAACGTGTTGCGTAGGCGTAGGCCGCCGTAGGCATCGCTCGATATTGCTTAAGTTGAGCAAAGAAATTCGTATGGGAGAAGCCGTGCTTTGTATAAAGGAGTCAAGTGAAAGCCGATAGGATTGCCTAAGGCATCTACCAAAGCATGAATCTTGGTACTCAATCCACCCCAATACTGCTCGGTTAAGGATTTTAAACTCTTAATTTGGTTTGGGAAAAGGTTAAAGGGTAAGGGTTAAAGGTTTTTTCTTGCCCCTTTTCCCCTTCCCCTTTTCCCCTTAACCGACAAGTATTGCAATCCACCCTTACTGCGTCCGATGGCTTCCCTAGACGCATCCCTCCCTTTGCCCCCACACTGTGTTGGTGGGCACGCACAATGGTCGAGTCAATCATCGCATATTCGTTGTCTGCATCCTCGGCTAACACTTCAAACACCTGTTGCCACTCTAAATTAGATTGATACCTATTTGATGACACGCCCTAATAAATACGTATAAATTTCAGAAAAATTGTCCTGAATTCAGGAAAATACTAAACAGCATATGTAGTTAAGGTGAATTTTGCTGTTCAGCCTCGATAAGAAAGATGTATCTACAAAAAACTAGACGCAGACGGGGTGTACTCCTAACGCCCGAAGGATTGAAGAAACTTCAAACAGCTAAGTCTGAAGCAGAGATGGGTGAAAACTCTGGTAATCGGTATACTCTTGAAGCATTGAATGAACGTACAGGTTTGTCAGTGGATACACTGATGAAGATATTTGCTTGTGAAGTAGGAGTAGACAAGCAAACCTTAAAATACTGTTTTCAAGCGTTTAATCTAGTTTTAGAACAGAGCGACTATGAATTTCCTGAACCACAACAGCAGGATGAAGTCTTAGACATTAACTTGCCCATAATAGAAACAACACCAGAGATACCAGAAGGTCAAGTACCGCTAGATTCTGCATTTTATTTAGAACGTCCTCCTATTGAAAGCGATTGTTATAGAGCTATTTTGCAACCAGGAGCTTTAATCCGCATCAAAGCTCCTAGACGCATGGGTAAAACTTCATTAATGTCAAGGATTCTTCAGTCTGCAACTAATAATGGTTATCGCACTGTATCTTTAAGCTTCCAGCTAGCCGATAAAGCAATTTTTCAAGACTTAGATAAATTCTTGCGTTGGTTTTGTGCAAGTATAAGTTTGGGTTTACAGGTACAAAACCAACTTACAGACTATTGGGATGAGATTTTTGGCAGCAAAATTAGCTCAAAAATTTACTTTGAGCAATATCTTTTAACAAAAACAACCAACCCTATTGTCCTGGGTTTAGATGATGTAGATCGGTTGTTCCAATATCCTGACTTAGCTGATGATTTTTTTGGCTTGTTACGCGCTTGGCATGAGGAAGCCAAAAATCGAGAGATTTGGAAAAAATTGCGGTTAGTTGTAGCCCACGCCACAGAAGTTTATATTCCCCTGAACGTGAATAAGTCACCTTTTAACGTAGGGTTACCAATTGAGTTACAGCTACTCAGCAAGAAACAGGTGCAAACTTTAGCCAAGCAGTATGGCTTGAACTGCTCACAAGCAGAAGTGGAACAATTACTGGCTTTGGTTGGCGGACAGCCTTATCTGATCCAACTAGCCCTATATCATACATGGCATCAGTGCATAACTCTAGAGCAAGTGTTGTCAACAGCACTTAGTGCAACAGGAATTTATAATGAACACCTGCAACAACAGTGGTGGAATCTTCAACAGTATCCAGAGTTGATGACTTTGTTTGCACAGATAGTCAGATATTCTACCCCTGTTGAATTAAATTTAGAGCAAGTATTCAAGTTGCAAAGCATGGGCTTAGTATATTTACAGGGTTATCAAGTAGTCCCTAGCTGTAAATTGTATGTCAGTTATTTTTGCGATCGCCTAAATAAACAGTTATTAAGTACCTAACATAAATGTTTAGCTATTGAAATAGCTGTATTTCTTACCTGTTTCCTTGCCTAACTAGATAATTTATTGGGCATAAAAACATTCGTAGACATCTGGTAATAGTATCAAAAACTTATGCTGCCAACTTTACCGCAGAATGATCCCAATCCTAGTGTGCGTCAAGCACAATTGGCTCGCAGCCGATATATCTACAAATTTACTCATAAGTACCAAGGCTGTCCCGGAAATTCACCTTTACCTAATGGGATTGCGCTGGCAGAACATGTTCCTCCTGATCAGGAGTTTACTCCAGACTATCTTTTGCGGGTTACTCAGGTTAACGCCACCTTACTGGCAAACCACGCAGCCATCGACCTGGAGTATCTCACAGGAGGAAACGCAGGTAGCAGCTTTTCGCTGTCTGATTGGTTAGGATTAACTCGGGCTGTAGGCAATAAACACTTACTTTTTTCCACACCGCTCAAGGTGACTTCCAGGATAGATAGTTCTTTTCCGATTAATTTGGATGCCTACGATGCAATGTTTGCGTTGATCCAGAAACCTGAGATTGTTTACAAGTTAAAGCAAGGCAGGGATGTTTGCGATCGCGCTTTTGCCTGGCAAAGGCTGGCTGGTGCTAATCCGATGGTTTTGCAAGGTATTACTCATTTACCACCGACGTTTCAGCTTACTAACCAGCAATATCAAGCTGCTATTAGAGATGAGAACGACACCCTTGAAGCTGCTGGTAAGGAAGGGAGGCTTTACGTTGCTGACTACTCGCTGCTTAGTGGGCTTCCTCACGGTACTTGGAGTGATGGCGTTCTTGGTGTGCCTCGTAATAAGTATATCTTTGACCCAATCGCTCTATTTGCTTGGAAAAAAGAAACTCCACTGGAATTAGGAGGGTTATTACCCGTAGCAATTCAATGCCAACAAACTCAAGATTCTATTTCGTGGTGTCGTTCGGTTGCACCAATCTTTACTCCTAATGATGGAATCTTCTGGGAAATGGCTAAAGCTATTGTCCAATCCGCTGATGGTAACATTCAGGAAATGGTCTACCATTTAGGGCACACGCACTTTGTAATGGAAGCCGTAATTGTTGCCGCAGAGCGCAATCTAGCTGCTGTTCATCCAATTCATGTACTGCTTAAGCCCCATTTTGAATTTACGCTATCACTAAATGACTATGCATACAAGCACCTAATTGCACCAGGTGGTGCAGTTGATTCGGTGATGGGTTCAACACTTGAAGGCAGCTTAACTCTTATGCTTCGGGGTATGAAAAACTATGCTTTTAATCAAGCTCTACCTCCCCTAGATTTCAAAAATCGTGGCGTTGATAATTTAGATGGGTTACCTGAGTATCCTTATCGCGATGATGGTTTATTAGTTTGGACGGCAATTCGTAAGTTTGTATCCAAATATCTCCGGCTCTACTATACCAATGATATTGATGTCAAAACCGATACCGAACTCCAAAACTGGGTCAAAAGTATTGGCAATAGTCAAGAAGGAAATATTCAAGGAGTGGAGGAAATCCAAACCTTAGAAAAGCTGATTGATATGGTAGCCTTAATCATTTTTACCGCTTCAGCACAGCATGGGTCACTCAACTACGCACAATTCCCAATGATGGGTTATGTACCGAATGTGTCTGGAGCAATTTACGCAGAAGCTCCCACAAATACAACTCCTCAGAATCAAGACAATTATTTAATGTTGTTGGCTCCCGTACAACAAGCCCTGATACAGTTCACAACTCTATATCAATTGTCGAACGTACGCTACGGTAAATTAGGTCATTATCCCTGCTTATATTTTCAAGATTCGCGAGTACTTCCTTTAGTCAAGGAATTCCAGCAGAACTTAGCTGTTGTTGAGTCAGAAATTCTTGATCGCGACCAAACTCGTTTTATGTCATATCCTTTTCTGCTTCCCTCTCAAATTGGGAACAGCATCTTTATTTGAATTTTATTAAGCTACAAACTCGATCAATCGATAATCTTATGGCTCAATTCCTTCATCAAACTATAATGCCATGTCTTCCCCAAACTGATCCAAAAGCTGAATCTCGTGCCCAGATGGTAGCTCGCGATCGAGAAATTTATCAACTCACTTATGACTATCACGACATTCCTTTACCAAAAGAAATACCTGCAAAAGAAAATTTTTCTCCTGAATATCAGTTATGTAAAACACTTATAGAAGCACAGTTGGTGCAAAACAATTTCCAGAGCGATTTGCAAGCGTGGGAAACTTCGCCGAATGGAGGTTTTCTCAACTTGATTCGTGATACCAAAAGCACACTCAGACACAAGATATTGAACAAAATATGGGGTTCACCTCGTGATGTTCAAATATTCCCCTACAATTGTCGTCCGCCTTTGAGTATCACAGACTATAAAAATATCTTGCAGTCAATTACTCCTCCCATTGCTGTGCAGTATTGGCAGGAGGATTGGTACTTTGCTTGGCAGCGTCTTACAGGCGTAAATCCACATTTGCTGTCGTTGGTTAGTCCTAGTAACGAGAAGCTGTTTGAGCAATTTCCCATCACGAATGAACAGTTCCAGCAAGCTATCGGCAATTCAGCAGATAACTTAGAGACAGCTAAGGCAGAAAACCGTCTGTTTGTCACTAATTTTCACCTGTTGGATAAAATTCCTACAGGTATCAGTGATGAGTGGCGCAAGTATTTGTCAGCTCCAATCGGGCTTTTCTACTCAGATCCAACAAGGGCTAGACAACTGCTACCTATAGGTATTCAATGCGGTCAAAAACCAAGCCGGGATAATCCAATTTTTACCCCTGCAAGCGATCGCTATGCTTGGTTAATGGCTAAGACTGCGTTTCAAGTAGCTGATAGCCATTATCAGGGCATCATTTCGCATGGTGCTTATTGTCACATTATTATGGGCGTTGTGGCTATCTGCACTTACCGGAGTCTGGCTGCAAACCATCCGATTCGCATTCTGTTACACCCACACTTCCAATTTACCATCCCGATCGCAGTAGCGACCCGGCAGATTGTACTTTCACCAGGTGGAACGACACCAACGTTACAGAGTGTAACCTTACAGGGAGCATTAACACTCACTCAACGGGCACTGCAAACTTTTAATTGGAATGAACAAGCCATTCCTCAATCCTTAGAACGTCATGGAATCACGCCAGAGATTTTACCAGAATATCCTTATCGGGATGACGTTCTACTATTGTGGGAAGCTATCCATTACTTTGTGAGGCGTTATGTGCATTTATACTATACGACTGATGCAGATGTTGTGGGCGATCGCGAGGTGCAGAATTGGTTGCGTGAGTTAGGCGATCGCGATGGGGGGAATATTCATGGTATAGGTAAAAATGGCCAAGTCAAAACCATTAAGGAACTAATTACATTAGTCAGCCAAATTATTCATCGGGCAACAGCTCACCATGCTGCTGTTAACTACTCTGTTTTTCCAGCTATGGGTTTTGCACCAAATATGCCTGGAGCATCTTTTGCACCATTTCCGAGCTCAGAAGACAACCAAATCCAGTACTCTTTAAATGACCTCCTGCAAATGCTGCCAACTCGAAAGCTAGCCATTGGTCAACTTGAGGATGTCTTTGTTGTCTCCAATGTGATCATGAATCATATTGGTAAATATGGATGCAATTATTTTTCAGATCGACGTGTTCGGCCCCTTGTAGAAGACTTTCAAAGTGAGCTAGATCAAATAGAGTTCAAAATTAACACCCAAAACAAAACTCGTTGTCTACCTTACGAAATTTTGTTACCGAGTCGAATTCCTGCTAGTATCCACATTTAACTAAAGCGCCCCTTCCTGCTATATTCTTGCGGGTATAGCAGTGAGTAGTTCACTAAAAGTGTAAGTGGTGTATGACAATTGCGGATTTTTCGTTAATAGAGAAATTACACGAAGGTAGTCAGTCTATTGTTTACCGTGCTTATAATCATAGGGATTCTATTCCTGTAATTATTAAAGTACTGAGAACTTTTGACTCGAACTTAAAAGCGATCTCTTGGCAACGAGAAGCACTGATCGCCCGCTTTAGTCAAGAATATGAAATTACTCAGCTGGTGGAAGGAGACGGCATAGTCAAATGTCTTGGGATAAAGTGTAGTAGCAACGATGCTTTTATGGTGCTGGAAGACTTTGGCGGCATCTCCCTTGACCGGATATTACCTGACTCTGGTCTACCACTGATTGAGTCTGTTGAGCTAGCTATTCAAGTTGTGAACATCTTGGGACGAGTTCACGGAATGCGGGTTATTCATAAAGATATTAATCCCAGCAACCTAGTTTACAATCGTGCAACCCAATTGGTTAAGCTCATTGACTTTGGTATTGCTAGCCGATTTGGTCAGGTCAATCTTGCGGACACTAGCGCACGCAAACTTGAAGGCACCTTGGCTTATCTTTCCCCAGAGCAGACAGGGCGCACAAATCATCCCATAGACTATCGTTCCGATTTCTACTCGCTGGGTGTAACATTATATGAAATATTGACTGGGCGCACTCCTTTCATAGGGTATGAGCCACTGGAAATCATCCATGCACACTTAGCCCAAGCTCCTCTGCCATTACACCAGGTAAGACCTGATGTTCCAGAAGCCCTTTCTGGTATCGTTCTCAAACTTTTATCAAAAATACCTGAGGAACGCTATCAGAGTTCTCATGGGCTGAAGCAAGATTTGCAAAGATGTCTAGAGTTGTTGAAAGCTACGGGATCTGTCGCAACTTTTCAACCGGGTCTAGGGGACTTTTCAGAAAGTCTGCATTTTTCGCAAAAACTCTACGGTCGCGAAACTGAAATCACAACCCTAATCGCCAGCTTCGAGCGAGTGCGCCTGGCGGGTCGTAGTGAATCATTTCTGGTAGCAGGTTACTCGGGTATTGGCAAAACAGCGTTGGTCAACGAGCTGCGTCAACATGTTTTGCTGCAAGGTGGTTGCTTTATCTCAGGAAAATTTGACCAGTTTCGCCGAAATATTCCTTACTCAGCTTTGACTGAGGCAATTGGGCAACGCTTACGGCAGATTCTGAATCAACCTGAACAGATTCTCGCTCAGTGGAAAACAGCCCTGGGTGAGGTTGTTGGTGATTATGGGCAATTGCTCAACGATATGATTCCTGAGTTAGCGTTGATTATCAAACCTCAGCCGCCATTAGCAGCTCTACCACCTAGTGAGTTTGAGACACGCTTTAGTTCACTAATGCGACGACTTGTGCGATCGCTCGCTTCAGCAGACTCTCCCCTCGTAATTTTTCTAGATGACTTGCAGTGGGCTGACTTACCCTCGATCGCTTTGCTGAAGCTGTTGCAAAGCGATCCACAATCTTCCTATATCTTACTGCTGGGAACTTACCGCAGTAATGAGGTTGATATTTCACATCCTCTGCGGTTAATGCTGGATGAAATGTATCAGCGTGGGGAAGCACCAACAATTTTAAATCTCACTCCTCTCCAGTTACAAGATACCCGTAGTTTTCTGAGTGAATGTCTTCGACGCAAACCAGAAGAAGTCTCAAACTTGGCAACTCTATGCCAGGAAAAAACACAAGGCAATCCTTTCTTTCTCAGACAGTTCATTGAGTCTCTATGTGAAACTAGGCTACTACAACTTAATCTGGATACAGGTGAATGGTTCTGGTTGATTGATGAGATCCGAAATCGGAACCTAACGGACGATGTGGCTAAATTCATCGCCCAGCGACTAGAAACATTGAAATTGAAAACGCGGGAACTGCTTTCTCTGTCGGCTTTTTTGGGCAGTCGTTTTGATCTGTTACCCTTGACAACATTGAGTGAACTTTCTGCCGTAGAAGTTGAAGTATGCCTGAATGAAGCCGTAGAAAGTGGATTTATTCAGCGTATTGAGAAATCTGCGATTCCTAAAAGTACCAAGGATGACCCAATAGATTCTTTATATAACTTTACATTCTATTTTATACATGACTACGTACAGCAGGCTGCTTACTCATTAATTCCCTGCGATGAGGCTAAATTAGTGCATTTGCGTATAGCTCGTATGCTTGTAGCACAGGTGAAATCAGATGAATTAGACGAGCAGATTTTTGATCTAGTTAACCATTATCGCCAAGCTTTGGAGCTAGTTAAAGATACCAACGAGCGCTTTGCGATCGCACGCTATGCTCTAGCGGCTGGAATCCGCGCCAAACAGTCCGCAGCATTTCAATTGTCCTTGAACTTTATGGACACAGGAATCAAATTACTCGAGGAGAATGCTTGGGAAACTGATTATGAATTTACCTTAAGTTTATATCGGGAAGCTGCAGAAGCAGCATACTTAGCTACTAACTTTGAGCGGATGGAAGCGTTAATTTCTGTTGTCTTGGCCAATGCTCGCACGCTCTTGGATCAAGTACTTGTCCACGAGATGAAGATTAATGCTCTCATGGCGATGAAGCAACTTACCGAGGCCATAGACTATGCTATTAACATTCTGTCGCTATTAAAGGTACACCTGCCTAGAAATCCTCACAAATTGCATGTATTGTGGGGACTGTTGTCCGCAAAAGCAGTGTTATGGGGCAGAAAAATTGATGATTTAGTGGCTTTGCCAATTGCCACTGATGTTACAATTTTGGCTACTGCACGTATTCTCATCAGTATTCTTTCTGCTGCGTATTATGCCAAACCCGATCTTATACCCTTACTAATTTTTAATTTAATTAGTATCACAATCAAGTATGGCATTGGTTCAGAGTCTTCCTATGCCTTTACAGTATGGGGATTATTATTGTGTTCTATTGGAGACATTAACAGTGGGTACTCGTTTGGTAAGATGGCTTTGCGTCTCAACAACCGAGTTCAGGTGCGGCGACTCCAAGACCGTTCTATACATGTTTTCAACTATCACATTCGTTTTTGGAAAGAACACTATCGATTTTGTCAGCAAGATTTGCTACAAATTTACAACCTCATACTCGATGGAGGCGACCTAGAATTTGCATCTTATGCAGCACATGCACACTGTGCTATTTCTTACTATTTAGGAGATGAATTACAACAGCTTGCAACCAAGATGACTGACTTTAGCAAAGTTATTCGCCGTCTTGGTCATGAGCCATCTTTGCACACCCACGAGATTCATAGGCAATTAGTACTGAATTTAGCAGGTTTATCCCAGAATCCTGACCAAATGTGTGGTGATGCATTTAATGAGAATACAATGATTCCACGTTTGCTTGCCGAGAATGATGTCTCTAACCTGTTTGTTTTTTACTCTAAAAAGCTGATCTTAAATACACTTCTTGGTAATTATGCAGAAGCTGCTCAGGCAGCAGTAGAGAACAAAAAGTATCTTGAAGGTGCTAAATCTACCATTTACTTACCCTGTTACTATCTATTCGATGCCTTAGCTCATACTGCTCTCTACGATATAAAACCAGTAAATGAGCAAAAGTACATTTGCAAACGAGTTAAACGCGATCGCAAAAAACTGAAAGTGTGGGCTGAGTTAGCTCCCATGAATCATCATCATCACCTTGCATTGCTAGACGCAGAAATTGCCCGAATAGAGGGGCGCGAACTGGCTGCTATGCAATTTTATGAAATTGCTATTACCGCAGCTCGCCAGCAGGGTTATATTAATGATGAAGCTTTGGCAAATGAACTGACCGCCCGATATTATCTTTCAAGGGGTAATGAGCGGATAGCTGGCGTATATTTGATGGATGCGCGAAAAAGCTATGAATCTTGGGGTGCGAAAGCTAAGGTTGATCGCCTCAATGCTACCTATCCCGAATTACTGGAAGAAGCAGCGACAACTGCGATCGCTGCTTTTGAACGCACAAAGCAGATTGATCATGATACCAAAACAGATTTAACCAGTATATCAAGACTTTTTCAAAAGACATTTAGAGTAGAGGAAAGCCAACTGGATGCGGTTACCCTAATCAAATCTTTGCAAGCGATATCTGAGGAAATTTTACTACCAAAGCTCATACAAAAGCTCATGCAGATTGTCATTGAAGCAGGTGGAGCTGATCGATCTGTGATTATATTGGTTGAGGGAGAAAAACTGATCGTTCAAGATGAGTGTCAAATCAGTAAGGCTACTTCTGCACAAAAAATGCCGATTTTTATAGAAGAGTATACTGACTGTCCAAAGACTATCATTCAATATGTGGCTCGTACTCAGAGCTATGTTCTTCTTAATGAAGCAAACCAAGAGGAGTACTTTACCCAAGATCCCTACATTATTTCTGCACAACCTAAATCAGTTCTTTGTATACCTTTGATCAATCAAAGTCAGCTGATTGGCATCTTATATTTGGAAAATAACCTCACAACCCAAGCTTTCACTTCTACTCGCTTAGAAGTACTAAAACTTCTGTCCTCTCAAGCGGCTATTTCTCTTCAAAATGCTCAACTGTATGTGGCGTTAGGTGAAAGTGAAAAAAAGCTAGCTCAATTTTTAGAAGCTGTGCCAGTTGGTATTGCTGTACTTGATGCTAATGGCAAACCTTACTACGTTAATCAGACGGCACAAGAGTTACTGGGTAAAGGGGTAATAGCAGAAGCAACATCCGAACAATTGGCCGATATTTATCAACTCTATCAAGCAGGAACTCAACAAATTTATCCTGCCGAAAACTTACCTATTGTACGAGCATTAAAGGGTGAACGGATCGCAGGTGAAGATTTAGAAATCCACCAAGTAGATAAAATTATTCCTATAGAAGCTTCTGGCACTCCCATCTTTGATGAAAAGGGCAAGATTGCCTATGCCATAGCCGCTTTTCAAGATATTACACAACGCAAACGGGCAGAAGCAGAGCGTATTCAGTTTATTCAAGAACTTGCCCATAAAAATACAGCTTTGGAACAAGCAACAGCCCAACTAGCTGAGTCTAACCGCAACTTAGAAACAAAAGTTCAAGAACGAACCAAAGAGTTAAGCCAAACTTTAGAAATCCTCAAAGCTACACAAGCTGAATTAGTGATTGAGAACGCTTTATTAAGAAGTGCAGAACAAACTCTCACTTATGAATATCAGGTAGGAGGAAGTTTGCCCATAGATGCACCTACTTATGTGGTACGTCAGGCAGATAGACATCTTTACAAGGCTTTGAAACAGGGAGAATTTTGTTACATTTTCAATGCTCGACAGATGGGTAAGTCTAGCTTGCGAGTGCAAATTATGAAAAGGCTACAAGCCGAGGGCTTTGCCTGTGCTGCTATCGATATTTCAGAAATTGGTAATCGCCAGCTGACTATGGAACAGTGGTATGCAGGTTTTATTTATATATTAGCCAGTAGTTTAAATCTTCTCGATAAAGTTAATATTCGTACTTGGTGGCGCGAGCATGAATTTCTATCTCCAGTACAACGTTTTAACAACTTTATAGAGGAAATAGTAATAGAAAACATCTTGCAAAAGAATATTGTGATTTTTGTTGATGAGATTGATAGTGTTAGCAATCTCAATTTTGAAATAGATGACTTTTTCGTACTCCTCAGAAGTTTCTATAATAAACGTTCTAATATTTCCAAATATAGTCGTCTCACTTTTGTATTGCTTGGGGTAGCAACTCCTTCTCAATTAATTCAAGATAAAAAACGAACGCCTTTTAATATTGGTCAAGCTATCCAACTTAATGGTTTTCAATTGCATGAAGCCCAACCCTTATTACAAGGATTAGCAGAAAGAGTAGATAATGCTCAAAATGTCCTGAAGGAAGTTTTAAACTGGACTAGTGGACAACCTTTCCTAACCCAAAAACTTTGTCAACTAATTCGTAATTCATCAGCAAAGATTCCCAAGGATAATGAAGCTGATTGGATAGAGAATTTAGTGCAAACACAGGTGATTGAGAATTGGGAAGCTCAAGACGAACCTGAGCATTTAAAAACTATACGCGATCGCCTCCTCAATATGGAATCCCGTTTTGTGGAAATATTAAAGCTATATCAAGCAATTTGGCATCAAGGTGAGATAGTTGCGGTTGATAGCCCCGAAGAAAAGGAACTACTGTTATCAGGTTTAATAGTTAAGCAGCAGGGTAAATTAAGAGTCCATAACCGGATTTACCAATTAGTCTTTAATGCTAATTGGATTGAGCAGATGCTTTGCAAACATCATGGGTCGATTAACTTGTGCGATCGCAGATAAGTTCGAGGCTAGGGCGGGTTTTTAAACTATAACCTGGAATGTAAAGACGAATACCACGATGGCAAAGGTAATTACGTATTTATTGACATACTTATATGCACTATTTTAATTCTCTCATGTTATTAGATTTTTGTCAACCTCAGTTAATCAGAAGATAAGGTATTTAGTCAGACTTTAAGGCAGATAAGCTGCGAGCATCATTTCAGTTGAAATTACTTGCAACCCTTGCTGATTATTGATTTAGCAGATAAATGCCATAAAATTCTTAAGTTCTTTTTTAAGACCCTAAACTTCGATTGTGATTTAGGGGTTAAAAAGGCAAATTGTATTCATGAAATTACCTAGAAATTGGAGTAATCAATGTTAACTCGTCATATCCAAAAAAGCGTTGAAATTGTCGATAACGGACAACACTACAAATACACCTGCTATGGAGACCATGAAGATAAAAATAAATTTTACGTACTTCCTGAAACTCCTGAATATGCAGTAGATGGTAAAGGTAAACCAAAATTCCAGTTTTATCAATATCGTGGAGATGCTCGCGATAAAGATGAAGGTGGTTTTGCTACATTTACTGTCAAATTACCTTTCCCCAATTCGTCCCAAAAAGAAAAAATTAAAGTAGCACTTCAAGAGGGTTTAGCTGCACAACTCGAAGCCCGTGCTAAAAAGACTCTGCTGTTAGTCAAGGCTTATCGCAACAAGCAAGAAACTGATTGGCGGGCTTTGCAAAAAGACTTGGGTTACACAGATGAACAAGTGCAATCTTTCTCGGCTCAATATGATGAATCAAAGGGATGGGATCAATACCTGCAAATACCTGATCTAAATGCAGTCAAGCTAGAAGCAATTCCCTATTCTGATGCAGAAGTTAGTTTATTAATTGGAGACGGCCCTGATAGCTTTTTTGAGAAGAAACTTAACCCAACTTCACCCTCCAAAATAGGTGATAATGAAACGGTTTTTGTCTTATCACTCAGCGACAAAGGGTCATCATTTTTTGAGCAAGCGCTGAAAAAAGGCTCTGCAAGTTCTATAGCGGCTGTCAAGTATAAATTGAGTTTTGAGTGTGTTTTACCTGCGGCTACAGTCGATGTTTTCTACAATGCTAAAGAAACTCGTGAGTACTCTAGAACGGTTGACCGGAACATTTGGGGTCAAGCAACAGAAGAGAAGATTCGAGATGAGTTTGAGAAGAACCAATACGCTGGAGTCAAAGTCATTTTAGGTTCAACAGAAGGTTTAACTGATAAAGAACAAAAAGACTTAGAAAAAGAATTGCGGGAGTGGGGACAAACTCAACTAGACGACATCCTCAGCAATCAAACTGGTGGTCTTGATTTGAGTAATATTGGTCAGAGGTTTAAAACTAATCCTGATAAAGTTTCCGAAGAACTCAAAAATACTAGAGATATCAAGCGCACTTTTAGTGAAAGTCGCGTTGTTACATACACTGTATTTCCTCAAATGCAGCTACCTACTATTGAATCATTAGTTGGTGAAGCAAATCTCAAAGATTATTTCCACGAAGTTGACTTACAAGACGAATTTTTCAAGAAAAAAGCAGTCAAAATTCAGACAAATGCTAATTTTGAAAAATTAGGAATTCACAGTATTGAAGTCAAGATTGATTACGAAGGCGAACCCCAGGGAGAATTTGTTTTCAACAAAAACAACTTTGCTGAACTCCAAGAAGTAATCTGGTATCTAAAATTTGTAGACCAAGGTGGTCAGAAAACACCAATTCACAAATATAAATATTCTTATCAAGTCAATTTCATCGGCGAAGGAAAGTCTTTCCAAAGTGAAACAAAAGAAAGTGATGAAAATGTTTTGACTATTAACGTGGGTGATACGGGGATTGTTTACGCAGAAATCACAACCAGTGATATCAATTGGTCACTGGTAGAAAGAGCGCAGGTGGAATTAAAGTATGAAGATGCGGGTATCCAGACAGTCGAAACCAAGAGAATTCTCACCAATACAAGTTCAAAAGCTAATTCTTTCGTGAAACCCATCTTTGTATCTCGCACAAAGCCCATCCAGTACCGCACTAAGTTCTTTATGAAAGATGGTAAAGAATTTTGGTACACAGTTGGTGACTTTGATGGTAAACCTGTAGAATGGGCACAAACATTAGGTTCTGACATCTATATAGATGACCCTTTCAAAGAGACACAAGAATACACTATCAATTCTGTACTTGATAGCAAGATTGAAGCGATTATTATTGACTTGAGTTACGTTGAATCTGGTATTCAATACATTCCTAACAAGACTGTGAGCCTATCTAGCGATCGCCGTACTGAAAAATGGGCTGTACCAACCATCAATAAAGATAGAGCTACAATCAAATACTCTGGGTTCATTCAGTTCAAAAATGGTACAACAAGAGAATTGGTTGGTGAACAACCTGCTGTAAAAAGTACGATCACAGTGGGAAATATTAAGGAAGATGTTCTAGAAATAGAAGTAGATACAGAAGAGGTAGATTTTACACTAAGATTTAGTTCTGCTAAAGTCACTCTTGGGTATGAAGATACGGAAAACCGTGTGAGTGAAAAGAAAATCTTCAGCTTCAAAGATGAGGAATCTGAGACTTGGGTAGTTGATCTCAAAGACAGAAATCATGAAGAATATAAATGGCAAGCTGTTCTCACGCATAAGAACACATTGTTCGGTGATAAAGGCAAAATTTATCTCCCCGGGCCAGGAAAAGATAATTGGACAGAAGCAGAAACTAACCCCAAACTGAGCTTGAAAGATGTGATTCCCAGTGATGAAGAATTGGCTAAACAAAGTAAATTACTCATGGTCAAAATTTCTAAAAAATTCATTGATTGGGATGAAGTTGACAACATTAAAGTTGTGATTGAGTACGGTAAAACCAAGCAAACTTTTAGGATAGACCAGGGCGAAGGTGATAATGACCCAGATCTAGTGTTTTTAGCACCTTTAGAAGATGGTGATGGTACTTATAATTGGCGAGCTGAATTTAAGCTAGATAATGGTGATAAGGACTATTATCCAGAGGCTAAATCCAAGGTATTATCACCATCCACAGATACGGCAATTGTTCTGAATGAATACCTTTCCCAAAAGTATGGAGGAGAACTGGATTCTCAAGGCTAAATAAATTTTAGGGACGGCTATAATCACCGTCCCTAACAATAAAAATGGCAATATTTATCGCTGTTGAAATATGAAAATAATTGCCTTAAAGCCATGAGGAATCTACCATGCTGGAATTGAAACCCCAAGTAATCAATGGAATTTACTTATTCCCTGACAATATTGATCCATCCAGATATTATTACCTACTACAAGAGCCGCAGATTGCCCAAAGAAATGGTGAATTTCAAATCAAATTAATTAAGTATAGCGGGGCGGTTAAAGGTGGAATGTTCAGCCTTGAAGTTGACCTGAATGTAGAACAAGAACGTTTACAACAGGTTAGTCGTGAGATGAAAATTCCCGGTGTCCAGCTAGAACCTGTAGCGATAATAGATGGCTCAGTTAAACTGATAATTCTAGATAAGATTTACAAACCTCAGAAACCTGCACTTTTTGGTAATAACCAAGCTGTATTTTGTTTATCGCTAACACAAGATGAAGTTGTGATTTTAGAGCAGGCGCTTTTAGAAGCAGAGTTTACAACAATTGGGGTAGTTTATGCTTTAGATTATCTAGCTTTAAGACCATCTTATGCTTACCAACTTCGAGCTAACTGGGAGCGAGTACAACAATATATAGAAGAAAAATTTGGCTTAAATTTTGTTTTCTTCAAGGTAGATATTGAAAATGTTATTGACCAATTAATTGAAAATCGCAGTATTGAAATTAAGTTAGATTCCTTTACACCAGAGGATGAAGACAGTAAAAATCGCGATCGCATCCTCCAAGAAATTCAGTCAATGGTACTGAGTACATTTTTTGAACCCACCCTTAAACCTGTTCCCATCAAAGATAAATCTGGCGAATTTTCACTATTACCAGGCTTCAGCTATCGTCGAATTGACATTACTACCATTGATCAGAGATTTCTCAATCTGACTGTGAATGAAGAAACTACAGTTAGACGCAGTATCTATCCTCAAGGGAATTTGCAAGGCTTTTTACAACTAATTCAACAAGGTAAATTAGACTGCGATCGCATCATCACTACTATAGACCTTGATGATCCTTTTTTTAGACATCGTCAGGTACAGGTAATTTCCCGTGGGAATTTTGAAGAAGATGGAATTTCGCAAATTTCCGTGACTCTCCAATATGGCGACGAACTCAAGACTATTCTCTTGCAATCATCAACTGATAGAAAAAATGTCGAACCCTGGAATAGCATCCTCAATGATGGTGTGGTGCAAAGAGATGTCAAAGCCAAGTATACAGTCAGTTTCAAAAATTTCGATAGTAGTCAGCGACCAAATACTCTCGAATCACCAGAGACAGTCACAATTTTTAATCAATTAGAGATTGTTCCTAGAGAATTATACTCAATCATCCCGGTGTCCATAACTACGAGTTCTACCTTCCCTTGGGAGCGATATGAAACAGTTCAGGTAAAGATTTTGTACCAGGATGAAGCCAATAAAATTCGCTTAGAACCGAATTTTTATCTAAATCGCCAGAATTACCAGCAGATATGGAAGATGTTTGTGGGCGATCGCCTGCGAAAAAAGTTTCAATATCAACTATCTTATCAGCCAACGTCTGGTAATTCATATTACAAAACATCTTGGCTGGAAGCTGAGGAACAAATTATTGTCCACAATCCTTTTCCGCAAGAACGCACCCTAACTGTAATTCCCTTATTTTCATGGTCGGAAATCAGAGAAGTTGAAGTCCAATTAAATTATCAAGACCCTAGCAATAACATTAATGAAAATCAGGTATTTTTGTTTAGTGAATCTGATTCTGAAAATAAAATTTTTAGTGCTAGGATGCGTAATCCAGAACTACGGCTGGTGACTTACTATGTAACTATCTTTTTTGCAGATGAGAAAATTTGGCAACTTCCGCGTTCTGTCACATTAGACAAACGAATTTTTCTCACTCAAGACATGAAAGCACATCAAATAGTTGCAATCAGCGCTGAGAAAGTAGATTTTGAGGCTAACCAAATTAAAGAAATCACAGTAGAAATCAGTTATGAAGATGCAAAAGCTGGATTGTTCAATAAAAGTAATTATGTTTTCGATTCTTCAGGCGATCGCGCATATTTTGAATTTGATTATTTAGATGCTCGTCGCCAACATTATCAATATCGTACCACTTATCTGTTTACCAATGGTATCCAAGGAACAACAGACTGGCAAATAGTCGATAGTGACAAGTTAATTTTAGAGAGTAAAACCAGCGATTTTTTTCACTCTGAATCAATTACAGAAAATTTGACAGTAGAAATATCTGCCAAAAATCTGAATTGGCAACAAATTGAATCTGTAAAAGTACTGCTTGCTTTTGAAGATAAAAATATAGGCATTAAAGAAGCCAGTGAAGCCATCTATTTCCGTGAAAAAAATCAAGAGTCTTTTTTTTGGGAAGTTGAACTCAAAAATAGTCCAATCAGAACCTATAAATGGCAAGCCATAGTTTATCTGCGAGATAAATCAGTTAATCGGAAAGACAAAATCTATCATCCTGGCCCTACTGCTAAAAATTGGCAGGAAACCGACAAACAACAACTAAATCTCAAAGATTATCTCAAGGTCAATGAGAAATAAGAGTTTTTCAATTATACCTCAAGTCAAACAACACATATTCAAGGAGTTCTAAATGTTATTACTAGGAAGAGGCGCACAACAAATCAACGGAATTACTATCTATCCCGATCATGAAAATCCTCAACAATTTTGGTATCTATCAGGTTCGGTAAGGCTATCAGAGCGGAATAACAATTCCGTATTTACCCTAATTAAATACAATAAAAAAGCCAAAGACAAAGGCGCTAAAGGCGGCGGATTCGTCACTTTTGAAGTGAATATTGGGCTGTCAGAAATGCAAAAACAGCGTATCCTTAGCCAACTCCCTGCTGATTCTGTTTTGGCTCCTGTACCTTTTGATAAAGGAACTGTTAAATGCTTGGCACTGGATATTGATAAAGAGCAAATCTTGGGGGCTGCGTCTCCATCTCTTTATGACGAAAATTCAGCAATTTTTAGTCTCACATTAAACGAGAATCAAACAGCTATTCTAGAGCAAGCTTATAACGGTAATGCTACACCAATCGGTGTTGTTTATGAACTGGAATATACTGCCATGCGTCCAACTTTGGATGTGAAACTAGAGGCAGATTTAAAACGAGTTTATGAAGAATTACAATTCGGTATTGGCGGTTCTGGTTTTGTCGAAGGGGTCAAATTAGATGCTGCAATCGAAACTGGTTTTCAAAATTTAATCCAAGAAGGTGCAATCAAAATAGAAGTCTTTACATTTACAGATGATGAGGATGTGAAAATCCAAAAAGAAACTGCTTTGAAATTGTTTATGGATACACTCATCAAAGATTGGTTTGTACCAACTCTAACGATTCCAAAAATCACTGATGAAGATGATAAAGATGACTTACCTTTAGATGAAACAACCAATGAAAAACCTGATGGTGCAGCAACAACAGAAACAAAACCTGAAGATGGTATAGGAGAGGATGTCAAAGATACCGTAGATGCTGCTGAAGATATCGCTGAAGAATTTATCCCAAAAGCAACACTAAAACTGAGATATGTGAAACAAGAAGAACAAAAGAAAGTTACATACACATATCGTGGGGCACAAACGACAACCAAAAATTACTTTCCGCAAGGATTTTTCAGCCGTCTCTTGAGTGATGTAGATAATAAACAAGGTATTATTTTAGCTGACCTTGATGACCCATTTTTCCGAACTATCAATATCACAGTCCAAGCTCCACAAATTAGCTACGAAAAGTATGGAATTCAATCTATTAATTTCGCTGCTAAATATCCCAACCGTGAAATAGAAAGCCATATTTTTGACGAGAACAACAATGCTGCTCAAATTATTGAGTTTGCGATGAATAAAAACCTGGATACATCCTATAAGTACCAGGTGCAGTATAACTTTTTACCTGATTCTGGTTGGGAAGGCGATCGCGTCAAGTATGAAGTTCCTTGGACACCCACTGAGGACAGAACGCAGGTATTGTTACCCCATGAGCATATTGACTTCTTAGATATCACCGCCACCTTGGAAAGCAATTTCTACTGGGGTCAAATTCAGGAAGCCAGGGTGTATCTCAGCTATAAAAGTCGCACTGGTTGGAGCAAACAAAAAATGTTGCGCTTTATACCGGGAGATGAAACAGAACAGCATTGGAAATTGCGACTGAGCGATCGCCAAAATCGTAATGGTGAAGACCCATCCTACAGCTATTACATCGAATATAAAATGGCGGATGACTCCACCCAAAAAACTGAGCAGGTAACAACAAAAGTCCCAGCAATAGTAGTTAATGACCTGATTAAGAAAAAGTTACCTATCAAATTTATCTCCCAATTAGCAGCAAATGAGCGTGCATTGATCGACATAGTTTATGAAGATACTGAAAACAATTTTCGCTGGGATAAAAGCTTAGAAATGAGCGCCAATAATTCAACGCCTGTAGAATTAGAAATTCCCCTAGCCAATCCATCTCAGCAGCAATTTCAGTACACAATAACTTACGTCAAAGCTGATGGTAGAAGATTAACTCAATCATTTCCACTAGGTATTTATCATCGCTCACCCATTATTGTCAATACTGGCAGTGATTTAGAAGTAAATGTGTCTCCAGACAATATTAACTGGGAATTGGTTAGGACAGTGACTGTGAACTTGCTTTACCAAGACCCACAAAATAATATTCAAAAATCTGAGACTAAAACTTTTAACAGAGGTGATAAATCCTTTGTTTGGAAAGCGGTACTTGCCAATCAAAGCTTAAGAACTTACCAGTGGCGCGCCGCTTATTACATGAAAGACACTACCATCGGCGAGCAAGGATTGGTACGCTATCCCGAAAGTAAAGATGCTTGGAATACAACAGATGAAGCCGTAATTTTCCTAGATAGATATCAACCAAAGTCAAATAAACCGGAAACAAAAGAAGGGGAATTAGAAGTAGAAGTATCTCTAGAAGATATTGATTGGGATGTAGTGCGACGGATCACAGTAAATCTACGTTATCAAGACCCACAGAATAATATTGATGAATCAGAAACCAAAACTTTTAGAAGTGGTGATGATTCCTTCATCTGGAATATTACAGCCGCTAATAAGAACTTAAAAAGTTATCAGTGGCAAGCGACATTTTACATGAAAGATAGCTCTGTAGGCGAGCAAGGAAAACTCTATTATCCACAAACCAAAGGTGAGTGGGTATCAAGTACAGACAGCGTCATTTTTATCAGTAATTACCAGAATTCTTCTAGTTGGGTGGGATTTTCTCTAGTAGATGAAGATGGGAAACCTGTTACTAATGAAGTATACCGCGTGACACTACCAAATGGCACAGTTCGAGAAGGGCGTTCAGACGAACAAGGACGGGCAAAGATTGAGGGAATCGCTATGGGAAACTGTACAATTTCTTTCCCCAATATTGATGCTAATGATTGGCATCAGTTTTAAACAGATATCTAAATAAGGAGACAACTTTTATGGCATCTTCAATTCCGCGCAATCAGTGGCATACTGTGGTAGCTGGAGAGAACATCTTACTCATTGCTAAACAAGCAGGATTTAGGAACTGGCAGACTATTTTTGAACACCAAAAAAATCAAACCTTTAGGCAGAATAATCCAGATCCTTACAGCATTCACACAGGTGATTCTGTTTGGATTCCTGAAAAAATGCCCCGACCAGGCTTTAAATGCGAGGTAGGAAAAGAACATCAATTTGTACTCAAGACTTTAAAGGCTTCGTTGCATTTGGTGCTGGAAAATGATGATGATCTTTCCTATGCAGATAGGAAGTACGAAATATGGATTAATGGTCAGCAGTATGGTAACGAAGAGAGACGAACATCGGGGGATGGCGTTGTCACAGGTGAAATCCCAGTTGTACCAGAGATAGAACTGAAGATTTGGTTTGAAGGCGATGCAGATGAACCAACTACCTACATTGTGCGAACAGGAGATTTAGACCCTATTGACACTATTGCAGGTGTTCAAGACCGCCTCAATAACCTGGGCTATGACTGTGGGGATGAACAAGGTGAAATTGGCCCTGAGACTAAAGCAGCATTGCAAGCATTTCAATCTGATTTTGGGTTGACACCTACTGGTGAAATTGATGATGCCACCCGCAGAATACTTCAACAAGAACATGATGTGCAATAAGGCTCAATAATTTTTGAGCGAAACCTTAGTTAATACATAATTGCCCAAATAAGTCAAAAAAAGGAGACATGATATGGATTCAAATAGAACACCAAACAAAAAGAAAGCGGAACTAATCGAACAACACACAAAAACATTTGGTATAGAAATCGAATTTTGCACTCATAAGAGCGCAATTTTAAGTTATACCCACATTGAAGTCTGCAAAATAAAAGACGGTGTTCACGAGTGGAAAATCGAAACTGATGCAGATTTCACACTCGAACTTGTATCACCTATTTTAGTATTCGATAATCACGAAGCAGCGAATGAATGCAAACGAATCCTGGTGAAGGAACTGCATGAAATCGTAAAAAGTAGACCCACACTCAAAGTTTGCATTGACAATATTCAAGTTTTAATTAAAAAAATATCGTCAATGTTCCGATATTGGAATATTGATCATGCTCAAGAATACCAACCAACTAATGCATTCAAAATTGAGTATATAACTCGAGAACAACTCTTGAAAGAGCTAGATTTTCATAACTGGGATATAAGTACTAAATGGCAAGAAGCAGAGGATGAGAAAAAGAAGTTTTTGCGTATAACTCAACAAGATCTAGAGAATTATATAAACACATTAAAGTTAAGAGTTAGTCAAAAACATGGGGGGATGCCCAGTCCTCAACTCAACTTGCCAATGAGCCTAAAAGCTTATGTTTGGTATTCAGCTTATGTGAAAGAACCAACGGCTTGGCGTAGGCTGCTACTCCTCTCCAACAACGATTTTAAAGCAGAATGGGTGAAGAAGAGAATCCAGAAGATATCTGGCTTTGAAGCGACAGTAACTGATTCTGAAATGAACAAAGATTTTACTGTAAAAGTAACAGATTGGTTCAAGTACTGGTTCTGGCTTGTCAGTATTCGTGAACTGACAGAGAAAGCTCTTCAATCCCTAAAATATAAGGACGGTTATGAATGGAGAGAAAATTTAGGATCTAGAAAAGGAAATACTATAAATAAACATCAATTGGTAAAAGAATGGCAGCATATTACTTTGGCTGAATTTGAGAGTAGGATAGGGATAACGAATAAAGGTAACTACAAGGGGCTACCCATTGAGATAGTGAAAAAAATCGGCAACAATGGAATGCTACCTGTTGAGCATTATTGGGAATTAAAGGAAAATTCAGAGGAAAATTCAGAGGAAGAATCAAAGGAAGAATCAGAGGAAAAGTTAGAAAAAAAATTAAAGGAAAATAAGGCAAAAAGTGTTGTCTCCAGCCTGCTATATTTAATAGTACAAAAACTAATTGCAGGAGCACTGGGTGTGTTAAGTGAGCCGGCTCAGTTGAAATTTCAAGAATTGAAGTGTGATCCAAACAATGCAAAAAAGAGTAATGATATTCTGCTGAGAGATGTCCCAAATGCTAATTTTCGAGATTATCACAGTTTCTTAAAAGACCTGACACCGTTATGGTTCAAGGGTACACTTGCCGATGTGTTGTTAAGTGTCCTGAACTCTAGCGATACTGACCTAACTAACCTAGTTTTGCCATATTTGATAGACGGAATAAAGGCAATAAATAGAGATGTGGCAAAAAAAATTCTGGAGAATAATATCGCGTTTCTGGAAACTATGTATTCCTTCCACCAATTGGAGAAAAACAGCAAAAACTGGAAGAGTTTTCAGCAAGAATTTGTCCCTAGCTTGGAGGAGTTTTTAAAGCAGTATGAGATTGGAAGGGTTGACCTATTAAGACATATTGGGGAGAGCGAAAATAACATTTGGCAACTTGATCGGTTTGGTTACGACGGCAATTTAGAAACCAAAGACAATAAATTTTTACAGCGCAACGGAGTACCTCCTTGGGAGGGACGATGGGATACCTTGAAGCCTCCTATTGATAATCTAACTGAGGAGAAAGAATTTCTTGTCGAACATCGCAATAACTAACTAGTACACCTCGGCGTAAATAAGCAGACCATTCTAAACTCACGAAACGCTTACGCTGTATTCATTTTGAATTTTGAATTTTGAATTCCGCCTTGCGGTACTAGCGCACTCTTTCACCTACCCGAAACTCAACAATTTAGCTAGGGTGCAGGGAATCTCGAGATGGTTCACCCATTGCTTCCATAACCCTAGTAACGAAAAAGCACTCACATCGCCTCTAAAAATAGCTCTCTCTAATCCCACTGCTGTCAACTCTTATAAAGATGCTTGTAGTCCATAAACCCTCTACTCCACCTGCGCTGACGCGGGCGATTCAAATCACAACGGCAAATATACCCCAAGCCACAGCCCGTGTTACAGCTACTCTTGATACTCTGTTAAAAAGGATTCGCACCTCCCAACATCAGGAGGCTTGGAAATTCAGCCGCTTAAATAAGAATGGCTTTCCTGTGGAATTTACTTTTAATTCTTTAGATGCAAGTGTGCGCTATGCTACTGATGTAGCAGCACCGGAGGTAGACCCAGTTGAGCGTTTATCCCATGCTGAGTCGCTATTAGCTGAATTAGGCGTACCAGTGCCAGAAGATACAATGAATCGCTTGCAACAGGTGCAGACATCCGGTGATTTAGAGTGGGGGGCTTGGATTGGGGTACGCCACCGCCCAGAAGGCGATCGCTATAAGTTATATGTGCAAGTTCCTGATACTGGTTCTGCAACCGCAGATGAACTGATGCAAGACTATTTGGGAACGGAACCTTTATTACCCAACAATACTGCGCGGTTGGTGGCAATTGGTCAAGAGTTAGGTACGCCGCGCATTGAGTTCTATTTCAAAATCGACCATCTCGGTTTGCAATATTGGGAAGTTAGCTATTTGCTACGGCGTTTTGGTTTAGCAGCCCGACAAATAGAGTTGCTGAGTCTCATTGAAGAGACTCGTGGCTATTCTCTGGATGAGGCGCGACCAAAGTTACCAGATACAACTTATGGATTTAGTTTATCTGTCTCCTCTGGGGAACCAATGGTGTTTTCCCTCTTTGGCTTTGTTGGGCCTTTGTTGGGGGGAGACGGACAAATCCGTCAGCGTCTGTTGTCGCTAGCAGAAAAAAAGGGTTGGAACTTCGATAGTTATGCAGCTTTGACTAAGCCACTGGCAGCAGAGGATAACTATAATCTGCATCATAATGCGATCGCTTTTATTGTCCCATCCCAAGGCCCTATCGGCTTACATATTTCCTTGAGTCCTCCGGAGGTAGTAGCAGAGGATTTAGCTGAGAATTCTCCAGATTTCCGCCCGCTCAATTTGTCCCCAACCCGCCCTGAATTTAATGATGCAGATATCAATTGGGCAATAAAAACTGCCCAAAAATTTTTGATTAACGCCCAACATCCAGAAGGGTGGTGGTCAGATTTTCAGCTAGCGCCAGGGCGTAGTGATGAGTGGGTAACTGCTTATGTGGGTACTGCGATCGCTAGTCTTTCCACTCATCAAACTAAAGCGATCGCTTTTAAAGCTTGGCGTTGGTTGATCGGTCGTTGTCAATCATCACCGGGCTGGGGATACAATGCTTTAGTACCTAGAGATGCCGATAGCACAGTTTGGGCTTTGCAATTAGCCGCCGCTATTGGTTGTAGTAATTGGGAACCAGCCCAGTTAGCTAGCGAATTCTTGCTTCAGCATCTGCGCCCTGGTGGTGGTATCGCCACCTATGCTGACGATCGCTTAATACGGCGTTTTATTGGCGCATCCGAGCAAATGTCTTTTGCGGGGTGGTGTAGTCCCCAAGTTTGTGTCACAGCCGCCGCCAGTTCCTTACCAAAGTTGCGTTTCGCTGCTGGCGACTTTTTACGCCAAACCCAATCACAGGACGGTAGCTGGAAAAGTTATTGGTGGTGTGAAGATGAGTATGCTACAGCTTTGGCAGCAGCCGCATTATCTAAAGGTATGGAACCACAAGATAGCGATCGCGTGCAACGAGCAATCCAATGGGCTGTCACTCGGATTAATTCTGATGGCTCAGTTTCTTCTAGCATCAAACCTTTGGGTTCAGCCTTCGCCTCTGCTTGGATACTGCGGCTACTCCTGCTTGATCATCAACCTGAGACTTTTCGCGAACAGCGCGATCGTCTAGTTCGTTGGCTGTTAAATCATCAAAACCCTGATGGCTCTTGGAATTGTTCTGCTGGCTTACGAGTTCCACCACCAAATATCATCTATCCGGAAACTCAGCAAAATTGGGTTTTGCATGGCTTAATCGAAAACGCAATTTCTCTAGACCAATTAAGTATTTTTACTACAGCTACTGTGTTGCAAAGTTTACATAAATATGCCAAATTTATTTGCAGATTTAACTGATATAAAAAATATAATTACAGATCAAGGGTCGAAAACAGTCGCTGTGAAGGTAACGGATACATCGGGCGTTAATAAGCCTGATGATATTAGTTTTGATGCTCAAAGTTCATCAGCATCACCTTACATCGATGTTGTGATTTTACCAAACCTTTCGCCGCCAGTCCCTAGAAGTCAAATTCAAGTTGCAGTTTCTCCCAATGGTCAAGTTACGGATGAGGTACTGTTTGAGGAAGCGGCTGATGCTAGCAAAAAGCTATATTTACCTCGTTATCGACTCTCAGAAGAAATTGTTTCAGGTCAACGGCGATATCGAATTTCTCTAGAGCCAAGTGGACAAATTTGGAACTTAATTGTCTATCTAGAAGCGTACCCAGCTGATAAACTTCAGGAAATAGGTAATGCGAAATTGATTGACCATAACCCTCAGGTGATCCTGAAATACCAATTCCAAGGAAAGGCTGTGGAGTCCGTATTTCAAGAAGTAACCAAAGCCGAGGGAGGACAAAAACTCAGAGCCGTATTGCAACTTTACACTCTCGAAGAGCGAGACAAAATTTATCTTGCACTTACAGATGCTGCATATAATACATCCTTAATTGTGCAACGCGATTTTAAAGCTGCGATCGCTCTCACTCATTCAGCACCATCAAATAGCACTGAGCGATTAACACCAAAACTGATTGTTAAAGGTACAGAAAACTATCAAGCTGGTGGACAGGCTTGGACTCGGTATCTGTTGAGTGTCACCAACTGGTCAGCTTTTCCCCAAGAACTATTCGACCCTGCACCCGATTTACCTCCTTGTGGTTTGAACAAAAACTCGGCTCGTACTTGGGTAGATATCTACGCTCAAGGTGGAACCAAACTATACGGATTTTGTGCCCTCTCTTCTCCCAAAAACCTTGATGACCTTTGGTTTGCTGTCTCCACGGGGAAAGCACCGCCAGAAGCAGTTTACATCGTTCTCAACGACCGAAGGCAGCAAATTAGTTATACATCCAATAGCATCAGCCCTTTACTGAGTGCGGATGCAGGACTATTCGACAAAGCAGCAATTCTGAAATTTAACGGCAAAGATAGCTATGTCGATTGTGGTAATAGTGCAAATTTAAATTTTGGTGGTCAAATTACGATTGAAGCCTGGATTAAGCCAGAGAAAACAACTGGCCTACAAAATATTGTCGCCCACGGTCACTCACCTAACAGCGAAATTTATTTAAGGATCATCAATAACTATTACCAAATTGGCTCTTGGGATGGTCGAGACTACTTGACAGGGTTTTCCATACCAGCAGAAGATGTGGGGAAATGGGTTCATTTAGCAGGGCTTTATGACGGCACAACTTGGAGACTGTATCGGAATGGGGTAGAAGTTAGTGCTAACCTTGCTGTTAAAGGTGCATTCCCCGTGAATGAGAATTGGGCAATTGGTGCTAGAGGGACAGGAAGCGAAAGATTCTTCCAAGGTCAAATTAGTGAAGTGCGAATTTGGAACCGTTCTCGCTCTCCAGAAGAGATCCGGCGCGATATGATTCGGAGACTGGCTGGTAATGAGGGTGGACTAGTTGCTTACTGGCCTGGTAACGAGGGTTATGGTGACAAAGTCTTTGACAAAACAGCTAATGGAAATCACGGTTTGCTGCGGGGAAATGTGCAATGGGTGGGTACGCTACCAGAGACTTTGTACAGCCAGGCTAATTATGTACTTCCCGATATTGTCGATGACAGTTTCTTCTTCCCGACATTATTGTATGACTACATTTTTAGTCGCCTTAAACCTCCTTCTAGCCAAGGTATCAACCTCATTCAGCGATTAGTTGAATGGAACGGTATATGGTACAGCTACTACCAAGACGAACGACAACGCGATCGCTTTTATTATCTACCAGATAGTTTTCAGATTGGCAAAAGACCTGAGTCTCAAGAACCAACAATGTCCTTGCAATTTCAGTCCATAAATGGAACACAACAAACTGTAGCCAAGCTGGAATACTATGCAGCGCCTATTGTGAATATAGATCGGCTGACATTCGCCGCCACCAAATTGCTGCAATATGCCCAACCTCTGCCGATTGGGGTTAAAAGTTTAGAATTTGTACCACTGAGAAATACCCAAAATCTGCAATTCCGCCTCGCACTCCCAGGAACAGAGGGTCTACAAACTCGTAATGCAAAAATCAATCTGCAACTAGGTATATTTGATACTTTAACCTTAGCTGTACCAGATGATTTTCAAGCTATTTGGGATGCAATGTTTAGCAGCAAGCAAGAAAAAACTCTCTTGACTGGACTGGTAAATGTGGAAATAGCAGGTGGTTACTCTGAAGAAATTCCCTTCTTTATCCGTTTGCAGGCCCAACAGGAGCAAATTTGGAACGCCATTTTTGTCGCAGACGTACCCGCACAGTACATCAAAAATATCGAAGTCAAAACCTATAATTCGATTTTTGCACCACCACCCACTCGTCCGCAAGACCAAATTATGAGTATCTTAGTTGACTTTGAGGGTAGTGATGCTGTGGAACTCAATGCAGCTAAGTTAACAGCAACAGCGAAAATAACTTTACCTATTAGCGATCTGATTTTGCATCGAGAGGATACGGGAGTTTACCGTTATCAAATGACTGTCATTCGCCGCAGTGGACAGAGTAGTTTTCAGCGCGAAACAACTATGGAAATACTGTATCCAGACGTAGAGGTGTAAAATGTCACTTTTAGGACTACCAGATTTCCAGCAACCACTTCATACCGGAAATATACAGATATTTTATTCCTATGAAAGTGCTGGTAACTACACTCTTCTCCCTGAGAAATTAGAGATTGCTTCGGGTATTGATGGTTCACCTGACTTTCTACTGGAGTTTGTGCGCGGTAAAAACCCAATGCTACCCCCAGAACCTTACAGCCTGCTGGATTTTCGAGTATCGCCGCATTACCAAATGACAGAGGGACTAATTTTCCTCCGGAATCAGCAACCAGCAGCCAGTCTATCTGTTAGTAGCTTTTCTTCAGGATTTCTGCGCTTTCAACCTCTAGGAAATTTAAATCATGAGTTAGATCAACTGACGCAACCAATCCCGCTAGTGTGGAACGGTCTAGGTATGGCGCGATTTAGTCGCAAACTCTCACCTAGTACTGGTATTTTGCTGAAAAATTCTTTACAAAGTCAAGTGCTGGCGTTAACTGCTAGGGCTGAGTTAGAGATGATTGGCGTGTCACCGCGAGTACCAGTGAAAGTCCGCTTTGATCCCAAACAACTTTTAGAATCTTTGGTATCTTTAGGCACAGCAGAAAGACAAGTTTCTTGGCAAGCGATCGCTGACTCTTTCCGCCACAATTGGCAATTCCTACCATTGCAGGTGGAAGGTGATTTGGATGAACACCAACTAGAAGATTTTGCACAGACGCTGACTGATAGGGTGCGCCTCCGCTTTGGTAAATTTGTGCCCGCACCAACAATTGATGCTGGTGCTCACATCGCCTTGGTGTCACCCACATCTATTGGTAGTGGGCGTTTTGAGTGGGATTTAGCGCAACCAATCTCAGTTCTTCGTCCTCTAACTTTTGACCTCAATCCACAGGAGGGCGAATCACTGCTAAACGTAGTAGTGCGGGAAAAAGTCGTTCCACCTATACCTACAGGTTTCCAAACGATCAATCTTGTTGCGAATTTACCCTCCCATCGCGAAGGAATTTTAGACTTAGGTGTAACACTCCGTGTCAAAGCAAAACCCCCTTTGCGTCCGCAAACTCAGGTAGAGACAGTAGAGTTAAATACTGACGAGACACCACAGATTAACCTGCGATTCTCTCCTCAAGAAAAGCCAGAGTACACTTTCTCGACTTATGTCATCATCAAAGATGCTCAGGGTATTGAACAACTAGAAAGTGAAGCTAAACCCTATAGCGGAAACAGACTATACCTCAATCCTCATGATTTTCCTGTGGATTTCGTCACCGTACAAAGTTCTCGGTTGTTACTTGAGATTGCTATGGTGCGGGGGATTTACCAAAGGTTGCTAGGCTCATCATTAATTGAAGATAAATTTGAACTGACTTTAAATCAACCGACCATCACTTTAGCGCTTTCCAAGAGTGCTGAAAATGCTACTCTCTCTATAGAGGCTGAGTCTCGTGAAGGTTTAGGAACTATTTATCTGAATTCTCTACCAGCGCGCTCGCTTTTGCTCGATCTACATTCATTTCCAGAAGCTGGGCCGCAAAAAGTCGAGGTAGAGTGCATATTTGAGAACGAGAGAAAACTTGTAATTTTTGAGTTCTTACCAGAAGGATTGTCGGAGACTGCTGGTGCAAGCAAATTGTTATATTTCACTCCTGATAAACCGCAAGGGATATTTACTTGGATGGGGCGATCGCCTTTTCAATGTCGTTATCGTTATCGCCGCACACTTCTAGGATCTAGTTCTGCTCAATGGTCAGATTATTTATCTGGCTTGAGCAACCTGAAAATTTACGTTTAAATCAACAACTATGACTGAATTACCAACCGGTTTTTACTTTCAAGATGTCTATTGTTATCAAGACGGGACATCTAATCGCTGGACTTATTTTTACATTCCCAGCGCCCCCAAACCAGAACTGAATCTTGCTGGTCAGCCAATTATTAGTTTAATGGCAAGCGATCGCGGTGCGATCGTGCAATTGCAAACTCGTTGGGATGTAAATTTTGATGTTCTCAGCGAATTAAAACAAGAGTTAGTACGTCGTTATCCAGAACTTGACCCAGAATTCATCTTTTTGGAATTAGGCCAGGTGAGTAATGTGGAAGTCTCGTTAGCAATTGGAGATGGTGATGATAAATTCCAGGAATTGCAAACAGCTAACTCTTCTGGAGTTTCGCCCTTCTCGACTATTTTCAATTTGCGGTTGACATCAACAGAAAAAGCAAAAGCTATATCTGCTTTCAACGGTCAAAAAAATTACCTAATTGTGAAGTATAAGTTTTCTCTAGAGGTAGTCTCTACTATTGAAACCATAATTGAGGGAGATATCGCCGTAGATGTAGCTCAAATACTAAGTAATCACGATAAAAAGTCATCTATCTTAGGAAATATTTTTGGCAAACCCAAACCACGTCAACAACAAAAAAGCGTTTCTTTAGAGGAATGCTTAACGCAAATCGAGCTAGCTCTGAGCAAACAGCGTCTTCACCTCAGACACATTGAGATCAATCAAATTTCCGATCAACTGCGAGTAAAAGTTGATAGAGAAGCTAAGGAAAATGCAGCACAACAACTTTTGCATCTAGTTAAAAATAGAGATTCTACTGCGCCTAATCAGTCGTTGCTGCAAGTAACAGCTAGACAAACAGAAAAAAAACGTTACTATTTTGAGCAAACAACGGATATTAGTTCTTGGTTTCCTACTGCTGATGGTTCAGAATACATACGGTTTTCCTCTGTTCCCATTGATGAGCCTACGAGGGAATGGCCCTAATACCAAATCTAAATGAGGGTGCATAGAACTGTAGATGAGTCATCCTTACTATTGGGCACGCTTTATTTTAATTGGTAATGGATTGTAGGTAATTCTGACATCGGTCTACCTTGGAGTTGTAGCGGTCTACCTTGGAGTTGTGTCGATCTACCTTGGAATTGTATCAGTCTACCTTGCAATTGTGTCGATCTACCTTGGAGTTGTATCAGTCTACCTTGGAGTTGCATCGGTCTACCTTGGAATTGTAGCGGTCTATCTTGGAATTGTAGCGGTCTACTTTGGATTTGTAGCGGTCTACTTTGGAGTTGTAGCGGTCTACATTGGAGTTATATCGGTCTGCCATTGACAATACGTAGATGCGGAGTAGCTTGTCGTAGATATTGCATAACCAAATAATCTGAATTTAAGAGATTTTCCGGAATTTTCAGCAAAATATTGTATTCCTTCCTATAATTTGCGGATATACAAAATTATCAATTTAACAATATGCTTGTAAGTACTGCTGATCGCTTGAGGGTCATGCTTGTAACTCTGCTGTTGTTCTTTGCTGTCACAGGAGAACTCAAAGCTGTTGCAGTGGTTGCAAACCTAACTTTGGCACAAGCACAAACTGCTCAAAATCAAAAAGATGAGGCTGATCGGCTGAACAAGCAAGGTATTCAGCAGTATAGTAGAGGACAATTTCAAGAAGCACTAGCAACTTTTCAGCAAGCTTTAGACATTCAAAAACAAATCGGCGATCGCTCTGGTGTTGGTGCTACCCTCAACAACATTGGCTTGGTTTACTCCCGTCTGGGACAGTACTCCAAAGCTTTGGAGCACTATCAGCAAGCTTTAGCGATTAGCCAACAAATCAACGATCAGACAGGTGAAGGCATTACCTTCAACAACATTGGTGATATTTACTCCAGTCAAGGAAAGTACCCCAAAGCCCTAGAGTATTTTCAGAAAGCTTTAGACATTCAACAACAAACCAATGATCGCTATGGCATTGGTGCTACCCTCAACAACATTGGCTTAATTTACTCTCGTCTGGGGCAGTACCCAAAAGCCTTGGATTACTATCAGCAAGCTTTAGCGATTCGTCAACAAATCGGTGATCGCTCAGGTGAAGGCATTACCCTCAACAACATTGGCAGAATTTACGAAAGTCAAGAACAGTACTCCAAAGCATTAGAGTACTATCAACAAGCATTAGCCATTTATCAGCAAATCGGCGATCCATCTGTTGAGGGCTCTATACTCAACAACATTGGCTTTATTTACTTCAGTCAAAGACAGTACCCAAAAGCCTTGGATTACTATCAGCAAGCTTTAGCGATTCATCAACAAATCGGCGATCCCTTTGGCGTTGGCACTACTCTCAACAACATTGGCGGAAATTACGACAGTCAAGGACAGTACCTAAAAGCCTTGGATTACTATCAGCAAGCTTTAGCAATTCGTCAACAAATCGGTGATCGCTCAGGTGAAGGCATTACCCTCAACAATATTGGCAGAGTTTACTCTGCTTTAAAAAAGTATGCCGATGCTGAAAGAAACCTAGTAGCTGCCATTGAGATTTGGGAATCCCTACGATCTGGATTAAGTGATCAAAGTAAAATCTTCATTTTTGACACTCAAGAATTCACCTACCGAAATATGCAAGTAGCCTTAGTTGCTCAACAAAAAACTAATCAAGCGCTAGAAGTAGCTGAAAGGGGAAGAGCAAAAGCATTTATTGAGTTAATAGTATCAAAGCATAATCCCGAATCTCTGCAAAAAAAATTTAACATTAATCTTGAGCAAATCAAACAAATTGCTCAAACACAAAATGCTTCTGTAGTTGAATATTCCATCGTTTCCGATAAAGACCTTTACATTTGGGTTGTCCAGCCTACAGGTAAAGTAGAGTTTCGCTCAATTGACCTCAAAAAATCTTTAAACATTCCCTTAGCAAAGCTTGTTACTAGCAGCCGTGAGTCTATTGGTGTGAGAGGAAGTGCAAGCATTGAGATAGAGCGTATAGTTGATGCAGCAGAACAAAAAAACAGATTACAGCAATTACACAAATTGCTAATTGATCCCATTGCTGACATTCTCCCTAAAGATCCAGACTCCCATGTAATTTTCATTCCTCAAGGTCAACTGTTTCTAGTTCCCTTTGCTGCTTTACAAGATGCTAATGGTAAGTATTTAATTGAAAAACATACTATTCTTACTGCACCTGCAATTCAAGTTTTAGATTTAACCCATCAACAACGGCTCAAGCCACGCCCCGCAGATTTGCAAGCAGCATTGGTTGTGGGTAATCCTACCATGCCTAAAGTCACAACAAAACTTGGTGATCCACCGCAGCAGTTGTCTAATTTGGCAGGTGCAGAAACAGAAGCAAATGAAGTTGCTAAAATATTTAAAACTCAAGCATTTACAAAAAATCAAGCCATAAAAGCCAAAATATTACCCAAGCTATCCCAAGCGAGGATCATTCATTTAGCAACGCATGGGTTGTTAGATGATTTTAAAGGATTAGGTGTACCAGGAGCAGTTGCCCTTGCGCCATCTGGTAATGGAGAACTCAACGATGGCTTACTTACCGCCAATGAAATTTTGGACTTGAAGCTAAATGCAGATTTAGTTGTTCTCAGTGCTTGTGATACTGGGCGAGGTGAAATCACAGGTGATGGTGTAATTGGTTTATCCCGTTCTTTAATTACCGCAGGTACACCCAGCGTCATTGTTTCTTTGTGGTCTGTACCCGATGCACCAACAGCTGAATTAATGACTGAATTTTATCGTAACTGGCAACAGGGCAAGCTCAATAAAGCTCAAGCTTTACGTCAAGCAATGCTAACAACTATGAAACAGCACCCTAATCCTAAAAGTTGGGCAGCATTTACCCTGATTGGTGAGGCGAAATGAGATGCCAAAAGATGCGGAGCGGCTTTTAGTAGAGATCGCATCACCAAATAATTTGATTTAAGAGATTTGCCAGAAATTTTCAGCGAAATCTTATATTTTTTCCTAAAATTTGCGGATATATAAAATTATCAATTTAACAATATGCTTGTAATACCATTTCTCTTAATTCAGGCTACAGATAATTCTCCCCCTGCTCCCTGCTCCCTGCTCCCTGCCCCCTGCCCCCTGCTCCCTGCCCCCCTGCTGCCTATGTGTAGCGATATTTTGGAGAATTGGTATAAGTACTGCTGATCGCTTGAGGGTCATGCTTGTAACTCTGCTGTTGTCGTTTGCGGTCACAGGATAATTTAAAGCTAAGTGATTATCCGGAAATTATGCTCGGAAGCTTGTATATTTTTGAGTGATAACCAATCGATGATTATCATTAGGACTTACGCAAGTGTCATATTTTGTTCGTTTAGGTTTGTCCAGGGTCAAATGTCAAGAGTCCAAAAAACCTAAATTTTTGACCCTTGACTCTTGACTCTTGACTCTTATACCAGAGGATTACTGTGCCAGTTGCGTAAGTCCTGATCATAATCTTTACTCTTTTAGATTCTTAAAATATTCTCTCAAGACTTATGATTGCTCTCTTGTCCATATCAACAGTCACAAATAAAGAATAGAAGTTACCCCAGTATGCTATACCCTATTTTTCCGTATCTACTGAATGCGATCGCTCATATCAAGAATTTGCCAGAGCAGCCAGTTTCGTCAGAATCGAGTTTTACATCATCAGAAAATATTAATAGCAATTCCAAAACGTCATCATTTGTATTAGCTCAAGCTATATCTTCTCAAAAAAAGATAGCTGACGAACTTTTAAAACAAAGTATTGAAAAAATCAATCAAGGAAAAGTAGCAGAAGCGCAAAAATCTTTACAGCAAGCACTTAATATTTATCGGCAAATTAAAGACACTGTCGGAGAAGGAGAGACTCTAAAGAATTTGGGTAATGCTTATTATCTTCAAGCAGACTATACCCAAGCAATTAATTATCAACAACAGGCTTTAAAAATAGCACAGCAAATTCGTAACCCCGATTTAGAAAGTAGGGCGCTATTGAATATCGGAAACGCTTATCGTGATTGGAAAAAGTACCCTGATGCAATTAACTACTACCAACAGAGTTTAGTGATTTCACGTCAATCGCGAATCCCAAAAGTTGAAGGTATAGCAATCGGTAATTTAGGAATTGCTTACTACGAATCAAAAGATTATCCCAGGGCAGTAGAAATTTTACAACAGGGTTTGACTATTGCTCAGTCAATTAAAGATAACAAATTAGAGTCACTTTGTTTGGTGTATTTAGGACAAGTTTATGATGCCATGCAAAAATATGACAAAGTGATTGAATATTATCAGCAAGCTTTGGTAATTACTAGAAAACTCGATAATCGGCGTGAGGAAGTTATTATAGTAAGTGCGCTGGGACTTGCCTATGAAAAAATGGGTAACAACCAAAAAGCTCGTGACTTTTACCAACTCCAGTTAATCTTAGCACAGGGATTAAACGACAAAGAACAAGAGATAGCAGCGCGTAAAAATATTGAAAGAATTCAGCTTCCTTCTAATTACCAAGAATTGGAAAAAGTACGTCAAAAATTAGAACAAGCACGAAAAAGCAATAATTTACCAGCAGTGATACTTGCTTTAATTGATATAGGCAGAATTTACAATCAGCAAGCTAACTACTCAGAAGCCGCTGAAGCACTTGAATTAGGTTTGCAAATAACGCAAGGCATAAAAAATTCACTATTAGAAAGTCAGGTTTTGTTAGAACTTGGAAATACTTATGATTTGCAGAAAAAACCTGATAAGGCGATTGAATCATATAAGCAAACTTTAGCTATTGCTCAACAAATCAAAAAAACAAATAATAGTCAAATTAAAGATTTAGGTATTGAAATAGAAAGAATAGCTCTGATACAATTAGCTACTAGTTATGAACTTCAAGGAGACTTACGGCAGGCGATTGAGTATCGTCAGCAAGATTTAGCAATAGCCAGTAAACTTAAAAACTTTCTTAGAGAAGGACAGGCTATTTATGCTCTAGGTAGTCTTTCCTGGGAACAAGACAACTATATTCAAGCAATTAATTATTTTCAGCAGAGTTTGGCAACTGGACAAAAAAATAATAATCTTGTATTGCAAGTGCAATCTTTGAGAAGATTAGCAACTAGTTATTTGGGATTAGGAGATTTTGAAAAAGTAATTAATTACGCTGAAAAAACTAAAGAAATAGTTGAAGAAATTGATAATCCCCGGCAAGCGCAGCAAACTTTATCTACTACAGAAATTGATTTCATAAGACTACTACGCGAGCAATCTTTATCTTTGTTGGGTGCTGCTTACCTGTTTGGTAGTGCCAGTCACGACAAAGCCATTGGATATTTTCAGCAAAATCTAGAACTTGCCAGAAATCTTCCCAGTAGTAATAACAAAGCCACGGCTTTAACAAATGCTTATCAGGATTTAGGGAATGCGAATGCTTTTCTAGGAGAATATGACAAAGCTATAGAGTATTACGAAAAAGCTTTGGCTGTTCGACGCTCAATCAAAGAACCGCAATTTGAAAAGATAAACCGTCAGATAGAAGGGGCTAATCTACAATTTTTAAGCTCGGCTTACGCTTCCAAGAGAGATATTAAAAAATCAGTTGAGTATGCTCAGGAGAGTTTAGCGATCGCACAGGAAGACAATAACCTTTACGGTAAAGCTGGGGCTTTGGGGAATCTGGGACGGACTCTTTTTCTGGCTGGTAATTTACCGGAAGCGGAGAAAACACTACGAGAAGCAATTAAGATATTTGAATCAGTCAGAACAAGATTAGGCGAAAAGGACTTACAAAAAGTCTCTTTCTTTGAGATATACACAGATGTTTACGAATTGCTACAACAAGTATTAATTGCACAAAATAAATCGATTGCAGCCTTAGAAATTGCTGAACAAGGTAGAGCGAAATCTTTTTCTGAGTTATTAGTATCCCGTGCCGGATTGACCAAGATTCCTAACGCATCATTTAACCTTGAGCAAATCAAGAAAGTTGCTAAGGAACAAAATGCTACACTCGTTGAATATTCGATTATTTACGACTCTTCCCAAGCATTAGTTCCAGCCAGAATTCGAGGTTTCCAGCCAAACCAAGAATCAAAACTTCTAGTTTGGGTGGTTCAGCCTACAGGTGAAGTAAAATTTCGTTCCATTGACCTCAAAAAATCTTTAAACACTCCCTTAGCAAAGCTTGTTACTAGCAGTCGTGAGTCCATTGGTGTGAGAGGACGTGCAAGCATCGAGATAGTGCCTAGAAATAATGCCGCAGAACAAAAAAACCGATTACAGCAACTTCACAAATTGCTAATTGATCCCATTGCTGACATTCTCCCTAAAGATCCAGACTCTAACGTTATCTTCATTCCTCAAGGTCAACTGTTTCTAGTTCCTTTCCCAGCTTTACAAGATGCTAATGGTAAGTATTTAATTGAAAAGCATACTATTCTCTCTGCACCTGCAATTCAAGTTCTAAATTTAACTCATCAACAAAAGCTCAAGCCACAGCCTAAAGATTTGCAAGCAGCGTTGATTGTAGGTAATCCTACCATGCCTAAAGTTGCAACAAAAGTTGGTGATACACCTCAGCAGTTATTACCCTTAATAGCAGCAGAAACAGAAGCAAATGAAATTGCTAAACTCTTTAAAACTGAGGCATTTACCAAAAATCAAGCTATAAAAGCCAAAATATTACCCAAGCTATCGCAAGCTAGGATTATTCATTTAGCAACGCATGGGTTGTTAGATGATTTTAAAGGATTAGGCGTACCAGGAGCAGTTGCCCTTGCGCCATCTGGTAATGGAGAACTCAATGATGGCTTACTTACCGCCAATGAAATTTTAGACTTGAAACTCAATGCAGATTTAGTTGTTCTCAGTGCTTGCGATACTGGGCGAGGTGAAATCACAGGTGATGGTGTAATTGGTTTATCCCGTTCTTTGATTACCGCAGGTACACCCAGCGTCATTGTTTCTTTGTGGTCTGTACCCGATTCACCAACAGCTGAATTGATGACTGAATTTTATCGCAACTGGCAACAGCGCAAACTCAATAAAGCTCAAGCTTTACGTCAAGCCATGCTGACAACTATGAAACAGCACCCTAATCCTAAAGATTGGGCAGCATTTACCCTGATTGGTGAGGCGGAATGAAATTGGGGAAAAGGTGAAAGGGTAAGGGTTAAAGGTTTTTTCTTTCCCTTTTACCTTTCCCCTTTTTCCCTTAACCGAGAAATATTTATACAGATTATACCAATTGTTTATGAAGCTGCATAGAATTCGATCCCCCCTAACCCCCCTTGAAAAAGGGGGGGAAACGGCAAAATCTCTCAAAGTCCCCCTTATTAAGGGGGATTTAGGGGGATCTAGATATTTGTAACTCCACATTAAATTGGTATTAAGTATGTGAGGAGAAGAATAAGCTATGTCATTCATCAAGCGTCGTCAGTTTTTGCAATTTGCTAGTTCAGCTTTAGCTACTCTTGGCATTAGTCAATTAGAAATTGAGCAACAAGCTATTCGCTATGCCCAAGTTTTAGCACAAAATACACCCCGCAAAAGAGCTTTATTAGTAGGGATTAACGATTACCTAAAAGTAGGTAATTTTCAATGGTATCCCCTAGAAGGGGCTGTCAATGATACACAAATCCAAAAAGAACTTTTAATTAATCTCTTTGGCTTTCAACCAGAAGACATCCGCATCTTACATGACCAAGAAGCAACCCGTGCAAATATTTTACAAGCTTTTGAAGACCATTTAATTAACTGGGCGCAGCCGGGAGATGTAGTAATATTTCACTTCTCTGGGCATGGTTCTCAAGTTGCTGATTTAGATAAAGTGTTTGATGATGGACGAGTCAGCACAATTGTACCCATTGACAGCCCTTTGCCACCAGGATATCCCAACAAAGGAGGCGAGGTAGATGATATTACTGGGCATACTCTGTGGTTATTAATGCAAAAAATCAACACAGAAAATATCACTTTTGTACTAGATAGTTGTTATTCAGGTGGCGCACGTAAAGGAATTTTAACAGTGCGATCGCGTCCTGGCGATCAAGAACTGCTGCGGATTACAGACTCTAAAATCCAACTTTTAGCAAGTAAGCAAGAGCAAGAATATCAAAAACAATTGATGTCTCGCTTAAATCTAAGTAATCCAGATTTTGCGAAATTGCGTCAACAAGGTGTACCCAAAGGAGTTATGCTTGCTGCTGCTAGAAGAAATGAAGCAGCTATTGATACAAGCTTTGCTGATACACCTTGTGGTATTTTTACTTATATACTCAGCCGTTATCTTTGGCAACAAACTGGGGTTAATTCAGTCAATCAATTGATGGTAAGTACAGCAAACACCACAGATAGAATACTCAAAGAATACTTCCCAACTTCTAGTCTTGTGCAAAGACCAGAGTTTAACGTCAAACAGGGAAGCAATAACGACAAGCAAGCGGTTTACTTTACTACAAGAAAAAACATATCTGCTGATGCAGTTGTTACCAAAGTCCAAGGTAATCAAATTGATTTGTTCTTAGGTGGTATAGATCCTCGGAGTTTAAAAGCCTTTGGTAGAGGTGCAATTTTTACCGTATTTAATAGCCAAGGAAAAGAACAAGGACAAGTACAAATTGAATCCAGACAACAGCTCAAAGCTCAAGGCAAACTGATACCAGCAACCACTAGAGGAGCGACAATTGCACCTGGTACATTATTACAAGAGCGATCGCGGGCAATTCCTAGCAACCTGACTTTGCGAATTGGACTAGATCCATCGTTAGGGCAAGATATAGAATTAGCACGACAGGCACTTAGGACAATTAACAAACGAATTGAACCTGTATCAGCT
This sequence comes from Tolypothrix tenuis PCC 7101, assembly GCF_963874875.1. NCBI lineage: Bacteria > Bacillati > Cyanobacteriota > Cyanophyceae > Nostocales > Tolypothrichaceae > Tolypothrix > Tolypothrix tenuis. Next base: position 4,853,017 of record NZ_CAWNJS010000001.1, read on the forward strand.
AATCAGCCAGATGTAAATTACATCCTGGGGCGAGTGACACAGGAGTATGTCCAGCAGTTGCAAAAATTGAATGTTAAAAAACTACCTGAAGTTGGCAGCATTGCCCTGTTTTCCCCAGCAGCAGATCTAATTCCTGGTTCTGATGGTTCTGCTGGAGAACCTGTAGCTGACGGGGTAAGTAATCGCTTGAAGGCAAAACTCAAATCTTTATTAGCCGCCAGCCTCGTCAAGCTGACTTTAAATACAACTTCTTCAAAATTGAGTGTTGCTGCTGCAATGGAAACAGTGGATGGTAATGCTATTCAGGCAGAAGCATTTACGGTAAGAGGAGCAACAGTTGCACCTGTTAGTCGCAGTAGAGGACAAACCACTCGTTCTTCCAATGCTCAACGCATTACAGTTGGAACCTTAGTCCGCTTTTTAGTTCAGAATAACGAACCTCGTGCTCTCTACATCAGCGTGCTGCTCATCAGTGTAGATGGCGAGTTATTAGTTCTTTCACCGCTACCGGGAAATGAAGATGCTCCTCCCATTCCTGCAGGACAACAAATTCAAGTCCCCGATCCAGATCGCGGCGAATTGTATCAATTTAGAATTGCTGGTGAACCTGGTGTTGCGGAAGTACTAGTAATTGCCAGTACGACACCTTTCAAAAAGGCAATTGAGTTATTGCGGGCACTTGCAGCAGAATCAGATAGTCAACGGGGAACACCAGTGAATTTGGATCAAAAACCAGATGAAGCAATTGTCAGTTTGCTAAACGATCTTGACGAAGGTACTCGTGGCGCAGGTATAACACAAGTTGATGGAACCAGCCAAATAGATACACAGCAGATGGCTGCACTATCGATTACATTTGAAATCTTGCCATCTTAGTTTTTTATTTAAATGTAGTATGCAATTTAAATTTTCCTGGCTCAAGCTGAATGTGGCTTGCTTATCAACACTTCTGGTTTTCCTGACAACTAGTTTATTGAAAGCGGCGGGAAACTCCATCCCCTTGTGGGTGGACGAGGTTGTTCTCCCCGTCGCTTGGGGCATAGGGCATAGGGCATTGGTATTTTCTTTCCCATTCCCTATGCCCAATTCCCAATGCCCAAAAACTCCATCCCCTTGTGGGTGGAGTTTTTCATTGATTCCTTTACCAGGATTGACCCAACCCCAACAAAATCAAATAAACGCTGAAACAGACAGACTATTAAAGCAAGGACTACAACAAATAGCACTTCAGCAATTTGAGCCAGCAATTCAATCCTTGAAGCAAGCAATGCAGATATCGCAACAATTAGGCGATCGCAAATCTACTATTCTTGCCCTCAAGCATCTAAATACAGCCTTAGACAATTTGGAAAAATCTTCTCCCCAGCAGGCAAAAGAGCAACGCGAACAAATTTTGTCTACCCTATCTACAAACGAACTGGCTGTCTTTCAAGGATTGAATAACGAATTTGATCTGAATTTGGCGGGTTGGCAAATGATCATGGATTTAGGCGATGACCATGTTAAATCAGGTAACTATACTGCTGCAAGTGAGCAATACAAGAAAGCAGGAGTGATTGCCGAATTTCCCACAGAGGAAACCGGAATAGCACCATTAATCATTCCCAAGCAGGAAAGAGGTATATTGATTGCTCAGGCCAGAACTTTAACAAAACTGGGATGGACTTTGGGGAACTTGGGTGATTTACCAGGTGCAGAAAAAACATTACGAGCTTCTGGAGAAATCTGGAGCGAACTCTGGCACAAGACCCAAAGAGACGATCAAAAGCAGCAACTTGACGTTATATCTGGAAGTGATGCTATTCGGTTAAAGATATTTGATATTGGAGAGCAGCAGGCTCTAACTTATACCTATTTGCAATCTATTTTAGTCAAACTAAAGCAACAAAATCAGGCTTTGGCAGCGTCTGAGCAAGTCAGGACAACTGCCCTAATTGACGATTTAGGTTTTCGACTTTCTAGACTTCCTCGGCAAGAACTAGGTAGTAAACCAGTAACATTAAAGGAACTACAGCAGGTTGCTCGTCTACAAAACACCACATTAGTGGAATACTCGATTATTTATGAAGATATTGTAGATAACAATCGGTATCGAGATGATGACACAGATGCCTTTTCATCTGGAGCATCAACTGCCAAACAGTTTATCCAAATTCAAGAACTATCTCTGGAAAGTTTACTTCCTAAACCGACAAAGTTATTTATTTGGGTGATTCAGCCAACGGGGAAAGTTGATTTCCGAGCAGTTGATTTGAAGTTGTTAAAAAAACCATTAGCCCAAATGTTAATTGATAGCCGAGAGGCTATGGGTGTCAGAGGTCGAAGCTCATCCATTAGCATTGAGCCAATCGATGATAAACAACAATTAACTCAGCTACATCAGCTATATCAGCTTTTAATTCAACCAATTGCCGAGCTACTACCTCGTGATGCTCAGAATAAAGTTATCTTTATCCCACATCGTAGCTTAACGTTAGTTCCGTTTGCTGCCTTGCAAGATGAACATGGAAAATATTTAATTGAAAAAAACACAATATCTATTGCCCCCTCTATTCGCTCGCTATCTCTTACGCATCAGCTAAGACAGCGTGTTCGGGAACGACAAAATGAGCTTCATGATTTCATTAAACCAGCACTTGTTGTGGGCAACCCTACAATGCCAGAATTTGCCAGCGTTCAAGGGCAAAAGCCTGAACGCTTACCTAATTTACTAGGTGCAGAACAAGAAGCTCAAGCGGTTGCTAGTTTCTTGAAAGTGGAAGCTTTAACAGGAGACAAAGCAACGGTTGCAGCAGTGAATTATTTAATTACAGGGGTAAGATTGATTCATCTAGCTACCCATGGATTACTGGAAGTTTTTAGCGACGATGGACTTGGTGCGATCGCACTAGCACCATCTGCTAATAATTCAGGTTTTATGACAACAAGTGATATTCAGAATATGCCGGAAATGTTTGCCGATTTGGTTGTTCTCAGCGCTTGTGATACGGCTAGAGGACAAATCACAGGTGAAGGAATCATCGGATTATCCCGTGCATTTATGACGGCTGGTATTCCTAGTGTTCTTGTTTCTTTATGGGCAGTAAATGATGTATCAACCGCAGAATTAATGATTGAATTCTACCGAAATATGCAAGAACGTCAACTCAACAAAGCACAAGCACTGCGACAAGCAATGTTAACTACGATGCAAAAGTATCCAAAAAATCCTAAAAAATGGGCAGCATTTACCTTAATTGGTGAATCAGAGTAAAGTGATGAAGATGATTCCAAAGGATTGGGCTGCATTCACTCTTATTAGTAACCCAAAATTAATAACAATCTCTCTTTTTATCTGCTTATGACTGATTCTCGCCTGCAACAGGCAATCAAACGTTATCAAACAGCTATTGAACAACTTAAGACTACTATTGATGCAACCACAGATCCCAATCATCTCGTCGCAGATGCAGATCAAACAACCCCACCAGAAGAAGTAAAACCACAACTTACACCCACGCAAATTTTAGAAGTATTGACAGCGCGAGATGAAGTCCAAGCAGCACTAGCAGATACTACGCAGACATCTGGAGAGAATTTAGCCGCGATCGCAGAACTTGATAAAGTACTCAAAGATAATGCAGAAGCGATCGCCAGCATCCGCGAAACTGCTGATTGGCAAAATAGCTTTAACCCTGCCAAAGAAGCTTGGTGGTGGTCATTGCAACCTGAAAAAAAACCTCATAAATTTTGGGATCAGCTTGATTGGTTTTGGAGTACCGTTTCTATATCTTCGCTGACTATTTCTCTTGGTTTAGTCGGAGATATTTCCTCTCGTTTCCTTACAGGTGGGCCTGATACACTTGGGGCATTGGCAGTTAGTACACAAAGCATTTTAACCTTGTTGACTGCTGGCGGCGCACTCACCCTCGCAGGACAGGAAGCTTATAAACGCACACTTAACAGGTTGAAAATACCCGAACAATTTTGGCATGAAATTAGTGCAGGTTTTTCGCTGTTATTAGTAGTTGGGTTATTTGGTTTGCGGCTATCTCTGCCCCAAATTGCCACCCAGTATAGTAAATGGGGTTTCAAAAACTATCAAGAAGGTGACTGGGGAACAGCTGAAGAGAATTATCAACGAGCAATTAAACTCAACCCTGATGATACTCTCACCCACTTTCGCTTAGGGTTACTTTACGAAGAATTGCAAAAACTAGATCTCGCCCGTACTGAATACCAAATTGCAGTACAAGATAATATACCCGATGCCATTAATAATCTATCTCGTCTTTACATCCTCAATAAAAACTACCCTGCTGCGGCTAATTTGTTGTTAAAAGCTTTAGCTTCCGAACAGAAATTAAAGCCTAGTGCCGAGACTAAACAAGCTTTACTAAAAAATCTAGGTTGGGTAAGGCTCATGCAAAAGCATTACCCAGATGCAGAAGCCAAACTCTTAGAAGCAATTGACTTACAACAATCCGCCAAACTGACAAAAAGTATTGCCGCGCCTCACTGTCTATTAGCACAAGTTATGGAAGCCCAAAAGGATAAAAAAGGTGCTCTAAAAGAATGGGAAACTTGTATTCAATATGCCGATATTACATCTAGTACTGATGAAGATGGTTGGGTGATTAATGCTCAACAACGCTTGGCAGAACCGGAGTTAACAATTCAAAATTCAAAATTCAAAATTCAAAAATAAGAAATGAGTAGTTTGAATTTAACTGGCAAAATATTAGTATTAGGGATAGTAGTATTGGGGATAGTAAAAACTGCGTTGGCTTTGCCCGCCGCAGGCATCGCCCAAGGTCAAGCAGCAGTCTACTCAGCTAGAATTGACTCCTCAACAGGTAAAGTATTCCTCAAGCGCCCTGATTGGTCAAATTTTCGACTTGTTTCTGTGGGAACAGAATTAAATCAGGGAGATCAGATTAAACCAGATAAAGGTGTCAGGGTGAGAGTAGTTTGCCCTAATCTCTCCAAACCATTTGTTCCTGTAGGCGTACCATCAGGTTTAAAAACAATCTGTCCTGTTTGGCAAGCAATCATCTCTAAAGCACCTCCACCTGCTGGGATTCTAGGTGGTAAAAATCCCCTAATTCCCTACTTAATTACCCCTCGCCATACCCTACTGTTGAGCAGCACTCCTACTTTCCGATGGAATGCCGTGCCTAAAGCTACGCAATATACAGTAATTTTACAGACTAAAAAAGGAGTAGTGTGGCAAAAGCAGAGCAAAAACAATTCCCTAGTTTATCCTGGCTTACCACCATTACAACCTGGAACAAACTATTCATTAGTTATTAAAGCTAATAGTGGCAAAACATCTCAAGACGAAGGCACATCTAACCTAGATTTTAAAGTGCTACGTAAATCTGAGGCAACAGCTATCCAATCTGAAGTCACTAAAATCACTAAATTAGGATTAAATGAACAAGTAACAGCGCTAATGCTGGCAAATCTTTACAGCCGCTACACTTTACCGCAAGATGCAATTCCAGCCTATGGGTTGAGTGCTGATACCTTCAAAAGCTATAACTTGAGTGCAGATGCGATCGCAACTTTAGAAACTTTAGTAAAAAAAGGTAAGCAATCAACAATAGTTTATCGCTCGTTAGGCGATATTTACTGGCAAACGGGATTAGCTCAAAAAGCAGTCGATAATTATTTGATGGCTATCAAACTTGCCAAAGACAGTGAAGATTTAGAAGCACAGACATTAGCTTTATTTGCTTTAGGCGAAGTCTATGCTGCCACGGATGATAACAAGCAAGCAATTAACTGGTACTCTCAAGCCATGAATGGATATACCTTGCTAGGTGATACTAGACGTGCCAATTTTTTAAAGCGGCAAATAGAAAGCCTCAGACAACAATAGCCTCTCTTGCTCAAAATCAATCTGCTTCACCTATAAGTGTGAATGCAGCCCAGTTTTTCGGTTCAGGATGTTGTTTCATAGTTGCCAGCATCGCTGTTCGTAGTGCTATAGCTTTATCAGGACTTTTCTGGAGGTTTTGATAAAACTCAGTCATTAACTCAGCAGTAGGTGCATCAGGAACAGGCCATAAAGAAACGATCACACTAGGAGTGCCCGCACTAATCAGCGAACGGGAAAGCCCAATAATGCCATCACCGGTAATTCTTCCTCTGCCAGTATCGCAAGCACTCAACACAACTAGTTCTGCATTTAATTTCACACGCTCAAAGATTTCTTCAGCCGTCAGTAAGCCATTGTCTTTACCTGATGGTGCAAGAGCGATCGCACTCCCCAAACCTTGGATATCATCAAGTAACCCATGAGTCGCTAAATGAATAATTCGGGCTTGAGATAAAAGTTGCAATATCGCAGATTTAGTTGCTTGATCTCCTGTGATGGCTTGAGTTTTCAAAATTGGTGCGATCGCTTTTGCTTCTGCTTCAGCACTAGGTAAGGGGAGTAATTGCTGTGGAGGTTCTCCAATTTTAGGCGGAACTTTTGGCATAGTTGGATTACCAACAACTACCGCATCCTGTTTTTGGAAAGACGCGATTAATTTTGTTGCTCCCAAGCGTTTCCTTTGCTGGCGTGTCAAATCCAAAACTTGAATTGAAGGTGAAGTGAGGATAGTATGTTTTTCAATCAAGTATTTGCCATTTTCATCTTGCAAAGCTGGGAAGGGAACGAGAAATAAAGAACTTTGCGGTATAAAGATAACTTTATCACTTTCCTTTTCGGGTAATAAATCTGCGATCGGTTGGAGCAAAAGTTGATGCAGTTTTTTTAATTGATTTGTGGTTGCGGCTTGATTAGGTGTGTGAACAATTTCAATACTGGGACTTCTCACATTTATAGTTTCACGGCTACGATATACAAGCTCTACCAGATTTATCTTTTCTTTCTGCCACAGTGGTTTTAGATCTACTTTGCGAAATGTAAGTTCACCTGTAGGCTGGATTACCCAAATGTAGAGTTCTGATTCTTTAAACTCTATTTTCCCTGCAATGTTGAAGTCATCGTAAACAATTGAATACTGAACTAAAGTGGCATTTTGTGTCTTAGCTATTTGTTTAATTTCTGCAATTTTGGGTGGAGATGGTAATTGTTGATTGGGGTTAGAAGAGATTCGAGAACTCAGTAACTCCACAAAAGCTCTCGCCCGTCCTCGTTCGGCTATTTCTAAAGCTACATCAGTTTTATTTTGAGCTATTAAAACTTGTTGTAAAGCACGGTAGGTATTAAGCTGAGTATCAAAAATTGATATCTTTTCGCTATCTTGTAATTTAGCTCGGAGCGATTCTCTAACTTTCATGCCTTCAATTAGAGTACTTTCTGCTAATTTAAGATTTCCTTGTTTGTAGAAATAAAATCCTAAATTGTTCAGTAAGTTACTTGTGCTTTGAGAATCTTTGATTTCTTGTGTAATCGCCAAGGATTGCTGCGAATAATCAATTGCTTTTGGGTAGTTTCCCTGATAAGAATACACCAGACCAAGATTTCCGAGCGCTACACTCTCACCCTTACGGTCTTTAATTGTTTGTGCAATTACCAAATGCTGCTGGTGATAATTAATGGCTTGTGCATAATCTCCTAATTTAGTGTAGATATCGCCAAGATTGGCAAGTGCATTTCCCTGACTTTGAGAGTCTTCTATTTGTTTTGCGATCGCTAATGACTGTTTTTGATAATCAATCGCTTTACGGTCGTATCCTAGGTAAAGGTATGCAGCCGCAAGATTTCCGAGTGATTGTCCCTGGCCTTTTAGGTTATTGATTTCTCGCGCAAGCTTCAAAGACTGCTCATGATATTTAACGGCTTTTTGATATTCTCCCAGGAAAAAGTAGACATTCCCCAAATTTCCTAAGATTTTACCTTTAGTAACAGGGTCTTGCACAATTGCTAAACCTTGCTGTTGTAGCTCAATTGCTTGTTTGTAGGCTCCTTGATCGAGGTAGACATTACCAAGATTTGTTAGTGATGTCACAACGCCTTGAAGGTTGTTAACTTCTTGTGCGATCGCCAAGGACTGCTGATGGTAGCTAATTGCTTTTGGGTAGTCGCTTATTTTTGTGTAGGCGAGACCTAGATTTCCGAGTGATTGTCCCTCACCCTCACGATCCTTAGTTTCTCGTGCAAGGTTCAAAGACTGCTGAGAGTAATCAATTGCTTTTAGGTAGTCTCCCTTTTCCAAGTAAGCAGTACCAAGATTTCTCAGTATTTTACTCTCACCGTTACGGTCATTAATTTCCCGTGCAATTGCCAAAGTCGGCTCTAGTAACTGAATCGCTTTTGAGAAGTTTCCCAAATTACTATAGGTATAGCCGAGATTAATCAGTGTATTTACCTCATCTACGCGGTCTTTAATTTCTCGATAAATTAGTAGTGCTTGTTCCCATGACTTTGATGCTGCTGGAAATTGACTGGTTTGAAATTGTTGCATACCTTGATCAAACAGTCTATCTGCTTCCAGTTTTCTGGGATTATTTTGGAGTTGAACATTTGATAGAACTTGAGAAACTGCAGTTTCGAGTTGAGGATCTTTAATGTCTTTTGCGATCGCCAATGCTTGCTGAAAAAATCTGATTGCTTGGCTGTTATTACCCGCAGCAAGATGAACCTGTCCTAGACTAAATATAGCTTCCAGTTCTCCCCGTTTATTTTGAATATTCCTCACAATAACTAAACTCTTCTCCAAGTATTCAAATGCTTTGGGGTAATTTTTAATGAAAACGTAAATATTTGCCAGGCCAGATAAAGCCTTTAACTCTAACTCATGGCGTTGATTTTTGCTGTCGTTGCTATAGCTTGCACCCTGCACAATCTTTAAAGTTTGCTGATAATAATCAATTGCCTTCGCTGTATTTCCTTGTGCAGCATTTGCCAATCCGAGATTTAGTAGTGCCCTTGCTTCTAAATCAGGGTTTTTAATTTCTCTTCCTATGATTAGCGCCTGCTGTTGGTGGGCGATCGCTTGAGGATAATCTTTTAACAGGTAGTAAGCGTTACCAATACTTCTTTGAGTGTGCCCCTCTGCTAGACGTTCCTTCAGCTGTTGGTAAATTAGCAGTGCTTGTTGTAAAGACTTCAAAGCTGCTTGAGGCTGACCATTATTTAACTGCTGTTCACCTTGTTTAAATATTCGCTCTGCTTCTACTTTGCTTGTGTCTAAGTTTTGCGCTAACGCCTGTGGCACTGTTAATATTACTCCACAATTGAGAAGCAGAGGTGTAGAGGTATTAACCAGGATTGCTAAAAATAATAGCCTGATGTAACTCACAATATTATCTATTGATAAATAAATATCTAAGATTATTGAAGTTTAAGGGTTCACGAACTCGTAGTAAAGAACTAGAAATATAAATCTACAATAAGCTGGTATAAGTTTGAGATTTACTGCATTTGTTAGCTATTTTTATGATATTTTTAGCAGTTAAGCTTAATAGCCAGATAAATGAGGCGATCACATAGTCTGTCTCAAGCAAGATTATGTAGGTTATCTGGTATAAATTCGGTGAGAATGAACAATAATTTTTGATGAGAATGCGATAGCTGCTGTCAGCTAAGGTATTTTCCATCTCTCACTCTACAATTTCCACTGTTCGCTCCCTGAATTTTTCTTCCTATTACCTTTCCTTTTCCTAAACGAGTACCAATCCCAACACCCACAGTCAGCTTTTTTATTGGTTGTAAAAGGTCAACTAAACCCTGATCTAGTGTACTTAGTTGTTTAGGGCCAATATCTACTGACCACTCTACTTGACTACGACGATCGCGTTTATGAACATATTGCCCAAAACCCCCCAAATCAACAGAATCACCCCCTGCTTCGGTGCGGTAAACAGGCAACTAGAGCCAGCCCACAAGAGAAAGCAAAAGAATTAGCGATCGCCGCTTATTATTCCCGCCAAAAAACCTGATTGACAAAACACCGAACCTTGAAAATAGAATAAGTATAAGTAATAGCGCCGCAGTTCATGCTTGTGTGAAGAAGCAGGGGAGCAGGGAGCAGGGGAGAAAAACCACCCACAAGGGGGAGCCAGTCTCGTGGGCGGCTGTGCCGACTTGAGAGAACTGGCGTTGGGGCTTCAACCAAGGGAGAAAAAGGAGCAAGGGGGCTTTTGCCCACAAGGGGCAAGGTTTGTACCTTTCCCCCTGCCCCGTTCCCCCTGCCCCCTGCCTCTTATAAAGCCTCTGTACTGTGTATAAATGTGGATTAGTTTGACTGTTGGAAGACATTAATCTGTTAACAGTGACAAATAATTTGTTAATGTACAACAACAAAAGCGGGAGATGGGACTCGAACCCACGACGTTCACCTTGGGAAGGTGACATTAACCTTGATTTTCCAATACTTTCAGCCTTGCTCACAATCTTTACACCCATTTTACACCCAAAAATATTGACGATTTAGTTTCAGCGCCAGTTATCAATAATTTTTTGGATAAAGTTTTTGGCAAGATATTTTCGTATACATTACACGCTTAAGGAAGATTTTCCACAAGCGTTAAATGATCTCAATGTTTGGAATTCCTATAGTTGTTAAAGTATTTTTATTGGCTTAAGTTTTCACATTGCGATCACTGTTCATCAAGTGTAGTAGGCATCACGTTACCACTGGTTCAGGCTAGTGAGAGCTAATGAGGATGAACTAAGCGAGCAATCGTCTCAACCAGTAGCTCTGGTTCGATAGGCTTCGAGATGTGCTTTTGAAAGCCTGCGGCAAGCACCTGTTGCTGATTGGTGTCCCCAGCATAAGCGGTTAAGGCGATCGCCCGAATGCTTCCCCCTTGTTCAGGGGCTAATGTCCTTACTTGCTGGATCAGCATATACCCATTCATCGCAGGCATACCAATGTCACTTAGTATGATATTTGGTTTCACTTGGGGCAGAAGTAGCCGCTGTCACCTTTGCCCCTTGTTGCTCCAATACAAATGCCACCAATTCCCGTGTGTCGGGTTCATCATCCACAATCAGAATTTTGATGCCGCTTAAATCGAGAGAGTGCTCAGGCGATCGCTCTCGTTTTTTTACTGCATTCCCGACTTTTCAAACATCCTCTGAAATAGGCATAAATAAGTAAACCAAAATTTTCAACAATAACGAATTTACTAGGTTTGAGTTTTTGCTCTAGCTAGCTTTGCCGTTCTAGCAAATAAGTTTTTATCCACTTTTTACCCTTTTCTAAGAGACTTCCCAATTCTTAACTTTGTACTGAGCTTTCGTCTTCATTGTTGGGCTGGCGGCGAGTGAACATAGGCTATAGGTAAAATTTACCATTTTGCCTATTCACGCAACAACGCCCAAACATATTGAGAATCCACGCTTTCTGGCATTATCAGAACGTTTAGAAGCAATCAAAGAACGTCACGAACAGGGGCAAATTTACAGCGTCACCTTTCTTAAAGAATTACTCGACCTAGCAAGGGATTTACTCCTAGCAGAGAAAGATACACCCGTCGAAAAAGATGAAGACAGAGGAAAAGCAGCACTGACCGAATTATTCACAGAAGTTCGCAACGACCAAACCCCGAAAATGGTAGAAAGAATAGTCAATGATATCGATGAAATCGTGCGTTTGGTAAGGTTCCCTGCTTGGCAGCAAACGAGTGCAGGAGAAAGGGAAGTCAAACAAGCATTGCAGAAAACCTTGTTTAAATATGCGCTGCATCCGGATAAAGAATTGTTTGGGAAGGATTATGAATATATAAGGTAGTATTATTGATGCGAGAAAATGCGTGCCAAATTATCGTGTAAAAAAGGCTTTTAACGAACGCGCGATCGCTCACTAATTCGGGTTTGCGTTTGTAACCTAATTTTGTTGTAAAGGTCAACCTTTGCATCGGAATGACTAACTGATATAACTAAAGCATACCTTTGGGTATCAATTTCGCCTTCCCTCGCCCATTTGCGATTGCAACTAACAACCAAATACATCGATTTTTGATTATATTTCCATGTCTTAGAAGTGAATTCAATTTGACCTTTTTGAAGAGTTCCTTTTTTCCTTAAATTAACTCCTGGCTGTAAATCAACTATAACACTAGAGCCATATTTCTTTTTTAATTCTTCCATCGTCAATTCGGCAATATCCTCATTTGGATTATCTTTATTTTCATCTTGGGCTTTCTGAAAAGCTCTCGTAATAGCTTCGATATCAATATTTTTAAATAATTGAAATTCCATTGCAACACCGAGGTAAGAATCTCCTCTGGTATGTCTCGTCGGTGGGTCGAAAGCAAGGGTAACAGATATTTTTTTATTGCCTTTTGTATCTAGGAACTCCGGCGGCAAAGATGGTATCTCATAAATTTTAAAATTTCCAACTTCTATGATTTCATTATCTACAAGTAAAACTACATCATTATCAGTGGAATAAGCCGCTTGTACAAAATTTGTATGTCCATACCCATATACTTGTAGTATTTTGTTCATATCAAGCTTCGTATTCTCTTTATTTTTAGCTTTACTCTTGGCTTTATTCTTAGCTTTAGTTTTAGTTTTTATTTTAAACAACCCTGGTATTTCTGTTGGTAAGCCAGCAGCATTAGTTATTAATGCTCGAATCAAATTAGATGACGAATTTGGGTATTTAGAAAATAATTGCGTTACGATATTAGCAACACGAGGAGCAGAAAAACTTGTTCCACAATATGCTTTGAATAATGAGCCTGCTTGATAATTTTTAGCAACCGTAATTATGGAAGCTCCAATTTCATTATCAATCATTCTATTTCCATCTATAACCAAATCTCCTCCAAAATCTACCAAATCAGGCTTGATCATGCCATCAACACCAAAGCCGCTCCTAGTAAATGGAGACGGATATCCTTCTACTTTGGCAACAACATTTCTACAAGCATCTTCATGATATTGAGTGCTTCCCTTACCCATTGATAAAGAACCCACTGTTAAAGCGATCGCAGAAGTCGCAGGGTCGATAATCCGTGCATCCTCGCTTAGTAAATATTTTGGGTAATCTCGGCGAATTAATTCTTTAGACTCAGAATCATAATAATAATTTCCTGCCGATATCACAAACACTATATTTTTGTTCTGAAGCTTGTATGCAATCTCATCAATCCTTGCAGCTAAACGAAATTGCTTTTGCCCACTTCTATAAACTAAATTGGAATCTCCAAGAGATATATTAATGACTTTGCAATTAGGATAGTTACCTATGAAATAATTAATAGCTGCTTCTAATTGCTTATCCAATAGCAAATCTGGGTCATATTCATTATTTTCGTTAGTGACACGAGCTGAAAAAAGCCAGACTGGTGGCTGAAATTGCTTCTTTTTAATACATGCGCTGACATCACCATATACCGCAATACCCGATACTCCTGTTCCGTGTCCACCAGTTTCATCCCCATCTTCCTCTTCTCCCTTGATAAACTTACGACCTGGATCGGGAAAAACTTGTGCATCACCCAAAGCAACACCAATAAGTGGATGACCTCCTTGAATACCTGAGTCAATGACCAAAACTCCGCACACTGACTCAAGAGGAGAAATTACTTCCGGAAGGTCGGATATAGGAATATTTATTTCTCCCGCAGACTCGAAAGCTGGTTTTGGTCTTCGATCAATCTCTTTAACAGCATCTTCTTTGAGAAGAAGTTCTAAAATTTTTTTATTTAACTTAACCCTTGCAGTACAAAAATATTCACTAATATACTGATCAGTTATTTTCATCCCTGGGTATTCTTTAAAAGATTGCAAAAACTCATCTAATTTTCTTAAGTAATCTCGCATCTCATCTGTATTACCCGTGTGCCATAACTCTAGGTCTAATGGTACAATCTCATCATTTTCGAGTGGTTTCAACTCTAGCAATCGACCAATTCTATCTTCTGGCTCTAATGGAACAATATCTTCGATCGCATCCAAATAGCCATATTCGTAATTACTATCATTCAAACCGCTATATGACTTTAATTTTTCTCTAAAAATTTTTAATTCGTTATCCGAAGAAAATACAACTATAGCTTGACTTGCTTTAGGCTCTTTTGCTAATAGATTTAAACCTAAAGAAGATAGATTGTTTTCTTCTAAACTATCGTTTTTTCTTAATTTTATTTTAAATATGAGTTTCGGATTAATACCAAAGGGAGTAGATTTCTTTGGTGTAAGGCTAGTTAGTGATGATGCTTGCGCTAAAAGTTTACTACCATGAGTTGGGCGATCGTCTCTTTTTCCACCACTACCAAACCCTCTTTTCGGGCGTTTTGGTAATGTGATGTTTATTACAGGTAATTCGAGATGTTCATACTGATTACTCATCTTGATGCTCTGCTATTGTCTTAATCGATTCCCTTGAATATTCTATTATACGGATTCTTTCTAAATGACGTTGCAAAGCAGCCTCTAAATCAGATGCTGTTAAAACAGCATCGCTTCTTAAGATGACTGATTTTATCGCATCCGAGCAAATTCTTTCAATATCTGCACCTGTAGCATTCTCAAGTCGATATGCTATTTGTTCCATTTCTATATCTCGATGCCTAATACTGATTAATTTCGCTTCTAGAAGTTTTCTTCTCAAATGCAAATCTGGTTTTGCAAAATACAAAATTTCATCGAACCTTCTCCAAATTGCGGTATCGAGTAATGACTCATAATTTGTTGCAGCAATAAATATACTATTATCATTTGATTTATCTATCAGTTGAATTAGGCTGTTAACTAACCGTTTGATTTCGCCATGTTCATTGTGACTATCTCTATCTTTACCAAGTGCGTCAAATTCATCAAACAATATAACCCATTCACCAGTTTGGATGTAATCAAAAATCTTCTTTAAATTAACTGCGGTTTCACCCAAATAGGAAGAAACTACAGATGGTAAATTAACATATACTAATGGCAAGCTTAATACACTTGATAAGACTTGTGCCGTGAGCGTTTTTCCACATCCAGGTGGCCCACAAAACAATAGTTTGCTACTTGGTTTCAAACCATGAGTCCGCAAAATATCTTTTTTCCTATTCTCCAAGACAATTTTCTCTAATGTTTTAAAATTATCTTCTGCTATAACAACTCTATCCCAAGTCAATTCATATTGTTTAATATCTATTAAAGGAAACCCTGTATCTTTATCTTTAGGTACATCATTATAAACATTATATACAGGTGTATTAGAAGCTTTTTTTTGTGGAGATACTTGTAGGATCGTCTCAAGGTCTTTCGCAAGCAATAGGTGATTTTTATCTCTTTCTTCTTGAATAATCTCCATTGCAACAGCATAAAAATCTTCTCGATTATTTTGTGAGAAGCTCTTAAATAATTTTCTTAGAATATCACCTCTTGTCATAATAATATGTACTATTTTTATCTATATTCTTAAAACGTTTTATTCTATCTTAGAAGTAATAAAATTATATTATTTAGTCATTATATTCTGTAATGCTAATTTATTAAATTCCATGTTCGACAAAACAAGATTAAGCTAGTCATTAACCCAACTTAATACAAAACATAACAATTATTCGTCCACAAGCATTCATAAGCCATCCTGTGACTATTTTATAGTATATTTATACTACTTGTTGTCTGGTTTTAGTTTTGCGATCGTTATTTAAGAGTAAGCTTTAATAACGCTTCTGGTATTTCGCCATCTCAGCAAAACACCAATCTGAACTGCTCTCAAAAATATAAGACCTATGTTACAAAACCTGGTTTGCACAAAATGGCGTAATTTATGAATTGCGATCCGCAAATTACTTGGAGGCGATCGCTCGTTACCGACTTTGATATTTTCTCCATCAACTAACCCAGAAGTCCCGCAGATTCGTTTTTCTGGTTGTTGCTCCATTGAGTGAGAAATTTGCAAATCAACCGACGCTTCAAGGCTTGCTAAGTCCAGTAGATGTGTAAAAACAAAGCAACTTGTCCCCGGACATCGCAAAACAATCGTTGAATTTTGCTGTTCTTCCAAATGCGCCCATACCGGAGAAGCAATGGCATGAGCAAGCAACGGTGGAACGCTATTACCAATAGCCTTATGAGCAGCCAGCTTACTTGTTCCAAAATCAAACCAATCAGGAAAACTGTGTAATCTCGCGGCTTCACGAACCGTTATCACCCGCGCATGTTCGTAATGTATCGGTCTTGCTGCTGTTCGATTCCCACTCCCAGCACGTAATGTCGGGGACAACCCATTGGCTGACAATCGTTTTGCCCAAGTAGTCGGTTCTTTCTCTCCAGGAATAGTATCACCATATTTCTGTTGTGTTGCTGCTGTATGTACTGTTGCTTGAAATCCACCTATCAGGTTCGATGATTTTGGAGTAACAGGGAAGATTTTGTCCAAATATTGGGCGTATTCGCCCTTGTCGTTTAACCTCCAATTGTCGATTTGGGAATTGATAGGGATGTGGCTTAGGTCAGCGATAGCGTCAAAGACGCTGACCTTCGGTATCCCATCCCCCACATTCAACTTCTTCTCGCTCTCGACAGGTGCAGCAACTTCCCCAAATTTCGATCCCACCCAAATAGCCCGTTGTCGTTTTTGAGGTACACCGTAATCCGATGCTGTGAGCAAGCATTTGGAGAGAATGTAGTGTTCCTCAATGAGAGTGATCGCATTATCCGTAATATGAGAAAATTTTTTCCATTCGATTGCAGGAACATTCTCCATCACGAATATTGCCGGATTTAGCTCGACGACCAAATTGATGAATTTGATTACTAATTGACTGCGATCGTCATTGAGATTTTGCTTCCCAGCAACCGAAAAGCCTTGGAAGGGTGGACCACCTATAACTGCGGCGATTTCTCCATCCCAATCTGGATATTTATTTTGAATTATTTCTCTAATTTCTGCTGCTGAAATATCCCCAATATCTCGGCATAAAACTAACGTATTGGGAAAATTCATTCTATATAATTCTAAAACTTTAGGATTATTATCGATGGCAACTGCTACTTCAAATCCAGCAGATTCAAACCCCAGGTCTAATCCGCGAATTCCACAAAATAAACTAACTACTAACTTCTTATCTGTTGACATCATAATTAAGTTCAGATAAGTAAGATTTTATGTACTTATCTCTATTTTATAATCATTTCACACCTGTACTACTATAATTAGTTATTTGCTTAGATAAAAATATTTAATCTTGGGAATTTAAATCTAGTTTAGATATTATCAATTCCAGCTATGGGATTGCTATTAGATGATTACAGCAATACTTGGAATTACACAGTAGTTTTTGATTATCCACAAGGCTTTTGCGAAGAATTTATCGAAGAGGATTTAGCAGCACTTGACGAATTACTTTTCTCAAAACTGGAGTTAAAGTTAATAAATCACAACTGTCAATTCCTAATAAATCAAAATTCTTTAACTGCTGGTATCTATTGCCAAAAGCTGACCCTATTCCAAAGTCTACTATTCGATTCGTTCTCTGTGTGGGTTAGTTGCAAAGCGTTCCCTCAAAGAAGCCTTTATCTGGGACGAGTTCAAGGAACGGTTTACCAATGATTTCGGAAAAGTTGAAGAGAAGAAGTATCATAATCTGCTAAAGCGCCTGCCTGTTGAAGCAGAACAGCCCGACCGCTTTTTGAACGTAGCCAGTCGTCAATTGCCACTTTTAAGAATCTCCAGTCGTTTTCAATTTTGCGACCTGGGATATTTCCAAGCATTGTTTGATGCACAACTGTTTGAGTGGGTAGTCTTAGGTATGCTGAGGCTTGTTCAATCCATCTTTCTCATTGAACCGCCATGCATACTGGCTGGAGTCGCGTTCAAGCGGCAAGAATTGCCAAACTTCCATGAGGCTTTTTCTGAAAAAATAGTTTGAAATTATGGTTGCTGCTGAGTCTGCTGTATGACAGTAGCAGGAGTTAATTTTCTCAGTTCTGGCAAGACTCCCAAAAACAATGAACCTGCCAGAATTAGAATTAAGGGGTTAGCTTTGGACAGATTTAACCACCAACGCAAATCCTGAAAGTTAGGTAGTTGAGTCAGCCGAGAATTCCAAAACTTGAGATTCCCAAACCCAATTCGCACTTTACCACCAGGAAGCCACTCTGGTTCAAGGTTAACAAACACAACTTGTATACGGGGATTTTGCTCAACCATTGAGGCAGTCTTGAGCGCTGATGATTGCTCACGCGCATCAGGTGTGAGAAATCCCATGACAATCAGCTTGTGTGTATTGTTCAACCCATAAAGATTGAGTTGTCCCACAGCTTGATAAATAGTATTGCGATCAAGGTATTTTTTGCACTCGATGATTGCACCACCCTGCCAACTGGTGACAATATCAGCTCTGCCACCATTGGCAGAAACTTCCAATTGAGTTTGAAATCCACGTTCTTTTAAGCGATCGCCAATATATTTTTGCAAATCTCTTTCTTGCCAGCGTTCAGGAAAGCCAGCAGCTTCTATAAATAAAGAAGGAAGCATAAATTCAATGTATGGAAGTTTACAAAAACTAAGCGGGAATAGTATCGAACCTATAAGCCTGAAATCTTTTATCTAGCAACCCAGACTGCACAATACCGTCACCGCGCCCCTGCAATGAAGTAACTGCCTCCCCTCGGCGCATCAAAATCATCCGACCACTAGTAGCATCAACACAACGAAACGCAATCCGACAAGGTAAGTTATCGCGTAAGTCTGGGGGTAAACCTTGGGGATCTTCCTTTCCTCTCTTGGCTGCACGTTGTAAACCGATAACAACATGAATCTTTAGCCCTCTCCCCCGGCGACCGACTTCACACAACTGCTGATCGTAAGTTTTGCGTCGCGGATCATCGAGGGGAACAGTACCTTTATACTCATCAATAAACAATACCCAGGGCTGTTGTTGGTCTAGTTCAGCCTTAGTCATAGAGTTTCTGCTGACGCATTCTTGAAAATACTCACCAACAAACTCAAAAGTTTTTCCCATATCGTTCATCGTAATCTGAGAAAAACGGTCAGCAAAATCTTCGTAATCGCTGACTTTACCACCACAGACATCAACTCGCGCACCTTGCATGAGTAGACAGTAAGCAGCAGCGCGAAAGAAGTTAGACTTGCCAGAGCCAGTTGTACCGACCACTAACAATTGTGGTGTGTCTTCACTAGCTAAATCAATTATCACTTCGCCATCAAGAGATAGACCCAAAATAATCAGGCGCGATCCTTGATTCCAATGCTTAAGGGGGAAGTCGTAGTAGGTGCGGTCTTCTGGTTTTAAAGCCACTTCTACTGCTATTTGTTCGGGAGCATAAATATAGAAGGGTAAATCTTCTTTATCAGTGATACCCAAAGCTAGTTTAGATGCAGCTTTAAATTTGGGAATTGATTGAAAATCCTCAGTCCTAATAGAGAAAATTAACCTTTCGTAGCTAGGGGCAATGTCTACCCCCAGACATTGAGTGGTCAGCCCAACAACTGTTGCAGCTTTTTTTAAACCATCAATCTTTGACGAGTTTGCTATTTGTGGGGTTGAGGTTGAGGTGACACTATCAGGAGTTACTTCAGCACTTTTAAGCTGTTGTACTTGCTTGACTTGTAATTCTAACTGTCGTTGATGAATTTGGGCTTGCAGTTTAGCTTGTTCCAGTTGCATTTCCGCTTCGGAAGCCGCTAACAGAACATTACCCAATGGTTCTCCATTCTGGATCATGCCCAAAGCCATGCGTTCTACGGCACCATTTTGTCCAGTGAGATTGAGAACTTCACTAAATAGTGGTGCTGTTTTTTGTAATAGGTTTAATTGTCTTTGGGTACGTTTATCTGCATCCTCATTTTCACGCTTTCTTTGGGCAGCGGACGAGAGAAATTGCAGTTGTTCTTCTGCTTGAGTATCTTTCAAAGCAGCTAGCATATCCTCACATCGTTCTTTATCTTGGTAATATTTCTCTAGCTTTCTCAGTTCGATACCTGCATAACTGGCCAAAGCGATCGCCGCAATATTTGCGGTTGTGAACAGCTTGAGGTTTTTCGGGTTAGCCGATAAAGTTAGCACTAAAGCAGCCAAACCACTGGTGGCAATTTTTAACCAGCAAAGTAACATTTCATCCACCCAAAAGCTAATCCAATAGCAATAACTTGTAAAAGCATGGAGTTATCAGTTTTCCCCTTGGAATAGGTGATGACTGCTGCTACTCCTATAACGAGAAATGACCAGGGTAATAAACTAATTAATTGTGCGAGGGCTGATGCCACCAAAAAACCACATATACTCGTTAACAGCCGACAAATTTGTGACATTACTCCGCCTTTTTAATTCGTTGCGTAATCCCAACGGATGCACCTTCATATCTGGCTTCTCTCAATTGGCGGAATCTATCAACTAAAGAAGCTGTTTGTTCTTCGTAAGGAGTTGGTTCTTTTTTAGTAGTTTCAGTATTCAGTTTCTCTTGTTTTTTCGCTTTTCCTTCTGAGTACTGTGAGGCAATTCGTCCCAAACTGATTTCTAAATCATCCTGTACACTAGCGATCGCCGAACGCGAACCACCCACAATTTGTCTAAATTTTGATTCTAAATTAGCTAAAGATGTCCCCAAAGACTTTTCTAATTCGGCTTGTTGCACTCTCGCCTCGGCTACATTTTCACTAACTTCTGCTTGCTTTTCTCTGACCTTATACAGAGCTTTAAGATAGCGACTAATAGCTGTTGAGTACTCAGTCCAGTTTTTCGCTTGGAACTCTGCTCCTTTGGCTTTTTCTACTGCTGAAGCTACATCTTCTTCGGTCAAATCACCAAAGACTTTAATGTCAACAGGTAACATATCAGCAATGCGTTGAGCATTATCCCACACAGCTGATTCTAAACCAAAATGAGAATCACCGAAGACAATCGCCTTGCTAACATCACCACTTAAGTCTGACAGACTCAATGCGCCATTTTTCTGTGGTTCTGGGGGTTTTGCTTTTGGCATGACTAACTCACATTAATTAATGAATCGCAAGGTTGATATTCTACAAATACATCGTCTTGAAACTCCGTCCATTCTCCATTTAGTGTGCGAAAATACCGACAATTTTCTTCTAACTTGATTTCTAAATTAATATCAGGGAAGGTAACAAGATTATCCTTTTGGATGACTCTAATTAATTCAGTATCTATGCCTATTTTCATCCCCAGATGTAAAGTTATTCCTAGTTTTTTGTATTGCTGCCAATAGTAAGAAAATTCCTTTTTATCTAGAAAATTGACATTGATTTTAGGAATACCATTCTCAAATACCAGGGCAAATATCCCCAAGGCGGGGTAGTGAATTTTAGCTATTCCTAAGTTATTTTCGTAGCACCAGTATGCTCGGTGGAAGTAGGCTGTTTGCAAAACTTTTTCTCCAATTTTTTAATCAACATCTTTGCTAATGACTGCCAAACTAATGACCATGCACGACCGTTTTTAACCCTTAATTGGGCAGCTAAAATATCAGCTTGCGAGGGAATGATGTTGCCATATCTTTCTAAGTTGTTAATTGCCTGTTGGAAGCTAACGACTTCATCAGCAGTTGGTGGGAGGTCTGGGGCGACTGCGGCTGTTAATCTCTCCATCACCCCGCTGAGTGTTGCTGATTCCAGCTTGATCTTCTCCAACTCCTGCGACATCACCTCAATTGCTGCCAAATTTGATTGAGCGATCGCATTTTGGAACTCTAACAATTGGTTTTCGATTTGGCGCTGTACTTCTGCACTAATGATTTCGGTGATGTGGGCAAATCCTTGACCCTGATTTACCGTATCGATAAATTCTTTTACTTCAGCCGATACTGGGGATGCACTCGAATTGTCCATCGGATAAATCCTTCCACTCCAATTGCACACCTAAACGAGATGCAAACTCATTAATAGTTTGTTTCATGGTTTCATAAGGCAGATAATCACAGCTATCAATAAGTTGGGGTAATTCCACATCAATAAAGTGCTTTTGTGTTGCAGCTTTTTGTTGAGCTTTTTTTTGGGCTGTCTTGGCTCTAGCTTGCTGTTTCCCCTCTTCACGCGCTATTTCAATAGCTTCTAATCTAGCTAGTTCTAGTGCTTCTGCAATTTGACGTTCTTTATCCTTATGCTGAAAAATGACCTGTTTATTTTGTACTAACCTTTGAATAATTGCCGTTCTTAAATCAAAGTCAAAGGCAATCTCTAACTCCTCAATAGCCTGTGCTGAAGCTTGTTGATTATGAGTAGTAATTTCGGTTTTTTTACTTCTAGTAATTGCCTTCGATGAAGTCTGTACTGATGTCTCTTCTGTTGGTACTATTAATTCCGAGCCTCTACGCGCCATAATTTTTTATTCCTCAGCAATAATTACAGTATTCTCTACACAACACAAAATTTATTGTGAAAGCTAAAACATTGTTGAATATATCTAGTAATCGAATCATGCCACTCCTAAGCAAATTTTAGATTTTAAATTTTGGATTGTTGGCGTAGCCTCTCCGTCAGGAAAAGATTCACCGAATTTTAGATTTTAAATTTTGGATTTTGGATTGGGAATAAATCTAAAATCTAAAATCCAAAATCCAAAATTGAGTCACCTTTTTGAAGCTTTTTCTTTCCACTTTGCTAACTCAGAAACCGAATAATGCCTTCGTTTACTAAAATCTCCCCATTTGTACAATGTGCGAGGTGAGACTTTGTAGCCACATGCAGCCAAGTATCTGTGTAAATCTCTCCCCAAGCATCCTTGCATTTGCCATTGATGCCACATCAGAGCGCTTGATGCTGTTTCTATACTCATCGCTGTGCGTGACCAATTTCTCATCATTACTAGCAATTGATTTACTGAGGGAAATCGTTGGGTGGGATGATCTTGTCGCCAACAAGCCATGTAAGTTAACAGTGAAGCTTTTCCTTCATCTACAAAGCGTTCATATTTAGGTATTCCTAAATATTGCTTCCAACTTGCCCAGCAATTTCTAGAAATCTCCCGGTTCATAATCCGGTTACAACAATTTTCCACCTCACTTAAAGCTATTTTTTTAGGTTGTTGTGTAACTTCATAGGCTACAAAAGTTTCACTGGAGTTGACCCGTTCGCAATACTTGTCAAATACCTCCTCTAATTTGTATTCATTAGCCTGGAAATAATCTCTCAAGCTCCGATAAGTCATTTTGCAGCGTGGGTGATACTTTCTAAACCATGCCAAACACAACAACATCTTTGTCTGTTCTTGTGTGTACTTTCTCTTCACTATTGGCTTGCCTTGGGCGTAACAAGCTCCCGCTAATCGCTCCCACTCATACCATGTCCGATTGCTAATTTTCGTTTCTCGGATCTTTTGACAAATGTTTCTCAGATTGGTTGATTGGCTTATCCAATCCTCTAGTACTACTGGCATGGTTAACACTTTGTAAAATTAAAGTGGCTGTCAATATTGAGAGAGTAATTGCGATAATGGCTGCACAAAATTCTAACAACCCTGATGAATTTCTTTCTTCTGTTTCTATTGTTTCAGTTGCACCATCAAGAGATGTTTTTGTATATTTCTTTCTTCTGTACACATTATGATATCTCCGTATATATGGATACTTGTATTTATTAACTGAATACTACACCTGCACTCAAAGTGAAAAAAAATGTACTTAAATTGGGGATTTAAGAATAGATTTATGTACAATCAGCTTCCTAACAATCTGTTTAACCCCTACGAGCTAAAGGTTTAGATGTTGTAGTGTTGCCGTATTACTCCTATCTATGGTTTTTTGGAGAATTCTACAAGCTTATTTTTGGCAAATTCAGCAGGACAAATGTAGTTTGTTATTAAGGGCAAAACTCTTTAAATGCTTGTAATAACAGTGTAGTAAGCTGTAATGAGGATTAAATCAGCAGTTCACTTTTTCAAAAGACTTACTACACAAACTGGTTTTTGGGATACTGAGTCTCTATGTATTTTTTGTAATGCTGCTAATCTGGCATTTATTTCAACTCCATATATTTGAAATGTTTGGTCTAGTTCTTGACGAGTCATTTGACGAAAGCACGATATGCTATTTCTCCCGTGTTTCAGCCCCAGGTATATTTGCAGCTCTAATACTTGTCGGAACTGCTCCCAGTTGAGGTACTTGTTGCCAAACAAATCTAAAGCTTTTAAATACTTATTTATGGTGTCTCTAGATTGAATTTTTAATAAATTGCGGCATTGTTTAATGGTCATTATCTCCATTTTCAGGTCGAACTGTTGAACTGTTTAAATCCTAAATTACCCGTCCTTTTGTGGGCAATAGAAGTTTGGATTATTGGGGAGTTTCCTGATTTTGGGAAATTAATGCTCGCGTTAGCACCGCGATCGCCCAATCAGGACAATCACTATAAAACCAGTTTTTTACAGTTTTCAATTCTGGTGGATTTACACCAGTACCATCAAAAAAAGTTTTTAAATGCTCTCTAATTAATGTTGCACCAACAGAGACATACTCATATTCTCCTGGGGAGATTGAGCAACCCCTTTGATTAATCAGTGCTTGTGCAAATTTATCTATCTTTTTTAACTTGCGTCGTGTCATGGATGCCCTCTATAGCCTATCTGTAGTGGGTGAAAGCCTTTTGTAGTGACACACTCTCTGGCTAATATTTTAAGCAATTTCCAATAGTTAACCTTGAAACAACAAAACAAATGTCTATTTAACTTTGAGCGTTTTAGATACTTAAATTTTCGTAATCTGGACAAGTAGTCCCATCTACTCCATAAGGATAGATAGCACAAACCAACTTTACTCCTCCATATTCAATTCCGTGAAAATTTCGGCAACATCTACAAGCTTTTGGTATTGCCTTAAGCCTTTGATTTAAAGTTCTGTTGATTTCTTCTTCGGTTTGATTTTTCAATAAACGGTCTAAGGCTATTGCTTGCAATCCAATTCCCCCTAACATTAGAGATAAACCGGAAAACCAACTTTTTGCGCCTGACCCAGCAATTGCTCCTTGAACACCAATTATGCCTCCGATAACTATTACTACGGCTCCTGATGTTGCCACAAAAATATTCAAATACTTAATCTTTGACATATTTTTCTCTCCATAATTATTGCTAGATTAATTAATGAACAGGTGAACATTTGTCAATCAGATATTCACCTGTAATCAAATATTGCTTGACGGCAATTTGGGCATTGTATTCTTGCCCAGTGTTGAAGAAAATGCCATATCGATTATTGGGCTATTAATTGATCGCTAGGGTGATCGCAACAAGATTAGTTATGCTAGTTTGAAAGCTCAAAAAATCGATATTACTGTTTGAGATGATGATGTCCACCGCTTACTGTTAATTAATTCAAATTGCGGAATCGAGCAGTCTTGAGAGATTTGGTCGTTACTGCGATCGCACTCGAAGCCGGTCGCGCCGCCTTTGCCCAATCGCGCATCCGTTCTACAGCCGCCGCATCTTGTACTGCCAATGGAGTGATAGAGTTTCGACAAGTTTCTAAATCTCCTAAAGTGACCTGTTGCGGTCGTCCTTGATCAAAAGCCAGTAATGCGGCTTCGGCTGCTAGGGTTTCGAGTTCGGCCCCTGAGAACTTCACAGTGTTAGCGGCGATCGCTTCGAGATACTCATCTTCAACCGTGATACCGAATCTTTGGAGATGAATAGAGAGGATTTGGCTTCTCTCAGGCTCAGTTGGTAAATCAACGAAGAATAATTCATCAAACCTGCCCTTTCTCTTGAGTTCACTTGGCAGTGCTGATGGGTCATTACAGGTAGCCACAACAAAAACCCCAGCAGTACACTCACTCATGAATGTGAGGATATTGCCCAAAATGCGTTGGGAAACTCCACTTGTATCACCCTGTCCAGACAAAGCTTTCTCAATTTCGTCTATCCATAAAATACAGGGGGCAATGGCTTGTGCTGTCTTGAGTGCGCGGCGGACATTGCCCTCAGACTCACCTACTAAACTACCCAGCATTGATGCAATGTCTAGTTGCAGTAGCGGTAGATTGAGAATAGTAGCAATGTTTTTGGCAACTATTGATTTACCTGTTCCTGGTGGCCCTGCCAACAGAACACCTTTAGGCTGAGGTAGATGTAGCAATCGTGCTTGTTGTGTGAATAATCGCCGCCGCCGTTGCAACCACTCACGCAATAAGTCAAGTCCACCGAATGGGATAGTTGCTGGCTTGCCCAACTCAATACCCATCTGTGCAAGTAGCCGAGTTTTGTATTTAACAACTAATGGTGTGACAGTAGCATCTATGACGATACCATTGCTGCTCAAACGCTCTTTGACTGTTAAGCGGAGGAAGTCGCTAATTTCCTCGAGCGTCAAGCCCAGTGCGGCTCTTGCCAAAGTTTCTCTTTCTTCCGCAGCCAACGAAACTGTGAACTGTACTTCTTGCTCTTGTGCTGACTCTAACAAATATTGCAAGTAAGAATTTAAGTGTTCTTCAATCTGCTCTACCAAGGGTAGTGGCACTTCACAGTAGGGAATGAGGCGTACCAAAGATTCATGTAGTTCGATGTTTTGTCCCAGAAAGATAATTCTTTTCTCAGTGGGTTTGAGTCGGTGGTAAAGATTTTTCACTCTGGTCAAAATATCCCACGATAGTTGAGGAGAGTTTTTGCCGATAAACGGGTGAACATCACCTAAGATAAACACACCAGCACCATCAAAGCTGTTGATGTAATCAAAGACAAATATCAGTGGATCAGCAAGAGGCGGTTTTTTGTAATCTGGCACTGGCTTGAATACCAGTCCCCCATCAACAGCAATCAGGCATTGTTCTAAGGCAGAAACTCCCAAGTTCCAGAAGTACACTGGTAGGGTGAGCTTTTCTTGAGCAGTCGTTGTTAGCCATTGAATGATTGTGGCTTCCTCTGGGGACAGCACTTCCAACGCCACAATCGGAATTTGCGAGTCCAGAGTGCTGAAAATATTGGATAGGTTCATAGTTTTGAATTTTGATAGGGTACTGGAGATAATTCGTCGTGAGTATTTACCAGCCTCACGACTACCTCATGGAGTTCGGCATCGCCGGTGAAAATCTCCGCAGTTCCTTGACTGTCTGGAAAGGCAATAGCAGAGATTAAGGCATTAACCAGCACACACAAACCTTCGGTATTGCCTTTGATCACGATTGGTTCTTCTGCTTGAGTTACTGGGTAAATATGAACCATCGCGTATTCTTTTGGTAAATCCATAATGCTTGGGGGAATTAAATCCCCCCTTTTGATTAGTGTCTTAGTTGTGTCTGATGATTTGAGGTGATCCGTTGCTGTTGTGCTTCTGGCTTGAAGGAGCGTAGTTTACCGCCGTAGGCATCGCCTTCCACAACCCCCAACGCTTCCTCAATTGGTTGAGTCGCTTCAAGGCAGGCAAGCCCTTCAAATCCCTGGGCTTCTACCTTCACTTCCCCTGTAACTGAATTGAAATGTATGAGTATGGCTCGTTCCATGATTCATCTCCTGAGGTATTGCTGTGTTTGTTGATGTGCGGCAAAAGTCAGCCGTAGGGTTTGCACCTGACCGTTGCTTTCTTCTGTGATGCTGCACTCCCCGAACTGTTCTTGTAGTTGAGCAGCTTTAGCACGAACCATCCGTTTGCCATAAGCCTGCATTAACTGATGAGTAAAGAAGTTTTGTCCTAGCTTGGGAATTGTCTCGTAAGCATCGTGGATTAATTGATATGCGCCATCTGTTACATTCCATCGAAAGCCGATATCTGCACGGACTTTTAGCGTGTGGTTAGGGATAACAATCTCCGCACTTTGCCCCTCCTCATTACCGTAGTATCCTTTGAGTGGATGAGGTGTTTCGTAGACTTGGGGTGATAGCTTCAAATCTTGCAAAGCTTGTACTAAGCACTCACAGTTGGTGAGTTTTGTTTTCACTGTTGAGAAATGAGACATAATTTACCTCATGAAGAAGTTGAAAAGGTTTTTGATCTAACGGAATTTGAATGATTTAACGGTAGCCACTGTCAGTCCAACATCTTCACTGGTCAACTTTTGCAAGTTGCGTTGTTCAGAGAGTAACTTGGAGTAGATTGCATCCATCTTTTGTTGCAACTGCGAGCGCCCATCTGACCCCAAATTCTTCGATTCAATTGTTGGGTCATTCACAATCGAATCCAAATGCTCCATCATCTGTTGCAGACTCTTTCCTGCTTCTGGGCTTGCATTAGCTAGTAGTACTCGAACTTTTTTCAGGTGTTTTTCCATCTTGCGTTTGAATTGGACGGGCTTGCGCCCTGGCTCCCAATCAGCCAGTTCTTCAAGTAATTGGGCTGCAAGTTCTTCACCACCAGTGATCGCCGCTTCCTTTAATCTTTGTTCCAGATTTTGGTCATACTGCTGGATAAACTGGGTGATTTGTTTTAGGCAATCGGCTTGTTGCTCATTGAGTTGTTCAGATAATGCTGGGATAATTACAGGTCTACCAATGACTACCTGCAAATAATCTTCTAGTTCTGTCAAAGAGGGAAATGCCTGAAGTAAGTCAGCTTTTACATCTTCGCGCTTTTCCTCTGGTAACTGCCAAGCATGAAGTGACAAAAATTGCTCAATTCTCTGTTGATAGTCGCTTAAGCCCTGCTCATAGTCATCTTTTAACTGAGCGCGAAGAGTCGGAGCAATTGAATCCCGAATATTTAGTAGTTGACTCCAAACCAATGGTGCGAGGTCAATTGGACAAATCCAGTCACCATTGTCAGAATTCATCCATTCTTGGACTGAAGCTATTTCTTGTCGCAATTGACTGGCTGCTTCATCCAATGCTTTGAAAACTTTGATACCTTTTAATCCAACTTCTGAAGACTTAATTTTAATGAGATCCGATTGTGATTCTCCCTCAGACTTTAAAACATCAGTCCATTTCGGAGCGTTACTTTTGGTAGTTTTCTTCAGTTGAATTTTGAAACGAATACGGGTCTTATTAAGTTGAGAAAAGTTGTAATTTTCAACTACAGCATTTTGAAGAAATGCATCAACAGTAGGGTTAGGTATTGTTTGTACCATATTTAGTTCCCATGATTAATTTTTGAGCTTAAGCGTAGCTTCAAGAAAATTAGTAATTCCATCCTTAGCTGTATAGTTGGAGTGATGGGGATTTTCGCTTCAAGTTACCGTTGCCATCATCCCCATTGGTTGTAATGGTAGGCTGCTGTCTACATTCCGAATGATTACATCTGAAATCCCAGTGATTAATTTGAGATTTTCCACGATGTTCTACCAGAACTATTTGGTTTTGATAAGTAGGATTTTGACCACTGATCAAAAATGCATCTCCTAATGCATAGAAGCCAGTTGATACATAATGCCTCTTGTCAATACCCATTAATGCATCCCAAGCTTTTTGGGTTTGTTGCTGTACGTCCATATTGATTAACCTAAATCTTGGTAATTGCTCGTAACAAAGCTATTCATCTAGTTTCAAAACTTCCAAAGTTTGTGCAAGCGCCTGTATTGCATCTGCCAAACTCAAATCCCTTGTGCGCTCGCATAAGAATTGATAAACTCGTGGGTTATACTCTTGAAAATCTACCAGTGAATTGAATATTTTCTCCAATTCTTCATGCACAGATTCTCTGGTTCGGCTGTCTAAGTACAGTGCTTTATCTAGAGTTTGTTCAATCATGATTTCTATCCGATATAAAGAAGCGCTCTGTTAATAACAAAGCGCTTGGTGATTGATAGATTGTGGTAAGTTGCTACTAATATGTCTTCGGATTGCTGTCAAGTTGCAGCAAATCTTGTCAACAATTCTTCACGGCTTAATTGAATGCATAGAGGCGTAAATTCTTCTGGTGGTAACTGTAACAACCTATCAACTACTCTTGATAGCTCTTCATCTAAATTACCAAACCTGACTCTCAGTAAGTTCTCTACAACTTCACGTTGTCCTTTTTGCTTTGTAGTTTCTTCCCATTCTTGATATGCTTGTGACAAATTCATGATTAACTCCTGGTCATCTTGTGTGAGATTTTCCGGCTGTTGAATTGAAACTATTTCCAATTCGCAATTCGCAATTCGCAATTCGCAATTATTGAGAAAGTTTAGAGTTAACCTTGTCTTTAATTTTTCGAGTTGAAGAAACTAAAATTTTTCCAATTTCTTTAGTTTCTTCAAGCAGAGGGTTAAATTGATTCTTTTCAACTAACTCTGATTCTATTAATATTTCTATCCAATATTCAGTTTCTCTTTCCTCTTTAAGCGCAATCTCCAATTTGCTAAGAAAATCTTTATTGGATTGAGCAGATTGGGCTTCTCTGACATTTGCACCAATGGAAGTACCACTACGTAGTAGTTGCTTTGATAATGTTCGGCAAACTCCAGGCTTTTCATCCAAGAAACTACAAGCTTTAACTATTCTTATTGCTAATGCTTTTGTCCGGTCAGCAATACTAATATTTTGAGTCATAAATTTCCCCCATCAATAATATTATTTTACCTCATGAATAAATGCTGTGTATTCTTATTGGTGTTATCTACAAACACAATTCAATAACTAATTTATCAGCTATATAAACCTCCTGGTTGTGTAATATCGATATTCAAACCTCTGCTACTTAGTTTTTAAATTGCGAATTGCGAATTGCGAATTGCGAATTGTAACTGGCGAATTTCATCGGTTATTTCTTTATTGACTTCCACCTTTCCTAGAGGTGAAAGTAACTCCTCTAAAAATTGCTTTGAAAATTGATTATAAGGTTTTCTAGTCATATTTTTAATCGGAGATGTTTTGCATTTTAGGTGCTCAAATTTTGGTGCCAGATGAATAGTATTTGCATATCCAAATGTGTCTTTTTTCAGCGAGTATCTATACCATCTGTGCAACATTCTGCTGTTGAACTTGCTGCATCCATGTCTTAATTGCTTGTAGTTCATCCACGCCATCAGCTACAGCATTTACAACGTACTTGTGATAGGAATTAGCAGCATGATTGGGGTGGTCAAACTTGTCTGATGCCCAAGCAATGCACATGGTTTTCACAAGCTCATCAACCTTACTGTGATGAAGCTCACTGGGGCTACTAACATCTTGTAAATGTAACCATTCTTTGATTAAATCAAGCGGGTAATTTAGTAATTTACGAATTTGTTTTACCCGTAAATCTTGAGGATGTATTACAGATGTTACAGGAGTTTGCTTTGGATTTGATTGCGTTTGTCCAGATTGAGCATAATCGACTGACTCTGAAGTTGGAGCTAACTTAGATTGAACATCACGAATAATTGTTGCCCAATCAGCATTTGGATTCCATTCTCGACGAATTTTAGTTTTAGTCAAAGCATCATAGAGATTGCAGAAAACTGAGTTTTCATCCCCAGGAGTAGCAACAATTATCAAAGGCTGAGTAAAATGTTGAATAACAGATGCAGCTAATAAGAATGATTTGGCAAAGTTTGTTTCAATGCCACTGCGGACGATATAAATTTCATCGGCTTGCACAACAATATCTAATTTTAAATTGTCCTTGCCTTTAA
Source organism: Tolypothrix tenuis PCC 7101 (assembly GCF_963874875.1). Lineage (NCBI taxonomy): Bacteria > Bacillati > Cyanobacteriota > Cyanophyceae > Nostocales > Tolypothrichaceae > Tolypothrix > Tolypothrix tenuis. The sequence goes on from NZ_CAWNJS010000001.1 coordinate 4,884,351, forward strand.
AATCTTTATCTGTTAGTCTTAGCTCCAAAACATAACCTGTTAATGCTCTTTGGCTAACAGGAATCTTTTTATCTTGTTCAATCTCGCAGTTATACCAAGCATAAATTCGACCATCAACCTCTAATTTCTTTACATACAGATAAATTGGCTGTGGTGGATTACCTAATCCGAGTTTAATTTCAGCCATAATTAGAAATCATCCATTTCAGTTTGAGCTTTAGTAGACTGTTTTTGCATTCGGGCTTTATTCATTTGATAAATTGATTCTTGAATTACAGGTCTTGCAGCTTCTTTTACAGAAGCTTTAGCTTGCTGATATAAAAATTGTGTTACGCCCTCTGCATCTTCTTCTGGGTCTATTTGTGCCCATAATGAGCAACCCAATTCCAAAGATTCATAGTCACCTAAGTTAAATTTTCTGTGATAGGTGACAGCAATAGTTTTAATATCCATCAGTTTTTCAAACTCTCAAAGATGAAGTTTAGTGTTGCAGTTTGTTTCTGACTTTTATGGATTAACTTTTTTGAGTTATTGCAACTATTCCCTCATACAGCAAGTGGCGGGAGAGTTTTTTCTTATTGAGATGCTTATTTAAAAGCACTCTCCTCATGTATTTAGCTGCCATTTGTGATATCGCCGAAGCTGAACGCAAATCAGCAAGCTTTACTTCTTAATTTAGGACTTCTCACGTCCGGCTTATTATGCTGATATTGAGATGGTGGGCGCATTGTGCCCACCATATTCTCTCTTAAACTACGCGATTAACACCATACTCTCTGGAAGTGGCTTGTACTCCATAAGCCGCTTCCATTCCTCAGTTGTCAGTTGATCAAACGGCTGATCCAACAACTCCTCACAAGACCTAGTTTGGAGACTAGGCAATACTTCGACCATCGACAACGACCACACGGCATCGAATGCAGAATCGCAAGGCACTTGCTGCTGATGTTCTGATGATGCTCTTTCCACCCACCAGCGACCGTCAGTACATCCTGCCGAGCCTAGCTTTTTGTCGTTTTGATAAATGCCATCTTCGAGTAGTTCAAATCCAAACTTTTCGCACTCAACAGCAATTTGTGCCATGACTTCGTTACCAGTTGTATTGGCTAGAACTTTCTGTTGTTGCACAGGCAGTGTGCCTTGCTTGTGGTGCCAAGTGACGTGGCTGTGGCACTTAGCCCAGCTGTTTGCACGGTGTACTTCGGTTAAGTTCACACTCACTACCCAGCGTTGGGTTATGAATTCGTCGTGGTCGTAGGTGATGCTAGCTATTAGTTTGTCGCCAACGTAAATTTCATAGTCGTAGCAGCTGATTTCGATAACGGTGAATTCTTCAGGTGCTAAAACTTCACCCTGTTGTGTGATGTGCTGCTCTAGTTGGGCTTGAGCTAGAGCTTGTTCGTCAACAGCGAAAGAAGCGAAAATTGCTTGCTGTGCAGGTGTTTTGTAGGTCATAATAGATATTCCTTTGATAAAAGGGTAAAAGGCGATCGCAAACTTTTCCAGGGCTAGCGATCGCCTTTGTTTTGAGTGTGTTGTGCTGAAAGCACAAGATTTTCCCATTAATTAAGCGTAGCTTTGTATTTGTTACTCAAAGTCAGTGACGTTTGAGCATTACCACACAGGAATAAATAGTTTTAGTGGACGTGTAAGGCTTTAAAAGCGCCAAATGTGAACCCTTTCCTGTCATTTGGTAATTCTTATTCAGAACCTTCCTCAACCCTGATCTACCAGAAGCCGCTTTGACTATTCACTGCCTCTGTTTCCTCAGGGTCTGTTGTTTGGTTCAGTTGTCATGGTTCTGTAGTGCTGGAAAGCAAACCCTTTTAGCGTTTGGGTGCGGGCGGTTTGCTTTCCGTTACCCTGATACTTAAATAAATATATCGCTTCGTCGATTAATCGTCAAGTCGATTAATCATCAGAAAAATTACTGAAAATCTAGAAACCGATTAATATGTCGTATAGTCGCTTTATCGATTAATCGATAAAATGATGATACGTTTAATAAAGTAATCGATAAGTAATCGAAAATAGGAACGTAAGGAAATGACATCTCTAGCTTTAATGATGAATCCTCCCGTTCCGCCTAAGTACACTAAGCGTAGTGATAGAAAAGCCGTGCAGAACCTTAAGGTGAAGCTACGTTGCAAATTGCAAGATTTAATTGACGAACATGGGTTAACTCGAACAGCTTTAGCTGAAGCAACAGGGTTAACCGCAGGCGCAATACGTGGCTTATGCGAGAACACTGCAAAACGTTATGACGCTGATACCATAACTGTTTTATGTGTTTATTTTAATTGCCAAATTTCAGATTTCTTTGAATTGGTTCCAAAAGACTAATTCCAACTTGAGTAACAATGCCAAATATTAAGCGATCGCTTGCTATCCAAGATTTGCGATCGCTGCCCAAAATCTTTAAATGAGCTTGAAAAGCTGAAATTATCAGCTTCCAAGTTCAGACGTTAATAATTTGCCAATTAAATTGGCGGCATCTTTGCAATGCCGTGATTTTTCTATGCGTCAAAAATAGGAGGGAGTATGGACACACGGACATTTCAAATCAAAGATGAATTAGGATTTTGTACTCGTCAGAATGATGGGATCAGTGGAATGACCGTGACCGCATTGGCGAATTTTTGCGGTGTAGATCAACCTGTAATTACAAATTTGTTAAATCGACTTAGAGATTCTGACTCGATATTAAATGAATTACCACCGTCATTGAAAAGCTTTGCTGGCAAGGACTGGAGGCTCATATTAAAGGATGGCGACAATAGCTTGTTCATCCTTGATGAGGTGTGTCACGCTATTTTGGAATATTACGCCGTAGACGCTCGTAAATATAAAGGTAAGGCAATCGCTCTCAAGAATTACCGTATGGTTGCCAGGGCAGGGCTGCGAGTATTCATCTGGTCGCAAACAGGTTACTCACCGCAGACCAAAAGCGCAGAACAGTTGGCATTGTACCAAGATATCCCTGCTATGCAACAGGCGATTGCCCAACTCCAAGCCCAAATCCAAAACCTCCTACCCCTATCTGCTGACTTCATACCCCCAGGCTGGAATGAGGAAGTATGGCGAAAGCTCCCCCCACAGGACAAACGTCATTTTCGCTTTTTATACCGTCGTCGTGGCTTTCGTCCTTCAGGGCAAGGCACAAATGAGCAACTGGCATTACCTCCTGTGACTACTGAGCAATTGAAGCAAAAACAACGGGCAGAATTTGAGCAGCTCGTCGGTGAGTCATCAGCCCAGGAGAAACAGCAGTTAGAAGCGGCAAAACAAAAAGCACTGAAGCAACTTTGGTCACAAGGAGAACAAGATGATACAGATGTCCCTTTTTAACGAACCAGCCCCAGTTTTACCAGTCACTTATTACCCAGAGTTTCTCAGCCAAGAGGAAGCTGGCGTGTTATATCAGCATTGCCTAAAGCTGCAATGGCAGCAAAATCAAATCAAAATGGTCGGTAAAACTTTACTTGTGCCCCGGCTGGAATGCATTTACGGTGACGAAGGTTGTGAGTATTTGTATTCCAAGAGTGTGCTACTGAAACCACTGCCTTGGCCTGAAGCTCTGGCCCAGTTGAGGGACAGAATTACTGCTGTTACTGGCTATAGCTTCCGTATCGTCATTGGTAACCAGTATAGAAGTGGACAGGACAGCATAGGGTGGCACGCAGATAATGAATCGTCGATGGGCCTAAATCCGGCGATTGCATCTGTAAGTTTGGGTGCAGAGCGGAAATTTCAGATAAAGCCCATCAAAGGCAAGCCGACTGATTTCTGGCTGGAACACGGGAGCCTACTTTTGATGCACCCAGGTTGTCAGTCCACACATCTGCATCAAGTTCCCAAAACCAAGAAATTGGTTGGCACAAGAATTAATCTAACTTTTCGTCCACATGTGGGAGGTAGAAGATGAGCGCTGTTGTCTCTACCGAAAAAGCATCGGTGCTGGTAATATTGCGACGAGAGTATCTGGATATTACTGGCAACTTCTGTGCTGCCAAGCTGATTGAGTATTTCCGGCACTGGACAAAGTGGAAGCTCAAAAATCATCGCACTCCTTGGGTTTACCAGCCACTCAAACGAATTTATGCTGACCTGATGGGAGAGCATAGTCTTCATGTCATTAGGAGTGCGATCGCACTGCTTGAGAGCATGGGTATTATCGAGAAGCAGAAAAATCCTGGTAATGGGCAGGATAAGACTTGGCAGTATAAATTGCACTTTGATGTACTTAATCAGCTATTAGTACCTGGCAAGTGCAAAACTGAACCTTCAGAATTCAATGCAGAACAATACCACAGATCCCATCCTGAAACTTCAAAGCCACAACAACACACTGCTGTTGAGTCAGGAAAGGATGAGGGGGTAGAAGAAAGCGAATATGAGCCAGCTCACCAAGCACCAGAACCAGAGCCATCCCAGACTACTAGCTTCGTTGATGAATTAGAACTAGATCACTCAAATAGCGAGATAGACCCTCATGAGGACGAGTTTTCCGAGGCGGAGGTCGAAGTCGATTCAAGTACGTATAAGCCTAGCAAACATGAGATTGCTGAGGTTTGTACCGAGTTGCGGCGGTTGCGGATTAACCCAGAACCATGTTTGGGGGTGATGAAAAAATATTGGGCGAATGTCGCCGGAGCGATCGCACGAGTGAAGGAAGGAATTCATGAAGGCTGGTGCGATAATCCGACTGGGTTGTTTATCAACAGCTGCAAGAGTGGGGCTAAGGGCAAGAATACAGTAACGAGCGATGTGAGTACTTGGTTCGAGTGGGCAAGGAAGCAAAGGATTGCGCTCGCCATGTCTGCGGGGGTGGTTTATACACCTGATGGCGATGCAGTGGAAGTGCAGGAGATGATGCGGCGGTTTCCGGATGAAAGCTAAGAAGAGCGATCAAAGCGCAATTTTTTTAGAGTTAAGCAGCTATTAGTCATGGATTATCAAACAGGCTGGGGGTAATCCAGGGATAATATTACTAGCAGCCAAGCGAGGATCTGCTCTTAGAAAAGAACATGAAGGCTTTGTAGACCAAATTGCTATGGCTCTTGAGCAGGAAATTCGGAGCCTAATTGATAATTATGCCGTTGAAATTCTCAAGTTATTGAGTTTGCTAGAGTATGTTGAAATAGAAGGCAGAGCTAACAGAGAAATCAGAGTTTTATGTAAGTGGTTTGGACAAAAGTTTCAATCTGATGAAGTAACTAGAGCAATCAATAGCCTAGCAAAAGCAGGTTTTTTGCAAATTCGAGGCTTGTACGCTGAAGTTACTCCTCCGCTACTTGCAAATCATCTTGCTGCTTCTTTACTCCAAGGTCGCCGTTCCGAGTTTTTAGCATTATTTGCTGATTTAAGTCAGAAAGAGCGATCGCGGTTGATTCAGCGACTACAAGAGCTAAAATCATCAAAGATTGCTTGGTTATGGAAAGAAATATTTGGCTCAAGTGGATTACTTCCAGACTTACCCACAGCACTTGCTAATCGGGAAATACTACACCTAGCAGCTTGTGCAAATCCAGATAAAACTATAAACCTTATTCAGCAATGTTTAGGATCGGCAACTTTTGAATATCTTAAATCTTTGCAATACTCACAACGAGATACTTTAGTATGGGCACTGGAAGAACTAATATTTCGTGAAAGAACAAGTTTAAGAGCGCTCTATTATTTAGGACTGCTTGCCGAAACTGAACCAGCTAATTACAACAACAGCAGTGCTACTAGTAAATTCTGCCAGTGCTTCCGTCCACTTCATCCACAAGTACCATTATCTCTCGAATACAGACTTGATCTGTTGAAGAAATTTACATCACCTAAAGCTACTGTCGCATCACGCCTACTTGCCATTGAGGTCATCAAAACTACTCTCAACCGATTGGGTTATCACTTTCTTCATGAGGGTAAAGGAAATCAACCCTTCGATCCAATACCTCAAATGACTTGGGGAGATGTTTGGGGTTATCAAAAGTCTTTACTCACACTTCTAGTTGAGTTAGTCCAATCCGACGAGCCTCAAGTAGCTGAAGCAGCAAGACTTACACTTCCAACGGCGATTGCTGAATTCTCAATGCTCCAATTTTCACCAGAAATAACAGTTTCAGTATTCCAAACTGCTGTGGATTGGGCTACTAATCAACAAATTCCCTTAGCAATTTCCAAACTAGCTGATGCTCTACATTCTGTCTATGATTTTTATAAAAAAGATAATAATCAGTTCAATCCAGAAACGAGAATTGAAGTTGAAAACCTACTTGAAAATATCAATACTCTAATTGAGTCACTAAATACTGCTGAATTTGCAATTAGACTAAAACGTTGGGCAAGTAATTGGACAAGAAGCCATAATGATTATGAACTAGATGAAAATGGAAAACATATATATCGATCCGAAAAAGAAGCACAAACACTTGCAGAAGAAGTAATTAGCAAGCCATCAGTTCTAACAACAGAACTACTAGAGTGGCTTTGTTCTGTGGAAGCACAAGAGGCACACAATTTCTGCTTCTGGCTTGGAAAGCTTGATTCTGAACGAAGATGGTTAGCGCAGATCGAACAACTCGGTATGAGAAAAGATGGTATTAATGTCTTTTCAGCTTACTTTGGGGGTTTAAGTCAGATTGATCGCCAGTTTGTCAGTGACTATTTGAATCAGCTTACACAGTCAGGTCAGGTTAAAGCTGAAGCAATAGTTTGTGCGACTCAGCAACTTGGAGGTGATTTTACCGGGGTCAATCGAATGGTGGCACTAATTCGAGACAGACGCGTTGATCCTAAATATGTTGAATACATCCTTGAACACGGCAAATGGTTTAACTGTCTTAATTCAGGCGAATATCTCTACTTGTTGGAAGCCATAGCAGGTTCAGATTTAGAAAATGCAGCAGCAGTGGTTAAATCTTTTTTCATTTGGCTCCATCCTGAAAAAGCAGTTGATGGAAAGCTGGCTGAGTTTGCCTGGAAGTGTTTAGAAGCAAGTGATACATCAGATCAAGATTACTATTTTGATCAGCTAGCCCTGCATCTTGTGCAAGCTAATATTGCACAAGGGTTCAGACTTCTAGAGCAATTACTTGTGAAACAACTGACAGAGTATAAATGCTGGAACCCAATTAATAGTAATCATCAAAGAGAATTTTGGGAGTTTCTATACAGTAATAATCGTAGACTTGCTATCTGTATACCCTTGAAAGTCGCTCTACAAGATACCCGAGAACATTCTTTTATAAGCTGGCATCTTCACAAAATAATTAATCAAGAAAAAGATTCGGACTTGCTAATAGAATTTGCACTTAATTCTGAAGACCAAGCTAGAAGTGTTTGTCATATTTTATCTATTCAAAAAAGCAATTTGCCAGAAATTGCTTTTGTAATTATTACGCAATATCCTGATAGTCAGGATATCAAAGATTTATTGTCTTATCTTGTTGTAGAACCTAATCTTTTCAAATCTCGATTGCAGTACTTAGAGAGTAGTGTCAACACGGTAGAGCAGGCATTGAGTGAAAGAAATCCACCATTTGCAGCTCGCCTTTGGTTGGAGGAACTTGCTTCAGAATTACGTATCAAAATCAACGACGAATACAATTCTCAACAAGTTGCAGATGTCAGTAGTCAATTACCTATTACAGATAGACGTATAGATGCTGAAAGAATTTGGGCAATAAGAAGGCTATTACGCGATGGAGAGATTAAGAAAGTTAGTCAGTTGCTTGTACAAGATGAATTACCCATCATTTTAGCTATGTCAGACTTATCAGATTCAGAAAAACAGCAACTTCAAAGCCTGTTTAAGCTAGAAGTTGAGCAGCCTGTGTCCTCAACTATTTCTAGTAAAGTATATATAGCATCTTTAGAAAAGCTCACCATCATGTCAGAACAATCGCCTATTTTTAATCAACAACACGCAACCATTGGGGTTAACTATGCTGCTGAAGGCAGTAAGCAACAGTTTACACAAAATATCAACACAACTGAACAGAATTTTGAAGGTTTGTTAACTCACTTCAAGCAATTTATCCACGATTTACAACAAGAATATCCAGATATTGCAAATGAAACAGATGCCTATCAAATCATTGATGTCAAAGCGAAAGAACAACCGTTAAACTGGCAAAACTTTCTGCAACTTAAACGCCTCTGGAATGGAGGTAAAAAGGCGGCAATCAAAATCAGCGAGCATTTCACAGAACAAAACCCTTGGGGTAAAGGTGCGATCGCTTTTCTCGAAGGTGTGATAGAAGAATCAAAATAAGAGAGATTGGAACAACGCCTACATTACAAGCTAAAAGTATTTCTCATATCATTTTACAGGCTATTTTTGTTGCAAACCTGTAATTAAAATTAAAGTATAGAGAAATATTTCAACTTAGCTAATTCATCTCGTATTGATGCAAGAGCGAAACAATAATGATTACAAATTATCAACTCATAACTCACAAACTCGCCAAAATTACTAACTTCGCGCCCCAATCTTCATCATGGCGTAAAGTTAAGACAGTGTAACCAGTGTTATACCTGAGATTATCTCGCTCAATTTGGTCTTGCTTGCGTTTATCAGGGCTATCATGAACTGAACCATCACAGAAAAGTGCGATCGCTTCCTTCTCATAAACAAAATCTGGCTTACAGTTCGCTTCCGGAATCAACTTTTGTGAAGCATCAGGTAGTTTATATCCCCGTTGATAAATCTCCTGCAACACTACGCGCTCAAAATCAGAATTGGGATCTGTTTGTTGCAGCAGTTTTTGATATTGCTCATCACGAGAAAGTCCTTTAGTTTGAGTAATAACGCTGCTCTCCAGTAGTAAATCAAGCCAGGGTTTGATGAGGTGCCGATTGATCAGCGCATGGTCAAATTGGTTGCGGTAGGAGAGCAAGCATTCATAACAAGCTTGAATACAACTTTCTTTTGGCTGCGTAAAATGGCAGATGTCCATAGCCGCATCAGCAATTTTTTTAAATGCTTCTGGTTTTTCTAATAGTTGAGATAATACGCCTGCGCCACCTTCAGCAGCTTCCCAGAAAAGTAGATACTTACCTTCACCTAACCGTTCTGAATCGAGTTCATCGGCTTCTAATTTGTAAACTGCTTGAATTGCGGTTTCTAAAACATATTGCAGCGTAGTAATAAAGGCTTCTCTATTATCAGCAGGAATATTTAACGGTTCAACCACCAAGATATTACAAGTATCATCGACCATTAAATTTACTTCAGTGTGTAGGCTATCAGGTGTCTGTTGACTTTGTGGGTTTTTATTGTCGCCCCATACACCCGTTGTCGGATTAAGCTTAAATCCTCGGTCTTCTCGATTCTTCTTCAGTCCGCGATTAATTCGCCAGATGGTAGCTGTGGCTCCATAGGTTAACTTGAACAGTGGCGTAGCATCAGCAGCTTGGACGATCGCGGATTCTCGTTTTTGATTAGCGTAGCGGAAATGGGTTGTAATGTTGTAGCCATACTTGAGCCTTTCTTCTTCGTCGCAGGTGATGCGTTCTCGACGACGAGCGATCGCAGTTTCCATTGGTAGCACACGAGTCAATTTAGCTACATTGTTATGAACATCTGGTTTAATTTCTACGCCGCAGTTTTCGCAGGTATCACGAAAATCACCGTCGTGATAATAGCCGCAATTGGCACAGACGCTCACCCGCTTATAATCGCCTTCAATACCGCCGACAGGGACTTTAGTTTTGGCTACCATGAATTTACTACCTTCATAGTAAAGAATATTACTAGGAGCAAATTCCCGTAATGCCATTGAGCGAGGGCGAGAGATGAATTCACCACCTTCACCAGCCGGAATAAATGCCCGGACTGGCAGACGCGGGAAGTTGAATCCTGGTAAAAATCCCTCGGCGGCAAAGTAGCGATAGGGATAAAATTCAAACTGGGAATTACTCTTGCCTTGAGTTTGACCTACGAGTAAGTCAATTTGTCGTTGTGCTTCTCGTGCTTGTGCTTCGGCGTTGCTGCGTTCTTCCTGGGTGACATCACCTCTAGCAGAACGGTCGATGGTGCGGCGGGCAGATTCTAATTGCTTGACTGATTCTGTGTATAACTCTCGCCAACGCTTACAGGCCCGGTCAAAAGCATTCAGAGCGTTTTCAATAGTTAACTGTAACCAATTAACAGAATACCAGGAAGCTTTTTGCAGATCCTCTTGGCAGAAAAAGTCTGAGAGAATCGACTGGGTAGCTTGCAGACATTGGGCTAATTTGGCAGGGCTGAGGGTAAGTTGTTGGCGAATGCTGTCTTTGAGGGGATAGCCTTCTAGTTCCAAATCTAAAAGTTTATTCATGGAGTCTTCTAAGTAAACCCCAGTGTGTGCTAGCCAAATAGAATACACATGAGATTTAATTAAATCTTGGTTGGCTAGTTCTAGTTTTGGCGGAGCAACTACCCCAGCTACCATTTGATTTTGGCGTTTGAAAAAGTATTGGTCGTGACCGCTTCCAATAGAAGCATAAGTAATTACTAAAGCTTCCTGCCCACTTCTACCAGCGCGACCGCTGCGTTGGGCATAATTAGCGGGACTGGGGGGAACGTTCCGCAGATGGACTACGCTGAGGTCAGAAATGTCGATGCCTAATTCCATTGTCGGGGAACAGAACAAGGCGGCTAATTGTCCTTGGCGGAATTTTTCTTCTCGTTCTTGACGGTCTTTATTGCTTACCTGTCCCGTATGTTCTCGCCCTTCCATTGTTTGGATTTGTAGGGCGTTGGTTTGGTAGAATTCTTGGAAGAATTGGTTAACAGATATACTCGCTTGATCGTTACCCTGCAAGCGACGCGATGTTAAGGGGTCGGCGGGAATTTCCTTGAGATTGGTGGCTTTCCACAGTAGAGAACTAATTTGTAGCTGTACTTCAGATTTTTGTTGCAGTAGATAGCCAGCGTCACATAAAGCACTAACTAAGGTAGTAATTAAGCTGTTAAATTCCGTATCTGTTAAAGTTTGGCTGCGGAGTGACCAAGTGTTAGGGGAACGCAAAAATCTTCCGATTTTACTTCTAGTGGTAAGCTTGACTTTGGCTCTCTCACTACCACTACTAATGGTTGCCCAAGTTGCTAAATGCAGATATTCGTTTTCGTCAAATACCCAAGGTTCTTTAATTGTTTGAATAACTTCGCTTCTGAGTGAGTCTTTTTGGTCTGGTTGCAACAGTTTGGCATCAATGGCTAATTCTCGCCGCAGATGGTTGAGTAATGCTTGTGTAATAACGAAACGTTGTTGGGGAGTGGCTTGCAGTAGCAGAGGATGGCGGTGTTTTTGCCAAAGGTTGTTGTCAGCACAGTCTTCTTGCAATCCGTCATACTCAATTACCAATAGTCCGCACTGTTCGAGATTAGGTTGAACGATGCGCCATCCCCGACGCAAATCTTCGTAAAGGCGGTATTCAATCAGTTTGCGAAAAGCTTCTTCATTGCGTCGCTTACCACCACTAAATTCTGCTGGTTGCTTGGCGTAGTCGTTTTGAGTAATTCCCATGTACTGGATGACTACACTGGCTAATTCGCTGTGGGTGAGTTGTTGTTTAGCTTGTATTGCGCCTAAAAGTGCAGCCCTTAAGAAACTGGTTTGGACAAAATCATTGAAATGTCCAGCTTGTAATGAAGCATCTTGACGGTTATCGGTAAAGCTGAGAATTTTGGCAGCTTTGGCTTTTTCACCTGTGAAGACTTGCTTGAGGCGGCTGGTGGTAGAAAGACAAAGCAAGGTGGTGGCGGTACTGCGTCCTTCACTGCTGAGGCGAGAGAGTTTGGTAAATTCGTTGCGCTTCTTGTCATGGAGTACGCCGCAGTTGAGACAGGTAAGAAAGGGTTTGGGAATAAACCAACAAGTGGTTCCTTGTAACAGGGAGGATGTAACTTTACCATTGGCTAGGACTTGGAGTTTTTGAGGGATAAACGGCGCAAAGTCTTTTTTGGCAACCCGTCCTTTCTTTTTGGTTTCAGTGAACCAAGAATCAGGAAGTCTATCTTCATCGTCTGTATCCCATAGTCCTGGTTCATCTAGGGTGAGATAACCTGCGGTAATATCTACATCGTCTGGACTGATATCCAATGCTGTGGGCAACTGGGGTAGGATGATGTGCTTATCGGCATCGTAGCGCACGACATAGTAATCCTGTCCGCATTCCCGACAAAAAACCAGGGGATAAAGCAGACGGTTGTCGGTGGTTGTATATTGTCCTTCGAGGGTGAAATGCCGTTTGTCTCTATTTTCAATGGTGGCGTAAACGCTTCCCCCTTGGGAAATGAACTGATGCAGGCGAAATGCCAGTCCTTTGGTTTTGCTTCCCCAGAGGAACATCTGTTTGAGAACTGTTAAACAAGTTTCCTCTGGAAGCTGGGTTTGTTCGGCAAGTTTGGTTGCACCTGTTTCTAAACTAATCGGTTGCCGGCGGACGAGATGCCCTTCTCTTGCTTCTAAACCGAAGTTCATCTCTATCCAGTAGCTAAGGGGATGATTTTGAAATTCTGTTAGTGTCTGTTCTAAGTCGCTGGGTAAGCCTGCCAAAATTGCTTGACGTAGTTGTTCTATGGTAGGTTCAGCACGTTGGATAGAACGTTCTAAAGTCTCATCAATGACGTTGCTGGGTTTGATTTCCACACCAAATAACTTACTAGCAACATCTGCCACTACCTGACGGCGTTGTTGACGAGAACCTTCTGTTGACATGGTGGCGCTGGTGCCAATGCAGAGTAATTCGTCATTACTTTTGCTGCGTTGCCGGAGTTTACGAATTAAGATGGCAACATCTGCGCCTTGTCGTCCGCGATAGGTATGTAATTCATCCAGTACCAAGAATTTTAAATTAGCAGATTCGACCAGTTTATTTTCGTGAGTGCGTGAGAGCATTAACTCTAACATCACGTAGTTGGTGAGCAAAATATGGGGTGGGTTGTTTTGAATATCGGTTTTTCTGGTTAAACTTTCTTGTCCGGTGTATTGTTCGACGCGAATGTGAGTATTGGGAACTTGGCGTAAAAATTTGTCGAGTTCTTCTTTTTGGGAGTTAATTAAGGCATTCATGGGATAAACCAATATTGCCCTAACTCCAGAAATTTCGGGATGACGCAGTAAATCATCAAAAATAGGCACAACGTAAGTCATGCTTTTACCGGAACCTGTGCCTGTGGTGACAACGTAGGGTTCTTGGCGTTGTGCGGTTTCAAATGCTTGCTTTTGGTGGTAATGGAAAGTAAAAGGTGTTCTGTCTTTTTTGCAGAAGTAGTTTTCGCTGTCTGGATGGAGGGTTTGCTGTTGTACTAATTCTTTGACTGTTGCACCTTTTTTATAGCTGGGATTGAGTTGTACTAGGGGATCTGTCCAGAGTTGTCCTTTGTCTAATTCTGCGTCTACAAATTCTTTGACTTTAGAGTCGCGGATTTTGAGGAAGCTTTCTATATAGCGGCGGTAGTCGCCTATTACTTCGTTGCGGAAGTTGAAAATATCGAGTTCATTCGTATTTGATAATTCGTCATTTGTAATTGAGGGCTGGGGTTGAGTGCGTCCTAAGCGTTGATTAATCCATTCTTGAAGTTGGTGATTGAAAATTGAATTAACAGTTGATAAGTTGAGAATTTCTGCAAATTCTTTGAACTCCCAATCTTCAGGAATACTGGAAAATAAAAGCGTTAGTTGTTCGGAAGTGACAGTTACCACACCTGTACAATCTAGTAATGCTAGTTTTTGACTAAGAAATGTGCTAGCTGCTACGATTGCGCTTTCATTCTGTTGTAATAAATCTTGAAGTTTAATTGGGAGCTTCATTGTTTTATATGTATTGTTGATATTTTTAGATTTCTTTTAAAAATCTCCTGATTTCCTCCACATCTATTTTTAAACGTTCAGAAATTTGTTGAACACTTAATCCTAGTTCCAGTAAAATAGGTATCATTTCCAATTTAGTTTCTAGTTTTCCTTCTTCCTTACCTTCTTCTTTCGCTTCTTGATAAACTCTAGTTTCTTTCAGCAAGTTTAGGTTTAGCATGGTTTCTATTTCCTCACGGCTCAAATTAGGAAACTTGTAGACTACGATTGTCTCTATAAATTCTAGAACTTTTCTTTGGGTGAGAGTGTCTGTTAATTGTTCTTTAGCTTTATTAATTAGGGTTTTGGCTAATTCTCCGGCTTTTTCCTCACTCTCTACAACTAAGCGGACAATTCCTATTCCCAGAGAATCGTCTGGTACGTCGTCAAGTTCATCTAGGTAAAAGCGACGTAGATGTGGTTCTAATAAAGAACGATAACGTTGGGGATAGGTACGTTCATTGCTGCGCTTGTCATAGATAACTATTGCAAACCAATCAGGGTTAGGTGGCTGATATTGAGTGAAGTAAAGGAATATACTAGTGAATAGTCTGTCATAAAATTCTTCATCTTTATAAAACTGAATTTCGATAAAGTACAGCGCTTCATTAGGGAATTCTGCAAATGGAGAAAATACCCCATCTAATCGGAAGCTTTTTTGTTTAATTTCTGGGGCAATAAACTCATATATATTGGTGTTAGTATCTGGCTTACCAATGATTTCAAAAAAGATGTTGGGAAATTCTTTAAATATTTCATAGAAAATTGCATCTGTTTTCATAAAGTCCTAATTACGAATTATTTAAACATTCTATCCCAAGCCTCTAAAACTAATCTTTGTGTACGGTATTCGCCAAATTGCTTAATTTCGTTGTTTTTTAAAACGCGGAATGTTTCGCTGGGGAAGTCTTCGCCATAAACATCAGCAGGGTCGAGAATATATCGCAGTTCATCACGGGTGAGTCCGTAGAGTTTGGCGTAATATGCGTCTAATTCTGCTCTTAATAATGCGCGTCTGTTAGGATTCCAAATAAAGGGTTCGCCGTTGTATCCCATATCTTTGGCGAAGGGTTGGATATCCCAAGCGGTGTAGACTAATTCAAGTACGCGGATACTGATAAATTCTATATCTTCTTGGGTGTAGGATTCGGGGGTAAGTACAGGTAGCTGTTTAAGAATAAAAAAGCTAAAGTTATTTCCACCCATTTTTTGACGAGTTATAAAATCAAAAACTAAACTACTAAAATTTGCTTGTAAACAAGCAACTAGAGTTGCTTTATCTACTCCAACTAAAATAACAGGTGCGCTATGTCCTACAGCTACTTTAGGAAGTATGCTAAAAATAGCAGTTCGCTCATCAGTTGCTCGACAAATCCCTCGAAAAGCTAACAACCATTCTTTATTCCAGTTATTAATTAACCTATTCTCAACCTCAGCACCACTTACCCAATAACGTGGTTGAATAGTAACACTTGGGTCTTGTTTGATTTCATCTGGTACTTGAGGTAAAATTCCAACATTTAAATTAGCTTGTGTTGTACTTTCATAAGTTGAGTAACGGTGATCAAACTGGTGAAACATCTTTGCTTCATAAAGTGAAACTAGATTATTACCTGCTTCATCTTTAAACAAACTGCTATCATTCGCCATATCAAACATTCGTATAAACGAAATACCCCAAGAATTTCTATCTGTTGTTTCATGTTGGAGAATAGGTACATTATGATAAATTTTCTTAGTTATTTCAGCGTCAACACGAGTGCGGAAAATAGGACAAGTTAAAGTATTAGGATTTAAGCTAATTAAATCAGATGCTGTTATTTCAACTCTTCTATCTAAATTTTCTATTTCTGATAGTTTGACAATTTTGAATACAAATTTTGTTGGAAGGCTCATTTCCTGACCACGAATTGATAACATACAAAAGCCTTCTCTACTTTCTGAACCATGAAAGAAATTGCGTATTTCAAAAAAGTCGAATAAAGAATCTAACTGTCCATTTATAGCTACAGAAGCAAAAAATTGTTTAGTTGTATCACTTGTAGCAATACCAGTAGGAACAATTACACCTAGTCTTCCATTAGTTGAAATTATTTTTCTAGTAGTTTCTGCAAACACAGCATAGGTATTGATATCTCCAACAGCAGTTAAAGGAAATCTGCCCGACTCTCGAATAAACTTACTCTGTGCCTCAGCATCATGTTTAGCTTCTTCCCAAGCTTGTGCTAAATCAGGATTCTTCTTTGGTAATTCTTTAATCAACTTCTCCCGTGCTGCTTTATTTATAGCATTAGCAATTTCGGCACTTTGAGAAGCAAAAAACTCCTTTTCTTGTAACTTAATTCGCTCCCAAGGTGGATTTCCTAACACACAATCAAAACCACCTTCTTCAAACACTTCAGGAAACTCTAAAGGCCAGTGAAAGAAATGCTTATTTTCAGCTAACTTATTTGCTGCATCTACAATCTTTTGCGTTGACAAATTACCACGTAAAAGCTGAGTTAACACCGCAGTTGTCGGTAACATCTGCAAATTATATTCAGTCAAAGTTGTGAAAAATGCCGCAGTCCATAAATTACACGCGGAGTAATCTCGCCACCATCCTGAATCTTTACGAGTTTGCTGATATCGTGCTTGCTTTTCTCTCACTTGTTGCGGTGTTGCTTCAGGTATATGTCCCAACTCCCGCACGCTTTCTGCGTAATGTGTACGTTTTGGTTCTAAACCTCCAAACAGTGATAATTGTCCCTGATTATCTGTCTCCCGTTCTTTCTTATTCCGCTTCTTAAACTGTGTCGCTAACTTCTTATCATCCCCAGTCACAGCCTTATACGCTTCATCGGGTATCCCTTCATCCAAACAATTAATATCCAACACTCCCACCAGAGAATTACCACATTTAATTCTGTGATCTAAAAAGGTGAGTGGTAACTTACCAGGAAAGCCTTCAATCCATAACGCCACCTTACACAAATCCACAGCTAATGGGTTTAAATCAACCCCATATATACAATTTTGAATAACATCTCGAATCGCTAATTTTAAAGGTTCACTGCCCGGTTCTGCTTCGCCAGTACGAACTTTAGCTAATTCTTTTCCAATGCGTCTTGCTGCTGCTAAAAGAAAATGTCCCGAACCGCAAGCTGGATCGCAAACTTTTAAATCCAGAAGTGCTGCTTCTAATTCTTGATTATTTTCTGAGTTGCGAAGCTTCTCTTTTGTACTGCGAAGTTTTTCTTCAATTACTGGTACAAGTGCTGTTTTGATAAGTTGTTGTACAAGCTGCGGCGGGGTATAGTAAGAGCCAGTAGTTTTCCTTTCACTACCAAATACCAAAGCAAATTCATATCTCCCCTGACTCTGTGTTACCTGGGGATGAAAATCTAATAAACTCTCATAAACACTACCCAATTCTTCCACATCCAAGTACTCATAATTCACCCGACGCAGTTGTACCTTATCTTGATATAACGACAACTGACGAATTGCTACAAGTAAATCATAATTATCAATTGCACAATCATCTAAAGCAGACAGAGTATTAGAGCCAAATAAATCTCCATTCAGGGGAGACAAACCCAGTACTTCCCCACGCCAGTTTTCATCAAATAGTAAAAAAGTTACCCGCAAACCTTGCCATAAATCTTGAAAACCTTCCCGCCGCCAATGAGGACGTTCGGCTAACTCTCGCAGTCGCTCAATGCTGTAATATTCTCGGTAGATTCGTGCTTTTTCTACATCATCCCCAATTAATAATAAATTGCGCGATTCTGCCACCATTAAAAACAGCAGGCGATAAATTAGCCGCAACAATTGGCGATAAAATTCGTAGTTTGTAATTTCTGTTTCGTAGTGGGGGATAATTCCTAATTTTTGGCGCAGGTGTTCGTTTTGTGGATGTTGAATAAAGCCGTTACCTAGCTGAACTAAAGCTTGTTCAACCCCATCGCGAAGTTTATCGCGTACCCGTCCACCTTGTTGCAGCGCTTCTTGGTGGTAATATTCCAGCAGACATTTATCCGCATCATCCACAGCTTCTGGCAAGCGGGAACGGTGGAACAGCCGATAAAATAAGCCAAACTCAGCAAAGTTTTCACCGTTGAGAATTTGCTCTAAGTCAAATTCGATATAAGTAAGACGAGTCATCAGAGAAGAATCACGTAGCAACCGCCAACGAAAACCATTAGTTGCGATCGCCCACAAATGCTCTGTCTTGTTAAGATACTCCTGCACCAGGGCGTGTGCTGATAGCCTGGGTGTACCACTGGGCGGACGTTTATCAACTTCTAGCCGACAACCAATAATGTGGATAGGTGGTTTATTTTCTCCGTTTTCTGCACGATGGGAAATTGCATAAGTTTGTCCCTCCACCACTTCGGCTGTTGCAGTATATACAGGGTCATAGCCTAGACTCTTGAGTAATGGCACAGCCCAAAGTTCACGAGTAATAGTTGTAGCGGTGTTATTTTCATCTAACCTTGCCAATGACCTTTGAAATGCTGCCCAGTATGCTTTAGCATCGCCCCAAGCAGTAGCAATTTCATCTGCTAATTTGTCAGTTTTATTAAAACCAAAATCCTCTGGTGATTGTCCTTTGATACTGCCTTCTAGCATTTGGGCAGTCATATCTGGAGCGAGTAAATTTCCTTCAATTTGAAGCGCAGTTAATGTAGTTTTCATATATAGAGAATTAAGAATAAAAATTACGTTTGCTTTGGCGCTTTAGCGCTACTACGAGCCTTTTACTTACGTCCAGGTTGGAGGATAAAAATGCCGAGAATATCCATCGGCAATTGGGGTGTGACGCGGATTCGTCCTTCTTTGGTTATGTCTCTCACCCGCTTATGGCTTTGTAAAAGTTCTTCCGCCCTTTCCCCAGCAAACTTTTCCAAATCTGGCTGGAGTTCTTCTAACCTTTCGAGTAACTCAGCAATTTCCACCTGCTTGATAGCTTTACCAACATCGCTGACTGGCTTGGCTTGTTGCAGTAATGATGTTGCTTCCAACTGCGACAACCAGCTAGGACTAGAAGGCGAACCTGTAAAGCCAATTACCGCGCATTCTTCCGCTAGTAGAGATGTGTTATTTCGCGTTTCTGTACTACGTTTAGAACTGTCTAACAAATGCCGTAGCCGTACTAACAGCAAAGTCGTCCGCTTTTGTACAGCATTAGTTGTGGTAAAGCCGCATCGGGCTGCTATTGGGTCAGTAGTGTAGGAAAGAGCATCTTCTAGGATGTACCGCGCTAAACCTTCTACCAAAGGATGATTCCGCCCGACATATTCCACACCTTCTGGTGCCGGGGTGGTAAAGGTGAGTAAGCGCGATTTATCCCCTAACGTTGACTTGAGAAAATCTGGTGGTTGGGAAAGTAACCACACTTCGGCTTCGCTCAGTGACCTTCCCTGCTTTTTCTTAATTAAAGAACAAGAGATGCGATCGCACGCCGATAAAACAAAGCGCTCTACATCCTGCTCATTCCCTAAAATCTGGTCAGAGTCAATTAGTTCTTGTTCTACCTGCTCAGGCTTAATGGCACGTTGAGCAAAGCGAGTCCGATTGATTTTTTCCCGTTCTACGGCGTTGTCCCAATTTTTATGAACTTTATCAACAGCAGATTCTTCCTGAAAATCAAACAGTGATAACTGGATAACTTCAGTAGCACGTTCAAACAGCGATTTAAACACTGCTTCGGCTACAGTCGTGCTTTCCATTGGTACAGGAACAGTAATCCCCAAAGACTTGTGAATCTGGACTGCTTTGCGAATCAGAACATCCAAAACCGCACCATCAACAGGATTATCCTGACCATAAAGCAAGCAGGCTTTTACCTTACTAGCAGTTTGACCATAGCGGTCAATACGGCCTTCGCGTTGCTCCAAACGATTCGGATTCCAGGGTAAATCGTAGTGAATTACAGCACTGAAGTGTGTTTGCAGGTTCACCCCTTCACTCAAACAGTCTGTAGCTACTAGCACTCGTTGGGGATAAGATTTTAACTCTTCTAGTCGAGTTTCCCGCTCATCCTCTGAAAGTTCCCCAGTAATAGCGATTACCCGAATTTGACTCCCTTTTTTTTCTAATTTCTGCCTGAGAGCATCAGCTACATAATTTGCAGTAGCAATGTAGCGACACCAAATAATCGGGTTCATCTCTTCTTTGAGCAGAGAATCCACCGTAGCGATGCATGATTGCAGCTTTTGGTCTTTATCACCCCGCAACTTCTCTGCTGCTTGCACAAAGGCTTTTAGCTTGCGTTTATCTGTGTCCTTATAGCTTTGCTGTCCCTGTTCAATTACCACAGTTGGCGATGCGTCAACTGCTTGTTCTTGTTCTGTGGGATCGTGGACATAAGAACTCATCAAGTCTTCGTCTAAATCAGCTAGTGAGCGATCGCGTTCCCTATTAGGGTTGCCGAAGGCATCGCCTGATTTGCTAACTTGGCGATTGAGAGTAGCGATCGCCGCCGCAGGCGAAGACATCACACAACGAATCAACGCCAACGCTGACCAATATCTCCCCCGACGTTGAGCATGACTCATGTCCGCCGTAGTAGTTTTCACTAAACCACGAGCAAAGTCATAGACTTCATCAAATAGCTGTTTATATTCTTTCGATAACTTGTATGGCGTTTCTTCCGAATTTCTTTCAGGAAAAGGCGTTTCGTTCCCTAACCAAATTTTGACATCTGCCCGTCGGCGCTGCACAAAATGATTAGCTAGGCGATCGCGTTGCTTCTCAGCCAAATTACTCAAGGTGAAATGCTCAAATTCTGGCTTCAGCAAGCCTAGAAGCGACAGAAAAGACTCTTCAATCCCGCTGTGAGGAGTAGCGGTAAGTAACAATAAATGTTGTTCTTGCTTTTGAGCAATTTCCTTAATTAGCTGGTGACGCTGCTGTTGGGATGTAATTGTTTTGTTTGGACGAGCACAGGTATGCGCTTCATCCACAATCACTAAGTCTGGACAATGGGTAATAAAACTAGCACGCCGACGCTCTGCTTTGGCATAGTCCAAGCTAACTATCAGATGTCGATAATAACTAAAAACACTCTCATTATTTGGTATGTTCCGCTCTAACTTAGAAGCTGTACCAGAACGTACTACCACACCATCAATATGAAACTTTTCGCGTAATTCCTGCTGCCACTGTTCACACAAGTGTGGTGGACACAGCACTGCGATTCGCTTGACTTCGCCTCTATCTAAAAGCTCACGCGCAATTAATCCAGCCTCGACAGTTTTGCCAATGCCCACATCATCAGCAATGAGCAGTTTTACCGTCTCTAACTTCAGCGCCATCAATAAAGGAACTAACTGATAAGGACGGGGACGCAGCGATAACCGTCCTAAACAGAGAAAAGGCCCTGCACCGCTACGGAGTAAAAGACGTGCAGCATCCATGAGTAACAGTGCAGCTGCATGGTCTTGTACGCTAGTAGCTTGAGGTAGGGGAAATGTTGCTGATTCAATCTTTTCTAGGAATTGTGAAAGCAAAGGCTGAAAAATTCCAGCGATTTCGTCCTCATTTCCTGAGAGGGGACGCAAGCGGATAATTTCCTGATTTTCCGAAGGTAGCACCACCCACTGTCGATTCCGACAGGTAATTATCGAACCAGGTGTAGGGTTCAATGTGTCCGTCATTGTTTGCCCTCTGAAAATTTGGCAACAGAAATTAAGCAATAAGTGTTAAAACTTACTAATTACTACGGGTATATAACTATTAAACTAGAAATATCCTTATTCTGTTTTATGTCAGTTTAACTACTTAAGCCTTAGTAATATTGCTTAATTTATCAAATCAAGAATAAAATTTCATCGTATTTTCATAAAGTAATTATTTACTCTCTAGGTAATAAGCAGACTCAGCAATTACACGGTTATGCCATCCCTTACCCCTTCCAAAAGCTTGGACTTGTGAAAATTATCTGACTGGAGGAGTTAGGAAAAGCGATCGCGCATTGTCCCTTTACAACACATTAACTAAAGAGCAAAAACAGCAGATACCGCAAGTATTGCGGGTGTGGCTGCGTTATCGCAGTGAGAAATATTTTGGCGCACATCGAACACCACCCAAATCGGTACGGCAATCGAAATAGATGCTACCAGAGCGTCCGTTGTTCAATTTACGCACATCGAGTTCTGCTTGGTACACTTACGACACAACCCAAGAAATCAATGCTTTTCTAAGATGCAGACAGATGAGATTGTTCTTTTTGAAATCATGCATTGTTAATTTTCATCTAATGCTGAATTTTTATTTCTGTCCTCCCTTTCCTAACAAAGGTAATGATGCTAAATTTCCTTTATTTGCAATGCTCCCAGATAATTTATGAATAAAAGTGAATTAGTAGATGTTGTAGCAGCCAAGGCTAACATGACAAAAAAGCAAGCTGATGAAGTCCTTTGTGCTTTTTTATCAGTGGTAACCGAAGCTGTCGCTAATGGCGATAAAGTGACGCTCATAGGATTTGGCTCATTCGAGCGACGCGAGCGCTCAGAGCGTGAAGGACGTAATCCCAAAACCAAGGAGACAATCACGATTCCAGCTACTAAAGTGCCTGCATTTTCAGCAGGCAAGCAGTTCCGCTCAAAAGTATCATCATCTGCACCATAAATCCATTAACTGAACTTCTGTCCATCCAATCACTGCAGCTTTGCAGTGATTGGTGCGATCACAAAGCATAGGGCAAGGCTAGGGGCGAAACGTAAATGTTAAACCGCAGATTTTACAGATGAAGTACCGCTTGCACGAGCTCAAGCACAATCGCTAGCACTACTTAGAAGGGTAATTGCGCTCTGTCCTAATGGTACGAAGAGTGCGCGTAAAAGCGCGGTTTTAAAGCAACTAAAAACAAGTTTCGCCCAGCACCTAGATATGTTCACAGAACAAGACTGATTCTGGATATTGTTGAATGCTCAACTTTACTTTGTGACAACTTTAGTAATTGAGGCAGGGTATATTTGGAGGAGCATTGACTCAAAATAGATAAGCAATGAACAATGGAACAGTATATTGTTAGCTATTATTTTTTGCGAGCAATAAAACCATGTCTTTGAGTACCATCAACGAAAAATCCGACAATATCTCCCTGGCTGTTTATACCATAAACGTAGGTAGAATATGCACCAGGCACATTAATAGTAGTGAACTTATTTCCTTGTTTCAAAAAACCTCGATTGGCTATACCATCATAGAAAAATCCGACGATATCCCCTTGATTATTGATACCACTAGGGTGGGTAAAAATTGCATTAGGAATAGTAAAGTTAGTAAAGTTATTTCCTTGCTTTAAAAAAGCTTGGTATCCTTTGCTATCTTGAAAAAATCCAACAATATCTCCCCAATCATTGATGCCATTGGCGATTGTATACTGGTAAGTTGTATTAGGGTGATCAAAGGAACTATAACTATTTCCTTTTTTTAGGAACCCGTGAGTTCCACTATTGTCACGGAAAAATCCGACAAAATCTCCTTGGTTATTAATATCCCTAGCTGATTGATTGCTAAAGTATTGAGCTAAAGCCGGATCTACACCAGGTACATCTACATTACTAAAGCTATTTCCTTCCTTTAAAAAAGCATGGTATACCGTGTTCTGGTAATAGGAACCGACAATATTTCCCAGATTGTTGATGCCATTAGCATAGGTGAGCAGCGCATTAGGGTAATCAAAGGTACTAATGCTCCGTCGTTGTTTTAAAAAACCATGATCTCCTTGGCTGTCGCGGAAAGATCCAATAATATCGCCTTGATCATTGATACCTAGAGCATCAGTGGCAATTGCATTAGAAATATCAAA
Source organism: Tolypothrix tenuis PCC 7101 (assembly GCF_963874875.1). Lineage (NCBI taxonomy): Bacteria > Bacillati > Cyanobacteriota > Cyanophyceae > Nostocales > Tolypothrichaceae > Tolypothrix > Tolypothrix tenuis. The sequence goes on from NZ_CAWNJS010000001.1 coordinate 4,907,982, forward strand.
AGTAGTAAATTCGAGTTTGGCTTCTCGGATAGAAGAAGGGTTTGCTTCTGGCTGGAATATTTCGGTTTTTGATAATTTATTAACAGGAACAACGCTGACATTATCTAGGTTGTACCAGTAAGAGCGTTGCTTGCTAGCAAACTTTAACTCTGTTGTTCGTGATTTAGCTACAAAATAGTAGGTATATTTTGTGAAACCTTGAAAGGGAACATTAACTTTTTCATCAATCAATTGTCCACCTACATATGTCTGAAAGACATTATCATTTGGGCCATCATCTGTGTTGGCGAGATAGTAAATCAGTTCGTATCTCTGGCCAGGTACAGTCTTGAGTTTCTGTGAAATGTAAGTAAAAGTAGGCCCATTATCGTCGTAACGTGGAGCTAGACGTACACTTAAAGAATAGTTTTCAGCATCATCAACTGTATAATTTTCTAGGAAAGTAGTAGCGGAAATATCTTGAGCAATGCTATTAAACCAGCCGGAAATGAAGGGATTATTCCTAGTACGATCGTAAGGATTCTGAAGCGGATCTGCTCCAAACGTTCCGTTAACCACTAGATTTTCTGCTCTTTGCTTGGGAGCAGCTTGTGCTTTGAGAATATTACTACTGGTAACTACAGCTGTACTCATAATAACGCTGGTAATTCCAGAAATAATCAATCCGAATTTTTGAGATGATTTCATCAGATCTCACTCCTATTAGTAGTGAAAATTGCACAAAACTCCTGTGCCCTGCTTACAATCAGAAGTAGGGCTATTTAGCAATAATTTATGTCTGTGAATAATCTTCTGAAAAAAAATTTCAGGAAGTTACTTAAGTGAATTCCGCAAAAATAATGTTAAAGTCACAATACCAAATTTATTGGTAGTAGACAATCCTTTTGGTATTTGTTATGAAACCATAACTTAACCCGCTTGTGACGCTTTTGCGGTAGTACAGTACCTTTTTTATAGCTACTGGGAAAGAAAAATCAATAATATATTCAACAAGCAATAGGAAAACAGATTAGAGAAGCTCTAAAATCATTCGTGAAGTTAATTAATTTCCAACAGTAAAGTTTCATACTAGTAATGTTAAAGACTGCGATATATTGTTGAATTGAACAGTAAAAATACAGGGTTGAATAACTCAAGTTATTTAAGACACTCTTCCATGTAGTGCCAGATGAATGAGAGCAGGAGGTAGTGCAGGCAGTCTCGAAGATCCACAAAATTTTAAATAATAGTTTTTGATTAAAAGTAGTAATTCTGACATTATTTGTAATGAAATAAGATTAGGTTTAGTGTAAATCTTAGTTAATTTTATATATTTATTTGCTGGTTGCAAAATTAACATGAGTATTTTCTTTTCAGATGAGGCAATTGCCAGTTTAATTCAGGAAGATGTTCCTTACCTAGATTTGACAACTTACGGACTTGCCATTGGCAAGCAACTGGGTGAAATCGAATTTTCTACTCGTCATCCAATGACTATTTGCGCTACTGAAGAAGCAGCTCGAGTATTGCAATATTGTGGTGCCGAAGTTCATTATCAAGTGGAAAGTGGTACAGGTTGCCAGGAGAAGCAATTAATTCTTCAGGCTAGTGGCACTGCGAATGCTTTGCATAGTGGTTGGAGAGTGGCTTTAAATTTGATGGAATATGCTTCTGGCATTGCTTCACGTACCAGAGCATTGGTAGATACTGTCAAAACAGTAAATCCGGCTATTTCCATTGTTACTACTCGCAAGTGTTTTCCAGGGACTAGAGCAATTTCTATCAAAGCAGTTCTCGCGGGGGGCGGTTTTTTTCATCGTTTAGGGTTATCTGAAACAGTTCTGATATTTAACCAACACTTGATATTTTTAGGAGGTATGGTTGGGCTAATTGAGCGGATGAATGAGTTGCGAAAAAAGTTTCCAGAACAACGTATTTGTGTTGAAGTAGAAACAGTAGCAGATGCCTTGATGGTTGCTCAATCTGGTGTAGATTTAATTCAATTTGATAAAATTTCGCTCTCCGAAATTAAACCTCTAGTTTTAAAGTTGAAGCAGCAGTATCCCAACTTAAAACTAGCAGCAGCTGGTGGCATTACCTCAGAGAATATCAAAGACTATGCTAGCAGTGGTGTAGATATCTTAGTAACAAGTTCACCGTACTTTGGTAAACCGTGCGATATTGCAGCCAAAATGACGAAAACACAGTAGTGTATTGTTTTTGAGCCTGCTGATTACGCAAATAAGACGTTACACCTGTAATGGAAATCAGCCTCCCTTTGTGTAGCGTCCAAAATCATTAAAGTAGGAAAAGCGCTCAGTAATCTCTAACTTTTAGAGGAGAAGGAGGTGCAGAAAATACGAAGATGTTTCTCACATTACTAACATAACGACCGCCAGCTTTATCACCAGGAACTACTAAACGAGCGAATCCATCATCTGTTAAAGGTACAACTGTACCATCGCTACCTTTTTTTTCAAATGCAACTAGGACTGTTTTTGCTGCAAAGTTAGGGTGAATTTCACCAATAGCGACAACTGCACCATAGCAATCTGTAGCATCCACTAAAACATATTGCCTGAGAAAAGAGTTTTTAGAATTTACCCCGGAATTACCAGGTTTTAAACCACCTGCGGCTTGTGGATTATTAATTAATTCCCAGAGAGGAACTCCTAAGTATGTTTCTGTACGCGGGCCGGAGCCTGTTTGATAACTGACAGTGATTTCTGTGACTACTGCTGGATTTTGGTTTTTGAGCGCGTCTCGCAAATTTCTCAGCTTTTGCAAGTTATAGGTGGTGGGATTATTTAATTCCCCACCTAAGCGAAAAGTTGGCGATAAACCTCCACGACACTTATTGTTATTCCAGATAGATGGTGTTTCTTCTCGATTCCAAGGGGCATCATTTCTAGAGTCGGCTAAAGTAGGCTGCCATAAAACCAGCATTGATAATACTAAAGATGCAATAGGAATATTGCGGCTAAAACGCATAAAACATTTCTCCGTTGACTAATTGAATATTGAAAAAACTTAGATGCACAACAACCTTAGCCACAATTCGTGTTGCTCGAATTGGGTGGTTGCATCAGGTACGTTATTTAACCTAGTCTGAATATTACCAACTTAGTGAGTAAAATACCAAGTATATTTTTATGACAAGTCTCAAAAATAGCATTTTATATCTTTGTGCCAAGAAGAGAGTCAACCATTAGTTGGCTGCTCAAGTTCATTAAAGACGGCACTTTTAATGAAAAAATTTGAGAAATTACTGTCAAGTGAACCCCAGCCTTTTGTCAGAGTATCTTTACCAAGTAAGGTATTAAGCAGCCAATATTGTTGGTAATATCATCACAGTAGGATATATCCATTCTCAAGTGCGATGTCTAAGACAAGCCCTGACGCTCTACGCCCTTGAGAATAGATAACCTAAGTATGCGATCGCTCAACAGTTAAATTCACCAGTGCTTCAACTCCCAGACAAACTAAACCCATGAAGTTAATTGCCAGACCTCTGCGTCGTTACTTTTTTTACTTGAGCTTATTAGTAGTTACTTTAGCACTGACATTTATACCAGGAATCTTACCAACTATTGCCCAACAAGCAAATGCAGCTACCCTAACGGTATCAGCAGGTGCAGGTTTAAAACCAGTATTAGAGGATGTACAAAAAGTTTATAAACAACAGCAACCGAATATTAATATTACTTACAACTTTGCGGCTTCTGGTGTTTTGCAACGACAAATTGAACAAGGTGCAAATATAGATGTTTTTATAGCAGCATCCACTAAAAATATGAATGAGTTACAACAACAAGGATTGTTGCTGTCAGAAACTCGTAAAAATCTGATAAAAAGTAGAATAGCTTTAATAGCCTCTAAAAATACTACTGGTATTTCTAGCTTTCAAGATTTGAATAAACAGATTGTCAAGAAAATCGCTATAGGCGAACCGCGTAGTGTACCTCTTGGTATGTATGCTGAGGAAGTTTTTAAATATCTTGGTATTACAGAACAAGTTAAACCTAAATTAGTGTATGCCAGAAGCGCTTTAGAAATTGTGACTTTTGTAGAATCAGGTAATGTTGATGTGGGTATTGTGCATGATACGACTGTAAAAACATCAGATAAAGTCAAGATTTTGGCGCTTGCACCTGAAGCTGCTCACTCTCCTGTAGTTTATCCTGTAGCTGTCTTGAAAAACAGTAAAAATCAAGTTGCTGCTAAGTCATTTGTGCAATTCCTCTTCAGCAAGAAAGCAAAATCTCTTTACAAAAATTACGGTTATACACTGCCTTGATATTAGACGAACATTTTGCCAATTTTTTAAATTAACTCAGTTATGAACAGAGATACATTGAGCTTAAAAGTTCTGCTCAATGTATCTCAATTGCATTCTCTATTAGAAAATGCAATTGACTAAAATTAAAATTATCCGAGCAATTAGAACCTAAATGTAGTGCGAATAACTCCTGTATAGATGGTGTCGTTATTGCTGTTATGTTCGGGATTAAATATCACAATTAATCCGGGTGTAATCGAAAGATTGCTATTTACTTGGTATCGATATAAAGCCTCTAAATGGAAAGATGTTCCAGTATCTATACGTCTATCAGGAACAAGATTTGTGGCGCTAACGCTATTGTTGCCAAAGTCATTACCAGTTACTTTCGGTGGTTGTCCAAAGATAATACCGCCAAGATTCCCCTTTTTACCCAAGTCAGGGAAGGCGAGAGTTACAGCCCAGTTCCAAATATCTGCTTTATCGCCACGATTGACATTCGCACCTGAACTATTTTCTGCGATCGCCTGAGTATATCCCACCCAACCGCCAAGGGTAAATTGGGGACTGAAACGATAATTGGCTTGGAAACCATAGTTGTTGGTTGTGGTATTCACCGGAGTAGTAGCACTAGAGTTTAAGGGATTATTCGCAAATGCACTTCCATAGGAACCAGAAACTACCACATCACCATCATTGTTAGCGCCTTTGAGGTAGGAATGTGCATAAGTTAAACCTAAGCTCAAGTTTGTGTTGGGCTGAAATGCTAATTGTGCTAAAGCGCCATAACTACCGTCAAATAAACCTTTACCGTCACTAGGTTCGCTACCTCTGCGCGCTAAATAACCCCCTGATAAGGTGATGGTGTCACTTAACTTGAAAATTGCACTCACACCCGAACCTGTATTGCTGGCTGAGGAGGTATTACTAGCGCGGTAAATTGGAGAGAAGCGACCAAAGCGAGATAAAGAACCAACAGGAGTGGAAGACAACAAGGGGTTAAAGGTGTTGAAGTTGTCGTAGAACTCGCCTCCAATCGCATCAACGATGATGTTGAGTTTTTCACCCACAGGAAAACGATAATATAACTTGCCCATCTGAACACTGTTATCAGCATTATTGGTAGTGTCCCAGGATGTACGAGTCATGTTTGTACCTGTGACCGCACCACTAAAAGCTGTGGTGTTGTTGGCTTCTAACCGTGTAAATAGTTGGTCTTTACCTGTGAAGCTGGTAATTAAGTTTAGACGGATGCGATCGCTAAATGTGGCCCTATCTTGCAGTCTGCGTCCACCTGATGCCGCATACTGATTGTTGGCAAAAGTGTCTCTAGTTGCGCCTGCTGGTCTGGCGTTGATTTCATTCCACACATCAGAGTTTAGCGCGCGATCGCCACCAAACACGCTACCAAGACTGAAAATTACTTCTCCACTCAACTTGGTAGTAGCAGAAAACTGTTGACTTTCTAGTGTAGCTGTCCGACCCTCCAAGCCATCCAACCTACCCCTCAGTTCTGCCAATCCATCAGCAAACTCTTGTTGCAATTTCTGTAAGGTTTCTAGGTCTTGCTTTGTGACTAAATCGGCTGTACCAGTGGCAATCAGTTCATTAACTCGATTCAAACAAGCATTTAAACCAGCTGCAAATTCATAGCGAGTCAGCGCCCGATTTCCGCGAAAGCTACTATCTGGATATCCCGCAATGCAACCATAGCGTTCAACTAGAGACTGCAATGCTTGAAATGCCCAATCTGTTGGCTGTACATCAGAAAGTTGCGATACTGATGTTACCTGCTCCATTGCAGTGTTTGGCTGTGCGTTTTCATCTACAACCGACTGGCTGTGTTGGGATATTTCGGGTTGTGACTGATTTATTTGGCTATCTCCTACCACTTGATTCGCCGATGCAGCTTTCGCTGTCATCATACTAGCTATCACAAGTAACAATGAAGTCCGGACTAAAGTGGACATTGACCTCACACCTCAAATATATTAGAACCAACATAACTGGTATATTTTTCCAATTATGTTGGTATATCGTAGCAAGAATTACGCAGTTTTAGAAGAGATTGCTCTTCTACTTAGCTCGACTTTATACAAAATTTAGAACTCAGCTTTCTTGATTTGGCAAAAACCCTAGTACCGCTACGCAGAATTCAAAATTCAAAATTCAAAATGAGCATAGGATAAGCTTTTCGCTAATTTGGAATCGTTGTTTCATTTACGCTGTGTCATACTAGCTTTTTGACAAATACTTTTTTATGTCATGGATTCTCGACAAATCCCAAAAACTAAAACTAGAAGGAGTTTCAGAGCCAAGTTTTGGGTTTCCTAAAGAATAAATTCGAGCTAAGGAAATGCACTGAGAATCTTTCAAACAAACAGATAAATCTTACAAATTTTGCAAATACCAAGAACTTACAACACCAAAACTAATGCTAAAAATTACATTCAGTTAACAATACCTAGAAACTTTTATTCCCTGGCGATGACGATATCGTTGGATTTAATGATTGCATAAGCTTCTTGTCCCTCATATAACTCCAACTCTTCTGCTGAAACTCTGGTAATCATCGAGGTTAATTCAACTTTTTGAACAATTTCCAGCGTTATTTCACTGTTAACAGACCCATTGACAACTCGTTTGACTATCCCTTTGAGGACATTGCGAGAGCTGACTTTTAGTGATTTTTTTTGGTTATTAATTTCTATCTCTGGCTGATGAAAATAGGTATCTCCTGTGTCTACTTGCTTACTAGTTTTTTTCCTTCTACGAGTTTTACTTAAAAGCTTTTGAGTTTGAGCTTCTTGCTCATCGTCCTGCTTATGTGGTGATGACAGCGATGTTGAGGAGTGCTGATTAAGACTGCGTACTAGTTCTCGCAGGATCTCAGTTTTTGTCCGCTGAGACTCCTGACAGAACTCCTCCAGAATCTCTCGTTCCTCTGGTGACGTTTGAAATGTAATCCATCCTTGTTCTTTTCTTGGCATAATATTACCAATTTGTTTGGTACAATTTTGGTTGTCTTGTTAAATTCTACCAACGTCAATTTTAAAAAAATTCTTCGGCGTGCAGTTTTTTATATGAACAGAAGACGAATTCTTACGTTAATTGGTACAGCAGCAGCTAGCTTTCTCTTAACCACTAGTTTACCAACAGTTGCGCCCTCACCCGTACTCGCACAGTCAAAAGGCAGCCTCCTTGTGTCTGCCGCCGCCAGTTTGAAAGAAGCTCTAGAAGAGATTAAGCCTCTTTACCAACAAAGTCAACCAAATACCAACATTAATTATAATTTTGGGGCTTCTGGTGCGTTGCAGCAACAGATTGAACAAGGCGCTCCCGCAGATATCTTTATTTCGGCTGGTAAAAAACAAGTAGATGCTTTAGAACAAAAAGGGCTATTGCTAGGCGGAACTCGTTCTATCTTGGCAAAGAATCGTCTGGTTCTGATCGTACCTAAAAACGTTGTAGGTATTACCAGCTTTTACAGCCTCAAGGATAGCAACAAAATTAAAAAAATTGCCATTGGTGAACCTAGAAGCGTACCCGCAGGACAATATGCAGAGCAAGTCTTGCAAAAATTAAAGATTTTGCCACAAGTCAAATCTAAGCTGGTTTACGCTAACAATGTGCGTCAAGTACTAGCATCTGTAGAAAGCGGAAATGCTGATGCAGGTTTAGTTTACGTCACGGATGCCAAAATCTCTGATAAGGTCAAAATTGTGGTAGCGGCTGACGAGAAATATCACTCCCCGATTATTTATCCATTTGCAGTCCTCAAAAGCAGCAAAAATTCTGATACTGCTAAGGAATTTGCCCAATTCTTAACTAGTAATCAAGCTAAAGCTGTACTGCAAAAATATGGCTTTATTCTGCCTTAATATTAATATCACAATCTTTCATAGTTTGTGAAAGATTGTAAGAGATTTTGTTGACTGTTGACGGTCAATAAGTCTTTCTGACGGGGAAAAGAGGTAATATCAAGTCCGGTTAATTAATTATGATTCGGCCATCTGTGAAACATTATGAAAATCTCTTTCCCTCTTTTTTATTTATACCAATTCTCCAAAATTCAACAACGCATCCAAGCTCAGAAATCCTTTTGATATCTGGCTGTCTTAATTTTCAATAGGTATTACCACTTAACCGAAAGTATTTTATCTGCTCCTATGTATAAATTCATCAAAAATTTTCTACTTGGAGTCTTAATAGGTAGTAACTTGTTGACACCACTCGCTATGCTCTTAGGTAATATTGAAGGATTTAAGGTTGGGCTGATAATCTATTTCTTATCTAGCTTATTAGTACAAGAACTCAATCCGCGATCGCGCAGCTTCAAAAGAGAAAATTCACAGTATCAAGAATACCTTTAATCACAGCAGAAACGGTTAGGTCTGGTACAAAAAGGATGGCGTAGCAATTTTTTATTGAGATTAGCTTGCTTCTGTTCAAATACTATGAAATGCTTAACTAGTTCTAAAAAGCGCCGCTTGTCAAAAATTCCTTGAATTACTATCTCTAGTTCAGTTTCTCCTGTGGCGGGGAAATCTTCACCATCAATAGTGCGCCAGGGTAAAAACTCTTGCCAATCAGAGGTTAAAGTTCCTACTCGTGCTTGACTTCCGCAAGCAATAACTACACATGCATTATAGGTAAACAGTGTTGGTATCTGTTGTTTGTAATTTTGCAACCGTTGATAAACTTGTTTGAGGGTAGCTTTTTGATTGTTGGGTTCAGTCCAGACAATTACTGCTAATGGTATCCCATTAATAAAGACCACTACATCCAAATTGTGAGTATAATTGCCCTCAATAACAGTACATGGATGTATGACTAACCAATCGTTATTATGCAGATTTGATGAATCGAGCAGCCAGAGTTGATCGTTTACTATTTGCCCATCTTTGGGGTAAGTGATATTAATACCATCGGTCAACAGTTTATGGCAGCGACGGTTATTTTCAATTAATAGACAATTATTTTTGGCAGTTAACTCAGAGATAGTTTTTGCGATCGCAGACAATGGTATTGTCGGGTTAATTCTCTGCAAGGCCTTCAACAGGCGATCGCGCAAAATTACTTCACTATTACTATAACGTTGTACTGGATGTCTAACACCGTCAATATCTGACTGCAAAAGAACTGTGTAGCCAATTACCTCGAACCAAGTTAAACAATGCTGCTGTAGGGTATACCAACCCAAAGGATTGCGAACTGGAAAAGTAAATCGTCTTGCTGCAATGGTTGGTGCGAGATGCAAGCGCTGACGCAACTTTCTGTGCTGGCTGCTTGCTTTGAGTGTTACTATTCTGGGCTGTGCTGGATTCATCAGCAGAGAAGCAGTAATTTTGTAATGAATACAAATGCTAGGTATTAGCCCTCAAGGAGCATATACTGGTTGCCTAGTAATTATCAAAGCTGAAATCGATTATTTAAATTGTATCGGTTGTGCCAATTCTACCAGCTAAGTTGGTAAAAATCTTCATAACTACTATCCCTGCAAGTTTTTGCATTGAAAATTAACTAACGCAAGTAAAATTGCAAGATGTATGCTATGCTTTACATATAGGGAATCAAGAGCGTAAATCACAAAAGATGGATTCTAGAAGAGGCACTGGAATCTCCATGCTTGTTATGTGATGAGACGACATTTTGTGAGTTAACCAATCGTTTGATGAACTGATGGTCATGTTCCACAACATTCTGGAGGATTGTGGAAACAATAGATTTGTAGCAGACTCGGAGTTATGGGGATACCTCCATCTGCTTGCAGTTCATCAATCGACTTGGAACCAACAGCATTCTATAGAAGGGGATACCGCTATCGAGTAAGTCAAAAGATGGAAAGACGCGATTAATTGCGTCTGTACTTAAGTAGTCTTGCAAACTAGCGAACAGATGAAGAGTTTTGTAATTGTCACCCTCGGACTTCCGTGAGATTTACTTAAAGGGTGGCGAAATTTTGTCATAGTTAAAATTAGCGATCGCTATCTCTAAGAGTGACCATATTTTTTGTAAATGACTGGGTTAAAGTCAGCAATAAAATATGGCAATTGCTCCATTTGTAGTATTGATTGCAAAATCTCCAAATACTTTCTCCTCTACTCCCTGGCTGTTATAGGACATGGGAGACATTCTTTTCAGCAAAAAAAACACTCTATTTCGGGCGTAATCACTAATTAATTTCTCAACACCTACTGAATGATTGTGAGGTAACAATTTATGGGCATAGCTATGGAATTAAGTAATTTGGTTCTTTTTGATGACAACGATCGCCTATCAGTCACATTATATGCATCTCATAGCTTAAAAGGCGCTCTTTCAGAAGTTGCACAAGCTTTTACTAGGAAATATAAGATACCTATAAAACTTGAATTTGACAATTCTGATTCGCTGCGAGAACGGATTTTGAAAAGCGAAAAAGCAGATATCTTTGCTGCTGCTGATTTTAAAAATCCTTATGCACTGATGCAAGTTAGTAAAGGTAGCCCTGTAGTCAATTTCGTTAGTAATAGAATATGTGCCATAGTTAAACCAGGTTTAAAGGTAACCCCAGATAATTTATTAGACTTGATGCTAGCTTCTGATATTCGCGTAGGCATAGCAACACTTAATTCCGAACTGTCTAGGGATTACATACAACAACTGTTCCAGAAAGCCGAGAAATTAAAATCAGGGAGTTGGGAAAAGCTAAATAACAAGGTTATAGAGTTACGAGGTGGTTATAACTCTTTTGTTGTTCCTCATGGTCTGAATAAGTTGGCTTACTTCATCCTAGAAACACAACAAGTAGATATGCTTTTAACCTATCGTACAGATGCTCGATTAGCAAGTTTAGCAGCGCCAAATTTACAAATATTAGAATTACCAGAAAATTTAGCTGTCAAAGCCAATTATGGTATGACCTTGATTAACAACTCTCGTAGTACTGTAGTCATGCTGGCTATGTATATCCTTTCACCCTTGGGACAAGAAATCTTAGCCAAATACCATTTTGATACTCCTTTATTGTAGAACAATTGATTGATCGTAATCAAAACTTTACCCCTTCTTCGCTGAAAACATAGTGCATTGCTTGTTTAAGAAGAGGGGTATTACTCATGGGAAATTATCTAAAATATATTTATTTTTTATATTTAAATCTCACAAAACCCTTGTAAGGCAATCACTTGTCAGACATCATCTAGATTAGTTAACTACAGATTAGCCAACTAATCTAGATGATGGCTAGCGGATTTTATTCATATATATACTGGCAAAAACAAAATATTATCTATCTTACTATATAGCCTATTTACCGATTTATATAGTAGATAAATCAAAGCTTTATGCTTGTTTAAACTCGCCATAAAATGATATTAATATAAAATTAATATTTATAGCTATAAGTTCAATATTAACCTACAAAAAATATACAGAACTGTCTATATAAAACGCTAGAATTTAGTGCCGATATTGGATTTATTTTTTTAAAGTTTTGTTGTGTAAATCACTGTTTAATATTTGAAAAATTTATTATTATCTAAACAGATAGAAACAAGAAGAAAATTTCTTCTCAGAGAAAAGAAACAAAAGCACTTTCTTCTTGTATAGATATTGCGTCAGGAGCAATTAGATATGCCATTGAAACTATTGAAATGTGACGAAACAATTCCCGAACGGGAAAAGCACGTTTATATCAAAGAAAAAGGAGAAGACACCACCCAATTCTTACCACTATCGAACATTGAAACCATACCCGGCTCACTCTCAGAAAGAGGCTGTAGCTATTGCGGCGCGAAACTCGTAATTGGTGGTGTACTCAAAGACACCATCCAAATGATACACGGCCCCATCGGCTGCGCCTACGACACCTGGCATACCAAACGTTATCCCAGCGACAACGGACACTTCCAACTCAAATATGTCTGGTCATCAGACATGAAAGAGTCACACATCGTCTTCGGTGGAGAAAAGCAACTCAAAAAGTCTATCCTCGAAGCCTTTGCTGAATTTCCCGACATCAAACGGATGATTGTCTACACCACCTGCGCCACCGCCTTGATTGGTGATGACATCAGAGCAGTAGTCAAAAGTGCCCAAAAAGAACTAGGTGATGTCGATATCTTCTGTGTAGAATGTCCCGGATTTGCTGGTGTGAGCCAATCCAAAGGACACCACGTCCTCAACATCGCCTGGATTAACGAAAAAGTTGGGACATTTGAACCAGAAATCACCTCACCCTACACCATCAACGTCATCGGCGACTACAACATCCAAGGTGACACCTTTGTACTGGAGAAGTACATGGAAAAAATGGGCGTGCAAATCATCGCCCACTTTACAGGGAACGGTACTTACGACGCGCTCAGAGGAATGCACAGAGCGCAACTCAACGTGACTAACTGTGCCCGGAGTGCCGGTTACATCGCCAACGAACTCAAGAAAAGATATGGTATCCCCCGGATGGACGTAGACACTTGGGGATTTGACTATTGTCAAGAAGCATTGCGGAAAATCGGTGCTTTCTTTGGCATTGAAGACAGAGCCGAAGCTGTAATTGCGGAAGAAGTCGCCAAATACCAAGACAGAATGAATTGGTACAAAGAACGACTCAAAGGCAAAAAAGTCTGTATTTGGACAGGAGGCCCCAGACTATGGCACTGGACAAAAGCATTGGAAGATGACTTAGGAATGCAAGTTGTATCCATGTCTTCCAAGTTTGGACACCAAGAAGACTTTGAAAAGGTAATTGCCAGAGGTCAAGAAGGCACAATCTATATTGATGATGGTAATGAACTAGAATTCTTTGAAGTTCTCGAGATGATTCGTCCCGATGTCGTGTTGACTGGCCCACGGGTGGGTGCGTTAGTCAAGAAATTGCACCTACCATACATCAACGGTCATGGTTACCACAATGGGCCATACATGGGATTTGAAGGTGCGGTGAATATGGCGCGTGACTTATACAATGCCATTTACTCTCCTTTGATGAATTTGGCTGGTATCGATATCCGCGATGATGAGACTGAGCAAGCAACATCGAAAGATAATAGCGAGAGCCTAAAACAGCAATCTGAAGAAGTCACAGCCTATATCCAACAACGGACTGAAGAAATCACAACTTTCATTCAAGAGCGTTGTTTATGGCAGTTCCACTCTCGTTCTTGGGACAGAGAAGAAAACATCAATGGTGTGATTAATAAAGCGATCGCTATTGCTTCAGGAGAAAAGCTAGCTAATGAAACCCTGGCTGAAAAGCTTCATTATGCAGATGCCAAAATCCTTGTTCTTGACCTGAAAAAGAAATTCTCATGGTTCGATAACAGCGATAAGGCACACATCAAAGCAGTACTGGAGCTAGTTAAACAAAAGCTGATCGGTATCGTGATCACTGGTTCTCGCAATGGTGAATTGCACCATTCTCTCTACTAAAGAAAATGGGTGTTACTGAATTTGGGTATGGGTTTAGCTCACGCAGAGGCGCAGAGGCGCAGAGAGTAGGAGTTTAAGAGAGTTAATTATTAACTTTCATACTTGAATTCAGTAATCTGAAAAATTGCTAGTTCTCTTCAATCTTCTAGCAATTTATCTGATTCCCCAGTGTTCTTGAACTTATACCATTACTTACAAAGAACTCAGAACTAAAAGCCGCAGAATTTAGGCGAAATTCAATTCTGGAGGGCAATACAAGTTCTAATACCAATTCACAAAAATTCTGAACAATATCCAAATTGAGAACCTATTGCTAAATCAGGATTTCTTAATTTTGAATTTTGCGGAAAGTCTGAGCGGAGGTTTCCTCCGATCAGAACTTTCCAAGAGAGAATTTTGAATTTTGAATTGGTATGAGTTCTCTTCCCAAAAACTTTAGACTATTTAGGAGACAATAAGGATGACTTTAGCTGTCAGCAAAAAAGAACGTTCTGGGGTAATCAATCCTATCTTTACCTGTCAACCTGCGGGTGCTGAATATGCAACCATCGGTGTTAAAGATTGTATTCCCTTGGTACATGGTGGACAAGGTTGCAGTATGTTTGTCCGCCTGATTTTTGCTCAACACTTGAAAGAAAACTTTGACATTGCATCTTCTTCACTCCACGAAGCAAGTGCTGTGTTTGGGGGTATGCCACGGATTGAAGAAGGTGTGAAAACCATAGTAGCACGGTATCCTGACGTGCGCTTGATTCCCATCATCACTACTTGTTCTACTGAAACCATTGGGGATGACGTAGAAGGAACAATCAACAAGGTCAACAAATTCTTAAAGAAAGAGTATCCCAATCGGGAAGTTAAATTGATTCCTGTGCATACTCCTAGCTACCGGGGTAGTCAGGTAACTGGGTATGATGCTGGGGTACAGTCCTTGGTGACTAACTTAGCCAAGAAAGGCGAACCAAATGGTAAGTTAAACATCATTACTGGTTGGGTTAACCCTGGTGATGTGACTGAGGTGAAGCACATCCTAGCAGAAATGGGTGTAGAAGGTAATATCCTACTGGATACTGAAACTTTCAATGCTCCCACCATGCCAGATATGAAAAGCTTTACCTTTGGTAATACCACCATTGAAGATATTGCTGGTTCTGCCAATGCGATCGGCACCATTGCTCTATGCAAATATGAAGGTGGTAATGCAGCTGAATTCTTGCAAAGAGAGTATGGTGTTCCCGCAATTGTCGGCCCCACACCAATTGGCATCAAAAACACCGATGCTTGGTTGCGAAATATCAAACAACTGACCGGTAAAGCTATCCCAGAATCCTTGGTAGTAGAAAGAGGTAAAGCTATTGACGCTTTAGCTGACTTAGCTCACATGTACTTTGCTAACAAGCGTGTAGCTATTTACGGCGACCCCGATTTAGTAATTGGCTTGGCAGAATTCTGTCAGGAAGTGGAATTAGAGCCAGTATTGCTGTTGTTGGGTGATGATAACCAAGCACCTTCCAAAGACCCCAGATTAGCTGAATTGGACAAGAAAGCTAACCACGCTGAATATGACATCGAAGTCATCTGGAATGCAGATTTGTGGGAACTAGAAAGCCGCGTTAAGGAAAGAGGCGACATCGACTTGATTTTAGGTCATTCCAAAGGTCGTTATATTGCGATTGATAACCAAATCCCAATGGTACGCGTAGGCTTCCCCACCTTTGACCGTGCAGGTATGTGGAAACACCCTGTAATTGGTTATCGTGGTGCGGAGTTTTTGGGAGACGCGATCGCTAACGCCTTGTTTGCAGATATGGAATACAAGCATGATCGCGAGTGGATCTTAAACGTTTGGTAAGAAGATTCTAAACGCAAAGTTACGCGAAGTATAACGCAAAGGAGCGCAGAGTTTTAAAGAAAGTCTCTCTGCGTGACTTTGCGCTCACCTTAGCGTACCTCTGCGTTAAAAAAATCACAAAACACGAGAGAGGGATTATGCCCACAAACATAGATGCTAACGTCGTATTTTACGGACATTTAAGCGAACTGTATCAGCTAGCAAAAGAAGGTAAAATTCAAACCACCCTACAAGGTAGTCATACTCGCCCCTGCAAATTCTGGACTGCAACTAAGATTTTAAGTGGGATTAAAGATGCGATCGTCATTTCTCACGGGCCGAGTGGCTGTGCTTATGGGGTGAAACGAGCATATAAGCTCACAAATAGCCGTAATAGTGGTTCCCCCTATGAAGCCGTTGTCACTACTAACATGAGTGAGAAAGCGGTGATTTTTGGGGGAGAAAAAGAACTACGCGGTGCGATTCGGGAAGTAGATCAAAAATACCATCCAGATGCGATCGTTGTCGCCACCAGTTGCGCGTCGGGAATTATTGGCGATTGCGTTGATGATGTGGTGAATAAAGCCCGCAGCGAAATCAACGCCGAAATCATGACGATACATTGCGAAGGCTTTGCTGGAGAGTATCGCAGTGGCTTTGATATCGTCTTTCGACAAATTGTAGACTTTATGGAGCCGCCCACACCAGAACGTCAATCACAATTAGCTGATTCTGTCAATATTGTCGGTGCGAAGATGGGGCCAGAAAGGACAGAAGTAGAAGGTGATGTCAAGGAACTGAAACGACTGATCAAAGGAATGGGGGCTAGGGTTCACAGTGTAATTGCAGGTGATTGCACATTAGATGAACTCAAACAAGCACCGAGTGCAGCAGTTAACTGTACCTTATGTTTGGATCTTGGCTATACCATCGGTAGAGCCATGTACGATAAATTCGGTACTCCCTTAAATTCTACAATTCTTCCCTATGGTATTAGTGCTACAGAAAAATGGTTGCAAGGCGCGGCAAAATATTTAGGAATGGAAGCGCAAGCGGCTGCTTTGATGGAACGGGAATATGCAGCCATCAAGACTGAATTTGAGGAAGCGAAGAAATATATCGAAGGTAAGTTAGCCATCATCGAAGGACATGATGCTATCAAGTGCTTGTCCATTGCTCATATGTTAGAGCGTGATTTCGGGATGCGTGCGGTGATTTATAACTTCCATCCTTGGAGTACAGAAGCACGGGAAACCAGCGTAGATTACCTATTAGAAACGGGATTAGACCCAGAAATCTTGATTACCAAAGGGACTTTAGCTTTTGGTAAGTATGAATCAATGAAACAAACAGAAGATGAATTACTAGAATTCATTGGTGGACTGGATGCAGATTCTGTTGTTTATTTTGGTTCTTCTTTGAGTTTCCCCCATATTCCCGTTGTCGATTTAAACGCCATCTTAAATCGTCCTAGATTTGGTTATCGCGGAGCCTTAAGGGTAGCTAAATGTATTAAAACTGCACTCCAATATGGCTTTAGACCTCGTAGTTCCTTAACCAAGCAAATGGTATTCCCGAAAAACTCAGGTTTAGCATCTGCGCGATCGCTTACCGGAAAATTAGCCCAAGACTTACCTGATTGTACTGTATATGGAGGGAAGAAGCGGGGCAAATGTTTTAACGAGTAATAACTTAGCCGATTGTACCGTATATGCAAAGAAGAGAACAGGAAAATGCTGTCAGGAATAAAAAGCGAAAACTCTCAGGTACTTAATGTCATATCTTCCCAGAAAGAACAACTAACATTTGACAATTGCGATCACAGTAAAGATCCTATTGTCGGTTGTGCTTTGGAAGGCATCGCCAATATGGTAGCTGGTATTAAAGATGTCAGTATTGTAATTCATTCTCCCCAAGGTTGTGCTTCTACCGTAGCGGCTGGCTATGATAACCATGAGGTTGATTTCACTAAGCGTAAAGTAGGTTGTAGTCGTCTTTTTGAGTCAGATATCGTCATGGGAGCATCTGAAAAACTCAAAAATTTGATTAAAGAGGCGGATCAATCTTTTAAAGCGAAAGTAATGTTTGTCGTTGGTACTTGTGCGGCAGATATTATTGGTGAAGATATTCAGGGCTTATGTCATAGCCTTCAGCCACAGGTTAACGCCAAGCTTGTACCTTTGCTGGCTGGTGGTTTTCGTGGTAATGCTTATGATGGTTTGGAAATGGGTTTAGAAGCTTTACTACCTTTCATCCACAAAAGACAGAAGCGGCGAGGCGGAAGGAAACCCAGAATTGTCAATATTATTGCACCCCAGGCAAATCTAAATCCTACTTGGTGGGCAGATTTGCAATGGATTAAGGAAACGTTAAAGTATTTAAGGATTAAAGTCCAAACAGTAATTTCTCACGGTACATCCTTTGAAGAATTAGAACAAGCTGGTAACGCAACTGCTAATATTATTCTCAGTCATGATGTGGGGTATAAGTTTGCGCGAAAAATGCAAGAATCCCATAATATCCCCTTAATTCTGGAGGATATTCCTTTACCGATAGGTGTGAAAAATACTACGCGGTGGTTGCAAGCATTAGCAGCACATTTCAAGATAGACGAGAAAAGAGTAGAACCACTAATTAAAGAAGGTGAAAATAGAGTAGTAGAAACTCTTCGCAAGCGAGCATTGATGATTATTCCTCGATATCGTAACTGTAGAATTGCGGTATCTGCGGATGGAACCCTGGGAATTGGGTTAGTAAGAATGCTGTTTGAAGAGTTAGAAATGATTCCTGAAGTCTTATTGTTTCGTTCAGCAATGCGTGAATCTCGTTCAATTTTGGAGCGAGAACTTAAAAGTATGGGTATTTCGCCTCGTGTAGCATTTGCAGCAGATGGTTATCAAATTAAGCAAGCCTTAACAGAGATTGATACTGATGCTGTAATTGGTTCGGCTTGGGAGAAATACATGGCTGAGGAATTGGGAATTAAAATTGCATTTGATGTCTTTAGTCCAACTAACAGAGAGACTTATCTTGATAAGCCATATTTTGGCTATGAAGGCATGATCAATATAATGGAGGTAATTGCCAACGATTGGGAAAGGGCTTTTCGTTCCAAGCATATTCATTGGACTTAGAATTTGGCGATCGCTCTTGGGGAATGATGAGGGCGATCCCAGGCACCGATTTCACTTACATCTACTTCAAAATCTCCAGTTTCGATGTTTATCACAACATCACTGATAACTTAGCAAGCTAACAGCTGTGTTCACCAGATATAGATATCTTCTGCAACTCCACTAACTATTTATAAATGTTCCGGTGCAGCGCAATTATTGGGCTGCATCGCAAGTAGCCTAAATTGCTATGGTAGCGGAATCCCTACGGAACGAATAGCAAGTTTGACAACTCCTTTAACCACGTCACTTACTGTTGCATCTCCCAACGATTGCCCCCACTTTACGAGCTTGTCTTTCATCGTTGACGTATTCTGCGCTTCATCTGCCAAATCCTGCGCTACTTTTTCTTGAGCCGCATCTACTGTCATACCCCGCTTTTGCAATTGCTCAAGTAAATTTTGGATTTGAGCAGCAGCTTGAGATAAATCTTGGCTCATGTTGATGTAGTCACCTTGGATATAACTACCGCCACCCGTATTTATACTTTCATAATAACTACCGCCACCTGTATTAATTGTACGATTATCATTCATAATAAACCTTTCTATCTTGTTGACAACATTAGTCGGTGGACTAATAGTAGCATTTGCATCATCAATTCTACTGAGACTGTTTAACATTTCTTCAAACTCGCCATCTTTAAACATAGCATTTTTATCTTTAGGCATACGTTCTTTCTTATCTTTATCTACTAAATATAAATAGTCACACTTTACATTATTAAATATTGCATCAGGGCTAATATTATGAATTTCAATGCATGAGCCTGTGAAATCAGCACCAGAAAAATCTGTGTTCTTAGTGCTAATCCCAGATAGGTCAGCACCCCGGAGATTCCCATTTCTAAGAATAGATGAATTGAGATTAGCTCCTTGTAAAATACTATTTTCAAAGTTAACATTTGCTATGTTTAACCTAGACAGATCTAAGTTCTCAAAAGAGGAAATATCATTATTTCCTTTACGGGTTATGCAAAGAAGCCGAATCTCTCTTAGTTGCATATTATTGGGAAAATTAAAATGGTTCTCAAGTGAAACCTGATCTTTGAGTGAAATCTCGTCTCCCTCGAACTGTGTATACTCCCAGTCAACTTGTACTATGGAAGCTCTAGAAAAATCGCACTTATGCAGTTTTGCTTTAATGAACTTTGCGCGATCAAGACAAGCTCCAGCAAAGGATGTTCCAGTAAATTTTCTGATTTCCTCATGGTTTAGAATCTTAAATAAAATTGCACCTGCAAACTCCGCCCAGCTAGCTCCGAATAGTGATAATGCAAGACTGCGTGATACTGCAAGACTACGAGCTATTACCCCTCCGAAACCAAAGCCTAGCAAACCAACTCCTCCAGCCATCAAAACTAAGATTGCTTGCTGCTTGAAAGTTTGTCCAGCTAGAACCTCTGAAAAATCTGCATTTTGACAATTACTGTTGCGAAAATCACAGCCACATATGTTAGCCTTACTGAAGTTTGCTTTTGAAAGATTCTTGGCTCGAAAGTCACAGTCGCGTAGATCAGCCTTAGTAAAGTCTATACCTGCAAAGTTGTTGTGTTTAAAGTTGGCTCCAGTAAGGTCTGGAATAGTGTTTGGCTCTTTCTCGCGCCATCGATTCCACTCTTCCACACCTCTATTAAAGACCTCTAAATGTCTTATCTTTGCCATTAACTGATATCGCTACTTGAAAAACTTACCTCAACATCAATCTAATGAAAATTAGTTCACTATTCAATACCTTTGCCAAAATCTGATGAGGAGTTAGCGATCGCCATCGCCTAACTCATTGTTATTTTAGTTCCATTCCACCTGATTCATTTTAAACTTAGAGAAACACAGGGAAAAATCTGAGCGCCAGAAGTCAACGCTCAGAACTTTTCAAAGCCGAGTTTTTTCACGAATTTACAATAGCTTGAAGCCAAAGCCATTGAGAATCTGACGTAAATTTTTACATCCTTTGAGATAGTCTAAGGTGGCGATTCTCTCGGCGGAATGTTCTGACCAATCACCTGCGACATTCATGTTTTGTTCGGTGTAGAACTGTTTCATAATATCGTTGTAGTGAGCGATCGCATCTTCTTGTTCTGCTAATTTGTAGGTTTCTCGATGCAATACAGCTGGCTGGGGTAGACGCGGTTTAATGGCTGGTTTGACTTCTGGATTGGGATAACCTACACACATCCCAAATACAGGAAAAACAAAGGGTGGTAAATTTAGTAATGTGGCTACCTCTTGGGTATTTTTGCGGATTGCACCTATATAGATGGTTCCTAAACCCAAAGATTCAGCAGCAACGATCGCATTTTGTGCTGCTACAGAAGCATCAACTATGGCTTTAATCAATAGCTCTATATAGTCTAGAGCAACATGAGGTAGTCCGCGACTCTCTGCAATGTAAGCCAAACGTCCTAAATCTGCTAACCATACCAAGAATAGAGGCGCTTGCTTGACATGAGCTTGGTTATTAGCCAATTTGTATAATTCCTCTTTGCGTTGTTCATCTTCAACAGCTACCACACTCCAAGTTTGCATATTAGCTGAACTGGCAGCAGATTGAGCAGCCGCTACAAGCAATTCTAGAGTTCCTGGCGGTAAGGGATCAGGTAAATAAGAGCGAACTGAACGGTGAGATAAAATCTTCTCTATAGAGTCATTCCAGGGAAGTTCATCATTGAAGGGAATTTCACCGTAGCGCGATCGCAATAATTCAAGAGGATTAGTCATGGTTATTTTTTCACTCCAAACTAATGTGTGACAATTTTCAAAAGACTATTAACTAAGCCACATTCTGAAAGAACGCCACTCGTAAAGCTAATCGTCTCTCAGATGCAGGAGTATTCAATGGCGTTACCATATGCCAAGAATTTTCTGAACGCACAATGACCACAGATAAATGACTTAGAGGTAAAATATCTTTAAAGGCTGATTCTGGTCTGGAATTTTTGAGAATTCGCAAACAGCCGCCCCAATCTCTAGACCATTGTTGATTGAAAAATAGCAAATGAGTTAAGACTTTATTCGGTTCGTCTGTGTGGGGAAAATGTTGGTGTCCTGACTGATATTGCCGAAATCCAATATCCATCACACAGTCTTTGAGGTCTAACCCTGACATTTCTGCTAAGGCGGCGCGATAAGTATCTGTCCAGAGTCCTTGTATTAACTGTCGCCAGACATGACTCAGATGTCTCAAATCACTGGTAAGTCGTCCTTGTGCTAGGCGCTGTCGCCAGCGATCGTCCTTAAATTTGAGCATCAAAGGAATATCTTGACTAGGGGCGAGTATCTTTCCCCAGTAATAGCCATATCCTTCTCCTGTTGACAATTGAAACTCTCGGTGGGGAAAACTTGCAGTTAGTTCTAAGCTGGCTTCTGGTGAAAGCAAATTTTTAACCAAAGCCCAGTTATATGGAACTGTTTGCATGACAGCAGTACGGATGAATTGAAGATTTAGCATGATTCCCAAGGATGTGACTCAATGAATAAACTGAAAACAAAGCGTAAATCTGTTTACGATCGCATTTTGCACACAGCGTCAGATTTGTTTTATCGGGAGGGGATTCGCAATGTTGGGATTGACAGAATCATTGCGGAATCTGGCGTGGCGAAGATGTCGCTGTACAATCATTTCAAGTCTAAAGATGCTTTGATTGAAGCATGGTTACGCCAAGAACATGAACAATGGTGTCAATGGCTGAAAACCACCGTTGAACAACAAACTACCGATCCCACTAAACGCTTGCTGGCTATCTTTGATGCTTTACGAGAATGGTTTGAAGGGCCAGATTTTCGGGGTTGTGCTTTTATGAATGCCTCAATAGAATTAGCTAATCCCGATCATCCTGGCTATCGAGTTGCTTTAGAACATCAACAATCGATATACCAATATATTCTTCAACTTGCTCAAGCAGCAGAAGTTACATTACCAGAACAATTAGCTAGACAACTGCTGTTGCTCGTACAAGGTGCGATCGTTGTTGCTTTAATGGAAGGAAGTTGGTCAACTGCATCTCAGGCGAAAAAGGCGGCGGTAATGCTAATTCAGACAACATCAAAATCTTGAAAAGTGGCGTTCTCATCAGGTTTATCATGAAAAAAGGCTGTGAAATCGGGGTAAATCTATGCGAATTCATTACTTACAACATGTGCCATTTGAAGGACTTGCTAGTATTGCACAATGGGCGACACAGCAGGGTCACATTATTTCTGCAACTCAGTTTTATAACGGTGATAATTTACCATCTGTTGATGACCTAGATTGGTTAATAGTCATGGGTGGGCCGATGAATATTTATGAGTATGATCAATATCCTTGGTTGAATGACGAAAAACAGTTTATTGAATCAGCAATTCAGCAAAATAAAGTAGTCATTGGTATTTGTCTAGGTTCGCAGTTAATCGCTGATGTTTTAGGTTCCAAAGTATATCAAGGTCGAGAGAAAGAAATAGGTTGGTATCCTATTAATCTGACTCCAGAAGCCCAGAATTATCCTGTCTTTGCATCATTTTCCCAGTCTTTTAATGTGTTTCATTGGCACGGGGATACTTTTGATTTACCTCCTGGTGCAGTACGAATAGCTTATAGTGAAGTCTGTGCAAATCAAGCTTTTATCTATGGTGATCAAGTATTAGGGTTACAATTTCACCTGGAATCAACAAAGGAAAGTGTTAGCCAAATTATTGAAAATTGTGTTTCTGAATTGGTGTCAGGTAAATATATTCAAAAAGCTGAGGAAATGCTCGCCAGGGATGAGGATTTTAGCAAAATAAACACTTTTATGTGTCAAATTTTAGATTATTTTGCTACCTCTACTAACTAATGTGTAGGATTTTAAAATCTTTGGCGGTGCGTTACGCCAAAGGCTAACGCACCCTACTGGCTCTTATGATAAATGAGATTTCCATTTGTCTGTAATTTTGGTTGGTGATTTTGATAACTTTTTATCCGAAAGTTCCGCAATATTAATCATAAAAATAGCTAGGAATAATCCTAAAAATACAGATGCAATTCCATAAAATAGCTTGACTTGCATTGTTGATTGATGAGGATTAAATACATTTCCTATTAACAAAATATTGCCGATAATAATGATGCCAATCCATAATAAAATTATCAAACATAACAGACTTGCTGTTAGTAATAGCCATGTGCCAATGTCAAAATAACTAGAAAAGTTTGATAAAATTGGTAATTTGCTAAATTTCATTTTTCACCCTAGATAGTCAATATTCAGAAGTTAATTTAAGTGTTTAGCAGCTACACAAAATGCACATCTGTAGGGCTGAATGCCAGCTTAATTTTTCCATGACGATAGATATTTTCGGATGTATAACCCCGGCGTAATTTGGCAGTTAAAATTTGTTCTCCCAGTTGAAAGCGAATAGTATCAGTGCCTATCCCACGTAAAATTCTCTCTACTCGTCCTTCTAGCCTTACGACTCCTGGCTGGTATGGAATTGAAGAATTTGTATGATCAAGATAGAAAGCATCACTCGATAAACAACAGGCTGTGATAGTTGTTTTCAATTCACCAGGGTAGAAAAACTCTAGACTGTTTGCCAGCTTAATTAAATAACCGCGATCGCCTGGCTTAATCTTACAGGGAATAATATTATCCATGCCCACCAATCTGGCAATTTGCTGATTAGCTGGTCGGCGGATCAGGTTTTCTAATTTATCATCCTGAATGATACAGCCATCAAATAGTGCGATCGCGCGATCGGCAAAATTCAAGATATCAGTAAAGTTGTGGCTAACTAATATCACAGCCGATCCTCTATCTTGCGCCCATTGTCTGATTTTTTCGATAATTTGCGGACGGATTGCCACATCTAAGGAGGCTGAAGGCTCATCTAATAGCAGCAATTCAGAATCAGCTACTAAACCAGAGGCTATACAAACTCGTTTACCTTCGCCACCAGATAAAGAACGAGCTGACCGATACGCTAAGTGTTCGCAACCAAAAGTTTCTAGTGCAGTATATACCCTTTGTTTAATTTGGTGTTTTGGAACTCCGCGAAACTGTAAAACTCTGGCAACATTATTAAATACTGTGTCATCTAATAGTAATGTCTCTTGAAAAACCAGAGCCGAACGACGACGCAAGTTTGTTTGATTGGCATAACTCGCATCTTGACCAAACAATTGTATTTGTCCGCGATAAGGCTGCAACATATTGATTGTTCTTAACATGGTGCTTTTGCCAGCACCATTGGGGCCAAGCACGGCGACTAGTTCCCCAGGACGGACAGCGAAATTATCAATTGTCAGGATATTTTTGCGGGTTTTACTATCGACTTTTACCTGATGCATATTCAGGACATACTCGTTGATACTCCCCAAATTTTTCTGTCGTCCTACAGCAGAGGCGACAAAGGACTTGAAACCAGTAATTTTCATCATAAAACTTTCTTTTCGTGCTGCAAGATAGTCAGCAATACAACAATGCTGTAGGTAACGATCAGGAGAATATATGCGATCGCCATTGCCACATCGAAATTACCTTTTTCGACTTCGGTGACAATCGCTGTAGTTAAAACTCTTGTCTGTCCTTTGATATTGCCACCAACCATCATCGAGGCCCCAACCTCGGAGATGACACGACCAAAACCTGCAATTATAGCGGCTATTAATCCTAACTTTGCTTCCTTAATTAGCAATAAATTAGCTTGCCAAGGTGTCGCCCCCATTGATAGTAATTGCCAACGAAGTTTAGGATTAATACTGAGAATAGCTGCAAAACTAAAGCCAGCGACAATGGGGAAAGCAATCAATGCTTGGGCAACGATCATTGCTGTGGGTGTATACATCAGTTCCAAATCGCCCAAGGGGCCAGACCGCCACAAAAACAAGCTAACGACTAAGCCAACTACGACTGGTGGTAATCCCATACCAAAGTTAACCAAGCTATTTAATACTTGTTTCCCGAAAAACTCTGTTAAAGCTAACCACAATCCCAAGGGTACACCCAGCACAACGCTAATAGCCGTCGCTGTTCCAGATACTAATAATGTCATCATCATGACCTGGAGAACGTCGCGATCGCCCCTTGTTAATAGCTCAATAGCTCTGATTGCTCCTTCAATGATTGTATCCACAAGTTTGTTAAAAACTGAAGTAATAATTCGTAGTTTGTAATTCGTAGTTCCGATATTTGAACAACTCATTAATACCAATTTCATGTAAATTTGCACATATTTAGATCCCCCTAAATCCCCCTTAAAAAGGGGGACTTTGATAGATGTTTTCTGCTTACCCCCCTTATTAAGGGGGGCTAGGGGGGATCGAATTCTATGCAGCTTCATAAGGAATTGGTATAAGGAAAAATGACAAATGACTAAAACCCGTAATTTTTTTCTGTTTTACCTGCATCAACAAAAAATAGTGGTTGTCCAAATTCTTTTTTGCCGTGGGCTGAAATTATTGTCTGTCCTTCCGTAGATAATACGAAATTAATAAATGCTTTAGCTCCTGCACTATTGACTTTGGGGAATTTTTGTGAATTTACTTCCATGACATGGTAGAGATTCAACAATTTTTTGTCTCCTTCTACCATTACTCGCAAAGACGAAACATTTTTCTTTTGAAATATATATGTTGCCCGGTCTGTTAAGGTATATCCTAATTTTTGGTTAGCTACTTGCAAAGTTTTCGCCATCCCTGAACCTGTTTGTTGATACCAAGTACCAGCAGGGTTGACTTTAGCTTGTTGCCATAAATCTTTCTCAAGTTTATTAGTACCTGAATCATCACCTCTGGAGATAAATAAAGCTTGATTTTTTGCAATCAGAGAGAATGCTTCAATAGCGTTCTTTTTATTTCTAATCTTCGCTTTATCAGAATTAGCTGGCCCCACGACCACAAAGTCATTGTGCATTACCAAATGCCGATTAGTTACAGCACCACCTTGCAAAACTTTGCGTTCAGCTTTTGGTGAATTAACAAATAGCGCGTCAACTTCGCCTTTTTCAGCCAAAGCTAAAGCCTGTCCAGTTCCAACTGCAACCTTTTTGAGTATATGTCCTGTTCTCTTTTCAAAAGCTGGAACTAAATCATCTAGAAGACCACTATCTTCTATGCTGGTTGTCATAGCGACTATGACATTTTTCTTAGTTGAGGACTGGGCAATAGCTGGTTGTTGCCGAACTAATTTATTACCAAAATCAGCACTTATTAGTGCTACAACGCACAGTAACCCCCCGATAACAAGTCTTCTTTGAATCATAAAACATCCTAGAATTTACAGAGATTAAATATTAGCAATGGGGAATAGGGAATAGGGCATAGGGCATAGGGCATAGATATTTTATTTATTAATGTAATTTTTTCTTCCTCATATTCCTCATCTCCTTTCCATTCCCAACCAAATTACTCACAACTTACGGTAAATATGATTGATATAGATTTTTTATAAAAATCTGAGTTTTTTTACTAACTCAGGAAGTATTAGTAACAGGATTTATTCAGCCGATTTAGAGAATTTCATCACATGGTAAGTAGTGATAATTCTTCCTCTGCTCCCTTACTTCTGAGGAACTAAGCTGAGTAATTCTTCAACCGTGAGACTGCGTTTTGTTTGCACTGATTGATGTCGCACAGCATCTAATACTGATTGAATTTCTGTTTGACCAAGGTTGATGCCATGTTGTTGCAGTACACTCAGCAATAAATGTCTGCCAGAATGTTTACCCACAACTAAACGGCGTTCCCAGCCTACATCTTCTGGTGCAAAAGGTTCGTAGGTGACAGGATTTTGCAGCACACCATGAGCATGAATACCAGATTCATGTGCGAAGGTATTTTCGCCGACGATCGCTTTCCAAGGTGGTACAGGATAGTTGGTGGCTTTGGCTACTAATTGAGACATTTCTACTAGTCGTTTGGTATCAATACCCGTTTGAATTCCGTGGAGATGTTTGAGTCCCATCACAACTTCTTCTAGGGGTGCATTTCCTGCGCGTTCGCCAATACCGTTAACGGTGGTATTAACTGATACTGCTCCGGCTCTAACGCCAGCTAAGGTGTTTGCTAATGCTAGTCCAAAGTCATCATGCATATGCATTTCTATTGCAATTGATAGATGAGAGACTAAACGACTCACTTTGTTGTAAGTGCTGATGGGATCAAGAATTCCCACTGTGTCACAAAAGCGAAACCGAAAAGCGCCCCATTCTTGAGCAGAATAGGCTACATACAAGAGAAAAGATTCATCAGCCCTAGAAGAATCTTCGCCACCTACAGATACAGATAAACCGCGATCGCGTGCAAAACTAATTGCATCTTTGAGGCGATCTAACACCAGCCGTTTCCGTCCTTGAAACTTAGCATCAATTTGAATATCAGAAACGGGTACAGAAATATGCACTCGCTCTAAACCACAATCTATAGATGCTTGAATATCAGACAAGTTAGCCCGATTCCAGCCAAGCAATTTAGTATTTAATCCCAGATTGGCGATGGTTTTAATCGATTCTGCCTCTTCTTGCCCCATTGCGGGAATCCCAACTTCCAACTCCTGCACACCTATGGCATCAAGTAGAGTGGCGATCGCAATTTTCTCTTCTACAGTAAAGGCTATACCTGCGGCTTGTTCTCCATCTCGCAGGGTTGTATCGTTAATCTGAATAGCATGGTTGTTCATCATAAAATCGCAATCAATTGAGTGAGAGTAAACAAAACTCATGCAAAAAGCGTCACCAAATCTATACAAGGATTTGAGACTCATCCTTGCAGACATTCTCGGAATGCAGTCAGAGGTAAAGGTTTAAAGCCAGACTTTGTTCCACTGCACTGTAATAGTTTTTCCTATTCACAATGCCCAATGCCCAATGCCCAATGCCCTTCCATTAAATAGTTGCGACAACTTCCCCTATCTTACTGATGTCATAACCGCCAAGTACTTTTAGTTGCGATTGCACCAGCCGATGTCCTAAGATGCCAAGGAACTGTTGTACGGGTGATTCTTCCAGGTATTCTTTGAGAATTACCAAGTCATACCGCGCTTGATGCAAAGGAACAAATCCCAAACCAAAGGCCGCAGCTATCGATGAAGTACTCACACCAGCATCAGCAATTCCTGATGCTATAGCTAAAGCAACATCTTGATGGCTATGGACAATCCTCTCAGATCCTTTGAGCGTATCTAGTGAGATCTTTTCTTTGTTGAGTTGGCGTTCTAAAAGCATCCGACTACCAGAACCAGGTTCGCGGTTGATGATGGTTCCTCCTAATTCCACTAAATCAGCCAAATTTTTGATTTCCATTGGATTACCTGGTTGCACCATCAATCCTTCTTCCCAAATACCAAGGGTAATTAAAACTGCACTCCTATCAGCTAAAGCTTCACGAACAAAGGGAATATTATGTTCTTCAGTTTCAGGATCATATAAATGCATCCCTGCAATGTGAACTTCACCTCTATCTAGACTACGCAAGGCAGCCATGCTATTGGCAAAATGATAATGAACTCGCAGTTGAGGATACCAACGTTCAGTTGCCTTTGCTAAGAAGGAAATTACAGGTGTACAGCCAGCTATAACAACTGTATTGTGCAATTTATCTATATCATCAAGCAGCTGAACTTGAACTTTATTTGTAGTTGTTGGGATATGTGCCTTACCATCAGCGGGGATCATTTCCATGCGAAAAGCATCTTTCCCAATTAAGGGATAAGCTATCCATTGTCCCCCAATTTTTGCTAGGCTTACTCGCAATTGCTGTTCACTAGGAACGGGTTTAGTAAGAACTGCTTCAACTTCTGGTAAATCATCCTCTAACCAAAATAACTCTTCAACTTGGCAACCCAGCGCTTTAGCTAGACGCAAGCTAATGGCAACCGAAGGAGCATATTGTCCCGATTCCACACTACTGATAGCCTGACGAGTTACGCCAGCTATATTAGCTAAATCTTGCTGACTCATGCCTAAGCGAGTTCTAATTGACTTCAGGTTGTTGCAAACATTAGCATCCAGCTTCATAAGGCTGTCTTCCTCCTGCAAGAACGGCTACCGCAGACAAACTTATACAATTTTGGATTTTGGATTTTGGATTTTGAATTTTGGATTGTAAAAGATTGATTAACCAAGCTTTTTGGCAATCCATCTATCGCAATCATTCTTCCCATAAATCGGTATTAATTTGTCTAGGCAATAGCAAGAAAGTCTTCTAGTTGATGCCTTTCCTGTTGGAAGACCTGTTAATACTCTCGGATGATTGCATACATCATATATATGGCTAAGATACTTACTGGGTTTCATTGTTGCAGTAGACAAACTAAACTTGTTGCTAGTTGATTTACTGCTGTTTGATTTCCCCTTAAGGCAACTATAACATACATTTCGCCAAAATAATTGCCAAAAAAACTTTTAATCTTCATTTTTTTTATAGTAATTATGTAGTAATAACTACAGAAAATTTGCAATTTATATTTAGTTGAATAGATATTCTTAGGCTAAAAATTGTTTTATCAGGATAGTCCTAGAGTTAACTGGCGATCGCATTCATTTAACCCTGGTCAATATTGCTTTGTAACTACATAAAAATTCCTGAGTTTGTTGAAGAAATCAGGAATTTTCACCTATCTATGTTGATAGACTAGAATTAATGCTGGTTTATTAAGTAACTTGTTATATGCCTGCTGAAACTCTCTCACGCTACGTTACTCGCGATGCTCAGATTTTGAGTGGAGAGCCAATTATTATAGGCACTCGTACATCCGTTCGTGCCATTGTTGGTTTGTGGCGCTTAGGCATTATGCCTGAAGAAATTTTGAACCATCTACCCCATCTAACTTTGGCACAAGTTTTTGATGCATTGAGTTTCTATCTCGATAACCAACCAGAGATTAATGAGTATATTGAGCAAAACCGAATACCCGATGAATTAGTTCATCCATCTGTAAAAAAAGCATTGGGTAAATTGTGACAACTTTTGCACTACTTTATACAGATGAGGATATGTCAGCGTTAGTTGCTACATTGTTGAGATCGCGTGGTTTAGATGTCACCACCGTTCCTGAGCAAGCAACCATTGGCAAAACAGACATTGAACAACTGGAATTTGCAACTTCAGTTGGCAGATGTATCCTGACTCATAACCGAGTTGACTTTGAGCGGTTACATCTCCAATACATAACAGAAGATAAACAACATTCTGGAATAATCATTGTGCCACAGAAAAACGCCTATGAAGTTGCACAAAGAATAGGGATTTTGGTGAATGCTCTAAATGTAGAGGAGATTAGGAATCAATTATTATATGCCTGAATTCTTTCCAAAAAGCAATTGTCTATAATTTGGCGATCGCACGCAGAGCTAACAATGCGCTGCCTACTAACCGCCTGCACTGAAAAATGTCAAATTAGATACTAATTGTTGTGTAATTCTTACATTTCGATATGTTGTGCTACCACCCATTGAAGTTCCAACCACAAAACAGGGTTGGTTTGTTTCAGGTTAGATCCTGGATCGCGGATAATGCGTGTAGCGTTCATGCAGATAGCTTCTGATGTCCCTAAATCTTGGGCAATATTTCTAAAAACATCTCTGTATTCAATAATTGAGGTAAATAGCTGATGGGGGAAGTAAACAACAAAATATTGACAAAGTTTAGGATTTACCCCCCAGTAGAAACTGACAAGTTCAATATGACAGTACTGAAGTAAATCACTGATTTCTGGACAGCGTTCCTTAGCTACAGTAGTAAATTTTTGCACTAAGATTTCTTCGGTTAGCATCATCGTTGTTCCTTCTAGTGAAAACAAACTTAGGTCTTCTCAAGTACGCCAATTGTTGAGAGGATGATAGGCGGTCATTAGTACATCACAGCAGAAATCAACATACCATTCTCAATCTGCAACACCACATACAACATATTTACAACTCATTTTCACCCTTCACCCTTCACCCTTTACCCTTCTCCTGCGGAGACGCTACGCGAACATCCTTTACCCTTTTTGTCCTAGTCAAATAATCCAAACGTCATAAGCAGTTTTTCCAACTGCTGATTAGACAAAGGTTTTGGTATCACAAAATTTTGATTCTGATCTATCGCCCTTGCCAAATTACGATAGTGTTGCGCCTGTTTACAGTCCGGAGCATACTCAATCACGGTTTTACTGTAAAATTCTGCTCGTTGCACCATATTATCTCTAGGTATAGAGTAGAGCATCTGAGTACCCAGTTGCTCTGCTAAAGCCTGAATTAACTCTTCTTCGCGATCAACATTGCGAGAGTTGCAAATTAATCCACCCAAACGAACATCGCCTATCAGAGAATATTTTTGAATTCCTCGGCAAATGTTGTTAGCTGCATACATTGCCATAATTTCTCCAGAAGTGACAATGTAAATTTCTTGAGCTTTGCCTTCACGTATCGGCATGACAAAGCCACCACATACTACATTACCCAAACCATCATAGAAAGTGTAGTCAAGATTTAGCTTTTGATCGTAAGCACCGAGTTGTTCAAGCAAACCAATTGATGTCAAAACACCTCGCCCTGTACATCCTACACCAGGTTCCGGCCCACCAGATTCTACACACAGCGTTTTCCCCCATCCTTCTTTGCGGAAGTCTGCTAGATTTAAATCTTCTTCTTCCTTACGCAGTGTGTCGAGTACAATATTTTGATGCAATCCCCCCAAAAGCAACCGTGTAGAATCTGCTTTTGAGTCACATCCCACAACCATTACTTTACAACCTATTTCGGTGAGTCCAGCCACTAGATTTTGAGTGGTTGTAGACTTACCAATTCCCCCTTTGCCATAAATAGCAATCTTCCGCATAAAATCTCTACTATCTTGTGTATTGATGTCTGGTGATACGAAGACAGAAGATTAGATCTGGTTCAGTTAAGCGTTTTGAACCCAAAATTGGTTTTGGGGAAAAGGTTAAAGGTTAAGGGTTAAAGGTTTTTTCTTTCCCTTGAACCATTCCCCTTTTTCCCTTAACCGACAAGTATTGGAGCAAAACCTAACCCATGATTTTCAATTTTCTCAACTGAACTCTTCAAAAATTGAGCTTTTTACTCTCCATAATGAGGGCTGATAACTTTACCTTGAAATACTCGGTAAAGATAGACATTATAAAGTAGTAAAAGCGGCACAAAAAAGCCAATGAAAGCAATCATGAAGGCTTGGGAGCTAAGGGAAGAAGACGCTTGGTAGATAGTTACTTGGAAGGGAATAATGTAAGGAAACACTACAAAAGCCAAAGCGAGAATAGTGATTAGGAAAAGCACTATTGACCAGATAAAAGGTATTTTTTCCTGACGTAGGTTAATACTATTCATTAGTAGCCCTACTGCACCAGTTGCCAAAATGGGAATTGCTGCGAATATCCAAACTTCTGGTTGATGGAATAAGCGATCGCGCACTTGTTCGTAGAACATGGGTGTGGTAATTGTTAAGGCTAATGCACCAGAAAATGTAGTGAGAGCGCTAAATTTGGCAGTAATGTAGTGATATCTTTTTAATTCACCTTCGGTCTTGGCAATTAAGTAGGTAGAACCGATTAAAACGTACCCTTGCACTACAGTTAATGCTACTAATATTGATGGTAAATTCCACCAATCCCAAGTACCACCAATAAAGTTACCAGCTTCATCAACTTTAATTCCCGCAATTACGCCACCTAAGATCAATCCTTGAGACAAAGCTACTAATAAACTACCTCCTCCAAAACCAATATTCCAAAAAGTTTTGTTGAGAGAATGTTCGCGAAACTCAAAGGAGACAGCGCGGAAGATAAACCCGATCACCATCAAAGTGATTGGAATATAAAGAGCATTGACGATAGTAGCGTAGGCGAGGGGAAATGCACCATACAATAATCCGCCTGTACATACCAACCAAGTTTCGTTGGCATCCCAAACTGTACTTAAGGTATTGATAATAATCCCTCGACGTTCTTCGTTAGCAGCAGTTAGCGTTAAAATTCCCACACCTAAATCAAAGCCATCTGTAATTAAGTACAAAGTAAGGAATAGGGCAACAAGTGCAAACCAAAGTAGTGGTAAGGTTGTATTTATGGCTTCCATGAAATCTCCGGTGATGTTTGATTGATGATGACCGCACAAGGCAAAAGTAAAAAGATAATTTTTACTTTTTACTTTTTACTTCTTAAGCTTTAGGTCAAACTTTCTGCTTTACTGCTTTTGAGTAAATCTGGATTGGGGATTGGAAGTCCTAAATTTGGCCCTTGGCGCACAATCCGACTACCAAAATATAAAGCGCAGCCAAGTAACATTAAATAGATACTGGTATAAGCAATCAGTGAGACTAGGACATTGCTAGCGGGAACTTGAGATACAGCATCAGCAGTACGAATTTTGCCGTAAACAATCCAAGGTTGTCTCCCAACTTCTCGCACCATCCAGCCTGATTCCACAGCAAGATATCCCAAGGGTGCAGCAAATATCCAAGCTCGCATTAACCAAGTTTGGGCAGTAATATTTTCTACAGTCAGCTTACCGCGCAACCATTGTACGAGGCTGACTCCCATTAAACCCAAGAAAAAGAAGCTAATACCTACCATCATGCGGAAAGAATAAAATATTAGAGAAACTGCATGGGGACGATCTTCTGGTTTCCACTCATTTAAACCCAATACAGGTTCGTCAAGTTGAGGTTTCATGGACAAAACCATACCTAAACCACCTGGTACACTTAGTGACCAGTTATTCTTACTGTCTTGAACATTGGGTGCAACCAAAACATTCCAAGGTGCAGATTCTCCAGCAGGTACGGTGTCCCATAAAGCTTCGATCGCAGCTAATTTTGCAGGTTGGTTGTGGTATACTTCCTCACCACTGAAGTGACCAACAATAATTTGCAGAGGAGTGACAAGTATAGCTAATGCGATCGCTAGTTTAAAAGATTTGCTGAAAAATTCTTCATAGCGCTTGTTGAGAATATACCAAGCACTAATACCACCAATGACAAACAAGGCGGTTTCGAGAATTGCTAATACCATGTGAACCCAGCTACTTAAAGCCGCTGGGTTGAAAATTGCTTCTAGGTAACTATGAACCAAAAATTTCCCATCCACCATTTCCCCACCCGCAGGGGTTTGCATCCATGAGTTAGCAACAATAATCCAGAAAGATGAGAGTGTAGCACCAATGGCGACCAACATAGTTGCTAGCAAGTGCATCAGCGGTGGAACACGATTCCAACCATAAATCATAATTCCCAGGAAAGCAGCTTCTAGCATAAATGCCATCGTGCCTTCAAAGCCTAGAATACTACCTAAAAAGTCACCAACAGCTAAAGAAAATGGTGCCCAATTTGCGCCAAATTCAAATTCAATGGCGACACCAGAAGCGACACCAAGCCCAAAATTAAGAATGTATAGTTTTGACCAAAAACGTGCATGGTGATAAAAATTAGTATCTTTGGTTTTTAGCCATAGCACTTCCATCACCACCAAATACCAAGACATCCCAATTGTTAAGATGGGCCAAAACATATGGAAGATGCTGGTAACAGCAAATTGGATGCGTGAAAGCATCACCGTATCTGCAAAAAAACTCATAGTTTGTCCTCAAATATTTTGCCATCCAAGGCATTCTTGATGGGTCTCTATTTCCAGACTTTACGAGCAAGAAGTAAGCTGAATAAACAGAAAAATGATTATTCTTGTTACTTCAATGTCTGGGAAATAAATTCCTATTGTGAAAATCTGGTCTGAATATTAGCCTAGAAATATTCAGTTCGTTTTTCTGTATCACTTACCACTTGTTCAATCGAAAATATAAAAACCAGAAAACTGAAGATATGTAATTTGTCTGGCTATTTTGATATCGCAAATCATAGCATATTCAGAGATTCAAGGTCTGTGACAGCTTGTCTTTTGACATCTATCAGATAATTAGATATTAATAAGAGTAATCATTTTGGCTAATCAAAGCGATAAGTGTTTAAAGTTTAAATTACATAGTTATGGTTAAATAGCCATTTTCTCAACAAGATTGAGCAGATTTAATTATGTGTTTTAGATTTTTTCTGCTTATCGCTTTTACATTTTTAAATTATATATTTGCTAAGACTTGATATGCATATTTAGAAAAATGCAAAAAACTAATATTTAATTTGCGTAAATTATCCCGCAAATTAAATATTAAGTTTTCCATCCCAAAATTCTCATTTTTGCAAATGTCAAGCTTTTTAGCTCTTATACCAATTCTGCAATTACACCTTAAATTGTAGGGTGCGTTAGCGATAGCGTAACGCACCATCTTTCTTGGTGCTCTGTTAATCAATCTACTCTCTAAACAATTTCTTTTTGGAGAGAGTGAATTTTGCTAACTAATTCTTGACGAGCAGAAGCTTTGAGTAGATATCGAGAGATAAACCATCCTACATAACTAATACCAATCAACTCAAAAACGAATGGCAGTAATGGAATCTCATTGATTGCATTTAATAAAGCTATAACTAGCTTCACTGTAATTAGTACAGCAATCATCAAGACGATACCGAGAATTAGTGGCTGGTTTTGAGAAGAAAATTTAGCTATGTATTGAGGTAATTGTTTTAAAATTACCCAAACTTTTCTGCTAACTAGCTGCCATTGAGATAATTGTAGTTTAGTGGGCGATGTCTGAGTTTCTAGTATTAAAGTTTCATCGCCTGCTCCCACATCGTCTAAGGTCATATCCACAGATTTTGCTGATTGTACTTCGCTGTCCATAAATCTCCTATTTTCTTCACTGACAAGAGTTCTGAGTCCTAAATTCCAGCCTTTGACTTCATGTGTAGAGAGAAATGAAGAGTTAGCCACAAGAATATTTCTATCTACACAAAGGCTTTGATGAGCAGGTGTTTCCACAACCACTTGGTCTGTAGTTGAGATATTGCTTGTTGTCTCAACTACAGGCCTTTCCTCGGCTTTGACATCCTCAGAGAATAAAAACTTCTTGGTTTCATCATCGCGGATATCGATACCAGCCAAGTTCATCAAAGGAGAGTAAATCGCATTGTATAAGTCACGTGCCATATTCACTGCACCTTCAAATCCCATGTATGGCCCATTGTGGTAACCATGACCGTTGATGTATGGTAGGTGCAATTTCTTGACTAACGCACCCACCCGTGGGCCAGTCAACACTACATCGGGACGAATCATCTCGAGAACTTCAAAAAATTCTAGTTCATTACCATCATCAATATAGATTGTGCCTTCTTGACCTCTGGCAATTACCTTTTCAAAGTCTTCTTGGTGTCCAAACTTGGAAGACATGGATACTACTTGCATTCCTAAGTCATCTTCCAATGCTTTTGTCCAGTGCCACAATCTAGGGCCTCCTGTCCAAATACAGACTTTTTTGCCTTTAAGCCGTTCTTTATACCAATTCATTCTGTCTTGGTATTTGGCGACTTCTTCAGCAATCACGGCTTCGGCTCTTTCTTCAATACCAAAGAAGGCTCCGATTTTCCGTAATGCTTCTTGACAATAGTCAAAACCCCAGGTGTCTACGTCCATCCGGGGGATGCCGTATCTTTTCTTGAGTTCGTTGGCAATATAACCAGCCGAACGCGCACAGTTGGTAACGTTGAGTTGCGCTCTGTGCATTCCTCTGAGCGCGTCATAAGTACCATTCCCGGTAAAGTGGGCGATGATTTGCACGCCCATTTTTTCCATGTACTTCTCAAGTACAAAGGTGTCACCTTGGATGTTGTAGTCACCAATGACGTTGATGGTATAGGGTGAGGTAATTTCTGGTTCAAATGTCCCAACTTTCTCGTTAATCCAAGCGATGTTTAATACGTGGTGTCCTTTGGATTGGCTCACCCCGGCAAATCCGGGACATTCTACACAGAAGATATCGACATCACCGAGTTCTTTTTGGGCACTTTTGACTACTGCTCTGATGTCATCACCAATTAATGCGGTGGCGCAGGTGGTGTAGACTATCATCCGTTTGATGTCGGGAAATTCAGCAAAGGCTTCGAGGATAGACTTTTTGAGTTGCTTTTCCCCACCAAACACGATGTGTGACTCTTTCATGTCTGATGACCAGACATATTTGAGTTGGAAATGTCCGTTGTCGCTGGGATAGCGTTTGGTGTGCCATGTGTCGTAGGCGCAACCAATGGGGCCGTGTATCATTTGGATGGTGTCTTTGAGTACACCACCAATTACGAGTTTCGCGCCGCAATAGCTACAGCCTCTTTCTGATAATGAACCGGGTATGGTTTCGATGTTCGATAGTGGTAAGAATTGGGTGGTGTCTTCGCCTTTTTCTTTGATATAAACGTGCTTTTCCCGTTCGGGAATTGTTTCGTCACATTTCAATAGTTTCAATGGCATATTTGATTGCTCCTGACGCAATACCCACAGAAGGAGAGAGATTTAAGCTATTCGTGAGGGCTGTTGATGGATGACGGTTGACTGTTAACGGTCATCCATCAACAGCCCTGATTAGTAGTTATGCAATTTAGACATGCATTAGCTTATTTACTTCCGTTCTCTTACCAGAAATATTTTTCTATCGCTGCTCTTTTTAAATAATAGTAATCTTATTAGTTAATAATAGTAATTTTAATCACGAAATTTGAAGTATTCTTAAAATTATTCTATGCATAAAAATAGATAGACAGTTCTGTATATTTCAAAATTAATTAACTATCTTGTCATATTGATAATTAAATAAAAAAGCATAAGAAACTTGATGCTTAGAAATATCGGCTGACAATATAATGTTTAATTTCTGCAATAAATTAATTTAAATTTTTGATTTTGTTTAACCGGAAAAATCAAGTAAATCATTGAATAAGCTACAATTAAATTACTTAGATAAGCTAAAAATAAAGAATTAAATTCTATACTTTATTGCAACTGTCTGCATTCAGTACAGAAGATTCTTCTCTTGCTATCACTATATTATTAGAGTTAATCACTACGTAAGCTTCTGTACCTTCGGATAAATCTAATTCATCTACTGAGGCAGTGGTAATAATTGAAGTTAACTCTACTTCTTGAATCACTTTAATAGTGATTTGACTAGTTATTTCTGTACGCAAAACTTCTGTGATGATGCCTTGAAGTATGTTATGTGAGTTAATTTTGAGATGCTTTGGGGAATTAGTAATTTCTATAAACTGACTATTCGGCTCTTTTTGTTGTGGCTTTTGAGTAGCTTTTGATTTTGGCGATCGCGTATAACTATGCTCAAGCCCCCGTAACATTTCTCGCAGGATTTCTGTTTTAGTACGGCGCAACTTCTTAGATAATTTATCGAGCAGTTTTCGCTCTTCATCTGATGCTTGAAATGTAATCCAGCCCTGCTCTTTTCTTGGCATATTACTGTTAGCAAACTACTTGTTAATGTTGGTAACCTAATAAAAATTGAAACAGACCATTTGCACAGGTAGGGAAAGTTTCACAAATGATCTTGATATGCATCAACCAGCCCCTACTCATTCCAATTCAAAATTAAGAATCCACATAGGACAAGGTTTTAGGGCTGTATATCTGTCGCATTTTCTTTTTAGATTGGTATCAGATGGGGTGAGATGGTGCAGCTGGGTTATGAGCAAGGATAGTCTGGTAAAAAACTGATGAAAATTGACCGCTGGTTTCCCAGTTATAAACCCTGTGGTAACTGTAGTCACATTGTTGAGTGTTGGACACAAGGTGACAGTTTGTGGTGCTAACATCAGACAAGAGAAGGTATAGACGCGCCACAGCGCGTCTGTACTAGGGATCATCTACACAAAACATATATTGTACGCAATTATTTTAGCATGATGTCATATAAACTTGCCTCATAATTCAATTGCGATCGCTGTTTGTCGAGAAACCCTGATATTTTGGGAATAAAAATAAAATTTAGCAAGTACTTTGGCAAGATGTATGCTATTCTTGCAGTAGAGGGAATAAGAATAGCAAATGCATTAACAGTGCTTCTCCATGAAAAACTTCCTGTTGTGCATACTTGCTTAGGGAAAAAATCACAGAGATGCGATTAATCATGTACTCATAAGTCAAAAGTCAAAGGTAAAAATAGACTTGAGGCTTAAAGTTTCATGGATTGATTGTATGTCCCGCTCAAGAGTTCAGCCTTGATATAGATTTCAATTCTTCTGTAATCTAGCAAATTCATGACATTTGAATACAACTGAAATTACTAATAGTTGCTGTCTGTAAGTCAGAAAATTTTTGGTTACCACAATGAAGCGAATTAGCTGGATGCTTTTTCACCAAATATAAAGTTTTCATACATGGTGCATCGACCAGGGAAAAGTTTCTTTTCCCGCGAGTTGGATTACAGATAGAGGATGTGCAGTCAATATTATCTATAACACCGTCATCGTAGGTTGATTATGGTTAATCCTGTTAGTTGCTCACTCCTCTATCTTTCCTAACCAGGCTCCTATCGCAAATCAGAAATCTTAAAAAGATGGCGCTACAGCTAACTCAAGTATTTTACTGATTAATTTTTTCACTCTATCCGAACTGATATAAGGAAAGACATGAAAAACTCTCAAGAAGAAATCAATAACTTACTCAACAATACAACTTGCGAACATAAACAACCTACATCTCATAACAACAAAAAACCTACTTGTAAAAAACCACCACAACCAGGAGCAGCCCAAGGTAATTGTCCTTTTGAAGGTGCAATGGTTGCTCTCGGCCCAATTACTGACGTTGCTCATTTAGTGCATGGCCCTGTTTCTTGTACTCGTAACCCTTGGGGAAGTCGTGGTAGTCTCTCGTCTGGCTCTAAACTTTATCAAATCGGCTTTAGTACAGATTTGAGTGAGCAAGATATTATTTTTGGTGGAGAAAAGAAGCTTTATCAAAGTATTCTAGAAATTGCTAAACGCTATCATCCGGCGGCTATATTTGTTTATGCTACTTGTGTGACTGCTTTAATTGGTGACGATATAGATAGTATTTGTAAAGCAGCTACAGATGAAATTGATATTCCTGTTATTCATATAAATGCGCCTGGATTTATTGGTAGTAAGAATTTAGGTAATCGTATTGGTGGTGACGCTTTATTAAAGTATGTAGTTGGTACTGCATCGCCAGAATTTACTACACCATTTGATATCAATATCATTGGTGATTACAATGTTGCTGGTGAAATATGGAATGTTTTACCACTATTCAAGAGCTTGGGTATTCGTGTTTTATCTAAAATTACAGGTGATGCCCGCTATGAAGAAATTTGCCATGCTCATCGTGCCAAGTTAAATGTAGTGATTTGCTCTAATGTTTCACTCAAAATAGCACAAAAAATGCAGGAATTGTACGGCATTCCTTATATTGAAGAATCTTTCTACGGCGTAGAAAATATGAGCCGTTGTTTGCGGAATATTGCCGCAGCATTAGGTAAATTACTTGGCGATAGTTCAGCTGCACGCTATCTTAAAGAGCGCACAGAACGCTTGATTACAAAAAAAACCGCAGCTTTAGATATGGCTTTAGCTCCTTACCGTTCCCGGTTAGAAGGA
This sequence comes from Tolypothrix tenuis PCC 7101, assembly GCF_963874875.1. NCBI lineage: Bacteria > Bacillati > Cyanobacteriota > Cyanophyceae > Nostocales > Tolypothrichaceae > Tolypothrix > Tolypothrix tenuis. Next base: position 4,949,116 of record NZ_CAWNJS010000001.1, read on the forward strand.
AAGCGTATTGTTCTTTATAGTGGTGGTATCAAAAGTTGGTCGATTATTTTAGCAGCAAAAGATTTAGGAATGGAAGTTGTTGCTACTAGCGATCGCAAAAGTACAGAAGATGAAAAAATAAAAATTAAGCAGCTGCTTGGACAAGATGGTATTGTTCTGTCTAAAGGTAGCCCCAAAGCATTATTACAAGTCCTGAAAGATACAAAAGCTGATATGTTAGTGGCTGGCGCTAGCAATCAATATACAGCGCTAAAAGCACGTATTCCTTTCTTAGATATTAATCATGAACGTCATCATGCCTATGCTGGTTATGATGGCATGATAGAAATGGCCAGAGAATTATATGAAGCCTTGTATAGTCCTGTGTGGCAGCAAGTAAGAAAACCTGCTCCTTGGGAACAGAAAATTGGCGATTTGGCTGAAGAGAGTACTCTTAATTGATTGCACAAAGATATATGAGGTTTGTTGACAGTTAACTGTTAATAGGAAAAATGTAGCAGTTGTATGAGAGATAGCTGATGAACTAAAAACTATCAGTGATGAAATTAACCAGAATATCGGAGGATTTTGTATGAATCAGAAACAATCCGTGCTTTACACCTATCGGCTTGTACTAATTCCTATCTTAATCCTTGCCTGGTCAAGCCAACTTGTGGGGATCTACATCGTTTTCGTGTAAAAACAACAATTACTTTTCCTGAAGGAGAGCCATAAATGAAAGTAGCTTTTACGACAAGTGACGGAACACATATTGACACTCATTTTGGAGTTGCAAAAGAAATTGATGTGTATGAAGTATCTAAAGATGGGTTTAATTTTGTTGAGACTTTAACTTTTGAGGGTGACTTAGAAGCAGCCGAGCATGAGGATAAGATTACACCCAAAATGGAAGCAATTATTGATTGTAAAATTGTATATGTGAAAGCTATTGGTACACCAGTCGGCAACAAATTAACTAAGCAAGGTGTAACTCTTGTAAGAGCGCAAGAATATGATAGAGTCCCTGATATTTTGCATATGTTAGTTAAAAGTTGCAATGGGGATGCACCGCCTCTTTTGCGTAAGGCTTTGCTACAGGAAGAAAATGACTTCGCATATTCTCATGATGAAGAATAGTTTGTTGGTTGTTGACTGTTAACTGTTGACTCTTGACTGTCAAAACTGAAAAGATGATGTAGGATGTGTTACGGCTTACGCCTAACACATCAACATATTTGGGAAAGATGTTTTAATTTCAGAGGAGAAGAGATGCGTTACGCTAGCGCTAACGCATCCTACATATATGCATATATTTCAAAAATAAATAATTTAAATTATTGATGTTTTTTGATTTACATGGTTCAGACCCCCGACTTCTCCAAGAAGTCGGGGGTCTAAATTTTATGATTTATGAATAAAAGAGCTACTTGATGCGATACCAAAAATGCAACTTGGGTGTGAGGTAAAAAAGAGCGATCGCCATTAGAATCTCTATCGGTATTAAAGAAAAGAACAAACTGCAACAAAACCAAAATATTGCAAATAATATAGCTATTATTTGCAAAAAATGATTAGTTATTTTGATTGCAATGCTTAAACAGATTAAAGCTATAAATAGCGCAATTGATGAATAGACAAAAGTTAGCATTGTGAGTGAATAATAATCTAAAAAAACCAAGATGATTGATGAACTGCAAGCAGACCTATGTCTCCCCAGAACGCTAGAACTGCTACCAATCTGTTAACGCTACAATACCTCCAGAACATTGTAGAGTTAGATCATCAGTTCATCAAATCATTGGTTCACCCACAAAGGGGATTTTGTTTCTTTACCAGAGCCAGACGAATGTTAGCCAACAAATTGTTCGTGATTCACAAAGGTTGTTCCAACTGCAACTGATTTGATAACTTTTCTATTGCTATTTGGGTTGCAAACCTAGCCTCAGAATCCATTCCCAAATCCGAAGAGTTATCAAGATTCCCTATTCAGCTAAAGCCTCACATACCAAGGGAAGATGATAATATCTTGTTTTGGGTTTATATAGGCGCATCCCAAATATTTAGTTACCAAACGCTACATCGGAATTAATTGGATTTGCGGACACAAAAGCAGAGTTTTTTACTTGGGTTTCTACCTAATCCCTATGGAAAATCTTTTTGCTTTTGCTCTTTTGATTCCCTATATATAAATCATAGCATATATATTGCCAAATAACTTGCGAATAGACAGAATTCTTGCTTTAGAAAATCTATAAACGCTAAACTTTCGCCTCTTTTTGCTCATAAAGTAGATTACCAATATCAAATAACAGCTCCATAGTGCCTCGGTAGCTTACTTTGGTGGACTGATTATGCCCTAAACGGTCGTAGATGGGGATTCCCTGGCGATAGATTGGGATTGTTAGGCGTTGAGAAATGGTAACTGCATGAGAATTACTAATGAGTAAATCTGAGCCAACTGCTAGTTGCTCAAAGTCTTCTAAATCACCGATAGTCACGCTGGTGATTTGAAGTTTTTCCAGCAGAGGGGAACGTGCTGTAGTCACAGCTGCGTGAATTTGCGCTCCCATCGACTGTAAAAAAGAAACTGTTGACCAAAGTAAATCTGGTTCCAATGCTAAGGAAACTCGTTTACCACCAAAGTAAAAGTGAGCATCTAGCATTGCATCTTGTAGCTGCAAGCGTTGGTAACGATATTTCACTGGTACAGGGACACCTCTGATATCTGCCAATGCTTGGAGGAATTTATCAGCAGCTTCTAAACCTGAAACTGTGTCAAACACTTCGTAAGGTGTACAGAACTTTTGAGATAAGATTCGCGCTGCACCGCGCATACTCTCACCTAATGCAACTGTGAATACAGAATGAGGAATAGCTCTTAATTGTGGCAAGCTAGTACCACCAGATGTTACCAAACTATGCCGATCATCTAATGCGCGAATATTCAGTAAACCAGATATGTCAGGGACAACGATAGACTGCAAACCAAAAGCAGAGACAATTTCTTTAATTTCTTGCAAGTCACCAGGAGTAAAAGCAGAACTAGCCAAAATTGTGATTTGCTTGGGACAACAATTTTGTCTGTCAGTCGTTTGCGGAATTTCCTTGACGATACTTTCTACAGCTGCAGCAAAGCCATCTTGTAAGGTACCCTTAAAATCTGGTGTTGAGACTAAGTAAATTGGTACTTGGGACAATTCCGAATAACGTTGACGCATATCTTTGAGTAGTCGTCCCATGTCATCCCCTCTGGTTTCCGTCAATCCAGTGGTACATAGTCCAATCATTTTGGGTTGAGATATCTGCACCAATTTTGCGATCGCCTTTTCAATATTTTCCTCACCACCTAAAATAGTAGAAACCTCTGTCATAGCAGTACTAGAAAGGGGAAATACCTTACCCAGATGCTTGGTTAAAACGACCTTGGTAAAAGCACTACAGCCAGGAGAACCATGTAACATTGGCATCATACCTTGCAAGCCTAAAAAAGCTAAGGTTGCACCTACTGGTTGGCTTTGCTTCAGAGGATTGACTGCAACTGATGTACTTGTGATGCTAATAATCGCCATAATTGAACCTTTGAGAGAACAGAGGAAGTAATGAAAAATGATTGTGAAAGATTGATTGACCAAGCTTTTAGGCAATCAATCTTTCACAATCCAGAATTTAAAATCTAAAATCTAAAATTCTATTACTCCCAAGGTGCAGGCCGACGCACTTGCTCCCATACAGGACTGTGGAGAGTTGTATATAATTCTTGTGCCACACTGATGATTCCTGCATAGCCTGTATATGCATTTTTGCGTTCCTGATTTATGTCCAAAAAAGGAATCTTAGTTTTCATAGCTGTGGCTTGATAGTGATTGCTGGCAATTAATAAATCAGGTTTAAATTCAGTAATTAACTGACTAATCTCTATCTCTAAAATTTTGGCATTGTCACCGAACAAACCTTTGATTTTGCGTTGATTATCTTGAGTTATCTTGTTTGTACTAGTAAGAAGCACTTCCATTTCTAGATATTGAATAGCTGAAACAATTGCCCAATTATTGAGATTGGTAATATCAATTAAAATTCGCTTACCTTGGAGACTAGGAAGATAAAAATCAAGTTGATTATTTAAAGCCGTAGTTTCTGAATTAATTAAATTCTCTGTGCGTACTTGTAATTCCGTCTCACCTAACTTAGCTGCAATATTCCTGAGACAACGATTGAGATGTTCTATACCATAAAAAGACTCTGTGATGTAAGGAATATGAAAACGCTCTTCCATCTGCCTTGCCATTTTTAACATAGCTTTAGCAGAACTATTAACAACATTCAGCTTGGCGCGATGGGCGTAACATATTTCTTGATAACGCGCATCACCTGTAATTTTTGCGAGTACTCTAATACCTAATTCTTCTAACATGGGTAATATATTCCAAATATCACCACCAATGTTATATTCACCAATCAAATTGATATCATGAAGCGTGGTAGTATCAGGTTCAGCAGTACCAATTACATATTCTAATAAAGCTTCACTCGCTAACCGAATACCTTGATTCCGATGCCCAACAAATCCAGGCGCATCTACAGGAATAACTGGTGTTCCTATTATTTCAGCAGCCTCTCTGCAAGCTCCATTAATATCGTCACCAATGAGAGCAGAAACGCAAGTGGAGTAGACAAATATCGCTGCGGGTTTGTAACGTCTTTGCAATTCTAAAATTCCTCTGTACAGTTTTTTTGCACCCCCAAAAATGATATCGCTCTCATCCATATCAGAAGTAAAGCAATTCTTGTACATCAGAGAACCAGAGGAGAGACTATCACGTCCACCCCAATAGTTACCTATGCAGCCGTTTGGCCCGTGAACTAAATGAGCTGCATCAGTAATAGGAACTAGAGTAATCATGGCTCCATCAAAGGCACAATCGCAATTATCTCCAAGCTGAGATAATTGTGTACAAGAATGATTATTTTGTTCGGTTTCTGATTTATAAGGCTGGTCGTTGATTTCTTCTTGACTAGTTTTCATTGCTCTTTTGAAGGGTAGATTTTCAAGGGCAAAGTATGCATAATGAAAGAGATTTTTATTTAATGTAGGGTGTGTTATGCCGTAGGCTAACGCACCAATACAGTGAATACAGTGGAATGAGTAACTGTGCATTGCGCTACGCGACAATACACCATACATTGAAATTATTAAATATAAACCTCAATTTATCTAAAAAATAAGGGATGGCATATTATTACCATCCCTTATGGAGTAAATAACCAACCAACAGAGAAGGAGAAAACAAAACCTCAACTAACGTAAATTTTTAGCTATGCAAACATTAACAGCTTTGCGCTAATACAATAAAAGCTCAATAATCTTTGAACCTCCACAGCCTGAACAATATTTGAGGAAAAGATGGGCTATTTTAGCCCACCTCATGGCTACATAAAATCTACTTTGTGAGAGTCAATACAAAACTTACTTTTTGTCTCTACCGGAAACGATTTCTACGTTACCTTTTTTGACTGCTTCGAGCGCTTCACCTTGAGCATCTTCTTGCTTTTTGGCAGCTTCTTCTTCAGCTTTGCTGACACCAACTAATTTTTCTTTTTCTTCGTCGCTTTCGAGAATACCGAATTCAATCAACAATGCTTCTAGCTCATCCATTTCGATGGGTGTAGGAATAGCCATATTTTGATTGTTGATAACCTTGTCGGCTAATATGCGGTATTCATTCGCTTGATTACTATCAGGTGCGTACTCGTTGACTGTCATCCGGCGCAACTCAGCGTGTTGCACGATGTTATCACGAGGGACGAAGTGAATCATTTGGGTGCTGAGTCTGTTTGCAAGGGTGGTAATTAATTCGTCTTCTCGGTCTGTTTTGCGGCTGTTACAAATCAAACCACCCAAGCGCACACCACCAGAATGAGCATATTTCAAAATACCGCGTGCGATGTTGTTTGCAGCGTACATCGCCATCATTTCACCGGAAGTCACAATGTAAATTTCTTGTGCTTTACCTTCCCGAATTGGCATTGCGAAACCACCGCACACAACGTCACCTAATACGTCATAGGATACGAAGTCTACGTTGGAGTAAGCACCGTTTTCTTCCAAAAAGTTAATAGCGGTAATAATACCCCGACCGGCGCAACCTACACCGGGTTCTGGGCCACCAGATTCTACACATTTAATACCTCGGAAGCCTTGAAGTACGACTTCATCAAGTTCTAGGTCTTCTACTGCGCCTCTTTCAGCAGCCAAATGTAGCACGGTGGTTTGAGCTTTAGTATGTAGAATCAAACGGGTGGAGTCAGCTTTAGGATCACAACCCACAATCAGAATCCGTTGACCCACTTCTGCCATTGCAGCTAGGGTATTTTGAGAGGTAGTAGATTTACCAATACCACCTTTACCGTAGAAAGCTATTTGTCTAATCTTTTCGTCTGACATGATTGATTACCTGCAATGGTTTACTTACTGGGTCAATTTGTTTATGAGTGTTCACTGTGGAAGGCCAACAGTGATTGGATATAGAGCGTCGTTGGAGGCGTTGGCACTAAGTGCCCACCGGAGGTGATCGCTCTACGGCAAAAGCAGTTAAAATCCTAAACATATTCAAGTTGTGACAAGTTTGCTTTCACCACTAGTCATTAATGGTGCGACCTGACTAACGGCTGATTTTTGATATAGTTGCTTGCGATCGCACAACGGCTTTGTTGCGAATGCAAATACTACCTGTGATGCGATCGCAATTTGGATAATTTTTCAATCCAAAATCTAAAATTGCTAAATTGGTCTTACGCAGAGGTGATCCTAAAACACCCAATCCAAACTTTGCAATCAATTGCCAATGGTTGCTACAACTGCGCCGATATTAGTTGTGTCATAACCACCAAGAACTTCTAACTGTGAATGTACAAACTTATGTCCCAAAGTATTGAGCAACTGCTGTACTGGTGCTTCTTCTAAATATTCTTTGAGAATTACTAAATCGTAGCGTGATTGATGCATGGGCACAAATCCTAGCCCAAACGCAGTAGCTACCGATGCTGTGCTGATACCTGCATCAGCTATTCCTGATGCTACAGCTTCCGCAACATCCTGGTGGCTTCTCACAATCTGCTCAAACCCATGAATGGCATCGAATGGCACTTGTTCCTTTTGCAGTGTTTGCTCTAACAGCATCCGACTTCCAGAACCTAGTTCGCGGTTGACAATAGTTGCTTGGGTTTCTACTAAGTTGGTAACTGATTTGATACCTTTGGGATTTCCAGACTGCACTAATAGTCCTTCTTCCCAAACTCCTAGAGTAATCATCACTGCTTCTCTTCCGGCTAATACTTCACGCACAAAGGGAATGTTATACTCCCCAGTTTCCGGATCATATAGATGCATTCCTGCAATATGAGCTTCACCTCGGCATAAGCTGTGCAATGCTGCCATGCTATTTGCGAAGTTATATTGGACTCGCAATTGCGGATGCCAACGTTCGGTTGCTCTAGCCCATAATGAAATCACCGGGGAACAGCCAGCAATCACGACAGTGTTATGAAGTGCGGCGATATTATCATCTAACAACCGGACTCTCACTTTATCTGTCGCTTCCTGACTTATACCCTCTCCCTTCGGGTTCGACAGTTTGCTTATGCCGGGGAACCCGTCCACCGCAACTGTCTCACCGTCAGCCGGAATCATATCTTGGCGAAAAGCATCTTTGCCAATTAAAGGATAAGCTATCCATTGCCCTCCTACCCTTGCCAAACTCAGCCTAAATTGCTGACCGAATGGGACTTCTTTTGTCAAAACTGCTTCAATTTCAGGTAAATCCTGCTCTAACCAGAATAAATCCTCAACTTGACATCCCAAGGCTTTAGCCAAGCGCAGAGTAATTGCTACTGAAGGAGCATATTGTCCTGACTCTACACCACTAATGGTTTGACGGGTAACTCCCGCAATATTAGCTAAATCCTGCTGACTCATGCCCAAGCGGGTTCTGATTGACTTCAAGTTATTGCGGAGGTTGTTATCCTGCTTCATTTGGCTTCTTTTTTTCAGTTATAAAAAGCCGTCGCGGATTTAACTGTATTTGCCAAAGCAAAAGCGCGGCCTCTGATTGCGAGTATATCTATTGTGTATAGTAGCCTGCGCGTTTTTGCTTTTTTGATTCCCTCTATTTAAAAATATCATAAACTTTTGCCAATTTACTGGCAAGGGGAAAAAATTTTTGCGCTAGGGCTGCAAACCTCCAATTGGCGAGGATGAAGAATTTTTCTGATTAAATTTATAGACTTTTACCAACGTAATTGGTAAAATTAGCGCAATCATCCAGTTTTAGTAACAAGAAAATACCAAAAAATAAATTGTTCTGTTTACAGTCGTTGACCGTTCACAGTCAACAGTCCACAAACATGGAGCGATCGCTGCAAAAAAGTTACATACGATGCTTTATTTAATAGGTATAGATGATACTGACAATGCGACAACTGGTGCGACAGGTCACCTAGCACGAGATTTGAGAAAACAGATAGGCGATCGCAATCTAGCTCGCACTATTAGCATTAGTCGTCACCAACTTTTCCTCAGTCCAGAAATTCCTTACACTTCTCATAACAGTTCCGCCTGCATGATGGTGGACACTCAGCCAGAGTCAGTTAATCTCCTCATTGACTACTGTCGGGAGTATCTATGCAAGTACAGTCAACCAGGCTCAGACGTGGGCTTATGTGTAGCACAGTGGGAGCGAGTCAGTTCTGCTGTTCAAGCTTTTGGTAAACAAGCTAAAGAAACAGTTCTGACTCAAGCACAAGGAATATCAATAGCCAGCCAAGCTGGGATATTTTTAGAGGGTCTGACTGGTACGCAAGACGGAATCATCGGAGCGTTGGCTGGTGTGGGTTTAAGGAAAACTGGTAACGACGGGCGAATTATTTGGATACCAGGTTTATACGAGCTTTATGGGACATATACAGTCAGCCAGCTTTATCAAATGCTCAGTATTGATCGCATTCAAGATTTGGCTGGGGATCTTTTGTCGTCAGACGCTAGGATTCAAATTCAATTGTCCAAAGAAACCAAGATGAAAACTGGCCGTTGGCCTCGTCCAGTGTTGATAGATGGACAAGCTGTCATGCTGGTGGTTAAAGCTTTTTCTGAAAAAGATGCAATAGGAAAGAACAACAATGAATATGAATTGGCTCCCAAAGACATCATCCGCCAATATTAAGCAGCGTTTGCGCTCCTTAAACTGGCTAGAAATTCTGGCTTTGGTGGGCTTAGGATTGATTATTGCTATAGTCCAAGCAAATCTGCATTTCCCCTTGAGGTTACCAGGTTGGCGAGGACTGATTTGGCTGACACCTTTAGTTGCTACTAGACTCTCGACTTCCCGTTTTGGTGCAGCTTCCATTACAAGTTTGAGCGCTGCGGGTTGTTCATGGTTGATTGGTGTCAGGAACGATCCATATGACTGGTTCTTTTATCTTGTGGTTGGGGAATTGCTGGATTTAGCCTATCACCAAGGTAGAAGATGGCAAAAGCAGGTATGGTTTTGGGCGATAGTTGCAGGTTTAATTCACCTAATTAAGCCTTTAACCCGCATGATTATTAGTGCTGGTGGTGTGTGGTCTTATGGTTTCTTGGCTTCAGGATATATCTATCCTTTGACAACACACTTCATATTTGGTGCGATCGCTGGATTTGTGGGAGCAGGCTTATTGCTGTGGGCTAAACGTCGGCGCAGTAGTGAATTAACAGACAATGAAAGTTAATTTTAAACTTTTGAGAGAGCGCCAAAGTTTTGGTACACTGACGCTCTCTCAACTAGATGATTAATGGCAAACCTAGTGTTCAATTAATACTTTGATATTAAAGTAGGAAATGCCTTAAATCTGTTGTTAGATTTGCAATAGTTACTTTAGTCAACAGCTAGTATTACATCTGAGGATTTAATCACAGCATATGCTTCTTTACCCTCAGTAAGTTGTAACTTATCTGCTGATGACTTGGTAATAATTGAAGTTACTTCTACCCCTGGTGCAATTTCTAGGGTTACTTCAGTATTGACAGATCCTACTACAACTTTTTTTACTGTTCCTTTCAGAGCATTGCGAGCGCTAACTTGCATGTTATTAAAATCCATAGTACGTTGTTAACCCCTTCATAGTAACAATAGTTACGCTTGAAAAATATACCTAGAGTTATAAAATTCACTAAACTTTAACTTTTTTTTAATAAAAAAACACATAAAAAATCAAGCGTATCTAGATAAATACGATTTTTTTAACTTAATCGTTTTAATTTTAAAACTGTATAACTACAAATAATTAACTAATATGTTTTGTAAAAAAAATCACTAATTCATTGTAGAGTTTTGTCAAAATTCCAAATTAATACTAATAAAGTAAGTAAACAAAATAAATCACTATTAAGTACACAGAAAGAATTTTGCACGCATGATTTTCTTGTTCGCTAATTCCTGGATTCACGAGAAGTATATATATAAAATATTTCTCGATCTAAAATTTATCTTTTACCAATTTTTTTGGTTTATCTAATTTAAAATTGGTATTATTATTGTAATAATATTTACGTACCTGCCCTTATCCAGCGAGCGCTAATACTGGTATCAATCTGTCAAAGATTCTGTATCTAATGACTTGATAGGGTAGGTATTTTCTCATCAATAACTATCAATCAGCAGCACCGTCAATTTTTCTGCGCTTAAATTTTTTGCTGCGTTTTTAGTAAAGCTATTTTATGTTTATACGCTTTGATTTGCCTGATGAAAAAAAGTCACCCTAAGAGCTAAGCGAGATTTTTGTGCTGACGATGCTACCGGAGTTACCATGTGCCAAGAATTTTGGGAGCGTACAAGCGCAACTGAAGTATCACTTAAGGGTGGAATATCTTGAAAAACCGATTCTGGTTGTGCGTCTTTGAGGATTCGCAAACAGCCTCCCCAATCTTGTGGCCAATATTCATTGAAATACAACATATGAGTTAAAGCTTTGGATGCTTCATCGGTGTGAGGTCGATGAAGATGTCCTATGTTATATCGGCGAAAGCCAATCACCATTGCACAGTCTTGGAGTTGCAAGCCAGACATCGCTGTTAGTGCTTCACGGTAAGCAGGTTGCCAAAGTTCTTTTATCAGTTGACACCAAATGCTGCTGAGACTGCTTAGATCAGAAGTTAAAGTACCATCTACAATGCGTTCAAGCCAGCGATCGCCAAATTTCGGCATTACAGAAATATCGTGGTGATTAGCAAACATCTGGCTCCAGAGATAACCATATCCCTCCCCTGCTGATAATTGAAACTGTTCTTGAGGAAAACTGGCAGCAAGTTCTAAACTATCCTCTTTGGATAGTAAATTCTGAATCAGAGCATATTGATATGGAACCTCTTGCATTACTGTGTTGTAAATCGCATTTAAATTAAGCATCAAAAAGCCTATATTGTATATTTCTCAGATATGGAGATTTTAAACTTAAAATTCCAGAGAAATAGTCCCCACAACAGTTAATGGCGCACCAGGAAAAATCCCTGTTCGACTTTGAGCAGATTCAAAATAGCGGTTATCAAACAAATTTTTGATATTGAGTGCCGCCCGGAAATTGTTGTAATTGTAGTAGATGGCAGCATCAACGCGACTATAGCCAGGTAGAGTAAAACTATTATTCAAATCACCAGGGCGATCGCCTGCCATAAAAATCCCAGCGCCAAATCCTAACCCTTGCAAATCACCACCAGGAATTGTATAGGTTGTCCACAAACTAAAAGCATTACGCGGTACATTTGCTAGGGGATTACCTACAGGAAAACTATTATCTTTAGTTATCATTGCATCAGTATATGCATAGGATGCAATCAAATTCCATCCTGGTAAAATTTCGCCGATTAAATCTAACTCAATACCACGACTGCGTTGTTCACCAGTCTGAATAGAAAATGTGGGACGCAGAGGATCTGTAGTTAAAACATTAGTTTTGGTGATTTCGTAGAAAGCTAAAGTTGAGGAAAGACGGCCATCAAATAAATCTGCTTTTACTCCTAGTTCATACTGAGTTCCTGATTCTGGTTTAAATGGCGTACCATCGAAACTTGTACCAGATTGGGGTACAAAAGAGCGGCTGTAATTAGCGTAAAGGGAAAGTGGTTGAATTGGTTGATAAACAATACCAATTTGTGGACTAAATGCATCACTGTTATTAGTAGTTGTGTTACTTCTTAAATTGTCCTGAAGTCGATAATTCACTGTGTCAAAACGTCCGCCCAACAAAATTTTTAGGTTGTCGGTGAAAGCAATTTGGTTTTGAACATAAAAACTAAATACATTTGTTTCTTCATTGCGGTTTTGGTTAGTAGTGAAGTTACCCACAGAGAATCGATAGACTGGATTAAAAATATCGATAGAACCAGCATTAGCATTTTGAACCACGGTATCTCTCAATTCATTACCGTATTCAAATCCCAAGAGGATTTTATGCTTAATAGAGCCAGTAGAAAATTTACCAATTAAATCAGTTTGAAAGTAATTTGTGCTGGCATTTTGAGTACTATTTTGAGCGCTTAGTAGTAATGTGCGGTTATCAGATAATAGCGTTCCACCGCCACCGCTAGCACCAGTACTAATTCCAGTGCTGGTGCTAGTTCCAGTTCCTGTACTAGTGCCTGTGCCAGTACCAGTTCCCCTTCCACCCCCGGTTCCCGTTCCAGTACCAGTTCCTCTTCCACCCCCAGTTCCAGTACCAGTGCCTGTACCACTTCCGGTTCCAGTTCCAGTACCAGTGCCAGCGCCTGTACTACTTCCGGTTCCAGTGCTAGTACCAGTCACAGTTCCAGCACCTCCAGCCCTACCAAAAATTGCAGAAAAGTCTTGGTTACTATAAGTAGTCCGAAAACTACTTCGCAACGACCAATTGTCACTAAAGCGATGTTCTACTGACACGTAACCACGCCATTGATCGACATTATTTTTCCGCGATGGATCGCCAAGAAACCGACTGATAGGAATGTCTGCAACTTGGTTACCAATGGCAACTAAGCCAAAATCTACAGGACGGCTATCCTCTAAATATTCTCCCGTTAAGTTGAGTGTGGTCTTAGGGCTGAGATTAACTGAGAACTTGGGTGAAATAAAGAAGCGTTGTGATTCTACGCCCTGGCGAAAGCTATTTGAGTTGTCGTAGGCGAGATTGAGGCGATAGTTGAAATTGCGATCGCGATCTAAAGGGCCTGTAATATCCAAAGTGCCACGATTTAAACCAAAACTACCAGCGTTATATTCAGCCGCATAATATGGGTCTGATTGGGGTTGTTTGTTAACTAGGTTTACCACTCCCCCTGGTTGCGACTGTCCGTAAAGTATGGCGGCTGGCCCCTTAAGAATTTCGATGCGTTCTAAATTGGATATTTCTGTAAATACTCGGTTAGAGTTGTTTCCTTCATTAAAGCCATCACGGAATTGGTCGGCGGTAAAACCCCGCGTAATTAAAGAAAATTCGTTCCTTCCGCCACCTTGTCCAGATAGGGCAAACCCACTAATGTTGCGTACGGCATCATAGACGTTGAGGGCTTTTTGGTCTTGAATTACCTGTTGCGGTACTACCTGGATAGAAGAAGGCAAATCACGTAATGGTGTATCTGTTTTTGTAACTGTAGCTGTGTTGGGTTGACTGTATTCCCCAGGGCTACCTGTAACAGTCAGTTCGATATCAGGATTCTCTACTGTTGGAGTTAAGCTCAATACCAACCCACTAGCGCTAGAAACCACCTGTGCAGTTGGTAAAGTAGTTTCTCCTGTTACGCTTACCCTAATACTGTTACTATCATTTTGGCTAACACTAACTGCTTGAATGCCTGGTGCAGGGTTATCTGTACGGAACTCTTTACTATCAGGTAGTACCAAAACCGCATTAGGAATATCTGCAATTAAAGTATTACCTTCTGTTTTAGTTGTTGGTTGAGACAAAACCCCTGTAGCTGTTTCTAAGATTAATTCAATTCCTGTAAGAGTAGAGTTAACTCTCACTCCTGTAACTTGTATCGGTTGTTGTGCTAATAGTAGGGCTGCATTAGTAACCGGAAATTTTAGCTCACTAACATCAGGAATAACAGTATTTGTAATTTGTGATTTTCTCGTTCTTGGCTGATTGGCTTGAGCATGTACAGAGTCTACAAATACAAACAACACAGAACTGCTTAGGATTATTAACCTAAGTAACTGGAACTTATTCAACTTATTCCTCACACTAAAAACTAACTAAAATAAATATTTAAGAAGTAGTAATTACTACCAATTTTGGAAAAATCGATATTTAATGTATTTCAAGATGCAACAATTCAAATTTTTAAATTTTTAACTATTGAAGGCTGGAAAATATTATGTTGATTCATAGTTTACTTTATGTTTGCATTCAATATTGATTGCCTCCAAATCTGGCTGATTGGAGCAAGAAAGATGTGGGCAAGTGAATGAATTAATCACTTCCCGCATCAGCATTTACTGGTGTATATCAATATATGCGTAATTTTTCGGATAAATTTATAGTACCAGCATTGTTGGTAAAAATCAACCAGACTAAGTCTTCAAATCCTAACTTTATTAAACCTTTATGCTCTTTAAATTTCTAAATATCAGGGCATGAGCAATCAGCGATCGCCTCAACATCATAGCCATTAATACTAGTATTATTACCAACCCAATAGCGCCATTTAGTTGGTAATCAAGAGAGATTAAAAATTGCTATATTAAGCAGGGTAAAGGAAAAGGGGAAAAGGTAAAGGTTTTTCTCTTAACCTTTCCCTGTTTCCCTTAGAAATCTTACATATTGAGTTTAATCACGCTGACTCTACAAAACTTGCCTAGTTACAATGTGTTTTGATTAGCAATTGGTTCAGAGACACTGGTAGAAGTATCACCTTGCAACTTCACCCAGAGGAAGAAAGGAATAGCTAGTAGCTGTGTAGCGCTAGAAAATACCACGAGTGAGGTCATAGAATGATCGTAGAGAATCCCCATGACAGCGCTACCAATAAACCAGGATAAACCATAGCCTGTGCTGAAAACGCCATAAGCTGTAGCGCGTTTGTGCTTAGGAACCATCCCAGCGATCGCAGCCTTGAGGATTGATTCTTGCGCTCCCATACCTATACCCCAAAATGCCATGCCTAAAAGCGCCAGATTGGTATCGCCAAAAAAGACTAAGGGTGCAAATAAAGCTGAAAATAAAGCTGCAAACATCAGCATAGAAATACCAATACGATCAAATAAATAACCAAAAATAAAAGCGGCGATCGCATCAACTCCCATTGCTACAGCATAAAATATAGGGATTGTCTGCCCAGAAGCAATTCCCGCCTTTTGAAAATGAAAAGCTATCAGGGGAAAATCGGCATAGCCAGCAGCAATAATCGCTACAGCACCGAGATAAATCCAAAAAATTCGGGGTAGTTTTTCTCCTTGATTTTCTACAGTTTCTACTTCCAAATCGCTGGGATTTGGGTAAATAATTTGCAAAACCACTAACACAAGTAATCCTAGTACCGCAGGTACAACCAAAATTGCAAAGCTATTGCGATACTCTCCCTGAAAATAAAGCATTGCGGCTACAGCCAAAGGCCCCATGACTGCACCTGTTTGATCCATTGCTTCATGCAGTCCAAAGCCGAAACCTCTACCGATTTGGCTTGCACCGTGAGAAAGTAGCGCATCTCGTGGTGGAGTCCGAATTGCTTTACCTGTACGTTCCGCCATCATCAAACCTGCGGCGGCTTCCCACCTCCCAGTTAAGGCTAAAAGTGGTATAACTGCGGTGTTTAAAATGTAACCTAATGTTGTGATTCCCCAGTATTTGCCTGTATGGTCGCTGATATAGCCAATAGCCAGACGCAAGCCATAACCGATCAATTCTCCAAAACCAGCTACAAGACCAACTACAGTGCCGCTAGCTCCCAAAACTTCTAAGTAAGCCCCTGTAATACTACGCGCACCTTCATAAGTTGCATCAGCACAGAGGCTAACCAATCCCAATAAAATTACAAACTTCAAAGCGCCTGTTTTCTGGGGCATCATCTGTCAATCTATAAATTTATGTTGTGCTATTAATACACAGATTTCTAGAAAAAATCAGTAGACTTTGAAATTTGAATTATAAAATTCCAGCAATTATTCCAATTCTTCAAAATTCAGCAACAAATTAAAGCTTGCAAATCCTTGTAATATCTGGCTTTTCTAATTTTGAACTGGGATTACTCCATCAAAATTAACTGCAGGAGATCTAGACGCAAATACCAAGGAAAAGGTTGATCTTTCATGGTTGCCCATTTTTCTTTGAAAACTTCTGCTTGCAAATGGTAGTCTTGGGGATTATTAGCAGCAGAATGTAGTTTTAAAAATAAAGTCATGCGATGGGGTGTTTCACTAGTGCTGGCTAGCCAACAAGGAAAGGTATTTTCCTGGTTGGGGTCGTTAGTAAAGCTGATGTGATGGGCACGAATACCAACATGGGTGATGTTGTCAGGAATTGCTTCCATAATTTGGATCTGACAACCCCAATCACTAGCTTCAATCAAACCAGATCGTACAAACTGCGCCACAGAAAAGTTCTTACAACCAGTAATTCGAGCAACACCCATAGTTCTAGGATGCTCAAAAATCTCGTATTTAGAACCATATTGAACAGTTCGACCATGTTCTAAAACCAATAAATTTGGGCAAACTCGGTAAGCTTCTTCCATATTATGGGTGACAAACAAAGATACACCGTTGTAATCAGCTAGAGTCTCAGTCATTTGCTGTTCTAGTTGACTCCGCAGGTGAGTATCAAGTGCGGAAAAAGGCTCATCTAAAAGCAAGGCTTCTGGTTGAGAGGCTAATGCTCTAGCTAAAGCTACACGTTGTTGCTGACCTCCGGAAAGTTGGTGCGGGTAGCGATCGCCTAATCCTTGCAACTGCATTGCTAGTAATTGCTCTTCTACTTGTACCCGGATACTGCCCTTAGATAGCCCCTTGGGTAAGCCAAACGCAATATTTTGTGCCACAGTCATGTGGGGGAACAGCGCATAATTTTGTACTAAAAAACCGATACGGCGATCGCGGCTTGGTAGATTAATTCTTTGTTCAGAATCAAACAGTACTTTGCCATTGAGCACAATACGTCCTCTGGTTGGTGTTTCTATCCCGGCTATGCAGCGCAGAATCATACTTTTACCTGCTCCTGAACCTCCCAACAATCCCAAGGGTTGCTCGTCGCTATTAAAGGCAACTTCAAGATGAAAACTCGGCAGTGTTTTTGCGATATCTACACTTAGTCTTACGCTTGAGGATATTGTTGGCACAAAAGATGATTCATGTGCTTGTGTGTTTTGTTTCCGTACTCTTGTTTCCCTGTTTCTGTTTCTCCCTTTCTCTCTCGATTCCTGCCAGAAGTTGACAGCAATAATTCCTGATAGAGAAATCACCATAATTACAATCGACCAAAACCAGGCTTCATCCATTGCTCCGGCTTCCACAGCAAAATAAATTGCCATTGGAATTGTTTGCGTTTGTCCAGGAATGTTACCAGCCAGCATCAACGTTGCACCGAATTCACCCAAAGCGCGAGCAAAAGCAAGAGTTGTCGCTGCTAAAATTCCCGGCAGTGCTAAAGGTAAACTAATGCGCCAAAAAATTGTGGACTCGGTTGCTCCCAGAGTTCTGGCTACCCGCAACAGATTATTATCAATTTGCTCAAAAGCCCCTAATGCTGTTTTATACATTAATGGGAAGGAAACGACTGTCGCTGCGATCGCTGCACCATACCAAGTAAAAACAATGCTAAAGTCAAACGGCTGCATGAGTTTCCCCACAGGCCCATTCTTCCCGAAAAATATCAATAACAAAAAGCCAACAACTGTAGGCGGCAAAATCAATGGTGCAACAAAGATACCCTCAACCAATGATTTTGCCTTGCCCCGATAGCCCAGCATCCAATAAGCAGCAACAATACCCAAGAAGAAGGTAATAAATGTAGCTAGTAATGAAGTTTTTAGTGATATCCACAGGGGCGATAAATCCGATGCCATAGTTTTTTGGTGAAGAAGGTACGAAATTAGGGCTAGTTTGAATCGTGTGTTTTACGCTTAAAAACAGCCCTGTCAAAATTTCTCTTGTTAACTACCAGCTACTGTAAAACCTTGTTTTTCAAACACTCTTTTGGCTTCATTGCCTGATAAAAATTGCACAAAATCCTGAGCAGCATCGACATTTTTACTGCTTTTAAGTACTGCAATGGGATAGACGATAGGAGAATGAGTGTTTTCGGATGCAGTGGCGACAATTTTGACTTTTGGTGTACTTTTGGCATCTGAGAAGTAGACCAGCCCCGCATCAGCATTGCTTGATTCTACATAATTAAGAGCTTGGCGAACGTCTTTTGCGTAAACTGCTTTGCCTTTAACTTGGTCAAGAATTTTTAATGAAGTTAAAACTTGTTGGGCGTATTGTCCAGCCGGGACACTTTTGGGTTCACCGAGAGCGATTTTCTTAATGCTTGGTGAAGCTAAGTCTTTGAAATCAGTGACAACTGTCGAATTTTGGGGTGCAATCAACACTATTTGATTTTTCAGCAAGTCCTTGCGAGTGCCATCGACCAATAAACCTTTTTGCTGTAAAGCATCTATCTGTTTAGTTGCAGCTTAGATAAAAACGTCAACGCCTGCACCTTGTTCAATTTGTTGTTGCAAAGCTCCCGATGAACCAAAATTGTATGTCAAATTGACATTTGGCTTTTGTTTGCTGTAAAGAGGCTTGATTTCATCCATTGCATCTTTGAGGCTAGCAGCGGCTGATATCGTCAAACTTGCTGTTGGCGCTGCTGGGCTAGTAGTTGAGGATAAGTTCTGTGTCTTTGTTGGGCTACAGCCCACAATGAGTATGAACGAAATTAATACCCAACTCGCAAAAGTCACAATGGGTTTATTAATCATTTGCACTCCTCAAGCGTTCTTTCTTAATTCATAATTTACCAACCTATGAGCCTATAAGCCAAAAAAATTGGTAAAAGAATTACAGCTTGTTTGAGTTGATGACTAAAATTATTGGTAATATAACCAATCTGACGATAACTTTCTTCCTTGTCAGCCGATCAAGAGATTCCAGGGCATCTTTACTCTTGAGTTCATTGCCCTGCCACATCGTTGTAGCCTTTATTAGCCGTAGCAGAGATAATCCATAATGCTAGGATATCGAAGCTTATCAACTTAGCTCCATAATTGGAGTTATAGCTTGTTATTCTTTTGCACCCAATACTGGAATACCAACTTTGTTATATCACTATTACTGGAATACCAACTTTGTTGTATAATTTATGCTGTGCATTTTTTGTTAACTATTTGGTAAACCATTCACAATTAACGCTTCAGGCAATTTTTCCACAAGCGTCTCTATCTGCTGTATTGATGCCTGGAACTGTTAAAACTATTTTTTTATAGAGCGTAGTCTGTTCTTTTCTCAATTTTTTCTTCAGGACTTACTATGCTAAATCCCATTTGCAATAACTATGAAACTATTGCTACACCATAAAAATGAACATTATTTAATAACATTAGGACTTACGCAACTGGCACAAAGAACGGGGGGAAGTGCGAAAGCGCACAAAAACTTAATTCAAACTAAATAGCCTATATTTTTAACATTTATACCGTTTATTTAAGCTTAAATTATTCCTCTTTTGGCTTACGCCTGAAGAGAACTGAAGGTATTCAGAAGCAATCAACCATGATTCAGGCAATAGATTTTGAACAAACATTTGTGACCCATCTCGAAAGCTTCATGGGTAAAGCAGATAAGTTCATCAAGGTTTATTATACGGGTATAAGTGAAGAAATCCATTTTCAAGAAATTATGCTAGCAGTGAAAAATCTCGCACTTGATGCAGATTTACAACAAATAGAAGCTGAGTATCAGATGTGCAGCGAAAGAAGAGATTTAATAGCTGACTGCGATGATTCAGCTTGGTGGTAGCACGTTCCAATTGCAGGCTGAAATTCTTAACTATATTAAGTTGAATTTAGTAAATCGAAAGTCGGAATTTTCAAAACAGTTCTGACTTTCGATTTGCTACTTCTCTTAAGACATTGGCTTACGCCATTTGGTTAATGAAGTTTACAGAGATTCTATATGCCATCACGCAAATCTTCTACCCCTACCCTTCAACCAATAGATGGTTCAATATTAGGTGAGTATGCCGTTAGCAACTACTCGGAGCGTGTCTACTCAAAAGTTTACTATTCTATCCGTTCTCTTTGTGGACTTGTTGCCAAACGAACGCTCAAAGAAACTTTTGATTGGGATGAATTTAAAGAACGGTTTACTAATGATTTTGGTAATGTTGTAGAAAACCGATACACTCTAGAGCAACTTCTTGAATATGCAAATCGCAAATTTGGTAAAAGCCTTGAAGATTTGATAGTTCAAAATCAAATATCTTGGCAACGTAGACAAGAATATGCCGAGCGCAATCAGATGCATTACCAATCAGAGACGATTGAAGATAGCACTCACTACTAATCACAATAATCCATATTAGCAATTTCAAATCCTCCAGTATCATTCCCGACTGGAGGATTTTTATTAAAAGCGATTTATCTCCTCAACTCATCGCTTTTAATCAGTAGACTTTTGTGGCTATCTGTCTACGGAATTACTCGCTTCACAACTTGCCAACTCATCAATATTCAACTATCTGCTGTTACCAATATGCTACAGAACAGCTATATTGTTTGGTCAGGAGCTTCTTTGATTGACAGTTCTGCGATCGCCCTGATTTTGACCGGATTTGTTTACCCTACATCTAATCGCAAAACTGGAAGATTGATTCAATCTTGGATTTTGCAGCAAGAATTTGTGCCGACAGAAGCAGCAAAAAATGGTTTAGACCAAGGTATTTGTGGGAACTGTCCCTTGAAATTAAGTCAAAGCGGTAGCTGCTACGTTAATCTGTTGCCCATCAACAATATTTACCGCAAGTATAAAACCGGAACTTATCCGAAACTGGGTACAAATGAAATAGAAGTATTAAAACGATATCGCTATCCGGTGAGAATTGGCTCTTATGGAGACCCAACAGCAGTACCAATAGAGGTGTGGGAGCCAATCATTTTAGCATCGAAAAAATACACTGGTTACACGCACCAATGGCGAGTGTGCGATCGCCGTTGGCAGAAATATTTAATGGCTTCGGTACAAAGTCAAGCTGAAGCGGAGTTAGCCCAAATGCAGGGTTGGAGGACTTTCAGAATCATCGCTCCTGATGCTCCTTTGAGCCAAGGCGAAGTTATATGCCGCCATACCGAAGATGATAGAATTCAATGCGAAACTTGCTTATTGTGCGACGGTGCATCCTCAAAACCGAATGTAGCCGATCCCGTTCACGGTTTAAATTGGAAAATCTCGAATTTTCTCAAATACACCAAATCAGTATCAATTTAATTGCAGGAACTCTTATCTGTCTTGTCAAAATTATCAGATTCAGAATTCAGAAGACCGAAGTCAGGAGTCAGAAGAGTTTAAGAATTAGGAAAACATAAGTTACGAAATATACTGTATTCCTGATAAATTCTGACTTCTTACTCCTGAATTCTGAATCCTTATATACAGCCTTACGGCAAGAGAATTTAGAACAGAATGTCAGGTGCTACCGATGGCAGAAGTATTAGCTAAACCACAATTTCAAATATTCACTCACATAAAAACGGGAGCGAAAGTAGGAAGAATTTATTTTCCGGCTTTGTTTCTGGCTGAGTTTCACGCCATTGTCTTCCAATGGTTGCAAAGGCAAGAAATTATTTTCGATGAAAAAGACATCAAACAATATGGTGATGGCTCATTTCGAGTTTATTTTAGAACTAATAATTCACTTGAAAGCGAATATTTTCAGTTAGTAAAGCCACTCACAATTCAAAAACAGCATAGTTATTTTGAAAATAACTTTCCTGATTAAACCTTGGAATAGACAAAGAAATTAGGTGCAACCCAAATTCAGTAAACTCCGAATGCAGGAGAAATATTCCATGCCATCAAACTATCGAAGCTTTCTGGGAAATCCTAACATCCAAGTTTCAACTCTTCCTAACTTTCAAACAAATTACCCAGCAAAGCCAGAACGAGAAACAATTAAGCATACGCTGATTGGCTCCAGTCAAGCTGTAATGGCAACAATTCGTATTTTGCATCAACTCGGTTATGCAGATATAGGTGATTGGAGTCCCTTATTACCAACGAACAATCCTGGGGAAGTGATGAGCATTTTAATTAGGTCAATTAATGTGTATTTGTCTTGAGTTGTAATAAATAGTATGCCCTCAATGGGGGTATTTTTTTTGATAGAGCATGAGTTTTCAACTGCAACCCCTCACGGGGAGAAGACTGTGAAAGACCAGCATCCGCTTCAAGCTGGATATCGGAGATAAAGCAAATGGAAAATACTCAAGAATTTTTGAACGCTCTTATTATCGGGTTGATTTTAGCTTTTACAACGTTGATAACATTGAATTTATTTGTTGGTTTATGGGATTTATGGAAGCAATCGGGTAAGACTTCCTTTAGTAAAGCTGTACACTCCTTAACTCACAAGCAAGAAGCCGAAAGAATAAATTCTCTTCCCTATCTCAAACCTGTAAGTAAGATAGTACAGATCAATACACAACTTGCTGATTCTATCGCTTCAAATACAGCAAATAATGTTGATACAGAATCTCTAGCAGTTTTGATACAGCAGTTACCACAACCTCGTGTTCG
Organism: Tolypothrix tenuis PCC 7101; assembly: GCF_963874875.1. Taxonomy (NCBI): domain Bacteria; kingdom Bacillati; phylum Cyanobacteriota; class Cyanophyceae; order Nostocales; family Tolypothrichaceae; genus Tolypothrix; species Tolypothrix tenuis. The sequence continues at coordinate 4,971,867 of NZ_CAWNJS010000001.1, forward strand.
TACCGCAGCAAGACGCTTGGGTATTCCAGACAAAATTGATGGACATTATCAGAGATTGGCAGTTTTGCGATCGTATTTACAAACCTTGTTATTGTCTCAACCAACAGAAGTAGCGCGGGTGTTGAATCAATTGAACGCTCAATAGCTCCCATCGCGTTCGATATCGTTGTTTGCTGCAACCACATTTGGTTGAATTGAAGGTAAATTACGCCGCTCAAATTTTCCAGTTTCCGGAATATATGCAGCGATCGCTTTTCGGTGATTAGATGCAAAGTCTATAATACCAATGGTTTTTGGGCTGCAAATACCAATAACTATATCATCTGGCTCCCTTAGGAGTGCGATCGCATCTTCTAGCGATGCTGCACCTTTAAACTCAACCTTAATATTCTTCCGCTCTGTCGCCAACATCTCAATAGTTCTCTGATTCTGTGAGGACTTATCTGAGTGTAATGAAACATCAACAAAGCGGACTGTATCATAACCCCTCTCCACTGCACGATCAACAGCGCGTCGGAGCATATTACACAAAACTTGCTCTGTTTTGGCTTGCAACTGGCTGTCAATAGATGAGCTAAAAAATAGGACAGTTGCAACTGCGGAATTATTTTCATGTTCTCCCACTGTGATTTCTGGAAACTTAACACTGCTGCTATCAATCACAATATCCGCATAACTAACCGGAGCATTATTAAGCATACCAACAAAACTAAATCCTTGAAGTTGTCTACCAATAGCAGCCAGTCTGCCCTGTAAAAAATTGACTGACTGCTTATTTACTACTCCCAATATTTGATTATCAAGATAAGCAACAACAGTTGGTGCTTTTCGCTCTTGAGTTTGACGCACATCCAAAGTAATATTTACTTGTTCACCAAACCATTGACGAGTTGCAAAAGCATATTGATTAACGCTATCAATTTGCAATTTATGGTCAGGATTTTTCAAACTGGTAATAATAAAGCTCGTACTGGGAGCAGAAGTAATAGCTGCAATTGCCTCACATCCGGCTAATAAATGAGGAGAACGAGCATCCAATGTACCAAGCGTTTTACCCTCTAAAATTACCCAACGGGCAGTTTTAGTTGGGTCACGAGGATGCACGCTATCCTCAAATTTAATCGGTACTCTTTCACATTGAAAATTCTGAAAGGCATACTCATTAAATTGAGTACCAATTACCCTCATCTGGTTAAACTGTAACTGCTGGAGTTGACTTATAATTTTGTCAGGGAACACAGCAAATGCCACACCTGCTCTCTTGATTCCCGAATAATTTTGGCTTTCTTCCGTGTGGCTAACATCGTGAATAGCTGCTGCAAGTTGTAATCTTTCTGCTTGTGGAGTGCTATTTATAATTGACTCAATGTATTCTTTAGCTTGCTGTTTCAAAGCATCAATCATGCCATCACTAATACCAAAATGAAATTCAACCTTACCTTGTTTAATTGACATTCCTGGTTTGAGGTCGTATTGTTGCATCGATTTCAGACTAACTGTACCAATAGTCATATCTATTTCTTGACCATCTACATTGTTGAATTTAACTGTAGCCTTCAATGAATGTGGCATACTTTTAGATGGTGTTCTTTCTTTGATTCTGATAGTCAATTTATCAGCAATCCAAAAATCTGGATTTTTAGCTGGAGCAAACTCTACTAAATTAGTAATTTCTAATTTTCTACCACTGGTTGGCGAAGTAATTACTATATATGGGCCGGATTCAAATTTATTCCTTGACTCAAGCTCCAGGCGCTGCTTGATTAATGAGTTATAGTCACTCTTGATTTCTTGAGCTTTTTCTTTATGTAGTTGGTTAAATTCGACTCCAGGATATAAGTTTCTAAATTGTTCAATTGGTCTAGCTGTAATTTGGTTCTGTTCAAAAATCTGATTGGTTTGTTGAATCATTAAATCAATTGGACTGTAACCATTACTCTTCATACCGCGATTAGTAAAAGCTTCTATATTTTTCTTATCGGATAACCATGCAACTTCTTTATAAGCAGTTATCGCTTGACAGTATTGAATAATCGACTTATCAGGACGTAACGCACTTTTTGGCCCATCCGCAGCAACTTGTAGCTCATTTCCAAGTTCAGCAACACAATCTTTTAAAACTTTTTTGAGTAAATTTAATTTTTTTTGTTCTTCAGTAGCACTTAGATAGTTGATGCTTGCTGGAGCAAGTTGCTGGATTTGCTGTATTATCTGTTCTGGTATTTTTAACTTACCTTGCTGATATCGTTGTAAAACTTTAGCTAAATGTATAGATACTTGTTTGAGATAATCAGATTTTTCAATTTGGGGCATTGCACATAATTCACATTGCAGTGCCAGATTTTTCTGGATTTCATTAGCAATAATCCCAATCTGATTATCCATTGCGAACAGCAATTGTAATGTTTCAGGTGCATCCTGAAGCATTACTTCTAATTGTCCAGTTGCTACTAATACAAGAAACAATGGGTCATCTGGCGATAGTCCACAACTCATTGCAAAATCGAGAACTCGACGTTGAAATTCTTCACTCTTACCCTTCAAAACCTCAGCCAGTAAATTCTGGGGAGTTTGGGGTGTATGTATATGCGTCATTTAATTAACCCTGTTTCTGCAAAGGCGGTATAAGCTTCTTTGAGAAAGTTCTTGACTCGCTGCTTCGATACCACCTTCAAATCTTGATGTGCGATCGCATCTGAAAAAGTGATTTCTAAGCGGTCAATCATGTTACGCTCCCAAAAGGGGAATTTTGGGAAATCCATAACGACGAACTGATATTTTCGTGCTGCGGCTGCCAACTCTGGCATTTGGTCTATGTAACTCCAGTCATCGCACAATCCCATATTCTTGACAAAAACGTGAGTTATCTTATCCCCTAAATCAGACAAAGATTTGAGGAAGAAGTTAACCGAGTCTACTCCACCAGTACAGACAAACCATTTGATAAAAAATATCGAATGCTCTTGACCTAAATCAGCCAAATTGTTGCGTGTTATCCAGTCACTAAATTTTGTATAAACCTGAGCAGGTAAATTGACAATTACTGAGCTTTCAAAAGCTAATTCAAAAATTTTATCCGCTTCTTTTGCTTGTTTTTCATCATCACTAAAGAAAGCTACCTCCGCATGAGGATAAATTTTGCTAATGTCCTGGTTACTCGTATCTGCATCGATAATCACCATGTGGTAATTGATAGATTTGCAATATTCAATAAAGGCTCTACAAAGGAAAGATTTACCACATCCTCCCTTTTCCCCATCAATAATGTGGATGGTTGTTGACTGTTTGAAATCTCTCTTATTATCTAATGTGTCAAAACCATTAGCAGGAATTAGTTGTTGAATTTGCTCGCTGCTTTCATCATTAGCTATTGATTCTAAAACTGCTATTTGTTGATCATGTACTCCATTTGAGCTTGATAAATCCCAATCATGAATAGAGGCATCACCATCAAGTTCGCGTTCCCAATCTTCACCAAATTCCAGATTAGTTGGTGAGTCTGTCGCTTCTACATGGGAATTATCTAAATTATCAGGTTGACCGTGATTAGATAAACCTACTGAGAAATTAGCTGGATTATTCTTGGGTCTACCTCGTCTTCTTTTTCCTGGTGTTGCCGTCATATTTATAGTTATCTATTAGTCAATAAAACTGCCTACTTGGAGAGAAAAATTACATCTCTAAATAGGATTTTCTACAAAAAATTACTTAAACCTGTATCATCATAAGAATGATTTCCTGCATGAGTACGAAGCTCATCGATAGATGTATTTGCCCCATGTGTTGCAATCACTTTGGCTACTTGTAATGGCCTTAATTGAGTTAATTGTGACTGAACATCTAAAGAAGTATCTTCCAAGCCTGCTAATTCCAAAATCTCTTTTATCTGCTTTCTTAAAGCTTGAACTGAAGCACGCGCCACACGCCGTATCCGTTCTTGGGAGAGAGAATCCTCAGCTATTGCATAAGGTAGCCAAAATGACCGCAGCGCCAAAAGTATCATTTCAGTTTTACTAGTAATTTGATTGTCTTGGATATACTCCATCAGTTGCATATCCATCTGCTTACGTGGTTGATATCGCCAGCGAAAATCTATTTGCTTAGACATTACAGACCTCTGGAGCTCGCCTTGTGAGTAGGAAAAAAACTTTGATGGACTTGTTCTGAAAAATACAAAAATACGCTGTAAACATCAGCCAGCCTAGTTCCCAAACCGTAACTATCAATTTGTTCAGGTATTTCTGCACCTACTCCCCACAAACAAGGAGTTCCGGGATAGTGCGAGTTCAACTCTTTTCTCAGATAGTCCGCAGTACCACCGCAAAATAAGATTTCGTCTACCGAACTGATAGAAATTACTTGGTCTAACCAACTTGTTAGTACGGAAGCATACTCGCTTCTAGAAAGCCTTACTGCTTTTTGAAGTTGTTGTAATTCATGCTGTTTATTGGCTAAAGAAGTACTTCTCAATAATCGGAAAAAAGGAGTTGTGGATATATCACTACCAGCAGCAACCACAGCCGGAGCTAATTTAGAAGCAGTTTGCCCAGATGTCTTGTCCAGTATTTTCTCTAAAAGTCGTATCATTCCTAAATCAGAAGTCTTACCATCAGCTGCTACTATGCCCTTATTGCTGATTAACACTGATGCATTTCTGTAACCTATCATTGCTAAGGCAATGACTTTTGTTTTGATAGCTTGTCCTAATTTCTTTTGGTAAGCCAGATAAATTCCTGCTCCTTCTGGTAAGCATTTAAACTCGATTAACTCCACAAGCATTCTTCCAGTTGGTGTGACGAAGTCAGCGAGTACAGTTAAAAGTTGTTTGTGGAAACTTTCTTTATTCTCTAACTCCCCTGGTGGTAGTAAACAAGCAAGTGCAAGCCGACATTTCATCCCTAATTTCAGCTTTTGTGAAACTACCCAAAGAGCAGATACCGTTTTGGCGATCGCCCGCTCATATTTCAATTCTTTCAAACCCTCGTTGGCATAATATTTACTTTTCGCCAAATAGCCCACAACAAAGGTTTCACCCATATAGTTCACCCATGCGATGTTCTCTGGTTCTGTTGCACCTAAACTCTGTGTGTGTGAAGTAACTGACTCCAAGGAGACTTTTAGTACTTCCGGTTCCATGACCAAGGACGATGGATTATGTTGCTCAAACGCACAATAAATTCCCTTGGTTGCACTTCCCCCAAAATCCAAAGCCAAAATTAGCAAGGGTAAAGAATTATTTTTCGCTTGAGTATTCTTACTCATAATGTTAAACAAATTTAATGCAATTAAAGCTGTTTAATTTGAAGGAAACTAAAGGTAAATGAAGGTTAATTATTAGCCTTCCTTATCAATGTTTGGGTAATGATCTCGGAAAAATTCCTTCAACTTCCTTCACTCAGATTGTGATATTTCAAAAATCTGTTAACTACTCTCAGTACATCATTCCATCTCTCAGTGATTTCAAGGAAGCGTTAGCGGTTGGAAAAATTTGAGATAATCCAAACAATAAAATCTTTTTTATTGCCAAGGTAATTTGTACAATATTCCAGCTTGTGATGATTTTATTGGTGAAACACACTACACAATTTGTTCTGGCTAATTCCTGAAAAATAATTGCAGTGATATTCAAAAAGTCCAAAATTTTCAATACCAAGAGCAATATCAACATCCTCTATTACCAGACTAAAACTAGTATTAGCGCAGCTTATCAAAGGCTTGAGAAAAAAATAATTCACTATCTTCGACTTTTTTGTGATTTGTTTCCTTCTCTACCTTGGTAGCGAAATGTTCCTATTTCGCGCAATCGAACAATCGGTAGATTATGTACTTGGTTGAAATGCACTAAAAATCATCAGTATAAAAAATTTGAAAATTAAAATTGTTTATTGGCTGGCAAATTTACCATAAAAAATAGCTGAGTTTCTTCCTTCGCAAGGATTACAGCGACAGTTACTTGAAAAGTAATTTACGTATAATCTATTGGGTTACGAAAATTTCTATTACATTTTTTAACAAGGAATAATTGCGTTTAAGCGGATTTTTACGTTTATATACGCAATCAAAATAAATCAAAAAATACTAATATTACGTAAGCCACTAGATAGATTTTTTAGTACATTAAATTACTCAGTTCGTCTAATTAATTACGAGCGCGTTAAAAGTGTAAAAGACAGGTTATCGATCATTAGTTCAGGCAAAATTTGCGTTACATATCACACTATGCCCTTCGCAGTTTGTCGAATCCAGAAAATCAAATCTTGGGGATTATTGGCTGGAAAAGAAGCACACACATCAAGAACTAGGGATACGCCAAATGCAAATCCGCAAGTAACAAATGTGCAGCTAATTGGCAGCTCTGATGACGCAAATTTGGCGACTTTAGTCAAAGATAAAATTGGTTCGCAGAAGATTCGCTCGAACGCGGTTCTAGCCGTGGAAATCTTGCTTTCAGCCAGCGCAGAATATTTTCGACCCCACGCACCTAATGAAGCAGGAATTTACGACAAAAGGTGCTTGGATAATTTTGTGCAAGCAACAATCCATTGGTTGTCATGCTTTTGGGGAGATCGCATAATTCGGGCAGAACTGCACTTGGATGAAATTACACCACATATTCACGCTTATCTCGTGCCTTTGGATGAACGAGGTAAGCTCAACTGTAAAGCATTATTTGGCACTAGGAATAAACTCTACTCCTTGCAAGATAGTTTTGCTGAGGCTGTTGCACATTTAGGAATTTCTCGCGGTATCAAAGGAAGTACTGCTACCTACACAAAAATCAAAAAGTATTATGCTGCTGTGAATCAAGATTCTCTTGTTCTCGACTTGGAAAACTGTCTCCCCCAACCCCAAGCACAAGAAACTAGTGAATCTTACCAACAGAGAGTAATTGAAGTTTTGAGTCCTCACGTAGAGATAATTAACTACCAACTTCAGGAGCGATCGCGCATCCAAAAACACAACACTCAACTAAAGCAAACGGCATCTAAAAGCGAACAATTACGACGACAGCTAGAGAGTGAATTGCAATTACTGCGCCTCACAACCAGCAATCAGCATGACTTATCTTTGGAACTGGTAGCCTACGAACTAGGGCTAAACCAATATCAGCAAGTCAATAGCAGTAGTAACAGTCCACTTGATTTGGTGATGGAGATTAATAAATGTACATTCGATGATGCAGTTGTTTGGTTGCGCGATCGCTTTGGTGAAACGGCGATGTTAACTGCGGTGACTCACCATGCTCAACAGCAAGCAATAGCGATCGCGCAACGAACTCCAGCAAGTATTTTCATACCGCCGACACCAATGCACAGTCGTTGGAAAGAAGTAGAGAATTATCTCACAAGCACTTACTCAGTTCCTCAAAAACTAGTACAAACGCTTCACCAACGTAATTTGGTTTACGCAGATTTGGCAGGTAATGCAGTTTTTCTAGCGCGGAGTCTTACTCATGAAATTACAGGAGCTTATTTATACTCTCCTTTTGAGGCTAGTGATCGCTATAGTTTGTATCCTGGTAGTAGGCGCTCATGTGGTTGGTTCCATGTGAGTATGGGTGGAAACTCAAACGCTCCCATAATAACAGCTGTGTTAGCTTCTTCACCTATGGATGCACTGTCCCTAATGGTGTTAAATTCGTCCCATCACCACAGAACACTATACTTGGCAGTTGACGATAGCGATCGCCTAGCAGCGCTGCAAGCGCATTACTATTTATTACCAGTAGAATTTTTGCAAACCGTACAAAATATAATTATTGCTATGCCAAAAAAAACAAAAGCGGCAATTCAAAAAATTTTACCAAGTGCAACACAGATGGAGCAAAATAATAGCTGTAAAAAGCAATTACACCAATCCTACGTAAAGGAAAACCATGTTGAATTGGAATGATGCAAATAAAAGATGATTCTACATTTGAGTTTTTTTAGTAAATAATTTTTAAATATCTAGCATTCAATTGCTTATATTCATCAGCTGCTTATTTTTTTATTATTTTTGTAAATTTCAATCATATCAATTATTTTTCAAGACACAATAATGTTGTGCTCTACCCATTTGTCGAATTATTTTTTAACCTGGTATTATTTATGTATTTATATTCAAATTAGGTATAAAAAATAGTATCTAAAATTGCATCATCTATTGATTTATTATTTTTATATTGCTAGATAAATATTATGTATTTGATAAAACTAGATTTTTAAGTTAGTATAAAGCAACAGATGTAAAATTTATGTTAGTTTACAAAAGTGTAAGTATTGCTGATTCTAAAATAGATAGCAATGTGAGCGCTACACATCTAAAGCATCTATATAAAAATATTAGGGTGACATTAAAATAGCTAATTAATAGTTCCTATGTGAATTATTAATTATGAATAATATTCGCATCTACTTAAAGATTGCACAATGTACAGCGACCTATAACAAAGGTAAGCCAGACTTATTTGTCTGGTTTTCATACAAAAATGGGTGAGTAATTATCCTGTAAATAACTGATTTTTATCTGACTGATGATTGAATTATCATTAGATATTTTTCAATGACAGGATGCAATTATAGTAGCCCTATATCCTGGAAAAATTGAACTTTAATGAATAGAAAGTTGGCAGTTTATGAATCTACCCAAGAACATAAAAACCAACCAAAACCTAAAATTGAGCCAAGCAACAAATTCTGAGCCACCGAGAACAGTTGTAGCACAATGGCATTGGAAAAGACACGTATGGGCAGCATATCAGTTACCCAATGGTGTCAAAGTCATGAGTGAACGACAAGTAGCACTAATCGTTGGAAAATCAAAAACAGATGTCAGAATATTTGCAGAGCAGAAACAGCTAGAGTCAATAATTGTACAGATTCCAAATGGGAAGATAATTAAAGGATATACGCTACCAGCAGTAGCAGTTTATCTGAGACAACTTTTTGAACAAGGCTATTTACTAGAACATCGATTATCTCTAAGTCGTAGTGAATGGAAACAATTGATTGAAGCCTTGTCAAATCCAGAAAGAGGTAAAGCAGTCACACCAAATCCCTGCTTTTTTAGCGGTAATTATCGACTTGCTAAGGCTCAAACTATCCAAATTAAATTGGAAAATCACATTTATTTACAAGTTTTAGTTGTAGCACCAGGAGAATACCGGATAGGGTATGACGAAGGAATGCGCTGCATTCATTCCAACTGTGAATGGTTAATCGACAATTCCCCTAAGAGGGCAAAAACCCTCTCGAAAATGAAGTTATCAAAAGAGATTGTAGAGTGTAGAGTTAATACACCAGAGGGAGTCAAACAGGTTTATACACTTACCTGCGAAGATTGGTTATCCGTTTGGGAATACTTTGCTAATCGGGGAAATACGCGGGCAACTGCTATTTTGAAGGCTTGTGCTCAGGAGAGTATACCCCTAAGAGTTGCTAAGGCACTTTCACAGGGTCAATAATTCTTAGATAATCCTAATTTTGTAACCAATTGGCTTCGCTTCAGGAAAATTTTCCATAAGCGTATCCTAAGAAGATTCACCCCAGTAGCTAGTAATTGCGGGAGCGAAAACCGAAGTATCTTGAGTGGAGCTAGGTTGGCAGATATATCTTGCCTGATTCTCAATTGCCAATATCCTATCAGTATCCCGGACATACAATGGCACCATCGCCTCCCTTTGGGCTAACAATTGCTCCAACCCAATTTTCATTTCCTGTCCCTGATGAAATAATTCACGCGCTGCTTGAGATACTATCCGCGCCAGTTCTGCACCCGTACAATTGAGTGTTTTATTCAGAATAATCCGCCATTCTTTCTCACTGAGCGGGTTACTACCGTTACGGTAACGCTCGTCAAATCTCCCCAAGTGCATAATTAGAATTTCTTTTCTCTCAATAGCTTGAGGAAATCCTACGTAAAATATTTCATCAAATCTTCCCACCCTGGTTAATTCTGGTGGTAGTGCATCTAATCGATTAAGGGTGGCGATCGTAAACACCGCAGTTTTCTTATCTTGCAACCAAGTTAGCAGCGTTCCTAAAATTTGTCGCGAGCCGATAGCTTCGCCCGATTCATCAGACGCAGCAAACAATTTATCAAACTCGTCAAAGTAAAGCACAGCAGGAGTGCAAGCTTCTACTCGTTCTAGTAACCTTTTGAGATAAATGGCACCAGCACTCATAACGGCTGCGGTATCTACGCTCACAAGAGGAAAACCCAAAGTCTTGGCGCTGACTTGTGCTGCTAAAGTTTTCCCCGTCCCCGGTGGGCCTACGAGTAAACAACCTTTGGGAAGGGGAATATTAGCTGTTCTAGCTTCGGGTGAAAAGTCCTGTTTAACATTTTCAATATACTTTTTGAGCAAATCCAATCCCCCAAAATCTGGAAGATTTGGCTGAGTCACAAAATTCAAGTTTAAAGCACGAAAGCGATTTATTTTGTAATCAAGTAAGTATGAAGCTACTGAATTAATATTTAGTTGCTTGGAAGAATTAACTGCTAAAGTCAATCCTAAACGAATTTCAACAGCCGTTAAACCAGAAGCTGCATTGACTATAGCAGCGATATCGCCATTGCATGACAATTCACCTAAAAATTTCGGTAAAAGCACTTTGATGAAATCAGCAATTTCTTCATGATTTGGTAATTCTAGCAAAAGAGTTGGAATCAAACTGCTTAAAGATTGAGGTAATTCTACGTTCTCATTTGTCAGAATAATCAAATACTTGGATTGGACAGAGCTTGCCCAATCATAATAGATATTAATTATTTGGGAAATTATTTTATGAGAAAAATTTTTGTTGCTTGTAATATTACCTGTTAAAGATGACAAATTTTCTAAGATAAAAATTCCATCTTGGTTACAGTTAGACAAACAATTAAGAGCCGAAATCATACTTCCATCACCAAGCTGTAAGCAAGTCAGTTTTATGTTTAAAAAACTGACTTGCTTTTCTAAATCAGATTTTACTTGTTTAAAATATCCCCAACCAGCATTCCACAAATAAATGGGCAGATTTCTTTTGATTGCACATTCATTATAGATTCGCTGCAATGCTGTCATCCGTTCTAATAGTGGGACAGTTACAGATACAATAGGCACACCAGATTCTATTAACAAATTCAAGTTAGACAATTCCATGTGATGAAAAACTATCTTTCTAATCCGTTACTTACAGCTTTTTGGGATTGAGAAGTGCTTATGTTTTGTTGTTGGCGAATAGGTTGTAATTTAGGTAAGATCTGCTCAAAATAAATTAAATCCCTCTCGTTCATAGTGCTTTTCAATTTTCCTCCAGACTTTTCTAATAAAGTCCCTCGCTCATCTTTAGCATCAATGCGTACTTTGCCATCAGGGGATGCGTGCCATTTATAAGTAAATCTGCCATCAATTTCTACATCTCTTTGTTGAAGGACAGCATATTGCACAAGAGCATTAGTAACCCTTTCTACACGAGCAAAATACTCAGCTTCTTGCTTACCAACAGGAGCGAAAGATGTAGGAATGGGTTCATTTCTTTGTAGAGAGCGTTGTAATATATCAATATCTTTAATATGAGTTGGTTCCAGATTTTCTTTCTCAACTTTTACAGCCAAAGGAGTTGAACGAAACTGCATTATTTGCTTGTCTGTGGCTAACTCCTTCACTTCATATAAAGTACCATGACGAGAAATTTGATATTCACCTGTTTGGTAATGACTTTCTCCCGGTTGTGTCTGGAGGTGAAACAAGTTTTTTAAAGATGCAGCCCATTGATGTTGCATTGACTTCTCTTTAAACTCCTGTATCCCCATTTTTATGGCAGAATTCACGCTACTAACTACAATGGAGACATTATTAATTGTCTGTTGCCACCAAGATGTATTTTGAGGTTGCTGTAACCTTTTATCAATTAACTGTTGATATAAATTATGTTGCTGCTGTAATGCTTTTATTTCTGCTTGCAACTGCTCAAGTTCTGCACTTAATAGGATTTTTAACGGGCTAGATTCTAATAGTTCTAAAGATTGTCTTACTCGTGTTGAGCCAGGAGTTGTTAATAAATTTGTATCCGCACTAACTTTGGGTTCTTGAATAGTATCTGGTGAAGAAGATTCCGAATCATCAATTTGGTTGCTATTATCCCTATTATCTAAATTGCTCAAATTTTCAGAGCTTGCTGTTTGAATACTTGACTGGGGCAATAAAGTATTAATAATTACCCTACATTGATTATTCGATTGCAAAACAACTTGCCCATCTAATTCTACCCTCTTATTAATTGCTCCCTCTACTATTTCTCCAACTCTTGTAGAGCGTAATTGTTGCAGTTCGGTAATAAGTTGAGGATTTAAAAGCTGTCCAGACAAAGACGAAACCTCATCACGAAATTGATTAGTATCTCGCCCATAAACTAATCTATCTCCATCAAATATTTGCAATCCCTGACGCTCGTTATTATCCTGTTTGGCATCTATAATCGCTCTGAGCAAAGCTTCAATTACTTGTTCGTAATGCTGTTGAATTGCAATTGCATCACCAGAGTTAACAGTAAAAATATCAGGCATTTTTCAAGAAGTGAGTGGTGAGTAGTGAGTAGCTAATAGTAAGCATTGAGTAAGTCGCATAATATAATTCCTGGCAGAAATGCATATTTTTTTCTTTGTTATCTCTTCAACATCTTCTTCTTACTACTCACCACTCCCTACTCACTCTCTCTAATATTTGTATGCGATTAATTACCAGTTCTGAACCAACATAAAAAACAGCTAACTCCCCATCGAACAACCAAGCAATAAATTCGCTTTCTGATTGAAATGTTCGCGAACATTCATAAGAAAAGCAGCCGTGAACTCTACCAGCTAATAAGCCATGCTGATCGAATACTTCGATTACTTCTGGACAATAAGTTGTATCCAATAAAGGTTTATGGAGGGCTGAGTGAAGCATGTCCTGCCACTGAGGATAATTTGATAATATCGAGAAAACTTGTGGACTCCAATTAACTTGTGTCTTTCGCATTTCCTTGACCATCTAAAATACGTTAGCTAGTTCTTCTGGTGAAGGTAAATCCCCAGTATGTTCGGGTATAGGAAATAATTTCTGTGCTAGTTCTTGCCTTTGCTGAAATTGTTGCGATCGCTCTGAGTCAGTAATTTGTAGAGAATTGTTTTGGATCAGGCGTGAGCGCACAAAATCCCACTTTGCCTCTGACCAGTTCATCTCATCAATATCAGATGAAGGAACCTTAACCTTTTGTAGCAGAGGAATATAGGCTTCTGTACCACGAGTGTATGCAGGGTTGATGATTACTGCCCTACCCGTACCCATCTTGGTGAACTGTGCTGGTTCAAATAAATGTCGCTTTTGGTGATGTTCGTTAGAACTGCGAGAACCGCCGCCTTTGCCAATACTGCGGGATTTAGAACTAAACTTGATTTCCATCTCTCCCAGATAATCGCTGAATAACTTCGCAGATTCTGGATCTTGGGGATTGAAAATAAATTTGGTTGCTGTACCTCCTAAAATTGCCCTTGCTAATTCCTTTCCATAAACTTTCTCCAGCTGGGCAATGTTTTGATATCCCAAAATACCAACAAAACCATCTTCGCGTCCTTCATTTAACCAGTTGACAAGCGCTGGTAAATAAAACGTTGGCAATTCATCCAATGCAACTATCAAAGGATCTTTACGCGGTCTAGTACGGGTGATATTGCGCGTCACAATCATGTGTAAAATTGCAGCCAGCAGAGGGCTGACAATATCTCGATTATTCCGATCCAGTCCGAAAATAATTAATTGCTTACCATCTAAATCTAGTGGTAGTGTAGTCTTTCCACAAAAAGCACCAACAAAATCACGTTTGAGAAAACGTTGAAACATCCTTTGAGCAGTTCCAATAATTGATGCAGCAGTCTTTTCTGAATCCTTAACACTGATTAACTGGGAAAGTGGGCGCGAAGTCCAAACTTTCAACTTGTTCTTTGAGGCAGCTTCTAATCTGGCTGGCAAATTAGGTAAAGATAAAATCGCCTGAGCCATCATCAAGTCGCAGTAGTTATCCTCACCAGTCAGAGTTTTTATCGCTTTAGTAACGAGTAAAATTCCCTCAACTAAGCTATCTCCAGCTTCCTCAAAAAACTTATCACTACTAGCATTTCCTCCGCGATCAAAGTTGCGGGAGATGACTTGAGTAAGTTGTCCTGCTGCGATCGCATCTTCCTCATCCCTCAACAAGTCCAACGGATTGCAAGTTTCGCTCTCAGAGAACCCCGGCGCAAATACTTTAACGGTGTAACCTCGTTTAATTGCATAGGCTACAGCTCGTTTAGTCTGTGCCGGAAATTTGAAATCGTAGAGCAACATGGGAAAACCCTGGTCAAAAGCACTACGAATTAGAGGGTCTATTACAGAGAAAGTTTTACCGGAACCAGCTGCACCAATAACAGCTATTCCCCTCTGGGCATCAGGAACATATAAAGTTGAATTGGGGGAAATAAATTGCTTGTAAAATGTTGGTTTGGTTTTGAGTAACCCAGCCTCATACCATTGTTTTTGAAGATTAATTCTGATGTCATCAGGAGTACCAACATACAATGCGACAGAATTACGAGTTGGTTTTGATATTTGTTTTTTCGCTTGACGCGCAGCTAATGATTTTTCACGACTCCCACCCCAATAACTAGTGGCAACTTTACCTTTAGAATTACGGACTGATAAAACTTTAAAAATGGCCACTACTGCAAAACAACCCAGCAATATTAATCCCGATTGTGATTTCATTAAGTCTGTCAATCTTTCTATCTGCAAGCTTTGGACTGGGGCAGATTTTACTTGCCGTACTTGGAAATAATTACTCATAATTTTAATTTCCTAATGAACCAACAGCCGTCCAAGTGTCGCCAAAGCGCGTATATCGACCAGAATCAAAGCAATAATCAGTACGAGATACTATATTTTCCATGTCTGTTGTCTGAGTAAAAATTAAGCAAGGAAAAGCTTGTAGAGCGCGGCTTGAAACCCTAATCAAATCTTCTTTTGGTGGTAAGTGAGGATTAGCTATAACTTGCAAAAGTAGTTTTCCTGATTCGTGATAAACCTGATACAAACACCCACCTGCACCACAAAGCTGAGGCGAATGAAAATCAAATACAAATACATGGACACCATCACTAGAGCTAATTGGCATCACTTTTACAGCTTTCTCATCAAGCTTATTTGTAGAAACAGAAGCTAGCACTTGTTTCAATAAGCGCTCATTCACTACATCTTTGGCACTTTCCCAAGTAGGTGTACGACTTTTATTGGATGAGGAATTAAATACCCATAAAAAACAGGCTAGTGTTAAGCTCAAAAAAGCTAAAAGTAACATCAAAATTATCAAGAGTTTTATATTATATTTTTTCAGTTGTTTTGGCATAGCTAACTACCCTGAAAAATTATTTTAAGCAGCCCATTGATTCCATAGTTTTTAAATATTTATTAGCAACGTTACTGCCATATTCTTTGACTGAATTTTCTTCTCTAACATCACTAACCAACTCATCAGCAGGAATACTCACACCAGCAAAATGCATTTGAGCAGCACGTTCAATTAATCTGCTTCCTCTAAAAGGCTTGCCTGTAGATGGGTCAATTTGTTGTGATGCTGTTGATAATAAGTTATTAGTTTCAATTTCAATTAAAGATTGCTGATCGGTGGGTGAAAAGTACTGCATCATTTCCTCACCAGTCACTTCTTGACCTATATCCAACTTGGTGAGGAATTGTGACCCACCAGATTTACTTGATATGATCTTCCTTACATCAGAACGATAGGACATCAATTCCATTGCACCCAGCGCTCGACCGCAATTACCATTCGAGTCACAAACATAACTACCCACAGCGTTATAGTTATCTTCAGTACTCAACATTGCATTACTCAAAGCATCAATATTAATACCTGATGAATGAAGCTTTTTACAATCACCTTTCGCTGCTGGTATTAAATTAGATAGCGCATTTCCAGATGTTATCGGAGACTTATTAAAAGTAAATCCACTACTTTTTAATCCTGTGGGAGTAGAGACAGAATTTTTACCCTCATCAATAGCACCTAAAAATATCGGTTCTTTCTCCTTATAACTCATGAAAGGCACAGGGCCTATAAAGTAGGGTGTACATCCCAAATCAACAAAATTATTCCGCATACAAACCCGGAAGAATAAAGCTTGGGTAATCATTCCATCAACTTCCGAGACATCCCATATAGCCACCTTGAATGCATCACCAAAAGGTTGTCTACCTGTGGGTTCTTTTCCACGATTAACAGAACCCAATATACCTTTACCACCTTTGACTAACTGATACTTACCGCTAAACCAAGCTTTACCGTTAACAGCAGGTGAACCAGATAATTCAGTATGGGCGCAATCTCGATCGCATGGTACAGCAAAGCCTTCTTTATCGCTTCCGGAAATAGTACGATTTCGCTTTTGTTCGTCGGTTGCAAAGGCAATATCAACTATTCCGACTTCCGTACCTACAGGGTTGATGGGATTGGGGAACTGAGAAAATGGTACTTTTGCTAGTCCAGGTATTTCGTCAATGTAAACCCCTTGCCATTTTTCAAAGGTACTAATGGGAGTCACTAATAATCCGGGAATTGAATTAAGGTTATAAGATTTTAAATTCAATAATGACAAACTCAATTTACCCAAATGGGGAGATTGTTGTAGCAAATTACCTATAGTTTGATTGGTATCGAAGGAATTGGATAAGTATTGCTCAAGTAAATCAAGAATAAATTTAACTTCAAAAACATGAAATTCCTTTAAATCAGGAATAGCTTTCACCAAACTTTCTAAGGTTTGAAACTTAATCACACCAAAGCTTTCTAAGTTCAGTTTCTGTAAATCCAAGTCAACAATTTGGGCGATATCGGTAAGTGAAAACTTTTGGAGTTGGAAAGAATCCTGAAAATCACCTAGCATTGTAAACGAATCAGGCTTTTGTCCCGCATTCCAAGTACGAGAGGGGTCATATCCTAATTTATCTGTCACTCCTGGAGGTGCTTGAAATGAGCCTGATTCGCTAATTGCTGGCATTTTAGAAAAAGTAATTCTGTTCCAATCTGGTAACCGGGTATTTTGCCAAGATATTGTGGGAATCTCTGGTTGTTTTGATATGCCTTGTTGCTGCCATGTAATGATAATTACACTAAAGATTAATATTGCTAGCCTTAATCCTGGCATCAATGCCAAATACTTATTTGAGAATTTCATTGTCTTTGAATAAATATTTTTTCGGAAAAATGTTAAATATTTAGCGTAAAGTACCGATTTGTGAGTTACTTCCTAATTCGATTAAGCGATTGACTAACTGTAAGGAAATTCCACTTCTACGGGCAGCATCATTGATTAAATATCCCGACTTCATTAATATCAAAAAACTCTTTACTCGTCTTTGTAAGCGAGAGTTAGGTAAAATTAAACGTTGTTGCTGGGCAATTTCTAATCCCGAACTAATAAGCTGTAGATTTGTGATATTCGTGGCGCTAGGCAAATTTTTGATTTCAGGTTCTTCTCTTAAACTTGGTGTAACTTCAATAGTGTGATATTTAGGAGCAGTATCGCCCATTGCTACGCGAAATACATATACTTTTCGTCCAGAGTTACTCTTTGTTATTACCGTTAGCAAACTGCTATTTGTCTTGGGTAGTTGTGGTATTTTGAGCGGGTTGATTCGCCGTAAATGCAGTACAGTAGCACCTGATTGTTCGCACTTCTGCGCCAATCCTGATAGACAACCATCGACATCTAATGAAGCGAAAGCCGGATTATCCAGCCAAACTTTCTCGACTATCTCGCCACTCTTGATAAATGAAATATTCACCCCATAGCCGGATGACAATTCAATCAGAGGTATATTATTACTGTTACCAGTCGCTATATCTTGTGAAATATTCCTCACTCCTTTTTTTAAATAATTTTCACCTCTTGCTGATTGCCAAAAAATAGTAAAAGTCAGAACAGTCGAAATAACACTCAAATTTTGTAAAAAAGCCTTCATAACTAAAAGTGTTTACAACTGAAATGATTGATTAACAAAGACTTGAATATCTGTACCAGCAGGGATGTACCACACTTCCTCTCGTTGCTGAATTTCTGCAAGTGCTTGTTGATTGCGCTGAAGAATTTGTTGAGTGAGCGGTTCAAATCCACCTTCTAAAACTGCTCCCAAAATATTTTCGCTACCTCCACTGATAGAAGAAAAAGTATTTGTACCACCTAACCCACTAGATGTTGATATTTGTTGAGATTTGGGTTGATTTAATACCTTACCGACTTTGGCAAGGGAACCTACTATAAATGTTTCAGCATCACGGGAAGCAATTTCTCCACCTTTGTCACTCCATTTCGATGCGATTAAAGGTTGACCGGAATTACCACGAATACTAATTGCTCCTGGTGGAAGCAGATATTCCTTACCATCAATTAAAACTTGTGTGGCTTCGAGTTGAACAAGTCCTGATTTTTGAATATCAGTAACTTGAGCAACGATTTGAGAGCCTTTTGGTAAAGCAATCAAACCATCTTCTTTGGTTAAAGGTTCGATAAGTTGGATAACAAACTTTTCACCTGATGTTGTAGTTGGTGATTTGTTAGAAGAGTTATTAGTTGAATCTTTACTCCAAATTAGCGGAGTTACTAACTTTCCAGATGCAGAGGCACCAACTTGTAATTTTTGTATCGGTTCGCCATTGATAACTACTGCTTCTTCTGTATACAGGGGTTCAGGTTCAATGCTATGAGTAGATGCTGTTGAAACCAAGGTAGTACAGGGAATTTTTATTGATGAATTTGGTTGTTCATTGGCTATAGTATCCAAAGTTTTACCGTTTGCTTGCTCGTTAGTTATAGATGCAATTTGCGTATGACCATAACTGCCCAAGCGACTAATTTTTGCCCATTCCTCTATTGGGTCAACAGATTCTTTTGTGTTTGGAGGTGCTGCGCCTACGGTGGCTTGAAATCTAGGAACAGAAGCAACACGAGGCAAATCATATCTACTGTTTTCTTGTATTGGGTTACGAACAGAAGAAACCTGGGCTGGGCGTACTTCTGTGTCAGAAATTCGATTAATCCGGTTGTTTGAATCATTTTTGGAGAAAACTTTGCGTTGAATTGTTGTTTTAGGGCTTTTAGAACGCTCGAGCGATCGCATTTTTTCTGCTTGACTACCTAAAGCTAATTCTGCTTTTAGTTTTCCTGTTTCTGTTTCTTGAGGATTTGCGTTATCAGCCATTTCTACTTTTGGTTGGTCAGCTTTTTGATTAGCAATTGTTGGTGTCACTCTGGATTTACCAAACATAATGCTATTTAAAATAGTTGCTCCAGCACCAAATACTACAAGCATAACCAACCCAACTGCGCCAAACTTTGCAAAGGGATTACCGTAAAAAGTAGGCTGAGTTTTGCCTGTTTGGGGGTCATCAAATAATTTGTGGATTGCAATTGTATTATGTGTGGATTCGTTACTAGCGTTCTCTGTTACGTCAATGTTATTAGATGTTGGTTCAGCAGAGTAGATAGAATTTTTTAACTGACTTTCATCATGAAACCCGAGTAATTGAGCAAGGCTAGCCTCATCCCAATTTGTATCTGACTCATAGCTTTCTTTGAGATTATTCTCCTGCATTACAAATTTTCCTGTGCTAAATCTCGAATCGCATAAATTTCCAAGCCGCTCGCACGCATTTGATAAATTACTGCTGCTAAACCATCAACTTGATTTGGCGATTCTGGTGGGACAACTGCCCTCACAAATATTTCTTTATTAAATTGAATTGTTTCTCCTAAATTGCTATCCTGAGCAACAATTGTCAGGTTAGCAACCATCTTGACTTTCCATTTACCCTCAGCAATTTTTATCGGTGATTGAATTGAAAGCGGGACTAAAACTACTTGTGTCTTGCCTTGAAAAACTCCTGATGGTGTAATCGCAGCCAGCGCTTTTAAAAACTCTTTACGAAAATCTTCTGATAAGGCATAAGATGCCTGCCATGCTGCTGATGTAATCTTACTACTTCTAAATTCTCTGTTGCTAATATTTACACCAGGATCAGGTTTTGGTTTAGCTGCTTCTTCAACAGTACTAGGTGGTAGCGTTCCCGACCAATTCATCATCAAAGTCATTGTGTCAGAAACAAAACGCAGAATTACTTGAGGAGTGCGTTCTAGACTACCAATAGGTGCAACTTTAATAGATTTTCCTGTCTCTAGTTGTACTAAACTTGGAGGCGCTTTTTTATTTAACTGTGAATAGGAACCATACAATAATAAAAGTATGAAAAAAGTAATGAGGTGTAATCCAAAAGTACCTAAAGCAAATAATGCTAGTGCGTCACCAGTTGAAACACTTTTTGACGCACGATTTAAAAATCGTAATCGATTTTTTTGTGCAGATTCTGAATCTAAAATAGCCATAAACAATGTTTTAGGATTTATTAACTATCCTCATCACAACCGAAGAAAGCCCAAAACTCGCCAGACTGGAGAAACTTCTAAAAATTGCCATCCCGCCACCCGCAGCTAAAACTACAGATAAAATGGGGGCGAGAATACCAATTGCAAAAGCAAAAATCATCGGGTCGTTGTTGTTAGCATTCAGCACTATTGTGGCGACCAAACCAGAAATAATATTGAAACAAAGCTTGATCATTCCGACGGAAAAGAACCCAGTTAACCAGGCAAAAATTGCTTTATTACCGACTGGAAGTAATGAACCTCCTACTGCAAGCGGGCCTAAGAGGGCAGTCAGTAACAGACAAACTTCGACTATCCATTGAAAAGCGATCGCCAATGCTAGCAACCAACCCCGCACTGTTAGCTGAAAAATGTTGGTGTTGAAAAAATCGCTGATACCTTTGAGCCAATCGGGGCGATTGTCGTTATCTAGCTGGGATTCTATCTCTTTAGCTTGCTTAGAAGCATTTTGCAGACATTGGGTTTGTTGCGTCGGATCAGCGATGGCATTACATTGAGCGATTAATGATTGAATAGCATCTCCCTTTCCTGTCTTGAGCATTACTTGCTGATAAGCTTCTTGCAACTGGATAGAAGCAGATGTGGAAGCTAAAAGAGTTTGATTCGTTTGGTTAATAATTCCTCTAAGTCCTTGGGTAACAGCGGCTAATGGTTGAGCATGGTTAGCCAGTAGAACAATGACAACAATGGGCCAGATTATTTCTGTAAATCCCCTGGAACTGTCACCATCTATCATTTCTTTCGTCCATTGGACGATGAAAATTAGGAGAGTACCAACTGCGAAGAAGATGCCGAGATTTGCGATCGCACTATACAATCCTCCACTTAAAACATCGTTCCACAGCTTATCTATTGACTTGGCAACAGCTTCACTCGCAGCTACACCATCTTCGGTGATTGTGGAAGCTGCTTGTCCAGGGTTCGGCACTTGAGCTTGGGAAAGAATTAGTCCGTATCTCAAAAAATAGTAGAACATCCAGGTGCATCTTCAACTAAAATAACCGTGCTTGTGATGCAGTTCTCAAATTGCTGAAGCCTTGACCTACAGTTTCTTTTTGACGTACTTGATTTTGACCATCCAATGAGCGGGAAATATTAGTCAAGTTAAGATTCGCCAAATCTTGAGATTGTTTTGATTTCAATCCATCAGTTCTCATTGCTCCTAAAATTCCCGCTATTTGGGTATTTTGTTGAGCCATCCTTTTCATGACATTTTGGGTAACAACATCATCTTGAGCAGCACTAGCATCAGCCTGAACTTGTTCAATCGAAGTTTGGGTTTTTTTAACTTGCTGTTTTGTAAGTTCTTGCCCTTCTTTACTCAAAGTTGTATCTGAATCAGCACGGGTAATTTGACGGTCAATTTCATTGCTTACTTTGTCAACGCTATTAACTGCGCTATTATTTAAAGCTGCAATCTCTTCAATCTTTTCTCTCGTTTCTGTTGCATCAGGTAAACCCAATGCTCCAACTGATTCATTAACTGCTGCTTGCAAATCCCCCTGCAAAGATTCTGATAAATTCTCTAATTTACCAGAGACTACTGAGTCAATATATTTATCTAGAGAGCTTAATTGCTCTTGCCATTGGTCGAATACTTTAACCAGAGGGTTTGGTATCTCTAATGCATAGGCACTTGAAACGCCAATTGTTGATATTATGGGTATACCAACTATGCTTAGTGTCAATTTATTGAGCTTGTTCATACTCTGAACTACTTTGTTTTTACTAGTTGCCTAGAAAGCTCTGTCAAAGCAACAAATTTATCTGGATACTTCGACAATGCTTGCGTTCTCTGCTCTTGCTCAGAAGGATTATTTGCCACTACCGCTAATAAGTTAAATGCTGGATAATAACGACAAAAAGTAAATATTCCGTTATCATCCAGCAACCATTGCGAGTAAAATCCCTCCTTTTTTGGAAAAAAACTTTCGGTCGCATTGCGAGAAATAATTTCTTGGGGATATTTCAAAATCTTTGCAAAACTATCAACAGCAGTCGGTTGAATACGTCCAATCAAACGAGTGGTTAAGTTTTGAAAAATCTTGGAACCTGATGGAGATTTTGCGATCGTATCGGGGTCTTGAGCGGATAAAATTACTCTGATTCCAGCTTTTGCACCATTGGCACAAAGTCTGCCAACCAAGGCGGCGATCGCATCAAATTCAAATAAAATTGGGCTTTCATCAATGAAAAAGATGCTTGCCGGAGATGCTAAAGCTCTTCGTAATGCAGCACTGTAAGCACTCAAACTCAAAATTGCTGCATCTTCATCGTTCGATAAATTACGTAGTGCAAAGATGAGTAACCGCGCATCACTGCGGAAGGTAGATGGTTGTGCCAACGCTTGTCCTACACGACTAGAAAGCCAAAATCTTAACCTTAAGCGTATGGTTTCCAAACCTGCTTTGATATCCCCACTCAGAGAATCTAACCGTAATCGTTCGTGGGAGCAGAAACTCAAGAAATCATGCAATGTCGGCATTACAGACCATTCGTCCGAGCCAAAGCCGTTAGTGTATGCTGCCGCATAACGATCGCGTATTAATTCATCCTCAAAAAATGCTTTCAAAGCCAAAGCAATAATCGAACGGACAGTATCTGTCAGCACTTGTGAGGAGGCACCACCACGATTACCTGCAACCATTGCCAGTAATGCTGTTGCCAGAAAATCCTTGTAATCTTCAAACCTTTCTTGCTGCAATTTTGTAGGTAAAGAGCGTAAATTTGGTAACTCAAACAGATTACTCGACTCCTTACCAATATCGAAATATGCACCATCCTTACCCATAAATTGGGTGTAGTCAGTAAAAGTGCTAGTTCCATCTGGTTTCGGATAATCCATTGCTACTACAGGTATTCCGTGCGCTAAGGCTTGCGTAAGAATCCCGGATGCCAAAACACTTTTACCTGCACGGGTGGTAGCAAATAATCCCAAGTTTTTGTGTTGGTTGTACAAATCGAGAAATACTGGTGTTCCTCCTTCTTCTGCGATTAATTCAAAACCGCTACTATCCCCAGCTTTGGTTCGCACTAGTGGCATCAATCCTGGTACTTCGCCACTTAAGTAAACTAACCTGCGATTAAAAGGTGCAGTCATCAAGCGTTCCCAAATAATGGGCAAAGTTTGCAACCAGATTCGCCAGGGATATTCGGTTTCTCTGACAACCCAAGCTGGATTCAGAAAACAGGATTGTAAGTAACGACAAGCTTCGTCTAATTGTTCGCGGGTTTTGCGATATACCAAAAATACTGTCGCTACATGAATGGGAACAGCACCTTCATAAAGTTCTTCTTGAGCGGCAACAGATTTTTTGATGTTGAGTAGCGATTTTACATCCACCGAGTTTTTATCTTGTGCGATCGCCGCGACGGTATTTGCCTGTTTCGTCAGGCGCTGCATATTTGTTTTTACTAAGGTTTCATTTGCCCGCATCAACTGACAGTAAATTTCGGTGTCGTAAACCCTCTCCCTAGATAAAACCTCCCATAAATAGCGAAGCTGTCGTTCTTTATCCACCCAACCACCAGGTTTATTTACAAAAGTAAGAGCTGCTATGTATTTTTCTTGGAGATGCACCCATCGTCTATCTGCGATGGGGATGGAGGATTCGGACTCCATGAGAAAAGATGTGGGGGCGAGATCTGAATAAATTTCCTCTCGCAGTCCGTTTTCATCGAGAATTAAAAGTTGGGGAATTGGACGGGGTGGTGTATTGTTAAATCGCTGCCAAAGTTCTGACCAAAGTTTATCGGCATTCATTGGGTGGATATCTAGCCCCATTTTGTTGGATATTAATTGTTCCCATAGTTGGAATCCATCGGTAAAAGATGCATGTAATAATCGTTCGATGGCGATAAATTGTAGTTCGTTGATTTCTCCTGTAAATGATTTCCAAGAACGCTCTAATTTCGATAGAGCTTTTTCAAGTGCATCGCTTGTACCAGTGCTGTTGGTTTCAACTGTGTAGGTGCAATAAAGATGTAGTTTTTTCGGTTTGCGAACTCCTTGAATTGTTAATTTTTGTGTCCGGCATCGTTCTCCCATCAAGAGATATTGCAGTTCTTTGTTAGGAGCAATATCGCTCAAATTCTTAAGTTGTTGCTGTCGTGATTTGTCATTGGTAAACGAACTAAGATGGATGGTTAAACGTTCCGAGGATGGTAAATCTTTCAATCCCGATTCAATCGCATCGAAAACTGGATCAATTTGTTCGCTGCGTAGTGTGGAATGAATTCCGGCACATTCAAATCCAAATTGAATCAAAAAGTTATCAACACCTTTGCGTAGAAGATAAGCACCAATTGAACGCCCTTGAAGATTTATTTGCAACATTGTCACTAGTGAAAATGAATCTTCAAGAGGTGTTAATCTAAGTATGCGTTTACCAACTTTATTGCTCATTATTTTCTACCGTTTGATTTGGTTGAGTACTCCTTTAAATCCAATATTTTCTGATATCTCACACGCACTCGCGTCCAATGGGGAGTTGCAACAAATTTAGATAAAATATGCCAAGCGCCATTGGCTGTAAGTATCCACCAAGTTGCTATTCCCCAAGCTGCGGCTGCACAAGTCCAAACCCAATTCAGTCGAAATAGCCCATGTGCTAAGTAGTAAGAAAGTCCACAAATTATTGCCCAAGGGATTAATTGATCTGCGGGGAATATTCCGATGTTTGGTACTTTTCCCACTGTACTATTAACTTTACAGTATTTTGATTTGTCCTCCATCGTTTTATTTTGTGAGTAGTGAATGGTGAATAGGAGTAGGATAAAAAACAAGTTATTGCATTCAAAATAGTTCACTTTAATCTTCTCGCTTACAACTCCCTACTCCCTAAGTTTTAGTTCCAGTACCGCCTCCAATAATTAAATTTGCCAGAATATCACCCATTGTCACCGCAATCAAAATAATCATCGGTGTCCGGGCTAAATTTTGCCAATCTTCATCCTGACGAGCTGCTTGGACAACACGTATCAAAGAAATTCCCAAGTACAGTATGAATAATCCTCGTAGGACGTTAAATGATAAAGTAATTGCTTCTTGGGCACCTGTAAATTGACCTGTCATCCAAGTTTCTGCGTTTTGGAAAAATTGTGCCTGTGCGGTCGTTGAAAGAGCATCTAAAAGTAGGAATGCACCCAAAACTGTTAATGCAGAGGAAGTTATTCTGTATTGTCTAGAAAATTTGGCGATGGTATTGAATACACCGTCCAACTCGTGCCGAAAAAATATTGCGCTCGTTCCCAATGTCGAGATAGCCAATGTTGTAATTCCAATCAAACTTGGGTTAATGACTACATCTATTATTGTTGTGGTAGTTGCCGTCAGGATTAACCCAGATGAACGCACGTGATTTCTTTGACGTAAGTCACAATCTTTGGACGGTTTCGAGAGCATAGGAATTAAAAAAAATTCTATATCCATAATTAACTTTCGATTGATTGAATTTACATCAACCAATTGCTGGATATTTAACTCATATGTTTATTCGATTAAATAATTTATTTATTGAGTCAAAATATTAACTTTTAGTTTGTGTATAGATGCGTAAAAAATAGTTTTTGAGTATAGTTTTATCTTTAAAAAGTATATTATTACGCAATTATTTTGATGAAAATTTACTAGCGAATATCCGTAGTATACATAGACATATATTTTATTTGTCTATATTACTGTAATTCCAGTAACTTAAATATTAACAAATTGATTAATAGTAACCAATGAAATATGCATTGTCAAAAGGTTTTGGGCGTTCGTTTTACTTGGTTACTATGGTTACTATTTAAATAGTAAACAAATACAAAAAATACCAGATTATTTTTTGATGGCAAAATTTTAGTAAACGATAGAATCTCAAAATTGGGGATACGAACTGACTAGTAATACCGTTTCACTTTAAGGTTGATACAAATAAGCAGAAGAGGGGCAGAGGAAAAATTATTTGTATATATCATTTGGTGAAATGGTCTGAGCATTTGCGCCATCACATGAATTGCAATGAATTGCACTACTTGGACGCGCAAATTTCTTTCACGAACTCAACTACTTTCATCTAAAACTCTCGATCCAAAAAATGCTTAATTATTGTTTGATGACAGAGATTATGCCCTATCGTTAACTTTAAGACATTGATAGATCATGAAAGAATCGCGTCTACTTCATCAAGTATGCATCGAGTTCTGAATACTGAGAAAACAAGCCATCAATACTAGCTAGTTTCGCTTGATAAATAAGTGCTGTAGCGATAATCAAGCGATCAAATGGATCTTTGTGGACGGGAGATAAACTGACTGCTTTGTAGGCAATCTCAGCAGTTATCGGCAGCAATATAATTCCAGATGGCTCCAAAGCATCCTGAAACCATTGTTCGGCAGCGCAGGGTAGTTGTAGTCGTCCCCGTTGTTGTGCTAGAGCTACCTCATAACAAGATACTGGTGAAATACCTACCACAAAAGCAGTTTCAATAATTTCGCGCCAGTGGGTAGGAAATCGCTCAAACTCTTGAGTGATGAACCATACCCAAATATGAGTATCGAGGACGATTATTTGAGACATTCCCAATCCTGTTCCTCAACGATGGGACTAACCAAATCGCCCAACGTTTTACCTTTACCCGCGATCGCAGTAGGGGGAGTACGGCGTGATACTTGTGGTGTGGTATCTGAAAGAATCGTGACGATTACACGAGCTTTAGATATTTTAGGCTCATCTGTTAGCCACTTAACTTGACCATTTTCAATAATGGCTTCATAACTTTGAAGCATTGCTCACTCCGGATTTAAAAGCTAACTAGGAAGAATACAAAGCGTTTCTACATCTCCAAAATTAGCATGAAAAATCTTCAGTGGAGCAACTGTCAGTATTCCTAGTTTGAATAATAATAAGTATTTCCGCTCTGTGTTTATTTGTCAGATTCGATTAAAAATATTATTTTGTTGCTTGAATTTTGATTGAGTAACTTATAGTTGAGATAGTTAGATAATCCTTGTAGGATAAATATCCCAGCAGTTACTATTGGCATTTTTAACTAACTTGTAGCCTCATTGGAATTAGTAACCAAGTTTTGACTATTGTCATGATCAACTGAAAAATTTGTTTGACCAGCTAACTCAAAACTATTTATTCGCCCTTGAAGCAACTCAATAGGAATTTCCACGCAACTGCGAGTAGCCATCTGTGGTGATTTAGGTACGACAATCTCTCCATTGAGATCAGCCCTAACATTTAGTTGACAACGTTGATAAGCGATGGAAGAGTCTTTGTCGCAATGAAACTTCTGTTTGCTGTAAGTCTTTCCACCTGCTTTGTGGATTTGCTGTCGAATCATCTTTTGGCTGTATGGTAACTCTGATTTAAAGTAACGGGACATGACAGGCCAGACAGAGTGGATGTAAACTGCTAACGATTTATAATTATCGTTTTCTGGATTGCCATCTTCGGTAATTAAGCGACAATTCCACTCGCCGACTTCTGTTTGCGATCGCAATACCAAAAGTTTATCCACAAAGTCATCAAGCGAGGATTTCTTGGATTCATCCTCATTTGCTTCGCCACATAAATAACTCAAATAAGCCCAAACTTCATCTGCCCAAACCACACCAGATAGTTCAGCCAAGCGAAAAGCATAGTAACCAACCAATGCCAAACTTGATGCTAACCTAGCGTGTGCTGTGGGTAACTTGGAAATTAGCTGTGATTCCAAATCTTTAATTCCTTGTTGGTGATAACCAAGCTTGATTAAATTGGGTAAAGCAGATGAACACAGCCTCCTAATTGCTCTTAATTCTGGGAAGGCAGTGGGATTTGGGTTTCCTGAAAACTCCAACCGAATCAACCTTGACAGAATTATTGGATCATTGTCACCAATCGAATAATTGGAAGCCACTATCAAGGGACTATGGGGGTCTTGGTTATTTTCACGTACAGAACGCGACCCACCACCAAACTGGGTTTTAATTTGCTGACACACCCAGGAAATTTGAGTTTTATCGGGGTCATCGAGAAACTGGGTTAACCCACCCATGAGTTTAAATCGTTCGTGATAGGCACTTTCTGAGGCTTGATTAATTTTCGCTCGATGGTCGAAACCTAACAGCGAAAGTGCTGTCACAGCAGCGACTGTTTTTCCAGTTCCCGCATCTCCGTAAAGTCCTAAAACAGGAAAAAATCCTTCTGCTTCCTGAATTTCATCATAAAATAGTCCAGCCACAGAGAATGCCATTGTAAAAAATGCACTCATAAACCCAGATTCGCCAAAGAAGTTTCGCATTGCCGAAACTAAACGTGGTAAAACTTCTACTTCGTATTCTGTGTTGATTTTGGGGATAGGAATTTTTTCTTTAGCAATCAATGCGTTATTGAGAACCCAAAGAGATTGTTCCTCTGTCAGGAACATTCCATCTGCGCTAATTTGACAATCGGGAAATACCCAAGTGCCATCTGATTGCCGACCGAGACGTTCTGATAATTTATATCCTTTACCTCCTCGCTCTCGATAAGCTGCCAGTTCTTTGTGCAAATATTGGTGAAGTTCTTCTGGCTTTAACTTATTGACAAGATAAACCTTGCCAGTAGAACGCGACAGACAATTAATAAAATCTGTAACTCGATGCAGTGCTTCCGCAGGAACTACTACCCTATCTTGTTCATTTGCTGAATCATAACTGCGCTTTACCTGTAGAACTAATCCGCCAAAAGCATTGTTAGTTCCAATTAGTTCCCGCTCGACAATAAAACTAAAACCCGCTTTGGGAATCCATTGCCATTTGACATCGCCACCAGAGGCTTTAATTTTTTTCCAATATCCCAACTCTGCCCTATCTGGATGTTGCACTGGTGCTACCCAATCAGAAGTATTAAATTGTACAAAAATGTACAATAAATCATTGCGGATGTTATCAGCCCACAGCGAGATCCATTCATCAACTGAAATATAAGTGATCTGATGACGACCTCCTTGAATAATCAAGTCATCAATATCCTGTTGATCTTTGGTTAACTGTTCCCACCAACCAACTCGAATTTTACATCCCCACTTTTGTAACAAC
Source organism: Tolypothrix tenuis PCC 7101 (assembly GCF_963874875.1). Taxonomy (NCBI): domain Bacteria; kingdom Bacillati; phylum Cyanobacteriota; class Cyanophyceae; order Nostocales; family Tolypothrichaceae; genus Tolypothrix; species Tolypothrix tenuis. The sequence goes on from NZ_CAWNJS010000001.1 coordinate 5,001,414, forward strand.
TTGACCGTTTCATAATAGCGGAGCATGATGTGCCGATTGGAAATCATACCCGCATCAACATACAAATCAATCACCAATTTTGATAAGGATATATTTCTAGTGTGTGCAATGTTTTCCAGGTAACGTCTCAATAAGTTTGGGCTACAGTCCCAAGTTGCTCCTGGCGCACCAATGATGATTTGTTGGAGATGACAAGCTACTGAGTGGGCTTTTAAAATTCCTTCAGCTAAACCAATAGAGGATAGTTGAATTGATAAAGGATGACAGAACGCTAATGGCATTTCCCCGTTATCTAACCTTGGGCCATTACCGTCCACAGGTGTGGACGACCCCCATTTATACTTACCACTACTTCGGTCATCTGGAAGTAGTTGGAACGCGATGATTTGTCTGATCTCGTTGTAAATTGGCAGGAATAATCCTGGTTGACCATATAAATACAATGAACCATTGCGTTCGACCACACCTGGTAAATTAGCACTGATGTGTTCGACTTGCTTGGTTTGCCAAGAGCGAAAGCCAATAAAATCAATAAACTCACTCAGTTTCCGGACTTCAGTTAAATGATTGCGGTGAGCATCTGTTAGTTGTAGTTGTGACAATATTGCCCGGTAGTGTTTGTCTCGTTCTTCTTCGCTCAGAACTTTCATCTGAGGTTGAGGTTGATTTTGGAGTTGATTGTTAGGCATTTGATGTTTGGATTTCACTACAATTCTGGAGCGATGGTAGTTGAAGTCATTAAATTCTCTAAACCTTGATGGATAAGCTTTTTGTAATGCTCTAGCCCAAGAGTTAGGCAGTCCTGTCAATTGAGCTATTTCTTTACTAGATGCTTTCTTTCCTCGATTTTGAAGCTCTGTTGCAGCTCTAAATAATTCATCTGCCACCAATGGTGTAATAAACTCTTGTCCCATCCCACTTGCTAGCTCTCGGATGTAGATGTAACCGGATGGAGCAGAGTCACCAAGAGAATGATAGCAATAAAGGCTACCATCGTCATTCAACTTACAACTTCCTGCGGTATTTCCACATACAGGACAAGGATTTTTTTTGCTGGAATACTTGCCTTTTTTGGGATTTCCTGGCATGAGTTTAGGCTCTTGAATACAGCAACTTTAGCTAGTCAAAGGAGAGAAATGACGTTTTTTGATTAAATTGGCTCAATTTGGGATTTATCGAACCGAATACAGGAGTCAGGAGTCAGAATGAGGGCATGAATTATATACAAGTGGCAGATGAATGCAAGGGTTTTATATCCCTCACTAATTGATTCTGATTCCTTTATTCTGACTTCTGTATTCTTCTTCAAAGCTATTTTTTAGACTTCTAAAGGGATTTTCGACGATTGGGCAGCTTGTAAAAGATGATGACAAGTCCAGTCCACCAAAGTCATTCCTGATGCTCTGGCTGCGTCCTCAAACATTATTTGTAAGTGTGATGGCAGTGTGAGAGTGAAATACGAGTTTTTCGGTAGAGATTGACAACTATCAGAGTCACTCCACCGATATCGCCATGCAAGACATTCCTCGCCTCTTGTTTGAGCATCCTTCTCTAGAAAACTCAACAAACCAAATTTATAGCAGTAGAAGGTGTGGTTATCCTTTACCTGTTCTTTACTGCAAAATTGACAATTCCAACAACTGCGTTCTTGATCATCTGTTTGTTTTGCACTCTGGGATGGATGTGCTTTTATCAGTTTAGTTGCTGCATCTACACTTTGCTCATTCAAGGCTTTTCGTAAATCTAAAGCTGATTTGTCATTGCCTTGTTGTCGGAGCTTATCTATTGCTGTAACTACCTTTTTCGCTTTGGAATAATTACGACCACTACCTAAACCTACAAGCTTTGCTACTTTATCGCGGGTTTGTCCTGGAGACGATGCAGGAAAATTTTCCACAAGCGTTATTTCTACTCTTCTGCCTAATTTTTGATTAGTAGTAGCGGCTGCCATTTGTTGTCGTTGTTTCGCTTTCGCTTTTTCGATTCGTTCCCAAGCAATGGCTTCACGCACTTTTTGTTCGTTCGTCTTTTTGCGGTCAGCATTTTCTAACAATAGTGCTTCCAATTCAGCTTCCTGATTAGGAAATTCTCTTACTTCCACTGGAATCTGATTCCAACCCAATAACAGTGCAGCTTTCCAATAAGGATGGCCGTTAACAATGGTATTTTCTATCGTGATCAGTAATGGTCTAGGGTACTGAGAGTTTTGAATTAATCTCATCACATCAGAAACATCTTCTAATTCTCCGTAAATCGACAAATACAATGGATGGGGTTTCACAGAGTTGGGGTCAACTAATTGAAATAGTGAATTGGGTTGGGAAGTAACACTCATAGAAACCCTAATTTTGTAAAGAATTGCCAAAAATCCTGATGCCAGTTACTGTTCGCGTCATCAGAACTGCCATCTGTAGTACAGTAAAATCGAGATAGTTCTCTCGCCCAATAGGTATGGTTTATCAATCCGGAAAAATCTCGATTGACTGATTATTTAGTCACATATGTCTAATGAATTGGACGCTTATTCTTAGTAATTTACCGCATTAGGTACAGTCTGATTAGCTTTGACACTAAAATCACACCGAAAACGTATAAAATCTTAATATGGCAAACAAGACAGAAAGATTAGCACAATTCATTAAAGGGCTAAGAGGTACGACATCACAACGTCGTTTCTCTCAACAGTTGGGTGTGAGTAAGTCTTGTGTGAATTTCTGGGAATCTGGTTTGGCTTTCCCTGATACTGGAAATCTTGAAAAGCTGGCAGCATTAAAAGGATGGACGCTGGCGGAACTGCAAACCTACCTGGTAAAAGGTGAGTTGCCGTCTGATGATACATTACAGCAGATTATTACTAAATTGCGATCGCTCCCCACAGAGGCTGTTGCTCAGGTAGCATCTGCGGCAGTAGAAACATTAGCCAGCAGAAGCCAGTCAGTGCAGGCAATGATTAAGTAAATTTGACTTGGGTGAACATTACTGATGTCCGCTGTCATATGTTTATTTTCAGAAAGTCTTTGTGGCAATATAATCAGTCGCTTTCTAACGACACTTTAGTCACCATACAACAGTTTCTAGCGATGGCGAGTTTTAAACCATCGTTATCTTGATGGGTAAGTATGCTTAACTGCAAAGTAGTGAATCTGGTTGTCTGAAAACTGTTCTTAAGTGGTACTAGTAGACATTTGTTACGGTTGAATAATTGACGTTGCAAGGAGATTCCTTGGTCAGCGATCAAAATACGTACTGCCAGGGCACGGGTTTTTCTGCTCTTCATCATGATTTGATTTTGTGAGTGTTCAGTAATTTTTGCCCAGTGCGGTAGTCGTGCTTAAATACACGAATGCTTCCCTGTATAAGAAATAATTGAACGATTTTCTTTGTTGCGTTTGATACTTATTACAAGATTTTGCCTAGATTAAATTTTATCTAAATCTATCTAAAGGAATAAATTCAGTTCAATAATTTTTTGCTCTATCTTGAGATAGATGCACGAATCAGATTTTTTATTTTTTTAGCTAATACATTTTATACAAATAAGTATTAGCCTATTTTCAATATAACTACACAAACTATCAGCCCATGATTGGGCCAAATAATATTTGGTAGCTTTATGCAAAAAATAGGCTAAAAACTACACAAATAGTTCTTACCAAGGCAATTCACTTGTATTTTTTTATTTTACCCAGTGGTAATATTGCCTATAAAGTTAATTAAAAAATTAAATTTTTAAACCTATTAAGTAAAACAGTACTGTAGTAAATATAACAATCATATTTTAATTTTAGAAGATGAAATTTATTGAATATTCAGCATTTTTTTATTTCTCAGCTTCCTGAACCAACCAAGGGGAGGATGTCTATTGATTAGCAACTACTGATGCTATATTCTCTCAAAAATTCAGTGTTCGGTAATTACTGTAATTGTAAATTACAAAAATTTTTGGAGCACGTACAAAAAATATAGGCTGTATAGCCTGTTTTTACAGCATAAAATTATTATTTTGGCTAAGTATTACGATATTACTAATGCGAAAAATATTATACTGCTTGATATAAATTAATTTTTATTTTTTCAACAAAAAATTGTCAAACAAGAAAGAAATATGTATCAATAGTTCGATGTATAGGGTTGATTTCCTAGCATTAATGTTTGTCTTGAATCCTATTTGTGTTTTAGAATAAACTCAAAACAATACATTCTTAAATTAGTTGTATTGCCCTGCTTTCCTAGGAATTTTCTGCCTTATAGGAAATGTAGTTAGGATATTTATTGGTAGTGAGGAATTTATCAAAGAATAACTATTTATGGCTTTAAATGAGATGAAAAATAGCTTTACAATAAATAGTATTAAATAACTTATCGTTTCTATTTATTAAAGTTTTTCTGACAAATTTTTGTATTTATGAGCAATAAGATATTTACTAAATTGACAATTTAAACAATTTATTTATAAATTATTGAGTCTAATTCTAGATAGCTCAGGGTTTTATTTAAATAAAGAAATTGATTATAAAATAATATATATTAGTTAAATTATTTATCTTATCAAAAATATTTCTTCTTGAGAAGAACATTCTTCCTAGTGAATAGCAGAAACAAGAAAAATAGACTTGAAGTTTAAAGGAGTTTTTTCTAATGAAGAATTTACCAACTAACATCAAATCTCAACACTATCAATTTGTCAGTAAGCATGTAGCAACAGAACTAACTGGCTTATCAGAATGTACTTTAAAAAGATACAGACTCCAAGGCAAATTACAACAGGATATTCATTGGGTTACCATAAATTCAAGAGTAGTTAGGTACAACATTACACTTGTGTTAGACTGGCTACAAAATCATGCTAGTAATCCTCAAGCACATTTGAGAGCAATAGAAAACTATCTAGCATCGCTTCCGTCTAATCAGAAAAAAACAAGACGGAAAACATCTTAATCTGTTAATTAATATTAAAACTCTGGGACAATCAGCTCTCGCATACTACCTGCATAGTGTTTGTAGATTATTTCTGGACTATTACCCACTAAGCGAGCCACATCTTTAGCATCTAATCCAGCTTCGAGAGCGCGAGTAATAAAAGTATGGCGGGTTTGATAAATTTTACGATACTCAATTGCTAAACCTTTGAGTACTATTTTCCAGATGCGACTTCTAAAATTATTCAGGTCAATATGTTTACCTTCAGGAGAAGGGAAAACTAATAATTTTGGTGTTGCCTCAACTGGTTTTATTGATTGGAGTAAAGTTTGGAGCGAATTATTACAAGGAAATTTTCTGCGTTCTTGAGTCTTTAATCCTTGTCTAACTTGCTTTCCAGAATCAGTTCCAATAATTGCTTGCTCAAAAGTAATCTGCTTAAAGTCTAGGGAAATATGCTTCCATTGAAGAGCGATCGCCTCTGAAGGTCTACAGCCTGTTGCAAACAGGAACTTCATCAGAGGAGCATAATGGCTGTGTCTAAATCCTGACTTCCTTGGACAGAAGCGATCGCTTTCAAGCGCATGGATAATCATATCTCTTTCTTCTGTGGAGAAGGGATTAATGTCATTCATTCCGCCACTGTTGGATGACTTAGGTGGTTTAATTTTTGCAGCCATACCCTTAAATGGATTCTCAGAAATTATTCCTGATTCGATTGCCCAATCGCAGCAAGCACAAAGACGCGCTAGGAAACGTTTTCCAGAATATAGAGGAATTGAGTTGACGATGTAGTCCCTAATTTGTGCTGCTTTGTCTAAGTCATGAGTTGGTAGTTTTTTTATGTAGTTAGAGAAAACAGCATAGATATATTTCATGGTATTTGGGGAACACTGGGGACGCTTATATTCAACAAACTGTTCCCAAAGCTCTGCAATTGTTGGCGTTGACGTAGCCTGAGGTGTAATTGCGGGTTTAACCGCCTTGACAGCAGCAGGTGGTTTATATTTAGCCAGAGTAGCGTCAAAATTACCTGAAAGCATATCTAGCTCTATTTGTCTTGCTTTGGCTTCAGCTACCTTGCGATTAACAATAGTATCTGGTAATCCAATGCTTAGGGTGTATCTCTTCCCAGCATACCTAAATCGTAATTGCAACCGACAGTGGGAAGCCACTACGCTAACTTGTCCTTTTATACCTTTCATGCTGTTCTTCTACAAAAAATTACGCCCAATCTTACGCCTGTCTGGATTGACCCCAAATTTTTACGCCCAATTTACGCCCAGAACGCACCCAAAAAGACCTTTAATGACCCAATAAAAGCACCTGATAAAGGGTATAATGGGGATTATCAAGGAAAATGAGCAAGATAGAAAAACCTTGAAAGGCTTACGCTGTAAGGATTTGAATCAAAAGCGGGTGATGGGACTCGAACCCACGACGTTCACCTTGGGAAGGTGACATTCTACCACTGAATTACACCCGCAAATAGCAGCTAGTTATTAAGCTATAACTAGTTGCTATTATACCACAATCTGCCAAGGCTGAATTTAAGAAGCGGATTTTTCGCGCTCTGATGGCAGGCTGATGACTTCATGTTCGCTGGATGCTGGGCGGGGTGGTTTTTTGCCGAAACCGTAGCGCAAGGTATTCATGATCCAGTGTTGGAAGTTATCAATATAGCTAAATATTACGGGTACTACCACCAATGTCAGCAGTGTGGAAGTTGTGAAGCCACCCATGATGGCGATTCCCATCGGTTGGCGGACTTCGGAACCGACACCAATTCCCAATGCTAAGGGTAGAGTACCAGCGATTGTTGCTAGTGAGGTCATCATGATGGGGCGTAAGCGTGACACGCCAGCTTCAATTAGTGCTTGACGTTGGCTTTTGCCCTCTTGCATATTGATGATTGTGTAATCTACTAACAGAATTGAGTTTTTGGTGACAATTCCCAACAGCAGTACAATCCCAATTAAGGCGTAGAGTCCCAAGGGTTTTTGCATCACCATTAACGCTACTAGTGCGCCGCCTAAGCAAAAGGGTAAGGCTGCCATAATCGATAGCGGATGCAGGAAGTTGTTATATAGCAACACGAGAATTGCATAGATGCAGAGAATTGCTAATCCTAAGGCGCTACCAAAACCTCTAAAGATGTCTTGCATAATTTTTGCACCGCCGGAGGGTTGCTGCATAACTCCTGGGGGCAGGTTTTGCATAATCGGCAGTTTATTGACTGCTTGGACTGCTTCTCCAAGGGCAATACCTTGCAAGTTGGCTTCGACTGCAACTTGACGGGCGCGATCGTAGCGGTTGATGGTTGCAGGGCCACTTCCAAAGCGGATATCTGCAACGGCGAGGAGGGGAACTAAGCTACCGTTTTGGCTGGGAACTTGGAGATTTTTGATATTGTTGATGTCTGCGCGGGCTTTGGGATCGATTTGTACACGAATGGGGATTTGCCGATCGCTTAAATTATATTTGGCTAAGTTGGCATCGTTATCACCAATGGTAGCTAAGGAGGCGGTACGAGCGATCGCTTGCACTGTCACACCTAAATCGGCGGCGCGTTGGGGATCTGGTATGACGAGAATTTCTGGTTTTACCAAACTGGCGCTAGAAGAGACTTCTACTAATCCAGGTATGGTTCGCATCTGCTTTTCTAGGTCTGATGCAGCTTGACTTAAGGCTTCAGGATTTTCGCTTCTGAGAACTATCGATAAACCTTTACGGCTATCACCTGGTACTTGGCTTTGGAAACTGATTCTTGCTCCTGGTATTTGTTGGAATAGGGGGCGGATTTCTTCCTCAAACTGTTTTTGCGATATCTTGCGTTCTTCTTTGGGTTTGAGATTGACAGCGAGGGTAGCTGTACTCAAATCTTCTGTAGCTACTACCTGAGCAACATGAGGGTTTTTCAGGAGAATGTTAGTTGTTTGTGTAACTACCTGATTCATATCTGCCAAGGTGGAACCAGGGGGAATTTCTATAGAAATACTAGAAAGTCCGTAGTCGCCATCATCAACGAAACCTTTGGGAATCATGGGCACTAGCATCAGACTAGCTATGAAGAAAGCGATCGCGATCGCTATTGTTGTTAATTTATGGCGCAGTGCTAATTGCAACAGCGATTTATAAGGCTGAAATTTCCGAGGCTTGAGAGTGGTAAGTTTTGTAGTTTTTTTGTTGGTTGTTGGTAGTTTAAATTTAAAATTTAATAATCGGATAAATCGTGGCTGATTCTGATCCTGTATTCCTTGACTGTGGGTATGAGCTTTATCCTTGAGTAAATAAGCTCCCATCATGGGGGTAACCATCCGGGCAACTAAGGTTGAAAAAATTGTGGAAATGGCAACCGTAAATCCAAAGGGTTGGAAAAATTGCCCAGGAATTCCACCCATAAAAGCTACGGGCAGAAATACGGCAATAATCGTAGCCGAAGAAGCCATTACAGCTAATCCCACTTCATCAGAGGAATCGTAAGCGGCTTGTAAAGGCGATTTCCCCATTGCCATGTGCCGTTCCATGTTTTCAATTTCCACGACGGCATCATCGACTAGGTTACCGACTGCTAGGGCTAAGGCTAGCAATGTCATGTTGTTGAGGGTGTAACCTAATGCTTGCTGTACGGCAAAGGTGGGAATCATTGATAAAGGCAGGGCGACGGCGGTAATTAATGTTGCTCGCCAGTCCCGTAAAAATAGCATAATGACGATCACCGCCAATATGGAAGCCTGAATCAATTCATCGATGGTGCTTTCATAGGATTGGCGAACTACATCAGCCCTGGTAAATACTAAATCCAGCTTCACATCTGGAGGGAGGGTTTTTTCTAGTTCCTTAACTGCGGCTTTGACTCCCGATTCCACTGTTACCATGACGCTACCAGTGCTGCGGAGAACCTGAAAGGCTACCACAGGTTTGTTATTCAAGCTTGCGGTTTGTCGGATGTCACCAAACTGATCCTTGATGGTTCCTAAACTGGAAAGAGGTACGGAACCGCCTCCGGGGAGGATGATTTCGTAGGTTTTCAACACATCCACACTGGCGGCGCTACCTAATGTGCGGATACTTTGTTCGCTACCACCTAATTCTGCACGTCCACCAGGTAAGTTAATGTTCAAGGCGCGGATTTGGTCGTTTACCTGGGTAGCGGTGATACCTAAAGACTGCAAGCGATTGGGGTCGAGGTTAACTCTGATTTCTCGGTCAACTCCACCGACACGTTTAATTTGGGCGACACCTTTGACTGCTAACAAGGCGCGGCTAATAGTTTGGTCTGTGAGGTTGCTTAACTCTTCCACAGAACGGCGATCAGATTTGACAACATAGGTCATGATCGGCCCGCCAGCGAAGTCTAGACGTTGGACAATCGGATCGTTGATGTCTTGGGGTAAACTTTGGCGAATTTGCGCGATCGCATTTCGCACGTCATTAGTAGCGCGATCGCTGTTTGTTCCTAATAAAAAATTGATTGTGGTTGTAGAATTACCATCACTGACCTTCGATATCATGTTGTCGATATTGCCCAACCCTGCGACAGCATCTTCAATTTTCTTAGTCACTTGCGATTCCAGTTCCGCCGGGCCTGCGCCTGGTTGGGCGACTGTCACCGTCACAGAGGGAATATCAACGTTAGGGTTAGTGTCTATTCCTAAGGAAATGAACGAAAACCAACCAACTATCGTCAAAATCAAGAATAAAACTATCGTGGGAACAGGTTTTTTAATCGACCAAGCAGAGATATTGAAGGACATAAATTAATTCAAAATTCAAAATTCAAAATTAGGGAACTTTCAGACTTCATCCTTCCGGGGATATCAGTACTTTGTCGCCATCTTTGAGATAACCTGCACCTTTCACAACCACGCGATCGCCTAATTTCAATCCGCTTTTGATTTCCACTCTGTTACCGTTTAGAGGTTCTCCTAGTTCTACTTTCTGGGCGCGGACAATGTCTTCACCCGATAGCATGAATACAATTACACTGCCATCAGGTTGGGTTTGTACGGCTTTTTGCGGTACTGTCATGCCTAAAGTTGATGAGGTGGTAATGGCGGCGCGGGCAAACATTCCAGGTTTGAGCAATTTTGTTGGTGGTAGGTCAATTTTGACTGTGGCTTCTCGTCTTTGGTCGTTTACCATCGGTTCTATCTCTCTGACTCGTCCTTGCAGTTCTACAAGGCGATCCAAATCGGAAGTTACTTCTACTGTTGCACCCACTTTCACGAGGGAGAGTTGAATTTCAGGAACTTTTGCTTGCAATTGTAATTTGCCATCCCGAATAATCGAGAACAGCTTTTGCGTCCCACCAATCACATTACCTACTTGAGTTTGCGGTGGTACCCCTGTCATATCCCCTACTCTTGCCAGTTTTTCGGCAATAATTCCCGATACAGGTGCGACAACTAGGGTTTGTGCTAATTGGGCTTGCAGTTGCCCTATTTTCGCAGCACTATTACGAACATCGGCTTTGGCTTTGTTGACATTGGCTTGGGCAATGGTGATATTTGCTTGACTACCACCAACGTTTGCTTGGGTACTACGAACATTTTCTTCGGCAACGCGCACAGTTTCTCTGGCAGTTTTGACTGTATAGGAACGAGTATCCAGTTCTTGTTGACTAATAGCACCAGAAGCCGCCAGTTGTTGATATCGCTGATAGTTCTTTTCGGCTTCCTCTAAGCGCGCTTGGGCTTGGGCTAAATCGGCTTGTCTTTGCTTAACAATCGCCACATTGGATGACACACTGGCTTGTTTAGATGTGACATCGGCTTGTTTCGATGCCATATCTGCTTGCTTCGATTCCATGTCTGCTTTAGCTTGGGTAATTTGAGTTTGCAGTACGGAATCATCTAAAACTGCCAAAACATCCCCTTTGTTGACGAAAGCGCCTTCTTGGATATTGTCAGGAATTTTTTTAATTTGCAGTCCGTTGGTTTGGGGAAGTACAGGAATCAAATCGGAGGCGGCGACAGTACCCGTGGTATTGAGAGTCCGTGCTACACTTGCAGTTTCTACAGTTGCAACGGTAACTGTCATTGATGGTTTCAACTTTGCTGGTGGTTTGGCGATCGCATTTTGTTGACCAGTAGGACGATGGTTTAAGATACCCATACTGCCAAAAGCGATCGCTAATCCCAAACCAGTCCCCAGTAAAAGTGGCATCAACCATAGGCGAGTTTGCCGATCCTGTAGTTTTTGTCCTAAATCAGCATCTTCAGCCCTCAAAGAGTCTTCCATTTCGACTTTTGATGAACTTTCATCACCCACAGTCATACCTCTAGCTCCTGTAATATGAATAATTACTGGTATTTTTTAATAAAAGTTTAAATTTATTAACTTGTATGAAATATAGCTCATTTTTTGAGGCTCTGACTATCACGATTCCCACTATAGAAACATGATACAGGTTGTACTTTTATTACAATAGAAGAATATTTGCAATATATTTAGTTAATCAAAATATTGTCAATGAGTATTTGCACTGAATTACTGTCATATTTTTAGTATTAAAATGATATTGACCAGCATTTATAATGCAAGGAAGTGAATACAGGTGCAAAGAATCCAAATTTTTCAGAAGTTTCAGTCTGGCAAACAGACTGAGTAATTTTTAACTACTATTACTTTTTCTGGGTATAGAAGATGAATATGGCTCAAATTTTCGAGAAATTTCTAATTATAGAATTATTTATCAGGTTGCAGTTATTGTGATTTTTTAGTATCTAACTCTCGTCAATCTAGATTGTTGATACGTAAATAATAGAAGTAAAAAACCAGATAGGGCTAAGGCACATCTATACAAAACCGAATAATTTGTGGCAATGTATCTGACAAAGACAGTAGTACCTTGAAAGTCATCAGTGCTGATGCCTAAAACAGTACTTAGGCTTTCAATGCAGGATTTTTTTCTCCATTGCTGAATTTGAGCATGGGGGAAAAACATATTCCTAGCCAAGACTTTAATCCTCTACTTGGGAATTTGAACCTTGACTACGAAACCATCCAAATTCCCGCAGGGGGCTACTAGTTTTAGCTAAAAACTATAACTGAATAAAGCAGCAATATCGAAGCTTCTAACCTGTTATTTGCAGGCTAATGAAAGGATAGCCTGTTTTGTGGGAAAAATATCAAAATAGATAGAGCTAAAACTCTAAACCAGTAACAAAGGAGGAAATCTGCATTGCTGTCATTTTAAAGATGAAATTTAACGTATTTTGCAAAATTGACTAGTACCGCTGCGCGGAAGTCAAAAGTCAAAAGTCAAAAGTCAAAAGAATTGTCTTCTAAGCTTTTGCACCATTTTTAATGGGTACTTTATTTACGCCGTGCTGTACTAGCCTGTTGATTGGTGAGAAATTTTTGCCGAATACTTACCCAATAACCATAATCAACTCAATTACTAATTCGTAAGTCGTAATTCGTAATTAAACGTACCTTTACGGGTAGGGTCTAAACTCCAATCATTAACTTAATTACAAATTAGTAACTACGAATTACAAATAGTTAATAAATTCTTATCCCAGTGAGTCAAAACCAATGTTCAATGCTACAGAAATTTTAATTGATGCTTTTGTTAATCAAATTCGAGAAGGCTATCATCGCACCTATGGCGCTTTAAAACATGATTATCAAGATATCATTGCCTGGGCTGGGAGCATGGCTTTAGAAAATATTGCCAATAGCGATGCTTTATATCACAACGTCGAACACACAATTCTCGTGACTTTAGTAGGACAGGAAATTTTACGAGGTAAACATATTCGCGAAGGTGGTGTTTCCAGTGATGATTGGTTACATTGCATTATCTCTTTAGCTTGTCATGATATTGGCTATGTCAAAGGAGTTTGTCGGCAAGACCAGGAGACAGAAGGCTTATATGCTACAGGTAAAGATGGGCAAATGATTTCTTTAGCTCCGGGTGCTTCTGATGCTAGTCTCATCCCCTATCATGTTGATAGAGGCAAACTATTTATTGATGAACGTTTTGGTGGACATAAATTAATCGATGCAGAAGTAATTAAGTCGAATATTGAATTAACCAGATTCCCCGTCCCCAAAGCAGAAGACCATCAAGATACACATAACTATGCAGGCTTAGTCCGCGCCGCCGACTTAATTGGACAACTCAGCGATCCGCGTTATTTAAAGAAAATTACTTCTTTATTTTATGAATTTGAAGAAACTGGGATGAATAAAATCTTAGGCTATCAAAACCCAGGCGATTTACGCAAGAATTACGCCAAGTTTTACTGGAATGGTGTTTATCCTTATGTCAAAGACGCATTACGTTATCTGGCGTTAACACAGCAAGGTAAACAAATATTAGCTAATCTTTACTCAAATGTCTTTGTTGTCGAGCATGAAAAACAACAAGAAGAATTGCGGTTAATGGCTAACAGTCATTAGTCAACACTTGTAGAGACGCGATTCATCGCGTCTTTAGTCAAAGGTCAGAAATCAAAATTCTGGATTTGATATTTTGAAAATCTGCAATCGAAAATCTAAAATATATCAAGAGTCAACAGGCAGGGGTTAAGGTCAAAATTTATCATAGTTAACTGAGAATTTTGACCTTTGTACAGACGCGATGAATCGCGTCTCTGCAACTTTTGACTTTCCCCAGGGCTTGACTATTAACCCTTGACCCCGGACTATTAACTATTAAACCTTGACTGCATATCAAAACTATGGATTGGTGGCAACGACTGAAAAAGAACCCTTTGGCAAGATTTGGGGCAATTTTGCTGTTGATATTCTATCTGGCAGTAATTGCAGCAGATTTCATCGCCCCTTACGATCCTTATGCTTCCCAGCCAAATGGTTCGCTGCTACCACCCACCAAAATTTATTGGACTTCCCCATCAGGACAAGCAATTGGGCCTCATATTTATCCCACGACGCAGGGAGATACTAATTTAAAAACAGGCGATCGCAAACTCATTGTAGACTTCAAAAAGCCCTCACCTCTACGTTTATTTGTCTCCGGGGGAGAATACCGCCTGTTTCAACTCAGTTTACCTCTACCACCTAAATGGGACGAAGTCACCATTATCCCTGGTATCCCTTTAAATTGGCATTTGTTTGGTAGTACTGGAGAAGCAAAGTTTAACATCTTAGGTACTGACGACCAAGGACGTGACCAATTTAGCCGTTTAGTGCATGGAGGTCGCATCAGCTTATTTATTGGGATATTTGGTGTGATTATCACCTATCCCCTGGGTTTACTCATCGGCGGGATTTCTGGTTATTTTGGCGGTAAAATTGACACCTTAATTATGCGCCTCGCAGAAGTGCTAATGACTTTCCCCAGCATTTATTTGTTAGTCACATTAGGGGCAGTATTACCACCTGGTTTAAGCAGTACTCAACGCTTTTTATTAATTGTAGTCATTACTTCTGTAATTAGCTGGGCAGGTTTAGCAAGGGTAATTCGCGGACAAGTCCTATCAATTAAAGAGCGAGAATTTGTACAAGCTGCAAGAGCAATGGGAGGTAAACCAATGTATATTATCCTCCGTCACGTTTTGCCACAAACTGCCACCTATATAATTATCTCCGCCACTTTATCTGTTCCCAGCTTTATCAGCGCTGAGGCTGTCTTAAGTCTCATAGGTTTAGGAATTCAACAACCAGACCCCTCTTGGGGAAATATGCTTTCTTTAGCTAGTAATGCTTCTATTCTAGTACTACAACCCTGGTTAATCTGGCCGCCAGCCGTGTTAATTATCCTCACAGTATTAGCTTTCAATTTACTAGGTGATGGTCTAAGAGATGCACTCGACCCTCGCAGTTTACGACGCTAATACCGCTATGCAAAAGTCAAAAGAATTTTATCTCAGCTTTCACCCAAATTTGAAAAAAGAACGTGAAAAACTAGCTAGGGAAGCAATACGGTTCTGATAATAAAAATCGATTGATGTTTAAATCCTGTAGAGACGCGATTCATCGCGTCTTTAGCTATTCATCGCGTCTCTACAACCCCAAAATCATAACGAAAAATTCTTAACCAAACCGTTTTTCTCCCTTACCCTTTCCCCTTTCCCCCTTCACCAAACCTTATTGAGATTCATCCTCAAGGACGCTATACCAACATCTTGAGGCAGATGACACTAACTAGTGAATCAGTATCCAATATATCAGAGGCGAGTAATATGCTGGGATAAGGAGACTGATGCCATGAGTTGGCGAGCAATTTTGGGGTTATTCCAAGAGACTTTCAAAGAATGGAGTGAAGATAAAGCTTCACGGTTAGCAGCAGCTTTAGCTTATTACACAATATTTTCCATTGCACCATTACTAATTATTGTTATTGCCGTCGTCGGCGCAGTATTTGGTGAAGAAGCCGCCAGAGGTGAAATTTTTCGCCAAATTCAAGGCTTAGTTGGCACACAAGGCGCAAAATTTATTGAAACAGCTATTCAAAATGCTAACCAACCAACAACAGGAACTATCGCTTCTATTATTAGTATCCTAGTTCTGTTATTGGGTGCTACAGGTTTATTTACAGAGTTGCAAGACGCACTCAACACCATTTGGGAAGTAAAGCCAAAACCAGGAAAAGGCGTGAACACTATGGTTCGCCAGCGTGTTTTATCATTTACGATGGTGTTAGGAATTGGCTTTTTACTATTAGTTTCTTTAGTAATTAGTGCAGGTTTGAGTGCAATAGTAACTTTCTTTAGTAACCTAGTACCGGGTGTTGATTTTCTCTGGCAAATTGTTAACTTTCTTCTAGGTTTTGCCATTACTACAGTACTATTTGGACTCATTTTCAAAGTTTTACCAGATGTGAAAATTACTTGGGGTGATGTTTTAATAGGTGCTTCTATTACCTCACTTTTGTTTTCTATCGGTCGATTTTTGTTAGGACAATATTTAGGTAATGGTAGTTTTGGTTCAACCTATGGTGCAGCAGGTTCGCTGGTAGTAATTCTCGCGTGGATTTACTACGCTGCTCAAATTCTCTTTTTTGGTGCTGAGTTTACCCAAGTTTACGCCAGAAGATATGGCAGTGGCATTATCCCTACTAAACACGCTGTACCTCTCAATCATGAGAATTCTACTAATCCAGGTATGCAAGATAGCAGTACTAATCAGCCGAGAATATCTTCTTCCCGCAAGCAACCGTCTTCTAATCTGATTAATCGCATCATGCGTTCATTTACCAAACCCAAAGGTGTTAAAAAAAGAACAAGAAATTAAATTCCATCTTGCTTGAAACTTGGTAGAGTATAATCTATCAGCAAAACTCGTCAGGTTACTCTTGCTTCCCAGATGCGCGGATGGGTAGGTGTGGAAAATGTAGTCTCACTCAAAATAGGTGAAACCATTTGTGTGTAAGACTTGCACCTATTTCTTGATGTTCAACCACCCGCGCGCCTTACATAGAGAAACTTTCAGTCATTTTGGTTTTGCTTTTTTGCGATCGCCTATGTTATCATTGCTCCATCCGCGTAACAGAACCTTGAAAACCGCATATACATTAGCTTTGGAACTTCCGCTGTTGAAATTTCACTTAATCCCTATTAGGGATTGAAACAAAACTTAAATGATTATTAATAAGTCCTTGTAAA
Source organism: Tolypothrix tenuis PCC 7101 (assembly GCF_963874875.1). Classification (NCBI taxonomy): domain Bacteria; kingdom Bacillati; phylum Cyanobacteriota; class Cyanophyceae; order Nostocales; family Tolypothrichaceae; genus Tolypothrix; species Tolypothrix tenuis. Next base: position 5,017,913 of record NZ_CAWNJS010000001.1, read on the forward strand.
GGTTGAAATTTCACTTAATCCCTATTAGGGATTGAAACGGGATTAAGTTACCTGAAGAAATTCAGCCATTTGTTGAAATTTCACTTAATCCCTATTAGGGATTGAAACGATAGTAAAATATTCATTACTAGTAGGGACAAGGTTGAAATTTCACTTAATCCCTATTAGGGATTGAAACTCTTGCTGATAAACCTCATAGCCCTCTAGGTGTTGAAATTTCACTTAATCCCTATTAGGGATTGAAACTGTACATAGCATTAGTAAACTTATCTGTAGCGTTGTTGAAATTTCACTTAATCCCTATTAGGGATTGAAACAATAACCGCAAAGACATCACCAGAAAAGTTGTGTTGAAATTTCACTTAATCCCTATTAGGGATTGAAACTAAATCCCCGACTGAAACTGATGCTACGTATAGACGCAGGTTGAAATTTCACTTAATCCCTATTAGGGATTGAAACGCGCTGACTAAACTTATTGAGCCATAAAACCTCAGGTTGAAATTTCACTTAATCCCTATTAGGGATTGAAACGCTCTACTCTCTTAGGTGCAACTTGGTAGGCAGAAGCCATCGTTGAAATTTCACTTAATCCCTATTAGGGATTGAAACTATCTGCAAGTCACTCAAAGACATGGACGTAGAGGTTGAAATTTCACTTAATCCCTATTAGGGATTGAAACAGAATTACAATACTGTGCTTCTAGCGAGTATCTTGTTGAAATTTCACTTAATCCCTATTAGGGATTGAAACTCTATAAGCCACTGTGCATATTTACTGTGTACATCCTTGCACGTTGAAATTTCACTTAATCCCTATTAGGGATTGAAACCTACAGAGATCGTGCTGGGGTATGGTGGTTTACGTTTAAAGTTGAAATTTCACTTAATCCCTATTAGGGATTGAAACTAGCTCGGAAAGGGACTAAATAACCGGAATTAATAAGGTTGAAATTTCACTTAATCCCTATTAGAGACTATTGATAAAGTAAATCTTAAGTAGGGTGTGTTACGGCTATGAAAGGATTTCGGATACAGAGACAATGATATTTAGCCGTAACGCACCGTCGCGTGGATGGTGCGTTAGGCGCTAGGATAGTTATTGCGTGACAAATTATATTGAAAGTCAGCGCCTAACACACCCTACAGTAATTTTATTTTTACTTTATAAATAACCTCTTAAGTAGGGTGTGTTACGGCTGTGAAAAGATTTGAAACTTAGAGAAAGATTAGATTTAGCCGTAACGCACCGTCGCGTGGATGGTGCGTTAGGCGCTAGGATAATTATTGCGTGAAAAATTATATTGAAAATAAGCGCCTAACACACCCTACAGTAAAATTTTACTTACTTTCTTCAGGATTAAAACCCTTTGCTTTCAACCAAGAATAGATGATAAAAATGAAGATGAACGCTATAAAAAAGCCCGCACAAGCGGGCTTTTAATTGATTACCAAACTCTACAAATTGCCTATTACCTTATGCAACATTCAGAAAACCAGTCTGAATCAAATAAGCAGTATAGGTCATGAACATTTCCGAACTGATTGGCGGACAAACAATAGAACTACCTTCTAATGCTTTGAGAGTTTCCTCGCAGCTAATATGAGGTCTTCTGGCTTGCAAATACAAATCGGGAATTGTTAATTGCTCATCAGACCAACGTTCTAACAAAAATGGACGTAGAGTATATAAAGGATTGTCCGTAGAAGAGACATTATTAATTAACTCTGCTTGCCATTGGTCGTAAGGAATCGCCTTCACTGGATAACCAAAGGATTGTACCCACTTAATTAAGGTGCTTAAAGGCGCTGGTTGGGGATGTTGCAGGTGGAATGCTTTACCTATAGATGAAGGCTGCATTGAGAGATAAACGATCGCCTTGCTGACATAATCTACAGGAGACATATCCATCATATATTCCACATCTGGGAAATATCCCATTTGCAGACAGCCTTTGACCATCAAGTTGATAAAGTCATGGGTGTTACAAATACCTGTTTGGCTATCTCCAGAAATTAATGGTGGTCTGTGGATAGTTACAGGTAAACCTCTGTCACGGGCAATTTTGACTAACTTCTCAGCTACCCATTTTGTTTGGGAATAACCAAGGAAAATTCCTTCCCAATGCGCGAAGTCATCTTGCTCTTTTACTAATTTACCAGCATAAGCAGGTGATTCAAACACTGCTACGCTAGAAACATAATGTACAGGCTTGAGTTTGATTTGGCTAGCTAATCTCAATACTTCTTGAGTTCCTAACACATTGGCGGCTTTCAATGCTGAATAGGGGAAAACATAATTCAGCAAAGCACCGCTATGATAAATGGTGTCAATATTAGCAGCTAAAATTTGGAACTGTTCTGCGCCCATACCCAATAATGGGAGAGCTAAATCGCCCACAATTGGGATAATTCTCGATTTATATTTTTCATCCCAAATTGCGTAAGATTCGAGATTTTTTGCTAATTTGCTCTGACCTTCTTGAGCGTTAGCAGCCCGTACTAAGCAATATATATTGGCATTAGTTTGCTGTAACAATTCCCGAATAATAAATGCACCTAAATAACCTGTACCACCAGTTAAAAAGATGTTTTTTGGTTCAGTAATTGTAACTGGAGGTAAAGCATCCGGGCGAATGGTGGGGTCAAGAACTACCTCGGCGTTTAAATCTAAAGCCGGGATAGGAGCATTAGCAGGGGCAGTATTTGTATCTTGAATAACTGCTGCATCTTCGGGTAAATCTTCTGCTAAACGCTGAGAAAGAGCAGCAATATTGGGATAATGCCACAACAGCAACGGCGAAGGTTGGAAGCCCAGCATTTTCTCTAATTTGCTGACGAGAATCATTGCTTGGGCGGAATCCAAACCGTAGTTTTCTAAATGTTCGTTGACATCTATCTCGTCAGTTTCTACCCCTATTAACTCAGCCAAATTAGCAACCAGCCAGGCTTGAATATCTGCGGCACTATAAGAATGTTTTGAATTCATTTTTTTACATCTCCAATGTAGAACTAGCTGGGCGATACTGACTGTAGTAATCGGGAATTTGTAAGCCTTGAAATCTCAAACTTTGGATGCGATATAAAAATGCTGCTCCGGTCATAATATGGTTAGCAACATCAACAACTTTGCGGTTTTGAGGTTCTGCTAAATAAGTACCGCGCACCCAGTCGTTAAAGCTACCCATTGCCGGGCCGCACCAAATTTGATAATCAACTTCTCGTCCTTTTTCGCCAGAACTAGACCAACGGGAAGATAATCCTAAATACCAACGGAAAATTAATGCCATTTTCAATTTAGGATTATTAACTGCCTTGCCCAGTTTCTCCGGATTTTTTTGGGATAAATAAGCTGCAGTTCCTTCCCAAACTTCGGCAATAGTTTTACGGAAAACTTGTTTTTCTAATTTCTCTCTTTCAGCCAGAGGAATTTCTTCAATGGAGTCATAAGCGCGGTATAACTCATACAATTTTTGCGCCCGCATCGGGAACATTGTGCCGCGTTTGAGAACTTGTAATTTGACTCCCATTTCAAACATATCAGCAGCAGGAGCCATCATGACATCAGCCATTTCTGCTTGGGCGAGTAACTTTTTAGTATGTTCACACGCGCCAGATTCTACACAAGCTTGATTAATCGAACCTGTGACTACATAAGCTGCACCCATCATAAAAGCAGCTAAAGCTGATTGTGGTGTGGCAATTCCCCCAGCTACACCGATGCGAATAGGTTGAGAGTAATGATATTGTGCTTGAATTTCATCTCTCAAAGCCATGATGGAAGGTAACAGACAAACCAGAGGACGATTATCTGTATGTCCGCCAGAATCAGCTTCCACAGTAATATCATCCGCCATTGGAACTTGCGCTGCTAGAGTTGCTTGTAACTCAGTGATTAACCCTTGTTGTACAAGTTCTTTGAGGATTTTAGCTGGTGCAGGTTGCAGGAATTTGCTGGCTACTTCTCTACGAGAAATTTTAGCAATGACTTTATTTTTGATTTCAATTTGATTAGCTGCATTCAAACTTAATCCCGCAGCCCGATAATAAACAATGTTGGGAGTTAAGTCCAAAAATGCTGATGCTTCAACAACTCTCACGCCATATTTGAGGAATAAATCCACAGCACGGCGTTCAATTGTTGGTTCATTAGGGCTGTGAATTAAATTAAAAGCATAGGGGCCTTGGGGTAAGGCTTGTTGAATTTTGTTGATAGCAGCTTCCAAGTTTTCTGGGCTTAAACCACCAGCACCAAAGGAACTTAAAATTTTCTCTTTCCCCAGGGCAATTACCATTTCTTCGGAAGCAATAGCGCCAGCCATTGCCCCAGTTACATAGGCATATTTCACTCCATAAAAGGAGAGAAAAGAGGGGTCACCTAGTTGTTGAATTTTAATTGGGGGAATAGATGCTAACAGTTCTATTGGTGAAGTTACAGTCCCATCTAGCGGGCATAAATATCCCACATTTGTAACACCAATTCTGCCGCCGGCGTTCACAATATAACAGGGTTGGTCTAAGTTGAGAAATTTAACTACTATTCCTGGTTGATCAAAAGAAATACAATCTGGGGAACCTTTCCAAATGAGGTTTTGTCCATAGGAATAGCAGGTAAATCCTAGTCCATTTTCGTGTTGACTTAGTGGCGCATCTACAGTAGTCACGCTAGTTATCCCTCGATTTATAAGCAAAGGTTTCTAAAGGATGAAGGGTAAAGTGTGAAAAAGAGGTAATACCAATTTTTTCTATCTTGGGCGTTACTGTGTTTTGTAAAGTTCGTTAAATAATAGTGGAGTGCAGAAGTTTTTTTTGGTCGAACCGCAGAGGACGCAGAGAACGCAGAGAGCAGAGAAATGATAGAGTTGAAAAATTGGTATTACTTTGAGTAGACTGAGGTACTAATTAAACATCCTAGTAACAGCAAGACGTAAATCAACAGACCATTCAAAATTAACAAAAAGCTTACTCTGTCTTAATTTTGAATTTTGAATTTTGAATTCCGCCTTGCGGTACTAGTCCCCAATCCCTAATTAAGATTCTTCCTTCAGTAAGTTTTGAGCGCAAGCTAATTGCAATTGAATGATTTCGCTCATTTGCTGACTAAAATCTTGTCGAGATTTTAAGAAAGCTGTATGAGATTTAGTCAAATTGGCATTGTTAGCATTGAGCTTTTGATATTGAGTCTTATTTAAATCGAGCATACGGATAGTTTGGCCGGGTTTACGAGTTATATTTGATGGGGTAAAGCTGGGCTGTGTTGGTTTTTCTAGAGTGGTAGTTATCTCAAAGGATTGTAATTGTTCCGTTGAGACTAAACCGTGTTCCATGATATTTTTCTCTGCGATTTCTGCTGGCTGATTTGTAGGGAGGAAAATATCATCAACGGGTTGATTATTGGTAGCAATTACCACTGGAGTATTCAGTGAATTAAATACTGGATTTACTCTTTGATAATCAACTGCGGCGTTGTTACTTGGGGTTTTGCTAGCTATATTTTGGAATATTTGGCGATTTTCTTCGCTTAAGATAGCAGCCGTAATTGACTTTCCACCCAAGGTAATATTTCGTTGGGTTAATTTATTTTTATTCCCGGTTTCTTGGGTAAGGTCGTAAAGAGATGAGATATCTAACTCAACTTGATGACTGAGTAATTTAGCTAGGGCTTTGACTATCGTAGTATGGTCATCCATACCTCGACGATTGAGGGAGACGGTGATATGTTCTTTTCCTTCGAGAATTTTGCTTACCCAGCGAGAACAAACACCGCCAGCACCAGCTTCGACAAAGATTTTGACTCCATCGGCGTAAACGCGGTTCACTAAGCGGGGAAAATCTAGTTGTTGACTCAGTCCGGTGGCGATACTGTGGGCTACGACTTCATTGTTCAAGGAGATGGGTTTATAGCCAGCTGCAGAATAGAAGGTGATACCGGGAATATCCTGAGTTGGTAAGGTATTGAGTTTAACTAACTCTGCATACTCCGATCGCATGGCTTCACAATGGATCACATGGTCGAAGGGTGCAGGGAAAGCATTGCAACCAAGGGCTTTAATCACGCGCTGACAAGCTGCTGGTTCACCGGCAATTAATACTTCTTCGGGTGTATTAATTTGCGTCAAATATACGCGACTCTCATTTTTCAGACATTCTCTAACTTTATCTGGGGTAGTCATGAGTACATAGTTAGCCCAGAAGTTATTGTCTGAAGCGTCTGTGGCTGGAGGTAATCCCCAATATTCCCGCACTGCATTTTTTGGCCCTGATAACCTGTCGCCAAATAAAGCTGAGGAGTTAAAGCTGTTACTACCAGCAAAGAAATCACTCCAAACCCCTTGGGATACCATCATGCTGGTTTCTCCCAGGCTATAGCCAAACACATATTTCGGTTTGACTTGAAAGCGATCGCGAATCACGGTAGTAATTAGTCTAGTAAAGAACATTTCCGCTTCAAACATTGCTAGGGAATCATCTAGCAACTTTTTCTCTAGGGTTTCTAGTTCTCTAGTAGACAGCTTATGCAAGCTTCTGGGAAATACGAGTTTCTCAACATCCGAGACTCGTTTATACAGACTCTTGACGAAGGGTTCAGCTTGCAGGTCGGGGAAGAGGCGGAAGAGAGTCCGACCAATACCGACATAGGAATTCACCGCCGCCGGATACACATAGGCAACCTCACCCTCTTTACCCAAAGGTTTAGAGGTGAAATAACTACCTATGGGTGTTTGCCAATCACTACCCTTGTCAAAGGCAGTATTTATTCCTTTGTGTGCTGAGGCGATTTCTTTGAGTAATTCCTTTTTGTTGCGTCCGGTAATGGCTAGGGTATATTTCGCTGTTTGATGCTGTTGGAATTTAACAAAGTTCTGGCTAGCTGTATGAGATAAAGACTCAGATTTCTCAATCTCTTGTTGTAGGGTATCTAAAAGATTGAATAAAGCTGAACGGTCATCAGCTGCTACAGGGAACAGGTAAAAAGGCCGTTGTTGTAAATACCTATTGTTGTGATTTACTTGGTCTGGTTCATCCGACAAGATGACATGGGCGCAAGTCCCATCACAACCGATACCATTAATCGCCGCAATTCTATGGGTACTATCTTTATGGAGGAACCAAGGTCTAGATTCCGTCGCGACAAAGAAAGGACTACCTTGCCAAACTTGGGGCGTTTTCACACCAGACCAGTTGGGAGTAGCGGGAATATAGTTGTGGTAGAGACACAAAGCTGTCTTAATTAAGCTAGCAATTCCCGATGCTACATAGGTGTGTCCGATATTAGCCTTCACACTCCCAATGGCACAATGTAGACCATCACCTACAGAGGGATAAGCCTGAAGCATCCCCGCAATTTCTGCCTCATCTTCCTCGGGAAAACCACTAGCAACCACTTCTACATAGTTAACCTCTGACGGCTGAATCCCCGCAATTTGGAAAGCCGATTGACAGACTTGGTTAATGGTATCCGCATCTACAGCAGTAGAAGCAGCTTGACCGATACTAACAGCATCAATCACCGCATAAATGCGATCGCCATTTTGTTTCGCCGTATCATAACGCTTGAGAACAACTGCACCTGCACCTTCACCCACTGTCCAACCGTTAGCATTTTGGTCGTAGCTTAAGGTATTAGCGCCAGTATTTACCGTTCCCCATTGGCTACGTAGCAAGACATTTTCAATCCCGCCAGCCAAATCTACAGCACCAACCACAACCGCGTCTACTTCCTCATTTATCAGTAGCATTTGTGCTACTTCCAAAGCTTTGAAAGCAGAGGTTTCCACAGCCGTCATCGTAAAGGATGGCCCGGTAAAATTCCATAGAGAAGAAATCCGACTCGCCATAATATTGGCGATGTAACTCAGATATTCTCCAATCTCTACTTGATGGTGAACGCTGTCTTTAACTATTGTTTCTAACTGAGCAATTTTATCTGCTGGTAAAGCAATTTCCGCAGCATTCAAACCATCTTTAATTTGCCACGATAAATTCCAACGTTGTTGCAGTTGATGTACAGACAAATCTGCTTCAGCCGCAATCACAACAGCAACATTTGCCCCTTCTTGAATCCCTGCATCTTTTAACGCCCCATCTGCGACTGTTAACAGTAACAGTTGTTGAGGATTGAGTTGTTCTACTTCATTGGGAGGGATTTTGTAAGCTAAAGTATCGATGGCAAAATCTTGAATGTACCCACCTACAGGTGCTTTACCATCAGGTAAACCATATTCTTTGAGTAAATCGGCTTTCTCGTCGATGCCATACCATCTTTGAGAAGGTAGGGGAATAAAATGCTGTTTGCCGTCATAAATACTACGTTCAAAAGCATCTAAATCTTGACATTCACCAAAAAAGGCATCCATGCCGACAATAGCAATTTTGCCTGATTGTATTTCTTGTTCAAACATTGTTTATTTACAGTAAATAACAAAGAATAAAGGATGAAGTATTTTAAAGAGATTGATTTCTCTGCCCTATAAATCTCAGACAATAGATGTAAAATCCCTCTATAGTCCTCTTTCCTTTGTGACCTTCGTGCCTTCGTGGTTTATTTTATAAATTCATAACGAACCGCGAAGACGCGAAGTACACGAAGAAAGGAAAGAAAGAAAGAAGAAAATCTAGACTTCTTGTATCGGCGGTTAAATCTTCTTACACTTCATCCTGCTTTTCCAAAATCAAATGTGAATTGGTGCCGCCAAAACCAAAAGCACTTAAAGCCGCACGTTTCACAGAAGAATTATTCGGCCATTTTGTCGCCGTTCTCACAATATTGTTGCTAGAAATGACACTATTTTCCGTCCCCATAGGTTCATTAACATTAATCGTGGCTGGAATTACACCCGCATTCATGCTATGAATAGTTTTTGCCAAACCAACCATACCAGCCGCTACTAATAAATGACCGACATTCGATTTCGCAGAACCGACTAAAGGCGATGCTTGATGTTCACCAAAGAACGTTTCTACAGAGTTAAATTCTGTGGTGTCTCCTAATAATGTGCCTGTCGCATGACATTCTATATAATCAATATCTTTCGGGCTAAGTTGTGCTTCTTGATATGCACGTTCAAAAGCGAGAATTTGTCCTCTAGAATTGGGACTTAATAAATGCTTACCTTTACCATCATTAGAGAGTCCATTACCCGCAATAGTGGCGAGAATTTTATCGCCATCTCTCACCGCATCGCTGTAGCGTTTCAGCATTACCATCCCAATCCCATCGGATGTAATTAAGCCGCGAGAAGCTTTATCTAGAGGACGGCTGATACCATTTTCGGGATAACCTTGAATACCCGAAAATAGCATTCGTAAAAATAGCGGATCGACACAACTCATCGCCCCTGCTAACATCACATCAGCTTTGCGCGATCGCAAATAGTATGAGGCTAGCTTAATGGCATAAAATGAGGACGAGCAAGCCGCATCTATACAAAAATGATTACTGGATAAAGCAAATGCTTGGGAGACAAGGGCGGCGGGAAAGCCGGTTATCATCGCATTATACGGGGAAGCCTTGGTGGTTGTTGGTAACGCAGCCAACCGGAAATTTTCATCTTGTAAAAGTTCTGCGATCGCAGGGTTAATTGTTTGCTGGTAAATTGGGGCAAACAATTGATTAGATTTCTTGGTGGGTAAGGATAAAGTCCCTAGAATTACCCCACATTTTGAGAGAACTTGACGATTTCCCCAATAGCCACTACTCTGAATCGCTTGCTTGGCTGCATATAGCGACCATTTCATGGAATTATCCAAACTCTCTACCAACTCCGCAGGTAAATTGTATTCGCTGGGGTCAAATGGGAAATTGCGAATAAATCCACCTTGGAGAAAATAAATTTTTTCCGGTTTTCCTTTAATTGGATCGTAAAATATTGTGGGATCTACACCCAAATCTGCAACAGTAGTAGCTGAAGTTGCATCTTTCTCATTTGTCAGGTTTTGCCAAAACTGCTCAGGATTGTTGGCATCAGGAAAGAGGCAAGATAACCCGATAATCGCTATTTTCTCCACTGCTGATATCCTCATTGGGGTATTAAACAAAAGGGGGATATGCTCGCTTTTTTAAATATTCTCCCCTTGACTTTATGGGCGGTTTGTTAAAAAAATAACTTTCACAAATCAAATAGGAAAGCTAGATAACAACCGCATAAATTGGATTCCCCGAGATGGTAAGATTTACGCCGTTAATCAAACTAAATCAAATGGCAGTTATAGCAATTCAGAATTGATTATAATACATCTAACTTTGTATTTCATCAATAAAGAAATGCTATAAATATCACGAATTCATTACTTAGCTTGCAGCAAACTCATCGGCGCAACCACAGCCTTTGCTCCCAGGATGCGTGAGTATAATTTACCTGCGCGATCGTGCAGAATAAAATCGGCAGTTAAACCAGTAGCTTTTTTCTCCTTAATATCACAAGAAACATAAAAGATTTCATCAACTGGTATTGCTCTATACTGTTCAGAAGTTGTTAACTGTCCAGGTAAGCAAACTTCATTATGATAGTGACTTAACCATACCCATAAAGGTTGGGTACTCAAGTCAGTAGCATAAGGATTATGCCAATGAATCGGAAATTGTCCTTGTTGTTGGGGAGTGATTTGCGCCCAATAGCATTCTGTAGTAATTTTTTCGGGGCTAATATTTAAAACCCTTTGTATTTGCTGAAAACATGGGCCATGAAATAATGTCGATGGGCCATTTTGATATAAATCTTTACCCCTAGCGGTAATAATGCCATCTTCTGTCAAATTCACTGCATCATATATAGGTGCATCAGGTAATTCTCGCACCAGTTTAATAGTAGAAGTGAAATGATAGTGAGTTTTACCAGCGGGAGTTTTGCTGAAGATAGTTGTTTGGAATTCGATAAATTCGCCGTCAGATTTGGCAATTTCTTTGAGTTGCAAAATATGTTCGCTGGCTACGGAGTCATTAAAGGTAATTCCCTTAAGAACTTTAAAATCTTTGCAACTGAAATATCTATAACCTGGGTAAGCTTCTTCACAGCCATTAATCATCCATGACATTGCACAGGTAGCGGGAACTACTGGATAACCAGCAATCACATGATCCATTAGAAATGGATTGGCTGCAACTGTGATGCGACGACGGATAAAATGAGTTTTCAGTTCAGAATCTAAAGGTGCAGGTGGGGGAACCAGGGGACTACCAATTACTAATTGAGTAGTATCGCCATGCTTGGGGTTGAGTTCTTTAACTAACATTTTGGTTCCCACTTCCACGGGGATAATATCAATTCCCCGTTCTGCAAAGGCTTTTTTCAGTTCTGGGGTTACCATTCCACTATCCCAACCGCCCCAGTTAATCGCCACAACGTGACAGTTGGGGTAGTACTGCTTCATCAAGTGGGCGGATTTGTTGAGGATTTCATTGGCGATCGCGTAATCAGATTGACCGATATTGCCGTAAAATCCAGTGACGGAGGAGAACAACACTAAATGCTGGAGTTGTTCGGCGCTAACGCAATCTAGCAGGTTTTCTAATCCATGAACTTTGGCGGTGTAAACCTTTTCAAAATCCTGTTCGGTTTTCTTTTCAATTAATTTATCAGCTAAATTTCCTGCACCATGTATGATGCCAGTAATTGGCCCCATGCGGTTAACTACAGCCGCTAAGTTTGCTTTTAATGCTTGGGTATCTGTGACATCAACGCTTAAATATTCGGCGGTAGCGCCTGTTTGTTGAATGGCGGCGAGAGTTTTTTTAATTTCCCGGCTGGAGTGAATTTTGTTATAAATTTTTTGTACACTCATGGGTGTAGGCTTCTCACCTTGAGCAAGAAGATTTTCCATGATGCGTTTTTTTAATGCAGGTTCTTCAAAGCAATTTTTGGCGTATTCTGGTTCTGTTTCTAATAGTTCGGAACGTCCCAGGAGGATGAATTTACAAGGTTGTTTTTTGGCGAGTTCGATTGTGCATTCGGCGGTGATACCTTTAGCGCCGCCGCTAACTAGAAAAACTGATGAGGGACGAATAGGTGTTTGTGTTGTCATGTTTCAATTTTGGATTTTTTAACCGCCGATAAACGCTGATAATTACTAATAGTTATTCTTTGCGTCTTTGCGCCTTTGCGTGAGATAAAAAAATTTCAAACGAACCACAGAGACGCAGAGAACACAGAGAAAGAAGAGTTTTAGAGAAAGGGAGATGAGGTGACAGTATTCCTTATCTCCCTTATTTGCTTACTTGTCAGATGAAGTATTTAGGGTAACTCTTCCCTGAGCGCCGTAGCCAACTTCACTGAGATAAAGGTTAGAGTCGTGTAATTCAGCGATGATGTGTTGCGCTGATTGTTGAGCATCAAGAGCGGGACTAATATCAACTGCTCTGGTGTATACTTTAGGCCATTCCCATCTCATTGTCTTGGTTAAACCAGCTAAACCGGCTCCGATGACTCCAAAGTTGGTGTTATGCTCAAACCCGAAGGCTCCATCTAAACGAGCTACTGTGAGAAAACAACTGCGTCCGTAACGTGCGGCTTCATTGAGGGATTTTTTCAGGTGTTTGGCCATGAAGAAGACGTGTTTGACGATCGCCTTTTCTTGTTCAATGTAAGGAAGTGTCTTTGTGTGACTGACTTGGAAGACTGGGTGAATATGGATGAATGCCCCAATGCTGCCGATGTTACTTGTAATAGCAGATAATTTATCTTGCAGTAGTTGTTCGCTGAAATCTACTAGAGTGATGCGGGTAACGCCTGGGGGTAAGAGTGCTTGTTGGGAAATTACCGCTTGGGGGAAGCTGAGAACTACAACTTTCCAGCCTTTATCCACTAGGGATTGCACTACCACCGAGGTGGTGAGGGAACCATCATCGGTGACTAAGGCGATGTGTCCCTCTGGTAAGTTGAAGTCTAAGTAATCGGGTTGGGGAAGGTATTTGAGTTTGATGGGTAGACGTTGAACGTTATGCTCTACATCTATTATCGGCTCGTCGTCAAGCTCAAACTCATGCTTTTTTTTTTCACCTCCAGCCAGCTTCTGGAGATAATCAACTATTTGACCGATGGTGCGGAGGTCGCCAAGTTCTTCGATGTTTGGTTTGGGTAGGTCGGGGTACATTTCTTGCATCGCACCCAGGATTTCTACTCGTTTGATTGAGTCGATACCTAAGTCGGCTTCCATGTCCATTTCCATTTCCAGCATCTCTACTGGATAACCAGTTTTTTCACTGGTAATGTTGAGTAGGGTTTGACCGATGTCTGCGTAGTCAGCGCTGGTTGTGGTTTCAGTTGTGGTTTCTACTTCAGGGGCGAAGGAAACTACTTCGCTGAGTGAAACTACTGGTTCAGGTGCAGTTACTACAGTTTCTACGGGGGCGACTACTGCAACTGGGGCGACTGGCTCCGGTGCAGTGACTACGGTTGCGACTGGGGCGACTACTTGGGGAATTTCTGCAACTTCTTGTACGGGAGCAGCTACGGCTACGTTACCTGAGGCGTGGTTTTGCAGATATTCTACAACTTGGCCAATGGTGCGTTTTTCGGCTAATTCTTCTAAGTTAGGCTTGGGTAGGTCGGGGTATAATTCTTGCAATCCGCCTAAGATTTCTACCCGTTTGATGGAGTCGATACCTAAGTCTGCCTCCATGTCCATGTCCATCTCTAACATTTCGATGGGGTAGCCTGTCTTTTCACTGGTGATGCTTAACAGGTTATTACCCAATTCAGATAAATCGACGGTGCTAGATGCAGGTGCAACTACAGGTGCGGGTTCGGGAATGAAAGCAACTGTTTCTGCTACAGGTGCAGGTGCGGGAATCTCAACTACAGGTTGAGGGGGAATTTCCACAACTGGAGGCGCAGGAATTTCTGCTACAGGCTCAGGCTGAGGTTCAACAATTTTGGGAGCGGAGCCATTTTTTGCTACAGGCTCAACTTTTGTCTCAACTACAGGCGCAGTAAAAGTTTCGACAATTTTGGCGGTGGGGGGAACAGGTGCTTCGGTAACAGCTTCGCTCACGAAGGGTAATGTTACCTGAGGTAAGGTAATTTCTTCACCAGCAACCAGGTGAGAATACTCTTGCTGAATTAGTTGGAAAAAGTTTTTGGTATATGCAATTTGCTCTTGGAGATATTGCTCATGGATGCGTAGAGTGTCACCCTGTTGAGAATGAAACTGCATCATGCTACGCTCTAAGCTTTCCATGACAACTTGCTTGAGCTTGGCGGTTTCCGCAGAAGTTTTAGCTTCCGCGAGTAAAGCGTTTTGTTGTTGCATCAGTTGGAAAAATGTTTTGGCATATTCCATCTGATGATTAAGATATTGTTCGTGAACTTGTAAATTTTCGCTTTGATTGTTCTGAAATTGAGCCAGGAGATATTCTAAACTTTCTAGAACTCTTTGATAATTTACAGGTTTTTCAGGTGTTTGCATCTTTGATTCCTGGGCTGGAGTTTGTAAAAGGGTCGCAGGATTCATTTGAGGCTTGGTTTCGGGAGCATAAGCAGCGCCGTTCATGACTGGGGTAGGGGCGGTTTTCTTATGTCCGTTAGTGTGAATGGGTGTAGGACTTACAGGTTCTATGTTCACAGGTGCAGGTGCAGGTGCAGAGATTGCGGGGGTGATGGTAACTTCAGATATAGGTGCAGAGATTGCGGGGGTGATGGTAACTTCAGGTATAGGTGCAGATACTGCGGGAGTCACGCTAACTTCAGATGCGGGTGCAGCTAGCTTAACTTTATGCCCGTTTTGTAAAGCTTGAGGGAAGGCGTTTTTGGTTTTTTCCGACACAAAATTAATGCCGTTTAACTTCACCGTTAACGCTTTTTTCTTCTCGTTTTCGGGTGCGGGGAGTGCAGGAGGTAGTTGATAAGGATCGAGATTTTGCAAATTCATCCCCACTACACGCATCTGTACAGCAGCTTCGCGCAAAGAGCGATCGCTGTTCTTTTGGGTGCTGGGGTTTAAGGAAATGGTCAGGTGCGGGCGATCGCCTAAAATATCTTTGACTAAGTTGCTGAGTATTCTGCGGGGGCCAAATTCTACGAAGCAGTAACCACCAGCAGCGTAGATATTCTCAATCTCTTGCTTAAATAGCACCGAGTTGGAGAGGTGACTTTCCAGAACTTTTTGAATTGCAGGTGCTTCTTGGGGGTACTTTTGCCCAGAGACGTTGCTGAAAACTGGGAGTTGAGGAATTTGGAACTTGACAGACTTAGTTGCGATCGCAAAGGATTTCTGAGCAAATGCAATCAATGGGGTGTGGAAGGCTGCGGATACAGGTAGTAATACAGCCGCACAACCTTTGTCATGCAATACTTGGCGAACTTTGGCGATTTCGGCGGTTGGGCCAGCTAACACTACTTGGGTAGGAGAATTGATATTAGCAATTAACACCTGAGGATAATGTCTAACAATCGTTTCTACCTTAGCAATGTCTTCTTTGACTGCCAACATACTACCGCGATCGTGGTCTGGGTCTTCGGGAGCCGCCATTGCTTGACCGCGTGCTTTTACCAGGAACAAGTAATCTTCTTCGCTTAATACACCCGCAGCCCATAAAGCTGTGAGTTCGCCAAAGCTGTGTCCCGCAACAAAATCGGACTTGAAACCAGCTTGTTGCAGAATTTTATATAGCCCAGCACTCAATACCCCAATTGCGGGTTGAGCATATTCTGTGCGCTGTAAGGCGGCTACTTGAGCATTCTTTTCTGATTCTTCAAATGCTGGGTTGGGGAAGACAATTTCCGACAATGAGCGCAAGTTATCTTTCAGCAACAGGCTGTCCATCTTGCTGTAAAGCCGGCGCATTTGGGGGAAGTTCATCACCAATTCCCGGCCCATCTCTAAATATTGAGAACCTTGACCAGAGAACAGCGCCACAACTTTACCAGCCAAATTCATTCCCGAAGAACGGAAATAAATACCTTGGGGATGCTCCCAAGAAATAGCTGCGCCTTTGTGCTTCAGCCAATCCAAACTAATTTGCAATAACTTGCAAGCTTCTTGCAGATTCTCAGCGACAAAACCAACTCTCGCAGATGTTTGGGGAATTTCTTGTGCTGTAGAATCTTGCATCAACTGAGCATAATGTCTTTCGCCGTCCTTAGACTGCAAATTCGCCAAGGTTTCTTCGCACTTGGAGATTAGTTGAGCAGAAGTCCCAGCAAACAGCAGAATTTCCGCAGGTGCATTATGTAAGCGGTAAGGCTTTTCTTGTTCAGCTTCGTATTCTTCTAAAACCACGTGGTAATTTGTCCCGCCAAAGCCAAAGGAACTCACACCAGCACGTCTTGGCGCGTCACCTTCGGCGCGAATCCAAGGTCTGGTTTCGGTATTTAAATAAAAGGAGGAATTTTTAATGTTGAGTTTGGGGTTTGGCTCGGTAATGTTAATTGTCGGTGGCAATATCTTGTGATGTAATGCCAAAGCAGTTTTAATTAAACTTGCTGCGCCTGCGGCTGCTTTTGTATGTCCAATTTGGGACTTCACACTACCCAGAGCAATATGCTGTTTCTTAGAATCATGTTCGGCAAAGAAATCGCGCAAAGAGCCGAATTCTGTAGGGTCACCAGCCATTGTCCCTGTGCCGTGCGCTTCCATTAAGCCTACAGTAGCGGGAGAAAAGCCAGCATCTTCATAAGCACGTTCTAAGGCTTTAACTTGACCTTCTTTGCGGGGAGCATAAATACTCTTATAGCGCCCATCGCTGGAAGTACCAATACCTTTGATGACTGCATAGATTTTATCGTTGTCCCGTTCCGCATCTTCTAAGCGCTTGAGGACAATCATCCCGATACCTTCACCCAGCATCATCCCATCGGATTTCGCATCGAAAGGTTTGACATTCTCGCTAGGAGAAACAGCCGGGGTTTTGCTGAAGGAGATGTAAGCCATGATGGTGTTGTCGGTGTCTACACCACCAGTCAGCATCATGTCACTGCGATACTCAACTAGTTCGCTAATCGCCATTTTCAAAGCGCCGAAGGAACTAGCACAAGCCGCGTCAACAACACAGTTCATCCCGCCAAAATTTAGACGGTTGGCGATTCTCCCAGCCACAACGTTAGCTAACATCCCTGGGAATGCATTCTCATCCCACTTGACGTAAGCGCTTTTGATTTTTTCGATAATTTGGGCGGTATCTTCATCAGATAAACCACTGCTTTTCAGCGCTTTTTCCCAAACTGGATATTCTAACCTGGCGGAAAGTGGCATACCTAATTGCTTCGCCATCGCCACGCCGAGGATTACCCCCACCATTTCGCGGTTATAATCACGCGCTTCACCGTAGCCAGCATCTTCCATTGCTTCTTTCGCAACTACTAAACTTAATAGTTGCGATACGTCGGTAACTTCTAAAATGCTGGGGGGAATACCAAATTCCATTGGGTTAAAATCAACCTCAGGAATAAACCCACCGCGTTTGCAATAGGTTTTATCTTCCGGAGTTCTGGGATTTGGATCGTAGTAATCTTTAACGCTCCAGTGAGTTTCTGGAACATCTGTAATACAGTCGGCTTTGCTAATAATATTGCGCCAATATTCCCGTAAATTCCGTGACTTAGGAAATAAAGATGCCATCCCAATAATCGCTATAGGATTTTGTTGTAATTGTCTGTTAATCTTGTTAATGGAAATTGGCTTATCCGACTTCACTTTTTTCTCCTCTATAAACTTAACCAAAGTCTTTTCACAACTGTTAATCTGGGCTTCTAAATCAGCCAAGGCAGCATCAATGGAATTAGCAGACATAGGACATAACGAATCTGAAGGACTTTGAATTGCAAAGCCACAGAAATTTCTGTTGCTGTACAATAATGAAAGCTATCTGTTTGACGAGCAGCTAGCACCGCAAGGCGGAATTCAAAATTCAAAATTCAAAATTCAAAATTAAGATAAACTAAGCATTTTGTTGATTTTGAATAGTCTGTTTATTTACGCCGTGCTGTACTAGTTATCCTATCTGCAAAAGCTAAATGCTTTTTTTGGAATTAACACCACACACAATAAGTAAAGGATGAAGGATAAAGGCTAAAGGCTAAAGGGTGAATCTCATACTATTCGGTTAAGTGTTTTGAACCCAAAATTGGTTTTGGGAAAATGTTAAAGGTTAAGGGTTAAAGGCTTATTTTTTCCCTTTTCCCATTCCCCTGTTTCTCCTTAACTGACAAGTATTGAGGGTGAATCATATTTCACACTTCAACCTACACAATTGATCAAGCAGTGATTTTGAAAATCCTAGACAACGCCCGACTCTTGATATTGTGGTAGCAAGTCAATGACGTTGTTGAAATTACTAAAATAGTCTTGAAGCGCTGTAGCAGCTTGACCTGTGAATTCTAGCCATTCGTAATGATAGATATTTTGGGCAACTGCATCCCACTGAAGCAAGGGAAACTTAGGAGTAGCTATTAGGACAGAAACGCTCTTTTCTCCCAAACTAGTTTGACTATCTAAGTTGATTGCAGCCACATAGCTGGTGTTAATGACAACGTTCTGTATCTTGATAAATGTCATAGCCAGTTTCAGCTTCCAGGATAATGTATTTTATGCAATTCGCCCGATAGAAGTTGACAAGTTCGTTACAGAAAAAACCTCAATTTCACTCCGAATAGATGCAGTAATTTAAACATTAATCGAGCCTTCGTTAAGGTGGTAACAATGCCGCTGGCTTTAGTTATTTCTTTCATGCTCTCAAGAAAATAACTGATTTACCTGCCGCTTTGAAAGACTTGAATTAATACAAACACTAGCACAATTTGCATCGCACGAAGCATCGGTTTAAAGGAATTTAAGAAAAAAAATTGAGTGTTGCTGACAAAAAGATTTGATTAAGGCTAAAGCACGAGTGTCAGCTTTAGCCTTGTTGATCAACTTCATATTCACTTGCTGATTGGCTAGATATTGATTAAATAACAATTACAATAATCACCGTAATAAATAAGTTAAATAGATAACGTTGTCATTGGTACAAAGATTGTATGAAGCCTTAACCGTATTTTTTTCAACATAACATCATATTTACCCAAAATTTTTTGATGTTTTATCAAGATAATTCAACTTAAACAAATAATAAGTGCTTTATAAAGCAAACGTTAATTTTGATAAAAGTGCATTATAAACAGATGGGGGTTGGGGACTGGGGATTGGGGATTGGGGATTGGGGATTGGGTAATGAGTAATGAGTAATGGGTAATGGGGAATGGGTAATTGGTAATTGGTAATTGGTAATAATACCAATTTGAAAAAATAATGCGACAAATTGTAGGGGCAAGGCAATGCCTTGCCCTCTTGCCTTTAAAATAATTGATGTGTTGCAAACATTGTAGGGGTTATCGGTTGAGTCCACACAGTCTTAAGGGCACGGCAGTGCCGATGCCCCTACAGGTGACGATATAATTTTGTCTGGCATCCAACACCAGAAGCGCTATTTTTGACTTGGTATTAGATTCTTGGCGGTGCGTTGCGCTGCGCGACAACACACCCTACATTTACGGCGAATTACGAATTATTTAATAACGCTGCAAGGGATTGAGGGTCAGCAATACCCCGCAGGATAGCGGAGATAATCATAGACTGTTCCAAATTTAACGGCTCGCACAGTATATTCTCATCTCGCTCGTCGGCTAAGATACGACGGATGGCAGCAACAAGATTTTGCGAACCTTCTGCGGCATTCTCCAACTCAATTTCTAACTGTTCCCTGATTTCTGCATTATCCACAGCATCTACTACCCATGCAATAAACTGCCCATGTTGCCGCAACTCATACTGTGTTCCCGCAAACGCCGCTTTTGCTTGCCTTGCTTGGCGACGATATTCTTTAGCTTGGGTGCTGTCGCCCTGTTTGTCGGCAATATCTGCCAAGATGCCATAGGTGTTCCAAATCACAGCCGCAGCTGGGTCTAAAGTTTTGTCGATGGCTAATGCTGATTCTGCCAATTGTCGGGCTTCGCTGAGGCGGTGGGGTTGGTTTTGTAATATGAAAGCGAGGTTATTTAATACTAGAGATGCATTTGCTTGATTTTCTAATTTTTGAAATTGCTTCAAAGCCTTACGAAACCAAGCTTCCGCCTCTCCCAGGTTGCCAGCAAGTGCATTGAGGTTGCCTAATTGACCCCAAGTACTTGCTGCATCTGCCAGATTTCCTAGAGATTCATTAATTTGTGCTGATTTTCGGTAGGCATCTTCCGCAGCGTCCCACTGCTTGCCTTGTTCGTACACCATACCCAGTTGATGCCAAGCCGTGGCTTCTAGTGCTGGCTCTTTGAGTGGGCGGAAAGTAGTCAGTGCTTCACGGTAACGCTGTTCTGCTTCTCGGAGGTTGCCTTGCAGCATAGCTAGAGTGCCGAGTTGAAAATTTGATACCGCAGCCCCCCGAAGGTCGCCAACTTCTTTATTAATAGCTAATCCTGCTTCATAAGCAATCCGTGCCTCACCATAGTCTCCCATATCCGTCAGCGCATTTGCCAAGTCAGCCTGCAAAGTTATTATCAGCTTCTTGACATCATCAAACTGTTCCAACTGCTGCGCCACTGCCAACCCCTGGCGGTAAATTTCTGCTGCTTGTGCTGTTTGTCTTTGCAAAAACAAGCACCGCCCCAGTGTTAACAAAGTATTAAAGCGTTTATAACTTAGTTGCTCGCCCAACTCTGCTAGTATCTCATTAAACACCTGCGCTGCTTCTTGATAGCGACCTGCGTTGAATAATTGCTTGCCTGAACTAGTACGGCTGAGAAACCATCTATCAGAACCGACTTCCACAGTCAACTGAGCAATTCGTTGATTTAATCTAGTGCGATCGCGGTTAAGTCCAAATTGGCCAAGAAATTTGTTTACGATGTCAACAAACTCTACTGCCCATTCTGCACCTGCATTCAACGCGCCATCAACTGCATAAAGTAAATTCGGTAATTCTTGTTGGGCAACGGCACGAACTGCATGAGGATTTTTGCTATCGTCATAATACAAATAGCCAGAAAGTCCATAATACCACTCTTGATAACGAGCAAGCAGTTCTGTTTGTGCTTTGTCTGATAAGCGCGGCCACAAGGCAGGGGCTAAGGAGGGGTGAAATTTGAGAAAAGGCCCATCAACTTGAATTAACCCAGTGGCTTCTAAGGCTGGGCGCAAAGTTTGCCACTGTGACTCAGATATTTCTGTAATCCCTAGCAAGATAACTTCTAACGCCCCGCCCTGAAACACGCCTAAGCGAGGCAACAACTGCATTGCTTCAGCATCCAACCGTTCTAAAGATAAATTCAACGATGCTAATAGGGGATTATCTGGTGTTTGGGCAATCAAGGTTTCTAAGCGTTGTCCCAATTCTGCCGGACGGCGACTTTCCAACTGTTTCGCTAACAAACCAATGGACAGGGGATGAAAATCCACCAGTTTAAATAATTCCAACAATACTTCGCGTTTAGGTGGGTCAAATTTGGGTGCTGGCGGCAGTTTAATCAAACTCTGGAAATACGCTAGGGCATCTTCTTGTCCCAAACCTCGCAAAGATAAGGAGATATGTTTGCGGCTGCCTTGTGTGGGATAATCGGGATGGTGAAAATCTGGTGTGCGCGTGGTAAGTAATACCCGACATTCCCCAACCTCAGACCACTGTTTTGCCACGGTTAACAGTTCTCGTAGAGGTTCGGCTGGCAAGGTTTCTAAGTTATCTAAAATCAGCAATGTAGCTTGCTTACGCAACGCCTGAGTTGCCGCCGCCCCATCAATTAAACTCTCGTCTAACACTGTCGCCAGGGTGCTAACTGCCAAGCCTACAGCATCCACACCACCAAAAGCGGCATAATCCACAAAACAAACTTTCTCAAACATCCCCGTGCGGTGTAACCAGCGTCCTGCTTCCTGGACAAGATAGGTTTTTCCCTGTCCACCAAAACCCGATACTGTGAGGCGGCGCGTTCCCTGCACAAACCAGCGTTCTATCTGCCACAATTCCCGGCTACGACCGAAAAATCCAGCTTCTTGTAAATCCGGCAAGTTTCCCCATTTTGGTGTCTCGCCGCTTTCTTGGTTGTTCAAGTCTTGCTGCTGCAATAACGGCGTATCCCCAGCCGCTTGATACAAGGCAGGTAAAAACCAATCTTGCAATTTTAACTGTACTCGTTGCTCACCCCGTTGCCGTTCTCCCCGTTGTTGGTTGAGATACAAGTCTCGCCGCGCATTATCTAATGCTTCACCCATACCAGCACCAGATACTAAACCCTGATAAAATTTAGCAAACAGTTGTTGGGTAGTTGTGACTAATACCGAATGAGTCATTGCCAAGACTGTGGGAATACCTGCATGGGTTAACCTAGCGGCTACACTACCCATTGCATCTTCTCCATCTTCCCCACCCATCGCCGCCGACTGACAGGCAGACAAAACAATTAACCCCACTTTTTGCCGATTCAGCATATCACCCAAGGTTTCGGCAGTAATTAGGGCTTTTTTTCCTTCTTTATCCTCAAATAACAAGTAACCTATATTGCCGCCGTTTTCATTCCCGCCTTTAGTTAGTCCCCCCGGATCGCTATGTTTAGCCTGTTCCTGGAAACGCCCATCTAAATCAAATACCCCATGACCATCAAAATGCACAATATCAACAGGGGGTTTGCGGGAGTCTTCTAGCCGCGCTACTAAATTATCTAAGGTGGCTGGACGCAAAAATTCTACCTCAACTCTTCCGGCTGCTGCTTGTTGAATGGCGTTCAACACTGCCATTGCTTCACCACGGGGGTCAATAAATCCCGCATCACTGGGACGACTGACGACAAACAATAACCGCAAACAATCTTTGACTTGCACTTTAAACGGTCTGCGTCCACCCCCTGCACCAGCCAAGCGGCGACGAATCGAAATGCGGGGATTTTCGTGAAACAAATAAGTACCTTGTGGGTCGCATAACAATTCCCAAGGCAGCGATAAAATTGCTGGATGATTGGCGCTGATGGTTAATAAGCGTCCTGGTTGATTTTCATCTTGAAAATAATTAAACAGCCGTTGAGCAGTCCGATGTTGAAAAACCGCATTAAATAAATCTTCGCCCCATTGCCGGAATTTTTTTGCTATCCCTTGTGCCCGTTTATCGTCTACATCCGTGGTGTAACGTGCCGCATAAGTTTCTAAGTACCAGCGAATCTCTTCTCTGTCTGCTGCACTCAACGGTGAGGCAAAATCCAGCCTCTCAGTTTCTTGCCCATCAAATGTTACAATGACTTGATTATTCTCTGGGAAGCGGAGATTTAATTCCATAGCTGGCGGTTTGGGCGTGGAAGGTTATTTGAGATAATACAAACTTTTGAGCCTAAATTCCGTAAAAATGCTAGGCGATCGCGTTTCCTTATATTCTAGAGGGCATGGCAGTACCCAGTGGGGTTAATTGAACGTGAAAAGCGCTTGGTTGCAAGGTTTTGCCCTCACCCCCAGCCCCTCTCCCTCAGGGAGAGGGGGGCAAGAGATAGAGATTTAGTTCCCCTTCTCCCTGCGGGAGAAGGGGTTAGGGGATGAGGGCGTGAGGTATTTGTACAACGCCCGCCAATAACAGAAGCCACTATCGTTAAGTCAATAGTGGCTTTGCTCAACTCAATAGTGGCTTTGCTCAACTCAATAGTGGCTTTCCTTAACTCAATAGCGGCTATTCTCAACTCAATAGCGGCTTTTCTTAACTCAATAGTGGCTTTTCTTAACTCAATAGCGGCTATTCTCAACTCAATAGTGGCTATCCTTGACTCAATAGCGGCTTTTCTTAACTCAATAGTGGCTATCCTTGACTCAATAGCGGCTTTTCTTAACTCAATAGTGGCTATCCTTGACTCAATAGTAAATGTAGGGTGTGTTGTCGCGCAGCGCAACGCACCGTCAAGAATCTAAGGTGCGTTAGCCTACGGCATAACACACCCTACTGTTAATTTATATTTCTTCATATACATTGAATTTTTCTCACCGACTTACTTAATTAGATACCGAAATATTACTGATATTAGCTGAAAATTATATGTTCAAAAACTGCTATTTATGCTGAACCAGATTTTGATTTAATTAAGGCAAGCTATGTCTAGAATTATTTAAACAGGGCAATTTTATGAGTCGCAAAAAACGTAAATCCAGCGTTTTGGAAAAAGTTAAGTCAAGAGCAGATGGGATGAAATTGATCGATCCAACTCTGAAACTGGATGATGATTATAGTCTGGACAAACTGCTGGAGTCAATGGAACAGTTACGTAATAAACTCGAGGTTCATAATAACGCTCTGGCTTTAGCTGATTCTTCTTTAACTGAAGTTGAAGAGATGGAGAAAAATTTGAATAAACTTTCTCAAAAAATGCTAATGCTAATTGCTATTAAGTACGGCACAGATAGCCCCCAATATGAAACAGCAGGTGGTGTTCGAGATAGCGATCGCATCCGCAAAATGAGGTCTAGCCGCTTGAAAAATGTTGCACAACAAGCATCAGATAATAATAGTAAAAGCGCGAATGTTACTGCATAGAATAAGACTGTTGGTCAATTCACGTTTTATTATGGAATATGAACCCTCACCCCTACCCTCTCCCTCAGGGAGAGGGAGTAAAGAAAAAGAACAAGAACAAGAGAATCAACAACAATATAAAAATAACTCTTATCCCCCTCTCCCTCAGGGAGAGGGGCTAGGGGTGAGGGCAGAAATTGCGGAATTAGCAGGTAGCAACCGACAAATTCCCGATGTATTATTAGAACGCGCTCGCGAATTAAGAAAACAAGAAACACCAGCAGAAAAAATATTGTGGGAATGTTTAAGAAATCGACGTTTATTAAATAAAAAATTTCGCAGGCAACATAATATTGATAGATATATTGCTGATTTTTATTGTCACGAGAAATTACTAATCATCGAGGTAGATGGTAGTATTCATGCAAGTCAGCAAACTGAAGATTATATTAGAGAAAACTGGTTGCTATCTCACCAATTTACTGTGATTCGCTTTAGTAATGAGCAAATATTTAATGATATCGAGTCAGTTTTACATACAATTGCTCAAGCCCTCATCCCCTAACCCCTTCTCCCTGAGGGAGAAGGGGAACTGAGCAATGGTAGACTCTGATGACAGATGTTGTTGAAATAGCTGAAAACTGCTGCTGTCTCTGCGTCTTTTATCATCCTATCTTCTGACATCGCTTTCCTGTCCATTTCTCCCAGCGCGCAATTCCTCGGCTGATTAACTCCGGTTGCTCGTCGCCGATAAAACAAATTCGCCCCATCCTTTCGCAAGCAATTAGAACTTCACCATTCCCCATGAAAGGCGCAATTACAAAATTATTGGGACTGGTATATAAATTAATTAAGTAATTGACGATTGCTTCTACACCTTCAAGATTAATTGCTGTTTGTGGCTGGGATAGAGATTGATGAGAAAAAACTCCTACATAGATATTTCCTAACAGTAATTCGTACTGAAAAGGCATTTGATTATGCCTATAGAATTCGTAAATTTGCCCTTGCGATCGCAGTACCGCTACAACCCGCGCTTCCCCAACCAAATAATTATGGTTCCAAGTTGAGGAAAAAGTTGCGATCGCCAATGCTGCATCTGAGGGTAGCAGGTTCATGAAATCCTGCTTGGAAGTATCGCCACAATATACCAAATGTCGCCCCAGCATCAATTCTTCGCCCACTGTTACCTTGATAGCTGAGTTCGCTAATTTCTCGCCTGACTCCTCTGAGGGACGCTGGTTTTTCTTGATCAGTAACTTTGCTTCTTTCTCTGCCAAAGCACTGTTGTAGGCTAAAATCTGTAAATCTTTTTGCTGATTTCGCGCCTCAGTTAGCAATTTCGCTTGTTTTTGTGCTGCTTGGATATCTCCTTGCGTCTGGGCTAATTCCAGCGCCTGTTGTGCGGCTTCTGCTACAGCACGTTCCTGGCTACCAGCTCTAGCTATCTTCAATAAAACCGTGGGACTTTCTGCGATCGCAGTCCCCTTAATCATTTGTTTGACATCGGGGTGAATCCCTTTGGCTATCTGCTTTCCATGTTGAAAAGTGCGCTCAGAGTAGCCAGCTTCCTTTGCTAACTCCACAGTTCGTTTTTGAGGTAGTGAAATCATTTCACCACCTTTGAGAGTATGTTGATTATCTCCCGCCTTCGCCCGCAATCCCATACGTTCTAGAATGCGATCGCGCTCTAACCATAATTCCGAGCGTTCTAGCGGTTCTAGCTCATTGCGGATTAAATTCTCATCAATTTCCGCCAAACGCGCTTGATCTGGCCCTTGGTAAGCCACAATATTACACGCGATCGCATCTAACCCCAACAGCTTACAAGCCGTCAACCGATGCAATCCCGCAATCAAATTCAGCTTTTGATCCACCGTAATCGGATTCAACAGACCATTAGCCTTAATTGATTCCTTTAACTCATTCACCTTATCACCCTTAATCGGGCGACGATTGCAACCAACGAGAATCTGATTTATTGGCACAATAGGCATAACTACTGTTCTTCAGTGCAGCCAGTCAAAACACCAACCATAGCATTAAGATATCAATAGTCAAGGGGAATGGGGCATTGGGCATTGGGCATCGGGCATGGGTAATTGGTAATCGGTAATCGGTAATTGGTAATTGGTAATTGGAATAGGAATATCTCCCAGTCCCCAGTCCCTAATCCCCAGTCCCCAATCCCCAGTCCCCAATCCCCAATTTCCCAGACTGTCTAATGGTACACAAATGAATTAACAGTAATTGATTGATAATATTAATGTGAATTGATTAGCCATAATATTTGAGAGCTAAATGAGGAAAATTATACCATTTTGAAAAAAGAACGCGACAGATGAGTAGGGGCACGGCACCAGTAAGATATTTGATATGCCAAAAGATTGAGGATGCCGTGCCCTTACAAAGAATTTATCTGTCGCAAACATTATTTGAATTGGTATTACTTAGTGTATATTAATCGTTTCCTCGTCATTTGTTCGAGATATTGTGGAGATTCAATAACAAATAAGACAGTGAAAACTGATTGACAAGCTAAAGTGTTTTTGCAATACTTTAACAAAGCTTTATCCTAGTTTTCTAGTCATATCAATCAGCGCTACATTATTTGGGAGAATTTTTTGTTGCTAGCGCTACTTATTTCTTAAGTTACGGGGTTTGTTGACTGTAGAAGATAAAACTAAGGATGCTTAGTAGTAGCGTAATTAGCAATTAAGCTAAACCAAATTTAGTTTGCATATCTATAGCAAAGTGCTGAGTATAAAACTAGTTGATTTAAGGCTTTGAGCAATCAACACCATTCAGCAACAGATGCAAGAGTACAAAATTATATCGCGAGGTGTAGGGGCGGCAGTGCTCACCTGTGTCAACTTAATGTGAAACCCGCTTGGTTGCAATGTTTTGCCCTCACCCCCAGCCCCTCTCCCTCAGGGAGAGGGGAGCAAGAGATTCAATTCTCCTTCTCCTGGGGGAGAGGGGAGCAAGAGATTCAATTCCCCTTCTCCTGGGGGATAAGGGAGCAAGAGATTCAATTCCCCTTCTCCTGGGGGATAAGGGAGCAAGAGATTCAATTCCCCTTCTCCCTGAGGGAGAAGGGGTTAGGGGATGAGGGCGAGGTATTTGTACAACACCCGCCGTATATAGCTTTTAGCTTAAGTTTACACCTCTGGGCAGTGCCGTACCCTGACGGATATACTGCCTGAATCCTTGTCTCTCGCCGAGTTTTATAGGCATTATTGGCGTTGCTTTAATTCATATTTAGTGCTTCTACACGGAGAATATCGGCTTGTAACGAATAATCTTTCTAAGCATAAAAGCGTAAAAAAATTACCTACAACTAATCAGACTTATCTCATGTTTGACAGTCGAATAAAGGATGAAGGATGAATCTTGAGGTGAGATACAAATTAGTATTTAAAAAGCTGATTTTATCTCATATAAGCTAACTAGGTTACCAATTAATTTACTTCATATCATCCTGAACTTTTAGACTGAGTTTAAACAGCATAAAGTGGGATACGTCGAATGTAATCAAGTGAGATAGACCTTTAAATTATTCCCCCGACACAGCAAAACTGGAATAAAAATATGACAGCAAACAAGGAAAATCCGTTATTCTCTAAACCTATTCATCGGTGGCAAATTGTTTTAGGAGTTTCTGTCATCTTAGCTACTGGGTTAGCATCTTTTTACGGTTTATCAACATTATTCTTTCGCTCTAATCTTTACACTCGCCCAACTAATACCCCTACAAAACCTGCACCTGCAAAAGTTGCGATTACGGCTTTAGGACGTTTACAGCCAGAAGGCGAAATTACTTATTTGTCTGCACCTAATTCTATTAACGGTGTACGAGTTGAAAAACTCTTGGTTAAGGAAGGAGACAAGGTACAGGCTGGACAAGTTTTAGCTTACCTGGAAGACTACAATCGCGCCACAGCAGCTTTGCAACAAGCTTTAGACAAACTGCAAGTAGCCAAAGCCCAACTAGCGCAGGTAAAATCTGGTGCGAAAACTGGAGATATTGACGCGCAAAAAGCAACGATCGCGAGTTTACAATCCCAATTAAAAGGAGATGTTGCAACCCAAGAAGCCACAATTGCGCGTCTCCAGGCGCAGGTAGAAAATGCCAAAACCGAAAACGATCGCTATCAGCAATTGTTCAAACAAGGTGCGATCGCAGCTTCTGTAGGCGATAGCAAAGCACTGCAACTTAAAACCGCACAACAGCAGCTTGAAGAAGCCAAAGCTACCAAGAAACGGACTCAAGACACCCTGCAAAGCCAAATTAAACAAGCACAATCGCAACTTAGCAGTGTCAAAGAAGTACGTCCTGTAGATGTGGAGGTAGCACAAACCCAAGTTAGAAGTGCCACAACTGCGGTCAAACAGGCAAAAGCCGACCTTGATTTAACTTACATTAAATCACCCATCGACGGCACAATTTTGAAAATTCACGCCAGAACCGGCGAAGTAATTGCTACTTCCGGCTTTGCTGAGATAGGTAACATATCTCAAATGTACGTAGTTGCAGAAGTCTACCAAACCGATATTCAAAAAGTTCGTAAAGGTCAAAAAGTGACCATTACCAGCCCAGCCATTGTAGGAAAATTGCAAGGAACCGTAGCAGATGTAGGTTGGCAAGTTGAGAAGCAAAGTATCTTCAGCCTCAACCCCAGTTCCGACACCGACCGCAAAATTATCGAGGTCAAAATCTGCATAGACGATCCAAAAGAAAGTGCCAAGGTATCACGCCTCACTAACTTACAAGTGGATGTAGCAATTCATATTTAGTTATTGGGCATGGGGCATGGGGCATTGGGCATTGGGCATCGTTCAGCACCCAAAGAAAAACCCCAATTACCAATTACCCATTACCAATTACCCATTACCAATTACCAATTACCAATTACCAATTACCAATTACCAATTACCAATTACCAAACACCAAACACCAAATAACAATCCATAACAGAATTCATGAATTTTAAGATTCCTTTAGCATGGCTACAATTAGTCCAGCAAAAAGTTCGTTTTCTGGTGGCTGTAGCGGGGATTGCTTTTATTGTGCTGCTGATGTTTATTCAGCTAGGTTTCCAAGATGCACTTTATTCTAGTGCTACCGCAGTACATCAAAGCTTGAAAGGAGATTTGTTTGTAGTTAGTTCTCAATACAAATCTTTGACCTCCAATCAAAGCTTTTCTCGGACTCGTTTATATCAAGCTTTGGGGTTTGATGGTGTTGAGTCTGTTAGCCCCATGTATGTGCAATTTGCCAAATTGAAAAACCCAGTAAATAATGAGAAATATTCAATTTATGTTATTGGGTTTGATCCAGGCAGATCTGTTTTAAATATCCCAGAGGTTGAAGAGAATTTAGATAAGCTCAAAATTACGGACATGATGCTGTTTGACAGAGATTCACGTTCCGAGTTTGGGCCGATTCCAGAAAGATTTGATCAAGGACAAACAGAACAAACTGTTGAAATCTTCCCCTTTAATTCCTTAATTGGTTATCGCGTTAGAGTTGCAGGCTTATTCAGTTTGGGGCCTTCCTTTGGCGTAGATGGTAACTTAATTGTTAGCGATTCAACTTTTCTCAGAATCAATCCCAACACCCGCCCTGCAGAAATGATTGACGTGGGTGTGATTACCTTAAAACCAGGTACAGACGCTAATAAGGTGCTGAAAGATTTACAAGCATCCTTACCTAATGATGTGCAAGTTTTTACATACCAAGGTTTCATTGATTTTGAGAAACAATATTGGGCTGTGAGAACCCCAATCGGTTTTATTCTCAGCTTGATGCTAACAATGGCTTCTGTGGTAGGTGTAGTAATTGTTTACCAAATTCTTTACAGCAACATTGCTACACAATTTGTTGCTTATGCAACATTAAAAGCTATGGGTTATGCCAATAGATATTTATTAAATGTTGTCTTTCAACAAGCTTTGATATTGGCAGTTTTAAGTTATATACCCGGATTTATCTTTTCCGTGCTGCTATATGATTTTGCCATGAAAGCTACAAAGCTGCCGATTGTGATGACATTTAATAATGCGGCATTAGTCTTTGTGTCAGCCACATTAATGTGTTTAACTTCAGGGTCTTTAGCTATCAACAAACTTCGTTCCGCAGACCCAGCTGATATTTTCTAATTCTTGTTCTTGTCTGTGTCTTTGTTCCTCTGTGCTAGATAAATTATTTTCTCAATACATAGGCACTCATACTAATTTGTTATGAAGCTGCATAGAATTCGATCCCCCCTAGCCCCCCTTATTAAGGGGGGAACCAGAAAAAATCTATCAAAGTCCCCCTTTTGAAGGGGGATTTAGGGGGATCTAGATATTTGCAACTTCACATTAAATTGGTATCAGCTAAAACAGATATTCATTACCTAATCACTTTGTTAAGTAGTCAACAGTCAACAGTTAACAGTTAACAGTCAACACCATTATCCCTTCATCAATTATCTCTGCTTTATGAACTTTGAAAATAAAACGATTCTGATTACCGGAATTGACGATTTTATTGGCTATCGTGCGGCTGAGTTAGCCATAGCCAAGGGAATGAAAGTCAAAGGACTACAAAGTTCTGGTACTCAGGATACAAAAGCAAAAAATTTAGGCGTTGAGGTGATTGTTGGTAAAATTAACGATGCCAAAACTGCTCAAAAAGCTTGTGAAGGAGTAGACATCGTTTTACATACCGCTCAACTTGCTCAAGAAGCTGGCCCTCTCAAAGATTTTCGTGAGGTAAATGTTGACGGAACCATCACAATGGCGAAAGCAGCCAAAAGTGCTGGTGTCAAAACCTTTGTGCATCTTTCTAGCGTATTGGTGTATGGGTTTAATTATAGCGATCGCGTCACTGAATCCGAGCCGCTAGCTGAAGAAAGCAACCCCTACTGTCAAACCAAAATTGAAGCAGAAGTTGCATTATTACCACTCAATAACCCGCCAGATTTTGGTGTAATTGTAATTCGTGCCGGCGATGTTTACGGGCCAGGATGTATCCCCTGGGTAGCGCGTCCGGTTCATTTTATGCGCCAAAAATTATTCGCTTATGCTAGTGATGAACATGGCGTAATCAATCATGTATATGTTGATAATTTGATTGATGCTATTTTCCTAGCTATCGAAAAAGAAACCTACGGCGAAATCTTCAATATCACCGACGGACAAAACACTTCCTGGAAAGAGTATTTTACCCGTTTAGCCGCAATATCTGGTTCACCTGAACCCATGTCTATTGGTAAAGACGAAATCAAATTATTTTTGAAATTGCGCGCTCAAGGACAAAAGCTATTTCGCAAAAAAGCCGATATTCTTCCAGAGTCTATAGATTTTATGACTCGTCCTTACGCTTGTTCGATTGAGAAAGCCCAAAGTCTCTTAAATTATGCACCAAAAATTAATTTGGAAGATGGCTTAAAAATTACTAAAGAATGGCTAGAAAAAACAGACCTGCAAAACCTAATGAAATAGTCTAACAGTGCTGAGTCCTTAACCTTCAGGACTCAGCATTCAGCACTCAGCACTACCAAAACTTATGAGTAATTCTCTGCGGCGCTTAAGCATTGGACTCCCTGTATATAACGGCGAGAAATTTATCCGCGAGTCCATAGATTGTATTTTGAATCAAACATTCCAAGATTTTGAATTAATTATTTCTGATAACGCCTCTACAGATAATACCGAAGAAATTTGTAGAGAGTATGCTGCTAAAGATAACCGTATCCGCTATTACCGTAACGCCACAAATATCGGTTGCGCTCGAAACTTTAATCGTGCTTTTGAATTGTCTACAGGCGAATATTTTAAATGGGTAGCCTATGACGATTTACACGCACCAGATTTTATCCAAAAATGTATAGAAATACTTGACCAAGACCCAACAGTAGTTTTGTGTCATTCCCATACATATTACATTGATGAACAGGGAAAATTTATCCAAACCTACGATATTAAATTTAAAACTGATTCATCAAAACCACAAGAACGTTTTCAAGAGTTGCTAACCAAGCATTACTGTTATCAAATATATGGTGTAATTCGCGCCGATGCTATCAGAAAATCTCCATATATTATTGGATGTGGAGCAGCAGACGCAATTTTTTTATTAAGAATTGCCTTACTTGGCCGTTTTTATGAAATTCCCGAATATCTCTTTTTTGCTCGTAGCCATCCCCAACAATCAATGAGTATGTTTTTACCAAACTACTTATTGGCTAACAGCAATAATCAAAAAGAATTACTCAGCGTGTTACCAGATTTCTATGGTTATGCTGTGTGGTTTGATACAGCAAATGCCGGAAAAATTATCTTCCCACATTGGAGAATTTTAGGGGAAGTTTTGCTGTCAATTTGGAAATCACCTTTAAATTGGCAGGAAAAATTATCATGCTTGCTCGGGATGCCAAAACGTTTACAAGGAACTGAATATTTATTGTTTAAAGACTTACAGCTAGCTGCTCAAATTCTATGGAAAAACCGCCAAAACTTTTATCAACGTTTCTCAGTTTTGAGCGGCGGTTAATTACTTCCCAATCATACCATTTGAGGAGACTCATACATGATGTTAAAACTATCTAAAATTACAGCCTTAGCGATCGCAACTTTCGCCAGCCTCACCTCCATTCAGCTTGTGAATGCTGCACCAGCGCAAAACCTGACTGTGGTAGTTAATGGTATCAAACACCAAAAGGGACAAATTTGTATCGGAGTTTACTCTCAAGACAAAGAGAAAGGATTTCCTTCCAATACTTCCAATGTATTGCAAGGTGTTTGTAAAAAAATTACAGGTAGCACCTTAAAACACCAATTCTCCGGCTTAAAGCCTGGAAATTACGCTGTCGCCATCGTTGACGATCAAAATGGCGATCGCAAAGTCAATAAAGACTTTTTCGGTATTCCCACTGAAGGATTTGGTATTTCCAATAACCCTACAGTATCCATCCAAACTGGAACACCCAAATTCCGCGATGCTAGTTTTGCAGTCAACAAAAACACCACCGTCAACATCACAGTGAAATATTCCCTTGATCCCTAATACAGCTGGCGTAGGGTGTGTTGTCGCGTAGCGCAACGCACCACATGAGGACATACTACCCAGCAGATCCCCGACTTCTTGGAGAAGTCGGGGATCTAAACCCCACTTAAGCAATTCACGGTGCGTTACGCCGGAGGCTAACGCACCCTACAAATTACAAAATTTGTAATTAATTACGAATTACGAATTACGAATTACGAATTGATATGGCTCATCACCGCTTCTTGAGGAGGCTTTACAATTAATGCCAGATTTGGTCAAATTTCTGTGTAACTCGTTGTTGGGTTGGCTGGCGATTCAGGTATGTTTAACCCTGGTGTTTTTGGTGTCTCTGAATCCAAGCCAGAAGAACTTGTTACCAGATGACCAGTTACCCAAAACAGCGGTGATTCTCTGTCTACGTGGAGCAGATCCATATCTCAGACAATGTTTGCGTGCTTTACTCAAACAGAACTACCCCAACTATGATTTAAAGGTTGTTGTCGATCATCAAGAAGACCCAGCTTGGAACATTGCTGTTGAAACCATCCAAGAACTAGGTGCAGTTAATGTTGAAATTAGCGCATTGCGAACAATAAACAACAATTGCAGTCTCAAGTGTAGTTCTCTAGTCCAAGCAGTCTCGGAATTGGATGATTCCTATAAAGTAGTCGCTTTAGTGGATAGCCATACTGTCGTTCATCCTAATTGGCTGCGCGAATTAGTTAACCCCTTATCCCATCCCAAGGTAGGAGCAACCACAGGTAACCGTTGGTATGTACCCACAGGGAAACACTGGTGGTCTTTAGTACCTTATATAGCTAACGTCTCCTTAGTTATACAGATGTATCTGTTTGGTATACCTTGGGGCGGGACTTTAGCTATTAAAACTGAAGTCATTCAGCAAACGGGACTGCTTGATAAATGGAGCCGTGCTTTAAGCGAAGACATCATGATTAGTAGTGTCTTACGCAAGCATAGGATGCGGGTAAAATTTGTACCTTCCTTATTAATGCTGAATCGGGAAGAATGCGATTTACCAACCTTAAGAGAGAATATTGAGCGTCAACTCACTTTTTCTCGGCTTTATCATCCCCAACCATCAGCAATTATTGGCGATACTTTTTCCAGCATATTGCAGCCGACGCTCGTCTTGATGTGCTTGCTATGGGCATTATTTACTTCACAATGGGATAATTTCGTCTTTTTGCTGGCGTGTTATAGCAGCTATACCTTTGGATTACTTTGGCTCATGCTGATTTTAGAGCATGGAGTACAGCAAATAATTCGCGATCGCCATCAAAAACCAACACCAATTTCATTTCCCACCATCATCAAACTCCTCATTGGAATTCCCCTAACTCAATGGCTTTATGGGTTAGGAATGTTGTCTTCTTTGAGAATGTCTACAATTAACTGGCGTGGTATCACCTACCGCATTTCCGGCCCTTGGAATATTCGGTTAGTGGAGTACCGGAAGTATCGGTGAGGGGGGATGAGGAGGCAGGGGGGCAGGGGGAGAATAAATTACCAATGCCCAATTACCAATTACCAATTACCCATTACCCATTACCCAATGCCCAATGCCCAATGCCCCATGCCCCATTGCATTGAGAATTTTCCAGAAATCTTTGCTGCGTAAATCCTAAAACCAGCACTTTCATGGAATCTTCTAGGTGAGCAAACATGAACGATTTGGCGAGATTGTTGTCTCAGATTGTACTGGGATGGCTGGCCATTCAGGTATTGTTAATTCTTGTTTTCTTGTGGAATTTGCGTTCTAATCAGGGGAAATTATTGCCAGATGACAAGTTACCCAAAACTGCGATCGTTCTTTGTTTGCGGGGTGCAGATCCTTTTCTGCCTAATTGTTTGCGTGCTTTATTAAATCAGAACTATCCCCAGTATGATTTAAAGCTGATTGTTGATCGTCAAGAAGATCCTGCTTGGAAAATTGCGACTGATACTATCCAAGAGCTAGGTGCAACTAATGTTGAAATTAGCCCTTTGAGAATTATCCGCAAAAACTGTAGCCTGAAGTGCAGTTCTTTACTGCAAGCAGCGTCAGATTTAGATGATTCCTATCAGGTAGTTGCTTTAGTCGATGCTGATACTATCGTTCATCCTAATTGGCTGCGGGAATTAGTCAGCCCTTTAAATAATCCCCATATTGGCGCGACAACTGGTAACCGTTGGTACTTACCTACAGGTAAATATTGGGGTTCTTTAGTGCGCTACATCTGGAATGTATCTGCGGTTGTGCAGATGTATTTATATGGGATTCCTTGGGGTGGAACGCTTGCTGTGAAAACAGAAGTACTGCGTCAAACAGGACTTTTAGATAAATGGAGTAAGGCTTTTGGCGAAGATACTATGATGCGTAGTGTCTTAGGCAAAAATAAATTACGGGTGAAATTTGTACCTTCCTTATTGATGCTGAATCGGGAAGAATCAGATTTACCCAGCTTAAGATACTGGCTGCAGCGTCAATTAATATCTTCGCGTCTGTATCATCCCTGGTGGTTGGCTGTAGTTGGCGACACGATTTTGACTATATTATTGCCAACTCTGCTAATTGTATTGTTCGTAGCAGCATTATTTACCCAACAATGGAACACTGCAGTTTTCTGCTTGAGTTGTTACATTGGCTATATGTTGGGACTTCTCTTGCTGGTCATTGTTTTAGAAAAAGAGATACAGCAAGTCCTGCACCATAATGGTGAACCGATAACAAAACTCGCACCAGCAACCATCCTCAAAATTTTCATTGGGATTCCCTTTACTCAATGGGTTTATGGTTGTGCCATGTTTCTCTCTCTGTGGATGTCAAAAGTCAAGTGGCGGGGAATCACCTACGACATCAAAGGCCCTTGGAACATTCGCCTCCTCGACTATCGCCCTTATAAAATCGTAGACCAACCAAGCGATCGCAAACTTTCTCTTTGATTGGGGGCTGGGGACTGGGGATTAGGGACTGGGGATTGGGGACTGGGGACTGGGGACTAGGGGAAATAAAAAACACCAATTACCCATTACCAATTACCAATTACCAATTACCAATGCCCCATGCCCCATGCCCCATGCCCATTCTCATGAAATTTCTGCTGCGTAAATCCTAAAACCAAAACCAGCTTTTTCATGAAATATCTCCTTTATTATGACAAACCAACCTCTGCGGATTGCCCTTTTTACAGGATTGTATGCTCCCTTCCTTACAGGGGTTTCAGTAGCAGTACATCAGCGAGTTCGTTGGTTATTAGAGCAGGGACATGAGGTATTTCTCATCCATCCCGAATTTAATGATAAATACCCCAAACAAGTTGGGAATCGTCCAATGCCAGGATTAGAAGAGTTACAGAAATTTCCTAACTTTTCCTCCTATGCATTTCCCACACAGCCACTGATTTTCTATAAGTCTCTACCTCAACCATTAAGTTACAAACATTGGAGTGATACTAAATTACTGTTGAACTTTCAACCCGATATTATCGTTGTTGAAGAATCAGCCCAAATGAGAGGAGCTTACTCAGCTTTCCTACAAGGTTACGGTCGTGCTGTAGGAGTTAAATATGCCAAGCAGACAAAGACTCCAATTATTTCAGTTTTCCATACAGATATCGTTGGCTATATCAAATATTACTTAGGAAGCTTCTTCTTTAACTTACTGCGCCCAATTATTCCCTTAATAGTCAAGCAAGTCAGCAATGCTTACACCGTCAATGTATTTTCCTCACGGGAACAGCTAACTAAGTACAATAATTTGCAATGTCAACGGGGGGAATACTTGCCCTATCAAGGTATTAATTGCGAGAAATTCCATCCTCGTAATATTTGTTATGATCCCATACCAGGCGATCGCAGACCTACTATCCTCTTTGTTGGACGCATTACCGCCGAAAAGAATGTTACCCAATTAATAGATGCATTCCCCTATATTGTTGCCAAAATCCCCGATGTGCATTTAGTAATTGTTGGTAGCGGCCCCTTAGATGAGCAAATCAAAAAACGCGCCCAAAAGTTTAAATCGGGAATTACGATTTGGGGAGAATCTCACGGTACAGAACTTTTAGGTTGGTTTGCTAGAGCCGATGTTTTTGTCAACCCCTCCGTCACCGAAAACTTTTGCACCACCAATAACGAAGCGCTGGCTTCCGGGACTCCTGTAGTTGCAGCCTTAGCACCCTCAACCGCAGAACAAGTGATTCCCGGACATAACGGCTTTCTTGCTGAACCCAACAACCCAGCAGATTTCGCCCAAAAAATCATTGCTATTTTAGAAAATCCCGAACTGAAAACAGCAATGACTCAAAACGCTCGCCCTTCGATACTAGACTTTGATTGGTCAACTTGCCAGGAGAAATTTGAGGAAAAACTCTATCAACTAGTTGCTTTATCCAATAAGCAAAAGGTGAAGGTTAATTCTAGTAATTCGTAATTGATACAGCGCTTTGCAAGTAAATGAAGTACACCCCAAGGCATCGGCTACGGTGTACACACATCTTTGTGCTAAGTGCAAAATGTGGCTTGATCCCCATAAATCCCCCTTTTCCCCCTGGAGAAGGGGTGAGGGCGAAAGTTTTTGCATAATGCTCGCCATATATCAATACTTGTCGGTTAAGGGCAAAAGGGGAAGGGGAAAAGGGGCAAGAAAAAACCTTTAACCCTTCCCCTTTCTCCTTTTCCCCAAACTAAATTCCGATTTGAAAATCCTTAACCGAGCAGTATTGCGCCATATATAGCTTTTCGCTTAAGTTGACACGTATGGGTAGTGCCATGCCCCTACAATCTGTCGCATTCTTGTTTCAAATGGGTATTAAATTTTGGATTGTTGGCGTAGCTTCTGTGTCAGGAGATGATTCAAAATTTGGAATCTCAACAGGTAGCACCCGAATTAAAACACGAGAATGAATCCTTGCATCCAAAATTCAAAATTGATTGACTGTTACTTGCTTGACGGGGAATTAAAAGCATTCTAAGGTTTTACCGTACTGAAAAAACGGGGGAATGAATTGATGGCAACGGTAGAACTAGAAAAAAATGTGATGAGTGAAGAAGAGGTAACAAAGCTGTGGGAAGCATTCAAAGTATTTGATGCTGATGGTAGCGGTAATATCTCAGCAAATGAATTAGGGCAAGTAATGCGATCGCTGGGGCAAAGTCCTAGTGAAACAGATTTGCGAGATATGATCAAAGAGGTAGATATTGACTTATCAGGTAGTATTGATTTTGAGGAATTCAAAACCCTGATGGTGTCAGTGCAAGGCGATCGCAAAAGCCGTCTTAAGTTGGCATTTAGTGTGTTTGATGAAGATGGTAGCGGTCAGATTACCACAAACGAGCTACACAGCATCATGAGTCAGTTTGGACTGACGGATCAAGAACTTGATGAGATGATTAAAGAAGTCGATCATGATGGCGATGCCTCAATTGACTTTCAAGAGTTCATGAAACTGGTTCCAGAAGAGTCAGAAATCACCACAGGCTATAAAGATTCACCCATTTCTTTTACTATTTCCCCAACAAATAATTCACCCACC
This sequence comes from Tolypothrix tenuis PCC 7101, assembly GCF_963874875.1. Classification (NCBI taxonomy): domain Bacteria; kingdom Bacillati; phylum Cyanobacteriota; class Cyanophyceae; order Nostocales; family Tolypothrichaceae; genus Tolypothrix; species Tolypothrix tenuis. Next base: position 5,056,926 of record NZ_CAWNJS010000001.1, read on the forward strand.
GTCACCTCAGAGATAGCGGCTACTACGGCAGCACCTACATTATCAACCATCACATCTCCTGCACAGGAAATAAAGAGCGACGACAAAGAAGTAGCGCGACTCAAAGAACTGCTTGCCCAACATCCCCAAGATCAAAAAGAACGCGCCACTTCTCGCCTGCAAATGCAAATCGGGTTATTCCGCCTGATTCAAGGGGCTGCCTATCGCAGCTTCCGTGAAAGTTTTTCCGCCAACCACGAAACCCACCTGCGCGTGAGAAACCTGCCCTACAAAATTACCGACTTTGTGCAGTTTGTCCAAAAAGCGATCGCATTGTATAAAGGGTTAGATGTCGTAGAAAAAGCTTGTTACCCCTTATTAGATGCCGTTGTTGAATCCATCGAAGCAGAATACGCCCGACTCCAACACCGCATCAAGAACTGGAACACCATCGAAAAAACACCCCAGATGCTGGCTGAGGAAAAAGCGATGCAGGAAACACGGCGTAAATCAATCTCCGTCAGAGAGAAGTTTGCCGCCGGGGTTGAGTTTGCGATTACTGTCAAGAAAAAGCAATTCAGTTTTCGTGATATTGCCTCTGGTGTACTTGCCATCAACGAACTCAACCGTCTCAGACAGATGGAACTGAATGCAGAACTTGCCCCACCACCCGCTAAATCAGCAGGCAATCCCAAAGATTACCTCCAGCAATGGCACCGCGTCATCCTCTCTGATGCTTCAGAAGAAATATCCGGTGCGATGATGCCTGTAGCTTATTGGTATGAAGATTTTATGCCAAAGCTGCTAGCTGCCTTCAGTGTCAACACTGCTGCAGATATCCCAAGCAACACAGTACTTGATGAAGCGGCGTTAACTCAATGGTATGAAGATACCAAAGCATCTGGAGAATTTGACCGCTATGGGGCAGATGTAGTACAAAACTTTGCTCAATGTACTCCTAAACAAAAGCTAGCCGTGAAGCAGGCATGGCGTTTGACACATCACTATCTTAATGGTGTACAAAAACGGCGTGAACGCCAAGAGTTTGGGCGTGAGTCAGGGGCACTATCCCAGTATGTAGCATTCATTGATGTCTATTTGGCAAGAAGTGACGTGAAGGATTCCCAGATGCGCGTCAGCTTTCCTTATTATATTGGCCCTGCTGTGTGGCGATTTTTCCACACCACAGCAGAAATTGTCTGTACCAAGCCAAATGCAGCGCAAAAAGCGGTGGTAGAAATCTTCAAAGATTTCTTTAAACTATTTGCCACAATGTACCCCTGCCCTTACTGTCGCCACCACCTAAATATGTATGTGGTGCAGAACAAAGAAGTCGATATGTACCCAGTAGAATATTTATTGCTGGGACGCGATCCGCAACTGAATAATTTTGAAGTATCGATGGAAGCCAAGCTGTCTACAGTTGTAGATGGCCCCGCCTTGCGCTTATTTTTCTGGAAACTACATAACACCGTTTCCTCATCAATTGCTCGCTCTGAAGAATGGTATCACAAGGATGAGAAAGCTTTTTACACTACCCGCTACTGGCCCAGTCTCGACTCCGAATTGGCACGCAGCAAAGCACTCAAACACCTCAGCATCTCCGTTGAGCGATTATACCGCCTCTATGGAATTATTAAACCAGCATCGCGGCTAGCTGGTGTAAGAGTAACGCTGCAAAAGCTGTTAGAAAAAGGCGATGAGTCAGGCATTAGGGAAGCTTGCATCCTAGCCCAAGATTATATTCAAGAATTGGAAGCAGCTGTGATCGCCGGACAATTTCTTCAGGAAACCTACCACTTTGATCCGGAAATTGTCGATCAAACTCCCCACTTTACTCCTGAAGAAGAAGAGTATGCCCGCAGTGGCGTATTTGTGGAAGTGATTTAATATAAGTACTCGCATTAACTGACTTGAAAAAGTAGGGGGCAGGGAGCAGGGAGCAAGGGGGATTAATGAATTTTTTATGTGTTCTGGTGTAACCAGTTCATGACGGCTACTTGTACCGATTCAAACAATGTTTGCGACCGATAAATCATTCGGAGGGCACAGCACTGTTCCCTACCCAATACTGCTCGGTTAAGGATTTTATACTCGGAATTTGGTTTGGGGAAAAGGTGAAAGGGTAAGGGTTAAAGGTTTTTCTTGCCCCTTTTCCCCTTCCCCTTTCCCCCTTAACCGACAAGTATTGGTTCCCTACCCATCTGTCAGATTCTTTCTCCTCTGCTTTTTCTGCATACACAGCGTAAAGCCTACGGCATAGCTACGCTTAACGCGTAGCGTCCCGCAGGGATGGAATATTTTTTTAGTTGGAAGTCCCTAATCTTCAACAGCACGTTGAATTTTCCAATTCACTAGCCAAGCTGCACTACTGGATATTAATAACAAAGGTGTCAACCAATCACCCCAACGCACATATAAAGTTTGTGTTTGCCGTTTATATATGGTTTCGGAGTGAATTTCGTAGGTATTATAGCCAGATATCCACAAGGTTTTACCATGAGGGTCAATAAACCCTGAATATCCTGTATTTGTCGCCCGCACAGACCATCTATCGGTTTCAATCGCCCGCATAATATCCTGTGCATGGTGCTGGAATGGCATAGCAGCAGTGTAATGGGCATCGTTGGAGGAACTGAGGATAAATTGCCCACCCGCAGCCGCTTGACGGCGAAATTGAGCAGAAAAAGCGGAGTCGTAACAAATACCTGCGATCGCACGCCCAAATGGTGTATCAAATATTTGATTGGGTGAACCATGCACTTGATGTTCATCCAATGGCGATAAGCGCTGAATCAGTTTACCTAAAATCTCTTCAAAGGGAATATATTCACCCAGGGGTACGAGTTTGGTTTTGTCGTAGCGGCTGACAACTTCGCCGTTACCTGTGTAGGTAAATAAACTATTGGTGTAGCTGCGTCCTTGTTCGCCAAAAGCCCCAATCCAAGCTACTACGCCTTTTTCCTTGACGGCGGAGATGATGGGAGTTGTGCCTAAGTCACGCTGAAAAAACGGTAAAGCCCCTTCTGGAGTTAAGACAGCATCAACACCTTGGTCTGCTAAAGTTAAATAGCCATTGGTGTAACCTGCGATCGCTCTTCGCAATCCTTCTGGTTTAAGTTTAATAATGTTGGGAATGTTACCTTGAACAATTCCTACTTTTAAAGCCTTGTCTGCAGGTTTGCTTAGGGGAATGCTGTATAAGCTAAAACCAATTATGTGTAGAGTAATGAATAATCCAGTGGCGATCGCTAAATATTGATTCGCGTAAATTTTCTTGTCTTTACGGTGTATCCAAGCTTCAGCAATTAAACCATTTACTGCGACAATTGCGGCTGTCACAGCACTTGGCCCAGCTAGTTGCCCTAAATGTAAAATTACTAAATTATGCGGACTTTGTGTGTAAGAAAGCGAACTCCACCACAAATCGCCAGCACTCCAAATGCCTTCTAAAACACACCAAATAGCTGTGCCAATCAGCACGCGCAAAAGCGGCTGTTTGCCTGCGAAACGCACCATCAAAGCCGCCCACACAACTACTATTGCTGCCCCCCAAAGGGTAACGAATGTCAAACAGAAGGTGGTAATTGCCAAACTCGCTAGCCAAGGAACACCCAACCAATCCATTGGATGAATGCCGGTAATCCAGAATAAAGCTAATCCATGATAGCCAATACCCCAAAATAAAGGTAAAAGGAGAAATTTTCGCCTTTTACCTGCTAATTGCGTAGTTTCTTTGTTAATTAAAACCCAGAGAGGAGCAAGGGCTATCCAAGCGAGGAACCATGCGCCCACAGGAGCCACAGTTAGCCCCATTAATACCCCACTAATCAAGGCTAAAGTGTAAAGGCTAAAGGATGAAAACAGCTTTTTTGTTTGATATTTCACAACTACCCCAATTCTTGCAAAATCATACCAATTCAAATAATGTTTGCGACAGATAAATTCTTTGTAAGGGCACGGCATTCTCAATCTTTTGGCATATCAAATATCTTACTGGTGCCGTGCCCCTACCCATCTGTCGCGTTCTTTTTTCAAAATGGTATCACCTCAACAGTTGCCTTTAATTGAGGCAAATTCTGCTCAATCACGCCCCAAATTCGATTTAAATTTACTTTTAAATAATATGGTAAAGGGGTAAGGGTTAAAGGTTTTTTCTTGCCCCTTTTCCCCTTCCCCTTTTGCCCTTCACCGACAAGTATTGGGTATAGTCTGTGTTTTTAAATCAGGTACATCAGTCAAAATTGATTAACACTTGGATAAACTTGCACAAGAGTTTATCCAAGATGTCATGCTTTATTCTGCCTCTTCTAATTCGCCTGTTTCACCACTATCGGGAGGAACGATCGCTACTCCGGTGATCGCATCATCGTCGTCTAAGCGCTGTACTCTTACGCCTGTTGCCGATCGCGATTGTACAGAAATGGCATTGACAGCTTGACGAATAATAATACCGCGATTGGTAACCATCATGATTTCATCATCGCTGTTGACAATCTGTAAGGTGGCTAATTGGTCTTTGGTTTTGCGGTTTTTGAATTTGGTTGCCATTAAACCTTGACCAGCGCGGTTTTGCAAGCGGAATTGGGCTACAGGTACGCGTTTGCCATATCCACCCATTGTAATTACTAACACCCAAGGGCCAGGACTAGTGTTAGCTGTGACTTCTGTGGTTTCTTCGGTTTCAATTTCTTCGGTTTCGATGATTTCTTCGATTTCGGCTTCAGTTTCTGTAACCGTACTCAAGGTATCGAGAATGGCTGCGGGGAGGATATCCATACCCACCAGTTCGTCACCTGGTTTGAGTTTCATCGATTTTACACCACGCGTCGCCCTACCTAAAGGACGCAATTGTTCGTGGTTACATCTAAAGTGAATCGCCATCCCATGACGAGAACCGACAATCACGCTATCTTCTACCCTCGCGCGACGTACCCAGCGCAGTTGATCGCCTTCTTCTAAGGATATAGCGATTAAACCGTTAGCGCGGATGTTACTAAATGCTGCCAATTCGGTTTTCTTGATATTGCCACCTTTGGTCAGCATCACCAAGAATTCTTCGCTGGTAAATTCATCTACTGGGACAATAGAGGTGATTTTTTCTTCCTTGGGAATCGGTAACAGTTGCACAATGGGAGTACCCCGGCTAGTACGAGAACCCACAGGAATTTGATAAGTTTTTAGACAGTAAACGACACCGCGATCGCTAAAGAATAAAACGCTGTCGTGATCGCAGCAAGTTAAGAAATGTTCGATGGTGTCATCATCTTTAACTTTCGCTGCTGCTTTCCCTCTGGTAGCACGGCTTTGGGCTTCAAAGGTATTAACTGGCATCCGTTTGATGTAACCTTGCTCTGTTAGCAAAATGATCACTTTTTCATTGGCGATCAAGTCAAGGTCATCAATTTCTCCCTCAGCATGGGTAATGACTGTGCGTCGGGGTGTGGAAAAGCTAGTTTTGATTTGTGAAATTTCGTCTTCAATGATTGACAGCACTCTTTCCCGGCGTGCCAAAATATCTTGCAGGTCGGCAATTTGCGCTTGTAAATCTTCGTGTTCTTGGCGAATTTTATCTGCTTCTAGGGCTGTTAACCGTCGCAGTTGCATTTGTAAAATTGCGTCGGCTTGGACTTCCGATAGCCCATAGGTGGTGATTAGTTCACCTTTGGCTGTGGGCGCATCAGAAGCATGGCGAATTAAGTTAATAATTGCGTCTAAATGCGCTAGAGCAATTAATAAGCCTTGTAAGATATGGTCGCGTTCTTCCGCTTTCCGCAGTTCATATCTGGTGCGGCGATTAATTGATTCGATGCGGAAATCGAGGAATACTTCTAAGAACTGCTTGAGTGTCAGGGTTTGGGGTTCCCCATTCACCAACGCCAGCATATTCGCCCCAAAGTTGGCTTGCAGTGGGGTCTGCTTGTAGAGGTTATTCAGTACTACTCTGGGATAAGCATCGCGCTTGAGTTCGATGACGATTCGCATCCCATCGCGATCGCTTTCATCACGGATATCTGCAATTCCCTCGATGCGTTTTTCATTCACCAACTCGGCTATTTTTTCAATTAATGCGGCTTTGTTGGTTTGATAGGGCAATTCGGTGATGATAATTGCTTCTCTTTCTGGTCTTCCCCGTTGCTCAATAGTTTCGATGTTAGCTACACCACGCATGGTAATGGAACCGCGCCCAGTGGTGTAAGCTTCTTTAATTGCTGATGTTCCTAACACCTGCGCCCCTGTGGGAAAGTCGGGGCCGGGGATAAATTGCATTAACTGCAGATTAGTGATCTCTGGATTGTGAATCAGTGCTACTAATCCATCAATCAATTCGCCCAAATTGTGCGGTGGGATATTGGTCGCCATCCCCACAGCAATCCCCGAGGAACCATTTAATAGTAACTGGGGAATACGTGCTGGTAGAACTGTGGGTTCTTGTTGGGAACCGTCGAAGTTATCAATAAAATCTACGGTTTCGGACTCAATGTCGTGGAGTAAAGCTGTGCCAGTTAAAGCTTGCAAGCGACATTCTGTGTATCGCATTGCGGCTGGGGGATCGTTGTCTACGGAACCGAAGTTACCATGCCCGTTAATTAGGGGCGATCGCATGGAAAAATCCTGTGCCATCCGCACCAACGCATCATACACCGCCGTATCACCGTGGGGATGATATTTACCTAAAACTTCCCCAACTACACGGGCGCATTTACGAAACGGGCGATCGTGCGTCAAACCTAGCTCGTGCATTGCGTAGAGGATGCGACGATGCACAGGTTTCAGACCATCCCTGGCATCTGGTAGCGCCCGACCCACAATCACACTCATGGCGTATTCCAGATAAGACCGGGACATCTCGTTCCGCAGATCTGTCGGGATAATCCTCTCCTGTGAGGTTGTCATAACCTAAAAAACTCCAAAAATCGCAGATTTTAGCCCTTGTTCTTGACAAAATGCAAAATTATTCCAAATTACTCTTGAATAATTGCCATATTTTGGTACAATTCTAGCACATATTGCTTTTTCTTGCCGGGAGAGCGGATTCAGGCAAGTAAGGAGGCTACTAATTAGGAGATGGTCAATGACTGTCCTACACAGGCTTTTGCTGACGAGTTAAGAGCAGCTAACTAAAAAGCCTGAAATATATAAGCAATTTAAAATTCAACATCAAAAACTCTAATACATCAGGAGTTCTATGATTTTCATAAAATTAGATGTTAATCTAACTATCGACATCACTGAGTAAATGTAGGATAACGGTATTGACTATGGGTAATCTTTAAGACTTTTATAATCATTAATTTTTTGAGAGACGCTAAAGCTACTATGATTTTTCAACAATTACGCATTGGCGATTACTTTCGTATACCTGGAATTAGTTTTTCTTGCGTTTATAGAAAAGCTAGTAGTTCATCTTGCACTCTGGATATGATTTTACGGCCTATCCGACGCAGTGCAATAGTGGTACCACTGAATCGAGTTGAGTTGAGTAGATATATTGCCCAAAAGAAAGAACTAATTCAAGACTTAGAGGAGTGAACAAATAATTAAGATACAAGCCTAAAAATTGATTCACCCGAAAAATCTGAAATAACCTTTATTTAAGCCCTCTGATTTATTCTTGGGGTTATTATTTTGAATTTTGTCTTTACTCATCCAGCAAAGTGGTATGTTGGGTTAACAATAAATTGTCACATCTTCGCCAAGCTCATCAGCCAAATAACTTAAAGCGCGGAAACGTAGCTCAATAAACTGTTCGTAGAAAGGATTGAGTTTACAGAGGGGAGGAATGTGAAGTAAAGTGCGTTAGCCGAAGGCTTTGGCGAAGCCATCGCAGAATTTAATTTCTCGCTCAAAAGGACAACTAGCCGGAATCATTTTGCAGATAAAGCGTGCTAATCGGCAATTTTCGATTTTGAGAGATATGAGGCGTTGACGTAGTGGTTGTAGTAAAACCTGAGCGAAATTGATAGAAGCTGACTGATTGGTAGACATCATACTGTTAGGGAAGGAATTTGTTGAGATTGTTGGGGAATGACTAAAACTTTTTCCATGAAGAGGCGGTCAGATTCGGAAACATCTGCCATAATTGCTTTTTTAGTTTGTTCATGCATCAAGATTTTACCTTGAGCATCAAAACTAAAGTCTTGGCTAGGAATAAATCCTTTGCTAATAAGTTTTTTTAGAGTAAATCTGGTAACTTCTACTAATAAATGTGCGTAAGGTCTCCAAGCACATAAGTTATCTAACACCCAGTGAAATGTTTTGGTATCTGTCAAAGACAATTCCAATACTGCTGCTGTTAAAAAAGATTCTGTATGTTGAACTCCCATACTAGTATTTAGTTGAGTTACCCAACATTCAGCTAGTTTTTTATCACGGAACTTTAAGATATAAAGGGCTCTTTCTAGATGGAAGTGGAACATTTCTAAATCTTGCATATTCACCAAAGAAAATACAGCAATAACAACTTAGCCACTAGCTACTAAATCGAGAGCTTAACTTTCCACATCGTTGAGAGAGAGGAAATGGGGTAGAGGAGAGTTGTTGCTCTACCCCGTTAAGGTGTTACCGAGTTAGTGGTTTTTCTAGTTGCTTTTAACTGTAAAACTCAAAAATGCAGAACTTGTGGAGATGAAAAAGATTTAGAAAAAATTTTTCTTGGCTACCAGTTGAGAGCGCTGGCGATTTGGCCAGGTAATTTCATGGCTTTGAACGGCTTAGTAATAATTGCTTGCACTCCCAGTTCCGCAAATCGGCGCTGTTCGGTAGCTTGAGCCTTGGCTGTTAGCAAAATCACGGGAATTGGCTTTGTGGTGGGATTCGCTTGTAAAGCTTGAAAGGTAGCGATTCCATCCATATCAGGCATCATCACATCCAACAAAATCAAATCTGGTTGTTCGGCAATTGCTTTAGCCAATCCCTCACTTCCAGAAGCCGCAGTGGAAACTTGCCAACCGCCTACAGTTTTCAAGGCGAGTTCAGCTACAGCCCGGATATCATATTCATCATCAACGATGAGAATGTGTTTCGTAGTCATACAAGTCTAGTTTCGTCCCTTGCCTAAAGTACGTAATACAGGGCTACGCGCCTGTTATTCAAGGGTTTTCAACGGTTGTTTTTATAATCTTATATTGCTTGGCATAGTTCGATTTATTCCCATCGGCTTATTTATGTAAATTGGTAACCAAAGAGGCGGAGGGGCAGGGGGCAGGGAGTAGGGGGAGCAGGCGTTGTACAAATACCTCGCGCCCTCATCCCCTAACCCCTTCGGGAACTAAATCTCTTGCTCCCCTCCCCTTTCCAAGCTACGGTGTACACACAAATCGGAGTTATTTTGAGATCCGGGTTTTACCCCCCTTAATCCCCCCTTGCCAAGGCAGGGCTGTTTCATTCCCTAAAACACGTAAAATAGCAAGTGTTGAGGGGAAAAAATATGGGTGCAGATCTGATTGAACAATTAAAGCAAGTGGAAGATTTTAGAACGACTGATGGACGAAGACATCCACTGTGGCTGGTGTTGCTATTTGTCATAATGGGAACAATGAATGGATACGTGGGATATCGGGGATGGGGGGATTTCGTCAAAAGGCATAGTCGAGTATTAATAAATAAATTTGGCATTCAAAAACATGGGGTTCCCTCATATTCAACAATCCGACGTATAGTCATGGGAGTGGATTTCGATAAACTGGCTCATAAATTTAATGAATGGGCAAAAAATTATGTGGATTTAGAGGTATCACAATGGTGTGCTATAGACGGCAAAAGTATTAAGGGTACAGTACAAAACTATAGTTCATCTCATCAGAATTTTGTGAGCATAGTATCAGTATTTGCTGGAAAAAAAGGGCTGGTTATCGGGATGGAGAAATTTGAGAACCAGCATAAAAGCGAAATTCAAGTTGTACAAGAGTTAGTCACAGCATTGGGTCTAGAAGGTGTGGTCTTGAGCTTTGATTCCTTACATTGTCAAAAAAAACTTGTCAAATAATTATCGAGGGCGGTAATGATTATGTCATTGCTGTTAAAGATAATCAGCCCAAACTACATAGTCATATTCAACGTATTGCTGCTACAAAAAAACCTACTTCTCGTATAGTTGAGACCGAAAAAACTAGAGATAGATGTACAACACGTACTGTAGAAGTCTTTCATGATATCAATGGAATTGACCCGTTATGGACTGGAATAAAATCTTTAGTCAGGGTCGAAAGAATTGGTACGAGAAAGGGTAAGAAATATCATGAAATTGTTTGTTATATTAGCAGTCTGATCGCCAGCGCCAAGGAATTTGCTCTCGGTATTCGTGGTCATTGGGGTATCGAAAACTGCCTTCACTGGGTGAAAGACGTTGTTTTCAAAGAGGATTGTTCTACAATCCGTCTTGGCAACGCTCCTGCTAATCTTTCCATTATCAGAGCGATCGCACTCAATATTCTTCGTCGCAATGGTTATCATTCCATCACAATTGCTCACAGATTTCTCTCTCATGATATTGACAAACTCCTTCATCTTGTGGAATGAAACAGCCCTGCCTTGCCAAGGGGGGAAACAAGAAAATCTAGTTCCCTCCCCTTTGCAAGGGGAGGGTTAGGGTGGGGTAATTCTAGGACTGGTAGTGATTCGATAACTTGTGTGTACACCGTAGCCTTTCCAAGGGGAGGGTTAGGGTGGGGTAATTCGAGGAATGGTAGTGATTCGATAACTTGTGTATACACCGTAGCTCACCCACAGGGAGAGGGGCTGGGGGTGAGGGCGAAACCTTGCAACCAAGCGGGTTTCACGTTAAGTTGACACGTATGGCTCCCCTGCCTCTTGTGACTGGAGCCAGAGCTTGATGTTCTCGTTAAATTTACTGAGATTGCTCTTTCATTTTTGCTATATCTTCCTCACAAGTTCCTCAACCTTTGCTGTTAACTTCAAGGTGCAGCAGCTAGAAAGGCTACCTGTGCATCAGTGAATTGAAAAGCTCAAACTCGCTGTTTTGCTACCCTTCTTGTTTGTTGAATTTTACATTGGTAATTTCAGCGCAGTGAAGGTCAGGCTTTGATAGGGTTCGCAAACTGGTAAAGGTTAAACCAATTATGAAGACAAAAATATTTGCCACTATTGATGGCAATGAAGCTGTAGCCCAAGTGGCTTATCGTGTAAATGAAGTTATTGCTATTTACCCGATTACGCCTTCTTCTAATATGGCTGAGTGGTCGGATACATGGGCTAGCGAAGGTAAACCTAACATCTGGGGAACTGTGCCTACAGTTGTGGAGATGCAGAGTGAAGCCGGCGTTGCAGGTGCAGTACATGGTGCTTTACAAACAGGTTCGCTAACAACGACATTTACCGCATCTCAGGGATTGTTGTTAATGATCCCCAATATGTACAAAATTGCTGGTGAATTAACACCTACAGTATTTCATGTTTCAGCGCGATCGCTAGCTACTCAAGGTCTATCTATTTTCGGCGATCATAGTGATGTGATGGCAGCGCGTGCCACAGGTTTTGCGATGCTATGTTCAGCATCAGTACAAGAAGCTTATGATTTTGCGGCAATCTCTACACGTGCAACTTTAGAATCTCGTATACCTTTCTTACACTTTTTTGATGGCTTCCGCACCTCTCATGAGGTAGATAAAGTTGAAACATTATCTCACGAAGATTTGCGATCGCATATCCCCGAAGAATACATCTTTGCTCATCGGGCGCGGGCGATGACTCCCGATAGGCCTGTGTTACGCGGTACAGCCCAAAACCCTGATGTTTACTTCCAAAGCCGCGAAACCGTTAACCCTTATTATTTAGCTTGTCCAGACATCACCCAAAAGGCGATGGATCAATTTGCCAAACTGACTGGACGACAATACAAACTCTTTGATTACCACGGCGACCCCGCAGCAGAAAGAGTGATTGTCCTCATGGGTTCTGGTTGTGAAGCAGCCCATGAAACGGTAGATTATTTAACTAGTTTGGGTGAAAAAGTTGGGGTATTAAAAGTTAGATTGTATCGTCCATTTGATACTACTAGATTTGTCGAAGCTTTACCCGCAACTACCCGTACCATCGCTGTTTTAGACCGCACCAAAGAACCCGGCGCATCTGGCGAACCACTTTATTTAGATGTAGTTGCTGCTATCCAACAAGGCAATCCAAAATCCCAAATTCAAAATCTAAAATCAATTGTTGGTGGTCGTTATGGATTATCATCCAAAGAATTCACCCCAGCGATGATTAAAGCTGTGTTTGATAACCTAGCTCTAGCTGAACCGAAAAATCATTTCACCGTGGGGATCAATGATGATGTCAGCCACACCAGCTTAGAGTATGACCATGATTTTAATATTGAAGCAGACAATATAGTTAGAGCTATTTTTTACGGTTTAGGCGCAGATGGTACTGTAGGTGCTAACAAAAACTCCATCAAAATTATTGGAGAAGAAACAAACAATTACGCTCAAGGTTATTTCGTTTACGACTCTAAAAAATCTGGTTCTGTGACAGTTTCTCACCTCCGCTTTGGGTCACAACCAATTCACTCCACATATTTAATTACCAAAGCTAACTTTCTGGCTTGTCATCAATGGGATTTCATTGATAAATTCTCCATGCTGCAAGATATTGTCCCTGGCGGCACATTCTTGATTAATTCGCTCTATTCTCAAGAAGAAGTTTGGCAGCATTTACCACTGTTTGTCCAAGAGCAAATTATCCAAAAGCAACTGAAAGTATATGTAATTAATGGTTATCAAGTTGCGCGTGCTGCGGGGATGGCTGGACATATTAACACAGTCATGCAGGTTTGTTTCTTTGCCTTATCGGGTGTATTACCCAAAGACGAAGCGATCGCAGCGATTAAAAAAGCGATTCGCAAGACTTATGGTAAGAAGGGCGACGAAGTTGTCCAAAAGAATATCAACGCCGTGGATATGGCGTTAGATAACTTGTATGAACTAGAGATTCCCCAACAAATAGCCATTCCAGCCGGGGAAATCCACGATGCGCCCTACCCCATATCTGATAAAGCACCTGCATTTGTCCATGATGTTTTAGGTAAAATGATTGCCCGTGCAGGGGATGATTTACCTGTGAGTGCTTTACCAGCAGATGGTACATATCCTACAGGTACGGCGAAATGGGAAAAACGCAACATTGCTAAAGATATTCCGGTTTGGGATGAAGATGTCTGCGTCCAGTGCGCTAAATGCATCATGGTCTGCCCCCATAGTGCGATTCGTGGTAAAGTTTACGAACCCGAATTGTTAACCAATGCCCCGCCAACCTTCAAGAGTACCAATCCTAAAGACCGCGATTGGCATGGCTTGCAATATACTCTCCAAGTAGCCCCAGAAGATTGTACAGGTTGCGGTGTTTGCGTGGATGTTTGCCCAGCTAAGAATAAAGCCGAACCAAACCGCAAAGCCCTGAATATGGCAGCGCAATTGCCATTACGAGATGCAGAAAGAGAAAATTGGGATTTCTTCCTCAATCTCCCCAACCCCGACAGACTGCACCTGAAAGTCTCCCATATTAACCAGCAGCAAATGCAAGAACCCTTATTTGAGTTCTCCGGTGCTTGTGCTGGTTGTGGCGAAACAGCTTATGTAAAATTAGCTACCCAATTATTTGGCGATCGCATGATTGTGGCTAACGCCACTGGTTGTTCTTCGATTTACGGCGGTAACTTACCGACTACCCCTTGGACAACTAACGCCGAAGGACGAGGCCCGGCTTGGTGTAACTCGCTATTTGAAGATAACGCCGAATTTGGCATGGGTTTCCGGATTTCCCTAGATAAACAAGCAGAATTTGCCACGGAATTAGTCAAACAACTGACACCACAACTAGGGGAAAATCTCGCCAGTAGTATTGTCAACGCTCGGCAAAAAGACGAAGCTGATATAGTCGAACAACGGGAACGCGTCGCCCTACTTAAACAACGGGTAGATGAACTACTTGCAGCCCAAACCGGAGAAGATGAAGAAGATGCGATCGCGCGGAATCTGAAATCGCTAAAATTCGTTGCCGATTATTTAGTCAGAAAGAGTGTTTGGATTATCGGCGGTGATGGTTGGGGTTATGACATCGGCTTTGGCGGCTTAGATCACGTCATCGCCAGCGGCCGCAACGTCAACATTTTGATTCTCGACACAGAAGTATATTCTAATACTGGCGGACAAAACTCCAAAGCCACACCCAGAGCTGCGATCGCCAAATTTGCCTCTGGCGGTAAAGCCGCAGCCAAAAAAGACTTAGGCTTAATGGCCATGACTTACGGTAACGTTTATATTGCCAGCGTTGCTTTAGGCGCAAGAGATGAACACACCCTTAAAGCCTTCCTCGAAGCCGAAGCCTACGAAGGGCCATCGATAATTCTTGCCTACAGCCATTGCATCGCCCACGGTATCGACATGACAACAGGCTTACACCATCAAAAAGCCGCCGTCGAATCCGGCGAATGGTTGCTATATCGGTATAACCCAGACCGCATTAAGCAAGGAGACAACCCACTCCAGCTTGACTCTCGCACCCCCAAGTTACCAATTGAAGAATACATGAACTCAGAAAATCGCTTCAAGATGTTAACCAAGAGTCACCCAGAAGCAGCCAAGCACTTATTTGAAGAAGCCCAAGCAGATGTCAACACTCGTTGGCAAATGTATCAATATCTCGCTTCTCGCAAGTTGCAAAATACGTAAACTTAGGGCATGGGGCATAGGGCATGGGGCATGGGAAAGATGTTACCTTGTTCCGTCACCAGTCCCAAGAAAGCTTTTCCTCCTCTCCTACACAGTTACTCATAGCTAATTACACAAAACACTTGTGGGGTGGGCATCTTGCCTGCCCTATTTCTTTATTTCCTGATTATGTAATACCAATTCAAACAATGTTTGCGACAAATAAATTCTTTAGTAGGGAACATCCACAATCTTTTGGTATATCAAATGATCTTACTGGTGCTCATTGGTGCCAACTTCAGCTAAAAGCTATATAGGGCGGGCGTTGTGCAAATACCTCGCGCCCTCATACCCTAACCCCTTCTCCCTCGGGAGAAGGGGAATTGAATCTCTTGCTCCCTTCTCCCTGAGGGAGAGGGGCTGGGGGTGAGGGCGAAACCTTGCAACCAAGCGGGTTTCACGTTAAGTTGACACCACTGGGCACTGCCTTGGTGCCAACTTCAGCTACAAGCTTTATAGGGCGGGCTTTGTACAAATACCTCGCGCCCTCATCCCCTAACCCCTTCTCCCCCAGGAGAAGGGGAATTGAATCTCTTGCTCCCTTCTCCCTGAGGGAGAGGGGCTGGGGGTGAGGGCGAAACCTTGCAACTAAGGGGGTTTCACGTTAAGTTGACACTAATGACTGGTGCCGTGCCCCTACCCATCTGTCGCGTTTTAATGTCAATTGCTACTGCCCAATTTTTAGCCATTCTGCCTTGCTATGCTCGTCTGTTTGCCAATTTATTTGTTAATACTGAAAATAGTAATGCAAGATGCCTAAAAGCTTGGTCAAAGCTAGTTAAATAAAGAATAATTTAAATTATTAAAGTTATGTCAGCAGAAGATTCTACCCCTAAAGCCATTTGGATTATTACCGAAGAAGTTGCGGAAACCTCAAATACAACTGCTGAAACAGTTACAGATAGTGTAACCAGAAGCGGTGGAGCCAGAAGCAGTAGTGATACAGGAGGAAGACTCGGCAGAATTCAAACTACTGAAGAAATAGTTTTCAGCCAAAAAAAAGGCGAACTAGTAATTACTAGACGCAAAGTAGAGGTAACTCAACTCAAGCAAGAAATGCAGGGGTTTCTGCAAGCAATGCGGGAAGTGCTTGATGAAGCTGACCAACCCAATTCTAAGATCCAGCTTGATGAGGTGGAACTTTCAGTTGAAATTAACGCCGAAGGAAAAATCAGTCTGTTTGGGATTGGTGGTGGTAAAGCTGGGGGAAAAGGCGCGATGACTTTTAAATTCAAGCGGAAATAGTTGGTAATTGAATATGGGTAGGAATTGGGCAATTGTTGTTGGGATTAACACATACGATAATCTTCTGCCATTAAAATATGCTCAGTTGGATGCTGAAGCTATGGCGACTTGGTTCAAGGAAGCCAAGTTTGACCAAGTTTTTGTGTTCACAGAAAATTCCCCATCTATTAGCCAAGTAGCTACTTACTCAGTTAGTTCTCCCATACCTACTCAACCAACTTATGCACGCTTTCAAAGAGCCTTAGACGTACTTTTTGAAAATCCTTTGCTGAAACCAGAAGATAATTTCTGGTTTTTCTTTGCTGGACATGGTAAAAGATATGCAAATAAAGACTATTTGATGTTCTTGGATAGTAATCCCCAAGCTGTTGATAGAACCGCTATTTCTGTTAATGATGTAACCGAAAAATTGCTTTGCAGTGGTGCTGGTAATGTGGTGTTGTTTTTGGATGCTTGCCGCGATGAACCTAGTCGTTCTGGAGACGGAATTGGTGGAAAATATCAGGGAGTTATAACATTTTATTCCTGTAAACCTAACCAAAAAGCTTATGAAATTGAGGAATTACAACATGGGGCTTTTACATATTCGCTACTAGAAGGATTGCGACTACAGGGTGAGGCTAATTGCGCCACAGTAGAGCGTTTAGCACAACATTTAACTTATCAAGTTCCTGCTGTGAATAGTCGCTATGGTAAGGCAGTACAAAATCCTGATTTGCAAGCAGATTCGCCCTATAAATTGTATTTTATTTTATTAGAGCAAACTGCCACGCTTAGAGATGTAGAGCCATTAAAATATCAAGCCTCGCAAGCGGAAAACAGAGGTGATTTATCGTTAGCAAAACAATTATGGGTGAGAGTTTTAGCTGTATCTCGTGGTGATTGGGATGCAATTGAGGCAATTGAAAGGATTGCGCTGCGTCAGCAAGGAAGTTTTGAACCGACTGTTACAACTTCTGAAGTGACTTCCCCAAGCGGAGGTAGTTCAGAAAGTAATGAACTGTTGGCTCAAAAGCAAGAAGAACATCGGCAAAATTTGGTTCGTTATCGGCAAGCTTTTTCAGAAGTGATTGAGCAAGAATATCCTATTAATCAAGCAAGTCGTAATAAATTGCAGCAATTGCAGAAATCATTGCGATTAAAAAAAGAAGAAGTATTGCGGATTGAACAGCCAATTATTGTTCCCAAGGAAGCAGAATACTGTCAACGGCAAGAACAAGAGAGAATCCGAAAGCAACAGGAAGCGGAACAACAATTTAAAAGAGAATCACAGAGACTTAAACAACAACAGCAATTAGAAAAATGGCGACAACTATTTACAACTATTACTACCCCAACGCTAATTACACGAAAAAAGTTTTTGTGGTGGGCTGTGGGAAGTGTAGGTTTCGTGACAGCAGTAGTAGAACGTGAAATTTTTAAAGGACAAACACCAATCTCTGTAGCAAAACCTAAATATCTACTTTCAAAACAGAAGGTATTTGGATTACCTTTATGGATGGTTGAGTTTGAAACGGTAACAGTAAATAAAAATGGAGGGGTAATTAAACGAAATTCTAATAAGCAAGCTAAGTTATTTAAGGAAGACTTAGGCAATAATGTTACCTTAGAAATGGTTGCCATTCCCAGTGGCAAATTTCTCATGGGTTCACCAGACAGCGAAGGGTTGGATAGTGAAAAACCTCAGCATCAAGTAACAGTGAAATCATTCTTTATGGGTAAACATCCAATCACCCAAGCACAATGGAGAAGAGTAGCAGCACTACCCAAAGTTAACCATAATCTCAAAGCAGACCCATCTAATTTTAAAGGAGACAACCGACCAGTAGAAAGAGTTTCTTGGTACGATGCAGTGGAGTTTTGCTCCCGTCTGTCAAAATATACAAACAAAGAATATCGCCTACCGAGTGAAGCAGAATGGGAATATGCCTGTCGTGCAGGAACAACGACACCATTTCACTTTGGGGAGACAATGACAACTGAGTTAGCTAACTACAATGGCAATTACACTTACGCTTCTGAACCAAAAGGAAAAAATCGTCAAAAAACAATAGAAGTAGGAAGTTTTCCACCTAATGGTTTTGGATTATACGATATGCACGGGAACGTTTGGGAGTGGTGCCAAGATGATTGGCATGACAGTTATCAAGGAGCACCAACAGACGGTAGTGCTTGGTTGAACGGGAATGATAGTTCTGCCGTGCTGCGGGGCGCGTCCTGGGTTAACATTCCTAAAGACTGCTGTTCCGCCTATCGCGTCCTCAATTACCGCGAAGACCACGAGTACTTTAATGGTTTTCGTGTCGTTTGTGCCGTTGAGAGGATTCTTCAGTAGGCCTTTATGCTTTAGCCTTTTCCCTTTTCCCTTCTTAAGCGGAGCGATCAAATTTTTTTGAAAAAACAGAGTAGCAACTTCTGTTATGGGGGTAAATAGCCCAAATAGCCAGTTGGGGCATAAGTGATAATTCTTTGGGTGTTATTTACATATTACGCTACACAAAAGCATCCTTATTTTTTGAAAAAACAGAGATGTAGAGTTGACGGTGCGTTAGCCTACGGCATAACACAACGCCAGTCGCCTCAACGGGGGGAACCCCCGCACGGCGCTGGCTCCCCTACATTTCTACTCGGTTTTAACATTTTCATCTGATGCTTTTTCGGCAACAGATTTTAAGCGAGTGGCTCTAATTTTGCGGATGCGATCGCTATTACGAACACCACCCGCCATTTCATATTCACGGCTGTCTTTGCCATGCTTAATAGCAACTATCATCAGCATTTTCTCGCAAAGCTGATTTAAGTGTTTTTCTAGTTCTTCAATTTCACCTCTAGAAGAATCAACTACAGATAAAGCAGTATTATAAACGTCAATTTTTGTACGTAAATACTCAATTGTCGCCATCAATTTTTCCAGATTATGCTCCTCATCAAAGTTGATATCAGGAACAATTGATTTCAGTCCAGAAAATCTTAATTGAGCTTTTTCTAATACGCGAGATGTTCTTTTTCTAAACGCCATAAGTTTATTTTTTTAGCTGCTAACAAAGCTAGCTTGCCATAATTAAATATCCTTTTGGTTCAGTGTAAATTACAATTTTTTTCGGAGAATTTCAAGTAATACCAGTAATTCCTCGATATTTAATGGCAATAAACAATTAATACTTTTGGATTTCGTTGCTCACATCACCTGCCAAAATGGAGACCGCTTTTATTGCAAGGAAGACCGCTTCTGTTGTAAGGAAGACTGCTTCTGTTGCAAGGAAGACCGCTTTTGTTGTAAGGGAGACCGCTTTCGTTGCAAGGGAGACTGCTTTTGTTGTAAGGGAGACCGCTTTTGTTGCAGGGAAGACCGCTTTCGTTGCAAGGAAGACTGCTTCGGTTGTAAGGAAGACCATTTTCGTTGCAGAGAAGACTGCTTGTGTTTGTTTGGGAGTCGTAGATACTTGTTGTTTTCTGGTAATGCGAAGTTGAAAAGGCGATGTCTAGCGACAAGCCGCTCTGCGTCTACGCATTATCTCAACAATGCGATCGCCTACTTGTAGTAACGGACGGCGAATTAATAGCGGATCTTGCAGCATTAACGATAAAGCGGTGTTTGCATCTAGCTTTTCGGGAAAGCGTGCTTGGAAAATTCAAATTGTTCATCAGAAATCTTCTGCCGGATTTTTTCAATCAGCAAAGTCATGGAAATAAACTAATGCGTGTAAGTGACTTTTGCGGAGCGTATCCGATAGAAGCAGGTATCGCCAGCCCTCATTCTGTAAAAATAATAGCTGATTGGGGCATAAGTTTAATTCCTGATGGGGTTTATTTCCATATTACGCTACACAAAAACGTCCCTCTCCAAGTTGGCTAGGGACGGTACATTTAAAAGTTATCAACAAGAGGCAGGGGGCAGGGGGAAAAGGAGCAGGGGGAAATGACCCCTGACTCCTGCCGTGGAGCGGAGCGGAACATGGGTCTGATTCCCCCACTTCTATCAAGTTGCTCTCGTTCAGGTGGGGTCGAATCCCCATCTGAACTATCCCCCTTGCTCCCTGCTAAGAGCCCCTTTTCCTCTTTTTCAAAGTCAGTTAACTGATTTAATGGCTACAGCTAGTTTTCTTTTGCTCGTGTCCTTTACAACCGCCTTCGTGATGGTGGTCATGATTTCCACCCGCGCAGGCTTGTAAATCCTTACCCATGAGGTTTTCTGCCATTTCGCGGAAGGATTCATCGACTGGCTGTAAACCAATCCAAGCGTCAATTTTATCTACTTCAAATCCTACCTCGCGGCGATCGCCTACTTCTATTAATGGACGGCGAATTAATAGCGGATCTTGCAGCATTAAAGATAAAGCTGTGTTTGCATCCAGCTTTTCGGGAATCACCTCTCCAGATTTTACCCTGGGGGAACTGCGATTAAACCATTCCGCTACGGGGCGATCGCCAAAGAAAGAACGTAATCTTTCGCCTGTCCAAGGTTCTGTTAGTAAGCTTTGGGGTACAACTTCATGGCCTGCGGCTGTCAGCAACACTTTTTGCCGAGTACCACCTTTACAGCCTGGTTTTTCATAAAAAATTACTTTAGCCATTGAATCATCTCCTAGTTATATCTGTGATGAGATTAGTCATTTTAAACTCAGATTTACGCAGAGTTGTGTGAGTTCAATTGCCAAGGAAATTCTAAAACTTTTTAGCGATATGAGTCACTGGATCGAACTCAAATCTTTCTTTGGGATCGGTTTCGCCATAGACGTTAAAAGTCACAGTTGGTTCATCACCTACTGCTTCTACACAATGAATGGCATCAGGAGTAAAACTAATAATATCTCCTGGTAATAGATTAACTTCTGCCGTTGCTTCTATTTTGTTTTCAGCATCGGGGTTAGGATTTCGCCGCCAGATTGTATTCTTTTCTTCACCTTTTAAGATAGCAACAATTCCCCAGGTTCCATGATTATGAATTGTCGATAATGTCCCTGGTGCAAATGTCACTGTTTGCACTGTTAAGGGAAAACCCAATTCATCATACATGAGTAAAACAGAGGTTCCCGTTTTAGCATCCGGTTCTAAATGTTGGCTACGTACCCAGTAGGAATTGACAATCAAGCGTCTCACCAGCATTCTTAATTCTGGTAGCCGACTTGATTCGTCTTCTACATCATTAAGAACATCTTCTACCTCAGTTAAAAACCGATAAAGACGATAATTCTCACGTAATAAATCCCATGCTCTCGCAGATTTACACAGTTGTAACTTGCCGTCGCCAGTTACAATCAAATCCCTAACTTGCATAAATTTTAAACCGTGAATCGAAATGAATTTTGCGGGATTACGGGAGCAGGAAGATTAATAGGAGTAAGAGTTGGAAGAGATGGATTAGTAAGTAGAGGAGGAGAAATCAAGCTAGGACGACGAATGGAAGATAAAGAGGTGAAGTTATTAGATAAATAATCATTCATAGTGGTTGAGTAGATAATTACTAATTCCAAATTTCAATCGTCTTCTTCAGGTGGACGGGTGAGAATATCTAGGAGAATTCCCGAGCCAAAATCGTTTTTGTTGTCTATCTCCTTAACTCTGGTGCTGATGATTTTAGCTTGCTCGATATCTCCAAGCTTGGCTAATACTAATCCGGAGGCAGCATAAGCATTCAAATATAGCCTGATTTGGGGGTCTTCTTTCCGACTAACTAAAATCGGTTGGAGTTGTTCCCAGTCATCAGGAAATTTTTCTGCTGATTTAATTTTATCTAATAATTGGTTTGTTGTTTGCAATGCTAAAGAATAATTATTTTTGTAATAAAAGTACCTATATGCTGCTACTAAAACATCTGTATGTTCCCCAGTTTTAGCAATAGCTTGTTGCATATATTGCTCGGATTCCGATGTATTTTCCCAAGTCTGTGCAGCTAATATTAGTAGCTCTTTGACATCTTCTGGAACTTGAAACCATGAGAATTTATTAGTATCAACTTGCATAATTATCTCCAAATAGGGCATTGGGGATGGGGCATTGGGCATTGGGGATTAGTTATTAATTGCTATTTTCCCTGTCTTCCTAATACCTAATCCCCAGTCCCTAATCCCCAGTCCCTTAGAATAAAGTGAGAATGTATACTAAGGTGAAGAGAATAATCCAAATGATGTCTACGAAGTGCCAGTAAATTTCTGCCATTTCAATGCCAGTATGTTTGGTAGCAGAATAATGGCCTTCGCGGCGCGATCGCCACAACACACCTAAGATTAATAACAGTCCCACAAACACGTGCAAACCGTGGAATCCTGTCATTAAATAAAAGCAGTTGGCGAAGATGTTGGTAGTTAGGCCGTATCCTAATGTGGTGTACTCGTAAACCTGTCCACCTAAGAAAATTGCGCCCATAATTGCGGTGAGAATATACCAAAACCGCATTCCGTTGACGCTATTCTTTTTAATCGCTACATCACCCAGGTGAATCACGAAACTGCTAGACACCAGAATGATGGTGTTCATAGCAGGTACAAATAACTCTACTTCTGTACCTTCAGGAGGCCAAACTGCTGCGCCACCTCTCAAGTACAAGTAAGTAGCAAAAAATCCCCCAAACATTAGGGATTCCGAAACTAGAAAAGTCAACAATCCCCAGACTCGTAAATCTGGATGATGTTCTTGGTGATGTTCGCTTGTGGTTGCGATGGTCATATTATTTATGTAGTGGTCATGAACTGCATACAAACAAGGAACTCAATACTTGTTGGTTAAAGGGAAAAAGGGGAATGGGAAAAGGGAAAGAAAAAACCTTTAACCCTTAACCCATTTTGAGTTCAAAACGCTATCCCTTGTAGTATTGAGAAGGGGCTAGCAACGCTACGTGGAATTCAAAATTCCAGCAGGAATCAGGCGTAAGCGTTTTTTTGAGGTAGTTTTCACGTATTTAAACCACATTCAGGGCACAGCATACTCATTGGTGTCAACTGAAGCTAAAAGCTATATAGGGCGGGCGTTGTACAAATACCTCGCGCCCTCATCCCCTAACCCCTTCTCCCTCAGGGAGAAGGGGAATTGAATCTCTTGCTCCCCTCTCCCTGAGGGCTAAGGTGTACACACAAGTTATCGCATCATTACCATTCCTCGAATTACCCCACCCTAACCCTCCCCTTGCAAAGGGGAGGGAACTTGATTTTCCGGTTTCCCCCCTTGGCAAGGGGGGATTAAGGGGGGTAAAACCCGAATCTCAAAATAACTCCGATTTGTGTGTACACCGTAGCCTTGCAAAGGGGAGCCACTGCGTTGCGGGGGTTCCCCCCGTTGTAGCAAGTGGCGTGAGGGAACTTGATTTTCCGGTTTCCCCCCTTGGCAAGGGGGGATTAAGGGGGGTAAAACCCGGATCTCAAAATAACTCCGATTTGTGTGTACACCGTAGCTCCCTGTGGGAGAGGGGCTGGGGGTGAGGGCAAAACCTTGCAACTAAGCGGGTTTCACGTTAAGTTGACACCTATGACTGGTGCTTTGCCCCTACAGCGTGCATGGTCTATTTACAGAAAGATGCTGTAAACGTGAAGAAGCAGGGAAGCAGGGAGCAGGGGAGAAAAAGGAGCAAGGGGGCTTTTGCCCACAAGGGGCAAGGTTTGTACCTTTCCCCCTGCCCCGTTACCCCTGCCCCCTGCCTCTTATCAAAATTTCTCCTCCTAGCCCCTAATTCCTAAGCGCTAACTTCGGGGGTGGCGACTGGCACACTATCACTATGACCGTAGTCGTAAGGGCCGTGGGTGACAACGGGCAATACTTCCCAGTTTTCAATGGCTGGTGGTGAGCTGGTTGTCCATTCTAAGGTCAAAGCTTCCCAAGGGTTATCACCTGCCAAAGGCCCTTTCATCCAGCTTTGGATGATGTTGATGGTGAAGGGAATCACGGAAATTCCCAAGATGATTGAACCAAAGGTACAAATCTGATTAAGATCAATAAACTGGGGATCGTACATTGCCACTCGGCGGGGCATTCCTTGTAAACCTAACTCGTGCATCGGTAAAAATGTCAGGTTAGTACCGATGAAGGTAAGGCCAAAGTGAATGCGTCCCCAAACTTCATTGAGTTTCCGTCCGGTCATTTTGGGAAACCAGTGATAAATCCCGGCGTAAATCCCAAATACAGAACCGCCAAATAGGACATAGTGGAAGTGTCCCACTACATAATATGTGTCGTGGACATGAACATCAAAGGGGGCTGTTCCCATTGTCACGCCGCTTAAACCGCCCATAACAAACATGGACAATAAGCCGATCGCAAATAGCATGGCACTGGTAAAGCGAATCTTACCACCCCATAATGTGGCGACCCAACCGAAAATCTTTACGCCTGTAGGAACGGCAACGATTAAGGTGGAGATGGTGAAGAACATCCGCATCCAGCCGGGTGTACCACTGGTAAACATATGGTGTACCCAAACGAACAAACCAACAACGCAAATCGCCAAGCTAGAATAAGCGATCGCTTTATATCCGAAAATTGGTTTGCGGGCGTGAACGGGAATCACTTCGGACATGATGCCGAAGATAGGCAGAATCATTAGATATACTGCCGGGTGAGAATAGAACCAGAACAGATGTTGATAAAGGACAACATTACCGCCTGCATCTGGTTTAAAGAAGGAAGTACCAAAATTGAGGTCAAACAATAACAGCACTAAACCAGCAGCTAACACAGGTGTAGATACAAGTGCTAGTACGGAAGTTGCTAAAATTGCCCAGCAGAATAAAGGTAGTTGATCCCATTTCATGCTGGGAACTTTCATCATCAAAATGGTGATGACAAAGTTCAGTGAACCCAAAATTGAAGAAGTTCCCACCAACACAATCGCCAAAATCCACAAACTTTGAGCGATGGGTGCTGTGACTAAACTTAAAGGTGGGTAAGCTGTCCAACCAGATTGCGAACCGCCAAAGATAAAACTAGCTAGCAGTAATAAACCTGCTGGTGGGTTTAACCAAAAGGCGATCGCATTCAGTTTGGGGAAAGCCATATCTCTAGCACCAATCATCAACGGTACTAGGAAGTTACCAAATCCCCCAATCGCACTAGGAACGATCCACAAGAAAATCATGATCGTTCCATGATTGGTCATGAAAGCGTTGTACAGGTTGGGATCTAGCAAATCTGCTTCTGGTGTTGCTAACTCCACACGGATAGCCATCGCCATCAAGCCACCGATGAGATAGAACACAAACGCCGTCACTAGGTATTGAATCCCAATTACCTTGTGATCGACATTAAACGTGAAGTAGTCCTGCCATTTCCACGCTTTTGGGTGAGAAGTATGAGCAACCGCCAGAGTTTGCGACTGATTCTTATCTGGTGGCGTATTCCGAGGAGATTTTACTTTTGTCATATTTTTACGCTACGCAAAGTCCAGGGTCAACAGTCCAAAGTCCAGAGTGATGAATTTTGACTCTTGACTCTTGACTACAGACGCGATTAATCGCGTCTCTCCAACCCTTAACTAATGACTATTAACCATTGACTCTAGAGTTGCTGCATTCACTCCCAAATCTTTGACGTGGGGGGCGAGAAACTCTGATGGGGATAAATCGGCTGGGTTCACTGCGATCGCTTGATGCAAGTCTTGCTTTTGAGCAACTTGGTTTTCTGTTAGCCAGCTGTCATACTCTTCGGGTGTGTGGACAATGACTTGCGATCGCATTGAGCCGTGATAGCCACCACACAGTTCTGTACAAACGATGGGATATGTACCTGTTTTGGTGGCTACGAAACGCAATTGTGTTGGTATTCCGGGAATTGCATCTTGTTTCACCCGGAATTGTGGCACCCAAAACGAGTGAATTACATCCTGCGCTGACAGGTTGAGTTGCACATCAGCACCAATGGGTACGTGTAATTCCCCAGTGGAAACGCCTTCCTTGGGATAATCAAACAACCAAGCAAACTGCATCCCAGTCACATTCACAACCAAATCGGCTGCTTTATCTCGGGTTGTGGATGTTGCACCAATACCGATGGTAGGCGCTGCTGCAGATGCTAATGAATTATCCAGAGTTGCAGCAATTGCACTTCCTTTCATCTCAGCCACATGAGCCGCACCATGAGGATGTCCAGCTGGATCTAAACCTCCCATCCGGTTAAACACATCTACACTGTAGATGCCCAAACCAACTACAATCAGCGTTGGGATTGCAGTCCAAAAAATTTCTAGGGGAACGTTACCTTCAACCGGCGCACCATCGGTATTATCTCCCCGACGGCGGCGGTACTTAACCAAGAAAATCACAATCGTTCCTTCTACTACCAAAAAAAGAGCGATCGCAATGGTAAACATGATATTGAAAAAACCATCTACCAAAGGCGCTTGCAGCGATGCTTCTACCGGCAGTAGAGAATGGTTATGACCAATCCAAATGCTGATTGCTGTCACAATAATGCCAGCAACCAGAGTCCATAGTGAAACAGGAATTTGTTCCATACATACTACCTGCTCTGTAAATGCTGGGATTGGGTATTGGGGATTGGGTATTGGGGATTGCGTACTGGGGATTGGGTATTGGGTATTAGGTATTGGGAATTGGGTATCAAAAAGAAATTAATTTCTCATATTTCCCAGCCCTCAATCCTCAGTCCCTAATCACCATTCCCCAGTCCCTAGTCACCAGTCCCCAGTCCCTAATCACCAGTCCCCATTTTGTCTCTCATTATGTTTGTAACTTACCCCTATAAAAATTGGGGGAATTTTCCAAATGTCTTCACATCCTTTCCCCCAAAATTTTAAAACTATATCTTGGTTTTGATAATAAAAAAGACTATGATTTGTACCAAAAGCTATTCATAGCTAACGCTTTTGGCTCTAATATTAATTTAACTACCTGAGCCGCAATTATGGATTTGTTAATAGATAACAGTTTGCAATTTATAATATTGTTTACTACGAACTTTTTACCAATTTCGATTCAAAATTTATTGTGATACAGCATAAATAACTACATAGTATTCAATCACCCGTAGTGCGTAGGGTGCGTTAGCGATAGCGTAACGCACCTTTGGTATACTTTTCGTGCGTTACTGAGATTTTTCTAGAAATCAAATGAGCGAATTTTACTCAAATAAGAGTTATGGATAGAGATTTATACCCCATCCATAACCAATGACCTTGAAGGGTCTGATAATACACCACTTCTTTAATTACGAATTACGAATTCGTAATTAATTATTCAATGGAGCGTGGGTGTAGCAATTTTTAGGACAAATACGAGAGCAAGCTTCGCAACCAATACAGTTGTCAGGGTTAGCAACAACCATTACCTTGCGTTCAATTTCTTCATCATCTTCATCTTCCACAAATTCGCCTTCTTCGTTGAGCGCTTTTAAATCAAGCACACTATACCCGCAGGCTTTCATGCATCTGCCACAGCCGATACATTTATCCTTATCAATTGATTGGGCGAATTTAGGAGTCCAAGTTTTACCTCCAAAGGTCAATCCTGTTAGTTGTGCCATGAATAAATCCTCGGCAATTGTGCCTACAAATATGTTTGTGCTTTAATCGTTATCCTAACTTAATCTTAATAGTCTATTTTTGCTAATAAACAATGTTTTTTGCATCATCAAAGTTTGCTGACTTATATCAAGTATTACTTGTTTTTTTATTGACTTTTTTAATTGCAATATTTTGCCAACTATGATTCTCGAATTATATTTGCCCTACTTTTATGCTTTGATAAATAAACCTGAGAATGAAATGACTTAGCACAGCATAATGTGGTTTAGCTGCTGAAAATACATGAACCAAATATAGATATTAATAAAATATAAAATCAACTAACTGAATTTTTTATGAGTATATAAGCATGGTATTTATACAATTCATGCCCTTGTAAAATCAATATTTTTTTGCTGATTCAGAAAACCTTGAGATAACAGTGTTGAGAGATACAGATAGCTCTGATATTGCAGACGCTTTCCTAGATAACTACAATATTTATTATCCCAATCTTTTTACCATAATCTGAAATTAGCAGTTGATACAAATGCAAATAAAATAAATGTGATTATTGCACATTAACCCAAATTATATGGCAAACTTGATTTATGAAAAGAACTGTAATCATGATTGCAGACCATAAAGTAATGTAAAATATTAAAATTATTAATAAATAAATTGAATACCATTAAAAGTAAGGTCTAATGCTCGAGCAAAACAGTTTGGCTAAGATTTTAAGGTCAAAGAAAATCTATCTTCTAATTCTCTAAAAATAAAGTTGCTAAAAACCAGTTCTAAGCTCATGCTGAACAAATTTCTCAATATGATTATGAAATTTATAGTTAATAAAGAAATAAATTATGGCGCGTCTGGATTGTAGATTTAGGTATTAAGGCTGTCATTGGTTATTAGTCATTAGTTATTTGTGCTTACAAAGCACGAATAACCAATAACAACCCTGACAAATCCGTATCCAATTTAAGCGCGTAATAGCTGAACAAGAGGCTCAGGCGAAAAGCCTTAAATAGCTTCCAGGTGGATGCAATTTCTCCAGCAAGAAACAATTTTCTTGTGAGCAAAATAATTTGGTGGCGAGTCGTGAATCTCATTCAAAGAGAGGGTACATCCTGGGGAGACTTGAGCCAAACATCTCAACGAGTATAGTTGGAAGTGCATTATGCCGTATACAATTCCTAACAACAGTTGCGTTGGATGTGACAATTGCCGACCCCAATGTCCGACGGGTGCAATCAAAATCGAAAACAATGAATATTGGATCGATCCTTGTCTTTGTAACGATTGTGAGGGTTATTATCCCGAACCGCAATGTGTAGCCGCCTGTCCCATCAAATCACCAATTCCGTGGCAAGCAAAAAAGGGGAGATGTAAAGTAGAACCAAGAGATGCTACCAGCCCAGATTTATTTTCTAATGGTAAAAATAACGCCTTTGCTTCAGCGATTGTGATTTGGGAAGCTTGTAACGTCCTAGCACAGCGTACTTCCTTACATTGGGAAATCGATGAAGCTGGGTATTTATCCTATAGTAGACAAGTTAATCAAGGTAGAGGTGCGATCGCATTTCATATCCAAGATGCATTAAATAACAGTACTCGCACTACAGACATTGCAGCAATTGAGGCTTTAGATATTAGAGCCGCTTGCATCCATCTGATTTTTGCAGCTCATGCGACAGCCGTAGAACAACCTTGGGAGCAAGAGTTTTCCATTGATGAACGTCAACTAGAGAAATATTTAGGACTAGAAAAACGCAAAGACCTGAGCAAAAATGCCAAGCTAGCTTTAATGAAAAACATAGTGCAGCAAGCTTGCTCACTGATAATTTCCATAGACTGGCCCCAACAAGGGAGAGTTAATGGCTTTTCCATCGCCGGCACCCGTTTATGGCATTTAGTAGATATTGAACACCACTTTCAAGAAGATAAGCAAGGATGCAAATACTTAGTGGGGTTGACTTTTAAAGTTAAAGCCGGAATTTGGGCGCAGCATTTCTTAAATAAACAAGGATGTAAAGAACGCACCGCCTTTTATCAATATGGTATTTTGCCAAAAACCCTGCTCACAACTATTATGAGCATTTGGCAACAACATGAAGGCGCAGCTAGACTCATGCTGTGGTTGCTGTTTAAAACCAAAATGGGACGAGAACAACGCATTACCGTTCCCACCTTACTACGTGTAGCTTATGGTGAAGCCAAAGTCACCTCAGCATCCAGACAAAGAGAAGAACGCAAACGTCTGCTGCGAACCTTTGAAAGCGACTTGGAAATGCTTAATCACTATGGCATTAAACCTATTTTTGATCCAGTTACCTACCCGATAGAAATTCAACCATTGTGGGCAAAATTAATTGATGTCCCCGAAGATCCAGAAGCGGCTTTAGAATTTTGGACAAACGATGGTAACGGCGACACCAGACTAACAGACACAGGCCCCCGTGGTAAATGGAATCTGCTGATGAATGCGCGGATATTATCCTTTGAGTTACCGACAGAATGGGAACATCAAACCTCAGACTCCGACAAAAAACCACGGCGTAACGTTAATAGAACCAAGAGAAAACCCAAAACCACAAGCGACTTACTTGGCGAACAGATTTTAGCAGCGCGAAAAAATCTCAACCTCTCCCAGCGAGAATTGGCAAAGTTGACAGGTAAAAGCCAAAGCTGGATTCGCGATATCGAAAATGGTCGTTTAAAAGCCAAGTTAGAAGACCAAGCGCTATTGCGGAAAGTACTGAATATGGCTTAATAGATTAGTGCAATCTTGCTGTGATGCCATAACATCGCCCTGTTATGTTAATGCATCGTCATGTTATGCCATAACATCGGTCTGTTATATTAATACGTCGGCACGTTATGGCATAACATCGCTCTGTTATATCAATACGTTGCCATGTTATGC
This sequence comes from Tolypothrix tenuis PCC 7101, assembly GCF_963874875.1. Classification (NCBI taxonomy): domain Bacteria; kingdom Bacillati; phylum Cyanobacteriota; class Cyanophyceae; order Nostocales; family Tolypothrichaceae; genus Tolypothrix; species Tolypothrix tenuis. Next base: position 5,087,248 of record NZ_CAWNJS010000001.1, read on the forward strand.
CATAACATCGCTCTGTTATATTAATGCATCGACCTGCAATTGAATTGCATAGTCATGCACGAATCACAGTAATAGTACGCTGATTTTGGGTCACAACAACCTGCGTTGACAAACGTTCTTCAATTGGTAATGCATTTTTCCGTCTATCAAATATCAATAGCCAGCCAAAATCCAATCCCAAACGTGCTAAATAAGATTCTAATTGCTCTATCCCTTCAGTTTGAGGATCGCGCTTTTTCTCGCGCCATACTTTTAATTCGATACCTAACGTCACACTTCTATATCGCAAACATAAATCCATTCTGTCACTACCAATTGCATATTCTCGCTCCAGGGTTCCACCACCATTAACAACACGATGCAAGAAAGCCATTAATACTAAATGAGGCGCGATTTCATGGTAAACAGCGCTACCAAGTAACGGTTCTCCATGTTGTCGCCAAAATTTGATAAACGCTTCTAACAACGCATCTGTATTTAATTCTCCTGACTGAGCTAACCAACTGGGGCTAATGTGAGGTAAACTATCTTGAGTTCCTTGCACTAAGACGCGGGGAATGACTTCGCGGTAAATCGGGTTAGAAATAACCAACCCCCCCGCAGGATCGCGTCGCAATAATCCTAAATCGATTAAATATTGACGGTCATCGGCTGGAGTATCCCCTAATGCCAGTCCTGCTAACATTGGTTCGATGATGTTTTTGACTCGTTTTTCTCTGAGTTTTTCTGCTAGAGAATCGAGATGAGTATCTTGACGAGCAATTAATATTTCCTTAGCTTGTAAAATATGCTCTTTGGTAATAGTAATACTTCTATCCTTAACCAGTTTTTCCACAACTTCCTTAGCCAGAGCATTAACTAACCAAGGTTGTCCCTGAGTCAAATCAAAGGCTGTTTGTGTTGCTTGCGGGCTGAAAATTTGTCCCGTTTCTTGGGTATGTTGCTGGTATAGTTCTTGTACCTCTGCGGCGTAAAAATTTCTCAGGGTGATGGAACTGACTTTGATATTAAAAGGGCTAGCTGTGTTTAATCTGTCACCCTTCGGGTTCAACAGTTTGCTTATGCCGGGGAACCCGTCCACCGCAACTGTTTCACTACCACCAGATGCAACCTTGTAATCCCGGACATCGCGCAAGCCAATTAAACCAACAGACGAGGGAAAGTTTTCTGGACGATTGGGATAACCATCTCGTAACTGTCGCAACACCGAAATTAGAGTTTGGTCTTGTAAGGAATCAATTTCATCGATCAATATTACCAAAGGTCTAGGTGAAACCTGCGCCCAAGCTTGTAAACTAGCTTTAATTCTCTGTCCTGGTTCTTCATAAACCCAAGTTGGAGGTTGTAAATCTTGCGGTAAGCGGATAGAAGTTGTATCACGCCAACTTCCCAAAATCGCCAATTCTGCCGCACTGGGGTCATGATTAAATGCGCTTCCCACTTCTGCGGATACCATAACTGCTGTATAACGCCCACTTGCGGTAAGTTGTTGCGCTAGTGCTAGCATTGCGGTAGTTTTACCCGTTTGTCGCGGTGCGTGAACGACAAAATAACTCTCTTGTTCAATTAGCACCTCCAAGTCAGGTAGCCGACTGGTAGCGGATAGCATGTAGTGTTTGTCGGGGTTACAGGGCCCAGCAGTGTTGAACCAGCGAGACATGAAATGTTGGCGGATAGCGGACACTTTGAGTTTAGACGATTTTGGGGTTGGGGATGGGAAGACAATACTTTTCGGTTAAGGGGAAAAGGGGAATGGGAAAAGGGAAAGAAACAACCTTTCACCTTTAACCTTTAACCTGTTTCCCAAAGCTATTTTGAGTTCAAAACGCTTAACCGAGTAGTATGGGATTTAGTATCATCTGGCATTTTGGCGAAATATTACCGTGCTATATCAAAGCAAGCTGATGCAATGTTAATGCATCGGGTTACATCGTTAATGCATTGCTCTACATTGCCAATGTATCGCCTTACATTGTTAATGCATGGTTTGCTGTGAGAATCACGCTCATCATTTGTTTAAAAATATAAGCACAAAAATTGCGATCGCCTGAACGCCAAACCATCTCCTCTACAGCTGATGTCGGCAATAAATATTTACACTGAGTATATTTAAACCAATGTTTAATAATAGTATTTAGCTACTACTTTTTGCATTCAGCAACGCTTAGTAAACAATAGTTACATAAATTAGGAAAATGCCTTATAGCCACTGATGCAAGTATGTAGCCTATCACCATATATTATTGCAGTGGGTGGATACCGTGGTATCTGAGAATCATAGCGATATATCAATAGCCCGCGAGCAAATGCTGCAAAATCTCCTGCAAATAGAAGACTTAGCAGCAGTAAAAGAACGTAAACGCATTGCTCGTGAAATTCATGATTCTTTAGGGAACGCCCTAACAACTCTTAATGTGCAGCTACAAACAGCGCACAAACTTTGGAATATCGATCATACCCTAGCGGAAAAGTATTTACTAGAAGCCCAACGTTTAGGTGCGATCGCTATTCAAGAAGTTCGCCAAACTGTCAAAAGTATGCGCGAGGTTGTACCTCTAGAGCAACCATTAACCGAACTGATAGATTCTTTAATCCAAAATTTTCATCAAGTAACAGGTATTTCACCTGCTACCAATATTGATATACCTGCATCTTTAGCACCGGAAGTAGCTAAAACTCTCTACAGAATCATCCAAGAAGCTTTGACAAATATTTGTAAATATGCAGAAGCCACAAAAGTAGAGATTAATCTGACTCACACCTTGGAGAATTTGTCCCTGATCATCCAAGATAACGGTAAAGGATTCAAACTATCGCAAAACCGCAGTGGATTTGGACTGCAAGGGATGCAAGAACGGGTATCAGCTTTAAAAGGTAATTTTAATATTGATACAGAACCGGGATATGGCTGTTGGATTGTGGTTAATTTGCCTTTGGAACAGGAGAAAGTTCTCAGACAGCCAAGCAAAGAACCAGAATATAGTTTACAAACTGCCCTACAAATCACTGAGACAATTTCTGAAACAACTCGAATTCAAGAACTTTCTGCATTAGAGTTTAATTTAAAATCACTGGATACAACTTTACTGCGAATAATTCCCCAACAAAATTTCAATTTAGATTTACCTGATACAGTTCCCATTGCAGAGAAAGAAGGGCAGGAAAGCTTTGATTGGGAACAAGAAATTATGTTTCCATCTTCGTTGCCAATTGCAGAAGCAGAAATTGAGCCAGATAAGTTACTCTGCAATCATAAATTTATTATTCAAGTTGTACAGGCTTTGGCTGAATTCATTGGGCCGATAGCTGATTATCTAGTGCAAAAGCTGTTGCAATCTTACCCTGATATTTCTCAAGAAGAACTTATCGAAATATTGGCATCGGAATTATCTGAAAATAATTCAATATTGCCAATGTTTAATCATCAGGAAATTATAGATAAACTATCTGTACAGTGTGCGCCTGATAATTTAAGTGAGTTGAGGCAGCAACCAAATTTGGTAATTAAGAAATCTTGGGTTCATCCTGAAGTTCAATCAACACCAAAGAATGTACCTATCAATTCTTCAGATACAGAAGAAGAATCTATTTCTGCAAGCTTTTTATGTCAATGCGAACATAAATTAGCTGAAATTATTGGGCCAATAGCTACTTTTATTGTGAAAAAAGTTGTCAAATCTTCTGAAAGAATTTCTCGTGCCGAATTCATAACAATGTTAGCGGCTGAAATTCCCGAACCAGTCAAAGCCAAGCAATTTCAGCAGCATCTACTTTCTGAAATTTGAGAAATGCTTGTGATGTAAAACGTGGGATGCGTTACGCTGGCGCTAACGCATCCTACAAATCGCTATATATGAATATTATTTATTCAAAATAGAATTAGCATAAATTGCCAACTGTGAGCGGTTTTTCACATTTAAACGATTAAATAGATTGGTGACGTGGGTTTTAACTGTACCTTCGGAAATATAAAGTTTCTCGGCAATTTCGCGATTAGTTGCACCCATACCAATCAATTGCAAAACTTCTTGTTCTCGATTTGTGATTCCACCCAAATTTTGCTGTGGTGTTTTTTCTTGGTTAACTGACTCAGAAGCTGGTGCTTTACCTAGCATCTTCTCAAATAGCCCTGGTGCCATTTGGGTAAACCCTTTATACACAAACCGAATCGCCTGCGCTAGTTCCTCCGATCGCATATCTTTGAGTAAATAGCCTTTAGCACCAGCGCGCATAGCCTCAGCGATATTTTCATCATCATCAAATGTTGTGAGGACTAATACTTTAATAGCGGGAAAGCGCTCAGAAATAATGCGTGTGGCAGCTTTACCATCCATCACAGGCATTTGAATATCCATCAAAATCACATCAGGTTGCAAAACTGTAGCTTGCTCAATAGCAGTTTCACCGTTATCAGCAGTTCCCACTACTTCCAAGTCTGGCTCTAAATTGAGCATAACTTTGATTCCGTCTCGAATGAGAGATTGGTCTTCTACTAATAACAGCCGAATCATGATTAACACCTCTGAAAGTGCTACTGAGTGCGCCTCGACTTTTATCAATGGCGGTGAAATGTTTTTATTGGGACTGCCTCAACACAGACTGATGAGACAGATGGGTAAGGAACATCGACAATCTTTTGGCATATCCAATATCTTACAGGTGCCGTGCCCCTACAAAGAATTTATCTGTCGCAAACATTATTTTGAATTGGTATTAGGATATCAAAAACCGCGATCGCTTCTCTATAGCGACCACTTGCAGCCCCCGGATTACTTCTTGGGATGATTAATTTAAATTAAGAATTATCTGTAAGAGTTGACTTAATCTGCAACAGTGCTTGATGAATGCACCTTCTTCCAAAGGCGATCGCGAATTATCTGGAGTTGCTCTTGGGTACTGATAGGGTTGCGTGGTTGCGGTAGTTCGCTATTAGGCCAGTTTGGTAAAGTATTGCAGGGACAAGACAAAGCTGGCATACCAACATTTCGCATTGGTACAGGCATTTCGCAACGACTACAAGGCAGCATTTCCCATACTGGTGTTAGTAGTTCCGCAATTGTTTCATCGGTTCCTTCTAGGTGACACTCGCCGGCTTGATAATGAATTTGTTGCCAAATATTTTCAAATTCATCACTATAGCGATCGCCTTGCAGCACTTGTTGAGGCAATAACTCTGTCTTGCCATTGCCAACAATAACTCTTCTGCCTAACTGAAACCAGTAGGCAAGATATCTTTTAACGTCTTGTTCGTTTGCCATATAACTAATTCTAGATTGTAAATTTGACACTTTGATTATTCAATGCTGAATAAACAATTAAGAGATTTAGTCAACACTTGTAGAGACGCGATTCATCGCGTCTGTGATTCATCGCGTCTGTACTCAACAATTAACACTTAAGTATATTGCTTAATTGTAAATTGGTTACCCTTTTTGGGGCGGTAATGGCATACCAAGAATGCTGAGATTTAATACATGACCCCCAGTCACTAAATAAACGCTATCGCAAATAACTCCTAATTGGCGGACTAACATACCCAAGCGATCGCGGAATTGACGACCACTGGGATAAGCAGGTACTACTCCCCAACCAACTTCTTCAGCAACAAATAACATATCGGCTGCAACCAGTTGTACAGTCTCTAAAAATTCTGTTATTGTATTCTCCCAGCTGATTTCGTCTTGTTCAAGCAAATTAGCTACCCAAGTTCCTAACGAGTCAACTAAAAGGCAGGTGTTTGGTTTGGCATCAGCTAAAGTAGCAGTAAGTTCTATAGGTACTGATAAAGTTAACCAATCTTGAGGACGGCGTTGCTGATGTTTTTGAATGCGTTTTTGCCATTCTTCATCAGCTGGGTCTGACACAGCTGTTGCTACGTAAACAACAGTCTTTCCTGACTGCATCGCTAGAGTTTCTGCCCATTCACTTTTACCAGATCTCGCTGGCCCTGTGATTAAGATAACTTTACCCAAAGCCTTTTCCTTAATATATTTGATTGATTCAGGTTAGAATTTCTGAACTGAATTTTCCCGTTAGGGCTGAGATTGTTGGTTTTAAATATCTCTAAAGAGATAAAATTAGCACCAGCATCATTGATGCACAAATGGCATAAGCCAAAAATCCCAACAACCCCATTGTGAATTATTCAACACTACTGGGGACAGCAAATTTCAGGATATCTTTATGAAAACAGGCTGGAAACGCATTGAGGCAACTCTACACGATTTAGGGAATAAAGGTAGCGCCGATACTCCAGAAACAGGTGATCCGCAAAAGCGGCCTTTCTCTTTTAGAATCAGCGTTGGGACAACTGAATCTACAGATAGTGTGCTGAATCCTTCACCAGAGGAACTAGAAAACGAGGGAAAGACAATTGACCTCAGTCCCGATGCTGAAGGTAGCTTTTCTGACTCAGAGGAATTATTTGCCCACCATCATGGTGTACAAGCTTTTTCGACACAAGATAGCGGTGGTAAAACACCTAGCCTACCGAAATTTAAAACCCCCAGCTTCAGCAACCATCGTCACGGTGCAAATCCGGGATTGGCAATGAATCTGTTAAAGGATATTGAGGAAACTGTTGTAGGTTGGGAGAAAGAACTACATACCATCCTCAAACAAATTCAAGATGTTTATTTAGAAGGGCCGATAGTCAATGGCTGGTTAGAATCCAATACCAAAGAACCAGACCAAGGCGGGAAAGCGACATTACGCCATGCAGAAGTTGAGCAGTTGATGGATTATGTAGAAGAAATTTGTGCTGCGGGTGCTAAAGTTTCTTATCAATCTTCTCGTACAGGCTACCGTCTATGCGGTGTTGATGCTTCCGGCCAAGTTTGGACACGTCCCTGTCCACCCGATCAGGTTCCATCGGTAAGTATGGCGATCGCACGTTATCAAAAATTACGTCAACTCTTAGGACGCAAACAATACCTGGAAACTCGCCTGAGTCAATTAGCCGAAACACTGGTAATATTACACAGCCACGTTCAGCAAGCTTAAAGTTCTCAAGATTATTTCCGAAAAAACTCGGTTGGTATGACTAGATTTTTGGTATAGATTAGCGGCATTAGGTTACGGTTGGATGTTGTCATTAGTCAAAGCTAAATTCATAACTACGAATTACGAATTACGAATTATTTATTAGCTTAAGACTTTTGACCACAGACAACTGGTAACAGCAAAAACCATAACTAATGCCTATGCCAGATATCCAAATCTCTGCCATTATTTGTACTCACAATCGAGACACCTATTTAGGTGCGGCGATTGATAGTCTGTTGGCGCAGGATTTTGCGGCTGAGTTTGAAGTTGTGGTAGTTGATAATAACTCCAGCGATCGCACCAAAGAAGTTGTAGCACAAAGAGCAAGCAATCCCCGGTTGAAATATGTCTTTGAGCCAACTACTGGTTTATCTGTAGCGCGGAATACGGGTGCAAAACTAGCGAGTGGAGAGATTCTCGCTTATTTAGATGATGATGCAGTCGCAAGCGATCGCTGGCTTTCAGTATTTTATGATGCCTATAAAAATAACTCGCAACTAGCGATCGCTGGTGGTAAAGTTACTCTTTTATGGCCCCAAGATGTGCAACAACCACGCTGGCTATCCCCTGGGTTAGCAGCAAATTTGGGTGCATACGACTTGGGCGACAGCATAATTTATATTGATAAACCGAGTTTCACACCCAGAGGTTTAAATTACTGTATACGCCGTTCCTTCTTGGAAGAGATTGGCGGTTTTGATCCGCATCTCGGTCGAGTCGGCAAAAATTTATTATCCAATGAAGAACTGCAAATGACAGAATTTGCTCTGCAAAAAGGTTGGCAAGTTGCTTATCTTCCCGCAGCTTTAGTAGCTCATAATGTTGCACCAGAACGCCTAAAACGTTCTTGGTTTTTAAACCGTGGCTGGTGGCAAGGTATTAGTGAATGTTACCGCGAACAACTGGCAGGGAAAGCGGGAATTAGTCAATTACAACGAGGCGGCGAACGCTTTATTCGCGGTTTATATAAAGCATTGCAATACTTTTCCGACCCAGCAGAACGCTTTGACAAGCTTGTTTATGCCTATGGTCAGATTGGTTATTTAAATGCTGCTATTCAAGGGCTGCTATCTACAGCAAATAAAAAATAATTAGAACTTATGCAAGTGTCATATTTATTTTCGTTTAGGTTTGTCAAGTGTCAAATGTCAAGAGTCCAAAAACTTCGATTTTTAACCCTTGACTCTTGACTCTTATGCCAGAGAATCACTGTGCTAGTTGCGTAAGTCCTGATAATATCTAAAATCTATTTTAAATCTTATATGTCATCTAAAATACCTGTTTCTGTACTTATTCCCGCTAAAAATGAGCAAGCTAACTTACCAGCTTGCCTTACTAGCTTGCAAATAGCTGATGAAGTATTTCTAGTTGATTCTCAAAGTACAGATAACAGCGTCGCTATTGCGGAAAGCTTTGGTGCCCATATCGTCCAATTTAAATTTAATGGTAGCTGGCCGAAGAAGAAGAATTGGTCTTTAGATAATCTGCCATTCCGCAATGAATGGGTGTTAATTGTCGATTGCGATGAGCGAATTACACCAGAATTATGGGAGGAAATTGCTCAAGTAATTCAAGATGATGAATATGCAGGTTATTATCTCAATCGCCGAGTCTTTTTCCTCGGAAAATGGATTCGCCACGGTGGTAAATATCCCGATTGGAATTTGCGGTTATTTAAGCATCAAAAAGGGCGTTACGAAAACCTGCATACCGAAGATATTCCCAACACTGGCGACAATGAAGTTCACGAACACGTAGTTTTAGATGGTAAAGTTGGCTATCTCAAAAATGATATGTTGCATGAAGATTTCCGCGACCTTTACCACTGGTTAGAAAGACACAATCGTTATTCCAATTGGGAAGCCCGCGTTTATTATAATTTGCTCACCAATCAAGATGAAGGCGGCACAATTGGCGGACATTTATTTGGTGATGCAGTCCAACGCAAACGCTTCTTAAAAAAAGTCTGGGTACGTCTACCATTTAAACCATTATTACGGTTTATTTTGTTCTACATTATTCAGCGCGGCTTTTTAGATGGCAGAGCTGGATATGTTTATGCCTGTTTATTAAGCCAATACGAATATCAAATCGGAGCTAAACTCTACGAATTGCGCGATTGTGGCGGAACGCTGAATACGGCGAAATCGTAGTGAGGGGGGACTGGGAAAAGGCAGGGGGGCAGGGGGCAGGGGGGCAGGGGGCAGGGAGACAAGGGGAAAAATTCCCATTACCAATTACCTATTACCAATTACCCATTACCAATTGATAAATGACAAATAACAAATACCCCATGCCCAATGCCCAATGCCCCATGCCCCATGCCCCATTCGCAGATTTACGCAAGTATGATCAATCCTGGTTTGATAGAGGCCGTCCAGGTTGGTATATTTTGTTGTGGTGGTTGGTGCAGGCGATCGCATTTCCTTTGACTATACAGCCGTTAAATCAGTTGCGTTGTATGTTGCTGCGCTTGTTTGGGGCGCGGATTGGTAAAGGTGTATTGATTCGCCCGACTGCGCGCTTTACCTATCCTTGGAAAGTGACTATCGGTGACTATAGCTGGATTGGTGATGATGTGGTTTTCTATAGTCTGGATGAGATTATCGTCGGGGAACATTGTGTAATATCCCATAAAAGTTATCTCTGTACTGGTAGCCATGATCTGCGCGATCCGGCTTTTGGCTTGAAGACAGCGAAGATTACTATTAATAATGGGGTTTGGGTAGCAGCTGATTGTTTTGTCGCGCCTGGTGTGGAAATTGGCGCAAATGCTGTGATTGGGGCGCGTAGTAGTGTTTTTACTTCGATGCCATCAGGACAGGTTTGTTTAGGTAGTCCTTGCCGTCCGCAATATCCGAGATTAGTTGATAATTCGTAATTCGTAATTCGTAATTCGTAATTCGTAGTTCTTAATTCGTAATACCAATTCAAATTATGTTTGCGACAGATAAATTCTTTGTAGGGAACATCCACAATCTTTTGGCATATCAAATATCTTACTGGTGCCGTGCCCTACCCATTTGTCGCGTTCTTTTTTCAAAACGGTATAATTCGTAATTGATGGAGTAAGGGACTTCCAAATCAAAAAATATCCCAGTATTTATTGTGGGGTGGACATCTTGCCAGTAGTGTCAACTTAACGTGAAACCCGCTCTTGTGCAAGGTTTCGCCCTCACCCTGTGCCCCTCTCCCACCAGGAGAGGGGAGCAAGAGATTTAATTCCCCTTCTCCTGGGGGAGAAGGGGTTAGGGGATGAGGGCGCGTGTTGTACAACACTCGCCGTATATAGCTTTTAGCTTAAGTTGATAGCCCAGTTGATGTGGCGGGCAAGATGCCCGCCCCACAAGATGGAATAATTTATTTCTTGGAAATCCCTAAGGATTGGTTTAGCGGTAAACTTCTGGGTTGACGCAGTAGGGAAGACGATCGCCTTTTAAGCCGGCAATTAAGTTTGCGATCGCAATGTCTGCCATTTTTGCTCTTGTTTGGCGGCTGGCGCTGCCGATGTGGGGTGTGATAATTAAGTTGTCTAAGGTTAGCAAAGGGCTATCCATTGGTAGCGGTTCGGGATCGGTGACATCTATAGCGGCGGCGGCGATTTGCTTTTGGGAAAGTGCGCGATACAATGCCTCTTGGTCGATAATCGTTCCCCGTGCGGTGTTAATTAAAATAGCCGATGGCTTCATTAAAGCAAATTGGCGATCGCTCAATAAATGATATGTCTCTTGATTGCCTGGTGTATGGATACTGATAAAGTCGGATGTTTGCAATAACTTGTCTAACGTTACAAACTCCGCACCATAACACTTTTCTACTTCTGGCTGACATTTGCGGTTGCTGGTATAGAGTATTCTCATATCAAAACCTTGGGCACGACGCGCTACAGCTTGGCCAATGCGTCCCCAGCCGATAATCCCCAAGGTAGCACCTGCAACATTCGGCCCTAATAATAAATCGGGTTCCCAAGTACGCCACAAACCTGCACGGGTAAATCTATCAGCCTCTACAACACGCCTTGCAGCCGCCATGATTAATGCCCAAGTTAAATCTGCGGTGGCATCAGTTAATACACCGGGCGTATGTCCCACGGGAATTTTCTGTGCAGTCGCTGCGGCGATGTCGATGTTATCGAACCCCACAGCCATTTGACTGATGACTTTCAGCGCAGAATTAGCAATTAATTGTTGGTCGATTTTGTCAGTCAACAGACACAACAACCCATCTACAGCCTTTGCCTTAGCCAGCAACACCTCATAAGGCGGCGGTTGACGTTCCGGCCAAACTTCCACAGATGCATAGGCATTGAGTTGTGCTAAATCAGTTGGTAGATTGCGAGTGATGAAGATTTTCATTTGACATTTGTCAATTGGTAATGGGTAATTGGTAATTGGTAATTGGGATTTCTCCTTGTCCCCTCATCCCCCTCATCCCCCTCATCTCCCTCATCTCCCCCTGCTCCCT
>NZ_CAWNJS010000001.1:5098797-5273797 GCF_963874875.1 Tolypothrix tenuis PCC 7101
CTACTGCTGCTTCACCCATTCCTCAAACAGCCGGGAGCCGACTGTATAAGATTCATCATCGCTGCTGCTAATTACACCAGTGCCAGCGATGACTTCTAGGGCTTCTGTGACTTTGGCGCGGCTGAATCTGGTATATTGTGCTAACTCTTGGGGGGTGGTTGTACGGTTATGGATGAGGGCAGAATAAACTGTGCGTTCGTCTTGGCTAAAGCCGCCGGTGAGGTTTTCGTCGTTCCACCAGGCGGAAAAGTCTTTGTCGTGATGTTGGAGTAATTTGTCTGTGAGATGATCGAGGGAGTGTTGGGGGTGGGAGTCGAAAATTAGGTTGAGTGCTTGTTGGGTGAGGTAGGGGTGACATCCTGACCATTCCAGGATGGTGGAAATGGTATCGTCATTTAAAGTGATGTTTTCTTGTTCGGCGCGATCGCTTATCAATTTTTTGGTATCTTCTTCACTTAAAGCACCTAACCATTCGATTTCGGCGATGTTTAATAATGGCGAACCCACGCGCTGCTGATATTCTTTTAAGTCACGGTAGCCGGAGAGTAATAAACCTAAGGAAGATTTGATGGCGGTGTCGGTATCTTTTAAGCCGCGCAGGTAAGCCCAAGCGTCATTCGCCCAAGTTTGTTTGACAATGTACTCAGCGCCATCGATGAGGAAGCAAACGCCTTGAAACTTCAGCTTTCGCAGTTCTTCTGTGGTTTTTAAGAATGCTAACCGAAAGTTATCGTTATCTAAACGCTTTTCAGTATCAGCATTAGTAAAATTTAATTTAATATCTGCTTGAGTGAGGAACTTTAAGGTTACTTCTCCACCTGTGATTTTACCGAGAAAGTCGCGGTACATTTGGCGAATTTCCGCTAAAGGCACTTGTCGCCAGCGTTCGATGGCTTCGCGGAGTCTGGCGATGAGGAGGTAACGCAGGTTGTCTAAGTCTCTGGGTTGTTCTAACTGGAGGTTAATTAATACCGGGAAGGCGCGCCGGGGATAATTGCTAGTAGGGTTAAGTAAATTCCATTCCACAGCCCGTAAAGCGCTGGTTTTACCTAAACGCTTCCCTGCTAACAAAATCCGCACCTGAAAGGGGGATTTGAGCATGGTATTAATTAAGTCGCTGCGTCCGAAGAAGTGGGAGGGATCTGTAATGGCGACGCGGTAGTTATCGAAGGGACGTTCTCCACCAAAATCCGACATTGTTCGCTTTCCTCTACTGTCATCTGCATTTGTATCCAACGTGATAATAGAGGAATTCGGAGATGGTAGAAATCCTGATGCTCAATTTCCTCTTGATACAACAATCCAACATTTGTGAGCCAATTACAAGCATCTAGGCATTGGTTGGCGGTAAAGGAGCTGTTAAGGTGGTGGAGTAGGACTGCTTGTGGGATTTTGTCATAAAATTGTTCGTTACAGGCGATAACGCGCAAAATTGAGATTGCAACTTGAAAGTCGCGTTTTTCTAAGTCTTCCCAAATGCTTTTTTCCAGGTAATTCTTTAACTCGCCTTTCTGGGTTAAGGTTCTGGCTAAATAAGGTGCTACCATTGCCCAGGTAATTAGCAGATTACCATTTTGATTGAGTTTGGTATTATTATCTTTAATCTTCTCTGTTAAAAAGCGAGCTAGCTGACGAGATACAAAGGGATGTCCGCCGCTTTGGTTGTGGATTTGTTGGGGTGTATCTGCATCAAATTCTAAGCCCATTAACTTACCCAAATTCACCAGCATATCTTGGGTTTCATCGGCGGAGAAAGGCGCTAAAAAGATTTCTTTGAAGAAGCTATATACTGGATTTGTGGCAACGCCTGATTGTGACCAGTAATTAATGCGATTACAATCGGGATGCACATCAGCAATGAGTAATGAGATTTGCCGTTGTTGTTGACATAATACCCGCAATGCGCCAAAAACAGCATTAAATTCTTCCGCTTTTTCGCGGCTGTCTGCTGGTGTGGGAATAATCCTTTCGACTTCATCTAAAAAGCAGAGAATCGGCAATTTATATTGATTATTTTTTTGAATCGCGCTTGCAAGTTGATTGACTCTTTGAATAAATTCACTCGCTAATTCGCTGGCGGGTTTATCGGTGGTGAAAGGTGGAAATTGGGGGAGTGAATCGGCACTTTCTAGAGTAGAGAGACAATGGATAAACTTGTTAAATAAATTCGCACCGTAGCGAGAACCGCTATAAGTTTGTAAATCGATGTGGACTATGGGATGTTCCCGCAGCATAAAGCCTAATTGCAGTAGCACTGAGGTTTTACCTGACTTGCGTAAGCCAAATAAACCCACACCTTGATATCTGAGTAATTCTTCGCCTAGGCGTTGTAGTAATTCTGTGCGCCCGAAAAATGATAAAGTATCGGTGATGGCGTTTCTATCATCAAAGAAATCAGCCCGTTGTAGATATCTATCAGTATATTCTTCCAGCAAGCCGATACATTCATATTTATCGCTTAATGCTTTTTCTACAGATGTTAAAGGTATGGGAATTAGCAGAAAAGCATCGCGTAAACGTACCTTAGCAATTTCCATTCTGGCTGTAGTATCTGGCGGCAGTTTGTAGATTAATAAGCCAGCTTTTTGGGGTTGTTCTGTCGGTAATTGCTGGGCAAGTTCTACTAAATGGATGATATTTTTATCAGTGGGGGTATCAATAGTAATTAAAACCGGGAAATGGGCATAACTGCTGAGACTACTGGTAATAGATTCGATAATTAGATATTCTTTTTCCCGCTTTACCTGAGCATCAACTTGTTCTAAAAACTTGGCTACTAAATCTAAGTATTCAGTTTTCTGTTCGTGTTGTTGTAGGAATTGCTTAAATGTCTCGGCTTGAGTCCATTGGGAAGGTAAGCGTAACTGTACTAACTGGAAAAACTTATCACTTAATGTATGGTCTTTGCTATTAGCTGCATATTCAATAATGTGTTCTCGCAGTTCCACAGCCGCATCTAAAGGCAGTAAATTAGCTAATAAGAGATAGACACCGCGAAACCTGGGATCGTTAATGTGTTGATTAACCCGTTCTTGTACCGCTTCACCTTCACCGAGAAAGTTTTGCACCAAGAAGAATTCCATGATTTTATCGTGGCGGAAATACCAGATTTTCTCGGCTTCGCCCTTGTCATTTTCCCATTGACGGCTGATCACCATTTTATATTTTTCATCTTCCAGGCTGGTTAATTCCCGTTGAAATTCCTCAGCGGGTATGATGGTTTCATCATTGAGCCGCATTTGGTAAACAGCCTGAGAGAATCGCCTTAAAGGGAATACCTGATGCCATTCTCGCTGGTATTCCGCCGACATTAGCTGATATTGCTGTTCTTGCAAGCGAAATAAATTAGGTTGCTGTCCCTGTGATAGCATCAGCGCCACCAGCGTTAAATCCATTGGGTTAGAAAGAATGCGCTTGGCTGCGGCTAAATCTTCGGGGGATTGTTGTTCGTTAAAGGCTTCTGCAAGGTAGGTGGTACAAGCTTGCGCGTATTTACTCTGCGTAGGGTGTGTTATGGACGATAGTCCTAACGTACCGGAAGCGTCGCTGGGTACGCCAGTCTCGGATGGTGCGTTAGCCTGCGGCGTAACACACCCTACATTTTCCCCAATCCCCAGTCCCCAGTCCCCAGTCCCCAGTCCCCTCGACAGCAAAAACCGCTCAATCTGCTCCCGCTGCAATGGCTGCAATTCATACTTCTTCGCTGTGGAAGGGGGTACCCAATCTAGGGGCTGGGTGGTCATAATGATATTGCCGCCAAAAAAGCTTTCGGCAAATTGGGAGACTTTCGCTCTGGTGTCGGCGGTGACTTCGTTGAGTCCGTCGATGCAGATATCTAAGGCTTGGTTGTAAATCAGGTTTTTGAGGAATTTGGTATCGTCTACCTGTCCCCGTAGCTTGGCATAAATTGCTTCTAGTACTCCTTTGTCACACTTTTGGGCGGGGAGGTAAACAAATAAGCGCTGGGAGTTGTTCGCTAAATGGCGGAGAAACATTGATTTACCTAAACCAGACTCGCCTTCTAAGACGATTTGCCCTTGCAGTGTCGGGATTGCTTGGGTAATTGGTTGAATTTCTGGTGTTATGTTGTCTGGAGAATTTCTCTTCGACTGCATCCCCCTCAATCGCAGAACAAGCGAGGAGAAGCTTTGTCTCCTTCTGTGCTTACCTGCATCAAAAGTTATCGAATCATTACTAGTCCTCGAATTACCCCACCCTAACCCTCCCCTTGGAAAGGGGAGGGAACTAGATTTTCCTGTTTCCCCCTTTGGAAAGGTGAGGGAACTAGATTTTCCTGTTTCCCCCCTTTCTAAGGGGGGATTAAGGGGGGTAAAACTCGGATTTAGAAACAAAATCCGATTTGTGTGTACACTGTAGCCCTGCTTGTGGGGAAGGGTGTTACCCCGTGGAACTTTGACAAAAGACTCACCAAAATAAGCTTGCTCAACGAAATTATCTAACCCTGCATCTGCTAGCAGCAAAGGTTGAAATGGTTGCAACAGCCGACGACGCAGCCAAGGAACCCAAGTTAAGAGTAAGCCGATGTAACCAAAACCGAGAATGCGCCTTGCCCAAGGATGCCAGAATAAAGGTGCGAGAATTTGGGTAAATTTAGGGTAGGCAAGGATGAGGGTAAGCCAAATAGCAAAGTGAATTAGGATGATGTTTCTGGCGAGGAAAAACCACTTCCAAAATTCTAGATTATCAATGACACGCTGCACGGTATCAGCTTGCCTGTAATCTCCATTTGTAAGATTTCTATGGTGATGTTCTAGTAATTTAATATCCTGTGCTTGCCAAGTAACTAAGTCAGCAACTACAGCAATTTGTTGTGCCAATTCAACCCGCAATTCTGGTAGAGAATCACTAAGTTTCCAAGCTTGCTCAAACAATTCCATGATTTTTCTACCTTTGTCAGCAGTCAAATCATTTGGTGTATTCTTGGGCTTGCCAATCCATTGCATCAAGATTTCTACATCTTGGTCGCCACTACCCATAAAATGAGCTAAGAATCTCAACTGATTAACATCTGAGGGATAATAACGTACTGCATTCAGAACTTGCACAATAGCAGGTAAACCTTGGGGAGCTAGCTTTGGTAGTGCTTCGGCTGCGTTATAACGGACATTAGAGTCAGAATCTTTGAGGAGTGCGGCGACGTTGGCGGCATAGTCTCTGGCTTGCATCTGCCCTAGTGCAGAGGCTGCGTTACTAAGGACATCAGAGTCAGAATCTTGGAGGAGTGTGGCGACGTTGGCGGCATAGTCTCTGGCTTGCATCTGCCCCAGTGCAGAGGCTGCAGCGTAGCGGACAATTCTGTCAGAATCTTTGAGGAGTGCGGCGACGTTGGTGGCATAGTCTTTGGCTTGCATCTGTCCCAGTGCAGAGGCTGCGACAATACGGACATTAGAGTCAGAATCTTTGAGGAATGCGGCGACGTTGGCGGCATAGTCTTTGGCTTGCATCTGCCCCAGTGTATCGACTGCAGCATAACGGACAGATGTGTCAGAATCTTTGAGGAGTGCGGCGACGTTGGCGGCATAGTCTTTGGCTTGCATCTGCCCCAGTGCATTGGCTGCGGCACTACGGACATCAGAGTCAGAATCTTTGAGGAGTGCGGCGACGTTGGCGGCATAGTCTTTGGCTTGCAGCTGCCCCAGTGCATTGGCTGCGGCACTACGGACATTAGAGTCAGAATTTTTGAGGAGTGCAGCGACGTTGGCGGCATCTTGCATCTGCCCCAGTGCATTGGCTGCGGCATAACGGACATTAGAGTCAGAATCTTTGAGGAGTGCGGCGACGTTAGCGGCATAGTCTTTGGCTTGCAGCTGCCCCAGTGCATTGGCTGCGGCACTACGGACATCAGAGTCAGAATCTTTGAGGAGTGCGGCGACGTTAGCGGCATAGTCTTCGGCTTGCAGCTGCCCCAGTGCATAGCCTGCAGCTCTACGGACATCAGAGTCAGAATCTTTGAGGAGTGCGGCGACGTTAGCGGCATAGTCTTTGGCTTGCAGCTGCCCCAGTGCATAGCCTGCATCTCTACGGACATCAGAGTTAGAATCTTTGAGGAGTGCGGCGACGTTGGCGGCAATGCCTTTGGCTTGCATCTGCGCCAGTGCAGAAGTTGCAGCACTACGGACAGATGTGTCAGAATCTTTGAGGAGTGCGGCGACGTTGGCGGCAAAGTCTTCGGCTTGCATCTGCCCCAGTGCATCGGCTGCATCTCTACGGACATAAGAGTTAGAATCTTTGAGGAGTGCGGCGACGTTGGCGGCAAATTCTTTGGCTTGCATCTGCGCCAGTGCAGAAGTTGCAGCATAACGGACATCAGAGTTAGAATCTTTGAGGAGTGTGGCGACGTTGGCGGCATAGTCTTTGGCTTGCATCTGCCCCAGTGCATCGGCTGCGGCTCTACGGACATCAGAGTTAGAATCTTTGAGGAGTGCGGCGACGTTGGCTGCAAATTCTTTGGCTTGTATCTGCGCCAGTGCAGAGGCTGCAGATCTACGGGAAAGGCTCTTTTCGTCTTTTTCTTCTTTGTCTGGTGGCGATAGCTGCTTAACAAGCAGATTTACAACATCTTGATAATTGGGAATCTGCTTTTTGGGATCATCTAGCTGATATTTTTCCAATTTATTTGCCGCTTCTAGCCTCACTCCAGCATAGGGGTCTGCCAAGGCGGCAACAATGCCTTTAATTTCCCAATCTTGAGGCTTGGGTTTGGGTTCTTCTTCTTCGGCGTTTACCCAAGTCAGGGAAAAGATAATAGTTAGTAAACAAGTAAAAATAAACAGGAAAATCCGCGATAACCTGCGACGGTTGCCGGCATTTTTGGGCATGATGGGGAGACAGAACAAAAGGCTCTTATTTGTCATTTGTTCTTGGTCATTTGTCCTTTGTCCGATTAAGTTAGTTTAGCAGTGGGGTCTGCTGGGTGGGAAGAAGGGGGAAAGGTGAAAGGGGAAGGGGGAAGGGGAAAATTAAGGGATTCACAGGCAATTAGATCGGGTTGTTTGTCAATGAGCGCTCATCCATAGAGAACATCGGTTCCTTCATGACCAACGTGATCGGGTTGTCTATCAATGAGCGCTCATCCATAGAGAACATCGGTTCGTTCACAACCAACGTGATCGGGTTGTCTATCAATGAGCGCTCATCCATAGAGAACATCGGTTCGTTCATGACCAACGCGATCGGGTTGTCTATCAATGAGCGCTCCTTCGTTCACAACCAGCGCTCATTCACAACCAATGAGGTCTAATTTATGGAAAAGGCTGGCTTTATCTATTAATGAGGACTGATTTAACATAACGCGAAAGTCCCTACCTTCAGCGAAGCAAGGTAGGGATGAATAGCGGGAAAATACGAAAACCTCTCTGCATTGTTTGAACTGCGTTCAAACAATGCAGAGAGGTTTTGAGTATTTTCCAATTAATCGTTTGGCGTTTCTTGAGATTGTATGTACTGCTTGATTTTTTCTATTGGTGCGCCTCCAGTTGAGGCAACATAATATGAACTAGACCAAAATACAGGTTTTCGATAAAACGTAGATAAATGTTCTGAAAATTCTTTTTGGATAATTCTGCTAGACGCTGATTTTAAACTACCTACAAGAGCAGACAAGTTGTTATCTGGATGAAAATCAATTAGTAAATGAACATGGTCTATTTCACCAGAAAACTCGATTAGTCTGCACTTGGTTTTGATACAGACATTAGCAAATATTTCGTGCAACCGTTCCAAAATTGGAGCGGTTATTGTTTTGCGTCTGTACTTGGTCACAAACACAAGATGTAGGTGAATAGAGAAAACAGAATGTGAGCCTTTCCTAGAAACCACTTGACAAGCCTATACGTCAACCGTAATATCATAGAACAAATTAAAAATGGAGGCAAACAAATCAGTGGCTACAAGACGGATGACTTTCAGGTTATACCCAAATAAGCAAATAGAGCAGTTCTTGCGGTATCACCGAAAGCTTCACAAGGACTTGTACAATGCTGCTGTTTATAACCGATTTACTCAATATCAAAAATTCAATCAATCTGTTAGTTATTTTGAGCAACAGAACTCGCTACCTGCTTTCAAGGAAGTTTGGACAGAGTACAAAGAAATTAATTCTCAAGCTCTACAAGCTACTTTGAAGCGTGTAGATTATGCTTTTGAGCGTTGGTTCAAAGGTTTAGGTAAGCGTCCACGATTCAAATCAATTCGCCACTATTCAGGATGGACATATCCAGCCAAAAGCGGGTATTCAGTAGAGTCTAATGGTGAAAATGGTTATTTGAATTTGTCTAAAATTGGACGTATTCAGATGCGAGGACAGGCTAAGTATTGGGGAATTCCTACTACTTGCACAATCGTTTTTCGTAACGGTAAATGGTACGCATCTATTACTGTAGATGTTTTAGACCAAACTCTTAAGCCTGATATTTTACCAATTGGTGCAATTGGTATAGATTTAGGTTGTAATTCAGCATTATCAATTACTGATTGTGAAAATCATCAACAAATTGAAGCGCCTAAATTCTTGAGAAATGCTGAACAGCTAATCAAAAAAGCTTCTAAGAGTAAAAGACGGAAGCAATCACCAAATAGAAAGAAAAAAATCAAAGCTTCTAGAAGATGGAAAAAAGCCCAAGCTAAGGTTAGTAAGATAACTCGTAAAGTTGCTAATCAGCGCCAAAATTGGGTACATCAAATTGCATCAGAAATAGTAAGCGGTAATAGCTTCGTTGCAACTGAAAAACTAGAAGTCAAGAACATGACTAGTAAAGCTAAAAAAGGCAAGCGTAAAAAGCAAAAAGTGGGTCTGAATAAGTCAATACTTGATGTTGGATTTGGAATGCTTCGCAGTACCATCAAATATAAAGTTGAACAAATCGGTGGTGTGTTTGTTGAAGTTCCTACCAAGAAAGTAAAGCCTAGTCAGACTTGTCCAAAATGCGGACATCAGCACAAAAAGACTCTTGATATTAGAGTGCATAATTGTGCTGTTTGCGGATATCAGCAAGACCGTGATATTGCTGCTGCTGAAGTTATGCTTTATTGGGCTAAAGGGAGCCACTTCGTTGCGGGGGTTCCCCCCGTTGTAGAAAGTGGCGTTAATCTGACGGAGTTAGGAACTAGCTTCGTAGATGCTGAGTCGTCAAGCTCTACCGCAAACACTCGCTCATCTGCGGGAAGTATGCGGCAACTTGGGGCAAAGAAGCGTCAAAAATCCAAATCTACTGGTCTGGTTTCAGAAACCCAGACCTCAACGAAGTAGATCTGGGTAGTTCATTGTGAAGTTGCATCAATACTTGTCGTTAGGGATTTCCAAGAAATAAATTATTCCATCTTGTGGGGCGGGCATCTTGCCCGCCACATACACTGGGCGGACAAGATGTCAGTGGTGTCAAGTTAAGCTAAAAGCTATATAGGGCGGGCGTTGTACAAATAAAGAGCGCCCTCATCCCCTAACCCCTTCTCCCTCAGGGAGAAGGGGAATTGAATCTCTTGCTCCCCTCTCCTGGTGGGAGAGGGGCTGGGGGTGAGGGCGAAACCTTGCAACCAAGAGGGTGTCAAGTTAAGCTAAAAGCTATATAGGGCGGGCGTTGTACAAATAAAGAGCGCCCTCATCCCCTAACCCCTTCTCCCTCAGGGAGAAGGGGAATTAAATCTCTTGCTCCCCTCTCCTGGTGGATGCAGCTGGCGAATAGGGGGTAAGACCCCTCAAATAAACGATAAAACAAGGCTTTCAAAAGGCGATCGCATTATGAGGATTGCGTCTTAAACCCTATAAAATCGTGGGGGTGAGGGGTGTCACCTACCATTCGCCAGCTGTATCCTGAGGGAGAAGGGGAATTAAATCTCTTGCTCCCCTCTCCTGGTGGGAGAGGGGCACAGGGTGAGGGCGAAACCTTGCAACCAAGAGAGTTTTACGTTAAGTTGACATCTATCACAAGATGTCCACCCCACAATAAATACTGGGATATTTTTTTGTTTGGAAGTCCCTTAAGGGGAAAAGGGGAAGGGGTAAGACAAAACCTTTAACCCTTACCCTTTCACCTTTTCCCCAAACCAAATTCCTCGTTGAAAATCCTTAACCAAGCAGTATTGAAAGTTGCACATATTTTAATCCCGCTAAATCCCCCTTTTGAAGGGGAGCCACTGCTTTGGGCGGGTTTCCCGACTTGTCGCAAGTGGCGTGGATTTAGGGGGATATACAATGATTTTTGCTACACAGCTACCTGTATACCGTAGCCTAACGCACAGCCGTAGGTTCTAAAGTCAAATCTTGGAACATCAAGGTGCTGAGATAACGTTCGCCGAAGGAAGGCTGAATCATCACAATCAGCTTTCCAGCGTTTTCGGGACGCTTCGCAACTTGCAACGCAGCACACAAAGCCGCACCAGAAGATATCCCAGATAATAAGCCTTCTTCTTTTGCTAAACGCCGTCCGTAAGACATCGCTTGTTCATCGCTGACGCGAATTACTTCGTCAACCAATTCCAGCTTGAGAACATCGGGAACAAAGCCTGCGCCAATCCCTTGAATTTTATGCGGCCCAGCTTCCCCACCAGATAATACAGGACTGTTGCTCGGTTCAACTGCGATCGCCTGAAAAGTTGGCTTACGTTCTTTCAATACTTCCGCAATCCCGGTAATTGTCCCGCCAGTACCTACACCAGCAATTACAATATCTACTTCACCATCTGTATCCGCCCAAATTTCTTCGGCGGTGGTTTCGCGGTGAATTTTGGGATTAGCGGCGTTACGGAACTGTTGCAGCATATATGCGTTGGGAGTGTTAGCCACAATTTCTTCCGCTTTGCGAATTGCTCCCCGCATTCCTTCTGGGCCTGGTGTTAACTCTAGCTTGGCACCATAAGCGCGTAACATCGCCCGTCTTTCGTTGCTCATGGTTTCAGGCATTGTCAAAATCAAATTGTAGCCCCGTGCGGCTGCTACCATTGCTAAAGCAATCCCTGTATTACCGGAAGTTGGCTCTACTAAGATAGTTTTTCCTGGCTCAATTAAACCATCTGCTTCAGCCGCAAGTACCATATTTAAGCCAATCCGGTCTTTAACCGAAGCTGCTGGGTTCATGCCTTCGAGTTTAGCAACTATCCGCGCTACTGCTCCCTCTGCTTGCGGAATCTTGTTCAGTTCAACTAAAGGAGTTTTTCCAATAAGTTCTGTGACATCTTTAGCAATTCGCATTCGTTAACTCCTAAAATCCTAAATTCATTAACAACGCCAGGTATTTTTTACTGATAACGGTAATCTTGTATTTTAATCTAGATTCAAGTGTCACTGAGTACATAATTTTTGTACTCTAACTCAACCACAAAATGGCAATGATTTAGATAGCAATTCTGGCAAATCTTCCTATTGACTTTTAAACCACTTTGTCTTCTTGTCTCGGTAATTGTGATAGAAAACTGGTAATTGCTTATTGATGCCTATCTTTAATTAAAAATTTTCAAGTCAGAGGTTATTTATAAAGTAAAAATAAAATTATCGTAGGATGTGTTAGGCGCTGGTTTCCAATATGATTTGTCACGAAAGAACTATCCTAGCGCCTAACGCATCATCCACGCGGCGGTGCGTTACGGCTAAATTCCATTGTCTCTGTGTCCCAAATCCTTTCATAGCCGTAACACAACGCCACTTGCTACAACGCTGGAAACCCCTTCGGGTTCGTCAGTCCACTCGGCGGCATAGCCGCACGTGTGGCTGCACTCACCGCGCAACGCAGTGGCTCCCCTACTTAAGATTTACTTTATAAATGATCTCTCAATCATTCATAACAGGTTTAGCACCATCAAGCATGAAAATCTGTCTTTCTCATGCCCAATGCCCAATGCCCCATGCCCAATACCCCATGCCCCATGCCAATTAAATCTTGACTTTTGATAATCACTTAAGATAGCTATATATGTCCAAAAGTTTATCTTCAACTTGGCTATTTTTTAGTTTATCTAGAACAAAATAGCTATTTACTGAAATTTAATGGATTTTTCTATTAATGTAAGATATTTTGAGGCAAAAATATTGGGTTGAGTACAACTTTTATCCCCTAAAAACCGCATCAAAAATATTCTCTAAACAGCCATTACACAAGATTTTAGCTTGAGTACAAACCCTCCCGAACCCAACTGCAAAAACACTAGAACGCCACTCAAAAAATACTAGTCCCTATACCCCAAATATTTTTTATTATCCTGTTCAGTTAAAATTTCCAGCCTTTGAGTACAAATTTAATAACTTTAATAATTCTGATCCGACTCAGATAAACTGCTATTGAGCAACCCTGCTGATATAAAAGCTATAGGATTTACGCAGAGATTCCCCTCTACCCCCCAACATTCCCAGGCAACTGTCTGGAGATGAAGGGGGGACTTCTTAACCCCCTATTCTTAACTGCATCAAACTCAGTTGTAGGGTGTGAGAGTGTAAGTTATATTCCCAAGAATAAATTATTTCGGTATTGCTGAATACTAATTTACGATTGCGGATAAATTTAATCATATATTTGAAATATTAGTTTAAGGGTTGCATCAAATCATCCCCTTTTTTAGTAATTAGTTCATGATAAACAAGGGAAAAAAAGCTAATTGTTAACTGATAACTTTTTGATTATCAGCAAAATTTGTGTAGGTAAATAACAGAAATCATTGTCTTACTGGGTGCATACTGCCTGGGAAGGGAGAACCAAGATGAAAGTCAAGCTTTTAAATGTTCTCACAGTCTGTGTAGTGTTATTGGCTGTGCTATCTCCAGCTTTATTAGTATTTAGTATGGTTTGGGGAAAGCATTTAGAGTTAGTAAAAGCACAGAATCTCTCTTGTGAAGTAAACAATAATATGAGAGCCGATAGCTTCTTGGTTCCCCAGTCGGGGGGTGTATACTCCTCTCAATCTCAGCCAAGCATAAACCTCTCTAAGCAAAACCTCCAATCCCATAATTTAACTGTTGTAGAGCAATATCAACTAGCAACAATTATGCAATGGTTTTTCTTGCTAACACCTATTTGTGTCGGGTTAGGGATTATTGCTTACGACAGATATCTTGTTTATCGTAATGCTGTTTTTCAAGAACAAGTTGAAATGCTAGAACGGCTGTGGCGGCAAAGTATCGAACAGTAAGCAAATTCCAATTTATTCATTTTTCATCAAAAGAAGCACCATGACAGAAGAACGCCAACTCCTGTATTTTGATTTAATCGATCAGCTACTCAGATGCCCTAATGGCCAAGAACCAGAAGTATTAGAAGCAAATCCAGAATTAATTGATTCGGATTTTGTATATGCAGTGCTAAAAGTGGCAACTGTGTTTGCACATGAAGGTAATCAAGATGGTGCCCAATTCTTATTTTTCCTTGGTCGTCAATTAGCAAAACAATTGGGTTTGTATCCTGAAACTGAAGCTGCCAATTCTGAAACCGAAGTTTCAACTGAGGAGTAGCAATGCTATTGACTGAAACTGACGCTGGACATATCGCCTTTGAGTTTCTCATGGCTGATTGGAACATCTCAGAACAGGACAGAGAGTGGTTTACAATTAACAATTCTCGTCTGGTTGGTGAGAGTTGGTACGTTGTAGAACTGGGTCTAGCAGGATTTCCCGATCGCTGGTTTATTCAAGTCTACGATACAGGAGCTTGTGACCCTAATTATACATTTATGTCACCCATCAAGGGTTCAGACGGATATGTTGACCTTGTAGATTTACCACAACTTGTTGCTGAGGTTCTAGTGTCAGAACGCAATGCACGTTAGAGACAAGGGACAGGGGGCGGGGAGCAAGGGGGAGAAATTCATACAAATAATTTTGTTGAGAGTTACAACATAAAAGTTTTGAATTTTTGAATTTGGTTACAGACGTGATTAATTGCGTCTCTCCAATTTTTGACCCTTGACTCTGGACTCTTTGACAAAATAATTAAAAATCAATGTGGAGAGGTAAAAATTTTGGTTTTACCTCTTTTTTGTTTGATTTAATGTTCTTAATAATTAACATTTGCTTATAAAGAAGTAATAATAAATGTCATATTTGAATGACAAATGTATGTTATATTAATAGCGTGATGAACGCTACAGAAATATCAATTGCTATGATTGCCGAAGATATCCTAGCCAAAGAATTTACTAGAGTAGTAAATCACTATTACCCTAGCGTTGGAGAATTACTGCAAAATTGTCATGTGAAGGTGATTACTTGTTTTTGGGGAAGACCTGCTAGACGATTGCAATATATAGGGATTTATTGTTCTGATGAAATGCTGCCCCAAGTGCAAGCCCAAAAAGATGTCCTCAGAGAAATAGCAGATAATATGGGATTAGTTCAGGTAGTTTGTATGAATGCTGATAGATTACTTCGCGATCCATTGTCAACGTTAAAGCAAAATAATCCCCGCCTGTGGTTGGAATTACATTGGGTCGCTGCATCTTAAAAAAGTACGAGAACGAGTATCTCAGGTAGGCACAAACTGCCCATACCAGCAAATAATGAAAACAGGACTTTTCTGCAATTACGATAATCATCATCAGGATGCCCACCGTGCCATCTTTGAACAAGTTGCATTGGTGAAACAGGCAGAAAGCTTAGGCTTTGAAGAAGCCTGGGTAAGTGAGCATCATTTTAGTGAATCCAATCTTAGCCCTTCAATGTTGGTGTTAATGGGGCATTTAGCGGCGTTAACTTCAACAATTAAACTAGGAACAGCAGCCGTTTTGTTGCCGTTTTATAACCCAATTAGGGTGGCTGAAGATATTGCCACGTTAGATAATTTATGCAATGGCAGATTGCTATTTGGGATTGCCAAAGGTGGGCCATTTCCCGAACAAAATAAGCATTTTGCCACACCAATGGGTGAATCTCGTGCCCAGATGCTAGAGGCAATGGCATTGATTCAGAAGCTTTTATATGAAACAGAAGTATCATTTAACGGGCAATATTATCAATGCGATCGCCTGACAATTTACCCCAAACCTTTGCAAGCACAAATTCCCGTATATGTAGCCACTGGCGATGATGACGGTGTAGGGTTTGCCGCCAAACATTCCTTTGGCTTAATGGGGGGGCCGCCTTTTTCTCTGCACAGATTGCGGAATACTGTTGCTAAATACCGTGCCTTAAATTCTAGTGGTTCTGAAAACCTAGTACTGACTCGTTTCTTTTATGTTGCCAGGACATACGACGAAGCAGTAACAGAGGCGTTGCCTTTCATCCGTAAATTCAGCAAAAAAATGACAGCAAATGCAGCTGTTGTCATGCAGAAAAGTTCTACTGGTCATAAGGCATTTGATCGCACCAATATTTGTTTTGATGAAGACTTTTTGATTGAAAATTCAATTATTGGTGACGTGCAAACCTGCCGAGACAGAATCAAAAAATTTCAGGATGAATTAAATCTAGGCACGCTGGCAATCAAACCCTCAGCTTGCGATTTGCAAAAAAACCTGGAGAGTTTGACGCGCTATAACCAAGAGGTGCGGAATTATGTCTAAGTTACCTTTGTTGCCACCTGATGATTTACCTCCCAAGGAAATCAGCAAAATGGATGGGATGTTACATCTGGAACTAGAACAATCGATTGGCAGATGCTTTTATCAAGCTTGCGATCGCATTACGCAAACATTGTTAGCAAACTGCCAATGGTATCTCACCAGCAACGCTACTACCTTAATGCTAATCATTGACTGCCCTGACATCGTTTCCTACTGGCATATAGTCAGCAATGTTCCCCAACTAGGAAACAGATTAGAAAGGTTTACCACTAACGCCAAAATCCGCGTTTACCCCCCATTTGGCAAAGGCGGGCCCTTTGAAATCAGCGTCGGTGAAATCTCTGCTTATCGAGATTGGTTATAAAAGGGCATGGGGCATTGGGCATGGGGCATTGGGCATTGGGCATTGGGCATGGGGTGTTTGGTAATGGGTAATGGGTAATTGGTAATGGGTAATTGGTAATTGGTAATTGGTAATTGGTAATTGGTAATTGCTTTTTCCCTTTCTCTCCCTTATCCCCAGTCCCCAATCCCCAATCCCCAGTCCCCAATCCCCAATCCCCAGTCCCCAGTCCCCAATCCCCAATCCCCAGTCCCCAATCCCTACCCCTTATAAGCTACGACAGCATAAAACGGATCGCCCCCAGGTACTCCTAGCCACTGAAGCACAGGCGGGGTGTTTGACTTATGCACAATTACTTCTGGGGTAGAAAATCCTGGGACTGAGGCGAAATAGCTTTTGACTAACTCTACTCTCGCTTCTTCGGAAGCATCCCGCCAAGCTTGGATGGCTTTTTGAAAGAACATTCGGTTAGAAAAACTGATAATTGCTACACCACCGGGTTTAAGAATGCGGTGGATTTCTGTAAAGACAGCTTCTGGATATTGGATGTACTGTACAGAAACACAGTTGAGTACGGCATCAAATTCTGCATCCTGCAAAGGTAGCTGCGGATTGGCATTGATGTCTTGCACAAAGTAATGATTTAAGCGGGGATTCCGGGCTAATTCTTCAGCATTGAGTCCATGTCCCTCTACATGGGCAAATTGCATTTCTTCTGGCAAATGAGACACCCAACTGCTCATCATATCCAAGATGCGTGTGTTAGATTTAAGACGATCGCGGTATACATCTGTTAACTGTTTAATGAACGCTTCATCAACATGGGTGACAAAGCGTGGATAGTCATAAAACAGTTTGTCATTTGTGTCATCTAGCTTTAGGCGTTGATCTGGTTTGAGAATCATCATCTTAAATGTCTATTGAGAAGGATTTTTTCCACAACTGAATTTATTTCAGCTAGGATTTGGATCAAATATTTTGTATGCTGCTTTACATATTTTAAAGTCAGATCACAAATATATGAAATCTCCGACGCTGCATTAAATTCGTACTAATTAATGTCTTACAAAATCCGATTATTCCCGAGTATTGGGCGGCAAATCTATCTTTTGGTTAGATTGCCTTATATAAGTTTGTTAATTTGGCTACTGCCTTTGTTAATATGTAATTCTGGGCAAAGTAGCTTAATGGCTCATGATGAAGGCTATTATGCAGGACGAGCACGCCAGATGTTTGACTCTGGTGATTGGATAGCTCCTTGGGGAACTGCTCATCATAAAACCCCTGGCCCTTATTGGTTAATTGCTACTGCCTATAATTTGTTTGGTGTAAGTGAATTTAGTGCCCGATTTCCGAGTGCGATCGCAAGTATTTTGGCTCTATTTATTTTATATGAAATTGGCAAAATTATTGTCGGTAAAAAGGTAGCTTGGCTAGCAGCGACAATTTTGAGTGTGGAATTTCTCTGGCTACAGTCTAGCCGTTTAGCTGCACCTGATATACCAATGATTTTATTGGTACTTTTAGCGATTTTATCTTTACTAAAGGCAGAATTAAATCCTAAATATAGCGATTTTTTGCTATTTATTGCTGGCTTGTGTTTTGGTTTGGGCTTCTTGACGCGCAGCTTTATGATTTTGTTGCCGATGGTGGCTTTATTACCTTATTTAATTAAGGAACATCACCGTCATCATCATCTTGCTAACCCAAGGTTGTATTTGGGGTTGGTAGTGGGTTTAATTCCGGTATTGGCTTGGCTATGGTTAAGCTGGTCGCGCTATGGTTATGAGAGTTTTGGGCAGTTATTAGGGTTTGTGGTAGAACTCGGTTCTGAAGACCGCAACCATAATGGTATATTATTTTATTTATGGAATATTCCTTTAAAATCCTTCCCCTGGTTATTTTTCGCCATTTTAGGCTTGATTGTAGCACTGCGCCGTCCGATTGCGAATTACCAGTTAATCTTAGTCGGATTTCCCCTGGTTTTATTTACTGAATTGAGTATTTTCTCTACTCGTCTGTCTCACTATGCGCTTGGGCTTTATCCGTTTATCGCGTTGCTGGCGGCTGTGGGTTTAGATTGGTTGGGCAAAATTTATCAATCTACGCAAATAGACGCGATGAATCGCGTCTCTACAAGCGAAAAATTATTGATAAAAAATAACGATTTCCTAGAGGATGGTGAGGGAATCACCAAAATTCAGCCTAGAGGGGTGAGGCTGCTACCAGATAAGCGCAAGATAGCTCAATCTTTTGCCTTTAGCCCTGATGGAGGTAATAAATTATTCTCATGGATGAGGAAGGCTGAGAACAATATGCCGCGTAATCTCAGTTATGCCATTGGCATACTGGGAATTTTACTGATAGCAGTCAGTATATTTGCGTTAGTTTCTCAAGATGCTTATATTCGCGATCGCACAAATCTTGGCTTCATTTTAGGCTTAGGTTGGCTGATTGTGCCTGTGGTGTGGATAGCACGTCACCGCTTTGGGCAAAAGTTTTTGACTGAGAATTATTGGTTTGCTAGTTGGTTAATTCCCTGCTGGCTAACTTTGGCTACGGCTGGTAGTTTAGGGCTATTAAGCGACTATAACCCAACTTTAAAAGCCTTTTTCCAAGAACCTGCGATCGCATCTATTCTGCAAACTCATCCTGTGTCTTTTGTGCAAGTTTACGATAAAAACTCTGTCTTGCTGCATTTCTACACGCCAATTCCCGGGCAAGAAGTAGATTCAATAAGCCAATTACCGGCTTTTAGCTATGCTTGGATTTACAAACAACAAAATTCTCAATTATCCACGTCTTATCGTATTCTTGCTACACTACAAGAGTATCAGCTGATTCAAGTCCTTCCTTAAGATAGATGGCAATCTACTGTTGCAAGCAAATACTAGGTTAGTTAGAATAATATTACGCACACTAAATAATATAGTGAAATGGTGTCTACATCTAATGAGTTTGAAGTTTTGGAGTCCTGGCAGCAAGTTCTGGCACCCAACAGTATTGGCTATAGAATCAAGTTGCTCTCACAACTGCTAACTCGCAAGTTTACAGAAAGGCTAGAGCCTTTCGGATTGACACCGTTTCATTGGTTAGTGTTGTGCTGTTTGTGGGAAGAAGATGGTTTACCGACTTCCAGTATTGGCGACAGGCTAAAACAGGTAGGCGGGACTTTAACCGGCGTTTTAGATCGGATGGAAGAACGCGGTTTAGTTCGTCGCGAACGGGATGCACATGATCGCCGCATCTGGAGAATTTGGCTAACCGATGCCGGTAAAGAGTTAGAAACGATATTACCGCCACTAGCCGCAGAATTACGCGATCAAGCCATGTCTGGTATTTCTTACCAAGAGCGCGAATTATTTTCCCAGTTGTTAAATCGGGCGATCGCGAATTTGAGTTGAGGGATTGGGTAATGGGTAATGGGTAATGGGTAATGGGTAATGGGTAATGGGTAATGGGTAATTGGGGAAAGAAAGGAAGCAATAATTTAATGACCCTTGACCCTTGACCCTTGACCCTTGACAGCCTTCGCACCACATTTTCAGAATTTCTATCTTTAGTTAAAGTCACCATCACCCACTTGGGTGAAGTACTGTGAAGTTTTGTTTTGGCATAATAATACTACGCACACGAAGGGAACGTTAGATGAAGGCAAGTAATTGAATATTACGTGTACTAAATAAAAAACTAAATTTTATTGATGAGTTAGGGGAATCAACAATCATGGGCGCTAATACTGGAAACGGACACAAAAAAGGCAATATCTCTGTTATAGACAAACGACTAATTACTGATGTAGAGAGTTTAGAGGCTGTTACAAGAGAGCCTTCCGTCAGTGCAGAAGCACCAGTTGTAACTCCCGAAGCTCCTCCAGTACCAGAAACTGAGGTTCATCCTCAGCCAGAAGCACAAACAGAGAAAAAGGCTGAGAAGAAGCGGAAAAAACCGATTGGTTTGATTTTAGCTGGCGTGGGTGTGGGTGCGATCGCGGCTGGTGGTTTTGGTTATCACTATTGGCAATATGCTTCTACCCACGAATCAACAGATAACGCTACGGTAGTGGGAAACATTCACCAAGTTGCTAGCCGGATTCCGGGGACTGTTAGTCAGGTACTAGTGAATGATAACCAACTGGTACAACCTGGACAGTTATTAGTCACACTCGATCCACGAGATTACCAAAGTAAAGTACTGCAAGCGCAAGCAGCATTAGAAAATGCTCGTGGACAGGCGCAAGCAGCCCAAGCAAACATCGCTTTAACTTCTCAAACTTCTAGCGGTAAAACCGCTCAAGCGCAAGGAGATGTGAGCAATGCGCTAGCAGCGATTTCCACAGCGCAAGCCGCAGTTAAAGAAGCGCAAGCCGGGATACCCGCTGCTCAAGCGGAAGTACAACTAGCCCAAGCCGGGATACCCGCCGCCCAAGCTCAAGTAGCGCAGGCTAATGCGAACTTGGCAAAAGCCCAAGCAGACTACAATCGTTACAACAGCTTGTTTAAAGAAGGCGCAATTGCTCGCCAGCAGTTAGATACAGCTAGAGCTGCTTATGATGTGGCTGTAGCGCAGAAGAATGCTGCAGTTCAGGGAGTAGAACAAGCACAAGCTAGGTTAGCCTCTGCAAGAGTAGGTGTAGCCAAAGCGCAATCGCAACTTGCACAAGCACAAGAAGGTGTCACCAGCGCTCAAGCAAAACTCGCAGCATCAAAGGGTGGATTGCAACAAGCCACCGCCACCGGACAAGATACGGCTGTGAAACAAAGCCAATATGAAGCCGCAAAAGCTGCGATCGCCCAAGCTGAAGCATCGCTCAAAGACGCACAGTTGCAGCTTTCTTACACCAACATTACCGCCCCTAGTGCCGGACGAGTAGGTAGAAAAAACGTGGAAGTTGGTAACCGGGTGCAAGTTGGTACACCATTAATGGCGATCGTTGATAACGGCTATTGGGTAGTAGCGAACTTTAAAGAAACCCAATTAAATAAAATGCGACCTGGAGAACCAGTTGAAATCAAGCTGGATGCTTTTCCCAATCACCCCTTTAGAGGTCGTGTTGACAGCATATCACCAGCCTCCGGCGCTCAATTCGCTTTACTACCACCAGATAACGCCACTGGTAACTTCACCAAAATTGTCCAACGGATTCCAGTCAAAGTAACTTTAGACCAAAACAGTATCCAAGGATATGAGTCACGAATTACACCAGGGATGTCTGCGGAAGTTGATGTAGAGGTGAAATAAGCTTTTGTAATTTCAATAAGGAACAGGGAACATTCTTCTGAATATTTCTCTGTTCCTTTTTTTATTATCTGCTGTGATTTAGCTATAACTAACGACCGATGACTAAGAAGTGAAAAAATTTTATTATGTGCGTTGAATTACCCTTATTTTATTTTTTGAGCGAGATAAAAAGCTCTAATTTATATTTGATTTAAGCAAACACAAATACCATGCTTTTGGGTAATTAAAAAATCAAAAATTCCGAGAATAATTTTATCTTTCGGGGCTATTTAGCTATTACAAATGGCAAATGAGTAAAACAAAGTTCATTCTACCTGCATTAAAATCCAGAAACTATCGCCTATTTTTTGCCGGACAAGGGATATCTCTAATTGGAACCTGGATGACACAACTAGCTACAGTTTGGCTAGTTTATAGCTTAACTAACTCCGCTCTCATGTTAGGAGTAGTTGGTTTTACTAGTCAAATTCCGAGCTTTTTTCTTGCTCCCTTTGGGGGTGTTTTTGTAGACCGCTTTTCGCGCTATCGTACCTTAATTGGTACGCAAATCATGGCGATGATTCAGTCGCTAGCATTGGCTGTATTGGCGCTCACTGGTGTAATTCAGGTATGGCATATTATTGCTTTAAGCTTGTTCCAAGGATTTATTAACGCCTTGGATGCGCCAGCTAGACAAGCTTTCGTACCGGAACTAGTGGAAAAAAGAGAAGATTTAGCCAATGCGATCGCGATTAATTCCACCATGATTAATGGGGCGCGATTAATTGGCCCAGCAGTTGGCGGTTTAATCATTGCCAGAATTGGTGCTGCTTACTGTTTTCTGATTGATGGTTTAAGCTATATTGCTGTGATTGCTGCTTTATTAGCAATGACAGTTAAACCTTGGAAAGTGACAGTAAGTCAGGGAAATGCTCTGCAAAAAGTTAAAGAGGGATTTGTCTACGCTTTTAGCTTTCCACCAATCCGAGCTATTTTATTACTATCAACTTTAGTTAGCTTAATGGGATTACAAAATACTATTCTTGTACCCATATTTGCTGAAGAAATTCTTAAAGGTGGTGCAGAAGCATTAGGCTTTTTAATGGCAGCTTCGGGCGTGGGAGCATTATCAGGTGGGATTTATTTAGCGACGCGGCGCACAATATTAGGAATTGGCAAATTAATTGCCATCGCTCCGGCAATTTTAGGAGTAGGTTTAATAGCTTTTGCTTGCTCACGATATTTACCACTGTCTCTATTCACAATGTTGTTTGTAGGCTTAGGAACAATTTTACAAATTGCAGCAAGTAACACGTTTTTACAAACAATTGTGGAAGAAGACAAACGCGGTAGACTAATGAGCTTGTATACCATGTCATTTTTAGGCATGATACCTGTAGGTAATTTATTAGGAGGTTTCTTAGCAAGTCGCATCGGCGCTCCTAACACCTTAATTCTTGATGGTATAGCTTGTATTATCGGCTCTATATTGTTCTTCAAACAATTACCAGCTTTGAAAAAGCTTGTTATACCCATTTATGAGCAAAAAGGCATTGTCAAACCTGTAGGTGCTGCTAGGTAAATTAATATGCCTTAGTTAGATATAAAACATAAAATTTCCTAGGTTGAGTGAACGTAAAACTGTAAACTAATGAAAACCAACAGATTTACAGAAATGTTGGGTTTCGTTCCTCAAGCCAACCTACAATCTACAATCTCTTTAATTACGAATTACGAGTTACGTAGCGCTTTGCGCTTCCCGTAGGGTATTACGAATTTTTTGAATACTGGAGCAATTCTATGGCTCAGACAGGTGCTATCCAACAACAGCCTACCTTACCGCCAGATCATATACCGCTAAGAACTTGGATTGGTGTATTAGCCAGTATGCTAGGTGCATTCATGGCAGTTTTAGATATTCAAATTACTAACGCATCATTACAAGAAATTCAAGCAAGTTTAGGCGCAACCTTAGAAG
The DNA here is from genome assembly GCF_963874875.1 of Tolypothrix tenuis PCC 7101. Taxonomy (NCBI): domain Bacteria; kingdom Bacillati; phylum Cyanobacteriota; class Cyanophyceae; order Nostocales; family Tolypothrichaceae; genus Tolypothrix; species Tolypothrix tenuis. The sequence goes on from NZ_CAWNJS010000001.1 coordinate 5,121,837, forward strand.
AAGGTTCCTGGATTTCTACTGCTTATTTGGTAGCAGAAATTGTGGTAATTCCCTTAACAGGATGGCTATCGCGGGTATTTTCCCTACGACGTTATTTATTAGTAAACACTGTACTATTTATTTTCTTTTCTATCTGCTGTGCTTGGTCATGGAATCTCAATTCTATGATTGTCTTCCGTGCTTTACAAGGCTTCAGTGGTGGGATATTAATTCCTTCTGCGATGACCGTTGTATTGACGACTTTACCACCATCTAAGCAATCAGTAGGATTAGCAGCCTTTGCTATTACTGCAGTGTTTGCGCCCTCAATTGGCCCTACATTAGGAGGTTGGTTAACAGAAAATTTTAGTTGGCAGTATAACTTTTATATAAATGTATTTCCAGGTGTGTTAATGCTTGCCGGAGTATGGTACGGCATTAAACAAGATAAACTGCAGTTGGATTTGCTGAAGCAAGGTGACTGGTGGGGAATTCTTTCTATGGCCATTGGCTTAGGTTCCCTACAAGTTGTATTAGAAGAAGGTAGCCGTAAAGATTGGTTTGGTTCGGCTTTAATCGTCCGCTTAACTATAGTAGCGGTAATTTTTATAGCATTGTTTTTGATAATAGAATTAACTCGCAAGCAACCATTTATTAATTTAAGATTGGTGCTGCGGCGTAATTTTGGTTTAGCCAGTATTGTTAATGTTTCTTTAGGCGTGGGCTTATATGGCTCAATTTATGTTTTGCCATTATATCTTGCCCAAATTCAAAAATATAACGCATTACAAATTGGTGAAGTATTAATTTGGGCTGGGATTCCGCAATTATTTATTATTCCCTTCATCCCTAAATTAATGCAACGCATTGATGTGAGGTTGATGGTGGGTGTAGGGGTTTCTTTGTTTGCGGTTAGTGCGTTTATGAACGCCGGAATGACTCATCAAACAGGCTTAGATCAATTAAGATGGTCGCAACTTGTCCGTGCAATGGGACAACCATTAATTATGGTTCCACTAAGTAGTATCGCTACTGCGGGATTGAGTCCTAAAGAAGCTGGTTCGGCAAGTGGTTTATTTAATATGATGCGGAATCTGGGCGGTTCTCTAGGGATTGCAGCCTTAGCAACTTTATTAACTAATAGAGAGCAATTTCACTCTAATAGATTAGGTGATAGCGTATCGCTATATAGTCCCGAAACTCAACAGCGAATCGACCAGATGACGCAATATTTTATTAGTCGAGGAGCCGATTTAAGTAGCGCCCAAAATCAGGCGATCGCATCGATATCTAATATTGTGCGTCGTGAAGCTTTTGTCATGGCGTTTAATGATTGTTTCTACTTTATTGGCATTGCGTTACTATTAAGCGGATTGGCGATTATCTTCATTAAAAAAGTCAAGGCAACTGGTGGGGCTGTCGGGCATTAAAATAATTCGTAATTTGTAATTCGTAATTCGTAATTAAAGCCAGATCTCCACCTTCTTTTGAGAAGTCGGGGATCTATTTTTTCGCCAAGGGTTGAGGCGGCTATCCAATTACCATGAGATCCGTTCACGTAGGATGCGTTAGCGATAGCGTAACGCATCAGCAGTAAAGGTAATCTCACATTCCCCGTTCCCCTTTTCCCCTTCACCCAATCCCATAAGAGAGCCTGTAATTTGTCATCATATAAATATTAGTTAATTGATTTGTGATGGAAAATTTCTCAACCAGAGAGATACACTAATAATTTATAAAGTCTGCGATTTGAGAATCTCATCCCAAATTCCAAATTTAAATTCCTGTAATGTCAGACGTTAATAATATTGATACTGTGACGCAAGAATTATCTGATAAATCTCCTGTTTCTACTCTACGGGCAGAAGCGATCGCACGCATCCGGAATAGCCTGCGCCCTGGACAACAGCAAATGGCTGATTGGAACTGTGGCCCTTTGGCTGTATCGGCTGTACCTGGTGCAGGGAAATCTACAGGGATGGCGGCGGCTGCGGCGATCGCAGTTGCACGTCAGTATGAACTTGCAGCCCAGTCGCGCCCAGCTTCTCGTCGTCAGTTGGTAGTTGTGACTTTTACCCGTTCTGCGGCTGCTAATATTAAAGCGAAAATCCGCAAATATTTACGCGATGATTTATCTTTACCCCAGACAGGTTTTGTGGTTTATACCTTGCATGGTTTGGCATTAAATATCGCCAGCCGCCATCCTGAATTATCGGGGTTGCAGTTAGAAAACGTCACATTAATTACACCAAATCAAAGCCACCGCTTCATCCGTACTGCTGTAGAACAGTGGATTGCGAATCATCCCAGCCTTTATTTACGCTTACTCGAAGGTAGCCAATTTGACGGCGAAGAAACAGAAAGATTGCGTCGTCAATCGGTACTGCGAACAGAAGTATTACCAGACTTAGCAACAACAGTTATTCACGAAGCCAAAAGTTCTGGTTTATCCCCCGAAGACTTACGCCAGTGGAGTAAACAAACCTCAGACCCCTACGCCATTTTAAATATAGCCGCAGGTTTGTACGAACAATATCAGAAATTAATGCGATCGCGTGAATTCATCGACTACGACGACATGATTTTAGCCGCCCTGCGCGTCCTAGAAAACGACAGCGCCCGCCGCATCGAGCAAAATCAAGTTTTCGCCGTCTTTGAAGACGAAGCCCAAGATTCCAGCCCATTGCAGACGAAGTTGCTGGAAATTTTGGCGAGTAATGCGGAGGGGGATGAGGAAGATAAAACAATTAATCCCATTACCAATTACCAATTACCAATTACCCAATCCCCAATCAACCTAGTCCGAGTAGGCGACCCCAACCAAGCGATTAACTCAACTTTTACCCCAGCCGATCCAATTTATTTTCGGGAATTTTGTGCCGAGTGCGATCGCATGAGCAGATTGGCGACAATGGATCAAGCTGGGCGCAGTACAAGAATTATCCTGGAAGCAGCTAACTTTGCACTGGAATGGATTAATAGTTTTTACGGAGTGAAGATGCAACAATCATCTCATGACTCCGTGATTTCTCTTCCCTTCCGTCCGCAGAGAATTCGGGCTGTGGATACTGGTGACCCCCAAGCAGACGCAAACCCAGCAGCAGTAGGAAGGGGTTTAGAACTATATACCCCACGTGATATTCATCACACTGTTGAATTGCTTTCACAGCGAGTCATTGAATTATTTGCTGATGACCCTAGCAAAATTAGCGCAGCAGTGTTAGTGCGGGAAAATCGCCAAGGACGATGGCTAGCTGAAGCGCTAGAACCGATATGCAAAGAGCATAAAATTACACTTTATGATGTGGGAGAACGCGATCGCCGTTCCCAAATTCCCCAAGAAATTTTAGCATTACTCCAATTTTGCGATCGCCCTCATTCCCCAGATTACCTAAAAGCGGCTTTAGAAGTATTAGTGGAACGCCAACTCATACCCACCCAAGACTTAAACGCACTGGCGAGTTTACCAGAAGATTTTTTATACCCTGGCCCCTTAGCCGCACCACAATCAGAAACAGTCCAAAAAGCTTCACACTTGTGTCGGAGTTTACTCCGCGCCCGCTTAGAACTGCCAATATATCAGCTAATTTCCTTTTTAGCTTTGGCTTTGAATTACGACCAAGCCGAACTCGCAACGGCTGACAAACTCGCAGAACGAGTAAACCAGCAAATTTCTGGTAATAGTTCAATGGGCGCAATGCTATCAGCCTTAAGTGAAATTGTCAGTTCCGAACGCTTTGAAGCAGTAGAAACAGAAGATTTAGAAGCACGTTACACCCGTAACGGTCAACTGACAATTATTACCATGCATAAAGCCAAAGGGCTAGATTGGGACTATGTTTTTATTCCCTTTCTCCACGAAAACTTAATTCCCGGTCGCTTTTGGGTTCCACCCCAAAGCCAATTTTTAGGCGACTTTACCTTATCAGAAGTCGCCCGCGCCCAAGTACGTGCTGCTTTGCATAATGAATCACAGATACCCGATGTCTCCCAAGCTTGGGAAGTAGCAAAACATCTGAAAACTGCGGAAGAGTATCGCTTACTCTATGTTGCCATGACCAGAGCCAAGCGCTTATTGTGGATGTCTGCAGCACAGAAAGCCCCATTTACTTGGAGCAAACCTGAGAATTTGCAAGAACAAGCACCTTGTCCTGTGTTTCCTGCTTTAAAACGTCAATTTCCTGATTATGTACTTTCTTTAGCAACGATGGTTCATTGATCGGTCAGTTACTTTAGCGAGATTAGATACCCGACTTTTTGAAAAAGTCGGGTATCTGTCTAGCAACTTTTGCTGAATTAAGTACTATTCCCAGAATTATTCATAGATTTCAAATACGATTGCATTTTTTTAAACAACTTTAATCCCATTTTCATAAACAATTACAATATCACCCTCTTGATTAATTAGGTTTAAAGTATTTGAGTGATATATATTACATATCTATTTAACATTTGTATTGAAAATTACTTAACAATGGTCGCCAGCCCAATCTACGCATGATGAAACCTCTAACAAATAAGATTGTCGCTTATTTATAAAGTTAAAAACTAATTACATCAGTGTGTTATATGTGTATATTGTCCATTATAATATATTACGAAAAATGAGCGCATTGCCTTACACTACAAACTATCTGGCGCTGTCTGATAGCTTTCTGATGACAAACTACATTTAAGCTTTAATTTATAAATTTTTTATAGAATTTCTCATATCAATATTAAGTATTGTCACGGTTTGTATTTAATAGCAATTTAGGGCATTCTATTATTTTAGACATTTATTCTCTGCCTTGAATAACGACACATTTACAGCAGATTGCTGGTTAAGTACAGATAATTGTAAGAGCATGGCAGTGCTATGCCCCTAGCAACTTATGAAATACAGTATATTTTATGCCTAATTCTTGCTGGCACTATCGCTAAGTGAAAGTTGATGTAAAAATATTGCATTTTGTTATTAAAAATAGTTCGTTCTAATTAATTGATATCTCTGGATCAAAGGTGGTTATACACTAATGTCATATCCGAAAGATGAAGTCGATAACAATATCTCTCAGGCAAAACAATTAAGTTTATACGAGTCTAGTAATTATGAATATTTACTGCGCCAAAAGTTGCGTCAAGAAAAGTTACTCAGCAGAATCTCGCTGAAAATTCGGGAAACATTAAAATTAGAAGAAGTACTGCAAACTGCTGTAGAAGAAGTTAGACAATTACTAGCAACAGATAGAGTGGTTTTATATCAGTTTGTCAATGGTTGGAATGGTTCAGTAGTAGTAGAATCTGTTAGCTCAGATTATATGTCTATTTTAGACATGGATATTAATGATACCTGCTTTTCACAAGAACATGCAGTTCTCTACCGCGATGGACGAATTAGAGCAATTAACGATATTTATCTAGAAGGATTAGCTAGTTGTCACGTTCAATTACTAGCTCAATTACAAGTAAGAGCAAATTTAGTTATTCCGGTGATCCGCCAAGATTTTTTATGGGGTCTTTTAATTGCTCATCATTGCCAAAACTCTAGAAAATGGGAAGATTGGGAGATTGAGCTACTTAAGCAGTTGAGTGTTCAATTAGCGATCGCAATTCAACAAGCACATCTTTATGAACAGCTGCAAGCTCAAGTACAAAATTATAGCGTGAATAGTAATTCACAAGAGAATGCAGCCATATATGCTCTCCAAAAACTAAAACTTCTGCTGCAACGGGAAGATATTTGTTGGGAAACTTTACCAGCAATCGTAGAAGAAAGCTTAGATAAAGCCTATCAAGGAATCATTACTTGGGATAAAAAGTAGATATCTGGTTTTAATAATCTAGCTTGATTCCGCAAATTTTTGTGTGGAAAGGAGACAGATAAAAATAAATAGGTTAGCAGATCAATACTGCTCGGTTAAGGATTTTTAACTCTTAATTTGATCTAGGGAAAAGGAGAAAGGGTAAGGGTTAAAGGTTTTTTCTTTCCCCTTTTGCCCTTCCCCTTTCACCATTACCCCTTACCAATTACCCATTACTTACGTTTTTTCTGTGTAGACTTAGCCACTCTCGACTCAATAGTAAATTCTGGTATTTCTGCGAGTTCTACTTCATCTAAACTATACTGTTCGCAAACTAAACTCAGGCGGTTTCCAGGAGTTTGAACTGCATTAACAGAATGTGTTAAATCGCCTTGAAAGTAAACTAAAGTATTCATTTGTGGCCTAATTTGTCCCAGTTGGCGTTTGTGCGATCGCAGTACCAATTCTCCCCCCTGCATATCGGGAGGTACGCGCACATAGAGAACGCTAACAACTAAAGGCGGTTCTATAGTTTTACAGTATGAACGCAAAGAGCGATCAATATGTGGATCGACACGAGAGCCTTCTTTGAGCAATAAAGGATTCAGGTAAAAAGCATTACAGTTAGGTAAAAGAGCTAAATCTAAATAAGGCTTGAAATAGGGAAACTGCTGCTCTACTTGTGCTATATACGATTTTTGAAACACCACAGAAAATCCCTTCGTACCAACAAAATCGCGGTTGAGGTTATTAACAGAAAAGTAAGGACAAGCATGGATTTCTCCCCATAATTTATTGAGATAATCGCTGGAGAAAGCGTTTGATTTTTGTTGATAGTTTTTCACAGTACGGTGAGGGGATTTAGCAGATTTTTAGCTGTAGGGTTAGTTACAATACTTCCCAGTTTTATGAAATTCCTGTGTGATTTTTCTCAGTCTATGCATCTCTACATTTTTCCTGTTCCCTCTGTTTACAAGTCATTTCATCAATGACTGCACATATCTTTAAAAGAGCAAATTGTCAAGATAGATCATAAGATCCATTCCGAAGAACGCTCGCCCAAATCGAGGGGAATACTCACAGCTTTGCCCAGACGGGGGCGATCGCGTGTTTGAGTGATAAATGTTTGGACTTGAGTCGTTCCACCTAAAGCATTAAGATAATTGGCAATGCTATCAAGATGGGCTTGATATTCCTCTTCGCTCAAGGGAAAAGAAGCTTGCTCAACATACTTCCACATGACTTGCAAAAAAATTTTTCCCTGGGATCGCCGCAGCTGCACATCGTAAGAGCGTCCCCACTTTTCAAGCAACAGTTGACGTAATTGCTGTCCTGTCATAGGTTGTCTCAATTAGATTTTACATTTAGTTATGATGTTAAGTTCCGTAACTCAAGTATGATAAGGATATAAAGAAATGTAATGCTAACAGAAAAGATGCTAGATATATCTTGGAACAAAGAAGTATGGCATTTTTGTGGGCGTTAGCATTTCGACTTAGATAAGAGTTGCTCACCTACTAGTACTCTTATCAAAATGCTTAACAAAATACACAAAGAGCGCGTAGATTATGGCTCAATTTTCTGAATCAGCAGACGTGCCCGATATGGGGCGTCGTCAATTCATGAATCTGCTCACTTTTGGAACCGTCACTGGAGTGGCTCTGGGTGCATTGTATCCCGTTGTCAATTATTTTATTCCACCTGCTGCAGGTGGCGCTGGTGGCGGTGCAACGGCAAAAGACGAGCTGGGCAACGATGTTAGCGTCAGCAAGTTTCTAGCAAGCCATAATGTAGGCGATCGCTCCCTCGTTCAGGGACTCAAGGGCGACCCAACTTATCTTGTAGTAGAAAGCAAAGAAGCGATTGGCGATTACGGCATTAATGCCATCTGCACCCACCTGGGTTGTGTTGTGCCCTGGAACGTGGCTGAGAACAAGTTTAAATGTCCTTGTCATGGTTCCCAATACGACGCAACGGGTAAGGTTGTTCGTGGCCCCGCGCCGCTTTCTTTGGCTTTGGCGCATACCAAAGTAGAAGACGACAAAGTTGTAGTTACTCCTTGGACTGAAACCGATTTCCGTACCGGCGAAGAACCTTGGTGGGCTTAATTATCTTTGTCAGCAGTCAGCGATCAGTGGTCAGTTGTTTACTTTCCACTGACAAATGACAAATGACCAATGACCAATTCACGAGACAATCGTTGCCCTTATAGAGATGAGAAATGCTTCGATAACAGCGAGGTTCACTCGCAGTACTAGAGCAATCGTCAAAACATTGCTCATAGCGATCGCTACGGTGACATTCTACTTCACCAGCGATTTAGCTCTGCCACAATCGGCTGCTGCCTACCCATTTTGGGCACAGCAAACCTATCCAGAAACCCCCCGCGAACCAACAGGGCGGATTGTTTGCGCCAACTGTCACTTAGCTGCAAAGCCGACAGAAGTGGAAGTTCCGCAATCAGTGCTACCTGACACCGTGTTTAAAGCCGTGGTGAAAATCCCCTACGATACTAGCGTGCAGCAAGTAGGTGCTGATGGCTCTAAAACCGGTTTGAATGTTGGCGCTGTATTGATGCTACCTGAAGGCTTCAAGATTGCTCCTGAAGACCGCATTTCTGAAGAACTCAAAGAAGAAGTCGGCGATACTTACTTCCAAACTTACAGCGAAGATAAGGAAAACGTCGTCATCGTTGGCCCTCTCCCTGGTGAACAGTATCAGGAAATAATCTTCCCAGTTCTGTCTCCCAACCCCGCAACTGATAAAAATATCCACTTTGGTAAATATTCAGTTCACGTAGGCGGTAACCGGGGACGCGGACAAGTTTACCCAACTGGTGAAAAGAGCAACAACTCTGTTTACAATGCTTCTGCTGCTGGTACAATCACCAAGATTGCCAAAGAAGAAGATGGAGACGGCAACGTCAAATATGTAGTCAGCATCAAAACCGACGCTGGTGAAGTTGTCTCTGATACGATTCCTTTAGGCCCCGAACTCATTGTTTCTGAAGGGCAAACTGTAAAAGCTGGTGATGCTTTAACCAATAATCCCAACGTTGGTGGATTTGGTCAAAAAGATGCAGAAATCGTATTACAAGATGCTAGTCGCGTCAAATGGTTGATTGCATTCATCGCGCTTGTGATGATGGCTCAAGTTATGCTCGTGTTGAAGAAGAAGCAGGTTGAGAAAGTCCAAGCCGCAGAAATGAATTTCTAAATTCTTTGCTAACTTACTTATTTGCAGACAGGCAATATGCCTGTCTTTTTTATGATTTTTTTTGGGAAGACCCTATGCGAAACAGAGTGGAACTTGGGGAATTCGTTTTTGGGGATGGGGGAGGGGACATGGGAAAGAACATACCAATGCCCAATTCCCTATGCCCCAAGCGGTGGGGAGAACAACCTCGTCCATCCACAAGGGGATGGAGTTTCCCGCCGCTTTCAATAAAAATCAGGACTTACGCAACTGGCACAGTTATCTTCTGGCATAAGAGTCAAGAGTCAAGGGTCAAGGGTCAAAAATTTAGGTTTTTTGGACTATTGACATTTGAACCTGGACAAACCTACACGAAAAAAATATGACACTTGCGTAAGTCCTAAAAATCTCGAATCAGTATTTTCTCGCAAATGATTAGGGATTGCTATATTTGGAATTCATCTAATTTTTATAAGTATTAGGGAAATTATAAATTTTGGGTAAATACTGAGAACTCAAATATGATTTCTTTGGTTTTTATTGTACTTTACATAGAGAAAGCAATACTGTGTTGTTCAGTTAACTGGTAGAAATATATAGGAATCATAAATGATTTGTGAAATCTTCACATATAGGTTTGTTAACCGTTGACAGTCAACAGCCAAAACTGATATTTTTCACAACTGAAATAGGATTGCTATATTCTGCTAAACCTGATTGAACCAAATACTTAATTAGTAGCGAAAGATAGCATTTTAAATTAACCAATTTCCGAAGAGTATCTGAGGAAAAACAGATATAATTTAGGCTTTTCTGTACTGATGACTACAATGGCTGTAAATTAAATTTTAAAAGCTGATTGTCTTAATAGGCGTTATTTTTAACGTCTATGTCTTAGTGCAGAAATTTAGCCTAGTATTACCTATAAATTTTGAGCTAAAAATCTATTCTGGTATTTACTGAATAAGCATAATATACGCTTGTCTCTTCCTTATAGGAAAAATACGAGCACAAATTCCTATATGGTTAGAGTTTTTATTCAAGATATTTATGCTGTTTAAATGGATGAAGACAAGGGTTTAACACTTTGTCTCAATACATCATGATTTTTTTGGTATGTATAAGACTCATATTAAAAAACTCATGAAGTTTTTTCGTGCTTCCCTGTCTTCTTCTAGGCAAATAATTTCAGTAATCAAAACGGATTTATATATTTCGTCACCAGGTCAACAATTGACTTTTTTGCAAACATATTAGATTAACCAATAATTTCCAACAATCAAATGTCAAACCGCGTATCAGTCATCATCCCTGCATATAACAGCGCTAATTTTTTACCAGAAGCAATTGAGAGTGTACTCAAACAAACTTACCCTGTGTTCGAGATCATCGTAGTAGATGATGGTTCAACTGATGAGACCAAACAAGTTTGCGATCGCTACCCGACGATAAAATATATTTACCAAAGCAACCAAGGACTTATTGGAGCGCGTAATACCGGATTTGAAGCTAGTACAGGGGAATATATCCTCTTTCTGGATAGTGATGATACTATTCTTCCCGATGCTGTAGAAAGTGGTATCAATGCTATAACAGCTCATCCAGAAGCAGGGTTTGTATTTGGTAATTATGCCCTACAATCTCAAAACCCTGATGGTTCATATATAAATGAAGAAATATATGAAAATCATCAAGAAGTTGCTAATTATGAAAATATCCTAGCAGGCAAGATTAAACTGCAATGTGCCTGTATCCTGTTTCAACGTCAAGCTATAGAGTCTGTGGGAGCTTTTGATCCCAAGACCAAAGGCGCAGAAGATTATAATTTATATCTACGAATAGCCCGTGAGTTTCCTATATATGCTCATGGTCAATTAGTTTCTACTTATCGCTATCACGGTGGTAACGTCTCAGCTAATCCAGCAGCTATGCTGATTAATTCACTAAATGCTCATAGTCTGCAACTCGCGTTCATTCAGCAATCTGGGAACAAAGAATATGCAGCAGCTTATGAGCAGGGTAGACAAGCTTGGATTAAACTTTTTATCGAACGAATTCCCTACGAAATCAAACGGTTCATTCAATCTGAGAAATGGCTGGATGCTCTCGGATATTTACAATTACTATTGCATTACGATCCAAAATTAAAATTTGTCGATCAAAAAATCTACGAAATATCCTATCAAGCTCTACTTTCACAATTACGAGAACTACCTATTGAGTCGTCTCTTGCTTATTGGAAACAACAACTAGCAGGAGTAGCACCTTTATTATCATTACCAACCGACCGACCACGACCAGCCGAGCAACACTTCCAGGGCGCGGAACAATCCTTTATTATCTCTGAGAAATTAACAACAGCACTCAGCTTATTCAGCCAACAGGAAAATGTCAGTTTATTTATGACCCTGTTAGCAGCTTTTGACACCTTGCTCTATCGTTATACAGGCACAGAAGACATCATAGTCGGTTCTCCCTTGACTAACTACGAGGATTCAGAAGTTTTTGTGAATGCTGTAGCTCTCCGCACCGATATGTCTGGAAATCCCAGTTTTCATAACTTACTTCAGAGAGTGCAGAACGTAGTTGCAGATGCGACTCTTCATCAACAAGTTCCTTATTTGTTATTACTAGAAGAATTAAACATTCCCAGAGATTCCAGCTATTCACCTTTATTCCAAGTATTGTTGATTATTGAGGACGATGTTTCCTTTGAAAAGATTGAGCTTTCTAGTTTAAGTGCATGTCCTTGGATAGTAGACAATAACGCTCTCCAGTATGATTTAGTTTTATATTTAAAACCCACCAATAACGGACTAGCAGGTAAGTGGGTATATAACACAGACTTATTTGATAGCATCACCATTGAGCGGATAAATGGGCATTTCCACAATTTACTGCAAAGCATTATTGCTAACCCTCGACAGCCTATTTCTGGGTTAACAATACTCACCGATGAAGAAAGACAAAAATTACTATTTCAATGGAACAATACTCAAATCCAATATCCCCAAGATAAATGTATTCATCGCTGGTTTGAGGAACAAGTTGAACGTACACCAAATGCAGTCGCAGTGGTGTTTGAAAAACAGCAACTTACCTATAGGCAATTAAATAACAAGGCAAATCAATTAGCCAATTATTTAATTACTTTGGGAGTCAAAGCAGATACTTTTGTCGGCATCTGTGTAGAGCGTTCCCTAGATATGATAGTCGGGATTTTAGGAATCCTAAAAGCAGGTGGGGCTTATGTACCTTTAGATCCCAAAAATCCCCAAGACCGCTTGGAATACATTTTGACTAATGCCCAAGTGCAAATCTTAGTAACGCAGTCAGCACTAGTAAATATTTTTCCTGTTTGCGAACAGATGATTTGTTTAGATACTGACAATGAGAAAATTGCTCAATATTCTGACAACAACCCTATCGTCAGTGTCCAGAGTCATAATATCGCTTACATTATTTATACTTCTGGCTCTACAGGCAAGCCCAAAGGTGTATTAGTCAGTCATTACAATGTGGTGCGTTTATTCACAGCCACAGAATCTTGGTATCACTTTAATGAAAGGGATGTATGGACTCTATTTCACTCCTTCGCCTTTGATTTTTCTGTGTGGGAAATATGGGGTGCTTTACTCTATGGAGGGCGTGTTGTAATTGTTCCCTATTTGGTAAGTAGAGATACAGAAGCATTCTACAATTTATTAGTTTCTGAACAAGTTACTGTCCTTAACCAAACACCATCAGCTTTTTATCAGTTAATTGAAGCCGATAAACTTGCCAACTCCAGAGATGAATTGAGTTTGCGGCTGGTTATTTTTGGTGGTGAAGCACTCAACTTGTCTAACTTGCAGCCTTGGTTTGAGAGACATGGAGATAAATCTCCCCAGTTAGTGAATATGTACGGAATTACAGAAACTACTGTTCATGTCACTTACCGTCCTTTAACTTTAGCGGATGCTCAAGCCACCAGCAGTTTAATTGGTCGTCCGATTCCTGATTTACAAGTCTACCTTTTGGATCAATATCTCCAACCTGTACCTATTGGTGTGTGGGCAGAAATGTATGTTGGTGGTGCGGGAGTAGCACAAGGATATTGGCAGCGAGATGAACTAACTAAAGAAAGATTCATCAAACATCCTTTTAGTGATGACCCTAATGCCCGTCTTTACAAAACTGGAGATTTAGCGCGTTACTTGAGTGATGGTAGTCTTGAGTACATTGGGCGTATAGATAATCAGGTAAAAATTCGGGGATTCCGGATTGAGTTGGGAGAAATAGAGTCTGCATTAAGCCAACACCCTGCTATCAATCAAACGGTAGTGACGGTGTATGAAGATAGGCCAGGAGATAAACGTTTAGTAGCTTACCTAGTCCCTAATCAGGAACAACAACCAACAATTAATGACCTGCGGGATTTCCTTTCCCAACAATTGCCAGATTATATGATTCCTTCAGCTTTTGTCATGCTGGAGACTCTACCACTCACATCCAACGGCAAAGTTGACCGCAAAGCTTTACCTGCACCCAATAGAAAGATTGAACGTCAAGATCACACTACTCCCACAAGTGAGCGATCGCAATTCCATCCAGTAAGTCCAAAACCCCAAAATGAAATCGAGAAACTCCTGACTACTATTTGGCAAGAAGTTTTAACCATTGATGAAATTGGCATTGATGATAATTTCTTTGAGCTAGGAGGTCATTCTTTACTCATAGCTAAATTGAGAAACAAAATTGTAGAAGTATTAGGAATACAAATCTCTATCGTTGATGTATTTCAATATTCAACTATCCGCAGTTTAGCCCAATGTTTATTAGAGCGGAATCTAGCTCCAACACCAAGCACGACACCAAACAATCAATACAAGTCTAACTCTGACGTAATAGAGCCAGCAGTATCAACAAAATTGCACAAAGATATTGCAATTATCGGTATGGCTGGTCGTTTTCCTGGTGCTGCCAATATCAATGAATTTTGGCAAAATCTTCGGGATGGAGTGGAATCTATTGCTCAATTGTCAGATGAAGAGTTAAGCGCTTTGGGAGTAGATTCTAGCTTATTAAACAATCCGAACTATATCAGAGCCGCGGCAATTATTCCTAAAATTGCAGAATTTGATGCTGCTTTCTTTGGCTATTCTCCCAGAGAAGCCCAAGTTATAGATCCTCAGCAAAGAATTTACCTAGAGTGTGCTTGGTCAGCACTAGAAGATGCTGGTTATCAACCAGATAGTCATCGTTACACCATCGGTATTTATGGAGGTGTAGCTCCCAGCAATTATTTATTGAACAATATTTTACAGAATGACGATCTGGCCGAAGGTCGTTTGGTAGAGTCAGCCTCATGGTTACAAGCATTTATCGGCAATAGTACAGATTTTCTCAACACAAGGGTAGCTTACAAACTTAATCTCACAGGGCCAGCAATTAATCTGCAAACAGGCTGTTCTACCTCTTTAGTGGCTATCCACATGGCTTGTCAAAGCTTATTAAGGGGAGAATGTGATATGGCGCTGGCTGGTGGTGTTTCCCTACAGCAAAAGACTGGTTATGTATATGAAGAGGGGATGGTTTTCTCTCCCGACGGTCATTGTCATGCATTTGATGCGGAAGCCAAAGGTATGGTTGCTGGCGATGGTGTGGGGATTGTCGTCCTTAAACCATTACAACAGGCGATCGCAGATGGAGATCATATTTACGCCACAATCAAAGGTAGCGCCATCAATAATGATGGCAACTTAAAAGTTGGCTTTACGGCTCCTGGTGTTGATGGTCAAGCTACAGTAATTGCTGCTGCACACAGAGATGCAGGAATTGAACCGGAAACTATTACTTATATAGAAACACATGGTACTGGTACTCCATTAGGAGACCCCATTGAAGTTGCTGGTCTGACTCAAGCTTTTCGTCTCAAAACAGATAAAACAGGCTACTGTGCTATTGGTTCAGTCAAAACTAATGTTGGACATTTGAACACAGCCGCAGGTGTGACTGGTTTTATCAAAACAGCTTTGGCACTGAAACATCAACAGATACCGCCTAGCCTCAACTTTGAAAAACCTAACCCGGAGATTGATTTTACTCATAGTCCTTTCTACGTCAACACTAAACTTTCCGCATGGGAACGCAATGGTTCTCCCCGTCGTGCGGGAGTCAGTGCTTTTGGTTTTGGTGGGACAAATGCTCATGTAGTGTTGGAAGAGTGGGATGCTTCTACAAGCAAGTCCAAAGTCAAAGCTAAAAACTCCCAAGAATTATTAGTTTTATCAGCTAAGACTGCTTCGGCTTTAGATACCGCAACTCTGAATTTAGCTAATTACTTACAACAAAACCCAGACATTAACCTAGCTGATGTTGCCTATACTCTAGGTATTGGTCGTGTAGGCTTTAACCATAGGCGCATCGTTGCGGTTAGTGATATTGAAGATGCTGTTAATGCTCTAAATACTAGAGACAAAAAACGAGTTTTTACTAATTCTGGTAAAATTAAACCTCGTTCTGTAGTATTCATGTTCTCCGGACAGGGTTCTCAATATGTAAATATGGCGCGGGAACTCTATGAAACAGAAGCTTATTTCCAAGAACAAGTTGACTTGTGCTGTGAAATTTTACAACCACATTTAGGTTTTAATTTACGCGATGTTTTGTATCCCAATGCAGAAGAAATTGCCACCGCCACAGTCCAACTAACTCAAACAGCTACTACCCAACCTGCATTATTTGTCATTGAATACGCGATCGCTAAATTATGGATGAAATGGGGTGTTATCCCTGTAGCCATGATTGGTCATAGTATTGGCGAATATGTAGCAGCCACATTAGCCGGAGTCTTTTCTTTAGAAGATGCTTTAGCTTTAGTTGCAGCCAGAGGTCAACTCATGGAGTCTATGCCTCCTGGTTCAATGTTAGCTGTGCCTCTACCAGAACATGAAGTCCAACCATTATTAGTAGGAACTTCCCTACAAATTGCAGTTATCAATAGTCCTGCTAATTGTGTAGTTTCAGGAACAAAACCAGCAATAGAAGCATTTGCTAAACAGTTAGCAGAAAAAGAAATTGAAGGACGGTTGTTGCATACTTCCCATGCCTTTCATTCGCAAATGATGGCAGAAATATTAGAACCTTTTACAGATAAGGTGAAACAAATTCGCCTGAATGTGCCAAAAATTCCCTTTGTTTCTAATGTAACTGGAACTTGGATCACGGTTGAAGATGCTACCAACCCCAATTATTACGCTCAACATCTGCGTCAAGCTGTACGCTTTGCTGATGGTGTAAAACAATTCTTTGAAAACCCAGAGCAAATTTTATTAGAAGTCGGGCCAGGAAGGACATTAAGTACTCTAGCTCAACGCCATCCCGATAAACCAAAAGAGCAAATTACTCTGACTTCAGTTCGTCATCCTCAAGATGAATATTCTGATGTGAGTTTCTTGCTAAATAATCTCGGTCAAATGTGGTTAGCGGGTTTAGAGATAAATTGGTCAGCTTTTTATAGTGAACAGCCACATTATCGTCTTCCGTTACCTACTTATCCTTTTGAACGGAAACGCTATTGGATTGAACCATCAAAGCAGACGCAAAAAATTCAACCCTCAGCCACAAAATCACTAGATATTTTTGATGAATCTGAAGTTGATAAATCCTTAAAAACTGAGACTAGCTCTGAGCAATTATCACCACAAACTGAACTAATTCAAACACCCCAAGAACAGCTAGAACAAACTATTATCAACATCTGGCAACAAGTTTTGGGTATCGATAACATTGGACTTGATGATAATTTCTTTGAATTAGGTGGTGATTCCTTAGTTGCAGTTCAACTGCTATCTAAGCTCAGAAAAAATATTGACCTCAAAGCATATTCTGGACTAGAACTATCTTTAGATCAGCTATTTAAAACGCCTACCATAGCTGAACTATTGGCAACTCTAACCATTGCAAAAACTGATAACCTAGCTTCTACAGACTCTCAAGCGTTGGCAATTCGCCCCAGAGCAAATAGAGACTCAGCTTTGTTATCTTATCCCCAACAAAGTTTGTGGTTTTTGCATCAATTAGAACCAAATAGGTCAGATTATCATATTTCCCAAGCCGTACACTTAACTGGCACGTTGAATGTGGAGGCTTTGCAGCAATCCTTAGATGCGATAGTCGTTCGTCATGAAGTATTAAGAACAAACTATATCAGTGAAAATGGCGAACCTATTCAGGTAATTAGTCCTCCACGACCAGTAGAATTACAAATCATTGACTTACAAGACTGTCCGCAATCAGAGCAAGAAACAGCAGTAAAAGAGTACTTAAACCAGGAAACTCAGCGAATTTTCCACTTATCAGAAGACTTAATGCTGCGGGGTTGCTTGCTGAAAATAGCCGCAGAGGAGCATATCCTGCTGTTAGTCACGCAGCACATAGCCACAGATGGCGAATCAATGGCGGTAATCTCCAAAGAATTGAAAGCACTATATACGGCATTTTGTAATGGCGAGTCGCCAAAATTAGCAGAGTTACCTATCCAGTACGGGGACTTTGCAATTTGGCAACAAGAATGGTTACAAGGAGAAGTTTTAGAATCCTTACTGGGGTATTGGCAAAAACAAA
This sequence comes from Tolypothrix tenuis PCC 7101, assembly GCF_963874875.1. Classification (NCBI taxonomy): domain Bacteria; kingdom Bacillati; phylum Cyanobacteriota; class Cyanophyceae; order Nostocales; family Tolypothrichaceae; genus Tolypothrix; species Tolypothrix tenuis. Next base: position 5,139,401 of record NZ_CAWNJS010000001.1, read on the forward strand.
TGGTAGGCGCACCAGCCTTATTACCATTACCGACAGATAGACCAAGACCAGCAGTACAAACATATCGAGGTAGTTCGCACTACTTTACCCTATCTCATGAACTCATCCAAGGTTTGAGTTTATTGAGTCAGAAAGAAGGTGTGACCTTATTCATGACTCTGTTAGCAGCATTTGACATCTTGCTTTATCGCTATACAAATAGTGAAGATATTGTAGTAGGTGTACCCTTTGCTAACAGAAACCGCCAGGAAATAGCCGGCTTAGTAGGCTTTTTTGTGAATACTTTAGCGATGCGAACTCCTGTGTCTGGGGAACTGAGTGTTCAGGAATTATTGGGTCGGGTCAAAGAAGTGACTTTGGGAGCTTATACTCATTCTGACTTGCCCTTTGAGAAACTGGTAGCAGAATTACATCCGCAACGAGACTTAAGTTATTCACCATTATTTCAAGTACTTTTAGTCTTTGCTGATAATCCCTTCTTACAAAATCAAGAGCTTCCTGGTTTAAAGTTAAGTGAATATTCTGTAGAAAAGAACACAGCACAGTTTGATTTGACTTTATTCTTAATCACATCCAAGAACGAAGAGGGTTTGAGGTGTGAATGGGAATATAATACCGATTTGTTTGATAGCGACACAATTAGCCGCATGGCAGCAAATTTTGAAGTGTTGCTGACAGCAATCGTAGCTAATCCCCAACAAGCAATTTCTGAGTTACCGCTACTAACAGCACTAGAAAAACAAAAGTTATTAGTAGACTGGAACGACACTCAGACAGATTATCCCCAAGATAAATGTTTGCCTCAGTTATTTGCAGAACAAGTAGAAAAAACTCCGGATGCGATCGCAGTCGTATTTGAAGAGCAAAAACTTACTTACCGAGAGTTAAATAATCGGGCAAATCAACTAGCACATTATTTGCGAAAGCTGGGAGTGCAACCGGATGTAGGAGTAGGTATATGTGTAGAACGCTCCCTAGAGATGGTAGTTGGATTATTAGGCATTCTCAAAGCTGGGGGAGCTTATGTACCTTTAGATCCAGCTTATCCCAAAGATAGATTGAGTTTCATGCTCAAAAACTCGCAAGCAACTGTGCTGGTGACGACAAAAAATTTAGTGGCAGAATTGCCAACACATGAGACAAAAGTTGTTTGTTTAGATAGTAACTGGAGTGATATTAACCAAGAAAGTCAAGACAATTTAGTGACAGGGGTTAAAGCAGAAAATCTTGCTTATGTAATACATACATCAGGTTCCACAGGAATGCCAAAAGGGGTAGCGATGACTCAGATTGCCCTTTGTAATCTCATCTTGTGGCAAATAGAAAATACCACAGTTTTAGGTGAAGCAAAAACTCTGCAATTTTCGCCCATCAGCTTTGATGTCTCCTTCCAAGAAATGTTCTCTACTTGGTGTTCAGGCGGAACATTAGTGTTGATTGCAGAGGAATTACGCCGCGATCCATTAACTTTATTAAACTTACTTGATCAACAAGCTGTTAATAGACTATTTCTGCCCTTTGTAGCCTTACAACAACTAGCAGAAGTAGCAGTTACAGCTAAATTATTCCCCCTACATCTGCGAGAAGTTATTACTGCTGGTGAACAATTGCAAATTACCCCTGCCATTCAGGAATTTTTTACACAGGTCACAAATTGCACCTTACACAATCACTATGGCCCATCGGAAAGCCATGTAGTCACCACTTTTACCTTAGATAATTCAGTCCAGAATTGGCCAAAACTACCACCAATTGGTAAAGCGATCGCCAATACTCAGATATATATTCTTGACTCTCGTATGCAACCAGTGCCCATCGGTGTAGCTGGGGAGTTGTATATTGGCGGTGATTGTCTAGCTAGAGGTTATCTCAATCGGGACGATTTAACATCAGCGAGATTTATTGCCAATCCCTTGAGCAATGATCCAAATGCACGGCTTTATAAAACTGGGGACTTGTGCCGTTATTTGAGTGATGGCAACATTGAATATCTGGGACGCATAGATAATCAAGTCAAAGTTCGCGGATTCCGCATCGAATTGGGAGAGATAGAAGCTTTATTAAGCCAACATCCAGACATAGCTCAGGTAAGCATCATTGTTCGTGAAGATATTCCTGGTGATAAACGCTTAGTAGCCTATTTTGTTCCTCATCAAGAACCTGCGCCTACTAGCAGCGAATTACGGCATTTCTTGCAGCAAAAATTACCAGATTATATGCTGCCTGCTGCTTTTGTGATGCTAGAGTCTTTACCACTAACTCCCAGTGGCAAAGTAGATCGCCGCGCCTTACCTGCAATAGACAACATCAGGCAAGGGACAGAAGCTACTTTTGTCGCTCCCCAAGAAGAATTAGAAGTGCGGCTGACGAAAATTTGGGAAGATGTTTTAAATGTGCGACCTATCGGCATTAAAGATAACTTTTTTGAATTAGGTGGTCATTCGCTGTTAGCTGTACGCTTGTTTGCGGAAATAGAGAAGATGTGCGGTCAAAAACTGCCTTTGGCTACTCTCTTCCAAGCACAGACAATTGAGCAGCTAGCTAGTGTTCTTCGCGAATCAGGCTGGTCAGCGCCGTGGTCATCGTTAGTACTAATTAAACCCGGCGAACAAAAACCACCTTTATTTTGCGTTCATCCCGTTGGTGGCAACATTCTAGAGTATCAGGCGGTGGCACGTTATCTTGACCCAGATCAACCCGTTTATGGCATACAAGCTGTAGGCTTAGATGGGAAACAACAGCCGCTACGAAGGGTTGAAGATATGGCTCAACACTATATCGAAGCAATTCGCTCCGTTCAGCCAAATGGCCCTTATTTTCTAGCAGGTTATTCTTTTGGTGGACTAGTTGCTTTTGAAATGGCGCGACAATTAAATGCTCAAGGACAGAATGTTGCACACTTAGCATTATTTGATCGTAGCGCTCCCAACTTTGTCAGCATTCGTCCATCATTGTTGCAATGTATCCAGATTCATTTAAATAATATCTGGCAGCTTGAGCATAAAGACAGGTGGAATTACATCAAAGCTCGGGTACTCTACCGCTCTGGTCAAGTAAATTATAAGCAAGGATTACTAGAGGGATTATCTGAACTACAAACTCTCACTCCCCAATACTTAAATTTGATTGACTGTAACGAACAAGCAGCCGAAGATTACAAACCCCAGGGAATTTATCCCGGTAACGTCTCTCTGTACCGTTGCAAAATTCAACGTCCACAAGAAACACTCTCGGCTGATTTCGGTTGGAGCAATTTAGTAGCTGGAAATGTAGAAATTCTTGATATTCCAGGTGAACACTATGGGATGTTAAGAGAACCTCGTGTGCGAATTTTGGCGGAAATTCTGCAGCGTTGTCTCAAGCAAGCAAATCAATTTGTGATGTAGAGGAATTAAGGGCATGGCAGTGCCCATACGTGTCAACTTAAGCTAAAAGCTATATACGGCGCGTGTTGTACAAATACCTCGCGCCCTCATCCCCTAACCCCTTCTCCCGCAGGAGAAGGGGAACTAAATCTCTTGCTCCCCTCTCCTGGTGGGAGAGGGGCTGGGGGTGAGGGCAGAACGTTGTCGCCAAGCGGGTTTCACGTTAAGTTGACACCTATGGGCACTGCCATGCCCCTACCTGCATACCTGATTTACGTGAAATAGGCTGTATCTAAAATCACTATGGGACTTCCAGAAAATAAATTATCCAATATACTCCAAGACTATATTTCTTTCTCCCCCCTGCTCCCTGCTCCCTGCTCCCCTGCCAACAAAGCGATAGTATATTTTTTTAGTTGGAAGTCTCTATGTACTAAATTGGGCGCTCTAGTTGAGTAAACTTTCCAAATTGGGAACATCTACCCAACTTCCGGTTTTATGAGATTGATGGGATAAATCCATCAATAATTGCGAATAAACTCCTTCTCGCAGCGATGGGACTAGTTGTTGCTGGCGGTCAATTCCTTGTACCCATTGGTCTACAACACGGATAAATGCGGAAATGCGTCCATCGGCGTGATTGTGGGGAAACAGTAAATTTGATGGAATCTCGATTTCAGTTAAGGCTGTACCTAGTTGAGAACCCCAAACCCGGAAACCGTGGATATAGTCTTTTTGATTTTCGCTACCTAAGACTAAAGTACCGCGATCGCCATACACTTCTAGCCAATGTGTTCTTGGTGCGTGAACAACTGCACTAATGGTAAGTTGGCAAGGTGTACCATCAGCTAATTCTAACGACAGCACACAAGTATCATCTGTCTCCACTGGCTTGCTTTCACCGCTAGCAGGGTCAATACGTGTGGGAATGGCGGTACTCAAATGGGCGCTTAATCGGCGTACTGGGCCAAATAGCCAGTAAATATAATCAAAGGCGTGGGAACCTAAAGAACCTAATGCACCGCCTCCCTTATCTTCTGAAGAATACCAATTCCAAGGGCGGGAAGCATCTGCACGAGAGGAACCTAACCAATCAATTCTAATCAGACGTTTGTTGCCTACATAATCTGCTGATAATAGTTGTGAAAATTTCTGCCATCCTGGGACAAAGCGAAATTCAAAATCTACAGTTGCAATTACGCCTTTTTGCTGCGCTAATTGATAAAGTTCTTGGGCTTCAGTTACGTTTAAAGTTGTGGGTTTTTCTAGTAATAAATGTTTGCCTGCTTGCAGTACTGCTTTTGCCATTTCATAATGCAAAAATGGTGGGGTAGCAATACTAACCGCTTGGACTTCTAGCAAGTTGACAATGTCTGTAATGTTATCACAGGCATGGGGAACATCATGAGCTTGGGCGATCGCTTTGGCTTTATTAATATCGCGATGGTAAATAGCTACTACTTCAGTGCGATGATGTGCTTTGAACCCAGGAATATGGACTTTTTGCCCAAATCCTGTACCCACAATTGCCACGCCAATCTTTTTTTGAGGATGTAATGTAGAAACCATATATATCAATAATTCACCAAATTTTATTTTTAACTAAATTACGGCACAAGATAAAAACTCAAATCAAAAAAGCCCTAGCATCATCAAATCTAAGGCTTCAAGTTGGTGAATTTTTGGTAATATTTTAGACATTTTTTACTTGAACTTGCGGTTTTAGTACAAAACAACTGTACTACAGAAAGCCTTGGCATTGTTGATTATAGGGGTGAATGTCTCACACTGCAGCGAAAGCATTCTGACTTATTACAGTAGAGATGGCGTTAAAGCTATGCAATAACGCCATCTCTACAAATTGTATTTCGATTAACTAAGCTTTAGTAGCTAAAGCTTAGTTATCTATTTGCTGGTAACTGTTGAGGAATGGAAAGAGGTTTGAATGGCTTGAATGTGTTGATATCTACGCAGTTGGTATTATCCAACTTCACTCTTAGTTCAGTACTGAAAGTAACTAGCTGCTCGACTAAAGCTTGGCGGTCTGTTAAACAGCCTTTAATAGCCATTAATTCGCCCAAAGTCCATTCATAGAGATGTCTGTCGGCGTTGTTAATAATCACAGTCAATTCGTTTCTAATTCTCAAGATTTGGTTGAGAAGTTCGTCCACCTTGACGTTAATAACATTCGCTATTCGGAGATTGAATGTATCGTTGTCGCCAATAATGTTGATTAGTTCATTAACGTACTGTCTCACCAGAGTGATAAATGACTGATTCCACTCATTGCGGACATTCTCAAGCTTGATGTCAACATCTTTGTAGACATTGTTAATCTTGTTGTTAATTTCATTACTGTTGACAACGAAATTCAGAATTCTGTTGTTAATTTCATTGCTATTGATTACAACATTTTCAATCTTTTGGTGAATTTGAGAATTATCTACCAAGATATTCTGAATCTTCTGGGTTATTTGGTCATTATCAAAAATTTGATTAATGACAACTTTGTTGTTGGTGACATTGTGCTGTAACCTCTGATCAAAGTACTGATTTAATACGTCATTATTATTGACAATGTTTTGAGTAATTAACTTGACGTAATTTTGTACTTTTTGCTCGTAAGTAATGTCAATTTGCTGACTGACGTACTGATTAATCTCAGCATTATTATGCACAATGTTCTGAGTAATCAATTTGATGAATGCCTCTCTACCACCAATGATGTTAATCAGTTCATCAACTCGATGTGTCACTAAACTGATAAATGTTTCGTTCCATTCGTTGCGGATATTCTCAATTTTGCTGTTGATTTCAGTACTGTTAGCAACGATATTCACAATATTGTGATTGATTTCAGTGTTGTGATTGACAGTTTGCTGTAGACGTTGTTCAACGTAATTGTTGAGCACATCATTATCGTTGATAATGTTCTGGGTAATCACTTGAATGTGATTTTGGATTTTTTGCTCAAAGCTATTATCGATTACTTGGCTAAAGTATTGGCTCAGTTCACTATTATCAGTGATGAGATTCTGAGTAATTAGTTGGATGTTGTTACGTATTTTTTGTTCAAAGCTTTGCTCTACATGTTGGTCAATGTAGCGGTTAAGTTCCTGCTTATTGATGATGTTGCTGATAATTATTTCAATATTGTTACGTACCTTTTCCTCAAAGCCTTGGTCTATTTGCTGATTGACGTAATTATTAATTACGGTATTATTCGCAACAATATTCTGGGTAATTGCGTTGATGTTGTTTTGGATCTTCTGCTCGAAGCTTTGGTCAACTTGCTGATTGACATGGTTGTCAATGTACTGATTGAGTTCCTGCTTATTGATGATGCTGTTGATGATTAATTCAACGTTATTGTTAATTTTTTGCTCAAATGTTTGGTCAACTTGCTGATTAACGTGCTGGTCAATATATTGGTTAAGTTCTTGCTTGTTAACAAGATTATTGATGATTAAGGAAACGTTGTTACGTACTTTTTGCTCGAAGGTTTGGTCAACTTGCTGGTTAACGTGCTGGTCAATATATTGGTTAAGTTCTTGCTTGTTGACCAGATTGTTGATAATTAAACCAACATTATTACGTATTCTTTGCTCAAAGGTTTGGTCAATTTGCTGATTGACATGGCGGTCAATATACTGATTGAGTTCCTGCTTGTTGACAATGTTGTTGATAATTAAACCAACATTGTTACGTATCCTCTGCTCAAAGGTTTGGTCAACGTATTGGTTAATTTGTTGGTTAATTTTATTTGATATCTCAATGTTGATTTTATCTTCTACAAGCTTGTCTAAATAGCTAGACCAGCCTTGTAAATGCTGGTTGAGGCTAAACTCCATCTGCTGTAGATAAGCATCCATCGAAAATCGGACTTTTGCGATTTCTACAGATAGGTTCTTAAAGTGCTTCTCGTAATTCTTTAAAAGCCACTGTTCCAGCTGATCCCAATATTTAGCTTCTAGAGTGACATCAGTTTCATCTATAACTTTGATAGATGAAGTAATCTGTTGTAACTGCTGCTCCCACTTCTTCTTAAATTCTTCTTCATTAATACGGAAGGTGAACTCTCTTCCAGAACCCACACCTACTGCTTCACGACTTCCAGAACCACCACCATTACCATTAATAGTAGTAACAGTCTCGGTCGTCACATTTGTCACAGAGCCATTGGTAACAATTTTTTCCTGCTTTTGATATCTTTCAGCTAATTCAGCAGCATTAATTGGCTCTATTGCGAGAATAATTTGTCCTTCGTTATCTTCCTTGTAGGTGTCAAAAAATAACCCTGTTAATGTAGTTTTTTCTTTGATTTCTAACACTACTTCATCTTTCAGACCATTCAATGAAAGCCAAGTTTCTCGTACTTCAATGCCAGTCAGTTTAGTAATAGTTCTTCCACCTTTCAGCCACATTAAAGCCCAAGGTTCTATATTAAACTTCTTATTATCTGACCAATAGCTGGCATTGCCTTCACGAATCTTGATGCGGTAATTACCTGGGGCTAACTCAACAAAATTAGCACCGTATTGTTTGAGACTAGACAAATGCTTCTCATCCAAGACATAACAATTGCGTTTGCTGTCAACTGTTAAAGTCTGAGGATTGAAATAGGGCTTGTTACTGTTAATAGTAAGATTAATTGCACCACTATTATCAGCATTATTCAAATCAAAGAATAAGGCATTGAGGACTGCTTTTTCCTTGACTACTAACTTTAGGCTATCGTTATAGCCATTGAGAGTTGTCCAGGTTGCACCTACTTCAAACCCCGTATTTTGGTTAATAAATGTACTACCATCGACACCATATATCCAAAGTAGAACGAAAGGCTCACCTTCTGTTTTTGTGTTGGCATAACTATAGCTACCACTAGTAATTCTGATGTCGTAACTGCCTTTCTCAAAAACATATGAACTGGCAACATTTTGTTGCAGGTGGTTCATTTGGTTGGCATCGATAACGTAACAATTCTTTTTGGTGTCGATGGTTAAAATAGTCATACTTTCTTCCTTGACATTTTTAATTTCTTGCGAAACCTTTGCCTTTTCAGATTCTTCTTCTGACTTCCCTTTTGAGGTAACTGCTGTAGTTGCTGCGGTAACTGGTTGATAAATACTGATACCTGCCCAACGTCCCACAGGTTCGGTGATCGCAACTAATGTTCCTTTACCGGTTTTAGTATCAATACGGATTAATTGACCGTCTTTACCTAAGTTGAAGAAGTTGCCAGTTACGCCATATAAAACATCACCAACAAATTCCATACTGGCAACATCAGCAAAACCAGTATCGCCAATATGTTTAACTTCACCGGTATCAAGGTTTGTACTGGCTAATAACTTTTTCTTCTCGTAACCAATCAAGGTAATGTAAGCTTTGCCATCAGCATCAAAGGCAACTTCGCCACAGTTGTAGTCTTTATCTGCTACTGTGGCTGCGGGTGTACCTTTACCTGTTTGGAGATTAATCGCAATTAGTTGTTTGGCTGTTGTAGCGTAGAGGGTTTGGCGTTGGCGATTATATGCTAAACCAGCTGCAGCAAAACCAATATCACCAATTGCGATCGCATCACCTGAATTTAGATCAATTTTGACTAGTCGAGTTTTGTCGCCTTCGCGATCCAAGCCATATAGTTCGGAACCAACAAAAGCAATATCAGAAACTTCTGTAACTATCTCACCGATAAAAGTAGCTTTACCTGTAGCTAAATCTAGAGTATAGAGTTTGCTTAATTCATTGGAGACGCAATCTTGGATATAAACTGCCCCTGATTGGAGTTTGATAGTTGTAGCTGGATTTAAATGTTGAACTGTACGACTACCACAAATAACTTTTTCTAAGACAGCACTAAAACCATTGATCGTATCTTTATCTGTAAAAGATTGCCCTCCTGTTGAGGCTGCAACTCTGGCGTATTCGCTTTTGATTCCTGCTTGATGCTTGCTATTAGAAGTTCCAAAATAAGTATGAACAGTAACTTTTGCTTTTTGTGCTGTTTGGATCGAATTATCAGCTGCTTTAATATCTTTTTGCTCTGTTTTATCTCCACCGCCTTCTAGTGCTTCATCACCGAGATAAAAGATTGCTCTTAGTGCATCTTTGCGCCAATCAAAGTAGTCGCAGATATCTTCAATGGCGCGTGCCGCATCTTCTTGCGCTCCTGCAGATTTGAGTTCACCTCTTTTTCTACCCCGAAGCTTCGATTCTGATACCTTAACTTTTTGAGTTAGATAAGTTCTGATAGTTTGGTCGAAGTTTGTCCCTTTCCAAATACCTTCTATACCTAACCAAACTACTCTTAAATCGGAAGGACAACTAGATTTAGCTTTAGCAATTGCACTAGCAGCAGCATCACTTAAAGCTTGGGCTTCATCTCTCATCGAAGGGCTAGTATCGATGACAATTACTAAATCAACAGCAGGTGTAGAATTTGCTTGTTTATTCATTCTGATTTCCCTTTTTTTCTTCTTGAGGAAACTGAATAATTTCATATTTGCAGAGGTTTACGATTTCAACATAAAGGAATTGAAACCCAAGCAGTAGACAGAAATCTTGTAGATAAGTTTGATGGGAACACTTAATGCTTGTGTTTAGTCAAACACACCTAACTAGATAATTACAAGGTTATAAATGTCATAAATTTATCTTTAATGTTAAATATTTTGACGTATATACATATAAGTACAATTTTGTAAATATCTACAAATACGTAATTTAGCTGCCTTTATGTCATAGAAATTACTTTGCTGCATACAAGTGTTGCTAAGTCAATGACTAAAAATCATATTTAATTGCAGAATAAAATTAATTAGTATTAAAAAATTAAATCTAAATTATTTGTTAAAACTAACCAGAATAGTAGACAATTCATTGTGTCTAGTAGTTTATTGATTATTAGTGAAACTTGATCAACAGAATGATTGACCAAGACATTATCAAACGATATGCAGACCGGGAAAGAAATTTTCAACACCTTAATTTAAGCCAGATTTTTTTGCAAGGTGTCGATTTTAGTAATGTTGATTTTAGTTATGCTAACCTCAGTAGTGCTAATCTTAGTGATGCTAATTTAAGTTTTGCCAAGCTAATTTGGACAGACTTGAATCGAGCCGACTTTCAAAAAAGTAATTTAACTCAAGCAAATCTGTCGAATGTGAGTTTATTGTGGGCAAACTTGAGTCATGCTGTTTTAGCTAAAGCGAACTTAACAGGCGCTCACTTAAGTTACGCCCAGCTAGATCATGTGTACTTACAAGATGCAAATCTAACGGAAATCAATTTAGAAAAAGCTTGTTTAATTAAAGCCGACTTAACAGGGGCAAATTTATTTAGAGCTAGCCTCAAAGCAGCAGATTTCACTAATGCTATTTTGGAGCGTGCCAATCTTTGCCAATGTAATGGCGAAGGCGCTATTTTATATGGTGCTTGTTTACGAAAAGTTGATTTAGAAGGAGCACAATTACAAGATGCTATTTTAAAAGGTGCCGATTTAACTGAGTCCGATTTAATAAATATAGATTTGAGTAATGCAGATTTGAGTGATGCCGTTTTACGTCAAGTTGCCTTAGAATTAGCTTCTTTATTTAATGCAGATTTGAGTGATGCTGACTTAGGATTAGCTTCTTTATTTAAAGCTAACTTAGAGGAGGCAGTTTTGAATGGTGCAAATTTGAGTGATAGTGATCTAAGGCATACAAATTTCACAAATACTAAATTAGAAGGGGTAAATTTTTCCGGTTCTCGTGTTAAGGGAGCACAATTTACTGATGCAATTGGATTAACTCCTCAACAAAAGCAATGGCTGAAAGAAAATGGAGCATTGAATATTCCTGATTTGGAATAACAATTTTAAGTCTTAATTCTCATAGCTATTGTTTTAATAAACTTCTGTCTTATATATCGATATTTTGGCTTAAATAGTCGAAAAAATATGAGCTTGAAATGTTTCTGGCTTTAAAAACAGATGAATAGCATAGAAGAAATTATTGCCACGACTGAAGCATTAATTGTTAATAAAACAGGAAAATCTCTATCGTTTATTCAGAAAGCTATATTGTCGGCATCTCTCTCAGAAACTAAAAAAAATTATGCACAAATTGCTTTAGAAAACAACTATTCCGAAAATTATATTAGGCGAATGGTTGCTCCCAAGCTATGGCAATTACTTTCTGAGATTTTTGGTGAGAAAATTAATCGGACTAATTGTCGTGCTGTACTCGAGCATCAATTAGATGTGAAATTTTCTCAAACGACATTCAAGCATATAGAAAAGCCACAGAAGATAGATTTGGAACCTCCAGAAGGACAAGTTCCTCTTGCTTCTAGTTTTTATATTGAACATAGTTTAGAACAGACATGTTATGCAGAAATACTGCGGCCTCGTGCATTTATTCACATCAAAGCGCCGCGCAAGATGGGCAAAACTTCTTTGATGACTAGAATTATTGGTCATGGCATTTTACATCATTATCAGACAGTAAGGTTAAGCTTACATAGTGCTGAAACAGAAGTTTTCACCTCATTAGAAAAATTTTTACGTTGGTTTTGCGCTAATGCTACCTACCAATTAGGAATCGCATCAAAGCTAGAGGAATTTTGGAATCAGGATATGGGAGCTTTGATGAACTGTACTATCTACTTTCAAAAGTATTTATTACAAGAAATATCCAGTCCCATTATCTTAGCATTGGATGAAGTCAATAAATTGTTTGAGTACCCTCAACTGACCCGTGATTTTTTAGGTTTACTGCGCTCATGGTATGAAGAAACTAGAGATATATCAATTTGGCAGAAATTACGCTTATTAATTGTCACGTCCAGCGATATTTATATTAATTTAGATATTAATAATTTTTTATTTAACGTAGGCTTGACAATTGAATTACCTAGATTTACAACATTACAAATAGAGGATTTAGCTCAACGTCATAAACTTTACCTTTCTACTTTAGAGTTGGAAAAAATCATGGCGCTTACTGGAGGATTTCCTTACTTAGTACGGCTATTATTTTATCATAGTGTCCAATCTCAAATCACGGTAGAAGATTTACTCCAGAATGCTACTAATGATACTGGAATATTTGGCAACCATTTACACGAGCAATTAAATTTTTTAATTCAAAGCTCCAATTTAATTAACAGTTTTGAGGAAGTTATAAAATCATCATTACCAATTACTTTAGAACAACAAACTGCATTGAAACTAAAGAATTTAGGATTAATTCATATAGATAATAAACTTGCAAAAGTTAGTTGCCTTTTATATAAAAATTATTTTAGCGATTATTTTAGAAAAAAGTTTGAGGTAAAGGAGAAAAATAGCAAGTTAAAGTATATTAGTAGTAAGCAGAAATCTTGGAGTAAAGTTAGCTCCTAAAAATATTTGATAATCTTTTGTAGCTGATATCAGATGCGTTACGCTATCGCTAACGCATCCTACGCAAGCATAAAAATTTGGAAAATCAATGTTTTTTAGCTATGAATAACTAAGGAATTGCTATTTTAAATTGATAATTATTTAACGTAAAAATCGAATTGTTACAGGATAGCGATAATGCTTACCTTTATAAGCTTTCATTGCGGCAAAATTAACTAAGAATAATTGTAATATTATCATTAATGCAGTTAATCCCAGCCATAACAATAATAAAATATCTAAAACTGTTTTAATTTCTTGTCCAGTACTATTATTAATCAATGCTATACCAAACATTGTTAACATAATTAATAAGGATAAGATAATCACAATCAGAATATACATTGTGAGCGAAATTTGAAAATTTAAAGCTTCTTTACCCTGAAAATCAATCCAAGGAGATTTAAATTTATTGAAGCGCCAAATTATCAGGGGAAATAAAATATTTAAGGGTAAATACAAAGGAATTCCGAGAAATACCAAAAAGAATAATAGCATCCAAGCGAATAAAGCCGAGAGATGACAAAACATTGCCCAGACGCGTATTTGCTGCTTTGGTTTTTCTCTCATGACTTTTTATTTATAGATAAATTGAGGAAATAATTCTCCATCCTAGTATCTATAAAAAAAGCCAAACCAAAATTTAAAATTTGAGTATTTCGCGGTCATAGTTTTCTGGGAGAGGTTCTATTTCCCAGACTATACCTTCGCCTGGTTCTAGAGCAACTTCTACAAAGAGTTGTTCTACAGCATTTGTGGCGATATCTTCGTTGTTAGGGAAAGGTTGTAAATCTTCAGTGAGTAGTCGCAATTTAAAACCGCCGGGGATAGCTGCACCTACTGTGGCGTTACGCAATTCAAACCGCCAAATAACTTGATCTCTTTCGCCTTGGGGTATAACTAAAAGTTCATAAGTTTGACCTGCGATCGCTAACAGCCGAGACAAGATAGAATCTGCTGGTGTTTCTTCCGCACCTCTACCACCAAAACTCAATTGCAAATTCAATCTTCCCCAACCAATAGTTTCCGCAGCTTGGGAAACGCCACTTTGCAACCATTGCAATACTGACCACTGTTCTGGTAGTCCCAAACGTTGTTGATATAAGCTTTGTCGCCAACCACCATGTTCAATTAACCCCCCCCAGACTTGAAACGGGATAGCTAACCGGGGTGTGACGACTTCCGGCTTTCCCAGGCGAGTAATCAAGTTTTGGGCTTGTGGTTGTGGTAGGGTGGGCAGAGGTGAAATAGCAGCGCGTGTAATTGCTTGCGGGCAAAGTTCTTGGGTAAGCGCTAACACGCTAATATCATGGATAATTTCAATCGCATCTACAGCATAAGTGCGATCGCCTGCATCATAATTACCCCGATTCTTCAGTTGTTCGTGGGTACAGTAACCCCAAACCCTAACGTAGCCTTCATCTGGTTCTACTTGCACAGCTAAATAGTAATCACCAGCCCAAGTAGTTAAATCCACCCATTCTTGGGGAACCCGCAATTCGCTGTCATCAATATTTTCACTGGGAACCAGAATAAATCTCGTTACGTCCACTGCAATAGCGGTTCCATTTACCAGTTCCCAAAAACTGGGTAAAACAGTGGTAGTTGGCCAGACCTTTGCCTGTGATGTAAATTCCTCTTGTATCCAAGGCAAGACTGCACTCAGGCAAAGTTCATTAATATAACCTTGATAGCGCGAAGTGGGGTTAGAAAAATATGAACTCCGAAGATCCGCCAAATTTTGATTTTTAGCCGGAATTTCTAGAAGTAAATCAGTGGAATTGGCAAAAGAAAATGTTGTCATGGCGGTTTCTCTGAAAAGTTGTTATGTGGTCATTGGTCATTGGTGTTTGTGAGAGGGAACAGGGAACGGGTAACGGGGAACAAGGTATTCTTTTGAATTTTGAATTTTGAATTTTGAATTGATTTGTCCCCAATCCCTAAACACCGTAGTAACTTTGTAACCATTCCTCCATTAATGTACTCATACTTTTGAGTAGGTCGGGCGTAATGGAAATATGCAAGGTATCTTGACTCCAATTTGCTAAAGATTTAAGCAAATTTTCTCTAGCCTTTGTCAATCGCCGTGATACTGTATATTGCTTCATTTCTAGTTGCTTGGCGATTTTATCTTGATTGAGTCCTTGAGCATAATATAGTTGCACAATCTGTTGTGCTTCTGGTTCTAATTGTGCGATCGCAGTCACTAAAATCTGATTAATTTCGCTTTGTTGAGAAGTTCTGGTTTGTTCTTCTTCTTGGGTAATAATTTCTTCAATTAGGGAGGGTTGTTGATTTCCTGGTAGGTTATCTAATAACTCCCATGAATTATCTCCACCTTGGGCAACATTTAGAGATTCGGGGGTGGGATAAAGGTATTTACGTGCAGCTTTGGCTGCTGTTAGCAACCATTTCTCTATAGTTGGAATACTAATTTGTTGGTTACTTTGAGAAGTATAAGCTGTAGCGATCGCTTCCCAAATGCGATCGTCTGGTCGAGACAGCTTGCGGGAAGTTCCGGTGGTAGTGGGGACATAAAAGGTTTTAAAAACATTCCACGCCAGGATATAAGCACGAATTTCGTCCGCAGATAAGCCAGCACTTTGCAAGGCTTCCTGCAACCGCTTTTGGGAGATTTTGCGTAACAGTCCCCAATCGGTACAGATATCAACTTCGTGGCGTTGGCGTAAAGTTTCGCGGATTGCACTCGCAAACAAAGGCCCAGCATAGTTTTTTAAGGTAAAACCTTGGCTGGGGTTAAAACCTTTGAGGACGCGATCAATTTGGGCGATCGCAACTTGAAAACAGTCTGATAATTGGAATTGGGTACTGGCGAAACCGTGAACGGTTTTTTGAGATACCCAATAGCAGGTTTCTTGCAAGTAAGCAGCCAGATGTTGCTTCGCCAACGACTGAGATTCAGGAAGCTGCCAAAACTTATACCAATAAAGCGCCCAAAAAGATTCTGAAGTTTCTTGGGGTGTGCGTTTGACGCAACCTTGTATACTACTACGCAATCTTGATTCTGTCGCCCAATGACCGAAGCGATCGGCATCGAATTGCACAAAAGTTGAAAAGATTTCAATGATGTTTTGCCGAGGGTGCATAAAAAACTCGAGGCCTACCTAAAGAAGTAGTGAAGGCGTTAAATACCAATTCACAAAAATCAGGTTAAAGATTAAAACACTAAAACCTCGATTTTGTCAAAATTTCGTAATTACGAATTATGAATTGCTATCAAACTGCCTCAACAAACTTTACTACACCGAATCATTATTATGTTGAGACTGTCATTGAAATCTTTAGCACTAGGTACAAATTCTTAATCCTGCAACCATTCGTCTTACTGGTGCATGGAGTGAAAAGTGGCGTTAATTTGAGAAATTTTAACCGCAGATACACGCCGATATTGATTTGATATTTCTAGCCAATCCCAAAATTAAATTACTACTAATCATGGAGTACAAATAAAATGTTAAAACGTTCTTTGATGATTGCTGCTTCTAGTGTTGCTTTAGCGGCTGCTGTTGCCAGTCCTAGTTTAGCTGCACCTGCTGATTTTGTGGGTACATGGGTAAATAAAGATAATAATACTCGTGGTGTGACTCGCTTAGTTATTACTTCTGCAGGTAGCAATAAATTAAATATTCAAGTGTTTGGTAAATGTCATCCTACAGATTGTGATTGGGGAACTGTACCAGTTGTAACCTATGGTTTAAATGTGCAAGATACAAACCATACCTATGGAACAGCTAACTATACCAAAGGTTTTTCTAATACCTTATTGACATTAGACCATGCTGGCTCTCAAATCATGTTGCAAGGCTTCACTCAATTTTTAGATAATAGTGGTCGCCAAAATTATTATTCCCGCGACTACTTTCAAAGAGCACCTAAAGTAAAGATTCCAGTGGGTTTACCAATATCACCCATTCAACCAAATAGGTAAGGAATAGGGTAAATACTTGTTTTAAATTTACCCAATAAATGCCTGGTGTAGGGTGTGTTATCGCTTGAGCATAACGCACCCTTAATTATTGATTGGTAGAGTGAATTTATGCAACTATTGTTAATAGTTAAAGCTTGTTGATGATAGCAACCTTTAAGCGCTTAATGCATAAGGTACATCTACCTTTGTATGTTTATTGAGATAGTTGACAAATAATTGTTTCAACTGAGGACTTACACCAGCGTGTTCAAAGAATCCAAAACCCAGACTCTTCGCTTTCATTAAAGTTTGCTCTGGAGTTAATCCTTCTTGAATTGCTACACTCAACAATGCAATTCCCGTTGAGCGCATAGCTGCGGCACAATGTATGACGGTGGGTTTAGGAAGCTGGTCTAATGTGGTTAGGATTTTAGTAATTAGCTCTTCATTTAAATTTTCTAGCTTCAGGGGCACATTGACATAATGTAGCCCTAATTCTTCCACTACTTTTTGCTCATCCTTTAAAAATCCTAATTCATCAGGCGATCGCAAATTCAAAACCGACCGAAAACCCTCTTGCTTGGCTTGCTTTAGCTGGTGTGGTACGACTTGTCCTGTTGTTGTCAAATGATCGTTAATCCGTATAGCGTTGATCACGTTCACTCCTTTGAACTGTAAATAGTACTTTTGCAACACGAAGAGTGAGGATTCCACAGAGAATCCCCGTGACTCAGATTTTTTCAGCAGTCTAATATCTGGTTATTGAGTCGGGTATAAGAAGCTATGCAAATCAGCAAACCAAATCCAGCAAATATTTACGCATTCCGATTTACGGCTGTGAAATTTGCTTTCTTAGGTTACTTTTATTTTTGGTTTTAAATACGCTTTGCCGCTAGACTTACCGTATTTAATAATTATACATATTTCCGATAGATTTACGAGAGTTTATAAAAAATATTCTTCTATAATAGACAAACTGCTGCTTCAGACTTTTGAATAGTTCGCCAGAGTCCAAAGTCAAAAGTCCAAGTTAACTTTAAAGGCTCAGGAATTTCCTAGAAAGTATGGTTATCGTTTGCAAACGCCGTACTCGTGCTGCTTATAGGGTTATACAGTTCAGATAAGATCATTATTGATGGATTTGTCAGTTGTGAAAACAGCTAGCTCAATTGGGGGATTCTCCCCCAAACCCCCGATTGGGTGACGGTTGCGTCCCCCAAACCCCCTCCAAAAACAATACTTGTCGGTTAAGGGTAAAAGGGGAAGGGGAAAAGGGGCAAGAAAAACCTTTAACCCTTACCCTTTCACCTTTTCCCCAAACCAAATTCCGAGTTGAAAATCCTTAACCGAGCAGTATTGCCCCCAAAAATTATTGTTTTTGTCGTCAATTTATTTTTTAACTGAACTGTATTGGCTTATAGGGTTATGCGAATCATCAAAGAAGCGATCGCCAATTTAAATTAGCGATCGCAATACTACAAGGGATAGCGTTTTGAACTCAAAATTGGTTTTGGGGAAAAGGTTAAGGGTTAAAGGTTTTTTCTTTCCCTTGAACCATTCCCCTTTTTACCCTTAACCGACAAGTATTAATAGCGATCGCTTCTTTGAATGCAGAACTAAATTCTACTCGTCACTACTAAGCTTTGGGCTTGTAAGTGGAAGCCACGTGCAATTCTTTTAACTGTTTTGCATCAACGCTAGAAGGCGCATCAGTTAACAAGCAACGGGCTTGTTGTGTCTTCGGAAAAGCAATGACATCACGAATCGATTCTTCCCCTGCTAGCAACATCACTAACCGATCTAAACCGTAGGCGATGCCACCATGCGGCGGTGTACCATATTCAAAGGCTTCCATCAAAAAGCCGAATTTATTTTGGGCTTCTTCCGGTGACAACCCAATGGCTTCAAATACCTGTTCTTGAACTTCTCGCTGATAAATCCGCCGACTACCACCACCAACTTCAAAGCCGTTAAATATTAAGTCGTAGGCTTGGGCGCGGGCTGTTTTTAAATCATCTAAGTCATCGGGGTGGGGTGCGGTAAATGGGTGGTGTAATGCTTCCAAGCGTTTTTCGTCAGCATTCCACTCAAACATGGGGAAATCGGTAATCCACAGCAAATTGATTTTATCTGGATCTATTAACGCAAATTCTTTAGCGATCGCTTGTCGTAATCTATCTAAAGTTTTGTTAACGGTAACTGCATCACCAGCCCCAAATAGCAGTAAATGGCCTGCTTTTGCGCCTGTACGTTCTAATATTTCCTGTTTTTGTTCAGGGGTGAGGTTATCTTTAATTGCACCGATGGTATCAATTTCGCCGTTTTCTCTAACGCGGATGTAAGCTAAACCCTTCGCCCCAGCTTCGCTAGCTTCTTTAAATAAGTCTCCGCCTGGTTTAATACGGACATTAGAAATCGCATCGTTACCGTTGGGAATCGGTAGGATTTTCACAATACCACCGTGAGCGATCGCATCGCGGAAAACTTTAAAACCGGAATCTTTCAACACATCGGAAACATTCACTAGTTCCAAACCATAGCGGGTATCTGGTTTGTCACTACCGTAGCGTTCCATCGCTTCAGCGTAGGTAATACGCGGGAAGGGATGGTGTAACTCAATTCCTTTAACGGTTTTGAAGATGTAAGAAACTAACTTCTCGTTGAGTTCGATAATTTCTTCTTGAGACATGAAACTCATTTCCATGTCTAACTGGGTAAATTCTGGTTGTCTGTCAGCGCGTAAGTCTTCATCGCGAAAGCAACGAGCAATTTGATAATATCTGTCCAAACCAGATACCATCAGCAATTGTTTGAATAATTGTGGTGACTGCGGTAAAGCGAACCATTCACCAGGGTTAACACGGCTGGGGAGAATGTAATCCCGCGCCCCTTCTGGGGTAGAACGAGTTAGTACGGGGGTTTCAACTTCGATAAAACCTTCCACATCTTCCAAGTAACGCCGCATAGCTTTCACAACTTGATGACGCAACTGAATATTTTGCGCCATACGTTCCCGGCGTAAATCTAAATAACGATATTTCAATCGCAATTCTTCCCGCACGTTTTCAGTGTCAGCTGTGGAAACTTGGAAAGGTAACTGTTTCCTCACACTGTTCAGTAAATTAATCTTCTCGGCGTAGATTTCTACCTCGCCTGTGGGGATGCGGGAATTGAGGGATTCGTCGGGACGTTGTGTCACTTTACCAGTGATTTCCACAACATATTCATTCCGGATACTATTAGCCTGTTCATAGGAATCCGGGGTACGTTGCGGATCGCTAACAATCTGGACAATACCAGAGCGATCGCGTAAATCTAAAAATATCACGCCCCCATGATCGCGGCGACGGTCTACCCATCCATACAAGGTAACAGTTTCTCCAATATGTTCTTTTCGGAGCGCGCCGCAATAGTGAGTTCGCATAGTAGTTAATTGTGTTCTTCAGCTTCTAGATGGGCAGTAAAATGTCAAAGCTTTCCCATTATCTAGCATCAATAGTATCTAATTGAAGTCAAGATGGCATATTATCTGTTGAATCTTGAGTTGGGGTCAATAGGAGGACAAGGGGCAGGGGGCAGGGAGCAGGGGGAAAGGTGAGGTTCTGAACTCGGAGTGTCGAGTAAAAAGGTGGAATTATCGCCTTTTGAACTCGGACTGTCTTATTTTGAACTCAGAGCGTTGAGTAAAAAGGTGAAATTATCACCTTCCGAACTCAAATTATCGGGTTCTATCTTCGCCCATCTGTATTTGCTTAAAGACAATTTTGTAGGGTGTGTTACGGCTATGAAAGAATTTGGGACTTAGAGACAATGAAATTTAGCCGTAACGCACCGCCGCGTGGATGGTGCGTTAGGCGCTAGGATAGTTATTTCATGGCAAATCATATCGAAAATAAGCGCCTAACACACCCTACATCCATTCTATGTTTACTTTATAAATAGCCTGTTAGCCCCATTTATATTGCCTTCGAGAAATGCTTTTCTTTGATTCTCATGTGATTATCAAAGATGACGGCAATATTTCTTACCAGCAATCTGCCAATGTCTGTAACTAATATGTAATTTTTTGATAAGCTTACCAGTCCATCGGCTTCTAGAGGTTTTAACATCTCTAGCTCATGGGCAAAGTATTCGTCAAAACAAATGTGATATTTATCTACGATGTCTTGCTTGTGCAATTGAAAATGCGACATAATACCCATGATGACATCACGTCTAATAATGTCATCTTGAGTTAATTTAATTCCTTTACTCAATGGCAATTTACCAGTGGAAATTGCCTGATAATATTCTTTTAATTGTTTGTGGTTTTGGAAATACGCATCTTCTAACATACTAATAGATGTCGCTCCAAAACCAAATAATTCTGTTTCGGCGTGGGTGGTGTAGCCTTGAAAATTACGCCGCAGAGTGCCATTACGTTGCGCGATCGCTAATTCATCGTTAGATTTAGCAAAATGATCCATACCAATGAACAGATACTCATTATTTGTGAGTTCTTCAATGGTCATTTTCAGAATATCTAGCTTTTCCTGTGGCTTCGGTAAAGCTGCTTCGGGAATATTTTTCTGTGCAGGTTTAATCCAGGGAATATAAGCAAAGTTAAAGACCACAATTCTGTCTGGGTCTAATTTTATAGTCTTTTTCACTGTTTCCCTAAAGCTCTGCCGAGTTTGATAGGGAAGACCATAAATCAAATCTACATTTACACTTTCAAATTCTGCTTCCCTGATCCAACTCATGACATCAAAGAGCATTTCTTCCGGTTGGATACGATTAATCGCTACTTGTACTTCGTGATTAAAATCTTGAATGCCAAAGCTAATGCGATTAAATCCTAATTCCCTAAGAAATAAAATGTAATCTTTATCTACATAACGGGGGTTGATTTCAATGGAGATTTCTGCTTTTGAGTCAATAGTAAAATGTTGAGTAATATGTTTCCACACAAACTCAACTTGCTCGCGGTCTAAATAATTAGGTGTACCGCCACCCCAATGAATTTGCAAAACTTGGCGGTCAGAATCAATTAAAGCGGCTGTTTGTTTAATATCTTGAACTAAATATTCTAAGTAAGGTTTGGCAATATTCTTATTGTTAGAAATTACCGTATTACAGCCGCAAAAATAGCACGCAGTCTGACAAAAAGGAATGTGGAAATACAAAGACAGGGGAGTTTTACGTTGATTCGAGGCTGCGATCGCATTTTGTAAATCGGTGGTGGTAAATGCTTCGCTTAACTCAGTAGCAGGCGGATAACTGGTGTATCTAGGTACTGGAGCATCATACTTTTGGATCATCTCCAAATCAAATTTGACACCAGGTAAGAGAAAGACCATTAAAACCTCCGGGGGGGGACTGGGGATTAGGGACTGGGGAACTCGGGGCCCCCTCTGGGGATAAGGGGTAATGGGGATTGGGGATTGGGGACTGGGGAGATGAGGGAGAATTATTTTCACTCTTGACCTTTCACCCTTGACCCTTCACCCTTCACCCTTTAATTAGTTAGGCTGTTAAATAAGGGTTGACCGATGGCTTGAATTAAATTCGCCTCAAGGACTTGTACCATTTGCATATTCAAATGAAAGGCATTGTTAGCTTCTGCGACAATTCGGTCAGAGGTTGCATCATCGATGGGTAATGCATCCAACGCCTGACGGTATTTGTGTTTAAATGCCGTTTTATCGGGGATTTGGTCAAAATTATAAAAATTTGTACCTTCGTAGCCAGATAATTGCAAAGTTGATTGAGCAATTTTTTGCAACATCTGACCACCAGAAAGGTCGCCCATGTAGCGTGTATAGGCGTGCCCTAACAATAGGGTAGGTTCAGTAGCAGATAATTCCCGAATTCTGGCGACAAATGTTTGAGTGGCAGTTGCAGGAGCAATTTGCTTTCGCCATTGCTTTCCATAGTAAAACATCATGTCCTTTTCTAGAGCAGCTTGCCGATTCAGTTCTGGAAAATAAACAGCTGCGATCGCCTGATTGTTAACATTAGTTACAATTGCCGCTTCTAGTTCGCTGTAGACGAAATACAAATTACTCAAAAACTTCGCAAAGCAGTCTCTATCTACAACTCCTTTGAGAAAACATTTCATAAAGCCTACATTTTCTGCTGCTGTATGAGCTTTTTCAGTTCCAGAGCGTAGTTTGACAGCTAAATTGCTACTCATTTTGTTTCCTTAATTTCAAGCGCCAGATTTCTGCACAGCCACCGACTCAGGATGTCTGCTATAGAGGGACTGGGGATTGGGGATTGGGGATTGGGGACTGGGGACTGGGGACTGGGGAGATGAGGGGAATGAGGGGATGAGGGAACAAGGGGGGAATAGCAATTACCAATTACCAATTACCCATTACCAAACCCCAAATTTTGGGTTTAAGCGGGATTAGCATCAGTATTACGGCAAATATACTCTCAATGCTCATCCCTACTCGGTTTAACTCTCCCAAAAATATTTAACTATTTATATTTGTATAACTATTAAAGTATTAATATTTCTTTATTTTCGTCTGTCAGGGAAGGCACATTTTGGAATTGGGCATTGGGAATGGGGCATTGGGAATGGGGCATTGGTAATTGGTAATTGGTAATTGGTGTTGGGTATTTGAGGCAATACTTGTCGGTTAAGGGTAAAAGGGGAAGGGGTAAAGGGTCAATAAAAAACCTTTAACCCTTACCCTTTCACCTTTTACCCAAACCAAATTAAGAGTTGAAAATCCTTAACCGAGCAGTATTGGTATTTGAGGTTATTTCTCCCCTGCTCCCTGCCCCCTGCCCCCTTGCCTCATTCCTTCGCACAACTTAACTGTTCTCAACAATATATTATGCTTATATAGCTATTAAAGGATAGAGCGAGAGAAGGATTCTCATGGTGAAGTCTGTTGAAACTCCGGAGCCTCAGTTACTAAAGCCAGGTGTAAAAGCGCCTGTGAAAGAAACATTATTAACACCCCGGTTTTATACTACTGACTTCGAGGCGATCGCAAAGTTAGATATTTCAGCCCATGAGACTGAGTTACTGGCAATTGTAGAGGAACTGCGGGCTGACTATAATCGCCATCATTTTGTGCGCGATCAGGAATTTAAGCAGAGTTGGGAGCATATTGAAGGAGAAACACGCCGTTCTTTTATTGACTTTTTGGAACGTTCGTGCACTTCCGAGTTTTCCGGGTTTCTTTTATTTAAGGAAATATCACGCCGTCTCAAAGACAGAAACCCGATTTTGGCGGATGCTTTTAATTTTATGGCCAGGGACGAAGCGCGTCATGCGGGATTTTTAAACAAGTCAATGGCAGATTTTAACCTCTCCCTAGACTTGAGTTACTTAACTAAAAGTCGTACTTATACCTTTTTCCCACTAGAGTGGATTATCTATACAGTCTACCTATCCGAGAAAATTGGTTACTGGCGCTATATATTGATGTATCGCCATTTGCAGAAAAACCCTGACTATCAGTTTTATCCCCTGTTCAGGAAATTTGAGAGTTGGTGTCAAGATGAAAACCGACATGGAGATTTCTTTAAAGCGTTGCTGCGATCGCAACCAAAATTATGGGATAACTGGAAAGCAAGGTTGTGGATACGTTTCTTTTTGCTGACGGTGTTTGTTACCCACACGATTACGGTATTTGAACGCGCCAGCTTTTACGAATCCATTGGTATTCATCCACGCAAGTATAATAACCAAGTGATCACCGAGACAAACAACACTGCTTCTAGAGCATTTCCCATCATTTTAGATACCAATCACCCGGCGTTTTTCTGGCGGTTAGAGCAGTGTTACCAGAATAATCAGAAACTTACGGAGATTAACAACAGCGATCGCCCTCAGTTTCTCAAGTTTTGGCAAAAATTACCAGTCATTACCGCTATCATCTGGCATATGTTGCGGATTTATCTCGTTAAACCCATAGATGCGGAGTTAACACGGGAGACTGTGCGATAAGAGATGAGGGAGAAATGAGACAGCTAATGGTGCGTTGCGCTGCGCGACAACACACCCTACCAGCAAGCATTTCTTTTACTAAATTACACAAGTAGGGGCACAACAATTGTTGTGCCCGGATAATTTGTACTGTATATCAAAAACTAGTTTGCATGACTATAGCTTTAATTAAGTAATCCAGCAAAATAATTTAATGTTGCTGGATAATTCTTAATTAATTCTTGGGTTTTTACTTCTGTTTCAGATAAACTTTCTTGATGCTCTTGATGTGTTTCTAAATTTTCTTGCCAAGTTAAATTTTCAATACCTAGTAGTTTCGCTAGCGCATTGGTTGTGGCTGGAGAATTAAATAAAAATTCTCGAATTTTTAACTCATTTTCGCTGAGTGTTGGTGCAGGTTCAACTTGTTTGACCTGTTCCTTAATTTCAGGTTGCGGTTTTGTCCAGGCGGGAACCCAGCTATTAAAGCCAGCTAAGTTTTTCGGGAAATTACTTGAGGCTTCTTTAATTAATGCTTGGAGAATTTGAGCATGGGGTCGCAGTTTAAGAATCAAGCTGGGTAGCCAAGGTAATAAAATTTTATCGGGAACTGTAGCGAATAATTTACTCAACAGTTCGACGACAAATTTACTAATTCTGGGTGCAAATGTCAGCGATAAGATAAATCCATTTAAGTATTCGGGGAAAGATTTAATTAGCATTTCGTTATTAATCACATCATTGAAAAATTCCCGAATTTCTTCTAGTTTTCTTAATGTTAGTAACCATTCGGTTGTCCACAATAAACCGATTTTGGCGGGGTCATCTAAACCTTGGCTGGATTGTTTGACACCGATTAATAATTGACTGCGGTTACAACCGAGAGATAGCGCCAAACTTTCTAGGGTAAAGATAAAATTCAACATCCCGGCGATTTGTTCGGGTGTGGTTCCCCTATCTGCGAAGGCTTGGGGTAGTAGGGTGGCGTAATGTCCGTAGCCTGTGGTAACAAAACGTTCTATCCATTCGGGTAAGCCTGTGGGTGTGGCGCGGTAGTAATGGACTAGGCGACGGACGCGTTCAAATACTTGGGGTGCATCGCTGACACCTGTTTCTTGTTTGAGGAGAGAAATCGCGTGTTCTCCGAGTTCTTGAGTAAGTCGCAAACTCCGCGCGTATAAAATGCTATCTTCAGTGGATTTGAGAACCTCGCTGGTTTTGGCTTGGGGAGAGAAAGCTGTTTGTTTAAGGCGCTGTTCTAGAACTTGCTCGATACTGACACCCTCATAACCGAGCATAATAATATGACGCTGGTATTTACCGATGCGAATTTCCCAAGATTCTTGAATCGGTTTGGAACCAAGACTGCGATCGCCCATAATGGGTTTTACAATCGTGTCACCAGATAAATAGTACAATCGCCACAGTACATCGGAACAGGGTAGAAGTTCCGGCTGCTGTTTGAAATCCATTAAGGCGCGTTGGTTGGTTTGTGCAAGTAGGTTGACTCCCAGAGGTTGAAGCCTGTCGTAAACATCTTGTGCTAGGGGAGGTAAAGAAGCATAACCAACCGTACCAATGCGATCGCCTCCGAGTAAAATTTGGCAAAGTTGGTAAATATTGCGTTTTTTGGGAGTGCGGTCTTTTTCGAGACAAGTTATGGCTGCATCTTGAAAATCGTAGGGTGTGGGGTGCATTCGGTTTCGCATCCCCGCTAGCAGCATTGAGGTTTGATAGATGGCGATAGAGTCAGCGGTACTAGCTAAATAGGCATTTTTTCGCGCTAATCCGACAATATCCGCGCACCATTGTAGTAATTGTTCGGTATCGGCTGCGGCTAGTTCTGGGGGACGGGTTAAGAAGGCTGCGAGGGTGGAATTGGTAGCTGTAACAGGACTTGGTTTGGTTTTAGTTGCTTTCTCTTCTTTATTGAGCGAAAATCCCTTTAAACCTGTAACCTTGAGATTCTTTTTCCAAGTTGCTTCTGCTAGCGATACCGTACCTGCTGGGTGATGAAATTGGTATTCGATAGCCGCAAAACTGGAAGGAATTAAACCATATAACCATTTGGTTTGGGTGCGTTCCGGGATTTCCCAGAGATTATTATTAGTCACGCTATATTCTGCCACATCACTAGCGGAGTGCGCTGCACCACATATATAGATAGCTTCCGATGGTGCAATATTATGCGCCGCCATGTGTTTTTTCATGGAAGTCCACATATAGCGTTCGCGCTGGCGATCGCTTTCGATATCTTTGTCGCGAGTTCCTAAGCGGCGCATTAAGCTACCGATGAGGAACATGACTTGGCGGTAGGTTTCGTAATCTGCGCCGATAATTGCGGTTTCTACATACTCATCCCACCATTCCGAAAAGTGGCGAGTATTGGAGTTGCGGAGTAAAAAGCTTAAAAATTGGTCGAAAGTGGGGACGAGACTACCTACTTCTACACCTACAGCCGAACCATGCATTTTAGCTTCATCGCTGGGGGGTTCTTCCGATTCTTCAGCAAGTTTAGTATCGGGGGGTTCCCATTGAAAGACAAAATCCACCGCCCTATCAACAAATACTAGCTGAGTTTCGGGATTTTGGAGCGCAAATGCGATCGCTTGATATTCTGCGGAAGCTTCGGTAATTGGTGCAACCACACTCAACGGCATGATTTTGGGCGAAAAATGCTCAGATTCGGCGGCGAAGGCTTGTAAAGCGACGGGTAATTTACAATCGCGGAGATTTTCAACGGTGTTTTGTAAATCTTCGCACAGTTCCAAGTAGATGACTTTCGGCGGTTTTTCCCGTAAACGGCGCACCATCTGCAAAGCGGAGGATGGGGAATGGTGACATACGGGGAATATTTCTAGGGGTTCGCTGCTGGCTTTTTCTACGTCTTGTATTAAAGCCGTTAGCATTTCGCTTAAAGGTTGTGCATCAGTAGCGAATTTTTCCGCAGCGTTGAGGAGTTGTTCTTGGAGTGCGTTGAATGCAGTTGGGAGAGTAACCATAATTAATTCGTAGTTCGTAATTCGTAATTCGTAATTAAGAGGTTTAAATTATATTTAGGTTTTTGATGGGCAATTTTTTGGGGAATTTTAGATAATGCGTAAATAAAGTTAACTTGTGGGGTTTGTCATTTGTGGGTAGGCGTGTTCTGGATTTCCCATAATATAAATACAACCCATGTCAGAATCGGAGGCTTTATGTCACTGACAGTTGAAGATTTAGAAAAAATGCAGCAACAGTACCCCGACTACCGCATGGAATTAGTTAAAGGTAATGTTATTGTCATGAGTCCATCAGGATACGAATCAGATGAAGTTGCGGCTACGATGGTGTCTCAGTTATACAACTGGGTGAAACCACGTAAATTAGGCAGAATAACAGCTTCTAGTGCTGGTTTTAGATTGCCAAACTCAGATTTACGCGCACCAGATGCTTCGTTTGTTTTAGCTGAACGCTTGCGTCGCAGTCCCAAAACTTTTGCTCAATTGGCTCCTGATTTAATTGTTGAAGTCAAGTCCCCCAGCGATAATGTAGAAGATATCAGAGCGAAGATTCAAGAATTTCTGAGTTTGGGAACTAAAGTCGGAATTTTGCTGAATCCTGATGAACAAGTTGTGGAAGTTTACAATGTGGAAAAAGAGGTAATAGTACTGCACAATGGCGATGTCCTAACGGTTCCCGAATTGCTTCCAGGTTGGGAAGTACCAGTTTCCGATTTATGGCCTGTGGAGTTTGATTGAGGTACTAATATCACTTTTACGTTCCTCTCTGCGCCTCTGTGTCTCTGCGTGAGATAAAAGAGAAATAAACCGCAGAGGACGCAGAGAACGCAGAGAAAGAAGAGTTTTTAAAATAACCCCATCGCTTGTTTTCCACCTTCAAGAAAAGCTTCCCATTCGCCTTTTTGTTCTTGACTGCGCTTCTCCACAACGGCGTGCCAAAATTGATTCATCACGGAAATATCTTCTGGTTGACGACGCACTAAAGTACCGACTAATGACTTGGCTAATGCACCCGCTTCTAAATTAGTCGCGCCAAAATAACGGCTGTGTAAAATCGCATCTTCTAATACACCAATTTGTTCGGCTGTGGAAAGCGCCGATTCTAAACGCTGGTCATCAGAACTGGCGGCGGCGCTGGTTTCGCGCAAGTCGGCGAAGGTCTGCAATAATACATCTAATAATGTTGGCGGTACATCCACCTCAAAACCGTGACGGTTCATTAATTCCTTGGTGCGGAACAGGATAATTTCTTTTTCCTGCTTCTTATTCGTCACCACCGGCATATGTACGAAATTAAACCGTCGTTTCAACGCTGATGACAGTTCATTGACACCCCTGTCGCGGCTGTTGGCGGTGGCGATGACATTAAATCCGGGTTGCGCGAAAGCTACGTTATCTGTCTTTAATTCAGGAATTGAAATATACTTTTCACTCAGTATAGATATCAGTGCATCTTGGACATCGGAAGTACAGCGCGTCAATTCCTCAAACCTACCCATTGCACCGCTATGCATGGCTGTCATAATGGGTGAGGGAATTAAAGAATCGCGGGATTGACCAGCCGCAATTACCATCGCCACGTTCCAAGAATATTTAATTTGGTCTTCTGTCGTTCCCGCCGTTCCCTGAACTACATAGGTAGAATTTCCAGAAATTGCGGCTGCGAGTAATTCAGCTAGCCAGCTTTTACCTGTACCGGGGTCGCCAATTAAGAGTAAACCCCGGTCAGAAGCTAAAGTGACAATAGCACGTTCTGCGATCGCACTATCTCCATACCATTTCTGTTCAATTTGCCTATCTAATTTTTGTGATGGCGTACTTCCCAACACAAAAGTCCGCACTATTTGCGGCGACAGTCGCCAAGAAAAGGGTTTTGTACCTTTATCAATTGAGGCTAAATATTCCAATTCTTCTGCATATTTCATTTCCGCCGGTTGTCTTAACATTACTTCTTTGCTAGCGCCATTTGTAGTATTACTCTTAGTCCTTGCCATTTTTATCTCCTATATAATTCTCTGTAATTCTTCTCTGCGTTCTCTGCGTCTCTGTGGTTTATTATTTTTTTAACCGCAGAGGCGCAGAGGAGCCAGTGCGTTGCGCGGGTTCCCCGCGTTGTAGCAACTGGCGTGACACAGAGGTAAGAGGTTAATTAACAATTACTTTCTTTAACTCTTGAATTAATTTTTTCGGACTTCCCGTTAAAATCGGCATACCCAACTCCTTTAATTTGTCGCGGAACCATTGATTCACGCTGAAATATCCCGAACTCGTCACCGCACCCACCGGAATAAAATGCAATCCCGACTCCTTCAACGATTTAATATAGTCAAATAAAATTTGGTCGCTACCACCTTCATAAAAATCCGAAATTAACACCATCGCCGTATTATTTGGCTCTAAAATCTTTTGTGCAGCTTCCACTAACGCCGCATAAATATGCGTCCCTCCACCTAATTGAGTCCGTAATAAAACCTCAAATGGGTCATGTACCCAAGCTGTTAAATCAATGACTCGCGTATCAAACGCCAATAAATGCACATCCACATTCGGAAGTCCGGCGAAAATTGAGGCGAGAATCGTACATTGCACCATCGCATCCACCATTGAACCTGATTGGTCAACTACGACAATCATGCGAGTTGGTGTTTTTTTCTTGGCTGTATGGTGGTAATACAACCTATCAACAAATAATCTCTGTTCGTCCGGGTTCCAATTAGTTAAATTCTTCCAAATTGTCCGCTTTAAATCTAAGTTGCGAAATATCCGTTTTGGTGGAACTGAATAATCAATTTTTCCGGCGACAGCTTGCGCGACTTGTAACCGCAGGACTTGCGCGAGTTCGTCTACATATTCTTGAATTAATCGTTTAGCGTTTTTCAGCGCATTTCCTGATAAATTGGCTTTTTCTCGTAATAGCTGTTCCACCAAAGCCATTGATGGCGTAAGTTGGCTGGCTAACCTGTCATCTTTAAGGACTTCGTGTAAAGCCATGCGGTGAATTAATTCACCTTCCAACGCTTTGAGAGTAGCGCGGAGTTGTTCTTCGGTAACGGTGAAACCGCCACCAGTACCCAAACCCGCACCCATACCGCCACTGTTACCGCTACCTTGTCCTTGATTACTGGGATTTTTCCCGATAGCTGGCCCATTTCCCCGCAAACTTCCCGGTTGACATCCCAAAGCTTTTTCTAAAAATCCCACATCTTTTAACCATTGCGCGTATTGTTGCGCGGTGACAACTCCGGTTTGGGTGTTGGGGCCGAAAGCATTTAGGAGTAATTTAGAGAAAACTAATCCTCGGCGTAGGGTGGTGGTTTCTGCTTCCGATGTTGTGTCGTCTTGGGGAATAATGGGATTATTAAAATCTGCCTCTAATTCTGGATAGCGGTGCAGTAAGTTTTCAATACTAATATTAGGGTCGAGGATTAATTGGGGTAAATTTAACTCGCTGACAACTTCTGTCGCCATCTGTTCAAAATTTGCACCCTGTTCGCTAAAGCCAAACATACTGGTTAGTAAGCGCCAGTATACAACTTGACGGCGTTGAGCAATTTGTTCTGTATCCATGTTTTTTCCTCAACTCTTACGCAGTAGTCGGCTAGAACGTTCTTGTAAGATTCCGACAACACTATTTTTGATAGAATCTTTCTTTGCAATCACTGACGCTGCGGTTTGTCCGGTAGATGTGATTTTATTTTTCACTGCTACTGCTAAAGGTTGGATTGACCATTTACCCGCATCGAAGCGTAATAAGCCGAAGATTTGCTGAGATTTAGCTATTATGTCTAAATTTAATTCTGATAAACTGCTTATACGTTCATTAGCAATGCTGAGTTCACCCGCATCACCCCAATTTAAAACAAGATTCTCGTCATTTTTCACGACTTGATAATTACTGAGATATATCGGTTCCGCGATTTGAATGGGATGGCGATCGCACGCTGCGACTGTAGAATAAATTAAGCTATTACTTGTATTCTCAGCAAAAAATTCCGCCGCCCGCTTCATCAAGTTATAATTTTGACCTAGTTCGCCTTGACCTTGCCACAATAAATCTCCAGTAGGTAGCAAAGGTATATCTTGAATCTGCAATACCCGATTTTGTGCAAAAGCATCTAATAACACAGACGCATTAGGAAATAGCAACCAAATTTGCTCATTATTAATTGCATCTACTTTGTAAGCTGATTGGGTAACTCGCACCAGTTGAGTTTGATTGTTTGCATTTAGCAACCCGTAGGCTGTAAAGCTAACAAAATTGGCGTGTTGGCGTAAATCTAAACCTAAAATTTCCAAATTACCCGATATTAGCTGTGATTTCGGTAAAATGCCTGGGCGTAAAGTGCCTAACATCGCCTGTGTCCACAAATCAACCCAACGATATTTGGAAATTGCTGCGCTATCAGCAACGGGAAGATTTCCCATCAATTCATTAAAATAGCCAGTCAGTAAAGCAGCTTGTCTAACTAATAAAGGTTCCGCTTGGATTTGTTCCAGTGTCCCTAAAAATGGAACCAAAGTTGCTACATCCAAACGCGCATAACCTACCAAAGCAATTTCCATTAACCAGTGACGCACACTTGCTAACAGCACTTTGACATTATTCGGCGGTTCGTCAGCTTCATAGTCTAACTCTACTTCAGCTATTGCTGTGCGTCCTAACAAACTCCTCGCCTGAGATAGTACGGTATCAAATATAGCTCCTTGAATGGCAGCCCGCACACTTGCTAAAACTGCAAAATGCTTATCTACAAACTCATTTGTGGTAATTGCTGCAGTTGAATCAACTAAAGATTGCTGTAGAGGTGTGCCAGTAAATACACGCCCCAAAGCTTGTAAAGTTTGTAAATGTTGCTCATCTAAATTCGCAAAACCAGTAATAAAACACTCATCCAAACTCGCAATCAACTCGAATATTTCTTGATTGCTGTCGCTGATTTGATGCAATGCGCCGGGGAAAGCCATGTTTACAATTCAAAATTCAAAATTCAAAATTCAAAATTAAATCTCTGTAACTGTTGCGTGCAACAAATGACAATCACACAAACCAACTCATTTCCGGGAGGGGAGAGTTGGCGGTTGGTAGTTCGAGGTAGCGGAGGTAGTTTAAGAAACGACTGAAGACTTCGCTGGCTGGTTCTTTTTTGACTGTACCGCGACGGTTGAGAATATCCTGGGGGGAGGTAATTTGATTGAGGTCGCCGGGAACCTTAAGATAATTAATTACTTGGTCAATACCGTAAGCTGCGATCGCTTCTTTCATCACAGACTGCAAATGCTTACAGGGATAGCCTCCCAAACCTCCACAAGGACGATTGTTATTTGTACTGCAATAAAAATCTAGGGTTCCGGCTTCAAAAAAAGACACATAAACCCTCTCAATATCAGAACCGCTAGAAACGACTCCTTGCAATCGGTGATTATATAGTTCAACAAACGGAACCTGCTTTACATCCCGCTTGGTCGTAGCATTGTTCTGGCTCGAACCTACAAACGATGAATCAGGCATAATGATAATTCGTAATTTCTAATTCGTAATTCGTAATTAAATGCGCTTAAAAAGGTTGGTTCTAAGAGGTTGTTTGAAAAGTTTTTCCCTGTGATTTTAATTGCACTGTTACCCCCCTTAATCCCCCCTTGTCAAGGGGGGAGACCGGAAAATCCAGTTCCCTCCCCTTAGAAAGGGGAGGGCTAGGGTGGGGTAAAAAATATTTGATACACTACTACAGACTTTTCAAACATCCTCTAAGGGACTTCCAAATAAAAAAATATCCCAGTATTTATTGTGGGGTGGACATCTTGTGCGCCCAGTTTATGTGGCAGGCAAGATGCCCGCCCCACAAGAGGGAATAATTTATTTCTTGGAAATCCCTAAGCGATTCCAATCTGTTCATACTCATCTGTAAATTTTATCTATAGTAACGCTGAAAATACGTAAAATTATACAAAGCTTATTATTTTTATAAGTATTTATTCGTAATGACAAGAGTGCGATCGCAGCTATAAAAGTCAGCCTTCGTACCAGATTTTGGCACAACCAAGCATCATGCCCAATGCCCCATCCCCATTTTCAATCTAGCTTTACCACTCTTTGTAGATTGATATTTCAACCAGATTTCCTACAATTATGAAAAGAATATGAAAATTATTTACGTAGATTAATAGATGACTTCCCCAAAAAACAAACCCAGCCTTCCAGAGGTTCACCGTAGCATCAAAGTTCCTAATAGCAATGGCTTTTGGCGTAAAATGCTGGCTTATGCAGGGCCGGGATATCTTGTATCAGTGGGATATATCGACCCGGGAAATTGGGCTACAGATATTGCTGGGGGAGCAAAGTTTGGGTATGGCTTGTTGACGGTGATTTTGCTGTCTA
Organism: Tolypothrix tenuis PCC 7101; assembly: GCF_963874875.1. NCBI lineage: Bacteria > Bacillati > Cyanobacteriota > Cyanophyceae > Nostocales > Tolypothrichaceae > Tolypothrix > Tolypothrix tenuis. The sequence goes on from NZ_CAWNJS010000001.1 coordinate 5,173,429, forward strand.
ACTTGATGGCAATATTATTGCAATCGCTATGTGTGCGTTTGGGTGTTGCTACGGGGAGAGATTTAGCACAGGCTTGTCGAGACTATTTCAGTCCCAGAGTCAGCTTTTGTTTATGGGTATTGTGCGAGATTGCGATCGCAGCTTGTGATTTGGCAGAATTATTAGGAAGTGCGATCGCGCTACAATTGTTATTCGGCATTCCTTTAGTATGGGGTGTGTGTATTACTGCCCTAGATGTTTTAGTTTTACTATTCTTGCAGCATAAAGGCTTTCGTTATACAGAAGCTTTGGTAATCATGCTGGTAGCAACAGTAGGCTTTTGTTTCATGGCAGAAATTCTGTTTTCTCACCCTGATATAAAGGGTATTTTGTTGGGGTATTTACCAAAGAAAGAAATTGTTCAAAACTCAGAAATACTCTACATTGCTATTGGCATTTTAGGGGCAACTGTGATGCCTCACAACTTATATTTACACTCTTCGATTGTGCAAACTCGTGCTTGGCAACCTAATACGGAAAAAAGATGGGAAGCTATTAAGTTTGGCACAATGGATTCAACTTTTGCTCTATCTTTAGCATTATTTATTAACTCGGCAATTTTAATTGTATCTGCTGCCACTTTTCATTTTTCTGGTAATCACAATGTGGCAGAAATTCAAGATGCTTACAAACTGCTTTCGCCTTTATTAGGCGTTAGTGCTGCTAGCGCCATTTTTGGGATTGCTTTACTTGCTTCCGGTCAAAGTTCAACATTGACTGCTACCCTGGCTGGGCAAATAGTCATGGAAGGCTTTTTGCAATTTCGCTTTCCATCATGGTTACGGCGTTTAATTACTCGGCTGCTGGCAATTATTCCCGCGTTGATAACAATAATTATCTTTGGAGAACATAGTACAAGCCGCCTCATTATTTTGAGCCAAGTTATTCTCAGTTTACAGCTACCTTTTGCTGTGATTCCTTTAGTGATGTTTACAAGTAATCGTCGCTTAATGGGTGAATTTGTCAATCCTTTATGGCTGAAATCTTTGGCGTGGGGAGTTGCTATGATTATTGTTGGGCTAAATGTTTGGTTGCTATTACAAAGTATTTTGGGTTAACTGAGTTTTGCGCTTAAAATTGCTTAATATCCCCTGCATCTCAACTTAACAGATATATCCAAGAGAAAACCAAGCTATGAACTACATTTACTCTTCTGTGACCATCCTAGCCATAACTACAAGCCTAGTGAGTGGAATACCTGCTGTCTATGCTGCACAAGAACCACAAACGCGCATCCCATCGATGAGTTTTCAACAATACCATAACCGAGGCGTGCAAAAGCTGGAACAAGGCAACTTCAAGGGCGCAGTAGAAGATTTTAGCCAGGTAGTACAATTAAATCCCAAATACTATGAGGGTTTTTGCCTGAGAGGTTTAGCAAAGTCTCAATTAGGAAACCTGAAAGCAGCCGTTATTGACTTCAATCAAGCACTGCGGCTTAACCCCAATCATACAGATGCTTACAACAGTCGGGGAACTGCCCATGCAGAATTAGGAAACATTCAAGCAGCAATTACCGACTTTAATCATGTACTCAGGATTGACCCCAATTCTGTAGATGCTTACTATAACAGGGGTTTTTTGAATTATAGACAGGGAAATCACCAGAAAGCGATCGCGGACTTTAACCAAGTACTCAAAATTAACCCCAACTTAGCTGATGCTTATGGTAACCGAGGGCTGGCTCAATATGCTTTAGGCGATCGCCAAAATGCTATTCATGATTTACAGCAAGCTGCAAGTTTGTTTCAACAACAAGGAGATACCCAAAAGTATCAGCAAACACAAGCTATTATTAAGCAGATTCAGCAGTAAGCAATATCTCGGTTCAAGGTGGTAAAACTTATTTTTCAGCAGTTAATCTTTTGGATGGGCAAACAAAGCTTACCCTGATATTTGGTTTATTTGAACAGAATCAGCTAGAAAATTGCTGTTAAAGAGATAATCAATTACTGATACTAACTAAAAAAAGAATGGGACAAATTGTAGGGGCACTGTATTGCCATGCCCTCTAGAATATATTGATGTGTCACCAACATTATTTGCAGGGGTATGATTCTCAAAAATCCCTTGATATTTAAGCAACAATCGCATAACCTAGATGTTCAGTGATACCCAATAAACTAATGAACAAAAAGCTCATACTGAATTTATTTGCTAGTTCCTCAATTTTTACCTCGTTGATGTCTACGCTGGGGGTCATCAATCCTGCCCATGCTAGTGTTAATCTTACCCAGCGATTACTACACACTAATGATGGTCGTACCTGTATTAGTAATCCCCACGGCTTTAAGAATTTTGTCTGTATTCGCGATTCTGAGAGAAATCCCAACGCACCCCTACCACCCAAATCAACAGTAATCTCGGCACAGCCATCTGATAGCACAGTTGCAGAACTTAATTTTACCGACGAGGAAAGTGAGGCTGCAATTAGATTATTTAAGTGCGACTGTCCATTTTGCATTAATTCTTTGCGACAGTTACGTGGTTCTGGCAACTTAGTTTACTAAGGCTTACTTTGTATCTTTTGCTAATGGCAATAAATTTAGCATTCTTGTAACCAAATGCCCTATCAAATAAACTTTATTTTTCAGGTAAATTCCAATACAATTCAGTTAAAGGCTCTCCACTCTGTTTTCTGTTCCCTAACTTCTACAAAATAATTTTTCTCACTGAACTGTATTGGAGGAAATTCAAAATCTACTTTGTTGTTTTCTCTGTACTTTTGCCATTTGTATCAGTTTGCTCTACTTTTAGTGATATTTCAGTGTTAGTTAGTGTATTTGTTGGTTTCGCATTTGCAGCAGTTCGCTTCTTAGTCTGGCGCGGTTTTCCTCCAGCTTGCATATATTGGAAGCTATGCTTGCCATAGCGTGTCCCTACAGTCACCAACATTTTTTCGGAGTAATTACTCAAATCTTCCTCTAGTAATGCAATTTCCCCCATTGCTTCATCCAGACTAGAAAGCATTTTGTTGTAGTCAGATAGCTTCATTTGCAAGGTTTGAATTCGCCTCCCATACTCTGCCAAACTCAATCCTTGACCAAAATCCAGCGTTTCACTAATCGACCGCATCCCCGAAATTCGTCGCACTGCTTTATCCACCACCTTGGAACTACGTTTCAATCGTGCCATATATGCATTTCCTGCCAAAGATGATATGAAAATTACAGCAATTTCTACCTCTAGGGATTGAGCATGGCTTAAATCCCTAGATAATGGTTTATTTACCTGAAAATAGCTGTAATAAATACTTGTATTCCCACTCTAGCTATCTCCCATCCTGATTGCCCTGAGCAGAAACCACGAAAACTATAGTATGGGCTACAGTGATATTCTAGGCATATTCGCTAATATTACGGACAAAGCTCATAATTAAAGCGTGAAAGCTTTGATTTATTAATCTTGAGTTCCTAAATATCGTTTCCGGGTACCTAATCATCGTTTCCGGGTAGCCAATCATCGTTTCCGGGTACCTAATCATCGTTTCCGGGTAGCCAATTATCGTTTCCGGGTACCTAATCATCGTTTCCGGGTACCTAATCATCGTTTCCGGGTACCTAATCATCGTTTCCGGGTACCTAATCATCGTTTCCGGGTAGCCAATTATCGTTTCCGGGTACCCAATCATCGTTTCCGAGTACCCAATTATTGTTTTCGGGTACCTAATTATCGTTTCCGGGTAGACCTATATTTTACACCTTGAAACTTATTCCTATCCGTAATAATCATGAGATAAGCTTGCCTCCTGCCTTACCATAACCATAATTCTTCCAACCGAACTACTTACAGCAGATTGCAAGTAGGTGAGGTATAGATAATTGTCAATTGCTGTCAACTTAAGTTCAAACGCTTATCCTACGAGCCTTTTACCCCACCCCTAACCCCTCCCCTTTGCAAGGCTACGGTGTACACACAAATCGGAGTTATTTTGAGATTCGGGTTTTACCCCCCTTAATCCCCCCTTGGTAAGGGGGGAAACAAGAAAATCAAGTTCCCTCCCCTTTGCAAGGGGAGGGTTAGGGTGGGGTAATTCTAGGACTGGTAGTGATGCGATAACTTGTGTATACACCTTAGCCTTTGCAAGGGGTGGGGTAACGCGAACTTGATGGTAGGCGATTTGAGGCAAAATCAATTGTAAACTTATAAGTCTAATTATCAAAAAATAAAAAATGTTGATATTTGTTGCTTCCAACTAAATACTCAGCAATTTATCGCTTAATATGCATAAAGCTAAATGATGACAAATAAATTCTTAAAAAATAATTAATCTTAAAATATTTATTTTAAACTAAACTTTTTTGTTGGTTATATATCAAGATTAGCAACCTCAAGAAAGCTTTTGATATGAAAATTTTAGTTGTAGAAGACGACGAGCTACTTGTCCATGTGCTGAGTGAAATTCTCGCTAGCCTAAACTATGCTGTTGAGGTTGCTCACGATGGGGATACGGCACGAGATTTAATTGAAACTTATGATTATGATTTAGTACTATTGGATGTGATGCTGCCGAAAATGGACGGCATTAGTCTTTGTCGTCATATCCGATCGCGTGGTTTGCAAATGCCCGTTTTGTTATTAACAGGGTGTGATAGCAGTCATGAAAAGGCGATTGGCTTAGATGCAGGGGCAGATGATTATGTGGTTAAACCCTTTGATCAAGAAGAATTAGTGGCGCGGGTGCGGGCTTTATTACGTCGAGGCGGAACCACCTCACAACCTGTATTGGAATGGGGTAATTTAAAGCTCGATCCCATTAGCTGCGAAGTCACCTACAACCAAGATTTGCTGTCATTAACCCCGAAAGAATATGCACTATTAGAACTTTTCTTGCGTAACAGTCGCCGGGTATTTAGTTGCGGCATGATTTTAGAGCATCTTTGGTCTTATGAAGATACCCCCGGTGAAGAAGCTGTGCGTACCCATATTAAGGGCTTGCGGATGAAGCTACGAAGTGTGGGAGCAGGGAGCGATTTAATTGAAACAGTTTATGGAATTGGCTATCGACTTAAACCCCAAATACCAGAAGAACAGGGTCATAAAGCAGAATTAGACGCGAAAAAATCCGCTAATTTACATCAACAATCACAACAACAAACACTCTTAGCAGTAGCGGGGATTTGGCAAAAATTTCAAGGGCGAGTTAATCAACAATTGCAGGTACTAGAACAAGCATCTGTCAGCCAGAAAACCTTAAATCCCGAACTGCGATCGCAAGCTGCTCAAGAAGCCCATACTTTAGCAGGTTCCTTGGGTACTTTTGGTTTACCTCATGGTTCCAAATTGGCACGAAAAATTGAGCAATTGCTGAAATCTGACAAAATTTTGACGCAATCGGAGAATAGTAAATTACAAAATTGGGTGCAGCAATTAAGGCAAGAAATTGCCAGTAAACAGCAAGAATCGGCATCTCCCGCCACCGAGAATGATGACAATCCCTTGGTTTTGCTAGTTGATGCCAATGGGAAATTAGCTGAACAATTAAAAGTAGAGTCAGCTAACTGGAATGTCACAGTTACAGCTGCTAACAGCATTGAATCGGCTCGACATCTCATCTATCGCGAACATCCTAGTGTAGTATTACTTGACCCCAGCGTTGCCAGTAATCCCCAAGAAAGTTTTAGCCTACTCACAGAACTTGCTCAAAATAAACCACCCATCCCTGTGCTAGTTTTTACCGAGCAAAGCGATTTTAGCAACCGCTTGCAAATAGCACGCAACGGCGGGCATAGATTTTTGCAAAAGCCGATGCCGGCGGCGCAGGTGTTAGAAGCTGTTACCCAAGTATTGCAACAAGCGCCCCATGCGGAAGCCAAAATCTTGGCTGTAGACGACGATCCTCATATTTTGGCATTGTTAGAAACTTTACTCAGTCCTTGGGGGCTGAAAGTCATAGGTTTGCAAGACCCGCGACAGTTCTGGACAACGCTGGAAACAGTCGCCCCAGATATGCTGATTTTAGATGTGGAAATGCCCCATACCAACGGTATCGAACTATGCCAAGTAGTACGGAACGATGCCCGGTGGAGTGAGTTGCCGATTTTATTCCTGACAGTTCACAGCGATGCCGAAATTGTCAATCAGGTATTTAGTGCTGGTGCTGATGATTTTGTCAGTAAACCGATTGTCGGGCCAGAATTGGTGAATCGGATTATTAATCGCTTAGAACGGATTAAACTATTGCGACGCGTGACAAAATGCCAGAGTCGGGAAGTAACTACATCGGAAAATCGCTGGCGATCGCTGTTTGATAGTCAGCATGAATGTATCAGCGTCATTGCTGCCGATGGTAAGTTGTTGGAAATTAACCCCGCCTGTCTTTTGATGTTGGAGGCTAACAACAATGCGGCGGTGATTGGTAAGTCAATTTATGAACTAATTTCCCCCGAATATCAGCAGCAGTTCCGCCAATTCCACGCCAGTATTTGTCAGGGTAACCAAGGAACTCTCCAGTTTGAAATTGTCAGTTCTAAAGGACATCGACGCTGGCTAGAAACTCACGCTGTACCTCTGCGCTATGAAGCCGATGACACAACTGTGCAGTTGGCGATCATGCAAGATATTACTGAATATAAACAAGCAGAAATCGAAATTCGTCGGGTAAATCGCACCCTGCAAGCTTTAACTAATTGCAGTCAGGTTTTGGTGCGGGCTAAAGACGAGTTAGATTTGCTGCAAAGAATTTGTCAAATGATTGTCGAAGTTGGCGATTATCGTTTGGCGTGGGTAGGTTTAGCAGAACATGATGCCCAAAGCACCATTAGTCCCGTCGCCCAAGCTGGTTACGAAGATGGATATTTGCAATCTCTCAACCTCAATTGGGCAGATAATCCCGCAGGTTTGGGGCCAGTCGGGACAGCGATTCGCACAGGAGAAACCTGTATTATTCAAAATATTTTAACTGACCCCCATTATGAAATTTGGCGATGTCAGGCGATTAAGCAAGGCTATGCTGCATCAATAGCTTTACCCTTAACAGCCGATGGGCAAGTTTTGGGCGCATTGAATATCTACGCCACCGAACCAGATGCTTTTGATGCTGATGAGGTGAAACTTTTAGAAGCCCTAGCCATAGACCTAGCTTACGGGATGATGGCACTACGCAATCAGCGCGATCGCCAAATTGCCGAAGCCGCATTACAAAAAAGTCAGCAAAGCTACCAACAGCTAGTAGAACTTTGCCCAGAAGCAATTTTCATTGAAAGCGAAGGTAATTTTGTCTTTGTCAACAGCGCCGCCGTGCAGTTGTTTGGTGCTACCCAACCGCAAGAATTACTCGGTAAACAGGTATTAGAGTTAGTTCATCCCCATTCGCAGCCAGCAGTGCGCGAACAACTGCAACTGCTAAAAACCTCCACTCAGCCAGTTACCCTCGAAGAAGCCCAATTTTTGCGCTTAGATGGACAAGCGATCGCCCTAGAAATTGCCGCCGCTGCTTTTACCTACCAAAATCAGCCCGCATCGCAAGTTGTCGCCCGTGACATCACAGCCCGTAAACAAACGGAAGCATTATTACATCAAGTCAACAACGAATTGGAATTAAGAGTTGCAGAACGAACGGCGGAGTTAATTAGTCTGAATCTAAAATTACAAACAGAACTCGATGAACGTCAGTCAATCCAAGAACAGCTACGGATTTCTCAGGCAAAATTTGCCCGCATTTTAGATATTGCTGATGATGCGATTATTTCCATCGATGCTACCCAAAAAATTACCTTATTTAACCAAGGCGCAGAGAAGATTTTTGGTTATAAAGCTGAAGAAGTGATGGGGCAGCAGTTAGATATACTCTTACCATTACGCTTTGCCTCAGCCCATCGTCATCATGTCGGCGACTTTGGCAAATCTCCCAGCCCCGCCCGGAGAATGGGCGAACGCCGAGAAATCTATGGTATGCGTCGGGATGGTACAGAATTTCCCGCAGAAGCCTCGATTTCTAAATTAGATATGGGAGGCGAAACTTATTATACTGTTATCCTGCGGGATATTACAGAGCGCAAACTAGTCGAGCGGATGAAAGACGAGTTTGTCTCCGTCGTCAGTCACGAACTCCGCACCCCCCTGACTTCCATTCACGGCTCTTTAGGAATGTTAGTTAGTGGTTTACTCCCAGCCAACTCAGAACAGGGAAAACGCCTCTTGCAAATTGCTACAGATAGTACTGAGCGCCTAGTCCGCCTAATCAATGACATCTTAGACATTGAGCGCATCGAGTCGGGTAGGGTAAAAATGGAACGGGAAATCTGTAATGTCGCAGATTTGATTAAATCCGCCGTCAATGTCATTCAGCCCCTAGCAGATAAACTCGGAGTGCAACTTTCTATTGCTGACGTGTCAATTCAACTCTGGGCAGATCCCGACAGAATTGTGCAAACCCTCACTAATCTGCTGAGTAACGCTATTAAATTTTCCCATCCAGGGGAAACGGTGTGGTTAACAGCCAAAACCCAAGGAAATGAAGTATTATTTGCCGTCAAAGATACCGGACGCGGGATACCCGCCAACAAACTCGACAGTATCTTTGAGCGCTTTCAACAAGTGGATTCCTCCGATTCCCGCAACCATGATGGTACAGGTTTAGGTTTAGCGATTTGTAAGAGCATTGTGCAACAGCATAGCGGGCGAATTTGGGTAGAAAGTATTTTAGATGAAGGTAGTACTTTTTACTTTACATTACCAATTCTCTCTGCTCGCCAAATGCCTGAAACGGTAAATGCGATCGCACCAGAGTCAGGATACATGACTCAGCACTCCCCCTTAGTCTTAGTCTGTGATGATGACCCAGCAATTGGTCAGGAATTACAAACCGTACTAAAAAAAGGCGGATATCAAGTCATCACCGTAGCCAACGGCCAAGAAGCGATCGCCGCCGCCGCCAGCCAAAATCCCGACGTAATTTTATTAGATTTACTCATGCCAGGGATGAATGGTTGGGAAACAATGGCAGTATTAAAAGAGCGAGCCGATACCAAAGATATTCCGATTGTGATTTGTAGTGTCTACAAACAAAATAGTAATAGTCAACCCACCGCCGACTTTGTGGATTGGGTGAGTAAACCAGTCCAAGAAAGTAACCTGTTAAAATCACTGAGACAAGCAGTAGCAACAGCTTCTAAGCGAGTCAAAATTCTGATTGTGGAAGACGACAACGACTTAGCGCAACTACTCATAACCCTATTTGAAAGGCATGATATTGACACCTACCTCGCCAAAACTGGCAGAGAAGCCATCCGCCTGAGTCAACAAGTCAACCCCGACTTACTGATTCTCGACTTAATTTTGCCAGAAAGCGACGGTTTTGCTGTTGTTGACTGGCTACAGAAACACAATCAACTATGTAGCACCCCTGTGGTAGTTTACTCCGCCACAGACTTAGACGAATCAGAACGCGATCGCTTGAAATTAGGACATACAGAATTTTTAACCAAAGGACGTGTCACCACCCAAGAATTTGAACAACGGGTAATGGAATTACTGCAGCGAATTACACACAATAAACAAGAAGGAGAGCAATTTTAAATCTATTTCCCAGCCAACGCAGTTTCAACTAGCAAAAATCTCAAACCCACAATTCATTGAAAAGATGACAACAAAGCGAATTTTAGTAGTTGATAACGAAGAGTACATTCAAGAAGTTGCCAAAATTTGCTTGGAAACCGTTGCCCGTTGGGAAGTGATAACGGTAAGTTCTGGTAAAGACGGCATCATTAAAGCCGAAGCTTGGCAACCAGATGCCATCCTTTTAGATGTAATGATGCCTGATATGGATGGCATAACTACCTTTGAAAAACTCCAAGCCAATCCAGCCACCAAAGAGATTCCCGTAATTTTATTAACAGCCAAAATTCAAGCCAGTGATCGCCGCCGTTATGCTCAAATGGGAATGGCAACTGCGATCGCCAAACCTTTCAATCCTCTAGAATTAGCTGGACAAATCGCTACGGCTTTAGGTTGGAGTTTGGATGGCTAGGGATTGGGGACAAATCAATTCAAAATTCAAAATTCAAAATTCAAAATTACAGAACTCTTGGGGATTGAGGAGACGAGGAAGCAGCAGAATTAAAATTGCTTTACATAGTCCAATTTTCTAAAACTAAATTGGGTATTTGAGAAAAATCTCGATAGTTTCTTGTTACCAAAATTCCATTTACAGAAAGTGCGTTAGTGAAGCTTACCGAAGGTATCGCGGCAATGTGTAAATCCCAATAAAGTTCAGTTAAAAAAATAAATTGACAACAAAACAATAATTTTGGAGGGGGTTTGGGGGATTCTCCCCCAATTGAGCTAGCCGTTTCCACAACGTTCAATACACTCTCGACAGTTGACGGTACATCACATCTGAGCGTAAAACATACTTTCTTCCTTGGATCACAGGAGAGCCTTCATGTACTAGTTCGTGAACAAAACACAAGGCCATACCTGTAACTGGAACAACATCCATAGTAAGTAAATGTTCATAATATCGGCGTGGAAGATGAAACCGAGTTTCGCCGCCATCAAAACCTTCATTTAGGTAAATCATGAAAGTCAATAAACTTTCCTCGCCGTTGGGTCGCTGATAAGAACCATCATGATGAAGTGCAAACCTTTGACCTGGATCGTAGCGATAGAAACGAAAACGCTCATTTAGCCCCACAGCTTGCCATCTGCCCATAGTATTAGGTATATAATTTGACACTCGCTGCCATAAATCGCAAGCTCGTTCCGGAACATCTAAAATTACACGTTGATTATTGCGGATGTCTGGACGTATTTGAAAACCTTGCATCGTATTAATCGGAGCATCTGTATAACCAATGTTTTCAGTGAAAGTAATATACTCAGCGCATTCTTCTGGTGTGAGAATATTATCCAATGTGAAAATTTCGTTACCAAGCAAATTTTTCTTGGTCATGGTTGTATGTGAGCGCATTTTGAGTAATGACGCACATCATTAATCATAGTTTCAATTAAAATCTCGCCAAATCGAGGTTGATCAGCCAATAATTTGCGGTATTTAGTTCTCTGCGATACTATTGCATCCGATCAATAGTGCGATACTGTATCGCTTCAGCTACATGATTAGGTTTTAATTCATCTTCGCCAGCTAAATCTGCAATGGTGCGTGCTACTTTGAGAATGCGATCGCTAGCTCTGGCTGATAAACCTAATTTTCTAATTGCGGCTTCTAATAAATTACGACTGGCATCATCTAGCTGACACCATTTTTGCAGATGACGACTCAGCATCTGAGCATTGCAACGCAAATTTTGTTGTCCTTGGAAGCGGGTACTAGCGCGATCGCGTGCTTGTTGTACTCGTTTGGCTACGGATTGCGATGTTTCGCCTGTTGGTTGTTGGGTAATTTCCTCTGGTTTGAGGCGATTCACTGCTACTTGCAAATCGATTCTGTCGAGTAACGGCCCAGAAAGCTTTGCCCAATAATGTTCTCTTTGCCTAGGAGAACAGGTACATTGTTGGATAGTATCGCCATAGTAACCACAAGGACAAGGATTAGTACTCGCTACTAAGGTAAACTGCGCGGGAAACATCACCGATTGTTTAGTGCGAGAAATCGTCACATAGCCATCTTCCAATGGTTGACGCAGAAATTCTAAAACATCACGTTTAAATTCTGTTAATTCATCGAGGAAAAGTATACCTCTGTGTGATAGGGAAATTTCTCCCGGACGCGGAAAACTACCACCACCAACCAAAGAAGGGCCAGAAGCCGAATGATGAGGACTGCGAAAAGGGCGATCGCGTACTAAGGAACCACGATTTTTCAATAACCCTGCCACTGAGTGAATTTGAGTCACTTCTAAAGCTTCGGCAAAACTTAGCGGTGGTAAAATACCTGGTAAGCGACGCGCTAGCATGGTTTTTCCACTGCCTGGCGGCCCGACGAAAATTAAATTATGTCCTCCTGCTGCGGCAATTTCTAACGCTCGACGCGCATGAGCTTGCCCTTTGACATCTTTTAAATCTATACTGCCAGCAAAAGATGCAGCATAATCAGTCTCTACAGTTTGATTTAATTGCACTGGCTTGTAGCGTGCGGGATTATTTAATAAATCTGCCACCTCAAACAGATTTTTACAGCCGTAAACCGCTAATCCTTCCACTACAGCGGCTTCTTGGGCATTATCCATCGGCACAACTAAACCAGCAATTCCCATCTTTTGAGCAGTCGCCGCAATCGGTAGAACACCAGCCACAGCACGCAAACTACCATCTAAAGAAACTTCCCCGACGAATAAATAATCACCTAGTAAGTCAGCACTTACTTGCTCAGAAGCCGCTAAAATTCCGACGCTGATAGGCAAATCAAAACTTGGCCCTTCCTTACGCAAATCAGCCGGAGTCAAGTTAATTACAATCTTCCGCATCGGAAAAGCAAAACCCGCGTTTTTCAGCGTTGCTTTTACCCGTTCTTTAGATTCTTGAACTGCTGAATCTGGTAATCCTAATACCACAATTCCTGGTAATCCCCCGGATACATCGACTTCCACACCTACTTTTATGGCATCGATGCCGACAATTGATGCACTCCAGACTCTAGCAAGCATTTTTTATCTAACAATAACCCTTTAAAATCTCTAGCAGATGAGTAAGTAAAATGACATGAGTGAAACCACAGAGACGATTTTCAGTAAAATCATTCGTCGGGAAATTCCCGCCGACATTGTTTATGAAGATGATTTGGCTTTGGCGTTCAGAGACATTCAACCCCAAGCACCAGTTCATATTTTGGTGATTCCCAAAAAGGCGATCGCTAAATTAGCTGATGCGGAATCTCATGATCATGCTCTTTTAGGTCATCTTTTGTTAACCGTTAAGCGTGTTGCTGAAAAAGTAGGATTAGAAAATGGTTATCGGGTTGTCATCAACTCCGGTGCTGATGGCGGACAAACTGTCTACCATTTACATCTACATATTCTAGGAGGACGGGAAATGAAATGGCCTCCTGGTTGATAAGCGGCAGAGGGGCAGGGGGCAGGGGGAGGTAAAATGATGGATAATTGATTTTCTGGAAGTCCCTTATCGTAAGGGTGCAAGCGCTTGCGCCCTTACTAAAAAATATTCTTTTAAACTGAATTCATCTAAAATCTCGGAAGATTGCTAACATAACTCTGTATATATATAGTGAAAACGGATTGTGACTGTAAAACCAGACTGGTTGCGGGTAAAAGCGCCTCAGTGGGAGCGCGTTGGGAACGTTAAAGAAATTTTGCGGGATTTAGCGCTCAATACGGTTTGTGAGGAAGCGTCCTGTCCGAATATTGGCGAGTGTTTTCAAGCTGGTACTGCCACATTTTTGATTATGGGCCCTGCTTGCACTCGTGCTTGTCCCTACTGTGATATCGATTTTGAAAAAAAGCCCAAACCTTTAGACCCTACAGAACCAGCACGTTTGGCAGAAGCCGTGCGCCGGATGCAACTCAATCACGTAGTCATCACCTCTGTAAACCGAGATGATTTACCTGATGGTGGCGCATCGCAGTTTGTGCAATGTATTGCCGCAGTTCGGGCTGTCTCACCCAAAACTACAATTGAGGTATTAATTCCTGACTTGTGCGGTAATTGGGATGCTCTGGAAATAATTCTCCAAGCTGCACCCGAAGTATTAAACCACAATACAGAAACCATCCCCCGTCTGTATCGTCGTGTCCGTCCCCAAGGTAACTACGATCGCACTCTGGAATTACTAGCGCGATCGCGTCAACTTGCTCCTTGGGTATACACTAAATCTGGCATCATGGTGGGACTTGGCGAAACTGATGCCGAAATTCGTCAGGCAATGCAAGACCTACGTGCCGTAGATTGCGATATCTTAACGATTGGGCAATATCTCCAACCCAGCCAAAAACATTTACAAGTCAATGATTTTGTCACCCCAGAACAATTTGCCGCATGGCAAGCCTTCGGCGAAGAACTGGGATTTTTACAAGTTGTCTCTTCTCCCTTGACAAGAAGCTCTTATCATGCAGAGCAAGTACGCGAATTAATGCAGCGTTACCCCCGGAGTAGGGGATGAGGGAGATGAGGCAAGGGGGCAGGGAGCAGGGAGCGGGGGAGAAAAACTGCTTCAGTTCTCAATGCCCAATGCCCAATGCCCAATGCCCAATGCCCAACACCAAATGACCAATAACCAATAACCAATGACCAATGACAATTCACAATCTGTAGCAATTTTGGGAGCAGGTGCTTGGGGAACAGCACTGGCGAATTTGGCTGCGGCTAATGGTCATCAGGTACGGGTTTGGTCGCGTTGGGGAGAGGAAACACTGGAAGCAGTGTTAGAAGATGCCCAAATTATCCTTTCCGCTATCTCAATGAAAGGTGTCAGGGATGTAGCGGCTCAAGTCAAGTCTTTACCTGTCTCTCCGGAAACAATTTTTGTGACGGCTACCAAGGGTTTAGAACCAGAAACAACCTGTACGCCGTCGCAAATTTGGCAATCTGCTTTCCCTGACAATGCAGTTGTTGTTTTATCTGGCCCCAATTTATCGAAAGAAATTGAAATGGAATTACCAGCTGCAACTGTAGTCGCTAGCAATATTTTTACAGCGGCTCAAGCCGTGCAGCTGGTATTTTCTTCTAATCGCTTTCGGGTATATACCAATCCCGATCCGGTGGGAGTGGAATTAGGCGGAACACTCAAGAATGTAATTGCGATCGCAGCTGGTGTATGTGACGGTTTACAATTGGGAACCAATGCCAAAGCTGGTTTAGTCACCCGTGGACTTACAGAAATGGTTCGCATCGGTAATTTCTGGGGTGCGAAAACGGAAACATTTTATGGTTTATCAGGTTTAGGAGATTTGCTAGCAACTTGCAACAGTCCCCTAAGCCGTAATTATCAAGTTGGTTACCAGCTAGCTGCTGGCAAAACGCTCGAAGAAGTCCTTTCCCATCTCCAAGGAACTGCTGAAGGTGTCAACACCTGTCGAGTGTTGATGCAACGAGCCAGACAGCAGAATATTCCCGTACCAATTACCGAGCAAGTTGATCGATTACTTCAAGGTAAAATTACACCCCAACAAGCCCTTGATGAATTAATGCTACGTGACATCAAGCCTGAGTATCATTTTGAGGATGGGAATTAGGGACTGGGGATTGGGTACTGGGGATTAGGGACTGGGGATTGGGTACTGGGTAACAAAGAGACCAGGAAAAACAAATGCTTATTCCCATTACCAATTACCTATTACCTATTACCCAATGCCCAATGCCCCATGCCCAATGCCCCATTCCCTACTCCTTATAAATACTGAACTGGTAATTGCTAGGTATTAGCACTTCAGCGTTCTTACTAACGCATTGCCGATGACAATTACCTCAATACTTACCAAATATTCCCTAGAGAAAAATTCGTAATTTGTCAGGATACAACGTTTTGAGTGGTGTAGATATGACTATGCCGATTATGAACATCATTTTTACTGAAATATGTTTATACATTGTTACTTTTGTAACATTAAAATCTCATCAAATTTAAAATGTTGAAAAGCTAATTCAAAACTTAAAAGCTAGCTGTAGAAATGAATAGCTATTGGTTCAATGAAAGAACTACAGCAGCCTACTATTTCAGTAGTTATGTAACAAAAACAACTATCACAGTTTTTTTGAAAAAAAATTCAAAAAAAACCGTAATAGAATCCTCAACCGTGTTAGTTCTTCGTAAATCACGGGAACAATAGCAACAGTTGAATAGCTGACCATTAATTTTAGCTGACCGTAATCTATTGTTACCTGGAGCCATTGAGACGATATTTATGCCAGCAACATCTTTTTACGCAGATGCCCCCTACAACGCACAAAAATCTCAGCAAATCTTAGACCCAGATCTCACGGTTGACGATCATGAGTTGCCTTTAGATGATTTGCAAGATTTAGAGTTGGCTTCTGTTGATCCCGCGAGTTTCGCTGCTAGCACCAACCGTCGGAGTACGGATTTAGTACGCCTCTATCTTCAAGAAATTGGTCGGGTACGCTTATTAGGGCGAGACGAAGAGGTTTCAGAAGCTCAGAAAGTCCAACGTTATTTGCGGATGCGGATAGTACTTGCTAATGCTGCCAAGCAAGGGGATGCAGTCATTGAGCCTTATCTGCGATTGATTGAAGTCCAAGAACGTTTAGCATCTGAACTGGGACATCGTCCATCTTTGGAAAGATGGGCTGCTACTGCTGGTATCAACTTGTGCGATCTCAAGCCTACTTTATCTGAAGGTAAGCGTCGCTGGGCGGAAATTGCCAAGATTACAGTGGAAGAATTGGAACAAATTCAGTCCCAAGGACTCCAGTCTAAAGAACACATGATCAAGGCGAATCTGCGCTTGGTTGTGTCTGTTGCTAAGAAATATCAAAATCGCGGATTAGAATTGTTGGATTTAGTCCAAGAAGGCACACTTGGCTTGGAACGCGCTGTAGAAAAATTTGACCCAACTAAGGGTTATCGCTTTAGTACTTACGCTTACTGGTGGATTCGTCAAGGTATTACCAGAGCGATCGCTACTTCTAGCCGGACAATTCGCCTTCCTGTCCACATTACTGAAAAGCTCAACAAAATCAAAAAAGCTCAACGCAAAATTGCTCAAGAAAAAGGTCGGACTCCGACTTTGGAAGATTTGGCTGTTGAGCTAGAAATGACACCAACTCAAGTTAGAGAAGTTTTGTTACGGGTTCCTCGCTCTGTTTCTCTAGAAACCAAAGTAGGAAAAGATAAAGATACTGAGTTAGGCGAATTACTCGAAACTGATAGTGTCACCCCAGAAGAATTATTAATGCGCGAATCTTTGCAAAGAGATTTACAGCATTTATTAGCAGATTTAACCAGCCGCGAACGTGATGTGATTCTGATGCGGTTTGGTTTAGCAGATGGTCATCCCTACTCTTTAGCAGAAATCGGACGTGCGCTGGATTTATCACGGGAACGTGTACGCCAAATCGAATCTAAAGCTTTGCAAAAGCTACGCCAACCAAAGCGTCGTAATTTGATACGCGACTATCTGGAATCCTTGAGTTAGTTAATTTTCAGGAGTTAATTAATTTTAGATTTTAGGTTGACCACCATCACTGTTGGTATTTAGCACAAGGATTTTAAATTTTGGATTTACTCCGCCTACTAAGGGCGGGATAGAAACTGAAAAAAATCTAAAATTGGCAATCTAAAATCTAAACTTGGCATAGTCAATAATCAATAGTAACTATTACAAAATGTAATCTATAGATTGTTGACTCTGAACTTTTTATTGGTCACAAATTTTCCCGATCCCCAACGCCAAAATCTCTCTTTAGGTTATGGCAAATAATTTTCATCTAAATAGCTTTGAGTTTTGTAAACTCTATATACATAAGACTGTATGGGCGGGGATCGCCTATTATTTTTGGTGTGTTAAATTCTCATGAATTCTGCTTCAGTCTTTAGTAAATATTCTCAATAAGCAACGATTGTTGCAAATACCTCAAAATATTTGCTATATTCTCAACTATGAGGCTTTATTGAGAAAAATTAGTATGACTGTTTACACTTCTACTTCACTAAAAGCGGAATTAAATGACCGGGGTTGGCGTTTAACTCCTCAGCGTGAAACAATTCTACACATTTTCCAAGAACTTCCGCAAGGCGAACACCTCAGTGCTGAGGATCTTTATCATCGCCTAGAAACTGATGGTGAAGGAATTAGTCTGTCAACTATTTATCGGACTTTAAAGTTGATGGCTAGAATGGGGATTTTGCGGGAATTGGAACTGGGGGAAGGACATAAACATTACGAACTAAATCAGCCCTACCCCCATCACCACCATCACCTCATCTGTGTGAGATGTAACAGTACAATTGAGTTCAAAAACGACTCAATTTTGAAAATTGGGGCGAAAACTGCCCAGAAAGAAGGTTTTCATCTGCTCGACTGTCAAATGACTATTCATGCAGTTTGTCCCAAGTGCCAAAGAGCTTTGATGCCGTTATAGCACCTGGGTGAGATAACTAAGCGGAGTCTGAAATAAACCCAATCAATGGAATTTTGAGCTATTTCTCATTCGCTGTTATCGGAGGTAAGGAATCATTTGGGGACTCTTAGTGTTAATACCTAAGCGGATGCTAAAAGCGTCCGCTTCTAATATCCTTGAGACTGATACCGTAAAACTCTTGGGCTTGTTTAATGGCTTTTTTGGTGTCATCTGCCATTACACCATTGAGTTGACCTTTGTAGAAACCTTTTTCTTGTAGTCGTCTTTGAATTTCCAAAACACTAAATTCACTCTTAGGAGTGTTAGTCACTAAGCTATATAACTTGGCTCTGGTAGTTGGGCCAGCTATACCACTAGGTGCTAAATAATTAGCGGCTTGAAATCGGCGCACAGCATCTGCGGTATTGGGGCCAAAATAGCCATTTGGTTCTCCCTGTAAATAGCCAGCTTTGATCAAGTGATCTTGCAGAACCCGAACTGGTTCACCGCGATCGCCCATCCGCAATTTATCGCGATCGGCTACTGGTTTAGGAGCATCCTCTCCATCACCAACACCAAGGGGTGGTAATTTCCTCGCTGTTGCTGGGCCCACAACACCATCAGCATCTAGGTTATAAGCTGTTTGGAATCTTTTCACAGCTTCTTCTGTAATTGGGCCAAAAATTCCAGTGGCGTTACCGTAATAAAAGCCAGCAACTCGCAATCTTTCTTGTAAAACTCTCACAGATTCACCTTCATCACCTTTGACAAGGTAATTGGGATTGCTGCGCTTATTGGTTGTTGCAGTTGTTGTTGGCACAACGGTAGGTTTTTTAGCGCTTGTATTGGTGGTAGCTGTTTTTTTCGGTTGTGTACTAACAGCAGTTGTTCTAGTAGCGGTTGTATTTGTACTAGTCTTCTTCGCTGGTGTGGTTGTACTTGCAACTCTGGGTCGCCAGTTGTCTAATTTTTGTAAAGTGGTTGTACTTACGATCCCGTCTACTGGTAAGCCAGCAGCTTTTTGGAAGCGGCGCACAGCATCTTCAGTAGGGAAGTCATAAATTTGTGTAATGGGAGCTTGATAAAAGCCTACTTGTTTCAACTTTTGTTGTAGATTCCTGACAGATGGGCCTTGATCGCCGCGTTCCAGTGCCAAGGCACTACTAACAGCACTGAGAATCGACAAAGTGAGGGCAAGAGGTAACATATATCGCCAAGCCCTGCTAGAAAGCCGTTTCCAGTCTGGTGTTGCTGCTGTGTTAAAAAAATCTTTCAGAGAAACCAATTCACTGGATTGGCTATCTTCATAGGCAAAAGCTAGATGGAAATACGCGAGGTTGTCCATATGGGGTTCCTACACCACTTATTTTTCTTCAATTGCTGCTTCAGCTTGATGTACTAAGGCTCGTAACATTTCCAATGTTTGTGTATTTACATCCTGCCATAAACTGCGCTTATGTGCTTCCAATAATTTCTCAGCAATATCACGCAAAGCCCACGGATTTTTTTGGTGAATAAATTCTTCCACAGCAGGATCGAGCAAATAAGTATTTACTATACCTTGATACATATAATCTTCGACACATTGAGTTGTGGCATCGTAGGCAAAAAGAAAATCTACTGTCGCGGCCATTTCAAATGCTCCTTTATAGCCGTGGCGCATTACCCCAGCAATCCACTTAGGATTAATAACGCGAGAACGATATACCCGGGCAATTTCCTCTTTGAGTTGGCGGACTTTTGGTTGAGCAGTATTAGAATTATCACCAAAATAAATTTGCGGATTCTGTCCTTGAAGAGAACGGACTGCAGCTGTTAAACCACCTTGGAATTGGTAATAATCATCAGAATCGAGTAAGTCATGTTCGCGGTTATCTTGGTTATGCAGCACAACTTGTGTTTGCATCAAGCGTTGCTGTAAGGCTTCGGGGGCGGAGATGGGGGACTGGGTATTGGGGACTGGGGACTGGGTATTGGGGAGTATACTGCTTGAAGTATAAGCGTAAGAACTCCAGTTGATGTAGGCGCGGGCTAAATCTTGGTCATCTGTCCAATTTTGCGATTCCATGAGGCCTTGGAGTCCAGCACCGTAAGCACCTGGTTTAGAACCAAAGATGCGATAGAGCGATCGCATTTGTGCTTCCTCTGAAGTTAATCCTTCTGCTTGCCAAAAATCAGTATCTTGTTTCACTTGCGCTGCGAGGGGGTTTTGTTCTGGTGGTTCATCTAAGGCGGCTACGGCTTGCACGGCTGAGTCAAATAAATCAATCATATTGGGGAAAGCATCGCGGAAAAATCCCGAAATTCGCAATGTGACATCAACACGGGGTCTTCCTAAAACCGACAACGGTAAAATTTCAAAATCTACTACTCGCCTAGCTGCACCATCCCATACAGGCCGCACGCCTAACAGCGCTAAGGCTTCCGCAATATCATCACCACCAGTTCGCATTGTTGCTGTGCCCCACACTGATAATGCAAGTGTTTTGGGATACTCACCATTGTCTTGGGTGTAGCGCTCAATAAGAGTTTCGGCTGCTTTTCTGCCGATATCCCAGGCTGTTTCGGTGGGCAGGGCACGAATATCGACAGAGTAAAAGTTTTTACCAGTTGGTAATACTTCCGGGCGACCGCGTGTAGGTGCGCCAGAAGCAGCACTCTGGACATATCTGCCATCTAACCCGCGTAATAAGTTGGTGATTTCTTGCTGAGTTTGTTGTAATGCGGGGAGGAGTTTGAGGGAGATCCAGTTGAGAATTAGGGGGACTGGGGATTGGTGATTGGGGACTGGGGAATAGGAGATTATGAGTTGCTCAACTAGGCAAGCGGCGTGTTCTTCGAGGATTTCTACAGCATCGCCGTTGGTGTGGCAAGATTTCAGCTTGGTGACAAGATGTAAAGGTGCGAGGCTAGATTCTGGTAGGGTAAATTGGTCGCTGAAATTGGCGGTGAGGGGGTCGAAATCTAAACTCCATTCTGCAGCTAAGGCGCGAGTAATACCGATGGAATAGCGATTGGGGATGCGTGCGATCGCTACTATTAAATCGCGTAATTGTTGCCCTTGGGGACATTGCCCAAAAATGTGTAAGCCATCACGAATTTGGGCTTCTTTTAATTCACAAAGATAGCCATTGATGGAATTTAAAATTAAATTTTCAAAGTTTAAAATGTCTTGTTCATTGGTAATTCCTAAGTCTTGATGTAAATTCTCTTGCAGCATTAGTTCACGAATGCGATCGCGAATCATTGGTAATCGCACCGGATCTAAACTTTCCGCTTCGTAATACTCATCAATTAAATTCTCTAACTGTTGCAGTGAACCATAGAGTTCTGCCCGCGTCATCGGTGGTGTTAAATGGTCGATAATTACGGCTTGACTGCGACGTTTAGCTTGTGAACCTTCACCTGGATCGTTGACGATAAACGGGTAGAGGTGAGGCATTGGCCCCAAAGCCACTTCAGGATAACAATTACTTGATAAAGCTAAACTTTTACCGGGAAGCCACTCAAGATTGCCATGTTTTCCGACGTGAACAATAGCATCCGCACCAAAACATTCCCTTACCCAATAATAAAAAGCTAAATAATTATGAGTTGGTTCTAAATCCGGTGCATGATAATTCAAACTAGGGTCAAGGTCATAACCTCGTGATGGTTGAATGCCTACAAAAATGTTACCGAGTTGAAGGCCGGAAATTGGGAATTGGGTGTTTGGTAATTGGTAATTGGTAATTGGTAATGGGACATTTTTTGTTTCTCCCTTATCCCCCTCATCTCTCTCATCTCCCTTACCTTCCGTCCCCCATCGCTGAGTGATACCCTGCTGTACGGCTGATGGCAAATTAGCGAAATAGTTTTGGTATTCTGCTACAGAAAGACTTTGCTGAACTGCGCGCCAATCCCTACCCTCTGGATCGTTGGTTACGCCAGATGTGAGACGTTGAATTAATTCATCACTGTGAACAGGTAAATTTTCTAGGTGATAGCCAGCTAATTGCAAGGCTTGGAGAATTTCTACACAACTAGCTGGGGTATCTAATCCCACACCATTAGCGAGTCGTCCATCGCGGTTGGGGTAATTGGCGACAATTACGGCAATACGCCTTTCTTGGGGTGGCTTGGAACGTAAGCGTACCCAATTAGCTGCTAGTTGAGTCACGAACTCAATGCGATCGCTTATTGGTTCATAAACTACCACATCGGTTTCTAAATCTTGATTGCGCGTTTGCACTGTTTTAAAAGATACAGCGCGGCTAATGATTCGCCCATCTACTTCTGGTAATGCCACATTCATCGCAATATCGCGGGGAGAAAGCCCTGCCATTTGTGATTCCCACTGCTCAACTCCTCCGCCACTGAGAATAACTTGTAACACTGGCACATCCAATTTTTCCCAAAGTTCAATTTGGGGTGTTTCAGTTTCTAAGCGCGCCAGAGAAAAGCTAGTGGTATTAAGCAGTACTGCAATTTGTTCTGAGTCCTTGGGTTGGAAAAATTCGCTCAACTCTTCTTGAATATCCGGTTCGCGCAATGAAGAAACAAACACAGGCACAGGCTGTAAATTTTTCCGTATCAATGCTTGACATAAACTATCAATTACTCTGGTATTGCCAGAAAGATAGTGAGCGCGGTAGAACAGAATGCCGACTTTGGGCATGGGGCATGGGGGATGGGGCATTGGGCATGGGGCATTGGGCATTGGGCATTGGGCATCACTTCTTTCTCCCTCATCCCCAATCCCCAGTCCCCAGTCCCCAGTCCCCAGTCCCCACTCATAAAACCCAATTCGCGGCACTAATTCCGGTGCTGGAGGATTAAAAGAAGTTGAAAGGCAAGTATCAGAAATAAACTGGAGTGCGTTAACAAAATTCTTTACACCACCTTGGCTAAAGTATTGCCATACTTGGTTCACAATATCTAAAGGCACGCTAGACTGAGAAACTAAATGGGGATCAAAAGCATCATCCCCTGGCATTACAATGAGGTTTATACCATTACTTTGAACAATTTCTTGTACTACTTCTAAACCGTAAGCCCAATAGGAACGTCCTCCTAATAGGCGCACAATAATTACTTGAGCAAGTTCTAAAACTTCCTCACCATAACTGTCTATACTTATTTGTTGTTGTAACTGCAACAGGTTGGCAACTCTTAATGCAGGAAACGTCGCAGGTAATTGGGGAACCGCAGCTGCCAGGGTTTGAATGTCTGTATCAGCAGCCGTAATAAACACAAAGGGAGCTGGAGTTTGTTCTATAAATATCAAGTCTTCTGACTGATTCCATCCTCCGGATGTGGCACTTACACGATGCATAATTCTGTATTACCGTCTTAAACTGTTGATTAGAACACAAAAAAATCTTTGAGCGTTAGTAGCTAGCCTCTCACACCAGACTTTTAACAATGCTTAGTTCTCCTGATTTGAGCTTCTCTCGAACCTTACCCTTAGATACATTTAATCAGCTTGGGGAATTGTTACAACAGATGGCTCAAGCAGTGGGAAGTGCAGCTTTGGTGCTGACAGAAGCGGTGTTGGCAAGGATTCGCGTCCCTGCTGAGTGGCAAGAGCAACGTTTTACATTGCTGGTTTCTGAGGGGTTTAGTGCGCTGTTAATGGGAAATTTTACCCAGAGGGAACAGCAGTCATTAGGTACGGAGGTAAGAGGAGCTAGCTTTACAACAGGAACAAATTCCACTAATAGTTTCTCCAACTCTGGTAACCAGCCCAAGCAACCTTCCTCTACATCGCAGCTTACCAGTATTTCCTATTCTCAGGATGCTGCAGAGCTTAATACTAGGTTGACATTTAATTGCGAAGCGATCGCATCTTTCCTGGTAAGATTGCGAGATTTGTTTGATGCTGATTCTTATACTTACCAAAATCTGCAACGTTATAGTCAAATTCTCCGTACTAATGATGCTACGCTCCAAAGTCAATTTACGCTGTTGTTATTAGAATATCTCTTACCGCAACACAATCAGCAGGTAGATTTAACACAAGCTTTCAATGAGCCTCATGCTTATATTTGTCAACCTGTAGAAGATGCACTGAAAAAACAGGTTGCTCAAGAACGGCTGTTGAATCAAGTTACAAACCAAATCCGCAGAAGCCTGGATTTATCTGTGATAATGACAACGGCGCTCACACAAGTGCGTGAGTTTTTAGAATTAGACAGATTAATAATTTATAGATTTGAGGATGCAAGAGCCACAAATACTTCATACAACTTTGATGCTGCATACTTAAATAGTGATAATTGCCGTACCTGGTTTGGTAATCAACCAGAAGAACCTCCCCATCAACTCAACGGACAATATGCACTGTCAACACCAATCAATCCCCAACCCCCACTACAAGATTATCAACTACATGGGGGTTGTATAGTCTATGAAGTCCGTGCTAATGAGGCAATTCCTTCTGTTTTGAATTATCGGGAAGAAACTTGCTTTGTACATCACTCCCAATGTTGGGAGAAGTATCGCCAAGGTTTTACCTTAGCGGTGGTTGATGTGGAAAAAACTTACAGCCTGGAACAGTGTTTGTTAAATTTTTTAAGGGAAGTTCAGGTACGGGCTAAGGTAGCTGCCCCAATTATGTTTGAGGAAAAACTTTGGGGACTGCTAATTGCACATCAGTGTCACGATCCACGAGAATGGACTGAAAACGAGAAAAGTTTGCTGACTGCGATCGCAGAACAATTAGCGATCGCTATTCACCAAACAGAGTTAATGCGATCACTCAGGGAAGCTGCACTAACGCTGACACAAGAAAAACATACTCTGGAACAACGAGTAGTTGAACGTACAATGGAGCTACGCGATGCTTTACTCGCCGCCGAAGCTGCTAGTCGCCTGAGAAATGAATTTTTGGCGACTATTAGCCATGAATTGCTTACACCCTTAACTTATGTCATCGGGATGTCTTCCACTCTGTTACGCTGGCCCTTGGGTGAATTGAGCCAACGTCAACGAGATTATCTCCAAACCATCCATGACAGTGGCGAACATTTATTAGAAATGATTAATGACATCCTCGATTTATCCCAAATTGAGGCAGGCAAAGCAGTTTTAAATATTACAGAATTTTCCTTAAGAGGTATAGCAGAAAGTACGCTAAAAACCTTAGAAGACAGGGCAAATCAGGTACAGTTGCAGCTGACACTGGATTTGCAAATCGATCCCAGACGCGATCGCTTTACCGCCGATGCTACTAGAATCGAGCAAATTATTTCTAATTTATTAACAAATGCCATTAAATTTACCCCGAAAGGCGGCAATGTTACCTTACGGCTGTGGGTAGAAGAAGAGACTGCCATCTTCCAAGTAGAAGATACAGGTATTGGCATTCCAGAAGAACAATTACCCCTACTGTTTGAAAAATTTCAACAACTCGATACACCCTATCGCCGCCGCTATGAAGGTACAGGATTAGGTTTAGCCTTAACGAAACAATTAGTAGAACTCCATCGTGGGCGCATTGAAGTAGAGTCTACTGTAGGCATCGGTTCAATTTTTACCGTCTGGATACCAGCGCAGCCAATGACGGCGTGTAAGTCGTGATTGGGGACGAATCAATTCAAAATTCAAAATTCAAAATTCAAAATTAAATAACTTTTAGAGATTGGGATGAGGGAGATGAGGGGATCAATTACCAATTACCAATTACCAATTACCAATTACCAATTACCCTATGCCCTATGCCCCATGCCCCATGCCCAAAAGGTTTAATTGTCTCTTGCCAAGCTCCTGTTGATTCACCGTTGCATCAACCGCTAGTCATTGCGGCGATGGCACAGGCTGCGGTGAATAATGGTGCTGTTGGGGTGCGGATAGATACCCCCAGTCACATTCAAGCTGTGCGTGCTTGTGTGGATGTGCCGATTATTGGACTATGGAAGCAAGTTATAGCTGGCTACGATGTCTACATTACCCCTCAGTTTCACCATGCCGTAGCTGTGGCGGCGGCTGGGGCTGATATTATTGCCATCGATGCCACAATGAGAAGCCGCCCTGGTGATGAGCAATTAGCAACGATAATTGCCAAGATTCATCAAGAATTAAATAAGCCAGTTATGGCAGATGTCGATACAATTGAGGCGGCAAAAGCAGCAGTCAATGCTGGAGCAGATATTGTGGGAACAACTCTTTTTGGTTACACAGCCGCAACCAAAGATTTTACGCCTCCTGGATGGCAACTCCTGAGCCAGATGGTAGAACAGCTAAATATTCCCGTGATTTGTGAAGGTGGGATAGCTTCACCCCAAATGGCTCGCCAAGCCTTAGCTTTAGGGGCTGATGCTGTTGTCGTTGGTACTGCTATTACTGGGATTGACATTCAAGTCAGAGCCTATAAATCAATGATGAGTTCTGAAGAATTATGAAAATACTTGTACTGAATGCCGGATCTAGTAGTCAAAAAAGTTGTCTTTATGAAATCAAAGATGATTTTCTCCCCAAACAAGCACCTCAACCGCTTTGGGAAGGCAAAGTCAACTGGACGAAAGAGCAAGGTGTCGCAGAAATTCAGGTGAAAACTGCTACAGGTGAAGTGCTGGAAGAATCAATCTATGCGGACTCGCGACAGGCACATGTCACCTATATGCTTTACACTCTGACTCGCGGTGCTACCAAGGTAATTGGTAATCTGTCAGAAATCGATGTGGTAGGTCATCGTGTAGTACATGGTGGAGAAGATTACCGTAAAAGTACGGTGATTAACGAAGATGTGAAAAAAGCGATCGCTCAACTCGCTACTTTAGCACCCATACATAATCCGGCGGCTGTGGAAGGGATAGAAGCCATTGAGCAAAGTTTGGGTGATGTGAAGCAGGTAGCAGTATTTGATACCGGATTCCATGCCACTATCCCTGATGCTGCGGCAATTTATCCCGGCCCCTATGAGTGGGTGGAGCAAGGTATCCGCCGCTATGGGTTTCATGGTATCAGTCACCAATACTGCGCTCAACGTGCGGCTGATATCCTGGGGCGAGATTTAGCATCATTGAAATTAATCAATTGTCATTTAGGTAACGGCTGTTCTTTAGCAGCAATTCAAAACGGCCGCAGCATTGATACGACTATGGGCTTCACACCCTTAGATGGGTTAATGATGGGTAGTCGTTCCGGTTCCATCGATCCGGGGATTTTAATTTACCTGCTACGACAATCTAATTATTCTGCCGAAAGTCTCGATTATGTTCTCAATAAATCTTCCGGTTTACGTGGAATTTCTGGTGTATCCAGCGATTTGCCAGAAGTGATTGCGGCGATCGCTCAAGGTAATTATCGTGCCCAGTTAGCTTGGGATATGTACGTGCATCGCTTGCGTGCTGGCATTGGTTCTATGCTTGCTAGTTTAGGGGGTTTAGATGTTCTAGTCTTTACCGCAGGTGTCGGTGAAAAATCCCCTGGGATTCGCCAAGCTGTTTCCGAAGGCTTTGGATTTTTAGGGCTGAAAATCGACCCGCAGAAAAATCAACAAAACCCCGTTGATATCGACATCGCCACCCCAGAATCAACAATACGGGTTTTGGTGATCCATACTCAAGAAGATTGGGCGATCGCACAACAATGTTGGTTGCTTTTAAATACGTAAAAATAGCACTTGTAATCTTCACGTAATTATTGCTCTGCGTTACCATTAGCCTTGGCTGTTGATTTTTGTTGTGCTGTAATTAGATATACCAGTCAATGCCTTGAGATATTGTAGTTTTTTGGTGGAAGTTGTCAATTGAAATAGGGGATAGGGAATTAAAAAATATACTAGACTCTTGTGCAGACGCGATGAATCGCGGCTGTGCATCTCTTGACAACCCCCACCAATCAATATGCAATTTTTATGCATTACAGCTGACAAATAATCTCCAGCTAATAAGGTCAGTCAATCACAATGTTTGCTTTATATCGTGAAACTGTAAATACATTTTTGACAATTATTGCCTGTATTCTAGGAATTGGCTTGATGCAATTGCCGCGAATGCACAGCTTTTTAAATAACCAAGAAACTGCTTCTGTAGAAGCGCTAGAAAGAGAAATTAAAGCAGAACAAGTGCGATTAAATTTTTTCAGACAAACGCCCAGCTTTGGCTATGAAAATTTGATTGCTGATTGGGTATATTTAAATTTTCTCCAATACTTTGGTGATGAAGAAGCACGTGATAAAACGGGTTATACAGCCAGTCCTAAGTATTTTGAAGTGATTCTCGGCCATAATCCCAGATTTCTAGATGCTTATTTAGGTCTATCTGTTAGTACTTCTCTTTATGCAGGTTTACCTGAGCGTTCCATAGAATTAATGGAACATGGGTTACAATTTTTATCGCCTCAAGTCCCAGATAAAGCTTATTATGTATGGCGTTATAAAGCTATCGATGAATTATTATTTTTAGGTGATGCCCAAGCATCTAAAAAATCTTTAATGAAAGCTATAGATTGGGCTAGCACTTATCAAGATGAAGAAAGCAAGAATGTAGCTAAAATTTCCGAAAGAACTGTTAAATTCTTAAGAACTAATCCTAATAGTAAACATGCTAGAATTTCTACATGGGTCATGGTATTAAATAACGGAGTTGATAAAAACACGCAACAAAGAGCAATTAGAGAAATCGAAGCTTTAGGCGGCAAAGTCGTTAAAACTCCAGAAGGTAATAATCAAATTCTATTTCCGCAAAAAGATTAAATTTGGAGTTTGTTAAGGAAGGAGTCCCAATGAAAAAAGTTTCACCACTAAGTATCAGGACTTACGCAACTGGTACACCAAACTTCTGGTTTAAGAGTCAACAGTCAAGGGTCAAGTGTCAAAAATTCAGGTTTTTTGGACTTTTGACTCTTGACTCTTGACAGCCTAAACGAGAAAAATGTGACACTTGCGTAAGTCCTAAGTATGTAAGTAATTCTTACCTGTTCCCTGTTGCTCGTTAAGTCCTCCCTGTCAAATTAGCTATCACTGCGACTAATTCAGCAGGATTAACGGGTTTGGGAATATGGAGTTGAAAGCCGGCTAATAAGGCTTGTGTGCGGTCTTCTGACCTGGCGTAAGCTGTGAGTGCGACGGCGGGTATTCTTCCTCCTTGTTCTGGAGGTAGGGCCCGGAGTTGGCGAATTAGGACATAGCCGTCTTCTTTTGGCATTCCGATATCACTCACCAGGACATCAGGGTGGAATTGTGGCACAGCAGCTAGGGCCTCAGTGGCGGATGCAGCTGTCATGACTTGGGCACCATAGGGTGATAAAACTGTGGTGAGTAATTGTCTCGCGTCTGGTTCATCATCCACAACTAGCACGCGTACACCATTTAGGGTTTGTGGTTCATTGGGGCGATCGCTGTTGATGAGGGGTTCGCGGTGGGGTGAGGTGGTATTATTGATAGCAACTGCTTTCATGGGTAAATTGACAGTGAAAGTTGCACCTTTACCAATTCCTAGACTTTCCGCCGATACTGTGCCACCGTGTAATTCTACCAAATGACGGACAATCGCCAGCCCTAATCCTAAGCCGCCATGCGATCGCGTGCTGGAACTGTCGGCTTGGCGAAAGCGGTCAAATACGAATGGTAGGAATTCTGGGGGAATACCGCTACCGTTATCGCTGACGCGAATTTGCACACGAGAATTAATCCGTTGTAGTTGTACTTCAACTTTGCCGCCTTTGGGTGTAAATTTGACAGCATTGGAGAGCAAATTCCAGATAATTTGTTGTAAGCGGTTGACATCAGCGATGACAATGCCGACATCTGGAGCAAATCTGCATTCGATCCGAATTTCTTTAGCATCAGCGGCCGGATATACAGTCTCAATGGCTGCTTCTACAAGTGGTACTAGTTCTACTTGCTGCAGATTTAAAGAGAGCTTACCTTGGATAATCCGGGAGACATCCAAGACATCTTCAATTAGTTGCGCGAGAGATTTAGTATTGCGGTCAATTGTTTCTAAGGCGCGAGCTGTGGTAGTTTCATCAAATCTGCGGCTTCTGAGTAGCTGCGTCCAGCCTAGCATGGCGTTGAGGGGGGTACGCAGTTCGTGAGAAAGTGTGCCGAGAAATTCATCTTTCATGCGGTTGGCTGCTTCGGCTTCGGCTAGTAATCTTTCCCGTTCTTGCTCTGAGAGTTTGCGATCGGTAATATCAATCATGAAGCCATGTAATATCTGCGGTTTCCCTTCTTCCCGCAATACATTCACAATGTCATATATCCAAACAACTCTGCCATCTGCTGCCAACATTCTATATTCAAATTCATAATTATCTAATGTCAGCGATGATTCTATACAATACTGTACTGCCCATTCTTGATCGTCTGGGTGAATATGTGCTTGCCAAAAATTATCTGCGTACCAATCTATGACAGGATAACCAAGAATTTCTTCACTTTGCGGCCCAACATAAGTAAAATTTCCAGTTTGAGCATCAGCCTGCCAAGGAATTACTCGCGCTTTTTCTGTGAGTTTGCGGAAGCGTTCTTCACTTTGTTGTAGAGCTTTTTGGGCTTGTTTACTTTCAGTAATATCGCTAATTAAGGCAACAAAGCCTTCTACTGTTCCATCGGGGCTAAAGTGGGGTACATAGGCACCCTGAATATAACGACTGCTACCATCTGGGGGACTAATTTCTACTTCGTAGGTTACTGTTTCTCCTGATAATACTGTTTCGATATAAGGGCGAATTGTCTTGTAAGTGGCTTCACCTACCACTTCTTTGATATGTTTTCCGTGGAGTTCTGAGCTTGCTACTCCATACCATTCTGCATATTTTTTATTATTAAAACGGTAGCATTGTTGATTATCAATATAAGAAATAAATACAGGAACAGCGTTAGTAATTAAGCGTAATTGTTCTTCTTTTTGACGTAATATTGCTTCTATTTGTTTAGGAATAGTTAAATCTAAATAAAAGGTGATAATTTCTTCTGGTTCGCTCGCCGATGCTTGGATTAAGGCACTACCAATAAGAATGGGAATGCGGGTACCATCTTTGCGGATAAATTCCTTTTCAAATGGAGCCGCGACTCCATGATTTCTCAGTTCTGTAATTGCTTGGTTATCTAAAGATAGGTATTCTGCGGGTGTAATGTGATTGGGGTGAATTGTACCAGCAACCATATCTTCTATGGTGTAACCTAGCATTCTGAGGAAATATTCGTTGGCGTATTTGATGTTTCCCTCAAAGTCAGTGCAAGCAACACCAAAAATATTCGATTCTACTAACCGCCGAAAGCGTTTTTCACTTTCTAGGAGTGCGGCTTGCGATACTCCTAAAGCTGCGGCTGATGTTTCGGCTGCATTTCGCGCCCGATTGAGCGATCGCGTAATCCCAAATAAAATAAAACTAATGACTACACCCGTAAAGCCAATATAAGGCACCAAATTTCTAGAAGATAGTAAATCCATCTCTGGCTGAGACTGGAAAACTATTGTCCAATTACGTCCAGCAATTTTGATAGTGTGAGTGGTTTGAAATTGGGGGTGGGAAAAGGAATTGTTAACCGTAGAATTACTTTTAGAGGTGTGTAATAAATTGTTTGGCTTAATTTCTTTGCCATCATAAATGTCAAAATTGACTAGAGGCTGTTCTCCGCCAAAAATTCCTTGTAGTAAATCGTCAGCACGATAGGGACTGTAAATAAATCCGAGTAAATTTGCTTGGCGCTCACCAATTGTATTAGGTATAATTCCTTGACGATAAACTGGAATGTAAATGAGAAAGCCAGCTTGTTTGTGCTGATCGATTTCCTGTACTAACGTCACCTTACCAGATGCTGCGACTGTACCACCATCTCGAGCGCTTTCCATCGCTGCACGTCGCACTACTTCGGTATACATATCATAACCAATGGCGGCTTGATTGCGCCGATCCAGAGGTTCTAAGTAAATAATGGAGTGGTACTCATTGCGGTTATAATTCGGTCGCAGGTTAAAGTTTTTCACTCCCTGCTTTTGCATATCGTTGAGTAATCCAGGTAATTCTTTTGCACTAACTCGCTTGGAAAATCCAATTCCCTGAATTCCCGGATAACGTTCTTTTAAGTTCAATCGTTCCACAAAAGCGCGAAATTCCGCGAGACTGACATTTTCATTCGCTGCAAATAAGGCGCTACCTGCACGTAGCAAGGTGATATAGGTATCTAAACGACTTTGAATATTGTCTTGAGTGCGAGTAACTGCATTTTGAAACCGCAACTTATCTTGAGTCGCCGCTGTGATTTCTAGTAAACCTGTTGCTCCCGCAGTTAGTAACAGCGTTCCTAGTAAAACTACATAAGAAGTCCAAGCCGGAAGCTGATTTGCGGATTTCCATGATAAGTGCGATCGCATAGAAAAATTTTACTAATCAGAATTTACATACAACTGATAAAATTCAAATAGAAAAAACACTCTTCTTTCAATCATTAAATTAAAAATCCAGAGAATTAGCATTTGATTTTTAGCAGAATGCTGAATAAAAGCTTCATCCTCAAAAAAATATACTTATCATCCAAATTATCACAGGCTAGAGTGTGAACAAATATGTATTTCTTGCTTGATGATAGATTCACACCTATGATGACTCGCTTAAATTAAGAGCCAATATTTACGGGTTATGCATCTATCTAAAGAAGTAACAGAAGATTTTATATAGTATGGTAGTGACCGCTTAAATAAAATAATTTTTACTTATTTATTAATCGATCATCAAGCCATCAATTAACAAGTAAAAATCTAATATTGCTATAAGAATAATATAACACGGTGTAAATAAAGCAAGTATTTCAACCAGTCACCAGCTTTGTGATAGAAATTTTTGGCGTTGTTGATTGATGGGATAATTAAACCTGCATTTATCACAAACAGCAGATATGACAGATGTCAATACTTGTCGGTTAAGGGAAAAAGGGGAAGGGGAAAAGGGGCAAGAAAAAACCTTTAACCCTTACCCTTTAACCTTTTCCCCAAACTAAATTCCGAGTTGAAAATCCTTAACCGAGCAGTATTGTAACAGATGTAGGTTGGGTTAAGCGCAGCACCACCCAACATGGATTTTGAGAGATTAACCAAGATTTCGGCGTTGGGTTTCCTTCCGTCAACTCAACCTACTAATCTGATGAGAAATGGGGTTTTCTGCTTTGACTCAATTTAGCGGAAATCATCTAGATTTTGTAGGTTTTAAGCATTACTAAAATCTTACTAAGGGTAAATGGCTAAGAACAATCAACACAACTATGCACATTTTGCGTTATGAGTAATGAAATATGAAAATCTAGGTATAAACTGAGTTATCAATGGCTCGCACTCCCACACTCACTTTCGATCGCGGTACACTCATCATACATCCACCACCACGGGGTAAAGCCTGGATGGATTATGCCACATGGGATGACCGGGTGGAAAAGTTCCGCTTACCAGCAATTCAATATCGTTCTGTGGTAGAGGCGCTACAAGCGGAAGAGGTTGATTTTATTGATGAGGCGAAGGAATTTTATCCCTTAGATTTGGTGGTTACACTGGAAATGGAACCCTATCCCCACCAAAGTGAGGCGTTAGCGGCTTGGAAACTCGCCGGGAGACAGGGGGTAGTAGTGCTACCAACGGCGGCGGGAAAGACTTATTTAGCACAGATGGCGATGCAAGCCACACCCCGCAGCACATTGATTGTGGTACCGACTTTGGATTTGATGCATCAGTGGTATGCTCATTTGGTAGCAGCCTTTCCCGATGCAGAGGTGGGTTTGTTGGGTGGTGGTTCTAAAGATAAAACACCAATTTTAATTGCTACTTACGATAGCGCAGCAATTAATGCGGAAAGCTTGGGAAATCGCTATGGGTTGATAATTTTCGATGAATGCCATCATTTACCTACAGATTTTAGTCGTGTGATTGCCGAATATGCGATCGCACCCTATCGTTTAGGATTATCAGCAACTCCCGAACGCACCGATGGCAAACACGCTGATTTAAATATCCTCATTGGTAGAGAAGTATATCGCAAACGCGCTGAAGATTTAGCTGGGAAAGCCTTAGCAGAACATGAAATTGTGCAAATTAAGGTGAAATTATCCCAACATGAGCGAGAAAAGTACAACCAATTAATTCAAACGCGCAACGATTTTTTACGAGACTCGCGGATTTCGTTAGGGAGTATACAGGGTTGGCAGATGTTTGTGCAAATGAGCGCGCGATCGCAAACTGGACGTAGAGCTATGTTAGCACACCGGGAAGCCAAGGAAATCGCCTTAGGGACTGATGGGAAGTTGCGAATTTTAGCCAATTTATTAGCGAAACATCATCCTGAGAGAATTATTATTTTCACTGCTGATAATGCTACTGTTTACCGCATTTCTCAAGAGTTGCTGATTCCGGCAATTACTCATCAAACTCCTGTAAAAGAAAGGCATGAAATCTTAACTAAATTTCGGGAAGGTGTATATAACACCTTAATAGCTTCCCATGTGTTAAACGAGGGTGTTGATGTGCCAGCAGCAGCGATTGCCATTATTTTATCTGGCACTGGTTCAACAAGGGAATATATTCAACGTTTGGGAAGAGTTTTAAGGAAGGGAAATATTGCCAATAAACAGGCGATTTTATATGAAGTAGTCGCTGAAGATACGAGTGAGGAAAGAACCTCGGCGCGGCGGAGAGGGATGGAGAAGAGTAACGAACCGCAAAGGCACGAAGAACGCAAAGGGAAGACAGGAAAGAAAGGTCATTTGCAAGTTGTATATGGAACTGGTAAAGAAAAAAGTACTAAAGCTGCGGAACAGTTAGAAATCAATTATTCTACAAAACGCAACGAAGACTCATCTGATTTAACATAATTGCAATTTAAGTAAGTCGGTGAGAATAAACCTAACTATGTAACAGAATTTAAAATCGGCATAACCCTTGCGATTTATACCCTTTGCTACGCAACGCTAACGCGAACGGGAACGCTTCTCTTGCGGAGACGCTACGCGAACGCTAACATTCCACTTCATTTCATTCGCAATGACATAGCGTGAATTATTTAACCCATTCTACTTAATTACGAATTACGAATTACGAATTAAAAAATGCTACCTACAGAACTTTTAATGCACCGCCACAACGGTGAAGAAATTATTCCTAAACGCTTAAAAATTGATGATAAACATATCAATTTAGCCAATGAATTAATCGCCTATTTTCAAGCAGCAGTTGGCAAAACTCAAGGGATGCTAGAACGCCAACTTACAGATTTTGAAGGCGATACCACAGATTACCGTGTCAAACGAGGTTTGGCTTATATTCTTAAAAGCAGTTTTTGCACCTTTGAAGTTGTGAGTCCCCTAGAACCACCCATGTTAAGAGAAAGGGTATTTGCTTTAGCTGCAAAATCTGTTCCTAGCAAAGAAGCAACTCAACTTACCCTGAATAAAATAGCCGATGAATTAACTCATGAACTTGAGCGAGAAGTTTTACCAGAACAGGTTCATAATGGCTTATATGCTGATTTAAATGAAAATAAAATTCTGACGGTTTTTGATGCACCCACACCACAAGATTTATTGCATCGCTATAACCTATCCCAGGTGCAGGGAGTATTTTATAAAGCCAGTCAATTAATATTAAATGCTCATCGCAATGTTCCCGGAGAATATAAGCTGTTATTTCGCTATCTTAAGTTATTTCAACTAATGGCTTATATTGAAGGCGATGCCGATCATGGGTTTACAATTACCATTGATGGCCCTACTAGCTTATTTAATCCTAGTACGCGTTACGGGTTAGCGATCGCTAAACTTATCCCCGCCTTACTCCATGTAACTCGCTGGAGTCTTGCTTCCACTTTACAAACCCGCGACGCTTACACCAACACCTGGCGCACTGGACGTTTTACCCTCAATTCTGAATGTGGTTTAGTAACACACTATTCCCCTGGAAAACCATACGATAGTATGTTAGAAGCATCCTTTGCTGATAAATGGGATGCGCTGAAATCGGAATGGGTATTAGAGCGAGAAGTTGATTTAATTCCGATTCCGGGAAGCGTGATGATTCCCGATTTTCGCCTAGTCCATCCCGATGGAAGGACATTCCTATTAGAAATTGTCGGTTATTGGCGACCAGAATATTTACAAAAGAAATTTTCTCAAGTGCGACGTGCGGGAAGAGATGATTTAATTTTAGCAATTTCTGAAAGATTGAATTTAGAAAAAGCTGGTGTGAAATTAAATGATGTCCCAGCACGAATTATTTGGTTTAAAGATAAATTATTGCCCAAATCTGTGTTAGCAGTCATGGAATCATAAAGTAAATGTAGGGTCAATACTTGTCGGTTAAGGGCAAAAGGGGAAGGGGAAAAGGGGCAAGAAAAAACCTTTAACCCTTCCCCTTTCACCTTTTCCCCAAACTAAATTCCGCGTTAAAAATCCTTAACCGAGCAGTATTGAATGTAGGGTGTGTTGTCGCGCAGCGCAACGCACCACAGACCAAGACAGTTCAGCATTTCTTATCAAGAATACCAATATTTTTGACGCTGCCAATATTCAGCAACTCTTGCTTCCCACTGCTGCCAATAATATTTAATTGTATCTGTTTCTAGCCAAAAAACCTCAGCCGCCATCTCAGGAATTGCCACAACTAACAATGCATGATTTATGTGAATTCCCAAATCACCATAATACTTATTAGCTGCACCTATATATGCTGCCAATTGCAGAGGATATTCATATAAACGCTCAATAGAACCTTTAGGTTTATCCGCAGTTTTCCACTCACAAACACAAGGTATTCCTTGATAGCTAGCAATACAATCTACCTTGCCAGAATACTTTAAATCATAGTGAAAAACAGAACCTTCCACGAGCCTAATTGTATCAATTTCTTGTAACACAGGCTTGATACTTTCCCAATAAGGAAGACTAGCTTCCGAACAAACAGGATTTTCCCCTAGTAGATAGCGTTCAATTTGCTTGTGTGTTTTCGTTCCTCGACGACTAGCAGCCGTAGTAATGCGGCTTGCTTCTTCTGTACCAACACGCGCCTTCCAGTTTAATAACCTATCACGATCTGCTTGAGGTTTTGTAGCATTAAGTATTGTGGTGACGCTAGGTAAACGATTTCCTTGAGCATCTACATAATATTGTTTGCCATATTCTCGCAGAGATTTGGCATTAATTTTTGGTAGCAGTTGAATATCAAATGGCATTAGCTGCTATGGGGGAATTGGTAATTGCTAATTGGTAAGGATTTTTATGCTGGTACAGTATGGCGTAAATCAATTGCTGTATTAATTTTGAATTCCGCTAGTCGTAATAGTTATGTTCATTTAGAATTTCTTTTAGATTTTTTTTCCTTATTCTGAAATTTCATGTCTCCCCAAGTTTTTGATTTGTCAGAAGATAACTCACTGGTTACTTCTGCTTTTTCTGTAGTTACTTCTACTGGTTCAGATGGAACTGCAAAATCTCCTAAAGTTAGCTGCTTAACCTTTTCCACATTGCCCTGATCAACAGCTTGTTTTAAATCACGAGTTAAACGAGCGTATTCAACTGCATCTTTCTGGGAACGTGAACTTGTCTTAAAACATTTCTCTAAACTATCGTATATCCCCACACGCCGCGCCATCTTGCGAAACTGACGTTCTGTGTCTAACAATTTCGCCATCAGTTCTAAGTGCATAGCGTCATCTGCACAGATTTCTTCTAATACTGCCCATTCATCGCTACCGAGTAAACTATTATCAGCCCCAGGACGAGGATCATGGAATACTTCACCAGTCTCTTCTTGATAAATGCGGGGTAAACTATCATCAAATTCGTGTTTTTCTTCTAACCAAATGTGCCGAATTTCACTCATTTCGTCAAGAGTAATTAAGGTAATATCACGCATATTTTCTGGCGCTGTGCAACGAATTTGAGTTTGCGCTGCTAATAATTTCCTAAGCCAATATTCACGCCAATATTTAGTATATGGGCCTGGTATTGGTTCTACAGAAATTTCCCCATCTTTATTGCGTTCAAATAATTGCACTTCACCCCAGATGCGGCGAAAATCTCTTTTATCGCGATCGTCTTTAATATCTAATTCATTGCGAATATCTAATAAAGGTTGCATCCATTCTTTTTCTTCATCATTTTGGATCATTGCCTCCATTGATTTATCTTTATTAACTAATGTGCAAACCCAGCAACCAAAGCGGGAATCACCACAACTAGGAGTAGAAGTATCAACTACAAGCGGACATTCATTATCTGCTGTCGCCCCTCGATACATGCTGAATAATTCTTTATTGCTATTTCCCCAAGGATTATCATATTGATTGAGATAAATCCAGACATCATTATTACTCCAGTCTTCAATGGGTGTATAAATCAGAGAGTTGGGTAAACTGGCATTGGGGCTGAGGCGATCGCGTACTCTCCCCATTTGATGCTTTTCCATTGTCGCCGCACGTTTTGCGCTTTCGGCTTTGCGAGTACCCAAAACTAGGATAGTTTCGCCGTTTGCACGCACCATCTCACGGATGAAGTGGTTAGCTGGATTAATTTTCAATCTTTGGGTACACCAACGAAATTGATTACGCGGTGCTGGGTAACCTTTACCAATCAGGTTTACCCAAAATGTGTCTTGAACAACTGGTTGCAGCAAATGCGGTTCTACGGGCATTCCTTGTGCTTGTGCTGCTGACTTTAGCTGTTGTAAACATTTGCGTACCCAAGCAGAGACGATAGGATTCTCTACCTGAGTGTCTGTAGTAATTACATGGATTTTTTTAGTTCGTTTTTCTTGGGGAAGAAGAGCGATCGCATTCCAGACTAACTGTAGCGTTGTACTAGAATCTTTTCCCCAAGAGACTCCTAGCACCCAAGGTATTTGATCTGAGCAATATAAATCTTGGATTTCTTTGGTAAGATTCTCTATGTCTTCTACTAAATCTGCAACGGTACGCGATCGCTGGCTTTTATTTTCTGGCTGTTGTGCTGTAGCCATAGCTCCTTTCCTATCTAGACATGGGTTTTAGTCACCCCTGTTATCTGTACTGCAAGAGCAACCCTTGTATTGTAAAGCGTAAAGTTTTTAAAAACTTTTATATATTAACTGAATTTCATAGAAAATTAGTTGGTAGCAAATTCTGCAATTTTTTAAAATTAACATGAAAGACAGTAAATCCGATCCAACTGCTGACATCGCTAGAGAATACCAAGAACGGGAAACCAAGGATAAACAGGTACTTGCTTTACTTTTAGAGAAGTTTTTGGAGAAAAAGGATCGGATTTTAGTACAGAAAACCGAGATGGGTGGAACGGAAGCTTATGTTGGTTCTGTCAGTCTGGAATGGTTCGCAGGTAGGGTTCACTTCGCTTCTGGTTTACCTCTGTTTCAGAATAAGTACAATTCTGAAACCGATAACATCGAAATTGACGCAGATAGTATTGATGAAATTCAGCAACGCCCCTTAGATTGGTCTCGTCAAGCACCTTTGGTACAGTATTTATCAGCAAGAAAAAATCATAAGTTTCCCCCGGTATTAGTGGTAATTAATCAATCTTGGGTGGACGATCCCAAAGCTGCTGAGTGGAATAGTGAGGGAATCGCCACTAAATCAACTACCGATTTTACGCCTTTGGATAAAGACGGTAAAGTAGGTTTACTGAATATTTCCGAAGATAATGTCACCATTTATGCATTAGATGGTCAACATCGATTGATGGGTGTACAAGGTTTAATGGAGTTGATTAAAACAGGAAAACTTCAGCGTTATAAAAAAGATAAAACTGCTGATGATAGTTTCATTAAAATAGATGATTTGATTGAGCAATATCAAGTAGATTCTGCTTATTTACAAAGCTTACCTAAAGAGAAAATCGGGATTGAATTTATTTGTGCGGTTGCGTCTGGGGAGACTCGCACCCAAGCAAGACGAAGAGTGAGATCAATTTTTGTTCATGTTAACCTAATGGCTGCACCTTTAACTAAAGGTCAATTAGTACAATTAAATGAAGATGATGGTTTTGCAATTGTCGCCCGAAAAATTGCTACAAATCATCCGCTTTTAGCACAACAGCCAGAGCGTAAACCTCGCGTTAATTGGAATAGTGCAACAGTTGCAGCAAATTCCACAGTGTTAACAACTTTGCAAGCTATTCAAGATATGTCTGAAAGATATTTAGGGCAAAAATTTCCTCATTGGAAACCTTTAGAAAAAGGTTTAATTCCTATGCGCCCAGAAGATAATGAAATTGAGGAGGGAATTGATGAATTTAAAAAACTATTTGATTCTTTAGCCAGCCTTCCTAGTTATAAAATTCTCGAACATGAAGATACGCCGCAATTACGACGCTTCAGTTTTGAAAAAGATGGGGGGGAAGGAAATATGCTTTTCCGCCCTATTGCTCAAGTGGCATTAGCTCAAGCTCTGGGAATCTTGGTTTTTAAAAAAGGTTTTTCCCTGACAGATATTTTTAAGAAATTACGTAAATTCGATCAGCAAGGCGGCTTTAGTGGTATGGAGTATCCGCAATCTCTTTGGTATGGCGTTTTATACGATCCCAATAAAAAGCGCATACAAGTTGCAGGGCGAGATTTAGCGGCGAAGTTACTAATTTATATCTTAGGTGGAATTAAGGATCGCATGGAATCTGCTGAACTTCGTAAGGCGCTAGCTGATGCTAGAACTATCGAAAACCAAACTATCAGCTTTGATGGTAAGTTCGTTGAACCTCAAGCAGTAGGACTGCCACCTATACTGTAATTATTAGCTGTTACTTATAGCGCTTGTCAACCGGATGAGGTAAGTTTTCAAAGCCACTAATTTTTTCAAACAAGACTAGTGGTCTGTCCCATTAATTTTGAGGAGTAAAAAACGAACCGCGAAGACGCGAAGTGCGCGAAGGAAGAGAAAAGAAGAAGAAACTTACCCTACATAATTAATGAGACAAAGCACTAGGATGTACCTCAGTTGCAACTCCTAGTTTCATAGTCCATACTGCATATTTTATGTTTTTGATGGAACACAATTTATGAAGAAAAGTGATATCTTGCGAATTAGGTATAATAGTAAACTCCGATACAATGATGCATTAGATAATACTTTGATTTTCTCCAATCCAATTTAAAAAACATTCTTTCACGGGTGTATCATCTTTGATATTGTTTAGCATATTTTTACGCTGTAAGTATAAATCTGTTCTGATAGTTTCCAGATTTTTATTTCCTAAAATTGCGTGGAGTATGTCAAATAATAACTTAATTCTTAAAGATGCAATATATTCTAATTTTAAGAATTCGTCTTCTGTATAAAATGTTGTAAAAATATTATTTTGCATTTTTAATGCAAACTCTTCTAATTCATTTTCTGGCAATAAATATTCAATAAAATCCTCAAACAAAAAAGCAGTATCATAGTTAGCGCGGTGTCTAATTTCCAAAATTTCAAATGGGTTTTCTACGTCATACTGATAAAGCTCATGATAAGATGAGATACTATATTTATATTTTTTGTACACATTATAATATTGCCTCCATACATCTTCATGAGGTTTATAGTTTCTCATTTCAATAATAAACTTATCGGCGGCAAAATCTTCAGTATAAACATGAAATACTATTTCTTTTTCTTCACCACTACTTGTTAAAAGTATAGGACGAGAGAATCCATTACCTTGAATATTTAGCAATCCATTAATACAATAAAATTGTGCATAATACAAGGTAACACAAGCCCATGACCATAAACCTTTGGAAACCAATTTTTTATAAATTGACCAATTATATAGAGCTTTACTAAATTGAAGATTTGCTTCATACAGTAATACTGATTTGAATTCTTCATCTACTAAACTATATACTTTGTCTGGGCTATCATATGTTCTGATTGTATTTTTAAGATAAATTTTAATACAATTATTCCTATCTATAATTTGAGTTCGAGCGTAAATTATTGCTTTTAATAAAGGAACATCAAAACTTTTATCACTTAAGCTAGGTCTATTTCTTTTATTGAAGCTAGTACTGATGTCATTGAGCATTTTATTTTAGGAATAAATATTATATTTTAATATCTGACGTATCCGATATTTCCGGAAGCATTTTGTTCAAATCTGCTGTAATTTTTTGAATTGCAACTTTATTTGTACTTTTACCTAATTTGGCACTACTAAAATCAAATTTTTTAAGATGAATTATCTGTTTTATAATATTTTCTACTGTAAAATCTTTGCCACATAAGCTATGAACTTTAGGAAAAATTCCACACATTGCCGATAACACAACAGCTTTTGTCAACACGTATTTAGTACTACCCCATTCTTCAGAAAAAACTGCTTTAAATGCGTTAAAATAGTTAACTAGTATGCCATACTGTAAATTTTCGTTATAAGGTGATAAAACACCTCCATTAGGATCAATCATTACCTCAACATTTCTTGCAAATGCCGCTTGAGAAACTAAACCTTTCCCAATACCTAACATTTTGATTTCATTATACCAAGGAGATTCAGGATCTAAATTCATTTGTTTCACTAAACTATGTGTTCGTTTTTCTTTAAAATCAGAGTCTTTAATTAAAGGTAATAAATCATAAATCACAGAAGGATTAATTCCCTTTTGCTCATTATTGATAGTGATAAATATCTTGGCTTGGCTTTCAAGTTTGAGATTGATAAAACCTGAGCAGAGAAGATCCAACTTTTTTGCTGTAAAATTAAATCCAAAAAGTCTATGTTGACCATCAACAACCCAAACTGATTTTTCTATATCTGGAAATTTAATTTTCCCAATTAATTCGTTTTCGGTTGGAGCAATATATTCCGTTTCTTCTGGTAAGTTAAGAATTATATTATTAGCAATAATAGCATCATTAGAATTAATAAACTTAGCAACTTCTTTGCATCTTCTCTCACTTAAAGGTCTTTGAACACCTTTGCTATTTCTTTCTTCTATGGAAACATAGGCTATACGCTGTAAAATGTCACTGTTACAAATGAATACATAAAAGTTTCCACCAGGGTGATTGATTTCCTGAGCAGGTAGTTCAATATAATTTGTCATCAGCTATACTCCACTAACTAATTGCAATAAATTTGGTAGTAATTTTATATGATTTATGTTCTTATAATAATTGGCGTAAATCAAACTCTTTCCTTAGTAAATCATTACTAAATATTTCAGAACTTAGAATTAACATCAGTCGCTCTGAATAGTCTACCGCTCCACGTAGCTCATTTTGTAAAATTTCCAGTCCACCATTGGCATACTCTTCAAATATATGAATACGTTGCTCGTCAGCGACATCTTGTTCGCTGAGGATATTAATGTCTTTGATTTCATTAATAGCCAACAAATTAATTAACAGAGAGAAACTGCTAGAAAAATAATCTTGTCGTAGTGGAGATAAATCTTTAGCAATTCCCTCTAAAGGAACTCGTTTTTTATTCTTTGCTCCCAACGCTGCTGCAAACACCATCACTTCTACATAGGTTTGGAAAGGCCCTGTTGTATCTTTTGACGCTACTAATGCTTTGACTAACTCAACTTTATCTTTAGCAATCCTGATTCTGTTTGCAGCCATTGATTTGCATATCTACATTGTGGAAATTTTAACCGAAACCAAAGAGCGATGGCACTACTTTATTGCCACATCCAAGCGATCGCTCTTTCTTCCCACCGCATCTGCTACAATTTCAAAAAACCCTACGTAGGAAATTGCACATTCTCATACAGCAAAGCTATGGGAAAGCGAAAATCAACGCTGGTTAAATGAACTTCATCCCCAGTTTCATAAGGATGTAATTCCCAAATTCCTCTATCATTTAACCGAAAACAATCTACACCAATTTTCTCAGCATCAATCAGCACATATTCTTGCAAAGTTTCAATTCGGCGATACCGCGTAAATTTACTACCTCTATCGTAAGCTTCCGTACTTGGGGAAAGGACTTCCACAATTAAACAAGGATACTGCAGAAATTGAATCGCTTGTTTATCTCGTTCATCACAACTCACTACAACATCAGGATAATGAAAGGTATTCTCTGACACAGCTACTTTTGCAGCAGCCATAAAGGGAATACAGCTACTTCCCCGTAGATGGCTTTTTAACGCTGAAGCCAAGTTTAAAGCAATATCATTATGGGGAAGAGTACCCCCAGTCATGGCGAAAACTTCACCATCAATATATTCGTATTTAATTTCTTGACGTACTTCCCATTCCAGATATTCTTGAGGAGACATATACTTGCAACTTACTCCCTCTCAAAAGCCACCTTTTTTAACTCTAACTAAAAAACTCTGCGCCTCTGCGTCTCTGCGTGAGACATTACCCCTCCGTCCTCACCGTCACCACCTGCGGCGGCGTAGAATCAGGAGGATACAAAAAATCTACCTGTACTTGTCGCTTCTCCCCCGCTAACATCTTCAACCTCACCAAAGGTTCACCCATTTGTCCCCGACGTTGTACTAAATGTACGTAGCGCGTCTTTTCCTCGCCATTATCATCGGTGTAACGCACCTTCACAGTACCGCGAAAAAATATTTGTTCCACCTTTGGCTTTAAAAATAGTAATCTATCGGTTCCCCCTTCATCTTTTAAAGGTGTATGCATTGATACGGTAACTATCTGGCTTTGATTACTATTATTACTTAAAGGCAAAGTCAAATTGTACTCTACACCATAGTTGCTGTGAGCAAAATATGCTGTATCAGGATAGCGTTTTAGCATTAGCGCACTCTGTATTTGTCCGGTGCTAAGAGTAATTAAAGGCACAGTCCCTAAAGGATAAGCAAAGGCTTTTCCGGGTTGGGGTATCGTTAACTCAGACACATTAGGATTATCCGTTAGATTAGCTTGCCATTGCGTACCTTGAGAGACACCAGCAACGCGGCTAAATACTGTTGGTTCCCTGGGAGGGTCGAGAGGGGTGGGAATGGGGTCGCGTTTTCCTGCTAAACTACCTGTATCTAAAAGCCTTTGCCATTC
The DNA here is from genome assembly GCF_963874875.1 of Tolypothrix tenuis PCC 7101. Lineage (NCBI taxonomy): Bacteria > Bacillati > Cyanobacteriota > Cyanophyceae > Nostocales > Tolypothrichaceae > Tolypothrix > Tolypothrix tenuis. The sequence continues at coordinate 5,218,309 of NZ_CAWNJS010000001.1, forward strand.
AGCCACAGTGGGAGGTGTAGAGCTATTTTTAACTAAGTTTGCCAGATAAATTGGGCGATCGCTCGCTAATCGCATCATTGTTGTGCGACCATTAGAAGAGGGAGCTTGTACAGGGATGGGTAAATTCGCTAATATTTGGGTTTTTCCTGGTTCTATCACCAGCTTTTCGGGAAAATTACTCTGTCTAATTTCTCGTAGGACATCATTCATTGTCCTACTACCAGGGCCAGCGTAAACTGTACTTTGGGAATTATCTACCATATCTGGTAAAGCAATAAATGGTGCTTCACTAGAAAGGTAGCTGGCGGCGTGTAATACTTGCAGTGTCACAGGTTGATTCCCTGGATTGTGGACAATAATTCCTTGGTAAACAGTGCGGTTTTGGGCTGGTGTTTCCGCCCTGACGATATGATGGGCAAATACATCAAATCTCCCCGAGAAGGGATAATTAAGGTGTGCTTCTGGAGATTTTTTACCATCTGGGGGGAAGGTAGAAAGTAAAATTCCTTCGGTAGTTATTAACTCCGGACTATTACTATTAAACGTAGGGATAGTATCAAGTTTTCCCGGTAAAAGGCGGACTTCTTGCGGTTGGACTTCTACGCCAGCAATATATTGTGGGGGTACAGTATAAATATTTAACGCCCGACACATCAAAGCTGCTACTTCTCCTCTGGTGGCGCTTTGCTGGGGTTTTAGCTGTTTGACTTGGGGATAGTTGACGACAATACTGTTGATTGTAGCGGATGCGATCGCACTGTGAGCATAGTTAGGAATTTGTGCTGCATCCTCAAAATATTGTTGTAATGTCTGCACTGGGTTAGATACAGGACTATAATTTTTACCCCCAGCGACAACACCGATAATTTGGGCGCGGGGTATTGGTTGGTTTGGTTGAAAAATTCCCCCTGGATAACCAGAGAAAAAGCCTTTTTGGTAAGCAGTAGTAATTGCTTTATTTGCCCAATAATTAGCAGGTACATCTTTAAATGTAGTAGCACTGCGTTTGATTGGTGCATCGGGGAAAGCATTCAACATTAAGACTGCGGCTTCAGCGCGTGTAACTGTTGCTTCTGGGCGAAAGCTTCCATCCGGATAGCCTGTAATTAATTTTCTTTCTCCTAGTTCTTGAATACAATTATTAGCCCAATGTTTTTGTGTATCAGAAAAGGTGAGAGTGATGGAGTTAGGTAAGGTAAAAAGCGAGGCGAGTATTAATGGTAGAAGCATTAATAGTAGTTAGTAGAAACTTAGGCTATTAAAGCATACAAGGATAACGAAACCCAGAAGCACAGAGAACACAAAGAAGTAGAGGTAAAAATCTTAATACTCTCTCTTTTTCCTCTTTCCTTCGTGTTCTTAGCGTACTTTGCGGTTCGTTTCTCTTGATCACCAATCTCGCTTTACCTCCACAACCTCTGTATACTCAAATTCATTAGGACTTTGCCTTACCAAAGGATATCTTTCCCCTCCCAATTCAATATAATCTTGTTCACAATCTGGCTTAGAAGAAAAGTACGTCAGCACATATTCCCTGCCAATTCTATCTGCCATTTCCTCTTCAACTTCACCCCGCCATTGAGTTTTTGTGACTAAAACAATTAACTGATTTGCTAACTTGGGAATTGTTTGAGCAATATGTCGCCGGGAAATTTCATCTAAACTACCAAAAGGTGAATCCATGACAATTGGAAAGGTACTGCTTTCTGGTAACATCAGCATTTTCCGCTTTTCACTCCATTCCCTGACTCTATCAATAATACTGGCGATAAAAGATAAACTGAGAATTTGATTCTCGCCAGTAGAAGCTGCAACTGGTGCTTCTAATCCGGCGGTATTTTCTACTAGCGTCAGTTCATATTTATCGCTAATTTTGGGAATATAAGGCGTAAAAGATATTTCTGCGAATATTTCCTGGACTCGCTTTTCTAATTGCAGCCGAAATTGCTTTTCTTGACGATTTCTTACTTCTGTTAACCGTTCAATTGCATCTTGGGTGGCGTTAATTCTTCGCTGTGCTAATGCTTGACGTTCTTCGTTTAGCTTTTGCTTGGCGATTTGTTTACCTAAGGCTTCAATTTCTGTAGTGAAGTGGGCGATTTGTTGTTGGTTAGCGCCTTGTTCTCGATTTAACTCATCTATTTTATTTTCGATTCCGTCTAAGCGTTTCTGTAAACTACTAATCTCTTCGTTAGCATCTTTACGCAATCTGTCTTGAATGTTATCTAATTCGCTTTCTATCTGTGAGATATTTTGCCTTAATTGATTAATTCTCCCTTGTTCTCTGTCAACTTCTTCCCAAAATGCGATTGCTTGTTTATCAATTTCATCAACTTGGGCGCTCATCCGAAAAGCCATTTCTTCTACTGCTGAAGAACACGCTTGATTTAACCATAGAGTCACATTTGTATGGGGGTGACTACCGATATTTAAATCTGTGCCGCAAATACAACGTTGCGAATTAAGTAACTCATTGATAAACTCCCGCGAAATTCCCGCCGTTAGCTCACCACGTTGTTTTAAATCATGCATAACTTCCCGAAACTGGGATGTGGTTTCAGCCAGGAGAACTGTATAACCTCGTGCAGAAATAATTTTTTTCAGGGCTTCGCGAGTCTTTTTATATTCTTCTTTATAGGCTTGGTTCTGCGTTTCTAAATTTTGACAGCGTTCCTGTAATTCTTTCGCCGCACTCAGTTCCCGTAAACGGTTACTTGTTTCTTTTTTAAAGGTTTGTTGATATTCTAATTCTTGTTTAATTTCAGTTTGGCGTTTGGTAATACTTTCAATTTCCCGTTCTATTTTTTCTTGCTGGCGCAAAAGCTGTTTGATTTCGGAATCGCCAATGGCTTTTAAGTCGTTCTCTAAACTTTTTTTCGCTTCACTCAAATGTTTAATTGAACGATTAATTACCTCTACACCCAAGAATATCTTTGTTGCTTCCGCAATTTCCGCTTTTTTATCAGAACGGACGATTTCTTCAATCCGTTCGCCGTCAAAGAAAAAATATTGATGCAAACTCGCAGGTAAAATTTGATTGATGATATCTTCTGGTTGCTGGGGTGGGAAATACCATTTACCATCATCGCCACCTACCCACATGGTTAATTGAGTTTTCCCAGCTTCAAAATCACTCTCGTTTTTATAAACCCGACTGGAACGTTTTACACGGTAGCGTTTACCTTCATGTTCCCAACCAATTTCTACCCAACATTCAATAGCTTGCTTTGGTTTAGCTTCTGCGATCGCTCTTTTATTAACTAGCTGTTCTACTGATGCAAATGCTGCACTAAACTTCTCATATAATACCCAGGTAAAGGCATTGAGTAAACTGGTTTTTCCAGAGCCATTATTGCCATGAATAATCGTAGTGTTGAGAACATCTCCTCCCGAAAGTACTATCTCTGGTGTCGTACCATAAAAGGAGCGAAAATTGCACAGCTTAATTGAAGTTAGCTTCATCGCACCTCTTCCTTAATAATCACCAATATTTCATCGTTAATGTGGCTGTTAATTCTCTTATCTAGTCTGCCTTTTTCCAGCTTCCATACCCGCTCAATAATTTGCCGTACTTCTGGCGGGGCGCTGGTAATTGGCTCCTGCACATCATCGATATTTTGCTCTGGTGACATCGCGGATGGTAGATAATTGTTTCTTTATTTTACCTGTATCTTCGAGTGCGATCGCATCTTCTGCTCTACCCTTTGTCTTATCTTTAATTTCTCACAAATTGGTGGGGTAAAGTCGAAAATTTTTAGTGAGGAGGGCTTTATTTAAAAGTGCTTTGCTGATATACTAAAAGCATATAATATAATGGAATATTTTCGACTTTAAAAATTTGACTCACATCCCATTATAAAGAAGATAATTTAATTATCCCATACTTCTGAACCTCATTCTTCACTATTACCAAAATTTTTACAAAAAGCAATAAAAAACCGCAGATAAACACAGATAAATAATCGGCGTTTATCTGCGTCTATGGCGATTCATATATCTAATAAACCATACCGTTTTTGTAAAGCAAGTAACTTCATTCTCGCTTCGCCAGCATTGTCAGCTAAATCGGCAAATTCTACAAAGCGCCGCAATTCTTTTTTTAATAAATTGCGTTCTACTTCTATAGTTTCCCTTTCTAAATCTGGCGGTAAAACTATCATGTCGTAAATAATGGCGCGTTCTTTCCCAGGATGGGGACGTAAAACGCGCCCGCGCCTTTGGATAAACTGACGAGGATTACCGGAACTTGATAAAATTACTGCAGTTTGAATTGCAGGAATATCCACACCCTCATCTAAACAGCGAATTGCAACTAAACCTTGCAATTCTCCGCTTTCAAATTGACGGCGTAAAATCTCCCTTTCTTGTAAGGAAGTTTGAGCAGTGTAGGTACTAACTTTGTATCCCAATTCTACGCCGAGAATTTTAGCAACGGCTTTCAGTTGACGCAACGATGAACGTTGTCCCACCTCTTGCGAACCATCACTGCAATAAAATAGGGTGTGAGTAGTATCTTTGCGAGTTGCCATTAATTTCCGCAAAGCAGTTAACTTGTTTTCTGCTGCACCAATTAATCTGGCACGTTGCATTAACAATGGCTTCAAATCTTCGTTATCTTCAAAATCTCCGACTGTGCCATTTTCTCTTTCCCGATATAGTAACGATCGCCCAATTCTGCGCGTTAATTTTAAATAGGCAATACTTTCGGCTTCTGTTAATTCCACCAAAATTGGGTAATAGAGATAATGTACCAAAGCACCTTGAGCGATCGCATCTCTCAAGGTAAACTCTGGTTGCAGCACAGGGCCAAAATAATCAAACAAAGATTGGGTACCATCATCATCAAAATACCTTTCCGGTGTGGCAGACAAGGCCAGTCTCAGCCCAATCCGGCGTGGTAGACTTTCTTCTAACTTTGGTGCGCCTAAATTATGGGCTTCATCGCCAATAATTAAAGTTCTGTCGGGGAAATATTTCACCTGCGACTGAAAACCATCTCCAATTAAAGTGGAGTTAGTAGTAATCACCGTGACAAATCTTTGGGAACCAGAACGCAGATTATAGATTTGGGTAGAGAGTTGACTTTGCCAATTGCGGACATTCTCAAATGCTAAAATCGGCTGCAAGTTAAATTTTTCGCATTCTCGCGCCCATTGGGTGACAAGATGACGATAGGGACAAACCACCACCAAAACTTGTAAATTAATCTGCTGATACAATTCACAAGCGATCGCCAATGCCGTGATAGTCTTACCACTACCAGTAGCCATTTTCAGCGTACCTCTGCCATTATTAGCAAACCAGCTTGTCATAGCTTGGCGCTGATATTGCTGCAATTGCAAAGATTGCGGCATTTTTGGGCATCCTAGTAATGATTTTTGAGTTTGATAACTGCCCTGATTTTCCCTTAACAATGGCAATCGTAAGCGAAAACCGGGCAGTTCTTGCACTCTATTTAGCGTCAGGTACATAATTTGTCATTTGTCATTTGTCATTTGTCATTGGGCATTGGGCATTGGGCATTGGGCATTGGGCATTGGGCATTGGGCATTGGGCATTGGGCATGGGGTAATTGGTAATTGGTAATTGGTAATTGCTTTTCTCCCCTTGCCTCCTCATCTCCCTCATCTTCCTCATCTCCCCAATCCCCAATCCCTAACCCCTAGTTATAATCACGCCAAACGGCGATTAAAGAACCTTGCACCTGTACATTCATCGCCGGAACTTCAATTGGTTGGTATTTAGCATTTGCAGGTTTGAGAGTCACGCGATCGCCACTACGATAAAAACGCTTTAATGTAGTACCATGTCCTTCAACTCTGGCAGCAACAATGGTGCCATTTTTAAGTTGATTTGGTTCTGGTACTGGACGCAAAAATACTAAATCACCATCAGCAATTAAATCTTCAATCATGCTGTCGCCAGCTACCCGCAAAGCATAACTTTGGGGAGGTAAGGCAAAATTAGTAATATCTAAATGTTCGACAGCATCTGTGAAAGGTTCTATTAAACCTCCAGCAGCAATAGTACCTAAAATTGGTACACCTGTTGCTACAGGACGTAAAATCCGAATTGTGCGCGCTTTCCCTTCAGTCCATTCAATATACCCTTTAGTGCGTAAATGTTCTAAACGGCTTTGAATTGGTGCTGGTGACTTCAAATTCATCGCTTGCATCATTTGCCGAATTGAAGGCGAATGCTGATGCGTTCGGATGTATTCTGCCAGCCATTCATAAAGTTCTTGTTGAGCTTCGGTTAAACGTTCCATAATTTTGTTGGGAAGTAATTACAAATGTCCCTAGAACATTAGTACTACATAAAATCCCATATAAGCAAGATAAAACTAAAAAGAATATATGGCAATCCGATTTAATTTTGGAATTGATTTGTAAAGATAGCGATTCTCAATGAGTTGTGAAATTACTGGTTAAGGTAAGAAACAGGAAAAAAGCAGGTACAAATGTACTTTTGGTTTCACAAATGAAATAGAAATGCTATATAGCGAACAATAATCACAGGAAATAAAGGATGAGGTCGTTTTTTTATGACTGCTTGAGGGTGAAAAATACATTTAAACCTCATCCATGTTGAAAAATAGGTTCCTCAAAAGCAAACAGGGAAGAGTCTGAGATTTGAGCAGAAAACTCTATGCTCAAAAATTAGGGGTTAAAAGTAGACAATAACTCTTTCTCCCCCTGCTCAACCTACAAACCTCTAGCCTCTCCTTACTCTGCCCCTAAAATACTAGCCAACAAAGCTTTTTGGGCGTGCATTCGATTTTCAGCCTGATCCCAAACCCGTGATTGCGAACCTTCAATAACGGCTTCGGTAATTTCTTCACCACGATGGGCTGGTAGGCAGTGTAAAACAATGGCTTCGCGGTCAGCCAGACTTAATAACTGCTCAGAAATTTGGTAATCTTGGAAAATTGGGAAGCGATCGTCTGCTTCTGATTCTTGACCCATACTTGCCCAGACATCAGTGTAGAGAACAGCAGCCCCTTTAGCAGCAATTTCTGGATCGTTAGTCAGGAGAACTTCAGTTTGATTATTAGCGATCGCTCTTGCCTGTTCTACAATTTTATTATCTGGTTCATAGCCTTGAGGTGTCGCAATTCTGACATTCATTCCTGCCAAAGCACAACCCAACATTAAAGAGTTAGCGACATTATTGCCATCACCTACGTAGGTTAAAGTTAACCCTTGGAGGGTACCAAAGCACTCTTGAATTGTCATTAAATCGGCTAATACCTGACAAGGATGTTCTGCATCAGTTAGCGCATTAATTACAGGAATCTTGGCATAGTTAGCAAAAGTTTCCAACTCTTGTTGAGCGAACGTACGAATTGCCAACACATCCAGATATCGATCCAACACCCTAGCTGTATCCTGCACTGGTTCCCCACGACTCACTTGAGTAACATTTGGGTTGAGATCAATTACCTGTCCACCTAGTTGGTACATAGCCACAGTAAAACTCACGCGTGTGCGAGTTGAAGCTTTGGAGAACAATAATCCCAAGACTTTATTACTGTGTAGCTTTAGTTGTTTTGACTTGAGTTGAGTTGCTAATTGTAGGAGTTCCTGAAGTTCTGTAGAACTCAGATCCGCCAGACTTAATAAATCTCGTCCGTTCAACGCTGCCATGCTTGTGATCTGTAAATAATAATGATGTCTTTGTGTTCCTTTAGCCAGTCCTACCCAAAAAAGTATCGCCTTAAAACTCTACCAGATGTTTTTGTGTCTAGCCCAGGATGAAAGTTAGCTTTTGCTATGACTATTAATTTATCAACTTTATGGGTGATTAATATGCTTGATTTTTGTTAGTTGTCCTACAAATGTCACACTTGCAAACCACTCTCGAATGTGAAACCTTGGCAAAATACAGAGGTTGCATCGAATAAATTCCTCAGATTTTTCCTGTTTCTTTTAGGTTCAAAAACAATTTTAATTGTGTTTCTTGACAAATCTTTTGCTTATGCTATGATTAGAAATCGGTTAGTGCTTAAGAGCAACACCTCAGCCCGCCAGCATAGCACAGTGGTAGTGCATCCGACTTGTAATCGGAAGGTCGTCGGTTCAAATCCGACTGCTGGCTTTATGTTTATTTTACATTCGTACATTATATGTCGCGATTCGCAAATGTACAGTGACTAATTATTTGTCGTCGGTGACAAATTGTTGTCGTTGAAGACAAATTAATGTCGCTGAAACTAGATAAGCCTTTGTAGGGAAATAGTGACAAATTAATGTCATCTAATATAGAATTCATGAGTTATGTAGGCTTTACTCTATATGATATCAAGCCAGCAGTCGGATTTGCTTTCAACCCACACAAACAAGAGAATTTATTATTTTATCCTAAATACTTGGGGTTATTAAATTATTAAACGTTCTAAAGTTTTTCAAAATTGTTGCTATACCCGTTCTTTAACTTAATACGAGAAACGCTTCAATAGAAAACCACGAGCATCAGGAATAGCTTATAAAATTTTAACCGTCTAATTGCTGCAAGGATACTTGCAAGAACTGTGATTCACTTTGTGGACTTGCATATAATATATTTCAAACTTCCCAGTGTTGAGAGAAAAGTTGCAACCTAAAATTCTGCATAAACACATTTAGAAGACAGCTTTCAACTCTCCCATTGCTGAGAAGACAGTTGCAACGAGGCATTAAAAATAAATCGAGTTTTAACTGCTGCTTTCAACCCTCCCATTGCTGAGAGGACGGTTGCAACGACTATTAGCTTGGGTTTGGCGTTTTGGTCGAACTTTCAACCCTCCATTGCTGAGAGGACGGTTGCAACTTTGAAGCCTTGGAACTAGCGATCGCTTACATGAGAGCTTTCAACCCTCCCATTGCTGAGAGGACGGTTGCAACACCCTAACTAGTTTCTTACTCGCTCACCTCCTCGTTCTTTCAACCCTCCCATTGCTGAGAGGACGGTTGCAACTTATCGGTTATTCTGTACGCTACTAGTAAGAAAATGCTTTCAACCCTCCCATTGCTGAGAGGACGGTTGCAACGAGTCTCTGAATCAAAAGCCGAGAAGTAAAACTGCTTTCAACCCTCCCATTGCTGAGAGGACGGTTGCAACTCTCTATAGCATCCCTATTTGGCTCTTTTGCTGGCCTTTCAACCCTCCCATTGCTGAGAGGACGGTTGCAACTGCTGTCATCTCAAACCCTTGTCTAGAAGGGTTTTCAAACCCAGCTTGAGCTAACCTTCTCAAAAATCCTCCCAGGATGTAATTTTTCAATTATCTACAAAAGAAATTTATGACTAAATTCTTTGTAGTATAAGGTTTTCATAACTTGCGCGAACCAAGAGCGGAATTTTGACCATTCTTTAGTCCTTCAAATGAAGAATTGGGGAGGGTTCCCCCTTGGTCGGGGGTGATTGAGTAGCCACTACAGCAGTACATCCGCGCCCTTATTGCTGGGAGCGCACCTATCCTGTCAGTTGACAGCAGCATCAGGGTGAGCAGCTACCAGGGTCAGAAAGCAAGACTGTATTGCTACAGTCAAACTAACCCTCATTTAACACACTTCAGAGGCTGCAAGCAGCATGAACTGCGGCGCTATTGATTATTTTATTGTCAAGGTTCAGATATTTGTCAATGTCACCTAGCTAGGCGGCTATGGTAGGTAGAAAGTGCTAATTCTTTTGCTTTATCCTGGGGACTACCGCGAATAGGTTGTTTTCCCTCTTCAACCATGATTCCTACCTGAGCAGCTTTACTTTGAATGCTTTGAATTAATCTGCCATAGCTCCACTGATGGACATTAACTCGATACTGTTTAGCATATTTTTGCTGGATTTCTACATAGCCAGGACATTTTGCTTCGGCTATAGCTTGAATTTCGCTTTGAACAATTTCCCGCATATCTCCTAGCTTCGGCAAGACTATACTACCTGCTTTGTAGGTTTGTGCGATCGCTACAATTTCTTTAGCTAATAATCTGTCTATATGCTGCCCTAACTCAGATGTACCAAACTGATTGGAAGAGAAACTTTTTTGAGCTTTGTGGCGTTCGTGAGATAGCGATCGCTGTTGTCGTCTTTGGCGATTGAGGAGTTCGTAATTATCGCCAAGTAACTGGCGGATACTCCGATAAGTTAAAACTTTACCTGCGTTAGCGTCAGCTTTGCCGTCAGGCATCGCATCCACTACAGCGATAGTTGCAGGTTTTTCTAGCCCCAAGCTGACTCCAACCAAAATATGTGATTGACCTTGGTACAGGGGTTTACTAGGACGATCAAATGAATTATTGATGCGGGTCAGTGTTGATTCTTTACGTTTAATAAAAGCAAGCTGTGTGTCACTTAGGTCACTTTTCTCGTTCATCTTGGTGATAAATTTGGTAATCTCCTCTGCCTTCTCCTGGCGAACTTGTTCTGTTCCATCCTCTGTCCAAAGGCGATTGTCAACACAGCAATAGAGAGTTAAGTGGTGAATATTCCAAGGTTCTTCTTTACCTTTACCTTCTTGCCAAGCTAAACGACCATTTCTCAGAGTAAATAAGCCACTTGAATGCTGATTTTTGCTTTTGCGTTTAGTTTGTTGATCCTCTAAGAAGCGTTTAAACCAATGCAGTTGGCGACTATCACAATACACTTCAAAAGTTAAATCGCTTAAGCCATTAAAGTGAACGCACAACCTACCTTTTTCGTTTTTTGACCAAACTAAATCTTCATTAGTTTCAAAAATTACAGGAAAAGGGACAGAACTAGATCGGGTTAAGAGAACATCCTGCCAGCGTTTGGCTTCAGTATTATCTTCTGGAACGGTGGTTGTAGCGGTGAAGAGTGTTTCCAACCATTTAGAGTTTGTTAAATCCCGACCCTTCGGAATTCGGCTTATTAGCTTGTCTGTTAGCCTTTGAATTTGAATTTCAACCTTACGACGGCGTTGAGAAAACTTTTCGGGGTCTTCTTCTTTATTATTGAGTTTGCAGGCATTTTTTAGCAGATAGCTAATGGCACTACGACTGAGTATGTCATCAGTTTCTTGGTAAGCGTCAAATAGTTTATGAGATAAACTCCTGTCACTATTGGAAGCGGACGAATTTGAATTTTTTGATTTCTTTGTCTTTCTTGTTTTAGTTACAGAAATATTAGAGCCAGATTCTGGTGTAGTCATTGCCAAAATCTCAGCAGCTTTAGTACGAATAGCCTCTAAACTACAACCACTAATTTCTACTAATTCAGCATCGCTGTTGAGCATTTCTATCCAGCGTAATTTGCCATCTAGCTGCTGCTGTAGCCGTTTCTGTATAGCCAGCCAAGATTTGTAGATGTAATCAACAACATGAATTGCTGATAGATAAAAACGGCTGGGTTGACCTGTAAAACTAGGGTGAGTTTTCAGGGGTTGGCAAAGTTGGTAAACAACTGTGGACGGTAGTTTGCCATTTTTTCGCCATTTCTCAAAATCTGGATGTTTACTAAGCTGCTGAAGCAGTTGGTTAATTAGAGGTGTATTTGATTCTGCCATCAACTTCCAGAGTTGCTGGCGGGTAGATTCACTGGCAATTAGGCGACATTGAATAGTGATTTGGCTCATAAAAATAAAATATCATAAAAACACATAATGTTATACAAAATACTAATGTGTTTTAGAAGATGCTTCTATAGGATGTTTCTTATGGAAGGAAAGTTCTACACCAGCACAGAAGCATCAGAAATTACTCATTGCTCTCGCCGTCAGTTGCAGTATTGGCGAGAGAAAGGAGTTATAGTACCTACGGTTAACAGTAGTGGTAAAGGTCGTAATGTTTACTACTCTAAAGCTGACTTACTGGCATTAACAGTAATGGAGCAGTTGTTGTCCATTGGTTTAAATTTTGAGGTTTGCCATGCAGCATTGGTAACACTGCGCGAACAGGAACCTTGGCTATTTGATGAGTCTGTTCCCGAAGAAAAGATGAAGCGGCTCATGTTATTACCCACGCGATCGCCTGAACAACCTTTGCAATTAGCAGAGTTTGACAAGCAAGTGGCGCTAGAAGCACTTTGTCACGGACAAACTGTGATTCCTTTTTGGAGCGATCGCATTCATCAACTATTAAGGGACAATCTTAAAAGCTTTAGTAGCTAGTTTGGCTTTAGATACTAAGTTATGTGTTTGCCACATAGCATAATGCTAGAGTTATGTTTGCTGCCACACACTTCTCTATTGAGTAAAGTCGGCGATTCTGATGCTGATGGGTTAATAGTTCGTGAGAATTTCGGGATGAAGCTTATACTCTTTGCTATTCCCGTTATGCTGCTCTCCAGCAAAATCCTGAAACGATTCAAAACTTAAAGTTTTACCCATCGCCTTTCCAATTAGCGTTAGCAAATTATGTGCCCGTGTCTGGAAAAATGCTTCAAAGTCATCTCGCCGCAAAGTTGTTGGAGAGATACCGTGAGAGCGCAACATTTCGTCCAATCTTCTTGGTGCTGTCCCAGAAAGTTCAAACTCTTGTAAATAACTGGAAGGAGCCTTACTACCAATTTTTTTGTTCGTTTTGGCACTTAGAGGTGTGCGATTAATCAAGCAGTTATACTTTTTGGAGTCTATTTTTTGCTTGCGACACCATGCCATTGGGAAGATATGATGCGAATCTATCTGTTCTTCAAAATAAATTACATCATTGATTTCCTCACCAGTACTCCAATCAATTGCACCTTCACGTCTTAATAAAGCCGCCAAACCCTGATACACTGCACCGTAACGCTTCCTAATGCTCAGTAATCTGTCAAAAGAAAAATTAGCTTGCATGATAGTAAAAGGAAGCGCACCACCAGCTAACCAGTCTGGGACTTCTACGATGTCTCTCCCTACCCGTGTCTCGTGCCAGCGCGTATAAACTTCACCAAAAATTCCGCACCATAACCACCGTTCGAGCATAGAACGTATATGGGAAGAACGGGAACGCTCTCCAAGAACCGTAAAAATTGCGCTGAGGACAACTAATTGAATGGGGTAAGCCAAATCATCTGCATCAAAGATTTTTTGACTGTAAAGAAAGCGAGCAGACTCTTCAAAACCTCTGGTAATTGGGTCAGCCCACTTTTGATATTCTTCCTTAGTCAGCTTTAATACTTCAGTGCGATCGCAAGCAACACCTGGTAATTTATCGGTATTCCCACCTTTTTTAATAGCTTCCATCCTTTTGGCGTAACCAGCCATCAACGTCACGGCTTGGACAAAATCGGTGCTTCGGAGCTTACGCAATACTTTTAAGGATTGAAAGCGATTTTCGCGCTGCTTCCAGTCATCTCTCAAACTGAAGTCAGCAGTACAATAGCTAGAACTCATCAAGTCAAAGTAGTTGAGGTCACAGCCAGAAGTGTTTGTATCTTCAAAGACTTGGCAAACTGCTTCTTTTGGTAAGGAGTCACGCAGTTGGATTACAGGAATTTGATAATGCTCAAATTTCTTGAGAACTTCTACTTCTAAGTTGTCAATCAGTTCGAGTTTTTGAGGATCGTACTGCCAATACTTAGAAAACTTACTCCGCCATTCAGAAAAAAAGAAAACTTTGGATAGCGGAAACAATAGTGCCTGATATTCCTTTTCAGGAGTAGAGCAGTCAATCAATGCACCAGTATAGGTGCGCGCAATTTTTGATTCAGGTAAGGCAATAATTGCACTATAGCGATCTCCTGAGGGATCGAGACATTTTTGGATATCCAGGTAGTACAACTTTTTGACGGTTTTCTGGCTTTTTTGGTCTTTGATGATGACTGGTTGTTGAGACAGTAGCACCATAAATGCAGTTGTCAAGCGTTGCTGTCCATCGAGAATCAATAAGTTTGGCGGCTGATTTTCTGGTGTTAATACCCCATCAACGAGCCGAGGTTTAAATTGTCGCTGTTGGTTGCCTTGCTGAAGCATCATGACTGCGCCAATTGGGTAAGCCAAAGATATGCTGGCAATCAGACGACGCACATGAGTATCATCCCAAACCCAATCTCGCTGAAAATCTGGCAGTTGGATACGTCCAGTTTTAATGTCTTTCATGACATCAAGGAGAAAATACTTGGTGATGTCAAAGGTAGAGATGGAGTTCATTTGATGTTCTGTCATTTTTGCCATCAAGAAAGATGCGGGTGTTCATAACAGTGGGTACGCTTTCCTGTCAGCCTAAGATTACCCTTAAAGTCAAAACAAGGGGTTTTTAGGGCAATTGATCGTGAGTCGCGATCGCTTTTGTTTATTCTTGAGGAAAGTTTGGAGGTAAAGTCACAATACCTTTTGCCACAAGTTGTCTAAATTGGTTGATTAGATCTGCTTGCCGTAATATGCGGGTAACGTATTTAGGTCTTCGGCGAAAGTCTGTCCCCCAGTCTTTAACAGTTTTTGGGCTAGTACCTGTAACTTGGGCGATCGCATTAATGCAGGCTTTGCGATAATTGCGGCCTGGTTCCTGACTTACCCAACGGTGACAATAATCCGTCGGTTCCAGGGGCAACTGACGGAGTATATCAATTCGATGGTTATTCTGATGGGAGGTTCTCCCAGTCTGCATCTTTGGTCTTGGTGAGTCTGATTAAGCCAGCAGAGGTTGGGAGTAGTAGGAAATGCTAGTGAGCTAACCTGTTACTCTCATCAAGCCTGTGCTTGCTGAACTCAAGTTAGAAAATATCTGCTCATAGTACAAGTATTTTACTCACGAATCACGACTAAATTATTTTTGTGGATAATCAGGAGGTAAGACTATTTTTCTAATTTGGTTAAGCATATCTGCCATGCGTAGTATATGGACTACATAGTTAGGTCGCCTCTCAAAGTTTTGTCCCCAATTCCCTATAGTCCTTTCACTTAGCCCAGTTGCTTCAGCTAGGGCAGCAATACAAGCTTTTCTATATCCCCGCTCATCCGAGGACATTTCAACCCATCGTTGGCAGTATTCCAAAGGCTCCAAAGGCTTCTCACTGAGCGCATCGATTCTATATTGAGTTGTCTGGGGATTGCTGTCTATTGCCCGGTTTATTCTTAACTGCACAATCACTCACGATTCGTGACTATCTTATAGATATTATGAGTCACGATGTGTGTAGAAAGCAGTGTAATGCCTGCGGCGGGCTACGCCAACGCATTCATCAACTATTAAGGGACAATCTCAAAAGCTTTAGTAGCTAGTTTGATTTTTAATAATAGGTTTTCTAGTTCCTAGATAGCAAAATACTAGACTCATACTTAACAGCAAACAGGAATTAAGTCTAGAATTATACTACGCATCCTCTAAACCGAAAGCCGAACTTCTTTATGTCAGAAGCAATTGACAAGAAATCTTTGAGTGAACGTGATATTTGTACGAAGTACATTACACCTGCTTTGACTAGTCGGGGATGGGATATCAACACTCAGATTCGAGAGGAAGTGACGCTGACAAAGGGTAGGGTGATTGTGAGGGGTAAGCTGGCTAGTCGAGGTGAGCAGAAACGCGCTGATTATGTCCTTTATCACAAGCCAGGTGTACCACTGGCGGTAATTGAGGCTAAAGATAATAATCACGGCGTTAGCGCGGGAATGCAACAGGCGATCGCCACTGGTGAATTAATTGATGTACCATTCATCTTTAGCTCGAATGGCGACGCTTTTATGATGTGCGATCGCACGATTAGCGAAGGACAGCGAGAACGGGAAATTCCCCTTCATCAGTTTCCGACACCGCAGGAACTTTGGCAAAAATACTGTGATTGGAAGGGGATTGACTCGGACATTCAGCCGATTGTGGCTCAAGATTATTACCCCAGTCCTGATAAAAAACAGCCACGCTATTATCAACAGATTGCCATTAACCGAACAATTGAAGCGATCGCTAAAGGACAAAACCGCATTTTGTTAGTGATGGCGACGGGTACAGGTAAGACTTTTACAGCTTTTCAAATTATTTGGCGGTTGTGGAAGTCGGGGGCGAAAAAGCGTATCCTGTTTTTGGCAGATCGGAATATTTTGGTTGATCAAACTAGAGTCAATGACTTTAAACCCTTTGGCGCAAGAATGACCAAAATTCAGAAGCGACAGATAGATACATCTTACGAAATTTATCTATGTTTGTATCAGGCAGTAACGGGAAATGAAGAAGCGAAAAATATTTATCGGCAGTTTTCGCCAGGTTTTTTTGACTTAATTATTATAGATGAATGCCATAGAGGAAGCGCGGCTGAGGATTCGGCATGGCGAGAGATTTTGGAATATTTTAGAAATGCTACACAGATTGGCTTGACAGCTACTCCCAGGGAAACCGAAGAAGTTTCTAACAGCTTTTATTTTGGTGAGTCACTTTTTACCTATTCGCTCAAACAAGGGATTGAAGATGGCTTTTTAGCTCCCTATAAAGTGATTCGCATTGATTTTGATACAGATTTGAGTGGATGGAAACCGAAGCCAGGACAAAGAGATAAATATGGTAAGGAAATTCCCGACCAAGTATTTAATCAGCGAGATTTTGATAGAACTTTGGTTTTAGAGAAGCGTACTGAATTAGTGGCGCGGATTATTTCTGATTATCTTAAATCAAGCGATCGCTTTGCTAAAACTATCGTTTTTTGTGAGACGACTGACCACGCAGAACGGATGCGGGTAGCATTGGTGAATGAAAATACTGATTTGGTGGCGGAGAATAACCGCTACGTTATGCGAATTACTGGGGATGATGCTCAAGGTAAGGCAGAATTAGATAATTTCATCGACCCGGAAAGTAAATATCCCACAATTGTTACTACTTCTGAGTTACTGACGACTGGCGTTGATGCTAAAACTTGCAAGTTGATTGTTTTAGATCAGCGCATTCTGTCCATGACTAAATTTAAGCAAATTGTTGGTCGTGGAACTCGCATTGATGAAGACTACGGCAAAATGTTCTTCACTATTATCGATTTTAAGAAAGCGACTCAGTTATTTGCCGATCCTGATTTTGATGGTGAACCTGTACAAATTTACAAGCCTAAACCCAACGATCCAATTAATCCGCCTGATCATGGGGATGATGGGCAAATCATAGATGATGGTGAACTTAGCCGCAAGCAGAAGCGAGAAAAGTATGTAATTGCAGATGAAGAGGTGGCGGTTGCTTTTATTCGGGAGCAATACCACGGCAAGGACGGTAAGCTGATTACAGAATCGATTAAGGACTATACTCGCAAAACAGTTAGTCAGGAGTACGCCTCATTAGATGCGTTCTTGAAGAAATGGCACTCTAGCGAGCAGAAGCAGGCTATTATCCAAGAGTTACAAGAACTGGGTGTGCCTTTGGAAGGGTTAGAAAAAGAGATTGGTAAGGATTTTGACCCTTTAGATTTGATTTGTCATGTTGTCTTTGATCAACCGCCACTAACTCGCAAAGAAAGGGCGAACAATGTCCGCAAGCGTAATTACTTTAGCAAGTATGGCGAACAAACCAGAACGGTTCTCAATGCTTTGTTGGATAAGTATGCTGATGAGGGGATTGAAGATATTGAAAGTTTAGATGTTTTGAAAGTTAAACCTATCAGCGATTTAGGGACTCCGTTAGAGATAATTAAAATTTTTGGTGGTAAGCAAGCTTATTTACAAGCTTTGTCGGTTCTGAAGTCAGAACTATATCGAGTATCTTGACTTGTGGGAATAAGATATGATGTCTCTTCTAGTAGTCTATCGCATTCATTTTGTTCTTTTGCTAGATCCCCGACTTCTTAAAGAAGTCGGGGATCTGATCACCACGAAAAAACGAACCGCGTTCGCGTTGGCGTTCGCGTAGCGTCTCCGTTAGGAGAAGCGTCTCGCAGAAAAGACACGAAGTACACAAAGGAAGAGAAAAGAAGAAGAAACTTACCCCACATAATTAATGAATAGTGGCTATTGACTTGAGAATAGTGGCTATTGGCTAGAGAATAGTGGCTATTGGCTAGAGAATAGTGGCTATTGGCTAGAGAATAGTGGCTATTGACTTGAGAATAGTGGCTATTGACTTGAGAATAGTGGCTATTGGCTAGAGAATAGTACGGGCGGGTTTACAAATATCTTCGCTTTTATAACCCGAATCTCGGTGAACCCGCCCCTACAGACTTTTGACTTTTGATTGTGGTACAGGTGGATTTTTAACAGCAGCAATTGATTACATTCGCCAACATTTTCAAAGTGCTGATGTTCCAGAAATTCTGCAACGGACGATTCGCGGAACTGAGAAAAAGCCGTTACCTTATAACCTTTGTGTAACGAATTTGGTATTACATGGTATTGATGTGCCAGAAGCAGAACATGATAACACTTTGGCACGACCATTGCGTGATTACAGTCCGCAAGAACGGGTGGATGTAATTATTACAAATCCGCCTTTTGGTGGGATGGAAGAAGATGGAATAGAAGATAATTTTCCCGCTACCTTCCGCACCAGAGAAACCGCAGATTTATTTCTGGTGCTGATTGCTCATTTACTCAAAGAAGGCGGTAGAGGAGCAATAGTTTTACCAGATGGTACGCTATTTGGGGAAGGTGTGAAGACGCGGATTAAAGAAAAACTGCTGCAAGATTGCAATCTACATACAATTGTGCGCTTACCAAATGGCGTATTTAATCCCTACACAGGTATTAAAACTAATCTGCTATTTTTCACTAAAGGGGAACCAACAGAAAAGATTTGGTATTATGAACACCCTTACCCAGCAGGGTATAAGTCATACTCGAAAACTAAGCCGATTCGCTTTGAGGAATTCGCACCGGAGCAAGAATGGTGGGATAACCGCGAGGAAAATGAATTTGCTTGGCAGGTTTCAATTGCAGATTTAAAAGCGAATAATTACAACCTAGATATTAAAAATCCTCACAAGGTTGATGTAGAACACGCTGATTTAGATGAGATGTTAGCAGAGCATCAAAAACTCATGGCTGAGTTGGGTGATGTGCGGAGTAAGTTGAAATTTGAATTAATGGAAGCGTTGGAAGATAAGTAGGGGCGGGTTTACAGATATCCTCAATTATCAACGATGATCTTCGTAAACCCGCCCCTACATCCGCAATTAATCACGATGACGATTATGATTAATTACCAACGAATATTCGGGTAGGGTCGGGTTCACAGATATGCTCAATTATCAACGATGATCTTGGTAAACCCGCCCCTACGTCCGCGATTTATAATGATGAATAAATAATATAAATTATGAAATATAATCCAGATAAACATCATCGTAGATCAATTCGGTTACAGAGTTATGATTATACACAGGTAGGGATGTATTTTATAACCATTTGTATTTGGCAACGTGAATGTTTATTAGGAAATGTTGTAGGAACAGATTCACCAATATCATCAAATAACAAAGATGATATCAATCAAACTGCCACTACATATATCGAATTAAGTCGTTATGGTCAAGTCGTTCAATATAACTGGAATATTCTACCTAATAAATTTAGTAATGTGCAGTTAGATGAATTTATAATTATGCCTAATCATATACATGGGATAATTCAATTAACCACATCAGGAGAGGAAGCATTATCAGAAATAATACGTAATTTCAAAACATCTTCTGCTCGTCGTATTAATCAATTGAGAAACTCAAAAGGTATACCTGTTTGGCAACGTAACTATTACGAGCATATTATACGTAATGACGAAGCATTACAGAAAATTCGTGAATATATATTTAATAATCCTTTATCTTGGCAACAGGATCAATTACATCCAAATAATCCATCTAAATGGTAACGGATGTATTCTATCTGCTGTAGGGGCGGGTTTACCCAAATCATCGTCATTAATTGAGGATATCTTTGAACCCGCCCCTACTGTGAACCCGCCCCTACTGCTAGAAATGCGTGATGATGGGTTCATGCTAGACAGTCAATTACAAATTGTGAATCTATTTAAATGAAAGTAGATACGTTTTTTCAGAATTTTGAATTATTAACTGATGCGCCAAATGCAATTGACAAGTTACGGAAAATAATTTTGCAATTGGCTGTAATGGGTAAGCTTACGCCTCAAAATCCAAATGATGAACTTGCTTCAATCTTGTTGAAAATAATTAAGACGCAGAAAGAACAGTTAATTAAAGATAAAAAAATACCCAAAGATAAGCCACTTCCTCTGGTTGTAGATTCTGAATTACCTTATGAAGTTCCTGAACGTTGGCAATGGGTGAGATTAGGTGAATTAGCCAAAGTCATAGAATATGGCACTTCTGAAAAGTCATCAGAATTAGGTGGAGATATTCCCGTGTTTCGTATGAATAATATACGTGATGGGAAACTTTTGTTTGATAACTTAAAGTATTTGTCAGCAAAAATAAAAGATTTACCAAGATTATTTCTACAAAAAAATGACTTATTATTTAATCGAACAAATAGCTATGAATTAGTAGGAAAAACCGGAGTATTTAAAGGTGACAGTAATCAATATACGTTTGCCTCTTATCTAATAAGAATTTCCCTTCTATCAGAGTATATAAGCCCAGATTTCGTTAATTTGGCACTTAATTCAACTTATTTTAGACAGACTCAGATTGAGCCTGAGATTACACAACAGTGTGGACAGGCTAACTTTAATGGAACTAAGCTCAAGAATACATTAATACCTCTTCCACCACTGGCAGAACAAAAACGGATTGTAGAGAAGTGCGATCGCCTGCTTTCCATCTGCGACGAAATCGAAAAACGGCAGCAGCAAAAGCAAGAGAGTATTGTGAGGATGAATGAGAGTGCGATCGCTCAACTCCTCTCCTCCCAAAATCCCGACGAATTCCGCCAACACTGGCAACGCATTTGCAATAATTTTGACTTATTCTACAGCATTCCTGAAACAATTCCTAAACTGCGCCAGGCGATTTTGCAATTAGCTGTGCAGGGTAAACTTGTAAGGCAAGATTCAAATGATGAACCTGCATCAAAATTAGTAAAGAGAATCAGAACTAAAAAAGATATTTTAATTAAAGAAAAGAAAATTAAAAAATCTAGCCTACTACCTTCAGTAGAACTTGAAGAAATACCTTATAGTATACCGGATAATTGGGTATGGGTTCGGCTTGATGATATTAGTGATATAGGAACTGGTAGCACTCCATTAACCTCAAACCGCGAATATTATATTGATGGTAATATTCCTTGGATAACCAGTACAGCAACCTCCCAAGAATTTATTAATTCAGCAGATATTTTTATTACTGAATCTGCTGTTGCTGACTATCGTCTGAGAATTTATCAACCTGGAGCATTAATCGTTGCATTATATGGGCAAGGCAAAACTCGTGGGCAAATTTCTCAACTGCGAATAGCAGCCACTATTAATCAAGCTTGTGCTGCTATTGTTTTCTTTGAAGCAGCTGAAGACTTACAAGTTTACGTTAAAAGAGTTTTTGAGAAAAAATACGATGAACTGCGAGAATTATCTGCCGGAGGCGCTCAACCCAATTTGAACGTAGGGAAAATTAAAGAAACGCTTATCCCTTTACCCCCTCTCGCCGAACAAAAACGTATTGTTGCCAAAGTTGATCGCCTGATGTCTCTCTGCGATACCCTAGAAGCCAAATTGAAACAAGGGCGAGATAGCAGCGAGAAACTGATGGAAGTCGCAGCCAAGCAAGTTTTAACAGCCTGATAAATTCCTAGCGTTTCGCATTCAATCAGCTTGCAGGCGATCGCCGAATACCGTTAACTCAAATTGTAGAGAATTGCGATCGTACTCTCCCTACTTTTGAAAACCCATCAAGATGCGATCGCTTACGTTGGCTCTGTGCTAAAAGCGGTACTGACTGGGGTATTGTAATTGGTCGATTTTATAACTTTGCTAGCGATCGCTGCTGCTGCACATATTACTAGTTGATTCGGTTGAGCAAACTAGCCCCACTGCTGCTTAGATATGCAGATGCTTTCGTAAAAAAGGTTGCTATTCTAAAGCTTGATAAAATCACTGAAGTGCTTATATCTTATAGGTTACAAGTCACAGGTTACAATTTTCTGTGCGAGTCTCCTATGTACATCATCATCAAAACCCCAAGTACCATTCCAAGCCCCAAAATCACTCAATTTCCCCTCAAAATTCCCGTTTACTAACCTCCCCTTGCGCCACCCCCAATCTCCAATCCGGTATTTATACCCTACTAAATCACGTATTATCCACAATGGTGGTGGATGACTAATGTATTTAGTATAAATTAATGCAGGTAGAAAGGCATGAGACGCTGACAACGCACCTGTGGATAAAATTGATTGATATAATTCATCTATCGTATTATTCTTGTACCAACCTACGCACTTAAGATAGTCTCCAAAATAACCATCTCCGTCTTCATCTGTTTCGGCGAGTCCCCGGTAAATTTTCATCTGGATGCTGATACCGAATTCACCGTTACTATTTTCGAGCCAGATTTGATTAATTTCTCTAATAGTTTCACAAGGGAAATTCTCTAACAGCTTCCTCCAATTTTCATAGTTTTCTTTCACCATCACCTGGTAAAAAATCCAAACTGTTTCCTCATCTGCCTCTTTCCAAAGCCCTTGCTTCAGATAGTTTTCTAATAATTCACATAGCCTATTTGCTCCCAATTCATCAGTATATTTTCTCAATTCAGATTCAAAAGCTTCATCTGCTGCTGAGTTAAATTGAACTGCTAACATCTCAGAAAAGCCTTGCCTGAATCGTTCTGAATTGTCCTTATTAGCGAATTTCAATCGAAAAATTTCTTGCCATTTTTCTTTACTTATATTATTTTTATTCCCCCACAACTGATGTAATTTTTCATGAGCTTTTTGGTAGAGATAATAGACTTCTGAAGCTTCAGGTAGTTTAATACCGGGAATGATGTGAGGTAAAATGCGCGAAAATCGATAAAATCGATTTGATTCTTCTGGTTCGGGACTGACTTCTATAAGCCCTAATTCAATCGCTCGACTCAACTGTTTTTTGTAGTTAGAAGTAGACTCACAAACTGCTGATAATGCTGGCATAGGAACGGGAATTTCAAATACCAAACATCGGCTGAGTATTCGCTCAATATTTTGGTCAATTTGCTCGTATAACTCTTCCCAAATTATTCTTCCTTGCCATTGAGTAGGATTAGCTTCAAGTTGAGTGAGTTTTATTTCTACATCTTCTGTTGACAACACCTCATCATTTAACCATTCCAACAACCGAGGATTACCATCAGCCAAAATTTTGGCTCGCTCAATTAAATTTAGAGAAATTTCCTCGGAATTAAAAGCTTTTAATCGCCTCAGTTTTTTCTGTAGATCCGATTTGCGTAAGGATTCTAGAGGTTGTTTGTAGAATGATTCATCCAGCTCTGATTCAAAGTCATAACGACAGGTAATAATAATACGGTTGTCGGCATTACAGTCTTTAATTGCCCACACTAATGACCTCAATATCTCGGCTACTTGAGTTTTGAGAATATACCTTCCTTGACGATGTTCTAAATTCCACTCAAAGTCATCAAATACCAGCAAAAAATGTTTCTCCCCAGATTGGTTCAACTCCGCAAACACATCTCTTAATCGATATTTGAGTTCCTCTTTGCCTTCTCTGAGTGCTGTCCGTAGTTCTGCATTCCTCAGTTTATCTGCTAGCTTACTCACCAAACTAGATTCATCAATTTGTCGCCACCAAATGATTTTTTCACTTTCAGATAAGCGATCGCACAATCTCGCAGCAATCGTACTTTTTCCTAATCCTCCCATGCCATGAATTAAAACCCCAATCTTTTCTGAATAAGGCTTGAGTACCCGCAGACAGTTTTGTAACTGGCGACGACGACCAACAAAAGTTTCACGGGTGGCAACTCTCAGTTTCATCTCTGGGTCTAAAAACTCTTGAGCAACAGAAGCACGAGATACGGGTTTACGTCCGCGCTTGACCAACGCACCAGGTAGAGTTTCTGCCACATACAAGCGCAACAAATGCCAATCTCGTGCTTGATTTTTTAGCAGTACTTGATAAGCGATTGCAACTGCTTCTGTAAGCGTCTTTCCGGCTGATAATTCCTGGTACAAGGCAGCAGCAGTAGCGATGGCATCAGTATCCAACACTCGCTGACCCCAACCGATAACAGCAGTTGCACCTTGCTTTAGTAATGCCTCTGCCATTGATGGTACTGCACCAGCGTCACTTGAGTATCCAGTATTACAACCAGAAAGGAAAATCAGCTTGGGCAGTTGGAATTGCAATTCTGTAGCGATGTCTTCTGCACTGCTATATTCTGCTTCTCCCAATTCCGTCTCAGTGATAAAACATGGTTTTTTACCCAGAAACGTAGCATGACCTGTCAGGTGGATAACATCAAAGTAACTCTTCTCGTAATCATCCACCAAATAACCCAACTCTTTTAGGCAACCACTTTCTTCCACTATCAACGATAAGGGTTGACGCTTCGTTGCTGCTAAAATTTTGGCTTCTTCAGCCTCAAAATCCAGTTCCGGTTCGATTCCCAATGGGGAAGTTGCCATAAACAGAACATTTAATGCCCGATTTACTGCCTGATCTTCCGGTGTCAATTGTTTAGAATCATCATCCTTTACCCACCGGATGGGAATAATGGGAAAAGGTCGCCGATTCAGCAAAAAATCTGTACTATCGTGCAGTATTTCCCACGGTAAATGGGCGAGTTTTTCTGTTGCAGCAATGGCAAGAACGATACCCTCACGCTTATGCTGGGAAATAGCAGTTTGAAAAATGCGATCGCTTCCGTCTAACCAGTTATAAAGTGCCTGCCCAGTCTTAGCATAGTCTTCGGGCAGTCTGGTGTAATAATCTGTTTCTACCTTTTGAATCAACTCAGTGATTTCTGCCAGGGGAAGCTGACGAGACTGGCAATTATTGGGATTATCCCAGAATAAACGCAACTGAGCGTAGCGATCGCCCACGAGTTTCAGGTCAAGGTGGAGAATATTCATTGCTACTTGTAGTTTTCTAGAATCTCCTTGATTTGCTCTACTGTTGCGTCTTTGAGCAGTAATCGCCGATTATCATCAGTAACAATTAAAACTTTCTCAATCCTTGCACCATTTGGGTCGTGTAAAGACTTCTGATTCTTCTCCTTCCACTTGTGAATGCTCTCTGCAACGGTCAATGTTCCACTCACAATTCCCACAATTGTGGCGATAGTGGCTAGAGTTCCTTCCCGCTCAACTTCGTCAATAGTTTGATAACTTCCTTCTAATCCTTCAATTGCTAAAAGTTCTTCTGTAGCGGTGACTGCATCTCGTCCTTGGATTTCAATTTTCATATTATTTGTTTCTAAATAAAAATTTTGCAGAAATAATTTACAAGTTATAGGCGCTTATATCTTTACTTATAAAAATATTAGACACGAGTAGAGATGTTAGAAACTGTTGAATAAAATAGCACAGGGTTCACACCCCACTTGGGCATCTAGCGAAAATTTTTACATTCCTTGAGAATGCGCGGTCTCGCTGCGAATATCTCCAGGATGTACAGAAGTACATCACAAAGAGCGCATAACCAAATTCTCCTAACAGATAGGCATAAATTAGACAGTCGCTACTCGCGCTTCTTCAACAAATTACTGTGGTGTCATTGTCCCTCATTCTGTGCTTGTTTAATCGCTCGTTTCAAAATTAACACTGCCATTTGAGACAAAGAACGCTCCTCTGCATCAGCCAATTTTTGCAGGGCTTCTTTGTCTTTTTCTTCCATGTAAATAGTTACAGTTACTTTTCCCATGTCATCATCATAAGCCAATTAGTGTGTTTCTATATTTATCACATAAAAACACACTAATTAACATAAAAACACTTCGTTATTGCGTATAATTACTTATAAGTCAAAAGCCAGCCATCAACTTTCTCACGGCGGATGCTGGCTTTTGGCCCCCCTATCACAGGAGACATATACAATGTTAAAGCCTGTTAGCTATAAAACAGATCAACACCGAGCTTATCAACAAGCTTTAGATGATTTCGGCATCACCGAATTACTAGCCAATCTCAAAAACTACTCTGACGCAGACTTTGATAGCACCTGGATGCAACTCCAGCAGAAAGAACGAGAAACTCTTGGGGCAATTCTGATTTCTGCGTTAACTCACAGCATAAATGGTAAATTGCTTGCCGCTTATCTCAATCTCATCAGGCACAATCACCAAGATATAGCCCCAGATTTAATTAACCTCAAATACCCAGACGCATCTATTGAACTTCCCGCTAACTTTCCTGATGTAGCCAAGACACCCAGATTTTTATATGGCGATCGCTTGCGTTGGCTCTCCACTGAAAGCGATACTGACTGGGGTATTGTCATTGGTCGATTTTATAGCTTTGCAAGCGATCGCTGCTGCTGGAGTTGGTGCTACCTGATTTGGTTGAGCAAAAATAGCCCCAGTGCCGCTTGGACATCTGCCGATATTGCTTGGGAAGAAGATTTAGAACCAATGGGCGAGGAGACATACTAATGAATCCTCATCCACTCAAGCAGCGAGAGCAAGATTTGATGCAATTCTACAGTTATTGCCAGTTGGGTATGACTCCCCAGCAGTTTTACACCAAGTGGCAGGTGAATTACGAACAAATGGCTCAGATTTGTGATCGTTCCCTGTCCACAGTTCGACGCTGGTTTGCTAGAGGTAAAAACTACCGCCGCCCCATGCCAGACGATTTACGCCACCTAGCACTGATGAACTTTTTGCTGGAACACTTTGAGGAGATGCCCGAAGAACTGTTGCAGAAGCTTTGTTTTCCAAACGAACGTAGGGGCGGGTTCATAGATATCTTTAAGGATAAGTGAGGGTATTTGTCAACCCGCCCCTACCGCATCTAATTGCAATATCAAAATGATATTTCTTGCCAGCCTGTATCTCAGTAGGCTGGCTTTTGTCTTGGAATTTACAGATATTACCAGGAGAACTTCATGACTTACCTTGAAAAGCTCAATCCTTGGTGTATAGTCCGGCTTTTACCTAATATGCAGAACCAGATTGTCGCTCGTTTTCGTCGCCGCAGCGATGCCGAAGCTCATTTACAAGTTTTGCGCCGACTCATCCCTGGTGTGAGTTTTACAATTATTTTCAATGTGGGGTTAGAGCAACAAGATTTGACTGCTGTAGAGTGAATAGCGATGAAATTAAAAAACACCGATTAATGCAAAAGCTACTAACCGATAAAAAACGAGTCAAGCTTAATTAACTTTTGACCATAAAAGTAAAATGAAATTATCTTCCACCTAAGACTCATCATGGTTGCCCCAGAACTCGAACAAAAGCTCCTTCAGCTTTCACCTGACGATAAACTTTATATTATTCAAATCCTGGCACAAAGCCTAACTACACACAATAACAACATCCATTTACTAAAAACCCTTGTTGAGTCTCTACAACCAGCAACTCCAGCCGAAATTCCAGAATATCCTCGTCCTCAATTCTATGGATGTATCCAAGATGAAACATTCTTCCGCCATCCTCAAGGACAACAACCAGAACGCGAACCAATCTTGTGAAATTCCTGCTCGATACTAACACCTGCATTATCTATATGCGGGGTAAAAATTCTACTTTGAAACAGAAATTAGAATCTACTGCTACTAAAGATATTGCTGTTTGCTCAATAGTCAAAGCCGAACTATTTTATGGTGCAATGAAAAGTGCCAACCCACAACGCAATCTTACTTTACAACTGCGATTTTTAGCGCAATTTATATCACTACCCTTTGACGATTTAGCAGCAACAACATTTGGCACAATTCGCTCTCAACTAGAAGCTGTAGGTACTCCCATTGGAGCGTATGATTTACAAATCGCTGCGATCGCACTGACAAATAACTTAACGCTCATTACCCATAATACTAGAGAATTTCAACGCATTAATAACTTGTTGATTGAGGATTGGGAGATATAGCGATAAGCCTAACGGCATAGCTTCGCTTACCGCCAAAACAATAAATGCGTAGGTGTAGCCAGCCCTAGCGATCGCTTTGTTACTGTTGCGGTTTTTAATTGCAATAGCTACACCTAAAATGTAATTCGCTACATTAATAATGTATCGTCTAACATTCGCAATGTATCGCCGTGCATTAATGATGTATTGCTTTGCATTTACAATGTATTGTCTTACATTAATGATGTATCGCCTTACAGAAAGATTGTTTTTCAAACATCCTTTTATAGATTCTCAGTTAAGTAAGCTTTTCTGGAATTAAGGGCGTTGGCGTTGAATTATTCTTATAATTATGTCGCGTCTCACGCCCTTACCCATGAACGAACAGCGTCAGCAAGCCTATCTTAACTTGATTCGCAGTCTGTTAGATGCCCCCAGTGGTGAAGAACCAAAGATTTTAGCCGCACACCAAGATTTACTTGATGCTGGCTTGGTGCAGAAGGTAGAAGAAGTAGCACAGATGTGTTCTCAGCATGGAGATGAGAAGACAGCAAATAGGTTGCAAAGTTTGGCAATGCAACGAAGGGAAGCGTTGAATCTAGATACTCAAGTAGATTTGCAATCTTTCAGAGAAGACGAGATACAAGCATATGCCCAATTTTTGATGCAGGTAATACAAGCAACCAAAGACAGCAGAGGTAATCCGCAGGTAGTTTACCCCTTGTTGGCAAAGAATATAGACAAACTTGATGAAGTATTAGCAGAAATACTACGTCAATGGGAGACAAATAGACTAGGGGAAGTAAAAGCAAATGAGGCGGAAATTTTAGCAGCAGTTATTTTTACATTTAGCAATTTAATAGCGCAATTTCCATTGGGTGACAAAGCCAGTAATATGGAAATTGCGATCGCTGGCTACGAAATCGCTCTCACTGTCTATACCCGCAGCGCCTTTCCTGAAAATTGGGCTGCTACGCAAAATAATCTGGGGGAAGCTTACCGTAACAGAATATTAGGAGAGAGAGCCGAGAATATTGAATTAGCCATCGCAGCTTTTTCTGCTGCTCTGTCAATATATACGCGCAGCGCCTTTCCTCAAAATTGGGCAATGGCACAAAATAATCTGGGGATTGCTTACGGTGACAGAATAGTAGGAGAGAGAGCCGAGAATATTGAATTAGCGATCGCAGCTTTTTCTGCTGCATTAGAAGTCAGAACCCGCAGAGCTTTTCCAGAAGATTGGGCAGCAACGCAAAATAATCTGGGGAATGCCTACAGAAATAGAATCATCGGCAACAGAGCAGAGAATATTGAATTAGCAATCGCTGCTTATTCTGCTGCTCTGTCAATATATACGCGCAGCGCCTTTCCTCAAAATTGGGCAATGGCGCAAAATAATCTGGGGATTGCTTACGGTGACAGAATATTAGAAGAGAAAGCCGAAAATCTGGAATTAGCGATCGCAGCTTATTCTGCGGCACTTGAAGTATATACCCGCAAAGCTTTTCCTCAACAATGGGCAATGACGCAAAATAATTTGGGGATTGCTTACCGTAATAGGATACAACAAGAGCGAGCCGAGAATCTGGAATTAGCGATCGCAGCTTATTCTGCGGCACTTGAAGTATATACCCGCAAAGCCTTTCCTGAAAATTGGGCAACAACGCAAAATAATCTGGGGAATGCTTACAGTGACAGAATATTAGGAGAACGATCTGAGAATATTGAATTAGCGATCGCAGCTTTTTCTGCGGCACTTGAAGTATATACCCGCAAAGCTTTTCCTGAAAATTGGGCAGGTACGCAAAATAATCTGGGGAATGCTTACAATAACAGAATATTAGGAGAACGGGCTGAGAATATTGAATTAGCGATCACTGCTTATACTGCGGCACTTGAAGTATATACCCGCACTGCCTTTCCTGTTGATTGGGCAATGACGCAAGTTGGTCTGGGTATTGCTTACCGTAACAGAATATTCGGAGAGAAAGCCGAGAATATTGAATTAGCGATCGCTGCTTATACTGCGGCTCTGGAAGTCAGAACTCGCACTGCCTTTCCTGAAAAATGGGCAGAAACGCAAAATAATCTAGGGGCTGCTTACGCTGAGAGAATATTAGGAGAACCAGCCGAAAATTTGGAAGATGCGGTCAAGGCTTATACTGCGGCACTTGAAGTATATAACCGCAACACCTTTCCTGTTGATTGGGCAATGACGCAAGTTGGTCTGGGGAATGCTTATAGTTACAGAATATTAGGAGAACCAGCCGAAAATTTGGAAGATGCGATCAAAGCTTATACTGCGGCACTTGAAGTATATAACCGCAACACCTTTCCTAAAGATTGGGCTGCTACACAAAATAATCTGGGGGTTGCTTACCGTAAAAGAATATTAGGAGAACCAGCCGAGAATCTAGAGTTGGCGATCGCGGCTTATTCTGCTGCATTAGAAGTCAGAACCCGCAGCGCCTTTCCTCAAAGCCACGCAGAAACTTTGTTAAGTCTCGGCATTTCATATCAAAACAAAAAACAATTTGACTTAGCTTACAAAAATTTTACCGATGCGATAGCAACAGTCGAATCTTTGCGGGAAGAAATTATTTCTGGTGATGAAAACAAGCGCAAACACGCAGAAGAATGGAATCAACTTTATAGACGCATGGTAGAAGTTTGTCTAGCATTAAACAAAAATACCGAAGCTATTGAATATGTTGAACGCAGCAAAACCCGCAACTTAGTCGAACTTCTTCTCGAACGTGACAGCAAAACTATCTTTCGTCCAGAAGAGTTCACTCAACTAGAACAACTCCGAGACGAAATAGCCAGTAAACAATATCAACTCCAAAATAGCAAAGCTGAAAATCCAACTGCTTTAGCTCAAAATCTCCAACAATTACGACAACAGCGCAACAACTTACAAGATAAATATTTGCCTGTTGGTTCTGGCTTCAAGTTTGCTCAATTCCCCAAAACTTTAGATGCAAATACAGCAGTTATAGAATGGTATATTGCCACAGATACAATTCTCACATTTATTATCAAACCTCACGGACATGATATAACCTCTTGGCAATCACAACCAGAAGATAAAACGGCACTATTTGATTGGGGTGATGAATATTTAAATGATTACTACAACTCAGAAGACGAAAATAAAATCCAATGGCAGAATCAACTAGAAACACGCCTGAACAAATTAGCAGAAATTCTGCACATTGAAGAAATATTAGCCCACATCCCCGAACAATGCCAAAGATTAATCCTCATTCCTCATCGCTTTTTACACCTATTCCCTCTCCATGCTTTACCCGTCAAATCATCATACTTAATTGACTTATTCCCCAAGGGCGTAAGCTATGCACCGAGTTGTCAAATCTTACAACAAGTGCAACTGCGTCAACATCCTGAATCTCAATCATTATTAAAATCCTTATTTGCTGTACAGAACCCCACAACAGATTTATATCAAGACTACGAAAAAGACTTAGGTGCAGTCGCCGCCATTAAAAAGAAATTTACTCAGGCTCATATTATCAAACAAGCCAACGCCAACAAATCAGCAATTCTCCATGTTGATGAAAATCATCACACCACCCTCAACCCAGAATTACGCCAAGCGAACAACATCTTTTTCTTCTGTCACGGCTACTTCAACCCTAACTCTCCCCAAGATTCCGGCTTACAATTAGCTGACGCAAACCTAACTTTAACAGAGATCATCGCTCACTTCAAATTAGCAAACTGTCACCTAGTCACCCTTTCAGCTTGCGAAACTGGGATGATAGATTTCAGAAACACCAGTGACGAATACATAGGTTTACCCAGTGGGTTTTTGTTAGCTGGTAGTACCAATGTAGTCAGCAGCCTTTGGACTGTCAGTGCTACAGCTACAGCCTTATTCATGATTAAATTTTACGAAGAACTACAGCAGCAAACTAATATTGTATTAGCTCTAAACGCAGCACAACACTGGTTAAGAAGTACAACAATTAAAGGCTTTCAACACTGGCTACCTAACTCATCATTAAGTCTACATTCTCAGAAAGACATAGGTAACTACTTGACTGAAATCGTCAAAGACAAAGGAGAATCTACACGACCCTTTGAGTCACCTTTTTATTGGGCTGCTTTTTATCACACAGGTAAAGGAGTTTAACAAATGTCATCGCAAAATAGCATCCAAGCCTTTATTCAAATACTTAATTCACAATCACAGTTAATTTCTCTACCAGACTGGGAAGAATTACAGCAAATACATAGAAATTTACCAGAAGATGACGATGAGGAAATTGCCGAAATATTAGAGGATTGGTTACAAACAGCATCTCGCAGTCAACTGTTAGCAGCTTACGAAGAAAACCTCGAAATAATCACAGATAAATCTTCTATTGATGTAGGTAAAAACTTAGGGATAGCTAAGAGTAAATCACAGACACCACCAGATAAACCCAGCCCATCATCAAAGGAATTGTTAGACAATGCTATTAAACTCAACGCGCCTTTATCAGACAAGCAAAAATCTCAACCAACAAAGTGAAGAATTTTAGCCTCAGCCTCTACGCTTTTCATCTCCGCGACAGCTTCACCCATCTTCCTGGTGAAGTTGTGGCAGATGCTGATTTATTATGGGAGAATTTGGTGAAACTGGGAGAGAATAACCTTACCTTTCCTAGCTTAAAAGATTTGCGCTCAAAACTAGTTTCTTATCATCATGGTGTATACACACCCCAGCAAGAAACAGCCATCAAAACTGAATGGTTAAGCATTTCAGGAAAAGATTTAGACTTAGGTAGTCTCCCCACCCCAGCCGGATTTAACATTAACGCTAATCTTCAGCCATTCTTACTTAATGACACCTACGCCATAGATTTAACCTTATCTCCCGAATTACCAAACACCGAAATAGACATCCCCCAACTGCAACATTTCCAACCCCAATATTTATTACCCGCTAATATTCAAGCATCATTAGGACAAACATTATCAATTTATGGAGAAGTAGAACCCAGTGAAGATTGTGAGACTTTAGCACAAAAAATTGCCATAGCCTTAGTAGCAGGAATTAACTTAAATTCTCCGATATTAATACGTAAGGGAGAATTGTTTGAGAGTTTATTGTTTGAATACCAAGCACTTGACACCTATGCACTAGATGACCCTGCTAAACAGTGTCAGATTTTAATAGTCATCAATAATAGTCAAGCAGCAACAGAACAACTCGCAACAGTAGCGCATGACTGGTTATTAAAGTTACTTTGGAGCTATCATAAAATCCTTTATATTTATCAACTAGCACGTCAACGCTATGGAGAAGGGAGGCAAATTTACGGCTATTTAGAAAATAAAATCCAAGAATTTAACAATTTGATAACTGCAAACCAACCAAACTTATCTGCATTAAAAAGCTTAATATCCCAAGTTCCCCAAACAAGCTTAGACTACACTAGATGCTGTCAAGATTTAGAAACCCACCACACAGCAATTACTACAAACATTACTAATTATAAAACCTGCTTAGATAACATTACAGCCATTAATAACGGCAATATTCCCCAAACATGGGAAGATTTTTTCAACAAAGAATGTCAAAAATGGCAAAAACAAATCCAAACAGATATTCACTATCTTGCTCCAGGTAAAGAAATATTTGGACAATTAGTTGATACTATTCGCGGTATAGTAGAAACAGAACAAGCAGAGAGTGATCGCCGCAAAGAAACCGCAGATAAAATACGCGACACTAAATTACAAAATACCATTCAAGCAGTGGGTGTCGGTATTGGTGTTGGGACGGGAGTAGCAGGCATATTTTCCCAAACTTTCCCTTTAATAATAGAGAAAAAATGGGCATTACCTAGCAAAGAGCATCCCTTTCTTTATCCTCATCCTTTCTTGACTTCCTTTGGCGTAAGTCTGATATTGGGCGCTTTTCTTGGGTGGCAAGCTTGGCGTTATTTTAAACAACGCCTTGACAGCAAACTACCCCCAGAAGCATCATCTACTAATACTTTAGCTGTGGCAAATTCCAAACCAGAAGAACTCACTTAGAGACTTGGTTAATTTAACTCCTTATTCTGATATTTTTACAAGCCCTTCTGTTGCTTTGCCATTTCCGCAAACAGCATCCTACATCTATGACAACAGCCATCCTCCCACAACGCAGGCATTTTGAAAGGTGCTTGACAATTGGGACACTTCGCTAAAATCTTGAGTTGATGGCGATCGCATTTCCATACTGATTTATACTGCCATTCAATTCGGTGACAAGGGGTTTCTGCATAACAAGCACCACACAGGCGAATTGGCTCATGCTGCATTCCCACTCCCAGAGGTGGCAGCATTTGAGCTAACCTTTCGGCATCTACCTCTACTACAGATGCGATCGCTTCTAGCTCTTTTTGACTTGGACGAGGATTAAAATGAAATCGCTCCCACCTTGCTATCACTGCACCAATCCCTGCCAAAATACCCAACCCACTTGCCGATAAATGGTTAGCACGTTGCTCCCCAGAAAGCGACAGTCAATTTGTCATTATGAAAATACACAAAAGCTTTTCTGTCGTTCAGAAAGCGACAGCTAATTTGTCACAATTACGGACGATGACATCTATTTTGTCACTACAAAGAAGTTATACAAAAATTGTAAAATCGCTAAAATCTATACTGTGCAAAGATTTTCTCGATGACATTAATTTGTCACGACGACAGATAATTAGTCACTGTACATTATTTGTCTGCGTTGACAAATTAATGTCGACGAAACTAGATCAGCTTTTGTAGAGAAGTAGTGCGATCGCATTTTACCACTGGCGAAACAAGATAACCTCTCAAATTTCGCCAGCAGTCTATTCAAGTATTAACTAACGAACTCTAACAAACCCAGCTTGCTCAATAGCCTGTTGTCCTTGGTCGGTAAGTACAAGATTGGCATAAGCATTGCCAGCCTGTTGTGCTTGACCTTTGTTTTGTTTAATAATCACAAACAGCTTAGAGGTTATAGGATAGCTACCATTTTTAATGGCTTCCGTATTCACCTGATTGCGTTGGCGCGGACATTGTTCAGGTGATACAAAAGGTTGACGGTAAGGGGAAACGAAATCAGTACCAGTCCGGCCTAATAGTAAGGGTTTCACACTACATTGAGGTACGACAGCACGGGCAGAAGCATAATATATACCACCAGGAGTTTTGCTGAGTTGACGTACTGCATCTGTAGTGGAGTAGATATATTTGACATTAGAACCCAGTGCTTGTTTCGTTGACTCGCCATTACTAGAGAAGATGCTTGTGTCTGCATTCTCTGGTTTTTGAGAAAAAGCTGTTATGGGTAGATTTGGCCCTCCTACCTGATTCCAGTTAGTTAATTTCCCTAAATATATCTGCTGCAATTGGTCAACGGTTAAACCTGGCAAGTTCAACGATGGATTAACTACTACCGCTATCCCATCAATACCCACCTGGCGTTGTTCAAGGGTGAAACCTCTCTCTTTGGCAATGGCTTTTTCTTCTTCTGTAAGGGGGCGAGAAGATTGAGCAAAGTCTAATTTTCCATCCAGCAACATTCGGATACCGGAACTAGAACCAGGGCTACCATCTAGAGGGTCTAAGTAGCGCAATTTCAATTCAGGGCGCGCACTGAGGATTTGAGAATCTACAACTTGCCTAATCGGTGCCCAAGCAGTGCTACCACCGTAGTTAAATGAATCAGTAGGCACATTGGTAAGTGACCCAAAGGTAGATACAGCATTCGAGGTCGGCTGTAAATTTTGATTAGAAGAATCAGCCAAACTGGGATTAGATGAATCAGTATTATTGCGAGCCATGAACTCAGGCTTGAGCAACCACCAAAGTAATCCTCCGATCACCATCAGTGTTAGCACTTTACCAATAATTAAACCTTTGAGGAAGATGCTGATATCTTCCTTAATCAAAACTTTTTTTTGATTTGTGTTGTCCATTTTATTAATTTTGTTTATTTGTGAGGTTGACAACAATTGGTGGCAATACTACTCGGTTAAACGTTTTGAAATCAAAATTTGTTTTGGGGAAAAGGTTAAAGGTTAAAGGTTTTTTATTTCCCTTTTCCCATTCCCCTTTTTTCCCTTAACCGACGAGTATTACAATTGGTGGTAGATGCAAGGTATAAAAAACATTTGTAATTATCAGTTGATAATAATTTACTTATAATTAACTATTCCTGATTTCATCAAGCTAAATATACTTTTTATTAATTGCTTGTAGCACCTAATTATAATTACTAGTTTTTATGTCATTTTTCTAAATCCAGAATACAGATAATTTACCCCCTTCCTCCTGCTGTTTATGTGTATCTTGATTTTGGATAATTGGTATTAGTTAACTAGCTCTAATCTACTGATCCATCTACATGGGCAGCAGAAAGATTATTAAATTTTTCGATGAATGTTTGTGATGGAGTTGGTTGTTTTTGTGGCGATAAACTTGTACTCAAAAATGTATATATTAGAGCTATTAGTAATACACTAGTAATAATGCCAAAACCCAGACCCAGCAGCAACATAAACTTGCGGTAAACAACTAAAGAATCCTCATCAGGTTGTTCATCTGGAACACTCAACTCTGAGTACTTTGGCAGCGTTATATCGGGAATCAGTGCTTGCAAAGCTTCTCCTGCAGATTGGTAACGCTGGTTATGGCGTTCGCTAATCATGATATCTAAAACATCTGCTAGCCAATCGCTGACTTTTGCTTTGTTCCGCCAAATTAATTGTCCAGTATCGGGATCTTCTGGTAATTCTTCAGGTTTTAAACCAGTCAAAGCTTGAATCCCAATCATACCTACTGCATAAATATCGCTGCTAAGTCTTGGCTTACCTTTAGCTTGTTCTGTTGGCATATAGCCAGGAGTACCAACAGAAACAGTCAGGGTATTGCCCGGATTACCTACTTTTTTAATACTGCCAAAATCAATGAGTATAATTTTGCGATCGCAGTTCCGTCGCATGATATTTTGTGGCTTAATATCCCGGTGAATTATTCTGTTTTGGTGAACGAAGTCCAACACTTCCAGGATATCTTTCAATAAATTTAAGACTACATCTTCGCTTACAGGTTTACCGGGGACAATTTCTTGGGTTAAGTCGTAACCATCAATAAATTCTTGAACTAAATAAAAATCTCCATCTTCATGAAAGTGAGCCAACAAGGTAGGAATTTGCTTATGATTGTTGCCTAGCTGATATAAAATTTCGGCTTCGCGATCAAAGAGGTTTTTGGCTATCGGTAAAACAGCAGGATGAGGATGTTTAGGATAAAAATGTTTAACAACACAAAATGGTTTACCCGGTAAATCCAAATCAATTGCTAAGTAAGTATCACCAGAACCCCCTCTAGCTAAAAGTTGGACAATCTTAAAGCGATTCCGCAGTGTTTTTTTAATCAGAGGATACTGTTGCTGTTCTCTATTCCCTTGTTTATTTCCTGCATCGCCAGATAGTAAATAAGTAATACCACCAGATAATTTACTTTTTAAGTACGTCACATGATTGTAGCGATTTCGGAGTGTTTTTCTAATGCGAGGGTACTGACGCATGGGACATATCCTAACCTATCTAAAATAGCTGACAAGTTAAATTTTGGTGGTAGATTGTGCTTGACATTCCGCCTGAATGCCTGCGTAGTTGCTTGATATTTAAATTTAAAAATTTTCCAAGCTAGATATTAGTTTAGTGGCGAAATTCTATAATTTTTTAGAGATTTTAAGGGCGCTAATATCACAATATAATTTTAACCAAATATTTTATCCTTTCAATTTTTATTGTTGCTGTAGTTGCACCTATATCGGACTAAAGTTAATAGTCTTGAAATCTCAAAATATCTTAGTAAACACACTTTAGTATACAATCCAGCTAAAATTCAATATGGTTATAAATGTATAAAAAAAACAAAGCGCGTTTCATTCTGATTTAGAGCAGAGTAAAAAATAATACGATGAATCAGAATATAGATGAGCTTGCTATCTGGATAGTGTTGCAGATAAATGTCAATTAGAGGATGTAATTAGCAAGATGCTCATTAAACAAGAAAATTGAGGATATTTTTTGATTTACTATTGCCTTAGTCAAATCTACGCCTCCCAAGGCATAAATTCTAGAGATATTACAGAGTTAACACCATGAAATGCAGCAACTATTATCACTCAGTGATTATTCTATGACGGAAATTAACCATAAAAAAACCCCCAGTGGGGGTTAGGTAGTTATTCGCGTGGAGTGAACAACTACTTATTAATACTTAGAGGATGTACAACAATCCGAACAAAATTATCCAAATTACATCAACAAAATGCCAGTAAATTTCCGCAGCTTCAATACCGAAGCGTTTTTCGTTAGTGTAATGACCGGCAACGCGCGATCGCCACAGTACAGCTAAAATTGCTAACACACCGATAGTCACGTGCAAGCCGTGGAAGCCAGTTAACACGTAGAATGCACTGGCAAATAAATTGGTAGTTAAACCGAATTCTAGATGGGTATATTCATAAACCTGACCTACCAAGAAAATTGCACCCATTGCGGCAGTAATTGCCAACCAAGTCTGCATACCCTTGGTATCATTCTTTTTGATAGCAGTGTCAGCATTATGCATCACAAAACTGCTAGCTATTAGATTAACGGTGTTAACGCCTGGTAGCAAAAGTTCTAATTCGGGTGTTCCCTCTGGCGGCCATACAGGTAAGGTAGAACGGAAAGCCAGATATGCTCCGAACAACCCCATGAAAATCATGCCCTCAGCAATCAGAAACACAATTAGCCCAAACAAACGATGGTCGGGATGTTCTTCGTGACCCGCATGTGCAGCTTCCGCGCTATGGTGATGATTCAGTTCAGCTTGTGCTGGGTCAATAGTTTGACTTTGCATGAATATTAAAAAGGATAAGTGTAAAGGGATTGGGGACTGGGGACTGGGGACTGGGGATTGGGGAACTCGGGGCCCCCACGACCGTAGGAAGTGGGGATTAGGGGTAATGGGGATTGGGGACTAGGGATTGGGAAAGAATATAAATATAAATCCCAATTACCAATTACCAATTACCAATTACCAATTACCCAACGCCCAATGCCCTATGCCCTATTTATTCTTTTTCTGCTGTGATCCCTGGATATGGTTCGTCTGGTTGGGCGCGCAACACTGAGTTTACGCCAGCAGATAAGACTGGATCAGGATCGGATAGGGGTACGCCCTTGTAAGCATTTTCCAAGCCGTAGTCGTAGGGGCCTGTTGCTAAGACTGGGGTTTTGTCAAAATTCTCAATCGCGGGTGGTGAGGTTGTCATCCACTCTAGAGTTAATGCATTCCAGGGATTATTACTTGCCTTGGGCCCGTATAACCAACTCCAGATGGCATTGATGATGAAGGGAATTGTAGAAACTGCCAGGATATAAGAACCATAAGTGCAGATTTCATTTAACAATGCAAATTTGGGGTCATACTGAGCAACTCGGCGGTTCATGCCCATTAAACCCAACTTGTGCATTGGTAAGAAGGTCATATTCAAACCAACTATTGTCAAGGCAAAGTGAACTTTACCCCAAAATTCGTTCAGCATCCGTCCCGTCATTTTTGGGAACCACTGATAGATGGCGGCAAAAATCCCCAGAACGCTACCACCAAAGAGGACGTAGTGGAGGTGGGCGACCACAAAATAAGTGTCGTGAACGTGAATATCAAAGGGTACTGCTGCCAACATTACGCCACTGATACCACCAATCACAAAGGTGCCGACAAAACCCATAGCAAATAGCATAGGACTGTTGAGACGAATTTTTCCACCCCACATTGTCGCCAACCAGCTAAAAATTTTAATTCCTGTAGGTACGGCAATGATCATTGTGGTGATCATAAAGAACATCCGCAACCAACCAGGAATACCGCTGGTAAACATATGGTGCGCCCACACGATTAAACCTAGAAAACTAATCGCCAGGGAAGAATAGGCGATCGCTTTATAACCAAAAATTGGTTTGCGAGAATGAACTGGGATGATCTCAGAAATTGCTCCAAAGAAGGGCAAAATCATGATGTAAACCGCTGGGTGGGAATAAAACCAGAACATATGCTGGTAAACAACAGGATCTCCGCCCCCAGTTGGGTTAAAAAATGTTGTGCCAGCAATTAAGTCAAAGGACAACAGAATCAGACCGGCTGCGAGTACAGGGGTAGATAGCAGTACCAATGCTGAGGTCGCAAACATCGCCCAGCAAAACAAAGGCATTTGATGCACTCCCATCCCTGGGATACGCATTCTCAACAAGGTGACGAGGAAATTAATCGCCCCCAAAATCGATGATGTACCCAGTAGCAGGACACTGATAATCCAGATAGCCTCACCAACTTGACCTGTAACTAAGCTCAAAGGTGGGTAAGAAGTCCAGCCGGCATCGGGTGCGTCACCCACCGCTAAACTGGCAATTAATAACACGCCAGCAGGTGGGATCATCCAAAAGGCCACAGCATTGAGCCGCGGGAATGCCATATCCTTAGCCCCTATCATCAAGGGAATCAGAAAGTTAGCAAACCCTGCCCCTGCGGGTACAATCCACAAAAAAATCATGATTGTGGCGTGCAGGGTAAATAGGCTGTTGTAGACTTCTGGGGTGACAAAATCTACTTCTGGAGTTCTTAGTTCTGTGCGAACTAAGTCCGCCATCACGCCGCCAATGCAGTAAAAAATAAACGAAGTGACTAGGTATTGAATCCCGATCACTTTGTGGTCAGTATTAAAGCTAAAGTAGTCTCGCCAATGCCTGACCCCTGGTTCTTCAGCCAGGGCGGGCGTATTAGCGGTTTCTTGGATTTGGGCTTGTGTCATAGGAGGAGAGGGTCAAGGGTCAAAGGTCAAGGGTCAAGGGTCAAGGGTCAAGGGTCAAAGGTTAATGTCATAACATTGGACTTTTGACTGTTGACTTTGGACTCTGGACTATTGACTTTGGACTATTTGTGAACTTGATTAATTATTGCGGTGTTAATTCCCATGTCCTTGGTGTAAGGAGCGAGGAATTTATCGGGGGATAGATTTGCAGGATTATAAGCAACAGCTTGATTTAGAGTTTCTCGGCTAGCTACTTGCTGCTCTTTTTGCCATTGATCAAAGGCTTCTGGTGTTTCTACCACGATTGGCGCTCTCATAGCACCGTGGTAGGGGCCGCAAAGTTCGGCGCAAACTAAGGCATAATCGCCTGCTGTTCTAGGTGTGAAGCGAATTTCGGTTTGTCTACCAGGAATAGCATCTTGCTTTAAGCGAAACTCTGGTACCCAAAAGGCATGGATGACATCGTTAGCTGTCATATTGATTTTCACTTCCCGCCCGATGGGAAGATGCATTTCCCCGGTGGTAATACCTGTCTCTGGATAGGTGAAAATCCAGGCGTACTGCAGACCCGTTATATTAACCAACAATTCTGGGGGTTTACCTGCTTTGTCAGGACTTTCGCCAATGGTAGGAGCTACACTACCAACTCCCGGCGCATCGACTTTTTGGGGAATTTGATCGGCGT
Organism: Tolypothrix tenuis PCC 7101; assembly: GCF_963874875.1. Classification (NCBI taxonomy): domain Bacteria; kingdom Bacillati; phylum Cyanobacteriota; class Cyanophyceae; order Nostocales; family Tolypothrichaceae; genus Tolypothrix; species Tolypothrix tenuis. The sequence goes on from NZ_CAWNJS010000001.1 coordinate 5,259,645, forward strand.
TGCGAACTGCAGCGGTACCTGGATCTTGCATCGCCGCATCAGATTTTTCTTGATTGAGGTTAGGTTCGTTGCTGGGTGGTGTGTCGTTTAACGTTGCGGCAATTGCTGCCCCTGGCATTTTCATCGACATATTTTGAGTCACCGGGGCATCATGGATGGCATGGGGATCAAAACCACCAATTTCGTTATAAACCTCAAAGCTGTAAACAGAAATACCAATAACTATAATTGCTGGGATTGCCGTCCAGAGGATTTCTAGAGGTACATTTCCTTCTACAGGAGGCCCGTCTTCATTGTCACCAGGTTTTTGACGATATTTAAATGCAGAGTAAATTAAAACACCTTCGACAATGAGAAAGATACCTGTAGAGATGACCATCATCGTGTTAAACAGACCATCAACCAAGACGGCTTCATCAGAGGCTTCTGTTGGCAACAGACCGTGATTTTGACCGTACCAAAGGCTGGCAAGTGTTAACACAATGCCAATTAGTAATGTCCAGATCGAACTTGGAATTTTCACGGCTCACTTAAATGAATTTACTACGTTATCTCAAAGGTACCCACTTACTAAGGTAGTGTAGGTCATCAATTATGGTCTTCCAATGTCTGAAATTTTTATTAATTTTTTTGGCTACATAAATAATTTTGAGTACAAGAGTTTTATCAGATATAGCTCAGGATAGATGTGAATCATGGTAAAAATTTAAGAAAAAATTTAGATAGTAAAATTAGTTGCCATTAACGAAAAATTGAGAACTTAAAAAATACCTAAAGCTTTTGGCTAAAAGTAGCTAGAGTGATTCAAAGTGTAAGTAAAACGTATAACTGAAAGCTAATCTATCAACCTTGGTCGTATACGCTAGGGTTTATATGGGTCGTGATTGACAAACTGATAATTTTAAATAGCTCTACCAAGAGCGGGCAGAAGGTATCGTTCATGAGCGAATTTGTCCTACAACAACAAAATGAAGCAACAGATCCCCAGCAAAAGCCCCAAGAAATAATTCGTCGTTTTGTTTGGAAGATCTGCATCGCCACCTTAATTTTGATGGCAATAGGCAGTGCCACGCGGGTAATGAACGCTGGACTTGCTTGCCCAGACTGGCCTTTATGCTATGGAGAATTAGTGCCAGCCAAGCAAATGAATTTTCAAGTCTTCTTGGAATGGTTTCACAGATTGGACGCAGCTTTGATTGGTCTGAGCGCGATCGCACTTGCCGGTCTATCCTGGTGGTATCGTCGCGCATTACCCCATTGGCTGCCTTGGGCATCTACATTCGCCTTGTTTTTAATTGTCTTCCAAGGAGTCTTGGGAGGGCTGACTGTCACTGAACTATTACGGTTTGATATTGTGACTGCCCACTTGGGAACGGCGTTGTTGTTTTTCACCACCCTCCTAATTATTGGTACGGCACTCACCCCTTATCAAGGAACCGGCAATGTTGGTAGTTTGCCTTGGTTGGGTTTAACTGCCGCCGTGTTAGTTTATCTACAAAGTCTTCTAGGCGCATTGGTGGGATCTCGTTGGGCGCTCCACCAATGTTTAGGCACATCCCAACTCTGTACTGTCATGTACAGCCATATCTTTGGGTTGGTACCACCAACAGTGGCAACCTTAGCAGTGGTATTAATATCTTGGCTGACACCGGCACTCCATCCAGCTTTGCGCCGCTTGGCAAATATGGCTGGTGGGTTATTAATGTTACAAATTATCTTGGGAGTTGCGACTTTCAAATTACGCCTGCAAGTTGAGCCGCTTACCGTCTCTCACCAAGCTGTAGGCGCAGCTTTACTTGGTACTTTAGTAGCTTTCACAGTCTTGGCATTACGCGACTGGGTTGCTAGTCGTGACACCAATGTTTACCCTGTAGCTGTACCAGCAAAGGGGTCGCATCTATAACCAAAGAAGGGGCATAGGGCATGGGGCATGGGGCATTGGGTAATAGGTAATGGGTAATTGGTCATAGGTAATTGGGAGTTATAGTTTATTCTTTCCCCATTACCCCTTATCCCCAAAGGGGGCTCCGAGTTCCCCAATCCCCATTACCCCTTATCCCCAATCCCCAGTCCCCAATCCCCATTACCCCTTATCCCCAGAGGGGGCCCCGAGTTCCCCAATCCCCACCTTAGCAACTAGAAGTGGTGGAACTAAAAATAAACCCTTGTCTCTACCTATACCTCACTACAAGTTGATGTTTTCGCTAGTCTCTCTGAGACAGACTGAGTAAAGGGAATGAGGGAGCGGGAACAGAGGTAATAATTCTCCTCATCTTCCTCATCCTCCTCATCTCCCTCATCTTCCCTTAGTCTTTTTTTCATGGCGATTCAGTATGAGCAGGGGCTGCAAATAAGTTGAAAAATAAGGAAATCGAGCCAAAATGATTGAGACTAATGTCTCTCGCCACCACGAAACTTTTCTACAGGTAATTCAAAGCTACTACCAGTTAACCAAGCCCCGGATTATTCCGTTGCTCCTAATTACCACCGCTGGCAGTATGTGGATTGCTGCTAAGGGACAAGTAGACATCTGGTTGTTGCTAGTAACTATGATTGGTGGTACTTTTGCTGCTGCTAGCGCCCAAACAATTAACTGTATCTACGATCGCGATATTGATTATGAAATGGAGAGGACACGCCATCGTCCTATGCCTTCTGGTAAGGTACAGCCGCGTGGCGCTTTGATTTTTGCGATCGCTCTGGCTGTCATTTCTTTCACTTTACTGACGGTTTTTGCTAATCTGCTAGCCGCCCTGTTAGCATTTTCTGGCATAGTTTTCTATGTTGTAGTTTATACCCACTGGCTGAAACGCCATACTACTAACAATATTGTGATTGGTGGCGCGGCTGGGGCAATTCCGGCGTTAGTAGGTTGGGCTGCTGTTACGGGTACTGTAGGCTGGCCGGCTTGGGTAATTTTTGCGATCGTCTTTCTTTGGACTCCGCCTCACTTCTGGGCTTTAGCTTTGATGATTCGCGATGAATACGCCAAAGTCGGGATTCCGATGCTACCTCTAGTTGTGGGCGATCCCGCAACTGTGAAGCAAATTTGGTATTACACTCTGGCGACGGTAGCGACAACACTAGTATTGGTTTATCCCTTAAATGCTAGTGGGATTTTGTATGCTGCGATCGCAGTCGGTTTAGGCTCAGTTTTTATTCGCAAAGCTTGGCGTTTATTGCAAAATCCAGAAGATAGAACCATCGCCAGAGAATTATTCCTCTATTCCATCTCTTACATGATGCTGTTGTGTTTAGCGATGGTAGTAGATAGCCTCCCGATTACTCATCATCTAATTAATGCTGTAATCGCTCAGTTGCATTTTCTAGCTTAGGAATAAGCTCACAAACGCACTTGGTTTATATTTCGCCTTTTTCCGCTAAACCAAAATTATTAATTTTTATCCCGCCTAGAACTAAGTTCCGGGCGGGATGTTTATCACACAATCCACAATCTAAAATTCCTATGATGCCCTACTTAGCCAAAATTTTACTCTACCCGATTAAGTCTTTTGATGGTGTGGAAGTAGAGAAAGCTAGAGTTCTCTCTAGCGGTACTCTAGAATTTGACCGTGAATTTGCCATCTTTGACGAGCGCGGCAATTTCGTTAATGGCAAACGCCATGCCAAAATTCATTCTTTGCGAGCTAAATTTGCCCTCTCAAATAGAACTCTATCTCTGCAAATACCTGGAAGTAACTCAGAACAAGTATTTCATCTCGACGGAGACAAACAGGCGCTAACAGCAACTTTAAGTGATTTTTTCGGTTTCACTGTGAAATTACAGCAAAATTCTGTTCAAGGATTCCCCGATGATACAGAGCGTCTTGGGCCAACAGTGATTAGTACCGCAACCTTAACAGAAGTGGCTTCCTGGTTTCCGGGTGTAACTGTAGAACAAATGCGCCGCCGGATGCGCGCCAATTTAGAAATTGGTGGTGTACCTGCTTTTTGGGAAGACCAATTATTTAGTTCACAAAGCGATCAAACAGTCTCTTTTCGGATAGGAAACGTTAACTTTATTGGAGTTCAGCCTTGCCAACGCTGTGTAGTACCAACACGCAATCCTGACTCTGGATTAGCTGATGCTCAGTTTCAAAAAACATTTGTAACACAGCGACAAGCAACCTTACCCAATTGGGTAGCTATATCTCGCTTTAATCATTTTTATAAATTGAGTGTCAATACTATTGCTTCTATTTCACCATTTGAAGCAATGTTACAAATTGGTAATGAAGTTGCAATCATAGGTTAAAAAATTAATTTTTCTTAAATAAGAAAATCAAAAAGTAAAAATCTCCTAAATTTCTTTACTTTTGAATCGAAAATTTATCTAGTAATTTTCACGGTTTTGTAATTGAATATGTATGATTGTTTGCCTAAAACCAAGATTTAAAGACTGAGTACTTCACGGGTAAACAAGACAGACTTTTATTTGGGTTATTGTGTCTATTGTGACAATCATGATTTAGCCCCATACTGTAGTCTATTGGTTAAATTTAAACCAATATATATGCTCATCTGCATGACTATAAGTATATTTTGTAGTTCACCAGAGAAAAAATGCTAATGTATTGCCGCTGAAAAGCCACCAAATTCAAGTGTAATAACCACACAGAAAAATTTAATTGGGGAGGAACCGCATCGGGCAAAACTATAGTATTAAAAACACTGGTACTAACCTCTTTTATACAAACTTAGGTTAAGTGCATAATAACTTTTCCTAAAAAGAGTAGTACTAATGCTTATATTCCTTGTAATTTATATGGCAAGAAGACCCATAGGTTAACAATGGGGATCAAATTACACCACAATGTTATCTAAACTTCATCACGTCAAATCTCTCAACCGCTTATTTGAACAGGCCTATATTAATACGATGCCTTTCAAATCTATTTTAATTGTGCCTTTAGTGTTGCAATTTTGTGGATCGGTGGGACTGATAGGCTATCTGTGGTTGCAAAATAGACAAGAAGCGGTAAAAGATCTGGCAATTCAGTTAGAAAAGGAAATCTGCGATCGCATTGAACACCACCTCGACCAAAACTTAATCACTCCCCAGCAAATTAACCACGTTAACTGGGATTTGATGCAGGTAGGTTTGCTCAAGCATACTAATGTGGAAGCAACCGAAAATTACCTAGGGAAACAGATGCGATTTTTTCATATTCAGTACAACAAATTTGCCAATCCCAAAGGTGAATTTCTCGGTATTCAACAACTACATAACGGTAGACTCTTGATTAAGGAGGTTTCTCAAAAAAAGGGTATTGGTAAACTGTATGTTTACGCCACAGATAGCCAAAAAAATCATACTCATCTTCAAGAAGTCAAAAATTACGATCCTCGTCTAGAAAATTGGTATATAAATGCAGTTAATCTGGGGAAGCCATATTGGAGTCAAATTTCACTATGGGAGAATAAACCAGAAGTTTTATCTATCTCTTCGAGTTCACCACTTTACGATCGCACTAACAAGCTAGTAGGAGTGGTGGGTATAGATTTAATCTTGTCACACATGAGAAATTTTTTAGGTAACTTAAATGTTGGTAAAGGAGGAAGAATCTTTATTTTGGAGCGTTCTGGGCTAATAGTATCTGACTCCAAAAATCAACCACCATACACTATTATTCAAGGTCAAGCAAAACGTTTATCGGCAGTAGATAGTCAAGATGACTTGATCAAATTGACAACAGAATATTTACTCAAACGTTTTGGCAGCCTAGGATTCATTGTTGGTAAACAACAGATTCGCTTTTCCAGCACACAAGGAAGTTATTTTGTACAGGTAAAAAATTGGCGGGACGATATTGGCTTGGATTGGTTGATTGTCGTAGTAGTTTCCGAAGCTGACGTTATTCAACAAATTAATGCTAACAACAACACTACTCTTTTATTATCTATAGCCGCATTTTTAGCAGTTACCCAATTAGGTATTTTAACTACTCGTTGGCTGCTCAAGCAAATTCTGCGATTAAATCAATCAACCCAAAAAATTACTTCCAGCCTCTGGAAACCAACAGGAGAAATTTCTCCAGTCCAAAAACTCGGGATACTGACTTACCCATTTAATTATATGGAAAAGCACCTGCAAAGGTCGATTACTACCTGGCAAGCAAAGCAGATATTTTTAAATAAAAGCTTAGGAAACAGTCAGATTCAACCTCGTAAATTATTAGCAGTTACACCAGTAGAAATAGCTAATCATGCTCATATGAATTACATTAGTCAACAAATGCTGGCTGAAGGAATGGTAGCTGAATTTTCTGCTGAACAATTATTAGAAATTTATCGGATTTATCTTGCCCAAACCAAGCAGCAAAACCGCAGTGGTGATGGTAAGCGGCTGGTTGTCAGAGAACGCCTGTCTGGTTTAAGAGCATTACCAGGGGAAAGTATCAACTTAGATAATTTAGAACTTCCCCATTCGCAACAGATGATTGCGTCAGAGGCTTTGAGAATGCCCATCATGGAAGAATCAGAGCAGATTGATTTAGCGATCGCCACTGCTACGGATATTACCCAAGGGAAACAAGCCGACAAATTATTAGCAGAATACAACCGCCTGTTAGAATCACAAGTCAAAAAACGTACCCAAGAGCTGCTCAAAGTCATCCACAAGCTGCAAACTACCCAAAAACAACTGATTCAATCCCAAAAAATTGCCGCTAGAGGCAGAATAGCAGCTGAACGGGCAAACCGTGCCAAAAGCCAATTTCTGGCTAATATGAGTCATGAACTACGTACCCCACTGAACGCTATCCTCGGCTTTGCCCAAGTCATGAGCCATGACAGTTCTTTATCGGCTGAACATCAAGAAAATTTAGCCATTATCAATCGTGCTGGTGAGCATCTCCTCAATTTAATTAACGACATTTTGGAGATGTCGAAAATCGAAGCTGGCAAAACGACCTTGAATGTCAATAGTTTTGACTTTATTCGGTTTTTAGGCAACTTGGAAGAAATGTTGCGCTTCCGCGCTGCTGCCAAGGATTTACTGCTGGTATTTGAATATGCGCCTAATATTCCCCAATATCTGCAAACCGATGAAAGCAAACTGCGGCAGGTCTTGCTCAATCTCTTAGGTAATGCTATCAAGTTTACTCATCAAGGTACTGTAACACTGCGCGTCAGGCTGGAGTCTGGAGATTGGGGAATAGAAAACGAGCATCAATCTTGCCAATCGTTAATCTTTGAAATTCAAGATACTGGCCCTGGGATTGCACCACAAGAAATTGATTTATTATTTGAAGCCTTTGGGCAAACCGAAACTGGCAGAAACTCCCAACAGGGAACAGGACTAGGCTTGGCAATTAGCCGCAAATATGTGCAACTCATGGATGGCGATATTACTGTGACTAGTACCCTAGGCGTGGGTAGTAAATTTACCTTTGATATTCAAATTCACCCCGCCTCAGCCAGCGAAGTGAAACAGCAACATTGTCAAGACCAAATCGTTGGTTTAGCACCAGGTCAACCAGAATACCGCATTTTAGTAGTTGACGACGCTAGAGATAATCGGCTGGTGTTGGTGAAATTACTTACATCCATAGGATTTGTCGTAAAGGAGGCGACAAACGGACAAGAAGCGATCGCCCAATGGATGGAATGGCAACCACATCTGATTTTTATGGATATGCGGATGCCTGTTATGGATGGTTATGAAGCCACAAGAGAGATCAAAGCTAAAGAAAAGAGTTATCTAGATAGGCCCTTGCAACTAGCTTGTCAATGCTCCACAATGCCCCTCAGCACCAATAGCAATACTATTATTATTGCTTTAACTGCTAGTGCCTTTGAGGAAGAACGACAGAACATCCTCTCAACAGGTTGTGATGATTTTATTCGCAAACCATTTACGAAAGAAGTCTTACTCAAAAAAGTCAGCGAACATCTAGGTGTAGAATATATCAGTCAAATAGATAGCTTACAAACAGCAGTTATCAATCCAACGACAGAAATATTTTCCACAGAAGCTGAACTTATGTGGCATTTATCACAGATGTCACCGCAGTGGTTAGCTAATATACGTCATGCTGCAGCTAGCTGTAGCGATGACATGATTTTACAGTTGCTTGAGCAAATCCCCCCAGAAAAAAGCCCCTGTTTTCAACTGCTGCGGGATTTAGCTAACAACTACCAGTTTGAAAAAATTATGGAATTACTTACAACAAACGCAGAATGAACTACGAGCGGTTAGAACCTGACAAAAAAGATATCCTGCTCATTGATGATATGGCAGATAATCTGCGAGTTTTATCCTCGCTCCTTACTAGAGAAGGATATAACGTCCGTAAAGCTTTGAACTGGCAAATGGCTTTGACTGCTTGCCAAACAGTCTTACCAGACTTAATATTACTGGACATTATGATGCCAGAAGTTGATGGCTACGAAGTCTGTCAACGTTTGAAAGCCTGGGATATGACTGCAAATATTCCGGTAATTTTTATTAGTGCATTAGATGATGTTTTCGATAAAATCAAAGCCTTTCAGGTAGGAGGTGTAGATTACATCACTAAACCTTTTGAATTGCAAGAAGTATTAGTTCGCGTACAAAATCAACTGGCACTCAGAGCCGCACAATTAGAAGTAATCAAGCTCAACATTGAACTTGAAGAAAGAGTCAAACAACGTACTTGGGAGCTAGAGAACGCATTGCACAAGCTCCAAGACGAAGTTGCTTCGCGCCAACAATTACAAAGTAAACTGCTAGATTTAGCATTGCACGATTCTCTGACTGGTTTAGCTAACCGAGTTTTATTTATTAGGCGCGTAGAAAAAGCTTTAAACAGAGCCAAACAAAACTCTGATTATCAATTTGCCCTACTTTATTTAGACTGCGATCGCTTTAAAGTTGTCAATGATTCTTTAGGGCATTTAGTAGGAGATGAATTACTCTTAGCCATTGCTCACCGCCTCAAAATATCGCTAAGAGAAAATGATACTCTAGCCAGATTGGGTGGTGATGAATTTGGCATTTTGCTAGAAGATCCCACAAATATGAATATGGTACTGGAAGTTGCGGAAAATATTCTACAGCAGCTATCACTCCCATTTAAACTGACTAGATATGAAGTATTTATGAATGCCAGTATTGGCATTGCTTGGGGCAATAAAGAATACGATATTCCCGAATATTTGCTCCGCGATGCTGATACAGCCATGTATCGGGCCAAGGCTTTAGGGAGAGCCAGATATCACGTTTTTGACCCGATCATGTATCAAGAAGCTATCCAGCTTTTAGAGCTAGAAAATGATTTACGCAGAGCTGTAGCTAGACAAGAATTTATTGTTTACTATCAACCCATAGTTTCGCTCTATACAGGTAAAATAGCTGGTTTTGAAGCCCTAGTCCGGTGGAAACATCCCCTTCGGGGACTAATTCCACCTTCTGATTTTATTCCGGTAGCAGAAGAAACAGGTTTGATTAGTGATATCAACACTTGGGTATTGCAATCAGCTTGCCAACAATTACATTTGTGGGAAAATCACCCAGAAATTACCCAACCCATTACTATGAGTGTCAATTTAAGTGCGCGGATGTTTTCACAACCCAACTTAATTGCTCAAATTGATGAAATTCTTTATGAAACCAAAGTCAATCCCGAGAACTTAGAACTAGAAATTACAGAAAGCGTAATTATGGAGAATATTCATGCTGTGAAAACTATTCTCCAGCAATTACAAGAGCGTCGCATTAAATTAGTGATGGATGATTTTGGTACAGGTTATTCTTCTTTAAGTTATCTGCATAGCTTCCCACTGAGTGCGCTAAAAATTGACAAGTCATTTGTCAAACGTATGCAGGAAAATCAAGAAGACATGGGTTTAGTGCCGGCTATGATTGGGATTGCAGACTCAATGGGCATGAGAACGATCGCAGAAGGTGTAGAAACTAGAGAACAGTTAGACCAATTGAGAAGCTTAAACTGCGAATTTGCTCAAGGATTTCTGTTTTCTCAACCAATAGAACAGCAATCAGTCATCCATTTACTTACTAAAGCACCTCAATGGTAATTGCATCCGTCAGTATATCTAACTAAAGTACCTACACTTGCACTAGTGGTAAGTGTAGGCTGCTTTGACATCTAAACAATCAATTATCCCAACTTTTAGAATTAACAGGACTCTTCCTCACCCCTGCTCCCTGCCCCCTGCCTAAATGCGTTAGGATACTTTTTGAGTTGTTAATCCCTTACCGCCCGTTTCCTCTGATGATGGGGTTTTCTACAGATTCCCGATATTGTTGTACTGCATCTGTATACCCAATAGGTAAAACAGTTTCAACGTTTTCATGGGGACGAGGAATAATTACCCAAGATTCCAAAGTTCCACCATAAACATTTTCCGCTGCTTCCACACCAGCCGCCATCGCGGTTTTTACTTCAGAAACATCGCCACGAATATTGACTGTAAAACGAGCGCTACCTACTCTGATATAACCAACAAGGGTAACTCGACCGGCTTTTACCATCGCATCGGCTGCGGCTAAAACAGCAGGAAAACCCTTAGTTTCTAATGCTCCAACTGCCTGTAGTGACATTAACAATCTCCTGTATGAATTAACTTATGTGGCGCTACAAGTTACATTGTACGAAGCTTAACCACAAATTTTTATGATGAACTTGTTTAGAAGATACGGAAAGGTTCAGATTCTTCAGTAAAGTGGATAGGAAGGATGGTTTCCACATTTTCTGGAGGATTGGGAACTATGTAATGGGTGATAACTGTACCAGCCTTTACTTGTTCTCCAGCAGCAATTCCTGCTTCCACTGCTGTTCTAACTTCAGCAACGTGTCCCCGAACTGCAACCAACAAGCGAGCGCTTTCCGCTTGCCCATAATACACTAATGTGACTGCCGCAGATTTAACCATTGCATCTGCAGCCGCCAAGACCGAAGGAAAACCTAAAGTTTCAATTACGCCAACCGCCATCGGCATGGCTACACTCTCCTGAGTTAAGCATAAGTGATATCAATTGTACGAGGCTTTAGTCCCAATTTTGACATTTACCTCAACTTTCTTGGATACTTGGGACATTGGGTATGGGGTAATTGGTAAAATGTTGTCCGTAGGCGATCGCATTCAACAAAATATTTTCGTTACCTGTGGCTCTATCAAGGGACAATAACCCTAAAATTGCTCCAGCAGATCTGGCAATCACATCCAATTTTTTATTCCCAGCAATCAGTTCTGGTGTAATCCAACTAACTAATTCTTAAGCATGTTGTATAGTGTGTCATCACCCAGAAATTGACTAATTTTCACTAACGCATAGATCATTGAACTCCAGTCAGTTGCAGCACCGATTCCTACGAAGCGAGCCATTCTTTGCCGAGATTCCAAATTCAAGCTTTGAATTTGCTGGCGCAAGGGTTGTAAACTTCTTAATGCAAACTCACATGAGCGTGAATCGCCAGTTACTTGAGCAAGTACTGCCACGAACAGCGCAACTCCAATTATTTGTCGTGATTTGATCTAGCTGTAAACTGCAATGGCTACAACAGTACCAACAGCCTGATTAATTTTGCAGACTTTACTCCCACGTCTAAATAAAATAGCAGCAGCCTATTCCATTTATATATGGGTTAGGTAATCTTGTCATTTTGACAAAGATACTCCTCTGATCGTGGGAGTGGTCAAGAAAACTTTAATGGTAAGCAGTCACACAACAAAGGTTCAAGGACGAGCCAAGGGGGCAAGATACCGAAATTGCTCACAATTTTTAGTGATTCCTATGCAACATCGAGAAATAATATAGCCGAAAACCCTTAATGGAGAGGGGATAGAAGGGCGACAAAAGAATTTGAAACTTTTTTCCAAAAAAAGTTGACAAACCAAAGGAGGCTCGATATATTAGATAAGTGCCTGAGAGCGGAGCGCGAAAAGCGGCGCTGGTAGGGACACCGAACCTTGAAAATCATATAGTTTGAAAGCCAGTATATAACATATACCCTGCGTCAGTAAAGAGAATTACCAGACTGAGGTATAAATCAGTCGAATAAGAGCTAAACGAACTTTATCTACAAAATGGAGAGTTTGATCCTGGCTCAGGATGAACGCTGGCGGTATGCTTAACACATGCAAGTCGAACGGTCTCTTCGGAGATAGTGGCGGACGGGTGAGTAACGCGTGAGAATCTAGCTTCAGGTCGGGGACAACCACTGGAAACGGTGGCTAATACCGGATGTGCCGAAAGGTGAAAGATTTATTGCCTGAAGATGAGCTCGCGTCTGATTAGCTAGTAGGTGTGGTAAGAGCGCACCTAGGCGACGATCAGTAGCTGGTCTGAGAGGATGATCAGCCACACTGGGACTGAGACACGGCCCAGACTCCTACGGGAGGCAGCAGTGGGGAATTTTCCGCAATGGGCGAAAGCCTGACGGAGCAATACCGCGTGAGGGAGGAAGGCTCTTGGGTTGTAAACCTCTTTTCTCAGGGAAGAAAAAAATGACGGTACCTGAGGAATAAGCATCGGCTAACTCCGTGCCAGCAGCCGCGGTAATACGGAGGATGCAAGCGTTATCCGGAATGATTGGGCGTAAAGCGTCCGCAGGTGGCTATGTAAGTCTGCTGTTAAAGAGTGAGGCTCAACCTCATAAGAGCAGTGGAAACTACATAGCTAGAGTGCGTTCGGGGCAGAGGGAATTCCTGGTGTAGCGGTGAAATGCGTAGAGATCAGGAAGAACACCGGTGGCGAAAGCGCTCTGCTAGGCCGCAACTGACACTGAGGGACGAAAGCTAGGGGAGCGAATGGGATTAGATACCCCAGTAGTCCTAGCCGTAAACGATGGATACTAGGCGTGGCTTGTATCGACCCGAGCCGTGCCGGAGCTAACGCGTTAAGTATCCCGCCTGGGGAGTACGCACGCAAGTGTGAAACTCAAAGGAATTGACGGGGGCCCGCACAAGCGGTGGAGTATGTGGTTTAATTCGATGCAACGCGAAGAACCTTACCAAGACTTGACATGTCGCGAACCCTCTGGAAAGGGAGGGGTGCCTTCGGGAGCGCGAACACAGGTGGTGCATGGCTGTCGTCAGCTCGTGTCGTGAGATGTTGGGTTAAGTCCCGCAACGAGCGCAACCCTCGTTTTTAGTTGCCAGCATTAAGTTGGGCACTCTAGAGAGACTGCCGGTGACAAACCGGAGGAAGGTGGGGATGACGTCAAGTCAGCATGCCCCTTACGTCTTGGGCTACACACGTACTACAATGCTACGGACAAAGGGCAGCGAGCTAGCGATAGCAAGCAAATCTCATAAACCGTGGCTCAGTTCAGATCGCAGGCTGCAACTCGCCTGCGTGAAGGAGGAATCGCTAGTAATTGCAGGTCAGCATACTGCAGTGAATTCGTTCCCGGGCCTTGTACACACCGCCCGTCACACCATGGAAGCTGGCAACGCCCGAAGTCATTACTCCAACCATTCGTGGGGGAGGATGCCGAAGGCAGTGCTGGTGACTGGGGTGAAGTCGTAACAAGGTAGCCGTACCGGAAGGTGTGGCTGGATCACCTCCTTTTAGGGAGACCTACCCAACTTTGAAATCGAAAGCAAACAGTGAATAGAGACAAAGATGGTCTACTCTAGGTCGGTCGCAGGAATAGTTAAGGCTTTCAAACTATAGAAAGGTTCTCAATTATGGGCTATTAGCTCAGGTGGTTAGAGCGCACCCCTGATAAGGGTGAGGTCCCTGGTTCGAGTCCAGGATGGCCCACCTGAAGATAATTAGTAATTACTAATTCGTAGTTCGTAATTAATTACGAATTATGCAATATGAATTACGAATTATTTTGATGGGGGTTTAGCTCAGTTGGTAGAGCGCCTGCTTTGCAAGCAGGATGTCAGCGGTTCGAGTCCGCTAACCTCCACATTATCTCTGTAGTGAAAGTAAAAAAAGCAATAAAATTGTTTTTGAGACGAAAGCAGAGAATGTGGTAAGACGAAAGATTGTGGATAAAATCAGCAATTGACTCTTTGTTTAAATAGTCAAACTGCTGGAATAATTCCAGCCAGAACCTTGAAAACTGCATAGTAACGCGATAGAAAGCAGGCAGACACAGGCACGAATAGTGTTGGTGAATGCAAGTTGGAAAACCAATGGAATAGTGGTCAAGCTAATAAGGGCTGATGGTGGATACCTAGGCACACAGAGGCGA
>NZ_CAWNJS010000001.1:5278797-5716297 GCF_963874875.1 Tolypothrix tenuis PCC 7101
GTCTAAAACAGAACTTGCTCAGGTCAGCTTACCTAAGCCAAATTCTTTGCGATCTGTGGTTTTCAAACGCAGAAATAGAAATAAGGCTAGAAATAGGTTCCAGAGTAAAAGTATACCTAAACAGTCCTTACCTATAGGACTACTGAAGGTATCTAGTTTATGTTTGCCTCTACTGTTGCTAGTTTGGGGTGCTTATGCATGGTTAGAAGGGAAAGGCGAAAGCTCTACTTCAGCAGAGACTTCTAAATCTTTAACTATCCAACCGCAAGTATCATCTCTGGCAAATACTCAAAGTTTTTCTCAGAAAACTGAAGACCCATTTGTCGCCGCAGTGCGGATTGCTAATCAAGCTTCTGCATTGGGTAAAAAGGCTCTAACACCTGAGCAGAGATTGGAGCTAGCTACTAAATGGCAAGAGGCTTCTGATTTAATGAGTCAGGTTCCAGCAAAACATAGCCGCTATCAGGAAGCGCAAAGCCGCATTCAACTGTATAAGAAATATGCAGAAGCTTCTCAATCGATAGCTGCAAAGCCAAAACCCACTCCTACGCCTGGAGTTAAAACTCTTTCTACCCCAGATCCATTTGCAGCTGCAGTGCGGATTGCTAATCAAGCTTCTGCATCTGGGAAAACAGCCGCAAGTTCAGAGCAATGGTCAACTCTAGCAGCGAAATGGCAAGAGGCTTCTGATTTAATGAGTCAGGTTCCAGCAGAACATAGCCGCTATCAAGAAGCGCAAAGTCGCATTCAACTATATAAGAAATTTAGTGAAGCGGCTAAAGTACAAGCTCAAAAAGGTCAGTGATGAAATTATCTACTGGTGGGGAATTCACATTCCCCATCTGTCATTTTGATATGCAGAGAAACACCTTTGCAAGAGAGGGTTTCCCATTGTGACTGATTGACGTAAGAAAACTGCTAAAAGAAGGCGATCGCACTACTTAATTTATTGATTATACTCAGGTTGAATCATCTGTTTCCATTGCTCAGATCGCTTGCTCATCAGTGATGGCTGATTCGCAGTCACTTCGATAATTCCAAACATAAAAGCTTCTTCTCCGAACTGCTGATAGTCATCAATGAATTGTTGGTAATCTTTACCAAATGAACCCCTTTGCAGTTCTCGTTTATTTGCCTCAAAACGTGACTCAATATTTTCGCTATAACCTATATATCTACGTCCATTGACTTTATTAGTCATTATATATACGCCACTTGTCATATCTAATTATTAGCTCCCATTGGCATACTAAATATCAGAATTATATGGGGTACAAAATATTTATTACAATCGTAATTATAATGATGTGAATAGTACGTAGGGTGTGTTAGCCTACAGCGTAACACACCTTGAATAGTTAACCTTCTTCATAATCTGGTTGATCTGAAAATAAATTTGCAATTCTTTTTCCTAACTCACTTCCCCCAAAACCAGCTGCCAAGCATACGCCAATAATAACTACTTCGGGAAGAGTTAAAGGTAGAACTGCACCTGCAACTCCTCCTGCTATTGCACCTCCTAAAATGCCTCCGGCTTCTTCTATAAAATTATGTAATTGACCGCATCTTTTTGTACCTGTTTTGCACCAATGTGCAAAGTGTTCGCAATTATTTCCAAATAAATTATAATCAGGTTCTCCTAGCTTATTTATGGCTCTATCTAAGACTAAATTATTATAATAACAAGAACCTTTTTTATATTGAACTACATAAATATTATGTCCTTTTGCAAATTTTTCAAATGATACTCCTCTGATTTGACCTCTTTTGAATTTTCCTTCAAAATGAATTACAACATTATGATAAATTTTATTTTTATATGGAATATCGCCACAATATATTCCATGATGATCGTGAGTTCCACAACGATAGAAAATGTGGTCACCTGGAATAATATCAACTGAATTCATGTTATTTAAATTCTAAGTATTGCTTTAATACTTAGATTACCCACTTTTTAAAAGAGATATATAATATAATTTTAAATTTATGAGCAAAAAAGAAAGGCTTTATTAAAGTTTGTATATTGCTTTTGTAGAGACGCAAAATGGCGCGTCTCTACAATTTATCTAAACATACCTAAACACTCATTTCTAACATCCGTTGCATTGGGCGCAACGCTGCTAAACGTATCTCCTCAGACATGGTGATTTCGGGAGTACGATTTTTCATTGCCAAATACACTTTTTCTAAGGTATTTAAGCGCATAAACGGACATTCATTGCAATTACAGTTATTAATTGGTGGCGCAGGAATAAACCGCTTTTGGGGAGCTAGTTTTTGCATTTGGTGAATGATACCTGGCTCTGTAGCCACGATAAATTCCTGTGCAGGGCTGTTTTGACAATATGTTAGTAAAGCTGCTGTAGAACCGATATAGTTAGCGTGGCGCAAAATGCTAGTTTCGCATTCTGGGTGTGCGATCGCCTCCGCTTCGGGATGGGCAATTTTTAACTGGACAATTTTCTTTTCCGAGAAAGTTTCATGCACAATGCAGCTACCGTCCCAAAGCACCATATCTCGTCCGGTTTGCTCCATGACATAGCGCCCCAAATTGCGATCGGGGGCAAAAATAATGGGCTGGTCTTTCGGTATTTGCTGCACAATCTTCACAGCATTCGAACTGGTGCAGATAATATCGCTCATGGCTTTAATATCTGCAGAACAGTTAATATAAGAAACCACTAGATGATCGGGATGGGCGGCTTTAAAAGCTGCAAACGCCTCCGCTGGACAACTATCTGCTAAAGAACAACCAGCATTTAAATCTGGTAGCAGTACCAATTTATCAGGATTTAGTATCTTTGCTGTTTCTGCCATGAAGTGAACACCAGCAAAAACAATTGTATCTGCATTGGTATTAGCTGCAGCTCTGGCTAGTTGTAATGAATCCCCAATAAAGTCTGCAATATCCTGGATATCTGGCTCTTGATAGTAATGGGCTAAAATCACTGCGTTGAGTTCTTTTTTGAGACTCTCAATCGCCGCAAATAAATCCAGTGGTAGTACACCCGGATGGGTGGTTTCTCGATCAACAAGTGCAGTGTTAAACACAATTAGGGGTTAGTTAAAGTTGCAAGTATTTATGCTGTGGATTAATTATAGTAGTTTTTACCAAAAAATATAGTGGTTTTTACCAAAAATCGTAGAAGCTTTATAGAAACTCTATCCTTGGACATAGCATATTGGTATGGTTTTGGGGAAAAGGTTAAAGGTTTTTTCTTCCCCTTTTCCCATTCCCCTTTTTTCCCTTAACCGACAAGTGTTGGTTTCTTTCCCATCCCCAATGCCCAATGCCCCATACCCAGAGTTTTGACAATTTATGTCCAAAATCTGCTGAGTTGCCTATCCTAAAAGTAGACGGCAAGGACAGTGGCATGACCAGTGAGATAACAGAATCAATAAACCTGAAAATAGCTGTAGTTGGCGACGTTCACGACCAATGGGAAGAAGAAGATGGTATTGCACTCAAGCATTTGGGTGTGGACTTAGTGCTGTTTGTGGGAGATTTTGGCAATGAGTCAGTGGAAGTGGTAAGAGCGATCGCTTCTGTTGATATTCCCAAAGCCGCCGTAATGGGCAACCACGATGCATGGTACACTGCCACGGAATGGGGACGGAAAAAATGTCCCTACGATCGCACTAAGGAAGACTGGGTACAAGAACAACTTGATTTATTAGGTTCCGCCCATGTTGGTTATAGTAAGCTAGATTTTCCGCAATGGAATTTAACAGTAGTCGGAGGTCGTCCCTTTAGTTGGGGTGGGCCAGAATGGAGATTTGCTGACATCTGCAAAGAACGTTACGGTGTCAACGATTTTGAAGAATCAGCAAATAAAATTATGGCTGCGGTCAAAAGTGCTGCCTACGACACGATTATTTTTGTGGGACACAATGGCCCTAGTGGATTAGGCGATCGCCCTGAAGACCCCTGTGGTAAAGACTGGCTCCCCATTGGCGGCGATTTTGGCGATCCAGATTTTGGCGAAGCAATTTCCCAGGCTCTCAACGCTGGTAAAACTGTTCCTCTGGTGACATTTGGACATATGCACCATAGCCTACGACACACCAAAAAAGAGCTACGCAAGCCACTGCTGAAAAGCCCAGAAGGGATATTTTACTTGAATGCGGCTAGCGTACCCAGGATAGTAGAAATTCAAGGCAACAAGCGGCGGAATTTTTCCCTAGTCTCCCTAGAGGCGGGTGTAGTGTCGCAAATCTCACTAGTTTGGGTAGGCAATGATTACCAGATAGTCTCAGAAGAAATTTTTTACGAGCGATCGCGTCCAGTAGTGCAATCTGCGTAGATGATGAGATATAGTGTTATCTGTCAGCTTTTGTGCTAATCTAGAAAAGGCTTTGCACCAATAAAAAAGCTAGACAGTTTACTGGAGAGGTGGCAGAGTGGTCGATTGCGTCCGACTTGAAATCGGATGAAGTGAAAGCTTCCGGGAGTTCGAATCTCCCCCTCTCCGTTTTTCAGATAAGGTAACAATTTAAAGAATTAGAGATTGATCTGAATTCGTCATAAACTGATCAAACTCTTGAAAGTTTTCAAATTGTAGTTTTTTGCCTAAATTTTCGGCAAACTCCGCTAGAGCTTGAGTTGTAGATTCTATATTATTCGACGTTAATCCTGCATCTATTGCAGCAAAATAGGCATCAAATTCCATACAACGAGCCTGGAAGTTAGTTTCAAAAAGATGCTCAAACTCAGCTTGTTGTTGTTCCATAGCTTTACAAGCTGCTTGGCACATAGCCACGACTCGTTCAGCTTCTGCTTCTGCCAGACGAGCCTGTTTAAAAATAGCGGCAGCAGATTGATATATACTCGCAGCTATAAGATAGCCTGCCATACTTCCTACTATTGCGCCGACAGGGCCAAAAATAGCTCCTGCTGCTGTACCTGCATACAGACTATAAGTAGTACAGGTTCCAGTCTGACCGACTTTTTGTATTAACTCTTCAGTTGTAATTTCTCCTTTAGCAAAGCTGTAGACAGAGGCTCCAACATCAATTACACCAGCAGCAATAGTAACCGCAACATTGGATTTAGCTAATGCCTTAATACCTAGCTTAGTAGCTCCATACCTGATGAGCGTACCTCCTACACCTGTAGTACCACCACGCAGTCCAGATTTACCTGCATCTTTAACAGTGCTAAAAATCGCATCTTCGACAGTGTTTTCGCCGTGTAAAACGGCTATGCTGTTTTTTACTGCTGAAATTACTCCACCAACTACGAATCCTGCAACTGCTGCGTTAGCTCCTGTAACGGCTGCTTCTTTAGCAACAAACTTTGCTTCGGTAATAGCTGCGTAAATATCAGGCTTTTTAGCAGCCCAAAGGTTTTCTTCATAAGATGTACCTTCTGACTGTATTTTCTCTGCTTTCAGTCTATCTGTAGTATTTTTAGCTGTATCTGCATATTCTTCTGCTTTGATAGTTCCGGATTGTGCGCGGTTTTCAGCTAGTTGCCTCACCTTCTCAGCATTACCATCAGGCACTAGTTTCTGCATTCCCTGATACTTTTGATTGCTGAGAGCATGAGTCAAGTTACTAGCTTTATCCATAGACTTAGCTTGAACTTCTTCGATAACTAAATCACCCTTCTTAATCAAGATATCAGCAACAGCGTGAGGTTCACCTTCAGCAGCTGTTACAACTGCCTTGAGCGGGGAACTGTTTAAAGCAGCATCCGCATTAAATTTAGCTGCTTCTATATATTCAAATAGATTACCTTGTGAAATTTTAGGGTCAACGGCTCCCAACTTTTCAGCAGCAATTGTGAATAAATCCATCCCTTGCTTTATGGCATCTGTTGCTGCTGCATTTTGTTGAGCTTCTACAGCACCGTAAATACCAGATGCAAAAGATGTTGCAGAATAAACTGATTCTTGATTTTGGGCTTTCTTAGGCATTTTTGATACCAATAAAATGGGAGTTTTTTAGTAAAAAATTATAGGCAGAAAAAACAAAACTCCCAACTTAAAAGCTTTATCATAGTTAGGAGTAATTGAGGCTACAAATTACAGCTATTTAGCCATCATTAATAAATTAGGATTGACCTAAGAATGACTGTCCTTGCTTTAAAGCTTTATTGGAGCTTTCATCCAAAGCCCCATCTTTGGTGAGTAGTGGAGTTTCTAGTAAAAGCTTTAGAACTTGAGCAAACTGAACGGTGAGATATACTTGATGTTTTTGTGACTGATTATATTTAACAAAATCTGTACCTGCGGCAAGAATTGTACTTTCCAAACCATCTAGTACGGGTGTCATAGCTGTTGACAGTCGCATGATGACTTCATCAAATTTTGTGGCTACTTTGGTGATGGCATCTAAAACACTAATAGCCTTTTCCATTTCTTTTGCCATATTATCTGCTTCTACTTTATAGCTGCGAGCCTTTGCTAGATTTTCACTCGCTTTTGCAGCCATTAACATACCACCAACAGCTAAGACGGGGCCTGCTACTATTCCACCAAGGACAGCCATACCTCCAGCCATACCAAATCCACCAGCAGCGATTGAGCCTCCGCCAAACCATGCCAGAGTAGCATTAGTGGCGGCAGCACCTGCAAGCGTACTAATCGCAGTCCCGGTTGATGCAGAGGCAAACATCATAACACCCCCGTAACTAGCAATTCCTGCTAATGCTCCTGCTCCAACTGCACCAGCTCCTCCTACGACCACTTCGTGCGCTTTTAATGCAATATCTCTCATCTGAGCTAATTCATCCCTAGTAAAATTAGCTGCGTTAAACTCATCTGTATTCGCTTGTCCGGTTAACTCAACGTTTTTTAATTGCTCATAAAGCTTCACGAAACGTCCAAGTTGTGTATCCCAGACTTCCAATTTAAGTTGTCCTAAATGCTCTAGTGTTTCGGTTGTTACTTGTCGTGAAGACTTTAATTTATTTTCTGCACGCTCATAAACTGCCTGTGCGTCACGCTGTAAATCCTTGGCTTTTGAGTTATCTGAGTAAGCATCTACTCCTTTTTTAGCTCCAAATAAGCCTGCTCCTAAAGCTGCTGCACCAAGAATAAAAGGTAGAACCATGTTTACTTCACTAATTAAATCGTTATATTTATAATTCCCAACGAAAAAATAATTTTCTAAATATTTATACGTATTTAATATGTACTAAAATCGACAAAGAATTAGCTCTAGCAAGATTTTGTGCCATGATTGAAAATTTTTGCAGGAATCATAGGTATTAGCGGTTATTCCCTGGGGTTTTATACTGTCCCAATTGCGCGAAGCGAATTTCAATCCGCCGGCGCTTGGGGTTATCCCTTCTGTCTGGTGGCGCAAATCCTTGATCGTCTGGTAGCAGTAATTGTGCCGCAGAATAGGCTCTAAACTTTAGCCGTTTGAAAAGTCCAGATTTTCTTTGACGTTGAACATTTTGCAGTTCTTTCACTACTGCTAAGGCGCGCATTAAACCCAAATCAGCATTAGAACCTGGGCAAAGAATAGACACATCTTTATTATGAGTAGCGACTTCTTCTAATTTTGTATCTAAATTACCGCCGTTGCGATCGCTACAATTTAAAGAACCTACTTCTTCTCCATCTGTATGCCCAATTACTTCAATAACATCTACTTTTTTATTACTATTTTCAATTTGCTTAATATTATTTTCAATTTCTTTTAAAATTATGCCATTTTGATTAATATCTTTTTTCAAATTCTGTGGTAAAACTGCGCTACCTGACTTAAACTCATATTTTTCTGCTGGTAGTTCTATGATGGTTGGTTTCTCTTCATCACCAGTTGATATCCGAGAATCATTTATACTTTTTGAGTTTCTCGCTATCACTAATAATAATAGCAAGGTAATTATCATAAAAGCATTAGACATTAAGTCTGTAAAAGAAGTCCAGATACTAAAGGTGTCATTTATTGGTAAACTTCTTGTTCTTCTCCGCATATTTAAATTTCTCCATTGAGGCTAGAATCTAGATTTCTGTAACTGTGCTAATGCTGACAATAAATCAGAAAAATTATTTTGGATTTGCCTCATGGTTTGAGCATTGCGATCAATACTCTCAGATATATTTTGCAATTGATTAATTTGGCTACCTAATAACGATGCATTTTGATTTAATACTGATACTATTTGCCCCATATTAGTATTAGAAGATTGTGTAGTATTTTCAATAACTCCAAGTAAATTCTGCAATCTATTATTGTGGTTACCTACTTGTCCTGTGTGCTGCGTTAAAGATGCTGTTACCTGGAATATATTATTATTGAAAGTCTGGCTAGTTGCAGATAGTGTATTCGCATTTTGCAGCAGGCGATCGCTCACATGATTCAGGTTTTCCTGATTAGTTTGAATTAAGCTTTGGGTCTGTGAAGAGTTGTTCACCAAAGCATTACCAATATCTGCCAATTTATCTGCATAAATTTGTAATGTATCTATGGCGTTGTCAAAAGATTTTGTCGAATCATGCAGAGAGGATGTGATATCAGAAAAAGTTGTGGTTAATCTTGCCAAATTGTTAGTTGCATTAGTTAAAACATTAGCGCCTGTTTGCATCGATTGCGAAGATTGATTCGCGACAACCTGAAAATTATTCGCAGATGTATTGAGTGTATTAGAAGCTGCTGTGACAGCATTTTGAAAATCTTGAGTATTTTTTGGTAGAGTTGTGACAAATCCACTCAAGCTTTTGGCATAATTGTCTATAGTTTTAATCAGTACATCTATCTGTTCTGCTACTGTTGGCTGGTTTTGAGAGATAAAATAATCATTATCAAGAAAATCTTCTAAAGAAATTAGCAGTTTATCCTTCTCTAAATCTAAATCATAGGTGGGATGAAACTTCGTCAAGAAGACACTTCCAGCTAAAGCTGCTAGGCTACTAACGAATGCGATCGCCATTGAACCAATAATATCTGGTAAGGCTTTTTGTAATTGCAATTCACCACCAGTATTTCTACTAATTAAGAATAGATTCATGGTTATACCCAAGAATGTCCCCAATAAGCCAAGCGCTAAAAGAGAGTTGGGTAGTAATTGATAAGAGCGTTTATGTCGTTCCCAAATTTTTAATTCTTGATTTTCGCTACATCTTTTTTCAATTAAAGCGATTTTATTAATTCTCTCATATTGATTTCTACTAATACCTTGAACTTTCTGGACAAGTTCAGACCGAAGTTTTTGCTCGATTATACCTACTTGTTGAAGTAAAGCATTTTTCAGACGAATCCCATCAATAGTAGATTTGACAGTTAAGCCTAAAAAGGCTAGCACTATTAAAAAGGGAAACCAAGGAATAAACGATGGCGTAATTAAATAAAGTAATAGCAATACAAAACAAATTATAAATACACCATAGCGCAGTGATAGTTGCTTCATAATTCCGCAAATTCAATAATTGATTAATCAATGAAAAATATGTAATAAAAATTCTAGGTGTGTCCAAAGGATCATATCATATTGGTTGTAGTATAAAATATGTTACATACTTCGCTCAAGTTAGTTTCCTAGCTTTGACGTAGAGGCTTGAATATAAATTGACAAAGATTGCTTGGGTAATCTCTGCAACAGTGGTATCACATGAATACAGGTATATCAAAAATTCTCGGCGGACGTTACGAAATAGTTGCATTGCTAGGAGAAGGTGGTTTTAGTAGAACTTATCTAGCTAATGACTTGTTTCAGTCTGGAGTTCAGTATGCAGTCAAGCATTTTATCTTCTCTAGCGGTAATCAAAATGAGGTGGTTACAGCCAAGCAACTATTCCAACGTGAAGTCACAATTCTCAAAAACTTAAATGGACATCCGCAGATTCCCAAGTTTTATGAATACTTGGAAGAAAATCAAGAATTTTACTTAATTCAACAGTATATTCAAGGAAATACTTTAAGTAAAGAAATCAAATCTCGCCAAAAACTAGAAGAGCCTGAAGTTATCAAAATATTAGATAAATTAATAAATATTCTGCTATTTGTGCATAGCAATAATATTATACATCGGGATATTAAACCAGATAATATTATTGTGGATGATCATGATAATTTATTTTTAATTGACTTCGGAGCAGTCAAAGAAATTATTGTTAGAAATACGAGGTTGCAAAAACCGGGGACACAAATTTATACTCAAGGTTATTCTCCCGTAGAGCAAATGCGCGGATATCCGCAATTCAATAGTGATATTTACGCACTAGGAATGACTTTAATTGAGGCAATTACAGGTTTAGAGCCTCAAGCTTTAACAATAGATAATTTAGGAGAAGTTGTCTGGCGAGATAAAGCGGATGTTAGTAATTGGCTCGCTAGTATTTTGTCTAAAATGGTTCGTTATGAATCTAATGCAAGATATCAATCAGTTACGGAACTACAAAAAGACTTCAATGTAAGTCTATCTGCCACTAAGCTACCAAACACTAAAATGATGGCAGCATCTCTCAACCCATATTCCACAAGTGGCGAATCAATAAGTAATATAATTCTTTATCTAATCTTGAGCTTACTATCGATAATAGCAATTTTATATGCTGCTGGTTTACTACCAGAAAAAAGAGATAATGAGCTAAAAAAGCAACAGTCTTTATTGCCAGAAATAGCTTTAATGGTGGATGTTTAATCAGAGGCGATCGCCTATCTTATCCCCTCAATTACATCATGTTATTATTACTAATAACTACCTTGTAGATATAAAAAAATGGCTAACCTAAATCTGCTCAATATACCTGATGATTTATATGAGAAATTGCAAGAGTTAGCTCAAGCTGAACATTCTTCTATTGATGCTCAAGTGATTACAATCTTGCAAAATGCCTTAGCAAAAAAGACACAGCTAACAGAAGAAGAAAGGCGAAAGAATGTCCCCAAACTTCTAGAGGAAAGTCGTAATCGCCGACGGTTAAATCCAGCAGACTTTGGATTACCTGATAGTACTGAACTGATTCGAGAAGACCGCGACAGATGATTAATTCTCTCAGATGCGTGGTAGATACCAGTGTGTGCATCAAGTATTTTATAGCTGACCCACTAACTGCTAAAGTTAATCAACTCTTTAGCCATCTTGCCAATCCACAGGCTGAAATTTATGTACCAGACCTGTTTTACATCGAGTGTGCTAACGTTTTCTGGAAATACGTCCGTGCAAGAATGTACACGGCTGCTGAAATACAGACAGATTTAGCTACTCTCAAAGCCTTTCCCTTGCGTATTGTCTCCACAGCCGATTTGATGGCAGATGCAGTCAATATTGCCTTAAATTATGGCATTTCAACCTACGATGCTTCTTATGTTGCGCTTTCACAGCAGGTAGATGCAACTTTGTTGACTCTCGACAATAAGCTAGTGAGAGCATTAAGCGCTTCATCTTTCGATGTTTCGTTTTTCAATGACTTTGAAGTACCACCGTTAGTTTAAAATAACAGCGCGCCTTTGTTCATATCAGCGATTCACGCCAGGTTTTGGCATAACCAAGCATAAAAATATTTCTTTCCCATGCCCTATGCCCCATGCCCTATGCCCATTTCCAAACTAGTATAATTATTCCTGCACAACTTCAACCAATTCCTCAATCATCACATCAAAAGTTCGTGCTAACTTCTGAATTGCGGTAAAATCTACAGTTGCAAGTCCAGGCGATCGCGCATAGGTTCTGAGAGTACTATAAACCACACCAGAACGGTCAGATACCTCTTTCAGCGTCCAGCCCTTCTCCGCAGCAAATTCTCGAATCTTTAGCCTAACCATTCCCATAATTTGCTTGACAAATGACTTATATGAGTCGTTTAATAATTATATCCTAAATAATAACGATCGCCCTCTGGCCTGGAAAACTAAAGGGCGATCGCATTATCTACAACTACACATTCCATCAAATTTAAGAATCTTCTCTTTTCATCAGAATCATCTGTTTGACGAGAATCATCTTTTTTGAAGGGAATCATCTTTTCTGACGGGAATTATCTTTTATGCTATCATCACTCAAGCCGAAAGTGCTTGTCATCCGTGAATCAAAAATTGTTCACAAATCAGCAATTGTTCACCCGTTGGCGCGATTTGTTACAGAAGAAGCAATTTGCTTAATATTCCAAATTAGCATTGAAGATATATATACTGTGGAATGCTGGCGCTACATGGTTTACGTCCACGGTAAAGGCTTGAGTAAATTTGTTAGTTACGCTGATTTTCCGCCAATCTTGGGTGTAAAACCACCTACCCAAAGCGACTTTATCAAATGGCGTAGACGCTGGCGTAAGCAACATGAACCTCATCGCCACAAACAAGCACCCCAGTGGTGGGCAAAATTTTTCGTTGATGAATTCTGCCAAGCTCACTCAGAAGCTATGTTAAATAGTTGGGTAGAACTAATTGAGTTGATTCAATTTGCTTTTAATCCGGAAAAGTTAAAAGAACTCCAAAATAGCTATCATCAAGAAAAATTAGTTTTGAGCAGAGAAGTTTTCACAGATTTTTAATACCTAGACAAACTCTACATTATTTAGCAAAACATTACCTAGATAAGTAAAGTGCCTCGCAGTAATATTGACCAATTTTCAACTGAATTGAAAAAGCATTCCGCAAGCTGAGTGGCTATATAACAGTGAACGCTAAAAGGAGAGAACCCATGATAGATGAAACAGTTCTAGAGCATCGCCTGTTAAACCTTGAGCAAGCAATCTCTGATCTCCAACGCAAAGTCGAAGGAAAACCTTCCGAAAACTGGTTAGAAAAACTCATTGGCTCAATTTCTGATGAGGAAGCTTTTCTGAAAGCTCTGGAATATGGACGTGCTTTTCGTCAGGCTGATAAGCCTACTGATGAGGATGAAGAGTAATTGTGAAATATTTGCTCGATACCGACCACATCAGTTTTTTACAGAGACGTTCAGGTTCAGAGTTTACTCGTTTGATAGAGCGCATGGGACAGCATTCCTCTGCCGACTTTGCCTTATCGATCATTAGTTTTCATGAGCAAGTGCTTGGTGCTCATAACTTCATTAATCGTGCTCAGACGAATACTGACATAATCCGCGGATATGCTTTGCTGCTGGGAACTCTTCAAGGTTTTGCAACAGCTCCTATTTTATCGTTTGATGCCAGAGCGATCGCAGTCTTTGATGCGTTACGAGGGCAAAGGGTTCGTGTATCCACAATGGATTTAAGAATTGCAGCGATCGCTATATCTCGTGATTTGGTGTTGTTGACCCGAAATGCTAGTGACTTTAGTAAGATTCCAGGTTTAATGATGGAAGATTGGACGATTTAGAACCATCAGGCTCAAAAATCAGTGGAGCTGATTGTTCCTGGCTAATACAAAGACGCTTTCTTAGCGCAAATGGGATGAGAAAAGAAAGCGTCTCATAAGTGAAAATTAATTGGTAATTAATCAAAGCCGCTATTCAGCAGCTTTCTGATTAGCACGATTAGCACGCGCCTCAGCCGAAGCCATAACTTCATCCATATTTTCTAAAACTTCACCGGGGAAATTTTCTAAAACTCTGGTGGAAAGTGCAACCCGGCCTTTACCTTCATCTAAGTCAATAATCACAGCTTTGATTGGCTGACCAATTTGAAATACTTTATCTAGAGACTCAATAAACTTTTGGCTGACTTGCTTAATATGCAGTAAAGCACTGACCCCATCTAAATCGATAAATACGCCAAAAGGTTTAATACCTGTGACTTTACCTTCGACTAATTGACCGATTTCTAACAAGCTAAAGTTGCTAGAACGACTCGCCAAACGTTGAGAAAGAATTAGCTTTTTGTTATTGCGGTCTACTTCTAAAAAACCAGCAGTGAGAGTTTGACCTTTAAGTGCTTCTAAATTATCACGCTCAATCAAGTGCGATCGCGGAATGAAACCTCTTAAAGATTGAAGATCAACGGTGACACCACCTTTATTTACCCCTGTCACCCGCACTGGCACCGTTTGGGAATTTTCTTGCATTTGCGCCAGTCTTTCCCAAATATGCTGAATTTCTAACTGTTTTCGCGAAAGAGTAACTTGACCTTCTGCATCCTGTTCGCGGATAATCAAAAACTCCAGATCCTCTTGCATGGGTAGCACTTCCGATAAATCGGTAACTGCTCTCAAAGAAGCCTCATCACGGGGGATAAACGCTGACGATTTGCCACCAATATCAACATAAGCCCCATCATGGTCAAGCTGGAAAACTTTGCCGTGTACTACCTGTCCCTTTTGAAACTGGTAGTCGTGTTTTTCTAGTGCTTTGGCAAAGTCGTCCATTGTAAATGACGAATTGGCTGTTTGAGAACGTTTCGCTTCGGAATTCATGACTTTTGCAGATAATATTGTTATTTGCGCTGATGCTACTGGAGTTTTCAGAAGATTGCTTGTCTTCTATCTCCTTTTTCTCGTTAAGATTAACATTTGTCATTTGTCATTTGTAATACCAAGGACAAATGACAAATAACTAAAAACACCTCGACGAAAAAGTAGGCAACGGCTACATAGGTTTTATGCCAGTTGACCAAAGAGTTGTTTCACCTGCTCCCAAGCATCGGCTGCAACTTTAGGATTATAGCTGGCGCGACGGTCGCAGAAAAATCCGTGGTCAGCTCCATCGTAGCGAAACACGCGGTGCGGAATGTTGTATTTTTCTAACGTTGCTTCAATCTCGTCTACCTGTTCGGGAGGAATGCTGGCATCTTCCATGCCAAATAAGGTGTAAATTGTGCCTTTAATTTCACTGGTACGGGTAACGGTAGGCTGTCCACCGCCGGGTGTGCGCGTTGTAATCCCTGCGCCATAAAAGGAAGCTGTAGCTTTAATATCTGGGAGAGTAGCAGCCAGGTATGCTACGTGACCACCAAAGCAGAAACCTATACAGCCGAAGCTATCTTGTTTGACATTGGGAAGAGTTTTTAGATAATCAATTGTGGCTTGAATATCGCTCAATAATTCAGAAGCTGTGGTTTGCATTGCATAGCCGCGGCCAATTTCAATATCTTCGGGAGTATAGCCAGTTTCAAAACCTGGTGCTTGGCGTTGAAACAGTGCAGGTGCGATCGCAACATAACCTAGTTTTGCAATCCGTTCGGTAACATCGCGAATGTGGACATTGACACCAAAAATCTCTTGCAACACCACAATTGCTGGGTAAGAGCCTGATTCTTTTGGCTGTGCCAAGTAAGCTACTATTGAAAGATTATCTTGCGAAATTTGAACCGTTGTGGTGTCGATTGCTCGCTCTGTCATAATAGTTTTTACCAGGGTTGCGTGATTATTTGATATAACTATGCCAGTATCTCAAAGCTTTCTACCATCAAATTATCAATTAACAACAGTGAACAGATTAGAAATTTCTCTCGGAAAAATTTTATGTATAAATAAATTATTTAAAAGGTAGCAAATGCAGCTGGTTATATATCGCTACTAGCACCTAGGAGGTTTGGTGATGATTCAATTTCGCATTCAACCAGACAGTGAGATTCCCGCCTCAACCCAGCTGTTTAATCAAATCCGGTTTGCGATCGCTTCCCGGCAATATCCACCTGGGTACAAATTGCCGAGTACAAGGGCATTGGCAATGCAGACGGGGTTACACCGTAATACAATTAGCAAGGTTTATCGTCAGTTAGAAGAAGACGGATTTGTCGAAAGTCTCGCAGGTTCGGGGATTTATGTCCGCGCCCAAGGCCATGAGGGTGGTAGCAGAATGCAATCGCCCATTCTCAAGCAACATCCCGAAGCAGACAAAGTTGTTCAGCAAGCACTTGATGAACTTCTTTCTCAAGGATGTACACTCTCGCAAGCAAGGGAGCTATTTTTAGCAGAAATTGATTGGCGGTTGCGTTGCAGCGCTCAGGTGTTAGTAGCAGTTCCTACTTATGACATCGGCGCTGGGGAGTTGATGGTCTATGAATTAGAAAAAGCCCTGCAAATACCAATCCAGTTGATACCAATGGAAGAATTAGCATCTGTGCTAGATAAAACTTCCTCTGCCACAGTTGTGACTAGTCGGTATTTTATTGGCGACGTAGAAGACATCGCTTCCCCGAAAGCTGTACGGGTGATTCCTCTGGATATCTACGACTATTCTAAAGAACTTAATTTGTTGAAAACCTTGCCCAAAGAAAACTGTGTGGGCATAGTCAGCTTAAGTTCTGGAATTGCGCGCGCCGCCGAAGTGATTCTTCACGGACTCCGGGGAGATGAACTATTGGTAATGACAACCCAACCAAAAGATGCTTACAAACTTCAGGCGATCGTCAAGCGAGCCGAGGTAATTATCAGCGATCAAGCAAGTTATGCAGCAGTGCAAGCTGCTGTACAAGCGGCGGTAGAAGACATCATTCGTCCGCCCAAGTTGATTAAGGTTGATAATTATATTGGTACTAATTCCATCAATTTATTGAAACGAGAATTAGGTTTGGGTTAATTGAACCTATCCCACTAATAATATTTGCGCTAGAAAACTTAGACTGAGTTGAGAATTAAAAACGAAAAATCAAGGTTTTTAGGCATTTTTTACAACTAGATTTAGAGGTTTTAAAAATAGTGGGATAGGTTATTCTTAATTTTGTATCCTAATAGGGATTAAGTGAAATTTCAACCTGAAGGTGCGATCGCACTGGTTACAGTAAAATCTCTGGTTTCAATCCCTAATAGGGATTAAGTGAAATTTCAACGAGATGGTAGACCGGGAATAAATGGTATCAACGGAAGGGAGTTTCAATCCCTAATAGGGATTAAGTGAAATTTCAACTAGTTTTGTTAGCTTTCTTTAAGTCTAGAGTAACTATGTTTCAATCCCTAATAGGGATTAAGTGAAATTTCAACTTCATCAATTCAATGCGCTGCCTCAATTGATCTGTTTCAATCCCTAATAGGGATTAAGTGAAATTTCAACTGTCCCTTTCACATGGTGCTGATGGCAGAACCCCGTTAAGTGTTTCAATCCCTAATAGGGATTAAGTGAAATTTCAACCACCAACTACCATTACGCCAGACTTAACACCAATGTTTCAATCCCTAATAGGGATTAAGTGAAATTTCAACACTATAAGGCAGGTGGCAGGATTTGGAAGTGGGAGGTTGTTTCAATCCCTAATAGGGATTAAGTGAAATTTCAACTTGCTAGTTTGGTGTTATCATTCATGATGTATATTTGTTTCAATCCCTAATAGGGATTAAGTGAAATTTCAACTGCGGAAGCCTGAAAGTCAACTAATATAAGGTTTTCAAGGTTCTGGTGCGCGGATAGGTCAATCATAACATAGGCAATAAAGAAAAAGCAAAACCAAAATCGCTGAAAGTCAGTCTGTGTAAGGAGCGCGGGTGATAGAACAGCAATGAATCTTTGAAATTATTACAGATAAGGAGTTTCAGCGCTTTATATATAAATGCAGTTTTCAACACCTACCCATCCGCGCATTCTGCAACCAAAGTTGTCAGATTGGACATCAACTTTAATCAACTTTTGTGGGAATTTGCAAAAACTCCCCCACCCGTCGTAGATAAGTTGGAGCATCTTCTAACATTGGGAAATGCGCTGTATTAGGAAGCATGGCAAACTCAACTTTTTCATTCATCGCTGCAGCTTGTCGCCCCATCTCAGCAGGAATAATCTTGTCATACTCCCCAGCTACCAACAGTGTTGGCACTGTTAGCTTGGCAAATTCCTGCGGCATAACTTCCGATTGTACTTTGCTTACTGAAGTAAAAATTGTTCCTAGTGCAGCATCATAATCAGCTTCCAGAAAATCCTGTAAAAAAGCCTGACGTTCAGCTTTTGGTATAGGGCGATGCAGAAATCTCGCCATAAACATCTGGTCAACAAATGGAATTTTACCTAACCACTTGGGGCGAAATTTAACTACGTACCCACCAAATTTATGAAAAGCAGCAAAAGCTTTTTCGTCGTACTCAAAAATTCCGCTACAAGTCAAAATTCCCTGTTCGACTTTTTGGGGATAGCGGTTAAAAAACAAAACTGCAATGGATGCACCCATTGAGTGAGCATTAATATAGACACGCTGAAGCTGCAATTTACCTAGCAGTGCTGCTAAGTCATCAGCGTATTCTTCTAATTCATAAGTTAATTTTTCGATTGCTGCTGCTGTTGCTTCCGGAAATTGGGATTCTGCAACCGATTCACTAGCCTCGGCTATGGTTGGTTTACCACCAGAACGCCCAAAGCCACGTAAATCATACAGCAAACAATCAAACTGGTCTAATAAAGCATTAGCAGTACTTTGCCAATATCTCGCCGAACCAGCCCAACCGTGGATGAAAACCATCACTGGCTTAGGTAAGGAATCTGATGGTTTTTTCACCCACTCATAGTAATGCTCAATACCACGAACATTAATGTAAGGCATTTGTCATTTGTCCTTTGTCATTTGTCCTTGTTCTTTATTATTGATTATCTTGTTGGACTAATGACTCTTGAACGCCAGTTCACTCAACGGAGGGAACCTCCGCATTTGACTGGCTCCTCTTGACTACTAAGCCGATTCTGGTTTGGGAAGGGAAGAGGGATGTACTAAGAGTTCAGCAGTGGAACGCTTCTCAACCATTTCCCGGGTGACTGTACAGCGAGTTACATCCTTGCGGGATGGTAACTCATACATCACATCTAACATTAATTCTTCCACAATACCCCGTAATGCTCTCGCTCCAGTTTTGCGGCGGTAGGCTTCTTGAGCGATCGCTCGCAAGGCTTCTGGTTTAAAGTCTAATTGGACGTTATCCATCTTCAGCAGTTTTTGGTACTGCTTCACAAGGGCACTGCGTGGTTGGGTGAGAATCGCCATTAAAGCTTCTTCATCTAGGGGATCTACCACTGCTACCATTGGTATCCGTCCGATGAATTCGGGAATCATGCCAAATTTCACCAAATCATCTGGTTCTAGGTAGCGCAGGGTATCTGCTGCTCGTTTTTCCTTCGTCTGTCCTTCACCAGGTTGCACAAAGCCGATGGACTTTTTACCGACTCGTTGATCCACAACCTTCTCTAAACCAACGAAGGCTCCACCACAAATAAACAGGATATTACTGGTATCGATTTGGATACAATCTTGATAGGGATGCTTCCTTCCGCCTTGGGGTGGTACGTTAGCGATCGTCCCTTCCAACATTTTCAGCAAAGCTTGCTGTACGCCTTCACCAGAGACATCGCGTGTAATTGAGGGATTCTCACTCTTACGAGCAATTTTGTCAATTTCATCGATGTAGATAATTCCCCTCTGTGCTTCCTCTACATCCAAATCTGCAACTTGCAACAGTCGCAGCAAGATATTTTCCACATCTTCTCCCACATACCCAGCTTCTGTCAGCGTTGTGGCATCAGCTACTGCAAAGGGGACATCCAGAATTTTCGCTAGGGTTTGCGCTAAGAGAGTTTTGCCGCAGCCAGTAGGGCCAATGAGCAGAATGTTGGACTTTTGCAGTTCTACGGCATCTTCACCGCCACCTTTACCACTAGCCTTAGACTGCACGATTGCCAACCGTTTATAGTGATTGTAAACCGCTACTGACAGTACTTTTTTAGCTTCGTCTTGACCAATGACGTGCTCGTCTAGATACTTTTTAATCTCTCTAGGTTTGGGTATTTGGTTAAACGAAAGACTGGAAGAGCGGGTGCGGCGTTTCTGAGGTGGTTCCGACTTTGGTGTTGGTTGGGAAGCTGCTGCACCATTTGTGTCGAGTAACTCCTCGTCGAGGATTTCATTACACAAGTCAACGCATTCATCGCAGATGTAGACTCCCGGCCCTGCGATTAGTTTACGCACCTGCTCTTGAGACTTGCCACAAAACGAACATTTTAAATGGGAGTCGTACTTAGACATACCAGCCTCTTATTTCAGAATGGTGACGTTTTCCCCTGGTGTGGGAAGATTTTGCCGAGAAATGACTTGGTCAATTAAACCGTAGTTCTTCGCCTCTTCTGCCGACATAAAAAAGTCGCGTTCCGTATCTGCTTCTATTCTTTCTAGGGGTTGACCAGTATGCTGGGCCATTAACTGATTCAACTTACCCTTAATGTAAAGAATTTCTCTAGCTTGAATTTCGATGTCAATAGCTTGCCCTTGAGCACCACCAAGTGGTTGGTGAATCATAATTCGGGAATCAGGTAGAGACATGCGTTTACCAGCAGTCCCTGCTGTTAACAAGAATGCCCCCATGCTCGCGGCTAGCCCAAAACAGATGGTAACTACATCGGGACGAATTTGCTGTATTGTATCATAGATTGCCATCCCTGCGTAGACAGAGCCGCCGGGAGAGTTAATGTACAGTTGAATGTCCTTTTCTGAGTCTTCGGCATCCAAGAATAATAGTTGGGCGACTATGGAATTGGCAACAGCATCGTCTATGGGTGTTCCCAAAAATATAATCCGCTCTCGCAGTAGGCGGGAGTAGATGTCAAATGCCCTTTCTCCCATACCAGATTGTTCTACCACCATTGGCACAATGTTGCTGATGCCGTTGAGGTGGGAGCTAATATTCATTTGGCTTAAGCTGCTGATTGGGTAATTTCCCGACTGCGATACAAGCATAAAAAAACATTTGACAAGTAAGTGGGACAAGTTCAAAGCAGCATTAACTGCTTCTTTAACTAATTTAGATTTTTATTTGAGCTATGTGTTAACCATTATGCCTCATCTAAATTTTTCTCGTGTACCCCAGTGTCCCGCCTAGATAGTAGCAGATGTAGTAAGTAATTTCTTTAACATTTGTTAACCATTTTAGCGGGATGTTGGGGATGGGGCATTGGTAATGGGTAATGGGTAATGGGTATGGATTTTGGTTATTTCCTCTCATCTCCCACCCTGTGGGTTCGCCTTTAGGCTACATCTCCCTCATCTCCCTCATCTCCCCAATCCCCAGTCCCTATTCCCCTTCAACAGTTTCTGCTACAACTTCCACTGTGGCAGATTCTGCTTCCGGCTCGGCTGATGTTGCTTCTTCTTCATCTGGGGTACTTAAAGAGCCTTCGGGTACTAGTTCCACTGATGAGTTTTCTAGCAGCCAATCGATGATTTTTTCGGTTGTGAGTTCATTTTCCACAACTGAGCGCAGTCTGTCTGCGTCTACATCTTCGTCTGGATATTCCTGCAACAACTCTGTGACTCTAGCTTTAATTTCTTCTTCTGTCACCTGGATGGATTCGCGTTTACTCACTTCCCGTAAAGCGAGGGAGCGTTTGAGGCGTTCAATGGCCTCATCACGCGATCGCGCCCGTAATTGCGGAATAATATCTTGGGTAAATAACTTTCTCACATCCAGCCCTTGCTGTGACAGCCGAATTGCTGTTTGTGTGAGCATCGCATCAACTTCCTGCTCGATTAATGTCGCTGGTAGATCGATTTCTACATGCTTGAGCAGTTCTGCTAACAAGGCTTCTTGCTTGTTAGTTTTGGTTTTCTGTTCGGCTTCTTTTTGATATCGCTCTTCTAAGGAAGTCCGCAATTCTGCTAAGGTTTCAAAGTCGCTGACTTCTTGGGCAAAATCATCATCCAACTCAGGTAGTTCTTTTTCCTTGAGTTCATTGAGCGTGACTGTAAATACAGCTGGTTTGCCTGCTAACTCTTCATTAGCATAAGGATCTGGGAACTGGGCAGAAATTTCTTTGGTTTCTCCAGGATTCATGCCTACCATACCCAAGATAAATCCGGGAATAAATTTATCTTCGTATAGTTCGACTTGAAAATCAGTCGCTTCTCCTCCGGGAATAGGCGTAGGTTCTGCGGATTCGTCGTCACCCTCAGCTTTCGCTATTACGCCTTTAAAATCAACAACTGCAACATCGCCAATTTGGGCAGCACGCCCTTCTACAGGAATCAATGTTCCCATTTGTTGACGTTCTTTATCTAGCGCTTCATCAACCCGTGCGGGATCGTACTTGATTTCTTCAGCTTTCGCTTGTAATCCTGTGTACTGTGCTATGTTGATTTCCGGTTCCACATCGACAGATGCAGAAAAGGTCAGCGGTTTACCTGGTTCATAATTATTAATCAATTCGTCAAACGATGAGCGCAACTGTGGTTGCCCAATCGCCGGAATTTCTTCTTGTTTAACAGCTTTTTCTATGCCATCTTGTATGAGTTCTTCCAGGGCTGCTGCCTTAATGCGTGTAGTGCCAAGGCGCTGTAGCAATATCTGCCGAGGCACTTTGCCTTTGCGAAACCCAGGAATATTGGCAGTACTAGCTAGGTTTTTAATTACCTGTTCGTAAGTTTGTTTGGTAATCTCTGGTGTAATTTCTATTTCTAGTCCAATTTGGCTGGCGGGAAGTTTTTCCTGGGTGACTTTCA
The DNA here is from genome assembly GCF_963874875.1 of Tolypothrix tenuis PCC 7101. Classification (NCBI taxonomy): domain Bacteria; kingdom Bacillati; phylum Cyanobacteriota; class Cyanophyceae; order Nostocales; family Tolypothrichaceae; genus Tolypothrix; species Tolypothrix tenuis. The sequence goes on from NZ_CAWNJS010000001.1 coordinate 5,301,057, forward strand.
TGCTTCGTCTCTGTTTTCTGGTATTGGTGACTCCGAGTACAGACAAGATGCGATCGTTCGCTTCTGTAGGTGGATGTCTCTTAGCTGGAATGGCAAATGACCACAAGGCATCATGAGAATCCCAAAATGGATAAGTGCCTGGCAGCAGAGATCCAGTTTACTGCTAATGGCAAAATCCTGAACACTTTAGCGCAATAAGTTTACTCTTTGTACATCTAAAGGCGATGACAATGAGGTCTCTTGCTCCGTCGCCATCTGTGTTGCATAATCAAACACTTCCTCAATGACCTAACGATTAGGGGTTTCGCACTCTGGATCTAGGCAAGGAAGTGGATTTATGATTCAGGGGGCTAACACCGTGATATCCTGGTTTTCAAGTAGAATTTGATTTCCAGATTGGATTGATTAGGACTGACTGCATTGCCGCATAGCTCAGTTTGTAGTGGTTCGTGGTTTTCTTTCACTTGGATCATAGTACATCTATAATCTGTGCAGCCCAGATAAATAAGCAAAATTATTGACTGAACTGGAAAATTATTAAACTTTAACTATGGCTGAGTGCAGATATTTTAATTCTTTCGCTGCTGATAAATTAGTTGTATAATATATACTTTAAATGAAAGTAACGAAATATGAATGTCATAAAACCAAAGGAAACTAGAATATTAATTAATTGATGAAAAAGAAAAAAACTTAATAATGTAATAAAGTAAAAACAAAAGCATAAATTTCCCAGTAAAGAAAATTTTATTTAAATGTTAAAGCAGACGGCTGTAATTTAAATACTGCATAAGTTTTGTATCGATCGCATAAATCTTATATAACCTCTTAAAGGAGGAAGTTAGGTTGTCTAAATCCTATAATGTAGCTATTTTGGGCGCAACTGGTGCTGTAGGCACAGAGTTGTTGGAATTACTAGCAAATCGGAATTTTCCGTTAGCTAATTTAAAGTTATTGGCTTCAGAAAGAAGTGTGGGGCGGACACTGTCGTTTAAAGGGGAAAATTTGCCAATAGAGGCAGTGAGCGATCGCGCCTTTGATGGTATAGATATAGTACTGGCCAGTGCAGGTGGTTCGACATCTAAAACTTGGGCAGGCAAAGCAGTAGAAAAAGGCGCGGTAGTAATTGATAACTCCAGTGCCTTTCGCATGAAAGAAGAAGTGCCTTTGGTAGTACCAGAGGTAAATCCCCAAGCTGCGGCTCATCATCAAGGAATTATTGCTAATCCTAACTGCACAACCATCTTGCTATCGGTAGCATTGTGGCCCCTACATCAGGTAAGACCAATAAAACGGTTGGTTGTTGCTACTTACCAATCTGCTAGTGGTGCAGGTGCAAAAGCAATGGCAGAAGTGCAAACCCAATCCAGCGCCATTTTATCAGGGCAACCAGCAGTTGCCGAAGTATTACCTTATCCCTTGGCATTTAATTTATTTCCGCACAATTCCCCATTAAACGAGCAGGGGTACTGCGAGGAAGAAATGAAAATGGTCAATGAAACTCGCAAAATTTTTGGCACACAACAAATCAGAATTACCGCCACTTGTGTGCGGGTTCCCGTACTGCGTGCCCACTCGGAAGCAGTTAATATAGAATTCGAGGTGCCTTTTAGTCCAGAGGAAGCTAGGGAAATCATCAGTCGCTCCCCTGGAGTAAAATTGATTGAAGATTGGCAGGCAAATCATTTTCCTATGCCAATTGAAGCTACTGGTCGAGATGAAGTTTTAGTAGGCAGAATTCGTCAAGACATTTCACATCCTTGCGGCTTGGAACTATGGTTATGTGGTGACCAAATCCGTAAAGGAGCAGCTTTAAATGCAGTACAAATTGCGGAGTTATTAGTAGAAAAAAATCTACTAAAACCATTAGCCATTAGTCATTAATTCTTCAGAAAATATAACTGACAAATGGCACTTGTAAGCAATTTGCAGATAGGCTATTAAAATAAAAAACCACCAAGCGATAAAAAACAAAAAAGGGTAATCAGGAGTGAAAAGAGGGTGGGAGATTTTGGCAGAGTTTTAACCGCTATGATTACGCCGTTTAAAGCAGACGGCAGTGTCAACTATGATGTAGCGGCAGAACTAGCGGCACATCTAGCTAACAACGGTACAGATACATTGGTGGTATGTGGTACAACAGGGGAATCCCCTACCCTGAGTTGGGAAGAGGAATACCATTTGTTTGTTGAGGTGTTGCAGGCTGTAGCTGGAAAAGCCAAGGTGATAGCAGGGTGTGGTTCTAACTCCACCAAAGAAGCGATCGCCGCCACCCAAAAGGCAGCTAAAATAGGAGTACATGGGTCTTTACAAGTAGTTCCTTATTACAATAAGCCACCGCAAGCAGGTCTGTACCAGCACTTTCAGGCGGTAGCGCAAGCCTGTCCCGACCTACCTATGTTGTTATACAACATTCCTGGTCGTACCGGTCAAAATCTGAGTGCCGAAACAGTTACCCGGTTAGCGGAGATTGATAATATTGTTGGTATCAAAGAAGCTAGTGGAAATTTAGACCAGGCGAGTGAAATTCGCCGCTTGACACCAAAAGAATTTCAGATTTACGCTGGTGATGATTCTTTAACTCTACCTTTGTTAGCGATCGGAGCAAAGGGTGTGGTCAGCGTTGCTTCTCATCTGGTAGGAAACCAACTACAGCAGATGATTCAAGCTTTTGATTTAGGTAAAATTCAAATTGCGACAGATATTCATCTTCAACTTTTTCCCCTGTTTAAAGCTCTATTTTTAACGACAAATCCTATTCCAGTTAAGAAAGCATTAAAACTTCTAGGTTGGGAGGTAGGTTCAACTCGTCCGCCGTTATCTGAAGCTGAACCAGAAGTAAGTCATAAGTTAGAGGTGGTTCTGAAAGAACTTAGTTTACTCTAAGTAACAATTTGTTCAGCAATGGCGAATTGTTAGTATCTAAAATTACATATAATTTGGGAATAATACATATCTTTGATCAGGTTGCACTGAACAAAACCTGTGCTACGACTGAATCGCTATACTATTAATCCTTCAGCGTAAAATCCATTTTTATTGAACAAACAATAGAAAATTCTGACGTTTACTCAGCTGCTTTCAGATGACTTTATAAGACAGCTAATGATGTTGTCTTTGATACAAGACTAAATTTTTAACTTAAATTAACCACAAACAACAATCTAAGGAGCAAATGGCTAAAAACGAAGCTGATTCCGCCCTAAAAATTATTCCTTTGGGCGGTTTACATGAAATTGGTAAAAATACCTGTGTTTTTGAATATGACGATGAAATTGTCCTTTTAGATGCAGGTTTAGCCTTTCCCACAGAGGCAATGCATGGTGTAAATATTGTCCTGCCAGATATGACCTATCTCCGGGAAAATCGCCATAAAATTAAAGGGATGATCGTCACCCACGGTCATGAAGATCATATTGGTGGGATTGCATTTCATCTCAAACAGTTTGAAATACCTGTAATTTATGGCCCGAGATTAGCAATGGCCATGCTAGAAGGTAAATTAGAAGAAGCGGGAGTACGCGATCGCACAGAATTAAGATCGGTTTTACCTCGTGATGTCGTGAGAATTGGGAAATCTTTCTTTGTAGAGTACATTCGCAATACCCACTCCATTGCTGATAGCTTTACAGTTGCCCTGCATACACCCATCGGTATAGTCATCCATACAGGAGACTTTAAAATCGACCATACCCCAGTGGATGGTGAAAGATTTGACTTACAACGGTTAGCAGAACATGGCGAAAAAGGCGTACTGTGTTTGTTAAGCGATTCCACTAACTCAGAAGTGCCAGGATTTACACCTTCGGAACGTTCTGTATATCCCAATCTTGACCGCGTATTCTCACAAGCTACGGGGCGGCTGTTTGTCACAACTTTTGCTTCTAGCGTCCATCGCATCAACATGATTTTGGAGCTAGCGCAGAAGCACAACCGCACAGTCACAGTGGTTGGGCGTTCGATGCTCAATTTAATTGCCCACGCACGCAATTTAGGTTACATCAAGTGTCCAGATAATCTGCTGCAACCGTTACACTCTGTTCGCGGTCTACCAGATGATAAAGTATTAATTCTGACTACTGGCTCTCAGGGTGAGACAATGGCAGCCATGACACGCATTGCCAACAAAGAACACCCCCACATTAAAATTCGCGAAGGAGATACGGTAGTTTTCTCCGCTAACCCAATTCCCGGAAATACGATCGCAGTTGTCAATACTATAGATAAATTAATGCTCCAAGGAGCAAACGTAGTCTATGGTCGAGACAAGGGAATTCACGTTTCTGGTCATGGCTGTCAAGAAGACCAAAAACTGATGATTGCTTTAACTAAACCGAAGTTTTTCGTACCCTTCCACGGCGAACATCGGATGTTGGTGAAGCACGCCCAAACAGCGCAAAGTATGGGCATTCCTGCAGAAAACATGATTATTATCCAGAATGGCGATATCGTGGAGTTGACAGAAGACTCGATTAGTGTATCTGGAAAAGTGCCATCGGGTATTGAACTGGTGGATACTACTAGTTCGGGCATGGTTAGCGCTAAAGTCTTACAAGAACGCCAACGCATGGCTTCTGAAGGTATTGTTACCATCGCTGCTGCCATCGATTGGAGTGGTAAATTATTGGCAAAGCCAGAAATTCACCTGCGAGGCGTAGTCACAAGTATAGAGCGATCGCTGTTGCAAAAATGGGTACAGCAGCGCATTGAAGAAATCTTAAGCGTTCGCTGGTCAGAATTTTCTCAACCCGGTGAAGGCGAGCAACCTGAAGTCGATTGGGGTGGATTGCAAGGAACTTTGGAAAGAGAGTTACAACGTTCCATCCGTCGGGAACTGCAATGTCAACCAACTGTGACATTGTTGATGCAGATTCCTGATGAGCCACCTGTAAAAGTTGCTGATGGGAGAAGACGGCGGACTAGAACTGCAGCTCAGGTAGCATCGTAAGGTATTTAGAATTAAAATTCAGAACTAAAGGTAAGGTTTTCTTACTTGTTAAGGGTTGGAGTGGCTTTGCCTTCCACCCTTAGTTTTTTTATATGTAGTTACAACTCAACTATTTTTCCTAATACGTGAAAAAGCCTTTATTCCGATTCATCATGTGTAATATAGTTAAACAGTCTTATTAGTAAAATATCTTAAACAAACAAGATTTAATTGAATAAAAATATTGGTTTAAGGAGGTATTTAATTGCTAAAAGTACTTGATATATTTGCAGGCGCTGGTGGATTTAGTTTGGGGTTTAAGCTGGCAGGAAATATAATTATAGGAGCTATAGAAGAAGATAAATGGGCGGCGGAAACGTTTGCGTATAATCACAAAGAAGCAAAAGTACTTATTGGAGATATACAAAATTTTTCAGATGAATACTTGTTAGATGAGTTTAAAGATAATTTACCTGATGTTATTTTAGGTAGTCCACCATGCCAGGGATACTCAATATGTAGGAAAAATGCAGGTGATCCAAAAGACCCTAGAAACTCTCTTTTCCAAGAATTTTTAAGAATTGGAAAATTATTCCAACCAGACTTATTAATTATGGAAAATGTACCAGGACTTATAAAAGCTAAGACAATTCTAGGTGAATCTGTTATTAACATTATAAAATCAGAACTAGAACAGATTGGATATTATGTATATATTGATATCTTAGAAGCTTTTAAATATGGAATACCACAAATAAGGCGAAGGCTATTTGTTATTGCCTCTCGTGATAAACTTGAAAGACCTTTTCCAGCACCTACTCATTATTTTCAAGACGGTGAACAGCTACAAATATTTGATTCCCATCTGAAACCATGTGCTTCATTATGGGATGCTATTTCTGATCTACCTGATATCAATGCTAGAGAAGGTCAAGAGGAAATGAAATATGATAGAGAAGCTACTAATGAGTACCAGTATCAAATGCGAATAGGTTCGCAAAAAGTTTACAACCACGTAGCAATGAAACATTCTAAGCGGACTATAGAACGTTTTGAATTAATGTCTTGGGGAGAATCACTAGCTGATATTCCTGAACATTTAAAGCCATATAAAAGAAATAGTAATGGAATTATATCTGAAACAGTCTACGATCAAAACAGTAGAAGATTACACCCATATAAACTCTGCCATACTATTCCTGCATCATTCTATGCAAATTTTGTACATCCCTATAAAAATAGGAACTTTACTGCTAGAGAAGGCGCAAGAATTCAATCATTTCCTGATTGGTTTGTATTTAAAGGTAAACCGACTGTAGTCAGTCATAAGCTACTTCAGAGAGAAGGTAGAGTAGAGGAAAAACATCTCTGCCAATATAATCAGATTGGTAATGCAGTACCGCCACTATTAGCAAAATCTATTGCTGAAAACATTATTAATGAGACTAAAAAAATATGCTAGTACATGGCGCAAATTTAAGTACAAAAGAAAATCATAGATCAAAATACAAAGATTCTGTAAGTAAAGAATATTTAGCTGAAATTCGCTCTAAATATGATAATTGGCACAAACAAAATATCGATTTAGTTGGGCCCGGTGTAATTGAAGCAGGAACTGATATAGAAACAATACAAAAACGTGTAGCATTTTTTGAGGACTATAAGAACTTTATTGATCAACAGCATTATGCTGAAAAATTTGACTCTAGATCAAATTTGCACTCAAGTGCCTTAGAGGAGTTTTTATACTATTTGTTTAAGGATTTAGTGAGTGATTTTGGAGAGCGTGCATTGATGGGAAAATCTCGTACTTTTAAGGATATTTTCTTTGCAGCACCCAGTTACACCAAAATGTTGGAAACACCTTACGCAAGAATTGAGAAAAAGGATCATGATTTTGTCATAGGTGTTACAGTTTTAGCCTCTTTACAAACGAGTAAGTCAGGCTTATCAAATATACAAAATTATGATTTAAATCTTGAAAAACAGACTGAAGTTGTCGATGATGCGGCAGCAAAGGCTGCGGACATTTTAAAAGAATTAGAGCAAAATATAGACAAGCCAATTGAAGGCCCGCTTGTAGTACCTGCTGAAAGCTTATCAGCATTCAGTACAACTTTGACTGCTGGCAATTCAGAAGAGCATTTTTTTGATATTCCTGTAATTGCAATAGAATGTAAAACATATCTTGATAAAACAATGCTAGAAGGCTCATCTAGAGCAGCAGAAGAAGTAAAAGCCCGAAATCCAAACGGATTATATATTGTAGTAATGGAGTGGCTCAAGCTTTCTGATGCAGTAAATTTGCGAAAATACAAGGTTGATCAAATTTATGTCTTACGTAAACAAAAAAATACTGACAGAGAATATAGATACCTTGATAGCTACGTTAAAAATCCAATTGATCCTAATGTCGTGTGGCATCTGTTTGATACCGTAAGGAAACACTTAACTACAGACTGGGCGGGTAGTGTAGAACAAGGGCTGCAACGTGGTTGGTTAATTTAATAGATCACTTTAGTTTGCTTAGTTTTTACAGGCTTCTAAATCCATAGGTAAACTAGAATTAGGGTAAAAAAAGTAAGTGGTACGCCAAAGCGTAAATGCTCCAGAAATGTCAGTTTGTAGCCTAAGTTTGTAGCCGCTTCAACAACTATTAAGTTAGCAACTGAACCAAATAAAGTAAGATTACCTGCTAATGTAGATCCGGCTGCTAGTAAGAGCCAATAGTGGGTATCATCTTTGGGAATTAGAGGATGTAATAAAAGTACTGCCGGAACATTGGAAATCAGATTAGATAAGATAACAGTTACAGTCAAAAAACTGGCAGAAGTGTTGACTGCATGAGTAAATGGCTGCAATAAATTTAACTTTTGTGTGACGCGCGTCAGGATAAATAATCCTGAAAACATCACTAGTAAATTCCAATCTACTTTTTGCAAAATGCGCTGTGGTTTAATTCGCCTCGTAATCAATAATAAACTAGCAGCAACTAAAGCAGATTCGGCTAAAGGTAAACCCATCGCAAAAGCAATAAGTAACCCTGTAGTGATGACTAAAGTTTTATTAAATAAGGGTTTAAAAATACGATTTTTATTGTTACTACTTAACTCTTGACATGGTTGGGTGGAACGAACATCAGGATAAAGTAGCCATAGCAATCCTACCTGAATTGCTAAACCAATTAAGGCTACGGGAGCTAGTGTGCGCAAAAAATCGAGGTAGGGAATCCCGGAAAAGGAACCAATTAAAATATTTTGCGGGTTACCGCTGAGAGTGCAAACAGAACCTATATTAGTTGCACCTGCGATCGCTAATAAATAAGGTATAGGATTTAAACTCAATGCTTGAGTTAGGCTCAAGGTGAGTGGTGTAAAAATTAGCGCTATTGTGTCGTTAAGAAATACGGCAGATAGAATACCACTCCCAAAAGTTAAGGCAATCAATAAGCCTAATGGACTGCGGGTTACGCTCAATAGCAGCGAGAGCGATCGCCCAAAAAAGCCTGAGTATTCTAAGTTAGCGTTAACTACCATCATACTCAGTAAAAATACGATGGTGTTAGCATCAATTGCCTGCCAAGCTTCTTGTAAATTGACAGCACCCAAGGCAATTAAAAACGCCGATCCCACTAAGGCAATAGTGGCACGGTTCATGCGTAAACCAGGGATGTAGCCCAATGCTAACCCCAGGTAAGTCAGCCCTAATACGCCATAGATTGCAAATTGCAAGACAGTCACTCGCTTTACATATGAGCAGTCATGTCATATAACAATACAGCAGTTAGGGAGGATGAGGGGGATGAGGAGGATGAGGGAGAAATAACAAACCCCAATTACCAATTACCAATTACCAATTACCAATTACCTAAAATACACCTTTCCTTAACGGAACCTTATACAAGGTATGTGAGTCTGTATGTATATAATTGAGATGCTAATATTTTGACTAGCTAAAAATACGGCCGAAAATATTATATAATAATATTTGTAAAGATTACACAAAAACCTACCTGAAGATAGATGTCTTCATTAGAATTTAAACTGTGTCAAGTTATGAACAAGATCGGATTATTACACTTCCGATTCTAGGGAAATTGCGTTTAACTTGACGTAGTGATAAATGAGTTCTGACTCAGTGGCTACGGATAACATCAGATTGCATCAAAGTCAGAATAAGAATTTTCCGGGAATGGTCGTAGCCACTATGTATATGTTCATCGTTAAGGTGAATACCCTCAAGTCAATAGAGGAGTAAACCATGAAGGTATTTGATAATACCACAAAAAGAATTTTTCTCGCAAGTTGGGTATCAATAAATCCAGCAGAAGTCAACAAGACCGATGTAACTCAGCTACATAGTGCTGCTGCTAAGTCTAAATTTGATATTCTCCAGCCCTTACGACAAACCGTAGACAAAATACAAGTCCGCGATCGCAAATTAGCGCACCGCTTGTGTCAAATAATACCTTCCCAATGTCCTTTTGAGCGTGATGTCAAGTTATTTGGCAAAACCTTATTTCACATTCCGCCAATGTGTAAGCTGAATCCTTTGTATGAAGAAGTTGTGAGCTTACGTTTCCGGGCGTTATGCTATCTAGCTGATGAATGTGGAGAGGATGTGTCTCAGTACTGTTAAATTCCAAGTTACGCCTTATGTGAATGACAAGCGCCGCTTAGTTAATCAGGGTTTCTAAACTATCTCAAAGTTATGGTTTTGTGACTATCGAAGAAATTAAAGGCTTTTAAGACTGAATTCACATTAAACGTAAGCGATTATTTCTCAATTTTTAGCCATTATTGCTTGGTCAAGGACAAAGGGTAAGGGGACACAACCTTTACCCTTTCGTCTTTTTCAAGTTAAGGGGAAAAGGGGAATGGGAAAAGGGAAAGAAAAAACCTTTAACCTTTTCCCCACAACCAATTTTGAGTTCAAAACGCTTAACCAGTAGTATTGGAGTTAATCCAAATCTCTTTGACTCTAGACTTTGGACTCTAGACTAATTTTTTATCCGCCTAACTTGCCATTTTTGGATGGCTTCTTGAGCATCTTCATAGGCAGATGTCATTTCTGGCACTAAGGCTGCGGTTTCAATTGCTGCATTGAGTTCGCCTTGGACTGCACGATTTTTCGCTACGTCCAAAATCTTTTCGCTCCATTTATTAATTGATTTTTGAGCAACATCGAAGCCTGGCTGTCCTGGTGGGACTTTTTTCGCAACTTCGATTGCTCGATTATATGTAGATGCTTGCCCTGACTTAATTAAGGCATTAGCCGCATCTAAAAGAGTTTTGTTACTGACATACTGCTTGGCTTCTAGTCGCCATTGATTAATCAGTGCTTGTGCTTTAGGATACAGATTTTCGTCTTTAGTAATTAATTGTGCGGCAGCTACAGCACTGGCATACTGTTTTTGTTGAGCGCGACCTTCTGCCAAATCTAAAATCATGCGACTCCAGATTTTAATATCTTCCTGAGCTTGTTCGTAAAGCGGTTCACCTGGTTGAATTTTTCGCGCCGTGGCGATCGCTAAACTTAAATCGCTAGCCTGAGTTTCTCTCAGGGACATTTTCGCCAGATCTAAGACTGCTTGACTCCGTGTTTGTGACTCAGGATTAACTACTGGTGGCGGGTTTGATGGTTTTGGTTCGGGAGTTGGAGAAGCGGCAGTTGTGATAGGACGAGTACTTGGTAAAGTATTGAGGTCTTGTGGCTGATTAGTAGCTGTATTAGTTGATGTCCTAAATACTTCGGTAACGCCAAATTTTGACTGATTACGGAGAAAAACTACTGCAACTAAACCAACTATTAACAAACCACCGCCAAACCACCACAAAAGCTGTTTCCAAAAAGGTGTACTTGGCTGAGTTACAGGCGCTTGGGAAACGTAACCTGGGGAAGCATTAGGAATAAACCTTTCCCTACCACTTTCTTCTGGGGAAGATGGCGGTAGTTGTTTAAACTTCTCCTCTGGGTGAAGAAGTGCTTGAGAGGTGAATTTACTAGCTGAACCTGAGACTGGTTGAGCGGGAAAGTTTTCATTTCCTACTGTCAACTGGGCAGATTTTCCGGGCTTGGATCTACGACTGACAGTAGTTTCCACTCCTTGCACTGGTCGGTTGATGCCCGTTTTTTCTAACTGTTCTGAAGTTTTGGAAGAATTGGCTTCCAGAGAAGGTGCTGCACGTGTGACAGCGAAGGATTCTTCCGGAAAAATCACGGAGTTGACTTCGCTTTTAATTGGGATACTAGGAGGTGACGATGGTGGTAAGATAACCTGCTGCTGAGATGGAACTACAGCGATCGGGTTTTGCGTAGGTCGCCAGTAATGTTGACATAATTGTGGCGTAAGCAAACTCAAGTAGCGTTCCAAATCTACTAAGTTCGTGCCACGACCAGAACGCAAAGCTTCCAATAACGCTGCGGTAAAGAATCCGTGACCTAGTTCCCGGCTTTCATGGGAAAATTGCTCTGGTTGGCAAGACAGAATAGTCGCCAGTTGTAGTTCTTGAGCTAGTTCTATGGTTTCTTGCCCTACGGGAGCATCGGCTTGAGTACCAAAAGCGCGGTTGATATCCAGTAGTAGCAATACATTGAGATTAGTAAGTTGCAGACTTTGCATCAGCGATCGCAATTCTATGCCAGTCTCCTGTACGAGATCAGGGTTCCCTTCCACTGGCATTAAGTAATCTTGACCTTTGTAGTTGATGCCGTAACCGCTAAAGAATAACCACAGATGGTCTTGCGGTTGCCAAGATGATGCTGCTAAATCCTCCAATAACAGCAGAATATTTTCCCTAGTCGGATAGGTAGATTTATCTTTATTAAGCGGCGGTGAAGTATCTGTCATCAACAGGCAGTTCTGCGGCATGAACCCTGCCTGTGTCACCAATAAATCCTTGAGTGCCTCAGCATCTGCTTTGGCACAATCTAAAGGTTGAAATAGATGATATTGATTAATTCCAATTGCGATCGCCCAGTAATTTGTCATCCCCTCTTTAGTCATAGTTGTTTGCTTAAAATTGCGGTTGGCTTTGCCTAAAAAACAAAGTTAACCTATGTCTTATAGTTTAGGAGATTTCTCTCGAACCCAAAATTGTATGTAATTTTTATTACATAAATTACTCTGTAAATACTTTCACTCAATTTAAATTACAAATAATGTAGTAAGGAGTTACCAGGTCATGAGTAGAAGTGTTGCTCATCAACCATCATCGATCATTTCCTTTTCAGTTATTAGCCAAATTGGCACAAAAATCCGGATAGTTCCGTTAATATTTTTGCTCTTAACTGCTGTTCCTGTGTGGTTTGTCTGTGAAGCGATCGCCCCGCAGATTGTTAGAGCTTACACCGCTAGAGTTGATCTAGCAATTGATCGGCTACCGGAAGAAACCTACGAAACTGTACTGAGAAGGGCAGAAGCGGCAGCGAGAGCAGCAGCCCAGAGAAGCTTCGATCAAGATATTCTAGTTACAGATGTTTCAGTAATTGTATCCGTACAAAGCCAAGGAGCGATCGCCCCAGTTTTAGCTTTAGATGTGAGTCGTCCCCAATGGCGGAATCGTCCCGATACTCAACGTTGGGCAACTTATTTTAAAACAGCGCGATCGCTATTGTTTTTTGAACAAAATCTCACAACTGTACCTGCTCTACAAAATCTCACAACTCCACCTCCTCTGCAAAATCTCGCCACTCCCCCTGCTACTACAGAAAATCCCATAACTCCACCTGCTACAGAAAATCCCACAATTCCACCTCCACCTGTTACAGAAAATCCCACAACTCCCCCTGCTAGTAATTAAGGGAGTGGGGATTGGGAAAAGGCAGGGGACAGGGAGACAAGGGGAAAAATTCCAATTACCAATTATCTATGCCCAATGCCCAATGCCCCATGCCCAATTCTTTATTAACCTCTTGTTGCCAGTGTCAGTGGATGGCTTAGAATAAAAAGGTTGTCAAGAATTGCGATATCCGCTATCATGGCTGTTCCTAAGAAGAAAACATCTAAATCCAAGAGAGATAAACGCCGCGCTACCTGGAGACATAAAGCTGCTGTTGAAGCTCAAAAAGCTCTTTCAATGGGCAAGTCAATTTTGACTGGACGCTCTACATTTGTTTATCCAAGTGCTGAAGAAGAGGAAGCAGAAGAAGAATAAATTCCTTAGTTAAGAAAAGCACGAACAGCGCTATTAAATGAGCGCTTTTTCGCTGCTTTTCGGCATTATGCATAGTTATAGTTAATTGGATCAGCTCAATTAACTATTGCTTATGACTGATGCTTAAAGAATTTATAAAAAGTAAGTTATCTGTAGTTTCTGGATTTTTAGTATTCAGCGCGATTGGTATTTTGCCTCCTTTTGAGGGTAGCGCAGATGCTCAAATCCTTAGACAATAATCTCAAGAGTACTAAATTATCTTGAAAAATTCATTTTTCTACGAATATGTTAGGAAAATTTTTTCAGAAACCAGAGCAACAAGAAAACGAACGGGTACCTCCTGGCCAATATCTAGCTAAGGGGTTCCCGGTTTTAACTTATGGTGCAACACCGCAAATAAATACTGAAGAATGGGAATTTAAAGTTTGGGGTTTGGCAAAACCTGCCACTTTTACATGGGCAGATTTTATGGCTTTACCTCAATCTGAATTCACAGCAGATTTTCACTGTGTAACTCGCTGGTCTAAGCTCGATGTTAAGTGGACTGGGATTAAAGTTACAGACTTTATGAGTTTGATAGAGGTAGATCCCCAAGCAGTTCATGTGATGGAACATTGCTATGGTGGCTACACTACAAATATCTCAATGGCAGATTTTCTGCGTGAAGAAAATTTCTTTGCTTTTAATTTGTTTGGTGAACCTTTACCAGCAGAACATGGTGGCCCAATGCGGTTAGTTGTTCCCCATCTTTATGCTTGGAAAAGTGCTAAGTGGATCAATGGTTTAGAGTTTCTCAGTCGTGAAGAACTGGGTTTTTGGGAGCGTAATGGTTACCACCAACGTGGTGAACCTTGGGCAGAAGAGCGTTATAGTTACTAATTCGTAATTCGTAGTTCGTAATTCGTAATTAAGTATGAGTTTGCAAATAGCGCACTCTAGAAATTAGGAATTTTGTGACTTATTTAGTAACCAAGAAGCCGTTTGAGGAAACCTAGTTTTCCTTTATAGGGAGCGTAACGCCAATTTATGTCTAATAAAAAGGAGTTTTGCAAGACGCTTTTACGGTGGGAGAAGGTGTCAAAACTGGCTTTACCGTGATAGCTACCAATACCGCTATCATTAACACCACCAAAGGGTAAAGATGGAACACCAAATTGCAGTATTGTATCGTTGAGACAAACTCCACCGGATGAAGTTTCCTGCAAAACGCGTTTTTGCAGGCTTTTATTTTGGGTAAATAAGTATAAAGCTAAGGGTTTTGGTCGAGAGTTAATTAAGGCGATCGCATCTTTAATGTCACTATATTCAATGATGGGCAAAATCGGCCCAAAAATTTCTTCCTGCATCACTGCATCTTCTAAAGAGACGTTATCAAGCAGTGTGGGAGCAATATAAAGTTCTTCTGAATTGATTTCTCCGCCAATAATTACTTCACCATTTTTGAGGACATTTGCTAATCTATCAAAGTGTTTTTGAGAGATAATCCTGGCAAAATCTGGACTCTTAGCAGGGTTATCTCCATAAAATTCTTTGAGACATTTTTTGATAGCATCTAATAAATTATTTTTAATTTTTTTATCAACTAAAAGATAGTCAGGCGCGATACAAGTTTGTCCAGCATTAATGAACTTACCCCAAGTAATTCGCCTTGCCGTTTGTTCTAAATTAATTTCAGTATCTACAATACAAGGGCTTTTCCCGCCTAATTCTAAAGTAACGGGTGTCAGGTGTTTTGCAGCAGCTTCCATGACTATTTTGCCTACACTTGTACCACCAGTAAAAAATATGTGGTCAAATTTTTCTGCTAGCAGATTTTGGCTGGTTTCAACACCACCTGCTACCAGGGTAATATATGCTGGATCAAAGTATTTAGCAATCATCTCAGCCAGTAAACTAGAGGTATGAGGTGCTAGTTCTGAAGGTTTGAGAATTGTACAATTACCCGCTGCGATCGCACCTACTAAGGGTGAGGTAATTAAGTTAAATGGATAGTTCCAAGGGCCGATAATTAAAACTACTCCTAACGGCTCTGGATAAATCTTGGCTGAGTATTGCAAAAATTCAATAGGAACTGCGGCTTTTTTTGGCTTTACCCAATTTTTAAGATTTTTAATTGCGTAATCAATTTCTTTAATGACCAAAATTTCTGTAGCGTAAGTTTCAAATTCTGGTTTATGTAAATCAGCTTTTAATGCTTGCACAATTGCTTGTTCATTCTCCAGAATTGTTTGCTTCAAAATTTTCAGTTGTGCAATCCGAAAAGCAACGTCTTTAGTCTTACCAGTTTGAAAAAACTCGCGCTGTTTCCGAATAATATCAGCCGCAGTTGATAATTCACCAATCATATTTTTTAACTTTTAACTTTTGTACAGACGCGATTAATCACGTCTCTCCAACTCTTGACCTTTAACTTACTTTTTTATAGGTAGCATGACCATGAATAAACTACCATTACCCAATTCAGATTTAACTAAAATATTACCTTGATGAGCCTCAACAATTCGCCGCGAAAGGTATAGTCCTAATCCACTACCAGAAGTTTTGTGACTTCCTTGGCGAAATCGTTCAAATAAACTGGCTTGGTCTTCAGCAGAAATACCGGGGCCTGTGTCTTCTACCTCAACAATTAGGTAGCCACTAATGGTTGAATTTTCCGCAGCATCGACATCAAAGTTTTGACTGGTTTCAGTCGTTGAACTAAGACGAATATTGACTGAGCCAGAAGCGGTAAATTTAATGGCATTACCGATGAGGTTAGTAAATAGACGATGCAATTCCAAGCGATCGCCCATAACTGTATTAGTGTTTAACTCTTCAGCAACAGCCAAATTTATAGCTAGTGTTTTGGCTTGAGCTAAAGGTGTTAATTCTCCCACTACTTCCTCTAATAATTGCTGAATATTCACTGGTAAAAACGCCAAGGTTTTGCGCCCAGCTTCAAAGCGGTACACTTCCAATAGAGTATTAACCATCGAAAGCAGGTTGGTGTTGCTGCGCGCCATGATGGTGATTACTTCATGCATTTGCGGAGATAAGGCTCCCAAAGCACCTTCCTGAAACAACATGAGGACGCGATCGGCTGCTACTAGGGGGGTGCGTAAATCGTGGGTAAGGCGGGAGACAAAATCTTCACGCTGGCGAGCAATTTCATCACGTTCATCGATACTGTGTTTTAGGCGTAAGAGCGATCGCACCCGTGCTAGCAATTCATCCACCGTTACAGGCTTACGAATGAAATCATCAGCACCTAAATCCAATCCCTTAGCAACATTTGGCGCATCGTGAGCAGTAATGAGCAGTATGGGAATATATTGCTGCATAGCAGCATTACCCCGAATCCGGCGAGTAACTTCATAACCATCCATTCCTGGCATCATCAGATCCAACAATACCAAGTCACAGGGAGATGCTTCTAGTTGCGCTAAAGCCGAAGCACCATTTTCTGCTGTGCTAACGGTGTAGCCTTCTTCCTCCAAAATTGTTTTGATTAAAAACACATTATCTGGAGAATCATCTACAACCAAAATTTTGTCAGAGCGAGAATTCTGTGAGTTCATGTAGCGACCAGGTATAGGTAAATTGAATTTTTGTAATCTTATTTATATTTATATGAATTATATTTAAAGTCCTCTTGAATAAATATTATTTACCTAAAAGCTTAAATTGATTTTTAAATTTTATATAACTTTAAATTATCTAATTTTTTATCAGCAAAGAATTACTCACTAATTGAATCATGTTTGGTTAAGTTTTAAAACTAAATTAGTAGCAAGTTGATATATTGTAAGCAACAGACATTAATTTTATTAAGCAAATACACCAAGGCGGAAGCTTTCCCAGCCTAGAGAGTAGACCATAGACGCAGGTTTAGCGTATCCACTAAAGTTAAGACTTTATCCTGTGTCATGTCCTCCTTATTTGATACTAATCATTAATTTCTGAATTATTTTCTGGTGCGAACTCAGGTAGATATTTTAGAGGTGTTTTGAGCAAAACCCAATCAAGATAGAGTGTGAGAATTTTGATTTTCAGAAATTGGTTCAGGCGTTGACAGTTGTTATCCTTCAAAACCCAAGCCCAGAATTTTTCCAGTAGTAGCCCCAGAATAATTTCTACAGACTTGTTGATAACTAGGGGAATTAGTGTTTCGAGCATTGCGATCGCCTCAGTAAGCAATAGTGTATTTACGCCCTTCTAAAATCCCTCAAATTATGTAATCACAAGGCTTTCTGGGTGTGTGAGTTATGTACGCGGTAAGTATAACTTTTGTTTTACGTCGTTAAAATGGGTAAAAAGTTGTTCATCAAAATATGGTCAAGCGATCGCTTCAGGCTTCTCATCAAGGTATTCAGTCTGCAAAGTTAGCTTTAATCGACAAATTTGGAACACAGCAAAAGCTAGCGGACGCTTTATCCGTTACTCGTCAACCAGTCAATAAATTTTTTAACCGTAAGCCTGTTGATAGCAGCTTATTTGTTGAGATATGCAAAAAATTGGGGCTGGAGTGGCAAGAAATTCAAGAAAATCCACAATCTCAAGTAAAACAAGCCTCAGAGCAAGAATCTGATATTGATGCTCTAGTTCAAGAAATCCGCGAACAGGTTAAACCCAGCATTAAAGAAAAATGTGGAACAATGCGGGTGCTAGATATGCCCCAACCAATAGAGTTAACTGGTGAGCAGGGTATCTATACCAATGTCAACATTCTGGAGAAAATCACCGGACGCAGACGATTAGATATTCCTGAACTGTTGCAAAACTTTGACCCAGATGACTTTGAACGCTTTAGCCTTAACAGGGTTAAAGAGAAGCGAGTACCAGGAATAGAAGCAGTACAGCAGCATCAAAAACTGATGGTGTTAGGTAAACCAGGTGCAGGAAAGACTACATTTTTGAAGTATCTGGCTATGCAATGTATTGAAGGGCAGTATTTGACAAATCAAGTTCCTTTATTTATAACTCTGAAGGATTTTGCAGAAACACCCAAACAGCCAGATGTTTTGGAATATATTGCTCAGCAATTGTCGATTTGTGGAGTACAGGATGCCAGCTTGAGAGCAGACCAACTTTTGAGACAGGGTAGGGTATTGCTTTTGTTAGATGGCTTAGATGAAGTCCGCGAGAAAGATACAAAACGTGTCTTACGAGAAATTAGAGATATTTCCGATCAATTTCATACGAATCAGTTTGTCATTACCTGTCGGATAGCTGCCAAAGAATACTCCTTTGAAAGGTTTACAGAGGTGGAAGTTGCAGATTTTGACGAGAAGCAAATTGCTATCTTTGCTGAAAACTGGTTCCGACTAAGTGATCTAAACGAAGCAAAACGATTCGTCTATAAATTGGAACAGAACAAGCGAATTCAAGAACTGGCAACTAGTCCATTACTGCTAACTTTGCTCTGTCTGGTATTTGCAGAGAAAAAAGATTTTCCTAAAAGGCGTTCTAAACTTTATCAGGAGGGCTTGAGAATATTACTAAAAAAATGGGATGCAAAAATTTTTAATGAACGAGATCATGTTTATAAGAATCTCTCAGTGCAGCATAAGGAAAAATTACTCAGTCAAATCGCTTTGACTACATTTGAGCAGCAGAACTACTTTTTTGAGCAAGAAACAGTTGAGGTATACATTACTGAGTTTTTCAGCAGACTATATCATACTGACTCAGATCCAGAAATATTACTGTTGGACAGTGAAGCAGTTCTAAAATCTATTGAAGCACAACATGGCATGTTAGTAGAAAGAGCAAATAGGATTTACTCTTTTTCTCACCTAACATTTCATGAGTATTTTGCGGCAAAAAAAATTGTTGCTAATTCTGCTTACGAATGTTTGGTGCAACATCTCACTGAAAAAAGCTGGCAGGAAGTGTTTTTACTAGCAGTCGGAGTCATGCAAAAGGCTGATAATTTAGTAAGTTTGATGAAGCATAAAGTTGATATGATTATGGCTTTAGATAAAAATTTACAGGATTTTTTAGAATGGCTTAGTCAGAAATCTAGTTCCTTTGAAGCTCCATACAAGCCAGCAGCTATCAGAGCCTTTTATTTTCAAATAACCACAAATTTTGAGCAGCATAGATTAGATAATGCTCTTGGGTGGGATTCTGAAGATACATTAGAAGATACTTCTCTTGACTGGTTACTTAATGATGCTCTTACTAATTCTCTTGCCATCGCTGACTCCTTAGCTGATGCTTTTTGCCAAGGTCTTAATTATATAGACATTCATGATGAAACTATTGATAAATCATCCCGTAAACAAGCCTTTATTAATCGAGATACAGCTTGGTGTATGATAGCTGATATGGATGATTATCTAGAAGATGCTATCTGTTTAGCTTTTGCGTCTCAATCTGAATTAAGTACTTCATTACAGTTACTTATAGATAAACTTAATGATCCAATACTAGAATGGGATACTTTATTTGCAGAATTAGAAGGATTTGGAGAATGGTGGCGAGAAAATGGTGAAGATTGGTCTGAGCAACTCAGATTATTGATGATTGAGCATCGTAATATTGGTCATTACTGGTGTTTTAACAACGAGCAGGAACAACTTTTGCAGCACTATTACAATGCTAATAAGCTACTAGTAGACTGCTTGAATAGTGGCTGCCATATTAGCTACGAAGTTAGGCAGGAAATTGAGGATACTTTGCTGTTACCAATCAGAGCATTAAAAATAAATTAGCAATTTAGCAAAGTATATAAATTTTATTGTAGCTAATCATAGATATCTGTACTGTCAGAATAGATATGGTGATCGCACTCTGATCACAAAACAGGCGATCGCTTGTTTAAGCTTAAATTAATTCTCATTTTCTTGGCGTGGATCTTCTTGGGGAGGATGCCAACCTACTTGCACCCAAAGCCGACGAGATTTTTGAATGAATCCGTTACCATGACGTTGATCGTTCATATCAAGTCGATTACAGGTTGCTCGACCTGTTGGGGTTATTCCTCCGATTTTTGTCCCTTCTACAGACCAGATAAAATGTTCTGACCACTGTTGTGTACGAGGATTAAATAGAGGTATTTCCTTTTGAGTTTGCGGGTCAATTCCTGATGTAAAATTATAGCGACGTTCATTGCAACGACGGCAACATAAAGCTAGATTTTCCAGTTCATCCGAGCCACCTAAAGACTGTGGAATGAGATGATCGACAGTGAAGCGGTCAGTATTTACAAATTCTGGGGAGTGACAATATTCGCAGAGGTATTTTGCTCTGTCAGCGATGATTTCTCGGATGGATTGGGGAACCATTTTGATTCAGCAGCTAAAACAGAATTAGCGTAGGTAAAAATCTGCGCTAACTCAGATATACCATCTAATTCCGCTTTTTCTTCTGCCGTGATTAATCCAGATTTGCTCCGTTCTAGCAGATCATCTGAACGTGCTTGCAGTTCATCGGTAAACTTAAAAAAATTAAGATTATTAACTTTTTCTAGTTTGATTCCTGTTCCCAACCAATATGAAGGTTCAATCATCAATTTCGGAGTCATCATAAATTGAACATGGAATGCTTCACTTTGATTTTAGCTTTTAAAAATTGCTAATGTTGACGCTCTCAAGAAAAGCGATCGCACTCTCAGCACAAAACAGGCGATCGCTTATTGTCCAGAACTAAGATTATCCAAGAGTTGCTGAAATTCGGCTGTGGAAGGAATGGCGATCGCTCTCTTCAAAAGAGTCTTTAATACCGATGGTTCTTCTATAGTATTGATAGCTTCCACAATAGCATTTGGCACTTCTCCAAAGCGAGTTTCTAAAACTTCAATCACGCTTTCTCTCGCAGTCTCAATAATCCCTTCTTCTTTTGCTAACCTTTCAATACTAGTTACGTATCGCATTCTATTTGTCTCCTCGTAATTTCTCACTTCTGTTTTGAAACTACTTGTCAATTCTTTTGGTAAAACCATCACCCAGTCGATAAACCGAAAGATTTCTTGTATATCTTCCCGGCTATATCCCTTTTCAAAAAGTTGTCTAACTAGGCTTAGTTTCCACTGTAGCCGACTTTCTGGGTTTCGTTGCGTCGCTTTGGTTTTAAGATGCGCCATCACTATTATCCCAAAGGGATTGGTGGTTTGCTCTAGGGTTTCCCAAGCTTGTTCATAGTCCAATAACTTCGCTATGGGAAACTCTAAGCTGACACGACATCCCGCCAGTTCATAGCCGTAGCTGGAAGGTCGCCAATTTGCTTGTTCATCGGCTAATACAGCCAAGCTAATGACTCGCTGTTTATGGCGGTCAAATAAGCGGTAATTGTAGGTGTACATCCGTTCGGGAAATTGGCTGTCATATTGTCCTTGGACTTCTACGTGAACTAATACCCAAGCTTCTTCCCCATCAAGTAACCAAACTTTGGCGACTTTATCAACATAACGCCGCCCAATTTCTGCATCGGGTTCTAGCTGTTGCAGTTCTGTGTCCAGAAATTCATAAGGTCGCGTCCAGTCAATGGCGTTGTAAGCTAGGGTGAAAAAGAATTCCAGAAAGCGGGGAAAATATAGCTCAATGATTTCTTTCCAAGGACTATCGTAATCGGTAGATTGCTCGGTCATGGATTAAAACAAAAAGTATCTTTGCGCCATTGGTAAAACTGTCGCAGGTTCACAAATCAACAATTCGCCATCAGCCCTGACTTCATAGGTTTCTGGATCTACTTCAATATGGGGTAGTGCATCATTTAGCTTTAAATCTCGCTTAGTTATTTGGCGTGTCCCGGAAACTGCTACCGCCGATTTTCTTAAACTCAACTGGCTAGGAATTTCCCTTTCTAACGCCTCTTGGGAAACAAAAGTTAATGATGTGGCGTGACGCGCCCCTGCAAAACTACCAAACATCGGGCGCATATGCACTGGTTGCGGTGTGGGAATGCTGGCGTTAGCGTCGCCCATTTGCGACCATGCGATCATCCCGCCTTTAATCACTATTTCTGGCTTCACACCAAAAAATGCCGGTCGCCACAAACATAAATCTGCAAGTTTCCCCTCTTCCACTGACCCGACATACTGGGCGATTCCGTGGGTAATCGCGGGGTTAATGGTGTACTTGGCAACATATCTTTTGGCTCGAAAATTGTCTGCCCTTTGCTCATCTCCTTGCGGGTTAAGGATTCCCCGTTGCACCTTCATTTTATGAGATGTCTGCCAGGTGCGAATTATTACTTCGCCTACCCGCCCCATCGCTTGGGAGTCGGAGGAAATCATGCTAAACGCGCCTAAATCGTGCAAAATATCTTCGGCGGCGATGGTTTCCCGACGAATGCGGGATTCAGCAAAAGCGACATCTTCCGCGATCGCAGGATCGAGATGGTGACATACCATCAACATATCCAGGTGTTCGTCTAAAGTGTTGAGGGTGTAAGGGCGTGTGGGGTTGGTGGAAGATGGGAGAACATTCGCCTCGCCACAAACTTTGATAATATCTGGTGCGTGTCCTCCCCCTGCGCCTTCAGTATGGTAGGTGTGGATAGCACGATTTTTAAAAGCTGCGATGGTATCTTCAACAAATCCGGCTTCGTTGAGGGTGTCGGTGTGAATTGCCACTTGTACATCATACTCATCCGCGACGCTGAGGCAAGTGTCAATGGTTGCGGGTGTGGTTCCCCAGTCTTCATGCAGCTTTAACCCCATTGCACCGGCTTGTACTTGTTCCACAAGTCCTTGGGGTTGACTGGCGTTTCCTTTCCCTAAAAATCCTAAATTCACAGGAAACGCATCAGCAGCTTGCAACATCCGGTACATATTCCAAGGGCCTGGGGTGCAGGTGGTGGCGTTTGTTCCTGTAGCGGGGCCTGTTCCACCGCCAATCATCGTGGTAATTCCGGATGCGATCGCCACTTCTATCTGCTGCGGACAAATAAAATGAATATGGCTATCGATACCCCCAGCAGTGAGAATCATCCCTTCCCCAGCTAAGGCTTCGGTTCCGGGGCCAATAATAATATCGACATTATTTTGAATATAAGGATTTCCCGCTTTACCAATTTTAAATATCTTCCCGTCTTTAATGCCAATATCGGCTTTAACTACACCCCACCAATCAAGAATTAAAGCATTTGTAATTACTAAATCTACAGCACCATCGGCGTTAGAAATGGGCGATTGTCCCATACCATCGCGGATGACTTTACCGCCACCAAATTTCACTTCATCGCCGTAGGTGGTGAAATCTTGTTCTACTTCAATAAATAATTCTGTATCCGCAAGTCGGACGCGATCGCCTACTGTGGGGCCATAGGTTTCTGCATAAGCACGGCGAGACATTTTGTAAGGCATAATACATTCCTTGAAACTGAGGTTAGAATCGAGTTTAAACGCAAAGGGGCGCAAAGGTAAGCGCAGAGGTACGCGGAGTATGGATGAGAATGATTTGAGTGGGACAATTATTGGTTGTGGAATGCGAGTACATACGGCATTGGGGCCGGGGTTGTTGGAGTCAGCTTATGAGGAGTGTTTGTATTATGAATTGAAGAAGAGGGGATTTAATGTTGGTAAGCAAGTTCCAATACCCCTTGTGTATGAAAAAGTGCAATTAGATTGTGTTTATCGATTAGATTTAATAGTAGAAAATAAAGTAATTATTGAAGTGAAATCTGTAGAATCTATTCACCCAATTCACTCCGTACAACTTTTAACTTACCTTAAACTCACAAATTGCAAACTGGGTATGCTGCTCAACTTTAACGTTCTCCACCTTAAAGAAGGCATTAAACGTGTGGCAAACAAACTCTAACTCCGCGTACCTCCGCGTTTCCCTCAGCGCCCCTCTGCGTTAAAAATAATTGGGTTTATGCTATAAATAAGCGTTCTTGGAGGCGTTAACATCATGACCATAGCAGAGGTAATTTCCATAGTCCGCAAGCTTTCTCCATCAGAAAAACTCAAGCTAATTCGCATCCTTCTCAAAGATTTAGATACAGTCGAGGATATTTCTCCGTTGGAACCATTCAAAACCTATGATTTACCTACTCTGTATAATAGCTTCGGGGCTGGTACAGTCTTGATGAAAGCACTCCAAAAAAAGGATTCCCGTAATTAAGCTGTATGCGCTTCAAGAACCTTTTTAAACAGCAGAGTAACTCGGATATTTTTAGATGCTTCCGTTAATTTTGGCGTTAAATCCGTAGACTTGACGAGTACCAACCAAGGGAACTAAGGTTACTTCTTTTTCATCCCCTGGTTCAAAGCGAACTGCGGTTCCGGCGGGAATATCGAGGCGCATTCCTCGCGCTAGTTCTCTGTCAAAACTTAAGGCTGTATTAACTTCAAAAAAGTGAAAATGTGAACCAACTTGTATAGGGCGATCGCCTGTATTTCCTACTATTAATTTAATAGTTTCACGCCCAGCATTCAATTCAATCTCTCCATCTGGCGTAATAATTTCCCCTGGAATCATACCTTACTCCCTTACAAATTAACGAATCGGATTATGCACCGTCACCAACTTTGTCCCATCAGGAAAAGTTGCTTCTACCTGCACTTCATGCACCATTTCTGATACACCTGACATCACATCCTCTCGCGTTAACAAAGTTGTGCCATAACTCATCAATTCCGCAACAGTTTGTCCATCTCTAGCACCTTCTAAAATTGCAGCAGAAATATAAGCCACTGCTTCAGGATAATTTAATTTCAAACCTCTATTTTTACGTCTTTCTGCCACTAAAGCAGCAGTAAAAATTAACAACTTATCTTTTTCCTGCGGCGTAAGTTGCATTTCTCCCTCCTCTGCGTTCTCTGCGCCTCTGCGGTTCGTTCAAACCTGCCAAACTCTAGGTACACAGCTACCACGACTCAAAAAATTAACCCGTAGCATCTGCCAAACAGACGTAAACCAGTTTCGCACCTCAGACGACGAAGCACCGCGATATCTACATAAAAGTCCATGTTGTAGTCGCGACACCCCCACCTCTCCTGCACCATCCCATAAATTGCGGGCTTTTGCCACTATTTCTGAGTCAACTGGATTACCCACCCAAACTAGACTACCGACAATTGGTTGTCCAGCCAAGCCGTGGGGACTGTGAAAAACTTCCTCGCTACCAGGTAAATATTGCCGATCAATCCATAAGGGTACACCTTGCTGCCAAATTTCGGTATGCGATCGCCATTCTCCTTGCAAGAATTTCTCTCCTCTAGCACTGCGCCCTAATCGCGTAATTTCCCAGCCTAACCAACTGGCTTCGGTTGCTAATTCTACCCGTAAATCTTGCCGATAAATCGCACTGTTAAACAAAATTGTTTCTTGGGGTAACCACTCTAAACAAGCACCAGCATCCACTTTGATATCGATTAATTGTCTGGCTTGCAGTCCATTGCTGCGGTAGATTTTACTAGCTGCAGCTGTAGTGATTAATGCTTGGGCGTGGGGTTGGAGGTGGAAATCGAGAGAAAGGCGATCGCCTGCCACAACTCCCCCAGCCGTATGTAAAATGACGCTATGACAGACTTGTTCACCTTCAGGATAAAACGGACGCTGTACCTTTAGCGGTGCTTGCTGGTGGTTGTAAATTAGCTGGGTGGTATTTTTGCGATCGGCGTAGACTAAATTAAGTTTGCCATGCCAAGCATTAGCAACTTCTTTTTCTAGAATTTCATTCATTAATTTTGTGTAGTAGCAGGGGTAATAATCTCACGCATTCGACGAAGTCGTTCCCGCAGGGTAGGCGCAAAGTTTTTTCTGAGGTTTTTTCTACAAAGATAGAGATTAAGTATGAATGTTAATTATCTATCGATATAAGAGTGTTCTTTGATTTGTGAAAATTGGGATTATTCAGATACCTTAATTATCAAATAATTCGAGTATCTTGTTATTTACAGAAAAGTGTATGAGCAAATTTTATTTCCATGTATTTACTGAAATTATAAATAAAATTAATGCATGACATCCGTGCTATTTCCGAGGATAGATGCTTTTTTATCATGATAATTTGTAGTTATTAGAGCAATTTTCAAGGAAAGAATCATGGTGCATATCTTAGAAGACAGTGTAAAATTTTCTCTATCAATGGGGCTTCCTGAACAAGCTACCCAAGGTATTGAGAAGGCTAAAAATTTCTTGAATGATACAACTAATAGTACTATTAATAATCTAAAAGACATAACTACAAAGTCTATCACTGTTGTTGGTGAGTCAACAGAAAAAGCAAATCATGTTTTAAGTACAGGAGCAAAGGAAGCAAAACAAGTTTTAACTCAAACTGTAACTGATACAGCTAATAACGTAAATAAATTTACAATGACAACTGTAGATACAATTCATGAGCAAGCGAACAACGTAAAGGATTCTTTGTTAGTAACGAGTAGCAACATAGAACAGTCATTAGAACAGAAGCTACATCAAGTTGAACAATTAAGTAATACTATTTCTACAGAAATTGAACGGACTATTACTTCTTTTTTTACTCATCAAATTGATAATATTAAAATCTGGATTGATGCTCATCCAATTATATCAGTTCCACTCAAATTCCTTGCTTGGGGAGTGAATCATCCTATACCAGGCTTAGTTATTTTTATTGTTTTTATACTTATTTTTTTGCAATTATTTACAGTTTTTAATCGTCTTTTGCAAAGAGGATTATTACTTACATTAGCCGCTCCATTTAAATTAGTTACACCATTATTTAAATGGAGTTTTATACCTTTAAGATTATTAGGGCAAAAATCTAGCAGTGCTTTTATATCTGGCTCTCAGAATAGCAACGACAGGCTCACTAACCTTTTAAGCAGACTAGAAATAATTAAGCAAGAACAGAACAGTATTCTAGAAGAAATTTCGGCAATAGTTGCAGCTAATAAATAATTATTTGAGAAAAACAGCTACTTTTTTAAAGTAGTTGTTTTAAAAAATTTCTAAACTAATATAATAAATTATACTCATTTATTTGGCACTATTGCCGCACTTGTTGCACACTATCCAGAATTTATTTTATTAGCAAATAAGTTACTAAATTTGATAATTACAGGAGCATCAATTCATGAAATATTTACGGCTTTAGTAGACTTTGCTAACTCGCTAGGATTATCTTTAAATGTTGTTCTTGAATTGTTACAAACAATTTCAGGAATATTAGTTATATTCTAAACATAATAATTTCAATTTGAAGCAATAAGATAACAGGTGGGTAGGGGCACAACATTCTTGTGCCCTTATGAATATAATTCTAATTATTGTCATTTAACCAAAGCTCTAAATCAGCAACTTCTGAAAAATCAAACAACGCTTCTCCCAATTCTTCTAACTTTTCAATAGATAATCCCCGAATACGTTCAATGAGTGACGTACCTATTTCACCAAAACGCCGATTTAGCATCCGTAATATCAAACTTTCTTCACCTTGTTTTTTACCTTGTTGCAAAATATCTTGATAAATTACAGACTCTTTCATAATATCCTCCCGTAATAATTGGCGAATCAAATCTTTTTCAAACCGCAAACCTGCCAAAATTTCTACACAACCTGCTATATTTTGTCGCTGCTCTCTATTAGGAATTGTAGCGACTCGTTCGGCAACTTGTGCTAGCAATCCTTGGGGTGACTCGGTTCTGGTTAATGTTGCTAGAGGTAACAGTGCAGGATTTGCCAAAAATGCTGCTGAATCTTGCTCCCATAGACGAACTACTCGATATTGATGAATTGTTGTGTCATCTCGATATTCTTCAGTAAAAGCCATTTCGTTAGTAGTTTCCTGTAAAAAGATGATTACTTGGGTTACAGGACATCGATATTGACGCTTTAACCTCACAGAATAATCAAGCATTCGGAAGTTAAGTGGCGGATCGGATATCGTTAATGTTTGAAATTCAATATGTAAAATTTTGTTAGCTGCTTGCAGAAATGTCACAGAATCTGCACGAATTGGTTCTAGTGTCAGTTCAGTTTTTAAGATTTCAATTTGTGGCGCGTCTACTCCCAGCAACCAACGGACAAAATCTCC
Organism: Tolypothrix tenuis PCC 7101; assembly: GCF_963874875.1. Taxonomy (NCBI): domain Bacteria; kingdom Bacillati; phylum Cyanobacteriota; class Cyanophyceae; order Nostocales; family Tolypothrichaceae; genus Tolypothrix; species Tolypothrix tenuis. The sequence goes on from NZ_CAWNJS010000001.1 coordinate 5,329,092, forward strand.
TGGGTACTGTTCAGCTAAATATTTACAAGCGTTGTCGTAACTCAAGTTATTTGGTTGTTACACGATATTAATTTATTTACTATAATTCTGCGATTTGATAACACAAAAAAACAGCCGCCTCCACCAGGGAAGCAGCTGTTTTGACAAATAGGGGGCTAGTAAATATTAGTAATCGAAGTCGCCGCCACCCATACCGCCACCAGCAGCAGGTGCAGCATCTTTGGGTTCAGGCTTATCAACTACGATGCACTCGGTTGTCAACACCATACCAGCGATGGAAGCTGCGTTTTGCAGAGCAGAACGAGTTACCTTAGCAGGGTCAACAATACCAGCAACAAACAAGTCAACAAACTCGTTGGTTGCAGCGTTGTAGCCAACGTTGAAGTCTTTTTCTTTCACACGTTCAGCAATTACAGCGCCGTTTTGACCAGCGTTTTCTGCAATTCTCTTCAGAGGTGCAGGTAAAGCACGAGCAACAATCAACGCACCAGTTAATTCTTCACCAGAGAGGTTGCTGTTAGCCCATTCTTCCAGTTGAGGAGTTAAGTGAGCGAGGGTTGTACCACCACCGGGAACGATACCTTCTTCAACAGCAGCTTTAGTAGCGTTGATAGCGTCTTCTAGGCGCAGTTTCTTGTCCTTCATTTCGGTTTCGGTTGCTGCACCAACTTTTACAACTGCGACACCACCAGCTAGTTTAGCTAGACGTTCTTGCAGTTTTTCTTTGTCGTAAGAAGATTCGGTTTCTTCAATTTGACGACGGATTTGGTCAATCCGAGCCTTAACAGCAGCTTCGTTACCTTCAGCAACAATTGTGGTGTTGTCCTTGGTAATGGTGATGCGGCGAGCTTTACCTAAGCTATCTAGCTTGGTGTTATCCAATTTCAAGCCAGCATCTTCGGTAACTAGTTGACCACCAGTGAGGATAGCGATATCTTCCAGCATAGCTTTGCGGCGATCGCCAAACCCAGGAGCCTTAACAGCAGCTACGTTCAGTACACCACGTAGGCGGTTAACTACTAGAGTTGCCAAAGCTTCTTTTTCAATATCTTCAGCAATGATTACTAAGGGACGACCAGCACGTGCTACTTGCTCAAGCACGGGTACCAGGTCTTGTACCAAAGCAATTTTCTTATCGGTTAACAGAATGAAAGGCTCATCGAAGACGGCTTCCATCCGTTCTGGGTCGGTAGCGAAGTAAGGAGAAATATAGCCTTTGTCAAAACGCATCCCTTCGGTGATTTCCAGTTCGGTGGTCATGGATTTCCCTTCTTCTAGGGAAATTACGCCTTCTTTACCCACCTTATCCATTGCTTGGGCAATCATCTGACCGACTTCTTCGTCGTTACCGGCAGAGATGGAACCAACTTGAGCAATAGCTTTGGAATCTTCTACGGGACGAGCGTGTTGAGCAATCTTTTCTACTAAGAAGTTAGCGGCTTTGTCAATACCACGCTTCAATAAAATTGCATTTGCGCCAGCAGCAACGTTGCGTAAGCCTTCTTTCACAATTGCGTGCGCTAAAACGGTAGCTGTGGTGGTACCATCACCCGCAGCGTCGTTGGTCTTAGAAGCAGCTTGGCGAATCAAAGCCACGCCAGTATTTTCAATATGGTCTTCTAATTCGATTTCTTTGGCAATGGTTACGCCATCATTGACGATTTGCGGTGCGCCAAATTTCTTCTCTAGCACGACGTTACGACCTTTAGGGCCAAGGGTAACAGCCACTGCTTCAGCTAGAATATCCATGCCTCGTTCCAGGGCGCGACGGGCGTTTTCGTTGTAGATAATGCGCTTTGCCATAATTGTTAATAGTCCTTTGTCATTTGTCTTTTGTCTTTTGTCATTTGTCCCTTGTCATTTGTCTTTTGCCATTGGCTAATGACAAAATGACCAATGATCAATGACCATTACGCAACGACTGCTAGAATATCTTTCTCAGAAAGCAGAACGTACTCTTCGGTGCCCAGCTTGACATCTGTGCCAGCGTACTTGGAGTACAGAACTTTGTCTCCAATTTTGATTTCTGGTTCTTGACGAGAACCGTCATCATTCCGCTTGCCAGGGCCAATTGCAACCACTTCACCTACCTGGGGCTTTTCCTTGGCGGTGTCGGGCAAATAAAGACCACCTGCGGTCTTTTCCTCAGAGGCGCTCACTTTCACGAAAACGCGATCGCCCAAAGGTTTAACTGTAGAAACGCTTAAAGATACTGCTGCCATATTTAATTTCTCCAGAGTTAGCACTCTCAACTCCTGAGTGCTAATTTACCGAAGAGTTGCACACAATGGCAACAATTTTTGGTGTACGGGTTTCCGAACTGGTTGGGGAATGGGGAACGGGGAATGGGGAACGGGGAATGGGGACTGGGGATTGGGAAAGGATTAACTCTTAACCTTTGTACAGACGCGATTAATCGCGTCTCTGCAACTACTGACAATTTGACTCTTGACCCTTAATTCTTCACCCTTAATTACACATACTTAAGCATAAATACTTATTAATATTTAATCTTCAGGTTTTTTGCTGTCAGTGATGAATATTTGTATAGGAATGAATTTATTTGCAAAGCGGGGAAATTGTTATAGAACTGTAATCAGGGAGCAGCTCGATGAATAACAATATAGCGATCCAGTACAGCCGTAAAATCCCCAAAACCACTAAATATCTAGGCAATAAACCCCTGGGTAATTGTCTAGAAACTTTTGGATTTGCAAAGATTCAACGACATATTTTCATTTGTTTTAGACAGACAGTTACTAAACTGCTGCTAAAAACAAGCTAGTCTGGAATCCTGGGAATACTTAAAAAAGCGCCTGAAGCAGCTCAAACTCTATCAGACGCACAATAGTCGTCCCATTTGCATTAACGAAAATAAAGCTAATTGCTTGCGGGTTTTCGGTTCTAGACGGATAATAGTTGTTTACCCGGATGGTGTCTGGTATCGTCGAGCAAACACGGAAGTGATTGAGCGGATCACCCAAGAACACTTGATAGGCAAATTAAGGTGGTGGAAGAATTATGTATTTTTAACCCATCCTTTGCCAGAAACTTCTCTGGTTGCTTGTGAACAACTGATAGAGGACTTAACATCCGAAGGATATCGTAATTAGGTAGTAAGCGCTCTGAAGCGGGGGTTGGTTTTGAGCTAGGGTCATCTTCAGCCATTACTGAACTTGTGAATCGGAAGGATTATTATTTAATCAGCGCTTTTTTCACCCACCACTTTCAAAGCGATATATAATAACGCATTATAATTACTACTGCTCTACGTATCCTTACTGGACTATTGCCAATAAGCTAGTAGTCTCCTAAACAGTGGTTATCACTGATAAGACTTCCCAGAAGCAAAGGCAGGTTAAGTGGGAAAAAAGACAACATCTCAGAATAATCCACCATAGAGGATAAATATACAAGACCTTGATGGACCGAAGCGCGACAAGTGCCACTGCTATGAAAGAGCCCAGCATGAAAGATCACAAACGACTTCTACTGATTGATGATGACCCTAACCTCATCTTGCTGGTGAAGGATTACTTGGAATTCCGGGGATATGAAGTCATCACCGCCGAAAATGGAAGAGAAGCTTTAGAAATTCTAGAGCATGATGTTCCAGATATGATTATCTGCGACGTGATGATGCCGGAAATGGACGGATACACTTTTGTAGAACAAGTCCGGCAAAATGAACGTACTAGCTGGATTCCCGTTCTTTTCCTTTCAGCTAAAGGACAAAGCGCAGACCGAGTTAAAGGTCTGAATAAAGGTGCTGACGTTTATATGGTCAAGCCCTTTGAACCTGAAGAACTCGTAGCGCAAGTAGAATCTTCACTGAAACAAACCATCCGTTGGAAAGAACACCAAGCAAAAGGAGGGGAAAACGGTTCTCGTATCCAAGTTCCCTTCGATGTGCAGCTAACTCCAACCGAACTGAAAGTTGTACAGTTCGTAGCTAGAGGTTTAGCTAACCGCGAAATTGCTGAAGAGTTAAACGTCAGTCAGCGTACCGTTGAAAGCCATGTGTCCAACATGTTGGGCAAAACCAATCTCCACAACCGTACTGAACTAGCACGGTGGGCGATTGAAAATCAAATGGCTTAAATAGCTATCAGCATTCAGCCGTCAGCCTTTAGCTGTCTAATTGACTGCTGATAGCTGATAGTTAAATGAGTACTAATCTGCTTGCAGGATGAATGGGCGAAAATTTCTCCATCTAATTCATCAAATTCTGACATCTAGTTTCCCAACCAATGAATTATGAATTGTGAAGCTCTGAGGATTAAGTTTCATAACTTCTTTTTTCATAATTCCCCGCTAAGAATAGAATCTTTACTGGTTGATGCTGGCAACTCTACCATTTAGCGGAACTACTTCCGCTCATCCTCCGCTCCCTAGGTAAATTGGTAGTTTGTCGATAGCTTGACAGTAAGTGATTCTGGCTCCCCACAACATAGCGGCGATTTCTGGATGTTGGGATAGTAGAGAGTATTTAACTTAGGGCAGAAGATAACGGTAGTTTTTCCCTAGTTATTGTCTCGCCAATCTCACCATGCCATAACAGGATTACTAGGATTGAGAGTAGATCAACATCATCAGTCCCACTCGCTTGCTTGGATTGAGTTCACAGTACGCATCTCCTCACCTGAATCGCACTAAGACATTTAGCAAGCGGGTGTTGATTTCATGATTTATTGATTGGCACTTAGTTTCACTAATGCTATGGGAATTTTGATGGCAAATTCTGTTCCATATTCAGGATGGGATATTAAGTGGATATTGCCATGATGATTCTTAATAACTTGATGGCTAATAGCTAATCCTCGTAATTAAGCGTGATTAAACTAGTAAAGCTTTGCAGGGGGTAAGGGAAATCATTTTTCCCTTCCTCCTTTTTTATGTATCTAACTGGAAAGTGCTGAGTTCTGAGTGAAAATCGCAATTCTACTTTCTTGCAAAGCTTTTGAAAACTGTTTAATCAGAAAAGCTCCCTGTGCTGACATAGCGATCGCACTCTATCAGATATATAACTTTCTTAGGTTGGCAAGGTTACCATCCAAGCTTTATCCTAAAAAAACTAAGTATTTGTATTTTTAGGAAAATCATCATAGCATATTTGTGCTATTTCATACCTAACAAAATACTAAATAACTGATGTAAAACTTCACAGAAAACAACAGTCATTAATTCATAAGTTAATTGTGACTGCTGTCAAGACACCCTTGATTCTTAAATATGGCTTGGAACAACCTCTTACAACCGGACTTGATTTTAGAAGGTTCCATTTTAAAACTGACACCAGACATTATCCAGCAATATGGATTAAAAGGATTAGTGCTGGATGTAGATGAAACTTTAGTACCGATGAAAATAGGGGCGGCTTCAGCAGAATTACAACAATGGGTAGAGGAAATGCGTGCCTGTGCTGTACTTTGGTTGGTCAGCAATAACCTGAGTGAAGCGCGGATTGGGAGTATTGCCCGTTCCTTGAACCTACCTTATTATCTAGGCGCTGCCAAACCATCACGACGCAAAATTAGAGCCGCACTCAAGGCGATGAATTTACCCGTTCACCAAGTGGGGATGGTAGGCGATCGCTTGTTTACCGATGTCTTAGCTGGTAACCGCTTGGGAATGTTTACCATCTTAGTAGAACCAATTATCCATCCCGAAGTGGCTCTACGCTCTCACCCCATCAGAAACTTTGAAGTTTGGGTTTCTGAAGCCTTGGGCGCTAGCATCAGCCCCAAGTACACAAAAATTCACAAAGATTGATTTTTAGTTAAAAAACTAAATCTAAAAAAAACATTAAGGAATCTTTCGCAATGAAAAAAATCTGGGATTATAAGTGTTAATAACATGGGGTCAGCCAAAAAAAGACCCTAAAGTTTAATAAATACATATAAAACCGTAAAGCGTCGGCCCTCACTAATAGAGGTGCTGGCGCTTTACAATTTTTTTTAGTCATTTGTTATTTGTTACTTGTCCTTTGTCTGATAACAAATGACCCATGCCCAATGCCCCATGCCCAATGCCCCATGTCTAAAACAATCGTCGTTAAAATTGGCACATCTAGCCTGACTCAGCCAGAAACCGGACAGCTGGCACTTTCCACTATTGCGACTTTAGCTGAGACACTTTCTGATTTGCAGCGCCAAGGTCATCGCGTGATTTTGGTGTCCTCTGGTGCAGTAGGGGTGGGTTGTGCGCGGTTAGGTTTAACGGAACGTCCCAAAGCGATCGCACTCAAACAAGCAGTAGCCGCAGTGGGACAAGGGCGGTTAATGCGGGTTTACGATGATTTATTTACCACCCTGCAACAACCCATCGCCCAAGTTTTGTTAACACGTAGTGATTTGGTGCAGCGCAGTCGCTATCTCAATATCTACAACACCTTTCGCGAACTGCTGGGACTAGGGGTAATTCCGGTAGTCAATGAAAACGATACGGTAGCGGTGGATGAACTAAAATTTGGCGATAACGACACCCTTTCAGCATTAGTTGCCAGTTTAGTAGAAGCAGATTGGCTATTTTTGCTGACTGATGTTGATAGATTGTACTCAGCAGATCCCCGTTCTGTACCTGATGCTCAACCGATCGCCTTGGTAAGTAGCATTAAAGAATTAGCCAAATTACAGATTCAGACAGGTTCTCAAGGTTCGCAATGGGGTACTGGCGGGATGATTACTAAAATTTCGGCGGCGAGAATTGCGATCGCGGCTGGTGTGCGGACAGTAATCACCCAAGGAAGATTTCCCCGCAACATCGAAAAAATATTACAAGGTGAACCAATAGGTACTCACTTTGAACCGCAGCCAGAACCTACCTCAGCTAGAAAACGTTGGATAGCTTACGGGCTTGTGCCAGCGGGAAAATTGTATTTAGATGCAGGTGCGATCGCAGCTATTTCCGAATCTGGAAAATCCTTATTAGCGGCTGGTATCAAAGCAGTAGAGGGAGAATTTGATACACAAGAAGCAGTGCAATTATGTGATATCACTGGTAACGAAATCGCCAGAGGACTGGTGAACTACAACAGTGAGGATCTGCAAAAAATTCGCGGTTGCCATTCACGAGAAATCCCCACAATTTTGGGCTACGCTGGCGCGGAAACTGTAGTTCACCGGGATAATTTAGTGTTGACTTAGGGATTGGGGACTGGGGACTGGGGACTGGGGAAGAGAGATTTTCATGTTTGGGTGTGAGTTTTTTCTGTGATGGACTAGTGGTGGATCAATCCAAAATCCAAAATCCAAAATTGTTCTTGGCTGCTTGATGTTCCCACCAGAGAGGAAAAGGGAATTCTAGATTTAAGGAAAACGTCTATATCAAGCAGTCCCTAAACGGATGACTCCACAAAAATCTCATATAGTTCCTCATGCACTCAAGCAAATCGGATGCATTATTGTTTTGGCGATCGCCTACTATGGCATGGCGGAAATTTCACGTCATGTAGCTTCTACACCGCAGGATGTGACTCCAGTTTGGCCCCCGGATGGAATTGCTAGTGGGGCTGTTTTGTTGTTTGGTAATTGGATTGGGTACGGTGTGTTGCTGGGTTCATTTTTCGCCAACTTCTGGGCGTTTCGAGATCCTACAAATTTCTCATCTCTGGCGATTTCAACGCTGCCGGTTTTCTTGATTGCGATCGGCACAACATTGGGAACTATGTTGGGTGCTTTTCTACTACGGAAAACTACCAATCTTCGCTATCCCTTAGACCAGATTCGCGACGTTTTCAAATTTTTGATATTAACGGGTATGGTAGGGCCAAGTATTAATGCCACGGTTGGAGTAACTTGCTTGGCGTTGAGTGGTAAAGTTCCTTGGGCAGCGTATGGGACAGTTTGGTTAACCTGGTGGATTTCTAATGTGTCAGGAATTTTGATTGTCACCCCAATGCTGCTGAGTTGGAGTCAATTCATTCAAAAACACCGAGATTCCTTCTGGGAATGGTTAGCTTCCATTTCCACCTCAGAGACGGGACAACGCCAAGTAGCCTCACACCGTTGCAGATTTTGGTTAATTTTAGTAGATCCAGTGATTCTGATGGGTTTGGTAATTCTCATCAGCAAAGTGGCTTTTGGAGAAGGATATCACCTGGAGTATATGTTAATTCCCATGTTGATTTGGTCTGCGTTTCGGCTGGGGCAACCAGGTGCAACGCTACTAACTTTTATTGTGGCTGCGATCGCAGTCCTTGCTACGGTGAATGGCAAAGGTGGTTTTGCAGATCGGGATCTCAACCAATCTTTGATGCAACTGCAATTGTTTATTGGCGTAATTACACTTACCATTCTTGTACTGACAGCAACAATTGCAGAACGCACACAAGCAGAAACAAAGTTGCGTTTAGCTTTTGCTGAATTAGCTAGTACTAATGAAACTTTGGAATTTAGAGTCCGGCAGAGAACTGAAGAATTAAATGTTAAGAATACGGCTCTAAACCAAACCTTAGAAACGCTGAAACAGACTCAATTACAAATGCTTCAGAGTGAAAAAATGTCTGCATTGGGACAGATGGTGGCAGGGGTTGCCCATGAAATCAATAATCCTGTTAGTTTCATTCATGGCAACTTAATTTATCTTTCTGAATATATCCAAAACTTGTGGAAAGCATTGCAAGTTTACCAGCAGCACTATCCTCATCTACCTCAAGCCTTGCAAGCAGAATTAGCTCAATTGGAATTGGACTTTTTACAGGAAGATATAGCCAAAATTCTTCATTCCATGAAAAGCGGTACTGAGCGCATCAGTACTATTGTGTTATCGCTACGGAATTTCTCACGCTTGGATGAAGCAGAATTAAAAGCGGTAGATATTCATCAAGGTATTGATAGTACCTTGGTGCTTTTACAACATCGATTGCAAGCAACAAGCAATCGCCCAGAAATTCAGCTAATTAAAGATTATGGCGACTTACCACTAATTGAATGCGATGCTGGCTCTCTTAATCAAGTATTTATGAGTCTTTTGAGTAATGCTGTTGACGCATTAGAAGAATCTCATCAGGGGGATTCATTCATGGATAATTCCGCTAACCTCAATGTCATCAGAATTCAGACTCTTCAAATGAATACAAATCGAGTGATGATTATAATTGCTGACAATGGTATGGGCATCAACCAAGAGATTTTATCTAAAATATTTGACCCTTTCTTCACTACCAAACCTGTTGGCAAAGGCACTGGCTTGGGCTTATTTATGAGTTATCAAATTGTCACCCAAAAGCATGGCGGTAATCTTTGGTGTGACTCCATACCAGGACAAGGGACAAAGTTTGTAATTGAAATTCCTGTTAAAGCAAGTATTGGTAATTGGTAATTGGTAATTGGTAATTGGTAATTGGTAATTGGTAATTTAATTAACGCTCATCCTTAGTGCTGTTAAAAAATCTTCTTCAACATAAGGTTTTGTAAAGTAGGTAGTCGCGCCTAATTGCATAGCCAACTGACGATGCTGATTAGTGCTGCATGAACTGAGCATAATGACTGGGATTTTGGCTAATTGCGAGTCTTTGAGACGATAGCTGAGAAACTCAAAGCCATTGAGATTAGGCATTTCAATATCACAAATCACCATTTGCACATGAGGATTTTGCTGCAACTGGGCGATCGCTTCTTGTCCATCTTCGGCTTGCAACACTTGGTAACCCTCTCTTTGCAAGGTCAAAGATACTATATGGCGCACGCTATGGGAATCATCTACCACCAGAATTGTTGGTTCTTGGTGAATAATTGCTGTGTCTGCTGGATTTAATAATTTAGTAGTGGAGTAAATCTGTTGACTGTGATTAATTGTCTGCTGCAACAGTGCCGCTACATCAATTACTGGCAGTAAATGATCTTTCCAAATCGTACAACCATAAACGCAACTGGAAAATTCTTGGTCTGTTGGTAAAGGATTGATGATTAACTCTGGTTCTGCAATGAGGTATTGAATTTCTGGTTCTAAAGCCAGAATTTGCTGACCTAAATTTAGTACTAACATTGGTTCTGGTTGACGATTCCCTAAGGGTTTGGAACTACCGTAACTGAGTAGTTCTGATAGTTGATAGTTAGGAATTACTTGTCCGCGCCAATGCAAAAACCGCTGTTGTTGAGAATAGATAATTTGGTCAGCTTCCGCAACTAAAAGTTCTTCCACGCTATCGGAGTTGACTGTAAAAACATTCCCATCCGCTACCCAAACAAATAAATTAGCGGTTTTCAGTTTGTGTGGTAATGCTGGGTTTTGACTGTTTTGGATGACAACCCCACTCGAATTAGCAGTTCCATTAGCCGCTTGGGGATGATTTTTGTTTACAATCGACTCATAAGCTGCACGCCAACCAGCCAAAGCTACCTTCCCAATTGTTGGAGCCGCTTGTGGGGTTGTTTGTAGAGTCGCGATCGCAATTTGGGCGATCGCAATGAATTCCGAGATATTGTAGAATTCGCCAAAGCCCAAAAATAAATTTGCCTGTGGGATCAGTTGCTCTGGTAATTTATCAATGTCAGATTCTGCCAGAATTCTTTCTAGGTTTTCTAAAGCCTGAGCCATCTCTGTTGTTGGCATTAACTGAGATACACTTGCCTCTAGATAAGAAGTTTCTAGCACATCAGGCACTATTTCTACCTTATGGCTTAACCTAGCCTCTAGATAAGCAAAGATTGGTTCTGCTTTGGCTAAAGCGCTGGCTAAATCATCAAATTTTTCTTGAACTTGTGCTATTAGCAGCAAACGCAAACAATCATTAGCTTGCAACAGCAAATTTGTTAACTGGTCGTCAATTACTGCATTTCCCAGCGATATCAACCGAAAAATCTTTTCCAAACGATGAGCTAAGGTATGTATCTCAGTGAAATTTCCCTGGTCTGCTGTAGTTTTAACTAACTTAGCAGCTCGCACCAGACTACGTATCTGGGGATCGCTATAGTTATGTGAAAGCTCTAGCAATCCTTCGTGAATTAGCTGTAGAAGCCCTGATGCTTCTTGCACAAAATTTTGAACAACGTTATTTTGTATACCAAAGTCAAGACCCATAGCTGATGCTGGTGTTTTTAACTATGATGATTTAAACAATTTATACTATTTATTTCAGTAGATGCACTTAATAAAACTTGCAGAAAATAAATTATCCATTTTTCAAAGAGAAGACCATGATTGTATTCTTCCTCCTCTGCTTCCTCTGCTTGCCAAAGCGATTGATTATTTTTTTGGAAGTCCCTAAATCCGATACCTCCTACATTTCTTGTGCAAATAACGTTAGCTGGGCTAAAGAATCTGCCAAGGCTATGGCTTGCTCAGAAGTTTGATTGGCAATACTAGCTACTTCTAAAATAGATTGATTTACAGAGCTAGAAGTTTCAATTTGGACAGCAGCAGCTTGGGAAATTTCTGCCACCAATGTTTGCATTTCGATACCCAGCGCGATCGCCTGCTGGAATTTCTGTTGAGTTTGTGCTATCAATTCACTGCTGCTTTGTGCTTGTTCTGTGCTGGATTGCATAGCTGCGATCGCGTGATCGCTTTCTATGTGAATATCCGCAACCAATGGTTGAATGTCTGTAATCTCTAATTCTAACTGTTGTACTAAGGAAAGTGCTTTTTGAGCGATCGCCGCAAATTTTTGACCTGCATCTCCACTCCGCGATGCTTCCAGTGCTGTATGCATAGCTTGCAGCTTAATCTGAGAGATAATATTACTGATCAGATTTATTTTCTCAGATAGCTGTTGCCAAGGTTCTTCAAGACGGTTAACTCTTTGGGCAGCTTGGAAAATAGTTTGTTGAATAGCATAGATGCTCTCTAAAATTTGGCTCATGGACTGATTTTCGTCCTGTACTGTCTGATTGAGCTGCTGTTCTTGAAGTTCTAGTTGTTGGGTAGAATAGACCATTCTCTGAGTAAAATCACCCAACAATTGAGTTTGATTGTAGATAAATTCAATAGATTGCAACTGCGTCAGCGCCACATTTGTAGAAAGGTTTTGCACAACTGCATTCCCATTTCTCAGCAGTTCGGAAACCTGTAGCTTGAGTTCTTCGTGTTTTTGAGACTGCTCAAAAGATGTCGCGGTGGCAGCTTGGTATGCTTGATCTACTTGGTTCAACAGCCTGGCGTGTTCCAGTGCAAATCCAACTTGCATGGCGACTTGAGCGAACAAATCAATCTCAGATTGTTGCCAATCACGGGGGCCGGAACATTCATGAGCAATTAATAAGCCATATAGCTGACCATCTTTGAGAATCGGTGCGACTAAATTAGCTTTGACGGCAAAAGGTTCGAGTTGGCTCAGGTGACACTCAGTTAAACCAGCTTCATAAACATTGTTGACAGATTGGACTCGACCTGCTTGGTACTTTTCTATATAGCCTTCTGCAAAACAAGGGTCTCTGATAATCGCCCACAAAGCTTTAGGAAAACCGGGAAGTACTGATTCGGCAATTACAGTACCATACCAATCGGGATCAAAACCATAAACTATGACGCGATCGGCACTAATTGCTTTGCGGACTTCTTCCACTGTGGTTTTGAGGACATCCTCTTCGTTGAGGGATTCTTGAATGCGGCGAGTAATATCTACTAGCAAATGAGTTCGTACAGCTTCAGCATCAATTCGCTGGAGTAGCCGCGCATGGTCAAGAGCAAATCCAACTTGCATGGCAATTTGAGTGAACAAATCAATCTCAAATTTGCGCCAATCACGGGGAGCAGAACATTGATGAGCAATTAATAAACCAAATAGCTGGTCATCTTTAAGAATTGGTGCAACTAAATTAGCTTTGACACCAAAGGGTTCGAGTTGTCTCAGGTGACACTCAGTTAAACCAGCTTCATAAATATTGCCGATCGCTTGCACTCGGCCAGCTTGATACTTTTCTATATAGCCTTGGGCAAAGCAAGGGTCTTTGATTTTGGCTCGCAAGGTTTTAGCAAAACTCGGCAGCACTGATTCTGCAATCACAGTGCCATACCAATCGGAATCAAAACCATATACAATGACTCGATCCGCGCTCAGGGCTTTGCGGACTTCTTCCACAGTGGTTTTGAGAACATCCTCTTCATTGAGTGACTCACGAATGCGGCGGGTAATATCTACAAATACCTGAGTTTGATCAGCTTTGCTCTCTACCTGTTCTAGGAGGTTAGTGTAGTTGAGGACAAATCCTAATTGTGTGGCGATTTGAGCAAACAAATCAATTTCTGACTGCTGCCAAAAGCGGGGTTTAGTACATTCATGGGCAATTAATAAGCCAAATAGTTGATTTTTCTGCAAAATTGGTGCCACCAAATTAGCTTTGACAGCAAATCGCTCTAAAAAGTCAAGTTGAGCAGCACTGAAATCGACTTGATAAATGTCATCAATAGCAACGATGTGGCCATTTTGGTATTCTTCTATGTCTTCGCCACCAATGGAGGTAACTGAGACTGTAGTCCGCAAGGTTTTTGGTAAACCGAATCCCACTGATTCTGCAACAAAGGTGCCTTCTCTATGGGGATGAAAGCGAAAGATGGTGACGCGATCGCTATTTAAGGCTGTGCGAACTTCTTCGACGGTGGTTTTGAGAACATCTTCTTCATTGAGACATTCTTGAATGCGCCGGGTGATGTTCATTAACACTTGGACGCGTTCAGCTTCTTGTTCTTGTTTCCACAGCAAATCTGGCAGCTGTTTTTTGATTAAGCTGATATTTTTCTCTAACACCACCAGTTCATCTTTAGAGGCGATCGCACCCCGAATTCCCGCTTGGTCTGGTAGTAGCCGTCGCACAATATTATTAGAAAGGGCCGCCGCATTCAGTAGGGGACGCAAAGCGCGATTAGTCAACAGAACTGCGATCGCACCCACCAACAAAGTTGTTACCCCTGTTCCCATTAACAATAGCGATAACTGGTTTTGTAGCGCCAGTTTAGTTGCTGTTAACTGTTTAATACTTAATGGTTTTGTATAGGAAATCTGCTCGCTAATTTGCTGGCTGCCAATGTAATAAGTTGCAGACCCAACTGCTAGCACGGGCAGCATACTAATAGCACAAGACCAAAATGTTGCCTTGGCTTTCAAACTCCAATCTTTCTGTGCCAAACGCTGAGAACTAGGGATTTGAATTATTGTTGGCCGTTTTGCACTATCTAAATTCGAGTTCGCTACATCTTTTTGATTACCCTCTAAATGATGAATTTTTTGATTACCTACTTGCTTCTTTGGAGAATAATTAGACATAAATACAATCAGATTGGGCGGCGAACTTTATACAACAAAAAACATCTGTTACCAGATTAATTTCATCAACATAGTTGGTAGGGTAATGCACTTGTTGCGATTGCTGCTTCGTCAAAGATAGGTCAAAAAAGCGCAACTTTTCCCTGATGATATGGGAGGCTTTTATCCAGAAGTATAGAGACTGCAAATAAGAGCTGATTTGAGTTTTGTAATTAGATGCCAAATAGCTCTATGACTTTTAATCTATTGGATTTTTACTTTCTGAACTTTCTACCTCTTTTAGACAGTGAGATGCACCAATTTATACTTTTTAGTATTGACTATATTAGTGTTTAATTTACCAGAATTGTATTAAAAAAATTTTTTAATTATTTAAAATACAGCAAGTAGCTTGATAAAGATTTAAAATAAATATTGTTCACCTACTAAAAGATATATATTTATCTATATCTTAACGATGATCAATTCAAAGCTAATCTCAGTTTAACACTGTTATTTCCTAATATTGCTGAGTATAAAAAATGACTTTATATATTGATAGTATTGTAGTGTACGTGAAAGTAATAGGACACCGCCATCTTTGCTGCTAAGTAAGACTATTAAGCGCGATTATTAGCGCTTAAACCGGAAAACAGCATTAAAGACAAACTAAAAACCTCCTCTGTCTGAGAAACTTTCAAGGAATCAATTACTCAATTCTGGCATCGAATATAGTAATCCGATTTCTGCTTCCTCAGCCGCCGCTGTTCACCAAAGCAATTGTTTGATTTGGAAGTCCTTTATTGCACTAGCACGAAATTATAACCAGTGCTAGAAGCGCAAGGCTTACCTGGCTCACAAGGCTCAATCCTGGCTAAAAATACACCACCTTGGCGCTGACCTGATGCAGAAAACTGAATTTTACCTGTGGCTCCCATTGCAGAAAAATTAGGATTTGATAGTACCTTTTGTAAGCCTTGACGAGTACTATTTTCTTTTAAACCAGCAATAATTACTTGCATTGCATCATAGGCTGTAGCAGTTCGCGGACTGACATCTCCACCCCAAAGTTTTAAGGCTCTATCAGCAAAGGAATTACCTTTATCCATACTCCGGTTAGCATCACGATGCCAAGGTACAGGCACTACCATGCCTTTAATATCGCCTTGTCCAAACTTTAAAATTCTTTCACTGTAAAGCTGTTGAGAACCAAAAAGTGTCAGCCTATTTCGATTTGCTCTTGCCACATCTACTGCTACGTTGAGGCTACTTGTACGGGGAATTAATAGTAAAGCTTCTGCACCATCGCTAATAGCTTTGGGAATGACATCATTAGCTCTAAAATTTGCAGCCCCTAAATCGCAATCTGTAGCAGTAACTTTTCCACCTGCTTTGGTGATGAACTCAGTGTATTCTTTAACAATATCTTGATTTAATCTTTCTTGATTTGACCTGTCCTGATTAGATGTGTCTTGGCTAGTTCTAAATGATGTATCGCGACAAATAGCTATATTAGTCCGGCGTTCTTTTTTAACAATATATTCAGCTAAGGCTTGATTGAAAATTTCCCGATTCGGGCTGATATTAAATACATATTTACTATCGCCATAAGCCTGTGCCTGATTTTGACCCATTTGATTTCTGGAACTTCCCGGAGAAACTCTCACCAAACCATTCTTTTTATAGAGTTCTTCGTTCCGACCAAAACCTACTACTGCTACTAAATTAGCATCTTTGACTAATTCATTATCTATTTTATCAAGCTGGTCAAAGCTATTTAAATTAGAAATTTCCAGTTGCAATGGTACCCCATTAATTCCTCCTCCGTTATTAATTTCATCTTGCGCTTGTGCTACACCGCGTAAAGTTTCTTTCGCCTCATTTAAGCTATTACCAATTGGTGCAATTACGCCTACTTTTAATGCTTTAGAGTTAGCAATTTTGGCATTATTCAAATAAATTAATGTCTCTGGATCGTTCCGCATAGTTTGCAGCGATGCTTGGAATTTGATGACAGCAGTGCCAAAATCACCAGATTTGACTGCATTCACCCCAGCTTCTTTATTATCTGTTTTATCGGCGGTTACCAAAAGTTTTTCACCCAAACTCATCCACTCCGGAGTAGGTGCGCGTGAGCTTCCCCTGGGCGTAACCATAGAATTTGGTGTAGATTGAATCTCCGGCGAAAACTTACTGACTAAGCCTAAAATTACCGCTACCAGCACTCCAGCAATTCCCAGAGAGGCTAGCAACCGAATATTCTCTTGTTTAGTTGTCATCAATAATTCCTCAATTAATTAAGTTAAATTTATCTGAAAATTGCTTTTACAATAAGCCAATCTTAAGAAATAATCAGAAATATTTAGACATTAGTTTATTCATTAACTGTGATGTACCCAACAAAATAAATGCCAACAATCCAGCTAAAATAATTAATAAAACCGCTACTATCAAACCATTGATACCTGACCGTAAAGGATTAATAATTTGCCAGCGCTGGAAGATAAACACAATAAATAAATTCGTTAACAGAGCAATTAAAAATAAATAACTCTTTTCAAATAAAGGGCGAGATTGAATAAAAATTAAAAATCCTAAAATTATCAACCATAACCCCGAACTGATCAACGTAGTTCCTAAAAAACTCAGTAAAACAATAGCCAAAAAAGAACTACCTGTACCTACAATCACAGCCCCAGGTAATAGTTCTGATAGCGATATGTGTGAAACACTTTGGTTAGTTTGTTGGGGAATCCGTCCCCGTGATTGAAATAATTGTTCTGGTGAAAAGATGGTATGTGGTACCTTGGGATTTAAACCTGGCTGAACATTTAAATCTAATAATACTGCCTGAGCCGATTGATAACGTTGCTCGTGGTTTTCTGGCATTAACCTATCGAGAATCAGCGCTAATTCCTGACTGATTGGTTGCGACAATTGACTACGCCAATTATTAGTCCAGCTAAAACCTTGCTTCATCCACAATTGGGATGGAGTAATGTTAGTCAGCAGATGAAAACAGGTAATTCCCAAACTATATAAATCGCTAGATGGGTAAGCAGTACCTAACTGCAGTTGTTCTATTGGTGCATAACCCAAAGAACCGATAATTGTTCCTGGTGCTGTGTTTGCTGCTTCCGTTTTTTGCTTGGATACGCCAAAATCAATCAACACTAACTTACCATCATGTTGACGGCGAATAATATTTTCGGCTTTAATATCGCGGTGGATAACTTGTTGTTCGTGGATGGTATTCAGAACAGGTAACAAGTCATTTAATAGTTGACGAATTTTTGTTTCATCAAATACTCCCTGCTGCTTTAACTCCTGCAACAGATTTTGCCCCTCAATCAACTCTTGCACTACATACAGGTAGTCATTTTCTTTAAAGTAGGCTAAAAGTGTGGGGATTTGGTCATGTTTTCCTAACTCTTGTAAGCGTTTAGCTTCTCTCTCAAACAACTCAGTTGCTTTTTTTTGGGCATCGCTACCGCCACCATTGTAAAATTGACCGCGAACTAACTGTTTAACAACACATTTCTCGTTGAGCTTGTCTATATCTTCTGCTAGATAAGTACGTGCAAACCCTCCTCTGCCAATTGGTTGGATAATACGATAACGATTTCTTAGTAGATACACTAATCCTGTTCCACAGCTTAAACAAAAGTGGGAACCATCAGGATTTTGAGGATTTGGGCAATCGGGGTTTAGGCAGCAGATCATATAGCTATCGCTGTCATTTTATTAACAACTAAAATATATCTTAAATTCTCTTGTACTCTGGGACTGACCTCTCTTTTACTAATAATTCTTATAGTTTTGCTGTTAAAGGATTACTATGCCATTTTTGCAATAGACTCAGTTGCACATTTGCCTATTCGACACTTAAACTTTTAGGGTGCGTAATTTATGCAAAAAATCAACTGGATTTCTATATTTATACAGACAAGAATACATCTGTGATTGTTGCGACCAATCTTTTTTAGTTAGCTAATCTTAATTCTGCTAAAGCAACAGCACCCCATAAAGGTGCATCATCAGCTAAAGCAGCAGAAACAATTTCAAAATCAATTTCTGGTAGTGCTGTTTCTCTTGCTACCTGACGTAAAATTTCCCACCATTGAGTACCAGCTTTAGTTACACTCCCACCTAGGATAAATAATTGCGGGTTTACTAAGTTTGCTATATTACCAATACCCGTACCTAAAGCCCAAGCAGATTTGCGTAAAACCTCTACAGCTAAATCATCCCCATCTGCTGCTGCTTGACTGATTAATTGTCCTGTTAATAGCTCTAAATTATCCTCCACCAAACTCCGCAATATCTTCCCTTCCCAGAGTTTCGGTTGTGCTGTTAAAGCTTCCCGCGCATTTTGCGCCATGTAGGGGCCGGAAGCCAAACGTTCCACACATCCACGTTTACCACACAAACATACCGGGCCAGCTGGGTCTACTACAATATGTCCAATTTCACCAGCCATCCCCCCTGTACCGCGCCAAGGCTGGCCATTGAGTATCCAACCACCACCCACACCAGTGCTGACAGTGATGTAAAACAGGCTATCGTAACCTTGACCTGCACCAAAACGATATTCGCCTAAAGCAGCGACATTAGCATCATTATCCACTGCTGCAGGAACGCCAAACTCTTGTTCTAACAACTCTTGGAGGGGAATATTTTCCCAACCAGGAACATGATGAGACAGTCGCACTGTACCTGTGGTAGCGTCTACTGGGCCCCCAAAACTCACACCAATAGCGACAGGTTGAGTATCTTGCAGCAAAGAGTGAATGAGCGATCGCATAATCTCTAAATCAGTGCTAGCATTCGCGATCGCTGGTGATAGGCGACGTTCATAACGCAGCCATTCTCGAGAACCAATATTTACAGTTGCTGCGGCTAACTTAGTTCCGCCAAAGTCGAGAGCTAATATTGATGTCATACAATTTTAGATTTTGGATTTTGGATTTTGGATTGGGGATTTAGCTTGTGCAAATCCATTTATCGCTATCATCTTTTACTTTGATGTCATAATCTTGAATTCTCACTGCTGCACCTCAAAATGTTGAGTTTCCTTCTTAAGAAAGATGTTGGCGACTAAGATAAATTCAACACTAGAGAAAATTATATGATTTAGCGTACTCATGACTTCCGAGCAGTCTCAGCCACGCATCGATTTTTCTCACGCTAAAGAACCTGCTGTCTCGTCCAATCTTGAGCAGGAAAAAAATCAACAGAAATCACAAGAACTGAGGGGAGAAACTAAACAACAACCTCTGGCTGATGATTTAATTCACTCAGAAGATGATATAGAGAATGTGGGAGAACGCCAAATAATTGTTGCCAATATTCCCGGAGGAGCAGCAACGAGTCTCAATGATGCTCATGATTAGATTGCTCAGTTTTTTCGGAATTTAATACTCCATCAATAAACTGTTGCAATCGTTCATAATGGGTTCCTTTCCAATAAATTTGAGCGCAGCTTTGACAGCGATGAAAGTCCTGATTTTGTAATTGCACACTTTCAGGAAGTAGATGCATGATAGTTTCCTTCGCTATCGATTCTAGTAAGCCATTGCAACGCAAACATCTTTGAAAGGGTGATACTGACTTAAACAAATCAAAGCGTTGTAATACTTCTATTATTTGCTGCTGAGGATTTGTGCTTCTAACGTAATAACCATGCGTTACAAGACTACGCATTAATAAACCCTTATCACGGGTCAATAGAATCCGTTCTTGGTTGTGAGAAACCTCAGCTAATTCCTCATCACCATAGTCATTACGATATAAACTATCAAAGCCTAACAGCCTTAAAGATGTGGCTAATTTACCTAAATGAATATCTAAAACAAAACGAATAATACTTAGCGGTTGCGGACGTACAGAAATGCTTTGTGTATTATTCACAGAGATGGGATAGACATTAATAATATCTCCATCCTGAACAATATAAGAAAAATCTACATAATTATTATTTACTTCAATAGCATCAACTTCTGGATGGGGAACACCCAAAGACTCAATCATATCTTTAATTGAGGCTCTTTCCCCAAATTTATGTATGATTTTGACTCGCCTTTTATTGCGTGGTAAAAAATCGTTTAATTCTGCATAAAAGTGGAAATAAGCAATAGACATAATGGGTAATGGGTAATGGGTAATGGGTAATGGTGAATTTTTGGGATTAATTACTTTTGATTTAGGTTTCTCAGCAATAACACATATATTGTGCATATTAAAATTTTATCAATCTCTTTTGGAGTAGGCATCTTGCCTATCCTGGTGATGAAATTTCAACGCTGATTAGCTGAGGTAATTTTGTTACAACACTGCACAACCTTTGATTTCTGGGAAAAATTCGCTTCCCCACAAGAACGAAGTTTAATTACCAATTACCAATTACCAATTACCAATTACCAATTTATCAAGTAGTGTATTCGGCGTTAATTTTCACATAGTCGTAACTCAAGTCACAACCCCAAGCTTTACCAGTACCATAACCATTACCAACGCTCACAGAGATTAATACTGTATCTTCTTTGAGATAAGCACCTGCTGCAGCTTGTTTTAAATAAGCACTCGCTGCTGCACGATCAAATGATAGCGGTTGACCATTTTCTAAGAGTAAGAAATCCCCTAGTTTAATTTGCAAATTTTCTTGCTCAAAGGGTACACCTGCACGTCCAGCAGCTGCGGCGATACGTCCCCAGTTGGGATCGCGTCCAAAAATTGCAGATTTTACTAAGGATGAACCTGCAATGGTTTTAGCGATTTGACGCGCTGAAGTTTCATCATGGGCCCCAGTAACTTGCACTTCCATTAGACAAGTTGCACCTTCACCATCACGGGCGATCGCTTTTGCTAAATGCTGACAAACTGCTGTTAACATTGCTTCTAGTTTTTCCGCCTCTGGCCCAATTTCGATAATGGCTGGGGTGCGGGATTGTCCATTAGCTAAGGCGATTAAGCTGTCATTGGTGCTGGTATCACCATCAACGGTAATGGAATTAAAGCTTCTGTCGGCGGCGCGACTTAACATTTGTTGCCAAAGCGCTGGCGATACAACCGCATCACAGGTGACAAATGCCAGCATAGTTGCCATGTTGGGGTGAATCATCCCCGAACCTTTAGCAATTCCACCAATTCGCACCGGGCGATCGCCTATAGTTGTCTCTAGCGCAATGGATTTAGTTACTAAGTCTGTAGTAATAATTGCTCCCGCCGCCGCATCTGAACCTGTTTCGGAAAGTGCTGCTATCAGTTGCGGAATCCCAGCTTTGAGTTTATCCATCTTGATCCGCTGTCCAATCACCCCAGTGGAAGCTAATAATACCGATTCACTAGGGATATTCAAAGCTTGGGCTACTGTCATCGCTGATTCTAAAGCATCAAACCAGCCTTGAGTACCTGTAGCTGCGTTTGCTTGTCCAGCATTACAGAGAATTGCCCGTGTATTCTGCTTGGCTTGTAAGCGTTGGCGACAATAATCTACGCAAGCGGCTCTAACTTGACTAGTGGTAAACACACCTGCTGCGATCGCTTCCACATCTGACAATATCAAAGCTAAATCAGGTAATCCCGAAGGCTTTAAACCTGCGGTAATTCCTGCTGCTCGATATCCCCTTGGTGCTGTGATACCACCCGTAATCTCGTGCCAGTCTGCCATGATTATTCTCCCACAACTATCTAGTGGCTCGACTGGCGATTATACCAAGTCTTATGTAATTCCAAATTCAAACTTCAAAATTCCATAGGATTGGGGGTTGGGGACTGGGGATTGGGGATTAGGGACTGGGGATTAGGAGATGGGGGGAAATAACAAACACCAATTACCCATTACCCATTACCAAATAACTTTTAAGTACAGACGCGATTAATCGCGTCTCTCCAATTCTTAATAACATCAAAAATTGAAAAAGGAGAGCCACTTGGGCAGCTCTCCAGATCATCAGGGTGCATCTATATACCACATCATAACATATTTTCGCTGAGGGGCAATACCCCTTAATCAGGTTTTTATGAAAATATGGTGAAGTTGGCTTTCAGGTTAACACAAAAAATACAAAAGGCAACTACTTTGGCAAATTTTCCAATTATCAGGGTGCTTTTACTTAGCAGAGGAGTAGATTTTTAACATGAGTAATACCACTTGTTATTTAATGGCTTGATTCAAAATTCTCATGAAGACTCCTCATAATCAGCTACATATCAGCCAGTACAGATGCGATTGCGTCTAATGTTTTGCCTAGCAGAAATTCTCAAAGATGATTCTTGAGTGGTTTTTGCAGCTAAGAGACTACTAATAAAGCTCATCTCACACCTAAAAGTTCGCGGGCAGAGGAAAAGCTACCAATGCCCAATGCCCCATGCCCCATGCCCCAAGTAAAAAAAAAGAGAGCTACTTGGGCAGCTCTCCAGGTCATCAGGGTGCATCTATATAGCATGATTATAGCATCTTTGTGATGATGGGCAAGACCCCCCAATGAAAGTTTTTTGTATAAATTTTTGGCAAATTTTTTGAGGCTGGGTTGGCTCAATCGCAAGAAGCGCTACTTAGATAGCTTTTGAGAGCACCAGCGTATATTGTTAACAGAGTATAACATTTTGGGAGTGAGGGGTATAACCCATCTTTATCATCTCTTGTTATCACATTTTGTAAAGCAACTACCGAACACTAGCGATATCAGAGGGTACAAGCGTGTAGTGCGATCGCCTTAACTCTTCAATGATAATTGACAGCTGACCATAAACCAAAATTTAAACCTGAACCCGAATGCAGAATTGGTAGTATTTAACTGCCGAAGATACAGGACAAGGAAATAATGCAACGACTCCATACTGGCAAGTGGCGTGTCAGTATGGAAGAAATAGCGCAGGAGTTAGTGAAGCAAAAATATGAGCGTCAGCGTCCCTATTCAAGCTATCAAACTTACTCCCGGTAGCCAGATTATGATTTCTAACCTCTCCTGGCAAGACTTTGAGCAAATTCTCACCGATTTAGGAGAAAAGCGCAGTAGTCGCGTCACTTACTACCGAGGAATTTTAGAAATCATGTCCCCACTAGCCTTGCATGAACGTCCCCACCGCATTATTGCCGATATCGTCAAAGCTATTTTGGATATTCAAGAACGAGATTGGGAAGATTTCGGATCAACTACCCTAAAACGTCCAGAAATTGCTGGTATTGAACCAGATACTTGCTTCTACATCCAAAATGCTGACCAAGTGCAAGGCTGTACCAATTTGGATTTAACAGAGTATCCACCGCCAGATTTAGCCATCGAGTCTGATGTTACCTCTACAACTACGCTTGATGCTTACGAAGCGATGGGTATTCCCGAAGTTTGGATTTACCGCAACAAACAGTTAAAAATATATCTTCTTTCTAATGAAGGCTATATGGAAGCTTCCATCAGTCCCATCTTTCCGGATCTACCCTTAACCGAACTAATTCCTCAAATGGTGCAAAAAGCCATTGATCAAGGAACCAGTCAAATGTTGCGCGACTGGAAAAGCCAATTTCGCCAACTATAAATTTTAAGAATAAATAGAGTTAAATATTTATGTCTCAGCAATATTCAATTGAAGAAATTCCGGTTAACTTTAACAGAATTATTGAAGAAGTTGAACAAGGGGAACCGATAAAAATTACACGGCAAGGTCAGCAAGTAGCAGTTATTCTTTCATCTGCAGAATACGAGAAATTGTTGAATAAAAGCCCTCGTTTTTGGGAATCTCTTACAAAATTTCGCCAAGAAATCATAGAAGAAGGCATCGATATTAATCCCGATAAAGTATGGCAGGATGTACGCGATAAATCACCTGGGCGTGAGGTGAATCTTTGAGTCTTTTCTTATTGGATACTAACATCATCTCTGAACCATTGAAGTTGCAACCGAATCCGACGATTATCTCTATGTTGCAAAGGTATCAGGGAGAAGTTACTATTGCCTCAGTTACATGGCATGAATTATTATTCGGTTGCTATCGTCTGCCAGCTTCTAGAAAGCGAGAGAGAATTGAGCAGTATTTGCAAGATATAGTCGAACCAAATATTCCTATTCTTCCCTACAATGTTGCCGCAGCTGAATGGTTTGCCATAGAACGAGCAAGGTTGACATTAATTGGTAAACCTCCAGCTTATGCAGATGGACAAATTGCTGCAATCGCTCAAGTGAATAATCTCACTCTGGTAACAAATAATATTTCAGACTATGCAGATTTTCAAAACTTGAAAATAGAGAACTGGTTTGTTATTTGAAATATGGCAATAAAAGCAAACTTGGTAAAAATTTCCCATAAAAAATTCCCTCAGAAATTCTGAGGGAGGTGCGAGAAGGAGTCTATGTGATGGGAAAACTATGCAGGGTTAAATTGAGATCTGCGTTGCAGGAGTTGGATAATCGCAGCTTTCTCTAAAATTCCCACGAGTACGCCATTTTCTCGAATTACAGGTAGTGCAGAGATTTGTTGTTGTTCGAGTAGCTGAACTACTTCTACTAATGGCTTGTCTGATTGGACGGTGGTAGATTCTGCAATTGGTCGCATGACTTGTTTAACTTGAGTTGCTGACCACTCGGTTGTGGGGATGGTTCGCAAATCATGAGCTGCGATCGCACCTACTAATTGTCCTTCATCGTCGGTCACTAAGAAGCGATGCCATTGTTCGCCACTTAAGATGCGTTCGTCAGCGAATTCTCTGAGAGTTAAGTTAGCAGAAACAATCGGGCTATTCGGGGTGACAACATCTGCAGCAGTTAAGCCTGTGAGTTTTTCTTGGACTCTGGCAAATTGTGCGGCATTACCTGCGTTTTGTAGCAAGAAGAAACCGATTAATAAGTTCCAGATGTTCGCAAAGCTGCCGAAGAATAGTATGGGAAGTAAACCAGAAGCGATCGCAACCCAACCAAATATCTGTCCAACTCGACTGGCAAAGGTTACACCCTTATAAGCATTGCCTGTAATTTTCCAAACTAGGGCTTTCAGTATATTTCCACCATCTAAGGGTAAGCCAGGAATGAGGTTAAATAGAGCTAATGCCAGGTTAACAGCAGCCAACACACCCAGTATTGCTGCTAGTGGCCCAGTGGCTGCTGTGGCGTAACCAATACCTGTGGTTAAACCGCAGATTAATAGACTAACTAACGGCCCTGCGATCGCTACCCAAAAAGCTTCACCTGGGGTTTTCGATTCTTTCTCTAAGCTGGCTAAACCACCAAATATAAACAGCGTGATTGATTTAACATCAATGCCCTGGCGAATAGCTACAAAGCTATGTCCTAATTCATGGGCGACGACAGAGGCAAATAACAACAGCGCTGTCATCAATCCTAGTATTAAAGCTAGTCCCCCGGATAATTGCGGGAATTGCCCCATCAGTCCGCTGCTATAAGTCCAAGTTACTAAACCCAGAACTAAAAACCACGACGGATGGATATAGAAGGGAATCCCGAAGAGATTACCAACGCGTATTGTGCCATTCATGTCGTTCACCTTTGATTTTTGTTTCTAGAGGTTTGCTTTCATTCCTCTTGATGTTTTCAGTGTAACGAAATGTAAACGAACATTAATCTTTCTGTTGGTAGGGGTGTCCGTCTTTATAGGTGCGGTTATTTCGATTTAGCTGTGTTTACAGATGTCGGCAAAGCGTAAAAACCTAAATGATTGCCAACTGGACGTTCCCGCATAGGTAGTTTGGTATGAACAGGCGCATTTAATACCTTTGCACCATCAGCCTTTCCCATAACTAAGGTGACGGAACCGCCACCATCCATATTGATTGCACTATCAGCACCTAAATCTATAGCAGTCTTGGTTAATTCAGTTAGAGTCAATCCTTCACTATATAAAGGTTGTTTACCATCTACAGCAATTAGCCAGAGTTTGTTACCCTTCTGGTTGATTGCTGCTGCTAAACGTGGGTAAGGTTTATTTTCTTGGAGATGAGAAATCACAGGCTTACCCTCAGTAACTAACATTTCTTGCCCTGCAATGGCTTGAAATGTATCTTTTGGGCATTTGCCACTAACAAAGATTTGCGCCAGATTATTTTGGGCAAAGCACAGCACAGCCTTATTTTCTTCTGGGTTGGAATAACGATGTCCATTAGAAATGACTTCTCCTAAAGGATAGGAAGGATCACCACTATGGGGATAGTAGTCCCAAGGAGATTTTTCATAAAAATTATGGAAATAGCTTCCATTTACCGCCAATTGCAACTTAAATTCATTCAGAAATTCTGAGGTAGTTCTGGCGTTAGTTTTTTTACCTTTCTCAGGTAAGCCTGGAGTTACCAAAGGTTTGACTCCCGGCGCAGTCAAGTCAATAGTGACGATATGAAGCATCACTGGACGCGTCTGGGACACAGCGCGACGTTGATACACAATCCCCTGAAACAATACTTGCTGGCGATCGCTTCGGGAGGGACGTAAAATACACAACCATCCATAGAACAGTGCGGGTGCTAAAAGCAAGCTAGAAAAACCTGCCAGCAAAAATCTTCTGATGTAAACTTTGTAGCGATGATGCATAGCTCGATTAAGTAACAGCAGTTAATCTTGTGTTTATGCACCCCCAATATCAACATTGCAGTCTATGTAATCCTGACGAAGAAATCTACTAACTAAAGTTATAGTGTTAGCCTAACGTACTGTCTGATATGTTGTGGTGCGTCAGAAAACTCTCTGCTTTCGTTCCCAAGATAAAACCGCACCGAGCGATTTTTTAGAAATTCTTACCTACGAGACTATCTAGATTTGTTAGTTTAGACATAATGAAATTAGTGCGAATGGTGCTGACGTAGTTGAGCGGCTTCTGTCACGCGGTAAATCGTTATTAAAATTAATACTCAGAGAAAGAATTATGACGGCATTTGAACCAAAAAGCATCCGTTCTTATAGCCAAGAAGAGGTACAGCAGATTCTCCAGTTGGCGATCGCAAGTCATGCTGAAAATATAGATAGAGAATTTTCCTATCAGGAGTTAATAGAAATCGCCGCTGAGTTAGAAATTTCTCCCGATACATTACAACTAGCAGAACGAGACTGGCAAACGCAACAGAGCGAAGTGCAACGTCGGCAAGTTTTTAACCTTTACCGCCGAGGTAGATTTAAAAAACGTTTAGGCAATTATGCGATCGTTAATACTTTTTTTATCCTAGTTGATTTAATTAGCGGTGGTGGTGTCTCTTGGGCGCTGTATATTTTGCTATTCTGTAGTTTCTTGGTGGGGCTTGATATTTGGAATACATTCCAAACTCAAGGTGAAGACTACGAAAAAGCTTTCCAACGCTGGAATCGCAAACACCAAATTAAACAAACTATCAATTCAGTTTTGAATAGGTGCTTTAAAGCATTGCAGACTTAAGTAGCATGGCGAAATTAAAGATAACTGCTAAGGACTGTCATTTGTCAGGGTTTCTGATGGCTAATGACTTACTTGGATATCATTAAATACTTGTGGGTGAAGAACACAAGGATAAAAGGCAAAATAAGAACCTTTAACCCTTACCCCTTAACCTTTTCCCCCACCCATTGTTGATACTCTGCTGACTCCACCAGTTCATAAGTATCTCCCAAGGCTGCGGCAAACTTTTGTTCAATAGCCGCCAATTCTTCTAGGGGTATAGCTTGCCATTGCTCTTTTGTTGCCCAACGAACCACAAATATAATTTCTGTAGGGTCTTGGGGATTCAGCCAAACTTCTTTACCCAGGAACCCTGGATATTGAGCCAGGGCTGTTGTCCAGATTTCCGCATCCTTCTGGATAAAAATTTCCTGTATCAGGGAAGTAATTTTAAACTTAAGGAATTCTATAACTACGCCCTGCATTCCTTGTATTTGCCAATTTGCCAAAATAGAGTTGTAGGCTAGAGTAACTACGCTTTTAGCATAGCTGATTTGCGTAGAAGTTAGAGCAAGGGCTGGCTGTCTTAAAATTAGGGGCTAGGGACTAGAGAAGAGTGATTATCATGTTTGGTTGTGGGATTTTCCCGCAATTAGCTAGTTTTAAATAATTAAGAGGAAGGGAGTATGGATAACAACAATTGGATGCAGCAGTTAGTAATGCTTGGTATTGGCACAACATCTTTAGTAGCTGACAAACTGCGACAAGTCAGCGATGAATTAGTCAAAGATGGCAAGCTCAATCCTGAACAAGCAAAAGCTGTAATGGATGACATTGTACAGCAGTTGCGATCGGAGCAAGGCACTTGGGAAACTCAGATGCAACGGCAAATGCGTAATATGATGCAAGATTTAGGAGTAGCTCGTCAGTCAGAGGTAGACGAACTCCGGGGTAGAATTGACCGTTTAGAACGTCAAGTGCGGGATTTAGAAAATAAGCTTTGGCGTTAGAACATCACTTTGTGCTTTAAACTAATTTGTGTCCTATTGGTCATTTTTTCCAAACTACCTAAGTAGGGAGGGTTAATTTTGAAAGCAATTATACTCAGCGTTGGATTAATGCTGGCGTGTGTTGTGGTTTTAGTATTAGCGCAAATTGGTGGCAGTAAACAAGACTCTGCCATTGCTGCTAATCTCAGCCAACCAACACCAGCAGCCATAGCTGTCCCCGAAAACAATACCTTGATTGCGAGCAATACTATGTCTGATGCCAATGCTGTCACTACCCCTTCTGGATTGAAGTACATTGAAGTAAAAGAGGGGACTGGTGCAACTCCTCAAACCGGACAAAAGGTTGTAGTTCACTACACCGGCACTCTAGAAGATGGTACAAAGTTTGATAGTTCACGCGATCGCAATCGTCCTTTCGATTTTAATATCGGACGCGGACAAGTGATCAAAGGCTGGGACGAAGGGCTAAGTACAATGAAAGTCGGCGGTCGTCGTAAGTTAATTATCCCACCAGAATTAGGCTATGGCGCTCGTGGTGCTGGTGGCGTGATTCCACCCAACGCTACCCTAATTTTTGATGTGGAATTACTAGATGTGAAATAGAGGCTAGGGACTGGGGACTGGGGACTAGGGACTGGGGATTGAATTCTGTTCTAGCCCCAGTAATCAATCATTTAATAATTACTAGTTAATAATTATTTGGTCTTGCTAGGTTTTTAAACTTTGTAAACTGAGGATCGAATAACAGTTTAACTGTACCTGTTGGGCCGTTACGGTGTTTAGCTACTATCACTTCTGCAATACCGCGATCGGGGCTATCATTATTGTAGTAATCGTCTCTATACAACATAATTACTAAATCCGCATCCTGTTCAATTGAATTGTGAACAATAATATTGTTAGCAACAAAGTTGTGTAAACGAGGAACTGTTAGGTCAAAAACTTCTTCCTCTCCACTAAATTCAATTAAAACTATTTCATCCCAATAAACATCACTGTTGGCAAGGGTAAGCATTTCATTTGATTGAACAATCTTGCCAACTTTTAACGCTCTTTCTCTACTTAAATTTGCTTTGTAAAGTGTAGAACCACAATAGGATTGTCCCAGGCAAGATTGTATTTCTCTTGTTGTCATACCAATACTTTGCATGGCAGGTACAACTTGTGTTTTCCAAACCTCTTTGGGTATTACATCTCTGTTAGGGTTATGAATGCAATTGTCAAGGTGTTCAGATATTTTTTGTAATGACCCTAGTTTGTATTGACCTACCGCTCCAATTTTTTTAATAAATAATTCAAGATCAATTTTGCCAGTAATTATGACATGATACTGATTTCTACCCTTACCAGGTTGAGGAATAATTTTGAGTTTTGCATTAATGCCTAATCTTAATAAAAGTGTCTGAACATCAAAAGCTAGTATTTCGCTGCTACTTGCATAATATGCAATAGGTCTTGGTTTTTTACCAGCCACTAACTGTATAGAACCATCTGTACTCCAAAGATGCCTTAGAAAACAAGCTATTAACTCTTGAGGTTGTGAAAACAATTCTTGAGGTAGGAATTTTTCGTAAGATCTTAAACCAAAAACACCGAGCGATTCTAACCATTTCGCTACTGGATTTCTCACATTATGAGTTAGGTGCTCTGCTGCCGACAAGTAAACTTGATACCAGCTACGTTCAGGTGAAATTCTAGGAACAATTGCATCTCCAAAAACTTCTTTTGCTAAGAAAGCAACATTCTCGGCTAAATCTATCTCTCTAGTTGTGTACTGTATGGCATGACGTGGCAATGTACAACCGTCACCAATTAAATGCCCTAATAATGCAACCTCAGCATAAGTCATGGTTAGTTGCCCTGGAATGGGTACAGACCTGGGTAAACATAGATGTTGTTTAGGGCTTAGTTTATCTAGCCTACACCAACCATTAATAGTTAAAAATTTGTGATTAGCTGTAGCTCGAATTTTTCGCCCCAATCGAGTTTTTAAAGTAAATACAGGCTTCACTCCTGTAGAAAAGGCATTACTAACTATTGCCTTTTCTAACTGCATTGTCGCTTCATTTAATGCCAAAACTGAAAAGCCAGATTTGCCTACTAAATTACGAATTGGTACTTGTACGCCAGTATCTGCTAAGGTCACTAAACTATCGCCAGTTAAACATCCAGATTCTCTTAAATCTGACAACATTGGGCGTTTATTAGTACGTGCTTCCACCCCTCGACTTAGCTGAGATAAAGCAATAACTGGAACCGATAATTCCCGCGCTAAACCTTTTAAAGAACGTGTAATTTTAGATAATTCTTGTACACGATTATCACCTGCTCCTTCCATTAATTGCAAGTAATCTATCACAATTAAACCCAAATCCATGCCTTGTTCTGCTTGTAGCCGTCGCGCCTGACTCCGCATTTGGGTTACTGTAATATTTGGCGTGTCATCAATAAAAATTGGCATCTCCGAAAGCATACCAATAGCGCGGCTTAAAGGTTCCCATTGCGCTTGACTAAGCCTGCCACTTCTTAAATAACCACTTTCAATTCCTGCTTCACTAGCTAATAGACGCTGCACTAGCTGTTCTTTAGACATTTCTAAACTAAAAACAGCGACTGGCATTCTATGAGAAGCAGCAATATTATAAGCAAGGTTAAGGCAGAAAGCAGTATTGTGAACACATATATCATTAGCGACAAAATTGTGTGTTTCTGGAATAGTTAAGTCATAAACTTGCTTATAACCTACCGACTCAATAGAAACTATTTCATCCCAATATACATCACTTGTTGCTAACTGTTGAAGTGGCAAATTGTCTAAAGCAGTAGCTAACATCCACAGTCTTTGTCGGCTAACAGCACGTTTACCAACGTGCATATTTGTATAACCTTGAATACCAGCACGTACAGCTAAACTACCCCAACTTTCGCTACCTTTTGCTACGGCTATTTGTTGCCAAATTTCTACAGGTATTAAGTCACGATTAGGTTGATATTTTCTTTGAGATATTGCATTTGCAACTTTGGCTAATGCTGCTTCTTTACTAAAGATACCTATTTCTGAGATAAAAGTTTTAATAGATAAGGCATCAGTAATATCTAATTGCCATGCTGGTCTACGAGTGTTATTGTACTTGACTGAACGTTTTTTTAAAGAGGCAATGATGCCAAACCTTAATAAAAGATGTTGGATTTGTCTTGCTAGTTTCTCACTAACTGTTCCATATCCTAACTGAGATTGACCACTAGCCAGGACTGTAGCCCATCCATCTGTAGCGAAAAGACGGTTTAGGAATAAAGATAATTGCGATCGCTCTAATTTAAAAATAATTGATGGGATAGTTTTAGCATGAGCATCTTTACCCCATAAACCTAATTCCTCTAACCAAACTGTCAAAGCATTTTTACTAGACTTGCTAATGCTAGAAAATCCATGAGGTGCAAATTCTGCTGGTTCTAATTGCAGAATTGTACATAATCTGGCAAAAGTTTCAAAATTTGGGACACACTCACCTTGTTTCCATATACAAAGTAAAGATGGAGTTACCCCCAATTCCTGACTCAACTTTTTAGCCGATACACCTTGAGACTGCATCATAGTTTGTAAGCGTTGAGCAAAAAGCTGCCTTTGAATAGTAATAAACTCTAAATCTCCTCGCACACAAAAAGATGGTGTACGTTGTCCTTGAGAAGTTTCACAACGCACTTTCAAACCACCAAAATCTGTAACTGCTTGTGAGAAATCTGCTTGGATTAATGGATTACTATTGATAAATCGGGCATTGCTATTGGTTAATCCGCCATCACCAATTAAATATGCTAATAATTTGACTTCACACTCACGGAGATTTGCTGTGCCGAACACATCTATTTTTCGAGGTACGGCAATTTTATCACCTACTTTTAAATTCGCTAATTGCTGCCAACCTTGAATTGTCAAATATGGATGGGTGAGAGTTGTCTCAATCGTTCTGCCTAAGCGAGTAGTCAGCCGAAAAACTGGTTTAATACCATCATCTACAAAAGCAGATGGTTTGGTAAAATTAAATTTCCAATCATTATTCAACGTCAATAAAGAGCCACGACGTTGGTTATATAATTCTTCAATTGTGGTAATTTGCCCATTTTCTAAAACAATTTCTGAATCAAAGCTGAGGCATTTTCCCATTGCAGGCCTTGCAGCCACAATAATCAAATCAGAACGCTGAAATCCACTAGTAAGGGCATCTAAATCGTAAAAACTACAAGTAATTCCAGGTAAGGCAATGCCTTGATTTCGCTCTTCAATATCCTGAAAATTACTAATTAATG
Source organism: Tolypothrix tenuis PCC 7101 (assembly GCF_963874875.1). NCBI lineage: Bacteria > Bacillati > Cyanobacteriota > Cyanophyceae > Nostocales > Tolypothrichaceae > Tolypothrix > Tolypothrix tenuis. The sequence continues at coordinate 5,361,939 of NZ_CAWNJS010000001.1, forward strand.
TATCAGAAATATGAACTAATCCTGATTGGGCACGTTCTTGAGTAATACCAAATACTTTTTGTTCTGCTTGATCTAAAACAATTGGTAATTCTTTCTCAGTTTCATAACCCAGATGGACAATTTCATTACCAGCTTTAATTAACTGTCGCCGCTGGTATTTATCCATGACTAAGCTTGCTAAAGCGTCAATATTAACGGCTGACACTGTGCGATCTACAAGGGTAGCTAATTTATTTCTCCCACCAATCCGATTCAGCAAATCGTGATCGGCTAGCCAACTTGTCACCGCGAGTAAGTCTGTAGGTTTACCCTGTGCGTGCAGTCGCAATGCTGCTTGGTAAATATCTTTATGGGCGCTAATGTAAAAAGCTTCGGCAACTAAGCGATCGCTGACTCTTCCAATCGCTTCTGGATCTAGTAGAATTCCCCCCAAAATCGCTTCTTCTGCCTCAATATTTTGGGGTGGAAGGCGATCGCTACCATTGCCCTGAAAACTTAGTTCTTCAGCCATAAGCGATGTTCAACTGGCGAGCCAGATGGCGTTATTACCTTGATGATCAAAAATTGCCAATAATTCGTAATTGTGAATTCGTAATTCCTAATTAGTCCGTAGATGAATTTAGTAACTAGAAATCAGCAAAAATATTTGTCTTGTTACCTCAACAAATGAGCTGATTCTGCATCTTAAATAAATTACGAATTACTCTTCGGGTTCGGCAGTTACTTAACTTGGGGAGACCCCAAGACTGTACTGCCTCACAAACTACGAATTACGAATTACGAATTAGTAATTAATTCAGTTAGCTAGCAACAACTTCAATGGTTACTTGTGCGGTTACTTCTGAATGTAGCTTAATTTCAGCTTTGTAAGTGCCAAGGTGGTTAATATCGGGGAGGGTAATACCGCGACGATCAATTTCTTGATTGGTAGCTGCTTGAATTGCATCTGCAACGTCTTGAGCGGTAACAGTACCGAAAATAGCTTCATTTTCACCAACTTGCTTGGCAATTTTCAAGTTGCCAATTTTTTCTAAAGCTGCTTGTTGTTCTAAAGCTTGTTGTCTCAGCTCTAATTGCCGTTGACGTTCTTGTTCACGACGACGTTCTACTTGCTTGAGAATACCAGGAGTAGCATGAGTTGCTAATTTTTGCGGAATTAGATAATTACGAGCATAGCCAGGAGCTACATCTACTAAATCGCCTAATTTTCCCAGCTTACTCACATCTTGAGTTAAAACTAACTGTACGCGTTTCGCCATTGTTTTTCGTTTTCCTGTAGAATCTCATTAACTTGGGTTGCAGCCGGATAGCTCACAGATGTGTAGCTGTATCCCAAGCGGCTTGGTCAATACCCTAAAGCTTACAGATCCTAGCGAATCGCAGGGTGCGATCGCAACTATTAGGGTGCAAAAAAATTGTATTGCTTATAGCGCCGCGATCGCGCGATCTACCAAATCTAGTCCTTTAGAGACTACCGCATTCCGCCAACCCATATCCGCAGGCACAAAAACTTCCATTAAGCGCTGGCTTGTCGATTCTTTAGATGGGTGATTTGCTGGCGAAAAGAAATGAGCGCGGTTTTCGGCTCGTAATGCCTCCACTACTTGAATTACTGAATAAGTACCAAATTCTGCGGTAAGATACCTGTAATTACATTGGGCAACTTTTGCCTGACACCAATTTCCCAATCCTCCACGAAACTTGTAAGCAACTTTTCTGGCTAGATAAGGTTCCACATAATTCGCGCCAAACTTCGCAATTAGCCATTGGGTAGACTCAGACTCCGGCGGATAATCAATGAAAAGTTTATAAGTAGCTTTCTTACCTAAGCCTGTATGTAAATCAAGATGTACTACATCTGTGGCATTCCCCACCCACCGAGCAAAATTAGCATCAAGAATCTGATAAGTCTTTGAGGGTTGATGTCCGCCAAAAAATAACCCTTGGGGAAAATCATATTGTCCTACTGGTAGCGTGCTGGTTAAAGAATTGATGCCATAGCGAAGAATAATCGCGATCGCTTTTAGCAGAAAGAGCTCAAACTGAGATGGTGGTGAAGTTGGGTTGAAAAAAGCATTTAACTCACCATACTTTGCTGGACTTCCGCAGTAGGCTTCCCCAGGTAGCAGGAAATTACGATTGAGGTCGATATTTTCCTCATTCCATCGCCTACGCCAAGCAAAGCCGTAAGGATTCAAGGCGTGTACAAGTAATAAAGCAATCTCTTGGCTTTGATTCCAATTTACAAGACGCTTCTCTAGCAAAGTACATTGCACAGCAGAACCAAAAAATCCCTCCACGCCATGCAATCCACTGGAGACAACTACAATCTTTTGCGAGTTGGGGTTTCCTAAAAAAGCCACATCAATAGTCAAGTCTTCCCCATCTGGCCCAATTTGCTCAATGGGATATGCTTCTAAGCTACATCCCATAGCCAACGCCGCATCCCGAAATCGCTTCCGCGCTGCATTGTAATTAGGACAAAAACCAGCATCATCAAACATACAAACACCAAAAACCAAACCCCAAACACCAAATAGCTAAAATCTATCCTTCATCCCCCTAATGCGTGCAAAAGTCTGCACCGGATCGTTACTCTTAGCCGCCGATTGTAGTGTTGGTTGCTCCCAGCGTAAAAAAGGATTGGTACGCTTCTCCACCCCTATCGTTGAAGGAATGGTAGCTTTTCCCTGATTACGATACGCCTTAACTTCATCGAAGCGTTTTTGTAAGTCAGCGTTTTCACCATCAACAGTCAGGGCAAATTGTAAATTTTTTAATGTATATTCATGGGCGCACCAGACCTGTGTATTATCAGGGAGAGAGCGAAGTTTATTTAACGAATTCACCATTTGTGCAGGAGTCCCTTCAAATATACGACCACAACCCCCTGCAAATAGAGTATCGCCACAGAATAAGTCCCCTGGTTCCCCGGCTACTTCTGGGGGAAAATAGTAAGCAATGTGTGCGCGGGTATGTCCGGGAACGAAGATGACTTCAGCCATGCGATCGCCAAACTGCACATGATCGCCATCTTCAAGAAAAACTGTTTGTCCTGGGATTCTTCCCCGATCCTCGGCTCCAGCATAGACTATCGTCTCAGGAAATTTTTGCATTAACTGCTGATTACCACCCACATGATCGTGATGATGGTGGGTGTTAAAAATCGCTACTAATTTAGTGTTAAGTTCTGTCAGTTTCCTGAATACAGGTTCAGCCTCTGCAGGATCAACAGCAGCGGCGATATTTTGGGTGCGATCGTACAGCAAGAATATATAGTTATCCGAGAGTGCTTCCAGACGAATGACCTGCATAAACTCAATTTCCAAAAGAAAAGAACATCAGAGCTATCTGTACTAGCTATATAAATTATTTATATGTTGTTCATTTTAGCGGGAAAAATCATGAGACATCAGCATGAATAACCGTATTTTCCCGGTGGTGAGGGTGATAGTAATTATTAAGCAATGAGATTAATCAGTACAATTTCTCTGGAAAGAAGCATAAATGCGACGCTAGATTAATGTTGTTCTTTTTGTCAGCAAGACAATCAGAATTTCGGTCATCAGGCATCAACGATATTTGTTTAATTCAAGAAAATTTAATATTCCAAAATTTTCCTGCAAACCTTTTGTAATACAGAGGTCTAGCAAATATTGTCATGCTCAATTGCATCTATAGGAGATTTATGAATTCCCCAGCCTTGCTTTATCCAAGCATCAGTACCCCAGCAGAAACTGCTGTGAAGAAAATTGTCGATAAAATTATTTCATCAGGCATAATGAGCCGTCAAGACCATACTTTACTGACATCTACTATTTTGGCTAATGGTGATCTTACTGAGGGAGAACGCCGCCTAATTAATCGTGTCTTCGATCATATCCAAACAGGACAACTGAAATTATCGGATTGGTAATAAACAGTAAGTAATTCATTATTTTTCTGAAAGTAATGAAACTAAACCATAAAATTTAATATTTAGCGAATGCTTGTTGTTTAAGCAGCAAGCATTCGCTGTTAAATAATAAAATATTTTATCAAATATGAATTTTGAAAAAGGCTTTATTACTATTTTAACAGGAATGTATTCTTTTCAAGATTGCATTCATTTTTTGGCATCTGTGAGAAAATTTCATCAAGAGCCAATTATTATTTTAATCGACCGCGTCCCACCAATATTCTATCCTTTCCTCAAAGCTTTCAAAAATGTCATCTTAAAACCTGCACCAGCAAATGAAAATACTGTTTTAGCATCACGAGAAGCCAAGCTAGCTTTGTATGCGACTTCGCAATTTCAAAAAACCATCTACTTAGATTCAGATATTTGCTTACTCTCCAACATTGATGATGTATTTGAAGCTTTAGAAACGGAAGATTTATTATTAACTGAAGATGTACAGCCCAATATTATTAAAGCAACAAATTTATTAAGAGGTAAACAGCAAGATATATTAGCAGATGTGCTGCCAACTTTACAAGCAGTAGGTTTACCGCTGCAGGAGGATAGTATTCAATACAATGGGGGATTTATTGCCTTTAGTAAAACAGAAATAACTGCCAAATTTTTTGATGAATTCAAGCGTTATTTTGAGATTATCAAAAATAATCAAGATAAATTGCTATTAAAAGACCAAGGTGCTTTTGCAGCTGCGATCGCCACCGTTCAACCAAAGCTAAAAGTCTTACCCCCTACCTATAATTACCTCAGCAAGTGGAAGGAAGCGTACAACATTCACGAGGGTATCAAAGTGCTTCACTGTACATATCCTTACCGACCTCAATATGCAAAAGATGTGACTCGCTCTGTTTACACGAGGATATTCGATAAATTAGCTCCACTATTTCTGCCCAATCAAATTACTAACCCTTGGCGTACTAAATAATTTTAATAAATAAATAAGTGAAAAACATTTCCCTAGTATCAATAATAGTCTCTGATTTATCAAGTGCTGCTATTATGCGTGCCTACTTGTTAGGTAAAGCTATTAAAACTTTAGATATTGAGGTAGAAATTATTGGTTTTTTATTTGGTAATAAATTATATAGTGATTTACCAGCGGAATTTAAAGTCTACCATCTACCTGGTAGTAATTTTCCAAGCTTTGCTCAAGAAATTCGCAAAATTATCCCTAAAATTAAAGGAGATGTAGTTTATGCTATTAAGCCAAAATTACCAAGTTTTGGAGTAGCTTTACTAAAAAAAATATCTAGCAAAAAACCAATAATTTTAGATATAGATGACTGGGAACTTAGTTGGTATGGTGGTGATGAGTGGAAATATCAACCCACCGTTAAACAGTTAGCTAGAGACTTATTTAAACCAGATGGAGCGCTGAAAAATCCTCATCATCCTTTATATATCAAATGGATGGAGAATTGGAGAAATTATGCTGATTCTGTGACAGTACATACTCAATTTCTCCAGCAGCGTTTTGGCGGTACTTTAATTCCCAATGGCAAAGATACCTCTTTATTCGATCCGGCTAAATATGAGCCTGAAACTAGCAGAATTCGCTACGGTTTATCTGCATATAAAATTTTAATGTTTCCCGGTGCTCCTCGACCTTATAAAGGTTTAGAAGATGTTCTCATAGCGCTAGATAAAATTAATCAGCCTGACTTTAGGTTAGTAATTGTTGGCGGTAGCCCTTATGATGATTACGATCAGCAACTTCAACAAAAGTGGGGAAATTGGATTATCAAATTGCCTAATTATCCTGCTGAGATAATGCCTGATGTAGTGGCTGCTGCTCACATTATTGTTGTTCCCCAAAGAGATACACCCGAAACTCGCGCACAATTTCCTCTGAAACTTACAGATGGAATGTCAATGGCTAAACCTGTTTTATCAACAAAAGTCGGTGATATTCCCGAAATTTTAGGTGAAACTGGTTATTTAGTTGAACCTGCTAACCCAGAGCAAATTGCAACAACAATTAAATTAATATTTGAAGATTTAGATTTAGCAAATGTCCGTGGTAGAAAATCACGTGAGCGATGTATAGAAAAATATAGTGTGGAATCTATGGCTTCTCATTTAAAATCAGTAATTTTTCGGTTGTGAATATATATTTATAAAAAAAATATTAAGCTTTTAAAAAGCCTAATATTTTTTTAAATTTATCTTGTAAAGAAAATACGTATTTACCCTGAAAAAACTGATAATAAATATGAAGATTAGCCAATGTAGTGACATCGGTAATATTCGTGTTAATAATAAATAAATTATGATACGCAGAACTGATGTCTACCAAAAAATTGCTACTCAGATTTGCCAAGCCTTATCCTGGTTTGATTATTTTGACAATAATTTTAGGCTTTTCCGGAGCATTATTTAATGGTATAAGTACAACTTTAATTGTGCCAGTAATTTTAAGAATTGTCGGGCAAGAGGTAGATTTAACTAATGCGCCAAAGCTTTTAACAGCTATTATGTCTCCTTTTGATCAAGTTCCAGAAAATTACCGTATTGGGGTGATGGCTGGAGCGATTATCTTCACAATATTTTTAAAAAACTTAGCAAATTATAGCAGCAGTTTAGCATCTAGTTCTTTAAGCAGAATGCTGACATCAGATATGCGAGAGGCTGGATTAAAGTTATTACTAGATGTTGATATAGATTATTATGCAAAAACAAAAGTTGGCGATTTAATTAATAAATTAGGTGGAGAAATTGGACGTGCGTCAAGTACTTTAGGCAGTACAATCAGGTTAATTATTCTTGTAATTACAATTATCGTTTTTATCGGTTTATTGTTATCAATATCTTGGCAATTAACAATTATTTCTACGTTGTTGCTGTCGTTGGTCACTTTAATCAATCAGTCTGCTATTGCTCGTTCTCGAAAATTTGGCAAGCAGCTGAGTGAGATGTCTAGTGCATATTCAATTTCTTTATTAGAAGTCCTCAATGGTATTCGCTTAGTTAAGTCAACCGGTAACGAGTCAAGAGAATTTCAACATATTAAAAAGCTAATTCGGGCGCGCGAAAAAGCAGATTTCCAATCTCAAGTAAACTCGGAAGCGATCGGGCCTTTGAGTGAAGTCATGGGAGTCTCAGCTTTAATGCTGATTGTCTTATTAAGTAAAATTTTCTTTGCAGATCAGATAGTATCTCTTTCTGCCGTACTTCTAACCTATTTATTGGTTTTATTGCGGGTACTGCCATTAATTTCACAACTCAATTCCATTCGCAGTAGTTTTGCCAGCACAGCTACTAGTGTGGACATGGTAAGTGAATTTTTAAGCTTCACTAACAAGCCATTCATGGGCAATGGTGAGCTGACATATACAAAATTAGAAAAGGGAGTAAGTTTTAATTCATTGTCTTTTAAATACCCTGGCCATGAAAAGTTGGTGCTGCAAGATGTGACATTAGATTTACCCCGTGGTCAAACTCTGGCATTAGTAGGCGGTTCTGGAGCAGGGAAATCAACTTTAGCAGACTTGTTGCCCAGATTTTATGACCCAATAGCTGGCTCCATTACGATCGACGGTAAAGACTTGCGAGAATTTGATGTTATATCCTTGAGAAAACGGATGGGGATTGTTAGCCAAGATACCTTTCTGTTTAATGACTCAGTACGGAATAACATTTCCTATGGCAGACCGGAAGCTAGTGAAGAGGAAATTATCGCGGCTGCCAAACAGGCGAACGCATACGAGTTTATTATTAAATTGCCTCAAGGATTTGATACCTTAATTGGCGATCGCGGTGTCATGTTATCGGGAGGACAAAGGCAAAGATTAGCGATCGCTCGCGCCTTAGTCCAAAATCCGGAAATTTTAATTCTCGATGAAGCCACCAGCGCCTTAGATACCGTTTCCGAACGCCTAGTTCAAAGTGCGCTAGATGATCTCAGCCGCGATCGCACAACTGTGGTAATTGCTCACCGTCTTTCTACAGTCCAAAAAGCCGATCAAATAGCAGTCTTAGATCATGGAAAAGTAGTAGAGACAGGTACCCACGAAGAATTGTTAGAAAAAGGTGGTTTTTACTCACGCCTCTACTCCATGCAATTTGCTGATCGTCCTGATAAGAACTCACCAAGATTAAAAATCCTCAGTGCAATGCGTAAATACTCAGCGCAGGTTGCCTATCCTGAGGTTGTTACTCAATACAATCCAAGCTTAGTCCGCATTTCGCACGAAATTCGGACACAACTGAACTCAATGATTGGATTCCTCAACTTATTACTTGAGAATCTGATAGATAATGTCGAAGAGCGGCACGAAATTATTGAAGAGACCTACAAATCGGCCTGGAGAATTCTGAATATTATTGATATTTTTGACGATATTGTTAACTTGAAAACGAATAAAAGTTTACTTCCAGTTGTTGAGCAAAATCCGAACAGCTTAATCATCCAACCACCAAGTTTGATTCAGATGTCTTATGATTTTCGGACTTCGCTCAATCTTATCCGCAGTTCTATCCGTTCCCTTGCAGATAACACATCAGCCACCCCAGAAGAACAAAATCAATTAATAGAAGAATCTTATCATTCTTCCATTTATTTATTAGATAAATTAGAAAACCTCGAAGGTATTATTACTAACTATAATTATGAATAAAACTGCTTTAAAGAAGCACTATATATTTTTTGTTGGCGAAACGCTACCAAAGCCTGAAGCTCATTTAGTGCAGTCTACAAATGCAGCTAACGGAGCAGCAAATCTCGGTTACTCAACTGTTTTAGTTTATCCAAAAACACAAATCAAGACTTTAAATCCAGTTAATTTACTGCTGCCTTTTCAACCTCGACCAACACCTATAGAACTGATTAAATATTACAACCTGCATGACAAGTTAAAGGTTGCTCCTTTAGCTATGCCTTGGCCGATTGACACATTACACTATAAATTTACTAATTCCAACACTATTGCCTGTAAATATTATTTTCCGTTTCATATCCTACCAACTACCAAACTTGTCCATAGTCGCAACTGGAATTTTGTTAAAGCTGCCATTAAAAATGGTGTGCCAGCAATTTACGAACATCACCATCACGAAGATAAGCAATTTGAGCCAGAAATTATCAATCATCCACTGTTTCAAATTGCAGTTACCGTTGCCGATACCATTCGCGAATCCATGATTCAACATGGTATGCCACCTGAAAAAGTGATTAAGTTACACAATGGCTTTAATCGCTTATTTATGCAGAGACAGCCAGAAAAGGCAGAAGAATGGCGCAATAAATTATTACAACAACATTCACATTTAGTAGTTTATGCCGGAGGGTTACGGCAATTTAAAGGTATTGATGTCTTAATTGAGGTGGCTAGTGAAATGCCAAATGTACAATTTGTTTGTGCAGGTGGCAATACAGATGAAGTCGAACATTATCAAAAATTAGCCCAAGAAAAACAAGTTCATAACATTAAATTTTTGGGCTATGTCTTGCACCATGAATTAGCATCTTTACTCCAAGCCGCAGATATTTTAGCTCATCCTCATTGTTTAGGAGCAGCTGCAACTTTCACATCTCCATTAAAATTATTTGATTATTTTGCTTCTGGAACTCCCATTATCGCTACAGAAATTCCTTCATTAATAGAATTTAAAAATACCTCAGCTATTGCTGCTTGGTGTGAGCCTGATAATCCGAAAAAATTTGCTGAAGCTCTCCAGCATCTTTTAAAAACTCATCCCAGGAAAGTAGAGGGTTATGCCGATAGTATAAATTTCGTTCAGCAGTTTTCTTGGGAAAATCGAGCCGCCAAAATTTTAAGTTACGTCGATAAATCTTTGCTTCCGCCATTAATTGCTTAAGTTACTTTTAATTAATTATGAATATTAAAACTATCGGGATGATTAGCAGCTATCGAGGTCTAGAAAATAGAGCCGATTGGCTATGGCAACAAACTCCTAAGCCCTTTGGAATATGGGGAAATATCCAATTGCGTGCGCCAGCAGTTAAACCAGATTTTCTACTCATGTATCAGTTTGATTTTATCCAACCATCTCCCCAAAAATCTTGGTTAGATAAGTTACGTAAACGTCAAGCAGAGTCAACAACAGTAGATATTAATTCTTTACTGCGTGGTGTAAGTAAAGAAAGAATTATCTATTTATTGAGGGAACCACCATTAGAGGAAATTGTCGAGATTACTAATCGTAATTATCAGCAAGCTCAAAATTATTGTGGTTATGTTTCTGGCCCCGATGATTTTGCTCCAACTCCTGATTATATGCCTGCAATTTGGTACCATTCTAATTCCTTTCAGGAATTAGATGAAATGCCATGCCCCCCTAAAGTTTCTACTTGTAGTTGGATTACTTCTGGAATTAGCCGCACAGCCAATCATCGCCAACGTTTGGAATTTTTACGTTCTCTACAATCAAATGGATTTAAGTTTGATTTGTACGGTAGAAATTTACCTGTATGGGCAAATATTGCCGGAGAGCTAAGTAATAAATGGTATGGCATGGCACCCTATTTTTATAATTTAGCGATTGAAAATTATGCTGACAATAATTGGTATGTGAGTGAGAAACTTTGGGATAGTTTACTGGCTTGGTGCTTACCAATTTACTATGGTGGCCCTGCTGCTGATAAATTATTACCACCAGGTAGTTTTTTAAGATTACCTAGCTTAGATAAAAAAGGTCTTGCTTACATACAAGAAGTAACTGCTACTCCCGATGCGTGGTATGCAGCTAAAGATGCGATCGCAGAAGCACGTCAAATAATTTTACATAAACTCAATCTGCTGAATTGGTTATCAAATTTTGTAGCTCAACACTCATAAAATATGAATGGTATTTGTACTCTGGCGAATGATTATGTTTTTGACCAATTAGTAGCTTTACTCAACAGTATCGATGCAATATTAGGTTCTGAAACTCCTGTCTGTATTTATCCTTTTGATGACCAGACACAACGAATTGCTGATGAAATTACTAAGCGACCTAATGTATTTATTTACAATAACCAAGAATCTATAAATTACTGGGATCAATTTATGGTGTCAGCCGCACCAGAAAGATTGAATCGCAGTCAATCCCGACTTTATGGTGCTCATCGTCGGTTTTGTGCCTTTGATGGCCCCTTTGATAAATTTATCTATTTAGATGCTGATACTTTAGTGATGAACTCACTAGCAACAGTATTTCAAAAATTAGATAGTTATGACTTTGTTGTCTATGACTTTCAATTTAAAGATGTTAGTAAAGTATATAATACTGATTCTCCACAATTACTAAAAGTTTTTGCCAAAGACCGAATAGATTTAGAAATATTTTGTTCTGGATTTTATGCTTCTAAAAAAGGTATTTTTTCAGAAAAGCAGATAGAATCTCTAATACTATCTCTCCAGAATGGTGAAAGAAACATCTTGTATCAAGGTGCTGGCGAACAGCCTCTAATTAACTACATGGTGATGAAATCTCATCTTCCTATTTATAATTTTGCTCAACAATTACCATCTCATGAAGTAACAGGATGTTCTGTCGGCTCTAAGCATTTTGAAGAAAGAGAGCATATCCTTTATGACAAAGGTAATCGACTAACTTATCTTCATTATATTGGTATACCTCCTAACATCCATCAAGCTGTATGTACTGGTGAGAATATTGATTTTCCTTATAGAGATTTATTTCTCTACTATCGCTACTTACATGAGCCAGAAAAACGTCCAGTATTTCATGATCACCCTAAACCTTATGACGCTCCACCACCAAATTTATTCACTAGAGCTTTGAGAAAATTAAAATTAATTAACCAAGGATAATTTATGAGTAGGGGAATTTACATCGTTGCTAACGACCGAGTAATGGATAATGCGATCGCTTTACTCAATAGTATTCGCTTTTACGACCAGAAAGTTCCAGTTTATCTCATACCTTTTAATGAAAGTTATCACAAAGTTGCAGAGAAACTTAGCACTTTACATAACGTCCAACTGTTCCCAAACCTAGAATTGATTGAGCAATTCACCAACCGTATAGGTGAAATATTTGATCGAGATTTCCTAGCTTTACCCAACAAAATGCGTAAGCTGGTAGCATGGTTTGGCCCTTTAGAAGAATTTATTTATATTGATACAGATATTGTCGTTTTTGAAAGAATTGCTGACAATTTAGACAAACTTGCAGAAGTCGATTTCTTCTGCTGCGATTATCATCATGCTAATGACAAGTTACGCAACATTTTTTCGCCATTAGTAATAGAACAGCAAATTTTTTCTGATACGCAATTAGAAGATGTTTTTAACAGTGGCTTTTGGGCTTCACGCAAGGGAGCTATTACTGAGCAACAGATGGATGAAACTTTGTCTGAATGTGCTGCTCATCGCGAATATTTTGATTTTTCTGAAGGAGTGACAGACCAACCAATTTTAAATTACTTGGTTCTCAAACTCATTGCCAAACGCGGCAATCTTGTGAAAATTCCTGGCGGTGGGCCTGGTAGTTGGGCTGGTTCCCGCAGTTTTCAACAGCAAGGATATGCTCTTTATGACAGAGGACAACAACTGAAATATCTGCATTGGGCGGGAACTAAGATAAAAGCTGGTAGCCCTTATTGGGAATTGTGGGAACATTATCGCTACCTTCATGAGGGGAAATTTGCTTTTATTCCAAAATTAACTCGCCGTTTCTTTCCCTTTGTTGGAGCCCACAATTAATAATAGGAGTACGCCGATGATTGATGGTATTTACACGCTCGCTAATGATGTAGTCTATGACCAACTAGTTGCTTTACTCAACAGTATAGAAGCTAATGCTGGGAGAAAAATTCCTGTTTGTATAATTCCCTATAACGAGAAATTAGATAAGGTAAAAGCAGAAGTTGCTACCAGAGATAATGTTACTTTATTTGAAGACTATGCTTCTATAAATTACTGGGATAACTTTGCAACTCAGGTGTGGAAAAATTATCCTAGAGCACAAAAAACTTGGCGACAGTGGGGGTTCTCTGAACTCTATGAGCTACCAATGCACCGCAAATTTTGTGTTTTAGATGGCCCGTTTGAAAAATTTATTTATTTTGATGCAGATACTCTTTTAATGGGGCCTTTAGATTATGTATATGAAAAGTTAGACCACTATGATTGGGTAACTAATGATTTTCAATATAAGTCTAATTTAGATTATATTTTTGATGGCTCAGAAAATTTAATGCAGCAAGTTTTTCCTGTAGATAACTTGCAATCTCATATATTCTGTGCGGGTTGGTTTGCTGCTAAAAAAAATATTTTATCACCAGAAATATTAGCTAGTCTACAGGAAAAATTACAATCTGGTGAAGCTGATGTTATGGCTTTTATCGCCCCCGATCAATCTTTATTTAATTATATTGTATTGAGAAGTGGTATTTCTTACTATAACTTTGCTTATCACCATCCCGATCAAGTCACTGGTAATCACTGGAGTTCTAAATTTGATGTAGTCGATAATGTTTTATACGATCAAGGAAGAAGGTTGACATACTTGCACTATATGAGTATAGGTTCATCAGCTTTTACTAAACTTTGTGCTAGTGAAGATATCAATATTCCCTATCGAGAAGTGTTTTTACATTATCGTTATTTAAAATCACCAGAAACTAGACCACAAAGCTTTAAGCGTCCCAGCTTGATTTTAAAGTTGCAACAAAATACTACAGATTTCTTCAAGCAAAAAATCGCTAATATTAAGCTCAATTATCGCAATTTTAGAGATAATCTCACTTGATAGATAGGCTGTAATAGATTGTAAAATGAGCCCTCAATCAGGTGCGTTAGCCAACACTAACGCACCTGAAAAATTTTAGACTATTATTAGTATGGTAACTAGCGGTAATAAAAATTAAAATTATTCAGACTTACTATTCTTAAATAGAAATAGCGATAATAATAACCGATAAATTTCTCAAGTCTACGCTTTATTTTTTGTAAGAGAGAACTTTGGCGATATTCAATTGCTTCATGTTGCTGAAAATAAATTAAAGTATCATCTGCATTTGCTTGACCCTTTTTGATTTTCTGCATTTGCACCCAATCTTTAAAGTAAACAATCTCCTGCATCGCATCCCATTGAACTTGTAACCCCGCCTTAGCCGCAGCCATTCCTATTGCATAGCCTTCCGCACCATAAAATCCATTTAGCTCACAGTAAAGTGCGATATTGTTCCAGTGGTTGAGAAATTCTATTTCTTTTCCATCTTGCCTCGTAATCACAAATAGCATTTCCATCACAAACTGGATGTTAGTATCTTCTAAATCTAAATCTAGCTTTTTCGCTAACTTTCTCAGAATTTCTATATCTCTAATTCGCTTTGGTTTATATTTATCATTTACTGAATCAATATAAACTTGATTATGTTTAGCAATACTAGTACAACTGATAGCAGTTATCCCAGGTAGCCATTTCATTTCTGATAAAAATTTATCTAATATTCTGATATCTGCATCTACAAATATACAACTATTAAATAGTGATAGAGCTTTAGCAATTACAAATCTTTTATCATGGTAACATCCAATACTCTGTTGTTGATGTTTAAAGGCTAGAACATGAGAGTATTTACTAAATTCTTGGGGCTTATCTGTTAAAAGAAGTAAATATATCCCTGGTAAATTTTTCTCAATATCTTGAGCCAATAGGAGAGCATGAGAGCGGTATCTTTCACCTAAGGCTAAACTACAAAAACAAACTTCTTGTTGCTCTTGCTGCATTGGCTTTAAATTGCTATTTAACATACTAAAAGTATGAATTTTTATTGTCTGAGCGTCTAACTAAGTATTATATTTACATAAACAATACATTCATGCTATAGTGATATTACGTATTGTGCAATTATTCTAAAATTTAGATTTTCATTTATCAGCAATAATAAATATCAAAATAGTAATTTTTTAAGTTAGTAAGTGGTATTGATCAAAGCCTTTTCTCAACATGGTATTAGATGATAGGAATTTATTCATAAAAAATAGCTGCTAGACATTAGTATCTAGCAGCTATTTTTATTAATAGTAGGAGTAAATTTTGCGGTCTCTAAGATAAAGAATCTAAATCTAGAGATTGCATACCTCGGCGTTCTACAAACTCCAGCATACTTCCCAATTGCCACCAAACTAACAAACAAGTTAACAAACTCATTGGCAAGCCAACACCTAAAGCTAGGATCGGGGGAAAGCCAAATATCTCGAAACCGGAACAAAGAAACAGGCAAACACCACCTGTTATTCCCAGAAATGGCACAATAATTTGCTTCCAGGCGGAATGAGGTTTGATATTTTCTGCGCTCTTGCTTGGCCATTTCTGAACAATTACTTTTAAAGTACCAGATAAGGCGATTCCAGAAGTGATAGCGATTAATAAACCAACAACTAGTAGGAAATACGGTGGATGCAGAGGGTAATAGTACATGAAAACTCCTAATTGGTAGGGAAATTTAAAAGTAATTGTGGTTTGAGTTGTTAGTTTTGGTTTGGTGCTGAATTACCACCAAAAGTCATAAATGATGTAGCTCTAGGTATAATTGCTGCTGCACCTTCTCTCGATAACTCTGTTAAAAAGCCGATCGCAACATTGAATAAGCGATTTGGCTGTAGGTCATCTTTGACTAGGTTCCACAGACGTTGAACTTCTTCTGTATGCAGACGGTCATCTTCGGTGAGTGCTAGCACTAATTGCTGACGCAGAAATTTACCTTCTTCAGACAGCAGAAATTGCAATCCCATTTGGGCTGTAGGTAGCACATCAAAACTGCCGTCGGTACGTGCGATCGCAATTAGGTTTTCTAAGCGCTGCCACTGGAATTTACTATCTTTAAACAGTACATTCAGTAACCGTCGCCGTAGTTCGGGAGATTCGCCTGTTAGTAAGCGGCGGGCAATATAGGGATAGCCTACTTCCACAATTTTGAAATTGGGATTGAGACTGAGAGCAATACCTTCTTGGGTAACTAGAGAACGAATAATCAAAGCAAACTTTGCTGGTACTCGGAATGGATATTCGTACATCAATTCCGAAAATTCATCGGTAATGGTTTTGAAGTTAAAATCTCCAACATTTTTACCGATGGCGTTACCCAATACAGATTCTAATGCTGGGACAATCGGGCAAATATTTGTGTTTGGTGTCAGAAAACCTAACTTTACGAAATCTGCTGCTAAGTCAGAGTAGTCTTTGTTAACCAAATGCACTAAGGCATCCACTAGAGTTTCTTTAGTGGTTTCCTCTAGCTGATCCATCATCCCAAAATCTATGTAAGCCATGCGACCATCAGGCATAGCAAACAAATTGCCTGGATGGGGGTCTGCATGGAAGAATCCATGTTCTAATAGCTGTTGTAAACCGGAGGTCACACCAATTTTGATGATGTCTTCTGGATCTAAACCTGCGGCGCGAATGCTTTGAGTATCGGTTAGCTTGTAGCCGTTAATCCATTCCAGGGTTAAAACACGGCTATTAGTATAACGCCAATAAATGCTGGGAACTTTGACGCTGGGGTCATCGCGGAAGTTATGAGCAAATTTTTCCGCGTTGCGCCCTTCATTGATGTAATCAATTTCCTCAAATAACTTGGTGCCAAACTCGTCCACAATTAAGGTGAGGTCGTGACCGAGATTGAGAGGTAACCAAGGCGCTAGCCAAGCGGCCGCCCAGCGCATGAGATACAAGTCCTTGGTCAAAATTGGCCGTAAGTTGGGGCGTTGCACCTTCACGGCTACTTCTTCGCCACTTACCAAACGTCCACGATAAACTTGACCCAAGCTAGCTGCTGCTACAGGTTGAGGTGACAGTTCACTAAATGCTTCTTGAACTGGGCGATTTAGTTCCGCCTCGATAATTCGGTAGGCTAAATCATTATCGAACGGCGGTAACTGGTCTTGCAGCTTGACTAATTCTTCTAAGAAATCCTTACGTATTAAGTCAGGCCTAGTCGATAGGGCTTGACCAACTTTAATGAAAGTGGGGCCAAGGCGAGTGAGCAGTTCTCGTAATTGAGTGGCGCGTTTACTCTTGTTCTGCTCTTCTAGATTTTGCCATTCATCCCACTTCAAACTAATAATAAATCCAGCAAAAGACCAGATAATTGTCAGTATTCGGCCCCAGGCTAGCCAGGGACGGTAACGATAATAACTAGCGATCGCGTCTGGATTGTAGCGCCTTAGCTGAGCAGATTGATACTGACCCACGCTTTTATTTGCCTCTTCAACTGGGAAATTTACACTTTTTTTGGTTTCCAAGACTACATACTAAATGCAGGTATGGGATACCGATAGTTTTTATAAAGCACAATAAAGGCTTACCCATTTCTGAGTAGTTTTTCCGGCTATATTTTGCCTACTTTATTGTTGCGGTTTTGTTATCTTTTTCTTAATTATACTTTAGAAAACTACAAATATTCCTGCTGTGTAAGGATTTTGGGTACTTGTGTAATTTAAAATACAATTTTGTCTGTGGGAGTACTTGGGCATTGGTGATGGGACAGAGCTGAGTGCTGAGTTGGAGAGACGCGATGAATCGCGTCTGTACAAGAGTCAAGATTTATTCACCTTGTCTCCCAATCCCCAATCCCTAGTCCCCAGTCCCCAGTCACATCTACAGCCACTCTCCACCCCGGAAACGCCAACGAGGGAAAATGATCCGCATGAGGCTTTGGGAGGAAATGAACACTCCTAGCCATACGATACTGTAATGCAGGAGAAAAATTTGTGGTGGAAGTTCTTCTTTGGGTATGGGGATTGGTAAAAAGCCAAACAGTTTTACACCACAATAAACGAAGATAAATTCCCAAATTCCAGCAAAGAGTTGATAAGCTGCAGGCCAGTCTCTATCCCAACGGAATTTTTGCAGATAGTTATAAAGTACATCCCAACCTAAACCGAAGATGGCAACGTAGGTAAGTATCAAGAAATAAACTGAGTTAGGCCCAGGCCCAATTAAACCCATTGCAAAGGGTAATGATACTAATACGCCTACAGTTGCTAATAGTAATAATCGAGTTTGCCACCGACCAAATAATGTGGGAGTCATAGGAGTGCTGAGTCCTGATTGTAATACTCAATATTAAAAAACTCCACGTTATTGTGGAGTTTTTCGTAAAAATAAGTCGGAAATATTGTTTAAACTGCTACTGGGGAATGATAGATGCTGAGTGCTTCCCAAGTGATGACATCGTCTAGCAAAGCTTGATAACCCAAGGTATTGGGGTGTAGTCCGTCGTCACTGATGCGCTTGCGCCACCAAGTTTCACCACGTTCTATCCATTGGTCGAAAATATCAAGATAAGGAATCCGGCGTTGATTGCAAGCTATTTTCGTAGCTTCTTTGTAGCGATACTGATCGGCGTGATTGTAGTAGAAACAATCGAGAAATGGCATTTTGGTTTCATCAACTGGAACCATACCCACAAATACTACAGGGCAGAGTTGTTGTGCTTGTTCTAGTAATTCAGCGATTTGAGATTCAAATAAAGCAAAATCTGTATAATTACGTCCATTAGGGCGAGATAACCGCGCTGAATCATTTACCCCGACCGACAAAATAATTAAGTCAGGGACACGATTTCGCAGTTCACCCCGATGGCGGAATTCAACTTCTAGTCTTTGGGCGACTTGTTGAGTGCGATCGCCTCTGACTCCCAAGTTATAAAGAATATGGCCAGAACTATTGGGTAACATCCAGTATCGCCTTAGTTGTTCTACCCAGCCTCCTCTTTCCGGATCGCCAAAGCCATAAACTATGCTATCCCCTAGTGCGATAATCTTCAAAGGCTGACAATGGGTTGGTGCTATGGACAGCTGCATTGAGGAAGGTCGCTCGAATGTTTGCATCTTAAAAAGACTTTATTTTATATCTTTACAAGATTCTATACATTTCTACACCATTACAAAGTATATTTCTACTCTCTACTCTGGAAAGAGTTGATGAAGTAGAGGACTAACTCTTGACTCTTGTACAGACGCGATTCATCGCGTCTCTCCAACCCAGCACTAAATTGGAGACTGATTAAACACCCATTTCAACCACTGGCTAAAAGAACTGAAGGCGTTCAGATGCTTGACTCCTGGCGCACGGGAATTAGCGAGTGCTTCAACTGCGACTAAGGCAGCGTACTGCAAACCCAAGAAACTATCAACTGCTGCATAGGGGCCACCCAGGGTAATTGCACCAGCCGCATACATTTGACCTTTGGTGTTACGCATTTCTGCTAACTCAAAATTGTTGGCAACAACTAATCTCCCTAAGTGATTGAGTGGTAAATTGTAATTCTTCACTAAGTCATCTAGTAAGGGATTGGTTTGGACTTTGGCATCTAAACCTGTAGCATCAACAATAAAATCAGCTTCCAGCTTCATTTCTCCCAAGCCTTTTTCACGGATGTGGCTAATAGTTCGGTTTTGGCTTCCCCGTTCTACATCCAGCACATCCCCAAAGGTAATTTGATACCAACCTTCCCTTAAACCTTGTTCGGTAATCTGCTGCCAATCGTGGCGATCAGCGGTAGTAGTTCCACCCCAGTCTGCGAGTAGGCTTTTGCGTTCGTCGGGAGTGGCTTTTTCTAGCATTACCCGTAGTTCCCCACTCCAACAGGCTTTAGGCCAGTTAAAAGGTTGGAATTCGTAGTGATTTTTGACAAGACGTTGGGCTTTTTGGAATTTGTTGCCTTGGGGTTTAGGCGATCGCATTAAATGCAAAACTGTAATATTGCGATTTTTCTTGCGTGCCTCATAAATTCGCTGCACAATCCGCGAAGCCACAATTCCCCGCCCACGTAATAATACAATTCCTCCCTGTTGTTCTAGCTGTTGATAAACATGATCATGTTCCTCATAAGCATTCACAACAGCTTTAAAATCTTGATATTTTTCTCTATAAGCTTGTAAATCTGGTAAAAACTGAATTGCGGGATAACCTGTTGCTAAGTGCAAATAACGCGATACAAAAAAAGCATAATCTCTCGTCCCGCGAGAATAAGCTACGCAATATCTACCATCCGCAGTTTTGCGAATTGCCCTAACTCGCCCATAACGATAAATTTGTTGCCAACCAATGCGTCGGCATTCCCTATCTATAGAATCAAAAACATTACCAGCTCGTGGGGTATAAGTTTCTATAAATGTGGGTTCAGCAAATACTTGCCATAAATACCTGAATGCGGAATTGGGTTTGCCTTGAGTAACATCATGCCAAGCTTCCCGTAAAGCATAACTAGGCCAGCCCCAAATATTATCAGGACAAGAATCAGAATTAGACCGTAATCTTTCGTATAAAGGAATTTGCGAATTTAAGCAGAGGCGCTTGTAACGTGCATAAGGTTCTGCTTCTAATCCCAAAGCGACAATTTTATCAGCACGCACACCGCTAATTCGCAGTAAATCCGTCCAAATAAAACTACCCAACCCCGCGCCAACTGCCAGATAATCACATTCATCCACAGGTAAGCCTGTAGCATGAAGCGCTTGCACGTCAACTTGTTGCGCCTGAAATGCTGGTGGTGGAAAATTGCTACCTAGCGGTGTTACAGGCCGCAAAGACGGCAAACTAGGATCTGGAATATTGGTCTTGGGATTAAAGTGAATAGTTGAAGGTGGGCTAGTAACTGGTGCGGGTGCTGGTGCATTGATACTAAAGTTTACGGTGATCATGTATGGCCCAATTTGTAGCGTATCACCGTTATTCAAAACAGAGCGTGTTTGTCGTTGACCGTTGACAGATAAACCATTGACACTACCTTGATCAATCACCACCAGTTGATTTTGTTCCCAATCAATCAAGGCATGATAGCGCGAAACTTCATTACTATTCAGCAGCATTCGCGAGACACGCTCTCCCCTGAGTTGCTCTGGTAACCTAGCGAATTCTCGCCCAAAAGCGATTGGTACACTCAACCTGGGTTCTCGCCGTTCTCCTGTAGCTGGATCATCCCAACTTAATAGAATTTGTAAATTTGGCATTTGGTCTTTGGCATTTAGTATTTGTCATTGGTAATGGGGCATGGGGCGTTGGGCATTGGGCATTGGACATTTGTAATTTCCCCCTGCTCCCTGCTCCCTGCTCCCTGCTCCCTTGCCTCTTCTCCTCATCCTAATGATTCGGTGCAACCAGCACACTAACTGCTGCTGCTAAGGATGTACCACACCAGGGACAACCAACTTGCAGGTTTTCAGGGGGGGAGACTTTGTGGCATTTGGGACATTCTAAGCCATAAATTCCTGGTGGGGGTGCAGGTGGGTGCTGGTGATATCTCGGTTGCACCTGTGGCTGCTGGTTGATTGGTGGCCATGTAGGCTGGTTACTGACTACTGGCGGGGTTGGTGGTGTCAAAATTGTGGGGGGAATACTTTTAATTAAAATATTAGTAACTCTAAGTTCCATTTGTCCCAATTGAATCATGCTACCTTCTCTTAAAGGCAGTTCACCTTGGGTTAGTTGCTGTCTATCTACTAGGGGCGGATTTTGCGATCGCAAGTTTCTAATGTAAAACTTTTGCTGTTGAGTATTAAAAAATATTTCTACGTGTAAACCCGATACGGTAGGGTTACTGACAACAATGTCGCACCGGAGTGGATCTCGACCGATGCGGACAGTGCCAGGATTCTTGCTAGGCTGTTGTTCGTAAATATTCTGGGTTTTATCTTGACCTGCATCATGCCACTGTAAAGTTAGTGCATTCATCGTTATAACTAGTAACTTTTATTTAGTTACTTCAACTCCTTTCTGTGCGATTCCTAACACGATTAGGCACAAGCAAGCAAGTGTTTAGAAAAAACTTCAAATCAGATTTGTGTTTAGTTCTAACGCTGATCGTCAAAATTTATGCATATTTCTACTGATGGGGTCAAAATCTTTAGAGAATCGGGTAGTTTCGTCATAATAAGCACCTGTTAAATCTGCTCCATACAACTTGGTGAAGTTGAGTTTAGCGCCTCGCAGATTTGCTTCATTTAGCTTCACACCGCACAAATTAGCTCTAGTCAAATTAGCGTTGGCTAAGTTGGCTCTACTCAAGTCTGCTCCCCAAAGTTTAGCTCTAGCTAGGTTAGCACCACTCAAGTCTGCTCCCCATAAATTTATCCCAGGTAAAGAAGCTCCAATCAGTTTAGCTTTAATTAGGTTGGCAGCAGGAAAATATCTCTCACCAGCTGCATAAAGCTGTTTAATCTTCTCAGCATCCATAAATTGTATTGACCTTTTCACAAGTGCTTGTCATCGCTTTATCTTGAAGATGCTAACTTGTCAGCAATGCGTGTAGTTTCTGGCAGTCGATATTTAGTGGTGCAGCGTAGTACATAGTCGATTGCTGTAGGCAAGCTAATGCGATGACCACTAGAAATATATAAAGGTTTTACGCCTGTGCGCGTGCGTAAAACTGCGCCAATTATTTCGCCTTGGTGTATTAAAGGTTGCCAGCTGCCTTTTGTTTCTGGGACTTCGTCATATTTGCCAATCAATAAGGATTTTGCCACGCCGATTGTTGGCATATCTATCAACAATCCTAAATGACTAGCTATACCCAGTCTACGAGGATGAGCGATTCCCTGACCATCACACAAAATTATATCTGGTAGAATTCTTACCTTTTCTAAAGCATCAAGTACAGCCGGGATTTCGCGGAATGAGAGAAAACCGGGAATATAAGGAAAGGAGGTAGGACGGCGCGCTACTGCTGTCTCGACTATTTGCAAATCGGGGAAACTCAGCACTGCTACAGCAGCATGGCTAATTGTACCATCCGCTTCAAAGCCCATGTCTACGCCAGCAACATATTTGATGGTTTCTGGCAGTTTATCTTCGGTAATTGTTTGGTTTCGCAATTTTTCTTGGATTGCGATCGCTTCTTCTAAAGTCTGGGGCCAATCGTGCTGTTGATAAATCTTCATAATTAAAAGTTTTTCTTAACAAAAATTCAAGGCTCGTTTCCCGAAATATCCCCTAGCCACAGTGTAGCTACTGTTGTCATCAACTTAAAATCCTTTGTACTCTTTGGCTAAAGTTAAACTATCAACATTATTTATTTGTCTCACTGTGAGAATCGGCAAACTATTAACTAGTTTAGGGTGGACAATGTTAGCTTACTGAGGTTAGTAATTAGTCAAAAATTACTATTAAAAAATAGCCATGCGTAACCACATCCCAAATCCGGCAAATGCGTTCCAGTTCAGTTCCTATATTGTCGGTGGCATATTCTTATTTATTTTGGCATTTATTTTTCGTCCTTTCACGATTGTAAATGCTGGGGAACGGGGCGTTGTCATGAAGTTTGGTAAAGTCCAGGAGCAGGTGTTAGATGAGGGACTGCATCCTATGATGCCATTAGTAACCTCAATCAAAAAGCTTAGTGTGCGGGTACAACAAAATACTTTTGAATCAGACGCGGCTTCTAAAGACTTGCAAAAAATTACTACCGAACTAGCTGTTAACTGGCACGTTGATCCAACAAAAGTCAATAAAGTTTTTCAACAAGTCGGAGACCAACAACAAATTATTACTGGAATTATTACACCTGCTGTATCTGAAGTTTTGAAAGCGGCCACAGCCAAAAAAACAGCAGAAGAAATCATCACTAAAAGAACAGAACTTAAAGAAGAGATTGATAGCAATCTCAAAAATCGGCTATCGGCTTATAGTTTAATGGTTGATGATGTTTCTCTAGTCAATTTTTCCTTTTCGCCAGAGTTTAGTAAGGCTATTGAATCTAAACAAATAGCTGAACAAGAGGCTAAACAAGCAGAATTTATTGCTAAAAAAGCGACTCAAGAAGCACAAGCCGAAATTAACCGCGCTAAAGGTCAAGCAGAAGCACAAAGATTACAGCGACAAACCTTAACCGCAGAATTGTTGCAGAAACAAGCAATTGAAAAGTGGGATGGGCGTTTTCCTACGGTGATGGGTGGTAATGGTTCAGTACCATTAATCAATATTAATCCTAGTAATCTCTCTAGCACGCCAAATAGATAGTTTTTGTTCACGAGTTGTAGAGACGCGATTAATCGCGTCTCTAAAGTCAAAATACAAAGGTGAACACTAGTAGGATGCGTTAGCGATAGCGTAACGCATCCCACGTTTATTTCTGGCGATAAATATTTAACCGAACAAAATATTATTGCTTCTTTTCTGTTTCCTGTTTTATTCATCAACTAACAGTTTCAGGAATCAAATCAAATTTAATGGATTTTGTAGTGGATGTAGTAAACAATAGTGATACACATCATTCATTACATCCATTACAATATTTTCATTGTATTGCCACATAATTGGGCAACAAAGAATCTAGCACATTCTCAATACTACAATCCGATAAATCTGGAATCGATAAAAATCTGTAAGCTTTACTAAAATAACTCTTTGTTGAGTGGTTATAAATGGGGTCGTAATAGCAATGTAATATATCTTGCACTAAAGATTCCCAATTACCAGCATCAATTAATTGATACCACTGACTTAATTTCTCCCAACCACAGCGATTTTTCAGTTTCTCTAGCTTGCGTTTTAAAACATCGGGATGGGTAATTAAGTGGGGATATTCTTGTAACAAGAACTGAACTCTAGCAGCTATTGGTAGTTGAATTTCTACACAATTAGCTTGTCTCATTTTCTGCCACAAAGATTGAGGTAAATAGATTTGCCCAATTTTGATACTTTCTGATTCAATCCAAACTACTTCCTGCGGATTAAACTGTTGCAGATGTTGTACTAGGAGAGATTCAAAGTATTTTTGTGAAGGTTGGGATATCGGCTTACCTGGCCATTGTCCGCCTAAAAGAGAACCGCGATGATTAGCTAAACTTTCTAAGTCTAAAACTTGTGCGCCACGCTGACGGATTTTTTCTAAAATATGAGTTTTACCAGTACCAGTTAAACCACATAACATCTGATAGTTAAATTGTGCTGGTAAATGTTCTATTTGCTGGCGGACATAGTTACGATAAGTCTTGTATCCGCCATCAATTACAGTCACTTGCCAACCAATTTGTGTCAGTACCACAGCCATGCTAATGGAACGCTGCCCACCTCGTCCACAGTACACTAAAGGATGGTAGTCTGGATCTTTTGCAGCAAAGTGCTGGCTGAGATGTTGGTAAATATTTCTCGTTACTAAAGCTGCACCAATTTTTCGCGCTGTGAAAGAGCAAACTTGTTTATAAATTGTTCCGACTTCAGCGCGTTCAGCATCATTCAAGACTGGTAAATTAATCGCGCCAGGAATGTGGTCTTCTATAAATTCACTAGGCGAACGAACATCAATAATTTCACTGTAAGTTTCAGCCCAAGGCAGACGCGTATATGTAACTGAAGATGACATAGTCTTTAAATTCTCGCTTCTTCAATTGTGGCACTCCCATAAGTTTAATGGGGGTATTCTGTACTTAGGTAAATTTAAATGAATCTATGTAAAGTCTCAAAATAAAACTTGGAAGACTTAAAAATCTTGTTTGCAAATACCAAGGGAAAATATTGAGCAGAGAAAATAATTTTTGAGGTTTTGACTTTTTCGGGGAAAGCACAATTGCATCTTTTAAAACTCACTATATAGCCTCTGTTATCAACTATTTATGGTCAGCAAAAGATACCACTGCTAAATTTATTAACATCATAAATAATTAATTAGGCGATCGCACTTCTGGCTTGGTGATAATAATTGTTAAGAATAGGGCTAAAACCAGAAGCTTCGATGATTATGGAAATTTTATTGGTGAAATCTAACTAGCGATCGCCAATGGAAATTTAGCAGCTTCAGTGAACTAGTTTCAGGATGAAAAACAACTAAAGTCATTGTATCGGTAGTCAGCGATCGCGGTATTAGGGGTCAGACCAATTCTCTCAAAAAAGAAAAAGCTACAATCAGATTGTATAAAATTTGTCCTAGAAATTTTATACAACTCTACGATTAGCTTCCCACGCTAACAGAATAGTCTTTCGCTCCCAACCCCAACGATAGCCACCAAGTTCTCCAGACTCGCGAATCACACGATGGCAAGGGATGAGGTAGGAGATGGGATTTTTGCCTACAGCATTGCCAACGGCTCGTGCAGCAGTTGGGAGGCCAATCATTTCCGCAATACTTTGGTAAGTTGTCAGACCCCCAAACGGAATTCTCAAAAGTGCGCGCCAAACTTGAATCTGAAAGTTAGTACCTTTAAGCAAAAGCGTTAAAGGTTTTTGTTCTGTGAAGCTCACTGACTCAAAAATCAAGTCATGCAATGGTTGAGTTACTTGTTGATCGCAGATTATTTCAGCTTTTGGCCATTCTTGTTGAAGTGTTTGTTGGACATTTGGCTCATCTGTGCCATTTAAAAAATACAGATTGCAAATACCGCGATCGCTTGTGGCGATCAGAGCTTTGCCAAACAACGTTTCATGAATACCATAGCGAATTTGCAAACCTGCTCCGGCTGCTTTAAATTCACCTGGGGACATTGCTTCTAAGTTGACAAATAAGTCATGCAATCTTCCTGGACTCGACAAGCCTACATCTAAGGTTAAATCTAGTAAGCTTTTGGTTCGGGTAATTTGTGATTTAGCATATTCAACTGTGAGATATTGCAAAAACCGCTTGGGGCTAATGCCAACCCACTGAGTAAACATCCGTTGGAAATGATACTCACTTAAACCTATGTGCTGGGCAACTGTAGCCAGATCCGGCTGGTGGAAATGGGATTGGCGCATAAATGCGATCGCCTGAGCAATCCGCTGATAATCTCCGCTGTCATGGGCAGTTACAGTCTTCATCGCAATCATCTAGGCTGAATTAAAGAACTATTGGCATTCTTCAATTTACCGATGTTGTCGATCTAAAGCCACCCGTTTCTTGCGGTTGATCTGCGTAATAATTTTTAAGGATATCTATAGCCGTTAATCTGCACTCCACCATAAGGCCCGGGTGTGGGGCGAGGAAGAGATATCTGAGACTGCTGTACACCATAGTTGCCATATACTGACGGGGTTGAGTTATTGGCAACGTTAGGAATTTGAGATGGCGTAGAGTATGGTGAAATATTAGTGGTTGTAGTCGAAGTAACGGATGGTGTCACTGAAGTTGTTTGTATTCCATTAGTTAATGTCTGACTGTTATTAAAGTTAGTGTAAGAATTTTGGGGTAAGTTTGTGGCTATTGGTTGAGAGTAAACTGTACCTGTATTTAAGTTATTGTTAGCAGGTAAAGGCTGACTATATATATTGCTAGTGACTGGTGTTACATTGTTGTTAGAGCTAGTTCCCATCATACTTGTGGGGTTGGTAGCACCAGAAAGATTTTGATTGGTTGATGTGAAATTGCTGTAGGAAGCAGTTCCCATAAGATTTGTGGAACTGGAAGCCGTGTTGTTGTAACCAGAGAGATTTTGAGTTGGGGCTTGATTAATAGCAGTTTGTAAAGGGCTGATAGTAGCAGGATTTTGATTTTTTTCGCTTTGATTAACTAATGCCATCCCTTGATTCAAAGGGGTTGTGACGCTTGCTGTTTCTTCTAAAGGTGCAGTTACAGATTTAGCATTTAACAAATGACTACCACCATAACCAGACTTCATCTGCAATAAATTTTCGGTTTGTACAACAAAGGGATTATTATTCTTTGGTGCAGATGTGTCATTTACTGTTGGTAAAACTGGATTTGATTTAGCTTCATTGGTGGTAGAAGATTGTTTACTGATAACATCCTCAAATAGGCTGGGGCTATTTTGATCTGGTGATTTTTCCGGTGGGAGACTTAAAGTGGCTGCCAAAATAGCTTGTTCATAGTCTTTAATTAAAACGGGAAAATTATCAATGTCTGCAACCATAGCTCTGTCTTCGGTTGACAATGTTGAGTCAGAGCCTGTTGGCGAAGCTACTTCTGATTGTGACTTACCAGCCAAAACATTTGGATTAGACAAGTATTGCCACATTCCTATCCCAAACACAACTAAAAAAACTCCTGTACCCCAAAAGCTAGGTCTGCTAAGATTCCGTAACCTGGCTTTAAGATAACGTAAGTATGCCGGGGGATAATTTCGGTTTTGCATATGTTTGGATATAGTAAATTTACTGAATCAGCGATCGCGCTTTGCGTATTTTGTCAGTAGTGCTGCTGCGGGGAAGTTCTGCTTTAAAAGAAAATTCAAACAAAGTTTAAGGATAATTTCATCCTAACTGTTCAATCTTTATGAGTCATTAGTGCTGGACAATTATTCGTTAAAAATTTACCTTTTCCTCACCTGAGTTATGAGGGAGTGACAAATAAACACAGAGGTTGACAATATTTGGTTACGGTAAAAAAGAAGAAAGGGTGAAAGAATTCTTTCTTTTTTTTTCATAAATAAATTGAAGGGCTTAAAACCTTATTGGCAAAGGAAAAAATTATTTTCTTCAACCTTCTGCACCCTACAATCAGGCTCATGCCTTTCTTCGGTCACTTTCGATATCATCAGGAGTTGAAAGCTAGTCTAAGGTTATTGTTGTAGCTGCCTAAAAGACTGCTGAGTTCAAAGTTCAACTGTAAGAATTACTCACCACTCAGCAACGCCACTTACTTGAAGCCGGGAAACCCGTAAGAGCGCAGTGGCTCCACCCTGCGGGAAGTCGCAAAAGCGTCTACAGCACTCATTACTTAGCAATATTGTGTGCGCTGTCGCCTGGCGCTTGCATCGCATTACTATTTACCAGGAGACTACAGCAATGATGAAAGCTGAAGATATCATGACCAGGAACGTAGTTACCATTCGCGGTTCGGCGACAGTTGCTGAAGCGGTGGGACTCATGAAGGATAAAGGATTGCGCGCTTTGGTTGTGGATCGTCGTCATGAGCATGATGCCTATGGCATAGTCACAGAAACGGATATTGTTTACAAAGTTACAGCTTACGGTAAAGATCCAAAACAGGTCAGGATTTACGAAATCATGACTAAGCCCTGCATTATCGTCAATCCTGAGTTGAGCGTGGAATATGTAGCGCGGTTGTTTGCTAATACTGGGATTCGTAGGGCACCTGTGATTCAAGGTAAGTTATTAGGGATTATCTCGATTACCGATATTCTGACAAAAAGTGACTTTGTAGAATCTCCCAAAGCCATAGTTTTAGAAGAGAGAATTCAACAAGCGATCGCCCAAGCTCGCAGTATTTGTACCGCACAAGGAGCCTATTCTAAAGCCTGCGCCGCCGCTTGGGATGAAGTTGAGGAACTCCAAGCCGAAGCAGCTCACCAAAAAGCTGAAGGTATGGAGTCAGCCAAACACTCTTTTGAAGAATACTGTAAAGACAACCCCGAAGCCCCGGAATGTAGGCGGCAGTATAAAGCTTGAGGGGATTGGGGATTGGGGAACTCGGGGCCCCCTCTGGGGATAAGGGGTAATGGGGACTGGGGATTGGGAGACAAGGAGAGATTACCAATTACCCATGCCCCATGCCCCATGCCCTATGCCCCATGCCCTATCTACCTTTGAGCAACTCGCATCAATAAAAATAACCCTGTTCCCAAACCAATAAAGTTGGGTAGCCAAGCTCCCATAAAGGGCGATAGGACATTGGCTTGTCCTAATGCGCCAGTAATAAAGCTGAGAAAGTAATAGGAGAAAATTACAATTACGCTAATACCAAAACTGGTACCGCGTCCCGTGCGCTGGGGTATACTGCCCATTGCTGCGCCTACTAAGCCAAAAACTACACAAACAAAGGGTAAGGCGATTTTTTGCTGAATCCGCACTTCTAATTTCCGAATTTTTTGGCGATCGCCACCGAGACGTTCTACGGCTAGCTGTTCTACAGCTTCGGAAATATTCATCTCACCGTAGTCACGGCTTTTTTCTGCCAAACTTAATGGTGTGCGGGGAAGTCGCAGTTGTTGGTGTTCAAACCGTAAAATGTTGCGATAAGAGCGATCGGGAGATACTAAATAAATAGTGCCGTTATAAAAATCCCAAACGTTTTGCGAACCATTCCATCGCCCTGATTCTGCTACAACAATTTGGTTTAAACCTTCTTCGGAACGGTCAATAATTGTTAAACCTTTCATCTGCTGACCATCAAATTGGTCAGCATAAAATAAGCGTGTCAGTATTCTGCTACTAGTACCATCTTGTTGCTTAACATCCCGATATTCGGGATAAAAAATATTTTGCTGCTTCAACATTGGCTTATCTGACTTTAAAGCATTCTGTAAAGTCATATTTGCTTGATAACTAGCAGCTGGTGCGATTTGCTCATTAAACAAAAATGTCAAGCCTGTCACTACCAAACTTAACATTACAGCAGTCAAAACCATGCGATAAACACTTACCCCACAGCCACGCAAAGCAATTAATTCACTCTCGCTAGAAAGACGACTATAAGTCATCAAAGTAGCTAGGAGCGTGGACATAGGAAAGGCTAAAACAATGAAAGTTGGTAGTTTTAATAAAAAAACCTGAAGAGCAATATCTATTGGTAGACCGGATTCTACAATTTTTCTAACTAAGTCAAATACGGCATCAATTGTCACACCAATTGACGAAAAAGCCCCTACACCAAATAAAAATGGCGGTAGCAATTCGCTGGTCAGATAGCGATCCATGAGCGTAAAAGGCATCAGCGAATTGAGGCTATAAAAAGATGTGAGCTTTTTTGATACCATAAGCTAACTTGAGAATAAAATATTTATGTCATTGGGCATTTAATATTGATGATTTAGGATTGATATTTAAATTCACTAAAACTCTAAATTGGCACTAAATCATTAACGCTAAAAATTTTTGAGCAATTATTATTTAATATCTATTATTTTAAACTTGGAAGTTATCCCCCAAATAATATTGACGCACGAGGGGGTTGTTATAAAGCTCATTAGCATTACCAAAAGCCAGAATTTGTCCTTCGCGCATGATATAAGCACGATCAGTAATTGCTAGGGTTTCGCGGACATTATGATCTGTGATTAAGATACCCATACCGCGATCGCGTAGTCGGGCTACAATTTGTTGAATTTCCGAAACAGCAATAGGATCGACTCCCGCAAAGGGTTCATCTAAAAATAAAAACTTTGGCCCTTCTCTACCAGATGCTAAAGCTCTAGCTAATTCAGTCCGCCGTCGTTCCCCACCAGAAAGTTGAATTCCTTTACTGTTTGCCACTTTTTCTAAGCGAAATTCTCGCAGTAAATTTTGTACCCGTCCCGACCATTCCCAGTTTGGCACATTAGTTTGTTCCAAAACTAGAAGTAGATTGTCTCGTACTGTCAGCTGGCGAAACACACTCGCTTCCTGGGCTAGATAGCCAATGCCCAATCTTGCCCTTTTGTGCATTGGTAGCGCTGTAATATCCAAATTATCTAGCCAAACTTTTCCTTGATTTGGTTTTTCTAAACCTGTAGCAATATAAAAGGTTGTGGTTTTACCAGCACCATTTGGGCCTAGTAACCCAACAATTTCTCCTTGGGCAACAGAAAGACTAACACGATTGACAATCTGGCGCTTGCCGTAAGATTTATGGATGTTCTCTAAGACAATTTTCACGCTAGAGATGCCCCTTGAGAGTAACTACTACTAATTAGAACCTTTGAGTGGTGGCGTTTTTGGGGCAGGTCTGGCAGATTGTCCGCCAATTTCACCATCCTGTACCATATAAATTGACTCTACCTGACGGTTAGATTGCGGTAAAGCCACAAATCTTCCCTCATCAATCAAATATGTCACCTTCTCTGCACGAATACTATTGCCACCTTGTTGCAAAATATAGACATTGCCACTGAAATCTATGCGGCGTTCCTTGCTAAAGTATTGTGCTTGAGCGGCTGTGGCTTGAATCTGACGCGAAGGATACAACATTTGCACATTGCCGCGAGCAGTTACTACTTGACTTTTGGCATCATACTCTTGAACATCCGAGCGAATTGTCAGCGGGCGGTTTCCTGTGGATGTTTGAGCAGTCACGGTTTGCACTTGGGAGGGAAAAGCTACTGCGCCAAAGATTGTAGCAGGTAACACCAAGGCTAAGAGCAAGCGCCGGATTTGCGATCGCGGAAATTTATAGGAGAGTATCATAGCAATTTACAATTTAGAGTTTTAGCTTGTATTTTAATTATCTCAACTACTTTATCCAACAGTAAAAAATAGCATCTGGACTAATTTCGCATAAATGCTGACGCTATTGACGCTTACCTTACCATTAAGGTTTCGCCCAAATATCTGTTTGTAAAGTCTAATTCCAGAATTCTCCGGATCAATGGCTAACTGGGAAGGGATGAGGGGGATGAGGGGGATGCGGGAGATAAACAATTCAAAATTATTACCTGTTCCATGTTTACTGTTTCCTCGGGAGAATAGAAAAATCGCAGATTTTTGTTAGTGGCTAATTTTTTTTGGGAAATCTAAATTCAGTACAAAACCAACATAATAGCCAGCTTTTTTGATTTAGCACAAAAAAGCTAAACTGAATTTTTTTACATGATGGCGATCGCTAGCAACCTCTAACAGCTTCGAGGATAGAGTCGGTGTGAAATTGTTATTGATAGAGGATGATGAAAGTCTTGCCCAATTGCTGAGAGCCACTCTCATTGCTCAGAACTACCAGGTAGAATTAGCAGCAGATGGTCAACAAGGTTGGGATTTGGCGCAAAGTTCTGTTTATGACTTGATTGTACTGGATTTAATTTTACCCAAGCTTGACGGGATCAATTTCTGTAAACGCATCCGGCTACAAAATGGCAATGTTGCGCGATCGCCAAATCAAAATACGCCCATCTTGTTGTTAACTGCACTCGACAGCGTGATGAATAAAGTCATTGGCTTAGATGCTGGTGCTGATGACTATATGGTGAAACCAGTGAATCTCGATGAATTTATGGCTAGGGTGCGATCGCTGCTGCGGCGTAGTTACATTACGCGAT
This sequence comes from Tolypothrix tenuis PCC 7101, assembly GCF_963874875.1. Lineage (NCBI taxonomy): Bacteria > Bacillati > Cyanobacteriota > Cyanophyceae > Nostocales > Tolypothrichaceae > Tolypothrix > Tolypothrix tenuis. Next base: position 5,394,714 of record NZ_CAWNJS010000001.1, read on the forward strand.
CGCCTCTGTTGGAATGGGGTGAATTATGCCTCAATCCTAATAATTGCCAAGTCACTTATCAAGGGCAGCCTATTCTCCTCACAGCCAAAGAGTATGCCATCTTAGAACTGTTTTTAAGAAATCCAGACCATATCTTCAGTGCTAGTTTATTGATTGATCGGCTATGGACGAGTGATGAAGCGCCCAGCGAGTGGGCTGTGCGAACACACGTCAAAGGCTTGCGGAATAAATTAAAAAAAGCTGGCGTAGGAGAAATTTTTGAAACGATTTACAAACTAGGATATCGCCTCAAACGCAGAGAACAGGAAAGCCCTAAAGAACAATCTCCGACTTCCCCAATTTTGACCCCATCATCGCTCACCACATTTATTTCAGATGTGTGGGAAGAGATGCGCGAAACTTATTGCGATCGCCTGATGATTATTCAACAAGCTGTTACAGCATTGAAAAATGGTCAAATTTCCGCAGAATTGCAGCAGGCGGCAGAATATGAAGCGCACACTCTGATTGGTTCATTGGGTAGTTTTGGTTTAGGCGAAGCTTCCCGAATATCACGACAAATTCAGCAGATCCTCACACAAGCAGAATCCATTTCTGCTTTACAAATCCTGCAACTAGTTCACTTAGTAAATGCATTACAGCAGGAAATGCAATCAGCTTCAGCTGGAACCCATCCAGCACAGACAAGTGGCTCAAAGGTTATTCATAGAACTAGCTTGCTGATTGTGGATGACGATGCAGTACTTGCAAGACATCTAGCCACAAAAGCCGCAATGCAAGGAATTTTCGTAGAAGTCGCCACAGATTTGCAGCAAGCCGAAAGTTTCTTGCTTGACAAGCTTCCAGATGTGATTTTACTGGATCTCAACTTTCCTGGTGCCCCAGCTAGCGGTTTAAATTTTCTCGCCAAATTGTACAATCAGCATCCTCATTTACCAGTTCTCGTTTTAACGGCAAAGGAAGATTTTGCTGATCGCTTAGAAGCGGCTAGATTAGGCAGTAAGTTATTCTTGCAGAAACCAATTGCTGCGAATCAAGTTTTAAAAGCTGTTACTCAAGTAGTGCAACAGTCAAGCCCAATTCCGCAAAAACTGCTGATTATGGAAGACGATCAGCAAATGTTACATCTTTTGCGTCATCTTTTGCAACCTTGGGGTTATCATCTGACGCTACTTGATTCACCACAAAATTTTTGGACAACTTTGTCACAAACAGATCCCGATTTGTTGATTTTAGATATCGAACTATCTGACTCAACTGATTCTCTATCTTCAACAATCAACGGAATTGATTTATGCCAAGTAATTCGTAATGATTTTCGCTGGCAGAAATTGCCTATTTTATTTTTGTCAGCGCATACAGATGCCGAGATAGTACAGCAATGCTTTGCGGCTGGTGGAGATGACTTTCTTTATAAACCTGTGATTGCAGCAGAACTCTTAACCCGTGTACGCAATCGACTAGAGCAGCGCTAAGGCAATATTACAAAGGATAGCGTTTTGAACTCAAAATTGGTTTTGGGGAAAAGGTTAAGGGTTAAGGGTTAAGGGTTAAAGGTTTTTTCTTTCCCTTGAACCATTCTCCTTTTTACCCTTAGCCGACAAGTATTGAGCGCTAAGGAACTTCTAATTAAGCTCATTCCACTCCTAAAAGGATGAGGCTAAGGTATGGGAAAAGCATCCAATGCCCCAAGTCGGCTTTCTGTAATCAAGGTAAATTATAAAACATTAATTATTTCTTAAATTCTGTAAAAGCTATGAAGCTTCTATCCATTAAGAAATGTAAATCTCTTCTGTAAAAAGCTATAGGCTGGAAAATTCTGCTTACTCACAGATTCCTCAAAAATTTTTTATATACTTTCGCTTAAATAGGCTCAAAGTGCGACACCTAGATAAATGTCGCATTTAACACAAATTAAAATATATATACTTATTAGTTAGTTATATTCACGCCAGACTATGAAAATTTTAAAAATAGGTAGCTTCAATAATCTTTTACCAGAAATGCCCCATTATTGGAATTATCAGGACTATGGAGAATTAATTATTCCAAATCTGCAAGGTATTCAATGGAGTTTTTATTATCGGTTGGTAAAGCTCATTTGGGCAATAAAAGAAACTCATATCTGTCGGCGTTTTTATAGACATATCGCCCCACATTTTACAAGTTAAAAATTCCACATATAGCTAAAAATCATTGCAAATATATTTTTTTAAATATTTATATTAAACTAAAAAACAGGAGACAATATTAATATTTTAAATCTATGTTTCAGTAACATTTATTTGAATAATTCATTAAAAAATATATTTATATTATGTTTTATCACTACTTTTTAAAAGTAAATATATTTTTTCCATAAAATAATCAGCAATATTTAATATTCAATTTTACTTGTATGTATAGTGTATATATTTAGAGCTTATATGTGACTAAACATATATGTTATACGACAAGAATTTTTGTCTAACTAGTCATGTGATTATTAACACATTATTAGAAGATGAGCAACATCAAGATAATATGCAAGAAATGAGTTTATATCCAGAGTTTCTACTTCAGATACTTCATGGTATATCCGATCCAGTATTTGTTAAAGACCGCCAACATCACTGGGTATTCCTTAATAATGCCTATTGTAATTTGATTGGCTTTCAAGAATCAGAATTAATTGGTAAGTCAGAATATGACATCTTTCCGAAAAAACAAGCAGATAGGCTGTATCAGAAAGATGAATTTATATTTACTACTGGCATAGTTCATGAAATAGAAGAATGTTTGACCAACTCTGAAGGATTAACTCGTTTTTTCTTAATTAAAAAATCTCGGTTTGAAGATGAATTTGGTAATTATTTTTTAGTGGGTATTATTCGTGATATTAGCAAAGAAAAATTGCAATCAGCAAAACTTTGCTCATCAAAACAAGTATTAGAACAAGTAATAAATAATATTCCTCTCGCAACTTATTGGAAAGATTTTAATTCGGTTTATTTAGGGTGTAATCAACGATTTGCGGAACTTATAGGTATAGATTGCCCAAATCAGATTATCGGCAAAACTGATTATGACTTAATGAAACAGCAAGACAATGTCAACTTATTTTGGGAGTCAGATTTCCAAGTTATAGAATCTAAAAAACCAGAATATGCTGTTGTCCAATGCTATATAAAAGCAGATGGCAAACAACTATGGTTAGAAACTAATAAAATTCCCTTAAAAGATGAGCAGAACAATTTCATTGGCATTTTAGTTACTTGTCAAGATATTACTGCACGGAAAGAAGCAGAATTAGCACTTGCAGAAAAAGTATCCTTAGCTGCATTTCATGTAGCAGTTAATAATGCTATTACTCAAAGCTCTACCATCAAGGAATGTTTAAAAAGTTGTACTGATGCTATAGTCAAACATCTGAATGCGGCTTTTGCTCGTATTTGGACGTTGAATGCTCAAGAAAACGTACTGGAACTACAAGCTAGTTCGGGAATGTATACCCATATAGATGGGCCTCACCGACGTGTTCCTGTAGGCATGTTTAAAATTGGATTAATTGCTGAAGAACGTCAACCTCACTTAACTAATGCAGTTTTAGAAGATCCGCGTGTAGGGGATAAAGAGTGGGCAAAGCGTGAAGGGATGGTGGCTTTCGCGGGATATCCTTTAATTTTGGACGGGAATTTAGTCGGTGTAATTGCAATGTTTGCCCGTCATCCGCTAACAGAATTAACTTTGGATGCTTTGAAATTAAGCGCTAATGAGATTGCTTTAGGTATCAAGCGCTTGCAAGCTGAGGAAGCTTTACAAAAAAGTGAGGGTAAGTATCGTCATTTAGTTGAAACTTCCCAAGACATGATTTGGTCGGTGGATGACAAGGGATATTTTATTTTTGTCAACCAGGCGGTGAAAACTATCTATGGTTATGAACCAGAAGAAATGATTGGTCGTCACTATAGCGAGTTTGAGCCACCAGAACAAATTCATCAAGACCTCAATATTGTGCCTCAAATACTAGGCCAAGAGTCAGTTTTTCACTATGAAGCGGTTGTTCTTGCTAAAGATGGTAGGCGGTTAAATTTGTTGTGTAATGCTTGCTTATTGCGAGATGAAGCAGGGAATGTTATCGGCACAACTGGCACAGCTACTAATATTACGCAACATAAGCAAGCAGAACAAGCCTTACTCCGCAGTCATGCTATATTGCAAGCGCAACAAGAAGCTTCAATGGACGGCATTCTGATTATTGATGAAAATCGCTTAGTAGCATCATATAATCAAAATTTTGCTGATTTATGGCAAATTCCCCTAGAGATACTAGAAACAGGTGACGATCGCCAACTTCTAGAATGGGTACTAGATCAACTAAAGAATCCCACAGAATTTTTAACTAAAGTTGAGTATCTCTATCACCATCCCGAAGAATACAGCCTTGATGAAATTTTACTCAAATCGGGACGGATTTTCGATCGCTATTCCGCACCAGTGCGATCGCCTGCTGGTGACTGTTACGGTAGAATTTGGTATTTCCGCGACATTACCGAACGCAAGCAAGCTGAAGCAGCACTGCTAAACTCAGAAGCACGACTACGACAACAAGCACAACAACTCCAAGCTGCATTGCGGGAACTACAACAAACCCAAACCCAGTTAGTTCAAAGTGAAAAGATGTCTAGCTTGGGACAATTAGTTGCAGGTGTCGCCCACGAAATTAACAATCCGGTGAATTTTATCTATGGCAATCTCAACCATGCCAATACATATAGTAAAGACTTACTAACACTATTGGAACTCTATCAAAAATACTATCCCCAACCTGCCCCAGAAATTGCAGATTTTGTGGAACTGATAGAACTGGATTTTCTCAGGTCAGATTTTCCCCAAATCCTGAAATCTATGGCAATTGGCGCTAACCGCATTCGGGAAATTGTACTTTCGCTGCGAACTTTCTCGCGTTTGGATGAAGCTGAGATGAAAGCAGTTAATATCCATCAGGGAATAGATAGTACGCTGATGATTCTGCAAAGCCGCCTTAAGGGTAACAATCAACTACCAAAAATCACTGTGATCAAAGAATACGGTAACCTGCCCTTAGTGGAATGTTACTCTGGGCAGCTAAACCAAGTATTAATGAATATTTTAGTGAATGCGATCGATGTATTAGAAGATGCCGTTATCAATAATCAGTTATCAACAGCAGAATTATTATCTATAAAAAATCCCCAAATTCATATTCAAACTGAATTTCTAGAAAATCATCAAGTAAAAATTAGTATTGCCGATAATGGTGCAGGAATTCCAGATAATATTAAACAGCGCATATTTGACCCTTTCTTCACCACTAAACCTGTTGGTAAAGGTACAGGTATGGGACTTGCTATTAGCTATCAAATTATTACCAAAAAACATGGTGGTTCTTTGGAATGTATTTCACTGCCAGGACAAGGCACTAAATTTGTAATTACAATTCCTTTAACTCAAAAGTCTAAAATTGTAATTTAAGGGTCAAGGGTCAAGCGTGATTTATAATTTTTATCTAATTTTTCACATCTTTACCCTTCATTTTTAAAACATAATATAAACTGTAAATCGCACGAGATTATCTTGACCAAACTGCAATGAATCTTCATTGTGTAGGCTATATTGCATACCTGGATTTAAGAGCTTGTTATTTAAATAAATACCATTTGTACTCATATCAACAATCATGTAAGTATTTTGTTGCCAGTCCCAATAGATGCGTGCATGACGACGAGAAATTATACCTTCGTGAGGCAAACCAGTTAAGTCAATTTCTGGTGGAAGGGTCATGCTTTGACTGCGGCGACCAATAAAACCGACTTCTCCAGACCATTGAAACTCTCTACCTGTGGTATGAATCAGTTTGATAATAGGTGATCTGGGTGGCGGTGGGGTATAAACAGGTTGTACTGCTGGGACAGGGGGGTTAACCCGTTGTTGATCATCCTTAGGATGATTAACAGGGGGTTGATAGTTAGGTGGATTAACTACAGGTTGTACCGGTAGCGGTGGCGGTGGTGGCGGTGGTGGCGGTGGTGCAGTAGGTCTACTTGGTGTAGGGGTAATTAAATTAGCCAAAGGAGTAGAACACCAAGGACAAACTTTCGCATTGTTGGGCAAGGCGCGGTTAAAATATTCGCAATTTGGGTTAGGGCACCGATTTGCAGGCATAGGAACTTACATCATCAGGTATAGGTTGTCTTGAGACTACATACACCACAAATATAGGGTATCTTAGACTGAACTTTTATCATAGAAAAATCGGCTAACTATTGCTCCGAGAGACTTTTACTGGGTTTGAAATCATCAAAATTAGAATTTTTGAGCTAGTTCTGCTGGATTGTCAAAGGTAAAGAGTCCTTTTTCAAAGGCTAGCTTGGACTTTACTGTTTGAAAGCAATAGGATTAACTCTCTAACATCTGCAATAACTGAGCTTCAGTTAACTGCGTAATACCTAAAGCTTCGGCTTTAGCTAACTTAGAACCAGCATCTTCTCCCACTACTAAATAATCTGTTTTCTTACTGACGGAATCTGTAATTTTACCGCCAGCTTTTTGAATTAAAGCTTTTGCTTCATCTCTTTTTAAAGTCGGTAAAGTCCCTGTAACTACAAAGGTTTTGCCTGCAATGTTGGGATTACTATCAGTAATTGTTGGTGTTTCTGCGGAATTTGCTAATTGCAACCCAGCTGCTTGGAGGCGAGATATTAAAGTTTGATTAGCATCAATCTGAAACCATTGATGTACTGATTCCGCAATTTCTACACCAATACCATAAATTCCAGCAATATCTGACTGTCTGGCTTGAGTTATCTTCTCAACATCAGAAAATTTTTCGGTTAATAGTTGAGCATTGACACTGCCAACATGACGGATGCCTAAACCATACAATACTCTTGACCAAGGTTGATTTTTTGATTGGGCGATCGCATCAATTAATTTCTGCGCTGATTTTTGCCCCATCCTTTCTAGTGCATATAATTTTTCTTCTGTCAAGTCATATAAATCGGCTACGGAATGCACCAAACCTTTATCTACGAGTTGATGTACCAGTTTTTCACCCATACCTTTAATATCTAAGGCATCGCGGCTAACCCAATGTTCTATTGCACCTTTGAGGATAGCGGCGCAGGAAGCATTGACACACCTAGTCACGGCTTCACCCAACTCCCGCACTACTTGCTGACCGCAAACTGGGCAATTGGTTGGCATGATAAAGGGTTCGGTGTTTGGAGGACGGAGTTCTGTGAGTACTCGTACCACCTCTGGAATAATTTCCCCAGCTTTGCGAACAATTACAGTATCACCGATGCGGATGTCTAATTGGGCGATGCGATCGCTATTATGTAAGGTAGCGCGGGAAACTGTTGTCCCTGCTAATTGTACGGGGCGCATTTCTGCTAATGGGGTTAAAGCGCCTGTTCTGCCAACATTCACTGCAATATTTTCTACACGGGTAGGTGCTTCTTCGGCTGCATACTTCAACGCCACCGCCCAGCGAGGAAACTTTTGCGTAAATCCTAGCTGTTCCTGAAGCTTAAAGGAATTGAGCTTTACGACTACCCCATCAGTCATGTAGGGTAAATTGAGCCTTTCTGTATCCCAATAGTTATAGTATTCAGCAACTTCCGCTAAAGACGGGCATAGCTTATGGTTGGGGTTCACCCGGAAGCCCATCTTTTGTAACAATTCCAAAGCTTCCCATTGAGTATTGGCAATACTAGCATCATCTCTGCCAGGAATATGTAGGGTGTAAGCAAAGAAATCTAAGCGCCTGCGAGCAACAATTTTTGAGTCTAATTGTCTGAGTGTACCAGCTGCGGCATTGCGGGGATTAGCAAATAACTGTTCGCCGGCTTTTTGCCGTTCTTCGTTAATTTGTTTAAATACATCCAAGGGTAAAAACGCCTCACCCCTAACTTCTACCTTTTCTAAAATTTCCAAGCCATCAAAATTTAAGCGCAAGGGAATTGAGCGAATTGTTCGCACATTCTGGGTGATATCTTCCCCCATCACCCCATCACCCCGAGTTGCGCCTCTGGAGAGGATACCATTTTGATAGGTAAGTGCGATCGCAGAACCATCAATTTTCAGTTCCGAGACATATTCTGCGGCTGTAATTTTTGGTGCTTGTCGCCGCCAGCGCTGATCCCATGATTGCAACTCATCAATATTAAAAGCATTCTCCAGACTGTACAGCGGAATATTGTGCCGCACCGAAGTAAACTGTGTTGCAGGTCTCTCACCCACGCGCTGAGTAGGACTATCTGGTGTAATTAATTCTGGATACTGGGTTTCTATCTGTTGCAATTCCCGATATAGCTGGTCATAGACTGCATCCTCCATAATGGGTGCATCTAATACGTAATAAGCATAACTAGCTTGCTGCAACAATCGGCGTAGTTCTTCTACACGCTTGGTTTCTGGCTGACTCTGTATCATTGATTTTTTGCAAAATACTTAGCGAATAGAATTTCACGTTCAGGCCTATCTAGGCTATGTGTTGCTAGTATAGCTACTCGCTTTGTAATTGTGTGTATCCAAAAGTAGTTAGCTTGGTTAGGGAAGGACTTTTAATCAAAAGGCGGACTCATAGCCTATTAACTATCGTCGGGTTTCCCGCGTTGTAACAAGTGGCGTTGTGTTACATCTGTGCAAGGATTCTGGAATTTAAAAGAATGAGAATGAGGCGCAGGGAACCATTGTTCTCGGTGCGTTACTCGATAGCTAACGTACTGGACTGACACAGCTAATTTAGTGCAATAGCAAAAATCAATTTCATTGGCGTTGCTGATTAATGGGATGATTTTTTCCTCACGCAAAGGTGCAAAGAATCGACTTTCAGCTTTGTCTAAAAGTTTGACTTCATCCTACAAATATGCAACGCTCTTTTTTAATTGGAAGTCCCTTGGTTACATTGTCTCTCTTCATCTCCAAGCAATATAAACTGTTTATTCTTAGGAATTGTACTTGTGTCTGGAGTAACTAATAACCGATTCTTAATTTCTTTGCGATCACCATTACTCAAATCAAAACTAATCTTGTTGATACCATTTTTAGGGTCAAACACATCACTTGTAACATAATTCTGTTGTTCAAGTTTTTGAAAAATAGTCTCTCTATAAAGTGGTTGTTGTAACTGAAAAATAGGAAATAACACTTGCACTGCTTCATACGATAAAGCAGTTAGTCGATTTACTGCACCTCCCCATTTCTTATATGCAGGATTTGTAAAACTTTTATTACCGCAATTAAAATCCCAGTCTGTCGCAAGTACAAATTTTTTTGTCGATAATTTATCTCTATTGGTAATTGCTTCAAACTGAAGGAGAGGATTTGAGCCTATAATTTTTTGTACTGTGTTGAACCTATCTATATTATTCAGCACAGCTATAGCATTTTTATATGCAGTATATTTATTTGTACTACCATCAGGAAACAGAGCAAGTATATTAGAATCGCCGACCTTAGTTGGAATATCAATATCATTTAAATTTCTATCATTTAAATTAATCCCAGAAATTTCAACTTGTAGTTTTGAGCTTACCTTTGACGTAAATTCATTAAATAGCTCCAGACTGTATTTATCATCTTTGTTGTATAAAACAGCTATTTTCGGTCTGTTTAACTTAGAATTATCTATCCATTTTACTAGATGATTAGCCAAAGACTGTGCCTCAATTTTAACAGACGAAGTTGTTCTGAAGAATGCTTGATGGTTACAATCAGTTCGGAGGTTACTACGTGAACTGCTTGGGGAAATTACAACTAGGTTTTGGTCATATTTTTGTAGTGCAGCACAAGTAACATCACTAGTATAGTTACCAATCACAGCAATAATGGAGCGATTTTTAACTGTCATTTTACTTATTTCTTGTGCAACAGATTGGGCTTGCTCTTTAAAGTTGCGATCGTTTGCAATTACTACTTCTAGATTAATTACTTGTTCTTCTATTGCTTTAGTTTGTGCTTGAGCCACACCAAATAAAATTTGTTGTCCTGGAGCAAAAAAATTTTCTTGGTTCTGAGAATTCACATTAGTTATAGGAGCAACAACAGCAATAGTATAGATTGGTTTATTTTTGTTATTTTGCCTTATTTTTGCATTATTTAGGAAAATCTGAACTTCTGGATCTTTACCCCCATTATTTATAATTTCCTCGAATTTATTTACAGCATCTTGATAACCTTCAGTAGAATCTTGTTTAAATGCTTCAATTCCTTCAGCTTTTAACCTTCTATTATCCTCTTTAAGATTTGGATCATCATAAATTGATTTTTCTCCCCAACTAATTAGCTCATCAGCAGGTTTTGTTGGAATAGGAGAGGGCGAGGGTGTTTTAGGAGGGGATGATGGAGTTACACCTACTGGAGCCTGAGGTTGCGTTCTTTGATCAGTAAGGGCAATAAAAAGTAGATAACCTAAAACAGCAACTGTTGCAACTAGACCAATTACAGCGAAAATATCATAGAGCCAAAAATTTAGAGGTAATATAGTTCTGCGTTGCAATTCCCTGTTACGGATTTCCTCTATTCTTTGCAGTATCTCGTTTGTTGATTGAGGGCGGTCTTCAGGGCGTTCTCTTATTAGGTCATTAATCAATTTGATGATACCAGAATAAGGAAATACGGTATCTTTATGCCAAACTTGTAGTTGATTTCCATACTCATGAGGGTGCTTCTTGGTGAGAAGATAAACAAAAGTTCTGCCAAGAGCATAAAAATCTGATTGAAAAACAGGTTTACCATTCTGCACTTCTGAAGGAGTATAACCCCAAACACCGTATACATTGGTTGCTGTAACACCAGGAACATATTTTTTAGCTATACCAAAGTCGATTAGTACTGGTTCTTGTTTCCCTTCGACATTAGATCTCAGCATTATATTAGATGGTTTAATATCCCGATGGATAACACCTTGTTCGTGAATGTAGCTCAATATATTAGTTAATTGTTTCAGTAAATCTAAAGCTAGACTTTTAGCTTCTAGAGATGATTGATTAGAACCAATTTTCCCATTTTCTCTTATCCAATCTTCCAGATTTTTACCATCAATATATTCCATCACGAAACAGGGGAGTTCGCGGCGTTCTGGGTTGGAAATGTTTACAGAAAAACTATCTATACCTCTGGGTAAGGTACGTTCATTCATATTTAATAGTAAATTTTTTTCTTGATTAAATAGTCTATCAAGAGTAGGGTCACGTCTTATCTGAGTTTTTAAAACTCTTCGCTCATTATTAGTTGTATCTTTAATTTTAAATATCTGATAGTTATCATCCCGAGAAAGCTGCCTTAATGGTTCTAGCAAGTGGAAGCGCCCGTTAATTAATAAATTAGTTCCGCAATATTGGCATGAAGAAGCATCTATTAAATTGAGCCGATGCTCCTCGCCTGGACACCAAGGATTTATGCAGTAAATCATAAAATAAAATGACAAACTAAGCTTATTTCAGCTATCATCCTTTAGTTTGCCATAAGAACGCACAAAATAATAATCAAACTTAGATTTAGAACCCCGCACTATTAAAAAATGTGGAATTATAAATATTATTTCAGCTATTAATATTTTATGATAGGATGCTAGATTAACTTTATTATTTACTTTATAAATACTTCTAAGGAATAAAAATCATAGTACTAACTCCCATAACCTGCCATAATTATGCTTGGCAGATGACTAGATTTTTATGTCAGTTGTCGCAGAACAAACTTTCTGACCATTGGTTGCAATGTATAAAAATATTCATTGCTCTCAGACACCTGTACTAATAGTATTAGCGATCGCTGTTTTAGAGTTTCCAAAACTCTTGGAAGTTCTGAACCATGCATTCCATTAGGCAAATTGCTATCTAGTTCGTCGCGAGAAATTGGATCAGATACTTTAGCTAAGTAGCACAAAATCTTTTTTTGGAATGTATTTAAGTCTTTAGTGACCGACGCGAGGATAGTTTCAATTTCCTCTGGTACAACCAGACTTTTGTTATGTATATCAACAAACTTTCGTTCGTTACTATAATGCTCGCGAATCAAACCAGCTACGAGTTTTAGCGCTAAAGGATTTCCATCATATCTATGTACTAGCTCTTTTCTAGCTTGTTCATCAGATGTTAGATTCTTGGGATAGCCAATACCATCACTCAAAAGTTGGCAACCTGCATTTACATCTAATCCTTTAAGCTCATGAGCTTTGACAAAACTTGTGACTGCATCAAGATTATTAGGTTTTTCACGAGTGGTCAATATAATACAACTTTGATGACGTTCCCAGCTTAACTGACGTAAAAAATTACAATAATGTTTGTAGCTGTCCCGGTTATCATTAGCCTGTTCTTCCTTTTCAAATAATTCGTGTTCATTCAAAATTATTAATATCTTTTGGCGTTTTAACTCTTCCAAAAACTTTTTTTCTACATTACTAATTATTTGCTCGCTATTGGGTAATAAGCGATCTAGCAATTCACTGACTAGCTGGTCTTTAGGAGTACTATAAGATATCTGTTGCCAAATTAATTTGTCAAATTTATTTTGTTTTTCTACCTGTTCTGCCAGTTTTACTGCTAACTGAGTTTTACCTATTCCACCAAAACCATAAAGAATAATCCAACGGTAGTGTTCATCTAGTACCCATTTTTCTAATTTTTTCATATCCTCATCACGCCCATAAAAATAAATTTCAGCTGATGGGGCTGAATCCCAATCATATTTCGATGGTTGTGATGGTTGCGAAGAATCAACAATTTCTTCCGAATTTAAACCTAAAAACTCGCAACAGTCCTTAAAGGTTTTATCTCTAATAGGACGCTCTGCATACACAAAACGTTTCCAAGTTTTGTCTGATATATAATAAAGTTCCGATTCTATCCTATTCAAAGTTTCTTTACTTGTACGTTGCAACCCCTTATCTGCAAGAGCTTTCCAAATTTTGCGCTTGCCTTCCTCAGATGCTTTTAAACCCATATATCTTAAATATAAAAGTCTGCGCCCATTATATTATATGACCACAGTTGGCTCGGAAAGTATCTGAATAAGGTTTAAAAACAGACCCAAAGTGACCCATTCTGGATACTCCAAAGTGACCCATTCTGGGGCTTACCTTAAATGGACTACAAGACTTAATATTCTCTCATCGGCGGGAAGCCTATCAGCTTTTAAGTATGTAAATAACTCACATCATTTTTTGGAGGTGTTGCAATGAACAAGCTTCTAGTTATTCCTTTTGTTGCAATTTTTAGTATGGTTTCATCTCTACCAGCTAACGCTCAATATAAGTCCTCATCTAATGATATATTTCTTCAAGCTGTTAACAATAAGTTAATAGATGATGGCAATCCTTTGTCTATGATTCCAAACGATAAGAAAATTGAACATGGCATATCAGTTTGTAGTGCGCTTAATAGCGGTTCAACAGTCAATGAAATTGCTGAGTACATTATCGAGAGTCTTGCAGATAGCAATCTATCACAACGGGATGCAAAATATATCGCATCCTATATCGCAACTATAACTGGTGGGGGTGTGGCTTTTTATTGTCCGCAATATAGACAACAGATTTTAACACCAGACTCATAAAAGCTCTATAGCAATTTGTGATACTGCTTAAATATATACAGATCCCATTTGATTTGTAAGAATTGAAAGCGTCAGATACCTGACTCCTTTAAAAAGTCGAGTATCTGATTTTTCACAACTAATTAGCCAATCACAAATCGCTACTGCCTTATCTAAGGTTTTAACTGGGAGATGGAAATTTGTGCGGAGGTTCCCTCTGTTGAAAGAACTAGCCTTCAAAAGCCCAAAAAGTTTTCGCATAACCCAGCATAAAAATCTGTCTTTTCAATGCCCAATGCCCAATGCCCAATGCCCCATGCCCATATTGTTAAATTATGCTGCCACCTTTCAATAGCAGCATCTACCTTATCTGCATACATCCTTAAGGTAGATTTACTCGCAATGGTTAAGAATGATTTAATTGACTTGAGTCTTTCACTTCTATTCATAAGGTTTGGTAATTAGCCAAACCTTTTCCCTGAATATACCAGTACTCAGTCACTAATCGCAAATATTTTTGAATAGTTTTAATAGAAAATTCTTATAAGCCAGGTGAACAAACAGAATTGGCATAAATCGCTAGTTGAGCGCGATTCTTAATATTTAGACGATTAAAAATGCTATTAATATGGGTTTTGACTGTACTTTCTGAAATAAATAGCTGTTGAGCGATTTCTTGATTAGTTGCACCAACTGCAACTAACTTCGCTACATCTAATTCTCTTGGCGTTAATGAAGCTAATGCTGGGTGAACAGGTTGAGGTGGCGTTGGTTGGGCTTGTTTTTGCATAATCACTCTCTCTAAAAGCCCAGGTGCGAGTTGTGCATATCCGCGATGAACGCTGCGAATCGCGTTAACAAGTTCTTCTGAAGGCATATCTTTTAAAAGATAACCTTTTGCACCAGAGCGAATGGCTTCATTCACATCATGGTCATCATCGTAAGTACTTAAAACTAAAACTTTGACTTGAGGAAATTTTTCACAGATGATGCGGGTAGCAGTAGCACCATTCATCACTGGCATTCGCACATCCATTAATACAACATCTGGTTGTAATTTTTCAACTTGTGCAATTGCCTCTTCTCCATTTTCTGCCATACCCACAATTTCTAAGTCTGATTCTAAACTCAGCATTGCTTTCAGACCTTGGCGAACTAAACTTTGGTCATCTACAAGTAATAAGCGAATCATCATAATTTTGGATTTTGGGTTTTAAGATTGTAGAGACCAATTACAAAAGTTAAATATTTTTGTTATTGGTCATGGTTAATTTTCTTTTTTTCTGAGACTAAAAGCCTGATATTGGGCAGTATATCAGATTTTTCATAGGTGGGTTGAATAAAGTAAGTCCAACAATTTTGGATGTTTTGGCTTGGGTTTGACTCTAAGCAAACTACAGTATTTACTGTATCCATGCTTCTGACAATTTGTCGGACTTCTCGCATCAATTCTCCACTTAATTGGTAAGCTTCAGTCAGCGATTCTTGTGCTTCTATTGGCTTGACTGCCCATAATTTCTGCGCTGCTTGCAGTTGGATATTTAAAGCCATCATCGACTGACCTAAGCCTTTATACAAATTAATTAATTCATAATTCTTATCTTTAATTAAAACTAATTGTTGAGATTTCTCTCGATATATTGATAGTGCGTTTACTAATTGGCAAACTAGTATCAAGCACCCTAGGGTCAACAACAGAACAGGAATCATATATTTGGCACTTTGGTTGACAAAAGGTTATATGCATTATTAAAACCTGATTTTAATTATTTGACTATCTGTTGTTGAGTTTTTCCTACTTTAGTTGAGAGTCAATCGCTGGTATAGATAAAAAGTATGAGGTTATCTGTGGGAGTCAGACCAAAGTTGTAGGTTGGTAATTGGTAATTGGTCATTGGTAATTGGTAATTAGTAATTGGTCATTGGTAATTGGTAATTGGTAATTGGTAATTGGTGTTTGGGGTTTGCCATTAATTATTTCTCCCCTGCTCCCTGCTCCCTGCTCCCTTACCTCATCCCCAATCCCCAGTCCCCAATCCCTAACCCCTATCATCTAGCCATTCATGTAAATTCAGAGGTTGCCATTCACCAATTGTTACTTGCTGGTATTGGAGTATTGGCTTGGGTTCTTGGGGAATGGATATTTCCGGGATTAGTGATATGTTTGATATTTCTTGTATTTGAGGTATTTGAGGTATTTCGGGTATTTCATCTAATTGATGAGGCATTTGTGGGAGTTGTGGTAGTTCCCGAATTGCACCTAAATTATTAGTTATGTCGTGGATATTATATATTTGCATAGGGATTTCAACAGTTATGCAACAACCTGCCCCAGGCTGCGATACTAATTGAAAATGTCCTTGTAAAACGGCGATGCGTTCTTGCATTCCCCGCAATCCATAACCATTGGCTACTTTTTGGGCATCAAATCCCCGGCCGTTATCTTGAATGGTTAAATATACTCCATTTGCTGTTGTGGAAAGATGAATTTGTACTGCCGTTGCTTGGGCATATTTACGAATATTGTTGAGTGCTTCTTGGATAATGCGATAAAGGGGAGCAGTAAACTGAGGTAATAAGGCGATCGCTAAATTCATCTCAACTTCCGGTACAATCCCAGTAGTTTGATGAAAATCGCGTACTAACGATTCAATCAGGGTTTCGAGAGATTTGCCAGCCAGAGGATCGCTGCGTAAAGCTTTCACAGATTGGCGAACTTCTTGAGTTGCGATCGCCACTAATTTATGTGCTTCATCCAGAAACTCTTGGGCTTGATTGGGATCGGGTTTGCAAAGTTTACTGGCTGTTTGTAGTTGAATGTTCAGCGCTGTGAGGGCGTGTCCGAGAGAATCATGCAACTCTCGCGCAATACGGTTGCGTTCTTGCGCGGCTGAAAGATTAGCAAATTCCAAGACGCACTGCCACAACTGCTGATGCATCTGACTGAGTTGTTCCGGTGTATACAAATCTTCTAGCAAGGTAATCCCTCCGTAACTTTCAGCTAATTCCTTATAGTTCTAGGTGGGGGAGACTTATGCAATATTGGGCATGGGGCATGGGGCATGGGGCATGGGGCATTGGTAATTGGTAATTGGTAATTTATTCTCCCCCTGCTCCCTGCTTCCCCTGCTTCCTCTGCCCCCCTGCGTCCTTATTCGGGAATATTAGCCTGTAATGTTAATGTATCGACTTACATTGCGATTGTATCGCGTAACATTGTTAATGCATCGATTTACATAGCAATTGTATAGGGTCACATTGTTAATGTATCGATTTACATTGTGATTGTATGGGGTCACATTGTTAATGTATCGACATACATTGCGATTGTATGGGGTCACATTGTTAATGTACGCGATGCAATGACGATTAAGTCCAATTTCCTAGCAATACAAAGGCTCCCCAGTAATATGGTGATTGATAGTCTGGGTTCTTTAAAATGGCAACTTGAGCAAGTCGCAGGGCTTCGGCTTTGGAGATACCTGTTTCCTTGGCTTTGACTAGTTGATCGTAAAAGTTGCTCATGAGTTTGGCTGTGGCTTCATCGTCAACGCGCCAGAGTGTTGCTACTGTACTCCTTGCGCCGGAACGCACTGCTACACCTGCTAATCCTAGGGCGGAACGATCATCACCGGCTGCGGTTTCGCAAGCGCTGAGTACTAGGAGTTCCAGGGAGTTGCTGCGGGATACTTCGACTGTTTTTAATACGCCACTGAGTTCGTTAACTTTGATTTTGCCGTCCCAGGTGAGAATAAAGGTTTCATCGGCTTGGGAGCTAAATTGCCCGTGGGTTGCTAAATGGACAATGGGGAAAGAAACAGCAGCAATTTGAGATTGAAAGGCGGAACTAGTAAATTTTTGGTTAATTAGAACTTCAGCAGGTAGTTCTGATTTGATTTTTTTGACTTCTTGCTCAACATTGGGTAGGGCTTCAAATCCCGAACGCGCTTCACTCAGTCCACCTACTAAGGCTCCCAAGCGTTCTTGTTTTAGCGATCGCGGTGCTAATAATTGTAATCCTGGTGTGAGCGCTATGCTGTATTTCTCTACAAGATACTGTTTACCATCATGCAACGCTGCTATGGGGATGTTCCGCAAAACCCCATCTAGGACAAATACCAATGTCTCTACTTGACTTGCAGCTAAGTCCTCTGCTTCTGGGCGAACTACTAAATCATACATTTTTTGCAGTTGCGGCAGTGTCAAGTCAAGTACTGTATCTTGGTTCAAGCTTTTGCGGAGACGAGATGTTCGCTTCTCAATTTCGTCACGGCTGATAGGAGTTTTATAGTAGCGAAAATCGCGGCTATCTTTGATTTCGGCTTTGTTCTGAGAATTGGGTAAGCTGGCAATAATCGCGAGTTGATTTTCTAAGATAATCGGGTAAATGACTGCGGCTTTTCTATCAACTTGATCTATCTGTGCAGGGTTGCCATTCAGACAAGCTTCACGGAAAAAGTTATCGAGTTCGACTAATTGCAATCCTTCAATGACATCTCGCGCCGTCTTTAAATTATCTTTTTGATTGGATTCTATAAGTAAGGCGACGAGTTGACGGTGAATAGGTTCAACGGCTTCGCGGAAGGAAAATTGCACATCAGGGTTAGCAGCGGCTAAGTCTGCACGCAGAGATTTAATTGTACCCACAGCTTCTTTATAAGCTGCGATCGCACTTTCTGTTTTCCCTTGAGCTTTCAACACTCTACCTAATTGCCATTGCCAACGGTAGGCGATATCTCCAGCGTTAATTTGTTGCCCTAATTGCACTGCTTGTTGAGTTAATTTTTCTGCATCTGCCCACTGTTGTGTTTGTTCGTAAACGTGACCTAAGCTACCTATGGCATCAGCTTGTATCCGTACATCTCCTAAATCTTTGGCTTGTTGCACCGCTATTGCCAAAAGTTTAGCGACTTCTTGCCAGTCAATCTGCTCAACCGCTTGCTTTTGCAGTTGTATCATTGTTTGCGCCAAATTTACCCGTGAGGCGATCGCACTCCGGCTAGCAGGTAGGGCTGCAACTTGTTGTTGTACCTGTGGAAGCAAAGCTTTGGCTGCATCTAGCTGATTAGTCTCCACCAGCAAACTGAGTTGATTAACTTGCGCTTGCACCTTTAAATCTGGTATTCCAGATGCAGCGGCTTGTTGGTAGTAATCGATTGCAGTCTGGGGATCAATCTCAGCCTTATTAGCTTTATTCAAGCTGATTTGCGCGCGAGTGAGATTACCGAGGCTGATTTGGTTGAGAGTAACGATTTCAGGTAACTTTAATTGCTGTGCGATCGCTAAACTGCGTGACAAAATTAAATTAGCTGGCGCAAAATTCCCCACAACCCGCAACGATTCACCCAAAGTTCTTAACGCCGTTGCTGTTTCTGGTGTTGCAGCCACTTTTTCTATCGCTGGCTTGAGTTGTTCAAGATTATTATTAGAAATCTGCGGTAACTTTAACGCCGTTTCCAGTAGAGAAATTGCTTTTTTATAAAGACCTAAATTCTGAAAAGCCTGTGCTTGATTAACTTGACTTGTCAGCACCTTACTTGGTTTCTGCAACTGATTATATAAAGATGTTGCACCTTCCCAAGATTTCAAAGCCGCTTCTGCTTGACCGCGTACTAATTGTAACCCACCTTGAATATCTAAAGCTTGAGCCAAAGCCAATGATTTCTCAGCTTTTGTCTCTTTAATAGTATTTAAAATAGCAACACTTCCTGTAATTGCCCGGTTCGCATCATCCCACTGTCCCAACTGTTGATAACACAGTGATAGATTACTCAAACTCAACGCTTGATGAATCGGATCTTTAGCAGCTTGATAACCTTTAGCTGCTTGTTGAAATAACTGCGCCGCCTCTGCAAATTGCCCTTTAGCGTAGGAATTGCGCGCCTGCTGTTCCACCGATAAACTAGGAACTTGAGCAATATTGGTCACTTGCGCTAACCCTGGCGATGTCATGGATAATAAAAGTGCGATCGCCATCAACACCACAAACCTTTTAATCTTCCTCATACTCCTCTCTGCGCCTCTGCGCCTCTGCGTGAGATAAAAACATGAAATCAGTTTTGATAAAATTGACATTGTAGTTATATTTCCTATTGAAATATGAACGTTAACTTAAAACCAGAATACGAACAGTTTATTCAAGCGCAAATTGCTAGTGGACAATTTAATAGTATTGATGAAGTCATGAACGAAGCCATTAAGTTGTTAGAAATACAAGTTAATAGACTAGAAAAATTACGCCATAAAATAGCATTAGGAACCGAACAAATTGCCAACGGACAAGTAACAGATGGTGAAATAGTATTTGCGAGATTGCAAGAAAAGATTCGCGTTATTACTGAGGAATCTTAAGAATGGGTAATTATTCATTTTCAGATGAGGCTATTCAAGATTTAGAAGAAATTTGTGAATATATTGCTCGCAATAACCCTAAAGCTGCTAGCAAGATTTTTGATCAGATTCGTCAAAAATGTAAATTAGTTGCTGAGTTCCCCAATATGGGAAAAAGTTACGCAAGGCTTGCACCTAATTTACGAGGTATTGTTTTTCAAGACTACTTGATATTTTATTACCCAAGAGAAGATGGAATTGATATTGTTCATGTAGTTAGTGGTTATCAAGATTTAGAATCGTTATTTTCTGATTCAGATGATGAATAAAGTAAGGAACACCGAAAAAATCTTTGTTGAACTGCAAGTCTGCGGATTTTGTTGATTAAGATTTGGGACACATAGCAGAACTACTCGTAGCAGCAGGTGTTGCTGTTGGCACTTCGGCAACCAACATAATCTTACCGTCAGCAGTTTTCACCAACCCTTGCGCCTCAACAATTTGTGAAGAATTCCCTGCATCTACTTGCATCTGTGCATCAGTCTCGACAATTGGCTGCTTAGTATCAGCGTTTTCCCCATCCAAACTAGCTAAAGGGCTGAGGCTAGTTGTACCTGTTAATGGTTCAAAGGAATTGGGCGGTAAACTACCTCGTCCAGTGATGACAAAGCTACCCAAGGGTTTTGCATTTGGGCCTCTAGGACAAGTTTGAGCAAATTGTGTAGTTGCATTAACTAATCCAGAAGGTAGTTCTAGCAGCTTTTGTGGAGGTTGGACTTGTGGTTGAGTGAAGATGATTTCTCCCTGTACACCTAATTCAGAGCTAGCGGTGATATCACTTTGATTTGTTTGTTGGGGACGGGCTGCAATACCAAAGATAGCCTGAGTGGTGATGTTGACATTACCACCTTTACCTGTAAAAGCATTAGCTGAAATGTCGCTGTTTTCATTGGGTACAGCGATAATGAAGGGTGAATTGATAAAGATGTTACCCCCATTACCAGCACTTTGATTTAAACCAGCTGTTGCCGAAATCGTACTATTACGTAGCAGTAGCAGGAGATCAGTATTGAGAGTAATGTTACCGCCATCGACAGCGTTAGACTCGGCATTAATCTTACCGCGATCACTAAGTGTGAAGCGTGGTGTATCTACACTGATATTACCTGCTTCGCCTGTGCCTAGACTGCGAACTGACAGAGAACTTGGGAGACGGCTATCATTAGAAATGCCTGCGATTTCCACCGAATCGAAAGCATGAATATTTATATTGCCGCCTCTCCCCGTGCTATCAATTCCTGTGCTAGCAGAAATAACACCACCATTACGGATGCTCAAGTGTTTAGTACTAAGAGTTAAATCTCCTGCATTACCAGAACCAGCTGTTGATGTGAAGATTCCATCTGCAAAATCCTGATCTGCGGGATTAGCGATAATTTCTACTGAGTCTGTAGCGTTAATATCTATATCACCGCCTCGACCCGATCCACCTGTAGACGCATTAATATATGCTCCATTACGGATGCTCAAATGGCGAGTGTCAATGGTTAAGCGTCCGGCATTACTAGCACCAGTCGTAAATGTACTTAAAAGGCTGTTAGATGAGTCATCTGGCGATGTACCAACAACTTCAACTGAATCAGAAGCTTTAATAGTTAAATCTCCTGCCTCTCCATTACCAAGAGTTCGAGAAGCAACTTCAGCACCATTACTAACAACCAAGCGATTAGTAGTAATGCTCAAATTACCACCTTTGCCATTGGCTCCTTTGGCCACTGAAGAAAACAACCCACTTACGAAACCTGTAATTTCAATTTTCTCAGATTGTACTGTTAAGTTACCTGCATTCCCATTTCCTTGAGTTGCAGATGATATCTCTGCTCCATCTTCTACATTTAATCTTTGAGCGCTGATGCTGATATTACCAGCATTACCTTTAGCTTCATCATCAACTTGAGTTCCAATACTGCTACGTTGACCGCGTAAACTAACTTGAGTAGCACGAATAGCAATATTTCCAGCATTACCTTGATTGAATGTCGATGTAGAGATTTTTCCACCATCGTTTATGTTCAAACGTCCTGTTTCAATATTGATACTGCCACCTGAACCTATTGCTCCGGTTTGTAACTCAGCAAATAGACCTGATGGGGCAGGAGAACCATTAAGTCGTTTTGGCCCGACACCAGTAATATCAATTGATTCAATGGCACGAATGGCTAAATTTCCGCCTTGTCCCGATCCTACCGCCACTGATGTATTTATTTCTGCGCCATTACTCAACCGCAAACGTTCTGTATCAATGGTAATTATGCCACCCTGCACATTTATATCACTGCCAAGAACTTGTGAACGTATCCCAGTTAAACCAAATATTTCCGGCTGTAACTGGACTAGATTATACAAATTACCAAATGGTAACTGCGATTTTGGCGATAAAGGTTGATTAGGAACTATAACAAACCCATCTAATTCCACATCTTTAGCACGGATGGTAATGTTTCCAGCGTTGCCTTGACTTTGAAGTGATGAAGTCGATATCTCAGCCCCTTGGCTTAGGGTTAATCGAGGTGTTTCAATGGTGACGTTGCCCCCATTTCCCGTTGCTCCAAAACCCATCATACTTGACACGCCACTCAGGATAAAATCTGGTGATGAGACTGAGACACCACGTATATCTACAGACTCACTGGCTCGAATAACAATATTGCCTCCATTGTTAGTACTTTTATTAATAAAAGTGCTTGTAGTTAAATGTCCACCATCTCTAAGATTTACTCGCGGTGTCTCAACAGTAATATCCCCAGCTTGTCCAGCACCGCTACCTAAAACTCCTACTGCAATCACACCCTTAACCACCTCAACTGCATCACGTGCTTGTATCGACACTGAACCAATCCTGCCAGAGCCAGTAGTAATCCCACCTACTCCACCCAAATTTCCTGTATTTTGAATGCGGAAAGTGCCTGTTTCAATGTGCAAGTTACCCGTTGATCCTGAGCCTTTACTAGAAAGCCATAATTTTCCCGTATCGGTAACATTAACAGTATTTCCTGCTCGCACTAATAAGTTCCCTGTATTGCCTGAACTATCAGAGAACATCAAGGCCGAACCACCATTAGTAACATTAACGGTATTTCCTGCTTGCACCGTTAAGTTCCCTCCATTGCCAACACCATCAGTTTGAACAGAGATAGAACTACCATTGGTAATATTAACGGTATTTCCTGCCTGTACTGTTAAGTTCCCTCCATTGCCTGCACCACCAGTTGCCACAAAGACAGAACCACCATTAATACCTATTAACTCTGTAGCATCCAGAGTTAGGTTTCCGCCATTACCTTGCCCAAGATTAAGTGTACTAATGATACTTGCATTTCTTGTTGTTTCGTCTCTAGTAATCTCAATGTTTTTGGCACTAATATTAATATCACCGCCATTTCCTGTAGCCTCGCCAATGGTACCAGAAAAAAGCCTGCTGCCATTGGCGAGGCTGACTGTATCGCTAGCTTGAATTTGAATATTACCTGCCTTGCTTGAACTGTCTGTACTAGTAAAGATATTAGAACTGTTATCTAGATCAACCTGGTTTGCATTAATAAAAATTGAACTGCCATTTATACCAAAGATACGTGAACCGTTTAACCCTATCTGTCCTCCAACTAACTCAATAGCACTATCTCCAAGCGTAGCAATAAGG
This sequence comes from Tolypothrix tenuis PCC 7101, assembly GCF_963874875.1. Lineage (NCBI taxonomy): Bacteria > Bacillati > Cyanobacteriota > Cyanophyceae > Nostocales > Tolypothrichaceae > Tolypothrix > Tolypothrix tenuis. Next base: position 5,418,307 of record NZ_CAWNJS010000001.1, read on the forward strand.
GCCCCATTAGTTAATTTGATAGGAGCGCGTATTGCATTGTCTGGTAAGCTAAAGCCCAACGAGGAGTTATCAAAATTCAGTCCAACAGTTGTATCTCCGCCTACGGCTCCTAATTTAATTTGTGAATCTAAGGCAAACAACAAAGTATTATCCAATTTAATTTCGCCACCAATTAGAGCCAAGGTACTACCAGAATCAATACCCAACCCATCAACAGCTTGACTAGTAATGCTTTTTGGTTGAGAGCCGAATTGCAAACCGATTGGTACATTAATAGCCAATAATGGTGGCGCTTGGGGATTTGTGGCGCTAAACTCTACCCCGTTGGGAAATAGCAAGCTATTTGCTGTGGTTCCTAAAAACGAGCCTCGAATATCTAACTGGGCATTCTTCCCAAACAAAATGCCGTTAGGATTGATGAGAAACAAATTGGCAGTACCATTAACTCCCAAGGTGCCGAGAATATTTGAAGCTTGTCCACCCGTCACCCTTGTGAGAATATTTTGTACGCCAGCAGGGTTGCCAAAATACACTCTTTGCCCATCATTAATATTAAACTCGCTAAAACTGTGAAACAGATTGCTTCCACGTATAGCGCCACCGTCAATTTTGTCTGCGTTTGCACCATTAATTAAAACATTGGGTGTGACGCGAGAACTTTCTGCCCCTAAAGTATTATCAGGATTGATTTGGCTGTAGGCTGGGGCGCAGCTGAATAAGATGAGGCTGCATAATATAAGCTTTGGTTGCAGACTGATTGTTGCCAATATTCGCCAAAAGCCCTCATGAAAAGAAGTGCGATCGCATTTAGATTGCTTGATTCCACGTTGTTTCACTAGCAACTTATGATCACAATTACGTTGGAGCCAGTTATGTATCTGATTCATCGCTGATTAATAGCGTTATAGGTTGCATTGCACTTACACCTAAGTATTTCTGGGTAGGTGTAACTTATGCAGTAGTCGCAGTAATTTGCAGAATATTTTTAGTTTGTGCGATCGCACAGCAGACGCTACGATTAAGATCCTGGACACACAGCAGAACTACTCGTAGCCGCAGGTGTTGCTGTTGGCGCTTCAGCAACCAGCATAATTTTACCGTCAGCAGTTTTCACGAAACCTTGCGCCTCAACAATTCGCGAAGTTTTCGGCAGATTCGCCGTTGGGGATGCATTCGATATATTGCTGACACTTTCCCCATCTAAACTAGCTAAAGGACTGAGGCTAGTTGTACCTGTCAATGGTTCCAAGGCATTTGGTGGTAAACTACCGCGTCCAGTAATAACAAAGCTACCCAAGGGTTTAGCATTGTGTCCATTGGGGCAAATTTGGGCAAATTTTGTACTAGCGTCAACTAATCCTGTAGGTAATTCGATGAGTTTTTGTGGCGGTTGGACTTGTGGTTGAGTGAAGATGATTTGTCCCTGTATGCCTAAGTCTGAACTTGCAGTGATATCACTTTGATTTGTTAGTTGCGGACGAGGTTCAATCCCAAAGATAGCCTGAGTGCTGAGGCTAACATTACCACCTTTACCAGTGAAGGCATTAGCGCTAATATCGCTGTTCTCGTTGGGTATAGCAGCGATAAAGGGTGAATTAATACTGATATTACCGCCATCGCCGCCAGCTTTTGCCCTGCCTGCAGTGGTGGAAATTAAACCGCCACGGCGCAACAGTAATAAATCACCGATTTCGAGGATGATGTCTCCACCATTACCTGCATTTGTCAAAGATGCGATCGCACTTCCTTGACCATTAATTTCTAGAAAATTAGCATTAACTTTAATATTTCCAGCTTCACCTGTACCTATACTGCCGGAGGTAATTTCAGCGCTGTCACGTATATTAAGATTATTGGTAGTAATATCTATATCACCACCTTTACCATTAGCCCTTTCCTGAACTGATGATGTGATACCAGTTAATAACTCACTGTTTGAACCAGTCAGGATAATCCTATCAGCTTTGATCGTTAAATTCCCTCCATCTCCATTGCCAAAAGTTGCCGATGATATCTCCGATTCTTCTTTTACATTTAATAGTTGAGTTTTGATGTTGATATTGCCTGCATTACCTGTAGCTTTGCTGTTAACTCCAGTTACAATTCTGCTATTTCCACCTAAATCAATTTGACTAGCATTAATCGTCACATTTCCCCCATTACCTTGATTGAATGTGCCGGCAGAAATTTCTCCTTGATTGCTGAGGTTTAAGCGTCCTGTTGTCACATCAATACTTCCCCCAAAACCAATTCCTCCCGTTTGCAATTCAGCAAATAAACCTGATGGTTGAAATGAACCATCTAGTCGTTCTGATCCAACCCCAGAAATATCAATAGAATCAGTGGCACGAACCACCAAATTACCTCCTTGTCCCCGTCCCCCTGCAAATACTGAGGTTGATATATTTCCACCGTTACTCAAGCGCAAGCGTTCTGTATCAACATTTATTGTGCCGCCCTGGACATCGGCATTACTTTTAATCACATCCGAAGTTATGTCACTTGTATAAAAAAAACCCCCGAACCGGGACAGAATTTCTTGTGCTAAAGGATCGGACAAAATTTTTTCCGCAGCAGAGTTATTTAGTAGGAACTGTTCCTTGGGTACGAAAACAAATCCATCTATTTCTACATCTTGGGCACGGATGGTAATATTCCCAGCATTACCGCTGCTATTAGTGGATGTAGTGCTTACTCCTCCTCCTTGAGTTAAAGAGAGTCGAGGTGTTTCAATCGTTACATTACCGCTATTTCCTGAGCCAATAATTGTACGGCTGAATACTCCGCTAGAGACTCCACTAATGTCTGCATAGTCACTAGCTTTAATAAAAATGTTAGATGCATTTGCACTGCTAGCAGTATCGGTACTTATATAACCCCCATCTTTGAGATTGACTCGCTGGGTTTCAATGGTGATATCTCCTGCTGTTGCTGAAGTTTGACTTCCCAGTGGTAAAACCACTTGAGTTGTAATACTGCTTTGCGTCACCTCAACTGCATTCCGAGCCTGAATCGAAATAGAACCGACACTTCCACTACCAGATGCAAGTGCTGTCACTCCCCTTCCAGATAAATTGTTTTGCAGGCGCAAAGTATCGGTTTCAATTCGCAGGTTACCTGTTGAACCTGAACTAAAGTTGCTGATTCCTAAAGTAGCTTGGTTAGTTATATTAACAGCATCTGTAGCTCGTACAGTTAAGTTTCCTCCGTTACCTATACCATTAGTGCTAACTAAGATAAAACCACCATCAACGTTCAGCGAATTTTTCGCATTGAATGTGAGATTTCCCCCATTACCTTTACCCGTGCTTAATGTAGAGATACCACTGCTATTTGTAAGTGTTCCATCTCCGATAATGGAGATTTTCTGGGCATTGATAGTAACATCACCACCCGCACCTGTAGCGTTTGCATTGCTGTTGGCAAAAATTCGACTGCTGTTTGTGAGAGTTACTGCATCGCTGGCTTGAATTTGAATATCACCACCCTTAGTTACACCATTAGTAGCACTTATAATTCGAGCACCGTTGTCTAAATTCAATTGAGTCGCATCAACAATAATTGCGCCGCCATTGTTACTAAATAGATATGAACTGTTGCCGTTGAGAGCAATTTTTCCACCCAATAGCTCAATTCCACTATTTGCACCTGTAGCGGCAATTCTTCCATTTGTGAAGTTAATGGATGCCCTGGTAAAATTTTCTGGTAAGTTAAAACCTAATGAAGAGCCATTAACATTCAATCCAACGGTTGTATCTCCACCAACTGCGCCCAATTTTACTTGTCCATTTGCGCCAAACAAAAAACTTCCATCTAAGGCAATTTCACCACCCATAAATGCTAGAGTGCTACCAGTGCCAACATAGAACGGATTAACAGCTTGGCTAATAATACTTGCAGGTTGAGAGCCAAACTGTAAACCGATTGGGACATTGATAGTTAATAACGGCGGTGATTGGGGATTAGTGGCGCTAAACTCAACTCCATTGGGAAAGACTAAGCTATTGGCTGTAGTTGCTGTAAAGGCTCCCCGAATATCTAACAGGGCATTCTTACCAAATACAATGCCATTGGGATTAATTAAAAATAAGTTGGCATTACCATCTACTCCCAATGTGCCGAGAATATTTGAAGCTTGTCCACCTGTCACCCGCGTGAGAATATTTTGCACTCCGCTAGGGTTGCCAAAATACACTCTTTGCCCATCATTAATATTAAACTGAGTAAAACTATGAAAAAGATTGCTGCCACGTACAGCGCCACCGTCAATTCGGTCTGCATTTGCACCATTAATTAAAACATTGGGTGTAATACGAGAACTTTCTGCCCCTAAAGTATTATCGGGGTTGATTTGGCTGTAGGCTGGGGTGCTACTCAGCAGAATGAGGCTGCATAATATGAGCTTTGGTTGCACAATGACCATTGTGAAGATTCGCCACAAGCCCTCATTCACTAGCAACTTATGATCAAAATTACGTTGGAGCCAGTTCTGTATCTGATTCATCGCTGATTAATGGCGTTATAGGTTGCATTGCACTTACACCTTCAGTATTTCTGGGTAGGTGTAACTTATGCAGTAGTCGCAGTAATTTGCAGAATATTTTTAGTTTGTGCGATCGCAAAGCAGACGCTGCAATTAAGATCCTGGACATACAGCAGAACTACTCGTAGCCGCAGGTGTTGCTGTTGGCGCTTCGGCAACCAGCATAATTTTACCGTCAGCCGTTTTCACCCAACCTTGCGCCTCAACAATTCGCGAAGTCTGCGATAGATTTGCTGTTGGGGATACATGAGATACATTGGTAAAACTTTCCCCATCCAAACTAGCTAAAGGACTGAGGCTAGTTGTACCTGTTAATGGTTCAAAGGAATTGGGTGGTAAACTACCGCGTCCAGTAATGACAAAGCTACCTAAGGGTTTAGCATTGCGTCCGTTGGGGCAAATTTGGGCAAATTTTGTACTAGCGTCCACTAATCCTGAAGGTAGTTCAATCAGTTTTTGTGGAGGTTGGACTTGTGGTTGAGTGATAGTGATTTGTCCCTGTAAGCCTAATTCAGAACTGGCAGTAATATCGCTTTGATTTGTCTGCTGGGGACGCGGTTCGATACCAAATATAGCTTGAGTGCTGATATTAACATTACCTCCTTTACCAGCGAAAGCATTGGCAGTGATGTCACTATTTTCGTTAGGTATAGCGGCAATAAAACCTTTACTAGCATCAATATTAATATTGCCACCATCAGCGTTGTTAAAAGCTGTGGCAGATATCAAACTTTGATTTCGCAAAATCAACAAGTCAATATTTTGCAATGTAATATTTGCGCCTTCTCCAAAATTAGTCTCAGCTGTCAGATTACCTCTGTTCAAACGAATAGTGTTACTTGTAATTGTTAAATTACCAGCAGTACCGGTACCTTTGGCACTGACTGTAATTTCTGCACCATCTTGAACATTGAGTTCAGGGGTGTTGATATTCAGATTACCTGCCTTACCTGATGCTTGTGCTTGGCTAAATAAGGTACTAACTACAGGTTGAGAATTAATTGTGCCAGTGCCAATTACATTTACAGACTCTGTGGCATTAACATTTAAAGTGCCACCTTCACCTGTAGCGAAGGAACCTGACCTTACTTCCCCTCCATTACGAATCAGTAATTGTCTGACATTGATATTCTGTGTTGTCCCTTGACCAGAACCAAAATTATCTGCGGAAATTCTCGCTCCATTTTCAACAGTGAGTGTTTCAGTATTCAGATTTAAATTTCCCACATCTCCTGTGGCTTCAGATTCAGCAGAGACAAAAATTCCACTACGTTGTTTATCATCAATTAAACCAGTAGCAAATGGAGATGCACCAGTCAATAAAATTGAATCGGAAGCATTAATAACCAAACTACCGCCATTTCCACTTCTACGTGCGGCAGTAAGTATTTGCGCTCCATTTGAAACCACTAAACGTTTAGTTTCAATACTTACATTTCCAGCATTACCAGCTTCGTCTGTTTCTATATCTGCAACTTGAGCAGAAATTCCACTTGCAAAAGGTACGTCAGACGAACCCAATAGTTCAACTGAATCTTTGGCGTTGATAATTACGTTACCGGCTGAACCAGTACCAAAGGTTGAAGCATCCACAATTGCTCCGTCTTGAATACGCAATTGATTTGTTTCGATAATGATATTTCCACCTTTACCTGTTGCTTGCTCCAATACCTGTGAAACTACTGCCGTAGGAAACTGGTCATCTAATGTTGTACCCGTAATTTCTACACTATCTGAAGCCTTTAAAATTATATCTCCTGCATCACCAGCAGCTAGAGCAAAAGTGGCAATAAATGAGCCTTCATCAGCATTTATTTTGCGTCCATCAATTACTACATTTCCTCCCCTAGTCGCATCCAAACTACTAGAAAAAATTAAAGAAGAATTGGTAAGACTAAGGTTATTGCCTTTGAGATAAATATCACCACCGTTCTCACCACTTCCATAAATAATTGCGCCTTGTGAAAGTATAATGTTACCAAAATTTTGAATATCTGAATATTCTAAAGCGTAACCCTTCTCAATTTCTGTTAACTTAACTAAACCTGCACCTGCAATACTAGCAAGTTCTATTCTTCCTCCTGTTGTGGTTAAGTTACCTCCTTCTAAAGCCACATCACCCCCTACTAAGGCTAAAGTTTTACCAATGGGAACTTTTAATCCAATTGGATTAGGAGGGTTAGCATCAGTAACTTCTCCATCAGGACTTGCTTGAGATTGATTCACAATTTTGCCAGCAGCATTTGAGCCAAATTGTAACCCGATAGGAACACTTATTGTTAATAGTTGAGAGGCTTGGTTTACATTTGCACTAAATGAGCTACCATCAGCAAAAATAATACTGTCCGCAGTACTCGCGACAAAGGAACCACCAATATTTAAAGATGCATTAGGGCCAAAAACAATGCCAGCAGGGTTGATGATGAATAAACTGGCATTACCATTAGCTTTAATAATGCCATCAATATTAGAAACTGAACCACCCGTTACCCGAGTAATAATATTTCTGACATCTAAATTATTATTAAAATAAGCTGTATTCTCAGACGGAATTGAGAAAAATTTGAAACTATGAAACAGGTTATTCCCTGCTTGAGTTCCGCCTTCAATAAGTTGGATATTCCCTTGCGGTGTGACAGTAGAATTAACGGGTAGAGTCTCATCTGGATTTATTTGAGCTATTGATACTCCTTGATTGCTCAACAGAGAAAGTAGAATGCTAAAGCTAAGAAAAAATATTTTTGGATTGTGTATATGCATTTTTAAGTAAATTCTTTCGGTAGATGGTTATGAAAATAAGGGTTTGTCGTCCTTCTAAGTGAAATACCGATTAAATCGTGCCTATCGCAACGATAGGCACGTAAATTTAATAGTTAGAGTCTCTCTTCCCTCCTCTCTTGGTGCTATTAATCTAATCGAATTCTTCTGATGAATACGGATTTTCCAAAGCTGCTCAATTTTATAACTTAATTGCCAGACATAATTTGATTTGGAATCATTTTTGCACCCTTTAAACGCTTAAGTTTCCGAAGAGAAATTGCAAAAGGAATTAGAAAAATCGATGAATATCCTAAATTTGGTTCAGGAACACTAACGCTAGAAGGTTTTTCAATTGTGATGCTACCTATGGGACTTTGGAAAGAATCTCTGTCTCCCACTCCCGATTTTAAAACTCTTTCTGCAAAAATAATTTTACTGCTACTCGTATCGATTAAGATGCTACTTTCATAGCCCGGACTTAGCTGATTCAATTCTGATAATTTTCCGTAAAATAACGATAAATTATTGACATCAACATCATTAAAATTCCCATCAAAATCAATTCTGTTGGGATTAGGTTTAATTATTAATGTTGAACTTTTTATGAGAGAATTATCATCAAAATTCATAAATATCTCAATTGTATCGTCAATATTATCCTGATTCTCATCGTACTTCTTCAGTATTAATTCTCCTAGCTTTGAACTAAGATTTTGACCTTGATACTGCTTTAAGAAAATACTATCGTCAGGGTTATTAGGATCGCCATTATTAGGAACCTGATATTCAAATAATTCCACTGCGTTAGGATAGATGCCGCTTGCAATTCCATCTTCCTTGGTGTCTAAATTAATAACAAAATTATAAAAGCCATTCGCTGCATTACCTGACCATCTAGCCCTTTGAGCTTGAGCATTGTCTGAAAATAAACACAATAAACCTACTGCAAAAGAAAATACTGCTGCAATCTTTTTCATTTTTATTAATACTGGTAAATTACAGAAAACTATAAATAATATATAGCTATGCCAGTATTAATACTAGTAATTCATAATAATTTCATAAAAATAATATATGGGTTTTAAATAAATGATGATTTTAGCTTGATAATTACTTTAAAATTTTTAGCCAACTTGGTAAGCATATAATTAATTTGCATACTTAATAAATAGTCAGAGGTGCAATGATTCCTAATTATTCAGGTTTCTTAAATTTGTAAACCATTCATGATCAAAATAGGACACAGCATTGCTGTGTCCTAATAAGAGAATTCTTCTGGAGAAAATATTTGTAATTAGCAATTAAACATAGTTTAGATATATCACTAAAGTTAATTACGAATTACGAATTATGCATTATTTAGCTTGATTTCGCGCTGCTGATGCTGGTTTACAGACATTAGTAACAAAATCAGCACGTTGTTTCACAAAAGATGTAGAGGGTGTTTCTACTTGGTAAAGAATTTGGAAAGCATCAGACCAAGGGTGAAATGTTCCTGTTTCAGTTGTGTGTTGAATTTCGTAGTTGATAAAGAAATCAGCTTTTTTCAAAGCGATTTCTTCAGGAGATGCTTTAGCTGATTTCAGTTGTTGTTCTAATGCTTGCAATCCGCTTTGAATTTTTTGGCGATCGCTTGCTTCCATGACTTGGAATGTCGTCCAATTATTACTACCGGATAGTTGCCATTGGTAGAATTTACCTGGTTCTAACGGCTTTTCTGCATCGTAAGCCGCTTGTTGGTCGGCGATTTTGACGGATTTTTGCCAAACGACTTCTTGAGAGTCGTAATCGCGGACAACGACTTGAGCATCTTGATTATTACCAGGACTGTGCCATAAAAATAGAGGGCGATCGCTCCACAATTTATATGTGTCTACTAAACCGGGGGAAATCGCACAAACTGGTTGCACTACCCCTCTAGAGGCCAGGCGTTTTTTGGGACGACGTTGCCAAAATAAGCCTACCCAATCTACAGATTGCGCTAACATTTGCTGTGTTTGTCGGATATTTTGAGCGTTGGCGAGGTTTTCACTGACGATACTACCGGAAGCTATGGCTAAAGGGATGAGTGCAAAGCCCAAAAGTGACTTGCGATGATCAATTTTAAACATGATTATTTTCTCCTTGTAGCTGGTAAAACGTAGGCTAAAAACACCGACGAGGGTAAAAACCAGGGTAGTAAAATTGCGGCTGTTATATAAATTTGCAGTCCCAGTAAACCATATAAAATCACAGCACCGACTGCGCCGAAGGTGATTTGGCGACGACGCGTGAGACTTAAACGCGATTGGCTTTTAATCACAAAGACGGTGATTTTACCAAGAATCATGGCAATCCCAATCAGCAAAATGCTGGGGATGGGAATTACCAAACGATTGCTGACGAAATGGTGAATCATATATGCCAATGTTTCACCGCCTGTCAGCCAAGGTTGTTTTGTCCAATAACTGTATGCGGCTGGTGCTGGGGAACGATCTGGTTGTCCTGGTGCTATTCCTAATCGGTCATCGCTACCCACCGCAATCAAAACTACCTGTTTGGACACTAAAGGGAATTTGTTGATATCGGGATTTTCGATTAATTGCCAAGCGGGAATTGTTGTATAAACTTGGCTGGGAGGAATTGAGTAATCGAGAATTGGTTGAATATTAAATGGTGCTTTCCACTGCCATAATTTTGATAAGTTCCCTTTTGTTGAATGCTGCTGCACCACATCCAAGAATTCCGCCCGTAAATTTTGCTCGCGGTTGGTTTGCGGCTGAGGTAAATCGGTGATTTCTTGCTTGGCTAGCTGTACCAGGGATAGCAAATATGCAAAGGGACAAACTTGACGACAATCGCTGTCGGCTTCTGGGAATTCTAGTAAATCGGGGTAAGCATCAATGTATCCTTGCAATGTCCAATTCCACTTGTTAATCCCTAATGCTTCGTTTGTCCCCACTTCTCTTTTGGGTTCTTGCACCGCCGCAAACATTAACCATGTCTTCGCATCCACAGCTTGACGCACGGCTGTTGCTAAATCTGCATCAGCCTTTGGCGGATCTGTTTGGGGTGTATCAAAAATAAAATCTAAGCCGACAACAGAAGCATTTAATTTGCGCGTACTATCCAGCAGCTTGGCCAGATAACTGCGGTTCATGGGGAATAGTTGCGAATTTGGCAACTGGGCGCGATAAATTGATTCGGTATCAATTTGCACTAGAGCCACGGGCGGAGCTTCTTCGGCATCAACTTGGGCGGTAGCGCTGCGGTAAACTGCCTGAGTAAAGGTGCGTCCATCTAATAACAGTGATTGCATAGGTGCCAGCACACTACACAAGACACCCACCGTTAACGCGATCGCCTCTAAGCGGTTGGGTATACTTTGACGCAGACGTTGTCGCCAGTGGAAGGGGGGAATGCGGTACAGGTGAGCGCCTGGATGACAGAATAATGAAGGTAAAAGGTAGGCTGAGGGGTAGGTGTGGCTTTTATCCATGCGTAAATATTGCCTAGCCGCAATCACCGATTCGTAGACATTCTGGTGTTTGCCTAACCCTTGCAAAAACCTCACTAAAAAATCTTGGGCGACGCGGTTGTGAATTGGTTCGCGCATCACCACAACTTGCCCAAAACCCAAGTCAATTAAGGATTCTGCCAGATTTAACCCGCTACAGGAATTAAAAATCGCTACTTGCAGACCGCGTTTTCTGGCGGCGCTGAGTTGCGACGCAATTTCGCTAATGGAAATTGACACGCCAGGCGCAATCCCCAATTCTCCGCCTGTCATTTCCGTTTCGTTGCTGTGTCCCGCGAAAAATAAGACATCCCAACCGCGTTCATCGGCGATCGCATCGGCAATTTTCTCGATAATTTCTGTGGGTGTTTCTTCTAATTTCCAACTGACAAACTCCACATCAGCAATGCGGAACAGCGAATTTAAAGTCTTCTTTTCTTCTTGAAAATCCAACCCCGTGTCATCGCCTAAAATTGCCAGAATCCGGGTGCGTCCTTGACGTTTATCAGGATGATGTGAATTTGTTTCCTGAGAAATATTTAAGGGAGTGCGGATAAACTGAATCGCCCCAGTTGTGGCAAATTCCGTCCCTAATTCCCAAGCTTCCCAAGGAAAACGATCCAATTCCACAGGCGCACAGGTCAGAAATACTTGCACCGCCTCATCCGTTTCAGGATTTTCCTTTACCAGTTGTTGGCTAGCTTGAGCAATTTGGGCGCGAATTTCATATAATTCGGCACTGCGTAACCAGCGATGAAACTCGTACATTAATTTAGTTTCCGCCTTTACCAGTTCCGCGTGCCAATCTATCCCCAGCCTCGCAATACCACCATCAACCGCCCGTCCGCGCATTTGATCGGAACGATAAAAGTTTAAATATGCCCGTCGCCAGTCTTGATACAACTGACCAAGGGCAGAAGGATAATTAACCTGTGCAGTTAATCTTTGCCCTTTGCCCCAAGATAGTTCAAATAAACAAATTTGTTCGATTTTTTGAACTTTTAGATTAAAAATATCAGAGTTAAGTTTCATATTTAGCTAATTTACTTTTTTCGCAACAAGGCGAAAAACCAGAACACAAAAACTCAGTTTTTGTCAATTAAAACTGTTAATTCTTAATTAATAGAGGCGCAAAATTCGAGAATATTAGACGCGATGAATCGCGTCTCTACAGGGTTTGAAATTCCAAACCAAAAGGTGGAATTTCAAATACAACCTCATCAGTAACGACGGTTACCCAAAATTTTTCGTTCCAATCGCCAATAACTTGAGCGTAAAGAATTCCTAAGCTGGTATCTGATAAAGTTTCATCAAATAATATCTGTGTTTCATCACGTACCTCTAATGTTAATGTATGTGGCATAGGTCTTTCTGGTTGAGAACCTACAGCAACTAACAACATCCATTCGGGGTTAGCAGAATCTTCCGATAACACCCACATAATTGCATATAATCGCAAACTTCCTTCTTCACAATCCAAATCACGAAATGCACCCCGCGCAGTGTTAGGAATATAAACACCTTGCTGTTCTAATCCGGCACGAATTTGCTCGAAATCATCTTGCAAAGAGCGTAATTGTGAAGAGCGTAATTGCGAAAATGCGGGTAATGGCATCAGCATCCATCCCAACTCTTGAGCAGCTAGGTCTATTTGATTATTTAACCACAAACCGACATTAATTAATGGTTGAATTAAACTAGGATTAGCAGCTTTGTGAACCCAGCTGATTAATTCTGGGCTACTTAATAATGTCATTCCTTCGTTAACTGTTAACAATTCCCAAGGCTGCTGTTTTTGCAGTTGTGGTTTTATGGTTGTTAACTTTTGTTTTAAAGCTGTGGAATTAGTTGGTCGTGATGTTGGTAGCTGAATTGCATCTGGATTTAAACAGCGTAAATTAAGTAATAAATCGTTAGCATCTGGATTAAACCAGATTTGTGGTAAGGTATAAGTCCAATCTTCTGCTACAGGTAACTGTGCATTTGCTTGATATCTTTGGTATTGCTCATAGTTCATAAAACCAGATACAGCCACCTGATTTTGTTCCTCTTCTACCTGCATCAGCACATAAAAATGGGCAGCAAAATTGGGAATATCAAAAACTGCATTAGGAACCCGATGTTCATCTGTTAAAACGCTAGCAGTAATAATACAAATTTTGAAAGCTCCCACTTGAATATTACAAGCTGCTGATAATAAATCTGCTGTTGCTGCCTGCCAAATCGAAGCAGAATTAATATTAACTTCTAAATCAGATGCTCGTTGTTTTAGCCATTGTTCAAATCCTAGAACACCTAACGCACATAGATAGACTTGCCAGCGTTGTTGAGAAAAATGAATTGATTGGCTTAAACTTGCAGCACGTTGAAAATGTTCTGGTAATAATTCCGTGCGAGTTTCGTTGAGCGAATACCAATCGGGGTAATCTGTGAAATCTAAATATGAGCTAGGTTGGTTAATCATGGTCAAGAGTCAAGGGTCAAGGGTCAAAAGTTAACAGATAAAATTAATAATGTAGCTAAATATATTTGCTTTATCTTTTCTTACTTTGGGTTCTCTGCATTATGTTTAAATAATCTTTACTTTACCTCGGCTCTATTATCTAAATAATGGCAAAGACGGCGAGCTAAAAGACCCGATAAAGGCTGATTGCGTACAGGATTTTTAACTTCAGATTCAGCTTCTTGCATCACTCCAGAAATTTGTTCATCTAAAATTAATTCCAACTGTTGATCTAAACGTTGCAAGCGTTCAACATTAGTAAAATCTTTGGCTATTTGGAAAACGCGATCGCGTAAAATCAGCAACATACTTTGACGAATATCAGCGCGCAATTCATTTAACTTTAATAACCGGGTAACTTCATATTGTTTCTTCATTCCCAATTGCGGTGCGATTTGGCTCATTGGTTGACCTTGGCAATGAAAAAGATGTAAACCAGTCATAAATAATCGCTTTATTTCTTGACTAGTATTACGCTTACTTTGCAGTTTACCGAGAGCAACTTCTACCACATGAGAAATAGCTGTATCTAAGGATGTCAAAAATTCTTCTTGATATAAATTCATAAAATCAGCTTTGTCATCCCCTTCCTCAGTCAACAGCGATCGCTCTACAATCGGTTGAATCTCCGGTTGATCGTAAGCAACTGACGCAATATAACCGCCTTGCGCCGCAATCCGGTATTGTCTCAGTTTGCTAGCCATTGCTTGCAATTGGTTTAACATCGCTTCCTGACTCAGCTTGCGATTCGTCCGAGTTTGCAAATCATTAATCATGCGAGTTAACTGTTCTGCTGTCGGGATTTGACAGGGTAGGTTTACCCCCGCCAGTTTTTGCTGCAAGCGGTCTTCGCGGTAAACTGCGTGATAGCTGATCAACAATTGGCAAACTTGCTCAATTTCCATCGGCGTTAAGTGATACATATCCGCGAGAATGCGTTGCAATTCCTTCGGGTTAGTATCATTCAACAGCGCCCAATCGCTAATCAAAAATACACCATGCTGGAGTAAAAATCGCTTGATTTCTGCATTCTGCTTCACATAGCGACTCACCCACGCATTCAGAGAACCTTTAACTGGATCGAATGTTTTTAACAGTTTGGTAGCTAAAGACTCGTAAGTGGATTTGCGGACTCTGGGTTTATCAGAAGTTGCTTCTATGACTTGGTCATCTAAAACAAAAGGCAACAAATCCTCACTACTAAAGCCGTGGCGATTGCCAAACTTCATCGTCAAATCCAGACAAACTCGATATATTTGCTGAGATATATAGCACCGCAAACAAATTTCCGCTAAGTTAGCTTCCTCCGTAGCGCCCGCCTTATATTGTTGCATTTGTTGCCACAGATAACGCGCGATCGCCGCATCAGAAACCTCGCCCTTGCCGGCAAATTCTTTTTGAAAATAAGTTTGAGCCGCTACTATTATTTCCACCCGGCGCTTACTTGTAGAATCTAACTTGACAAATTCCCAGTATTTTGATGATTGAACCACGGGATTTTTCGTTAATTGCAGCTAAATTACTCTCAATTTTTTCACCTCCTTTCAGGAAAAGCAATTTGCTGAGTATCTGTGACTCTATTTCCTTATATTTCTGAGGAGGGTGAACTTATGCAAAATCAATGAAAGATAGCGGAGAACAGTCAAGAAGTACTCACTGTACCACCCACCACCTGAAGGCAAAATCTAAAATTTACAGCAGATTACACCTAAATCAGGCATCTTACCCGCTATATATCTTGTATATCTTGCAAAGATTGGTTTGAATTGGTATTATCTTTAACTTCATCTGACATCTCCAAAAAATAATCAAACTTTCCCTAAAACTATTGTAGAGACGTTAGTTATAACGTCTCTACATTCTTTTCTGGAGATACCTATAACTGAAATCCAAACTTAAGAGGTTATTTATAAATAATAGGACTTACGCAACTGGTACACTCATCTTCTGGTTTAAGAGTCAAGAGTCAAGAGTCAAAGGTCAAAAATTCAGGTTTTTTGGACTTTTCACTCTTGACCCTGGACAACCTAAACGAAAAAAATGTGACACTTACATAAGTCCTCAATAAATACAGTTCTGTTAAGAAAATTAATTGCTAACAAAACCAAAAAACTAGTTACTCAACAAAAAAACAGAACAATCATTTTGGAGGGGGTTTGGGGGACGCAACCGTCACCCAATCGGGGGTTTGGGGGAGAATCCCCCAAGCTGGCTTTGTTACTCATAATTTTATTTTTAAAATTACGTGCCTGGGGTACGTTAGCGATAGCGTAACGCACCTCTGGTAACTTTTGACTTCCGCGCAGCGGTACTAGCGCACCTCTTTCAGGCTATCAACTTGCTTCGTGAACAACTCAGTAAACAGACTCATCACTGAGCGTTCTTCGCGCACTTTAATATTAGCTGTGATGGACATACCCGACTGTAGAGTAACTGGATGGCCTTTAATTTCCAAATATTGTTTATCTAAACTCACCCGTGCGGGGAAGCGATAAAACTGATGTGTTTGATCCGGGGGTAAAGCATCAGAACCAATACCAATAACTTTTCCTTTAATATCACCAAACTCGCTAAAAGGAAAAGAATCAATCCTGACATCAACATTCATACCTTCCCGGACGAAACCAATATCTTTGTTAGTAATAAAAACTTCCGCAATGTATTTTTCATTAGGAACAATTTGCATCAGTTTTTGAGTAGGATTAGCTACATATCCAGGATATTTAGCTTGCAAATCAAAAATTGTTCCCGCCACCGGAGCGCGCAATTCTTGATATCTAACATTCATCTGCGTTTGAGAAATTTTACTAGTGATGTCTGCCAAACGCTGCTCGTTTTCTAGAATCACCTTCATAAATTGGGTATCAACTTCTGCAATCCGCTGCTTGTTTTCTGAAATTTTCTCTAAAATCCCTTTATCGGAAGCGGCTACAGTATTAGTGAACTGCTGCTGACCTTTTTCAATATCAAATTGCAGACGTTTTTCTTCCTCAGCTAATTGAGCGACTTCTGCACTCAAATTTTGCACTTGTTGTTGCTGATTGAGATATTGCAGTTGGGAAATACCACCTTCTTCTGAGAGGATTTTGAGTTTATTCAAAATCTTTTGCTGAATAGCTAAACTTGACTGTGTATCTTGCTTTTTAACTTGAGTTTGTGAAAGTTGTTTGCGGGTTTTTTCAACCTCTAATTGTGCGGCTAAAGACCTAGATTCTAATTCTTTTTTCGCAACTGCTAAACGTTGTTGCTCATCAGTACCTAATCCAGCTTCTGAACTATATTTTTTTAATTGGTTCCGCAATAATTCATTTTCGGAAACTAATGCTGCGCGACTTTTCAGCAAAAAGTAAGTTTCTTGAGGTAAGCGACTCCGCAAGAATTCTAACTCTGTTCCTGACGCAGTACTTACTTCCATCAAGCGGCGATATATCTGATTTTCTTGAATTAATGCAGCGCGAATTTTATTTAAAGAATTTAATTCTGCACGGGTAGCCACAGAATCAAAAGTTAATAGTAAATCTCCAGCTTTGACTTTTTGACCATCTTTGACATAAACTGCTTTCACAACTCCATTCACAGGAGCCTGAATTTCTTTATTAGTTCCTTCTGGCTTTAATTGTCCGGCGGCGGGTACCACTTGCTCAATTTTGGCATAATAAGCCCAACCCACACCAAAACAAGCCAAACACATCAGTGAGATCATGATTGTTCGCGACCAAACTGGAGATTGACGCAGAACGACAGCTTGCTCAAAATTAACTTCTTGAAAGTTCAGTGGAGATTGTTTCGGTGTTTTACCAGTAGATGTGGCTACGTGTGAATCTGTCGGTTCTTCGTTGTTATACCTGCCGTTACCATTTCTATCACTAAAGTTAGTGCCATTAAGTTGAGTCATAGTTATTTTAGATTTTGAATTAGTAATTGTTTTTAGTGATTCAGTTACTCACTGAGCAGTTATCCATAATTAATAGTGGCTTGATAACTGCTCATAACATCATTACAGATTTACTTCTTGCTGCTGATATAGGTAATGATAATGACCTTTAGCAGCCATTAACTCTTGATGACTTCCTTGTTCTGTAATTCTGCCACTATCCATGACAATAATTCTATCTGCATGGCTCACGGTAGTGAGACGGTGAGTAATAAAAAATACTGTACTGCCTTTGAACTCTTGAGCTAAATTCAGACAGACTTGTCGCTCGGTTACGTAATCTAGAGCGCTGGTTGCTTCGTCTAAAACTAATAATTTGGGTCGTTGTAACACCGAACGTGCGATCGCAATTCTTTGTCTTTGTCCACCGGAAAGTCCTGCACCCCGTTCACCCACACGTGTATTGTAACCGTTGGGTAAACCCATAATAAATTCGTGGGCAGCGGCGACACGAGCGGCTTCGATAATTTCTTCAGTTGTTGCATCCGGGTTAGTTAAAGCAATGTTTTCTTGAACTGTACCGTCAAACAA
Organism: Tolypothrix tenuis PCC 7101; assembly: GCF_963874875.1. Lineage (NCBI taxonomy): Bacteria > Bacillati > Cyanobacteriota > Cyanophyceae > Nostocales > Tolypothrichaceae > Tolypothrix > Tolypothrix tenuis. The sequence continues at coordinate 5,436,074 of NZ_CAWNJS010000001.1, forward strand.
CAAAGGATCTTGGGGAACTACCCCCATCTGTCGCCGCAGTGAATAAAGTTCAACTTTACCAATATCATAACCATCAATTAAAATCCGGCCAGACTCCACATCATAAAGTCTCAGGAGTAATTTCATCATCGTACTTTTACCAGAGCCACTCTGACCGACAATGCCGACAAATTCTCCCGCCGGTATTTCTACACTGACATTAGAAAGTTGCAGGGGGCCGCTAGGTGCAAAGCGGAAGGAAACATTTTCATATTTCACTGCTCCCAAAATTGCAGGTAAGGGAATATTTTGGCGATTGCTTTCAGCTTCTTCTGGTGTATCAACAATATCGCTTAACCGCTCTAAAGATAAAGCTGTTTCTTGGAAGCTTTGCCAAAGTTGAGCCAAACGCAAGATAGGACTAGTAACGTAACCAGAAATAATTCTAAAGGCGATTAATTCCCCTAAGGTTAATTCTTGTTTAAGTACTAAATAAGCTCCTACCCACAATACTAGTAAACTACTCAATTTATTGAGAAAGTTACTAGTTGAGTTAGCCAAGGTAGAAGTCACAACAGTTTTAAACCCAGCTGCTACGTATCGAGCATAACGCTCTTGCCAAGAAAAGCGCGATCGCAATTCGATGTTTTGCGCTTTCACTGTTTGAATCCCGGACATTACCTCAACTAAATAAGACTGTGTTTCGGAGTTGCGTTCGGCTTTACTGCGTAACTGTCTTTGTACAGTCGGAGAGGCAATTAATGTCAGAATCACAAATACAGGGATTGTACCCAAACCTACCAAGGTAAGTTGCCAACTGTAAAACAGCATCACAATGATATAAACCACCGAAAATACTGCATCTAAACCTACAGTTAAAGCTGTACCTGTGAGGAATTGCCGAATGTTTTCTAGTTCGTTAATTCGAGTTGATAACTCCCCAACTGGTCGCTTTTCAAAATAGCGTAGTGGTAAGCGGAGTAGGTGGTCAATAATTTGTGACCCCAAACTCATATCAATGCGGTTGGTAGTATCCACAAATAAATAAGTCCGCAATGTTGTGAGCACTGCTTCAAATATACCTACTACCAATAGCAACACACCCAAAACATTGAGCGTGCTAATACTATTTTGAACAATGACTTTATCAATAATTAGCTGAATAACTAACGGGTTAGCTAAGGCTGCTAATTGGACAAAAAAGGAAGCAATAAAAACTTCAATCAGCACCCGACGGTGGCGTGATAAATAAGGAATAAACCACCGCAACCCAAAGCGTTCTTGAGGGGTTTCTTTAGTGGTGGAAACCATCAATACCCGCACCTGAGGCGGCATCTTACTTTCATCAACTTCTAATCTCGCTACCAGTTCCGCTGGTTTGCAACGCACTATCCCTTGACTGGGTACACCCACAACTGCAATATTGGCATCAGCTGCATATAAAACTGCATAATTCTCGCCATAGCGAATTAATGCTGGTGTAGGAATGCGGGTAATTGAGGTAGCGGGTATATCTACCAGATGAACTTTAAGTCCAATTAATTCTGATAAATAAGCACAAAGTTGAAACGAGAGATTACCTTGTCGTTTAATTTGCTCCGTTAAAATGCGGCGCACTACTTCCTTACGAAACGGAATTTGTAAGTGCTTGGAGAGCATTTGAAAACAAGCAAAGGTGGCATTTATTTCCCCATTACCACGGAAAAATGGGTATTTCTGGTTTTTACCTTTACCTTTTGCAGCCGTGGCTGGTTGATATTCTTCTTCTGTAGCGTAGGGAATATCTAGTTCGTCAGCAATTTGGGGTTGGCTATCCCGCACTTGCAGCTGTACTGGTTCATTCTTCTCCACAAAGAATAAATCAGATGGCGATAAACCAATCAAACGCACAGAATTTGGCCCTTGGGCTTCAATTATGCCGCCATTACTGACTTCTAAGCGCGATCCATTGGTGAGATTTTTGATTGTACCGCCACCACTCACAAACCAAATACTATTGCTATCAAGTTGGCTAAGTGAGCTTCTTCCCGGATTCAAGTAATTTACTTGTGCTTGCGGTAAAGCTTGTTCCGATATTTCTTTGAGATTTGCACTCGCTAAAGCTTGCTTTTCTAATTCCGATCCGACGACATCAAAAATTTCGATGATGTGAGGGCGGTTTTTGCGGACATGAGCAAAAGTAGGGTAGGAAGAAAGGAGGCGTAAATATTCAACTGCACTTAAGGTTAAACATACGACTTCCGTGGAAGCGATCGCAGTCTCACAGCCCAGTTGACGCAAAAAGCCAATCTCACCCAGAATTTCCCCAGGTTGCAATAACCTTAAGGTTACTGGCATCTGTGTTTGAGGGTCGTATCCCAACAACCGCACTTGTCCTTCATAAATAATTGTTAATTTTTCAGGGATTATTTCTTTACCAATAATTTTTTGGCCTATGCGGTAGCGCCAAGCTTGCAGTTGTTGCGATACATTGGCGATTTCCTCATCAGGGAGTTGATCAAATCCTTCAACAGAGCCAAGAAATCCTTGAAAGGAGTTTTTAATATATGTCATGCCTAGTTCTGGTAATCAGCGCTAAATATATGTATTGGTTTTTGGTTATTAGCTAGTGGTAATTGGTTACTCAGTCATAGGAGGGTTTCCGATGACATAGTACATTATCCGGCTTAAAAGTTACTTTAATTGCGAAGTTTTACTTAATATAGTTGCTATATTTGCCATTTTCGGTATAGATTTGCTAATCCTCATCAGAGATTTGTGCTGATAGTGAACTGGGTATAATTTACTTATTCAGCAACCTCTACCACTATCAGTGAGGTAACTCTGGCAATCACTGCTTTTGAGCAGTCTCAATGTCACAAGTTTCATAACTAAGCATGAAAGTGGTCTCACTGCACGTGACTGGCTCATCTTGAGAGCCATTTGTGCCAGTTGCGTAAGTCTTGTTAATTACAAAAACTTCATCAGACAGCAAAAATATAGTTTGTTAGTTGAGGGAGTGTTAGCTATCTACCCACACATCCTCTGGGATTGAAATTACTGAGGCATTTTGCTAAAACAAAATTTTCCTGGGGATTTCCACAGTATTTTTGCGGAATATTCTGAAATTCCCTAGATAAATATCAATTGTCATAGTAGTTTAATTTCCGTATTTTAGAGATAGTATCAGTAATTCAACTTAAAGAATATACCTTTTAAAAATAAGATGAATTAACTGAGTTGCATCTACTGTTTATTGAATAATTAGAGTATTTATAGAATAAGGAAACCTATAAATTAACGTACTGCATCATACTGTGTCATGCTAGAAAAAGCTTTTAAAACCAGGGCATTTACTGTTATCTGTTTGGCATTGCTATTAACTTGTTCTTGGGCTATTCCTCAACAAGCACTGGCAAATTCTGAAGAGCAACCAAAACAGGGTATACCTAAACGCAGAATAGGAGGTGGAACTCGCGGTCAGTGCTTTAGTAGTGTTGGGCGTTTAATGGCTTTGGTACCAGAAAACAATTTAGGATTTACCAAAAAAGCTTATCCCAACATTTTATTCTATTTACCACCAACCTCATCATCAGCAATGGTGGAATTTGTACTGCAAGATGAAAATCGTCAATCGGTTTATGAGACTACTTTTACTAAAAGCAGCGCTGGCGGAATTATCAATTTTAGTTTGCCTGAATCTAGCTCCTTACCTCCACTAGACATCAATAAAAAATACAATTGGTATGTGTCACTCATTTGCGATCCGGAAAACAGAGCCAACGATATTGTGGTCAATGGCTGGATTCAAAGAGTAGAACTAGACTCAAACTTAAATAAACAATTAGAGCAAACAACATCACCTTTAGGACTTGTAGCTCTTTATGCCAAAGCTGGACTTTGGCAAGATGCATTAGCTACATTAGCAGAACTGCGAGCCACTCAACCGAATGATTCTAGACTGGCTGTTAATTGGACACAACTCTTAAAAACTGAAAAATTGGATGCGATCGCACAGGAGCCTTTTTTGGAGATCCAAATCCCCAACAGCCCCTAGTTCCCATCAAGTACTTTTCTCATCCCCCAGCAAATTGGAACAAGTATTTCTTGCCAGACAAACTAAAACACGGATAAGATCTGGCAGATAAAAATTTAAGTAGTCTTTTACTCAACTCTTTATCTATTGTCAAAAGCCAACTCTATCAATCTACAGCTTTTGTGATTGCTAAATACTCCCATAAGTTTCGTAAATTAGTATCTTTAATTACTAAGTATCTTAACTATCAGCTCAACCCATCGATTACCACAGTGACTTTAAAGCAATCAGTTGTCATTGCTAGTATCTTGATTACAGGATTGGTAATGGGTGTGAAACAACTGGGGTGGTTGCAGCTTTTAGAATTGGTCAGCTATGACCAAATGGTGCGCCTCCAACCTGATGCTGGTTATAACCCACGGCTGTTGGTAGTAACAATTACAGAAGCTGATATTAAAGAACAGAAACAATGGCCTTTGTCTGATAGCGCCCTTGCTCAACTATTAGCCAAGCTGCAACAAGCTCAACCTACAGCTATTGGTTTAGACCTCTATCGGAATATCCCCCAACCTCCAGGTCGTGACGCACTGATGCAGCAACTTCGGGCTTCTAATGTAATTACTATTAATTATCTAGGCGATCAAGACGCAGAAGAAGTATCCCCTATTTCTGGTTTATCCCCAGAACAAATTGGCTTTAATGACTTTGTAGTTGACCCAGATGGCGTTGTCCGTAGAAATTTGATTTATGCCCAGCAAGGCGAAGAAAAATTCTACTCCTTTTCTTTGCAGTTGAGCCTGAAATATCTTGCCAAGCAGGGAATTACTCTCAAAGTAAAATCAGAGGCTTTGCTGTTAGGTAATGCTGTATTTCCTACTTTAAATAATAATTCCGGTGGGTATCACGATATTGATAGCGCAGGCTATCAAGTGATGATTTCTTACCGTTCACCTGAAAACATAGCGCGACAGCTATCATTAACGCAAGTGCTGCGAGGTGAATTTGAACCTAATTGGATTAAAGACAAGGTTGTACTGATTGGGACAACAGCCCCTAGCTTAAAAGATTTGTTTTTTACTCCTTATAGTGCTGCTAAATCTGCAAACCCAGGTTTACCAGGAGTATTACTCCACGCTCAATTGGTCGGCCAAATCCTTAACACAACTTTAGATCAACAACCTGTATTTTGGTTCTGGCCAGAATGGGCAGAATTCCTCTGGGTGTGGACTTGGGCGTTGGTAGGTAGCGTACTTGCATGGCGACTTCGCCATCCCCTCTCTTTAGGAGTCGCTGGGGTAATTTGTTTGGGTAGTCTATTTACTATTTGCCTTGGTATCTTCACTCAAGCAGGCTGGATACCCCTTGTCGCACCAATGTTGGCATTAGCGATCGCTACTGGCACTGTTCTGGCCTATAAGCTATTACACAATACATTGCATGATACCCTCACTGACCTGCCCAATCGCAGTTTGTTTTTGAAGCAATTGGAATGGGTAATTGCTGAAACAAAACTACCTAAAAGCTCACGATTTGCCATCCTATTTTTAGGGATTGACCGCTTCAAATTTATTAATGAGAGCTTTGGGCACCAATTTGGCGATCAATTTTTAGTGAATGTCACTCAAAGATTAAAAGCTTGCTTAGGAAATAGAGGAATATTAGCCAGAGTTGGTGGTGATGAGTTTGCTGTTCTGCTGAAAAATATCAATGATAGTAGTGAAGTGACTGCTATAGTCGACCAGCTACAACAGAAAATGTCCTTACCCTTTAAAAATAACGGACAAGAAATTTTTACTAGCATCAGTATTGGTATAGCTTTAAATCAGACTGAACTCGATTATGAACCAATAGCTTTGCTGCGAGATGCCCATACAGCTATGTATCGCGCTAAAGATTTGGGTAAAGGCCGTCATGAGGTCTTTGCTACAGGTATGCATACCCAAATTGTGAAGCGATTTCAGTTAGAAATAGACTTGCATCGAGCTATTGAACAGCAGGAATTTGAGCTTTACTATCAATCAATAGTTTCTTTAACAACGGCCAGAATAGTTGGGTTTGAAGCACTTGTGAGGTGGAATAATCCTCAATATGGCTTTGTTTCACCTGCAGAGTTTATTCCTCTAGCTGAAGAAACGGGGCTGATTATTCCTTTAGGACAGTGGATTTTGCAAGCAGCCTGTCAACAATTGGCTGTTTGGCAAGCTCAATTTCCTACAAATCCGCCATTGATGATGAGCATCAACCTTTCTGGACATCAGCTAACTCAATGCGATTTGGTGGACTATATTGAGCAAACTCTCCAAGAGACAGGATTAAATGGCGAAAGTTTAAAATTAGAAATTACTGAAACCGTAGCCATGAATGATGTGGAAACGGCAATTAGCATTATGCTGCGACTGAGAACTTTAAATCTCAGGTTAAGTATTGATGATTTCGGTACAGGCTATTCTTCTTTAAGCTATTTACATCGCTTCCCTGTCAACACATTGAAAATAGATCGTTCTTTCGTCAGCCGCATGGAAGATACTGACGAAGATGCTGCGATCGTTCAAACTATTATCATGTTAAGTCATGCATTGGGTATGGATGTAGTTGCAGAAGGGGTGGAAACTGCTGCACAGCAAGCCAAATTACATAGTCTAGGTTGTGAGTATGGACAAGGCTATTTCTTTTCTAAGCCTGTAGATAGCAAAACTGCAACTGCATTACTAGATAAGCAATTCAATAATATGATGTTCGCTTAAATAATTATACTGTGGCACAGGCTGCAATACTATTGGGGAAAAGGTTAAGGGTTAAAGGTTTTTTCCTTTTTCCCATTCCCCTTTTTTCCCTTAACCGACAAGTATTGGCACAATAATCAACCAAGCAATAAAAAAGCGCTTCCAAAATGGAAGCGCTTTTTTATTAAGCTAAAGCTTTAGTATTAGCCGTTGATTGCAGGAGCAGTCAACGCAACAGGAGCAACTTCACCAGCAGCTAAGTCTAGGGGGAAGTTGTGAGCGTTACGCTCGTGCATTACTTCCATACCCAAGTTAGCGCGGTTGATTACGTCTGCCCAAGTAGCGATGACGCGACCTTGAGAGTCAATTACAGATTGGTTGAAGTTGAAACCGTTCAAGTTGAACGCCATTGTGCTGATACCCAAAGCGGTAAACCAAATACCGACTACTGGCCATGCAGCCAAGAAGAAGTGCAGAGAACGGCTGTTGTTGAAAGATGCGTATTGGAAGATTAGACGACCAAAGTAACCGTGTGCAGCTACGATGTTGTAGGTTTCTTCCTCTTGTCCGAACTTGTAACCGTAGTTTTGAGATTCGGTTTCGGTGGTTTCACGAACCAAGGAGGAGGTTACCAAAGAACCGTGCATTGCAGAGAACAAGCTACCTCCGAATACACCAGCCACACCTAACATGTGGAAGGGGTGCAACAGAATGTTGTGTTCAGCTTGGAACACAATCATGAAGTTGAAGGTACCGGAGATACCCAAAGGCATACCATCTGAGAAGGAACCTTGACCAATGGGGTAGATCAAGAATACTGCGGTAGCAGATGCCAAAGGTGCAGAGTAAGCTACGCAGATCCAAGGACGCATACCCAAGCGGTAAGATAATTCCCACTGACGACCTAGGTAGCAAGCACAACCTAGCAAGAAGTGGAAAATTACCAATTGGTAAGGGCCCCCGTTGTACAACCACTCATCTAAGGAAGCTGCTTCCCAAATGGGGTAGAAGTGCAAACCAATAGCGTTGGAAGAAGGAACAACTGCACCAGAGATGATGTTATTTCCGTAGATTAAGGAACCTGCAACAGGTTCACGGATACCATCGATGTCTACTGGAGGCGCTGCGATGAAAGCGATTACAAAGCAAGCGGTAGCGGCTAGCAGGGTGGGGATCATCAATACGCCGAACCAACCGATGTAAATCCGGTTCTCGGTGCTGGTGATCCACTCGCAAAACCGATCCCATACACTGGTGCCAGAGCGCCGTTGTAAGGTTGTTGTCATTGTTTTATGAGTGCGATTAGTTGTAAAAAATTATTGAGTTTGGATGAAGTAATTTTCACCCGTACTTATTAACTCTACATGAATTTACTGTAATCATGTGATTTATTTTCTTATATTTTTATTAAGAAAATTTCGATAATACTTAACATAACTCAACATTATGTACTACTTTTATTGCTGAGTCCGCTTATTGAAAGAATGCTTGATATAAGCTGCAATAATCTTTGCGATACATCATAGGGACACAAACATTTTTGTACCCCTACGCATCTCTCACATTCTTTTTTTAAATTGGTGTGACTTTGCAATAACTTGCTGATACGCAATACCATTAAAAATCAGGTGTTGAGCCAAAAATTTATGTGTGCCTACCCTACAAACAGGACTATTCAAAAATCAAAGTAGATATATGGCAAGCTGCCTTCAGGCGCTAATAACCAAACCGCATAGAAACAAAGAGGCACAAATACCAGCTTGACAGGCCAATTAAACTCTAATTTGAGCCTACTCTTAAACATATAAGCTAAAGTCATTAAAATAGCCAAAATTAGCAATCTGCCAGCCATTTGGGATTGGCTAATGTTGAGAGCTTCTATATATACCTTTTGGGCAAACTGAATATCAGCTGGATAACCCAATAAATGTCTAAATACTAAAGAAGAATCTTGGAAATTGGGTAATCTGAACCATATCCAAGAAGTGAAAACCATCAGTTGGGTTAGCAACCAAGCAGAAAAAATACCTATAGGGTGTTGCCAAAAATGTTCTAAATTTTCAAAACTATCGCTTAATGCATCTGTCAGGCGATGAACTATCAAAGCTAACCCATGGTAAGCACCCCAGACGACAAAACCCCAAACGGAACCATGCCAAATACCAGCAATTAGCATCACAATCATCAGATTCCAGCAGGTGCGTACTAAACCCTTACGAGAACCACCCAAAGGAAAGTAAACGTAGTTACGCAGCCATTCACCCAAAGTCATATGCCAGCGTCGCCAAAAATCCGCAATACTGGTGCTGAAGTAAGGAAAATCAAAATTCTCTGGTAATACTAAGCCAAACAGTAAAGCACTACCACGGGCAATATCTACATAACCGTTGAAATCTAAATACAACTGTAAACCGTAGGCAAATATTGCTAGCCAGAGATCTGTGCTACCTGCTCTTTGCAAGTTCCCAAAACATAAATCAACAAAAATACCTAAATGATCTGCCAATATGCCTTTTTTAACTGCACCTCTAGCAATTAACCACAGCCCTTCGGCTACTTGATCGGGAGTAGGTAATTGTAGTGTATTAATTTGAGTTGCTAAGTTGTGATAGCGAGTAATTGGCCCAGAAATTAGTTTGGCAAAGAATAATTTGTAAGCAGCAAATTTGATAAATTGACCAGTAGCTGGCGCACCCCGATATACATCAATTAAATAAGAAATACATTCAAAGGTAAAAAATGAAATTCCTAAAGGCGCAACAAATTTAAAAGCACCTTCTTGTGAGGTAATTGATATATGAAAAATAGCATTAATAATAAATGGCAAATATTTAAAGCCTAAGAGCAGTACCACATTTAAACCAACTCCTAGCCACAAAAGCTTTTGACGGCGACGGTTCCAGTCAGCTTGGTAGAACTGCCATTCTTCATTAGAACTACGTCTATCAGAATAATTTTTTTTCGGAGTATTATCTTTACCAATTTCTAGACCAAAGCGAAAATTAATAAAAGTAAGCGCTAATAATAAAGGTATGTACTGAGCATTTAAAGATGCATAAAATATCAGGCTGGCAATCAAAATTGTCCATAAACGTAACTTTTGTTCGGACAACGTCCAGTAAATTCCCAGCACACTTAACAAAAAGAGTCCGTAGAAAATTGAAATAAAGTTCATTTGGTAGTCATTATGGTAATTGGTAATTGGTAATTGGTAATTGGTAATTGGTAATTGGTAATTTCCCCCTATCCCCTTTTCTCCCCCGCTTCTTCTGCTCCCTCTGCTCCCCTGCTCCCTGCTCCCTCATCGCTCTATTTTGCTGGCCAGGGAATCATGGGATCGTGGGCTAGCTTTTTCGAGACTTCGTAGGCTCCGAAACGGTTGAGGTGGCTGGGATCAGAAAAGTAGTTATGGTTTTTTGGCCATAGCTGACTTAAATCTCGGTAGATAAAATTGGGATTGTTCACCTGCGACATATATTGTTGAAATTCTTGCTCATATTGTTGACGCACAGAATCTAGATAGTCGGCAGTTAGAGGTGTATTGACAAAGACTAAAGGAATTTTTTGGGCTTGGGTAAAACTCAGCAATGCTTGAAAAGCAGTGTCTTGTTCCCCTTGAACTTTAAAAGATTGATAGTCGTTGTCGTAATTTCCGGGAACTTTGGGGTGTTTTTGATAGTACCTCGTGGGATGAAAGCGGATTGATAAAGGTAAAAAGCCATCAAAGTCAACAGACATCTGAGAAGTATCTTCTTCTGGAGCATCATTGCTTAACTGTGCAGATGATGTACTTCCAGGATTGCGATCGCTAATTAAAGGTAAGGAGTTAAGCTGCTTTTGCAATAACTCTTTGACGCGATCGCGGTTGGCGTAGCTGGCGGAAATATTAGCTACAGCCTCGTTTAACCACTCATTAGCTATCTGATAGCTGCTCATTTCTGGCTTTTGAGCTTTGGTTTTGGTTGCGTCTGAAGATTTTTCCGGATCTTTGAGCAACTCATCAGTTGTACCCGTGGCGATCGCTTTTTGCAATACCTGTTTATAACCTGGTGAGGCGGCAATTGATGCAAAGGTGATGTCTTTACGGCCGCTATTAAAGGCACGGGAACCATCTGCCCAGATAATTAATTTTGGTAGTTCTGTCGGTTCTAGGACGCGGCGCACAATAAAATCTACAACTTGGGCGGTAGCACCATTAACCCCAAAGTTAAATACATCAACATTGGGATAACCCTGAGTTGCTAAAGCTTGTGAAAGTGCTGCCGGATCGACTCCTCTAAGGGCACGGGAGGAGCCTATAATCAACACATGGGGAGGTCTACCCATTTTGACTAAGCGTTGCTTATACAAGGCAATTTGCTCGTCTAACTGCCGTGCCTTAAAACTGGGCATTTGCGATCGCGCTGCTAATAAAATCGCGGTGGGGGTGGCTTTACCTTTTAAAGGTGCAGCTTTTAAGTTTTCTGCCTCGGTGTCGTCATCATTTTGGGTAAAGCCAGAAGCATTAAATACACCACCCTTACCCTGATTTTTTTTAGGCTTACTAGTATCAGCAAAGAATGCACTCATCTGGCTTTGATTTGTCTCAGACTTTGGAGATGTCTTGGCTTTAGGGCTAGATGATGCGGTTACTTGCGGTGTAGAACTTGGTAAATTGCGGTTAACGATTTGCCCTAATACCCAGTCAGTTTGCATAGTGAGTAATAATCCCAGCGTTCCCCACACTAAGGCAACCTTAATACCTTGAGCCTCTGGGTTATACTCTGTGGGCTGGTCAATTTCGCTAAATAGTTGCGTTTGTAACAGTAATTTTTTGAAAGTGAGCTTGGTTGTGGTTACCCAATCCCGCGCTACTTCTGTAATAAAAGTTTGAACTTCCTCTGTCGTCAAGTCAGGACGCAAGATTGGTTCATCTGTAGGAGTAGTGACTAGGTCGTTAATGTAGATAGATGTAGCCGCAAATTCGGGAGTAGCTTCTGGGACTAAACGTTGGCGAGGCTGAAAATCTTCGCCGTGCTGCCAAGAAGGTTCCTTGTTCCCTGCACGCCTTCCATAGACGCGGACTCCCATCACTCCAGGGATTTTGAACTGGCGCAGCAACTCTACTACTTTGTTTGCCACTTTCTTGCGGGATGGACAGACAGGTGCATCACACATGACGTGAAACAAATCACCTTTGTGCAGCAGGGTAATCTTGGCACCGCCTGTTTTCAAGCGCCAATCTAAATCAGGATTCAGTAACCGTTCTAATAAATAATTAATTGCTGGTTGATCGCCAGAGTTAGCCAATTCTAAGGCTGTTGGGGCCAAAGGTTCATGTATAGCGGCTGGCAAGGTGAGCCAATCAATCCAAGCTGGCTGCTTGTCGGCGATTTTTTGGCCGTAGACAGTAGCAGCTTTGATCCCTTGGGGTGCGATCGCTTCTAATTTAGATTTGATTTTATGTAAGCATAATTGTTTTTCTGGGGCTGCTTCTAAAGAAGCATCAGAACTGGGAGTACAAAAAATATGTAGAGTTGATTCTTGTAATGAAGTTTGCACAGCAACTTTGGCATTTGATAACTCCTCAGTTAACAGCCTGGCAATAGACTGTACATCCCCCCAACGTGCCCATTCCTTGAGCATTTCCTCGGGCGGTGTTAAATCCACCCGCAATCGCCACTCGGGTTTATTTTCGCCCTTCACCTGGGAAAAAATCACCGCGTCATGGTAGCCTGTCATCTTCAGATTGCGTAGCTTCTGGGCGATAGGCTCTGCCAACAGTGAAGGATCGGGACTATAACTCGACTGACAAAATATCCATAAGCGTTGTTCTTGTACTTGGTTATTTTCTGTGCTGGGTTGCGGTTTGACTTTTACCTCTACAGCCACACCAAAAGTACTAAGAGTTTCGCTGAGATAACGGGCAATGGCATCGGGATTTCCTTTTCTTGCCAAGCTTTCGTTAGATAAAATCAGCGCTCCGCCTGGTTGCGATTTTAGCTTATCTTCTAGTAAGCCCTGCTTCGCCTCTTCCAAATGTCGTTCGAGCTGATTTAAATAAACTCGATGGCACCACTGGGGTCGCCCATCGCCTTTTTTTCGGCCGTAGACAAATACTTGGTATATTGAGGGTTGTTCGCCATTTGTGAGGACATCCAAGTCTGTTTGCTGGATTGCTTGTAGCAAGTCATATAAAGTGCGCCAACGTCCTGGACACTCTTTGCCTTCACAAAGGATATGTAAGTCATTTCCCCGTAACTGGACTTTCACCCCGAAAGTGCTAATCCCAGTTGCTTGGCTTACCCATTGCACTAGGGATTTTTGGCGATCTAGTAATGCTGTTTTCATGGGCAGTTAACTTTTAGAGAAAGCGAGTATTGGGGGATAGTGCCTGCGCTTGTAAACTAGAACCATACATTTATCACACCCTGACGTTTGGTTTTAACACTTTTGTTACCTTATGCGCTTGCAAAATTGGCAAAGATTTTAAATGTCTAGTTGCGAGCAACGTCTCTGTTGGATTTTTTGTTTATTTTACTAATCTGCAAACAAACGAAAATTAGCGATGTCACCTGCAACCCAAAAACCTTCACCAAACCCAGAATTAAATCTGTTGCTGTTTAGCATTCCCCAATCTTTGCTTTTACAAATAGGTACAGCGTCTATACTACTGCTGTGTACAGCAGGAAATGCCTCAGTAAAAGCCCTAGAAGCTATGGGCCAAGCCAGTGAAGAATTATTTCGGGGCGATCGCCTACCCATACTCGACTTCCCAGAAGACAACGAATTCAATCACAGTTAAAAATTTTACTCTAAAAGATGCTCCATTCTGGTCACTTGCCAGAAGTTCGGACTACACCACAAAGAATTCTAAACAATAATCGTTTTGGCACAATATAGCGAATATGAGTTCTGTTTTATACTCTTTGTCTCAGGCAGCGAAAATCTACCCCGCCTCAGAGTTATTTTTACGCCATCGTCTCCAAATCGTAGAGGAACTGTGGGAAGCGGTACTCCGGCAAGAATGCGGGCAGAAAATGGTGGATTTATTGGAACAATTGCGCGCTCTGTGTTCGCCAGAAGGTCAAGCTACTCATGACCAAGCTGAATCTGCGGTAAAGTTGATTGAACAACTGAATATTAATGAAGCTATTCGGGCGGCTCGGGCTTTTGCGCTGTATTTTCAGCTGATTAACATCATAGAGCAGGAATATGAACAACGGCAGCAATTAACTCGCTATTCTGAGGCAGAAGCAGAGCTAGAAGATGCAGAAATCTTACCCAATATTACCTATTCATCCAATCAGCTAGAAAACGATGCACCTGTAAACCGGGGAATCGGTGCGGATTTATTAGCTAAGAGTTGGCTAGCTAAAGAAAAAGACAAGCAGAAAGGTACTTTTGCCGCTTTATTTCCCCATTTATTCAAACTCAATGTCCCACCGCAGCAAATTCAACGTCTAATTGCTCAATTAGATGTGCGTTTAGTGTTTACAGCCCATCCCACAGAAATTGTGCGTCATACAATTCGGGATAAGCAAAGACAAGTGGTTAATCTATTACAAAAGCTAGATACGGTAGACAACCGTTCTGGGAGTACATTAGGCGGATATCCTTGGGAAGCAGCAGAAATCCGCGAAAAGTTACTAGAAGAAATTCGCCTGTGGTGGCGCACGGATGAACTGCACCAGTTTAAGCCGACAGTTTTAGATGAAGTAGACTATGCTTTGCACTACTTCCAAGAAGTGCTGTTTGATGGAATTCCCCAACTGCATAAACGATTTACATACGCTTTGGGTAAAACCTTTCCGTGGTTGGAACCACCACAGAAAAACTTTTGCTCTTTTGGTTCTTGGGTAGGTTCCGATAGAGATGGTAATCCCTCAGTTACACCAGATGTTACCTGGCAGACAGCTTGTTATCAGCGCAAAATGGTGTTGGAAAGATATATTAACTCAGTCAAGCAATTGATTGAGTTATTAAGCGTCTCGATGCACTGGAGTGATGTCCTTCCAGACTTACTGGAATCTCTGGAGTTGGATCAGTCGCAGTTGAGCGAAATTTATGACGCTTTAGCACTTCGTTATCGCCAAGAACCATATCGCCTGAAGTTATCTTATGTCTTAAGAAGGCTAGAAAATACCCGCGATCGCAATTTGGCTTTGTATAAGCGGGAAACGCCCAAGAATGAAGACAAGCCAATGTATCTATCGGGAGCAGATTTCTTAGCTGAACTGCGGATGATTCAACGCAACTTGACTGAAACAGGTTTAAGCTGCCGAGAATTAGATAATTTAATTTCTCAGGTAGAAATTTTTGGTTTTAACCTCACACAGTTAGATATTCGCCAAGAATCTTCCCGTCATTCGGATGCATTGAATGAAATTCTAGAATATCTCCAAGTCTTACCCCAAGCTTATAACGACCTGACAGAAGAGCAGCGCGTGGCTTGGTTAACCGGGGAATTGCAAACTCGCCGTCCCTTAATTCCCGCAGAGTTACCATTCTCCGAAAAAACCAACGATGTCATTCAAACTTTTCGCGTCTTGCGATCGCTACAACAAGAATTTGGCGTACAAATCTGCCAAACTTATATTATTAGTATGTGCCGCCAAGTTAGCGACGTACTAGAAGTTTTGCTCTTAGCCAAAGAAGCCAGACTTTTTGACCCCGCGATCGCCGTCGGTACTATTCAAGTTGTACCTTTATTTGAAACGGTAGAAGACTTACAACGCTCCAGAACGGTGATGCGGCAACTTTTTGAGCTACCGTTATATCGAGCTTTATTAGCTGGCGGCTACGAGCAAATAAAGGCGAATGAGGAAAACGCAGACAATATCCACGCCACTTGTCCGCTGACCTTGAACCTGCAAGAAGTAATGTTAGGCTATTCTGACAGTAACAAAGACTCTGGTTTTTTAAGCAGTAATTGGGAAATTCATAAAGCGCAAAAATCGCTCCAAGAAATAGCAGAAAAATATGGCGTGAATTTGCGAATTTTTCACGGGCGTGGCGGTTCTGTAGGTAGAGGCGGCGGCCCAGCTTACGAAGCGATTTTAGCCCAACCAGGTCACAGCATTAATGGCAGAATCAAAATTACGGAACAAGGCGAAGTTTTAGCTTCTAAATATTCGCTGCTGGACTTGGCTTTGTACAATCTGGAAACTATCACCACGGCTGTAATTCAAGCTAGCTTGCTGCGGACAGGTTTCGATGACATCGAACCTTGGAATGAAATAATGGAAGAACTAGCAGCGCGATCGCGTTCTCATTATCGGGCTTTGATTTATGAGCAACCCGATTTTATTGACTTCTTCCACCAAGTAACTCCCATCGAAGAAATTAGCCAGTTGCAAATTAGCTCTCGTCCAGCGCGTCGCCCATCGGGTAAGAAAGATTTAAGTAGCTTGAGAGCAATTCCTTGGGTATTTAGTTGGACACAAACGAGATTTCTACTGCCTTCCTGGTATGGTGTCGGTACAGCACTGCAAGAATTTTTGCAAGCTGAACCAGAAGAACACTTAAAATTGCTGCGTTACTTTTACGTTAAGTGGCCGTTCTTCAAGATGGTGATTTCTAAAGCAGAAATGACCTTAGCAAAAGTAGATATGCAAATGGCACAGCATTACGTTCAAGAGCTATCTAATCCGGAAGATAAACCGCGATTTGAGAAAGTTTTTGAGCAAATTTCTAGCGAATATTATCTCACCAAAGATTTAGTGTTAAAAATTACTGGACACAGTCGCTTATTAGATGGCGATCCAGTGTTACAGCGTTCTGTGCAGTTACGCAATGGCACGATTGTACCTTTAGGGTTTATCCAAGTCTCTCTACTGAAACGCCTCCGCCAATCACGCAATACTGCCCCATCCGGTGTAATTCATTCCCGTTACAGTAAAGGTGAGTTGCTGCGCGGCGCATTGTTAACTATTAACGGTATTGCAGCAGGGATGAGAAATACAGGCTGATTTGGTAGTTGAGTCAAAAGTCAAAAGTCAAAAGTCAAAAGTCCAGAGTAGTTTGGCTTTTGACTTTTGAGCAAATAATTTATAATTCGTAATTCGTAGTTCTTAATTCATAATTACGGACAAAATTAATAATTGATTCATGCGAGTTTCAAGGCTCTAACTTTTAGTTATGAAAAACCTCGAGAGACGTAGAATTATATTCTAAGTTTCTGAATAAAGGAGATTAATTACGAATACGTAGGGGCGAAGCGGCTACCCGCAGGGTATTAGTAATTATGAATTAGAGCACAGCGATTTGAGCTTTAATATATGGTTAAAAATAGAATTTTAATTTGTACTTTAGTAGCGTTATCATCCGGATTTTTTGGCGGTTACATTAGTGGACAACTCACCCTGATGCTACATAGTCAAAAGTGCCAAAACCAAAATTGGGCTTTCAAACAAATATGTAACACTTGGGTAACACCAGGCGCAATTTGGCAAGGTAGCACTACTGGGTTGTGGGTAGGCTCAATTTTAGGTGCATTTGTTGGGGGTTTAGCAACAAACCAAAATCGTACTTAACCTAAGGTTGAGATGAGGAAAGGGAAAGGTAGCAATTCGGCGATGCGTTACGCTGCGCTAACGCATCCTACATAATTGGCGATCGCTCACAACTATCTCAGCTATGAGTGATCGCCTCTTGATCAATGGTTTTATTGTCCACTTCCTGGTTTGCAATCTGCAAAACCTAATGCTTCCGTATCCACGAAACTAGCGATCGCCATTTCAATGACGGCTTCGATTGGATACTCAATTTCAGTAGCACGAGTAATTAGAGCTGCTTGTATCCTCTCTAGTAAACGTCCTAAAATAACTTCGGCATCAGTACTTGTAAGTTGCTCTTGAAGTTTAGCTGACATAAGTTCACCTTTCTGGCGGAATTTGGACATTGTCAGAAGGTTCGGTAGCTCTCAGATATCTCAACTATGAGCGATCGCTTATGCAAATCCAGCTAAAAGAGCGATCGCTATAATAAAACCAGTATCACGCTCGGAAAAATCAACAATGTCCATTACACTCGATCTGCCACCGAAAATTGAGGCGCTGCTGCGACAACGTGCCCAAAGTACCGGACAAGATATTTCGCAATTGGCGATCGCAGTTCTGACTTTAGGGCTGAGTTTGGAAGATAATGATTTTTTTGAGGCTTTAAAGGGAATTCAACGCGGGCTTGATGATTTTGAACAAGGACAATTTTCGAGTTTAGAGGACTTTATTGCTGAACAAAACCAAAAATATGGATTATCTCTGGAAGCATGACCTACCGCATTGATTTCTCTAGTGTTGCGAAAGCCGAAGCGGATGCTGCTTTCTTAAGTTTTTCTCAGTTTACTACAGCCGATCGCGCCCAAACCTGGTATCAAGGGCTAATTGACGCAATAGTTTCTCTACAAGAAATGCCTCGGCGCTGTTCCATCGCTCGTGAGGATGCTTTCTTTAGCCAAGAAATTCGTCAACTTCTTTACGGGCAAGGAAAACAAACCTATCGCACCACGGTTAGAATTCTCCACCTTCATCATGCAGCACAGAAGACAATCGGTGAGCCGGAAGTAGCGGATTGATCATCTTGGCTTCAATTCATAACATACCTTGAGCGATGGCACTAGTCTTAAAAATTCAGCAATCGCTTACAACTATCCCAACTATGAGGGATCGCTTCTTGAACTCATGCTGAAATTGCGATCGCTCCTGATTTCATTTTGAATTGCGATCGCATCAAGGCTAGGTTAACGCTACAAACCCAACTTTGTACCTTGAGCGATCACACTAGCCTCAAAAATTCAGCGATCGTTCACAACTATCTCCAGCTTAGGCGATCGGTAATTCAGAAATTCGGAGATGCAGTATTTTCACCGCTAACACATCCTACAAGATCGGTGATCGCACTACGGTGATCAGCAATCATACTACCAAGGAATATTGAAATAACCTATATTGACATTGTCCTGTCGTTTGATGCCTAAACTGGGACTACGATCGCATTGCCGAGCGCTCGCGCTATTCCATTAACTACTTACAGCGAGATACTGGCCCTAAATTCTGGAAGCTTTTGAGTGATGCTTTGGATCGCAAAGTTAACAAAACAAATCTGCGCGGCATTCTTACCCAACTTAATGCACCCATCCCTAATTGCCAACTGCAAAAACAACCTTCCGTAGATTGGGGTAAGGCACCAGATGTTTCTAGCTTCTGCGGTCGTGAGGAAGAGATAAAAAAGCTGACTCAGTGGATAATTGAAGAACGCTGTCGCTTAATTGCCTTGGTGGGAATGGGCGGTATTGGTAAAAGTGCTTTAGCTACCAAAGTCTCTCAATTGGTACAAGCAGACTTTGATTTTGTAATTTGGCGCAGTCTCCGCCACGCTCCACTTTTAGAAACTTTGTTGGCTGAACTAGTACCTTTCCTTTCCCAGCAGCAAGACATCCAAGCTAAACCAGAACGGTTACTATACTGGCTGCGGACTCATCGCTGTTTAGTGATTCTTGATAATCAAGATACTCTCTTACAACCAGGTCAGCACGCTGGCAATTATCAACCAAATTTCCGCAATTATAGTGAATTATTTCATTTACTGGGGGAATCGAGTCATCAAAGTTGTATTTTACTGACTAGCCGTGAAAAATCTGCGGAAGTCGCATTATTTGCAGATTGGAATGGCAGAGTGCGATCGCTGTTTTTGAAAGGTTCCTGCGAAGCATCCCTAGCATCAATTGACTCGAAGGGATTGGTGGGAAGTGAGGCTGAAAAACACTATTTGTGTGAATTGTATTATTGCAATCCCCTGGCATTAAAAATGGTAGCTACCTCAATTCAGAGTTTGTTTGATGGGGCAATTACCACCTTTTTGCAAACAGAAACTCCAATATTTAATGGGATTCGTCGTTTACTCGATCAGCAATTTCAGAGATTATCGCCCTTGGAACAGATCATTATGTATTGTTTGGCGATTAATCGAGAATGGACTGCGATCGCCCAACTGCAAGCAAATATTGTGCCTGCTGTTTACCGTGCTAGCCTGCTGGAATCCCTGGAATCGCTGACCTGGCGCAGTTTAATTGAAAAGCGATCGGGCGAATATACTCAACAGCCGGTGATTATGGAATATGTCACAGATTGTTTAATTCGACAGCTTGCCACTGAATCAATAACGGTACAAACGTCATTTTTCAATAGACATATTCTAAAACTCACAAACTAATATTTACAAGGCTTTGAGACCAAACATTGCAGACTTTTTTTCAACGTCACAATCAGCATTTGATATGGTTATCGATACTTGAGATTTCAAAGATATAATACTCTAATGAATGCGATCGCCTCATTGCAGAAACCCGCATAATTAAATATTTAGTTATTGAAAAATGAATGCGACAGATTGTAGGGGTAAGGCATTGTCCATACGTGTCAACTTAATGTGAAACCCGCTCTTGTGCAAGGTTTCGCCCTCACCCCCAGCCCCTCTCCCACAGGGAGAAGGGAGCAAGAGATTTAGTTCCCCTTCTCCTGCGGGAGAAGGGGTTAGGGGATGAGGGCGCGAGGTATTTGTACAACGCCCGCCCTATATAGCTTTAAGCTTAAGTTGACACAGGTGGGCATTTTCCATTGGTGTCAACTTAATGTGAAACCCGCTTGGTTGCAATGTTTCGCCCTCACCCCCAGCCCCTCTCCCACCAGGAGCTACGGTGTACACACAAGTACTATCTGTAAGGGTAAAAAATATTTGATACATCAATCATGACTTTTCAAACATCCTCTGAGAATAGCCACTATTGAGTTGAGGAAAGCCGCTATTGAATTGAGAATAGCCACTATTGAGTTGAGGAAAGCCGCTATTGAGTTGAGGAAAGCCGCTATTGAGTTGAGGAAAGCCACTATTGAGTTGAGGAAAGCCGCTATTGAGTTGAGGAAAGCCGCTATTGAGTTGAGAATAGCCACTATTGAGTTAAGGAAAGCCGCTACTGAGTTGAGAATAGCCACTATTGAGTTAAGGAAAGCCGCTATTGAGTTGAGAATAGCCGCTACTGAGTTAAGGAAAGCCGCTACTGAGTTGAGAATAGCCGCTAATGAAATAGCCCTGGGGATTAAGGGCAGGGCCGTTTCATTCGTAAGGATATGTATTTTGTCAATATGATTGGCGATAAATATCAGGGCAAAAGTCATAAATTCTTGACCATGTTGATGCCTAATATTGAATGCCAAGCTTATTTTTCATCTCCTGAACTCTTGCATTTTCAGGACTTTTAGGGAATGAAACGGCCCTGGGATTAAGGGGGGTAAAACCCGGATCTCAAAATAACTCCGATTTGTGTGTACACCGTAGGTCATCAACTATGGACTATCAGTTGATGCAGTAGGCGCTTGCAAATTACTCACGTTTTTCCAAGAATGGGTACTCGTGTCAAAACAGCACCATTTTGCACTTTTGGGTTCTTGGTAGCAAAATAAAGTGCGGTCTTGACCATCCAGGTAGTCAGTTAAATAATAGACAATGCCTCGAAAAGGATAAGTTTTGCGGCTGAGTCGTTTAGCTACCGCTTGATTGGGACATTCAACCACGAAAACCGGTTTTCCATCCAGGTGCGCCAAAGAGAAGATACACATCCGCAAAATGGCTCTGAGCCAACTTTCAGAATTGTCAAAGTAATCATCTATGATTTTGTTAGTCAGAGCTTGTTCAAGGGTACGGTCTTTATTTTGGGGAGTTTGGGCTTCAGACATAGCATCACCTATTAGCTACACCGATGGTTTGAGATTAAACCAAAATATTGAAAAGTGACAAGGGTATAGGCAATTATTGTCTCTGTCCCCTTGTATCCCTTGATTAACACTGTCTCTTGTGAAATGCCAAGCGTCAAGCACTCCCTAAGACAGAGAACACCTACGCAATTTTTGGGAGTGAGCATGACTGGTAAAATATACTCATAGCTTTATGAGCGAATTGTCATGCCTGCTGAAACTAATGAAGTAAATCAAACAACCACTGGTGCTGATGCTATTGACGTAGCGATCGCAAAGGGAATTGATTTTGATGGTTCTCCTATTCCTACTGCCAAGCTGGAACTATACAACAAAGTCATGGCTCTAGAGGCAAATAGACAGCGTAGCGGCGTATCTAATACCATGCGATCGCGTATTGTCAGAATTGGGGCGAAGCACATTCCCCAAGCAGAACTCGACACCTTGCTCACAGAAGCTGGTTTTGCACCTTTGAAAGAAAAAGAAATTGCCTTTTTTTACGGCGGTAAGTAGTATATCTGCTGAATCTATCCTGTCTTTGTTAACTTGCTAGGCTAACAAGGACAGGTATTTTTAGGTGTTAAAAAATGATTGCGACAGATGGATCGCCCAAAAGCGCAATCAATTTAAAATCCTATAAATACTCTAAATGCTCTCGGCAAGCAAAAAAACTAGTTAGCAATCATAATGTATTTGTCTAGTTAATCACTAAACTTACTTATGCCGAAAGCAATTTGGAATGGAGCAACTCTAGCCGAGAGCAATCAAACTATTGTTGTAGAAGGTAACCATTACTTTCCACCTGACGCTATTAACAAGCAGTACTTTCAAGAAAGTAATACCCACACTACTTGTCCGTGGAAAGGCGTTGCTAGTTACTATAGTGTTGAAGTTGATGGGCAAGTTAATCAAGACGCAGCTTGGTACTATCCCAACGCCAAAGAGAGAGCTAAAAATATTGAAGGCTATGTTGCCTTCTGGCGTGGTGTCAAAGTCGAAGCCTAGTCAAGATTAATTTCTAGTTTATTCCTGAAATTTTTTGTTTTTCAGGTTATTTACACAAGCCAGCCAGCCATAATTCTACTGTTTTTATTGGTGGTTGATTAATATCAACCACCAGAATAGAGACATAATTTGTGGATTCATTTGTTTAGTAAACGCAAAATAATTTGGCGCTTTTGACGTAACAGCAATCCCTCCTCTTCAAACTGCTGTAAAAGTCTGGTTACTGTGACTCTAGTTGTATTCAGTACCTCTGCCATTTCTTGATGAGTGGCATTCAGGTCTATTAGTGTACCCTCTTCTACATCACGACCAAATTTTGTACTTAACCACACCAAAAATTGCCACAACCGCAGATACATCGGTTTACAATGCACTATACTTAGCAGTTCTTCTGCCTGTTGAATGTGAGAAAGTAACGCTTCCACATCTTGATACCAGAGATGAGGTGGCACAATACTTACTTCTACACTAGTCAAACATTCAATTTGGTAAGGCTTCACTTTAGACAATGGAGAACCGATTAAATCACCAGACCCCCAATAACCTAAAGTAATAAATGTTCCGTCTTCACTCCAGGTTAAGGTACGAACTGCACCACGTTCGATTCGCCACAATATATCGTTGCGTGGTGGTATCATTTCGCGCTTTGTAAATAAGCGATGAGGTATTTGTTCTTTGAGAACAGAGTTATACGACAAGTTGGCGGAAGACATCATAAGTACATCTTGGTAGAAAAAAGTGTGTAGTTGCTTGAGTACTGATCGGAATTATCTCAGATGCAAGAATTGACTTAGATTAAATTAATACTTGCAATTACAGCAGCAAAGGCAGATTTATCACAGATATCATCTATGTGTAAATATCGGGATAGTGGGGATAACCATAGTTAATGTCTAGTTACCCATGACACTCAAGTAAATCAATACCTATGCCTTTCTTATGAGATGGGGCGAAATTTATAAAAATTATTTACAAGATAGTATGCATATTATGAAAATATTTGCAATAGTAGCTTATACTCCAATACAGTTCAGTTAAGCTCATTAGGGATTGATTTATCACTTATCAAAGAAGCCAACTCAATTGGGGGATTCTCCCCCAAACCCCCGATTGGGTGACGGTTGCGTCCCCCAAACCCCCTCCAAAATGATTGTTCTGTTTTTTTTGTTGAGTAACTAGTTTTTTGGTTTTGTGATCAATTAATTTTCTGAACTGTATTTGCTTATACTCTTCTATATAAATCTGTACTTATACAAGTGCGCTAATTAGTATAAAAAAACACTCAATGTAAATTTACATGAGTGTGGTAATTAAAAATGGGTAATAGTTAAGAGGAAACAGAAAATTCCCTTATTAAAAGTTAGTCTCCTTGTCCCCTCTGCTCCAATACTGCTCGGTTAAGAATTTTCAACTCTTAATTTTGTTTGGGGAAAAGGTGAAAGGGTAAGGGTTAAAGGTTTTTTCTTACCCCTTTTCCCCTTCCCCTTTTGCCCTTAACCGACAAGTATTGCCCTCTGCTCACGCCAGTTGCTACAAAGGGGAGGCAGCCACACGTGCGGCTATGCCGCCGAGTGGACTGCCGTTAGCGTAGCGGTAGCGACGTAGGAGCGTCACCCGAAGGGGTTTCCCGACTTGAGCGGACTGCCGTGGGAACCTCCCTTCGGGTTCGCCAGTCGCCTGTGGAGGGAAACCCTCCCGCAGCGCTGGTCTCACCGCAACGCACTGGCTCCCCTGCTTCCTCATCTGCAGTTTTTAGTGGTTAAGGTAGCTAATTATTCTCTAGCAATCACAATATCGTTGGACTTAATTACTGCGTAGGCTTCTGTTCCCTCAGTTAAATCTAATTCCTCTGCTGAGACTCTGGTAATCATAGAAGTTAACTCTACTTTATGAACAATCTCTAGGGTTACTTCTGTATTAACTGCTCCTGTAACTACCTTTTTAACAACGCCTTTGAGAATATTGCGTGAGCTAACTTTTAAAGGTTTCTTTGAACTACTAATTTCTATCCCAGGTGTATAAGCATTTGGTATAACATCCTGCTGAGTTGGTGACGCTACTGCTGGTGAAGAGTATTTATTCAACCCACGTACCAACTCTCTTAAAATTTCTGTCTTGGTACGTTGAGACTGGTTGCAAAACTCTTCCAGTATTTTGCGTTCTTCTTCTGAGGTTTGAAATGTTACCCATCCTTGTTCTTTTCTAGGCATATTTTTACCAATTTAGTTGGTAGCTATTTTTGATCATGCTACGATCCTACCAAGGGAAATCCTCTGAAATAGAACACCCTAGAATAAGTTGAGCCGTATAAAAATAAAATAAACTAAAGTCAATGTTTCTTGTGACTTGTATCTGTTAGCCAGGTCGCATGGAGGTATTTAATAATTGATAGGACTTACGCAAGTGTCATATTTTTTTCGTTTAGGTTTGTCCAGGGTCAAATGTCAAGAGTCCAAAAAACCTTAATTTTTGACCCTTGACTCTTGACTATTGACTCTTATGCCAGAGGATCACTGTGCCAGTTGCGTAAGTCCTGATTGGGAAAGTGCGATCGCAACTATACTCCAGTATTAATGCAAGAAATTATACTAATTAAACCAGTATAATTTTTGAGCTTATCTATGCGATTAATTAAATAGATGGAAATCAGCAAAAGTAATTTCTGAGATTGCCAAAAAATATTTAGAAAGATTAATTAAACAAAACCCGCTCATCAATCAAATAAAATTGGATAGCTTGTCAGTTGTGAGTTATCTACCACAACTGACAGAGAGAAACTGACAGTAACCATTAATCATGGCAAATTATAAATTTAATTGTTTGATGTGCCATTACCATTGGTGGAATAAATTATTTGGTGTAACGTGCGGAGCAATTCTTGTTCGTTATAAGGTTTAGAGAAATAGGCTCTGGCACCCAACTGCATTGCTAGTTGGCGATGTTTATCGCTACTCCGAGAGGTCAACATCGCAATGGGAATATTTTTCATATCATCGTGGGATTTAATCCGACCTAAGAATCCATAACCATCAAGACGTGGCATTTCAATATCGCAAATTACGGCTTGAACTTGTAAGCCACTCTGAAGTTTGTCTAAAGCATCTTGTCCATCTTTTGCTTGTTCTACTTGATATCCACCTTTTTCTAAAGTCAAGGCTAAAAAGCGGCGAACATTAATCGAATCATCGACAATCAAAATCGTGCTTTTTTGATT
Source organism: Tolypothrix tenuis PCC 7101 (assembly GCF_963874875.1). Taxonomy (NCBI): domain Bacteria; kingdom Bacillati; phylum Cyanobacteriota; class Cyanophyceae; order Nostocales; family Tolypothrichaceae; genus Tolypothrix; species Tolypothrix tenuis. The sequence goes on from NZ_CAWNJS010000001.1 coordinate 5,461,739, forward strand.
CACAACAGATGATACTGCTGGTTTGTCTTCACCAGATATCAAAAAGGCAGTTTTTAATCGAGCTGATGGCAATTGATTATTTTTCGAGCTGCGTTGATTGGTAACGACTTTATACAGTAGTTCGTTAGCATTGACCAATGCTACTACCCGACCATCACCCAGAATCGTACAGTTACTAAAACCATCTGGTAGAGGAATATTACCCTCAACTTGGCGAATCGCAACTTCTTGTTCACCCCAACAACGGTCTAGTTGTACGGCCATTGGCTGATTACCGCTTTTAACAATTAATACACAACTAGCATTGATTGCTGGGGGAGTTTCTAAATCGGGGCTATTATAACGGGGGCCATTAAACTCTAAGTGTCTACTCAGGCGAATTAAAGGCAGCATAGTACCTTGCCAGTTGATCACTTCGCTACCTGCGATCGCAAACACTTGCTCGTTTTGCAGTAAGAAGATTTCTGAAACTACATCTGTAGGGAATGCTAACAGCATTCGGTTGCTTTCCACTAGCAGCACTCGTGCGACTGAAAGTGTAAATGGTACAGATAGGGTAAAGGTAGTTCCTACTCCGAGTTCGGTATCAACTTTGATATCGCCTCGGACTTGTTTGAGTTTGTTGCGTACCACATCCATACCCACACCACGACCGGAAAGTGCGGTCACATGGTCGGAGGTGGTAAACCCTGGCTCAAAAATTAGTGATAACAGTTCTTCATCGCTAGCACTAGCTAATAGTGAAGCATCTAAGCCCATCGCTAAGGCGCGGGCGCGAATTTTTTCTAGAGAAATACCTCGACCATCATCACGGATAGTAATAATTGTGCGGTCTCTACGGTGGGTAGCTTTAATTTCAATTAAGCCTTGTTCGAATTTACCGATGCTGCTGCGGGTAGCTGGATCTTCAATGCCATGATCGAAAGCATTCCTTAACAGGTGCATTAAAGGCTCATTTAAAGCTTCTAAAATGCTGCGTTCAATTAAAGTATTACCACCTTCAATTTTTAACTGGACATTTTTGCCATATTCCACATTCAAGTCGCGGATAGCGCGCGGAAAACGCTCGACTAAATCTGATAGCGGGCGCATCCTTACTTGGGTAAGTTTTGTTTGTAACTGCTTGGATGTTTTGTTCAGCTTCCGCGCAATTTGATCGGTGTCATCAACACTTAGCTGCACATCAGTGGTAACTTCTTGTACCTGAACAATGGTTTCCATAACTTCCTGCGATAGCAGGTTTAATTCGTTATAGCGATCCATTTCTAGGACATCAAAGTTAGTCTCAATGCCATCAGCTTGATGATTTTCATCAGCAAGCGATCGCATTCCCGAGCCGTTAAAAGTTTGAGTGGAAATTCTGTCGTAGGCGGCGCGTAATTCCTGGTTTTCTCGCTCTAGCCCTTGGACACGCTGGCTGAGATTACGGACGAGTTTACGCAACCTTTCCAATTGCAAATTCAGCCCATTGCGCTGAATAATTAATTCCCCGAACAAATCATTAATTTGCTCAAGTTGCTTACTGGGAACCCGGACTGTATTTTCTTGAATTTCCCGGTCTTTACCAATACCAACTGACTCGCCTTTACGCTCAAGAAATCTGTAATCTGTGGTGGGAATTTCTCTCGCAGTGACTAAGCTTGGCTCAGAAACTTCAACTGTATCTGGGGAATTGTTAGCAAACTCAATATCTAAAGTTTCAAATCTAGCAGCAACGATCGCATCATCTTCATCGGGCCAAGCTTCCTCCGTTTCTTCTGATTCCACAAAATCTGGTGAGAAGACTTCTGGTTCTAAGAAGTGCGCTGCATCTGTATCTGTAGCGAAAAATTCCGCAATTGCAGCTTGTTTAGATGGCTGCGTATTTGCCGAATGAAGAGCTGGAGCAGAGGTTAAATCACCCAGTTTGATTTCTGTAGGTAACTGATCGAGTTGATTTGTCAGCACTAAAGCTTGCGATCGCCGCCATGCTTGTAATGCTAACCGGGTAATTTCTTCTACTTGATTTGGGCTAGCAGCTTCTAAGTGGTGCGTGACTGACTCACAAAGCTGAGTAAAAGCTGGCAACTGGAGCATTTCGCCTAAGCCTGCTAGTTCCGCTGCCATAATTGCCACTTCTTCTTGCAAACAAGGCTGTTGTTCGTCTGCCACTACAGCTTCTAAACGCTGTAAACAGCCTTCTACTTCTGTTTCAAAAAGTAAGGGTATGATATCCTGTCCATCTTCGGGGGAAAGCATACTTGTAGCGTCTTCTGGCACCGGATCGCCCAAACGCTCGTGCAATTCATCAAATACCGGATAACAAAAGGTTTGTAACCATTGCTCTTCAATTACATTCCCTTCGGAGAGCAATTCTACGATTTGACGTAACCAGTCCACCCCAGATAACAGTAAACTTTGTAGCTGGGTGTCAATTTCTAAAGAATTTTTGCGCGTTTTTAAAACTTTAAAGGAATCTTCTAGACGATGAGCTAAATCACTCAGCGTGCGAAATCCCATCATTCCCGCCCCACCTTTAATGGAATGAGCGGCTCGGAGTGCCCCGTTAATCTTTTCTAAATCGATGCGATTACTAGTGTCGATTTCCAACAATACCGCTTCTAAGGTATTGAGATAATCAGTGGCTTCTTCCAGAAATTGCATCTGGATTTCCAGTTCTTTGTCCTGTGACATGATTTTGGTTAGTTGTTAAGCTAATGCGCGCCTAGTAGAGCACTTATTTTGATCTTTGTCATTTGTGCAGTTGGGTTTTAGCTCACCAATAAATGATGATGCCAAAACTAACTGATTTTGAAGGTTCCCACAGTTTCTTGTAACTCTTGGGAAATCTCCACAGTTTGTTGTAAAGATTGGGAAACTAGTCGGGAAGAATCGCTAGTGCGTTGTGACACAGCCACGATTTCTTTCATCAAGTGACTAACAGTTTGAGATGTTTGTACTTGAGATGCAGTTGCTAGGGAAATAGACTGCACTAGCTCGTCAATTTGACGTGATACATCCAAAATCTGCGCCAGACTGTGTTTTGCATCTTCAACGATGCGCGTACCTTCGACTACTTGGGTGGTTCCCACTTCCATCGCCTGTACGACTTCGCTGGTTTCCCGTTGGATATTTTCTACAATTTGTTCAATTTCTTGGGTGGCGGCGGCGCTTCTAACTGCTAGTTCGCCCACTTCTTCGGCAACTACGGCAAATCCTTGGCCTTCTTCACCTGCGCGTGCGGCTTCAATCCCCGCATTAATCGCTAGTAAGTTAGTTTGCACGGCGATTTGGTTAATCAAAGACACCACGCGGGAAATTTGTTGAGAAGATTCTCCTAACCGCTTCACTTTCTTGGCAGTTTCACCCACGGTTTCTCGCAGAGAAAGAATGTTTTGCACTGTCAAATCCATTGCTTGCCCACTCTTAGTTGCAGTGTGAGCGGCATGGTTAGCAATTGTCGCAGCTTGTTGGGCATTTTCTGCCACAGCTTGGATAGAATAAGTCATTTGATCAACGGCATCCAAAGTTCGGTTGATTTCAGATGCTTGGTTCATGGCTTCTTCTGCTAGCTGGCGGATAGCGCCTTCGTTGGAGCCAATGGCTGTATTTACTTGGGAAGCAGCTTCTTTGACTTGGGTGACAATTTCCCGCAGGTTTTCCACAATCGAGTTGAAAAAGTCGGCAACTGTACCAATTTCCCCAGCTGTCACATCAGCCCGTACTGTTAAATCTCCTCTAGCGGCACCTTCAACGTTACTCAGCAATTCTAAAAGTTGCATTTGTAATGCTTCTTTTTGTTGCCGTTCTTCTTTGGTGTCTTGTTGGGCAGCAGATTTAGCTGTTTCTAGTTCTTCTAGTAGCTTGGCTTGTTCTAGGGCATAACCAATTTGGGTGGCTACTTGAGTAAATAACTCAATTTCTGATTGCTGCCAATTGCGGGGGCTTTCGCAATGATGAGCAATCAACAAACCTCTCAAGTCATCTTGGAGGATAATGGGAGCGATTAAATTGCCTTGGACTGCAAATTTCTCGAGAATTTCGATGTAACAATTTGCTTCCGGTAAACCTGCCTCTTGATAAATATTGGCGATCGCTCTGACTCGTCCTTCGCGATAAAGTTGTACATGGCGTTCCTGAAAACAAGGATCGTCAATCTGTACTCCCATCATTCTCGGCCAAACACCAGTCACAGCTTCTGCCACCACAATGCCATCCCAAGTGTCTGGATTCAACTGGTAGACGATGACTCGGTCTACTTTCAGTGCTTGCTGGACTTCGTTAACTGCGGAGGCGTAAATATCTTCAGTTTTGAGATTTCTGCGAATTTCTAAGATAATATCTGCAAGGATTTTGGCTTTTTGTGCTTCTCGCTCTTGTTCTCGCAATAATACTTGCAATTGTTCCGCCATCTGGTTAATATTGGTACCCAGTATGCCTAATTCGTCTGCTCTTTGGACTTCAAGACGGGTGTTGAGTTGACCTTGCCCAAGCTTGTTTACCGCTTCTGTGGCATTCAAAATGGGCTTTGTGGATTGTTTCGCTAACCAAGCGGCGATCGCAGCGACAATTAAGGCGGTTAATGCCGTACCAATGGCGATCGTCCACAATAATTCTCTCTGGGGTGCAAATGTAATTTCTGTATCAGTGGCAATAATTGCATCCCATTTTAAATCTGGTAATCCGGCAATTTTGATTGAAGGTACATAGGTCAGTAATTGCTGTTTTTTGCCCTGTTTGTTAACTGTAATAAAACTATCTATTTTATTTTTGCTTTGCCTTTGACCTAAACCTGGGAAATCTGTTTTGGCATCTCTACCTTCTTGATTGTTTTGTGTCGCGAGAAAAATTTTCCCAGATTTATCTAGCAAATGATATTCATGCCCAGTATAGGCATAGTTTTTGATAGTTTCTTCCAACATTTTTACAGGTAGACGTGCCCTCACTACCCCAATATTTTGACCCGTTGTTTCATCTTTTACAGGTGCAGCAATATGAACGCTGACAGCACCAGTAGTTTTTGATATTTCTGGTTGCCCAATAACAGCTGTATTTTGTTTCAGTGCGTCTTTAAAATACTGACGGTCTTGATGATTTTCTAGCGTTTCACCACTAGATTGGACAATCACATTTCCTTGTAAATCAAAGAAAGCAATACTGTCATAAGCTTTGTAAGTTTTGACAATTTGATCTAAAAGTCCTTGCTTTTGTTGAGCAGATATGCTGTCCCTGAGTTGGGGATTTGTCAAAAAAGGTAGATCCGACAGTAGCTGTACATCTCCATATCTTCCCAAGATGTAACGGTTGATTTTGTCTAGTAAGCCAACTGTTTCTGCTTCTTGCGCTTGGGTAATTTGCTTGTAAATCGATTTATTAGCAAAGCTATAGGCGATCGCGCCAATACCTAAAGTCGGGAGAGTACCGATAGCGATCGCTAACACTGTAGCCTTTGTACCTAAACTTAGCCTATGAAAATAAGTAACTGCCTTATCCCAAGGAGAACTATTTGCAGTTTTATTAGTCAACTTATTTGATTGTTTAACTGTACTATTAGAAAGTTTTGCCGATGAAATTGGCAAGGAACCATTTTGAGTATTATTGCTCTTAGCTGTGTCAGTTTTATTAAACATAAATTAATTCTCCTGTTGGTGTGAATGAGAACCCTAAAAATCCCTTTTTTAGTAGTGCACCCTAATCACTGCGGAGAATAGAAGAATGGACAATAGCCTGTGCATCTAATACCAGCAGTACCTCTTGTTCTTGGACAACACATCCACATAAATAAGGTACTAGACTGGATGCTACTTGTCCTACAGGAGAACAAATTTCATCAGCTAAGAACTTAGCTGTACCTTTGATTTCTTGCACAATTAAGCCTAAAAGCAGCGATTCTACCCGCACAATGATGACATTGTACTGTCGCAGCCTACTGTCTAAAAATTCTAAATTGAGCATTCTCGGTAGATCTACCACCCAGATGATGCGACTCCGCCAATTCATTAGCCCTAGTATACAGGCAGGCATATTTGGCATTGAGGTAACAGACTCAACAGGCACAATAATCGCTTCTTGCGTGTGCTTCATTGATAAAATAGCAGATGTCTGTTGATTGAGTTGGAACTTAATGTAGCCATCTCCTAAGTTGTTGGGAATATCTTTGACAGGAATAATATTTTTTGCACTATTCATGAATTCAAGTTGCTACTGATTTGATAGCACGTAAAAGTTGCTCTCGCGTAAATGGTTTAGTTATATAGGCATCAGCGCCTTGCCTCATTGCCCATAATCGATCAATTTCTTGATTTTTAGAACTACAAATTACAATGGGAACTTTCTCTGTACTCGGATTTTTTTTCAAAAACCGACACAGTTCAAATCCACTCATACCCGGCATAACTACATCAGTAACAATCACGTCTGGTTGTTGTAATAATGCTTTTTGTAAAGCTTCTTTGGCACCAGTAGCTGGTATTACGTTGTAGCCACTTTCTGTGAGATAATAACTCATTAGTTCCAATTCACTGGGCGAATCTTCGACAATCAGAATTGTGCCAATCAAAGTAAGACTCACTACTAAAATCTCCTAAAAATGTTATTGGTTTTACTAAATCGGATGCTCGTTATATCCATGACCCCTCAGGAAATTAACCGATATGTTTAAAAACCATTTTTAGTAGTTCTGATTGTGTAAAAGGTTTGGTTAAATAACCTGAAGATCTGACCATTTTTGCCTTGGCTCTATCGATAAATCCTGTTCTGCCAGTTACCATCACAATCGGTGTATCCTTAAATTGTGAATGTCTCCGCAGTAAAGAACATAGCTCGTAGCCATCTAAATTGGGCATTTCTACGTCTAGTAGAATTAAATCTGGTTTACTTCGCAGTATTTGCATTAAAGCTTTTACTGGATCGTTAATTAGCACAACAGAAAATGTTTCTTCATCCAAAAAGTGTTTGATGGAATTTAGCACAGTCTGGCTATCATCAATACAGGCAATTGTATACAGCCCTTTAGTAACACGTTTTTGGACAAATGTATTCTTTTTTTCTTCCGGACGTGCAAAATTGTTTTGATTAGATAATTGTTGCCCAAACTGAATTGGAGACTGTGGCTGTGCTGGTGGCATCTGTGTTCCTGGCATCATTGAGGAACCGCCAGCCGCCGGAGGTAGTGGTGACTGTGATTGAATATTTTGCCGATTTCTAATCTGCTTTTGGCAGTGTTCGACTATTAACCGCAAATCCAAGCTACAAAACTTCGGCAATCCATCTAAAGTTGCTTCTGAGTTGAATTCGTAACTACCTTCTTTGAGGGCTAAAAACGGTTCCAGCACATCTTTAGCTAAATCCTCGATCAAGGTTCCTGCTTGCCTAGCAGTCAGATAATCTTGATCTACCAACCAGCAAATTGCTTGATAGTCTGAGTGGGAAATCGATTGATTTTCACTCATCGTTTCAAACATCAACCGCATCTGTACTCGAGTAGCACTGTTGAGGGCAGGAATTTGCTGACTCAACCGCCGCAAGTGATTATCTAGCCTTTCAAACACTTGATCTGAATGAGAGGCGTAAGTAAGTTTACCGTCTGTTAAATATATCGACCAGGATATTGTTTCCGTATATACTCTTAAGCATCCTGTAGCATGGCGGCTGGTTAGCTGCGCCAACAGCGATAGCGGATGTAGTTTCTGGAACAACCTGTAGCTACCTATAGGAGTTGTGCTCATTTTGCTTTTACTTCAGCTAAATTCAATACGTGTCAGCTAAACTTGTACATAGTTTTTCTAAGATACCAATTTAGCTATAAAATATTGGTGCTTTGTAGCATAACATACTAAAATACCGATACCCTTTTCTGGGTAAACTTAACTGTAGCTTTGTTTTCCGATTATAAAGCCTCAACTAATTGTGAATTTATTGTTAATTTACTTACTTATACTGAGATTATCAGACATCTCTGGATAATAAGTAAATAAAATTTAAAGAGTGGATGAAGTCATTGAAATCCAAGTAGCCTTTGTGGATATTTTCAAGGTAATAACACCCTTAGGCTACCAATATTTACCAATATTTTTAAGTATTTCCACGACTGAAAAAGCCATCTCAAAACTCAGTTTATTGTTAACTAAATCATCAGTAAGTTAATTTGAAAGTGATATAAATTACCTTGCTCGTTTAGTTGTTAATGTGGAACACAATATCTCTGCCAAAATTATTAAAGGGGTCAAACCCCTCACCCCTGAATTTATCTAAGTATATTTTGGGTCAAAAGTAATAATTATAGACGCGCTTTTTACAGAAATTAGCAGTCAAAATTTCCGCTTGAAAGGTATAGGGTAAATCAGTCGCTAACTTGAGCATTGAGTATTAGTCAGCGAATTGCCTTTCATTTCTCTAGACTGATTTGCACTTAGCCAGTAAATTATTTTTGACTGAGTGTCACTTCAGCGTTCATTAGCTGATTCTTTCCCAACCCCATCCTATTGTTTGCTTCCAATATAGAATGAGCATCTTGAAGCCATGATTTACGGTTTTCGATGTTAAAAAAATTGACGCTTGCTCCTTTATTTTTGGGGATTCATCAAGCGCCTATGCTTTGCTATTTGCATCCTCAAATAACTACCTAATAGCTGTCATATTCACAACTTATTAGGTAGAGGATGACTTTGATTTAAAGTGCGGATGAAAGGACTTGAACCTTCACTCCTCTCGGAACTAGAACCTAAATCTAGCGCGTCTGCCAATTCCGCCACATCCGCATTAGTAAAACATCATAGCACAACAATTTTTCTATGGGAATAGCTAGAAGCTGAAAAAGGGATGAATATAAAAATTTAATTTTTTTAATATATCGTAGGATACGTTAATAAAGTTTAGCCTAGTGTCCTAGATGCCATTAGCGGTGCGTTATGTTTTACTTGATAACGCACCTGAAAAATAAATTGCTTTTTTGACTACTAAGTCATTGATACGCGAGGTAAACGATGCTTAAACCCGCAGAGAATCTCCCAAGAAATAGTATCTAATTTCTTTGCCCAATCGTTAGCCGAGATTTTTTCTTTACCTTGTTGCCCTAATAATGTAACTACTTCTCCCTCTTGGATATCAGGGATGGTACTCACATCAACCATTAACTGATCCATTGTAATTGTGCCAATTTGGGGTATGCGCTGACCACGAATTAACACTTGCATATTGTTGGAAAGATGACGCGGTACACCATCAGCGTAACCAATACCCACAACTGCAATCCGGAGTTCGTGAGGCGCAATAAATTGATGTCCATAGCTAATACCAGTACCAGCACTAATAGTTTTTACTTGGGTGACACGCGCCTTGACTTGCAAAACTGGTTGGAGGTTGATGGTATTTTGTAAATGCTCAGAGGGGTAAAGTCCGTAAACCGCTAACCCAACACGCACAATGTTGTAGTGTAAGCTGGAATCTGCAAGAGTGGCGGCGGAATTAGCCAAGTGCAAGCAAGGTGGTTCAATTCCCATAGCTTTGATTTGAGCGATCGCTTCCTCAAATCTTCTATGCTGTTCTTTCATAACCGTAGTGTCTGGATCGTCTGCTGTTGCTAGGTGAGAATAAACGCTAGCAATGCTCAGATGGGGTAAACTTTTTACCAACCGCACAAACTCTCCTGTTTGTTGCCAATTAGTTCCTAACCGAGACATACCCGTATCTAATTTGATATGTACGGGTAAAGGAGAACTATGTTGTATTGCTTCTAGGGTGTTGGAAAATACCAAAGCTTGCTTAGGGCTACACAATGTGGGTTGGAGTTTCCACTGGGCGATCGCTTGAATTTGTTCGGGAGTTTGAATAGCACCTAATATTAGTATGGGAGCTTTAATACCTGCTTCTCGCAGTTGAATCCCCTCAGGAACTGTAGCAACTCCCAACCAACTAGCACCTGATTCTAATGCAGTTTTGGCAACACTAACCGCACCATGTCCATAAGCATCAGCTTTGACAACTGCCATTAGTTGAGTCTGTGAAGATAGTAAGCTAACTAATTGCCGGACATTATGCGATAACGCTGCTAAATCAATTTCTACCCAAGCACGTTGGCACAACCAAGCATAGGTATCACATCCACTCCCAGAGGCTACTGGGGTAATTTGTTTGCTACTTAACATATTTACTTACTCCTATCACACCATACAAGGCTTCTAGATAACCTAGATAATCTATGTATTCAACTTTTGGCAGATGAATCAGATTAATCAGGCAGTTTACCCTTGATTATGGAATTGTCACAAGACCGCTCAATGGTAAATTTGTGTGCCTTGTGTAGGAATTTTTAGCAAAATTCATTTTGTAGACCAAAGATAATGGTTTACAAAAATGCAACTTCATTTATTAGCTATCGGTTATGAGTAATTTTTGCTACTTAGCTTCAGTCAGCATTGCTCTGACTATTCTTATATCTCCACACCCAGCTAACCCAAGATAGCTGACTACTGTAGGGTTATGTTAATTGATACTTATATATTGAGCATTTATTGGCTATAGTTGGCAATTAGGGCAAAAGTATAATTTATTCTCATCACACAACTAGCATAGATCTGTGTTAATATATGTAAAACTAATACCTTGAGCGCTTATCAATGGGTAAGGTTTTAGTCCTCAATGCCTCTTACGAACCGCTCAATATCACGAGTTGGCGACGAGCTGCGGTTTTGTTAATTAAGGGCAAGGCAGAACGCATTGAACATAACGGTAAATTCCTGTACTCGGATTTTCCATTGCCAACAGTAATCCGGTTGCGTCATTATGTGCGCGTTCCCTATAAAGAAATTCCTCTGACTCGAAGAAATATCTTGCACCGCGATGGTCATACTTGCCAATATTGCGGTTATACAGGGGACGAGCTAACTCTGGATCATGTCCTCCCGCGATCGCGCGGTGGTGGAGATAGTTGGGAGAACATTGTCACGGCTTGTGTGCGTTGTAATGTCAAAAAAGGCAGTCGCACGCCTCATGAAGCCCATATGCTTTTACGCCATCCTCCCCGCCAACCATACAGCAGCCTCTATTTTGAGGTGAGCAAGCATTTAAAGAGTGGATTGCACAAAGAGTGGCAAAAATATGTGATAGGTCTTTGAGCTTCAGCATTTAAATCATCACGGTCGAGCATCATAACCTAGAAATGCGCTTGTGTCATTTTACCTAGGGTATGCCTTAATTTGTCTCTGGGTTGAGAGTAAGGGTATGGGCTAAACACAGTACTCTTCTATTGTTTTGCCTGCATAAATCTTTAGAGTATAGGCAAGCTCCTTATTGTACCTTATGGCATTCATAAACTGCAAGGCAGTGAGGGAAGTTAGCAGGATTATGAAAGTCAATGGGAAAAGGTCATTTTTCGTTAACAATAAAAATAAGGGATAAAACTAGGAGCTTGAGAATTATCCCATCACTCAATACCCGCGACCAAGTATGTAAAAACTGTAACCAAGCAAATACCAATTCCCAAAATGTACAAAAGCACTAAAAATATATGATTGGCGGAGTTACTGGGTAAAAAATCTGGATACCAGCAAGTCTAGACCTCAATAAGTTTGGTGCTTTTAGAGGTCAGCTATTAGCCCAGTGATCAATATCAAAAGTTATGTTTATTTCTCTTTAAAAGAGAAAAATAAAGAAGATGAAAAAAAATATATTATCTTGATAATGTTTTTTAAAATACTCAGTAAGATGTTTGCCAGAGGCTGTTTATTTTGGTAGTAGAAATTGGTAGATGGTGACTGTTTGTTTTGATAAAAAATAGACCGAGATATATAGTGCTATGCCTCTATATTTTTGCGAAGATCATTATGTGTGGCGAAATCAGTGAACATCTGATTGTAGTATTTTCCAACGAATTCATGGAGCCTCACGCTTACAACAACATTCCCTATGCAATCGAATTCTTCCTTGATGCAGTTTGAGAGTTTATCATTGACCACAGAGCCGAACCAAGAGGATGCTGAAATAGACCCAGTACCTGTTGAGGTGCCACTTGCTAAAACCTCCCTACCACCATCGGCAAGTGACGGAGGTATTTATCTAATTCAGCGTAGTAATTCTCTGGTGTCTCAAAAGTCAGAGGAACTGCAAAAAACCCTTTTAGCGCACCGACATGAGCGTCAGTTGATCATCTTACAAGACTTTCCTGACCCTGATGCCCTCTCTTGCGCGTGGGCATACCAGTTAATCGCCCAGCAATACGATATCAAGTGTGAAATTATTTATGCTGGGACTTTAAGCCACCAAGAGAACATTGCCTTAGTCAAGCTGACAAATCTACCAGCCCAGCGTTGGACATTGCAAAACCTCAAAACTAAAGACTTGTCATCTTACCAGGGTTTCATCTTAATTGATAACCAAGGCACCACAAGTCAACTATTGTCAGCAGTGCAGCAAGCAGGAATACCGCTAGTTGCAGTTATTGACCATCACAGCGTACAGGCGGATCTCAAACCAGAATTTATCGATGTCCGTCCTTATGTACGAGCAACAGCAACAATTTTCACCCAGTACCTACAATCAGGATTACTGACCTTAGATAGCAGCATCAATCAGCACGTTAAATGTGCCACAGCCTTGATGCATGGCTTGCGATCGGATACAAATCGACTGATGCAAGCACAAGAAGAGGATTTTATGGCTGCTGCATATCTGAGTCGATTTTATGATGCCCAGTTGCTAAACGCCATTTTACAGGCGAATCGGTCTAAGCGGGTAATGGATGTAATTGAGCGAGCGCTCAAAAACCGCATCGTACAAAATAACTTTTCCATCGCTGGTGTTGGTTATTTACGTTATGATGACCGCGATGCTATCCCCCAAGCAGCAGATTTCCTCGTGACGGAAGAAAACGTTCACACCGCTGTAGTTTACGGTATTGTTCACGATGAAGATGATGAATTAGAAGTAGTTATTGGTTCTCTGAGAACCACTAAACTGACTCTCGACCCTGATGAATTCATCAAAGAAGCCTTTGGACAAGATAGTAATGGGCGCTTTTTTGGTGGTGGAAGAACAGGTGCAGGTGGCTTTGAAATCCCGATGGGATTTTTATCTGGCGGTAACGAAAATTCCGCTTACGCAAAAATGAAATGGGAAGTTTTCGACACTCAAATCAAGCAGAAATTGCTGAAATTAGTTAATCCCAAAGATAACCCAATTCAGTCAGAGTAAGGCAGGAGATAAAATTTAATAGATAGGTGAAGACTATTACCTCAGCCAAAAAATGGTAATCATTCATCTTTAATTCATTTAGATTTAAGCCAAGGAATTTTTATTTCTTGGCTTAAATCTAATAGAACATGTTAACAGTATAAACAAATATGGAATTATATCTGATTCGTCATGGTATAGCCCAAGAGAGGACTGCCAATATTAAAGATGAAGAGCGAGTTCTGACCAAAGAAGGAAGACAAAAAACAGAGAAAATTTCCCAGCGCCTAGTAAATTTGGGTTTGCACTTTGATTTAATTGTTACAAGCTCCTTAGCTAGGGCACGCCAAACAGCAGAGATTTTGAGTGCAGCCGGATTAAGTTCTCAGATAGAAGAATCTCATCACCTGACACCTGATGGTAATATCGATAATTGGGTGAAACAGTGGTTAGAGCCAAGAAATTATGCCCCAAATACCCGACTTGCCGTAGTAGGACACGAACCTAATTTGAGCCAATGGGCAGAAATTCTTCTTTGGGGGGAAGTCAAAGCAGGTTTAGTCTTGAAAAAAGCAGGTATGATCGGGATAAAACTACCAGAAATAGGCTCTCCCCTGGGTTGTAGTCAGATGTTTTGGTTGACACAACCCAAGTACTTGCTTTAACAGTTTTTCACAGTTATGAAAGGACTTAGATTATAACTGTAAACTGTTCTTGCAATAACGATTTCTGGTAAGTTAGCCTGAGCAAATCTTTCACAAAGCAGATGGTGTTGCCATGTCGGTGTGCGAATATAAGCCCGGGTTGGAAGGCATTCCTGCTGCCCAATCCAGTATCAGCTATGTTGACGGGCAAAAGGGAATACTAGAATATCGGGGCATCCGAATTGAGGAGTTAGCAGCAAAAAGTACATTTTTGGAAACTGCTTATCTCCTAATTTGGGGTGAATTGCCAAGTAAAGAAGAACTAGCAGCATTTGAGGAGGAAGTTCGTCTCCACAGACGAATCAAATATCGCATCCGGGACATGATGAAATGCTTTCCTGAAAGCGGACACCCTATGGATGCTTTACAAGCCTCAGCTGCTGCATTAGGCCTGTTCTATTCTCTTCGGGATTTACATAATCCCGCCTACATTCGAGATTCTGTGGTGCGCTTAATCGCTACTATTCCCACAATGGTAGCGGCGTTCCAGTTGATGCGGAAAGGAAATGACCCCGTGCGCCCACGGGATGACTTGGACTACTCCGCTAACTTTCTGTATATGCTCGACGAGAAAGAACCCGATCCGTTGGCGGCGAAAATTTTTGATATATGCTTGATACTTCATGTCGAGCATACGATGAATGCTTCTACCTTTAGCGCTAGGGTGACGGCTTCTACCCTCACAGATCCCTATGCCGTGGTTGCAAGCGCTGTGGGAACCTTGGGTGGCCCGTTGCATGGCGGTGCAAATGAAGAAGTCATTCAAATGCTAGAAGATATTGGCTCTGTAGCTAATGTTCGTCCCTACGTTGAAGACCTGATACAGCGCAAAGCGAAAATTATGGGCTTTGGGCATCGCGTGTATAAGGTGAAAGACCCCAGAGCCACGATTTTGCAAAACTTGGCAGAAGAGCTGTTTTCCAAATTTGGCGAAGACAAGTACTATGAAATCGCCCAAGAGATGGAACGGGTAGTAGCCGAAAAACTAGGTCACAAAGGGATTTATCCTAATGTTGACTTTTACTCGGGATTGGTGTATAGAAAGATGGGCATTCCCACCGACTTATTTACACCAATTTTTGCGATCGCCCGTGTTGCTGGTTGGCTAGCTCACTGGAAAGAACAGCTAGAAGAAAACCGAATTTTCCGTCCCACTCAGGTTTACAATGGTCAGCATGAAGCTCCTTATATCCCCATTGACCAACGCTAATTAACTGTCAACATCCCCGGTCTTTGGCACTGTTTGGTAGGTAGGTAACGTAAAAAAGCGCTATGGCAGGGGAAATAATTTTCAAGTAACTCCGCTTTAGCGTTGGCGATCGCTTTTTTGTAGAAGCAGCTGCAGCCAGAGGCGATGGTAGGGCTGATACAAGCTTTACTAGTAGTCCACCAAAGCCACTCTGCTATTTCTCTTTCTTCCCGCTTTTTTGACAATCTTTGTTCCCCATCTGGCTGAAGCCTTAGCTACGACATTAGCAACCAAAGCAAAGCCCACTAACCTGTCTACGCAATTTATTTCTGTACCTTCACAGTTGGGTTGGTGGAGTACTAGTAATCCCAGCCCCCATTTCTGGCAAATTATCAAACTTGTAGAAAGCGAAAACCGTTGCCACAATGGAGGCGGAAACATTTGTGCTGAATTTAGTGGCAGTATGTGCCCATATTGCTGTGCAACGCTTCTCTCCTAAGTTTTGATTTTAGCCAAGTAAATGGGGGTTTGTGATTTGTAAATCCCAATCCCAACCATAAGTAGATCTTGATATTTGGGTTGAGAGGGCTAAAACCATCCAACGATATACTAAACATGGGAATTGGCAAATCATCATCAATTAAATGTAATCATCCAAGGATCAAGGATGAAGGCTGAAGGCTGAAATTTTCTTATTCATACTTCATACTTCACACTTCAGTTGACTTAAAGAGCGGAAACATGAATTCAGGAATTGACCTCCAAGGAACTTTTATTAAATCCCTCACGGATTTAGGATTACCACCAGACGCAGCCAAAGCGATTTGGATGCCTCTGCCGATGATACTGATGCTAATTGGGGCAACAGTGGGAGTATTAGTAGCGACTTGGCTAGAGCGGAAAATTTCCGCTGCAGCTCAACAGCGGATTGGCCCGGAATACATGGGGCCTTTTGGTTTGCTGGTACCAGTCGCAGATGGTTTGAAGCTCGTCTTTAAAGAAGATATAGTCCCAGCCAAGTCCGACCCCTGGCTGTTTACTCTCGGCCCCATCATTGTTGTAATTCCAGTGTTTCTGTCGTTTCTGATTGTGCCCTTTGGACAGAATATTGTCATTACAAATGTTGGCATGGGGGTCTTTTTGTGGATTGCCTTATCTAGCATTCAGCCAATTGGCTTATTAATGGCTGGCTATGCATCCAATAACAAATACTCGCTCTTAGGGGGCTTAAGAGCCGCAGCACAGTCAATTAGTTATGAAATTCCCCTGGCGTTGAGTGTGTTAGCGATCGCAATGATGTCTAACAGCCTCAGCACCGTTGATATTGTTAATCAGCAATCTGGTTACGGCATTTTGGGTTGGAATATTTGGCGACAACCAGCAGGTTTCTTAATCTTTTGGATCGCCGCCCTAGCTGAGTGCGAACGCTTACCCTTTGACTTACCCGAAGCCGAAGAAGAACTAGTAGCAGGGTATCAAACAGAATATGCCGGGATGAAATTCGGTTTATTTTACCTGGGTTCCTACGTTAACTTAATCCTTTCTAGCTTACTTGTTGCTATTTTATACCTCGGTGGTTGGGATTTTCCCATCCCCATCAGTGCGATCGCTAATTGGCTAGGTGTTAGTGAACTCAATCCAGTATTGCAGGTTGTCACTGCATCTTTGGGTATCATTATGACCGTACTCAAAGCCTACCTACTAGTATTTGTCGCCATTTTGTTGCGCTGGACAGTACCCCGGGTACGGATTGACCAATTGTTAGATCTAGGATGGAAGTTCTTACTACCAGTTGGTTTGGTTAATCTGTTATTAACCGCAGCCCTGAAACTAGCTTTTCCCGTCGCCTTTGGAGGTTAGTGATCAGTCATTTGTCAACTTCCCAATGACAAAGCGCAAAGTCTGAGCGGAGGAAACCTCAGCTCAGAACTTTGTAAGAGATGACTGATGACTAATAAAGAACAACAGAGAGAGTAAAACACAATGCTAAAGTTCCTGAAGCAAGTTGGCGATTATGCCAAGGAAGCAGTACAAGCTGGTCGTTACATTGGTCAAGGGTTATCTGTAACCTTTGACCATATGCGTCGGCGGCCAATTACTGTACAGTACCCTTACGAAAAATTAATTCCTGGTGAACGTTTTCGCGGCAGAATTCACTTTGAGTTTGATAAATGTATCGCTTGTGAAGTTTGTGTGCGCGTTTGCCCCATCAACTTACCTGTAGTTGATTGGGAATTCGATAAAGCCAGCAAAAAGAAAAAGCTCAATCACTACAGTATTGACTTTGGAGTTTGTATCTTCTGCGGTAACTGTGTGGAATATTGCCCAACCAACTGTCTTTCCATGACAGAAGATTACGAGCTATCCACTTATGATCGCCATGAGTTGAACTATGATAACGTGGCCTTGGGACGCTTACCTTACAAGGTAACCAACGACCCAATGGTGACACCACTGCGCGAATTAGTTTATCTGCCTAAAGGTGTCATGGAACCCCACGATCTACCTGCTGATGCTCCCCGTCCTGGTGCGCGTCCAGAAGACCTGGTAGAACAAACAGAAAAATAAAAGTGGTGAGTCAACCGTCCAAAGTCAAAAGTCCAAAGTCCAGATTTGGTCAATTGACTCTTGACACTTGACTCTTGACACTTGACTTTTGACCAACGACAAGTGATTGAGGACAAAAAACAGTGAATCTAGCAGAAGGAGTACAGATTGTTTCCTTTGGCATACTGGCTGTAATGATGATTGGAGCAGCATTAGGCGTAGTGTTGTCTTCTAGTATCGTCTATTCAGCCTTTTTGCTGGGTGGGGTGTTCATCAGCATAGCTGGGCTGTATCTATTGCTCAATGGCGACTTTGTAGCAGCAGCACAAGTGCTGATTTATGTTGGTGCAGTTAACGTGCTGATCTTGTTTGCGATCATGTTGGTTAACAAGCGGCAGGATTTTGCACCTTTTCCTAGTGCTGGACTACGGAAAATCTTTACTGGTGTAGTCAGCTTGGGATTGTTTGGGCTGTTAAGCACAATGATCTTAGCTACCCCTTGGGCTTATGCAACTAATCCCGTAACTGGCGAAAGTTCAATAGTTGTGATTGGCCAGCATTTCTTTACGGATTTTCTCCTACCTTTTGAATTAGCTTCCGTTTTGTTGTTGATGGCGATGGTGGGAGCAATTATTTTGGCGCGTCGCGAATACTTACCAGATGCAGACACTACCGAACAGGCACAAAGTGTTTTAACTTTGCCAGAACGTCCGAAAGAAATGGCAGCAATCGGTAGCATTCGCAATGACTCTGGCGATACTCCCGTATATCGTGGCAGTTCTCGCCGCGAATAAGGCAAAGCAACAACTAACAAACGATATCTCAATAAAAACTCCAAAGATTCATGCAACTCCAGTACTTTTTATTACTTGCAGCTGCTTTATTTTGTATAGGCATCTACGGTTTAATTACCAGCCGCAACGCTGTGCGGGTACTGATGTCAATCGAGTTGCTGCTAAATGCTGTTAATTTGAATTTAATGGCATTTTCCAACTTCTTGGACTCAACATTAATTAAAGGTCAAGTGTTCACCGTTTTTGTGATCACCGTGGCCGCAGCCGAGGCGGCGGTAGGTTTAGCGATCGTGCTTGCCATTTATCGCAACCGTGATACCGTCGATATGGAGCAGTTTAATCTCCTGAAGTGGTAATTTTGCGTGCAACTCAAGCAGGTAATCATTGCTTATAAGGCACGGGATGCCCAAAGTAAACGTTGGGCAGAAATCTGTGCTAAACAACTAGAAAATCGCCAGTGTCATGTGTTGATGGGGCCTAGCGGCCCAAAAGATAACCCTTATCCGGTATTCTTAGCTTCCGCAGGTCAACCAATTGATCTGGCATTGGTACTTGGTGGTGATGGCACTGTATTAACAGGTGCCAGACATCTCGCTCCAGCTGGCATCCCCATTCTGGGAGTGAATGTGGGAGGTCATCTGGGGTTCTTGACTGAATCCGTTGAAGAATTTCAAGATACGGAAAAAGTTTGGGATCGACTATTTGAAGATCGCTATGCTATCCAGCGGCGAATGATGTTGCAAGCGGCAGTTTTTGAGGGTTATGGCCCGAATTTAGAACCAGTCAGCGAACGCTATCTGGCTTTGAATGAATTCTGTGTCAAACCCGCTTCTGCCGATCGCATGATTACCTCAATTTTGGAAATGGAAATTGACGGTGAGGTAGTCGATCAATATGTTGGCGATGGGTTAATTATTTCTACTCCCACGGGTTCCACTGGTTACACCGTTTCCGCCAATGGCCCAATTATGCACGATGGTATGGAAGCGATTACCATCACTCCCATTTGCCCCATGAGTCTTTCTAGCCGTCCCCTAGTCTTACCCCCTGGTTCTGTGGTCAGCATTTGGCCTTTGGGGGATTATGATTTGAGTACTAAGCTGTGGACAGATGGGGTTTTAGCTACTTCAATTTGGCCAGGACACCGCGTTGATGTGCGGATGGCTGATTGTCGAGCTAAATTTATCATTTTGCGGGAGAACAATTCATATTATCAAACGTTGCGAGAGAAGTTACTTTGGGCAGGTACTAGGGTTCGCTACAGTAATAATCACCGCAATTAATTGTCTGATATCTGGACAATTACGCATCTACCAATTGCCAAAGTGATACTTTTCACTGATTCTTGCCTATCTTAAGGGGTAAGAAAGATGATGGAAATATAGTGCGTAGGCCTAGCCCATCGTAGATATCGCACTATTAGTCATCCTAACTATTGTGGAAAATTTGTCATTGACAAATGATAGATAATTCAATGGTCTTTATCAGACCTGTAAAAAATATACAAGCCCCCGGATAATTCCGAGGGTTTTTTATCTCTCTGTGGGAATGTTATGCCAAAGCTATGAATGCATAACATTTATTAAAAATTTTGTATCTTATTGCCAGATTTTTTTAGCAATTCTGTTCATAATACAAACAACCTATCTCATACCATTTTGGATTTTAGATTTTAGATTTTGGATTGGGAATTACTATCTGTATTACAGTCTTACTAATCCATCTATCGCCTTCTTTTTTCAAATTGGTATCAAAACTCTATAATCTTTAAACTTCTCTTAACATCAGGAAGCGCTTTTGATGTTTAATTGTTGATTTTTTTACTACTAGGATACTTTTCCAATTTCCCGTAGGAAGACAGATGGAAATCTCTTGCCATAACATCTATCAGCCACTTAGTCCTCCTTTATTATTTCAAGATTTTCCAATTTTACAAAGCCAAAATTATATTTTAAAACTTGCTTCAACAGAAGCAGAATTAGAATCTATATTTCGTTTACGCTTTGAAGTTTTTAATCTTGAGTTAAATTTAGGTTTCTCTAGTTCTAACCTGAGCCAAATGGATAGAGATAGGTTTGATAATGTTTGCCATCATTTAATGTTGGTTTCTAAAGCTACTGGTAAAACTATAGGAACGTATCGGATGCAAACCTATACTATGGCTTCCAAAGGATTAGGTTTTGATGCTGCTGATATATTTAATCTTAATGGTATTCCCGAGTATGTGCTGCAAATGTCTGTAGAAGTTGGACGTGCTTGTATAGCTAAAGAATACCGCAATAGTCAATCACTTTTATTACTATGGCAAGGGCTAGCAAATTATTTGATTCTTAGCGGCTGCAAATATTTTTTTGGATGTGCATCACTGCTTACACAAAACCCTTGGCAAGCTACTTGTGCTTATCATTATTTTCAGCGTCATAATTTAATGCATCCGAGCATTTTAGTATATCCAAATTTACAATACTCTCTAGAAATTAGTTCAGATTGCCTAGATTCTTGTAATGTAAATATTCCTAATATTTTACAAGCATATTTAAGTATTGGTGCAAAAATATGTAGTCTTCCAGCTATTGATAGGCAGTTCAAAACCATTGATTTTTTAACTATATCGAGTATAGAAGAGTTTATTAAATGGCATTTGCCCAGTTAAGTCAGTAGCGTGGTATTTTAATTATGAATATTAAGCAATAATTTATCTTTAATCAAATAGATATGCTGAATTAGGAGAATTTATTTTTATATTAGAAGGTGCGTTGCGCTACGCGACAACACACCCTACATTTATTAATACCAATTTAAAAAAAGAATGCGAAAGATTGTAGGGGCAAGGTACTGCCTTGCCCTCTAAAATATATTGATATGTCGCAAACATTATTTGAATTGGTATAAAATCCTGAATTTTTTGAACGATGACTATATCTAGTGAATTATGGATAGCAAATCAAGATTTAGCTCAAGCTTGTTTAAATCATCCTTTTGTGCAAGGTATTGCTAAAGGTACTCTGGAGCAAGAAAAATTTGCTTACTATGTCGGACAAGATGCTTTTTTCTTAGAAGCTTTTGCTCGTGCTTACAGTATCGCCGCAGCTAAATCACCAGACTGGCAAGGATTTACAACATTTCATAGTCTAGCTGATGGGGTGTTGCAAGAATTGCGGCTACATGAAGGATATGCTGCTGAGTGGGGAGTAAATTTGCATTCTGTACAACCAGGAGCAGCAACTCGTCGGTATACTGACTTTTTATTAGCGACAGCTTGGGGTGGAGATGTGGGTTTAACGGCTGCGGCAATGTCTCCTTGTATGCGTTTGTATGCATTTTTAGGAGAACAATTAGCTAAAGATGGCATTCCGGATCATGTTTATGCAAACTGGATTCGGACTTACAGTAGTTCAGATTTTCAACCCTTAGCAGCACAATTAGACGCTTTAGTTGATAGTTACGCCAGTGCTACAACGTTAGTAGACTCTACTTACCGTTATGCTATGTTCTGTGAACGTGACTTTTTTCAAGCGGCGTGGGAAGGTTTGTGAGTGGGGTAAGGGGGAAAGGGGAAAGGTAACGACAAATCCTTTACCATTTCACCTTTTCTCTCAACTAGTGCGATCGCTCTTATTATTGGGGCAAATATACAAAAGCCGGCTCAAGCAATTTGCATCCCAATATCGAAAGTTGCGGCGTAACCTTGGCTGGTTTTGGTGAGGTTGAGCAATAATTGCTGTCCACCATTGTTGAAAATTCCGTCTTGGGCATTTTTGAGTGTGCGCTGTCCTTTGCTGGCGTATGGTGCTTGTGTATATACGCGATCGCTAATGGCATCATCAAAATATAGTTGTGAGGTAAATTCGTAACTCTGGTTTGATGTCCCTTCTGTGCGTACTTTAAAGTGAATATGCACTGTTCTACCTTGATACCAACCGGGATAGATGGTTGTGAACTGCACAGTTCCGTTTACGTCTGTTACTTGATATCCGCGCAAAAACTTTTTACCAATGGTATTGAAGCGTGGATCTTCCACGTCTGAATATAGTCCTAGCGCGTCACAATGCCAAATATCTACGATCGCATTTGCCAAAGGCTGACATTGAGTATTATTAACTTGGGAAACTCGCAGTGTCAGTTGTAGCGGTACACCTTCTTTCACCGAACCATCTGCGGGATCGGATCTGATGTCAGAACGTTTGAGTTTTTCATCTACAAAATACGGGCCTTCGGTCTGTTCTGGACTAATTACACACCCAGGTAAACTGGATTGTGCTTGTACAGATTGAAATTTTCTGGGGAGACATCCTACAAGGATTGCAGTTCCAGCTACTCTAAATAAAGCTAGTGTTTGTCTGCGATTCAAAATCCAATTTAGTTGCTGATTGTTGTTTTTCACGTTCTTGTTGTTGACTGTTGACTGTGAACTATCAACAGTCAAAGATATACAATGATGTGGTTTAACTGAATACTAAACTATCTATTTTCTTCAGGGCGATCGCCTGGAGGATTGGCGGGAACTCCTAACGCATCCTTTAATTGTTGTTCTGTAACGCCTAACTTAGCCGCCGCCGCTTTAAAATCTGGTCGAGGTGGACGCTGCTGATTTCCGCCTTGTCCCGGAGTAGGGGGATTGGCGGGAACTCCTAACGCATCCTTTAATTTTTGTTCTGTAACACCTAACTTAGTAGCCGCCGCTTTAAAATCTGGCCGGGGGGGACGCTGATGATTTCCGCCTTCACCTGGAGGATTAGCGGGAACTCCTAACGCATCCTTTAATTTTTGTTCTGTAATACCTAACTTAGCCGCCGCCGCTTTAAAATCTGGTCGAGGTGGACGCTGCTGATTACCACCTTCGCCGGGAGTAGGGGGATTAGCAGGAACTCCCAAAGCATCTTTTAGTTGTTGTTCTGTAATACCTAACTTAGCCGCCGCTGCTGCAAAATCAGGACGAGGTGGTCTTCTTTGCCCATCTTGGGGTTCGTTGGGGGGTTGTGAATTTTGAGCAATGTGCTGAAATTTATTAGCAGCATCTACTTGCTGAAGTGAAATCAAACCAACTGTACCCAACAAAACAGGAATCGCTGTGATAACTAATGCTTTACGAAATTTCATGATCTTCCTTCCATAGAGAGATTGTTTATATTTCTGATTAAGCCGACCTAAAATTACAGTTCACCCTGGTGATTGATTACATTTTTGTAATTTAGACAGCTTGAAAGACTGCAAAGAATAAAATGTCCAATTGGGAATTTGCGTTAGGGAAAAGGTTACAGGACTTACGCAACTGGTACACCAAACTTCTGGTTTAAGAGTCAACAGTCAAGGGTCAAGGGTCAAAAATTCAGGTTTTTTGGACTTTTGACTCTTGACAGCCTAAACGAGAAAAATGTGACACTTGTGTAAGTCCTAGGTTAAATATCTTTTCTGTCCCCTTTCCCAGTTTTCCCCTTTACCTTGGTTGATTTAAATTACCAGTGTTGTGATTGTTGGGTTCTACCTGAATTTGTTCTAAACCCAAATTATTTGCTTGCGGAGTTTGGGGATTTTTGTGATTTTGGTGTGGCTGGGGGCGTTGGGGAGAACGCTTTTTCTGTTGAGGACGGGGTTTTTGATGCCTAGCCTGTGGTTTTTTATTAGGTTGTTGCTGTTCAGTAAGTGGTCTATCGGTTTGTTGGGCTATTTTTTCATGGGGATGGGATGGCGCTTCAGCTTTGGCTTGACTAGGTGCAAATGCAAACGAACCAATTACAAAAGGAATCGCTGCTACGGCTAACATTTGACGAATTTTCATAACAATCAACCTTTAGAAGTAGTGGAGTGGTGTTGATATTTATGATTTAGCCACCCCAAAATTACAAACCACTTAGTTTATGAATTACAGTTTTGTAATTTGAGCTACAGGGTAATCAATCTAAAATGGAGCCATCAGTAAACTAATGAATGCTTGTACTTGTGAATGTTCTGTTTGTCGAAGATGAAGCAAAAATTGCTAACTTCGTCCGAGATGGATTGAAGGAGCAGGGATTTGTCGTAGACTATTGCGACAATGGTGATGAAGGATATCTCAAGGCATTAGATAACGAATACGATGCCCTAATTCTCGATATTATGGTGCCGGGGAAGGATGGGCTATCGATTCTCAAACAATTGCGGCAGAAAGGGCGGAATACGCCTGTAATCTTGTTAACAGCTCGGAATGAACTAGACGATCGCTTAGAAGGTTTAAACTTAGGGGCTGATGATTACATAGCCAAACCGTTTTTTGTGGAAGAGTTAGCAGCCAGAATTCATGCAGTAGTGCGCCGGAGTTTAGGCGATCGCCAAAATTTACTTTCTGTCGGCCCCATCAAGCTAGATCGCATCACCCGGGAAGTTACTTGTGATGGACAGGTGGTCGAACTTACCACCCGCGAATTTAATCTTGTAGAATACCTGATGCGTTCACCAGGGCGAGTTTTTACCCGCACCCAAATTTTAGAGCACGTCTGGGGCTATGATTTCAACCCCAACACCAATGTCGTTGATGTCTGTATTCAACGCATCCGCAAAAAGATTGACTCAATAACTGGCTTAACTTGGATTGAAAGCGTGCGCGGAGTTGGATATCGGTTTCGGAATTCTTGAGTAATGGGTAATGGGTAATGGGTAATGGGTAATGGGTAATGGGTAATGGGTAATGGGTAATTGGTAATGGGTAATGGGCAATTGGTAATGGGTAATGGGGAAGGATTGCGAGGCCAAGAGTTAAATTTCAGGCTCAAAGCCGCAACATCCAGCCTCAGAACCTCAACATCCAGGCTTAAAGCCGCAACTTTCCGGCTCAAAGCCGCAATTTCCAGGCTCAAAGGCGCAACTTTCAGGCTTAAAGCCGCAACTTTCCGGCTCAAATGTGCAACTTCCAGGCTCAAAGCCTCAACATTCAGCCTCAAAACCTCAACTTCCAGGCTTAAAGCCTCAACATTCGAGTTCAAAACCTCAACTTCCAGCCTCAAAACCTCAACTTCCAAGCTTAAAGCCTCAACATTCGAGTTCAAAACCTCAACTTCCAGCCTCAAACTTTCAGATATCGCCTTTCGTTTATAAAAGAATTTGTTCCTCTTATCTCCTTTCTCCTCCAATTACCCATTACCCATTACCCATTACCCATTACCAATTCCCCAACCGTGAAAATCCGTTCCTTCCGTCTCCGAATCGCTTTGTTATTTGCCATGCTAGCTGGTGGTGCGCTGGCGGGGTTTGGTAGTATTTCTTGGTGGCTGATTCATGAGGCTAAGGTTAGCCGACTAGATGCAAAGTTAGAAGCTTTATTGAGTCGTCCTCACCCGCCTAGAGAAGATATTTTGCAGTCTTATTTGCCATCCTTTGAACAATTATTACCGCAGGAGTTGGGGACAGGTAAAGAAACGCCAATCGCTTTATTAGTTAGAGAGAGAGATGGTAAAACGCTGTATCAATCTGAACTATGGTCTGCTGATTTTAATTTAAATGGTTTGTGGCCGTCACAACCCAAGTTTTTACCATCTCAATTTCACCGCCGCGATCGCCAAAGACCACCCAATACTCCCGGAATATCACAACCGCCTTTAGACAGGCTTTTTCCTCTTGAACCTCCACTGGATAGACCACCACCGCATCCGAAATTAGTAACTCAACGCACGAAAACAGGAACTTGGCGCATCGGTGCGATCGCTTTTCATGAATCCCAAATTGCGATCGCTGTCAGTTTGCAAGGTATTGATCGGGAGATGGCGATTATCCGTGATGTTTTCTTAATTTCTATACCTATTGTCTTGTTGATTATTACTACTAGTGCTTGGGTGCTGTCTTATGGAGCTTTACGCCCCATCCGGGAGTTAGTCGTCGCCATCCGGCAAGTTACGGTGAAAGGATTGGATCAACGAGTGCCAATCGCAGCTACAGATACGGAATTTGTAGAATTAATTCAGGTGTTTAACCAGATGTTAGAACGCCTGGAACGCAGTTTTAAACAGGCTTCCCGCTTCAGTGGAGATGCAGCCCACGAACTGAAAACACCGATAGCAATTTTACAAGGTGAACTGGAGCGAACTTTGCAAAAAGCCGAACCAGGTTCAAAGTTACAACAAAATCTCAGTAATCTTTTAGATGAAGTGTCTCGACTCAGTGGCATTGTTCGCAAGCTGTTGTTGCTGTCTTTAGCTGATGCCGGCAAAATGAATTTACATCAAGTGGAAGTAAATTTGTCCGAGATATTAGCCGAGATGGTAGAGGATATGGAACTGCTAGCACCTCATTTACAAGTGATAGCAGAGATTACTCCGAGATTAAAGGTAAAAGGCGATCACGATTTACTGACTCAGGTATTACAAAATTTATTTAGCAATGCGATTAAATATAATCTTCCAGAAGGCTGGATGCGAATTAATGCTAGGCAGCAAGGAAAGACAGTATTAGTTACTATTAGCAATTCATCTCCAGAAATTCCCACAAGCGATCGCGATCGCATTTTTGACCGCTTCTATCGTGGAGATCCAGCCCGAACTAGAAAGGTAGAAGGAACAGGGCTAGGACTGAGCCTAGCAAAGGAAATTACTATTGCTCACAATGGAAAACTTACTCTTGACTCAACACCGCCTAATCAAACTTCTTTTACTTTGAGCTTACCTGTGAGAGCAATTCGTAATTCGTAGTCAAGCTTAAGGTGAGCATTTGTACTCTTTTGGAACACTTTTCCCTTGCCCCTTCCTGATGTCATTTTTTCTTGAAAAAAACTATTAGTAATTGAGGGTAGAATTCGGTTTATCTTTAAATTAAAAGATGAATTTCTCCCTATGAAAAATTAGCTATGGCAAGCAGTGAAGCCTTTGATTCTCGAACAAACTCCGTAGCTGTGCCAAGGGTCAATCTGCTGACCATGTTTAGGCTAGGCTTGTTTCAAATGGGGTTGAGCATGATGTCAATCCTGACTCTGGGGGTACTGAACAGAGTCATGATTCAGGAAATTGCAATTCCCGCAACCTTAGTGTCGTTAGTGCTAGCACTACCAGCTTTCGTTTCGCCTTCGCGGATTTGGTTTGGTCAGATATCAGATGCTAAACCTATGTGGGGTTATCATCGTACAGCTTATGTTTGGGTGGGAGCAGCAGTATTTGCGATCGCCGCATTTTTATCTGTGCAGGTAATGTGGCAGTTGGATTTTGCTGCCGAAGCTGCTGGCGGTTGGGTATGGACAACTCAAACTCTTGGCTGGACAGCGCTGCTGTGCTTGGTTTTTGCTGTCTACGGTCTAGCAATTTGTGCTAGTGGTACTGCTTTTGCTGCTTTGTTGGTGGATATCTCGGAGGAAGATAACCGTTCCAAAGTGGTTGGTGTTGTCTGGTCAATGCTGATGGTAGGGATTATTGTTGGCGCAATTATTAGTTCCAGCTTACTGAAGCAGTTAACACCAGGAGCCAGCATAGCGACTTTACAAGCAGCAGTCAACAAGCTGTTTATGGTTGTGCCAGCTATTGTATTTTGTTTTGCGATCGCCGCTACATTGGGTGTAGAGAAAAAGTATTCCCTATATTCCAGACGTTCTCAAGTAGTTAATCGCGAAGATAGCATCAGCCTACGTAACGCATGGGAAATCTTAACAGCTAGTCGGCAAACAGGCTTGTTTTTCACGTTTTTATTAGTGATGACTATCAGCTTGTTTATGCAAGATCCGATTGTGGAACCCTATGCTGGGCAAGTGTTTAATATGCCTTTAGCTGAAAGCACCAAGCTGAATGTGTTCTATGGCACGGGTATCCTCATTTCCTACGGCGTAACAGGCTTTGTCATTGTGCCGCGTTTAGGTAAGCGTAGGACTGCCAAATTAGGCTGCATATTAGTAGCTTGTGCTTCGCTATTGTTAGGCTTCTCCGGCTTTTCAGCGAATCCAGCCTTCTTGAAATTCGGTTTAGTTTTGTTCGGTTTAGCCACTGGTTTTGTCACCACAGCAGCAATCAGCTTAATGCTAGATTTGACAGCCGCCGAAGCCGCAGGTACATTTATTGGCGCATGGGGGTTAGCACAAGCAATTTCTCGAGGGATTGCTGTAGTAATTGGTGGCACAGTCTTAGATATAGGACGTAATTTACTACCCAGCTTAGAACTAGCCTATGGACTAGTCTTTGTTTTAGAAGCCATAGGAATGTTGGTATCAATTTGGTTTCTTAATCGCGTCAACGTCACAGAATTTCAAACCAGCACCAAACAAGCGATCGCTTCTGTATTAGAAAGTGATTTAGATTAAGTGGGCATTGGTAATGGGTAATGGGTAATGGGTAATGGGTAATGGGTAATGGGTAATGGGTAGTAAATAATTTCCCCTTTCTCCCTTCCCCTTTTCCCCCTGCTCCCTGCCCCCCTGCCTTTTCCCAATCCCCAATGCTTGGCTGAAAGCCTGGTTTGCGCGAGAATGTATCAATGAATGATTTTTGGAATACTATTCTTGATTTTGCCCAAAGCACCACTACCAAAGTGGGGAAGCAATTAATGCAGGATTTTGGGCGGGTGCAAGCTTTACATAAAGCTGATGGCACTTTGGTAACGCAAGCTGATAAATGGGCAGATCAAACAATTAGAGATGCGATCGCTTCTACTTTTCCTGAATACGGTATTTTAACCGAAGAGAGTGACCGAACTTTCCCCGGTACAGAATGGTGCTGGGTAATTGACCCTTTGGACGGTACAACTAACTTTACACGGGGTATTCCTATTTGGGGGATTTCTCTAGGTTTACTGTATAAAGGAATTCCAATTTTTGGCTATGTTCATGTACCACCGTTAAATCAAACTTTTCATGGTTTTTGGGCTGGTACATCGGGATTAGCAACACCAACTGGAGCATTTCTCAATCATCACCCCATTCACACCAGCCCTGATGCTCCTAGTAATAATCACTTTTTTAATCTCTGTTCTCGCAGCACCGCCGCAATGCAGCCAGATTTCCCCAGCAAAATTCGGATGCTGGGTGTAGCTAGCTATAACTTTCTCACAGTTGCTAATGGTGCAGTTTTAGGTGGGATGGAAGCCACGCCGAAAGTTTGGGACTTAGCAGGCGTTTGGGTAATTGTTCAAGCTGCTGGCGGTACATGGTTATCTTTAAAATCAGAGCCGTTTCCCCTTTCAGCAGGAGTAGATTATAGCGATCGCTCTTTCCCTACTCTTGTAGTTAGTCGCCCAGAATTAGTATCCGTATTTACGCCGTTTTTGTCTGCTGTCAAAATTTAAACAGCTTGCCTAAAAAAATTATTCTAGTTAGAGAATATACTGATAAAACCCTTGTTGAGCGAGGGTTTTGTCATATTTGCCTATAGTCCCTAATCTAAAATCTCACATCTAAGATCTAAGAGGTTGTTTGAAAAGTTTTTCCCTGTGATTTTAATTGCACTGTTACCCCCCTTAATCCCCCCTTGGAAAGCAGGGCTGTTTCATTCGTAAGGATATGTATTTTGTCAATATGATTGGCGATAAATATTAGGACAAAAGTCATAAATTCTTGACCATTTTGATGCCTAATATTAAATGCCTTGCTTATTTTTCATCTCCTGAACCCTTGCATTTTCAAGGCTTTTAGGGAATGAAACAGCCCTGCCTTGGAAAGGGGGGAGATCGGAAAATCCAGTTCCCTCCCCTTTCTAAGGGGAGGGCTAGGGTGGGGTAAAAAATATTTGATACACTACTACAGACTTTTCAAACATCCTCTAAAACAATACTGCTCGGTTAAGGATGTTAAACTCTTAATTTAGTTTGGGGAAAAGGTGAAAGGGTAAGGGTTAAAGGTTTTTTCTTACCCCTTTTCCCCTTCCCCTTTTACCCTTAACCGACAAGTATTGAGATCTAAAATTATTTGACCCTGGGCAACATCTGCAAAAATTTGACACTTGCGTAAGTTTTAAACTCATTTATACTGTGTTGTCATTCACCTATTTTTGCATTTAGCTTACTGAGTATCAAAAAAGTCATGTTGTCCAATATAGAGTTAATGCGAGTATTTGTTCATAATTCCATCCAAAAACAGGAAGTATTGTTGTCAAATTCTGTGTTGACAGCGCAAACAGTATATAGAAGTAACCAAGTAATGACAAAAGCCGAAGGAGTGATTGCTACAGCCGAACTCGCGAAGGAGCCAGCAACATTCTCAATTAATGCTACTTCATCCCATTGGGAAGTGATGAACGAAGCATTAGCTGATTACAGTTATATTTTGACGGGAGAAATAGATCATCGAGGTTTCTATGAGTATCGATACTGTCAAATACCCAGTGGCTATAAAATGCATGGCACTAAATCTGTCCATTTATGGCGTGCTTGGTGGAAATACCGTAAATATGCCTTACAGTTAGGTTTTTCTCTAGAACTCCTAATCAGATACAGAAATGCTTGGTATCCCATTAGAGATTTAACTATTAGTGACGGACTTCTCTATATCAAAACCTTAGGTAATGAGATAGCAGTCCATTCAGAGGATCTAGTAATTTGGCTAAGTAGAACTCAAGCAAATAATCATGAAGGCTCTACTGTAATTCAAGACAAAAAATAAGAGTAATTTTATACTTCACACTATTGAAATAATTAACCAGCACAATAATTGATACACTCTCAAACTTAGAATATATCTGTTATTGCGGCTTAATCACCATGAAAGGAATTTGGCTCGAAAACAACCAATTGCAATTACGCACAGATATCCCAACTCCAGAACCGCCACCAGGAGAAGCGCTTGTGCGTGTATTGCGTGCAGGTATTTGCAACACCGATTTAGAACTGCTCAGAGGCTACTATCCCTACAGTGGAATTTTAGGGCATGAATTTGTTGGGGTTGTGGCACAAGGGCCAGAAAACCTACTAAATCGGCGGGTTGTTGGCGAAATTAACGCAGTCTGCGGACATTGTCGATTTTGCCGCAGTGGTAATTCAACTCACTGTGAAAACCGCACTGTATTAGGAATTGTGAACCGCCACGGAGCTTTTGCAGAATACCTCTGTTTACCAGTTGAGAATTTACATCCTGTACCGGATAATGTATCTACAGAAATAGCAACATTTACTGAACCCATAGCCGCAGCCTTAGAAATTCAGCAACAGGTAGCTTTAAGTGCAAATCACAGAGTCCTAGTAGTTGGAGATGGTAAGCTAGGACAATTAGTAGCACAGACAATAGCGTTAACAGGCTGTGAACTTTTAGTAGTAGGTCGTCATCCAGAAAAACTGGCTAATCTGGCAGCGAGAGGAATTAAAACAGGTTTAGCCAAGGATGTCAAAGATAGATTTTTTGATATTTCCGTAGAGTGTACTGGTAATCCCGAAGGATTTGCGATCGCTCGCCGCGCTCTACGTCCTCGCGGTACATTAGTACTCAAAAGTACCTATGCAGGCAATCTCAACTTAGATGTTTCGTCTTTGGTAGTAGACGAAATCACGCTCATTGGTTCCCGTTGTGGCCCCTTCCCCGCCGCACTACAATTACTAGCCAGCGAACAACTAGACGTAACACCCTTAATTCATGCCCGCTACCACCTCAGCGATGGGCTTGCAGCCTTTGAATATGCTCAAACTCGAGGTGTTTTAAAAGTGTTGTTGGAGATTGGGGATTAGGGACTGGGGACTGGGGACTGGGGACTGGGGACTGGGGACTGGGGACTGGGGACTGGGGACTGGGGACAAGGGGACAAGGGACTGGGAATTGAGGGATGAAGAAAATTACTCATTACTCATTACTCATTACTCATTACCCATGCCCAATGCCCCATGCCCCATGCCCTATTCAAACAAATCCAAATCTGTTACAGCGCCGAGGCTGCTAGAAGCAACTAATTTGGCATATTTTCCAAGCACACCTTTGGTATAACGAGGTTTGTGAGGTTGCCAATTGGCACGACGGCGGGCTAATTCTTCGTCGGAGATGTTCAGCTGTAATAAACGTGCAGGCGCATCGATTGTAATGCTATCGCCTTCTTCAACAAGAGCGATCGCACCACCAACTGCTGCTTCGGGTGCAACGTGCCCCACTACCATACCGTAGGTACCACCAGAGAAACGCCCATCGGTGATTAATCCCACAGAATCACCCAAACCAGCACCAATAATTGCTGAGGTGGGAGCTAGCATTTCGCGCATACCGGGGCCGCCCTTCGGCCCTTCGTAGCGAATAACTAGAATATCACCCGGCTTAATTTTGCCTACCAAAATTGCATCTAAAGAAGCTTCTTCTGACTCAAATACTCTTGCTGGCCCGGTAATGATTGGTTTTTTAACTCCGGTAATTTTTGCTACTGCACCTTCCGTTGCTAAGTTACCTTTCAGAATAGCCAAGTGTCCTTGAGGATACATTGGGTTATTCCAAGGACGAATTACATCTTGATTAGCAGATGGTTCTTCTGGTACATCTGCCAAAACTTCAGCGATAGTTTGACCGCTAATTGTGAGAGCATCACCGTGAATTAAGCCATGTACTAGTAGCATTTTCATGACTTGAGGAATACCACCAGCTTTGTGTAAATCCGTAGCTACATATCTACCGCTTGGTTTTAAATCACACAGCACAGGTACACGCCCACGGATAGCTTCAAAGTCATCAATAGTTAATTCCACCCCAGCAGCGCGGGCGATCGCTAAAAAGTGCAATACTGCATTTGTGGAACCACCTACAGCCATAATTACGGCAATGGCGTTTTCTATAGATTTGCGGGTGATGATTTGCCGGGGTAGGATTTGTTTACGAATTGCTTCTACCAAAACATCTGCTGATTTTGCTGTACTATCAGCCTTTTCTGCATCTTCAGCTGCCATTGTGGAAGAATAGGGTAAACTCATCCCCATAGCTTCAAAAGCCGAAGACATAGTATTAGCTGTATACATCCCACCGCAGGAACCAGCACCAGGACAAGCGTTGCGTTCGACTTGTATTAATTCATTTTCGTCAATTTTGCCGGCGCTATATTGCCCAACAGCTTCAAAGGAACTAACAACTGTTAAATCTTTACCGTTATAATGTCCGGGTTTAATCGTGCCACCATAGACAAAAATAGCAGGAATATTCATGCGGGCGATCGCAATCATTGCCCCTGGCATATTTTTATCACAACCACCAATAGCCAGTACACCATCCATACTTTGCCCGGTAACTGCAGTTTCAATCGAATCTGCAATTACTTCTCGAGAAACTAGGGAATATTTCATCCCTTCAGTTCCCATCGAAATCCCATCACTAATAGTAATTGTGCCGAAAATTTGCGGCATTGCTCCTGCAGTTTTTACAGCAGCTTCGGCTCTTTGTGCGAGCTGATTAATCCCCATATTACAAGGGGTAATAGTGCTGTAACCATTGGCAATTCCGACAATGGCTTTATTAAAATCTTCATCCTGAAAACCAACTGCACGCAGCATTGCTCTATTAGGCGAACGCTGCACCCCTTGCGTTACAACTTGGCTTCTTAAATTCTCCGACATCTTTTTTCCTTCCGTGCCATCATCGCAACTGTTGCGATTGTCTTAGTTGATCTTCTCATGCATAGTCGGCACATAAGAACATGAATCATCACTGATTAGTTATTAGTTATTAAACTTAGTACAATATTGCACAAGTTTATAATTCGTTAATTTTCAGCATCAATTCCGGGGCTTGTATCCTTTGAGTTTGCGGCCACTGAGAAATCAAGCGATCGCAAAATCAGTGTATTGTCTAACATCCTCTGGATGAAAAGCTAAAACAATTTTATCTTTGGGAATTCCTGCGGCTACGAGTTCATTAGCAATCCCATATTCAGTTCCATCGCGCTGAATCCAAATTTTTCCATCAATAATTTCAATATGGATAATACAACCATGAACTCGTTCTTCTCTTTCCCATCCTAAAGTCATTACTATGTAATGAGTAGCTGTGCGATCAATGATGAGTTTTATTTCTAATTGCCGATTGGCATAGGGTATTTTTATATATTCAGTTAGAATTTCTTCGATAATTTTTTGATATTTCTTTAAGGTATCCATTGCACAATTACCTCTTGCTTTGGTTCAAATACAAGTAAACTTGTTATTTAACTCACAGCATAATCTGTAAATTGGCGTTTAAATGGCGAATGAAAGCCGATGACAATATCCTGCTTGGGGATACCTAAATTTGCTAAATCTTCTCCTATTTCATTCTCTGTACCATTGTGTTGTACCCAAACCTTATCATCTTTAATATCTAAATGTAAAAAACAACCATAAACACGACGTTGATTTTTCCAGCCGACATTTACAAGTTGATAGTGGTGATGTTCTGTATCAAAAATTAATTGGGTTTCAATTTCTGGGTCTTGACTAGAGATTGCCGCATATTCTTGGAGAAGTTGCTGAATTATTTGTTGGTATTTTGTTAGTTTATCCATTCAATAATATCCTCCGTTGCAGGCTGATAAGTAATCAATTTAAGTTGATATGTTTTAATAATATTTTGCACAAGTCTGATAGTAAAAAAGGAAGTATATGTATCGATGGGAACCGCTAAATAGAGAGTACGGTCTGGTTCTTGTTCAGATAATGCTAGTCGATAGTTAATAAACTGTCCTAAAGCTGTGTGAAATTCAGAAATCGCAGATGTTTTAAAAAAGCTTTTAATTTCAACAGCAATTTTTTCACCCTCTCTTTCTGCTGCTAGAATTTTTTCTGCTCCTAAGTCGATGTACATATCCCCTAACTCAAAACTGACGGGTAAGGGATCATGGGTAATTTTCCACCCTTCTTTTTCTAGTCCTTTTTTGACTGCGTTGTGAAAGATATCTCTTGCTGGCATACCTATTATAAGCGCAATATGCTTTTGACTGTATTTCGACAGACGTTTGTGCTAATGTCGCTAATACTTGGAAATATAAAGTGTGATTTTATACGATTTTATCTATGATAAAGCAAAATGTTGGCGACAAAAAGATCCCCGACTTTTTTGAAAAGTCGGGGATCTAATTTCTTGTTTAAGTAGCTATTATGAGGATTTAAAAATTTCTGACGGTAGGTGGATTATTGCAGCACAGGAGTTGTATCATTACCGTTAGTTGACGCACTCGCAATTGCAGCTTGAGTTTTTTGA
This sequence comes from Tolypothrix tenuis PCC 7101, assembly GCF_963874875.1. NCBI lineage: Bacteria > Bacillati > Cyanobacteriota > Cyanophyceae > Nostocales > Tolypothrichaceae > Tolypothrix > Tolypothrix tenuis. The sequence continues at coordinate 5,497,184 of NZ_CAWNJS010000001.1, forward strand.
GTAGCAAGAACTGCTGTAACTGGAGTCACGTTTGAACTAGATTTACTTCGTCTTCGATTAGAGCCGCCAGCCTTGGAATACTCTACACTGTTTCTGCCGTAGACAGTTGCAACTCCACTTAGCATTCGTTCAGACATTTCGGAGAGAGCTTTATCCATCTGAGTGATTGTTTTACGCGATTCTTCAAGATTAGACACCAGCATATTATGAGCTTCTACTACAGCACGGGTAGAGTTGATTAAGTGGTTGTAGGCTTCAATGGTTAACCCATGTCCTAAATCCAGATTGTCATCAATGGATTTAAGCAAGGCGAGACGAAGTTGAGCTTTGTCAACAGCAGCCGAACCACGAGTTCTTAAAGACATGACATACCCTTTTTTTGATAATCCTGTTTCAAAGTAATGGAGTATCCTTTTGCCTGAGATGGGTAGTTTTATGGATTTATTTGATTAAAATTTCAAAAAAATAATTACGAGTATGCCTGTATTTTTACTCATTTTTCATATCAATTTGTTGTTTAAGAATGAGTACAATCAACAACAGTCACCGCCGATATAGCAAATGCGATCGCCGATATAGTAATTGAGTTCGCTGATATAGTAATTGAGTTCGCCGATATAGTAATTGAGTTCGCCGATATAGTAATTGAGTTCGCTGATATAGTAATTGCGATCGCCGATATAGCAATTGCGATCGCCGATATAGTAATTGAGTTCGCCGATATAGTAATTGAGTTCGCCGATATAGTAATTGAGTTCGCCGATATAGTAATTGCGATCGCCGATATAGTAATGGGAGGTGTATACACAAATCGGATTTTCTTTCTAGATCCGGGTTTTACCCCCCTTAATCCCCCCTTGGAAAGCAGGGCTGATTCATTCGATAAGGTATGTATTTTGTCAATATGATTGGCGATAAATATTCGGGCAAAAGTCATGAATTATTGACCATATTGATGCCTAAGATTGAATGCCAATTGAATACCTTGCTGATTTTTCATCTCCTGAACCCTTGATTTTTCAAGGCTTTTAGGGAATGAAACAGCCCTGCCTTGGAAAGGGGGGAGACAAGAAAAATAAGTTCCTTCACCTTTACAAGGGGAGAAATTAGAAAATCCAGTTCCCTCCCCTTTATAAGGGGAGGGTTAGGGTGGGGTAACTTCCCTCAAGCTACAAATAACTTCCCTAATCTTATCCACCACACTATCAATATCTTGATAAACCTCTTGATTTGTAAATCTCAAAATCCTCGTGCCTTTTGATTCCAAAAATGCTTGGCGATCGCGGTCATATTCTGGAACTCCATCTTGATAGTGACTATCACCATCAATTTCTATGGCAAGTCTCAATTCCGCAGAATAAAAATCCACTACAAATCTGTCAATACTGTATTGTCTGCGAAATTTACAGCTTTCAATTTGTTGATTTCTCAGTTTTGCCCAAACTATTTTTTCACATGGAGGCATATTGTTTCTGAGAGTTTGCCGTTTTTGCTTTTCTGAGGTTTGGTTATACAGTTTTGTCATCAGCGTTTTCATATTCTTGGACTGTGCTGATTATTCCCAGAATTACCCCCCTTAATCCCTCCTTGGAAAGGGGGGAGACAAGAAAATTAAGTTCCTTCACCTTTACAAGGGGAGAAATTAGAAAATCCAGTTCCCTCCCCTTTATAAGGGGAGGGTTAGGGTGGGGTAATTCAATTGATTCCCAGAATTACCCCCCTTAATCCCCCCTTAGAAAGTGGGGAGACAAGAAAATTAAATTCTTTCACCTTTACAAGGGGAGAAATGAGAAAATCTAGTTCCCTCCCCTTTATAAGGGGAGGGTTAGGGTGGGGTAATTCAATAACTTGCTTGTACACCGTAGCCTTTTTAAGAAAAAGCTAAAACTTTTTACCCCCTCATTTTTCAGAAATTGAGGATAATACTGTTGAAGCTTCATCAAGATGCTTCTAACTACACCTGCTCATGAACGAACAGCGCCTACAAGCTTATTACCAGCTAATCGAAAGCCTGCTAAATTGCACAGATGGAAAAGAACCAGAAATTTTAGCAGCAAACCAAGAATTACTTGATGCTGGCTTTGTGCAGACAGTAGAAGAAGTAGCACAGATGTGTTCCCAAAGCGGGGATGAGAATACAGCGAATTGGTTGCAAGGTTTGGCAATGCAACTAAGGGAAGTATTAAATCTAGATACTAAAGTAGATTTGCAATTTCTCAGTGAGGAGGAGATACAGACATATTACCAATTCTTGATGGAAGTACTACAAGCAACCGCAGACAGTAGTGGTAATTCCCAGGTAGTTTACCCCTTGCTGGCAAAGAACACAGACAAACTCGACGGAGTTTTAGCAGAAATATTGCGCCGTTGGGGGACAAATAGACTTGGGGAAGCGAAAGCAGATGAAGCGGAATATTTAGCAGCAGTTATTGATGAATTTAGCAATCTAATTCAGCAATTTCCCTTGGGTAGCAAAGCCAGCAATATGGAAATTGCTATTACTGGCTATGAAGTCGCGTTAACTGTCAGAACCAGAGAAGCTTTGCTTTTTGATTGGGCAATGACACAAAATAATCTCGCAATTGCCTACGGGGATAGAATCAAAGGAGACAAGGCAGAGAATATCGAAAATGCGATCGCTGCTTATACTGCTGCTTTAACTGTCTACACCAGAGAAGCTTTGCCTCAAGATTGGGCAATGACGCAAAATAATCTCGGACTTGCCTACGGGAATAGAATCAAAGGAGACAAGGCAGAGAATATCGAAAATGCGATCGCTGCTTATACTGCTGCTTTAACTGTCAGAACTAGAGAAGCTTTGCCTCAAGCTTGGGCAATGACACAAAATAATCTCGGACTTGCCTACGGGAATAGAGTCAAAGGAGACAAGGCAGAGAATATCGAAAATGCGATCGCTGCTTATACTGCTGCTTTAACTGTCAGAACTAGAGAAGCTTTGCCTCAAGCTTGGGCAATGACGCAAAATAATCTCGCAATTGCCTACGGGGATAGAATCAAAGGAGACAAGGCAGAGAATATCGAAAATNCGATCGCTGCTTATACTGCTGCTTTAACTGTCTACACCAGAGAAGCTTTGCCTCAAGCTTGGGCAATGACGCAAAATAATCTCGCAGCAGCCTACGGGAATAGAGTCAAAGGAGACAGGGCAGAGAATATCGAAAATGCGATCGCTGCTTCTACTGCTGCTTTAACTGTCTACACCAGAGAAGCTTTGCCTCAACATTGGGCAGAAACGCAAAATAATCTTGCAGCAGCCTACGGGGATAGAGTCAAAGGAGACAGGGCAGAGAATATCGAAAATGCGATCGCTGCTTATACTGCTGCTTTAACTGTCTACACCAGAGAAGCGTTGCCTCAAGCTTGGGCAATGACGCAAAATAATCTCGCAATTGCCTACATGGAGAGAATTAAGGGAGATACGGCAGAGAATATCGAAAATGCGATCGCAGCTTTTACTGCTGCTTTAACTGTCAGAACTAGAGAAGCTTTGCCGCAACATTGGGCAGAAACGCAAAATAATCTTGCAGCAGCCTACGGGGATAGAATCAAAGGAGACAAGGCAGAGAATATCGAAAATGCGATCGCAGCTTTTACTGCTGCTTTAACTGTCAGAACTAGAGAAGCTTTGCCGCAACATTGGGCAGAAACGCAAAATAATCTTGCAGCAGCCTACGGGGATAGAATCAAAGGAGACAGGGCAGATAACATCGAAAATGCAATCGCAGCTTATACTGCTGCTTTAACTGTCTTCACCAGGGAAGCTTTGCCTGAAGACCATGCAGAATCTTTGGGGAGACTCGGAATTGCTTACCAAAACAGTAACCAGTTTACCTCAGCTTACTATCAGTTTAAATCTGCCATTGACACAGTAGAATCTTTACGGTCAGAAATCGTTTCTGGGGAGGAAAGCAAGCGCAAGCAAGCGGAATCCTTTAACCAAGTTTATAGCCGCATGGTAGAAGTTTGCCTAGAATTAGCTAATATCACCGAAGCAATTGAATATGTTGAACGTAGTAAAACCCGCAATTTAGTTGAACAAATCCTCGAACGTGACTCTAAAACCATCTTTTCTCCAGAAGTATTCACTCAACTAGAAAAATACAGGGATGAAATAGCCGTAGGACAATATCAAATCCAAAATGGCAAAGCTGAAAATCCCAAATTCCTTGCACAACATCTCCAACAGTTGCGAAAGCAGCGTAATGAATTGCAAAACCAATACTTACCTGTCGGTTATGGTTTCAAATTCGACTCATTTCAAGCTTCTTTGGATGAGCATACAGCTATTATCGAGTGGTATATTCTCAACGATAAAATTCTGGTGTTTATTGTCACAGCTACAGGAGAAGTTACTGTTTGGCAATCACAACCAGAAGACCGAGAAGCTTTATATGATTGGGTAAATCAATATTTACAAAACTACTACTATCAAAAAGACCAATGGCTGAATAACTTAGGGGAAGAACTCAAAGAATTAGCTTCGATTCTGCACATTGATGAAATATTAACCCAGATACCAAAGCACTGCGATCAACTCATCTTAATTCCCCATCAATTCCTGCACTTATTCCCCCTTCATACACTCCCAGTAAATCAAAATTCTGAAAATTCGTCTTGTCTTCTAGATTTATTTGCTGGTGGTGTCAGCTATGCACCTAGCTGTCAACTACTGCAACAGGTACAACAGCGCAAACGTCCTGATTTTCAATTCCTATTTGCAATTCAAAACCCCACAGAAGACCTGAATTACACCGATTTAGAAGTACAAGTTATTCAAAGTTACTTTAATACTGCCAACGTCCTGAAAAAAACAGCAGCGACACTCACGGCTATTAATAATTCTGACTTAAATACTTATCACTGCGCCCACTTTAGCTGTCACGGATATTTTAACTTCATAAATCCCAGTCAATCAGCCCTAATTTTGGCAAATGCACCCGTAGCTGACACAGTTCCACAAGCAAATACAGAACGTTATCTGAATTTACGGGCAGGGGAAACCCACGATTTAGACAAATGCCTTACCCTAGATAAAATCTTCAGTCTCAAATTAGAAAAATGTCGCCTCGTCACCCTTTCCGCCTGCGAAACTGGATTGATTGATTTTCAAAATGCCAGCGATGAATATATTGGTTTACCTAGCGGTTTTCTGTTAGCTGGTAGTCAAGCTGTAGTTAGTAGTTTGTGGACTGTCAGCGATTTATCTACAGCATTTTTGATGATGAAATTTTATGAAAATCTGCAAACAATAAATACTGTCTCTTTAGCACTCAATCAAGCACAGCAGTGGTTGCGAAATTTGACAACAGAAGAATTTGAAGCACTGTTAGTTAAATATCATCCACAAATCAAAGAAATTTTTGCTCAACTTGAAGAAGATGAGCAGATACTTGCTGAGGAATATTTATTACAGGCTAAAAATCGTAAGCCATATCCTTTTAAAAATCCTTTCTATTGGGCAGCTTTCACCGCCACAGGAGTTTAAGATTCTGAATCGGGAACCTGGCAAAATTTTTTTACCCCTATTTTAAAAGCATAAATGGCAACTACACTTGCCAATCCTGGAGGAATAGCAGCACTTATTGCTAAGGGTTCTAGAACAATAGGTATTATCCCTGCTGCCAATACCTCTCTAAACTCTTCTTGGCAGATTATCTTGCGGGACTTTTCTAACAAATCGTCCAAAATATTTGATTTTCTGGATGGTTCATAACCAGCCCTTATTGCCAATATTTTAGCTGCTGTCTCTAAATTTCCATTACGCTGCTCAATGAGATCAAGAGTATCAAGAGCATCTTGATTATCCGCCAACTGACTGCGAAAATGAGTAATTTCCTCTGGTGTTAAGGTAAGCATTTAAGAGTTTTAAATAGTAAATATACGGAATAATCAGCAATTATACATCTCATGTCTAATCTACAGACATGGATCTGACACTACATTAACAATAGGAACAACTTTGCTGTGCGATCGCGGAAATTTTTGCACATCCGTTAACCTGGCTGTAAAAACTCAACTTTGGGTAACAAAGGATCAGTCACAATACCGATACCGTTAAAACCCCAACGCTTGAGTAAACTATTTATCTGTGTACCAGGAATAGATTCTACAGAAAAGCGATTTGCTACCTCTGCGGCGTGGGTATTGAGATAGCTAAGAGCATCAAAGTTTTCTTTAAATAACAACAGATAACCCGATGCTTCAGCATTGGGACGAGCCGTTAAATAACGACCATCAGATTTAGAACGTACCAAATAATAAACTTCGGAAAGCATGGAGACGGAAGGGAAGGGGGGACAAGGAGGAAGAGAGTAGGGGAGCAGAGGAAGCAGGGGAGCAGAGGAGAAATCCTTTTACCAATGACCAATTACCAATTACCAATGACCAATGACCAATTACCAATTACCAATTGCCTAATTTAAATTCTCTAGGCGAATGCGTGGATCTGCAGCTTTGAGGAGTAAATCAGCGGCTAAATTCCCGATAATTAACAGTACTGCGCCCATGACTAAGCTTGCCATTAATAAATACAAGTCTTGAGCTTGTAAAGCCTGTAAAGTCAATCTTCCTAAACCAGGCCAGTTAAAAAACTGTTCGGCAATAAATGCACCGTTTAATAAGCCAGCTAACTCAAAACCCAACAAGGTAATTAAAGGGTTGATGGCATTACGCAGCGCGTGAACGTAAATGACTCGGTTTTCTGGTAATCCTTTGGCGCGTGCCGTTTGAATATAATCTTGACGCAGAACATCCAATAATTCGCCGCGAGTGATGCGTTGCAAACCAGCAAAACTGGTAATTGACAGTGCGATCGTTGGTAAAATCATGTGCCAAGCAACATCGAGAACCCTGCCAAACCAATTCAATTCCCAGTGATTGATGCTAGTCATGTCACCCACAGGAAAAATAGGTGAGGTGACTTGGGCGACAATCAGCAAGAATAGGGCAGTGATAAAACTGGGGAATCCTTGCCCAGCATAGCTAATTACCTGTAAAACCCGGTCAACCAGCTTATTTTGCTTCACTGCAGCAACAATCCCTAAAGGAATAGCGATCGCCCATGTCACAATTAAAGAAGCGATCGCTAATAGCAACGTTGCCTGTATGCGTTCTCCTAACAGCGAAGCTACCGAGCGTTGGTACACAAAACTTGTGCCAAAATCACCTTTGCTAAAGATGCGCCACAGCCAAAACCCAAATTGCTCCGGCCAGGACTTATCCAAACCAAACTGGCGCTTGATTTCCTCGATTCTTTCCGGGGAAATTTTAGGGTTTTGCCGTAATGTATCTACATAATCCCCTGGAGCCAACTGAATAATGAAAAATGACAATGCAGATGCCAAAAATAAAGTCAGTAGCGCCTGTAATAGCCTTTTCATTACATAAATAAAAGTCTCGCTCGTGACTAGCCTAATTAGCCAGTCTCGACTTGTCTCCAGAGAAATTTTTGTAGAAGATGTCATATGTTAGTCAAAGGTATTGGGATAAACCCCAATTAGAACAAGTGGTGTTCAAGAGTCAAGAAGCTGTAATTTTGATAATTTAGACTTTTGACTCTTGACTAATATTCAATCAAGGAGATAATCGGCACATCTGGCAGATATTTACGTCCTTGTAAATCTCTTAGCTCGATAATAAACCCAAAGCCTAATAATTCGCAGCCAATCTTCTCGACTAATTTTGCTGTTGCACTCGCAGTTCCACCTGTGGCTATCAAATCGTCCACAATCAAAACTCGGCTACCTGGAGGTAACGCATCCTGATGCACTTCCAACGAATCAGTGCCGTACTCCAAATCATATTCAACGGAGTGAACTGCTGCTGGTAACTTCCCCTTTTTCCGTGCGGGAATAAAACCAGCGCCTAATTTGTAAGCTAAAGGAGAGCCAAAAATAAAACCGCGTGACTCCATCCCCACAATGTAATCCGCATTCAGTCCATTGTTGATGCACTGTAGGGCAAAGAAGTCAATAGTGTAGCGTAAACCGTCAGGATCGCGCAGCAGCGTCGTGATATCTCGAAAGACAATTCCTGGTTTGGGAAAATCTGGTATTTCACGAATTAGAGACTTTAAATCCATAAAAATCGCTCTTAGGGATTAATAATTGGGCATGGGAGATGGGGCATTGGGCATTGTTGATTTCTTTCTTGACTATTGAGCGCTGAGATCCCCTACTTTTTGTAATTCCTCATCCCTAGTCCCCAGTCCCCAATTCCCGATACCTGACAAATCGTACACTATAATGTCATACGCTGGGGATCGAAGCTCAAGCTTGGCGATCCATTGACGATAACTTGAATCTAACTCAAGCTAGGGATGGAATTGCACTACCAAGTGAGGTTGATACACTTATATGTTAAAAACATAAATTTAAGTATACGGAAACCTTGGAGTTCAAGAAGTAAGTAATGTATATATCAAGCATTACTACGACTGCTACAAGCCTTATGTTTTTGTATGGCTATTTATCTTAAATTAGTTTTACCTAGTCTGTCGGAAGCGCACAAGGTATCTATAGAATGAATGTCTCCGCTAGTTTAACGCCGTTTAACAGTCCTACTCCCTCGTCATTGCCTATGATTCTGGATACCTTACCCGATCCGGCGACAGAGGGGCAACTATGTCCCCGAAGAACTCGGGTACAAATCGATTTAATTTTACTGGCAATTGAAGCTTTAGAACTGGGTGGTTCGGAAGCTATTTTGGCTTTTGCAGATGAATTGGAATTAAAAGGAATTATCAAAGATAGGGTAAATTTATGGCGAATGCGTAGTTCTAACCCGCTACGAAGAGCGCATATGCGTCGCCCTTTAACTATTATGGAAGCAAAAGCATTGGTAGTAATTGCTTGCTATATAGCTAGACGTTTAACAGTAGTTATTCGTCAGTTATTGATGATTTATCAACAAATGAATGAAAAGCAACTACCACTGGAACAAAATCTTAGACTATCTAATTATTTAGAGCGGTTTAGAACGCATTTTAAGAGTAGGATGAGTTCCCGCCGTTCTGGTTCATTAGCATTAACTTCTGACGAGAAATTAGATGAGCTAGCGATAAATTTATTAGGACAACTACTCTTCTGTACTGGCACAGCTGGAATGCAGCGGTTCTGGATCAGTCTTTTTGATGGGGAAGTAGAATGAATATTCAACGTAAGTACAGTCTACCTAATTGCACGTTGCTTTTAGAAGGTTTAAGCGATGCCAGCCGGGCTGCACATTTTCAAGAAATGCGCCCGGAATTATCAATATTGGTCAATGCAGAATGCTATTTATCTAGTTATAATCAACCCCTAGTGGGAGGAAGAGAATTTTTTGAAAGTTTGGTGAGAGCAGTTAGTGGCTACGCTCAAGAATTCCTGAGTAACGTCCCCAATCCCCAAGCTCATAATCAAGATTCAGAGTTAGTAGAATTACAAAAACTAGACATTAACCGACACAGGTTAATAGTGCATTCTGAGGATGAATCTCAAGGTTTTAATTCTAACCCTAACAATAACAAAGAGCCGATTCAAATTGATTTAAATACAGTACAGTTATTCGATTTAGTAGAAGCGGTAGATCAGTTTTTTGCTGACACCCAAACTTTACCAGAGCTATCTCTAGAATTACAACCAGTTACAAGAAGAAATAGTGTTGCTAATCAAGCTGTATTAAAGCAGGCAGTGCCTGCTACTATAGGGGTTTCGAGTTTGGCTGTTGCAGCACTCACCTTAAGCTTGATTCCATCTCCGCAACTACGTACACCAGAGTCAAATACACAAAATCCCACTAGCTCCACAACACCTAACGTTACACCCAGCGCTACACCTGCGGCGGCTGAAACTACCACACCCGCAGCAGCTGTTACGCCTACAACTTCCCCCAATGCAACATCTACACCAATAGCGGCGGTAACACCAACACCCTCATCAGAAATTACACCCACACCAATAGCGGCGGTAACACCAACACCTACTCCTACAACAACACCTGAAGTTAAAGATTTAGAAAAACTTTTAACTACTGTACCGGAAATTACCGATCCATCGAAACTACGGGCATTGAACCGTCAATTGTATAACCAAATTAATCCGGCTTGGACTAATCGTGCTGAATTATCAGAGGATGTGGTTTATCGTGTAGGTGTCGCAGCCGACGGTGCCATCATTGGCTATAAAGCCGTGAATCAAAAGGCAAATGACGAAATACAAAAAACTCCTCTACCCAACCTACTTTACAATCCTGCTACCCGAGGCGCGATTCAAAACGAACCAATTGCTCAATACAGAGTTGTGTTGACAAAAACAGGAGTACTGGAAGTTAGCCCTTGGCGTGGGTATGCTAAAACACCAGAGGTTGTGGGGGCAAAAATTACTGATGCTAAGACAGTTAATGATTTAAGCCAGAAGTTATATGGCACAGTACGGCAAAGCTGGGGAGGTACCCCCACCTTTGAAAGATATTTGAAGTATCGGGTGGCGGTCAACAAAGATGGTGCGATCGCAGACTATGAGCCGCTCAATCAAGTCGCCTATGATTATGCTCGGGAAACTCCCCTACCTCAATTGCTACAACAGGCTCAAGGTTCAAATTTAGTTGCACCTAACACCAAAGAACCTCTAGCCCACTTCCAACTCATATTTCAGCCAAGTGGCAAATTAGAAATCACTCCTTGGCGTGGATATTAATGAGAAAGGAGAAAACAGTGAACAGAAAAGACAAGGTAAGGTAAGGGAGACAAGAAGGAGAACTCTTGACTTTTGACTTTTGACTCTTGACTCTTTACTTCACAATTCGTCCCATATAATTCCCCCATAGCTGGGCTGCTTGAGCGCTACTACCAGAAGTGGGGGAATTGTTGTCGTTTCCTAACCAAATACCAGTTACTAAGCGACGGCTAGGAATAAAACCGATAAACCACAAGTCAACGTTTTTATCGGTTGTACCTGTTTTACCAGCTTCTCCTAATCCCAAAGCCGCACTTCTACCTGTACCTCTAGTAACTACTCCGCGCATCAAAGTTGTCATTTGATCGGCTACGTCATCAGATAGTACTCGTCTATTGGCATCAGGATCTTGGTCAAAGGAGTAAATTACTCGACAGGTTTTTAAATCTTTGCGATCGCGGCAATCGCTACTGTCTAAAATTCTACTAATGGCATGGGGGCGATTCCATACTCCCCGATTACCAATTGCGCCAAAAGCACCAGTCATTTCCAAAACATCAACGACGCTTTGACCTAGCACTAAACCGGGAACAGGATCGAGTGGTGACTTTACCCCTAAACGTTGGGCCATAGCTACGACTTTATTTAAGCCAATTTCCCGCGCCACCCGCAAAGCAATCGGATTTTCTGAAAGAGCCAAACCTGTAGCTATATCTAAACTAGCACCAGCACCAGCACGACAAGGTTTATAGGTAAAGCCTTGCCAAGTTAAAGGCGCGCAGGAATAGCTTCTATATGGTGAAATTCCTTGCTGAATCGCCGCGGTGTAAGCAAAAATTTTAAAGGTGGAACCTGGTTGTCTTTTAGCTTGAACTGCACGATTAAATTGACTTTTTTTGTAATCCGTGCCTCCTACCATTGCCAAAATTCCACCAGTACTGGAATCCAAGGTCACCATCGCCCCCTGAGAAAAGCCAAAACTAGCACCTGAGTTATTGACTGAATTGCGTAAGGAGGCTTCAGCTTGCGCTTGTATTCCCAGATCTAGCTGGGTTTCAATAATATAATTGCCCTCTTTTGCGGCTCCCTCCCCCAAAATTTGTTCTAATTCTTGGTAGACATAGTTATAAAAATAAGGACTGAGAGTTTTAGCTTGCTGTTCGCAGACTTTAGGGCTAACCTGCACAGTGGAACGTCTAGCGCGGTTAGCATCCTCCGTTTTAATTTGGCCCATTTCCACCATCCGCTTAATCACGCGATTGCGGTATTCAGCAGCTTGCAGCTTATTTTGACCATCGCCACAAAAATCAAAAGCGTTAGGGCCGGGTAAAATTCCTACCAAGGTTGCTGCTTCTGCCAAAGTTAAATCTTTAGCCGACTTCTCAAAGTAATATTTAGCAGCATCCTCAAAACCGGAGGTATCCCCACCTAAAAATACGCGGTTTAAATATGTCAGCAAAATTTCGTCTTTGCTGTAAAAAGTCTCTAGTTTTAACGCTACTACTGCTTCCCGCAATTTCCGTCCCAGAGAATCTTGCCTACCTACATAATCACGGAATAAACTCCGGGCAACTTGCTGGGTAACAGTACTCGCACCTTGCTGCACATCACCACTGCGGCTGTTAATTAATACAGCGCGTAAAATCCCCAATGGATCAACCCCAACGTGCCAGTAATAACGACTATCTTCGGAAGCAATCACCGCTTTGGGTAGATAAGGGCCAAAATCCTCCAACCGCTTCATATCTACGTGAGATGTGGTTCTGGGTTCGCGCAGTGGGGTAGCACCATCACGGGCGTATACAATTACTGGCGCACGGGTAGCTGTAGGTAAAGGCCTCACGGAAAATTTCAACCATTCCACGCCAATTGCTAAAGCTACTAAAGCACTTACACCCCCAACACCATAAGCAGTCCAAGTTGCTGCTTTCACATACCAAGCTGGTGGGTCGATATATTGTAACCGCACAGAAGCTGCTAGTTCTGGCGGGCCTAAGGTAAAAATATCACCGTGACGTAATTCTAAAGAACTAATACGTCGCTTCCCACGGTAAATACCATTGGTGGAATTCTCGTCTTTAATCACAAAAACGGGAGTGCGCTGCGTAGAATCCCGTGATAATGACAAGTGAATTTGGCTAACTACCGGGTTACGGATCACTATATCGCAGGATTTAGAACTACGACCTAACACATAGCGATCGCCCAACAATGGATAAACCTCTGCCTTATCTGACCCCGCATCCTGCACCAAGAGTTCCGGTACTTTAGCATTAGGTTTGAGCGCTAGTTTGGAAAAATCTACTCTAGCTTGAATCGTATGTACGGCTTGTGTCAGTTGACCAAGTATAGTTTGTGGCTTTTGGGGGGGTTGGGGGGAACTCATCGGCTACTTACAGCACGGCTATTAATAAAGAATCGGCAGATTACAATCTGAATGGTTGTCTTACCCTATTTTAATCACAAGCCAAAGCATAAATTGGCTATACTGATTTTTTCAAATTTGATAATACACTTACGCAATCTATATTAAGCGTATTTACGATATTAATCGTGAACACTTATTTACATATTCAATAATTTTTATGATGCAACGATAATGCTGATTATATCTAGTGTTAATGTTATTCATAGGCAGTGTATAGCGATTTGCTTTTGTCATCTTAGCAACTGATAATGAAAAAATAATCGATGTAAATTTTACCGCTTCAACAGATATAAAGCACGCTAAAGCCAAAATGTATATCCCTATTTAGACAGATTTTATAATTAACTTTGTTTGTTTTAATGGGCCGAGTGTTCCGTTGAGGTTAATTCAGAATGAAGGGAAAATCTCTGAGCCTGATTGGTACAGCTCTAACTTTGGCTTTAAGTGCTAATGTTGCTGCAGCCCAGTCTAGTAAATCCTCCATTGCCCAAGCTGATAGCTCGTCCACTAGTGCACCAACGGAAATCAAAATGTCACCAGAAGGCATGAAGATTCTGTGTGAATACTTTCCGCTTAATTCCCGTTGTCCTGGTGGCGCAGCAGTTAACACTGGTAGTCCTAGCACTGGTTCTACAACCAGCCCCACCAGCCCCACTCCTGAGAATAATACAACACCAGGGCCCAGCGTTACACCAGGGTCTACTAAACCTGACAGCATAACACCAGGCACGACCACTATACCTGGGACTAGTCCTTCCGATACAAATACAACACCAGGGACTGCCCCTTCGGATACAACTACTCCCGCACCAGGTAGCACATCTACCCCTGAATCTACCCCTGAGTCTGGTAGCCCCACAAAGATTACTCCAGCAACACCAGGCAGCACTACTAGCCCAGATTCTGGCAGTACCAATAAAATGACTCCAGTACCAGGCAGCACTACCATTCCTGAATCTGGTACTCCTGGTAGTGTAGCTCCAGCAACACCAGGTAGCACAACTACCCCAGATTCTTCTACCATGCCAAGCAGTACTACTGAACCCAGTACTTCTCCATTACAGCCTTCTAAATAGTGGTTTACCTAAAGCTCTAGCTCATGGTAATTAAAAACTAATTTAGATTGTTGGCTGTCAAAATTTTAACAATATCTGTAAAAATTTGAGCTAATAAAAGCCTGGGAGAATTAATTTCCAGGCTTTTCTTATTACGTGGTCAGTGTATGTGCTTTTCCCTACTTTTTATATGAATGAAGATGGGAGAGTTGGGAAAAATCACAAATACCAAATAGCTACAAACAAATAACAACAGCTTGATTTACCTTGTCCTGTTATTGGAAGTTGGTGTTTTTTGCCAAGAAGCAATTAGCAAACAAACAATACCAATACTAATAAATGAATCTGCCATATTAAATACAGCAAAATTAATCAGCCGAAAATCGAGAAAATCAACCACATAACCTAAAATAAACCGATCAATACCATTGCCCATAGCTCCACCTAAAATCAAGCCATAGCCCAACTGATCCCAAAAATTTAACAAGGGGCCAAATAATGCCACTCCAATTAAAACTAAACTAACTGCTAAAGATAGCCAACGCAACCACTCTACTTTGCCACTTAAAAGACTAAAAGCAGCACCAGTATTAGTCACATAGGTGAAGTGAAATATATCTGGTAATAAGGGTAGTGTTTGTCCCAATTTAAAGGTTTGTACTATCCAATATTTTGTTAATTGGTCTATGAAAAAAGCGATGAGGGCGGCGATCCAGAACAGGTTATTTTTTAAACGCATGAAATTAGGGACTAGAGACTAGGGGCTAGATAATAGAGATTAGGAATAAAAAAGAAAATTTTATTGTATTTTTAATCTTTATCGCCTAACCTATATTGCTGATTTTCTCAAGAATTAATAAAACATTAAATGACGTAATATATATGCTATTACTGTGACGGCACAGACTACAGTAAATTGTCCTGGCAATACTGACCAGGAATATCTGAAGATTGCTTGTATTAATGTCAAGTTTTCTGTGCCTTGCCACTGGAAAAAATAGCTAATCATCAAATAACTAATACCGCAGATGTGGACAGATAACAAGCCACAAAGACAACTAAAAGCTAGGGTTTCTAATCTAGGTCTGGCTTTAAAGGCTAAAAAACCACAAATCCAAGCCCCCGGAATAAAACCTAGTAGATAACCAAAGTGAGCTAATTTAACGTAACCAATACCACCACCTTCAGAAAAAACAGGTAGCAAGGTTAAACCCATCACTAAATAAGCAATTTGGGAGAGTGCCCCAGCATTTTTACCTCCTAAACAACCTACTAGTAGCACCGCACCAATTTGATAGCTAACACCCAAAGAAAAAGTTTGAATTCTGTGCTGACTCCAACTCCAAGGTAAGCTAACACCATAGGCTTCAAGGAAGGTGCCCCCCATTGTCAGGAGTAAGCCAATCATAGACCATAATAATTGATTGGAAGCGGCAAACATTATATAAATATAGAAGGAATAAGCAAGCTCAACAAGCTACAACAAACACGACAGATATTAGTATGCAAATTTAATTTGTGCTAGCACTTGCAGCAGTAGATATAATTTTGTGCTTTTCAGTTAAATTTGTTAGCGATCGCTCCTTGTGTAGATCAGATTATACTGAGTATTAATTTATCGCTTAAGCGTGGTTTTAATAGCTGAAAATAGTACTAACTGCTTGGCAGTGGTCTAAAAATTAAAGTCGTATATATTATCACTTTTTGCTTGAATTGAATAATTTTTTCTGGCTTGAGCCCCTAACACTACATTAATCAACAGACTTTGTAAATATATACATTAATAATTAACTCAGCATTATTGATTAAATGTCCCATAACGAGGTATAAATTTTATCATTTAATAAATAATTATATTTGAAAAATTCATCTAAAAAAGACAGAGATTTTTTACTTTGTTAACCTTTTGTTTACCTTAGATTTTACCTTGGAGAGGTATTCTAGAAGCGCTCACTTGGAAGTTGACTAAAATTTGACAGCAATGCACTTACGTACAAGCGCAACCAAATATATTCGTATAGCAGCTTCAATATCAGTGTTAGCACTGACATTTAGCTTAACTGCTTGCGGTGGACAGCAAACAGATAACACAGCTACCAAGGAGACACCTGGTACTGCTACAGATGCTACTGCCTCCAATCCTGGTAAAACCTTAGATCTTGGTGGAAATATCAGCTTGACTGGAGCTGGTGCTTCCTTTCCAGCACCTCTGTACGCAAGTTGGTTTACTGATTTGAACAAAAAATATCCTAACTTGCAAGTTAACTATCAATCAGTTGGTAGTGGTGCTGGTGTTGAGCAATTTATCAAAGGTACTGTAGACTTTGGTGCTAGCGATGTTGCCATGAAGGATGATGAAATCCAGAAGGTACAAAAGGGTGTAATTTTGTTGCCTGTAACTGCTGGTAGTATTGTGCTAGCTTACAACTTGCCTGATGTTCCAGAACTAAAACTCCCACGAGCAGTTTACACAGATATTTTACTAGGTAAAATCAAGTCCTGGGATGATCCCTTAATTGCTAAGGCTAACCCTAACGCTAAACTGCCGAAACAGCCAATTTCAGTTATATATCGTTCTGATGGTAGCGGTACAACAGGCGTATTTACCAAACACCTTAGTGCTATCAGTCCAGAATGGAAGACTAAAGTAGGTGAAGGTAAAAGTGTAAAATGGCCTGTAGGTGTTGGTGCTAAGGGTAATGAAGGTGTCACTGCCCAAATTCAACAAACTCAAGGTTCAATTGGTTACATTGAATATGGCTACGCCAAACAAAATAATCTCAAATTTGCGGCTCTAGAAAATAAAGGCGGTCAATTTATTACACCGAATGATGCCTCTGCATCTAAAACTTTAGAATCAGTAACTTTGCCAGAAAATTTGCGGGAATTTATTACAGATCCAGAAGGTGCAGAATCCTATCCCATCGTTACTTATACTTGGATTTTGGCATACAAAAAATATGATAATGCTGCCAAAGGCAAGGCAGTAGAGGCAATGATCGAGTACGCTTTAACTGATGGGCAAAAGTTAGCCACTGAACTAGGATATGTTCCCTTACCTCAAAATGTGATTACTAAGGTAGCGACTGCTGCCGATCAAATCAGTCCAGACTATAAGATTGCTGTTGGTGGCAATACCAGTGCTAGTAAATAGCGATTTTTAACTTGAAAGTCAAGAGCTATATTATGGGAGCATATATTAGTCAAACTAAATTGACTAAGTAAATTATATAGACTTGTCGCTTACTTGGCGCTCCCCAATACTTAATCCTGATTTTGAGTTAAATAGGATTAATTGGCGACAATCTTATCTAATTTGGTTCTCTCCCACATTTTTCTCGATCTATATTGTTAAAGTCAGTATTCATGGCTACAAATACTCATAATCTGCTCTCAGCTATTAAAAGTCGTTCTGGAATAGATAAGTCGCTGGATCGGGGCTTTATTTGGCTGACGCGGATTTTTGCATTGGGAATCGCTGCTACTTTATTGTGGATTACCTTACAAGTTAGTATTGGTGCTTGGCCTGCCATTCAACAGTTTGGTGCTGGCTTTCTAGCCCAGAGCAATTGGAACCCAGTTAACAACCAATATGGGGTACTACCGCAAGTTTATGGAACTCTAGTGAGTTCTTTTATTGGTTTATTGCTAGCTGTACCCATTGGTGTTGGTACTGCTGTTTTACTAAGTGAAAATTTTCTGCCATCGAAAATACGCTTGGTATTGGTATTTTTGGTGGAACTACTCGCTGCTATTCCCAGCGTTGTTTACGGCATTTGGGGAATTTTTGTATTAGTCCCAATTATTACCAATGTGGGAAAATGGCTCAATAGTTCCTTGGGCTTTTTACCCATTTTTAGTACTCCTCCCTCTGGCCCTGGAATGTTGCCAGCTGGAGTAATTTTAGCAATCATGACTTTGCCCATCATTACAGCTATATCTCGTGATGCCTTAATTTCCATCCCTCCTAGTTTGCGTCAAGCAGCTGTAGGGCTGGGTGCAACCCGTTGGGAAACAATTTTTCAAGTTTTGATTCCTGCGGCTTTTTCGGGTATCGTCAGTGCTGTGATGTTGGCCCTGGGTCGGGCGATGGGAGAAACAATGGCGGTGACGATGTTAATTGGGAACTCTAATAACATCAGTTTTTCACTGTTAGCGCCAGCCAATACAATTTCTTCCTTACTAGCCAATCAATTTTCGGAGGCTAGTGGTTTGCAAGTAGCAGCTTTGATGTATGCTGCTTTAGTTTTGTTTGTTTTAACACTAATAGTTAATATTTTTGCCGAGTTAATTGTTCTTCGTATGAAGCGAATTTAGGGTGGTTGTAGGTTGAATTATGACTACTAGTTATCCGGAAAGCAGCCTAACACGCGCCCCCATGTCTAAGCGGACACTGTTTAATACAGTGATGACCGTTGTTGCATTTATCTGTGGGGCATTGGCGCTTTTACCTTTGTTGGCCGTGCTTTCGTATGTGCTGATTCAAGGCTTTAGCAGTCTCAGTCCCAGTATATTTACAGAATTACCGCCAGCACCTCTAAGAAAGGGAGGCGGTTTTGGTAATGCGATTTTAGGTACGCTGTTGATGGTCGGAATTGGTGCCTTGATTAGTATCCCCTTTGGGGTTTTGGCAGCAATTTATTTAACAGAATTTAGTTCCGGTAAAATTGCGAGAGTTGTGCGGTTTGCTACCAATATCCTTAGTGGTGTGCCCTCAATTATTGCTGGGGTGTTTGCCTATGGAATTATAGTTTTAACCTTAGTAAAGCTCAACTTGGGTTCTTACTCGGCCATAGGTGGTGGTTTTGCTTTAGCAATTTTGATGTTGCCAATTATTGTACGTACAACTGATGAAGCATTGCAATTAGTCTCACAAGATTTACGGCAAGCATCTTTGGGCTTAGGCGCTACGAAATTTCAAACTGTAGCACAAGTAGTATTGCCAGCAGCTTTACCAGCAATTGTCACTGGGATCACGCTAGCGATCGCAAGAGCAGCTGGAGAAACTGCGCCATTATTATTTACAGCTTTGTTCTCACAATTTTGGCCCAGTAGCTTATTCCAACCAACAGCATCGCTGGCTGTGTTGGTTTATAACTTCGCGATTACTCCCTTTAAAAATTTACAGTCACTAGCTTGGGCAGCGTCGCTAATTTTAGTGTTGATGGTGCTGATTACCAGTATCATTGCACGTTGGGCAACTCGCCAAAAAGCTTAGTGCAACCTAATCTCTAGGGCATATTAACTACCCCAAACTTACACTAGACTATTTTATGGCTACTAACATTAGCACAGTTAATGGTACTGACACCGTTTTACGTACAGAGAACCTGAACATTTATTACGGCAACTTTTTAGCTGTGCGGGATATTTGGCTAGATATCCCCAAAAACCGGGTTACAGCATTTATCGGCCCATCTGGTTGTGGTAAAAGTACATTGCTGAGATGTTACAACCGTCTCAATGACCTAATTGAATCCTTCCGCGCAGAAGGCAAAGTTTATTATTACGATAAAAATCTGTATGCACCCGACATTGATCCAGTAGAGGTGCGACGGCGAATTGGGATGGTATTTCAAAGACCAAATCCATTCCCTAAATCTATTTACGACAATATTGCTTTTGGTGCAAGAATTAACGGCTATAAAGGTAATATGGATGAGTTAGTAGAGCGCAGCCTTAAACAAGCAGCTCTATGGGATGAAGTTAAAGACAAGCTGCGCCAAAGTGCTTTTGCTTTATCTGGTGGACAACAGCAGCGCTTGTGTATTGCGAGAGCGATCGCAGTACAACCAGAAATTATCTTAATGGATGAACCATGTTCAGCGCTTGACCCCATCTCTACGTTGCGAGTTGAAGAACTGATTCACGAACTCAAAGAGAAATACACCATTGTGATCGTGACTCATAATATGCAACAAGCTGCACGGGTTTCTGACAAGACAGCGTTTTTCAATGTCCAACAGTCAGACAAAGGCGGTCGTAGCGGCTATTTGGTAGAATATGATGCGACCGAATTGATTTTCAACAATCCGCAGCAGCAAGATACCAAAGATTATGTGAGCGGTAGATTTGGTTAATTAATAGACATATTGCTAGGCGCAATCATGAGAGGTTTGCACTTATGTAAACATTACTCTGTTAATTCCCATTAAAGTGGATGAAGCGCAAGTGTGACTGTTAAAGCTGACAGTCACTAAATTTTATCAAAATTATTGAGAATTTTTCTGATTAATTTTTTTAGAATATCAAACTAAGATTCCCAGTTTCATCAATAAACGGGGAATTTTGTTTTTCATAACTGATTAAAACTGCTATATAATGCTGAACAAAATTTGCAACAAAATATCCTATGAGCGATACTTTTAATCGCCTAGCACCGTTTATTCAAGAATATATTTACGAGCATAATTGGACGGAATTACGTCCAGCACAGATTGCTGCTTGTCAAGTTATCTTTGATACTGATGCTCACTTGCTAGTGGCGGCTGCAACGGCTGCAGGAAAAACAGAAGCGGCATTTTTACCTGTAGTAACTCAATTACATGAAAAACCTTCGACTACCATCGGTGCATTATATATTGGCCCCATTAAAGCCTTAATTAATGACCAATTTGAGCGTCTCAATGGCTTGCTAAAAGCGGCAGATATCCCAGTATGGCATTGGCATGGTGATGTGAGTCAAAGTCATAAAAATAAGCTTTTAAAGAACCCTAAAGGGATTCTGCAAATTACACCAGAATCATTAGAAAGCTTATTAGTGAATAAACACCATGAATTAACTCGCTTATTTGGCGATTTACGGTTTGTGGTAATTGATGAAATTCATGCTTTTATGGGTTCGGAACGCGGTTGTCAAATTATTTGTCAATTGCAACGTTTGGCAAACATTACACAAAAACAACCCAGAAGAATTGGTTTATCAGCCACACTTGGCGATTACTCAATGGCAGAAGATTGGTTACGTTCGGGAACTGAAAAGTCAGTAATTACGCCAAAAATTGAAGCAGGTAAACGCCAGATTAAATTAGCTGTAGAACATTTTTATCTTAATGATGAAGTTGATGAAATAGAAGTAACTCCATACGATAGATATTTATTTAATCTGAGTCAATCGCGCAAGTGTCTGATTTTTGCAAATAATCGCACGCAAACGGAATCTGTGATTGCATCCTTAAGGCGAATTGCTAGCGAACAAGCATCACCAGACATTTATCATGTACATCACGGTAGTATATCTGCTAGTTTGCGACAACAGGCGGAAAATGCGATGCGCGAACCGCATAATCCAGCAGTTACAGCTGCTACTCTCACTCTAGAATTAGGTATAGATATTGGTCATTTAGAAAGAGTACTTCAGTTAGATTCACCCTTATCTGTAGCTAGTTTTTTACAACGTTTAGGACGTACTGGGAGAAGAGGTGAAGCTGCAGATATGCGCTTTATTTGTGCAGAAAATCAACCATCATTAGAAGCACCCCTCCCCGAACAAATTCCTTGGCAATTACTGCAATGTATTGCAATTATTCAACTTTATTTAGAAGAACGTTGGATCGAACCGATAAAGCCTGTAAAATACCCTTTAAGTTTGCTTTATCACCAAACAATGAGTATTTTAGTAGCGACAGGTGAACTTTCACCTACAGCTTTAGCTAAACAAGTGTTCAGCCTACCACCATTTGCAGAAATTTCTCCAGAAGATTTTAAATTATTGCTACGCTATTTAATTGATATTGACCATATTCATAAAACAGAAACAGGTAAATTAATTATTGGTTTGGCTGGTGAAAAGATTGTCAACAAGTTTCAATTTTATGCCGTCTTTGCTGATAGTCAAGAATATACTGTGAAGCAAGGGGGAACAGAAATTGGTAGTATTTTAAAGCCACCTCCTGTGGGTAATCAATTTGCTTTAGCTGGTAGAAGTTGGGAAGTAGTAGAAATTGACTTTAAAAAAAGGGTAATTACTGCTAAACCAATAGAAGGTAAAGCTAGCATTTATTGGCGTGGTGGTAGTGGAATTATCCATACCAAAGTTTTGCAAAGAATGCGGCAAGTATTGCTCGAAGATTTAGAATATAGCTACTTACAAACTAATGCTTTGCAAGCGTTACAAAAAACTCGGCAATTATTTATAAAAGCTGGGTTAGATCAACAGAATATATTGAGATTAGAAAATGGTAAATGTTGTATATTCCCTTGGATGGGAACTTTAGCTTACCGCACATTAGAAAGATGGCTCAATTATTGTTGTCGAGAATCTTTAGAAATTAAAAGTATTGGTGGGGTAAATCCTTATTATCTGATACTTAAATTAGGAAAGGATAAATTTCCATATTTGGCTACAGAAATTGCAGCATTGGCAGAAGAAAGAATTACACCGGAATATTTAATCAGTGAAGCAGAAGCACCAGAACTACAAAAATATGATGAATTTATTCCTTACCCGCTATTACGTAAAGCTTTTATTAATGATTATTTAGATATTGAAGAATTAAAGCTGCAAGTTGCACAGTGGTCATAGTATTTTGGATTTTGCGGAAAGTTGTGTGTTGGGGTTCTCCCCGCCCTTGCAAACTTTCCTTGGCGTAGCCTCTCTCTTTGGGAGAAGACGAATTTTGAATTCGGAGCGCAGCGAAGTGACAATCGCAACGTTTGTTCGTATCGTATTGTCCGAGCAAATTTATGTCAAGATTTTTTATCCTACCATAAAATAATTCTGCAAGAGGTCTTTTGTTCTTAGATGTACAAAAGCTAAATTCTTTACTGATGTTTTTACCTATGGCTTGATCATTGGGTGAAAATTTTGGGTATCAAATAGGCAATGTTGAAATAGGTAAAGTATGAGTAAAAAATTAGTAGACGCAGTCAAGACTAATGATATTAACCTGGCAAAACAACTGATTGCTCAAGGTGCGGATGTCAACCAAACAGATAGTAGTGGTAATAGCTTGTTAATTGTGAGTTCTGCCAACGGTAATGCGGCAATGGTAAAGTTGCTAATTGATGCTGGTGCTGATATTAATGCTGTAGACTCCAGTATGAAAGCAACTGCACTACACGCAGCTGCTTATTTAAGACATCCAGAAGTAATGCAGGTATTAGTTGATCATGGTATTGATATCAATGCTCAAGGCCCTTATAACGGCTATACTGCTTTACATGATGCTGTTTGGCAAAATAATATCGAAGGTGTCAAGATTTTAGTAAAATCAGGTGCTAATTTAAATATTAAAGGGAATAACGGTGCTACACCGCTAGAATTAGCAACTCAGAGTAGGCATAAAGAGATTGTTGAAATTCTCAAAGCAGCTAGTTCTTAATTAATCAAGCAATCCGGAACTCGATATTGGCATAGTTGATAGTAATTATGTGTTACTACCTGAACGACCTTGGTTAACGACTGTTGTTGATACGTTCTCCAGTTATGTTCTAGGTTTCCATTTATGGATAAAACAACCTGGTTCTGCTGAAGTCGCTCTTGCCTTAAGACATTCTATATTACCCAAGCAGTATCCCCATGACTATGAACTGAACAAAGCTTGGGGATACAGCCCTCCTTTTCAATACTTTTTTACTGATGGCGGAAAAGATTTTCGCTCTAAACATCTTAAAACCATCGGCAAGAAACTGGGATTTCAATGTGAGTTGTGCGATCGCCCAAACCAAGGTGGTATTGTAGAACGGATTTTTAAAACAATTAATACTCAAGTTCTCAAAGACTTACCTGGTTATACAGGATCTAATGTTCAGGAACGTCCTGAAAATGCAGAAAAGGAAGCTTGTTTGACCATACAGGATTTGGACAAGGTTTTAGCTAGTTTCTTTTGTGATGATTATAACTATCAACCTGATCCCAAAGATCCCCTCATCGATGGAGTTCCACAAAAGGCGATCGCAGTCTCTTCTCGGAGACGAAAAATTCAGTTTATAGACTTCGCAAGGTTAAGGTGAATGCTCCACTATTTTTTGCGGTTTGTAACAATAGAGAAACGCAGAAGCCTCGCTAAAGGCGATCGCACTCTCCAAGTTAAAATCACAAAGATGATCGCACAGCCTCAATAATAATTACTAATTTATCATTCCGGCTTTCTCAGTAAAACTAGCAGCAAAAAAGAGTACAATACCCCAAAAAGCAATTTTCACCTTAAACAGGTATTTTTAGTGCGATTTTTGGAAAATATACGTTTCTTAATGGTCAGCACTCTGACTTACTTGACTCTGGCTCACTTTAGCTTGGCTAAGGCGCAAATAATCCCAGATAATACCCTTGGCACTGAAACCTCAGTTGTCAACCTTGATACGATTAAAGGCATTCCCAGTGAGAGAATCGATGGGGGTGCAATTCGCGGGGCGAATCTTTTCCACAGCTTTAGTGAATTTAATATTGACTCAGGACGCGGCGCATATTTTACCAACCCCAGTGGAATTGAAAATATTTTGACAAGGGTGACGGGAAAGAATGCTTCTCAAATTTTGGGAACTCTGGGGGTATTGGGTAACGCTAACCTGTTTTTGATGAATCCCAATGGGATTATTTTTGGTAAAGATGCAGTTTTAGATATTCGTGGTTCTTTTACGGCTACTACTGCGGATGGCATTAAATTAGGTGAAAATGGGTTATTTAGTGCTACTAATCCTCAAAGTAGTAATTTATTGACGGTAAAACCAGGGGCGTTATTTAGCAATGCGTTGAGCAATCAGCAAGGGACGATTAATAATCAAGGTAATTTAAAGGTTGATGCTGGGAATAGTATAAATTTACTTGCTGCAAATGTGATTAACACAGGCACATTAACAGCACCGGAAGGGATAGTACAATTAACAGGTACAGAAAATTTAATCACTAGAGGAAATATCGCTACAGCTACATTATTCCTCAATACTAAAAACCTGACTATTGGTGAAAATAATAATGCTACAGTCGATAAAAATACATTAGAGGGTTTGTCTGGAAATACAAATCTGATATTACAAGCGACTAATGATATTACAGTTGATTCTCTAACTAATAGCACTTTAAATTTAGCTGATGGTAGCGGTAAAATCGCATTTATTGCTGATGCCGATCGCAATGGAATCGGTAATTTTCAGATGGATACAGCCGATACCATCAAAACCAATGGTAGAGATATTAGCATTTCGGGAGCGAGTTTGAACTTAGGTAATATTGATACTTCTTTGATTAAAGGAAGAGATATTTTTGCAGTTGCTATAGATGCTGGGGGTGATATTCCTGCGAATGGAACTGAACAAACAAATGCTCTTTTTACATTCACAGTATCAGATTCACAAACAATAGAAGATTTAGATGTACAGTTTTCCGCATCACATATTAGGAATAGTGTGTTAGACGTTTATCTTACTTCACCATCTGCGACAACATTGGAGTTATTTTATCTTGGTATAGGAAATAATGCTCGTAACTTTCAAGATACTTTGTTAGATGATAGTGCAGATAAGAATATTAATAATGCTTCACCTCCCTTTCAAGGGAGATTTAAACCAATAGGGGTAGGGGGGTTAGCGTCTTTTAATGGTGAGAATACTGCAGGAATTTGGAAATTAATAATAATGGATTATCCTTTACGAGCAGATTCTTCAGGTATTTTGCACAAAGCAGGGGAAACTGCACCTTGGGGAACTGCTGACGGGACAAAATTGATGTTTCGCACTTACATATCTGGTAATAGCGGTGCAATTACTCTCAATGCTACAAATGGTAGTCTTAATGTTGGCAATATTAATGCTGGAAATGCGACTACTGCTGGTGAAGTTAATCTATCAGCGACGAAAAATATTAGTCTAAATGGCAGTTTAGCTGCTGTGAATAAAATTAAAATATTGGCAGACGTTGATGCTAATGGCATCGGTGATTTTCAGATGAATCCTGCCAATACGATCAGAACCAATGGACGAAATACTGAGATTGCAGGTGTTAATTTAACTGTAGGTAACATTAATACTAGTTCTCAACAGGGTGGAGGTAATATAACTTTAACTGCTACAGGAGGTAATATCTCTACACAAGACCTGAACTCCTACTCCGGTTCATTATCAGAAAAGGCGGGTTCTGGAGGTGCGATCGCTCTAACTACCACAAAGGGTAATATCTCTACAGGAAACATGAACTCCAGCTCCCGTTCAGAATCAGGAAACGCAGGGGATGGAGGTGCGATCGCTCTAACTACTACACAGGGTAATATCTCTACAGGCAGCCTTGACTCCTACTCCTTTTCATTTTCAGGAAACGCAGGGGATGGAGGTGCGATCGCTCTAACTACCACACAGGGTAATATCTCTACAGGCGTGCTTCACTCCTACTCCTTTTCATTTTCAGGAAACGCAGGGGATGGAGGTGCGATCGCTCTAACTACTACACAGGGTAATATCTCTACACAAGGCCTAAACTCCACGTCATTGTCAATATCAGCGTCAGGAAATGCAAGTTCAGGGGGTGCGATCGCTCTAACTACTACACAGGGTAATATCTCTACAGGCTACGTTTACGCCTTCTCAGATTCAGGTTCAGGAAACGCAGGTAATGGGGGTGTGATCGCTCTAACTACTACACAGGGTAATATCTCTACACAAGACCTTAACTCCTTCTCAATTTCAGGTTCAGGAAACGCAGGGGATGGAGGTGCGATCGCTCTAACTACCACACAGGGTAATATCACTACAAAAGAACTATACTCCTACTCCCGTTCAGATTCAGAATCAGGAAACGCAGGTTCTGGAGGTGCGATCGCTCTAACTACTACACAGGGTAATATCTCTACAGGAGAGATAGACTCCTTCTCATTGTCACATTCAGGAAACGCAGGTAATGGGGGTGCGATCGCTCTAACTACTACACAGGGTAATATCTCTATAGGCGAGCTTTTATCCTTATCCTCTTCAGCGTCAGGAAATGCGGGAAATGGTGGAATAATTACTCTCAGTGCCAGAGATGGGAATATAATCCCATCTCTGGATGATAATTTTAATACTAGAACCTTGAGTTCCTTTTCTATTTCCAACAAAACCGGAAATTCAGGAGAAGGTGGAAACGTTACTTTAGAAGCTAAAAATCTGATTACAAATTTGGATATTTTAACTCTATCTTCTGCTGACAAATCTGGAGATGTTAAAGTTAACGGTTTTGGTGATTTATCGTTGATTAATACCAACATTATCACCAGTAAACAGGTGACAATCAACGTTCCATTTGTGGGCGGAATTACCCTAGATGTTGGTGGAGTAGGTCAATCAGGTAATGTAAATATTATCAGCACAGGTAATCTCACATTTAAAGATAGTCGCATCGAAAGCGACACCAAAGGCGACAATCCCGCAGGAAACGTCAATATCACCAGTCCTGGTACTGTCACCTTCAATAATAGTAAAATTGTCAGCAACACCAGCAATATAGGTCGAGCTGGCAATATTCAAATTAATGCCAACAACTTAACCCTCACAGATTCCTCACCAATCTCCGCTTCCACCACAGCAGAAGGTAAAGCCGGAGACATCACCCTCAATTCTCCCACTGTCACATTAGCCAATGGCGGTAAAATCTTCGCCACAACTACAGGTAAAGGTAATGGCGGTACAATTACTGTCAATGCACCGAATCTGGTTAATCTCGGTATCGGTGTGCAAGACTTCGCCCCCATTCTCTCCGTAGAAACTAGCGGCGCAGGTAAAGCCGGAAATATCATTGTCAATACACCTAGCCTCACCGTATCCGACACCGCCCGCATCACCGCCACCGCCACAAATACTGCCACAAATACCGAAGGCGGTGGAAGCATCACCTTAAACGCCTCCAAATTAGACCTAGCAGGTATTGTGGGAATTTTTGCCGAAACCCAAGGACAAGCACCCGCAGGTACATTAAAACTCAATCCGTATGCAAATCAAGCCAATTTAGATATTACCCTGTTCCCCAATTCCAATATTTCTGCTTCTACTTCTGGCAGTGGTAAAGGTGGTGACTTAATTCTCACCGCACCGGAAAATATTAACATTGCCGGTAAAGGAAAATTAGCAGTTGAAAGTACAAGTATAGGCGATGCAGGTAATATTCAAATTACCACCCAAAACTTAAATATTAATGATGGTGTCAAAATCTCCGCTTCAACAATGAATGGTCAAGGCGGTAATATCAACATTAATGCTAATACCTTAACAGCCAATAACGGCGGACAATTTCTCACCACGACATCCGGTACAGCAAAAGCGGGAAATATTAACGTCAAAGTCCGGGATAATATCACCTTAGATGGCACAAATACCGGATTATTTGCCAATACAGAAAAAACTGCAACAGGTGATAGCGGCAATATTACCATTGACCCAGAAATTTTTACCATTAAAAATGGTGCAGGTATCGGTGTAAATAGTAATGGTAGTGGTAAAGGCGGCAATATTTCCCTGACTGCTGGGACTTTAACTTTAGATAATCAAGCCTTTATTAATGCTGCAACAGCTAGTAATACTGGCGGCGAAATTACTCTAGATATTAAAGATTTTTTATTCCTGCGTCATAACAGCAATATTACTGCCTCAGCCGGCACAGATAAGGCTGGTGGTAATGGTGGTAACATTACGATTAATAGTCCCTTTATTATCGCCGTTAACCAGGAAAACAGCGATATCACAGCTAATGCTTACAGTGGTAAGGGTGGTAATATTAACATCTTTACTCAAGGATTATTCGGCATAGGATTCCAAGCGCAAGATACACAACAGAGTGCAATCACTGCTAGTTCGGAATTAGGCATTAACGGCAATGTGACTATCAATACACCAGAAGTAGACCCCAGTAAAGGCTTAGTTCAATTACCCACAAATGTGGCGGATGCTTCCGGGAAAATTGATAACTCTTGCAATTCGGGTAGTAAATATAGTCGTAGTTCCTTTACCATCACCGGACGTGGTGGTTTGCCTTCTAATCCCTATGAATCTCAGCAAGCTGATTCTGTAATTAAAACATGGGTAACTGTAGATGATGGGCAAAACATAAATAATCATAGTAATCTCAACCAAGTCAACAATCAGCCTTCAGAAGCAATTGTAGAAGCACAGGGATTGATTAGAAATGAAAATGGAGAGTTATTGCTAGTTTCGGAAGTACCCAAGGTTATACCCCATAGTCCGACGCTGACCTCTGTTACTTGTTCTCGTAAATAACGGGCAAGTATTGCTGTGTCCCTGCTATATCTTTGAGGTTCCAATTTAACTGGGATAATTGAGACCAGCAATATTCCCAAAACACAAGAGTTTGACAAAATTTAGATAGATAAAATCAATGTATTTTATAGCAATTGCCCCCAGTAATGTAACAGATGAACATCAGCAATATTTGAATTGACATTAGGGAACTCCAAAAAATTAATTATTCCGTTCAAGTCGTTGACTGTTGACAGTTAACAGTTAACAATTAACAGTCAACGGTCAACAGTGAACAATAACAATGGAATATTTTTTTACTTGGAAGTCCCTTAGCTGAACGTTCAAAGATCTAAAAACTGTAAATGATATTTTCAAAAATGAAATTTAAAGAGAAAATCTATCGTTTTGTGGCACTGCTATTAGCAACTACTGTAATATGCACGCATATTTCACCAGCTATAGGCAAACTTGCTGCCAAAAACCCGACAAGTTCGCAGACATTAATCTCTGTTGCTACATCTAACTTGCAGCAGGGAAAATTATTATATGATGCTGGCAGATTTGCAGAAGCTATAAAATTTTTGCAACAAGCAGTTCAAGAATATCAACAGCAAGGAGATACCTTAAGACAAGCTGCAACCCTGAGTAATTTATCTCTTGCTTACCAAGAACTTGGTGATTGGCATCAAGCACAACAAGCAATTACAGAAAGCTTAAAGTTATTAGCAACTAATCAACAGCAAACTCCAAATTTAGGAGTTCTTGCTCAATCTCTGGATGTACAAGCTAGTCTGCAATTGGCGATGGGACAAACAGATTTAGCCTTGAGTAGTTGGCAACAGTCAGCAGAGATTTTTACTCAACTTAAAGATCATCATGGTGTAGTGCGATCGCAAATCAATCAAGCCCAAGCATTACGCATTCAAGGTTTTGATCAAAAATCCATAAAAATACTGAATGAATTAAAGCAGACATTACAATCGCAACCAGACTCAAAAGAAAAAGTCATCGGTTTGCGATCGCTTGGTGATAGTCTGCAGTTAGCTGGCAATTTTTCAGAGTCTCGTAAAATCCTGCAGCAAAGTCTGGAAATTGCCGAACGTCTACAATTTCCCCAGGATATAGCTGCCAGTTTATTAAGCTTGGGGAATAATGCTGATGCTGAGGGAAAAATACCAGAAGCGATCGCTTTTTATCAACAAACTGTCAAAGTATCTTCTTCACCCCTAATTAAAATCCAAGCACAGCTGAACCAACTTAAATTGATGATTCAAGATGGTAAATCAGCAGATGCTCAAGCCCTATTACCTGTAATTCAATCGCAAATAGAACAACTTCCCCCTAGCCGTGCTGCTATCTATGCTCGAATTAACTTTGTGCAAAATCTGCTGAAATTAGGAAGTGAGAATTTAACAGTTAAAAATTCACAACTCTTAGCTACAGCTATTCAACAAGCCCGCAATTTAGGGGACAAACGAGCAGAAGCTTATGCTCTCGGTAGTTTAGGCAGTTTGTACGAAAAAACACAGCAGTGGATTGAGGCACAAAAACTTACTCAGCAGGCTTTAATGTTAGCCCAAGCTAATAATACACCGGATATAGCATATCAGTGGCAATGGCAATTAGCAAGGTTACTAAAAGCACAAGGAGATATTCAAGGCGCAATTGCCGCCTATGATGCAGCTTTGGCAACTTTGGCATCTCTCCGCAGTGACTTAGTGGCTGTCAGACAAGATGTACAATTTTCCTTTCGTGACATTGTAGAACCAGTCTATCGAGAATCGGTAGAACTACTCCTAAAATCACAACAAGGTAAAGCTGATAGCAAAATTCTCGAAAAAGCACGCCAGCGCATTGAAGCATTGCAATTGGCAGAACTAGACAACTTTTTTAGAGAAGCTTGTTTACAAGGTCAAAAAGTAGTGCTTGATAAATTTGTAGATGAAGATAATCCCACAACTGCTATTCTTTACCCCATTATTCTGCCAGAATCACTCCAGGTAATTGTTAAAATTCCTCAACAACCCCTACGATATTATGCCACCAGCATACCTCAAGCAGAAGTGGAAAAAATTGCGAATCAACTGCGAGCAAATCTTACTCAACGATATCCCAGCAAAGCTCTTAAAAACCAGTTACAGCAGGTTTACAATTGGCTAATCAAACCTGTTGAGTCAGAATTGCAAACAAGTAAAGTTAAAACCCTGGTGTTTCTCTTAGATGGGGTTTTACGCAATATACCAATGGCATCTTTATACGATGGTAAACAATACTTGGTGGAAAAATATGCAGTTTCCCTCAATCTCGGTTTGCAACTCCTCGATCCTAAGCCACTAGCAAAACAGCAGCTTAAAGCAATTACAGCTGGACTAATAAATCCTCCACCTGAATTTTCCCAATATCAGCCCTTACCTGGTATTGAAAAGGAATTCGAGTTAATCGCCAAAACTGGAGTAGCGACAACTAGTCTTTTAGAAAAACAGTTTACTAGCACAGCACTAGAAAACAAAATTAATTCTGCTAACTTTAATATCGTGCATATAGCGACCCACGGTGAATTTAGTTCGCGCGCTGAGGATACCTTTATTTTGGCTGCCGATGGCCCGATTAACGTCACCCAGTTTGACAAAATTCTTCGCAGTCGGGATAGTAGTAAATCTCACAGCACGGAACTATTATTTTTGAGTGCCTGCCAAACAGCAAGGGGAGACAATCACGCCGTACTAGGTTTAGCTGGAGTTGCGGTACGGGCAGGGGCACGAAGTACCATAGCATCCCTGTGGGACATTAATGATGAAGCAACAGCAGAATTTGTCGGTCTTTTCTATCAAGAACTCAAAGATGGCAAAACCAGCAAAGCTGAAGCACTGCGCTTTGCCCAGCTAAAGTTGCTCAAAGATCCACAATACAATTCACCCCGCTTTTGGTCTGCATATATAATCATTGGTAATTGGCTGTGAAGTACCCAACTAACCCTCTTGTGTCACTCTCTGAAAACTTTTGCCATTTCTGAATTAAGCGAGCTTTTGTTTAGCAAGCGTTGACGCGATTATTTTCTAATAACAAATACAATACCAACTTTTTTCTAATAGTATAGCTTGTATCGATTGCCTCATCGGGCTTTTAGCGATCGCCCTCCTGGAGATTGACAAAAGACGGATATTCTACAAGTTTAGTGGAATCACTCCATCACATCACAGTTGCGGCATTAATTTGCGAAAACTCAGTATAATTAAACTGACTATAAAAAACAGTCAAAACGACATTAATTTGCAAATTGCGACATATAATTTGCGAACTTACAACAATCGGGATGACTGGATTCGAACCAGCGGCCCCTTCGTCCCGAACGAAGTGCGCTACCAAGCTGCGCTACATCCCGGCATAATGATTAGTATCACCAAGATATTTTACCACAAATCTTGATAATTTACAAAATAAATAGACGCTGAGAAAAAATTTTAACCAGAGAATTGAGGAATTAGGGCTAAAGTCCTAGATTTTTCTTAACTAGAGGACTACTTAGGAACTGATGAAAATTAATTTGATGAATCAGTACTGTTCATAATGATAAATAATTTGGTAAATTACGCTCAATTAAACTCAATTTTAAAATTTTTCATATGCTGAAACAGCTATCGGCAGACATACACAACTATAGCCAGGTACTTTGGAGTATTTTGTTAGCAATAGTAATTTGGAATATACCTCTATCGGCTTTGGCAGATGTTAACCAGCAGGATATTAACAGTATTATTCGGACAAGAGACATTGCGCTAAAAGCCCTAAATACTCGCGATTTTTCCCAAATAGAACCTTACTTGCACCCAAGTTTTACGATTACAACAGTCGATAACCAAGTTTTTCACAAAGTGCCTGAGTTTGAGAAGTATTGGAATCAGCAATTCTCCACCACGATTAAAGATATCAAAATGCAGCTTAAAGGAGAGCCTGTCAGAACATTTCTTTCACCAGAAATAGATGTTTCTACAGGAGATGCGATCGCATCTTTCTATTTTAAAGATGGTAAAGCAGCTGATATGGCGTTGCGCTGGACAGCCGTTCTGCAAAAAGCCCAAGATAAATGGACGATTCAATCCCTGCATTTCTCCTCAAATCTGCTGGATAATCCGGTATTAAATGCTACGCAGCGATGGGGTCAGACTATGGCTGCGATCGCAGGTATAGGTGGCTTTTTGTTAGGAGTAGTCGTAATGTTGCTATTACGCCGCAAATCTAGAGGAATTCGTAATTCTTAGTTATCGACCAATTTACCACAATTTAATTAGTTGTTTACCTTCTAGAAATAAATCAAATCTGTGTATATCCTTTTCTGACTCAAAAGCTGCTACTGGTAAGTAGTGAAATTGCGCTTTTGTAATATACAAGAAGTAATATTCCCCTTTTTTCACAACTTTCATAAAATGTTCATATCGCATTTTTGTTAGACTGCCGTCTTCAAAGCAGATGGTAAAAAAGTTTTCATCCATTTCACAGTATCTACTTTGAAAATTTAAGGCAGATGTTCGTCCCTGCAAACGCATCCACAGAGGTACAGACAAAAAATAGGCGATTAAACCTAAGAAATATATCAACCACCAATCAAATCTTTGCAGGATTACCGCTAGAGCTATATTAATTGATGTTAAAATCAACAAGAGGATGAAGAAAACTTTCATACGTTTATAATAATCGGTCGCAATAATCCCTCGTAATTCTTTAGGACTAATTTGAAAAGTTTTAGTTTTAATCTGCATAGCTGGGTCGGTATTGGTGATTTGTGATACTGATACTCTTGTCTGCTTTTAAATATCTGCCACAATAGGTAATACAACACGAGAACTCGCCTCATTTCCGCAACTCACAGTTAAAGTAATAATTTGTGCATTTAGTAAACTTTCGCTACTATTTATGGCAATATTTCCAGAATTCATGGAGTAGGCGGGAAAACAAGCAACGCTCAAACTCAGACGTAAAGCATTACCTTTAGCTATTCGCACACAAGTGGCTTGTAGTTGAATTTTAGTCGGGATGGGTTTTGCGCCTTCTCGACAATGCACATATCCTTGGGTGATATTATATACTTGCCTATCAGGATGAACTTCGGACAGCACTGCACAAAAATCATAACTTGGTTGATCAGCACTGCAAAAGATTTCTACTATGACATCCCCTGCTAAATGCAAGTCAGTCGCTAGTGGTTCAGTAGTGTAAGTTAATACATCAGAGCGTAAATCAAGATGCGATCGCTCAAATACTCCCGCAGGTATGGCTGCATGACCACCCAAAGCAGGAACTGGTCGCCAAGGGTCGTGAACCAATACATCAACACAATTTTGGATTTTAGATTTTGGATTTTGGATTAAAGTTCCGGAGTCTTCGCAGATGCTGGCTAATCCGGTAGTTGATAAGTAATAGGATTTTGGGTTTGGGGTTGGGAAGTTGGGGAAAGTTCGCCAAATATTACTTCCCATCTCAAATAAACATACAGGTTCTTCTGTGAGTAAACCTGTATCGACATCTTTAAGAAACTGGTCAAACCAGCGAATTTGCATCCTATCTACAGGACTGGCGGCTTTGGGGCCGAAGTCAATATTACCCACTTTACGACCCCAAGGTAAATGTGACCAAGGCCCAACTAATAAATGTTGAGCAGTGGTGCTACGCCCTGCCATATCTTTATATAAATGTAGAGTTCCCCGCAAATAAGTATCAAACCATCCGCCTATGTGGAACATAGGTAAATCAACGGTTTGCAAGTGGCGTTTGGGTGACAGTTCTTCCCAATAATTATCTGCTTGGGGATGGGCTAACCACTCGTGATAAAAAGATTCTGGTGCAAGATGCTGCAAAATTTCTGGATTATTTAAAGGGAGATTACGCGCAGCAGTAAATAATGCTTGATAAGCAACCTTATCTCCTCTTAAACGGGCGGTTTCGGTAGCTAATTGAATTGCCCATGCTAGATTAGTTTGCAAACAGAATGCGCCACCTTCATAAGCCCAATCTGTATATAAATCATAGCCAATCATGGCTGGGCAAATAGTTTTTAAAGCGGCTGGTTGATTAGTAGCAGCATACAGCTGTGTCATTCCCTGATAGGAAAAACCATACATTCCTACTTTGCCATTGCTGTGAGGTAGGTTTGCAACCCAATTTACCGTATCTTCGCCATCTGCAATTTCGTTGGCAAATAATTTAAATTCTCCCTCAGAAGTACCTCGCCCTCGGACATCTTGAATTACTACGATGTAACCTTGGGCAGCATACCAAGTAGGATGGGCATAGACAACAGTTGATGCGATCGCTCTTCCGTAAGGTTGTCTCATTAATAATATAGGAAACTCCCCAGCCGCATTGGGACGATAGATATCTGCATCTAACCGTACGCCATCACGCGTATGCATCGAGGCTGTTTGTTTGGGAAGTACTTTGAACATGAGTCTGGAAGAATATATCAATGGCACCATAGATCAGCATAGAGCTACACAGAGACTTGCGATCGCACCATGAAGAGGAAAGGGGGCAAAGGGAGCGGGGAGCAGGGGGAGGAACTTATAATCTAGAAGATAGATGTAGTTTCTGTAAAAACTGCTGTAAGTACCTACTATTTCACAGGTAAATCAAATATTTCCCCCTTTCGCCTTTCCCCTTTTCCCCTTCACCGCACTATATTAGATACACCCTATTTGGGTAAATTATCAAACATTGGTAAAGGATTAATCATTTTTTTACCAAGTATTACTACTGAGGCAAAATCTGGGGTAAGGTGAATGCATGAATTACGAAACAGCTCGCAAAATCCTCATAGACCAAACAATAACCACCGAGGACAATCTAGATTCCCTGTTAATGCGTATGCAGCAGGGAAAACCGCCAGTTCCCGGTCAAATCACTTCGATTTTGTTGGCGTTAAAAGTGGTGTTTGAGGCCCTCAAAGAATCTTCTAGTCTCGACAGAGAATTAGCTTACGCCCTTTTTCAGTTAAGTATTAAGCCTTCACAAATATTTGTTGGCGGACGCAGGGCTGGGATTGATTGGCCACCATTGTTGAAGGAAGATTTGTTGCGAATTGCTTTAGCAGCCGAAAGTATCTTTTCTACTAAATGGCAAACTCCACCTTCTACTGGATTTGGGGGAGTATAGGCAGTACCATGAAAACTTGCAATCAAAAAGATAATAGAGGGTTAGCACGCAGTCAATAATTTTGGGTACAACCTTAAACTGTTGTGCGCCTAACCCATCCTATAAAAATTGCCATAAGGATTGCAATTTAAAACTATTTAACGATTTCGCAGTTCTGCTTCTAATTTGTCTAAATCACTTTTGAGTAAAATAGTCATTTGACCAGTAAAAGCCTTACCTTCCTTAGGCTGGGCTACTTCTACCCAATAAGCATAGCGATCGCCTAGACGCAATTCTCCCTGTAACGCTTCTCTAATGGGAGTTTTGGCAAATCTAGCTGAGTTAATTGCACTCTCATTGGGATATTTATATAGTAGCTGGGCACGTTCAAAATCTTGATAAATATCCAACCCGTAAATTATCCGTAAAGCTTCTTGAAAGCGCTCAAATGTCATGCCATTAACAGCATCATACATAGTAATGCGTTCAGAACGAATCATGCTACGGTCTTTAGTAAATGCAACTTTACCTGGCGGTAATACCGATGCTAAAAAAGTGAATCGCTGGGCTGCTGTATCAGTCTTTTGTACAAATAAACGCTCTCCGCTGTGGGGACGTAATGTAGGATGTGCTTGAATCCAGGTAGTTACTTCTTCAGTTTTTTGCCCTGGTAAAGCATTGGCTTTGGAATCAGCAAGCATTCCCACCGATAGCCAAGAAACCAGAGACAACGGCAAAATTAAGCAATTAAGCAGAGATTTGTTTAGCATTTTCTCAATCGGGAATTATATGAAATCACCCCATTAGCTACTCCCAATCGGGTGCTGAATATAGTTTTCCCGTTTCTTGGCAAGATTATTTCATATAAATTTAAAAAAGATGGTTGAATTTGTAAGTTTTTTTACGGATTGGGGTATTGGGCATGGGGGATTGGGGTTTGTGAAGAGTTAAGAGTTGGAGAGACGCGATTAATCGCGTCTGTACAAGAGTCAAGGGTCAAAGGTCAAGGGTAAAAAGGGTGTAAAGCTATAGATTATTCTCTCTTGCCAGTCCCCAGTTCCCATTCCCTCACGCCTTCAGCGCAACTTTAATTACCTTGCGCGCTTTCATGTCATTAAATACTTGCGCTAAATCTTGTAAGGGACGATGTTCGCTGATGAGTAGTTCTAAAGGTAGTCTACGGCTAGCTATTAATGTTAGGGCTGCGCGTACATACTTGGGGGTGTTGTGAAATACGCCCTTGAGGGTAAGTTCGCTGTAGTGTAGCTGTTCTGTGTTGACTGTGATAGTTGTATCTCGCGGACAACCACCAAATAAATTTACTGTTGCACCAGGACGGGCACAAGCGATCGCAGTTTCCCAAACGCTGGGTACTCCTGTGGCTTCAATGACTACATCTGCGCCCCATCCTTGGGTATGTTCTTTGACTACGCCGGGAATATCAGGAATTTGATGATAGTTAAATGTTTTGGCTGCACCTAACTTTTTACCTATTTCTAATCTTTGGTCGTTACCGCCCCATAGCCATACTTCAGCTTTCGTACTATCAGCTATAGCGGCGACAAACATTAGCCCAATCGCCCCATCTCCCAAGACTACTACCCGATCTGCGGGTTTGATTTCGGTACGCCCTACACCATGTAATACGCAAGCTAAGGGTTCGGTCATGGCTGCTAATGCAAAGGGCAAGTCATCGGGAATGGGCAGCATATTATGCTGTACTATGGGTGCGGGAATTTTCAGGTATTCCGCAAAGGTGCCGTTATTCCAGGTCAAATTTGGGCAGAGAGAATATTCTTGCCGTTGACAAAAAAAGCAATTCATGCATGGGGCAGAGTTATTCGCAACGATGCGATCGCCTACCCGCCAATCTGTAACACCTTCACCCAGGGCGACAATTTGCCCAGCTGCTTCATGACCAAACAAAGTAGGTGGTTTCAGCATTCTGGCATGACCACCACGCCGCCAGACTTTTAAATCTGTACCGCAAGTTGTCGCCGCCCCCACCTTAATTACTACCTCACCAGCAACCGGAGTCGGATCGGATACCTGCTCTAAGCGTAAATCTTCTTGACCATAAAGTAAGGCTGCTAACACAGCTTTTAACCTAAATGAGTAACTCCACCTGATTTTACCAGGTGGAGTCAGTCACAAGTCAGCCTTAATTCCATAGGTCTGTAGTTAACACTTGCGTGCTACAAAATTGAGGATTTTAGCCTTGACTACAAACATATTGCCCTAAGAATTAGCTGTAGGCTGGGGAAGAACACCTGTATTGCGGGTTTCCACATTCGACATCCGGCTCAGATTTAACAGTGGTACTTCTTGCCGACAAGATAAACAAAACCAATAAACTTCACTATGCCGAATATGGCGCAGGAGGGAACCACCACAACATGGGCAAGTGTTGGCTCTCATACTCATACCGATGTCCTCCCTAAAAAGGTTGTTGAAATGTGAAAAAAAATTTTTGTTAATTAAAGCTGAATTTTGGCAGCATGAATGCGGCCATTGGAATTTATGCGACCCTTGATAATTTGCTCGTAGACGGCTTCATAACCGTTCACCATTTGGCTGACACTAAATTTGTTTTCTACGTATTGGCGGCAGGTTTGTCGATTGAGGTTTAAAGCTTGCGGAATCATCTGTGCCATTTGTTCATAGTTTTGGCAGATAAAACCTGTTTCACCGTGGGCAATTACTTCTGGTACGGAACCGAGATTCATGGCAATTACAGGTGTACCAGTTGCCATTGATTCAATCATGACTAAACCAAAAGGTTCCTGCCAGGTGATGGGAAAAAGAGTTATAGCAGCATTACCCAGAAGTTCAGCTTTTTCGGCGTGGTTGACTTCGCCTAAATATTGAATTTGCTGACCATCAATGTGGGGAGCAATCTCTTGTTCAAAAAACTTCGAGTCTACTGCATCAATTTTTCCTGCCATTTTTAAGCGCCAACCAGTTTGCTTTGCAATTGCGATCGCATGGTGTGGCCCCTTTTCGGGGGAGAAGCGACCTAAGAATGCCAAGTATTCTGGGTCTTGGGGTTGTGCTTTAAACGGATAATCATCAGGATTAATTCCGTTATAAACAGTGCCAAAGTAATTTAAGTCTACTTGCCGTTGAGCGTTACTAATACTAATGTATGGTTGCTTTTGATGATGGCTATAAACTTTACGGTTGTCGTTGGTAAAGCTGCCGTGCAGAGTATGTACAGTCGGAGTGGGAACTAAACTCGCTAAAGACAATGCCGAGATGCCTACATGGGAATGAATAATATCGAAGTCCTTGGCTCGCTGGTACACTTGGCTAAGTTCAAGCATTTCATAAACTGCATACTCTTTGACATGGGGGTCTAAGCGTAATGCTCGGGGATAAACTGCTTCTAAATTAGCCAGAGTTTGGGAATCGCCAGAGGCAAATAAAGTAACTTCATGACCGCGACGTACTAATTCATCGGTCAAGTGACTAACTACTAGTTCAATTCCTCCGTATGTAGGGGGGGGAACTCTTTCCCATAAGGGGGCAACTTGAGCGATCTTCATAATGTTTTGGTTCAGCCGATTAATGTTGTTCTGCAAATGAGAACTTAACTTTAAACTTGGGGGGCGAAGAACTTATAATTAAGCTTCTGAAATTTAAATTAACCAAGTCCATGCCCACAAGTGCAATATCGGTTAACCGTACTGTGCAACAGCACCAAACAATTTCAGATAAACCGTATTTGCCCCCTTGCGACTACAATACCAATGTACAATCTACTGCTGAGTAATTTCATCTGTCTTGGGGATCATTGAGACAATTCGACCTATTCTGTAACTTAACCTACTGATTGGAAAAATTTGTAGCTGAAAATACTAAATTCTCCCTTGGGATCAATTGTTTTCAATTCTGATTGATGGAAAAGCGCTTATAACCTAGAGGTTGCATGAATATTAAAAAAAAGTAAAAATCGCTCTCATTAATGATTATTAATTAAATTATGTAAACTCGGGATCAATGAAAATCGCTACTTGGAACGTGAACTCAATCCGTATTCGTTTAGAACAAGTTATTGATTGGTTAAATCAAAATCCTGTGGATGTTCTCTGCTTGCAAGAGACAAAAGTAACTGATAGTCAATTTCCGCGATCGCCTTTTGAAGAATTAGGCTATCAAGTGTATATATCAGGGCAAAAATCATACAACGGTGTAGCTTTAATCAGCCGTCAACCTTTGTTAGATGTAAGTACTGGGTTCACCGCAATTGTGCCTAATTTACAACCAGAATGGGACGAGCAAAAACGTGTAATTACTGGAGTCCTTGATAATGTGAGGATTGTCAATCTTTATGTTCCCAATGGTTCATCTATAGGTAGCGAAAAATACGAATACAAGCTGCGTTGGTTAACAGTACTACGGGAGTATTTGCAACTACTATTAAAATCACATCCTGCTATCTGTGTATGCGGTGACTTTAATATTGCTTTAGAAAATAAAGATATTCACGATAAAGCCAAACCAGACAATCACATCATGGCATCTGAAGCAGAACGCCAAGCTTTGCGAGATATACTGACACTGGGATTTGCTGATGCCTTTCGTAAATTCACCTCTGAAGGCGGTCACTTCAGCTGGTGGGATTACCGCACCGCCGCCTTTCAGCGTAACTTAGGCTGGCGGATTGACCATCACTATCTCACGCCAGTATTGTATGAGCAGGCAACGAGTTGCATGATTGATGTCGCACCGAGAAAATTGACTCAACCTAGCGACCATACACCTGTAGTTGTGGAATTGGGGATTTAGTAACGCGCGAAAAGCTTAGGGATGCGTTACTAACGCATCCTACCTTTTTATGGACGAGGATAAGTCAAAGTCCAGTTATTTTTATCATTTAATTGGTTATATAAACCTTGAAGAATTAGGCGCAGTGCCGTGCGAGTTCTGATATATTCTCTCAATAAATGAGTTCCTGGGGCGGCAGATATACCATCATAGTATTGCTTGTAGCCAAATGGTTTAGCACATTCATTGCCAAAACCTTTCACAGTTAATACAAAAAATGGACTTTCCTTGTATTCGTTAGGAACCATAAAGACTCCATAGACATGATGTTTACCACGCCACGGCTGCACAATAACTTTAGCCGCCTGTACTTGGAATTTTTGGGTTTTTGATGACAGGAATGCTTCTGCATCGCAAGTAGAATCATTGATAGGCCACCATAAAGTTAAAATTATTAGTGAAATTAGGAAAAGCAAAAAATAGATAAATGGGCGACGCATAAATTCAACAGTAATTGTTGATGCAGTTGCTGCTATCTGATGAGCAATGTTAATGCAGCTTTAGTAGTGAGAAGATTTTTATGAACTGGAGTGCCATCTTCCACCACATTTTTTTACAGCATCTTGTTACTATTAAAATAAGTAATAATTCAACTAATTTTTGTGGCGATCGCTACTGATTATAATCATGCTAATAAATTTATCAGCAAGCTTTGATTTAGCAGCGTGATTTGGCTATATTGCACTAACTAATGCTGAATACAAACTATCTAGGGTATTATTTTTTAACCTTGACAAATGACAAATGAATTATAACCATGAATTTTGATTATGCATATTTATCACCGCACAATCATGGCGCAAATATGCCAAATATCCCGGCTTTTTCATCTATGAAAAATCCAAGCAATCTAACCCTAGAGGGATTCTTTAATAAAAGTTTCCTTCTAAACTGCCAATTTATGTATTAAATAAAATTATTTTTTATATTAAATTATACATTACTAAACCAATTTAAATGTACTGGAAAACAGTTACATTATATACTGCTAATTATATGCAAATATATTGTTCAAAAATTGGTATTTAATGATATCTAGTAAAAGAGAGGAATTACCCATGCAAACTAGAGAAAATAAAATATTTCCTTTGCCAGAACAGGATTCCATCAAATTAAAAAAAATTGACTATGTAGAATTTTATGTAGGTAATGCACAGCAAGCAGCCTACTTTTATTGCAAATGTTTTGGCTTTAGAGCGATCGCCTATGCGGGATTGGAAACTGGGATGCGCGATCGCAGTTCCTATGTTGTCGCACAATCTAATATCCGCTTTGTGTTTACCTCGGCGCTAACACCAGAGGGGCCAGTAGCCGAATATGTGAGGTTACATGGTGATGGAGTGTATAATATTGCCTTGCAAGTTGATGATGCTCGTGCTTGTTTTACAACTGCGATCGCACGTGGCGCACAACCAATACTAGAACCGACGATTTTTCAAGAACAAAATGGTTATCTTGTGAAAGCAACAATCAAAAGCTATAGCGGTGACCTAGTTCATTCTT
Organism: Tolypothrix tenuis PCC 7101; assembly: GCF_963874875.1. Taxonomy (NCBI): domain Bacteria; kingdom Bacillati; phylum Cyanobacteriota; class Cyanophyceae; order Nostocales; family Tolypothrichaceae; genus Tolypothrix; species Tolypothrix tenuis. The sequence goes on from NZ_CAWNJS010000001.1 coordinate 5,539,954, forward strand.
TCATCGAGCGTCATAACTATACCAATTTTGCCCCCCAATATCAGCCGATTGCAAATATATCCAGCAACAATTATGCTGGTTTATTTGATATTGACCACATTGTGATTAATGTCGAATTAGGCAAAATGGATTTATGGGCAGACTTTTATTGCAAAGTACTAGACCTGCAAGAGAGTCAACTATTTACTAGCGATGAGATTTCTACTAAATATTCTTCGCTGATGTCAAAAGTTTTGCAAAATAATACTGGTCAAATTAGATTTCCTATTAATGAACCAGCAGCAGGCTATCGTAAATCACAAATTCAAGAATATTTAGATTTTCATCATGGCCCTGGTGTGCAACATATTGCCCTCAGAACCAATAATATTGTGAAAGCAGTTACAGAATTGCGTAGTAATGGTGTGGAATTTTTAGAAACTCCAGATATTTATTACGAGAATTTGCAACAACGCATTGGTCAAATTGATGAAGATATAGAGACGTTGCGAGAATTGAAAATCTTACTCGATAGAGATGAAAAAGGATATCTGCTGCAAATATTTACTAAGCCATTGGTAACTAGACCAACATTTTTTATTGAAATTATTCAACGCAAAGGCGCGCAAGGGCTAGGTAATGGTAATTTTAAAGCATTATTTGAAGCTATTGAGCGTGAGCAAGCAGCCCGTGGTAATTTATTACCTTTCAATTAAAGACTGGAGATTTGTTATAGCAAAAGCAGTGGTATAGAATAGCAATCCAAAATCCAAAATCCAAAATAGGCAAGTTTTGATACAAATTTATGCTATCTATGTAAATTCTCTATGCTGAACGACACCTGCTAAGATTTTTTACAGCATGGGTAGTAAGATACACCAATATCAGCTATATTCCCCTAAGCATGGTAAAAAAAAGATGTTAATGGGAAGAATCTGGGGAAATCTACAAACCGTTAAAGGTGGGTTGTGTGCAATGGCGATCGCACAAATTTTAGGGACAACTACCTCTGCAAAAGCGGCGGAAACAGTTGTAGTGAGATATGGCCCGTTTGCAGAATCCTTCGCTGTAGCGGATTTGCAAAAAGCTGCTAAAACTGGAGAGTTTCCCAGAGATATAGCACTTTTCACCAATAAGTTACCTGAAGAACAACGCCGTTCCATATTAGGGGCCTTGAGAATGAAGATACCCCTAAACGTGGTCGCTATTAGTCGCTTATTGAATACACAAATTGGGACAGCAATTCTCAACGACCTATCTACAGCTTTAGTCAGAAAAGATAGTGCTGGCGTACAAGCATTAAGAGCCGGATTTGTCTTAGGCTCTAATTCACAAGACGGACTTTCTATACTGTCTTTTATTAAATCTTATCCGAGTCAACGCTTAGAAATCAATTTACCGCAATCATTTAGAGTTGCCAGCAATTTAAACTCAGGTTTTTGGCTGACGCAACAGTTTATGTTGGCGATCGCACCGCAACTCAACCCCATCACATCGCAACTATCTTTTTCTCTTGATCCTAGCGCACCGGGAGTAGCTCAATATCAGGTTCTAGGCTTGGAATTAAATGACCAAAAACGCAACCGCAAAATTCCTGTAGATGTTTATTGGTCAAACTCTTCAACCACAGAAAAACCTGTAATTGTGTTTAGTCATGGTTTTGGATCGGTGCGTACAGATATGCGCTACTTGGCTCAACATTTAGCATCTCATGGCTATATAGTAGCGGCGCTAGAACATCCGGGTAGTAATGAGACATATACCAAATTAGCTTTCCAAAATAACACTAGATTTATCCAGCCCCAAGAGTTTTTAGATCGTCCCAAAGATATTAGTTTTGTCCTCGATGAACTAGAAAAACTCAACCAAACCGCTACTAGTCCCCTACAGGGAAAAGTCGCCACGAATAACGCTATGGTAATTGGCTATTCCTTTGGTGGTGGGACAGCCTTATCAATTGCAGGCGCAGAATTACAATTAGAAGAACTCAAACAGCGTTGTAAAAAGAATGTAGCTAGATTTAGTTTTGGAGAAACCCTGCAATGCGTTGCTCAAGAATTACCAGCTAATAAATATCAACTACGAGATGAGAGGATTAAAAGAGCGATCGCACTTAGTCCGACCTCTTCTTTAATGTTTGGTAAAAACGGACTCAGAGAAGTGAAAATACCTACCCTAATCTGGGCTGCTTCTGCAGATAAAACAGTTCCCGCTTTACCCGAACAAGTAATAGGATTCACTAAAATTCCATCTCCTAAATGGCTAGTGGGTATACTTGGCGGTACTCATTTGAGCGTCAAAGACCCCAGTACCACAACGGATCAAGCCACAAAGCTAAATACAGTCTTATCTGGTGGAGAAGTTGTAGGCGAACAAGCTGCAGATATTCGTAAATATTTGCAAGCGATCGCTTTAGCTTTTGCAGCCCAGGGAACTCCTGAAGCGGAAACATATGAACCTTTTCTCACACCAGATTATGCTCAATTTGCTTCCACTCAAGCATTTCCTATTCGCTTAGTTACTCGGATTCCTACACAAGCAATGCTAGTAGTTAGGCAATATATTAAGAGTGAGGAATAAATAATGGGGAATGGGTAAGGGGTAAGGGGGAATGGGTAATTGGTAATGGGTAATTGGTAATAGTAATTTATTGGGGATTGGGGATTGGGGAGGATTTGCGACAACGCATAATTGAATTTTTTTGCTGGAAGGCGATCGCACCTCTAACAATGTCATTGTATCGAGCGACAATGCGATCGCATCGCCTTACATTGTTAATGCATCGCCTTACATTATTAATGCATCGCCTTACATTGTTCATGCATCGCTCTACATTGTTAATGTATCGCTCTACATTGTTAATGCATCGCCCTACATTGTTAATGCATCGCCTTGCAACTTAGTTGCATCAGTCTACAATTAAATTGCATTTGGCCTTTGTTATTCCCCTTGTCCCCAGTCCCCAATCCCCAGTCCCCAATTCCCAGCCCCCAGTCCCCAGCGCTTCCTGCTACAATATTTCACCGAGCCGGAAGGAGAGCAAATGACAGAGGGAAAAATATTGTTGCAACCTGGCACTTTATGGCAAAGTGTCATAGAACGTACTGAATCCGCTTTGAAATGTGGGGCTTTGCTGTCTATACCAACAGAATTTGAATATATTGAGCAGGATGGTGTACGCTTCTTGGTAAGGATTTTGGCAAATCTGGTGCGTAAGGATGCAGCCAAGAAAAAGCAGGTGCAACAAACCGCCGCATCTGGTAAAGATTTTAATCCTTTTCTGCCATACGAAGAAGATTTATTTGTTGCAGATATTTCGGAGACTCATGTTTGTCTATTAAATAAATTTAACGTTGTTGACCATCATATATTGATTATTACTCGCGCCTTTGAGGAGCAAGAAAGCCTACTTACTTTAGAAGATTTTGCGGCGATGTGGGCTTGTTTAGCGGAATATGATGGTTTGGCATTTTACAACGGTGGTCAAGTTTCAGGGGCCAGCCAGCGACACAAGCATCTGCAAATGGTACCTTTACCTCTGACAACTTCAGGCGATGCAATACCTATTCAGCCGTTGTTAGCAAAAGCCGATTTTCAAGATGCAATTGCAACTATACCAGGTTTACCTTTTAAACACGCTATTGCAGCTTTAAATCCCCAGTGGGCAGAGTCGCCATTACAAGCCGCAAAAACTACAATGGAACTATATAATGCTTTACTCCATGCTGTAGGGATAACTGCGGTTAACGATAATAGACAATCTGGTGCGTACAACCTTTTAGCTACGAGAGAATGGATGTTAATCGTACCGCGATCGCAAGAAGAATACGAGTTAATTTCCGTTAACTCATTAGGGTTTGCAGGTGCGCTATTAGTGCGAAATCAGCAACAAATGCAACTCCTTAAAGACCAAGGGCCAATGAATATTCTTAAAAATGTGGGAATGGGTAATTGGTAATTGGTAATTGGTAATTGGTAATTGTAATGTCTCCTTTTTTCCTGCTCCCTTTCCCATTCCCCTTTTCCCCTTTCCCCTAAAAAGTGCCGTCCCAAAATTTATGTGTTATCTTTTGCAGCATCACTCATACCGATGTGTCAAAGCCGCTTTAATTCGTAATTCATAACTCATAATTCATAATTCATAATTTCAGGAGAATCATTATGCATCACTTTGACCTGAAATGGATACGCGGCCAGTTTCCCGCACTCACACAAACAATTAATGGTAAGCCTGTAATTTTTTGTGATGGCCCTGGTGGAACTCAAGTACCAGGTGCAGTGCTTGATGCTATCAGTGATTATTTAGTAAGGTCAAACGCTAATGCTCATGGGGCTTTTGCGACTAGCGCGCGCACAGATGCACTGTTGACGGCGGCGCGTGCTGCTACGGCTGATTTCCTGGGATGTCATAGTGATGAGGTGGTATTCGGTGCTAATATGACCACCCTTACCTTTAGCGTCAGCCGTGCTATTGGTCGAGAATTGCAAGCAGGCGACGAAATTATTGTGACCCAGCTTGACCATTACGCCAATGTTTCCCCTTGGTATGCGTTGGAGGAAAAAGGCGTGATTGTGCGCGAGGTGGGTTTCAATGTGGAAGACTGCACCTTAGATATGGGTGAATTAGAAAGGCTAATTAATGAACGTACAAAGTTAGTCGCAATTGGCTTTGCATCTAATGGCGTGGGGACAATCAACGATGTCCCCAAAGTTGTGCATTTGGCTCATGCTGTCGGTGCATTGGTATTTGTTGATGCTGTTCACTATGCGCCCCATGCGCCTCTCAATGTTCATGCGTTGGATTGCGACTTTCTCGCCTGTTCCGCTTACAAGTTCTTTGGCCCCCACGTAGGGGTTCTGTATGGAAAGCGTGAGCATCTTGCTCGATTAACGCCATATAAAGTTAAACCCGCTCCTGATGATGTTCCCTCGCGCTGGGAAACTGGAACTTTGAATTATGAAGGCTTGGCTGGGTTAGTAGCGGCAATAAATTACTTGACAAAATTAGGTTGTCATGTATCACCTAACGTTGATAACGAGTTGATTTCTGCCTTAATTGAAGCAGATAAGGAAGGTATAGAAACATTCCACTGTCCCAGCTTTCTCACTTCTGCAGATTCAGCAACACCTGCAATCACATCTGCTTATCACAGCAGACGGGCGGCTTTGGTAGCAGCAATGTCCAGCATTCAACAATACGAAAGAGAATTGAGTCACAAACTCATTCCGGGACTGTTAGCGATTCCAGGCTTAAAGTTATATGGTATTACCGATCCACAGCGCTTTAATTGGCGAACCCCAACAGTAGGAATTCGATTAGCCGGAAAAACTCCCGCAACTGTTGCCAAAGCATTAGGCGATCGCGGAATATTTTCTTGGCATGGTCATTTTTATGCGATCGCTCTTATCGAAAAACTAGGCATAGAACCTACCAGCGGCTTAGTGCGAATTGGACTCACACACTACAACACAGCCGAGGAAATTGAGCAACTATTGCAAGCCTTACAAGAAATTGCTGTGTAGTAAGCCTTGTAGAGACGCGATGAATCGCGTCTATTCCCCAATTACCCATCACCAATTACCCATCACCAATTACCAATTACCTATTACCTATTACCTATTACCTATTACCAATTACCAATTACCTATTACCTATTACCTATTACCTATTACCTATTACCTATTACCTCCCCCTCAACAGATTTATGATTTACAGTATTTGCATAAATCGCCAGTTGTGACCGATTCTTGAGATTAAGACGGTTGAGAATACTCGTCACATGAGTTTTTACTGTGCCTTCAGTAATATATAGCTTTTGAGCAATTTCGCGGTTGGTTGCGCCTACGCCAATCAACTGTAAAACCTCTTGTTCTCGTGCAGTCAGTTCTGATAACTTTGCAGGTGCGGAGTTTTCGCTGGTTTCAGCCGGAGATGTTTCTTTCGCTAAGAGTTTATCAAATAACCCTGGGCCAAATTGAGTATAACCATAATGTCCAAAGCGAATTGCATTTGCTAACTCGCTAGAAGGCATATCTTTGAGCAAATATCCTTTTGCACCTGCCCGCATAGCCCCAGCTAAAGAAGTATCATCATCAAATGTGCTGAGAATTAAAACTTTAATATGAGGATAGTTTTCCACAATTAATTTTGTGGCTGTTCGTCCGTCCATTTCCGGCATCCGAATATCCATTAACACCACATCAGGCTGGAGTTGTGCAACCATTTCTAGGGCAACTTGGCCATTCTCCGCATCCCCCACTACCTGTAAATCACGTTCCTGTTCTAGCATTGCTTTTAATCCTTGACGAATCAAGCTTTGGTCGTCAACAATTAATAGGCGAATTTTAGCAGATTCATCAATTTTCATAAGTTCTACCTCTTGGAAATATTCATAAATAAAGCTATTCATAATCAGTATTTGAAAGTGTCTATCGTCGGTATGCTTTTTTGAAATTGATATTGAGTTTGGTAAAAAGGGTAAAGGGTAAGGGTGAAAGGTTCTTTCTGTGTCCTTTCTCCCTTAACCGCAAACAATCGGGATTGAAGTAGTCAACTTCTTTCTAGGTTTAATTTATCGGAACTAACAAGTAAGTTCCATCGAATAAATGTCATGACTTGAGGATGATATTTGTCATCTTGTTCCATGACATTTGTCATTTTGGGGACTGGGGATTAGGTGCTGGGGATTGGTTACTGGGTATGAAGAAATACAGTTCAGTTAAGAAAATTAATTGATAACAAAACCAAAAAACTAGTTACTCAACAAAAAAACAGAACAATAATTTTGGAGGGGGTTTGGGGGACGCAACCGTCACCCAATCGGGGGTTTGGGGGAGAATCCCCCAATTCTTATGGCTTCTTTAAAATAAGATTACTCTATGCTGCCAAGAGCGATCGCATCTAATTGATTAGTATCAAGAATTGTAATTTTGCCACCTCGACTGTAGGTAATCATCGAGTTGAGGCTTTTAATTAAACGCACGCATTCCTCGTAAGAAATCCCAACACTACGAGCCATGCGATAGTAAGATAACTTAACTTTTAAAGTTTCGCCTTGTGTAGTTCGCTCAGTTCCAGATTCGGCGGCATAATATTGAATTAATCTGGCAAGTCTAACAATAGCTCTTTCAGAAACTAATCCATGTACTGTTTCATGTAATTGCTGAATCCGATTGTTAAAAACCATCAACATCTGTAAGGCAATTTCAGGATTTTGTTGTATAGCTTTTAATAAAGCATCTCGCTCTACAGTGAGAATTTCACACTCAGATTCAGCCGTTACAGTCGCAGGGGAAATTCCATTTCCTAATAAAGCAGGCGCAGCAAAAATTTCTCCTACTGCTAAGGTACGCAAAATCGTTTCTTTACCTGTGGTTGCTGTTTTGCTCACTTGAATGGAACCACTAACAACAGCATATAATTTTGCAGGTAAGCGATCGCCTTCATGGAGAATCATCTCTCCCTTACTATAATGTTGCAGTTGGGTTTGGGGTTGCAAACTAATTTTGTCTGCGGTTGTTAACCCTGCAAACACAGTGATTTGAGAGAGTTGTTCCAATGATGCCTGCATAACATTATTTTACTAAGGAAACTCAAAATCACTTTCTCCTTCTTGTAAAGACGCGATTAATCGCGTCTCTACCCCCTTGCCATCCAAGCGATAGAATATTCTTGATTTGTCAGATTGCAAAAGCTGGACGATTTTGAATCCAAGGATTTGCAGCCTCTAATTGTGCGGCGAGGCTGATGAGTGTGGCTTCTGCTCCTGGTTTGCCTACTAACTGTACGCTAATGGGTAAACCGTTACTATCAAATCCTACCGGAAGTGCGATCGCAGGTTGTCCGGTTGCATTGGCTGCGGGACAGGGAGCAATCCAGTTAATAATCTCTTTGAGTGTGTCTTCTGGACTTAAGTCAGCCCATTCACCTACGCGAATTGGGGAATGCAAATAAACTGGTAATACCAGCACATCAACATTATGGAAAAATCCGACAATTTGCCGTGCGGCGATTTGCATTTGTGATACTGCTTGCAGATATTCACCCGCAGAACCAGAACGCGCCAATAGCCAACGGTTCATTGGTTGCAAAACTTCTGCGGGAATTCCCGAAGCACCTACCCCAGCTTGCCAGATGATGGGAAATGGTTCAATTAATCCGCTAAAATCTGGCGATTTTTCTACAACTTTATGTCCTAATTGTGCCAACAACTTAACAGTTTGTAAAACTCCTTGCTCACAGCTACTATCTGCTTCGCCCAAGGGAGGAATAATCGTTGTATAGGCAATTTGCAACTCTTGGGGTGGTTTCTCGGTAGCAGAAAGGAAGGAAGTTTCCGGATCGGGTAACCAATAAGGATCGCCTACTACGTAACCTGAAATGGTATCTAAAAGTGCGGCAGCATCAGCCACAGTCCGAGCAATCGGCCCATTGGTGGCAATTCCCGACAGGCGATCGCCTACAGGTGCATTACTTACCCTGCCTCGTGATGGTTTAATGCCTACCAAACCACAACAAGCTGCAGGGCCACGAATTGAGCCACCACCATCGGAACCTTGAGCGATCGCACTCAAACCAGCAGCTACAGATGCGGCTGCACCACCACTAGAACCGCCTGGTGTATAGTCTAAATTCCAGGGATTTCTCGCTGGGGGAAATCCCATAGGTTCACTGTAAGGAAAAGAACCAACTTCGGAAGTAGCAGTTTTACCGAGGATAATAAATCCGGCTTGTTTGATGCGGGTGACAATCCCATCATCATAATTAGGGATATTGTTGATTAAAGCCGGATTGCCATAAGTACAAGGTACACCAGCTACCGGGTTCAGGTCTTTAATCGAAATTGGTACCCCAAAAAATGGCGGTAACTCGGAACTATTCGCCAGTATTTCTGTTTTAGCTTGAGCATCTGCGATCGCTAAATCTGCCGTCACCGTAAAATAGCTGCCTAACTGGGGATTTAACCGCTCAATTCTTTCTAGATATACATTTACCAACTCTAGAGGCGACAGTTCCCGGCGACGGATTAATTGCGCCAACTCCAGTGCTGGGGTAAAAGCTAAATCAGTGGTATTCATGCGTGAACTACTGAGTAGTTTGAGGTTTTTTCTGCAATTTTCTACTAAGTTTGTTACTTTAGCAGGATTTTCGGGAAATATATCTCTGTAAATGCTGAGATTTGTCATTCAACTAGGATACTAGTACACTTACGTGAAAGTATTGACTAGTATGCAGTGGGCGTAGTTATTTTTTTAATCAAGCCATAACTTCGCTGCATCGTAATTTTAATTGTTTGGCATCCACTTGCAACAATCCCCAAGGGATATTTATGGCTGAATTAGAAAAGGTACTGAATGAACTGCCAAAACTTGTTGAAGAGCTAAAGCTAACTGTGGGAAACACTGAAACAATTCAGCAAGAATTAACACGTCTAAGCGAAGTTAAAGAAAAATTGCACAATCTGCAAGTGGCGATCGCTCAAGAATTAGATTTGGCAAAATCTCATCACAATGGATATAGCGCGATTTCTGCGGGTACAGCCAGAATGGTATTGATACCTGACAATTTTTCAACGGATAATGGGTTTATTGCCGAAAAATTTGGCAGTTTTAATAAACAGCTTTCCTTAACCGAATTACAAACGCAAATGGTTCGCTGGCATGAGTGGGGTGAATTGCTTCAGTCTATAGCCAAAGATATGTTAAGTGATGAGCAAATTATTAGCCAGCTAAATTGTAATATAAACTATACCAATATTCCCGAAAAATTCCGAGAAATTGAACAAATAATTCCCATTAATTTAGCATTTGGCAATCAGAAAAAATTAGAGTTTCAAAATCAGCAACTTATTACTTATCAATCTGATTTATTAGAAATTCAACAGAGATTATCTATAGTATTTGATAGTATTAATAGCAGTCAGACTATTTTAGTAATTTTACTAGGATTATCGTTATTCTGCGGGCAAAATGGTCTAGAGCTACAATGGCTATCCGATGAATATGGCTTCATTATCTCTAGTATGGGCAAGTTCCAACCATTAACAGAGTTTATTAATGATTGTGAATCCTATAAAAATAATATTAATATTTTAGTTGAAAATATTAATAGCTTAAAAACGCAAACAGAACAAGCTATAGTTAGCATACCACAGAGTAATCCCTTAGGAAAAGCTGCAAAATATTTAGCCAGAAAACGCATCAATTCAATTTTATTCATTGCCTCTAGCATATTATTTGTAGGCTTGGGTGGTTGGACAATTTATCACCAAATTACTCAACTACAGTCAGGCAATGTAAGTGGTAACCAGCCAAAAAATGTTGTAGATAAATTCAAAGCTTCTCAAAAACTTGGGCTGGAAGCTTCCTTGATAGTGCAAAAGCCACCATTACCTCTCAAAGATTGGCAGCAAGCAGAAAGCAAATGGCAACAAGCAGTGCAATTATTAGAAAGTATTCCAGAAGGAACACCTGTCTCTCCTCAAGCGAAGAAACAACTAATTAGCTATCGTACTAAATATGCGGCTATTAGCCAAAAAGTTTTGAATGAAAAGAAAGCTGCTACTAACTTAGAATCTGCTCAAAAATTAGCAGTAGAAGCCGAGTTTATCGCCAAAAACGCACCACCAGAATCGGTGATTTTACAACAAGCAAAAGATAAATTAAAGGAAGCAATTAACTTATTACAAAGCATTCCAGAAGGGACTTCAGTCTCCAAAGAAGTGCAAGACAAGCTGACTAGTTATAAAAATAGCTATGAGGCTATTGGTAGTAAGTGATTGGGATTGGGGACTAGGGACTGGGGATTGGGGACTGGGGAAATTACCAACACCAAACACCAAACACCCAACTCCAATTACCAATTACCAATTACCAATTACCCAATGACAAACCACTGCCAACCAGTTAAAGTTTGATGTGCCATATCATGGGTACAAATTAGCCAAAAGCCATAAACAACTCCCGCTAAAATTGTTACTACTACAAATAAAATATTGTTTGGCAATGACCAAGCTAATATGACTAAGCCGATAAATATCAAACCCAATATACTAAAACGTAGCAATCCAGCTAGAGGATTAACTGGGTGTAAGTCGGCGGTAACGTGCTGTAATTCTTGAGTGATATTATTCACGCTAGCTGTGCGATCGCTCATCACCCACCCTACCTAAATTTGTCATTTCAGTTACTATTTAGCTTACCGTAAATTATCCACTGCTTAATTACGGCTCAAGTTAAGCCAATAATTTTATAAAATCAGTGCTAACAGTTAAATAAGGGCGAATTTTGGGCAAATTTAGTTGTAAAGTGACAATATGGCATAGAAAAACAATAGTGAACTACTTGGAGTTACACATACAGTTGACAACTTCAGCAGACTGTAGAAATCACAAGTATGATACCATTGCCATTTTGCAGATAATTCCCCAGCCCCTAAAAGTTGTTAAAAACCCAGATACAGTAAATGTCTTACCAAGTTAATCGTCTCATCAAAGTCAGCCAAGATTTATTTTTTGTTTGGGTATTAATTGGTGCAATCAGTGGTTATTTATTCCCCAAAATTACTGCCAGTGGAAGTGGTAATATTTCCATAGCGCTGGGAGTGGTGATGTTAGGAATGGGTTTAACAATCACTCTTGAGCAACTCAAAAGTTTACGCCATGCTGGTAAAGCATTAATTGTAGGAGTGTTTCTACAGTTTACTATCATGCCACTCCTAGGGTGGTTCGCGGCTACAGTTTTGAAATTACCACCAATGTTGGCATTGGGTGTAATTCTTGTTGGTGCTAGTCCGGGTGGAACAGCTTCGGAAGTTATTACTTTTTTGGCGCGTGGTGATGTGTCTCTATCTGTAGCTTTAACCACTGCTTCTACACTAATCAGCCCAATTATGACACCTGCTTGGATTTGGTTGCTGAGTGCAAATTGGGTTGAAATTCAACCGTTATCATTAATAATGACTACAGTCCAATTTGTCCTGTTACCTGTATTAATAGGAATTGTAATTCGATACTTTTGGACTCCTAGCAAATTGGTAATGGAAGGTATATTACCCCTAGTTTCCATGTTCGCAATTGTTTGGATTATCGCTACAGTTGTAGGCTTAAATCACGAGCGATTGTTGATTATGCCTATAGTAATCATTGCAGTAATTTTCCATAATGTTTTCGGTTTAATTTTAGGTTACATGGGTGCAGCTATTACAGGTCAACCTAAACCTATTTGCCGTACAATTTCCATAGAAGTAGGAATGCAAAATTCTGGTTTGGCTGTGGCATTAGCGATCGCACATTTTGATCCAGTAGCCGCAATACCAGGAGCCATATTTAGCGTTTGTCACAATCTTACAGGTTCCCTAATAGCCGCCATTTGGCGAAAATATTCATAATTCAGCCATTCACAGCAGTTTTTGCCACCAATAATCTTTCCCATGCCCTATGCCCCATTCCCTAATTCCAAGCGAACATAAGTGCGATCGTCAAATGACTCTCTACCTGGGGCGAGTCCTCTGTGACCTAAATAAATGTCATAAAATAAAGGGTCTTTGGCAATCATTTCTGAGAGAATGGCCTCGCTTTCTGTGAGAGTTGTTCTTAAATCTGGATAACCATCACTAGCAAGCACTACCGACTTAATTTGTTCGGGAATTTGAATCACTTCAATATATTTCTCAGGGACTTTGTCACCATTCATTACACCATAACCAAATGGTTCTGTAGGAGAATTACATAACGATGCTTGCAGTCTATATATAGAAACCAAAAAATTTTGGCTGGGATCGTTTTGTAATAGTTCGTCAATTGTTTTACCCTGAGCTAGATAGGAATGCACAATCAAAGAACGTAACTTAGTTGTCACTTCATCGACTTTGCTGAAGGGATTGTTACCTTTTCCATCTAATAAATATTGGCAATCTCCAACTCGCCAAAGTTCTCGACGTGCATTAGAGAAGAGTATGATTGCAAAACAGGGCGCAAAAATTGGTACTGTCTCTGATTGAACTCTTGCTAATGCTTCTTTTACTGCTTGAGTTAACTGCTCAATCGCTTCTATAGCGCTAGCCTCAGCCGCAAGATTTTCTAAAGCTTGAGCGCCTATTTCTGCTACAAAACGACCAGGAGAAAGCCCATCATAACTAGCACCTGATGCATCTGTAGCGCCATCTAAGACAGCTACAAAGTCTTTAGTAACAACCAAGCGATCATCACCCAGGCTCGGATCTCCGTATTTTGAGCGACTTAATGATTCCACTACTGTGAAGCTGGCGTTTTGATTCATCTCTAATGTCTTACCTCACAGATATCTGTACCAGATATTAAATACTTGTACGAATAAATATCAGGCTATTTACTAAGGGTATTTAATACCTATACCTGTAGATAATGACATAAAATGATTTGGCAATCAACTCAATTACAAAGTTTTTAAACCTACTGAAGCTTTGCTATAAAAACCTTGCCCTTTGAGAGATTTTATGTAACTATTCTATATAGATATTTTAAAAATACAAAATCTCGATAAACTTACAGTATTATATTGGTGTGTACAAATATATGTACACTTTATTGCTATTTTTAATCTACAAAAAAAGCTATATCTGGCTTCTAGTAAGCAATTATCTAGCCTATGATAAAAATTATTTTACTGGTTTTTAAATATGCCTATATTTATCAGTGATGGCTAAAATTTGTAGAGGGAAATGATGCATCATGCTGATTTGTCATTTGGTTGGGAAAAAACTCTGCTATAAGTCCGCAAATTAAGCAATAACCCAACTTATTAACTACATATTTATGGATTTTCAAGAGCAGTCTCAGCTCAACGATACAACTGCATTTAGCAATCTGCTAGCAAATCGAACGACTGTTTTCACCTTAGCGATCGCTTGCGGATTAGCAATAGCAAATGTGTATTACAATCAACCTCTGTTAGCAGATATGAGCAGAAGCTTTCATATCTCTGTACAGCAGGTAGGATTTATCCCGACGCTTACCCAAGTAGGCTATGCAACAGGCTTATTGTTTTTAGTACCGCTAGGCGATCGCTTAGAACGAAAACAGCTGATTATTAAAATGTTCGGCTTACTAAGTTGTACCTTAGTTGCAGTAGCCATTTCTCCCAACATTATTTGGCTGGGTGTAGCTAGTTTTTTTCTTGGGTTTAGCAGCATTGTTGCCCATTTAATTCTTCCCTTCGTTGCCCAAATCACGCCGCCCAACCAACGCGGAAAGGTAATTGGTACTTTAATGAGTGGGCTAATTATTAGTGTTTTGCTAGCTCGTTCTGTAAGTGGTTTTGTGGGTAAGCTAATGGGCTGGCCTGGAATTTATTGGATTTCTGCAGGTGTAATGATTGTTCTGGCTTTAGCGATTCGTCAGCAATTACCTGAAAATCGCTCCTCATCACAAATGTCTTATCCAGAACTAATGCAGAGTCTTGCCCATCTTACCTATCAACAGCCTGTACTTCGGGAAGCTGCATTCAATATCGCTTTAATATTTTGCGCTTTTAATGTCTTTTGGGTAACACTAGTTTTCCTGCTAGAATCGCCTGTCTATAACTATGACAGTCAAGTTGCAGGATTATTTGGCTTAGTCGGTTTAGTGGGAGCAGGTACAAGTTCTCTGGTAGGTAGGTTAGTAGATAAATGGGGCGCGAGGCGCGTTGTAGGTATCGCTCTTTGTTTTGCTTTATCTGGTTTTACAATTCTCTGGTTAACAGGGACTCATTTAATGGGTCTGATTTTGGGTGTAATTATCTTAGAGTTGGGTATGCATAGCGCTTACCTTTCCAATCAAATCCGCGTTTATAATCTTGTTCCCAATGCTGAGAGCCGATTGAACACTGTTTATATGGTGATTAACTACAGTGGTGGGGCACTTGGTTCTTTACTAGGTAGTTATAGTTGGGTAATTGGAAAGTGGAATGGGGTTTGTGCATTGGGGCTTTTCCTATTAAGTTTGGCTGCAATTTTGCACTTTGGTGGACGTAGGAAATAGACTCAGATTCCTAGCAACTTCAGTACTATCCGTAGCGATTGGAAAAATTCATCTTTGATTTTGAGGAAATACACTTATTCCTCAATACTAAACGGTACCTATTAATCTAGTAAAAGTATCAATTGCCAAGAAATTGAGGACTTGCTAATATTTTGCCTTCTAGATTACCAGCAGGTGCACATTATGGCGGAATCAAACGGCATAATCAAAGATGGCTTTCTCTATCCTCGCAGTCGCTATCATGGTCAAGTAAAACCGCAGAACTTAGTATTTAACGCAAATCTGCAAGAATTTTCTCAAAAAGTTGGTTATATTTCCTCGTTGGAGACAAACGGTAAACTTTCACCAGAGGAAGCTTATCAGAAGATTGAAACAATGTGGGAACAGTTAAAAAAATCCAAATTTGAATTAGGAATCACTTCTGATTAACTGATTTATCAGGGATTGATGACAAAGGCTGACTACAATATAAATAATTTCAAGATAGATAAGAGTTTCCTATTTTGGTTGTCTAACTGTACGAAGTTTATTGAAAAGTTTTGTATGGCTTATAGTGAGACACAATTGCATTCAGATAAATTAGAACTTCCACAGAAATACAAATTATCGGGGCAATCATAAATTGCCCCTAACTGCATATTTGAGCTTCGGCTTTTGTTTTACTGTTGAATGTTTACAGTTAATAGTCAACAACCAACAAATGTCATACGAATTACTTTAGTTTCTAGCTAACCTCTGAGGAATTATAGCTCGTAATGTGTCCGAGGGAGGTACAGCATCCCGAATATTAACTTTGCGGGGAATGATTTTTTCTTGGAAATAGAAATCAGCAACCTGTTGTTGTTCGGCAATAATAGAAGGTGTCAATGATCTTAACCGTCGAACAGTTCGGCGTGACACTACTTCTAAAACTGATGGGTCAAGTTTTACTTCACCCGCAAGTGCTTTGGCTGCTTCAGATGGATTTTTATCAGCCCATTCTCCAACTTTGTCTGCCTCATCTAAAAATACTCGTACTAATTCTTGATTTTCCGAGACAAATTTTCGTCTGGCAATATAAAATCCTCCTAAGGTGTTAATACCACCTGCATTTCTCAAATTACGAATAGGAATGCTTTTTTCCACAAGAGCTAAAAAAGGATCGCCAGCTACCCACACTTCCACTTTATTTTGAATAAAAGCATCGCGGGCTTCTGATGGAGTTAAACCAACAACTTGTACATCACTAATTTTTAAACCTACTTCTTTCAAAGCTTTTGCTAATAAATAATGAGCGTTCGACCCTCTTTGAAAAGCAACTTTCTTACCTTTGATATCTGCAAGCTTTTTAATTGGAGAATTGGCTCTCACCACAATACCTTGATTTAGCCCTTTACTAGGCCTACGTCCGGCAATATAAACAACCTCTGTAATACCTGCGGCTTGGGCAAATATTGGGGGTGTTTCTCCTACAGTACCGATATCAACCCTACCTGCATTCATTGCTTCTATCAGTTGTGGCCCTGCAGGAAATGGCCCTACCCAATTTACTGTTACACCCAATGCTTTAAAACGTGGCTCTACAGATTTTCTAGCTTTTACTATATCCCCCGAAGTTTGATAAGCCAAATTGATGACTTTTGACTTAAACCCTGTAGTTTTTGTTTGTGCTTCACTACTTTGAAGGAGACTACCTGTTAAAGGTGCTGATAGTGCAAAAACTCCTGCTAATGTATATTGCACCATCCGCTTTAATACAGTGCGACGTTGTGGAAGAAATGGTATTTTCATAACTTTTGACACGAACTCTAAGCTTCTTGAAAAGTTTGTTGATTTGCCCTCAGTTTTAGTAGCTTAAATAGCTATAAAATCTGTGCGTATCCCTGCAATATTGATAGCAGATGGAAATTTGTAATTAGCAAACTACTAAAAGTCGATTGATTTACCGTATTTTGCTATATAGGAAATTTTTCCACAGTTTGCAAAAAAATGCAACTGGTAAATTAAAGATTTTTATTAGTTAATATTTTTTGAAAAAAGTAAAAATACAATAGGTAATTTATAATTATCAACTTAATTTTTTATAATAATTTTGCACCTAATACCAATTTAATATGAAGTTGCATATATCTAGATCCCCCTAAATCCCCCTTAAAAAGGGGGAATTTGATTCTAGTTCCCCCCTTTTTTCAAGGGGGGTTAGGGGGGATCGAATTCTATGCAGCCTCATAAAGAATTGGTATAAAGTAATTAAAAAATATAAATTACTTCTAAGATGAATTAGAAACGCCTCTTATACCATAAGGGTTTCAAGATTTAATTAGTTACAGCACTTTTGAAGTAAGTGAGGTACATCATGAGTAATGAGTAATGAGTAATGAGTAGGAAATTTACTTATTAGAGACCATTTATAAAATAAATCTTAAGTAACGCACCGCCGCGTGGATGATGCGTTAGGCGCTAGGATAGTTCTTTCGTGACAAATCATATTGGAAACCAGCGCCTAACACATCCTACGATAATTTTATTTTTACTTTATAAATAACCTCTTACTCATTACTTTTTTCAATTAGTTGCTGTACCTCATAAACATCGCATCTGCTGTATTAAATCTTGAAACCTTGTTATCCTATTTCCTAAGTATTTACCATTCTTGCAATGTTGGTCGAATGAGGATTTCATTCACATTCACACGAGATGGCTGGGTAACTGCATACGCGATCGCAGCTGCAATATCTTCACTTTCCAAAGGTGTCACAGAACGACGACGCGCTTCGCTTTGTTGTTTAAAAACCGGGTCGGTAATATGATCGCTTATCTCCGTATTGACTAACCCAGGCTCAATAACTGTGACACGGATATTTTGCTTACAAACTTCTTGCCGCAAGGATTCTGAAAAACCGTTTACACCCCACTTAGTTGCATTGTATACACCAACGCCAACCCTGGCAGTGCGTCCCGCAACGGATGAAATATTGACGATATGTCCTGCACCTTGAGCTTTCAAAATGGGTAATACAGCATGGGTGACATACAACAACCCCAAGAGATTGAGATTAATCATCTCTTTCCATTCTGAGGTATTGCCACCATCGATCGCACCAATAACCGCAATACCTGCATTATTGATGAGGATATCTATGCGACCGAATTCAGTTTTTGTTTTGTCAACTAAATTCTGTACTTGAGCCTCGTCTGTCACATCAGTAATAATAGGTAAAGCCTTGCCACCAGTAGTAGCAATTTTTTCTGCCAAGGCATTTAAGCGATCGCCTCTGCGAGCAGCCAGAACCACTGCTGCACCTTCTGCTGCTAGCGCTAGGGCGGTGGCTTCACCAATACCAGAAGAGGCTCCGGTAACAATTGCAACTTTGCCGTCTAATTTACCTGTCATGATTGGTTAACGTTTGATTGCTAATGTGAGTCCATCTGCTATAGAAATCAAGCTTAAATCTATGCGATCGTCTTGATGCAGTTTGCTATTAAATTCTCGGATAGCATTGGTAGCTGAGTCTTGCACATCTGCGTTGGCTGCACGTCCAGACCACAGCACATTATCAATGGCAATTAATCCACCTGGACGAATCAGCTTGAGTAATCTTTCGTAATATGCATAATAGTTTTCCTTATCGGCATCAATAAAGGCAAAATCAAAGGTTTCTGCTTCATCTGCTGCCAATAATTTATCTAAAGTCTCGATAGCTGGAGCCAATTTCAAGTCAATTTTTTCTGCTACTCCTGCTGCTTGCCAATAACGACGTGCGATGCTGGTAAATTCTTCACTAACATCACAAGCGATGATTTTACCCTCTGGTGGTAAGGCTAAAGCCACGCTGAGAGAACTATAACCTGTAAAAACGCCTAACTCTAAAGTCTTCTTAGCTCCAATCAGTTTGACTAAAAAACCGAGAAACTGTCCTTGTTCTGGCGCTACTTGCATATTTGCTCTGGGATGACGTGTCGTCTCTTCCCGCAGTTTGAAGAGTAATTCCGGTTCTCGCAAAGAGATAGACAACAGATATTGATAGAGTTCGTTTGGTAGATGCAGCGTTTTACTAGGAGCCATTAGAGTCAATAACTATGGGTATTATTTGAGCTTCATAATTTAATATACTGTAAATCTACCAAATTACAGTATATTAAAGATAAAGCAATTTTGAAAAAAGATGGGTATGGTCTCAGTGTCCAAAATATTTTGGGATATCAAATTATCTTAATGGTGCTGTGCCCCTACAAAGAACTTATCTGTCGCCGACATTATTTGAATTAGTAGAAGACTAAAAAATCTACGAGCAAGATACCCGTATTACAAGAATGATTATTTTTTACCTAATTTACCTGTAATAAGCTATTCCATATTTAACTTGCATATATTGGGCGGGCAAGATGCCCACCCCACAATAAATATACAATTTCAGATTATGCAACCTAGATGTAGTTTAGCTTATCTGCATTTTTTTAAACAATATAGGAGATAAATTATAGATAAAATTTAACCCTATTTAAGATAGTTACGAATTACAAATTTTGAATTCTAAATTTAAAGCTTGGCGGAAGCGAATTATTAGTTTGTTTAGTGCATCTGTATCAATTAAAAATGCATCGTGACCGTAAATAGAATTTAGCCAAGCTATTTGAGAATTGGGGATAAAATCTGCTAATTCTTGTTGTTCGATTGGGGGATAAAGAATGTCAGAATCAATACCCACAACTAAAGTAGGTTGTTGAATACTTTGCAAAACAGATTCATAGTCTTTACCTTGAGCAATATCATGATGATCCATTGCTTTGGTAAGAGTAATGTAGGTATTAGCATCAAACCTATCTACTAGCTTTTGACCATGATGTTGTAAGTAGCTAGCGATCGCAAATTGATCGGCAGATGCATCATACTGTCGTCCAAAGCGTTCTGTAAAGCTGTGCCAATAACGGTAAGTACTCATCGCCATCATCCGCGCTACGGCTAATCCTTGCTTTGGTGGTTGTTCTTCTGTGTAGTTACCGCCTTTCCAGTGAGGATCTGCATAGATAGCTTGTCTTTGGGCTTCACTCAATCCGATACACCAAGCTGAATGTCTACCGGAAGTGGCAAGGGGTGCGATCGCTCTCACGATTTCTGGATATAATAAAGCCCACTCTAGTACTTGCATTCCACCGAGGGAACCCCCAATTACTAGTTGTAGACATTTAATTCCCAGATATTTAATCAGTTCAGCTTGTAAACGCACCATATCCCGAATTGTGATGACGGGAAATGATGCGCCGTAAGGAATTCCGGTTTGGGGATTGATGCTAGTTGCGCCCGTAGTGCCGTAACAACTACCTAAAATGTTGCTGCACAAGATAAAATCGCGATCGCTATCCAGTGCTTTTTTGGAACCTAATAAATCTTTCCACCAGTCATCCGCATCGGCTGAACCAGTTAAAGCATGACAAATCAGCACTCCATTATCGCCTTGTGAGTTTAACTTTCCCCAAGTGCGATAAGCGACTTGAACGCCAGTTAAAACTTCGCCTCCCTCTAATTCAAACGGCTGGGAGAGATGGTAATACTGAGTTTGCGGTGAAATGAAGTGCTGGTATTTCATTTATATTAGGGCATGGGGCATGGGGGAGGCAGTGCGTTGGACGGGTTTCCCGGCTTGAAGCAACTGCCGTCATGGGGCATTGGGAAGAATATGAGAAAATCACTAACTATGGACAAATGACAATTGTACAGACGCGATTCATCGCGTCTCTGACTAATGACTAATCTTCTCAAATGCTTGCTCGAAGTCTTCTTTGATATCGTCGATATGTTCAATACCAACTGAGACGCGGACTAAATCGGGTGTTACGCCGGCGGAAACTTGTTCTGTATCACTTAACTGTTGATGGGTTGTAGAAGCTGGATGAATGACGAGGGTTTTTGCATCGCCAACATTTGCTAGATGGCTTGCTAATTTCACATTATTAATGAAGGTTTTACCTGCTTCTAATCCGCCTTTGATTCCAAAATTTAAGACTCCACCAAATCCATGTCTAAGATATTTTTTGGCTCGCTGATGATAAGGATGATGGGGAAGTCCGGGATAATTAACCCAAGCTACTTGTGGTTGCTGTTCTAACCACTGGGCTAATTCTAGAGCATTGCTGACATGGCGATCTACACGCAGAGATAGAGTTTCTAACCCTTGTAATAACAGAAAGGCGTTAAATGGACTCAATGAAGGGCCAAAATCTCTTAACCCTTCTACTCTGGCGCGGATGATGAAAGCAATATTGCCAAAAGGACTACCAACGCCAAACACTTCTTGGAAATTCAGCCCGTGATAACCGGGGGATGGTTCAGTAAAGATGGGGAATTTACCATTACCCCAGTCAAATTTACCAGAATCGACAATTACGCCGCCAATCGAGGTGCCGTGACCACCAATCCACTTAGTTGCAGATTCCACAACAATATCTGCGCCATGTTCAATTGGTCGAGCCAAATACCCACCTGCACCAAAGGTATTATCGACAATTAAGGGAATACCATTCTCGTGAGCAATATGGGCTAAAGCAGCAAAGTCGGGAATATTAAATTGGGGATTACCAATGGTTTCAACATACAATGCTTTGGTGCGATCGTCGATCGCTTGACGGAAACTTTCTGCGTCGTCGCCTTCTACAAATTTGACGTTGATTCCTAAACGTGGCAGAGAAACTTTAAATTGGTTATAGGTGCCGCCATATAAAAAACTGGTAGAAACAATATTATCTCCAGCTTGAGCGATGGTACTTAAAGCCAAAAATTGTGCAGCTTGACCGCTAGAGGTGGCTAATGCAGCTACACCCCCCTCTAAAGCAGCTATTCGCTTTTCAAAGACATCCGTTGTCGGATTCATAATCCGAGTGTAAATGTTGCCAAACTCTTGTAATGCAAACAACCGCGCCCCATGCTCTGCATCATCAAAAACATAAGATGTGGTTTGATAAATTGGTACAGCACGGGCATTAGTTCCGGCGGCTGGTTCTTGTCCAGCATGGACTTGCAAGGTTTCAAAGCGATATTTTTCCGACATAAACAATTATCTGCATCAAATATATTTTTCTTTTGTAGCGCCAATAATTAACTATAAGTCTATCGGCTTTTAGTATTTTATCAGCCTACTCTATGAGCGCAAGGGAAAGAAGCATTGCTTAACGTTAACTAGCAGTAGACTGCTTGGCTGGCGATGGACAGGCTAAACACGCCAAATCTTGATTGACTTATCGCCGCTACCACTAATGAGATTTTTACCATCTTTGCTCCAAGCTAAAGCATAAATGCCGCCACCATGACCACTCAATTTATTGACTACTTTTACAGTTTTCAAATCCCATAATTGAATTTCTCGGGATAAACTGCCGATAGCAAAAGTTTTGCCATCAGGACTAATCGCTACAGCATTAATAGGGCCAATTCCTATGGAGAAATTATGCATTAATTTCCCGGTTTTCAAGTTCCAGATTTTAATATTTTTACCATCAGTTTCTTGCAGTGATTGATGGCTGTCATCGTAACCGCCATTAATCAGAGTTTGCCCATCTGGACTGAGAGCCAGAGAAATAACTGCGGATGCTCTCGCTTGGTCATACATGGGATTTACTGGACGAGGCGGAATCAAAGTTCGCAGCAGTCTACCATTGCTGATATTCCATAACTGAATTCTGCCATCTTCCATTCCACTAATTCGGGTTTTACTATCAGGAGTAATGAGAATAGCAGTCGAGATTTTGCCAGGTTTTAAGCTCCGAATTAATTGCCCAGTTTTTAGGTTCCAGAGCTTAATAGTTTTATCGTAACTAGTAGATACTAAAGTTTGTCCGTTTGGGCTAATATCAATATTAATAACTTGATTTGTATGTCCAGTTAAGGTGCGGATTAACTTGCCAGTTTTTGGGTTCCATAGCTTAATTGTTTTGTCAGCACTGGCGCTAGCTAATGTTTGTGCATCTGGACTCATCGCCAGAGATATTACTCGCTCAGAATGTCCAGTTAAAGTGCTGATTAAAACGCCAGTCTTGGGATTCCATACTTTGATTACTTTATCATCACCGCTACTAGCTAAAATCTGTTCATCTTTGCTGAGTGCTAGGGTGCGAACTGGTTCTTGATGTCCAGATAAAGTCAGAACTACTTGATTAAGTTGTTGAGTTTTGGGATTAGGTTCGGCAATCGCTGGAGTTAAATTAATAACGTTAACAATAGTAGATAATGTCAGGGTAGTTGCTGTGAGTGCTTTTAAAATAGAAGATTGCATTTGCATAGGTATTTGGTAGAGCAGTTTTTTTCTATATATATAGGACTTTACTTTTGAGTGATGCAGGATCAACTTCACAACTGATGAGTGAAATTCCGGTTTAGATCAGAAAATTTCTCGTTTCCCTGGAGGTAGAGAAACGAGAAAATAAAAGTAGTTCCCTACTGCACGTTTTCTATATAATTAACTTCATCAGGCTATAGGTAAAAATCGGAAAAGTCGGGAACTTCCAAAAACAAATTATCTAATAGCGGTTCCCATATAGGATTCATATTTGATTTGTAATATACAAAGGTGCGTTGCGCTTCGCGACAACACACCCTACACATAAATCTACTCAGATTATATTTCCTTTCTCCCCCTGCTCCCTGCTCCCTGCCCCTCTGCCTAAACAAAAGTGGGATTTTTCGAGTTGCAAGCCCCCAAGGGAGCAGTCAGCATAACAGGCGAGGTAAACTGTTGAAACTGACTGTTTTACACAAATTGCCTTATGCCGGAATTTTTATTGGAAGTTGGAACAGAAGAACTACCTGCAAGCTTTCTGGGAGATGCCATAGTACAATGGCGATCGCTAATTCCTCAAAGTCTTTCTACTCATAGCCTCACTAGTGATGCAGTGGAGGTTTACGGGACTCCACGGCGGTTAGCGGTACTGATCAAAGGTCTACCATCTCGGCAACCAGACCGAGAAGAAGAAATTAAAGGCCCTCCCGCACAAGCAGCTTTTAAAGATGGTAAACCCACACCCGCCGCCTTGGGATTTGCGAAAAAGCAAGGTGTGGAAATCGAAGCGCTGCAAGTTCGACCTACCGATAAGGGCGATTTTGTGTTTGTCAACAAAAGCATTGCTGGTCGTCCCGTAGCAGATTTATTAACAGAACTGGTGCCCCAGTGGATTTATGCTTTAGAAGGTAAGCGGTTGATGCGCTGGGGTGATGGGGATGTGCGTTTTTCCCGTCCTATTCGCTGGCTGGTGGCTTTGTTAGATGCAGAGGTATTGCCGATTGAGTTGGTCAATGCTTCTAAGGTGGTGAAAAGCGATCGCATTTCTCGTGGTCATCGTGTCTTACATCCGGAAACGGTCACAATTTCCCAAGCTAATGATTATGTTAGCACTCTGCGATCGGCTTTTGTCGTCGTGGATGCTGAGGAACGCACCACAACTATCCAAGAACAAGTGAAGGCATCAGTCCAAAAGTTAAGCGGTGCTACGGAAATTTACCCAGATTTATTAGCAGAAGTGACAAACTTGGTTGAGTATCCTTCTACGGTGGTGGGTAAATTTGAAGACGAATTTTTAAACTTACCAACGGAGGTAATTACCACTGTGATGGTAAGTCACCAGCGTTATTTCCCCGTATTTAAAACTGAAAATAGCAAAGACTTATTGCCCAATTTCATCACCATTTCTAACGGCGATCCTAGCAAAGCTGATATTATTGCTGTGGGTAATGAAAGGGTAATTAGAGCTAGATTAGCTGATGGACAATTTTTCTACAAAACTGATTTAGCTAAACCTTTAGAAAGCTTTTTACCACAGTTAGAAACAGTCACATTCCAAGAAGATTTAGGTTCTCTACGGCTGAAGGTAGATAGAATTGTCAAAATTGCGGGACAGATTGCTAACCAACTGCAATTAACCGAAACTCAATGCCAAAATGTTCACAAAGCTGCATTGCTTTGTAAAGCCGACCTTGTAACTCAAATGGTTTATGAATTCCCGGAATTACAAGGGGTAATGGGAGAGAAGTACGCTTTAGCCAGTGGCGAAAATTCCGAAGTTGCTAGAGCAATTTTTGAGCATTATTTACCTAGGGGAGCCGATGATATTTTACCGGAAACTCTCACAGGTCAAGTTGTCGGTTTAGCAGATAGATTAGATACCTTAGTCAGTATTTTTGGACTCGGTTTAATCCCCAGTGGTTCCTCCGATCCCTTCGCTTTACGTCGCGCAGCAAATGCTGTAGTTAACATTACCTGGTCAGCAAATTTACCAATCAATTTAGCTGAATTATTAGCACAAATTACCAGCGATTTTGTCGCCACATATAACAAAGACCAAGCACAATTAGTTACCTCATTGCGCGAATTTTTCTTGCAACGTATCCGTACCCTATTGCAAGAAGAAAAACAAATTGATTATGACCTAGTAAATGCCGTTTTAGGAGAGAATGACCCCGAATATACCGAACGGGCACTCAAGGATTTATTAGATGTCCGCGATCGCGCTTTATACTTGCAGCAAATTCGCCGCGATGGTACTTTAGATACCATCTATGAAACTGTAAACCGTTCCACAAGGTTAGCTGCCCAAGGCGATTTAGATAACGAACAGTTAGAACCAACTAACCTAGTTCGCCAAGAACTCTTCCAAAAGTCCTCAGAAGCAGCATTCTACAACGCCATAGTCGAATTAGTACCCCAGACCCAAGCCGCCCAGCGATCGCGCAATTACGAGCTGTTAATAACAGCATTAAGTAAAATCGCACCTACTGTTAGTACCTTTTTCGATGGTGCTGATAGCGTGTTAGTAATGGATTCTGATCCAGAAATCAAACGCAATCGGTTAAATTTGTTAGGACTACTTCGCAATCATGCCCGTGTTTTAGCGGACTTTGGTGCAATTGTCAAAAATTTGTAGCTTAAATAAACAAAAAGTAGGTGTAATTTTTGCCAATAAACGCTACGATCAGTAGTGCTTAACCAGGGAGACTCTGCTACACACAATCTATGCCTAGATCTGCTGTCATTGGATTAGGAAAATCCGGTATTGCTGCGGCAAGATTGTTGCGAAGGGAAGGCTGGGAGGTGGTGCTAAGTGATAGTAACACCTCCGAAACCCTCCTCAAACAACAACAAGAACTTGCTACAGAAAACATAACTGTAAAACTGGGGTACTCCCTAGAATTCAATGAGGCTGATTTACCGCAATTAATAGTTGTCAGTCCTGGTGTACCTTGGGATATTCCGGTATTAGTTAAAGCCAGAGAATTAGGTATTGAAACTATCGGGGAAATGGAGTTAGCTTGGCGATATTTACAAACTCCACCTTGGGTAGGAATTACCGGCACAAATGGTAAAACTACAACCACTGCGTTAATTGCAGCAATTTTTCAAGCTGCGGGTTTAGATGCCCCTGCCTGCGGTAACATTGGCTATGCTGCTTGCGAAGTTGCTTTAGCAGCAAAACAGCCAGATTGGGTAATAGGAGAAATCAGTAGTTATCAAATAGAATCTTCTGTAACTCTTGCGCCGAGAATTGGTGTTTGGACGACATTCACACCCGATCATCTCAGTCGCCATAAAACCTTAGATAATTACTACAAAATTAAAGCCCAGCTATTACATAAATCGCAATTGCAAGTATTCAATGGCGATGATGCCTATCTGAGTAAAGTAGGTCTAAGTGATTGGCCTGATGCCTATTGGACAAGTGTCAAAGGTAAAGATTTCCTTATAGGTGACAAAGGCTTTTATATTGAAGATGGCTGGGTAATAGAACAATTATCTGCCACCTCCACACCAGAACCAATTGTAGAAGCCTCTGCTTTGCGGATGGTAGGAGAACACAACCAGCAAAACCTCCTGATGGCAGTTGCAGCCGCAAGATTAGCAAAAATTGATCGTGATGCTATTTCCCGCGCCATTCGCGAATTCCCTGGTGTAGCCCATCGTTTAGAACATATCTGCACTTGGGAAGGCATAGATTTTATCAACGACAGCAAAGCCACCAACTATGATGCGGCGGAAGTTGGTTTAGCATCGGTGAACAGCCCAGCAATTTTGATTGCCGGTGGTGAAGCCAAAGCCGGTGATGACACAGGCTGGTTAGCCAAGATTCAAGCCCAAGCCGCCGCCGTTTTATTAATTGGGAACGCCGCCCCAGCATTTGCCCAACGTCTGCAAGCGGTGGGGTATGCTAATTATGAAATTGTGGAAACGATGGACAAGGCAATTCCCCAAGCCGCAGAATTAGCTAAAAAGTACCAAGCTACTGTAGTGCTGCTATCTCCAGCTTGCGCTAGTTTTGACCAATATCCCAATTTTGAAGTCCGAGGCGATCATTTCCGTCAGCTTTGCTTGGATTGGGTGGGAATGAAACCAATGCAAATTTAAAAATTCGGCGTTGCATAAATGCAGTAGCTTTCATTTCGGCTAGTTTGCGGTTAGCTTTGGTATCAGTCAAACCAGTTGACTTTGCCGATTTTAGATTGCCGATTTTAGATTTTTTGGTTCATGCTCATCCGTAGGCGGAACAAATCTAAAATCCAAAATTTAAAATCCGACGCTCTATGACTCGCTCTAAGCAAAGCTATGCCGTTGGCGAAGCCTCTCAAAGAGAAGGCTTTACGCTGCGCTATCAAGCCCTGCACCCTTGTGGTCGGGGTCAATCCAAAATCCAAAATTCGTTGACCAATGCCAAAGTGTTGTGCAGGTAGAGACTCACTAAAATATCCTTGTACATCAGCATTTTTATAACTACTGGTACAGAATCGTTTTCTCGCACTGCACGATCAACTATTGTTCTCGAACCATTGTAGAGTTCTTCATTAATGCGATATCCGGGAATACTGACAAGAGTGCTAATACCATTTTGAAAAAAGAACGCGACAGATAGGTGGGGGCACGGCACCTGTAAGATATTTGAATATACCAAAAGATTGTGGATGCCGTGCCCCTACATGGAATTTATCTGTCGCAAACATTATTTGAATTGGTATAACCATATTGCGCTCATCTGAGTATTTTCTCAATCTAGTATTCCCAGGTAGATAAGTAGAGCTACAATTGACACGGTATCTCAATGATAAATTCAGTACCTTCACTGGGGATCGATTGGCAATACAACTTACCAGCATGAGTTTCCTCAACAATTTGTTTAGCGATCGCCAACCCTAAACCTGTGCCTTTACCTACAGCTTTTGTCGTAAATAAATTGTCAAAGATTTTGTGTTTTACTTCTTCACTCATCCCTTTACCATTATCAGCAATAGAGATTTTCACAGATTTATTTACTATTGATGTGGTAATTGTAATCGAGTTATGATGAGCTTTAATGTCCTCAAAACTCCGTCCGTGATTCGATTCATCTAATGCATCAATCGCATTAGCTAAAATATTCATAAATACCTGATTTAATTGCCCAGGGAAACATTCTATTTGGGGTAAATTACCGTAGTTAGTGATTACCTCAATTGCTGGATTTTGGTCGCTACCTTTGAGACGATGCTTGAGAATTAAGATTGTACTATCAATACCTTCGTGAATATTAAATAGTACTTTGTAATCTCTATCAGCACGGGAGAATGTGCGTAGGGAAGTGCTGATATTTTTTAATCTATCGCAAGCCATTGTCATAGAATCCAGCATTTTAGGTAGGTCTTCTATGGTATATTCCAAATCAATTTCTGACTCGTGGTCGAGGATTTCTTCAGTTTTCTCGCTTAAGGTTTCTTGATAGATTTTCAAGTGTTCGATAATATCGGCAAAGGTGGGTTTAGCTTGTTTGAGACTAGCAGCAATAAATCCTAAAGGATTATTCATTTCGTGGGCGACACCAGCAACTAAGTTACCTAATGCAGACATTTTCTCACTTTGGATAATTTGTAAATTCGCTTGTTGTAAAGCCAGTTCAGCTTGTTTACGTTCGCTAATATCCAACACCAATCCATCCCACACTAACGTACCATTGGCAAGTTTTTCTATGCGCGATTCTCCGCGAATCCACTTAGTAATTCCAGAGGGGGTAACAATTCGCCCTTCCCAACGCCAGGGAGTTAAGGTTTTAGCTGAATCTGCAATGGACTGACGATAAGCATCAACATCCTCTGGATGTGTCATATCCATGAGAATCTGCACATTGGCGATCGCTTCAGATGCAGTGATTTCATAGAGATTGTAACAGTCGCTACTCATGTAAGGCATTGACACCGAACCATCGGTCGCCATCAAAAATTGATACACCACCCCAGGAACGTTATCTACTAGATTATGGAAGCGGGATTGAGCAGTTTTTAACTCATGGAGCGATCGCTCTAATTGTTGGGCTGATTCCTGAGAACGTTCATAAAGTTGGGCATTTTCAAGAGAAATGGCGGTTTGTGTGCAGAGTAGGTTGAGGAGTTCGATGCGATCGCTGGTAAACGCTCTCTTGGCTAAATTATTTTCCAGATATAAAATCCCCAGCAACTTACCTTGATATAAAATTGGACTGCACAAAATACTTTGAGGCTGCTGACGGATAATATAGGGATCGTTGGCAAAGGTGATATCTGCGGTTACATCCAATAAGACAACAGTTTGTTGGCTGTGCTTGACTTTGTAAATCAGCTTGTGAGGAATATCCTGACTTTCTTCAACAGGAATTCTTTGCAACACCACTGGGTTTGTTCCTTGGGTAATTGAGCCTTTAATTAGCAGGCGGTTGTCTCGCAACAGCATTAACACACATTTATCAGCACCAGCATTTTCAATGACGATTCTAAGCAACGATGAAAGCAGTTTTTCTAGTTCGATTTCACCAGAGATAGTTTGAGATGCTGTGAGAATTGCTTTTAAATCTAGAGTATTTGAAACACTGCTGCTGCTGGATGTAGCAGCACTGGTGGAGGTGACAGTTCCCAAGGTGAAGATAGTTTCGTTAGTGGAAAACACAGAACGGCTTTGCTGTAATATGGGGGCGAGTAATTGGGGATAGTGTTTTTCTAAGTCGGCAACTTTGGCTTTTGCTCCCCATCGGGCATAACAATAGTAGGCTTCAATCATGTATTCTTGGGCTATACGCTGTTTGCCCCAATCAAGATAGAATTTTGCGGCGAGTTCGTTAGCTAGTGCTTCTTCTTGGATGTATTTGTTAGCTTTCGCCCCAGAAATTGCTTTGTCATAACATTCAGTTGCAGCGATTTTTTCATCCAAAACCCGATGACGTTCAGCCTCCACTAAATACCATTTGTGTAAGTGATTCATGGTTGCTGTTTGCGCCCATTGATGCAGAATAGTTTGATGGCTTTGCATCTGAACCAGAATGTCTGCTGACTCGCTTGGCGACTGACTGGGTAAGAGTGCTAGATGTGTGAGGGCAGCATAGAAGTGGAAAATGGGAATATGCACTGCTCCGGCTGCTGCCATAAAATAGGGCTGGATTTGGTGAATATAGTCAAGGG
Source organism: Tolypothrix tenuis PCC 7101 (assembly GCF_963874875.1). Lineage (NCBI taxonomy): Bacteria > Bacillati > Cyanobacteriota > Cyanophyceae > Nostocales > Tolypothrichaceae > Tolypothrix > Tolypothrix tenuis. Next base: position 5,570,341 of record NZ_CAWNJS010000001.1, read on the forward strand.
CATTCTGATAATTGCTAAACAAGTAGGCAAGCATCAGTTTGTAGACATAGCCATAAGCGATAGGTACGAGATCGTTATCTTGCTGATGCTTCGGCCACATTAATGTTTCATTGTAAAAAGTGCCAATCAAGCTATCGGGTTGACTGAATGTTTCTTGCAAATTCTCCACTACTTGACGCACTAGGTTTACTAAAATACAAGTCCCATCCTGTTTCACTTGGGTCAAAAAAAGACTGTAAGGAGGTAATTCGGCGGACAAAGTATCTAAGTCTACATTAGCGAACAGTGCCGTAAAAGCATAACCTTGCATGTTGTAGCCGGCGTAGAGAAAATTGCCAGTTTCCATACAACCTGTATAAGCTTCTTTCATCGTCAATAGTGTTGCTAAAAAAGATTGTTGGCGATGTTGGATAAAACTTCCAAAAATGCCTGCTACAAAGCACTTCATTGCCTGATTATTGAATTTTTCATGTAACGAGATAGCTAAGTAACCAAACTTGTAGCCAGTATCCACCTCATTAAAAAAAGCACATAACATCATGCCATGAATGGCATATCCTACGGTTGAGGCGGGATTATTACCAAATTGCAGCGATAAGCGTACCATTGTTGCACTCAACAGGGGTAGTAAACTCGGATTACCAACCAATATGGGGGCAAATAAAATTTTCAATAATTGCATTGCGGCGATCGCTTTGGGTTCACTCATGATGGGTAAGTCGATGAGTGACTCGATTTCTCTGCTGTTAAGTTGGGCTTGCAAGTCTTGTAAGGCTTGGCTAATCTTTGCTTCGTCTGCTTGTGTGGGTAAATCTATGCCAAATTCTGCTAGTGCGTCTCTGGCGATGGCGATCGCCTCTAACATCTGGCTGCGAGCTGATTGGGCTGCGATTTGAATTTCAAAAATCTTCACTTTGTCAAAAATCGTCTTTGCCTGCTGCAATACTAGTGCAGCCTGCTGTTCCATGCTCTCAAAATCACCATTTAAATAACTGACTTCGGCAGCTGCTACATACAAATTTAGGGCTAATTCATATTGTGTTTGCCAGCAATCGGACTCTAAAAGGGCGATCGCAATTTGGAAATACTCGGTAGCGGCGGTATAAGCAGTAGCAGTTTTCGCTTTTACCCCAGCTTGAAAGTTTAATTGGGCTAAGGTTTGGCGATCGTTTGCTTGAGTGATCAATCCCAGCCCTTGATTTAAATGCCCAACAATATCAAAGATTCTTTCTTCTTGCTCATTCTCTAACAATCGTTGTTGAAGTAAGCGTCCAATTTGTAGATGAGTTGCTTGTTTTTGGTCATCAGGAATCAGAGAATAAGCGGCTTGTTGCACTCGGTCATGTAGAAATTTGTAATTAACAGTTTGTTTATTTTCTGAAGTAGATGCTTGAGTTTCTTGCCCGACATAAAACTTATAAACATCACCAATCGGTAAGATTAATCCTTCTTGTAATGCTTTCCATAAACAAGCTGCTGTTTCAATTTCAGATTGTGATGAAACAATAGCCAAAGTTGTTAAATCAAAAGAATTGCCAATACAAGCTGCTAACTGCAATATTTCTTGTGTTGATGGCGGTAGTTTTTGCAATTGCAAACTCATAAAAGCCACAACGTTATCTGTAACTGTTTGCACCTTGACTTGAGAAATATCACATTGCCAACAGCCCAACTCAAAATCAAATTTAATCAGTCCATCTTGATATAATGATTTCAGAAACTGGGTAGCAAAAAATGGATTACCTTCTGTTTTTTGATGGATCAATACAGAAAAATTCCCTGCTAATTCTTCTGGACATTTGAGGGTGTCAGCCACTAACTTATTCACTTGTACATTACTTAAGGGAGCTAAGGTAATCGTGTTAATTATTACTTGTTTTTTCTGAATTTCACTCAATGTCAGCATTAATGGATGTGCTGGGTAAACTTCGTTATCACGATATGCACCAATGATGAAAAGATGACCAGTATCGGTCATTAATAGCTGCATTAACTTGAGTGATGCAGAATCAGCCCATTGCAAATCATCAAGGAATATTACTAAGGGATGTTCTTTAGTTGTAAAGACTTGGGTGAATTTTTGAAATAATAGATTAAATCTATTTTGGGCGGCTGTTCCTGATAATTCTACGGCTGGTGGTTGTTGACCAATAATGTTTTCTAATTCAGGTATAACGTCAATAATTACTTGTCCATTTTCCCCAATAGCCTCTAATATTTTACTTCTCCATTGTTGAATTTGGGCATCGCTTTCGGTCAATAATTGCCCCATTAAATCACGGAATGCTTGGACAAATGCCGAAAAGGGAATATTGCGTTGAAATTGGTCATATTTGCCTTTGATGAAATAACCGCGTTGTCTAACAATTGGTTTATGCACTTCGTTGACAACGGCGGTTTTCCCAATTCCCGAAAACCCAGCCACTAGCATCATCTCTGTTGTACCCTGGCTGACTCTTTCAAATGCTTCTAGGAGGGTTTGAACTTCACCTTCCCTGCCATATAATTTATCGGGAATGATGAAGCGATCGCACAAATCCCTTTGTCCAATCTCGAAACTTGGAATTTCCCCAGTTTCTCTTAACTGAGTTAAACATTTTTCTAAATCAAATTTCAAGCCTAACGCACTCTGATATCTATCTTCAGCATTTTTCGCCATCAACTTGCTGAAGATTTTTGAGATAGCCAAAGGGATATTTGGATGAATTTCATGTGCTAAAGATGGGGTTTTAGCAATATGAGAATGCACCAATTCCATCGCATCATTAGATGAGAATGGTAACTCACCTGTCAGCAATTCGTAGAAAGTTACACCCAGGGAATAAAAATCTGTGCGATAGTCAATCCCCCGATTCATTCTCCCGGTTTGTTCGGGGGAGATATAAGCCAGTGTTCCTTCTAAAACATTGGGGTTAACTAGGGTTTGAGTTTCTCTGGGTAGGAGAGAAGCAATACTAAAGTCAATTAATTTAACTTGTTTAGTTTCGGGATTAATTAAGATATTACTAGGTTTAATATCTTTATGAATAATTCGCTCGTGGTAAAGTAAATCTAAGATGTCACAGAGTGCGATCGCTATTACTAAAAACTCCTCTAAAGATGCGACACGCTGATTTTTCGTAAAATAATCCTTAAGAGAAATTCCCCCAAAGTCTTCCATAACTAACATATAGCCATTTTGCAGAGGTTCGAGGCTATAGGTTTGGATAATCAGAGGTGAAGTGAGATTTTTGCCGATGGTGTACTGGTTGCGAAATAACAACATTTCGCTAAAGCTGGGGTAAGGATTTTTCAGCAGTTTGGTCACTACTGCTACTGAATCGCTTTCTCTAACTGCGCGATAAACTATTGTTCTCGAACCGTTGTAGAGTTCTTCATTAATGCGGTATCCAGGAATACTGACAAGAGTGCTAACCATATTGCGCTCATCTAATATTTTCTCAATCTAGTATTCCCAGATAGATAAGTAGAGCTACAATTTACAAGGGAATCTCAATGATAAATTCAGTACCTTCTCCTAAAGCTGAGTTACATTTCAATTTTCCAGCGTGAGTTTCTTCGACAATTTGTTTGGCTATAGCTAATCCTAAACCTGTGCCTTTCCCGACAGCTTTAGTAGTAAATAAATGGTCAAATATTTTGTGTTTTACTTCTTCGCTCATCCCTTTACCATTATCAGCAATAGAGATTTTCACGTATTTATCTGCTATTGATGTGGTAATTGTAATGGAGTTAGGATGAGCTTGAATTTCTGCAAAAGTCCGTTCGTGATTTGATTCATCTAAAGCATCAATGGCATTAGCTAAAATATTCATAAATACTTGATTTAATTGCCCAGGAAAACATTCAACTTGGGGTAAATCACAGTATTTAGTTGTTACTTCAATCGCGGGACGTTGTTCGTTACCTTTGAGACGATGTTTGAGAATTAAAATTGTGCTATCAATGCCTTCATGAAGATTAAATGGCACTTTGTAATCTCTATCAGCACGGGAGAATGTGCGTAGGGAAGTGCTGATATTTTTTAATCTGTCGCAAGCCATGACCATTGCATTCATCATCTTCGGCAAGTCTTCTATGGTATAGTCTAGGTCAATTTCTGACTCATGGTCTTGAATTTCATCACTCTTGTCTGGAAAAGTTTGTTGATACAATTTGATGTGTTCACTCAAATCAGCGATTGTGGGTTGAGCTTGTTTGAGAGTTGCTGCAATAAAGCCCAAAGGATTATTCATTTCATGAGCCACACCAGCGACTAAGTTACCCAAGGCTGACATTTTCTCACTTTGCACCATTTGTAATTGGGCTTGTTGTAAAGCCAGTTCAGCTTGTTTACGCTCGCTAATATCCAGTAACAAGCCATCCCACACTAACGTCCCATCAACAAGTTTTTCGATGCGCGCTTGACCGTGAATCCATTTAGTAATTCCAGAGGGTGTAATAATTCGCCCCTCCCATAACCAGGGATTTAGGGTGATAAATGAATCTGCAACCGACTGATGATAAGATTCAACATCTTCTGGATGTCCCATATCTATGAGGATCTGCACATTGGCGATCGCTTCAGAAGCGGTGATTTCATAAAGTTCATAACAGTCGTTACTAATGTATGACATTGACACCGAACCATCGGGAAGCATCAGCAATTGATAAACCACCCCAGGAACGTTATCCACGAGATTATGGAAGCGGGATTGAGCAGTTTTCAATTCATGGAGCGATCGCTTTAATTGTTGGGCTGATTCCTGAGAACGTTTATAAAGTTGGGCATTTTCAAGAGAAATAGCTGCTTGAGCGCAAATGAGGTTGAGTAGTTCGATGCGATCGCTGGTAAACGCCCCCTTTGCTAAGTTATTTTCTAGATATAAAATCCCCAGCAATTTACCTTGATGCAAAATCGGACTGCACAAAATACTTTGAGGCTGTTGACGGATAATATAGGGATCGTTGGCGAAAGTGATATCTGCGCTTGCATCCAGTAGCACTAGAGTTTGTTGATTGTTTTTGACTTTGTTAATCAGCTTATGGGGAATATCTTGACTTTCTGCAATAGCAAAACTTTGCAACACAATGGGTTGTGTCCCTTGGGTAATTGCGCCTTGAATTAATAGATGATTGTCTTGTAGGAGCATTAACACACATTTATCAGCCCCAGCATTTTCAATCACGATTCTTAGTAAGGATGAAAGCAGTTTTTCTAGTTCGATTTCCCCTGAGATAGATTGAGACGCTTTGAAAATTGCTGTTAAATCTAGGGTATTTGAAACACTGCTGCTAGAACTGGAAGTACTGGTAGATGTGACAGTCCCCAAGGTGAAGATAGTTTCGTTAGTGGAAAAAAGCGAACGGCTTTGCTGTAATATTGGCGCAAGTAATTGGGGATAGCGGTTTTCTAAGTCAGCAACTTTGGTTTTTGCTCCCCATCGAGCATAACAATAATATGCTTCCTGCATATAACCTGCGGCAACTTTCTCTTTTTCCCAGTTGAGATAGAATTTGGCAGTTAGTTCGTTGGCTAATGCTTCTTCTTGAATGTAGCCGTTAGCTTTGGCCTGAGAAATCGCTCGGTCATAAAATTCTATAGCTGCGGTTTTATCACCTAAAACTCGATGCTTTTCCGCTTCCACTAAATAGAATCGATGCAACTGATTCATGGGTGCATAATTTGCCCACTGTTCCAGTGTCTCTTGATTTTTTGCTACCTGCTGTAAAGTCTGCTGTTGTTCTGTGGGTGAAGCGGTAGGATATAAAGCAAGTTGCACTAAAGAATCATACCAATTGAGCAATGAAATGTTAGTCGTTGCATATCCTGCAACAGAGTATGGTTTAGCTTTAATCGCACATTCCACTGCCAAATCTAGGACTTCAAACAGATAGCAAAGCGTCAGTTTGTTGACCCAAAAATTCCATAAACCATTGCCATCATTAGCTTGCTCATAGAATAGCAGCATTGACTTTTCATCGTAGGCTGTACCAACTAATTCCCAAGGTGTATTTGTTGGCTCGATTAAATTCAATACCACTTGGTGATAAAGATTGGTATAGTTCAGTGCGCTTTGTTGGTGAATTTTGACTAAAGCTGCACTGTAAATTGCCAATTCATTCGCTAATTTAGTTAATTCTTGACCGGCGATATAAGCTTGACAGCAATAAACGTAGGCAGCGTAACCAGCAAAAGCCAAATCCCCCGTATCCAAACCACTGGTATAGGTTTTGATTAATGGCTTGAGGGTGGCTGTAAGAGGTTCTTGCCAGTGGCTAATCAAATGATAAACGACAACAAGGATAAAGGCTTCGTATTCTCGATCGCGAAACTTGGATAGGACTTGCAATGCTAACTGACCAAATTCATAACCTGTGGGGATAGTTTGTATCTGCCCAGAAAGCATGAGTCCATACCCTGAGTAAGCTACAGCAGAAGCAGAGGTATTACCGTATTTTACAGACAGAGCAACTTCCTTGAGTATCACTAAGCGATGAAGCTGCGGTTTTGCCAGATAAGCAGGAGTCGTGACTTTAACTAAGACACGCAAGGCGGCTTGTAATTCCGGCTGCTGCATTTCTGGTAAATCAGCTAACTCAGCTACTGTTTTACCACTGAGGAGAGCTTGATTTTCCTGTAAAGCTAACATAAAATCTTCGTCTGTCGGTTCTGGGGGAAACTCAATGCCAATCGGCTGCAAAAATTGCATGGCTGTATCAATAGCCGCCAAGAACTTACTTTGGATTGTGTAGGCTTCAATTTTGACTTCGTAGACTTTGGCTGTATCAATGACTGCTTTGGCTTGTTGTAAAACTTCCTGGACAAAGTTTTCCATTAAGTCCAACTCGCCACTGAGATTGCTGGCTTCGGTAGCTTCGTTGTATAAGCTTAAGGTGAAATCATAGTCAGATTGCCAAGGGTTGGCGGGGAGTAAATCAATACTGATTTTTAGGTAAGCTAGTGCAGCCTTATAGGCGGTTGAGGCTTTGGCTTTTTTCCCGGCGATCAAATTTAAGCGGGAGAGTTGATGGCGTTCTTGTGGTTCATGGAATTGTTCAATGCCAATATTTAACTGATTAGCGATCGCAAAAACCTGTTCCTCTATTTCTGCTTCTGGTGTGTTTGACCACAATAAACGACCGATTTTGACATGGGTTGTCTGTTTTTGTGCTTCTGGGATTAATGAGTAAGCCGCTTGTTGGACGCGATCGTGTATAAATTTGTATGTAACAGTTTGTTGATTAGTCGATATGTTTACTAACTTTTTTTGCCCGACATAAAACTTATAAACATCACCAATTGGTAAAATTAAACCTTCTTGTAATGCTTTCCATAAACAAGTTGCTGTTTCAATTTCAGATTGTGATGAAACAATGGCTAAAGTTGCTAAATCAAAAGAATTACCAATACAAGCAGCTAATTGCAATACTTCTTGAGTTGATGGCGGTAATTTTTGCAATTGCAAGCTCATAAAAGCCACAACGTCATCTGTCACCGATTGCATTATCACTTGGGAAATATCACATTGCCAACAGCCTAACTCAAAATCAAATTGAATCAGCCCATCTTGATGTAATGCCTTGAGAAATTGGGTGACAAAAAATGGATTACCTTGCGTTTTTTGAGAAATTAATACAGAAAGATTCCATGCCAATTCTTCTGGACATTTAAGGGTATTAGCAACTAATTGATTTACTTTTACTTGACTGAGTGGTGCTAAAGTAATTGTGTTAATTGTGGCTTGTGTCTTTTGAATTTCACTCAAAGTCAGCATTAATGGATGTCCAGGATGAACTTCGTTATCACGATATGCACCAATAATGAAAAGATGACCTGTATCCGTCATTAATAGCTGCATTAACTTGAGTGATGCAGAGTCAGTCCATTGTAAATCATCCAGGAATATTACTAGGGGATGTTCTTTGCTGCTAAAGACTTGGGTGAATTTTTGAAATAATAGATTAAATCTATTTTGGGCTGCTGTTCCTGATAATTCTATCGCTGGTGTTTGTTGACCAATAATTTTTTCTAATTCGGGGATAACGTCAAGAATTACTTGTCCATTTTCCCCAACAGCCTCTAATATTTTATGTTTCCATTTTTCTAGCTGGGTATCGCTTTCAGTTAATAATTGCCCCATTAAATCACGGAATGCTTGGACAAAAGCAGAGAAGGGAATATTGCGATTAAATTGGTCAAATTTACCTTTAATAAAATAGCCGCGTTGTCTAACAATTGGTTTATGTACTTCGTTGACAACCACAGTTTTACCAATTCCAGAGAAACCAGCCACCAGCATCATTTCTGTTGCACCAAGGCTGACTCTATCGAAGGCTTCTAGTAGGGTTTGAACTTCTGTCTCTCTGCCATATAATTTATCGGGAATGATGAAGCGATCGCACACATCCCTTTGTCCAAGCTCAAAGCTTTTAATTTCCGCAGTTTCTTTTAACTGAGTTAAACATTTTTCTAAATCAAATTTCAATCCTAATGCACTCTGATATCTGTCTTCAGCATTTTTCGCCATCAACTTCTTGACGATTTCTGAGATAACTGAGGGGATATCTGGATTAATTGCGTGTATGAATGGTGCTGTTTTCGCAATGTGAGAATGTACCAATTCCATCGCATCCTCAGACTGGAACGGTAACTCGCCTGTCAGTAATTCATAGAAAGTCACACCTAAAGAATAAAAATCTGTGCGGTAGTCAATACCCCGATTCATTCTCCCGGTTTGTTCTGGAGATATATAAGCCAGTGTTCCTTCTAAAACATTGGGATTGATTAATGTTTGAGTTTCTCTGGGTAATAATGATGCAATACTAAAGTCGATTAATTTAACTTGTTTAGTTTCGGGATTAATTAAGATATTGCTGGGCTTGATATCTTTGTGGATAATCCGCTCATGGTAGAGTAAGTCTAAGGTGTCACAGAGTGCGATCGCTATTACTAAAAACTCCTCTAAAGATGCGAATTGCTGATTTTTCGTAAAATAGTCCTTGAGAGAAATTCCCCCAAAATCTTCCATAACTAACATATAGCCATTTTGCAGGGGTTCAAGGCTATAGGTTTGGATAATCAGGGGTGATGTGAGATTTTTGCCGATGGTGTACTGGTTGCGAAATAACAACAATTCACTAAAGCTGGGGTAAGGATTTTTCAGCAGTTTGATCACTACTGCTACTGAATCGCTTTCTCTGACTGCGCGATAAACTATTGTTCTCGAACCATTGTAGAGTTCTTCACTAATGCGATATCCAGGAATACTAACAAGATTATTAACCATATTGCGCTCATCTGATATTTTCTCAATCTAGTATTCCCAGATGTCTGTAATTTATTTTTAAAATAGAGCTACAATTTACACAGGAATTTCAATCGTGAATTCAGTACCTTCTCCTGGTGCGGAAATACAGCTTAACTTACCCCGATGTTTTTCTACCACAATCGAATAGCTAGTTGAAAGTCCCAAGCCAGTACCACTACCTACGGGTTTTGTCGTAAAAAACGGATTAAATATCTGATTTTGCACCGACTGACTCATCCCTATACCGTTATCTGCAATGCGAATAATGATAGTTTTAGCTTCAGTTAATTCTGTCTGAATTTTAATAGTTAGTTGGACATTTTTCTCTGATGTTTCTAAAGCATCAATAGCATTGTTAATGATATTCATAAACACCTGATTGAGAGTCGATGCATAACAATTAACTAAAGGTAATAATCCATATTGTTTGATGACTATAATTTCTTGCCGTTTACTATTACTTTGAAATCGATGCTGTAAAATTAATAATGTACTTTCCAGACCAGAGTGAATGTCTACTTCTTTAATTTCTGATTCATCCAAGCGGGAAAAATTTCGCAGTGACAGCACTATTTGCCGGATACGTTCTGCTCCCACTTTCATGGAAGATAGGACATTTGGTAAATCATCTAATATAAAATTTAGGTCAATATCGGCAATTTTTTGGTCAATTTCGGGACAAGATTGAGGATAAAATGTCTGATATAAATCATTTAATTCAATTAAATAATTAACATATTCATTTGCTGCTGTTAAGTTGCCATATATAAAATTAATCGGATTATTAATTTCATGGGCAACTCCTGCAACTAATTGTCCTAAACTGGACATTTTCTCAGCTTGAATTAGTTGAGATTGAGTTGAATAAAGTTGATTAAGTGTTGATTCTAACTGAGTGGCTTTTGCTGTTAATTCCTGCGTACGTTCTGCTACTTTTTGTTCTAAATTGTGGGAATAATTCTCTAATTGATGATAAAGGTTGGCATTTTCTAGAGAAATTGCCGCTTGAGTGCAGAGTAAATTGAGTATTTCAATGCGCTCGCTGGTAAATGCTCCCAATGTCACATTATTTTCTAAGTACAAAATGCCAATCAATTTACCTTGGTTGAGAACTGGCGCGCAGAAAATACTCTTGGGTGTATGGTGCAAAATATAAGAATCGGCAAGCAAATTTGGCTCAAATAAGGCATTTTCCACAACAGCCGCAACCAGAGTATTTTTAACTCGATTAATTAAGCTAACAGATACTATGTCTTCACAAGGTAGAGATTGTAAAATTATGGCAGGTTGTTGCAGTTGGGATAATGCCTCAATTACCCAACCAGTATCTTTTGGTATGAGTAACGCACATTTATCGGCTCCAGCATTTTCCAATATCACTTGAAGTAAAGTTGAGAGTAATTTCTCTAACTCAATTTCGCGGGAAAGCGATTGAAATGCTTTAATAATAGTTGCTAAATCCAGGACTTGTGAAAGGCTAGGATGACTGAATTGGGAACTTTGGATTGTGTGAGATGAGGTAGAAATGATGGTTTCTGTTGGTTTGAAAGCCGGTTGTTGTTTGTGCAGAATTGATAGTAGTAATTGGGGATAACGGCTTTCTAAATCGATGACTTTGGCTTTTGCACCCCAACGGGAATAACAGTAATAAGCCTCAATCATGTAGGTTTGAGCAATTTTTGTTTTACCCCAATCAAGATAAAATTTGGCAGCTAATTCGTTAGCTAAGGCTTCTTCATTGATAAATTGGTTAGTTTTAGCCAAGGTAATAGCTTGTTCGTAATGTTCCATTGCCCCTAATTTATCCCCCGTAACTCGCAACTTTTCTGCTTCTACTAAATGCCATTTGTGTAAATAATTCATGGGAGCATCTTGCGCCCATCCATGTAGAGTTTGTTGATGGCTTTCCACTTCGGCGAGAATTTCAGCTGCTTTTGCTTGGCTGGAAACAAGTGCTAGGTGCGTGAGAGCAGCATAGAAATGAAACAGGGGAACTAAAAACATTCCTGACACTGCCATTAAATAGAACTTAAATTGGGTGATATATTCGAGGGCAGCGTGATAATTACCAAAAGAGTAGGCAAGTAGCAGTTTGTAGTTGTAGGTAAAAGCGAACGCTGTGAGATCCCTATCCTGTTCATGCTTCGGGAACATCACCGTTTCATCATAGAAAGTGCCAATTAAGCAATCGGGTTGGCTCACTGTTTCTCTAAATTGCGCCACTGTTTGCTGTATCATATCCAAATAAATCCGCGCCGAATCTTGTTTAAATTGAGCTAAAGCAGCACTGTAGGCAGATAATTCAGCTGCCAAAGCGTTCAGTTCTGCACCTGTGAACAACCTTCCAAAGGCATACCCTTGTATGCTATAGCCAGCGTAGAGAAAATCCCCGCTTTCCATCCCCGCCCGATAGCTTTCTTTCTGGATGATTAGCGTTGTTAACAGTGCTTGTCGGCGATGTTGGATGAAAGCCCCAAACAGGTTGAGAGTTATGCACTTCATACTTTGAGCATTCAACTTCTCTAGTAATGAAAGTGCTAATTTACCAAATTCATAACCGATTTCAACTTCGCCAAAAAAGGCACACATCACCATCCCATGAATTGCATAGCCAGGGATTGAGGCGGGAGTATTGCCAAACTCCAGGGATAAGCGTACCATTGTTGCGCCGAGAATAGGCATTAAATTAGGTATTCCCAGTAACACTGGTGGAAATAACATACTTAATATCTGGATTGCAGCTTGAGCTTGAGGTTCGCTCATTAGGGGTAAGTCAATCAGTGCAGCAATTTCTCGGTTTTGGAGTTGCTGGTTGACTGCGGCTAAGGCTTTACCAATCTGCGTTTCGTCTACTTGGCTGGGGAATTCGACTCCTAGTTGGGCTAAAGCTTCTCTACCGACTGCGATCGCTGCTAATATTTGGCTACTAGCTGTGAGTGCGGCGATTTGAATTTCGTAGATTTTAACTTTGTCAACAATGCTTTGTGCTTGCTGCAATACGAATGTAGCAAGTTGTTCCATAGCATCCAAATCACCATTTAAATAACTGGCTTCTGTTGCAGCTATATACAAATTCAAAGCTAATTTATATTGACTTTGCCAACAATTAATCTCTAATAACTCAATTCCTGTCTGAAAATACTCTTTAGCGGCGGTGTATGCAGTGGAATTTCGAGCTTTATTTCCAGCTTTTAAGTTGAGTATTGCTAAGGCTTCGCGTTCTTGTGGTTGATTAATTAATGCTTGTCCTTGATTCAAATGTCCCACAATATCAAACAGCTTTTCTTCTCGTTCTATTTCGGAAAATTTTTGCAGCAGCAGTTGTCCAATTTTCAGATGCGTTACTTGCTTTTTATCATCAGGAATCAGGGAATAGGCTGCTTGTTGAACTCGGTCATGTAAAAATCGGTAAACTGGATTAGCTGCTGCATAAGCATCTGATATATTATCAGATTTAACAAATAATTTATAGATTTTTGTATGAGGAATAATCAGCCCTTCTTGCAATGATTTCCATAAATCAGCCGCAGTTGCTTCTAGCGATTGTTCGGAAATAATCGCCAATGTTTGCAAATCAAACTGTGCCCCAATACAAGCTGCTAGCTTGAGAATATTTTGAGTTGTCTGTGGTAATTTCTGCAATTGTAGTGACATAAATTCTACCACATCATCAGTAATTGCTAAGGCTTTAATTTGAGCAATATCGCACTGCCAATTGCAGGATGTGAAGTCAAAGGTAATTAGTTGCTCATTATTTAATGCTTTGAGAAACTGGGTAGAAAAGAAAGGATTACCTGTGGTTTTTTGATAGATTAATGTTGTTAAAGGTTGGGCTAGTAATAATTCGCACTTGATTGTATCTGCAACTAACTGATTGAGATTAATTTCATTTAATGGTTTGAGGATGATTTTATTGACGACTGCTCCAATTTTTTCTAGCTCATTTATCGCCAGGATAAATGAGTGAGTTGGGGATACTTCGTTATCACGATATGCACCCAAAAGCAATAAATATTTTGTATCTTGCATCAACAGTTGTAACAATTTCAGCGATGCGGAATCTGCCCATTGCAAGTCATCTAAAAACATCACTAAAGGATGTTCTTGATTAGTAAACACTTGCACAAACTTTTGTAAGAGCAAATTAAATCTATTTTCCGCAGCATTTCCTGATAGTTCTGTGGCTGGCGGTTGATACCCAATAATATGTTCTAATTCTGGAATGACATCAATTAAAACTTGTCCATTTTCGCCCACAACATTCAGAATTTTGGTTTTCCAAATTTGCAATGTTGCATCGGACTCTGAGAGTAATTGCCCGATTAAATCGCGGAATGCTTGCACAAATGCACTAAAGGGAATGTTTTGTTGAAACTGGTCATATTTACCTTTAATAAAATAACCGCGTTGTCTGACAATTGGTTTATGCACTTCATTGACAACGGCGGTTTTCCCAATTCCCGAAAACCCAGCTACCAGCATCATTTCTGTTGCGCCAAGGCTGACTCTATCAAATGCTTCTAGTAGGGTTTTTACTTCGCTTTCTCTACCATAAAGTTTATCGGGGATAATAAAGCGATCGCACAAATCCTTCCTAGCAATTTCAAAGCTTTGAATTTCCCCAGTTTCTCTTAGCTGAATTAGACATTTTTCTAAATCAAACTTTAATCCCAATGCATTCTGATACCTATTTTCAGCATTTTTAGCCATCAGTTTACTGACAATATCAGAGATAATTGCGGGAATTTGTGGATTAATTCTATGTACTAAAGGTGCTGTTTTCGCAAGATGAGAATGTACCAATTCCATCGCATCATGAGATAAAAATGGTAATTCTCCTGTGAGTAATTCATAAAAAGTTACACCCAAAGAATAAAAATCTGTGCGATAATCAATTCCGCGATTCATTCTCCCAGTTTGTTCTGGAGATATATAAGCCAGTGTTCCTTCTAAAACATTGGGGTTAACTAGGGTTTGAGTTTCTCTGGGTAATAAGGATGCAATACTAAAGTCAATTAATTTAACTTGTTGGGAAGAGGGGTTAATTAATATATTGCTGGGTTTAATATCTTTATGAATAATTCGCTCGTGGTAGAGTAAGTCTAGGATGTCGCAGAGTGCGATCGCTATCAATAAAAATTCTTCTAAAAATGTATAACTCTGATTTTTTATAAAATAATCCTTGAGAGAAATTCCCCCAAAATCTTCCACAACTAACATATAGCCATTTTGCAAGGGTTCAAGGCTATATGTTTGAATAATTAGGGGTGAGTTGAGATTTTTGCCAATGGTGTATTGATTGCGAAATAATAACAATTCACTAAAGCTGGGATAAGGATTTTTCAGCAGTTTTATCACTACTGCTACTGAATCCCTTTCTCTGATTGCACGATAAACTATTGTTCTCGAACCATTGTAGAGTTCTTCACTAATGCGATATCCAGGAATACTGACAAGAGTGCTAACCATATTGCGCTCATTTGATATTTTCTCAATCTAGTATTCCCAGATATCTGAAACTTGTCGCAGAGTTTGGTGCAATTACTTATTTACCAATTTGCAATGAGAAAATTAAACTGAAGGTTTGTAATTTTGGTGGCTAACTATCCCATTTGTAGTTCAGATAATGAATTATCGCTGGCTTTTTCCGGTAAAAATCCACCTGCTTGCATTTGCCATAATCTGTAGTAAGCACCACCTTTTGCGAGTAGTTTACTGTGGGTACCATCTTCAACAATACGCCCTCGGTCAAATACTAAAATGCGGTCGAGATGGGCGATGGTAGATAAGCGATGAGCTACGACAATGACGGTTTTGCCATTCATTGCTAAATCTAGGGTATCTTGAATTGCTTTTTCGGTAATGGAATCGAGGCTAGATGTGGCTTCATCTAAAATTAGGATGGGTGCATCTTTGAGGATAACGCGAGCGATCGCAATTCGTTGTCTTTGTCCTCCAGATAGTTTCACGCCCCGTTCACCCACCAGAGAATCATAACCCTCACTCATCTGAACAATAAAATCATGAGCGTAAGCTTTGCGCGCTGCTTGAATTACTTCCTCATCAGTAGCTTCCAGTCGTCCGTAACGAATATTTTCTAGTAAGGTGCGATGAAATAGAGACGGATCTTGGGGAATTAAGCTAATCTGGGCGTGTAATGCATCCTGCGTCATATCGCCAATATCCACCCCATCGATGAGAATTTGTCCAGTTTGGGGATCGAATAGACGCAAAATTAAATTAACAAAAGTGGATTTTCCCGAACCAGAAAAGCCTACTAATCCTACACGCTGTCCTGGTTGGATAGTAACAGAAAGGTCGTGAAATACTTGTTTTTCCGCCGAATAGCTGAAATTAACGCGCCGAAACTCAATTTTTCCGGTAGTGATGGAATGAGCGATCGCATTTTCTCGATCAACTAACTCGTGGGGTTGCACAATAGTTAAAACACCATTGGCGATATTACCAATATGTTCAAATAAATCTAAAAATCTTCTACTTAAATTGCGGGCTTCGCTAATAATTAATAGTGATAAGCTAGTTGCAACTACAAAATCAGCAGTTGCAATTTTTCCTTGACTCCATAAAGAAAGCGAGTAATACAAAGTAGCAATTTTCAAAATCGCAGCTGAGATAAATTGAAACCAGCGAATGCGTTCTGAGTACCAGTTCGCTATTCTCACCTCTATGATTTCGCGTCTAAATCGCTCATTTAAATAGCGTCGTTCAAAACCCAAACGCGCAAACAATCGGCTAGCAGTAAGATTAGTTACTGCATCGACAATAATACCAGCTGTTTCACTTCTAGCGGCGGCGGCTTTGCGGGAATGAATTCGACAGCGAGTAGCTAACCAAAAGGAAATACTGATAAATAAAACTGCCCATATCCCTACCAATGCAGCTAGAGGCGGATAGGCACGATACAGTAAAATGATAGCGACGATATAGACAATGATGACTGACATAAATTCAGAAATCAGCATTTGCATTGTCTGGGTAACGCCGTAAGCAGTTTCGTTAATACGTTGTGCTAAAGCGCCTGCAAAACTACTACTTAAATACCGATGGGAATGTTGCTGTAAATAAGCATAAAGTGAGCGAATAATATGCTGGCGGTGGATGGGATGGAGGATAGTTAATAACAGTCCCGAAGAACGCCCAAATACGACTTCACCTATACTTAAAGCAGTGAACAGCATTAAGGGTTGACTGATAGTTGCAAAAATCTCACTGCTGTTAACCGTTGATTTAGTGACGCTGCGGATAATTTCACCAATGGCATAGGGTAACATAATGCCACAAGTCGCGTGAATGATTTCTAAAATGACAGTTGCTATATACCACCAGCGAAATTGATTGACAAAATAGCAAATAAACTGGAATGAATTCGGCGGTAAATTGGGTGCTTCAGCAGCACGTTGAAAGGTTTTAAGTTGTCTGGACTTTTTTGTCATGAAAATCGATTTTCTCGCTTTAATTCAAACTTTTTGCTGTCAGCACAACTAATAATTTACAAAATAATCTATAATTATAATTTTAGTTAAATCAGTTTTATTAAATAGTAAAATTTAACCTATAAATATATATTTCACGTCCATGAAATATCGTGGCTTTTTCATACTTCATGCCTATTTTTTCTAATACTCTAACTGATGCTGTATTTGCTGGATTAACAATGCCAATAATATCAATAAATTTGAATTGCTCAAATCCATATTGGATTGTTGCTGATGCAGCTTCAGTTGCTAAACCCTTACCCCAAAAATTGGGGTGTAGTCGATATCCAATCTCTCGTTCGGTTACATGATCAATTTGCTCAATGGCGATTCCACAGTAACCAATCAATTGGTTGCTTTCTTTATAAATGACAGCCCATTTGCCAAATCCAAACGCTTTATAAGAAGTTATGAAACTATCTATTTTCTCTTGCGTTTGCACAGATGAGAGAATTCCTGTAAGAGAAAATTTCATTACTTGGGGATTTGCAAGTATTGGCGCAAGTTGATGTAAATCTTGTGGCTGAAATTCTCGCAGAATTAAGCGTTTTGTTTCTATGGAAAACATTCTTGCTACAGTAGCTCAAGGGTGACAAAAAGAAAAAAATAGACGGCTGAACCAACCGTCTGCTGGTATTACTTCAATTTCTAACTAACGCACAGCATCTCCTTTGCGATATTCGGCGGTGATATCGTCTAACTTTTGTTTCAAATTGTCATCGAGTTTGACTTCAATTGCTTTGAGAGTGTCATTCAGTTGTTCTGGACGACTAGCGCCAATAATGGGAGCAGTAATAATCGGATTAGCCAAAACCCAAGCTAATGATAAAGTGGTGAGGGATAATCCCGCTAAATCGGCGACTGTGCGTAATTCTTCAACTGTATTAAACTCGCGATCGCGCCAATAACGATCTTGATAACGTTCTGCGGCTAAACCCAAGGTAAAACGAGTTCCTTCAGTAGGGCCTTGAGCAAGATTATGTTTACCAGTCAGTAAACCTCCCGCTAATGGATTGTAAGGAATTACACCCAATCCTTCCTCTTGCGCTAAGGGTAATAGTTCGCGCTCAATCTCGCGGAACAACAAATTATAGCGAGGCTGAATTGAGACAAAGCGAGTTAAATTTCGCACATCAGCCCGACCTAAAGCGCGGCTGAGTCGGTAAGCTAAGAAATTAGAAACCCCGATATAACGTGCTTTACCTGAACGAACTATGATGTCTAGGGCTTCAAGAGTTTCATCTAAGGGCGTTGACGTATCATCAGAGTGCAATTGATACAAATCAACGTAATCAGTTCCCAGGCGTTTCAGGGAAGCATCAATCGCATCTAAAAGATGTTTGCGCGAAGCACCCTGATCCCAAGGTGCAGGGCCTACCTTGCCTACAGCTTTGGTAGCAAGTATAAAATGTTCGCGTTTACCTTTGAGCCAGCGCCCAATGATTTCTTCAGTGCGTCCGGCTGTAGCAACTCCACCGCCCAATGGATAAACATCGGCTGTATCTAAAAAATTGATACCAGCATCGGCGGCTTTATCGAGAATTACTCTGGAAGTTTCTTCATCAGTCTGCAATCCAAAAGTCATTGTGCCTAAAACAAGGCGCGAAACTGTCAAGCCAGTTTTACCGAGATTTGTGGTAGGTAATGTCATGGGATTGGGGATTGGGGATTGGGGATTAGGGGACTGGGGATTAGCGGGACTAGGGATTAGGGGACTGGGGATTAGGGAACTGGGGAAGAAATTCCCATTACCAATTAGCAATGCCCAATGCCCTATGCCCTATGCCCTAGCAAAGCTTTTATCTAATTGTGGTGATTGGATTTGAGCTACCTGAGATTCAATCGCTGTACCCTTGAAGAAGTTGGAGTTGGCTTCGGTGTAGAACTTGTAGGGATTAGCGAATACATAAGCTTTAAAGTCAGCTTCGGAAATTACGCCTTCTTTCACCAATTCCCAGCTTTCTGCGAGAGGATCTGTCAAATCGGGTACATCCCAGTGACCGACATCTGAAGAATAGATGGCGTTAATCTTCACGTTTAAGGGATTGGCTTTGTCGTTGAATGCTGCGCCGATGGTGCGATCGTCAGATTCGGAACCAAAGAAGAAACTATTCACCCAGCGATCGCGAATATCTTCAATGCTTTCAATTCCAGCTGCGGCAAAATCTTCTAGTTCCTTACCAACTGGTTGACGGCTATGACGCGCAAAGGAAGAACCTAACACAATCTTGGCTAATTCTTCTTTGGTGAAGGAATACCCTTCAGTAATTTCGCCACCGAAGCGTGCAAACAACTCGAACAACTCATCAGCATTTGTCAAGTCTGGGTTGTAGTTTTGTAGCCCCTGAAGATTACGCTTAGAGTAACGATCTACTAAATGAATGTAGACATGAGCGCCCCAATCTGCACCACCTTCGAGCATTCCCACGCGCAATTGTGGGAAGCGTTTGGTAACACCACCAAAGAACAACGCCTTCGCAAAAGCTTGGGAACCATCAGCAAAGTGACCGATATGGTTGTTCATGTAGTTACTGATGGAGGAGCGACCAGTCCAACCTTGGCTGCCGTAGTGGGTAGTAATGGGCACACCCAACTCTACAGCTTTCGCCCAGAATGGATCGTAGTCATATTCACTATCCAGACCGAAGAAGTCTATGTAAGAAGCATATCTAGCAACTTCTGGGTATTTATCGGCGGGATATTTATCTGCGATCGCTTTAATTGGTCGTTTTACACCACCAGGAATATTTGCTACTTTTAAACCTAGTGTATTTACCGCAAATTCTAATTCCTCAATCGCTTCTTGGGGAGTAGTCATGGGGATACCAGCTACCACCGTCAGGCGATCGCTATATTTGCGATATAAATCAGCATGATAGTGGTTAACGGCTCTTTGCAATGCTTGGCGATTCTCTGGGCTAGCTCCAGCAGGTGCGAGGACGTTATTGGGAAACAGTACAGAATAATCTGAACCTTGTTCCGCCTGACGTTCATACAGTAATTCTGGCAGGATGTATGTAGCTAAATCTAGAGTATTTTTGGTCACTCTCGCCCACCAAGGAGAGCGAATTGTGCGATTGTATTGACGTTCTTCTGGAGTTTGTTGATACCAGTCTTTACCATCTGCTTTAGAGTTCAAACGAGAGGATTCAGCCTTGCGTAATTCGTCTACAAGTTTTGCACCGCCATATTTAGCAATGTAATCTTCCAGCGCTGGTGTGAAATCGTTGGTATGAACGTCGGTATCGATTACTGGATAATCTAGGGTAGCTCTGATTGCGGCTGAGGGTGATGTCTTTAATCTGCTATATTCAGTCATTTTTTTCTTCCTCATATTTAGCTAAGATTTTCAGGTTATGTAGAGCATCAGGAAAATCTGAAATCGGAGGCGCTCTACAAAAAACACGCTTGAAACAGTAGAGTTTAAGCATGAGTGAAAAGTCCAAGAGAATTATTTGGAGGTTTATACCAATTCAAAATTAATAGGACTTACGCAAAGTTAACGGAATAATGAACCGCAGAGGACACAGAGAACACAGAGGAATAAGAGTTTGAGAGGTTTCGTGCGAAAGTCCTATAATGGTTTCTTGATGTGAATCTGTATCAGAATTTTTGTGAATTGGGATAACGCACCTAGCAAAATTTATGCTGATACTAATTTTTCATTTGCTTCTTGCACAGCCAAACGATTACCAGGACGACGTAATCCAAGGTTTTCGCGCAAGGTGCTACCCTCGTATTCAGTGCGGAATAGTCCGCGTTTTTGCAGGATGGGGACAACTAAATTTACAAAGTCATCTAATCCTGTAGGTAGAATTGGAGGCATGATATTAAAGCCATCTGCTGCACCATTGTTAAACCATTCTTCTAGTTGATCGGCAATGGTTTCGGGAGTACCAAGTATAGTCCGATGGCCTCTTGCAGTAGCGAGAGAACGGTACAATTGACGCAGCGTTAAACTACCGCGAGTAGCTAAATCTTTAACTAATTTCAGACGGCTCTTATTGGTGTTGGTGTCGCTGGGTAGTTCGGGAGCGATATCATCTAGAGAATATTTCGATAGATCCACACCCTTGTAATAGGTTTTTAAAATACCCCAAGCGACATCGGGATGAATTAATGATTGCAGAAACTCGTATTTCTCTTGTGCTTCTTCTTCTGTACGCCCAATAATTGGGAAAGCACCAGGCATAATTTTTAAATCGTCGGGAGAACGTCCATATTTTGCCAATCTACCCTTGATATCGGCATAAAATTCCTGTGCATCTGCGAGGGTTTGATTAGCGGTGAAAATTACCTCAGCAGTACGCGCAGCTAAATCTCGCCCAGCTTCCGAGGCTCCAGCTTGGACAATTACAGGGTAACCTTGAGGCGGACGACCAACGTTTAAGGGGCCTTTAACGGAGAAATGTTTACCTTTATGGTTGAGTATGTGTAACTTCTCTGGATCGAAATAAATGCCTGATTCTCTGTCACGAATAAAGGCATCATCTTCCCAACTATCCCACAATCCTTTGACGACTTCTACAAACTCTTCCGCCCGTTCATAACGCAGGCTGTGATCTGGGTGATGTTCCAGTCCAAAATTAGCGGCGGCGTTATCATTACCTGTGGTAACGACATTCCAACCGGCGCGTCCTTTACTCAAGTAATCTAGAGAAGCAAACTTACGCGCGAGGGTGTAGGGTTCTTCGTATGTAGTTGAGGCGGTAGCAATGAAACCGATGTTTTGAGTGACTGAAGATAAAGCAGAGAAGAGAGTCACAGGCTCGAAATGGGCAATCTTACCATTACGACACTGATTTTCGCCACCGTTACCCCAAACTCCTGGACTATCTGCAAGAAAGACTGCATCAAATAACCCTCGTTGGGCTGTTTGGGTAATTTCTTTGTAATGCTCGAAATTTAACCCTGCATCTATTTGCGCGTCAGGGTGTCGCCATGCAGAGATATGATGTCCAGTGGCTTGAATAAATGCACCTAACCGAAACTGACGTTTTTTACTCATCTACTTTGTTCTCTTCTTCAATAATGCGGTTCGCTAATAGCGATCGCTTTTCTCACAACATCAGTCATCATTTGACTGCTGCTAAAAAACTTTGGCTGATTTCTAACTGCTCAAAACTCATTGCTTGGGTTGATAACCTGACCGGAAGAGGCAGGGGGAAAGGGAGCAGGGAGCGGGGGGAGCAAGCCCTTTCCCCAACGCGAGTGCGGAGCGAAACATGGGTACAAGCCCCGTCATTATAGGATGCTTATACGGGAAGGAGTGCAAGCGCCTCCTGGTCTTCCCCCTTGCACCCTGCCCCCTGCCCCTTTTCCTCTTCTTGACACATCTTGGTCAAACCCTGATCAATAGCTAGTAAGTGACTTATGAAAAGACGAAAGTTTAAGCTTTCAACTACTGACATACGCCCAAAAAAATAATTGTATCTGGATGGCAGATTTATAAAATCATTTGACTGTAAGGCTTTGAGTTAATCATGTCTGGTATAGGCATTCACCTATAACCGGATAATCAAGATACAGCTTACACAATCCATCCAAAAAAAGATGTGCTGGCAAACACAAGTGTATGATATACGAATTATTAGGTTATCAAATATTAAATATTGCAAAGTATCCGGTTAGGGGCTAAGGGCTAATAAAGTCATAAATTCTGATGATTTCGAGGAAATGGATCGATATAAGCCCAAGGAAATCTGGAGCAGTCCAGATTTGCTCTATGGGCTTAAGGTATTGAATATGGCTGATTATTTTTGAGCTGCACCAACTGTGGTAGGTTCACCAAGCACTTTGCTAAATCTTTCAATGTAGAAGCTAACAGGATTTTCTACGGCTTGAATTGATTGGCGATCGCGCAGTGTGTTCCACCATTGTTGGATACGTGGTGTTTCTGCTGGTAAGCTAAATTTGCGGAAGTGTTCGAGAATTGGTAGGCGTTCAAACCAAGGATAGAAGCTGATATCAACTAAACTTACTTTGTCTCCTAACCAGTAAGGGCCATTACCAGACAGCTTTCCTAATCCTTCTTGCTCAATATATAAGAGGGATTCGATAAACTCTCTGCGTCCTTGTTCTTGTTCGGTGCTATCTTTACCGCGTAGGAATTTGTTAAACGCAGGGACAAAGCGGGTATTAGCATAGTCGATCCAAATCCGGGCGATCGCTTTTGCTCCTGGTTCGCTGGGTAATAAAGCAGGCTCAGGAAAAACTTCTTCTAGATATTCATCGATGATGGCAGACTCATAGATATTGAGATCGCCATGTGCGATCGCAGGGACTTTACCATAGCGCGAAATCTGCGTGTAGCCTTCGGGCTTATTTTGTAAGTCTATTTCAATCGGTGTAAATTCAATTCCTTTTTCTAGCAAAACAACACGGGTTCTTTGGGAGAAAGTCGAGGCTTTGGCGTAGTAAAGCTTGAGGTTACTCATGAACTGCTTTCCTTGTGTTGTAGGTAATTCAGTATTGGGGATGAT
Source organism: Tolypothrix tenuis PCC 7101 (assembly GCF_963874875.1). NCBI lineage: Bacteria > Bacillati > Cyanobacteriota > Cyanophyceae > Nostocales > Tolypothrichaceae > Tolypothrix > Tolypothrix tenuis. The sequence continues at coordinate 5,593,609 of NZ_CAWNJS010000001.1, forward strand.
GAATTGTGAGATGACTTTGGCTGGTATCTATACGAGCTAAACAATAAAGTCCGGTTAATCGCTCGTCTTACCGTATAATATTTATATCATTATTGTCAACACCAGCAAAAACCTTGTCAGGCTAATGAAAATGCTGAGGAAAAGAAAAACTCCATCCATTTGGAGTTTTGGGTATAGGGGATGGGGAAGAAGCTACCAATCATTGGTGTCAACTTAAGCTAAAAGCTATATACGGCGAGTGTTGTACAAATCCCTCGCGCCCTCATCCCCTAACCCCTTCTCCCGCAGGAGAAGGGGAACTAAATCTCTTGCAATACTTGTCGGTTAAGGGGGAAAGGGGAAGGGGAAAAGGGGCAAGAAAAACCTTTAACCCTTACCCTTTCACCTTTTCCCCAAACCAAATTCCGAGTATAAAATCCTTAACCGAGCAGTATTGAAATCTCTTGCTCTCCTCTCCTGGTGGGAGAGGGGCACAGGGTGAGGGCGAAACCTTGCACAAGAGCGGGTTTCACGTTAAGTTGACACCAATGGCTATCAATGCGCCTAGCTGCGGGGCAGCTGTTCCTCTCCACCAACCAGGGATGCAGTTTCCTGCCGCTTTCGATAAATTTAGCTAACCTAAAAATTAGCAATCAAAAAATTTAGAACTACGTATACTTTGTTTACTGAAGACTTGTATTGTCGAGAGGGTTATGCAATACTGCTAATTAATCAACGGTAAATTGGTCAATAAACAGTACTTAACGTTTCTGATGCACATACTGCACAGAAAAACTATCCACACACTTTCAGAATCCAGCAACAAGGCATTGCTGGGGAAAAAATTATTGTGTTGAAAAAGTGTCCCTCCAATTAATCCTCTTACTATCTACAGAGTGTAGACAAATAGGCACTTATAGTCATGGTTTGTCGGTTGGAGGCTTAGTCAAATATTGAGAAATTTCTTGTACGAGGTCATGATTCTGAGCAAACGCCATCTTTACAGTATTGCTTGCAGATGCCAGACTTCAGCCTCACCAATTCAATGATGTAACTGTGGAGAAACTATCGTGACAATTGCTCTTGAACGTCCCACGAAAAAGACTCGGTCAGCACAAATTCGGGAACAACTAGGTTATCCCATCATTGATACTGATGTACATACTCAAGAATTTGAACCGGCTTTTCTGGATTATTTAGAGCAGGTAGGCGGTTCTAAAATTGTTGATAGCTTTAGAGAACATTTACCTGGTGCTGGTCGTTTTCGTTGGTTCCAACAATCTTGGGAAGAACGCCATAAATACCGGACTGCGCGCCCACCCTTCTGGGGTCGTCCTACAAAAGACACCTTAGATTTAGCAACAATTACCCTACCAAAGCTGTTACACGAACGCTTGCAAGAAGCGGGAACGGACTTTGCTGTGTTGTATCCCAACTTGGCAACCCTCGCACCGCAAATTAAGAACGACGAAATGCGGCGGGCGGTTTGTCGGGCGGCGAACCTCTATCATGCAGATATCTTCCGTCCTTATAGCGATCGCATTACCCCTATTGCCACAATTCCTCTCAACACACCAGAAGAAGGGATTGAGGAATTAGAATATGCAATCAAAGAACTGGGGCTGAAAACAATTCAAATTCCTGGTTACGTCACTCGTGTAATTCCTGGCTTTGAGAAATATCCCGAAGAAGTGCAACGAGAAGCAACTTGGATTGATACCTTTGCTTTAGATAGTGCTTACGATTACGATCCCTTCTGGGCGAAGTGCGTTGAGTTAAAAGTTGTCCCCACCACTCATGCTTCTGGTATGGGTTGGACTTCACGGCGTTCTATTTCCAATTACCAATACAACCATATTGGACACTTTGCCTCCGCAGGTGAAGCATTCTGCAAAGCCTTGTTCTTTGGTGGTGTTACCCGTCGTTTCCCCACCCTGAAATTTGCCTTCCTCGAAGGTGGTTCCGCTTGGGGTGCTAGCCTCTACACAGATATTATCTGGCATTGGGAAACCCGCAACCCAGAGATTTTACAAAATAACAATCCCGCCAATATCGACCGAGAAGGATTAGCAGAACTCTTCCGTGTTTACGGTGGGGCAGAATTCCAAGGTCGTGCAGAGCAATTTGGTAGTGGTTTAGGCTTCCACGGACAACATCTATCGCCTCCAAATCCTGGTGAATTAGATGAATTTGCCGCAGCTGGCATTACCAAAGCCGAAGATGTGCGCGATCGCTTCTTGAATCACTTCTACTTCGGTACAGAATCCGACGACACCCGGGCCGCTTACGCCTTCAATCAAAAAGCTAACCCCTTTGGCGACAGAGTTAAAGCCTTCCTCGGTTCCGATTCCGGTCACTGGGATGTACCTGATATTACAGCTGTTACATCTAACGCTTACAGCTTTGTTGAACGTGGCATTTTCAGCGAAGAAGACCTGCGCTACTTCTTGTCTATTCATCCTCTAGAGTTGTACACCAGTCTCAACCGCGACTTCTTCCAAGGTACAGCAATAGAAAAAGAAGCAGAAGAATATCTGAATAGGGCATAGGGCATGGGGCATGGGGCATAACATTGTCAATAGGTGTCAAATTAACACCAAACCTGCTTTGTGCAAAGGTTTTGCCCTCACCCCCAGCCCCTCTCCCACCAGGAAGGAGAGGGGAGCAAGAGATTCAATTCCCCTTCTCTCTGAGGGAGAAGGGGTTAGGGGATGAGGGCGAGGTCTTTTTTACAACACGCGCCGTATATAGCTTTTAGCTTAAGTTAACACCAATGAACATTGCCTCCCTCATCCCCAGTCCCCAACCCCTAATCCCAGCCTCACTTGCTTGCCAACAAACAAGCTGAAAATTTTTTATAGAAAACCTATGGTTGCTACAGTTAAGCCTGCATATATCAATATCTTTCGCCGCTTTACACTGCTTGTAGTGCCTGGATTGTTAACTCTGGCAACTTCATTAACTTTAGTTAGTTGTACGCAACAAAACCAAAAAGCAGATAATCAATCTCCTGCTAGTAATGTAGCGGATGCTAATACTTCAAAAATTAAAACCAAGGTACTCCGCATGGGGTATCAACAAGCTGGCGATTTGGTGAGGGTAACCAAAGTATTAGAAAAGCGGCTAGAACCCTTGGGTGTCAAGGTGGAGTGGGCACAATTTGCCCAGGGGCCACAGCTAATGGAAGCGATGAATGTCGGCAAGATAGACTTAGGTTCTGTAGGTGAAACTCCCCCCATCTTCGCCCAAGCTGCTGGCGCGCAGATTACTTATGTGGTTGGTAGAAGACGCACAGAAAATAGTGGTAAAGGTAGTGCGATCGCAGTCCCACCAGATTCTCCAATTAAGAGTATCAAAGATATTAAAGGGCAAAAAGTCGTCTTCCAAAAAGCTTCTGCATCCCATTATTTTATCCTCCGAGCTTTGGAAGAAGCAGGCTTAAAATATAGTGATATTCAAGTTTTGAGCATACCAAACGTAGAAGCTGCGAGTGCTTTTTTGGAAGGTAAAATTCCCGTTTGGGTGACTGGCGATCCTCATCTAGCGCGTGCTGAAAAATTGGGTAAAGCGCGGGTAATTAAAACTAGCGAAGGACTGGATTCACCTGGTGGATACTATATTGGTGCCAAGCAGTTTGCAATTGATAATCCAGAACTACTGAGAGTTGTGATTGAGGAGATTGATAAAATTGAGCGCTGGGCTGAGGCACATCCCAAGGATACAGCCAAGCTAATTTTACCATTTCAAAAACTACCTCCAGATGTGATGGATTTGGTCATTAGCCGTCGTAGTTTTGGATTAAGAGCTATTTCGCCAGATTTAATTAGCGAACAACAAAGAGTTGCAGATTACTTTCATAAAAATGGCTTGATTCCTAAACCAATCAATATCAAAGAAGCGACGCTCACAGATGAACAGTACGCTGCAATTACTCCACCAACAATTAGTCAGAAATAGTGTGGGGGTTGGGGATTGGTGATTGGGGACTGGGGACTGGGGAAAGGGAAAAGGGAAAAGGGGAAAGGGAAAAGGGGAAAGGGAAATAACAAACAGCAAATGACAAAGCGCAAAGTCTGATCGGAGGTTTCCTCCGATCAGAACTTTGTAAGAATGACGAATGACAAACCCCAATTACCAATTACCCATTACCCATTACCAATTACCAATTACCAATTACCCATTACCAATTACCCATTACCAATTACCCATTGACAAAAGTCAAAATATTTACTTTAAATCTCAAGGAGTTCTATATTTATGGCGCTGACAGCATCAACAATGCTACCTGTAGGTACTTTAGCACCGGATTTTCATTTACCAGATGTGGTTACTGGTGAAACGATTTCACTCTCTACCTTTGCTGATAAAAAAGCGTTGCTGGTGATATTTCTCAGTCGTCATTGCCCTTTTGTGCAGCATATTAAATGGGAATTGGCGAAATTAGGTAAAGATTATCGCGATCGCAATTTGGGAATTGTGGCGATTAGTGCTAACGATGTCACAACTCACCCTGATGATGCGCCAGAATTACTCAAAGCTTTTGCCCAAGAATTGGATTTATCCTATCCTCTGCTGTACGACGAATCACAGCAATCTGCGAAAAATTTCTTTGCTGCTTGCACTCCTGACTTTTTCCTTTTTGATAGCGATCGCAAGTTGGCTTATCGCGGACAGTTGGATGATAGCCGCCCTAAAAACGATAAGCCTGTAACTGGTGCTGATTTACGCAGGGCTATTGAAGATGTGTTGCGCGATCGCATAATTACTTGGGAACAAAAGCCGAGTATTGGTTGCAATATTAAATGGAAGCTAGGTAACGAACCTGCCTATTATAAAGTCCCAGCAATTGCAGTATAAAGTTTATATGTGATATCAATTAATCTCTCTAGGAATTAGGTTTGAAGAGGTGCGCTTTCGCACCTTTTTTATTACTGCATTGTTCTACTTATAGCAATTTAATAAATGGCTGTTCTTGATGGAATTCAAGCGATAACTAATTTTTAATTTTCCACAAGGATGGATTGCAGCTTGAGTAATCGCTCTCCGGCTTTTGCTAAGGTTTCTCGTTGTTTGCTAAAACAAAATCTAATAAAATTTTTACCTAATTCTGAGTGCGAGAAAAAGCTAGAACTAGGAACCACTGCTACACCAATTTCTTTAATTAAATATGTAGCGAATTCCACATCATTTGCATAACCAAACTTGGAAATATCTGCAAATACATAGTAAGCTCCTTGCGGAACAAAATAAGGAATTCCTACCTGATCTAAAATTTGCAGAATTTGATTGCGTTTTTGTTGATATAACTTGGCTAATTCTTGATAGTAGCTAACAGGAAGTTTCATTGCTGCTACACCAGCCCTTTGCAAAGGTGCTGGTGCGCCGACGGTAAGAAAATCATGCACTTTGCGAATTGCACCTGTTAATTCTGGATTGGCTAAAATATAGCCAACTCGCCAACCAGTTACACTATAGGTTTTAGAAAGTCCATTAATAGTAACTGTTCTTTCTGCCATTCCCGGCAGAGTTGCCATTGCAATATGCTGTGTACCGTCATAAAGAATATGTTCGTAAATTTCATCTGTGAATACCAACACATCCCACTGATGAGAAAGTTCTGCAATTAAAGTTAGTTCTTCACGAGTAAATACTTTTCCTGTAGGGTTGTGCGGTGTATTAATAATAATGGCTTTTGTGCGTTCATTAAATGCCTGACGTAGTTCTGCTGCGTCAAATGTCCACTCAGGGGGATGCAAGGATACGTAACGAGGAGTTGCACTAGCTAAAATTGCATCGGGGCCATAGTTTTCATAATAGGGTTCAAAGACGATGACTTCATCACCGGGGTTCAAGGTAGCTAACATCACCGCAGCCATTGCTTCTGTGGAACCGCAAGTAACAGTGATTTGTCGTTCTGGATCGATATTTAAATCTAAATACCATTTAACTTTCTCTGCGATCGCATGACGAAAAGCTTTATCCCCCCAAGTAATCGCATATTGGTTAATGTCTTCCTCAATAGCCTCAATTGCTGCTCGTTTTAACTCTGGTGGACAAGGAAAATCAGGAAATCCTTGCGCCAAATTCACCGCACCATATTGTAATGCAACTCTCGTCATTTCGCGAATGACTGACTCTGTGAACTGGTTTGCCTTATCTGAAATTCTTTGCTTTCCTACCTGAGTCACGTCTATTCCTCTAGATAATTGAGTAAAGTACTTTAAGCCGATGTGTTTACAGGATATTTTACCAAATAACGAGGATGCGTTAATAACGCATCCTCGTTTATGAACAATTCAAAAGTTAATAAATTCTATTTATCGTTTAGAAAAAAAATAGTATTTGCTTCCCTTAGCTAGTAAACCATAAGATTAAATCCATAGATAGCCGAGCTAGCTTACTGTGCTAACAAAACATCTAGATGTGATTGCATAGGCGTAGCCCGTCGTAGACATCGCCGTCAATAAATTCAAGATTTGATTTCAAAATCTGCGGAACTATTTTGACTTCTTCTCTCAGCAGAGCAGAAATAGTTGCACATCATTAAACTATTGCAGGTAAAGATTTATGAATTGGCTGATTGGGACATCACTTATCGGTATATCTGCGGCTATTGCCACTACATTTGATGACAATATATACTTAACAGCTTTTTTTGGCAAAGTTAATCATAACTTCCGTCCTAAGCATATTATTCTGGGTGAATTTGTTGGCTTTACAGTATTAGTTATTGCCAGTCTTCCGGGATTCTTTGGTGGTTTAGTTCTACCAGAAGCTTGGGTAGGATTGCTTGGTATTCTCCCGATTACTATTGGTATTAGTAATCTCATGAGTCGTGAAAATGACGGAGAAACTGTACAAGATGTCTCATTAGACTTTGGTTATGCAGTTAAATCTAGAAGGCAGAAAAAATCATTACTAGCAACTCTACGTGACCCCCAAACATACCGTGTGTCTGCTGTGACGATTGCCAATGGTGGCAACAATATTGGTATCTATGTGCCCTTATTTGCTAGCACTAATCTTCCCAGTTTAGGAGTAATTTTGTTTGTATGTTATTTAACAGTTGGGTTGTGGTGTTTGCTTTCTTATAACTTGACTCGTAATCCTTGGATGGCTCCTATTCTTAACCGCTATGGTCGGAAAATATTTCCTTTTATATTGATTTGGCTAGGTATCTCTATTATGTCAAAGAGTGGAACGTTTCAATTAATACCTAGTCTCGCGACGCTTTTTCACTAAAATTTTGACGCTCATGTAGAGCGTCTTCCTGCAACTTTAAGTAATCTAAAAAATATCAATTATTAAATTAATTAGCAAATTCTTACAAGGTGAGTCTGTAGGTAGTTCAAGTATTAATTTTGATGCAAATAACTCAAATTATCACAAGGAGAAAAAGATGAAGAAACCAAATTCTCAAAATATGGCTTCCTGGATTTTATCAGTTGTCTTTATAGCATTTGTGGCTGTCTTTTCATTATTCGATCAACCTAACGCTTTAGCGCAAACAGAAACACAAGCTATACCTGCTATTCCTACGCAATCAGTACCAGTACCTGTAACATCTCCCACAATTTGGCCAGTAGATTCTGTAGCAGCCAATGTTAGACGTTTATTAACAACTAATGAATGTGTAGGATGCAATTTGATTGGCGCACAATTAGAAAGAGCAAATTTACAAGCAGCTAATTTGGAAGGTGCAAATCTTCAAGATGCAGAACTAGAAAAGGCGAATTTACAAGGAACTAATTTACAAACAGCTAATTTGCAAGGAGTAGATTTAAGTAAAGCAAATATTACAGGAGCTAATCTGCAAGGTGCAAATTTATTTGATGCTGATTTAGAGGGGGCAAACCTCCAAGGAGTAAACTTAAAAGGCGCAAATTTACAAAAGGCTGATTTACAAAAAACCAATCTTCTAACTGCGAATATTCAAGACGCAAACTTGCTAGGTGCTGATTTAGAAGGTGCAGCGATACCTCCAGGAATGATGGTTAAGAATTACTAATTCGTAATTAAATAAGCGCGTGGGATGCGTTATAACGCATCCTACTTGGCATTAAATTTGAATTGGTATTACATGATGGCTCAAATTTGATAATCTAACCTCACTAAAACTTTACCTCTACGTTGATTAGTGGGTACAGCTTGCGATATCTTTTGCAGATAAGGAAGTTTCAGAATGATGTAGCAACTATCGAACCCTGAAAAATGAAAACGATCGCTATAATTACTTATGTAAAATTATGTATCTATATTTAACTTTTCTCAGTGTAATTTGGAAGGCAATGTTAACCTAACATTGATTCAAAACTCAAGGAAGTTTTAGAACATTAAAACAGGGGCATTTCCAGCTAATGTTAACAGAAAAATAAATTTCTGCTGCAAAAAAAATGGGTAGTTTTTAGATGCCATCCCAAAGAGTTCGGCTAATTACGCTTGCTACTTTCTTAACCACCTTTACAATTGGTAATGGATTGGTAAGCTTTTGTGTTGCTCAAGAACAAGTTTTAAAAGAGCAATTAGCAGTAAATGGCCAAGTATTAGCTCAAACCCCAAATCCCTCCAAACTGGAGTTTAGACTAAAGCATGACAAAATGACCCAGCAGCAGTGAGTTGACAAGTTACACATCTCAAAGCAAAAAAACTCAATGTCAAGCGGACTGTGGTTGTTCTTTTTTCGGCTTGGCAGTACTTTTTTTAACTGTAGGATAACGAATTCTACGCAGGCGAACTTTGCCAGCAGGCCAGCCTTGAGACTTTCCACGGGGTTTGGGTGAAACAGACGGTGTACCAATGGCGGCGAAAACTGCTGCCATTGCTTGAGCGACCCGTCCAGGGGACAATCTGGACTGTTTTTTCTGCCAAGGTAAAGGATTGTCATGTACAATCCCATGTGCAAGCCAAAGTTGCCAAGTCATCAGGGGTAAAAGGTCACTCCACCGCTGACACTGTTCTGGGGTACTCAATTGCGGCAGAGTCCAATGCAAGCGCCCTTTGGCAAAACGATACCAGTGGTCAATGGCAAATCGACGGCAGTAAAGCTGCCAGAATGAGGATAAAGCAGGCATAGATAGTCCCACCCACACCAACCATAAAGCCTTGTTTTTTGGCACACCAAATTCATCTAAGCGCTGAATTTGAATCAAATTCATGGAATGATCTTTGGACTGTTGAAAATGAAGATTACACCATAAGCGGATAGATAAACGCCCCATTTTTGGGTCGTTGACTTCAATGATTTGGTCAGGTGTCCACCATGTAGACGAATCGTTGAGTTTAAATTTATCACCGTGGATACGGGGACGACCAGTGCCGCCATAAGGTGGGGGCGCACCATACAGCAGTCGATTGGAGCGCAAACGCATTAATTTGTCTGCGGCAATATCGCTTGTTTGTTTCACGAAACTAGCACACCCGTATTCTGCATCCCACAAGCTAATGGGGCTTGTTGGCAGGTTTGAGCATACTAGTTTTAGTTGTGCGGCAGCTTTTTGAATTGGGTTCTCAAAACTGGTGATGCGTTCATGTAATAGGGGTAATGCCCAACTGCCCTCTGTTTCCGGCACAACTGCAATGGTGCTGTAGCCTTGTCCCAAGGTTACGGGTTTTGCCCCTGACATGGGTTGAACTTGATGCTCATAGGTTCGGTCTTTCAATGTTGGGGCATGTAATCTTGCCCAAGCTGTATGGTCTCCTGCTAAGATGATTTTTTCTGTGGGATTGAGTTGTTTTATATACAACTTCATCAGTTCGGTTCGGGGCGGATTTCCGTCTTGTATTGCCTCGTATACACTCGACCATTGCCTGCGAAACACGGGAGACACTGATAGTTCTGCAAATGAATTAATACTACGTGTTACTAACACTGCATCCATCAAGTCGAATAAGGCATCTTTGGCTTTACCCAGGATAGTGTACACACCTGTGCGAAATTGTTTAAGCTTTTCTAATGTCATGGTCAAGCTGTTAATTTTTTTCCTTTTATCAGCATTGACCAATTTGCGGTTAGTTCAACATCGCTGACCGCTTTTTTTGTTCGCGGATTTTTCTCCTGTTCAGCTATGTCCTTTTTTTGACTATTTTTCTCTCAGTGTTATTTTCCCCGCCAACCCTATTTAGTCTAAAGTCCAGTCCAAAGCTAAAGCAGAGAAATTTTTTGATCAAGGGAATAAACAGCTTGAGACTTACCAATTCCCAGATGCATTACAGTCTTTTCAACAAGCATTAAATATTTATCGGGAAATTGGAGATCATACTCGCGTAGCCGAAACCCTCAACAAGCTAGGAGAAGTTTACACCCTGCTGAGTCAATTTCAAAAAGCTCAAGAAAGTTTGCAGTCAGCTTTAACTTTTTTCCGTACACAAAAACATCGCTTAGGGGAAGCTTTAGCGCTCAATCAACTGGGGGAAGTTGATCGCCATCAGGGTGAGACTGAAACTGCGCTGAAGTATCACGAACAAGCCTTGGCGATTGTACAAGAATTGGGTAACCGTGCTGAAGAAGCTGCATCTTTGCATGATATCGCCGCAGTTTACGAAACCCAAGGAAAGTATGAAAATGCCCTGAAATTCTATGAGCAAGCTTTATTGATGCGGCGCGAGGTGAAAGATAGAGCCGGGGAAGCTCTAACTTTGATTGGGTTGGGAAATACTTACTTGAGTTATATCCAATTAAAGCTGTACTACCAGGCTATTAAGAAGCCGGAAGAAATCAAATCGTATAAAGATGTTCTTAAGTATTACCAGCAAGCATTAGCTATTATGGGATCTGTGGGCAACCGTGCGGGCGTTGGCTGGAGTCTTAACGGCATTGGCATGAGTTATGGTGTTTTAAATAAGCAGGAAGATGCTTTAAAATTTTATGAGCAAGCCTTAGTTAAGATGCGTGAAGTGGGCGATCGCTCTGGGGAAGCAGCTGTTATCTTAAATCTGGGCAAAGACTACATCTGGGGATTCGATCCGCAAAGGGAATTTAGACCGATTTCACTGGATTTGTATGAGCAAGCTTTAACTATTACCCGTGAGATTGGCGATCGCCCTTTGCAAGCTAAAATCCTCTATAGAATGGGGTTTGTTTACAACAATAAAGGGCGTAAACGTCCGGAAACTGCTCTGGAGTATTATAAACAAGCTTTACCGATAGCGCGACAGATAGGCGATCGCTTTCTCGAAGAAAAAATCCTCGATAGTATGGGCTATATCTACAGTAACCTGGGCTACCCTCAAACTTCTCAGGAATATCAAGAGCAAGCTTTGGCGATTAGGCAAGACATGGGTATGGGTGTGAATTTTCCTACAGATATTGTCAAAGTGGGCACGCTGATTACTTACAGTACACCAAAAAAAAGACCGACTTTGATCACTCTGCTGGATGGAGAAGCACTAATCCATTACAGAAATGGCGCAGCTCATGCAAATAACCGACGATACCAAGCCGCTTTAGAATCTTATCAGCAAGCCTTGGCAATTGTGCGCCAACAACAGAATCGCCCTTGGGAATGGGTAATTCTCAATCAAATGGGGACAATTTACGAAACCTTGGGACAATTACCTGCAGCATTAGATAGTTACAAGCAAAGTTTGGCAATTAGACGAGAGGTAGATGAACGTGCAGCAAAACAGCCAATACCCCATACTATTCGAGTAGCTTATGGTACTGATGTTAATTTTGCCAGCCAAGAAGGAATGCAATTGAATGAGGGGATTACCAAAGGTGTAATTAGGATAGCAGAAGGAGAGCCGATTACTACTCCTATTACTACTGTTGTGAATAATAGCTCAGGGATAACGATACAGGAGAATAAGGTAACAGGTTTGATCTCTAGTAAATTTACTACTTTTGGACAAAAAACAGTAGAGGTAATTGCAGGGTTGGCTGGATGGGCAGGATTTACAGAAAATGAAGAGGAAGATACCCTCGCAAATATGGGGGATATTTACAAAACGCAAGGACAATACCAAGCTGCATTAAATTTCTACAGTGAAGCCTTAAAAATTATCCGCGCAGAGATGGAAAGCCAGGAAAGTAAAGAGTCTCAGCTGCGGAGATTAACAATAGAGGGAGCTTACTATCAGCAGGAACAGAGAATTAAAAGAAGTATAGGGGAAGTTTACGCAGCACTAGGACAACACCAAGCTGCTTTACAAGCTTACCAGGAATCTTTAGCCATCGCTAATAAGGAAAATAGCGGTAACCGTATTGCTAGTCAAATACCTATTCTCCTGACGCAGATTGGCAAGGCTTACGAAAATTTAGGACAGTATCCAGCTGCCCTACAAGCTTATCAACAAGCATTGGCGATCGCTCGTGACCCTAAAAATCAAGGCTACTATTTTTCTGAAGAATATCTGATTCGTCGATATGGGCAAGAAGAATATTTTCGTCGGTTTAGAATAGCTTATGCCAGGCCAAATCCAGAAGCACTCCTCAACAGTATTGGCACAATTTACGAAAAGCTAGGACAACCTCAAGCGGCGCAGGAACATCGCCAGCAAGCAGTCGCATTTAAACAAGAAATTAGCAACCGTAGTGAGGAAGAAATCACTGGTAAGAAGGCAATTTTGATTACCGAAGTAGGCAAAGATGAAACAAAAAAACCGATTGTGCAGATAAATCGGCTAGAGGGTGAAGCAGTCGTTCTGTTTGCGGCGGGAAATAGTTACACTTCCCAAGGACAATATCTCAAACAACAATATCAATTTGCCTTGCAATCTTACCAAAAAGCTTTGGCAATTGTTCGTCAACAAAAAAATCGTCCTTGGGAAGCAGTAATTCTCACTCAAATGGGATTAGTTTATGAAAAGTTAGGACAAAATCAAGCAACTTTAGAGTCCTATCAGCAAGGGTTGGCGATTCAACAAGAAATTGAGAAACTGACTGATAAAAAAGCAACTCTCCTGAGTAAACCTCCCCTCAGTGGTTTTGTTAATTATGAAAGTGTAAAAATTCGTTTTGATTCTGGTCAAATTACTACTTTTAAAGCGGAAGGAGGGGTGATTTTCTTTGGTCAAACAAGAGAAAAACTCAAAGCCGATCAAATATTTAAAGAAGGTTTTGAGCAGTCTAGAGACGAGAAGTATGCTAGAGCTATTAAAACATTAGAGACAGCTTTATCGATTTATCAACAGCTAGAAGATAAAGCAGGTATTGCGAAGACTTTCTATGAAATGGGGGAAATTTACAATGCTCAACAAGATGAACTGCTAGCATTGAAATACTACCAGCAAGCTTTGTCAATTTACCAGGAAATAGGGGATAAATATGGAGAAAAATCTAGCCTCAAATTGATGGAGAGAATTTACTATCAGCAAGGTAGTCAACTTTCCCAGCAAGGTCAATATAGTGAAGCTTTAGAGAATTTACGCCAAGTCTTAGAGATTGCCAAAAAACTTGGTCATCAAGAAACAGTATGGAGAACTCTCAACCAAATAGCTATAATTTACAGCAGTTTGGGAGAATATAAATTAGCTTTAGATTACTATCAACAAGCCTTACCAATTCGCTACGAAGTTTTAGGACATTGGGTAGGAGTTGAGTTCAATATGGCGCGAATTTATGAAGTACTAGGGCAATACGAACTAGCTTTAAAATCCTATCAAGAAGCCTTAAAAACTGCCATAAGACCTGCAGAATTAGATATCGATGTTGGGATGATTGGGGATATTGCGGGGGAAGCTAGAGCGTTAAATGCTATAGGGAATATTCACTCTAGGCAAGGAAAGTATGAATTAGCATTGGATTTACATCGCCAAGCTTTAAAAGTTATTAAAAAGGTTAATGATAAAAAAGAACAAAAATTATTAGAAGGAACGACATTTTATAGTATTGGGCTTGTTTACTTCAAGCAAGAAAAATATCAATTAGCGTTAGATTTTTTGCAGTCAGCCTTAGCTATTTACCAACAACTAGGCTCCAGGCGTTCCGAAGGCATAACTCTCCACGCTATCGGCAAGGTTTACTTTGAGCAAGGGCAATATGAATTAGCTCAAAATTTCTTACAGCAAAGTTTAGTGATTGCTCAAGAGATTGGTAATAAAGAAGGTGAAGGATATACTTTAACTACTATCGGTTATTTACTAGAAAAACAGAATAAACCAGAATTAGCGATTATTTTCCTAAAACAATCCGTGAATGTTAGAGAAGCGATTCGCAAAAATATCAGGGAACTTCCCAAAGAACAACAGCAGTCTTACACCCAAACCATTGCTCAAGATTATCGCCACCTAGCCGATATCTTGCTGCAACAAAACCGAGTTTTGGAAGCGCAACGGGTGCTAGATTTACTCAAAGTCCAGGAAATTGAAGACTATCTCCGCAATGTTCGGGGGAGTGATAAGACTGCGACTGGTATTGCTGAACGTTCCCAAGAACAACAAATTCGCGAAGGGATGACGACGGAAACTGATAAAGCGATCGCACTAGGTAAAGAACTCGCCCAACTCGAAAGCCTTCCCGTTACTAAGCGTACACCAGCCCAAACCCAGCGCATCATCGCCTTGAGAAAAACTCAGCAAGAGATTGCCAAACAATTTAACGCCTTCCTCGAAAGCCCCAAAGTGCGAGAATGGATCGGGCAACTTCAGCAAACCACCCAAGGACAGAGTTTTAATTTAGAGTCCTCCGCCAGCGCCTTACAGGATAACTTGAAAAAACTTCAGCAAGATGCTGTAATTATCTATCCCTTGGTGTTGAGCGATCGCTTAGAGCTGATTTTAGTCACCCCCTATGCACCACCACTGCGCCGCACCGTTGCTGTTAAACAAGCAGAACTCAACCGCGCGATCGCTGAATTTCGTTCGGCGTTACCAAAACGTACCCCAGGGGTGAAAGTTCCGGCTAAACAGCTTTATGATTGGCTAATCAAACCCCTAGAAAATGATTTAGCTCAAGCTAAAACCAAAACCATCATCTATGCCCCAGACGGACAACTACGTTATATTCCCCTAGCTGCCTTGTATGATGGTCAACAATGGTTAGTCGAGCGTTTCAGCATTAATAATATCACTGCTGTGAGCTTAACTGACCTCAACACCAAACCGCAGCAGCAGTTAAATGTGTTAGCAGCCGCCTTTACCAAAGGAAACTATAGCTTTGAGGTAGGAACTCGACAATTTCAATTCTCCGGTTTACCCTTTGCAGGTGTAGAAGTAGAAAATCTAGCGCAAACTGTTCCTCAGACAAAAAAACTCTTAGATGAGCAATTCAATCAAGATATTGTGTTGCAGATGAATGATTACTCCGTCGTACATCTGGCTACTCACGCTGCATTTACCAATGGACAACCAGAAGAATCATTTATTTTATTTGGTAATGGCGATCGCGCTACACTACGAGATATCCAAAATTGGCGATTGCCGAATGTTGATTTAGTCGTACTTTCAGCTTGTGAAACTGGATTAGGAGAGCAGTTAGGCGACGGTAGGGAAATTCTCGGTTTTGGCTACCAGATGCAACAAACAGGCGCAAGAGCTGCGATCGCTTCTTTATGGTCAGTGGATGATGGCGGTACGCAAGCATTAATGAATGCTTTTTATACTAGAATAACACAAGGGAAAACCACAAAAGCCGAAGCTCTGCGTCAAGCGCAAATCGCTCTAATTACTGGAAACTATGCAACCATAGGTCAGCAAAGAGGCATCAACGATAATTTATCACCACAGGTAAAGCATCACCTCAGTCACCCTTTTTACTGGGCACCGTTTATTCTCATTGGCAATGGCTTGTAAATCATCTTGGTATACGGTTAAGGATCATTGTAGTGATCGCTTGACAATCGCTACAAATTTTCAGCTTTTTGAGATTAACTGAGCAGTAATAAATTGGACTATTCAGGATTGTAAATTTCGTAATTGTAAATTACCTCACGAGCTTTGAGATCTTAATGACACACGTGAATAGTTTTACCAGTCTGGGTTGCTAATTCTTGTAGCTTCAATTTCCATAGTCGGGAGCGATAACTGTTACTACCACCGCAATCTGCCGTAATCATTATCTGCTGTTAATTTTGAATTGGTATCACCTTTATTGATTACTCTCCAGAAATTTGGACAAAAACTGTTCTTTGTCGTGGGCCATCTAATTCAAAAAATAAAACTGACTGCCAAGTTCCTAAAGCTAATTTTCCATCCACAATCGGAATTACTTCACTAGTACTGAGCATCATTGCCATTAAATGAGAATGAGCATTCATTGGTTCATCTTCCGGGACAACTCTTAAATGCAAATCATTATGTAAGTATCGGTCTGATTCTGGTGCTAATTTTCGCAAAAATACTTTGATATCTTCTAACAGCCTTTCTTCATTTTCGTTAATAGCTAAGGCTGTTGTGGTGTGTCGAGAAAATATTAAAGCCTGTCCATTTTGAATCGATGTGGAAGCAATACAATCCTGAATCTGGGGCGTGATGTTATGAATATTAATTCCTTCTTGGGTTGGAATTTTAATTAGCTGATTAACAATTGGCATATTGAAGAAACCTTTCGCTGATTTTAAATGTTAAATAAGCCTTCTAAAATAGAATATCCGTTCACGTAGGATGCGTTAGCGATAGCGTAACGCATCCGTATCAAAGGTTTTCGCCTAAAGCACGCTACATTAATAAAATTTTTGCAAAAATTTTATCGGCATTATATACCTTTAATATTATCTGTAAATCTTCTATTTTTTATATATCAAAAATACTGAACCAATCGGCCCTGCATTTTCTACATATATTTTATTATTGTAAAATAAGCCGGGAGACATCCCACCATCAAATAATATTCCTTCTTGAATTTTGCCCAAACAATTATTCTTAGAAATACCTTCTAAAACCTCATCAAATTTATCGGGTAATAATTCTTGATTATTTTGAGAAAATTCAATATTAGAATTAGCTTTAGCATCATTCACCAACAAAATTACGTATCCTTTATCGGTAACAGCAGCTAAAGAGCGATTCGTTGCTTGTTTACAAGCAAATTCTCCCAAATCATTACAAATATCTTTAAACTTTCCGTCACGATAAAATCTCCCATTACCTCCTACCAAGTTGTAATTAAGAATTTCCTCTTTTCTTCTACCAGCCTGGATAGTGGCTTTTCTATTTTTTGGGTTACCTCCAGATACACCAAAAGAAGAACGTTTATTTTTAAAGTCTCCAGAATACTCGAATCCGCGAGAAATATTTAAACCCTGGGGTTTGTTATCAGTGCCTATATAATCAGCATTAATTGCTGCTATGGGAGTTTGTCTATTTAATTGAGAATTTTCATCAGCAATGATTTCCCTGAATATTTTTGGCACATATTCCTTACGCAATTTTCCTTGACTATTTTTGGCGTAAATTTTATGAGCAAGTCCGACATTTACCTTAAAATCTAATTTTTCTGAGCGAGGGTTAAAAACAATCACATGATTGATCCCTCTATCAAATTTTTTCCCTAGATTATTAGCTTTGAAAAACTCAATACTAAAATTAGCATTTTTGCCAATGCAAGCAGTCTTCGCTGATTCTTGGGCTGCATTAGATGTATTATCACTACAGCCAAATAATAGATTCAGCGTGATTACAAGAATAGATAATAAAAATAATTTTTTCATTTTGCATTTGGTATTTAGTTTTTAGTGTTCGGTGTTTTTCATTACCCATTACCCATTACTCAGTCCCCAATCCCTCTAAAACAAAAACCCGCTACAGAATTACTATAGCGGGTAAAAATTTATTCAATCTGGAGTCAATGCAAAATTTCTAAGACAGCCATTCTAAAACGGCTTCGTCTTTGGTGTTGGTATTGCGGGATGGTGTTTCACGATTAAACTTCATGTGAATTGAGCGGGTTTGCTCGCCATCAGCAGCAACAGCCAAAATAGGATAGTCGATTAAACCATCTTGGAAGGACATCTGGAAGCGGAATGTACCATCTGGGTTCAGCTTAATTGGACGACCGCCAATTGTCACGGTAGCATCTGGTTCGGTTGCACCGTAGACAATTAATTCAGCATCAGCAATTAACCAGAACTTGCGAGGACGCACTGGTACAGCAGAGGCGGAGAAGCCAACACCAGACATTCCCACACCAGACATATTTAAACCAGAGGTGGTGGGAACTGCCCACATACCTACACCAGATGGGAAAATGTAGGAGCTAATAGCCTGTTCTGGTGTTACAGAACCAGGTACGTGCTGCATAGAACCAAACAGAGAACCTGCAACACGTTGTGCTTCAGCAGATTCCGCCATACCAAAGATTTGGTCGTAAATCGGGTTACCGTTACCGTTAGCGTAGGCTGTGGTAGCAATTTTCTTGGCTGGGGGAACCAATTCGTAAACAGTCTTACCACGCAAGTCTTCTTCAAAGTTGACGGTGACGAATACATCTTCAATCCAGTCTGAAGGATAGACGGGAGGAATGTGTACGCGTGCAGAACGCGCTAGAACTAACCAGCGTCCATCAACAGCACGATAGCCAATATCAATTACATAGTCGCGATCGCTCACAGGAATTGGTAGATACCATTCTCTAGCCAATTCATCAGCAGGATATTCTTGCAGGCTGTGGGGACTTTGGAAATCAATATTGATTTCAGTAACATCATAAATCCGCAGCGCTAGCTGTTGTCCCCCTTGTCTCCGTAATTCTTCTTTATGCTCATTGGGAACATCCCAGTAGGTGTAAGCCCACTGGGGATCGCGTGGTAAAAGTACAATCCGGCTTTCACCGTAACCAGCAGGTAAGTCTCCTAGTTCCTCATCAACATCAATGAGTAAACCACCATTACGATCTTCTTGACCTAACTCGAATTTTGCTGCTTCCACGGTTTCCTGTGCCTCCAGTGAACGAGATGGACTAAGTGAAAACTTGCTGCGCTGAACTTCTTGAATCGATGCCAGTAATTGTGATTTACGCATCCGGCTGTAGCGAGAAATTCCATACTCACTCGCTACTTTGCGTAATTGCCGCAATGTCATCTCCTCTAGCGGCGGGCGTTCTTTTGCCATTAATTTGGCCTCCAGTAGTTTGAAAGGTAAATGATTTCTCCGGGTTACAGAATGCTAAGTAACATTTCATCCAACTCCAGATGAATTTCTTATTCCTGACTTCTGGTATTGCCCAGTGTTGTAGTTTGTTAAATGGTTATTAAATTGAGAGTCACTCCCTTTCAATTCCTTACTCATGCAAAAATCAGCATCTTTTTGGGATCAAGTGGAGTTGTTGAATAAATATTAAGCAATAACCCTGGGTTGGGATCAAGGGGTCTGAAGACGCTTTTTCGGCTATTTCACGAATCTATCAGCCCTTTGGGGATCAAAATGTCAGCAAACCATAACATTATGTCTGCTGGACTCAAGGGGGATCAACCGTAATATCAAGGTTTCATGACAATAAATTTGCCCTAAAAAACGTCGTAGGGACACAGGTATTGTTTGTGTCCCTACGACATATCTGGAAAGAGTGCTGAGTTGGAGAGACGCGATTAATCGCGTCTGTACAAGAGTAAAAATACTAGTTGCTAGCCTAAGTGCCTCTGTTTAGTTAATGTACTTTTAATTTCTGTAGCCAGAGTGGGCTGTAAACCTTACTCTAGAAAAGTTCTACTTATAGGGAACATACAACTTCAACATTCAACCGCTTAAAAGTTCATTGTGATTTTGTTGATAACTGACATACTTTGAATGCGCCAAATACCTTCTTGACGAACCAAGTTATATTTAACACGCAAAGTTTCGTCCGAAGCTTTCTTCAGTTGACCATGTTGATAGAACTGAGTGATTTCCTTGACTGTAGCTTCCACGGCTGTGCGATCGCTATCGTTATCAATTTTTTCTACAGATTCTACCTTGTGGCTATGTTCGTATTTCCGATAACGATTCTCAGACTTATCTTGCAGGGCAATTGAGCGCCATTGCAATAAAGATGAACCAGTGAGAATTTGTTGTAAATTATCAACCTCATGATTTGGCCCTAAAGCCGCCGCTTTGGTAGATAACCAACTCCCAATGATTTCCTCGGCTGTCGTAGTTGTTAAAGGCCCGTCTGGCGATTGTGGTTTGCTGTTGGGGTCAGGAATCTGGATAATAGGTTGATTAATTTCTATTGATAATTGTTCGCCTTCTAGCCTTGGCGACGGATGAAAGAGACTTCTGACAAATCCAAAGGTTGTGGAAACGATCAACCAAAAAACAACTATGACAATCAAAGAAACCAGCACAGTCCATACAAGGCGGGTTTTACCTTCTAGGGAGTTGGCAAAATTACGCCGTCTTTGCGGATAACGTTGTCGCGGATCTAATGGACGTTCTCGGCTAGTAGTTTGAGTTGGCTTGCGCCGCCTGCGCCCAGAAGTTTGCTCTGGTGGGGAAACTCTAGCAGCACCATTTAAGTTTTGCTGGGGTTCTTTAGCTGTGCGTTCGGCAGATGAAAACTGCGTTACTGGCGCATCTGGTGTGCGATAGCTACCAGATATGGGAGTTGAGGATCTCCATTTGGGCGAAGTTTCTGGTAAATCTGGATCGGGAGGTCTGCTATGACGGAATTGTCGAGAATTCCCAGGAACGTTGTTACGGTTCTGGGTATTGTTATTTGGTGGTGGCGATAAAGGTTGACGGTTAATTACAGCCGATTCATCAGTTGTTTCCGCATCTGAGGGTAGAACTTCTAAATAGGCTTGTACCTGTGGTTGAGCAAAGTAACTCTTTAAAGAAGCTGTTTGCTTGTTTAAATCTCGGAAGTGGGGAAACACTTCATGTTGTAACCACTGTTCTCCATAGAGACACAAACCTGGTAATAAATCTGGAGAATCTTGAGATTTTTCCCGAATAAAAGCTAAAGCTTCGTATTCTTGGCTGAGTTCTAAAACACGAGTGGCTTCTTCGGTTTGCCCTAATAACAGCGCACAGAGTGATTGTTCTAAATGTACATCTTGGCGCTTGCCCAACCGCATCAGCATTTGCTTGGCTTGGCGAATTAAGGCTGGTTGACGTTGCACAAAACCCCGTGCTATCAAGGCATAAACAGCCAAATAGGTAGCGACAGCAGAAGGACGTTTGCTTTCTGCTTCAAATAACTTGTGCTGTTCTGCGACGGTTAAGTGGTTACGTAACTGCTGGATAAATCGCAAAAAGTCATCAATGTTCAGACCTGATTCATCATTACCATTGCCATCAATGCCACCGCGATCGTCTAGGATGTTTTGCAATAATTCTAGACCTTGGCGACGTTCGGCGACGTTGGTTTCTGGTAAAGCTAGTAATTCCAGAATCCGATATGGTCGCAACTTATAAAGATCTGCTTGAATTTCCGCCTGTACGGTGGGAAATAACTCTTCGCGAGATAAAACTTCCAGACCAGTTTCTAAGGAATTGGCGGCGTTTTCGTAATGACCTTGCTGCCATTGCTCCCGCCCCAATTCTAAGCAGGCTAAAGCAATGGTGAGAACTACATCCGGGCGATCGCTTTCTCTGGCTTCTGCGTCGGCTAAATTATTGCCTGTTTTGCCCTCTCCTCCATTATTTTTATGGACTAAATATGGCTTTCCTAATTTCAGTACTATTTCGTACTCACCTAAGTCCTGCAAAATTAGTAAAGCACCAACTAACTCCTCCTGAGAAATTTCAATACTTAGACTTTGGTTGTCAATTGCACCATTTGTTTGTCCGGAGCGGTTTTCAACTGCTACGGACGCAGAAGCATTACCATCAGGGTCATAAGCATGGGCAAGATACAGCTGATCGTAACTGCTACGTTCTTTGGGATCTGATAAAACCACGTAAGCTTCTTCTATAAGTTGTTTGCGCGAAGAAATTGCTGCTTGAGAATACTCTCGTCGCGGCAACTGTACAATGCGATCGCTGTATGCTTGCCGCAATTGTTCTTCACTTGCCGCTAACGGTAGTCCTAAAATTCGGTAGTAATCTAGCGGAATTCGCACAGCCTACTTCCCCTGCACCGCGATCAACATAATTCACTTAAAGCGTCCCAGGCATGTAAAACCGTGCCATAATAACACCGTGTTGACTTTACACCACAAGTGTATATTGCAACAACTTGTTTTGTATCCTCCCGAAATTTGAGTCATATTCTAGTACCTATATTTTGCCTTCGCCTAGAAAGGGTCAGCTTTTTGTTTTAATTCTTAGTATTTTGATTTTTTACCAGAGGCTATGAGCCTTGGATACTATAAACTACAAATTCCGCTTTTCTAATTAGTAGAATAATTGTATTTTTTAAAACATTTTAATCTCCGTGTATTTTAGTAATTATTTTCTTGGTAAAACAAGCTAGCTTGATATATCCTACTTATATGGTAGATGTATCAATACTTATATACTCATACTTGTAGATGAGTATAAAGCAAGAGTCAGCAATCATAGCGATGCTAACTTACGCCAATTTTACGGTTGGCAACATGAAGACAACCGTCATATTTATAATTGACTTCCCAAATTTTGACTATTGCTGTCTTGTATCTTGAGGTATATTTATGGACTAGGAACCTTAAATAAACTCAGATAACATTACTGATGATGATCTGTCAACACAGATGTGTTAATTTTTAGCGGCTACCAAATGTTCACTAAAACAAAGCTATTGCTGATTAAAATTTGCCTTAAAGGTAGACAAGGATCTTGTTTTGTGTTCACGTGAGTTAGTGTTAGATTTTTTTAAGAATCTTTCACTAATATGTTTAATAACACGGTAATAAAATCACCGCTTGGTAGATTTCCCTATTGATAGCTAGAGAAAGAAATCATATCATTCCTAGACCTGAATTACAATTATCTAACTAAGTATTTAGCTAGAACAGGAATTAGCGTCCTGATTTTTGCCAAATTGTTAATGGATATGCAGAAAGCAAGCTATCCTGATTGATAGCCTATGAAGGGGTGTGGATTTAACTTTCAAGACGGCTTTTGCTTTGATAGTAATAGCCGCCTGGCAGGTGGGCTATAAAATTGAAAATCAAAAATTAAAAATCAAAAGTCACCCATTTACAAATGTGATTTTTGGTACACAAATTTTGATTGTTGACTCAGTTAAAAATCGTAAATTGCAGTTTGACGCGACAGGGATACTATACAAATAATGGTTCAAGAACGCACGTTACCCACCTTTAATACTGCTAATGTCAAGATAACCAAAGAAGAAGGCTTGCGGTTATATGAGGACATGGTCTTAGGGCGCTTTTTTGAAGACAAATGCGCTGAAATGTACTATAGAGGCAAAATGTTTGGTTTTGTCCATTTGTACAACGGTCAAGAAGCCGTTTCCACTGGCGTGATACAAGGGGCGATGCGACCAGGAGAAGATTATGTTTCCAGTACATATCGCGACCACGTCCACGCTTTAAGTGCGGGAGTTCCAGCCAGAGAAGTGATGGCAGAGTTATTTGGCAAATCCACAGGTTGTAGCAAAGGCCGTGGTGGTTCCATGCATATGTTCTCTGCGGAACATCGCCTATTAGGTGGTTATGCTTTTGTGGCTGAAGGTATCCCTGTAGCAGCTGGTGCAGCTTTTCAAAGCAAATATCGCCGCGAGGTATTGGGCGATCAAAGTGCTGACCAAGTTACTGCTTGCTTTTTTGGTGATGGTGCTGCTAACAACGGTCAGTTCTTTGAGACTTTGAATATGGCAGCTTTATGGAAACTGCCAATTCTATTCGTGATCGAAAATAATAAGTGGGCAATTGGTATGGCTCACGATCGCGCTACTTCTGACCCAGAAATTTACAAAAAAGCCAGTGCCTTTAACATGGCGGGCGTAGAAGTAGACGGTATGGATGTGCTAGCTGTGCGTGCAGTTGCTCAAGAAGCTGTCGCCCGTGCCCGTGCTGGAGAAGGCCCGACTGTAATTGAAGCCTTAACTTACCGTTTCCGCGGTCACTCCCTAGCAGATCCCGACGAACTACGCAGCAAAGCCGAGAAAGAATTCTGGTTTGCCCGCGATCCAATTAAGAAGCTAGCAGCTTATTTAGTTGAACACAATTTGTCAGATCAAGAAGAACTCAAAGGCATTGATCGCAAAATTCAAGGTGTCATCGACGATGCGGTGAAATTCGCCGAAAGTAGCCCCGAACCAGATCCCAGCGAGTTATATCGCTTTGTGTTTGCAGAAGACGAGTAAGTTGGGGATTGGGGACTAGGGACTGGGGACTGGGGACTGGGGACAAGGAGAAATCACCATTTCCTGACTCAGAACTCAGCACTGCCCCATGCCCAATTAGCAATAAGGACTAAATATTGTGTTTTCTATAGCGATTCAACAGCAGCAATACAAAACCTATATTCTTTCTGATGAAAGCGCAGGTTCGCAATTGGAAGTTGTTCCAGAACGGGGCGGTATTATTACCCGTTGGCGCATTCAAGGAGAAGAAATCCTTTATTTAGATGCGGAAAGATTTGCTAATCCCGATTTAAGTGTTAGGGGTGGAATTCCGATTTTGTTTCCCATCTGTGGCAACTTGCCTGATAATACTTACACCGTAGATGGCAAGAATTATTCCCTGAAACAGCATGGCTTTGCCCGTGATTTACCTTGGCAGGTGAGTGATCAAGTAACCCACGATCAAGTTAGCCTCACTATAGTTCTCCACAGCAACGAGCAAACAAGAGCTGTTTATCCTTTTGATTTTCAGCTAGTTTTTACCTACGAACTGCAAGGCAACACTTTAGAGATTAAGCAACAGTATCAAAATTTGTCATCGACTCCATTACCTTTTTCTATGGGTTTTCATCCCTACTTTCAGCTAGGTGACAAAAATCAATTAGAGTTTGACATCCCCTCTGGCGAATATCAAAATCAAACAACTAAAGAAATTTATCCATTTCATGGTAATTTTGATTTTAGTCAGGATGAAATTGACGTTGCCTTTAAGGAACTCACCAGTCAATCTGCCTCTGTGGTTGACAACAGCAGAAAGCTAAGGGTCTCCCTAGAGTACGGTAATGAATATCCCATCTTGGTATTTTGGACGCTTAAGGGTAAAGAATTCTATTGTTTAGAGCCTTGGAGTGCGCCTCGTAATTCCCTGAATACTGGCGAGCATCTGATTGTGTTAGCCCCAGGAGAGAGTTACCAAGCATCTGTACGCCTAACGGCAAATTTCTTCTAGAAACCCCTTTACAAATCTACAGATGTTTGTGCTATAATTGCAAAGTTGCGATACACAACTTAACGGGTCGCTAACTCAACGGTAGAGTACTCGGCTTTTAACCGATTAGTTCCGGGTTCGAATCCCGGGCGACCCATATAAAAGAAAAATGCTCGCTGATGCTTGAGGAATCAAAGTAGAGGCGAGCTTAATTGTTGATAGGGGTATTTGTGAGTGCGATCGCACTCTCCCTAAAATAAATTTTCGCAGTTCGGTAGGATAGGCTTAGGCTAACCCAAATATTAGACGTTATGGTGAAAACCCCTCCCCAGCATCGGATAATTCCCTTTTTGGAAAATGGCGACAAACTTACCCGCTATGAATTTGAGCGTCGCTACAACGCTATGCCCAATTTGAAAAAAGCCGAATTAATTGAGGGAATTGTCTATACTATGCCTGCTGCTTTGCGTTTTAGAAGTCATGGTCAACCTCATGCTTGGATTCTTACATGGCTTGGTACTTATGAAGCAGCTACGTCTGGTGTAGCTTTGGGGGTTGAACCAACTGTACGCTTAGACTTAGATAACGAACCTCAACCAGATGTAGTTCTGCTGATCAATCCAGAGGCAGGAGGCCAAGCACGACTAAGTGAAGATGATTATATTGAAGGTGCGCCAGAGTTAATTGTCGAAATTGCTGCTAGTAGTGTAGCTATTGACCTGCATGGTAAAAAACAAGCTTATCGCCGCAATGGTGTAAAAGAATATATTGTTTGGCAAGTTCTAGAGCAAAAATTGAGTTGGTTTTATTTAGAACAGGGTGAATATCTGGAATTAGTAGCTAATGAGCGTGGAATACTGCAAAGTCGGGTCTTCCCAGGATTGTGGTTAGCAGCAGCAGAAGTATTAGCAGGGAATATGCAATCTGTCTTAGCTGTTTTACAAACAGGCTTACAATCTGCTGAACACGCAGCATTTATCCAGCAATTAGAATCTTGAGAGAATTGCAGCGCTAGACAGACGTTAGCATAGGTAGTTATAGAAATCGGCTTTGGTTGATCGCATTGGATACAAGACTACCAAAGCCTCAAGCTGTGGAGTAGCAGACTGTACAGTACGTTATTGTGAATATGGGGCACATTTATGAGTTGTAGCGTAAACTTTTTCAACATAAACACTCATCAATAGTTATAATTTCCTATATGTTGAAAAAACTCTTAAGATTAGCGTAACAATTACATTAATAGTAAATAATTACGCTTCTCTCACCCCGACTAGCTGACAACCACATTAGGAGGACTATCTATGGCGCTTGTACCCTTACGGCTGTTGTTGGATCACGCGGCTGAAAACGGTTACGGCATCCCAGCTTTCAACGTTAACAACTTGGAACAAATTCAGGCAATCCTGAAGGCTGCTGCTGAGACAGATAGCCCCGTAATTTTACAAGCTTCTCGTGGCGCTCGTAACTATGCAGGAGAAAATTTCCTACGCCATTTGATTTTAGCGGCGGTAGAAACCTATCCTCATATTCCCATTGTCATGCACCAAGATCATGGCAATGCTCCTTCTACCTGCTATTCAGCAATTAAGAACAACTTCACCAGCGTCATGATGGACGGCTCGTTGGAAGCTGATGCTAAGACCCCAGCAAGCTTCGAGTACAACGTCCGTGTTACCAGCGAAGTTGTAAATGTAGCTCATTCTTTGGGTGTCAGCGTTGAAGGCGAACTCGGTTGCTTAGGTTCTCTAGAAACTGGTGCTGGTGAAGCTGAAGATGGTCACGGTTTTGAAGGTACACTCGATCACTCTCAATTGTTGACCGACCCCGACGAAGCTGTTAGCTTCGTAGAACAAACTCAAGTAGATGCTTTGGCTGTTGCTATCGGTACAAGCCACGGTGCTTACAAGTTTACCCGCAAGCCAACTGGCGAAATTTTGGCAATCAGCCGTATTGAAGAAATTCACCGCCGTCTGCCCAACACTCACTTGGTAATGCACGGTTCTTCCTCCGTACCTGAAGATTTAATTGCTGTAATTAACGAGTATGGTGGAGCAATTCCTGAAACCTACGGCGTACCTGTAGAAGAAATTCAAAAAGGTATCAAGAGCGGTGTTCGTAAGGTAAACATTGACACCGATAACCGTTTGGCAATTACTGCTGCGGTACGTGAAGCTTTGGCAAAAAATCCCAAGGAATTTGACCCCCGTCACTTCCTCAAGCCTTCTATCACCTATATGCAGAAGGTTTGTGCAGAACGCTATCAGCAATTTGGTACTGCTGGTAACGCTAGCAAGATTAAGCAAATTTCTCTGGAAGATTTTGCTGCTAAGTACGCTAAAGGCGAACTCAAAATGATCACCAAGGCAGCTGCTAAAGTCTAATTTGGTTGAAAAATCATTAGGAGCATAGCAGGGCTTTGCTCCTATCAGTCTGGAAATTGTGATTTTAAGAGACATGAACCGGGTAGCGTGTAGTTACCTGGTTTTTTTGTTTGGGGTTTGGTAATGGGTAATGGGTAATGGGTAATGGGTAATGGGTAATGGGTAATGGGTAATGGGTAATGGGTAATGAGTAATTGGTAATTGGGGTTTGTCTGTTGTCATTTGGTATTTTCTACCTCATCCCTAATCCCCAGTACCCAATCCCTAATCCCGCAACCGTATGGCTACACTACCGCCGTGGGCTGGTAAGCCTTCGGCTTCTGCTAGGGTGACTGCGGCTTGGCCGATTTGCTGTAATGCTTGTTGATTGCATTCTAAGTAGGTAATGCGTTTTAAAAAGTCGTAAACACTTAAGCCGGAGGCAAAACGGGCAGAACGGGAGGTTGGAAGGACATGGTTTGGCCCGCCTAAATAATCGCCAATGGCTTCTGGTGTATAGCGTCCTAAAAATAGGCTACCAGCACATTTGATTTCGCTAGCTAGTAATTGGGGGTTATCTATGCATAATTCTATGTGTTCTGGTGCTAGCTGGTTGATGAGGGGAATACTTTCGGCTAAATCGTTGACAATAATTACAGCCCCATGTTTTTCCCAACTGGCGGTAGCTACTGATTTGGTAGCCAATTTGTTTAAAACTTGCTCAACTGATGCGATCGCTTTTTGCGCGAATTCTGCTGAGTCGGTAATTAAAATAGATTGGGCGCTAGGATCATGTTCTGCTTGCGATAGTAAATCCCAAGCGATCCATTCGGGATTATTTTTGTCATCTGCGACTACCAGAATTTCGGATGGCCCAGCAATACTGTCAATTCCCACTGTGCCAAATACTTGGCGTTTGGCTTCGGCAACATAGGCATTACCAGGCCCAACAATTTTATCAACAGGAGCAATAGTTTCTGTACCATATGCTAAAGCTGCGATCGCTTGCGCTCCACCAATACCATATATTTCTGTGACACCAGCAATTTTAGCGGCTGCGAGTACTGCGGGATTAATCTCACCGCGAGGCATTGGCACTGTCATCACTATGCGATCGACACCAGCAATTTTTGCGGGTAGGGCATTCATTAATACTGAACTAGGATAACTAGCGCGTCCGCCAGGTACATAAATTCCTACCTTTGACAGTGCTACCCAATTTAATCCCAGCCTCACACCAACTGTATCGGTATAGCCGATATCTTGGGGTAGTTGTTTTTCATGAAATGCGGCAATTCTCTCTGCTGCCAATTCTAAGGCTGCTGTCACATCCTTTGGACATTTGGCTGCAAGTTCGGCAATAAATGTCTCACTTAGACGCAAAGACTCCGGATGATAATGGTCAAAGCGGCTAGTATAGTCATGGACTGCCGCATCACCACGCACTTTGACATCAGCCAGAATCTCTCTTACTGTCCCGCTAACATCAACAGTTGCTTCCCGGCGATCATTTACAAGTGCTTTGAATTTGGTAGAAAAATCTTTGTCGGTTGTTTGAAGTAGCTGCATGGACAGTATCTTTAATGCCCCAAGGTCAACAATCAATTGGGGCGAACAATCACATTTTATCTCAATTGCCATCACCAAAGGTTTAATTGTGGGAGCAATCACACTTTGGTAATTTTTGCGTCTACAATAAGTATTCAAGCGGAGGAATAAGGCTTGAAGTTGGTATTAGTAGCGCCCAATTCATTATTAGCGGCAGCATTTCAAGAACATTTCAATTATTTACCTAACGTTGAAATAGTCAACGACTACTTTGAGTGGTTGCCTAATTTTGACTGTTTAGTTAGTCCGGCTAACTCTTTTGGCATGATGGATGGTGGTATGGATGCTGCCATTATCAAATTTTTTGGTAGTTCTTTGATGGACAGAGTACAGCAACGTATACTTGCAGATTATTTAGGTGAACAGCCAGTAGGAACATCAATGATTGTGGAAACCGGTCATTTTAAGCATCCGTTTCTAGCACATACACCGACAATGCGAGTTCCTATGTCTATTATGGGGACGGACATTCCTTATATATCTATGTGGGCTATGCTTTTAGCGGTGCGCCACCATAACCAACACGCTCAGTACAAAATTAATACCATTGCTTGTCCTGGTTTGGGTACGGGTATTGGTAGAGTACCATATCATGAGGCTGCTAGATTAATGGCATTAGCCTATGACCATTTTCTCTATCCCCCCAAGCATCTTAACTGCTTTGTAGCAGCTTCACGACAACTTTTGATCTGGGAGGGAAGGAGTTAAGGTGATAAACGCCTGACTTCAAATCCCCGCAAACCTTCCGGTTCTTCGTACTCCATCACTACATTTTGTACCACAGCGGCGGGAGGGCCATTATGACACCAGCGCACCATCTCTTCTACCACTTCTCGCGCCCCTTCAAAAACTGCTTCTACTCGACTATCGGGAAGATTTCGCACCCAGCCTGTTAATCCCAACTGGCTTGCTGTATCTACTGTAGCGTAGCGATAGCCAACGCCTTGGACGCGGCCAGAAACGAAAACATGGGCACGGATGAGTTTTGACAGTGGAGTAGAATTTTGCATTGACTGGTCAATGGTGGACAATTTCTAACCTACCGAATTTTGGCTGATGACTTTATTCCAAAATGTAGACAGGCTGAAAATCATCACTAGATTTGGCAGTTTATTGGATTATATAGTGATAGAGTGCTTTGCACTAGGAGTGCGATCGCATTCTTGATTCGCCACAATTACCAATTATTCAACGCGTCAACTTGGAAGTTCAACTCGCTTATGTCTAATTTGCCACCACTCAATACAGATACTATTTGGGCAATTCTCAACGAAACTATTGATGATGCAACAGTCAACCAATTGGTATGGCATTGCTTAGGTTATCGCTACAACTCATCAACTGGAGAATGGGACAATAGCGAAGTCGCACCAGAATGGCGGGATGAATACCCACAACCACCAGATTTCATTGACAGTCGTCCCGCTACAGTCAAATTGACTCGTTCTATACCTAAAGAAAACAAACAAATTCTCAAGGAAAAGTTAGGTTTTAAAGGTTACAAAATTGGTGAATTTGGGCCTCGGCAAACTCGTAGGGCTACTGCTGCGAATTGGTTATATAGTTATATGAATCCTGTTAGCAGTAATTTAGAGTCAGTTTAACAAGAGTCAAAAGTCAAGGGTCAAGAGTCTGAATTTTGGGAATTTTGAGTAGAGATGCGAATAATCGCGTCTCTGTGACTCTTGACTACTTCTGCCAAAAAATATAATTATTGCCTCAATATTCAAATAATAAATTTCAAACTGATATTCAATTTAATATGCAATAAATATTAAATTTATTCCCACAGATAGAGGAAATCATGAGTTAATTATTTCCCCTGGGCGATTGGCTAAATATAAGTGGAGATCAGAAAATATATTTACCAACATTTTCTACTCCTGATGCAATTATATGGCGAAAATTGAATTTAATCTGTTTGCACCTTACAACAAAGGAGCAGCATTAATCGGTTCTTTTTCTAATTGGGAAGATATTCCAATGGAAAAAGGTGACGATGGTTATTTCCGCACTTCTGTTGAATTAGAAGATGGCGTTTATCAATATAAATTTCGCGTCCAATCAAATTCATGGTTTCTAGAACCAGAACAATGGGTTGATGTTACAGACCCTTATGCAACTGATATTGATGAATTAAGTGGTCAAGATAACGGTATCGTCAAAATTAAAGATGGTGAAAGAATTGTTGATACCTACGTTTGGCAACATGATGATAAACATTTGCCTGCTGACCATGAATTAGTCATATATGAATTACACGTTGGTGACTTTTCCGGTGGAGAAGATGATCCCTATGCACGCGGAAAGTATAAACACGTTGTTGAAAAATTAGATTACTTGTGTGAATTAGGAATTAACGCTATTGAGTTGATGCCAGTTAAAGAATATCCTGGTGATTATAGTTGGGGCTATAACCCTCGTCATTTCTTTGCACCAGAATCTAGTTATGGTGCTACAGAGGGATTAAAAAAATTAATTGATGAATGCCATGCTAGAGGTATTCGCGTCATTATGGATGGTATCTATAACCATTCAGAAGCCTCTAGCCCATTAACTCAAATTGACCACGATTATTGGTATCACCATGCGCCTCGCGACCCTGATAATAGTTGGGGGCCTGAGTTTAACTATGAACATTATGATGAAAATTTAGAAACTTATCCCGCACGCAAATTTACTGGTGATACAGTAAGATATTGGATTGAAGAATATCATATAGATGGTATTCGCTATGATGCAGCACGCCAAATTGCTAACTACGATTTCATGCATTGGATTGTACAGGAAGCGAAAAATGCTGCTGGTTCCAAACCTTTTTATAATATTGCCGAACATATTCCCGAAACTACCAGCATTACCAACGTTGATGGCCCTATGGATGGTTGCTGGCATGATAGTTTTTATCACACTGTGACTGCACATATTTATGGCGACACCTTTGATTTAGAAAACCTCAAAGACGTGATTGATTGTAAGCGTCAAGGTTTTATGGGTGCTACCAATGTGGTAAATTATCTCACTAACCACGACCATAACCACCTGATGGTGGACTTAGGCGATCGCAATATTTTTGATGAAGAAGCATTTAGAAGAGTTAAATTAGGAGTTGCTATCCTATGTACCGCTGTTGGTGTGCCTTTAATTTGGATGGGTGAAGAGTTTGGCGAGTATAAACCCAAACAACCGGAATCAGCTAAAATCGACTGGACACTATTAGGGAATGAACTAAATTCTAGTTTGTTTGATTACTATAAGGGCCTAGTTAATCTGCGTAAAAATAGCCATGCACTTTACACAGAAAATATCGATTTTATTCATGAAAATCCCGAAGCCAAAGTACTAGCTTATAGCCGTTGGAATGACGAAGGTTCTCGTGTAGTAGTTGTGGCAAATTTCTCCGAGAACTTCCTCTCTGGTTATCATGTTCCTAATTTCCCCAATGGTGGTACATGGCACGAGTGGACAGCTAATTATGATGTCGAAGCTGGCGATGATGGTATCATCACCGATATCGGCCCCTATGAAGCTAAAGTCTTTGTTTGGCAGTAATTGATTACACTGGTACTGAGAAAACGCTCCAAATCCTAATCAAAGGGGGGAAATATTGCCCCCCTTTTTCTTTAGCTTGATTACCTCAGTTATGAGTAGGATTTATTAGGTCTAATAAAATACACTTGAGTCAAAAATTAGTCAGCTATAAGACTTGGTAATTTGAGCGTTCTATGATATTTTGGTGTATTTTTTGACTATAAATGTGTATAATTTTTAAGTCTCAATTTAGTAGCATAAATCACAATTTCCGCTCCATGCACCATATATTATTCAACGCCAACATTGAGAACTCTCACGTCTTACTAACTCCTAACGAAGTAAAATCAAAATTACCATTAACTAAATCAGCCGAAGAAACTGTTTTGAAATATCGCGAAGAACTAGAACAAATTCTAGATTTTCAAGACAGAAGAAAATTTATAGTTGTGGGGCCTTGTTCAATTCATGACCCCAAAGCAGCACTAGAATATTCGCAACGATTAAAAAATTTAGCAGAGAAAGTCAAAGATAAATTATTACTAGTAATGCGGGTTTACTTTGAAAAACCCAGAACCACAGTAGGATGGAAAGGATTAATCAATGATCCCGAAATGGATGATTCTTTTCATGTAGAAAATGGTTTATTAATTGCGCGAGAATTGCTGTTACAAATTGCCGAATTAGGTTTACCAGCCGCTACAGAAGCACTTGACCCAATCATCCCTCAATATATTAGTGAACTCATAGCTTGGTCTGCCATTGGCGCACGCACTACTGAATCACAAACTCACCGGGAAATGGCCAGTGGACTTTCCATGCCTGTAGGTTTTAAAAACGGTACAGATGGTAATATCCAAGTAGCTTTAAATGCCTTACAATCTGCGAGAATGCCTCACAATTTCCTCGGCATTAATCAAGATGGACAGGTGAGTGTATTTCAAACTAGAGGTAATGCCTACGGACACGTGATTTTAAGAGGTGGAAATCAACCTAACTTTGATGCAGCTAGCGTCAAAACCGTAGAAGAAAAATTGAAAGAGGCGAAATTACCACCCAGAATCGTGATTGATTGTAGTCATGGTAATACGAATAAAGATTACAGATTACAATCTGCGGTTTTGGAAGATGTGATTCAACAAGTAGTTGATGGCAATACTTCAATTGTCGGTATGATGCTGGAATCGAATTTATTTGAAGGTAGTCAATCAGTAAATTGCCAAAAATCAGAATTAAAATATGGTGTTTCTGTAACAGACAAATGTATTGGCTGGGAGGAAACAGAAAGAGTTATTTTGGCGGCTTACGACAAGCTGAAATAGTGATTAATCTGTAGGGTGCGTTAGGCGAAAGCCGTAACGCACCGCTAATTGAATTGAGACGGTGCGTTACACTTCGTTAACGCACCCTACATTGATAAAACTTACAAAATTGTGCCGACTTCTTTCAAATAAACCCTTGTGAATGGTTCATCTTCACCTAAGCTGTAATCTTCAATTAACCCTTTACGGCTAATTGAAATATTGTCTCCTTTTCTAATGACCACAGTCGAGCCTTCTAAAACATCTCGCGCTAACATCATTTCAGTCTCGTTGGGATTATCGAGAACAACCATGTTACTACCTTGGTAGAACATCCCATCCTCTTCTAAAATCTCAGCTTCATACTCAGCAATCAGTAAATCGAGTTTGGGATTACGTAACAAACTTTGAAGATTGCTGTTGTAATTTTTGCTTAAAATCTTTCTCGACCGATTCACAAAAAGCCCATCACGACAAACAGCACCTACTGTCCAATCAGGATGTTGCAAAAGTATATGGTCTATGGTTTCTTGCAACTCTTGAACTGAGATTTTATTAAAGGTAATAATTGGGATTCTCGCGTCTGTCCCTGACTCAAAAAATGTTCCTAAAATATGAGAAGGCACATCCACACTATCACCAACTGCTGGGTTTAAATGCATCAAAATACCAGGTGCGGCGTTGATTTCTAAGATGGCAAATTTACCATCCTTCCAAGATTCCGAGAGACTTTTGGTAATCACATCAATACCAAGACAAGTTAAGCGGAAGTGTTGGGCAATATCCTGCGCCAAAATAATATTGTCATGGTGAACGGTATGTGTGGCATTAATACTCATACCGCCAGCCGAGAGATTTGCTACTTTGCGAAGATAAACAGTGCGGTCTTTTTCCAGCACACTATCTAATGTTAAACGCTGTTCTCTTAAGTACAATTCCATTGCTTCATCACGCTGGATTTTACTCATAGGAGAAGTTGGTGTATCCCAGCGTGCAGGTTTGCGGTTTTCTTCGCGAATTAACTCATCAATAGTGGAGTAACCATCACCAACAACTGAAGCAGGACGGCGTTCTGTAGCGGCGACAAATTTACCATTGACGCATAGCAAGCGAAAATCTGCGCCGGATATGCTTTTCTCGACAATGATCCTTGTAGATTGTTCTTCAGGAATCGCCGCTAGCGCCCTACTATAGGCAGATTCTAGTTCTTCCGAGTCTTGAACTTCGGCTGTCACACCAATTCCTTTATGTCCGACTACAGGCTTCACAGCTACTGGATAGCCAATTTCTCTGGCTACTGCTAAAGCATCCTTTTCAGTATTGACAATATCGCCTTCTGGTACAGGGAAACCCAAGGTTTTTAAGAAAGCCTTACAGTCATCTTTGCGCGTAGTAAAGTCAGAATCTATATGGCTATCGCAGTCAAAAGTCGTGGCTACACCGCGAATATGTTTTTTGCCATAGCCATACTGCGTCAATCCTTCTTCCCAGAGATAAAAAGTGGGAATAGCTTTTTCGTAAGCTGTTCGCAATAAGGCGTAAACTGTGGGGCCACCGTAGACAGATTGTCTAAATCTATTTTGTAAGCGTGCTAACTCATCCTCAAACAAGAAATCTGCATCTCGGTTGATAGCCTCAAACCAATCCCAAACAAAGTAGACTACCCCTCTAGTTGTGCGTTCGTGTAGAGATTGGATAGCGATATACACAGAATTGGAATTTGGTTGCACATTCCAACGGGAGAGGTGCAAACCCATCTCCAGCTTGCCCACTTCCGATAGAGTTTGGGCAAACAGATGGGCATAGGATTCATATTCTTGGTTGGCTAAAGTGGGATAGCGATCGCTAATAATTGAAACTAAGTCCTCAATGGGTAGAGGTTTTCTATACTCAGTCAGCACAAAGTTGAATACTAGCGCCCCTACTTCTAAATAGGGGTTGGGGCCCTGGTAATGCTTGAACTTGAAAATATCGAATACGTCGGTTTTTCTGGCATTGATGCGGACTGCATCGGTGCTTTTTTCTTGAAGCATTGATAGTAAACCTCTAGCTAAACACCCTGAAGTCCGGACGCTGACTTGCGTTTACCCAGACCTATCGATGATCGATTGATTTTTGCGTATTGCTGGGGAAGCGATCGCTTAACGACTGTTCAGAGTATAAAACTCAACCCTTACTGGCACAGCCTAACTCTACTGGGAGACTTTTTCAGCTATCCCAGGGTATAATCACAATTTTTCAATTTTTATTACTCAGTATGGAGTAGATAGAGATATTCAGGGCTGGGAGTCAAAAGTCCAGAGTCAAGGGTCAAAAATTGGACTTTGGACTCTGGACAAGCACTGCACGAAAAATATGACACTTGCGTAAGTCCTATATTGTTACTTTAAGTTCTCTGTCATCAAAAATATAACCTTTGAAAGGTGCAAATTACTTTTGAATTTTATATATCTAGAATACGGATCGTCATAGACAGCAAAGTATGAACAATACACAAATTTCCTTAAGAAATGAAGTTCGGCAACTTGCTGATGAAGCTTTTCACCAAAAGCTAATTTCTGGTCATGGAGATGGCCCAGACAGCAACGAATATCAAATTGTCTACCAGGGTAAACCTCGACATCTCCCCCTAGAACAAGCCCGTCTTTTCTTAGTTAACTTACTTTATCGCAGCCGCCTGTATTAGATGACTCTGGATAGAGAAATCTAATTTCAATTTTTCATGCAAATCTTAGCAATTAAAAAATACTCTGATGTTACTTAAATTCAAATAAAAAAATGATTTTTCAGCCTCTAGAACTAGTATCTAGAGGCTGATATATATTGGAAACAATATAAAAATATTCTCGTATTTATTTGCAGGTATAAAATATTTACAATTTAGACTATTCAAGCTTGTCAATAATTTTAATTTATTAATCTACCAAATGGATGATTTGATATCTGTAATTGTCATGCTTTATTGAAAATACTTACATAAAATTTTAGGTGAGATCATGGTGACGACCGATATTAAACGGCAGTTGGTAATTATTGGTGGTGCTGAAGATAAAGAAGGTGATTGCCAAATCCTGCGCGAGTTTCTACGGCGTGCTGGAGGTACGAAAGCTCATATTGTTATTATGACAGCCGCAACAGAACTGCCTAGAGAAGTTGGAGAAAATTATATTAGAGTCTTTGAACGCTTAGGGGCAGAAAAAGTTCGGATAGTTGATACAGAAACTCGCGAAGATGCATCTTCATCAACAGCTTTAAAAGCAATTAATGATGCCACTGGGATATTTTTTACAGGAGGCGACCAAGCGCGCATTACTGGTATTCTTAAGGATACAGAAATTGATGAAGCTATTCACCAGCGACTTGCTGAAGGTGTTGTGATAGCAGGTACAAGTGCTGGTGCAGCAGTAATGCCTGACACCATGATTGTAGAAGGTGATTCCGAAACAAATCCGCGAATTGAAATAGTTGATATTGGCCCTGGTATGGGTTTTTTACCAGGAGTGATTATCGATCAACATTTTTCACAACGTGGTCGTCTAGGACGCTTAATTTCTGCTTTGTTACAAGAACCTGCTGACTTAGGATTTGGGATTGATGAAAATACCGCTATGGTAGTTACTGATAACCAAATTGAAGTTGTGGGTGAAGGTGCGGTGACAATTGTTGATGAATCAGACGCAACACACAACAATATTGACGAAATTCTCAAGGATGAGCCGTTGGCAATTTTCGGAGCCAAATTACATATTCTCCCAAATGGCTATAAATTTGACCTAAAAACTCGCCAGCCTATTTTACAAAACGCCTCGATTGCAGATTCATCAGTCCCAGTTGGTTCAGCAAATAGCTGATTTTTATAAGATGCCGATGAATTAACTAGAGAGTAAATATCCTTTAGTAATGTTTATCTTCTGTAAATCCCCCAACTATCTTGAAGAAGCAGAAACAGCATTCTGATTCTCAAGCAGTTAGGGGATTAATTACATGGTTTTTGGGGTCGTCTTCAAACATCTTCTGAGGTAACAAAATGTCTGCTGTAATTGAATTTAAATTGTTCGCGCCCCGTAACAATCAAGCCTCATTAATGGGTTCTTTTTCTGATTGGCAAGAAACGCCAATGGAAAAAAGCGAAGATGGTTATTTTTCTACTCAATTAAACTTAGAAGATGGTATTTATCAATATAAGTTTCGCGTCCAAACCAAAAGCCCCAATTTTTCCCCCGATGAATGGGTAGAAGTAATTGACCCCTACGCTACTGATGTTGATGAGCAAGAAAAAGTAGGCATAGTACAAATTAAAGATGGTAAACGTATAGTAGATACTTACATTTGGCAACATGATGATATTCCTCTGCCAGAAAATCAGGAATTAGTCATATATGAAATGCACGTTGCTGATTTTACTGGAGGTGAAGTTGATAGTGACAAAAGAGGAAAATATCTAGATGCTATTGAAAAGCTAGATTATCTGCGTGATTTAGGCATCAATGCAGTTGAATTAATGCCTGTGAATGAGTATCCAGGCGATTATAGCTGGGGCTACAAAGTCCGGCATTTTTTTGCCACAGAATCTAGCTACGGCTCAACAGCCGATTTAAAACTGTTCATTGATGAGTGTCATAGTAGAGGTATTCGGGTTTTCATGGATGGAATTTATAACCATACGGATGAAGAATGCCCGTTAATGCTAATAGATAGAAACTACTGGTACTACGAACATATGCATTATCCAGAAGATCCGGATAATTATTGGGGGCCAGAGTTTAACTATGATAACTATGATGAAAAATTAGACGTTAAACCTGCTTGGAAATATGTTGGGGATGTGGTGCGTTTTTGGGTTCAAGAATATCACATTGATGGCATTCGTTTTGATGCCGTGCGCCAATTAGCTAACTTTGAATTTCTGCACTGGCTGGCTCAACAAGCAAAAAAGAATACTGCACCTAAGCCGTTTTATAATATTGCAGAACATATTCCCGATACCAGCAAAGTCACAACACCAGAGGGGCCACTTGATGCTTGCTGGCATGAAAGTTTTCACTACTTTATAGTTCCCCATGTTTGTGGTGAAAAATTTGAATTAGATCATCTTAAGCAAGTTTTAGATCCAAAACAGCAGGGTTATAAAACTGGTAGAAATGTCATAAATTATTTGTCAACTCACGATCGCGATCGTTTATTTAGAGAATTAGGTAATCGAGGTATCTTTGGCGAATCTGCATTTACAAGGGCTAAATTAGTGGCGGCGCTGTTAATGACAGCAAAGGGTATACCGATGCTGTGGATGGGTGAAGAGTTTGGCGAACACAAGCGGAAAAGTGAAAGTGTGACTCAGCCTAAGAAAATAGCTTGGCCTTTGTTAGAAAATGCGGAAAATCATGATTTATGGCAATATTACCAACAACTCATTGCCCTACGGAAACACAATTTAGCCCTGCAAAGTGACAACATAGAATTTTTCTGTGAAGATGCAGACGCAAAACTTTTAGCATACGTCCGTTGGCGTGAGCAAGGTTCTCAAGTTGTGGTTGTGGTAAATTTCCACGAGCAGAAGCTTACTGACTATTGCATTCCCAATTTCCCCAATGCTGAACATTGGCAAGATTGGTTTACTCAAACTGAGGTAGAAGTAGGTCAAGATGGTTTAGTTACAGACCTAGAACCCTACACAGCTAAGATATACGTTTCTCACTAGTTGTCTATCTCTGTTCAGGGATTTTAGGGACTTCCAGAAAATAAATTATCCAATATACTCCAAGACTATTTTTTTCTCCCCCCTGCTCCCTGCCCCCCTGCCAAGAAAGCGATAGTATATTTTTTTAGTTGGAAGTCCCTTAACAGTCTTGTCCTGGCTGTTCACAAGCGCCTATACTCACCCAACTGCTGGAACCATCTTGCCAGTGTTCTTTCTTCCAAATAGGGGCATTGTGCTTGAGAGTATCTATAGCATAACGGCAAGCTTCAAAAGCTTCACTGCGATGAGGACAACCAACTGCTACTAAAACACTGATTTCGCCAACTTGCAAACGGCCGATGCGATGATGAATCACTACCCGCTTGACATCAGTCCACAGAGAACGAATCTCTGCGGCAATTTGGGAAAATACTAGCAATGCCATTGGTTCATAAGCTTGATATTCTAAGCTAACTACTGGTTTCCCATCAGTTTGATTGCGAACCATACCACTCATTACTACTACTGCACCATTTGCAGGATCGTCGGCTTTGGCGTAAATTTCTTCTAAAGATAAAGGCGCAAGGGTAATAGCAAAGCTATCTTCGGCTCTTGGTTTAACGCGAAAGTTCAGTGTATTTGTCACAACAAAGTTTATGTAACTGAAACCCAATATAGCAATCCTATCTGGTTTGGGGAATTAGCAGACAAAGATACTCAAACGTCTTGGACAAGCCTGGTGTCTTCTTATTCAGGATGATTGAGGATTGCTACAGTTATGTGCAAGTTAAAAATTGTAATCTTACGTAAAATTACGTCAATCTTCAGTTCTGTAGTCATCCATCTTAAGGCAGATCACTATAATTAAAGGTGACAAAGTTATTAGCTAGCTTTTTCGGACATCCCATAGTTTGCAAGTGCATTGGTATTAAGTATCAGCAAGGCTGAGTTAATCAGCAAGTAATTGTTAATTGGTAACCAATTAGCAAATGTACTTAATAAGGCTTACGCAAGTGTCACAAAAAATTCAAGTTTTTGTTTGGAGACAGCAGCTCTATCCCTAATGTTGAGGACTAAAGTCTTGACTAGGGAATTAAATAAGATGCTAGTTGGGTAAGCTCTGATTTACATGGCTTTTGAAAGCAGACTGCATAGAAAGTAGCATTAAATCTTTCTGGTTTGATGAATCTCAATAATCATGAGTCACACCAGTTATTCAAATATCTGGCTACAGATTGTTTTCTGCGGCGACACTGTGATGTGTCACCCTGAAGGGATTTCTATAAGATATCCAATTTGATGCAAAAAGAAGCAGTTCTGATGAAACAAGTTTCACAAGCCTTGCATAAAAGTCGGAATAGGATTTGCACTCAGCACTTTCAAGCTAGTGGGATCAGCACAAACCAATCGCCAATCCCTAGCTTTCAATACCTATTTTCAACAAGATTAGGCAGAATTTAATGAAATCTTTAGTGTATTCTCCAGAAGTAGCAAGGCTTGAGGCTCTTTATCAGTATCAAATTCTGGACACCAAACCAGAACCAGCATTTGATGATTTAGTATTCTTAGCCGCGCAGATTTGTGATACACCGATCGCAGTGATTAATTTAGTGGATGCTGATCGTCAGTGGTTTAAAGCCAAGGTGGGATTGGATTTTGAGCAAGTGCCTAGATATTTAGGGTTTTGTCCAATTTGTATAGCACAGTGTGATGTTTTGATTATTCCTGATACCTTAGCAGATGCAAAGTTTGCTAATTCAGAAATTGTTACTGGCGAACCTTATGTAAGATTTTATGCTGGTGTTCCTTTGCTCGCACCAGGAGGACAAGCGATTGGGACTTTATGCGTAGT
This sequence comes from Tolypothrix tenuis PCC 7101, assembly GCF_963874875.1. NCBI lineage: Bacteria > Bacillati > Cyanobacteriota > Cyanophyceae > Nostocales > Tolypothrichaceae > Tolypothrix > Tolypothrix tenuis. The sequence continues at coordinate 5,634,993 of NZ_CAWNJS010000001.1, forward strand.
AGATCGCATTCCCCATGAAATAACCCCGAAACAGATAGAATCGCTACAAGCTTTAAGTCGCTTAGTTATTAGACAATTAGAGATTCGGAAAAATCCACAATTAGCTTACCTGGTTGACGGTATTAAAGAGAAGCAAGCAGCGTTGCGCGATCGCCAACAAGCCGAAGCAGAATTACGCTGGAAAGAGGCGCTTTTACGCTCTATGACTAGTGTTTCGCCCCTAGCCTTTTATGTGGTAGATAACCGTACTGATAATATACTTTATTTTAATCAGCAGTTTTGTGAGATTTGGGGTATTGAACACCTAGAAGCGCAAATGGCAGCGGGAAAATTGCAAAATCAGGATATTATTCCCGATTGTGCCAAATTAATCTTAGATATTCCCGCTTTTGCAGCTTCCTGCCAACCTTTGCAAAATGAAGAATACCGTGCTGTGGTCGAAGATGAGATTAAATTTAACGATGGACGTACTATTAGACGCTTCTCTACCCAAGTACGCGATCGCAATGATCAATATTTTGGGCGTTTATATATTTTTGAAGATATTACCAGCCGCAAACAGGTAGAACAACAAATTCGCGAACAAGCAGCATTGCTGGATATTTCCACTGATGCGATCGTCTTACGCGATTTATCTAATAATATTTTGTTATGGAATAAAAGTGCTGAACAGCTTTACGGTTGGCAGGCAGAGGAAGCTATTGGTAAAAATGCTTGTCAACTGTTTAACAATGAACCTTTATTACAATATCAAGAAATCTGTCAAACTGTGTTAGGAAAAGGTTCTTGGCAAGGGGAATTACAAAAAACTAGCAAATCAGGCAGAGAAATTATTGTGGAAAGTTGCTGGATGCTAGTCTTAGATGAGCATTCTCAACCCAAATCAATTTTAATTGTTGACACCGATATTACTCATAAAAAGCAACTAGAGCAGCAATTTTTCCGCGCTCAACGTATGGAAAGTATAGGCACTCTTGCTAGTGGCATTGCTCATGATTTAAATAATGTTCTGTCACCAATTTTGATGTCGGTACATTTCCTCAAAAATAAACTACCTGATCGCCAAAGTTCACAAATGCTCTCGATAGTGGAAAATAATGTCAAACGCGGTGCTAACTTAGTTAAGCAAGTACTATCTTTCGCACGCGGAATTGAAGGCGATCGCCAAGTTATCCAGTTGCGAAATATTTTATTAGAAGTCAACGAAATTATCCAAGAAACTTTTCCTAAATCAATTACATTATCTACAGAAATAGCAGAGAAATTATCACCTATTTATAGTGATAGTACACAAATACATCAAGTATTAATTAATTTATGCCTGAATGCTCGTGATGCTATGCCCAGTGGCGGCAATATTACTATATCAGCAGCGAACATTTATATTGATGAAAACTATGCCAGAATGAATCTTGATGCTCAAGTTGGTTATTACATAGTTCTGAAAGTTGCGGATACAGGATGTGGTATCCCGAGCGAAGTATTAGATAGAATTTTTGAACCATTTTTTACCACAAAAGAATTTGGTAAAGGAACTGGTTTAGGTTTATCAACTGTGATGGGAATTATTAAAGGACATAATGGTTTTATTACTGTATCAAGTTGTATAGATCAAGGTACAGAATTTCAAGTATATTTACCAGCAGTAAATACAGCTACAACGCAGATATTAGAAGATAGTAAAATTGAGCATGGCAGAGGAGAATGGGTTTTAATTGTAGATGATGAGGCTGCAATTCGTGAAGTAACAGCAACATCTCTAGAAAGCCATAATTATCAAATTATCGCAGCTCGTGATGGCATAGAAGCAATAGCACTTTATGCCCAAAATACTGATAAAATTAAAGCTGCAATTATTGATATAATGATGCCCAATATGGATGGAGATACTACCATTCGTACATTACAAAAAATGAATCCAAAATTATCTATTATTGCTGTCAGCGGCATATCTACAGGCGAAAAATCACCTATCAATCAAACAGTTCCCAATGTAGCATTTTTACTTAAACCATATACGGTACAGGAATTATTAAAAACCCTACATTTAGTTTTGAGTTGATTAAATATTTACTATGACATCTGATGAAGTTTTAGCAGTCAACGCAGCTTTTTATAGAGCTTTTGAAAAAAAAGATATTGAAGCCATGAGTTTAGTCTGGTCACAAGGAACAAGTAGTACTTGTATTCATCCTGGACGTAATGTGCTGCGTGGTTGGAAGGAAGTTAAATATTCTTGGGAGCAGATATTTAAAAATACGGCTTATATAGAAGTTAATTTAGATATCATCTCTACTGAAGTAACCGACAATATTGCTTATGTGATTTTGAAAGAAAATATCCTCCAAGTATTTCGTGGACAAAGACTAGAAGCACAGTCAATCGCCACAAATATATTTCAATTACTAGGTGGTAAATGGTATTTAATTCATCATCACGGTAGCCCTATTATGCGTTAAACTTAACAGTGAATAAATTAGCAGCTATGGGCTAAACTTTTACACATTTAAGTTGCATGGATTGATATAAATACTGTCGTTAAGGGCAAAAGGGGAAGGGAAAAAGGGGTAAGAAAAAACCTTTAACCCTTACGCTTTCTCCTTTTCTCCAAACTAAATTCCGAGTTGAAAATCCTTAACCGTATTGGGATTGATATTTGATTTCGTAGGGTGTAATGTCGCCAAGCGCCGCACCAAAGCCTAGAATAAGGTGCATTACTGCACATAACTGGCTCCTCTGAAATCTTGACGACTGAACCAAGAAAATGTGCAATCTTTAGATGTGCATCAGTTTATACCAATTCAAATAATGTTTGCAACAGATAAATTCTTTGTAAGGGCACGGTATCCTCAATCTTTTGGCATCTCCAATATCTTACAGGTGCCGTGCCCCTACTCATCTGTCGCGTTCTTTTTTCAAAATGGTATTAGTATTTCTTCAATCGAAAAAACCCCGTTCAACGGGGTTTTTATAAGCCTAATTTCTATTTGAGTATGGGTAGATAAACTTAACGCAACTAGACATTACCCAACGCATAAAAATAGTTTTAGGCTATGAATTTACTTCAGACTTCAGCCATTACAAATCAGGAGGTAAAATTACTTGATCGATGGCATGAATTACACCATTAGAGCCTGTAATATCTGCCTGAGTTACAGTAGCCTCATTTACTTTCACACCTGTAGCCGGATCAACCTTGACGTTGATAGCACCGCCTTCTACACTTTTCACTTCGCCTGATTTTAAATCGCTAGATAATACCTTACCGGGTACTACATGGTAAGTTAATATCTTAATTAAAACTTCTTTGTTTTCAGGCTTTAACAAATCTCGGACTGCATCTTGAGGCAATTTAGAAAATGCCGCATCGGTGGGTGCAAAAATCGTAAAATTATCTTTGCCTTCCAAAGTTGCAGTCAATCCAGCTGCTTTTAAAGCTTGAGTTAAGGTTTTAAAAGATCCATTGGACTCTGCAATTGCTACCAAGTTCTTGTTTTGGGTACTGCTAGAATTTGGTGCAGGCTTAGTTTGGGTTGGTGCAGTGTTAGAAGGTGTTGAAGGTGTTTCTGTTGCAGGTGCTGTAGGTGTTGCAGAAGGTGCTTCGGTTGTAGGTGTAGTGGGTGCAGCTTCAGCAGGAGTGGTTGGGGTTGGTGCAGTTTCTCCACTGCTTGTGTTTGCACTGCTAGCACCACGGTTATAGGGAGGCTCGTTGAATATACTTGGGTTAGGATTGAGTCCTCTTTTTTTGGTTTTCTGTGCTACCAAATTTCTGTTAGCAGTTGTGCCTTTTGCTGTATCTTGTGTAGCCTGAGCAGGTGTATAGTTACTGTTTGCCTCAATGCGTTGACTACGGCTATAGGGAGCCTCGCTAAAAATGCTAGGGTTAGGATTTGTTGCTTCCTTTGCTTGTGAAGGTAATGTAATCACAAGGCTGCATCCAGCTATTCCTACTATACCAGCAAGATTAGTTAGCAATTGGCTGTAATTGACCTTCATAAATTTTGTTTGTTTTTATTTTGCACAGGTTACATAAAGACTTATAACATTTTGCTACGTACAAAATCTCACCTAAGACGTAAGAAATTTTTTCCAAAGATATCTAATATCACATTGCATGAGAACGTCATAATTAGTGAACAATAGTTGTGGTAATAATTTCCAGCTATCTTGCAGGCTCAAATAATCTGCATGAAGTGAATTAATTTATTTGCCTGAGTGAATATTGCTGAGTGCGATGATTAAGTTACTCATTTGACAATGCCAGTATCCAAAAGGTGTCAATTGGTAGCAAGATAAATTTTTTAGATAAAAATCTTGTAACTCTAGCTATCAAATTAAATCATCATTATTTAAAATATTGTTACAATTTATACTTTATCTTTAGTAAGATTAAACTAGCTAAAAAATTTGCTCGCTTATTTCCAGATTTTCCTATTTCAATGCAAGAGGTAATACATATTCTAATTTTTCAATTCAAAATTAGAAAAGCCAGATAACAAAAGGAATTCTGAGTTTGAATCTGTTCCTGGCTTTGGGCGAACAGTTGCGAAAAATTCTGGAAAATTTTATTTTTACTTTGTCAACATACTTAAGCTGATACGCGCCTAGATCAAATATTCTGTCGTTAGGGCTGTCAAGGGTCAAGAGTCAAAAGTCCAAGCTAGCCTTTGACCCTGGATTCTGGACTCTTGACCACCTGAGCGCGAAATATACAATTTAAATGCGTAACAGCTTAGTAAGTTAATTTTGAGAAAATAACCCCACTTCCCCGCAGGATTATCAATCAGAGGTACATAATTTGGCGTGCTGGGCTAGGAGTTGGGGATTGGAGAAGAACGATTTTTATGTTTAGCTGACTAAAGGCAGGAATTCAAATAATACTTATAGTAAAATATAAAGTAGTTTTTTATACGAAATAAATTACGTGATTCTAAAGCATGAGAAATTAAAATGATCAGTGCAAACTCAGGAATAAGATGTTAAGTTAATTTATACGTGAGTAGGTAAGCAATTTAATTATTTGATAATTGCATCCATGAAGAAAGATTTTTTTGATAGGCTTATAGGTTTGCTAAAAAATATCTGAAAATTTAAATTTGTTGGCAATGAACTCGTGAGTAAAAATTGAATTACCAAAACGATTACAGCAACTAAAGATACAATTAGTAAAATTGCTCAATTCATTAGTTATAGGGTATTCAAATGCTGGAATTATACCAATGGGAACTATCCCAATACTCAGAAAAAGTGCGATTGATTTTAGATTATAAAGAGCTAAATTATCGCAAAATAGAAGTTACACCAGGAATTGGTCAGGTAGAACTGTTTCGCCTGACTGGTCAAAGGCAAGTACCAGTTTTAAAAGATGGAAGCAGATATATTGCTGATTCCACAGAAATAGCTAAATATTTAGACTTAGAGTATCCAGAACGTCCACTAATCCCGAAAGATCCCAAGAAAAGAGGTGCATGTTTATTAATAGAAGAATGGGCAGATGAATCGATAGGTATCAAAGGGCGGAAAGCACTATTTGCTGCTATTAGTCAAGACCAAAATTTTCGTAAATCCTTGTTACCCACTTCTACACCAGATATTCTCAAAAATCTGATTGAGGGAGTACCACGTGATTTCTTAACGGTTTTGGGTGTTGGGGTTGGTTATAGCCCAGATGTAATTAAATCTGCGATCGCAGATTTAAAGCAAGACTTAGAAGCGCTGACACTGCTATTGGCTGATAGCCCTTATTTGCTAGGCGATGAACCGAGTTTAGCTGATTTGGCAGTAGCTGGTTTATCAATTTTACTGAAATTTCCCGAGGGGCCTTATTTAGATTTACCTGTAGAACTTAGAGGTAAAGGATTGCCTGGTTTAGCAGATAATCCTGATTATGCACCGTTTTTTGAATGGCGCGATCGCATCTATGCCCAATTCCGTAAACCATTAACTGGTACTTCCCCATCTGCAAGTAGACCGACTTCAATTCAAATTGATTGATAGGTTAAGGGTTATAGAGCAATACGCTTGGGTTAAGAAAATTAATTGATCACAAAACCAAAAAACTAGTTACTCAACCTGAGTTCGGGATAAGCTGAAACCCCCATGACACCGTTGCTTAATTCTAGGATCTGTCAACGTGCTTGCGCCGTTTCAGGCGTTTAACGTTAAATAAACCTCTTTAACCCGAACTGACGTTACTCAACAAAAAAACAGAACAATAATTTTGGAGGGGGTTTGGGGGACGCAACCGTCACCCAATCGGGGGTTTGGGGGAGAATCCCCCAATTGATCTGGCTTTTTAATTAAGTGACAAATCAATCACTAATGAGCTTAACCCAAGCGTATTGGGTTCTAGAGTCGTTAAAAATCAAAGAGACGCGATTAATCGCGTCTGTACTCAACAGTCATTAGTCGTTAGTTGATTTTCCTTATTTCCCAATTTCAAAAGATTGGGGAATAAGGAGAATCACGAACTTCAAATTCGGTAATTAACGGCGGAATCTGTTGGGGTCGAGGCGAACGCCATTTTGTTGTGGGCGAACAGTGGTTTGGCTATTGGAACGGTTACGTAAGGCGACACCATTTTTTAACCCGCTACCATTACCACCATCTTTGCGATCGAGGAAAGGTTTCAGATTAATACCACTTTTAGATGCAGAAGCGCGATTACCACCTATTCCTGTACGACCTAAGTTATATAAATCACCTAATATATTTTGATTGTTGCGGTAGGTGTTAACAGCAATGGTTTGTTGACCGCTATCCGCAGTGGTAAGGTTTTGGAAGATGCTATTGCGGACAGTATAGGGGTCTTTATCGCGGGGTACTGTGAGGACAATCCGACAGCTAGGATCAGCCTCAGTGGTGACACAAACAATGTTCTCGTTATTTAACCTTGTTACTTGGAGTTCTTGTAAGCCATCTGGACGATAGGATTCTAAGCGTTGGGAAATTGTTTGACAGCGTCTGTTTACATCCCAACCACCACCTAAAGCCTGAGGTGCAGCCCAAGCAAAGTATTGACCTGGTTGACTTTCCGGCTGATACATCACGGTATATTGACCGTTGTAGGTTTGACAACTAAACCTACTACCATCAGCTGTAGGATAATTTGTGGTGTTAGTTGCTGTACCTGTTGGTATCGGTGTAGTTGTGGTTGTAGTTGTGCCCGATGGTTCTGTGGGTACAACCACACTATCATTAACTTGGGCAAATGCTGCCGAATTACCCAAGAAGCAGGATAAACCTAAACCACTTAAAAGCAGAAATTTCAAAGCGTGCGATGACATAAATCATCCTCTAGGGAAAATCTGTAGGGATATTGATACCTTCAGTGACGAAAAATTTTGTTTTTGGTTCATTAAGAACGCTGCTTTTTTTCTTCTTGCGATTTTTTCTCTTTGAGAATTTGTTTGACTTTGGCTTGAATTTGTGCGTGTCGTTCTACACCTTCATAGGCGTAGCGGTTGTATTTGCTATTGGTAATCATATCTTCTAGATAACTAACTCGCTCACTACCGCCAGGATGAGAAGATAACCAACTAGGAGGAGCATTTTTCTGTTGTTTTTCTAGCGTCACCATCAAATTACGTAAGCCATCAGCCGCATAACCTGTAGCGACAATCAGACGCGTACCAAGGGTATCTGCTTGACGTTCCATGTCGCGGCTGTAACTGAGGGCTGAAAGTTGTCCGATAATGCCCCCCAAAGGTATATACTGCGTCACATTAGCAACGAGGTTACCTTGGGTAACTAATTGAAAGCCGTGGGATAACACCACATGGGATAACTCATGACCAATTAACCCAGCCAATTCAGCTTCGGAGTTTGTTTTAGCGATCGCACCTGCATTAATAAAGATTTTGCCACCAGGGAGCGCAAAGGCGTTGAGTTCTTCTTGGGGAACGACAAAAAACTCATATTTAAATTCGTTGCGTCCGGCGACTTTGGCGAGTTTTTGTCCAATTTCATCGACGTAGGCTACTACTGTCTCATCGGTAATCTGTTTTAATTCTTGTTTTGCTTGCTTGGCTACCGATTCGCCTATGGATTCTTCACCGCGCAGTAGCATAATTGTGGAATCCAGCGCCGAAAAAGGGCCCAGCAAACTACCGCTAACAGCGTAACCTAATGCACCCGTGAGAATATTAGCGATCGCATTGCCTCTAATTTCTGCTTGAATATGAGATTTATAACGCTTGAGATGCACATCTGCTAAATTCGCAAACTCTGGTGCTTGCGGATCTTTAGGGTTGAGAATTGCAAATTGACGCGCTGCTAAAGAAGCTTCCATCCATTTTTGAGCTTCCGCAAGTGCTGTAACTCTAGCTTTAATCAGTTCTGGTTGGTCTGGATAAAGGGAAGCTCCCCGTTCTAAAATATCTAAAGCTTGTGGAGAGCGATTATATTGTTTAAGAACTTCTGCAAATTTGATATGTCCGGGAATAAATTCCGGATACTGCTCAACTAATAGTTGTAGTGGAATTAAAGTCCGAGATTCTAGCTTCTTCTCTATCCCCGCCTCTGCTTCTCGCCAGTATACCTTACCCGCGGGGGATAGTTGCGTTGGGTCAGTAATTGCAGCTTTGCGTTCTTGAGGTTGACTAGTTTTCGCAAAAGGTTCTTTTACCTCTCGGTAAATTTTTTCAGCTTCCACAATTTGTCCCGCCTGATAAAGCTTGTCTGCTTCGATGAATTTTTGCTGACGCGCAATTTCTTCAGGAGTTAGTTCTGGTTCTGTCGCCGTATCTGGCTTTTTCGGTTCTGTAACTTCTGGGCTGGGGCTGGGCGTAGGTTGTGGTATGATTACAGGCTTCGGCGTTTCCGTGGGATTGGGAGTTGCACGTTGCAGTATTTCCCGCAGCTGTTGTTGACTATTTGCAGCAGGTTCTTGTGCAGGGACGGGTGCTGTAGGCTGGGTAAGAATAATTAATATTGATGTGCCAAAGGATAATAACACCCAGTTCAAGGTTAACAGCAGAGACTTGCGATTTCGTTTCATGCTGGGTTCACCCCTGTAAAAGGTTAGTATTTTTACAATACATCTAAGCGGGTGATTTAGGGAAAAGGGTCAATCAATTTTGGATTTTGGATTTTAGATTTTAGATTTTAGATTGTCGATTGTATTTCTCGTAGTAGGATGCGTTAGCAATAGCGTAACGCATCAGCGCTAAAGTTTTTTGTGCGTTACGACTTACAGATTTTTGTTCAAAAATCAAATCTGATTGCCATATATTATTAAGGATAGGAATAAAAAATTAACTGCAGATAAACGCTGATAAATTTGTAATTCATTAGATTAGGGAATGCTAAAAAAGGGAAAGGTGATTTTAAACCTCTTCCCTTTTTTACATTTTCCTCTTTTTCAACAAAAGAAATGCAATTTTTAACTTTCTATCACAGCATTTTCTAATCCATCAGAAACTAGAAAACCGTTTTTAACGAGTCTAGTATCAACTACTTCTAACTCAGAGTCATAATTATTAATTAATGGTAATATTTTGTCTTGTAAATGCATTGATTGCAAATGGCTATTGATGCCGGAGACCGCTAAATTATAAGCAGCAATTTTCTGGAGAACTAGACTCATAACTCTTTGATTATTAATAATTTTTTCTTGGGCTTCTTTTTCTAGTATATTTTCCAAATAAGCTCTAGCATGAGGATACTGCTGTAATATTTCATCAGCTTGCTTTTCCGCCATTTCTAATAACTGATTTTTAACTATTTGGTTAATAGTTTGGCGAAAAGATTTGCGAATAGTATTAGAAACTTTCGGCTCAAAATCTAACTTCAATAATTGTCGAATTGCTGGTTCTGCTTCTACTATGCTTTCGCAGTCGTAACTTTGAGAAGTTTGCTGCAATGTTTGCCGGAATTGATATATTGAAAAAGTACCTTCATCGTAAAATCTAGGACTTTCTCGCACAAAGCGATCGCACTCTACACTAGCTGCACTAATTAAGGCTTGGGAAACTAGTTTTTCGACAATTTTGATTTCTATTTCAATGCCGCCATCATTTCCTAACAAACGATATAATTGGCGATAATAATCCGATTTGCGAATCTTCTCTATTAGCTGCTGAAATAGATTAGCGACTAATTGCTGTGAAGATAAAATCAAAATATCTTCTAACTGATTCGCTAAATAATAAAATGCTTCTACTAAAATTGCTAGTAAAGGTGCAGTCGCATTCCGGGGATGGCTGAGGGTTGCACGTCGATAAGCATCAGCCACAGAAAAAGTATCTAGCAATTCATCCAAACGGCGAATCATCCGGGATTGCAATTGCCGGAAATCAGCTTCAAAGCTATCACAATTATTATTAATTACTAGGTTAACCTCTTCATTAATATGCTGCACCCAATCTTTACTAACTTGCTGTAATTGCTGGTTGAGACGTTGCAATTCCTGCACCTTCATTGTCTCAATTTCTCGCGGCTGACTATCTAAATCTTGATATACCGCTTGATAATGCTTTTTCAAGTTAATACAGATATCTTGCAAATCCTCAGCCAAGTTTTGAAAAAGTTGAGGGCGCTTTTCTTCTGTGAGATAGCGAGTAATTGCAGTTCTAAATTCTTCTATGCCACTATCTTTAATTAACTGGCTAATTAATGGCATACCCTGTTCTTTAATAATTCTGACATAGTTTTCATTAGGCGTTTCAAAACTATTCACAGAAATGCGAAACTGAGTAGCTGATAATTTACCAGAATTAGCACAGTAACGGTTAAATTCATTGACAAATTGTGGTGTTTCTTCTCCTCCATTGAAGCCTCTCACATTTGTAGCAAAGATGGAATCTAAGCCAAATCTATCTTGCTCGGTTGTTTGTTTAATTTGACTGCCATAAAATCCTAGTAAGCCACTAGTTTTGTAAACTCTATTCGTCTCGCGGAACTGTCCAGTAATTAAATCTTCTAATCGTTGCTTTAGCTGGGCATTGTACCAGGTTTCATCAATGCGATTAAAAATATAAAAAACGCGATCGCGGATTCCTCCGTTACCCCGCATGGTTTCTAAAAGTTCCGTTTCTTCCTTTGTCATATCGCCAGCGGAGGCGGGTTTTAATACGCAGATGACAGCGGAGGTCTCCGGATGTTGAATTCTTTGATAAGTTAACAGTGCATCCTTCGCTACTGGCGCATCAATACCAGGAGTATCAATAATGACGTTACCATCTTGCAATAAAGGATGATAACAATAATATTCAATCCTTTTCAAAACCGAACTATTGCTACCACGTCTTGCATAGCTAGCAGCTTCTTTAATATTGACAAAATTAAATTGTGCCATTGAATATGTAGCATTATTCACTGTATGGATATGTTGGCGATTTGCTACATAACCTTCCAGTAATAAAATTAATGCTTTAGCTTGTTTGGCACGTTCAGATTTACTCTCACCTCCCTCTTGTTGCAGAATAGCTTGACAACCTTGATTCAGCAAATTAATCACATCATTCTGATTAATATTTGCTACTGTCTTAAATCCTAATTGTTGGCATAATGCAACTGCTTGTTCACGGATTTCTGCTTCACTCAAAAATGTTAAAACAACCCTTTCTTCATCTGCGGTTGCATATTCTATTTTGCACTCTGTACCTGTAGCGTGTCCTTCAGCACTGTATAACAATTCTCTTTCTAAAAGTGCATTAATCAGCATCGATTTACCTGCACTAAATGCACCCGCAAACACAATTTCAAATCTAGGAGAAATAACTTTCGCTAGAGAAGTTTTGACAGGTGTAATATCATAAGCGCGTAATGTCGGTTCTTGTTGTAAAAGATTTAATATATATTCAACTTGTTCTTTTAAATCTATAGCTTGATAAGACAAGTCTGACATATTTATAAGCCTGATAATATTTAAGTATATTTTACGAAAAATTGTATAAATTTTAAAACAGTGCTATTACTGAGAAAGTATGCTCGCGCTTTGATGTCATGCAAGAAAAATCAATGATCAACGATAAAAATCCCACCCCCAGAAAGAGAGTAGGATAACCTGATTATCAGTTCTTAATTGATGCGCTGGTGGTTTATGTCGTTAATCTTGCTGAGTTTTTAGATCTCCGACTTCTCACAACTCAGAAGAGGAAGTACTAATAATGAGTACCAGTTTTACGATGATTGATAGCAGTCACCGCATCAGGTTTGAGTAATTTACCGTTATCAACAGTTGCATAAACTACCCAATGATCGCCACATTCTAAGCGTTGGCTAACTGAGCATTCCAAATAGGCGATCGCATCTGTGAGAACAATGCAACCATTATCAGCAACCGCCGTACTAAAGCTAGCAAATCTATCTTCCCCAGGAGCAAAAGATTTGCGGAAATGCTTCATGTAGTCAAGATGATTGCCTTCTTCCAAAACATTTAAGGTAAATTTACCACCTGGATACATCAGAGATTCAATCGCTCTTTCTTTAGCGATCGCCACTGTAATTCCCGGTGGATTAAATGTGGCTTGAGATACCCAAGCACCTAGCATTCCTGTGGAAACATCTCCTTGCTTGGCGGCGATAACGCAAACAGAACCAACAATTCGACCCACAGCTTGTTCTAAAGGAGTAGCAGCTTGTTGTGGTACGCGCACTTTTTTCGCTTTCTTAATTGCTTGAGCAAAGTCTGTGCCAACTTCTTCACAGTACTTGAGAGTGACATCATCTGGTTTAAACTTGACTTTGAGAGTTTCAAAACCAAATTTATAACCAGCATCCCGGAGTTTACCTTCAATTAAATCAAAGGCTTCACCACTCCAGCCATAGGAACCGAAAACTCCCGCCAGTTTATTGTTATCACCAACGCTGAGAACAATTCCTAAAGCGGTATGAATGGGGGTAGGTGCATGACCACCAATAGTAGGAGAACCAATGATAAATGCATCGCACTCTTGCAAGGTGGTGCGGATTTCATCAGGGTCAGCAAATTCACAGTTGATGGATTTGACCGCGACTCCGCCTTTAGTCAGTCCTAGTGCGATCGCCTGTGCTAAAGTTGCCGTATTTCCATAAGCTGAAGCAAACAACAACGCCACAGATATTTCCCTGGTGCGTTGTGCGTGGCTCCATTCGCCATAAGATTTGGTCAGTTCGATTAAGCTGGTGCGTACCAAAGGCCCATGACCAACACCATACATTCTCACCTGCAAATCAGAGATTTTCTCTAAAGCAGCTTCTACGTGTAATGCATGGGGAGCCATCAAGCAGTTGTAGTAGTAGCGTTGGTCTTCCTTAAAGCTTTCCCAATTATCATCAAATACTTCATCGCCACAGATATGAGAACCAAATAACTTATCTGTGTAGAGAATTTGCGTTTGTTGGTCGTAGGTACAAAGCGCTTCCGGCCAGCGAGGACTAGGAATCGGGAAGAATTTTAAAACATGACCCTTACCTAAATCCAGAGTCTCTTTCCCCCGCATTACTAAGATATTTAGAGTGTCATCAGGAAAAGCATTCCGCAAATTCGCAGCACATGGAAGCGAACAGACAAATGTAATTTGAGGTGCTAATTCTAAGAGGGCTTTATATGTTACCACCCGGTTAGGATTAAAATGACCCAAAATCACATAATCTAATTTTTTTAAATTCAGGGTTTGCTGCAAAGCATCCAGATAAATTTCCGTAAAACTTTCTGCAGGTGGATCAGTAATGGCTGTTTGATCGCCTTCAATTAAATAGCAATTGGAGGTAGTTCCCCTTTCAAGTGCATATTCGATTTCAAACCGCAAACGTGACCAACTACGCGCTCTCAGAACTTTAGTATTTGTTGCAATGGGCAAAACTTGTACGTCACGGGGTTTGGAATTGCTCATAGATTTTGGGTGATTTTTATCAAAGAAATGGAAAAACCGGGTATAATTTACCCAGTTTTTAGCTAATTCAAAAACGCGGGTGAAGCTATTGGGAAATTTCATATCGTTCTGAGTCCTGAGTACTAAGTGCTTAGTCTTGAGCGATATTGCAGAGCAAAATATAAAGATGAAAAAAGATAGCTTGCTTGATACCAATTCCTCAAAATTCATGACCAATCCAAACTGATAAACCCTGGTAAATTTGGATTTATGAATTTGGAATTATTGAATTGGTATGAGTAGTTCTGAGCGCAATTTGCATCCTCATAACTCAGCACTCGTTACTCAGCACTCAGAACTTTTGTGTTTAGTAGTAGTTACCTACTTTGCGATGACGAACGGCTGTCAGTCCTTCTGGTTTGGATACACGACCTTCTTGGACAGTGCAATATAAAATCCAGTGGTCGCTACATTCAATGCTGCTTTGTACTTCACATTCCATGTACGCCAGCGCATCTGTGAGAATCGGAGAACCATTTTTCGCGGTTTGAGTTTTCACACCAGCAAATCGGTCAGCGCCAGGGGTTAAGCGCTTGAGGAAGTGCTTTTTAAGTTCCTGATAATTTCCTTCTTCGAGGACATTCAGGACAAAGAGATCGCCTACTTGCATCAAGGTATCTATGGCGCGGTCTTTAGCTACCGCAATGGTCAATCCTAAGGGTTGTAAGCTTGCTTGGCTCACCCAAGATGCCAGCATTGCACCATTAACATTACCTTTTTTGGTAGTGACAATATATAGTCCGCTGCTAATCCGACCCAACGCTTTTTCCATATTTACGTCGAGGGACTTGAGTTGCTTGAGATTGCGATCGCGCATCAGCACTTGTCCCAAATCTGTACCAGCTTCTGCACAAAGCTGATATGTAGAAGCGTTGGGAGCCTCTTTAATCCGAATCGCTGGGAAGGCTTCCTTAATACCTGAGTCAATGAATTTACGACGTAGTGTATCGATGGGTTCATCATCCCCACCGTAACACTCAAATAATCCTACTAGTTGCTTGTTATTAACTACAGCCAACAGCGAACTGATACCAGCTATAGCTGCAGTATTTGTACTTGGTGGCATACCAATTACAATACCAGCTGCTCTACCTGCTAATTCTTGGATTTCTTGGGCTTCAGCCGTGCTGAGATCAATCATTTCGATCCCCACACCAGTTTTTTGAATACCCTCTCCAATAGCCTGAATCAGCTTTTCGCCAAAGCCATATTCAGAAACATAAAACAAGCCAACAGTTGTTTCTGCTTTTGCTTGTCTTTGGCTCCAACTTTGGTAACACTCGGTCAGAATATCTAAATGATGATGCAGTAAGGGCCCGTGACCGTTGGCAATAATTTTAATTTTTCCTAAATCATTCATCCGCTTCATTGCTGTTAGCAAAGAGCGAGCATTAGGCCCCATCAAGCAATCATAATAAAATCTAAAGTCAGCCTCGATGGCTTCTAAATCTTCATCAAAAGTACGCTCATCACAGAAGTGCATCCCGAAAGCATCACAGGTGTAGATCACTTCGGTTTTGCGGTCATAGCTAAAGATGGTATCTGGCCAATGCAGATTCGGCGCACTCACAAATTCGATTTCATGTCCTTTCCCAATATTTATGCGATCGCCACTTTTGACAATCCGCTTGGAAAATGGCTCATGAGACAGGTTTTTAGTGTAAAGTAAAATAGACTTTCTACCAATGCGGGGTTTAACTCCAGGTGAACGCTGACCAAAAAAACGCTACAGCCAGCGGTGTGAGGCGTGCCGCTGGCTAACGATTCAACCATTTTCTTATGGGCGTGAGTAGCAGTATTAAAGGCTACATGGATAGCGTTAGGGGCTGGCCAAGCAATCAACGAGTATCGCGTTCTTGACGATCACTCCTTGCTTGTAGTAGTCTGTCAATTTTGTTTTGAGGAATTTTTGGTAGTGCGGGCATCTTGCCCGCGTGAGCGAGACGCTCACACTACTGTCCCTCATTTCAACCCTGACAGACTAGTAGTGGCTCCAACCAGTTCCGGCAAAACCTTTATTGGATTGGGTTAAGACTAGATTGCCGCTTAAAATGAATATTTTTCATGTGTTTCTTTACCGTATTCATAGTAATATACAGCCGTGCAGCAATTTCTTTGTAGCTACAGCCGGAGCGATAAAGAAACCAAATTTCAGCTTCTCGCGGAGTCAAGCGGTACATCTTCACTTCAGCGCTCACCGCATCATTTTGCATAGACTGATGCTGGTCTTCTATTGTGACTAATAGGTAAGGCTGAGTCCTTTCCTCGGAAGTCAACCATCTAACCCTAATACGAAAAGCACCTAAATTCTCTGTATTAATTTCTGACTCTATTATTATTGTTTTATCGGGAAATAGCTCTTGGCTATCGATTAGAGATTGGCAAACGCTCCAGATAACTGGTGGCACAAAATTCAGGTTTGAACTGCCTTGATTCAATTCAGCACAAATGCGATGAGCAGATGTATTGGCAGAAACTACTTCCCCAACTTCGGTCAAAATTAACATGGCATCATCTATGCTGTCGATTACAGTCTGCAAAAAGTTTCCTTCTGACAGTTTTAGTTGAGCCTTTGGTTTTTCTAACTCAATCTCATCTTGAATCGAAGCGAGATAAATTGGATATCTAGAGCTAGTTCTCAGCAAAATCCTCTCTTGAGTACTTCCTGTCACCAACAGTTGATTTCTTAGAACAGTAAGAATTTCAGACGCACTAGTTTGCGTAGAAGATACAACTTGTAAATCTTGCACTGGAACACCCAGGATCTCAGTCAGTTGTCCCTCTCTGAATAGAGCCAAAATTTGTTGTAAACCTTCCTGAGACCCTTCCAAAACCAGCTTTACACTGCCTGCCTCTATCTTCTGTAGTGTCAAGGATGTGTCTCCCGAAATTTGACGTAAATGGGCAATAATGGCTTCTGCTAGTGGCTTGTTAAGTTCATCAATAGTAGCACTTAATATAAGTATGTATTTAGCTGGCTCTGGGTTATTTTTTATATCTTTTTTTTCAATGATAACGGGAGTTAAATGTTCTGGAATGTCATGTAATCGAATTTCTATACAGCCAAACTTGAAAGCTTTCTCTATAGGATGGTTTGCGCCAAGTGCTTTATAAAAACCAACAGCAAAAGCTATTGCAGCCTTATCGCCAATGGCTTGGTTCATACCGATAACATAATTAATATGCTTGGCAATTGCTTGCGCTTGAATCTTAGAATAACAAGCATTCAAGATGACACAATTTACTTGTTTATCCACAAGTTCAAACAATGCAGCTAGAGCTTCTGGCTTTACAGGCTTCAATTTTCCTACTTCATCTTCACAGCAAAGTTCGCCAGTATTTGTGCCATGACCAGAAAAATGTACAATATGAGGCTCAACATCCAATATTGCTTGACTAATATCGCCAGGACGCACATTCCACCGTTGCTCTAACACAAATTTTTCTCGGTGTTTGGCTAGTTGTAGCTTTTCTTGAATATCTCGCAACTCTTGCCCCAAACGCAGCCGGGAAGCATCACTGGGATCTGACGCTAAAAACAGAATTTTAATAGGATTATCATTGTTCATTCACAGGCAGCGCGAAAGTTTAATTAGTTTTTATAGTACTCTATGCCTCAAGTAGAGCATTAATTAAAACCTTCAACTCTTCACAATGTCTCACTATGTATATAATTGGCAGTAAACTTGCCGAACAATGGGTCGCGACTTTGCTTACTGTGTCGCCTTAATTTCTTCCGCAAGGTCTTGCGTTGAAGTGTAGGTAATAAATTCCCCGCGCTCAAGCTGGTCAATTCCTTTGTGGATGTCGCGTCGCAGCTCTTCAAGTTTGAGTTTTCGTAGGTCTTCGCGCTCTTTGAGGAGGCGCAGCCCTTCACGAATGACCTCACTCTGGGACTGATAGAGGCCACTGGCGATGAGTTCTGCGACAAATTTATCTAAGGTTTCGCCGAGATGTACGTTCATAGGGCAGCACCTCCAATGATCTGCTTCTCTTTGCGATCCTGCCATCATTAACAATAACTGTCAATTTTTGACAATGCTTTCGTAATGGTTATCGGTATGGGGGAGAAAAACTTTACCTGAAGCGGCGGCGGACTTGCCCACCGCTGTCGCTTTCAAGAGGTGCGCTGAGGACGGGCAGGACACTTTCGCGGTGTAAGCCTAAGGGGTTGGCAGCCCGCCCTCAGCGCCGCTGACGCTCACCTCTTGAATGGGCAAGCCCTTTGTAGGTTGGTGGACTAACTGATATTTTCTCTCAAACTAAGGATATAAGACGCAAGATTTATGCAAGATAAAGCTTTGGTGCAATGCTCTTGTAGAAAGTATTAGTCTATGACAATCTTCATTTTGTCCAAAGTCCAAAAAGTTGAAACTTGTAGGAAGAGTCAGTTTCAGTTAAAACCTTGTCTATACATAAATATAGACAAGGTCTAGACGAATCTCGGGGTTCTTCCTAATAAGGAACTACGATCTAGTACTCACAAATGTACACTACCTACCGCGCATGAATTTGATCATCATAAAAAATCAATCGTAGACATGTATGAAGTTCTCAAACTCAAGTAGGAAGCAATAAAACTATACGATTGCTAAACTGTTGAGGTCGCCGCTGTAACCAGTGATTTCAATAATGGCATCATTGCAGGAAGAGAACCCAGCATTGCAGTCATTGAGTGCCAAGAAAGTACGGGTGCTTGCTCCTGTCCCATAGGTAAAAACAGCAGCACCATTGGCACCAAATGTACGCTTGGTCAGTTTAGCAGCGATCTTCGATTCTTTTAAGGCAGAAACGGCTCCCACTTTGGCGATGTTAGCAGCACTGAGAGCATTAAAACCATCAATGATATCTGTACCGATCACTAAATCGGTGATTCGATCAAAGTTATCCAGCAGTGATTCCCTTCCTTTAATGAACACGAAAGTATCGGCTTCGCTACCTCCAGTGAGGATATCGCCGCCTAAGCCACCCTTGAGTCGATCAACGCCTGCTCCGCCATCAAGACTATCATTACCATTACCGCCACATAAGGTGTCGTTGCCTGCTAGTCCAGTCAGTGTGTCTTTCCCATTACCTCCATCAAGATAATCATCTCCTGAGGTTCCTACGAGTGTATCTTTCCTATTTCCACCCTTAAGGTTAATACCAACTTCAATCGCAACTGTAGCTGTAGCCGTAGCTGCTCCATCGCTAATCGTATAAGTGAAGCTGTCACTACCGCTAAAGTTGGCTAGAGGGGTGTAAACCAACAGATCGTCAGTAAGGTTACCAGGGGTACCATTATCACTAAGAACGATGCTACCTCCTTTGGTAGAAACATTATCGAATGTGTTTATTGTGATGGCATTTCCATCAGGATCGCTGTCATTGAGCAGAACATTTATAGTGACTGAGTTCTTTTGATTGGTAGTAGTCTTATCATCTACTGCTATAGGTGGCTGATTCGTACTGCCACCTCCTGGGCTTTCAATCGCTTTAATCAATACATCAACTAAATCAGAAGCTGTCGCTGCATTTAAAAATTTGCCTCCAGTTGCACTTGCAAGGCTTTCAAAGTCAGCACTTGTGGACGGATCGTTGCCAATTAAAACGGTAAAAATTTCAACAGGGACTCTAATTATTTTCCCCTCTGCACTGGTTTCTTCTATTTCAAATTTAGTAAGTATAAGATCGCTTGAAAGACGAGTCGCTTCAATATCACTCGCAATAGAAAATGCACGTAAGCTAGGTGCTGAAGGTACACTTTCAATGCCAACATCAGCAGCAAGTCTCAGCACCTCTGCACGAAGATCAGTATCTTTTGGAGGTGCGTCACCAAAAAGAATTATTCTTCGGGCGGCGGCTTCTTCACGCCATGTTCCCGCACCACCATTCAACGCACGAATTAAGCCAGAATTAACAAGTTCTGGAAAATCACCTCCACCCCCAACAGAGATGCTGTTAATAGCATTCTTGGCTGCGGTTTTTCTATCCGCAATTTTTGGCTGGTCAGTAAAAGAAAGAAAAGTATTTGTCCCAGGATCGTTATATCCAACTACGGCAATACGAGAATCTATAAAACCTCTATCTCCCTCGAAAATAGCGTCAATAATCTCATTAGACCGAGCTTTAACAGCAGCAATATCATCGAACATACTACCAGTTGTGTCGATGACAAAAGCTATATCTTGCCCTGGTGCCAGGTTAATCTTTTTGTCAGCAAATTGGCCAAAGTCAACGCCAGTTAAAATATCTGAACCATCTCGGTTGCCCACGCTATCCGTAATGCGAATTGATTTATCGGGGAGAAATTCTAATTCATAATCGGTAAACGCACCTTGATAGACAGAAGTATCCGTTCCTTCAAATAGCCCAAAAAAGAACGATCCGCCCTTGATCGTGTCATTACCCGCACCACCAATAAAGGTGTCATCTCCCAAACCACCATCTAACACATCGTCACCAGTCCCTCCCTGGAGTTCATCAGCAAAAGTACCACCAGTAATAGTGTCACTTCCATCTCCGCCCGCAAAAAGGTACCCAAAATAAATATCAAAGCTTAGTTCTGCATCAAATTCGTTTAAGCTGTCAGCATTGGGAGTTCCGTAAATAACCTTAAGATCCCCACGTTTATATGACAAGAATGTATCGGTCGCTATATTACTAAGATATGAAGATGAAAGCGATGCAATTCCAAGAGTATCCTTAGTAATACGTGACAATGTACCAACGACACTCACATCTCCTTCCCGTGTTTGGTCAGCAGTATAATCCGATTGTTTATACTCAGTAAGAGTAGCTCCCGAGCCTGTAAAATTAATACTTACCGCACCACGAGCCAATCCATAGGGGTCTAGTGTGGGTTCAAGAAAAACAGTATTGATTAAGTTAGCAAGTGGATTTCCTGCCTCAAAATCAAAATTGTCGTTAAAAGCTCGTACCTCTATATTTTTAATTGTTTTGACACCACCAACTACTTCAAATGTTGCTGTTGAAGTGTCTAGTCTGAAAGCTGTTGTGCCAAAAATGTAAGAACGGTCTGCATGGTCGCTATCGCTGATGCCAGTACCATACTGTGATATTCCAAGTCTAAAATCATCAGGTGAGAATGTTGTTCCTAGCGCTGTTGCTAACGTTGTAACACTATAGGTATTATCGGCTAGAGTCGCACCGAAGAATTTATCTACAACGCCAAATAAAGATGGGTATGCAAAACGTCCTCCGCCTTGAGTCATATAATCACTCATTGAGTAATTAATTGATGCAGGTGTGGCGGTTGTAGGTCGGATATGCTCGTTATAATTGCTGGCAGAGGGATTATTTGTTCCAAAGACGAATAATTTAGTAATTTCTTTTTCGTCGTAATTAAACATAATCTCCTAAAATCTTTTAAACTGGTTGATTATGCTTGATTGTACGGGAATTAGTTTACGTGAAAATACCAAACTACATGAAGATCGGACAAATTCTTGATGAAGCTGCTATGAATGAAACTTCACAAATAAAATCTAAGAAGTTAAAGAAGTAATCATATTTGGAGTAATGGCGTGCAATTTATTGATGGCGTTAAATTTATGTTGATATAGTTAAAACATTTATTATGGAGTAATCGCACGCACCCTTTTTAGAATGAAGATGTTAATTCTGCTCCTAAATCGTAGTTTACTAAGCATAGTAATACTTGCTTTAGTGTTAGTAGCGTGTGCTCATTCTGAGCCTCTTAGTAACTATTGCCTCTCCGAGATAAAACAGAAATATAAAAGCAGTACTCTTTATGCGAGGACAACAACAACGCAAATCACTGTCACTGTTGAGAATGGAAATACATTTGATATATCTAAATTGCATAATAATTATTTATCAGTAAATCAGAGAGGCAATAAAAAAAATTTACAAAAAATAGAAGCTAAACAGTATGGCTATGGAGAAATTAATGAATTAATTTTGAGCACACATGGTAATTGGCTCTGGGTGAATGGCGATGAAACCGATTATGTTGCTTTACTAAAGACTTATAAAACCTCAATCGAGCTAGAAAAGATGATACCTTTGCCTAAAGTTTACAGTAAGCCATGTTCATTTCTTGAAGAATGGTTAGGCAACTGTCTTCAGTCCCAAGGATACTACAGTTATGTATTAGATCGTGTATTTATAACTGGTCATAACTCAACATTGTTTGGAAACTCAAACTTATCTACTTATGAAATTATAGGGAAAACAGTAAAACTTTTAAGGACTAATCAAGCCATATCTTCGATCTTAGTTGATTGGCAGCAACAATACCCCCAGAGGCTCATAGAAATTTCAAACCCTCGTGGAGTTGTTTTCCGAGATATCAATCAAAACGACATATTTTATGATGGAGAACACTTTACGACTCTTAAAAAATGCTCATCGTAATACTTACTACATTTATCAGAAGTTTTAGAAGTAGATTAGAAGATTTTGAAAACCTGGCTTAAGGGGTTGGCAGCCCGCCCTCGATGCCTCATAGCTTCACCACTGTTAACCAATCTCATAGGACTGAGAAAGCAGGTTGTATTTACTAGCGATCGCTTGTTGTCCTTGTGCTAGCTCACCTAGTGCTGCTACCTTTTGATCTGCGTGATGTACGCTACGCTTTTATGTCATGGTGCAAGTAGCTCTACACGTTGTAAAACATGAGTAGCAACGACATTCATGATCGGGATTAATCCTCATGAATAAAGTATGCAGCTATAACCCTTGGGAAGTAGGAGACCATCTCAATGACAACGCTTACCAGTAATAACTACCTCTCAAGGCTTGTCGTAAAGGGGTTTAAATCGATCGCTCACTGCGACGTAACGCTTACGCGGCTTAATGTGCTGATTGGCTCTAATGGCGCGGGAAAGTCTAATTTCATCGGCTTTTTTCGCATGATGCAGCAGATGCTGGACGGTCACTTACAAGTGTTTGTGAGCCGCCAGGGGGGGCCAGATGCAGTGTTACATTTTGGGCGAAAAACAACCGAGCATCTGCACATTGAACTTTACTTTGGTAATAATGGCTACCGTGCAACCCTTGAACCAACCAACGATAACCGCCTTATGTTCTCTCAAGAATCGTTGTGGTGGCATGTAGATGGTGAGCAGTCCTTAGGCGGGGGCCACGTTGAGACACAGGCATTACGCAGCACGGGGACAAGCGTTGATGCCTCTGTCGTACCTGCGATGCAGCAGTGGCGCGTGTATCATTTTCATGACACGAGTGATACCGCCTACGTCAAGCAACCTCATGGTATTAATGACAACGCCTACCTACGCCCTGATGCGCGTAACCTGGCGGCATTTTTATATTTACTCCGCGAGCAGTACCCCGCATCGTTTGAGCGCATTGTGAAAACAATTCGGCTGGTTGCTCCTTTCTTTGGTGATTTTTACCTACGACCTTCTCCTCAAAATCATGAAGTGATTGAACTGGAATGGGTGGAAGCAGGGCAGGATGTCCCCTTTAAAGCGCATCATCTCTCCGACGGTACGCTCCGTTTTATCTGTTTAGCTACCGTGTTGCTGCAACCACCGACGCTACAGCCTGACACGATTTTAGTTGATGAACCTGAATTAGGTCTTCACCCGTATGCCATTACTGTTCTTGCCTCATTAATGCGTCTTGCTGCCCAAGAAAAACAGGTGATTGTCTCCACCCAGTCGGTAGAACTGCTCAATGAATTTCACCCAGAAGATGTGATTGTCGTGGAGCGACATGAAGGAAACTCAACACTGCGACGACTACAGGAACATGAATTACGCGAGTGGCTTGACGAGTACAGCTTAGGAGAATTGTGGAAGAAAAACATCTTCGGCGGGAGGCCCTCTCGATGATTCGCGTGCATGTGTTTGTCGAAGGGCAAACAGAAGAAACATTTGTTCGAGAAGTACTTTCTCCGCATTTCCTCCTACGCCATATTTATTTAAATCCCATTCTGGTACGCACTAGTGCCACAGGAAAAGGTGGGGTGGTCACGTATGCCAAGATTAAGCCGCAGTTAGACCGCAAGTGCCGTGAAGATAGTAATTCATTTATCACGACGATGTTTGACTTTTATCGATTGCCTCAAGATTTTCCTGGGAAGAATTCATTACCTCCTACCAGCGATCCATTACAGAAAGCAGCATATATTGAGCAGCAGATGGCACAAGATATCGGCTTTCCCCAATTTCTTCCTAATATTATAGTGTATGAATTTGAAGGACTTTTATACAGTAATCCACAGGCATTTTTAGCATGGTTTGATCAAGGTGTAGTTGATCAATTGCACGCAGAACGTGAAGTATTTCCTTCACCTGAACATATTAATGATGGTGCAACGACTGCGCCATCAAAGCGGATACTGAAATGGTGCCCTGGGTATGAAAAACCCCTACATGGCTCTTTGATTGCAATAGACATTGGCTTAGACACTATACGTCAGCAATGCCAGCATTTTGATGAGTGGTTGACACGTCTGGAAGCCATACGATAGTGAAGTGATGACAATGCCTTAAGAAGATACTTGTATTCTTCACATTGAATACAACAAAGCCTGGAAATAAAACATAGTTGAAAAACGTACATAACGTGTTTTGTACGATTGCTAATGGAAGTTAATAATTAAGTATGAGCATTAATAAACAAAGTTATAAATTTAAAATAAACATTTAATATAGCTGGCATATGCACTCCTTATTCGGATTAACGTGAAACGGATAAATCGTATAATTATCTGATAGATTGCTCCACGTTTGTAGCGCCTCCTTCTATAAAAAGTTCTCATGATGATACGTGAGCTTCTTGTGGTGATATCGCGGTATGATAGGTGTTGTCCCTGTGGACTTTTGTAAGGGATGGAGAGTGAAGTTGCTGTCTATCTGCTGATCGCCCTTCTCGGTAGCACCGCTTCGTTTTTTGGTGCGTTGGTAGGAGGTTCGGGTCTGGTTATTCTGCCTGGTCTCATCAGTTTAGGGTTCTCAGCCCCAGAGTCGGTTGCTCTTCTAGAAGTGGGAGCACTGGGGATGATGCTGACGAGTGCCTTGCAGTTTCATCGCGCTGACAAAATCGACTATTCTCTTGCAGTACGGTTCACGGCTTTTTCCGGCTTAGGCGCATTGACGGGGGCTATCCTGCTTCTTCGTACTGCACCCGTCTATGCGGAGAAGATTATGGGTATCGCGTTACTCTTAATTTTTGCCTGTATGGTGCTGTGGAAGCAGGAAGGAATTTACCAGGGTGAAGAGCGCCCACACCCAAGAATTAGTCCAACGCTAGGAGCTATGCTGTTTTACGCAAATGGAGTGTGGAGCGGCTTCTTGTCGGCTGGGTCACATATTATAGGCAACTTTATTTTAGTGTTTTTCTTCCGTCGTACCTTGCTTGAAAGTGCAGGGATTCTCAAGATAGAAGGCATTGGCGCAGGAATAGTCACCACGCTTATTTTTTCCTGGGCAGGAATAGTGACGTGGGGAGCAGCACTCGTGCTTTCCCTTTCAATGTCTATTGGAGCATGGTGTGGCTGTCAATTCGGCTTAAGGTTAGGTGATGTCAACGTGCGCTGGCTTTACCTGTCGATTGTGTTGATATCGGCGGTAAAGTTGCTGAGGTGATGTAGCAATCAGACAATTTATGCACGAGGTGAGCAACGTCGATTCCTTCGGAACGCTACGCTAACGAAGAGATGTGTTCACGCTTTACAATGAACAGAACAAAGCCAGAGACTGCACCAGCGATCGCTGTGGTTCAACCTCAACTTACCAACGTGGTTCAATTCCCCACTCCCAAGCAGAAATCACCTTATCGTGGCAATTATCGCAATCGTCATTATAAGTTTGAATTAAGTAAAGACATTATAAATATAAGTACAAGAAAATAAGAAGATTAGGTAAAGAAGCATAAAATTAGATTTATTGTACTGAATTTGTAGGAATATGTGAGTATTCGCGCTATTTCTATCATAAAATGATGAAATTATCCCGATTGCTTGCATTCTCTGCGAGTGGAACTGCGGCTCTTGCTTCTCTTCAATTTATTCTATCAACTCCTGTTACTGCTAAAAGTCTTGCTCCTTACCTCTTTAATTTTCTTGGTGTAAAACATGAAAGAGATTTAAACAGGAAATTTTCCTCGGATTTCTTTATCGCAGATAGTGGAACCGTAACGCCAAAACGCAGAAAAAGCCTTGTTCCTTTTAAAGGTGAGTACAGTGTTCTTTCATTTATTCGCCCTGTGTCGCGGATTATTGAAGCAACTCATCTTTCGATTTCTGGAAGCCGTGCTGTCTGGGATAATGGAAGTCTTTCAGTATCACCGCAATCTATTTCTGTTTATCCAAAAGTTTACTCTGACATCAATGATGGAAGAAACCCCAGTAAAATTGATGATGATGAATACTTTCCTATAGCTACTATTACGATCACAAATAATGCAGGAGATAGCCCAAATATTCCTCGATTAGGGATTCGCTCCCAAATTAATTTATCAATACAAGGCGCATATCAAACTACAGAGCTTGTTCCTTTAGAAACCAAAAGAACATACATTGAATTTAACGATTATAGCGAGAAATTAAATGTTAAAGGGATAAAAGATACAGTCTCTTTCTCTTTTATACATTCAAGTAGCCAAGATGAGTATTTTAAACTCTTTAATCCTCTCACTGGGAAGGAGGAAACTTCGCCATTTTATTTTAGAGATATTGATGTAGTAGAAGGAAAGCCAAAAGCAATTAGTAAGAATGATTTATCAATTAAGCCTGTCTTCAATCTTGGAGATGGTGAGACAAAAACATTTACTCTTTATGCGCGAATTTATACGTCCCAGCTTGATATACTTAGCTATTCTCAACTTCTAGCAAAAGGGAATGCGACCTACGTATTTTACGGAAGTGAACTTAACAGTAGGCAAAATAGTTTAACAAATGGCTCCATTTTTGCTGCTTTTCGGCCTAAGAAAGGCATGGATATTAACATTGCAGCAAAGATTTTAGGCTACGACCACTTTAATTTCTATCAAGAACTACGTTCTGATGCCTCAAAAAATAAAACTTACCCTGATATGCGATTGATTGGTGGATTCTCACAAGAACAAGTGTATAAATATCAAATTAAACCTCCTTATGTAGATCCGCCTCCTTATAGAAAAACATCAGAACCAAATAGTCCAGAAGCAGACAAACTCCCATATTACTGGGATGAAGATATAAATAAAAGTAGTAAATATTACTTAGAGAATAATATAAAGAATGGATGGTTAATATTTTCTGATAGGCCAAGTAGAAATTTTGATCCAACACAAATTACAGATAAGCCCGACTTATCGTTTGTGACTGCTTTAGTTGGGGTAAAAGATCCGATTGGCACAACAACAGATCAGCCACAGTTTGATCCTTTACTCTATTTTGAGTGGAAAACAAACTACAACAGACTGAACACAAAAAATGAAGGGGGAATTTATCAGCTTACAGATGTCAAGCCAGTACAAAATCGTGATGTTGTTATTACAGCACCATTTCCACCTTCATTAGGCAATGGTGGCATTGTACCTATTACACCCTAACCAAGTCATTGGAATTTTGTTGTAATGTTATGTAGAGACATTTCATGTCTCTACATAACATTATTAAAATAACTTAGGCTTAATTTCCGAGTCATAACACGTAAAAGGTTATTTGCAGTATGATTGTTCGCACCAAAAATCAACTATAGTGTCATTACACAGTAACGATTTTTAATGTAAGAAAACAGGATTTATTTTTTCATGAATTATAGAAATGGGAGATGAGTACAAAGTTGGTATTCCTAATGATTATTTAAACGCTAATATTAGAGATATTTTTGAAGACGAGCCTTTCTATTGCTTTTGGCTCTCAGAGCCAAATATTTATATATTAGAATCCTTAATTATTGGAATATGCCTACTAATATTAGGTTTTTTGATTAGGAAGAAACAATTAATTGACATTGCCGCATTATTTTTTTTGGGAAGTGTGTTCTTCGCCGTACTAGGAATAGGGATGAATTTAGCAGGTACTACTGGTATTAAGTTAGTACCGAAATTAACAGGAATTATTCTTCAAGCATGTACTCCTGAACCACCTGAAGAACCCATGATATGTGACGATTTGTATGGACTATACCAATGCTTCCATTCCTTGAAAAAAATGGTAATAGCAAATATTTTAGTCATTTCTGCGATTGTATTATTCTTAGGAATTTGGGTAAAACATAAAAGAACATTACAGGTTGCATTCTTATTTTGCTTGATCACTAGTTTGTTTTCATTAATTTTATATTAATAACTAAATTTACTAATTAATAAGTAAAAAGCCTTATTGCATACTGTTGTAACTTTTTCCAAAAAAGTCTACCGCTCGTCTCGAGAGCGAAGTTATGAAGAAGAAGCTTCAGCCTCTGCTGCCTTACGTTTCTGTTTCTTTGCTTCCTGCACCACTTCTTTATCCTTCTTGTGTACTTTCAAAAACTTAGGCGGCTTTTCTTGTGGCTCGGCAAGCATCTCGACAAAGGCAAACACATTCCTTTGTGGTAAAAACTTGGCTTTAATCGCCACAAAAGGCGGCTGCCCTTGCGCGTCTTTTTCTGCTTTCGGATTAAACCGAAACGGCTTTACAGGCGCATCTTTCCAGAGCACAGGCACATGGCTCGCTCGCATAAACCACACGTTTTGTCCTGGTTCAGCTCGTTTCATAAACTCAAGCCGCTCACGCGTAAAGTTACGTAACACCGTAATGCAGGGCGTAGGACAGACTGGAATAAACTGCCAAAATCCTGAGACCTTAAACTCTAAATCGCCTAAGTCTCCTGACACGGCATTTTCTTCTTGTCCCAGGTCAAAGCCTACGACTTGAAACGCCACAATATGTGGCTCATCTCTTTTAGGAAAGTGGGTTATCTTCGGGTAGACTACTACCCGTTGCCGTGACTGCCCTGAGGTTTCTACATGGCGCTTTAAGGACTCAAAGGCACGTAATTTCTTTTTAATAAACAGCAAGGTGTAGTCATTGCCACCAATGGTGATAGTCGCACGTTCATCACTAAAGCGCACCTCGCCTGTGACCACGCCAATGGCTTTAAACTGAAGCGATGAATCGCTCCATTCCTCACGCGGTGGGTGTTGTTTCCTTAATTCCTCAAGGGAAGGAAGCACTTTTTTCGGGCGTGATGGTGGTGGCGTAGGATCTGTGGGAGTAACGTCAGTAGAAGACATACGTAGGAGCGTAAACGGCGTGAGAGAAAATCTCCCCTGTGTATCATACCCAGGCAGGCACACCACGCCTAGACTACATGGTAGGCCTTAGCCACTACCTGCGCTGCTCACAGAGTTTGTAATAACGATAACGTTTCATCTCGTCAACGGTATACTGCGCGGTATACCCGTTATCCCATTGTATCCAGGCACGTTGTCTACGAATGCCTGTAATAGTGCCAGCACAGCCCCCGTCTACACCGATGCGATCGCCTGCTACCCATTCTTCATGAGGTGCTGTAGGAGAAGATGCTTCCTCAGTGGTAGTATCTGTAGTATCTACTACGTTAAGGTCAAGACAGAGCTGCACCGCGTGGGTACTCGTAGGCGACGCTGTTGTCTTTGGTGCACGGTACCCTTGGGCATGACGTTTCCACCATGAGGCGATGGTAGAAAGCATGAGCGTAGGCGGTTCAACCTCTCGCTTGTAATCCCCCTGCCCTAATAACTCTAATTGCAATGCCGTGCCTGAAGGAAATATAGCGATGATTTGTTGATAGAAATGCAGCGCTTTTGACGCAATCATGGGTGCATAGTCAGCACACCGTACCCAGATGCGATGAAGCGTTAACGCTGCCTGTGATAGGAATGAAAGTGTTTCCTCTGTCCCTAATTTACACCGAATAATCGTGCCAATTGCTTTGCCTGCATTGCTCATGAGTGGTGCAGCTAACTGCGCGAAAAATTGAATGCATTCACCCCGCTCTTTCGTGAGGCGGGTAATATAGGTTGCCGCGTCTTTAATTTCAGATTGAAGTGATAGAAATAGTTGAAAATTATCGGAGCGAAGTGAGGTAGTAACTGCCATAACTCGTCCTCATTGCTACTTTATAATAGTGTAGCATTCCTAATGCCAAAAAATGCATTTTATCTATAAAAATACTTCGTAAACCTTCCTTAATTTTTATGATTGTTCACAATAGTAACCTCAGTTAAACAAGAAGAGGTTACTATTATGTTGGATGCATTATTGGCAGTTTATCTCTGGGTTATTGTTTTTAGTTTTTTGTGTTGGTTTGTAACTCCAACGGTTGAAGACGAAAAGGTTAGGTTGATAAAAATAATTGATTCCCTAAAACTCAAACAAGCTAGACAAGTAGCTTCAAAACTGGGAATAAAGCAAAAAAGGAACAAGAAGGACATACCAAAATTAGAATTAATAAGCGAAATAAGAATAAAAATTGAGACACATGAGCGTGAAGTTTTTCAAGCAGTTTATGAAGTTGTTTCACCAATAAGATGAACAAAAAATTGTAGTGGGATGACCCGTTTTCGCTTCATTACAAACGAGATACCCACTACTTCAGTCTTTAAAAGGGTTATTTAAGCTTTTGGGAAGATGAGCTTAGTAGGTACTACACATTTTATCTTCCCACCCTTTCAATTCTCATTACACCTTATAGAAATACTGCACTACTTCTAGAAAAAACCTGATTGACCTTATGTTGAATTAGGTTTTAGGAAATGTTAGTTGAAAACTACAAACGTGAATTCTCAACCAAATTACTCTCTCTTGTTCATTCACGAAGCCGCTATGAAGTGTTTCGAGATTGGGTAGAAGTCGCCGCGATTACCTCTCAGCAAGTACCGTATCACCAAGGAATTTTAAAAAAGGATGAACTCTACGAACAAGGTGAACGAAGGTATCTTGAGATAGTGAAAGAGTATGATCGTGATTCATTGCAGGTATTTGCAGAAATGTTTGGCCTTGTGCAGCTTGTGCTTTCCACCGCAAAGAGTGACTTTTTAGGACAACTGCATCAAGAACTCGAAATTGGATGGAAAGCCGATTTAGGGCAATTTTTTATGCCCTATCCTGTTGCCAAACTGATGGCTCGACTCTCAATTGACCAGCACTTACTGGATGAGCAGATCACTCAAAAAGGATATGTCAGTTTTCATGAACCAGCGGTAGGAGCAGGATGTTTTTTAATTGCGGCTACTGAGGTGATTGAGGAATTGGGCTATAATCCTCAGGAATGTATGTACTTTGAAGCAGTGGATCTAGATTCGCTCTGTGCGAATATGACGTATATTCAACTGTCTGCCCTGGGCATTTCTGGCACTGTCATTCATGGTAATTCGCTGTCTTTAGAAGTGTATGGTGTAAGGTATACTCCTGCGTTTCTTATCGCAAAGAAATTTCGCGAACTGCATGACGTACCTACGCTCACGCAACAGGTGGAAGAGACATTCACCTTTATTTCTTCATCTGAAGACCCGCAGGGACAGGATGCGTTTGACGTTTCTCCCCGCCAACTGAGTCTTTTTGAGGAGATGCCAGCACCGCCACAGACTGCTGACCAACACAAGGCGAATACGCATAAGCAGAGTAAGAGGGATGCTACACCACCAACTGAGAAGCAACTAGACTTATTCGAGGATTTGTAACCTTAAGGATTTTCAACGCGATGCGCTCACAAAAATTGTCAGCGCATTTTTAAACAGTTTTGATTCATTGCTCGTTCTATATTTTGATTGTTGTACAACAATCAAGTTTGCGCGATTAACTTTTTTATTTATTAACACCTTGCGGTGTTCAGGAGTTACACATGAGTCATTGACCTAGAAGGATAATTTATTTACCCTTTTTAGGTGAAAAAATATGAATGGAATACCGAAAAAAATGCGTTACTTCTTCGAGAGAGAAAGATATCATTTGAGAGAATAGTGTTAGCTATTGAGCAAGGATATGTTTTAGACGTTGTGCCACATCCTAATCCAGATAAATATCCTCATCAAAAAATGTTTATTCTTGAGATAGAAGGATATGCATATATCGTTCCTTTTGTAGAAGATGACAAAAAAGTATTTTTAAAAACTGCGTACAAGAGTAGGCTAGCAACTCGTACATATTTGGGTACTTAGATACTTATGAGCAAACTAAGTAAGGAAGAAAAAGAAATCGAAGCTGCATTTAAGCAAGGTAAGATAACTCCAGTGAAAAACCGCAAAGAGATTGCTCGATATCAAAGTTATGCTCAATCTCAATCCCTTCTCGTCAACCAGTCTGTTCCTAAAAAATATTCATCTAAGAATTCCTTGACTGTATTTCTTTCACCTAATGAACTTGAACAGATAACCCAAGAAGCTCACATGAAGGGCGTGACCGTAGAGTTTTTTGCAGAACATATTATTCGTAGCTTTGCCCTTATGCTCTCTTTTTCTACTCCTACTGCTCAACGCAAACCCGTAAAGAAATCGAAAAAAACAATTTCATCTTCTCCACAAGCGCCTGTATTATCCAAGAAAAAAAGCGCTCCTTCCTCATCTCAACGTAATCGAACATAATCCAGATGGTTCACTTTGGGAGACGATTGCACCTGTATAGTTATTTAACGTCGTAGAATTGATTTTAATAAGCTTAACTATGTACAAGCCCTTCCCCCTTACTTGTAAATAATCCCCTCCTTCTTGTCTGCCTTAATGGCTTTAATTCAGTTACTTTAATATACTTTTTACGCAAATTGTAACCTCTTGTAGTTTAGATAAAGATAACCACAGTTAGTAGAGTACTTACCGTTAACCAAATGATAAGTATTTGATAATGTGCTCTGCATCTTTATATGCAGGGATCAAAAGCTACACGTTAGCCACAGGAGGTAGCTAAGGTTCTGAAGCAGGTAGTTACTCAAGGAGAAATGATAAGTAACAACGAGTAAATGATGAATTTCTCATAAAAAGAAGTAGCAACCATTATTGCAGCACTGCGATTTTTCAAGCTAACTATAACAGTAAATGTAAAGAGTGGTAGGAGTTATTTTCGCTTCATTTCACACAAGACCACTTATCAATAAAATTTTAGAAGGGTTATAAAAGCTTTTGGGAAGATGAGAGAATCAGGTTATAAACATTTTATCTTCCCATCCTTTTAATATTCATTTCTTCCTTACATAAATCCTGCATTACTTCTAGAAAAAACCTGATTGAGCTTATGTTGAATTAGGTTTTAGCAAATATTAGTCGAGAACTACAAACGTGAATTCTCAACAAAATTACTCTCTCTTGTTCATTCACGAAGCCGCTATGAAGTGTTTCGAGATTGAGTAGAAGTCGCTACGATTACCTCTTTGCAAGTACCGTATCATCAAGGGTAAAAAAGGATGAACTCTATGAACAAGGTGAACAAAGGTATTTGTGGAAATGTTTGGCCTTGTGCAGATTGAGATTGTGCTTTTCACCGCGAAGAGTGATTTTTTGGGACAATTGCATCAAGAACTCAACATTCCTCTCTGAGATTTGTCAACATAAAACTTGTCATTTATTTGAGCAAGATCAGCGATCGCCCAAGGTAAATCTTCTAACATCGCTTGTTACCAGTTACTAGAATAGAATTTTTTGGGTGCTATAGGATTGCGGTATGGCTGGAAACATGACAATAACAGAAAAGATACATCATCAACAAAAACCAGTGACTTTATCCCTCTTTACAGGAGCAGGTGGACTTGATATTGGATTTCACCATGCTGGTTTTAGAATTGTTGCTTGTGTTGAACAAGAAAAAATATTCTGCCAAACCCTACAGCTTAACTTAGGTCGATATTTAGAACCAGACTGTCAAATTATCAACAAAGATATCCGCATTCTTGAACCACATGAAATTAATGTAACTCAGGTTGACTTTATTATTGGTGGGCCTCCTTGCCAAAGCTTTTCTGCTATTGGTAGACGGGCTGGAGGCATAAGCGGAATTTTAGATGCAAGAGGTAGTTTATTCGAGCATTACTGTCGTTTAGTAAAACACTATCAACCACAAGGATTCCTGTTTGAAAATGTCAGAGGAATTTTGAGTGCTAACAAAGGTAAAGATAGGGCAAACGCATCTAAATTCCTCATGATCACAACGAAGGTTAAGAACCAACGAAAAAATCAAGATTTCGCGTTTGATTATTTTTAAAGCTCCAAGGCGATCGCCTAAGTTCTTCGCAATAAGCAAGGGTTAATGACATTGTTTTTAACTCTATTGAGAATAGACTTTACTTATTGACATGATGCGGCCGCCCTAAAGGTAAAGATTGGCAACTTATAAATAAAACATTTTCAGATTTAGGTTATCAACTTTCATATAGAATTCTTAACAGTGCTGACTATGGAGTTCCACAACTTAGAGAACGTTTAATTATGGTTGGCACTCGTCACGGGAAATCCAAATTTCCCAAACCCACGCATGGCGAAGATTCATCAAGCCAATGTTCTCATATGAGCGCTTTGGAAGCCATAGCAGATCTTCAAGACCCTTTAGAGCCAATACATAGTTATCCAGGAAAGTATGGTCATCTACTAGCAGAAGTTCCCCCAGGTTGTAACTATCATTACTTCACAAGAGAAATGGGATATCCTGAACCCAGATTTGCATGGCGTTCTCGTTTCTCCGACTTTTTGTACAAGGCCGATCCAGAAAAACCAGTTCGCACAATTGTGGCCCAGATGGGGGCTTATTCAGGCCCTTTCCATTGGAAAAACCGGAAATTCACTTTGCCAGAATTCAAACGGTTACAAACATTTCCTGATGATTATGAGTTAGCTGGTAGTGCTATTACAGTACAAAGACAAATCGGTAATTCTGTGCCTCCATTTTTTGCTAAAAAACTGGCAGAAGCAGTCATGCAACAACTATTTCATGTTGATTTAGGAGTAGAGCTGCTTGAAGAAAATGATAAACTAGCTTTTGATGTTTCTAAATCTCGAAAAGCAAAAGCAACACGTAGTAAGCGTGTTAAGTCAACTGAAGAGGTTCTTCAACTTAGTATATTTCACGCTGCTACTAATCTTCCTGAATCTTCTGCTCATAAAGCTCTATTAGAAAATATCAATAACACAACAGAAATATTTTTTCATTATTCTTCACCCAAGCAAAGAACTTGTCTGAAAACTCCTCATTTTCCTCATACTGGTTCTGGATACCGATTTAGAACCGAGCGTTCTGGAGAAAATTGCTTGGTATCTGTGGCACGTTATGAATTGAGGTCGTTTATAGATATACCATTACTACAATACACAGTACAATTTCATCACCTCATTGGTAATGGTATTAAGGTCATTAAGGGTCTACTTTTTTCTAATACAGCAGAAGATATACCTATCATTTGGGATGCAATTGAAGACTTACTTAGCAGTAATTCTGGTTATCAAACTATGATGGATGTATATGGTCATTTTACTGAACCGCATCCAACATTTGAACTCAAAATAGAAATTTTGAATGCTGATTCTTCTTTCCTCCTAAGATTTGCTAAAGAGTTTAGTGCTTTTGAAAAAACCAGAAAAATTTTCCCTGCTCAGTATCTGCAAGATTTACTAAGTGGAAAAAAATCTTTATTTGATTTAACAGCAGTTGTTAAAAAGCTCAGAGATTTGCGGTTTGACGTTCGAGTTAACGAAACAAATACAACGATTCCTCCTGGTTATTTTCGCTGTTGTTATCCATTTACAATCAATATTGGGAAACAAATCTCTGTTATGTGGAGAGATAAACCAAGTAAAACTATGGCTAAAAAAAATCAGTATACTATTTATCTCTCTGAGGCATTCAGCCAAGCTGAAAAATTGACTAATTCAGATGATATAGAGCAATACAAGCAAGAACATAGATGTCTTTCTCACCCTTTAAAAGCATTACAAGATGGACAAGAAATTTCACTTCATCAGTCTGTTACTGAAGGCATAGAGACTATTATCAATAATCTAGGTAAAAATAAACACTTATACAGTATGATTGATTACAAGTCTTGTAGAAAAGTTAGTTCATCCACATCAGGATATACGCTACGCTCAGGATAATTTAGAAGGTGGTTATTCTAACCGCTCAACAGATGCTACTAACGTCACTCCTTTTCTGAAGCAACACGGGCTGACAGCTTGTGCCACCAGTGGTGCAGAAAGTGGTAGAAACTTTGAAAGGCCCATTTTTCAACAGTTTTTGTTTATTGCTCATTCTATATTTTGATTGTTGTACAACAATCAAGTTTTACCTTTAAAACTTCACACCAAATAGTCCACATTGAGAGTCATTTTCTACCTCAGACTGCAATAGTTCAAATTTTGAGAATATAACAGTGTGTTTCATTGTCCTCAGATGACATTATGAAGACATTCATTTAAACGCTATAAAACCGCTATTATCTATCTTTTTAAATTAGACACTCTCAACATTAGACTAGTAGTAATATCCCCCTTTATGACCGCTATAGAAGCTTTAATACTTAATTCTCTCGTAACAATAGGCTGCACTGTTATTATTTACAAATTAAAAGATTGCTTAAACATAGAAACTATTGCAGTCTGAGGTAGGAATTATTGCAGTTTGAGGTAGACATATTGCAGTCTGAGGTAGGAACTATTGCAGTCTGAGGTAGACATATTGCAGTCTGAGGTAGGAAACTATTGCAGTCTGAGGTAGGAAACTATTGCAGTCTGAGGTAGGAAACTTCGTGAATTGAGGTAAGAAATTAAGTCTAAGTTATTGATTTTATTCGATTTTTTTACCGCTCACTACTAAACTATTAAAACTATATAAAAATAAGAGAACGCTTCGCTTTTATTTTTAAATTTTTTAGGAAAACACCGCGTGATATCAGACAAAGACGAAAGAGATGATGAGGAGTTACAAAGTATTATTTATGGGCGTGATGAAATGAACTTGGCAGAGTTTCCGATTGCAATGCTCGGTAAGCGTAAACCAGATCAAAAAACAATTATTTTTGCTGATACCGTTTATGATGAAGCTATAAAGCGCCCTGTAGCTCGTACCCTCACCATCACCGCTTCAGACCTTTATGGACTCCCTACGAGTTTGGATGAAGAAGTCATATTAGGAGCAGTGCAATTATCGAGTAGAAATGGCTTTGATAGCCGAGAACTCCGCTTTACGCGATATGAATTTTTAAAACTACTTAATTGGACAATCAATGATGTGAACTATAAACGATTAGAAGAATCACTTAATCGTTGGACAGGAATCACGTTAAAGTATGATAAAGCCTGGTGGGATAAAACTGCACAATCATGGGTGAGTGAAACTTTTCATATCATAGAAAATATTTCAATTTACGATAATGAAACGAAACAGGCATTTCTTGCACGTTTCCCTCATGACCCTTCTGCTGGGCTTTCTCGAATTGTGTGGAATGAAATTATTTTTAAGAGTTTTCATGCAGGAAATATTAAACGCTTAGATTTTGATTTCTACACTAGTCTTGAAACGGCTATAGCAAAACGAATATTTAGATTTCTTGATAAGCGATTTTATCGCTCAAAGTGTTTAGAATTTGAACTGCGTAGTTTTGCTACTAATCATATTGGTGTCAGTGATGCCTATGATTCAACGAATTTAAAAATAAAATTGAGGCCTGCAATTCAAGAGCTTGAGAAGAAAGGTTTTATTGTTCCTGTCGCCGAATCTCAACGATTTTATTCGCCCCGTAGAGGGAAACACTATATCCGTTTTGAGAGAGCTACTGCTACTTCACCTACTCCACCACATGCATCTACTGCACCAGAGAAAGAATCTAGTGAGAGTGTTCCTCTACGAATTGTGCCAAGACCGAATCGAAAACCTACTAAAGAAGAACTTGAAATAATGTGCGATAAATTTAATCTTAGGTGGCGGCCATCGTAGGAGGAGAATCTTTTTCTGTGAAACAGAATTATCGTTCAATATAGCAATTGCTACTTTTTTAATATGCTTATTTAATTTATTAGTTACTTAGTGGTTTGGCTAAGAGCCAGCGCCTTATTAATTGCTGGTGTCAGGTCGTTATTATCTTCGATTCTGAGCATCCTGATATCTCTGACTGAGGGAGCAAACCACGAGAATTTTTGAGTAATATCCATGACTGCAATGACGCATGTGACCGGATCTACGGAGTTATTTCCAAAGTACACACTGCCTTGCTGTCGCCCAAAGCCATGTTGTTGCAGGACGGCTTTAATGTCGTTATAGGCGTTTTGATAGGAAGGATTGTGGTACGTTTTGCCTAACGTATCAGTGTCTAAATCAAATGTAATTGCGTACATAAATACTAGTTCAAAATTAGCAAATTTTTATTATTAAAATAAGCGTGCGAATTGATATTCTAATATCATCGCTCCTTCTTTCACATAAGACTCGATGCTTGTTAACGGTTAAGTGTAGAGAGAGTCCTTACAAAAATCATCCTTGATTTGTTATGAAAATTCAAGTTAATTCTTGATATATGAACGCAATTTTAAATAAGAGTATGTGTTTGAATATGTTTAACCTTTGGTATAGGTACCAGTTACTTTTTATAATGAACGATAGTTATGACAGCACGGTGGCTCTAGTGAAGAGGGTAAAGTTTAATTTATTAGGGAATTTCATTATTTAATATTCACTAAAACTCTTGATTAAAAAATCACAAACAAGGAACATCAGTGAACGATTATGTTTGTGAACTGTAAAGATAACATGCCTCAACTTCTGCACTATACTCTGAACACGGATAATACGTTTGATTGCTCTAATAAACAGTATCAACCAGAAACCTTAAAGCTTCTCCATCCAATAGCCGCACGAGCCATCCTAGGAGGTAAGGCAGAAGATCCATTGCCTTATCCTTTTGAAGATTACACTGTCAACACAACGGTTGATGGAGAATGTGCAATGTTTGATGTGCGTGAATCTAGCATTACCTTAACCTCAAACGCTGTTGTTTGGAGTCATACAAAGCAGGAACTTTGTTGGGAACTATTTGAACACTTGTATCTCAACTTAATGGGTGAATGTAGAACAATTCCTCGTACTCCTCACATGCCGAACACTGTGCCTTGGCTTGCTACTATAACTATGCCTACGCTAGGTGCAGCAGTTTCGTGGATGGCAGATTTTGAGCAGTGTTTTGCTATAGCGTTGATTGAAGCCAGTACAGGTAAGTCTTACGCTTAATAAGCCGCTATCTTAGGAGCACTAGCATCTTTTTTCGTAAAGCGAACCTCAATCTTAATGGTAGATAACCCTGCCCGTTTTCTCCTCCTATTCACCTCATGCAGTAATCGTCGCTTCTGCCTCACAATGCCTGGAAAACTAAAGGGAGAGATATTGCGTAGGTACTCAGTGACCCGTGCTTCATTAAAGAGTGCGATCGCATGAAGGTGGGAGCGAATGAGTTGATATCGAGTAGGTTCAATCATGACACATGGCTTTCCTGCGTGTATTCCAATCGAGTAGCCATTCACATATAAAGGGTTCTCTCGAATATCTAGAAATCTTCGTTTCTCAAATTCCTCGTGCATTCCTTCCGTGGCAAGCAGCACAAAGCGACGACCCCACCGAACGTAGGCGACATTGGCACGTCCTGCTTTTTTTCTCCTAAACCGCGTCATCCGACATACGGTAATTTCATAGTCGGCGATTACCTTTCGATCAATAGAATGTACCTCCATCTTTTCAGGAATTACCCTTAGGAGATACCGATAATAGCCGTATCGTAGGTAGTCGATAGCGACCTTACGCAAAAATTCTCCTAATGTGTGCGCTTCATAGATCATCACCCCTGCTCCTAGAAAAAAAAGGTGAGTTGTAGGTGAAAGGCACAACTCACAAAGCCTTGATAAGAAAACCATTGATAACAACGCACGGCGGAAGATAGACTACTCCTGTTAGTAGTAAATGCTACTTATTAGGCGAAGACCCATACCTTCCATATAGCCGTCACAAATCTTGTGTTTTCAAGTGTTTACACTTTGTTATTTTTTTGGACTATTTTTCGTGTTTTTGCGTTGTATTAATTACTACATACTTTTTCTTTGATATGCACGCTTGTGTTTTGTACTGGTAAGAGAGTGAACGCTACACCCGTGTAAGGCATACCATTCACTCCGCACCGCACTAGATGGGGTGTATTCGCATTAACTACCCCTCCTCAGAGCTTTCGTGTGTCCTTTGTCTGTGGATTACCAGCCCACGGGACAAGAACGCCGGACTGTCAGCCCATTGTTCTCTCACATAGTGTGATTCCTACTGCTCCCCGCTCCCTCTCCTGTCATGTTTTACGACTTGCTGACATTGCAAGCTTCCGAAGTAGCTAATTCCGGCGTGCAGGAGATTCCCCGATTAGTAATAAGAGTTCAACGATGGTTAGGTGTTGCTAGAGCCTAGAGGCTCAGGTCGTCAAGGCTAGGTACTTAAGTACCTTTCGCAGTGAGCGATTTGGGGGACTAGAAGGCAGAAGCTTTCCCTTACTCACCTTGAGATGTTTCGCGGTTTGACCTCGCACCATACACCGCATAACCAGTAAGCAGTTTCCCGCCTTTCACTGTTGAGCTATTCGTTGGGCTTATTTCTAAGCCACATCGAAGTTGTCTCCTCCGATCGCCATTGTTACCAATGACGAACTCCCAGCACTGGCAGAGGTTACACGCCATAGGTTATTCCCGTAGGCTATGCCCCCTCTGGTGGATTTACACCACTTCCCTTCTCACGGCTTAAGCGTTGGGTACTTAAGTGTGTCTCGGTCGCCCGTCTTCAATTGTTAAATTTTCAATAATTCAATGAGTGAATGAAAAATCGTATGAGATAGAAGAATGGGATTACTCTGTGCAGCACGTCACAGGATTGCACCATTCAGCCTCTCTTGCACTGGACGAGCTTGGTTACAAGCATCCAGCGCGAAGAAGGACTACACGACCTGACGGAAGCTATGCCGTCCCTGTTTTACGTGAGGTGGTAAGTCTCAACGCCCAGGTGTCGCCTAGTCAACGCGAATACTCTCTATTGCAGGTACGTTAGCGAAGCACCAGCACTGTGAGCCCCTTTTCGGTAAGGGTTAGCTGGTTGTAACATATTGATTTGATTAATATTTTTTGAACAGATTGAAAAAAATATTAGCGACTCACTAATGATTCGTAATTTTTTTAAAAAAATAGTAGAGACAAAGAAATGCCAGAAAGAACTTTTAATTATTATTTAATTCATCTTGAATTGCTTTTTTCAATTTTTCTCGTTTCAAATTAAATTGTTCGTAGTCTTTTTTCACTTCTTGGATATTCTGTGTTTTCCATTCTGCTGAATTCTTACTAGGAGGTGTGCTGAGTAACGATTCGACATCTGATATAGTATTACATCCACATTTTCTTAACTCTTCTAAAATTTCATATATTTCAGGTTTAAGAAGAATTTCGTGGTTGTCGTATAACTTTACTGTTGCATTATGGTGTTCTATGAACGCATTTAGTCGTTGTTGTATATCAGCTTTTTTTGCTTCATCATTTTCGTAGTTTTTGCCTGAGCACGAGTTTAATATATCTATACAATTTCGAGTTTCAGTGACTGAACGAAAAATAGAAACTAACGCATCGTTAACTTTTTCTTGATAGATTTTTCTATGATGAAAAGATATGTCAATTTCTTTGTCTTTATTTCTATTTCTATAAATTGATACTGTAAAAATTAAGTTGATAACTGGAATTAATGTTTGAGTTAATGTACTCATTAAATCTATAAGGGAATTCATTAAACCTTTCACATTAATAATTTAAAACGTTTTTTCAAGCATTACTAATTTGTGATTGACGACCAGATAATTAGTCACTGTCAAAAGAACCTTAGCGGGGCTGCCCGCTAAGATATCAACACAAGCGGGCTGCCCCGCGACCGACGAATTAGAGAAAGGTTTATACCTAAAGACCTCAGCTACCTTTTATTCATTGCCTTGGTCACCTATCCCCTCAACGTCACCCAAGGTATAACAGGTTTATCTTCAGTAAAGAAAGAGATTTAGGACGTTGATTATGTATAAATTCTGTAAAATTAGCTTATTCAGCAAGTAAATACTTGCTGAATTACTTACTGAATATATTGCTGAAGTGTTAAAAGTTTAAAAAATGCCTTTTTTGAGTTACCAAGAATCAGGCTTGTGAAAGGAACCTGCTTTATCATGAAGTGTATGAGGAAATTGGCTACCTTGTAGTGCTCCTTCCCTGATAGGACGAATGAAATGAGCGTGTTTACTCAACTCTATGCTTGGTCTCTTATGAGGGTGCAGTATTCCTACATTGAGCTTGAGCGAACGAACAATTTTTATCGCTTCACAAAGGTCAGAATCGTTAGAAATAACAATTGCTTGCTCAAATTCTTGTTTATAAGCATCACTTACCAGATGTACTGCTAAATTCACGTCAGAACCTTTCTCCTCAGTTTTGATAACTTTTACCTTTTCAGCAGGGTTTGCGGCAAGAGGCATCCAGATTCTAGAAGAAAGAAATGTTCCTTCAATCACTGTTACATGAGGAATAGTCTTTAACGCTCTTAAATAAGTATCTTGGCGAACAGCTTGGCTGGGATCTTGCGGACGAGCTTTCACCCGTGCAGTGAAGTATTTAATGTGATTGATAGAAGATTGTTTTAATATTGTGGTTACAAGGGTATGAAGATTAAGCCATTTATAAGGCGAATCCTTGAGTGAACCGTAGTAGAGATTAAAGCCATCAACATATACATTTGTTTTCATATGTGATGGTTATAAAAAAAGCTAAGGCCGCTGTAAAGAGCGGCCTTGCACCTTACCACCGAAGCGATAAGGGGGATATATTTTTATTATGATACTATGAGAAAAAATTAATCAAGAAATCTTTTTATTAAATGAAAAAACAAGCTTCGCTTACTAAGTTAATCAATTATCTCTTAACTTCACCAATTATTATTTTTGACGATTTTATTTTTAAACAAGGTGTTATTTTGTTTTTGAGGTTCATCAAGATAACCTATATACAATATGATTGAATGCTCTTCTATTAAAAATCTCTTTTAAGTTCCTCAATAGTAATATCCTCACTTATTCAGCAGTTATTGCGGGTAAGCACATAATTCTGCTATAACTACAGCCAGCAAGTAAGTCAGCAACTATTTCAGTAAATACTTACTGACTTACTTGCTGAAATATGATTTGTGTCATACTTTTTACTAAAGGGTTTCATATGCCAGTTATCGGCTTCATTAATCAAAAAGGGGGATGCGGTAAATCAACGGCAGCCGTTCACTATATATGTTGGTTAAAGCAACAGGGGAGAAAAGTGTTTCTCGTTGATTCAGATGCTCAACGCACTTCTTCACAGTGGGTAGAAAGTCTTCAACGAGATATTCCTTACAAAGCAATTCCTGAACCAGATCAAATATTGGAAGAGTTACCAAAGCTCATGGAGATGTATGAGTGGGTAGTAGTTGATGCCCCCGCTGCACTAAGCGAAGCAACCAGAGCTGTTGTTCTATGGTGTGACCTTGCAGTTATTCCTTGCCAACCAACAGGGGTGGATTTATCAAGTGCCTCCGATACTGTCCGCCTTGTTCGTCAAGCCCAAGCAATCCGCAAAGGCCAGCCGAAAGCACTCATGTTTATTAGTCGCGCCATTCAGGGGACTCGACTTAAAGGAGAAGCCGTACAGTTCTTACAGCAAATTCCAGATGTCACCCCCGTACCGCAGGTGATTCACCAGAGACAGATCGTTGCTGATGCATATGGCCAAGCATCGAGCGTGTTCGATTTATCTGGCAAAGCGGCGAAAGAAGCAAGTGAAGAATACGACAGTTTATTTAAGGTGATGGAGTCTGCTCTATGACAGCTAAAAGAAGAACGCTAAGTGAATCTGTAATTAAACAATTTGTTCAAAACCCAGACTCGG
The DNA here is from genome assembly GCF_963874875.1 of Tolypothrix tenuis PCC 7101. Taxonomy (NCBI): domain Bacteria; kingdom Bacillati; phylum Cyanobacteriota; class Cyanophyceae; order Nostocales; family Tolypothrichaceae; genus Tolypothrix; species Tolypothrix tenuis. The sequence goes on from NZ_CAWNJS010000001.1 coordinate 5,678,717, forward strand.
TAGCAGCCAGCGAAGAAATACTTGCTGAAGTAAATGCTGAAGCAAGTCAGCAAGTAAGTACTGATAGCAAAGACGAGAAGGAGATTGGGTACTCTGATGAATCAGTTTCAAGTCTTGCCTCAGAAGTAATTGCACAGTTTCAAGTTGCTGAGAAAGAAGCGACGGTGCGCTTTACTGTTGACCTAGCTCAATCTAAGCATAAGAAGTTTGGCGTTATTGCAAAGCAGCTCAACACTAATATGAGTAGTTTGGCGCGAACACTTATCGAGAAGTTTATTGCAGAGGTAGAGCAGCATAAGCTGCTTTAGTTCTAGTATTCAGATATTCAATAATATTTGTCCTAAAGTGTTTACTGAAGTAAGTCAGTAAACACATGCTGATTTACTTCAGTAAATTATCTGAAGTAAAAACTTTTTTAGTTGACATGCTACTGGCGCTCGCTCGTGAAGTCGAGCCACGAGTGGCATCACATTTGGGCAAAGCTTTGAATAATTGGGCTTTGGAGTTTTCGTAAAAGTCTAATGCTTATGGCTACTATGCCTACTAATAATTTAGCAAGCTAACGTTGCCCATTACCCGCCGCAGATATCTTTTGAATCATAACCGACAAATTTAAACGGTCAGTGTGCATGGGGGTTGTTAGGCTGCTTTTAGAGCCTCCCGTACTATCTATTGGTTTCTTGTTAAGCAATTGCTGCGTCACAAGCGTAGCAGCTACTCCAAAAATAAATACCCCTACTGCCCATATAATGTTCGATACAATATTAGCTTTTATATTCTCAATAAATGGGTTAGGTGGTTTCTCTCGGATCACGATTTTGCAGTAGGGAGTTGAAGTACCTAACGATACATAATGTGGCAAAGTAATCTTTACTGTAATATTAAGTAAGTCTCGATAAAAACCTCCTTGATCCATCATTTGAGAGAAAGTTGGGGGATGAGTTAACTCCTCTAAATCGGCAACAAAGTGTTCAAACCATCTTTCATGTTTTGGATCTGCGGTACAAGTGACGCTTGCTTCCTTCTTATCAAAAATGATCTTTATTTCTCTACTATCCACAGGAGCATTGTCGGATGCTCTTATTTCTAGTGAATCAAGAGTATCGCGTTGAGAAATTGCAGTTAAAAATGAACTTTGAGTTTCATCATAGATTTCCCAAATTTTATCAGTCGCTGAATAGGTGGAGAGAGGGAATTCTGTATCCACTAGTTGAGCAATCTTTTGAATATCTTCAAAAGTTACAACACAGGTACCTATTGTATATGTTGGTTTAATGCGAATCGGCATTACTTACTGCTCCTCTAAAATAGGCGTTAAGCCGAGTGTGGACGAAAACGGAAATAAAAGCTGAAAAAGCTTGATTTTTCGTACCTTATAATGATTTTAAGTATAAAAAGTAGCAAATGACTAAATCCTTTTCAGGATATTGGTTTTCAAGTCTTAATTTCCGAATATAAAGCTATACCGTCCCATGTCATAACTACATTCTCGCTGCTCATCGTTAACGAGCATCTTTTATTGATAAAGTAATTACTGAAGTAAGTCAGCAATTACTTACTGAAGTCAGTACTAAAAAATATTTAATTCTTATTTAATTGAGTAGCCTTAAGTCGCTGCTTTGGTCTCCCCACTCCCCTCAACGGCACCCGCGCTGCGATCGCAGCGATTGTTTTCTGCGGTGTCTGCGCTAACACCTTTAACGCCAACCGCACCACCTCACTCGTAGACGGCACCACATACACGTCACTCTCTTCAAGCTGCTGCTTTAACCGCTCAAGCAGAAGTAAATCTTCATCATGCAGTGAGACAGTCACCTTTGTTCTCATCGTTTCTACCTTATAAGCCCTTCACGCAGTCTAAAACGCAAGAAAGGGGAGTTTATCTGTGCTTTAATGCCTGAGTATGCCGTTTTTTATCACGTAAAAGGAATTTCAAAAGTGCCCTAGTGGTCTGACAAATTAATTTTTTCACATTTGGAAACAGTATTTGCACAATATTTAAATGTTTCGCGTGCCCTTTTTCGGTCAAAGGACCATGCGATGGCTACATTTCGTTCATTCATCAAGGTAGTCCATCGATTGGTACGGTTGGCTAAGTCTTCGATGGTTGGAATTCGCGAACGACCTAAACATTGTCGAGCATAGATGCTCAATCCTATCTCAGCTTGATTCAACCAACTCCCGTGCACTGGCGTGTAATGCACTTCAAATCGTTCCCATAACTTCTTGCCTTCATCGTTGCCAAAGGCTTCAATCACTGAGCGCTCGGTATGCGTATTGAGGTTGTCAAGGACTAATACTATGGAAGACGCTGTGCGATAAAGGTGAGCTATATCCTGAAGCATATGGGCAAAATCGGTGCGCTTACGCTGCGTGGTTACTTTTGTATAGTAGCTTCCTCTACGTGGCTCAATCGCCATAAATACGTTTGCGGTACCATTGCGCTTATACTCATAATCAACTCGCTCAGGCGTGCCTGGCTTTATCCCCTGTTCAGGTCGTACCTGCTCAGTGAGTTGAATCAACTTCTCATCAAGGCATACCACGGGTCGTTCCTTCGCATAGGGTCGCTCATACACTTCTAGCACGTCTTCCATTCGCTCAAGGTAGGTGGTAGTCACGGTGGGAACACACCAGCTCTCTTGCTGCCATGGTTTCAAGTCATGTTCAACAAGGATAAGTCGTATAGACTCAGTGCTAATGACTCGTCCTTCATAGACTGTGCTTACTTGTTCCTGGACCAATCGCAACGTCCATCGGTCAAATCCTTCCGGTGGATCGCTACATACCGTGGCAACGATAAACCCTCTCAATGATGCTTCTATGGTGACTGGTTGCCCTGGTCGTACCTCATCATATAATGCCTGCGATAACCCACCCACTTCGTAGCAGTACTCAATGTTGCGCACCGTGCGAGGCGTGAGGTTAAATGCTAACGCTACTTCGGCATAGGTATGACCAATGTCTCGCATACAAAGTACATGCGCACGAGTAACTGCTCGCCCCTCTCGTCCTTCAAAGCGAATTCGGTCTGCTTCTGTTCTATCTTGTCCGGTCAATATCATTCCCATCTCAAGACTTTAACACACTATCTCCAGCCTCTATAGACGTGACACCGTTTCCAAATGTGAAAAAATTAATTTGTCAGACCACTAGTGGGCAAAAAGAGGCGAAATTGCCCGATAAGTATTCTTATCGGGTATGATTTTTGGCACTTTTTGGTAATTGTCCGACAATATAGGGGAAAGGCAGGCTATGCAAGGGCTTTTTTGGTCGTTTTAGGCTTTTTACGGCGATTGTTCCACAGTAACGCAGCAATAGGTAATGTTCATGCCACAAGGTAGCACAGCGAGAGATGTCTACTTTGCAAGGTTAAGTAGTCTAATTTAAATAATTTTTTATTAATTAAGGAGAAGAAGTACAAGTGAAGGTGAACGAAGAACGCTCAAAAAACTAACGCAGCATGTAGTAATAACTAATGCGTGGAACATAAATTCAAAAGCGTTCAATTTTATAAGTTGCCACTTATGCTTGTAATTTGCACATGTAACTGACCAAATTAAATGGCACGTTTTTAACTACATTATTTGGCACACTTTTGTCGTTTTAAAACTTATAAGTGGAAAAGGTAAGTCATTCCTGTTTATTTGATTTTACTGAGTTATATTTAATAGCCACTCACTGCTTTTTAGTGATTTTATCCCATAAACTGCGCCAAATAATGTGGTAAGATCAATGCTACTTATCGTGGTTATTTACATAACTGTAACTTGCATAATTAAATTGCACCTTTTCTGCAAAGTTATTTTGCACCATTTCCTTGAAGCTTATGTCTTAAATGAATGCGTAAGAGGAATAATTCTCTCATTATATTACAAAGATAGATGAAGGTAGGGACACGTATCCTCGTTTTAAAGATGCAAAATAATTATCTAGAATAAGTGCAATCTATCGATGCAGTTTACAGTTGTCTCCAACAATACAAAGTAGAGATTTGGTGAAAGCGATTGAGACAGCGATACCTGCGACGGCAATTGAACAGGTGATCGCAACAAGTAGAGCCTCAGAAGAAAGAAATTGGTCTTTGCCTGCACAATTAGTAATTTGCCTGATAATTGCAATGAGTCTTTGGTCGAGAGATTCGATGCGGGATGTACTGAAAAACCTGATTGATGGTTTGTCAGAATCATGGGTTAAAGTTGGTAAATATTGGCGAGTCCCCTGTAAATCAGCTATTACACAAGCTAGACAGCGATTAGGAGCAAGGGTGATGAGACATTTATTTGACCAGTTGGTACGACCAATGGCAACTGGTAAGGCTTTGGGAGCATTTCTCAAAGGGCTCGTGTTGGTTTATGGGTATCTTTCTGTGTGCGATCGCAGAAGTTTTCGGTCTACTGAGTCTAAATAAGGATGTTATACGATAAAATTTGGTATAATACCCAAAAAAGGATGTAAACAAGAAGTTTTCCGTATATTGAGACAGGAATTCGTTGTAATGCTTGATATATTAGGATTGAAAAAAGATTATACGGAAAGTTTCCGTACAATAACTAGTTAGGCATCATAAGTCTCGCGCTGTTATCAAACTTTAAGAGGAGTGAAGTTAACTGTGCATTACGACTATTCAAGAGCTTTACGCCGAGATGAGGTGGTTGTACACCTTGTAGATGAACTCTGTTTATACCCAGATTTAGCTGAGTCCATTGCTAAAGCATCCAGACAATATGGTTTTCAGTTTGAAAGTGGGATGTGTACTTTGCAAGCTCCAGTTGATGATAGTAAAGTAGTACTCTTACGGCATTTAATAATCATTGACGGCATTGATGATCCAGAATCTATCACAAATAAATACTCTGATCTAATTCAGAAATGTACCTCAGCTACTATTGCTATAAGTTATTCCAGCAAGTCTACTTTTTCCCATGCTGCTCAAGACGTTGAGAGGTTGAAGCTTCAATATGAAGGAAAGATAAACTATCTTTTACCTAGCTTGTTTGAAGAACGGTATATTCCTGCAAGACAAAAATTGATTGACAATTCTATATGCGATTCAGTTCGCATCAAGTACGTTCCCAAAAAAACAGGTAACTTAACCGAAGCCGATATTCCAACAGATATAAAGAATTTCTTTTTAAAGATTAGTGATTTGATAAGAGTAGAACGACTTTATCATAGAGCCTCGACTGACGGTTTTATTTCAATTCGTAGCCCAGATCATGGTACTAATAGCTTCTATGTTACTTGCACAAAAACAGATAAGGCTAACATAGATCTTAGTAGGATTGCCTTGATTCACAGCTATGATAGAAGGACTAACTGCCTGAGCTACAAAGGTTCATATCTCCCTTCTTCTGATAGTGTTGAAGCTGCCATTTTGTACCAGAAACTTAGTTGGATGAATGGGCTAGTTCACACTCATGCAAGCAATCAGTTTACAAGAAATATGAAATACCGCAATAGGATTGCTGTACCTCCAAGTACCTATGGGGAAGCTGATTTAGGAAGCCGTATTTCAAGCTTTATTACCCAGTCAAATTTCACAGACTTTGTAATTATGGAAGATCATGGAGAGCTATTTTTATCAGGTGAACATATACCTAACAGAATATTTGAAGATATTTTTAAATGCATTCGTCACGAATTAATATAGTTAAAATTTGAGGCGCTTTCAATGCATGATCTAAACAATCTATACACTGACTATGCAGAGCTTTACGCCATCATCGCTGATGATAGGGATTTCGAGTATGAATTGACCCAGATGGAAGTTTTCAAGCTTGATTCGAGTTCTACTTTCGTAGAACTTTTCGCTGGACCAGCTTACCACTCAACCACTTTGAAAACAATGGGCTGGGATGGGAACATTATAGCTATTGACATTTCAAAGGCGATGGAGAATATCGCCAAGAAGCGCGGATTCTCTGGCAATTACCTATGCTCTGATGCTATAACGGCACTTTCAACTATAACCCAAGCTCAAGTTATCTGCATTCCTCGGTATTCTATTGTCTTAGTTGACCATGATTACGTAAAACAATTGTTTAATGTGATCGCCAATGCATTGTGTAATGATGGATGCTTTTTCATAGAGATACATAAAGATAGTGTGGTAAATGAGCAAGCACTAATATGTGGAGACTGGGAAAATTTAGACATATATCGTCGTGAAGTCAAAAAGCAAGGCATAACAATAGAATGTCTGTGGCCATTTACGACAGATGTGGTGGATGCCGAAAAAAATATACTTGATATGTCTGTGAAGATAACTAAAACAGATGACTCTGGCAAGCAAGACGAGTTTATCTTTAATTCGCGAGAGCACTTATACTCTCGTACAACTCTTGACAATTTTGCATCTGAGGCAAGGCTAGTTCCTGCCCCAGATCTGAATTTTGATACCTCAGATGGTCATTTCATAGCGTATAAGAAAAAGTCAAATAGTGCTGTTGATAGTGATTACTTCAAAACGCTCAGAGAAAAAGCTCTCAATCGCATTTTTGATCTATCTACAAATGAAACACAATCGAAATTAATTGAGAAATCTGGGCTTGATGTTGAACACCACGATTCGCCTCTTTCTCTTCATGTTTATAATCTTCTGTGAGGTTACATACCATGATAGTTTTAGTCAGAGTTCCATATCTCTCAGAGTATAATTTGCTTGATGTGCGTGAAGAACCAGTTATTTCTTCGCTTGCTGGCTACTTGGATAATATTGGTGTTCCTTTTAAAGTTTTTGACTTTCACCTAGATCGCTCTACTAACATTGAAGCTCTCAAAGAAAGTGGGGCTGAAACTTATGTTATAGGCGTTCGAGGTACTGGACTGCACTGGAAATATGCAGAAAGAGTGGCAATTCATTTATTGCAAGGCACGGATGCCAAAATTGTATTTTATGGACAGACAGGTAAATTAGAGCATTGGCAAAGCCCATACCCTGAGCGAACTAAGGTGATCCATCATGATGAACAAGCCTTTGCAAAGGAACTCGATTTGCCACTAACTGGCTTTAGTTTTACTTCAGGTCTAAGACATTACCCTTATGGACTTCAACACCTCGATTCAATGGGGGAGAGAAGAAATTTGTTCAAAGCAACAATTGAAACGACTCGTGGCTGCCATTTTGGTTGCAAATTTTGTTTCATAAATCACGGTCGTAACTACTCTGAACGTTATACAAGACGATCTAATGATGATGTACTGGCTGATATGCTCAATTACCTGAGTTCAGGAATCTCAAAATTCTGGTTTTACGACTCTGAATTTATTGGAGCGGATCGTTCTCAGTATCCACAGGTTGAGAATTTATTAACACGTATACGTGACGAATTGCCACGAGTAGAGATTATGATCTATAGCCGCGCTGATACGTTAGAGCGTTTCAATAAATACCAATTACTTGCAGATGCAGGAGTTAACTCAGTTTTGCTAGGCATCGAATCCTTAGATGCTCAAGATCTCAAGGCAATGAATAAAGGACAGTCAGCAACGACAGCTCGTGAAGCAATATTAGCACTGAGAGATCATAAAATCTTTTGCAATCTTTCGTTCATTCTATTTAATAAGACAGCATCGGTGCTAACTATTCGTGAGAATCTTGATCGTTTTATAGAGTTTTATCAGGAAAAGAACTTTATATACGTAGGTCAAACTCTTTACTTCTCTTATGCATTTGAATCTGATTGGGCACCTAATCCTAAACTGAGAAAACTTTCTGGTCAAACTCGACTTGGCGGTTCAACAACTTCAACACGCGCCCCTAGCGAGGGTGTTACTTTTGATCCTTCTCTTGAACCTTATGCGGAAATCTGTCGAATTATAAACTATGAACAGGTGAGAAAGCTGTGTGAACTCAATCTAGCAAAGGAACATCCAAATTCAGATCTACAAAAGCCAATTGTGCATAGGTGGGCAACATTGTTAACACTATTTACGTTGAATCTTATGGTAGTTGCTCTTGATGAGTTTCAAGTCGGAAGACTTAATATATCTTCTGTATTGAAGTATGAGGATTGGGTTTACGCTTGTTACAAACAATTTAATGAAAAGATTTTGCCCCAAAGATGGGCACATACAATTACCGATCAGTATGGCTATTTCCCAGGTGATTGGAACGGCTGGGAAATAGCCATACCATCAATTGCCTAGATCCCAATTTTTGTAATTTACTTGGTAACAATCATGAAAGATAAAGTTGTGTTTATTTCTGGCAGTGCTAGAGGGCTTGGAGCCTCTTTAGCAGAATATTTCTATCACGATAACGCTAATGTGTTTTGTGCTAGTAGAAGTGGCGAAAAGCCAAAATCACTTGAAAATACTGATCCGAAGCGGGTTAGCAGTGGAACTTTAGATATTTGCGATTACCCTAGTTGTGAACAGGCAATTTCTCAGTGTCTTTCAATCTTTGGAAGGATTGATATTCTTATCAATAATGCATCAGGTTTCTTCGGCAGAAAGAAAATCGGAGATTATTCGCCTGTTGAACTTAGATCTGAAATTGAAACAACCTTGCTTGGAGCCATCAATCTTACTAATGTTTTTGTTGAGCGTGCTGCTCTAGAAGAGATAAATCAGCATATTATATTTATTTCCTCAACTTCAGGACTATCAAGAGAAGGTGGCAATGAGTTATTCCCTGTTTATGCTGCTGCTAAAGCTGGCATTATCCGATTTGCAGAGTGTATCAACGCTTCTACGCGGGAAAAAGGAATTTATTCACACACATTGATTCCAAGTAATATCCGTGAAGCAAATCTTGCTTATGAAGCAGCAGTCTCCCGCTCTGACGTTTTTCAGGCAATCAAGTTTTTAATTGAACCTAGCCATAACCTTTACGTGGATCAAATCGTACTGAATCCAGCAAGAGTTCAGAAACCCTAAACTCTTGGCGATTCCGTTGTAGCGTTTTATTAATGCTTATTGCACATCTTTGAGAGAATAACTTTGGCATGGGAAGTAAAAAAAAACACTTCGAGAGAAATATGAAAATCGTCCTTGCATGGAATTAAGCAAGCACTTTGCTGATATTTCAAGTGGTGCGATACAAGTTCCGCGCACAGATATACTTCCAGATCAAGAATTTCTCTCTCAAGCAGATGATATAAAAGAATACTGTAATGTTTACAAACGTAATATGGCACCATTTTGTAAACATTACTGCGCTAGTATTCCATTTGTATTTGAAGAGCAATGTCGTATTGGCATGGCATTGCTTCGCATGGCTCGTTGCCTTCCTGATGAACAGGTTCTCACATTTTATGAGACCGATTCTCCAGATGGTACAAGTGCTAGAACTTTGGCTGAACTTGCTTCTGGGAAAGTGATAACATTGACTAATGGTTTACACACCGTTAACAGGAAAAAATTTGAGGAGCTTTGTCGGCATCCTTTTTCATATTTTTATTTAGGATATTTCTGTGACATAACACCGCAGCTTATACGCACTTTGCCTAATTCAAATGTATTTGCGGATGGTTTTGACGTAATTTATGAAAATGTAACATTTCAGTTTTATGACAAGGATCGGCTTGAACAAATAGCTCACTTGAAAAAGGTAATGAAAGATGATGGCATTTTAATATGCCTTGAAAAATTACATCAGATAGATGCAGCACAATACGAAAAGCGAGAGCAAGTAAAAGACGAAAGATATAAATCCTTGTACTTTTCAACCACTGAGTTAATATGGAAGCGCTCGAAAATACTTTCAGATATGAAAGTATTTCAAGTAGACTATGAAACGCTTATTTCATCTCTCAAGCAACATTTTAGCTATGTTTACTTGTTGTGGAACAGTACTAATTTCTATGAAATGGCTGCCTCAAACAGTCTACAGAAAATTAATGATTTTTTATCATTTCTTCCTTTGCCATTCATACCTAAGGAATTTAATTTTGAAGACGATTTAATCGCACCAAGGAGAGTTTAACCTGTTTGGTTTTTATGATGGAAGTTGTTGATCTTACGTTTCATGAAAAATCTTGGAATTTGTCACTATCTCCTAAGAGGTCTGCCGTGAAACTCGTTAGACGCTATCACTACATTCAATACATGATGATTTGGGTATGATTATAATTGTTACCGTATGGATGAGGTACAGAGAAGCCTTTCTACATCTTGGTTTTATCCTTTTGAGTATTTTTTCCTTTGTTTTCCTAGTTTTACTGTTAATCCGAGCAATTGGAGAGCTTTTTAAGTGTGAGGAGACAGGTGAAAATTTTCCTTATCGTAAGCATCACCCTCGTCGCTTCAGATGATATTTTTTGCGTCAACTAGAGAGTAATGCCTAACTGTAGCGAACTGCAAACATAAAGGGGTTATGACCAAATACGTGTACAATGACCCATATTGTAAACTTTTGTAACGCAGAGTCTCAAAACCTTTGATATTCGATGTTGAAACATCCAACTTCAGTATTGTCTTCAGAGCAAAATATTCCCTAAAACAACCATTTATGTTTGCAGGTCACTACAGCTACACTTAGATGTCAAATGGGTTCTATACTACTATCGCATCACACTTACGTTAGTAGTGACGTAAATATGATAGTGATCTTACTCCTTCTTTTCTTCGTCTACAGTCTTTTCCTCCTCTCTTGCCTTCTTATTCTCCTCCTCGTCGTCTTCTGCTGCGCCTAATCCGCCTACATCAGTGACGGTATAGGAAGTCACATCATAATAGTGATTCCGTTCTGGCGATCGCACCTTCTCTTCATAGTCAATAAATGACTCATGAAATTCCCCCGATTGAATCAGGGCAATAAATTCTTGCTCCACAATTAAGGGAATAAGCGGTAACACCTTTCGTACCGCCTCGCGTGCTTCTGCCTGCATAAATCCTTTCACTGTCTGCGCGACGGCATCGGTGAAGACATTTCTTTCAGAAGACGCTGAAGGAGGTGGTGTTTCTTGGGGATTGCCTACGCCAAAATGCTGCCGTATTTGTTTACTGCTATAGCCTTCTTTTCTCATCTGTTCGGCAACATCAAAGATTGAGTGAATCTGCTCATCGGTAAACACGGGATCTTTCGTGTTGAGGCCACAATCTTTTAAGTGCTCATGGAGCGTTGAATTGCTGAGGTGATATTTATCGCGGAGGTCTTTTTTCGTGTAAGGCATAGGTGGGTCATGATAACGTCGTGTGGGAAGGTACATTCATCGCACGTAGCTCCAAGTACTTCTCAAAGTGCTCTGCTACGTCCTTGACGGTGTACCGTTCCTCAAACATCTGGCGAGCGACTTTAAAGCGGGTGGTAATTTCTTCAGCGGTGTACTTTCTGCGTGCCGTGGAGAGGCCACAGGCTTTTAGAGTGCGGTAGACCGTGGTGTCAGCAATCTTATACTCACGCTCTAAGTCTTTTTTGGTGTAGTAGGTCATTTGTTGCCCTCGCGCTTACACATCATGCCAAAGATGGCTTCTAGTTCTTTTTCAATCAGTGCTAAGGTTTCTACCCGTAGGGCGTACTGGAGTGGATCGTCAACGTTTAAAAACTCTTCTCGCCACGCCGTATTATTCACCGTCTGTTGTACCTGTTGGTACGTGTGTGGTGCCTGCTGTTTTGTCGGTGACGGCATTCTCAAATACTGGGCGGGTTTTTGGATCATGCCTGGCACTTCGGCTTTACGGGGGCGTAATGTTTCAATGTCTTTCCCTGATTTCCAGCAGCGATAACACATGCCACGGGTAAACGGAGAGAGAAAAAAGTAATGAAGCCCGTCATAGGGGCTTGTATCAGGCATATCCATAAAATCACTGGTAATAAAGCGGGTACGCTCTACCAGTGCTTCAGCACTCCCCATAGAGGCACCTTGTGCCGTGCGCTGGGTGCTGGCATGGGATTCAAAGCAGCGCTGCGTGCCCGCAAGTTTGACTGACCACTCGGCAGTCGTAGGCGATTCAGTGCGGCATAAAATCTTAAAACTACAGTTATTGGCGATCGTCTCCGCCCCATACACGCCGTACTGATCCATTAACTGCTCAATGCCTTGGCAGGTAAGATACAGCGACACCCCTTTACTGCGTTGAAAGGTTAAGACATCTAAAATACCTGGCATTTTCCCGATAAAAGGAAATTCATCCATGAACACAAAAGTATCCGGATATTTCTTGCTTCCTGGACGAGCATTGTAGTGATTGACAAAGGTTTGAAACATCGCCCGCATGATCGGACTGGATGATTTTTTCGCCGATAAATCTTGGCTAATCACCACAATGCCTTCGCCTTGCATAAACTCCTTAATGGAGAACCAACGCTCACGCGGGGTGTAGTATTGGTGAGCTGCCGCCGTTTGAAAATGGAGCATCTTAAACAGTACGCCTAAGAGCACCCCATCACGAGTTTTATCGGCGTTTCCCTCAAGAAGGCGCTCGGCGATCGCAGTGCCAAATTCGGTATGGCGAAGTATCTTTGCTAATTCAGGGGCACGTGCTAAACAGGCATTGTAAATATCAAACAGTCCCCACTTTCCAGGCTGCTGCTGCTCATAGTACTCAGCACTCCCGATAGCGATACCTTGCTCTCCTTGTGCCCAAAACGGATCGCCTTGGTCTGGTGTCGGTAGCAGTATCTCCATCATTTCCATAAGATACTCAAGCCGCCCGTCACAGTCTTTGGCGATATCCCAGGCATAGCCTGCCACCCCACCTTCAGGGTGGATGGCGCGATTATCACTAATGTTGAGGTAATATAGCGGCACCTGCTGCTGCTGGGCAAAGTGGGCAGCAATCGGGAGAAAGTCACCTTTGGTGTCAAACAGCACCACCTTTACCCCAGAGCCTTTTTTACAGTGCGAGAGCGCCCAGGCCATTGAGATTTCTAACAACAGCGATTTACCAGAGCCAGAGGTACCAAGACTTAAAGTGTGGTGCTTTAAGCGATCGCGGGGAATATAAAAGCCGCCGTAGTAGAGAAATTCATTCAGCTCCCAGTCTTTGACTAATATTTCTGGTTGCTGAATGACGAAGGGAAGATTGGGGCCACGCACGGGCGGGGGGACATCCAGCATCTGGTCAAGGTAGGTATCGCCTTGTAAATACTGCTGTCTTCGCGGGGGGTACTGGGCGGGATTGACTCGTTTTAATTGATGCGTGCGCGGGGAGTTCATCTCCCCACGTCCGTAACGTTGCATAAGCTACGCTCCTTACTTACACGTTATTCGTAGGTTTTTTTAGGTCGTTGATACTGTTCTGGGGATAGCTGGTCTTGCATCGCTTGCTCTTCTTGTGCCTGTGCTGCCTGTGCTGCTTCAATCTCTTCTTCCTCCTCACGCAGCGATAGCATGGCGCGATACTCGTCAATATTTTGTTCGATGCGCTCAAGCCGCTCATCAATCAACCAAAGATATGCCAGATCAGGTATTACGACGGCAACCCCCACAAGGATTGAGGACAACAGCCAGCGTTCTTCAATTGCCATACGCCACGCTTTACTCACTAGATGAAGGTTAGAGTAGGTCTCTCCTGGCATAGGAGGCTTTACCCCGTAGGCGACAAAGACAATCCCAAAGACGATGACAGACATTAGTTGTGCTAGAAGCGTTGTTTCTGGATGGTAGAGTACTCTCATAAGAACTGCTCATGATAATGGGTAGAGGGAGGGTTGTTAGGAGGTGACACGGGAGTAGTTCACTACACATGCTTCAAGAAACCCCAGCGATGCATAGGACACAAAGAGAAAGGGAATAAATCGTGCGATCATGACATAGCGTAAGGTACCAATAAAGTCGTAGGTCATCGTTGCGCTCACATTACATTCGGGCTTGTCTCGCCACTGATACAGTTTTAAATTCACTGTCGTTCGTGCCCGCCGTGTCGCGGCGAAATATGAAGCTGCTTCTGTGATGAGGAAAAGGTAGCCCAGTATCACCACAATGCCAAAGAATAGTTGCGTCTTTTCTATCTGAAAAAAGGGTCGTGTTATCTCCTTAAAAGGACTTATCAACAAGCAATACAACAGCAGTGAACCGATCAGGGCAACGCTAACGTAGGCGCAGGCACGAAAAAGACGTTCTTGTTCATTCATAGGTGCACTAGAAAAAAATGGATATCTGCGGTGTTATCTCTCCTACGAGAGAAAAATGAAGTACTGGTGGCGCTTAGGAGTACGGTTTTTTAGGTCGCCGATACTGCTCTGGAGATATCTGGTTTTGAATATCTTGCTCATCTTGTGCTTGCGCTTGTCGTACACGTTCTTCTTCTTCTTCGATAGTGCGTTGCGACATAATGGCGCGGTAGTCCTCGATATTGTCATGTATCTGATCGAGTCCAGTTCCTATGAGGTGGAGATGGCTCAGTTCACTGATAAGTAGTGCGGCACCCACGAGGAGGAAGGACACAAGCCAGCGCTCGGCAATGACATGGAATAAGGCATCGAATTGAAAAAGCGACAGCACAATCACACCAAGGAGCGAATACATGCACACTCGGGTGTTTTCTTCATTATTAAATAATTGCATTTTTACTCTACCTTCTTGGTGAGAGGACGTTGGTTATCAAGGGAGTTACTTACGTGCGAGGCATAGCGCTTCTAAAAATGAAATATTCATGTAGGCGACGAGTAAAAATGGAATAAGTCGGCCAATCATTGCGTAGGTAAAGGTATAGCGAAATTCAGCACCGAATGAGCGGTACATATTAACTTCTGGCTTATCTCTCCACTGATAGAGTTTTAAATTGATAACCCTACGCATGGCACGTGCTCGCACAAAATGTGCGGCAGCTTGGAAGACTATATACACGTAGCCAACGAGTGCAACGATACCAAATACCAGGTACGTAAGGCGCACGGTAAACAGCGGCAGGGGGGTAAATCTTACTAAGAGATAGAAGATTCCTACCAGCACTATGACTCCTACACTGCCTGCGGCACTATACGCGTAGGCGTGAAATACTCGTTCTTGTTGATTCATTGGTTAAGGGGAAAATAAAGTAAAAAAAGAGTGGCACTATAAGGAACACTGCACGGTCATTTTCATGACCGCATAGGCGCGTATTTCTTACTATGAAATAACCTCATTTATACACGGATACGTATTATGTCGTAGCCGCTCTTTTTTCCTACTACGTGAAGGGAAGTAATGCCAAATACCACGTGAGTTGCTGATGCATACACCTTCAAAAGAAAGGGTGAGTAATTATTTTTTTCTATATAACAATTAGAGGTTATTTTTTACAAGAAGTTTAGTCCCCCTATGGAGTATCAAGCTGCTACGCGCACTGGGTGTGAAGTCCTTACCGCACAAGCCATAAACTCTTAAGTGTCGTCAATTTTTGACCGGAGGATGTACACAAAAATTAATAGTCACGTGGTGTACTTGATGCTCCTACGCTGCTAGGCACTTGATATCTACCGTTCGCGTTCCCGTTCTCGTTGACGTTCGTAGCCACGTGAAGCAGACGAAGTCTTTTGCTCGGTCACCTTAGTAATCACCTCTTTTACCTGGGCTGGGGTAAGTCCCGTTATCTTTCTTGACTCCAGTTCTTCGACTGAGATTCTTTTAGTACGTAGTTCCCACGCTAAAAGCCGCTGCTGCCGTTGTGCCGCATAGTGTGGTTTCTGACGGAGATAATCTGCCTGTTTTTTGGAGATTAAGCCAAAGGCTTGATACACCGTGATGCTAAATTCACTTTGTGGTAAGCCTTTTCCTTGGGTAAATTGCAGGTATTGGCGACGGGTAATGTTGCCTGTGGCATAGAGCATCGTCATGCGGCGGTTAAATTGACGGTGATCTGCTTTTTTCTTTAAATATTCTTGTTGACGAACCTTGCGCCGCTGTTGTTGATGCCAGGTGATAACGGTCTTGGCTCCTGACCATAATGTTTCTTGGAGTGACTTATACTCGACTAGTTTTTTCCCTTCCGCATTGAGCTGATAGCAAGTTTCTTGTGCGTCTACCTTGTAGCGCGTTGGCTGGTTATCTGCGGTGCGTTCTTTGACTAAGGTATTCACTGTCACCGGACGTAGGTACTGGGTTTTATAGGTCTCTACGAGCTGTTGTGCCTGTTGGGTTGAGAGTCTACCCTTGGATGCGCCTAAGACGGCATTAAACAGGTGTGATTCTTGTAGGGGACGGTCTTTCTGTTTACACTGGAGTGAGGTGGCAATTGAGCGGTGTAGCTTCTGCACCTGTATCTTTTCTTGACGGTGTTGGCGATTGACGACTTTTGCCCATCGAAACCCGTGGTCATCACCTTGTTGCTGCCATTTTGCAAAGAGCTGCGCGGTATTCACCTGTAAGTCTTTGGGTTTTCTTGACTTTAAGGCTTCGGCGCGAACCTGTGCCCCTGACATTTCCGGTGTAATTCGCGCTTCAATTTGCTGTGCGCGCGTACTCATAGCACGCGAGAGATCGGTAGAGATACCTTCGATGCCAAAGGTAATGCCTTTTCCTTTTTCAAAAGGGCGATTGTAGGTTTTTACGCCTAATTCTTGCTCTAATTGGCGGCGAAGCGTATTTTGGTAGACCATGCCCGCGGTATAGCGCTGATCAAGGATTTTTTTCCCATCTAAGGCACGCGCCTCACCCTGCTCGTTAAAGCCAACGTTGAGCATGAGAATATGGCTGTGTAATTGCGGGTCAAGCTCTCGGCTTGTGGTGTGGTGAAAAACCGCAAAGACACCTTCTGCTTTTTCGTGGGTGGTACCGTTATGCCCTGCGCGTGTGTAACAGGCGTGCTGATCTAAGTAGGCGATCGCGTCATTAACGGCACGTATATGCATACGGTGCAGTTGTTCGCGTAGGGCATTATTGGGCGCTTGACTCCACAGCACGGAGACATCCTTTGGCGCACTCATCACGTTATCGTAGGCGACTACGGAGCGGTAGGTCTTTTTCGTTTCAGTGACCTTGTCTTTTAATGCCTCAGGAATATGTTTTTCTGCGCGAAAAGTCTGTACCTTCTGGGTGTCGGGATTGGTATATGTCCAGATGGTGTAGTCTCTCGACTGATAGGCACCTTGCCGAAGGGTAGTGGTGCCATCAGGGGATTTTCCTTGAAATAAATGCTTGAGGCGTTCGTCTTGCTGTTGAATTTTGGTGTTTTCAATGCGAAGGCGAGCAGCGCCTCTGCCGTGAAAACTTCCTCGGGGGTCAATTTCACTGGTGTAGTAGTCTTCTTTTCCTAACTTGTTGTAGTAGTCTTCGCGCCCTGCATGAATGATGCCGATAGAGTTCATAGGATGCCCCTGTCACGTGCTCTATTCCTTTAAAATAGAGGCATCTTGATGCAAATGTGTCGCAAAGCGTTCTTAATTTATTTTGATTAAAAAAGAAAAAATAACCTAAAAAAACAACGGATATTCGGCGACTACCGCACGCGGTAGGCGGTGAATATTCGACACCTATTCGGCGAACGTTCGCCGAACATACGATACAGAAAACATAAGTTTTCCACATGAGCCGGAGCGAAGACCCCTTTGTGGGGGTCGTAGCCGTAGGCGATTGTGGGAAACTTCCTCCTAGTTATCAACAGGCGTTGCCTATTGATAACTAGGAGACGACTTTAATATTCACTTTTAATACTCACTAGGGAGATGGCAGACCCAGCCTGAACGCTTTGAAGATTCAGGATTGAGATAGAGCGGTTGCACATATAGCATTACCTCATCTAAAAGAAAATCGGTGTAGGTAATAAAGTCAGCCAGTACCGTCTGCCCCTTGTCCCATTCGCAAAAGAGTGTTGCGTGCTTGTTCGCCCGCACTTTTAAGATCCAAAATTGGATTTCCTGTAATTTGGGGTGAAGTTCAATTGCTGGATCTCGTTGTAATGCTGCAATCCTATCAAACAACCAATGACACTTTGCCTCTTTCCGTAAATAGTGCGTGCCGTCACTAAGAAAGAAGTAAGGAAACAGAGGATGTTTGTAGTACAAAGTGGTACCACAAAATTGATTAAGTTCAGATTTTAATTTTTCTGGACTTATTGGTTGTGCCTCTGCTTTATGCTTGATTAATTCGCTAGTATTTACCATAATAAATTTCCTATTGTTTTTACTAACAGCGCTACCACAAAAAAGAGAAGTACTATGCAAATGAGTTGAAGGCTTTGTATAGTCTTCTCTAAGCTGTTTAACCTTTCTGTTATTTCCTTTTTGAATTTAACTACTTCGTCTTGAAACTTTTTTTTCTTATGTGTTAACGCTGAAAAATACATGATGCTTGATTGATTACTCGGAGTATTAGGCGAATATTTGTATTTCTCTTCCCCCTCCATAAAAAATCTACCCATATTAAGTTGTTAAAGTGATGATGTAGTTGAGCTACATCGTGAGAAAAGACTAATGAAAGAAATTTCAGTAGTCAATATATTAGGAAGAAAAAACCTACATTTTTGTAAAAAATTTCAATTAAAAACCGCACCCGCAGGGTGCAAATGTATCAATAGCTTCAATTATTTTAATCATTGCGTTGTAGGTAGAGAGATATGGAGTTTATTAAAAAAATAAGAGAATCTAAAAATATTTCTAGCTATAGAATGTCCAAGGAATTAGGATTTCCAAGTCAGAAGCATTACGCTGCTTTTGAAGATACTAAACAAGCAGTGAGTATGGATAAGCTTATTAGGCTGTGGCGTTACTCTGGGTTAAGTGCAAAGGCGTTTTTAGAGATGATAGAAGAGGAAGTAGGTGCTAAAACTACAGAAGAGCTAGAAGAGTAAGCCTATAAATATTGAGCCTGTAGGCGTTAATGTGTAGCCTCACCTAGCATTGGTATAACACTACGAAATATTATTTTTTAGGTAGTTATTCGTGCATGGATTTGCACTTTTCCTTTACAATTTGTAAGGGAGAGTGCACCTTCTTATGTTGTGAATGGTGTACCTAAAGGAAACTCAGTCAAGACTATGCAATATGATGCGCTAGCCTATTTAACAGATGATTTTATTCGCCGTGATTGTGGGATTCATGGCGCACGCTTCAGTGATGAAGATTGTATCCGCATTCGTGAAGAAGCCACACGCTTATACACCTGTGGTAAATTTCACCATACAGGCGTATATTGGATTGCTAATCGTCTCGTAGGAGAAGGCAAGATACACCCCATCTTGCCCTAAAAACCTCACAGTTTTTATCTTTAAGGTTGCCTCTCAGGTACACCTTTTTAAGCCGTTGTTATCCTCAACATAACTAAGACTACGCGACGTGTAATAGAAGAGGAAGCATGTGCTACTAAAGTAATAGAAGTGTTCACAATAAGCGTGCGAACGTAGGATCATGAGCACGCGTGTTTTTTTATTGACTCACTATATTCATATGATATTCTTATCTTAAGATTGAACTCTTTTCTAAAGAGCAAGTTCATATGATGAATGTGAACTTACAAGAGTTCATCGGTAGGAACTAATCATCTACTATAACCGTCGTTACTTCCGAAGTGGATTTGTAAAAATTTTGTTATTTATCTGTCAACTATACTTTTACTTTTTCGTTTAACCCGAAGTGGATTGCTATTAACGAATAAAAACTTGTGCACAAAAAGCTACTCTTACCAGGCCGCTTTTTGTTGATATGATTATTTATTCTTCATCACTATTCGTTATGTTCTTTTGCTCCATTCATTAATCAATATGAGCTAAATCTAACCCAAGAACAGCTTCAAGAATACCGTCCCCTGGTTCCCAGTCTTGCGCTATTTTCTTTGCGTCTTCAAGCGTTGCACCTCCTAAGATTGCTTCCTGCGTTCGTTGTGCCGCTTGACGTTGATTGTAATAATACGCATTTACTTCAAGATGCTCGGCTTTAAGGTATAACGCGGCTAAAGGATACTGTCGTGCGAGTGCGTTAATGTCTGAGGTAGGAGGAGTAGGAGTAAGGATGAGGTTTTCGTCATCTTGCATCCGCCTAATCTGATAGTTGAAATACTCATGTTTGTTGATTTCTTGTTTGAGCAAAGTCAGCCCTTCAATTGCATCTTCTTTTCTTTTACGCTCATCCAATTCACGATTTATTTGTTTATTTATTTCTTCATTCAGTGCGTTCTCGCTTTTGTCATCAAGTACAATATAGCCAAGGAAAGGATTTTCTATTCTTAATGCTTTTCTTTGCTCACCCTCGACGTTCGTAGTCGTTCTTTTATACGGCACCTGCACTATATCAAGCGCGTCAATTGATAACTTTTGATTGAGAATATCAACGTCTACTCTATTGCCTTTTATGGTAGTCAACTTTAATTTCATCGTTGCAACAATACCTCATAATAAAAGAATTATTTGTTATACAAGGCTACACAGCAATAATTCTCTAGTCAATATTCTTCACCATAAGATTCAGGATGGTCAGTTAATAAAAAATAAGAGTACGCATCATCAGATAAGTGCTTACTCTTTCGCCTACGCGAGACTCATTTAGATAAGTATTTTTGGGCCTACGATTTACTACAATAACCTTCTTTTTCGCTTCCTTGAATACGTTTTTCATTGACCAATTGTGCTAATGCTGCACGGAGCATTTTTACACTAGGATTATTTCCCTCCCATTTTCTACTATTGCGAATGGCATGAAAGCTTATAGGCACAGTGGTAGCACTTGCTATCACCGTTATCACAATGTGAAAAAACTCATCATCAATGGCGATCGCGGCTTCAGTGTCTGATTCTTGCGCGTCAAGGTGGAAGAGCTGCTCTAAGGTACTTCTCTCATCCATCGCCGTGAAATAAGCGCCTTGCACACGCTTTCGTGCAAGTAAGGCGACATCATCAACGAGTAACTCAGGAAAAAAGGTGAGTAGCGTTCGCGCAGGGTCAGGCTGCCCGTTGACAGGGTGGGTCACTTCTTTTAACCACGCAGGCACGGTACCAATTACCCCATCCTCACGCGATCGCTCAAAATTAGTCGCTTCGGTTAAAAAGTAACGCCCCGTTGCGACGGCAATTTTCTTTAACGGTGCCACCTGCACACTGGTTGCCTCACACCCGATAAAGGCAGCACCTGTTTTAAAGGTATCTGCCATCCCTGCGGTTTTATTGCCTACCCAGGAGGATAAATTTTTGCCGTGGAGCACAATGAAAATTTGAGCACCTTTTTTACTCGCCCTTGTGAACAAAAACTTAATCATCCACTCGCGTTGATCAGGTGCGAGATACCCAGAAAGTGCCACGGCTTCATCAATGACAAGCAGCACGTCTTGATACGTGCCATCAGCGGCGTTATCCATCTGCTTTAAGTAGGAGAATAATGCTTTTGCTACCTGTGCATCAGCATCACTTCCGCCTACGTCGTAGGTGTAGCGACAGACCAATCGCTCGCATTGAAACGGATAGATGTCCCCTCCGGCAGTAAAGTAATGCACTTTCAGTGTTGGTGTCACCGCTTGGCTTATCACCGCTAAGATTGCCATTAAGGTACCTTTCCCGCCCCGCTGATTACCTGCAATCACGGTAATCTGGTCTTGCACGCATTTGGTGAGGTCAAAACCGTCCTGTTTAAGAAGCGCCAGCATCTTTTCCGCTCGTGCAGGAAGGGGTAATGATAGCAGTGAGGCACGGCGAGCATCTTCTTTACGCGATCGCTGCATCGATGGTGTGTGCTGTGGTGTCTCGATGGGGTCTGTAGGCGTATGCTCGTTACTTGCTTCTAACGCTGGACGGGCATACACATCAACAGCAGGTGTTGACGGTAACTGTAACGTCTCTTTTTGTCGTGTTTGGTACTCTTGTAACCGTGTCACCTCGTCTACCTTCAGGCGAGAATCAATCTCTACCGTGGTAAGATACGTGTGTAAATTATCGTAGGTGGGTAATCCTCTTCCTTTCAGCTTGGTATACCATCCTAAGAGCCACCTGTAGGCGTGAAAGCGTTTCCCTGGCTCAGTCTGTACTAAATACTGGGTTAATTGCTCAAAGTTACTGTCACTGTAGAGAAAGACAAACTCTTCTGCTTCATGGCGCGGTAAAAAAGTAATGGTACCAGCGAGGTGATTTTCCTCCCACGCATGGCGTGCGTCGTAGTCGCCTATTCTGGCCAAGGCATCGACCATATTGCCACGCACAAATGGCAGAGGCGCAAACTCCTTGGTGCGGCTAAAGTGTTCGACCACAAACCACAGCCAGGCGGCTCCGCCTACGAGTCCCCCGACAAGGACTAAGGGATTAACGGCATGAAAAATTAGACTTGCTCCTGTGACCACGACCCCAATGACCCGTGTTGTATCTGCGTCAGCTTCAATACAGCGGGCGCGCGTCACAAGTTGTTCCTTTCGCTCTTGCAACCACTCTGCGACATTACCTGCTTCTAAATGTGAAAGACTAGGGTAATCATCGCGTAAATCACTTGTTTCTTTGGTAGTGATACGAGGTAGTTCAGTCATTACGTCCACCTCCTAATCCTTGGTTAACCGCCAAATGCTGTACCCAATTTCTCCGGCAAGCATGGTGCAGATATTAAAGAGAATGCAGCCTAGTATCATGGTAGGGACAGTAGACTGCCACGGGTTTCGCGCTGCGAAAGTACTTACAATATCAAACCCCCAGATAAAGAGCGCGGTAAAGCCAATGGAGCTGCGATCGCGCATTCCAGCAGTTTTGTAATCCCGCCAGATTTCTCCTACGAGGTCAATTTTTCCGCTTGGTTTTTGCTCCAAGTCATACTGCATATGGTCTTGCAGCTCGCGGCGGGCGCTATCAGGATTTTTCCCGCGTAGGCTATACGCTTCAAGCACTTGAATGCCTACAGCAATAAGGAACGCCAGATAAAATAAGGGGTTAAACACGGCGTAGGGGACGTTAAGCCATGACCAGGACGGCTCAAACCACGGTAAAAGCGCAGGTTGGCCAAACACGGTCTGCCAGACGCTATCAGTGCTCACGGCGGCACCGATTAAAAAAAGTGCTCCTCCTACGACCGCACGCCCAGTGCCGCCGTTACTCACAAATTGGCTCACAATCGCAGCGGCAAACCGAATGGGAAGCCCCAGCACGAACACGATGACTTTGGCAATGACATCAATCAGTTCGCCGACGCTTCGTTTTTTCTCGTGGGAGTTTTCTTTACTTCCTCCCTCACCTTTATTGGCACCTAATGCCATCTCATTCTTTCCTCCTTGTGCTCACTCCTTTTATTGCCTCGACCCCCTGGCAAATGTCACCGTAGGCGGGAGTACGCTTCCACTTCCACACGCTATCAGCAATTTCCCCAATACAGCGTCCGGCGGCATCATACACCGTCACGGTTTCACCTTCCTGGTAGAGTGTGGTGTCAGGGCGGGGGTCACGGTTGTTATCAAGATAGTTGGTAATGCGTAGGCGCTGGCTGATTGGCATGACTCCTGATTGAGCAAGGGCGGTGCTTGTCGTCTCTCGTTCTTTGATGCGGAGGCGTTTTAAGGATTCGCTCTCTTCTACCATGTGAGCATCCAATTGAATCTGTACTTTCTGCTGTTCAGCCTTCACGTAGGCAGTAAGGCGTGCGCCTAAGGGAAGAAATAGCGGCAGTACACTAATGGCACCGCCTAGTAAGGCAAGGCTACATTGTTTGCGATACATCGTAATTTAGGCGGGACAGTCCCGCCTCACCATACGTTATGAATTAGCGATCGCTTTTAATAAGGCTTGTTTCTGCGTGAGCGATAGTTCATACAGGCGATTGACGACTTCCTCGGCTTCTTCACTTGGTGGTACGTCTGCTTCGTGCTGCATCCACGCTTCATGTGCAATACGGCTTATAAGCCAGAGTGCATCAGGTTCGGTGAGGCGCTCTAAGTTGTCGCCCCAAGTTTCTGCAATATCAGTAATTAAAGCAATCGTGTAGTCACAACTCCAATAGCCTAATGGTTTTGTTCCCATGACGCGCTGCTCCTTATATATATAGATAAAGCAATTAACGGGAGTGTTCTTGCTGGTAGGCGTTGACGGCATTCTCTAGGGTTTTACGCAGCCAGTAGGCGGGCGTGATGCCATGTGTTTCTGCAATCAAGAGAATTGAAGGAATTAAATGTTGTGGCACGTTGTAATTAAGCCGCATCGGTTGTGTGTCGAGCTTCATGAAGCGAGTCCTTCGGTGGTGGTGAAGAAAAAAGGTGGTGCATTTCTGCTAAGGCAATCGTTCCTGGATCTTCAGGAATTAAGATATGCTCATTGGGAATTCCTGCCTGGCGTAGGTAGTCTCTTACGAGCATTCGCACCGGAGCGATCGCAAAGCCGCCGCCACAGAGTGTAACGGGGTGTCGCCTCCCGCTAGTTGCTAAGGTTTCAAGGGCGTAGGTAAGCGGGGAATCCTTCATCCACTGCCTTATCGCTACGCTTAATACGTCACCAATATCGTGCCCCTCTGCGGTGTAGGCGTGAATTCCTCCCTGGTCATCAAGGGTTGAAGTTTCAAGAATGTCTTTTATCTGTGAGGGACGCATCACCCGCGCGGCATCAACGGTAGAAAGCTGCTCGGCAAAGACTCGCAGTAACGTCACAATCCCACCACCGCCATGCGGGTTACACATGCCGCGTTTAGGTAGGCTACCAAGGTTGTCATACTCCGTGAGGGTGGCGGTACCAAACCCGATATCAAAGGTGTAAAACGTGTGTGTTGCTACATCAACCTCACGTAGGCGCTGCTGGGTAAACAGTGCCGCACCATAGCCTTCTGGAAAGCCTACGCAGCCTGCCCGCGAAAACGAGAGACGATACTTTACCCCATCCACCACAATCCAGCGGCACTGCTCAATGGCACTATGTAACGTGCGCGGTGACGCAAGCGAGAGCGTTGAGAGATGAATATGTAGTGTGCGCTTACTTTTATGGGTGCCTGTAGAAAACTCCTCTAGATAAGGAAGCGAGGCAATCGCCCCCAGTGCTAACACCGGAAAATAGGCGACTTTATGGTCTGCTCGCTCGGTCATAGTGACAAAATCTTTTCCTTGAAAGCGAGCGCTACTGCCTACGACCCAGTGCTCCACAATCTCATTGTGCTGATCATCAACGGTTCGCGCCATACTAAATGCGCCGCGTTCCCCGTAGGGAAGACTCTCAACAGGGCAGACCAGTGAATCTAGCGTCATTACAGGAGTAGAGCGTGTAGACGTTCTAGCTTGAAACTTAATACGGGAGCGCCCCGCATCAATCACGCAGTATAGATGTGTCTTAGGCCGCGTGGTGCGCGTTCGCTTTGGTGGCACCACGGCGGCATCGTCAATGAAATTGCTCATGTCGATACTGGCACACGGTAACCCGTGTGCAGAATGTATATCGTACTACAAAAGAGTGAGGCGTGTTGCATGGCAACAACACGCGGGTATGGCTGTTGCAAAGGGGAGTTGCAGGCGTGAAACCATGATGCAACCGTTGCTGCAACGTTGCACTGCAACAACGTGCTGCACGGTATTAAGTGGCTGTAGGTGGCTTACCCTTTGATAAGCCAGTGTCGATTGCTATTACTAAGTACTATAGCGGACTGCTCCGCTAGTCCGCATGAGCGTTACAAAAAGTTATATATACCTCTGTGGCGTTGTATTGTAGAGTAGCGACGTATAGTAAAGGGAGGTAGTCGCATTTCCTCCTATGACAGAAGAAAAAGAAAAAGTATATCTTCGTACACGAGTGCCAAAAGACGTTCACCGCGCATTTAAAAAGGCATCAGTTGACGAAGGACGCACAATGGAAGAAATCGCTGCTGAATTAATACAAGAGTGGCTTGACGAGCGAAGTCTGGACTACTCATCTGTGACTACTCATCACGATGTCCTTGCGGCGACTCATTTTTTGTCCATGCTTGCTCATGGCATACGTCCGTCAAGTAGTGACATACATGAAGTAGCACAAGCAACTAACATTGAAGAAGAACTTCTACATCTTCTGTGCACAAAAGTGTTTCACGATACCTCAATGACATAACATTCATAAAGCATTACCCATTTCATCACGGTGGTAGTGCCTTACCCCACCATGTACTTCACCGCCCACTCATTCCTACGGCAGATGGTGTTTGTTCTTTACTGATACTTTAAAAAATCTTCTTAAGCGCTTTACCTCGTGTGGGCACGCAGCGGCTAGCACCCTTTCCTCCTAAGGTGTGAACGCCTTACGCCATCTAACTTTAGAAATATTTAGCCCTAAACACGAAGATAACTCCATCGGAATAAGCCCTCTGGAGTTATACTTACAGTTAACCATTGAACAAAAACTTGCATACACGAGTACTAGCTCGGTCGTATGCTATTTCTTCTTGTATTGTAGCAGTCAAGGAGTAAAACGCGACGTGCTGTTCTTTGTCATTTCCTCACCATACTTTCTACTTTCAACGGTATAGTGCGCCATCTGGACAAAGAACAAGAATGTTACCTTTTTTCTCTGGCTCGTAAGAAGATAGCATTTACTACTTAAGAGTGCTCGTGTGTGCGGGGAAGGAGTCTCTCATGTCCGCCCATGCGCCCCTGTCTGTTGCATCGTCTGTGGATTCCACTGCACCACCTACGAGCTTCTCTACCTTTGACGAATTTAAGGCATTTATTTGTGAGCTATGCTGTGAAAAAAGCGGGATTGACCCTCTCCTTTTTGAGGCATGTGTGGAATTTCATGAAGCACTTGAGGTCACCGCAGGGCATGATGCTGTCACGCCTATTCACGAAGAATTAGGCTGGGAGCTTCGCCGCTTTCGGCATTCCTTAGACAATGCACCGCTTTACGCCGCTTTTTTCCGTAATGAAGATGGGTCGCTGTGGCAGGCAATCGTGAGCATCTGGGATGAAGAAAAAGAGCGCCCGTATCGCTATAGTGCGCCTAAGGAAAACGGCGATCGCTTGTTTTTACCTCCTATCCCTTCCGCAATTCGGCAGAAGATAAGCGATCGCTATGGGGTTGAGGTGCCGCTTGAGGGAAGCTTTTGGGAGTGGGCACGCTCTGCCCCCATTCCCCGACTGCTCACCGAAGGAGCCAAAAAAAGTTTAGCGGCGCTCTCAGAAGGGTATCTTACCCTTGCCTTATATGGCTGTACCTGTGGGGTAAGTACGTCTCGTTACGGTAAGCGTGTAGCTCCCTACCTTAAATCAGATATTCACGCTTTTGCCTTTGAGAAAAGTCAATGGCTCTTTGCCTTTGACCGCGATCAAAAACCAAGTGCCATGAAAGCCGTTGCCCTTGGAAAGCGGCGGTTAACCAGTGCATTACACGACGTGCACTGCCTCGTAGACGATATTGTATGGACAGCCACTGAAGGAAAAGGCATTGATGATGTTATCGTTGGCGGTGGTACTGCATTTTTTGATGCGATGTATCAGAAGGCGTTGCAACGCCTTGAGCACGCATTTACCAATCCCTACGCTGAAAAAGCCACACGCATTCCTAAACCAGACATCTTTGCTACTTCGATTGCCGAAGACTATACGGGAAAGCTCTTGTGGAATGACGCGCATAAAACCTGGATGTGGTATGAGCTACACCAAAAAGGTGTATGGAGTGTCGTCAATGACCACTACATTGACACACAGATTCAGCGTCTCCTGCAAGGGCGCGGTATTAGGGGCTATGGCAGTGATGCCTATATTGTCAACATTCGTAAATTCTTAAGCCGAGAGCTAGTCACTTTTGACTGGGATGAGCGCGAAGGAATACTGCCCTTTGTCGATGGTATTGTCGTAATTGCTACAGGAGATTTTGCACCACACTCGCCAGAGAATCGGCTCACGTGGTGTTTACCACGAAAGTACCATACGCCACTGGTTGCTGATTGGGGGGAAATTCGAGCGTGGCTCAAAGAGGGGTGGCCCCACCCTACAGATCAAGAGTTACTGCTCTGCTTTGCAGCAGCAGTAGTGCGGGGGCGCTACGATTTACAGAAGTTTTTGTACATGGTCGGCACAGGCGGCAGTGGCAAAGGCACCTACACGCGTCTATTACAGCAGGTCTTAGGCGAGCGTAACACCTGGGCTGGAAAGATTGAGCAGCTCGCTGATAAAAATGATTGTGCACGGCTCATCAATAAAAAATTAGCCGTCTTTGCTGACCAAGATAAGGTGACCAGTGGCTTACAGTTTTTTAAGAACTTAACGGGGCAAGATGAGCTGACTGCCAAGCGGCTCTATAAAGACGGGTTTAACTTTATCTTTAAAGGATTAGCCTTAATTACCGCCAATGCGCCAGCATTGTTGGGGGCTGGAAGCTGGATGAAGCGCCGTGCCTTAGTCGTCAACTGTATCCACCAGCCAACCCACGAGAAAAATCTTGACGCGCTCTTTGCCCCAGAACTTGCGGCGTTTACTCGCTACCTGTTAAGCATCTCCAACGATCGCATTAACCAGGTGCTTCGTGATGATCGTCCCAGTAGCGGAGAAGTCACCGCTGCATTTTGGGAGATGGCACAACGCCAAGATTCTATCGCTGCCTGGATTGATGAGTGTCTTGTCTTTGAAGAGGGGGCGTTTACTCAAGGAGGCAATAACAAGGATGAGTGGTCAACGCCTCCCTATGACCCCCAGAGCAGTACGCTTTTTGGCTCCTACCACCATTTCTGCCGCAAGACAGGACTACAAGGCAAAAGCCTCAATAACTTTGCCCCTGAGCTAGAAGAGATGTGCCAGAAGGTGTTAGGGAAAAAGTTTGTCCGCCGCATTCGCAGCAGCACCCGCCGTGGCTTTTACGGCATTCGCCTACGACGTGAAGGGGAGCCACGACTGTATGACACCCTACTGCCGTTTCCTGACAACCCCAGTGACAGCTTCAGTGACGACCTAAAACCCTTATCTGGTAAGGAGAGTGACGACCATGACGACCTTTTTCAAGAAAAAATATCAGACAATATTGAACAAGACGTAGGTAGCATCTTTCAAGAGTCGCCTACAGAAGACAGTGCCATTCCACTAGATTCTCAAGAAACAATAGGAGAAGGTCGTCATAGTTGTCATGATGAAGCCTCAACCCTTGATGCCGTAGGCGTTATGGCGAGTGACGACCTTTCACCATGTGAGGTGTCACCTACGCCTACGACTACCCCACCGTGTTCTTCTTCCTGGCTCCGTGAACTTACTACTGGCACACGGATACGGTTTCAGCATGAGGAAGTGCAAGGCTGGCGTAACGGGGTGCTTCAGGAGATAGTCTTTGAGTCTGGGTTTTTTGTAAAAGTAGTAGTGAAGGCTAATTTTAAGAAACGAGGCGAGTGGAGAGAACGCACCTACACCGTGGCACGGGAGGATTGGCTACAGCCTCGCAGATGATCCACACCATCAACACACAATTTTTGGACTACGCAGAAACGTTTCATACCGTGTAATCGCGTCTTACGCTACTGCACCTCTTGTGGCCGCCATTTATCGTTATATAGCAATCAATCCTTGAATACTATGCATCATTCTCATGAAGGAGTTGAGTCACTTGCTGAAATGATTGCACGCTTAGTGTGCGACTATGAAGCACGACAAGCAGCTGAAGGACAAAAGAAGTCAGCTACACCCGCAGCCTTACCTCTACCACTTTCCCCTCATTCACCACCGCGCACATAATGCACTCCCGCAGCAGGCGTTTTTTGTCCACAGGGTTTTGTATCCCTTTCCAAAAATCCTTGTTGCGGAAGGCAGCGATAATCCGTTCTCGGCTGAACAGCTGCGCGTGGCTGGTTCTTTCGTCACTATCAAGCAGCTCAATAATTTGCAGGCGTAGCTCCTCTTTGGCTGTCTCAATCGCAGGGTTATGACCAGGAATAGATTCCAGCGTTTGCAGTTGCGATCGCAACTCCAGTAATTCTTTACTGTCTGTGGTGGGCGTGCTGGGTTGTTCCCCCAGCACCGCAATGCGTTCAGCTTCTTTGACAAGAAAGTCAACGATTTGGTCTTCCAACTCAAAATTGGTGATTGCCGTTTTATGCTGGCACATCCCATTTTTTAAATAGTAGGTGCATTGGTAATATGATTTGAATCTGTTATCTCTTCTGCTTTGATAGGTTGCCACCTTGACGAATCTGGCATGGCATTGTGCACAGACTATTAGCCCTTGGAAAATATTTAGTTTTTGTGGATCGCTGTTCCCATGTGATGCCCACGAATTTTTGCGATTACCGCGAATAATAGCTTTAATTTCTTGGTGTTGTTGAAAGGTAATTAATGTTTGGTCGTCGTGGGTGTTCCAAAACACGCCAATGTCATCGAATGACTTTTTACTCCCATTTTCGTTCAGCGTGCCATAAGGAGTACCGCCAGCCAGCACAGGATTCGTTAACCAATCCCGAATGCCCGTAGCCGTCCATCTTAGCCCTGAGTAGGGGTAACGCAGCCCCGCATAAGACTTTTCATCTATTTTTTTCTTGATTGTTTTTTGGGTCAGCGAATCATCTTCATCAATTGAGTAGTGACCGGATTTTTTGACATATTTGTCTGCACATTTTGACGTGATACCAAATAATTCATTTAAGCTTTTTGCGGTTTGGGTGCAGCTCCCAACCTGATAAAAAGTTTTCAATACAAGTTGCCCTACTTCCACCACCGATAACTCTTGCTTGGTCTCAAGCAGACAAATGCACGGGTCATTATTAAACACATATTTGTCTGCCTTCACTTTGTACCCAAACGGCGCATAAAAATTACTTTTCTTTTCTTTGCGCCGGAGTTCACGCTCTTTACGAATTCGTAAGCCGAGCATTTTCACTTCATGCTTGGCGACATCTAACCGAATATCAACTGTTAATTCTCCCCCCACTGAATCTAAGTCGAAGGGATCATCTAAGGCAATTGGTTTTATTTTTTTCTTTTGAAGTTCACTGATAAGTTTGTAAAAGATTACTTGTGATGCGGCAACTCGATCGATGCGGGTAAATGTTAAGAATTTGACCTTGTGGTGAGCGGGGAGTTCTTGAACGGCTTTAATTAATTTCAACAGACCCTTACGGTCATGCTTGGTACGTTTATCAATATCGAAAAAAATTTTACTTACCCCAGTATCTCTTAACCGTTGCATTTGTTTGAGAAGCGCATCCTTGTCCTGCGCTTGCTCATCAGTCGATACTCTCGCATACCCCCACGACTCAAAATCCGCAGCATCCATACAAAGTAATCTTTGTCTCGACTACAAAACTTACTTTACACTATAAACGTAGCTTGTACCAAACCTTCTAAAAATTGGAGCGCAATTTTAGAAGCTAAAACAGTAGCTCTTGGAGCTAACTGCAGCACATCCTCCACCAAACCGCTATGGTCTGGCTCAGTGTGGCTGACAATAATGTAATCAATAGTCTTGGGGTTGACCAGACTTTTCAGCGTTTCTAAATACAGTTCTCGAAACTTCTGGTGAGAAGTATCAACCAAAACTGTTTGCTCACCCCTAATTAAATAGGAATTGTAAGTCGTTCCATTTTGCAGTCCGAATTCGATATCGAAGCGATCGCGATCCCAGTCAAGAGAGCGAATCGCCGTGGTGTTAGGGGCAATTTCTACAGTTTGTATAGTTAGCCGATGCTGAACGTTCTCTGCGATCGCTACCATTAATTCGTCTCCGAGCGCAAAACAACAATATTTCTGTCTGCACCCATTCTCCCTATAAGTGTCCCTTTGCGTTGTAATGCAGATTAGTTTTTATAAAAATCGAGTTGTAGCAATTGTTGCTCTTTTTCAGCATATTTTTTGACTACAAAAATATACTAAAAATCTCATAATTTTTCAGGTATAAAGTATTAAATATTGATATTTATTGACTTAATTTAAAATCCCAAACTTATCATACATATCATTTGCATTTTGAAAATCATTTCGTAACAAAAAGCATAAAGTTTTATACCGATGTATCTAGCTTTTAGATTTTATGCTTGTTATTACTTAGTATTCATACACAATTAACTTCACAATTAATAGCTAATCTTGCTTATAGGATAATTTTTGCTTTTTAGTAAATCGCACCAGCTTGTAGCAAAATATTCTTAATTACTGGATGTTTCTGCCCTGTGTATTCAGCAAAATATAAAGCTGTTTCACCATTTTCGGTTCTCATATTCACATTCGCACCAGAGCGAATCAAAGTTCGCATTGCCCAAGCTTTAGAGCGTAGAACAGCTTTCATTAATGGAGTTAACCCATCTGTAGCAAACTGATTAACATCTATCCCAGAAGATACTAAAAGATTAATTAACCTAATATTACCAATCTCGGCTGCCAGATGAATTTCTGTTCCTTTCCAACAACCATATTGAGCGCCAGCTTTCCAGAGTATTTTTGTAAAAACTTGTGGAATAACTGAATCTAAAACCACATAATTTAAAACTGTATATCCTTCCTGGTCTTTATAGTTGATGTCAGCACCAGCACGAATCAGTGCCCGCAATGCCCTAGCTTGAAAAGCATACATGCCAATTGCTGACATCAAGGGTGTTTTTCCATCTTCATTGAGTCGATTTAAATCAACTCCTAATTCTGCCAGCAATTCGATCATTTTTACATTGCCACCAACAACAGCACAATGGACAGCAGTACTACCATCTTCATTTAAAGAATTTATATCTAAACCTTGTGCGACTAACTGACGCACTGTAGTTGTGTCACCCTCCATAACAGCATCGAAGAATTTTTGTAAGGATTTATTTTCTCGTCGCTGTTTGCGAATAACCGCTTTTGGTAATTCTCGTTCGGCATATTCAATTTCTTCCAAATCTGTAATTAAAGGAAGCAGATAATCACAAATTTCCTGATATCCTTCATAGACTGCTACTGACAGCGGACTCATGTATCCATCATAGTCAATCCACAAATTTGGATCTGCACCAGCTTCTACCAAGTAACGAACAATCCTGACTTCATCTGCTCTAGCAGCAGCAATCAAAGGTGTTCCCCAATCTGTGCGGAGATTTAAGTAAGCACCAGCCGCAATCAAAACCTCTACAATTTTGATATCTTTACTCCAGACTCCATGAGCAAGAGCATTAGATAGAGAATGCCCATCAAACTTTTGGATTGCTAATATTTGTTGTACAATATTCAGCCTTCCCAAGCGGGCAGCCATTTCTAAAGCTTCTTGAAAATAGCGAATTTCATATTTATCAGATTTTCTAGTAATAGCTCGAACTAGAATTTGTTTTAGTTCTGTATCCGTTTCTTCTAATAACCACAGTGGTTGCCATTGATGAGGTTGGATTTGCCCATATTCCATTGGCAGCGTTACACCGTGATAAGAATAAAGCCCATTACCATCAATAAATTTAACCGATGCTTCTCCTTCTGCATGAAGGAGATTTTCTGAATTAAACAAGAACTGAGTCGGGTGATCGCAAACTAAACAGACTGTTTCAAAAGGAATAATCCAACCACAAGATTTAACCAGTTTTTGAAATACATCCCAGGCAAATTCATCATAAGGCTGAAATAGCCTATGACTTACCACAGAAAAATGAAAATCGAAGAATCCACCTTTACAAGCATACGAGTGGAGTGGCACAAACCAATAAAAGTCATAGCTAGATGAAAATAATTGCGATTTACCTTCTAAAAAGAAATCCTTTAAACTTTCTGATAACTGCCTGTCTAATTCCGAATTTCCATCTACGCGCAATTGAGAATTAATAAATTCATCCCAATGACCAATAACATTTTCGTTATTTATATACAATTTCTCGTGCAGCTTGCCTATTAATTTCGTTGCGTGTGCTAAACCATCTTCAGTAAAGTAAGGATGTTCATATAGTGGTTTTGCTGCTATCGCTGCTGCATATAAACTATCAAATAATTGAATTTTTGGGGTTGGTAATTTTAGCAATTCATAGACAGATTGAACTGCTTCAATAGCCTCTTGGGGGTTAATTCTATTTGTCGAAAATGCTATGTCATACCACTTGTCCCGGTAACTTGGCATTAAAGATTTTTGTTCAGGTGTAATTTCATCCACAAACGCCATAATCTTAACCAAATGCGACTATTGTTGTTTATTTGAGTGGAATTTTCATACTCAAATCCAACCACTTAGACTGTGTAATCGGTGCGCTACTAGAAATATAATCAACACCAGTCTGTGCCACAGCCCGAATCGTTTCCAAAGTCACATTACCTGAAGCTTCAATTTTTATGTAACTATATTCTTTGCGAATCAACTTCACCGCAACAGACATCATGTCTAAAGACATATTATCCAACATAATAATGTCAGCTTTATGCTCTAGCGCTTCTTTCACCTGCTCTAAAGTTTCCGTCTCTACCTCTATTGTCAGCGGATAAGGAATCTGCGAACGGATGCGTGTAATTGCTGCGCCAATTCCCCCAGCCGCCGCAATGTGATTATCCTTAATCATTACCGCATCATCCAGCCCCATGCGATGATTAATCGCTCCTCCCACAGCCGTTGCATATTTTTCCAACAACCTCAGCCCTGGTATGGTTTTGCGCGTATCCACTAACTGAGCAGGTAAATCCGCAATTTGCTCTACATATTTATTAGTGAGAGTTGCAATCCCGCTCAAACGCATAGCTAAGTTAAGAGCAACTCTTTCCCCCATCAGCAGCGCATCCAACGAACCATGAATTTCCGCTACTACTTCTCCTGGTTCGCACCATGCACCTTCATCTTTCATCGGCGCAAAGCTAACTTTCTCATTTAAAAGCTGAAATACCCTAGCTGCAACAGGTAACCCTGCAATAATTCCTGGAGCTTTCGCTATCCATTTAGCGGTTCCTGGCGTGACATCCTTAGCTAATAGGCTGTTCGTTGTGCGATCGCCTCGACCAATATCCTCCAACAACCAGCCATGCAACAGAGGATCTAAAACCAGCCAAGGTGGCAAAACACCAAACTTGCTCACAACTTTATTGCTTCCTTCTCAACTTCCAAGGAATACTATAGCTTAAAACCCTTGCTGTATAGGGATTACAATAGATGAAAACCCCGACGAAAAAAAATTTTTTCCAAAAAAAGTTGACAAACCAAAGGAGGCTCGATATATTAGATAAGTGCCTGAGAGCGGAGCGCGAAAAGCGGCGCTGGTAGGGACACCGAACCTTGAAAATCATATAGTTTGAAAGCCAGTATATAACATATACCCTGCGTCAGTAAAGAGAATTACCAGACTGAGGTATAAATCAGTCGAATAAGAGCTAAACGAACTTTATCTACAAAATGGAGAGTTTGATCCTGGCTCAGGATGAACGCTGGCGGTATGCTTAACACATGCAAGTCGAACGGTCTCTTCGGAGATAGTGGCGGACGGGTGAGTAACGCGTGAGAATCTAGCTTCAGGTCGGGGACAACCACTGGAAACGGTGGCTAATACCGGATGTGCCGAAAGGTGAAAGATTTATTGCCTGAAGATGAGCTCGCGTCTGATTAGCTAGTAGGTGTGGTAAGAGCGCACCTAGGCGACGATCAGTAGCTGGTCTGAGAGGATGATCAGCCACACTGGGACTGAGACACGGCCCAGACTCCTACGGGAGGCAGCAGTGGGGAATTTTCCGCAATGGGCGAAAGCCTGACGGAGCAATACCGCGTGAGGGAGGAAGGCTCTTGGGTTGTAAACCTCTTTTCTCAGGGAAGAAAAAAATGACGGTACCTGAGGAATAAGCATCGGCTAACTCCGTGCCAGCAGCCGCGGTAATACGGAGGATGCAAGCGTTATCCGGAATGATTGGGCGTAAAGCGTCCGCAGGTGGCTATGTAAGTCTGCTGTTAAAGAGTGAGGCTCAACCTCATAAGAGCAGTGGAAACTACATAGCTAGAGTGCGTTCGGGGCAGAGGGAATTCCTGGTGTAGCGGTGAAATGCGTAGAGATCAGGAAGAACACCGGTGGCGAAAGCGCTCTGCTAGGCCGCAACTGACACTGAGGGACGAAAGCTAGGGGAGCGAATGGGATTAGATACCCCAGTAGTCCTAGCCGTAAACGATGGATACTAGGCGTGGCTTGTATCGACCCGAGCCGTGCCGGAGCTAACGCGTTAAGTATCCCGCCTGGGGAGTACGCACGCAAGTGTGAAACTCAAAGGAATTGACGGGGGCCCGCACAAGCGGTGGAGTATGTGGTTTAATTCGATGCAACGCGAAGAACCTTACCAAGACTTGACATGTCGCGAACCCTCTGGAAAGGGAGGGGTGCCTTCGGGAGCGCGAACACAGGTGGTGCATGGCTGTCGTCAGCTCGTGTCGTGAGATGTTGGGTTAAGTCCCGCAACGAGCGCAACCCTCGTTTTTAGTTGCCAGCATTAAGTTGGGCACTCTAGAGAGACTGCCGGTGACAAACCGGAGGAAGGTGGGGATGACGTCAAGTCAGCATGCCCCTTACGTCTTGGGCTACACACGTACTACAATGCTACGGACAAAGGGCAGCGAGCTAGCGATAGCAAGCAAATCTCATAAACCGTGGCTCAGTTCAGATCGCAGGCTGCAACTCGCCTGCGTGAAGGAGGAATCGCTAGTAATTGCAGGTCAGCATACTGCAGTGAATTCGTTCCCGGGCCTTGTACACACCGCCCGTCACACCATGGAAGCTGGCAACGCCCGAAGTCATTACTCCAACCATTCGTGGGGGAGGATGCCGAAGGCAGTGCTGGTGACTGGGGTGAAGTCGTAACAAGGTAGCCGTACCGGAAGGTGTGGCTGGATCACCTCCTTTTAGGGAGACCTACCCAACTTTGAAATCGAAAGCAAACAGTGAATAGAGACAAAGATGGTCTACTCTAGGTCGGTCGAGATTGATGAAGAACTTTCAAAGTATTGTGTGTTCGGTAAATAAAAATGATTGCAAACATCAAAAGGTAAAATCAGCAATTGACTCTTTGTTTAAATAGTCAAACTGCTGGAATAATTCCAGCCAGAACCTTGAAAACTGCATAGTAACGCGATAGAAAGCAGGCAGACACAGGCACGAATAGTGTTGGTGAATGCAAGTTGGAAAACCAATGGAATAGTGGTCAAGCTAATAAGGGCTGATGGTGGATACCTAGGCACACAGAGGCGAAGAAGGACGTGGTTACCGACGAAATGCTCCGGGGAGTTGGAAGCAGACTGTGAGCCGGAGATATCCGAATGGGGGAACCCTAAATACTACCTGCTGAATATATAGGCAGGAAAGAGCCAACCCAGCGAATTGAAACATCTTAGTAGCTGGAGGAAGAGAAATCAAATTAGAGATTCCCTAAGTAGTGGTGAGCGAAAGGGGAAGAGCCTAAACCAGAGGGTTTACCTTCTGGGGTAGTGGGACAGCGAGAACGAATCTAGCGGTTAGACGAAGCAGCTAAATACTGCACCAAAGAAGGTGAAAGTCCTGTAGTCAAAAACTCAAGGATAGGAGCTGAATCCCGAGTAGCATGGGGCACGAGGAATCCCATGTGAATCAGCGAGGACCACCTCGTAAGGCTAAATACTACTGTGTGACCGATAGTGAACCAGTACCGCGAGGGAAAGGTGAAAAGAACCCCGGAAGGGGAGTGAAATAGAACATGAAACCATCAGCTTACAAGCAGTGGGAGTCCGATTAAACGGATGACCGCGTGCCTGTTGAAGAATGAGCCGGCGACTTATAGGCACTGGTAGGTTAAAGCGAGAATGCTGGAGCCAAAGCGAAAGCGAGTCTGAAGAGGGCGATAATCAGTGTTTATAGACCCGAACCCTGGTGATCTAACCATGTCCAGGATGAAGCTTGGGTAACACCAAGTGGAGGTCCGAACCGACCGATGTTGAAAAATCGGCGGATGAGGTGTGGTTAGGGGT
>NZ_CAWNJS010000001.1:5721297-5842936 GCF_963874875.1 Tolypothrix tenuis PCC 7101
CTCGCCCTCATCTCTTCCACACCATTCTTGCTGATGAAGTCGTCCATTCCCTTTCCCTCGTCTACCGTCCATTGTCCGGTGGCTATCTTGCACGTAGCACCAGCTTCAATGATAAGAGACGCTAGCTCGATGGATGCCTTGATGACATCCTTGTTCGTTGCTGCATCCGCATCGAACGCAATGATGAAATCCTTAATCCCGTACTTTATCTGTGACCGAATATCGTCGATGAGTACTTTTTTGCCGTCACTATCTTTCGTTCTACCCATCCAGACACCAGCGACCGACTCGACTGGCAACCCTTCACTCGCCGCCTTGATAGCTTTGAAGTGCCCCTCTGTTAAAACACGATATGCATGACCATAGGGAGATACTTCGCTCGGTGGTACTGATGGCGTAAATAATCCTGGGGTGCTACCAGTCGGGGATAAATACTTATTAGTTTTTCCGTTCTTACCTACTCGTGGTTCGTCTGGTCTAAACTGCTGACTGCGTGGGTGTTTGCCTATCAACCAACCCTTAGTGGGTTTACCATCCCATCGTTCGACACGCTGGCAGTTTGCCTCTATCCAACTAGCAGGAATATCGCGGTCATTAGCCAATTGGGTAACGTCTGCATCGTAACCCTGTACACGTCCAAAAAGGTCTGTTATAGTAGCCATATAGTTTTTATGTTTTGAATGTCACCCGCATCGCTTCATTGCATGGCGGGTGTTTTTACGTTTATCAGCCTAGCAACAAGTTTTTACATGGAAAAGCCTTAGCTAGGCTGGTGATGGGTTTACAAGCGACTAATACTAGTCACCAGTTACAGTCTTAATATCTATCCCAAGCGCTGATATCTTTTCCCTAATGCTTTCAGCAAGCAACTTAGCCTTGCTATAGCGCGGATTCTTGCTGATGTCCTTGTTGTTAATTTCCTGTTCCCATTGCTGAATCTCAGCATCTAACTCAGCCAGGAATAGGTACAAGTCATCTAACTTTGGGGCAATACTGGCGGGTACACGCACCTGCACGGTGTCTTCCCCATACTTCTTAGGTCTTCCGCCACCGGGGGCACGCTTGCCGCTTGTTGGCACTCCTCTAGGCATCTCTGAAATCTCCCACTAGTCGATAAATGTAAACCGATTGACAGTTAAGGCTCAACCGGGGAATTTTGCGATCGCGCTTTTTAGGAAACTATGGGAGCATCGCTCAAACCCTCTTCCTGTAAGCCTGTTCTTATTATTGTGACAAAATAAGAGAATGTCAAGAGGGACACGATGACGGATGACGATAGAAAGACACCTTTATTTTTTCGGGTGCCACACGCGATCGCTACATAGTACTCATGTACTATGTAGCGTCATTTAATATTCGTGTCATCAGTTGTCGTCCTTTCTGGTAGTCAGCGCCACGATACCCTAGTACATCTTTAATGATGCGAGTGTCACTGTATCCCGCATCTTTTAACGGGAGGATGGTACTTTTCAGCCCGCCTGTAACTGGTTTTTCTGGTTCTAAAAACTCTGGTGAATCATGTATATCAAGCGGTTCAGGAGTTTCGGTACTGGGTAAAACTGGTTTTTCGGGTACACGCACTATTACCGCTTTGTAACTGGTAAGGTCTGGCAGTTGGCATGGCTCGTCATCCACCATGCAGCGATACTTACCTGACTGTAGCCATTGCACCAAACCCTCATCTTTTAGACGCTTGGCATGATTTACCGCAAACTTACCCAAACGTATATAGCGGAAATTGGAGCGGATAGCGCCATCACCTTCTATCCCTAATGCTGTAACGCTATCGCTTTGTGACAGTGCAATGACGAATATCTTGGGTTTTCTTCCTCGCCTGGCAATCCTTCCTAACCACATTGGGGCAATATCGCATTCATCTTTTAGGACTGGGAACTCTTCAGCAATGATGCATAAATCTTTTCCTGTGTTTGCTTTGTCGCCATCTGTAGCGCGTGCCACAATGCGTTTTTGCATCTCTAGTAAGTCGTCGTTCATTGATGCGGAAATATCCGCAAAGTTTCCACCCTTTCCTATTACTTCCAATCCTTGCCACTCATCAATAGAAGCATCGGGGTCGTACACTTTCACTTGTGAATTACTCTGTTGCGCTAGCCATTGAGCAATTGTACTTTTACCTGTCCCAGTGTCACCGATGATTAAGCAGTGTTTACCAGCTATCGCTTCTAAAATGTTGACGGCTGTTGCCACGGCCACAGTAGAAAGTTTTTCTGTTTGTGATTCAACCGCTATGGCGGACAAGGGCATACCGTTGAGGGGCATTGCGTCATAAAAGCGCTCGAAATGCGCTAATGGGCTCAAACCTATTCGGGGGTTCGAATCCCCCCCTCTCCGTTTTAAATAGTTATCGTTCTAGACTATGGAAGTTAAAACTACAAGATTTTGCGGATGAAATTAATAAAACGATTCATGTATGCCATTTCCCTCCCGGCACCAGTAAATGGAATAAGATTGAGCATCGCTTGTTTTGCCACATTACTCAAAATTGGCGTGGTAGACCTTTAACTAGTTTGCAAGTCGTGATTAATTTAATTCGCAATACTACCACCCAACAAGGATTAGAAGTATAAGCTAGCTTAAATGAAAATCGTTACGAAACAGGAATCAAAGTTACAGACCAAGATTTTCATGCTATTGCTATTGAGCGCAACTCTTTTCGTGGTGAATGGAACTATGTAATTAAGCCCAGAATTCCTGCTTAATGGTTCAACTTATTTTTACATGAATCCTTAAGTAATTTACCAACAGATGAATTTCTACCTCAGCAGACTAGCAAACGCTCTAGCACTGCTTGTATTTTCATGAATGGCAGAAAATATGCTGAAAAAAGAAAAATTTTTGAACTCTAGCTAGATCTAAAAAATAAGAGTATTTACAGAGATGAAAATGTCAGAGAATTAGCTGAACTCATTAAATAATATAGTCTGATAAAACCGCTGATTGTTACACCAGACGGTACGATTATTAGTGGAAATAGGAGATGTAAAGGAAAATTTTTGGTATTCCTGTGAATTATAGGAGTACCAAAATTAATAATGTTGAGGGCAATAAAAAATCCACACCTGACCCGGTGGGTAGGTGTGGGTAGGTTATTCAACCACTGATGTTGAAGCTCCTTCAGCGGATGAAGGTACGCTAGGTAATTCAAGACAATATCCTGCTCCGTATACTGTCTTGATATAGCGGGGATGACGGGGATCTGGTTCGAGTTTGGTTCTTAAGTGACGAATATGAACTCGAATTGTCTCAATGTCATCGTCTGGATCGTAACCCCAAACTTCCCGCAGGATTTCGCTAGGAGAAACTGTCTGTCCGTGGCGTTGGAGCAAGCAATGAAGTAACTCAAATTCCAAGTGAGTCAGTTTGACTGTCTCATGAAACCAGATGGCCTCGAATCTTTCGGGAACGAGGGTAAGCGGGCCATAATTCAGAATTTCGCTGTGCTTTGCTGCTTGAGGAATACGATCGGTGCGCCGCAAAAGCGCTCGCACTCGTGCCAGCATTTCTTCCACTTCAAAGGGCTTGGTAAGGTAGTCATCAGCTCCAGCATTGAAGCCTTCTACCTTATCTTGTGTTTGGCTTAAAGCCG
Source organism: Tolypothrix tenuis PCC 7101 (assembly GCF_963874875.1). Lineage (NCBI taxonomy): Bacteria > Bacillati > Cyanobacteriota > Cyanophyceae > Nostocales > Tolypothrichaceae > Tolypothrix > Tolypothrix tenuis. Next base: position 5,724,905 of record NZ_CAWNJS010000001.1, read on the forward strand.
TCAACATTAACACGGGAATTTCAGCGGTGCGCTCGTCCCGACGCAGCCGTTGGCAAACAGTAAATCCATCTACCCTGGGCAACATCAAATCGAGCATGATCAAGTCTGGTTGTAGCTGGAGAGCTAGCGCTTGACCTTTTATTCCGTCTTCCGCTTGACTAACATCGTAGCCAGCCATTTCCAAGTTGACGGCAACGAGTTCTGAAATTGCTGGGTCATCGTCTATGACAAGAATCCTCGGCATTCTTAAAAAATTATTACTACTTATTAAGGATAAATAAGAACCTTTGGTAGATACAAAGATTTCTGTATTGATTATAAAAAAGATTTGAAATATAACATAAATCTTAAAATAAACAAGCTGAAGAAATCTCCCTCAATGTACACGAAATACTCTATATGATGTGTTACGCTCCCTACAATCCGCCTTGGTTCCTACAAAATGGTATAGCAATGACTGTATACACAGCTTTGTGGGGAAGTCGTTATTGGGAAAGTACAATTAAAAATCCCGAGCCGCAATATCATAAAACAGTTTTGACTGGTGGGCAAGGTGTACCAATTTTTTGTTGGGTAGCGATACCAAAAGATGCTCATAGTACGATTATTGGCACTTATGGTATTACAGGAGAATTAGGTACGCAATGGTTTTTAAGAATTTTAGGAAGTAAAGCTTACGCTGAAGGGTATGCTGTGGTGTTATTTGATTGGCGTGCTCATGGCAAGACAGCTGATTTGTCACCAACTTTAATGTCCGATGGGTTGTATGAGGGAGAAGATTTTGTCCGTCTAGCCGCCGCATCTGCTGCAATGGGATGTCCCAAGAAATTTTGGTTTGTGGGGTTTTCCTTAGGGGGACAATTGGCGCTGTGGGGTTTAAAAGCTGCTATGGAGCTAAATAGTAGCGATGAGGATTTAGGAATCACAGCCAGTGATATTGGCGGTAGTGCAGTTATTTGCCCAAATTTGGATTCTGCGCGATCGCTAGCTTATTTAGTTCAATATCCCTTTGGTAGGTATTTAGAGGCTAATATAGCCCGAAAATTAGAACAACTGGCATGGCAGATACATGATGCTCATCCTGGTAGTCTCGATCCAATGGCGATTAAACGGGCAAAGAGTATCTGGAATTTTGATCAGGAACTGGTAATTGAAAAATTAGGTTTTTCTTCTGTAGAAGCTTATTACCAAGCCAGCAGTCCTTTGCAGTTTCTACCACATCTCTCAAAACCCACATTGATTATCTATGCCGCTGATGACCCATTTTTTGACCCAAAAATTATTCCTGATTTAGAAGCGGCTTGTGCTAACAATTCAATGATAGATTTGATGCTCACACGCTATGGGGGACATATTGGCTACTTGAATAGTGCCAAAGGTCAGCTTCAAGCCCAAGATTCAGACCCTTGGTGGGCTTGGAATAGAGTTTTACACTGGATTGAGCAACAGCGGAAACAGCAGGATTAAGAGGTGAGAGGTGGTTAAAGCCAAAGGAAAAAATACAAAACCTTTCCCCTTTGACTCGTCTCCTGTGGAGACGCTACGCGTAGCTTGCTTAAGCGCAGGGGTACACCTTTTTCCAACTTCTGCAAGACGTATATTTTGATTGGGAACGCAAGTAGGAAGTTGTGTAAGCTAAAAACACAGCAGATTTCCAGTTATCCCACCATCTTATGCAGCAGTCAACTCAAGACAATAAACGCGATTTTCTCCGCCAGATTGTCACCCTAGTGGCAATTATTGGCGCTTTTGTAGTGAATATATTATCAAATATTTTTCCGCTAAATGGGCTGAGTATTGGGCAAATTTCCAATAATTTGTTCAAAAATGTCTTGATTATCCCTGCTAACTATGCATTCGCTATTTGGGGATTGATTTACCTTGGTTTATTTGCTTTTGGCATTTACCAATTTCTACCCAGCCAGAAATATGATTCTGATTTACGCAATACAGGATATTTCTTAGTAATTGCCTCTATTGCTCAAAGTATTTGGGTATACCTATTTCTGTCTAGGCTGTTTGTCTTTTCTGTTGTAGCAATGTTGTTGATTTTGCTACCTCTAATTGTGATATATCTGCGATTAAATATTGGTAACCAACTTGCATCTAGACAAAAAAAGTGGTTTATATACAAACCTATTAGCATTTATCTCAGTTGGATTAGTGTCGCAACTATTGTTAATGTTGCCTGTGCTTTATATTTTCAAGGTTGGAATGGTTGGGGTATTTCTGGGGAAATGTGGACTGCGATTTTGCTGTTCATAGCAACTGCAATTGCTGTAGTTATTGTTATGCAACGCCAAGACATTGCTTATACTGGAGTCACGGTATGGGCAATCTTAGCGATCGCCATCAAGCACTGGAATAATCCTCTACTTAGAAATGTGGCTTTAGCTTTGGTAATTGCCCTTGTCTTGATTACTATATTTAAGATTAGACGTAATTAAAGATAGGTGCATAAATGGGGCATGATTTTAATAGTTTTGTAGGATAAGCATCTTACCAGCGATTTATATTTATAAGGCAGGTAAGATGCATAACACAATAATTATCTATAAATTCAGCAATGCCGAAGTTTAATTAAACAGGTTTAGATACTGAACTGTAATATTTAGGTGCTGAAGCAAATTCTTCTGTAACTAAATCCTTGCCAGAAGAAAGTTATTACGGCTTTTGTCTTAGCTTAATTTTTTATTTTATTATCCTTATTGTTTTCTTAACCAGTCAGTGAATATATTGTTCAGACTAGTTGAGTCGGGTATATTTTAACTATTTGTTTTATCTAACTTATATTTCTCTTAATCTTGCACAGACAATATGATTAGCGATAGGGCAGTCATCAATATTCATGATAGTCAATGCTTTTGTGATAGATGCATTGCCTATATCAGCACAAATTTTTGCACGTAATTAGTTTAGTGATATCTCAATTATGGCGACAGAGTAGGCGCAGAGGAACAAAGAAATACAGATATTAGCGTGTGGTTTAAATACATGAAAAATGCTGTAAATAAACGATTTTCCAGATAGGAGAAAGGGTGCATCAACCTTTTCTAGATATTACTTATTTAATCGGTAAATCTTGCAATCATAAATTGAGGTTTTTCATGGCTAATACACCATTCGATACAACTCAACCCGCTCAAGTGAAGGGTTTGGGTGGTTATACTGTTAACCCCATCTTTACTGTTGGTGAAACCATAGATGGTTATACTCCACCAGGAATTCTCGATGGTGCAGGTGCTTATAAACTCAATGACAGCACCGTTCGAGTACTGGTTAACCACGAAGTAGCTAACAATGTGGGCTATGCTTATACCCTCAAAAGTGGCGCTTCTTTACCGGGCGCACGCATTAGCTATTTTGATATTGATAAGCGCACTCTGCAAATAGTGGATTCTGGTTTAGCTTTTGACACAATTTACAACCGTGCAGGGAAAGTTGTAGAGAAGGCTGCTGACTTAGAATTTGCAGGTCTTAACCGCTTTTGTTCCGCACAATTGGTAGAAGCGAATCAGTTTGGCGCTGGTTTGGGATTTAGCGATCGCATTTATTTTACTGGCGAAGAAACTGATGGTGGTACCCAGTTTGCCCTAGATACTGCTACTAATAAACTCTGGGCTGTACCTTGGATGGGTCGGGCGGCTTGGGAAAATGTCACCGAGCTGAACACAGGCCGCACTGATAAGGTAGCTTTATTAGTTGGTGACGATCGCGGCCCGGCTCCCTTAATTCTGTATGTTGGCGATAAGAATGCTAAGGGTGACGGTAGTTTCTTGGATCGCAATGGACTAGCTCAAGGTAAGCTTTACGTTTGGGTAGCTGATGATCCCGCAGATGCTTCTGACCCCATTGAAGCAGATGCAAGAGACTTTCAAGGTAGCGGAAAAAGTCGCGCTGGTAAGTTTGTGGAGATTGACTACTACCGCCCCGACTTAGCAAATACCGCCAAAGATGGTGCAGATGCAGATACCAGCATCCAGAATGAACTGGGTTATGATGCTCAAGGTTTTGCTACCCAAGCACAACAAGATGCACTGGCTAAGGAAGTCAAAGCTTTCTTATTCTCTCGTCCAGAAGATGTGTCCACTAACCCGGCTGATGGTACTCAAGCTGTATTGGCTTCTACTGGTCGTACTGGTTTATTTAATGATGCTGATACTTGGGGTACAACCTACAAAATTGATGTTGATTTTGGTAGCAACCAAATCACAGCTAAAATCGACATCCTCTATGACGGAAATGATGCAGGTAACAAAGATTTCGGTTTGCGTAGCCCCGACAACCTAGATTGGGCTGATAATGGCAAAATCTATATTCAAGAAGACCGCGCCATTGGTGCAGACTTATTTGGTGCAACTTCAAAACAAGAAGCCTCCATCTGGCGTATCGACCCCGCAGCTACTAACCCAGCCGCAACTGCAACTCGCGTCGCACAAATTGATCGTACTGCTGTACCCTCCGGTCAAACCGACTCTAGCCCCACAGATCTGGGTAACTGGGAATCTTCTGGTATCCTTGATGTTTCTGCACTGTTTGACTACGATCCCGGTGAACTACTACTTTTTGATGTGCAAGCGCACAGCCTTCGGGATGGTGCAATTATTAATGTTCCTGGTGTCGATACCAATAAAAATGGCAAGATTGAGCGTGAAGATAACCTGGTAGAAGGCGGTCAGCTAGCTTTCTTAATTGCTCCTAATGCTGTTCCCAAAGTTGAGTTAGTTGGGTTTGCTTCTCTCCCTGCTGATACCTTTGCTGAAGGCCCGGCTTCTGGTAAGGGAATTTCTGCCAATGGGAGAACCGGGCCTTTCTCTGGACAGCCAGTACAAGGTTTGAGTGGCGTACAATTCGCTAACAATAACTCTTTTTACTTCCTTTCAGATAATGGTTACGGTGCAAAAGATAACAGTGCAGATTTTCTGCTACGTATCCAACGTCTAGACCCGAATTTTAAGGGAGCCGAAAATGGCGATGGTAGCGTCAAGGTTTTAGACTTCATCCAACTTTCCGACCCAGATAAAAAGGTTCCTTTCAAAATTACTAATGAAGGAACTACAGAAAGATTGCTAACTGGTGCAGACTTTGATGTTGAGTCATTGATTGTTGATCAAGATGGTAGCTTCTGGATTGGAGATGAGTTTGGCCCCTACCTGCTACATTTTGATAGCACTGGTAAGTTGTTAGAAGCTCCCATTGCGACACCTGACGAATTCAAAACTCTAGATGGTAAAGCACCGAAAGTTCTAGGCCATAGAGGTGCAAGCGGTTTCCGTCCAGAGCATACCCTGGAGTCATATAAACTAGCTATTGAGCAAGGCGCTGATTTTATTGAGCCTGACTTAGTAGTGACTAAAGATGGTGTGTTAATTGCTCGTCATGAACCTGCTTTAGCAATTTTGAATGCTGATGGCACCTTAAATACCAGCAATACCACCACCAATGTAGCTGAGATTGCCAAATTTAGCGATCGCAAGAAAACAGTCACCCTGGATGGAACCAAAATTACAGGTTGGTTTGCTGAAGATTTCACCTTAGCGGAAATCAAAGAATTAAAAGCAATTGAGCGTCTATCTTTCCGCGATCAATCCTACAACGGTCAATTTGAGATTCCTACCTTAAAGGAAATCATTGACCTTGTTAAGGATGTGGAAGCTAAAACTGGTAAAAAGATTGGCATTTATCCAGAAACCAAACATCCAACTTACACTGCCAAAGAAGCTACCTATGTAGGGACTGATACCAAAATTAACCGGAATTTTGGTCAGATACTCATCGATACTTTGAAGGCAAATAACTTTACTGATCCTAACCGCATTTTCATTCAGTCTTTTGAAGTTGGCAACCTCAAAGAACTGCATGATGTCATCATGCCTAAAGCTGGGGTAGATATCCCACTTGTACAGCTACTTGATGCTAGTGACATTGATATCAACGGTAAATTGATTGAAAGTCAGCCTTATGACTTGAAAGTCAGTGGCGACAAACGCACATACGGCGATTTGCGAACCCCCGAAGGCTTGGCGGAAATAGCTAAATATGCTGATGGTATTGGCCCCTGGAAACGCATGATTGTCAGCGTCAAAGGTACTGATGCTAATGGTGATGGCAAAGCTGATGATGTCAACAAAGATGGCGTAGTTAATGATGCTGACAAAACAACTTTACCACCTACAACCTTAGTACAAGACGCTCATAAAGCGGGGTTACAAGTTCACCCTTACACCTTCCGCAATGAAAGTCAGTATCTAGCAGCAGATTACAAAGGTAATCCGGAACTAGAGTTTCAACAGTTCATTCAACTAGGTGTAGATGCCTTCTTTACCGACTTCCCAATCACAGGGGATAAGGTTAGAGACAAACTCAGCGACCCACAGAATAATTTAGTTCGTTCTCCCCAAAACCCCGATGTACTTTCTGGTAAAGCTTTTGCCAACTTAGGCGGCTCTAAAGGCTTTGAAGGCGGTACAATCAACGCTAGCCAAACAAAGCTCTATATGCTGTTAGAAGGAACAGTTCAGGGCGATCCAACTGGCGCTTTGCGGATTAACGAATTTGACATTGCTAGCCGTAAGTACACAGGTAAAGAACTCTACTACAAATTAAATAATCCGGCAAATGCGATCGGGGATTTCGCAGTTATTAATGACAATGAATACCTAGTCATTGAACGGGATAATAATCAAGGAGCCTCAGCTAAGTTCAAGCGGATCTATAAAGTAGACTTGTCTAAAACTGATGCTAATGGCTATGTCGAAAAAGTAGAAGTTGCAGACCTGTTAAATATCCAAGACCCCAACGACCTGAATGGAGATGGTAAAAAAACCTTTGACTTCCCATTCCAAACTATTGAAGATGTCTTAGTGATTGACAAAAATACCATTTTGGTAGCTAACGACAACAACTATCCCTTCTCTACAGGTCGTCCTGGGAACGATCCCAAAAATCCCATCATTGACAATAACGAAATTCTACTGCTGAAGTTGGATAAGCCGCTGAATTTGGCTCCTGGTGTAGGTCAGCCAAAAGCTGAAGAAATCAAGTTTGGTTCTAGCAACAGCGATGAGATTACCACCCAACCGAATCAAACCTTATTCACAGGTGATGGCGCGGATATTGTCACTGCCAACAAAGATAATAAAATCTTTACTGGAAATGGTGATGACATTGTCTTTACTGGTAGCGACGCTTCTATCTCTACTGGAGATGGTGACGACCAGGTTTTTGTCGGTGTCACTGGCCCTGCTAGCAATACTAATGCTAATGGCGGTGCAGGTAACGATGAAATTACAGTAGTAGAAGCCAAGGGTACTAATAACCTGTTTGGTGCTGCTGGTGCTGATACCCTCAAAGTGGTGGAAGGTTCTAGTCAATTGCTGTTTGGTGGTTCTGGTAACGACACCATCACCAGTAACGGTAAAAATAACCGCCTCTATGGTGGTTCCGGCGATGACAAACTTTTCTCTAATAGCAATGACACCATAGTTGGTGGCGATGGTGATGATGTGTTATTTGCTGGTGCTGGTGGTGGTAACCGCTTGACTGGTGGCGCTGGTGCTGATCAATTCTGGATTGCTAATGGTAGTCTCCCTACTAGCAAAAATATTGCTACTGACTTTACCCCAGGAGTTGATGTGATTGGATTGGGTGGTATTACACAAGCCAGTAAGTTCAGCGACTTAACCCTATTACAGCAAGGTAGTGATACTTTGGTGAAAGTAGGCAGTTCAGAGCTAGTTTCACTACTGGGAATTACATCTACTACTCTCACCGCCAGTAACTTTGCTTTTGCTGCTAGTGTGGTTTAATTTGCAAATGCAAATTAGGAGAAAAAATTAATTAGCAGTTATCTCAGATGTAATTCTTTTTCAGGCGAGGGAATACTACTTCCTCGCCATTTTCTATTTTATTAATCTCGTCTTCAAAAAACTTCAAGAAATTGTTAACGTTAACTTGTTGATAACCTTTCTTAAACTTTGAGCTATTATTTTTGGTATTTAGTAACCAAAATTACACCATATTATTTGTACACATTAATTTAGGAGATTCCAGAAAAATCATATTCCAAATTTATTAAAGGATGTGCATTTTACCATGTCCGGGAATATGTGCTGTGCAGCTTCATTCACCAAATGGATGATTTCTGGAAAAGCCTTGAATGTGGATTGAAAGCATTTTGTCGCCAATTACTACTTAAGTCTGGCTATCTAGTCAAAAAGTTGAAATTTGACATCGGGAGTTAGGAGTAATTAATAACTTAGTCCTATCAAGTTGTGTTACTAAAATTCTGAACAAACAGGGATATAAAAGTCAAAAATCTGCATTTATATCTGGCTATTACCCTAATTTGATGGAAAAATACACACAAAATATTGCTAGCTGATGTTAGCAATTAAATTTACTATGACACCTCACTAGGACTATAGTTAGCTACCCAATCTCCTGATGAATTGCAAAAACAAATACTTAAGGAGTATTAGGCATGGCTGATACAAACAGCAACGGTAGAAATGTCATCATTTTTGTTGCTGATGGTTTACGAAATGGTTCTGTAAACCCTACTGATACACCAACTTTATATAGCATCCGTCAGCAGGGAGTTAATTTTACTAACAGTCATTCCCTATTCCCTACATTTACAACTCCGAATGCTTCTGCGATCGCAACTGGACATTACCTCGGTGATACAGGCGATTTCAGCAACACTGTTTACACGGGCTTTCCTGCGGAGAACGCTAATGGTAGCGTGACTCCATTTATTGAAAATAACGCAGTTCTGGGGGATATAGACGAAAAGTTTCCTGGTAACAACTTCCTTGATGAAGAGTCGCTGTTAGCATACGCAAGGGCGCAAGGCTTTAATACCGCCGCCATTGGGAAGTTGGGGCCTGTTGCGATCCAAGATGTTACCCAAGTTAACCGTGAAGGTGGGACGAAGGGAAATATTCCCATTCCGCAAACAGTAATTATTGACGATCGCACTGGTGCAGCAGCTAGTACCACCACAGGTTCACCTCAAGCTGTCCCCCTCAATCCAGATATAGCTGCGCGGTTGACTGCGGCTGGTTTACCAACTACAACGCCTGGTAGAGGTGCTAATGGTAGTTCTGGTAATTACACCACTCCTGGAACTACGGTTGCGAATGTCACTCAACAACAGTTCTTCATTGATGCTACTACTAAAGCCGTTCTACCCAAATTCCAGCAAGATGGTAAACCATTTGCCTTAGTTTACTGGTCAAGAGACCCTGATGGTACTCAACATAATGAGGGTGATAGCTTAAATAGCTTAACTCCAGGTATCAATGGCCCAACTGCTAAAGCGGGAGTCAAGAATGCTGATGCTAACTTAAAGCAACTGCTGGATTACCTCAAGAGTACGGGTTTGGATCAGACTACAGATGTCTTTATTACTTCCGACCACGGTTTTTCTACTATCAGCAGACAGCTAATTGATAACGAAGGTACAAAAACCAATAGCTATGCTGCTACTCTCACTTACTCTGATGTTAATCCCGGATTTCTACCTGTTGGTTTTGTAGCGATTGATTTAGCCCATGACCTAGGACTACCTTTATATGATCCGGATAAAAATACAATCACGCCTCTAGACATCAATAATGTGCAGTATGCTGCTATTGATGCCACAAAAGGTCAACATCCTACATCTGGGAATGGTGTGATTGGTGGAAGTGGTAAGGTGACAAATGGCAAGATTGATCCAAACACAAAGTTAGTTGTAGCTGCTAATGGTGGGTCAGACTTGATCTATCTCCCGAATGGTGATGTAGCAACAGCCAAGCAGATAGTTGATTTACTCTCCCAAAAAGACTACATTAGCGGGATTTTTGTAGATGATGCTTTGGGAAATATTCCTGGTGCATTACCATTAAGTACTATTGGCTTAAAAGGAGATGCGAAAACGCCGACTCCTGCGATCGTCATCAATTTCAAAACCTTCAGTACAGATCCGAATAATCCCAATAATCCGCAAGCGCAAGTGGAGATTGCAGATACAACTTTACAGCAAGGACAAGGGATGCATGGCAGTTTTGGTCGTGGTGATACTTTCAATAATATGGAAGCGATCGGCCCTGACTTCAAAGCTGGTTATGTAGACTCTACGCCTGTGAGTAATGCTGATGTTGCACCCACACTAGCAAAAATTTTGGGGTTGAATATTCCTAGCAGTGGAGATTTGAAAGGACGCGTAATTACTGAAGCATTGGTAGGCGGGCCTGAAACAGTTGTCTCTACTAAAGGAACTTTAATTTCTGACGCTGCTGCTAACGGTCAAACAACAATCCTCAATTATCAAACTGTAGGTAATACTCAGTACTTTACAGCCGCAGGATTTAGCGATCGCACTGTGGGACTCCAGGGACTACCACCAGATATTCAATTTGGTTCTAGCAACAGCGATAATATCACTGCTAAACCAGGACAAATTTTATTTACAGGTGATGGCGCAGATACGGTAGATTCCACCAAAAACAACACAATCATTACTGGGAATGGTGATGATATTGTATTCGCAGGTAGTGATTCTTCTGTATCAACAGGCGATGGTAACGATCAAGTCTTTGTGGGTGTGACTGGCCCTGCTAGCAACACCAACGCTGATGGTGGTGCTGGTAACGACGAACTCACAATAGTGGAAGCGAACGGTAGCAATAAACTATTTGGTGCTGCTGGTGCTGATACCCTCAAAGTTGTGGAAGGTTCTGGTCAATTGCTGTTTGGTGGTTCTGGTAACGACACCATCACCAGTAACGGTAAAAATAACCGCCTCTATGGTGGTTCCGGCGATGACAAACTCTTTTCCAATAGCAATGACACCATAGTTGGTGGTGATGGCGATGATGTGTTATTTGCTGGTGCTGGCGGTGGTAACCGGTTGACTGGTGGCGCTGGTATCGATCAATTCTGGATTGCTAATGGTAGTCTACCTACTAGCAAAAACATTGTTACTGACTTTACCCCAGGAATTGATGTCATTGGATTAGGTGGTATTACACAAGCTAGTAAGTTCAGTGACTTGACGCTGTTACAACAAGGTAGTGATACTTTGGTGAAACTAGGAAGCACAGAATTAGTTTCTTTACTAGGAACTACAGCAAATACTCTCACAGCAAGTAACTTTGTGTTCGCTGCTAGTGTGGTTTAATTTGCATCTGCAAATCAAGATAAAAAATTAGTTAGAATTTATCTAAGCTGTACTTCTTTTTTCCTGGCGAGGGAATACTACTCCCTCGCATTTTCATGTTTTATTAACCTTATCTTAATATAAAAAAATTGAACAAATGTCTATCAATAATTGCTGGATAGAGATGAGAGGTTAAAGAATAATTAACTGGCGCTAATTTTTTAGATAATGTAACAGGTTTATTCTGTAGATTGAATATCTTTTGAGATTATCGGTTTGTCAAAACTGGAATTTTCTTGGCTTAACTTTTTGATAACCTTGCTGAAAGATTAGATACCCGAATTACCTCTTGCAGTGATTTGCTGTTTTCTCCTTTGATAACTGGGGATGGTTTTGCGATCGCCTGCAACGGTAAACATCTCAATCAACGTCGGGTAAGGCTGATGTTGACGTTGTGAGGAGTGCCTATATCATTAATATTGCTATTTGACTATAAAAGCATTTAGATAGAAGTATTAAATGTTATGTCGCTTTTACCGTTGGCTATTGATACTTTATACAAAGTAGAAAATACTGAGTTATCTTCATTCCCCCAAGTGACATTCAACCCCCTGGCAGCAAATAACTTTACATTGACAGCTTAAAATTTGTTACAAAAAAAATTAATTAAGTTGTAATAATATCACCCAGAAGCGAGGGTATCAGTTTCTCAGCTTTTGGATCGATGAATAATTAAATTTTATGAATACAACACATTACTGAGTCACCCCTCATAAATCCTATCTAGCAACAGCTTTACCTGCAAAATTGCACAATATCCAGCCTAAATTATCAAATTCTCACAGGATCTATAATGGAATTTCTAAGTATGCCAATGTATCGTTTTTAGGCGAATTGTAGCGCCTATGTAATGGTCAACATTAGCTAACTAGAGGTGATAAAATAAACCTGCTTTCCCAAAATACACCTAAGTAAAAATATAATCATGATTATTAACGGTACTGCCAATCCAGATAAATTATTTGGCAATATTAATGACCAAGTATTTGGCCTTGAAGGAAATGACACATTAGATGCTGCGGATGGACAAGGGGGTAATACCCTTGATGGTGGGCCTGGTAACGATGAACTTTATGGAAACACTAAAGACACTCTCAAAGGTGGTGCTGGCGAAGACAGCTTATATGCTGTTGAGATTGGAGGCTTAAATAGCCTTGATGGGGGAGATGACAACGATGAGCTGACTATCGTGGAGGGCAACAATAATACACTGGAGGGTGCCCTTGGAGACGATACGCTGCGGATTATTGAGGGCAGTTTTAACCTTCTCCGAGGAGGCGCTGGTAATGACAGATTATATGCATCCAGTGTTTCCGGTAATAACACCCTAGAAGGTGGCGATGGTAATGATTCCCTCTATGCTGGCAAAAAAGGTAGCCAATTTACAGGCGGTGCGGGCAATGATATCTTTTACCTGACTAGTCAAGGTGTTCCCGATGTTCCTGTAGAAGTCTTCGACTTTACCAAGGGTGAAGATAAAATCCAGATTACCGCCATCGACGAAGTTAAGAGTTTTCAAGACTTAAAAATAGAGCAGATTTTAGTAAATGGGCAACCAGGGCCAGATACAGTAATTAAAGCTACGATCAATGGTGCATTAAAAGATTTGGGCATTTTAAGAAATGTCCAAGCCAATACTCTGACTGCAAGCGACTTTGATTTATCCGTGGCGATTTTCTCTATTACTAATGCTTCAGCTGGAGAAGGAAATGCGATCGCTTTCACTGTGACTCGCTTTGCAGGTACACAACTTGAGCAAAGCGTTACTGTATCTACATCGAAAAAAACAGGGGATACAGCCAGTGACACAGACTTTAAAGCAAAGACGGAAACCCTCACCTTTAAAGCAGGAGAAACCCAAAAAACCTTTACAGTTGAGACAATACAGGACTCCTTGGTAGAAAAAGATGAAACTTTCAACGTAACTTTAAGCAATCCCACCAATCAAGCCATCGTTAGTTCTACTCAAGGTACAGCGCAAGGAACCATTATCGATGACGATAAAAAATCTTTAGAGTGTACGACTGATGGTGATGTCTTTACCATCAGAGGCGAGGGTGAGAAAGCCAGATTGAAAGTCAATCTCACAGGCTACAGTTCTAAATATGTCAACGAACTTGGAGTATTTGTTGTTGATGATACTCAAGGGAAAATTAACGGAATTGCGCCAGGTGCAGCAGGTTATGCTGAAGCTGCTTTAGCGCGTGCTAAAGTAATTTTCTCTGCGATCGCCAATCGTCCCAATGGTTTTAATATCAACAACATCAAGAGCTTATTAGAATTTAGTTCTGGTGAGAATATCAGATTCTATTTAGTAAAAAACGGCACCATTGATGGTGTGAAAAATGGTAAGAATTCGATTGCAGATATACTATTTTCTGGTAGTACAAGCCAAAAAATTACAGACTTAGGCTCTAATAGTTTTTCTCTTGCTTGGCAAGATGGTTCTGGTAGTAGCACTACTAGTTTCCAAGATTTGATTGTCCAGATTCAAACAACAAATGAATCCCTATCTTTAGGTACAAGTCAGCAAAGCCAGTCTCAAGGCGAATGTATTGATTTACGCAGTGTCACCCAACAAGTCAAAGCTAGCTTTGAGCTGCATCGAGAAGCTAAATTTAACAACTATATTGGTTTCTTTAAAGCGGTTGATGAAAAAGGTGGCATTGATACCAATGGCGACGGTAAAGCAGATTTACTACCCGGACAAGCTGGTTATACTCAAGCTGCTATTGGTGGCAGAGTTGGAGGCATTGACTTAACAGTTGATAACCAAGGTACAGCTACTTTTAGTGGCAGTTTTCAAGGTGGTTCTGTCTTTGTACCATTTATTATTGTTGATGGCAAAATTGACGCATTTTTAGATAATGATGCCAATAACGATCCAGCAATTTACTTCCCATTCTTGGGTGCTAACTCTGATAAAGTTGACCATATTCGTCTATTAGGAAATAACACCTTTGGCTTTGAAGATTTAGCAAATGGCGGCGATATGGATTACAACGATGTCATCGTCAAAGTTGATTTGACTATCGCGTAATAAATTTTCTCAAACTATGGTGTGGCGGGCAAATTGCCCGCCATATTTATATATAAGTTTACGTAGGGTGTGTTGTCGCCAAGCGCCGCACCAAAACCCAGAATCCTAGCGTAGCGAGCCTTAAATGTTGCAATAGAAATTAGTTGTATCCGCTTTCATCTGCGGGTAATTTTTTCTAATCTAACCCACTATTTTAGTTTAGACACACCACTACTAGCGTGTCTAGACTAAAATAGTGCATTGCTCAAACTCTTGTGGGATGGGCATCTTGCCCGTCCTGGGCGGACAAGATGTCCACCCCACAAGAAAATTATATTGCCATATTTTAGTCTTGTCAGTCCACTACTGGTCTGAATGCAATCAGAAAAGTAGGTAATTTCTGCGGCAAACTGGTCGCCAGCAGCCTAAGATTGTGCTTCTATTTCATTATTAATAATAATTTGCTGCTTCAGTTCTCCTTTTTTAAAGTTAAAAATTTCCAGTCTTAGCTTCATCCTCCTACCGATTGATTCAGGTAGCTGCTATCATTTTGGCTTTTGCTTTGAGATTATCAATGCTGCTCTGCGCCAGCATCAGTTTTAATCTATGCATTAAATTTATTTTTACCAATATTAATAAAATTTTGTCAGTATCAATAACCAGATTGTTGTTAATTAGTGAAAAAATTAGTCTCTAGATAGATGCTTGACTATCTAAAGGGTTGAAGATATATAATTCTCCCTTTATTAGAATTGTAAAAATAGAAATCTCACACCACAGGAGTTTTGATGAGTTTACCAATTAAAGAAATTATATTAGCGCCAGGGGAAGGCAATCATCTAATAATAGGTGACAGCGAAGTCACATTCAAAGTTGTTGGGACTGATACTAACGGTCACTTGGGATTGTTTGAAAACTTGATACAACCAGGAGGAACCGCACCCATACTGCATATTCATCGCCAGATGGAAGAAATGTTTTATGTTCTAGAAGGAGAAGTGGAAATTATAGTTGGCGATCAAACAATACAGGGTCTACCAGGAGCTTTTGTATTAGTTCCTCCAAGAACTCCTCATACATTTAGCAATCGAGGAAACAGACCTGCAAAGTTATTAATTATGTTTTGTCCCGCAGGGGAACGCGAAAAGTATTTTGAGGGTTTAGCCAAACTGCTTAAGGAAGGACAACCAACGGATAAAGACGCTCTCCTACAATTGATGCAACAATTTGACCAAGAGCCAGTAGAGAGTTAATAATAATAATTCAAAATTCAAAATTAAAAATTAAAAATTAAAAATTAAGAAAGCCAGATTGGCGTGGGGTTGGAAGTTTACATCTTTTGCTGAAGTTATTGAAAAAATTTTAGTCAGCCGTAATGCACGAAAAGCTTTGCTGTTGATGCCGTACTCTCGCTGCTAGCGCATCCTACTAATTGCGATCGCCAGTGTTCAAAATCTCCAAAATCGCACCCACAATGATTTCAGGTTGGTCTATCCAAACAAAATGACCACTTTTATCAGCCTGAATTTGTACGCATTTTGTAGATAGATTAAGGATTTCGCTATGCATCTGCTCTCTTAATTTATTAGCAGCCTTTATAGGTAAAAACATAACCCAAAAAGAAGGATGGAAGAAAGTCTTGGCTTTAATACTCACTATAGGTAAAGCATCAAAGTAATTAGCTAGTTCAACCTGGCGGCTACTAATATCTAAATTTAATATTTCCCGACTCATAGTTATCCAGTGTTTGGGACGGCAGAAAGAACGCTTGACTGGTTTTAAAATCAATTTAGGAAATTTAATTAACTCGCGTTTGATTAACTCAAATACCCCCAAGTCTTTGAGTAAGCGTACAATACCCAGAATGGAACCAATAAAGGACATCACAAAACCCGATAAAAAAAACAGTTTCAAAATCTGTAAATGTATAGGCATTTTCAGCATCGCCGTTTCGTGAAGTCCATCGGTAAGTACCATTCCCATAACTTTTTCGGGAAAGTATTGTGCATATAGCCGCACGTTGTAGCTACCGAAAGAATTTCCTACCAAAATATAGGGTGGCTGAATATCTGCTTGAGTAAGTAAATAATCTAATTCTGCAACCATTTGGGCACTAGTGCGCGGATATGGACTATGATCACTCCAACCATATCCAGCGCGATCGTAGATGCAAACTCTTGTATGCTTGGCTATCTCTGGTAGCAGTAAATAACCCTCTAATCCGCCTAAACTGTGTTCTACAATCACTGTAGGGCCGGATTCGCCCGCAGTGTAAAGGTGCAAGCTATAACCACCCACATCAATCAGTTTACCTGGTGGGGGTTGGCGATTGTCCATTAAGCAAGCGATCGCACCATAGCAAGTTGTAGCCAACAGCAAAATACTGTTGAAAGATGATAGCATTGTTTAAATATTTAGTCTTGTTAGTTCTTTAACCAGCGCCAATTATAACGGTTCCACTCGTAAATTCCTTGAATTTCATATTCAGCACCGTTATGGAAGCGGACGACGCAATTGCTAACGAAATCATCGCCATTCTTCATTTCATCAACTTGCAAGACTACGCAGGAATACCATTCTCGCTTACAAGGGCCATCGTCTTGTACCCATTCCCATAAAGCATTGGAAATTTCAATGCGATCGCCTACTCTCAGCCTTAGTGCATCTTCAGAATAAGTATATTTTTCAAAATGATATGGTTGAACGCGATTTAGCCACTGTACGCCGTAGCGTTCGCGGATAAATTGTACTTCTCCAGAGTCGTTCTCGTGCAACCAATCGTTAAGTAATTTTGTTTTCCAAATTTTGTCTTCTGCTTCTTGTGTTCTCACAAACTGCAAAAATGCAGTCAATTCCTCTGAAGTCAGCTCATCCAAGGGATTAGCAATCTCTAACACCCCAAATTTAGAATTCCCTTGGATTTTCTCTACCACTTGCAGTAATATCTGTTTTTGCGTATCAGTGAGAGGACAGCTGGCTGCATCACAACTTTTAAAGGCTGCTTGCAAAGCTGCTTTAATCTCATCCGGAGTCATAAGTTAATAGCAAGTTAAGGGTTGTTTTCCCTAATTATTACAAAAGTGAAATGCAACTCTCCAATATCTTTGGTAAGGAAATTCAGGTAAGCTGGGGTTAAAAACAGTTTTAGTTACCAAGTCTTGAATTATTCAGTAGTGCAGAGTCGCCCTATAACTATGAGAGTTTAGCAATGCTAAACCCTTAAGGGTATGGACTAAAAATCAGTACTAATGTGCTTTGTTTTACCTAATAGCCAAACCTACTGAAGCAATAAATTCTGCCTTTGGTATCAATGTTACGGAGATTTCGTTACAACTATTTTTAGATATGAAAAATAACAGCCGCATCACTTCTGGGTTTCATTTGCTAACTTTAGGTCAGCTAAACTCCTCTTTGTTCAAGGAATTAATTGCACGCCTAGTAACTGTGTGCTTAAAACCAATTAAGGTAATATTTATTTCTTGCCTTTTGGGAGCTTTATTATTGGTGTTGACTCCCCCGGCGTTAGCGCTGACACAAATTAAATTATTCGATATTTCTTATCAGGATTGTCCGCCAGAATTAGCAGAAGGTGCTGTTATTAGTAGCGGTTCTGCAGCAGCTAACTGTTTTATTGTCACTGGCAAAGCCGAGAATGGTACTTATAAAACCGTCTACGATGCAGATATTTTTGGACGCATCTATGATGCTAACAACGACTCTGTACTACAAAACCGTACGCGTTTGGGATCTATTCCCGAAATTCCCCCAGGTGTGAGCGATTTTGAATTCAGAATCTCTGTACCTGCAAATCAACCTACTCCATTAAAGCTGAAGCAGTTTAAGGCTGCTGGGTTTAGCGGCCAGGTGCGGAAATAATATTTTGTCTGGTTAAGAACACGCGGAAGTCCACAGCCTCAATATACCCATAGGGTAAGCATAGGGAGCAGACGGCGACGAAGTATTTAACTTGTAGGGTGGGCACTAGATATCATTAGGGTTTAAACGAAAGATATCAAGGTGCCCTCCAAACTACCAAAGTTCAACCCTCATTTTGTTGAAACTGGCTCAATAACCAAGCTCCAACCTCAGATTGATTCATTTCCCGGCTACGGCGTAAAGCTTCTTCTAAAAGAGCGATCGCTAATCCTGGTAATACCTGTGATACTTGAATACGTTTACTACCCTGCTCTGCTATACAGTAGGCAATAATTTGGGCATTTTGCACATCTACTACCCAATATTCTGATACATTCAAATCTTCGTAGAGACTTCGCTTTGTACCCAAGTCATCCAGTAAAGAAGTTTTCGCAATCTCAATAACTAAATCTGGCGAAGGATACAAATCAAGGTTGACAATTCCTGTACCAGTTGGGATAGATTGGGCACGTTCTCTCACATAATAGGCAACATCAGGCTGACAATCCTGAATTCCAGTTTTACGAAAGGTGGTTGTGTCTAAACCTGTGGCTGGAATTCCTTTGAGGGCTGCAAATAAAGTTACCGCAAAAATAATTACCACATGGTTTTGACCATGATCAAAGCTAACTGGTGCCATCTCCAGCCTCATGTGTCCTTTATAGTAATAACTTTTTGCCTGCTTGTTCAGCAGATCGGTGAATGTTTGTAAATATTCTTGCCAAGAAGCAGGAATCCATGTGTCTGTTGGTAATTGGGTCTGAGTTTTACTCATTTTCTCACCCTTATGCCAGTAAGCTATATCTCTTGTAACTCAAATTCTCAGCTTTTTGCTCGCTACTTTGACATCTGAAGTTGAATATTTGAGTTCGGAAGGGGAAGTTTCAGGTTTTGAAGCCGAAGTTTGGAGTTCAGAGGCTCAACGTTGCTGTTCTGAAGGCGAAGTTTGGAGTTCAGAAGGGGAATTTTTGAGCTTTTTACTCGGATGTTGGTGTTCCGATGTCGGATTTTCGTGTTCTGAAGTGCAACTTTTGAGATCTGAGTTTGAAAGTTGAGGCTTTGAGGTGGAATGATGGTGATTGAATGGACAATCCCTAAATTCTGACTTATGTTTATTCTCCTTTAATCCCAAGGCCTGGATTATATATGTGTCCCCACTCTGTGTCTGGGTCACACAAATATCCACCACAAGACAAATCGATACGACCTGACCGAGGACACCAAAACCGTTTCCAGCCGTAATCTTGACTTGGCATTTTTACCGACAATAGACAGAAAACATTTTTACTATGTTAGCTTAGTCAAACTCTTAGTCATGCCAGATTAAAAGCAAGGTTTTAGGAGAAAATACTGCTGCGATCGCTTTTTTAACTTTACCTTTCAACAAAAAAGGGGTGAGTTATACTCACCCCTTTTTTCCATCAGTTGCACAATTGTGATTACATATAATTGAATAGACTCTGCAAAGTAGGAAGCAGCCAGTCGCCAGCTAATTGCAATACCAAGAAAGCGAGGATGGGAGAAAAATCCATACCGCCCAGTGGGGGAATGATTGAGCGGAAGAGGTTGAGATAGGGGTCTGTAATCTGGGCTAAGGCCGCAAAAGGTTGACTATAAAAGTCAATATTGGGGAACCAGGTCAGGAGAACCCGAACAATGAGTAAAACAGTGTAAATCTGAATGAAAGTAGCCAGTGTAGCAATCAGTAGATTCATGGATGGTTTAGTTTCCTCTTAAGCGAACAAGGTATTACCATAAATTTTAATTTAGTCTGTGTCATGCCGTCTGTATAGCAGAGTTTGGCAGACTGATTGTATGATAAGGGACTTCCAAATCAAAAAATAATCAATTGCTTTGGCGAGCAGGGAAAGCAGGGGAAGCAGAAATTTGATAGTTATATTCGATGCTGGAATTGAGTAATTTATTCCTTGGAAGTCCCTGAGGTTGTCAAGAATCTTTGGTGAAAGAGCGATCGCTCATGGTTTGTGGTGCAGTGCCATTGACATTTCCCAGCTGCTTTCGTACGTCATCTATTGTGGCATTGAGCTGGGCAATTTTGTCTTCTAGCGATCGCCTGGCTGATTCCATTTCTAGTCCGTCTGTTTCTGAAGCTCTCATCTGACGACGTTTCCCAGGTATTTTTTTAGCTTCCTCGGAGTTATTCGTCTGTTGTGCTTCATCTTCGGCTAATAGTTCTGGATCTTGACGGGTAGCAATCAAGGCTCCCAGAACGCCACCCACAACGCTACCAAAAAGCGCGCCTGCGAAAAAACCACCTACAAAACCATCACGCTGACTCATATTCTTAACCGCCTTGAAGAAACTCTGTGACTTTTACACCAGTTAATTTATTTTCCTACCCTAGCTGCATCCTAGCTCAAGTCCCAAAGGTGCGATCGCCTGCATCTCCTAATCCCGGTACAATAAATCCCTGCTCGTTGACGGTCTCGTCTATAGTCGCAGTGTAAATATTTAAACTAGGATAAGCCACGCTCAGTTTTTGCAAAGCTGGTGGAGCTGCCACTACACAAACAATCCTAATAAAGGCTGGGTCAACACCCCGTTGTGTCAATTCTGACAAGGCTGCCATCATCGATCCTCCTGTTGCCAACATCGGATCGGTAATTAACACCCTTGTTTGGGGGTCAAACTTTTCTGGTAATTTGTTGAGATAACAAGAAGGTTGTAGTGTTTCCTCGTTTCGCACTAAGCCAAGATGATAAATCGAAGCTAAGGGTAGCAAGGTTTGAGCCCCTTCTAATAATCCCAAACCTGCCCGTAAAATCGGCACTACTGCCACAGGTACTTGTGGATCGATGAAAGTTGCTGCAGTTGTATCTAAAGGACTTTGCACAGTTGTCTCTAGAGTCGGCAACCACTCTCGTGCTGCTTCATAAGTCAACCATCTTCCCAACTCTACCATTGCACTGCGAAATAGTACCGAAGGTGTAGCTACATCACGCGCTACCGCTAGCCAGTGCTTAATTAGGGGATGGGGTGGAACATAAACGCGCAGTTGTACCGTCATAGCCAGGAAAAGGCGACTCTTTATTATATAAGAACTGAAACATCATAATACTCTGTCGCGTCTCCGACTGACAGCTAATACAATTTTGGATTTTGCGAAAAGTTGCGTGCGGGGGTTCCCCCCGTTGAGCAAACTTTTCAAGACGGATTTTGGATTGGGGATTGGGGATTGGGGATTGGGGGTAATGGGGATTGAGAAAAATCGCCTACTCTAGCTTATTGATAATAAATTGCATTAGTAGTTGACAGGTATTCTCAACCAAGGTTATATTGTTATCAAGTGTTCTCCTCTCTTTAAGGATCGGCAGACGGGATTAGCCAGCAGTAGCGGCTTGTCCCTCTTTTTTTGTGTGTAAGAACGCGCAAGCTTGCGTTTTCGCCATAAATTGTGGTTTTACTCTATAAATTGACTCTGCTGTAGGGAAAAATGCTGTGTACTGAGAACAGATGCGATCGCAATATATCAAAGCCTCGCAAATTGGGAACGTAAATTAAGATATTTGTTGGCGCGAAAGCTTTCTATATTGGCAACATTGGGATATTTTTTAAATTGGCGATCGCAGTTTATCAAAGCAGTTAAGTATTATCTTTTCTATAAAAAGTAATATCTGCTACATTTTTTCAAGGGATTATGTGAAATATCTGACTATTCAATGGTAATGATGAATTGCATAGATAAAATTTTTGAATTTTACATTCTCATAGGGTGTTGAAATTCAAACTTCTGTTGGTGCGAAAGCGACTGGAAAAAGTTTCAAGACTAATTGTGCATTTTTAATTGTTTATGACCCGTAATTCCTTGTTTGATGTAATTATCATTGGTTCTGGTATTGGTGGCTTGGTGACAGCAACCCAGCTAGCAGCAAAACGAGCTAAAGTGCTGGTATTAGAAAGTTATCTCATTCCTGGTGGTAGTGCTGGCTATTTTGAACGTGAAGGTTATCACTTTGATGTGGGAGCTTCAATGATTTTTGGGATGGGGCAAAATGGTACTACAAATTTACTCACCCGTGCCCTTCATGCTGTCAATGTCAGCGTAGAGACAATTGCCGATCCAGTGCAGATTCATTACCACTTACCCAACGGTTTAGACTTGAAAGTTGACCGTGTTTATGAAAAATATTTGCAAAATCTTACTGCTTATTTTCCTCACGAAACAAAGGGGATTCGTCGTTTTTATGACGAATGCTGGAAAGTATTTAACTGCCTCAACAGCATGGATTTGCTGTCATTAGAAGAACCTCGGTATTTGTTACGGACATTTTTGAAACATCCTTTAGCTTGTCTGGGTTTAGTCAAATATTTGCCGCAAAATGCCGGAGATATCGCACGCCGTTACATTAAAGACCCGGAATTATTAAGATTTATCGATATGGAATGTTATTGCTGGTCGGTGGTTCCAGCCAACATGACACCCATGATTAATGCAGGAATGGTCTTTTCTGATCGACATTATGGCGGAGTTAATTACCCCAAAGGGGGAGTAGGAAAAATTGCTCAAGCATTAGCCACAGGTTTAGAGAAAACTGGGGGAAAAATTCAGTATCAAGCTAGGGTGAAAAGAATTCTCACCGAACGCGGAAAGGCTGTTGGTGTGGAATTGGTAAATGGTCAAATCTATCGGGGAAAACGCATAGTTTCTAATGCTACACGCTGGGATACTTTTGAAAAATTACTACCTGTAGAGGAAATGCCACGTAATGAGAAAAAATGGCAACAAGTATATCAGAAATCACCCAGCTTTTTCAGTTTACACATGGGGGTTAAGCAGTCAGTTCTGCCACCAGGGACAGAGTGTCATCATATTTTGCTAGAAGATTGGCAGGATATGACCAAACCACAAGGTACTATTTTTGTTTCGATTCCTACCTTGCTTGACCCCGATTTAGCACCAGCAGAATACCACATCATTCATGCTTTCACACCAGATTGGATAGAGAATTGGCAAGGCTTAACCGAGCAAGAATACGAGAAACGCAAAGAAGCAGCAGCTTGGCGAATTATTGACCGCTTAGAGCAAATTTTCCCTGGTTTAGATGCAGGAATAGATTATTTGGAAGTAGGAACACCCCGCACCCATCGCCGCTTTTTGGGACGAGAAGATGGGACTTATGGGCCAATTCCTCGGCGGAAGTTGCGCGGATTATTGAGTATGCCATTTAATCGCACCGCCATCCCTGGATTGTATTGTGTAGGCGATAGTACCTTTCCTGGTCAGGGGTTGAATGCAGTAGCATTTTCGGGTTTTGCTTGTGCTCACCGCATTGCCGTAGATTTAGGGTTGTGATTTTTGAAAGATTGAGTTAGAACTTTCCGGAAATTGCGATCGCTAGTTGTAAAGTTATCGCGGCAGTATATAATTCTGACGATTTGTCAGATTTGTATTTTTGTAACCATTACTAATTGTTAATTTCTCAATCTTCATCACACAGAAAGTTTTAATTAATGCGACTCACACACAAACACAATATTGTGAAAGCAAGCTGGGTATTAGCCAGCTTTTTAAGTACCTGTTTGTTAGGTGCAACGGTGAAAGCGGCGACAGTAGCTAATTGGCATTTTGATAGCAACCGCAATCATCTTGACTTCACTACAGATGAAACTGTGCAACCACGAGTCCAACTTTTGACTTCTACCAGTCTCGCCATCGATTTACCAGGTGTTACCCTAAATTATCCCCAGGTAACTCAAAAGATAGGCCTAGTCACGCAACAAATTCAAATTGGACAGTTTGGTGCTGATAGTACCCGCATTCTGATTACCTTAGCGCCTGGTTACACCATAGATCCCTCCCAAGTCCAGCTGCAAGAAAAATCCCCAAATCATTGGTCTGTACAGTTACCCCAAATTACCAGAGTCGCTATTACTCAACCCAGTATTCCACCAGTAATTACTCCAGAGCAACCTATAGTTACTAATAGAAATTTGTTTGCGGGTGTAGTCCCTTTAAATTCATCAATGAAGGCTTTAGAACCCCAAATTAAAGCCTTGATGAGTCGCTACAGCTTCCTCACCACAGGAATGTTTTTCCTCGATTTGGATACTGGCAATTATTTGGATATTAAAGGCGATCGCGTTTTTCCCGCAGCCAGTACAATTAAACTGCCGATTCTCATTGCCTTTTTTCAAGATTTAGATGCTGGTAAAGTCAGGCTAGATGAGAAGCTGACTATGCGCGGCGACTTAGTCACCAATGGTTCGGGAGATATGCAGTATGAACGTGTTGGGAAGAAGTACACAGCTTTAGAAACTATCACCAAAATGGTGACTATTAGTGACAATACCGCCACTAATATGATTATTGACCGTTTGGGTGGCGCAGCGAAACTCAATCAGCGTTTCCGTAGCTGGGGATTGAAAGACACTGTAATTCGCCATCTTTTAGCTGACTTGCGAGGAACCAACACTACCAGTTCTCAAGACATGGCTAGAGTCTTGGCTTTGTTAGTCAATAACAAGCTAGTTTCTCCTAGTAGCAAAGAACAAGCTTTAGATATTCTGCGTCATACCACCGTGCATACTCTGCTTCCCGCAGGTTTAGGTAAAGGCGCAGTCATCGCCAACAAAACTGGAGATATTGGCTTTCTCATTGGCGATGCAGGATTTATCACCATGCCAAATGGTAAACATTACCTAGCAGCTATCTTTGTCAAACGTCCCTATAAAGACAGTAGAGGCAGAGACTTTATTCGCCAAGTTTCCCAGCTTGTCTACAATTACCTCAATCAGCCTAACCCCGTTGCTACTGGTAATTCTCCCACCAACGTCAACTTCTAGCAAATATTCGGGTTGTAGAGACGCGATGAATCGCGTCTTTGACGCAAAATTCCTACCCGAACCGTAATCAGGATAAACACAGCTATCAACTAAGTGTTTATCCTGCTTTTATTTTTATTAAAATGATATATTTTTTACTTTTTATCCGTCAAAAAACTAAGTATTAAAAAAAACTTAAGTAAATCGATAGTTTGTAAAAGTTAGAAGTAATATTTACTACTAACAAAAGCAATGTGTCTCAAATGACATCTAGTTATATCGCATTAAACCTCATTTATTAAGGAATATAGGCGATTTATTCTGAAAATGCTTTTGCAGTACATACCTCTGTAAGTTGAATATCATACAACTTCTACGGGACTTAAACTAGAAAAAACACATAAGCTATGGGTAGCAGTTATCAATACACTTGCGAAAACATCTCTATTCACGGAGATGTAATATCAGCGACTTGTCAAAGACGCGATGGTTCTTGGAACGAAACCTCACTATCCTTAAGAGGAATTGAAAACATTGATGGCATTCTAGAAGTAACTGATCCTTACGCGCGGAGTAGTTTTCAGTTGAGTGCGACGAATATCTCTATTGATGGAGATGTACTATCTGCCACTTGCCGCAGAATGGATGGTTTATGGAACGAAAGTTCTCTAGTTTTGAATGGAATTGAAAACATTGATGGCAACCTAGAATATACAGGTAGCCCATAAAGCAGATTTAAGCTGATACGCACCTAGACCCAATATTCTGGTGTTAGGGTTGTCCAAGATAAACAGTAGAGACGCAATTAATCAGAGACGCGATTAATCGCGTCTCTACAATTTTTTGGCAATGCTGATGATTAACTATGCAACTTAAATGCGTAACAGCTTAGAGAAAATTATCAGACTAATTTCACTTTACTAGCTGCGCTTGTAGCTTTTTCTCGCGCCTCTTCCACATTCACGCCTTTAGCCAAAGCTACTCCCATACGCCGATAAGGATGGGAACTGGGTTTACCAAATAGCTTAATATCTACATCTTTTTGGGCTAATGCATCCGCTACACCTGTATAGGTAATAGAATCTGATTTTTCAGAAGCTAGAATTACCGCACTAGCTGAAGGGCCAAACTGTTCTATATTGGGAATTGGTAAGCCTAGAACAGCCCGTAAATGTAATTCAAACTCATTAAGATTTTGCGATATTAAAGTCACCATACCTGTGTCATGGGGACGGGGAGAAAGTTCTGAAAAAATCACTTCATTTTTAGTAATAAAAAACTCAACCCCAAAAATCCCGGCTCCTCCTAACGCATCGGTAACTTTTTTAGCAATTTCTTGAGCTTTTAAAATTTTATCTTCAGAGATTTCGGCTGGTTGCCAAGATTCTTGATAATCTCCTCTTTCTTGACGATGACCAATAGGTTCACAATAAATAGTAGGCGCATTCCACTGTTTAATAGTCAGTAAAGTTATCTCTATTTCAAAGTTAATAAATTCCTCTACAATTACCTTTTGAGTATCACCGCGAGAATTTGCGATCGCATAATTCCAAGCCTGTTCAACTTCATCTTTATTTTGAACTACAGATTGCCCTTTTCCTGATGATGACATCACAGGTTTTAGTACATTCGGAAAGCCAATTAAATCAGCAGCTACTCTCAACTCTTCTAGAGAATTTGCATAACCATATCTAGCAGTTCTGATATTTAATTGTTCATTGGCTAAGTCTCTAATTCTGTCACGATTCATTGTGTAGTTAGTCGCCGCCGCCGTCGGAATAACTATTATCCCGCGTTGCTCAAATTCTACGAGTTTCTCAGTTCTAATCGCTTCAATTTCCGGGATGATTAAATCAGGTTGATGCTTGCTGACAATCGCTTCTAAATCATCACCACTCAACATAGAAATCACTTCTGAGCAATCAGCAACTTGCATTGCTGGCGCATTAGGGTAACGATCCACAGCAATTACATAATTACCCAGACGTTGAGCAGCAATTACAAACTCTTTACCTAACTCTCCTGCACCCAGCAACATCAATTTTTTTGGCAATTTAATCTCATTATGCATGAATTAATCCAAGTGAATATTAACGATACAATCTGATAATTTCTATTTTTGACTTTTAATTATCATCTGCCGAAGTGTTAAATCTAGCACCACGCAGTTGTAAATCTTTACGTTGTTGGAATGATAAACCAGTCCCATTCCCCAACTGACATTCATCTACTAGCGTATCTAGCCAGATAGTCTGGTTGAGAGTTGCACCGCTTAAATCTGCATTTCTTAAATCAGCTTGGGTGAAATTTACAAATAATAGGTCGGCATTTACTAAAATGGTATTTTGCAAATTTGCACCTGATAAATTGCCCCGAATAAAATTGACTGCTGCTAAATTTAAATTAGATAAATCAGCACCGCTTAAATTAGGAAATTTTAATTGGCTGGGATTACTGAGAAATCTGATAATACAGTTTATATTCGCTTCATTAAGGCGCAATTGAGTTAAAAATTCATAACGAGCAATACCTAATTTTCGGAGAATTTGTAGCCTATGCTCTGGAGTTTGTTCTAAAAAATGGATAGCGCGATCGCGTATATTTTGAGTTGAGATATGGAGCATAATTTCTCAATAAAAATTGACTTATAGAAAGTGTTATATGGGATGAATTAAAATCTTGCCATATAACGGATGTTAGGACAGAAGCGGTTCCAATCTTGCTATCACTTCATCAATCAACTCAGTCGGCGCTTTTTCCACAAAAACTGCTTTTCTAGCGATACAATCAACTGCTCTAATTTGATCTACTAATACTACTCCGTAAGTTTGCATTTGATCTGGGAGTTCTACTTCAAAAGGCCATCCCTTCTTGCGGCTAGTTATGGGGCAAACTAGTACAATATTTGAAATTTGATTATAGAGTAAGGGCGAGATAATTATAGCGGGACGATAGCCTGCTTGCTCACTTCCAGTACGGGGATTCAATTCCAATTGGATGATGTCACCGCGGTCAGGGATGCGTCCGTCTATTTTTACCAAGTTTCTTCTCCCGCAGCTTCTCCCCAATCCACTTCATCATGCTGTTTATCTGGAGTAACATCTTTGAGTAATTCATTAAGAGTATACTTAGGTCTTGTCGGAGATAGAATAATCTTATTTCCCTCTGTTGAAATCGCCACAAAGTCTCCTTGCTTTAATCCCATCTGCTGAATAATGGTTTGCGGGAGCCTGATTCCCAGAGAGTTACCCCAGATGCTAATTTTTTGGGTGACCATTGTTGAGAATTAAGATTTGATGTATATACATTGAGTATACTACCGATTGTAGATGCTAAAATTAATAAATTTAGCACCTATGAAAATTATTTGAAATAAATTTTAGATTTTTAAAAGTTGATATTTATCTATAACTGTTTTAAGCATCCATCTCAGCTAATTCCATCCATCTTTCAGTGGCTTTATCAATTGCTTGCTTGAGCGTTTCCACTTGCTCGTACAATTTTTGTACCTGGCTATAATTCCCCGCCGTAACATTTAATAAAGCTTTCTCTGCTTCCGCTTTCTCAGTTTCTAACTGAGCAATTTTATCTTCCAACTGTTCAAATTCTTTCCTTTCCCAATTTGACATCCTGCGGCGCTTTTTAGATTCGGAATCTTTTGGTTGAGATGCAGGTTTTTCCGGCTCTATCTTGCTGGATTTTTCTTTACTAGCAGCTTCTTGTTGTGCGGCTTCTTCAGCTTTTTTATAGTCAAGGTAAACTGAATAATTACCAGGATATTGCCTAAGAGTTCCGCCTTCTTCAAAGGAAAAAATGGTGTCGATAGTTCTGTCTAAGAAATAGCGATCGTGCGAAACTACAATTACACATCCAGTAAAATCTTCTAAATAGTCTTCTAGTACCGCTAAGGTTTGCACATCTAAATCATTAGTCGGTTCATCTAGAATTAAAACATTGGGTGCGCTCATTAGTAAGCGCAACAAAAATAATCGCCGTTTTTCACCACCAGATAGTTTATGAATTGGCGCATATTGCTGATTACCAGGAAATAAAAATCGCTCTAGCATTTGGGAAGCTGTGATTTTAGTCCCATCAGCAATCGGGATAAATTCACCTTCTTCTTTGATGTAGTCAATCACGCGCTGATTTTCGTTTAAAGCTGTGAGCAATTCTTCAGAATGTTGGTCAAAATAACCGATATGAATTGTAGCACCAATGTCTACATTACCTGCATCCGGCTGCGCTCGTCCGGTAATCATATCCATTAATGTGGATTTACCTGCGCCGTTACCACCAATAATCCCAATGCGGTCTTCGGGACTAAATTCGTAGGTAAAATCTTTAATTAAGGTGCGCCCATTGTAGGCTTTAGAAATCTTATTAATGGCAATAACTTTTTTGCCAATCCTTCTACTAACTGTAGAAATATCAACTTTACCCTGAACCTGTTTAAACTCAGTTTCTCGCATAGCTTGAATGCGATCAATTCTGGCTTTTTGTTTGGTACTGCGCGCTTTGGGGCCGCGTTTGAGCCATTCTAATTCTCGCCGCAATACGCCTTGGTGTTTACGTTGGCTACTAACGGCAGATTCTTCTGCTAAAGCTTTCTTTTCCAGGTAATATGAATAGTTACCTGTATAGGTGTAAATGTCACCTCTATCGATTTCAATAATCCGATTGGTGACACGATCCAAAAAGTAGCGATCGTGAGTAATTAAAAATAATGCTCCACGATAGCGATTTAAATAACTTTGTAACCACTCTACAGATAGCGCATCGAGATGGTTAGTTGGCTCATCCATCAACAATACATCTGGTTCGGATAGCAAGGCTGTTGCTAAAGCAATCCGCTTGCGATAGCCACCGGATAATGTGCCAATGCGGGTATCAAAGTCGGAAATACCTAACTTTGTCAAGATAATTTTGGCGTTGGTTTCTAATTCCCAAGCGCCAGATGCATCCATTTTTTGCATGACTACCGATAGCCGTGACATTAGCTGACTGTCTTCGGGATAGTGCGCTAGTTTATCGGAAAGTTCTTCATATTCACGCACCAAAGCCATGTGTTCGCCACTATCGGCAAAAATCTGCTCTAGAACTGTGCGGTTTTCGTCTAAATCTGGTTGCTGGGGTAAGTAAATTACCTTAGAACCAGAGTTAACTAAAATTTGTCCGCTATCTATCGGTTCTAGCCCAGCAATCATTTTTAATAAAGTGGATTTACCAGAACCATTAGTACCAATTAATCCAACTTTATCAGTAGCATCTAAACTAAAGCTGGCATCTTTTAATATTTCCTTAATACCAAAGTCTTTTTTAACAGATTGTAGTGTAATAATGCTCATAAAAATTCGTGATTTGTCCTAGTTAATTTGTCATGCGTCAGCCAGGTAAATAAAGCAATCACCTTACCTACCTGGCTGCAATTTAGACAAATAAATCGAGGGGTAAATGTCCATACATTTCGTTGATGCCCCCACTATTGTACGACTGACAAGAGACTAATACACCACGATGATGACCGGCGTAGGAATCGATATAACACAAGCCATTTTTGCCGTTTAATTTGATATAAACTGGCCCTTCAATGTCAGGTAAATTACTCGGCGCTTCATAACCAAAAGCCTGGGAATAAGTCTTCATAGCCAGCTTTCCTGATTCGGCTGTATCCGCACAAATACCCAAAATTTGGTAATCAGAAAGGCTAGTTATGAGAATTAAAGCCCGCCGGACTGAAGCTTTTTCTGATGGCTTGAGGATTGGTGCAATATCTAAACAGTTGAACTTGTTGAGAATTTTTCTTGCGTCTTCAGCCGTGAGATTGGGATGATTAGGAGTTGACATGAATATGGTTGATGGAGGTTTTTGGTGATTATTTGGATTTCAGGTGGTAATTGCCTACTATACTAAAATGATTTATCCAAAATTAGGGCTGACTTTGAGTATTACCTAGGTTGAAAATAAAGGGTACACTATTTTTTGCGTCGTTACCCATAACTAAGACGTTGGGCATTTGAGCGCCGCCAGCTTTCCATGCTTCAATCGCTTCCTTTTGCAAAACTAACTGTCCACCTTGGGCTTTGAGCGTTTCTGCCAAAAGTCTTTGCGCTTCGGCTTTACCTTTAGCGCGATTAACTTCAGCTTGTGCTTCCTGTTCAGCTTCTCGCGCTACATAAACAGCTCTTTGCGCCCGTTGTTCAGCGATTTGCTTTTCCTCGACTGCTCGCGCAAATTCGGGCGAAAAAGTCAAGTCAACTACACTAGTATCTAGTACAATTATCCCATATTTATCTAGGCGATCGCCTAAGGCATTGTCAAAGTCTTCCTTTAATTCGCTGCGTTTGGTAATTGCTTCTTCCACTGTTCTGCGCGCAGCGGCAATTTTAAAAGCTTCTTGGGTTTGCGGGGCAATGATTTTAGAGACAATGTTGGCTAAGGTTCCTTGTTTGCGTCTCACCTCTACTACCTGGGTAGGATCGAGGCGAAAGTTAATGGCAAACCGCGCCGATAGATTTTGCAAATCCTTAGTAGAACTCTCTGCCGGCACTTCAAATTTTTGTACAGTTAAATCATATACATCTATCACCGAAATAAACGGTGGCTTGAGGTGGATACCCTCTAGTAAGGCTCCATCCCTCGCTTTACCCAAGATACTAATTACTCCAGCTTGACCTGGATTAATAATAATAAAGGAATTAAATGCAATACTCACCAGGATTGCCAAAAAAATGCCTAAAACAGTGGTTTGCCAATTCGCAAATTGCTGATTATTCAAATTTTCATCTCCTTAATCATCTCCGCAAGTAAATTATTTTTATGGGCATGGGGCATTGGGCATGGGGTAATTGGTAATTGGTAATTGGTAATTTCTCCCTTTCCCCTTGTCCCCTTGTCCCCTTTCCCCTCATCTCCCCACTTCCGCGATCGCCTGGTTCAAATGTCGTGTTAATATCAATTGCACGCAACTGAGACTCATTGTGGCTACAGCATTTAAATCTCATCAGGTATCAAGAAAGCGTAGGCATTCTGTGCATCCCCTCCAGCGTCTTTTGGATTATGGGCATGAGTATCGTAAACAAATTTGGCTGGCGATTGGTTGTTCCATCCTGAATAAGCTGTTTGATTTAGCACCACCAGCTTTAATTGGGGTAGCGGTGGATGTTGTTGTCAAGCAACAGGATTCTAT
Source organism: Tolypothrix tenuis PCC 7101 (assembly GCF_963874875.1). Classification (NCBI taxonomy): domain Bacteria; kingdom Bacillati; phylum Cyanobacteriota; class Cyanophyceae; order Nostocales; family Tolypothrichaceae; genus Tolypothrix; species Tolypothrix tenuis. The sequence continues at coordinate 5,757,014 of NZ_CAWNJS010000001.1, forward strand.
TATTGCTCAGTTAGGGGTAAAAGATGTCTTTGGACAATTTTTAATTATCTCCCTGCTCACTATCATCATTTGGATACTAGAATCGGTTTTTGAGTACGCATATGCTCAACTTTGGCGTAATTTAGCGCAAAATATTCAGCATAACCTGCGTCTAGATGCATACAATCATTTGCAAGATTTGGAATTAGCTTATTTTGAAGAACGCAGCACTGGCGGTTTAATGTCTATTCTCAGTGATGATATTAACCAACTAGAGCGGTTTTTGGATGTAGGGGCTAATGATATTATCCAAGTTGCCACAACAGTAGTCATTATCGGTGGTGCTTTCTTTGTATTGGCTCCTAGTGTAGCGTGGATGGCGATGTCGCCGATGCCGTTTATTCTCTGGGGTTCCTTTGCTTTTCAACGGTTGCTTGCGCCACGTTACGCCAATGTACGGGAAAAGGTGGGTTTCTTGAATGCGCGCTTGGTGAATAACTTAAGCGGGATTATGACGATCAAAAGTTTCACCGCCGAAGATTACGAGACTTCTCGCTTAAAGCAAGACAGTGACGCTTACAGGCAAAGTAACGCTAAAGCAATTCAACTTTCTGCTGCCTTCGTACCTCTAATTCGGATGCTGATTTTGGTGGGTTTTACAGCATTACTATTGTACGGCGGTATGGCAGCGGTGGCAGGCAAGATGTCTGTGGGGACTTACAGCGTATTGGTATTTTTAATTCAACGCTTGCTGTGGCCTTTAACTAGATTAGGAGATACTTTTGACCAATATCAACGGGCAATGGCTTCTACTAATCGCGTCATGGATTTATTGGATACACCCATAGCGATTCACCCGGGTGATAGGGCTTTACCTGCAAACACAGTGCGTGGTGAAGTGGAATTTAAAAATGTGACTTTTGCCTATCAAGATAGATTCCCAGTAGTTAAAAATCTATCTTTGCAAATTCCCGCTGGTCAGACAATTGCTATTGTCGGTTCTACGGGTTCTGGTAAAAGTACTTTAGTTAAACTTTTGTTGCGGCTGTATGAAATTAAAACTGGCAACATTACCTTAGATGGTATTGACTTACAAGATTTAAATTTGCGGGATTTACGCCGCTGCATTGGTTTAGTCAGTCAAGATGTATTTTTGTTTCATGGCACAGTAGCGGAGAATATAGCCTACGGTAGCTTTGAGGCGAAAGAGGAAGAAATTATTACAGCGGCGAAGGTAGCCGAAGCCCACGACTTTATTATGCACCTGCCCCAAGGTTATGAGACAATCGTCGGGGAGAGAGGACAAAAATTGTCTGGTGGACAAAGACAGAGAATTGCGATCGCGCGTGCAGTGTTAAAAAATCCCCCCATTTTGATTTTAGATGAAGCGACCTCAGCGGTAGATAATGAAACAGAAGCTGCAATTCAGCGATCGCTAGAACGGATTACCGTCAATAGAACCACAATTGCGATCGCTCATCGTCTTTCTACCATCCGCAATGCCAATTGCATTTATGTCATGGAACATGGGAAATTAGTAGAGTCTGGAACCCATGAACAATTGCTAGAACAAAACGGTGTTTACGCTAGCCTCTGGCGCGTGCAATCTGGTTTGAGATAAATTCAAGAGTTGCTAGAGACGCGATTAATCGCGTCTCTACGACAATTGGCTTGATTACTCTTAATTACGAATTACGAATTACAAATTACGAATTATTTATGTTTTTTGGTAGTACCCAACCGGAATCAGGCGATAGCAAATGGCGCAATCAATTAGATAGATTTGTCAAAGCAAATCAACCAGAATTGGCGGCGCTATTTTGGGGATTGTGGTTAGAAAATGGTAACAGTCAGGGTACTATTGGCATTGATTTACAACCAGCACCGCATTTTGTGTATTGTCCAAAAGATGAGGTGGAGAAATTAAATAGTCGGGTTGAGAATCGACTGCAAGAAATTATAGGAATTATTGAGAATCATAAAGCAGAAGTAGAAGTGGTGATGATTGGTATTGGTAAAGGTGAAATTAAGTTAATTCAATTTGCACCAGAACCACCACCACCAGCTTGTTTTGAGCAAATTGGTAAAGATGTCGATGGGTTATTGGAACTGTTAGAACAACGGATGAGAGAACAGATTGCTTTGTAAAGCAGAGGAAAACAGAATTATTCTGCTTCCCTCCACGCTAATTATTCATCTCATCAGCTGTACCAAGCTATGTAGAAATCTCGATAGTTTAGATTATTGGCACAATGCCAGATAATATGAAATACAGCATCGTAGCGATAAGAACTGTTTTTAGCAAACGGTTGGCTGAGGTAGCCTTTTAAAGCTGTGATGACTTGCGGTAAATCTTCGGTGCGGAGGATTGTTGTCAAAACATCAGCTATATCCATTAAATAATCTTCGTAGGATGGCTGATTTGTGCTTTGACTGTTGAAGCAGTTTTGACTGTCATTATCTGGTGTCAAGGGTTGAATAAATTGGATGAGAGTAGAGATAACTTCGTTTAGTTTCTCTGGTAATATTTGGTTGGCTAGATAAAGTTGTTCTAAATTACGAACTGTAGCAAACACAATTGATTCATACTGAGATAGATTGCTTTGTCGTATTTGGGATAAATTAGCGATCGCAGTTGGATTAGTCAAGTCAATTTTCAAGAGATTCTGAGTAGCAGATATCCGCACCCACTCACTTTGAGTCGTTGTAATTAGTTGATATAACTTTTTAATTGCGAAGATGTTACCGGGAATTAATTCTCCTAAGTAAGCAGCAGCTTGGCAACAAATCGATTCATCCTCAGTTGTTGCAATTATTCGCTGTAAAGTAGCGATCGCTATTTCATTACCAGGGTCAATTTTACCTAAAATGCGAGCTACATCGCATAGTAAGTAATCATTTTTCGTAGTAGAAATCAATTCGATTAATGCTGCAATTATCGCTTGATTTTCCTCACCCAAGCTAGTATTAACTTCTAACAATCTCTCGGTTGCTACATATGCGATATATTTGTCATACTCTATATCCTCCGAAAATTTGGCGAGATTTTTAATCAACTCGTATAGAGCATTAATACCTACTTGATTACCTGGTTCAATTTTGAGTAAATACACAGCCGCACATTCTCTAAGAAATGTACTTGCAGAATTTTCCAGAAGATAAACTAAAGCCTGGATTACAGCAGCATTACCGGGATCGATTTGCCAAAGCACCTTAGCTGCATCTAAACAAATTCTATCGCCTTGGTTGATTTGCAAGAATTTGACGAGAGATGCGATCGCAGTTTGATTACCGACAGCGATTTTTCCTAAAGTTGCGATCGCCTCTCAGCAATTATACTTGTTTGGCGTTGTCTCCATGATTTGAATTACAGCTGCGATGGCTGCGCCAACGTCTTTGACGAACGCACTTTTACTGCTAACAGCTATTTTCTCCTGATTCGGAACCGAATGTAGTAGCGCCAAAGCTGCGATCGCACTTTTATTACCTGGAGCGAATTGTGCTAATTTCTCTGCTGCTCGGCGCATAATTGTGCGACTTTCAGTAGTATGAACTAATTGAACAAAGGCTGCAACTACCCGGTTTCTATCGGTTAATTCCAGAGTTGTTCTAGCTGCTTTCACTAAAGGTTTTGGAACTATTTGCCAATCTCGCTTATCCTGACGAAAATAGCCATAACTCCATTTCAGCAGTTGTGCAACAATCGCATCCCCTAAACTGCAGTCAGGGAAGTAAGCTAAAGCTTCAGCCGCAAAAAAGTAGGCGCGGTAACGATAAAAATCGCCGCAACCATCATTAAAATCTATTAAAGCCTGGATAAATTCTTCTTTTTGCGCCTTAGCTACATCCTCTCGTTTGAACCAGTGGAGGATTTCAGCTTTCCACTCTGGTTCAAAGATGCGGTAATTATCTTGATTTAGAAAAGTGCGTTCGTCAAAGACATTGGCGCAGCCATCGCAGTTAAAGAAATATTGCCAATCATGCATAGCCTCCTATCCACTTTACAACGTGGGACGAAAAGGACTTGAATTGGATTTTGCTACATCAGTTGGCTGGCTGTCAAGTCTTAGTGCCTAACCTCTTGGTAGTGAGACTCAATTCACTTGCGATAAAATGCCTTTTCTTGGGAAACCTAACAAATATGGCTGGTAATTTCAATACCCGTCTTGTTTCCTAAATCCTGCGAATGTTTATGCAACAGTTAAAAAATAAAGTAACGAATAAATTGGAACGAATATTAGAGCAAAATTTAGTACCCCGTTTAGTCAAGTGGGGAGAATACTTAGAAAATAAAATCAGGCGTTATAAGCATCAACAACTGAAGCCGCAATTAAAATTTTGTGGTGTAGATGTGCGATTTAAGCGGGATATCAAAATTGAGCATCCACAAAATGTTTCTTTAGGAAATAAAGTTTATATCGGCCCGGATGTTTTATTAGATGGTCGTGGTGGAATCACAATTGGCGATCATAGTACAATCGGATTTAACGTTGTCATCCTTTCGGCAAATCATGATTATCAAAGTAATGATCTGCCCTATGAATATAATGTTTATATTCATAAACCAGTAGTTATTGGTCGTAATGTTTGGATTGGTGGTAATGTTCTTATTGTCCCTGGTGTGACGATTGGAGATGGCGCAATTATCGCAGCTGGTACAGTTGTAACTGGCAATATTGAGCCTTTAGCAATTGTTGGTAATCAACCGATGAGAACTATTAAGTATCGGGATAAAGAACATTATGAACGCCTTGCAAGTGAGCAAAATAGTAGATAATGTCTCTATTGAATGATGCGTTCGCCTTGGCGAACGCATCCTACCTCTTAATTACGAATTACGAATTAAGCTATTTGCACGCTTTATACCAATTCTCCAAAATTCAGAAACAGAGCAAAACTCAAAAACCCTTGCTACATATGGTTTTCTTAATTTTGAATTTTGAATTTTGAATTTTGAATTGGTATTACTTGAAGTCTTGCAACCATTCGCAATCCTGGGGGTGTGGAAAGGGTTAAGCCACGGCGTACAGGAGATACAGGACGTTTATTTACTAATGAAACTTGAAAATGCGACAAAATTGTTGCTAAAACAATTTTCATTTCATATTGGGCAAATGCTAACCCGATACAGCGACGATTACCACCACCAAAAGGTAAATATTCATAGGGTGAAAATTGCCTTTCTAAAAAGCGTTCTGGGCGAAATTGTTGGGGATTTGGGTAAATTTCTGGGCGATGATGCGCTAAATAAATGCTAGGTATAATTAGGGTTCCGACTGGTAATTTGTAACCCATAATTTCAATTGGATATTTTGCCACCCTCAGAAAACCATTGATCACAATTGGGTAAATCCGCAATGTTTCTTGACAGACTGCTGTTAAATAAGGCAACTTAGCAATGCTACTCGCATCAGGATTGACACCAAGGGTATCTAGTTCGTTTAGTAACTTTTCCTGCACTTCTGGTAATTGGTCAATCCAGTAAAAAGCCCATGTTAATGCTGAAGCAGTAGTTTCATGCCCTGCAACCAATAATGTCATTAATTCATCACGTAATTCTAAATCTGACATTGGTTGTCCGTCTTCATAACGAGCAGCCATCATCAAACTGAGGATATCTTGACGATTTTGTTTAGATTCAGCGCGACGTTCTGCAATCAAAGCATAAATTAATTGGTCAATTTTTTGCAGTTGGCGGATTATCCGACCCCAGGGACTCCATGCACCTAAATCTTGTCGCATAAATTTAAACAAGAAGGAAGCAAACAGCACAGGAGAACCGATAAAATCTAGCAAAGAACTGAGCAATTGCCGCAGTTCTTGAAACCGCTCACCTTCATCCAAACCAAACACTACTCGTAAAATGACGCGCAAGGTAATTTCTTGCATGGAGTTACGGATATTGAAAGGTTTACCAATCTGCCATTCATTACTTACCTGTTCAGCAATTTCACGAATATCTTGGCCGTAAGCCCGCATTCTTTCGCCATGAAAGGGAGGGGTTAATAATTGCCGTTGGCGCTGGTGGCGATCGCCATCTAGTAAAATTAAAGAATTATCACCTAACAACAATCTTAAAATTCCGTCCCCCCCACCAGTCTGAAAATAACTCGGATCGGCAGTAAAAATCTCCTCTATCGCTTGGGGATGGCTGAAATACACCAGATGGTTAGCACCCTGACTCCAAACAGTGAATGAATCACCGTAGATTTGGGCAAAATCTTCTAGATATTGCACTGGTTGAGTCACAAACTTGAAAAGCCTTTGCCAACGCGGTAGTTTTGGCCCATCAGGTAAGCTGTGAGTGAGTGTCATATAAAATTCCGAGGATGAGATAAGTTTCGGCTTTTATTGTTACAAGTTTTTCTAATATTGAGGGCGGAAAAATCCCTCGCAAGATATGAGTATTTGCTACTAATTAATTGCCAAATTCTATTAGAATAAAGTTAAACTGATGCGCGTCTAGATTGTAAATTTTTACATTTAGGCTGTCATTAGTCATTTGTCTTTTGTGTTGGCAAAAGACGAAAGAGATTGCTGGCTGCTGGGAATTGTAAGCAAGTGTTAGCAAAATAAGTAGTGGAGGCACAAAGCAGTATATTCTTATATGGCAGCGTCGGAAGTTAAAAAGTGCCAAACATCATTGCTATACTCAACGGTAAAGGAGGTGTCGGTAAAACGACTACCGCAGTTAATCTGGCTGCAAACTTTGCCCAAAAATACAATGTAATTCTGATTGACGCAGATATTCAAGGTTCTGCCAGTTGGTGGTTTGGGCGCAATCAGAACGGTATGGGGTTTGATCTATCTCAAGAAACAAATCCGCAACTTTTAGGTGATTTAAGAAAGCTAACAGGTTACGATTTAGTAATAGTGGATACGCCTCCGGCGCTGCACTCTGAAGCATTGGCGACGGTAGTAGCGATCGCAGATTATCTCGTTTTACCCACACCCCCAGCACCAATGGATCTAACCGTCTTAATTGAGACAGTCAGAAAAGCTGTCATTCCTTTGGGAGTTCCCCATCGGGTGCTGCTTACCAAAGTCGATCCGCGCAGTATTGGAGAAGCAGTTGAGGCGCAAAACACCCTCACGCGATTAGGAATCCCCGCTTGTAAAACCTTTATCCGCGCCTATAAAGCGCACGAGAGAGCAGCACTTGAGGGTGTGGCGATTACTCAATGGCGAGGTAAACACGCACTGGAAGCGCAGTTAGACTATCGTCGTGTAGCTAATGAATTACAGCTTGATTGGAGGAATAATGGTTAAAAAACGTCTATCTGATTTATTACAAGAAGAAGCACAAAAATTTACGCCATCTGAAGGTGAAACAGCGATTGAGGTAAATGCTGAAGCTGTTAGCGAAGTAGAGGAAACACCAACGCAGACACCAGAGTCATCAACTACAGCTAGGCGTTCCACACCCACCAAGGCTGATTTAGAAAATACTATTAAAGAGCTAAAAGAAAGTCTGGAAAAATCTCACGCCACAGAAACCAACCTCCAAAAACAAGTTACAGATTTAGGTTCAGCTGTAGCTGAACAAAAAGCATTAGCTACAAAGCTCACAAAAGAACTTGAGGAAGCTAAACAAGCCGCTTTACATTTAGCAGAATCTAACTCGAAGCTGATAGAAGAAATTAACTCTTTGAAAGCTGAACAAGAAAAATTTGTCGAAGCTAATTCTCAACTTGTAGCTCAAAGTAATGCTTTAAAACAACAACAAGAAACTTATAAACCAGTAAAACAGACTCATGGTCAAGACTATTATAGAAAATCACATAGATCATCAGAAAGATTAGCGATCGCACAACCAGATGAACCAGAAGATAGTTCTTCGCAGATGTGGTTACTTGATTGATAAGGCTTCCCGTGAATTCTATATAAAAGGGTGTGTGAGGCGTAGCTGTAACGCACCTTTCTGGTGAAAATAGGGATGCGTTACGCTGGCGCTAACGCATCCTACGTTTTTAAAATTCAGGGGTATCGCGGCCAAATTCTAAAATATTTTTGGCGGTGATTTGTGGTTGTTCTAGGTGAGGAAGATGTCCACAATCTTGTATCCATAAAAGTTGACTGTGGGGAATTGCACCTTTAAATCTTTGAGCATCTTTAGTACCCAAAATCTTATCGGAATCACCCCATAAAATTAGTGTGGGCTGCTGAATTTCTGCTAATTTTTTAAATCGAAAAGCGCGATAACCACCACTTTTAGTAAAAGCAATTAAAGCTTGACTCCAGCTTGGCATTTGTAGGTGTAGTGCGGCACAATCTACACCATCATTTGTTACCAATTGTTGAGCTTTATAAGCGGCGCGAGAAATGCGATCGCGGACTTTGGGATTACGCAGAAACTCTGTGGCGAAGTAATCCAAAGGCGGAAACATGAATTTGCTTAATGGTGAACCACCCTGCAAACCTGCACTATCCATTAATACTAGTTTTTTCACCGCTTCAGGATAAGTCAGTGTAAAGTCAATTGCTGCTGCACCACCCATTGATGCACCGAGCAAAATTACAGGTTGGTTAATTAGTGTTTTCCAAAAATAATAAATATGGGTTTTAATTGCAGTGGGACTATAGTTAATCCCAGATAGTCTTTCTGTAAAACCAAAACCCAATAAATCCACAGCCCAAGTTTCATTTTCTGCGGCTAATAATGGCAGTAGTCGCCGGAATTCTAAAACTGAACTATCAAAGCCATGAATTAATAAAATTGGTACACCACCACTACCTTGATGTACATAGGTAGTATTGATTGGTTGAGTAGCCAAAGAAGTTGCGATCGCCTGAGATTGAATACTTTGAGCAAGTGCGATCGCGGCAGGTTCTTGTAGTTGCCCAACGGCTGTAGGTAAGAAGCTTGGAAACATAAATCTCAGTTTACCATACTGTTTGGACATTTTTTGCCAATAATTTAAAGGGCACAGCATTGCTGTGCCCTTCTTATCTGTCACATTCTGTTTTCAAATTGGCATTACTTAATCAACTGGAAAGAGTTGAAAAACTTTTGCGTATCGCTGACTTCAGGAGTTTCTATACTACCAACCATCATAAAATATATTTTCTGTCCAACCAGAAAAAAGCGACTGTTATAAATCGTGCCATTTTTTTCATCTTTGACTTTAATTTCTTTACCGGGATATTCTTCAAACTGAATATTTTTTTGACTCAATAACTTGCTTTCATTTTCTAACATTCCTTCTAGAAAAGCATTGATTAATTCTCCTGGGGGTGCCTGGCTGGCATCAATGCCAAAGTCTGCATATCCCACAATAAAAGCATTTTTATCTCCGGTAACAGCGTGCATTTTTAACGATTTAATACCTGAGGAATTAGAATTTTCAGGCGGAGATATCTCTTCTACTTTGCCATTAGGAAAAAGCACAGAAAATTTTCCCTCAGATGAAGAAAATTCTTGCCATGCTGGTGTGGCTGAAATAACGCTTGATGTGGGTAATTGCTGAAGATTGTTTATCGATTTTGCTTCAACTTTTGGATTGCTAAGTGTTTCTACTAATAATAAACATATAGTAGCTAAAAATAATTGGTTAAATTTACGGTTTGTTTGTAACATTGGATTGTCTATTTAAATTGACAATTCCATTAAAGCTGCTATTTATGCAGATAATCAGGGAGATATCTCTGAATTTTTGTGATTTTATTGTAAGTTTTTGCAAAAATAAATAGGTTGACGAAATTAAAGATAACTGGCTGAGGTTGTCATTGGTAATGGGTAATTGGTAATGGGTAATTGGTCATTGGTCATTAGTCATTGGTAAGGGTTTCAAGTCTATTTACGTTTCGTAACATGGTTTGGTTTATTTCCAGCGACTTACTGATGATTCCGGTAAGAGTTGATAATTTTATGTGGCGCAAATTTCTACTGAATTCTGTAAATTGGCTCAATATGAGGAAAGTACCTTAGAAAAATTCCCATCCTAAAGTTTGCGCTACTTCGTTAGATATAGTAATGGGGTTGAACGGTTTAGCAATCACTCCAGCGACACCCATCTGGGCAAAACGACGGCGATCGCTTGGTTGTACTTTTGCGGTTAACAGCACTATGGGAATCAGTTGTGTAGCGGGGTCGGATTGCAGCTTCAGAAAGACATCAAATCCACTCATATCTGGCATAGAAATATCTAGAAGAATGGCATCCCAATGTCCGGTTTTTACTGTCAGTAATGCTTCACTACCCGACTGAGCTGTGCTGACTTCCCATCCTGCCATTTCTTCTAAGGATACTTGGATAATACGACGAATATCAGGTTCGTCATCAACTATTAAAACGCGTTTTGTCATAACTAGTGAAGCAAAATAAAACTCTTTGGTGAAAGTTGGGCAACTCTTAATAGATGCAATTATATGTAATTAATTTTGTTGGCTGAATTTTCTCTGACTTAGTGGCAAAGTAAAATAAAAAGTGCTGCCTTGCCCAACAATGCTTTCTACCCAAATCTGTCCGCTATGCTGTTGGACGATGCTTCTACAGATTGCTAAACCTAATCCTGTGCCTCCTTTTTGGCGGGAATCGGAGACATCAACTTGTTGAAATCTGCCAAAGATAGTTTCTAATTTATCCGTGGGAATACCTCGTCCTTGGTCTTTAACAGAGAAGAGAATATAAGGACTAGTCATAGGGAATTTTGTCTGTTTTAAGTTGATTTCCTCAGTGACTAACTCTGCATTGAGCCAAATTGTACTGTTGGCGGGAGAAAATTTAATAGCATTGCTGAGGAGGTTGATGAGAGTTTGCACGATCGCATCGGGTGCAGCTGTAATGGTGACAAACAAAGGTGTGAATTCTAGGTTAATGGCGGCTTGGGTTGCAATCACTTGCACGGTGTCTACGGCTTGCTGCATTAAGGCATTAATTTGGCAAGTTTCCATAATCAGCTGAGTTTTACCAGAGTCCAAACGTTCTAAATCAAGAATATCGTTGACTAAACGTACCAGGCGATCGCAGTTATTTAAGGCGATGGTTAGCATTTCTTTCGCACGTTCTGGGCGTTTTGCAAAAATTCCTGTTCCTAGCATCCCCAAAGCGCCATGAATAGCTGTTAAAGGTGTGCGAAGTTCATGACTGACAACAGAGATAAACTCGTCTTTCATTTGGTCGATTTGCTGACGTTCGCGCAGTGCTGCTTGCTGTTCGCTAATATCTTGAATTTGAGCAACAAAGTACAGAGGCTGGCGATTCTGATCTCTCACCAAAGAAACGCTGATCAAAATCCAAATAATAGACCTGCTTTTATGGATATAGCGTTGTTTTAATTGATAGATGCGTTGTTTCTCTTTTAATACTTGCGTTGCTGCTGCTAAATTGATCTCAATGTCATCGGGATGGGTAATTTCTAGGGAATTCAGCCTTAACAGTTCTGCTTCGCTATAGCCTACCATTTCACACAAAGAACGATTGACTTGTAAAAACTGCCCATCAGGGGAAATTAACGCCATCCCAATTGCTGCATCATCAAAGGCGCGACGGAATTTTTCTTCACTTTCTCGCAGTGCAGCTTCTACTTGTTTGCGATCGCTAATATCTTGGACTATCCCATGCCAAGCAATCTCTCCGTTTTCCCTGATTTCGGAGCGAGAATTGGCCTGAATCCATTTAATCTTGCCCGAAGGTGTAATAATGCGCCATTCATACTTAAATGGTTGCATATTTTCAATACTGGATGCAACTGCCTGTTGATAACCTAAACGATCCTCAGGATGCATTTGGTTAATGGTAATGGCAGCATCTTGAAGCGCTGCTGTTACTGACACTTCATGTATTTCCTCAAACGCTGGACTGAGGTATTCATAACGAACAGGGCCGCTAGCGTATTCAACAACTGTATAAATTACTCCCGGTGAAGTGGCCGCTAAAAGCTGAAATCTTGCTTCGCTTTGCTGTAGGGCAGTAATCATCCGCTTAATCTCAGTAATATCTGTCACACGGACAAGATACATAGATTGTCCTGCCGCCTGAATCATTTTGACAGCTAAATTGCCCCAAAAGGAATCTCCCTTTTTGGTCAAATATTCCACTTCCTGACTCCAAAATCCCTGCTGTTCGATTTCGATAGCAATCTCAGCCAGTTCTTCCTCCATGAATTTTCGTTTCTGTAAGATATTGCCTTGAATGCCAATTAATTCAGCTTTACTTTCTACCTCAAACAACTCAACAGCGCGCTGATTGCAATCCAGAATCCGTCTGTTTGGGGGTAATTCTACCAAAAAGATGGCATCGGCAGATTCATTAAAAATTGCTTCTCGCAATTCTCGGACTTGTTTGAGTTCTAGTTCTACCTGCTTGCGTTTTGTGTAATCTTTAAATATAGAGAGAATGTAAGGTTTGCCTGCTAATTCAATCCATTCTGAAGAAATTAAGCCAATTTTAATTTCCCCTGACTTGGTTCGCAATTCCAACTCAAAATTATATACACGCCGCTCTGATTGTAATAACTGACACATTTGTGAGAGGCTTTCTGGTTTGACAGCTATTCCCAGTTCTAAAGGAGTATGACCAATCACCTCTGCACGAGAATAGCCAGTAATTTCTAAAAAGCGATCATTCACCTCGACATAGCAGCCAGTTTCAAAGCTAATAATATGAATAAAATCGGGGCTATTACGGAAAATTTTAGCAAATTTGTCCTCAGATTCATTCAGAGCAACTTTAGCGCGTTCAAAGGCTGCTTTTAAATCTTTAGCTGTCTGGTTAAAAGATTTAGTAAGTAACTGGAGTTCTGCGATCGCAATTTTTTCTGATAGGGGTTGCTGCCATTCTCCTTGCGCTAAAGCCTGACTAGCCTCGCTCAACCGGACAATCGGCTTAGTAATCCTGCTTGCCGTAAATATACCAATACCAATAGTAGCAATTAGTGTCAACCAACAGAAGATAATCGTCTGAGTTTTATTCGCCTCAATTTCTCTCATAAAGTCGGATGCTGGCACCGCTGTTACCACCAGCCAATCTAAGCCATAGCGATCGCTGTAAGGAGAAATTTGGACAAAATGCCGTTGTCCGTCAATCTCTAAACTCATTTGGGTATTTTTTTTAATGTGACGGAAGCTACCAGACTTTTTCAGGATTTGTTGAGCAAGCGATCGCGTTTGCACATCCTGACTCTGCACAGCTGGCAATCTTTGCAGTTGACCTTTTACGTGGGATAAATAAGGTATTTCTAAAGTAGAAGTCGCTACCAAATCTCCAGAACGCTCCAAAATAAATGCTTTACCTGAAGGTGATAACTGCAAATTATCTAAAAAAGTACTAATTTCTGACAACAACACATCAGAAAAAAACACTCCTTGAAAGTTACCGCCGCGATCGTAAATCGGAGCCAGGGCCATAATCCCTAAAGAAGGAGTGACTTTATGCAGAAAAATGGGCGACCAAGTTTGTTTTTTAGCAATTTTGGCATGAACATACCAAGGCAACTTGCGGTTATCCACTTCTAGAGTGTAAACAAGTTTTTTAGCCTGTCCTTTGGAGTCAACCAGATAATGTTTGCGTTTGCCTAAATGAGACTTTTGCATTTCGCTCAAGAAGACAGTACCAATCGACAAATTTTCTTTTGTCAGCTGTTTTGCTTGTTCTACTATCTCTTGACTTTGAAGCCGTCCGTAACCAATTTGTTCACCCTGTGCATTGACAAAGAAATTACTACCCAGCAATGGAGATAGGGTAATTTGCTGCCACAAATAGTGACGTAATTCCCCAAAATCTTGAATATTTAGACTTCCTTGCTCTACAGCTTGAGCGTTGATCACCATTGCTTGCTGCTGAGTTTGCAAATAAGTATCGAGGCGATCGCTTATGCGGTTGCTAACTTCATGCATCAGCCGATGAGCTAAATTTTCCACAGCTTGCTCACCGCTGCGATCGGAAAAATAACCAACCAGCCCAACTGCTCCAATTGTTTGCAAAACAAAAGGAATTAATAATACCCACCGCAAAGAAATTTTTGTCAGGGAAGGACGTAGAGGAAACATAAGAGCAGGGGAGCAGCGTTGACCATTCTATGACTTTTCTAGTCTATTGCCTTCATTCCTCACTTTTCCTTAATTGCATTCTTCTCCCTCATATTGTGTCCAGTTCAAGACTTATCATGAAGGCAGCAGCGAACGGACAGCATAGTGCTAAAGGGAGAAACTTGCAACTGAAAAAATATTCCATCCCTGCGGGACGCTACGCGTTAAGCGTAGCTATGCCGTAGGCTTTACGCTATGTCAGCAGATGAGAAAGAATATGTTCCCCTGAAAGTGGGATAATTTATATTTTCTGGAACATTTCCAGAGAGTAGGGCAGAATTATCTGAAATAAGGGAGGTATTGTTCTGAATGCCAATCAATCAAGTCAGAAAAGCGGTAATTCCTGCTGCTGGTTTTGGTACTAGATTATTTCCTGCAACTCAAGTTGTCAAAAAAGAACTTTTCCCTATTATTGACCAAGATGGCAGAGCTAAACCTGTAATTTTAGCAATTGTAGAAGAAGCAATTAGCGCGGGTATTACAGAAGTAGGAATTGTTGTCCAACCTGATGATTTAGGAGTTTTTACAGATTTATTTAAAAATCCACCTCCAGAGGAACTTTGGCAAAAACTTTCGCCTGCCAATCGAGAATATAGTCAATATCTGCAAGAATTAGGTAAGAAAGTTGTGCTATTGACCCAAACACAACAAGAAGGGTATGGTCATGCTGTATTCTGTGCAAAAGATTGGGTACAAAATGAGCCATTTTTATTAATGTTAGGCGATCATGTTTATAAATCTGACATTGATAAATCTTGTACGCGTCAAATGGTTGAACTTTATGCCCAAGTTAATCAAAGTGTCGTCAGCTTAACTACAATGCCAGCTGCAATCATTAATAAAGCAGGCTGCGTTACAGGAATGTGGCAAGAGTTCAATTCGCTGTTGCAAATCACACAACTGGCAGAAAAACCCAGTATTGATTATGCACGCCAACATCTACGAGTAGAAGGTATGGCAGAAGATGAATTTTTATGTGTATTTGGCTTATATATATTGACACCAAACATCTTTGACTACTTGGCACAAAGTATTCAAGAAAATTTGCGCTATCGTGGCGAATTTCAGTTAACAACTTGTTTGGATCAATTATGTCAGGCAGAAGGAATGACAGGTTATGTGATCAAAGGAAAATGTTTTGATACTGGTTTACCAGATACCTATCGCCAGACATTAATTGATTTTCGGTAATATAAGAGGTTACTTATAAAGTAAAACTAAAATTACTGCTTTACTGGTATTATTTTTTGGAGTTCCCTAAAAAAGGAATTAAATAACATGACTTCAGTAACTCACCGTGAAGTCGACACTAATGGCATCAAGATGCATATTGCTGAACAGGGGCAGGGGCCACTGGTAGTCTTGTGTCACGGTTTCCCAGAAAGTTGGTACTCTTGGCGACATCAATTATCAGCACTAGCAGAAGCAGGATTCCACGCCGTAGCACCAGATCAGCGTGGCTATGGGCAGACCTCAAGACCGGAAACAATTGAGGCATACAATATTTTCCAGTTGGTTGGTGATATTGTGGGTCTGGTTCATGCTCTGGGTGAGGAGCAAGCAATCATTGTGGGACACGATTGGGGTGCCCTGGTTGCTTGGCATTGTGCCCTACTACGTCCAGATATTTTTCATGCCATCTCCCTGCTGAGTGTGCCTTATCGACCCCGCACTTGGTCAGACATTCAACCAACACAAGCCATGAAGTTGATGGCTGGGGAGCAAGAGTTTTATCAGCTGCATTTCCAAGAGCCAGGTAAAGCAGAGGCGGAACTGGAGTTTGATGTTCGCACCAGTATACGTACAATCCTCTACACTGCTTCAGGAGATCCACCACCAGAAAAACGCTGGCGCTTCTTGTACGATAAGTCAGAAAAAACATTAGACCCAAGTTCCGTACCAGAGCAGCTTCCCTCTTGGCTAACAGAAGAAGATATCGATTTTTTTACTGCTTCCTTTGAGCAGACTGGTTTCCGGGGCGGGTTGAACTGGTATCGCAACATAGATGCTATGTGGGAACTCACACCTTTTCTCAGCGAGGCAAAGCTCCGCCAGCCAACATTATTTGTGGCAGGAGAAGCAGATGCCGTGATCGCAATGTACCGTGAAGCGTTCGATTCTCTAGAGCAGAACGTGCCCAATTTGAGGCAGAAGGTTTTGCTACCTGGTGCTGGCCATTGGATTCAGCAGGAGCGCCCAGCGGAAGTTAACAGACTACTCATAAAGTTTTTGAAAGACCTTGATTAAGGGACTTTGACTGGAGTCTTAACGATCAGTTTTTCAGCTATTACGATAAGCTGATGCACATCTAATACCATTTTGAAAAAAGAACGCGACAGATGGACAGGTAGGGGCACGGCACCAGTAAGATAATTTGATATACCAAAAGATTGTGGATGCCGTGCCCCTACAAAGAATTTATTTGTCGCAAACATTGTTTAAATGGGTATAAATTGCAGATTTTCTTGTTTGGGTTGACAAAAGAATACGACAGATACACAGACTCAAAGTGTTATTCCGTCTGGATTCTTAATTTTGAATTTTGAATTGATATTAATTTGTTTTTGAGCCTCGATAAATGCGCTCCCATTGTTCTGGAGAAAGTTCTGTCATGGGAAACCATTCATATTCAGAACTAGGAAGTTGCTTGGGTAATCGCACTGCTCCTTGTTCATTTTTTGAGAAATCTATGTTCCCATTGCTAGTTAAAGGTGGGCTAATTAAAGTTTCATCTATCGCTGATGGGGGCAGATGATTTGGAAGTAATACATAGGCGTGTTGTTGTGGATTGTATGCTAAAACCTCTCCTGTCTCAATTTGATATATCCAAGCGTAAATACTCAGTTGTTTTTGGTGCAGCTTAGAGCGAATCACTGGATAAGTCCGGAGATTTTCGATTTGAGTCAGTACATTCTCCGCAATTATTATTTCTAATAATTCTTCTCCTTTGTAATGGCTATAGTTATCTTTTACCAGTCGTCGGGTTGCCTCTGTATACTTGAGCCAGTCATGTACAAGCGGCATTTCTACCCGCAAGCTGTCTAATTTCATTAACCCCTTCATGGCACCACAATGTGAGTGTCCACAGATAATAATTTGTTGAATATCTAATGCTTGAATAGCATATTCAATTGTTGCCCCTTCACCACCATTAGTAGCACCATAAGGTGGAATAATGTTGCCTGCATTGCGGATGACAAATAATTCGCCTAAACCAGCTTGTGTAATTAGGTTGGGGTCGATACGCGAATCTGAACAAGTAATAAACAAAACTCTGGGTTTTTGACCTTGAGAAAGTTGTTCAAATAGTTCTTCATTGGCGGGAAAATAACTACTTTGAAATTCGCGCAGTCCTCTAATTAGCTTTTTCATCTGGCTCCTAAATCAATATGGTCATACTTGAGATTTTTCGGGTAAATAATTACCCGAAAATATGAGATAATATCAATCAAAATTATTGGCTAAATTCATTTAGTCATTCTGAATATATTGCCTCACGCTGTTCGCTTAGTCTGGGAAACTTATTATTGTATCGTTGAAGTAATATTACTCAACTACTAGCTTTAGTTATAGCTTTAATGTAACATTAATCTGCAATTAGGCATAAAGTTAGTATTTTCTCGAACTTCATCAAGTCTCATTAGTACTCATCCTCATAAGTGAGGGTTAGAGCAATCAGTATCTCTCGCTACAATATTGTACATCTACAACAATTTATCTATCGCCAATATTATTTTTATTAGTATCAGTATGAAAAAATTATCACAAGATTTTGATAGTTGCACAAGAATCAGATATTAGGGAATCAATTCTTTCCTTAAGCTAAAAGTAATGCATTTGCAGAGGGTTGTATGACAAATGTTAACTACTTGCTATTGACATTAAAACTTTTCACAGTCTTGGGCTGCTCTCTGGTTGCGGGAGTCTTCTTTGCCTTTTCCACTTTTGTGATGAATGCTCTGGCTCGGCTTCAGCCTAGAGAAGGCATTGTTGCTATGCAATCCATCAATATTACAGCCATCAATCCGTGGTTTATGGTGGCGCTATTTGGAACAGCATTGGCTTGCTTGTTTCTGGCGATCGCATCACTATCAAAGTTACATCAACCTGGTGCAGTCTACTTACTGCTTGGGAGCCTATTCTATCTCGTAGGTACAATTCTGGTAACAATTGCTTTTAATGTACCCCTCAATGATGCTCTGGCGATCGCCAAACCAGATAGCACTGAGGGCGCAAATCTCTGGGCTAGATATCTTGCTAACTGGACATTCTGGAATCATGTGCGAACAATCGCAGCATTTAGCGCAGCTGCTTTATTGGCGATCGCACTCTGTAAGCAAACAGCATCTACAAATTTTTAGATAGTTTGTTGAAAGATGAGTGCTGAGTGTTGATTAAAAGTAGCATTCTGGCTTTCATGCAACGCTTGAGAAATCCAAAATATCAAATCCCAAATCCAGTTAGATTGCTACTTCCAGATTACCAATCACTGCATCCTTTAAAGCTGGATACATAATGTATTCAAAAGGGAAGTTTGTAGCGCTCACAATATTTTCAACAATCTTATCGTTTCTGAAAGTCAGAATATGAACTTCCTGGAGAGGTACGATCTGATTAGTAGCTTTCACACCGTAATAGTCTTTCTTGAAAATAGCGGTTGCTGTAAACAGTACTACCACTTTCTCATCAACTCCAAAAATGTCATCAATAACAAAATGCTTCACAGGCCAAGCATCGGCAAAATTAGCAAAGATTTGTTTGTAGCTGTCTAATCCTTGAATAGGTGCGGTAGGACTTAAGCCAGTTGTCACTTGAATATTGGGGTCTATAGTCTCGTCAAATACTTGCAGATCGGCTTTGGCAATTCCTTCATTCATAAAACGTAAGGCAATTGCCATATTTTGTGCGACTTGAGTCATTTTTAAGCCTCTGATTTTAGGTTAAATGCTTGGTCTTTTCTGGAACTTCTGATAATCGCAATACTTTCAACCCTATGAAACAGAATTAGCTAATCCTATTGTTGTGCAACGCAATCATACCATTTTGAAAAACAACGGGACAGATGGGTAGGAAACACCCTAATTTTTGGGTATATCAAAGTATCGAGACGCGATTAATCGCATCTCGACGTTGGCTTCCAAATCATGATTAATTAACAGCAGTATGACATGATGCTGAACTTAAGCCAGAAGCGTAGGGGGTAGCGTGGGGAGGATCTGCTGTGAGGATGACTGTACCATTAGGGTTAACATACCAACCTTGGGCTGGGGGTGGTAGTTGGGAGACGTGGGTTTTGGCTGTGGCGATCGCATTGGTTGAGGATTCTGCTTGAGTAGAAGTAGACTCAAAACTTGCCAACGTATTACTGCTGAGGGGTTCGCTGGGGCGGGGTGGTAATCCTCCGCGTCCTGAGATAATAAACTGACTCCGACTCTGGTTCTTTTGTGCTGGACAGGCTTGCGCTACTACTTCTTCTGGTTTAGCAATTTCTGGCGACAAGTCCAAAACTTCTGGATTTCTACTAGTATCAAATGTCAATATTTTGACTTGCCCATCAAGGCCGAACTGAGAACTGGCACTAATCTGGCATTCTGGGCAAACAAACAGACCTTGGGTATTAATACTGATATTGCCGCCATTCCCCTGAAAGGCATTGGCGATAATTTTACTACCTTCTAGCAAAGTCACAAAATCAGCAGGGCTGTTGCCAGTAATTGTAATGTTACCTCCATTGCCAGTCCCGCCTGTTTCTGTAGATATTTGACTGCCACCACGCATCACTAGAGAATTTGTCCGCAAGAAAATGTTGCCACCTTCACCGGATGTGGTTGCAGCTGAAATGCTACCTTTAGTATCGATAAAAGTAGAACGAGCATTAATCTTCAGGTCTCCGGCATTACCTGAGCCTTCGTTGCGGGCGGTTACTTGCGCTCCTTCCTTAACCACTAATTGATTAGTGTTAATCGTCACACCACCAGAAGCACCACTTGGCGCAGGCGGTAGTCTAAACAACTGTCGGGTGATTTCACTTTCTATATTGGCTCCAGAACTGATTTGAGAAGGAATAGAAGTTCCCACAATTGTGCCAGTCACTTCTACAGATTGCGGAGCGTTAATTGTAATACTTCCGGCTGAACCAGTAGCAACAGTAGAAGCATCAACCCTGCCTCCATTCCGCACAAATAGCCTGGGTGTATTGATAGTCAAGTTACCAGCATTGCCACCATTGAAAGTTGACACTCCCACAATGCTGGGCTTCAAAAAGCTGGGTTCTACCCCGATGACTTCTACAAAATTAGTTGCATTGATGCTAATGTCTCCGCCAGAACCACTACCAAAGGTTGCAGCACCAACGGTTCCCCCATCAG
Source organism: Tolypothrix tenuis PCC 7101 (assembly GCF_963874875.1). Classification (NCBI taxonomy): domain Bacteria; kingdom Bacillati; phylum Cyanobacteriota; class Cyanophyceae; order Nostocales; family Tolypothrichaceae; genus Tolypothrix; species Tolypothrix tenuis. Next base: position 5,777,389 of record NZ_CAWNJS010000001.1, read on the forward strand.
CAATGGTCAGCTTTCCTGTGGACAAATTGACATTTCCCGATTTACCTAAACCGAAGGTTGAAGCACTGATAAAACTGATGGCGTTGGGATTAAATGGTACAAATCCACTCACTTGTACGGAATCGGAGGCATTGACATCGACATTGCCACCTGCCCTATCTGTAAAGGTCGCAGTAGAAATGCTGGCTCCTCCCCTGACAACTAAATTTTGGGTGGAAATGGCAATGTCTCCTCCCTTCTCACCCAGCAAAGTTACAGGTGAAAAGAAGAAAAACTGCCCTTGTCTGATCCCTCCTCCCAATTCGGATGTAATACTACCTCCGCTATCTAACAAAATAGAGCCAGCGTTCACCTTCACAAATCCGGAATTTCCTGAGCCATCATTTCTGGCTGTGACTGTAGCGCCATCTGTAATCCGCAACTGACCCGTATTAATTATCACATTCCCAGAAGCTCCACTGGGTATGGGAGGCAAGCCTAAAAGCTTTTGTAAGCTGGGATCGACTAAATTAGCTGCGGAGCCAATCAGACTGGGATTGACCGAGCCTAATACTGTACCTTTCACTTCCACGAACTCAGGGGCATTAATGGTAACATTGCCAGCTGCACCACTAGCAGAGGTTAAAGTACCAACTCTCCCCCCATCTTGAACTGTTAATCTGGGCGTATTGAGTGTCAAGTTGCCGCTATTTCCTGAATTAAATGCAGTCACAAATAAAGCGCTGGGGGCAAAAAAGTTCGGTTCCACACCCATAATTTTGACAGTATCAGCAGCATTAACATTCACATTTCCGCCTTTACCGCTACCAAAAGAAGCCGAAGTAATTGTTCCTCCTCCTGTGGCGCTGACACTTCTTGTTGATATGGTGTTATTGCCAGAGTTTCCCGGGCCAAAAGTGGCAGCAACAATAGAACTAGTAACGCTGGGATTAACAACACTTGCGCCATTGACTTGTAACGAATCCAGGGCATTGATATTGATGTTGCCGCCTGTCGCTGGCGTGAAGGTTTTCGCAACGATGCTGGCTCCACCTTCCACAACTAAATTTTTAGTGGAAACAGTAACATCTCCCCCACTACCAATTCCCACTGTTTCATTTGTCAGACTGCTGCGAACATTTCCGTCTGTACTGGCACCACTGACTTTGACAGACTCGGAAGTATTCACTTGGATGCTGCTATTTGGTTCCAACCCTTGATTTTGGATCAAAACCAGTGAACCATCGCGTACCGTAAGGTTGCGCCCTTGCACTTGAATAAAACCACGACTACCACTAGCATCTGCTAAGGCTTTTTGAGATAGCTCAATATCGCTGAAACTAGGTACTCCCTGATAATTGAAAGTCCAACCGCCAACAATCGAATTCAGGTTAACCAAACCTCCAGCCACGCTACCTAATTCTATTCGCCCGCTTTCTGCGGTGAGACTACCCCCATCTAAGCTAAGATTGCCACCAATCAAAGCTAGAGTCTGCCCTGGTTGTACCCGCAAACCTGTTAAATTATTGCTTCTGGTTACAGGTGAGAAGATGGGATTGCTCACCGTGAAATTATGACCTGTACCTTTTACCCGAATTGCTGCGGGATTCTGCCCAAATTGCAAGCCAACTGGAACGCTGATTGTCAGTAAAGGAGAATTTTGAGTATTGGTAGCACTAAATTCTGTACCATCGGCAAATATGAGGCTACTAGCCGTAGTTCCTAAAAAAGAGCCACCTATGTTTAGTTGAGCATTAGCACCAAAATTAATCCCACTCGGATTAATTAAAATCAAATTTGCGCCATAGTTTTCTCTAATTAATCCATCAATATTAGAAATTGAGCCACCTGTAACTCGAGTAATAATATTGACGATATTACTTCCATTCGGACTTTGCTTAAAAAAAGCTTCACTACCATTAAAAATAGAAAATTCTCTTAGACTATGGAATAGGTTATTACCAGCTTGTGTGCCTCCGGTAATTTCAAAAACATTATTAATTTGATTGACATTGCTTGGTGTCGGCAGCGTTCCATCTGAGGAAATTTGTGCCTGAGCGATATTATTTGTTAATATACAGCAAACAACTGTACTGCTAGTAAGTAAAATCTTCTGAGCAATCTGTTTCATTTGGAAAAATATAATTAACAGATTAAGTTTATTGAAACTTACTTAAGTACTCTTTTTATGTGAACTTTAAGTAAATTTTCAGGACACTTGGCATGAGACACCCTGGATCGCATCTGGCAAGTCATGAAACTGAGCCGATTTTTGACGGATTTAACCGTTTAAACTAGTATAACTGAAAATTTACGTGAAAATACTGACTTAAATTATTTTGTAGTTGGAACTGTCTTAATGCTTGTTGGTTAAAGGGAAAAAGGGGAATGGTAAAAGGGAAATAAAAAACTCCACCCACAAGGGGATGGAGTTTCCCGCCGACTTCCAATAAAAAACCTTTAACCTGTTCCCCAAAACCAATTTTGAGTTGAAAACGCTTAATTGAGTAGTATTGGAAACTATCTTCAGTGTTAGGCTGAGAGTAAAGCTTTGACTTGACCGAAACGGCGATCGCGTTTTTGGTAACTCAACAAAGCTTGATGAAATGCTTCGGTATCAAAATCTGGCCAGAGAATATCAGTAAAGTACATCTCTGTATAAGCCATTTGCCATAACAGAAAATTACTCAAGCGCATCTCGCCACTAGTACGAATCAGTAAATCTGGTGCTGGAGTATCTGCTGTGTAGAGATATTTTTCTACAAGGTTTTCATTGATTGCTTCTGCACTGAGTTGACCTTGTTGCACTAGTTGCGATATTTGACGACAGGCTTTTGTGATTTCGGTGCGGCTACCGTAGTTGACTGCAACAGTAAAGTGAATTGCTTGATTATGCAATGTTTCTGTCATGGAACGTTCCATTTCTGTTTGCAGAGATGAGGGTAAAGCTGACAAATCGCCAATAAAGGAAATTCTCACGCCTTCTTGATGCATCTGGGCTAACTCGCGGCGTAGCAATCGCTCAAATAAGTGCATGAGAAAGTCTACTTCTTCAATCGGACGCTGCCAATTTTCAGTAGAGAATGCATAGGCGGTGAGGGCTTTGATTCCCCAATCTTTGCAGCAGCGTAATAGTTGTTTGAGGGTGCTTGCGCCTTGGCGATGTCCGGCTATGCGTGGTAATCCTCGGCTACTAGCCCATCTACCGTTACCATCCATAATGACGGCTACGTGTTGGGGAATTTTTTCGGGGTTGAGCTCTGGGGGTAGGGAATTCATGAGATTTTTGGTGTTGATGAATATTATTAAAAGCTCACGTAGAGGAGAGTGTGAGGGGGTTATCAGGTTTCTAGTAGATTATTGAGATACTCTGGAGTGAGGCTGTTGTTCCATGTCCAGAGGCGGTGCATGGTGAGGGTGGAGGTGTATAGTAGGGTGGCTTTGTTGGTGACAGTCCAAGCATTCCAGTTGAGTGTCGCCATCATCCGGCGTAGGGTACGGATGAGGTTGTTACGTTGATAGGTTTGGGAACGGGTTTTGATGAGGGTTTTTCCTACTCGTATGAGTCCGGTATCGGGGAAAGCCCAGACTCCAAAGCCCCAGAATTTAGTCATGTGGTTGATTTCGTCTTTGGTGAGTTCTTCGAGAACATCTTGGAGTGCGCCTGTTGTGTGCGCCATCAACCACAGGTAAAGACAGGTTGCACCATATTCTGTAGCTACGCGATGTAAGCCGTGGCGATATAGGTCTTCTTGGGGATCATCTGTGGGGAGATAGCCTCTGACGATGCGCTGTTTAGGCGTGATTTTTTCACCTGTTAATTGGCTGTAAATCTTCATTAATGCGGGTGTGTGCTGGCGTTCTTCTTTTTCCCACAAGCCAATTTCTTGGAGTTCGCCGCCTTCACCAACTGTTCCACCAACAAACCGCGCCATTTGCGGATGTAATTTCTCTAAATACTTGCGGCTGGTTTGGGTATAACCGCGAATTGGGGCTTCTGTGTCCATTGCACCAATTAAAATGGATAAAAATATTTCTGGGTTTATGCCGATAATTTGATTGCGGTTAATAGCTTGCCAATCGATAGGTTTCCAGGGGCGCGGTTGGGGATTGGGAAACTGTAAAGGTAAATCTTGCAAGCGTTCATGGAGTTTTTCGGCTGCAAGATAGTTATTTATTAGAGAATTAATTCTGTGCTGTATTTGCCAGTAATTTAGACGATAAAAGCTTTGCGCCGCCGATGTTTCTATCTGTGGGCTGGCGGTATTCAGCATAATTTTTATACTTTAACTCTATGCCCAATAGCCTAAGCGATCGCACTTTCTGTTGTCAGTCGGCTGAAGTTGGCAGTTTTATCTGATGTGGTTGCAAAAGTTGGTAAAAAAGTAGGATTCACAGAATCTTATCCGAAAATTGGAGCAGAGGAATTGTAGATTAATCTATAGTTCTCATATTTCACTACCCTCTTCGCTACAGAATGGACGCTGAAGCAGCATTAGCATGGTTAGATACCATAATTCCTGCTCAGACCGGGGAACGGTTGAGCGATTTGCAAAAAGTTATTCTTGTGCAAGTTTGGTTGGGTAGAAAATATTTAGATATTGCCCATGCTTACGGTTGTACGGAAGGACACGTTAAGGATGTGGGTTCGCAGTTATGGAAGTTGCTGTCTCGGGTACTCAGAGAAAAGATTACTAAAAGTAATTGTCGCGCTACTTTAGAACGGGTGCTGAGAAAAACTGCGGCGATATCCGGTCTGATTGATTACTCAAAACCGTCCCAAGTTTCCGCTATTAAACCAGAGGATAGCAATTTTTTGGGTAGAGAAGATGCGATCGCTCACCTGAATACTTTAGTAAATCAGGGGTCGAAAGTCATTGTTATCCAAGGTGAAGGCGGTTTAGGTAAAACTACTCTCGCACAGCAATATTTGCAAAATCAGGGTTTCGAGTTGGTTTTAGAATTGTTGATGGCGAAAGAAACCCATAATATCACCTCAGCGCAACGGGTAGTAGAGGAATGGCTTAAACAAGACTTTGGTGAAGAACCGGGGGTAGAATTTGGTGTAACTTTGGGACGACTCAAGCGCCTACTTCATCAGCGGCGGATTGGGGTGTTAATTGATAATTTAGAACCAGCTTTAGATCAACAAGGAAAGTTAATTCCTCCCCACCGCAACTATTTAGAACTGCTGCGGATTTTAGCTGATGTTAGGGTACAATCTCTCACACTAATTACCAGTCGCGATCGCCTGTGTGAACCAGAACTAAATGTACATCATTATCGGCTTCCAGGTTTAGATCAAAGCGCTTGGCTGAAGTTTTTTCGCAATCGGGGGTTAACTATTGACCTTCCTAGCTTGCAAAAAATACATCGTACCTACGGCGGTAATGCCAAAGCAATGGGTATTCTCGGCGGTGCGATGCAAGCCGATTTTGGCGGTGATATGGCGCTTTATTGGCAACAAAATCATGGCGATCCTTTAGCCGCCACAGATTTAAAAAATTTAGCGGTTAGTCAAATTAATCGTTTGCAATCTCTCGATCCTCAAGCCTATCGTCTGCTGTGCCGTTTAGGTTGTTATCTTTACCAAGATATACCCACTATTCCAGCACAAGGAATATTTTGTTTATTATGGGATGTGCCACTTGCTGAACATCGCCAAGTCATCGCTTCCTTGCAAAATCGTTCTTTAGTAGAGTGCGTTCAAGGTGAATATTGGCTACATCCGGTCATTCAAGCTGAGGCGATCGCGCGTTTACGCATGAGTGATGAGTGGAAAATTACTAACCACAAAGCCGCAGAATTTTGGACAGCTAGTGTTACCCAAATTGCCACCTTTAAAGATGCTTTACAGGCTCTAGAATCCTATTATCACTATATAGAAATTAATGAATTTGAGTTAGCAGGTAAGGTGATTCTTAAGAGTCGTAATAATCAATGGCAGCAGTTTTTACCACTAGGTAGTACTTTATATCGCATGGGTTTAATTCAGCCCATACTCACGGCAATTAATCATATATTAACTCATATTGATGATGAACAAAATATTATCGAATTATACAATATTTTGGGAGATTTATATTGGATAACTGGTGATATTAATCAGGCGCTAACTTGCCAAGAAAAAACTATAAATTTAGCAAAGCAAGCGCTTAAATCACTTGTACATCAGTCAGAAAATAAACATGAAACACTTCACCCACAAGGTGATGGAGTTTTTAGGCATAGGGAACAGGGTATAGGGGATAGAGAAGAATTTACCAATGCCCCATGCCCCATGCCCAAAATGAAGTTTCCCGTCGCTGCCAATAAAGTTTACTATCTGAGAATGTTAGAAGTAGATTCCCTCTTAAGCATTGGTCTTTACAAAATAGATTTGTGGGAATTAGAAGCAGCTTTTGAGTTATTTCAACAAGTAATTTATCTGGCTCAAAATACCGCTCATCATCGCTGGGCAGAAAAAGCTTCTGTGTGTTTAGCTTTAGTTAATTCATCCTTAGGTTTATGTGATGCTGCCCATGAGTTAGCCAATATCGCCTATGAAAATCTTAAAAATGAAAAATTGCTCAAGAATGGCAGCTTTGCTTATTTTATGCAAATTTTAGGACAGACTTATGTAAATTTAGGAGATTTTTCTAAAGCCCATCAAATGTTTCATCAAGTATTGACTTTTGCAGAAGCAAGTCATTATATGCAAGTCAAAGCCAAAACCCTAAATAGTTTAGCAGAAATTTATCGCCAACAAGCAGATTATCAATTAGCTCTTGCCCATCATACAGAAGCAATTGAACTTTTGGATAAAATCGGCGCTAAATGTGACTTAGCAGCAGCTTATTTTCAGTTAGGGTTGACTTACAAAAATTTGAGCAAGATTGATGAAAGTCAAATGTATTTTCATCAAGCAATTCAGCTATTTACGGAAATCAAAGCACCAAAACAAGTTGCGAAAATTTCTCTAATTGCAAGTAGTTAAAATAAAGGAGGCAGAAGAGAGCAAATGGGTAGTAGGGGCACGGCATCAGTAAGATAATTTGATATTCCAAAAGATTGTATATGCCGTGCCCTTACAAAGAATTCATCTGTTGCAAAGTTTATTTGAATTGGTATAAGAATTTTGATAATTAATACTAATTCATATCAGGCGTAATTTTGAATTTTGAATTGGTAAGTTAAACCACATCTAGTTTTCATAATCTGAAATTGTATATTTATTGTGGGGGAGCCACTGTGTTGCGCGGGTTCCCACGGCAGTCCGCTCAAGTCGGGAAACCCGCCCACGCGGCTGCCTCCCCGTTGTAGCAAGTGGCGTTGGGCATCTTGCCAGTGGTGTCAAATTAACGTGAAACCCGCTCTTGTGCAAGGTTTCGCCCTCACCCCCAGCCCCTCTCCCACCAGGAGAGGGGAGCAAGAGATTTAGTTCCCCTTCTCCCTGAGGGAGAAGGGGTTAGGGGATGAGGGCGCGAGGTATTTGTACAACGCCCGCCCTATTAGTTCTGCAATCGCTGTTGTAATCTTGTGTAGCGCTGTTTATCTTCACTGGAGCGCACAGCTAGGGATATGGCTTTTTTCGAGCCAATGACAATTGCCAACTTTTTAGCACGAGTTAGCCCAGTGTAAAACAGGTTCCGCGACAGCATCATATAGTGCTGCATATATAGCGGCAAAATTACCACTGGATACTCACTGCCTTGAGATTTATGAATTGTGGTGGCGAATGCTAGGGATATTTCATCTAACACCCCCAGGAGACTCCCGCCACAGCGTCAGCTTCTCTACGAGACGCTCCGCGAAGGCGGTGAGGATGCCAGTCGCCTGCGGAGGGAAACCCTCCCGCAGCGCTGGCGCAGGAATGGGGAGTCCGCTTGAGATTCACAATGAAGTCGAGTTGTTGCGGAGCAGCAACAGACGACGGGGTGAGCGACGAGTGAGTAAATAAACTTTGGTACATAGGGGGTTTTATGTATTTCACAGATTTAATGGTAAAATGTGAAGCATGGAAAAAGCCTACCGCTACCGTTTTTACCCAACCACCGAGCAAGAACAGATATTGCGCCGGACAATTGGGTGTGTGCGGTTGGTATTCAACAAAGCTTTGGCGGCAAGAACCGAAGCTTGGTATGAGAGTCAACAGAAGGTTGATTACGTTCAGTCTTCTGCTATGTTGACGCAGTGGAAAAAGCTTGATGACCTCAAGTTTTTGAATGAGGTTAGCTGTGTGCCACTGCAACAAGGCTTGAGACATCTGCAAACTGCTTTCACTAATTTCTTTGCAGGTAGGGCTAAATATCCCAACTTTAAAAAGAAACGTAGCGGTGGTAGTGCAGAGTTTACCAAGTCTGCTTTCCGGTGGAAGGATGGACAAGTCTATTTGGCTAAGTGTTCTGAACCATTGCCTATTAAATGGTCTAGACAACTGCCAAAGGGGTGTGAACCTAGTACTATCACAGTTAGGCTTGAACCTTCTGGGCGCTGGTTTGTCAGTTTGCGGATTAATGATCCGACTGACGAAACTTTGCAACCAGTTGATAGTGCTGTAGGGTTGGATGTTGGGGTGAGCAGTCTTGTTACTTTGAGTACGGGTGAGAAGATTGCTAACCCCAAGGCGTTTGACAAGCACTATCAAAAGCTCCAGGTAGCCCAAAAGTCTTTGAGTCGCAAACAGAAAGCTTCTCGTAATCGAGACAAAGCAAGACTCAAAGTTGCCCGCCTTCAAGCCAAAATCTCTGACTCCAGAAAAGACCATCTGCACAAACTGACAACTCGACTGATTCGTGAAAACCAAACGATAGTGGTGGAGGATTTGGCAGTTAAGAATATGGTCAAGAATCACAAACTTGCCCGTGCCATTAGTGATGCTGCATGGGGAGAATTGGTGAGTCAACTGGAATACAAAGCCAAATGGTATGGTCGAACAGTAGTAAAAATTGACCGATGGTTTCCTAGTTCTAAACGCTGTGGCAACTGCGGACATATTGTTGATAAACTGCCGTTGAATGTTAGGGAGTGGGACTGTCCCAATTGTGGAACACACCACGACCGAGACATCAACGCCAGTCGAAATATTTTGGCGGTGGGACACACCGTTAAGGGAGCGCGTTGCGGGGGTTCCCCCCGTTGTAGCGACTCCCGTACAGTCTGTGGAGCGAACATAAGACCTGATGGGCATAAGTCTAAAGGGCAGTTGCAAAAAACCCGTAAGGGAAGGAAACAGAAACCCGAATCGTGAGGTTTGGGAATCCCCCGCTACACCCGTTCGCGGAGCGTTCCGCAGGAAAGGGTTAGCGGTGGGAGGATGTCAATTAGGTCAGCATAATCGTAAACTACTAAGCGCTCGCCATACTGCACTGTCACTTCCTGCTCCTCTGTATCAATACCTGCGATAATTCCCAAATCCCCATTGAAAACTTCGCGGTTGTAGTCATTCATTTGCTGAATAATGCGATCGCCTACACGTAAAGTCATCCCACCTCTAGTAATCTCAACTTTGTCGGGGCTGGGAGGGTTAATTAGCTGTTGCAATACAGTATTGAGGTTGCGAGTACCTACAACACCGCGTGTCATTGGGGAAAGTACTTGCACATCGGTAGCAGCATTAAATCCTAAGCGAGGAATTAAGTCTGTAATCAACTCGCAAATTGTTTGTACTCCATGTTCTGGCTCAAATCCTCCCCCATGCCACAGACAATCAGACACCGGCTGATCGGAAATTGGCTCGATTGTGGGAGATTGTCCGCGATTAATTTGATGTGCGGCGGTAACAATTGCACTTTGCTGGGCTTGCCTAAATACCTGTGTTAAGCGCACTACTGGCACTTGCTGAGAATTAATCAAATCAGCCAGTACTTGCCCTGGCCCCACTGAGGGTAACTGATCGATATCTCCTACTAATAATAGTTGAGCGCCAGCCGCCACAGCATTTATTAAAGAGTATGCTAAGAATAAATCCAGCATTGATGCTTCATCAGCAATAATTGCCTGGTGGGGCAAAGGATTGTGATTGTCGCACTTAAAACTCATGGTTTTTGGTTCAAATTCCAGTAAGCGATGTATTGTCTTCGCTTCTAGCCCAGTCATTTCACCCAGTCTTTGAGCCGCCCTGCCAGTTGGTGCCGCTAAAGCAATAGATTTGCCCATCGCCTTCCATAAGCTGACTATGGTGTGGGTTGTAAAGGTTTTACCTACTCCAGGGCCGCCTGTCAAAATCATTACAGGAGAATAAGCCGCCATTTCTACGGCTTGTTGCTGCTGTTCTGAAAGCTGAATTTTTTGGCTGCTGGTAAATCGCTCTAGCCAAGCCCGCACCCGAGGAATATCTTGTGCTACTGGTTGACTCAAACGCCGAGATATGAGTTGTGCTAAATTTTCCTCAGTGTGGTAGTAAGTTGGCTTATAACACAGTACCGTTTTCTCTGGTGTTTTCTCTCTAATTAAGTCATCTTTGAGTGCCATGTCTTTGATAGTTTGAGCAATGGCAGATTCTTGTGGCTGATGCTCATCAGTGGTGAGTAATTTAATGACACTCTCAGTCAATTCGCTGTCAGGTAAGTAGCAATGCCCATCTTCTGCGGCTGCACTCAAAGCATGAATAATACCTGCACAATATCTAAACTCACTATCTGGCGCAATTCCGATATTACGCGCAATTTTATCGGCAGTCAAAAATCCAATCCCATAGATATCGGCTGCTAGCTGGTAAGGATTTTCTGTAACTTTGGCGATCGCCTGCTCTCCGTACTGCTTGTAAATTTTTACTGCGTATGTAGTAGAAACACCATGCCCTTGCAAAAATACCATGACTTCTTTAATGGCTTTTTGCGTTTCCCAAGCGTTTTTGATTAACTTGATGCGCTTTTTGGCTATCCCTGGAACTTCAATCAATCGCTCAATTTGATGTTCGATAATCTCCAAGGTTTCCTGACCAAAGTGAGCAACAATGCGTTTGGCTGTGACTGGCCCCACACCCTTAATCAGTCCACTACCCAGATACTTTTCAATTCCTGTAAGTGTAGCTGGTTTGGTTTCCTGATAATTGACGACTTGAAACTGCGGGCCATACTGGGGATGATCGCGCCAAAAACCTGTTAGTTGCAGTGTTTGTCCTGGTTGAATATTGGCAAAGCTACCAGTAATTGTGGTCAAGTCTTTGGCATGAGGACGTACCAGCCGCGCTACAGTGTAGCCTGATTCCTCTGAGTAAAAAGTCAGGCGTTCTACTACTCCAGTGATGGTTTCGTAGTTAGGTGAGGCGTTGATTGTTTGCTGTTGATGGGTTGGGGAAGTGGACATTGCTCAATTAAAAATGCCGCACATCATTATAAGCATAGAAATAAAATTATTATAGTACATGAGTACTAAATGTTAACGGGCATTGGGCATTGGGCATTGGGCATGGGAAATTGGGCATGGGAAATTGGGTATTTCTTTTCTCCCCCTCTGCTTCCTCTGCTTCCTCTGCCCCCTGCCTCCTCATCCCTCTGCTCACCAACGCAACTGTATATTTTTATTAGCCCAAAGCCCCTATCTCTTTCAACAGAGCCAAATGCTTACTCACAGGAGCCAGGGTATTAGCAACAATCATCCCACTAGCGGCAACAGCTGGTAAACCGATGCCAGGGAATGTGGAATCGCCGCAGCACATCAACCCGGCTAAGGGTGTACCATGACCAGGAAATAAACCAGAGGCGGCAGAAATTGCAGGGCCGTAAGAACCACGATGACGACGTAAAAAACGTTCGTGGGTAAGAGGTGTACCAACCAAGGTGATTTCGCAACGGGTGCGGATATCGGGAATGATGCGTTCTAAAGCTTGCCACATTACCTCAGCACGCGATCGCTTTTGTTGTTCATATTCCTGACTTCTCCTATCCATTCCTTGCCAAAGTTTGTAGGGTTCATTACCAGGGGTATATACATGAATTACGTGCTTACCTGGGGGTGCAAGGGATGGATCGAGAATTGAGGGGATTGATACCAGCACAACATTTTGCGGTGCAGTGATACCCAATTGCCAATCATTGACCACAATATAATGGCAAGCTAAATCTGCTGGTAAACCTTGAGCATCAATACCTAAATGCAGATGCATAAAGCTGTCACATTCTGGTGTGGCTTGGCGTTGGTTGCGAAATTTTTCTGGTAAAGCCCCTTGTGGTAGTAATTTCAATGTATCCCACACCGCAGCATTAGACACAACCGCCCGCCGTGCGCGAATTTCTGCACCATCACGCAACCTCACACCTACTGCTCTATTTCCTTCTACCAAAACTTGCTCAACATGAGCGCCTAACATTAATTTTCCGCCATGTTTTTCTAGTCCTTGCACCAGTGCATTGACCAAAGCACCACTACCACCGACAGGGTAATCTAAAGTTACTCCGGGTTTGTACCAGTCGGCAAACATAAATGCCACTTCGGCGGCGTTAGTCCCTGATGCTGGTAGTCCCGAGAGCAGAAAACATAGTAAGTTTAGCCAATTGCTAATGAAGCGATCGCGGACAACATCATCCATAATGCGGGAGAAGGGCCCCGTTAATTTCATCATATTGCCAGCGTGTTGAGCCAGAGATGGCGCAAATCTGCCCACAGTTAAAGCCGCACCTATATCCCAGCGTAATGCAGCTGAAGGGAGAGCGATCGCAGCTTGGGCTAGTGGTGTCATCACCTCTTGCAAGCGTCGCCATTCAGACACCGCATCTTCTCCCCGCAGCCTAGCCAGGACTTCACAAAACTGTTCTGCACCAACAGATGTATCAAAATCACCCTCCGGTAGGCGACAGCCCCAAGTATCATAGGTCACACAAGGCAAATCAACCCCAATTACATCTAATACTTGTCGCAAAGGATTCACAGAAGGACTGTCAGACAACCCAGAATAAAGAGAAGGCCCCGAATCAAACTTAAATCCTTGACGTTCAAAACTGTGCGCCGCCCCACCCGCAATTGTATGACTCTCACACACAATCACATCAAAGCCATAGCGAGCCAGAACAGCCGCACAACTCAAACCTCCTATACCGCTACCAATTACAACTACATCTGTTTGGTTCATAGCCACTAGTCATGAGTGCATAGTCCATACTTATTGTGCCAAGTCTTGCACAGTCAACATCGGCGGCTAGTTTTTGTATTTGCAAGTTCCTTGGGCGATCGCTAAATCTTCAAAATCACTTCATCAAAATTGAGCAAAATCTGAGAAAAAGACGCAAAAATAGCGTTTTGGCAATTTGGCAGATCAATAATTTTGAACACTGATATTTTCTGGATTGTGCAACAGGAATGACAGAAGTTTTCAATTACTTCTGTACTTCCTAAAAGACATGAATTGCAACTAGTGATTTCAACCAGATGTAACAGTGTCGGTGCATAATCAGCTTCAACAGGAGATTATATCGTGTCCCGGTTAATTAAACGTCGTCAATTCCTGCAAGCAACCCTTGCAGCTAGCGCCAGTGTAGGAATGTCCTCTGTTCGCTCTGCCGCTTTTGGTGGGCAAGAATATGTAGAGGCGCTGGTTATCGGTAGTGGTTTTGGTGGTGCAGTCGCAGCATTACGCCTTGGTCAAGCAGGAATAGAAACCGTTGTCTTGGAAAGAGGACGAAGATGGCCAATCACCGATGCAGGTGATACTTTCTGCACATACCAGAATCCCGATGGTCGCTCAACTTGGTTAAGCCCAACAACAGTTGTCTTCAATCAAACTCCGATCAATGTCTATACTGGTGTTCTCGATATTAAGGTAGGTGATGGCATCAATGTTTATCGTGGAGCCGGGGTAGGGGGTGGTTCGTTGGTCTACAACGCTGTCAGCTATCAACCAACTCCAGAACTTTTTTGCCAAGTCTTTCCGCGCAGTATCAAATATCAGGAAATGGATGAAGTGTACTATCCAAGAGTACGTTCTATTCTTCAACCATCTCCTATCCCAGATGAGATTCTCAAGACTGACTACTATTTGGCCAGCCGCATTTTACAAGAACAAGCTACCAAAGCTGGTTTAAAATCCCGCAAGCTCGATATAGCTGTTGATTGGGATATCGTTAGACAAGAAATTGCTGGACAAAAGGTTGCTTCAGCGATTCTCGGTCAAGTTTACTACGGCATTAACAGTGGTGCGAAAAAGAGTTTAGACCGCAATTATCTCCGCATGGCAGAAGCTACTGGTCATGTGGAAATCCGACCTCTACACGTCGTAACGACGATAGAAGAATATCAGGCTGGGCGTTTTCGGGTTACCTGCAATCAAATCAATGAGCAGGGAGTTGTACAGTACCAAAAATCCTTTGTTTGTAATTACCTGTTTTTGGCAGCTGGTTCCATTGGTACCACAGAATTATTGTTGCGTGCCAAGCACAACCGCACTTTGCGCCGTTTGAACGATCAAGTCGGAAAATTTTGGGGAACTAATGGTGATTCTGTGGCTGCGATCGTCACCTCTGGACAAACTAATTCTACATTAGGTGGGCCAGCAACCATAGTCATTGAACATCTTGACAATCCCATCGCCCCAATAATTACTGAGCAGCTTCCTTTCCCCATTGTCCCGCAAGGTGTATTGGCTCCGGTGGCACTAGCAATTACTAAGCCAGAGGGCTATCTTACCTACAATCCTGTTAAGCAATCAGCTAATTTATTCTGGCCGAAAAACTCAGCTAATAATCAAAAAATTGCTCAAGCGAATCTATATACTTACCAAAAGATGAATCTAGCTAATGGTACTAGTTTTGGTAGAGAGCTAGACTTTAGCTCCACAGCTCATCCTCTTGGTGGTGCAACGATGAATGCTGTATGTAACACTTATGGACAGGTTCACGGCTATCCCAACTTATTTGTTGTTGATGGTTCTCTGATTCCAGGTTCAACTGCTTGTACTAACCCATCCCTAACTATCGCAGCCTTAGCAGAACGATGCATGGATCGCTTTCTCAACAAGACTTCTAAAACTAAGGAATGGGAGCGATAATAGCAGCTAGAGATTAAAATTTAGGGACTAGAGAAGAGAATTTTTTATATTTGGATTGTGAGATTTTCTTTAGCTAACAGCAATTTGAAAAAATAATGCAAAAATTCAGAAGGGCACAACATTGTTGTGCCCTTCTGAAGAATTTAATCTTATCCTAAAAAATCGTAATTCTTGTCAGGATAAGTATAGCTTTAAGCTGTGTAATAACTACCATTGAGAGAAAGGATGTTGAGCTAAATTACTATTAAAATACTTAGGAACATGGGAAACTTCTTCGCCAATCCAAAGTGGTAGTTCAAATTGCTGTTGCTCGTGGCTGAGTTCAACTTCTGCTAATATCAATCCTTTATTAACACCATCAAACTCATCTATTTCCCATATTAAATTACCGTATGCTATTTTGTAGCGAGTTTTTTCTATTAGAGGCTTTTCGCACAAAGTATTTAGCATTTCGCGAGCATCTTCTAGTGGAATGGGATATTCAAACTCTGACCTACTATATTGAATAGTTGCGCCCTTAATTGTTAAATATGCCTGGTTACCTGCTATCCGAACGCGGACAGTTGCTTCTTTTTTTGTAGAAATATATCCTTGAATATATAAACTACCCTCAGCTAGGTTTCTCCAACTATCTCCTTGAACTAGAAATTTTCTCTCGATTTCTGCTGCCATTGGAATTTAAAATAGATGTCATAGATATTTAAATTTACCAATAAGTCGTAAATGGTGGCAACCAAAATATCTATTGAATTTGATTTCTGAAAAATCTCAGCAAAAGCTTTGGTGGTGCGTTACGCCAAGGCTAACGCACCCTACTTCTTAGACATGATAGTAGTTACAATTTAGCTGTGTTAACTCTGCCATATCATGCTTTACATACCGTTTGTATTGGGAGTAATTCCTAATTCTTTTTTAGATTTTTTTAACTGCTTCCAGATTTTTTTTATTTGCCGATAAGCTTCGTCTGGTGAAAGTTTACCGCTAGTTTCCAAGCAGGAGATATAAGTGATTTTTTGAGAAAACTCTTGGAGATTGGCATTGAATAATAAGTTCTCTGGTGTTATTTGACCATAGTAACGACTGCGAGGATAGATAAAGTTTTCTTTGATAATGCGGTTTGATTCTGTCATAATAACCCCTTGTCTCTCAGAAAAAAATCAATAATTATCTAAAAATCTGAATTCACAATCACTATCCTTAACTACTGTAAATCATTATTGAGGTTGATTGGAGCGCACCATGAAAGCTGGAGAAACTTGCTCTGTTTAAATCCACATTGAGCAGGAAGGTTTCCTGATAGCGTTCCTATAAGTTTTATTACGCCATCAGCCGCAGACTGCAATAAACTTACCATTATTAGTTTTTCTAATTACTTCTGAGACTTATACTTATCATGCCTAGAATCATTGCCAAAAATCTTGAGATATGTAAATTTCTCAGCGATTTTAGCATTGCTAAACCCCTAAAATTTCCCGCTTAGGTATTTTTGCTAGGATGAAACTGCTATGGCATGATCCATCTGTCAGCTAAACTGAATTATTGAAGAGATCGCTTGTTTCATCTGTTGGATGCGTTAGTAGCGAAGGACACCTGTAGCAATGCTTTTTATGTATTACGGCTTTCACCTAACACAAGCTATGAAACTTAATCTTTGGGCAAATTTGAACTAGCGATCGCAAAGCACGTACAATCATGTTCGGTTATCACTCATCTGCATCTAATAGTGATTAGTCAGAATGTATTGGTGCAAGCAATTGCACTGTTACAAATTGACTAATTGTGCTTAAATTATTTAAATCAATATTAAACTTGCTTACCTATTTTATTTCTAAAGATAGAGACATTTTCCAAAAGTTGCAGCACACTGGTAAGAGCAACTTTTAGTTCCAATTATGGTGTGAAAATGTGGCTAAAATATGGTGTAGATAGAGATGGTATATTAGTAAGTATTGAAGATATCAGTAGTGGTAAAACTACACTTAAGTGCCCTTATTGTCAGGGTGATTTAATTGCTAAGAAAGGCAAGGTTAAAGAACATCATTTTGCTCATAATGAAGAGACTTGCCGCCCTGTAGCTAACCGAGAATTTCCCACTCTGCCACTGTATGATAATTTTAATATTCAACTATCAGGTAAGGATGTGGCACAGTTAAAATTACTGTGGCAGGAGTACGGAGCGCAAAATTATCCCATAAGTTCTTACTTAGTTACTCCTGGGTTACTCAAAGCAGAGATGTTGAAAAAAAATGTGTATTTCAGTCCGCCTGAATATGAATTTACGGAATTAGGTAAAATTCCTGCGGGGGCGTTAGAATTAACGCTATTCAACGAAGTTCAAGAACCCCTATTACTGAAAAAACTTTTGAAACTACAGTTAGCTGCAGAACACGCACTGCACAAAAATACTCCTGATTTAGCATCCAGGCTCACTGATTTAAAACTCTACCGCGCGCAACTCAAACGTATCTTATCTTGTACATTATATTTTTTAGAAGTTCAAACTAATAAAGGAACCCTCTATAAAATAGGAGTAACTGAGCGGCAAATAACTGAAAGACTAGCAGAAGTCAAAAAAGATTTACTCGCACATTACCAAAATGTTGCTATTAAGGTATTAGGAACCTGGGCTAATCGTGGCAATGTAGAATTATATTTCAAATATTGTTATCGTGAATTTAATTACAGGATACACAGTTTAACAGAATATTATAAATTTAATCCAGAAGAGATTTTAATCGTGCTGAACGACTTGCAACAAATGAAACTTAAAGTACTTTCGCAAATAGAAATAGATATTCTTGCTGAGAACTCTCGTTTAATTCCAATTGCTGTTTAATTAGCTCATACCATTGTTAATAGTAGGTAGGGGAAATGGCAACGCCCAGTGTTGTCAACTTAACGTGAAACCCTCTTGGTTGCAAGGTTTCGCCCTCACCCTGTGCCCCTCTCCCTCAGGGAGAAGGGAGCAAGAGATTCAATTCCCCTTCTCTCTCAGGGAGAAGGGGTTAGGGGATGAGGGCGTGAGGGATTTGTACAACACCCGCCGTATATAGCTTTTAGATTAAGTTGACACGTATGGGCAACGCCCTTGCCCTCTAGAAATATTGATGTGTCGCAAACATTAACTGTTTTCTTTGTACGGACTCAGCACTATTTCGTAGAGGGTGATTTATTTACCTGCAAATAGCTGTACATTAGGCGTGAGGTTGTTTCCAGAGAATCGCTGCCCAAGTTAGCTTATCTAAATATTTATTGATTTTTGCAATATTCACATATATTTTTTACAATTCGTTCATAATTTATCCATAGAAAAATAGATAAAATTTATACTTTCATAACTTGTTTATTTCTTTACTCCTACTTAGAAGTAAATAGTATGATCTTCATCACTACTTAATTTAAATATGCTGATTTATATCATTGTATTAACAGTCTAAGTGATTGATATTTGAAAAGGAGATTCCAACTATTGCTTGCTTAAAATTATGAATAAGAAATGGGCTGTTAAACGCATCACAATTAATCTCACATCCAACGAAGCCGAGAAACTTGAAAAATACTGCAATGTCACAGGTAGACCTGCTACTGATGTGATTCGGGAATTAATTCGCTCTTTAAAAACTGAAGTACCGGAGAAAGATAGTTGAGAAATTTAGCAAATACTGTAGGCGGAGATCAATACAGTTCGGTTAAGGGGAAAGGGAACCAGGGAAAAGGATTGAATTAACCCTTACCCCTTTTCCCAAATCACAAGGGAGATGCAAAATACTTATCCGAACCGTATTTGGGCAGCGATGATACTTGTTTAAATAAGAATTAAGTTTGATGCCAAATTATGTAATTTTAAAAAAAGAACGCGACAGATGGGTCGGGGCACGGCACCAGTAAGATAATTTTGATATCTCAAATTTGATATCTCAAAAGATTATGAATGCCGTGCCCCGACAAAAAATTTATCTGTCGCTAACCTTTTTTGAATTGGGATTACGAAGAAACTGGGCATGAGGTAGCAGTCATGGAAGAGTTGGGTACACCACTCGGTACTCCTGCTATGAGTGCAATTTGACCATCTGCAGTTCTAACCCATCCTTGCGCTTCGACCATAATCTCGGAACTGGAATCTAAACTTTTGATTTCTTCTTCTATTCGTGCGTTTGGGGAACTTGTTCGATCCAATGTTGCTAGTTCAATTAAGTTGAAAGTGCCTGTCATGGGGTCGAAAGTACTAGGGGGTAAACTACCGCGTCCAGTAATGATAAATTTTCCTAAAGGTTTGGCATTTGGGCCTTGAGGGCACACTTGAGCAAATTTAGTACTAGCATCAATGACATTAGAAGGTAGTTCGATGATTCCTTGGGTGCGTTGCAATTCAGGTTGATTGATATCAATTTGCCCTTGCACACCTAATTCCGAACTGGCAGTAATTTCACTTCGGTCTGTTGGGAAAGAAGCTGGCAGGATACCAAATAATCCTTCGGTGTTGATGGTGACGTTACCACCGTTACCTGTAAAAGCATTGGCGCGGATATCACTGTTTTCTTTGGCAACAGCTACGATCGCAGTGGCATTAATGGTAATGTTACCGCCGTTACCCGCACCTTGGCTAATCCCTGCGGTGGCGGAAACGTTACCACCACGCCGCAGCAGCAGTAAATCGGTGTTAAGCGTCATGTTTCCACCATCAGCGGCAAAAGATTCTGCATCGATTGTGCCTTGGTCTTTTACACTGATGCGTGGTGAGTTTACTGTCAAATTTCCTGCCTTTCCCTGACCGCGACTACGAACTGACAGAGCACTGGGAGTAGCATTTATATTAGAAATTCCTGTCACTTCTACAGCATCTCTAACATTAATGACCAGATTACCACCGCTGCCGGTACTTTTCTCGAATGTATCTGCAGCTATAACGCCACCACGGACAATTAAGCGTTTGGCATTTAAGGCTAAATTCCCTGCATTGCCAGAACTATTTGTAGATGTAGCGATCGCACTAACAAACTTATCATTTTGAGAAGTACCAACAACTTCTACCAGATCGTCAGCATCAATAGTTAGAGAACCTCCCTTACCTGAACTAACTGTAGCAGTTAATATTTGTGCCCCATCTTTAACTAGTAGGGAATCCGTTTTTAATGTCAAATCTCCTGCATCCCCCGTTGATTTTTGTATTGCCGAAGTAAACAAACCACTCCGACCATTAGGGCTGAAACCAATTAGTTGCATGTCTTGCGCTTCAATAGTTACAGAACCACCTTTTCCAGCGCCTATGGTAACAGTTAATATTTGAGCTCCATCTTTAAGAAGCAAGGAATGAGTTTTGAGTGTCAAATCGCCTGCATCCCCTGTAGAGTTTTGTAATGCGGAAGTAATCAAACCACTGGGAAACTGACCATTAGAACTGACACCAATTAGTTGCACGTTTTGAGCCTCAATAGTTATAGAACCACCCTTCCCCACACCAACTGTACCAGCACCTACTTGTCCCCCTTCTTTGGCAAGCAAGGAATCAGTTTTTATTGTTAAATTGCCTGCATTTCCTGTTGAGTTTCTGTCTGAGGAAGCAAACAAGCCACTACCCGTACCAATCAGTTGTATGTCTTTAGCATCAACACTCAACAAACCCCCCTTACCAGCGCCAAATGTAGTAGTTAATACTTGTGCTCCCTCCTTAAGCCGCAAGGAATGAGTTTTGAGTGTCAAATCTCCTGCATTTCCTGTTGAGTTCCGCTGTGAGGAAGCCGCTAAGGCACTACGACCAATAAGTTCTATTTGTTGAGCATCAATAGTTAAGGAACCACCCTTACCTGCCCCAAATGTAGTAGTAGCTACTTGTGCCCCATCTTTGAGCAGCAAGGAATGAGCTTTGAGTGTCAAATCTCCTGCATCCCCTGTTGAGTTTGGCTGTGTACTAGTAAATAAGCCACTACCTCTATCAATCAGTTGTATGTCTTGAGCATTAACAGTTAAAGAACCTGCTTTACCCGCACCAAATGTAATAGCACCCACTTGTGCCCCACCTTGAACTTGCAACTTGCTAGTTCTAAGATTGACATCACCTCCCTGCCCTTTTGCTTCTGGTTGTACAGCATTAAAAATTAAACTAATAGTGTTAAGATTGACGGCAATACTAGCATTGATATCGATATTTCCTGCTTGACTGCTATCAGAACCCATCCCACTTGCTATGCCTGCATTGAGGGCACTTTCGCCTGTCATTTCTAAATTCCGAGCATTTACCGCAATACTTCCGCGATCGCCTGCAGTAACATCTACTTGAGCAGCATTGCTGAGAAAAATATCACTTCTTTCTACGCCATCGGGAAAACTTAAACTGAGATTCTGTCTATCTGCATTTAATCCCACTGTTCCCACACCAGCCAAACCGCCTAACTCGACTCGCCCACCAAAAGCGTATAAATTTCCGCCATCCATTTGGATGTCGCCACCAACTAACAGCAAACTATTACCATCGGGTACGCGCAAACCCTCAGCAATAAAACTAGAAGATGGATCTAACCCAGAAGGCGCAACGGAGTTATTCGCGATCGCACCCTTGGTAATTTGGTTAAATAACAATGCATCAGGCTTGATAGTTAATAAGGGTGGTGCTTCGGGATTAGTAGCACTGAAGTTGCCTATTGTGCCAAAGCGAACTGCATTTGCTGTTGTGGCGACAAACGAACCACCAATATCCAACCTTGCATTAGCACCAAATAAAATCCCATTGGGGTTGATTAAGAAGAGATTGGCACTGCCTTGGGTTCCCAAAGTTCCGAAAATATTAGAAGCTTGAGTGCCTGTCACCCTTGTTAAAATATTCTCAACTCCATTCGGGTTGGCGAAATAAACTCTTTGCCCATCGTTAATATTAAATTGACTGAAGCTGTGAAAAAGATTGCTGCCTCGCCTAGCACCACCTTCAATGAGATCACCATTTGCGCCATTAATCAAAATATTAGGTCTAACAAGAGAACTTTCTGCGCCTAACGTGTTATCTGGGGTAAGTTGAGCGCGAACAGATGTGCTTGTCAATACTAAAACACCGCAGAACAGCAACAACTCAAACCCGTTCTGTCTTCTCAAATG
Organism: Tolypothrix tenuis PCC 7101; assembly: GCF_963874875.1. Classification (NCBI taxonomy): domain Bacteria; kingdom Bacillati; phylum Cyanobacteriota; class Cyanophyceae; order Nostocales; family Tolypothrichaceae; genus Tolypothrix; species Tolypothrix tenuis. The sequence continues at coordinate 5,799,416 of NZ_CAWNJS010000001.1, forward strand.
GGGATGAATGCGCTCTTGTGAGTGACGGTTGTGGTGATGCATAGATGTGGTTGGGACTGGAATTACGCTATTGAACTATATTTCTGCCTTGATTTAACTTATGCATAATTTGGGTGACAGTAGAAAAGAAGCTGTCACGTCGCTTCTCTTAAGGAGACGCTGCGCGATCGCTCCAAATTCCCAATTCAAAATTCAAGCACGACCAGGATAAATCTGGGTGCTTGAATTGCTTCAGGGGAAATTGCAAGCATCGCTGCTTAGGTTGCCAAAAAGCAGTAGTTTATTCAATTAAATGTAAATTTAGGTGCCAATACCGTGAAGTTATCTCTGGGAAAGCGATCGCCAACTTTCCAAGTAATAACTTTTACAGGGTATAAGTATTACACTGTGAAATAATATATCCCACAAATAGGAAATATGGCTAAAATCATCGTTACAGGAGCAGCTGGATTTATTGGTTCTCATCTGGCAGAAGCATTACTCCAACAAGGTCAAGAAGTAATTGGTATTGATGAAGTTAATGATTACTATGACCCAATATTTAAGCGCAAAAATCTGGCACACTTACAAGTATTTCCTAACTTTACATTTATTGAAGAAGATATTCAGTTATTAGATTGGCCAGCACTACTTCAGGATGTGGAGGTAGTTTACCATCAAGCAGCGCAAGCGGGAGTTAGAGCCAGTTGGGGTAAAGGCTTCCGCGCTTATACCGAACGCAATCTTAATGCTACACAAGTTTTACTAGAAGCTGCTAAAGATGCCAAAAACTTGCAAAGGCTGGTATTTGCTTCCACATCCAGCGTTTATGGTGATGCAGAAACTCTACCCACTCACGAAGGAATTCCACCTCGGCCTGTTTCTCCTTATGGTATTACCAAGTTAGCAGCCGAGCGTTTGTGTGGGTTGTATCACAAAAACTTTGGTGTACCTTTTGTATCCTTACGCTACTTTACAGTTTACGGGCCAAGACAGCGCCCGGATATGGCATTCCACAAGTTTTTCAAAGCGGCTTTAGCAGATGAAGCCATTCCCGTTTTTGGTGATGGACAGCAAACGCGAGACTTTACCTTTATTAATGACGCTGTCGCCGCTAATTTAGCCGCCGCCACTGCACCTAATGCGATTGGCGAAATATTCAATATTGGTGGTGGTAGCAGAGTAGTGTTAGCAGAAGTCTTAGCGACGATGGAAGAAATAATTGGCAAACCCATCAAAAGAAACCATATAGAAAAAGCAATGGGAGATGCGCGCCACACTGCTGCTGATGTATCTAAAGCGCGGGAAATTCTAGGATATCAGCCCAAAGTTTCCCTCAAAGAAGGTTTGACCCAGGAATGGCATTGGATCAAGGCTTTGTATAGTTAAAAATTGACTGCGATCGCAAATACAGCAATTGAGTTTTCAACAATAGTAAATGCGATCGCAAAAGCAGTAAATGAGATCCCAAATACAGCAATTGGGATCTCATTTGCTATAAATGCTTATATTTTTATGCAATTAATTAAGCAAAACTTATTAATCTCAACAATTTGCAGGCGCACAACATTCTTGTGTCTTCAACCCACTGGTAATTTCCCCCCAATCCCTAATCCCCAATCCCTAATCCCTAATCCCCAATCCCCAGTCCCCAACCCCCACTACCTCGCCACAGAATACTCTTGCTGCTGAGATTCCTGGTTGAAATAGTAGTAACTATGACTTTCGTTTTTGGGAATCACACCATTCACAACTTGTCCTAAGACATTCTGACCAGATTTTTCCAAAATTTCACAAGCGATCGCTGCATGGACGGAATCAACTACCCCAGGACGAACGATAAATAAAACACCATCAGCCATTTGTCCTAAGGTGGCTGCATCGGCGGCGACGTTTAATGAAGGCGCGTCAATAATCACAAAATCGTAGTTAGTAGCATAAGTTTGCATTAAAGAAGCCATACGTTTTGAGTCTAATAAAGATGCGGGTGAAGGCGGTACAACTCCCGCTGTCAACACATCTAAATTATCTGTAACTTGTTTGATAGCTATATCACTTTCAGCCTGTCCAATAATTACATGGCTCAAACCTTGACTATTAGTGAGTTCCCAAATTTTATGCTGAACTGGACAATGTAAATCCCCATCTATGAGTAGAACTTGACGTTCTGTTTGTGCCATAGCTAGAGCTAAATTAGCAGCTACTGTTGACTTACCTTCTCCGGGAATGGAACTAGTAACCACAATAGTTTTTAACTCTTTATCAGCACTCATAAACTTCAAATTGGCGCGTAGCATTCGGTAGGCTTCGCTAATAGGAGAACGGGGATAATCTCTCACAACTAGCCTAGAAGGATAGATTTCTAAACCTTCCTGGCTATGATGATATGTTCTCGGCTCTTGAAAAAAGGGTATAACCCCCAACAAAGTTAATCCTAGTAATTCTTTAGCTTCATCAATTGTTTTAATTGATTTATCTTTGGCTTCTAAGATATACATATATGCTATCGCCGCTAAAGTAGCTAATAAACCTGCGCTGATATATGCAATTAAAGGTGAAGATACAGGCTTATCGGGAACTTGAGCCTCAGAGACTAAACTGGCATTACCAACATTTTGATTTTCGGCAATACGGCTTTCTTGCAGCTTTTGTAGTAGCAAAGAATATGTATTTTGCGATGCTTGAACTTTGCGTTCTAACTGTCGCTGCTGTTGCTCTAAACGGGGCAAAATATTGAGTCGTTGCTTATATGCTGATTGTAAGTTAGATAAGGCTGCAACTTTACTGACTAAACCTAAACGATTTGACTCTAATTTTACCAAATCTCCAGCAAGTTGTTGTTTGAGCGCTCCATTTTGAAAATTGTTATTATCTTGTGTTTGTGTTGTGCCTACAGCTTGTTTAATACGCTGGTTTAATATTGCTTTTAAAGCTTTTTGTTTGTTTACTAAACTGATGATTTCTGGATGATCATCCTGTAAAACAGTACGCCTTGCAGCTAGTTGCGATTCTAGTTGCTGAACTTCTTTGAGAATATCTTGCACTCCAGCAGTTTGGCTGACGTTAGTTGCTGCTACAGCCTGTTGCGAGGTCATGTTTAATTGCTGGCGGAGTGATTCAGACTGTGAGTTGATATCGGCAAGCTGAGATTGAGATTCACCTATTTGCCTTTGAAATTCTGTAACTAATTCAATTGATTTACTGGCTTCTTCTTCTAAAGAAACGACTTTATTTCTTTCCTTAAATCTTGCTAGTTCAGCTTCGGCATTACTGACGATTGATTCGGCAGTCGGTAATTGCATAGTAATAAATTTGCGGGCGGCGGATGCTTCTTTGCGTCGGGAAGATACATTATGATCTAAATAGGCGCGCATCACTGTATTCACAACTTCTGCGGCAACTTCTGGGTCTCTATCCCGATAGGAAATTTGGATGACATCCGCCCCCTTAATATCTTTTACTGTAAAATTCTTCAAAAATTCCCGTGGTTTTAAGGGTTGCCCGTGGTCATTTTTTAAGTCAAGCTCAATGATAGTTTGTTGCACTAAAGGAATAGAACGGATAATTTCTGCTTCTGTATTTAAAGGATTAGTTTTATCATCCTGTGTTACTGCTTCTAACTTGCCTAATTCTGGTGCTACTCCGGTCATAGTAGAAATGGTATTTGACCTTTGAAACATCAGTTTGCCCTCTGCCTCATAAGCTGGTTTTTGGAAATGTAAAGCCAGCAGAGTCAGAAACATTACTGGGAAGAAAACTCCTAAACTAGGGTACCAACGGCGCTGGATAATTTGCCAATATTTATCAAATGAGGATGCAGATTCGATTGTATTCATAACGGTTTTTGTTTTTATAATAAACAAATTTAAGTAATTACTAATTCGTAATTCGTAATTCGTAATTAAAAAGTTATTTCTCTTGCTATATAGTGATAGGATATTTTTCTCATAGGAAGCTTCTGAGCTTAACAAGATGAAAAATGATTTTTTAAATTAGTTGTAGAATTTTGATGGTGAATTGTGGCGATCGCACTAATTACCCTTTCTAAATCTGCGTTGGTTAAATTGGAACCGGAAGGTAAACAAAGACCTCTGGTAAATAAATCTTCGGACACCGCACCACCGATATATTCACAGTCAGCAAATACAGGCTGTAGATGCAAAGGCTTCCATACAGGACGGGATTCTATTTGCTGTTCTGCAAGGAAGAGGCGGATTTGTTCTCGATCTGCACCAAAGGCTTTGGGGTCGATTGTCAAGCAAGTAAGCCAGCGAGTAGCTTGACCAAAACCCACTTCTGGCATAAATTCGATTCCTGGTAGCTTTGCTAAAGCTTTTTGATAGATTTTAAAGTTGCGTCTGCGGGCTGCAACTCGTTCAGATAAAACCTGCAATTGACCTCGACCAATTCCCGCCAAAACGTTGCTGAGACGATAATTGTAACCGATTTCTGAATGTTGATAATGGGGAGCGCGATCGCGGGCTTGGGTAGCCAAAAACCGCGCTTTCTCTATTAGTTGGGAATCATGAGAGACTAACATCCCACCGCCAGAAGTGGTAATAATTTTATTGCCGTTAAAGGAAAAAATACCGATGCGTCCGAAACTTCCAGTGGCACGTCCTTTATAAGTAGCACCTAAAGATTCGGCTGCGTCTTCAATTAAGGGTATGTCAAAATGATTGCAAGCTTCTAAAATGGGGTCGATATCTGCACTTTGACCATATAGGTGAACCACAATCACAGCTTTGGGTAAATTACCAATTCTGGCGCGGCGTTCCAACGTTCCCCATAATAGATCGGGATTCATATTCCAAGAAACGCGATCGCAGTCAATAAAAACTGGCTTTGCACCTAAATAAGTAATGGGGTTCGCTGTAGCCGCAAACGTCAAAGTAGAACAAAAAACTTCATCCCCAGGCTGTACCCCCACCAATCGCAAAGCCAAATGAATCGCCGCTGTTCCAGAACTCACAGCCGCAGCATAAGGCGCACCTATCACTTGACAAAATTCCTGTTCAAAAGCATCGATATGCGGCCCTACTGGCGCAATCCAGTTAGTGGCAAATGCTTCTTTGACGAATTCTAACTCGCGATCGCCCATGTGAGGCGGTGACAGGAGAATTGGTTTCATGGTGGGGGATTGGGGATTGGGGAACTCGGGGCCCCCTCTGGGGATAAGGGGTAATGGGGATTGGGGACTGGGGACTGGGGATTGGGGAACTCGGGGCCCCCTCTGGGGATAAGGGGTAATGGGGATTGGGGATTAATAAAAACTCACAATTACCAATTACCAATTACCAATTACCCATTACCAATTAGAAAACTATTTAGTACAAACAAAATACAGCATTCCCTGATTTTGTTCTTGCAGAAAATCTTCTAGAGAAGTCGATAATTTGCCTTGATTTATTTGAAAATTAGAACCCAGTGCAACTATCTCAAAATTTGCTGCTTTGATAATTTGATATGCTTCTTCAACTCGATACCAATATAAATATGGCGGTTGATCGAGTAGCGATTGCAAGTTAGTATTTCCTGCATACTTCAATTGCGGTAGATATTGTATTGAGCGATTGACATGAGTAAGTTTCCTTAATAAGCGTAAATAGGCTAAATAAGGTAAGTAAAATGGACTTTTGGCTCGACTATCAAAATTCAGCAATGAAAATATTGCTGTGCCACCTGGTTTTAAAATCCGATATGCTTCTTTAAAAGCATTAAATCTGCCAGTTTCATCTTCAATATTACAAAGTACTTGTTGCAGATAAACTAATTGCTCGAATTCATTATCGTCATAACTTAACGATACTGCATCCTCAACAGCAAAACTAATACTATTAGTAATATCTCTTCGCTTTGCTATTTCAACAAATTCAGGTACATAATCGAAAGCATATAGATTGGTGAATCCTCCTTCTTTCATGCAGGAAATTATCCTGCCTCCACCTGTACCAGCCTCTAATGTTTTCAAACTTTCATCTAAATAGGTGGCTATCAAAAATTTATCAGAAGATGAGAGAGAATATTCTTTATATGCCCAAAAGTTAAATTCTACCGTACTATACATTTCTTTTGGGCTATATATTTTAACTGCACTTGCCATGATGATAAACTCCTGATATTTCTGGTAATCAATCACTATGCAATACTTGTCGGTTAAGAGGAACAAGGGGAATGAGAAAGTGGAAAGAAACAACCTTTAACCCAAAACAAATTTTGATTTCAAAATGCTTAACAGAGTAGTATTGAATCACTATGTTTCCTGATAACGATAGGCAGGAAAAAACTGAGAATTGAGTATGGTTTTAAAATCAAGATTTAAAGTCTTCGCTTGTAAGTTAACTAATTCCAGATATTTTTCTTCATCGAGAATTAGCCGCATTGTTAAAAAGTTATGCCGGAGTTTAGAAAAACTCGCTTTGAAGTTATAAAGATTTGTTGTAGCACCTCCTAATCCACCTCCTAAATGAAAAATATGATTACTACGGTTTTTAGCCCAAAATCGGACATAATTAATTTCTAAGGAACCTGGAGAAAGCGTAATAAACTTACTGCTAGTTCCACGAAAAACACTCTGCACTATACCGCTATATTCGGTATATAACCCAGCAGATGCTACTTGATTATCAATTTCAACGATACATAAATGTAATTTCTCCTTTAGCACATCTTTCATTTTTTTAAAATATTGAGCGTTAAAAGAATAGTAAATTTCTGCTGCTGCTACTCGCTGCATTGTTTCTTGATAAATTGCTGTAAATTTATCAAGATATTCATCAAAATTTACCATTCTTGCTGTTAAACCTACTTGCATACAGTAGTTAATTTTCTTGCGGCGATCGCGCTTAGTTTGATTCCAAATTTGTTCTTCAGAAAGATGCAAGTTAATATATACGGTCTTACCGTTAAATGTTAGAATTTTCTGATTATATAAAACCTCATTTAAGTTATGATTGATAATCGGATGTAGGCGAAAAAAAGCTGAACATACACCCTTATCTTTTAAGACAACATTTAATTTTTTAATGGCAGCCTCGACAAAATCTGGTGTAATCTTAGCTGCATCACTTAACAAAATACCTGGATAGCCATAAGGTGAAACTATATCAATACTTTCTATAGGTATTGATGTCTCTACCCCTAAATCATCACAATTACGTAGCAAATAAGGCGCAAATAAAATTTTGTCATTTTCAGAGATTAAGATGGCTTCAGCAACAGCTTTATTCCTCATCGCTTCTAATGCAAAATATTCAGGAATTTGATAAAAGTCATGTTTGATATTTTGCAATATTTCTCGCCAATAATTGCTTTCTAAATCAATTACCTGAATATTCATAAATCCTCAGATTCAAGGTAAATTAAATAATTTTGATTGCTGTAGGCTAACGCACCTATAATTTTAACGGTGCGTTGCCCTAAAATACCCTAATTTCTCTGGTTAATTTCTTCTAGTTTCTTGTTAACCAACTGCTCAAGAGTTGCTGTATTATCTTTAACATCAGCGAGTTGATGTTTAGCTTCTTCTTTATCCAAGAAACCAGTAATAACTTCTCGCGAAAGTAACTGTAATTCTGGATGATAACCTAATCTTTGGCTAACTTGATATTCTACTAATCCCGGCAGAATGCAATTAGTACTATTACCATGAATTTTGACTGTTGACCAGCCAAAGTCATCGAGAATTCTATAAATATCCTTCTCAGTTAATTGCAACACAAATGGCAGAGAAAATATTTGTATTTTCATGCCTGTCGCTGCATCTGTCACCCACTTTGTAGAACGTACTTCTGGTTCTATCCAGTGCCACCAGTTACGCCCCATAATTATGCGATTGATGCGATGTTTTACACAATAATCTTGAATTTCTTTGTAAAACATATCCCCGCACTTATAGCATGGATAACCATTTTTAAAGTTATTATCCATCATGTCTTTTACATAAGGTGCTAGGTCAATATTTAATACAACTAATTCTACTCCTAATTTGTCGCACAACTTTTTACCATTTTCAATTACCTGCTCAGGAATAAACCCATTTTGAACTAAAACAGCCGTTACATTTAAACCAAATTTTTGTCGTGCTGTAATCAGACAAACTGCACTATCCTTACCACCAGAAAAACCCACAACGGCATCCATATTTGCCCCCTCTTCTCTAGGAGTATGCAAAAATGTTTGTAATTCGCTATCCAAAATTTCTTGTTTAAAATTCTTTTTGTAAGTCATGCACATATTACAAACACCATCAGAGCCGATATAGATGTTTGGTATCCGCGTATCGAATAAACATTCCTGACATTCTACAGGCTTAATAAAAGGATTCTTACCTGTATTTACCCAAGTTTTAATTTGATTTTGTAAATGTATTCTCCGCGCGCGAAGATTATAGTTAATGCCGTTAATAGAAACTTTGCATTTATATGGAGAATAATCTTCCCGGAGGAATTGAGGAATTAGGAAATCGAAACTTTGTAATAAAGTATTTGCTTGGCTCATAAATACCTCGGATTCTCAAAATATTTTTTGTGAAAATTCTTGCCCAAGCTGGTATTAAAAATTAGCGAAATTGAAATCTTGTTTGATATATAGATAAAAGAAACAAGGGTAACAAGAGTTCTGGAGAATTGCTATATTTCGTACTAACGATGATTTCCAGTATTAGCAAAGTCATTTACTCTTGACTCTCTCCACTAATTTGTGACAGTAGAACGATAAGCCGGAAAGAAATTTGATTTTAGTAATGTTCCTACTTGGCTATTTAAAGCTTTGGCTCTTAACTCCACCAGATGAGCATACCTTTCTTCATGAATAGTTAATCTCAGCGTCAAAAAATTCTGACATTTTGGCGAAAAACCTGCTTTAAAATTGTAAACACCATCTTTACTTCCCCCATATCCACCCCCTAGATGCAAAAGTTTATTACCCCGTTCTTTTGCCCATAACCTGGCATAATCAAACAGTAGTTTATCTGGGGAGAATTTTAAAAACTTGTTTTTTGTACCGCTTAAGTAAGATTGAACTATTCCACCGCATTCTGTGAATAGACAAGCGCACATAATCTCACATTCAAATTCTACAATTCCTAAGTGCAATTTGTTACCTAATTTATGTAACAAATTCCTAAAATATTCTTGCTGAAAGTGATATAGCTGAGGCGCGCCTACTCGTTGCATTGTTTGATAATAGATTTCTAAAAAATCAGCAAAATATTTGTCAAAATCAACAATTTTTGCTTGCAAACCATAACGTTTCTGCCGATTAATATCTTTACGATGATCCGAGCGAGTTTGCCGCCATATTTCTTCAGCCGAAAGTGTTAAATCTACAGCTATTGTTTCTCCACTGATTTGGCAAATATGAGGAGGATAAACTTTCTCTAATCCAGCATTTAGTATAGGATGTAATCGGACAAAGGCTGAACAGATATTTTGCTGTCTAAATGTAGATATTAATTCCTGCATTGCTAATTCGAGGAAATCTGATGAACTAGCCGCAGCCTCACTCAATAAAATCCCAGGATAGCCATAAGGAGAAATTACATCAAAAAGTTCTGGACTTTCTGAGGGATCAGCAAAAAAATCGTGACAGCGACGTAGTAAATAAGGTAAAAAAAATAGTTTTTCTCCCTGAGAAATTACAATCGCCTTGGGAGTAGTATTAGTTCTTAGCGATTCTAAATATACATATTCTGGTAAGTGGTAAATATCGTGACGTACTGTTTGCAAAATCTGCATCCACAAAGGGTTGTTTAACGCGATGATTTGAATATTCAACATAAGGGTTTAATCCCATTGCACTACAAAGTCTGAAATGGTATTAACGGATTTGACGTACCAACATAAAAGCTTCAGCTGCACCCAGGCTAACAGTTGCACCCCGTAACTTAGCTAAAGCTGCGATCGCATCTAAAGAACGAGGATGTGGTGGTTCTTTGATCTGGCTTTGATAGCAAGTCATGGCTTTGAGCTTTTGCTCTAAATAGTTGGTGATATCGACAAATACCGTCGGGATAAAAGCCTCATCACCAGAAGGGGGAGCCCATTCTGTTTCGGAGAGAGTCTCATAACAAAAAATCTCACGCACAGAACAACCATTAATCGGGCGACTAGCAACCAATGTAGCTTGATAGACGAGTCGGTGATCGGCATGAATATCACCTCGATGTGGTAAGTAAATAATGTTGGGTTGCAGTAAGCGAATTGCCGTGCCAATAGCATCAGCTAACTTATATCCTGGGTAAATATCCAGCTTGGGAGCGAGAAAATCCAAGAAACTGACGCTGGATATACCTAAAATTTCATGAGATGCTTTTAACTCTTGGCGGAGTCGCAACTGCACCTCTGCTGGATAAATATCTGGATCGCCACAGGTAACTATAACAGCATGAACCTCATCACCCTGATCTATATGACGTGCGATCGTCCCTCCACAACCTAAAACTTCATCATCTGCATGGGGTGCAATAACTAATACATTGTTTTTCATAGCTTTACTAAATCACGCCCTAAAAAATTTCTCGTTTCCGCACCGCAACAAAAGAGAGTATCTAAAATTGACAAGTCAGGGATAAAACCTAATTCCGGAAAGGCTTGAGGATAGGATGGGTAAGCGAACTCTTGCCAAAGTAAATCAATCCCCGCCGCCGCAAAAGCTTCTAAATCCATATATCTTTTACCTCCGATACCAGATAGGTAAGTATCAGCCCCTACCGCCTGACAGATATTGATGAGTAATTCGGTTTTGTTACCTTCTACACCCAATGCAGACATATACACAATCGGTTTGTGAATGTGTAAAACATCCATCACCCATTGAATTAGCGCCATATCGAGTTCACACAGATAACGCCAATCTTGATTGAGTATTTGTTCCAGTTCCGGCGCATACTGATGAAAGTAGGGAGCGCGAGCATAATTTGTGACAATAGTTTGCCAATGCTTTCGCGCCCAAGGTAGTTCTGAGTTAATTAACATCTCATTAATTCGTTCTTCATCTCTGTTGCGATGGAACACTGGTACAGTTAGCCATTGCACTCCATTAGCGGTTTTAATTCGGTTGCGGTGTTGAATTCCACGCCGTTGAAACTGCACGCTATCCATAACTACAAAAATGTCGCCTTGTTGTAGTTTGTGAAAGAATCCCAGGTAGGGCAAAAATTGTGCTTGGTGAATTACCGCTATTTTCATAAGTTATTAGCCAAAATTAAAATGATAATTAACCGCCGATAAATGCTGATGATAGATACTTGGATAAGAGGCTAAATTTATTGTGCGTTTGGCAAATAATATCTATCAAATGGCTATTTATCTAATTTTTTACTGTCTGATATATTTGCATCTTTGACATAAACTCCTTCTTTGCGAAGCACTACAGGAATTGTTCGCAAGATAATTAAAATATCTAACCAAAAACTCCAGTTATCTACATACCACACATCAAAATTAATTCTCTGCTCAAGGCTATTATCTAAGCCACCATTAACAGCTTCCCAAGCTGTGAGACCAGGTAACATTAATAAACGTTTCTTTTGGCAATCGCTGTAGTTGAAGAGGCTAGCAACTAATAGTGGTCTAGGGCCAACTAAACTCATATCGCCACGAAGAATATTAAACAGTTGTGGCAATTCATCAAGATGGTATTCGCGCAAAAATTTACCAATGGGCGTAACTCGCGGATCGCCGCGAAAGGTATTTAGCCCAGCACCTAGATTAATTGCGCCATCAACCATTGTGCGAAATTTATAAATCACAAATGGTTTTCCCAGCGTTCCTAGGCGTGTTTGACAAAATAAAATTGGCCCCGGTGAAGTTAATTTAACTGCTAAGGCAATTGTCAGTAAAACAGGTAATAGAAGGAAGATGGCTATACTGGCAAGAATAATATCTAATAACCGCTTATATATTAGTTGCCATTTCATTCTTGGATGCTCTGCCAAAAATGAATTCTTAACTTTTTGCCATTGTTCTTCTGTCCATACATCTATAAAAATATTACCATAATTCGGGAATAATTTATTTTTTTGAAATTCATTTTTCATCAGAAATGCACTCCTTGGTTTAAAAAAATAAACATCTTGAAATTACCAATCACCAATTACCCCATTACCAATTACCAATTACCCATTACCAATTACCCATTACCCATTACCAATGCTCAAACATAAACAGGATAATTCACCTGATTTAAAGCCTCTGCATATAAACTTTCATGTAGTTGTAAAATGTGTTGTAAATCGTAATTAGCCATAATTTCCCAGCCACGTTTACCCATTGCTTTGGCTTCTTGGGGATGGTCTAATATATAGGCGATCGCATTTGCTAATTCTGCAATATTTCCCAACTGCACCAGCAAACCACAACCACCCTCTAGCAAATCGCGAATCCCGCGAATGTCGCTACCAATCGCCGGAACTTGCATACACAAAGATTCCATAATGCTTCTGGGTAGTCCTTCTTGTTCGGAAACGAGTATAGTAGCGATCGCACTGCCAATTAAAGTTGCAATATCCCGTCGGAAACCTAAAAAGCGCACCCTGTCTGAGATTTCCAGTTTCTCTGCTAACTGCTGCATCTGTGCTTTTAAAGGCCCATCTCCAGCTAAAGCCAAGCAACTATTCGGTCTAGCAACCTCAGCAAAAGCTCTTAATAAATCTTGATGACGCTTGCGTGGGATGAACTCGGCAATACACAGCAATAACTGAGTTTCTGCTGTTAATCCCATTTCTTGGCGTACTTGCAAAATCGCATCTGATGCAACTGCATTCACATTGTATTGTTGCAAATCAACCCCAATTCCTGGCATATAGCGCACCCTCTCTGGAGGTACGATATGATACTGCTTTGCTGCTTCTTCATCCTCGTAATTAATCGCTACGAGGTAGTCAGTCCAGCGACCAGCTAGTTTTTCCAGCGCCAAAAAGATAGCGTTTTGTAAAGGTTCGCCTCCACGGTAAAAATTCAAACCGTGAGATGTGTAAATTATCTTGGGTGTTCCTCCCTTCCTAACATCCTTGAGAGCATAGCGAGTTACAAAAGCAGGTACAGCTATATGTACATGAACTATGTCGTATTTTTCCTGGGCTATTACCTTACGGATTTGTGCCGGAGCAATTAAAAGATTTCGCGGATTTAGAGGATTGCGAGCAAAATCTACATCCCAAACCCGGTCAAAAGTTTGCAAACACTCAGCATCATTTGTCACCCTATCTGCCATAGCATCTACGCGCCAACCCCGAGCACGAAAGTAGTCAGCAAAGGGTAAGAAAAAGGCGCGGAGGGTTTGAGGAAGTGTGGTAATGATTAATAGTTTGTTCATTGGTAATGGGTAATGGGTAATTGGTAATGGGGATTAGGGAGGACAAATGACAACTAACTAATAACTAATGGCTCTTGACTCTTGACTCTTGACCTTTGACCCTTGGCTCTTGTACAAACAACTTCTACCCTCTACTTGCATCCAATTCTCTGTTTTTTCGCGCAGATATTGGTATAAATTATTTCTTCTAGATTGCAATAACTGTTCTCTGTAATTTCTGGCTTTCTGCAAGTTCCGGGCGGACATCTGAGCCATACGTTTTGGGTCTTCTATGACTTCGCAAATTTTGTCTGCTAACACCAGCACATTACCTGGAACTACCATATCTTCATCGGGTAGAAGTTCGGGAAAACCGCCGACAGTGGAACCGATGCAAGGTAAACCCCGTGCCATTGCTTCAATCATTGCCCTCGGTAAACCTTCTTGATGGGATGGTAAAACAAATAAATCGGCTCTATCTAACTCGGCGCGTACGGCATCCCCAGCTGGTAACTCACCACAAAAATAGACGCATTCTTTTATACCTAGTTTGGCGGCTCTGGCTTCTAATTCTGGTCGGTGTTGACCATCTCCCACTAAAACTAGCTCGAGATTTAGCCCCAGCTTGAGACATACAGCAACCGCATCAATTAGCACATCTGGAGCTTTATAAAGTTGATCCATTGTGCCCACAGTAATGATGGTGAACTGAATTTGATTCTCACGAGGGAGACGGGGAACAGAGACAAAAGCCTCATCAGGTAATTCGACGCTGGAATAGTTTGTTGAGAAAGCTTTCTTGGCTGGGGGATAACGTTTTTGCAAAGCAGATTCAGTCACATAAGCTGCTGCACAAGCTTTCATACACTGTGTTTGCAACTGACGCGGGAACCACCACCGGAAAAAAGGACGTAAAGGATTTTTGACTGCACCAGGCGCAAACACATCGTAGGGGTCGCCTATTACTTCCACAGCATAGGGATAATCATATCTGCATAACAGCGAATGCAGATGGCTGGCGATTTGGGAGGAAACACGCAAAATTACAGCATCACCAGGCGTAAAGGCATTTTTAATAGCTTCTTTGACTTTCTCTGCTACCAAAAGATACTGCCAAGGCCCTACGTAATAGGGTACAGCAGCAAAAGCAACTCCCTCACCGTCCGCCCGTTTCCAGTGAGATGGAACGGACTCAACTTCGCGGATACGAGCAATTACCCGCACATGGTCAAACACTGCCAAATAACGTTGATAGAATGAATGGGCAAATGTGGTTTGTGTCCAAACTGCTCCGTCGGGAGTGCGGTCAAAACGATGATCTAAGGTGAGGAGCAGATTCATTTTACTTTGTTGCTGTGGTGATGCCTGGTTCATTTTGATAAGCTCCGATTTTTATGGCGTTGCTCAATCTTATTTAAAGTGTGCTTTTTCAGAAAATTAGAATTCAAATGACGAGATTCTAAATTAGGGTTAGGGATAACTTTTCTGTCAGAAGTTAGGAAAATTACAAAGCTTGCTAAAGAGCCATTTTTAAATAGAAAAAATATGTAATTATCTGAATCACTGGCAAGAATGATAAAACAAAAGTTTATTAAAAAAGGTAACATTAATAAGCGGTCATCTCCCCTTGTCCAATCACACAAACACCGCCGTACTTGACCGACAACAATACCCAATGCAATAAACGCAATTGGAACCACATAAGGGCCAAAGTTAAGCATTGTTTCACCAGCCAGTCCATACACTTTGGAAGAGTTCAAAAATATAGGATCGTAAGTGCCTTTACCATATTGAACTTCCGTGCCTTCTTTCATCTTATCAGGTGGTTTATCCGGCATGATGGCGCTGGGTATGAGCATGGTTAATGCTGGTAAATATGTTCGCCCCCAAGCATATTCATAATCACTATCTTGGCGCAGAATTCTGTAGAGTAAAAAAGCTTGAACATCACTTCTACCAAGGTCTTGTAAGACTAAGCTCTGCCAAGAACGCCCCGATTTTTCTTCTAAAGTTACACGTGCTTCTTGCCCTTGTAAGGCGGTAGTAACTGCTTCTAAACCTCCTGTTTTAAAAAAACCATATATATACATAAATAAAACCAGAAATACTAGCCCGATCGCAATTTGCTTTTTAGAAATTTGGCGCAACCAAAAATGAATGATTCCAACTACCCAAAACATTGCCCAAATTGTGTTACTGCGGCTACCCCTGAGTCCACCAAATAAAAATTGTAATATCAAAAAAATAATTAAAACTCCTAACAATACTTTGACATTTTGCAGTCGTTTGTTAGTTTTGGCATAAATAGTAAATGCCATCATTGCCAAGATTGGGAAGCTTTCTGAAAGCACAAATAATATGCCCATACCTTGAAACTCATTTTCTCCGCCTCCCATAGCAGATCTATTAGCAGCTTCAATATAGTTAAGGATGCCACCAAATTTTTGATAAACCATCAACTGTAAGCTGGCAGAAATGATCAGCGCTATAGAAATAATTGGGAAAAAACGCTGATGATTGATTTGCCAAATTGTCTGTGTTGGTTGATTTTGAGAGGCATTAAAAATAATGTTGCGGGTAAAACGATAAATCCCCAGACCTAAAAAATTGAGTATGGCCATACCACCCAACCAAGGCCGCCAGTCTGTAGGGGGAATGATATCTGAATCAATCCAAAAGTCTAAACCAACATGCAGTAGCGGCGCGACGAAAAAGAAATGAAACCCTAATAAGCCGATAATTCCTACTGGATCAAAAAGATTCAATCGACCGCGAAACCAGTCAATAGCATCGATCCCAATGAGAATGCCACACAAGGTAACGGGAATGACAAACCAGTGCAAAAACTGTGCAGAAATTTGTAGTAAGCACAAGATGGTCAATAAGCAGATAAAAATAGCAATGACCAAACTATCTGGATATACAACTTGCGATCGCACTTGGCGTTGGTTCATACCATAACCTCGCAAGCTAGTTGTGTTTGATACATCCTCTGGAGATTCTGCACAGATGTTTCAATGCTCAAAGGACTCTGTTTGATTAGCTCTAGGGCATGATAACTAGTAATATTAAATACAGCTTTTCTTTGTGCTAACAGTGTCTCTGCCCACTCAGAAGCAGATTGTAATATTGACAGGCGATGAATTAGAGGCTGAATTATATCAACTTCTTGAGTAATGTCATCCGAAATAATACAGGGTAATTCTGCTGCTTGAGCCTCTAATAATACTAATGGTAACCCCTCATGCAGAGATGGTAAAAGGAAGACATCCATTGCACCTAGCATTAATCTTGGAATATCCGATCGCGAACCAGCAAAGATAACGCGATCGCCTAAACCCATCTGTAAAACTTGTCGTAAAATTTCTGGTTGCAGATAGCCTTCACCCAATAGCAACAGGTACATTTTGGGTTCCCGTCGGGCGACTTGGGCAGCAATTTCAATCAAAAATTGATGATTCTTTTGCGGGTGAAACCTACCGACGTGACCAATCACAAAGGCATCAGCAGGGATATTGAATTCAGAACGCACAGCTACCGGATCGACAGGATTTTGGAAGGGTTCGAGGTCAATGCCATAATATAGAAGCTGCCAGCGCGGGTCAGCTTGCCATTGGGAACCAAACAAGTCGGCAACGGCTTTGCGACTGCATCCCAAACCTAAGGTAGCGTTCTCGGCTATCCAAGATTTCATGACAGAACAATACCAACGTCGATATAATCCTGACTTTGCGTGTTCGGCGGAAATATCGTTGTGGCTGTGGGCAATGCAGATCGGTACACCTGATAGCCTAGCTAACCGCAGGGTATAGCCACTGAAGTGGTGGAGATGGCTATGCACAATGTCATAGGGGCCGAATTCCCGGAGAATTTGCCGGAAGTTGGCGGCGTAGTCCCAAGGTCGCCAGGGCTGTAGGGGACAGGGGATGATCTGACTACCCAAACGGCGAATTTCATCGTCGTAAGCACAGGGATCTGTGGTGTGAACTAAAAAGTCCATCTGAAAGCGATCGCGATCTATATGTCGCAGAATATGCATCAACCAAGTTTCAATCCCGCCTCTTACCATCCCGCCAATGACATGGAGAATACGGATAGGTACTTGATGATTTTTTTTGTAGCTGTCGATGGTCGAGGAATTAATATAAGTTGTCATCTTATCTCCTCAAATTAACGAATTAATATTTGATTTTTCCGATTTCAAGTAATATCGGCTTTTATAGGAGCAGAAAAAGCATAGTCTTGGGTAAATAAACCCATCCGACGTAAAAGTCGGTAAATATTGTAAGAAGGAGGATAGTTTAATAGTTGAGCTAATCGCCCGTAACTAGCACCACGATTACTGTATCCCTGGGGTAAAGGACGGTCTTTAATAGCTTGGATATCTAAGATATAGGCTGGTTTGTTATACAATTTCCAATATCCAGGATGAGTAAATAAACATGGTATTGATGCGTCAGGATATCCCCATTTTTCAATAGCCACACTACCTGAAAATGGGGTAAATAAACTGCGGATTTTATCCAAATCACCCAGCATAAACTCTCGCGTTCCATGAAAGTGAATCGGCACATTCATTAAAACTCTTCCCAAATATTTACAGGTGCGGAAACATTGAAATAAACCCCATTTGAGCGTACAGCCATTTTCTGCCCAATGCTCCATAGTTTGATTGCCAATGACTAAGTCAAAAAAGTCGTTGGGAAAAGATAAATCTGCTAAATTTTCAATTCTAGTTGCAACTGTTTTTTTACCAAAATATTCAACGAGTGAGTCGATACCTTCATAACTTGCTCCTACAGTTTGACAATAGTCTTTAATCAAACTCCAAGAACCACAACCTATTTCCAAAACCTTCATTCCCTCTTGAATGAAAGGCAGATAGTTCTCAACAATAGGAATTTCACATCCACCTAAGGGTGGCGGTGGCATTTCTCTACCTAATATTTGACTAGCTTGTATATATGCAGAACAGTTATTATCGATGAATTTACTACAATCTAAGCATATTGGCATAGTTTTTGTACCTCATAATTTTTCTGATTAACGAATATTAACTACTGCTTGAAAATTAGGACTCAGCATATAGCTGGTGCTGTGAGGTTGGTTCTCAAGGGAGAGGAAGACTGTCTCCAATCGTTGACGCAGGTTGTGATTTTGGGGTTGAATAGCGATCGCTACCGTATCTGCACCAACGGGAATTGTGACTTCACCAGGAATTTTTTGGTAATCTTTGCCGTTTTTTGCTGTTCCCCGAATTGTATATTTCACTGTTAAAGGTTTGCTCTTGTCCCCTGTGCGTGTAATCTGAAACTGCCCAGCATTGCCCTGAGATGCATACAAAGCGCTGGCTTTGATGTTCACAATCGTGGGATTGCTGCTAGTAAACTTCAATTGCACATACTGATTTTTAATGTCGAAATAGGCATCGTGGGGATTTAAAATCTTTTTACCCTCAATGCAGAGATTGTCAAAGACAACGTTGCTGATGTTGCGTTGGGCATCATATCCCAGAAAAACTGATTTTGCACCACCGCGATGCTCTACTGTCAGGTTATTAATAAAGATATTTCTGATATGCCCAAAACGTTCAGGTGATGAATCTGGATCTCCGGAACCCACCCGAATTAGCCAGGTGAATAGACGGGCAGATTTATCATCTTCTGGGGTATCAAGAATATCTTCAACTCGAATATTTTTGAAGTAAATATTCTCAAAGTATCCGCCGGAAATTGGCCAGAATCCTGATAGTTCGTTAGCAAATACTACATCTATATTTTCATAAGTAATATCTTTAATGTAATTGGGGATTTTTGTTGCCGCTATTTTGAATCCGTTACCATTATAGAAAACGGAATTCCTGACATTAATATTCTCATTATTATGAATTTGACTCTTGCGATCGCCACCATGAGCAGTGGCATCATCTGTACCAACATAAAGTACATTGTTAATTGTAATATTTCTCGAAGACCAGAAATCAAAGCCATCTGTATTTAAAAATTCTGGTTGAGGATTAGCTAAAATTTTGAGATTATCAATTTTGACATTTTCTGAATAAGACATCCACACATTCGCGACTGCTGGGTCTTTGAGTAAGATATCTTGCAACCAAATGTTTTTGGCATTTTTGAGTAAGATTAAAGTGTACCATCCTTTTCTCGGTCGCCAATAAGAACCATTACCATTAATAGTTCCACGTCCAATAATTTTTACGTTCTGGACATTTTCTAGTTGCAGTAACCCCCGACCATGAGAAGGGTCTGCTTCTGTAATTGCAGCTAATACAGATCCTGGAGCTAAATATAAAGTGATATTGCTTTTGAGGTTAAGTTGGCGTGTTTTATAAACACCTGCAGGAAAATATAAAATTCCATGATGTTCAGCAACATCATCAATAGCTTGTTGAATTTTGTCAGTAGCATTGATTTTACCTGTGTTATCCACTTGGTAATTGATGATATTAGTTACTTGCCGATCGCCCAGTTGGGGAGGATTTTCTTCTAAGGGATCTGCCAAAATAAACAATTTCTCATCTAAGGAATTCACGTGATGTAAAATCAGCTTTCTGGGGACAGTTAAAGAAAAGGAAATTTTGTTACCCTGTTGGCGTGATGTCAGTTTGTAACTTTTGGGGCTAATTGTGTAGTTATTAACCTTTTCTTTGACTTGAATTTCAATATTAGCCGTACCTGCAAAGGCAAATTGTACATAACTCAAGGAGTTATATTTTTCCACAAATACAGGTTTGTTATTTACCGTAACTGAATAGATACTACTGGCGGTAGCGGTAGTCAGTGGCGGATAAAGTTTCACTATACTGGCAGCAGGTGGTGCAGTGCTATTCAAAGAAGCAAGAAAACAGTTAAATAACAGTGCGACCAATAGAGAAATCAGCAACAATTTTCGGGAATTAATTTTTTTGTGCCACCACCTCTGGCGGTAACTGAAGTTTGTGTAATGCATGAATGATTACTCCAAAACTTTTGTGAATTACAATTGGGTATTCACTTTTTAAAGCCAACAGCGCAAACATTATAGGTAAAACATCTTTCTCTGCCGCGACCACAAATTAAAAAAATACTTCTGTGTAAAAGATACTCAATTATCAGACGCAGATTACCAATCAAATGAGCAGAACGAATAGGCACAATTCGGCAATTTTTTAAGCCGCCTACTTCCATTAATTGCAATAAAGAGGTACTAGTAAAAGCCCGCTCATGTGTAAAATCCATATAACGGGAATAACATCCTGTTAAATTAGCGGCATTCGGAACTCGACAATAAAAGAAGCCACCAGGTTGTAGGGCTGATACTGCTGCTTCAACCCATTCCAAACATAAATCTTTTCCCGGTATATGTTCCAATACATCTGTACAGAAAATGCCAGAAAACTTGTTGGGGTGCTGTCGCAAATAGTGAAGTCCTTCGTCACAATCAATTTCAATACCTGGCAGATTGCGGATTGCTATTTCCACCTGACTGACTGAGCTATCGACCCCGATAGGAACAATACCTGGTTGCTGGGAAAGCCAATTGAGAAGAAAGCCAGTCCCACAGCCTAAGTCGAGAACTTTGCTGTTAGGGGGTAGTGCCCTAACTAGCTCTCCATACATCAATTGCATGGCTTGAAAATCTCGGAGTGTGAGTGCTTGGGGTTCGATATTGTCATTAATACGACCATAAAAGTCTGCATAGGTTTCAATTAAGCGATCGCGAACAGAACTCATGATTGTTTTCCTTTGTGAATCAAAACTAAAATGCCGATAGGCATAATACAGGTAGCTACGTTAGCTGCACATAAAGCCCAGGTAGCACCAATCAGACCATAGGTAGGAATCAGTAGCACAGAGGCTATAGCTGTAATCCCGGTCATCATTAGATAAGGAAGCAGAAAATAACTAAATGCTCTGGTTGCAGTGATGCCATACCCTAAAAAACTGCCGATGTATCCAATAGCGGCTGCTAGCATCAACCAAATCAAAATATCTGAATGCTCCGCATACTCAGGTTTGTAGAACAGGGTGAGAATCTCACGACCAGCTAATAAAGCTACAAGAATAGCAATTCCACCTAAAAATGCACCAACTGCAACTAACTTGATCAGAAGTGTGCGGAAAGCCTGACTATTCTCCTGTGCGTAGTATTTTGCCAGTCGCGGACTAGCTGACTGTCCTAGCGCCAGTACTACCATATTTCCTGCAACCATGAGGTAAGCCATACTTGCAAAAATACCCAGCGATCGCTCACCTAAATAGGATTTGATTAGGTAGCGAGGAATATTATCGTTGAGTGAAATTAGCATCATGACTAAACCCAAAGGCAGAGAAAGCCAACTCAATTTTGCTAATGTTTTCAGATGCCAACGTGGTCGCCAGCGATTGTGGCTTGGGGATTGAGAATCCTCAACAGAAGTTTTCAAAAGCCATACACCACTAGGAATGTCGTAACCTATAAGAACAAAGGCCCAAGCCAAGATTAATCCCACTACACCCCATACTAAATTGCCTGATATGTAGACTCCCATACCTAAAAACAGCAGTGATAGAGAACCTTTAATCATCAACGACATGGCAATGCGATCCATACGTTCATGCTGCTGAATTAAGCCGTAATAAACGTCACTAATCGACTCAAATGCTTTTGCTAAACCCACTAACAAAATAATCAGCGATGTCTGCCATTGGTATCCAGATATCAACGCGATCGTGGCAATAACTACCAGTGCTATTGTTGTACCCAGCAGCCTCAAACCCAAGTAATCGCTAAATAAATACTGTTGTTTGGCATCTGTTGCTTGAACGGCTCGTAGTTGCAAATTAGTAAACATCATCACAGGTGCCGTGACAGCCAACCCTAAAGTAAACTGTCCTACCATCTCTGGACTGCCGAGTTTAGCCATCACTACCAGCATCCCCCATTGGCAACCTGCATAGACAGCATTACCAATGAATGTCCAAGAAAAGTTATACTTCAGCGTTAGTGGTGTGAGTTGTGCCATAGCCTCTGTTTATCTGTTGATAGGTGTAGACACCGAAATCATTTCTTTCCAGCCATCGGATATTTACCAGTGAGGAAATAGTAGGCAGATGAATAACGCCAACGGAAAATGGGATCGATCAGTGGATGCACCGCTACCTTGGCAGGAATGTGTCTGACTGGAAAACCCATTCCCTCTTTGAAGGTCGAGAGTGCTGGATCTTTAGGAGTATGGTAACCGTAGACAATTTCACGAATTTTCCCCGAACGGCGACAGGCTTGCACAAACTCAAAGACTAAGCCTGTACCAATATAAGCTGATAGTGCTTCGGTGGCCAGCAAGGCTCTTTCGATATAAGCTGTGCCGTCAACAACGTAAGTTGTCATATAGCCACCTAATTTATCGTTGATTAATCCTGCAAAAACATAACGCTGTTTAGAGGGTAGATGTTTTGCCAGTTGAGATAGATAAACTTTTTTAGGAATTACTTTGCCGCCAAATCGGATTGTTGCGGAATAAAAAACATCATATCCTTGCTCTTCTAAGAGATCTGGACTCAATAACTGCAGAATTTGTGCGCGTTTGTGACATCTTTTTAGGTGATTTCTCCGATTTGCTGACAGACTTTGCAAGTTGTAGCTTTCGACATCAGATAGTAGATGAATAGGGATTGAGCCATTGGCTGTTGCCGCATCAGCTTCGCACAAAGAAGCTCGAAATCCTAAGTGAATTTTTTTGGGGCAAGTTGCTTGCTTTGCAGTCAAACGAGCTAGTAAATTAATAGGCTCATAAAAACCAAATTTTGTCTGTTTCCAATAATGCCCCTGATGGTAGAAAATTTGCATTCCTTGCTGGCGATACCAATCAGCTGCCGCTGCTTCGGTCATGGGCAAGATTACATCTGCAGAATTAGTTTGCCTTATCTGTAAATTAGTCATTGATTCATCCCCCTTCAAGTTCTCCCTCTCCTGAGATGGCAAATTTACATATCTTGAATTCTCGCTTTTTATGCTTCTTGAGGTTTGAATTTTCCTCGTTCATTGACATGGGAATTTGTCTTGGTATAAATATTTGATGCGGCATTGGCTGACACTTTATTTCCTAAGAATTTGGGTTTATATCCTGGTACTATTTGTGCTAGCAAAAACATAATATAATCCCCATCATTTCTATCTGCTGCTTTACACAAAGACTCGACGACAACATTAATATTCTCTGGGATAATCCGACTGGCATTTTTCACGACTAAGAGCTTTTGATGTTCGGTGGGTTTATATTCTTCTCCCGCAATAAACAATTCTTCAAATAACTTTTCTCCGGGTCGCAAACCTGTAAACATAATCTCAATGTCTTTGTTGACTTCGTATCCCGAAAGACGAATGAGTTCTGCTGCTAAGTCCACAATTTTGACTGGCTGTCCCATGTTCAGCATTAAGACTTCACCACTACGACCAAGAACAACGGCTTGTAAAACTAGTTGAACTGCTTCTGGTATGGTCATGAAATAACGGCAGATGTCGGGATGGGTGACGGTTACAGGGCCACCTGCGGCGATTTGCTTTTTAAAGGTAGGAACGACGCTTCCCCTACTACCTAAAACATTGCCAAATCGCACAGCTACATAGGGTTTACCGCTTTCTCTGGCGGCTTGCAGTACTAACATTTCTGCCACCCGTTTACTAGCACCCATGATATTTGTCGGATTAACGGCTTTATCTGTGGAAATCATCACGAAATGTTGAACACCATATTGCAGTGCCATGTCCAACAAATTTTTAGTACCTACAACATTGTTAGTAATTGCTTCTGCTGCATTGTCTTCCATCAGAGGTACGTGTTTATGAGCTGCAGCATGAAACACTACATCGGGTTGGAATTGCTCAAAAGCATTTTTTAATCGAGACCGAAAGCGAATATCAGCAATCAATGCAGAAATCCGTGGGATGTTTGGTTGTGCTTTACTACCCTGTTTCAGGACTGCTAGTAGTTGTTCTAATTCCTGTTGGATATTAAAGACAGAATTTTCGCCATGTCCAATCAGGATCATTTGCGCGGGACGACATTGAAAAATCTGTCTGCACAGTTCGCTACCAATTGAGCCACCTGCACCTGTAATCAGGACTTTTTTACCGACAATAAATTTGGCGACTTTCTCAATATCTGTCTGTACAGATTCTCGTCTGAGTAAGTCTTCGATGCGGACATCACGAATGTTGTCTACCCGAACACGACCGTTGAGAATTTCATGTATTCCCGGTAGGGTGCTAGTGTGAATACCTGTGGCTTTGCAAATGTCTACAATCTCTCGAATCACTCCCCCAGCTACGGTGGGCATTGCAATTACCACTTTTTGGATCTGGAGAGATTGGATCGCTTGGGGAATGTGGAAGCGATCGCCAATTACAGGAATACCGCGAATACGTAAGTTCAATTTTTGCGGATCGTCGTCAATATAGGCTACCGGATAAAAACCTAGTTGGGGATTTCTTTGCATCTCTTGCACAAGTGAAACCCCAGCACTACCTGCACCCACTATTAAGACTCGTTCGGTTATGGGAGACAATACTGTTTTTTGGCTAGTTTTATCGACAGCACGAACGCTAAAACGCAGCGCACCCACGAAAATAAAAGACAGTAAACCATCAATAAATGGTAGAGATTGGGGAAGTTTCTTTATAGTCAAATACGGTATGTAGTGAAAAGCATCAAAGACTAGGCTTTGAATAACTACCGCAGCCAACATTAACATAGCTATATATGTTAGTTCTTCAATACTGGCATAGCGCCAGTAACGTCGATAAAAACCCAGATGCCAAAGTAAAATTAGTTTAATTGCTAAAAACAGTATTGTGGCGATTTCTAGTTCTGTGATATATGCCTTTAATGCCAAAACTCCATCTAAGCGGAGAAATAAAGCTAATAATGGTGTGATTGCAAATAAACAAATATCACAAATTAATAAATGTCTATTTTGCAGTTTTAGCAATCCGCATAAGAATGTTTTGGCAACTTTTCGAGATGCCGACTGAAAGCTAAACATTAGGTATTTCATGCTCTTAGAGCTTTTCACCCCTGGTAAACGATCAATGTTTATTGTGCAAACAAGCCTTAAAGTTTTATGAAAACCCAGGCAAAAAATTTATTTTTGTTATGGATAAAACTAACCAGAATTTTACTCAATAAATTCTGGATAATACTTCTGAAATTTGACTTTTTTTGTTGAATAGTAATGAGAGCAAATCTCTAGAAGATTTATGACAATCATCATTTTTGAGAGTAAATATTTATTAAAATATTTACCCTATTAATTGAATCTCAGTTACATAAATTCAGTTTTTTTTGCAATCTTCTCATGATCTATAGGCTGGGAATAACCCAACTAAATTGGCACAAGCGAGCCATGCCAAACTTTACAGATTATTGCCAAAATTAAAGAGGAATCCTATAGATATTATTGATGCCAATATAGAGCTATATACTGTCAGCAATACACTCTGGGTTTACCGCGAATTAGAGTAGCCTATTGCTGCAATATAAAAAGCACTAATTTTTGACAATTCGTCATTGAGAGCAGCCAACCTACATGACCAACATGAAATATTTCCAATATTAAAACTAAATTAATATGGAAAAATTTTCTTATTATAATGAATTTCGCCGCTAAAAAACTCAAGATGAGTACGTTTAAACCAAGTTATTTTGAGGTTGAATTTGATGGCTACTCTTTGGGAAGCCTCTCCAATTCTAAATTTTCGCAATGATGAATGCGATTCTCAGAGCAATTTTCTCAAACACGCACACCCTGTTTATCGCGTTGTGCATTTCCCCTTAAGTTTGATACACAACTATGTTAGGTAGATAATTTTTCCTAAACTTTCTGAGTTACCTCAGCGATAAACTATGAATGTTAAATCAGGTTGTTTTTATTTAATCTGTCAAAGCTTGGCGTTAATTTCAGACTGATTTGTCAGATGTAGTAACTATCCTCCTAGAGATAGGTAACACTGAGAGTATTTAAAGCTTTGTCTATAAACTATATATCACTTTATTCTTGTGAATGTATATATGAGTTTATAAATTGCAATATCTCAGATACTAAGCTTTTATCAACTTTTTTAGCATATTCTGAATATTTTTTATATATAGATTTCATGAAATTACTAACACAATCTCCGTAAATTTATATAGATTTCATGAAGCATTGATAAAATTAGTCCCAATGCGACCAAGTTGATATGAGGTTTAAATAAAGTTACTTGCTATCCAATCTGCCTGTAACGGAGCATTCCTTTTTCGGAGATAAAATTTTGTCCGTTATTTGTGATTGATATCATAGTTTAAATAAAAATACCCCTTTTGATAGTTGTCATTTCATCAAAACATTTTTCATCTATGAGAATCACATCTATCATCGGGGAACCTCATCAATAAGATGATTGATGGTTTGTACAGAATTGTGGGAATCACGATGATTTAATTCCTTTTCTCACCAACTCTGGAATTTGGGAAGGGCGTTCGGCTACTGGAACCTGTGCTTCTTGGAAAGCAGCTAATTTATTTTGTGCAGTGCCAAAGTTAGGATCGCGGCCGATGATGGTGGCTAAAGTGCCGGTTTGTCGCCAATGTTTTCCGGGTGGTGCTTGTCTACCTGCTATATAGGCAATTACTGGTTTATCGATCGCTTCGCTAATGTAGCGCGCTGCAGCTTCTTCACTACCGCCACCAGGCTGGCCGACTAAAACGATCGCTTCTGTAGTTTCATCTTCATCGAGAATTTGCAACCATTGCAGAAATGAAGAACCAACGATCGCATCACTCCCAATACTGACACTAATCGATTGTCCTA
Organism: Tolypothrix tenuis PCC 7101; assembly: GCF_963874875.1. Lineage (NCBI taxonomy): Bacteria > Bacillati > Cyanobacteriota > Cyanophyceae > Nostocales > Tolypothrichaceae > Tolypothrix > Tolypothrix tenuis. The sequence continues at coordinate 5,826,517 of NZ_CAWNJS010000001.1, forward strand.
AACCCGCTTTGGTTAATTCCCAAGCAACTTCGTAGGTGAGGGTGCTGCTACGGCTGACAATTCCCACATGACCAGGAGTGTAAAATTCACTGGGGTGAGTTCCTAAGAGAATTCTACCAGGCACAATAATTCCCGGACTATTTGGCCCTACCACCAAAGTTTCATGGGATTCAGCTTTCCTGAGTAATTGCACCATATCCAAAGGTGGTACACCCGCCGCAATGATAATAATTTGGCGAATATTAGATGCGATCGCTTCTAAGGCTGCATCTAGAACTTGGTAAGGGTTGACACAAATAATTGTTGTGTCAATGGGCCCAAATTGTCCTACTACTTCCTCAAGTAAATCAAATACAGGCAAATCGTACTGTTTTTGTCCACCAAATCCAGGATTGACACCAGCAACCACATTTGTGCCATAAGCTTTCATCTGAGTAATATGAGTTGCTGAGATAAATTCGCTGAACCCTTGAATTACAACTTTGCTATCTGGCGTTAAGTTCATAAACTGATTGGGGATTGGGGATTGGGGATTGGGGAATGGGGATTGGGGAATGGGGACAAACAATTCAACATTAAGACATATCTTTGACTATTGACTGTTGACCCTTGACTGTTGACTCCAGACGCGATTAATCGCGTCTCTACAATTTTGGGCAAAATCGCCATCTGTCCGTACACAAATCATGATGGCTACTTATTTTTTATAAGTAGTTGATTTGGCTAGGCGGACTGATTCTGCTACTGCCTCATCTAAATTTTCTACTAATATCAGGGTATCGCCTTGGGTTTTTAATGAGGCTAAAGCTTTTCTCGCTGCATTGAACTCAGAACCAGCAAGCCGCACAACTAAGCGGGGGAAATAGCTTTCACGACGGCTTTTGCTGCCATTACTACGCACAGATGAGGATTTGAGTTCGCTTTTATCTTGTTGCAAAAATTTACTGATTATTTCCACAAATTCGTCGGACTGAGAAATGCTACCCAAAAGATTGAGTAGTATGACTTGAATACTTCTGTCAGCAGCGAGGATTTGCAAACTTCTATTGAGGCGATCGCAAAATGTTGTCTTCGCGGTGTCAGTTTGAAAGCCATGACGCAGATTCAAGCAGACACCAGGCTTACCACCAGCATTGGCTACTAAATCTAAAGTTGCCAAGACTGAACCAGTACCATTGCCAAGAATGCCAATTTTACCGTGCAATTCTATCCCATCCCAATTGCCCAAATTGCTATTAACTTCTCCTGGCCGATGAGTTGAGTTGATTTTTGCTGCCATTTCGGCAATGTCTGGATGACGGCCTATGGAACGTTCATTCACCCTGACTTTACCATTCAAAGCCATCACTTGACCCGTGACGCTAATAGCCAGAGGATTAATCTCTACTAAATCGAGGTCTTTTTGGATAAATAACTGATACATCTTCTCGATCACAGCACTGATCGATTGCATGAGTGTACCTGCTAAACCTAATTTTAAAGCTAGCCTGCGGGCATAAAATGGTGAGAATTCTTGTTCTACAACCACATATTCCATTTTTTCCCCTGCCGTTTCCCAGTCAATATCTGCTTCCTTGCAGCCTAAAAGTACTGGTCGGCAAAGTGCTGTATCTAATACTACTGCTAAATATAATTCTTGCTTGGCATCATATTTAGATTCTGCCAGTAAAACTTCTGGTAACTCGCCCCAAATTGGCAAATTGAAGATAGTTTGCGCGGCGGCGATCGCATCGATTGTAGTTTCGACAATTCTAACTCCACCAGCTTTGGCTCTTTCAGCTGCATGTACCTGCGATTTCAGTACAACTGGATAGCGAATTTTTAACCGCTTCAGATCTGTGGGATGATCGATGCGTTGGGAAGGCAATACTGGAATGCCGATTTTCCCAAACCATTCTTTAACTTGGTACTCCAATAAATCCATGAACACGCACCTGGTAGCGACACTAGCAAAGCTTTTCTGTTCTTTGTTTTCTTTAATCTACTGCGGCATTTTCATTACGGAATTTAGCCTGAGACAGGTATAAATAATCATTTTCATTGATAAATTTTATCGAATTCAGCAAATGGAGTAAATTAAATTTTACTGCCTACAATTTCACGGTAGTTCAACCTGACGTAATTAATCTTCTCAGTGATTTTGCCTGGAGATCATCAAACCACTATCCACATTCATAACTCTTTAGTCATATAAATTTGGTAATCTACAATTCCTAGTGTAGAGTGTGAAGTACGATAGCGTAACGTATTACTTCTGAAATCAGAGTCAACCTGCCTGTAATAATTTTTGCGGATAATTTGTCAAGAGCCTAAAGTCAAATTTTCCACAAATCCAGATTTTGGAGAGCCAAGGGACTTTCCTGTTGAAGACGCTCAGGGAACCCCCAGAAAAGGGCCTTCCAAATAAAAAATAATCAATAGCTTTGGCAAGTAGGGGAAGTTGCGGAAGTCAGGGAAGCCGGGGAAGCAGAAATCTGATAGTTATATTCAATGGCGAAATTAAGTAATTTCTGCTTTGGAAGTCCCAAATTTGGAGATAGTGATGGATCGCTCTGACTCATCAGTGCGATCGCCCACCTAAAACGATGTAATTTTAAGATTTGAGAGTTGTGATTAATATAAATTTGTATACTTTTGCATTGAGATAATTTTGTCACAACTTGAGTACAAATGCTGAGATCAAGGACAGCAGTTTTGAAGCATTTTATTGTGCTACAGCAAATAGTAAAAATGCCGAAATATTTTATTATGCCCATTTTATTTTTGTGAATTTATACTTGTTGCTTAATTGTCAAAATTTAACTCTAGCCGTAATAGATTAGCAAATGAAAAAATCGCCAAATCTCGCTCAATGAGAGTCTTTGGAGATTTTATACTTGTTGGATAATTATTTTTTTTGTATTCCTTAATCAAATCTGACGACCGTAAAATTACTGCTTTTTTGATTTTTGGTTAAACTCGAGAATTTGTGTTAGAAAGTTGTTCAATCTAATTATCCGGCTATGGTTGGTTAAACTGTGCATCTGCATTCAACAAACGAAAGCCCTTACTTTCCTAACCTCGAAGATAAGAAAAACAATATAGAAGAAAAGCGGGAACGCTCTATGAAAGTAGCAGTTCAACAGGATGACTTACAGCTGCTAGCTAAAACTTTGCAAGAACAATTACTTGCGGAAGTTCCATCTGGCGGAGTCTTCCAAGTTAAATGTGCCGTCAATAAAGACGGATTGATGATTTTAATTCAACATCCACCAGGGTTGATAGCTGACACTCGCACCATCTTTCAACTAATTGAGGATGTGATCCAGTCGCTACCAAACCAGCAGGAGCGACAGGTTCAATGTTTTCTGCGAGTATTGGGTGAAAAATATCCTTATACTAATCGTTCTCTCGATTTACATCAACGGGTAGAACTAAGTGAAATTACTAGCTATCCTCATCTCCCAGAACCCCCTATAAGCACATCTACTAATTCTCCTTTAGAGGATAGTAAAGCTGCTGGTAGTCGGCTGATATTTCCACCAATCCCTGAATCTCTCTCAGCCGCTTCCTTAAAGGATGAGGCGGATTCACCATTCACGCCAAATTTTTCAGATGTTTCTTTAGATGATGAGGATGATTTACCATTTCCGCCCAATTTATCAGCAGCTGCTATAGAAGATGAGGCGGATTTGCCATTTGCGCCACATTTCTCGGCGGCTTCTTTAGAGGATGACACTGATTCTACATATGCATCATCCTTCTCAGCGGCTTCTTTAGATGATGACGCTAATTCCACATATCCCTCATCTTTGCCCAAAGCTTCTTTCAGCGATGACATTGAGGAAGAAGAACCTTTTGATCCCTTTGCTGGTGGCCCAGATTTATCGACTTCTAAATCAAAAAAACTGATTAAATCTGGTCTTATTGGTTTAGGCGTTTTGGCAATTATCGGCTTAGGTGTTGGAGGGTATTTACTGCTGACTCCTTGTTTGCTATCGGAGTGTAAACCCGTGCAAACAGCCGAACAATTAAAAACTGAGTCTAGGCGATCGCTGCGGCGTGCTAAATCGGAAAGAGAATTAGTCACAGTACAGCAGCAACTGCAAGCATCAGTCTCAGAATTAGCCAGTATTCCAGCTTGGTCACCTTATTCTCAACAAGCCGAGGAACTACAAACGAGTTTATCTGCCTCATCAGACAAAATCGATCAGGTGGTAAAAGGTTTACAAGCAGCAGCCTTGGCGACGAAAAAATCGCAAACGCCTGCTGAGAACATCGAGGAATTGCAAGCTAGACAAAAACTCTGGCGACGCGCGATCGCACCATTGGAAAGCATCAGTGCTAACAGCGATTTTTCTCAACTAGCTCAAGTAAAATTACTCAGCTATCGTACCAGTTTGCAAACTGTCAATCAGCAACTATTGGTGGCAGAAAAATGGGTTAAAAAACTTTCTGCGGCTAAAGCTGTGGCTAATAATGCCACGCAGATGGAAACGACTGTTAAATCTTTAAATGACTTACAAAGAGTACAGTTTGCTTGGCAGGTAGCAGTCAATGCCTTAAATAGTATTCCTGCGGCTAGTTCAGAATACCCAGAAGCACAACAGCTATTGCGAGAGTACAAACCAAAACTAGTAACAGCACGCAATCGTACTACTAAAGAACAATTAGCAGCTAAAACCTATCAACAAGCTGTGGCTGCAGCCAATCAAGCTAAGGTATCCGAGCAAAAACAACAATGGCAAGCCGCAGTTACCCAATGGCAACAGGCTGTACAGTCTGTAAAACAAGTACCTAATGATAGCTTTCAATATCTCCAGGCTCAGTCTTTAGGTGAACCCTACTCTGCTGCGCTCAAAGAGGCTCAAGGAAAATTAGAAATTGCTAATAGTTTGCAACAAACCCGCAACGACCTGAGTAGAACTTGTACGAATGGCATTCGGATTTGTAATTTCACTGTTGATAGTAAAGGAATTACTGTGCGGTTAACCCGTGAATATGACCTAGCAAGGAGTGCTTTACCTAATACTAATCCTGCGACACCAAATGCGGTTCCGGGGCTAAGTCAGCACTTGCAAATTTTACAACAAGCGCTGGGAGTAATTAGCGATAATGCCCACTTACCTTTGTCCGTCTACGATTCCCAAGGCAAACCAGTATATACGCGATCGCTCGAAGGGTAATCCCATTTCTCAGAGCAAGGGAGCAGGGAGCAGGGGGAAAATAATAAATCCTCAATTATGAATTATGAACAACAATCTCTTGTTTCATAATTCATAATTTTTGATTTGTCATACCTGTGGCAAGACTGCGCCCAAAACAATCACGCATCTACCTAATTGATAATTGAGAATTGATTGCTTATGGCTTCTGGGATTTATGCGATCGCTAACATAGGTCGTTTCAAACTTTATGTTAGCGATGTCAACCATATTAAAAAAATTTGGCCTCCCATGCTGGAGGTACTCAACAGTGGTCAGCATCCTGACTTGGGGTTACAACAGGAGTGGCAACAATTAGCACAGCAGCGATACTTTACATTTCACACTCAAAATGAGATTGCAGGTAACCGAGAAATTATCGGCATTGAACGGCTCAAATAAATTAAAATCTAATTCCTAATTGCCCATTGAATCCACGCACAGAGTTATAACCAGCACCGACAAACAGGTGATCGGTAGCGCCTACCTGAACACCACCAGAAACCGCAACACCTTTATCTTCAGAATAATACCCCAGTCCTACATAAGGTGAAATCACTGGCAAACTGAGAAATTTCAGAACATCGACTCCAGCCGAACCGTCGGGGCCACTTCCAACTTCCACCCCCAAATTTAAAGCTCTAGCTCCCACAGCATAGGTAACATCGCCATCTTGTCCACCAACCGAAACCCAAGGTTGTGGTACAAGTTGAGCAGATGCGCGGCTGGGGCTAAATAAAGCTAGCAAACCGAGTGATGCAATGACTGTTTTGGCAATTATCGCTGTTTTCACGTGATACTCCGACATAATCTGCAACATTTTAATTGTTTTCAATTAGTCATAGTGACGAATTAAACCTTGTTCAAGTGCCTAATACTTCCTTTAATTAATTTTGCTCAGTCTCGTATTATAAACCTCAAAAATCTTTGGCACAATCACTCATATTGAAAAGCCCATAATTACTAAACGTGCGTCTTGCTCTCTACATAAATATTAGTTTTATGTTTTTCATCAATTAATGGATGAATGCCAAAATTTGTACCTTTCTAGAATCCCAATTCAGTATTCGCAATTGTGGCTAAGACTAAGCTAATAATTCAAAAAAACGAACCACATTGTAAATAGGGAAAAGAGAACGGGGAACGGGGAACAGGTAAGAATTACTTACATACTTGGTGGTGTAATTTGTTTCATAAAGGCTGCCCTCTGTTTTTGTTGATCATCCCATAATCTCACTTATGCAAGCCAGATAGTTTGATGAATTATCTGTCTTTAATGTAAAGTTTCTCAGTACCCCTTGCCAAAAATAGATACCTTTGGCACAATGAGACGTTGAAGCGCAGCGTCACCTCTCTTGCTTATGATGTGAAGCTTTTATGCTTGTGGGTATTGTGTTCTACCCATAGCCCGACAATTTTATATGGCGGGCGATATTAAGAATTGGCTAAGGCAGGTATTGAATCAAACAATCAGTTTGTTTCAAAATTCAACTGTCAATATAGATTCTAGATATCCAGATCTTTGATTTTTAGGTTGAGTATTCACCTAAAATCAGGGTTATTTTTACTTGGACTCAAAAATCTCTAATGCTTTAACTTAATAGCTATATAGCAATCCTAAATTATTTGTGAAGAATTGCAGATTTGGTGACTGTTAATTATTGATAGTCAACAGCCAAAATGCATATCTTTCATAACCTAAATAGGATTAATTGCTATGGGCATAATTGTACAATCTAAGACTAAATTTGCATGATTAAGCCACAAGATTGGACGAATTTTTCCCTACAACGTCCCAACTATTTTCCCGGGCAATACCTTCTAGATGAAGATTTCGAGTTAGCGCACAAATATCTGAGCGATCGCCAGCGTTACATCAATAGCAAACTTCATTTAGCAGGTATTGTAGAAGGACTAGAAGTAGAAGCGATCGCAGGTGAATCGGCTGTTACTGTTAAATCTGGTACAGCGATTGACGGCGAAGGCAATCTGATTATTCTCCCAGACGAAAAAACCAACATTAAAATTAATTCCCTATGTTGGGTGTGTCTGCGATATCATCAAGAGCCAAAAGTATTACAACAGCCGGAAATTCCTGATAGCTTCACCCGCTTTATCGAGGAACCTCTATTAACTTTAGAAGCGATTGAAACTAAAGACACAAAAACCATTACTTTAGCCAAAATCACCCTAGAGAATGGACAAATTAGCATAGACAACAGTGTCAGGCAATATTCTGGAGCGCGGTTACCTAGCGGACAAAGTGAAGAGATTGCTCTCCGTAGTGATGGTCAATCTTTAACTATTAAAGGCAATTTGACTATATCTGGAACATTAGAATTAGGCGGTTCGGAAATTATTGGTGTATCGGAAACGATCGCCACAGATAGCGATCGCACCGATGTTGTACCTTCAGAAAAGGCTGTCAAAGAGCATTTAGAAAGGCGAATTAAAGAGAGATTGGCAGCTTTAAATGCTCCCACAGAGGAAAAACCAGCAATTGCTCTCTCTAGCAAACCAGATGGGCTATATGGTTGGGCAACCGAAGGTGGTGATCCAGCAGATGTTTCATCTCTAATCAAATTGGTATCCTATCGCGCAGGAGTAGCAAACCCACGGCTAGCCATCGAACGTGATACAGGTAATGTTGGCATTGGTACAACTACTCCAGGCAGAAAACTGGATGTTAACGGTGTAATCCGCGCCTTACATCTGGAATCAACAAATCCGATGCGGCATCGAATGTATCCCAATGATGCGCTCGTTTACCAAGATATTTTTGAGGCGAAAGCTGCGGGTGCGATCGCTAAACATGGTGTCTTAAAAAACGCACCTGGTGATGCTGAAACCAGACATACAACCAAAAACCTATGGCACGACCGTCAAATGATCTGCTATGGAGGTGCAGATGAAGATGATGGAGGGGCACTCGTTAACGTTCCAGAAGGATACAATACTCTCTGGATCAGATTGCATGGCGATACTTGGAATGTCATCAAGGCGCAGTTTCTAGATGGATTTAAGGAAGATTTAGGACGCTGGGCAGGTGGAAGAAGATATGGTAATTGCTACTGTCCTGATGGTTCTCTAACTGATAGCCACCGCGATGCACATCAATGGCTCCCCATTCCTGTTGGCAGATCTGGGAAAGTCAAACTGATTTCCAAACAAGGTTCTGAATTTTGGTTATCTGGATTAGCATTTAGCAAAAACCCTTGGTCTCACGCAACTCAGGCAGCACTCGGATATCACTGGAAAGTAAATACAGGTGATGCTACAGAGTGGGACAAAGGCAGTGACAGTTGGAATTGGGACACCTACACAAGAATTCCTCAAAAAAGTAATTTGGAATTGATGGTTCCAGTAGTATGGTCTGGAAATGACAAGTTGCTCTATATTGTTGAGCATGGTAATGACTGGAATGGTTGTATGCACAATGGCATTACTGTCAACGGTCAGCCCATTCAAAGGTTCCTATCCACTTACGATAATCCCTTCGCCCGCCATTGGAATAGCAAAAGCTTTAACCGCTATATCGCTGCTTATATTCCAGCTGATTTAATTCCCAAACCCAGACCTGATATTACCCCCCATATCAAAGTCAAAATCGATATGAGTAAGCAGAACAGCGACCTTCATTTCCGGGAAATGGGTACTCATGATCTGGAAATTCCCTATAGTTTTTGATACTACTCAAGACCTTTAAACAGCAAGTGAGATCGCAATGAAGGAACAACTCGAAAAGCGCCTTCAGGCACTAACAACCGAATACGAAGCAGGGCAGAAAGCAATAGCTAATTTAGATGCACAAAAAGCCAGCTTGAGAGAAACCTTGCTCCGCATTAGTGGTGCAATTCAAGTATTAGAAGAAGAATTGGCTTTGTTTAATAGCCAACAGAATCATAAAGTAGAAAAATTTTCCCACTCTACTCTAGAAATGATTTCTGAACCTTAGTGTCTTCAGCCTTCTGCCTCTTCAATAGGAATTTAGTGATGCTAGATGACTTGGATAGCACCTTAGAACAATTAATAACTCACGAATTACCAGGGTTAAATAAATCCACTGAAACCACAGTAGCGATTAGCTTTGATATGCCAATAGAAGGGTCTATCAAACAAAAACCAGCCATCAACCTTTTTCTTTATGATGTGCGGGAAAATCTGGAATTACGGAGTAGCGAATGGTCGGTGCAACGTCTACAAAACGGTACAGCCGTGAAAAAACGTTCTCCAGCTAGAATAGATTGTTCCTATTTGATTACTGCTTGGGTGAATTCTGACGACCCCCAACAAGAACATCACATCTTAGGAGAAGTAATGAAATTGTTGCTGCGTTATAAGACATTACCAGCAGCAATTTTACAAGGCAGTTTAAAAGGCCAAGAACCACTTCCCAGCGGCGTTAGTTTACGTTCTAGTTACTTACAAAGTTTAGGGGAGTTTTGGCAAGCAATAGGCGGAAAACCAAAAGCCGCACTCACTTACACAGTGACAATTGCTGTTCCTGTTGAAGAAGCTGCAACGGAAGTTCCTTTAGTTCTGGATGCAAGAAATGAACTGTTCAGGGTATTGTAATTCCAATTCTTGATGAAGCTTCATAGAATTCGATCCCCCCTAACCCCCCTTAAAAAAGGGGGGAACCGGAATAAATTTATCAAAGTCCCTCTTAAAAAGGGGGATTTAGGGAGATCTAAATATGTGCAACTTCACATTAAATTGGTATATAGCTAAATATAAATAACTACAGAATCAACTACTAACCCTGATTACTAATTTTTGAATTCTTTTCTGAACACCATCAAAAAAAATGCTGAAGCGACAAAGATTTCATCATCAAGTAGCAATGGCTGGACAAGTTAAGGATGCCATTACAGGGCAGGGAATTTCAGGCGCTGTGGTTAAAATTATTGATGCCCCGGATGAGTTTATTAACTTTGTTATTTTCCAGACTAAAGTTTTGGGATTAGGCAATTTACCAATGCAGTGGTATTCATTAAATACCAATCTAAATCTAGAAAATCAAGATTTAAATCCTGAGATTCAAAATTTTCAAGAACAACTGAGAAGTCCTTACTTAAAAACTGCTGATAAGCTGCAATTATTTCAGGATATCTTGGATGATAATCACCTCAGTACTCAGCATAAATTTCAAGCTTTTCAGGAAATTTGTGACTATTTACCCAACCACCCAAAAACTAAACAAGCTCAACTTGGACGTACTCAAACAATCTCTGATGGTTGGTTTTATTTTATGGATTTACCAGATGGAGTATATCAATTAGAAGCATATTTAACTGATACTCAGCTGCGTTATACCAAGAGTCAATGTCAAGTTACAATTTCCTCAAAAAATGCAAAAAATATTAATATTATTAACCAAAATCAAAATGTTGATCTACTTGATAATTTTAAGATATTAGAGTTAAAATTAATGCCAACAACGCTGCTAGGAAAAATCACAAGTGCGGATGATTCCGAAGCGATTTGTATGGCTAAAGTGCAAATTCAAGGGAGTGAAAACTACACTTTTAGCTGCAAGGAAATAATTAAACAAACACAGGGAGAATGGAATTACCGACTTGTTGGTATAGCAGCTAGAAATACTCCCATCACAGTCATAGTTTCAGCTCAAGGATATACCAGACAGCAAAAAGAAATAAATCTGCAAACAGGGGAAATTAAATCCTTAAATTTCCAGTTAAATAGCAATTGAAATTTGCTTAATTGTCAATTGTATTTGTCCGATAATCACAATTATCAACAAAGGAAAAAATCTCATGCCTTCTACTTATCTTGCCCCCGGTGTTTATGTTGAAGAAGTTGCTTCAGGATTAGCACCTATTGTTGGTGTAGGAACCAGTACAGCTGGCTTTATTGGTATCATTAATCTAGCGGCGGCTAGTGATGGTGCCGAAGCGGAAACAATACCAACTAATCATGGTGAAGTGAAACTCTGTACAAACTTCACAGAATTTAAGAAATATTTTGGAGATTTCGCTGCTAATTCTGGTCAGAATACCCTCGCTCATGCTGTGTATGGCTTCTTTAGAAATGGGGGAACTAGGTGTTTTGTCACTTGGGTGACAGAAGAAGCTAAACTCGATGATGCTTTGGATAAATTTGAAGCCATTGATGAAATTGCTATTGTTGCTGCGCCTGGAGTTACCAGTAAAACAGCCCTAGCTAAAATTGATATACACTGTCGTAGTTTAGGCGATCGCTTTGCGATTTTGGATACAGAAGAAGATATCCCCCCCGACTCAGAGCAACTTAAGCCAGGTAGTCAGAAACTACTAGGAAATTCGGACTTTGCAGCAGTATATTACCCTTGGATTCAAGTTTACGATCCCATTAGCAAAGAGCTAAAATTCATTCCTCCTAGTGGCCATGTTGCTGGTGTGTATGCTCGTGTTGATGATAAAAGAGGCGTTCACAAAGCACCTGCTAACGAACCAATTTTAGGAGCTGTAGGCTTAAAGCAAGATATCAGTAAAGCCAAACAAGAACCTCTCAACAGTGATGGTATCAATTGCATTCGCAATCTCAACGGGAATATCCGCATTTGGGGAGCGAGAACTTTAGGCGCAGGTAAGGATAATCCAGACTTCAAATACATCAATATTCGCCGCCAATTTAATTACCTACGCGAATCAATTGATGAAGGCACTCAATGGGTAGTGTTTGAACCTAATAATACAGAACTATGGGCAAAGATTCGCCGCAATATTACTGCATTCCTAACTAACGAATGGCGTAAAGGTGCATTATTTGGGACAACTCCTCAAGAAGCATTTTTCGTCAAGTGCGATGCCGAAAATAACCCTATAGAAACTCGCAAACTTGGCCAGGTTGTCACAGAAATTGGTGTGGCGGTAATAGAACCAGCAGAATTTGTCATCTTCCGCATTAGCCAACTGGTAGACGAGAAAAAATAACTGATTGCTAATATCCAAAATTGATTAACCTATGCAGACATCTACACACCTAAATTTAAGCGCTCCTGGTGTCTATTTACAGGATATTCCTTCGCTACCAGGTAAGGATTTACTCACGGGTGTTCCGGTGTTTTTGGGTGTTCCCAAGGTTAACAATTCCCTGAATCATAGTCTTCCTGTACCGAAAATGCTCACTCTCTGGACTCAGTTTGTGCAGTATTTTCAGCCATTAGATGATATTGAATTACATAAATTGCTCGATAGTTATTTAGCTAATGCGGTACGGGGTTTCTTTGAAAATGGCGGTCGTTTGTGTTATTTTTTACCTTTACCAGATAACTCTCTGTTAGCCTTGCAAAATGGATTGCAGGTTATAGAATCACTAGATGTCATCGATTTAGTATGTGCGCCTGACATTATGCAGAATCCTCCTACAGAGGCGCTGGAAATGCAGAGAGCCGTACTGGAACATTGCGATCGAATGGGCGATCGCTTTGCTATCCTCGATGCTGTCAATATCTCCAATTTTGAAGATATACAAACTCTCAAAGCGCAACAACAAGGGTTAACTGGCGATAATGGTGCGCTGTATGCTCCCTGGCTGAAAACAGAAAATGCTTCTACTTATATTCCTCCTTGCGGTCATATTGCTGGAATTTATGCGCGTAATGATGCCGAAGTTGGAGTTCATCGCGCTCCAGCTAATTATTTACTAGAAGGAGTATTGGATTTAAGTATTTTATTTACTGATGCCGATTGGGAAATTTTAAATGCAGAAATTGGAGCCGGAGTTAACTGCATCCGTAGTTTTAGAAGTCGGGGAATTCGGATTTGGGGTTCGCGAACCTTAAGCCAAAATCCCGAATGGCAATATATCAATATTCGCCGCTTAAAAATTACTGTCTTACGTTGGGTAGAACGTAATTTGGCTGACGCTATCTTTGAACCCAATAACATCGATTTATGGGATCGGATAGTCAGAGAATTAACAGTTTATTGCGAATCTCTCTGGGAAAAAGGAGCTATTTATGGAGACACTCCAGAAGAAGCTTTTTATGTCAAATGTGATGCAGAAACTAATCCACCAGAAATTCGTAATACCGGACAGATAGTAACAGAAATTGGTTTAGCACCAACTGCTCCTAGCGAATTTATTGTGATTTCTTTAGTTCACCGTAGTAATGGTGTGAAGTTTGTCGAAATCCAATCTGTTGAATCTTAGTAATCTACTTCAGGAGAAATTATCATGCCTAATATCAAAGATACTCACGATCCATTTGCTGGATATAATTTTTGGGTAGAGTGGGATGGTATTGTCCACGCGGGCTTTAGAGAATGTACTGGCTTAAACGCTACTAGATCAGTCGTAGAATATCGCGAAGGGACAGATAAAACTCTAGGACAAAGAAAAGTTCCTGGTTTAAATAGTTTCAATAATATTAGTTTAAAACGAGGAATGACTGATAACGATGAACTGTGGAAATGGCACAAAGATTTGATAGATGGTAAGGAAATTGAACGTAAGAATGTTTCGATTATTCTTGCTAACGATCAAGGTGAAGAAACTATTCGTTGGAACTTAGAAAATTGTTGGCCTACCAATTGGAGTGGCCCAGATTTTAATGCTACTGCTAGCGAACTAGCAATTGAATCATTAGAATTTGTTCACGAAGGTATCAGCGTTGGTTAATGTGAGGAAAAATGCACCAGACTGAATTTCTTTTTACCCTACCTCATGGCTATGTCGATGCAGAAGGAACCCTTCATCGAGAAGGAGTGATGCGACTATCAACAGCCTATGATGAGATAACTCCTCTGCGCGACCCCAGGGTACAGAGAAATCCTGGTTATCTGGTGATTATCCTGTTAGCAAGAGTGATTACTAAGCTAGGTACTTTAGACCAACTCAATACCAAAATTATTGAGGAATTGTTTTCTGGAGACTTGGTTTATCTGCAAGATTTTTATCAGCGAATTAACCAAAATGGTCATACCCGCTTTCAGGTAGCTTGTCCCCATTGTGGCGGAGAGTTTGAAGTAGAAACTTCTCCAGTGGGGGAGTAGTTTGCTACCCCTCAGAACGTCTACTTGAGGAGGTAGCTTATCTTTCTTATCACTTTCACTGGTCTTATGACCAAGTAATGAATATGGAACATTGGGAAAGACAACAGTGGGTAGCTCAAGTCGCTCAAATTAATCAGCAGATGAATCAGCAGTCAGGAAATTAATGATTTGAGATTTAGAGGATGTTTGAAAAGCGGTTAGTTGTGATTTTAAGTAATTATTGATTTTCCCCAACCTCCCTTGAAAAGGGCAAAACTTCTTAAAGTCCCCCTTAAAAAGGGGGATTTAGGGGGATCTAGATATTTCTAATAATAAGGGACTTTTTTCTATTAAAAGGAGATATTTATGGCAAAATCGCAAAAAAAAAAGGGAGGGGATTCTCAAGACAAACCCCATGACCCCTATATGGCCTTTAATTTTACAGTAGAAATTGAGGGACTAACTGTAGGTGGATTTTCAGAAGTTACAGGATTAAATAGCAAAATAGAACTAGAAACTTATGTGGAAGGTGGGGTGAATCACCGCGTGCATCAATTTCCTAAATACATCACCTATCCTAATTTAGTTTTGATTCGAGGATTGGCAGAAAGGGATGATTTATGGAAGTGGTATGAAGATGTGACTAGAGGCAAAATTCGTCTCTTGAACGGCACAATTATGGTAAGAGATAATCAGCAGTCTAAATTGATAGGATGGAACTTTAAAAAAGCTTATCCAGTTGCTTGGGATGGGCCACAACTGAATGCCGGTAATGGCAATGTTGTTGGTTTTGAACGCCTAGAATTAGTTCACAGGGGGGTGTATAAAGCTTAAGAAAGTTGGGAGAAAGAGTAAACTTTGATTGTAATTTATTCACCAAAATGAATTCTTGCTAAGTAGAAAAAGCTAGTTCCATTTGTCAATTTTATTATTAATTATTATGGCAATGAAACCAATAATCTAAAATGACAGCTAATTATTTACAAAAATGGCAACAATCTATTAATCCCAAACTTCTCCAACGGTTGCATAATCGCTTGAGCAAACCTGGCATGATTAATCATGGCATGGCTAAAAAGATTATTGAGCGATCGCCTGATATGCTGAATAAGCTACCTTTACTAGCTCAACAGATGCAACGTTGGTCAACAACGATTGATTTAGAGTCAGAATCAACACCTATTGTTTATGTGCAAAACCAGGATCGGAGCAGTCAAGCAGTAGCAAAGCCAATAATAAATTCTACATTGCCAGCCTCTAATATTAGCCACAATAGCCAGCAAATTCCACTTCAAGAAACTCATTTACAAAATCCGCGATCGCAATTAGCTGTCACACAAGATAATTCTTTATCTAATTTAGCTTTTAAAACCGAAAATTCAGCAGTAAATTCTTTTGTTGAGTCACCCTCTAGTGCCCAATCACTAATATTATCTAATACATTACCAATAAGTAGCGACATTGCAGATTTGTCAATTCCGCGTCATTTAGATGACGAATCATCAAACTATAGTTTATCTACTTTTAAAGTAAATTCTGAGCATTTTTTACCTAAAAATACTTCATTAAGTATAAATCAAGCACTTCCTTTAGTTAATCCTGAAAAATCATCGGGTGCAGAATTTCCTATTCAAAGCAAGCTAGATAATCAATCAGCATCCAGCTTGAATTTACCTATTGTTAAGCTAGATTCTGAGAATTCTTCACTACAGAATACATCTGTAACCGCAAATCAATCACTTCCTTTAGTTGAACAAATATCATCACCAACAATTCAAAAAAAACCTTTAGATAATCTTGAAAGTTCATCAGTTGGCGAATTGACAATTCAACGCAGGTCAGATAGTGAATCATCTAGCTTAAGTTTACCTGTGGTCAAAGCTAATTCTGAAACATTACCTCAGAATATACCCTTAACTGCAAATAAATCACTTCCCTTAGTTGAACAAATATCACCACCAACGATTCAAAAAAAACCTTTAGATAATCTTGAAAGCTCATCAGTTGGAGAATTGACAGTTCAACGCGAGTTAGAGAGTGAATCATCTAGCTTGAGGTTACCTGTGGTCAAAGCTAATTCGGAAACTTTACCTCAGAATCTACCCTTAACCGCAAATCAATCACTTCCTTTAGTTGAGCAAATATCATCACCAATAATTCAAAAAAAACCTTTAGATAATATTGAAAATTCATCAGTTGACGAATTTTCAATTCAACGCAAGTTAGATAGTGGTTCAGCATCTAGCTTGAGGTTACCTG
>NZ_CAWNJS010000001.1:5842978-6122978 GCF_963874875.1 Tolypothrix tenuis PCC 7101
AGCTAATATTGAAAGTTCATCAGTTGGCGAATTGAATATTCAACGCAGGTTAGATAGTGTTTCAGCATCTAGCTTAAGTTTACCTGTGGTCAAAGCTAATTCGGAAACATTACCTCAGAATACATCCTTAACCGCAAATCAAGAAATTCCCTTATTACCTCAGAACACATCCTTAAATATAAATTCGGAACTTCCTTTAGTTTCGCCAAGCTACCAACCAAGCATATCAGCAAAAATTCAAGAAATACCTTTAGTTAATAATCTATCTGCTGCTGCTGAGACATTAGCGCATCATGTTAATAATGAAACTTATATTGATAATTATATCAAACCCATTAACCAAAAATTAGAAAGTAAAAATATAGCAGGATTTGAGTCTGTAAACAAAAGCCATAACTTAGATGCAAATAAGCAGCATTTATTATTAAGACGGTTTTCAAAAAACAATTTTTCAAACATCAATGAGCAGATAGAAAATTTTAGGCAAAATCCTACTGATAACGAGAGATTATATCTACCAATTGTACAAGTTGATCGTGAGTCAGATTCACTTGATTTTGAGCCTTTAATATTAGCGAATTTACCTGCTATCACACAAAATAAAGATTTAATTAGTAGCAAGTTAAATCATCAGTCAAATTTGAGTAAGACAGGTGATGAAAAGGTAAGCTCATTCACTCATCAAGCAACTGCTATAGCTCATAATAATGCTTCAACGCCAACCACAATTGCAGCGAATTCATCAATTAATTCTCATCCTCCTCCTGTTAACTTAATTAACCAAAACTCTGTGTCGGGAGCAAATACGCCACCGCAGATTAATATTGATGCTTTAGTAGAAAAAGTAGAACGCAGAATTATGCGGAGATTAGTTATAGAAAGTGAAAGGAGAGGTAAGCAAAAATGGCGCTAGAAAAACTAAAAATTAAAGCAGAGAAAAGTAGTGAAGGAGATTTTGCTGATGAATTTGAAGTATTATTTAATCCTAACCAAGTACAAATTAGTAAAACTGGTTGGAAATTAACCACAGTCAGCGACAATAATGGAGTAAGTGGGGAAAAGGTTACTCCTGCTAATGATTTAGCAACTTTAACAATACAATTATTTTTTGATACAACTCTCACTGGTTCACCACCAGATAATGTCCAGCAATATACTAAGAAAATTTTTAACTTAACTAAACCGAGAATTGGTCAAAGTAAAAAAAGACCACCTCGATGTAAGCTGGTTTGGGGAACAATTGGCGGAAAAGATAGTGTGTTATTACCCGATGGTGTTTTAGAAAGTGTCACTAAAACTCTGACACAGTTTTTAGAAGATGGTACACCCGTACGAGCCACACTTAATTGCACATTTAGAGAGTGGACTGAACCAGAGAAACAGCAAAAAGAAGAGAATTTAATTGACGATCCAGTTCGCATTGTCAAACGCGGAGAAACGCTTAGTACTATTGCTAATGAAGAATATGGAGATTCAGCTTTATGGCGCATTATTGCTGAAGAAAATCGCTTAGATAATCCCCGTCAAATCCAGCCAGGATTAGTGCTGACAATTCCTCCTTTACGGATTGCTAGTCAAACTTAAAGGAGCAGAAATATGTCTAATTACAGTGGTGTCAAAACCCTTTCTCCTAATATTAGAGTCCTGATCCAAGGACAAAAGCTTTCTGCTGATGCTAGTGCTGATTTAATTTCCGCGAAAGTATCTGAAGATATAGATGTACCAAGTATGTTTACCTTGGAATTTAGCAGTTGGGATTTAGCTAAGTGTAAATTAACTTGGGTGGATGATGATTTGTTTGAAATTGGCAATGAAGTAGAAATTCAAATGGGTTATGACAATAACTTAAAAACAGTAATTGTCGGAGAAATTACAGGATTAGAACCAGAATTTTCTATCAACTCTCCACCCATATTAGTGGTAAGGGGACATGATATGCGTCACCGATTGTTGCGAGGTTCGCAAACCAAATCATATACCAAAATGAAGGATAGCGATATTGCTAGCCAAATTGCGAGAGCTAGAGGATTAACACCAAAAGTTAAGGATAGCGAGGTAAAGCATGAATATGTTTTGCAGCATAATCAAACTGATTGGGATTTTCTCCAAAGCCGTGCAGAACGTATTGGTTATGAAGTAGTTATTGATAATAAAACATTATATTTTCAACCTCCACAAAACGACAGTCAAAAAGTTTTAACGTTAAAATTTGAAGAAAATTTAAGTGAGTTTTTACCCCGTTTGAGCAGTATGGGACAAGTCCAAGAAGTTGAAGTTCGTGGGTGGATACCAAAAGATAAAGAAGAAGTAATGGGTAAAGCGGCTGCGGGTAAAGAGGGAAGTAAAATGGGTGGGAAAACTACTGGCCCTAAGGCTGTAGAAAGCTTTGGTAAATCTGTTTCTACAGTAGTTAGTCAACCTGTAGCCAGTAAAGCCGAAGCCGATCAAATAGCTTTAGGACAGTTTAAAGATATGGCGATCGCTTATATTACTGCTGAAGGTGCTTGTGCAGGTAATCCTACTTTAAGCATAGCTAAAGTTATTGAGGTGACTGGTGTAGGTAAGCGATTTAGTGGACTTTATTATGTTACCTCAACCGAACATAAGTATTCAGAAGGACAAGGTTATAATACTTCATTTACTGCTAGGAGAACTGCCGCATGATTGGACTAGATTTATTAATACCCGATGACCGGAATGTGCACTTTTATGGTGTAACTATTGCTGTAGTTACTAACATTAAAGACCCGGATGGAGTCGGCAGAATTAAGGTAAAATTTCCCTGGCTATCAGGTGAAGATGAAAGTGCATGGGCGAGGGTAATGACTCCAATGGCGGGAGAAGATAGGGGCTTTTATTTTTTACCGGAAGTAGATGATGAAGTTTTAGTGGCTTTTGAACATGGAGATATTGCTTATCCTTATATTTTAGGTAGTTTATGGAATGGCAAAGATAAACCACCGTTAAAAAATGATGATGGGAAAAATAATAAACGCATGATTAAATCCCGTAGCGGACATCAAATTGTTTTTGATGATACTAAAGATAAAGAACAAATTATTATTCAAGATAAAAGTGGTAAAAACAAAATTACCATTGATTGTGAAAAAAATTCCATGAGTATTCAGGTAGAGGAAGACCTAAACATTGAAGCTAAGGGAAAAATTACCATCAAAAGCACCGATAAAGATATGTCAATTGAGTGTAAAAACTTAGAAATTAAAACTCAACAAGAATGCAAAATTGAAGCTGGATCTAATTGTAGTATTCAAGCTAAATCTAAAGGTGAATTTGCTGCTAAATCTGGTATGGAAATTAATTGTGCTGCGGGGGTAAAAGTCAATAACGGAGCCTTAGAGGTGATGTAATGGATATTGATTTTTTAGGCGTAGGTTGGACTTACCCTGTGAATTTTAATCAGCAGGGAAAAATGGAGATGGCGAAGTATGAAGATTGCGTTCGTCAATCAATTTGGGCGATTCTCAGCACCGCTAGAGGGGAACGTGTGATGCGTCCTAATTTTGGCTGTCGGATTCACGATCGCGTTTTTGCACCCAACAACGCGGGAACAGTGGGTGAAATTATTAGCGATGTGCGATCGGCTTTGGTGGAATGGGAAGCCCGCATCGATGTTTTAGATATTGATGTGCTGTCTCGTCCCTCTCAACCTAATGTGCTGCATATTTCCATTAATTACCAAGTTCGTACCACTAATAATGCCTTTAATCTCGTCTATCCGTTCTATTTACAATAGGTAATCATGTCTATTCCTCCACCCAAAATTGATCGCCGCAGCTATCAAGACTTGGTTGAACAAACCCAAGCTTTAGCCGAGAAATATACACTCAAAGATTTCCATCAGCAAGATGCAGGTTTAGCCTTAATTCGCATATTCAGCCGCATGGCTAAAGTGGTAAGCGATCGCCTAAATCGTGTCCCCGATCGCAACTTGCTGGCTTTTCTGAATCTCATCGGTACTCAACAGACTCCACCCCAGCCAGCTAGAGTCCCTCTCACCTTTAGTTTAGCTGAGGGTAGCCCTGTAGATGCCCTAGTGCCGGCGCATACGCAAATCTCTGCACCACCTTTAGAAGGTGAAAAAGAAGAGGTAATTTTTGAGACTGAGGAAGATTTGCTGGTAAGTGGGACAAAGCTACAAGCGATGTTTGTCGTCGAAGACAGAGATTATTATAGCGATCGCACTCCACATAGTATTGCTGCTACCGCTAACCTCAACGAACCATTTTTAGCCTTCCGTGGTTCTCAACCAGTCGAGCATTATCTTTATCTATGTTGTGCAGAAATTTTTAGCATCCCGAAATTAACCACTGCTACTATTACCATTGATACTGATAGCCCTGAAAGTGCGATCAAACTTAAAGAATTACTACATATTTGGTCTTATTGGGATAAAAAACAATGGCAACCTTTAACTAATGTGCAAACCCAAGAAAACCAAGCACAATTAATTATTACTTTTAATCAATTACCTAAATTAATGCCTGTAGAAATTAACGGGCAAAAAGCTCAATGGCTACAAGCTACTTTAACTCCTCACAGACGGGAGAATTTACCAGAAATTATCCAAATTAATATCAGTGTTAGCCTGAATCAGACTGAAACACCTAAAATATGTTTATTTAATAATATTTCTTTAGATTTAAGTAAAGATTTTTATCCTTTTGGCATTGCACCTATACATAATGATACTTTTTTAATTCCTCTCAACGATGAATTTATTAAACCTGGTGTATCTATATTAATTAATACTAATTTAAGTCGGCAACCAAGTTACACAGAAGATTTAGAAATTACTTGGGAAATAGGTAATAATCAAAATTGGGAAACTATTGAAAAAACCACTAGTAAAAATAAATTTAGATGGAATCGTAATTCATCACCCATAAAGTTTGTCGAAAATAGTACATCAGCTACATTTTCTTTTCCCCAAACTTTACCTGAACTAAGTTTAGATAATCAATCAGAAAATCATTATTGGCTACGTGCCAGAATTACTAGCGGTCTTTATGGTAGAAAAGGCAGAGAGAGAAAATATGTTGTTTACAACGATGTTACTCTCGTTGCTCAAAATATTGCTACTGGGCAGTTAGAAATCTATGTTGACAGTGTAGATGAATTGGCAATTGATGATATTATTCGGCTGCAATCATCTGGTACGCAAACTCTGCAAGAAGAAATAAAAATTATTGGCAAAGTCGAGGCAGAGAAAAAATTAATTTTAGAGAATAAAACGCGGAATGCATATCCAGCCGGAAGTCGGGTTTTAAGCAAATTTATTATGGCGGAAAATACCCCTGATACCTTTGAACCGCCTGCCCTACAATCAGTAACTATAACTTATAAAGTTCTCTTAGAAAAACCTGCTATTTATTATGCTTACAATGATTTTATTTATTGTGAAGGCAGTCCTTTATATGTGAGATTATGGCAAACTGCTCAACCAGGGGAGAATATTGTTCATGTTGATGATGTTAGCCAATTCAAAATCGGTGAGTTTGTCAAATTTGACGATCAAAATCCAGAGAAACTGCAAATTGAGCTCATCGATAGCGATCGCAATTTGCTCATCTTCACCAAACCAGTCAATTTTGAGCATCAACGCGGAAACAAAGTCAGCCGTTGTTTTCATCCCTTAACGCCGCAACTGCATCGCCACTCTGCCCTTTATTTAGGATTTAATCAAGCCTTTCCGAATCGTCCCAATAGTCTTTATTTCCAAGTAGAACCACCAAAACAAGAAGAAGTTACTCCCAATACTTACCGGGGACAAACTGATATTAATTTGCAAAGAATAGCTTGGGAATATGCTAGTCCAAATGGTTGGCAACCTTTAGTTGTTAAAGATGAAACCCAAGCCTTTGCAGAGAAAGGGTTAATTCAATTTATCGGCCCGACAGACTTGATTGCATCACCATACTTTGGTCAAAAAAATTATTGGATTAGGGCGAGAAAACAGCCAAATGATTGGGAAAGCTTGCCCTTTGCTTTGCTTTATTTTTTTACATGGGCATTGGGATTTCAACAGTTCAGACTATACAGCTTTATGCGCTATTTTGGTGCTAAATTAGCCGCTTCTGCTGATTTTCCTGTACCGCCAAGACTGCGTTCTGTTCGGACTAATACGATTTGGGCTAGTCAAACTATTACTTTAGAACAAGAAATTTTAGGTTCTAGTAATAACGAGCCAAAACAAGTATTTACTACCACCCAGTCCCCGATTCTTTTAGGACAACAATTAGAAGTTCAAGAAGGGCGATTTCCTCCAGAAGAAGAGCGCAAAATTATTGCACAAGCATCGGGAATTATTACATCTATTGAAGATGAAACAGGTAGGTTATTAGAAGTTTGGGTACCTTGGCAAGAAGTACCAGATTTTTACAGTTCTCAAGCACAAGACCGTCACTATGTGGTCGATCGCCAAGCCGGGAAAATTTATTTTGGTGATGGACAAGCGGGGATGATTCCGCCACGGGGACGTAACAATATTCGGCTGAGTAAGTATTGTACTGGAGGCGGTATTAGAGGTAATCGTCATGCCCAAACGATTGTAGAACTCAAAACCACTATCCCCTATATTGACAGCGTCATTAACTGGGAAGCCGCTACAGGGGGAAACGAGCAGGAATCTTTAGACAAGCTCAAAGAGCGATCGCCCCAACGTCTGCGTCACCGCAACCGTGCTGTCACAGCCCAGGATTTTGAGGATTTGGTCTATGAATCATCTATAGATATCGCTAGGGTGAAAATCATCACCCCAGAAATGATGTTTCCTGATTACAACCCCTTGCTAGAAGAATTATGGCTGCAGCCTGATGGTACACCAGAGAAAGTCATTGAGGGTAATGATATCCGAGTGTTTCAGCATGAAATTCGCGGTGGTCGAGTATTAGCGATTATCGTTCCCCACGGTCAAGAACGCCAGCCGACACCTACATTAGCTTTGCTTAATCGTGTCGAGACCTATTTGCGAGCTAGGTTTGTTCCCACAATGAAACTGCTGGTATCTGGCCCTAAATGGCAGGAAATTACAGTAATTACCGAAATTGTGCCTGTTGCTGTCGAAAATGCCGATGCTGTGAGAGTCGCAGTCAGCGATCGCCTAAATAGTTTTCTCCATCCTCTGACGGGAGGCGATCGCCAACAAGGATGGAGTTTTGGACGCAAACCGCATCATTCTGACCTCTATGCTGTGATTGAAAAAGTCCCAGGGGTGAGTTATGTCCGCGCTTTAGATATTCAACCCGCCGATGCAGTCATTGATATCCAAACCCTGATTTATTCAGGTCAGCACATCGTCACTTTAAAATTACCTACGGATGCAGATTAAGCTATGCCTTTACCTTTACCTAATTTAGACGATCGCACCTATGCAGATTTGGTCGCAGACGCGATCGCTCTCATTCCCAGCGAAGCCCCAGAATGGACAGACCACAACGCCTCAGATACGGGGATTATCTTAATTGAATTGTTGGCTTGGTTAACGGAAATGGTGCTGTATCGCACTAATCAAATTCCTGATCGCAACCAAGCTGCTTTTTTAACTCTGCTCAAAGGAAAACCTTGGACATTATCAGATAGCAAATCTTTGCAAGCAGAAATTCAAACAACATTAGCACAGATACGGCAACGCTACCGAGCTGTGACGGCGAACGATTTTGAGCAACTCATATTATTTGATTGGTTGCAAACTAGAACCGCTCAAGCTTTGGGAGAGGCGGCGATTATGGCGCGGGTAAATTGTTTACCAGAACGCGATTTAGAAAACTCAGATATTAATCAAGTAGTAGAAGCACATATTAGCTTAGTGGTATTGCCAAAAATCAATAGTCCTGATAGTGAAAATATCAGAAAAACTCTCAAGAGATTTCTCAATCAAAGACGACTTTTGAGTACTCGCCTGCACATTGTGGAACCGAACTATGTGCATATTAAAGTTTCTGCCATCTTATATTTAAGAGATAGTGGGGATTTCCGGGCAGTTAAAGCCGAAGCCACTCAACGGATTGCAGGCTTTTTTAATCCTTTTCCTAGCCCAGATTATTGGCGAAATCAAGGCTATCCTTTTGGCAGAGATATTTATATTTCTGAACTATATCAATTATTAGATGATATGGCAGGCGTTGATTATGTGGAAGCAATTCAAGTGACTGATTTTGCAGAATATCGTCAGAGAGTCAATGACCAAAATCAACTCATTGCGATCGCCTTACAACCACATGAATTAGTCACAGTAGAAATTGGTCAAATTACCACTATGCAACGTTTAGGAGACAAATGGCAAAGCCACAATTAAGTAGTTATTTAGAATATCTCCCTGCTTATTTGGAAACAGATCCATTTTTAGGCAGGTTTTTACTGGCATTTGAAGGTATTCTCTCAGGTCTTCCGGAAGCAGAAACCCAATTTCATCCCCAAATTGTTGATCACAATACACCAACTTCCTGGGGTTTAGAAACGCTGATTTCGCAAATTCATACATATTTTGACCCCCAACAAACCCCAACCGAATTTTTACCTTGGCTGGCTGGTTGGGTGGCTTTGAGTTTGCGAGATGATTGGGATGAGAAAACCAAACGTCAGTTTATTAGCCAAATAGTTCCCCTATATCAAATTCGGGGAACTGTTCCTGGTATGAAAAAAATGCTGGAAATTTATTTAGAAAGTTCCGGTTTGAGCTATCCAGAACGGACAATTTCTATTTTTGAATTTGATCAAAAACCTCATTATTTTCAAGTCCAACTGGCTTTACCCAGCAACCAAGTTATTCACCCAGAAAGGTATTGGCGCGAATTCCGCATTGCTAAAGGAATTATCGACCAAGAAAAACCTGCCCATACTTATTATGCGCTCCGAATTTTAACACTCACCATGCAAATTACCCAAGCATGGGGAGGTTGTTATCCATTTATTTTATTTGACGCTCCGCCTCAACAGAAAATGCAGATTGAGGCGAGGATTCAATTAGATGATTACCCAGAAGGAGATAGCCTAGAACAGCAAATATTAATTCGTATTCAGGGCAAGAATTTGCCATTAGAACCTAATGGTAGTCAACTAGGGCCAGTTGTCAAGCAAACGGTATTTTATCACCAATTTACTGGTAACCCTGATGGCTTTTTTATTGCCCTATCAAATTTGAGCGATCGCCAACTCACTGGCAAAATTACTGTTCAACTTAATTTTAATCTGAATCACCAACAATATTCTCTGAATATATTTGATTCTCTACCCTTTAATTTAGAACCTAATTTAAGAATTTATCGCCCTTTTAATCAATTGGAGTTAATGCCAGGAAATACTCGTCTTGACTCCGATCCAGAGCAAACAGTCCGCCTGCAAGCAGAACCACCATTGAATATTTATCAACAACAAATCAAATGGATAGATGGTAATACTCGCCTTGGTTCTAAAGTCGGTCAAACCATGCGCTTAGTTCATGATGCAAGACTGCGAATTTACAAACCTAGACCGTTATTAGAGCGAATGCAGGGGAATACTCGTTTAGGTAACCAAGTCGGAGAATCACTACAAATTCCCACAGGTACAGATGATTCCCAATTGAAAATTTACCGTCACCATCAAGAATGCAAAATAGGTAATACTCGTTTGGGTACGGAAGTAGGTGCAACCATGCGGTTAATTCCAAATTCCCAATGGTTAGAGAGAATTTACCGATTTCAATTATTTGATTCCCCTGCTAAAAAGAAAATAGAAATAGAAGCAATTGTTGAACTCAGAGGTATAGCTGAACATGAAGGCGAAAAAATAGCCAGGCTATTAGTATTAAGAATTCAATCCTGTACTTCATCCTTTAGACCATTCATGCCCAATTTGGAATTTTCTGCTCAAGGAATTAGAGCTACACACCAAGTAAGCTATCAACGATTTCTCGATAATCCCCAAGGGTTTTATGTAGTTTTATCCAATATTAATGATTGTCAAGTAGCAGGAAACATTACTATCAAACTTAACTTTAATCTTAATCGACATCCTGTGTCTCAAGTAATTCTCCAAGCAGACTTTAATCTCAGCCCCAGAGCAAATGTACTAGAAATGTGTTACTTGAATAATCAGGGTGAAGTTGCAGGTAATACCATCATTGGTAGAGTCACTCCCCAAATGCTGCGAAATTCCACAATTCAAGAAGAAGCTTGGGTAGATTAATAATATTTTTCAGGTCAAATTTTATGTCTGATTTTATTTTAACTACAGGCGATATAGCTATGTTTAACCCACCATTTGGACAAGCAATTGTCACTGTAATTCCGGGTAATATAGTGGGTTCTAGTAAAGACATGATTAATAAAAAAATGGTGTGTGTTGATGGTGATGAAAAAACCGTTATTGTTCCTGGTTGTCCTTATATGACTCCATCACATCCTATCCCTGGTGTGGGTATCCTTTCGATAGATTCTCTTGCTCCCAATCAAAAAGCCCAAAGAACTAAATCGAATGGGAAACCTGTTTTACTCAAAGGAGGTACATTTAAAGCGAAATTTCAAGTTGTTGTTCCCGCACAACAACCGACACCAGGGGGGCCAGTTCCCGATGCGACTCCCCAATATTCTGGTACTGGTAGTTTTGTCACTACTAACTTTCGAGTTAAAGGCACATGAAACTAGATATTAAACATTATTAATTAATATTAGATAAATTAATTAAATTTCTTTAAATCTAATCTGCATCAATCCTTCCCAAAATCAATATTTTGTTCGCCAGTATTCACACCCACATTTCTAATTAGAAAAATCGAGGTTAATTTTATGGGTACTTTACGAAATAAGCAAACCAAAAAAGCTAAATCTGCTGTTGAAAAAACTACTGCATCTAGTAGTCAGCGCAATATCCATCCAGCAGAAGAACTACAAGATATGTTTGGTAATAGGGCGCTTAGTAACCTGATTGAGTCGCAAAATCTCCCGAATCAACCAACAGATACTTCCGCAAATTTACTTCGCCAGGAAATTTCCCCAGCTAATAATTCTGCAATCCAACGTCGTCCTTTATTTCGTGGTTTATCTCATGAGTTAGCAGGTAATGAACAGGGTAATCTAGTACAAACAAAACTAACTGTTAATCAACCAGGAGATAAATACGAGCAAGAAGCTGATCAGGTAGCGGCACAAGTAGTTAAGCAAATTAATCACCCTATTTCCCAAAATTCAAATAACTCAGATACCGAAGCTATTCACAGCCAACAATTAATGCGAAAGGCTGCACCTAACCCTACACAGAGAATAGTACAGTCTGATGTAGAAGCATCTCTTCAAAAAGCAAGTGGTAAAGGACAATCTCTTCCTGATAATTTACAACAACCCTTAGAACAAGCATTTAATGCTGACTTTAAGCAGGTTCGTATTCACACAAACAAGCAAGCCGATCAACTAAGTCAATCCCTACAAGCTAAAGCATTTACTCGCGGAAAAGATATATTCTTTCGTCAGGGAGAATATAACCCTAACAACCAGCAAGGACAGGAATTAATTGCTCACGAATTAACCCACGTGGTGCAGCAAAATAATGGATTAGTGCAGAGAAATGCAATTGTTCAGAAAAAAACTGAAACAGACAAAAGCAAAGTCATCACAGAAAGAGAGGGAACCACTAAGACTGTAGAGAGAGAAGATAAAATTACTAAAGGAATTGAAACAGAAATTAAAAAAATTAATAAAGCATCGCCAGAACAGATAGAAAAGTCTGTAAAACTGATGCAGCAAATAGGGTTTTTTGGTGAATCTACCAAGAAAACTCAATTAGAATCAGATATTTTAAATTATACTTCTGAAACTTCTATTAAGAAAAGTTTAGGAATAGAGAATGAAGCCGAATTTAAAGTTGTCATGGACATCGTGAATGGCTTTTCGGCGATAGCTGCAGTATCTAGCAGTATTGGGCTCAGTGCTGAACTTTCTACAGAGCATCAAGCAATAATTGGCAGGTTCACGGGAGATTTTAAAGCCAAGCTCAATACCTTTATGGGTATTAAAGGATCTGCAAAAGGTGAGGCTAAATTAGGAGCTTTGACTGGCTTAGAGCTATCTGGTGAAGCAGAAGCTAAAGCAGGGGTTGAAGGTACTATAGAAATAGATTTAAGTGGTGAAATAGGTAATTTAAAAGCTGATGTTAAGTTATCAGGTGAGGCTTTTGCTGGTGCAGAAGCAAAAGCTGAAGGCAATTTAAGCGTTAGTAAAAAAGGAATAAGTGCATCAGGAAAAGCTGAATTTTTTGCTGGAGCCAAGGCTTCTGCTAAAGGTAGTACCTCTCTAACATACAAAGGTAAGGTATTAGTTAAGCTCTCAGGTGAGGTAGAAGCACAAGCAGGTATCGGTGGTAAGGTAGAGGGTACATTTGAATTTAAGGATGGCAAGCTAAAATTAAGCGGTGCTGTCAGCTCAACTCTTGGTATTGGTGGTGGTGTAGATGGAGATATTGAAGTAGATGTAAAAGGAATTGGTAAGGCTATTGGTAGCAAAGTCAAAGATAAAGTTAAGCAAAAAATATTAGCACGTCTTTCAGCAAGAGGACAAAGATTTGTTAACAAAGCTTTTAAAGGCGCTGCCAAAGTACACAAAATTTATAAATCCTTGAAGAATAGCGAATCAGAATCTGAAGAATAAAGCACAAATAAATCCTACTGATTGGTTAAACAAGCATCCAATTTAGGCATTGATTGCCTTGTTTATCTATCTGTAAAAGGGTAAATTATCAGGTTAATAAAGTACAGATATTAGGGTAGGCATAAAAGCTTATCCTTGCGTACTTTAAAACTGTGATGATATCTGCAGCTTAACTTCGATAAAATTCTTTTATTCTCTAACTATCGAGCCGAAAGAGCGAAAAATTATGACTGAATTACCCTCAATGGTTACTTATATAAATCAAGAAATTGGCATATCTATTTCTGTTCCTAAAAATTGGAATGTAGAGATTGTTAATGAATTTCAATTTAGAATTTTTGGAGAAATAGAAACAGGTTTTGAAGAGTATTTTGATGAGTATCGTTGCACAATGAGTTATACATTAGCAGAACCTGATAACAATAGACCTGATTGGTTTGAAACCTTGATTAGAGAATCTCTAGAAGAGATGGCACAGGAATATAATGAATATCAACTTATTAGCGAAGAAAATTGCCAAATAGCTGACCGCCCTGCCTACGTTAGATATTACGAATGGACAGAGGAAAATACGGGATTGCGAGTATCACAGTTACAATCTTTGATCCAGGTAGATAATTCTGATTTTTATTTAATCAATGCGGCAACATTGAAAACCTTAGAAGAGAAGTATTTACCCATATTTAATACTATTCTCCACTCCACAAAAATTACAGGTCAAGTTAAATAAATTGAGATTTCATGGAGTGTGGAAGATATTACATCTTCTACACCCCATGCTTTTGCCTTTGCTATTATTAAATAATGGTCTAATGTTTTTTAAAACTTCTGACTGCACTGAAATCCTACTGTTATTAGAGAAATTGGATCGATTGTTAGAAAAAGCGATCGCCGCCGCCGAAGTTGCCTATGGTGTAGAAGCAGCAAACAATCCCTATCGTGGCGTACATATCAATGCAGAGGAGGTAGAAACTTTACTCGACCAAGAACCGGGAATACCAAGACTGAGGATTAAAGAACCTACATTTTCAGAATTCTCTGTAGATATTTTTCCAGAAAATTCTCGGTTTTTGTGGCTTCAGGAAAATTTTGGTTTATCCAATTTTGATATAGCGATTATTGCGATCGCACTCGCCCCAGAACTTGACCGTCGTTATGAACGACTCTATGCTTATCTCCAAGATGATGTACGTTGCAAACGACCTACTGTAGACTTAGCTCTCAATTTACTCTGCACATCAGCAATCGAAAAACTCACACGACGAGTTCATTTTAGTACTGATGCACCACTGATTCGTCATCGGCTGCTGCATCTGATTCCCGAATCTAATCACACAGATCCTTCTCTACTTGCCCATAATATTAAACTCGATCAGCAAGTCATTCAACTTTTATTAGGAGAAACAGGGATAGATGGCAGACTTGTTGATTTCTGCCAATTAATTACACCTCAAATCAGTTTTGATAACTTGCCTTTAAATCCAGAAATCAAGCAAAATTTACTATCTTTAGTCACAGCCAATTTGACAACATTTAAACCTTTTAATTTATATTTTAAAGGTGAGGATATCCCTGGTAAACGGCAGACTGCTGAAGCTATAGCTAAATCATTGGGACTACCTTTTTTAGTGGCAGACTTGGCAAAGATTGTCGAGGCTAAAGCCGAATTTGAATCCACAATCAAATTATTATTCCGTGAAGCTAGGTTTAAAAATGCCTTACTTTATATAGAATCTTTAGACACTTTGCAAGCTCCAGAAAATAATATTTTATATCAAGGTTTTATCAATCAGTTAATTGAATCTTCTCTATTTACTATCCTATCTGCTATCCAACCTTGGGTAAATATCACAAATCAAGTAATAGAACTAATCGCAATTCCTTTTGCAATGCCAAATTTTGCACAGCGTCGTTTTTATTGGCAGAAATACTTGCAAGCAGCAGATATTATCCTAGATAGCCAAGAGTTAGATAGTTTGAGCGATCGCTTTCGTCTCACATCTGAACAAATTGCTGATGCTGTGGTAAATGCTACCAATCAAGTTCGCTGGAAAAATCAAGCTGCAGAGGTTACTAATACTCAAGTTGACTGGCAAAAATCTATAACATTAATTGATTTATCTACCGCCGCTAGAGGATTATCAGCACATGATTTAGCCACCTTAGCGCGGCACATTCAACCTAAATATAGTTGGGACGATATTATATTACCAGCTAACCAAAAGCATCTATTGCGAGAAATCTGCAACCAAGTCAAGCACCAACATTTAGTTTGGGAAAAATGGGGTTTTGAAAGTAAATTGTCACTGGGGAAAGGGTTAAATGTCATGTTTTCTGGAACCCCTGGTACAGGCAAAACAATGGCAGCAGAAATCATTGCTCAAGAATTACAACTCGACTTGTATAAAATTGATTTATCCCAAATAGTTAGTAAATATATTGGTGAAACAGAAAAGAATTTACATCGAATTTTTACTGCTGCTACTAATGCCAATGCTATTCTTTTATTTGATGAAGCGGATTCTCTATTTGGCAAGCGCAGTGAAGTTAAAGATGCTCACGATCGCTATGCTAATTTGGAAATTAGTTACCTATTACAAAAAATGGAAGAGTATGAAGGAATTACAATTCTTACTACCAATCTCCGCATGAACATGGATGATGCTTTTGTCAGGAGACTGCGTTTTATTATTGAATTTCCTTTCCCTAATGAAAAGCAAAGGTACGAAATTTGGCAGAAAATATTTCCTAAAAGTACACCTTGTAGTTCTGAGATAGACTTAAATTTTCTGGCGCATAATTTTGAACTTACAGGGGCAAATATTCGTAATATTGCCTTAACGGCTGCCTTTTTAGCTGCCGAGGATAGCAATCAAATTGAAATGCCCCATTTGATTCAAGCAGTACGTCGTGAATATCAAAAAATGGGCAAAATCCTCAAAGATAAAGAATTTAACTGACATCAGTTTGATTAATTTCGGACTTACGGAAATCTGCGCTATGCAGGGTTTAGCACTGCTAAACCCTACAAAAGATGTGTTTTTTCCCTTAAAAATCAGACACCATGCTGTTTAAACCATGCTTGGAGTTTTTTCCAGCCTTCTTTTGCTTCCTTTTCCCGGTAGGAGGGGCGATAATCGGCATAAAAGGCGTGGGGTGCATCGGGATAAACGATGATTTCCGATTTGCTGCTGCTAGACTTGAGGCGATCGCGCATTTTTTCTACTGTATCTAATGGAATCCCTGTATCTTTACCGCCGTACAGTCCCAGTACGGGAACTGTTAGCGTTGAGGCAATATCAATGGGATACTTGGGTTGCAGTTCTGTCGCATCACCAACTAATCTGCCATACCACGCTACACCTGCTTTAACTTCAGGATTATGTGCTGCATATAACCAGACAATCCGACCACCCCAGCAGAAACCCGTAATTCCTAACCTGTTAGCATTTCCCTTTGCAGATTTGACAGCCCAAGCTACAGTAGCATCAAGGTCAGATAGTACCTGAGCATCGGGAACTTTTGCTACTATGGGGCGAATTTCATCAATATTGCTTAATTTTGAGACATCACCCTGACGGATAAATAATTCGGGTGCGATCGCTAAATATCCCAACTTGGCAAAACGACGGGTAACATCTTGAATATGCTCGTGTACGCCAAAAATTTCTTGAATCACCAGCACAATCGGAAAATTACTACCTGTTGCTGGCTGCGCCCTATAAGCTGGAATTTCACCATCTTTTACAGGTATTTTCACCGCACCCGCGACTAATCCTTTGGTATCGGTGGTAATGACTTTCGCACTCACAGGTTGTACTGCTAAAGCAAAGCCTGTAGCCAGGGTAGCAGTTGCGATAAAGTTGCGGCGTGTTATCTCTTGATTCATCTTGATGCCTTCAGCTATCCGGGTTTAAATTTATTGTGTTAGGGAGTAAGAATTAGGTATTCAGGGCTTGGTGTTTTGGAGTTCTACTTGCTGAACTTGATATAAGCCGAATTCACTTAGCAAAACTAATTATTAGTTTTACATAAATTTATAAAATTAGATATTTTAACTGCGGATCGCGTGGAGCAAGGCATAGCAGCTATACCCAATCAACATGATACAAAAAACATATCCGTGAAGCAGGGCAATAGAAGAGATTGCTTAAACTCGTCAAACGTTAGAATTGACAAGGGTCAGAGAGACGCGATTCATCGCGTCTGTACAAGAGTTAATTCTTTCCCTTACCCATTACCTAATCCCCAGTCCCTAATCCCCAATCCCCAATATGAGCAAAATACGTGCCGTTGTTGTTGATCCCAATGTATCAGGGCGTTTAGTACTGCGTGATGTCGATGCACCTACCCCAGCTGCTAATGAAGCAGTGATTCGAGTAGCAGCAATTTCTCTCAACCGAGGAGAAGTTAGACGTTCTACCACCGCGGCTGCTGGTTGGCGGCCTGGCTGGGATTTAGCTGGTGTCGTAGAAACTCCTGCAGCTGATGGTTCAGGGCCAGCTGCGGGAACCAGAGTTGTTGGTTTACTCCGTTCTGGTGCTTGGGGGGAATTGGTATCAGTACCCACCCACTCAATAGCAGAATTACCTGCTTCAGTATCTTTTGAACAAGCCGCCACATTACCAGTAGCAGGCCTAACTGCCTATCATGCTCTACTCAAAGGCGGTTCACTTTTAGGACGCTCAGTATTAATTACAGGAGCATCGGGTGGTGTAGGCTACTTTGCCATTCAATTAGCAAAACTTAGCGGCGCGCAAGTAGTTGCACATATTCGCCGTCCAGAATACGAATCTTTTGTCAAAAGCGCTGGTGCCCATGCTGTAATTATTGGGGAAAAGTTGCCACCACAGAGCGAATATGGTTCCTATCACTTAATTCTTGAGTCTGTTGGTAGCGACATTTTGGGAACATCTCTTGGTTGGTTAGCTCCAAATGGTACAGTTGTGCTATTTGGTACATCTGGAGGTACAGAAGTCACATTTAATGCCCAAAGTTTTTATGGCACAGGTGGCGCAAGTTTGTACGGTTTCATATTATTTCATGAATTACAACGGGAATCTGCTGCATTGGGATTGCAAAGACTTTTAGGTTTAGTAGAAGCTGGGCAATTGCGTCCTCATATTAATATTGAAGCCGATTGGACACAAATTGCGGAGGTAGCGCAAAAGCTACTTGATAGACAATATCTAGGTAAAGCTGTATTAAGCATTTCCAATTGAATTTGAATAGATTATCTTAATCAATACCTCTGCCAATTTACGGGGTTACAGCTAATGATTTAGCCGCGATAAAAATTTGTTGAATTTCTGGATGCTATTGGCGAATTTTGGCTTCTATCAGAATCTAATTGTATTGAAAGAATTGCAGTATGTGTAGGGTGAAATAGCACTTACTTAAGCAAACATTGCTGCCCAGATACCCGACTTTTTGAAAAAGTCAGGTATCTAAATCTCGCTAAATTGAGTGACATTCATTGGAAGTCGGCGGGAAACTCCATCCCCTTGTGGGTGGAGAGGGATAGCCGCCCGCCGACTTGGGGCATTGGGCATTGGGCATTGGGAACTCTTACCCATGCCCTAAAACTCCATCCCCTTGTGGGTGGAGTTTTTCATGTGTAGGGTGCCTTACGCTTCGTGATAACGCACCGCATTTTAGACCTTGGTGCGACGCTTGGCAACAACACACCCTTGTATATTGAAAATCAAATTTACTTTATCAATCATTGGTGAATCGTTCTCTGCTTTACCGCCCATAGATTACAACTTCTCTACAGAGGCTATTGATTTAGTAAGCTCTGCGGGTAAAAGTGTAGTAAAGCCATAGACCAATAATGGCACCAATGATGGAGACGATAATACCGCCAATACTCAATCCGGCTGAAGTCAAGGCTAACGTTCCTGTGGTTAACAAGGTGTATATGCTCCCACCAATGAGCGCACCAATGATTCCTAGGAGGATTGTGCCTAAAATGTTACCCCCTTGATGTCCGGGATAAATCATTTTTGCGATCGCACCTGCAATCAGTCCTAAAACGATCCAAGCTAGAATATTCATAATTTTTCTCCCTTAACAACATATTTCGTTAAACACGCTGAACATTTAATCATTTACTCTGCCTATTTGTGGAATCAAAGAAAAATTACTATTTCTCTGTGAGCAATCAATTAAGCGTGTTCTTTTAACTATGTATAGAATATGATTTCTTTCAAGACTATTTCCACTATCTGAAGTAAGAAAATCTATCTAAATAGCATCTACTTTAAAATTCATAGTTGTTGAGCATCGGCTTGTATTCGTTCAATCTGTTACTATTCCCTATTTCCTGTTCTCTGGAGAAAACTCCCGTTCCCAACTTGGAGAAGGTTGAAAATATTAAGTTTCTTCAAGTATTAGTCACAGATTTTGGTTCTGATTTTGCATGATATCTTTATTTAGCTACTATCAAAAGTAGCATCTATCAGGACTTACGCAACTGGTACACCAAACTTCTGGTTTAAGAGTCAACAGTCAAGGGTCAAAAATTCAGGTTTTTTGGACTTTTGACTCTTGACAGCCTAAACGAGAAAAATGTGACACTTGTGTAAGTCCTACATAAATTAAAATCACAATTGGCCAATTCAAGCAAATTAAATATCCAAGGTCAAACAACTGACTTTAGGAGGATGATTATTCATGCCAATAAATGTATATGTAAATGCAATCAGCTGCAAGCAAGTCGCTCTCTCAAAAATCCCGACTACTTTCACAAGTATGATTAATCACAATTAGCGATGATCAAAAATGGCAGATTCTAGGGATACAGACAATGGATACTCTGGGTTAACTAGTGGCGCACCTTTAGCAGTCATACTTGCAGCAGCACTCTATATCCTTTACCAGCTTTTACCAGTATTAGAACTAATAGCTATTGCGGCATTAATTGCTTTAGTTTTGCGAACAATGCTGCGGTTTTTGCAAAAGCTGGTTAAATCACAAGATGCTGCTGTTGTACTATTAATTGGATTGATTCTGGGCTTTGGGCTATTGCTTGCTACTGTAGTTATACCTAACGCTACATCTGAGGTACAAAATTTACTAATTACATTGCCAACTTATCTCAATACATTGACGGGAGATGTTGAGCAACTGCGACAAAAATTTACTTTTATTCCTGATATTTCTCTATCACTAATACAACTACGAAATTTTATCAATCAGTTACTAGGTGGAGTACCAGTTTTTTTGGGTCAAGCCTTCAACTTTACACTGGAGTTAGTAGCGACAGTGATTTTAGCGCTGTATATGGCTTACGATCCTGAATCTTTAGTAAATGGTATTTTAAAGTTAATACCCCGCCGACATCACCAAAGGTTTACAAGAGTTCTCAAAGCTTGCCGAGCAAGACTACGAGGCTGGATTTTTGGTACAGGAATTGCCATGATATTTCTCGGTGCAGGGGCTGCTCTGGGATTGTGGATTTTGGGTATTCCATCAGCGTTTGCCTTTGGTATTATTGCAGGTATCTTCGAGATTATTCCTTATTTTGGTTCTATTGTTGGTACTTTTTTACCTGCATTAGTAGCGTTGAGTATTTCACCAATTAAATTAGTATTTGTTCTCATACTATTTTTATTTTTAAATCAGATAGATGCTCATATTGTGCAACCATTAGTAATGGGACAGCAAGTTAATATACATCCTGTAATGGTAATTGTGACGTTTCTGGTTATGGGTAAGCTATTTGGTTTAATTGGGGTATTGCTTGCAGTTCCAGCAGCGGCCGTGATTGTGACGCTCATTGATGAATTCACACGTAAGGAACCACAAACAGAATTGCCCCCAGCAGGAGAATAATTTCCTAATTAAACTTGGTTCTTCAGTTGCAGTTAGTCATAGTAAATTAGCATTCATGAAAGTGCTTACCTTCACGGTGTTATGTCCGCAATTACAAAGAATATTCTGATTGCGATTTGATATTAGTTGTGATTGATTTTTGATTAATTACCGACCACAAATTAGAGAATCGAGGGTCTTTATTTAATTTTTGGATAAAGCTAACTACCAAATACAACTTCGATAATAAAGATAAAAAATGAAATTTAAATGGATTTCTTCCCTATCTCTAGGTAGAAAAAATAGTAATTCCCAAGATGGAAGTATTATCTTTGCTAAAGTTTTAATGTATGTATAGGAATCTATCTTGAGAAACATACCATCTTTAAGGAATACAGTTGGGTTGGGATTAGGAGCCGATGACAAACCAATTGCATTACCCCGTCATTATAGTTGGGAGGAATTACAAGCACTATCAAAACCGCAAGGTGCAGAAATTCAACTTATACCAATTCGTAATTAATGCTTACAAAAACCTGAGATAGTCTAGGTGTGTCGGTTTGAATATTAGAGAAGAGGTTCAGCGTTTGGTAAAAGCGATCGCGATTCATCATCACAAACTACAAACTGATTTTCCACAAGCGCTTTTCTATCTGCTTCCTGGCTTTCTCCTAGATGGAGGTCGCCTATTCTGTACCCTTGTTTGGCTGTCTCATCATTTATATGCCAGAAGGAGGAAATGTGTCTAACCGACAAGCACAATCACTAGAAGAGAAAATTACTAAGCTTGTAAAATGTGCTCAACGTCGAAATATCCGTAAGACAGTGGTTGCAGGCGCTCTCATTGCGCTCTTTGCTTTGATTATGGCTTACGATATTTATCAACAACCAAAAGATACTCTCGCAATCATTGGGAGCGGAGTGATAATCTTGGCGCTGTTGCTGGATATCACCGTCATCTGGTGGAAACTGCACATCCCCAAATCAGAACTGTCTGCGTTCCCCCCTACTCAGTTTCCAGACAAGTGGAAGCAGCGTCTGACCCATCAGGCTCGTATGCTCAGGCTCGTTTGGCTATGGTATCTTCTGCCTTTATTCTTGGGACTTTTTATCTATTTGTTGAGCGTTTACGACGCATCTTCCGGTGCTGTAATCATACCACTTTTGATTCAAGCCGTTGCCTGTATCGGAATCTGGCAGTTCAACTTCAAAGTAGCCAAACAGATTGAACGGGATCGTGACGCTTGGTTTGGCAATTTGCGTACTGTCTAACAAGATGCATAATGCTCACATTAGCACTTGGGCTAAAGGCTATCCAGAGGCGATCGCTACATCTGAAGTAGCATAGAAATTTCACAGTTATTTCATTTTTCTACGCCAGCGTAATTAAAGAAGGCTTTTAGCAATGAGTTGAGTATGCGGCTGATATTAGTTGAGGATGAAGCAGATTTAGGCGCAGCAATCAAAGAAGTTCTATCTCATGAGGCCTATGTAGTTGATTGGTTTCTTGATGGGACTCAGGCGTGGCAATATCTGGAAACTGGATGGACTGAGTACACGCTAGGGATTTTTGATTGGATGCTACCAGGAATTTCGGGGATAGAGTTGTGTAGATGGTTGCGATCGCGCCAATTAATTCTGCCTGTTTTGATGTTAACGGCAAAAGACCGCATGGAGGAAAAAATCATTGGTCTAGATAGCGGTGCTGATGACTATTTGGTGAAACCATTTGATATGGCAGAACTGCTAGCAAGATTAAGGGCATTACAACGCCGTGCTTCTTATGTAGGCACAACATTTACACCCCAAATTCAACCCCGACGCTTACAAGTAGGTTGTCTAACTCTCAATTACATCACTCATGAACTGACTCGACATTATCCAAATGGGGAAAAGCAATTATTATCTTTAACTGCCAAAGAATTCCAATTATTAGAATATTTCATGCGGCATCCTCACCAAATTATCAGTCGCGACCAAATTATTAATCAACTGTGGGAAATTGGTGCAGAACCATGTAGCAATGTAGTAGCTGCTCAAATTCGCTTATTAAGACGCAAATTAGGAGAAGAAGATAGCGAATCTTTGATAGAAACTATCTATGGTGTAGGTTATCGCCTCAACATTCATACCGAAAAACAAGCTGCACTGTAAAGTTACATAAATATGGAACATAATCCCATTTTCCGCCAGACTCGTTTACGTCTAGCAGCTTGGTACACGCTCGTGATGGGTAGTATTTTAGGCTTATCTGGACTCGGGGTTTATAGCGTAGTTGCCCATGCTTACCAGGAAACCATAGATCAGGGTTTAGAATCAGTAGCAAAGGCAATACATAAAAGTATTGAACCAGCTTGGCAACAACCTGGACATTTAGAAGAATTGGCTAAAGAAGTTTCCTTAAAATTATGTTTAACTCCCACAAATTGTTTGCCGAAAACAACTATTATTAAGCAACCAATAGCAGAGGCAGCTAATCAAGTTAATTACTATATACGCTTATTAGATAGTTCAGAAAAACTGTTTGCTATTGCAGGTATATCATTTAATAATTTACCGATGACTGCATCAGTAAAACAATGGCAAATCCTCACAGATTCTTCTGGTACTAGATACCGTCAAATCACTTTACCTTTATATACTCAAAACCAAATTTCGGGTTATCTTCAGGTGGCACGCAGCCTTACAGATTTAGACCAACATCTTACTTATTTAAGATTAACTTTAATTCTAGGATTGCCAATTTCTATGATTTTTGTTGGTTTATCAAGTTGGTGGTTAGCAGGGAGAGCAATGCAACCTGTATATCATTCCTATCAACAAATGCAGCAATTTACTGCTGATGCTGCTCATGAGTTTCGCACACCTTTAGCCGCGATGTATTCTACTATTGAAGCTGCTATTAAGTTACAGCAAGAACCAAAATCAAATAGTAGCATTTTAGATGTTCTTAAACGCCAAAACCGTCGCCTATCGCAATTGGTCGGAGATTTATTATTATTGACCAGGATAGACCAAAAACAACTTATAGGAGAATATAAATATTGCTGTTTAAATGATTTAATTAGCGACTTAATAGAGGAATTAGCATTTCTAGCTGTTGAGGCTCAGGTAAATCTTTCTCAGCAGGTGCTAGTTGCCAAAAAAATCTATGTGATGGGCAATGAAGAACAGCTTTATCGGTTAATTTCTAACTTAATTATCAATGCCATTCAAGCAACGCCTAGTGGTGGCAAAGTTACAGTTTTTTTAGAAAATAGTGAGCATTACGCCATGATCAAAATTCAAGATACAGGAATTGGCATTGCTGTTGAACATCAAGGGCGAATTTTTGATCGCTTCTATCGAGTCGATCGCAATCGCTCTCGCACCTCTGGTGGTTCGGGATTGGGTTTAGCCATAGCATTAGCGATCGCTCTTGCACACAAAGGTACTATTCATCTTCAAAGTCAACCTGGACTAGGTAGTACATTTACAGTCCGGCTTCCTCTATAACTAGCTGTCATTTGTTAAGCACCCTGCGGGAAGCCGCTGCGCTTGCACCAAAAACAATCCAAAATCCAAAATTTAAAATCTAAAGCTCGGAGAGTCAACAGTCAACGGCTTAAACGGAATAATTTA
The DNA here is from genome assembly GCF_963874875.1 of Tolypothrix tenuis PCC 7101. Classification (NCBI taxonomy): domain Bacteria; kingdom Bacillati; phylum Cyanobacteriota; class Cyanophyceae; order Nostocales; family Tolypothrichaceae; genus Tolypothrix; species Tolypothrix tenuis. The sequence continues at coordinate 5,867,053 of NZ_CAWNJS010000001.1, forward strand.
TTTTTTGGAGTACCCTAATTAGTTAGAGGATGTTTGAAAAGTCTGTAGTAGTGTATCAAATATTTTTTACCCCACCCTAGCCCTCCCCTTTCAAAGGGGAGGGAACTGGATTTTCCGGTCTCCCCCCTTGACAAGGGGGGATTAAGGGGGGTAACAGTGCAATTAAAATCACAGGGAAAAACTTTTCAAACAACCTCTTAGACAGTCCCCGAATTATATCTTTGGGGATTTTTAGGCATCACGTATTTTTAGCTGAATATTCTTAAGAATTAGCTATAAAACTTTGTAGCATGAGCATAGATAAAATAATGCTCTGTAAATTTTACATCAGCCTTAAAACCAACTTGTGATAGATGTTGATGTAGTGCATCTGGTTGATAAAAAACTTTCACAATCTGAAATTCTTGCCCATCATTTAATTTACGGCTTTTGTAAATCTTGCCGTCATCATTAAGAATATGGTTATTAGCTGTAGAGGTGGGTTCAAAGCGGGAATCAATAATAAATACTTTTCCGCCAGTACGCACAGATTTATATACTTTTACTAGAAATGATTCCAATAATTCTGGTGGTATATGGGATAACCAAAAAGAGAAAAATACTAAATCATATTCAGCATTAGGTTCCCATGTAAATAAATCTATTTGCCGATATTCTATATTCTGTGCATTTAACTTGCTACGATTAATCGCAATTACTTCTTGTGAAGCATCAATTGCAGTAATTTTCTTGCCAATTGTTAAAAGTTCTTGCGTCCAAATTCCTGTTCCGCAGGCTAACTCTAAAATTTCCTCGGTTTCTCCAATTTGATGTAAAGCCTGTTTGACAATATCAATCTCTTGAAACCAACGCTGGTTGATTTCCTCACCGCGATCGTAACGACCAAGGCGATAGAACCATTCATCATATTCATTTGCTCTAGCACTATAATAGGCAATTTGTTGTTCTAAAATTTGCTTGATCATTGCTAGGCTTTGCATCTCCTGACAAATTTTACCGCAAATTACTGTATTTTGGTAAATATACAGTAGTATTATTCTGAAATAATTATATTGCTGACAAAAGTAAGCAATATTTCCCCCATTTCTCGGCTATGCCTGAGAGATAAATTTTTGTTTGGTGATATTTTTATCACCTGAATCTACGGTTATTAAATCCGTTTACTGTAGATTTGCTGTTATGGCTTAGGTGTTTACCATTAGAAGCAAAGTATTTATGTTATCCCAGCGCTTTCAATCTCGAATATTAAACATTTTTCTCCGCTTTTTCCAGAACTTTCAGCAGCGAAAAATCCGGATTTTTTCTTTACTGTTTGCGGTGGGTATTGGCTTAGTTTTATTTGTTTCCGCTTGTTCTTCCGGCACAAACCAGCAAGCAACAACAACACCTACAGAACAGGCAACATCAACACCTAATCAGAGTCCAGCAGTTAGCAGTAATACCGTTAGAATCGGATTTCAGAAAGCGGGAACTATTTTAAGTGCATTGAAAACCAGAGGCGATTTAGAAAAAGCTTTGGCGGCTTCCGGTGCTTCTGTTACCTGGAGTGAATTTCCCTCAGGCCCGCCAATGTTAGAAGCTATCAACTCCGGTAGTATAGACTTTGGCTATACAGGAGAAGCACCACCAATATTTGCCCAAGCCGCAGGTACGCCATTAGTTTATGTAGCTTACGATCCTTGGAGTACAAAGGCTGAAGCCATCCTAGTTCACAAAGATTCGCCAATTAAAACAGTGGCGGATCTCAAAGGTAAAAAAGTGGCTTTCGCTAAAGGTTCCAACACGAACTACCTAGTAGTGAAAGCCCTAGAAAAAGCAGGACTCCAATATACTGACATCCAAGCAGTTACCCTCCAACCTGCTGATGGACGTGCTGCGTTTGAAGGTAAAAACGTTGATGCTTGGGCGATTTGGGACCCTTATTTAGCTTTAGCAGAAAAAGCCACAGGCGCACGCGCCCTCACTGACGCAACCGGATTAGCGCCGAATCGTGGTTATTATTTGGCTGCTAAATCTTTTGTAGATGCTCATGCTGATACTTTGAAAATAGTTTTAGATGAAGTGAAAAAGACTAGCGACTGGGCCAAGAATAATCCTAGTGAAGTGGCTAAATTTCTCGCGCCAGCACTAGGTATTGATGCAGCTGTTTTAGAGGTAGCAGAAAAGCGGCGTGATTATGGTGTGCTGACAATTACCGATGAAGTAATTGCAAAACAGCAAGAGATTGCTGATGCATTCTACAAAATCAAACTTATACCGAAGCAAATTAATGTGAAGGACATAGTTTGGCGTAATTAGAAAATGGGTAATTGGTAATGGGTAATAGGTAATAGGTAATGGAAATTTATCTCTTTGTCCCCTACCCAATCCCCATTACCCCAATCCCCAATCCCTAATCCCCAGTCCCCAGTCCCCAATCCCCAATCCCCATTACCCCTTATCCCCAGTCCCCAATCCCCATTCTCAACTCAGGTGATTATATGGAAATAACTACACAATTGATAAAAACCGATGTACTAGTGATTGGCGGTGGTACGGCGGGGACAATGGCGGGAATTAAGGCGAAACAGGCTAATCCATCGGCTGATGTCCTGATTTTGGAGAAGGCTAATATTCGTCGAAGTGGTGCGATCGCAATGGGAATGGATGGTGTAAATACAGCCGTCATCCCTGGATACTCAACGCCAGAACAGTATGTCCGCGAAGTCACTATTGCTAATGATGGCATTCTCCATCAAAAAGCCGTCTATAAAACCGCCTTGCTAGGCTATGAAACTATTCAAGAACTAGAAAGTTGGGGCGTGAAGTTCCAAAAAGACCCCCAAGGCAATTACGATGTTAAGCAAGTGCATCGGGTAGGCAAATATGTATTGCCAATGCCCGAAGGTAAAGATTTAAAAACGATTCTGACGCGACAGGTTAAGCGACATAAAGTCAATGTTACCAATCGCGTCATGGCAACGAGGGTTTTGGTAAGAGAAGGAAGGGCGATCGGTGCGGTTGGGTTTGATGTACGTGGTGGCGATTTTGTTGTCATCCAAGCTAAAGCCGTCATTCTTTGCACTGGTGCTTGCGGAAGGTTGGGATTACCTGCATCAGGCTACCTCTACGGAACTTATGAAAATCCCACTAATGCGGGTGATGGTTACTCAATGGCTTACCACGCAGGTGCAGAACTGAGTAATATTGAATGCTTCCAAATTAATCCCTTAATTAAAGACTACAACGGCCCGGCTTGCGCTTATGTTGCTGGGCCTTTTGGTGCATATACTGCTAACGCTGAAGGACACCGCTTCATTAATTGTGATTATTGGAGCGGGCAAATGATGTTAGAAATTTGGAAAGAATTGAACTCTGGTAAAGGGCCAATTCAGTTAAAAATGACGCATTTAGATGAAGACACCATTTCTGAAATAGAGTCTATTTTATGGTCAAATGAAAGACCAAGTCGCGGAAGGTTTCATGAAGGTAGAGGCGAGAACTACCGCACCCACGGTATTGAGATGAATATCTCGGAAATTGGCTTGTGTAGCGGACATAGTGCTTCTGGTGTTTGGGTGAATGAAAAAGCTGAAACCACAGTACCAGGATTGTATGCAGCTGGAGATATGGCGAGTGTTCCTCATAATTATATGATTGGGGCTTTTGTATATGGTCGTTTGGCAGGAACTCATGCAATTGATTACATCAAAGATTTGGAGCATTTAGAACCGGATGCTAAATTTTTAGATGCAGAAAAAGCGAGGATTTATGCCCCATTAAATCAGCCTAATGGTATTCCCCATACTCAGGTTGAATATAAGCTACGGCGACTAGTAAACGATTATTTACAACCGCCAAAATCAAATTACAAAATGGAGATTGGGCTGAATAGTTTTGTTCGGTATCATGATACTTTAGCGCAAATGGGAGCGCGCGATCCCCATGAACTGATGCGCTGTATGGAAGTGCATTTTATTAGAGATTGTGCAGAGATGGCAGCAAGAGCATCAATATATCGTCGCGAAAGTCGTTGGGGACTTTATCACTATCACTTAGATTTTCCTGAGAAGAATAATCAAGAGTGGTTTTGCCATGTGAATTTGAAGAAGAATGAAGCGAGGGAAATGGTGTTATTTAAGCGTGCTGTTGAACCTTATATTGTGGATGTGGATTTAGGAAGAGAGGTTTATGATGTAGCAGTGAAATAAGTTAATGAATAATTAACTGTAGATAAACATCCATCTCAAAAAAATCGGTGTGCAAATGCCTCTTTATGATTCCATTGGCAAACAATATACAACAACTCGCATCCCTGACTATCGCATTGTCCAAAAGATAATCGACTTACTCAATTTACCACCAGGTAGCCTGATTGCTGATATTGGTGCGGGAACTGGTGGTTATTCACAAGCGCTAGCTAATCGAGGATTTTCTGTTTATGCTGTTGAACCATCATCGGTAATGCGTCAACAAGCATCAGAACATCCACAAGTGCAATGGTTTAATGGCTATGCAGAAGCTTTACCTTTAGCCGATAAATCTGTTAATGCAGTAATCAGTATTTTGACAATTCATCATTTTTCGGATTTAGAGCAAGCCTTCCGAGAAATGCACCGGATTATTCAGGATGGGCCAATTATATTGCTAACTTTTGATATTAGATTCGCTCAAAAAATTTGGTTGTATGATTATTTTCCTTGGATGTGGGAAGATGCATTAAAATTCCTCCCACTGCATGAAATTACCAGTTTAATTGAGCAGAATACTCAAAGGAAAATTGAAGTCATTCCTTTGATGTTACCTGACGATTTATCTGATTTATTTGCTGCAGCAGCTTGGAGAAGACCTGAATTGTATCTTCAACCAGAAGTGCGCGCAGGAATATCTTCTTTTGCTTTAGGTAATCCTGATTTGATTGCATCTGGGGTTACATCTCTAGCAGCAGATTTAAGTAGTGGTAAATGGGATGCAAAATATGGAGATATTCGCCAGGTAACAGAAATTGATGCTGGTTATCGTTTTTTAAAGGCAACGATTGTCAACTAAAAATATCATACTAAATTCTTCGGAAAATATTAATCGTTCTGTAGGGTGGGCATTGCTGATATGACTAAGATACTAACAATTACAGAGGTACCAGATGGCTTTAACTAATCAAAGAGTAGATGTTCCCGTGATTGTGGACGAGTCTAAATGTTTAGAAAAATGTCGGGTTTGTATTGAAGTTTGTCCGCTTGACGTACTAGCCAAAAATCCGGAGACTGGCAAAGCATATATGAAATATGACGAATGCTGGTTTTGTCTTCCTTGTGAAAGGGAATGTCCAACAAATGCTATTAAGGTGCAAATTCCTTTCTTGCTAAGGTAAGGAGATATTTTCACAATAATTGGGATATCATGCCCAATTGTTAATAGTAATGCCTACCCTTCAGTATGATTAGTGCTTCACTCAACTTCAACTATAATCAAATTACGCAATTATAGGAGTTTTATATTAAAAATGTCCTTAACTCCATCTTTAACTCCGCAAGGATTTCAGACTTTTATTACTAACTTAGGTATCAAAGACTCCACCGATGATTTTGTCTTGATTAAATCTGATGTTCCCTGTGTTGCTGATGGAGTATTTACACAAAGTCTTTTTGCGGGGACAAGTGTAACTATTAGCCGCCGCAACTTGAAAGATAATCAAGCACAGGGAATTGTTGTGATCTCTAAAAATGCCAATGTAGCTAATGGCGCTATTGGTACGACTGATGCAGAAGAAGTTATTCAAATTGTCGCCACTGAAACTGGCATTTCTCCAGATAATATTGTCATAGCTTCTACAGGCGTAATTGGTAGACGTTACCCTATAGAAAAAATTCGTGCTGGATTGTTAGGAATTGGCAACAAATTAACTACGGCTAATTTTAATTTGGCAGCACGCGGTATTATGACAACCGATACTGTACCAAAGCTAGCAGCGCGACAAGTTGGAAATGCCAAACTTGTAGGAATTGCCAAAGGCGTAGGGATGATTGAGCCGAATATGGCAACAATGCTAGCTTTCTTTTTCACAGATGCAGCGATTTCTGCTGATGTGTTGCGTTCAATTTTTCGTTCTATAGTAGATAAAACATTTAACTGTTTAAGTGTTGATACAGATACTTCTACTAGTGACACTGCCATTATTTTAGCTAATGGTTTAGCAGGTGCAGTTTCTGAGTCAGAATTTGCTATTGCACTACAAGAAATAGCCAATGAATTAGTTTTGAAAATAGCGCGAGATGGCGAAGGGGCTACTAAGGTAATTGAGGTAACTGTAGATTCAGCTTTGAATTATGTACAAGCTAAAAAAGTTGCTAAAGCAATCGTCAATTCCCCTTTGGTGAAGACTGCTGTTTATGGTGCAGATCCGAATTGGGGAAGAGTAGCAATGGCTATAGGTAAATGTGAAGATGAATTGTCAATAAATCCAGAAAATATCGTGATTCGGTTTGATAATATTCAAGTCTATCCGAATATTTTAAATGAGGATAATTTAGATGAATTGCGACAAGTGATGTCCCAAGATAAAGTAAATATTCATGTGAGCTTGAATATTGGCGAAGCTATTGCAACTGTCTGGGGTTGTGATTTGTCAGAAGGTTATGTAGAAATTAATGGTAAATACTCAACTTAATTAAGTCTTACTACTTTAGCTTGCAACTTTTTCTAAAAACCTATTGAAAGTATTCGTGTTGATTAAACCGTTTTCTAGCAATACTCGGCGTACGGCTACTAAATGCACAGACTGAACATAATCTTGCTGTTCGTAAGCTGGTAAAATTATTAATGCTCCTGAAGGTGAAGATTGATAAACTTGTTGATTCCCAGTTGTTGGTACTTTGGCAAAACCTATATTTAAAAGTAATTTTTCTAATTCATTAAATTGAATATCTCTAATCATGATGACGAATTACTCCTTTTATTTGCTTAAGAACATCATTCCGATAGTCTGCGAATTTTTTGATTGCCTCTTGATTTAGTATATTTGTTTTAGGCAAGCGAACAGTCAAACTTTCACCAACTTTCGATATGTCAAACCCCGGCAAATTTTCAAAATAGGCTTGTAAATATAACCAATAAGCTATATCCAACTGAGCATCATATACAATCAGAATACATGGCATAGGCTCAAACAACCACAATTCCAGGTCTGCTCTGGCTATCGTAAAAGCAATAGTTTTTTGGTCTGCAAGTGTCCTCAGAGAATCTCTAGCCTTTAACTGTATATATATCTGACAGTTTTCAATTTCACTATTAACATCATATGTAAATATAATTAAATCAAAACCATAGTCATATTCAACTCTTTCTACTGAATAACCGCATAAAAATACATATTTTTCAACATGATTTACACTTAAATCTGCTATGATATGTTCTTTAGGTCGTTTCTTTTTTGCCATTAATTAAATTATATTAAAACTTTGTAAATAATACAAAAAAATTAATCGTTTGAGAACACTAATAATAGAAGACATTGGTCAAAGAATTAACCAGTTTGCTCAGGATTCAAAATGTCAACAAATATAGATTCTGAATTAAATGAATGGTTGGAAATGTTGCGATCGCCTGAAGTCAGCGATCGCTTAGTTGCGGTGAAAACCCTACAACATTTGGGAGATGAGGCGGCGATTGATGCGCTAATTGTAGCGCTGCAAGATGAAAGCACCGCCGTACAAAAAATTGCTGTCACCGCACTATGGGAAATTGCCAATCCTGTGGCTGTTCCGTCTTTATTACCTTGTTTGGCTTCACCAGATGCCGAAATTCGCAGCGAGGCGCTGTCAGCTTTGGGTGAGTTGATATCTTCAGAAGATTTGCTGCTGTTGCTAGATGCGTTACAGCAGCCAGATATAAACCTACAACTGAATGTGTTAATTCTGTTGCGAAAGATACATGATGCTCAGTCACTCCCGGCGGTGCTATCCTTCTTTAACTCGGAACATCCCCAACTTAGGGAAGCGGCTGTGACTACTCTTAGCTATCTCAATCAAGTGCAGATATGTCCACCAGCTTTATCTTTAATCCGCGATCGCGATGAATATGTGCGTCGTGCGGCGGCGCTGACTTTAGGGCATTTGGCAGATGCAGAGATAGTAGATTTACTGGGTAATGCATTAAATAATGATACCGATTGGCAAGTACGCCGCAATGCTGCCAAATCTCTAGCGCTTCATGCTGATGCTAAAATTATTCCTAATGTATTAATTGCAGTGAAAGATGAACATTGGCAAGTGAGAAAATTTGCCATTCAAGTATTGCAGAAAATACCTGATATACAGTCTTTACCTGCACTTATTGAAGCGCTAACAGATGAGTATTCAGATGTGAGAAAAGACGCTGCGATCGCTCTTGGTAATTTGGGTAAAACTGAAGCCTTAAATGCCCTCAAACAAGCGCTAGATGATCCTGATCGGGAAGTTAGTATTTACGCACAAAAGGCAATTCAAAAAATTGGAGAGGGAACGAGAACATAAATTGAGAATTCATAATTAAATCGAGGTAGGGTGTGTTATACCGTTCGCTTTTAGCGTTCCCGCAGGGTAGGCTAGCACCTTGAGTTTTTGGAGGTGTGGTGCTTGTCAGAAATGCGGAATTCCTCTCCAGAATTTTTGGTAGTGTATTGTTACATTTTTAAGCTAAAGGTGTTAATAAATCAATTGTACTCGCTGGCTGATTTGGTGTTTGTGATTTTCGTAATGTGACAAATGCAAGGATAGCAACTACTGTCAAGTAAATACGTTGTAACCAGACATTGCTTAATTTAAGAGTTAAACGTCCACCAATTATGCCACCTATAAACATTGTAGTGCCAAGAATTATTCCTAAGTCGTAATCGACTATTCCTTGCTGCAAAAAAATTATAGTGGCGATTAAGGAAGAAAATATATTTATAAATTTAGTAGTTGCGATCGCTTCTACAAATGTCATGCGAAATAGCATCACATAAGCTGCAGTCAGGAGAGTGACATAACCACCACTGAAAAAACCTCCATAAATACCAAGAATAAACGTCACTACATAGCCAGCAAGTTCTGCAATGCGTGGGGGTATGAGTTGAGATGGGCTGACTCCAGCATGACGATTAATCACTGATAATATAGCTACTATTATCATGGAAATAGAAATTATCAATGGCATTGATTTAGAAGGCAAAATCAGTACCAATAATGCGCCTAAAAATGAACCAACTATAGTTAATACAGTGAGTAATGGTAAGCGTTTAGGGTTAATAACTTTCTTACCAATAAATGGTAATGTCCCGCCTATACTCATTAAAGTTAATGCAAACATATTGGTAGCGATCGCAGTTCGGGGTTCTATGCCAAATTCCAGCATTACAGGCACTGTAATCAGCGATGTGCTACCAGCAATCACGCTAACAATGCTGGCTGAAAAAAATATTCCAGCCAGCAGAATTATCTGCAAAATATCCACAATTTAATTTTTAAAAGACTGATATTTAGTATTTTATGGGTTAATTTATTAATTATTTTTCTACTTATTAATTCTTAAAAACAGCAACATTTTATACCAATATTTTTAGTAAATTTTAGATAACGTTGGTAACAAATAAGTTGGTAATAGATATGTCTATATCCCGGATTTCTTTGAGAAGTTGGGGATATAATTTTGCAAATCATACCATTTTGAAAAAAAGAATGCGACAGATGGGTAGGGGCAAGGCAATGCCTTGACCTCTAGAATATATTGATGTGTCGCAAACATTATTTGAATTGGTATCAGTTGGTAAAAAAGCTGAGAATAAAGTAGTGTTAAATGCAGAGTTTGTTGAATTTAATTTTTTCTAAAAATTTAAAACAATCTATTAATTTAAAATTCGATGGCTTGCTATTGGGCAACTATCTTTTGAATGATTTTTCGGCGTGTATCTTGGCGATTTTGACTAGCAGCTTTGACGCTGTTAATCACAGCCTCCGGCGCAGTTTGGGGAGAACCACTATTAAAGGGAGGCTGGGGATTGTATTCTATTCCTAGTTGAATTGATTGGGCTATTGCGTCACCGAATAATTCCCCTGCTATCACTAATGCAAAGTCAATTCCTGAGGTGACACCGCCGCCTGTAATGCGATCGCGATCAATGACAACTCGCTGTGGTACTACCTCAACGCCAAACAACCTCAATAAATCGAGGGATAGCCAGTGAGTAGTGGCGCGATAGCCTTGGAGTAACCCAGCCGCACCTAGCAGCAGAGAACCAGTGCAAACAGATGTTATGTAGCGGGCTGTTTGTGCTTGAGTTTTCAGGAAATCGAGAAAATTCTTATCTTCTAGTTTGGCATCAATACCTGGCCCTCCGGGGACAAACAACACATCTAAAGGTGGAGATTGAGCAAAGGAGGTGTCAGGTAAAAACGTCAAACCGCGATCGCTCTTGATGGGTTCTAGAGTTTCCGCAAGCAGATATAATCTTGTATTAGGTAATTTGGCAAAAACTTCGTATGGCCCTGTAAAATCTAACTGTGTCACATTAGGGAACAATACAATTCCTATTGAGATAGGAGGATTTATTTCAATAGCACTCATGACTTATATAAGCTTTAAAATAGATAAAATATCAGCGCTAATATCTTAATTTTTAATCATCAGAGGTGGGCATTGCCCACCCTACAAATATCACTGATTTAATTTAAGCCCAATTACGTACTACAACAATCTTAAATTGACGTTCTTCGGGCAAAATATAATCAAATGAACCATAGCGTTCTAAAGCCCAGTTTCGCAAATCCTGAATAGCATGAAGAAAGATATCATCTGGGATACTCCAAGCTGCACTTTGGATTTTATTTTCTTGATTTTCTATTAATTGACCTACAGTATTTTCAACTCGCCATTGTGCTGCAATTTCAGTTTCTAAAGTTGCACCTTGTGTTTCTAACTCTGCTAAGACCTCTTCTTCCGTCGCACCGTAACGCGGAAAAGGATGACCATAATCCTGTAAAATAGCTTTCCAACGCTCCGTAAATTCTTCTCTCAATGCATTCACTTCTAAAGCAGGACTAGCAGAGTTAGTCTGACCATGAGTATAAAGCAAAATACCACCTGGTTTCAGCACGCGACGAATTTCTGCTAGCGCTTGTTTCCAAGCAGCAATTAGATGAAAAACATGAACAACCAAAGCTACATCAAAAGAGTCACTATCAAAAGGTAAAGCTGTAGCATCTCCTTTAATTGCTGTTAGTTTATGAGATACACCCTCTAATTTTTGGTGCAGTTCAGCCAACATCTTTTCTGAGACATCTATACCAGTGTAAGAATATCCTCTTTTAGCAATTGGGACAGCAATTCTCCCAGTACCAATACCAGTTTCATAAAATTTGGTGTCTGCGGTTGGGGAAACCAAATTGAGGATAAAATCTGTGACTTGTTCAGAGATTCCGGGGGGAAATCCTCTGGTAGCATCGTAAATATTAGAAACTCGATCAAATGAAACAGTTTTAGTCATATATTCTTCCTTTGTTAGAGACGCGATTAATCGCGTCTGTACAATTTTCATTTGTCTTTGCTCAATACAAATGACTGATGAGTGTTAGAGGGAATATAGGTAATGTCATCACGGATTAAGTCCCCAAATTAAAATGCGCTTGTAGGGGAAGAAAAATGGACGGTCATCGGGTAAAATGCTGAATAATTTTTGTTGATATCTGGCTACAAATTGCTCATAAGTTTGGCTATCTAACTGCGTTTCATAGGCGGTGAGTAACGTTCCCCGATACCATTCCACTACAGCCTCTCGCGATGGTAACAAATGCCCGTAAATTTGTAACTTTACTTGTTGCTTAACAAAGCCTAATTTATAAAGTAGTTTAGCATAAGCTACTGGAGAAAGTACTTCTAAGCGTCGCACATATCCCTTTAATTCTTGATTAAATTCTTGTGCTGTCTCTACAGCTAACTGATGCACTGGCTCATCATCCATTGCAGGAATTTGTATCGCTAATTGTCCGTCTGGTTGCAATTTATCTCGTAATTTAGCAAATAATGTTTCGTGTTCTGTTAACCACTGTAAAGCAGCGTTAGAAAATATAACATCAAATTCACCGTCTCCTGGGTTATCTTCAATTCTTCCTTGCTCAAACCGTAATCCATTACCTGCAAATTGACTCGCTACAGATAACATTTTTTCAGAAGCATCTATTCCCAAAGTTTCTTTAGCTGCTAATTTTTCATGGAGATACTTGGTTAATTTTCCTGTTCCACATCCTAAATCTAAAACTCGTAAATTTTCTTGGGGATTTACCAAATCTACTAAATCGTAAAAAGGGCTACTTCTTTCTGCTTGAAATCGTTCGTATTGTTCTGGATTCCATTTATCTGGCATTTTGATACCTTATGAAAATAATTCGTAATTATATTTTTATCGTTTGTAGATAAATTGATTTCATACTGGTAAAAATGAAACATGAGCCGAAACTATCTTCCATCCTTGAGGAAATCTATACCAAGTTTGGCTTTGTCTGCCAAACATCTCTACATTATTGATAATGCGGCGAAATTCTAAAGTTACAGTTGCTGTATATTTACCAAAAGTCACAACTTTAAGATGAGAAATTTCGCGCTCAATTTTTGGGTTTGGTCGAGAGGCGCGAAAATTGCGAATCTCTTCACTACCGTAGAGATTTTCTGTTACACCAAAACGTACTACTTCTGCTGCATCCCAAAATAAACTATCCATTACCTCTAAATTGTTATTAGCCAAAGCTTCTTCGTATTTAAGGTATAAATCAGTTACTTCAGCTACAACAGCAGGGTCATTTACTGTAGTCATTGTTGTTAATAATTTACGAACTCTGAATTATTTTGTCACAAAATGACCTATGTAGAACTGGCGAAAATTTATAGCATAAAAAACACGAATGAATCATGGATTTTTTGATGTCTGTCGCCATACATCACTGCTAGCCGTGAACAAAAAAGTAGATAGTCATACTGAAGGCAATAAATATGACAAATTTACGGATTAATTGGGGTTTAAGTTTACGTGCATAATGGGCGCTTAAATATCCACCCAAAGAACCAGCCACAGCCATTAAAATCGCCTGTTGCCAAACAATTACGCCAGCAAAAATAAACGGGATAATTGCAATTCCATTAATACAACTTCCTAAAAATGCTTTAAAGGCATTGATTGTATGAATATTTTTGATACCTAAAAATGATAGGGTTGCTAACATTAAAATTCCTAAACCTGCGCCGAAGAAACCACCGTAGATAGCTATAGCTAATTGTGCCAAGGCTAGGTTAAATATCGGTATAGACTCCGGCGTTGACTTCTCACTTTGAAGCTGCAACCATCCTCTGAGAGCGTCGCCAAAGGTAAATACTAGGGTTGCTGATAGTAATAGATAGGGTATGAGCTTTGTAAACACATCTGACGATGTATATAACAAAGCTAAAGAGCCAATAATTCCACCGAGTAGGCTTATGCCACATAACAGCAAAAAAACTTGCCGCTTAATGCCTAAATCTTTACGGTAGGCTCCAGCACTGGCCACAGCACCTACCCAAAGAGCGGTATTATTTGTAGCATTCGCAATAATTGGCGGTACGCCTGTAAAAATCAGTGCGGGAAACGTGATGAAACTTCCACCACCTGCAACAGCATTCAGTCCGCCTGCAATGAAAGCGGTGCTGAATAAAAGTAAGCTATGGAGAATAGTTAAAGATGGTGGCATGATTTTGAGTCACAAATTAGGAATTATCAATTTGGGAATATCTTCTGGAGAATGAGCAATCCAATCAGCACCGTGAGTTTTCAATTCTTCCTCGCTTCCGTAGCCATAGGTAACGCCGATGGTTGCAACTTGATGCAGCTTGGCTCCGATCATGTCGTGTTTGCGATCGCCTACCATTACAACAGTAGAGGGTGCTAAATTTTCCTTCAGTAAAATATGCCCAATTAAGTCGCCTTTAACACTACGGGTTCCATCCAGTTCGCTACCGTAAATCCCATCAAATAGAGGCGATAAGCCAAAATGTTCAATAATACGGATGGTATAAATATAGGGTTTAGAAGTAGCGATAAAGGTTTTATAACCATAGGCGCGCAGAGTTTTGAGGGTTTCGGGAATTTGCGGATAAAGAATATTTTCAAATAATCCAATCGTGGAAAAGCGATCGCGGTACAGTGAAATAGCCTGTGTCAATAACTTTTCATCTGTAGTTTTCAATAACAGCGAAAAAGTCTCCTGAATTGGCGGGCCGATATACCAACCTAATTCATCAACATCTGGTGGAGTGTAACCCAGTTCCGAAAGAGCATACTGAATGCTACGAGTAATACCAGGCTTGGCATCGGTTAAAGTTCCATCTAAATCAAATAGGATGTTGGGCATAGGGCATGGGGCATTGGTAGTTGCTATTCTCGCATTATCTTCCTCATCTCCCTCATCCTCCTCATCTCCCTCATCCTCCTCATTGGCGCAGAAACTTCTCTCGGCTCAACAAAGCGATTCCCAAGGTGACGATACCAATTCCCACACATTGAATGAGGTTTAAAGTTTCGCTAATTGTTGCCCATGCAACTAAAGCTGTCATGGCTGGGCTACTAGCGCCAATAATAGAGGCGGTAGTTGCGCCAATTGAGCGAATTCCTAAATTATTGAGAGTATGACCGAGAAAACTGACTAAACCTGAAAAAATACTGCCAATCCACATAGGTGTCCAGTCAAGCTGGGCGCTGGGAAGGGGAAATAAGAGTAAGCTCAATCCAGAAAGCACTAGAGTTGAGGCAAAACTAATCCAGGTAAAGGGAACTGGATGGAATTTCTGCAAACATTTTTGGGCGAGGACGTTATAGAAGGCGTTAAAAATTCCCGCAATCAGGCTGGCGCAAATGCCGATCGCAATGGTATTACTGCTGTTGGTAGCAGAAGATTGGGGAACTGTGAGAACGCTGCCTACAAGAATAATACCCATAACTAGCCAACTAAAGGATGTGGGGCGATCGCCAAAAAATTTCCAAGACAGCAGTGCTGTAAACACCGGATAGGTAAAAAATATGGTGAGTGCAATTCCTGTGGGTATCAAGCCAATGCCAATGTACAGCGAGGTAATGTACAAAAACATGAGTACTCCACAGCCCAAAGCTTGCAGCATCACATCACGGCGTTCCCGTCTGAATAAGCTGAGGAATTCTTGAGGAGCAGATGGATATAGCTTGAATGATACAGATGCCATTAGTGGAACCACTAGCAGCATCCGCATAAACATTAGTAAGAATGAACTTTGTAAATCTGGCTTAACGTAACCACCGAGTAAAAATAAACTCAGTACGAGATGTTCTGAAAATAAAACTCGGACGGTAACGTTGTGAAATGACAAAAAAAAGGAGGATAGAAGAACTATCAGAATGCCCAACAAGGTAAAAAGTTTCCTTAGCAGCTACTCTTGTGCTTTAACACAGCCAAAGATATTAAGTCAAAACACTGACTAATTCTCGAGTAGCTGCATTTGCGGTGAACTGATTTACCGGACGGGGTAAACCAAGATGCTCACGCAGAGTTTGCCCTTCGTATTCAGTGCGGAATAAACCTCGGCGTTGCAATTCGGGGATGACAAAATCAACAAATTCATCTAAACCGCCAGGTAACCAAGGCGGCATAATATTGAAGCCATCAGCGCCATCATTTAAAAACCATTCTTCTAATTGGTCAGCAATTTGCTCTGGTGTTCCTAAAATTGTCCGGTGTCCCCTTGCGCCCGCAATCCATAAATATAGTTGGCGGATGGTTAAATTTTCTCGCTGCGCCAAGTCTTTAATTAGCTGCAAGCGGCTTTTACCGCCGTTAGTATCTGCTAAATCTGGTAACGGCCCATCTAGGGGATATGACGATAAATCATGTCCAGTTAGTCCGGAAAGTAGACCTACTCCCACAGAGGGATGAATTAAATCTTGTAGTTGTTGATATTTCTCCTTCGCTTCTTGCTCAGTGCTACCAATTATTGGAAATACACCAGGCATAATCTTGAGATTTTCGGGAGAACGTCCGTATTTTGCCAATCTTCCCTTGACGCTTGCATAGAAAGCTTGTGCTTCTTTGAGAGTTTGCTGGGCAGTAAATATTACTTCTGCGGTGCGTGCAGCCAGTTCTTGCCCAGCTTCCGAAGAACCAGCTTGCACAATTACTGGATATCCTTGGACAGGGCGGGCGACATTCAACGGGCCACGCACTGAAAAATGTTTACCTTTATGGTTGGGGATGTGTAGTTTATCAGGATGGAAATAAAGGCCTGATTCTTTATCACGAATTAAAGCATCATCTTCCCAACTATCCCACAGCTTAGTGACAACCTCTAAAAATTCTGTGGCTCTTTCATAGCGCAGTGCGTGTTGTAAATGTTCTTCCTGGCTAAAGTTCTTGGCTGCAGCTTCGGCGGCGGAGGTAACGACATTCCAGCCAGCACGCCCACCACTGAGATAATCTAGCGAGGCAAACTTACGGGCGAGGTGAAAAGGCTCTTCGTATGTAGTTGATGCTGTTGCTACTAACCCAATTTTCTTTGTCACCACAGACAAAGCCGACAATAAAGTTAGCGGTTCAAAGTGGACGCTAAATTGTCCCGAACGACTAAAAGCTTCTTTTCCCTGTCCTCTATCCCAGACAGCTAAACCATCTGCGAGGAATACCATATCAAATTTACCCCGTTCTGCTGTCTGTGCTAGCTGGGTGTAATGCTGAATATTCAGCCCTCCGTCTGCTTGGGCTTGGGGATGTCGCCAAGCTGCGACGTGATGGCCTGCGTCTGGTAAGAATGCACCTAGTCTCAGTTGTTTTTTCTGACTCATATTCTTCTCTATACAGATACACCTGCTAATTCAGCAGAGTTAGCAATATTGTTAAACTGGTTGGCTGGCCTTGGTAGTCCCAAATTCTCCCGTAGGGTTTGCCCTTCGTATTCTGTGCGGAACAAACCCCGGCGTTGTAATTCAGGAATCACCAAATCGACAAACTCTTCTAAACCACCAGGTAAATAAGGCGGCATAATATTGAAACCATCAGCCCCATCATTGACAAACCACTCTTCCAACTGGTCAGCAATTTGTTGTGGTGTACCCCAGATAGTTCTATGACCTCTTGCACCTGCGATCGCCAAGTATAATTCTTTGAGTGTCAAGTTCTCGCGATTTGCTAAATCAGATACCAGCTTCAAGCGGCTTTTACTACCGTTAGTATCATCAGGAAATTCTGGTGCTGGGCCATCTAAAGGATATCCGGATAAATCTTTGCCACCGTACACCCATCCCAGTAATCCCAATCCGACTAACGGATGGACTAATTCCTGAAGTTGGTCGTATTTTTCTTTGGCTTCTTGCTCAGTACTACCAATTACCGGGAATATCCCTGGCATAATTTTGAGATGCTCAGGGGAACGTCCATATTTAGCCAATCTGCCCTTGACGCTGGCATAAAATTCCTGTGCTTCTTTGAGAGTTTGCTGGGCGGTGAATATCACCTCTGCGGTTTGGGCGGCGAGTTCTTGACCAGCTTCCGAAGAACCAGCTTGCACTATTACCGGATATCCTTGCACTGGACGGGCTACATTCAACGGGCCGCGTACAGAGAAATGTTTACCTTTGTGGTGCGGAATGTGCAGTTTATCAGCTTCAAAGTAAACCCCTGATTCTTGATCACGGATAAAAGCATCATCTTCCCAACTGTCCCACAGTTTGGTAACTAATTCGACAAACTCTTGGGCGCGTTCGTAGCGTGTGGCGTGTTCTAAATGCTTTTCTCTGTTAAAGTTCTTCGCTTCAGCTTCCGTTCCAGAAGTAACCACATTCCAGCCAGCCCGACCATCACTAAGATAATCTAAGGAAGCAAACTTGCGGGCGATGTGAAAAGGTTCGTTGTAAGTTGTGGAGGCTGTCGCGACTAAGCCAATATTGTCCGTCACCGCAGACAAAGCCGACAGCAGCGTCAGAGGTTCAAAATGTACAAGCTTCCCGTTACGGCTCCAACCCTCTACATCAGAACTGTGATCCCGCACAGCTACGCCATCTGCAAGGAAAATCATGTCAAATTTCCCCCGTTCGGCTGTCTGTGCCAACCGCTTGTAATGCTTAAAATTCAGAGGATTAGCCTGTGCTTGGGGATGTCGCCAAGCTGCAATATGATGTCCAGTCGGATGTAAAAATGCACCCAGTCTCAGTTGTTTCTTTTTCGTATTCATTATTATCTATTGAAATGCGTTTCCCCTGATTGGGGACTGGGAACACAGAGGGGGAATTCCCATGCCCAATGCCCAATGCCCCATGCCCAATGCCCCACACTCTATGCCAGTACTGGTTCGCGGCGGTTATATACAGAAGAATCACCTTTGATGGCTTCGCTTTGTTTACCATCAATACCAACTGGGATATCGCCAACGATGGTGATTCGCTGAACGTGGCGGGGTTGATCACCGTAATCTGCGATCGCATAATGTTGAGTAGCGCGATTGTCCCAGAAGGCTACATCACCAACTTTCCAACGCCAACGCACTGTATTTTCTGGGCGAGTCACATAAGCTTGCAATAATTTGATGATTTCGTCGGATTCGTTTTGTGATAAACCCCGAAGGCGGCGCACAAAACCACCAATAAATAATCCCCTTTCACCTGATTCCGGATGGACGCGTACAACTGGGTGCAAGGTTTCGTATACAGTTGAGGTGAACACATCGCGATAGGCTCTGACTGCTTCTGGAAGATCCACTACGGCTGCTGCATAGTCGTAGGCGTTGCTATGTACTGCCCAAAGTTGATCTGCAAGGTCACGCAATGGAGTTGGTAAATCTTGGTAAGCTGTGACAGAATTTGCCCAAATCGTATCACCACCCGATGGCGGAATAACCAGCGCCCGCAATACAGAACCAAGCGGGGGACGGTCTACAAATGTCACATCTGTATGCCAGTTATTCGCACGTGCTACAGTTTTGCCATAGTTCAGGTCAAGAATTTCTGGGTTATCTGGAAGTGAGGGTACAGTTGGATGAGCTGTAGTCAATTCACCAAACCGACGAGCAAAAGCTATTTGCTGGTTAGCATCAATATTCTGTTCCCGGAAAAAGATAACTTTGTATTTAACTAGAGCTTTGCGAATATCGCTGATAATTTCATCACTGAGGTTAGTACTCAGGTCTACACCGATAATTTTTGCACCGATACGTCCGGCGATTGGTTTGATATCAAAGTATTGTGAAGTCATTGTTTTTATCTCCGATTGTTATTAGGGATTGGGGACTGGGGACTGGGGATTAGGGAGATAAGGAGGTAGGAGAGAAATTCCTATTACCAATTACCAATTACCCATTTACACCCCTGGCGTACTTCCACCATCAACAATAATCTCTGCGCCTGTAATTGAAGCAGCAAGGTCAGATAGTAAAAATAGTGTCAATGAAGCAATTTCTTCTGGTTGGGCGATTCTCTTGAGGGGAATTGCTTGTAGAGCTTCGGCTTTTGCTTGCTCAACTGTAATCCCTCGCGCTTGGGCGTTTTGTTCTGCCAAGCGTTCAGCGCGTTCGGTAGCAGTAGCACCAGGGGAAATGGCGTTAATCCGAATGTTGTACTCGGCTAATTCTTTAGAAATTCCCTTTGTGAAGTTGAGCAAGGCGGCGTTGGTTGTACCACCAGGAAGGAAGCTGGGGCGAGGTGTGCGTCCTGCACCGCCGATGATATTGACGATTCGTCCATCCCCTCGGCTCTTTTGATGGGGAACAACGGCTTTAACTAGGCGAATGTAGCCCAACAATTTTAAATTCCAAGCATCTAGAAATACATCATCGCTGAGGTCGAGGAATGACCCAGCACGGGCTGACCCAGCATTATTGACTAAGATATCAATCTGACCAAACTGTGCCAGTGTGGTGGAGACAACTTTATCGACGCTTTCCGCCTGAGTCAAATCTGCACTGATAGAGATGACTTTCGCCCCTGGTGTAGGTAGAGACTGGATTGCACTCACAGCATTCTCTAATCGTTCGGGGTTACGAGCTGCAATAACTACATTCACACCTTCACTATAAAGGGCTTTGGCGATCGCTAATCCAATACCCGCACTACCACCTGTGACAATTGCTGTTTTACCTGCTAGCTTGAGTTCTAAGCTCATGAGATGAATTCCTAGATTTGTTGGTCTGGCTATGTACTGTCTGCAACAGATAACCTAGTTATTCTCAACTCCACATAGCTGTGGCTAGGTTAATGATTTACTCAAATACGGTAAATCAGTAGACTTAATGTATTTTGTGACTGTAGAAGAAATTATCATAGACAATCTGAATAATCAAGCACCGTGTAAACATAGCCAACTAAGCATAATTTTACACATTTAGCTTTTCTAAATATTTGCGAATTTTCTGAAAAATATTTAAATTTACTATTTAAATGTGGGTATTTTTTATTAAAATCAAAAATTATTTATAAGTATTCTATGTATATTTCTGACAAAAATATACAGATTAATATCTATATTTCAATTAGTACTATTCAAAAAATAATTAATAAATTTGTGAGAAAATTATACCTAAAATATTAACTTGATTAACTATACTTACACAATATGAATAATTTAAAGTGCATTGTAATAGTAGACAAAGCAGCACCGCAATATGAAGATGTATTTGCAGCTAATCATCCCAGCAAGATAACTTGTTGAGATGTAGAAGAAGCAAAGACAAACCACTAGGAGATTAAACAAGCGATCGCTCCAGTGCTTAGTCCAATATTTACTGCTTCTATAATGGATTCAATTTAGTAATACTCCGCTAATAGTTACACTAATTCCTTGTCTTCAATCAAGTTATGAGTGATGAAAAACATCGCTCAGAATTATTTATTATTTCGCAAAAATTACGAATCCTGTTACGGTTTCAAACTCTTTAGTAGATATTTTTCCAGAAAATGATTCACTTCCTCGGCACATAACCCGACATGAACTATTTTCCCTGCTGCTTTGAGAATATCTAATCCTTTACCTTGATTACGCGGATCTGGATCGACTATCGAGACATATATTTCTTGAATGCGTGGATCTTTTGCGATCGCTAAAGCACAAGAGGGTGTGCGTCCTTGAAAAGAACAAGGTTCAAGAGTGACGTACATTTGCAAAAACGGTAAATCTTGACCTTGAATGTAGGTAAGTGCATCAGCCTCAGCGTGATGGTTTCCTGGTGAATGGGTGTATCCTAGCGCTACTATCTCGCCAGAATGGACTATGACGCAACCTACTGGTGGGTTCGGTAAGCATTTTGGTAAAGCTTTTCTGCTGTGAGCTAAAGCAGCCAACATAAATTTATCGTTCATATTGTTAAATCTCTGTATGAAAAACTAGCCAGCAAATAACTTTTTTGAATATCTGCACTACGAACGATGGTTTCTCTGCGACACGCTATGCGATCGCCTTATATATAAGGATATCCAAAAAACGCGATCGCTCTAGCACCAGCAAGAGTTTTGATGCTATCTAGATATTTTTCACATTACTAAGGTTTTATTTGCAACTGTTTCCTATTCTCTGTTCCCGTCTCATACTAGTTACGAACTAATAACAGTGAAACTTGTTTAATTTCCTGATGAGGATTGCTCACAATTGCAGCTAACAAAGTTTGAAAATGTTCACTCATACGGATAATGGTTTCGCAGTCAAATAAGTCGTTATTATACTCCCAAATGCCTTTAATTCCACTGGCTGTTTCCGTCATTAATAGACTTAAATCTAACTTAGCAGTCATTTTTTCTATTTCAAGGGGAGTTACAGTCAAACCGGGAATTTCCCAACTGAAGGAACTCGATTCTAACTTGTATAGCACTTGTACTAAGGGATTTTGATGGAAAGAACTTTCTGGTTGTAAAATTTTGATAATTTGCTCAAAGGGAACATCTTGATGAGCATAGGCGGCTAATGTTACTTGCTGTACATGAGTTAAAAGTTCACTAAATGTAGGATTTTCTCTAATATGTATCCGCAGTACTAAGAGATTGCCAAAAAAGCCAATGATAGATTCAGTATCTTGGTGGCGGTTAGCAATAGGAGTACCAATTAAAATATCTTTTTGCTCGCTGTAGCGAAATAATAAGACAGACAAAACTGTTAACAAAGTTGTAGATAGGGTAACACCTGATTGCTGACTGAGGATTTTTAATTGTCGGCTCAGTTGATGATCGATTTCAATCTTGAGACTGCTACCTTTGATTTTTTGTAAGGGTTTTCTTGGTCTATCTGTAGGTAATTCTAGTACTGGTTTTACACCGGATAATTGCCGATTCCAGTAGTTAATTTGTTGTTGTAAAATTTTGGTGCTTAGAGATTTCCACTGCCAAAGAGTATAGTCTACATATTGAAAGGGTAAATCTGGGAGGGACGAAGGCTGACCTGCAGAGAAAGCTGGATATAAAATAGCCAATTCCTGCTGGAGGATTCTGATTGACCAGCGATCGCACACAATAGTATGAGTAGTCAATAATAATACGTATTCTTCAGGAGATAATTGCAACAGTTTGACACGAATTAGGGAATCGCTAGCTAAGTTAAAAGGTATATGAGCTTCTATCTTGGCTAGTCGGTAAATTTCGTTCTCTGGTTCTGGCGAACTCTGCAAGTTGACGACGGGTAAGGTGAGAGTGGCTTTAGGATTAATTACCTGTACGCTCAAACCTTTGACCACCTGAAAGTTAGTTCGCAAGCTGGTGTGACGCTGCACAATTTCGCACAGGCTGCGCTCTAAGGCATTAATATCTAAATTGCCGACAATTCTGGTAGCAAAAGAGACATTATAAGTAGCGCTTTTGCCGATCATTTGGTCGAGTAACCACAGCCTTGCTTGAGCAAAGGAGAGGGGAAACTCGGTTTGATGTTGCGAAGTTAGGTCTATAGTCGGTACTATTTCTCCTAACTCTGTTTGACGATAATTAGTAATAAAATTTTCCAGTTCTGCTACTGTGGGTGCTGCAAATAAACACCGCAGAGGTAAGTCTAACTGATAAGCTTGTCGCAACCGATAAATTACCTGAATTGCTAATAAAGAATTTCCACCTAAAGCAAAGAAGTTATCGTTAATGCCAATCTCTTCTAAATTCAGAACTGTGGCGATGATATCTGCAATCACAGCTTCTGTAGGCGTACGTGGGGGGACAAATTTATTTTCTAATTCCACTAAATAAAGATGTGGTTCGGGTAACGCCTGACGGTTGACTTTACCCTCGCTTGTCAAAGGAATCTGCTTGAGAATTACATAGGTTGTTGGCACCATGTACTCTGGTAGTTGTTGCTGTAAAAATCTACGCAGTGCTGTAGATTTTAAATTAGAGGTTGTTGCTTTCTTGGGATGTGGCTCTGGAACAATATAAGCAACTAAATAGGGATTACCTGATTCGTTGTTGTTAATTGTGACTACTGCTTGCTGTACCTTAGGATGCTGACTCAATGCAGTTTCGATTTCTTCTAATTCAATCCGTAAACCACGAATTTTCACTTGCTGTTCAATTTTTCCCATAAACTCAATGTTCCCATCTGAAAGATAACGGGCGAGGTCGCCTGTTTTGTACAAGCGTGTTTCTGGCTGAAAGGGATTAGCGATAAAAGCCTTTGCAGTCAAATCTGGTTGCTGGAAGTAATCCTGCGCTAATCCATCGCCACCAATATAGAGTTCGCCTGGTATCCCCACAGGTAAAGGCTGTAATTCTTTATCAAGGACATAAACTTGTGTATTAGCAATAGGGCGACCGATGGGAATAGCTTTATCAATATGAGATATTTCTGTTATGTGGTAACAGCAGGTAAAGGTGGTATTTTCTGTTGGGCCATAAGCATTAATTAGCTTTAACTCTGGAGCTGCTTGCAGCAGTTTTTTTACATGGTAAACAGATAAAAAATCACCTCCTGTTAATAGTTGCTTTAACTGTTTTACATCTGCTATTTGCTCATCCACCATTGAGTCAAATAGACCTGCTGATAGCCATAAAGTTGTTACCTGATGCTCTTTAATTGCTTGTGCTAAATCTGATAATTTAGATTTTTGAGGAGGGAGAATAATTAAAGCTGCTCCATTGAGTAAACTACCCCAAATTTCTAGTGTGGCTGCATCAAAAGAGATAGGAGCTAATTGTACAAAAACATCTTCTGAACTGAAGTTGGCATAGTTATTATTTTTGACCAAACGTACTACGCCACGATGGATGATGCTGACACCTTTATATTCCTCGTCAGTAAAGGTGTACATCAAATAAGCTAAGTTTGCCGATGTAACTGGTACTGAGGGGTTATCTTGGCTATGTTCAGCAATGAGATTCCAGTCTCCATCCAAACAAATTGGATGTATTGCATTAACAGGTAGTGATTCTCGTAAGTGTGTTTGCGTTAACAATATTGATATTTGTGTTTCTGCAAAGATATACTCTATATGCTCTTGGGTGGAGGTGGAATCTAGAGGTACGTAAACGCCACCAGCTTTGAGAATTCCTAACAGTCCGATAATCATTTCTAGGGAACGTTCTACACAAATTCCCACCAATACTTCTGTCCCTACACCTAGAGATTGCAAGTAGTGGGCTAGTTGATTAGCTTTTTGATTTAATTCTCGATAGGTGAGTTTTTGTTCTGCAAATACCAACGCCACTGCATCTGGTGTCAGTTCTACTTGTTCTGTGAATAGCTGATGAATGCTCTTTTGGGGATATTCTGTAGATGTGTTGTTCCACTCTATTAATAGCTGATGGCGTTCTGCTGTTGTTAACAGAGGTAATTCCCCTACAGTTTGGTCTGGATTGCTAACAATTCCCGCGAGTAAAGTTTGGTAATGACTTTGCATTTTGGCGATCGCTTCCGCATCAAACAAGTCACTGCTATATTCCCAAACTAGATAATATTCGTGATTTACTTGCGTTAGCTTGCAGTTAATGTCAAATATACTCCCCCGTTGTGAACCTATTGGCAAAATCTCCATTTCTAATGCTGGCGTACTTTTGAGGCGATGTTTGTGCCAACTAAAACAAGCAGAAACTACAGGAAAGCGACTGCGATCGCGTTTAATTTTTAACTTTTCCACCAACAAAGAAAAAGGAACGTCTTGATGTCTCAGCGCTCCTAAGAATATCTGATTTAATTGACTGAGTAATTCCCTAAAGGTGAGTTGTGGCGCAAGATAACCTCGCAAGACGGCTATATTACTTAAATAACCGATAATTTGATGAAACTCTCTGCTGGCGGATCTACCTGTCATTGTAGTTCCTAGCAAAATTTCTTCTTGACCTGTATAACGGTAAAGCAGCACAAAAAATGCTGCTTGCATAATTATATAAAGTGGAACTTTTTGGGATTTTTGCAGTTGCTTCAGTTGTGCAATCAATTCTATATCTAGCTTGAAGATAGCCGTATTTCCCTGATAACTTTGCACTGGCGGACGAGGTTTATCAGTATGTAAATCTAAAATCGGCAATTCTCCCTCTAGTTGTGTTTGCCAATATTCCCAAAGTTTTTCTTGGCGAGTTTCTAACTTCTGGGAATGGCTACTGACATAGTCTGTATATTGGTAGCTAAGAGCAGGAACACTATTAGAAAATTTGCCTTCAGTGTTAATTTCCGCAGCGTAAAAAACTTGAAATTCTTGTAACAATAAGTCTAAAGACCACATATCACCTGCAATCTGGTGCATAACAATTAATTGCACATTTCCCTGTGATGTATTGGTAAATAGCCTTACCCGCAACACCGGGCCAGATTGCAACTGAAAAGGACAATCTGTTTGTTGATAAATTTGGGTATTTAAATCTTCTTGACTCCAACCAAAAGCATCTATTACTTCTAGATCAACCTTTTTCTGCTCGTGGATTTGTTGGACTGGTTGACCGTTGCGAATAGTATAAGTAGTGCGGAGAATAGCATAGCGATCGCTAATTTTTTGCCATGCTCTTTGCCATGCTTCTATATCTAAATCAGACTTAATCCGTACCGTCTGAAATATATTGTAAGCAACGCTTTCTGGTGCCATTTGGTAAAGGAACCACAAAGCTTGCTGACCGTGAGATAAGGCACTATATGATGTAGAGCCTTCTGACGAACGCACAAGATAGCTAAAAGATGGGTTGAGGACTGCTAGGATTTCTGCTTCTTGCGATCGCAGTTGCGCTAACAGATTAGGGCTGAGAATCTCCTTATCGCTATAGCGTAGGCTGTTGCCCTCAGTCCACAGCTTTACGTTCAGACTCCACAGCTCTGACAACAACTCATCAACTGTCTTCATTTGTAAAATTTTCCTTTGAGCAATCCATAGGGTTTAAAAAATACTCAGCTATTACGCATATAAGTTGTACATAAACTCATGAGATTTGTCACTGTTCTGTGTGTTTCTTAATGGGAATTTACACTCATAATTAATGACTCTCTTGGCGAGAGAATACTCTATATATGGGCATTAGCTGATTAATGAATCACAAATATACAAGTTTTTAATGATACAAAAATTATTATATATATCCGAAAAACTGCTTAGGCAACAATATAAAAATCAATTTCCAGAAAATCTACAGTACAAGTACTAGTATTTTGCTGCAAATGGGGATATTTTAAGTGATATTACTTAAGGTGCTTCTAGACAAACAAATTTTCTCCGTTTTGGGAGTTGTCATTAGTTACAGACAGAATAATTGTGGGTACGCTAAAAATAGGTAAAGTCAGAAAAATTTTATATTATTTTTATTTTCTGCCCAATGGATAACAACAATCAAACATTCAGCCAACCAGAGGTAATTCAACCATTGCAGGTAGAAATGCCTTACCAATCAAAAGCCGTCAGCTTATATGTTCAGCAAGCCTACAATCATTTTTACCAGGGAGATGTAGAAGGAGCGATCGCGGATTTTAATATAGCCCTTTGCATTCATCCCAACAGCGCCGAATTATATACAGCCAGAGGTAATTTTCGCAAACAGAAATTAGGCGATCGCCTGGGTGCAATTGAAGATTACACACAAGCTATATTTATTAATCCAGATAACGCTTTCTTTTATTTTTGCCGCAGTCAAACCTATCAAGAATTAGGTAATCAAGAAAAAGCAATTGAAGATTACAATATAGGGTTAACACTTGCTCCAGAAGGGACGATGTGTTGTTTAATTTAGGGCATTGGGCATGGGGCATTGGGCATTGGTAATGGGTAATTGGGTGTTTGGTGTCTGATGTTTATTCTTTCCCTTTGTCGCCTCATCTACCTTATCCCCAGTCCCCAGTCCCCAATCCCCAATCCCTATTATTTAATTTTTCGTAATCGCTGGGTGTATCAATATCAATATTGCCTAAGTTAAAAGGAATCGAGAATACTTGATTAAGGTTATTCTGAATCACTTTTTTTGCACCGGAATTACCAGGTAAATTAGCGAGTTCTGCAAAAAATTGGTGACTAAATAAAGCAGGTACACCTAATGTTTCTGCATATTCGCAAGCAATGATTGATTTTTGTGTAGTATGGTATGCATCAACCAGTTGATTAATAATTTCTGGAGAGAGAAATGGTTGATCGCAAAGTACAATCACTACTGCTGTAATTTTTTGATTCAGACTATACAAGAAATCCATCCCAGTCTTAATAGAACTACCCATACCAAAAGCCCAATCCAAATTCTCAACAATAGTAACGGGGAGTTCATGAATTTGAGGGCGAATTTGTTCTGCATTAGCCCCAAGCACTACAACTACAGGTTCACAAACTGAAGCGATCGCAATTTCTGTAATGTATTGCACCAAGCTACGTCCTTGATACAATAAAAGCTGTTTTGGTGTCCCCATCCGCGTAGATGCACCCGCAGCCAAAATCATAATTGCTATCCTTGATTTTTCTGTTTCTATTTTCTGAGTCATATATTATGCAAAATTAAGGAAATTGGCAGAGCGAGAAAATTCAAAGTATATAAATAAATATAAATTTACGGTCGTGGACTGACACGCCTAAAATGTGGCAATATAATTTTCTTGTGGGGTGGACATCTTGTCCGCCCAGGACGGGCAAGATGCCTATCCCACAAGAGTTTGAGCAATGCACTATTTTAGTCTAGACACGCCAGTAGGGTGTGTTACGCCGTAGGTTAACGCACCTTGAGCCGTTGATAGTCGATCGGTGCGTTGCGCTGCGCGACAACACACCCTACATTTACTATTTGCTGATTCATATCTTTTATAAGAGTACAATAATTACGAATTACGAATTACGAATTACGAATTAAAACGGCGTTTCAGTCTTTAAATGCAGAGTTTCTTTTAACTGTGGATGTTGAAAGTAAATTTCTCGCGCATGGAGATATAACCGACTAAAATCTGCACTTAATCCATAAAGCGGATCTCCTAAAATTGGCGTATCAAGTCCTTGAATATCAGCAGCATGAACCCTTAATTGATGGGTGCGTCCTGTTAGTGGTTTAAATTCCACACGCGTATAGTTTCCCTCTCTAGCTATTACTTGAAAATGGGTAATGCTGGGTTTACCATATTCCCAATTAACTTGTTGATAAGGGCGATGATTGGGATTTCCCCACAGGGGTAATTCAATTACACCTGCGTCAACATTCACAATTCCTGAGAGTAAGGCTTCATAAATCTTGTGAACTTGCTGCTGCTGAAATTGGATACTGAGTTGACGATAAATTTGGCGATCGCGTGCTAACAACAAAATACCAGATGTGTCTCGATCTAGGCGATGTACGGCGTTGAGTGACATTCCATCAGGTAATACATTTCGCAAGCGGCTGAGAACGCTGTCTTGGGTATCAAGATAACGTCCGGGAACTGATAGTAATCCGGGGGGTTTATTTACAGCAATTAACCATTCATCTTCGTAAATAATCGCTAGCTTTTCCCCTATTTCCGAAAATCCTGACAGCAAAAACCCCATCAAAGGTTGACAGCGTTCTACACAAGCAGGGTAAAATTTGCCAGGAATTTTTTCGCCATCAGTTGACGCAGAACCCCACCAAAATTCTGCCATTGCTAGGGGTTTAAGACGATGTATAGCTGCATATTGCAGTAACTTAGGCGCGCAACAGTCACCTGTACCGGTGGGTAATCCTGTGGGCATTAATTGTTGTAGCGATCGCGATTTTCCATAAAAATTGATTAAGGTGTAAGCTGCGTGCATCTGTGCTTGCAATTGGCGGGAAAGTTGCTGACGCTGTTGTTTTAATTCTTGTATCCGCGTATCTGCGGCTACAATTAACTGCTTTAGCGGCTGTAAAACTTCATTTTGCTGGCGTTTGAGTAATTTTCGCTCAATTCCCTGCTGACGGCTTTCTTCGTCCAGTTCTTCCAAGGCGATAGTCAGTGCTTCGCCTGTCAGCGTTTTGTAGATTAACTGACGTTTTTCCTGGCGTTGATGTTTGCGATCGCGGTGGCGATCGTTCATGGCTTGTAACTGCTGTACAAACTCGTGAGATAAACTTTCATATTGCTGTCTTTGGGGAATTTGCTGCAAAGTAATCAGTTCTTGCTTAATAGCTTCCAATTGCGCCAAAGTTCTAGCTTCATCTACAGCTACTTCTTCTCTTCCTGGTATTGGCGGAACCCAACCCTCAACTACACTGCAACTATGCAGCAGCCCAGAGAAAGCCTTAATTACTCGCTGTTCGCCAGTTGGGAGTTCAACCAGCAACACACCATACATTTTTCCTTCTAGAGAATAGCGCTCATCGCTGGCTAATTGTTGCATTAAACCCTGGGCGATCGCTTCTATTAAAGGGGTGCGAGGTAGTCTCAGCAAATTTCCACTTTGCGGACAATACCCTTCATAGTAATATTCGGCTGATGCGTTACTGGCTGCACAATTAGAATGAATAAAATCTGTAAGCGGATGTAGAAATACCATAAAAGGTATTATAAGAAATTGCACTGATCAGCTGATGCTTGTATAGATTAAATATTCTTGCTTATAGAGCAAGCAAAAGTTATTTTTTAATCTCTAGAATTCCTTGTAACTTCTTTGATTACTGCTTCAATGTCTATCACCTGTGCAACTCTTCCATAGATAGCTATGATTACTTCTGCCACACTTTGAGGTTCATCAGAAAAATCTTTAATAACTTGTGATAGGATGATTTCCAATGCTTCTATCGCCGGAAACCCTCCTGCTCCAGTACCAAGTAAAGGAAAAGCAATACTTCGATATTTCTCATCATTAGCTTTCTCTATACAAGTGTGTATTACTTGCTCAATTACTTTTTTGGAAGGCAGCCTATTATCATTATAATCTATCACTATTCCATGAAATATTTTTTGTGCTGATAATGCACCGGCTGTAGTAATTAAAACATCACCAATAGATGCTGGAACTAGTTTTTGTGCTTCTGAATAGATTTCTCCGCCACCTACAGAGCGGATTCTATAAGATACACCACCTCCCATAGTTAAATAATTATCATCTGAACTGACAATGACATCAGCTACAAGATTTGTAATATCACCTTGATAAATTTTTACTAGCCTGTTATTTACAGCTAGTTCACCTATAAATAAACCTCCAGATTCATACTGATTTATTTGTTTAAAAGTAATTCTTTTCGTAAATTCTTCTTGGCTAATACTTTGATTTCTAAAATTATGAATCAATTCCCGTAATTCTCTGATCTCATCTTCTTGATGACGTAGTTGCTTTGTATACTCATCAACAATCTTCTGTATCTTTTCATGACCTTGGCTGTAACGACTACGAGCTAGCTCAAGTTCGCTTTGAAGTGTTTGAATTAAATTCTGCTTATCTTTTATCAAATTTTCTGCTTCTTGCTCCGGCTCATAATCTGCACGTTCAATTGCAGTTTTTAGACTTTCTAAATTTTCTTTCTGAGCTTTCAAATCTTGCTGTTGAGTTTTTATAAGTTGCTCTTCAAATGCAACATAAGCTTTGGGATTTTCCTCTCTAAGTTTTTGCCTAATCTCCACAAGCTTGTTTTTAGCTAATTGACTTTCGATTTCTTTTTGTTGTCGAATAGGATCAACATTGATACCTCCATATATTATTTCTATAAAGGAATAACAAATTTGCCCAAATCTATAGTACTTTTCATTTGGTGATAAATCTTTAGTATTTTTCCAAAAAACATATAGTAGAGTTACACTAGTGAACAATACTAGCCATCCAATCACTACTCCAAATAGATATCCTTTGAAAAAATCGTACTTATCTGTCTCCAATAGAAATCTATCTATAATGGGACTAATCACACCACCTCCAATCACTACGAGAAGACCTCTATAGCGGTATGATTTGGAAAAGGTTTGATTTTCAGATGAAACTCTCCAACCATCAAGATAGAAAGACATTCCTGCAATTATGCCAATAAACAGAGAAATGGTTGATATTTCGGGAATCATGTTGATATAAAAGTAATGAATTTTATAGTATAAATAAGTAAGTTTGGTTATGAACCTACAGTGTTTAACTTAGATAAGCAACACCCTTCTGTAAGTTACTACAGAAGATGTAGAGAAAGCAGAGAGGTAAAGTTAACAAATCAATTGAGATTACTGTAAGTAATCAAAATTACCTTGAGAGATGTTATCACATTAGTGCTTAAACAACTGCCAATTGGTAACAATTTTTTCTTTTCTAAGCGCTGACAATACAATCCACTGCAACAGCTATATCGGGAAATGCTATTGGATAAATCGTCCCACTTGTTAATGTGGACTTGGAAGCGTACTCTCCATCTTGAGGATCTCGAAAGACTATAAGCTGTCTTTTTCTGAGGTTAACTACCCAGTATTCGGGAATTTCAGCTTCGGCGTAGACTTTGCTTTTAATTTCCAAATCTTTTTCTAAAGTGGAATCGGAGTATTCAATCAACCAAAAAATATTTTCTGGGTAAGGATGATGATTGAGATATTCTCGTCCTAAACGTTGCACGATCGCAATATCTGGTTCAGGTTCAGAGTTATTCGCAAGGGTAATTGGTTTAGCTGGACGAATTGTAGCGCGATCGCCCAATATCCGAGAGAGATATTCCCCAGCTTCGGTACTGAAATAAGCGTGGGGTTCGCCTTCCGGTGACATCTCTATAATCTCTCCCTTTAATAGTTCCACACGCCGATCATCTAAGATACCGGCTGCAATCATGCGATGGTATTCATTTATTGTCCACTTCGCTGTTGTGACAACCATAGCGATCGCTTTTTTATCGCGCTTATAATTTCACATCGTACACTCAAAATTTAAATTGATTGCGGTTTTTTGCCAATCAACAGAGCGAGTTCTAGCCACTTCCAGTAACAATCCACATCCGTGAAACCAATATTTCGCAGCCAATTTAGTTGAGTTTCTACGTCTAAAAGTTTATTTGATGGGTCTTCAGTTTCTACCGTAAAACCAATAGAGTGTAAAAAATGTGCGTGCAATGCTTGCGTGGGTGAGGCAATATGTTCTAAATTGCAGAAAATCCCGCCAGGTTCCAATATCTGAAAAATTTCTGTATATAGGGAAAGTTTGCGATCATGAGTGACATGGTGGATAGCAAAGCTAGAAACTACCGCATCAAAATAACCTAATTCTGGCAAGGGATAATCTAAGTTATGGGATATTACCTGTACTGTTGTATCCCCAGCAAACCGATTTTTGACCGCTTCTAACATAGTTGCAGAAAAATCAACTGCGATACTTTCAGCTTGAGGACGGTCGATTTTCAGTAATGCTAATAAGCGACCATCTCCAGTCCCTAAATCCAGAATGCGCTTCACAGTCTTAGGAACTTGTTCCAGCAAAACTGCTTCACCCTCTGTACGATGGGGTATTGCATCTGCTTGAGATAGATATCTCAAAGCATGGTCAGCAGAAGTCCACAGGTTAATTTGATTCATCACAGAACACTGCTCTTAGCGATCGCATTTTGTAATTGACAGTCAGAGCAATTCTACATCTTTTACACTCTACTCTTTGCGTCTCTGCGTCTCTGCGTGAAAAAATCATATTTCACTTTTTCACCGCACAGCTAGAAGAATTTAACCAAGAAGCCGCAGTTTTTGGTGTCTGAGAAACTAGGGTGACATCACCTTTATCATTAAATACCCATCCAGTAGCCGGCATAATTAATACAGCTTTTTGCTGTGGTGGCTTGGCGGTTCTACTATAGCTGGAATTGATTGTATGTAATGAATTTGCAGTCATACGAATATCTTCCCAGACAGTATTAGCACTAAGTAATTCGTCAGGTTTTGGGGGTAAACCACCACGTCCGACATCAGTAAATTGACCCGATGTTTTTTCATCTCCCGCACCACAATTTTGAGCAATTTGCTGGGAAGGATCGCTGGCGTTGGTGGGTAGAGAGACAATTCCTTTACTGGGGTCAATATCTGGAGAACTGATACTGATGACACCGTTTAACTGTGGGTCAGTTTGGGAAATCGCTGTAATATCGTTAGTTTGCAGATATTGTGAGTCAAGTTTTGCTGGGTCTGTGGTTCCTAACTTCTGTTCAAGTTCTTGTCGGGTGAGGGTTGCTAAACCAATCACGCCTTTAGCGTCGATTTCGATAGTACCGCCACTACCAGAGAAAGCATTTGCCGCGATATCATTATTTTCCGAGGCAGGAGAGACAATAAAGCCGTTATTAGAATTGAGTTTAATTGCGATCGCACCACCATCACCACCCGCACCTTGACGACCTGCGGTAGTTGAAATAAAACTTTGACGACGAAATAGCAATAAATCTTGCAAGTTGAGTGTAATGCTACCGCCTTGACCGCTATTTGTATCAGCCGTAATCTCTGCTTTTGTATCAAGAGTTAAGCGATCGGCTGTAATGCTAATACTACCCGCTACTCCTGAACCTTGACTATCTACAGAAATTCTCGCACTATCTTTAATTGTCACTTGCTCAGGGTCAATATTGATCGTACCGCCTTGACCAGTAGAATTAGATTCAGTATTGGCAAATAGTCCACTATATTGATTAATTGAACCAAGAATGCCTTTAGCTTCTTGCTCATTCTTGGGTTTCACAAAATCATAAATATCTTTAATGCTATCCAGTGATGCTATCAGTTCATTCAGTCTTTCTTGGTATGTAAAGTCTTGTCCAGAAATGGTAATATTATCAGTGGCATTAATTTTAATATTACCTGCTGCCCCACTTCTATAGCCATTGGTGAGAATTTGTCCACCACCTTTAATTTCGAGATTATTGACATTAACGCTAATATCTCCCCCGTTACCGCTACTTTTAGAGGGAGCGCTTAAAACTCCGCCATCGCTAATACTTAATGTACCAGTACGAATATTAATATTTCCTCCAGCACCAGCATTAGTTTCTGTACTTTCAGTATTGACAAATAATCCACTAGAAAATTTATTGAGCAGTGCATATCCTGATATATCGACAGAAGCTGCCGCCTGGTTTTGCTCATTCCAAGGATTAATATTAATGTTGCCACCTTTACCACTAGAACGCGTGTCAGCATTAATTCTTGAACCCTCAGTTAAGGAAAGAGACTGAGTTTTAATATTAATATTCCCGGCATTACCACTACCAAAAGTTTGAGCATCAATTCTGGATGTATTACTAAAAGATAATAACTGAGCAGTTATATCTAAATTACTTGCATTACCACTACCAAAAGTCTCCGCCTGAATTAGCGATTCATCATTAAAATTAAAAGATTGAGTTTTAATGTTGATATTACCACCATGTCCTGTGCCATAAGTTCTAGCATTTAAGATAGAACTATTAGTAAAAGAAATATTTTTATCAACTACAATCGAGAAATTACCACTGTTACCTGCCCCAAAAGTACTAGCATTTAAATAAGCTTTTTTTGTTAGCAATAAATTAGCAGCACTAATATTGATATCACCACCACCACCCTCTCCTTCTTGACTTGTATGAGAGTCATCTAAACTTAAATCGTTGCTACCAGTGTTAATACTACTTTCAGAAAGTGAGAGGGAACCACCTGCTGCTGTGACAGTGACACTTCCTGCTTTTCCTGTGCCTAAAGTATTAGCTAATAGAGAACTTTGATCAGACAGAGATATCGATTTAGCATCTATATAGATGCTACCACCTGCACCAGAACCATTAGTTACAGTTTCTAAATTACTGCTAGTAAACACTAAATCCCCAAGAGACTGAATCCTGATATCACCTGTATTTTTAGCAAAGATTGCTGCTTGATTATCACCATCTACTTGGTTACTAGTACTCAAAAAAGATTGGTCTATAGTTACTTTTTTTGGAATCAGTGAGCTATTTGGTACCCAACCAATATAAATATTTCCTAAATTACCATTACTAAATATGCCTCTATAGTGGCTATCTTCTTGGCTTCCAGAAGAACTTTTGAAAATAGAAATATCATCACGAGCATTAATACTCACATCTCCTGCATAACCTAAACTAAAATTGGTGGTACTTATCTTAGACTGGTTCAAAAATACTGACCCTTGTGTTGCTTCTATATTAATATTAGAGTATAAGTCAGCGTCGCCATTGTAATTACTTTCGCTAGTAATAGTACTATTATCAATAGCAACATTGTTAGCAGCAATCAGTTTAATATATCCTGCTACTCCAGACCCATAATTATTAGTGAATAGTTTAGCGGAATTCAAAGATATAGATTCACTCCCATGAATATCTATATCTCCAGATTTTCCAGAGCCGTTGTTACCAGATTGCACATTAGTTTTATCCAGAGATATTACTCCTGAATCAATGCTGAACTTCCCTGAATTTCCTGTACCACCTGTGATTACATCATTATATACTTCACTTTTACTGAAAAAAACCGAACCAATACTTTTAATTGAAATATTGCCAGCATTAGCTGTACTATCTAGGCCAGTAGTGCCACTTACTATTTTGCTATTTGTAATCAAAATATTATTAAGAGACTCAATACTTATCTCTCCAGACTGACCTTGTGAATTGCCATTATCACTATTTATTTGAGAGTTATTAATTATAATATTCTGAGGATAAAAATTAGCATATTCTGATTTACCAATATAGATAATACCAGAATCACCAACACTAGAAATATTGCTATTATTTTCAATTTTAACTTCCTGACTGGCACTAATTGCTACATCTCCTGCATAGCCATTGCCATTGTTGCTAGTATCTAAGCTAGATTGATTTAAATAGACAGATCCACCATTAGATTTAATGATGATGCTACTAAATTCTGTATCATTATCAGAATTACTAGAAGCCATTATGTTACCAAGGTAGATATTGCCTAATGCTTGAATATTTACATCTCCAGCCAATCCATTATGAGTTTCAGATATGATATTTGCTAATGTTGTATCAATATCACCATGTTTACTAATCAGGCTAATATTACCGCCATTGCCATCGACTTCCTCAAATAAATCAGAAAGTAAATCTCCATGAGTAATAATGTTGCCATTGCTAATCAGATTAATATTATTGCCACTATCCAAGCCTAAAGAAATATCAATTGTGCCATTAGTTGTAATATTACCTCGTGAATCAAGAGTAACATCACCAAAAGTATGAATTGAACCTGTGGTAATATTTCCTGGTAGATTATTAGGTGAATACTGATTAGTTAACAGAATTTGACCTTTTATCGGTTCATCTGCTTCTGTTTTATTGACATTAATAATACTCCCGATATTGATATCTGCACTCGTACTAGGTACATGAGTTTTAACTTGACCAATTAGCCCTATAATCGGCTCTGGTATCATTCCAGGAAAACCAAAAGCTGTAGTTCCAGCACGAATATCTAATGTTGGTTCAGAAGCGCCTTGAATATAGACATAATTTGTATCATCTGGTAAGGTCTCGGACAGTGGCACATCTTCTGTAATAGAGTTTTTTGGAGCAGTTGTGTCTGCACCTGTAATAAAAATACTGCCAATATTGACGGAACCTCCTGCGAAAATATGCAAAGATGCTCCTTCATAGCTATCAAAACTCACATCTCCACTAGCCCGGATAATAGGATCATGAGGACTGGAAAGCTTACCTAGACTACTATCTAGTTTCTCAATGCGAAAATTCCCCCCACTCCAATAATGAGCATCTCCTCCCACAGTATTTGCACTCCGCAGCAATAAATCACCGCCAGCAAATAAGCCACTATCAGGGTGATTCAAGGCAAAAATATCAATATTCTGATTACCTTGTACTAGTAAATTCCCACTTGCAGCCACAATTAAAGGATTAATCGCTGTATCTCGCAGTTTGACAGTATCTTGTGCTTGCAGTGTTAAATCTTTGCCTGCTTGTAGCCTACCTTGTAAGTCCAGACTACCAGCGATCAAGCTTAAATCTTGCCCTGTAGTTAAATTACCAGTGTTGCTAATACTTGCAGGGTGATTCGCGCCAAATTGCAATCCCGGACGAATGCTTACAGTCAGCAGTGGCGCGGCTTCTGGATTGATAGCGCTGAATTTCAAGCCATTTTCAAAGATAAAGCTATTGGCTGTTGTCGCCAGAAACGAACCTGCGACATCCAAGCGAGCATTCGGCCCAAAAATAATACCATTGGGATTGAGTAAAAATAGATTTGCTCTACCATCTATGCCCAAAGTACCAAATATGTTGGAGCGATCGCTACCTGTGACGCGAGTCCAAATGTTCTCAATACCTGCTGGATTGGCAAAGTATATTCTTTGACTATCGCCAACATTAAATTGCAAAAAACTCTGGAATAAATTTACACCTCTAGTCGCTCCACCTTCAATCAAGGTTGCAGGTAAACCCTGAACTTGGGTATTTGGTTTGAGGGTTGCACTTTCTGCACCTAATGTCCCATCCGGGATAATTTGAGCGCGTGCAGAATCAATCCATGCGATAAATACACCACAGATTGCTAATAAATTTAGCAACCTCAATAGCCATAATTGTTGGCGAGGAGCTGGAACCATATCAGTATTGCCCTGGGAGTTTCCCCTGATTAATACAAATCTCTGCGGAAATTTAAGTATTTTTTTGGATAAAAATTATCCAATATTTTACTCATCTCCCAAGGCAAATGGCGAGGTTATGGTTTAGGGGATGGGTAATGGGTAATGGGGGATGGGTAATAGAGATTTCTCCTTATCCCCCTCATCCCCCTTATCTCCCTTATCCCCCTCATCTCCCTCATCCCCAATCCCCAATCCCCAATCCCTCATCCCCAATCCCCAGTCCCCAATCCCCAGTCCCCTTCTCACCTTGTCCCCCCTGCTCTCTCTGCTGCACCATTACCCATTGTTCCCTGCTGAGTAGTGCAGCAAGGTGGTAATAAAGGCTGATCTGCTACTGCGTCGAGCTTCACGGATTTCAATAAATCTGACCAATATTGCTTTATTTTCGGGTCATTTGGACTCTGGCGGCGTAAATCAGCCAAAATGCTGAGGGCGTTCTCCCAAAATCCAGCTGTTGCATAGAGAACTGCGCGATCTAAAGGTGTTGGTGTCTCTTTTACCTGTGCAGCAATGTTTTCATCTTGCATAACTTGGATTTTACCTTCTAGATAAAAATCGCGATCGCGGCTATTGGGATCGCAAACCATCGAAAAGGCCCAAGTATATTCTTTGCCAGGTTTCAAAGGCGGTTGATTAGCTTTGAGGGTAATCCCCACAATTCCAGCTTGATCAAAAGCTTTGAAATTCTCCTTATATAACGGATCGAGATTCTCGTCCTCCCGCAGTACAAATTCTAGTTCTGTAACTGTTCTGGAAGCTTGAGGAATAGAGAAGAAGAATGTGGGACGCTCTTCTGTGGTGTATTGAGTGTCTCTATTGCTGGGGATTAAAGGAATCACCACTTCTCCACGCTGAAAGCAAGCTCCCCGTGATGCTGCTGAACCGACTCTATTTGGTTTTCCTGGAACGAAGCTAATCAAAGTCTTGCGACCTTGAATATATCCCGTGACATTTCTAATTGCTGTGGTAGCATATATATCTCCGGGACGTAGTTGCGCTGCTTGCTGAAAATATCCTAAAGCTCTGCGATAGTTTCTGCGCTTAGTTTCTGTGTAGCCCAACCTCATATATTGGTTGTAACTATTTGTTACTTGCGCTACTTGAAAAACTGGCTCTAATGCGAAAATTTTGCTCGTGCTGACAGCCCCAAAAGGTAAGCAGACTAAAAGAGCAAACAGATAACTTTTCCACAATTTACGTTTCATAATCTTCATTCTGTTACTACCACTCTTCTAAGGTGGGCATCCAGCCAAAGCCTTGTTTTATAGTAATTTCCTGAACAGCAATCTTAATAAATTAAAAAAAATTAGCCTCAACACGCTTGTGTATTTATATTGGCTGCGAGATAGATACTTGTCTCAGACAAGATATGGTAATTACTAGTTCCCATTTTTGATATTGAAATGTTTTGTCTAGTCAGTCATTAACTTTTGAGCATTTGTAGTTTCTCACAAATGATTTACTACTGCTATACAAGTAAACCATACAAACACAACAAAATACCTGAGGCGAGCTTTGAAAAATACTAATGTTGAATGCCCAATACGCTCATCCCCTCTCTAGACATTTATTAGTCAACACTATTTTTCAGGCAGAGCGTTCACTACTAAATTAAAAAATATTATATTCCTTTAAATCCCATGTGAGTTTCTACTTCTTGTTCTGCTGGAGTAGAACTCAACTTCCTAGATGCAAATTTGCGAGAACTATGACGTAAATTAGCAATTTGGCTCAAAAATATGCCTATTAAAATCAAGCCACCACCAATATACTGAGCCATTGTAGGGGCTTCATTTAATATCAAAAAAGCGGCAACGATACCGACAATTGGTGTAAATGAGCCGATTAAGGATGCTGTAGACACTGTAGAATCTCTTAAGCCTTTAAGCCAAAATGACTGGCCTAGCACTACAATAACGGCACCATAAACTAACATCCATTGCCACAGAAATGGTGAGAACACATCGATAAAATGCTCTTTACCATAAAGTGTTAAAGCTATGAGGAAAAAGATGACAGTTCCTAAAGCAGTGCGAAAGATACTATAAATTCCTAAGGGTATTTGCGAGAGATATTTTTTACCAATAATTGTAGAAACGGCTACAGCGATAGATCCAATTGCTGCCAATACTTCCCCTAGTCCTAAATTCAAAACCCCCATGCTCATCATGGGGACGCTGGGAGGCTGCAGGAGAATTGTCAGGCTAACGCCAACAAATGCTGCGATCGCACCGATAATTTCCCACCTATTTACCCGTTCTCGCAACAACCACACTGATAAAGCTAATGTTAATGGGGGTTCCAAGCGTCCAATCAAAATTAC
The DNA here is from genome assembly GCF_963874875.1 of Tolypothrix tenuis PCC 7101. Lineage (NCBI taxonomy): Bacteria > Bacillati > Cyanobacteriota > Cyanophyceae > Nostocales > Tolypothrichaceae > Tolypothrix > Tolypothrix tenuis. The sequence continues at coordinate 5,907,305 of NZ_CAWNJS010000001.1, forward strand.
ATTGTTAACTCCTGTAATTGCTAGAGCTTGGAAAATTAAACCAGGGGCCAGCGCTCCTGATAAAATCGCCACAACAGTAAGACTGAACCAATCTCTTTTTGATAGCTGCTGCAAAGTCGTTTTATTCCACTGTCGCCAGTAGATAGCGATCAAGACGATCAAAGCGCAAAGGTTACCGACAAATAAAACATTACACAGCGAAATAGGATTGCGATCGCCTATCAAATTATGGGCACCAATTTCTGTAAGCTTACGAGTAATTGCACTAGATGCACCAAAAATGAGGATTGCTAACCAGAGATATATTTGCCCTGGAATTCTTTGGTGCCAACGATTTCGTCTTTTTACTCTAGTCACAATAACACCACTGTATACAATCAGCCTTTGCTTAAAAATACTGTAAGCCACTTGTGAATTTAACATCCCATAACTCTCTGAAAAAATGCTGAGAATTCACTGAAATTTCTCAAGGGATAAATTCATCAAAATTATGGTTGAGTTTCAGTTCAGCTTCAGCCCTAACAGCGATAGTTTAGTTGTTCCAGACAATTCCAGGTTTAGGAGTCAAAAATGAAACTCGCTACCATGCTCACAAGTGTTGCCTTAATCGGTTGTTTTACAGTTTGGGATGCTCCCCTCAAAGCTATTAATCCCTCACTAGTTCAAGCTTCAGCCGCAGAAGCAAAGGATGCTACAGGATTAACTGCTCAACAAAAAATAGAATTCCTCGCCAAAAATAAAGGTCAGTTTGGTAGTGGTGACGCTTTGCGACGTTACTTTTTTGGCGACTTAGAGCCAATTGCTGTACAACCTGGTGGTGCAGGTATGGTAGTTAACTTATACAACAAAGCCAATAATGTCACCATCGCTTACTGTGCAACCTACGATGTGGTTGTTGCAATCAAGAAAGGCAAGATTACCAAGTTTGAAGCCAGCGAAGTTAAATAAACAGTGCTGAGTTCTGAGTAGTAAAGTTGCTTCCTGCCTCTTTATACCAATTTGAAACAAGAATGCGACAGATTGTAGAGGCATGGTACTGCCATGCCCTCCAGAATATATTGATGTGTCTCAGCAATACCAAATCCCGATTCTGCTTGGTGTCTTGAGTTTGTTCCCACCTTGAAGCCTAACGACAAAAATCTTGTTCCTTTCTATGACAGGCGTAGCTGCAATACTACAAGGGATAGCGTTTTGAACTCAAAATTGGTTAAGGGGAAAAGGTTAAAGGTTTTTTCTTTCCCTTTTCCCATTCCCCTTTTTCCCCTTAACCAACAAGTATTGGGCGTAGCTACGCCTGTCATTGCCTGATTGATAAGCTGGTTTTATGGATAGTATCTACAATTATTTGTCAAGCAGTGTTGACTATTTGTAACAAACTTGTTAAATTTATTTACATAAGTTAACAACTACGAGAAACAACTATGTACACAACTGTTAATGAAGACGGCGTTCTCAATAACTACGCAACTGAACCCCAGATGTACTACGCTGAGTACCCTGCAATTTGGGAACAGCGCAAATATGTTATACAAGGCGTGTTCGCTACATTGATTGTTACTACTCTGGTGTTGGTAGGCTTAAGTGTTAGCTAAGATTTTTTGAATTCGGTACCAGTTAGTTATTTGGACTTCTCATTTTCACCCCGGTTAGTGCCACCGGGGTTTTTTGTCGCTTAGTAATTATCTCTACATAATCAAAAACCCAGCCTCAGTGACTGGGTTCTGGTTGGGGTATATCCCCATATTTTCGGTATAAAGTTTACATATAAGTTGCTTGTCTGAGAATTACTACAGCATGAGATTTACCGATTCCAGAAAAGTTGTCACTGGGTTTTTGATGACTCAGCAATAACAATAGATAATCAAAAACCCAGCCTTGATGACTGGGTTCTTGTTGGGGTATATCCCCATATTGTCGGTATAAAGTTTACATATAAGTTGCTTGTCTGAGAATTACTACAGCATCAGATTTACTAATTCCGGAGAAGTTGCCACAAGGTTTTTTATAACTCAGCAATAACAATAGATAATCAAAAACCCAGCCTTGATGACTGGGTTTTGGTTGGGGTATATCCCCATGCTTTAGGTATAAAGTTTACATATAAGTTGCTTGTCTGAGAATTACTACAGCTTGAGATTTCCCGATTCCAGAAAAAGTAAAACCAGTTTGAAAAACAATCCAACAAAGAGAAATAGGTGTGGACACAATACCGTTCGGATAGACAGATTGAGTTTAAATTCTGTAGAGACGCGATTTATCGCGTCTCCAATCCACATATTAATCGCGTCTTTACAACCCCAAAATCATGACGAACAATTTTTAACCGAACCATTATTGGGTGTATATAGCTTTACAACCCTAAAAATTATGGATGTGTTATCAATATTTTTCTTAATTTGTATAAATTAATTAGTCTTAAATTTTAGTGAGTAATCAATCAATACTCAATCAAGAATTGTATTGATTTGATCTCTGTTACCTCTGTATGTTCATATACTGAGAGTGTTCCCCATTAGCGTGCAGAATGCACATTTGGAGGTTCCAAAATGGATCACACATACGAGGTATTGGTAGATATCAAAGAATTTGCTGATCTAGCAAACAATACCTTTCAACGCGGAACGACAAGGTACGAAATCGACGCTACTTCAAAAGCACAAGCTGACGGTATGGCATTCCAAAGGGCTAAAAGCGAGCATCCCAGAGGCACTGAATACGATATTAGGGTAACCAGGCTACTCAGGTAAAGCGAACATTAGGCTATACTTCCCAGAATCGGCATTCCTTTACCTAGAGGTTGAAGTAATTTATATAGATATCAATAGCGGTGTCGAGTGCTATCTGTTTAGCTCGACACCGCTCAATTTTGATTAGACTTGATCAAAGTGGAGAACTGGAATTTGTCACAAGGGAGCAGCCCTGAAACTCCAAATCTTAAAAATATATAATTAAATCCATATTTGTCCCATAGAGTTTACCAGCTACAGAAACTCACGCTTCATAAGGTAGAGTACACATATCAGTTGGTAATCTCTAAGGCTGAAAGCAGCCATAGAAAACTTACTCGATAAAGTTTTAAGGTTGCCGGATGGTTTTTGCAAGGAGAATCTCTTGAGAATATTTTTATTTATCCTGCTGTTGGCGATCGCTTTATTTAGATTTACATTCATTCTGCCAGCATTAGCTGCCGAAACATCCGATGGCGCGAAAATCTTTGATGCTAATTGTTCTTCTTGCCATATCGGTGGCGGTAATATCCTAATTAGCCATAAAACCTTGAAAAAAGAAGCATTATCAAGTTATCTGGAGAATTACGACCAAGACCCCATTCAAGCCATTATCCACCAGGTACAGAACGGCAAAAATGCCATGCCTCCCTTTAAAAACAAGTTAAGCACTCAAGAAATTTTAGAGGTAGCTGCTTATGTTTTCCAGAAAGCGGAAACGGGTTGGCAAAGTACTTCATCTACATCTGCTGTGACACCTTGAGATTGGTTAATGGGGAAAGGGTAGATTCAAATATTTTCCTCTTTTACAACCCAAATAAATGTGGATTCTCAAGACACTGTATCTAGCATCTTCACAATCCACATTCATTGGAAGTCGGCGGGAAACTCCATCCCCTTGTGGGTGGAGAGGGATAGCAGCCCGCCGACTTGGGGCATTGGGCATTGGGCATTGGGAACTCTTACCCATGCCCCATTACCCCTTATCCCCAGAGGGGGCCCCGAGTTCCCCATGCCCTAAAACTCCATCCCCTTGTGGGTGGAGTTTTTCATTTTTGGCTTTTGTCTCTAATCTCAGAAAGCTGGCGATAGTAATCGGTTTCTAGATTGGGGGAAAAGGTGAAAGGGTAAGGGTTAAAGGTTTTTTCCTTTTCCCATTCTCCTTTACCCCTTTACCTTTTATTTACCTTGATCAGAGGTTTCTCTTTCTTGTCTCAGTTCACGCAACTGTTGTACTAGCTTTTTGCCAGATTCCACAGTAGCAGTAGGCTGATTGTTGTTAGTAGCAGGTGCTGCTAAGGGTTGAGTCGTAGCTGCTGGTGTGGGTACTGGTGCTGCTAAGGGTTTAATATTAGTTGCAGGTGTAGGTACTGGTGCTGCTAATGGTTTAACAGTAGCGCCTGGTGCTGACTGAAGTTTATTAATTAAGGAATTAGATGATGGCTTAACATTGGTTGCAGGTGCAGGTGTCTGCTGGTTGTTGTTAACCCTTGGCAGTGTTAAGGGTTTGGTATTGGTGACTGGTATGGGCTTGAGCTGATTGCTATTAACATCTGGCAAGTTTAATGGTTTAACTGTAGTAGCTGAACCAGGTGCAGATGTGGGTTGGTTATTATTAACAGCTGGCAGGTTTAATGGTTGAACTGTAGTGCCTGTTGCTGGTGTGGGTTGACTATTATTAACTAATGGCAGATTTAAAGGTTTAACAGTAGCTGCCGATCCAGTTGCAGGCTTTTGATTATCTCCTGCAGCAGTGTTGCTATTATTTTTAAACTCTAAGCTAAAGGGGTAATGAGCAATTTGCCTATCTCCCTTGGGTGGATTGGTCTTAAAATACTCCATTGCTTCGACGCGCAAAGCAGGGGTGACTGACTGGCCTTCAAATTGAATGTCTAAGACTTTACCATCAGGGTCTACTACTAATCGCCCTAAGATAATACCTTGAACGTCAGCTTTATCTGTAGTAACTGTGTCACGAATCACAGTTTTTTCTACAGCATTTGGGTATTGTTTCTGAACTGCGGCTCTGAGACTTTCGTAGGATTTAATCTGCGCGATCGCTAGTTCTGTTCCGGGTGTAGGTGCTTGATTAGATAGATTGGGTGTAGATCCCAATTGCCCTTGGGGTATGCCTTGTTCAGATATTTGTAAATTATCACCAGCTTTTGGTGTGTTACCAATTGCAGCTATTAGCTGTTGGTTATCGCCAGATTGGGATGGATTACTGCTAGGCTGAGGATTTGCTGCCACATCAGCTATAGGAGTTGGGTTAGCATCCACAGGTAGGGGTGCTGGTGAGTTTGGCAATCCATCAGGTAGTCTACCTTCTGGTAATACTGGCAACCTGCTCACAGGTAAAGGCTTGGCTTCACCTAAGGTAATATCTCTGTTATTAAAGCGTGGAACTGAAGCGAATTTGTTATTGCCATTAAAACCAGAAGTATCAAAGCGGAAATTGCTTTGAGAATAATTGCGTAAAGGCTGCCTTTTTGGTAGCGCCGCAATTGAGTAATTACCAGCCGATGACGGGATCGGTGGCATGACAAACTGGCTAGGTGATGGTGGTGGTGGTAAAGGTGGTAAACTCGATTGGGAATCCAGATTTAGTGGCGTAACTGGAGATTGTGATAGTAAAACTGGAGATTGGGGGTTAATGGGTGTTTGCCCTGGAATTTGTGGTAACCGACTTTGATCGGCTTGGCTCAATTCCATGACTCCAACAGTCTTTGATGATGCTGTTTCTTTCGGTTTATTGGAGTCTACAGGTACTAATGGCACAATCAAGGCGATCGCACCGTGGATGCCAACAGAAGCTATTGCTGCTATTCCAGTTGGTTGGCCTAAGATTTCCGGTAGATTTTTTAACAGGGAGACGTAAGACATGGCTATTCTCGTTCACTCAGCTCAATTGCAGTTGCAGATCAATAAATTATTTTTCAGGCTCTAAATTTTTCTTCCGGCTCTATAGCAAAATATTTAAATGTGTCCCTTTTAAAATCATAGCTTTCTAACCTGGGACTAAAATAGCCAGATTGGCATTTTTTTCAGCAAAGTTTAATTTTTGTGCAATCACGTAACATTTTACTAGAAAGTGGCACTTGCTGACGCGACCATGAAAAAATCCTGATGTTGCTCGCTAAGATCTGGTAACTGTTGCAATCATTACTCATGGCTTTACCTACAGTTATTTTACCTGGCTATCTAGAAAGTGCGACTGCTTACCGCCAACTAGAACAATCTCTACAGCAGTTGGGTTTTCCTACAGTGACAGTCCCTTTACGGCGGCGAGACTGGATTGCCATGTTTGGTGGTAGATCAGTGACACCAATTCTGAAAATATTGGATCGCACGGTAAAGCAGACATTACAGCAATATCAAGCTTCTCAAGTCAATTTAATTGGTCATTCAGCAGGCGGTTGGCTATCTCGAATTTATTTAGGAGACAAGCCTTATTTGGGACGTGGTGAAGTCCAATCTTCAGTCTGGAATGCTCACCCACTCACTGCTACGCTCATTACTTTGGGTACACCTCATATTAGCCAAGAGCGTTGGACACGCTGGAATTTAGATTTTGTCAAAAATAATTACCCTGGAGCTTTTTACCAAAATGTTCGTTACGTTTGTGTAGCTGGTAAAACTATTTTTGGAGAAAGGCGGCCTGGTAGTTGGTTAGCTTACAGCAGTTATCAATTAACTTGTGGCACAGGTAACACTTGGGGAGATGGGATCACACCGATAGTAGCTGCCCATCTTGATGGTGCTGAAAATCTTGTGATTGCAGGCGTGAGGCATTCTCCGAGAAGCCCTGGTATTTGGTATGGCTCACCAGAAATCTTACAAACTTGGGCACAGTATTTGGCTTAAATATCTCTAGAGAGACAAATAAATTAATTTTTCTTAGTTAAACTGTAATAAAAATACACATTTTTTATTACATAAGAGATGTCAGCTATGCAAATCACCTTGTCCGATAGAATTTTGCGGCGACTGGCGACCATATTATCGGTCGCGATGCTTACACTGTGCGTGATGCATCTCTCAACTGGAGTTTTACTATCTTTCTATTACGAACCTACAGCAGGTGGTGCTTATCGGTCATTGAAAATGATTGATACCGTAGTGTCTTACGGTTGGTTATTCCACAAAACCCACGACCTCTCTGGTAATGCCATGATTGGAGTTGGCTTAATTCAAATGGTTGTGATGTTTTTAGGGCGACAATTCCGCAAGAGTTGGCTAACTGCCTGGATTAGCGGTATTTTGTTTACCTTAAGTGCGATCGCCCTCGATTGGACTGCCATGCTTCTAGACTGGACTCAAGAAGGATACTGGCGTTTTAGTATTGAGCTAGGCACCATCGAAGCCATTCCCTTCATTGGTGGGGAGTTGCGAGATATTCTGACTGGTGGCGGTGCAATTAGTACCATCACTGTGCAACATCTTTACGCCTTAAACAGCTATATTATTTCCCCCATCGCTCTACTGCTGGCTATAGTGCATTTAGCTGCTTTATTGTGGCAAGAGCGAGAAATCTCTGCTGATAAAACTGCTGAGGATGCTTTTCAAGCACTAGACGCTTCACTAGTAGAAAGTTGAGCTAATTTTGCCAGGGGAACCTCTTCCACCTCCGGTAACTTCTCCAATGCTAGAGGAGTAGATTGACTTGCACCAGATAAGCGTTTTAAAAGATTTGGTCTGGGGTCATGTAAAAGGTAGATAATGCGATCGCCTACTTCCCATTCTTGGTTAACGGGCATTACCTGTAAGCGTTGCTCTCGTTCTACCAACAATGGTATCAATACTCCAGTCCGAATCTTTTCTTGGATGTGATCCTGTTGACTAGCAAATTCCAATTCATTGAGTGTAGTTGTTCCCAACTTCACCTGTCCCTTATTCAAGTATTCATTCCAAGTTTTAATTGCCAAGTCAGACACAAAAGCTTGATGCACTTTACTACTGGCAGAATTACTAGCTTGCGGATCGCGGGGAAATACTGCTAACACACGCGGCGGATTAAACTCTTCAGCAGCCCGTTGTGCCAAGACAAAATTTACCTCACCATTACTTGTCATTGCTAAAAAAGTACCCATAGAAGCTAATCCTGCCTCTTCTAAAACCGCAGTATCTAGGGCACTGCTAGCAATCAACCTCAAATTTTGCGCTTCCGCTTGGGCAAAGCAATCTGGGTCTGTATCAATCATCACCACTTTTTCACCCCGTTCTTGGAAGAAGCGGGCAATTAACAGACTCAAAGGATTACAACCCACAATTACAGCACCAGTGGCTTCTTTTGAGGTAATTTGCAGCCATTTAGCAATCTGTCCGGCTGTCAGTCCTTGGCAGACAACCGTCATGATAATTGTCAAGAAAACCAGAGCTTTAATTGCATCACCACCGTTGATCCCTTTCTGTGTCAAAGAAATGGCAAATAAAGAAGCAACTGAAGCCGCCACAATTCCTCTCGGTGCTACCCAGCTTAAAAACAATTTCTGCCGCCAATTCAGGTCACTATTCCAGGTACACAAGAGAATATTAATTGGTCTGACAACAAACATCAGTACCAAAACTGTGAATAAACTACCCCAACCTAAAGCAAACACACTGGCAATAGACAAGTCAGCCGCGAGTAAGATAAACAGCACAGAAACACTGAGAATTGTCAGTTGACCTTTAAAATGTCGCAAAAACCTTTCTTCTGGTACTGATGAATTAGCAAATACAGCACCTGCCACCACCGTAGTCATGACTCCTGACTCACTGCGGATGGTTTGCGCTAAGGTAAATAGCCCCCAAAGTATTGCCAGTACCACCAAATTTTTCAGTTCAAAGGAAAGAAAATTGGCGCGTTTGAAAATCAAGCTCATCAAATAACCACCAGCCGCACCAATCGCTCCCCCAATACTCAGACGCATCAGCAACCCGGTAATGGCATGAATGGGGTCTACATCGCCATTTAAAATCGTATCCAACACCACGAAAGCCAAAATAGCCCCTACGGGGTCAATTAATACCCCTTCGCCTTCTAGAAGCGTTGCGACTTGGCGATCGACATTAATTTGTTTCAGCAGGGGATTAATCACCGTTGGGCCTGTCACCACGATAATCGAAGCGTAGAGAAAGGCAATACTCCAAGGAAACTCACCCAACCAGTGAGCTGCCATACTACCACCCAGCAGCGTGACCAGCGTTCCCAAGGTGACGAGCAATTGGAGGCTAACTGAAACTCTCCCCAACTCGCGCAAATCTAAGTTGAGTCCCCCTTCAAACAGAATTATTGCCGTTGCTAGAGCCACAATCACTTCCAACCCAGTGCCTAGCAAATGGGGATGCAACAGCCCAATACCATCAGACCCCAGAAAAATGCCCAACAACAGCAACAAAACAATGCTAGGTACCCGAAGATAGGCAGCCAGCACTTGGGCGCTAATACCTGCAAAAACCGCAGTCACCATCTGTAAGGTGATGTCAAAAGATGCTTCCATGTTGTAGATTTTGAGGGATATATATCAAAATCTTTTGTAAAGAAGAGTAAATATTACCTCTAAAGGGTACAACATCGCACCATTTTCCCCTTGAGAAATTCCATTTTTTTTTCATACTTAGTTTTTTATATTACTCCATTTCTGATTGGTTGCCAAAAAGGGACATTGGGAATGGGGGATTGGGCATTGGGAATGGGTAATGGGTAATGGGTAATGGGTAATGGGTAATGGGTAATGATATTCTCTCCTGCTCGCTCTGCCTCCTCTGCCTCCTCTGCTCCCCAGTCCCCAATCCCCAGTCCCCAATCCCCAATCCCCAGTCCCCAATCCCCAACTTAACTAAAAGAAATTTTTTTGCCAAAACTGTTGACAGCATCTGAAAAATTAGTTAATTTATAAAAGGTCTGAGTCCGAAGCGCTCACAGCGCCTAATGCGCCCCCATCGTCTAGAGGCCTAGGACACCTCCCTTTCACGGAGGTAACGGGGATTCGAATTCCCCTGGGGGTATTGAAAAGAAAATTCAACTAGAAAAAGTTGATTTTCACTCATCCGCTAAAATAAAAAACCTATCTTGTGATGATGTGAATCAAGATAGGTTTTTTATTTGTAAGTATATTTAATGGCTTAACTGTTGTACGCGTTGGTAAACAGCTAAAAGATTTAATTGCAAATCCTTGCTGAGGCGATTCTCAATGATTGTCACTGGCATTGTGAGTTTGGGCCAAACTTGAATGGTGTAACAGAGATTGGTACCCATCGCATCACCACAAGGACAAGGCTCTAAGCGCCAGCTACCAGAAAAGCCTTTAAAATCTCCTTCGATCATGCGGAAGTTGATTTCTTTGGGGAAATATTCTTCCAAGTCCAGAACGACACGCGCACAAAAATTGAAGTTGAGTAAGCGCTGTGAACCTACTTGTTCTAGGCGAATCCCTCCATCCGGGTGCTCCAATCTTCGGCTTTTCGCCAAGTTGGGAATGAAGTCAACTAAGGCTTCATAATCTGTAAGCACTGTCCAGATTTTTTCTATTGGTTGGGGTATCTGGATTTTGGCAGTGATTTGTCGTTGTCGTTCTGCGATTTTTTCAATTTGGATATCTACAGATGGTTCAACACCCGTACTCACAGCCAAATCGGGTTCTTGGTTGGTTTCGTCACTAGCGGCGTTAAAGTTAACGCCGACTGTCGTGTTAGGTTGTTCAGTCACTTTCCGAATATGTTTTGCTTTCGTCAGAAAACTGGGGCAACGTAAAGGTAAAGCAAATTTTACTCAGATCGGAATCTGCTATTTGCGTACTCTCAACACTAATTGTCCCATTTAAATGCTGCACTAGGGACTTGGCGAGAGCCAAACCCAAACCAGTCCCAGGAGTCCAGCGTCCTTTACCGCGACGGAATTTGTCGAAGATATAAGTCGCTTCTTGCTGAGAAATCCCGCGGCCGATATTAGTCACCTTAATGATAACTTGATCCACCGATTGATTAACTTGGTGAGCGGCTTCTAAATCAACAATGGTTTCAGACTCTGAATATTTACAAGCATTAGTTAATAACTCTTGTAAGATGCGGTCAAAACTTTCAATTTCAGTTTGTAGTTTTAATGACTTCTCTGGTAAATCCAGGTTAATGCTTAATCCTTTATCTGCCAGTTTGGTGGCAAAGGAGGCGGCTAAATCTTGAATACGTCTATTTAAATCAATACTTTCAAATTGCGGCGTTGCTTGTTGCGACTCTAGCTTTTGCAGTGTCAGTAAGTCATTAATGAGATTAATTTCTTTAGTACATTCCTGCTCTAAAATATCGAAATATCTATTTTGACGCTCTGGTGTAATGCTTGGCAGACGTAAATTGCGAATAGACATCAGCATATTTGTCAGCGGATAGCGTAAGCGATCGCTCATGTTGCTCAAAAATTCATCTTTGAGTTCATTGAGTTCTCGCAACTGCTCTACATATTGCCTAGTTCTTTCGTGCAATTTGGCTTGTAGTTCTAAGCTACTTTGGAGTTTGGCTGTGCGCTCATCTACCAAATTTTGCACTTGTCGCAATGTCTGTGACTGAATAATGGCGTTGCTGACTTGGGCACATACCATTTCTACCAGATTTAATTCTGCTGATTGCCAATTGCGAGCTACTGTTTGTTGTAGAACTAAAAAGCCTAAGATTTTGCCTTGGCTTTCTAATGGCATTAATAGCACTGCGGGAAACTGCTCTACAGCAAACAATGGCGCGACTGCCAAAATTTCTGTTTGTTCTGTATAGTCATCAATTACTACTGGTTTACCAAAGTCGATGAACACCCGCTGGCATAAACCACAGTCGGAAATAGCAAAAGATTGGTCTTGTAAGGTATCTAATGCACTACTAGAACCATTTTGGCTATCTCGAGTCCATTGTCTGATTACAGTAGCTTTGGCGTTAGGAATTTGCTTTTTAGACCGAGTTCTAAATAAAGGATCTGTATATTTTAATGTAATAAACAAACCCCTATCTGCTTGGAGAGATTCAGCAGTAGAAGCGATCGCCAACTGGAGCATTTGATTTAACTCCAAGTTGCTGCGACTGAGTATAGTTAATTGCTTGATTAAGTTTTGGTGTTGGTGACTCTGTTGTAAATGCTGCTGTTGAGTCGCTATTAGTTGTGCTTGGGCTACTTGTGAAAAAGCGATCGCGCAAACAGACTCTATACTCTTGAGTAACTGCTGTTCTGACTTAGTCCAATCATGTGATTGAAACTTAATCAAGCTAATTATCCCGTTGTTTTTTCCTTGAAAGCGGGTAGGAATTGCCAAAACAGCTTTAATTGGGAGTGGCAAAGACTGGCAACCAAGTTCAAGACTTTGTTGAATTGTCGAAATATCCTCAATATTTAATGGTTCGGCTGCACATTGAACTACATTGAGTTCCATGAGCAATTGTTCCATCGAAAATACTTCGTTTGATTGCGGCAAACCTAAATATTCCTCATGGCACCAATTACTACTAGTTACTTCACTGGATGCCTCGCTCATCACTGTAATCAAGCAACAGTCTACCTGAAAAGCTACTCCAAGCAACTTGGACAATTCTTGCAGCATTAAAACCGTCGCTGGTGTGGTAGCGACAATTTGATTAATTTGTTCTGACAACTGGTAGGTTGTTTCTTGCGGATGCTGCATCAGCTTGACTGGGTATGATTGTAGTCGATCTACGTCATCTGGGCACTGTGGCGGCGATGATAAACGCTTTTTCATTCCTGGCACGCTCTTGGATAACGACCCCATGTTTTGCACCCAACCTCTTGGCTTAATTCTTCACCCTTAGTTTTTTAGTGCACCCTGACGAATTGCAAATCTTTTGTAAAGACTTTCTCTCACCTGTTATAGCCCTTTTCTATTTCAGATGACCAAGTTTTTGGTATATTAAACGAATTTTTACACAAGTAATGAAAGTACCTAGGATATACTAAAATCCCTTTGCTAGAGAAGCTCTAACGACTTGGGGTTAAGTTGATTTACTAACTTTGAGATAGGATATCCTGTCTGTAACTATACATAAACCGTAATTTCTCTGGAATTGAGGCAAAAAGTCAACCTTGTACTCAGTGGTATTACTGAGTACAATTAGGGGAAAAAATTATATTTTTTTCTCAAACTCATGACTCAGCGAGCTAACCAATTGATTCAGTCTAGCTCTAAGTATAATTACGATTTAGGAAAAGCCTGAGCAATAATTTTGATAGCTTCTGCATAACAGCAGTGTGCTGTATCTACGTATTGTTGCTTAACTCCTATGGTCGATAATCCTATATTTAATATGCTGATGATTTGTATCTGTCAAGTGATGTGAAACCCCCTGTGACTCAAGTGTTGCTTATCTTGAATTGCACTCAGAGCGTACATATATGAATGTCGATGAAACTATTGTAGAATCAGCCTTTTGGCTTTGCTGTTCCTGAATTTATCACCATTAGCAGTGGCTGTGTCTGCTGGCGAAATCAATATAAGTTCAACAGGGAAAGCTGTATCAATATAGATGAATTTTTCTATGAAAATTGATAACTATATAATTAATTTAAAATAATTATTTATAGAATGATAGCGCTTGTATCATTTTAGATTCCGCTTCACAATGAATGCAGCCTAGTTGCCCGGATGAGTAACTAGGCTGCATTCCGGTAATAAAAAGCTATCCGGCCAAACTCTCGATACTCAGAGGTACCATATCGCCATTTCTGGTGAATCCTAAAAGCATCGGTTGTTGTGGCTGAATTATTTGACCTGTTAGTACACAACGTTCTTCTTGTTGAGCTGTGGCTGCTATGCTCGCTCGAATATCAGTCTTTGAAAATCGCGGTTTCCACTCACCTGATTTTTGCTGCACATAATTCCAGAGGATATCGCGAATGAGAGCTTGATATCCTTGATTGCCAGCAATATCTTTCAGTTTATCTTTAAGTTCCCGTTCTAAACGGATGCTGGTAACTTCCATATCGGTGGTTGGGGTGCGAGCGATTGTATGCATGACTTTTTCTCCTTCAAGGTATAGACAGGATAGTAATACAAGTGTAGTATGTTTAAAGGAATGTTCAATAGGTGAAATTTTTCTGTGAAATCCATTTTCCCCATCTCTACTTCTTTAGGTGCTACCAACTGCCGAGCCAGTCTGGAATCAGCATCTTTGGGAGTGGAGTATCTTTTTATGGGTAATGGTGGCCAACATCAGCAAATCACAGAGAGTATTTATGATTTTAGAAATATCAGCATTGATGTGCTGAATACAAAACCACAAATAGGCGTAAGAAGCGGGAGGTACAGGTAGAGCAATACTGTACCGATAAAGACCAGAAGATTTAGAGGTCAATTTCCCACCCCCGCTTCAGCTAAAGAAGAAGCGGGGGTTTTTTAATAAGGAGTCAAGCTGTGACAAGCGTGATGCTAGTGTTAGAGCCATCAAGAGTGGTGTTTTCTCCAAATTACTTGCCACAATTTTGGATGAAGAGTGTTAATTTACAAAACCGCCCATCAGGTGCATTGTTGCGGCGAGGCTATCATAGTTGCCAAGATGACGTTAGGAACAAACTTTTCACATTAGAACCTGTAATTTGGCGATCGCACGGCGGTCATCACAAATGGAATAACCTAGTCATAGCTTGTAAAAAATTTCACCCTTATAAAGGGAATCGCACCCCGAGGATGCATCTGCGTAATCAACCGAAGCCACCAGTCTATGCGGCGATTTCTATTGCCCAAGAGTTCTGGATAAATATGCCAGCCAACCTGGAATAGCAGGAGAGCAGAAGGAATGTTGAAATTAACTTACACTGAAAGGAGTTTTTACTTAGAGTGCCTCAGCTTATCGCTGGAGGAGTGGGTAGCACAGCGAGTAGTATTGGCAATGCGAGTTGGTCAATCTCTCCATGTTGAACCCAGCACTGCTTCCTTTTTGCTACCTGCGGATTTACCAGGTTTAGAAATGCTGGAGGCGGCGATCAAACGCCATGACACCGAAATTATGGCTTTATCTCGCTGTGATGCGGAATATATGGAAGTAACATTGCGGGGTTCTTGGTTGTCAGATGGTACACAAGAAGCCGTAGGTGTATTTGTCACTACCATGAGCGATCGCACTGAGTTCTTCCTGCATAAAATTTGGCAAGAAGCCCAAGCTTGTGCGTCGGCGTTGAGTGAGTAGGGATGAGAGGACAAGGGGAAAGGGGTAAGGGGTAAAAGGGGAAGGGGAACCAATGCCCAATGCCCAATGCCCAATGCCCCATGCCCATTACTTTTGCATTTCTAAGAGTTCGGGAACTGTGACAAATCGGTAGCCTTGCTTTTTGAGTCCGTTGATGATTTCGGGCAAGGCTTCTACAGTTCTTTTGCGATCGCCTCCGCCGTCGTGCATCAATACTATAGATCCTGGTTTGGCATCTCTTAAGACGTTTTTGATGAATACTTCATATTTAGCACGCGGATCGGTATCGGCGGAAGTTTGCGACCACATGACTACTGCGGATTTTTGGCTTTTGGCGTAAGCTGCTAGTCCGTTGTTTAACACGCCTCCGGGGGGACGGAACAGACTAGTTTTTACTCCTGTGGTTTTGTAGATGAGTTCATTTGTGCGCTCAATTTCACTTTTGGCTGTGGCTGCATCCATGCGGCGATACCAATGATGCCAAGTATGATTACCAATGGCGTGTCCTTGGGCTACTACTTGTTTCGCAATTTCAGGATTTGCTTGTAAAGCTTGTCCTACCCAAAAGAATGTGGCTTTGACATTATTTTGCTTGAGAATATCCAGCATTTGTAATGTAGTTTTGGGCCAAGGGCCATCATCAATGCTCAAGGCGATAACTTTCTCGTTATTGTGAGGTTGAACATGATACACAGTTTGTCCCTGAAATTTTTCTGGAACGCTAAAAGAGAGGTTTTCTACTTTAGCTGGTGACTGCGATTGTGGTTTATCTTGGCTGGTTGTCTTTTGTTGCGGAACTTGTACAGCGTGAAGTTGACTTGTTAACTGCTTGGTGTTGGATTGTGGAGAAATACTTGCTGGGGTGAAACTGCAAGCTGTTAGTGAAAAAGCGATTGTTACTCCACTAATGATCTTTTGTCGCTGGTATTGATTGTGTGTCACATCAGGGTGCCAAAAACTCACACCATCATAAGCGGCAAGTTTTACTTTTTAATGAAGTTGATGAGCTAATAGTTTGTAGAGACTGTTCATCATTGTTAGCTAATTTGTCAAGCAGCTAGCTGTATGGATTCCAGAACTATGAGGAGTAGTGACTGGTGAATGTGCTGTTAACAATATCTCTCCTTCAGGAGTAATTACAAGTCCCTGAGCTTCTATAATCTCATTGGAGGTCTCCAATGGTAAATTTCCAGAATTGGCGGTTACCAAAGAGCGATCGCTGTTAGTCGGAATTGGAATTGTTTGGATATCTTCTAAAATTGTGTCACTTTCCAATGCTATTTCTGGATTTTGGGGTAAACCGCCTCTTCCAGTCACAATGAAGCGGTTAGATTGATTCTGTCCACAACCTTGAGTAATTAGTGATGAAACATCTTTTGGTTGAACAGGTAATGCCACAATTCCTTTGCTAGGATCGACTGCCAGAGTTTTAATTTCTACACCACCATTTAGTCCAAATATAGAACTAGCTGTAATATCGCTTTTAGAAGTCGGCTGCGGACGTAATTCGAGACCAAATATACCTTGAGTTGTAATTTGAATGTTTCCACCTTGACCTTGAAATGCATTGGCGATAATGTCGCTGTTTTCTGACCCAACAATCACTGATGCATTAATTAATAAGTTACCACCATTACCTTTGCCCCCAGCAGTGGCTGTGATCAGGCTGTTGTGACGCATTAACAAATCATCTTGTAGGTTTAATCTGATATTTCCTCCATTTGCAGAGATGGTTGATGCGCTGATCATGCCTTGCTGATCTAGAAAAATAGAGTTGGCATTAATTTGTAAATCTCCTGCATTACCCGGGCCATCAGTTTTGACATTTACCTGTGCCCCATTCGTAACACTTAATAATGGAGTATTAATTGTCAAAGCACTCGCATCTCCCGTGGGAATGAGTGGTACTCCATAAATGGCTCGAAAAACTGGGTCAGTCATCTCAGATCCAGAAGCTATCCGACTAGATGAGATCGATCCAGCTGCCCGACCATTGACTTTGATGAAATCTAAAGCATTAACCGTCACCTTCCCTGATGAACCCTGATTCATGGTGGCAGATCCTAAAGTGCCGCCATCTCGAATCACTAATTTGGATGTTGTAACTACGACATCAGCAGCATTACCACTACTAAAGGTAGTCGAACTAATTGTGCTAGGTGTGAACGTTATCGGGTTATTACCAGCAATTTCAATTGAGTCTTTAACATTGATCTGTATCCTTGCAGCCTGTCCAGAACTTACAGTCAGAGAACTAAGAACACCCCCATTGCGAATTCTTAAGTTTGCCGAGGAAACGTTAATATCGCCTGCATTAGCAGAGTCACGTGTCAGCGTTAAAATTGAGGAAGGAATAGAAGGATTGCTAGAGACAAAACCATTGATGTCAATCAATTTAGCATTGATTATGATATTGCCACTGGGTGCTGGAGTGAAAGCCCCAGTTTCAATTACTGCGCCATCTTGCAGGGTAAGTTGATTGGCCCAAACTACAATATCGCCTATGCGCCCTAATCCCAGATTTTCCAGTTTGATTATACTGCCCAGCTTTTTGTCAGAGGTATTGCCTGTCAAATTTAAAGACTCTGTAGCATAGATGGTAATTCCTTGTGATTGTGTCCCCAGGTTTTGGATCGCCACATTAGATCCGTCACTCAAGTTGATATTTTGCCCCTGTAGTTGAATTGAGCCATTAGTACCACTAGCATTTAGCAGGGATTGTTGTGCTAGATGGATATTATTAAATTGCTGCACTTTTGAATAGTTTCCCTCCCATCCAGTCAGTGTGGGATTGATACTAACTTCCCCCTCTCGAACACTTCCTAATTCTAGATGTCCACCACCATCAACTTCCACAATGCCACCAGAAAAATTTACTTTGTTGCCAATCAATGCCAAGGTATTGTTGGCTTGAATTTGTAACCCAGTATCATTGTTGATGAGTTGCGGATATCCAAAAATTTCACTTTTACTTGTAATTTGATGACCTGCTCCTTCAACAGTAATTAACCCCGAATTATGTCCCATTTGCAAGCCTATTGGTAAACTTACTGTCAACAAGGGCGAAGCAGTAGAATTAGTAGCACTAAATTCTACACCATCAGCAAACTTAATACTATTTGCTGTGGTTCCTACAAAAGACCCGCCAATATTCAATGAGGCATTTTCCCGAAATACAATTCCGGCAGGGTTCATCAAGAACAAACTTACAGGATGATTACTGTTGAGAGTTTGAATTAACCCATTAATATCGGAAATATTTCCACCTGTAACTCGACTAAATATAGTTTTAATATTTGGCGTATTAATTAAATCAAAAGTTGCTGAACCATGCTGAGGAATTGAAAAGTTACTGAAACTGTGAAATAAATTATTACCTTTTTCAATACCATTTAAGATAGTGAAATCATTGCCATTTTGCTGAACTAATGTGTTATGAGTAGCATCATCTGTTACCTGGGCGATTGCCACTCTGATCGTGCCTGGAGTAAATAACACACTTGTTAATATCAATAGAAAAGGTACTACTTTCATCACCGATCACTTGCTTTACCGGACTGAAGTTATTGTTCCCATTCTATGATTCAATATCTCTATCTTGAGAAACTAATCATCAATCAATTATCCTCTTCCTGTTGCAGCAGAGAAAGCAGCGTAATAAGTATTAAAATTTGATAATTTAATTTCTGCAATTCCTGCAGCTAATATCATTTAATTTTAAAATTATATAGATACTCAAGCATAAACTGTAGAGGAAGTGATTAGTAGCAGTAATTTCATTATTTTGTATAAAATAAATATTCATCGCATTATTATTTCTGATATTTGTTGGCTGTTAACTGTTAACAGCCAACACCATTAAATGTGGAGTTATCTTTCCACTTCATCCACTTCTTTGGGAACTCCAGCCGTTAACACCTCATGTCCGGTGCTGGTAACTAACACATCATCTTCAATGCGAATTCCAATCCCCACCCAACGCGGATCGGTTGGGGGTTGGTCTTCTGCGAGTTTGGTATCTGGCACAATATATAATCCTGGTTCTACTGTGAGAACTTGTCCAGGTTGTAAAATCTGCGGGTTTTCACCATGCTGATATACACCGACATCATGCACATCCAAGCCTAACCAATGGCTAGTACGGTGCATATAGTATGGTTTATATTTTTCTTCTTCAATTAATTTGTCAACTTCACCTTTCAAGATTCCTACTTCTACTAAGCCTTCTGTGAGGACGCGCACTGCTGTATCGTGGACTAAGTTGAAGGGGTTACCTGGTTGTACTTGGGCGATCGCTTTTTTTTGTGCTTCTAAAACAATTTCATATAATATCTTTTGTTCTGGGGTAAATTTCCCACCTACCGGAAATGTCCTGGTAATATCAGAGTTGTAATAGCCATAGGCGCAACCTGCATCAATTAGTAGTAATTCCCCATCCTGCATTTGACGATCATTCTCAATGTAGTGCAACACGCAAGCGTTAACACCAGAGGCGACAATAGAAGGATAAGCAGGCCCCATTGCACCCCGTAAGCGGAAAATATGTTCAATTTCAGCCTGGATTTCATACTCATAACGTCCAGGTGTAGTAACTTTCAGTGCATGAGTATGTGCTTCAGTGGCGATCGCAGCTGCTTGGCGCATCAAGTCTAATTCGGCTGCGCTTTTATGCAATCTCATAGCGCTGAGAATTGCGCCTGTATCTTCAATCGCAATTGGCCCGGTACCGCGTTTGGGGTAGGTGCGGAGTAAACTTTGATAATGTTTGAGAACTGTATCATTAAAAGTGCGATCGCGTCCTAAATGATAGTAAATGCGATCGGCTTTTTCTAAATATTGGGGTAATTTCTCATCCAGTTCGTGGATGGGGTAAGCTTCATCAGCGCCATACAACTCTTTAGCTGCATCAATTCCACAGAGATAACCAGTCCAAACTTCCTTTTCCCGATCCTTTGGTTGGACAAACAATACAAACTTATGTTCTGGGTGATTAGGTGCTAACACAGCTACCGCTTGCGGTTCGTTAAAACCAGTCAGATAGAAGAAATCACTGTCTTGGCGATAAGTGTATTCAACATCGTTGTGCATCACAGCCATTGGCGCACTCCGAAAAATGGCAGTTCCATTGCCAAGTTTTGACATCAATTGCTGACGACGCTTTTGATATTCTGCTTGCATAGCTACTTTATATCTCCAATTATCTTGATATCTTAACCTTTACACACTACAGATTGCATATATTACATCTGTGATAGTTGTGACTAATTTTTGGGAATTTAGTCAATATTTTTTGATTTTGCTAGCAGCTATGCTTTTCTCAAATCAAAAAGTTATCATTCGCTAATATTAAAAAATACAAAGCATTAATTATATATCAGTTTAGTAAAAAAGATATTTTGATTATTTACTTATACTGTTCAAGCCGAACATCAATAAAGTCTACTGTATCCAGCATTAGCAACTTATCTGTTTGCTAATTCATATAGTTTTTTGTAGTTCATTGTCCTCAAATACAAAACTGCAATCTCTGTCATTGCTGGCTTGAAACACCTTATGAATATTGTGTTTCAGTTTTAAATACAAAGCATTACACGAACAAGAATATTTATTTAATTGTTTATCATGAACTTTAAAAATAAATCAAATTTATTATTTAAGACAAATTAATGTTATTGAATATTGATATTTAAAGTTAACTTGGTTAAAAAATATTTAATGCTATTCAAATGTTATTTAAGAACAGAATTTTATTAACCAAAGAAGTTAAAACTTTAATCACAACCAGTCATAAGAACCCACCATGCCTGATAAATCTTTGGATACCAGTTTGCAATCAGCAAATTACCAAACATTAAATATATCATCACCTTTTGATGAAAAATCTACTGCTATTAATAGCCAAAGTAGCGCTTCTTCTGTATCATCACAATCCTTATTTGGTTCTGCTAACCCCAACCCTAATCCTTATATAACAAGTCCGGCGCTCGTACCTGACTTCAACGGCGATGGTAAAACAGATAAAATCTGGGTTGATTCTCAAACCGGCGAAACTCAAGTTTGGTTGATGGATGGGACAAACGTTGCAGCTAAGGGTTCTTTAGGCCAAATTGATTTAGCTTCAACAGTTTACAAAATTGGTGATTTTAACGGCGATGGTAAGACTGACTTCTTGTTACGTAATCAGGTAACAGGCCAGAACAGCTTGGTGCTAATGGATGGAGTAAACGTTGCTGGTTTGATTGGTCTAGATACTCTAGATTCATCTTGGACACCACTGATTGGCGATTTTGATGGCGATCGCAAGACTGACATCTTCTGGCGTAATAATCAAACAGGTCAAAACGCTATTTGGTTGGTAGATGGTAGCAACCCCAGCCAAGTCATTAAAAGCGGAACCTTACTAGACAGTCTCGACCCTACTTGGACTCCTACTATGGTCGATTTCGATGGTAATGGTAAAACTGACATCTTCTGGCGTAGTGCTACTGGTGAAAACAGCGCTTGGTTCATCGATGGTACCCAAGCTAGTAAGACTTCTCTACAAGCACAAGATCCTAGTTGGACTTTCACCCTTGGCGATTTCAACGGTGATTTCCGTTCTGACATCCTCTGGCGGAATACTACAACCGGCGAAAACAAAATTTGGACTACAGATTCTGTATTAAATAACGTCTTCTTCACCGAAGGTTCTTTGACAACTCTAGATGCAAACTGGACATCTAGCATTGCTGATTTCAACGGTGATGGTAAGACTGATATCTTCTGGCGCAATAATGCTACAGGTGAAAACACCACCTGGTTGATGGATGGTACCACAATTGTGACTGAAACCTTCCTCGCACCCAGTTCTACAACCGCCCAAGCAACATTTGGCGATTTCAACAACGATGGTAGAACTGATATCTACTTCCGCGATTATGCTACAGGTGCGGACGAAATTTGGACAACCAATGCAGATGGTACAACAGTTACCAGAACTCCAATTGCAGAGACCGAAAAACTCGCTCCAATCCAAGTAGACGAAAATGGTCAGCCTATACTAGGCGCAGATGGTAACCCACTGAAAAAATGGGTTACTTTCTAGAAAATATTCAGTTTCTCGGTTGTCGCACAAAGATTAGCAATGCCGTAGATAGTGCAATCTCAGCAATTACAGAAAATTAAGTGGAGTAGAGTTTAGCTATATTGCTTTCTCTACTCCTACTAAAGGCTTTGAAGTGAAAGTTTCATTCTGAATGGGAACACAGCACGAAGATCGAG
The DNA here is from genome assembly GCF_963874875.1 of Tolypothrix tenuis PCC 7101. Taxonomy (NCBI): domain Bacteria; kingdom Bacillati; phylum Cyanobacteriota; class Cyanophyceae; order Nostocales; family Tolypothrichaceae; genus Tolypothrix; species Tolypothrix tenuis. Next base: position 5,929,447 of record NZ_CAWNJS010000001.1, read on the forward strand.
GGAATTCTACCGTTATACCAATTCGTAATACCCTACGGGAAGCGCAAAGCGCTACGTAATTCGTAATTAATCAAGCCAGATATAGTCTGAATTCAGAGTTTGAATGTATCGCACAATTGTAGAGAATTGGTATTAATAAATATTTATTGGTAGGATGCGTTAGCGTTAGCGTTAGCGTAACGCATCGGCAATATAACAAGAAGGTGCGTTACACTTCGTTAACGCACCCTACCTGATTTCAAGATTTACAGAATCATCAATTAAAACTTGTAACTCAAGGTTTGAATAACGCTAGTTTCTGTTAAATTACCAGGGCTAATTGTAATAGAATCGCTGTTGCTACGGCGTACAGTTGTACCTTGCATCAAGTTCAGAAATTCATCTAGCCCAGCAATTTCGCACTTAGCAGCATCAGCCGCTTGTGTCCGATAATGGGTAGGAATTACTAGCTTGGGATTTAAAATTTGAATGGCTTGCTTGGCTTCTTGAGCATTATAAGCCTTGGCACTACCACCCACAGGCACAAATGCCACATCGGGTCGCCCCATGAGAATTTTTTGCTCGGCGCTAATGGGAGCAGCTGCCCCACCTAAGTGTAAGATATTAATTCCGCCTTGCTTCCAAGCCCAAGCAGTATTCACACCAAATTGCTTACCACCTTTGCGATCGTGATCTGTGGCAATACCTTGGAATTTAATGCCTTGGAACTCGTAAACTCCTGGTTCATAGATCAGCTTGGGTTTACCTGGGAGTCCGTCTACTGCACCTTCATCCAGCAATTGACTGCTAATCATTACTAAATCAGCTGCAACTTTGGGTGGACGATACCCAGCTGTACAACCAACAGACCGAAAGGGATTGACGAGAATTTTTACACCGCCACCCGTTAATAGAAAGCACGTATGACCCAACCACTGAACTGATAAACCGCTAGATTGCGCGCCAGCTGGAAATTCAGAACTCAAGGTAGTCAGAAAAGCTGTTGCCAAACCCGCCCCAGCATAGCCCATCAACTGTCGTCGTTTCATCTAACACCCCCAGGAGACTCCCGCCACAGCGTCAGCTTCTCTACGAGACGCTCCGCGAAGGCGGTGAGGATGCCAGTCGCCCGCGGAGGGAAACCCTCCCGCAGCGCTGGCGCAGGAATGGGGAGTCCGCTTGAGATTCACAATGAAGTCGAGTTGTTGCGGAGCAGCAACAGACGACGGGGTGAGCGACGAGTGAGTAAATAAACTTTGGTACATAGGGGGTTTTATGTATTTCACAGATTTAATGGTAAAATGTGAAGCATGGAAAAAGCCTACCGCTACCGTTTTTACCCAACCACCGAGCAAGAACAGATATTGCGCCGGACAATTGGGTGTGTGCGGTTGGTATTCAACAAAGCTTTGGCGGCAAGAACCGAAGCTTGGTATGAGAGTCAACAGAAGGTTGATTACGTTCAGTCTTCTGCTATGTTGACGCAGTGGAAAAAGCTTGATGACCTCAAGTTTTTGAATGAGGTTAGCTGTGTGCCACTGCAACAAGGCTTGAGACATCTGCAAACTGCTTTCACTAATTTCTTTGCAGGTAGGGCTAAATATCCCAACTTTAAAAAGAAACGTAGCGGTGGTAGTGCAGAGTTTACCAAGTCTGCTTTCCGGTGGAAGGATGGACAAGTCTATTTGGCTAAGTGTTCTGAACCATTGCCTATTAAATGGTCTAGACAACTGCCAAAGGGGTGTGAACCTAGTACTATCACAGTTAGGCTTGAACCTTCTGGGCGCTGGTTTGTCAGTTTGCGGATTAATGATCCGACTGACGAAACTTTGCAACCAGTTGATAGTGCTGTAGGGTTGGATGTTGGGGTGAGCAGTCTTGTTACTTTGAGTACGGGTGAGAAGATTGCTAACCCCAAGGCGTTTGACAAGCACTATCAAAAGCTCCAGGTAGCCCAAAAGTCTTTGAGTCGCAAACAGAAAGCTTCTCGTAATCGAGACAAAGCAAGACTCAAAGTTGCCCGCCTTCAAGCCAAAATCTCTGACTCCAGAAAAGACCATCTGCACAAACTGACAACTCGACTGATTCGTGAAAACCAAACGATAGTGGTGGAGGATTTGGCAGTTAAGAATATGGTCAAGAATCACAAACTTGCCCGTGCCATTAGTGATGCTGCATGGGGAGAATTGGTGAGTCAACTGGAATACAAAGCCAAATGGTATGGTCGAACAGTAGTAAAAATTGACCGATGGTTTCCTAGTTCTAAACGCTGTGGCAACTGCGGACATATTGTTGATAAACTGCCGTTGAATGTTAGGGAGTGGGACTGTCCCAATTGTGGAACACACCACGACCGAGACATCAACGCCAGTCGAAATATTTTGGCGGTGGGACACACCGTTAAGGGAGCGCGTTGCGGGGGTTCCCCCCGTTGTAGCGACTCCCGTACAGTCTGTGGAGCGAACATAAGACCTGATGGGCATAAGTCTAAAGGGCAGTTGCAAAAAAACCGTAAGGGAAGGAAACAGAAACCCGAATCGTGAGGTTTGGGAATCCCCCGCTACACCCGTTCGCGGAGCGTTCCGCAGGAAAGGGTTAGCGGTGGGAGGATGTCAATAATTACTCTCTCGACTGTAATTGTTCCAGAAAGTTTCGCAGCAATTGCTTGCCTGACGATGTCAAAACACTCTCTGGGTGAAACTGGACTCCTTGAATATGAGGATAGTTCCGGTGTCGGACTCCCATGATAGTACCATCCTCAACCCAAGCGGTGATTTCCAAGACATCGGGGCAAGTTTCGCGATCGATTACCAGACTGTGATATCTAGTCGCAGTGAGAGGATTTTCTAATCCCCGGAAAACACCCACCCCGGTGTGAGACACCTGAGAAGTTTTGCCATGCATCAACTCTGGAGCCGAAACGATTTTACCACCGAATACTTGACCAATGCTTTGATGGCCTAAACATACGCCCAAAATGGGCAAATTAGCACCTAACTCTTCAATTAACTTTAAGCTGATACCCGCATCTTCCGGACGACCAGGGCCAGGAGAAATTACTACAAGCGCTGGATTTAAAGCCCGAATCTCATCTACAGATATTTTGTCGTTACGAAACACTTTAATATCTGTAGCTACGGGGAACTCTGCTGCTAGTTCTCCTAAATATTGAACTATATTATAAGTAAAACTATCGTAATTATCGATGACTATAATCACAGCTTATGACTCCTGGTTAGATTATTTATATGACTTTGTTTAATTGTCGCCAGATTAAATTGCTGCAAACGTCATCAATTATGGAATGAAAAGGTAACACCTATAAAGAGGACATAATTAAAGTTGCCAAACGTGGCAGCAACAGCATCCCAGCTACTAAAACAGCCACTAAAGCCGAAACTAGTACCGCACCAGCCGCACAGTCTTTGGCGATTTTCGCCAATTCATGATAAGTCTGCTTAACTGTTAAATCCACCAAGGACTCAATAGCAGTATTTAATAATTCCAGAGCTAAAACTAAACCGCTAGTTATACCAATTACAGCTATTTCTACAGCAGATAGATGTAAAACGAGGCTTAAGGCGATCGCGATCGCACACACACCTACATGAATCCGAAAATTACGTTGAGTCTGAAAACTATAGCTGATTCCAGCCCAAGCATATTTAAAACTAATAAATAAATTAGTAGCTACTAGCCAAGATTGCCGCCGTTCTGGAGCCGCAAGTGTTGGTAGGCGGTTAGAATTTGGGGGAACCGAAAGTTTTTGGGACATAGGCTGAAGCATCCTCACATCAAGTCAGTAAAGTTGGATCTGGGCCGATTTTAATGGCGTAATTTGATTTTCGCCAATTTTATATAGAAGTTTTTGGGAACTGAGATAAATAATAGTAGTTACTCAATGTCAATCGCAATACCTACTTTTCTCAGCAATATTACCTGCTGTTTTAACATTCTGACTAAACTCTCTTCATCAGGATGATCCCAGCCTAATAAATGCAGTAAGCCGTGAGCGACTAACCAAGCTAATTCAGTCTGCAAACTATGCTCCTGCTGTTGAGCTTGGCGCTTGGCTGTGTCAACGGATACTACAATATCACCTAAATATAGAGGCATAGAGGCAAACATTTCCGCATTTTGGGGAATGTCTACCTCTAAAGCCGCAAAAGATAAAACATCTGTTGGTTTGTATTGTTGACGATACTGGGCATTTAGGGTCTGAATTTCCGCATCATCCGTCAATCGCAGACTGATTTCGTAACCTGGTGCAGGCGGTAGATCGGATTGCAGTATTTCTAACCAACAAGCAAACCAGTGTTCCCATGTTTCATCAGCTATCCATTCATCAGCCCCAAAATTGGCAATTTTTTCTGGGGATGATTCGTAAAAATAATCTTGTACATCTAGTTCAACTTGCACTAGCTACAAATTCTCCAACTAACTCAGGGTTTTGGTTGATTTTCAGCGAGTCAAGTAAGCAAGACCTACAAAGACAGCTAATAGCCCTATAGTAGTCAGGAAAAAATGTTTGAGAGAAGTACCGCCTTTCCGCACCATGTTTCGCATGGCGAGTTTAACGTAGCTAGGTTGAGTTTCCTTTGAAGGAGAGTTGCTCATGATGATTTAATCACAAACTCTTTTATATATAAATGTAACAGTTTACCGGAAGTAAATATGGGATTTATTATTGGGCATGGGGAATGGGGAATGGGTAATGGGTAATGGGGAATGGGTAATTGGTAATAGGAATAATTTGTTCTTTTTCCCCCTGCTCCCTGCTCCCTGCCCCCTGCCTTTTCCCAATCCCCAGTCCCCAGTCCCCAATCCCTAATCCCCAATCCCTAATACCCAGTCCCTAACACCGACCGATAGCGACCAAGGGCAATCAAGGGGAAGTATTGTTGATAGAGGTGGTATTTGAGGTAAAAATGGCAGGGGAAGCCTGTTCCTGTGAAATAGGACTCGTACCATGTACCATCTGGTTTTTGGGTGGTTAACAGGTAGTTAATCCCTTGCTCAATGGCGTTATGAGCAAATTTACCAGTGGCTTCACCTGCGGCGATGAGTCCAATTAAAGCCCAGGCTGTTTGGGATGCTGTACTGCTTCCTTGTCCTTTGAGGCTGGGGTCGTTATAGGTACGGCAAGTTTCACCCCAACCACCATCAGGGTTTTGACAGCCTACTAACCAAGCTGCGCCTCGTTCGATGCTTTGTTGCTGAGTTTTTGGTGCAACTAAAGCTAGGGCTGAGAGAACGCCACTTGTACCATATATGTAATTTACTCCCCAACGACCAAACCAACAGCCTTCTTGTTCCTGTTCGCGTAGAAGATAGGCGATCGCTCTTTCAAAGTTGTGCTGATTTATTGATAAGTTACAAGCACCGAGCATTTCTAATACCCTAGCTGTGACATCAGCAGTGTTAGGGTCAATCATGGCTTTTAAGTCGCCATAGGGTATGGAGTTGAGCCAATCTTGATCGTTGTCGATATCAAAAGCTGCCCAACCGCCTGGCTTACACTGCATAGAAGCAATCCAATTTAAAGCGCGGGCGATCGCAGCTTGTTTTAATTTCTCGTTGGGTAGTTTCGCTTGATGTAGCGCCATGACTACAACAGCAGAATCATCGACATCTGGGTAAAAGCGATTGTCAAATTCAAACGCCCAAGCCCCTGGTTTACCTTGACGGTTTTTAATAGTCCAATCACCGTAGTCAAGAATTTGCTTATCTATTAACCATTCTCCCGCTTTGACAATTGCGGCATCATTGGGGGCGTAACCAGAATCTATTAAAGCTCGAATTGCCCAGGCTGTATCCCAAACCGGGGAAACACAAGGCTGAACGCAGTAACTATCTGCGGTTTCAATGGCAAAGTTATCAACTGCTTTCAGTCCCCGTTCCACAATAGGGTCGGCTGGGTGGTAATCTAAACAGCGCAAGGCTAACAGTGAGTTCAGCATGGCGGGAATAATTCCACCCCAATCACCTGTAGCTTCTTGGCGTTCTAAAACCCATTTTTCCGCAGCTTTGATGCCTTCTTTGCGAAAAGGAACCAAATTCAAGCTTTCTGCGAATTTAAATCCTTGATCCAGGGTGATGAATATATCAGTCCAATCCCCAGTTCTAGGTAATTCCCACTGCACGCGATCGCGTCCTTCTACATAGAGTTCATCGACGCTGATTGCTGGGTCAATTTGAAAAATCGGTTTGCGATCGCAGACAATCAACAACGGTACAGTACTGGATCTCGCCCAACTTGACATTTCGTAGATATTGACCGGGAAGCTATTGGGTAAAAGCATAATCCAGGGCGGTAGGGAAGGAATACCGCGCCAGTCGTAACAGCCAATTAGGGCTAGGTGTAGTTTAGTAAAGATGCGAGTTTTACTGATGCCACCCCGTTGGAGAATAAAAGCTTTCGCCTTGAGCATGGCGGGGTCGGTAGCTGGTACACCCAGGAGTTTCAAAGCCATGTAGGCTTCCACCGTCGTACTCAGTTCTCCGCCATCCCCAAAATAAAGTTCCCAACCCCCATGTTCTCGTTGTTGAGAACGAAGGTAATTTTCCACCTTGTGCAAGGGTCTGGTGCTATCTGTTCCCCAAATTTTATGCAGCAGAACAGCTTCAGCAGTAATCGTCACATTCGATTCTAACTCTGCCCACCAATACCCTGCCGGATTTTGAATTGACAGCAGATATTGTTGGCTTTTAGCGATCGCCTCTGCAACTTGATTGGTCGTTGCTCTCTCTTGAGTTTGCATCAAATACTCTTGAACCTCTACACCAAAACAATTCAAAATTCAAAATTCAAAATTAAAGACTTAGTCTTGCAATCCGGTGAAAAATATTCTCCCACAATCCCAAGACATACAGCATGGGGCATGGGGCATTGGGCATTGGGCATTGGGTAATGGGTAATTGGTATTTGTCATTAATTATTTCTCCCCTGCTCCCTGCCCCCTTGCTTTTTCAAGTCTCCCTCTGCTCCCTACTCCCTGCCCCCTTGCTTTTTCAAGTCTCCCTCTGCCCCCCTGCTTCTTCCATTACGGGTTTTCGCCACATACTTCATGTACCTGAAATATGCTGTAGTATTCTGTCTGAGACATTGAGGAGGGGCAAAAGGTCATGGCGGCATTTGTATTATTGTTAACAGGTTTATCTTTATTGATTTGGATAGGATTACTGATCTTTCGCGGGCAGTTTTGGCGTTGCGACCAGCAATTAGAAGCAAAAGAAATCCCTTTGCCATCTTTACCGAGAATTTGTGCAGTTATACCTGCCCGTAACGAAGCAGATTTACTACCTATCACTTTGCGATCGCTGCTACTTCAAGACTACCCAGGTGATTTTAACGTTTTTTTAGTAGACGATCGCAGCACAGATGGCACAGCCGACTTTGCCCAAGGGGTTGCTTACGCCTTAAATAAAGCCGATAAATTTCATATTATTTCTGGCAAATCCCTGGCTCCCGGTTGGAGTGGTAAACTTTGGGCAGTCGAACAAGGGATTCAAATTGCGACTGAGTTTGCACCAGACTATTTTTTACTCACAGATGCAGATATTGAGCATGATTCGGGTAGTCTCCGCCGATTAGTGGCGAAAGCTGAACAGGAAGATTTAGATTTAGTTTCGGTGATGGTGCGGCTCAGATGTGAAAGCTTTTGGGAACAAATTCTCATTCCGGCTTTTGTGTTTTTCTTTCAAAAACTTTATCCTTTTCGCTGGGTGAATAACCCCAAAAATTCCACAGCTGCGGCGGCTGGGGGGTCGATTTTGATTCGCAAAACAGCGTTAGATAAGATTGGCGGAATCGCTACAATTCGCCAAGCTTTAATTGACGATTGCGCTTTAGCAAAAGCTGTTAAGGGAAATAAGGAATGGAGACAAGGACGGATTTGGTTAGGATTGAGTGCTTTAACTGAGAGTTTGCGTCCCTATCCTGATTTGGATACAGTGTGGCAGATGGTGGCGCGTACTGCTTACACGCAACTAAATTATTCGCCGCTGCTGTTAGCTGGAACAGTAGTAGCTATGACCTTAATTTATTTAATTCCACCTTTAGCAACCATCTTAGGAGCAGTAACGCTAAATTGGGCGATCGCACTTCTTGGTTTATCAGCCTGGTTCTTGATGAGTTTTGCTTACTACCCAACCATCCGCTTTTATAAATGTCCAGCTTGGTTAGCCTGTTGTTTACCTGCGATCGCATTTCTCTATACTCTGATGACTATAGATTCCGCCATCCGTCACTGGCAAGGGCGCGGCGGTGCTTGGAAAGGACGCGTTTACCCTAGTTGAGCAGAAGAGGCAAGGGGAAAAGGAGCAGGGAGCAGGGAGCAGGGGGAGCAAGCCTTTTCCCCCAACGTGAGGCGGAGCGGAACATGGGTACAAGCCCCGTCCTTCCAGGACGCATGGTTGGGGCGGAGTAAAAACTCTGTCTCAATTTCTCCTAATTGTCATTTAAATTGCACTATTTTTGTGGTTATAGAAACTGTAAACCCTCTCCCTTACCCCCTGCTCCCTGCCCCCCTGCAGTCTCAATGTGCTTTCTTATATGCTTAACAGCTTAGAGACCTCTGCCCGATTGCAATTTGGTTACAAGCCGCCGAATTTATTCGTGGAAGATACCAAGCTAAGTCATGTATAAATGTCAAGTAAAAATTTCCGGACTGCTACACATTCAATTTGTAGCTAGATGTGTCAAGCAAAAACAATTTGATTGACAAGAGAACTTAATAATTACTAAGTAAGCGCATAAATTTAAATCACCAAACGTATCAATTAATAGGCATAAAAGCCTAAACCAGTACATCTAAATTATCAGGATAAATATTATGACATCCTTTACACAAATTTTGCTAAATCGTGACCTACTCTACCCAATTCGCCAATGGTTAGAAGGCGTAGAAATTCATAACCGTGAACTAGCTCATTTCTTGTGCAAAGCCATTCCTAGCCAATGTCCTTTTGAGAGAGATATTAAACTATTTGGTCGCAAACTATTTCACATCCCACCAATGTGTAAGTTAAATCCACTTTATGAGCAAGTCGTGACATTACGGTTTAAAGCTTTGTGTTACCTTGCTGATGAATGTAAAGAAGATGTAGCTGCTTACTGCTAAATATTGATGTTCTGGTAATCAAGCAGTCATAGCTAACCGCAGATTTACGGTTGTTACGTAATCAGAACTATACTAAGCTGACGTAGTACTGATTAGATGGCTAACTATTTAGTAGTTAATACCTATTAAAATTTCTCCAATCTGTATCTCTGCTAACTATATCCTGCTGAAATTATTAATATCCTCTATGAGGCACATCTTACTGGTCGAAGATGAAGTCAAACTAGCTCGATTTATCGAATTAGAACTAAATTATGAAGGCTATCAAGTGAGTATTGCTTACGATGGCTTAACTGCAATTACCGCATTACAAAAGTTGCATCTAGATTTAGTAATTTTAGACTTAATTTTACCAGGTGTATCGGGGTGGGAAATTTGCCGTCGGTTGCGAAGTACTGATGAGCAAGTACCGATAATTGTATTAACTCCTCAAGATGAAGCAAGCGATCGCATAGAAGTTTTAGATGCTGGCGCAAATGATTATGTAGTTAAGCCATTTAGCCGCGAAGAATTATTATTTAAAGTTAATACACAACTGTGCAAAATCAAGAAGCCAGAAGTCACAGAAATCTTAAAATTTGAAGACATCAGTTTAAATCGCCGCACGCGGGAAGTTTATCGCGGTCAACGTTTGCTGGATTTAACCGATCCAGAATTTAATTTACTAGAATATTTACTCATCCATCCCCGACAGATTATTACACGCGATCGCATTATTGAAGATGTTTGGGGCAAATATTTTAGTGGTGATGCCAATATCATTGAACTTTATATTCGCTATTTACGCCTGAAGCTAGAAGCCAATAACGAAAAGCGGGTTCTACAAACTGTGCATGGTATCGGCTACGTATTACATGATTAAAATCCAACGAACCCTGAAACCCTAAACCCCCAGAAAATAAAGGAGTTTAGGGTTTCTCGTTTTCTCACCTAAAACTCATGCAATTCTGAGTCACTTGTATTACGATGCAGAAAGTTGACTCTACAGAACAGCCTACAATATTGAGTTCGCAATGACCTATTTAGAAACAGCGGCGCAATTCTACCGCGAAGTTGCAGAAACACCACAAGTTGGACTTTGTTGTGTGCAAAGTACACCCCTGCAACTACCAGGACTGAAAATTCCTCTGCCAATGCAGGAAATGAACTATGGTTGTGGTACTACTGTTCATCCTACGGAACTCGCTAATCAACCTACCGTACTGTATGTTGGCGTTGGTGGTGGCTTAGAAGCTTTACAATTCGCTTATTTTTCTCGTCGTGCGGGTGCAGTAATTGCGGTTGAACCCGTTGCAGCTATGCGCGAAGCCGCTACACGCAACTTAGAAACTGCGGCTCAAGAAAATCCTTGGTTTGATACCAGCTTTGTAGAAATCCGTGAAGGTGATGCCTTTAACTTACCAGTTGCCGATGCTTCTGTAGATGTAGTAGCACAAAACTGTCTGTTTAATATATTTGAACCAGAAGATTTAACCCGGGCGTTAAAAGAAGCTTTTCGGGTTTTAAAACCAGGCGGACGCTTGCAAATGAGCGATCCCATTGCTACTTCTCCCATACCTGCACATTTGCAACAAGATGAACGACTACGCGCCATGTGCTTATCCGGCGCACTCACCTATGAAGAGTATACTCAACTAATTATTAATGCTGGCTTTGGTCAAGTAGAAATTCGCGCCCGTCGTCCTTATCGCCTCTTAGATTCGCTAACTTATAACTTAGAAGAAAATTTACTCTTAGAAAGTCTCGATTCTGTATCTTTTAAAGTTGCCATTCCCGAAGATGGAGCCTGTATTTTTACAGGAAAAACCGCAATTTATGCTGGTGCAGAACCCTTCTTTGATGACTCCGCCGGACATTTATTACAACGTGGTATTCCCGCAGCCGTGTGTGATAAAACTGCTGCCAAACTAGCAGCGTTAAAGCCAACAGAAATTATTGTGACTGACTCTACTTGGCACTATGACGGCGGTGGTTGCTGTTAAGGTTTGAATATAGATACAGCAGATTGTAAGTTGAGGTACAGATAATTGTAAGGGCATGGCATTGGTGTCAACTTAACGTGAAACCCGCTTAGTTGCCAGGTTTTGCCCTCACCCCCAGCCCCTCTCCCTCAGGGAGAGGGGAGCAAGAGATTCAATTCCCCTTCTCCCTGAGGGAGAAGGGGTTAGGGGATGAGGGCGCGAGGTATTTGTACAACGCCCGCCCTATATAGCTTTTAGCTTAATTTGACACATATAGGCAGTGCCATGCCCCTACCTGCGTACACAATAAAAATCTTGTGGGGTGGGCATCTTGCCCGCCCTAATTATCAGTTTTTAGGAAAACTAAACAATGCAAACTCAAACAATAAATTCAGTAGATGTCAAATTAACACCATTTAAACAAAAACTCAGTCAACCTTTAACAAAAAAGACTATATCAGTCTTACAAATCAATCTCGGTAAACGATGCAACCTCGCCTGTACACACTGTCACGTTGAAGCTGGGCCAAAACGCACAGAAGAACTATCAAAAGAAATCTGTGAACAGCTAATTGAGTTAATTGATAAATTCCCTGAAATTAAAATTGTCGATTTAACTGGCGGCGCACCAGAAATGAATTATGGTTTTAAGCCATTGGTGGAAGCTGCAAGACAAGCAGGAAAACAGGTAATTGTTCGTTCTAACTTAACTATTTATTTTGTAGATGGGTTTGGTGATTTACCAGAATACTTTGCTAAACATCAAGTGAGAGTAGTTGCTTCTCTGCCATGTTACCTTGCAGATAATGTTGATAAAATGCGCGGTAGTGGTGTTTTTGATAGCTCAATTAAAGCTTTGCAGTTGCTTAATGAAGTCGGCTATGGCAAAAACCAAGATTTAATTTTGGATTTAGTCTATAATCCGCAGTTACCTACAGGCGAGAAATTTTCTTTAGCACCGGAACAAACAAAGCTAGAAAAAGATTACAAGATTTTTTTACAAGAAAATTTTGATATTCTCTTTAACAACCTCTTCACTATTACCAATCTGCCAGTTGGTAGAACTAAAATGCATTTAGAGCGTAAAAAACTTTATAGCAGCTATCTACAATTTCTAGAATCAAATTTTAATGCCACTACAGTTGAACATTTAATGTGTCGTGATGAATTATCAATTGATTACCTTGGCAACGTTTACGATTGCGACTTTAATCAAATGATGAATTTACCAGCAAAAACTCCTCATGGTGAAGCCTTAACAATAGGTAAATTGCTAGAGGCTGGTAGTTTAGATTTAATAAATGAAATCCAAACAGCCGCCTATTGCTATGGCTGTACCGCTGGGTGTGGTTCGAGTTGCGGCGGTGCTTTAGTTTAAAATTGAGTGCGATCGCATCCAAATGTCATCAAATGACAATTTTGTGAAAAAAACCCTTTCCCCTGGATCGCTAAGGCTGAAATCGGTTTATGATGGCATTAGTTAAGTCTCCTCACACCACACCAAAAAGCCGTGGACTTTGATAAGTCTCCACGGTTTTTATTTGTACGTGACATATTATTTGTCGTCGGTGACAGATTAGCGATCGCAGTAGACATAGCCATAATATCATTTGCGTAGGCGTAGCCAGACGCAAGCATCGCTCTGTTACAGTCGCGATTTGTAATTGCAATAGCTCTACTTTAAATGTAATTTACTACATTAACAATGTATCGCCCTGCATTAACAATGTATCGCCCTGCATTAACAATGTATCGCCTTACATTAACAATGTATCGCCCTGCATTAACAATGTATCGCCCTACATTAACAATGTACCGCCTTACATTAACAATGTTGACCCCTATAGAAAAATGATGTATGTAAGGTTAAGAGCAGCGCAAGAAGATATAGAAACTTAAAGGTTATTTATAAAGTAAAAATGAAATTACTGTAGGGTGTGTTAGGCGCATATTTTCGATATGATTTGCCACGAAATAACTATCCTCGCGCCTAACGCACCACCCACGCGGCGGTGCGTTACGGCTAAATTTCATTGTTTCTTTGTCCCAAATCCTTTCATAGCCGTAACACACCCTACTTAAGATTTACTTTATAAATGGTCTCTTACGGACAATTTTTACGAGAAATACTACGAGCAACAGCAGAAAGCAACGGCGATGCAGAAGTAATTTACCCATTGCTGGCAGCAAATACAGATAAACTCAATGATATTTTTGCTAAATTATTGCGCCATTGGGCAACAAATACCCTAGTAAAAGCGGAAGCAGATACAGCAACATCCATCGCACGAGTGATTGGTAATTTTAGTAATCTTATTCAGCAGTTCCCCTTGGGTAACAAAGCCAACAACATCGAAATTGCGATCGCTGGCTACGAAATAATTGCCCTAACTGTTTACACTCGCAGTAACTTTCCCCAAAAGTGGGCAGCAACACACAATAATCTGGGGGGTGCTTATAGTCAGAGAATATTGGGTAATAAAGCAAAGAACTTAGAACGAGCGGTCACTGCTTATTCTGCCACACTGGAAGTTTACACGCGCAGTGCCTTTCCGCAAGAGTGGGCAATGACACAAAATAATCTGGCGATTGCTTACAGCAACAGAATATTAGGAGAACGAGCCAAGAATATTGAATTGGCGGTAGCTGCTTTATGTGTGGCGCTAGAAGTTTATACCCACACTGCCTTTCCTCAAGAATGGGCAATGACACAATATCATTTAGGCAATGTTTATCTTGAAAAAATATTAGGCGATAGAACTGATAATTTAGAGCGAGCGATTATTGCTTTCACTGCGGCGCTGGAAGTTTATACTCACACTGCTTTTCCCCAACAATGGGCAATGACGCAAAATAATCTGGGGATTGTTTACTTTTCCAGAATGCTAGGTAATAAAGCAGAGAATATAGAGCAGGCAATCGCAGCTTATAGTGCTGCATTAAAAGTATATACCCGTAGCGCCTTTCCCAACAAATGGGCAATGACGCAAAATAATCTGGGAAATGCTTACCTTTATAGAATATTAGGTGAAAGAACAGAGAATGTAGAACAGGCAATCGCTGCTTTTTCTGCGGCACTGTCAGTTTACACCAGCAGTGTCTTTCCTTATGATTGGGCAAAAGCGCAAAATAATCTGGGGAATGCTTACAAAGAAAGAATACTAAACAATAAAGCAGAAAATATAGAAAGGGCGATCGCAGCTTATACTGCCGCACTAGAAGTTTGTACTTACAGCGACTTTCCTCATGATTGGGTAACGATGCAAAACAATCTGGGAAATGCTTACCGTAACAGAATATTAGGAGAGAGAGCCGAGAATATTGAATTGGCGATCGCGGCTTATTCTACTGCTCTAGAAGTTATAACCCGCAGCGCCTTTCCCCAAAACAATCCAGAAACCCCTCCAGAAACTTTATTCAATCTCGGTAGCTTATACCAAGAAAACAAACAATTTGACTCAGCTTACAATACTTTTGTTGTGGCAATAGAAACAGTGGAAGCTTTGCGGGGTGAAATTATTTCTGGTGAAGAATCCAAGCGTAAACAAGCAGAAGAATGGAATCAACTTTATAGAAGAATGGTAGAAGTTTGCTGCCAATTAAATAAGACTACCGAAGCAATAGAATATGCTGAACGCAGTAAAACCCGCAATTTAGTTGAGCAAATCCTGGAACGTGACGCTAAAACCATCTTCTCCGCAGATGTTGTGACTCAGCTAGAAACTTACAGAGATGAAATAGCCGTAGGACAATATCAAATCCAAAATGCTAAAGCTGAGAATCCCCAAGACTTAGCAAAACATCTCCAAGAATTACGACGACAGCGTAACGAATTACAAAACCGCTATTTACCCGTTGCTTATGGGTTTGATTTTAATTCATTCCAAGCTACGTTGAATGAGAATACAGTCGTCATTGAGTGGTATATTCTGAGTGATAAAATCCTGGCGTTTATTGTCACCAAAACAGGAGAAGTAACAGTTTGGCAATCTCAACCAGAAGATAGAGAAGCTTTGTATATTTGGAAAAATCAATATTTAGAAAATTACTCTAATCAAAAAGACCAATGGCGTAATAGCTTAGAGTCGGAACTAAAGCAATTAGCCGCAATTCTGCACATTGATGAAATAATTGCCATCATAAATCAGCTATCAAAGCACTGCAATCAACTTATTTTAATTCCCCATCAATTCCTACATTTATTTCCTCTTCATGCACTCCCAGTAAATCAAAACTCTGAAAATTCGTCTTGTCTTCTAGATTTATTTGCTGGTGGTGTCAGCTATGCACCCAGTTGTCAACTACTGCAACAGGTACAACAGCGCAAACGTCCTAATTTTCAATCTCTATTTGCAATTCAAAACCCCACAGAAGATCTGAATTACACAGATTTAGAAGTACAAGTTATTCAACGCTACTTTAATACTTCTAACATCCTGAAAAAAACAGCAGCAACACTGACAGCAATTAATAATTCTGACTTAAATACTTATCACTGCGCCCACTTTAGCTGTCACGGATATTTTAACTTCATAAATCCCAGTCAATCAGCCCTAATTTTGGCAAATGCACCCGTAGCTGAAACAGTTCCACAAACAAATACAGAACGTTATCTGAATTTACGGGCAGGGGAAACCCACGATTTAGACAAATGTCTTACTCTAGATAAAATCTTCAGTCTCAAATTAGAAAAATGTCGCCTCGTCACCCTTTCCGCTTGCGAAACTGGATTGATTGATTTTCAAAATACCAGTGACGAATATATTGGTTTACCTAGCGGTTTTCTGTTAGCTGGGAGTAAAGCTGTAGTTAGTAGTTTGTGGACTGTTAGCGATTTATCTACAGCATTTTTGATGATAAAATTTTATGAAACCCTGCAAACAATAAATAGTGTTTCCTTAGCACTCAATCAAGCACAGCAGTGGTTACGCAATTTAACCACAGAAGAATTTGAAGCACTGTTAGTTAAATATCATCCACAAATTGAAGAAATTTTTGCTCAACTACCCCAAGGAAAGCGTCGATTTGCAAGGGCGATATTAGACAATACCCGCAAGCGTAAACCTAACCCTTTTGCAGCCCCATTTTACTGGGCAGGATTTACAGCTACAGGGCTTTAAGGTTCAGGTTTAGCAGTTTCACAAAACTGCTTCTTCCCAATTTTGGCAACATAAATTACCACTGAAGTTGCTAAAGCTACGGGAATATTACCACTGGTTGCGAGGCTGGCGATCGCAGTTGTCAATACTCCTGTCATCAACTCGTCAAATTCTTCCTGACAAATGATATTGCTGAGTTTTTCGGCTAATTTCTCTAAAAAATTTGAATCTCCTCTCAAACTAACTTCTGCATCGGTTGTCTCCACAGCAATTAACTGTGTAGCTGCTTCCAGATTTCCCTCGCACTCTTCTATAGCATCTAAAGCGGCTAAAGCCTCTGGGCTATCTGCCAACTGAGTGCGAAACTGACTAATTTCCTCTGGTGTAAGGGTAAGCATTTATATAGTTTTAACCAGTAAATACACGAATAACTAGATAATTATACATTTCATGCTTAATTTAGAGATATGGAAATTGCGCTAACACAACATCAACAGTAGAAACAATATTGCTTGTATTGCTTCTAGCTCGTTTTGGCTCAGACTCGGTTTAAAATGAAACCTTTCCCACCTTGCTACCACTGCACCAAATCCTTTTGAATGACAAAAAAACGGAGGTGGTAAACAACCACCTCCTTGGCAAATTACAGCTTGGATAATTAGAAATGCTCTGCGAACAGGCTAACTGTTGCTCACAAATATCGTCAAGACTACTCCCAAAATAATTACCCCGCCACCTAGTATAAATGACCAGAAACGATGGTAACTATTAACAACCGTGCCATTCTCACTTTGAAGCTGAATTAAATCCATCCAAGGCGCAACGCCGCGACGGAACCAACCCACAGCCTCAACTTGTTCGCCTAGTAAGCTTTGAACTCGCTTCATCCCAAACAAGAAATTACCAATAGGGCCGAAGCGTGAGGCGTAGTGCAGATATAACATTCCACTACGGTCTTGAATTTTTAAATCAGAACCAAATTTATAACCTGCGTCACCACGCCCAATCAGTTGTCCTTCTAGTTTTGCAGGTTGTCCGCGCAAAGGACTGGCGTAGGGGTCTGACATGAGAGTCAGAATATCGGTATCTGCTGCTTGTTTGTAGTCGGGGAACATCACCAAGGCTTTGATCAAAATTCCTACGCCTAAGCCGATGAGTGGTGCGCCAAATATCAAACCAGAATGGGAAGAACTAGACAACACTATCACGCCTAAAACTAAGCCAGCTAAAAAGCCGATAGTTTCCGCACCATACAGCACCACATCTAAGAAGAAATTACCGTAAAGCCTACTTCTATTAAGACTCTTACCTTCCCCAATAACTCGCCCCATATCAAACTCAGTGGGTAAACCCAACTGTTCTGCATAGGTACTCAGGGCGCGGACTCGTTTACCAGTTAGCGGGTGAGTAGAATTTAACTCCATCCACCAACCCCAGGGGTTAAACATATCCCACAAAAAGACGCGACCAATTTTTTGTGGATCAGAAGCAATGCGGTAGGCGGTTCCTGTGGAAGCGGCGGCTTTGGGGTCATAAATACCCAAGGCGCGGGTTCCTTCAATCAAACGACTTGGTTCTTTTGTCCTTTGACCTTCTTCTAGTATCCCGTAAGCAATTTTGACCAAAGCACGAGATAATCCATTGGGGTTACCCGTGGTTTCCGCTGCAAAGTGGTCAGCAAAGTATTCTCTGGTACGGGAGAGATAGAGTAGCAAGTAAGTACCAACAATATAGAAAATATAGGCAACAAGGGCAGCAGTCTGCATCGCGTCTTTGATTTTACTATCGCCGCCGCCACGACCAAACCTACTGGCTGTGCTGTAAATTAAGTAGCAAATTTGCACTAAGGTAGAAGCTACTGTCATCACTGCAAAGTCCCAGTGAACAATATGCCCTAATTCATGGGCGTAAACAGTAGCAACTTCATCATCATCTAAATATGTGAACAGCCCCTGACTGACGACTAACCGGGCGCTGTTAGGCAATGAGCCATAAGTAAAAGCCGTAGGGTTTTGGTCGTTGATAATACCCAGTCGTGGAGTTTTGAGGTTCTTCTGTTGACAGACTTGCTGAATCACTCTCGCTGTTTCTGGACTGAGACTTTCTACTTCCGCCAACTCTACCCAGCGAGTTTGGTAAAGCCAACTTTGGGTTAAGTCCATCAAATAAGGCGACAGGAAAAAAGCAGCCAGATTAAAAACTAAAGTGATGGTAATAGCGATCGCTAATCCTTGTACTGGATTATCGCTACCTAAAATAAATACTAAGCTCAAGCCTAAAGCTAACACCATCCCAAACAACAAGGTGATGGTGACACCAGAAGCTAAAGCTAGACTTCCACCCACACCACCCATTGCTAATTTCACACCAGCCGCCGCCGCACGTCCGGCTGGTGGTGCAGTTCTGGGTTGTGTAACTGGTGCTTGCGGGAGAGTTTGACGCGCTTGTTCAGCCCAACTCCGCACCTGAGGATTATCACTCATCATTAGCCGTTGACACAGGATTGATGCTTTTTCAATCTGTCCTGTGCCTTGATAGGCTTTCATCAGCCACATCTGTGCTGAAAGATAATCTGAAGAATTTTGGTCTACAGCATTCCGGCTGACTTGTTCTAAGATTTCAACAGCTTCGGAATAACGTCCTTGGTTAAAGGCATCTAATCCTGATTGCAATGACATAGTATCTCCTTAGTAAAGGAGTAGTAATTGATCGATCAATACTCATATATTCAGGATTCGTCATTGCCATTTCGTAAAACTTAAAAAGGGGACTGTACCAATTCAAAATTCAAAATTCAAAATTCAAAATTAAGAAACTTCTACAGAATATAGGTTTTGGGTGTTGAATCTGTTGAGTTGTGAGTGTTGCTGGTTGTGGGTTGGTGATGTGATGCGATCGCCTAATGTGCAGGACAAGTAATAATGCATCCTTGGGGCCATATCGATAGCAAGTCTTCTCTTACCCAACCACTCGCATTATTTGGGAACTTGACACGATACCAACGATATTCACCTGCATTTTGGTAGGAATCTTCAACTGTCACCAAATCACCTGACAGGGCAGTGTGCAGCACTTTGCTGTTTAAGCTATGAGAGGAACGCACGTTAATTTTATATCCACGCTCCCCAACTATAGTTGCATAACGCTTCTTGCTTGCCTGAAACTTAACTAAATCTCCTCGTATCCAACCGTTTGCTGTTCCTTCCACTGTTGGCTGCACATAGTACCAATAATCGCCATCATCGCCATAGGTAATGTTTAAAACCTCTACATTACTGCCCAATGGTAAGACTTCCTCTACAGAAGCTGTTAAAGATGCACTAGTTCGCAAATTGCTGTCAGTCGTCAAGGTTGCCGGACGAGCCATTGCAGGCAATACTGTATTCATTAATGCGCCAACAGTTAAAAATCCCACCGTTAGCTTTTTGATTAAACTCATAAATTCCCCACAAGATATTCAATAACCAAAGAATAAAATCGAACCCGCAAGCCAAGTTCACTAAATATAAATACAGAGAAAATCAGAACTTTTCCGAAAAAGCGAGTCTTCTGGTTAATCAAAAATCTTGTTTGTAGAATAATGAGTTTCTCCCTTTGATAGGGAAAAAGGGAAAAGGTTAAGGGGAAAAGGGAAACAATTTTTCAACCCTTCCCCATTCCCCATTCCCCATTCCCCAACCCTATCCAGGCCGCTGCTCAGTCAACACCTGATAAGCATAATTAAAATCATCAGTAGTGATTCTGATATCAGCAGGTGCTGTCTGCCCTTGGGAACGGAAACGGCGAATTGCTTCCACAGCCGCTTGATTACACAGCAATGTCAAATCTGCACCATTCCAGCCTTTGGTCATCTCTGCCCAATATTCCAAATCCACATCTTGCAGAGGTCGGCCTTGGCTATGAACTTTCAAAATTGACAGGCGACTGCTGAGATCTGGTAGATCTACTTTCATTTGTAAATCTAAGCGTCCAGCACGTAATAAAGCTGGATCTAGCGCATCAGGTCTATTGGTGGCACCAATTACTAAGATGGTAGTTCCTACTTGTAAACCATCTAATTCAGTGAGTAATTGACCAACTACGCGATCGCTTACTCCAGAATCACCATTGTAACTGCCTCTAGCTGGGGCTAAGGTATCAATTTCATCAATAAATACTACGCAGGGATCGGCTTGTCTGGCTTTGGCAAATAGTTCCCTTACTGCTTGTTCGCTGGCTCCCACCCAACGGCTGAGTAATTCTGGGCCGTTGACACCAATAAAGTTGGCTCTGGCTTGGGAAGCTACAGCTTTGGCTAATAAGGTTTTACCAGTTCCCGGAGGCCCCCACAGTAATATGCCTTTGGGTGCTAGGGCTTTGGTTTGCAGATACAGTTCTGGGTACAGTAACGCCCCTTCCACAGATTCGCGCAGGGTTTGTTTAATTGATTCCAAACCACCGATATCTTCCCAAGCTATATGAGGAACTTCAACTTCTACACTTCGCAGTACCGCAGGTTTGATTTCCTTCAGGGCTTGTAAAAAGTCTGACTGGTTAACAGTCATATTTTCTGGAACTTTTTCCTCAATCGAAGGAACGTGACGACGTAATGCAGTGTAAGCAGCTTTTTGACAAACAGCTTTCAAATCAGCCCCCACAAATCCTACTGCTCTTTCAGCAATGAAATCCAGGTCAACTGTCCCATCTAAAGGCATTGCGCGGGTGAGAATTTGTAAAATCTCTTTACGCCCGTTGCAGTCGGGAATACGAAACTGAACTTCCCGGTCAAATCTTCCAGGGCGGCGCAAAGCCGGGTCAAGATGGTCGGGGCGATTTGTCGCCGCTAGGACAATTACACCTTGGCTTTGAGAGAAACCATCCATCAAACTCAATAGTTGCGCTACCAGGCGTTTTTCTACTTCCCCTTCTACAGCGCTGCGGTCTGGAGCCAAACTATCAATTTCATCAATAAAGATAATACAGGGAGCATTTTTAGCAGCTTTCTCAAAAATTCCCCGCAGTCTTTGCTCGGCTTCACCGTAATATTTACTGATGACTTCTGGCCCAACGAGGGCGATATAGTTAACGCCGAGTTCTTCAGCTAAAGCGCGGGCGGTGAGAGTTTTACCTGTCCCTGGCGGCCCAACTAATAATACGCCACGTGTAGGTTCTAGACCCAGCTTTGCTAATAGATCGGGACGTTTTAAGGGGATGGCAATCAGTTCCTTCAGTTCTTTGAGAACTTCACTCAATCCACCCACATCTTTGAGGCTATAACCCGAAGGTGCATCAGGTGGAATCACAGATTCAGAATTTCCCCCATTACCGCCACTGCCATTACCACCACCACCACCGGAATTAGCCGATGGTTGAGTGCGGAAGCGACTAGTACCAACATCATTCGCCATATTATTAGGACGTGGCACATTCCCATAACGAGGAATACTACTCATCGGACGGGAATTAATTTGCACATCTGTTTTAATCTCGCCCTTTTCTACTTTTTCTTCTAGAGTTTTTACTAACTCTAAGAATTGTTCAAATCCCTTAAATAACTCACTCATAAAATACCTCAGATAGTTGACTTAAAAAATCCCAATTTTTTCTGGCATTTAGCTGTTATTGGCAATTAATTCTTCAAATTCAAATAACAGATGTGCTGCACATTGAACTCTCACCACCGGCTCTACAGAACGTGGTAAATTCGGTAAGCGGATAATTGTCTGTTCGGGAAACAAACTGCTATCAATTTCCGCTTGTGAACTGTAGCGATTTTGCACCACATAAGGTTGATTAACTCCCATCTTTTTCAAAGATTCTGTTAATCTAATATGTTCAGCAATAATTGCCGCTTCTGCCTGAATTACACCAATAAATTGCGTATCTCGGGGATTTTTTAACTTCTTTTGTGCCTGTACAACTTGTTGCCGTAAACCCCGTAACCGCCCAATTACATCTACATGACCCAAAACATTTTGATATTTCATCCACAGCTTAAATATCCAGGTTAACCAATCTCCTAAAGCCGATGGCATTTCCAAAAAGCGCAGGAGATGGCCTGTAGGTGCTGTATCTAAAATAATTAAATCTGCTTGGTTACTATCTAATAGATCCATCACAGTGACCAGAGATAATATCTCATCAATACCAGGTAAAGCTTGAGACATAATTTGCCGCCAAGCTTCTGGTAAGTAAGCAACATTCACTGTGGAATCTGTTTGCGAGCCTTCCCCACTAATCATATCTGCTAATTCCCACAGATAATCTGAACGGAATTTGTCGATTACTTTAGTTTCATCAACTTCCTGTCCGCTCAAATTCGCAGTTAGCATTACAGGCTCATGTCCCAAAGTTTGCCCAAAAGCATCTCCTAAAGAATGAGCCGGATCTATGGAAATTACTCGAATTTTTTTATGGGGATAATGCTGGGCGCAAGCCCAACCTATAGCGGCTGCTACTGTGGTTTTACCTACACCTCCTTTACCACCCACAATAATTAATTGACATCCTTGAGCTAAAAAATCACCAAAACTAGGCAAGATTTTATTTGGCCATTGAATTATTGGTGGTGGTGCAATCTCAACATGATCAATTGTTTGAATTTGGGCAGCTAAACTATCTAACAACTTGCTACCTAAGGGAGGCGCTTGTTGTTGAGGTACGATGAATACAGGTTTTTCAGGTGCTATCTGTAAGTATTTGTTGAGTAAATTTTGCTGTTCAGCATAACGGTCTGTTTCTAGTTCATTATCTGTCAAACAGCGATTGACAAATAATCCGGCATAGGGAACTTCTAAATCTTTTAAACTAGCTAAAAAGCGCTCAGTTTCTAACAAACACATCGGTTCTGAAACTGCTACTACTAAACAGCCAGTAAATTTCTCATCTTGCAGTAAGCGTCTGCCTTCTGCTAATTGAAATTTCATGTCAATCAAGAAGCGATCAACATCATCTTCTGTGTAATTACCCGTGAAACTTTTGGTAATCACTCGATGTTTTTCTTGGAATAATTCAAAAGAATTTAAAATAACATCTAAAAAATCTTTTAATCGTAATAAATTTAATGTATGCCCAGAAGGAGCCATATCGAGAACTACCCGATCCACCTGCTTTTCTGAAAGCAGACGTTGAATTTCTAGCAAACCCATAAGTTCGTTTAAACCCGGCCAATTTAAATCCCAAACTGGTGCTAGGTCTTCGCCATCTGCTAAACTGCCTCGTTCAACTAGTAATTCTAAAAAACGGCTATACTTTGCTTTAAATTCTAACAGCAGCTTTTGGGCATCTAATGCTTGCACGCTCAAATTAGGCAAATCGGCTAAGGGTAAAGCTGTGTCGTTCACTTCTGCAAGTAAGACATCGCCTAAAGAATGTGCTGGATCTGTAGAAAGTAACAAAATTCTTTCTTGAGGAAATTTCTTAGCCCAATAACGTGCAAAACTGCAAGAGATGGTGGTTTTACCAACCCCACCTTTGCCGCTAAACATGACTAAATTAAGTAAGTCGTAGTGGTTCATCATAAACCTAGAAATTTATAGCAAAGCTGGTAAATAATAGTCAAACAAAGTGATAAGGAGGTAATCCTTCTCCTAAGCAGAAATCCCAACGGGGGCAAGCTTCTTGCCAAGTTAAAAACTGCTCTAAAAATAAAAGTTTGTCTTGATGGTTAACTAAAAAGTAAACCCGAATTTCTTCGCCTTTATCTTGAACAATCACGGCAGATTGATAAATGTCGGTGATGAGATTAACCAGACTGGATTTTTCTTCAGCCTGGGCAATCATGTAAGCTTTTTGATTTTCAAAATGCTGTTTTTTGGCTAAGAAATAATCTCTACCTCCACCTACAGGGGATTTTACAGGTTCTTGAAAAATCCGAGGTAGGAGTTTTAAATTATATTCAGTTTTTCCTTGAATATAATCTAATTTCTCACGATACTCTGCACCGTGAGATTCTATATGCTTGAGTAATGTGGCTGGAGAAGCAAAAGAAGTACCAAAACGCAAAGGTAAAATTGTGGTTTGTTGAAATAGTTCACGAATAATGCGATCGTGAGCTAAAACCATTTTGATAACTTGTTCATCATTATTTTGCACTGATTCTAAAGATATTCCTGGCTCGACAACGGCAGAAATCCCAGAACCATGAATTAAGAATAACTGACTAGTATTGCCCTCTGGTAAATTTAAGGGAATATCAGGAGTATTAAAAAAAGCATAAGTGTAGAGATTTAATGATTCCATTCTGGCAACCAAATCAAAATGAGTGAGAATTGTGTTTGTTTTTAGTGCATCCATACTGACACAAAGTTTAAAAAATATTAAATATATTTTTATCCTTTACAATCCGATTTTCTTGGTTATAATACAATCAATTGTTCAGGAAAATTAAATGAAAAATCTTCGTAATCGCGGCACAATTAGACCTAAAGTAACTACTATGCCTCGTAGTAAATCGGAAGCTTCTAGCCAGTTAGAACTCTATAAACTTGTAACAGAACAGCAAAGAATTAAGCAGGAGTTACATTTTATAGAACAGCGGACAGTTATTTTAAAACAGCGTTTGAATTCCCTAAAAGACCAGATAGCCGACACCGAACAAAATATTAATAAATTACGCCAATCCGACCATAGACATCCTAATTTACCTAAGCGTCCTAATATCTTTTTTGAAGCTAACAATTACCAAGCTTTTGAAATTGAATATTAAGTTTCAAATTTTTCAGTAATTAGCTACTATTAGAACAAGTAACATTAAATTATTAACCCGCAAATGCGGGTTTTTAATTTAATTATCTATAAAATTAATTGGCTGATAATGTTAGGGCGATAAGACTAGATTTTCATTATCTTCATATTTTTTAGCGCCTCGAAATGCCTCTGCAAGTACTTTATCTTCCTCAACTTCAGCTATGAAGTAAGTTGGCTCTAATTCATCCTCTTCATCTTCTGCAGATTCAGCTTCTAAACGAGCTTTTTCTTCTTCCAAAGCTTGGATTTTCAGCAGTAGTTCTTCTTCTTGCTCCTCAAAGTCCTCTTCAGAAATTTCGCCAATATCAAAAGAAAGTTGCAGACTGAGTAATTGTTTATGCAAATTCTCTTGCGCGTCAAATTCTGTATCAGTACGCTCTTGAATTTGTTCTCCAATCCACATCAACCCACTAATTGGCCCCATAACTGGAAATAGTAAAATCTTGCCAAGCATAATCATCACCTCCGATTAGGAAATCTGAGCAAATGTATAAGGTGCAGTAAAATTGTTGTAGCGAATACGTAAGCGATCGCCAAATTTTTTGTCTATAGCTTCTACACGTTGGCTAAATAAAGCTTCCTGATCCCAAGGAATGAGAAAAGCAGCGTTGTAGATCATTTCTTCCATCATCGGTTCGCTTTCTACAACTTCTTCTGCCAAGGGTTTGAGTTCATCAAAGAAAGTTTTAATTACAGCTTCTTTGCGTTGCTGTAAATTACTTTCAATCAACTGCCCAATTTCAATCACTTCCTCCATACTCAAATTTTTGCCTTCCATCTGGTCGCGCTTTTGCTTCAAGTCGGGATTAGACTGCATCATTGCTTGTAATTCCGCCTTGGTATCCCACAAAATTTTGACGCTGACTTCTCGTTTACCCGCCAATTTTTGAAACAGATCTCGCAGCTGTCGCTCACATGGTTGGATTAGTTGTGAAATCACTGTTTCCCAATTTTTCACAACTAATCCAAACCGCAGAGGTAACAATGTCCGAAAGCCTTCCTGCATTGCTTGTTCTAAAACTTTTTCATGGCTGATTAAATTCCGCCGCGAAGCTAAATATTTTTCTTGTTTAGCATCTGAGTATAAAAAGGTAAAACCTTCAACTACTTGGCTATAAACAGGTTGGGAATCCAATCCTTTCAGGCTATCTGTTGAGGGAATCGGATCGGAAAAAATACCGTACAAATAAAGACCAGCATCCATAACAAAATTACTTTGTATTTAAAGGTTTTGAGGTTAAAACTAACCGCAATTTAGCGTGAATTAAATTGAGTTGAGCAACGCCTAAATCTAGTTCTCCATCCACCACAACTCCGGTGTTCAATAGACGGTCTAAAAGTTCTAATACAGATGGAGTATTTCCGGTTTCACCGGGATAATAAGATCCAGCAGCAGGTAAAAGACTACCAAGTTCTCCTAAATGGATATTTAAGTCTGCTGGATCAATCTCAAAAATCTGACATAAATTTAAAACTTGTTCCTCTAACTTTTGCAAACTTTCTGCAGCTCGCTCTAAGTCAGATTCACTAAGGCACTCCTCTTCCATACGTCGGATTACTTGAGCTTCCATCAGCTGACGGATTAGTTCCACTACAGTTAAGAGTAAAGGAACTAAGCCAGCTTGGTTATTAGCTTTGGAATTGGTAGCTAGCAAATCGTTGGAATTTTCAGATGGAGTGCAAACCATTGCCATGATGCCACCTTTTGTTAATTGTTTTGTAGCGCTTGAATTGTTGGGATGTAAGTCTACTTAGCCTAGTCATTAGGCTGATTCATTGGCAATGGCACGTTTTCTTCATCGCTTTGGCCATTATCTTCAGCATTGACTGGAAATAGTTCTGGATTGTTGATCTTAGCAGCAGTTAGCGAACGTAACTGTGCTTCTAAACTTTCCAATCGCTGCTGAAGTTGTTGGTTTTCCTCAACTAAACGTTGAGATTTGCTACTGAGGTAAGGGTCATTTTCCCACCAATTAATGCCCAACTCTTTAGCTTTATCAACGGAGGAAATTAATAAGCGGATACGGATATGCAGAAGTTCTGTAGAGGCGATAGATACAGAAATATCACCAGCAATCACAATTCCCTTATCTAAAACTCGCTCGAGAATATCTGCCAAGGTAGAACCTTGAGTAGATGTAGTAATAGCTCGGCTGGAGTTAGATTGAGAACGTGTTGGCAGGATGGGTGTAGTAGTCACGATGAATTAAACTCTTGAATGAAATTAACCACAGTCTTGATTGAGTACTAAGCTTTATTTGAGGAAAACATTAGTTGGGTTGGTCGCTTAACAAGCTTTCATCTAGTGTCACTGGTTCTGCGATCGCATCTGTTTGTGGTTCGGCTTCACCAACTATTTCGGACTCAGCCACATCATAGGGATCGCTATCATCAACTGGCTCTACTGGTTTTACTTGTACGTGGTTCAGCAATTCCAGAAACAGCGTTGTAGCATCACTTGCAGATAAATTGGTGCGATTGAACAAAACATCTGCACAAATTTCGCGGAAATCTGTATTTTCAGGTGTGACCAAAATATCGTGTTCTGCACATACTTTTGCAACCATCAAACAAGACCGCAAGCCAGAAGTTTTTTCAGCACCAGTTGCTGAACGAAATGCTTTGACTAAGCGCGCAATTAACTGAGCATACTCGTGATGAATACCTGTTTTATGAGTTAAGATTTCAATCTGAGTTTGCTCATCTGGTTCCGGCATATTAATAGTTACCAACCGATCCATCAAAGCATCTTGAGTAGAGTGAACCCCGCAGTATTCTTCTGGATTGGAGGTAAAAATAGCCCGGAATTTGGGGTGAACGTGTAAATATTCGGGCTGATTGCTGCTAGGTGGAAGGGTGAGGATTTTTTCTTCTAAAGCAGACAGTAAAACGTTATTTACTTCTGGACGTGAACGGTTAAACTCGTCGTAGACTAAGGTTAAACCTTCCCGACAAGCTAAAGTTAAGCGAGAATCAACCCAATTTTGTTTGAGTTCGTCTTCAACTTTCAGAACGTTGTGAATATAATTGTCTAATAATTTTTTATGTGTATAGCCAGATTCGCTGCCGATTAAATCAGAACTTTTAAATTCGTCATCTCCGAAAATCAACATGATTGGTCTATCTAGACAATTAGCTAAATGCATAGCTAAGGTCGTTTTACCTGTACCAGCTGGCCCGCGTAAATGAATAGCAAATCCTGATGTGAGATAACGCAACGCTCGAATTGCTACTTTTTCAATAGCTGGTGTGACTACAAACTGACCAGGACGGACACGAAGAACAGCTCTTTTTTTATGATTTTCGGTATTAGTCATAAGTTAATGATGGTGGGAAGAGAACTTTACAAAAAAAACACAACATTCGATGCGTAAATGACATCAATGTGGTAAGATAGGAGCAGAAACTATAAATAAAGCTCTATCGATTGTTGTTACCATCAATATTCGTTAGAGTTATTTATTGTTCACTGATTGAAACGAGATACAGGTTGTTAGTTTTTTTTACTAAAGCCTTGTAATCAGTGCCGATATATGTTATTTAAGTTTCGTGCTAAAACTCATTGTTGAATTTGACTACCCCCTGGTCTTACCAGTTTTTACCTGGAAGATTAGGGGGTTTTACTATTTAGCCCCATTCTTCAACAGATAAAATCTATTAGTTGGGAGCATTAATGCAAGACTAAAATGTACCAAAAATGCTAGCAAACAAATCCTGACGGAATTGATGTAGCTGTTGCTTTTGTTCTTGAGCTTGCGCCTTTCTTTCTTTAGCTGTGTCGGCTAAAAATTCGTTGGTTGTTTGCTCAAGGTTTTGATGGAATTCGCGCAGTTGTCGAGCTTGCTCTTGAGCTTGCGCCATTCTTTCTTTAGCTGTTTCTGACAAAAACTCTTGGGTGTTTTCTGCCATTTCCTTATGGAATTGGAACAGATCTTCAGCTTGCTGTCTGGCTTTAGCCATTCTTTCTTTAGCTGTATCTGTTAAAAACTCTTCAGTGTCTTTCTCCAGATCCTTATGGAACTGATCCAGATTTTCAGCTTGTTCTTTAGCTTGCGCTTGTCTTTGCGCTGTAGTCACGGACAAGAATTCTTGAGTATCTTTAAATAGTTGAGTTACTTCCTCTGCTATTCCTCGATGCTCTTGCCGGATTCTGATCATTAAAGGAGTCATGATTCTCTCCGCAATCATACTAAAATCACTGTGAATCAACCACATTTTCTGGATGGTTTATCTCCAGCAAATGTGGCTCAAGCAATATCTGCCTTTTTCCTGTTATCCTGAGATAAATCTTGTTGTAAGAATCTTTTGGATAATTAGATAAAAGCAGTATAAATATCAGAATTGCTGAGTTAGCAATTCTGATATTATGGACTCTGCTTAATGATTAAGCAGGTACTGCGGCAGATTGAGTTAGACCAACTGCTTCTGCATACTTCAAGTATGTTTCAACGGAAGCGATAACGATCCGAGCTTCAATAGCAAGTAGTTCAATACCAACTAAGGAAACACGTACCCAAGCATCTACAACGATACCTTTGTCTAAAATACGGTCGATAACTTCTGCCAAGCTAGAGGAGGAATTAGTCTTTTCAACTGCCATATGATTGCACCTTAACCTATTGTTGTTTGTTGAGATTATTTGGACGACTTGTTAACATGAGAATTAGTCAGCGCTAATTCTCATATTTTCTATTTACTTAATAATTAAGCAGGTACTGCTGCTGACTGAGTTAGACCAACAGCTTCTGCATATTTCAAATATGTTTCAACAGAAGCGATAACGATCCGAGCTTCAATAGCAAGTAATTCAATACCAACTAGAGATACACGTACCCAAGCATCTACAACGATACCTTTGTCTAAGATACGATCAATAACTTCTGCCAAGCTTGAAGAGGAATTAGTTTTTTCGACTGCCATAAATTTGAACCTTAACTCATTGTTGTTGTTTTTCGGATTGATTTCTCAATCACTAAAACAATACTATTAACACTCGATTGAAATGTAAATAGAATCACACCCAAAATACTGTAAACAAATATAACAACGTTCAGGAAGATACAACATAAATACTTACAGATGTTTAAGTTGTATACTGTCAAAACGTTGATGATATTTGATTTGTATGTCTTAAATTCCATATTGTTTGTTTTGTATTAGTTAGTCTTGTTACAAAATTCAGAATCAAAATACAGGGTTAAAAAAGCATCCTTTTTTTAAGGCACTATTACGTAGTAATTTCAGTAAAACTACGGATACAAAATGGTCACTTACATGAAATAGGATGATTGCAACAAATATCGTTGTCTAGAAACCATGTATAAGGAAGCCAATACAGATCCAGTCCGACAAGAAGCTTTAGCTGGCTTAATTGCTCATTTAGTGCAACAAGGACATCAACCTCAATACGCTCAATTGATGGCGACTTCAATTATTTTTCAAACAGATCTAGATTTAAGAAATGCTCAAATTGCTAGCCTTTTGACTTGGCTGCAACAAGAACATAATGATATCTATTCTGCTGCTGTTGACGTAGTTGAAACAACTCGCGAGCAATTTGAACAGCGTGTTCAACATGGTTGAAGTTATCAATTTTAGATTTTGCGGAAAGTTCTGAGTGGAGGAAATTTCCGCTTAGAACTTTCCAAGAGAGGATTTTGGATTTTTAACTTGAGATTGACATTCAAACTAAAAATAGTGAGAAAATTGGTTAAATTATTCAACCAAAATCTAAAAATTGGCTATATTAACCAATTTATGTATTGAACCAAAATTGAGTAAACTTCCCAGAGAGCTTTTCTAATTGGAGATGAAAATAATAATTTTATAGTCATTTTCCATTGTGTGAAACATATATCATTTGTGGGGGTACAACATTGTTGTACCCCCATAATTTTTGGCTGAATTAAATTTACAATCTTTCTTCTCTAGCGCTAGTCCCTAGACATGAAAATTGCTAATCCTAATTCAATAATGTTGTCTAAAAACATGAACTAAGGTTGGTAGGATAGGAAAAAGACAAAGATTGTGGCCTTACTGGAAAGTTATTATTTGCTATGACTATTGTTGATATTGCTTCTCCTTTGATAGAAATCGCTCAAAAAACCCGTTCCTCTGCTAGTAAGTTGGCTGTTCTCTCCACTGAGGCGAAAAATCAAGCTATTGAAGCGATCGCCCAAGCTTTAGAATCAGCAAGAGACGATATTTTGCAAGCAAATATCGCTGATTGTGAAGCCGCCACTGCTGATGGGATTGCCAAACCACTTTATAAACGCTTGCAGTTGGATGAACATAAATTGAGAGATGCGATCGCGGGAGTCAGAGATGTTGGTAAACTAGCCGATCCAGTCGGGAAAGTCCAAATTCATCGCGAAATCGACACAGGCTTAATTCTCAAGCGCATTACTTGTCCTTTAGGCGTTTTGGGCATTATTTTTGAAGCACGTCCCGAAGCCGCAATTCAAATTGTCTCTTTAGCAATCAAGTCAGGTAATGGCGTAATTCTCAAAGGTGGTAAAGAAGCAATTCGTTCTTGCGAGGCGATAGTTAAAGCAATTAAGCAAGGCTTATCTCACACTGCTGTGAACCCCGATGTCGTGCAGTTGTTAACAACTAGAGAACAAACTATTGAACTGTTGCAGTTAGATAAATATGTGGATTTAATTATTCCCAGAGGTTCTAATTCCTTTGTGCGGTTTGTGCAGGATAATACTCGCATTCCAGTACTTGGCCATGCAGATGGCATTTGTCATCTATATATAGATAAAGGCGCTGATATTGCCAAAGCCGTTACCATTGCTGTTGATGCTAAAACCCAATATCCCGCAGCTTGTAACGCTATTGAAACCTTGCTAGTTCATGCCAGCATCGCCGCAGATTATTTACCACAGCTAGCTGCAGCCATGCAAGCCAATCACGTGGAATTAAGAGGTGATGAACGCACCGCCAAAATTTTGCATCATCTCACCGCAGCTACAGCACAAGACTGGGAAACAGAATACAGCGATTTGATTTTGGCAATTAAAATTGTAGATTCCATAGAAGATGCGATCGCCCATATTAATGAATATGGTTCTCGCCATACGGAAGCGATCGTCACCGAAGATTTAGCAGCAGCAGAAACTTTCTTAGGATTAGTAAACGCAGCCGGAGTGTATCATAACTGTTCCACGCGCTTTGCTGATGGTTTCCGCTACGGCTTTGGTGCCGAAGTAGGTATTAGTACTCAACAAATGCCGCCACGAGGCCCTGTTGGCTTAGAAGGGTTAGTAACCTACAAATATCAAATGATAGGCGACGGTCATATTGTAGCGAGCTACACTGGCGCAAACGCCAAGTCATTTACCCATCGGGATTTAATTTAAAGTCAAGGGTCAAAAGTCAAGGGTCAAGGGTCAAAGGTCAAAGGTCAAGGGTCAAAGGTCAAAGGTCAAAGGTCAAAGGGAATAGGACTATTGTTATTATTTTTTTACCCATTACCCCTTCCCCATTACCCATTACCCATTACCCATTACCCAATCCCCAATCCCCATTCCCCATTCACTTCTTATGCAACGTATCTTCTGCACCAGTGTAACCAGTTGCTACCCAAAGAATAGCTCTAGCGCCATCACGGAGAGATTTTTCTAGTGGTTCAGGTGATGTTTTGGAAGGAACTGGTATTGTTTTAAACTCAATACCGCGACTACCTAAAACAATCTCACCAATGACGCTAGCCCGACGCATATGGAAATCGGACGTAATCAAATAAACGCTCTTGATTCCGTGTGCTTGCAAATCATCAACCAGCGTAGTAAAATTAGTAACTGTATCTACTGCTTCGTAATCCAAGTGTAAGCGTTCAGGATCTATTCCTGCCTTGGAAAACACCTTTTGTGTAGATCTAGGTGGACTGCCACCACTGATCCAAATAGGTAAATTTGGATGCCTCTTAGCAAAATCTGCTGTAAACTTTTCTCGCTCTAGATTCTTCGTTGAACCGCCTAACACCAAGACTGCTTGCGGTTCCACCATTTGGCTTTTGACTTCTTTATATCCCAACCACATTAACAGCGGGAGGGTAAACGCCATAAACCGAAAAGATTTACCTGTAAACAATAGCTTATTCAAGGCTCTAATACTTCGTTTACTGATTCCAAGTTTTCTTTGAATAAAAGAAAAACAATAATTATCTAAGTTAGTAGAGTTACAAAAAAATCTTGCCAAATAAAAATTTGGGGATTTTTCCCTGAAAACTCATGGAATGCAAGTTAGATGAATGTGATTTAACCTCTTGACTGTAAAAGTAGAAGCTAAAAACCCTGATTTCTACCTTACTCCTCTCTCGGCTCCTAGTCTAGAGAGACTAAGGGAGAAAGTTTACTGAACTTATTTCTTTATAAAGGGGTTTTAACACTTTCATTTTTAATTGTCGATGTATTAATCCTACCCAATATCGGCAGTTTTTCTATTAACTTCCGATACTTTTATACATTTTAATTTTGCGCCAGTACATAAAATTTACTGGCTGTGTATAGCCCAAACTAGTGTCCATTTTAACGTAGAAATTCGCACTAATAACTAGTGATTTATGTTGCTAGTCATGATAGGCGAATAAGTTCGTAGTCAAGACTGTAGCCTGGATTTTCAAGCATTAGACTGCTCAAAATTGCGGTTATTCATTCGTTCTAGGGAAACCCTTAAGACTGCGCTAACTCACTACGAACTTATCAAAATTTTGGCAATAGACCACTATATGATGTCAGGTCTAATTTTAGACTTGCTTTGGTGCCAAGTTTATTTATCTTTCAATCTTAAATCGATGACAGTGGCATTAAAGTTGTAGTTGAAACCTTCTAATTCAAAGGGCATTCCAATTTTCACTTTGCTGTTACCTAGAACAGGGCCATTTTGAGTGATTTGTGCTTTACCTTCTAAAGTCAACAGCATATCTGTACTAAAATTGTTGCTTTTTGGATCTGGTAACTCTTTAATAGAACCATCAGGTTGAGGAACATTGATTGTTCTTGGTAGTGGTTGCATAGATTTAATTGCAATCTCACCATGAGGTTGATTGCGGATAATCACGTTAGTCTTACCACCTGCTTTCAGCCCTTTGTCATATAACTGCTGAGGGTTACGAACATTTAAGCCACGAACTACCAGATCCACTTCTATAGGTACTGTTTTAGCACCAACTTGGGCTACAGAACCGGAAGTACCGGGAAAGACGAATATGCCAAAGATAACTAGCACAATAACTAGTAAAGCACCTAAATCTAGGAGATTAATTTTGCCGAACAAGCGGCCTTTGGTATCTAAAATAGCCATAACAAGTTTTCCAGATGTGAGCGGAGTAATTGAGTTGAGTAGCAGGCTTGACTAGAGTAATGGCAATCTTCCCTACTTGGTAAGCAAGCGGCTAGGGGCTATAGTCATGCGACAGTGTATCATGACTTCTGAAATTACGGGACTAGGCAATCAAGTTCCGGAATTATTGTTGTTTTGATCTGTGGCTGAAACAACCTGTACTCAGGTGGTATGGGGGAAGGAAAATGTAGGAGGCTAGGCAATACTTTTGGGTTAAGCGTTTTGAACTCAAAATAGGTTTTGGGGAAAAGGTTAAGGGTTAAGGGTTAAAGGTTTTTTCTTTCCCTTGAACCATTCCTCTTTTTCCCCTTAACCTAATAGTATTGGGAAGCTAGGAATCATTCTCTATGTTTCTAGGAGACCATCAAAATCGATGGGAGTGATATGGGCCAGTGCAATTTTGTCTTTAAGTTGAAAATGCAACATCGAAAGCCCTAAATGCGTCCCATATTTTGTGTTCTTCCATGATTATCCAAAACACCGGATTATGTTTGCTTGGAAAGCCTTTTTGACAAATTATCGTTTGTGGCGGCGGCGCTGGTTTTATCCGTTAATTTCTGTGGTAGTCGCCCTGAGTGTGTGTCTGACTACACCCCTTCCCGGAAGGGCATTTGATTTATTACCGCTTCTATTTCAGGGAGTCCAGATATTTCAGCTATCTAATATATCCGATCGCCAAGAAGTTGATCTGGGTAAGCAGATAAATCAGGAATTGCAGGGTGAAGTTAAGCTTTACCGGAATGCAGCCATTACTCGCTACGTGGAACAAGTTGGTCAGCGTTTGGTTGCGAATAGCGATCGCCCCAACTTGCCCTATACCTTCCAAGTAGTTGAAGATAAAGCTATCAATGCTTTCGCCACTGCAGGCGGCTATGTTTACGTCCACACTGGGTTACTGCAAGCCGCAGACAATGAAGCGGAATTAGCCAGTGTCCTCGCCCATGAAATGGGTCACATTGGTGGTAAACATTTAGTCAAGCAGATGAGACAACAGGCGCTGGCTAGTGGTGTCGCCTCAGCAGCAGGTTTAGATCGCAATACGGCGGTAGGACTTGGTGTCCAACTAGCACTTAATCTTCCCCGCAGTCGTCAAGATGAGTTTGATGCCGATAAACGAGGGTTAAGAACCTTGACCCGTAGCGGTTATGCTCAGTCTGGGATGGTTTCTTTTATGCAAAAGCTGCTAGGAAAGGGTTCTACACCCACATTCTTGAGTACTCACCCAGCAACAAGCGATCGCATTAATGCTCTCAAAAAAGCTATTAATGCTCAACCTAGCGATGGGCGTTATGGATTAGATAATGCTGCTTATAAAGCTAATATTCGCGCATTATCGTAAGTATGTGGGCGAAATTCAAGATAACTGGCTGAGGGTGTCATTCTTACAAAGTTCTGTTCGTCGGAGACGTTGGCGTTCGCGAAGCGTCTCCCTTTGGGAGAAGCCATCGGAGGAAACCCCCGCCCAGACTTTGCGCTTTGTCCTTAGTCATTTGTCATTGGTAATCAGAATCCTGTGCAGACTCACTCGCCATTGTTAAATCCAGCTATTACCCATATCCCTTTAAGCTCGCTGCTTGTTGTGGCGAGCGCCTTTAATTTCTGCCGGATCAATCGTCACGGTTGCTTCTGCTAAAGGTAGGCTACGGACACGCTTTCTAAACACATTAACTTGGTAAACCAAATTATTGGTGACATCTAAAGCTGTCAACCAACCACTGCGAGGATGATAAGCGCCTGTATCTATGTCCAGCCAACCTCGCCCTTGCGCCAGTTGACCAGGATTAACCCCAGGTAGGGTAAAGGTGATGGTGTGACCAATAATAATTAACTTATCAGGGAAGTAGGGTTTTTCAATGCCGTGAAATTCTTCTCTGATCCAACAAAATTGTTCAGCAGTTTGTTTGGCTAAAGGAATTACAGGATCGAGACCAGCATGGGTTAGCCAAACATCGCCTAAATCCAGATATGTAGGTAAAGCTTTGAACCAATCGATATGCTCTTGGGGAATTGTCGCCTCTTGGTAACTGGCGATGGTTGCTTGTCCTCCACTGTATAACCATGCTTGCATTGCTTGTGTGGAAGTAGCTCCACCATTGTTCAGCACGTTTAATAACATTTGCTCATGATTTCCTAGCAGACAAGGATAGTTATTTTGCTTGACAAAATTAACTACTTGTGAACTTTGAGGGCCGCGATCGATTAAGTCTCCCAGAAAATATAGTTGATCGTTGGATGATGGAGCAATTGCTGTTAACAAAGTCATTAATCCTTCGTAATGACCATGTACATCCCCAATTACAATTCGACGCTGATTAGTTTGGCTCATTTGCTTTTAATTTAAATAATATTAGCTAATACTTCTACTACAGTTTCCGATGGAAAAATTTTACAGAAAAAATTAAAAAAGCTGAGAAAATTTATTTGATTATATCTTAAGTTTTTTGTAGAAAAATAGCTTTCATGAAGGGGATTGGGTAATTGGTAATTGGTAATTGGTAATTGGGAAAAAACCAAACACCTAATGCCAAAAACCCCATATATTTGAATATAGACAATTAATGCTGCCTACATATAACTAATCCAATCGCTCCAGCTACCAGCATAGAGTTTGCCTTGAGAAATACCTGCTATTTCTAAAGAAAGTAGATTTACACAAGCAGTCACACCAGAACCACAATAAACTAAAATCTCTTTGGCTGTTTCTAGCTTTTCCCAACGGCGAAGTTGTTCACTTGGGGGAAGCAGATAACCTGATGAATCGGTAACTTCTTGCCAAGGATAGTTCACAGCGCCAGGAATATGACCAGCAATTTTATCAATTGGCTCTCGTTCACCGCGATAGCGATCGCCCTCTCGGGAATCTACTAATACAACATCTGGTAAGTCTTTTTTCTGTTTGACGCTTTCAATATCTACTACTTTATCTATTTTTACTTGGGGAATAAAAGTAGCAGGTTGAGGTTGAGGAATAATATTTGTGACAGGATAATCAGCTGTTTGCCATGCAGCAAAGCCGCCATCTAATACGGCTACTCGTTCATGTCCTAAATAACGTAATAGCCACCATAATCGAGATGCAAAGGCAAAGCGAGAATCATCATAGGCAACTACTAAACTTTTTTGGTAATTTACGCCTATTTCTGATAATTTATTGGCTAAATCAACAGGATTAGGTAAAGGATGTCTTCCCCCATGTTCTCCGACTGGACTAGATAGATCCTGATTTAAATCTAGATAGTGCGACCCCTGGATATGGCTAACTTGGTACTGCTGTTGCCCTAGTTGTGGATCTGCTAAAGAAAAGCGACAATCTACAATCACAACTTGCGGATCGTCAAGATGTTCAAACAACCATGCTGGTGAAACAACTAATTGGTCATTGGTCATTAGTCATTATTAAATTAATTAGCAAATATTTATTATCAGTTTTCTAGAGAAAATGCCAGACTTTGAGCAATTTGTCCCACAACTAACTGCGGATGGTTCCTTTACTTTTACCTCCCAAGAATTTGGCGAAGACTTTCACAGTCATTACGGAGCAAAGCAAGAGAGTTTTCTCAAGTTTGCTGTACCTACCCAACTAGCTGCACGCGCCCAAAAACCAGCCTTGCGACTATTAGACATTTGTTATGGTCTAGGATACAACACAGCAGCAGCTTTGCAGACTATTTGGGCAGTAAATTCCGATTGTCATGTGGAAGTTATGGCTTTAGAGTTGAATCCCTCTGTACCGCAAGCTGCGATCGCTCATCGCCTATTCGATAACTGGGACTACAAGTATAACGAAATCTTGACGGAGCTAGCCTATAAGTATCAGGTGCGACAAGATAACTTACAGGCTGAACTGTTAATTGATGATGCTAGAAACTCGATGAAATTCATTCAGCAATCAGGGTTTCAGGCTGATGCGATTTTTCTCGATCCGTTTTCACCGCCACAGTGTCCTCAGTTATGGACTGTAGAGTTTATCCAACAAATATCATCTTGTTTAGATGCTGAGGGAATTGTTGCTACTTATTCCTGTGCTGCGGCTGTCCGCGCCGCATTTTTGAGTGCTGGCTTAAAAATAGGTTCGACTCCACCAGTCGGTAGGCGATCGCCTGGTACAGTAGCAGTTCATTCTGAAAGTGTAAATGCAAAAGATAATTGCATACTTCCCCCTCTCTCTCAAGAAGAACAAGAACATTTGCTGACTCGTGCGGCGATTCCTTACCGCGATCCACAATTCCATGATGCTGCTGATGTCATTATTTTGCGGCGACAACAAGAGCAACAAACTTGCACCCTAGAACCTACCTCTCATTGGAGAAAAAGGTGGCTGCTCAAAAATGCAGGTGCAGAATCAGTGCCTAGAGCCTAGAGAAAAGAATTTTTTTATGCCCTTGTTGTTGTCTTGATCGCATGACCATCTAGCTTGATTTTAGGTAATCAGGATCATTAATTTTTGTGTTCCAAATCACTAAAGATGCATCTGTATCTAGTAGATAATGCTTTACATACAGCAGGCAGAAATACTTAATAATACTATATAAAATTTAAAATTTTCACTTCAAAAGTAAGCTGCTCAAGAAATATTTAGAAAAGCCAAACTTTTCTGCTCTGCTATCTTAGCCAATCTTCAGGAAAACAGCTGATTTAATATTCCTGTAAAATCCTCATCATCTCAAGCAAGAATAGCGAGCAATTTGAACATTATTTAAGTGTGTTAGGAAAATAAATCAAAAAATATATTATAAATGATGCAGCCATCTTTTGAAGATTTGAGTCTGCTGAATGTAATCAATCAAAAGCTAAAGTTACATTTTTGCTGGCTGAAACCTTAAATTTTATGTAACAAACTGGAGTAACTTTGTGATGCAATGGGAACTCAAGCATACAAACCCTATAGACAAGCTTGGTAGTGGGTCTAACCCCCTCAACAAATTGACTAATGTCAGTGCAAAAGATTCATTAAAACTACAAAATGTAGAGGGTAATTCCATGAGTTTATCTCCAGGAGAGTTGATGCTGGAAAAAGCTGCTTCATTACCTTCTTTGATGGCACAGCCAAATTTTCATTCAGATGATTCATTAGACTCGAAAACACTACAAAACCAAGGTTCGCCAGGAAATAACCCTGTTTTAGATCTGCCAAAAATTTTAGTAGTTGATGACCATGCAGCAAGTCGCATGACCGCCGTAGCTCTGTTGGCAATGGAAGGGTACGAAGTAATAGAAGCTGACAGTGGCGCAATGGCAGTGGATCTAGTCAAAGAAAAGCAACCAGATCTGATTTTACTGGATGTAATGATGCCTGGAATGGATGGGTTTGAAGTATGCCAAATCCTTAAACAAAATGAGCATACCAGACTGATTCCAGTGATTTTTATTACGGCTTTAAATGATAGGCGATCGCGGATTCGGGGTATTGAAGTTGGTGCAGATGATTTTCTCACTAAACCTTTTGACCGTCTAGAACTCATAGCGCGTGTCAAGTCTTTAGTACGACAAAAGCATCTCAACGAAGACCTAGATCATGCCGAACAAGTACTATTTTCTGTAGCTATGGCTATTGAAAGCCGCGATCCGAATACTGGCGATCACTGCGAACGGTTACAAAAACTAGGACAAGCTTTTGGTGAATATCTGAATCTCACACGTAACCAAATTAAAGATTTGATGTGGGGTGGCTACCTCCACGATATTGGCAAGGTAGGCATACCTGATGCGGTACTACTGAAAAAAGGTAAACTCACCGCCGAAGAGTGGGAAATTATGAGACAACACGTTGTGATTGGCGAAAAAATCTGCCAACCATTACGCAGTATGCGGGGTGTGATTCCAATTATTCGCCATCACCACGAACGCTGGGATGGTTCAGGCTATCCAGATGGACTCAAAGGCGAAGAAATTCCCTACCTGGCACAGGTATTTCAAATTATCGATATTTATGATGCACTGACGAGTGAACGACCTTATAAAAGAAGTTTTACTTCTGAGGAAGCGCTGACAGTGATGCTAGAGGAAACTGATTTGGGTTGGCGCAATCCTCAACTAATGCAACAGTTTGCAGAGTTTATCAAGACACAAACTAAATAGTAATTAGGTTGGTGCAATTGGCTGTAACTGTCCAGGTATGTCATTGGTAAGGGTTGAAGCCCATTTACGTTTCGTAACATAGTTTGGTTGATTTCCACCGGCTTACCTGAGTAGTGGGAATTCCAAATTCCAGATTACGCCTCATGGGAATGAGAAATGCCTCACGAGCGCGAAAATCAAATTCCTAAAACACAAACAATTCTTTGAGGGTAGGCGCTGCAAATTCTTTCGCTCAAACTTAAATGATGACGAGTGCCCACCCTACTATTGATAATCCCTCATTTGAATATTTTCTTTGTTCCCCCTGCTCCCTAGCTTGAGAGTGCTGAGTCATGATCTGCAGAGACGCGATTAATCGCGTCTGTACAAGAGTTCTGAGTCTAAATCCGATTCCATTCACGCCAGGTTTTGCCACAATCAAGCAAGAAAATCTGTCTTTCCTATGCCCTCAAGGGATGAACTATCAACAAAAAAAATCTAAAATCAGCATGGTCAATTTATGGTTGTACACAGACAAGAGGCTTTTTTAGTCAAGGTATTGTGAATTACTCACAAGATTTGACATTTCAGTCTGTGATGATTAGCTGGTATTATTTGAAGCCTAAATCTTAAAAGGCCAAGCGCAATAGCGCAATTCATTTATAGCTGATAGCTAAATTATGGTAGTTGTAGCAATTCTAGCGGCGGGACGCGGCACAAGGATGAAATCACAGCTGCCCAAGGTTTTACATTCTTTGGGTGGGCGATCGCTAATTGAGAGAGTGCTGGAAAGTGTAGAACCACTTTCACCTTCAAGGCGGTTAGTGATTGTGGGATATCAGGCTGAGGAAGTGAAAGCAGCCATGCAGTCTGTGCCTAATTTGGAGTTTGTCGAACAGACTGTACAACAGGGAACAGGTCATGCTATCCAGCAATTACTTCCCCATCTGGAGGGTTACAGTGGGGATTTACTGGTATTAAACGGTGATGTGCCATTGTTAAGTTCTCAAACTCTGCAAAATCTGTGGCAAACTCACCAAGAACATCAAAACGCCGCCACTATCCTCGCAGCATATTTGCCCGATCCGCGAGGTTACGGGCGGGTGTTTTGTGATAGTGAAAATATTCTGCAACATATCATTGAAGACAAAGATTGCACTACTGCCCAAAAACATAATCGGCGAGTTAATGCTGGGGTTTATTGCTTCCGCTGGCAAAATTTAGCTCAGGTATTACCTCACTTAGAAGCAAATAATAATCAAAAAGAATACTATCTCACTGATGCTGTAAGTCAAGTTGGAAAAGTGATGACGGTAGATGTGGAAGACTATCAAGAAATTCTCGGCATCAACGATCGCTTACAACTCGCTAAGGCTTATGAGATTTTACAAAAGCGAATTAAGGAAAAATGGATGTTAGCGGGCGTAACCCTCATCGACCCTAACAGTATTACCATTGATGACACTGTAGAATTAGAGCCGGATGTAATTATTGAACCGCAAACGCACCTGCGCGGTAATACAGTCATTAAAGCCGGAAGCCACATCGGCCCAGGAAGTTTAATTGAAAATAGCCAGATCAGTGAAAATGTCACGGTGCTATATTCTGTAATCAAGGGTAGCACTGTGCAAGCTGGCACCCAACTAGGCCCCTACACTCATTTACGCGGTCAAGTGCAAATTGGTGCTGGCTGTCGGATAGGGAATTTTGTGGAATTAAAAAATACAGAATTAGGCGATCGCACTAATGTGGCGCATCTCTCTTATTTAGGCGATACGACAGCAGGTACAAAGGTTAATATCGGTGCGGGTACCATTACCGCCAATTACGATGGCGTGAAAAAGCACCGTACCAAAATTGGCGATCGCACTAAAACTGGTTCCAATAGCGTCTTAGTTGCACCAGTTACCTTAGGCAATGATGTCTATGTCGCCGCCGGTTCCACTGTCACAGAAGATGTCCCTGATGATTCTTTAGTGATTGCCCGTGCGCGCCAGGTAGTTAAACCTGGTTGGCGCAACAAGAGTGCTGAGAGTTAGCTATAAAAAATGTAGAGACTTGATTGGGGAAAAGGTAAAAGGGTAAGGGTTAAAGGTTTTTTCTTGCCCCTTTTCCCTTTCTCCTTTTGCCCTTAACCGACAGTATTGGCATGGTTTCTACATTCCCTTCGCTGCGTTGAGCTTTAAAATTCAATTGACTTCGCCAATTAAAGTAAACGCCGCCCAGTTGACAGGGTCAGGGTGGGTCTTCATAGTGGTCAGCATCGCTTGCCTTAAGGCAGCAGCTTTATCAGAATTTTTACTGCTATGTTGATAAAACTCAGTCATTAACGATGCTGTTGGTGTATCTGGTACTTGCCACAGAGAAACTACAATGCTGGGTACACCTGCGCTGATAAAAGACCGAGATAAACCAATTACTCCATCCCCTGTAATCTTTCCTCGGCCAGTATCACAGGCACTGAGAACTACGAGTTCAGCTTGTAGTTTCAAATCCAAAATTTCTTCCGCAGTTAATAAACCATCATCTTTACCTGCGGGTGCAAGGGCTATAGCACTTCCCAAACCACGTAAATCATCAAATAAGCCATGTGTGGCTAAATGAATGATGCGTGATTGGGTCATTTTTTGGGCGATCGCTGTTTCTGTTGCTTGACTACCTATGATCGCTTTGGTTTTGAGTAGAGGTGCGATCGCTTTTGCTTCCTTTTCTGCACCATCTAAAGCTGGTAGTTGTTGCGCTTTTCCGCCTGGTACAAGGGATACAAAAGGCATCGTAGGATTACCTACTACTAAATTTGGCAGAGAAGCTGATTTACCTTGATGTGATAGTTTTTGCTGGCGAGTTAAATCTAAAAGTTGAATCGATGGCGCAGTGAGAATTGTGTGCTTTTCTACTAAATATTTGTTTTGTGCGTCTTGCAATGCAGGGAACGGAACCAAGAACAGGGAACCTTGAGGGATGAAAATAATGCGATCGCTGGGGCTGCTGGGTAATTGGTTGGCGATCGGTTTAATTAACAAATCATGCAGTTGTTGTAAGCGTTTGGGTTGATTTGCACCATCAGCTGCGGCGGCGATAATTCCACCTGCGCGACTTCTCACCCCTATAGATAGTCGAGAGATATCAACTAATTGGGCTAGGGTTTTATTCTCTTTTTGCAATAACGGTTTGATGTCTTGGCGATGAAATGCAACTTCACCTGTAGGTTTAACTACCCAAATATAAATTTCTGATTCTTTGATTTTTTGTTTATCTTCTTGATTAACAATTGAATATTGCACCAAAGTGGCATTTTGTAATTTGGCTATTTGTTTAATCTGCTCAATATTGGGCGGAGTAATGCTTGATTGTTGTGTTTGATTTGGAGATAAACGCCTTGCGAGTAATTCTACAAAAGCACGAGAACGACCGCGTTCAGAAATTTCTAGTGCCTCATTAATTTTATTTTGAGCAATTAAAACTTCTTGTAGTAGGCGATAGGTGCGAAATTGTTTTTCAAAGATAGAAACTTTATTAGCATCATTCAACCCGGCGCGAAGAGATTCCCAAATTTTTATAGCTTCCAAGAGATTTTTCTCAGCTTCTGGAAGATTGTTTGATTTAATCCAAGCATAGGCTAAATTATTTAGTGCATTACCTACTGCTTCCTTATTTTCATTTTGTGCCTTAGCCAAACTCTGCTGATGCAATTCAACTGCTTTAGCAGTATTACCTAGAGATAGATAAGTATTTCCTAAACCAGCTAAAGATTCACTGGGTGTGAAATCTAGAGTCTCTTTGTAATATTGAATAGCTTTGGAGTAGTCATCCAAAACATAATAAATATTTGCCAAATTTACTTTATCTTTTGCTATGCCATAGACATTTTGCAGATTATCATCGATGGCTAATGCTTGCGAATAATCCTTAATAGCTTCGTTATATTTACCTTGTAAATTGTAAATTTCACCTCGCCCTCGGAGAATTTCAGCTTTGAGTTGAGTATCCTGTTGCTGGATAATTT
The DNA here is from genome assembly GCF_963874875.1 of Tolypothrix tenuis PCC 7101. NCBI lineage: Bacteria > Bacillati > Cyanobacteriota > Cyanophyceae > Nostocales > Tolypothrichaceae > Tolypothrix > Tolypothrix tenuis. Next base: position 5,973,746 of record NZ_CAWNJS010000001.1, read on the forward strand.
TTAATGCTTCCGCATAATAATTAAGTGCTTGGTCATAATCAGCTAAGGAATTATAAATACCGCCGAGATTTGAGAGATTTCTAGCTTGGATTTCTGGGTAATTGTGTTTTTGGGAAATGGTTGATGCTTCGGTGTAAGAATTAATAGCGTTAGTGTAATCGCTGAGACAATAATAAGCATTTCCCAGTTGTTCGAGGATGACAGCTTGGTTTTTGTTATCAGAGATTTCTTGATAGATTTTTAGGGCTTTTTGCCAAGGTTCAAATGCTTGGGCACAATTGGGAGCATAATATTGTAAATCGCGCAGTCTATCTGCTTGGACTCTGGGCGAAAACACAGGAGCAGGTAATTCTAAGATAGCTAATTGTTTGCTAGAGGTATCCCATACACGGACAGTTCCGTCATTGGATGCGGTGACAATCAACTTACCATCTCGACTTAAATGTGCAGTGTTGACCTTGTCCTGATGTCCTTTAATTTCCGCTATTAACTTACCAGAATTATTTAATATACGGACATTTCTGTTATCATTATTGTTCTGAGATTCAGCAACAATTAATTCTTCATCAGCATGAAAAATTTCTAAATTTTCATTGGTTTGGTTGATTAATTTTCCAGCAGTATCCCAAATATAGGATGTATTGTTATTTGTGCTGGCAATTATTCTTTTTCCATCTGAGCTAAAATTCGCATTAGTTAGCGAACCTTCATGTCCCTGAAGTATAGCTACTTGTTTGCCTAAAGTATTCCAAATACGTGCTGTACCATCATCAGATGTGGTGACAATTAATTTACTATCTGGGCTAAAAGCCGCACTTCTCACCCAAAACTCATGTCCTTGTAGTTCTGCTCGGAATTTACCTGATACATCCCATAAACGAGGAGTATTATTTTCCATAACAGCAACAACAATCTGTCCATCTGGGCTAAAACTTGCACTATTGACTCGAACTTGATTTCCTTGTTGCAGTACGGCGGTTAATTTTCCCGATAAGTCCCAAACACGAGCGGTTGTATCTTGTGATAGGGTGAGAATTTTTTTACCATCGGGAGTAAAGCTGGCGTTGTTGTTCAATCCGCCTTTGAGTTCAGCAACTAGTTTGCCAGAGGAGTTCCATACACGCACAGTATTACCATTATATGGAACGAGAATTAGCTTACCATCTGGACTAAAACTGGCACTTTTGACAAAAGCTTTACCATTACTATTAACATAACCCTTACCATCAACACTTGTGAGGTCTACTAGCTTTTTACCTGATAAATCCCATAGATGCACTGTGTCATCATGAGATACAGTCAATATTTTCTGCCCATCGGGACTGAAACTGGCACTATCTCCCGCCCCCCAAACCTCTTGAAGCTGTTTAAATTCTTTTCGTAACTTGCCATCTAGATTCCATAAAATAGCTGTTTTCGTGGTTCCATTAACAGAGTCATAGTTGCCATCAGCAGCTATGGTGATGATTTGCTTACCATTTGGACTAAAACTAGCACTGGTTACTTTACCTTGATGTCCTTTTAATAATACTAACTGCTTCCCAAAAATGTTCCATAAACGAGCAGTTTTATCCTTAGATGTTGTGACTATTTGTTGTCCATCTGGACTGAAACTTGCGCTTGTAACTATATCCTCATGCCCTTTTAATTCTGCTATTAACTTGCCGTTTATATCCCACACACGGAGGATACCATCACTAGAATTGGTGACAATTAGCTTACCATCAGCGCTAAATTTTGCCTCTCCGCCTTTTAGTTCTGCTACTAACTTACCAGATGTATCCGATATACGAGCGAAACCATTCCAAGAACTGGTGATAATTCGCTTTCCATCAGCACTAAATTTTGCTTTGTCACCACCCTCAAATTCAGCTAACAAATTGCCATAAATATCCCATACACGAACTATTCTGTTAGCAGTAGTAACTATCTTCTGTCCATCAGGACTAAAATTCGCTTCATCCGTTACACCTTTTAATTCTGCTAACAGCTTACCTGAGATATCCCACACATGGGCAATGCCATAACCAGAGTAGACAATCACATACTTTGCATCAGGACTAAAGCTAATATAAGCCTCTGTAATGCCGATTGTAGATTTAGGTTCAACATAATCGCTAAAAGGTGTTTCAGGTAATTTTTGTTGTGCTTGCTGTTTATCAGTGAGATACCATATACGAGCAGTATAGTCTTCAGATGCAGTTATTACCTGTTGTCCATCAGGACTAAAATTAGTACTTGTAATATTACTCTGATTTTCTCCTTTGAGTTCTGCTAATAATGCTCCAGACAAATCCCACACACGAATAATGTTGTTAGTCTCGGTAAGAATGCTTTTTCCATTAGGGCTAAAGCTGGCAAAACTTGCAGTAAGGGGCATTTCCATCAGTAGATTGCCAGATAAATCCCATAAACTAACTTTGTCAGCAACAGTCAGAATACTTTTTCCATCTAGACTAAACACAGCACTATTAACATAGCGCTGATTTAATTGAATTTTTAGTAACAGTTTTCCGGAAGTATTCCACACAGAAACCTCAGGATCTCCAGAAGCGACGACAATTTTTTGTCCATCTGGACTAAAATCGGTAATAACATTAGATCCTGGACTTTTAGGGCCTTTCAGTTCAGCGAGGAGATTGCCTGCTAAATCCCACAACCAAGCGGTTTTATCCGAATCTGATACCGTAATAATTTGCTTGCCATCGGGACTGAAGCTAGGAAAACGCTGAGTTAAATTCCTATTCAAACTACCTTTAATTTTTGCGATCAACTTGCCGGAAATATCCCAAATAAAAGAGCTACCATATTGCCCATTAGCAATAATTAATCTGCCATCTGGGCTAAAGCTAGCTCGCTGAATAAAGTTTTCATAATCGACAATTTCAGTTATTAGCTTGCCCGATATATCCCATACATGAATAGAACCGGCAGACGAGGTCAGAATTAGCTTGCCATCTGGACTGAAGCTAGCAGATGTGACACTGTCATTATTCTCTTTGAGCACAAGTAATAATTTCTGTGTTGAGATATCCCAAAGACGCGCTGTACCATCCTCGCCTGCTGTTAAGACTAGCTTTCCATCTGGGCTGAAATTTGCTTCCCAAAGTTTCGCCTGATGTCCTTGCAACTGAGTCAAAATTTTACTTTGGGTATCCCAAATTCTTGCTGTACCGTCATTTGATGATGTAACAATAAACTTACCATCCGCGCTAAATCTGGCACTATTAACTCCGCCAGTATGCTGTTGTAACTTCCCTAATAACTTTCCTGATGAATCCCACAACAAGCTAGTAAAATCAACCGATGCGGTAACTATCTTCTGCCCATCGGGACTAAAGCTGGCGCTGTATACACTATCACTATGCCTTTTTAACTCAGCCAATACTTTACCCGATAAATCCCACACTCGCGCCGTTTTATCATCAGATGCAGTAACTATTTGCTTACCATCCGGGCTGAAATTCGCACTCCATACCGTATCCGTATGCCCTTGCAACTGCGCCAACATCTTACCCGACAAATCCCAAACACGCGCCGTTTTATCAGCCGCAGCAGTTACAATTCTCTGCCCATCCGGACTAAAATTGGCACTGTAAATACTCCCTTCATGCTCTTTAAATTCCGCCAACTGCTTTCCTGAGATATCCCAAATCCGCACAGTTTTATCAGCACCCGCAGTTACAACCCGCTTCCCATCAGGGCTAAAACTGGCGCTATTAACATTACCTTGATGTCCTTTAAGTTCAGCTAACTGTTGCCCGGAATTATTCCACACACGAGCAGTACCATCAAAAGATGCGGTGACAATTAACTGTGCATCAGAACTAAAATTGGCACTCCGCACACTTCCCTGATGCCCTTGTAATACCAGCAATTCCTTACCCGAAAAATCCCATATCCGGGCGGTTGCGTCACTACCTGCGGTGACTATGCGCTTACCATCAGGGCTAAAACTGGCACTGTTAACACTACCCTCATGTCCTTTAAATTGCCTTTCTTCCGCAAAGTAATCAACAAAGTTCCCTGATAGAACAGAATTTGTTTTCTGATTCGGCGTTTGGGCTAACACCCGGTTTGCAGGGAACAATATTGATAAATTTTGCCCAAAATTTGGTGAAATTACTACCAGGAAAGTAATAAAAGCAATTAAAAGGGTTCGGCAATAACGCATAAATTCTGTTTTGGGTAGGTCAAATTATCACTAGCAGAGCTTCACAAGTTATATATCTCCCACACCCCAGGGGTTATGCAATTTTTGTGCCGAATCTTAATTACTCCGGACTAACGATACAGCCAACATTGGTAGCTATGGGAAGTTCTAAGGTATCGCCAATTCTGTGACCGTCATGGTATGCAGCAAGTAAGACTTGGCTGGTTTTACCCCAAGCGATCGCACCTGTTGCATCAAGTGCGATCGCACCCAAATCCCGCTGATTATTATGTGCTTCTGCAAATGAGCGTTGCATTGCTTCTTTGAGCGACATACCGTCAGTTACACGTACTACAATCTTGGCAGCTAGACATTCATCAATAATGTCTTCCCCAATTCCAGTACAACTGACACCTGCTTTTGTAGTAGCATAATTACCCGCAGGCATCGCAGAATCACTGACTCTACCAATCCGCTCAAATCCCTTACCACCTGTAGATGTGCCAGCAGCTATTTTGCCATAGGTATCTAAAGCAACAACGCCTATCGTACCGCGTCCGGCATTGCTGGTTTCCACCAGTTCGGGTTCTGCTACCACCCCAGCCATTGTACTTTTGAAATTATCCTGACGCTCCTGTATCCATTCCTGCAAGCGCAAATCCGTTAAAGCGTTATAGCTAGGAATCTGCAACTCCCGAGCCAGTTCTGCGGAACCGTAATCTGAAAGTACTCTATCGGGGGAGGTTTGGAGAAATTGTGCCAACTGAATTGGGTTCTTCACCCGTGAAATATTAATAACACCACTAAAGCGTCCTGATGTCCCATCCATCAGAGAAGCACTCATGCGGATTTGACCATCAGATTGCAGCACCGAACCAGTACCAGCATTAAAGCGGGGGTTATCTTCCAATAATTGGCATCCTTGCACTACTGCTTCAGAAGCACTGGCTCCAGAAATTAGGAGAGAATAGACTTCCTCCACCACTGTATACAGCGCTTGGCGCACCGCCTCCACTCCACCTTTTCCGTGTAGTGAACTTCCAGCCCCTCCATGAATAATTAATTTTGGCTGCACCTGTAACTTCATATATTATTTGCGCTATTTGCGTCTGGGTGGTTTTAGTTTGAGTCAGTTTGATTTTTGACGTTAGAACGTCGACGACGGCAACGTTCTGAACAGTATTTCACTTCGTCCCAGCAATCTTGCCATTTCTTACGCCAGGTAAAGGGACGTTCGCATACCGGACAGATTTTTGTAGGCAAGTCAGATTTAGAACTTGTACGCCCCATATTAATACTGTGCAGATGAGAGAGAAAAATTGCGATCGCGATGGAAAATTATTATAACTAAATTGTTACAACGGGGGGATACTTTTTGCGAACAAATGTGGGGTTAATCCCCCTATCGGGTTATTTATAGTCATCCAACGGGGAGATTGCAGACGATTGGCAGATTTTGCGGCTCTTAATCAGTCGTTAATGTCTCTCTAGAGTAAGATTTTGGCTACATGAGCAACTATACAGACAAAGTAAAATCTCAGTGCGTGTAGGGATTTGCGATTAGCAAAAAGGCTATAATTTTGTGGGTCTAACCCCTCATAAATACAGTAAAAATTTTTTGTAATTATAAAAACTTCTCTGTCAAGGATAATTACCGAGATAAAAAAACAGCTATAGTGCTGACAGAGTAAATTACCAATTCACGAAAAACCTAATACATCTACGCAATTGCTACTTTCGAGACTACAATTGCTGCTTTTGATACTACAATTGCTGCTTTCGAGACTACAATTGCTGCTTTTGATACTACAATTGCTGCTTTTAATACTACAATTGCTACTTTTGATACTACAATTGCTGCTTTTGATACTACAATTGCTGCTTTTGATACTACAATTGCTGCTTTTGATACTACAATTGCTACTTTTGATACTACAATTGCTGCTTTTGATACTACAATTGCTGCTTTCGAGACTACAATTGCTATTTCAGCGACTTGAATTCATAATTGCGTGTCATGAATGGTTGCTATAGGTGGGCGAGATTTCCCCACCTCTAAAAATTTCCAACGCCCCATTTTAAAGTTAGCCCCTCACAGGCGATCGCATAGGCCATTCAGATCCCCGACTTCTTCAAGAAGTCGGGGATCTAGGGAAAGCTCGCACCCAATATGAAAATTCTTCTTCCTAAACCCCTAGCTATTAGGTAAACGCCAATTTAGTGTGACTCGTACTTCTCCACTGGGAAAAGCTGATATTTCCCATGCACCATCTAGAAGTTCGCAGATGACTGCATCCATGATCTTAATCCCATAGCCACCTTTTGTGATTCCAGAGGTAGATTCTGCGATCGCACCATCATTGGCGATCGCTAAACTACATCTAACACCCTCTTGCTTTAAACTAATACACACTTGGGTAGCATTACCGCGAGGCGCTTGGGCGTGTTGTATCACATTATGCAATGCTTCACGGAAAAAGCGGTAAATTTCCTCTCGTTGTTCAATCCAAACACTGCTTAATTCTGGTTCTTCAAGAGGCTGAAGTTCTGTAATTACTTTCACAGTTAACTTTCCCGAATTCACTAACTCTTGTAGTGTGATTTTAATTCCTAAATCTAACCCTTGTTGCAGTCGGGGAGTTACTTCCATTGTCTGAGCTAATCGCCGAATATTAGTTAATTTATCCCTAATTTCTTGCCCTAAAGCTGCCAATTTGTCTAAAATTACATCTACATCTAAATCAGGTGACAATTCAATTTTGTCCATCACCAGCTTTAACTCTTGCAAAGGCCCATCATGAATATCAGAAGCAATACGATTGAGGATTTTGCGGGTGCGAGAAAGAATCGCTTCTTGTTCAGCCGCCTTTAATTGTGTAATTTGATAGTTTTGCAGAGTAATAACTTCTTTTTGCTGTCCAAAAATCAAATAGATAAAAACAGATATTCCTGTTGTTGTCCATACCAACAAAGGCTGAATAATTGATAATATCCATTTATATTTCCAGAGAATTAAACATCCTCCCAAATAACCGATGAATATTCCTAAAACTATTCTTAATAAACGCCAATCTTTATACCTGTAAACAATATCATTGATTACAAGTGCCCCGAAAATAACGATGATCAACTCGAGCCATTGCGGCGGAATTTGTAAAAATGAATCTGTCATCAAACTGGCCATAAGGTTGGCCTGAATTTCTACGCCGGCTATGCTGTCGCCGAAAGGCGACAGCATAGGCATTGTATGTATGTTGTTTCCTTCTGCAAAACCAATGAAAACAACCTTATGGCGTACTTTTTGAGAGAGTTGGACAGGAGAAGCAACCAAACATTTTTGTTCTTTACTTGGCTGACAAATAGATGTCAATTCCAGAGAAGGAAAAGTTCCCGCCTTACCCCAAAAATTAATCTCTACCTGAGTTGAAATTTTAGCAATTCGTGAGGAAAGATACAAAAGTTTCTCTTGCTGTTCAAACTTTTCCAAAGCGAGAAGCGCAGCAGATTTAAAAGTTTGAATTTGATTGATTTCTTCTGAGAGAAAGAACTGACCAACTAAATGAGTGCGGCGAGCAGTGCTACTTAAATTTCTAGGCAATTCTGCTTCTGGTTCGTATTCAAAAAAACCCTGAATAGTCTCAGGATTAATTAAAGGACGAAGTTGCTCACTATCAAAAGGTAGAAGATGATTGTAGATTAAAATTCTGTTTTTTTTAGAATTGTCAATAGAATTGGTGCGCGTCACTAAAACAATTTGATCGCCATGATTTTGCACCAAATTTTTTAGAGGTCTATTTATTGGCTCAGTAATAGTGATTGGGTACTCAAACCCTGGTGCTTCTCGCCAGTCATTGCGGAGGTTCAACACGACAACAGATGCACCAGCTTCTAACAGATTTTTGGCTAAATCTGCATAGAACACTCGCCCTATAGATAGCTGTTGATTTGCTAAATCCTTGCTTTGAATTTTTACCAAAATAATTTCTTGAGGCGGAGATTTTGGGTGATGCAATCTCAGCAAAGTATCCTGAAGCTGTAACTCCAATTTCTGAACTAAAGGAATTTGCGAAAAAATGAAATTGTAAAATATACCGCAACCAATTCCTAAGCTGAGAAATTTAATTTGCCGACTTTTAGTCCACATTTGGTTACAGTTTGGGAAAAAGACGATACCGAATAATCCGATAGGGATTATTTTGAGACAAGCTGACTCCTAACTCATTCCCTGTTTGGACAAATTCCCAAGTTCCAGCATTCATCGTTACAGTTCCATTAAGATCAGTAGATTTATTTAGCTGGAATGGGGGTTCATTTTTTGAGGGGCCAGAGAGGAATTGCAGATTGTAATCTATTATACTCAAGCTTAACTCAACTGTTCCTCCTTCACCAGCACCACTGACAATTTTGCCTGTTCCTGACCAAATTTGTTGAGCAAAGGCGGGTGAACTGAGTCCCCATAGTAAAGAGGCTGTGGTGAGGATGATATGCAGTCTTTGTATAGGGAATTTCATCATTGGAGCGTGAATAAAGATGATCTCACACTTACCAGAATTAGGTTTTTAGATGGGTTCGTAAGTTGGCAATTTAATTTGCGGGAGTTCGCACATTTTTCTGTGGTGATACTCATAGATTTTTTGGTTGGGGAAAAATATTATCGATAAAAGCATTATTGGAAAAATAACCCTATGAAATTGTTAAAAACTCTTTTCTCTGTTGGAGTCATCCCAGTTATAGCTATTAGCTTTTTGAGTAAACTATATGGAGTACCATCAGCTACTGCACAGACTCAACAAATTGCTCAAAGCGAGTCTATTATTTTTGACCCTTATGTTTTTGATGCAAAATATTACATGAGTCTATATCAAGACCTAAGAGAAGAGTTTGGTCGAAATAATTTAAGTGCAGCAACCACTCATTGGAAAAAATATGGACTGCAAGAATCTAGGCAAGGTCATCCTGCTTTTAATGCCAAATATTATCTGGAGAAATATCCTGACTTAGCAGCAAACTTTGGTACTGTTAATAGAGCCGCTTATATTCGTGGAATTAACCACTGGTTAACATATGGAATCCGCGAGTGTAGACAAGGTTCTGCAAACTTTGATCCTAGCTACTACTTAGCAAATAATCCAGACGTAGCCCGTGTTTATGGGAAGTCTAACTGTAAAGGAGCTATAGATCACTGGATTAAATATGGCATAAAAGAGGGAAGACGAGGTACGCCCTAATTTTAGTGTTTTTTCTTCGCACTTTCGATAACAGGATGATTTTGGGCGATCGCACTTCCTAGTATATTCAGATCCCCGACTTCTTTAAGAAGTCGGGGATCTAGTCTCCCACGACAGCACTATGATTTCATGCGATCGCACTTTTGATAACAGGATGATTTTAGGCGATCGCACTTCCTAGTATATTCAGATCCCCGACTTCTTAGAGAAGTCGGGGATCTAGTCTTCCAGGCTAGTCATTCCCAATTTGCATGGGAATCCGTCTTTTCGGCATAAGCTTTGAATATGAGATGCTGTCTTTTAGTATTCCCTATGAAGAGTCAGGATTTCAGATCCCTCAGATCCCCGACTTCTTCAAGAAGTCGGGGATCTATCCCAGGCTAATCATCCAGCAGCAATATTTTCAAACCAACGCTATCAGGTAGGTTATGATTTGTAGTCTAATTTCAGCCATGTTTACGCAATCATCACCCAATATATGGAAGCCAAGCCACTGCTGTTTCTCGTTGTAGAAGATCATCCAGAGGTAGCCCAAAATAACTGTGATTTTTTGAAAAAATTTGACCCCTCTGCTATTTGTGACATCGCTAATACTCCCCAAGAAGCGCTAGAACGCCTACAGCTAAAAACACCAGATTTAATTGTGCTCGATTTACAATTTGGGACAAGTTATGGTTCCCAGTCGGCTAAATCTTCTTTAGAATTATTAGAGTTAATTATTGATGCTTATTCTTCTTTGAATATTCTCATCTATAGCAGTGAACCCAGTTGGCTGATGAAACTTGTCAAATCTATTAATATTCACTGCGGTGGGTTTGTGGTAGTGAATAAAATAGAACGGCGCAAATGTTTTTTGCAAGGGGTTGAAAGTGCGCTGAATGGAGAATTGAAACTTCCTAGAGAGTTACGTCAAGAATTAAACTTGAATGAGAAAGAGTTGGAAGTTCTTAAACTTCTATGTCAAGAATATTTAACAGATCAAGCGATCGCCGATCGTCTTTACATATCACTCAGGGCTGTACAAAATCATATCCAACACCTGAAAGTGAAATTGGGTATTGATGAAGTTGAGCAAAAAGACATCAATTCCCGCATTGCTTTATGTATGATAGCAGTTCAGAAAAAATTATTATTGTTTTGATTTCTCATTCCCCAATCCCCAATCAATGAACTACTAAAGGTAACAATAACCGGCTGACTACTCGGTGATCGGGTAATTGATAAATGTGCAATTCTCCTTGTAGTTGCTGCATAACATTTTGGCAGATGAGTAGATGCAAACCAGGTGGTCGATCCAAAGTGGAGATAGCCAACAAATCCTTAGGGATATCTTGATTGAGTTCTGCTAATAGTTGCGCGTCAATCTCGCCATTATCTGTAATCGAAATATCTAAGGTGCGTTGATCTACACGGCGACACCAAATATCAATTCTGCCGCCAGATGCACTACGGTTACAGGCTGCAACCAACAATTCATGCAGCACCATTTCGATTTTGACAATATCACCAGCGATCGCCATTGTGGATAAATTTACGGAATTTTGAGTACTGTTAAAATCTCCAGTACTTTTAGTTGCATCCTGATTTGTCTCTGATTGTCCCAAACCATGTACGCCTATCCAGAGCTTGTGTTGTTGGCGTAAGTGATCTACTCTTTCCATTGCACGCTTTAACAAACTAGCTATGGGCATGGTTTCCCATTTAATCTGCAATTGCCATTGCTCTAGTTTTAGCAGTTCCGTAATTGAGGCTGTTGTCTGCTCAAACTGCCTAAATATTGGCTTAGAGCGAATTTGCGTCATTTCCTGAGCCGGAATACCCAAATCATGTAGTTGTGAACTTAACAGGGTAGCAGCTCTTTGAATTTCCTCTAAACGACTATGCTTATACCAATTGAGTTGGTTTAAGTCTTGGTTTTTAGAGTCTAAAAGTTGGCTGATGCGTTTTTGCCGATGGAACCAAGCTAATTGATCAACAAGAGTTTCAGCTGCACTCAAGCTTTGCTGTGACCAATAACGCTCATGATGGTCTGCTAATAACACTACACTGGTAGGTTGATAAGCATCTGTAGTCCGTAAAACCATCACTAAAATTTGTCCAATATCAGGCCCGTTTAACCATCTTCTCGTTTGTGCAGGTAAATCATCTATGGTGACGCTGAGGTGAGGTGCTTGCGCCAAAGCCCACTGAATCACAGCTTCACTTTGCAGGAAGACAGGTGCATCAACAACAATCTCAAATCCTTCATTAATTACCCCAGGAATAATTTCTACCCGCTCCTTGCCAGCAGACCAAGATAGCATAATTGCTAGCGGACAACCGAGAACAGATGCGATATGTTGTAGGGCTGTACGTTCTAAATTATTTGCTTCTACCTCGGAGATTTGACTTTGGGTTTGTGCCAAAATCAGCAAGGATTGCTGAAAGCTTTGTAAAATTGTTTTTTGCTGCTCGTTATTACCTTGTAGCTGCCACTGACGGATAATTACACCTATTTGTTGGCTAATACTCCACAGTAGTTGTTTTTCTAGAGTTGTCCAAGTGCGATGGCTTTCATGAGCAGTCACCACAATTGCTGTGGGTGAACTACCTTGAGCGCAGTTGCAAATTAATAGAGAATGTATGTCATTCTCGCTTAAAAAGGGTCGCCAATTAAAAAAGCGCAAATCTTCATCTAGATTCTCAATTTCTACTGCTTCCGTTGCCCGTTGTAATAGTTGTCTATCTAAGTCTTTGAGGGCTTGCAGGGTAAATTTTAAAGGTCGGCGATTTTGCTGTTGGCTTTGATGAACAATTTGATAATGATTTTGATCGGGGTCGTAGCGCAACAATAAAAAGCGGCTAGTAGCGAGCCTATCTAAAACTCTTTGAGCGCAAATGCGTAAAGTCTCGTGAAGGTCATGTTCGCTATAAATAGCTTGAGCAATTTGGCTAGTTAACTGAGCATCCTCTTGAATTTGTTTGATGGTGGTTTCCATGCTTTCAGTAGGAGCTAATAGAGAAATTAACCCAGCTGCACCTTGAACAAAATTTTTGTCTGCATCTGTCCAAATCCGAGCTTGATTACCTTCTACTGCTAGAAAACCGAGTAAATCCTTGTAGCAAATAATGGGAGCTGCCAAAAGCGATCGCACTCGCAGGCGTTGCAGTAACTTGCCAGTAAAATGCGTATTTAGGGAACTCCGGGATTCACCAATCCAGACAATTTGGTTGACCGATAAAGCATAATAAAATTCGCTCAAGTCTTGGATGGGAATTTTGACTGCTGGTTGTTGGGGAGAAAAATTGCGACTGCTAGGAGAAACCTGATTGCTCATCCGACACCAAAAATAGCGTCCTTCTCTCTCAAACCAGTAAATACTTGTACGAGAAGGGGAAACGAATTCTTGGGTGGCTTCTACTACTGCTTCTAGCCTTTGTTCTAAGTTACCGAGCAGGCGTAAACTTTCCAGCAATTGCAACAATGGCTTTTCAGCGTGTTTGGTTTGCTGCTGCTGCAAATCCATCTCATATTGATAAAGTACTGCCCCTAGCTCTGCTAAAACAATTAATAGTCTGGCTTTGGCTTCTCCAGATAATAAGTAACCCCATTTTTTAGAACCTAGCAATACCACACCCATACAGTGGTCTCGATAGCGCAGAGGTAAAATCACTGTGCCTTGAATGTGGAATTTTTTAGCTATTTCTTGCAATGTTTCCGAGCGATTTTCCCCTTGTAAATCCGCTATACCCAAGGGACGCTGTTCAATGACTACTTGCTCTAATAAATCTCCTGGGGTGAGAGCTAGCTTTTGATATAAAAAATTACCATCTCTAGTAGGTAGAATACCGCCTTTACCAAACAATCTATGATTCAGGCGATCGTAAAGCGCAATCCATACTACTTCGTAGGCAAAATGCTCTTTAATATAAGAAAGAGTAATTTCAATCAGATTCTCAAGATTATTTTCTTCCCGGAGTTGTTGCAGGACTCGCCCCAAGGAAAAAATCTGTTTTTCAGCAGCTGTAGGTTTTTCTGGCGGCCCCATCTGATTATTAGTCAACATTGCTTTAATATATAAAATGCCCAGAAAAGCACCCTGAAACTCAGTTGCGTTTAAAAATAGCAGCTAAAAATAGATAGGAGAATGCGGAAAGTTATTTTCTGTTGAAATCTCAAATCCTATTTTTCCTCGCAACCCTCAATTGAATGGATATTTATCAACTAGCAATTCGTCCACTCTTGTTTAATCTGCTGAAGACAGATCCAGAGTGGCTACATGAACAGGCTGTTCACACTCTCGACTGGCTTTCTCAAACCAACGATCGCCAACCTGCTAAATTAGTAAATAATGTTCTGACGCAGTCATTGTGCTTACAAGATCCACGTTTAGAACAAACTCTATTTGGTCTCCACTTTCCCAACCCTCTGGGTTTAGCAGCAGGGTTTGATAAGAATGGCATAGCTGCCAATATTTGGTCAAGTTTTGGCTTTGGTTTTGCTGAATTGGGAACTGTAACATTTGTTCCCCAACCTGGAAATCCTCGTCCCCGCTTGTTTCGCTTACCATCAGACAAAGCTGTTCTTAACAGGATGGGCTTTAATAATAATGGTGCAGCAGCAATGGCAGCCAGGCTAACACAAGGGAAACAAGAACTTAACTTACCTATCCCCATAGGTATTAATTTAGGCAAGTCCAAGGTAACACCCCTAGAAGCATCTGCCAACGATTACCTGAATAGTTTTCGTTTGCTCAAAGACTTGGGAGACTATTTTGTAGTCAACGTATCTTCTCCAAATACCCCTGGTTTGCGATCGCTCCAAGATGCAACCATGCTCGGCGCTATCCTAGATTTATTACAACAAGAGAATAAATCACAAAAGCCGCTATTTGTCAAGATAGCGCCGGATTTAGAATGGGAAGCGATCGCCGATATTATTGCCTTAGCCAATACCTACCAATTAGCGGGGTTAATTGCCACTAACACCACTATCCGCCGAGATATCCTGAAAACTCAAATCATTGAAAAAACTGGCAACCCTGTAACTGAAGAAGCAGGTGGAATTAGTGGCGCACCATTATGCGATCGCTCCACTGAAGTTATTCGTTTTATTTGGCAGCAAACCCAAGGAAAATTGCCCATTATTGGCGTTGGTGGCATCTTTACCCCTGAAGATGCTTGGGAAAAAATTACTGCTGGTGCCAGCCTGATTCAAGTTTACACAGGCTGGATTTATGAAGGGCCATTAATGGTACGCCGCATTCTTCAAGGATTACTTTCCAAATTAGAACAAAGCGGATTAACTTCCATCAATGCAGCTATAGGTTTAGAAGCAAAAGTGAAAAATTAACAACAGTTATTTTTGAATCAGTTCTCAAAGTTTGAGTTGGGATTAAGACCTCAACTCAAACTTAATATTGGGAGAAATGAGGGTATTTGACTAACAAATGCAAAAATCCTCAATATTCACTGTTGACTGATTGTTGATGATTTTGTCTTGGCAAAAGCCTGGCAAAATTAGCAGAGAGTTTGTAGCTTTAAGCCTTATCTTCCAAGGGGAAAAACTCTTTAGTTTTTCGGGAAAATGACCAGGCAATACCATCAGGATCGCGGCTGCGGCTCCATTCTGGAAAATCAGGATCATTTCTCCGTTTATATACGGTACTGGAATAAACATTCAAACGTTTAGCTAGTTCTGATTGAATCAGAGAACCAAACACTAATTGTTTTTCCAATGGTATTGTTGGCTCTTCATGGGTTGCTGGTGGCAATAATTCATCCTGTGTCTCTTCCTCCTGCTGCTCCTGCGCTGGTGGTGGTTCCAGTAACATTTGAGCAGTTTGGACAACTGGTTGTGGAGGGAGTTCTTTTACAGGCGGTTCACTACTTTCGAGTATGCTTCCCAAGATGGTGGCATTAATAAAGTAATAAACCGGACTTTCATCTTCAGAATTCAGAATACTGGCACCAAATTCGTTGGCTTTAGTATCAAGGTAGCGTTTGGCTTGGGAGCCAGAAAAATTACCCTTGATTGCCAAGTCCATTGGTGTGACTTTACCCTGAGTTTCCAGAACCAGGCGATTGAAAATAGGATTAACTTGCTGACACCATTTTTGCCATTGAATGCGCTGCCAAGTATTGAAAGCAAAAATCACTAGCATGAAAGCCAGCAAAATTTTCCAGGTAGAAACCAGGAAAATAATCAGAAACGAAATCGGCAAAAGCAGAACGAGAAAAGCCTTCCCGCCGCCTTCTAATGTGTTTTCACTCATGCTCATGGCCGCCAAGTGAATTGTTAGGAAAGAAATAACTATTATCTTGGCAAAAATTGTGACATTTTTTTGTATCTTTTGGCAAATTTGTTGGAAAAATATAACATCAATGATTCTTATACACTGTACATAGCCTCAATATTTGGCAAAATATTGAGCTTAAATCGCTCTGATTGCAAAGCTTTTGCCAGGAAAATCTATTTTTGCCACAGTCTTAACACTGGCAAAAACAACAGCTTTCGAGTATTAAATAATACTTATAAAAAATAAGCACTCAATATCAAAATAAACTCTTGACACTTTGTATTACGCATACTACATTAAGAATACAAGGCGATGTTCCAAAAGGAGTAAGCTTTCAACGGTAGCGGATAGCTCAAATACCAGAGCGCCCACCTTGCCCGCAAGGGCCGACATATCGAGGGTTACCGCAAATAACAGAAAACATCCTTGATTGCAATTCTGGAGGTGCAGGTGAAAATCCTGCTCTGCTACACCAAATAAATTTGAGATTTAATCAAAAATCTTGATTGAAAATCCAAAATCCGTCTTGAAAAGTTTGCTACGGAGGGAAACCCTCCTTACAACTTTTGTCTTCGACACGCTACGCGAACGCAAAATCTAAAATCTAAAATTCTTCATGTGGCGGGTGGCTCAGTGGTAGAGCGCTAAACATCCTTTTTCACCCCTTGCCTGCAAAGGCCGACGAATGAGGGTTATCGATTTGGGTTCGAGAGGTCGCAGGTTCAATTCCTGCCCCGCCACCCAAAATCTCATACTAATTTGAAAAAATAATTCAACAGATATTCGTAGGGGTGGGGTCTATCCGCCTTGACGACAATCCATATAGTTTTAAATTTTCATGTGGTGGGTAGCCAAGTGGTAAGGCGCTTAACACCCTTGTTCATCTCTTGCCTGCAAAGGCCGAAGAATTGAGGGTTATCGTTTGCAAAACGAGCATCGCGGGTTCGAGTCCCGCCCCACTACACCAAATTACAGTTATGTGGCAGATGGCGAAATTGGTAAACGCACTTGAAAAAAACCTTAATTTATCACCTTGCCCGAAAGGGCCGAAGAGTTGAGGGTTATCGTAATCTAGCAACCGCAAGGTTTTGCAGCTTCAAGTCCTGCTCCGCCACACCTAAACTTAATTTTGAATTTTGAATTGTGACGTGGGTGTGTAGCTCAACTGGATAGAGCAATGAACGGGTTAATCACCCATAGTCCTTGGTTCACAAACTTGCCTGAAAAGGCCGACGAGTCGAGGGTTATCGTCAATTCATCGGTTGTAGGTTCAAATCCTACCTCACCCGCCAAAATCTAATTTTGAATTTTGCGTTCGCGTAGCGTGTCGAAGACAAAAGTTGCGTGCGGGGGTTCCCCCCGTTGAGCAAACTTTTCAAGACGAATTTTGAATTGTTATGTGGCAGGTAGCTCAGTGGTAGAGCGCCTAAAACATCCTTGTTCACTCCTTGCCTGCAAAGGCCGAAGAATGAGGGTTATCGCCTTCCAAGCGGGATGTCGCAGGTTCAAATCCTGCCCTGCCACCTTTTATTTTTGCCCGTAAGGGCCGGGAGTTAAAGCTATGAATTATAATTTCTTTACTAAAAAGAAAACAAATACGCCACAAACTCAGCCTATCCCCGGACGGGAAGCAGAGATGGTTAAGGGGCGTTCCGGCGGGTATATGTTTGAGGCTGGTATTTGGAAAATGCTGCGCCGTTGCCTATTGATTGGGACAGCAAAAAGCACTTACTATGCTGGCAAACAGGAACTAACAGAAGATTTTGTAAATGTTGTTAAACAAGCTGTAGCAGAAAATCCTGGGCGGGTTGCAGAAGAAATTCTCTATGCTAGCGATGGCCGCGCCATCAATAACAGTGCGCCTATCTTGGCTTTAGTGCTGCTGTCAATGGGTGAAACACCAGAAGCGAAAAAGGCATTTGCTGAAATCTTTGGGCAAGTTGTCCGTACTGGTAGCCACTTCTATGAATGGCTGAACTACACTAAATCTCTGCGGGGATTTGGTAAGGTAGTGCGCGAAGCTGGTAAAACTTGGCTATCGCGTGAAGATGTCAAAGGTTTGGCTTATCAACTGTTGAAATATCAACAGCGTCAAGGCTTCTCTCACCGAGATGCATTGCGGTTGTTCCATGTTAAACCACCTACAGAAACTCACCGAGAACTATTTGAGTGGGTAGTCAAAGGTTGGGAAGATTTGCCAGCAGATATACCCTCAGAAGCCTTAGCGCAGATTTGGTGGTATGAGTGGTTAAAACGTAACCCCAGCGAAACCCACACTGCGATCGCCCAAGGTCGTCTTACCCACGAAATGGCTTCACCTGTTGGTAAAATGGATCAACAAGCTTGGCAATTACTTTTCCAAGAAATGCCCATCGGTGCAATGCTGCGTAACCTTGGTTCTTTGACAGAACTGGGCGTGTTGCGAGCTGATGAGAGTGGCAATATTCTGAGAGTAGAAGCAGTTCTCAACAATCAAGAACATCTGCGTAAAGGTCGCATACATCCGATTGATGTTTTGAAAGCCCTCAAAACCTATCAATCTGGTGGTAGATTAGGGCGCAGCCAGAAAACTTGGGAACCAGTTCCGCGAATTGTAGACATCTTAGAAAAGGCGCTTGAACTATCTTTTGATGTGGTACAACCCACAGGCAAAGTTTTCATGCACGCAGTGGATGTTTCTGGTTCGATGTCTTGGGGTGTGGTAGATTCAGTGGGTTTAAGCTGCTGTGAAATCGCTACTACAATGGCGCTAGTAACAGCAAAAGCTGAGAAAAACTATATGATTCGTGGTTTTGCAACTGAATTTAGAGAACTAGGTATCACTGCCAAAGATACTTTCAGTTCTGCACTTCGCAAAGCTAGCAATCAAAACTTTGGTGGTACAGATGCTTCTGTGGCTTACGACTGGATGATTCAGAACAAGTTCAAAGCAGATGTAGTTTGCTTTTGGACTGACAATGAATCATGGGCTGGTCATAAACATCCCAGTCAAGCATTAGCACAGTATCGCCAGAAGGTGAACCCTAATGCTAAGGCAGTGTATGTCACCCTTGCACCTTACAACATTACCTTAGTAGATCCTCAAGATCCTCTTTCTTGGGATTTAGCAGGGTTCGACCCCGGGACACCTCGCATCATCCAGATGCTAGCTACAGGCGAACTTTAAAAAGACTGAAGGGTGAAATCCAAAAATTTTCATCCTTTATTGATTACCTTAAATGCAGTGGTATAAAAGAGCGTAGTTTACTATCGTAGGCATCGCTCTTTTTTTATGCATCCTCCCAGAAATAACCCTCTTGTCTTGCCTATGATGGCTAGCAAATAAATATTTTCGCTAGTTAAAGAAGCGTAATGTTGTGGTAGCTTGTTGATAGATTCTCCCGATACAGTTATGACATAACTATATCGGGAGAGTTCCTCCGTAATTGATTAGGGCAACTAAGGAGGTACAACCGATCATGACAAAAAATAGAGAGGAACCGCATCCTCAAGAAGACACAAAAAATTTTCCGTCTTTAGATAACTTGCGAGTTTTATTAGTAGATGATAATGAAGATAGCCTGTTTCTCACTACGTTTATTTTAGAAAATCAAGGATTGCAAGTCACAACAGCAACATCAGTTACACAAGCTCTAGAGACAATTAAAGACTTGAAATTTGATATCTTAATTTCTGACATTGCCATGCCAGAAATTGATGGTTATTCGTTAATTCGTAAAATTAGAAATAGCACGCTTACCGAACAAAGAGAACTGCCAGCTATAGCGCTAACTGCCCTCAGTTCCGACGAAAGTCGCAGTATGGCTCTAGCATCGGGATTTCAAAGCTATGTTAATAAACCTGTAGAACCTACTATATTAATAACCGAAATAAGACGTTTAATTAGTAATAATCAAACTACTAAATAAATTTAATTTACATAAAATACACTGTATTAATTCTGAGATAAAGACAGCTTTCCCAAAATTTTTAATGCGTTACGACTAACTTTTGAATAGAGACGCGATTAATCGCGTCTCTACAAATTTTGACTTTCGCCTTGCAGTACTACTCCTTATTCTCCATAAGTTTAATAATCCCTGCAACTAATTCTTCTGGGTTAATGGGTTTAGATAAATGCATTTGAAATCCTGCTTGGAGTGCTTGCTGTTTATCTTGACTACTAGCGAAAGCAGTAAGTGCGATCGCAGGAATTTTTCCTCCTGCTTCTGCTTTCCTAGCCCTGATCTGACGTAATAGGTTATAACCATCCATCTCCGGCATTCCAATATCGCTAATTAACACATCTGGTTTGGTTTGTTCGAGAACTTGCAAAGCAGCTAATGCGGAAGATACTGAAATTACTTCAGCCCCATCTTGTTGTAATACAAAAGCTAAAAAATCTCGTGAATCTGCATCATCATCTACAAGCAGAATTTGTACTCCAGATAGAGACAAAGAGTTACTAATTAATGACGAAGAGTTATTTTGTTCATTCAATAAAGCTAGGTTTCTGTCTTGGATTAGCGGTAAGCAAACAGTGAATGTTGCCCCTAAATTGTTACCAAGACTAGCTGCTGTGACTGTACCACCATGCATCTCGACTATATTACGAACAATAGCTAGCCCTAAACCTAATCCACCAAATTTTCTAGTAGAACTGCTATCAGCTTGGCGGAAGTAATCAAAGGCATAAGGTAAAAACTCTGCATTAATTCCTTTACCTGTATCACTAACTATGATTTGAGCATAGCCATCTACTTTGTTTAATTGCACTTCTACCTTTCCCCCTGAGGGAGTAAATTTGACAGCGTTGGAAAGCAGATTCCAAACAACTTGTTGTAAACGCGTAGAATCGCCCAAAACAGACCCTACATTCGGTGCAAAAATGGTATTGACTTGAATCGATTTAGTTTGTGCAGCTAAAGTTATAGTATCTAATGCAGATAAGATAATAGATTCTAAATGAAGGCTCTGAGTTTGTAGTGTGAGTTTACCCTGCAAAATGCTCGAAACATCCAATAAGTCTTCAATTAATTGCGTCTGTAACTTGGCATTACGTTCGATTGTTGCCAAGGCTGGAGATATTTTTTCTGGTGCTAATTTGCCACTTTGTAATAACCTAGACCAACCAAGAATGGTATTTATAGGAGTCCGTAATTCATGAGAAAGTATAGCTAGAAATTCATCTTTAATTCGATTAGCTGTTTCTGCTTTTGCTCTTGCTGCTTGTTCCAATTCCAGCAACTGGGCACGTTCTTGTTGTATTTGTTTTTGTTCTTGAATGTCTGTACAAGTACCAAACCACTTCACTACAACACCTTGTTCATCTTTGAGGGGTAAACCTCTAGCTAGTTGCCAGCGATAAGTAGCATCAGCTGCTCGTTTAAAGCGGTATTCATTTTCATATAAGATGCCACTGCTGACAGCATTTATCCACACGTAATATGCATTTTGTACGTCATCTGGATGTAATGCAGCCACCCAACCAGAACCTAAAGACTCTTCAAAAGTTAGCCCCGTATATTCAGACCATTTTTGATTAAAATAATCACATTCACCTTGAGCATTAGTTGTCCAAACAAGTTGAGGAATGGCCTCAGCTAAGTAACGGTAACGCTCTTCACTTTGCCGTAAAATTTCTAAAATACGCTGGCGTTCAGCAATTTCTAGCTGTAATTGCTCGTTAGTTTTGGTAATTTCATTAGTGCGAACAGCAACTAATTGCTCTAAATCATTTTGATATGTTCTTAATTGGGCTTCAATATTTAAGCGCTCTGCTATTTGTATTTGTAGTTGTTGATTTGCTTTTTCTAATTGAGATGGGCTAGGAAGTGCTAATGCTTGGGGAACTAAAGGTACAAGTTGTAAAGCTGTAAATAAAGATATTGTGGCAGTTACAGCTTTAATCAATCCTGATAGCCAATAAGTTGGATGCCAAAGCGTCCAAATTTCCATCAGGTGAGTAGTGCCACAAGCGACGATAAATCCACTAAATAAAAGAAAAATCCAATGAAAAGGCAAATCTTCTCTTTTGCGGACGAAGTAGAAAAGTGTAGCAGGTATAGAGTAATAAGCTAGGGCTATGAGTGCGTCAGAAATTATATGTAGCAAAACTAAATCAGTTTGCCAGAGATAGCAGTGCCCATGTGGGATAAATGGGCCTGAACTAAAAAAATTGTTCCAATATTCTGACATACACCTCGGATAATGAATTATGAAATATGAATTAAAACTGAAAATACTAAATTCTAGAATAAAAAATACGTGAAACTATAATTACCTTCTGTTTATGTTGATTTATATTACTATCTTCAATTAACAATTTTATTGCTATCGATTCTGTATCCTTGATAGATACTTGTAGCATTGCATTATTTAGTGATTTTATTATTTTTAGCAAACTGAGCGTAAAAAATCATAAGCAGTAAAAATTTATTAAGGTATTTTATGAAGGAATATGATTTAATTCTTAAACTTATTTAAGTGGGTAGATACAGGTAACCGGGAAAAAGGCATAAATGTTTACCTATTAGTGGAAATAGGCTTGAAACTCTTACGAGTAACGAATGACAAAGCGCAAAGTCTCTTGCGAGGTTTTCTGTGCTCAGAACTTTGTAAGAATAACACTCCTCAGCAGCTATCTTTAATTGCACCGCTCCACTTAATATTTCATTTGTACATTCTTATTCCCTGTTCTCTATGTGACGATTAATTTCCCAACTACTGCACTGATTGCTATAGCTGTACAACTATCAAATAAGAGTTTGATAGTTTAATTGTCTAAGCAGCTCATCATAGCTGTTGATTCTGAAAGTATCAGAAAAAGACACCCCACCAGATAAAAAGATGGTAGGGCGATTCAGTCAAAAAAGTTAATATTTGTAAATTTATATATATATATCTAAGCCGCAATATTTGTGCTCAAAATTATATCTGAAGTTACCAATAAAATTGGGGTTTTGATGTTTTCTGCCTAAACCTGTAGGTAAATGCATCTCACTTATGACAAGAATATTTACAATTTTACTACAAAATATAAAGTTTAAAGTCTAATGACAAACTATAGTTTGTGGTTGCGATCGCTATCCAAGAAATACTTTACAGAAATTAACATTAATTAGATGATTGACAATCATCATACTTGATATAGGGATCGTTATTAAACAGCCAAGAATTATTGTATAATATCAAAATTTTTCTTAATCACAAAGTCAATCATCTGCCGAATTGAGTCTTCTTACTAGAAAGAAACATAACTGCGGGAAGATGTGAAGAGAAAGAATTTTTCAGTACTCTACATATTAGTAAATATCTCGATTTAAATGCGTCCACCAAACTTATTGGCTTGTGAGTGAACGTAGAGTATTACTGCGTGGGGATCGAAATAATTAACAACCTGAAAAGTTTTCAAAGAAATGGCTTTACAAGGCTCTACTATTAATCAGGGGAAAACAGTTTCCTATGTAATTTTGATTGCCAGTGCCGCAGCGCTGGGTGGTTTTTTGTTTGGTTATGACACTGCTGTCATTAACGGTGCTGTTTCAGCTTTGTCAAAGGCCTATAATGCTAACAGCGTTATGACAGGCTTTGCAGTATCTTGTGCATTGCTAGGATCTGCTTTAGGGGCTTTTGTAGCAGGGCCGATCGCAGACCGCTATGGTCGCTTAAAAACGATGCTGGTGGCATCAGTTTTCTTTACCTTAAGTGCGATCGGTTCAGGTATTGCATTTGGAATTTGGGACTTTATTTTTTGGCGCGCTTTGGGTGGTGTGGCGGTTGGGATGGCGAGTGTGATTGCACCCGCTTACATTGCGGAAGTTGCACCAGCCCATTTGCGCGGCAGACTTGGTTCACTGCAACAGCTAGCAATTGTAGTAGGGATTTTTGTAGCCCTAGTTTGTGACTACTTGATAGCTTTAGGTGCAGGTGGATCGGCAGAAGGAATATTTTGGTTTGGCGTTCCCGCTTGGCGTTGGATGTTTTGGACAGAAGCCCCACCAGCAATTATTTACGGATTCGCGGCATTAGTGATTCCAGAGTCACCACGATACTTAGCAGCACAGGGACGATATGCAGAAGCGACCAATGTTTTAACAAAAGTTCTGGGTGGGAATGTTGAAGCAAAAATTGAAGAGATTCGCCAAACAGTTTTACGAGAACGTCGCCCCAAATTCTCTGATTTGCTAAGTCGTAGTGGTGGATTACTGCCTATTGTGTGGATTGGGATGGGATTGTCTATCCTGCAACAGTTTGTAGGCATCAATGTTATTTTCTACTACAGCAGTGTTTTGTGGCAGGCAGTCGGATTTTCTGAAAGAGATTCCCTACTAATTACAGTCATTACGGGAATCGTCAATATTGTCACAACTCTAATTGCGATCGCCTATGTTGACAAATTTGGTCGCAAACCGTTACTCATGCTAGGTTCAATTGGCATGACTGTAACATTAGGTACTTTGACTGTAGTTTTTGCCAACGCAGCGATTGATCCAGCTACAGGTAACCCCACACTTCCGGGGACAGCAGGAATCTTTGCCCTGTTAGCAGCTAATCTATATGTTGTCTTCTTTGGTTTTTCCTGGGGGCCCATTGTTTGGGTGCTGTTAGGCGAAATATTTAATAATAAAATTCGTGCTGCTGCCCTATCTATAGCTGCTGCGGTGCAGTGGATTGCGAACTTTTTAGTTTCTACGACATTTCCACCTTTACTGAAATACTTTGGTTTAGGTTCTGCCTACGGATTGTATACAATTGCATCGGCAATTTCGATATTTTTCGTTGCCTTTTTCATCAGAGAAACAAAGGGCAAAGAATTAGAGGAAATGTAAGGTATTTCCAATAAATAAATTATTCCATCTTGTGGGGCGGGCATCTTGCCCGCCATATAAACTGGGCGGACAACGGAACCGTATTACCTTATACCTCCCAAGGTGTGGTTGGAGCATCTGGATCGTCAATTGCAGCTGTAATATCTTCAATTGGGTTGTGTTGGGGAATAAAATTTCGATTGGCAACCCCTATCAACTGTTCTACAGCTTTTAGGGCTGCTGATGCAGATTGATAACGCTGCTTGTAATCTTCCAGCACCATTTTACTGAGAATCTCCGCTAAGGCTGGGTTGACAACAGCTTGTTCGCGCCATTGCAACTCTCCGTCCGCATCTCTTGCTAGTTCGTGGGGGGCGATACCAGTCAAAGCCCTAATGCCAATCATCCCAACTGCATAGATGTCACTACTGTATTGGGGACGGCCAAAACATTGCTCGTTGGGTGCATAACCCTTAGTCCCAATCCCAATGGTAAATGGAGTTTGTTCATGATTTTCGGTTTGGATTGTAGAGACTTCTTTGACTGCACCAAAGTCAATCAGTACCAATTTCCAATCTGAATGTCGGCGAATAATGTTACTAGGTTTAATATCACGGTGAATCACACCGTTTTGATGTACAAATGCCAATGTTTGCAATAAATCGCGTAAAAGTTCGATAACTGTGGTTTCTAACAGCGATTGACCTGCTGGTAATTCCCTACTTAAGGGATGACCAATGATAAATTCTTGCACTAAATAAAATTCTTCATTTTGTTCAAAATAAGCTAATAGCTGAGGAATTTGGTGATGTTTTCCCAGTTTTTCTAAGGTTTGGGCCTCGGAATTAAATAAACGTCTGGCAAGTTGCAATCCTGTAGCTTTGGTGTTGGCTGGTTTTAGCTGTTTAACTACACATTGTGGGTGACCTGGACGTTGTAAATCTTCGGCAATGTAGGTTTCGCTAAATCCCCCAGAACCGAGAACTTTGACAATTCTGTAGCGTCCACCGAGGATTTTGCCGGCTACAGCTAAATCTCGTTGTTGTAATAAATCTTGCAAGTCTTGTTGTTGACTGATGATTTCTTGCACCACCGGGGAAGTTTTATATTTTTGAAAGATATCTACTAATTGCCGCTTTTTAATGCTTTCCCTGACGATTTCGGTTCCTAGATAGGATAAGCCAATCCAGGCGATCGCTACCATTGGTACGGTGGTGGGATAAATTAACTGGTAATGTACAAATAACACGTAGCTGATGCCTCCCCAAAGAGTGGCAAAGCCAATGCTAACAATTAATCTACTGAT
Source organism: Tolypothrix tenuis PCC 7101 (assembly GCF_963874875.1). Lineage (NCBI taxonomy): Bacteria > Bacillati > Cyanobacteriota > Cyanophyceae > Nostocales > Tolypothrichaceae > Tolypothrix > Tolypothrix tenuis. The sequence goes on from NZ_CAWNJS010000001.1 coordinate 5,999,500, forward strand.
ACCTCGTTTGCGTCTAGCACAGATAATGCCAACACCACCAACTAAACCGAGTACAAATACACCTTGCAGGGGTGGACTACTAATTCCTTGAGCGATCGCTTTATCTTCGATTAAAGTGGCGATCGCGTTGGCATGAATTTCTACCCCTGACATGCGTTCGGGATACAGCCAGTTATTACCTGCCACTACTGGATGATAATCGTTACCTAACTGTGCGGTGGCTCCAATCACCACAATTTTATTTTTGAAAACCTTGCCTTGTTGCAAATAGTTTTTCCAGTTTTGCGGGTCGAGTACATACCAAAAGGGAATGGCTTCAAATGTACCTGCTGGCCCCCAAAAATGAATGCGATCGCCTTTTGGTCGCGAATATTTAATTCTGGCTGCCCTCAGTGCCGCTTCGTCAAAGGAAGGCACTTTATCTATTAAGTTATCTTGTGCTAATGATTTGTTAAATTCACTAGCTAAACGATGAATTTTGCCATCAACTTCTAGGGGAAAATTGACGGTGCCTGTAGATACAGCACCAATACGAAACATTGGTTGCGGTAGTGTCAGCTTATTAAAAGTACCTTGATGTGACTCAGAAGTTTCATATACCGAGGCTAAAGTCACCTTACTGCCATATTTTTGCAAGACTGCTTGCAGTTGGCGATCGTCTGCAGCGCCATAAGCACTTTCCGTATCAAAAATTACATCTACTGCGACAGATTTCGCACCTGCTTGCATCAATTTCCTGATGACATCAGCATAAGCAGCACGTTTAAATGGAAAAGATTTCAGTGGTTCCAGGTAAGCATACTGTTGTGGATCTGTTTTATAGTACTGTTCAGGGAATGATATAGACTGATTGTCTATGGCCAAAATCACGATGTTTTCTGGAGCTGCGATCGGCCCGCGCAGTTGAAAAAACGTAGAAAGTGCCTGACTTTCCATCAACTGCACAATGCCCAAACCAGAACTACTCAGCAGTGCTGCCCCTATTGCTGAAACACCAGTCAGCAGATGACCAAACCAAGACATTAGTTGGGTATGGTAGGTTAATGCAGTCGAAGTTGCTTTAGTTGGTTTCCCTAACTGGCTATTGGCAGCAGAGACATATTTTTTAGTTACGGTAGACGTAGGTTCTTCTGCCATATCGTGTTATTGATTGATTAAGGTACAACACTTTATATTTATTCAGACCCTATTTGAGCGAACTACATTAAATTAAGAGTTAAATGAAAAACTTATACATTTGTAAACTATCCTTTCTACTTCAGCGAATTTTTATTGGTGTGTCTTTACAGGGTCTGGCGATTAAAACACTGCCCAAATTATTCTCTAATAGCAGAGCAATCTGCGATTTTGCCACAGAACTAAGCTAAAGACACTCCCTTTGTGGATTTGGTTTCGTTTACGATCTACCAAACCCAACAAGTATGCCGTCGGTAGAAGGTTTACCAGAATTTTCCTTTGGGCAACTTCTGTTAATGCTGCAACGCTGATATTGTACAAAAATTGTGTCCTGTTATTGATGGCAAAATCAAGAGATGGGCATTAGCCTATATTCTACCTGAGAACCAATACCATACCTCTTTAGGAGTAAACTTGACTGTTATACAGTTAGGAATGCTGTTACACAGTCTATTTTATTGGTAGATTTTGATCGCAGGCTAACTCTTACACTGTCTGGGATGAAAAGGTTCAGCATCCTGCATCTGCTCTATTGTTGTTCCGATTTTTATGATTTAAAAGGGGTTAAGATAAAAGATATACATGAAGATATACTTTATAGATATTAGCAAATAGATCATTTGATAATTGCTATAATCTATTGTTCAATCTAAAATTCTTTTCTATTATTAGGTGTATTTTTCTATGGGTTCTCCAATGAATCGTCTGTCTATTTTTGTAGACGGAAACAATATGTTCTATGCTCAACAAAAAAATGGCTGGTTTTTTGACCCACGCAGAGTTTTAGAATATTTTAAACACGAGCAATCAGAAACAACATTAATCAATGCATTCTGGTACACTGGCTTAAAAGACCCTCAAGATCAAAGAGGTTTTCGCGATGCTCTCATTAGTTTAGGATATACAGTAAGAACTAAAATTCTCAAAGAATATTATGATGACTCATCTGGTCGCTATTCACAAAAAGCTAATTTAGATATTGAAATTGTTGTAGATATGTTTAATACAGTAGACCAGTATGACAGAGTCGTATTATTTAGTGGTGATGGGGATTTTGAGAGAGCAATTGAATTATTACGTTCAAAAAACACACATATTACAGTCGTATCTACAGAAGGAATGATCGCCAGAGAATTACGTAATGCTACTGATAGATATATAGATTTGAATGATATTAGAGATAGAATAGAAAAAACTGAAGCTTAATTATGTTAATAATTATTTACAAATCTAAACAGTAAAAAACTTAAGATACAAGGTAGTTATAGCAAAAAGTCAACACTAAACACAAAAAACAGAAAAATGACAACCCAACCAGAGCGAATCATTATTTTTGATACCACATTGCGAGATGGCGAACAATGTCCAGGAGCAACCCTGAATATAGACGAAAAGCTAGTGATAGCCAAGCAACTAGCGCGTCTGGGTGTGGATGTAATTGAGGCAGGATTTGCCTTTGCCAGTCCTGGAGATTTTGAAGCAGTTAACAAAATTGCCCAGGTTGTCGGCACAGAAAATGGCCCTGTGATTTGTAGTTTGGCTAGAGCTAAACATGATGATATTAAAGCAGCAGCCCAAGCGATTAAACCAGCAGCAAAAGGCAGAATTCACACATTTATTGCTACATCTGATATTCATCTGCAATATAAACTGAAAAAAACCAAATCAGAAGTTTTGGCGATCGCAGAGGAAATGGTTGCCTACGCCAAAACCTTCACTGATGATGTAGAATTTTCCCCAGAAGATGCGGGACGCTCGGATCCTGAATTTCTCTACCAAGTATTAGAGAGAGCGATCAGCGCTGGAGCTACAACAGTTAATATTCCCGATACTGTAGGATATACAACCCCCAGTGAATTTGGGGCAATTATTAAGGGGATTAAAGACAATGTCCCCAATATCGACAAAGCAATTATTTCCGTTCACGGACATAATGATTTAGGCTTGGCAGTTGCTAACTTCTTAGAAGCTGTGAAAAATGGTGCGAGACAATTAGAATGCACCATTAACGGTATTGGTGAACGCGCAGGTAATGCCGCTTTAGAAGAATTAGTTATGGCATTGCACGTGCGTCGGCAATATTTTAATCCCTTCTTAGGTAGACCAGTAAACTCAGAAGAATCATTAACTAATATCGACACTCGTCAAATTTATAAATCCTCACGGTTAGTGTCCAATTTGACGGGGATGTTAGTACAACCAAATAAAGCCATAGTCGGGGCAAATGCCTTTGCCCACGAATCTGGAATCCACCAAGATGGTGTATTAAAAAACAAACTCACTTATGAAATTATGGATGCCCAATTGATTGGCTTAACAGACAATCAAATAGTTTTGGGCAAACATTCTGGCAGAAATGCTTTTCGGACTCGCTTGAAAGAATTAGGTTTTGAACTGTCAGAAACCGAATTAAATAAAGCATTCGTCAAATTTAAAGAAGTCGCTGACAAAAAGAAAGAAATTTCTGATTGGGATTTGGAAGCGATTGTTAATGATGAAATTCAACAAGCACCAGATTTATTCCGTGTGGAGTTAGTGCAAGTTTCCTGCGGTAGTAATGCCCAACCTACAGCTACAGTGACTCTGCGAACTCCTGAAGGTCAAGAATTAACTGATGCGGCCATTGGTACAGGGCCTGTAGATGCTGTTTATAAGGCAATTAACCGCGTAGTTAACGTACCCAACCAATTGATTGAATTCTCTGTACAGTCAGTCACAGCTGGAATCGATGCAATTGGGGAAGTAACTATTCGCTTACGCCACGAATCGCGAGTATTTTCCGGCCATGCAGCGAACACAGATATCATCGTTGCATCGGCGCAAGCTTACGTTAATGCACTGAATAGATTGTATGCATCGTTGCAATCGAAAGAGAAAGAACTGAATCCTACGCCGTAGAGGATGGGGCATGGGGCATGGGGCATTGGGAATTACTGATTCTCCTTCTCCTGTCCCTCATCCCCCTCTGCTTCCCTGATCAACAAGTCGCTGAGATGGCGACAACTGAATCATTCGCAATCCCAGTTGCTAAAGGAATTTGCATGACAAATTCTGTACCTTTACCCAGAGTAGAAAAACATTGCAAACTACCATTGTGGGTGTCGGTAATAATTTGATAACTGATAGCCAACCCTAATCCTGTACCTTTTCCTTCTGGCTTCGTGGTGAAGAAAGCATCAAATAATTGTAGTCGCACGGCTTCTGTCATTCCAGCCCCGTTATCGGCAATTTTGATAATTGCATAGCCATCTTCAGCACTAGTAGTAATTTTAATCATATTGGGATGCTGGAGAATTTCTGCAAAGGTCTGACCATGATTAGACTCTTCTAAAGCATCAATGGCGTTGGCTAGCAAATTCATAAAAACTTGGTTTAATTGCCCGATATAGCACTCAATCTGCGGTAGGCTTCCATACTGCTTTATAACTTGAATTTCTGGACGGTTGGAGTTAGCTTGCAGACGATAGTGCAAAATCATCAGGGTAGCCTCAATTCCCTCATGAATATCAACTGTCTTTTTCGCAGTTCCATCTACCCGTGAGAAATTTCGCAACGATTGCATGATTTCTTTGATGCGTTCGGTACCAAGTTTCATAGAAGAAATCATTTTTGGCAAATCTGCAAGCAAGTATTCTAAATCTATAGCCGCAATTTCCTTTGCGATGTCATCTCCTGGATGGGGAAATTTTTGGTTGTAAAGGTTTAATAAGTGAATTAAGTCTTGAATGTACTGGTGAGCATGAGATAAATTACCACAAATAAAGTTGACTGGATTGTTAACTTCATGGGCAATCCCAGCTACTAGTTGACCTAAAGAAGAAATTTTTTCAGTATGAAATAATTTAGCTTGAGTGTGTTGCAATTCTTGTAAAGCCTGTTCTAGTTTCTGTGCTTGTTCGCATTGTAAACGCTGTTCTATCTGCTGGCGTTCCGCAATTTCACGTTCAAGATTGGCTAAGGCTACTGTTCTTTCGATGGCGGTTGTCTCTAAGGAAATTAGCAGTGCTAATCCTAAAATTGCAAAAGTTAAAATGCCAATAGTTGTGGAAAGTACAGAAGAGTCGAGATTCATTACTGATCGCATCTCTGCCACTTCTTCGGCATGAAAGCTAGTAGCTGCCATGCCCGTGTAATGTACAATGGGGATAGCTGCACCCATAACGATCGCACTGACAATCTTCTGCTGACGATTAGCGCTAGTACTGCGATCCGGTAAATGAAATGCCAACCACAAAGCTACCAAAGAAACGATCAAGGCGATCGCAATTGAAACTCCCACTAACATATAGTTGTAGTGGATATGAGCTGGCATTTGCATTGCAGCCATGCCAGTGTAATGCATGGTGATAATCCCCAGTCCCATCAACAGACTACCCGCTAGCAAGTTGAAGATGCCCATTACTTCTTGACTAACAAAAAATAGGGCACATCCTGATGCCAAAATTGCTGCCAGTATTGATAAGAGAATCTTCAGGATATCGTATTTTACCGGAATCGGTAGGCAAAAAGCCAGCATTCCCACAAAGTGCATTGACCAAATCCCTGTTCCCATTGCGATCGCACCACCAAGTAACCAGCCAATGCGCGCATACCCAGAAGCGGTGCGGACTTGTCCAGCTAGATCCAAAGCAGTGTAAGCAGCAAGCATCGCGATCGCCACTGAAAGAACTAATAAACGAATGTCATAAGTACCAGCGATCGGTGTATTCATAAAGTTGATTTCTTATTCTCAGCAATCAAAAATAGCAATAATATTTGTTTCCCAGTTTATGAATAAAAAATAATGAAATTATGAGGATTAATCAAAAATATTTATGAAAAAAAATGCCAGTTCGTTAGGCATAGTAACTGTGCCTATTTAAAAATTTGTAATTACGTTATGGATCGGGATTTAAATCCTACCCATAACGACACGACATATAGAGGAATATGACTCTAAACTCGGTTTAATTACGAATTAGTAATTAGGTTTAAACTCTATTTAATTAGATTGAAAATTTAATTATTCCCAAACTTTATAGTTCCCATTTAGCAATTGGGAATAACAAATAACTTCTATTGGCAACTGTGATCTTCATCACTGACTTAATTTTGATGCTGATAAGCATTAGGATTAGAACGCATCATTAATTTCTCTGGTGTTGTGGATTTTTTAAAGCCGTAACGCCGATAAAGTCCGTGGGCATCTTTTGTACCTAACAACCACTTTTGCACATCCTGGAGTTCAGGATAACTCAAAATAAACTGCACAAACCAAGTGCCTAAACCTTGACCACGATAAGGCTCTAAAATAAACACATCCTTTAAAAATGCAGAAGTAGCGTAATCAGTAATTACCCTAGCAAAACCCACTTGTCGCTGCCCTTCATAAAGCCCAAAGCATAAAGAATTGGCAATTGATTTTTCTAAGATTCCTAAAGGAATATTTTCTGCCCAATAAGAATTTCGCAAAAAATCATGAATCATTTTGATATCTAGCTTAGATTTATCTGTGCTGATATAGAATCTATGTTTTAAATCTTCGTTCATTTCTTTAGCCAAATTACTCGTATTGATGAAACTACTGAACCTGATGCTAAATGACAGCAGCTATATTCAAAAGGGCTGCTGATTGAATTTGTAAAACAGGGATATATCTATTATTCATTATGAATCAAATAGGAACCACATCTTGGAACACAGTCCTTAATACTTTTAAAAAAATTTGGGGCTATGACAATTTTCGTCCACCACAGGGTGAAATTGTTAGTAGTTTACTGGCACAAAAAGACTCGTTAATTATCATGCCTACAGGTGGAGGTAAGTCGATTTGTTTTCAACTTCCGGCGCTGCTGCAAACAGGATTGACTTTGGTAATATCACCTTTAGTAGCGTTGATGGAAAACCAAGTACAAGAACTGCGCCAGCTAAACTTAAGTGCAGCACTGCTACATAGCGAATTACCTTCATCCCAACGCCGCTTAACTCTGCAAGCATTGGCACAAAACAAACTCAGATTATTGTATTTATCGCCAGAAACTTTATTAAGTGCCCCAGTTTGGGAAAAATTGTGTCAACCACAATTGCAGATTAACGGCTTAATTTTGGATGAAGCCCATTGTTTAGTGCAGTGGGGTGAAACCTTTCGACCAGCTTATCGCAGATTAGGGGCAGTGCGATCGGCATTGCTGAAATCAAAACCACCTGGAAGCAAAATTAGCGTTGCAGCTTTTACGGCGACGGCTGACCCTTTAGCGCAAAAAATTATTGCCTCAGTTTTACAATTACAACAACCAGATATTTACCGCCTCAATCCCTACCGCCCAAATCTGCATCTCAACGTCTGCATCGCCTGGACTCCCAAAGGTAGGAAGCAAAAATTAGTCAAATTTATTCAAAATAGACCACAACAAGCAGGATTAGTCTATGTCCGCACCCGCAGAGATAGTGAGAACTTAGCAGCTTGGTTAGCAGAGATGGGTTACGCCACAGCCAGTTATCACGCCGGACTGAGTGCCACAGAACGCCGGGCTGTAGAAGCCGACTGGTTAGGTGGTAAAATTCCATTTGTGGTTTGCACCTGTGCATTTGGCATGGGGATTAACAAGCCAGATGTGCGCTGGGTCATTCACTTTCACGCACCGCTACTACTTTCCGAATATGTACAAGAAATTGGGCGCGCTGGGAGAGATGGGAAACCAGCAGAAGCACTGACATTGGTAAGTGAACCGACAGGCTGGTTAGATCCAGAAGATAAACAAAGACAGCAGTTTTTTGAACAGCAGATGCGATCGCAACAACAAACAGCCCAGCAACTTGCAAAAAAACTGCCGAAACAAGGGGACGTAAATACAGTAGCGCGACAATTCCCCGATGGTGCAATGGCTTTGTCTTTACTCCACAGCAGTGGACAGTTAAACTGGCTTGACCCTTTCCATTACGTCATTAAGCCAGGGGTGAACAAGCAATCAGCAAACCAAATCCAAGCAGCCAAGGAAATGAATCAGTATTTGCATACTAAACAGTGTCGCTGGCAGTTTTTGTTAACCGCCTTTGGTTTTGCCAAAGAAGCTGCTAATTGGCGTTGTGGACATTGCGATCGTTGTTCCCCATAATTCTAATTCGTCATTATTCCAACTCAATAGACTTCATCATGAGTGCCTACATCAATTAGCAATATTTCCTCTTCACCAGACTCCGGATTTTCCACAAAGTTAAAAACAATGCGACAATCATACTCCACTGAACAAGCCCAAGCTCCAGACAACTTGCCTTTAAGCTTATGGGTCTGCAATAGTGGATCAAATGGATCAACTACTAAGAGTGCCAACCGTTCTTGAATTCGCTCTTGTAATTCTGGTTGTCGTCGCACCAATCGCTTAAATGCTCGTTTAAACGATGATGTCAGAACCAGAGTTTTCATTTGCTTAACTCATCCATAATTTGAGTCAGGTTGCCACGAAAAACCTTGCCAGTTTCGTATTCTAACTGAGCTTGAGCAATATTAACCGCAATTTCAGAACGTCGTTTTTCTGCCAGCCGATGGCGGATCAGATCAATGAGTGTTGCTTGTTCATCTGCTGACAATTCTTCGATGCTTTCAAGAATGTCATCAAATCTCGATACTTGGGTCATTAGTATTACCTTTATTGGTCTCCTTTATGTGGCTCAGTATTAAATAAAACGCTTGTATGGTAAATATTTTCACCTGTACAAGCGGTCTAATTACATCATTTAAAATTGTCTTAAAAAGCGCAAATCGCTGGCATATAAGCGGCGAATATCATCGATTTGGTGTAAAACCATTGCAAACCGTTCGACACCGAAACCAGCCGCAAACCCAGTATAAATTTCTGGGTCATAACCTACGGATTTCATCACATTTGGATCGACCATACCGCAGCCCATCACTTCCAGCCAGCGACCATTCCATTGCAAATCCACTTCGGCTGAGGGTTCTGTAAAGGGGAAATAGCTAGCGCGGAAGCGAATTGGCAAATCGCCAAACATTGCTTGTAAAAATACCTTAATTACACCCTTGAGGTCTGTAAATGTCAGTCCCTCATCAATGGCTAGCAACTCGATTTGATGGAAAACTGCTGAGTGGGTAGCATCTACGTTATCGCGGCGATAAACTCTCCCTGGGGCCACAACCCGAATGGGTGGTTCCTCAGATTCCATATAACGAATTTGTACTGAAGAGGTATGAGTACGCAAAAGATTGCCATCTGGTAGGTAGAAGGTATCCTGCATATCACGGGCGGGATGGTCAGGCGGAGTATTCAGCGCCTCAAAATTGTAATAATCTGTTTCCATCTCTGGCCCTTGAGCCACCGTGTAGCCCATGCCAACAAAAATATCCAGGGCGCGGTCGATGATACCATTTAGAGGATGAATGCGACCTTGGGGACTGTAAATTCCCGGCATTGTGACATCCAGAGTTTCAGCCTCTAACTGGGCTTGAATTTGAGCAGCTTCTAGGGCAGTGCGCTGCTTGTCTAAACTATTTTGCAGAGATTCTTTCACTGTATTGGCGATCGCCCCAATTTTGGGACGTTCCTCTGCACTCATCTGCCCCATACTTCGCAACAGTGCCCCAAGTTCCCCCTTCTTACCCAGATAACCTACTCTGAGTTCTTCTAGGCGTTCTAAGGTATCAGCGGCTGCGATCGCTTTTTCTCCTTCCTGCCGTAGTGCTAAAAGTTGAGCCTCTAAATTGCTAGTCATTAGTTATTAGTCATTAGTCATTTGTCATTGGTCATTAGTTCCAGAAGTTGGTACAAATCACCAATCAGCTTAGTAATATGACCTTAACAGGCCAAAGGTAAGGGTTAAAGGAAGGTTGAAGGCTAAAGTATAAAGTCTGAAATTATCCTACCCATTCCCAGAGGAGGTAGGAATATCAAAAATTTGATTTTTCACCGCACTTGCGGGTAAGGCAGATGCCTAGCAGCCATTACTTCATCCTTCACACTTCTTTAGTCCAAACCTCTGTTTACCAGTTTAAGGGACTTCCAGAAATTAAATTATTCATTTTTCACAGCGAAGACCATAATTGTGTTCTTCCTCCTCTGCTCCCTAAAGCGATTGATTTTTTTAGTTGAAAGTCCCTCAAGGGGATTCGGTGTGTGAGGATGTTTTTTTTTGCCTGCTATTTGTGACGCTCGACATTGACAAATGTCAGATAACAAATAACTAATGACTAATGACCAACGACTAATGACCAATAACGATGAAATTACTCATTAGCAATGATGACGGAATTTCTGCCTTGGGTATTCGTACCCTGGCCAACTGCTTGGCAGAGGCAGGTCATGAAGTGACTGTAGTATGCCCCGACAGAGAGCGATCGGCAACTGGGCATGGATTAACTTTACACCAACCAATTCGCGCGGAAATTGTGGAGTCAATTTTTCATCCCACAGTTAAGGCTTGGGCTTGTGATGGCACTCCTTCTGATTGCGTCAAATTAGCACTTTGGGCTTTGTTAGACACACCCCCAGATTTGGTACTCTCTGGCATTAATCAAGGGGCAAATTTAGGCACAGAAATTCTCTACTCTGGAACTGTCTCTGCGGCAATGGAAGGTGTAATTGAAGGGATTCCTAGCATTGCTTTCAGCCTTGCTAGCCATACCTCCAAGGAATTTCAAACTGCGGCTCACTTTGCCCAGCAGCTAGTAGCACAAATAGCAGCCAAACCCCTACCAGAGTTAATGTTGCTCAATGTTAACGTTCCCCCAGTCAAATGGGAAGAAATTGCGGGAGTCACAATCACGCGTCAGGGAGTGCGACGCTACGTTGATGTGTTTGACAAGCGAATCGATCCGCGTGGTAAAACCTACTACTGGTTAACAGGTGAAGTTCTGGAAGAAGTAGAACCACCAGAAGGCTTAAATTTGCCGCAACACATCCCTATAGATGTACATGTTATCCGTAAAAACCACATTAGCATTACCCCATTACAATACAATCTTACTTACGCAACCGGATTACAGCAATTATCAGAATGGGAATTCAAATTTACGTAAAAACTTTGTCATTGAAGGCAAATTTTGTAACTTTCGGCAATGAGATAAAACATGATCGACAAATTTAAGCTATAAAGTAGAAACGCTGTTGATCTCACTGCTACATGTAAGCCCAAAGTACTTTAAGCTTTGGCTTTGTCATCTCTCACTCTGGTTGAAAAAACCTGCCGGAAAAAGGGTATGCTGTTTTACCAAGAAATTCTCCTCTGCCAAAATGGTAAGACTGCATAAACTTAACAAACATAAGTAACAATTTGTTTTATCGATCGCACGCTCAGTCCAGAAAGCAACACCCATGTCTAGGCTAGAAAACCAATTTACCGTGCAATTTTGGGGCGTTCGCGGCAGCATCCCCAGTCCAGGGCCACATACCGTGCGTTATGGCGGTAATACCCCTTGCGTAGAAATGCAAGTGGGCGGTAAACGCTTAATTTTCGATGGTGGAACCGGACTTCACGTTTTGGGGCAATCTTTGTTGCGCCAAATGCCGTTAGAAGGTCATCTATTTTTTACCCATTCCCACTGGGATCATATGCAAGGATTTCCGTTCTTTGCACCAGGTTTTATCAAGGGAAACCATTTTAAGATTTATGGCGCAATTGCTCCCGATGGTTCCACTATCGAACAGCGCCTGAATGACCAAATGCTCCATCCAAATTTTCCTGTGCCTCTGCAAATTATGCAGGCAAATCTAAATTTTTGTGACATTACTGCGGGGCAACCAATACACATTAATGACATTACTGTAGAAACAGCACCATTAAATCACCCTGGTGAAGCCGTGGGATATCGAGTTAACTGGCGTGATGGCGCTGCTGCTTATATTACTGATACTGAACATTTTCCTGACAGGCTGGACGAAAACGTCCTCTGGCTAGCGCGTAATGCGGATATCTTAATATACGATTGTACCTATACAGATGAAGAATACCATTCCCCAACATCGCCGAGAATTGGCTGGGGACATTCCACTTGGCAAGAAGCGGTGAAAATAGCCAAAGCTGCTCATGTCAAAACCCTAGCAATTTTCCACCATGACCCCGCACACAACGATGAATTTCTAGATCATGTCGGAAATCAAGCAGGTGAGGAATTTGCAGGCGCAGTGATGGCACGAGAAGGCATGGTACTTCATGTTCCTGTTTCTGCGACCATATCAGAATCTTGCCCTGTAGGGAATTTATCTGCTTAAAGTTTGTAGTCGAAGCGATCGCAAAATCTGCGATTTTCCCCTTTGACAAATCATAAAGACAGATGGATGCACAAATTCCCAATCCAAAATCCAAAATGGTATTAGATTGGTGAAGAGAAGCTCTCAGCAGGAGAGGTGACTCTTGCGGTAAACTGCAAAAACTGGAGAACACGCTTTGCGAGCTAACCAGGGAAGCACAAATGCCCATAGACTAGCTGCCTCAAGGGACGAGCAGGTACAATACTTGCTAAAACCCAAAAGTTTAGCTAAAGCCTCTTTAACTGTGGTGTAGGGTTCTCTGGACTCAGCAAAGATAAATCAAGCTGAGAGAAAGCACACAACACCCTCATTAGCTGCTGCCTGTAGGGTATGCTTTGGCTAATAGCCAACGGGGTGGTATTAAAGCCGTGGCTGCTCCCACAAGATGTTAAAGTCAGAGCGAAAACGCTCCAGATAAAAACTCTGTGGAGTCGCGGGATGTGCGTCAAGGGTACCCTCCCAGTCAGTTAAGTTACCTATAGGGGAACTTGTAGCTGATAGCTCAATAAACCTAAAATCCCAGAATCCACGTGCTAAATTTGTCTCAAAATGGGTGTTCCGTGTGGGTTGGTTCTTCGAGTGAAGAACTGCTAACACCAACTGCTGTTGCGCTTGGCAAATTTGATGGTATGCACCTTGGTCATCAAAGAGTCATCCAGCCAGTTTTGCAGCAAGCAAAAAGAGCAGTTACAGGGACTGCGTGCGATCAAAAGTTTGTGCAAAATGAGGGAAATTTACCAGAACGCTCACTTCATGATTTCACAAATCCTGCATCCCAACCAGGAAACCCCACAGCTACAACAAATGAGCATATATACTCTACTGTTGTGACATTTCATCCCCATCCACAGGAATTTTTCTCAGGTCAACCCCGTGCTTTGTTAACCCCACTTGATGAAAAAGTAGAACAATTGCGATCGCTGGGAATAGAACAGCTGGTACTATTGCCCTTTGATAAAGAATTATCGTCTCTGTCTCCAGAAGAGTTTGTAGAAAAAATTCTCGTACAAAAACTGCGATGCCAGCAACTTAGCGTGGGACAAGATTTTTGTTTTGGTAAACAGCGCGCTGGCACAGCTGAGGATTTAAAATTACTCGCCGCCAAATATAATATTCCTGTCACAATAGTTACCTTAGAAACCTATGTAGGTAGCGACCAATTGACAGCAGAAAGTAACTGTCCTAGTCATCCTCCTACCCAAGCACCACCAATTAGTACTTCATTAATTCGCCAGACCCTAGAAAATGGCGATGTCAAAAGCGCGAATTTCCTGTTGGGAAGACCATACACACTTTTTGGTGTGGTAATTCAAGGTCAAAAACTGGGCAGAACGATTGGTTTTCCCACTGCTAACTTGCAATTACCAAAAGACAAGTTTTTACCTCGCCTAGGTGTTTATGCTGTCCGCGTGTTGATAATTGATGAGACAGCAGATACTCAAACACCAACGATATTAGGCGTAATGAATATAGGTAATCGCCCTACAGTTGATGGTACTAATATATCTGTGGAAGTCCATTTATTTGATTGGTCTGGAGATTTGTACGGCAAAAAGCTGGCTGTACAGCTAGTAGAATTTTTGCGACCCGAACAAAAATTTGACTCTCTAGAAGCCTTAAAAACACAAATTCAGCTCGATTGTCATGTCGCGAAAGAAGTTTTGCTCTCGGAATGTTGAGTTGTGATTGTTGGGTGGGAATACTAGGGACTAGGAATTTTAGATTTTAGATTTTGGATTTTAGATTTAAACTCAATCCAAAATCGCAAATCAAAAATCCAAAATTGAATTGCCCAATCCCCAGTACCCAATCCCCAATCCCGTGGTGCATGAGAGAAAAACTTGAGGCTTTAACACATAATCTGTCTCGTACTATCGTTGGTAAAACTGAAGCCATACGTTTGGTAGTAGTCGCCATCCTTGGCGGTGGTCATGCTTTATTAGAAGATGTTCCTGGTGTTGGTAAGACCCTGCTAGCTAAATCATTAGCGCGATCGCTTGACGGTAAGTTTCAAAGGCTACAATGTACCCCCGATTTATTACCTACTGATATTACTGGTACAAACATTTGGAACCCAAAAAGCGGTGAATTTACCTTTCTACCTGGGCCTATATTTGCCAACATCTTGCTGGCTGACGAAATCAACCGTGCTACACCCCGAACTCAGTCAGCTTTGTTAGAAGTGATGGAAGAACATCAGGTAACAGTTGATGGTGTTTCTCGTGCTGTTCCTACACCTTTCTTTGTAATTGCTACTCAGAACCCGGTTGAATACCAAGGGACTTTTCCGCTACCTGAAGCGCAGATGGATAGATTCATGCTGTCTTTGAGTTTAGGCTATCCCTCAGAGACAGAAGAACTCCAAATGTTGCAAAACCTGACGGATGGTATCAAGGTAGCTGATTTACAACCTTGCATTACCTTAGAAGAAATAGCTCAATTACGGCAACTCTGTTCTCAGGTAAGAGTGGAAACGCCTTTACAGCAATACATTCTAGACTTAGTGCGGGCGACAAGACAGGATGAAGAAATTTCTCTCGGTGTCAGCCCTCGCGGTACAGTCGCTTTACAAAAAGCTACCCAAGCCCTCGCTTTTATTTTAGGACGTGATTACGCCATTCCCGATGACGTAAAATTTCTCGTTCCTCACGTTCTTTGCCATCGCCTCATCCCCCGGGGAGGACGCAGCGCCAGAACTGTTGTTGAGCGATTATTGCGCTCTGTTAATATTCCTTGATGAGGGAGATGAGGGAGATGAGGAGCAAGGGAAGAAATTCCAATTACCAACTACCCATTCCCCTTTCCCCCTTCCCCTTTCCCCTAAAGAACCTTACCCAAAGGTTGAGCCATTCCAACCCCACATAGCACCTTTAGCATCAGCAAATTCTATATAAATCCGATTTTTGGCTACGCCTAAAGCTTGGTTAATTTGCTGGCAAAAATCCTGACTCATAGTCTCAGTTTGATCAGGTTTCATAGTACCGATACTTTTAATTTCAATGTAACAAACTGGGTCTGTTGTACCAGCAAAAGTCATAGGCACATCCGGCTCAAAAGCTGTCATTACATAAGATTCCGGTTTACCTAAATGCTTGGCTAACTTAGCAGATAGACTTTTCAGCAAGCTTTCAATTTCAGTTCTTTCAGGCGCAGCAACAGAAGTTTGTACTTTAATTAATGGCATAGTCAAAAATTTCAGATTGAAAATTAGTTAAAGGTCAAAGAGACGGAGAGACGCGATGAATCGCGTCTGTACAAGAGGCAAAAAAGAAAGTTGGTAATTTCCAGATTAATTTTACCGAAGCGTAGGGAAGGGAGATAGGGGAGATAAGGGGGATGAGGAGGATGAGGGAGAATTCCCATTACCAATTACCGATTACCCAATGCCCTATGCCCTATGCCCAATAGCTATTAATGCGACGAGCGAAATAGATGATTATGTTCAGGATGATATAAACGCGATCGCGCTGTTGCTTGTAAGAGTGCTGGACTAATTACATAAAGTGTGGTACGTATCAACTGTTCTTTCTGGGTACAGTCAGCCATATCAGTGAGGGGAACAACCCGAATTTTTTCATCTGGCCAGCCGATGCGAAAGCATATCGCTACTGGGGTGTCTGCTGGGTAGTGTTCTAATAATTTGGCTTGGGCTGTTTCTATATGGCGCGCACTCAAATATAAGCACAGACTAGCTTGGTGTGCTGCTAGGGTTGCTAGTTCTTGGGTGGCGGGGACTTCTGTACGGCCGCTGATGCGCGTCAAAATAATCGTCTGTACTAAATTAGGAACAGTTAATTCTACTTGCAGTTTGGCGGCTGCAGCTTGAAAGGCGCTGACACCTGGGATGACTTCAAAGGGAATTTCTGCTGCTTTTAACAGCTGCATTTGCTCTTGGGTAGCGCTGTAGAGACTAGGATCGCCAGAATGAAGACGAACGACAGATTTTTGCGATCGCACTCTTTCTATCATTAGCGGCACAATCTCTTCTAAAGTCTTATTGGCAGTCCGAATAATTTCTGCTTCTGGGCGACAAAGATGCAATATTTGCTCAGGTACTAAAGAGTCGGCAAATAATATTACATCTGCTACAGCCAGCAGCTTTTGTGCTTTAACCGTTAATAAATCTGGGTCTCCCGGCCCTGCACCCACAATGTAAACCTTTGGTTCTATAGCGGATAACAATTTTTTGTCACATATTTCTTCTGTATATTCACTCATTGCAGCACAAAAGAGAATTTCTAAAAAAAAATTTTGATAATTTTTCCGTGTCTTTCCGGATAACCTCTAATTCCCTAGTAGAGAGTAATGGTAGATGCACCCTGGTTAAGCCCTGGAGAACTTCTCTAGGGCATTTTTTATTTTTTGGGTAATTGGTAATTGGTAATTGGTAATTGGTAATTGGTAATTGGAATTTATCTCCCTGTCTTCTCATCCCCCAATCCCCAGTCCCCAATCCCCAACCCCTCACCTCTCTATCGCCCCATTACCCCTGGGGGTGGAAATGACATCTGGTAAAGGGCGTTTAGCTATGTAAAGCCAAGCTAATCCAGCTAATCCCACAATAATTCCGATTAAGCTCACGACTTGAGCCATTCTGAGGGGCCCTAGCATTAAGCTATCAGTACGAAAACCTTCTATCCATAAGCGTCCCAAGCTGTAGGATGCTAAGTAAGTGAGGAATAGCGTACCTATTTTGAGGCGTGGTTTACCTTGCAAACTCCGGAAAAAGAGGGTGAGCAACAGGGCAAATACCATTAAATCCCAGAGAGATTCGTAGAGAAAAGTAGGATGAAAGTACTCAAAATTAACTAACTCTGGCGGGCGGCGATCGGGTGGAATATATAATTTCCAAGGTAAATTGGTAGGATCGCCAAAAGCTTCTGAGTTGAAGAAATTACCCCAACGTCCGATCGCTTGCCCTAAAATCAGCGAAGGTGCTACCAAATCTGCTAATTGCCAAAAAGAAACTTGCTTGAGTTTGGCAAAGATAAGCGCAGCGACTAGTCCACCTAAAATTGCTCCATGAATGGCAATTCCACCCTGCCAAATGGCAATTATGCGGTCTGGGTGCTGGGCATATTCTGGCCATTGAAATAAAACGTAATATAATCGGGCGGCGGGAATTGCGCCAATTACCAGCCAAATTGACAAATCGCTAAGTAAGTCTGGGTTAACGTTACGGCGCTTGGCCAAATACTGAGAAAGGCTGACTCCGATTAAAACTGCGGTGGCAATTAATAAGCCATACCAACGGATTGTGATTGGCCCTATTCTCCACAGAATCGGGCCAGGAGAAGTAAATTGGAATGCCAAAGGCAAAGTGGAAATATCCAGCGCCATGCAAAAGTACCTAAATAACTTAATTATTAATTAGCATTAGCAGCTCCCAATCATAGGACAAGAACCTTAAGGCTAGGAGTATATAAACAATTAGAGCAGGTTTTGTTTTTTGGGGATTGATTGGGGATTGGGTACTAGGGATTAGGGACTAGGGATTGGGAGGAGAAGAGAAATAAATGGCTCTTGACTCTTGACTTTTGTACAGACGCGATTAATCGCGTCTCTGCAACTTTTGTTTTAACTTCTTGATGTCTGTTGCTGCCCCAAGACTCGTATGATCAGAATATCAGGAACATAATAACAGCCAGATTTTTACCGAAAAACATGGGCAGTATTTGGGAAATTGATTTTTACTCCCGTCCGATTTTGGACGACAATCAGAAAAAAGTTTGGGAAGTATTAGTTTGCGAAAGTCCCTTAGATGTCCGCGCCAAAACAGATTCTCTGTTTCGTTATGCTAAATACTGTCCCAGTACGCAGGTAAATTCGGGTTGGTTGCGGACGGCGTTGCAAGAGGCTATTGCCGAAGCTGGAGAAGCACCAATTAAAATCCGCTTTTTCCGCCGCCAAATGAATAATATGATTACGAAAGCCTGCGAGGATCTAAGTATTCCAGCTCAATCTAGCCGTCGGACTTTGATGCTGAACCAATGGCTAAAACAGCGAGTTGAGGAGGTGTATCCTCATGAACCAGGTTATCAAGGGGGTACTAATCCCTCGGTGCGTCTGGAAAGTCCTTTACCCCAAAGGTTACCTGATGCATTGGAAGGGAAAAAATGGGTATTTGTGTCTTTAGAAGCTGCTGATTTAATGGATATGCCAGAATGGGAGATTGGTTTTGGTGAAGCCTTTCCTTTAGAATTAGCGCGAGTATCACCCCAAACCCGTATTCCTGGGATTTTGATTTTTTCACCCAGGGCATTGCCGATCGCAGGCTGGATGTCTGGTTTAGATTTAGCTTATCTAAGATTTGACACGAGTGTCGGCACAAGATTACTGTTAGAAACTGGTGTGACAGAAAGCTGGATTTTGGCAAATATCAAAAGTCCTCAAACATTGGCAGAAGCCAAAGGGTTTGAAGAAGCCAAGCAACAAGCCAATGGAGTGCATTTTATCGGTGTGCAGTCAGATCCTCAAGCAGAATCGTTTGCCGGATTTTGGCTGTTACAAGAAGTCAATCTGC
Organism: Tolypothrix tenuis PCC 7101; assembly: GCF_963874875.1. NCBI lineage: Bacteria > Bacillati > Cyanobacteriota > Cyanophyceae > Nostocales > Tolypothrichaceae > Tolypothrix > Tolypothrix tenuis. Next base: position 6,018,439 of record NZ_CAWNJS010000001.1, read on the forward strand.
CGTAGATTCATGGCATAGTCATGAGGGAATCGGTATGAGGATCAAGGAAAAAGCCATAAAACTTTTGCCGAATGATTATTCATTACCGAGCTAATCATCAATGAATCATCCACAAGGGCAACGGCTGATACATGTTGATGATTTGGGATAATGATCTGCGCGGCAGTAACTTCTCCCATCAGGAGAAGTGGAGACGTTAGACATAAGTCTGGCGGCCGAATGCACTGCTTTATGTACTCGCGGTTCAAAATCCACAATCCATAATTTACCAAGGGTCATGGGTTCTGAAAATTTGTCACAAGATACGCTAGCAGAACATCTGCTGGAACTAGCAATTAAGTCTGGAGCAGAAGCCGCTGAAGTGTATCAGTCGCGATCGCTTTCTCGACCAGTGTTTTTTGAGGCTAATCGCCTAAAGCAACTCGAAACTAGCCAGTCTGAAGGTACGGCGTTGCGGCTATGGCGCAATGGCCGTCCGGGGCTGACTGTGGCTTACGGTACTGTGGAACCGCAAGCGATGGTAGAACGCTCTCTAGCGTTGAGTAAACTCAATCAACCGGAACCAATAGAATTGGGGCGCAACTTTAAGCCATCTTACCCAGACTTAGGGAAAAGTGTGCCTATAGAGCATTTGGTTAACTGGGGTAAAGAAGCGATCGCTTTAGTTCGAGATGAATATCCTGATGTACTTTGCCACAGTGATTGGGAATGTGATGTGGAAAATACTAGACTTATCAATACTGAAGGTCTAGATTGCTACTACACAGACACAACTCTTAGCTGCTATATGTCGGCTGAATGGGTCAGAGGCGACGATTTTTTAAGCGTTTCTGACGGACAAACCCAAAGAGATGAACTCGACCCGGAAAAACTCGCTGAACAAATTTTACAAAGGCTAATTTGGGCGAGAGAAAACGTCTCACCCCCTAGCGGTCGCGTACCAGTTTTATTTACATCCAAAGCGGCTGATATGCTTTGGGGTACAGTGCAAGCAGCATTAAACGGCAAACGCGTACTAGAAAAAGCTTCTCCTTGGGCCGACCGTTTAGGCAAACCAGTCCTTGCACCCAGCCTCACCCTCTATCAAGAACCACAAGCAGGGCCTTATAGTTGTCCTTTTGATGATGAAGGCAGCCCTACCAATACAATTGTTTTTATTCAAAATGGAATCCTACAGCATTTTTATAGCGATCGCACTACCGCACGACAATTAGGTATGAGTAGTACGGGTAATGGTTTTCGCCCTAGTTTGGGTAGCTATCCTACCCCTGGATTATTTAATTTTTTAGTTCAACCCAGTTCTCTATCCCTACAAGATTTGATTCAACAAATAGATGATGGTTTGATTGTCGATCAAATGCTGGGTGGAGGTGGCGGTATTTCCGGCGACTTTTCCATCAATATTGAATTGGGCTACCGCGTACAAAATGGGGAAGTCATCGGGCGTGTTAAAGATACAATGGTCGCCGGCAACATTTACGCAGCTTTGAAACAATTAGTAACCCTCGGTGGTGATGCTGATTGGAACGGCTCATGTTATACACCCTCTCTCATAGTTGACGGACTATCAACTACAGGTAGGAATAATTAGGGACTTCCAACTAAAAAAATATACTATCGCTTTTTTAGCAAGGGGGCAGGGAGCAGGGAGCAGGGGGGATAAAGACAATATTTTCTCTCAGAAATTGGATAATTTAGTTTTTGGGAGTCCCTTAAAAATTCCCCAAAATATTTTTGAGTATTTGTAGGATGTGTTACGCGGAAAGGCATAACGCATCTCTATCTGAATAACTATGGTATGTTATATCAAATTTTGTTAATTGTTGACTCTCTAAGACATTTAGTTTTTCCCATTACCAATTACCCATTACCCATTACCAGCCTACGCGACAGTACCAGTATTTAAGCAAACATAAAATTTATTTTTTATTATTCTCTTGAGCAGATTTCTTACCTGCTGAAATAAACTGTACCAAAAGATATCCACTCAGATCCAATAACTGATCTAATAAACAGCCAATCACACCAATATAGATGATTGACTGAATAATGTAATTAGCATTGCCAGCTTTATAAGCATCCCAAGCCAGCGAGCCTAAACCTTTAGTGCCTACTAACATTTCTATGGCAATTACTGTAAACCATGCAACCCAAATGCTAACTTTTAAAGCATGAAATGTATGAAAAATAGCAGCCCGAAAGTGATTATACTGCCTGTAAAAATGTCGCATTCCAATTGCAGTATTCACAATCATTGACCAAAGGCTAGCCGAAAAAATCACTATTGCAGTAGCGGCTTCGCTTTCTTGAAAGATAATGAGCGCAATAGGTAGTAAAGCTATAGGGGGGATACTATGGGGTATCTGAAATATCCGTCTGCATATCTGATAGATGGTGCCATTGATACCAATTAAGTAGCCTATGAAACCACCTAAGATAGCGGCTGGAATGTAACCTACAAATAATCTCTGTAAGCTAGATAAAACATCTAAAAATATATTGTGTTCCATGCCTCAGTGCTCATTTGCCAAGTTTAGGGAATACTGCGGCAATTGCAAAAAAATATTGAATAGACGGAAATGGGAAGGTGTGATAGTCTGATTAAATTTATTTTAACAAAAATTGCAATCAAGTTTAATAAATTAAATACAATTTGAAGGATTTAGATTTGAGGAATAAATACACAAATTAAAAGTGTCTACTATAGCGAAAATATATTCATCAATAGTGCAGTAACATACTCTACATAATTTAATTATTACTATAAAATTTAATGTTTACTTTATAAATAACCTCAAAGGATATCGCCAAAAGGAATTTGGTTAATATACAAGCTAGAGTACAAATTCTTGTGCCCCTGTAGAAACTTGAGCTTTAGAATACTTAGTGCGATCGCCTCTACCATATATTATTCCATTAGGTAGAAGCTAAATTATCTTCTAATCACTTAAAGTACCACTATTGAGGCACTAATACCTTTTTTTGGTCACCATAAAGTTCTTGGTGCAGGATTTTTAGTGGACTCAAAACCTAAAAAAATAAGTGTTTAAATAACTCACTATTAAGCATATTCATAGTCAAATGTATAAGCAAAATTGCACTTTAAGCAACATCCAAAGTAATGGTAATCTGGTCAGTAAAAAGTCATGCCTGAGTAAAGCAACGCTTTTAACGCTGCTTGCAACTGGGATTACAGCTTGTGCTACCGAACCAAAGCAACCTGATGTTGTTGTCGTTCCGACACCACAAGCAACGGTTACCGTCACCGCCACACCACAAGTAACAACTACCGTGGTTGTTACCCCTACGCCACAACCAACAACTATTGTTCAAACTCAACCAATAACAGATGTATTAGTAATTACCAACGCCAATAAACAGACACTTGTAAATAGACCTGTGCAGTTTACAAATGTGAATGTTCAAAGTGTAGTAGGCGATCGCACCTTCTGGGTTGGTTCCAGCAATGCTCAACGAGTATTTGTGGTTTTGGCTCCCAATCTAGATGCGGGAAGTGCTGAAAATAAAGTTGTTGTGAAAGCAGGCCAAACCTTAGATTTAGCAGGTGTACTCAAACTAGTGCCCAGTGTCAAACAAGCACAGCAGCAGTGGAAAGGTTTAACGGCTACTGAAGCTCAAGGACTAAAAAACCAGGTAATTTACCTAGAAGCAAGTCAAATTAGGTTTAAGCCCAGCACTCAATAATTAGATATATCAAAACTGCAAGGAATATTTTTAGGGGGTGCAAGACTTTGCGCCTCCTAACACCAATTCTCAAAAATTCTGATACATATACCAATCCTATTTGATTGATGAAAAAGATTGCGAGAAAATACGCATAACTTACAAGTGTAAGAGTGGACAATTAAAAATCAGCATCTACAAACTGTCCCCAATCCTGACTACGATGACTCTCTATATGAAAGTAGATGATAAGGCTTGACATATATAATGAGTGTATATACACTTAATTAAAATGGAAAAGAAAATAGTTCAAGTCAATTTAGCTCAACTCAACCAAGTTAGTGTTTTGTGTACTTGCTTCAACTTGCGTAAAGCTTCACGAGTGGTGACACAATTCTTTGATCAAGAATTGAAGCCTAGTGGCTTATTGGCGACGCAGTTTACGATTTTAGTGGCGATTTCGCTTTTGAATTCTGGAAGCATAAATGGATTGGCTCAGAGCCTGGCAATGGATCGTACTACGTTGACACGCAACCTGAAGCCTCTGGAACGAGAGGGATTAATCCAAATTGAACCAGGGCAAGATCAGCGAACACGAGTAGTCAGCTTGACGGATGCAGGACAGGCAAGTTTAGCCAAAGCCTTACCCCTATGGGAGCAAGCGCAAGCTTGCGTTGTGGAAAAACTGGGTCAGGAGCGTTGGTCTACTTTGCTTTCGCATTTAAACGTAACAACAACTTTAGTCAGCCAATTTTAATTTTTTATCAAAAAGGTGTATATACACTTATTTGCTCTAGGGACTACTTTTTTGCTGTGGACATGATGTTTTGAAGGATAATTGTATGTCTAAATTTGATGAACACCCAACAGTCAAACACTGGCGTAAACAGGAAGCATCTGAAGCAAAAGTTATACCATCCACCCAAATTGATGCCCAATGGCTACGCCATCTCTGTCTAGAAGCTGGGGCTGATGATGTTGGTTTTGTTGAGATTGACCGTCCTGAGATTGCTGATCAACGTCAAGACATTCTGGCCGCCTTTCCACCTACCAAAACTTTAATCAGTTTTGTGTGCCGTATGAATCGAGAAAACGTCCGGAGTCCAGCTAGGTCAGTTGCTAATCTCGAATTTCATAGTACTGGCGATGAGGTTAATCATATTGCGCGTCAAATTGTGGCGGAGCTTGAACGGCATGGGATTCGGGGCTTTAATCCAGCAATGGGGTTTCCGATGGAAATGAATAAATTCCCTGGAAAGGTCTGGAGTGTGTCCCACAAACCAGTAGCCGTGGCAGCAGGTTTAGGACAAATGGGGATTCATCGCCTTGTGATCCACCCAAAATTTGGCAACTTCATTTTACTAGGAACGATTTTGATTGATGTCAAAGTGACAACATATCACCAATCCATTGACTATAACCCTTGCTTAGAGTGTAAACTCTGTGTTTCTGCCTGCCCCGTTGGTGCAATTAGTGCTGATGGACATTTTAACTTTTCTGCTTGCTATACCCACAACTATCGGGAGTTTATGGGAGGTTTCACAGATTGGGTAGAAACTATAGTTGAAAGTAAAGATAGGCATGAATATGGCCAACAAGTCAATGCTGCCGAATCTGCTTCTGTGTGGCAGAGCTTATCTTATGGAGCCAATTACAAAGCGGCATATTGTATGGCGGTTTGTCCTGCGGGTGAGGATGTAATTGCTCCCTTTTTGACACGGCGCAAAGAATTTATTCAAGAAGTCGTTAAACCTTTGCAGGCGAAGGAAGAAACTATTTATGTAGTACCAAACTCAGATGCTGAAGCCTATGTTACCCGTAGATTTCCTCATAAGCAGGTCAAACAGGTCAGGAATAGTCTAATACCAACATCAATTCGCGGATTCTTGGGCGGTATGCCTTCAACATTTCAACGCGAACACTCCAAAGGACTAAATGCGATTTACCATTTTACGTTTATAGGTGCAGAGTCATGCAAAGCAACGGTTATCATCCGTCATCAGACTCTTGAAATTCAAGATGGACATTTAGGAACTGCAAATTTAGCAATCACTGCTGACAGCAAAACCTGGTTAAAGTTTTTAGCAAAAGAACAAAATCTTGTTTGGGCAATTGTGCGACGGCAGATCCGCTTTCAAGGTCAGCTGCGTTTATTACTCGCTTTTGGTAAGTGCTTTCCACAATAGGCGAAGAGTTATCCCCACCCCATCTCATAGAGCCTTAACTGAGTTTTTAAATTGAGAGTATTTTGGTCAGTAATACGACTATTCAGACACTGACGATTCAAAACACTAAACTCAATTTCTGCCATATTCAACCCTTCGGGTTCGCCTGATTTCACCACTCTTGAGATGTACGGAGTTTTTTCAAAAATAAAATAGGAGTCCTATATAAATTTTTGGTAGCAGGGTAGTTTTATACGAAAAAAGAAAAATACATAAGTCTTGATTTCTCGTTTTGTAGCATGGCTTTTTCCCTCTCTCCAAACCTCTCTCCCTGTGGGAGAGAGGCTTTGAAACCCAGTTTTAGTTTTTTCTCTGCTTGTATGAAACCACCCTGCTATATAAATTTTTGGTAGGGTTTAGCACTGCTAAACTGCTAAATCCTTACAAGGCTTGGATGATGAGTTACGCTATCGCTAACGCATCATCCAAATATGAATTTGGGGACTTCCATAAGCAGAAAATAAATTATCTAATTTATTCAGATCATATTTTTATTTCTTCCCTGTCCCCTTGCCTAAACGAAAGTGGGATATTTTTTAGCTGTAATACCAATTCGCCAAAAAAAGACAACAGATTCAAAACCTAAAATTTAGATTCTGTCGAACTTTCTTAATGTTGAATTTTGAATTTGTATTAGTGGCTTATTTCCCCATCTGACGTTTCAATTTTTCCAACTCATCTTGAGTTTCCCAGCGGCGAAACTTTTCTTCTAAGTCATCAAAACTACTGGAATAACTAGTAGTTGAATTTGACCAACCATTGGTTTCTAAGCGCTGTTGGGATTGTGCTTTGGCGCGTATTGTCTGTGCTTCAGTTGCCTTGGCTTGTACTTCTTGCCTTCGCACTTGTATTTTTTGTAGTAGTTCTTTTGATTGGTTAATGCGTTCTTTTAACCCTTGCATATGTCCCCAACGCTGGTTACCTTCACGCAATAAAGCGGCTTCTCTCTCTTGCGCTGCCGCCGCTAAATCTTCTCTACCAGCAGATTTCGCCTTTTGCACACGGATATGCCAACGCTGGATTTCTTGAGCTGTAGCTAAAATTTCCTCTTGCGATCGCTTCTCTTGTAATTGTAAATCTGCAACTAGCTTTAAAGTATCTTCCTCTTGCTCGCGCAGCTGTTCTAGCAGCGCTTCTAATTCCAAATGAGGATTATTACGCAAGAATTCTTCTAAACGGTTTTCGAGAAACCGACTTAAATCATCAAATAAGCCCACGGCCAACACTCCAGAGTCAGGTGTGTGACTTTATTGTAGTAATTATTCACGTATAGGGAAAGGAAATGAGTGCTGAGTAGGAGAGACGCGATTAATCGCGTCTGTACAAGAGTGTTGAGTGGTAAATCGCTCAATATTTTGTAACCCTCAGTCTCCTGGTATCTAGGCAATATTGGTGAGCGATCGCAGGTGTTTTCAGGCTATAAAAAGAATAATGAAGACCAAAAAGAACCGAAACACTCTGCGGCAATCACTGGCAGTTTTCCGTTATAGCGGACGAGCTATTGGCTTGGTTTGGACTACTAGCCGTGCTTTGACCATTATTCTTGCTACTTTAACTTTAGTCGCTGGTCTTTTACCAGCTGCGATCGCTTACATTGGTAAGTTAATTGTGGATGCGGTGGTATTATCTGCCCAAGCTGGTGCAGATGGTGATATTTCTCGTCCTTTAATGTATGTAGGATTAGAAGCGATCGCAGTCATTCTATTAGCAGGTAGTCAACGGGGTTTGACTATTTGTCAATCGCTGTTGCGGGCGCTACTGGGTCAGCGAGTAAATTTACTGATTTTAGAAAAGTCGCTCACTCTCGATTTAAAGTATTTTGAAGACTCGGAATTTTATGACAAACTACTGAATGCGCGGCGAGAAGCTTCAGTTCGTCCGCTTTCTTTAGTTAACCGCACCTTTGGGTTGGTACAAAATGCCCTTTCGCTGGTAACTTACGGTATCTTGCTAGTGAAGTTTTCTGTATGGGCAGTAATAGTGCTAATCTTAGCAGCTATGCCTGCATTTATTGGCGAAACAAAATTTGCTGGTGAAGCCTTTCGCCTATTTAGTTGGCGTGCGCCAGAAACCCGCCAACAGCATTATTTAGAAAATCTTTTGGCGAGAGAAGATTTTGTTACCGAAGTTAAACTTTATCAATTAGGAGAAATGCTCCTCGGGCGTTACCGCCAGCTATTTAATAACCTCTATGGTGAAGACCGTGATTTAACTTTGCGGCGAGGATGGTGGGGTTATCTTTTGAGTTTGGTAAGTACTACAGCCTTCTATTTAGCATATGGTTGGATTGTTATTGAAACAGTATTAGGTAAAATTTCCTTGGGAGATATGACGATGTATCTCACAGTATTTCGCCAAGGACAATCAACTTTTTCTGCTGCTTTAACTTCCATTGGTGGAATGTACGAAGATAATCTTTATCTTTCCAACCTTTATGATTTTTTAGAAGAGCAAACACCACAACCTTGGGGTACAGCTAGCAAAGGTATAAATCCCAAAGATGGAATCAGATTTGAGAATGTATCTTTTACTTATCCAGGGAATTTAAAACCTGCATTGCAGAATATTTCTCTACATTTAAAACCTGGAGAGAAATTAGCAATCGTCGGTGAAAATGGTTCTGGTAAAACTACTTTAATTAAATTACTCACCCGACTTTACACCCCAGATTCTGGCAGAATCACCCTTGATGGTTTAGATTTGCAGGAATGGGATGTAGAAGTATTGCGTCGTCGAATTGGTGTGATTTTCCAGAACTTTGTCCGCTACCAATTTACTGTGGGAGAAAATATTGGTGTTGGTGATGTGGAGTATTTAGAAGATACAAATCGCTGGCAAAAAGCTGCTCAAAAAGGCATGGCACAACCTTTTATCAATCAATTACCTAACAGTTTTCAAACTCAACTTGGGCGTTGGTTTAAGGGAGGGCAAGAATTATCTGGGGGACAGTGGCAAAAAATTGCTCTCTCCCGTGCTTTTATGCGAAGTCGCGCTGATATTTTGGTATTAGACGAACCCACATCAGCGATGGATGCTCAAGCTGAATATGAGATTTTCAATCATTTTCGCACTGTCACCAAAAATCAAATGGTATTTTTAATTTCTCATAGGTTTTCCACAGTTCGCATGGCAGATAATATTATGGTTATCGAAAGTGGAAAAGTTGTAGAACAAGGAACTCACGAAGAATTATTAGCCACTGGCGGACAGTATGCGAAGCTGTTTTTATTGCAAGCAGCCGGGTATCAGTAGGAGAAGAGGCAAGGGGGCAGGGAGTAGGGAGCAGAGGCAAGGGGGCAGGGAGCAGGGAGCAGGGGAGAAATAATTAATGGCAAACACCAATTACCAATTACCCAATGCCCAATGCCCCATGCCCTATGCCCTATGCCCTATTTTCTTGGAATCTTATTAAACGGCGCATCCATCACAGCATATTTGTCCCAATCTGGCGCATCAAAGTGCCACCATTCTGTTGCTAAACCTGTAAATCCTCGCTTTCGCATTGCATCTTCTAGTATTTGACGATTTTTGCGAGATTGAACGCTGCCGCCACTATAATCTCTATGGGAAGCTGGTGTAAAAGCATCAAAAGCGCTAGGCATTTCTAATTCTTTGCTATTGCTATCAATTAATGTCAAATCTACTGCTGCACCGCGATTATGTCGAGAACCTTTAGCAGGATTACCTACATATCTTTCATCAGGTAGGATTTTCCACATTTCTTTTTGTACGGAAAGTGGTCGATAGCAATCATAAACTTTTAAACTTAATTTATTTTTAGCTAAATCTTGTTGTACTAATGAGAGTTGTTTCGCTGCTCCATAGCGTAATACACATCTAGCTTCAGGATATAATTTCTTTTTCAAAAAGTTATTGGGTGTGGCATAACGAATATCCAGCGCAATATTTTTATTAATTGATTGAATATCAACTAGCCTTGCATCTGCTGCTGTGATGGCAGTTTGCTCATTTAAATCTGTTTCTGGAGTTGGCGAGGCGCTAGGCGAGATTACTTGATTTGGTTGATTTGGGGAGTTGGCAATGGCATTGTTGTTAACTACTTTAGTTTCATTGCAAGCAATTGCTAGAAATAATATACATATTATCAAACTGATAAATTTCCACCAGCGATTAATCATGAGTTTAAAGATTGAGGAATTATATGAAATAGAATTATTGTGTCAGTTAATCTACAGTAGATGACAAATTTTGGTTTACAGATGCTTCCTAAAGCCCAACAATGTTGTGCCCTTAGTTGCATAATTCATACCCCAGAAAACTGCTGTGTTAGCATTGGTTAAATGATTCTGTCAATGCAAAATCAAGTTTAAATCATCTCCTATCTGCTGAAGCTGCTTGACAATAAAAAGTAAACTATAGGCAAGAAGACTTTTTTGACAAGATATTGTAACCAAGGCACTTGGCTATATCATTCTAGAAGCAGAGCTTAAAAACTGCCTTTATCGTAGATTATTACTGTAAAATCGCCAAGAAAACAGAAGCTCGTTACAATCAAGGTTAGGCGTTAAACATTCCAACATGAGATTGATATCCGAACCACCAATTCCCGTAAAAATTCAAAAAATGCAGGAACGGGTGCGTTGGCTTCATCCCCAAATTGTGCAGCGAGGAATCGACCAAACCAGTATGGTTGTGGACGATAACCACAATGAGAATCCGGAATTTTCTTTTATGGTTATCGGTGATAGCGGGACAAAATCCCATTTCGGATACCATCCCCAACGACAAGTAGCCGAACTCATGCTTGCTCATAAGGATGATTGCCGTTTTGTGCTACACACTGGTGATGTCATTTATGTGGTGGGTTCCCATGAATATTACCCAGCAAATTTTATCGAACCTTACCGTGAATTTTTGGTAGGTGGAGAAAATCCCGAGAAAATTGCCTATGATCGCATGGTGTTTAATCTGCCATTTTTACCAGTACTAGGCAATCACGATTACTATGATGTGCCTTTGATGTATCGTCTGCTGACAGGTAGCACATTACGGCTACGGCGGATGCTACGTTACAAAGATTTTGAAATTGGTTGGCATGGTTCTAATCAAGGTGATGCATTCTCACGAGCTTTTCTTGATTATCTCGCAGCAGTCTCATCTCCCGAAGAATTAACGCAGCACTTAGACAGTCACTATACTGCTAAAACCGACAATGGGCGATGTTTGCGTTATCAACCAGGCGTTTTTACCCGCATACCCAACCGCTATTACACTTATAGATATGGCGGTATAGATTTTTTTGCGCTCGATTCCAATACCTTTAACGAACCATCGCCTTTACCTACCACCCAAGAAGGAGAACTTTATCGCCGGGAATTACAGAAGCGTCGCCAGCAAATCGATCAAGAAGAAGTGCAGATTTTGGAAATGAGCGATCGCCTCAATGCAGATAACCCGGAGGATGCGGAACAACTCGATGACCTTAGTGCCAAATTAGACCAAATCAACGAAGTCAAAATTGACATTGAAAAGCAACTTGCATCTCACAGCGCACCCAAGATTGACTTTGAACAACTAGACTGGTTGCGTAGTCGGCTGATTGAATCTTGGAATAACCCCGAGGTGCGCGGACGGATCGTTTATCTCCACCATCCCCCATATGTAACAGAAGCTACTAAGTGGCATCAAGCCCAAACCTTAGCAGTACGTCATCGCTTGCGTTGGGTATTTGAACAAGTAGCGGAAAGTCTGGGTTCTTTAGTTAAAGAGCGTCCGCTAGTAGATTTAATCCTCAGTGGTCACGCTCACTGTCTAGAATATCTCCGCACCGTTGACACTGGTTACGCTGACTCCCATATCAACTACATTATCTCTGGTGGTAGCGGTCGTCGTCCCCGCCGCCAGCGCGCAGAGGGAACAGAACTAGAAGAGACATTTACCGATAGTTCTGGTAGTTCAACCCGCAAAGTTGCTGATTCGTTATTATATGTAGGACGCACTGGTTACAGTTCGCAAAAGCGCTTACCTTATTCATGTGTGCGGATTGATGTTCATAATGGCACTCCACTTAAATTTACCGTTAAACCATTAGTAGTAGAGCGTGTTGGTCAATATTGGTTTAATAGTCAATTTGACCCGTTTGTAATTTAACAGGTGGGCAAAGGGAAAAGGTTAAAGGGGAAAGGGAAAATACAAACCTTTCCTCCTTTTGCCGACTTCTGCAACCAGTCTGTTGAATAATTTTGACCTTTGACAGTGAACTGTCAACGACTTGAAGGGAATAATTTATTTTTTGCAGTTACCCAAAGTTGTGACCTTAAGAATAATTTATCTGTTGCAAACTTTATTTGAATTAGTATTAGCCTGCTTAATAAGATTTAAGCTAGCACTATAAAAATTCATACCTCAGTTAGATGACAAGAAAATCAATAATTGTATTAGTTAAAAATCTGAAAAGTTTGAGTGTTTGGCGTTAATTTCATCAATAAAAGGGAACTATATACAATGACCATCTTCTCAAAAATATTTAGACCCTGAAATAGGGGGCTAGGAATTGGCAACTATTAACAATTTTGCAGTTGTTCATTCTCGAGAAGTTTGGGAGTAAACATTTTTGTTATCAAAATTCCCAAAATCAGAGCCATGACACTTAATTCAACTTCCACGGAAAATGAAATTCTATTGTCAAGTACTGAACTACAAGAACAACTAGAGCAACAGAAAGCTTTAGCCAATGTCATTGTGCGAATTCGGGAGTCACTTGACTTAGAAACGATTTTTCAAACTACTGTGACAGCAGTGCTGCAATTACTGAGTGCAGACCGTGTAGCAGTATTCCAGTTTAATCATCAAATAGAGTGGGAAGGTGAATTTGTTTGTGAAGCGATCGCACCTGGCTGGGACTCGGTAATCGGAACTAAGGTGCATAGCAGTTGTTTTGGAGAACAATTTGCTACTCAGTATCAACAAGGACAGGTGCAAGCCGTTACTGATATTTATGATGCTGGACTCAATCATTGCTATGTAGAAATTTTTAGTCAATTTCAGGTACGCGCGAACTTAGTTGTGCCGTTATTACAGGAGCAAGAAGTGTGGGGCTTGCTTTGTATTCATCAGTGCAATGAGCCTCGTCACTGGAAAGAATCGGACATTGAATTTATCTGCCAAATTGCGAATCATTTAACTGTTGCAATTCAGCAAGCAAAACACTTGCATGAAGCACAATTACAAGCCACAAAATTAGCGCAAGCAGCCCAACGCGATCAGGTAATTGCTCAGATTGTCGATAAAATTCGTTCCCCGTTAGATATCGAAAGCATCTTTGCAATGACAACACTAGAAATTCGCCAACTCCTGCAAGCTGACAGAGTGGCAATCTTTCGCTTCAATGCCGATTGGAGTGGTAAATTTGTGGCGGAATCATTTGCGGAAGGCTGGATACCTTTAGTGGGTGTAGAAACTGCGATCGCAGATACTTATTTACAGCAAAATCAAGGCGGACGCTACATTAACAACGAAACATTTACCATTAATGATATTTATCAAGCCGGATTATCCGACTGTCACGTTGCGCTATTAGAACAATTTCAAGCAAAAGCTTTTGCCACTGCGCCCATTCTCCAAGGAGATAAACTATGGGGAATCATTGGTGCTTATCAAAATTCCTCACCGAGAAAGTGGCAATCTTATGAAGTGGAATCACTAACCAAAATCAGTACACAAATTGGGTTAGCCTTACGACATCATCAGTTATTTGCCCAAGCTCAATACCAAGCAGAGCAACAAAAAACATTAACCAGCGTCATTACCCGTATTCGCGAATCTTTGGATTTAGATGTCATCTTCCAGACTACAGTTACACAAGTGCGGCAAATGCTGCAAGCAGATAGAGTAGCAGTCTTTTGTTTTGATTCGCAAAAAGATTCCCAGGGAGAATTTATTTCTGAGGATGTTGCCGCGAATTGGGAATCAATAATTGCTGCCAAAACCCCAGAAATTTCTTTTGGCGAACAGTTTACGGCTTATTATCAACAAGGAAAAGTCAAAGCGATCGCGGATATTTTTACAGAGGGATTAAGTGAATCTCATCTAGCAATTCTTAGCAAATTTCAGGTGCGCGCTCAACTGGTAGTTCCTTTGCTCAAACGAGGCACTTTATGGGGCTTACTGTGTGTGCATCAATGTCGTAATCCGCGCAATTGGCAAGCTTCAGAAATTGAATTTGTCAGCCAAATTGGAGAAAATCTAGGAGTCGCTTTACAACATAACGAACTTTTATTAGAAGCAAGATACCAAACAGAACAGCAAAAAACATTAACTGGTGTAATTGCCAGAATTCGTGAATCTTTAGATTTAGAAAAAATCTTTCAAACTTCTGTTAGCGAAGTGAGACAACTGCTAAAAGCTAGCCGAGTTGGTGTTTTCCGCTTCGATCCTTTATCAGATTGGGCAGGAGAATTTATCTACGAAGATGTAGCTCCCGATTTCATTTCCGCAATTAAAGAAAAAGTTTACGATCATTGTTTTAGCGAACAATTTGCTTCCCTTTACGCCCAAGGTCGAGTGAATACAGTTGCAGATATTTATCAAGAAAAATTTAAAGACTGCTATATCAAAATCTTAGCAAGATTCCAAGTGCGTGCCAATATGGTTGCGCCTCTATTAAAGCAAGGTGAACTCTGGGGATTACTTTGTATTCATCAATGTGACGCACCTCGTAATTGGCAAACTTCAGAAATTGAATTTGTCAGTCAAATAGCCGAACAATTAGGAGTGGCTTTAAAACAAGATTCTTATTTAAAGCAGTTTCAAATGCAAGCAGTTCAGTTAGCAGAAGCAAAAGAACGAGAAAAAGCTATGGAACGGCAAAAACTGCTGGCTGCAACTATTGATAAAATTCGGCAATCTCTCGATATTCAAACTATTTTTAAAACTACTACTCAAGCAGTTCTCGAGCTACTAGAAGTTGAGCGGATTGCTATCTACCGCTTTAACTCAGATTGGAGCGGTAAATTTGTAGCCGATTCTTTCAAGGATGGTTGGAAACCAATGACACAAGCCCAACCAATGATCATCGAAAACTTTGCCAGTACTGATGATGATAATGAACTTCCTCGTAACGAAACTTTTGTGCCGATTCGTCAAGGAGAAAAATTATGGGGATTATTAGTTGCTTATCAAAATTCCCAACCCCGTTATTGGAAAGATGAAGAAATTAATTTACTGGCGCAAGTAGGCGTGCAATTAGGGATTGCACTTCAGCAAGGAGAATTACTAGAGCAAACCAAACGTCAAACCTTAGAATTAACTCAAGCTCTACAAGAATTAAAACAAACTCAATCGCGTTTAATTCAAGGGGAAAAAATGGCTGGGTTAGGGCAACTAATTGCTGGAGTTGCTCATGAAATCAACAATCCTGTAACTTTTATTTCTGGCAACCTTGTACATTTAAATGAATATACTGACGAACTATTGAAAGTTGTCAATCTTTATTGGCAACATGATTCATTATTTCCAGAGATTCAGAAACAAATTAATCGCAAAGAATTAGAATTTATCATCAAAGATTTACCCAAAACTATCGATTCCATGAAGATAGGCACCGATAGAATCGACCAGATTGTGCTATCACTGCGAAACTTCTCGCGTACAGATGAAGGTGAATTGAAGGCAGTCGATATTCATGAAGGCTTAGATAGTACTTTGCTTATCTTAGGACATCGCTTTAAAAATCATAAAGAGCGCCCACCAATTTCCATTGTCAAAGAATATGGCATTTTACCTTTCGTGGAATGCTATCCCGCGCAAATCAATCAAGTGCTGATGAATCTCTTGAGTAATAGCGTTGATGCTTTAGAAGAAAAATTTAAAAACATCAATAAGAGGTATTTACATTCATCAATACAAACCCCAAATACTCCTTTAAATATTTGGATTAGTACGCAAACTTTAAATAATCATATTGTCATTAAAATAGCTGATAATGGCTTAGGCATACCCGAAGAAGTGAGAACTCGCATTTTTGAACCATTCTTTACTACAAAAGAAGTAGGGAAAGGTACAGGCTTAGGGTTATCTATCAGTTATCAAATAGTAGTTGAAAAACATCACGGTCAGCTTAGATGTTCTTCCCAACCTGGACAAGGTACAGAGTTTGTGATTGAAATTCCCATTAAACAATGACCGAATTTTAGATTTTATACCATTTTGAAAAAAGAACGCAACAGATGGGTAGGTAATACCATTTCACGAAATGCCTGATACAAATGATTAATCTCTAATTCTTTCCCCCTGCCCCCTGCTCCCTGCCCCCTTGCTGCCTATTTGTATCAATCTTAAAGTGAACCGGTATAAGGGCACGGCATCCACAATCTTTTGGCATATCAAATATCTTATTGGTGCCGTGCCCCTACAAAGAATTTATCTGTCGCAAACATTATTTGAATTGGTATTAGATTTTAAATTTTGGATTCAATCCAAAATCCAAAATTGATTGACATCAGGATTAATCGATTTAGAGCCTTAGTATCTTTGTGTGGCAATACAATTTATTGTGAAAAGCAAAGATACTAAGAAAACTCTATGTACTTATAGGTAATACCTAACAGTAGAGATAACGCGACTTTTTTTAGCTCTTAAAGCGGTTTTTAAGAACAAGGTTGTTTGGTTATGCAAAATGCTATCCCACCAGTTGCGAGTTACAAAAGCGGGAATAACAATTGTCGTGAAAACATCGGGATGGCGTTCTTCAAACTGAGACACAAAATCGACAATGGGAGTAATTACAGAACGGTAAGGGGAGTCGATAATTTCTAAAGGAATATCGGACTCTAATTGTCGCCATTTTTCTTGCAGTTTCTCGCGGTCTGTAGAACCGTTAATATCTACATGGACTGCGACAATTTCATCAGCAATGGTGCGTGCATAATCTAAGGCTTCTACTGTCCCGCGATTTAGATGTCCTACCACAACTACAGCTGGGTGAGTAACTACTTCTGGTTTTGGGCGAGGAATATAACTGCGAGGAGCGATTCCTTGAATACTCAGGCGTTCGGCTACGTATTGATAGTGACGGTGAATGCTAGAAAATAGCGCTACCACTACAGGAATCGCCACTACAACTAACCAAGCTCCTAAAAGAAACTTTGTAGAAACAATAACTATTAGCACCACCAATGTTGCGATCGCACCTAACCCATTCATGAAAGCGCTAGCACGCCAATTCGGTTCCCGCGATTGGAACCAATGACGCACCATCCCAGCTTGCGACAGGGTAAAGGAAGTAAATACACCCACCGCATATAGGGGAATAACGGCGTTAACTTGTCCTTTAAAGATAATTACCAAAACTGCCGCACACAAGCTGAGGAGAATAATCCCGTTAGAGTAGACTAAGCGATCGCCCAATAAAGCTAATTGTCGGGGTAAGAAGCCATCTCGTGCCAAAAAGTAACAAAGTCTAGGGAAATCTGCATAACTGGTATTTGCAGCTAATAGTAAAACTAGCAAGGTAACAATTTGCACAAAATAATAAAATGCATTATTCCCCAAAATCTCTCTACCTAAAAGAGATACTACTGTTTGTCCCTCTTCTGGTACCACATGGTACACATTTGATAAATATGTGATACCAATAAACATTAAGCCGAGAATACCACCCAAATAAAGCAAAGTAATGCGGGCGTTTTTCCACTCTGGTTCCTTAAATGCTAAAACACCATCAGAAATTGCTTCTACCCCTGTGAGTGCTGTACATCCAGCCGAAAATGCTCGCAAAATAAAAAACAAGCTCAGTCCTTCTTGCACAGGAATGGGAGGATATTCTGCGATCGCCTGTCCAGTAACTTGCTTGAACAAGCCGATTGCAATCAGCACAAAAATACTCACAATAAACCCATAGGTAGGAATCATAAATATTCTGCCTGATTCTTTCACTCCTCGGAGATTTGCCAGCATCAACAAGAAAATGAAAATTAAGCACAAACTGACAGTGAAAGGCCTAAGCGCTGGAACAGCTGATGTGAGCGCGGCTGTACCCGCAGATATACTGACGGTGACTGTCAATATATAGTCAATCATCAGTGAACCCCCTGCTACTAGACCAGGATAAAGACCCAAGTTTTCTCTAGCAACAATATAAGAACCACCGCCTTGAGGATAAGCGCGAATAGTTTGCCGATAAGATAGTACAACTATGCACAGCAGGAGAATAATTGCGATCGCAATCGGTAGCGATAAACCAAGTGCGCCGCTTCCCGCTGCGACTAAAACTAACAGGATTTCTTCTGTTGCATAAGCCACAGAGGAGAGCGCATCCGAAGAAAGAACCGCTAAAGCAGCCGCATTACTCAATCGCTCTTCACTATGAGCGCTGGTTGGTAATGATTTACCGAGTAGAAATTGTTTTATCTGTGGGTAGAGGGACATACTGAGTCCACCTGAAAAAGGTTAGTACTCCTGCTCAATTGAATTGGTAGTGTAACTTCATGTAGAAGTTGGATCAACAGGAAGCAGGAAGAATCAAAGGAATGAAATTTCCCTTTCTCCTTAACCTTTACCTTATCCCCACTGTTTACAAAAGTATCTTTTGCAAGAGGACTACTAAAAACTGAGCTAGGAATATAGCAATTTTGGCAGATTGCTCAGGTATTAGGCGATAGGGAATTAGGGATTGGGTAATGGGTAATGGGTAATTGGTAATGGGAAATACATAAGTGCTTAAACAGAATTATTTACACACATGATTTTTGTTCCCTATTCCATTTGCCAAGGAATGCATTTAATGTTGTACGACTAGATGATCTAATACTGTTTAACTTCGCTATTAGTCGATAAATCTGCTGAGGTTTCGTGTGAGTCAGTAAAACGAAGCCTATTGAGTTACTCATATTTGTAGGTTTAAGCAGATGTAGTTAATACATCAATAGGAATAGTAATTTAATTTATACTATATTTCTCCTTGTAAACACTTGCCCATAGCTAAGGTAGATTAGACATAATCTGTTACTAGGTGAGAGTCATAAGGCTAAAAATCTCATTCAGCCTATATCTAGCTGTAGTAAAAATACTACTGAGTGACAAACCACAAGGTAGAATGTCAAGGAATGTATATGTATCTTTTGAGAGTTTAGTCAATATCCTGAAATATTTATTAATATAGAATATAGATTTCACCGTTAAGAGTGAAAAATCTCTGAACGTGATTTTGTATCAATTACTCAATTCTTCACCAATGGAGTAGAAGACAATGAACGACCAGAAACCATCCGACTCTAAAGATGTTCTGGGATATCTCAAGAATGGAATTTGGCTGTTTGGCCTTTCATCTTGGTTATTTGGGATTACAGATCGCAGCATTGCTTCATTTGCAGATGGTTATTTATCTGCATTGGATTTAACGCAACTATTTACAGCAGCTACGTTCTTTGTAGCATGGCTATTTTTAAAGCCAGTTCCTAGGGGTTCATAAAATTCTCGATTTTGCATTCAAATCATTGTTTACTGCACTAGTCGTCAGCATTTTAGTGCTGGGAGTTTTAGAAGTATGTAGAAATTGCAAAGGTCGATTATGTGAGAGAGAACACTTTTCATTACCATAGAGCATCCACCCAAAATGGCAGCTTGCTATTTTACGCAAAGTTACACTTAGTTATTTATATTCACAGCAGTTAGGGTAATTCTGCAATTGCAGAATTACCTTAATTTTTAGTGATAAATTCGGTTTTTTCTGTAAATATTTTGATGAAGTAGCAGAAACTTTTGTTAGGATACATCGGTCTGCTGATTCACAATATCCAAATATCCCTCCATGAATCCTGCTGCTCAAGGTATTCCCGGATTACCTGATTTAACACATCCTCATGAGTTGGTGCAATTTGGCACCCAAGCACTTAAAGGTTCACTGTTATTTGTATTTTTAGTTATAGCTTTAGGAATTGCGATCGCACTAGTTAGTGTTTCTTTGCGGCGAAGTTCTCTAGAACAATCGGTTTTCTTTGGCGAATGGTCAATTCGCTACTCTCAACTATTAAAGGGTCTACAGCATTTAGCTTTAATCTTAGTGTTAGTAGTTGTCGGCTTTTTTCTATGTACAACCTTAAGTAATCGCTACCATCATTGGGAACAAGCGAGGGTAGCTCAAGTAGCTGAAAGCGTGGCTGGTGATAAGCTAGAGCAAACTGCGCCTCAAGTACGTTACGTTGCTGAAGAACCATACACCTACACAACTCAAGTTAAAGACAAAGTAGTTAAAGTAAATGATACGCAAAAAATAAATCGTTATTTAGCACTAGCTGGATCGCAAATTCAGGTAACGCTAAAGCAAAGCGTAGATGTTAACGGACGCAGCGTTATTTATTTGGTAGATTACACTGCTGAATACAAAGTTATTAATAAGCTTTCCAAGATTAATAGTTTCTTTTTTGAAGCACCACCCCCTGATGGTTATTCGCTACTAGATGCTTACAAAGTAGAACGAGATAGTAATCGGTTAACACCAACTAATCCTGGTGATTATGCTTTTCCTTTTCGTTTAGAACCAGGCGCAGAAACTACCTTTAAAGTTAGCTATAAAGCCCAAGGAGGGCCGCGTTGGGTTTATAACGCCACCGGACAGTTGCTTTCTAAATTTCGCCTCACCACAATTGCCAATTTTAGCCCAGTTGAGTTTGCTAGTGGTGTGATACCAAGCAATACCAAAGTTGAGGGAGATAGCACCCAATTTACTTGGGCATTTGATGAGAATGTTTCCGTTAAAAATCCTTTTGGCGTGTTTACTAACACTGCACCAGTTCGCAATACTGGCATTATTCCCCGGTTATTATTGTTAGCACCAGCCATATTTTTGTGGTGGATATTATTACTATATTTATCGCTACCCATGCATCTCAAAAATGTGGCGATCGCAGGCGGAATTTTCTTCGCTTGTCTATTGACTTTAACCTATTTAGGCAGGTTAATTAATCCCCCATTAGTTTGGACAATGATTTCCCTTATCTTCTTAAGTTTAATGTGGGGATTAGGGTCAAATCGTCGTGCTGCTTTAGCCGCTATTATTTGCACTCTAGCGGGTGCAGTTATACCCGTATTTGGATTGTTAGTACCATTTAGCGGACTTATCCTCAGCCTAGCTGCTTTACTTTCTGCAGTTTGGCTAGCAGTACAGCATTGGTATGGCTGGCAAACTTTACCACAAGAACGATAAAACTCTGCCTAGATCCCCGACTTTTTCAAAAAGTCGGGGATCTAAATATCCTAAAGTAAGCCGCATAACTTAAAATCAACTGAATCTAAGCTTCTAATTATTAAAAAATAATATGCTAGCAAGAATCCGCCGTCTACTGAATCATTTTTTTAGTAAATCCAGAACAATCAACAACGAACCTCTTAATAAAGTCAGTTTGATAGTAATTATTGTGATTGATATTTTTATATTAATCAATGTATTTACAGGACTGGATGATATTAGCAGGTGGCATCTTAGCCCTTCTCAGACTTATCCCTGTTATTCAGAATGGCAAAATTACCGGACACAAACTAGTAAAGATAAAGATTATGAAATTCTCAAACTAGCATTACCATATAACAACAATCAGCCTAGTTTTCAGCAAAGCTATCAACAAGCGGAAACTGGACATTTGGGTAAAGTTTCTACAACTTGCTTACAGTATGCTGACACCAAAGATAAAGTGCAAAATGCTGAAAATCAGCAAAATATTAAAAGCATAGACCAGAAACAAGCTAATATCAGTAGGCTCGAACAAAGCAATCGGACAATTCGCGCTCAATATGATTCAACACTTTTAGAAAAAATTGCCGGACAGCCACGTGAACAATCAATTAATCAAGTTGCTGCGGAAAAAGCTAAACAAACTTTAGAGCAGAATAACGGTCAAATTTCTACTCTCAAAAATGAAATTTCTACTTTAAAAGATGGGCTGCTATCCAAACAAGAAAGTACAAATTTTCTAACTTTTCTGAAAGAAGAGAATAAATTTAGTGAAGTAGAGAAAGGCTACAAGCAAGCATCATTTTGGTATCCTAGTATTCAACTTGGCTTCCAATCCTTATTTCTCATACCGCTGATTCTGATTGCTTTCTCTGTACACAACTTTGCTCAAAATCGCAGATATGGATTAGTTGCGCTGATTAGCTGGCATTTACTAGTCATCTTTTTTATACCACTAATCCTGAAAATCTTTGAATTTCTGCAAGTCGGTGTACTATTCCAATTCCTTTTTGATATTATTAGCGCTATCTTTGGCGGTTTACTGTTCCTCATTAGTTACGTTTATATCTTGCTAATTCCCCTGATTGGTTTTGGAATTATCAAGTTCTTTCAACAAGTTGTTTTTAATGCAAAATTACAAGCAGCTAATAGAGTCCAAAAATCACGCTGCGTTAAGTGTGCTAAAAAAATTCGCCATCAAGATAGCCACTGTCCGCATTGTGGTTATTATCAATATGTTGAATGTCAAAACTGCCACAATTTAACTTACAAGCATTTACCCTATTGTAAACATTGTGGATATTTTCAAGATTCTACTAATTAAATCCTATTGCCCCAGCCATCTCAGCCTTGAGGATATTGAAATACAGCCTCCGGGAAGATGAATCCGATTAAATTTCAGCATACAGTAGTATGGGATGTCTGTTTAAGCACCAGGATATAAAGAGGCTTGGCACAATGCCGAGCCTTTCCCTTATGGCAGATGCATAGGCAAGCCTGTCGCAGACATTGCAAGATTAAAACTGACTTGATGCATCAGCGGTTAGCTGAGAGAAAAGCTTTTCCCAGTCAATCACAGGAGGCCTTTGTCCCTGATTTGCCAACTCAAACACCTTTCCTTCAGTCGTTGGGTAAAAAATGCTTTCGACACAAGCTTTAGCCACATCAATTCGGCTAGCATCACCCGCCAGCTTATCACCTTGGCCTAAAATTACACCCAATTTACCTTGTGTTTTTGCTTGCAAAAGAGTGTTGAGGTCGTATGAGGTGTAGGGGCCATCAATTAAGCGTCCGGGACGAATGATGGTGTAAGGTAACCCAGAATTAATGATGGCTTCTTCACCTTTTTGTTTGGCATCTAGTATGCCAAAAGCATTGAGGACATTAAAAGGAAACTGATTTTTACGCAAAATACCGCAAGAAGAGGTAAAAACAAATCGCTGGAGATTACGTGGTGTGGCTGCTACTAAGTTGCTTACACCAATTGCATCAACTTTTAGCGGACTATTGTTTGCCCTAGCTTCTAGATGTTTGCGGTCAGTAAGCAGCTGCGCCCATTCCAGCAAATTAGGTTCAGGGTCAAAATCCCATCTCCCAGAAGGAAAGGCAGTAGTACCGCTACTACAAATGATATGGGTAACATTCTGCACCGCATCTGGTAGCGTCGCTGCATCGCGGATATCGCCCACAGCAATTTCCACTTGATTATTAAACATCTTTTGGGCTTTTGCTGCATTGCGTGTCAGCACACGAACTGATAAGCCTTTCTCTAATAGTTCACCTACTACTAGTTGCCCTACTCCACCTGTAGCACCAGCAACTAGCACTAAATTTTTAACAGCAGAAGTCATAATCGTCCCTAAATATAGCCTATTGCTAATCTAATCAAAAATGCGATCGCCAAGCGTCTCCCCTTGGGAGAATCGCAGCCATCACTCTGAGGGTAAGCCTGTATAAGCGTCTGGAGAAATAAGGGGAAAGGGGAAGGGGGAATGGAGTGTTGCACTAATTTTGCAATCTTTTCCAGATACATGGGTAATATTTAATAATGCTTTAATTCCTACTAATTCAGGCTCTTTAACAGAGATAGACCATTTAATTATTGGTGATCAGGGTATCTTTTTAGTAGAAGTAAAAACTTGGAAAGGTTCATTTACAGCTTACAAAGATAAATGGAAACGACGGGAAGGTAATAACTGGGTAGAGGTATCTAATAGCCCGACTTCTCAAAGTATGTACCATCAAAAAATGTTTCAGCAATGGATTACTGCTTTAATTCCTAACCTTCCTGATGCATTTGTTTTTGCTCCCGTAGTTTTCCCAATTGCTAAATGGATCGGAATAAATAATTGTTCAGTTCCTGTATTCCAAGGTATTCCCGCACTGTTACAGATGATCGTTAGTTGTCCGAACTGTTTAACAGCAACGCAAGTACAAGCAATTGCTCAAGCAGTTGCAGAATTAAAACTTGTGGAAAATACTAAACCAATCCCACAACCGATTCCCAAGCCTAAACTTGTGAAACGCCAAAATCCTACAAGTTGAATTGTAAACGGGAGTGCGATCGCTCTAATTTCAACCCAAAACCCACCTTTTAGCTTCTGCATCAGAAGATGGTTGTGTATGTCTTTCCCATAGAGGAAAGCGGCTAACTCAAGTTCTTGATGGTGCAGCTAACGGATTCTCTTGTCTATCTTGGCATCCACAAGGACATTTATTAGCAGCTGGCGGTAACAATGGTGAATTAATTATCTGGTCAAAAGGTCAGCGTGGCCAAGGATTTGGAAAAAAGAAGTAAAAGTCATTTATCTCTCTTGTCCTCCCAGTCCCCAGTCCCCAATCCCCAGTCCCCAGTCCCCAATCCCCAATCCCCAATCCCCAGTCCCTAATCCCCAATCCCCAGTCCCCATTCCCCATTCCCCAGTCCCCGAAATTGTTTATACTGTCCATTAAAACAGCCTAAAAACCTGAAATTTTTACTCATCAGGAATTTCAAAGCTATGGCAGTGAATACAAAAACCTCACAAGCAGCTAAAACAGCTTTGCGTCAGGCGCTTGCGGCTTCAGGGGGAAATACGAAGGATAAAGAAGTAATAGCAGCGATTGAAAATCTTCAATCGTTGAATCCAATAACAGCACCAGCTCGTAGTGATACCCTACTGGATAGTAATTGGTTGTTGATTAGTGCGCCCAATTTTCCAGGGGGAGAACAGCTTGCAGATGGAAGCTTTTGTTACACCCTTGGTCGTCTTGCTTTTAATATGTTTCAACCCACTGGATTAAAAGTTACTCTCCAGAGAGTTTCACAGCCTGTATTTTTGTTGGGTAATGGAGAACAGCACAGCCACGATATTGTTGTGGAGTTTACAACTATTGATGAATCTGTTCCTAAATTAAGTGGGATTGTTCGCAATCAAGGCGTTTGCCAAGTTGTTAGCGATACAACACTGCAAGTAGAATTTACTGGAGGAATATTACAGCCACAAGATAACCAGAACCTAGAAGAATGGAAAGCTGTATTTGGTAATCAACAACCTTCTGCGAGAAGAAGTTTTAAAGACATTTTGATGTCTGGTTTTTTGAACCTCATGTTTGGTTTAGTTCCTCCCCAAGGAATGGATGCTGATACCGGAGAAATTTCTTTTACTATGCGTCGTTCTCCGAAAGGGCGTTTAGAAATTCTCTATGTTGATGAGGAACTGAGAATTACTCGAGGGGAACGTGAAGCTATTTTAGTCAGTGAAAGACAGTGAAAAAGGGCTTGGTCAAATTTATTTAGCCGTAATATGAGATATATCTATTAATTCACCTTCCTTTGCAGGAGGTGTTGACTTCCATAATGTATTTGCAGCATCAATACTACTTAAATCACATTTAAGATTTAAGCAGAGAATGTAGTCAAAATTATCTGCGGTTGCTTTTAAAGCAGATGGTTTAACCGACGTAAACTTTACTTGAGGATTGAATAAAAAATAGTGGTATACCCAAGTGTTAGGGTCTGTAACCATAGCAATTTTAGATCCAGGATGCACAAGATGGGAAAATTGCGTTAATCTTGAGTCGCCAAAGTACTGTTCTGCATAGTAAAGTCGATTATTACCAAAATTTGTTTTAGCCCAAATACTTTCATTTTTCACATAATGATTTATGTCATCAAAAGACTTGAATTCCAGAGGGAGTAAAGGTTTCGTATTATTAAAAATACAGGTAACTAATAATATTAATATTGAAGTATATCTCAGGAAAATAATACATATTTTTTTGTGAAAAAATGTATTCAAAAAATAAGTAACACAGAGGCTGGAGGAAGCAAAGAAAAGCGAGAAAAAACGATTATTCCACGGCATCCAGACAATCTGATAACAGATGATCAAGAAGCATCCCAGCAAAGTCAAACTCGCTGCTTTTAAACCCTGATTACCTTTGATAGCCGTCCAAATTACAGCAGGGGTTACTATCAAGAATCCCCAAGGGCCAAACCAAGATAAATCTTCGTCTAAATGCCATTCTATATTAAACGAGATTGATTGAACAATCCCATTAAATGAAATTGGTTGAATTATGCCAGCATTGCCAAAAAAAGGATTGAATAATATTTCATATATTTTATATAATTCATGACTTATCCTCAGATTTAAGAGACGTTGAGACCAAAAATCAGTTAGTTGTGATAAGTCTAGACTTTGAAAAAAATATCGTACTAAGTTTGCTAAACAACCTTTAATTCCATCTGATTGTTGATAAAACATCACAAAATCGACTGGGCCAGCCCAATTACCCCAGATAAAATAATTATGGATAAACAGCCAGATTTGTGACAAAATAATTGCTGGTACTAATAATATAGGAAGATAAATAAAGTTTTTAAAGATTAATTGTATGAATGTTAGTAATTCATATTTTTTGATGAAAAGAATACCAAATAAAAGAGTAAAGGGAATTAAGAACGCCGCAAATGTCGTCTTTATAGAAATCCCAAACAGTAAACTAAGAGTGAGAAAATACAAATCTCGTAACTTGAGATTATCTAAGATACGGTGGATAGTTAAAAAACCAAAAATCGCTACTGCTACTGTAAATATGTCATTTTTTGTTGATGTTGCTTGTAAAACAAACTCTGGTAAGCTAACAATTACTAGGGTTGTAGTTAAGGCAATGTTAGTAGATGTATATCTGCGTGATAAAGCATAAGTACCTAATGCAACTGCAATATAAGCAAGAAAACTAAATATAGCAATACCATAATCAGTATAAAATCTTAAAAAAGCATGGTGTAGGATATCTGCACCTACTGGAAACATTGCTTGTCTAACTATCTCAACATTCCCTAGCAATAAAGTTTTTTCTTGTTGAAATACAAGAACTCTAGCCAAGTTATAAGTCATGCTATCGAAGTTTGCGGGAGGTAGTAAGGTAGCTTGTAAAGCTAAGTAAAGCCATGCAACAAATAGCAATCCTAAAATGATTTTTTCTTGAATCAAGAATGGTTTGATATTTTTAACTAGAGTAAATAAAGCTTGCCGCTTTTTGACAGCAGTAAAAATAATCCATGTTATTATTAGCCCTTCAATAGCAAATGAAAAATTAGGTCTACCAATTAAAAATGCAGCTTGAAAAATGCAAGAAATAATGATAAATCCTATCACTATTCCAGAGGCAACAATTTCTGAAAATCTCAGTTTGGGGCTATAGATTAGGAGAATTCCTCCTAAACAAAATAGGAGAATTTCAACTACTGTGATGATAGATATCATTCACATAATACCTGGGAATAAATGTTGATAAAAGGAGAATAACACCAATATCAGCCTTATCGAAGCTGTTTTCGTTAAAATTGACGTGACCAATCCTTGGGCCAACGTTCGACTACGACTTTTGTTTGGGTGAAAAATTCGACGGCGTGATTGCTTTGACCATGTAAATCGCCAAAAAAGCTTTCTTTCCAACCGCTAAAGGGGAAAAAGGCCATTGGTGCAGCCACACCAATATTAATGCCAATATTACCAACCTCGGCTTCGTAGCGAAACTTACGGGCGGCTGCACCACTGCTGGTAAATAAACAAGCCATATTCCCATATTGACCGCTATTGACAAAGGCGATCGCATCATCAATAGTATTGACATGAATTAAGCTCAATACTGGGCCAAAAATCTCGGTACGGGCGATTTCTCCTGCAGGGTTGACGTTTTGCAGAATTGTCGGGCGAATAAAGTTACCTTGTTCGTAACCAGAAATCTGTGGCTTGCGTCCATCAACTAAGAGATTTGCACCTTCTTCTACTCCCTGTTGAATTAATTGTTCTACGCGGGTTTTACTGCGAAGATCAATTACAGGCCCCATCTCTACACCTTGGTCTAAACCGTTACCGACTACACGCTTTTTGGCAGTTTCGGCTATAGCTTCTGTAAATGAGTCACGCGCATCTGCAACTGTGACAGCAATGGAAGCAGCTAAACAACGTTGTCCCGCACAGCCAAAAGCACTATCCGCAGCAATGCGTGTAGTCATTTCGATGTCTGCGTCTGGTAAAACAATCAAGGGATTTTTCGCCCCACCTTGACATTGCACCCGTTTCCCATTGGCGGCGGCGCGACTATATATATATTTAGCAACTGGTGTGGAACCAACAAAACTAATTGCCCGAATTTGGGGATGATCTAAAATAGCATCGACAGTATCCTTGGCACCGTTGACGAGATTGAGTACACCTTTGGGTAAACCCGTTTTTTCTACCAATCCAAAGATTTTTTGCATTGTTAGCGGTACTTTTTCCGAAGGCTTAACAATGTAAGTATTGCCAGTTGCGATCGCATAAGGTAAAAACCAAAAGGGAATCATCCCCGGAAAATTGAACGGACAAATCACCGCCGCCACTCCCAAGGGTTGACGAATCATCATCTCATCAATTCCTCTGGCAATATCTTCTAAATTCGTTCCCTGCATCATCATCGGAATCCCACAGGCGACTTCGACATTTTCTATTGCCCGTCGCATTTCCCCTTGGGATTCTGCCAAAGTCTTACCGCATTCTACGGTAATTGTGCGCGCCAAATCCTCAAAATTTTCTTCCAGCAGATTTTTGAGTTTAAATAAATACTGCACTCTTTCCGGTGCGGGTGTGCGTCGCCATGTAATAAAAGCTGCGGCGGCGGCGGCAACTGCTTGATTGACTTCAGATGCAGGTGATACAGGCACTAAAGCTATTATTTCTGCAGTTGCTGGGTTGATGACATCTAAATAATCTGTAGTCTTAGATGCACACCATTGTCCGTTGATGTAGTTAGGTAAGGTGGGGGTTGTAGTCACGTCGCTGCGCTCCGAATTCAAAATTCAAAATTCAAAATTCAAAATTAAAGAACTCCTCAGGATTGGAGATTGGGATAAATTACTTCTGACTTTTGACACTTGACACTTGACTCTTAAATCAGAAGATAGGTGTACCAGTTGCGTAAGTCCTGCATTATTTGATTTGGTATAAGTTAATAATTTCATAAATCATTAATGATGAATATACTATGGCAATAATCTGGCAAAAATTACACCTAACTGAATACAGATAATTCCTAATATGGCACTACCTGCCCAATAGCCAGTTGCAATTAATAAATTACCACTACGGATTAAGCCGATAGTATCTAAGCCATAAGTAGAAAAAGTTGTATATGCCCCTAAAAATCCGGTGGCTACCATTAACTTGATTTCTGGAGAAATAATTTCCACTTTCTCTAGAGTTAAGGTGGCGAAAAAGCCCATAGCTAAACAACCACTCAAATTAATAAAAAAAGTGCCATAGGGAAAACTGATGCCAAAGCGATTAGCAAACCATAATGTTAGATAATATCGGCTTAAAGCACCTGCGATCGCGCCTAAACTAATAGCGATGGGATTACGTAAATTAGGGTCTTGTAACATATTACAAAACTCAGCATTGAAATTGGTAAATATAGTTATTTATACACCAAAAGAAAGAATTAACTTCATACCATTAGTAGAAGTATTGAGTTGGGTAATTTTTTAAGTTATAGCAAAAGCAGAAGAAAGAATTAAGCGTAAAAGCATGACAACTACTACAAATTACCAATCTCTGATTGATATTTGCATTCAAAATTGTCTTGATTGTGTACGCGATTGCGAAAACTGTGCTGATGCTTGTTTACATAGCGAGATGGTACAGATGATGGCTGAATGTATCAGGCTGTGCCAAGACTGCGCTGATATTTGTACAGTCTGCACTCGCTTGATGGCACGCAATTCGCCTTTGTATCCTCATCTGTGTAATTTATGTGCGGAAGCTTGCGATCGCTGTGGTAGAGAATGTGATAAACATCACCATGACCATTGCCGACGCTGTGCTGCATCTTGTCACCGTTGTGCTGATTCTTGCCGTCAATTAGCTAGTGCGAGTAAAATTTGAAAATTTCCTAATGAGGTTCTCAGCCTTCAAATTAAGGGCTAAGGGACTGACAAATAAAAAAATATCCCAGTATTTATTGTGGGGTAGACATCTTGTCCGCCCAGTTGATGTGGCGGGCATCTTGTCCGCCCCACAAGATGGAATAATTTATTTCTTAGACATCCCTAAAGTCCTGACTAAGTATTTATTGAGTATGACAATACTTAATTCTTAATAAAGAAGTAATTTATAATACAGTTCATTTTTCCCAAGAATTCTATAAAGCGAAGTTAATAGTATTTTTGCAACTTGAGTGGGAAAACCGTACTGAATTGGAGCGTAATTTCTACCTGTTAAATAACTGTTGAGGTGGTTAGAATCATAGTACGGCTTGAGTAATGCTGTTGTTTAAAAAATCAATTACAGCATTAGTAGGAGAGCAAAAATATGGGAAATCAATTCAAAACTTTAGTATTGCTAGCTACTCTTAGTGGCTTATTAATTGCAATTAGTTACTGGATAATTGGCGGCAGTACTGGGTTAATTATAGGTATTGGTTTAGCAGCAGTCACAAACCTATTTTCCTGGTATCAATCAGATAAAATTGCGTTGGCTGTATATCGCGCCCAACCTGTAAGTGAAGCAGAAGCACCGAAGCTTTATCGCATGGTGCAAAAGTTATCTCAGCGGGCAAATATCCCCATGCCAGGAGTTTATATTGTCCCTAGCCAAACTGCTAATGCTTTCGCTACAGGACGCGATCCAGAACACGCGGCTGTTGCTGTTACAGAAGGAATTTTGCAGATATTACCAGAGGATGAACTCGAAGGCGTAATTGCCCACGAACTCACCCACATTATTAATCGTGACACCCTAACACAAGCTGTTGCAGCCACCATCGCTGGTGCAATTTCATTCTTGGCGCAAATGGTAAGTTATAGCTTATGGTTTGGCGGTGGTTCACGTGACGATGATAGAGGTGGAAATCCTTTAGGTGTTTTATTAACAGTATTACTTGCACCTTTAGCTGCCACAATTATTCAGTTAGGTATCTCCCGTACCAGAGAATTTTCTGCTGATGCTGGGGCTGGGAAACTAACAGGTAATCCTCGTGCTTTAGCTAGGGCATTGCAACGTTTAGAAGCTACAGCTAGACAGTTACCTTTGGATGCTAATCCAGCTTTTGAACCATTATTAATTATCAATCCAATTTCTGGAAAGTTTCTTGGTAACTTGTTCTCTAGTCATCCATCTACTGAGGATCGTGTTGAGCAATTGCTGAAATTAGAGCAACAATTGACAACTACAACTTATTAAGTTGAAGTCAAAAGTCACAGAGACGCGACTAATCGCGTCTGTACTCAAAAGTCAAATTATTAGCGGCTAATTAGTACAGGGTGCAATTCTTAATTGGATAAGAAAATTTGCAATTTAAGGATGTTTTAGCTATGACTGACAATAACTTTGAATCAACAGTAGTAGTAGAAATTAGTCCTCAAACTCACGAATTAGTAGAAACTGAAATGGCTGGCGAAACTGATGAAGTCAAGCGCGAAACTAAAGCGTTAATTGAAGCACTCAAAAGACGCGCCCAAACTGAAGCCGAATCAGCAGGTACTCTTACCCGCGAAACCTATTTAAATGCTGTACGCCAAGCGCGGGAAGCTTTAGAAGGGGAAAAACTCATAGAACGCGATCGCATTGAACGTTCTTGGGCGGTAATGCAGGATGAAGCTGAAAAAAATTGGCACCTGCTAATTAAAGAGATTACAGGATTTGGCGATCGCGTGCAAAGTGCCGCTAAAGCTGCTTGGGAAGCTTTCAACGCCCCTCGCCCTCAAAGTTAATTAGATAACTCTGAGGAGAATTACTACCTCAAATTGAAGAAAAGCAGATTCACTAATAGCAATTAAAATAGAATAAATGGGTAAGGGCACAACATTGTTGTGCCCTTACAAATAGTTTATATAGCAATACAGTTCAGTTAAGCTCATTAGGGATCAATACTTGTCGGTTAAGGGGAAAAGGGGAAGGGGAAAAGGGGCAAGAAAAAACCTTTAACCCTTACCCTTTTACCATTTCCCCAAACCAAATTAAGAGTTGAAAATCTTTAACCGAGCAGTATTGCATTAGGGATTGATTTGTCACTTATTAAAGAAACCAGAAGAATTGGGGGATTCTCCCCCAAACCCCCGATTGGGTGACGGTTGCGTCCCCCAAACCCCCTCCAAAATGATTGTTCTGTTTTTTTGTTGAGTAACTAGTTTTTTGGTTTTGTTATCAATTAATTTTCTTAACTGAACTGTTGTGAATGACTCAGCGTGCCCAGTAGGTAGCGTGCCACATCCAGACAAATGCAAAGGCGCAAATTAAGGCACCTAAATTCCATTTGACAGAATTTCTGATCAGATCATCATACGTATTATTCTTGGCTACTTTAGCTTGATTAGTGATTTTTGTTTCTAATTGTCCCATTTGTAAAAGTAATTCATTCTTCAATTTTTGGGTTTCCTGTAACTCAGGTGTATTCTTTGGGGAATTTAAAGATTTAAAAACTTTATTCATATCTTCAGTAGTTTTCGCTTGATTTAATAGTGACTTTGCTTGTCGGATTTGAAGAATTTGTTGCGAAGACTGATTGTTAATTTGGATAAGGTTTTGATTATTAAGTCGCAATGTATTATGAATACCTAAAGGTAATAATAATATAAATCCAATCCCAGCTAATAAAGCAGCCCAGGATAATATTTTTAATAGATAAATTTCTCTTTTATCACGATAAATTCTTTCTCCGAAAAATACCAATATTAAAGCTATTAAAGGTAAAGGTGCGTGTTCTACTAGCGCTCCCAGCATTTGAAATTCCCAGACAGCATTGGTAAAATGCCAAGGTAAAAAAATATTAACAACATCTATTGCTGCCAATAATAATAAAATATATCCGACAACACGTAAATTAAAAATAGAATTCCAGTATTCATCTTCAAATTGATTCATAAGTAATAATTCCTGTTTATTTAAAAGATTAAGGTTTAGGAAAGTGATAACTCCACCATGAATAAGAATTCAACCAAGCTTTTTCTAAACGCTGATAAGCGCTGTGAGAGTTAAAGCCATTAATTGGTGTAGATAAATGCGCCCATAAACAACGCCTATCGAAAAAGCTTTCTTTACCTAATAACCAAGAGAAAAAACGATGAAAACTCAGATTATACAGATGGCGATTTCTCATAAATTCCTCTGAATTCACTGTACTTTCACCTTGGGGATTAATACAGCTACTTAAATATGCTTTATTTTTATAAGTAAATAAACCATAATAGCCTATTCCAGGTTGATGACTTACAGTCTGAAATAGCTTGCTTATAGGTAATTTTATATCTGTATTCTTGTAGATCATTCCTTCAACATTTCCTAAGGTTCCCACAACATAACGCATCTCTATATCTATAGGAATGCTGTCATAGTAATATCGATACCGTCTCCCAGAAATTACAGCATCATATTGCTTTGGTTGCTGTACAACTATATCAGTCAAAGCTTGGCTTTTCCAGATTGTATTTTTGTCCAAGACTACAGTTTCTGGGAACACAAACGGTTGAATTTTCTGGATAGTTGTATTTGGTGCAAAAATTAGTTTAGCTATAGTCAAGAAAACACTCACAGAAGTTACAACTAGCAATCCTAGTCGTGGTTCGATTTGGAATTTGATTTTTGGCTTTGATTTAGTTAATCCTGTCATGCTGATTTATATTGTTGTAATATCCAATAACATACATACACAAAAGCCAAAATTGAAAATGTAGAAAATATCTGACTTCCTGCACCTTCATGCCAATATTCAAATCCTTGATGATTTGAAGCAGCTACCAAAAGTGTCATCAATACTAACCGAAATATATTAATTACAAATCCTAAAAATATAGCCACAATTGGCAACATAATTTTGTGAAATATTTTTATAGGGAACACTAATATAAATAGCAATGATAGTTGCAGCAATATTAAAATTGCATTTAAACCCGAACAAGCAGGATATATTTCAATACCACCTGTGGGGAGAATGACATTGACACCTTGTCGAGAAACTGTAAATCCTAAGTACCACAGCACAAAGGTAGAAAATTTTGCAGCTAAGATGCTGACATTAAAATTACTGTTAATGAAACCCAATATTAAACTTTCAGATAATAGCAGCAGTAAAATTGTAAATTCTTGAATATATTGCTTTAATCCCCGGATACCGGAAGCTATTAAAGCTAAACCCAAAAATGATATTAAAGCTGATATTTTTACAAAAATTGAATCAAACCAAAGCAAACTGAGGCTTTTGACTAGAAGAACAAAAATTAATAATAATCCTAAAAAAGTAGATATAATATCACTTTCTAAACTTAGATGATCTCGCTTTTTCCAGATTAAATATAATATCGATGCCCAAAATAAACACCGAATAGTTACAGCATCTAAACTAGCGATAAATTTCCCAGCTAAATCTAATTGAATAATAATTAAACCAACAGCGATCGCACACAACCAAAAATTAGGTTTTTGTAACTTCTCAATAATATTAAAGCCAGATATCTTCATGACTTTTTATTTTTCAACCAATTATGAAGCGCACCCCCAGCAATTACTGCTAAAATACCTGGAGTTGCTGAAAAATTGTAAGGAACTCCAGCAGTGTTATTGTCAAGACTGATAGATTGCAAGTCAATATCTGCGCGTGCTGAAGTGGTATCATCTCCTAAAAATATAAAGTTAGAAGTTCGATAAACATCACTACCAAATCCACTAGCTGTAGTGTAATCGCGTAGCACACCACTTAAAAGAGTTGTAGTGTTATTAGTTAGCGTATAGTTGCTACCCACAATGTTCAAAGTATAAGTATTTAGGCTAGATAGCAAACTGGAAACATTAGTTACTTGTTCACCAATAGAGTTAAAAGAAGAACTAGCCTGAGAAAAAATATCACTATTCCTAAAACCTATTTCTATTCCTTGCTTGTCACTACTGATAGCGATAACGCTAAAGCCAGCACGATAAGCGCCATTAGTTCCATCATTAACTTGGGAGTTAATTTTGACTGTAAAAGTGAGACTATAACCAGCATTCCTATCTAGTGAGGGAAATAATGAATTGACTAGAGTAGTAGGAGTGATTACAGAAGGAGAAGCTGAGGTGGTTAAATTATAGTTACTATAACCACCATATATACCATTATTGTTACTCGCACTAGTATTCAAATTGGTGACACCGTTGCTGAAACTCTGTGTACCACCATTTGGAGAACCAAAAGTTAGCGCAGGTGCATTGTTGAGTTCTGGTGAATTATATAAATTAGGTGTAACACCTGATGTTTCATTATAAAGAGTGATGACTCCCGCTATGCTGCGGTTAGCTGTCAGCAGTATGATAAATCCTACGCTGAGAGCAATTATTTTGTTTCTCATTTAATTTATATATTTCATATTAGTAATTACAGTTATTTTCAAACACCTTAAATATTGATGATTTTCATAAAATAGCAGTTTTGCACGTTAAGCCTGTTGCCTAACTCAATGCAAATCACCGTAATTATTGCCTGAAACCTCAGAATTATTAGCATCTCCTGGATTTAATGTGTAATTTATCACGCAACATTATATCCGAGGATTCCAGAAAAGCTTGGGTAGAACAAGGTAAAGAATGTAAATTTTATCTCAATACTGTTACTTAGTATTACTATAAATTGAGATAAAAATTAGCATAGGGAAGACTAGACACACAGCAATACTGCTTGGTTAAGGATTTTAAACTCTTAATGTGGTTTGGGGAAAAGGTGAAAGGGTAAGGGTTAAAGGTTTTTTCTTACCCCTTTTACCTTTAACCGACAAGTATTGAGACACAAAGGTATTAGTGTGCGATCGCATCAAGGCGAAGGTAAAATTTGTATTAGCGTGGTTTAATGCACTTAAGGCGATCGCAACCTAAATGTTGAGTCATCATTGCAGATAGTTGTTGAGAAGCCAAACCATCGATATTTAATTCTCGCTTAATTTGCTCATAGCTTTCTCCCTGCACTATCCTATTTGCCATTTGCTGAAACTGTGTCCAAGTTAAATCACTTTCTACAAATGCTTTAGCGAGAGTAATTACCAACTC
Source organism: Tolypothrix tenuis PCC 7101 (assembly GCF_963874875.1). Lineage (NCBI taxonomy): Bacteria > Bacillati > Cyanobacteriota > Cyanophyceae > Nostocales > Tolypothrichaceae > Tolypothrix > Tolypothrix tenuis. The sequence goes on from NZ_CAWNJS010000001.1 coordinate 6,054,573, forward strand.
TTCATAATCATTATCTTCAAGTTTTGTCATCATCCGGTGTTCAATGTGTAGCGAATCATCAAAACAGTAATACCAAGACTTTGGTTGCTGCTGGAGAACCGTTGTGAAAAAATCTTGCTGCTTATCACGACTAACAGCGCGATCGCCTTCGCTACAAACCATTAATATAGGAGCAGCAACAGAATTTTCAGCCCGTTTTAACAACGTTTCTCCTAAGTCTAGAAATATGCGTAATGCGGGAAGCCGAAAACCTTTATAGCCAAAATTACCAGATGCGTCTTTGTTGAACCATTCAAAGTAAATCGGCAAAATTTTAATTAACCAATCGAATATTAACTGATGACTACCTAAATAAGGTGTGAACAATAAAGCGCGATCAATCAACTGCGGATACTCTAAAGCTAACCAAGCTGCTAAAGTTCCACCTGTTGATAATCCACCTACTACGACTTCTTTACCTAAAGTTTTGGCAATTTCTAACCAATCCAGCACAAATTGTTGATAAGTCTGAATGTTTGTAGGAAGTGGTGGCGGATTTTTGCGGTTCCATGCACCTGAGAGTCCATGACCAGGTTGTAAAGGAACTAAAACGTTGTATCCTTGATGGAAAAACGCTTTACCAATTGGCTCAAATTGGTAAGGCCCGGCTGTAAACCCATGCAAGAATAGACATACTTTGTCAGTGGAGTGAGGATGAACAAAGAATTTAGAACGACAAGCTTCGTTTTTGAGTCCAATTATAGACTCTGATTGATAAATTTCCTCAAGGATATCTGCTGTCTTCTGAATATTAATTGTCACGCCGCTTTGCTCCAAATTCAAAATTAATAATTTCCTTAAATAAATTCAAGTGACTCAATATTGTTGAGTCATTTTTTCACTAATCTTATTTTTGAATGTATTGTTGTAGAATTTACCTCAACAATATAAGCAGCCACATCCAACTAACGTAGTAATTTATAGCGACTATGTTTAAAATTAAGCGATCGCAAAAGGGCTAATCAATAGACCTCTTGCACAAATGTAAAATTTGCCCTCATCCCCCAACCCCTGCTCCCAATTTTGGGAGAAGTGAAGTAAATTTCAAAGTCCCTCTCCCAAGCGTGGGAGAGGGATTTAGGGTGAGGGCTTTGGATTCATGCAAGAGATGTATACTGTATAAAATATAAAATTAGAGAAAATTTGCGTATTTTAACGGAACTAAGCAAGCAAAATGGCGAAATATGCATTGCTGATTGGAGCTAGTGAGTATGAGTCTCAAAAAATAAATAACTTATCTGGTGTAGTTAAAGATATTGAAGCAATGCAGCGTGTTTTGCAGCATTCAGAAATAGGCGGATTTGATGAAGTCAAATTTTTGTCTAATCCTGATTCCGATACCATGCGCTCAGAAATTGAGCAGTTGTTTATGGAAAAATGCCAGAAAGATGACGTAGTACTGCTTTATTTTTCTGGACATGGTTATAGACATGAAGACGGAAGTTTATTTTTTGTCAGCCGCAACACTCAAGTTAATCCTCAAGGTTTCCCCAGAATTGGTACAGCCGTAGATGCTAAATTCATCCATCAAAATTACATGAGTCGCAGCAAGTCTAAGCGACAAGTTTTAATTCTTGACTGCTGCTTTAGTGGTGCTTTTGCAGAGGGGATGAGTGCCAAAGATATTGCTAATCTTAATATTAAAAATGAAATTGGTGAGCAATTAGGTGGTGAAGGTAGAGCTGTGCTAACTTCATCAACAGCTACACAAAAATCTTTTGAAGATTCCGGCGGCGGAGTTTACACCCGCTATTTGGTTGAGGGAATTGAAAAAGGAGCCGCTGATAGTGACAATGATGGTGTGATTACCGTAGCTGAACTGCATGAATATGCCAAGCGCAAGGTGCAGGAAGCAAAACCAGCGATGAAGCCAGAAATCTTTGCAGTTAAAGAAGGTTATACAATTCGCCTAGCTAAAGCGCCAGTAGGTGATCCGCATTTAGAGTATCGTAAAGAAGTTGAGCAACGTATCAGAAATGGTCGCGTTTCGGTTCCAGGGCGTAGGGTTTTGATTCGTAGACAAACGGAGTTAGGGTTACAGCAGGAAATAGCAGCAGCGATAGAAGCAGAAGTTCTCAAACCATTCCATGAGTTGCAGGAAAGTTTGCAGGAATACGAACAAACCCTGACTGAAGCATTAGAAGAAGAACCAAATCTCAGTGATGGAACTCTTGATGATTTGCAGCGATTACAGCAAATTCTCAAACTTCGAGATGAGGATATTGCAGGTATACATCATCGCTTGATTCCCCAAGAAGAAAACAATGATTCTAGTTCTACAAATAAAAGGGTAGACTATACCAGAATAGACGATGACCTCAGTTCAGAGAGAGGCTTAGACTATACCAGACTACAGGAGTTACTAGCATACGAGAACTGGAAACAAGCTGATGAAGAAACATATCTATTAATGATTCAGGCTCTAGATTTGGAAAATGGTAACGACTTTTCTGTTGAACAATTAAAGATATTCCCTTGTAAAGACCTCCTCACGATTGACCGCTTATGGGTAAAATATAGCAATGGACGCTTTGGCTTCAGCGTTCAAAAGGAAATTTACTTGAGCCTTGGCGGTAAGCTAGACGAAAACGGACAGTATGACGAGTATGACGAAAAAGCCATTAATAAATTTGGCGCTCGCGTAAGATGGAAAGAAGTGGAAAAAAATGAGTGGAAATTATGGAAACAACTTTTTTTCACTAATAGTACCTCTCCGCCAAAAGGACACCTCCCAGCACGGGTATACACGCCAAATAATGAATTTCCTATGCAACTAATATATTCTAAGTATGAGAATACGGGATACGAACATCGTTTCTTGGGTAGCTTCTGTACTCTCTCTTCTCTGGCATCGAGACTTGTAAACTGTAACAGTGTTATGCCGTAGGCTAACGCACCTTGAATTGTTGATGGTGCGTCGGTGCGTTGCGCTGCGCGACAACACACCCTACATTTAAATTTTTTAACAATTTAGTCATCAAGGTTACAACATTAAGAACAAAACCTTGACCATTAAGAACAAAACCTTGACCATTAAGAACAAAACCTCGACCATTAAGAACAAAACCTTGACCATTAAGAACAAAACCTCGACCATTAAGAACAAAACCTTGACCATTAAGAACAAAACCTTGACTCTTAAGAACAAAACCTTGACTCTTAAGAACAAAACCTTGACCATTAAGAACAAAACCTTGACCATTAAGAATTAAAATTCAAGCGATCGCTCTTAATTCTCCAAAATAATGTGCAACCCGCATTTCTCACAAGCAGGGGCGGGTTCACAGATATGATCCAATGATGCATAACTATCTCGCTTAAACCGCCGCTACGACATCTGGAAACACAGAAAGCTTAAGTTAAGAGTATTCGTAGATTGGGTTCCTAATACCATTTTCAGAAAAGAATGCGACAAATGGGTAGGGGCACGGCACCAGTAAGATATTTGATATGCCAAAAGATTGCGGATGCCGTGCCCTTACAAAGAATTTATCTGTTGCAAACATTATTTGACTTGGTATAATCTACGCAATATTGCTTAGTGATTAAATACAGAGAAATCACGGACATAAATAAAAATTTTTGTTAAAAAATTGCTATTTTTGCTGAACCAGAATCTAACTCAATTGAGGCAAACTAGCTATAGAAAACTCTTAAAGGAGTAAATTTATGACTCTAAAGAAACGTACATCCCGAATTCTAGAAAAAGCTGAGTTTAGAGTTGCCGGATTGAAAGCGATTGATCCAAACATATCATTTGATGATAGTTACAACTTACAAAATCTGACTCAACTAATACAGCAGTTTCATAATATGCTTGATGAATATAATGCTGCTATTGCTGTCATTGACTCTTCTAGAAGCAAGCTTGACAATATGGAAAAAACCTTAAACAACATTTCCGATAAAATGCTGGTTGGGGTTGGTTTTAAATATGGCAAAGACAGCAATGAATATGCACTTGCAGGTGGCGTTAAACTAAGCGAACGTGTTCGCAAAAGCAGATTAACCCGCTTGAAAAATAGTGCAGAGAAAACAGCAGATGATAATGTAGTAACTGCCTAGCACCGCTGTGCAGAAGTCAGACTTCCAATTAAAACAATACTCACTGGGGTAGGGGCACGGCACCGATCATTGGTGTTAACTTAACGTGAAACCCGCTTAGTTGCAAGGTTTTGCCCTCACCCCCAGCCCCTCTCCCACCAGGAGAGGGGAGTAAGAGATTCAATTCCCCTTCTCCCTGAGGGAGAAGGGGTTAGGGGATGAGGGCGCGAGATATTTGTACAACGCCCGATAATCAAATCAGATTTTTATAATTTATCACCGTACTTTGATAGAGTAATTTTAACCAGCTAGAATTACTAGATAATCCAGAGCATCACAACTATGAAAGTTATTCATGGCACCTGGATACCAAATGCGGCATCTGACTTTATTCAGCCAGGGTCTTTTTATTTGTGGATAGAAACCCCGATAGTCAAAAAAAGTCGTGCTAATCAGCAAAATATTCATCCTGGACATCTAGCAAAAGCTGAATTAATTGCTTTTTTAACGCAAGCTTTAGGGTTGAAAGAACCACCTAATCAATTAATTCAACGCATATCGCCTAAATATTTTGCTCTACCTACTGTTGATAATCAACCATTACCCTCACCAGAATTAATCAAGTATCTGGAAGTGGAAATTCCTGAAGAATATGAGAATTTTCAATATTGGCAGGTGGATTGTTATGAAACGGTCATATCTGCTAAGACAGAAAAAGTAAATAATATTATCAAACTGCTCAAGGATATTCATTTTTTAGCGCTACACAATGCCGATGAAGTGCAACTCGGTTCGGATTTGTTGTTTTGGTATCACTACACCCAAGCTTTTAAGCAAGTAATTCTTAAAGACCAATATATTCCAGCGCTGAAATATCGAGAGTTAGAAGCAGCAAAAACTAAGAAGAAAGGCAAATCTTCAACTGCAAAACCATTTGAAATTTACGCCACCTGGGAAATAATATCTGTTGCTTACGAAGAAAATATTAAAAAGTATATTGATTATATGCCGCTGATTTGTGTGGCAGGTGCGGCAACATCTGGCGATAGTATTGAGTTTTTTGATCAAGAAACATTATTACGTCATTTTTCTGAATATATTCTAACAAATATAGTTACCCATACAGCCTCTACAGCCGCTTTTGATAAACAAATTGCAGATTCGCTAGTTGAATATTCTTTTTACCCCCATCGACATAACCCCTTAAAAACAAATCAAGCTTTTGCAGAATATCAGCAATGGTTAGCATGGAAAACTAAAATTAACCGGACTCAAGCTGATGCTGCTTTTCATCTTTGCTTCCAGTTGCATTCTCCTACTGCTGAAGCAATAGATAATTGGCAAATGCAATTTTTAGTAGCCAGTAAACAAGACCCTTCCCTAAAGCTGGATTTGTCCGATTACTGGACTATGAATAAAACAACTAAAACGGGGGTACATAAACAATATGGGAAAGATTTTGAAACGCATTTGCTGCTGAATTTAGGTTATGCAGCGAGGATGTATCCTAAATTATGGCAGGGATTGGAAACCGATCAACCAAGGGGAATGCAACTCACTTTAGAAGAAGCATTTGCTTTCCTCCAAGAAAGTGCTTGGGTGTTAGAAGATGCTGGTTTTAAAGTAATTGTACCTGCTTGGTATACTCCCGCAGGTCGCCGTCGTGCCAAAATTCGCCTCAAAGCTTCCGGTAAAAAATTAGCACCAACAAAAGGTGAAACCAAAAGCTATTTTGGTTTAAATTCTCTAGTACAGTATGAATATGAATTGGCAATTGGTGAGCAAGTTGTCACACCCCAAGAATGGGAACAATTAATTAATGCTAAGGCTCCTTTGGTGCATTTTCGCGGTCAATGGATGGAATTAGACCGAGATAAAATGCAACAGTTGCTAGAATTTTGGCAATCTCATGGTGATGAACAGCCAGAGATGAATTTGCTGGAATTTCTGCAACGTAGCGCGGAAGCTGGGGACGAGTGGGAAATTGAACATGATGAAGTTTTAGCGGACATGATGGCGAAGCTGCAAGATAAAAGTCAGCTAGAACCAATTTCTGAACAATTAAATTTGCAAGGGAATTTGCGCGAGTACCAAAAGCGTGGTGTTTCTTGGTTGCAATATTTAGAAAGATTGGGATTAAATGGCTGTCTTGCAGACGATATGGGTTTAGGTAAATCCGTGCAGGTAATAGCTAGGCTGGTACAGGAGAAGGAAGGACAAGGGAGTGATTTACCGCCTACATTATTAATCGCGCCTACTTCCGTTGTCGGGAATTGGCAAAAAGAAATTGCCAAATTTGCGCCACATTTAAAAAGTATGGTGCATCATGGAGGCGATCGCACGCAAAATTCCGCAGACTTCAAAGCCGCTTGTCTTCAGCATGATGTCGTCATTACTTCCTTTACCTTGGCTCGCAAAGATGAGAAGCTATTCAACAGTGTGGAATGGCAACGTCTGGTTTTAGATGAAGCGCAAAATATCAAAAATCCCAAAGCAGCGCAAACTAAAGCAATTCTCAAACTCTCCGCCAAACATCGACTAGCTTTGACAGGAACTCCGGTAGAAAACCGCTTACTAGATTTATGGTCGATTTTTAATTTTCTCAATCCTGGTTACTTGGGTAAAGAAGCACAATTTCGTAAATCTTTTGAGATTCCCATTCAGAAAGATAATGATCGCGTCAAATCAGTTACCTTAAAAAAACTGGTGGAACCTTTAATTTTACGTCGGGTGAAAACTGATCAATCGATCATCAACGATTTACCCGATAAAGTTGAACAAATCCTCTACACCAACTTAACTAAAGAACAAGCCTCACTTTACGAAGTGGTGGTGAAAGATGTTGAAGAACAATTGCAAAAGGCTGAAGGAATCCAACGCAAAGGATTAATTCTTTCGACTTTAATGAAATTGAAACAGATTTGCAATCATCCAGCCCAATTCTTACAGGATAACAGCGAATTTTCCCCAGAGCGATCGCACAAACTCAGCCGATTATCAGAAATGGTAGAAGAAGCGATTTCTGAAGGCGAAAGTTTACTGATATTTAGCCAATTTACGGAAGCTTGCGAAAACATTGAAAAGCATCTCAAACACAACTTACACTGCAATACTTACTATTTACATGGTGGGACAAACCGCAAACGTCGGGAACAGATGATTAGCGAATTTCAAGAACCCGATACAGAACCATCTGTGTTTATTCTTTCCCTAAAAGCCGGCGGTGTGGGGATTACACTCACTAAAGCAAATCATGTATTCCATTTTGATAGATGGTGGAATCCAGCAGTTGAGAACCAAGCAACAGATAGAGCTTTTAGGATTGGTCAAAAAAAGAATGTTTTTGTGCATAAATTTGTCGCCATTGGCACTCTTGAAGAAAAAATTAACCAAATGATTGAAGATAAGAAAAAACTCTCGGCTGCTGTTGTTGGGAGTGATGAATCTTGGCTCACAGAACTGGATAACGAAGCATTTAAACAACTCATCGCCTTAAATAAAAGCGCAATTTTGGAGTAAATCTCATGTCTAAATTTAGCAGAACTTGGTGGGGCGATCGCTTTATTCAAGCATTAGAACAATTCACCGATGAAGGAAGGCTACAACGCGGACGTTCCTATGCACGTGGTGGTAAAGTTTTAAATTTTGAAGTAGAGAAAAATAAAATTAACGCTCACGTTCAAGGTTCAATTAATCCCTACTTTGGAGTTTATACGGTTCCACTTTATAATATTTCCATTGAAATTACACCAATTGCCAAAAATCGCTGGAGTGAAGCGATTCAAAAGCTTTCTGCAAAAGCAAGTATAGTTTCGCGGTTACTAATTAACGAAGTCCCAGAAAATATAGAAGATACTTTTGCTGACTTGGGATTACATTTATTACCCCACAGCAGCAAAGATTTTAAAACCAAATGTTCTTGTCCAGATTACGCCAATCCTTGCAAGCATATCGCGGGAGTTTATTATTTAGTTGCTTCACAGTTAGATGAAAACCCATTTCTCTTATTTGAACTACGGGGATTATCCAAAACAGAACTACAAGCAAAACTGGCTGAGTCAAATTTAGGTAAAGCGCTATCGGAAGAATTGAATACTAAGGAAATTCCTTTAGAATTATCAACTTCGCTATATACAAAATTAGAAAAGCAAACTATTACACAACAGCCAAGCGTGAGGGAATTTTGGTTAGGAACGAAGCGATTACCCCAAACAATTGAAGTAGGTAGTCAACGCGGGGTATCAGCAATTTTAGTAAAGAAGCAGGGAGATTTTCCAGCTTTTTGGCGCAAGGATAATTCTTTTATTGAAACGATGGAGGAGTTATATCAAAGGGTGAAGACGAAAAATCAAAATATTATCTAAAAATCAAAACTTAACTTTCTAAATTGTAATACCAATTCAAATAATGTTTGCGACAGATAAATTGTTTGTAAGGGCACGGCATCTTCAATCTTTTGTCATATCAAATATCTTACTGGTGCCGTGCCCCTACCCATCTGTCGTTGAGGCAGAGGTTTTTGATAGATGCGACCATGAATATATTCACTAGCTGGCTTAGTTTCTGGGAGTTTGAGAAATTCGCTCAAAGTCAAGACTGGTGATGTTGTCATATGCCAACTGTTTTAGATTACTGTTATTTTATCGAGTTGCGATCGCCTTTGTTATGTCATGAAAGGTATGTGTGAGAATGAAATCAAATTATATTCACAATCTATCCCCAATAGGGATGTTAATATTATTGTAAATCCGATTGAATGAATAATATGACAGAACTTAACTTTGACGAAGAGAGAATTAAGCAACTATTTAAAAGCGCTCTCATTGAAGTAATTCAAGAACAGAAAGAAGTATTTTCTGATTTGTTAGCAGAAATTATTGAAGATATCGCTCTTGAAAAAGCTATTAAAGAAGGTGAGGATACAGAATCAGTCAGCCGAGATGCAATTTTTAAGATTTTGGGAAATAAAGGATGATTGTTGAGTTCCGCAAAAGCTTTGAAAAGGATTTGAGCAAAATTAAAGACGAAACCATATTGCAACGAATACAAAAAGTAATCGAAGAAGTAGAAAATGCTGAAAATATTGGAGAATTAAGTAATATTAAAAAACTCAAAACTGATGGTGATTATTATCGGATTAGAGTTGGAGATTACAGAATAGGATTAAAAATTTCTGATAATATATTTGTTTTTATACGAGCGTTACCAAGAAAAGATATTTACAGGTATTTTCCTTAATTATTAGAAGTTTTTGTACAAGTTAAATAAAAAAAGCGATCGCACTTTTAGGGTGCGATCGCTTTTTTATTTCAATCTGAAATCCTTACACCAAAAGCGTCTGCAGCAAAGGTCTATCTTCCGATATCTTCCCTGTCCGCAACCATTCATTTAATTCTTCTGGTGCGACAGCTTGCTGGAGACGTTCCCGCAAAGATGCACCTTCTAAAATTTCTTGTTGCAACAGTTCTTGTGCAGTATCTTCTAGCAATGTGCGGTTATGTTGCAGAATACTTAAAGCTATGTGGTGAGCATTATCTAAGGTTTGCTTGACTTCGCGGTCAATTTCTTCTGCGACTTGGGGACTAATAGAACGGCGAGGATTTCCATAGCCTTCGATAAATTGCTGTTGAATCTTCTCAAATGCTACAGGGCCTAGTTTATCGCTCATGCCATAAATGGTAATCGCCCGTTCTGCCATATCAGTAGCTTTTTGGATATCGTCAGACGCACCAGTAGAAACCTTACCAAAGACAACTTCTTCAGCCGAACGTCCACCTAATAAAGTTGCAATCCGTCCGCGAATTTCGTCTTCTACCATCAAAAAGCGGTCTTCTTCTGGCATTTGGATTGTATAACCCAAAGCACCGACACCACGAGGTACAACGGAGATTTTTTCAACTCTACCAGCGCCAGGCATTAAAGCACCAACGATCGCATGACCAACTTCGTGATAAGCTACGGTCTTTTTCTCGGTTTCATTCAACACGCGAGAGCGTTTTTCTAAACCAGCCACTAAGCGCTCAATCGCTTCGTTGAAATCTGCCATGATTACAGCTTGGCGATTTTGACGGGCTGCTAATAGTGCGGCTTCGTTCACCAAGTTGGCTAAATCTGCCCCAGCAAACCCTGGTGTGCGGATAGCGATGGTAGCTAAGTTAACATCATCAGCTAATTTAACGTTTCTCGCATGAACTTTCAGAATCGCTTCCCGACCAATTTTATCAGGGCGATCAACTACAATTTGGCGGTCAAAGCGTCCGGGACGACGTAATGCAGGGTCGAGGACTTCAGGACGGTTAGTCGCGGCGATAATAATTACGCCTGTATTAGCATCAAAACCATCCATTTCGGTAAGTAATTGGTTGAGAGTTTGTTCGCGTTCATCATTACCACCCACAAAGCCACCATTACCAGCACGAGATTTACCCAGTGCGTCTAACTCATCGATAAAGACGATACAGGGAGCTTGTTTTTTCGCTTGATCGAATAAATCGCGGACACGTGCAGCACCGACACCAACGAATAATTCGATGAATTCAGAACCAGAAATACTGAAGAAAGGAACCCCAGCTTCACCCGCGATCGCTCTTGCTAATAATGTCTTACCTGTTCCTGGAGGGCCTACCAACAATGCACCTTTAGGAATTTTCGCTCCCAAGCGGGTGTATTTGTCAGCATTCTTCAAGAAATCAACAATTTCTTCTAATTCCACTTTGGCTTCATCGACACCAGCCACATCAGTAAATTTCACACCTGTGCTGCCATCAGATGAAATCCGCGCCTTGCTTTTGCCTACCGTCAGCGCTGCGGGGCCGCCTCCTTGACGATTCATTAAAAAGCCCCAAATACCAAAGAAAATTAACGGTGGAGCTACCCAGCTAATTAAAGTATTTAGCCAACCATTTTGGTCTGGTGTAGGTGCAGCAAACTCAACATTATGCTCACGGAGAATCTTTGGTAAATCGAGATCCAAAGCTACGGGTGTAGTAGTTAATACTTGTTCTGTTGGGTTGCCATCGGGGGTTTGAGCTTTGAGGACATACTCAATGCGATCGCTACCTACCATCGCCCGTTCAACTTTACCAGCTTCTACCTGAACCACAAAGTCACTATAAGGAACCTGTGGCAATCTCGGGCCAAAGAAACTAGGAACAATAAAGTTAAGCAGCAATAATACAGTTAGTAATATCAAGAAGCTGCCACCAAACTGCCGCCATCTCGAAGGTTTCAATTGATTTTTATTATTATTTTCTACAGGCATTTTGATGTACCCTCAATTTAATGTTTTTGGGATTGGGGATTGGGGATTGGGTAATGGGGACTGGGGACTGGGGACTGGGGAACTCGGGGCCCCCTCTGGGGATGGGGTAATGGGGACTGGGTGATTGGGGACAAGGGGACAAGGGGGACAAGGGAGAAATAAATAACAAATCCCAATTACCAATTACCAATTACCAATGCCCAATGCCCAATGCCCCATGCCCAATGCCCCATGACGTAACGTGAATTGCAAAGTTTTGTATCTCTTAGGTTTATTCTAGAAACTAGATGGCGTAGACCAAATTCGTGTATACCCCACAGAAAAATGCGTATTGCCGAACTTCTATGGAAAATAAGCTAGGATTGCTGCTCAAGGTATTTATACTCTCGATTGTGCTGTCTTTCTTCATTAAATATGCAGCGCCAGGTTTGAGAATTCCAGGAACAGATGTAGTGGCCCTGATTATGGTCTTATCACCAGCGACGATAATGGCGATCGCATTATTATGGCGATTCCAACGGATGAAGTCTCAAGTGTGAAGGCTGAAATTACCTCACCCAAAAATGTGCAGGTATGTAACGATTTTTTTCATCCTTTATCCTTGAAACTTAATCCTTCTTGATAGCTGTTCATCGTCTAGGCGGAAGTTGCTAAAATCAGCTAACCTAGCTGCATTAATTGTAGGAATAGGGCATTGGGCATGGGGCATTGGGCATTGGGCATTGGGTAATGGGTGTTTGGTGTTTGTTTTTTCTCCCCTGCTCCCTGCTCCCTGCCCCCTTGCTTTTCCGAGTCCCCAATCCCTAGTCCCCATAAAAAATGCAGCTTGCCAACAGCTGGGAGTCAGCCTGTGAACCTAGGTCAATGGATAGGCTTAATCGCCATAGTTCTTTCGTTATACATCTTGTGGCAAATTAAAGAAGTTTTATTGCTGATGTTTGCCGCAGTTGTATTAGCTTCTACCTTAAATCGTCTAGCGAGATGGTTTCAACGTTGGGGAATCAAACGTGGTTTGTCTGTACTTATTGCAGTAGGTATATTTTTTGCTTTAATAGTCGGCTTTTTCTGGTTGATTGTACCGCCTTTTACAGCGCAGTTTCACGAACTGACTTATCGAGTTCCCCAAGGTTTAGAACGCTTAAATAGTTGGGTGAATGCGATGAAAACTCAAGTTCCCGCTCAACTAGTACCTTATATTCCAGATTTAGACAGTCTGATCCAACAAGCACAGCCTTTTATTAATAAGTTAGTAGGAAACTCTTTCGCTTTTGTCTCTGGTTCATTAGAAGCTCTTCTCAAAATTTTACTTGTGCTGGTTTTAACAGGGATGTTATTAGCCAACCCCCTGGCTTACCGCCGAGTATTTGTGCGTCTTTTCCCCTCATTTTATCGGCGGCGGGTAGATGGCATTTTGAATCAGTGCGAAACTTCCTTAGAAGGATGGGTAATCGGTGCGCTCATTGCTATGGGTGTAGTGGGATTGATGAGCGTTATCGGCTTGTCGGCTTTAAGTGTAAAGGCGGCTTTGGCTTTAGGCGTTTTAGCAGGCTTTTTAAACCTAATTCCCAACCTTGGCCCCACAATGAGTGTAGTTCCGGCAATGGCGATCGCACTTTTAGATGCACCTTGGAAAGCTGTTGCTGTATTGATTCTCTACTTCTTCATTCAACAAGCTGAAAGTAATTTCATTACACCAGTTGTCATGGCTCATCAAGTTTCCTTACTACCAGCCGTGACTTTAATTTCTCAGTTATTTTTTGTGACCTTCTTTGGTTTTTTAGGACTATTTTTAGCTCTACCTCTCACTGTGGTGGCGAAAATTTGGTTACAAGAAGTTTTGATTAAAGATGTTTTGGATGAATGGGGAAATAGCCATCAAAAAGAAGCTGAGTTAGTCATTGTTTCTAACTCGCCAGGGGTAGATGATCCTTGGGAGGCAGATAGCCCAGATAATGTAGAACGGACGACTGATGATGCTTGGCAAGAAAAAGATTAATCTTGCTGGGCATAGGGCATTGGGCATGGGGCATGGGGCATGGCAAAGAAAGATTTTCATGCCCTATTTGTATAATTAATCGGGAATGTCCCAATACTGCTCGGTTAAGGATTTTAAACTCTTAATTTGGTTTGGGAAAAGGTTAAAGGGTAAGGGTTAAAGGTTTTTTCTTGCCGCTTTTCCCCTTCCCCCTTTCCCCTTAACCGACAAGTATTGGGGAATGTCCAGCCTAAAAAGTATACTCAAGGGGGAAAACCACGCAGCTTTTTGCAAAATCTAAAATCTAAAATTGGTTTGCTAAATTATGATGCGTCGCTACATTATTTTTGGTCTTGGTGCTGTGGCACTATGGTTAATACTCAAACCTTTATGGATGCAATCCCATCCACAACCGCAAGCACCACAAGCAGCAGCACCTACACAGCAACCTCAACCTTCTGTAACTAATAAAAAACAAACTTCAACTTTACCAGTTGCAACTAATATTTCTGCTACTTCTCAAGCAAAAATTTGGTCTGTGCTTCAGCAGGAAAGAGGTTATGTAGTGATTATGCGTCATGCCTTAGCCCCAGGAATTGGCGATCCTGTTGAATTTCGCTTGAATGATTGTTCTACACAACGTAACCTATCAGCAGCAGGTAGACAGCAAGCAATAAGAACTGGCAAGGCTTTTAGAACCAATAATATTCAAGTTTCTAGAGTACTATCAAGTCAGTGGTGTCGCTGTTTAGAAACAGCCAAATTGATGAATTTGGGTAAGGTTGAGCCTTTCGCAGCACTCAATTCCTTTTTTAATAATTACAAAACTCAACCACAGCAAACTGCACAACTACGTCAGTTTATTGTCAATAATCGTAACCGCGCTGGTGTAGTTGTGATGGTGACACATGAAGTCAACATTACAGCACTGATCGGTGATAGTTACCCTAAATCTGGTGAATCAGTTGTAGTGCGAGCTAATAAAAATAACAAAATCGAGCTAGTTGGACAAATTAAAGCGTTATAGGAAAATACAGTTCAGTTAAGAAAATTAATTGATAACAAAACCAAAAAACTAGTTACTCAACAAAAAACCGAAGAATAATTTTGGAGGGGGTTTGGGGGACGCAACCGTCACCCAATCGGGGGTTTGGGGGAGAATCCCCCAATTCTTCTGGCTTCTTTAATAAGTGACAAATCAATCCCTAATGAGCTTAACTGAACTATATTGCGTTATAGGATTCAACATTGGGAAAAGGGTAAAGGTTAAAGGTTTTTCTTGCTATTTTTCCCTTAGCCAACAACTGTTGATATAAGATTTCTCCAGCCAAACTGATTTAATCAATTAGGTGGCAGCTTCAAGCCCCATAATCAATATGCTAATTTGCTACATTTAATATGCGAACAATTGCGGAAATTAACGAAAAAATCACTAGTCAACGTGCAGTGGTGTTGACAGTTGAAGAACTGAAAGCCAGAGTTGCAGAAATTGGTGTAGCAAAAGCCGCCAAAGAAGTTGATGTAGTTACCACTGGCACATTTGAGCCAATGGAATCAAGTGGTGCCATTATTAATCTGGGACACACTGACCCGCCAATCAAAATTCGCCGTTGTTGGCTAGATGGTGTACCAGCTTACTCTGGATTTGGTGCGGTAGATTTATACATTGGAGCCAGTTGTCCAGCCGATGCGATCGACGGGGAAGAAATTAAAGAACGTGGCGGTGGTCATGTAATTGAAGATTTAATTGCAGGTAAAGCCGTACAATTACGAGCGCAAGGACAAGTGACCGATTGTTACCCGCGAGCCACATTTGAAACGACGATCATGCGGGAAACGATAAATCAGTTTTATTTATTTAATCCGCGAAATCTCTACCAAAATTTTATTGTGGGAGTTAATGGAGGCGATCGCCCACTTTTTACTTATTTGGGGCCGTTACAGCCACGTTTAGGCAATGCAGTTTACTCTAACCCGGGGGCAATTTCGCCTTTACTTAACGACCCGAATTTAGAAGTTGTTGGCATTGGCACGAGAATTTTTTTAGGTGGCGGTATTGGCTATGTGGCTTGGGAAGGTACTCAACACTTCCCCTTACAAAAACGCTTGGCTAATGATACGCCCATAGGGCCATCTGCGACTTTAGCTTTAATTGGTGATGCCAAGCACATGGATGCGCGTTGGGTGAGGGGATGCTACTTCAAAAGCTATGGCCCTTCATTAATGTTAGGCGTTGGGGTGCCAATTCCCGTGTTATCGGAAAAAGTAGTGGAACATTGCGCCGTGCTAGATAAAGACTTAGTCGCGCCAATTGTAGACTTTTCCATTCCCCGGCGCGTTCGTCCTACATTTGGTTTAGTGAGTTACGCGCAACTCAAGTCTGGGCGCGTCACCATTGAAGGCAAAACTGTGCGTGTAGCACCATTGGCAAGTTTATATTTATCTAGGCAAGTTGCCCTAGAGTTGAAAAATTGGATCGAAGCTGGCACATTTACCCTCACCGAACCAGTATCCCCAGTGCCCATGGAACGGTCTTTCATCCCTCAAGACCGTTGGACAGAGTTTTGAGGCTGGGGATTGGGGAACTTGGGGCCCCCTCTGGGGATAAGGGGTAATGGGGACTGGGGAAGATGAGGGGGATGAGGGAGACAAGGGGAGAACAGCAATTACCAATTACCAATTACCAATTACCAATTACCCAATGCCCCATGCCCCATGCCCCATTCCCCATTCCTATTCCTGAGTCGGTTTTGGCCGTTTAATCGGCTTAGGTGCAGGGGTTTTTGGTACTGGTTTGGATACAGCAGCGGAGTCACCACCGCCTATTTTCTTGACTGGGCGTGGAGTATCGCTACTACCGCGTCTGGGTGTGAATGGTCTTCTGCTACCGCCACCACCGCCACCACCACCACGAGGGCCACCTCTGAATGATGGTCTGCGTTTTTTGGGTAAATCAGCGATCGCTTCAGCATTTTCTATCAGCAGTAAGTCAGCTTCCCGCTTCACTTGAAAGTCCCAGAACTTTCCTACTGCTTTAGTCGTCAGCACACCCGTCAATTTCAATTTAAAATATTTGGGTTTATCGATAGGTTTACGCGGAGCCTGCTTAATTTTGACCACTAAGCTTTTAGCATCAAATGACTGGTAGACGACTTCACCGCGAACGGAAAAACCACCATCTGGAATTTCTGATGAGGGTTTTGGGGTGCTAGTAGTTTCTTCGGCAATTTTGGACGCAGTATCATCAGCAGATTCTGATGATGATTCAGAATCTGGCTCATCTTCATCTGTCAGTTGTTTAGCCAGTTTTTCTGGCTCCCAAACGCCGACAATCTGAAGGTGCAATGCGTCATTTTCTTGTCTGGTGCGCGGATAAACTACCCAAAGATGTTCTTGTTCTAAATCTAAGTGATTCTTAACTAAGCTCATAATCCGTCCTAGGAGAACGGCGTTGAGTTCTACCCCATCTGCAGTTAGCAGAGAACCCTGGGTAAATTGTTCATCACTAGCAAGATAGCGACCGCGAACTAACCCAATGGCGCGGTACTGCAGTGGTTCACTGGGTGGTGGAATCGGTTGTTGGCGATTCGCGAAGTTGCTATTAGCAGCAGTTTCGCTGGGTTCAACGGTCGAGTTGTCAACTTTAGAGGACTGAGCTGCTACTGTAGGAACACTAGCGGCTGCCTCTGGAATAGGGCCCTGGTTAGAGGCAGAAGAGTTGGAAGATTCAGGCGACGGCATCAGGTCGGAATTCATAAAAACTCCTTGCGGCGGAGACACATCCCATTGTGGGATTTTACGAAGGCAGCTGAAAAGAGCGTTTGTGCGGCAGATGAAAGTATATTTACTTTCAACCCAGCCACGCCAGAGCGCCCTATACAATTCTAAAGACGCAAATTTATTTGTACACTAAATGTGTAATTTAGCGTCTTTGCACTAGTTTCGGAAGCATATCATAGCTACAATGCTGACGGCTCCTCCTAAAGTCATCACTTACTTTAGCAAGCGTTGATCGTTATTTGTTATAAAATTCACAGGCAATTAACGGTATTCCGCAAAGTTTTGGAAATTTTTAACTTTGCGTTTTCTGTAAATGATAATGTCATTAATGTTCAAAAGAAGGAAGTCTTGTGTCTCAAACGCGCAGCTGGTTAGTTAAGGTCGTGCTGGCTCTGGCAGTTCTTGCTTTTGTGGGAATTTCAATGGTTCCACTGTTTGCTGCATTTAATCAACAAAATGATAAGCAAACCCCAGCCCAGAACAATGCCAGCGCTGGGAACAATGTGGCTTCAACTGACCAAAAATCAAAACTCCAAGATGAAGCTCGGGGTTATCAGCTGGTTTTACAACGGGAACCAGAAAATCAAACTGCTCTCAAAGGCTTGCTCCAAGCAAGGTTACAACTTTTAACTCTCAAAGAAGGAGACATTCAAGGTGTAATTGAACCTTTAGAAAAGTTAGCCAAGCTGAATCCAGAACAAACTGAATACGCTGTTCTTTTGGCTCAAGCCAAGCAGCAAATTGGCGATAAAGAAGGCGCAGCTCAAGCTTATCGCAGTGTTTTAAGTACAAAACCAGGCGATTTGAAAGCTTTGCAAGGGATGGTGTCTCTGCTATTAAGTCAACAACGTCCTGAAGCTGCTATTGGGTTATTGCAAGATACTTTATCCGCCGCACCCCAAGCTAATAAAATTCAGCCGGGAAGTGTAGATACGGTTGCAGTACAGGTGCTTTTAGGCACTGTCCATGCCTCTCAAAAACGTTATACCCAAGCTATCTCCGCATACGACCAAGCAATTCAAAAAGATACCAAGGATTTTCGTCCGGTTTTGGCTAAGGCAATGTTACTGAAGCAACAAGGCAAAGTTGCTGAAGCTAAACCTTTATTTAATACGGCTTCGGCTTTAGCACCTGCTCAATACAAAGACGAAATTAATAAAGCAGCAGAAGTTGCTCCAGTTCCAGCACCAACTGCATCGTCTACAGCCGCACCAACAAGTAAACCGTAAGGGTTAAGGGTCAAGGGTCAAAAGTCAAAAGTTGCAGAGACGCGATTAATCGCGTCTGTACTCAAAAGGAGCCAGTGCGCCCTTGCGATTCCCCGAATTGTACCGATGAAAGCGTTCCCACGAGGTAGCAACTGGCGTTCAAAAGCAAAATTTTTATCCTGTCGTCCTTTTCCCTTTCCTATTACCTATTACCCATTACCCATTACCCATTACCCATTACCCATTACCCCTTATCCCCATTCCCCTTTCAAGTAATAATACTTAAATTATATGAAATAAAAAATTTTCCAGCCTTGATGTGAGTAGATGTACGGTTTTGGGATTAATAAACGAGTACACCGTTGTTCACAGAACAGGCTTCAAAAGGAAAAAATTTATGTATCAGCAACTTTTTTGTAAAGTTGTGGATAATTTACCTAAGATAAGGGCTACTATCTGGCTTTCAGGATTAGCGATCGCACTATTCGGTACAGCCTGTACTGCAACTCGTGAAAGTTCGTCTGCAATTCAACCCCTGACGGTTCCATCACCTCACAGCCAGCGAACTGAAAACGAACAAGCAGCCATCACAATGGCGGTGATTCCTTGGCAAGTTTCCTCTGAGCAAGAACAGAAACTGCAACCTTTGGCTGACTATTTAGGCAAAACCCTGAAGCGGCCTTTTCACTTTGAAATTACCAAGAACTACGAAACAGCGGTTGAGTTATTAATTCAAGGGAAAGTAGATTTAGCCTACCTGGGGCCAAGTAGCTATATTGCGGCCCGCCTTCGAGATGCTCAAATTGAACCCCTGGTTTCACCAATTAATCAAGATACGAAGCGACCTTGGTACACATCTGTAATTATTGCTAGCAAAACTAGTGGTATTAAAACTTTACAAGATTTACCAGGTAAACGCTTTGCTTTTGTCAGTAAGATATCTGCTTCTGGATATGTTGTCCCAATGGCTAAATTACAAGAATTGGGTATTAATCCTCAACGAGATTTTCACTCAGTTGTTTTCTTGGGTAGCCATCATAAATCTAAGCAAGCTTTAATCAAAGGTGAAGTAGATGCGATCGCAGATGACAAGCGATCGTATACGCAACAAATTAAAGAAGGGAAAATTGATCCCAAAAAATACGCGATTATTTGGGAATCTGTTCCACTGCCTAGCATACCTATTGTTGCTGCTAGTAAAGTCTCTGTTGAACTCAAAGATCATTTGAAAAAGGCTTTGATTGATGCACCTGCAGGTTTAATCGACCCTAGCGGTGCTGTGGGAGTTGGCTATACTCTGGTGCAAGATTCCGATTATGACATTATTAGAGACTTTCAAAAGCGGGTTCCCACTCAATAGAACGACAAAAAATTATGCGAATTACGACCAAGTGTATTGGCTCGTCTTTAATTGTCGGAGGACTGGTTGTTTCTACTCTAGTTGGTGGTGACATCTTCATTAGGGGAGCTGAAACTACAGCCCAAGACACCCAAACCAAAAATGCTCAGGCTTTAACTACTATTTTGCGAATTAATGTTGCCTTAAATAATCAGGTAGCAGCGCTTAAAGATATGATTCTGCTGAGGCGTGATGCGGTAAATCTGCTGAAATACCAAGATGCATTATCGGCATTTATTACTAATTTATCTGAACTAGAAAATTTAAATCCAGGTGTAGCTGCAGAGTTAAATAAAATTCGCGATCGCCATCATCTTTTAGCTGAGGTAGTTACAGAACTCACGAGTCAATCGCAAATCGATAAACCTTTAGAATTAGCTCAATCACAGCAAGATTTTCGCGTAATTAATGCTTTTTCTCGTGATATTGAACTGTATTTAAATGTCTTAACTCAGAAACTTCAACAACAATATGCGCTAGACAAGCAAGAATTTGAGCGTTTCAAACATAATACCCAACTAGCAAGACAAATCATTATCTTGTCTATTTTATTAATTTTTATCGGGCAGTTATTCCTAATTCTCTTACCAGTAATTCGCTCAATTCAACAGCTACAACAGGGAGCAGTAATTCTTGGAAATGGCAATCTAGAATATCGCCTAAAGATTAAGACTCAAGATGAAATTGAAGAATTAGCAGATGCATTTAACCAAATGTCTGCAACTTTAGCTGCATCTTATCGCTCACTGGAATTAAAGAAAGAACTTGCCGATCAAGCAAATCGTGCTAAGAGTGAGTTTTTAGCTAATATGAGCCACGAATTGCGAACTCCGTTGAACGGTATATTAGGTTATGCTCAAATTCTCCAACGAGATATTAGCATCACAACTAAACAACGGGATGGCTTAAGGATTATTCACCAATGTGGCTCACATCTTTTAACATTAATTAACGATATTTTAGATTTATCTAAAATCGAAGCTCAAAAAATGGAACTTTCTTGTCATGATTTCCATTTTCCAGCATTTCTTCAAAGTGTTGTAGAAATTTGCCGCATTCGTGCAGAACAAAAAAGTCTCTCATTTATTTATCAACCTTCTGCCGATTTACCAACAGGTATATCAGCAGATGAAAAAAGGTTACGACAAGTATTAATTAATTTATTGAGTAATGCTATTAAATTCACTGAAACAGGCGGTGTACAGTTCACTGTGACTGTATTAGAAAAATCAACATTAAGTACAAAAATTCGCTGCCAAATTAGTGACACAGGAATTGGCATGAGCCAATCACAAACAGAGAAAATATTTTTACCTTTTGAGCAGGCTGGAGATACTCACAAACAATCTGAAGGTACTGGTTTAGGTTTGGCTATTAGCCAAAAAATTGTCAAATTAATGGGTAGTAAAATTCATGTAAAAAGCGAATTAAATCAAGGTAGTATCTTTTGGATGGATTTGGATTTACAGGAATCATTAGACTGGATGCAATCAGCCAGAATGATAGCCGACGATAAAATTGTGGGCATTGCTAATGGTAAGCGGAAAGTTTTAATTGTCGATGATAAATGGGAAAACCGTTCTGTGATTGTCAATCTGCTCCAAGAAATTGGATTTGAAATTGCAGAAGCAACTAATGGTGAAGAAGCTTTAGAAAAAACTCTTCAATTTTTACCTGATTTAATCATTACAGACTTAGCAATGCCTGTAATGGATGGCTTTGAATTGACACGTCGTCTCCGGAAATTACCTGAGTTTGAAAACTTAACTATTATTGTTTCATCTGCTAGCGTATTTGAATCTGACGAACATAAAAGTATAGGAGTTGGTGCAGATGATTTCCTTCCTAAACCTGTGCAGATCGAAGATTTATTTTTGAAGTTACAGCAGTACTTACAAGTTGAATGGATTTATGAGTCGCTACAGTTAAAAGAAACTGTAGAAGTGATACCTGTGAATCCTCAAATTTCATTCAATGAATTAATTGCAATTCCATCTGAAGAACTTGAGCAGCTTTTTGAATTAGCGATGAGAGGAAATATTAAGGGTATTCGTGAGCAAGCAGAAAAGCTCAAACAATTAGATGAGAAATTTATACCTTTTGCTCAAGAGTTACTGCAACTGGCAAAAAGCTTTCAAATCGACAAAATCAAAGAGTTTATGCAGATATATCGAGGAACACAACAATGAGTTTAGAAATTGTAGAAATAGGGGTAATTTTGATTGTTGATGATAACCCCAATAATTTAGAAGTTTTATCAGAATCCTTGATGGATACAGGCTGGGAAATCTTAGTGGCTGTGAATGGTGAAGGCGCGATCGCTCAAGCTGAATATGCTCACCCTGATATTATTCTCTTAGATGTAATGATGCCAGGTATTGATGGATTTACTACCTGCGATCGCTTAAAATCAAATCCCATAACTGCTGATATTCCCATTATCTTTATGACGGCTCTTTCGGAAACTGTCGATAAAGTTAAAGGCTTAAATTTGGGAGCGGTAGACTATATTACCAAGCCATTCGAGCAACAAGAAGTATTAGCACGTGTGCAAACTCATTTAAAAATTCGTCATCTCACCAAGCAACTGCAAACTCAGAATCAGCAATTGCAACAAGAAGTAGCAGAACGTCTATTAGCAGAAGCGAAATTACAAAGCCTGACTAAAGATTTAGAACAACGGGTAGAAGAGAGAACATCTCAACTTTCTCATGCTTTATCTCATCTTCAGCAAACTCAGGTAAACCTGATACAACGAGAAAAAATGTCTGCTTTAGGTGAATTAGTCGCCGGAATTGCTCATGAAATTAATAATCCTGTCAACTTTATTTTAGGCAATCTTGGTCATGCTTCTGAATATACTCAAAGTTTTATTGAATTATTAAATCTCTATCAAAAATATTATCCCGAACCAGTAGATGAAATAGTCGATAAAATCGATGAAATCGATTTGAATTATTTGATATGCGACTTTCCAGAAATCATTTTATCCATGCATAAAGGCACAAAGCGCATGGCGCAAATGATTCGCGCACTCAGGCATTTTTCTCGCCGCGATGATGCAAGCGCTGAACCGACAAATATTCATGAAGGTATCGACAGTA
Organism: Tolypothrix tenuis PCC 7101; assembly: GCF_963874875.1. Taxonomy (NCBI): domain Bacteria; kingdom Bacillati; phylum Cyanobacteriota; class Cyanophyceae; order Nostocales; family Tolypothrichaceae; genus Tolypothrix; species Tolypothrix tenuis. The sequence continues at coordinate 6,077,383 of NZ_CAWNJS010000001.1, forward strand.
CATTATTAATTTTGCAATATCGTCTCAAAGCTAACCCAGAACGTCCAGCCATTCAAATAATTAAAGATTATGATACTTTACCGCTAGTAGAATGTTTTCCTGGCCCCTTAAACCAAGTTTTTATGAACCTTTTGGCTAATGCTATTGATGCCATTGAGGAATCATTTGTCAAAAGTGATTCTTCATTGGTAGAGTACACAGGAAAAATTACAATTCGTACTAGCGTACTAGAACAGCGCTCAGTAGTAGTGATTCAAATTGCTGACAATGGAATTGGCATGACAGAAGAGGTTAAACAACGTTTAGCTGAACCAATGTTTACCACTAAACCTGTAGGTAAAGGAACCGGATTAGGTTTGTCTATTAGTCGCCAAATTATTGAAGAACAACATCAAGGAGCAATTTCATTTGTGTCTGAACTAGGAAAAGGGACAGAATTTTCCATTGAAATTCCTGTGGTAAAAAATTAGGTATTTGTCATTTGGTAATGGGTAATGGGTAATGGGTAATGGGTAATGGGTAATTGGTAATTGGTAATTGGTAATTGGTAATTGGTAATTGGTAATTGGTAATTGGTAATTGGTAATTGGTAATTGGTGATTGCTGTTTGTGAGAGGGAACGGGAAACAGTGTATTCTTTTGAATTTTGAATTGTTTTGTCTCCCTCATCCCCCTCATCTTCCCCAGTCCCCAGTCCCTTATCCCCATTACCCCTTATCCCCAGAGGGGGCCCCAAGTTCCCCAATCCTGAGGAGTTCTTTAATTTTGAATTTTGAATTTTGAATTTTGAATTGATTTGTCCCCAATCCCTAATCCCCTCACGCTCCTTCAATGGCTGCTACAACACCAAAAATTAAAAATAAGCAGCCGCCAATTAAAGTTATTTGACGTTCTGAGATGCGTCCCGCAATTATTTTGCCACCGATGACTGCGATCGCAGCACAAATGGCGTGTCCTAATACTGCACCTACAGTCACCCCAATGGGATTATTACCTGCTGCTAGGGCAATGGTAGCAATTTGTGTGCGATCGCCCCACTCTGCCATGAATGTTAAGGTAAAGGCTTCGATTAAAATTGCCAGTGGGGTTTTGCGTTTGGGTAGTTGTGAATCTGCTTGCTTTACCGCAGCTTCCGCTTCTTCTACAACTTCCGTATCACAAGCCTTTGACATCTTACTACCTTGATACAGCAGCTTCAGACCAAAGGCAATAAACAAAGCAATTTCGGCATAATGAATATAAATTTTGGGCAACAAAGATATTGTTTGTCCCAGAACTACCGAAAGAATTGTCATTGCAGCTAAAGCAGCTGTCACCCCCAAGAAGACTAAGCGTCGGGGGTGACGCATTGACAAAATTACGGCGATAAAAAATGTTTTATCACCTAACTCGGAAATTGTAATTAGTAATAAACCTGCGGTAAAAGCTGTTAGCACTCTTTCAAGCTCCTGAAAAATCGTTGACTGCGATGGAGCTTGATGAGAACCAAAAGACCTCACCAAGCTCCACCCTTTTGGGTGTGAACTCGGTGAAGGTCTCGCTGCCAAATACTAAATACTTGTCATCTGAACCAGGCTCATCGCCAGTATGTTGACTCAGATGGGCTGGCTTTTCATGCCAGCAGCTACTCCCCTTCTATATCAATCTGAATTGTATATTTGTCTTCGTAAAGAGTCAAGGCAATGTGCGATCGCCTCTTAATGGGGACTAGGAAAAGGCAGGGGGGCAGGGGGCAGGGCATTGGTGTCAACTTAACGTGAAACCCTCTTGGTTGCAAGGTTTCGCCCTCACCCTGTGCCCCTCTCCCACAGGGAGAAGGGAGCAAGAGATTTAGTTCCCCTTCTCCTGCGGGAGAAGGGGTTAGGGGATGAGGGCGCGAGGTATTTGTACAACGCCCGCCCTATATAGCTTTTAGCTTAAGTTGACACAGGTGGGGGCAGGGAGACAAGGGGAGAAATTATTTTACCCATTACCAATGCCCAATGCCCAATGCCCAATGCCCTATTCCACTACTTCATTCACAGGGAATCTATCAATTAACTGCATAGCGCGGTAAGCATTGCGCTGCAATGACTCTGGCAAATTCGGTACATGGGGAATTTGAGATAATAAATCCAAAGTCCGGCGTAATATTCTGACCACATCACCTTCATCTAAGGTCGTATTTCCACATAGTTCTGTCCACTCAATTCCTAACGCCCATTGTTCTACGAGAGCAATTAACTCAAACTCTAACCATATAGGCAGCGCCACGTTATACCGCCGTTGGATTTGAAACATCTGGCGGCGAATTCCTCGCAGTTTTGCTAAAGCATCTACAACTTGATTGCTGATGTCAAACCGCACTTTGCTATCAGGGCGAGGAGTTTCTGTAACTAAAGCTGCAACTGCGGCTGCTAAATGGTGCGGATCTAAATTATTTAATTCACCACTAGCTAATACCAAACCTAGCCACAATTCATTCTCTCCCCGGATAGCAGCAGCAACTTGCCCTAATGCTGTGGGTACTAAGTTATCTAAACAGCCAAAATGCTGCAAAATTTCAATTAAATTGAGAAACTCTTCCCAATGATGTTGGGATTGTTGCTCAACTTGCTCTTGCAATAGTTGCAGTTCGGCTTCTAGTTCTACATAACGTGCCCGACGTTTAAAAATAGCGCCAGCATTACCCGATTGATACACAGGATGAGCTTCTAATTGCTCTTGTACAGCAGTTACACGGCTGAGTTGTTCTGCAACTTCCGGAGCCATATATAAAGATTCCTCTGGTTGCGGAATTCTTTGGGCAATAGCTGCTGTTTGTGCGTCACCACGGTATATCTGTCCTGGTTTAAATAATAGTTCCGGTGGTGGCAAAATCTCTGGTGGGATATCAATTCGTGGTAATTCGGCATACAAATCCACGATATCTTCGGTTGTGCCTACATACCATCGATTATCTCGTCCCAAGCAAACCAAGTAAGGTGTTTGCTCACCAGAAGTTTTACCAATTAACACTGCTGTAATTGGTGTAGGAACTGTAATGTTTTTGCCCTTGATACTCAGCATTGTCCCAGAGACAGCAAAGCCCAACATCATTGCTAATTGCTCTTGTCTGTCTTCCTGTGCTTGCTGTTGCAGAGTTTTTAATAATTGCCGTTCTACTTTCAGGCGTTGGCGCAATTTCTCATACACAGCCAGTTCATTTTCATCAACTGCGGCGATTTGCTCTTGCAGTTGATTTAATTGGGCTTGCAGTTCAGCAATCTCATCGTAATTTGGCTGTAAATGCAGAGTTGCCATGTACTGCCCAAAACTGCGTTCGATCAGTTCTCTAGTTTGGTCTAAGGTATGGGTTTGCAGGAGATTCAGTACCATCCCGTAGCTGGGGGTAAACTGGCTAACTAGAGGATCTGGTTTGGATGTTGCTAAATACGCTGCTTCTTTGGAACCTTCAAAGGGGGTTTGGACTGTAACTACATGACCTTGTAAATCCATGCCACGCCGACCAGCACGTCCTGCCATTTGCAAGAATTCGGAAGCGTTCAACAGGCGATGTCCGGTGTCGGTACGCTTGGAAAGAGTGGAAATTACAGTGGTACGGGCGGGCATATTAATTCCCGCAGCTAGTGTTTCGGTGGCAAATACAACCTTAATTAGCCCCTGCTGGAATAATTCTTCTACTAGCACTTTCCAAGCAGGTAAAATTCCCGCATGGTGAGCCGCAATGCCGCGATAGAGAGGCGCAATTTGTCCCGAACGCCCCGCTTCGGGGTTGCGGCTTAAAAAATCATCTATTTGGCGGCGCAAAATTTGGGATTCATCATTATTTACCAGCCATAAATCACCCACCTCTGCCACAGCTTTATCACATCCCCGCCGACTGAAGATAAAGTAAATGGCGGGTAGCATATCCCGTTGCTGTAGCTGATTCAAGGTATAAATTATGCTGGGCGCTTCTGGCCTACCACCTTTGCCCCTGTCTGCTGGTCGCCTTTTTCCCCTATTAGCTAGGCGGGGGTTAATTTTGTTTTTGCTGTCGTTGAGTAGGGGGAACAATCCTTTGGGATTGCAAAAATGAAATTCTAAAGGTACGGGGCGAAAATCGGAGTAAATCAGGTCAGTGGGCCCGTGAACGCGATTTAGCCAATCGGTGAGCTGATCGCTATTGGCAACCGTTGCCGACAGTGCCACCAATTGCACTTCCCGGGGACAATAGATAATAGATTCTTCCCAAACTGTTCCGCGTTGGCGATCGTTCATGTAGTGGCACTCATCTAGTACCACCGCTTCCACATCTACTAAAGAGATGCCAACTTGCCCTATGGGTGTGCCATAGAGCATATTGCGGAAGATTTCTGTCGTCATCACCAAAATCGGTGCTTCTCTGTTAATGGAAGCATCTCCAGTTAACAGACCGACCTGCTCAAACCCAAATTTTTCGCGGAAATCACGTAACTTTTGATTCGACAGCGCCTTTAAAGGAGTAGTGTAAAATACGCGTTTGCCTCGCGCCAGAGCACGATAAATAGCGTATTCACCCACCAACGTTTTGCCCGAACCTGTAGGCGCACAAACGACTACAGAACGACCAGCATTGAGGGACGCGATCGCATCTTTTTGGAATTGATCTAGATGAAAAGGAAATATTGACTCTAGGTCAACTTCTTGGGACGGTGCGGGATAGTTCACTCAATCAAATTTGCAACCAGACTGTCTACTATATTAACGGCTATTTTGTCAACTTTGGAATGGGGCATGGGGGATTGGGCATAGGGCATGGGGCATAGGGCATGGGGTAATGGGTAATTGGTAATGGGTAATTGCTTTTCTCCCCTGCTCCCTGCTCCCTGCCCCCTGCCCCCTGCTCCCTGCTCCCTGCTCCCTGCTCCCTGCCCCCTTGCCTCTTCCCCCTCACTTCCCCAATTCCTGCGATCGCTCTGTGGCTGCTTTGACTGCTTCAATTAAGGCGGAGCGGAATGCGCCTTTTTCTAGTTGGGCGATGCCGGCAATTGTGGTACCACCGGGGCTGGTAACTCTATCTTTGAGTTCTGCGGGGTGCATTTTGCTCTCGTGTAAGAGTGTGGCGGTTCCGAGGACTGTTTGTAGGGCTAGTTGATTGGCGATCGCTCTGGGTAAACCGGCGGCTACTCCGCCATCTGCGAGTGCTTCTACCATCAAGGCTACGTAAGCCGGGCCGCTTCCGGATAGTCCTGTGACTGCATCCATTAAGTATTCTGAAACCTCTACCACTTCTCCCACTGCGGCAAATATTTGCTGGGCTATTTGGTGATGTTTGGCGTTGGTGTAAGCACCTGAGCAAATTGCTGTCATTCCTGCTCCGACTGTGGCGGGTGTATTGGGCATGGCTCTAATGACTGGCAATCTGGCAAATGCAGCTTCTAGCTGGCTTAAAGGCACACCTGCCAAAATAGAAATTAATAGGGGTGAGTGTTCAGTAATTTTCAGATCGATCATCTCTGCTACTTCTTGAGCGATCGCACTGAACACTTGCGGTTTCACTGCTAATAATACAACTTCCTGAGTTTGCTCTAAAATCAGGCGATTATCGGTAGTTACAGCCACGTTATATTGCTGTTTTAAAAAATTATGGCGCGCAGGTTGAGGTTCGCTAACTATAACTTCTGATGGTTGATAAATTTCACGCGCAATAAGGCGGGATAATAGCGCTTCTCCCATTACCCCGCCACCAATTAAACCAAATTTAATAGTCATTAATTAGTTCAATAACCAATAGTCAATACTTTTATTAGTCCAGAGTCCAGAGTCAAAAGTCAAAAAATTAATTCTTGACCCTTGACCCTTGACCCTTGACCCTTGACTACTTTACCTTTATTGTGCTGCCATCCGGTTAACTTCATTGCCCCATGCTGGAGTAGGAGTTGTTGTCCGAGGACGTGCGGGTGGTTGTGGTACTTCGTGAATAACTCCGCCGTGAGTGCTAACTTGCACACAGCTGGGTGTAAACAAAAAGATACTTTCTCCAATACGTTCTTGATGTCCATCTAATGCGTATGTACCACCTGCTACAAAATCTACCGCCCGTTGTGCTTGGTCGGGGTCCATAATTGTTAAATTTAATACTACTGATTTGCGCTCACGCAAAGCTTGAATGGCTTGAGGCATTTCTTCAAATGTGCGTGGCTCAAGTACTAATACTTCCGAAATTCCGTTAATTGCTCCTGGCATACCTATCACATTCCCCATTGATTTTGACCCTGTCGCTACGTCATTACCCATTGTAGGCATGGGTTCCCGCCAACGTCGATTTGGTGTGGCAGGTTCTTGGGGTGCCGGTTGGGCATTCTCTTCTTGATAGAGATTTTGGTAGCTTTCGGTTTCTGGTTCTTCTTCGTAGTATTCGTATTCTACTTGTTCATTTAGTCCAACAAAGTCTCTAAGTTTAGAAAATATATTGTTCATTGTGTACGCTCCTGGTGCAATTTAGCTTTATTTTTACCTGACTATAAATCAATGTAGCTAGCTTTGATCGCTACATGGATGCCTTATTCAGCAATTTTAGTACTAGCGGTAGTTTCTACTACAGGCTTAGGTGCAGAGCAGATGTTGTTGGTTGCATCTGCATGATTACCTAAACGCGATAATGAGTCAAGATTATATACTAATGTTTCTCCGAATGAAAGTTAATTTCCACCCCATTTTTCGGAGATCAAGCTTGTGGCAAAACTATATCTTTTGTTACTTGTTGCAATATTCTCTTTGAGAAGCCTTCTCAAAAGCGGCTGAAAGCTTCTGATACCAATACCTACAGGTAATTGAATATTATTCTCACATTCTCTGGGTGCGATCGCCAAACAAGATGGTTCCTAACCTTACCATCGTTGCTCCTGCTTGTACGGCTAGGTGATAATCACCAGACATCCCCATCGACAAGTGCTGCATCTCAATGTGCGACCAGTTTTGATCCCTAATGGTTTTCGCTAGGTCGCGAGTAGTATTAAATACATTTAAAATTTCCGCTTCATTTAATCCTAAAGGCGGAATTGTCATTAAACCTTGAATATGTAAATTTTTATATTGATTAATTACGGATAAGTCATTTAAAAGTTGTGTTACATTCCAGCCGCCCTTGTTGGGATCGGGAAGAATTTTGACTTGCAGACAGACATTAGGAGTAACGGCCAATTGTTCTGCTATTTGATCCAAGCGCTGTGCTAACTGCAAATTATCGACAGAGTGAATCCAGGAAAATAGTTCTAGGGCTTTTTTGGCTTTGTTGCTTTGCAAATGCCCAATGAAGTGCCAGGTAATATCGCTTAAATCTTGTAATTCGGCTTGCTTTTTTGCGGCTTCTTGAATCCGGCTTTCGGCAAAATCGCGAATTCCGGCGGCGTATGCAGAGCGCATCATTGCCGCCGGCACTGTTTTGCTAACTGCAATCAAGCGTACTGAAGATGGTAGGGAGGAGCTAATTTTGGCAATGCGTTCGCCAATTGAACTAGTCATACAATTTTAGATTTTAGATCTGAGATTTTGGATTGGGAATTGCTGTCTGGTTGAGACTTGTGTGACTCCATCGCAATCATTTTTTAAATTGGATATCACTTCGCTGCGATCGCAATTCACAATTCACAATCCAAAATTCAAAATTAACGATCCCCTACATTACAGCAGTTTCTAGGTCTAGCAAAGTGCTGGGTTGCACAGACGCGATTCATCGCGAGTTGCAGAGACGCGATTAATCGCGTCTGTACAAGAATGAAGATTAGCTCCCCTGCTCCCTGCTCCTCTGCTTCTTATTGGAATGTGCGTTGAAAAACACCGTGAAGCAGATCGTACTCCTGAGAATGCCCGGTGCGACGCAGAGTACGCAAGCGATTTTCCAACATCATTCTGGCTTCGGTGCGGCCTATGGGCTGAAATTTTATACCTTTGATGTCATTTGTTACCAAAAAAAATAAACGTTGGGCATAAAGTGTAGTGAACAAATCCTGGGTCTCGTCAACCATACAGATTCTGTAAAGGAGACCCCAAGTTGGATGATTAATGTAAGTTTCTGAGTTTTCTGAATTCATTTAGTGGTCAAGGTAAGCGTCTATTTTTTATATCTTTCCGCAGTTTTAGTACAAACATTCAGACGATGATACACCGCTTTCGTGAGAATATTTGTGCAAATTGACGCGAAATACAACAATGTTTGCTGTAGAGTGGTGTTTGCCAAGCCCTTGATCTAGTGTTTTAAAGGCAGTATTGAAGCTAGTAGCGCTACGCGAAACTCAAAATTAAGGCACCAAAAAGTTGATTAAATAAGCTTTTCGCTAATTTTGAGTTGCTAGTTTGGTGTTTGCGCTTGCTGTACTAGTAGGGGACAACAACAAGAGTAATGGCAAGTTCGCCTGGGAAACCTACATTTAGGTGCTATGTAGGGTAAGGCTCAGAAAATATCAGCCATTTTATCTCCTGTGAAGAACGACCAAGGGATACATCATGCAAGGTTTCTCAAGATAAAATTCAGCCCTTAGACTTCTGTGTGCATCAACCTCTTTTAATGCTGCCACAATTTTCGCCTGTCGGCACACAATCGCCAAGGGTACACTATTGATGATTTAGCATATTCAGTGCTACCAATTGTGCCTGAGCTTTGTGCAGAGATTCATACCATTCTCGCTCAGGATCACTATCAGCGACAATACCTGCGCCAACTTGTCCCCAAACGATGTTGAGTTGTGAGTGCTGAGTGGGAGAGACGCGATCAATCGCCTCTGTACAAGAGTTGGGAGTGGGAGAGACGCGATGAATCGCGTCTGTACAAGAGTTGGAAGTGCTGATCCCCTGTTCCCCTGGAGCTGGAGCTAGTAACAGGGTGCGGATTAAAATATTTAAGTCTAAGTTGCCTCGCCAATCTAAATAACCGCAGGAACCGTAGAATAAACTGCGCCGGACTGGTTCTAGTTCTTCAATAATTTCCATGCAACGAACTTTGGGACACCCTGTAATTGTGCCACCAGGGAAGAGGGCGCGAATTAAATCGATGGCGGTGCGATCGCTTTTTAAGTGGCCTTTAACATTACTAACAAGATGCATCACGTGGCTATAGCGCTCAATTGTTAGCAATTCATCAACACACACAGTCCCCCATTCACAAACTCGCCCTAAATCGTTGCGTTCCAAATCCACCAGCATGATGTGTTCGGCGCGTTCTTTGGTGTTACTGAGCAATTCTTGTGCAAGCTGAATGTCTTGTTCTGGCGTGATCCCCCGCGATCGCGTCCCGGCGATTGGTCGAGTTTCGGCTTGGCCGTTTTGCAATAATACTAGCCTTTCTGGGGAACAGCTCATCACTTCTCCCCAAGGTGTTTGCCAATAGCTAGCGAAAGGAGAAGGATTAATTCGTTGCAATGTTTGGTAAATTGACCAACCAGAAGCGGTTGTAGTGGCTTCAAATCGCAATGACAGATTTGCTTGAAAAATGTCTCCCGCCTGAATATATTTTTTCGCCTGGTTAACTGCTGTCTCGTAATCTGATTGCGATGTGTGGAAGCGAGGAGAAATAGGGTAATTTGGAATTTTGCGATTGTTTTCTAAGACTTCCTGATGGAGAATTGCGGCTTTTTTAGCTAATTTTTCCTGTAAATCATCCAATTTACTCTCATCGCTAGCCGCTAGCCAAAGAGTTTGTTCGGCGTGATCCAAAATGGCAAAACAATCTGGTTCATACCAAAAAGCTACAGGAAACGGCAAGCGATCGCATTTATTTTGCGGTAGTTGTTCAATTTCCCAGGCTATGTCATAACCCAACCATCCCAGCCAGCCACCAGTGAAGGGGAGGTGAGGGGGGGATGAGGGGGAAATTATTTGTTGTCCGATTCCTCTGTTTTCTAGTAAATCGGATAAAAAGGGTAGAACTTTTCCTAGTGCGGGTGTCCACATTTGGGGGACACCATTGATAATGCGAGGTGCGCCTGCACAAATAGAATAGCGATTGAGTTGGGGATGGTTTTTTGGAGTGGGGTAGGTGCTTTCTAGTAGGGTGGCGATTTCAGATTGATGAGTGGGGCGAAATAGAGCCGCGAATACTTCGGAACCAGTACGATTTTCTAAAGGAAGCGATCGCCAATACCAAGGGTGGGTCATAATTACTAATTCGTAATTCGTAATTCGTAATTAACAAAGGGTTAGAGGTTGTCGGAGTTGAGATTCCGTCCATCATCGCGGCTGTTTCGCAATCGCTGTCTGAAACATTATCTTGAATTTTGCAAAATTCACAATCTTTAGGGAATTTCAGCAATTCAATTATCCAATTTTGAGAGCTAAGAGAATCTCATAATTTTCTTCCTCTGCTTCCTCTGCTTCCTCTGCTTCCTCTGCTTACACAGCGGAGTATTAAACTTGTATACCAAGTAATAGTCGCACGCCCCAAAATAAGCTTAAAATTGCGATCGCTAGCCAGTCCCACCTTTTTAAGCGTAGGTCATGCCACAATACGCGATGCTCGTTAGGGCTGGTAAAACCGCGCACCGTCATTGCGCTGGCCATTTGTTCGGCACGGAGTAGCAAATTTTCTAATAATCGCTCTGCTATAATCATCCAAACTTTGACTGCGCCTTTGATTCCTAGCTTTTTCCAATTAATCGCCCTAGTCATTACCGATCGCACTAAATTCTGCACTTCTTCTAAGACTAGAGGAATAAATCGCAAAGATAAAGTTAAAGTTAAAGCTACTTCTGTTACAGGTAACTTCAGCCGCCTTAGTGGTTGCATTAAGCTTTCTAAACCTGCTGTGATTTCTTCTGGTGCTGTGGTTAGCAGATACAAGTTAGTACTATAAATTACGGTAAATAAAATCGTACTTAGGCGCACCGCTAAATCTAAAGAACGGCGATTGACTTTGACTGGCCCTTGGTGAAATATCACATATTTATATTCTTTATTGCCAAATTCTGCTTTTTCATCAACATTTGGCGGTTTGGCAGTGGATGGCTGAGTTAAAATTTGCTCGTTGGCTGGGAGGCGGGGCTGATAATTTACGCCTAAACCATCGGGGCTGATCGCGGCAATTAATAACACCAGAACCGACAATAGTAATAACCAGCCCATTTGCTGCTGCCATACTCTTTTAGGAATTCTGGCAGTGAGAGTCACAAAAATCAATACTATGACCAGCAGTACCCGCCATTCGATCGGGGCAAATAAGTAACTGGTGAGTAAACTCATCAACCAAGCAAACTTGACGCGGGGATCAATTCTATGCAGCCAAGTTTGAGGTTCTTCTAAATAAAGTCCCAGAGGTAGCGATCGCAGTAAATCCATGTGGCAATTTTAGATTTTAGATTTGGATTTTGGATTATTAGGTCTGTCGTAGGTATAAGCTTCTGATTGTTAGTTAGTCCACTCCAGTCTAAAGTTCCAAATCCTAAATCTCAAATTTTTAGGGACTTCGAGAAAATAAATTATCCAATTTACTCAAATAATATTCTTCCCCCTGCCCCCTGCCCCTCTGCCAAGACAGCAATAGGCTATTTTTCTAGTTGGAAGCCCCTAAACGCGGGTAGCACGATTGATACTAGCAACTTCTGCATCACGGACTTTCTTACTGCGCCACAATAAACGAATGGGAGTGCCTTTAAATCCTAGTTGTTGGCGGAATTGTCTTTCGATGTAGCGGCGGTAGTTTTCGTTAAAGCGTTTTGCATCGTTAACGAACAGTGCGATCGTGGGTGGTTGGCTACTGACTTGAGTACCGTAATAAATTCTACCTTGTCGCCCACCGCGTGAGGTTGGTGGTGAATGCCAACTTACTGCATCTTCTAAAACTTCGTTAATTACAGATGTGCTGACACGGCGTTTGTGTGATTCCGCCGCTTGATTGACTAATTCTAAAATTTTCTCGACGCGCTGTCCTGTGACGGCACTGACAAATATTGTGTCTGCCCATTCAGTGAAATGCAACCGGGATTGCATAGTCTTTTCATAGTCATAAATGGTGTAGGAATCTTTTTCCACAGCATCCCATTTATTAACTACAACTACACAAGCTCTACCTTCATCAATAATTCGTCCTGCTAATTTTTGGTCTTGTTCGGTAACTCCGTCTAAAGCGTCGATTACCATTAACACTACATCGGCGCGACGAATTGCTTTAAAAGCACGGTTAATACTAAAGAATTCTGTGCCGTATTCGATGCTTTTCTTTTTGCGAATCCCAGCAGTATCAATCAAGCGATAGGTTTGTCCATCCCGCTCAAACATGGTATCAATCGCATCGCGGGTTGTACCAGAAATGGGACTGACGATCGCTCTTTCTTCTCCCACAAAAGCGTTTAATAAACTAGATTTACCAACGTTGGGGCGACCAATAATTGCTACTTTAATTTCATTAGTTTCCGGTACATCTGTCACCTGGGGAACGTGCTTAATTAACTCATCCAGCAATTCGCCTGTACCACTACCATGAATTGCCGAAATTGGGTAAGGTTCACCTAAGCCTAATTGCCAAAATTCTGCAGCTTGGATTAATCCTTGATCGGGGGATTCACATTTATTAACAGCCAACAGTACAGGTACAGGGTGTTGACGTAACCACTCTGCAATTTCTTCATCAGCGTGAGAAGGCCCAGTTTGCCCATCAACCACAAAGATAGCCGCACTCGCTTCGGCTAGAGCTGTCATTGCTTGTTGGCGAATCAGTGGTAAAAATTCCGTGTCATCATTAAAAACCAAGCCACCTGTATCGACAACCAAAAATTCGCGATCGTTCCAATAAGATGGCATATAAGTGCGATCGCGCGTTACTCCTGGTTCATCATGGACTATCGCCGTTTGTTCCCCGGCGAGACGATTAACCAGGGTAGATTTGCCCACATTGGGGCGACCGATAATTGCAACAATTGGCAGTGCCATAAAACCAGGATTAAGTAAGAGACGTAATATATCACGTTTTTACATTTTAGCTACTTTAAGTCTTGATTTAATTGCTTGTGTCAATGATTGCGTAATTTTCTTGTTAATCCACAATTCAGTCTGAAACTCATTAGCTAATAGCAAGGCTTTGATAGCTGGGGATAACTGCGATCGCCAAGAGACGTGAGAAAGAATTTAAATGTAGGGTGTGTTGTCGCGCAGCGCAACGCACCGACGCATTATCAACAACAAGGTGCGTTAGCCTACGGCATAACACACCCTACGAACTATGCTAAAACTATGCCACCGCAAAACCTGTATGTTGCCTGATTTTAGGATGGCGAAAACCCAGAACTATATCTTCTTTAGGAACTCCTGCTGCTAGCAAATCACTAGCTACGCCTTCTTCGGTGTCATCCCATTGAATCCAAATTTTTTCATCAATTAAACTTAAATGTATGGGTGTTGCATGAAGATATTTGTCACCACTCCAACCTATATCTAAAACTAAATATTGTCGCCGTTCATCATCAAATAAAACTTGAGAAGCATATCCATCGCCTAGCGCTGTTCGATAATCGGCATGATTCTGGAGTACGCTTTGAATAATGTTTTGGTATTTTAATTTGGTATCCATTGCACATAAAAGAGCGATCGCCCTGTTTCAATAGCCAGTTGTTGGCAATTGCTTGTCCAGATTATAGCGATCGCTCCCGAAGCCTGTCCACAGCCAAGAGAAACGACGTAGGCGGAGCCTTCCTGCAGGGTAGCAATCGCAAAAACCACGGGATTATGTGATTACCTCGCTGCGCTCGTAATGACAATTTCAGGGGTCTATAACGCCTGAAACCCTTACAGATAGTACTTGTGTGTACACCGTAGCCTTGGAAAGGGGAGGGAACTAGATTTTGGTATTCTACACAAGCAAAGAGGCAAATATTCTCAATTTACCTCTTCGCTGGCTAATGCAAGTAATTGCAAATTTTCAATTATTTTTCTGTAGAGAATGTTGTTTGAACAGCTGGACGTGCTTTCTTTCTATATATCCGGCGCGTTCCACCAGCCATGCCATACTCATCACTAGTTTTGCCATAGCGAGATGCAACACTCAGCAGCATTTGCTCAGAAATCATATTCAACTGACTTTCTGCTTCTATTAATGCAGAGTGTGTTGTCTCCACCATTGTTTTTGCTTGGTTATAGGCGGTTAATTTATCTCGAATTTCCAAAATTTTATTTTGATAACTGGCGATTGATAACCCATTACCAAAGTCTAAGTCAGAATTGATCATCTGCATCCCTTCAATCCGTCGTTCAGCTTTGGTGAGTGCGATGGAATTGCGTCTCTTTTGCGCCATAAAGTTTTCCTGTTGAAATTTTGATATGAAGAACCCTGATAATGCTTGATACTGAGTTCCTTAGATACCTTTAAGATACGCAATAAATAAATGTACTAGCCACAGTGAAGTTACAGAAGTTTGCTAGCAATAGTATGAGCAAAATTAATAAATAAGAGTATATTTCCGGAAATTAGCTGCAAAAGCAAGTTTGCGAGTTGCAAAAGCAAGTTTGCGAGTTGCAAGTGTTAGTTTGCGAGTTGCAAAAGCAAGTTTACGAGTTGCAAATGTTAGTTTACGAGTTGCAAAAGCAAGTTTACGAGTTGCAAGTGTTAGTTTGCGAGTTGCAAAAGCAAGTTTACGAGTTGCAAGTGTTAGTTTGTGAGTTACAAGTGCTAGTTTACAAAGCGATCGCTTATTTATGGGGGATGTGCGATCGCATTTATTTGGTTACCTTCAATATACAGTGTCGCGGGTAGGGGCAAGGCACAGTCCATACGTGTCAACTTAACGTGAAACCCGCTTAGTTCAAGGTTTCGCCCTCACCCCCAGCCCCTCTCCCTCAGGGAGAGGGGAGCAAGAGATTCAATTCCCCTTCTCCTTGAGGGAGAAGGGGTTAGGGGATGAGGGCGAGGGTTTTTTTACAACGCCCGCCCTATATAGCTTTTAGCTTAAGTTGACACCAATGGGCACTGCCTTGCCCTTACAATTATCTGTACCTCACCAACTTGCAATCTGTTGCATTCCAGGAGGAAATTATCCGATGGATTCACTAAAGGCTCAGTATAAGGACATCATTGAAAAAGTACTAAAAGAGTATGCTGATTTTTTAGGTAGCGACGAAGAAGTAGAAGTAGAATTAGTGTTTGATCAACAGCGCGTTGGCGCAGCCTCTCCGTAGGAGACTCGCTATCTTTTAGTAGAAGCTGGGTGGCAAAATGGCTACCGTATCTATGGCACTTTGCTACACATCGACATTATTGATCGTAAACTTTGGATTCAGCAGGATGGTACAGAAGAAGGTGTTGCTGTAGATTTAGTTGCTGCGGGAATTCCTAAAGAGCATATTGTTTTAGGTTTTAGAACTCCTGAACAACGCAAAATTACAGAGTTTGCGGTTTCGTGAGCAGGTTTGTGGTATTGGTATCTGAGTTAGAATGTGCGATCCAATACTTGTTGGTTAAGGAGAAAAAGGGCTGATCGCATCCCGGCGATTTATCTGGTTGCGGCTTGGCTATTCTGCAATCACACTTTATTCAGCCTGAGATTTATAAAAGCGCAGATGCACAATAGTGTTGTTGGTAAAAGAAAATTTCTGTCCTTTTTCATCTAAAAAATAGTAACGTCCACTTTTAATGCCTATAAATTTACTCTGTAAGTTGTAGCCGTTGAGGAACTCAATTTTATATATTTCATTAGTCTTAAGTTCACTAAATTGTACGGGTTCCATCTTTAATAAAAATGTTAACTCCTTTTGGATTGCTAAAATAACGTTAATTTTACGCAAAACAATTTAAAATTTTAAATTAAGTTAGCTCATTATCTAAAATGCCATATTTTGGTATGTTTTTGCTATATATAAATTGATTAAAATATTTAATAATATTTAGATAATTATATGCTTCAGGTAAATATATAGGGAAATAAAATTTAAATGTTTTTTTAAAATTCCATAAATGACAGTCGTTTTGGGCATTTATTAGCTAGCTAAAAGCAGACTGTTGTAATTTGATGTAACTTGATAAAAAACTGGCGCAATCTGCAATTTGTATAGCAACAATGTAGCGTTAATCACTAAAGAAATTAATATTAATTTTATGTAGCAGCTAGGGAAAAAACGATGATAATTATACTTTAATTTATGAAAAAATCTTAGGTTAGGAAACCTGCGTTACGAGTAGCGCTAACGCACCCTACTAAATGATCAGAAAAAATATAAAACGCCAACATTTTTTTACATTTTGTGGAGTTATTACTACCTAATACCAATTCAAATAATGTTTGCGACAGATAAATCCTTTGTCAGGGCACGGCATCCTCAATCTTTTGGCATATCAAATATCTTACTGGTGCCGTGCCCCTACTCATCTGTCGCGTTCTTTTTTCAAAATGGTATAACTATCGCGACTTCTTTTGTTTTGGGCGATCGCACAACCACGCAGCGAGGGTTATGAGGTGCTTATCAAAGTTCCCTGATTCCTGTAGGATTTGATTGCAGACTACCCTGACATAGGCTGACAATCTATCCCATGCAGAAAGTAACTCAATTGTCTATAGCCAGTTATTCCGGAGAAAATAGGCGAAAAATCAAATTTTTCCGCCTGTTTATTTACTTTATTATGGCTTTGCTATGCAGTTTGAGTTCACCAATGATAGCGGTGGTTCCGGGAATTGCTGCTTCATCGCCACCGATTGTCAAAGAAATTGCAAATCCGGCTTCCCTACTGCAACAGGGTAAATTGCTTTACGATGCAGGAAAGTTTAGTGAGGCGGTGCAGGTATTGCAGCAAGCGGTGAAGGAATATCAAACTCAAGGCGATCGCATCAAACAAGCCGCCACTTTGAGTAATCTTTCCCTAGCTTACCAGCAACTCGGCGCTTGGCAAGAAGCACAAAAGGCAATTACAGACAGTTTAAATTTGCTCAAGGTCGAACAAAACAGCCAAAATCTGCAAATATTCGCGCAATCTTTAGATATTCAAGGACGCTTGCAATTAGCCACGGGACAGGCGGAGGCGGCTTTAGCAACTTGGCAACAAGCAGCAAAAATTTATACGCAGCTAAAACAAGAAAATGGCGTAGTGCGGACGCTAATTAATCAAGCGCAGGCTTTAAGAAGCCAAGGCGCTTACTTGCGCTCTGTAGAAATACTAGAAGAAGCGCATCAAAAACTACAATCGCAACCAAATTCTCTAGAAAAAGCCGTAGGATTGCGATCGCTTGGAGATAGCCTGTTAGCCATAGGCGATGGGAAAAAGTCTGAAGCTGTCTTACAGCAAAGTCGAGAAATCGCCAAGAGTTTACCATCAAATGCAGAGCTTGGGGCAATTCTTGTTAGTTTAGGGAACAACGCCCGCACACAGCAGAACAAAGCAGGTGCGATCGCTTATTATCAGGAAGCTGTGCAATTATCCCCCTCGCCTTTAACCAAAGTCCAAGCACAGCTAAATCTTCTCAGCCTACTCATCGAAGATAAACAGCTTTCCACAGCCGAAACCCTATTACCCGCCATCCAATCCCAGCTTGCACAACTCCCCCCCAGCCGTGCAAGTATTTACGCAGCAATTAACTTCGCCCAAAGCCTCAACAAACTCACAACTCCCAACTCCCAACTCCCCACTCTTGTACAGACGCGATTAATCGCGTCTCTGCAACTCACCACCGCTATTCAACAATCTCGCAATTTGGGGGATCAAAAAACAGAAGCTTATGCTTTAGGCAGTTTAGCTAATTTGTACGAGCAAGCCCAAAATTGGCAAGAGGCGCAAAAGCTGACTAAACAAGCATTAGTTTTAGCGCAAACAAACAACGCTCCGGAAATAGCTTATCGCTTAGAGTGGCAATTAGGCAGAATTTTTTGGGCACAAAAA
The DNA here is from genome assembly GCF_963874875.1 of Tolypothrix tenuis PCC 7101. Lineage (NCBI taxonomy): Bacteria > Bacillati > Cyanobacteriota > Cyanophyceae > Nostocales > Tolypothrichaceae > Tolypothrix > Tolypothrix tenuis. The sequence goes on from NZ_CAWNJS010000001.1 coordinate 6,095,171, forward strand.
GATTTAAAAAAAGCGATCGCAGCTTATGATGGGGCGGTAGGAACTCTCAATTCTCTGCGCCGGGACTTGGTTGCAATTAATCAGGATGTGCAATTTAGCTTCCGCGATAGTGTGGAACCAGTGTATCGAGAGTCTGTAGAGTTATTGCTGCAATCCCAAGCGGGAAAAGCTGATCACAAAATTTTAGATAAAGCACGCCAGCGCATTGAGGCTTTACAGTTAGCAGAATTAGATAACTTCTTTCGCGAAGCTTGTCTTTTAGGACAGAGTGTAGCTTTAGATCAAGTCGTAGATAAAGATAATCCTAATGCAGCAATTCTTTATCCGATTATTCTCCCGCAAGAAATTCAGGTAATTGTCAAAATTCCTCAAAAACCTCTACAGCATTACAGTACCCAAATTCCCCAAGCGGAAGTTAACAAAGTCTTGGTAGAACTACGAAGAAATTTGGTGAGTCCGACTGCGCTTAACGCCGTTAAAACCCAAGGAAAACAGGTTTACGATTGGCTAATTAAACCTATTGAATCACAATTGCCAGAAAATAAAGTAAATACCCTCGTATTTGTACTCGATGGCGCATTACGCAACTTGCCAATGGCATCTCTCTACGATGGTAAACAATATTTAATCGAGAAATATGCGATCGCACTTAGTGTAGGATTGCAATTACTTAATCCCAAACCTTTAGAAAAACAGCAATTGCGAGCCTTAACTGCTGGGTTAACAGAACCCCCGCCAAGTTTCCCCAACTTCTCACCGTTACCTGCAATTAAATCGGAAGTGGGTTTAATAGCCAAAGCTGGAGTTTCTACAACTAATCTCTTAGATGCAGAATTTACCCAAAAGGCATTAGCAAAAGAAGTTAATCAAGTTCCCTTTAACATTCTACATTTGGCAACTCACGGTCAATTTAGCTCCCGCGCCGAAGACACATTTATCTTAGCTGCTGACGGTGCCATCAATGTCAAGCAATTTGATAACCTACTCCGCACGCGGGATGAAACCAAACCAGAACCAGTGGAACTATTAGTATTGAGTGCTTGTCAAACCGCCGCCGGCGATAACCGCGCCGCACTGGGTTTAGCTGGAGCCGCAATTAGAGCCGGAGCGCGCAGTACTGTAGCATCTTTGTGGCAAATTGACGATCAATCCACAGCCATATTTGTAGGTGATTTCTATCAACAACTGCAAAGCAAGAAAGTTACTAAAGCCCAAGCTCTCCGTCATGCCCAGTTACAATTATTGCAACACTCTAGCTACAAAGCGCCTTCTTATTGGTCGGCTTACGTATTAATTGGGAATTGGTTGTAAAGGGGGATAAGGGGTAATGGGGATTGGGGATTGGGGATTGGGGATTGGGGATTGGGTAATGGGTAATGGGGATTGGGATTGAGGATTTCTTCCCATTGGTGTCAACTTAAGCTAAAAGCGTATAGGGCGGGCGTTGTACAAATACCTCGCTCCCTCATCCCCTAACCCCTTCTCCCGCAGGAGAAGGGGAACTAAATCTCTTGCTCCCTTCTCCCTCTGGGAGAGGGGCTGGGGGTGAGGGCGAAACCTTGCAACCAAACGGGTTTCACGTTAAGTTGACACCAATGATTTCTTCCCCTACCGCTTCTGCTTCCTCTACTCCCTCATCTTTCTTTTTTCCTGTTTTATATCAATTTAGGGAAAAATACTTCTTTAGGAAGAAGACAGCCAAGAAAAAAATTATCGCCATACATGAAAGTGAGAATGGGATTTTGACTCAGCACTTTCAAATGCAGCAAGAAGTCATTAATGCCAATTTGGGATATGTAGTATTATTTGAAAATCCTGTAAAAGCATTGTTTTTAAGGTTTTCAATCTAAAATCCAAAATCTAAAATCCAAAATTTCTGTAAGCTATTCCTAGCTTTGCAGAAATCAAATATGATTCCTATATCATGCTCATGACTAAATAGAAATAGTCGCTTTTAAGGAGTGTTGTAATCGATAATAGATTCATAATTGATAGTTAATAATCAATAATTCACTCCTCATAATTCATTCATAATTGAGCGAAATTATGAAATTTTCATCTTGATCACAAAAATTTAATAATTCAAATTTTTTGGCATAAATTTAGTGAATGCAGTTGATATGTGTATAGCAGCATTGATCACTGGGGACTTAACTCTATGACTTACACCACCTATAACCTAGATAATTTCTCTGTACCCTTGCCGATCGCTCAAGCAGCACGCACAACTGCTCAAAAGTTTGCCAACCAACAACCAACTCCCGAAAAAGCAGCACAAGTGAGGCTAAATACCTTAGCTGTGTTGGTGGTAAATGACTATTTGCAAATGATGGATATTGAAACAAATCTCAGCGCTAGTGATAGTTGGAATCCTGTAATGCGCTTATTTGCAGATATTGCTGACTTAGCTATACCCGGATTCGGTAGTTTGGAATGTCGCCCTGTAGGTGTTTTAGAAAATACTTGTGCTGTTCCCCCAGAAACATGGGAAGAACGCATAGGTTACATAGTTGTGCAAATTGATGAATCCTTACTAGAAGCAAAATTGCTGGGTTTTGTGGACAGTGTGGATACTGAAGAACTGTCTTTGAGTAAATTAAAATCTCCTGAAGCCTTCATTGAGCATTTAGCAAAATTAAAACTATCTTCAGCCAGCAAGCCAGTAAATTTAAGTCAGTGGTTTGCTGGTATATTTGAATCCAGTTGGCAAACTGTCGAAGCTTTGTGGAATTCTCAAGAACCTGAATTAGCTTATGGGTTTCGCGGCCCGGAAACTTTTGAACAAGAAACTTCGCATCGGACAGAAACAATTACTAGGCGGGCAAAATTGATGGATTTTGGCATTCAAATTGCCGATAAACCCCTAATGTTGATTGTGGAACTTTGCCCCCAAGCTAATGAAAAAACCCATATTCGCTTGCAGTTACATCCTACAGGAAAGTTAAATTTTTTACCACCAGGAGTGCAACTTACAGTTTTAGATGATTCAGGCGCAGTATTTTTAGAAGCGCAAGCCAGAAGCGCCGACAATTACATTCAGTTACAGTTTCGCGGTGTGACCAAAGAAATATTTAGCGTCAGAGTAGCATTTAATGATATCAGTATTACAGAACAGTTTGTGATCTAAAGGTGCAGCTACTTTCCCGATTGTCAATAACTGGTAATAGGGATGTAATATTTGAAACACACAGGGCGATTCAAAATTCCAGGCTGACGATTGTGAATTTTGAATTTTCAATGGGAGCGCAGCGACTGTCATGAGTAAGTTAGTGGTTCTGAAGTTTGCATACGGTAGTTTCGAGCAAGGATTTGCTGTTACTCTCCAAATTGGTGAAGAATGCGATCGCCCCACCACAGAAATCATGGGTAAGCTGCCGCCATGTCCGGAAATTCCCCTATATTATAGTCACTGGCAAACTATTTATCGTCGCTTAGGTAATGTTTATCGCCTAGATGCAGATCAAGTACAGATAACGAATGTGTCAATGACACAAGACTGCCTGAATACATCTCATATATTACGGGCACGCTTTAATACTTGGCTGCGATCGGAAGAATTTCGCCCCATCCGGGAAAAATGGCTAGAAAGCCTCTTGCCTACAGACCAAGTGCGGGTAATTTTACAAGCAGAAAATAGCCACTTACAGCGATTACCTTGGCATCTTTGGGACTTACTAGAACGCTACCCCAAAGCCGAAATTGCTTTATCATCTCCAACTTATGAACGCATCCCAAAGTCACGCACCCCCAATAAAGTGGTGAATATTTTGGCGATCGTGGGTAATAGCGAAGGAATTGATACTCATGCTGATTTAGAACTACTACAACAATGTCGCAATGCAGATGTTTGTTTATTAGTAGAACCAGAACGCAAAGAATTAACCGATCATCTTTGGGAAAAAAACTGGGATATTCTATTTTTCGCCGGACATAGTTCTAGTCAAGGTAAAGATGGGACTGGGCGAATATATTTAAATAAAACTGATAGCCTGACAATCGGTGAATTAAAGTATGCGTTGAAAACAGCCATTGAACGCGGCTTACAATTAGCAATTTTCAACTCCTGTGATGGATTGGGATTAGCGCAAGAACTCGCAGATTTGCAAATACCGCAAATGATCGTCATGCGAGAACCTGTCCCCGATCGCGTAGCACAAGAGTTTTTAAAGTATTTAATCGGTAGCTTTGCAGGTGGAGATTTATTATATCAAGCAGTTAGGCAAGCAAGAGAACGCCTACAAGGGCTAGAAGATAGATTTCCTTGTGCAACTTGGTTACCAGTGATTTTTCAAAATCCCTCACAACCGCCCATGACTTGGGATTGTTTGACACGCACCTACAAAAAAGTCAACCCCAGTTTACCTTTAGTAACTAAACCCGGATTTCAAGTAGCATTCTTCTCCAGCGTGGTAATGACTGCGATTGTTTGCGGATTGAGATTTTTGGGAACATTACAAGGTTTAGAATTTCAAGCCTTCGATCAAATGATGCGATCGCGTCCTGATGAAGGGCCAGATTCGCGGTTGCTATTAGTCACCATTGACGATAACGACCTAGCATTTCAACGCCAAAATCGCGAAGAGTTAAAAGGAACTTCGCTCTCAGATAAATCACTCAACCAACTTTTGCTGACACTGCAAAAGTATCAACCCCGGGCCATTGGTTTAGATATTTACCGTGATTTTGCTGCCGAACCCAAAGATTTAATCTCCAGGCTGCAACAAACCAATAACTTAATAGGAGTTTGTAAAGGAAGTGATACCACAGAAAAAACTAAAGGCATTGCCCCACCCCCAGAAATTCCAGTAGAACGCCTAGGATTCAGCGATTTTTTACATGATACAGATGGGGTAGTACGCCGCCAGCTGTTATTCATGACACCAGAAGCAGCATCATTATGTACTACGCACTATGCACTCAGTACCCAACTCGCATTCCGCTATCTCTTACCGCTAGGAATTCAACCAACCTTTACCCCACAAAAACAGTTACAACTAGGCAAAACAGTATTACCCCGGCTTGCGTCCCGTGCGAGTGGCTATCAAAGTATTGATGCTAATGGTGGTCAACTTTTACTCAACTACCGTTCCACCAAAAAAATAGCGGAACAGGTAACCTTCACACAATTAATCTCTGGACAAGTCAACCCCAAAGCCATTAAAGACCGCATTGTTTTGATTGGTGTCTCCGCCAAAGGAGATTTCCCAGACTACTGGGCTACTCCCTACGGTAATAACTTAGACCACCAATTGGCAGGAGTCATAGTACAAGCGCACATGGTGAGCCAAATTCTCAGTGCAGTTTTAGATAATCGTCCCTTATTGCAAGTTTGGTCACCCTGGCAAGAAATCCTCTGGATTTGGATTTGGTCTTTTATGGGCGGACTGCTAACCTGGCGAATCTCTTCCCAATCCTCATTAGTAGTAGCAGTTGGCGTGACCTCAGGCGTACTGTATTTATTCTGCTTTGGTCTATTAATTTGGGGTTTTTGGGTACCTTTCATCCCCTCATCTGCCTCATTAGTAGGCACAGTTGGCGTGATACTCGTCCAAAATTCCAAATTTAAAATTCAAAATTCCAAATTAATCCGGGAAAATATTTAGATTATGGGGCATAGGGCATAGGGCATAGGGCATAGGGCATAGGGCATAGGGCATAGGGCATTTATTATCGTTATTTCCCCATTACCCATTACCAATTACCAATTACCTATTACCCATTACCAATTACCCATTACCCATTCCCAAATTTCATCTTTTATTCCCAGTAAATCCTATGAAATTCATTTCATCACCAATGAAATTGTCTTTAGCACTAGCTGTTAGTTGCACTATTATACTGCTGGGACAGACTTCAATTGTTGCAGGCCCAGGAACCTCTAGACAGCTAATCAATACAAAGTCAAGTAACACTACTATTACAACCGTTAACTTTAATGTACCTACGCCACCACCAGAACCACCGCCAGGGGGTCGGGTTTTGGGAGGAGCCAAACGTGGTACTTGTCCACTGTTTAAACCGGAACTGACAGCTTTAGTACCCTTTATCAAAAAAGCAGACTCAACTGAGGATGTTTGGGGATTAACGACAGCCGCACACCCAACTTTTTGGTTTTATCTACCATTACCAAAAAATTGGAGTAATCAAGTGGAGTTTACTTTACAAGGTGAAGGCGACAAGCAAATTTACCAAACTGCGATCGCTCCACCCAAGCAACCGGGAGTTATCGGCGTTTCTTTACCAAAAAATGTTGCACCATTGGAATTGAACAAACAATATCGCTGGTTTCTCAGTGTCTATTGCGATCCAGAAAAACAATCGCCACCGATTTATGTTGAAGGCGTAATTCAGCGAGTGAATTTGAATCAGGCGATCGCTCAAAAATTAGAAAAAGCTCAACCCCAACAGCAGCTAGAAATTTATGCCCAAAATGGCATTTGGTACGAAACAGTGACAATTTTGGCACAATTGCGTCAAAAGAATCCTAACGATAGCAAGCTGCAAGCCGAATGGCAAAATTTAATTACCAGCATTGGTTTAAGTAACGTAGCAACGCAACCGATTGTCTCACAGTAACTTGCACTAATTCAGGTAGGAGAAAAAACAATTTGTGTAATTAGGGATTTCCAAGAAATAAATTATTCCATCTTGTGGGGCGGGCAAGATGCCCGCCACATAAACTGGGCGGACAAGACTTCGGCGTGAGCGCTCAGTCGAACGCTGTCCACCCCACAATACATACTGGGACAATACTGCTCGGTTAAGAATTTTCAACTCTTAATTTGGTTTGGGGAAAAGGTGAAAGGGTAAGGGCTTCCCTGCGGGACGCTGTTCGCGAACGCCGTGAGCGTCAGCCGAACGGTTAAAGGTTTTTTCTTACCCCTTTTCCCCTTCCCCTTTTGCCCTTAACCGAATTACTGAGTATAATTGCGTATACCCGCGCCTATACATACCAGACAAAGTTAATAATTAGCATTATTGGGTGCGCTTTCTACGGATATACTGCGTCTACATAGCTTGCGATCGCTCATCCATAGAGAACATTGGTTCCTTCACAACCAACCAGATCGGGTTGTCTATCAACGAGCGCTCATCCATAGAGAACATCGGTTCCTTCATAACCAACCAGATCGGGTTGTCTATCAATGAGCGCTCATCCATAGAGAACATCGGTTCCTTCACAACCAACCTGATCGGGTTCTCTATCAATGAGATCTCCTTCACGCACAACCAGATCTCCTTCACGCACAACTAGATCTCCTTCACAACCAACGAGCCAATTTTTCGATTAACTAGCTCTCAATAATTGATAAGAGGCAGGGGGCAGGGGGAACGGGGCNGGGGGAAAGGTACAAACCTTGCCCCTTGTGGGCAAAAGCCCCCTTGCTCCTTTTTCTCACTTGGTTGAAGCCCCAACGCCAGTTCTCTCAAGTCGGCACAGCCGCCCACGAGACTGGCTCCCCCTTGTGGGTGGTTTTTCTCCCCTGCTAAGAGCTCCCTGCTCCCCTGCTTCTTCACGTTTTAGCCTTCCCTAATGCATTGGCTGTGCTGCTAAGATTGAATATCAGCCGCCCGCAACCATACTCTTTTCTTGCCAGAATGCGCGGATGGGTAGGTGTTAGAAAAGTAATCTCACCAAAAACCGTTAAAACTATTTGTATATAAGGCTTCCACCGCTTTATTGCTTCTTAATCACCCGCGCGCCTTACAGGGATTGACTTTCAGCTATTTTGGGTTTGCTGTTTCATTCTTGCTTATGTTATGATTGCACTGTCCGCGCAACCGAACCTTGAAAACTATATATACATTGGCTTTGGGGCTTCCGCAGTTTAAACTTCACTTAATCCCTATTAGGGATTGAAACAAATCTTCCCATGCACGTAATTTGGTAAGAGCTGGTTTAAACTTCACTTAATCCCTATTAGGGATTGAAACATTTGCGTAACTATGATGAGCTTTACAGGTGGGGAGGGGAGTTTAAACTTCACTTAATCCCTATTAGGGATTGAAACCGCGTGGCCCGCGTGGAGATATTGGTATCGGGTTTAAACTTCACTTAATCCCTATTAGGGATTGAAACAACAAGCGCTCAATATTGGCGGTAAAGCCTTACAAGTTTAAACTTCACTTAATCCCTATTAGGGATTGAAACACCACTCTTTTAGATAGGTGCGATTTCGCATTTAGGTTTAAACTTCACTTAATCCCTATTAGGGATTGAAACTTTTATATGCTCATACCCTTAGGGTATGAATATTTTTTAGTTTAAACTTCACTTAATCCCTATTAGGGATTGAAACGATTCGATGTCGCCCGCGAAAAATACATCAACGCCGGTGGTTTAAACTTCACTTAATCCCTATTAGGGATTGAAACGCTTTCAGGGGCGATCGCTACAGAGGGGGCGGCAACGTTTAAACTTCACTTAATCCCTATTAGGGATTGAAACAAGTGGAACTAGTATTTATTTTCCAGTTATTTTTGTTTAAACTTCACTTAATCCCTATTAGGGATTGAAACGATGGCGAACTCCCAGAAGAGTATTTGCATTTTGAAGTTTAAACTTCACTTAATCCCTATTAGGGATTGAAACTTTTGGGCGTTAGCCCTCTGCGCCAAACCAGAGGTTTAAACTTCACTTAATCCCTATTAGGGATTGAAACAGGGTGATTCTTGCGCTTTCATACTGGGTTTTAGTTTAAACTTCACTTAATCCCTATTAGGGATTGAAACAGCCTGGCAATACCTATCAAACGCAGTGTTACGAAGGCGTTTAAACTTCACTTAATCCCTATTAGGGATTGAAACGGATTTTTGAAGAAGACGAGTGCTGGATGATTGGGTTTAAACTTCACTTAATCCCTATTAGGGATTGAAACCTGAAAGAATATGGACTACGCGCATCCTTAAGGGCACCGAGGCCAAGTTTAAACTTCACTTAATCCCTATTAGGGATTGAAACGCGAGGGCTATAAGTGGGCAGAAATTTACAGCTAGGTTTAAACTTCACTTAATCCCTATTAGGGATTGAAACTGATATTTAATTTCTCTGCATATTCCCTAGCCTGGTTGAAATTTCACCTAATACCAATTTAAATAATGTTGGCGACAGATAAAGTCTTTGTAGGGGCACGGCATCCACAATCTTTTGGTATATCAAATTATGTTACTGGTGCCGTGCCCCTACCAACCCATCTGTCGCGTTCTTTTTCAAAATAGTAAAATCCCTATTAAGGATTGAAACTGATATTTAATTTCTCTGCATATTCCCTAGCCTGGTTGAAATTTCACCTAATACCAATTTAAATAATGTTGGCGACAGATAAAGTCTTTGTAGGGGCACGGCATCCACAATCTTTTGGTATATCAAATTATGTTACTGGTGCCGTGCCCCTACCAACCCATCTGTCGCGTTCTTTTTCAAAATAGTAAAATCCCTATTAAGGATTGAAACTGATATTTAATTTCTCTGCATATTCCCTAGCCTGGTTGAAATTTCACCTAATACCAATTTAAATAATGTTGGCGACAGATAAAGTCTTTGTAGGGGCACGGCATCCACAATCTTTTGGTATATCAAATTATGTTACTGGTGCCGTGCCCCTACCAACCCATCTGTCGCGTTCTTTTTCAAAATAGTAAAATCCCTATTAAGGATTGAAACTGATATTTAATTTCTCTGCATATTCCCTAGCCTGGTTGAAATTTCACCTAATACCAATTTAAATAATGTTTGCGACAAATAAAGTCTTTGCAGGGGCACGGCATACACCACCTGTGTCAACTTAAGCTAAAAGCTATATAGGGCGGGCGTTGTACAAATACCTCGCGCCCTCATCCCCTAACCCCTTCTCCCGCAGGAGAAGGGGAACTAAATCTCTTGCTCCCTTCTCCCTGTGGGAGAGGGGCTGGGGGTGAGGGCGAAACCTTGCACAAGAGCGGGTTTCACATTAAGTTGACACCAGTGGGCATACACCACCTGTGTCAACTTAAGCTAAAAGCTATATAGGGCGGGCGTTGTACAAATACCTCGCGCCCTCATCCCCTAACCCCTTCTCCCGCAGGAGAAGGGGAACTAAATCTCTTGCTCCCTTCTCCCTGTGGGAGAGGGGCTGGGGGTGAGGGCGAAACCTTGCACAAGAGCGGGTTTCACGTTAAGTTGACACCAATGGGCATACACAATCTTTTGGTATATCAAATTATCTGACTGGTGCCCCTAAAATCTGTGGCATTCTTTTTTCAAAATGGTAAGCTATTCTGCTTTTAAGTTGCACAATCCCTCATGAGGTCTGTTGACGCTTGACCGTTGACAGTTAACAGTTAACAGCCTTCATGAGTAGTTATGCCATTTAGAGGATGTTTGAAAAGTCTGTAGTAGTGTATCAAATATTTTTTACCCCACCCTAGCCCTGCCCTTAGAAAGGGGAGCCACTGCGTTGCGGGGGTTCCCACGGCAGTCCGCTCAAGTCGGGAAACCCGCCCACGCGGCTGCCTCCCCGTTGTAGCAAGTGGCGTGAGGGAACTGGATTTTCCGGTCTCCCCCCTTGACAAGGGGGGATTAAGGGGGGTAACAGTGCAATTAAAATCACAGGGAAAAACTTTTCAAACAACCTCTTAGGCGCGCATTAGATTATTATGTGTTTTTCACCTGGTTATGTTTAACTAGCCATGCAGCAACAGCAGATTTTAATTTAGCTTTTTCAGTCTCTTGAATACCTTGCGGATCAAAGCGATCGCGGTAATATAATTCCACAATCAATGGCAAATCATCAATTAAATCTGCTGTAGGTAATTCCTCTTTGAGCCTCTGTAGCCAGGTTTTTAAAGACTCGGAAGGATGACGGTGTAATCCTAAATCTTCTAACTTCTGTGAAATTAAATAAAAGTCATCATCCTTTCTTTTTAAATCAGCTTTAGCTAATTTCTCAGTGGCTATCTGTTTTTTAGATAAACGGCGTGCGCTACTTTTAGAATTAAACTTCCACAACCGCAACAACATTAATGGCATAATTAGCCACCAGCCATAATTCAATAGACTTTTAACTAAGTTAGAACGTAACCACCCTGAAAGTTTAAATCTAAAGAATGACCATAAATCAGAGATGAATGCTAATTTTGAAGCATTGGCATTTTCTATATTTGCCCAATCAGCAGGTGTGGTATCAAAGGTTTGCCATTTACCATTTATATAAGCTAATGTCCAAGCATGAGCATGGCGACTACGTACTATATATTGTTTCTCTAATTGGCTAAATTCGCGCACTGAATAGCCTACTGCATAACGAGCGGGTATCCCAGCAGCACGTAAAATTAATGTAGTAGCAGTAGCAAAATATTCACAATGTCCAGCATGAGTTTCTAATAAAAATGCTGATAAAGGTGTTGGTTGATTATTTTTACCTGTCAGTTTTAAAGAATAACGAAAATTCTTGATAAAGAAGCTATCTACAAGCTGTAAAATTTGACGCGGCGATTTTCCAGTAATATTTAGTTTACTAATAACTTGATTGATTGTTTCTTGTTCAGTTGTCGCTATTTGTAAATCATCGGCTGTAGGTGCGCTATCTAAGGAAAGGCGATCATTAAACATGGCTCGGTAAGCGATCGCATCATTTTTACCCTCTACTTTGACTGTGCCATATTTATTTTTTTCCATGCGGCTGACTGGTAAATTGTCAATTTCAAATGTGCCATTAGGCAACCGCAGTAAGCCTTTACCTCTATTCAAATTAGCAGAAATGGTGAGAGTTGAGCCTGTGACTGGTTTATTATCTAAACGCCAATTGTTACCACTAACATCAGATTGTACTGGGGTAAAATTAGGATTAGCGGCTATCCAAACCGCAGATTTATATTTATTATAAGTTGCTTCTTTTAATAATCCAGGAGAAACTTGGGAATTATCAGATTTGACGCGGAAGATAATTTTATCAGATTGCTTTAAAACTCCAATTTCACCAATACTCGTTTGTTTGGTTTTTGAATCTATTAATTGTCCTATACTATTAGCATTACTTAACCATGAAACTACAGCACTTTCTAAATTCTGTTGTAGTTGATAAACTCCCATTTGTCCGATAAAACCTACACTTCCAGCTAGTAGAATTAAACTCAGCCAGATACTTACTGAAAATCGGTGCGATCGCACAAACCATAAAGCAATACCAATTAGGATAAACATCCCAATATAAAAGGAAATCTCCTGACTATTTGCGGCTCCCGCCGATAAAATACAAATACCAAAATAGGGATAGTTTAAATTAATAATGAAGCGTTTTGATTCTACTTGTGTTAATTTCTTCAGGGATACAAAAAGTGTCCGAATATCAAAACTTTCATTTACCGAATATGTTTGAGCAGCTAGCAGAGGAAAAAATACTAATGGCAACCACTGCAACAGAGTGTAGGCTAAGTAAATGGAGCGGTTAGTAGTAATTAAAGAACCAAATACAACCAAGAAAATCATCACACACAACTTAGCAATGCGTTGGAAATCATCATTGGAAAAATCCCACCGGGAATTTATTACGTGATATCCTGCTAAAATTGCAGACATAGGTATAGCAAAAATCCACATTCCTGTCTGCGATCCCCAAAAAATTAAAGCCGCACTCAACAGCAGCACTGGCGCTTTCATAGATGCATTAGTTCCTCTTGTATATTGCCCAAAGTTAAAACATGAAAAGTAGCTAGTTGGTCGTTCATTGAGGCTAAATCAGAGTTATCTAATTCGCCTGCTTGATTGGTAACAACTAAAACTAAAGTATGGATACCCATAGTTTTGAGATAATTAACTAATCTTTTTCTATCTTCATCCCAACAAAGAAAGATACAGATACAGCCACTCAATAAAGATACTTTCTCCAGTACTGCGGGAATAATTGCATCAAAAGATTTATCTCGACAGGCAACAACAGATGCTAAAATTTCCAGCATTTTGTCAGTATGGCTGAGTCCTCTACCAAAGGTAAAACAATAAGCTTCATGACCGACAAACATTAAATCTAATAATGATTCTTGGGTTTGCACTTCACAGGCTAATGAAGCAGCTATTGAGATTGCTGATTCTAAAATTTCGCTATAGTTCACGCTTTGAAATGTATCTAAAATCAACGCGTGTCTGACAAAAAACTCATCCTGTTCTTCTTTAACAATTGGCTTACCAACTTTGGCCCAGCTTTTCCAGTGAATTTTTCGCAGTGGATCTCCCGGACGATAATCACGCAATGACCTAAATTCTTCTGAATCACCTACAGAAGAAGCTAAAGCTACACCACCAGATTGATGTTTTTTTACGCCAGGAAGTTGAATTGGTGGCAGCTGATATAACTTAGGTAAAATTAATAAAGATTGGGGTAAAGAAATAGTTTTACAAGCATTAAATAAACCAAAAGGATCGGGTCTAGCTACTGTCATCCCAGTTAGCTGCATTATCCCTCTGTGAGTAGGGATGATTTCACCAATAATTTCTGTTTTGCTATGAGGTGCTAAGGCTAGTAACTTTATTGGTAGAGCTACACCGCATTGCTGACGAGCAATTAACCACAGCCATCTATCATATCCAAAAGCTTGATTTAAAGACCGTTGACGAATTTTGACTGTTGTTGATGTGGCTATAAAATCATTAAAATTAGGACGAGAATCTGCCCAATTTTCAAATAGTTTTAGTCCCTTTTGAATTTTATCGCTTTTGTTATGAATGACAATTTTGTAATTGAGTTTCACCCCTGCAGTTGCAAATCTAGGTAGATGGCGATGAGCAGTAAAGCGATAGCGAAAAAATAAACTATAAACTATAGCGATAGTGATAATAGATAATAAGAAAGTCACTACTTGATAGTTCATACTTTCATTACTAGAGCCAGTAAAAGCGGCTGCGATCGCTAGCAATAAAATCAACATCCCGCTAACAGTAACTCGTCTAATTAACTTGCGGTGGATGCCATAACTAAAATAGAAAAGACGATAGATAAAAAGTTTCATCTTTCACTGTTGCTATCAAGCTGGAACTTTAACAGATTTGAGAATATCTTCCACAACACTAGTGGCGGTTCTCCCAGAAAAGCGCGCTTGTGGTTCCATAACCAAACGGTGAGCAATTACAGATACTGCTAGTTCTTGGATATGTTCTGGTGTGACAAATTCATAGCCATCAAATAAGGCTAATGCTTGAGCAATTTTCATCAAAGCAATAGAAGCTCTTGGACTAGCACCTAATTGCACCCCTGGAGCCGAGCGAGTAGCATTGACAATATCTACAAGGTAAGTTTTTAATTCTTGAGAAATACGAACTTGTTTGACTTGCTGCTTTAAAGTCATGATGTCTTGCAAATCAACACAAGGTTGAATGGTATCGATAGGGTGTTGTTGAATTTGGTCGGAAAGTAAATTCACCTCATCTTCTGGGGATATATACCCCAAACTAAACTGCAGTGCAAAGCGATCCATTTGCGCTTCTGGGAGGGGGTAAGTACCACGAGATTCAACTGGGTTTTGAGTAGCAATCACAAAAAAGGGGTCTTTCAGTTTTCGTAAGTTCCCATCAATACTGACTTGAAACTCAGCCATAGCTTCTAGTAATGCAGATTGCGTACGCGGTGAAGCGCGGTTAATTTCATCAGCCAAGACAATATGAGCAAAAATCGGCCCTTCGTGGAAATGAAAGGTGCGTTCGTTGGGATCGAGCATGGATAAGCCTAAAATATCCGAAGGCAACAAATCCGGTGTAAATTGAATCCGCTTGAAAGTTACATCTACAGAGTATGCGAGAGCTTTTGCTAAGGTTGTTTTACCTGTTCCCGGATAATCTTCTAACAGTACGTGTCCACCACTAGCAAAGGCTGATAGCAATTTTCTAATTGCAGTTGATTGCCCTTTGATCACCTTTTGGATATTATTAAAAATTCTTTGATAAATTTCTTGGCTTGGCAATTGATGAGTTTGTAGGTTAGGATTATCCATTTTCCTTCATTACACAGAATGTCATGAAGTTAATGTACCCATTTACCACCTGTAACTTTGGGGAATTTCAAAAATAAAATAATCCTAAATTTTTCAAAGAAGAAGATTAGCGAATTATCCCTAAACAAGCCAGAAAATTTCACTCACACTTATTTTCATTGAGTAGGGTATGTAGTTCGCGTAACGCACCGAAAATATCGGATGGTGCGTTAGCCTACGGCGTAACACACCCTACTTTTTTCTTATAGTCAACAACAATATGAACAGACTGCATCATTCTTACGTGTTTACCCTCTTTTTTTCCTGAAGGTGTTGTTAATATAAAAGTCAAATGTGCTACGTTATCCCGAAAAAGATACCGCAGTCAATTATCAGCTTCATCAACTGGGGGACATCTCAAAGATGTTGGCACAATGGAAAGGCTTTAATAGTGGCAAATGGATCGAAGAAATCAACGTCCGCGACTTCATCCAAAATAATTACACTCTTTACAATGGTGATGAATCTTTTTTAGCAGGTACAACTCCAACTACTCAAAAACTCTGGGATCAAGTCAAGGACTTAATGTCAGTTGAACGCGAAAAGGGGATTCTCGATACAGATACAGAGGTTGTCTCGACAATTACCTCCCATCAACCGGGTTATATTAACCGCGAACTGGAACAAGTAGTAGGATTGCAAACTGATAAACCGCTAAAACGCGCAATTATGCCGCTAGGTGGGATTCGTGTGGTTAAAGATGCGCTTAAAGCTTACGGTTACGAACTGAATCCCAAAACTGCAGAGATATTTACCAAATACCGTAAAACTCATAACGATGGCGTATTTGATGCTTATACCCGCGAAATGCGCTTATGTCGTCACTATGGGATCATTACCGGCTTGCCTGATTCTTACGGACGGGGCAGAATTGTCGGAGATTATCGAAGAATAGCTTTGTATGGAGTTGATGCTCTAATTGAAGACAAAAAAGCACAACTGCAATCTTTAGAGTTGGATGTCATCAACGAAGAGACTATTCGCCAGCGCGAGGAAATTTCTGAACAAATCAAAGCTTTGTTTGAACTGAAGACAATGGCTGCAAGCTACGGGTTTGATATTAGTCAACCCGCAGCCACGGCGAAAGCAGCTGTGCAGTGGCTATATTTTGGCTACCTCGCAGCTGTCAAAGAACAAAACGGTGCGGCGATGTCGTTGGGACGAGTTTCTACGTTCTTAGATATCTACTTTGAGCGAGACTTACAACAAGGGACAATCACCGAATCCGAAGTGCAAGAACTCATGGATCATTTCGTAATGAAACTACGAATGGTGAGATTTTTGCGAACACCAGATTACAATCAACTCTTCTCCGGCGATCCCACATGGGTAACGGAATGTGTGGGTGGTGTCAGCGAAGATGGTAAGCCTTTGGTCACGAAAAATAGTTTCCGTATCCTGCATACTTTGTATAATTTGGGTGCAGCGCCAGAACCAAATTTAACCGTGTTGTGGTCAGAAAGCTTACCAGATAACTTTAAACGTTACTGTGCAAAAGTTTCAATTGATACTAGCTCTATTCAGTACGAAAACGACGATTTAATGCGCCTGTACTGGGGAGATGATTATGCGATCGCCTGTTGTGTCTCAGCGATGAGAGTTGGGAAACAGATGCAGTTTTTTGGTGCGCGAGTCAATCTGGCTAAGTGCTTGCTGTACGCCATCAACGGCGGTAGAGATGAAAAATCAGGGGAACAAGTTGCAAGAGCGATCGCACCAATCACATCGGAATATCTAGACTATCAAGAGGTGTGGGATCAGTTAGAAATCATGATGGCGTGGTTGGCAAAAGCTTATATCAATACCCTTAACGTCATCCATTATATGCACGATAAATATTGCTACGAACGCATCGAAATGGCCTTGCACGACAGAGATATTTTACGCACAATGGCTTGCGGGATAGCAGGTTTATCGGTGGTGACTGATGCGTTATCCGCCATCAAATACGCCAAAGTCAAAGTCTTGCGTAATGAAACCGGATTAGCCGTCGATTATGAAATTACTGGCGATTTCCCGAAATATGGCAACAACGATAATCAGGTTGATGAAATCGCCGTGGATTTGGTTACCGCATTCATGACTGAACTGCGTAAACATCCAACTTATCGCCAAGCCACAGCCACACAATCGGTACTGACGATTACCTCCAACGTTGTCTATGGGAAGAAAACAGGGAACACACCCGATGGAAGAAAAGCCGGCGAACCCTTTGCACCTGGTGCAAACCCAATGCACGGACGGGATAGTAAAGGCGCAGTAGCTTCTCTAGAATCAGTTGCTAAACTTCCCTACGAATACGCGCAAGATGGTATTTCCAATACCTTCTCGGTTGTACCATCTGCTTTAGGTAAGTTAGAAGTCGATCAAATTAGCAACCTTGTAGGAATGCTTGATGGGTACTTCCATGATGGCGGACATCAAATCAACGTTAACGTCTTGCAACGAGAAATGTTGATGGATGCTATGGAACATCCAGAGTTATATCCGCAATTAACTATTCGAGTTTCTGGTTATGCAGTGAACTTTATTAAATTGTCCCGCGAACAGCAACTTGATGTGATTCAGCGGACATTCCACGAACGATTTTAAGGTTCAGCAGTCTGAAAAACTAGCTATTTAGATGCGATTTTACTCCCATAAAAAGCGTATTGTTGCGTCTAAACACTTACAAAAAACAGATAATAATATCCCCGAATTTTATTAAAAGTCGGGGATATTGTTTTTGCAATCCAATACAACATTAAATTTAAAATTGCTACCCATAAAACATATCTCATGTGCAGATGAAATGCTATCAAACTCTTGTGGGGTAAGCATTTTTATGCCCTTGTCTCCTTTTTCAATAAATTCAAATATCATGATTCCTTAACTTATACTTAACCTTAAGTTTCCCTATTTTGATGCATATCGAATGGGGATCATACAAAAGCAAATTTATTTTCTGAAATTAATTGTGGACACAAAAATATCCCCACAACTTCCTCACATTTGTTACCTATAACTCAAAGTAAGAGTGAAAAGCCAGGTCGATGGCTGATTTTAAATAAGGTAGAACTTATGCACAATCTCAAATTCCCCAATTGTTCAAATGAAAATCACACAATAGAAAATAATCAAAGATTGCCAGAAATAATTACTTCCGGCTATATCCATTCCATAGAAAGTTGTGCAGCAGTTGACGGGCCTGGTATTCGATTCTTAATTTTCACATCTGGTTGTCCTCTGCGCTGCCTTTATTGCAGCAATGTTGATTCCCGCTATCTAGAAAATGGTAAGCAAGTCAGCGTTGACGAACTAGTAATAGAAATTCAGAAATATACATCTTATATGAGATATTCTCATGGAGGTGTGACTATCAGTGGTGGAGAACCATTGATGCAAGCTGGATTTGTCAGAGAAATATTTAAACGTTGCCAAGAATTAGGTATTCACACAGCGTTAAATACTTCAGGATTTTGTAATTTAGCATCAGCTAAATCTGTATTAGAATTTGTAGATTTAGTTTTGCTGGATATGAAATCATTTGACCCAGCAACTTACACTAGAGTTACAGGTGGTAACATTGAACCAACCTTAGCATTTGCTCAATATCTGAATGAAATTAATAAGCCTACTTGGATGCGATTTGTTCTAGTCCCAGGTTTAACTGATAATAGAGAAAATATGACCAGACTAGCAGATTTTATTGCTCCCTTCAATAATGTTGAAAGGTTAGAAGTCTTGCCATTTCATAAAATGGGAGAATATAAATGGCAAGAATTAGGATACGAATACCTTTTAACGAATACTTCCCCACCATCTCCAGAACAAATACAAGCAGCATTAGATATATTTCGCAGTAGAGAAATTTTTGCGATTTAAGTAGTTGTCTGGAAAGAAGTTTGATTAGTTGCAACCGAACGAGTGCAATCTCTGTAGAAAATTCTGCCAAAGGAAGAAATATGCAAATCACTAATATTGAAGAATTAGAAGTACTTGTGCAACGTGTGAAAGCCGCACAAGCTAAATATGCAAATTACTCTCAAGAACAAGTAGATTTAATCTTTAAAAAAGCAGCCTTAGCTGCTAACGCAGAACGGATTCGTCTCGCGAAAATGGCAGTTGCAGAAACAGGTATGGGAATTGTAGAAGATAAGGTGATTAAAAATCACTTTGCATCAGAATTTATCTACAACAAATATAAACATGAAAAAACCTGCGGAATTGTAGAAGAAGACCATACATTTGGGATTCAAAAAATTTCTGAGCCTGTAGGGATTGTTGCTGGAATTGTCCCTGTAACTAACCCAACTGCGACAACAATTTTTAAAGCGTTAATTGCTTTAAAAACTCGTAATGCCATTATCTTTTCGCCTCATCCTAAATCGAAAAAATGCACTGTTGAAGCAGCGAAAATTATCCTCAAAGCTGCAATTGCGGCAGGTGCGCCAGAAGATATTATTGGTTGGATTGATGAGCCAACGGTGGAGTTATCCAAAGCTTTAATGCAGCATCCAGAAATTAAATTAATTCTAGCCACTGGCGGGCCAGGAATGGTGCGTGCTGCTTATTCTTCTGGTAACCCATCGTTAGGTGTTGGTGCAGGTAATACTCCAGCCGTAATTGATAGTAGCGCCCACATTCAAACTGCTGTTAGTTCAATTTTATTAAGTAAAACCTTCGACAACGGCATGATTTGTGCTTCGGAACAATCAGTTGTTGTGGTTGATGATGTTTACGAAAAAGTCAAACAGGAATTTATCAGCCGGGGTGCATATTTCCTTAATGAAGAGGAAAAACAAAAGCTGGGCAATGTAATTTTAAAAGATGGCAGATTAAACCCAGCAATTGTAGGACAATCAGTACAGACTTTAGCGAATTTAGCTGGAATTACTCTGCCAAGTGATGATGACAGTGAGAATAACTATTTTCAAACACCGAAGATTTATAAAGTCTTGATTGGCGAAGTTGATACAGTGGGAGCAAGTGAAGCCTTCGCTTACGAAAAATTGTCACCAATCTTGGCTATGTATCGTGCCTCGAATTTCCATGAAGCTGTAGATAAAGCCGAACAATTGATAGAGTTTGGTGGACTAGGACATACATCAGTACTATATACAAACCCCGCAAATTTGGATGACATTGCTTATTTTGAGAATAAGATGAAAACCGGGCGTGTCCTGATTAATACGCCATCTTCTCAAGGTGCAATTGGCGATTTATATAACTTTAAGCTAGACCCATCTTTAACTTTAGGTTGTGGTACTTGGGGAGGTAATACAGTTTCCGATAACGTCACACCGCATCACCTGGTAAATATTAAGACGGTATCGCAACGTCGGCAAAATATGTTGTGGTTCCGAATTCCACCGAAAGTCTATTTCAAATATGGTTGTTTACCTATAGCTTTACGAGATTTAGTAGGTAAACAACGCGCCTTTATCATTACAGATAAACCGTTATTTGATTTAGGAATAGTCGATAAAGTTACCCAGGTGTTAGACGAAATTGGCGTGAGACATGACGTATTTCACGATGTTGAACCTGACCCTACATTATCGAATGTCAATAAAGGTTTAGCCTTACTCAGAAGTTATCAACCAGATGTAATTATTGCCATTGGTGGCGGTTCGCCAATGGACGCAGCTAAAGTCATGTGGTTGATGTATGAACATCCCGATGTGGAGTTTGAAGGCTTGGCGATGCGGTTTATGGATATCCGCAAGCGGGTTTATGAATTACCGCCTTTGGGACAAAAAGCCATCATGGTGGCGATTCCCACAACTTCGGGTACTGGTTCAGAAGTAACACCCTTTGCTGTGGTCACAGATGACAGAGTCGGCGTGAAATACCCCTTAGCAGATTATGCCCTGACTCCGAATATTGCGATCGCAGACCCGGAACTGACGTTAGATATGCCCAAAAAACTGACGGCATACGGTGGTATTGATGCGTTAACTCATGCCTTAGAAGCCTACGTATCAGTAATGGCAACTGAATTTACAGATGGTTTGGCACTACAAGCCATCAGGCTATTGTTCAAATATTTACCAAGCGCTTACAAAAATGGTGCGAACGACCCGAAAGCACGGGAAAAAGTACATTACGCCGCCACAATTGCAGGTATGGCCTTTGCGAATGCCTTCTTGGGTATTTGTCACTCAATGGCACACAAACTCGGTTCTACCTTCCATGTTCCCCACGGACTCGCTAACGCCTTGATGATTTCCCACGTCATCCGCTACAACGCTACGGATATTCCCTTTAAACAAGCAATATTCCCGCAATACAAATATCCTAATGCCAAGGACAGATATGCTCAAATAGCCGACCACTTGCGTTTAGGTGGCAATACAGCCGATGAAAAAGTGGAATTATTGGTTAGGGAAATCGAGAATCTTAAACGTCAAATTGATATTCCTGCCACGATTAAACAAGCTTTAGGCGATGAAGATCAAGAATTCTATGCCAAGCTGGAAGAAATGGCAGAACAAGCATTTGACGACCAATGCACAGGCGCAAACCCACGCTATCCGCTGATGAACGACCTGAAAGAATTATATGTTCTAGCCTATCAAGGTTGTCGTATCGATGCCGCACTCTATCACAGCACCCCGGACTTTTTCGATGGTGATGTCGGATTTCACAAGGTAGAGGTGTAATACCAATTCAAAATAGTCAGGTCTAGATAATTGTAGGGGCACAGTATTTTGTGCCCCTACCCTTGTAATAGGATTTACGTTAAATATACTGTACTCTACGGAAGGGTAAGCGATCGCTATCATTGCTCAACCACACTTCTGTATATCTGCATCAAATTAGCAATTTTATCCGTGGTGATATAGTTCGATACAGGAAATTCAGTAAAAGCAGGTGTATTGATCCTTAAATTCTAGAGCGATCGCCATGAAGGATTATATTTCTGCCACAACTGCAATTACAATTATCAAAACCCCTACCCTCAAGCAGATTCAAACTGTTAGTGATTGGTTGGTAAACTTACCGATCGACAATCCCAATTTAGAAATTGCCCTCAATTATCTGATTGAACATCAGATTATCCCTCACCAAAGAGGAGGACTGGTTGCAATTGCTTATAACTCTTCTACGGCTAACTCCTTTGATATCGAGAATATCCAAGGGATTGTCATGGCAAAACCTGGTAATACAAATCTGTTGATTGAAAGTTGTAATTATAGTATAGCTAAATCTCTATTAGCCATTGCAACTGCACAAGGTTGTCCTCAAAAAGTATGTACTTCTGGAACGGTAAAAAACTGGATTCGTCCCCTATTATTGCAGCAATATTCATCCGCACGTGAATACGATCAACTTGTGATGGTTTGTAATCAAACCCCACCTGGCGCTGAAGGACGCTGGGCAATTCCCCAGGATAAACTAGCCCTACAAGCCTATGCAGAAGCATATCTCAAAGAACGTGGTAGTGGTAGTTTAAATCACGACTGGGATAATTTGATCGAAAAAAGAGCGATCGCAGTTTTGGAATATGAAAACCAAATTGTCTCTGTAGTTCGCTATATTACAACCAAACGTGATGCTCTCGTTATTGCCCCTTTTACTTTCGCAAAATTCCGCAGACATGGATTTGCCCGAAAGTTATTAGCATTTTTAATTGAGGAATTATTGCACATATACCCAAGAGTCAGGTTGTGGGTAGATGAAGATAATATTGAGGCAATTAGGCTGTATCAATCCTTGGATTTTCATGTTATTGGCAAATGCTACTCCGGCTATTGGAAAGAGGTAATTTAAACTAAATTCTTACGCGAGTAATCTCAGATGAGATTTAACCAATTATCTTGGGCTTAATATCTTTGGGCAAGATTTGCAATGCATGAACTCAAATTAATTTTTAATAGGTTACTTATTCAAATAATGTCTGTGACAGATTAATTCTATGTAGGGGCACGGCACCAGTAAGATAATTGAATCTACCAAAAAATTGTAGATGCCGTGCCCGGCTCATCTGTTACTTTAGCGAGATTTAGATCCCCGAATTTTTCAAAAAGTCGGGCTTAGATGAGGTTGAGTAAAAGATATTGACAAATTAGTTAGGAATCTACCAGAAATTAATCATGTAATTATTTTTACTTAATTACATAAACCATCACCACGGCTCCAAAGCAGTGAATTTTAGCGGTGAAAATATCTTTTAAGAATGGATAAAGTCTCATAAAGGTAACTTCATATTTCCAATTCAGTATTTTAATGCATATATGCATTGTTGTGTCAACCCCGTGTATGCCAGATGAATATGTGTTTAATTTATCCAAAAACTAGTTGATATATGGTAAAAGGATATTTATACAGCATTTCTACTAAAAGAGATGAATCTTCTATCTGAGTGCATCCAACAAAATACGCAAGACTTACAGTATTTAACTGGCTTAAATTTCTGCAAGGCTGAAAAATCAATATTCAACCTCTTAAATGCTTATACAAAAAGCATTTAAGCGTTTATTTTCTAGCAAGATATCAAAAATAACATTTCTCTGCTAAAGCTCCTACTGTGCGAGACTTATAGACGATTTTGTCTGTAATTAATTAAAAATGCTAATTATTTTGGATTTCCAGCTTCTATAGGTTTTTTTGAGTTAGGGTAAAGAACTAAATCATCAGGTACAAAAAGTTATCTGATGATTTCGAGTCTCTAAAGACGAATTGGGTTAAATGCATCTAAATATTGTGAGGCAAATATGACAATTGGTGGAATTGTAACTGCAAAATTGCAGCTTTGATGTTTACAGGATTCAATCTTTGAAATTGCTAAGGCTGAGTAATCATCTGCCTGCAATCAATTTTTTCTTTTGATCATCAGTCAATATCTTAAAACTTGCATTCTCTTAAAAGAATGTGCTGAATTTGCTATAAATGTCAACGCATTCTTAGAGCTAATTAAAATATTGCTTGGTTCTTTGGCAGAGATGCTTATTTTGAATACAGGTATCAACCTTGAGATGGAATAGAAAAGATACCCTATCAAAATAATTTATCTTGCACATCAACTCATAAAGAGGTTTTTTGAGAAATATCTAGCACAAACTTTACGGAATTGGTAAAGATTGCTTGTATATCTTCAATTAAGTTCCCTATTAAGTTTTGGCATATTTAGGACTAGTTGACTGAGACAAACTAGGATTTTTCCAACTTTATAATTCTGGGATGCATCATCTATGCATATATTGCCATTGGCGAGAGATAGCTTGCCTATAGTTTGCTGTCTTGAGATTTTTTACTATCTATATTTCTTTCATGATGGGCAATCAGCATCAGTTGTGCGATTGTTTCCGCTACCTATGTACTCTCTGATCCTTGGGAATGGAGAGTTTGAAATCTATTACACGTGAGGAGGAAATCAATGATTCATAGAGTTTCTGTTGCACTATCTCATCTGTTGTTGCTCTTGGTGACGCAATCTGCATTCGCCGGAGAACCTTGTTTGCCAAAACCAAATCCCCAACATAAGCCGCAACCTAATCCCGAAGCACATCCCAAACCTAATCCCCAACCCAAACCGCAACCCAATCCTGAAGCACACCCCAAACCTAATCCCCAACCCAAGCCGCAACCTAATCCCGAATCACATCCAAAACCCAAGCCGCAACCTAATCCTGAATCACATCCCAAACCAAACCCACAACCTAACCCTAACCCCCAGCCAAACCCCAACCCACAACCGAACCCCGAATCAAATCCGCAACCCAATCCTAACCCCCAGCCAAATCCCAATCCCCAACCGAACCCCGAATCAAATCCGCAACCCAATCCTAATCCACAACCAAATCCCAATAATCCCCAACCGAACCCTGAAGCAAACCCGCAACCCAATCCTAATCCGCAACCAAACCCCAATCCACAACCGAACCCTGAAGGAAATCCACAACCCAATCCCAATAATCCGCAACCAAATTCCAATCCTCAAAACAATCCACCAGGTAATGCCAATTCTCAACCCCAACCAAACCCTCAATCTAGTCCCAGCACCCAACCTAATGTCCAACCCAATGGTGATTCTCAACCAGAACCTAAAAAGAAAAGCAAAGTAGTTGGAAACCTTGTTCCTATCTCTTCTATGCCACTTGCTGGTGCGAGAAGGGTAAAAGTTGGTCATACAGACATTTCTGGTTCCGTGTTTGCAGGCGGTGGTACCTTCCCCACAGCTGGAATTGAAGGCACTGTTAGCCATCGTTTGGCTAAAAATACATTCCTCTTTGGACAAGCTACATACAATCCTGCGGCTCCATCAGATGCAATTGGAGCAGGAGGTGTAACTGCTGGAGTTGTATTGAATGCACCAGGTGCTTCTCTTCGTCACAACAGCTATGTCGGAGTTTATAGCAACGTCGTTGGTGTTGGAAATACTGGTGGAGATGAGGTTTCTCAAACTGCCTTTGGCAACGTAGGAATCATTGGAGGAGTGCAGCGCCCTGTGGGAGAAAAAGTATCTGTATTTGCTCAAGCAGAAGCAGCTCAAAGGTTGTACTCTTTTGCAAAGACAGCACAAGGTCAAGCCGCAAGAATTTCTGGCGGTATGTCTGTAGCTCTATCTTGTACATCTGGAGCCGCCCTAGTTGGAGACTATACCGTTGGATCTAACCAATACTCAGAATGGGGTGTAAGAGGGGTTGTTAACTTTGACTTTGTAGGAACTCCTTGTGGTATTAAACAAGCTAGCGCCTCTTCTAACGTCGTAAAAGTTACTAAATACCTTGTAACTCTCATCGGAGCTAATCCCACTGCTCAAGAGGTAAGGAAGGCTGGGCTAACTCCTCCTAATGCAAATCCTGAAGCATATCGCCTCCAATCTGAACGTTGGGTAGGGGAGAAATCCCAGGTTGAGGAAAAGTTAGTTGTTAGTGCTGTTGAGGTAGAGAGTACACCTGACAAGATCCTCTTGGTAAGAAATTCTATATCTCCTCAAACTTTTGACAAAGCCGAAAAACTTGCAGCCGATCGCGAACCACAAAAAGCATTTGAAGAGATTCGCAACTTGCTCCAAGCTGAGGAACAAGACAAGAACTTCAACCTTGAGGAAGAAGTAAAAAGGATTGCACAGGAAAAAGGAATGGCTCTGGCTTCAGTGCAACAGCTTGGTTTTGCCTTCACTTACCAAAACCGCCTGATTGGTGTAGTAGATAGCGACTTATCCCAGCCTTTGGTTGGTAAAGCTCGCGAGGTTTCTCCTGCTGAGTTGATGGTTGTCAAAGAAGTTGTCAACAAACAAGGGAATACCATTTTGCCTGCTCTAGCAACAGGTTACACCACAAGAGGAACAACCCTCGGAGGAAACAGCATTGTCAATGGTAAGGTGCTGACACCTGGAACCAGAGTTCAAGTACCTAAGAAAAACGACGTGATCCTTCCAGTATCTAGTAATGCTGCAGTTGAATCTCCTCAGATCCAATGGACTAGGGTTGAGAATAAGTAACCACTATGAACTGAGTAACCGGATGGAAAAGGCTTAGAGAATAAGGACTAGACGTTAAATAATATTTTTGACTAAGGATTCAGCATTTTTAACTTACACCAATATTGAGCAGAGGGGGAAGCAAAGCGGAGGTTCTAAAGAAGAGCTTTCTGCAAATTTCCTCCTCTGTTCGCTTGCTTTATCTATCCAGCAAAGAAGATGCGATCGCTATTCCTATTGAGCGATGTATACTTGCATACAAAGTTCAAACAGCTTTTGCTTGCAGCAGTTTGTATTACTGGCAACGATCGGACAGTTCGTCTCTCAAGGTATGATTGCCAGTAACCGTGTTGTTCACGGCTCAATTAGGATTGCGATATGCTAATTCTGCTCCGCTTTTCCCAGAATCATCTGGAACTATTCACCAGTAACGATGTCAACTCGATACTGGAAAGGATTAGTAGCTTTGAAAATATCTGGTTGCGTTGTATTCGCTTCCGCGATCGCACTGCTATTGCTAAAATTATCAACCACTTCGGACTTCTGCCATCTCGCGTTGATATGGTTTTTAATCACTTTCCTCTAGGGATTGATGAAGACATAGAGGATTGTTTATTTGATAACTATGAAATTATGACTAATCAAATAAAAAATCGCGAGTTTGAGATAGTGCGTGGCAGTATTGTGGTAGGCAGTAATTTTATCCTCACATTTGAAACTACTGAAATCAGAATTTTAACTATTCTAACCAATAATATACAAAAGGGAATTATCAATCTCCAAAATCAGAATGTAGATTATCTCATATATCTTATTTATAGAGATATATTAAATAATTACTATACTGTATTTGACTATATTTCTAGACAACTGGATGATTTAGAAGATGCAGTTCTGGATAATTCTGGTGATGAATCTACCTACCAAAAAATTGCCACAATGAGGCAATCTACTCGCTGCGGCAGGCGTAATTTTCAAAGCATCAAGTCTTTACTAGCTATGATAGATTATGAAGATTTTCAATGGTTAAGTCCGCCAGTTAAAGAACTGTTTCATCAAGAATTAGCCCATCAAGTCGATAAACTATGGCAAGAATACCAAGCTTTAAGAATATGGATGTCAGAATTACTCGAAATTCAACGAGATAATACTGCTAGCAAAACGAGTGAACGAATTAATCGCTTGACTATCCTTTCTACAGTATTTTTACCTCTCACTTTCATTACTGGATTTTATGGCATGAACTTCAAACATATGCCTGAATTAGAACACCCTTTGGCTTATCCTATGGTGATTTGTGTGATGGTATGTATTGTGCTTGGCAGTATTATGTATGCTAAAAAACAAAGTTGGCTTTAAGTAAATCGGTGCAATTAAAGATTCCTCGCCTTGGAACAC
>NZ_CAWNJS010000001.1:6127978-7085280 GCF_963874875.1 Tolypothrix tenuis PCC 7101
GGTACCGGTCTCCCAGCCCGCACCGAAACAGTGCTTTACCCCCCAAATATAATCATTACCGCTGCGCCTAAACACATTTCGGGGAGAACCAGCTAGCTCCTGGTTCGATTGGCATTTCACCCCTAACCACACCTCATCCGCCGATTTTTCAACATCGGTCGGTTCGGACCTCCACTTGGTGTTACCCAAGCTTCATCCTGGACATGGTTAGATCACCAGGGTTCGGGTCTATAAACACTGATTATCGCCCTCTTCAGACTCGCTTTCGCTTTGGCTCCAGCATTCTCGCTTTAACCTACCAGTGCCTATAAGTCGCCGGCTCATTCTTCAACAGGCACGCGGTCATCCGTTTAATCGGACTCCCACTGCTTGTAAGCTGATGGTTTCATGTTCTATTTCACTCCCCTTCCGGGGTTCTTTTCACCTTTCCCTCGCGGTACTGGTTCACTATCGGTCACACAGTAGTATTTAGCCTTACGAGGTGGTCCTCGCTGATTCACATGGGATTCCTCGTGCCCCATGCTACTCGGGATTCAGCTCCTATCCTTGAGTTTTTGACTACAGGACTTTCACCTTCTTTGGTGCAGTATTTAGCTGCTTCGTCTAACCGCTAGATTCGTTCTCGCTGTCCCACTACCCCAGAAGGTAAACCCTCTGGTTTAGGCTCTTCCCCTTTCGCTCACCACTACTTAGGGAATCTCTAATTTGATTTCTCTTCCTCCAGCTACTAAGATGTTTCAATTCGCTGGGTTGGCTCTTTCCTGCCTATATATTCAGCAGGTAGTATTTAGGGTTCCCCCATTCGGATATCTCCGGCTCACAGTCTGCTTCCAACTCCCCGGAGCATTTCGTCGGTAACCACGTCCTTCTTCGCCTCTGTGTGCCTAGGTATCCACCATCAGCCCTTATTAGCTTGACCACTATTCCATTGGTTTTCCAACTTGCATTCACCAACACTATTCGTGCCTGTGTCTGCCTGCTTTCTATCGCGTTACTATGCAGTTTTCAAGGTTCTGGCTGGAATTATTCCAGCAGTTTGACTATTTAAACAAAGAGTCAATTGCTGATTTTACCTTTTGATGTTTGCAATCATTTTTATTTACCGAACACACAATACTTTGAAAGTTCTTCATCAATCTCGACCGACCTAGAGTAGACCATCTTTGTCTCTATTCACTGTTTGCTTTCGATTTCAAAGTTGGGTAGGTCTCCCTAAAAGGAGGTGATCCAGCCACACCTTCCGGTACGGCTACCTTGTTACGACTTCACCCCAGTCACCAGCACTGCCTTCGGCATCCTCCCCCACGAATGGTTGGAGTAATGACTTCGGGCGTTGCCAGCTTCCATGGTGTGACGGGCGGTGTGTACAAGGCCCGGGAACGAATTCACTGCAGTATGCTGACCTGCAATTACTAGCGATTCCTCCTTCACGCAGGCGAGTTGCAGCCTGCGATCTGAACTGAGCCACGGTTTATGAGATTTGCTTGCTATCGCTAGCTCGCTGCCCTTTGTCCGTAGCATTGTAGTACGTGTGTAGCCCAAGACGTAAGGGGCATGCTGACTTGACGTCATCCCCACCTTCCTCCGGTTTGTCACCGGCAGTCTCTCTAGAGTGCCCAACTTAATGCTGGCAACTAAAAACGAGGGTTGCGCTCGTTGCGGGACTTAACCCAACATCTCACGACACGAGCTGACGACAGCCATGCACCACCTGTGTTCGCGCTCCCGAAGGCACCCCTCCCTTTCCAGAGGGTTCGCGACATGTCAAGTCTTGGTAAGGTTCTTCGCGTTGCATCGAATTAAACCACATACTCCACCGCTTGTGCGGGCCCCCGTCAATTCCTTTGAGTTTCACACTTGCGTGCGTACTCCCCAGGCGGGATACTTAACGCGTTAGCTCCGGCACGGCTCGGGTCGATACAAGCCACGCCTAGTATCCATCGTTTACGGCTAGGACTACTGGGGTATCTAATCCCATTCGCTCCCCTAGCTTTCGTCCCTCAGTGTCAGTTGCGGCCTAGCAGAGCGCTTTCGCCACCGGTGTTCTTCCTGATCTCTACGCATTTCACCGCTACACCAGGAATTCCCTCTGCCCCGAACGCACTCTAGCTATGTAGTTTCCACTGCTCTTATGAGGTTGAGCCTCACTCTTTAACAGCAGACTTACATAGCCACCTGCGGACGCTTTACGCCCAATCATTCCGGATAACGCTTGCATCCTCCGTATTACCGCGGCTGCTGGCACGGAGTTAGCCGATGCTTATTCCTCAGGTACCGTCATTTTTTTCTTCCCTGAGAAAAGAGGTTTACAACCCAAGAGCCTTCCTCCCTCACGCGGTATTGCTCCGTCAGGCTTTCGCCCATTGCGGAAAATTCCCCACTGCTGCCTCCCGTAGGAGTCTGGGCCGTGTCTCAGTCCCAGTGTGGCTGATCATCCTCTCAGACCAGCTACTGATCGTCGCCTAGGTGCGCTCTTACCACACCTACTAGCTAATCAGACGCGAGCTCATCTTCAGGCAATAAATCTTTCACCTTTCGGCACATCCGGTATTAGCCACCGTTTCCAGTGGTTGTCCCCGACCTGAAGCTAGATTCTCACGCGTTACTCACCCGTCCGCCACTATCTCCGAAGAGACCGTTCGACTTGCATGTGTTAAGCATACCGCCAGCGTTCATCCTGAGCCAGGATCAAACTCTCCATTTTGATTTCGAGCTTGTGGCTCCGATGACTTTATGTCTCGGAATCCTATATTTCTTTTTTCAGATTTCTTTGGGTCTTAACCCAACAATCTTAATTGACGAGGATTGTTTCTGAAGCTTTCAAAGTATTTGTTTTTCTCGGTTCGGTTGCTTTGGCATCTTTCCGCCTTAGCACTTATCTACATTAACAACTCTTTTTCTGTTTCGTCAACCCTTTTGTCAACTTTTTTTCCAACCCACTCTCTACCATTGCTGCACTACGACAGTAAACCTCTATGGGTTAAGCCTTTTGGCGTTTTTTCTTCTTTAATATCTGAGTCAGCCTGAACTATGGCTGAGTATTTATCTCATGCGAATCCCCCTGTTACGCTTCAACTCACCTCTACTCATTACCATCTGTTGCACTAGAGAATGTATGTTTCGGAAAATGACAGCAGGCCTTAGACAAAGAATTTAGAGCGTTCCTGAATGATGGGATGATTTTTGTCTTACGCCAAGGCACAAACAATCGACTTTTGGCTTTACCCAAAATTTTGAATTTATCCCACAGATGCAAATATGCAACGCCAGCTTTTTTAAATTGCTCTAATGTGCTAAAAGCAGAGCCATCCGTACAAAGTGTTTTCTAAATATGCTTGATACTGGAGTTTAGACTAAAGCATGACAAAATGACCCAGCAGCAGTGAGTTGACAAGTTACACATCTCAAAGCAAAAAAACTCAATGTCAAGCGGACTGTGGTTGTTCTTTTTTCGGCTTGGCAGTACTTTTTTTAACTGTAGGATAACGAATTCTACGCAGGCGAACTTTGCCAGCAGGCCAGCCTTGAGACTTTCCACGGGGTTTGGGTGAAACAGACGGTGTACCAATGGCGGCGAAAACTGCTGCCATTGCTTGAGCGACCCGTCCAGGGGACAATCTGGACTGTTTTTTCTGCCAAGGTAAAGGATTGTCATGTACAATCCCATGTGCAAGCCAAAGTTGCCAAGTCATCAGGGGTAAAAGGTCACTCCACCGCTGACACTGTTCTGGGGTACTCAATTGCGGCAGAGTCCAATGCAAGCGCCCTTTGGCAAAACGATACCAGTGGTCAATGGCAAATCGACGGCAGTAAAGCTGCCAGAATGAGGATAAAGCAGGCATAGATAGTCCCACCCACACCAACCATAAAGCCTTGTTTTTTGGCACACCAAATTCATCTAAGCGCTGAATTTGAATCAAATTCATGGAATGATCTTTGGACTGTTGAAAATGAAGATTACACCATAAGCGGATAGATAAACGCCCCATTTTTGGGTCGTTGACTTCAATGATTTGGTCAGGTGTCCACCATGTAGACGAATCGTTGAGTTTAAATTTATCACCGTGGATACGGGGACGACCAGTGCCGCCATAAGGTGGGGGCGCACCATACAGCAGTCGATTGGAGCGCAAACGCATTAATTTGTCTGCGGCAATATCGCTTGTTTGTTTCACGAAACTAGCACACCCGTATTCTGCATCCCACAAGCTAATGGGGCTTGTTGGCAGGTTTGAGCATACTAGTTTTAGTTGTGCGGCAGCTTTTTGAATTGGGTTCTCAAAACTGGTGATGCGTTCATGTAATAGGGGTAATGCCCAACTGCCCTCTGTTTCCGGCACAACTGCAATGGTGCTGTAGCCTTGTCCCAAGGTTACGGGTTTTGCCCCTGACATGGGTTGAACTTGATGCTCATAGGTTCGGTCTTTCAATGTTGGGGCATGTAATCTTGCCCAAGCTGTATGGTCTCCTGCTAAGATGATTTTTTCTGTGGGATTGAGTTGTTTTATATACAACTTCATCAGTTCGGTTCGGGGCGGATTTCCGTCTTGTATTGCCTCGTATACACTCGACCATTGCCTGCGAAACACGGGAGACACTGATAGTTCTGCAAATGAATTAATACTACGTGTTACTAACACTGCATCCATCAAGTCGAATAAGGCATCTTTGGCTTTACCCAGGATAGTGTACACACCTGTGCGAAATTGTTTAAGCTTTTCTAATGTCATGGTCAAGCTGTTAATTTTTTTCCTTTTATCAGCATTGACCAATTTGCGGTTAGTTCAACATCGCTGACCGCTTTTTTTGTTCGCGGATTTTTCTCCTGTTCAGCTATGTCCTTTTTTTGACTATTTTTCTCTCAGTGTTATTTTCCCCGCCAACCCTATTTAGTCTAAAGTCCAGTTGATAAGCTGTCATAGTTTGATACTTGACCTAACGAGCATATGATTTGCATTAACGGATCGCATGATTTTTATTTTGATATATTCATTAGCATCTGATAATAAAAAATTTTGACTTTAGCTAATATTTAAGGCTCTAAAATTTGAATTTCATCAAGTTGATTAATAACGACATCTGCACCTCGGACATGATCTGTTTTATTAATCCAAGTGATGCCAACACAGCCTGCAGCTTTAGCATTGCGTGCCATTTGCATATCACCAACAGAATCACCTACCATGAGTGTGGCGCTGGGTTCTATACCCAAAGCTTGGCAAGCTTGTAGAAATAATATGGGATCTGGTTTACTAGGCCCTTCATCTACTCCCATTTCTAACTGTAAATAGCTCCCTAGCTGATGATGTGCTACAAACATTTGCACTTCTTGAGTTTTTGCAGCCGAGAGAATACCGAGTTTTATTCCTGTTTGTGAAAGAGATTTAATCACCTCTAAGCTACCCACAAATAGTGGTGAAGGGGTTTGACCAATATATTTGTCTGCTTCATCCAAAGCGTGACGGGCAATTTTTAAAGACTCAAACCATCCCCTACCAGTTTCAGCAATATATGCTGCTGCTGCAATTTCTGTTTCGCGGCGACTTGCGACTGCCATTATACCTGCTGGGTCAAGGTTATTATTATTAACGCCAAATGCCATCAATAGGGGTTCCCCAATACCGGGGATTTGTGCGTCTATTAAGCGTGCTGTTCTTTGGGAAAGCGATCGCAAATAAGCTTCTGAGTCTTCTAAGGTACCGTTTTTGTCAAATATCACTGCTTTGATATTTGTAAATGTGATATTTCTACATTTAATAGTTGCCAAAATCTTTCACCTCATAGGAATTTTATGAGCATAAAAAAAGAGGGAGAATCCCCCTTTTTTTAAATTTAATGCTTTTATTTAAAGAAAAATAGCAGTTTTTTATTCTTCAATAGCTGCTGGAATTTCTTCTTCAATAGCTGCTGGAATTTCTTCTTCAATAGCTGCTGGAATTTCTTCTTCAACTAGAGCATCAACAGCTACAGAAGTAATTCCTTGCTGTTTTGCTAGCAACTGTTCTCGATACTTAGCTGCCATTTCTTCGGCCTTATCATAAACCAAATCACGATTTTTAATCATATCGCCAGGTTCAGGTTCCAGTTGTTTGGTTGATAAGGAAATCCGACCTCTTTCTGCATCCAAGTCAATAATCATAACTTTAACTTCATCATTGACGTTGAAAACACTGTGGGGTGTATCAATATGCTCGTGGGAAATTTCGGAGATGTGCAACAGACCACTAACACCACCGATATCAATGAACGCACCGTAGGGTTTAATACCGCGTACTGTACCGATCACAACTTCACCAACTTCGAGGCGGTTCATCTTCCGCTCAACTAGCGCTCGACGATGAGATAGCACTAAGCGGTTACGTTCTTCATCTACTTCCAAGAATTTCAATGGTAGTTCTTCACCTACCAGTTCTTCTTTAGGTTTGCGAGTGCTGATGTGGGAACCGGGAATAAAGCCACGCAATCCCTCAATCCGCACTAATGCGCCACCACGGTTAGTAGCAAACACACCAGAGCGTACAGTAGCATCTTCAGCTTGTAGCTGCCGCACGCGTTCCCAAGCCCGCATATATTCAATACGACGGATTGAAAGGGTCAACTGACCATCTTCGTTTTCGTCAGTAAGAATAAAAAATTCCCGAGTTTCGTTAGACTGTAACACTTCTTCCGGGCTATCTACCCGGTTAATAGACATTTCTTGTATAGGTATGTATGCTGCTGTTTTCGCACCTATGTCAATCAGAGCGCCGCGCGGCTCTATACTGAAAACTGTTCCTGGTACAATATCGCCAGGGCTAAAGTGATAATCGTACTTATCAAGTAGAGCAGCGAAATCTTCGTGAGTAAATCCAATTTCTGTAGCGGTTAAATTCTGATTGACCATGCTAATTTGTTCCTGGTTCTAGTCTCCGTAAATTTTTTGTCGCGAGTGCAATTTCTAGGCAAGCTATATCATACTAGCCTAAACTTTTTTTATCCTAGCGCAGAAAAGCTAGTAACAACACATATCAACTTCCAGATAGAAGATTATATCATAATATCTGGTGACAAGCCTTTTATGAAAAGTTGATGTTTAGCGCCAAAGGTTTCAACCCTAATATTTATAATTTGCAATCAAACTACTCATAATTAAAGTATCTTACCCAGCCTCTAGCTTACACTAAAGTCTTACCTTCTTATTGACATCATGATGATCGATAGTTCAGCGCTAGTGATAGCGTAGGGTGTAATTTTTGTCTATTAAATTATTTTAAGAGTGATTATACGTAAATATCCGCTGTTACCCAAGAGATAGCAGCGGATAAATAGGTTTAGATAACCTTAAAATCCTGGTAATAGTAATCTAATCATCTTTTTTCGCAATGCGAGGGGGTTCGCGAAATGCGATCGCAAAGAAGAGAACTCCTATACACAGGGTGAAAATTAAGATGTACGCAACGCTTTCCATATTACAAGTTCCTGCCTATCCAGCCAGTAATAATATTGTAACAAGCCAGGTTATGAGGTGTTGGGGACTGGGAATTAGTATTTGGGTATCTGAGAAAACTTTTCTGGAGCTTCTAGACCCTCATCCCAAGTCCCTAGTCTCTAAATCTTAAAGAGCTTCCTTACGGCGGGTTGTCTTGTCACCCACTTTTTGGAATAGACCCCATTCCACTTGCTCTTCTAGATCCGCTTCTACACCAGCAAATACGTCGCGGTAGATTGTACGAGCGCCATGCCAAAGGTGACCAAAGAAGAATAAGAGAGCAAATACAGCGTGTCCAAAGGTAAACCAACCTCTGGGGCTAGTACGGAATACCCCATCAGAGTTCAAGGTTTCCCGGTCAAATTCAAATATTTCACCGCCTTGAGCTTTACGGGCGTATTTCTTCACTTCAGCGGGATCTTTGATGGTTTGTCCATTTAGATTTCCACCATAGAAGCTAACAGTTACACCAGATTGTTCAAAGCTATATTTGGATTCTGCCCGACGGAAAGGAATATCAGCACGAACAACACCATCTGCGTCGGTCAAGATTACTGGGAAAGTTTCAAAGAAGTTAGGCAGACGACGTACAGTCAATTCTCTACCTTCAGAATCTTTGAATACTGCATGACCTTGCCAAGATTGGGCAATACCATCACCCTTGTTCATTTGACCTGTACGGAATAAACCGCCTTTGGCAGGGCTATTGCCGACGTAATCGTAGAAAGCCAATTTTTCAGGAATTTTTGACCAGGCTTCTGTAAGTGTCGCACCTTGAGCTAGATCGCTTTGTACGCGGCGCTGAATTTCTTGACGGAAGTAACCTTGATCCCATTGGTAACGAGTAGGCCCAAATAGTTCAATAGGAGTGGTCGCGTTACCGTACCACATAGTACCAGCAACCACGAAGGCACAAAAGAAGACCGCAGCAATACTGCTGGACAGTACGGTTTCAATATTACCCATCCGCAAAGCTTTATAAAGCCGTTCGGGTGGTCTGACTGTGAGGTGGAATAAGCCTGCAATAATGCCGACGATACCAGCAGCTATGTGGTGAGCAACAACACCACCAGGGTTAAAGGGGTTAAACCCATCTGGCCCCCATTCAGGTGCTACTGGTTGGACGCTACCTGTGACTCCAAAGGCATCGGAAACCCACATTCCTGGGCCATATAGCCCAGTGAGGTGAAAAGCACCGAAGCCGAAACAGAGTAGACCAGATAAGAATAGGTGAATACCAAACATCTTGGGCAAGTCTAGAGCTGGTTCACCTGTACGAGGATCTCTAAAGAGTTCCAAATCCCAGTAAACCCAGTGCCAGACTGCGGCTAAAAACAACAAACCAGAAAGAATGATGTGAGCAGCAGCAACGCCTTCAAAAGACCAGAAACCAGGATCGGTTGCTGGCGCGCCAGTAACGCTCCAACCACCCCAAGATTGAGTTACACCCAAACGTGCCATGAAGGGTAACACGAACATCCCTTGACGCCACATAGGGTTGAGAACTGGATCGCTAGGGTTGTAAATAGCTAGTTCGTAGAGTGCCATCGAACCAGCCCAGCCTGCTACTAGAGCTGTGTGCATCAAGTGTACAGAAATCAGCCGTCCTGGATCATTCAGAACGACTGTATGTACTCGGTACCAGGGTAGTCCCATCGACTACGCTCCTCCTCGATGAGTTAGTTTACAAAGCAATTTTCTTACAAAAGTAATACATGGTAGAAGTCCCTGCGGTGACTTCTCTCAGTTTTTTTGTTATTGCCAGGGCCTTGCTTACCACCGCTGAGTCTTAATCAATGAGACAGGGTGGGTATTCTGGCAATGCTGACACGCATAACGGTCCTTACCCAGGATAACGATCGCTATTTACTAGACTTACCTAAAAGTTGGCTTGCGAAAACTTTGGCTTGTTCTTGTAGAACTAGTTAAGTACTTCTCAGGCATTTAGGTAGTCAGGCGTGCTAGGCAATTGCCAAGCAAAAATGAGAATATTTTAAAAAGTGTAACTATTGATGGTACGGTTTGCAAGCGTGTAAATAGATGCGATCGCGTAGCATCTGCAAGAAATTTTGCTACAACTGCCTGTCACAGATTTAATTTGCGTATTCTTTGGGGGATGAGGAATATGAGAATGGCAAGGGAATTCTTCTAATTTCATGCCCAGCCGCTACTCCTCTTAGCCCCAATCCCCTATTGCCAATCGCTACTATGTAACTGATTGCATGTTCTGCAGCTGACACTTGGCTTGTGCTGTACCCAAACGTTCGATTACCTGTTCAGCTGTCATTAGACGCTTCAGTACTACTTGACCAATGGTATTTTGAACTGGAACTGGTGTTGTAGGTTTCACTTCTACAGTTAAAATGGCATCTTCAACTCGATAAAGCCACAACAATTCGTTATTTTCTATAAGACAAATATTCAATTGCTGAATATCAGGTTGTCGTCGCCATGCAGTAATCTGCCAAAGTCCATCAGATGCCCATACTCTAGAAACAGCCCAACCTTCAGATAAAAAGAAATACTTCACGTTCTTAGTCCTACTATTAGAGTCTCAATCTGCTGTTTACGATATCGCAATCTTTTCAATGGCTGATGTATATATATTGATATTTATCTAATATTTATTAATCAAACTAGACAGCAAATGAAAAATGTTTGATTTAGAGCTTCAGCAGCTTAACCATTTAGTACATTACAGTGTCAATAAAACACCTCTGTAAAATAGATGAAATCCTGACGCTGTCTAGCTAAATAGAATTTTGGTTTTTAATTTTCAATTCTACGTAGCAGTACTAAGTACTCATAAAATTTGCGACTAAAATGAGTTAATGTTGCAATATTTTAATAAGTATGAATTTTTGCAAGATATAAGAATTTAATCTGTAAGTATGTAATTTTGCCGGAATTTGGCAATAAACTTTGCTATTTGATGTGGGCTATTCGCCAACCTATAGTAAAATGACTCACCATTGTTCTCAATACTTGATATTTCTATGACCAGGTTTGTCTTACCAGTCAGACGATGGAGCAGGATGACACAATTCCTCTCTTTATTTTGTCTATGTTTACTATTGGTTGTGAGCTGTAGTCCTCGCCAACAGACAACTACTTCAACTACTTCTACTAGTTCTCCGAACTCTACAACAGGGGATGGACGCATTACTATTGGGACGACATCCAAGCCAAGAACTCTAGATCCGGCAGATGCTTACGAGTTGGCATCATTGGGTTTAGTGTTTAATATGAGCGATCGCCTCTATACTTATGAGCCTGGTAGTACAGAAATTAAGCCTCAACTGGCGACAGCATTACCCAAAGTCAGTGCAGATGGTTTAACTTACACCATTCCTTTACGCCAGGGAGTAGTTTTTCACGATGGAACTCCCTTTAATGCGGAAGCGATGGCTTTTAGTATTAAACGTTTTATTGAGAATAAGGGTAAACCTTCCTTCTTACTAGCTGATACAGTAGATTCAGTCAAAGCTACTGGTGAGTCTGAGTTAACTATCAAGCTGAAAAAACCTTTTGCAGCATTTCCCTCTCTACTAGCATTCTCTGGAGTTTGTCCAGTTTCGCCAAAAGCTTATGAGTTGGGCGCAGGGAAATTTAAGCCAGAGACCTTTGTGGGAACTGGCCCTTACAAATTAGCAGCCTATGGTACTGATTCGCTGCGTTTGGATGTATTTGATAAGTATTGGGGTGAAAAACCTGCGAATCAGGGCGTTAACGTTCAAATTCAGACTAGCCCGGTGAATTTATTTAATGCTTTCCGTACAGGTGCTGTAGATGTCGCTTATCTTTCTTTGCAACCCGATCAAATTCGCAGCTTGGAAGAAGGTGCAAAAAAAGGAGATTGGCAAGCGATTACCGCCCAAGGTAGTGTAGTCAGCTATATGGTGCTGAACCGGAATCAGAAACCTTTAGATAAACCAGAAGTCAGACAAGCGATCGCATCTTTAATTGATCGTCCACTGTTAAATCAGCGAGTCTTGTTTAATCAAGCTGATCCACTTTACAGCATGATTCCTACGACATTTAATGTTTCCCAGCCTTTATTTAAAGATCAATATGGGGATGCTAATGTTGACAAAGCCAAACAACTATTAACGGCTGCTGGTTTTTCTAAAGATAATCCAGCAAAAGTAGAAGTTTGGTATCCTGCTAGTTCACCTACAAGAAGTTTGGCAGCACAGACAATAAAATCACTAGTCGATCAAAAAATGGAAGGCATACTAGTACTGGAAGCCAAAACTGTGGAAGGTGCTACCTTCTTTAAAGAAATTGGTAAAGGTTTGTATTCCATTGCACTACTGGATTGGTATCCAGACTTTTTAGATCCTGATAATTACGTACAACCATTTTTGGCTTGTCAAAAAGGTTCTGTTGCCAAGGGATGCGAAGATGGCGGAAGCCAAACTCAAGGTTCTTTCTATTACAACGAAACCGTTAATAAACTAATCGATCAACAACGGAAAGAACAAAATCCAGAGGCGCGTAAGCAAATATTTACTCAAATTCAAACACAAGTTGCAAATGATGTGCCTTACGTTCCCTTATGGCAAAACAAAGATTATGTATTTGCCCAAAAAGGTGTCAGTAATGTTCAACTTGACCCCACCCAAAATTTAGTTTACAAGCCGATTAAAAAGTAATTTCGTCTGTTGTCCTTTGTCATTAGTCATTTGTTCTTAGTTGGATAAATGGCTAATGACTAAATAAATAATAAATAAATTATGTCTCGATCCAAAGCTCTACAATATTACATTGCTTCGCGGTTACTATTAGCACCAC
This sequence comes from Tolypothrix tenuis PCC 7101, assembly GCF_963874875.1. Classification (NCBI taxonomy): domain Bacteria; kingdom Bacillati; phylum Cyanobacteriota; class Cyanophyceae; order Nostocales; family Tolypothrichaceae; genus Tolypothrix; species Tolypothrix tenuis. The sequence continues at coordinate 6,140,241 of NZ_CAWNJS010000001.1, forward strand.
TCCAGCTATTAACTATTATCACTATCGTATTTCTCCTACTCAGAGCCACACCAGGTGATCCGGCGGATGCAATTTTGGGCGGACGTGCGCCAGAAAGTGCCAAAGCGGAATTACGCAAACAACTCGGTTTAGATTTACCTTTGTGGTTACAGTATTTAAATTATTTAGGAAACTTACTGCGCTTTGATTTAGGAACTTCTTTAACAAGCCGCGGGCAGAATGTTGGGGATATTATCGGGCAATATTTTCCCGCTACAGTAGAGTTAGCTGTATGTAGTATGGCAGTTGCTTTAATTGTGGGAATTTTAGTTGGGACGCTTTCTGCTTCTCGTCCTGGAACAGCTGTTGATGCTAGCGGACGTTTATTTGGAATTATTACTTATGCTCTCCCAATGTTTTGGGCGGGAATGATTCTGCAGTTAATTTTCTCAGTCCAACTACGTTGGTTTCCCAATTCCAACCGCTTTCCGCCAAATCTTCCGGCTCCTACTCATATTACTGGGTTATATACCCTGGATAGCTTACTTGCTGGAAACTTCAGCCAATTTTTCACATCATTACACCATATTGCCCTTCCTAGCTTGACTCTGGGAATTTTGTTGAGTGGAATTTTTGAACGGATAGTGCGCGTCAATTTAAAGCAGACTCTACAAGCAGATTATGTAGAAGCTGCTAGAGCCAGAGGAATTCCAGAAAACAAGATTTTAGTGTCCCATGCTTTGAAAAATGCTTTGATTCCAGTCATTACAGTTTTAGGACTAACCTTTGCTTCTTTGTTAGGTGGAGCAATTTTGACTGAAGTTACATTTTCTTGGCCTGGTTTAGCCAACCGATTGTATCAAGCAATTTCCGATCGCGATTATCCTACAGTTCAGGGAGTACTAGTATTTTTTGGTGCGATCGTTGTTACTGCTAGTATTTTGATTGATATTTTAAACGCTTATGTCGATCCGCGAATTCGCTATTAGGCTCGAGATCCCCAAACTTTTGAAGAAAGGGGATCTTATAGATGAAATCAGCTAACGCCAATCTTCCCAATTTTGATTGAAAATTGAGGTGTCAGGAAAGGCAGTAGGATTGCCATTTTGTTCTAATAAACGTTTGAGTGCTTCTAATTGTGGTTCGGGTTTGGGTAACTCATCTACTAGTTGGTAGGGTGCTACAGCATTTTTGAGGGCGAAAGCTGCAACTGTTCCCGCAGCCGCACCAGCTGACCATTCAAAGGAGTGGACGCGATAAGCAGCCGCAGCAATGTGGCTGGTACCAATACTTTTACCACCGACGATTAAATTATCTATTTTTTGGGGAATCATCGCCCGTAATGCTATTTGGAAAGGATAAGCTTGACCTGCGCCGCGTCTTTCACCAGCACGTTCTGTATTTCCAGGTGTTTCTGGTGGACTTTGGGTCATACAGGGATGGAAATCGATAGCATAGTGACCAATACCGATAGAATCAGGAAAGATAGTAGAACGAGTTCGCCGCATGGCTTTATCTGGAGAAATTTGACCAGAAATTACGGATGTTGCTTCTAAACCTGCTAGCGCTGCTCTTAGCTGCTTATACATATCTGCTGGCAGCGTCTTACGGTAATATTCGTCGTTGTAGTCACGACGAGAAATATCAATTTCCCAAATGCCAAAGCCAGAAGCTTGTCCCCAGCTAGGACGGCCAATAATGCGCCTCCCTTCTCGCATATAAGGATATTTGGACAAACCAGATACCGTCCCCATTGGGGAATCTAGCCCAGTTAATAAACGATGGTTGGGGTATGGCTGTTTCACACCGTTTCCTAGTTGGGAATCTGTCGTTCCTGCAACTAGCCAGTAGTAATAGGAAAGGGCATTTTCTTCACCTTTTCGTAGGGTCTCGGTTCTCAGCCCCCCCATCCAGCCACCAGGCTGCAACTGTCCAGTACTTTCTAATTGCTGACGAGTATAAATTAAGTTATCAGCCGCAGTTCCTGGGCGATAGTCGTTACCCCATGTCCAGTTTTGCATGGAAATGTCCCCAGGTGAGGAGGCAGTAAAATTAATACCACCGAATTTTGTTGGTTGTCCTTTTGTAGGACTCCAAATCCGACGGTAAGTAAAAACTAAATCAAAGTTTGCTAACCGTTGCAATTCATAGCTGAAATAAGGTGCATATTGAGGATAATATGCAGGCATTGTCTGAGGCTGTGCTTCCTTAGTCGCCTCCATTGCAAACGTGTAGGTAAAACCTTGAGGACAAAAGGGGTCGTTTTCAGAACTGGAAGCAGAAGGTTCCAAGTAAGAACGAGCATCTATGCCTAATCGGTAGGGAACATCAGCTAGGCCAATGATTTCTCCAGTTTCACTAGCATCTACAACATACCAATTTGGAGATGTTTGTTGATTGGCTTTAGGTACAAAGCGAATAATTGTTTTAGTAAACCGAGATGAATTGCCGTAAGTATAGGCATCTTCAATAGTTTGAGATAAAGGATAAGTATTGAGAGGAAGTGCGCCTTTTGCAGGTTGATGTTGAATTGCGATCGCACTATTGATGATTTTCCCATCACTACTAATATCTAATTCTTTAATTACTGTATTGCCAAACCATTGCAACTTGCCTTTGCCTTTGTTTTCGGCATCTTTGAGCATCTGAGTCAAAATGGTGTGAGCATCACGGGGTAAAAAGCAAGAGTCACTTACCCAGCAATTACCAGGATTGAGTTTACCGTACTTGCGTTGAATGCGATCGCGTAATTCCAAATAACCGCGAGAATAAAATTTCAGTGCTCTTTGAGTCGGTCTTTCGTCTAATGCAGAGGTTCCTTGAGCAGAAATTTGTCCCCCCAGCCAATCGGTAATTTCTGTTAAACAAACAGTTCTACCTGCAAGTAAACCTTCGTAAGCTGTAGCGACACCCGAAAGTCCACCTCCCACCACTAATATTTCACAATTTACAGTTTTATCTGGGTTTCGCGGTGGTGTAGCAATCATTGCTGAATACGGTGCTAGCAAAGCAGATATCAAGCTGAAACTGATGAGTGAATGCTTTCCATAAACCAGTTTTCGTCTACATTTCATATGGGAGATCCCTGCAAATCCTTTTCACCTGTAGACGGTAGCATTAGGGTAATGTTTTACTCAAGTTTTTCAGCAATAAATTAGGGATTAGGGACTGGGGACTGGGGATTGGGTGCTGGGAAGTTTGTGCTAAAGGTAAAAAATCAAACTGTAAGTCAGGAAGATAGGAAGAAAAAAGGTTTTTATTCGTTGGGAGATACGCTGTTGAGTGCAAGTTAATGAAAAATAATATTTGCGCTATCGTAATTATCAACAAAAATCAATACATCAAAATATAGAGATTTTAGATATCACTATTGTGTGTATCTTGATGAAGTGAGGACGGACATATTGTCCGTCCCACAAAAGTATCAACTATGAGCAATACCTTCTTGACGCGCTGCTTGTTGTACAGCCGCCGCTACAGATGAGGCGACTCGCTCATCAAAAACGGAAGGAATAATATGTTCCCGATTTAAATCTGAAGGCTTCACTAAAGATGCGATCGCATGTGCAGCTTCTAAATACATAGTGGTGGTAATTGTCTTAGCTTGACAATCTAATGCACCGCGAAATACTCCCGGAAAAGCCAAAACGTTATTGATTTGATTGGGGTAATCACTGCGACCTGTAGCAATTACAGCTACATCGTTTGTGACTAATTCTGGTTGAATTTCGGGAATCGGATTAGCCATTGCAAACACGATCGCATCTTTTGTCATTGATTGCACCATTTCTGGTGTCAAAACTCCCGGTGCGCTTACGCCAATAAATACATCAGCGCCTTGCAATGCACCAGCTAATGTACCTTGGGCTTTAACTGCAAATTCCCGTTTTTCTTCAGTCAAATCAGTACGGCTGGTAGAGATAATCCCTTTAGAGTCGCACATCCAGATTTTTTCTGCCCCAGCTTTGCGGAGTAAACGTGCGATCGCTACCCCAGCAGCGCCAGCACCATTAATCACAATGCGGATTTCTGCTAGTGATTTATTTACCAGCTTCAAAGCATTAAACAATGCTGCCAAGGTGACAATAGCTGTACCATGCTGGTCATCGTGAAAAACAGGTATATCTAATTCCTGACGCAGCCTTCTTTCAATTTCAAAGCAGCGGGGAGCAGCGATATCTTCGAGGTTGACACCACCAAAAACCGGAGCAAGATTTTTGACTGTCCGTACAATCTCATCGGTATCTTGAGTTGCCAAGCAGATGGGGAAAGCATCAATACCCGCAAATTCTTTGAACAGCATCGCTTTCCCTTCCATAACTGGGAGCGCAGCAGCTGGGCCGAGATTTCCCAAACCTAAAACAGCACTACCATCGGTAACAATAGCTACTGTATTTTTTTTGATGGTGAGGTTATAGACTTCATCTGGATTTTCGGCGATCGCTGTACAAATGCGACCTACTCCAGGTGTGTAAGCCATTGCTAAGTCAGAAACACTCTTGAGAGGAATCCTGCTAGCGATGCTGATTTTACCGCCACGATGCAAATTAAAGGTGCGGTCATACACACTTAGCAAGTGAATATGTGGTAGTGCTTTGACTGCCTGCACAATAGTTTCCGCGTGTTCAGTGCTAGCCGCATCAACCGTAATATCGCGAGTAGACTCTTTGCGGGTTTGCTCGATTAAATCAATTTGTCCGAGTAGTCCACCACTAGCTGCGATCGCTTGGGTAACTGAAGCCAACATCCCAACGCGATTGGGAATCTGCAAGCGCAGAGTCAAACTAAAACTAGAATTAGGAGTAAGGTCTGCCATTGTGATTTTTAGAATTTAAATTTCACATCTTATATTGAATTGATTATTAAAAACCTATTGCAAATCTTAAATGTCATATTTTACTAACTGTTAACTAATTGCAAGCTCGTAAATATACTCAGCGACTTCAGATATTTTTGCTATCTCATGTTCTCAACTGCTACGCAGAGAACACAAAACCTTGTTATCAAAAGGTTATGTGATAGTGAATACATTTTTAATGCCAATAAAAAAGCGCTCTCTCAATCGAGAACGCTATTAATTTATATTAACCTCAGATTAACCATGCATTGCTGGAGTCTGGAAAGCCACAGGTATGAATTCATCAGCAGCCAAATCGAGAGGGAAGTTATGAGCATTACGCTCGTGCATCACTTCTATACCTAAATTGGCACGATTGACGACATCAGCCCATGTACTAACTACACGGCCTTGAGAATCTAGCACCGATTGGTTAAAGTTAAATCCATTCAAGTTAAATGCCATTGTGCTAATACCCAAAGCTGTCAACCAGATACAAACTACAGGCCAAGCAGCTAAGAAAAAGTGCAGCGAACGAGAGTTATTAAAGCTAGCATATTGCCAGATCAAGCGTCCAAAATAACCGTGAGCCGCTACAATGCTATAGGTTTCTTGTTCTTGACCAAATCTGTATCCATAATTAATCGATTCAACTTCAGTCGTCTCCCTAACTAGCGAGGAAGACACCAAAGAACCATGCATTGCACAGAATAAAGAACCACCGAAAACACCTGCTACCCCAAACATATGGAAGGGGTGGAACAGAATATTATGTTCTGCTTGAAATACAAGCATAAAGTTAAACGTGCCGCTAATACCTAGAGGCATACCGTCAGAAAAGCTACCTTGACCAATGGGATAAATTAAGAACACTGAGGTCGCCGCAGCTACGGGTGCTGAGTAAGCCACACAAATCCAGGGACGCATCCCTAGACGAAAACTTAATTCCCATTGCCTACCGAGCCAGCAGAAAATACCAATGAGAAAATGCAAAACAATTAGCTGATAAGGGCCGCCGTTGTAGAGCCATTCATCCATAGAGGCTGCTTCCCAAAGGGGGTAAAAGTGCAAACCAATAGCATTGGATGTTGGCACAACAGCACCAGTAATGATGTTATTACCGTAAAGTAAAGAACCAGAAACAGGCTCTCGAATACCATCGATATCAACCGGTGGTGCAGCAATGAAGGCAATAATGAAGCAAATGGTTGCAGTTAACAAAGTGGGAATCATTAACATACCAAACCAGCCGATATAAAGCCGATTTTCAGCGCTAGTAATCCATTGCGAGAATCGATCCCACTGATTACCGGTTTCGCCTCTTCTGAGAGTTGTGGTCATGGCTGTATTGTTGATAAATCACTAAAATCAACATTCTCAATTAGTAAAAATTGAGAATAAAGCTATTTTCAAAGACTTTTGCCAAATACCTTCTCCCTCATCATCGGGGCTCTCTGAAATTGGCTCACACCATACAAAAATTACTCAACTAATTGCCCAGGGAGACGGTGTGAATAAGGGGGAATTTTTCCCGCCTCTTATTATCAGTTTTTACATAAACTCTTTGTATTTATCAATATTTTTTTTATAAAGTTTGATTGCAATTACTACCTAACCTCTTGTGACAGCAGAATTTTCATATCTCAACATTAGGGCTTTAAGTATTTTTCACAAACAACGTTTTATCTGGACGCAAATTTACCTAAAAATTGATTAAAGCTGGCAGATACTCTATCAGAAATAGTTTCACAATTTATCCAGTGGCATTACTCAAGCTATTAAGTAAAAAGCCTAATTAAAATATATCTACAGATTTTTTTCTAATAGCTTCTAATTGATATTGTAAATAATATTACTTAGATTATTTATGTAATATTAAAAACCAAGCTGTTAGTAACAGTCAAGATATAAATTGACTGAAAAAATTAGGGTATGCACTGCCACAGACTTCAAAAGGGTACTGCTAAGTACTCTGAATACTTCCAGTTCAACATTTGGTTAGATGGAAAAATCCATGCTGAGTGATCATAAAAACATTTCCATTCATCAATTGGTGGAATTTCAGGTGTCACAAACCCCTGATGCTGTAGCGGTCATTTTTCAAAATGAGCAATTAACATATAGAGAGCTGAATCAAAAAGCCAATCAATTAGCACATCACCTGAGAACTCTAGGTGTAAAACCAGAAACATTAGTAGGGGTTTGTATAGAGCGATCGCTAGAGATGGTAGTCGCGCTCTTAGGGATACTCAAAGCAGGTGGTGCTTATATTCCACTCGATCCTACCTATCCCCCAGATCGTTTAGCTTTTATCATCGAAGATACTCAAATTCCTATCCTGTTAACCCAAGAGCATTTACAGGCATTAGTTTCTCAACATCAGGGACATACTGTCTATATAAACAGCGATTGGCAGAACATAGCTCAACAGCCAACAGATAACCCTATTAGCGAAGTCAGACCTAACAATCTTGCTTATGTAATTTACACGTCTGGGTCTACAGGTATACCAAAAGGTGTAGCAATTGAACACCGCAATACAATTGCTCTGATTGATTGGGCCAAAGAATTTTTTACTCCTGAGCAATTAAAGGGAGTGTTAGCCTCCACATCAATTTGCTTCGATTTGTCTGTTTTTGAATTGTTTGTCACTCTTTGCTGTGGTGGCAAGGTAATTCTCGCTCAGGATGCCTTAGAGTTACCTAACTTACCAGCAGCATTGGAAGTTACTTTGATCAATACTGTACCTTCAGCGATCGCAGCATTGCTCCGCATGGAAGGTATTCCCTCTTCTGTCAAGACTATTAACTTGGCAGGTGAGCCGTTGCAAAATGCTCTGGTACAACAACTTTATCAGTTAGAGCATATTCAACAAGTCTTCAATCTTTACGGGCCCACAGAGGATACAACCTATTCCACAGTAGCTTTGATCCAAAAAGGATCAACCGAAATTCCATCTATTGGTCGTCCTCTCCCAAATACAGAAATTTATTTATTAGAAGTACCATCACGGAGGAAAAGTGATCGGCTCAAACCTGTTCCAATGGGTGTAGCAGGTGAATTATATATCAGTGGTTCTGGGTTAGCTCGTGGTTATCTGAATCGCCCTGATTTAACATCTGAGAAGTTTATTCTTCATTCCTTAAATCAAGAAACACAAGTACGGCTCTACAAAACCGGAGATTTAGCTGTTTATTTGCCCGATGGTAACCTCAAGTTCCTTGGTCGAATAGATCACCAAATCAAAATTCGTGGCTTCCGTGTGGAATTAGGAGAAGTAGAAGCAGCCATCAACCAATATCCAGGAATAAGAGAGTCTGTAGTCATTCCTAGAGATGGTGAGTTTGGAGACAAACGCCTGGTTGCATATATTGTTCCAAAAACTCACAGTGATTTGGAACAATTAAGGCCAATGGATCAGTTCTATACTAAACAACTTCAGGAATGGAGAAATGTATGGGATGCCACTTATAGTCAGCCTTATGAAGATGTCGATCCAACTTTCAATTTTATTAGCTGGAATGATAGTTTTACAGGTCTACCAATACCAGTTGATGAGATGCATGAATATGTGAATTCAACAGTTAAGCACATTCTCTCCTTAAAACCTCAGCGAGTATTGGAGATTGGATGTGGTAATGGACTTCTCTTGTTTCGTATTGCTCCTCATTGTAGCCACTACTTCGGTACGGATATCTCTAAACAAGCTATCCATTACATTGAGCAGCAATTAAGCAAAAGCAAGCCAAATTTGTCACATGTAAAAGTATCTGAGGGTGCAGCCCATGAGCTTGAAGAGTTAGAAGCAGGCAGCTTTGATACCGTTATTATTAACTCTGTAATTCAATACTTTCCTAGTGTGGATTATCTTGTACAAGTTATTGAGAAGGTTGTCAAGTTGATCAAACCAGGAGGGCAAATTTTCATTGGTGATGTTCGTAGTTTACCGCTACTCGAAACTTTTCATACAGCAGTTCAACTCAGCCAAGCTATTGCTTCTCTTTCTAGCAATCAACTCCAACAGATAGTTCGAGAGCGAATGTTGCATGAAAGAGAACTAGTACTTCATCCTAAGTTCTTTCCTACTCTGAAGCAGAGGATTCCCCAGATTAGTCATGTTCAAACGTTTCTCAAGCGAGGTCAATCTCAAAACGAACTGATTAGGTTTCGCTTTGATGCCATCCTTCATGTAGAAGCTGATACATATCAAGTTTTAGAGCCTCTATGTTGGGATTGGCAACAACAAGAACTATCAATTCCATTAATTTGCAAATTTCTTCAAGAGGAACAGCCAAAAATTCTCAAGATTATTAATGTACCTAATGCACGGGTATTCTTAGATGTGAAAGCAGTTGAACTACTAGCAAGTAGCAATAAACCAAAAACTGTAGGACAGCTAAAGGAAGCGCTCTGGCAAATCCATGAATATACTAGAGTTCATCCAGAAGAATTTTGGAATATCAGTCAAGATTTACCCTATAACGCCCATATAACTTGGTCTGAGTTAAATACACCAGGTACCTATGACGTTGTACTACAAAGTCAGTTAAAAACAATAGAGCAAAAGGCTATTCCTATCCTGCCAGAGCAATCATTAGAGTTAAAACCATTAAGTGCTTATGCTAATAATCCTCTTCAAGTCAACGAGAAAAGCGAATTGGGTCTAAAACTACGGACTTACCTGAAGGAAAAATTACCTCACTATATGGTTCCTTCAGCATTTGTAGTGATGGAAACGCTACCCCTGACAACAAATGGAAAAATTGATCGGCGATCGCTACCTGAACCAAAAAAAGAGCGACCAATGTTAAAAGAGGCATACATTGCGCCTTCAAATCTAATAGAACAACAGCTGGCTGAAATTTGGTCTCAGATTTTAGGGATAGAACAAGTAGGTATTTATGATAACTTTTTTGAACTCGGAGGACATTCTCTGCTTACAGCTCATCTGCTGTCTCAAGTAGAAGAGGTTACTCATGTAAAAGTATCTTTATCCTACTTTCTTAGAAAACCAACCATAGCAGGATTAATTAAAGCGATTAATACTACTCAGAACTTAGATTATGATGTTAATTTTGGGGAAGAAAATCAGATAGATTTATATACAGAGTCCATTTTAGATCCAACAATTTATCCTGAGCTACCCTTTGTTGAATCTAAAAATGAACCAAAACATATATTCTTGACTGGAGTTACAGGGTTTTTAGGCGCTTTCTTACTGGATGAGCTTCTGAAACAAACTCAGGCAAATATTTATTGCTTAGTTCGTGCTTCTAATATTGAGCATGGTCGGCAAAAAATTCAAACTAATCTAGAGCGTTACAAACTTGGAAGCAGTAAGTTAAGTTCTAAGGTAATTCCCATCTTAGGAGATTTATCACAACCTTTATTGGGAATAACTAGCGCAAACTTCCGAGAATTAGGTAACAAACTAGATCTAATTTATCATGCTGGTGCACTTGTAAATTTGGTTTATCCATACAATACATTACGAGCTACTAATGTGTTAGGAACCCAAGAGATTCTTAGGTTAGCTAGCCAGGGTCAAGCCACCCCTGTCCACTTCATTTCAACCATTGATGTATTAAAGCCGCTGATTTTTCGTGAAAAGAAGATTATTACAGAGGATGAACACCTTGATAATCCTTACGATCTGAAACAGGGTTATACCCAAACTAAATGGGTTGCTGAGAAGCTAGTAATTGCTGCTCAGTCTAGAGGAATTCCTACATGTATTTATAGACCAGGAATGATGTCTGGTCATAGTCAAACAGGTGTTTCTCAAACTAATGATTTGATAAACAGAATCATCAAAGGCATGATTCAGATGGGATCTGCACCTATTTGGGAGCAATGGATCAATTTAACTCCCATAGACTATGCTAGTAGAGCTATTTTATATTTATCAAGACAGCGAGAATCTTTGGGAAAAGTATTTCATATTGTTAATCCTAATCCATTGTTTTGGAACAATATTGTTACTAATATCCAAAGCTTCGGCTACTACATTAGACATTTATCATATGATAAATGGCAATCTGAATTGCTAAAATTAGATATTGAGCAAGAGAATGCATTAGAACCAATTATTCCTCTGTTTACCGAAAAGATTTTTAATAACCAAATGACATATCTAGAAATTTTCTTAAGAACTTCTACAGTATTTGACTGTCAGAAGACTCTCGATATGCTTGTAGATACTTCCATAATCTGCCCAATCATCAATGTTAATATTCTCCAAACTTACTTCGACTATCTTATTAACAAAAGTTTTCTTAAACTTCCCAAAGAAAAAGTTGATAAGATTTTTCACCAAGACACAATAAAAACAATTTCAGAGTATAAAAATTTGGCTAAAAACTAATTGAATGAAGAAACAATATTAGATAAAAATACTATGTGAAAATAAATTAAAGAACAGAGATTGCAATTGTACAAAGACCAGTCTAATGATATCTATGGGTTTGATATTACCTGGGTCAAGTTACTTATTAATTTTTCCTCAAGCGTTATTTGTTCAACCTAATAGGGAATTATTAACTATGAATAATAACTAGTACCAGCAACCCAGCATCCATCAAACACCCTATAAAGTAAGACTCGTTAAGACTATGCAAAGCCACCTACGTAAATCAATCGGATCAAGATTATTCTTCTATGTATTAAGTGGTGCTTTGGTTGGATTAGGTAGTATGTCCTATTTCTTCTATAAAGCACTCGAATACCGGGCACAAAAAGAAATAGAAGCAAATCTCAGCACGCAAGTCAGGTCTGTTGAGGGAAAACTAGGTAGAGCAGAACAATCGATGCTAAGTCTGGTCGCTGGGGCTAAAACCTTGAACGATATAGGAGTAAAAGATCCAGAGGCTTATAAGAAAATAGTTTTTGAAATTCTTCAGAAACGCTCATCTCTAACTATGGGAGCTGGGTTTGGTCAAGCAGCTTACAAAATTCTCTCAGATAGGAAGTTTTATTGGCCTTATATATATAAAGATCAGAATATACCAGGTCAAGTAGGGAAACCTTTACCGTTTCCTCATAATGATTATCGATTAACTGATATCTGTGGGCTTGAAGCAACTTGTTTTGAAAATGATTACTATACATTACCTGTAAAGGCGGGAAAAGAAGTCTGGTTAGAGCCATATAATTGGTTTGGAATTACTATGACCACTACTACATCTCCCGTATTCAATAATCGTGATGAACTTATTGGTGTTGTAGGATTGGATGTCAGCGTTACGGCACTCACAGAAGAAATCAAAAAACCCGTAACTTGGGGAGGAGGCTACTTTGCAATTGTCAGCCAAAAAGGTAATTTGCTGGCATATCCACCAGAACCAGAAAAAGCTAAATCATTAGCAACCTATAAGGACATACCAGAGTTAAGGGATGTATGGAAGCAACTCGAAACCGATAATGATGGTTTTATGCAGGCTAAGGGTAAATACTGGGTATTTCAACGGGTACAGGGAACTAACTGGTTGATGTTAGCAGTAGTACCTCAGTCAGTTGTGTTAGTCCCAGTATTATCTATTGCAGTTGGTGGTGCTTTAGGTGCTGGTATGGTACTAGCATTAGTGGTGACTTTGTTTATTCGTCAACTTAATAAACGCTTGCAACCAATTCTTGAAGAATGCCAGAAGCTAGCAGAAGTAGATGCTCAAAGGGCACTTCGTCTGAGCCAAGATGCTGTATTGGTTGTTAATAGCAGGAAAAACTATCAATCAGAGTTCCAAAACGCCGATGAAATCGAAATTTTGACACAGTCTTTCCACCAAATGACAGCACAATTAAAAGAGTCATTTGAGGAGTTAGAATTGCGAGTTCAAGAACGCACATCCGAACTACAAGAAGCTAAAGAATTAGCTGATAGTGCCAACAGAGCTAAAAGCGAATTCCTGGCTAATATGAGTCATGAACTTCGCACACCACTCAATGGAATTTTAGGCTATGCTCAAATTCTGCAAAGTTCAAAGAATATGACAGAGAAGCAGCAGAAAGGTATTACAATTATTAACCAATGTGGTTCCCATCTGCTGACTCTAATTAATGATATTCTTGACCTTTCTAAAATTGAAGCCAGGAAAATGGAATTACATCCGACAAATTTTCATTTTCCCTCCTTCCTCCAAGCCGTTGCTGAAATTTGTAGAATTAAAGCAGAACAAAAAGGTCTAAACTTTATTTATCAACCGGATGCTCAAATACCAACAGGTATCCATATTGATGAAAAGCGTTTAAGACAGGTTTTGATAAATTTATTGGGTAACGCAATTAAATTTACTGAAAAAGGTAATGTAACGTTTACGGTAAAAATTATACAAATTAAAAGAATTTCTGCTCAAGAACCAGTAATTTATCAAATTCGCTTCCAAGTTGAAGATACTGGTGTGGGGATTAGTAGTGAGCAAATAGAGCAAATATTTTTACCTTTTGAGCAGGTAGGTAATGTCAAAAAACAATCAGAAGGAACAGGTTTAGGATTAGCTATTAGTCAAAAAATTGTTGAGATGATGGGTGATACTATCGAAGTGCAAAGCCAACCCGACAAAGGTAGTATTTTTTGGTTTGATGCCGATATACCTGAATCTTTAGAATGGGCAGATAAATCTAAAGTAACTCAACAAGGTTCTATCACTGGCTTTCAAGGCAAAAAACAAAAAATTCTGGTAGTAGACGATCGTTGGGAAAATCGCTCTGTACTCATGAATTTACTGGAACCAATTGGTTTTGAAATTGTAGAGGCAGAAGATGGTAAACAAGGATTAGCCAAAGCAGTTGATTGCCAACCTAACTTAATAATTACTGATATTACTATGCCAGTGATGAACGGATTGGAAATGATTCAACATCTACGTAATTTACCAGATTATCAAGATATCAAGATTATTGTTTCATCAGCTAGTGTTTTTGATACTGACAAGCAGAAGAGTTTAGATGCTGGTGCTGATGATTTTCTACCCAAGCCAGTGCAAGCTTCCGACTTACTTGAAAAATTACAGACGCACCTAGAAATAGAATGGAATTATGAAGAAGAAAATAACTCGTCATTACCACTTAGCCAAGAAGTAGTACTGCCACCAACAGAAGAATTAAATCGTTTACATGAATTAGCTTTAAAAGGTCGAATAAAAGCTTTACAAAATAAATTATCGGAAATAGAAAAAGCCGATCATAGATTTGTGCCGTTTGTTCAGGAAATCCAAGCACTAAGTCAGAGTTTTCAAATAGAAAAAATTCAAAATCTTATTGAGAATTATATCAAATCTTCTTAGCTTTAATGCTTTACTAGATAAAATACAGCTATTTAAATCAAGAATTTAAAATCAGTATAATGCAGAACTCAGATACCAATTTAATCTTGATAGTTGATGATACTCCTACAAATTTAGAAGTACTTTCAGAAGCTCTAACTGATGCCGGATTTGATGTTGCAGTTGCAACGACTGGTGAAAGTGCTATTAAGCAAATCGAATACGATCCACCAGAGTTGATTTTGTTAGATGTGATGATGCCAGGTATTGATGGATTTGAAACTTGTTGTCGACTAAAAGCAAATCCGAAAACCAAAAATATCCCCATCATTTTTATGACTGCCCTGAGTGACACAGTGGATAAAGTCAAAGGACTTTCTTTAGGTGCCGTAGACTATATTACTAAGCCATTTCAACAAGCAGAAGCACTAGCTCGTATTCAAGTTCACTTGAAGCTGCAAAATATTAGTGCAGCAATGGAAAAACAAAATGTGCGTCTTAAACAAGAAATTGCAGAACGTGCTAACGCTGAAACTGCATTGCAAAAATTAACTCAAGAGTTAGAGCAAAGGGTTACAGAAAGAACTCAGGAATTATCGCAAGCATTACAAGACCTGAAAAATGCTCAAGTTCAATTGATTCAAACAGAAAAGTTAGCCACATTGGGTCAGTTGGTAGCAGGTGTAGCGCACGAAATTAACAATCCCATAAACTTTATTCATGGCAATCTTGATCATGCCAGTTGCTATATCAATGACTTGTTAGAACTGCTCAAACTCTATCAAATTCAGTTTCCTGAATCCACTTCAGAGATTGTTAAAAAATCAAAGGAAATTGACCTAGATTTTATAAGAGCAGATTTACCCAAGATTATTTCTTCAATGGCAGTTGGCACACAACGGATTCAGGAAATTGTGCAATCTTTCCGCAATTTTTCTCGCCATGACGAGGCGGAAGTTAAACAAGTCAATATCCATGATGGATTAGACAGTACACTGATGATGATTGACCATCGTTTGAAAGCCAGTACAGAATATCCACCAATTCAGGTTGTTAAGGATTATGGAAACTTACCACCAGTGGAATGCTTTGCTGGACAAATGAATCAAGTCTTTATGAACGTCCTCAGCAATGCCATTGATGCTCTGGAAGAGTTAATGGGAGATGGACATAGTTATTGTACCTTATCACCAATGATTCGGATTCAAACAGAAATTGTCGGTGCTAATCGTATTGCTATTCGGATTGCTGATAATGGCCCTGGTATACCGAAGGAAGTCCAAAAGCGGGTATTTGATCCCTTCTTCACCACTAAACCAGCAGGTAAAGGGACAGGATTAGGGATGTCAATTAGCCATCAAATTGTTACTGAAAAACACGGTGGTTCATTGTCATGTATTTCCAGTTCTGGCAAAGGTGCAGAGTTTATCATTGAAATTCCGATTCAATTGATTAAGTTGTCTAATGCAAACTGGTGGCAGTCTCAAGATGTACCGACAAATTCAAATTCTATGCAAAGTCAATCATTTCCGCATTATCGTCAAGATATAGCACTTCTCAATGAGTTGTGAAAAGCTCTGATAATTTCTCAATCCGGTAAAGACTACAATCAATCCAGGCGAATAGTAATAAAATCAACTAGCCTAAATTCATAAGATTAAGAACTACTATTTATTTGCGATATAGTTGTCCATTACGGACTTGTACTACTGGATGATTGCATTTACGTACTAGTTGTTCATCATGAGTAGTAACAATTACAGTTGCACCAAAGGAATTTAACTTTTGGAGAATCTGCATGATTTGCCAAGAGTTATCTGGATCGAGGTTTCCGGTTGGTTCATCTGCCAAAAGTAGTGGAGGAGTTGCCACAATTGCACGTGCAATACTCACTCGCTGTTGTTCTCCGCCAGAGAGTTGATCGGGAAAGCAGTCAGCTTTAGAAAGCAAACCCACTAGTTTTAATGTTGGTTCTAAACGACGTTGAATTTCCTTGCGGGTATAACCTTGAGCTTGCAAGACAAAGGTGATATTTTCAGCTACTGTTCGTTGGCGAATCAGCTTATAGTCCTGAAAAACAATGCCAATACGCCGCCGTAATAATGACAAGCGATCGCCCCTTAAAGATGCCATATTGAATTGATCGACAATTACTTCTCCTTCGGTTGCTAACTCTTCACCATACAGTAACTTCAAGAGAGTTGATTTACCAGAACCACTGGGGCCTGTGATAAATAAAAATTCTTTTTCTTTTACCTCTAAGTTTACGTCCAACAAAGCATGACAGCCGTTGGTATAGGTTTTGGTCACAGAAGACAATCGTAATATGACTGGAGCGTTGCTACTTTGTTTTTGAGTTTCAATGTCCTGATGAACAAATTGCTTCTGGGTTGCTTGAGTGGTTAATACTGGCATTGCTGAATTGTTAGGTACAGACTGAGATTTCAAGATTTGCAATTCCTTACAAAATTAATGATTCCCAGGCAAAACCCAGGAATCACAAATTTCAAACCAAAAATCTCAAATTGCTTGGAGTATTTCAACAATAAGTAATTCTTACCACTGAAGGCTGAGGACTCAAAACTTGTATCGCTAACTAATTGCACCTCTTGCAGTTAAGTGATAAACAAAAGCTTTGAAGGCAAACTCTGGCAAAGCTAACATCCGTCGCCAGCGCCAAGGCTCTTGATAAAGCCGATACAGCCATTCTAAATTGTTATTTCCTAACCAAGCAGGAGCACGGTTTTTCACACCAGACCAAATATCAAAACTGCCACCAACACCAATCCAAATTGCATGGGGACACAAATGACGATTTTCCGCAATCCATAATTCTTGACGTGGTACGCCTAAACCTACAAATATAACTTGTGGCTGCAACTGGCTGAGAGTTTGCCGCAACTGTTCTTCTTCTTGTTTAGAATGATAGCCAGAGTGAGTACCTGTTATTGTCAATCCTGGGATTCTTTGCTGACAAAATTCGGCTGCTTTTGCAGCGACACCAGGTGCTCCTCCATAGAAAAATACTTTTGCATCTGGCTGTTTTTGTCCCAAATCTCGCAATAGTGTTTCTGCTAGTTCAATACCTGGACAACGTTGCACTTTTTGCCATAAAAGCCAGCGCAAATACAAAACGACTCCTGCACCATCAGGAATGACTAAATCAGCATCTTGAATTACTTTCGCTAGGGAACCATTGCGCTCTGCTTGCATAGTCATTTCTGCATTGAGAGTGACTACATGAGTGCCTTTACCTTGTTTTAAGCATTCCAGCAACCAAGCAGGATAATTAGCCATCACATGAACTGGTATTCCCAGTACTGAAAACGCTTTCGTCTGTTTAGACATAACCAATTTTTCCTTCACCTCTCACCACAATTTATAGAACGTTAGTCTATCAAATTTTTTAATATATTGCTTGTTGTAATTTTAGCAACAACGAATAGGTCTTTAACATCGATAAAACTCGGTAAATTATCTTCTACACTTGATTTAAAAAATAAGATAGTGACAGTATTTTCAATATTTAACTTCATAAAAATTTCTTATATAAAAGATGTAGCAGTCATAAATTACCAACTCCGCTGAATGAAAAAGGGACTTTGACTAGAGCTTAGAGTTTAGTATTTTTTACTCAGTATAAGCACTAGGTTAGCTTTGCCAGATAGACTATTACACCTAGCTTTGGATACAAAAAAGCTATGATTTACGCAAAGAATAGCGGAAATGCTAATTTTCCGCTAGAGGCATTTATGTATTTCTTCCGAATTCTTGCATTTATGTGTAAGCCTTTTAAGCATGAAAATCCTTGTTTGCTAATGTTTGGTTTTCGGTTGGGCTAAACCCCTGTTGATTCTATGATTGAAGTGTATTGTTCCCAGAGAGAATGAATGCCTGTGGTGAGAGCAACACCCTTAAGTGTTAGCCTAAGCCATAACGCACTTCTAACATTTGTAAGCAAATGTCTTGCAATTGCATCTCTAACAAATTTTGAACTTTTGAGTAAACTCGATTTTACAGTTAAGGTAGTGTAACGGGCGGAACTTGGCTATGAGTAAAATTCGTATTGCTCTTATTGAAGATCATGACCTCACCCGTGTGGGTATTCGGACAGCACTACTGCAAAAAGAAGAAATTGAGGTTGTAGGAGAAGCTGCCAATGCTGCAGAAGGTCTAAAAATGCTAAAAATGCTACAACCGGATATTGCGATTGTAGATATTGGGTTACCAGATAAAGATGGCATTGAGTTAACGCGGGAGTTGAAATCTACTAGTAATGGAGAAGATTTAAGAACAAAAGTATTAATTTTGACACTAAGAGATAACAAGGAAGCTGTGCTAGCAGCTTTTGCTGCTGGGGCTGATTCTTACTGTATGAAAGATATCAAATTCGATAATTTACTGGAAGCAGTGCGAGTCACATACAATGGCAACGCTTGGATTGATCCAGCGATCGCGCGAATTGTATTGCAACAAGCACAACAAAATCCTGCTAAACAGGATAAAGTGTCATTAGACACCAAAAATACTTTTATTACCTCTGAGCCTGGGGAAAATCCAGAACATATAGATGCTTATACGCTGACAGAAAGGGAATTGGAAGTGTTACAGTTGATTGTCGAAGGTTGTAGTAATGCAGTTATCGCTGAGAGACTTTATATCACAGTCGGTACAGTAAAAACTCACGTTCGGAATATTTTGAACAAGCTATGTGCTGACGATCGCACCCAAGCCGCAGTTCGTGCCTTGCGTTCTGGATTAGTGGGATAGGGTTGATTTTAGCTGTAGCACCCAGTGCAGAAATTTAAAGAGAAATTTACAACTTTGACCCAATTCTTAAGTTCAAAGTGGGTAACTTCTCTTTATAGGTAATTTTTTGATTATGTCATGATTTATTATGTGTGATAAAAATTACACTATTTTGCTATTGCAGTATCTAAAAAGTTAAAGTCAAATATGACTGAAGTAGAAATATGCAAACTTAAGCTCATGGTGGTAGATGATGAGCCAGATAACTTAGACTTACTCTACCGCACTTTTAGACGAGATTTTGAAGTATATCAAGCCAATCATGCTCGCGCTGCCCTAGAAATATTAGACAAAGAAGGCGAGATGGCGGTGATTATTTCTGACCAAAGAATGCCAGAAATGAATGGTACGGAATTTCTCAGTCGCACAGTGGAACGCTTTCCCGATACGATTCGGATTTTGCTCACTGGTTTTACGGATGTCGAAGACTTGGTAGATGCAATTAACTCTGGTCAGGTATTCAAGTACATCACCAAACCCTGGAATCCGCAACGATTAAAAGCATTAGTAGAACAAGCTACTGATACTTATCGTTTGGTAAAAAAGCGTACCCAAGAGTTGCGGCGTGCTTTGCGGCGAGAATCTTTGTTTAATGCAGTGACAACAGCAATTCGGGAGTCTTTAGACTACGACAGTATGCTACATAAGATTGTTGCCACCATTGGTGAGACGTTTGAAGCTACTTGTTGCTTTTTGAGGCCTGTAGAGAGTGATTCTCTCACATCAGACCTGTATTCCTACCAAAATCCTCAATACAATGCATCAAGCAGTATTTTCGATCCCAGTGAGTTAATCGAAAAAGTCCTTGCAACTCATCAATACCAACTGACTCAAGGTACAGATGATGGTAATCCATGTCACCAATTAGTTGTGCCATTATCTTACCAACAACACTTATTGGCTGTTCTGGCTCTCTACCAAAGAGGTAGCGTTCATTCTTGGCAAGATGAAGATATCCAACTAATTGCAGGGGTGGCGGAACAAGCAGCCTTAGCCCTTTCCCAGGCAAAATTATACCAGCGCCTGCAAGAAAAACAGCAGCAAATTCGCGCTGAATTAGAAGTGGCTCGCCAAATTCAAAATAATTTGCTCAGGCAAAGTTTACCAGATATCAAGGGTGTGAAAGTGCAAGCTTGCTGCTATGCAGCGCGGGAGGTAGGAGGAGATTTTTTTGAAGTTTTTGTTCATCCCAAAGGTGACTTGTGGTTAGCAGTGGGTGATGTTTCTGGTAAAGGAGTTCCAGCCGCTTTGTTCATGGCTAGTGCCATTTCGGTTTTACGTCGGGAATTATCTCAGGAAACACCAGCTGAACCAAATGTGGTGATGCAGAATTTGAATCATGCTATGTCTGATGACTTGATTAGCAATAATTGCTTTATCACTCTCGTCTTAGCTTGTTATACCCCTAGCACTAGGGAACTAGTTTATGCTAATGCTGGTCACATTTATCCCTTACTCTGGTCATCGCCTACAACTGCTACCGAACAACCGCACTATCTAAAGGTACGCAGCGTTCCCTTAGGTATTTTACCCAAGTGGCAAGCACAGTCTGGTCGTTTAGTGTTAAATCCCCAAGATACCTTACTCCTCGCCAGCGATGGAATTACAGAAGCTATGGTATCAAGTAATGTGTTTAATGGTGATAATACTGGGAATGGTAATCCAGGATTTAGCCGTTCAATGCTCAATCAAGATGGTCTTTGGCAACTTTTACAACAGGAACCAAAACCGCTTTCTCTTACCCATCTACTAACTCGCATCCAGGCAAACAACCAAGTTCAAGAAGATGACCAAACTATACTCTCATTGGAGGTTTTATAACTAATGAAAAGTGAGTTACACGTACCTAGTGACTTAAATTTTTTAAACATCGTTGAAAACTGGTTGCTGGGATGCCTGAAAATCCAGCTAGGAGAATCGGTTGATTGGTCACGGCAATCAAGTCGTTTACGGCTAGCTTTGGTTGAAGCTTACTCGAATGTAGTGCGTCATGCCCATAAAGAACAGCCTAATTTGCCAGTGTTACTGCGTTTAGAACTTAAGGAACGGGATTTGGCCTTAGAAGTTTGGGATTATGGTGAAGGCTTTGATATGTCTACCTACTTTCCGCCAAACCCTGTGGCTAAACAAGAAGGCGGCTATGGTTGGCTAATTATGAATCGATTAATGGATAAAGTAGAGTATCAGTTGCAAGTAGATGGTGCTAACTGCCTCAAGTTAGAAGCGACATTGCCAGAACTCGTACAGAAAAGCTGAATTATGTTTGCGTAGAGTCTCGGATAGAATCAAGCTAAAGGATGATATTACGAGGCTTAAAGCTTTGAGCTGATTTGCAATCGGAGTTTGAATTCTGTAGCTGCCGAAGATTTATATTGCTGTTCCCTAATTTCTCATTGAGCAACGCCGACTTGCCTAAGCTGTGTGATGGAGTTGAAGCGATCGCATATTTTCTCCACACTATTAGGCTGAATGCCTGGATTTCGCTAAACCTATAGTCAAGACTAAATGGTTCCCAGCCACAGGCTAGAAACCAATCAGCACCAGAGATATTTACCTGTAATATTTAATTACTTAATCCGCAGATTAGTATCTTTGCCATCTCTGCCTACTAAAGTAGGAGTAGGGATGCTTTGACCTGAAGTATTTTTTAAAGCTGCCCAACTACTCGCAATTGGCATTCGCCAACCAGTACCAAAAGCGCGATCGGTGATTTTTAAGCCAGGGGGTGCTTGTCGCCGTTTAAATTCCGCACGGGCTAGCATTTGAATTACTCGGTCTACAATGACTGCATCATGTCCAGCACTGACAATTTCGGCTGCTGATTGGTGTTGGTGAATCAGGCGTTCTAAAATGTCATCGAGAATTTCGTAGGGTGGAAGAGAATCTTGATCGACTTGGCCGGGTTTAAGTTCAGCACTTGGGGCTTTAGTGAGAACATTTTGGGGAATAATTTCACCATTGCGATTTAACCAATGACAAATTGAATAAACGCGGGTTTTAGGAACATCCGCAATTACTGCTAACCCGCCATTCATATCTCCGTAAAGAGTACAGTACCCAACTGCCATTTCTGACTTATTACCAGTGGATAAGAGGAGGTAGCCAAATTTATTGGCGATCGCCATTAATAAATTACCCCGAATTCGAGATTGCAGATTCTCTTCGGCAATGCCAAACTCAGTACCTGCAAACAACTCAGCTAAGGAGTTGTCAAAGCTTTTCATCGGTTCGGCAATTGGTAAGGTAGTGGTTTTTATACCCAGATTCTCTCCTAATGCTAAAGCATCGCTGATGGAATGATCGGAACTATAAGGAGAAGGCATTAACACACCAAAGACATTTTCCTTACCAAGTGCAGCCACTGCGATCGCAGCTACCAATGAAGAATCAATCCCGCCACTTAAACCCAGCACTACTTTAGTAAAGCCACACTTACGGGCGTAATCACGCACACCTAAAACTAAAGCTTGCCAAATTTCAGCATCTGCTGAGTCATAAATAGGCGCTACTTTACCTACCTTAAAATCTCGCTGTTTTTCATCAAATTCCACTATCAGCAAGTCAGTTTCAAACCCACGGGCGCGAGATACAATTTCACCTTGACGACTTAAGGCAAAACTGCAACCATCAAATATCAAGTCGTCATTGCCACCAATTTGGTTAGCATAGATCAACGGCTGCTGAAAACGCACTGCACTATGCTTGAGCATAGCTTCGCGGAACTGCTGTTTACCGACGCTGTAAGGTGAAGCAGACAAATTGACAATTAAATCCACGCCCAAAATTGCTAAATCCGCGATCGGGTTAACTGCGTAACTGCGCTTACCCCAAAATTCCTCATCATTCCATAAGTCTTCACAAACCGTAACACCAATATGCAAATCGTCCAAGGTGAAATAATTGGCTTGTAATCCTGGTTCAAAATAGCGGTTTTCGTCAAACACATCGTAAGTAGGTAAAAGCCGCTTGTGAAAAACTTGTTTTACCTGTCCACTTTGTAATAAAGCGATGCTATTAAATAAGGATTTACCACCTGTGGTATTGGCTTTAAAATTTTCTTCTACAGTACCTACCAAAACAGCTAAATTTGGCGGTAAATCTCTGGCTAATTGTTGCAAAGTTGTATTCATCGCCGCTATAAAACTGGGATTTAGCAATAAATCCCTTGGCGGATAGCCACATAAAGAAAGTTCTGGTGTTAATAACAACCGCGCCCCAGATGCTACTGCTTTGTGTGCGGCTTGGAGAATTTGCCCAGCGTTTCCAGATAAGTCACCAATTTTAGGATTTAGTTGAGCGATCGCAATTTTCATATTAGTTATTTGTCATTTGTTATTTGTCATTGGTGATTAGACTATTGCCTATTGACCCTTGAGTACAGACGCGATTAATCGCGTCTCTCCAACTCTTGACTTGGCAGTTAAATAAATACCAAAGGCTTATCCTTGAAAGGAGCAAAAGCCTCAGCATCAAACTTATACAAACTAGCTGGACGACCAGCGCCACGGGATACCTTAACTCCGGTATCGCACAAAAAACCTAACTTGAGTAGACGGGCGCGAAAGTTAGAATAATCAGAAAAGTTTTCCCCTAAAACTGTGGTGTATAACTGATATAAATCATTGAGAGTAAACATTTCTGGTAAAACTTCAAAAGCCACCGGACTGTACTCTAATTTATTCCGCAAACGCCTATGTCCATAGCTGAGAATTTGATTGTGGTCAAAGGCTAATTTTGGTAATTCTTTTAGTGGATACCAAGCTATACCTGTGACTCCATCAGCAATTAATTCTGCTTCCTCAAACCGTACTAAGGCGAAGTAGCTGACGGAGAGATAACGCACACCGTAACTATCGGTAGCTTCTCGGGGATCGCGATGGGGGCCGCCAAAAGTATATAACTGTTCTAAATAGAGATTTTTAACTCTGATTTTTTCAGCCATGATGCGATAGGCAGCATCTTCTAGAGATTCTCCTTGACGCACCAAAGTACCAGGAAGACTCCAACAATTTAAAAATGGCTCTTGTTGCCGCATCACCAACAGCACGAGCAGTCGATTTTGGGCAGTATCTACAGAAAAAATTACATTATCAACACCAACCTTGAAATCAGCCAAAGGTTGTTGATTTAACGGAGTTGGAAACTTTTTGTGGCTGCGTCCTGGCATTTGTACAAATGCTCTCGATTAATATAGGCAACTATAGGGGGAGTGAGGGCTTGGGAATCCCCATTTTCGCGATAGGCTGTTGAGGAAATATCTAG
Organism: Tolypothrix tenuis PCC 7101; assembly: GCF_963874875.1. Lineage (NCBI taxonomy): Bacteria > Bacillati > Cyanobacteriota > Cyanophyceae > Nostocales > Tolypothrichaceae > Tolypothrix > Tolypothrix tenuis. Next base: position 6,164,385 of record NZ_CAWNJS010000001.1, read on the forward strand.
TCCAGTCAAGCTGGCGATCGCAATTTTCCCGCCTAGCTTTTGCACTTCCCCGAAGCTAGACTCATCTATCGCATATCCCGGTCGCGGCACGACTAATAATTGCACTTGCCGCAACAAATCTTCAACTTTATACCATCGGGGTAGCTGATTCAGCAAATCGGAACCAATCACCAAAGTATATTCGGGATCTTCTCCCCAACGCATTTTTGCTTTTTCTAAGGTTTCTAAGGTGCGGAAGCTACTCAATTCTTGTTCCAAAGCAATATTGTGCCGTGATGTCTGGATATCCGAAATTAATAATTGCAGCATTGCTGCCCGATGTATTAATGCTGTTTGATGGGATTTAAAAGGATTATCTGCCGCCCAAACTGCTACCCAATCATAACGCTCAGATAACCAACTTAGAATAGCCTGATGTCCTGCAGTTGGTGGATCGGCACTAGTACCAAACAAAGCAATTCTCATAATGTTATACGATTTTGGATTTTGAATTGGAAATGGTTGTTTATATCCGACTTAGTATGAATCCATATGTCGCAATCATTTTTTCAAATTGGTATTACCTCTGTGTTCTCTGTCCCTCTGCGGGTTTCTTGGTCTTTTGCGTCAAATCTTGCAACGCCGCAGAAATTTCCACATTCACTGAGAGAGGCTGATTTAAGCGCCTTGTTTGTTCTGGTAAACTAGCAACCGATGCAGCAGTACGCTGGCGAATTGTTGCTAAAGATTCTGGTGATTGGATTTTTTTTCCTTGCTTCATCACCAGTTGCAACAAAGGTTCTGCATCGAGAGGAGTTTCTGTAGCTAATCCCAATCGATCTACCTGCAACATTCCGCCAACAAACGAGCGAAATATTTGCTTGCGTCCGGGATAAGTAGCTTTGTCACGAGATTCCTTCATCACAGGGATGCCATCAATTTCTACAAGTTTGTAAACACCATTGACAGGCGCACCCGTAACTAATTTTGTCCCTAGCCCATAACCATCTATTTGAGCACCAGCAGCTTTAAGCCTGGCAATTTCCCATTCATCCAAATCGCCACTAGCAAAAATTGGTACAGTCGGCAGAAGCGATCGCACTTTTTGGGACAAGCTAACTAAATCTCCAGAGTCTAGCCTGACTCCACTCAATTGCATTTCTCCGGAATTTACTTTTGGTGCTAAATGTTGGGCAGCTGCGATCGTATCGTAAGTATCGATCAACAATGGCGCACCCGGAAAATAGCGATGAAAGGCTGTAAAAGCTTGTTCTTCGCTGCCTGCCATTGCTGATAGTGCCATAACCAAGGCGTGAGCCATAGTACCACTTGGTTGTTGATTGAGTTGTAGCGCGGCTAACACATTAGAAGTTGAATCTAATCCCCCTGCTAACGCCGCCCGCGCCGCCCACAATGAACCTTGGGGGCTAAATGCCCTTCTTGTACCAAATTCTAAAAGTGTGGCTTGTTCACTCGCTACATCCCTAATTCTGGCTGCTCTAGTAGCAATTAAAGTTTGATAATTAAGAGTATTTAAAAGGTAGGTTTCTACTAATTGCGCTTGCCAAAGTGGTGCTTCTACTCGCAACAATGGCTGATTGGCAAACACTGCTGTACCTTCTGGTACTGCCCAAACATCCCCAGTAAAACGCCCCTCGGCTAACAATGACCAAAAGCGATCGCTAGCATGGGCAAAAATTCCTGTCGCCTGCAAAGCTTTGATTTGCGAAGGACTAAAACGCAACTTTTCTAAATATTCCAAAGCTTGCGCCAATCCCATTGCAATTAAATAGCCAAAGCCTTCAGGTAGCTTTCTGGCAAACAACTCAAAGCTTGCTGGTTTTTGTTCTACACCTTCACCTATGTAACAAGCTGCCATTGTTAGCTGATAAAGGTCAGTCAACAGGCTGTAATCCTCAGCAGCAAAATTGAGTTCCTGATTGAACCAATTTTGCCATCTTTCTTGATTTGCATTGATCTCCAAGTCTGGGAGCGTTGTCATGCCAGAGCGTCCTTACAAGAATGCTTGTGATATTTATGGTAACTTTTACCATAAATATTGTCAACCTCTACCGAGTTCATGCTTGGGAATGCTAGAAAATGCTAGATTTTTGGGAAAAATAATACTAATTCATGCTTTTATTTAATGTTTTTTAATAGTTATAGTTAGTAATAATCGCGTCGCTTGCGAAATTTATAATGAAATGTAACAATAGATAATCTTAATAAAATACCTGCACCTATGCCGGGTAAGGGTTTTAAAAATAGCAGGTTTACAATTAGAATTAAACATAGAAGTTGAACTTGCAAATAGGCTAAAGTATTGCAAAGCTATCTGAAAAACTATTGCAGAGATTATTGATATATTGAGAATCTAAGCAAGGTCAGAATATCAGAATTAAAGTATAGACATAGCCAATCTAAAGTGAGCCGTAAAGAGAGGTCTAATATTATGTCTATCTCGAGAATTATCGCTAATATCACTCAATATATTTCTGAGGCAGCAATGCGGATTTTTGCTCCTAATGATGATGCTTATCCTGTGATTGGTGTACAACCATTTACAGGCGATCCTTACAAGAAAGGTATGGCGGACAATTGGTAAATGATGATTGTGAGATTCAAACAGATAAAGGCGTGAGGTTTTCCCCACGCCTTTTTGTTCGTTTAAGGGGAAATACGCTTGGGTTAAGCTCATTAGTGATTGATTTTTCACTTATTAAAAAAGCCAGAAGAATTGGGGGATTCTCCCCCAAACCCCCGATTGGGTGACGGTTGCGTCCCCCAAACCCCCTCCAAAATTATTGTTCTGTTTTTTTGTTGAGTAACTAGTTTTTTGGTTTTGTTATCAATGAATTTTCTTAACTGAACTGTATTTGGTTAAGGGGGAAAGGGAAAAGGGGAAAAGGATTGAATTCACCCTTACCCCTTTTCCTATTTATATTTTCCTAAAGCACAAGGGAGATGCAAAATACTTATCAGAACCCTATTAAGAGTTTGTCTAAGGAAATGCCAAAAAATAGATTATTAGCAAGTAGGGAACACCCAAAAATTTTTAGGTGTTCCCTACAGATTGAGATTTTTTAAATTCTCAGGTTCCTGAGTAATTAGGAATTATTTAATTTAGGTAGTGCAGCTTGATAATTAAGACTAAATTCATGTCGATAATCAGATTCATAGCATTGCTTAAGGTTGAGTAGATTTTTCTAAAATCTCTTTTTGTTGTACCCAATCTTTACCTACTTGAATACTAATATCGGAACCGAGATTACCAGTACTTTCCACTCTCACTTCACCAAATCCCAAAAGTTGACGAACTAATTCTGCGCTATTGCCATCTCCTTGTTGAGCGACAATGTGAGTGGTATCGAGTGGTTCGCCCCAAGCTTTAGCAACATAAACATTGCGATATCCAGCTTTTTCTAAGGATTTGATTAAAGGACGTAAGCTAGAGCGATCGCCACCTGTGCTATCTTGAATTGCTATCCGCAAATTACCTGGTTCAACATTATTTTCTTCTTGTGCTTGGGCTGATTCCACACCATAATGTTTGGTCATCAATTTAGCAATGGCATTTTTGTTAGGCAACCAATAGCTAGCATCAAACTCATTCTTCTCGCTAAAGCGACCAGGCACCATTAACATTTGCATATTGGAGCGATTGGTTCGCACGCCAAAGCCAACTAATGCCACTAACTCTTCAACTGTCAAGTTAGTATCAATGTATTCTTTAACTACATCTAGCACTTTCGGCATTTGAGCTACAGTTGCAGGATTGAGTGACTGATCCATCAACGCACGCAGCACCATTTGTTGCCGTTGAATTCGTCCAATATCACCCAATTCATCATGACGATAACGAAGTAATTGTAGTGCTTGATCGCCATTAAGATGCTGTTTACCAGCCTTCAAATTGATGTATAGATGTTGAGAATCATCTTGATATTTCATATCCTTGGGAACATAGACTGTAACTCCACCCAAGGCATCAATTAGCTTTGCTACACCCAAAACATTAATGCGGACATAGCGATCGATTGCTACTCCATTTAAGAGATTACTAACTGTTTTTGCAGTTAAGGCAGGCCCGCCTTCAAGATTGGCATGATTAATTTTCTTCACGCCATGTCCTTCTATTTCTGTACGGGTATCTCTGGGAATAGAAAGCATGACCATTTTTTTTGTCTCTGGATCAAATTTGATCAAGAGCATGACATCAGCAAGACCATCAAAGGAGTTTACCTGTGGAAGGTAGCCGAGATTTTTAGCATCAGCAGGAGGGTTCTCGATATCAGGTGGAAGTACGCTCATCCCCATCAGTAAAATGTTCACAGGACGAGTTAATTGTGAAAATCGCAATCCACTGCCAGAAATGCGATCGCCATCAAATACTGCTTCTTCTTGGGGGCTAAGTTGGGCCTGCTGCAAAGGTGTACTGGTTAAAGAAACAGCCAACAGCGCCCCAGCTGTTGCTGAAACCATTGCAATGCCACTCATACCTACCCAAAACCACAACCAACGTCCAGATTTTGAGTTTGGTATACTTCTTTTGCTAGCCTTAGAGTCATTTGCTGATTGGTTTTCTTCCGCCGAAGTTCTTTGAATGGTCACGGACTTCCTCACACTTACTGATCAAATTCGGTACATTTGCAAACTAATAAATATGCAGACAAATCAAATCATAATAGCTAATTCTTAATTATCAGTGCTTAGTTTTTAAATGTTGTGTCAACCACAACACTTATAGCAGTCTTTTGCTTTTTTCAGCAGAAATTAAATATTGTGTTATTGCAGTATGACAACAATAAACCAGTTTGACCAGATCTCTTCAGAGATAATCTTTAAATTAGCAAAAAAAATCAGTAATAATACTGACTGAAGTATTTCTGAGAATATTAAGACATATACTTCCCTAAAACTCGCTCTGCTAAACGGCTAAACCCTGGCAAACGGTGAGACTTCCCCTGAATGATGCGAAAAATTAACCAGACATTTACCAAAAAATAACCAGAAGTTAGAAAGCTATTGAGAATTAATAGACGCAGGGCGAAAAAATCTGAAGTTGTGGCCCCTGTTGCTAATAGAATGTATGCCAAAAACCAAGTAAATGCCAAAGTAATAGACAGACGGCTAGTAGCTAGTTGTTCCCGGCTTCCTTGACGACGATATAGTGTCCACAGCGCCGGAAAAAAGCCAATAACTGGAATTAAATACACAACTAGCTGTAATTTAGGAGAGGCATCAGTAATTGGGGATTGGTCATTGGTCATTTGTTATTTGTCCTTTGGTAGTTGTCAAGGGTTGGAGAGACGCGATTAATCGCGTCTGTACAAGAGTCAAAAGTTATTTATCTTTGCCAATTACCTATTACCCATTAGCCATTACCCAGTCCCGTGAAGGAAAAATTTTCCATTTGGGTGAGTCTAATCCTAAACTAGGAGGATGAAAGACAGTGATGTAGTTAGAGATAATTAGGTTGTAAAGCAGAATTTTATTTAGTTCTATCCTGTAATCGGCTAAAGATGCAGACACGCAAGCTACTCGACTGGTGGGAAACACTAACACCCATAGCGCGCACCGGAGCGATCGCACTATTCATTCCGTTGCTAGTACTTAATGGTTGGGCGATTTCGGCAATTTTCAATTACTTTCATTCGTTAATTGTGATTTTAGTCGGAGCCTCAGTGCTAGCTTTTCTGCTGAACTACCCTGTTAGCTGGATGGAGCATCATGGTGCTAGGCGAGAGCCGATTGCTATTTTAGTATTTCTTTTGGCTTTATCAATTTTATTGGCGTTGGGTGTTACCCTATTTCCCCTAGCTCTTACCCAGGCTCAACAACTCGTGGCTCGTTTACCCGAGTTGATTGACTCAGGACGCTCCCAGTTAATGATGTTAAATGAGAAAGCAGAGGTTTTTGGCTTGCCAATTAACCTGGATGCTCTAGTCGTGCAAATAAACGATCGCGTCAAGGGACAATTGCAAGCGATCGCGGGACAAGTTCTCAATTTAGCTGTAGTCACAGTCACTAGTCTATTGGACTTTGTCTTGACAATGATTTTGACTTTTTATCTGTTACAGCATGGGGGGGAACTCTGGGAAAGTTTGGTGGAATGGTTACCTACAAAAGTTCGTGAGCCTTTTTCGCAAACAGTACGCCTGAGCTTTCAAAATTTCTTTATTACCCAGCTAATTTTATCTACCTGTATGGCATCGGCACTCATCCCCACGTTTTTGTGGTTGAAAGTGCCGTTTGGTCTGTTATTTGGCTTAACAATTGGGATTATGGCCCTCATCCCCTTTGGCGGTTCTGTGGGTATCGCCTTGACTACCTTATTAGTATCGCTGCAAGATTTTTGGATGGGAGCCAGAGTGTTAATGGCTGCGGTGATTGTACAGCAAATTCTCGAAAACTTAATTGCTCCTCGAATTTTAGGCAGCTTTACGGGTTTAAACCCCGCCTTGGTGGTAATTTCAGTATTAACAGGGGCGAGAATTGGAGGTCTTCTAGGTGTAATTGTGGCAGTACCAACAGCTGTGGTGATTAAAACTGCTTTAAGCGTGATTCGTCCCACATCCTTGAGCAGCGATACTGATGAATATACAAATTCCAGCGAAAAAGCTACACCCGCAACCGAAGAACCCCCAAAACCTGAAGCGAAAAACCCCTTGAGCATCTCAGAAGCTACTTCACCGTAGGCAATTAATTATCGAGAAACTAAGTTATTCTTTGTTGTGTCAGCAGAGGAAGCAGAGGCGGAAGACTGCGATCGACTTCTTCACTTTCAAAATTGGATAATTTTAAGTTCTAGAATTTCCTGTACAAAAGTTTGCTCGAAAATTCAGGACTCCAGTCATGAATAAGACTGATGCAAAATTATGGATTTTGAATTTTGTAGACGCGCTTGGCAGCAAGGTATCTTGAGTTATGAATCAATTACTGTGGCTCCATGATTGAACCCATAAACAAGACACTTCCTGTTTGATTATCGCGAATAGCACAGAAGAAGGGACGGTCAACAATCATTTTGAATGGTTCTGTGGGTGGAGCCGCAGATGTGAGCGTAATTGCTACTGAGGTAGCCGCAGCTGCTTCGGTACCTTCTTCATTCACTTCCACAAAGGTTTTATGCTTCACCTGGCTAATGGCAAGGTTTTTACCGATACCAGCAAAATTAGCTTGGTTACTAAAAGCCTCCCCCATACCTAAAGCTTTGAGTGCATCGTTGAGTGTAACGTCGTAGTCTGTCTTAAATTTAGGTAACCGAATTGACCCCTCGCGCTTTCTAAATTGAGCCATCCAGTTTTCCCAGTTTTCTGCATTCAAGCTTTGATAGAAGGTTTTCAGGTTGGAGTTTTGTTTAGGTAAAAAGATATAAAGACTAACTTTTCCATCTTTACCATAAGGCAAACTTACAGCCTGAAATTGGTCATTTTCTTGGTATCGATAATCGCCGTCTTGTGACATCATCGGGTGTTGCTTCTGCTGACCTGATGCTAGGTAAAAAGGTAAGGTAGCAGTTTGACTTTTATCAAATTCATTGCTCCATTTGCCTTTAAAATATATGGCATTAATCAGAAAAAGTACTTGATCAGGTTGAATTTGCTCGACTATCTTGGTAATTTTCCCTTGTGTATTATCCTTGACCCAGTTATTGATGATGTTGGGTGCTTCAGCATCTTGAAAATTTAAACTCGTCACCTGGGCATTATAGAAATCCTTGTTTCTCTTGAGGAAATCTGACTGAAAACTCGTGTTTTGATTTGCCCACAGGGAGTTAGCAATAGTCAGTTGCACATTAGCATCAGGATTTTCTAATAGCTTCTTTAATGCTGCGTAAGAGGAATTGATTTCTAATAGATTCATCCCCTGTAACTCCAGGGTTCTCGCCATAGCTTTTTGCGTAGAACCACTGGCTCCGTTGTAGGTCATCGCCAAAGCGATCGCCACACTTGAAGGGGAAACAAAAACGTTCTTTTCACCATTTTCATTTTTCAATAATTCAGAAAATAGTTTGAAGCCGAATTTGTTGTTAGCATTAACTAGTTTTGTATCTGGGTTGACAGTTTTTTTTTGCACAGGAGACTCGGAATTCGGCAAACGAGATTGGGCCATAGCACTCGTATCACTATTGATTTGAGAACAGCCGAGAACACCGAACAGCACAACGCTAGCAGCCGCCAGCACGTAACGTCTTCCTAATCGAACACCGTAACGTCTTTGGAGGAAATTATCTTTCACACCACTCAATTTCTGCCGATTCATTCTGCTACCTCGTTCGCCATTAATTTTTAGCTGTCTTTGAAAGTTGACGCTAAATGATGTGTCAAGTGTTAACTATGGCATTTACAGAAGCAGAAAACCGGGTCTGTTACAGTTTTGGTAACAGCAAATAATTTGCAGGAAAGCTGTAAAACTTTTATAAGCTAGGCTAATTGAGACGGCTACACAGGCCCAGGATTCTCAAATATTTCCTGCTTTTTAGATAAACGTATTTTAGACTACAAAACCACCCAATGTCCTCTGTTTCTTGGGTTGCTGGTCATCAATAAATTTCATTGTTTGCTGTTGAATTTTATGCAAAGCTTCTATGGTGGAATTTAGACTTTGCATATTAGCAATCTCTGATACATTATAGCTGAAAACAAGTACAAATACTCTACTAATTACGCTCAGTTTTCGAGATCAATCTGTTTGTAGAATTGATAAAAATACTCACTGATTTGCCAATTCATCAGATAGCATATATATGAGTTTAGGGTATGTAGGTTAATACCCATCATTAAGAAGCGCCAAAGGTGAAAAGAAGAAGCAAAATTTGGCTTGCAATCACAGATAATTTTAGAGGCACAATATATTGTGCCCCTACTCGGATACTTGATTGACTTTAGGATTTGCAATTGTTAATTGCCAGATGGTGGCTGATTGGGAATTGTGATTGCTCCAGTGGCACTAGTGGGTACAGTCCACCAAGCTAAACCGTAAGCTTGAGTAGGCTCGTTAACTTGTTGGCGCATTTGCACGCGGATTTTATAATTGCCATTTGCGGGAATCGGGCAGAAAATATGTTCTACACTATCAACTTGGCTAACAGATGAGCAAACAGTAGCCGCATCTTGATTTTGACCATCAGCTTTGACAAGATACAGGTCAAGATTATTCAAACCGCGATCGCGGAAACTATCTCCCACATCATAAAGGTCATTTTTATTGCGATCGTTGAGTTCTACCAACCTGTCCCAAGTCAAAGTAATCGCCACAAAACTTCCTTGCTTTAACGGTTTTGCTAGGGCATATTCTACAGGTGCAACTGCATCTACTGTGTGGTAATCCCAACCAATAGCAGGTACAGGAGTTGAAGGTTGCCATTGACCTGGGCTAAATTGCTGATAAGCGCGAAATGCATTCAAATGACCAGCTCCCATTTGCGAATCTAAGGGAATTTTGGGGTCTTGATAAGCATCCGAAGCTAGCCAATCTTTATTTTGTTTATCAATGATTGTGCGCGTCATTCCCAACCGCAAACCGTCACCACTATCTTGAATTTTGTCGGCGGAATTCATCAAGACAGCTTTCATTACCTGATGACGACGAGAATCAATGCTCCAATTGAGTTGTTTTTTTCGCAACTGGCGATCGCCAAATTCCTGCAATAAAGCAACGGTAGCTGTGACGTGCGGCGCTGCAAAACTAGTCCCTGTAACCTTATTCAGTTTGCCATCGGGATTGAGCAGCGCAATATTACTACCAGGTGCAACTATGCTAATAGCACGCCTTGCATCAATATTAAATTCCTTACCTGCTAGCCTAGCAGTTGCTCCTTGGCTAGCACCAGCCAGATTAGAAACATCAACTTTATTAAAAATCCCTCCCCGTCGGGATGAAAAAGCCACGTTCATGGCATTAAAATTATCTGTAGGAATAGGAATACCGCCTTTACCCTGGTTACCCGCAATCGCATATACAACATCATGAACGCGACTAGACCAGTCAATACATAGCGTCAGTAAAGCATTGCCATCTAAAACAGCCTCTGGACGCGGATCGCGATTGAGCGGTTCGCCAAAGCTAAAATTAATTGCACGAACATCACCACCATTTTGTAAGGCAATATGTTGTGCTGATATACATTCTTCCGGTTGACCCATGTTTTTAGTTGAGCCAACAGCCGAAGAATAAAGTTTTGCTTCTGGCGCAACTCCCGGCCAAGCTTTATCTTTACTGACCATCACACCAGCAACATTATAGGCGTGGGGGTCAACGCCACTATTAGATTGAGCAGGGCCATTGCGTAAAAAAACTGCGGCTAGAGATATAGCACGATTTTTAGACACTGCTTTATCCCAACCAAACATTCCCGGTCGTCCGATTTCCACCTGACCAATAGCAATTTTGCGCCCGCTTAAATTATAAGGAGCTTGGTGTAACCTTAAAGCATCAATGCCATTGGTGCCAAAAGAAGTTTCATAAACCGCAGCCACTACCGGCCAACTTAAACAAGAAGCACCTAATCCCCAAATTATCCAAGTTAGTTTTTTAGTCATTTGTTATTTGTCATTTGTTATTTGTCATTGGGTAATTGGTAATTGGTAATTGGAGTTGGGTGTTTGGTCTTGGTAATTTACCCTCATCCCCTTTATCCCCCAATACTACAAGGTTTTTTCTTTCCCTTTTCCCATTCCCCTTTTTCCCCTTAACCGACAAGTATTGCCTCATCACCAATCCCCAATCCCCAATCCCCAATCCCTTGCCCGGGATCAAATTTATGAGCGATCGCTCAATATTTTGTTACAATACTTACAGACGAGGATGCTTGAAAACCCACTAGCCATGACCCAAAACCGATCTCAAAAGCCCATTGTTATTTCTCCATCTATCTTATCAGCCGATTTTAGCCGTCTTGGTGACGAAGTCCGTGCTGTAGATGCTGCTGGAGCTGATTGGATTCATGTTGATGTAATGGACGGTCGTTTTGTACCTAATATTACGATAGGCCCTCTGGTTGTGGAGGCGATTCGTCCGGTAACCACAAAGCCATTGGATGTCCATTTGATGATTGTGGAACCAGAAAAATATGTTGAAGGCTTTGCTAAAGCTGGTGCTGATATTATTTCAGTCCATGCTGAACACAATGCTTCCCCACACCTACACCGTACTCTGGGACAAATCAAAGAACTCGGTAAACAAGCTGGAGTTGTACTTAATCCCTCCACACCTTTAGAACTAATTGAATATGTACTAGACCTTTGTGATTTAGTACTTATTATGAGCGTCAACCCTGGTTTTGGCGGTCAAAGTTTTATCCCAACAGTAGTACCCAAAATCCGCAAGCTGCGTCAAATGTGTGACGAACGCGGTCTTGATCCTTGGATTGAAGTTGATGGTGGGCTAAAAGCCAATAACACTTGGCAAGTTTTAGAAGCTGGTGCTAATGCGATCGTTGCAGGTTCAGCTGTATTTAACGCTCCAGATTATGCTGAAGCAATTACAGCAATTCGTAATAGCAAGCGTCCTACACCAGAATTAGCTAAAGTTTAATTCTTAACAAGTTAACCATACTTGATAAAACATAAATAGGGTGGGCAATGCCCACCCTATTTTATAGCTTAAGGCGCTGAAAATTTTTGTTTTAATTACCGACTAATTCTTGCCCATTGGGTTGCTTTCCAAAAGCTAAAAAATAAAGTTGCAGAAACTAAAGCGCCAAGATTCCATTTCACAGAATTTTTGATTAAAGTGAGTTTCTGGGAAGATTCTGTGGCTTGTGCTTGAGTCTTAATTTGTGATTTGACCCTAGTTACTTCTGATAAGATTTGGGTTTTTACTTCCTGAGGGCTTTTACCATCTAATGAACGCCCTTGTTCCCTTAATATATTACCTATTTGTTCTGGAGTAGCCTGATTTAATCTTTGTTCTACTTGTTCTGCTTGAGATATTTGTTGTTTAGATGCATTGCTAATTTGAGCTGCACTCTGCTTACTCAAACGAACAGTATTACCAACTCCCAAAGGAATCATTAACAAAAATACGACTGCTAATAATAAAGTTAACCAAGATATTAGCTTTAAACTCAGAAATTCCCATTTGTTGCGAGAATGCATCTCTCCATAAAATACCAGTGCTAACCCAATTAAAGGTACAGGTACTCTTTCAACCAGCGATCCAAAAGTTTGAAATTCCCACGCAGGATTCATAAAATTGGGTGGGACAAACATCTCAACCACATCGAATAATGCTAATATCAGCAGTCCATAGCCAAGCATTCGTAAAATCTTCGTTGACCCTGTTTGACTAAAAGCAAACTCCTGTAGTTCTTGCACCAATCCGGGAATGAATTTATCACTACTTGATTTTGTCATGTTCCTAGCACAATAAAAAGAAAGATTTGAAAAGACGAGACTCCCAGGTTTGCGATCAAGGTGTTGCTGCGATTATTTCAAATAACACCAGACGGTTGCTAAAACATTCTAGTTATAGAAATTAGCAAATATATTTCTTTTGCATAAAACCTTAATCTGGTGTTCACCCTGATTTACTCCTGATAAGGAGAAATTGATCATCTGCATATCAGCGTAAAACTATGTAATTGTCATCTTCAAACGATGCAATAGCGTGAGATTCACTCCTCAACTGTTCTGATTTTGGCTTTTCTATAGTTGTAGTCAGCAAAACCTTCACTAAAACTAACAGTACTCCACCTAAAGTGAGAGCCAAAATTATAATTCGCAGTTGTTTCCGCAGATCCATTACCTTGAAAACTCCGCAACATCCTAAATTTGCTAATTTCTACTGTAGACGCACGAAAAGGTAAAATGACCCCAAAACTAACACCGCGATCGCCACTACGGGAAAATGTATAAAAGCTAATGGTAGTTATATCCCTGGTAAAGCCCCGATCAACCCTATTCGATAACAAAACATGAGGTAACTCATATAGGTTTGGTTACGGCTGTAGTTGATTTTTTACGTAATTATCCTGAAAATGCCGTAATTATCATTACGTGTAACCTATTTATAATCAAGAATTTTATTTGATTTTTATCAAATCTTTAAATTCCCTATATTTTATAAACTTAGGGTATTTTATACCACAATTCAAACTGTATAAGGATTGCCAATAATAAGTAAATGCTTTTTTCATATAAAATTTGTGTAAATCTCTTCTTCGAGATAATAAGTAAAGTACGATTTTATACTTATAATCAAGTCACTCTTGATTACTATGGGTTTTACAAGCAATTCTAGCTTACAGTAAGAAGTGCATAGGAATAGGTGCCAAGTATTAAGTAATAAATTTTACTACTCAATTATTAAGCACCTAAAACCCATCACATATGTTGATTTGTACGCAACTAATGTATAGTTGCAGTTTCTAGCTTATGCTTTGGCTATAGCTTTTTGTTGTTGCTTTTGTTTGCGACGTAAAATCACACCAAAACCTGCTGCTGTTAAAGTACCTAAAATAGTCACAGGCTCAGGGACATTAGCAGATTGATTATAAGTAAAGTTATCAAGCGCAAAATGCTCGCCACTACCGAAATAACCTGCATTAATACCACCAAAGGAGGTAAATCTTAGATTATCAATACCAAGGAAGTTAAAATTAAACAACGTCGCAGATGTAGAATCTACTGTTACTGTTTGTGAATATTTTGTTACTCCATTTAGGAAACCTTCCACAACAATATTTAGCCCATTATTCCAAGCACTTGTCAGATAAGCACTATTGAAGTCAAACTGACTATTATTAATACTTACAGAAGCTGGAAATCCATACGCATTATATGCGACGTTTGGATTTGAAACTGTTCCATTGTTATAGCCAGATGGTACATACTGGGAACCGCTAAGAGTATAAAAATTATCCCAATTAAATCCTTGGTAACCATTGGGGATAGGGCTTCCACTAGACAGATCATCAAAGTTGATTACAACTGCTTTTGCTTGGCTTGTGCTTAAGGTTACTGCTGCTACAGAAGTCAGTACTACTAAGGTACAACCCCGCATTAAATTCTTTCTTATTGCAAATTTGGTCATTGAGCTAACTCCTAGCTAGGATTACATAGATGTAAGGTTGATGGTAGATATACCCATGCTTAGAGTTTGTCAGCATCAAAAACACCACAAAGTAATTACATATCAAAGCTTTTGAGCAAAGCAATGTGTCTACGTGTTGCAACAACAAGTAGTATTGGAAATAAATTATGTATCGATTATTACTTTTGTCCGTTGCTTGATACTAGAGGCTTCTAATGTTGTGATTTTTACATATTCAAAGCGTATTTGCCACATTAAATAAACACATTTATAAAATCTTTACTCATTCATTGTGTATTTAATAATACTATCAGGCAAGCTGAAAAGCCCAATAAAGTTAGCTTTATACATATTTCATCAGGGCTATTTTATACCTTTATATATAAAGAGTATATGAATTAACTTTAGTAGCTGAATAATACTATGAGTCTTATCGATATTCTTGGGATGCTTCCGTACAGATTTTTATTGGTACGCAGCTATAGATACCGTCTGTGAATTATTAACACACAATTGACGATCTACACTTTTTTTAAAGTGTAGATCGTCAACCAAACCAACTTATACCACTTCAAAATTAGCAAAGCCAGATAATAGGCTTTCTGATTATGTATCTGTTGCTGAATTTTTAGAGAATTGATATTACGCAAAAATTGGTTTTTTGCACTTGAAAATATAAATTTATTTTCACCAAAAAATCCAATATTTATCTAGTTACAGACTCTAATTTAGGCTTTAGCTGTACCTTTTTGTTCCTGCTTTTTTTTGCAACGCAAAGTCACGCCGAAACCAGCTGCTGTCAATGTACCCAATATGGTTAAAGGTTCGGGAACAGATTTAGACTCATTATAGGTAAAGTTATCAAGCACAAAATGCGTACCACTACCGTTATAACCTGCATTAACACCACCGTAAGAAGTGAATTTTAGATTATCAATGCCAATAAAGTCGAAATTAAACAATGTAGGGGAAGTAGACCCTACATTTATAGTTCGTGAATACTTTGTAGACCCTTGGAATAAACCCTCTATCAGAATATTTAGCCCATTGTTCCAAGCGCCTGTAAGATAAGCACTGTTGAAATCAAACTGACCAGAATTAATACTTATAGAAGCGGGATCTCCACCTGAATTAAATGCAACGTTTGGATTTGAAACTGTTCCGTTTTTATAGGCTGATGGGTCGAAATAATTAGCACTATTTAAATATGCAAAATTATTCCAGCTAAATCCCTTATATCCATTTTGTATCCAGTCTATATTCCCGGGCAGATCATCAAAATCTATGACTCCGGCTTGCGCTTTGCCTATGCTCAGTATTCCTGCGATCGCAGTAGTCAAAACTGCTAAGGTACTAACCTGCATTAAATTCTTCTTGATTGCTAATCTGGTCATCAAGCTAACTCCCATTAACAGATAAAGGTTGATGGTAGATGAACCCTGAAGTAAAATTAGCTACCATTGACTCCGAGTTTGCTGTCAACGATGAGTAGCTCATTAGCTGATAAACACAACTACCGTTGAAGATAGCGTCATTGTTGAATTTCGATTTTGTCTGCTTTTTTCGTCAAAATCAGCAAACTGATTTTTTTATTATTGTATAAATTTTAAATTACTTAGAAGTAATTACTTATGTTTACAAAAACTTTAAAATGAGTTTTTATACTTTACTTAATCTTAATACAAACCAAAGCTATACAGGTAAAGTACTTTCATATTTAACGTTGAGTATTTTGTCTATCAGTATATAAATTCTTGGTGAATTTACTCTTGGTAATGAATAAAATCGGTATATATGCAAGTATAATTCTGAGCTTAAAAACATAAATTCGCTAATCAGCGTATAAGCAGCATACAAGCAAGACTGTTTACACAGTGTTCCTGTAGGGTAGTTGTGATCATATTTTGGACTGTAAAAGTATTGACAAACTGAGCTTTTTAGCGCTCCATCCGTCGCCATCATTTTTTAAATTGCTAAGAATGCGATAGAAAGAGCCTGAAATGAACAAAAAAGGTGGGTTTTGCCCCACCTAGTTTTGACTATGTACGATATTCAATCGAGAATGAAGTAATTACTTATGTCTACCTAACCACTTGGCTGCGGCAATACCGATAATGCCTGCAACCACCGGATTACTGAGAAACTTAATAATTCCCGGTTGCTCTGCCAATACCTCACGGAAAATATCAGGGTGATTGTGATAGACAAAAGATGCAAGTTTGCTGACATCATCAGCGCTCATGCGGCTGGCATGATGAGTAGAAAGTCTTAGTTGTTGCTCTAGATGACGTTCATCCAGTCCTCTTTCCTTAAGATGCTTGAAAAAGGCTCTTGCGACATCATCTCGTTCATTGGGTTTAATTTGTGCGATCGCCTGTTGTAATTCCGGCTCCATTTGGCTAGCGGGAATTTTGTCTGGATGTAAAGACCGACCAAATAATTGACGACGCTGGTCTGTAGTGGTGCGTTGAGCAAAATCGTCAAAGTTTTCGTATTCGGTCGTTGAATCGGTTTTGAGATCATCTAAAGATTCGACATTTCCCTTTGCCAAATCTTTCATAATTTCACGCCTGTACTGTTCGCTGCTGGTCACTTTGGTTTTCTCCTTTTTCCGGTATATTATTTAATCCCCTAAAATTCCGAAAAATTTTAGCTATTTGCAGGGATTAAGCTTGCTTTTGGCTTTTATTGCCAATTCATGCTAAATTGTGATCTGTTGTGGTAGCTTGAAATTAATGAGATTGCTTCCCTTCACTGCGTTCTGGTCGCAATGACAGATACGACATTTGATTGCAACTTGGTGTCAGCTATTAGGTGTACTGAATTTGGCTAGTTTGAGTGTCGTACTTAGCGGTGACGATCAGTTTTTTATCGGGAGCATAAATCAAAACTGTTAAGTCTTGATTGGGGAAATTCTTGCGAAAGCCTTGTACTAAAGATTTTGCTAAAGGTCGCACTTCATTAGGACGCACATCTGGTGAAATAACAACGCCTAGTTTGTTGTTATCGCGTACATAGGCATCTTTAATTAATCCTTGAGATGTTTGCACAACCCAATTACCAAAACTTTGTCCTGAAGGACTATTGCCACGCTCTAATTGTGCATAAGCAACATCTCGACCTATAGCAGGGGTACTGGTTGAGCGGTCAAGTTGAGCAACGTTACTACCACCACAGGCAGTAGTAATTGTTAGAACCAAAATCAAGAT
Source organism: Tolypothrix tenuis PCC 7101 (assembly GCF_963874875.1). Lineage (NCBI taxonomy): Bacteria > Bacillati > Cyanobacteriota > Cyanophyceae > Nostocales > Tolypothrichaceae > Tolypothrix > Tolypothrix tenuis. Next base: position 6,181,610 of record NZ_CAWNJS010000001.1, read on the forward strand.
GCCAGCCATCAAGATTTTGCGACTCTGCTGGAGCAGAATCATGTGTTTACCTCCTAAGAAATATTGCAGATTAATTGAAATACAGCAGCTTTTCACGCCGAATTGATAATTTTTATTAGCCTATCTTTAAAAATATTCTCAATATTAAAATGCTCAAGAGTTCGCTCAAGATAGGCTATAATACCCCTACTATTTCCATTGATAGAGATAGTAGAGGTATTAAGAGATTAATAACCAGCCTTGATTTTCGCATTAGTTATATAAATCTATTTTCTACTCCCTATAACTAATGCAAAAATAATTAGCTCTAGTCAAGCTTTTTCTTGACGTTGTCTTTTACATCTTCAATGCCATGACGAACTTCACTTTCAGCTTGTTTAGCTTTGCCTTCAGCCTTATCTTCTGGGTCTCCAGTAATGTTGCCTAAAGCTTCTTGGGCTTTACCTTCAATATTTTTACCTGCAGCTTTTGCACGATCCTCTATACTCATTTTGTACTCCTTAATTTAATAGGGATTTGTTGCAAATTTCGGTTGCAACTCTCAACTTTTTTGTTGACTTTTACAAGGTAGCTTAATCTTTTCTCCCTAGCCTTCCACCACAGGATATATTAACTACCTATGCTGAAAGAGAGATAATATAATCTAAAAATTAGATTGAATTGTGTAGAATTAGCCTATGTATTTAATATGAATCCATTTTATAAGAGTGAGACCCATACAATTCTACAGGATGTATTTAATTGTTTAAATTAGCAAATTCATAACTATCAGGACTTACGCAACTGGCACAGTGATTCTCTGGCATAAGAGTCAATAGTCAAGAGTCAAGGGTCAAAAATTTAGATTTTTGGACTCTTGACATTTGAACGCCAGTTCACTCAACGGAGGGAACCTCCGCACGTGACTGGCTCCCCTGGACAAACCCAAACGAAAAAAATATGACACTTGCGTACGTCCTAACTATTATTAACAATTAGAAAATAGTTTTTACTCTAAAATAGAGAATATTATATTATGGTTTTTCTACTAGAATCATATCTTCAGATAGCAATGATAGTAGAAAAATTATCAATTTAAAAGTTCTATTATTGTGTATGTAGACATCGTTTATTTGTGTTTAAATATATTGAATATTTATCGATATAAAACTTATAATGAGTATACTGTCTTGCTAAGGCTGAAAGTTTCTAAACTCTATTTGAGGTGCTAAATTGGCAGACTATTATCGCGCATAAATTACGAATATATGGTCTGTGTCTATCTTCTAAACACGAGGGCATTTTTTCCTAATAAGTCTATATTTAAAATAAATAAACCCGGTTTCTGGCAAGAACCGGGTTTATAAAATTATGAAAATGATTGTTATATCTAATCTAGAAAACCCATTAGATTTTCGGAATTGTCAATCTCATTTGATGCTATCGGACGGTTACCGAATGTTGAGTAACTCTCAGAAATTACCAATGAACTTGAGCTAACTGGGCGAATACCAGAGAGATTAATACTTTCAACAACTTGGAATGTATTAGCACCAATTGGACGAATACCCATTGCGTTATAGGTTTCAACAACTTCTAATGTACTGGTGCTAACGGGACGCACTCCAGCAATGGAGAGTTTTTCAGCAACTTCTAAATCACTAGCACCTATGGGACGAATTCCAGATATTGCGAGTGTTCCTGGAGTTTCGTTCTGCACTGGCTTCTCTGTACCTTGTTCGACTTTATCTGTATTCAAGCTATTACCCTGATTATTTTCTACTTCCACTGTACTTTCTCCTTTTAGCTTGGCACGCTTTTGTCGAGGACTGACTGCTTTGCCAGTGCTACTAATTGTCATATCTGAACTCCTCCGGTTTGTTAAGTGGTTTTTACAATAATTAAACTGACATGAATTTTTTTGTATATATGAGAGTTTAACCTTAAAAAACCAGAGATAGGTATAATTATCTTCAAAAAGTACACATAAGTAAATGCTATAAGTAAAAATTTATAAATAAAGATTGCCATATATTCGTTTACCTAATCTGGTTCCACGAGTGCATAGTCTGATCGTTACTATGGGAAAGGGTATTTCTGGCACAACTGTATGACAGAATTTAGTCTGCAAGCTCCCTTTAGTCCAACAGGCGATCAACCGCAAGCGATCGCACAATTAGCAGCTAGTATTAAAGCTGGGAATCGCTATCAAACTTTACTGGGTGCTACAGGAACTGGTAAGACATATTCAGTAGCAGCAGTAATTGAGAAAGTTGGTAGGCCTACCTTGGTGCTAGCGCATAACAAAACGTTAGCTGCACAGCTTTGTAACGAGTTGCGGGAATTCTTTCCCAATAACGCCGTTGAGTATTTCGTGAGTTACTACGATTATTATCAACCGGAAGCGTACATTCCTGTAACCGATACTTATATTGAGAAAACAGCTTCGATTAATGATGAAATAGATATGTTGCGACATTCAGCCACGCGATCGCTTTTTGAACGTCGTGATGTGATTGTGGTTGCTTCTATTAGCTGCATCTACGGTTTAGGAATGCCGGCTGAATATTTCAAAGCTGCTATACCCTTACAAATTGGCATGGAAGTAAACCAACGCCAGATTTTGCGAGACTTGGCATCTGTGCAGTATAGCCGCAACGATTTAGAAATGGGCCGCGGTAAGTTTCGTGTCCGGGGTGATGTCTTAGAAATTGGCCCTGCCTACGAAGACCGCATTATTCGGGTAGAATTTTTTGGCGATGAAATTGATGCAATTCGCTATATTGACCCCGTGACAGGTGAAATTATTAATAGCCTGCAAGCAGTCAATATCTACCCTGCACGTCACTTTGTCACCCCAGAAGAACGTTTAGGGGTGGCTTGTGATGATATTGCGGCTGAATTAAAACAACGCAAAGCCGAATTAGAAGAAGCAGGAAAATTATTAGAAGCGCAACGCATAGATCAGCGCACTCGCTATGACTTAGAAATGTTGCGCGAAGTTGGTTACTGTAACGGCGTAGAAAACTATTCGCGCCACCTCGCGGGTAGACAAGCAGGGGAACCACCAGAATGTTTAATTGATTATTTTCCTAAAGATTGGCTGTTAGTTATTGATGAATCTCACGTGACAGTACCGCAAATTCGTGGGATGTATAACGGCGACCAAGCGAGGAAGAAAGTGTTAATTGAACATGGATTTCGCCTTCCCAGTGCTGCTGATAACCGTCCATTAAAAGCAGAAGAATTTTGGCAAAAGGTAAATCAATGTATTTTCGTTTCCGCCACCCCAGGAACTTGGGAATTAGAAATTTCTGATAGCAATATAGTTGAGCAAGTAATTCGACCAACTGGTGTTATTGATCCAGAAATTTTCGTGCGTCCTACAGAAGGACAAATTGATGATTTACTAGGAGAAATTAAAGACAGAGTTGACCGTCACGAAAGAGTTTTGGTAACTACCTTAACTAAGCGGATGGCGGAAGATTTAACAGAATATTTGGAAGACAACGGCATTCGCGTCCGCTATTTGCATTCAGAAATTAACTCCATTGAACGGATTGAAATTTTACAAGATTTGCGCTCAGGCAAGTTTGATGTCTTAGTGGGAGTCAACTTATTGCGGGAAGGTTTGGATTTACCAGAAGTTTCCCTCGTAGCCATCATGGATGCAGATAAAGAAGGATTTTTGCGCGCTGAACGTTCTTTAATTCAAACAATTGGTAGAGCTGCACGTCATATTAAGGGACAGGCAATCATGTATGCTGATAATCTCACAGATAGCATGATTAAAGCCATTGAAGAAACAGATAGAAGGCGGGGAATTCAAACGGCTTATAACCGAATGCATGGGATTACACCTCAGCCAATTGTGAAAAAATCAAGTAACGCGATTTTGTCTTTTTTAGATGTTTCGCGACGGTTAAATGCTACAGATTTAAAAGTAGTAGATGAACATATCGATGAACTACCCCTAGAAGATATTCCCGACTTGATTGCTAAACTCGAAGCGCAGATGAAAGAAGCCGCGAAAAAACTAGAATTTGAAGAAGCAGCAAATTTGCGCGATCGCATTAAGCACCTGCGGGATAAAATGCTAGGACATTAGTTAGAGATTCAGGATAGCAATTAAGAGCAAGCTCTTTTTTCGCTATCCTAGATAAAAATGATCGTTACCTAATCCAATGGTTGCTTTACCTGATCGCATTTTCATGAGTGCTGAACAATATCTAGTTTGGGAACCCACCCAAGAACTACGCTACGAATATTGGGATGGCGAAGTCGTGGCGATGAGTGGTGGTACGCGCAACCATAATCGGGTGTCTGCAAATTTTTTTAAGCTTTTAGATGATGCCTTAGGCGATCGCTCTTGTGAAGTATATATTGTAGATGTCAAAGTGCAGGTAGAACCAGGACAACAGTATTTTTATCCCGATGTGGTGGTAACTTGCGATGAGCGAGATACCGATCCACAACTGGTGCAATTTCCCTGCATAATTATCGAAGTGCTTTCACCTTCAACAGAAGCAGCCGATAGGGGGAAAAAGTTTGCCAAATATCGCCAATCTCCAACTTTGCAGGAATATGTGTTGGTACAAGTCACTCAGCCTGGTGTAGAAGTGTTTCGGCGCAACGAACAGGGGAAATGGGTGCTTTCCGAATATAGTTTGGATGATAAATTACGCCTGGAATCGGTGGATGTAGAAATTGCGATCGCGGATTTGTACCGCCAAGTTCAGTTGGAAACAAAAGCCAATCCTAATAATTAGATGATTTTAAGACCATTGTCTTAGGGTTTTATGTACCTGCGCTAAATACCACATATAATCATCTATTTTGTAATCATCAGCAGCTTTAACTATATAATCTTGAGATAATTCCCAGTTATTCTCAGCTTCGTAATATAATCCTAAATAAAGATGGCTGTAAAAATTACCTTTTACACCTTCAGATTGACCAACATTTAAAACATCATCAGTTGTACAATTTCCTGCATATAAATCATATACACTCCGCATAATTCGCCGGGGGTCATTTCTGACAGTTAATAGCGAATTACGTGCTTTCTCTACACCATTAATGCGAGCTATGCACAGGTATCGCCACACTGTTTCTTCGACATCTTGAGCATTAACAGTTAAGTCAATCTCAAATTGTTCAGCACCTTCAGCAAACTTCTCTGCATAGTAATAAGATAATCCACGCTGCCATAAATATGGTTTAAGGCGTGGATCTATTTTTTCGGCTGTATCAAAATCTTTAATTGATTCATCAATTTTAGCAAGCTGAAAGTGAATCATTCCACGTCTAATGTAAGCATTAGGATTTTGTGGTTGATTACGAATAATGTCGTTCCAACGCTGAAGTTGATTTTCTAAAGAGTTAGTCAAAAACATGATTTTGAACAGCAATTTTTTATTTCTGTATATGAACAGATAATAGCATTTTTGCTGAAGATTAAAAATTTTCTGATTAACTACCCCCTCATTTTCTCTTTATGGCAAACCTACGATTGTAAACATTCCCCAATCTTGAGGATTAGGATATTTTTTCATTGTCACCAACATTGCTTGACGCAACGCAGCAGCTTTATCAGGATTTTTAGTTAAATTACTATGAAATTCCGTCATTAATGTCGCCGTTGATTCATCAGAAATCTTGTCATACGAAGCAATTACACTGTTAGCACCCGCCACCAAGAATGCACGCGATAAGCCAATTACACCATCACCTGTGATTTTGCCTAAAGCAGAATCACAACTACTCAAAATAACTAGTTCGGCTTTCAGCTTTAGTTTGCTAACCTCAGCCGCAGTCAACCAACCATCATCATGATTAGAAGGTGCAAAGGCTAGTAAGCCGGGATTTTCTATTGAGTTCCCCAACAATCCTGATGTTGCTAAATGAATAATCCTGGCGTTGGACATTCGCTTTACAACTGTGGTTTCAGTTGCAGCATCTCCTATCAACGCTTGGGTATTATAGATGCTGGCAATATTTTTTGCTTCTTTTTCTGCACCTGGTAGTGGAGATAGCTTACTAAATGACTCACCAGGATTTAGCGGTTTAGTTGGCATAGTAGGATTACCAACTATCAACACATCTTGAGTAGATTTTGTCTTGGGATTGTGCCTTTTTGCTAGTAAATCTAAAGCTTGTATTGATGGTGCAGTAGAAATTGTGTATTTCTCAATCAAATATTTATTGTTCTCATTTTGTAAAGTTGCAAAAGGTACAAAAAATAATTTATCTTGAGGTATAAAAATGACTCTTGCTTCTGGTTTAGTGGGTAAAATATCAGATATTGGTTGAATAAGTAATTCATGTAGTTGTTTTCTAGCTAATGAAGAACTATTTTGGTTAGTATCTGATATTTTTATTATGCCTTTATGTCGCTCAAGTCCCTGACTGTGACTTTGTTGAAGGTGATTAATCGCATCTGCCAGAGTAGTCTTATGTTTTGATTGCCAAGCTTTTAAATCAACTTGTCTTAGAGAAATTTCGCCTGTAGGTTGAATTACCCAAATTACCAAATCAGAAGGCTGAGTTTTTCGTTTACCTGCAACATTAACATCTTGGTTTAGTAGTGAATATTGTACAAGTGTTGCATTTTGATTTTTAGCAACTTGCTTAATTATCTCAGCCGTTGGCGCGTTAACATTTCTAGTTGGGAAACTCTGCGCTAATAAATTTAATAAAGCTAGATTGGGACTGCGTTCTAAATTTTCTAATGCTGATGTCGTTTGATTTTGGCTAAAAATAGATTTAATTTGTTGTTGATAGGTTAGTGGTTGTTTATCTAATGCTATGGTTGAATTTGAAGGTAATGTCAGACAACTGAGAACACTGAGAAATACTGGAGCCCATGTTAGTTTTACTAAAGAATATGCCCTCTGCGACTTTTTCATATTCACCTGATATCTAATAATTTTGTCGTCTCCACTAATATATAGTTCTCAGGCTAGTAAAGCTTATGCAGTTTCGGTAAATAAAGTGGGATATTCAAAAATTCATATTTAATTTTGAAAATTACGTGCATAGGTTGCGTTAGCAATAGCGTAATGCACATCTGGTAACTTTCCGTGCGTTATGGCTTACGGCTAAAGCACAATACAAAATAATGAATATAGTAATTATCAAGATAATTGTAGATATTTAATTAATAGTAGTAGCTTAACATACTAAAACTGCTTGATATAGTGCGTTAATCTTGCTTTACGCATTGCAAAAAATTGAAATTTATAAGGTAAGCTTGTGTCTGATATCGCCCTACATAAATATCTTCCTCTTCTTCCCGACGCTGCACTCCAAGAATTTACAGAATGGTGTGTATTAGAACAGTCAAAAGCCGCAGGCTGTGATTTTAAGCCTGATACTACTAAGTTAAATAACCTAGCACCAGCAGATTATATTCCGAAACTCGTCGATCAGTTCATGAAAGTGAAACCTGACCCCATTAAAGCAGGTTTAGTAGCTGCGATCGCAGGTAAAGAAGCAGACGCACATGCTTTATCTGGTGTGGCAATTATCGCTGATTTTGTCTCAATATATGTCAAATATTTAATCCCTAAAGATGGTACAAAACCGGAAGATGCAGACACACTTTTGCTCAAAGCTGGACAAGAACAGTATGAGAAGCTGGTTGAAATTGCCAAAAAATATGGAGTAGAGTTTTAGTTTCTAATTAACCTACTTTAGATATACTAAATAGTAGGGACACAATTGATTGTGCCCCTAAAAATCATCTTCATATTAAAAATAGTAAATATTAAGTAAATAGCTATTATATTTTGTGCCTTTTCTGCTTACAGTAACCCATCAAAATACAGGCTGATTCTCAAAACGCGCTCAAAAAATGCTAACTATTATTGGTTGTGGTAATCTCAATCGCAGTGATGATGCTGTAGGCGTAATTGTCGCTCAACGCCTACAGCAATTTCTCGCTGAAAATCCTCATCCCAACGTCCGAGTTTATGACTGCGGAACCGGAGGGATGGAAGTGATGTTTCAAGCCAGAGGAAGCAAACAATTAATTATTATTGATGCAAGTTCCACAGGTTCTGAACCAGGCGCAGTATTTAAAGTCCCTGGGAAAGAACTCGAAGCTTTACCAGAACCTAGTTATAACTTGCATGATTTTCGTTGGGATAATGCTTTAGCTGCTGGACGGAAAATTTTTCAAAATGACTTTCCTCAAGAGGTAATAGTCTACCTTATTGAAGCAGCAAATCTTGATTTAGGCTTGGAATTAAGCCCTGCGATCGAGCATTCTGCTAATCTGGTGTTTGCGGAAGTAGCCGCAATCATCAGACAGAATTTTTAGGTTTAATTAACAATCCAGATGCCAAAATCCCCCCTCTAAAACATAGAATAAGATTAGATATCATCTCCGTAAATCGACAATTCATCTACCCTCATTTCAAAGGGTATGCCTTGGCTCTCGGGAGGGCAAACACGGATTTTAGCACTGCTAACAATCTTATAAAGTAACTTACCCATTGGCACGATTTTTTGTAGAATCCGCCAGTTAGTAACTTCATCGGGACATTCAATTACCAACACCATCACGCTAGCATCGGTGGTGACATACCAACGACAAGTAGATAAGAGATTTTGGATAAAGCGATCGCAGGCTTCATAGAAGTACCTGCTAATAGAATACTCAAGTTGCTGACGCAGGATAATATCTGCTGAAGTCAGCTGCATTGGGTGTGAATCATCTTCTTGGGAGTAAATTTCTTTAGCCATTTCTGTTGATTTCCTAAGTTATATGCCAATTGCGATCGCATAGAGTACATCTTGATTAGTTCCTAAAAATTCTTGGGTTTCATCATCATAGAAAGCTCCAATCCCACTACAATGAATGCCCATAAAGTTGCTAATAAGATAAACTCTTTGCCCTAAAAAACCAGCTATTAACATAGCTGTTGGATAATTTATATAGTCGGACGTAAAAAATAAAGTTACAGCGCTATCTCTAACTATTGCTTGATTGATGCACAAGTAACCTGTTTTTTCACTAAAATTGCCCGCCTTTAATAGATGCTTCCCTTTATATATCCCTGGAGTCATCCCTCTGACATGATGTACAACAGAGTAAATTTCTATCTCCTCAAAATTTTCGGTTGGTATTGGCTGCTGAAACTGCTGCCATAGCTGCCAATAACTTTCTTGAGGAATTGACTGTTTATAAAAACGTCTAATTGAGCGTCTCATCCAAACAGTCTGAAAAAATTTATCTTTGTCAAAGTTGAACTGGGGATGCACTAATTTCTGCTGGCGACTCGGCTGAAGAGATGTGTTTTGATAGCCTTGTTCAATGAATTCATTGGCTTCAAAATAATCGGTGCCACAGACAAAAGGAACTTTTAACCTTAAATTTCTGACTTTCTTGTCTTCGATTTCTCCCGAAATCGCACAAGCAGTAATAAACTCTTTATTCTCAAATCCTAAATCTGTATTGAGAGCGAGTTTATCAAAATCGAAAATTAACTGTATCTCTCTGTCGTGAATATAGGCTGAAGCAGCAATCGCACCTAAATGGTGTCCGCTATCCAGCCAGCAATATCTCAGGCTCCTGTCTTTGTATTTCCAGCTAGACCTATAATAAACACAACTAATTAAAAAAATGAATCCATTTATACTTTTGCCAGGTATAATATAACTCTCTAAGCCATCATCAATTAATTCATAGATTAGAGTTAGACAATTATTCTCAACTTCTAAATGATATATGCCGTTAATAAAGCCTTCGATATTGCGAATTTGGATATAAACTTCTGTGGGATATAAAGCGCCAGCAGACGGATTTACACGCAATTTCACAGCGCCTTCTTTATACATTTTTTCTAGAGTTACAGCACTAGTAAGGCTGATAAACGAGTGAATTTGATTATTGAGATTTAATTTCACTCGCCGATAAAACTTTGGGTAAACTTTAAATGAAGATGGTTGAGTAGCAGCATCCACATAATTTGGATCGAGCTGCACAGATAAGTAAGAATGCTTGGTTGCTTGATGATAGATTCGCTTAGAGATAGGACTTTGAGGCATTTTTGAGTATCCTTAAGACTTCTACATTACTCGCAAAATCTATTGCTTTAAAATCATCTAAGTTTTTTAAATTTATGTTAGGATGATGTTGTAACAGCAAATTAACTACTTCTGTCTTTCCGGCTGAAGCTGCATACATCAATACAGTAGCTCCATTATCATTTTGATTATCAATATTGATATGTGCGGCAAGTAACAAATTCATCAAATCGAAGTGGTTTCCAAAACAAGCAAACCATAGAGCATTATTCCCATCATTGTTTCTGGCATTAATATCTACGCCTAAACTAATTAACTCTTGGACTACTGCGTAAAAGCCTTCTCTTGTAGCTTTCATCAAAGGTGTATCTCCATTTTCACCTCGCTGGTTTAAGTCATCGCAACTGTAGCTTTTAGTGAGTAACCATTGCTTTGTTGTGTCACTAAGATTTTGCTGATTTTGAGAAATCATAAATATCCTGCCTATGGATACAAATACACGCAAATAATTGACATAACATTTCTTAGAAAAGGTAATGGTGGGCATTACCCACCATGTAAAAGAAATGCTATGAGACCCAATTAACTATGAGGATGGTGTGCTGGCTGTTAACTGTTATGCCTCAACAATTAACAGTAAATGCACCAGGAGTCACGAACCATTATTCAGTCAGAGAAAGAGAGAAAGAGAAAAAGAGCAACAATTTACCAGTATGAGATAGCAGAAATGCCCGACCCGGTATCTATCCAAACTAGATAAGTCATTCAGCTTTCGTGTTAGCAGCAGAGAAGGCTGGAACAGATAGAAAATAGTAGGGTACTAAGTTATCTGAATCAATAAATTGATGCTCTAAACAGTACATCGTTGAAAAATCAAATCTCTTAGCCTACAGATACATATTCTCTACCTTCAGAGAATAGCTGCCTTGCAGTTTTTTCTGGTTTGGGTACGCCATAATAACCAGCTTCGGCTTCGAGTTCATCTACTAAATCCCAAGCTTCTTCGGCTCTCTTAGAATCTGCACCATAGTTAGCCACAACTGAGCGTGCATTCGAGATAGCTTTTTGAAGCTCTTTTTGGACGAATTTTAATTTTGGTTTTTCTACGAAGTCGCCCTTGGTGATAATATCTGTGACAGAAATAATGCCCAGTAATTCACCTTGGATCACAGGCGCACGCCATACACCAGTATTAGCGAATAAACGTGCCACATATTCTACATCTAGGTCAGGATTAACCACAATGCAGGGTTTGCTCATAACTTCATAGACATGCATCCGTTGAGGATCTTTGCCATAAGCAACAACCTTGGATACAATATCGGTTTCGGTAATAATACCGTAAGCATCACCACTGTGGCGAGGTTCTACAATTAACGCCCGCAATTCTTTGAGCCGCATTAATTTGACTGCTTCTGCTACAGTAGCGGAACCGCGAATAGTAGCTACATCTTGAGTCATAATGTGTTTAGCTCTCATAATTCTGGCTCCTTAAAATTTGTTTTGCAAGTAAGGGAATTAGTTCTAAACTGCTGCAATGCTTCCCAAACTGCATGTCATTTAGGCAACTTATTCAAATTCCAACTAAATTGTTATAAATTGAATTCGTCGCATGAAAAAGTGGTTACGGAAGTAAGACATTCCGAGAGAGAAATACCTACATATTTCACTACTTAATTACTCTGGTAATTTGAAGACAGAAGACTTACGCATTTCCCCTCTTCCTTCCTTGAAGATCTCAGATTTTCTGCCTCATCTTTGAACTTAACCAGCATTAAGTTAGGAATGTCTGAGTTAAGTCTGTAATCGCTTTTGCTGAAGTCTGGTTGACTGGCAACAATTTAGCTTACTTATATAGTATCACTCTCATAAGTTGGAATTATGAATGCTTTATAAAGATCCCCTGATATTTAATGGATAAAATGCTTAAAAAACGCCAAAAAGTATTACTATGAACTTTTTATTTTTTCCAAATAAGATATTTAGCAAACTGGAGTCATAAAATTATTTAATTAATTAACAATAAATTGCTTATTTGTCAATAAAAATAATCATTAAAATCTATAAATATGATTTATTTAAGTAACAATCTCTATTGACTATCACTCTATTATATTTATATATGTTTTTAGTTTTTTCTTAAAGTTGCTATTGAATAGGAAATGCTATCGACCATTTGAATAATTCGTAAAGACACAATAATTTTTTGCCTCTACTTGTGTAGTTTATTTAGCTAAAGAATTTTGTAAGTATAATATCTTATTTTTATTTATTCATTTATATAAATAACTTGCTTTCTTAAAAAAAAGTAAAAAAATTATCTGCTTACTATTATTATTTGCTAGTGTTATCAAGTATACACAAAACAAAAAAGGTATCCAGAAATGGAAATTAGCGCTCGTAATTCTTTAAAAGCTACTGTTAAAAAAGTTGTTGCTGGCTCTGTGAATAGCGAAGTTACTTTAGAAATAGCACCTGGTGTAGAAGTAGTAGCAATTATCACAAAATCTTCAGCAGATAAGCTGGGATTAGCAGAAGGTAAGACAGCTTATGCAGTGATTAAAGCATCTGATGTCTTAGTTGCTGTTGATTAAGCAATAGTAAAAAATTATCTCTTATTTCGTAGGGTGTGTTATGCCGTAGGCTAACGCACCTTCAATTTTTGAACAATAATTCCTTGATGCTACAAGCCCCAGATTTATCTGTGGAATCAATCGAAAATATAAAATCCAAAATCTAAAATCCAAAATCTAAAATTGTTTTATGGCTTGCTGGTGCGTTGCGCTGCGCGACAACACACCCTACAAATTTATTTAAATATTAGCTATCAAGAATGCGTACATAAATTACGCGGGCTATTTCTTTATCTATTGAGAAAATTATATTATTAACTTCGATTTTAAATGTAGGAAATTTCTCTTTAACAGTGATACTCGTTCCTACTGATATACCCATTGCTATTACTTTTTGACGGCACTTTTCATTGGGAATTTTGCAGGAAGCTACAATTCCTTGCTCTCCAGGGTTCAGCAATTCTAATGAACAGCCCTTAATAGTAAAGGGAGTAAACATAAGTAGTATAAATATTATATTTGTAGATGCCTTGAATAAAGCTTGCCCCAGGCTAGGATGAAGATACTTTTCATCCTTAATCCTAGGTTCAAGCGATAACTACACTTTATACAAGATATGGTTCTTGGTGAGTCTTGATTGTGCAGTTAGAACGGGGATAGGTAACACATAGTAAAGCAAATCCCTTAGACATTTGCTCGTCATCTAAGAAGATTTGATCGGATTGATCAACTTCACCTTCTACAACCTTACCAACACAACTAGAGCAAGAACCAGAGTGGCAAGAGAAGGGTAGTTCAATACCGTTTTCTGCTGCTCCTTCGAGGATGGTTGTATCTTCGTCAATCTCAATTGTGCTGTCGAGATCTTCTTTTTTGTTGATCAATCTAACTTGGTAGGTAGCCATTTTCCGATTCTCCTCAAACTTTCTACAATTAGGTTTAATTACCAGAGTTGGTAGTCTCCCGGTTTCACTCTTGATGCAGCTACACGGAGCGCTTCTGTAGCAGAATCGACACTATTACCGCTAGGCGAAATTCAATTTTTTTACGACGGATTTTGCTTGAATTCCGCGAAGCGGTTTTTATGTGTTGATTAAATCTGAAACAGTATTAGCTGCAAGGAACACCGTTAGGTGTGCAATCACCGGTTTTGAAGGATTTACCACAACCACAGGTATCGGTTGCATTGGGGTTAGTAAACTTAAAACCGCTGTCCATTACCCCATCAACAAAATCGATGACAACACCTTCCAATAACGGTGCGCTTTGAGCGTCAACGTAAAGTTGTACTTTTCCTTGCTGAATTACTAAATCATCTGGTTGTGGCTTGCTAGTAATCTCCATGCCATACTCATAGCCACTGCAACCACCATCTTTTACAGAGATGCGAACGCCTTTAGTTGCAACATTGGAGTCGGGGGCAGAACCGACTAAGAACGCCCGCAGACGAAATTCAGCTTTTTCTGTCAAAGTAACAGTCATCACATCTCCTGATTTGTTGCGATAGTGGTTGTAATTACAGGTGTGGTTTCTTAAGCCTTGAGGCGTTTTAATTGCATATTTGTCCTTAATAATTAGCCATTTGTAATTTGTATTTACAAAGGAATTGAGATTGACTTTGTATTTACAATGGGCAGAAAACAAATGACTAATAAAGGATTAAACGAAGAGATATGCAATTCAACGCAATGAAGCTGATTATTTTGTGAAATTACTGGTGGGTTCCATAGAACCTGATTGTGCGTATCTCCAGGGTGCGCTATTTCCGCAGACAGGACAAGCGCGATCGCGGTGAGAACGCCGTTTAGCAAATTCCATCCGATTGAGGTCGATTGTCAACAGTTGTGACAGTAACGGTTGACTAAACCCAGTGATCAGCTTGATCGCTTCTAGCGCTGTTAAACAAGCCAGTGTTCCAGAAACAGCCCCCAGAACTGAAAAGCCACGCCGATCCCAATCAGGTTTTTCTGGAAACAGACAAGACAAGCAAGGAGTCACCCCAGGAATAATCGTAGTCAGGTAAGCCTCCATTCCGTCCATTGCTGCTTCCACCATCGGCTTACGCCAACGCACACAAGCCGCATTCAACAAATTACGCTCTGTAAAATTGTGGGCGCAATCAAGAGCCATATCAGCGGACTGTACCAACGCGTCTACATTTTCCGGGGTGATGTAATCATGAACTGCTTCCACTTGGACATCAGGATTAATCGCTTCCAAAGTTTCTTTAGCTTTGAATACCCTTGGCTGACCTACCCAATCGTCTGTCATGAGAACTTGACGATTCATATCATCTAGCCGTAGGTCACCACCTCGTACTAAGATTAGCCGCCCAACGCCCGCTACAGCTAAGTAAAGCGCCGCTGTACCGCCTAATCCCCCCACACCTGTAACCAAAACTGTCGCTGACTTCAGGCGCTTCTGAGCTAATTCGCCAAAATTAGGGAGCATCAATTGGCGACTATAGCGTTCTAATTCGGTAGGCGTTAGGTTTACCACTTTTTACCTCCTAATCAGAAGTGATTTCTGTCAGCTTGACTACATTTTTCGGCTTATCATTAAACACCTTAAACAGCTTTTGTTCTTGAGGTGTTGACTCGATAAAAACCTCATAGGCTTTTTGCAAAGCTATGGCATATTGTTCGAGTTTTTCTTCTGGTTTTAAATCAGGAAAATTCTCATCTACTTCTCTCATGAATTGAGAGAATTTTTTTAGAATATGTAAACGATTAACATTCACAAATGTTTGGTCGTAGGGCATTTCAAAAAATTGCAAGAATTCCTCTGCGTCTACGAGTTTCTTAAACTCATCAATATTGCGGCTCATTCACCCTTCTCCATTTTTTTAAGCTGTTGCTTAAGTTCATCTAGCTCGCGATAGATAGCATAAGTTTCAGCTGCAACATCCATCAATTTTTCAAAGTCTGTGGGTAATCCCTCTGCTAAGTCGTGCAGATCCATTTTCATTTGACCTGCTTTACTATTGAGCCGTCTGATTTTTCCCTTGAGTTCTTCAGTTGTCATTTGTTCAAAGTCTAGAGTCCAGAGTCTAGAGGAGCCAGTGCGTTGGGCGGCTTTGCCGACTTGTTCGCGTAGCGTCTCCCCTTGGGAGAAGCAACTGGCGTTCAAAAGTCTAGAGTCAAGAATCCAAAATCTTTTGACCCTTGACCATTGACTATTAACTATTGACGAATTAAAGCTTGCCAACTTCGGGGAAGCGTTTTGCTAAATCAATGCCTTTCTCTACTAGCTTGGTTCCCTCTTCTGCAACTTTTTCGAGGGAATCAAAGCCAAAGCGGTGAGCATCCCTTAAAGTTCTAGCTACTAACAAAAGACGACCTGAGAAAACAAGTACCCAGCCAAAACCTTCATGACTTAAATCAACTACGACTTGGGATATGAGACCTGTTTCCTTCTCAATACAAGCGGCTACACCGCGATAAAATGCCATAATTCTGGCTTTAGTTAGCGGATCTACTTCCCCATCAAGAGGAATTTCGCGTTTCTTTTGTTTGCTAACTACATAAGGTTTAAGAATTAAATCATCCGCCCAATTGCGGTATGTTCCATAGGTATCTTGTCCCCGGATTTGTTGGACGATCGCCTTCAGGAAAGGTGAGCTAGAGACTGTACTGCTGGCAGTCCCGTTAACACTATTATCTATACTCATACTGTTGCTTCATTTTCTAATTCATCGGCAAAGTTTGTGTCTTTTTGCTTTAAAGCTTTACGCAACCAAGGTGGGGGATTACCTTTGAGTGTTTGGACTAATTTAGTTAATACTTCCGCGATTTCTTCTTCTTCCGATCGCGCTTTAATTGGGGTAACACCTTTTTTGATTAAACGTGCAGCAGCGCTACCACCAATTGCTAATACATAAACAATTGTGCAATCACCTAGCGCGTCTAGTTTTGGTGTGATTTTATCCTCGTTACCATCTTCTTTGAGGTCGCCATCAAAAGTTAAAGTCTCAACAAATGTATATCCCTCATCCGAGACTTCATAAACCTCAATTTGTCTTGCCCATCCGAAGTGAGCATTAATATGAACTCGGTCACTTGTCGTAAAGGCAATTTTCATCGCTATTCGTCCTTTGTCATTTGTTTTTGGTCAAGAGTCAAATGCCGGAGAGACGCGATTAATCGCGTCTGTACAAGAATCAAGAGTCAATGTTTATATACTTTTGACTATTGACTTTTTGACCCTTGACTACTAAAAATCTCCGTGGAAATGTTTTACTCTCTCTTCTTCGGCTTCTAAAAAGAGGTTACCCATGCCAAACAAAAGCTCCATTGTGCCGCGATAGCCGACTTTGGTAAATTGACCATTACCTAAGCGATCGTATATCGGTATTCCGAGGCGATAGAGGGGAATGGATAGCCGTTTAGCGATCGCACCGACGTTAGAATTGCCAATTAACAAGTCAGAGCCTACTGCTAGTTCCTCAAAGTCTTCCAAATCCCCGATTGTGACGCTTTTAATGGGGAGTTTTTCTAACAGAGGCGATCGCGTTGTGGTGACTGCAGCATGAATTTGCGCTCCCATTGATTGCAAGAAATGCACTGCTGACCACAACAAATCAGGTTCTAAAGCTAAAGATACGCGTTTAGCACCAAAATAAAAGTGAGTATCTAACATTGCGTCTTGCAGTTGGCGACGTTGGCGGCGATATTTTTCCGGGACGCTGTTACCGCTAAGAATCGCTAAAGCTTGCAAAAACTCATCCACAGGTTCTAAGCCTGTGAGTTGTCCAAAAACTTCATAAGGAATACCAAACCGTTCTTGCAGAATCCGTGCTGCACCGCGCATACTTTCACCAAGTGCGATCGTGAAAGCAGAACCGCCAACTTCCCGCAGTTGAGCGACGGTTGTTCCACTAGCTGTAATCGCACTATAGGAATCTTCTAAATGTCCATCCAAGGAAGCACTCAAATCTGGTACCACAATGGGAACTAAGCCAAAGCTAGTTACCATTTCTTTAATTTCTTGGATGTCACCTGGTGTAAAAGACGAACCCGCCAAAATGGTGACTTGTTCAATTCTGGTAGCACAAAGTCGGGGAATTTCTTTAACAATGCTTTCCACCGCTACAGCAAAACCATCTTGTAAAGCACCTTTAAAATCAGGTGTAGGCGCAAAAACAATTGATAGCTTATCTAATTCTGGGTGACGTTCCCGAATCTCTTTCAGGAAACGTTCTATATCATCGCCTCGAGTTTCTGTTAACCCAGTGCTACATAAACCGATAATTTCTGGCTGAGATTTTTCTACCAGGGTGAGAATTGCTTGTTCCACATTGTCTTCACCACCCAAAATGGTAGTCACTTCCGTCATGGCTGTAGTTGCTAGGGGAATTGCTTCCCGAAAATGCCGTACTAAAACAACTTTGGCAAAAGCAGTACAACCTTGAGAGCCGTGAAATAAGGGAATCATGCCCTTTAATCCCAAGAAAGCTAAAGATGCACCCAAAGCTTGGCTTTGCTTTAAAGGATTAACTGTAACTGGTTTGTTGGGAGTAGTAACGATCGCCATTTAACTTATACCAAGTTTGAGTATAGAGAGATGAGATAGCAGGGGGCAGGGGGCAGGGGGCAGGGGGAGCAGGATAGGAATTTTCTACCTCATCCCCCTCATCTACCTCATCCTTCCCATACTTCAGTAAGTACAGCCGATTCCTCAACCTCATCCCAAGGCGCTGGCTTGCGAATTTGTTCCCAAATTGGGCTGTAGAGTGCTTCGTATAATTCTCTAGCCATTTCTACCATACCTACATAACCTGCATAGGGATGGTGACGTTCTTGGTTAATGTCGAGGAAGGGAATCCGGGCTTTGAGGGCTGTATATTGGTTACGACCCCCAGCAATTAACATATCGGCGTTGGTGTCTTTCACCAGTTGCAGCAATTCTTTAGCATTGCCTTTTTCCAGCATGATGCCATCGTTACCGATTAATTTTTTAATCTTGGCTTTGTCTTCTTCTGTACTCTTGCGGGTGCTGGTGGCGACTACTTCTATGCCTAGGTCTTTTGCTGCGGAGATAATTGACCAACTTTTAACACCGCCTGTATACAAGACAACGCGCTTGCCTTTGAGTCGCGCACGATAGGGAGCCAAAGCCAAATCTAGAGCAGCTGTTTCTTCAGCAATTAGCTTTTCTGTGCGCTCTTGTAAATCGCGATCGCCTAATTTAGCGGCAATATTTCGCAGACAACGATTCATGTCATCGATGCCGTAGAAAGACTCTTCAATGTAAGGAATGCCGTAACGTTCCTCCATTTTTCTCGCCATGTTCAGCAAAGCGCGCGAGCAGATCATGACATTCAGCTTGGCGCGGTGAGCGTAGGTAATTTCTTGATAGCGAGCATCACCTGTAATTTTTGATAAAACACGAATGCCCAATTTTTCCAATAGTGGTGTCACTCCCCACATTTCGCCGGCGATGTTGTACTCACCGATTAAGTTAATATCATAAGGTGTAGTATATTCAGGTTCACACAAACGCTTAATACAACACCTTCAGCTTTTCAATTGCAGACATCTGGAAAAAAGAACGCAATATTGCTTAATGTAGTTGATCTGACGGTAGCTACACATTCCGGTTGTAAGTTCAACTATAGTTGATGTACAAGTGTGACTATAAACACTTGTAATTAAGCAATATCCCTGCATCAAAAGTGGAGAAGAAAATGCTATTACGCTCTGTTGCTATTGCTTCAAGTGTAACTGTGTCAATCATATTAGGTATATTTGTAGAGATTCAACCCAGTACTAGCCAACTTTCCCAAGTAAATAATCAAGAAGTTCTAGAAAGCAAATTGGAAATAGTTAAAAATCGTGACGATTTAATTCGTCTGAATGGTCAACGGGTGAAACTGATTGGACGTTACACATCTAGAAGCTGGAAACCCAATCCAGAATCTACCGGAATACCAGGATTTCAAGGACTGTATATCAAGTCGCAAGTGGTGCTGGAGGATGAAACCAAGGTAAGTATTTACCCATCTTGGAATAAACAATCGTTGCGATCGCCTGATGAAGTAGAAAAATATAATAATCAAATCGTTGAGGCTATTGGTGTGGTAGAGTTTGACGCTGCGCCCTTTCCAAATTCATCGACAAGGGAATCATTTATTAATTTAACGCAATTAAACTTATACAAACAGTAATAATTACTCAACATTGTTGAACTAACAAGCCTCGTAGAGAAGATAGTATGAAACATTAAATTTCAACTTAGAGATTCATCAAATAAATATGCAAATTTATTAGGATAATCAGTTAGTCTTGAAAAATCTATCTGTTAACTGTATGACCAATAGTTTGTTTGGAATATCAAATAATGTCTCTGATTGTAAACCAGGTTGGTCATTAAAGGAGCGAGATACCCAGTTTATAGAGAGGTTAATGCCTATAGGGGAATGGTTGTATCGTTACTACTTTCAAGTAAAAACTGATGGCTGGGATTACATACCAAAAGAAGGAAAGGTATTACTAGTTGGTTCTCATAACGGTGGGATGGCTTCTCCCGACTTGATTGTGATGATGTATGATTGGTTTTCCCGCTTTGGAACTGAGCGTTTGGTTTATGGTTTAATGCATCCTTATGCTTGGGAAATTAGTCCCATAATAGGCAAATTAGCTCAAAAATTAGGAGCGATTGTTGCTCATCCAAAAATGGCTAGTGCAGCTTTTGATTTAGGTGCTAGCGTTTTGGTATACCCAGGAGGGCAATATGATATGTTTCGTCCTTATAGCCAACGCCATAAAATTAATTTTGCCGGAAATAAGGGCTTTATAAAACTAGCTTTAAAAGAAGAAGTACCAATTATCCCATTAATATCTGTAGGTGCTCATGATACTTTGATAGTTTTATTTGACTGTTATGATTTAGTCAAACAATTACATCAGTGGGGACTACCTTGGTTATATCAATTAGACCCCGGAGTATTTCCCATTTATTTAGGTTTACCTTGGGGTTTATCTATTGGCCCTTTACCTAATATTCCTTTACCTGTGCAAATACATACTCGTGTATGTCCTCCCATTATTTTTGAGCGATATGGCAAAGATGCAGCGAGGGATAGGGATTATGTAAACGCTTGTTATGAGTTAGTTAATTTTCAAATGCAGCAGGAGTTAGATAAATTAGTTAGGGATTCTAGCGTAAAGATAGGGGCTATAGGCTAAAAAAGAGATTGATAAAAATGTTTTCTGATAACATTTAAAATTTAGTCTTCTGTTATTTGTATTTCTTAAAGCAAATCTGCTGGGCGCGATAATGCTTAATATTACGATGATATAAGCATGAAAGCGTGAATACACAACTCCTCATTTCTCCTCAAGAACTCACGTCGCTGTTAGCAGAAAATTCATCACAGGTTGTTATTATCGATACGCGCAGTCCAGAAGAATATGCTATTTCCCATATTCCTAATTCTATTAATATCAGAGAATTTTTTACCTACCTTTTAGATAATTCTTACCCAGCAGGGTTAAATAAACTGCAAGAGCATTTTCAAGAAATTCTCAGCAGTGTAGGAATTACTGGTGCAGAATGGTTAATTGTGTATGAGGATGCTTTTAATAAAGGTTATGGTCAATCTTGTCGAGCAGCTTTTATATTAAAATATTTAGGTTGCGCTCAGGTATCTGTCTTACATGGAGGATATAGAGCATGGCTGAAGGCGGGATTACCTATTACTAATGAAGTCCCATTACGTGAACGCAGCATATTTAAATTGCATCCCAATTCTGAGATGATGGTGACTACCACTGAGATGTTACAAGCAATTGATAATCCAGAAATTATTAAATTAGATGTGCGCGATCGCGAAGAATGGCTGGGGTTGAGTTCTTCTCCCTATGCTCCAGATTTTTGCCCTCGTAAAGGTAGAATTCCTCATGCTTTGTGGCTAGAATGGCATCGTTTAATGATATCTGATTCGGAAATACCTCTATTTCGCTCAAAAGCAGAAATCTTAGAAATTTGTGAATCTATAGGTATTACTTCAGATTCTATAGTATATGTTTACTGCTTCAAAGGTTCTAGAGCAGCAAATACTTTAATTGCTTTACAAACAGCCGGAATTTACGCCAAAAATTATTTTGGTTCTTGGAATGAATGGTCTCGGGATTTTTCGCTACCTATTGATAGTAAAGTGATATAAAAAAGCCTACCTGGACTATTAGCCTTTGAAAATAATATCGTAAAGTGACAGCAGAATCTCTACCACAATTAAAATTACTACATACCACTCAACTCGCTGGCTGCTACTATGCTGCATAAACTCCAGTACTGTTTGTGCGGTTTGGGAAATTAGGTCTAGTTTACGTTCCAAAGCATGGTGACGTTCGCGGATTTCGTATTCATCTTCTAATCGCAGATATAAGTTTTCTAACTGTGGGGATTCCCAGAGTAACTCTGGTTTATCAATAATCTCTACTCGTCCTACAATTTTATGTTGAACTAACAACGTAGTGCCAAGTTGACGCAATAATTCCCGGCTCTGGCGTGAACTTCTGTGTTCACTCTGGAGGCTAGCTGCAAATGGTTCAATTTGATCAAATACAGTCGCTAGGCTAGTTTCATAATGAGATAACACAACACTTTTAGCAAGAATATCAGCTACTATCTGCAAGCGTTCTACACTAAAGTCTTGCAACAAAATTTTTCCTTCCTTAACTCTTTCACTTTCGGCAAGTCTGAGCTTAATTTCCACTTCTTCTGTTTCTGGGTTGGCAAAAGCGTCACTAACTTGTGAGGATAGTTTAGTTAAGAAGTCTACCTTTTCTACAGGCTCAAGGTTAAATAGAACAACTGCACCATAGTCGAACAATACTGCGCCACCCTGTTCACCGACTGTAACCATCACTGGCATAGTCGCCAAGCAAACGTAATTCTCCAATGTTTTGAGATTAATTTTTTTACCAAGGAATAGGGCCTGCGCGCTAAAGCTATCTCTGTCATTAAAAAGTAATTTTTGCATTTTTGCCCTATGCTATGTTCTGCCTGTTAATCTATGGGGTAGTGATAGAAATGAATAAATTATCTCAATTTTTGAACTCAATACGAATGTTTTTCCCCATACACTCTAGTGTAAATAAGATGGGATATTTTTTAGTTGGCAGTTCTTAAACTTGTGGGTGATTTGCCGGCAATACGCTTTGGTGAAGAGCATGAAAGATTAATTTGTTAGTTGTTGAACAAGCCAGCAGAATTGGGGGATTCTCCCCCAAACCCCCGATTGGGGGACGGTTGCGTCCCCCAAACCCCCTCCAAAATTAGCGTTAGGTTTTTTGTTGAATAACTTAGTACACTACGGCGTAAATAAGGGAGCATCCCAAATGTGTAAAAACATATTTTGTCATTGCGTTCACGTAGCGTCTCGTAGAGAGCGTAATGAAATGAAGCGTTCGCGGTAGCGTTGCGTAGCAAAGAGAAGCAATCGCAGCAGCTAGACTTTGCGATTGCTTCATTCCGCTCCGCTCCATTCGCAATGACTAGTTTGAAGTTGATAAATTTGCAAAATTGGGATGCTCCCGTAAATAAACAGACCATCTGTAATTGCTAAAAGGCTTGTGCTATAACTATTCTTTCTTTTTACTTTTTACTTTTGCCTTGTTGTACTAGGCTATTTGTTTTCATTCGCCGATCGCAGTTTGCCTGAGTTCCCGATCACTCTCTTCCAGGTCTTACCCAAGCAATATCTCGATCTGAGTCAAGGGTCATTTGGGTATCTCGCTCTATATCACTGTGAAACCCGCCACGGGTCGGAAATCCTGCATTATTCCGAGGGCTGGTGAACATATGATAAACAATGACTGCCTCAGTTCTCTCAACAAGATACTGTTGTGCAAGGGTATCTGCACCTTTAGCATCGCCAACTATAAAGCACTCATTTTGAGCGATCGCGCGATCAATCAAAGGACGGTAATACATCTCAAATTCCGCCTGAGTTAGGTCGAGATGCCCACTGATAAAATTGACAAGTCTTTTACTTTTCATCGACTGTTGTGAATTTTCTTACAACTCTCGAATCTGTTGCTTTAGTACATTTATACTGTTATAATACCGCTGAACTCTGAAGCTTTCACCTAAACATTACCAAAGTCTGATCTCAAAACTATTAAAACAACTCGGCAACAATGTTTCTGTTTGCAGATAGAAGCATTGTTTACTTTGCCATAAATTCCCACAAGTAGATGGAGGATTAGGTATGGATAATAGTCCCAGCATTATCTCACATATCTCGATTGGCACGAATGATTTTGCAAGGGCGATCGCATTCTACGACAAAGTACTGCCCACCCTTGGCTGTAAGCGGATTATGGAACATCCGGGTGCGGTTGCTTATGGTAAGCAGTTTCCTGAATTTTGGGTACAAACACCATTTGATGGTAAACCTGCAACCGTCGGGAATGGTACTCACATTGGCTTTATCGCACCAACTAAAGAATCAGTTCATGCGTTTTATCAAGCAGCATTAGCGGCGGGAGGCGTGGATGATGGTGCGCCAGGCCCAAGACCGCACTATGGTGAACCATACTATGGTTGCTTTGTCCGCGATCCCGATGGTCATAAAGTAGAAGCTACCTATTGGGATATGCAACTGATTCAGGAACTTTATGTTGATGAAGTCTAGGCAAGATTAGACTTTAAGCTAATCCTCATTTAAATTGCATCATTTTCATATTGGTAAAAGCTGCAAACCCTCTCCCTTACCCCCTGCTCCCTGCTCCCTGCCCCCCTGCAGCCTCAATGTACAAATTAAATGGTTAACAGCTTATTTCTATTTGGCTAGCTTGATAGATAAAACTTGATAACCAGCACCTTGAGCCATACATTGACCATCAGCATCTAAAGGACAAGCAACTTGATTGGGTGATGGACGAGTTCCTGCAATGTACTCGGCGGTAATTTCTACTTCTTGATTCTGAAGCGATCGCAATTGATCTCGAGAAACTTGCACAGATGGACGCAACACTAAACGACTTTGGTTTGGGGTGTTAGAAATTAGAAAAAATTCCTCTCCAAGATAAGCTCTAACTGACATCACGGGAGGAATTTCTTCATAAATTAATTTTCCCCGCGCAGAAAATATTTTTGGTTGATTCATAGCGTTATTTGATTGTTGCCATAATCCCCAGCGATGATTTTTAGCATTAGCTTCAGCAATTAAATATTGAGTTTTGCTCTCCGAGCAATTTTGTAAAGATTCTTGGTCAACAACCGCATTACCGGACTCTAGCATCAGCAGATTAACTGAGCGATTATTCACAAAAACTTCACCAGCGATGCGATCGCTTCCTAGTTTTTCTGTGCGTCTGATCACAACTGAACTTAAAGGTGGTAATAACTTTTTCAGCCTTTGTGTTGCTGGTATCGCCTGAGCAGTCGCTTTTGGTACATTGATACAGGCTAGCTGGAGTGTAATTTTTTGTCCTGTATTATCTTTAATGCGAATTGTTTCAGCATCTACAACCCCTACTATTGTAGCTAGCACTAAAATTATTTTTAGTAGCTCCATGTATTTTTGTATAGTTATTTATGTATAGATTTATAATTTTATAGCACGTACTAGGCGATCGCCTGTTGCGGTTGTCTCTAACCATTGCAAATTCTACGTCTACGCCAATGTTGCCAATACCTACAGACTGACTATTAGCTACTTGACAAGCAGATATTGTACTTATATACATAAGATTATTCAGAAAACTTCTCGGTTTTTTTACCAATTTGCTGTATTCTAGTTAATCCAAGCAAAAATTTTCACAACTATACTTCATAAAAGATTCTTACGGGTCTGTCTGAAGATTCTTGAATAAATACATGAATGACTATCACAATTTATGTAACAATTTTCATTGCCTAAATTTATAAAATTACAAGAAGAGTGCCATGAAACTGATCAAAAAATCCGAAAAACTCCTGCTCCAGAAGATGAAAGATATGGAGGAAATTGAAGACATTAATCTTCAAGAAGATCCTCTCGACCCTCTTGATTCTCCAGAATCAATAGAACCAGAACAACCAGCATTGAATCTCGAATATCGAGAGCCTGACTATATTCCTTTCCGTAACCACCCTGTTGTTCAATCAGTTGGCAATACAGGCTGGCAAGTTTCGGAAATTTGGAAGGAAATTAGATTGGATAATTTCTAGTGATGGCTAGTGATATTAGCATCAGTCTGAGATAATATCTGACTTTCCATGCAGGGCTAAATTACAGATGAACCAGCTAAAACTCTAAACTTTGTTAAAGAGTACTGGTTAATTTCAGCCTAATAATTAATACCAGTTTGAAACAAAAATGCGACAATTACATGAGTAGGGGCGCAAAGCTTTGCGCCCCTACAAATGTTTGATATTTTGCTAATATTTCTAGCTTAGAATAACACTTACGCAAGATTTAGATACCCGACTTTTTGAAAAAGTCGGGTATCTGCGTAGCACTTGAGTAGGATGTGTTGGCTTTGTCCTCACGCATCCTAGATTTTTTAGAATTAAAATTTTGATTTTTGGAAGGATTGGGTATACCTTTATCCTTTATCGGCTTTCTGTAAAATCAGCCGTTCATCTTTACTACCTAAAAAAAGCTTACAGTTAACAGAAATTTTGAGTTTACTAGCTATTTTTAGAGTAATGATGGAGCCGCTACAAATGAAACGATGTGAAACCTTAGCCGAATTGATAGCACGTACTGTGGTTGAATTTGAGCAACGGGAGCTAGAATTGCAAAAAGCTCAGATGCAGCCCCAGGAAAAAAGCACTAAGAAGCGTAAATCTAAAAAAGTTGCTTAGTGTAAATATAGTAGTTCAACTCCTGTCACCAGGTTGCCATCTACCAGTATTTTTTTGATACTCCCTTTAAGTAAAGCTTGTTTGTCTTCTGGTTGTAATCCTTCCCAGTATCTTGGGTTAGAAAATGCCATTACAATTCTTTCTTTAGCTATCAGATATTGTTTAGATGCATTGTTTGTAGTAGCGATCGCATTGGCGATTTGCATCCTGATATCATCTTTAGCTTTGGCAATTGCTGGATTTGATGGTAACGCTTCTAGGGTATTTAATGATGCGCGCAATGTTTTGATTTCGGGTGATTCCTCTGGAGAATCAACTTTTTGTTCTATTAGTCCAGCTAACTTTTCGGCTTCAAGAATTAGATGATTAATTACCTGTTTTTCTAATTCATCAGAAGCAATCATCCGGCCGTTTTGACAAGCGCCAGTCCGATAAAAGCTGCATTGATAGTGATGACGCACAAAACCTTTGCGTTTCACTAATTTCTTGCACTGGCGACTATAAGCTGCACCACAATGAGCGCATTTCACTAAGTTGGCGAAGGGGTTGACATATTTTTGCTCGGTAGCCCAGCGGTTATTTCGATTCTCCCGAATCATGGCTTTGATGCGTTCGTGTTCTTCACGGCTGATAATCGCTTCGTCTTCGTGGGTTCCCCAGGTTACTTCCCATTCATCAAAGGGTTTGCGATGTCCTTTAGGACGAACTAATGTGTTATATAGTGTCCCCCCTGCATAGATAGGATTCACAAGTATCGATCGCAATCCGGAAACCGACCATTTCAACCCCGTGTGGGGATAACGCAGATTTAACGCACCTCCACGGGATTTATTGATATTCTCAAGTACAATTTCTTCTTCCTCTTCTAAAAGGTTAATCCTCGTATCGGTGGCTTTGGGGACGGCGTTGGCTTGGATACCAAAAGTATCATGCAGTACTTTAACTGTTTGAGAGACTGTACCTACTCTTAAGAATGTATCAAAGACAAATCGCATCAGTTGCGATCGCGTCAACTCTCTCTTATCTGCAATTAAACATACGCAGAGTCTTTCATCTCGTTGATATTTTTCATCCTCAACGATATAGCCCAAAGGTGCGTTCCAGTGAGGCTTTTTGTTGGCTTTGCGGGTGTCACGCTCTTTTTTAACTCGCATTGCGAGCATTTTCACCTCATACTTAGATGCTGCTAGTCTCACATCAATAGTTAATTCGCCACCAATACTCGATAAGTCAAACGGCTCATCTAACGCATAAGGCTGTATACCTTTCTTTTTTAACGCATCCATCAACCGATAAAAGGTCATTGATGAAGATGTTAAGCGGTCAATCCGGATAAATAACAGCTTCGATACTTTTCCTGGCGCAGATGTGTTGATATCTTCAATTAACTGTAACAGCCCCTTCCTTTGATCGCTGGTACGGCTTTCTACGTCGTAATATATGTGCGTTGCGCCAGCATCACGCAACCGACGCATCTGTTTAATTAACGAGCCTTGATCTTCAGCTTGCTCATCTGTGGAAACCCGCGCATAACCCCAAACGTCCATATATCAAACCATAGCAGCGTTAGTTCATTTTATCTGATAGCAAACGCATTAGTTCACTGTTGTTCACCGAGCCAGTTGACCTATTAATCGGTAACTCCTACGGTAAATACCTGTGGCGCGATTGCAAGGTACCCTTAGTAAGAATTGGCTATCCCATCATGGATCGTCACCACCTGCACCGCTACAGCACCATCGGTTACCAAGGTGTAATCAACCTCCTCAACTGGGTTGTTAATACAATCTTCGAGGACATCGATCAACGCACCAATATTCCTTCCAAGACTGACATTTCTTACGACTTAGTTCGATAGAAATTAAAGTCACTCGCGGCATATTTAAAAAGTAAAAAGTAAAAGATATTTCTTTTTACTTTTTACTTTTTCCTTGTACCTGAGGTATTGATTATGGCAAGTATTAGTCAGGGTCACTCTCATCCTCATCCTAATTACCATCCACCAAACTATAAACGCTCTGGTTCTTTTGATATTCTCCAACCTTTGCGCCGTCTGGTAGATGGTATTCCGGTAAAAAATGCTCGTTTTGCCCATCTACTCTGTAGTGTAATACCTTGCTGTTGCCCTTTTGAGCGCGATATCAATTTATTTGGGCGGACTTATCATGTTCCAGCACTGTGCAAATTTAATCCTTTGTATGACGAAGTCGTTAGTTTGCGCTTCCGGGCTTTATCTTTTCTTGCCGATGAATGTGGTGAGGATGTAACGAAATACATTTGTTAGACCTAGACATTAATCAATACCCATTACCTATTACCATTAGTCATCACTTATTAGTCATTGGTCATTGGTCATTAGTCATTAGTTCTTAATTTATTTAAATGACAAATGACAAAGGAAAGAGAACACTTAACACCAATTCTGTAAAATTCAGCAATAATTCTAAACTCATAAATCTAGACAACTCAGGTTTTCTTAATTTTGAATTTTGAATTTTGAATTTTGAATTGGTATACTGCCATCCAGCAAGAGAAGAGAGATGAAAATCACCCAAGGCAAAATTAACGAGCTGCTTAGTGAGCCAGGATGCGAGCATAATCAGCACAAGCAGAGCGAAAAGAAAAATAAATCTTGTGCCCAACAAGCACAACCAGGCGCAGCTCAAGGGGGTTGTGCTTTTGATGGCGCAATGATTGCTCTAGTACCAATTACTGATGCTGCTCATTTAGTCCACGGGCCGATCGCCTGTGCTGGTAACTCCTGGGGTAGTCGTGGTAGTCTCTCTTCTGGCCCCATGCTTTACAAAACGGGCTTTACCACAGACTTAAGCGAAAATGATGTCATCTTTGGTGGTGAGAAAAAGCTCTACAAAGCTATTGTAGAAATACATAAGCGCTATAACCCAGCAGCCGTGTTTGTTTACGCCACCTGTGTGACGGCTTTGATTGGTGATGATATAGATGCTGTTTGCAAAACTGCGGCAGAAAAATTAGGAACTCCTGTGATCCCGGTAATTGCGCCGGGATTTATTGGCAGCAAAAACCTGGGTAATCGCTTTGGCGGTGAAGCTTTGCTGGAATATGTAGTTGGTACAGCAGAACCTGAACACTTTCAACAACACCGCTGATGATATGATTTTCCGACTGATTTGAATGGATTCCCATGAAAGTTTACGGTTACGCCCGCGTGAGTACACAAGAACAAGCTGAGGAATTTGACGCGCTAAATCAGCAAGTAGCCAGATTAAAAGCTGCGGGTGCAACGGAAGTTTTAATAGATATCGAGTCAGGACGCAACGATGAGAGAAAACAGTATAACGAGTTGCTGAAGTTGGTACAACAAAACCAAGTTGATGAAATTATCATCACTCGCGTCGATCGCTTGGGTAGAAGTGTGATTACTATCCATAAAGCGATCGATGTTTTTGTGAGGCATAATGTCAATCTGCGGATATTGGATGCACCCGTTGACCCCAATTCCCCCTTTGGCTGGTTTAGTATTAATCAAATGTCGGGGTTGGCAGAATTTGAATCCAGGCTGTTATCCCAACGAATTCGCCACGGAAATAATTATTTTCGCCAGCAGTTAAAATATTGCGTTCCTCCCTTCGGATATACGAAAGACGAAAATCAGCGGTTAACCCCTAACCATAATATTCACGCCAAGTCAGGAAAGACTTACTTTGAGTTAGCCAAGATAATTATCGACTTAACCCTCTCGATGCGATCGCTTAAGGATGTGTGCGATTATATTTACACCGAATATGAAATAGTTTTTAGTGTCGCTGGCTTGCGAGATTGGGTGAAAAATCCCGCACTGCAAGGGCATACAGCTTATTTTTTCCGCAAAAAGAAAGGCATTAATCGGGAACCAATTATTAATTTCAATACCCACGAAGCCTTAATTACCGCCGCCACAGTAGAAGCTATCCAACGCAAGCTGTCAGAAAATAAGAAGTATCGCAGTTCTGCAACATCCACCCGTGGCGATTATCCACTCGCAGGTTTAATTAAATGCGCTCATTGTGGCGGCAGTATGTATCGTAACCTTTCCCGCCACAAAACCAAAGTTGAGTACATCCGCTGCGTTAATTACAATAAACCGGGAAAATATCACTGCGAAAATTCTAAATGTACCCGACTGCGGGAAATCATCGCCCAGACGATCGCAGCTTTATGTGAAAATGCACCCCATTTAATCGAACACCTAGAAATGCAGTCAACCACAATGCAGGTGACGAATACCAAAGACATCGACAAATTCACCAATGAATTATCCGTACTGCGGGGACTTCGCAGCTCCAACCCCGATATCATGGAAGCGATCGCCAAAATTGAGGCGACAATTAACACCCTATCAACACCCACGAGAATTGTTGATAGGGATGCTTTTGAAAATGCCAAAAGAAAAATAGCGATCGCTTCTCAAGCTACATTCTGGGAATCGCTGCATGATTCAGAATTGCGATCGGCTTTGGCTGAGTTCGTAGAGAAAGTTGAGGTAGATTCGTCAGGAACTATCACTCCTACCTTTAAATTGCCATTAACCCTATCCTCAATGCGCCCATAGGTTTTAATGAACTCTTCTGGAGACATATTCCCAACCTCCAAGTCCCCGTAGTATCTTTCATAAGCTGCGAGTAACTTGTCATTGAGCATTTTTAGCACTTTTTGAGAATGTGTTGAACTCATAAAACATTCTGTAGCGATGTTTTTAGGTTATTTCTTGGGTAGAATTTTTCTGTTAGCAGTGAACGACTTGCACAACGCTAAGTTCAAGCACAGAGACGCTTGCAGCTAAAATTTTCACACTAGTACCGCAAGGCAGAATTCAAAATTCAAAATTCGTCTTAAAAAGTTTGCTCAACGGGGGGAACCCCCGCACGCAACTTTTCGCAAAATTCAAAATTAAGATAGGATAAGGGTTTTGTTGATTTTGAATGGTCTGTTTATTTACGCCGTGCTGTACTAGTTCTTTTAGCAGCTTCCCCACTGAAAAAAGCTTCTCGTGCGTTACGGCTATATTAAACACAAAACCAAAAAACTAGTTACTCAACAAAAAATAGAAAATAATTTTGGAGGGGGTTTGGGGGACGCAACCGTCACCCAATCGGGGGTTTGGGGGAGAATCCCCCAAGTCTGCTGGCTTTTTTAATAAGTGACAAATCAATCACTAATGAGCTTAACCCAAGCGTATTGGGCTATATTATTGATATTTTTTCAGAAATCAAATCAGATTCCTATAGTTTGATTTAAAAAAATACCAGTATTTAATAGTAAAATTTTCTCAATTAATAGCTAATTTTCCACTTAGAATAACTTGCATTTTCAGGCTGAAATAGTCA
The DNA here is from genome assembly GCF_963874875.1 of Tolypothrix tenuis PCC 7101. Lineage (NCBI taxonomy): Bacteria > Bacillati > Cyanobacteriota > Cyanophyceae > Nostocales > Tolypothrichaceae > Tolypothrix > Tolypothrix tenuis. Next base: position 6,213,339 of record NZ_CAWNJS010000001.1, read on the forward strand.
GGCATTTATTTAGATAAATCTCTATCTTGCTTATATATTTAAAACTAACAAAGCCCCGAAATAAATTCAGGGCTTCGCTATATAAACCATTTATTAAATGCCAGCTATAAATCTTTGCCAGCGCTTTTATCTATGTAACTATCTTCGCTTAATTCTTTGCTGAAAGCTAGGGGAGATCTACCCAACTTTTACCTAATTTTGCTTAGGTAGCTGTTTAATATTTTTTTTAGCTTTGAAAACACACCCCACTCGCAATACTTGTCGGTTAAGGGGAAAAAGGGGAATGGTAAAAGGGAAAGAAAAAACCTTTAACCCTTCACCTTTAACCTTTTCCCCAAAACCAATTTTGAGTTCAAAATGCTTAACCGAGTAGTAGTGCCCCCACTCTTCTGTATTTCATCAAAAAACTCAGTATAATTAACTAGAAGCTTAAGCAAATATAGAACAGTCTAAATGAGCTAAGGTTTACACAAAAACAATTTTCAATCATCATCCAATCCTAAAATTGTAGAGTGCGTTAAGCCATAGGTTAACGCACTCTACTGAATTGATATCACCAGTTTTGCAACACATTACTGCTGTTGTCTAAGTTGCTGTTGGAGTTTCAATGTTTCCATCTGCTGTCTTTGTTGATTTAGTTGGAATTGTTCAAATGGTTGCTGTCTTAATTGATTTTGGAGTCTAAGTTGTCCATATGGTTGTTGTGGATTTAGTTGATTTTGCAATCTAAATTGTTCAAATCGTTGTTGCTGTCGGAGCATTTGTTCATCTTGCTTCTGTCTAAAGTTTTGCCATAGTTTTTGAGAAGATGATTGTTTTGCCAAGTTTTGGCTTTCTTGTTCTAGCTGTGGTTGTTTTGGAAGTATCGTTTCACCTATATCGGCTCTTACAGCAGAAGAAATGATGAATTCTGTTGCTAAGACAAGAAATAATAGCCCTGATTTAACTAAAAATGAATGCTTCATACAGTTTTCTCAAAAAGGTAGTTTTTTGTTTTTGTCACTAGGTTAAAGTTAAATATTTACCTTTTACTTTCTATTTTAATTGGGTACAACTTTTTTAGGGATACGCTGAGTAAAATTCAGACATGAATTACAGAGGGTAGAGGGGTAATAAGTAATCGCACAGAATTATTTACACATGATTTTCAAGTCTGGATAAGGGTTTCATCCCTGAATTTTGTGTAACTACTTAAAACAACGAGCTTATGTCATCAAAGGTGCAGATCAGTCTTTTTGTCTTCTCTTGCATCCTCTTCCTACTGAAGACATAAATTTCCTTAACTGAACTGTATTGTGCAGTCTATCATCCTCTGTCGTCTCACCCTGCATCTGCAATCCCAGATGGCTGGCGATTGTTTCACTTAAGCGACGATGGTCGATCATGGCATATACTGTTTCGTCGAGGAGGGCGATCGCTTGATCGCGGCGAGATAGGGATATTAAATTCTGACTCATTGAAAAATTCTCCATCATCATCTAAACTAAAATATGAGTAAAGCTCATTTTTAGAGTATGATAAATAATCATATTTTGTCAAGACAAATGTGAGTAATACTCATATATTTATCAAAGCCAGGGAGGTAACTATGACAGAAAGCCCATCAAGCGCAGGTGGAATGCGCCGCAAACCCCGCCAAGCGCGCAGTCAGGAACGAGTCAACCGGATTATTGATGTGGCAGAAGAACTGTTTATTTCTCAGGGCTATGCTGCAACTACAACCAATGCGATCGCATCTCACGCACAGATACCCATCGGGTCACTTTACCAATTTTTTCCGGACAAGACAGCGATTATGCAGGCTTTGGCATTGCGGTATGAGGAAAGTCTGCATCAAAAATTAGCAATACTCGACAATTCTGAACTGGTAAAATTGCCTTTATCTGTGCTGGTTGAGCAGTTGATTGATATCACCGAGCAGCATTTCTCTGAAAATCCCGGCTACTTTGCAATTTTCATGGAAGTTCAGGGTGCTATACCTGAAGTGCAAGCAGTTGGAGATGCTGCTGATGCTGAACTGATTAAAGATTTCGCCACGTTACTCGCGCAGAGGGAAGCAGGGTTAGAGACAGCAGACTATGAAGCGATCGCCTTTGTGTTGGTAAAAACAATCAGTACCTTAATGTGGCTTTCCCTCAATCAAGAGCAACAGTTTAGGCAGCGACTGGTAGCAGAAATGAAGCGTTTCAGCTTAAGTTATCTGCAAAGTCACTTCTCATCTAGCAACTTACCAGATGAGAATTCGGAGAGAAAAAATTGACTTGTTTTATCTTTGAAGATATTCACCCAAGTAATTTAACGATAATTTACCTACAGAAGAATAAAATTCAATTAATGCTTGACTTGCGTAATTCCATCTTGATGAGAATTGTCTATTGATGTGGTGATGATTGCCTCAATCTGACAGATTTATCACACTAATTCAGCCGATTTATTGAAGTATTTTTCTAAGGGAGAATAGGCAAAGAAGAGTAAAACCCAAAAATAGTCCCATAACTCTTGATTAAGATATGCCACGCCAATGGAAATCAATGCACATATCGGTTCAATTAAAGCTTTGGTTTTCATTGAGCGGATTGTCGCCTCATCCAAATCACTATCTACTAATTTGCGATCGCCTGTCGCATAAGACCAACTTATCCAAGAAACAAACCCAATTACAGCAATATTTAAACTAAACCAAACTTTGACCAGAAAATTATCAGGAAATGTCATGACTAAATCATTGGATAAAGGCACTAAAAACAAGACCATTAAATACCCTACAGAAATCCACAGATGGGTTTCATTAGTTCTCCGCAAATACTTTAATTGTCGGGAATGAGAAATCCAATAAGTTGCGACTAAAATAAAGGTGATAACATAAGTTCCTAAAGGTTTTACCTGACTAAACAAAAACGCATTGATATCACCATCAGTCATAGCTTTAGCATCTTCTGGCAAGTCAAATGCAATCACCATTAAAGCCATCGCAAAAGCAAAAATAGAATCACTTAGACGTGCTAAAGATAAAATACTTTCGGAAATATTGTTATTAGTTTGAATAATCTTATCTTGCTCTATTAATCCCTTCATAATTTCATCATCTTCACAACATTAGAGAAAAATAGATCCCCGACTGATTGAAGAAGTCGGGAATCTGACCGTAACCAACTTCTCATAAATTGAAGTAAATTCTATGCAGATTCTTTTAAGAGAAATTGAATACCATGTCTAGCGCGGAGGGTAATAGATATCTGAAGTTCAATGTTTTGATCGCTAACGAGATCCAGTTGGAATTTTTGGGCGATAGTTGCTAGTAATAAAACAGCTTCCATCAGGGCAAAACTCTTACCAATACAAACACGAGGCCCATCACCGAAGGGGAAATACACGCCACGAGGTAATTGTTTTTCTAGGTCATTAGCCCAGCGTTCTGGCTGAAACAATTCTGGTTCAGAAAAATAACGCCCATCACGGTGCATAGCCCATTGACTAACAATTAAGTTTGTTCCTTTGGGAATAAAATAGCCACCAATTTCACAATCTTGGGTTGCTTCCCGTGAAATTTCGGTAACAGGAGGATACAGGCGCATGGATTCTTTAATCACCCAATTGGTGTAAGTTAACTGGGGTAAATCAGCCAGAGTTGGTGCGCGTCCGTTCAACACTGTTTTGAGTTCTGCACTGAGTTTTTCGCGGACATCGGGATTTTGCGCCAATTGCATGAATGTCCAAGAAAGGGCGTTAGCAGTGGTTTCGTGTCCTGCCAAAATTAATGTTACGGCTTCATCTCGCAATTGTTTATCAGTCATGCGGCTACCATCATCCGCATCTTCGACTTGCATCAGCATTCCCAATAAATCTTTGCCTGTTGTCCCACTGGCGCGACGCTGTTGAATGATGCCATAAATGGTTTCATCAAATAAGGCGATCGCTTTTTGATAACGTTGTTCCATCTCCTTAGCACTCATTTCTTGGGTATTTTGTTTTATTTCCCCAATTTCCGACAGTGCAGACATGACATCTTTGGCTGTTTGATATTCAAACCAGTTCATTGTTTCATCCAGCGCATTGCCAACACTATCTGCGGCTGTATCCTGTAAATTCTGATCAAACAGGGTTTTCATCACGATGTCGAGGGTGAGGCGCATCATGGCTGCTTGTATATCCTTCACATCCCCATCTTGCCAAGTTTTTAACATTTGCTCGGCATAATCCACCATCACCGCACCATAACTGTTAATCTGCTGTTGATGGAAAATCGGTTGGGCTAGTCGTCGTTGTCGCAACCAAAAATCGCCTTCACTGACTAACAAGCCATTACCTACAACTTCATGTATTAGTTGCAGTTCTGGTGTTTTGACAAACAAGAGTCTGTCTTTTAACACTTCAGTAATATATTCGGGATTGGTCAACAGACAGAACCATTGATCGTCAAATTTCAGAGGAACGATACCTTCATATTCTTGGGTACAGCGTTGCATAAATCCAAGATGATCGCGGCTGTATTCTTCCAAAGCGCTTACAGGATTGGGATGGGGTAGGGTCAGTAAATTCTTGCTCATTGTCAGAGACTCCATGAAGTTGCTGGATTATATGAGCTTTGCTCATATTTAAATAATATGAGTATCATTCATGTTTGTCAACAAAAATGTGAGTAATCCTCGTTTATGAAGCAACTTTTCGACAGCGACTAGTACAAGAAGGCTGTACCCCTAGGGAAAAGCGTAGCGTCTTTGCAAATAAATAAGCTTGTCTAATAAGCTTTTGAGGCATTGAGAATGGTTGCTTTATTTATGCCGTGTTGTACTACTAGCAAGAAACGAAACGGTTAATCTGAAACTAATTGCAATTTTCCCAGTGACAAAGATGAGTGAGCCGCTACCTCTAAAATTATCCTGATAGCAAACGCATTAGTGAACGTAAGTGCCACAAGTCTTTACCTGCCCAGATTTTAGCTTCCTTACCGAATGGGCTAGAATCTAGCAATGCTTGCAGTTCTTTTTCAAATACATCATTGGAGTTGTGAACCAAAATGTGAACAGGTTCAGCACCCAATTCCAGCATGAAGCTAACAACACTGTAAACCAAATCGGGATCGCCGTAGATAGCGAAGCGCTTACCGTGAACCCAAGCATGGGAGTCAGTCATTGCGTCAACTGCACGACCGCGTTCGATTTCTAGTTCTTCAGGAATGGGTTTACCAGTCAGTTCGCTGAGTTTCATCAGGAACTCGTCAGTACCCTTGATACCCCAAGGACGAGAAACGACTACATCTTGCTTCCATTCTTTAGTGATGTAATCACGAGTCTTAGGAGTAGAGTGAGCTTGCAGAACAACTGTAGCTTTAGCATTAATTGCATCTGCTGCATCTTCCAACTTAGTACCACCTGGGTACATATTAAATTCACCATCATTGGGTGAATCTACATAGTCGCTGCTATCTGAGAGCAGGGTGTAGTCAAAGCCCATCACAGAAGCGATACGCTTGATTTCGCGGTAATTGCCTACATAGGTGTCAAAACCAGCGATAAAGTTGATTTTGCCGTTGCTGCTGGATTTCTTCTTACCTGCTGTTAAGGTAGTCAGAATCCCTTTCATCATGTTGTCATAGCCAGTGATGTGGGAACCCACAAAGCTAGGAGTATGAGCGTAAGGAACTGGGAAATCTTGAGGAACTGAACCAGCACTCTTAGCGTTGTTAATAAACGCTTGTAAGTCATCCCCGATAACCTCAGCCATACAGGTGGTGCAGACTGCAATCATTTTGGGCTTGTAAAGAGTGTAAGAGTTTGCCAAGCCATCAATCATGTTTTGCAGACCACCAAACACGGCTGCGTCTTCAGTCATAGAAGAAGACACACCAGAGAATGGTTCTTTGTAGTGACGGGTTAAGTGGGTACGGAAGTAAGCCACGCAACCTTGAGAACCTTGAACAAAAGGTAGAGTACCTTCAAAGCCAGCAGCAGCAAACATAGCGCCTAAAGGTTGGCAACCTTTAGCTGGGTTAACTGTCAACGCTTCACGAGCGAAGTTCTTTTCACGATAATCCCAGCTTTTTGTCCATTCTGCAACCCGTTCTACTTCAGCGGGGTCATGACCGTTTTCAAACTCTTTCTTGTTTTGAAAAAGTTGTTTGTACTCGGGTTGGTGGAACAGTTGAACGTGATCTTGAATGTTATCTGGATTCTGAGGCATTTCTGGATCTCCAAGCTGACTGAATTCGTGACTGACTGGTCAAAGATGAGGATTTCGAGCGTGGGTAGGTAATGAGAGTTAGGGGTGGGAGTGGGAATATTATTCAAAATTCAAAATGCAAAACCAAAATTGACAATTTTGAATTTTTAATTTTGAATCTTGGATTCCCAAATCCCCCCTGGGGTTTTCAGCCCCAGGCCCCTTCTAAACTCTCGATTCCATTTCTCTAAACGGCAGCTTTAGCTTTAGCGCCAGCTTTTTTGCTCCAAGGAGCGCCGATTAGACCCCAGGTTGGGCTGTTGAGTGCCAAATCCATATCACGGGCGAAGATAGCAAATCCGTCATAACCGTGATAAGGGCCGGAGTAATCCCAAGAGTGCATTTGACGGAAAGGAAGACCCATCTTTTGGAAAACGTACTTCTCTTTCACACCAGAAGCAATCAAATCTGGCTTGAGTGCTTTAACAAACTCTTCAAATTCGTAAGCGGTCACGTCGTCATAAACGATGGTGCCGTTGTCGATGTAGTGAGTGGTACGTTTGTAGTCGTCGTTATGAGCAAACTCATAACCAGTACCAATCATCTTCATACCCAAGTCATAGAAAGCGGGTACAACGTGGCGAGGACGTAGACCACCAACCATCATAGCGACGGTCTTACCTTCCAAACGGGGGCGATATTTCTTAATAATCGCATCCATTGTGGGCTGGTACTTAGCGATGATCTTCTCAGCGTTTTCTTGGATCTTAGAGTCAAACTTAGAAGCGATTTCCCGTAGGGATTCAGCAATCTTAGTAGGCCCAAAGAAGTTGTATTCTAACCAGGGAATACCATACTTCTCTTCCATGTGACGGCTGATGTAGTTCATCGACCGATAGCAGTGGATGAGGTTAATTTTTACGTTTGGTGTCAGCATCATTTCGTTGATGGTGCCATCACCAGACCACTGAGCAACTACACGCAAGCCTAATTCTTCTAACAGAATCCGGCTAGCCCAAGCATCACCACCGATGTTGTAGTCACCAATAATAGCTACGTCATAAGGAGTAGAATCGAAAGGCAGTGTACCGTCTTTCTTGGCTTGGTCGGCTCTGGGGAATACCCAGTCACGGATTTGGTCGTTAGCAATGTGGTGACCCAAGGACTGAGAAACACCACGGAAGCCTTCGCAACGTACAGGAATAACAGGCTTGTTAATTTCTTTAGCTGCTTTCTTAGCTACGGCTTCGATGTCATCCCCAATCAAACCGATGGGACATTCAGATTGAATAGAAACACCACGGCTGAGGGGGAACAGTACTTCGAGTTCTTGAATCAGCTTTAAGAGTTTTTTGTCACCACCAAAAACGATGTCTCTTTCTTGGAAGTCGGAGGTGAAGTGCATGGTACCAAAGGTATCAACACCAGTTGTACCAATGTAGTAGTTACGACGACCAGACCAAGACCAGTAACCGCAACCTACAGGCCCGTGGCTGATGTGGATCATGTCCTTAATAGGGCCCCAAACCACACCTTTTGAACCTGCATAAGCACAACCACGAGCGGTCATTACACCAGGTAAAGATTTGATGTTAGACTTAACGCCGCAGTCAGACTTACCTTCTTCGTATACATTTAAGTGCTTTTCCCGTTTTTTCGCTGCTTTTTCGGGATAGGCTTGGAGAACTTCTTTAATTAGTTCTTTTCTTTCGTCAACGATATTCTTGTTTTCTGGAGGAGTCATTTCTAGTCTCTCTTGCTCCTAAGGAACCGGGATATTTAGGGTAGGGGATTTCCCCTATGGGGTTGGGGACTCTGCGTCCCCGTGGGGGATAAAAATTAGATCAAAGGTAAAAGGGAATTGATGTAGATGTTCCCTTTTCCTAAAACTTTGCTTACTTAGCGGAAGCTTCTGCAGGCTTACCGATGATATCTGCGTGCTTAGAATCGTCGTCGAGGATACCGTATTCGATCAACAGTGCTTCTAATTCATCCATTTCGATTGGTGTTGGAATGGTGAGGTTGGTGTTGTTGATGATTTTCTTAGCTAATGCACGGTATTCTTGAGATTGGTTGCTGTCAGGTGCGTACTCGTTAACAGTCATCCGACGCAATTCTGCGTGTTGAACGATGTTGTCGCGAGGTACGAAGTGAATCATTTGGGTGTTCAACCGTTTTGCCAAGGTTTCGATGAGTTCGTGTTCCCGGTCTGTCTTACGGCTGTTACAAATCAAACCACCCAAGCGCACACCACCGGAGTGAGCATATTTCAAAATACCACGAGCGATGTTGTTAGCAGCGTACATCGCCATCATTTCACCAGATGTAACGATGTAGATTTCTTGTGCTTTACCTTCACGAATAGGCATAGCGAAACCACCGCACACAACGTCACCCAATACGTCGTAAGATACGAAGTCTAGGTCTTGGTAAGCGCCGTTTTCTTCCAAGAAGTTAATAGCGGTGATGATACCACGACCGGCACAACCTACACCGGGTTCTGGACCACCAGATTCTACGCACTTAACGCCACGGAAACCGGTCAGCATTACTTCTTCGAGTTCCAAGTCTTCTACTGCACCGCGTTCAGCAGCCAAGTGAAGAACTGTGGTTTGAGCTTTAGCATGGAGCATCAAACGGGTGGAGTCAGCTTTAGGGTCGCAACCTACAATCATGATGCGCTGACCCATTTCTGCCATAGCTGCTAGGGTGTTTTGAGAGGTGGTAGATTTACCGATACCGCCTTTACCGTAGAAAGCTATCTGTCTAATGTTTTCGTCAGTCATGGTTCGTGTTTCCTGCAATTGGTTGGTTGGTGGGTCTTTTGCTTTTTTGCGTTGGGTCTCACACCTGTTGATGCTCAGAGTGAGTTTGTGTAGAACGTCGCCAGAGACGTTGGTATTGATTACCAGCCGGGGGCGATCGCTCCACAGCAAAAACTATCGGTAGTAAAGACATTTATCGTTCCTCGGTCAAATTAAATTTTTTTTCTTTTATTCTTTGTTAATAGCCATGAAAAATGACTATTAACAAAGGTAATTACGCACTTTTCAAATACTTGTGATTCAGAGATAAACACCTGGTAGGACTGGACTGTGAAGGATGAAGGTTAAAGGATAAAGGTTAAAATTTCATACTTAACACTTCATACTTCATTTGATGTCTTCGTCAATAATCAATCTTGCAGTCCAATTACTTGTTCAAAATAGCGGCTTTGACATTGGAGACACGAGCCATTGCAGCGCTAATATCATCAGCAGATACTCCGTTTGCAGCCATTGCATCGCTGAGGTGTTTAGCGACTACATCGAAGTGTTGGGGCTGGATATTCATACCTGTGTGGGTTTTATCCATTGGACGACCTGCATATTGCTTTGGCCCTTCCAGTAACTGAGCTACGAAAGCAACAAAGTGACCACGTTGCTTCGCCATATCTGTCTTAGCGAAGAATGTATTTACACTGCTGTCTGCTTGGATGCGTTTGTGTAAATCTGCAACTATTTTATCGAGAGTTGCTTGTCCACCAATCTTTTCGTACAGTGCGCTCATATCCTTATTCCTTTGAAGCGAGTTGGATTATGGAATTCGCAATTAGGCGTTGTATACTTGCCTATGTGCTTTAGCTGTCTGTTGTCGGTAGGACTGAATTCATTGATGCGAAGCGAATTGTCTGGGTCAAATCCTACTTTCTGTGTCTTAGCTGATGCACAATAGGTGTATTTGAGCAGTGCGTAAAGTCTCAGAGCAATGGCTCGACCGCTTCAACTATCAGGTTCTTGCTGACACGATCCTGCAATCTGGCTTCTATAGCAATCTTGAGAGTTGCTGTACTGCTAGAACAAGAACCACAAGCTCCTTGAAGCAGAACCTTGACGCGATCGCCATCTACATCGTAAAGTTCAACATCTCCGCCATCAGCAATCAGAACTGGTCTGACTTCTTCGTCTAAGACTTTTTGAATCAGTGCAATTTTCTGCACATTTGTGAGTCCGAGTTGTGATTGTTTAGCAGTAGCAATATCGGTTGCAACTTTCACGCCGTAGTTGTTGATTGCAGGTGTAGCGGCTTCTTGCTGAACTTCTTTAATAATATCATCAATATTCGCTAAACAGGAACCGCATCCGCCACCAGCTTTTACATAATTTGTTACTTGTTCCGCATCAGTGAGGTTATTTTCCCGAATCACGCGCCGAATCTTGGATTCGCTGATGCCAAAGCAGCTACAAATTAGCGCTCCTTCATCATCGTCATCATGAACATCTCGCGCAATGCCGCGATAATTATAAATAGCAGCTTCTAGCGCTTCTTGCCCCATCACAGAGCAATGCATCTTTGCCTCTGGCAATCCACCCAAGTAATCTGCAATATCTTTATTAGAGACATTTAAGGCTTCATCTAAGGTTAAGCCCTTAATCATTTCGGTTAAAGCACTGGAAGAGGCGATCGCACTCGTGCAACCAAAAGTTTGAAAGCGGGCATCAAGAATCTTATCGCTGGCGACTTCAACTTTTAGGTGTAGTCTCAAAGCATCACCGCAAGCAATGCTACCTACTTCCCCAGTCGCCACTTTCACCCCAGTTTCTTCAGCTTCTTCGATAACTCCCTGATTTTTGGGATTGTAAAACAATTCTAATACTTTATCTGTGTAGTCCCACATAGCCGATTTTAGATTTGCGAATTTGGATTGGGTATTGGGTATTGGGGAATGGGTAATCGGAGGGATTGGGTACTGGGTATCGGGGATTGGGTACTGGGTATTAAGAAAATTCTTCCTAGTCCCTAGTCCCTAGTCCCCAGTCCATAGTCCCTTATCCCTAACGATGAGCCAGTGTTTGTTCCTGTGCTTGCAACCAACCCGCTTCATCATTTTTAAAGGGTGAAAGGGCGCGCAAACGTTCGACAATTTCTGGCATAACCGCAATTACTTGATCGATTTCGGCTTCTGTGGTGTAGCGGCAAAGGCTAAAGCGGATGGAACCATGCAAAGTGGTGTAGGGTAAGCCCATCGCCCGCAAGACGTGGGAAGGTTCCAAAGAGCCAGATGTACAAGCTGAACCGGATGAGGCACAGATACCGTATTTGTTAAGCAGTAGCAGAATCGCTTCTCCTTCAATGTATTTGAAGCCAATGTTGGTGGTGTTTGGCAATCTCTGCGTTGTATCGCCGTTAACTTCACAGTCAGGAATTTTGGCGAGTAAGGTTTGTTCTAGGCGATCGCGCAGCCTTCTTTCTCTCTTAGTCGCTTCTTCTAAATGTAACATTTCCAGTTCGGCAGCTTTACCGAGAGCAACAATCCCTGGAACGTTCTCTGTTCCGGCACGCCGTCCCCGTTCTTGGTGTCCACCAATTAAGAAGGGACGGAATCTCACGCCGCGCCGCACATACAAAGCACCAATCCCTTTAGGTGCATGTATTTTATGACCAGATAATGTCAGCATATCTACGGTGCTATTCTTCATATTCAGGGGAATTTTACCCACTGCTTGCACCGCATCGACATGAAATAAAGCACCATATTCTTTGGCACGTAAGCCAATTTGCTCGATGGGGAAAACCACGCCAGTTTCGTTATTGGCATACATCGTGGTTACCAAAGCTGTGTTACCTGTCAAGGAAGCTTCTAGCTCATTGAGATCCAATTGTCCCTGACGATTTACCGAAAGATAGGTAACACTGTAACCTTGGGTTTCTAATTGTTTGCAGACATTGAGTACTGCTGGGTGTTCAACTTGGGTAGTAATAATGTGGCGTTTGTCTGGTTGTGCCAACAGTGCAGCGCGAATAGCTGCATTATCACCTTCAGTACCGCAACTAGTGTAGACAATTTCGGACTCATCTGCTCCCAAAAGGGCTGCAAGTTGTTCTCTTGCTGTTTTTACTACTTTGGCAAGTTGTCCGCCAAAGGTGTGCATACTCGAGGGATTGCCGTAATATTCCGTTAAGTAGGGCAAAATCAGCTCTACAACTTCTGGATCTACCTTTGTGGTGGCATTATTATCGAGATAAATGCAGTTGCTTTGCATTGGCTTTAATTTAGGAATTATGAATTATCAAAGATGAAGGATGAAGGGAGAAAGGTGAAGTATCAAGCTAGTCTTTCACAGGCAGTTTGAGGATCAACCAAGTATGAAAATTTTATCTCTTCTGCCTTATTTTCCCGTGGTGTTCTAGATTTAATACTTCATCCTTTATATTTTATCCCTCATAGTTCACCTGGGGTTGACGTTTTTGCAACTGCTCAGAGAACTTCTGAGAATAAAAGTATCCACTATCAAATATAATAAAGGTTGTGTCTATGCTCTTTTATGGAAAGTTGGGGTTACGCAAGGGTTAGCGGTGAGGAGCAGCAAACAGATAAAGGTGCGTTGCGTAAACAAATAGAACGCTTGCAAAATGCTGGATGTTCAAAAGTATACTGGGATATTCAGTCACGGACAACCGAAGTCAGAGAAGGACTACAACAATTAATTCATGACTTGAAGACATCTGCAAAGGGTAAGGTAGTATCTCTGCAATTTACCCGGATTGATCGGATAGGCTCATCATCACGTTTGTTTTATTCATTGTTAGAAGTATTGCGTTCCAAGGGAATTAAGCTCATCGCTTTAGATCAAGGAGTTGATCCAGACAGTCTGGGTGGAGAATTAACTATTGATATGTTGCTCGCTGCTGCCAAATTCGAGGTGAGAATGGTAACGGAAAGGTTAAAGAGTGAACGCCGTCATCGCGTAACCCAAGGGAAAAGTCATCGAGTTGCACCATTGGGATACCGCATCCACAACGATAAATATGTACGTGATAATTCTCCATGCGTTTGCTTGTTATCAGAAAGAAGAGAATTAACTGTATCTGACGTAGCTAAATATATTTTCAATACTTTTTTTGAATGCGGTTCCGTTGCGGCTACCGTGCGTAAATTGCACTCAGATTTTGGCATAGAAACAAAAGCTTTTGATTGGCATAAACCAGAGAAATCTTCACGAATTATTAGTGACGACGACTTAGATACAATTGTCTTTACACCAGCTAAAGCTAACCACCCTCTGCGTTATCCTTGGTCTGGATTGAGATGGTCAATTCCTGGTTTAAAAGCATTATTAGTCAACCCTGTTTATGCAGGAGGCTTGCCTTTTGATACTTATGTAAAATCAAAAGGTAAGCGCAAACATTTTGACGAGTGGAAGGTAAAATGGGGAACCCACGACGATGAAACTATCATTACCTGCGCGGAACACGAACAAATAAAACAAATGATCCGCAGTAATCGCCATAACCGATGGGCTTCTAGAGAAGATAACGAAATCAACCCATTTTCTAATTTAATTAAATGCGCTCATTGTGGAGGTTCAATGACGCGCCATGCAAAACGAGTAGATAAGCAAGGACAAGCTATCTATTATTATCAGTGCCGTTTGTATAAAGCTGGCAACTGTAGCAATAAAACTATGATTTCATCAAAAATATTAGATATCCAAGTTGTAGATTTATTGGCACAGGAAGCCGAACGTTTAGCCAACTTGGTAGAAACAGATGAGCCAATTATTATAGAGGAACCGCCAGAAGTCAAAACTCTCCGCGCATCGCTGAATAATCTGGAAACCTTACCACCAAGTTCAGCCATCGAACAAATCAAAAATGACCTCAAAGAACAGATTGCGATCGCACTCGGAGCAAGAAATAACGCATCTAGAGAATCCTTGATTGCTAAAGAACGCATTATCCGGGCTTTTGCTAATAAAAGTTACTGGCAAGGACTGAATGCTCAAGATAAAAGAGCAATCCTCAATGGTTGCGTCAAAAAAATCTGCGTAAATGGTAACTTTGTCACAGCCATTGAGTATCAGTACTAGTACCGCAAGGCGGAATTCAAAATTCAAAATTCAAAATTCAAAATTAAGACAGAGTAAGCGTTTTGTGGATTTTGTAGACGCGGAGCGGCTTCCCGTAGGGTATGGTCTATTTATTTACGCCGTGCTGTACTAGTTCAAGACTTGGTCAAGTCGCTTCTCCTACGGAGACGCTGCGCGAACGCTCCAATTCAAAATTCAAAATGACGCTAGAGGACTCGCTACCGCTGCGCTAACAAAATTCAAAATTAATTTTCTAGCTTGAAGGACGGCAAATCATCACCCCTTCTTTCTGTGTCTGGGCTTTGGGATTACTGCCCATAGCGCGAACCGTTATCGTTGGTTCATAACCAGGGTAACAACGCACTAAAACTGTATCTTGCGATCGGGTTACATACAGAACATAAACTTGTTTACCTCCTAGTACGGCAGGTACAAGGCTGGGGGGAAGGGCGGCAGTTGCAACAACTGTTGATTGCTCAAGAGACTTTACATCTGACTGTTCAGATAGAACAGAGTTGTTCCCAAGTAACTGCAAACATATCAGTACTAGCGCCGTAATCGTGACCAGTACGGCAGAAAATTTCGGTGTGAGTTTGAACATAGTTTATTTCACCTTTTGGGTAAGAGTTCCCTAATTAGCTTTAGTAAGCTTCGCTGAGTATATGTGCCATTGACGCTGCTCTGGAGTTGAGCCAGGAACATTATTCACTCGCCGTAACACATAGCTACCGCGAAATCGCTGCGGCGTTCCATCAGCAGTAACGGCAGTAACAGTAACAGGAATATTAATGTACAGTGAACCTGCTGCCCCTTCTAATTTACCTGGTTCTCCAACTTCTACAGCAACAGATGCGGTGTTAGCAAAACCCTGCTGAAACTGCTCAAATGATTGTTGGCTAGCAGCGCCATCTCCTGACCAAGTTGAGTAGGCTTGTTTATAGTCGCGAATAGCGATCGCACTATAATAATCACGAATGACTTTAACTGCTTCTTGCTCCATCTGGCTATCAGCAGTGTTTGGTGTGGGTGAGACTGGTGAGGAAGTTGGACTAGATGTGTCTGAGATATTGGCAACTGATGGGCTATTCACAGAAGATACTTGTGATGTGCCAGAGTTATTACAGCCTGTAATGGCGATCGCCAGTAGCATACCACCAACGACTCTACGCTGCTGTTTTAACCATATAAATAAAGGAAAGTAGATATTTGTCAAACATACCTCCTAGCAAATTTGCTGATTGCTTTTCTAGATCCAGCATATCGAAAATGCATAGGATACTGCCATTGACAATTTAATATGAATATGCATCGAAATTATCTGTAACGACCAATATAGCGGGTAATTTCGGTAAATCACCAAGCGATCGCACTGTAAATCACCAAATCCATAGCGTCAAAAGCATCCAAGGTAAAGCAGTTTGCGCTTGTCTCCCTATGCTCCAAGCTAAAATCAAAACAAACTGGAAAAATCTTGCTATGGTAGCCTCTCAACAACCGCAAAAAATGACCATTGAGGAATATCTTGCATGGGAACCCCTGCAAGACCTTCGCTACGAATATGTCAACGGCGAAGTGTTTGCCATGACAGGTGGTACAATTCCCCACAATGACATTGCACTTAACTTATACACAGCTTTACGCCCACATTTACGTGCTAGAGGTTGCCGAGTGAATGTGTCTGACGTAAAAGTGCAACTTACACCTACAAGTGCTTACTATTATCCTGATGTTGTTGTCAGTTGCGATCCTCAAGACCTCAATGCTCGGAAATTTATTCAAAACCCAAAAATCATTGCCGAAGTTCTCTCTCCTGGTACAAGTAGCAAAGATAGGGGAGAGAAATTCACTAATTACCTGCAAATGCCTTCTTTGCAAGAATATTTATTGATAGATTCCGAAAAAATCTCTGTCGAACGCTACTGTCGGGGAGAGGGAAGAATGTGGCTTTACTATCCCTACACTGAGGGAGATATAGTTACCCTATCCAGCATTGAATTTGAAATTGCGATCGCACTACTATATGAAGATGTTGCATTAGGAGCAGAAGCAGAATAGATTACTTGACAAAGTGATGGGTAAAGTATGTATAAAATGATATATATATAATATTCGGAGTGTTGAGGGAGCGATCGCTACTTCCTCCCCCAACAATTGTGATAGCCGTACCCCTACGGGGAAGCAAGCTACGCGTAGCGTCTCTCTCCATAAGGCTTAAGCTTCGCTTATCGCAATCCTCAGCCATTCTGTACCATCCAAACAAGTTTGCCCAAAATTTGCTCAACTGGTGGTAGTGGATAATCATTCAAGTCAATGGTTACAGTTTGTCCTTCAAGTTGGAGAAAGCGCCAAACTGTACCACTCGTCACCGTTCCGTAAATTGTAGAAATTGGCTGCTGCTTCTGTTGATTAAAGCGTTGGGAAGCTACCATCTCCGCTAAACATTGTCCCAGTCCTGGTTTGAGGTCTTCTTTCTTTGCTTCCACTAAAACCACCGAGCAAAGAACTTGGATTGACTGGGGAAATTTCTGGTAGAAAGCGATCGCCTTCAACAATCGTCAGTTGAAAATCTTCTACGGCTTTACTCAGAGTAAATTTACTATAAGGCATAAAAGTTTTCCCAATCTGTTTTCAAGCTAGCGCGATCGCCTCTTTCATCCTTCTGCTTTTAGCCCACAGCATAGTCACTCATTTCCCGCATGAAAGGAGGATGAAAACCTAGCACAATATCTTGTTTTGGTACGCCCAAATCGACTAAATCTGCGGCGATATCATGCTCCGTTGAATTGTAAAAAATCCAGATTTTATAGTTGCGAATATCAAGATGTATTACACAATCATGCACCCAGCGCTTATGCTGCCAGCCTAGATGCACAATTTGATAGTGATTTCGCTGCGTATCAAAAATAGTCTCAACCTCAATCTCACCGTAAGCTGGCTTACTTAGAGCGTAACCCATCAACAATTGCTGTACTATTTGCTGATAGTTGGTTAATTTATCCGTCACTCCTTCCATAGTGAAATTTGCTCCAATTCAATATCGTAAACAATTATTTTTACGGAATTTTCTTGCAGCATTGATGCTGGAAAATCAAGTTGAAAGAAACTGTTATAGATTAGATCGGGTACAGCTAGATAGAGAATGCGAGCGGGTTCTTCACGACGCAATGCAGCCCGATAGTTAATAAACTGCCCTAGTGCTGTATGAAACTCGGAAATTGCCGAAGCACTAGCCAAAAAACTTTTGACTTCCACCGCAATTTTCTCATCTCCTCGCTCTGCTGCCAGTAATCGTTCTGCTCCCAAGTCAATTTCCATATCTACACCACCTACTTTCATCTGAAGCGGATCGTGAGTTATATTCCACCCATCCTTAGTAAGTGCTGTCTTAACAACTTGATGAAAACGATCCTTAGCCACAACAGAAGATTCAATCTAAAAGTGCAATTCAAAGCTATCACACCAAGCTGTCATAGCGATCGCACTACTGTATGAAGGGGTTGCATTGAGCGCAGAAGCAGAATAGAGTTTTTGACATCAAAGAACAGATTGCGATGATGAGCAACAAATCATGCATCTAAACAGTTTTTGATTTCTCAGGGGTAGACTTTACGAATTATTAATTTCAACGCTACGCCAAACCAGCTTGAAAAATCTGGATCGGGGTGAAATTTAATTCGGGAAAGGTTTGGGAGACAATGCGATCGCTATCTCGAAACTTACTGATCTGATATTCTCCATCCACTAAGTTACAGATAGAGATTGTGGGTTGTTTGGGGTTACCGATAAAATTACGTCCACCCAACGCCGCATAGTCTATAATCCAGTATTCAGGGATACCCATCTCTTCATAATCAGCATATTTCAAGTGGTAATCATCCCGCCAATTGGTTGATACAACCTCAATTACCAAAGGTATTGATGCAGCATTACTGACAATAGATTCTTTTTTCCATAATTTTTCATTTGCCAGATTTGCACGATTTAGCACCAACAAATCTGGAAAGTAACCAGAATCTTTTTCGGGAGGTCTAACTATAGCTTGGTTCGGGACAATGTAGGGGAGTCCTAGACGTTTGATTTCAAAAGGAATTTCGATACCTAAAAACCCTTTAACTTCTTCGTGTTCCCCTACTGGTTGTGCCATTTCCACGATTTCCCCATTATGTAGTTCGTAGCGTACCCCAGAATTTTCACGTAGGCGATCAACAAATTCCTCAAAGGTTACTAGCTTGGGTATGGCTTGGGTCATAGATGATAAAGAATTACTTAAAACCATAGAAATATTATCTCTAATCTAGGGGAATGCAGACAGCTTTTCCACCAGGGTTAAGTACAACTGAGGAAGATATGATTACTCTATCCAGCATCGAATTTTAATTGGCGATGCCTGCGGTGGGCGTAGCGATCGCACAACTATATGAAGGAGTTGTATTGGGAGCAGAAGCAGAATAGATTACTATTTCACCAATGACTGTTGAAAAGTCTTGATTGCATCCACATGATTCACCATATTAATGCAGCGTAATAACAAATCTATGTCAATACCTTTCAATTCCTCACTATTGCTAACTTTTTCATAGTGAAGCGCATTGCCCTCATAGCGCAGGTGATAGACTTCTAACACACTATCTTCCCACAACCATACTTCTGGAATCTTTAACCGCTTATATGCTTCTAGCTTGTCGATTCCACCACTGGTAAACACCACCTCAATCACCAAATCTGGACGCACTCGACCTGGAGCCAGTTTATAAGATTCATCTGCCTCACGCTTGACAGCACCGGCTTCACTTTCCAAAGTCATTGAGCCAGTTGGGGTAAAATCAAATCCCGCCATCAGCAAATACAGTTCCACTAATGCCGCAATTCTTTTTTTAACAGTTTCGTGGGGTTCTCCAGGCATTCTGCGTATCTCCAAAACACCATTCAGGAAAGACAGCCGATATCCTGGACGGTCTAACAACTGCTCAACGGCTTTAAACTCTCTCCAAGTCAATCCCTCAAACAACAAGGGTGATTCTTTTATAGGTGTTGTGATCGTTGCTGGGGTCATAAAAGTCTCCAGTCTGTTTCCAGATGAGAACTAATCAGCTTTGTTGGTCAATTATCTGATTGTAACTTCTTGTTAGGAGAGCTAACCACAAGGATTCGGTTAGCTGGCGATCGCAATCATTGATTATTCTTCCTTTGAGAGTTTTTTGGTTACTGTAGTCATAGCGATCGCCCACTGCGATGAGGAGGGTCTTATCAAGACTACTATGGATAAACTACAGATAGCATTAGCTCAACTACGAAATTCTAACCCAGATATTAAAGAGGCAGGGCTAGATAAAATAGGAAATATTCAACCTGATAATGCCTTTGAAATTATATTACCTTTTATATCAGATTCTAATCCAGAAATACGCTCAACAGCAGCTTGTAACTTAGGAGGGATTGATGATAGCCGTAGCGTAACACATCTAATTGATTTAGCCAAAAATGACCCAGAAGAAAAAGTTCGTAGTGAAGCTCTATCTGCATTAGATAATTTTAGAATTCCGGAAATATTAATATGTTTAATTAATGAAGTTCATCGAGTAAAAAAATCACGAAGAGCAAGACAAATAGTTGCACAGCAACTTCAGCATTATGATGATGAGAGATCAGTTGATGCCTTGAGTCTTTTGCTACTTGAAGATGAAGATGTTTACGTGCGTATATTTGCAGCTGATTCTCTTTTGGCACTAAATCGTTCTAGACTACTTAATGTTTGGCAAAAAGCTTTAGATGATGAAAACACGTATGTTATTGAAGTAGCAAAGAAAGCAATTGAGAATTTACAAAACTCCGAAGAATTGCTAGAAGCTGGCTAAATTATTAACTGAATGTAAAATAGGGGATGAAACGTGCGATCGCAATTACGATGGAGTTAAAATGCGATTACCCTAAGGTTTACTGCAATATCAAAACCATTTGATCAAATGTGCGATCGCAACGTGGATGTACCCATCGTTACTAGGCAGTTTTGTTTTTGGACTTTGTTTTTTCTGGGTCTGGAATATCCGAGTTAGATTTTAGCTCGGCTTTACGTTTTTCCCATTCCAGAACTGTGCGAATTACCACTTGTGACCAAGATTCGTAAGCCATAAGCACCGTTATTTGTTAATTTGAGGATAGCGAAAGTTGAATTTTTTTTTGTTCATTGCAAGCAATTGCTTGCGAGTAGAATGTTTGCAAAGAACAAAATTTTAGAAGTAGTTGAGATAGGGGAACTGAAGAGATAACCACAGGACTACAGCACTTGAGATAGGGTAATGTGCAGTTTAATGGTAGAGGTAGTAGCGTTGCAGAAATTTTCTTTGGAGATGCAACCCTGTTAAAGAGTTAGGTGTTATGTAGCGACTTCAAACAATTTGCTTATGAATTGTACTTGAGTAATTATATTAATCAAGCGTTTCAGCCACAGTATAAGAAGACTTGAGGTTTTCTAACTCTTGAAAGCTCAAAGAACGCAATTCATCTGTTTGCTGCTTGACTATGCCTAAAAATTCCTTAAACTGAGGACATGATTGGCACTTTACCTGAGTTCCTGGGATTAAACATTCACACACAAACATTGGTCTTTCTTTAAAAGTGCGATCGCAGTCACTACATGCATATTTTTGTAGGCCATCCACTCTACCAATTTTCACAAGCTGAGTGGAATTGCACCTAGGACATCCAATCCCATAAGTTTTAGGTTGTGGTTGCCATTTCTTTAGAGCTTGTTGCATAGCAACTTCGCATCTAAGAAGAATTAGATGTGATATATGCTTCGAGGCGATCGCTAAATAGATGAAGATGAAAGTTTATAATACTCAGCGTGGCATACACTGGTAAATGATGAGTGTTAATTGCCTACAGATGTATTCTAGCGGCTTTCCTATGGTGATGTGGTGGAGCAATGGAGATAGAGCGATTGTAAAGCCTGAGTAAAATTTTCTGCGTATACTGAGACAATAGACAACCTAGAGCGATAAAATATTGGTAACATTATAGACACATAGATTTACTTAGAAATAAATCTATATTTTGTAATCATAACTTGCTATAAACTATATTTACTAAGCTTTTCAGGCTATTTTGTTACTCGCCAGATGATTTCACTGCCAGATGTCACAATTGTCAGCCAAATTTACGAAAGTGCTAATTCATTCGTATATCGAGGTATCTTTAATACCAATCGGCAACCCGTGATTTTAAAACTCCTCAAGGAGGATTATCCTACACCTGCCGAACTCTACCGCTATCAGCAGGAATATGAAATTACTCGTAGTCTTAACTTAGAAGAAATAATTAAAGCTTACGAGTTGAGAAAATACCAGAATACTCTCCTCATGTTATTGGAGGATTTTGGTGGAGAGTCTTTAAAAATTCTGTTGCAAAAAATTTCCTTTTCTGTGCCAGGGTTCCTTAACCTCGCCATCCAAATTACAGATATTTTAGGCAGAGTTCATCAACACAATATTATTCATAAAGATATCAATCCATCTAACATTGTCTTCAATCCTCAAACAGGACAATTAAAAATTATCGATTTTGGTTTATCTACTCTTTTATCCCAAGAAAATCTTGCCCTCCAAAGTCCGAATGTTCTAGAAGGGACATTAGCTTATATTTCTCCAGAACAAACAGGACGCATAAATCGTGCGCTTGATTACCGCACCGATTTTTATTCTCTTGGTGTCACTTTCTACGAATTGCTAACCAAACAACTTCCCTTTGGCTATGACGACGCACTTGAATTAGTCCATTGTCATGTTGCTAAACAACCCCTAAGTCCTCATGAAATCAACCCAGAAATTCCCATCAATCTCTCGGAGATTATCATGAAGTTAATGGCAAAAATGCCCGAAGAAAGATATCAGAGTACTTGGGGAATTAAGGCGGATTTAGAAACTTGTCTGACTCAATGTCAAAACGGTGCTATCCTAAGATTTACTTTAGGATGTCAAGATATTTGCCATCAATTACAAATTCCGGAAAAACTTTACGGAAGAGAATCGCAAATTGAGAGTTTATTGACTGCTTTTGAGCGCACAAGTCTTGGTAAAACTGAACTCATGCTCATTTCTGGATACTCTGGTATCGGGAAATCAGCTTTAGTTCACGAACTCTATAAGCTAATTACTGAAAAACGCGGATACTTTATTAGCGGAAAATTTGATCAACTTCACCGCGATATTCCCTATCAAGCTTTAGTTGCTGCGTTTCAAGAATTAGTGCGTCAATTACTTACCGAAAATGAATTGCAATTACAACAGTGGCGAGAGAAAATTTTAGCTGCATTGGGAGCTAACGGACAAATTATTATTGATGTTATTCCCGAAGTTGAACTGATTATTGGTAAACAACCTGCTGTCCCAGAATTACCTTTTACAGAAGCACAAAATCGGTTTAATTTAGTTTTTCAAAACTTTATTCAAGTATTTTGTCAAAAAGAACATCCCCTAGTTATATTCCTAGACGATCTGCAGTGGACAGACAGTGCTACATTGCAATTGCTCCAGTTAATAATGACTCATACTAATAGTCAATATCTGTTTTTGATTGGAGCTTATCGAGATAACGAAGTCAGTGCAACTCATCCGGCTATGTTGACTGTAGCAGAAATGAATCAGCAGGGGTTAGTTGTTAATCATCTCTCCCTTTCACCCTTAAATTTCCATCAAATTAATGAATTCATTGCAGAAACGCTGAAGACTAATTGCATCCATACCCAAAAATTCGCTCAGTTGGTTTGGGAGAAAACACAGGGTAATCCTTTTTTTATCAAAGAATTTATCAAGTCTCTTTATGCAGATAAATTACTGAAATTTGATACTAATGCTGGCTCTTGGTCTTGGGATTTAGAACGAATTATTAATAGTAGTATAACAGATAATGTTGTTGAGTTAATGACAGAAAAGATTCAACGCTTATCAGATTCAGCACAAAAAGTTTTAAAATTAGCTGCTTGTATTGGTAATTCTTTTGATTTAAAAACTCTGGCAGTTATTAATGAAAGAACTCAAAAAGAAACTGCTAAAGAATTATTAGATGCTATGCAAGCCGGACTGATATTACCTATCGGCGATGACTACAAGTTTATGCAAACAGACCGAGAATTGCATGAATTAAAAATTACTTATAAATTTGCTCACGATCGCATTCAGCAAGCCGCCTATTTCTTAATACCCGTCGAGGAAAAGCAAGCTGTTCACTGGAGAGTTGGACAACTATTATTACAAAATACTCCGCCACAGTTACGACAACAAAAGATTTTTGATATTGTCAATCAACTAAATTTAGGTATTGCAACAGTTAATGTTCAAGAAGAACGAGATAAAATCGTCCAATTAAATCTCATTGCTGGTAAAAAAGCGAAAGCCTCAGCTGCCTGGAAAACTGCTGGTAATTACTTCAGAATAGGCAGGAATTGCTTAAGTGCTGATAGCTGGCAAAGTCAGTATGATTTAACTTTAGTATTATATGTGGAAGCGGCCGAGGTAGCAAGTTCCTGTGGCAACTTTGAGGAAATGGAGAAATTAGTTGGCATAGTGCTGCAAAAAGCTAATTCGTTACTAGATAAAGTAAAAGTTTATCAAGTCAAAATCCAAGCTTATACATCCCAAAACAACCCTAGACAAGCAATTGATACCGCACTGTCAGTATTAAAAATGTTGGGAATTTACTTTCCTAAGAAGCCTAATAAAATAGATATTTTACTCAAGCTGGTAAAGACAAAGTTAAGTTTAACAGGCAAAGAAATTGAGGCATTAATCGAATTGCCAGAAATGACAGATCCTTACAAGTTAGCAGCAATGCGGATTTTGTCGGATGTGGTAGCGCCTGCTTATTTCGCAATACCGGAACTCTTTGCTTTAATTGTGTTTGAACAGGTCAATTTATCCCTCAAATATGGGAATACAGCTACCTCCTGCTATGCTTATGCAACTTACGGATTAATTCTCTCTGGTGAAGTTATCGGAGATATAGAAGCAGGCTATCAATTCGGTCAACTTGCTCTGAAATTGCTCGATAAATTCAATGCTAAAGAACTTAAAGCTAGAATATTTTTTGTCGTTAATTTTTTTATTAAACATTGGAAAGAGCATATTAAAGAAACCTTAACACCTTTGCGGGATGCTTATGTAATTGGATTGGAAACTGGGGATGTAGAATACGCTGCTTATGCGGCAACTTCATACACCCATCATGCATATATTCTGGGACAGGAATTAGCAAAATTGGAACCAGAAATGGCAATGTATGCTAATTCTCTCAAACAACTGGGACAAGAAACAGGTTATTATTATATCCAAATCAATCGGCAGCTGATATTAAATTTAATGGGGCAGGCTGAAGATAATTGTCGTTTAATCGGTGAAAGCTATGACGAAGATAAAATGCTACCGATTCATCTGGAAGCTAATGCCCAAAATATTTGTCACTATCTGTATTTTTATAAAATATTTCTCGGCTATTTATTTCAAGATTATCAGCAAGCTCTGAAATATACTCGTTTAGTAGAAGAATCTCAAGATAGTGCTGTTGGTAGTATTCCCTTGGCGGATTTCTACATATCTCTAATTTACCTAGCTATCTATGCTGATGCTTCTAAATCCGAACAAAAACGCATCCAAAAGCAGGTGAAAGCCAAGCTAAAAAATCTTAAAAAATGGGCGCATTTTGCACCGATGACTCATTTGCAAAAATTCTCTCTAGTGCAGGCAGAATTGCATCGAGTTTTGGGCGAACATACTCAAGCGATTGATTGCTACGATCTCGCCATTGCCTTAGCCAAAGAAAATGACTATCTCAATGAAGAAGCTTTGGCTAATGAACTGACTGCTAAATTTTACCTCAATTGGGGAAAAGCGCAAGTTGCCCAAGGTTATCTGATTAATGCTTATCACTGTTATCTGCGTTGGGGTGCGATCGCAAAAGTTAAGGATTTAGAACAGCAATATCCGCAACTTTTGCAGCGCTTTACCAAAACTAATATATCCCTAGATTCACGTCACAGCATACCTAGTACTTCTGGTAGTACCGCCGGTGAAGTTCTAGATTTAGCCGCACTGATGAAAGCTGCTGTCGCAATTGCTAGTGAAATTGAACTAGATAAACTCCTCGCAACTTTAATGCGAATTCTCCTATCTAGCGCCGGCGCACAAACTGGCTATCTCATTTTAGAATCCCTGGGAGAATTACGAGTTGAAGCATCTGGTGAGGCGAATTCTGAGCAAATTCTCGTATTGCAATCGACTCCTATCGAAACTTGTCTACCTGCATCAATTATTTACTATGTTGCCCGAACTCAAGAAGGATTGATTGAAAGTAATGTTGCCCGTGATGGTAGATTTACTCAAGATAAATATATCAAACAATACCAACCAAAATCAATCCTTTGTGCGCCACTGCTGAATCAAGGGCAATTGATTGGGATTGTCTACTTAGAGAATAATCTCGCAGATGATGTTTTTACAGCCGATCGCCTGAAAGTAATACAAATGCTTTCGACACAAGCAGCGATCGCGCTCAATAATGCTAGACTTTATACTCAGGTGCAATCGACGCAAAACCGATTGAATAAATTTCTCAACGCCATTCCTCTAGGTATATCTGTTCACGATGCCAAAGGACAACTGGTTTATGCTAATCAAGTTTCCCAGCAGTTACTCAAGATTCAAGATTTAGTCAAAGCTGAAGCCGAACAACTTGCACAAGCCTATCGCATATATCGTGCGGAAACTGGGCAGATGTATCCATTAGAACAGCTACCCATAGTGCGATCGCTTGGGGGTGAAAAAACAAGGGCGGATGATTTGGAACTACACTATAGTGAGCTAATTGTCCCCTTAGAAGTCACCAGCACGCCAATTTTTGATGAAACTGGTAATGTAGAATATGCGATCGCCGCCTTTCAAGATATTAGCGATCGCAAACAAGCACAGAAAACCCTGATTGAAAATGTGCGGTTAGAACAGGAAATTAGCGAACGCAAAAAAATAGAAGCAGAACTCGAACAAGCTAAAGACGCAGCCGAAACGGCTAACCGCGCTAAAAGCACATTCCTGGCTAACATGAGTCATGAATTGCGAACTCCCCTGAATGCAATTCTCGGCTTTTCCCAACTGATGAACCAGGATGCAAATCTCTCCACCGGACAAAAAGAGAATTTGGAAATTATTCATCGCAGTGGAGAACATTTGTTGGCGCTAATTAACCAAGTGCTTGACTTGTCGAAAGTGGAAGCCGGACGCATGGTTTTATCCACAACTAACTTCGATTTGTATTACTTACTAGCCGATATCGAAGATATGTTTGCATTGAAAGCCAAAGATAAAAACTTGCAGTTGCAATTTGACTGTGCCCTTAACGTTCCCCAATATATCTGCACAGATGAGATGAAATTGCGGCAAGTACTGATTAACTTAATAAGTAATGCCATCAAATTTACCTCTTTTGGCAGCGTGTCAGTTAAAGTGGCAATCAATGCAGATATGCAGACAGATAGTGGAGAAACAACTATTAGCTTTGAAGTCACAGATACAGGAGTTGGCATTGCGCCTGAAGAACTAAAGAATTTATTTCAGCCCTTCGTGCAAACCTCATCAGGGCAGCAATTACAGCAAGGAACGGGATTAGGATTAACAATTAGCCGTGAATTTGTGCGCTTGATGGGGGGTGAAATTACTGTTATGAGTAGTCAAGGTTTTTACCCCTCTGGTACTACTTTTAAATTTGACATACCAGTAGGTATTGCTGAAGAATGCGTAATTAATAATCCATCGAAAAGCGATCGCATTATTGCTTTAGCTCCTAACCAACCTCAATATCGCATATTGGTAGTGGATGATAAAGATTATAACCGCCAATTGTTAGTTAAACTCCTCAAACCCCTGGGTTTTGCAGTCCAAGAAGCTAATAATGGTGAAGATGCAATTAAAATTTGGGATGAGTACTCACCGCATCTAATTTGGATGGATATGCGAATGCCAATCATGGATGGTTATGAAGCCACCAAACGCATTAAAAGCACAACTAAAGGGCAAGCCACTGTCATTATTGCTTTGACTGCTAGTGCATGGGAAGAAGAAAAAACCGTAATTTTATCTGCTGGCTGCGATGATTTTGTCCGCAAACCTTTTTACACAGAAACCATATTTGAAATGATGGCTAAACATTTAGGAGTTCGTTATATTTATCAAGAAAAAGAGCCATCATCTCATCATGCTAATGTGAATGTAGAACCGTTAAATTTAACCAATTTATTCGCAGAAATGCCCAAATCATGGATTATAAATTTGCATGAATCTGCCCTAGATGCAGATGCAGAATTAGTCTTGCAAATCCTAGATTCAGTTCCCGAATCTCATGCTTTAGTTCGTCATACTTGCAAAAATTGGGTGAAGAGATTTCAATTTGAAAATATTTTAGATTTAACTGAACCATTGATTACCAAACATTAACTAACAAGAATATATATTTTTTATCACTTATTTACATCTGATAATTTAACTGAGCATTCTTCCATATTCCCTCTTCTCCCAAAACCCCATAATCTTTAACCTCGCGTATAGTCATCGAAAAGCCATCACCCAACTTCACCGCTATCAATTCATAGCCTTTTTTTTGCAGTTTGGTTTCCAAAAAAAATTCTTGCTCCAGGGATTCTCCTGTTTCAACTACCTGTACTAACTGCTTAAAAAATCCGGGAATAAGTTGGTTTAAGAGTTGTTTCTGCCCTAAATTATTAGTCAATTCTTCTCGTTTCTTACCCAAGATTTTAGCAAATACAGGATTAACTAATAAATAGCGAAAATCTTCAATTTCTCCAGTTACCATATCCCTCACCGCTTGCATAGCAGCAATTCCATCTCTGGAACTGTTCAACAAACTGGCGAGAATGGCGCGAGATTGGTAGAGAATTTCTGCGGTTTGTTGATGTTTCTCTATTTCTTGTCGCAGCTGGGCTTTTTGCTGTTGCAGAGTCAGGTGAGTTTGAATGCGAGCGATGACTTCTTCAGTTTGAAATGGTTTGGTAATATAATCTACTCCCCCAACTTCAAAAGCTTTGACTTTATCAAAAACTTCGTTTAATGCACTGAGAAAAATAATCGGAATATCTGAAATTTCTTCCTCAGCTTTCAGAATTGAGCAGACTTGATAGCCATCGATATCTGGCATTTTGATATCAAGTAAAATTACATCCGGGGGATTGTTGCGGATAGTTCGTAATGCCATATTACCGTTAGTGACACTGCGAACTTTGTATCCTTGTTTGCTTAAGATATCGTTTAAAAAATGCAGGTTTTCGATGAGGTCATCAACAATTAAAATATTGCCTTTACGGTCTTCAGTTTGATAGGTGTCGTTTTCTACGATGTTGAGAGAGGATTGAGTAGAGGTAGCACTTTGTTGTAAAAGTAAATGGCGAAAGTTATTTTTAGTTACTTTTTCGTCTAGTAAATCTGAAAGACGTTTCCATAATAATGAGGCTAAATCTTTAATATGCCCCACACTCATATATAAACTATCCGCCACAGCGTTGTAGGGTTCGTTGTCCCAAGCAGCTTTGAGAATTTCTTTCTCCGGGATGGTTAGTTTTTTACCTGTTTTGGCTTCTAGGGTCGAGTCTACCCATTTGATTGCTTCTTCAAGATTCATGGGTGCTTAGATGTCATTGTTGAGGGTTTTTGGTGATGAGATAATGTATTTTATTTTATACGTAGTGTGGCAATTGGCGATCGCTACTGCCTTCGATAAGTGTTTCAGTATATAAATACTATTTACTTTTATGGTTGTAAATTAACCGTATTTTCTCGGAAATTCTTCCAAAAGAGAATAGATTTACTATAGTGTTTATTTATCATTACCCTTAAGTATTTGTATTATATATTTCTCTCATTAGACGCTTTACCACTTGCTTTTGTGAATTCTGTTGAGAGCTTGCCTCAATATAAATACTTGATATTAAACAAGATTTCAAGCAAAATCCGACTCATCAGACCGAAATACCCGACTTTTCCGACTAGTGCACAGCAGAGAATAGTAGTAACTTTACATACGAGCAGCAAATACCACGCTAGTGAATTGTCAAAACTTTACCACAATTATTCGTGATCCAGCATTTATATATACATACAAGTATATATAAACACTTAATTAGCAAAGACTAAGAGATTGCTCTGACTTTTCCAAAATTTACCAAATATATACCTTTATTGGTTTATTTACCCAAAAAAACTGGAAATCGTCTAAATACAATGCTTCAGCCTAGTTGCGGTGAAAGAGTGAGTAATTTTTTATACGTTAAACGTTTGAAATCGAATTGCAATCAAATTAATTAGATTGTTGAGTGTCACATTATGGTAGTTTCTCTAACAGTCTTCTCCTCATCAGAGCGTAGTAGTTCTGATGATGTAAGTATGACTTTTTGGCAGCAATGGCAACAGTATCGAGATTATCTTTATCGTTGCTGTGTCAAGTGGATGGGTGACCCAATTGATGCTGAAGATGCGCTCAGTCGGGCGATGCTGAAAGCTTGGAAGAAGGTGCAAAAGTATGCGGGGGAAATTGCTAATTTTAAAGCTTGGCTCGTGACGCTGACTCGTAATCTCTGCGTGGATATTCATCGAGAACGCACTCGGGGCGCGAATCGAGTTGAGGATATAGAAGGTTACGCCAGGAGTGAGGAGCAAGAACTGGTTGCGTTTGAGAATATGCCAGAAAGTGTGATGGAGACTGACGAGAGAAAGATGGTGATTCGTCGCGCTATTGATAACTTACCGACGAGGCTGCGCGAGACCTTTATTCTGCACTTTTATCAAGAACTGTCACATCAAGAAATAGTAGCACAGCAAGGAATTTCCTACCAGAATGTCTGTAAGCGCATCTCCCAGGCGCGGGCTATTCTGCGTGAGGAGTTGAAGGAATATTTTATAGGTGAGGATGGGAAGGATACGGATTTATCGGTTCCAGCGACTGCAACAGAGTCTGAAATAGGGGACATGTGCCAGGAGAATGTGGGAGTTGAAGCGAGAGCAGGTGAGACGATGACATTATCTGTTGTAGAGGAAGTGGAGAGTGTTGTGTGTGAGGGATCGCTGGAGGTATTACATAATGTGCAGCACTCGGAGCAGGTGATGGTTGCGCCAACTTCTGAGAGAAAATTAGAAGTCAAGAGTGATGGTTGTGGGTGTTTTGAAGTGGCTCTATTGCTGTGTGAAAAGCAGCCTACAGCAATTGTAGCTTTGGCTCAATTAGGTCAAGAAAGTCGAAATAGGGAGAATTCTTTTCTGACTATGCAAAATATACAACAACAGCATCAGGTGGGGGAAGTTGTGGGAGAATTTGTGCTAAAGTCCGGCTCCGTTATGCAACCTATTACTGCTACTGTGCGCGTATTTTTTAGACACTTTGGGCATCTGGAGGCGATTATACTGAGAGCAAATAGTCAATCATCTCCACAAAAAAGCCCAGATCTTGGTTTTGAACTGATTAAGAAAATGTGTTTCTTGAAAGAGGGTTAATAACCGTAGTAAAAGCAACTGTGATCGTTTTTCAGGATAATTGTCAAGAGATCGGGTGGTTCAAGCCCCTCTTTTTTATTTTGATGGAAGAGCGATCGCGCGATTGTAAATTTTGAATTTTCAATCCAAAATCTACAATTCGGTTAAGGAATTCTTGTCTACAATCTCCACATTCTTGCTTGTATGTCCAAATCTCAATTGGCTTAATTTGTCAATTACTTCTACTGGACTGACTCTTTGGGACACATTTATATGATGAGGAATAAGTAGCTAAATCGAACAATTCAGAAATTGATTACTGGAACCGTCTTATAGGTGGATAAGCGAAAGGAAGAAAACCTAACTTTGTCCCTGTTCAAATACCAGCAACAAAACTAATACACAAAAGAGGTGTTTGTATGGCCTCTTTCTCGATGTACTGAAAATTAAAGGAAGGAAATATGGCTGAAATTGTTGAAAAAGGTGATTGGATACAATTTGACCCAACTGAAAAGCAGAAGGAGCCAACTATTATCAAATGGCAACAAGATTTGGGTAACCGAGAAGAACCTTATATCGCGCTACCCTACTCTGTCAAGGATAAAGAGGCGGGTGGCAGTCTGTTTATACAAAAAGCTCTTGCAGACTCATTTTTCAAGAAATGCCAAAAAGATGAAGACAGCAACCCCCTAGTTAGCGGCGGCTACAAAATTCAGGTTGATGAGGCTTTTCAATATGGACAAAATAATGAAAAAACGTTGCGGTTTTTAGTCTATCACAATAAGGCTAATAAGCCCTATCAACACCGATTTATTGAGACTACTGCCTTTTCCAACATCGGAAATAAGATTATAGCGGTAGGTGGAGCAGCAGCTCCGCAGTGGGCAGCCATTTTACAGAAAGGCGCAGACCTATTAAAAGGTTTCATTGGTGATTATTTGAGAGATTTCTAAGTGGCTGTTTCATCTTGCACATCGAGTTTGAAACATACTTCAACCTCAAAAAATTCACCCATTATTTGCGGAAATTGTCTCGAAATCTATTGGAGGAAGTTTTACTATGTACATTTCACAGCTTACAGGTGTATACCTTGCCTGGAGAGGAACTGACGACCATCTCAACATTATTTCTTCTACAGACGGTGAAAACTTCGGACAGAAGATTGTCCTGTCTGACACTAGTCATGTTGGGTTGTCACTAGCTGTATTCAACAATAGGCTTTACGTTGCCTGGACAGGAACGGATGACCACCTCAACATTATTTCTTCTACAGATGGGAAAAATTTCGAGCAGAAGGTTGTTTTACCTGAAACCAGCAATAGCGGACTGGCGCTAGCTGTTTTCAACAATCAACTCCATCTTGCTTGGAGAGGAACAGATGACCATCTCAACATTATTTCTTCTACAGACGGGGAAAACTTTGGGCAGAAGATTGTCCTATCTGAAACTAGTCGCGTTGGGTTGGCACTGGCTGTATTCAACAGTCGGCTTTACGTTGCCTGGACGGGAACGGATGACCACCTCAACATTATTTCTTCTATAGATGGGAAAAATTTTGAGCAGAAGGTTGTTTTACCTGAAACCAGCAATAGCGGACTGGCGCTGGCTGCTTTCAACAATCGACTCCACCTTGCTTGGAGGGGAACAGACGACCATCTCAACATTATGTCTTCCACCGATGGGGAAAACTTCGGACAGAAGATTGTCCTATCTGACACTAGTCACATTGGGTTGGCACTAGCTGTCTTCAGCAGTCGGCTTTACCTTACTTGGACGGGAACGGACAACCATCTCAACGTTATTTCCTCAACAAACGGGACAAATTTTGAGCAGAAGGTTGTTTTACCTGAAACTAGCAATAGCGGACTGGCATTGACTGGAGTTTAATCAATGCTTGAGTGTACTACGTTTCTAAGTTCTTCGTTATATAGAGACGAGTGCATGGCGATTAGATTTAGAACTCACAAGGGTGATTGACGCAAAGCGCCAGCGCTCTCATGCGATCGCAGTTTCTCTTAAGAGACTGCGATCGCTTCTTGAAGGAACTTCCAAACATTTAGAAAAATAGGAGACAATCATGCAAGCACAAGGGCAATTACCGGGATTGATATTGAACAATTTACAAGCTGGTGACATTCTGTTAACTTCTGGTAGCAAAGACACTCTTGTCCACGGAGTGATTACATTAGGACAATGGTTGGGACAATTGTTCAAACCTACTGGCGGCAGTAGCTCTACTGTCCACGCAGCTATCTACATAGGTCGGGATCAAAACAATAGGCACCGACTGATCGAATCCGCTGGCGAAGGACTTGCCTATGTAGACATGGAACCAAACAATCCTGGCTCTGGAACAAGTACATATTTAGTGTACCGATACATAGCTCCCCACCCTGATAACCCAGAAATTTCCCTATCCCAGATGGCAGCTTTTTGTGCCGAAGATTACTATACGCAACAACAAAACCCAAACTGGGCGGGAACACCAAATGTTGGTCAATACAGCAAATTACAGGCAGCTAGGAGTGTATTATCTGCATCAAAGGTCACGGAAGATGTTATAAGAGCAATGAATAGGATTTGGGGCGATCCAGCAGGGGTTATGGGGGAGGTCTTTTGCTCCAACTTCGTGATACGGTGCTACGTAGCAGCTAGTATTGCCCTTAGTCCTGGAGGAATGATTATTCAAGAAGCTCAGCTAGGTATTCGCAAGAACCCCAAAACTACTTCACCACGAGAGTTACAAGGAACACTGGATGAAGATCCCCAGCGTTGGCAACGTGTTGGTAATATTACAGTACCAAAACCTGCCAAAAAATAGCTTGAAGAAATCACAGGAAGCGACTGCCTTATAATTTAGGCAGTCTCTCTAGATAAAAGGCGATCACTCCTCCAGCTAATCAGACTCACAACTCACAAGGGCATAGTTCTCTCTAATCCAAACTGTAATTGCTCGTTTACTGAAGTCATCGCTGGTAAGCCTCTTTCAGATTCGATTACCAATGGAAACAGATACTTCATGTTTCATAGAAGCAAGAGTTTGCTACCTAGAACACCGATTTAGTAATTAGGATAAAGTAGCAGACTGCTCAGTAGCGTGGGTAAAAATTTTGGTAAGGACATAATATTGGCTATGCATTAATAATATTTTAGAGGGCAAAGTAGTGCCTTGCCCCTACAATTTGCCCCATTCTTTTTTCAAATTGGTGTTATTGTTCTTCCCTGCTTTGTCTAGCTTTATGGATCAGCTACCGCATATTGCAATCACTGATTTAATTATCCGACTTTTCCGACTTCATGAGCCGACTTTGCCGACTGACAAAAAGGAGGGAGAGGAATGAGAATAGATAAAGATATTACTCATTCATTAGACGGAAACTTCTTAATTATGTAGAGTTTGGTAACAGAAGAAAGGAATCATTGCTATTTGTATTTCAATTTAGATTTTGAAGAGGTAGAGTGTGCGACTCTACAATGTGCTCTAGTCGAAGGCAAATTATTGTAACAAATCTAGGAAGGAGAAAAAGTCATGAAAATTTTTAAGCAATTACCTGCTATTTTTTCAAAAAAAGCCTTGAAAACAAATACATACCGCAACTTAAAAATCGCGAATATTGCTGTTGTTGTTTGGATATCTACTATTGTCCTATCCTTCTTTGCTAGCCCGAGCTACGCCTTTGAACCTAGAGATTTAGAGAAGTTAAGGCAAATGGGTGAATGTCGTGGCTGTAACCTTGCAGGTGCTGACCTGAGACCTATTCTACTGAAGGACAATGCTGACCTTTCACGTGCTAACCTTTCAGGTGCTGACCTTGAAGGTATTCCGATGAATGGTATTAACTTTTACAACGCTAACCTTTCAGGCGCTGACCTTTCAAAGACTAGAATTGCAGGTTCTAACTTTTCAGAAGCTAATCTTGAAGATGCTAACCTTTCAGAGGCTGACCTTGAAGGTTCTGTCTTTTTAAATGCTAACCTGAAAAATGCTAACCTTGAACGTGCTAGCCTTTCAGGTGCTGACCTTGAAGGTTCTATCCTGAAAAATGCTAACCTGAAAGATGCATTGATATCGCCACACCAATTGGAGCAAGCTAGAAAGAACTAAAGTCTGAGGGAATTGGATCTGGGGGATTGAGGGTTAATGGGTGTTCAGCAAGCCACAAAAAACTGCCCCAATCCGTTTCTTTTATTTGTAACGGTTAGCGCGCCGCCTGTGGGGCCCTCCTCAGATCCACTTTGTCCAATGTCTGAAATACTCAATCAACTTGGCAGCACAGAAGTTACCAGTAATTTCCAGATACTCTCGTCGTAATATCACCAGCACAGATATTTTGTCAGAGGAGACAATAGCACTCATCTTTTACCTCCTTGCCAAAGTGAAACTTCGTTGACGCAATATCACTTTTGAAAAAATGCATATAGGAGTGAGCAGCAATTTCTATTACTGCTCACAGTGAGTTTGAGACTGTTACCAATTACTGAACTTGCGCCTCATCCGAAAGAAGCGATCGCTATTCTCTAGGGGTAAGAGTTCAAGTATTGCAGATATGTATCAGTCGTAGGCAAAAAGTTGCTATGTGATAGCAAATGTTTTTTTAGGTCTAACTACTCTTGTAATAGGAGTTTACCTTCCTGGTACAGTTGTTTAATGTAACTGTGACATCTGGCTGGGCTAATATCTCGAAAAATCTCTTTAGCGTTAATTATTACCCGCCAGTATAGATTATCGTAATTTCCATAGTCGTAGATAATCCTAGCTATCAGTTGCTCACCAACAAATGCTTCTTGCTCGTAAAAAGAAATTTTCATAATTGTCGGGACTTCTGGGACTTCAGCCAGTTCAATTTGGTCGAATGGGTTGAGTGTGCCATCCTGGTAATGCCATTGAATGTAGCGTAGGCATTTGGCAGATGTAGTGGCGCGGAACATCTCTTTGCCGTTAACCATAACCAACCAAGGTTGCATAACAAATTCGTCATTATCGTAGACCATATAAGCTATGAGTTTGTTACCCACGTAGACTTCATGGTGGTAGAAGTTGATTGCTACTGTTCTCAGTTGGGGAGCAATAGCTTCGGTTGTGGGTTGTTCGTCAAGGGTAGTATCAACCACTGTCTGAACCCTGCTAGCTTGATACTCAGCTATGGCATTAATCCAAGCATCCTTGCACCGCTTGTCAAGTACCTCAACTGTACAGATGATGTCATTGTAGATTTGCTTGAGTCGAGCTATGGATTTGTATTGCAGCTGTTGATAGCTATAGATGGTTTGAGTCATAATGGTATTTCCTATTAAAGGATTAAAAGGCGATCGCACTAAGTTTTCCAGGCTCTGAGCGATCGCCTTTCACTTTGACATTATCTAAAATAACAACTCAGAGTACAAAAATCAACTCTTAGTACAAACTATTGTTGTGACTTCAACACGCAATTCATAAATTATTTCAATCAACTCAACGTCAAGGGTTTTAGCAATTGTAGTGATAATTTTCGTGGAAACAGAGGCGGCTTCACCGTTTTCCAGTTTTCTGATGTACTCTTGTGAGCATTCAACACCTTGCTGAGAAACAGCATCTGCAATTTCGCGTCTAGACCTTTTACCGCGCAATAATTTTAGAGTTTCGCCACACTCTTTGTTCCACGCCAGCATGACAACCCATTCCAGCGGAACCATAATTACCTCTTTGAAATTCCTAGTTCTTATATTTGCACTTTCAGTTGTCATGTAGCAAGATATTTTTGTACCGTGAGTGTCAGCTAACCAGTTTAGTTATACAAGAATTTATAGGTGGCATGAGTATTCAAGTCGTCATTTTGGCGTTAACTTCATTTTCTTGTAAGTATATAGTTACAATTTTCATTTATTGTTGAGCAGCCATTTCCTTTACGATAGGCTGTCCTCAACAGATATTTCTAGTTTGATAGTGTAAACTGTTAAGAATAACAGTTAAACCAACGTTCCCAATAATCTTCTTTATTAGTTAACTTCGCTAAAACGCGGTTGTAGGTGGCAAACCACCCTTCCCAATAATCTGTGGGTTGTTTAACGCAACCATCACAAGTAGGACAACCAGCTTGACATTGAGGTACTGTATGAATACTACCGACGCAGTTTGTGCAAAGTTCGGGGTCAATCCAGCGATTACCATCAACTATTTTGATTGCACCAGTAGGG
Source organism: Tolypothrix tenuis PCC 7101 (assembly GCF_963874875.1). Lineage (NCBI taxonomy): Bacteria > Bacillati > Cyanobacteriota > Cyanophyceae > Nostocales > Tolypothrichaceae > Tolypothrix > Tolypothrix tenuis. The sequence goes on from NZ_CAWNJS010000001.1 coordinate 6,250,039, forward strand.
CATACAGACAGACACAAATCACAGGAAATACATTGGCCAGTAATTTTGTAAGCCATGACTAAGCTCCTTTTGGGGATTGGGCATGGGGCATAGGGCATGGGGCATGGGGCATTGAGCATTGGGGGTATAATTTTCCTAGCCGCTAGCCGCTAGCCCCTAGTCCCTATTTGCCTAACCCTTCGACATATTGCTCGTAATATTCCAAAGCAACTTTCTCAATTACGTCGTAAGCTTCAACAGTCTGTATGCCAGCTTTGTGCAATTCTTCTTTGGGACAGTTCCCAATCTTGGAGACCAAAACCGCTTTGCAATCTGCGATCGCTTTAATAATGTAGTCTAGAGTGGCTTCTTCTCCAAATCCACCTTGACAATAGTGGTCAATTTTACGATGACTGATAAAGCGTACTTCACTACCATCCACTTCGTAAATCTGGAATTCCTTCGCATGACCGAAGTGTTGGTTAACTAATCCACTTCCTTTGGTTGCTACAGCAACTAAGATTTTCGGTTTGTTAGCAAAATTCTTGCCGACTAGCGCCTTTTCTTTAGCGGCTTTGATTTCTTGTTTAAATTTCTCAATACCTTCGTGAACTTCTTGGCGTTGTTCTAGGTTATATTCGGGAGCCATTTCCAGGAATTTATCTTTGGTAAATTCTTGGCTGCGGTCTTCTCCTAACAATCCTACAGCATCGGCTCGGCATTGGCGACAGTGACGCATCATTTTCATGTTGCCGGCACAGTTGTCTTGAACTTCTTTGAGTTCTTTGGTGGTAGGGCCACGCTGACCAGTTAAACCGAAGTGTGTGCCATGTTCTGGCGCAGAAATCAACGGCATGATGTTGTGCAGGAATGCGCCGTTTTCACGAATGAATTTATTTACTTCTACCAAGTGCTGGTCATTGATTCCCGGAATCATTACCGAGTTGACTTTGCACAAGATATCGGCTTCTTTGAGGGCTTGCAATCCTTCCATCTGCTTTTCTAGCAGAATTCTCGCTCCCTCAACACCTTTATAACGCTTACGTTTGTAGTGAACCCAAGAATAAATCTGTGCGCCTATTTCTGGGTCAATAGTGTTAAGGGTAATAGTAACGTGATCTATATTGAGTTGTTTAATGCGATCGACATATTCAGTCAGCATCAAACCATTAGTTGATAAGCACAACTTAATATCTGGTGCTTTATCTGCAATCAACTCAAAGGTACGGAAAGTTTTTTCGGGATTCGCCAATGGATCACCAGGGCCAGCAATTCCCAAGACTGTCATTTGGGGAATCTTACCTGCAATCACCAATACTTTATGTGCTGCTTCTTCTGGGGTAAGTAACTCGCTAACTACACCAGGACGGCTTTCGTTAGCACAGTCATATTTTCGGTTGCAATAGTTGCATTGAATGTTACAGGCGGGGGCAACTGCAACGTGCATTCTAGCGTAATGGTGGTGTGCGTCTTCGCTATAGCAGGGATGCTTGGCAATGCGTTCCTTGAGCTTTTCATCCATCTCTACGGTAGAGTTGCTTTTGCTGTCGCATCCGCAACCACCTGATTTGGCTTGGGTAGTGGTAGGTTCCTGATTGGAGGAGGTGAGGAGTCCTGTAGACGGTGGTGTCATTGAATTTCGCAAGGGTCGGTGGACTGGCTGCCACTGTGAGAGATGCCGTTGCTACTCTTTATTGCCTAGGAATCGAAGTCGCGGCTTCTACTCGTGATTCGCAAGAATTTACTCTTTTGCGAAGTGATACTGATGAGAACATCAAATATGAGAGTAAAGCAGGCTTACAATCCTTGATTTTCGGCTGGTGTGTCAACGTTTGGGTCGTGGGTAGAATTTGTGCGTACAGCCCTTACAGCCGCGACTTCTATTCACAGAGGCATGGTGCTATCTCATCCCTCCACTCACTCTTCGCTTTTGTTTAGAAGCGTTAAGTGATTGGCGATATATGATTTATAGCAGCCATTTTTCCAGTCGGCTGACTTGTATCTAGGATAGAATTTATTGGATTTATTAAACTTGTACTCAAATTTTTTCAGCCCGAGTTTTCAGGCGTTACAAGAATTAATAAATTTTTTTTCGGGTAGAGGTTCTAGTATTTTTAGATTGGGGTACAAGTATTTATAGAGTGGGGTACAGGATTTCTTTGTACTCAGCCAAAACTTAGCACCCACAAAGGTTAGAACTTGATTTTAGATTGTTTTCAGACATTTATGTCTGTACTCAAACATTCCCCAGACATCACCCAAAGCCAGTAATCATAGGGGATTGAGGGGGAAAAACTGGAGTAGTCTACGTCGTTCTACTCCAGATACGTGCGAAATTCAATTCTGTATCCAACATATCATTTTTTTTTTGGTAAAAATGTAATTCATATTGTTTTAATCTTTCATTAAAAATAATATGCAATAACGTCAATAATCCTTGCTATATAAAGCTTATATAACGGTCTATATATCTACATTAATGCATATGATTGTCAAAAACTTAATTTTTTATCCTAAATTTTTCTTTTTCTAAAGAAGTCAAAACAGGCATTTTTACTCGATTGGTAATGGGTAATGGGTAATGGGTAATGGGTAATGGGTAATGGGTAATGGGTAATGGGTAATTGGTGTTTGTCTCCCTCATCCCGAGTCCCCAGTCCCCAGTCCCCAATCCCCACTACACTGTATTCATAGGCGAAAACGGGGTAGCAGGAGGAATGGGATGAAAGCTATGTTTATCCGCTGCTATGGGTCTGCTGAGGTGGTTGCAGCATGAGGATATGGAACAACCAACGATTAAGCCTGACCAATTATTCGTGAAGATTCACGTTAGTAGTGTTAATCCTGTTGATTGGAAAATTCGCCAGGGAATGTTGCGATCGCTCATTTGGAAAAAATTCTCGGCCTGCTGATAGCAAACGAGTCCTCAAACCCAATAATGTGTAATCACCACCCTACCCAGCACTGAAAGCTTCATGCAGAGCATTTTCACAACCTTTTTACCTGGTAAAAAGGTCAAATTTATCATAGAAAAACCCCAATCCTAAAGACTTACTTTACTTAAAAAACTTGATTGAATCGGGTAAAATTTTTGTTGTCATTGACCGCACATATCAGTTACAAAAATTAGTAGCAGCGCATACAGATAGTAAAACAGAACGTGCTGTGGAGAAAATAGCTATTACAGTTACTCTTTGAGCCAAATTGACCAATTTGATACATATCTGTGCTGTGCGAGTAGTCAAGAGTCCAAATTCTAAATTTGTTAACTCATATGACAAATAAATGTAGAAGATTTAAACTTTTTACACCATTATTAGAAAATTTTGATACAATTCACTCTTCCATCTCTTTCAACTTAGTTAACCAAATGTATTATTTTTTAAGTCAAGTGGTATTTAACCCCCGCATACTGATACCCTACACTACACATTAATCAAGCATTTTGTGATTTTTCGATTATATTTCTGCAATAAAGTGGAAAATTGCTATATTAAATGAATATAGTGTATATACTTATAACTAAATATCAAAGGCTACTAAATTTATGCTGAATTGGTTGACTGTTTGGGGGGCAATTCAGGCTGTTGGGTTGATTTTTAAGGTAATTTTGGAAGAAGTTGCAAAAGAAGTTGCTACAGATGGGACAAATATTTTATTGCATGGTATCCCTAACAAAGTTTTAAATCAATTACCAAAAGAAGAGCTAGGAATTACTGCTGGTAAGGCATTAAAAGAACTTTTACAGCTACTACAACAGCAGTTAAAAGTGCGATGCAAACTTTCTGACGATGAAATTAAAAGCTATACCGAAGATGTCAGGAAATTTACTAAAGATAAGTATGTCAGAGAAATTCTTGGTCAGGCTTTTGATATTCATTGTGAACATTTAAATGCTAAATCATTAGAAGAAGCTTGGCAAAGACTACGCCTAAAATCTCTACCTTATAGATTTAACTGGCAAATTTTAATAGATCAGTATTTAATACAAGTTCAAGAATTGCTGTTAGAGTCGGATACTTTACGCTTTTTTTTAACATCAGAACAATCATCTAATTTTGCTGAAAATGCTGGGATTGTCATCGAGCCGATGGTAAATTTTAACCTAGCTAAATATCAGGAATCTATTCGGGAAATCTACGGTGACATTAAGCTAGATAGTTTAGATACTAGCGGTTATGCTTACAGGAATCTGAATTTATGGCGAATGTTTATCCCTCAAAATGTGCGAGAAACACATCAATTTTTACCACAACTTCACGAACTACCAAAGGAATATTTTAGACAACTAAGAGAAAGTGATGAATTAGCATTAAAAATTTCCGATGCTGAACTAGTGGGACAGAAACTTCTTTATTTGGAACAGCCAATTCGCTCAGTATTAGACGTAATTAACGAAAAACATATTTACAAATCTATTGTAATTTTGGGATATCCTGGTTCGGGTAAATCTACATTGTTGCAATATTTAGCATTGAATTGGGCAGAATCTTCTCAAGAGAATTTAATGTTATCCCCAATTCCCTTGCTAATTGAATTACGTAATTATATGCGGCTCCGGGAGAATGGAGAATGTGAAAACTTTTTGGATTTTTTTACCCAATGTAGAAATACAATTGCCCAATTAAATCAAGTTAAATTACACGATCAGTTAAAAGCTGGTAATGCGTTGGTAATGTTTGATGGTTTAGATGAAGTATTTGACCTCAGGCTACGCGACGAGATAATTAATGATATTCATAGCTTTGTTAATGATCATCCTTATGTGCGGGTAATTGTTACTTCTCGGATTATTGGCTATGAACCACAACGATTTAGTAATGCTAATTTTCATCACTTTATTTTACAAGATTTAGAACCGGAACAGATTCAGGATTTTATTGATCGTTGGCATGAGCTAACTTTTAGTGATGTAGCAGATAAAGTCAGAAAAAGAGAACGCCTGCAAGAAGCAATTAATACAGTCAAATCTATTGCAGAATTAGCAGGAAATCCCTTGCTATTAACGATGATGGCAATTCTAAATCGTAATCAAGAACTGCCACGAGATAGGAACGAACTTTATAATCAAGCATCCAAGATATTACTACATCAATGGGATGTAGAACGCACTTTGGTAGAAGGTAATCGTTTAGATAAAAAGACTATTGATTATAAAGATAAACAAGCAATACTTCGTCAAGTTGCTTATTATATGCAAAATAGCCATCCAGGATTGGCAGGTAATTTAATTAGAGAAAATGAGTTAGAAAAGATTTTAATTGATTATTTAACACTCAGAGAATTTGAGCAGCCCAGAGAAGTAGCGCAGATGATGATTAATCAAATGCGGACTCGTAACTTTATGCTATCTTTTTTAGGTGCAGATTATTATGCTTTTGTACATCGGACATTTTTGGAATACTTCTGTGCTTGGGATTTTGTTTGGCAGTTTAAAGAAACACAAACTCTGACTATAGAGCAAATAAAATATGAAGTTTTTGGTCAACACTGGCAAGATGAAATCTGGCATGAACTTTTGCTACTGATATCGGCAATGATTGAGCCGAAATTCGTAGGTGAAATTTTAGTTTATTTAATGGCACAGAATGGTGAAGAGTTTGCATTTAAAAACTTATTTTTAGCTGCTAAATGTTTAGCAGAAGTCAGAAATCGTTCGGGGATTATCTCAATAGCTAATCAATTATTTGAGCAATTAAATGCATTAACTAAATATGACCTCTCATACAATTACGTACTTTATCGAGATGAAGAAGAAACAAAGCTAGTTCAGGAAATTCGCACTCAAGCAGTTGCAGCAATTGCTATGACTTGGGCAGAATCTTCTGATACTAAAATCTGGCTGCAACAACATGCTGCTAGTGATGATGATAGTGATGTGCGCTGTGCAGCAGTAGAAGGATTCGCCCACAGTTTCAAAGATGATCCTAATACTAAAACCTGGCTACAAGAACGCGCCATTAATGATGCTCATTGGGCTGTCAGACGTGCAGCGGTGCAAGAATTTGCTCGTGGGTTTAAAGATGATCCCGACAACAAAACTTGGCTACAACAACGGGCTGTTCACGATGATCACTGGGCTGTGCGTGTTGTCGCAGTGCAAGAATTGGCTCGCAGTTTTCCCAATGATCCTGACAACAAAACTTGGCTACAACAACGGGCTGTTCACGACGATCACTGGGCTGTGCGTGTTGTAGCAGTACAAGAATTCGTCCGCAGTTTCCCCAACGATCGCAATTCTACAAGCTGGCTACAACCACCTGTTAACCAAGATGATGATAGTGATGTAAGAGTTGTAGCAGTGCAAGAATTCGCTCGTAGTTTCCCTAACGATCGCAATTCTACAAGCTGGTTGCAACCACCTGTTAACCAAGATGATAATAGTGATGTGCGACGTACAGCACTCGAAGGGTTAGCCCGCAGCTTTCAATACGATCGCGACACCAAAATTTGGCTGCAACAACGTGCTATTCAAGATAATCATTGGGCTGTGCGAGTTGTAGCGGTGCAAGAATTAGCTCGCAGCTTCCCAGAGCAATCGGATACTAAAAATTGGCTGCAACAACGCGCTATCAATGATGACAACAGTGATGTGCGACGTGTAGCACTTGAAGGATTAGCTCGTAGTTTCCCAAATGATCCTGAAATCAAATCACTCCTGAAACAAAGTGCTACTCATGATGATGATAGTGATGTGCGAATTGTAGCGGTACAAGAATTAGCTCATAGCTTTTTATTTGACCCAGATATTAAAATATGGCTGCTAGAACGCACTATGCATGATGAAAGTGCAGGTGTAAGATGTGCAGTGATGGAAGAATTAGTCCGCAGTTTTAAAGATGATCCCGACACAAAATCTATTCTTAAACAACGGGCTATCCAAGATGATAATGAATATGTGCGGCGGGTAGCAGTAGAAGAATTAGTCCGCAGTTTCAAAGATGATCCCGACACGAAATCTATTCTTAAACAACAAGCTACTCAAGATAATAGTGCAAGTCTGCGTGGCGCAGCAGTAGAAGAATTAGCCCGTAGTTATCCAGATGATCAGGAGTTGTTTGAAATTTACTACAACTGTGCTGTCAACGATCCTGTTGAAATTCAAGCAGACTATGAAGGTAATCCCCGACAAATAGCACTGCAGATTATAGTCCAACATTTTTCGCAGCATCCCTACACCGTACCATTACTACGCGACAGAGCAGAAAATGACCCAGATGAGCAACTGAGGAACTTTGCTCAGAATCAGTTGCAGCAATGGCAAGAATAGAATTTCTCCCTATAATTTTGGATGCGATCGCAGTAACTGCAATTACAAATTCTCTATATCGATTCCCTCGGCTTGGAGTTTAGTTAACAACTGTTGATAGCGATCGCGCTTTTGCTCCTTTTCCCCTTCCCCTTTTGCCCTTAACCGATATTTATATATTGACTAATTTGTAGAACAGCTAGCTGCATTAAGTCCAGAACTATGAGGCGTGATCACTGTTGCTTGTGCTGTTAATAATATTTCTCCTTGAGGAGTAATGAGCAGTCCCTGAGCTTCTATAATCTCATTGGCAGTCTGGGATGGTAGATTTATCGAACTAGCAGTTACCAAAGAGCGATCGCTGTTTGTAGGAATCGGAACTGTTTGCATATCTTCTAAAACTGTGTCGCTCCCCAAAACTACATCTGGATTTTGGGGTAAACCACCTCGTCCAGTGACAATGAAGTGGTTAGATTCACTAGGTTGATTTTGTCCACAACCTTGAGTAATTAATGATGATGCATCTTTTGGCTGTACGGGTAATGCCACAATTCCTTTGCTAGGATCAACTGCTAGAGTTTTAATTTCTACACCACCATTTAGTCCAAACTGAGAACTAGCGGTAATATCGCTTTTAGAAGTTAGCTGCGGACGTAATTCGAGACCAAAGATACCTTGAGTTGTAATTTGAATGTTCCCACCTTGACCTTGGACTGCATTGGCAATAATGTCGCTGTTTTCTAAACCAACAATCACCGATGCATTAATTAACAGGTTACCACCATTACCTTTACCCGCAGCAGTGGCGGTAATGAGGCTATCGTGACGCATGAGCAAGTCATTATGTAAGTTTAATTTGACATTCCCCCCATTGCCATTGATATTCCGTCCTTGAATTTGAATCGAGCCGTTAGTGCCACTGGCATCAAGTAGCGATCGCTCATCGAGATTGATATCCTTGAATTGCTCAACTTTTGAGTAATCGCCTACCCAATTTTGTCCAGTACTATTGAGTGCAACCTGCCCATTGCTGACACTGCCTATTTCTATATGTCCCCCCCCATTAACGGTTGCAATCCCACCGACGAACTTCACATCACCGCCAATCAATGCCAATGTATTACCTGCCTTGACCTGTAAGCCAATGGGATTCTGGCTACGATCTGTAGGGATATATAATCCGCTAATCAGGCGATGTCCATTTCCTTGCACAGTAATTCCTTGGGAATTTGGCCCCAACTGTAAGCCGATGGGCACAGTCATTGTCAACAAGGGCGGCGCAGCAGGATTAACTGCACTAAATTCTACCCCATCAGCAAACTTAATACTATTCGCTGTGGTTCCCACAAATGAGCCACCAATATTCAACGAGGCATTTTGGCCAAACACAATCCCTGCAGGATTCATCAAAAACAAACTCACAGGATGATTACCGTTGAGAGTTTGAATTAACCCGTTAATATCGGAAATCTTTCCACCTGTAACTCGACTAAATATAGTTGTAATATTGGGCGTATGAATTAAATCAAATGTTGCTGAACCATTCTGAGGAATAGAGAAGTTACTAAAACTGTGAAATAAATTATTACCTTTTTCACTACCATTAAGAATATTAAAATTATTTCCACTTTGCTTGACTATGGTGTCAGTAGTTCCGTCAGATATCACCTGAGCATTGGCGCAGCGATTCCACAGGAGTATTACTAATAGGATGATCCCTAGAGTGAATAACTCACTTGTGAATTTCAAGAGAAACAGTACTACCTTCATCACCCATGACTTCCTCGTCCTGATTTAAAGCTAGTGTTCCCGTTCTAGGCACAATTCTCTAGCTGCTTTATAAACTCTTGTTTGTTTCAATTTACTTAAACGAAAAAATGTGACGCTTGCGGAAGTCCTATTAATAACAATTCAAATAATGTTTGCGACAGATAAAGTCTTTGTAGGGGCACGGCATCCACAATCTTTTGGTATATGAAATATCTTACAGGTGCCGTGCCCCCACCCATCTGTCGCGTTCTTTTTTCAAAATGGTATAACTTAACTTTAGACATCGCTCGCCATAGATCCAGATAATCTTAATTAAGCTGCGATATCTTCAATATTGCTGAAATGTGCTTGAAAAACAGCATTAACTGACTATTGATTTGGGGGTGTTTGCTGTGCTACTTGCTGAACTTGTGCAATATCTAAATCCAACGCCTGTGCTATTTGTTCCACAGTTAAACCCAGTGCTAAAAACTTAGGTATAGCTTCTAATTTTGCTTCCAAACGACCTTTCTGTTTACCTTCTTGTTCAGCTTCTTGATAAACTCGCGTTTGCTTCAATTCACTTAAACCAAACATTGCTTCTATCTCCTCTCGACTCATTTGCGGAAATTTATAAACTAGGATTGTCTCTATTAATTCTAGTAATTGCTTTTGTGGTAGTTGCAAATTAATGGCTTGCTGGGTGCGGTTGATTAATTCCCTGGCGGTGTTAATTGCTGTATCTTCCCCTTCAATTACTAATTTTATCGTAGCAATACCTATTGGTAAGGATGCAGATTCGCCTAACTCATCTAGGTAAATTAGACTGATACGCTGGCTTTGAAATAATTCTAAGAAATGTTCTTTATCTCCGATATCTATATCTCTGCTGGGATAAATCACTACTCCTCGCCAAGGATTTTTGGGTTTATTTTGGCGTAAGTATAAAGCGACTTCTGATATTAGGCGTAAGTAAATATCTGAGTCTGGTTGAAATTGAACTTCAACAAAATAAATCGGGCTTTGTTCATCTTGGGTGGGGAGAAATACACCATCAATTCTAAAGGCTGTTTGTTTGATTTCAACAGATGCAAATTGATAGATGTTGGCAATTTCGGGAGGATTGTCAATTAGTTCAAAGAAGATAGCAGGGAGTTCTTGAAAGAGGCGATAAAATATGCTGTCAGTTTTCACACTTATTTTTTAATTAAAGTCAATATCACCAAAGTCTTGTAATTGAATAAGCATCAAATGCTGTATCTGCGCTAATAATTGGAATATTTTCTACCATTGCTTGGGCAATTAAAATTCTATCAAAGGGGTCACGATGTTGTAAGGGTAAAGTAGTAATTACATCAATATGGTCAAGATTGATATTGAGTAAATTAAAATCATTTAATGCTATTTGTTGCTCGATAAAAGTCTTAATTGGCAAACCAAAACTTAGCTTACCAATGTTTTGTTTGATTGACATTTCCCACACGCTAGCAATGCTAATGAGCTTTTCGTTATTTTGGTCTTCTATTAATAGTCTCATCTTGTCACTAAAACTTTGATGTCCTTGGAAAAACCAAATCAAAGTATGAGTATCTAACAATACCTGCATTACATATAATCCTGGAATTCTTCTAATGGCGCATCAAAGTCATCTGAGATTGTAATCAAATCTTTAGCGCTACCAAATAAAGGAGAACGTTTTTTTTCTGAAATCAATGGAGTCAGTTTAACCACTGGCTGCTCATCTTTGGTAATAATAATTTCCTCGCCATTGATTGCAGCTGCAATTAATTCGTGTAAATGTTGTGATGCTGCGTCAATTGTAATGTGTTGCATAACTATCACCATTTAATTAAATATTTTATAGCATTATGCTATTCCTCAGCAAATGGGATATGGCGATCGTTACATCGTGCAGGAGTCTCTAAAATATAATTTTCTTCAACACAGAGTTGACGTAATTCTGCAAAAGCATCTGCCACCGAAGAGACTTTTTGTTGCTGATGCCAAGCAAGGAACTCTTGAAACAAATGAGGTTCTACAATTGCAGCTACTAATTTGTCCTGCTTGAAGATTAATTGAGGTTCTGACGTAATAGCATCAATCACCTCTGGGAGTTTTTGTTGTGCTTCGTCAAGTTTCCAGTTCATTTGTTTTAAATGTTGGACTGCTGATTATAACTTAACGCAACTTTAGACATCGCTTGGCATAGATGCAGATAATCTTGATTAAGTTTATGTTGTGATTATTCAATCCTGAATTACTATTCCTTAGCGATTATCTGACTATATTCAGTCACAGCATCATATTGGTCAGCCATTAGCGCACATTTTGCTAATATATCCAAATTTAAATCAGGCAATAAAGTACTTTTAGAGACTTTTATATAGCTGTCACCTTGCAAACAATAAACTGATAATAAACCATCTTCCCAAAACCAAACTTCAGGTACTCGCAAACGCTGATAAATTTCTAGCTTATTAATTCCGCCACTCGTGACAGTTATTTCCACAATTAAATCAGGAATAGATTTTTTTGTGCCTAAATTATAAGACTCATCTGGTTCTCGTCGCGTTTTGTCTTCCTGTTTACCTATAGTTGCACTTCCCCGACCATAAAAGCGGATATTCTTTGCCCGCATATAGACTTCCAGCAACATCGCCAGAGTTTTTTTATAATCCTCATGGTCGTCAGAAAGTGGGGAGATAATTTCGAGAATCCCATCTAAATAAGTTAGTCGTGCGCTTGTTCCTGCAAGGGTGACATCAAGCTGTTCTAACTGTTCCCAACTGACATTGTACAGAAGAACGTAGGAAGTCTCAGAAGTCGAAGGTTTTTCCAGGACAGGAGAAGACATAAGTTAAACCATAGAGTGGCTTGTTTCTATCATAGAACTGAGATGCCATAGATCCAGACTATCTTGATTAATCTGCTATAGTACTCAAAACTGCGAATTCAGCACTCATTACTTTAGTCACCAAATTTTGATGGTATTGCCATCACTACTTACAAGGGTTTTGCCATCTGGGCTGATGGCTAGGGAATTAACACCGCGAGAATGCTCAGTCAGGTTGCGGATTTGCTCTCCTGTCTCCAGATTCCACACTTTGATAGTCCCGTTACGACTACCACTGACAAGGGTTTTGCCATCTGGGCTAATGGCGACGGAATCAACCGAGCTAGAATGCCCCTCCAGGGTGCGGATTTGCTCTCCTGTCTCCAGATTCCACACTTTGATAGTATTGTCACCACTACCACTAACAAGGGTTTTGCCATCTGGGCTAATGGCGACGGAAAAAACCGTGCTAGAATGCCCCTTCAGGGTGCGGATTTCCTTTCCTGTCTTCAGATTCCACAGTTTGATAGTCTTGTCAACACTACCACTGACAAGGGTTTTGCCATCGGGGCTAATGGCTACGGAATAAACATTACTAGAATGCCCATCCAGGGTGCGGATTTGCTCTCCTGTCTCCAGATTCCACAGTTCGATAGTTCCGTTAATACTACCACTGACAAGGGTTTTGCCATCTGGGCTAATGGCGACGGAATTAACATCACCAGAATGCCCAGTCAAGGTGCGGATTTGCTCTCCTGTCTCCAGATTCCACAGTTTGATGGTGTCGTCAATACTACCACTGGCAAGGGTTTTGCCATCTGGGCTAATGGCGACGGAAAAAACCCAGTGAGAATGCCCAGTCAGGGTGCGGATTTGCTTTCCTGTCTTCAGATTCCACAGTTTGATGGTCTTGTCATCACTACCACTGGCAAGAGTTTTGCCATCTGGGCTGATGGCGACGGAACGAATCAAGCTAGAATGCCCTTCTAAAGTTTTTGTTAGGAAAACATCGCTATCTTTGCTAGCAATTACAGGTATGGGGTTAGTTGGAAATAAGCCATAACGAACATAGCTAACAAACTTGGTCAACACTAATCCGCCCACAGTAATAGCCACAACCGCGAGTAATCCTTTTTTGCGTTTGGTATTTGGACTGAAAAACTTTTGTAGCGATGCTTTCAGTTTTACTGGTGGCGTTGATATTTGAGCCTGAGAAGGTACTGTTACAGACAGTGGTGGTGATGATGGGGTAGTAACTATAGGCTGAGTTGGCGGTAGTGGTGACGGCCGTGATGATGGGGTAGCAATTACAAGCTGGGTTGGTGGTAGTGGTGACGGCGGATTTAAATCTTGTAAAACTTGCTCTATTGACTGATAACGCTGCTGGTATTCTTCTTGCAACAACTTATCCAGTATTTGCCCAAATGCGTGACTTATTGGTTGCTGTAAATGTTGTCTCCAATTACTAACCCAGCCATAACCTTGTCGTTGCCAAAGTTGCCAAGGGTGAATTCCACTCAACAGGTGAAAACAAGTTGCACTGACACTATATAAATCGCTGGCTGGGTAAGCTTTGCCTCCCTGCATCTGTTCTAGTGGTGCATAACCATAGGAACCGATGGTTGTTCCTACTTGCGTCATCACCGTTGCTGTCAGTTGCTTCGATATACCAAAATCAATCAGCACCAACTTACCATCACTGCGACGAATGATATTCACTGGCTTGATATCGCGGTGAATGACTTTGTGATGATGAACTGTTTTGAGAATATCTAATAAATCAAGCAATAATTCTTTTATCTTTTGCTCATTGAAAATTCCCTGCTGTTTTAATTCATCCAATAAATTCTGTCCGTCGATAAATTGCTGCACTAAATACAGGCGATTATCTTGCTTAAAGTATGCCAACAGCGTGGGAATTTGCGGATGTTCACCTAATTGTTCTAGTCGCCTTGCTTCTTGTTCAAATAATTCTGTGGCCTTTTGCAGTTCGCGAGTTCCTTGTACTTGTGGTGCAAATTGCTTAATGACACATTTTTGATTCAATTTGTCGATATCTTCTGCCAAATAAGTTTTACCAAATCCTCCAGCACCTAATGATTTAATCGGGCGATAGCGGTTTCTCAGCACTACCAATCCTACACCGCAGTTTGAGCAAAACATTGTGCCATCAGGATTGGGCGGATTGTGGCAATCTGAATTTAGGCAGCAGGTCATAACTGTGCATCTATTGGCAAATGCATTTATTATCGCTTAAACACAAGCTCATCTTGTTAAAATCCGCAAAATCATCGATAAATTTAGTTTTTTTGCAACATGGGGTTCTAAGCAGTGAACCTCTGGGGCTGATTATATCTGTGTCAAGTTTCAATGTAGGGGAGCCAGTTGCGTGGGCGGGTTTCCCGACTTGAGCAAACTGGCGTTGTGTTGTCGCCAAGCGCCGCACCGACCTGTCAACCATCAAAGGTGCGTTAGCCTACGGCGTAACACACCCTACGAATTCAGGAATTTTATGATTGCAACTTGGTATAGTACTAAATCAAATAATGTTTGCGACACATCCATAATATTTTAGAGGGCAAGGCAGTGCCCACCTGTGTAAACTTAACGTGAAACCCGCTTGGTTGCAAGGTTTCGCCCTCACCCCCAGCCCCTCTCCCGCCAGGAGAGGGGAGCAAGAGATTAAATTCCCCTTCTCCCTCAGGGAGAAGGGGTTAGGGGATGAGGGCGCGAGGTATTTGTACAACGCCCGCCCTATATAGCTTTTAGCTTCAGTTGACACCACTGCGGCGTGCATTGCCCATTGATGTCAACTTAACGTGAAACCCTCTTGGTTGCAAGGTTTTGCCCTCACCCCCAGCCCCTCTCCCACCAGGAGAGGGGAGCAAGAGATTAAATTCCCCTTCTCCCTGAGGAAGAAGGGGTTAGGGGATGAGGGCGAGGTATTTGTACAACGCCCGCCCTATATAGCTTTTAGCTTCAGTTGACACCACTGCGGCGTGCCTTGCCCCTACAATCTGTCGCATTCTTTTTTCAAATTGGTAGAATTTTGTGCGATCGCATTCTTTACTGGGCATTCTATACTTAGCAACTATTGCTACTTAAACATAGAAGTATCCTGGTAATAATACGATGGTTTACCAAAATATCACAGGCTCTCTCTCACCACAAGATATCCAAGAAATTAAAGCCTCGCTACAAACTATTCAACAAAAGCTACCGTTTTTAATCACTCTCAGTAATGAGGAAAGACGTAGATTATTAAAAATGGGTGATAAAAGCTTGGCGTTTGTCAATAATAGCGTTACTGCTGCTCAGTCAAACCGTGATATTCTCCCAGCTAGTTTTGATGTTGAGGAACTTGTTCGAGATTATCAATTAGCGACTGCACTTACTGAACTTTTAACTTCCATACGCCAACTCAATGAACAAGTAGATGATACTCTACTGGCAGTTGGTAGTGAAGCTATGACCAGTAGTTTGACGGTTTATGACTATGTAAAAACAGCGGCGAAAAAGACTCCTGGTTTAAAAACTGTGGCTGAACAATTAGGCGAACGCTTTAAGGCTATTAAAAGTAAATCGGCTAAAGTTGCGTCTGATTCGTAAGTAATAAGTCCTCATTACAGCTATTGTCTAGTTGAACAACTGGATTTTTTTATCTCACGCAAAGAAGAAGGCGCAATTGTGGTTTACATGGGTAAAGAATGCTGTGATGAGGTTATTTTGTTCGTGAACGAGGCTTTTTTGCTCGTCAGCGAGGTTATTTTGCTCGTGAACGAGGTTATTTTGCTCGTGAACGAGGTTATTTTGCTCGTGAACGAGGTTATTTTGCTCGTGAACGAGGTTATTTTGCTCGTGAACGAGGTTATTTTGTTCGTCAGCGAGGTTATTTTGCTCGTGAACGAAGTTATTTTGCTCGTGAACGAGGTTATTTTGCTCGTCAGCGAGGTTATTTTGCTCGTTAAGCAATCAAGGGGTGAGTTGATTGTGGTGATAAGTGCGATCGCTTAGGAATTTACAATTAAAAAAATACCGCAATGCTGAGGGTACAGCATTCAAAAGCTTTCAGTTAAACAGATTGATGATCTACGTTATGCCCTTACTGTGTATTAGATGCAAATATGAATTAATTGCAAAAGTATATAGATTTACAGACAGCAATTACTAAAAGAAAATTAAGAAATTAGGTTTTTGCCCTAGCAAAAGAATAAAATAAGAATCGTAACTGGCTATACAGATATAACATTTGTTGTCCCGTTTACCTCATCTTTAATAACTTTTGAGTACAACTTAATATATTGCAAAATAAGTTAGATAAAGCGTTGCAAAGTGTTACGGATAAAGGGTTTTGTGGCGAGTACAAAAATTCTTAACCCCCTACCCGATAAATACTAGTACCCCCAATAGAAAAAGCCAGTACCCCTACTCCAAAACAAATTTGCAATATAGTTGCAATGGGAATTACGGGTTGTGAGTACAACATTAATCAATCCAATAATTCCAATAGGCATGGGTTAGACTGTCCTATTTGAAGCTGCCTGATATAAGCAGAAAAATAGCACATGGCTCTTTTAACCAGACAGTACCGATGCAACAGACATTAAATAGTATCAGAAATTCTAAGACTGCTACTAAGCCGGATTCTGCAAAGACCTCCCTGCTCGCTAATCTACTCTCTGGCAAATTTTTTGAGCCATTGTTGAGTGATTTCCGCATCATTTTTGAGCGCGATCCAGCGGCGCGTAATTGGCTAGAGGTAGTTTTCTGCTACCCTGGGTTGCACGCTATCTGTTTGCATCGTCTTGCTCACTGGTTACATCGTCGCCAGGTAATTTTCATTCCCCGGTTCATTTCCCATCTAGGAAGATTCTTAACGGGTATTGAAATTCATCCTGGCGCACAGATTGGCAAAGGTGTGTTTATCGACCACGGTATGGGTGTCGTCATTGGCGAAACTGCGATCGTTGGCGACTATACGCTAATTTATCAAGGCGTTACCCTTGGCGGTACAGGTAAAGAAAGCGGTAAGCGCCATCCTACAGTCGGTGAACACGTTGTTGTCGGTGCGGGTGCAAAAGTTTTAGGTAATATTCAAATTGGCGATCGCGTCCGGGTTGGCGCAGGTTCAGTAGTCTTGCGCGATGTCCCCTCCGATTCGACTGTGGTAGGGATTCCTGGTCGGATTATTTCTCGCAAGCAAGGCGAACCCCTAGAACATGGTAAGCTACCCGATGTCGAAGCCAGCGTCATGCGCTCATTACTTTCTCGCATCGAGCAACTAGAAAAACAACTGCAAGAATTAAAAGTCAAAAGTCCAGAGTCAACAGTCAATCACAAATAACCAATGACCAATGACAAATGACAAGTGACAAAGCGCAAAGTCGGAGCGCCGGTTTCCGGCGATCAGAACTTTGTAAGAGAGGACAAACGACAATGTTGCCATCTAGTAGTTATAATTTCCCCGCTGAACAAATACTGCACATTCCCCTAAGCGATCGCTGGCTGATCTACCACCGCTTGCAAGACTTAATGATTGACTGTTCCTGTTTAGCGGATGGTTCTTTAAGGGTGCAAGTCAACAATCGGCGAGAAGCACTGCTCATTCGTAGCACCGTCATGCAATTTCTCGCGTCTCGCCAAGAATTAGTAGACTGGTTAGAGCGTTGCTGGCCTGATAGTGCTGAGTTGTAAGGAATCGGTCAAGATTTATATTGTCACATGGGCTGGTAATTGGTAATTGGTGATTGGTAATAGGAAAGACCTATGACCAAATTAACAACCTTCATCCCCAGCTGCAACGGATTGACGCTAACAATCAATCCAAAATCCGAAATCTAAAATCCAAAATTGAATACGCCAAGATAATTGAGAATCTTTGCAAGTATGCGTAATTATCTCATATAGTACTTCCGAATCATTTGTGGGAAATGACAAATGAGAAAGGTCATAATTTCCGTAAAATCTCACAATTTAAAGCGGATCGCTAAAGATTTGGATGTAGAAGTTACTGTTCATTAGGAAATTTTATTGCAGACTGATGAGGTAACGCTTCATGTGAGTTTCCTCCCAGCTGCTACACCTGAAATTTTCTTGATATATCTTGGCAATTAAAGATGTGAAGTTACCAAGTAAAGCTAGGAATTTCACATTTTTAATTCATACCGCCATCTAGAAATTAAAAGTCCGATTATGGTTGTCCGTAACAGCGATATAGAATTTTTGAATTTTTTGCATCAAGACTTGGAACTGTCCACAGCAGATATTTCTGTGGCACTAAGACACCGCGAATTCGATAACGGCCCGTTACCTATGCTGCTGTGGCAGTACGGTTTAGTGAATTTAGAACAGCTTGAGCGCATCTTCGATTGGCTCGATGAGCAAATTTAATTGTCATTAGTCATTGGTCATTTGTCATTGGTTATTTGTCATTGGTCATTTGTTATTTGTCATTGGTCTTATTTATTTCTCTCCTCTGCTCCTCTGCTCCCTCTGCTTCCTCTGCTTTTTTACCTATCATCAACTCTGGAAAAACATACTTATTGCTACTTGGAAAACTACTGACTTTCAATGGTAAAAACAATTTGTAAATGATACTAAATTTTGGTTCGCTGTCATACAGATATGTCAAGGGGATTGCCACATAATGAAGAGTCATGAATCGTGTCTATAAGATTCTTCAGCATTTACCGTTCATCCATTAGAAATTCTATCGGCGTTTACCATTACTAGCGATTGCAGAGAACCAGGCTAGCAATCAAGAAACAATATTAAGAGTAATTCCCATAGTGAGATGATTGAAAATGTTTGAGATGAATCAACTCCAAATTAATGACACTACACTACGTGATGGCGAACAAGCAGCAGGTGTTGCTTTTAACTTAGAAGAAAAAGTTGCGATCGCTAAGTTTCTAGATGCCATCGGTGTTCATGAGTTAGAAGTCGGTATTCCGGCAATGGGTGAGGAAGAAACACGCGCAATTTCAGCTATTTCTCACTTGGGTTTACAAGCTAAACTACTTGGCTGGAACCGCGCTGTGATGTCAGATTTAAAAGCTTCTCTAGTTTGCGGTTTACAGCGAGTACATATCGCTATTCCTGTTTCTGGTATTCAAATTGCCGCTAAATTTCATGGACAGTGGCGGGTAAGTCTGCAAAAACTTAAAGATTGTATTAGCTTTGCTGTTGATAATGGTCTTTGGGTAGCAGTCGGCGGCGAAGATTCTTCTAGAGCTGATGATAACTTCCTTTTAGACGTAGCGCTTTATGCTCAAGAATGGGGTGCATCGCGGTTTCGCTTTTGTGACACTGTCGGAGTTCTTGACCCATTTACTACTTATAATAAAGTGAAGCGGCTAGCCTCAGCCTTGATGATTCCGCTAGAAATTCACACCCACAATGATTTTGGTTTAGCTACAGCCAACGCACTGGCTGGGATTAAAGCTGGAGCATCTTCAGTTAATACCACTGTCAACGGCTTGGGTGAAAGAGCAGGAAACGCCGCATTAGAAGAAGTTGTGATGGCTGTTAAACGTATTTACGGCCATGATTTAGGTATTGACACTCCCAGATTATTAGAACTATCTCAACTAGTTGCATCTGCATCCGGTAGCAGTGTTCCACCTTGGAAAGCAATTGTTGGCGAAAATACCTTCGCACATGAATCTGGAATCCATGCTCATGGCGTATTGCAAAACCCCGATACCTACGAACCATTTTCACCGGAAGAAGTAGGTTGGGAACGCCGTTTAGTAGTTGGTAAACATTCTGGTCGGCATTTAATATCTAGCGTTTTAGAACAGCACGGTATCTTTCTCAACTCACAAGAAACCCAAACTGTTTTAGATGCAGTACGCCAACAATCAATCCAGAAAAAACGTAGTTTAACTACAGAAGAAGTGTTGAATTTAGCTAGAGAACAGAGGTATTCTCATGCCACCCGATGAAATTGAACTTGACGCACCACCTGCTTTTGAAATCGGCCAAAAAGTCAGATTGCGTAAGCTGATCAAAAACGATGGTACATTTCCCGGTCAAGAAATTGGGGTAGTTTTAGCTAAAAAAGGAGAAGTCGGCTACGTCGCGAGTATCGGCACATATTTGCAGAGATCGTATATCTATGCCGTGCATTTCTTAGAAAAAGGGTTCGTCATCGGTTGTCTCAAAAAAGAACTAGAATCTGTCGAGGAAATTAATGAAAGTAATGCTACGGGTGAATGATGCTGGTCATTTGGTTGTCTACGTTGCTAAAAAAGATTTAGAAGAAATCGTAGTCAAACAAACAGACGGCGCTGAGGGGAAGATTCTCACTTTAGCTAATGGTTGGGAATTAGAATTTCGCGATATGCCAGACGAAAAGAGTTTACCTCTAACAGTAGAAGCTAGACGACTTGCCTAAAATAAATCATCGGGGAGATAGTAATTGGGGAAGCATCTATCTCTTAATATCATGTTCAACTAATTACTTGATTGTCATTTGTCATTTGGCATTTGTCATTGGTCATTTGTCACTTGGCGTTGATAATCAAGAATTAGCGAATATCATGTACATTTAAATATACATAATTTAGACTTGTGCAGCAACGCCAAAAGTTTATATTATTGTTAATTTTTAGGACATGATATAAGAATTTTATTGGACATGATAGCACCCGGTTAGATTCAGTTTGAACTACGTTTAATTTTGAATTGTGAGTTGCTGAACATGGGTGAAAAATATCAAACATTATCGGAATTAAACCTTGAAGGTAGATTCCTGGGTTTTGTTGGTGATGAAGTAAAATTTAAATACTTGCGATTAGCAATTCCCGCCGGGAATTTGCAAGTAAAAGTTCCTAAAGATTTACGCAGTGCTTTACGTTCATCTTTAATCCCCGGCGAACAAATTCGCGTTGATGGTATTAGCCAATTAAATCAACGCACAGGTAAAATAAAATTCAAAGCATTTCGGGTAAAATCAACTGGTGTTTGCCCAATCGAAAATCTCCCATCTCAAACCAAAGCGAAAATCATGGTTTGCCAGAAATCTGGCTGTATGAAGCGGGGTGGTAAAGGTTTAGTATCAGAATTAGAAAAAACTTTGTGCGATCGCGGTTTAATCGACAAAGTCACAATAGAACATACAGGCTGTCAAAAACGCTGTAGCAGTGCGCCTAACTGCGTAGTCCGCATTGGTAAAAAGCAATACAAGAAACTCCATCCAGAAGCGATCGCATCTCTCTTAGAGAATCACTTAACTTAATTTACAAACATATCGAGTAATGAAATTTTACAGGTGGAAAGGGTAGACTCCCAGTCCGCCTATTTTCCGTATTATTGTTTTAATAAAGTACGGGTAGCTTTTCTAAGAAGCTGAAATTAATCATCAGGAGGATGCCAACCACTAGTTGTCCAACGTCTTCGCGCAGCAACTATTACTGGATTATTCATTCGCAAGCAAATAACTGTAGCTCTACCAATATTAGTTAAACCTTCAACTTTCGTTGCATCAGAACTCCAATGAAAATGGTCAGACCATATCTGTATACGTGGATTAAATAGAGGTGTTATTTTTCCAGTGACAGGGTCTATAGCTTCAGTTAAATCAGCTTTAAATTCATTGCAAGAACGACAGGCTAAACATAGATTTTCAAAAGTAGTTTCTCCACCTCTTGAGCGCGGGTGAATATGGTCGTGAGTCATCGGAATACCGCTATTAGCTTCACTTGTTAAGCAATAACAGCAACGTCTTTTATCACTAATAGCTATTTGATTTCGTAAGCTTTCAGGAATATATTTAGACACAAAAATTTACGGAGTTGGGACATGATGTCCTCGCCAACGGAGTAACACAGCCGCTTGGGCTTTGCAAAGCATAAAACTGTCAGCTTTATGACGCAGTTCTATTAGTTCTAACTGCTCTGTCTCTGTAATGTTACCACTAGAGTTAAGCTCCAACAGATAGTTGTATCGCTCCATTTCATCTGCTGTTTTAAAATTGCGGACAATTTGCCACAAGCTATTGTCGTCTAGTTTATCTAAAGCTGCTAGGTCAGCTTGGAATTCTTCTGGTACATCATTCCATTCTGGCGGACTACCCACCTGTAAAGCATGAACAATTACTTCTTCAATTGGACGACGTTGTGCGTGAGCAGTATTAAGTAAGCGCTGATATAGCATTTCTGGAATTTGCAGCGTAATTGTTTCTCTTGCCATTTTATAATTACCTACCCATGCCTTAATATGCCGAAAATTAACAAGAAACTCTGAAGCTTTATCAATTTTCAGGTAGTGTTTGCTGTGCTATTTGCTGCACTTGTGCAACATCTAAGTCTAACGCCTGTGCTATTTGTTCAACAGTTAACCCTAATGCTAAAAGTCTAGGTACAGCTTCTAATTTGGCTTTTTGTTCTCCCTCTTCTATAGCTTCTTGATAAACTCGCGTTTGTTTCAACTCATTCAAGCCAAACATTGCTTCTATCTCCTCTCGACTCATTTGGGGAAATTTATAAACCAAAATAGTTTCTATCAATTCTAATAACTGCTGCTGTGGTAATTGTAAACCTACAGCTTGCTGAGTACGGTTAATTAACTCTCTGGCAGTGGTAATTGCTGTATCTTCATTCTCAATGATTAATTTTATCGTAGCAATACCGATGGGTAGTGAGGCTACATCACCTAATTCATCGAGATAAATTCTTGTTACACGTTGACTGCTAAAAAACTCGTGACAATCTTTGATATCTCCTATATCAATACTCCTGTTGGCATAAATAATTACTCCTCGCCAAGTATGTTGAGGTTTATTCTGCCGCAAATATAGAAAGATTTCGGAAATTAGACGCGAGTAAATATCTGCGTCTGGTTGGAATTGGACTTCGACAAAATAAATGGGATTGTTTGTATCTTGAGTAGGAAGAAATACACCATCAATTCTAAAAGCTGTTTGCTTGACTTCAACTGAAGAAAATTGATAGATATTAGCAGTCTCAGGTGGGTTACCAATAAGTTCAAAGAAAATACTGGGAACCTCTTGAAATAGTCGATAAAAAATACTGTCGGTTTTCACTCTGAGTTGATATGCACAATTTTTAGAATGTAATGATGTAGTTTATCCTTATCCTTCCTTCGCAATCAAACTTTCCATTGCTTTTTGTAAATCATTAGTAAAATCTGTGACAGCTTGCTTTGCACCCACACGATTAGCCTTATATGTCGGGTATCTCTCAGAAATAGATATGGGTTCACCTATAGTAATTTTCACTTTTTGTTTACCCAATTGTGGACGACGCAAGGGGTCATTATTACCTTGAATTTTCTTCACCATATCTCTTAACAATAAGGTGGTTTCGGCAAACCTTTCTACTGAAGGTTTGTCTTTGATATAGCTACCAGAAACAGCAACAAAACTTTCCACTAATCGCATATGCCACATTCTGCGATTGGCTTCTTCGGCAACGCGATCGCCTAAGGCTCGTTCTATGGGAGATAATAATTTCAAATCCTTAAAGTCTTCTCTAAAGATATAATTCCAGCCAGCTTGCTCTAAGCGGCGACAACGATCATTCCAAGCACCTTTAGGCGGTAAGTCAAAATACTGCTCTGATATTTGTAACGCTACGTGCATCAATGCTTCTAACCTAGCTTTTAAAGCTTCATTGCGATCGCCTCCTTCATGAGATGCAACCATTGCTTCTGGTAGCTTTTGATGATAAAAGCGCTTATAGAAGTCTTCCATCAGCGTTAATAAATGTTCTGCCAATGTCAACAAGCGGGGATAAAGGGACTCAATTGTGGCACTATTGCCATTTTCTGAGGGATTTATTGGTAACCCGCTAGCTGCTTCTAATTCGCTGATAAGTTGTGCGATCGCACTCCAAGGGGCAGCAACGTAACTATATTTAAGCCCAACTGGTACAATGTAAACCTGCTCAGAGCGTCCAGCTTTGTGCAAATCTTCAGCACACCAAAAGCCTAATTGAGCAATACCTGGTTCTAAGGGACTCATTATCTCTGATAAACCATTAGTTGCTCCTTCTGGCGCAGCCGCCATTGGTAATTTGCCATTGGCGAATAAATCCCGCGCCGAACGTAAGCCATTCCAGTCGGCTTTGCCGCGTTGGATGGGAGTACCGCCTAAATGCGAAGCCAGCCAGCCAATGTGTTCACCTGCCCACAGAGGAATGCCGCGATCGTAGATAAAATGAGCATGAATTGGAGTTTGGATTTTTATATCTTTTTCTCGTGCTACCTGCGGCACGAGTTGCGAAAGTAAGTAGCCTAAACAAAGAGGATCTTCCGTTTTTGGGTGGCGAAATGCTAACAAAAACCGAATCTTACCTTCCTGAAACTGATGATAGAGATCCGCTAAAATTTCTACGTTGTCTGCTTCAATGTGGGTAATCGCTGTTTTCCAGCTAATTATGCTGGGTAATAACAGATGCGCCGCTTGCAGAAGTAAAGGGTTGAGTTTCGGCGGGATAAATTCTAAAGGTGGTTGTGCTTGGTAAATTCCGGTAGTCAAGATATTTTTCTCCTAAATATGGGGGACTGGGGATTGGGGATTAGGGACTGGGGACTGGGATTTTGACTCTTGTACAGACGCGATTCATCGCGTCTCTCCTGATTCATCGCGTCTCTCCCGATTAATTGCGTCTCTCCAACTCAGCACTCACAAAGATAAAGCATGAAACTTGATACTTTATACTTCATACCTAATGAAGTGAGTGAACAAATTGTAGTAATTGCAGCTTTATATTTCATACTTCATACTTCATCCTTCATAATTCATTAAGTGTTTTGGGAAAGGGAATAAACGATGCGACTGTCACAAATGTTATTCGTTACACTACGGGATGATCCAGCTGATGCGGAAATTCCCAGTCATAAATTATTACTACGTGCAGGTTATATTCGTCGCATCGGTAGCGGAGTTTATGCTTATTTACCACTGATGTGGCGGGTATTGCAAAAGGTTTCCCAGATTGTGCGCGAAGAAATGAACGCCACAGGCGCGCAAGAATGTTTGTTACCACAATTACAACCTGCTGAGTTGTGGAAAGAATCAGGACGCTGGGATACTTATACCAAAGCTGAGGGTATTATGTTTTCCCTCATTGACCGTCGAGAGCAACAATTGGGATTAGGCCCCACCCATGAAGAAGTAATTACGACGATCGCGCGTGATATGATTCGCTCTTACCGTCAGCTACCTCAGCATCTCTACCAAATTCAAACCAAATTCCGCGATGAAATTCGTCCCCGCTTTGGTTTGATGCGCGGACGTGAATTTATCATGAAGGATGGCTATTCTTTCCATGTCGATGAAGAAAGCCTCAAAGCCACCTACCAAGATATGTACCAGGCTTACAGCAATATGCTGCGCCGTTCTGGTTTAGCTTTCCGTGCAGTTGAAGCTGATTCTGGCGCAATTGGTGGTTCTGGTTCTACAGAATTTATGGTGCTGGCGGATGCGGGAGAAGATGAAGTTCTCTACACCGAAGATGGAAAATACGCCGCCAATGTGGAAAAAGCTGTTTCATTAAGCGCTGATGCTGTCACCTCACAGTTTATCGCCCATGAGAAACGCGAGACACCAGGAACAGATACGATTGACACAGTTTGTAAATTCCTCAACTGTTCTCCTACTCAAGTAGTAAAGAATGTTCTTTACCAAACAGTTTATGACAATGGCAAAACGGTTTTAGTTTTGGTCAGTATTAGAGGCGATCAAGAAGTTAACGAAGTTAAATTGCAAAACGAATTAACTAAGTTAGCTGCTAATTATGATGCCAAAACTATTATTGCTTTAACTGTACCCAGTGCTGAAACCCAACAAACATGGGCAGCAAAATCTCTACCTTTAGGCTATATTGCCCCTGATATTGCGGATGAATATATTCAAGGTAATCAACAGATACATTCCCAGTTTTTACGCTTTGTCGATAAAACAGCCGTTGATTTAAAAAACTTTGTCACAGGAGCCAACGAGACTGGCTATCACGTAGTTGGCGCGAATTGGGGTGAGCAATTTAAATTACCAGAATTAGTAGTAGATATTCGTAAAGCCAGACCAGGCGATCGCGCTCTTCATAACCCAGAGCAAACCTTACAAAGCGCTAGAGGAATCGAGGTAGGACACATCTTCCAATTAGGGACAAAGTACTCTGTAGCGATGGGTGCAACTTATACCAACGAACAAGGGGAAGAAAAACCTTTAGTGATGGGTTGTTATGGCGTAGGTGTATCGCGATTAGCACAATCAGCCGTCGAGCAATCCTACGATAAAGATGGAATTATTTGGCCAGTAGCGATCGCACCCTATCATGCAATTGTCACAATTCCTAACATTAAAGATGCTCAACAAATAGAAATCGCCGAAAAACTCTACAAAGAACTAAATCAAGCCGGAATTGAAACTTTACTCGATGACCGCGATGAACGGGCAGGAGTAAAATTCAAAGATGCCGATTTAATCGGTATACCTTACAGAATCGTCACAGGCAGAGCGATCGCCAACGGCAAAGTAGAAGTTGTAGAAAGAGCTACTCGTAAATCTCAAGAAATTGACATTAACGAAGTGATCGGTACAATCAAACAGTGGATTACCGAGGCTATAAGCTAGGGACTGGGGACTGGGGACTGGGGACTGGGGACTAGGGACTAGGGACTAGGGACTGGGTTCAAAAAACTTCTTCCAATTACTAATTACCAATTACCAATTACCAATTAACAATTACCCAATCCCCATTACCCCTTATCCCCAGAGGGGGCCCCGAGTTCCCCAATCCCCAATCCCCAATCCCCAATCCCCAATCCCCAATCCCCAATCCCCAACCCCCAGATAGGTGACGTAATAAAACTACGAATCTAAAATTAAGGTAGTTACTGCGGAAAGAGACATGGCGGCATTGTTGATATAAATAGCCATACTCTAAGTGTTTGGAAACTCCCCAATTAAGTACCGACTTTAATCAGGCTGCTCTTCCCACACAAACCATCTCAGCCCTCAGTCAAGCAGGTTTTGAATATGAAAGACCAATCTAATCGTAATTCTTCCGGTGTAATAGCTGCTGTGTCCGCAGCTGTGGTAGCAGTCAGTGGCGGCGTTGCTTGGCTTACTTTACACTCCCAAAATCCGCCCACACCTTCCCCAGCTTCACAATCATTAACCCAGCCAGGAAAGCCCTCAACTGTACAGCCTGGACAAGAGCAAAGTGCTAATGTCTATTGGCTGAAAGACAACGGCAAAAATTTAGAATTAGCTCCCCAACCAGTCAAAATAGCTGCTGCTCAACCTAACCAAGTTGTAGAAAAGGCTATGCAAAACTTATTAGCAGGCCCAACTGAAGGAGCAGAATCTACCACAATTCCCAAAGGCACCAAATTACTAGGTGTGAAAGTTAACAATGATGAAGTTCATGTTAATTTATCTGAAGAATTTACCAGTGGTGGTGGTAGCAGCTCGATGATGGGTCGTGTAGGACAAGTAGTCTACACTGCAACCACAGCAAATCCCACAGCCAAGGTTTACATTGAAGTCAATGGCAAGGAGTTGGATGTGCTAGGTGGCGAAGGCGTAGAGTTACAACAGCCACTCACACGTGACCAATTTAAAAATAATTATCCACTTTAATGTCAGTTGTCATTAGTCATTGGACAAATGACAAATGACAAACTACTAATTTAACGCTTACCATTCAATAAACGAAAATTATGGGCTTGCTGTTCTAACCTAGTAGCTAGGCGATCGCAAACCCGATTACATAATTCAAAAATCATTTCGTCTTCGACCCGGTAGTAGGCGCAAGTTCCTTCACTGCGGCGGCTAAGAATACCTGCTTGCCACATTACCTTCAGGTGTTTTGAGACGTTGGCCTGCGAAGTCTGTGTTGCCTCTACCAACTCTTGCACGCATTTTTCTTCATCCCGTAATAAGTGCAACAGCCGAAGGCGCATCGGTTCACTTAACAGGCTGAAGTATTCTGCTACTTGTTGCATCACTTCTGGTGGTATAGGCAACACTTGTTTCATCAGGATTAACCCGCAAGGACTGAAAATGAGAAAAAAATGACTTGCGTCATAATATAGATTAATACTTAATCAGGGTTAATTCGCATTAAAGGTTGACCATATTCTACAGGTTCACCATTTTGCACCAAAATTTCCATGACCTGACCAGATACTTCAGCCTCAATTTCGTTCATCAGCTTCATGGCTTCGATGATGCAGACTGTTTGACCACTGCGGACGCGATCGCCCACTTCCACAAATGGGGCTTCACCTGGAGCAGGCGCACGGTAAAATGTTCCTACCATTGGTGAAGGAACTTCTACTAATCTTTTATCAATTGCTGAGGGAGAATTGCCAGCCAACTGCACACCAGAACCAGTGGCATTATTATCCAAGACGCGATTTGTAGCCGTCTCCACTGTCGATACAGTCTGGGGTGCAGCCACTGATGTTAATCCCAAACCAACCACACCGCCTGATGCTGCTTGGCTGACTGACACCATTTGATTGCTAAAACTTACAGCTTTACGCACTGTCAGCTCAAAGTCTTCGCTTTTGAGCGTGACTTCGGCAATATCTGTTTGTGCAATAGTTGCTAGCAGTTGGCGAATTTCATTAAAGTCCAATGGCACAGTTTTTATTACCTCGACCTGTACGTAAAGAATAATGTTAAGTGTGGCAGGGATTTAATCCCTAAAATAGGGATTGAAATCGGGATTACTCTCAAAAGAGATAATAATTATTCCCTGCCTAAATATTTATCGTCACGGGTATCTATCTTGATGCGTTCGCCTTGAGCGATAAACAAGGGAACCATGATAGTTGCACCAGTTTCTAGAATTGCTGGTTTTGTACCACCTGTTGCAGTGTCACCTTTAACACCTGGATCTGTTTGCACAATTTCTAAAACCACAGAGTTAGGCAGTTCCACTTCTAGAACTTGCTCACCCCAACGGATGACGTTAACTTCCATACCTTCTTTGAGGTATTTTACGCGATCGCCAATTTGCGTTGCGGTTAATCTGCCTTCTTCGTAGCTTTCCATATCCATAAAGACGAATTCATCACCTTCTTTATAGGTATGTTGCATTGTGACTTTTTCTAGAGTTGCTTGCGGTACAGTTTCCCCCGCACGGAAAGTTCTTTCTAGAACTTTGCCGCTTTGGACATTTTTCAGCGTTGTCCGCACAAACGCCGAACCTTTACCTGGCTTAACGTGGAGGAAATCAATTACCCGCCATACAGACCCATCTAAAACAATTGAGACACCGGGTCGAAAGTCGTTACTGGAGATCATGAAGCTTTCAAATTTTGGAAGACAATCGGCATTTATTGTACCCCTCTAGGGTCGTCATTGGTTATTAGTCATGGGAATTGGGCATTGAGTAATGGGTAATGGGTAATGGGTAATTGGTAATTGGTAATTGCTACCCTCATCTCCCTTATCCCCCTAGTCCCCAGTCCCTAATCCCCAATCCCTAATCCCCTAATCCCCAATCCCTAATCCGTAGTCCCTAATACTGTGGGAAGATAATTTATGGGTTATGTCCAGTCAACAATTTGATGCTGCATTTAAGCCATACCATGTTTAACTTATTAAAATCCTGGCTGAAGAACAGCCTCATGGCAATACTGCTGGTAACAATATTTTTAGGCATAAGTACAGCTGCGTGGACTCCCTCCAGTAGCGCCGCCCTACCAGCTGGGAATGCAATCACTGACGGCAGATCTCTGTTGCGGTATGCACTCCCGATAAAGAATGAACCTGTGCGGCAACTGCAAGCCAGTTTAGAAGATATCTCCAACCAACTGCGGGCAAATCGGCGGTGGGGAAATATTTCCAAAGACTTAAGCAAAGCATCACGGTCTCTCGATCAATCCTCCAAAATCCTAGCAAGCGTTCCCGAAGAACGCCAACCCCAAGCCGAAGCTTGGATTAAGGATTTACAATCTGGCGTGAATAATTTGCAGGAATTAGTCAAAGTTAAAGATAAAGAAAAAATCCAAGGGGAACGCGATCGCCTCCTGAACATTGTGAATCTTCTCGAAGAGTCAATGGTCAAGGAATTTCCTTTTGAAGTTCCTCAGGAGTACAGTAACCTACCTCAACTTAAAGGTAGAGCAACTGTGGATATCAAAACCAATAAAGGCAACCTTACCGTTGTGGTAGATGGTTATAGCGCTCCTGTAACTGCTGGTAACTTTGTGGATTTGGTACAACGTGGTTTTTATAATGGTTTAGAATTCACCCGTTCCGAAGAATCTTACTTTTTACAAACTGGCGATCCTCCAGGAAAAGAAGTAGGTTTTATCGACCCCAAAACTGGTAAATATCGTGCTATTCCGTTAGAAGTCCTTGTACAAGGCGATAAAGCTCCCACATACGGCATTACTCTAGAAGATGCTGGGCGTTATCTCGATATGCCAGTTCTGCCATTTTCTTCTTTTGGTGCAGTAGTCATGGCCCGTCCGGAAACTCAGGTAAATGGCGCTTCCTCGCAATTTTTCTTCTTCCTGTTTGAACCAGAACTCACCCCAGCCGGACGTAACCTATTAGATGGTCGTTACTCCGTTTTTGGTTATTTAACTGAGGGTAAAGAAGTTTTGGACATACTCAAGGCGGGTGACAAAATTGAATCTGCTACTGTTGTTCAAGGCATAGAAAATTTAGTGCAGCCACAAGCAGCATAAAAGGATGAAGTATGAAGGATGAAGTGTGAAGTCTTGCATTTCATCTTTCAACTGAGATTTCCAGAATTCAAAACTAGATCAACTGCGATCGCTAATTCGGGAAAAGTCTGCGATACAATCTGCTGAGAGCCAGTAAATACAGTCTCTTCGTAAAGTCCTTCTTCCAGCAATAAAACCGTAATTTTCGCCATTAAGGGGTCTACAATCCAATACTCTGGTACTTCCAAAGCCGCGTATTCAGAGCGTTTATAGCGATAGTCTCGTTTCACTGAATCTGGACTAACTACCTCTACAATCAACAATGGTGGTGACTGAAATACTAATGACACATTCATCAATTCTTTTGCTTGCTCCAGCGTCACCACAGATAAATCAGTCAATCTAGATTTATTTCTACCTGTTCTCACGCCGCTTTCCCGAAAACACAGCCAAGGCAAATTCAACCTTTTGATTTCTGATTTCAACAAAGTATCCAAGAAATCCACAATCAAGAAATGTTCAATTGTTGGTGGGTTCATTAGCTCTAACCTGCCATCCACCAGTTCATAATGAAAACCTGTACCATCATCATAGGTTAAGTACTCTTCAAAAGTGATACTGGTTACTGGTGTAGCGACCATCTCCACTAACTCCTAGACAATACCCTTATCGTAACTATAAGTAGCCATCATTCCCGGCGTAAAGCAGGATAGATAAAACTTTTGTCGTGATGTCAAGGGTCAAGAGTCAAGGGTCAAAAGTCAAAAGTTATTTTTACTCTTCCTTCTGGTGTCTCATTACCCATTACCCAATCCCTAATCCCCAGTCCCCACTGTGAAAAATGAGTCATCTTCCTTGCAAGTAAAAGATATTGGCGAACAAGGTCTGTTAGCCATATTGCAGCGCTTTTGTCCGCAAGAAATTATTGGCGATGATGCAGCTGTGCTTGTCACTACACCAGAACAATCTTGGGTAGTGACAACCGATGTCTTAGTTGATAATGTGCATTTTAGTCATGTCACGACCTCCCCAGAAGATGCTGGCTGGCGGGCGGTGGCAGCTAATTTATCAGACTTGGCGGCGATGGGCGCTACACCTCTGGGGATCACTGTGGGATTAGGGCTTCCAGGGGATATAAGTGTCAATTGGGTTGAGCGCTTGTACCAAGGAATGACAGAATGCTTGCAAAAGTACAATACGCCAATTGTAGGTGGTGATATTGTGCGATCGCCTGTGACGACGCTGTCAATTACCGCTTTTGGTCAAGCCTACCCCCATCAAATTATCCGTCGCTCTGCGGCAAAAGTAGGAGATGCGATCGCAATTACAGGTGTACATGGAGCCTCTCGCGCAGGCTTAGAGCTGCTCTTAAATCCGGAAATAGGACAAAACCTCAAAGATACAGACAAGGCGGCTTTAATCACCGCACACCAGCGTCCCCAGCCACGATTAGATGTCTTACCCATCCTCTGGAATATCTTCAATTCGCAATCCCAAATCCCAAATCTAAAATCTAAAATTGCTGTTGCGGGGATGGACAGCAGCGATGGTTTGGCTGATGCTGTTTTACAAATCTGTCGTGCTAGTAATGTTGGCGCTATTCTGGAAGCCAAGCACATTCCTTTACCACCAGCATTTACTAACTGGCTAACCCCAGAACAAGCTATAAATTATGCCTTATACGGCGGCGAAGATTTTGAATTAGTGCTGTGTTTACCACCAGATGTTGCATCAGCCTTAGTCGCACAAATAGGTCAAGATGCAGCAATTATTGGCACGATTACATCAGAAACAAAAGTACTATTACACCATGAAAATACAGAAATCCCTGACCAAACTTTAAATCTGAATCAGGGATTTCAACATTTTTAGTAATTAGTCATTTGTGGAAATACAAATGACTAATGACAAATAACTAATGACAAATTACTGCCATTTTTCAGCTACGAGTTCAGCCAAATCGAGAACTCGTTGGCTGTAACCCCACTCGTTATCGTACCAAGCCATGACTTTTACTAAGTCATTACCCATAACCAGGGTCAAGCTAGCATCAACAATTGAAGAAGCATCGGTACCTTGGTAATCCGATGAAACTAGTTGTAGTTCGCTGTAATCCAAAATTCCTTTAAGTGGCCCTTCGGCAGCATCTTTGAGGGCTTGGTTAACTTCTTCAGTAATAGTACGCTTCTCAACCTGAACTACGAAATCTACCATTGAGACGTTTGGGGTAGGTACACGTAAGGCAACACCATTTAGCTTGCCTTTCAGGTCTGGGATCACTAGTGCTACTGCCTTTGCCGCACCAGTAGAGGTCGGTACAATGTTGATGGCTGCTGCCCTAGCACGGCGGACATCACGGTGAGAAGCGTCTAGCAAGCGCTGGTCACCTGTGTAGCTGTGAGTGGTGGTCATCGTACCTTTGATGATGCCAAATTTTTCATTTAAAACTTTGGCGATCGGAGCCAAGCAATTTGTGGTACAGCTAGCATTACTGATGATGTGGTGTTTGTTGTGGTCATAATCGTGATGATTCACACCAATCACAAAGGTGCCATCTTCATTTTTGCCAGGAGCAGTAATCAAAACTTTTTTGGCTCCAGCATTGACGTGCTTGAGCGCTCCTTCTTTGCTGGTGAAAACACCAGTTGCTTCGATAATTAGGTCAATTCCCCAATCTCTCCAGGGCAAGTTTTCTGGATTGCGATCAGATACACATTTAATTGTTTTACCGTTAACGGTTATAGAGTTATCATCAGCTGAAATGTCAACATCCTTTAACTTTCCTAACATCGAGTCATACTTCAGCAGGTGAGCGTTAGTTCTCGGGTCGGATGTGTCATTGATAGCCACAAGGTCGATGTTGCTATTCTTTCTACCCACCCAACAGCGTGCAAAGTTCCGCCCAATTCGCCCGAAACCGTTGATTGCGACTCTAATCACAGTGTCTTGCCCTCTGTATTTATGCCTATAAGTTTATATCGTTGACCCCAATCATATCGCAAAGGGGGGGAGCATTAATAACCACAAAGTGTAAGATCCAGAAAAAAAACACATAATTTATTCAGATTTATTTTGCGTAAAGGTTGTGAGCAGCAATGTAAACCCGCACAGGTTCTGCAACTAAATATCTAATAGATTGGCGTTCGCGAATTAATTGACGAATAAGACTTGACGAAACTCCTACTAAAGGTATATGCAATAGTTGCCAGTCAATGATGATTGACTGATTTCTCAGTTGATGCTCGACTTGCTTGCAGATTAACTCACTTTGAGCTATATTCTCACCACCAAGGAGTCTAGGTGCAATCAACCAATCACACATCTGTGTGAGTTCATGTCTACGGTGCCAACGGGGTAAGGTTTGGAAAGTATCCAAACCCACAATCCAGTACCAGTGAGTATTGGGATAATCAGCAGCTAAATCGATCAGGGTGTTGATAGCGTAGGATGTTTCAGGGGTATTTACTTCAATTAGTGAAACCGTAAAAGCCGGGTTGTCTTTTGTCGCTAGCTTAAGCATTTCTAAGCGATGCTGAAACGCAACCGCTTGTTTATGGGGAGGATTTAGTGACGGTACCCAAATTATCTGTTCGACAGGGACTTGATGCAAAGCTGTTTCGGCTATGAGCAAGTGTCCCCAATGAACAGGATCAAATGTGCCACCAAAAATTGCTAGTTGCTGCATCCACTTAAGTTCGGAATTCTATTCAATTTCAGAAAAGTTTCATTATCAATGTACTATTGTAGTCAACTCAAGCCTAAGGTTTATGTCATTTAAAAGCGACTTAACCAAAAATGTACTATTGTAGCCAATTCTAGTAAGGACAAGAAAAATATGTATTTCTCATTACAAGAATTTCTTTCCCGATGTGGCGGAAATTTTCCGAATAATCATAAGATAAACTTCAGAAATTACAAAAACCTCTAACGAAGGTAAAATCATTCTCAACAAAAAAAAGCAGAGGGGAAAAATTTACGAAAACCCAAAAATTAAATACATACAGGAGTAGTTACAGTAAAAATCAAATTCCTGTTATGATACGCGTGTCATTTGTGATTATGGTGTGGTGTGGTGTAAGAGGAGTAATCAATGAGTAATAATTCTGTAGATTTTAGCGGTAGACCATTTCATTTCATTGGGATCGGCGGTATAGGAATGTCTGCTCTGGCATACGTTCTTGCTAAACGTCAATTACCAGTATCAGGTTCAGATTTACGCCCGAACCACATAACAAGAAAATTAGAATCTATCGGCACACATATTTTTAGTAGACAAGAGGCAAGTAATCTCGAATTCTTTCGACCTCTAGTATCTTCAGGAGTAGGATTAAACTCACGCTTAGAATCAAATAGCAGTAACAACACAACACTGCCGCAAGTAATTTGTTCAACAGCAATTAACACTACTAATTTAGAATACAAAGCAGCAATAGAATTGGGATGCCCAATTTTACATCGTTCAGATGTACTAGCTGCTTTAATTGCTGATTACCATAGCATTGCTGTGGCGGGCACCCACGGGAAAACTACAACCAGCAGTATGATTGGCTATATGCTGCTGCAAGCTGGTTTAGATCCAACTATTTTGGTGGGTGGCGAAGTCAATGCTTGGGAAGGCAATGCCAGATTGGGAGAAAGTCGGTATTTAGTTGCAGAGGCAGATGAATCAGATGGTTCTTTGGTAAAACACGCTCCAGCAATTGGTGTGATTACTAATATTGAACTAGATCATCCCGACCATTATGAAACATTAGAAGAAGTTGTTAATATCTTCCAAGAGTTTGCTCAAGGATGCCAAACCTTAATAGGTAGCATTGATTGTGCAACAGTGCGCGATCGCCTAAAACCCACAATTAGCTACAGCCTACACCCCGATAGCAACGCTGACTATACTGTCACTAACATTGACCATCGTGCTGATGGTACTACTGCCTTAGTTTGGGAACGCGGCAAAGCTTTAGGAATGCTGAATTTGCGACTGCTCGGTCGGCACAACCTCAGCAACGCTCTCGCATCTGTAGCTGTTGGTCGATTTGTAGGTCTAGAATTTGGAGAAATTGCTAAAGGGATTGCCACCTTTGAAGGTGCAAGACGGCGCTTTGAGTTTCGCGGTGAAGTTGATGGTATCACCTTTATCGATGACTACGCTCATCACCCCAGCGAAATTCGTGCTACTCTCGCAGCGGCCCGCCTGCAAGCAAGGCCAGGGCAAAGAGTTGTGGCGATTTTCCAACCCCATCGCTATAGTCGCACACTGACCTTTTTAGCAGAATTTGCAGAATCCTTTACTCATGCTGATTTGGTAGTGCTAACTGATATTTACAGTGCTGGAGAACCTAATTTAGGGCAAGTCAGCGGTGAAATGTTAGCAGCAGCAATTGCGAAGCAGCATTCACAGGTTGTCTATCAACCTACCTTGAGTGCAGTTGGCGAATATCTACTCAAAGCTTTGCGTCCAGGGGATTTAGCGCTGTTTCTCGGTGCTGGAAACTTGAATCAGACAATTCCTGATGTGATTGCGACACTGCGCGAACCAGCAACAGCCACATCGTAAATTTTGGACAATGACTAGGTTTCATTAGGGAAACAAGTATCCTTGTTACCTGGTAATCTTTTCGCAAAATTTTATAGTTAAGCCGTATTGTTACGGCGGAAAAATGTAAAAATTTTACTCAATCGACCGAAAGATGACAATCTCCCAGGCAGCTGGCAGCGTCTGCACAGTTTCTACTTTAACTTCAGAGAAACAGGAAACAGCTAATTCCGTCACTAGTCAGGTAATTTGCTTGCCTGACACTGATTGTGCAATCAAACCCCAAGCTTCCTTGTCAGCGTTTACTTCCTATAGGGTGGGTGGAGCTGCTGAATTGTATGTAGCCCCCCGCAACGTAGAAGCACTGCAAGCAAGCATGAAGTATGCAAAAGAACATGAGATTCCAGTGACGATACTGGGTGCAGGTTCTAATTTATTAGTGAGCGATCGCGGTTTACCCGGCTTAGTGATTGCCACTCGTCATTTACGATATAGCCACTTTGACCCCGCAACAGGGCAATTAACCGTCGCTGCGGGCGAATCAATTCCCAGCTTGGCATGGCAAGCCGCAGATTTAGGTTGGGAAGGCCTAGAATGGGCGGTTGGTATCCCGGGAACCGTTGGTGGCGCTGTTGTCATGAATGCTGGGGCCCACCATAGCTGTACCGCAGATATGTTAGTCAGCGCTCAGGTCTTGTCACCTGATGGCACAATCGAAACTCTGACTCCAGAGCAGTTAGGTTATGCCTACCGCACTTCATTATTACAAGGTAGCAATCGCATAGTCACCCAAGCTACTTTTCAACTGCGTCCTGGCGCTGACCCAGCAACAGTAATTGCAGTCACCAAGGAACATAAACAACACCGACTGAGCACCCAACCCTACAACTACCCTAGTTGTGGTAGCGTCTTCCGCAATCCCAAACCTTACTCTGCAGGCTGGTTAATTGAACAATCAGGGTTAAAAGGTTTTCAAATTGGGGGAGCGCAAGTTGCACAACTCCACGCTAATTTTATCGTTAACCGTGGTGGGGCAAAAGCTAGCGATATCTTCTCCCTGATCCGTCATATTCAGCACCAAGTGCAAGACCAGTGGTCAATTTGGTTAGAGCCAGAAGTCAAAATGCTGGGAGACTTTCAATTAGCTTGTTGATCGGGAGATATCAAGACTAGAGGCTAGTCAAGCTCTGCGGCAGTCAACGCTTTTTGCTGGTTTTTGAGCCAGGATCATCCCTAATCACTAGCCCCTAGCCCCTTATCCTCATCCGTAGCATTAATTATCAGTAAAAAAATAGGCAATTTGCCTACCGCATCTATAATTGAATTTGATTTGTTATTGAACGCACACGCGGGCTATTTATTATGACAGGAAAAGGACAGGGTTTCGGCTTTGGCTTGGGAAAAATGAAAGAACTGGCCGAAGCTTTCAAAAAAGCGCAGCAAGTTCAAGAAGGCGCAAAGCGGCTCCAAGAAGAGTTGGAGCAAATGGAGATTCAAGGAGAGTCTGGCGGTGGTCTGATCAAGGTAATTGTCAGTGGCAACCAAGAACCCAAGCGCGTGGAAATCTCTCCAGAAGCTTTGGGAGAAGGTGCAGAAGTACTGTCCGATTTGGTAACAGTAGCCATGAAAGATGCTTACAACAAGTCCACAGCTACCATGCGGGAACGCATGGAAGATTTGACCAGTGGACTAGAACTGCCGGGATTTTAGTCATTAGTCGTTAGTCATTCGTCATTAGTCCTAAATCATAATAGTTGTGGACAAATGACAAATGACTAAGGACAAAGGACACAAGATATTTATGCCCTACAAGCTACTATTTGTCTGCCTGGGTAATATCTGCCGCTCGCCATCGGCAGAAAATATCATGAATCATCTCATCGAACAGGCAGGCTTGAGCGATGAGATTATTTGCGATTCTGCTGGTACCTCCAGCTATCACATTGGTAGCCCACCTGACCGTCGTATGAGTGCTGCGGCTGCTAAAAAATTAGGGATTAAACTGCGCGGTCATGCTCGCCAGTTCCAGAAATCTGATTTTCAAGATTTTGACTTGATTTTGGCGATGGATCGGGAAAATTACGACAATATATTGGCTTTGGCTGCCACACCGCAAGACCGCGATCGCGTCCATTTAATGTGTGATTTTTGTTCTCGCTATACCTTAAAAGAAGTGCCTGACCCTTATTACGGTGGTAGTGACGGCTTCGAGCAAGTAATTGATTTACTGGTTGATGCTTGTGAAGGTCTGCTTAAATATGTTTTAAGTCAGCAAGCACGCACTTAAACTGTGGATGCGAAATCAGAGTATTAATTCACAGCAATTTTTCTGATTTATCAGAAGGTAAAAATATCTCTTCTTACTGATGACTGAAGTCAGAGACCTGGGACATTGATTTACAGAGTGTAATATTGGTCTATCTGACTCAGCACTTCCTCGGTAATCTACACAATCTTTTATTCTACTAGACCATGCTTCATGGCAAACCGTACCAGTTCGGCGCGGTTACTTGTTGCTGTTTTCCTCAATAAATTACTCACGTACTTTTCTACAGTCCGCGCACTCAGATGTAACTGATGACCCATTTCGGCATTTGAAAGCCCATGAGTTAAAAGTTCTAACACTTCTTGTTCTCTAGATGTGAGATCTGAGATCATTGGCGATTTCTGAACTTTAGTCATTTGAGATGGCTGGGCTGTCATTGGTTTTGTTGACTGAGAATTGCCCAAATTTTCTTGTTCAGAAAAACGGTACTCTGATTGAATAATTTGCGATCGCTCTAACAAATTGCGAATAGCAGCGGCTAACTCTTCTAGCTCAAAAGGTTTGGGTAAGTACAAATCACACCCCGATTGATATCCCAGAATCCTTTCCTGAGTCTTTGTCCGCGCTGTTAATAAAATTACAGGTAATAAACGGAACTTTGGTTGTTGACGTACTCGGCGCACCAACTCATAGCCATTCATTCGTGGCATGACAATATCGGTGACAATTAGATCGGGATGATACTCTTCCACCATCAACAAAGCCTCTTGACCGTCATTAGCGGTGATTACTGAATAGCCAGAGAGTTCAAGATAATCACTAATAGACAGACGAGTGCCCAGATCATCATCCACTACAAGGATCATCAAGGGCATGGACAGTACACCCCTAGCATTGGTTTGACTTGGCAATTGACTTTTAGGAGCACTATTAGTGAACACAGGCGATAATAGTGTGTTCTTATGTTTCATACTATGACAGGTTTAACAATTAATTACTGCCTCAGGACTGATTTATTAAGAAAAACTTAAATCTTTAGAAATTGTTAAAGAAATGTAACACGCCCTGAAATTTTATTAATGGAGAACTGTAGAAAATTTTGTACTTCATCACAAATAACCACAACGTTAGAGTAATCTTTTACCTTACTGTAAATTACAATCTACTAAATCAACAGTCCGATTGAGGCAAAAG
Organism: Tolypothrix tenuis PCC 7101; assembly: GCF_963874875.1. NCBI lineage: Bacteria > Bacillati > Cyanobacteriota > Cyanophyceae > Nostocales > Tolypothrichaceae > Tolypothrix > Tolypothrix tenuis. The sequence goes on from NZ_CAWNJS010000001.1 coordinate 6,289,502, forward strand.
TTGGCAGAAAATTCTAACTTGAAAATAGCGTTGACTATTGGCTGTTGACTGGGAAGAGAGATTTTCATGTTTAGTTGGGGTTTTTTGCGTTGAAGGGTTAGTTTTAGCAGTGAAAAAAGCTAAATTAATAGGATGAGTCTGATATCCATAGTCACCAGATATAGTGGTTTAATATAGCCCCGATAAATTTCTCAGCTAGTTCAAAGATTATTTAGATAAATTTTACTACCGTATAATTTTCAATGAGCGACAAGAGCGAAAGTTACAAAGTAATTAGCGACAATCGTCAAGCCCGTTATTTGTATGAAATCCTAGAAACTTACGAAGCTGGAATTCAGTTAACGGGAACCGAGGTTAAGTCCATTCGTGCAGGTAAGGTGAATCTCCAAGATGGCTATGCTTTAATTCGCAATGGCGAAGCATGGTTAATCAACGTGCATATTTCTCCTTATGTTGCTAGTGGGCAATATTTTAATCATGAACCACGCCGTACACGAAAACTATTACTACATCGTCAAGAACTCCGCAAGCTAATTGGCAAAGTAGAACAGCAAGGTTTAACTTTAGTTCCCTTAAAAATGTACTTCAAACGCGGTTGGGTAAAAGTTAGTATAGCCCTTGGCAAAGGTAAAAAGCTCCACGACAAGCGCGACGACCTCAAACGGCGACAAGACCAACGCGACATTCAACGCGCGATCAAAAATTATTAACAAGATTGAGAAGGTAGGAGGAAGCAAAAAAATTAGATAAAGGACTCCAAAGAAAAAATATCCCATTGCTTTGTAAACAGGGATATAGGGCAGAGACGCGATAAATCGCGTCTCAACGGGCATAAAAGAGTAAAATTTATTTTTGACATTTCCAGAATAAAAATTAGGGAGTCAGTTGTATAAGTGGGTTAGCTACCTTGAATTGCTAGGAATCTTGGAACCTTAGTGACTTGGTTTTGCACTAGGGTACATTTTTTTCTCTGCAAGATGTGACACGACGGTAGTATGTGTTCCCTTAAAAATATTTTTATTTTCTTATAAGTAAATTTAATTGTACTTTTCTCAATATTCAGGGGAGATTTCAAACTTGTTTACTGTTACTTCTTTCCTGCTTTTATATATCTCGAGTGTGAGTTAGAAAACTTCTGAGGTTATCGCTGCAGATTGATTTTCTTCATGTTGAGACTCGATACAGTGGTGAGTAACTTTGGAAGGGATGAGGAACTTACAACATGACACGGAATTTAACTAAAGTACTTGGTACTGGTGTTCTGACATTAAGTATGGGCATTTTAACCTTAACTTCACCTGTAAAAGCCCAAACCACTAGCGACCCTGGAACTAGCACCGGAACCACCACCACAGCACCAACTACAACAACTTACGATCGCAATGATTTTGATTGGGGTTGGTTGGGTTTACTGGGTCTGTTAGGTTTAGCTGGTTTGACAGGTAAAAGACGTGATGACGAACCAACCCGTTATCGCGATCCCAGTACTCCAGGTGCTAGTACCTACAGAGAGTAAACAATCGATTTTTGGGGTTTCAATATGGTTCGGTTAAGGGGAAAAAATAAAGGGTGAATTCAAAGATGCACCCTTTTTCCCAAATTACAAGCGATATGAAAAATAATTAACCGAACCTGAGTGTTAGTAGCTTGCCTGACAATTTGGTATGTTCAGCTGGCGGAAGGTTCAGAGTTAGTTGAATTCAACTCAGAAGTCCTATTTTTAGCTAAAGGTGTCCAGTAGCTAGCAACCAAGCCTACCAATAGCCACCAAATACTGTTCACTTCCGGACGGAACCAGACTGTATCAAAAGTACCATGAGCCAGCATACCGAGCATGGAAGCGATCGCCCCAATTAACCAAAATCCCTCGATATTGCCTATCTGGCGCAATCTTTGGAGTTGTAAGTAGCCAGTATTGAAGGTGACAATTAATAGCCACACAAAACAGCCTAAACCAACAAAGCCTGTTTCTACAGCAATTTCTAGCAAAATTGAATAAGCACTCAAAGCGCTATAACGGGGCTGTTGATAAAGGGGATAGATTTTATTAAAAGCATTATGACCAGGGCCAATACCTAAAACTGGGCGATCGCCAATCATCTTGAAGACAGCATCCCAAACATTGCGCCGGAAGTTATTACTGCTATCTTGACGGTCAGCAAAAATACTGAAAATCCGCAGGCGTAATGGCTCAATAAATATTACTCCTAGCAGCAATACTCCTAATAACCCACCAATCAGAATTGGCAGCGACCAAGTCCGCCAAAAAGGCGGCATTTGCAAACTTCGCCAATAAATTAGCAATGCCAATGTAGTTAATACTGCAACTACTAAACCAATCCAACCACCACGGCTAAAAGTTAGTACTAGACAGGAGGCGTTAACAATTAACGCTGTTACTGCTAAAGCCTTCTTATACCAGCTTTGCCATGCAAAAATTGCCACCAAGCTAAAAATTACTGCGGGAAGAAGATATCCAGCCAATAAATTGGGATTGCCTAAATAACTGTAGACCCTGGTAGTTTTCGACAAAGGCGATTCTGGATCTGTCCAGGTTGCTAATGGCGGTGCGCCAAAAAACCATTGCCGCATTCCATAGACGCTCACAATTAGCGACACGTGGAGATACAAGGCTATCAACCAAGCACGCAAGCGAGACGACCTCAGTACCCTGGCACAAAGCGCAAATAGCACCAAATACAGTGTTAGGGTGACGAAATCGTTCAAGGCCGCTTTTTTTACTGGTGAGAATGCTGTTGCTATTGCTGCAATTGCCCAGTAAAGCAGTACCAACAGGTGGATGGGTGTCAATGATGAGGAATTTGTTGGTGTTGCTTCATCTGATAAAGTTAGCAATAGCCAAAATACTCCACAAGCTGCTAACAACAAGCCGAGTAAGGTAGTAGAAACAAAGGGAGCTAGGCAATATATGATGCTCAGTAAGGCAGCTGCGATCGTGTCTCCCCACTGTAGCAAGATACTACTTTGCCGCCACGAAGATAACAGACCTACGATAGATCTGTAGAGGTAGCTAGTAGCAAAATATTCTTTGACCGTCAAAGACGATAGAGTGAATTGTTGCCAGACTAAATTCATAAAAAACGCCGTGAGCAATTAGCACGCCCGCTTAGGACTTGGACTTAATCATAATGCGGGTAGAAATAAAATGGTAATCAAGCAAATTGTCAATGGAGAATTTGATTAACAGTCCATCATCATTATTCAGTACTGATGACTTGTAACCAGGGACTATTGCCCATAATCTGACAAATTTACTTGCGTGCTAGTTTTCACAGCTATTTAGTCATTAAAGAAATACAGTACTGATTGTTGAGTAAAAAAAATTTATGTTCATTCCCTATATTTTAGATACCAGCTTTTTGATGGAGGAGCTATGCGATCGCGTGCGCGGGTCTAAATTAAAAATAGGGGCTAGGGAATAAAGATTTTCATATTTGGTTGTTGCTTGTTCCTATTATGAGTTGGGGAAAAGGATGTAAGGATTTAGGGAATATTCCTTTTTTATGCTGATTTATGACATTTTTTGGGAATTGCTGATTGGAAAAAGTGCGATATTACTGAACTATTACTGAACTATAAATCTTAGTCTCTAGTACTGCTACGTTGAATGCATGATGACCTTTCTACAAGGGTTGCAGTCGTTGGGAAGTGGTGATTTTTTCGCCGTGCTGTACTAGTCCCTTTTTCATAATTCCAGATATAAACAGTTTGTGACGTTTACTTACATATCATTAACTGTCTCTGCGGATGTCGCCGCTTGTAATGGCAAAGAAAGCACATAGCGGTATCCTGATTCTGGCGAACCTTGAATGGAAATTTGTCCCCCATGTAATTCTGCTAGCTGACAGCTAAGTAATAAGCCTAAGCTTTCCCGAGACAAACCATTTTGCCGTTGAGCCACATCTACACCTGAATTCATAGTCAGGACATCAGAGTGGGAATCCAAGTTTTTGGCATCCATGATTAATGGTAAGTTTCCAACTGGCTCATGATTGTCTAGATGCAGATTGTAGGGTGATGACTCACCAGTCAGTTCCAGCAGAGTTAAGGGGCTAAGACGAAAATAGGGATCAACTTCAGTGATTCCATCGCCCAACCAAGGATGGGAAACCCAAACTGTAATATTCAACATGTTTTCTTTATAGGAAACATGAATGCGAACTACGCTACCGGTAGCAGACATTTGAATCACGCTAAAAATGAGGTGATACAACATTTGTCTGACTTTATCTTTATCTAAAGGACAAATGCGGCTGTGTCCAGGTTCTATAGATAAACGAATATCTTGCTCACGGCGGTTAGCGGCTTCTTCTAGAGTATTGATGGCTTGTTGACATACCATTTCAATATCTACAGGCGCTAGATTCAAATCGCTAGAGCTTTCATTCATTGCTCCTAGTTCAGTAATTTCATTGACCAAGGACAGTAAATATCGACCGCTATGTTGAATAATATCGAGATATTCTCTTTGCTTAGTTGTTAACGGCCCGTAAATCTCCCGCCCTAGCACACTAGCCATACCTAGTACAGATGTCAGAGGTGTACGTAACTCCTGAGTTAGCTGTCCTAACAGTTCTAGTTTGAGTTCTTTTGTTGAAAAAGAGCCTTTTTCTAAAGTAGAAGGGCTGAGTTTGATCTCACTGTTACTATCATTATTAAATGCCAAACTCAGAGGTGCTTTAGCAGCACTAATTTCTGATTTACTCTGTAACAACCGATTGCGCTCAAACTCACTCATGCTCCAACGCGCGATGATTTGGAGAAACTCAACGTCTCTGGTTGTAAAGTTGCGGGGTACTAAATCCATGACCTCCAATGCGCCCAGACAATGACCGGAAGCATCAATTAGTGGTGCCCCTAAGTAAGCCCGAATCCCATATTCCTGGATCAACTTGCTACCAGCAAGCACTGGGTCGGTAATTTTATGTGTATCATTAATAACTAAAAATTGAAAACTATCAACTACTTGACTGGAAAAAGATTCCCTCCGTAATAATTGGCGGCTTTGTGCCAAATGATTCATTAGTCCTAGCCGCGATAGACCAACTGCTGACTTGAACCAATGACGTTCTTGATCTATAAATCCCAAAATGGAAATAGGTGCTTCCAAAAAATGAGCAGCAGTTTGAGTAGCTTCCTCAAATACGGGAATTGTTTCTGACTGCCGCAAACCCAAGTCTGACAATGCTTCTAGGCGTTGTTTTTCTTTTGGTTCTTGGGAAGTCCAACCATCCTTTAAGGCTAATAATTTGTTTTCCGGCTCTACCATTAGCATCACTACCTTGATAATTGCTCGATACTGTAGTTTATATAACCACTGTTTGTGGATTATTATTTGCTATTTTTAAGCATTCCCCAATTTAACCTCCGATCAACAATCTCAGGATAAAAATTTTCCCTGATGGCATTAATCTAGAAAGCAATCGTCTCTTACTTAGTAATTACCGATAGTCAAAATTCTCCTCAAAGTTGTGGCAATCATATTGCTTTATCTTTTACTGCTAGACAGCGTTAGTTAGACTTTTAGACTGGGTAATATAACACTAAGCAAGGATGGGACATAAAATTTGTACCATTCTTACATATATTAGGTAAATTTCTAGTGCTTAAACTGAATTTCTTTTTACCTACAATAGCTGGATGCTAGATTTTCCAAGTGTAATCTCTGGAAGAGTGGATAGTAATGTGCAAAAATTCTGCCTTATTTACTCAGCCTAATATTAGATATGTCAAAGCTGTTGATGATTGTAGACGACATATAGTTGAAGCAATCATATCTGCTTTGGTAAGAAATATCATTACAGCCAGATTTAGGCATATTTATGATTAAAATATCGCCATTTTTCCTAATAATGAATTTTTAGCAAAAAAACGCCAATAACTGCGCTTAAGCTTGTGGAATCATTCATCAGTCACATAAATAAAACCTGAGTATTCAAATTAAAGTAATATGCCAATAAATTCAACTAGTAATAAAATTCCTTTTGTAGAGCTTAAGTTACAACATCAACCGATTCAACGTCAACTCGAAGAAGCAATTGAGGCTGTATTAACCCAAGGAGATTTTGTTTTAGGAAAAGCACTTGCGGATTTTGAGACCGCATTTGCCGCAGCATCTGGGACAAAATATGGTGTGGGTGTAGCATCCGGAACCGATGCGATCGCTCTCGGCTTACAAGCTTGTAATATTGGTAACGGCGATGAAGTTTTGTTACCAGTGAATACTTTTGTCGCCACCTTGATTGGAGTACTACGTGCTGGGGCCAAGCCAATTTTTGTAGATTGCGATCCTCATACCGCTTTAATTGACTTAGAAGCAGCTGCCAAGGTAGTTACGCCTCAAACTAAAGCCATTATTCCGGTGCATCTTTATGGTCAGATGGTATCGCCCCGCCAATTGTTAGACTTTGCTGACACATACAAGTTGCTAATTTTTGAAGATGCAGCCCAAGCACACCTAGCAGAGAGGGAAGGATATCGTGCTGGTTCTGTGGGAATTGCGGCTGCTTATAGTTTTTACCCCAGCAAAAATTTGGGATCGTTTGGCGATGGTGGAATGTTATTGACGCGAGAGGCAGACATAGCGCAAACAATGGTGCGGTTGCGGAATTATGGCGCAGCGAAAAAGTATTTTCATACAGATTTTGGCACAAATAGCCGCCTAGATACCTTACAAGCCGCAGTATTGCTGGCAAAACTACCATATTTGCAAAATTGGAATTGCGATCGCAACAGTATTGCTCAACAGTACGATCAAGAACTATTACCCTTAGCCTCTGCTGGCATTCTACCGATAAAAAATGATAGCGAAACAGGTCATGTATATCATCTTTATGTGATTAGAGTAGATGATGCTTGCCCCCTATCACGCGAGCAAATTCAAGAACAACTAGCAGCAAATGGCATTCAGACAGGTATTCATTATCCAATTCCCTGTCACCTCCAGCCAGCATTTACTAATTTAGGCTATCAAGAAGGTGATTTCCCTCAAGCAGAAAAGCAGGCGCAGCAAATATTATCCTTACCTATGTATCCAGGTTTAAGCAGTAGCCAAATTAAAGAAGTTGTGGCAGCAATTAGCTCAATCATTAGCGGTCAACAACAGTTAATGTCTATTTCGTAGTTTAGAATTTATTCCTGTCAATTTAAGCACTCAAGTGCTGAATATGAAAGCATTAACTATCAATAAATTTGGCAGTGCTTAACATTATGGCAATTCCACAACATCTAAAACATACAAATACTGCACAATTGCTCAATTTGGCAATCTTGGGCGTTTTAATCCTACTTTATGCGCCTATATTGCTGCACTGGTTAGATGGTTGGTTGCATAAGAATATTAGTACAGAGCATGAATATTTCAGCCACGGGATGATTGGTTTACCCTTTGCAGCTTACTTAGTTTGGTTAGGAAGAAAACAATGGCAAAGACTACCAGATTGTATCCATCCTCTAGGCGCTATTTTACTTTTATTAGGGGGAGTTTTTTATTTAAGTGGTGTAACAGAATGGGTAAACCTTTCCTTACCTACTATCTTGGCGGGATTATGTTTATGGTTTAAGGGTGTACCTGGCTTACGATTACAAGGATTCCCTTTATTATTAGTATTTTTAGCCACCCCCACCGCAGTACCTTACCTAATTACTCCTTACACTTTACCTCTACAAAGTTTTATTGCTGGGACGGCTGGTTTCATTTTGAATCAGTTTGGTATGGCAGTAACAGTAGACTCAGTGAATCTGTATGTGGGCGGACGAATTGTAGAAGTAGCGCCCTATTGTGCTGGATTGAAAATGTTGTTCACGACTATATATGTCAGCTTAATGCTGCTTTATTGGACAGATTCTTTATCCTCGCGTCGGACAACCACTTGGTTTTTAATGCTTGCTATGGTTATTAGTATTACTGCCAATATTATTCGGAATACTGCACTCACATTTTTTCATGGCACAGGTCAAGAAGCAGCTTTTAAATGGTTGCATGATAGTTGGGGTGGTGACCTTTATTCTGCTTGTATGCTGCTCTTATTAGTGCCTTTATTGAATCGCATTAATAGCTATTTCTCTGCAGTTGAAGATAGCGAAGTGGAAGCAGAAAATTAAATCAGTGATTGAATGAAATAGCCATGATTGCAGGATGACTGTTAATTTTACTGAACTCATCACATTATGTACCGAAGTAAAATTTTGCTTAAGTATTACAAATTTTATTGATGATTTCCTTATCTAAACTTGTTAAAGACAGCCAATGGAATCAAGTAGTAGTGTTGTTATTATTGCTACTTTTGTTTGCTATTGGCAGTTTTCCCGGATATTTGGCAGGAAAATGGCAATGGCAACAGATAGCACCTGTGATTAAGCTCAAAGAATTGAAACAGATACGCAATTCAGGGTTAAATATCCCTGGTTGGCAAAATGTTGAGCAGAATGAACAAGAAGTTGGTGAACATAAATGGTCGCTACAACTAATTAAAAAACAAGACTCCGAGACTAAAGCCATAGTGCTGTTGTTACCGCAAAATGGCCCGATGGATAAACCGGAAGTGGAGTGGACAGAAGTTAACGGTTGGGGAAAGTCGCGTTGGGGAAAGTGGGATGTAGCGCAATATCGTTCGGCGCAATTGACTGTGAAACAGCCTAGTGCAACTAAAGTGGAAGCTAGATTTTTTCGCGCTTCTACACCACAAACAACTTTTGGGGTGTTGCAATGGTATGCTCTCCCAAATGGTGGCAATCCATCACCTTTAAACTGGTTTTTAGCGGATCAATTAGCACAGTGGCGTAAGCAGCGAGTTCCTTGGGTTGCTGTGAGTATTCTCATTCCTATGGAACCTTTAGGTCAGGTGGAAAAAATTTGGCCTTTAGCCGAGTCTATTGGTGAGACTGTACAAACGGCATTAATGACGCGCCTGCTTTAGAAAAGCAAATAAATTATTCAGCAAATAGGGAAACAGTATTGCTGTGTCCCTATTTATGTGCAGAGATGGGTATTAAATCTGAAATCTTCAGGGTAATGCGATCGCTCTTTCAAAACCATATATACTTAGTTTTATTTTGATAATTTATACAAAATTCACTAAAATTTTACATTTAAGAATATAGTAATTTCTCGGAGACAGACGAGACATTTTAGGTATTTGCAGAGTAAAATAGCGACTCAAATAGACACAAACTTGGGTCTAGCTTGCTCATAAAAAAATTGCTTATAGTTTTTATTTATCAATATGCGTGTATTTAGCGCCTTGTGTTTGGTTAGTCTCCAGTTAGGCGTTTTCTTTACCACAGCGGTTGAGGTGTTTGCTCAACCTGTAACATCCCCAGGACAACCATCAGAGCCTGCTCCGGCTCTACCCTTTCCATTACCTACTGAAACTGTACCAGGGAATGTTAATAACGAAGTTTCTCCTCAACTCAACCGCTACCTTTTAGGCCCAGGAGATGGAATTAGTGTTGTCATTCAGCGCCCTCCTGGCCCCTATCGCCTAGGGCCGCAAGATAGTATTAGCGTTGTGGTGCAACGCTTTCCAGATTTGAGCTTTCAAGCCACAATTAACCCAGAAGGCAACATTATTGTCCCTCTGATCAATACAGTGTCGCTTCAAGGTTTAACTTTACCAGAAGCACAAGAAAAAATCCGTGTATTGCTCAACCGCTACGTAGTTAATCCGGTAGTAGTTTTATCATTAGTAGGGCAACGTCCAGATTTAAGTTTCCAAGCCGCAATTAATCCGGAAGGATACATTGTCGTACCGCAAGTAGGTACAGTATCCCTACAAGGCTTAAGTGTGGAAGAAGCACAAGAAAAAATTCGCTTAAGTTTAAGCCGTGTTTTAGTAGATCCAGTTGTGGTTGTGTCGTTGGCAGCACCACGACCAGTTCAAGTTACCATTAGCGGTGAAGTATTTCGTCCGGGAATTTATTCAATTTCATCCACCATACCCCGGGTTGCGGATGCTTTGCTGACATCTGGTGGCACTACGATGAATGCAGATTTGCGGCAAGTGCAAGTGCGGCGGCGGTTGGTTGATGGTTCAGTGATTTCCCAAAATATTGACCTATATACAGCCTTACAAAATGGTAGTTCTTTACCTAATACCCGCCTCCAAGATGGCGATGCCATCATTGTGCCACGTCGAGAAATTGGTAGTGATGATGGTTATGACCGCAATTTAATTGCTCGTTCTACTTTAGCGGTACCGCAAATCAGAGTTAGGGTTTTAAACTATGCTGCGGGTGGCATTGCCAATCAAGTATTGCCTAATGGTAGTACCTTTGTTGATGCGTTGGGAGGGATAAACTTAGATACTGCCAACCTCAGGGATATTGCTTTAGTACGCTTCGACCCAGAAAGAGGTCAAGCCGTTACCCAAAGACTAGATGCTAAAAAAGCGCTCGGTGGCGATGGCTCTCAAAACGTGCCGCTTCAAGATAATGATGTTATTGTGGTTGGTCGAAACCTCATCGGTAGAATTACCAACGCCTTGACTACAATTACTCAACCATTTTTTAACGTTCAAAGCTTTATTCGCTTCTTTGACTTCTTTACTGGCGGATCGAAGTAGTTGAGGGGGTTGGGGATTGGGGATGAGGGGGGAAAGGGGAAAGGGAAAAAGGGAAAAAGGAAATTATTATTACCCATTACCCATTACCCAATGACAAATGCCCTATAACAAATGCCTAAGTTGCTATGACTCCACCTATTGTTAAACGTTATCTTATTGCTTTTGAGAAGTATAAGTGGATTGGATTAGCCAGTTTTACTTTAGTTGTAGCTGGGTCAACTGTGGTGGCTATACAACCAGACCCACCAGTTAGCTATGTGGCAAATTCTGCGCTGACTTACAATCGTCCACCAGTTTCGTTCTCGACAACTGGTACAGAAATTCAACAACAAGGGCAGGAATTAAATGCACAAGTTTTGCTCTCTAATGAACTTATAGAATCTGTAGCAGCAAAGGTTAATGTTAAGGCGAAAACTCTTGGCAACAATGTTGATCTGACTCTACCGAAAAAAAATGCTAGAAGCGGGCAATTAGAGTCTACTATTATTGAACTGAAATATAAAGATAATAATCCTAAGCGCGCTGTAGAGGTATTGAATGCATTAATGCAGGCAATGGTGAAGCTGAGTGGTGATGTTAATACAGGGCGATTAAAATCTATTATTAAAAAAATTGATGAACGGTTACCAGAGGCTAAGGTTGAACTCCAATTAGCGGAGAAAAAGCTAGAACAATACGATCGCAAAGAGCGACCAGCAATCTTAGCATCTGAGAATGGTAGTTTACTAACTGCGGTAACTACCAGTCAAAATCAGCAACGTCAGCTGCAATTCACGATTGCTGGAGTTGATGCCCAAATTCGCAGTTTACAAGAAAAATTGGGATTAAATGTTAATCAAGCTTATGTTTCCTCAGCTTTGAGTGCCGATCCTATTATTGCTAGCTTGCGATCGCAAATTTATCAAGTTGAATCACAAATTGAGCTTCTCCGTAAGGATTTGCGACCTGAACACCCTAATATGATTCAGTTGCAACGTCAGAAAGATGCGGCGGAGGAATTACTTAAACAGCGCGCTGCTGAAGTAGTCGGTGGTGGAGGTACAGCAGCGCCGTTGGCTGGCGATGCTTTGAATATTCGCACTCAGAGTAATTTAGATCCAGCGCGTCAAGAACTAGCAAACCAGATGGTGGCTTTGCAAACCCAAAGGGAAACGCTGCAACAACAATTAGCGCAACAAATTAAAGAAGAAGCGCGATTACGGCAAGTATATTCTCTCATCCCCAATAAACAATTAGAGCGATCGCGTTTGGAACAAGAAGTAGCACTGAAAAAATCTGTCTATGACAAAATGCAGGCGAAGCTAGCTGATGCTCAAACCGCAGAAGCAGAAACAGTTACCAGTCTGAGTATTGCAAGACAACCAGTCGCCATTGCTGATGCTATTAAACCAAAGAGTATGCCGATGACATTGGCGGTTGGCGGTTTGATGGGGTTGGTGATTGGTGGTGGTGTAATATTCTTGTTGGGTTCGCTGGAAGGTGTTTTCAAAACCAGAGAAGATATTCGCGAAAGCCTCAAGCAACGGGAAGTTGCACTGCTGGGAGAATTGCCATTAATGCCAGTTGATGATTTAGATAAAGAAGCTATACCTGTTTTACTTTCCCCAGATTCTCCTTATTTAGAGTTCTATGAAAAATTCCGCAGTAATGTCCGTCGTCTGGGCGGTAAAACTTTAAAAGTACTTTTAATTGCTAGCGTTGGTAGAACTGAGGGTAAGACTACAAGTGCTTATAACTTAGGTATAGCTTCTGCTCGTGCTGGTAAAAGAACTTTAATTATTGAAACAGATTTGCGATCGCCTTCTAGCTGTACATCTCTCAAAGTTACTCCTGACCCAGATGCTAACATTGAACCCCTGCGCTATTACGGCAGTTTGAGCGAATGTATTCACATAGTTCCTGATATTGAAAATTTATACATTATTCCTAGCCCCGGCCCTTTGCGTCAGTCTGCTGCAGTTCTGGAATCTAGCGAAATGCGTCGGCTAATGGAAGATGTACGCGAACGCTATGATTTAGTAATTTTAGATACTAATCCTCTAAGTTTATCTAATGATGCTTTATTGATTCAACCCTACAGTGACGCGATGGTAATTGTAGCGCGACCAAACTATACACAAGAAAACTTATTAGGTGAAGCAATCGATCAATTAGTTGAATCTGAATTAGGGTTGTTGGGAGGTATTATTAATGGTGCTGATATCAACGTTGCTTGGTCTGCTCCAGTTGAACCATCACCAAACTTTTCATCACCAGAAGAAGCTGGAGCAGAAGTATCAATAGGCGCTAATAATAACTGATACCAATTCAAAATTAAAAATTAATCATCCAGACAGCACAAAGGTATGGATCTGTATCTGTTTCGCATTCTTTTTTCAATTTGGTGTAATTTCTCTGCTCACATAATTTTTCCAGCTTTGTTTAATTCCCGCTTAATAGCGTCAAGTATATCCTCATGATGAATTACTACATCGCCTCGCTGGAGTGCCTGTAAACAGCAATGCTGGACTATATTTAAGATATCAGAGCCAGTTAATTCATAAGCGGCTGAAAGCTTTGGTAAATCTACAGATTCAGCTAGCTTAATTTGGGATGGGAAAGCCATTTGCCAAAGTTGCGATCGCTCTTTGACATTGGGTATAGGAAATTGAATAATCGATTGAAAGCGGCGAATAAAAGCTTCATCAATATTGCTTTTTAAGTTGGAAGACAATATAACTAGCCCATCGTAGTTTTCTATCCGTTGTAGTAGGTAACTTACCTCTTGGTTAGCATATTTATCATGTGCATCGCGCACATTAGTACGTTTACCAAATAGCGCATCAGCTTCGTCAAAAAACAAAATCCAATCTTTACTTTCAGCGCGCGCGAAGAGATTAGCTAGGTTCTTTTCTGTTTCCCCGATAAATTTTGATACCACCATAGAAATGTCTATCTTGTAGACATCTTTACCTGTGTATTTTCCTAAAAGACTGGCTGTGAGGGTTTTACCTGTACCAGGGGGGCCATAAAAAAGTGCGCGGTAGCCCAGTTTGAGCTTCTTTTTCATGTTCCAATCATAAAGAATGGTTGGGCCATGAGTAATCCAAGCTTCTAGCTCATGAATTTGTTGTAAGGTTTGAGCATTCAGAACTAAATCTTCCCACTCCATTTCTGTGGTGATGCGTTGGGCTGGAAAGTTAATACTGAAATGAGGACGAGAAAAGCGCCCTTGGGTGAACAATTCGACATAATCTTGAAGCATCACTAGCTTACCACTCATCATCGGTTCACCCTCAGCAGGCGAATCGAGATAGATGACGCGATCGCGCGCAAAGGGATGTTCTTCGCTGAACATTTGCTGCAGACGCAGCCGTTCCGCAAAGCGATCGCCTCCCAGCATGAACAGTACTGTTTCACCCGTAGGTAAAAAACCCCGATGCGCCTTACCCCGCCAGCCACCAATTTGAGGATAATCCCCAGCTTGAGGTAAATTAGCTGTAATCAGCCGATCAAAAAAATCGGGTTGCAAATGCGGTGCGATCGCCATCAGTAAGGTTAATTGCTCTGCAGTATCTAATTTATGTTTGCGAATAAAGCTAGTTAGGGGCGTTTCAGCACTCAGCCAGTCATCTGGCAAATGAGGTATTGGTGCTTTTACTGACTCATCCCTGCCGAAGTAGTATTCCATGCGCCACTCAATTATCTTAGCCAGGTAATTAAGTGCATTTTCTAGGGTTTGAACATTAAGCAAGTGCGTCACGTCGCTTTGCTCCGAATTCAAAATTTAAAATTAAAGACACTCATAACAAAATTGGGGGCTTGTAACAAGAACATAGTATTTCGAGACGCACAACGCGAGAAATAAGTTTTTTGGCTTCTCCATTATTGAGTTTTTAATTTATATATCAATTTTCTTTCTCAGAATGTCATCCCATAATAAATTAGACATGATTGCAAAATAACAGGCAAAATCACTCAAACTTTAGCTCGTCATAGTACAATTTCAGCTTCAGAGGTTACAAAACTAGACATAATTCTCTTTAAATTAGCCGCAAACATTAGTTTTTTCTGATGCTGACACAAAAGCATATCTATTTTTGTTAATCAATCGCAATGTACATTGAGTGTATTGCTATCCAACTAAGAGGTTGACTAAATTTATGCCAGGAACAGAGATTCAACAAAGTCAAACATCATTGAGTAGCCTTCCAGTTTTGTATACAAGAGATGCTGCTCAACCTATAGAGTACAATCCTTTTCAAGAAATCACCCAATTATTCCAAACTCTTTTTGAAGAAGATACTTCATCGGTTTACCAAAAAGCTGGGGCGAAAACCTGGAAGATTTTTAAGCAAATAATTACTGTTGTTACCTTTTTATTTCTGTTATTATGCGCCCTAATTATTTGGGTATGGGGTATTGGCTTTAAAAGTGGTCTTTATTTTCGGACTTGGATAGAGACGAAAAAACCGACAATTGATGAACTCATAGTTGCAATTCTGAAAATTATTTTATGGCCTTTAGAGCGGACATTTGAATGGGCTAATTCATTCATTAAAGACTTGTTTGGCTGGGAAATTAAATTTAACGAGTTAAAACCAGAACCAACTTCTACTCCAGCAGGGGGTGAAGCGACTCCCCCACCAGCATCATCCCAGAGTTGATTACCTTGATAGAGGTTATTTATTAACGTAATTTCTCAACTTGAGCAACCTGGCGTTATGTTACGGCTATAAAACTATTAGAAATTTCGAGACAATGGGAATTAGCCGTAACAACAATTACGCCAAAAAAACAAAACAGATTCAATTTCGTAATTACCAACTACGAATATTGTTGCTCATGATGAAACTAGATTTGCAGCCTTTTCTAATTTTTTCTTGGTAGAATTAGAAATCTCACCAATACCATAGCTCATGAACCCAATAATGAATGCCAAAAAGAAGGGAAAGGTAAGAAACCAAAACAATGATTCCAGCATAAAACACCTCACAAAATTAATATAAAAACTAAAATTTGATATCTTTTAAAATCCAATGCTTGAGAACATATTTTCCCTATTATCTCTTGCCATACTCTCATTTTTCCTTTACATTGATTTCTATATTTATCATTAGTTTTTGAGTTTGGATCTGTTGCTGAATTTTGGAGAATTGGTATTACATCTGTCAGTTCTATCTACTCTGGTACAGGTGGGTGTAAATCAAGCTGCCATTTCAAACTGTCACAAGCATTGATGTACTAACCTTTTGACTTTTGACTTTTTACTGAATCTTGTGCTTGTCTGGGTTCTGTTGCACCACATGGGTCAATTCATGGACTAAGAGATGTTTCCCTGTAACTGTATCTGGGTCAAATTTTCCCTGATTAAAATATATGTGTTTTCCGTAAGTGAATGCTTGAGCTTTTAATTCCCGAGTCATTTGCACAGATTCTTCATCGGTGTGAATGTAGACATCGCTAAAATCTGTACCAAAAGCAGATGCCATTTCAGCTTGGATTTTCCTTGGTAATAAATTACCACGCCCTTTGCTATTTTGGAGACGCTCAGAAAAAGAAGGGTTTGCTTTTTGGGTACCAGCCTCAACCTTAGTCTGCACTTCCTCTTTTTTGGGTTCTTCAACCAATTGCAATTCTGGTTTTGTCTGCACTTCCTCTTTTTTAGGTTCTTCAGCCAATTGCAATTCTGGTTTTGTCTGCACTTCCTCTTTTTTAGGTTCTTCAGCCAATTGCAGTTGTGGTTTTGTCTGCACTTCTTCCTTTTTGGGTTCTTCAGCCAATTGCAGTTGTGGTTTTGTCTGCACTTCTTCTTTTTTGGGTTCCTCTTGGCGTTGAATTCGGGAGTTTAGCGTGTCTTCTTGACGCTGTACGATCGCCTGTGACGAAATATTCTGAGAATTGCGATCGCTACTTGAATGATTCACTACAGCATCAGCAACTGTATCGGCTTCTCTCTCAAAGCTATCATTGGGCTTGCCAATAGTTAGTTTGGCTTGGATACTATTTCCCTGAGTGCTAGAGAAAAAATGACTCTCATTACTTCCTTCTTTTTTAAAGAAAGATTCATGATTTTCTTGAGCAGGTGCTTTACGGGAGCGTTTGAATTGGAAGGTTACCATAAGAGAAATTATCTAAGGTTGATGAAATTCCAACATTGAAATAATTATCTCATTTTAAGATCAAAAATACTGGTAGTCTTATTGCTATGTTTCCTTGACTCGCTCTGGTTACAGAGCGAGCAGATATTTTCCGATTTTTCAGTCCTGGTTATTAATGCAAATACTAAAATTTTTCTGGAATTTATAATACAATAAATTCAATATTTAACAAATATAAATAAAACAGTAATTTATAAACTTAATTTCAAATCATTTATATTTCTTATAAATTGATGACTTGAGGCTAAAAATAATTATTCACTCATCTTCAATGATTTAGAGGCAGTAATTATTGTGCAGTTATAATTTTTTCTAATGTAAATCCTTGTTGATAAATTTAGGTTTCAGAACGCTAATGATTTATTATTTAGATTGCCAGTCATCAGCAGCTACTAGATTGAGAAATCTTTTGTTATCTAAGAAAAATCAAGGCTGTTTACCTAAATAGGCTGTGAACTTATCAAAATTTGGACTCTTAGCTAAGAGAACTGGCGTAAGATAACTCTGCCAAGCAGCTTTTTAAGTATTTGACTTGAGTTGGAACGAACAGCAAAAGTGATGAATCCGACATTTCCACTTATCAACACAAGAAGGTAAATATGGCAAAAGTTAATGTGTCGCTGACAGTGCAAGTAGTTGGAGGGCCGACAATTAATGTGGCTAAAGAATTAGCTGTAGAAGCCTATGACAAAATTGATATTTCGATTGAATCAGGAAAAGACATATCTGTAGAAGTTCAACCGTCGGAAGGAAAACGGATCAGTTTCTTGCTGATTAAATCAAGTATATACAGCGACGCTAACAAAAACACTAAACTATCATATGGTATCGATGATGCAGGCAAGATAGACTTAGACCAACCTCATTTTTATTTAGGTTCAGGAGTAGTTTCTCTATTAGGTAGTGACCCAAAAATTCTTAAGTTTAACTTTAAGAATGGATCTGAGAATAAACCCGAAAACAAAGCTGAACTAGAAATTCTAGTTGGGCGTGATGCTACGCCGTAACCGACTACCTAGCGATCGCCTTTTTCACTCTCTCAATTAGTATTACTTTCCACAAGAGCGATCGCATCAGTTGGCGACAGTTTTCCTTCAATCACAGCTAGAATACCTGGTAAATATTGGTCTAGGGTGATAACGTTTGCATATACCAGCCGTTCGATTAGGCTTGAGGTGATGCGATCGCCTGTAACGTCAATGCTGGTTTTGCAACGGATTTCGCCAGTGTCAAAGTTAAATTCAAAGTTACCGATCGCCATACCATAATTAGCACGAGCAATAAATTCGGCGATCGTACTTCGATTCAGGGAAGGTACTTCTAACGGACAGATGGAATAGAACAAAAATTGCTGTTGGTCTTCGTTAGCTAGAGCATAACAGTTCCATTGTCCGTTTTTTCCTTGGCAAGCAACACGTAAGGTAAGTTCTCCTTGAAGTTTGGTAAATTCCCAATCTTCTTGGGAGAAAAAATCGAGCATTGCTTGATAAATTTTTCCCTTGGAGTTGGCTTTGGTTTTACTAAACGCTTGATTTGGCTCAACCCAACTTTCTAAAGCGTTTGTGACTTCTGAGAAAAAATCTGAAATTGCGGTTTCTGTTTGTTTGAGAAATTCAGTTTCATCCCAATTTTTTAAATCATGAGAAATTTCTTCTAAGACTTTTGAGATAGCTTGTTCAGCCATTAATAAATTAGCTTCATTGCGGTCTTTGAGAAACTGTTCCATTGCTTGAGGGAACTGACCGTTGGCGATCGCATCTGGTGTTAAATTTGCCGGATTTAGGTAAGCCCAGAAGGTGCGATAACCAATTTCGCCGGATTCTAGATTTTGTGAAACCTTTAGTGCAAACCAGCTTTCGGTAGAGAGTAATGGATGAGGAGATGAACAAGCAATGAGGTAGGCGATCGCACTTTCTTTATCGGTTGCGTGTTCTGCTAATTGAGGTAAAAGTTGAGGTTGTAAAGTAGCTTCGATTTCAATATCAGGGTCATTATCAAAACTGGCAACATTGAAAGCACCCCGTAACTCAGATTTGAGATTGAATAATGATTCAGTTTCAATCTGTTGATAAAGTTGTGAGTCTACCCAAAATGTGAGACGGCATTCAAAAAGCGTATTATCTTGCTCAATTAGATTGATATCCACAACCTGTAGCGGTAGGGAGGATACTGAAGGATTGAATAATACAAGTTCTGTAGTTTGGGATCTCTTAGTAGAGTCACTCATTAAATACTTCTATATTTTCTTTAAAGTTTGTATGCAATGCCAAAGCACTTCTTTCAAAGTTGTAACTTCATTTCAATGTAAACTTGATAGAATTTTTTTTACATGGTTATGATAGACACAATTTTTAATCTAAATCATGACCTCTAAATAATTTAGGGACATATTGTTGATGTTCTATCCAATAAGCTTCTGGTGTCCTAAATAGAGGTTTCTTATGTCCTTCATATTCTCCATAGATTCTCGATCTACTTTCCACAATACCTCTTGTTACTAATAACATTTCTAAATAAGACTCAAAATCAGTAATTCGAGATTCCTCCCATTCTATATAGTAATCTGACAATAACAAAACTTTAGGATTATCGTTATCATTCTCTAAAATAAAGGACATACAAGAATAATCACTAAATACATCAAACGGTTTCAATCGTTTAGTAAAATCACTATGTTGATAGCTTACATTGGCAAATTCAATTGTTTCATCCGGTTGAGGAATAATTATTTCTTGCCAATTTCGCTCAATTAAACAATTTTCTAGAGGTAATATATCGATCTTGGCAAAAGGAATGGCATCTGTTTCATCTTCTGGCCATTTAATATAATAATCATCGTATCGATCTCTAATTTTTTCAAATGCCTGCTCGTCGTTAGCCAAATCTGGCTTAACTCGCCAATTTAGTGTCAACCCATTCATCTGTCGATAAAAATTAATAATTGACTTATCTAATTTTTTTTCAATAGCCACCTCTATATCTGCCAATTTTTGCTTAGATATAGGCGAGTTAACCTTAAATTCCGTCACCTCTAAAAACTGATTAGATTCAACTTCTCTAACAAGAGTTTCAAATTTTTCAACATAGTTTTTCATGATTCTACTCCTCAAGTTTTTGTGAAATCAGTTAATTTCTAATTAGTTGAGCGCAAATTAAATATCAGGTACTTCATTGGGCAGTTCGCTGGTAATGGTTACAGCGGGTTTATTTTGTTTAGTTACCCATTCCGAACCATCATGTTTTAAGATTCCCCAATTAGCTGTCAAGCTAGTTGCTAAATATTTCGCTTCGTAGTCCATGATTTCTAGTTTTTCTTTCATATTAGTTAGTTCTTCTTGATGTTTACTTGTCGGTCGTTTTAATTGAGCGATATGATTTTTCAGTTCTTTATATGCACTGTTTAGTTCTGTATGTGTACTACGCCTAGGATGCTTTCCATAATTAACTGTTACCTTATATCTGACTACTTCACCCTGGTTGATAACGGCATCTTTAATATCTTTTTCTACATCAGAATGATGCGTTCCATTAGCTGAACGGGTAATTGGTGTCATATTATACATTCTTCCAGGTCCGCCAAGGTTATCATTCAGCAAATGTCCTTGAATATAAATTCCTTTTCTTCGATTAGCTTTTTGCCAAATGGAGGCTTCATCAGACGGGCCGCTACCTGCTTGATGATTCTGCGATAAAATTTGAGCATTCATACTAGTAGCACCTCCTTCTGATGTCAGTGAGCCATATGTCACCACAGTGGGAGGGTTTTTAGCCATCAAATTCGCTAGTATCTTTGTGGGTTTTACCAAGGCATTAAGTTTTTTGCCAATATATTCCGCTTTTTTCTTCCGTGCATCATCATCGAATGTACGTTCATTTTGTTTTTGACTAATGTCTTGGGCAATTGCTAAGGCTTGTGCATGAGCAGTCTTAAATTCTTCTGATTTTCCCCTTGTACTAATGTTTGTAATAAATGTTTCATAATCTTCTTTATCGCTTGCAATAGTTAATCGAGCTTGTTCATCTTGACCTACGAAATATAGCGAATGAGGTTCTCCATCACTAGTGGTAAATTCTTCTCGTGCTTTCCACCAATCCATTAATGCTGCTATTCCTGCCTTGATTGCTCCAATTAACGCCTCAATGCCTGCCTTAATCTTGTCGATTAGCCAGAGAATTGCTGCGTCCACTTTTTCCCTAAGCTTATCGACAACATCGCGTAATGCTTGACCAACACCTCCTAAGCCCACTTGATCGGCTAAAAAGCCAATCACTATAGGCATAGCACGGTGCATAATCTCCTCAAGTTTGACTCCCACAGGTTCTAAATTGCCAGCAGCGATATCAATAATATGATCGAAGGTTTCGTTTACCATGTCGAGTATGCGCCGCGCCCAACGAACGGCAGTCTTAATCGCCTTGTAGATGCGACGAACGACATCGAGAACTTCAGAAAGTCCACCGGAAGCCGCCGCCGCCGCCGCTAAAATCGCCAATTCTTCGGTAACCTTGCCTGCAACCCACTCGGCAATGCCCGTCAAAATACTGGCACCAAACTCTTTAGCTTGATTGAAGATGCCTTGGGCGTTTTCCGCAGGAGATTTAGAGGTGTCGATCGCGTGAGTAATCCACTCTACAACTCTGGTAACTTTTCCAAACAAAAGTCTGACTTTCGCTACTTTTTCTGGCGGTAAGCGTTTGGCAAGTAATTCCCAAATGCGATCCATCGATAGTCCCAGTACGTCTAATACAAAGTAAAAGATGGCTTTGGGGTCACTCCAGCTAACAGGCGGGCTAATATTTTTCTCGGCTAGTTCGCCAAACAACCAGCCTTGAAGACCGAATGTGATGTGTTCTCTAATCTTTTGCCAGAGTCGCCGGAAACCATGACCGATCGCTCTGACTGCATTCTTGATAAATTCGATTGGCTTCTTGCTGACTGTATCCCAGGCATTTATGGCTTTTTGGGCAATGCTCACCACTAACTCCGGTGGCACGTTAAACACCCGCAGAATTAAATGGAAGGTGGCTTTGACTGCGCCCATCAAATCGTGATTGACGAATACGAGATTAATAATCTTCAATACGTCAGCTTTCGTCTTTTGCCAAGCCTCTTGGTCTTTTGCTAGTTCTTGGAATATCTCTATTTGGCGCAGAATGATCGGGCCAATGAAATCAATAATGGGGTCGCGGATACATTGGGGTATCCAATTCCACACTGTTTTACCTAAAAATGCAGGCAATAACCAGATATTTAAGACAACCTTACCGACCTCTGCAAAGAAGTTGAGCATTTTTTGCAGGAAGGTCTGTAGGGTGTTCAGGGTTTGTTCTAACCAGTTAGTCAGGTTGCCGAGGGTTTGTCTAGCCCAATCTGCCAGTGCAACTACTTTATCAGCAATCCATTGCACGACAGTCATCGCCACTCGCAACAGCGAACCGCCGATCGCACTGACGGCATTCATCATACCTGTGGCTAAACTACCTAGTGCGGAGTTGACAGCATTTGCCATGCGCGTAACTGCGGCACTAAAACGATTTGCTCCTGCTATCAGCATGGGAATCAGGGATTTCTCCAGGTAGGTGCGTGCCTGGACGATCGCATTTCCCTTGCCCCAATTGGCAGAAATCCAGCGCAATCCTTTTACAGCCCCGACAACGGCAGTACCAATTGCCAACACTGGGCCTGCTGGGGAAAGGGCCAGGGCAACCCCACCGACAGCCAAACCAATGGAGATCAGTTGTTGTTTAAACGGCTCTAATTTGGCTTTAATGGCTGTCCATGCCGCATCAATTTTCTTCTGTACCCATTGCAGTAGCCCGTTTTGTCCTTCAGCCCCGTCACCAATACCCAGTTTATTCTTCAGCCAAGTCCACATGCGATCAGCAACTGAGCGGATTGTGGCTGTTTTATCCCAGATCCACTTGCCAACTGCTTGCAACTTCTGTCCCAACCATTGAATTTTTTCCCATTGGGCGGAGGCAAACTGCTGAATCCATCCCCAAATCGGCGCACCGATTTTGTCCCAAACTCCGTTAAGAAAATCTTTGATTTTGGCGACGACGGGCTGTAATTTTTCGACAATGGGTGTAATCAGCCGCATTGCCGCTTGCTCAATTTTTTCGGCGGCTTCCCGGATGGGCGTACAATCATTAGCTGCTATTTGACTGGCCGCAGCTTGAATTGATGCTAATATCGGTGCAAATTGGGCTGTGAGTTGGCTATCAATTCCTGCGATCGCTCGTACAGGACTCATTAAATTGTTGAAAACGCCTTCGATAGCAGAACCGACCAATTCTTTGATCCATTCAAAGATACCATCTGGCCCTTTCCGGATAATTGGCTCTAGCCCTGGGGCAAATTCCCGTACAATTCTCCAGCCGACATCGTCGGCAAAATCTATCAAATCATCCCACCACGAACCTTGAATCATCGGTTCGCTAGTCTGAGATGTGGCGTTCTGGCTGCGCTGCACCGATGCTCCTTGTTGCAGCGTGTGAGTTAATTCATGGGCGAGTAAGTGTTTCCCCGACGACGATTCTGGTTGATATTCACCCGCATTAAAGAAAATCTGATTTTTGTGGGTAAAAGCGCGCGCGCCTAAATCTTGGTTCAAGGTGGCGGCTTCTGATCCGGTATGAATCTGGACTCCGCTAAAATCGGCATTAAATGCCCCTTCCATCTCAGTGCGGGTTTTGGTATCTAGGGGTGAACCGCTACCTTGGGACTGGAGGCGACTTTCTAAATTTTTGGGTGCGGGGGTTGGGCTACCCTCTGCCGCCTGCCGCATCAGCAATTGTACGCCTTGATTTTGTTTGCGGTTTACCTGTTGAGAGTAATGATTTCCCAGGTTTTTAGCTGTTAAGTCAGATGCCATTGACCGGGGCATTGCTACCACCCGATCAGCCATTGCATCAGCTTCCCGTTCATAGGTATCTCCTGGCTGACCAATGGTTAAACTAAATTGCACCCAAGGCTGCTGGCTATTTTTATCGTCCCCATCATCTGCATCATCGGCGTTGCCAAACACAGGCATCTTTTGTATCTGTGGAGTTTCTGCGATCGCCTCTTCTTGTGGTTCCTGTTCTTTGGTTTCAGTAGCTAGTTGCGTTTTTGGGGTAATAGCAGTGACGCTGGACAAGCGTTTTGCTTGCACTCCTCTTTCACTTTCAAACGCAGGCATTCGCTGAACCTTGGGCGTTTCAGCTTCACTTTCAAACGCAGGCATTCGCTGAATGTTTGGCGTTTCAGCTTCACTTTCAAATGCAGGCATTCGTTGAATGTTTGGCGTTTCGGCAGCTTGTGTCCCTACTTGAGATTTTTCCTCTGTTTCGCAGGTGGCACATTTTCTTTGAATTGTGGCAGTAGAAGAAGGTGAAAAGAAAGGCGATCGCTCACCGATGAATTTCGGTTGCACCCAGGATGCTGCACCAGGATCAAAGAAAGCTGTCTGTTGCGGTGCTGACTCCGAGAAAAAAGCTTGATCTCGTTCCTGCACTCCCCAGGACTGATCTGCCTTGGTGTGCTGTTGACTAGAGGTGCTTTTGTTCTCGGTGGTTTTCATGGTCTTAATTCCATTCCACAATCAACAGTTCTTCCATCCAGGGCAATTTCACCATACTCAGTCCCCAAGGTAAGCGACTTAGCAAGATATCAATTGACTGTTGCTCTACCTGAAGCTGCCAGTTACCATCACTACTGCGGGTAAGTTTGCCTGCGCGTTGTAAGAAGCCTTGCCGCAGTCCATCCGGGCTGGCACTTTTCAGTGCTTGCCAATAGTTGATTACGGTTTGCAAGAGGTTTTCTGCTTCCATGAGGGCAGCCTCGGGTAATTCGATTCCACGGTTTACAGGTTCATTGAGCAACCAACCACAGAGTAATTTAGGCAGTACCAATTCATATTCAGGGGCATCGGTTTGCCGAGTTGCCAAGTAATGCAGTAGGTAAATCGCTGTTTGCTGCGCTGACTGATCCGCAAAAGCATCACCATCTAATAGCCCAACTGCATTGAAATAGTTACGTAAAAATGGATGTAACAGCACCAGTCCGGCTTGGTTAACAAACAACCCGGCTGTCTCCTCTGCTGGAGATAAGGTGTGGGCTGCTTGAAGGTTTTGCGATCGCGTATTAATATCAACCGATGTAGAAGTTAGCACTTGGTTGAGTGCAGTCTGCCACAAAGATTTTTCGGTAATTGGCAATGCTGCAATAATATCACGTAGGTATTGGCTCAGAATCTGGCTAGGAATTTCCCGCAATTCTGGGGAATTTTGTAGAAGTTGGGCTAGCCAATTGCGACTCCAAGTATCAACTGGCAAAGGTCTTAATGGTATATTATCTAACTCAATTTCCCCTAATAGCAATAGCCAAGCTTGCCTTTCTAATTCCTGGCAGGTGTCATCGCTGAGGCTTAAAGACTGCATCAATTCTCTTGCTTGCTCCAACAAAGTACGCCAAATTATCCAAGCTGGCTGTAACTTTAATATCAACTGATGCCGAAAGCCTTCTGGCAATTGAGCAATTAATCGCTGTCGCGCTGCTGGGTTATTTATCAGTAATTCCCGAAAATGTATCTGTAAAAAAGTTTCATTTTGGATGATAGCTTCCCAACGTGTCAGCAAGTCGCCAGAAGAATGTCCAGGGGGTAGATGCCCAAATGCTAAGAAATACAGCAATATTTCCCCATCGGTAATCGGGCGATCACCTGTCTGATCTGCTGATGGATTTAAATTTTCTGATGTTAAATTTAATACTTGTGCAAGTGCATTTAGCCAAAGGGATCTCTCGCTAATGGGCAATGCTGCAATACTGCTGCGTAGTTTTTGTTGTGCGAGTGGATGCGATCGCCCAGTTTGCAACACTTGAGTTAGCCAGTTAAGACTCCAAGTATCAGCTGGCAAAGGTCTTGTCGATGGCTGCTGTGGGCTAATTTCGCTCAAAATTAATAGCCAAGCTTGCCTATCTAGGTAACGGGTAGTGCTGCTGCTAAGTTCTAGGGATTGTATCAGCTGCCGCGCTTGAGTAAGCAGGGTAGCCCAACTTGTCCAAGCGGGTTGGAGTTGCAATATCATCTGATGGCGGAAGGATTCTGGTAACTGCTCAACTAAACGCTGGCGCACTGCTGGGTTGGTTGCTAGCAATTCCTGCAAAGGTAAGCGCCAAGTAGTTGCAGTTTGCATCACCGCCAACCACCGAGAAAACCAAGCCTCCCAATCTCCAGATGTCACCCACCAGGGTAAGCGCCCAAACTGCAAAAAATACAGCAACACTTCCCAATCAGCACCAAGGCGATCGCGGGAAATAATTTCAGTATTGTTTGCGATTAATGGATTAGTGAGGCGATCGCGCAGGGTTTGTTCCAGCGCTGCTAACAGTTTGTTGCCAAATTCATCCGCCAAAAATTGCCGATCCACCGATCCAACTTCCACAACTAGCCGATCCAGTCGGATAATGCGATCGCCTTCCACCAGTTGATCAAAAAGACGCTCCATTTTCGGTGCAATTTGCTGCTGAAGCAAGCGGCTAACATCTTCCTGTAAACTCGATACATCTGCTAAGTTCCCAGTATCGAGTTCTAGTAATGTTTTGGCGATGATGTGGCGTTGTTGGCTCATAAGGGGGTTGGGGTGAGGAAGAAAACGATTCTTGATTCTTGTACAGACGCGATTCATCGCGTCTCTACGTCTCTACGCTCCTTGTGATTTTTGCTCCCCAACTTTGCCTAGGTTAATTTCCTTCCCTGTGGGGAAAATTAGGCGTAGACGGTTGAGTAGTGTAGTTGTTTCCGGGGGTTTTGGGGTTTCTGCGGTCAAGGAATTACTATCTTGAATACGTATAATTACAGTGGCGGCAATCCCTTCTACCTGACGACCATTAACTTCGCGGAAAACTTGTGCCTTTAGTTTATGAACACCAACTACTAAGTACCAGCCATCGGGCATCTTGTAGATTTTATTATTTCCTGCTGGTTGGACATTCTCTTCGTTGGTGGGGTTAGTATAAGTGAAAACAATATTTTCCACCGTTGCTGGTACAGTTACGGCTTCGATGTTGTACTCATTATTGGCGTTGAAGTCTGACAACCGAAAAGTGCGCTCGTTTCCTAGTGAGATGCTATTAATAACTTGGTTATTACTACTATTGAGCAGATTAAATGACACTACGCCACCGCAAGGAATGGCAACGCGTTTGTTGACAGGTTCACTGCTACAACCACCTAAAGCGGCTGGTGTCTCAATCCGCAAGGTGATGCTGACTTCATCGCCAACGACCCAACTGTCAAAATCATAAGTATAGTTAATCAGGAATTCTTGATTGGCGGGAAGGCTTTCGTCTCTGGTAGCACCAGGATGTCGCCAAACATAGCTGAAAGATGTGTCTGCTGGTTGAATGCCAAAGACGCGCACGGAAAATCCTTGAGCGTTGATACTGGCAATTTCTGCTTGAAAGTTAGCTACTGGAACACGATGCACTGTGAGGACATTAGCATTGTTGTTAGTCATGCCGTTGTCGTTGGTAATGCTGTACTCAACAGTTATTTGTAGCTGTTCTGCGTTACCGAGATTGACTGCACTTAAATTTAACTCTGGTGGATTAGATTGAGTATTCAGTACCGCAGCCGAGATATCTTGTCCGCCCAGCAGTACGCGAAAGCTACCACCTCCTTGCTGTGGCGTTAAAGATAGCTGCCCATCATTGGCACAGAAGTTGGTTTTATTAGGCACACTACCTATTTGGAAGTTGGCATTTGGCAGGGCAAGAATGGTTACTTGCTGCTGCGTTTGGTTAGTTAAGCCATTTGCGTCGGTAATAATGTATGCGATGGTAATTTCTCGCTGTTCCGCATTGCCTAAATTGACTTTACTAGGAATTAACTGCGGTGGTTGCGATTGAGTATTGAGTACATCAGTAGAAATATCTTGTTCCCCAGCTAGGATGCGGAAGCTACCACCCGGTTGATTGGGTATGAGGGATACTGGCGGATGATTTGCAGCAAAAGCGGTTTGATTTGGCTGTTCACCGATTTGGAAGCCGGCATCTGGTGGGGCGAAAATAGTTACTATTTGCTGCACTTGGTTAGTAAAGCCATAGCCATCGGTAAAGGTGTATTCAATAATTACCTGTTGCTGTTTGGCATTACCCAAATTTACCGCACTGGGAATAAATTCTGGTGGTTCAACTTCAGTATTTATTGTATTTATAGTGATATCCTGTTCTCCATGTAGGATACGGAAGTCACCACCAGCTTGATTAGCTATCAAGGGTACTGGTGGATGATTAGTAGCAAAAACGGTTTGATTTGGCTGTGCGCCAATTTGGAAGCCTGCATCTGGGAGGGCAAAAATTGTTACCTGTTGCTGTGCTTGGTTAGTTAAGCCTTGCTCATCGGTAATAATGTATTCCAAGGTGACTGGTAGCTGTTTGGTATTGCCTAAGTTAACTGCACTGGGAATAAATTGCGATTGATTAGATGTAGTATCAATTACAGCCGCAGAAATATCCTGTCTGTCAATCAGTGCGCGGAAGCTACCACCTACTAGTTTGGGGATGAGGGGTACTGCTGGATTGTTAATTGCAAAGGTAGTTTGATTGGACTGTGCGCCAATTTGGAAGCTAGCATCTGGAAGCGCAAAAATTGTTACCCGTTTCTGTGTCTGGTTGCTAAAGCCATTATCATCGGTAATGGAGTATCTAATATTTAGCTGTAGTTGATCGGCATTACCTAAATTGACTGCACTAGGAAGAAACTGCGATCGCTCAGATTCATGTTCCAGTACATTAGCAGAAATATCCTGTTCCCCAGCTAATACTTGGAAGTTACCACCCCCTTGCTTGGGTATGAGAGATACTGGCGGATCGTTGGGAGTAAAGGCTGTTTGATTGTCGCCGATTTGGAAGTCTGCATCTGGTGGGGCGAAAATAGTTACCTGTTGCTGTGTTTGGTTAGTGCAAGCATGATTATTGGTAATGGTGTATTCAATCGTCACCTGCAACTGTCCTGCATCACCTAAATCTACCCGACTGGGAAGAAATTCTGGTGGTTGAGATGCGATATTTAGCACCTCAGCAGAGATATTATGATCGCCAACCAGCACCCGGAAGCTACCACCCGGCTGTCTAGGTACGAGAAGTACTGGCGGATCGTTGGTAGCGAAGCGGTTTCGATTGGATTGTTCGCCAATTTGGAAACGCGCATCTGGTAAAGCAAAAATAGTGATTTGCTTCTTGGCTTGGTTGGTGCAATTTTGCGGGCTGGTAATGGTGTATTCAATTGTGACTTGTAGCTGTTCCGCATTACCCAATTGCACTGCACTAACAAGTAATCTTGGCGGCTGCGATGTCGTATCCAGTACATCAGCAGAGATATCCTGTTCGCCTACTAACACACGGAAGTTACCACCCGCTTGCTTGGGTGTTAGGGATAGTGGCTCATTATCAGCGCAGAATGTGGTTTGATTTGCATTTATACCTACCTGGAAGCCTGCATCTGGTAGGGGGTAAATAGTGACGGTGAGAGTATCAAAGCTATCGTCTACTGCATAGGTAAAGGTAATCGCCACTTCTGCATCTATCTCTTGGGTGATATTGCTAGGTTTAAAGTAATGTTTTCGCCCTTTGAAGAAAATTCCTTCTCCCTTGAGTGTGCCACCTTCAGGTTCTAAGATAAATTCGTATTCTGTAGTATCGCCTTCACAGAATTCTGTTTGTGTGAGTAAAACAATGGGGCGTGGTCTAGCTAATATATAACTGACTCCAGCAGTATCACTACTACAACGGTAAGGTAGACAAAAATCTGCGACGACAATATCTTTGCGTTCTTGATATTCTTTAAACAGCAATTCCCAACTGGGGATGATTTCTTCTGGTGCAGCTGGGGGTAAAACTGCATTTTTGGTTATAGCCGCAGTACGTAAGGTTTGCAATTGATAGATAGCAGGGTTTTGGTTCGCAGCCAAAAGTTCTTTAACTTCTTCTCCATCTACATATACCAAGACGAATGTACCGCCTTTGGGTACTCCGCCTAAATGTTCCATACCTGGATGCTGTTGGGCAAATTTATGGAACAACTGCAACTCCATAAGTTGCTTGAGTCGTTCCCGATAGCTTTCTATTAAATCTTGGAGTTCAACATTATTTAAAAGATCAGCCGCAGCGCGATCGCCCGCAATGGAGTCACCTTCAGGTACATCTCGCAATAAGCCATAAAGGGTTGCAAAATCTTGAAACTCTGATTGATTAATGATTGGTAAATTATTTTCCAGCCTAATAGTAAAGTAATTGAGCGAAATTATTGCTATTTTGGCTTTACCCCTGGGTGCAGTTGTAGTTGCATTGATGGGTAAATCTAGTTCATCTATTATAGATAGCCGCAGGTAATAACTCAGCGAATTACTTGGTGACTGACGCACAAGACTATAAGTAATTGTTGTAGATTTTAAGTAAAAGGATAAATCTTGAACAATTCGCTGCTGTTCTTGGGTAATTTGCTCGTTTGTCAGTCCGGAAAAGTCTAAGGAAATACTTTGATTAGCTGCATTTTGGAAGTCATAGCGGGCAATACGCGTACCTACATTATTCTTGAGGAACAGCTGGTATTGATTGCTAGTATTTGCTTCTGGTACAAATTCATAGTTTGACTTTGACTGCGCCAACTCTACAATTGGATTGACTAACTGAGTATCTGCGATCGCAGATAGACGCGGTTTGTCAAAAAATGCGCGCTTGAGTGTGTTTAAAAATACATTTTGTGACCAGTCTGAATTTGCTTCCCAAAGTGAATTAAACCAATCTTTCACTCGCTGGAATTTAACTTCTAAATCATCAATCTGACCTGAAATATTTAAATCTTGAAAACTTTGGAAGGAAGAGCATTTCAAGATAATGACATCAAAGGGTAAGTTATATTGCTGTTGATATTGTTGAATTATATTCAGTGCTTTAGAAGTAGATTTACCGATATGCCCCTCAATCCGGTAAAAATTATACCCATCTAGGCGATACAGCAACTCGTCACGTGGCGAACTATTCTGAGGGCAAAAATACGCAGGTATCTGTTCACTACGACTTTTACGGTAAGCATCGTAACTCCAGTACTGATACAAGTTTGGGTAGTTAAAGTAATAAGGAATCGCCTGTTGGCTGAGTGTTACCGAACGGTCTTTACTAGGCGTGATTTTAATCGGTGTATTGTAATAAGGTAGCAGGTAATAACTATCTGGTCGGCACAGGTTCAGGAGCCGTTGATAAAGATAACGCACCTGCTTGACACGGCTTTGCTCGGCGTTGTTGATGGGAGGCTGGGTGAAATTGCTACGATAAGGGGAAGGTGGTGCAATTACTGGATCAGCCTGTTCGGGTGGGAGAATTCTTTCTACTGCATCGGTTTGCTTGGGTGGGGGAATTATTCCTAAGAGTAAAAATTTGGGAAACCTTCGAGTGTCAGGCGCACAGTCATCCATTAAATCAAAAGCAGCCTCAGCTAATTCATCATAAGCAGCTACTATTTGACTGAGGTAATCATAAAAATATTGCAGTGTATAAGGAGCTTCTGGAACCTCTACTGTGGTAGTTGACACCGTTGGATTTTGGATGCTATTCAGCAGTTTTTGCAAGCTTTGTCCAATCTGCTCAAAGTCTTTATAAGAAGCAGGTTGAAAGGAAGAGAAAAACGGCGAGAACAACTGAAACAGTTTCGGGAATGCTTTTTCAATTGCTGCGATCGCATTCTTGCAAACTAGGTAGTAGTTATGCCAAAAATCAGCGTAGTTGC
Organism: Tolypothrix tenuis PCC 7101; assembly: GCF_963874875.1. Classification (NCBI taxonomy): domain Bacteria; kingdom Bacillati; phylum Cyanobacteriota; class Cyanophyceae; order Nostocales; family Tolypothrichaceae; genus Tolypothrix; species Tolypothrix tenuis. Next base: position 6,320,993 of record NZ_CAWNJS010000001.1, read on the forward strand.
TAATTTTACTTAAGTCTACCTTTTTTTCTGCCACATAACCAAAGCGCTGAACTTTGGGCGCATAATCTTTAAATGCTTGAATTTCCGAGTCAAATTCTTGGAGAAAATGATTGCTGGTTTCAAAAACTTTGGAAGTGCCGGATTTAGCAATATTTGCCCAAGGTTCTGGCAATTTATCGAACGGATATCCTCTTTTCAGGAGTCTATCGGCACTAATTATATTTGGCTGATTTTCTGGTTGAGAACGTGGAAGCAGAAAAAAGCGGAGATTAAAATTACGCTGATTGCTTAATCTATCAAAATCAAGTAAGCAGTAGTCGGTTTCTACGTCTTGAATTTCATAAACTACAACTAGTACGTTTTTGCTCAAAAAAGTCTCGAATGCTGCTTTATCGGGCGGATTCCCGTTATCAGCTTGATTGAGTGCAAAAAGATTATCAGCACTTTTCTGAAATAGTTCTATGACTGGAACAGATTTAAGTTGCGTAGTAGTTACTTCATCATCTTGGGGAGTTGGTGCAAATAAAGCCTCAGAATCTAGTTGGTCATTTTTATAATGAGTGAGTATTGTTGTCGGCACAGAAATCAGATACCCTTCCGAAGTAATGCCACATCCTGCCGAGATTTGAATCTGAGCCTTTGTAGTATCAAATGTACTGCTCAAATCCATGCCCCAAACAATCCCTGTCCCAATCAAGTAGGCACGGGTGAGCCGATTCTGCCCATCAAGATAATTAACAACTTGATTCAAATCATCTTTAGTTAACACCTGGTTAGGCGTAAAGATGGGGTAGCTAATGTTTTTAATAATTGTGTTCATAAGTAAGTCGTTGTTATTTGTTATTTGTTATTTGTCATTTGTCATTTGTCATTACAATCACCAATTACCAATTACCAATTACCCATTACCAATTACCAATTACCAATTACCCATTACCAATTACCAATTACCCATTACCAATTGCTATCCCCAACGCAGTCTGATTCAATACAATCGGATTCTCTTGATTACCGCTTTCTTGGGAATCAAGTAAAATTCCCTTGGGATAAACACTCCGCAGGTTGGGTAAAATTTCCACCAACTGATTAAGTGCGTCAGTCAAATTGCAAGCTGCATCATCGCAAGCATCTAAAGCTAATTGTTCTAACCATTGGTGATAAGCATCTTCAAAATCGCGCATTTGCTGCACATCTAACCAAGCAATTTTCAAGGCGACGTGCGCCGGTGCTTCTAAACGTAGGGTTTGTTCAATAAATCGGCGGAAGTTAATATTACGAAAGCGTTCTGGCCAGTAAGGTAAAACTATAGTCACCCAAAATGAGTAGGGGTCTTGCCAAGTTAAACGAGGTTGTTCTCCCTCTTGTGTTTTAGCATCATCTGGAGTCACCAAAATTTGCAAAAATTCGTCTAAAACTGGAGCATTTGCTTTGGTTCGCGGACGCAACAAAATATGCTCTAATACATGAAATCCTTCATCATTGTTGCGTGCTTGCAAGGTTGCGATCGCTCTCGTGCGCTCATCTTTATTGCTGTAATATTGACTAGCAAGAATTTGGTCTTTGCCTTCGTTGGTTAGTTCCCAGCCATAAACACCATTTTCACTGTCAATTAAGCGATAATTCTCCTCATCTTGCGCCAGTTCTACTAAGGTGTTGCCTTGTTCCCAAGCATCTGCCTCTGTCTGATAACGTTGAGCAGTCTGTAAAATAATTTGCTGATTATCACCGTAAATTTCCCCAATAAAGCCAGCTTGTTGTTTTTCTGGGGTACAAATTAAACGGGCAGTGCGGATTAAGAAAAATAAACGATTAATCGCCGCATCCTGCTCTTTTTCTGAGGTATAGGTACGTGGGTGAATTGCAACTTCAGTTTTGCGATTACCTGGTTGACTCAGGATGCGAAAGCCGAAACCTTCTTTGCTGGTGGTGAGGGATATTGCACCAGGCTCAAACAAGTTACCTAGCACATCATAATAAAAGCGATCGCGGGCTGTTTTTTCATCTGCAAATCCGGGAATACTTTGCAGTAAAATCTCACCCTCATGTAGCAATTGCCACCGATATTCAGAAGTTGATTCCGGTAGCAGTTCAATCCGCAACATCGAGTCTACGGAGTTGAGTTGTTGAAAGATTTCCCCTGGAGTCTGTTGTATATCAGCTACAGCTATCAGGTTGCCATCTTTATCTTTAATCCCTACTCCGTGGCTTTGACTAGCTGGGCTGACATAACGTCGGAAGTAGCGCAGACTTTCGGCAAAAGCTTCTGTAGCTTGCCAAGCCGCATTTACTGTGGCATAAGTGTTTAAACTTTGCAGCAGAATTTCATTGTTAGTACAATTTTGCAATACAAAACGATAGTTCTTATCAACTGGTTTTACTGCTAATTTAAATTGATTTTGGTTAGCTTGAATACTACTAATCCAGCTTTGTAAATCTAAATCGCGTTCTTCTGGTTTTAACCACCGTTGATTGCGTTCCGATAATACTTTCCCGGCGTTATCTACCAAAGCATAGCCATAGTAGGTGAATTTTTGGGGATTATCATCACCTAAGCGACTTTGACAGTAATTTCGTTGCTTTTTAATTTGCTGTAAGCTAGCGATCGCGTTTTCTTGGGTTATGGAACGAGAAACATAGCCTTCCACCCCTGTGAATGTAATAATTTCCCCTGGTGCAGATGCGGTTGGCGGAATGCTTAAGCGAAAGTAATATAAATCGCCGTCAAATTCGATGTTGATAAAATCTGCAACTTGGGTACTAGTAGGGGTTTCCACTTCTGGTATTTCAGCTAGCCGCACAGCTAATTCTGCGAGGAGAATTTTTAAATTAGCTTGATTTTCAGCTGCTGAGGGAAAATAGCGATCGTATCTGACTAAAACCTTTTTACCTGTTTTATCTACTACTTGCCAGCCGTAGTGATAGAAATAACTATAAGCAAGGCGTTGATAAAATTGATTATGTAAAGCAAATGATAAAAACTCTTCCTTAGCCGCAGCCGCAGATGCTTGACTAGGATAGCTTTGCCGAGTTTTTAATGACTGATTCTCTAAACCAGAATTTACAGCCAAGATATAACTTTTAGGCGCTGGCTTAACGCGATAATGACTGTAATCACGCCGACGCACATCTGCAATCCCTAACAGCCGAGAAACCCGCTTTTTGAAACCCGATACATTGTTGGTATCCCAAACTTCCTGACAGTTGCAATAATGAAAAGCACGGAAGCGATCGCGGCTCAATGTGGGATAGTCTTGTAAAAATCGCGCCTTATCCTGCATAATCTCGGTTTGATGCTTCACTTTATCCGCGTGATTCTCGAATATGCGGTAGTTCAGCAACACATAATCTGTAAAGGATTCCGCAAAACGGCCTAGTAAATGATCGAGAAAACGGTTACGGCGATCGCGATAGGTTTCTCTCGTGGAATTATCTACATCCTCACCAATTGCGGGTAAATAATTTTCCGCACCGAGAATCTCTTCCCACCCTGGAAAATTTTTTAACCTCTGAGTGAAATAAGTATACTGCTGCTCTAATGTGCGGTTAGCATAGCCTTTTTGTTCTTCCTCTGCATCTATTTCCCAAGAAAAGAGGTCGCGTATATGAGAAAGTTGCACTAAATAATTTGCCAATATCTGATCGAAAAATACCAAATATCCTTTTAATTGCCTAGCTTGGGCTTTCCGTAATGTGGAAGCAGTATCGGGTAAGCCATCCTCACTAATGCCGTAGGTTAAAGGAAAATCATGCTGGATGGAATAATGATCAGCTAAGTCGTAATAACTGCCTTGCGGTACAATCAAATCTAGTTCACTTTTGTCGCGTAAAGCTTTGATACGTGCCGCTTGTTGTTCGTAGTAGCGGCGTTGCACCTCTGCCATATTCACTTCAATGGGAAGATTACCTTTAAACAATCTAACTTTTGAATATTTCACCCCCAGCACCGGACGGTGTTTCTCAGTAAGTTGCAAATACCAAGGGTGCTGTGATTGCGGTAAACCGTTAATGTAGCTGATGATACTCAGTTTACCAATTGCCGCTACACCAGGAACTTTGAGAATTTCTTGATATAAATCTGAAGTATGCAGAATTTTTGGCGGAGTCAAGGCTGCTAATTCGTCGGTATCGATAAAACCATGACTATCGTAAGGTTTAGTGTAAGTTGGATCGTGGAGGGCTGAAGGTCTACCAGCAAAGATTTCGGTGGGACTTTTGCCTTTATCTAGTAATTCTTGTAGAGTATAAAATCGCAGATGAGGCGAAAGAAATGACTGTACTTGTACGTAAATATCTACCAGTACATCCTCAGCATCGGCATTAGCTGCTAATTCGATATCGGTACAGAGAGCAATTTCTTCCTCATCCAAAATTACCACATCATAAATATCTTCGCAGAGGTTGCGATATTTACATAAAACGCTGTTGACATTATCTAGTACATCGGCCCAAGAACGATAAAGTTGCCCACAGGCGTTTTTACTATATTCAGGTTCGAGGTCAATATTAACAGTGTAAAGCCCACGGGGATTGAGGCGAAAAGCCGTGTCTTTTGTCTGTGCGCCTGGTGGAGTATATTGCAGAGTACTCTTAGCAAAGTCTACATAGATATCTGGTTCATAGGTTGTGACTTTTTCCAGCATGGCATTACGCACACCAGGAATATCAATTAGACGCTTACATAAATCTAGTTCTGTAACTGGATTACAGGTGAGTATTTCATCAACCGTAAAAAAGTTGTTCTCTTTACTCTGTGGATTTGCCTTTGCCAACAAATCTTGAATATCTAAGTTATTGCGATAACCTAAATCTGTTATGGCATAGCATAGTACCTCTAGTATAGTTACACCTGGATCGTGCAGATTATAATCTGTCCAAAGTTTTCCAGACAAACTTTGTAAGTGTTGAATCCCGATATCCCGCAAGGTTTGAAAATTCAAATATGCGGGAAATTGGGGCTGACTTTTCGAGATACTTAGGTATTCCAGCATGGAATTCAGGTGCGTTCAGGATATAAAAGAACAAAGTCAATTCAAAATTTATTCATGTAGATAGGCAACAGAAAAGCAATGATTTAATTAATTCTGTTTAAGTGCTTGAGGAAGATAACAACCATCAACAACACTTCTGGTTATTTTGATAGTAGCATGACAAATTTTGCTCAATTCGTCCCTGTAACAATATGATGAGTAGAGCCAATAAATAACCAAACAAAGGTAATTGCTAATCCCAAGGTGAGCAATGTAATATATCTGAGAAATTGGTGTAACCGAATTTTCATTTGCTCTTGATATTCAGCAAATGCTTTACTCAGTTCTGTTAAATCATGTTGCAACTGATTGACTTTTTTTTCTAATTCTTTGACCAGTGATTTCCATTGGTTACCTTTGCCAGGTGCTTCATCTTCATGGGCGCAAATTTCGGTTTCTGCTTGCATTTCCCAAAGTGCACCTTGGTAATAGACGACATCGCCTTTATGATAGGTTCTGCCCTCCTGCCACAATCCATGAAATTGATCATCATGTTTGTTGAGCATGGAGGTGATCAAGTCTTTAAAATGGTCTTCTGAGAGGCGACTTTTATTTTTGAATAAACTTTTAAGTTCTTTGCGGCTTCTTAAGATATTGGCATCGTTCGATACGGTAAACATAAGTGATAATCCTGCAATTTATTGTAGTGTTGGTAGAAATTAACGAACCTCAAAATTAATGGTACAAAACAAGCTGCTATTTAAGATTTATACAAAATCATGCATAAATGAATATTTTCATAAAAAATTAACATCTATAAACCCTAATTTGTGACAAAAAGTAACTTTATAAATCTTTGTTTCCTATTCCCTTACATTCACGACAATTCCAAATCTTCTAAAGATTCATAACCTAAAATACCAGACTCAATTTTTTGATTAGGTACAATTGTTGTTTCTTGAAATTCTTGAATAATGTGACTTTGAGCGCTAGTTTTTAACGAGACTGAAGTTAAAACCGATCGCGCAGTAGAGGCGATCGCTTCTCGGATATCTCGCTGGGTGTCTTGGTGCATTTTAAAATCCACAACATAATCTATGTATTCCTGTTTTTCGATAAAGTTGACAATTGCTGAACGGTAGAGTTTACCGCCAAACTGAATTTCCGCCTGAGTATCCATTGTCCAAGGGGCGAGAAAATAAGTGATAGCTTGTTCTAGTTGGCGGCGATAGTAGCCAAAGTTGGCGGAATAGGGAGATTTAAATTTCACCTGAAATTCCACCTGAATATGTTCGTAGGCCGGATTTACCACCTGTATTGCAGCCCAAGGAGAACTAATACTAGCCAGATATTTCTCAATTTGCTGTAGCAGGTTAATGTTAACTTTGGGTTCTAATTCATTAGTAATCCCCATCAATGCTAAGTTGGGAATCACAGCTAAAGTTACTGCGCCTGGTGTTAATTCCTGTAACTTGCCGTTTTGTAGATTAACTTCTCCGTGGTTGATGCAGCGAACTTTATAAATTTCGGGAAACTTTTCTAGTACTAATCTTTCATAGTCAAAGATGGTAACAGCCCGACCTTTGTGGCGCAGATGTTCGCTAATACGGATATAAAAATCTGTTGGCTGCTCTTTAATCTTCCCACCAAAGGAGTCATAGAGCTGCTCTATGGTTTTGACTTCTGGGTTGGGGTTAACCTGTTTGGCAATAGTACCAGCAGGTAAGGGATTGGCTAAATGGTTGGGATCGTTACCTTCATCTGTAAAACTCACCCTTGCAGCTTGGGTGTGGACACCGAAGATTTGACAGATAGCACCACTGCGCGCTGGTACAGTCACCTTCAGCCAATACAAATTGGGATCGAGAATTGTAGTTTTAGCTTTACTAATATCTGCGGGAATCCCCAGATGGATGATACCAGAGGCAATTAAACCGTTGGTATTGTCGCTGACAATGCGATCGCTCAAAGATTCCCAAATATTATCTTTTAAATAGAACCATTTCACATCAGCTTTTTTTAACGCTGTATCAGCGCTGGCTTCCGCTACTTGGAAGAGTAAAGGTAATGCTGTCGGTGGTTCGAGGTTCTCTAACCCAATTAGTAATTCCCCTTCATTAATAAACTCTGGTAAAAAGTCTGGCTGTTTCGCCTCCAAATGCTCAAACCCGCCAAATGGGTAAAGATGAAAGATTGTACAATCCTGGGTTGTCGCAACTGCGGTGTATTTAAGATAAAGCGATTGAATCGTCGGTGTGTAAGGTTGATTGAGGGTAATTGGTGCTACCTCTCCTTTAGTAAATATCACATCTGGTCGCCATCGCTTTAGGCTGTTGTCTTTTAGTTCATAGACCGCTTCGTTAACATATTTCTCTTCTCCAAAATCTTTAGCCGCAGCCAAGGTCTGAATTGCATATTTTGTCACAAACTCTTCATGCAAAAAGTCTTGATTGAGGCTGAAACTCAAAAAACCACCAGTTGTTTGATTGTCAAAGCTGGTGAAATTATCAATCTCTTCACCCTGTAGTGGCGTTGCGGAAGCGTTAACAAGAGGGCGATCGCCTGACGTAAAAAGTCCGTAAGGGTTCTTCAAACCGACACCTGACCAAGTGCGTTTAGTCAAACGCTCTAATTTTGCAGAAAAATTGTCAAAGTCCGGTTTATTTGTATCATTGCTTACGTAGTAGCCGCGATAATAGTCTTTCAAAGAAGCGGGTAATTTTTCCCATGTAATATTGATTTGCAAATCCAAAAGATTTTTCAGAAAAATTTCTCGACTCCCAACATAAAATTTTGACCCTACTGCTGGTCTGGGGCCAAAAGGTTGAAAAGGTTTAGTAGCATCTAATACACCTAAGTCATTTTGCACAACCAAATTGCGAACTTTGTCCACCCGCGTGGTAATGGTTACCTGATCTAGCTTGGCAGTACGGAAATAATGATATGCTGGCAAATTATCCACTAAAACCTGAGTTTTTAATTCTATGCGCGCTACTGGTGTAGCTTGCTGGAGTTTGAGGGGGAAGTTAGGAACATCAGGGTTATAGGGAATCGGCTTGTCTGGGAGGTAAGGTAAAACGGGGTCAATCTCAGCCGCTAGTACCACTACTAAAGACAACTCCGAATTATTCCAGCCAGTTTTTTCTGTACCACCTCCAGTTAAAGACGCGCCTGATTTTAAAATGTCGGCTTTGATCCACTCTTTTTCACCACTGAGATAAACTTCAAAGACTTCATGCAGCTTATTTTCTGGAAGTACTGTCCCCAAACCACTGAGGGAAAAGGTGAACTGAATCACCCGTTCACTTTCTTGCAACAATAAAACATCTGATGCGATCGCTAAACCTAATTGTGTGGGTTGGCGTTTGTCATTCCCAAAGGGAAGCCAGGTTTTTATAGTTTGTTCCTTGGGAAAATCTCCCCCCTGACCGTCAAACGAGTTCGCCACTGGGGAGGAGTACAAACCAGGATTGCGTGGAGGTTTTTCACCAGATTTGACTGCTTGTAAGTCTAAAAATAAACCTTTGAGGCTGGTAATCTGGGCTTTGTGAATAACGATATCTGCATCAAGACTGTAGAATAAATCCTTGCCAGTAGCATCTTTCCCAGCTTTAAACTGAGTCCCAGCAGGTAGCGCAAATTCAGTTTGAGACTTAATCAGTTCAAAAATGAGGTGGGCGTGGTCTGGTTGGGCTGGGCGATCGCGCAAGCGCAGTACTTGACGATAAAAAAAGTCGAGATGTCGCTGCGTCATCAAATTCAGGTCATCTCTTGCGGGTTTCATCACCTCCAAAAAAGCCAAATAAAGAGCTAAATAAGGTTGATGATCCTGTCTAGCTTGCAGACTCTTTTCTAAATACTGCGGTGCTTGTTGAATAATTTGATAATAGTTCTGAAATAAAATTTGAAATACAGCGTCTAGTTCCTCTCGCACTTGTACAGAATTTGCATTAAAAGGAGTGCGATCGGCTACTGGAGTAGTGAGCTTTAACCCAAATTCTTCATTAAATTTTGTATAAATATTACCTGATTTTGCTACTTGTTTAGTAGCAGCTACATAAGCTTGTTCAAAAGCCCAAATCCGCAATATAGGCTCGCGAAGATTAGTTTTCACCAATCCTCTAATTACAGATTGTAGAGGTGTATAAGATTCTAAACTTATATACCAATTATATATTTGATTAAGGATTTCAATCCAAGTAGCTAATAAACAGGCAAACTTCTCAAATTTCTGACTTGATTGCCCGCCTTCACCAGATAAATTAGCAAGAAACTCTCGCAAATGCTGGCTATATTGGTCTTTGATTTTTTGCGGGCGAGTTTTGCTAATCAGCGCAATTTGTATAGGAGTATTGCCACTAAAAAACGTTTGCCAATTACCATCAGCTTCATTTGCATCATTGTAATAAATAACCTGCTCACTGAAACGATAGGCAAATACCAGAAAATCGCCCAAGTCATTTTCATCCACCTTCACAAAATCAGGCGATAAAGCTGGAACCTGACGCTGACGCTGGCTCACCCCATCGCGAATTAGTGGATTTTTAAGTTTTTCTGGGCGGATTTTCATGATAATTCGTAATTCGTAATTAATTATTTGGATTTTACATTTAACATTGCAAATTTCTATATTATTTTCTTGTTTTCTCTACAAATTAAGTAAGTCGTTAAAAATAAACCAAACTAGATTACGAAATATAAACAGGCTTGAAACTCTCACCAATGACCAATGACAGCCTTAATTAGTTATCTTTCTTTGCACTACCTACTTAAATAATTGCTAACGAACCAACGCCTTCTTGTAAATAGAAAGGATAAACGAAATTGAAACGAGAATTAGTAGTAATAATTATGTAATCTACTGTGATATTGATGACTCCTTGTAACTGATCATCAAGGTTGAGATCCAAACGTTCTAAGCGAATGCGAGGCTCATGATAAACAATAGCAATCCTGACTAATTCTTTAATATTGCTAGCTACAGTTGGACTCAGAGGCTCAAACAGTAAATCTTCTAGGTTACAGCCATAGGTAGGCTGCATCACCCGTTCACCCAAGCTAGTTGTCAGGAGAATTTTGAGACTTTCGTTAATATCTTCCTCAGCACTGACAAGCCTGACACTGCGAGACATTTTATTAAATTGCGGCGGAAATCCCCAGCCTGTGCCCAAAAAAGCATTATCGTTTTCATCCATCTCAACCTCCGATTAATACAGTAAAATTTCCCAAAACAATCGAGCCGCCATGTGCTGTAGTGTCGCCCAAGCGCGCTGCAGGTTTCCCCCCAATCAACACAGTTGTTGAACCTATCACAATAGCGTCTGGTGGCCCAACGCAGGTACAAGTATCACCCAATACAGCAGCAGGTAATCCACCGATTAAGACATTCGGTTGTCCAGGGCCAATTACAGGGCCACCCACATGAGGAATCGGGGGTACTCCTGGAGTTTGCATCGGACAAACGTGCATATCAGTAATTCGCGCAGCTGGTTTTCCCATATCTAGTTACTTTTAAAATCCAAAATCTAAAATTAATTAATCTGAACTAAAGAACCTTTAAGAATCGCGATCGCACTTGTAGAAACTTCCGCACCAGCATTACCTTGGGCTTTAAACTGAGCATTGGCTTTAACATTGACGTTCAATCCCTCAATGCTCGTATCTTGGCTGGCTTTAAGTGTTAACTTACCAGTGGCTTCGATGGTGATATCTTTGGGGCTTTTCATGACGATACCGCTATTATTCATAGTCAAGGTATTACCGTTTTGGTCTTTTAAAGCAATTCCCTTATCCTCATCGGAGATGGTAATTTTGTTACCACCAGGGGTTTCCAGAGTGATGAATTTCTTTTCATCATCGAAGGTAACTTTGATTTGCGATCGCGTGAAAAATCCTTTCTGGTGATTGTTATCGGAAGCTTGTAAGGGCGCTGGTTTTGCCTTGCTGTTGAGCATTCCCAAGACAATTGCATCGCGCGGATCGTCGTTCAGAAAGCCTAATACTACTTCGTCACCAATTTCTGGGCGAAAAAAGGAACCGCGATTGTTACCAGCATCCAGAGTAGCGATACGAGTCCAAATTCCCTGAGACTGAGAATCGAGGGTAGGCACTTTGACTAAAATCCGGTCTTCACCATTAGGGTCGTTCTGCAACTGCACTACTACACCAATTTGTAAGCCATGAACACCAGGGAGCATTCCTGATGCTGGTCTATCCACGATATCAGCTTCCTGGTAAAACCACTGAGAATTCATACCAAGCTGTATATGAGTAAACCAAGCTCCACCGATAACTTCGTGACGAATGCCAGACACATAGGCTAATCCGTTAAAACGCTGACCAATTCCTTTCAACTCAATCAGGGCATCAATTTGAGCATCAGGATAGCCTTTAATCTTCACCCTGCCTTGAATTTTCGCTAATCGGCTTTTGAGCAATTGAGCATCTGCCCATGCTTGCAGTTCTTGGGTTTGTAAATGACCGCTATGACTGAGTTGGAATGCTTTCAACGCGATCGCATTACCCAACTGTTTACCTGAGAGGTTACCCTGTTTGTTAACTGTAGGCTCCCTCCCTTCCGCCTGAAGTAACGCCTGATCGCCATAACTCCAAGCTTGCGCCTTGACCTCTGGATATTGCGATCGCGCGTCCATTTCGGCTTCAAACTCTAGGATATTGATGCCATAGGTGAGGGTAATAATGGGATTACCGCTAGTATTCGGCGATTTTACCTTAAATTTGTCCTTTTCTACAACAACAATCTGTCCGTTCATTTCAGCGCGAGACAGAATAAAATCCCAATCAGTAGCGTAGTATTGGACAATTTCCGGATGCTTTATTTTGCTGTCGGTAACTTCTACTCCTCCTATACTGTAGTTACCGAGAATTTGTGCGATCGCATCACTATCCTTGATGTCCTGAAAATAGCGACTGTGGCGACCCACGGTCAATTTGGTGGCAGCAGCTTTACAATCAAGAATGAGCATTGAGTCGCCATTAGTACCCACTTTCAGAGCTTGTTTGACAATCAATCCTTTAAATACCTGGCGATCGTTGCCATCGTAACCCAGGGAAATTGTGATTTCGTTACCTGGAACTAGGTCAGGCCCTTCACTGCTAGCAAAAGTTTCTGCCGCAGGGTCACCATCTCGCAGTATCAACCGCACTGTTGGTACTCGATTCACCACTAAGTTAATTGTTAGGGACAACAGCGCATAATCGTTGGTGATGTCCTTACCATTAGCAAGCAACTTGTAAGTACTAACCTCATAAATCGCATTTTTAGGAACAATGAGATCGCTCATGATTCGGTTTTCTCAAGCGGTGGAAATCTCAAATCGGTGTTAGTAGCTAAACGGCGAAAATTAATCAGACCATTCACCTTGGCAATTTGCAGGTAATAAGTTGGGTCACCGTAAATGTCATAGGTCATTAAAGGTAAGGTTTTGCCAGCTGTGACTTTGCGTTGATGGGTGACATCAGGTGATTGTCTCCCTTCTTCTCTTAGCCGACGTTCTTGCTCGATGTAGTTAACAAAGTTAGCACTAAGCCTAGCCCGCAATGGCTGTCCATCAGGGGAAAATAGGGTGTAGTTAATTTGTAAATCTTTGAGAATGCAATCAAAGCCGTTTTTATTCCCAAAAGAAAAGTTACCCCACAACAAGCGCAGAAAGTTAGGTTTGTGGGTTCCACCATCCATTGTGTAGACCGCATTCAGAAAATCCTGCACTTGTTGCGCGACATTCTTATGAAACTGATTAGGTTTACCTTTGATGGGTACAACATTTGTACCATCAAAAGTAAAATCAAGCTTCATTTCTTCAGGACGCGTAAATTTAAATTTTGGATCATTCCCTTGCGAGCCTTGAGCTTGGGATAAATCGTATTCCACTTTAAAAGCTTGAGAAAACTGCTCCGGATTTATAGGGAGGTCAAATTCTCCAACTTTCTTATTCATTTGCTTGTTCTGGTAGACCAAGATTTTAATTTTTGTGAGTTCACCTGTCACGTCGCTTTGCTCCGAATTCAAAATTCAAAATTCAAAATTCAAGCGCTATGAATTCATATTGTTTCACTTTTTTACTATAGATTAGCGCTCTGATTTTTCTTTGAGGATAGCTAGTACTTGTTCTACACAGGCTGCAATAATGGCATCTTGGTCATTAGCGCCATTCTTCCCTTGTGTTCCAGAAGTTTTATTTTGACCTGCTTCCCCATCATTAATTGAGGTTTTGATCACCAGTTCTCTAATCTCTATTGGCATCAATATTACCCTCCAAATTTGTTAACTAGACTTCTCTTCAAAGTCCTGCTTTTCACCTTATCCTTTGCGTCTCTAAGTCTTTGCGTGAAACAAAAAAATTATGCAAGAGACTTCATGATCTGCACTTCCAAGAAACAATAAAAATCAATCTTCCCATGCCCAATGCCCAATGCCCAATGCCCTAAGTCAGTGGCTCAAAGTAGCTATAATTTAACTCCAAAGATTCAATTGCAATTGAGTTCTGCTCGGCGTTAAATTCGGAAATTGACCACTTTTTAGGCCAAGCATTAATAACTTTCCAGGTCATCAAGGGTTCAATATCTGCCTGAGGTTGGCTAGGATTAGAACGCTTCAGATGTAGCAACCGTACTAACAAATTCATCGGGCGAATTTCAAAGTTGAGAATAGCATCCATACACCACTTCACCATCTTTGAATCTTTAACTAAGCCCCGTTTCAGTACCAGGGGACTATATTTAGTCCGCACTGGTAGGATATGCTCAAAGCGATTTTCACCGCCTTCTTTGAGAGTTTCAGTCTGCATATCTACACTCAGACCGGCCACACTCTGAAAGCGAGTTTCTACTGCTTCTTTATCCAGGTTTTCACCCTGAAAAACTACATCAAAAAAGAAACCTACTGGGGGATAAGCAGACACCATAACTGTTACCAATTCGTAATTCGTAATTCGTAATTCGTAATTCGTAATTACAGAACTTTTACATCATCTGGGTTTGAGGGTTTGTATTTGTTGATGATATTTATTGCATAGTTTGTCAACAGTCAACCGTCAACCGTCAACAAACAACACCATTAACTATCCATTTTGAATTGTTAAACCTTCGTGGGCAATTTCAATAGTTTCAATTGCGACTTCGTTACTATCGCCTTTCAAATCGCTAGATTGAACTTTGGTAGGCCAGGCGTGTTTGACTTGCCAGACGACGACTGGCTCATGTTTTTCATTGAGCAAGCTGATAGTTAAATCGCGGCGTTCAATGGTGTTGAGGGCTACTGTATTCCACCATTTATAGAAATCGTTGTCTTTCTTGAATGTGCCGCGCTTCATGGTGATTTTGCTCAATTTCTGCATTCCGGGCATATTGAGTTTGTGATATTCGGGCATATTGCCTTCGCGGTATTCGATCATGTCCGTTTCTACATTCAAACCAGAAACTTCGGTGAATCCTAGGCGAGAACCACCCCACTCTACCTGGAAATGAAATTTGGGTAAAGGATAAGCATTATCAGTCATAACTGTTGAGATTGATGGGTTAATTTGATGATTGAGGAATTAGCGATCGCAGATATTAACTCTCTTGCATCTTGTGGGAGAACTTCAAGATGATGAATTCCGCAGGACGTACTACTGCCATACCAATCTCAATAATCATCCGACCTTCGAGAATATCGAGTGCAGTCATGGTTTCATTGAGTCCTACTTTTACAAAGAAAGCTTGTTCGGGTTTAGCGCCCGCTAGTGCGCCAGCGCGCCATTGCAAGATGAGGAAGTTTTCTATCATGGCGCGCACTTTCACCCAGGTGTTGGCATCGTTAGGCTCAAAGACAAATCCCTCGGTGGCTTTTTTAATCGATTCTTCGGCCATATTAAAGAAGCGGCGTACTGGCACATAACGCCATTCGTTATCATTTCCGGCTAGAGTCCTCGCGCCCCAAATCAAGGTTCCTTTACCAGTAAAGGCACGAATCGCATTGATAGATTTACCAGTCGGATGGACGTTAAGATCCTCTTGTTGCGCGCTGGTAATTTTGATGGTGGGTTTAATGACTGAACTGAGAGCCACATTAGCTGGAGCCTTGAACACACCGCGAGTATTATCAACTGTGGCATATTGACCCGCCACAAGAGGACTAGGAGGAAGTACGAGGGGAATTGCTTCTACAGCAGCTTTGGCTAAGTTAAACAAAATGGCATTGCCTACATTCTTGTCTGTTTGACTCGGTGCCAAATTAGACATCTTTTGATCATTAAAGGGGCCAGGAGTCTGAGTTTTATCAGGCCTTATTTGCTGATGGATGATGCTAACAGACGCAGGGTCATACTCATAATTGAAAATAGTCTCAACATTGGGTGCATACACAGCCCCATACTTGAGGTTATTCAAAGATAAACTCAGTTCGCGAAACTTATTGGCTGCATCGTTGATAGTCTGTTGAGGGTCGGGTAATTGCAGATCCATAATTACAAATCGGTCTTGCAGTAACCCACATTGATTGAGAGCATCACCAAAAACACCGACTCTATTGTCTTGAGCTAAAGTATAGAGGGCTTGTGATTCTGGGAAGACAAACAAAGTCACTTCATCTTCTTTCGCTACTTCTTCAATACCTGCCTGTAAAAACCTATCTAAAATTACACCTTTAGCTGCCTTTACACTGCCTACAGAAACGATATAGCAAGGCCCGCCACCATTTTTAAAGAATGCCTGGAGAGCATAGTACATATTATGCGGCGAAGGTTGGCTGATGCTACCTGTGACTGTGCGATCAGTGGCATTGGGAGGATTTTTGTCATCAACTTGTTCTACAATGGTGACCGTAATCCCGGTTTCTGGCTCGGTCTTACCAAAGTATTGTTCGTATTCCAACAGCGAAGTAATGCGTTTGACTGCGATCGCAGTGTCGGCGGTAGGGTCGGCGACAGGCTCGGCGTATAAATCACGACCATCAATTATAGCTTGTTGAGTATATCCCACAAAAGCGGGAATCGCAGTTGCTACTTCAGCTATAGAGGGGGGTAACTTGGAGATTTCCTCGATGTAAACCCCTGGAGTTTTGTAGGTGCTTGGCATAGTTTTTTACTCTACAAATGGATGTCAGAATAAATGGTGAGACCAGATGGTTGCTTAGTTTCGGGTTTAATTAAAGCTACTCCTGGTGCTGGTAGTGGATTATCTTTACCGTCTGTAAGCAAACTATCAGGTTGCAGGCGTAAACCCAGTGGTCTTTTTGTCGCATAAGTTTTAGCATCTATTAATTCAAAATCAGGTAATTTGTCAGCAGTAAAGCCATGCGGTTTCTCGTAGCGATAGCGCCAGCGAGTTGAGCGATTTTTATAACGAATAACGTAGGTTTTGGGTTGAATTAGGGTTTTGTCTACGTCGGGTTGTAAGAAGTTAAACGCTGTGGGTACGACATTGGAATTGACAGCAATTTCAACTAAGGCAAATGCATCCCTTCCCGCAAAGGGGTCAAAAAGTACAAACTCATCAACTTCTGCACCATTGAGTAACAGCCGATAGCGTCCAGGAATTTGCCCCGCAAAATTTAAGTTAACGGCAAAATCATTACCAGGAGTATGCTGATCTGAAATCGTGACTTCCTTAGCGTAAGTTTCCTGTTGATTTATATCTACCAAAGTGAAGCGAAAGCGATCGCCTGGATTGGCGTTATTAATGCTATATGTGCGC
Source organism: Tolypothrix tenuis PCC 7101 (assembly GCF_963874875.1). NCBI lineage: Bacteria > Bacillati > Cyanobacteriota > Cyanophyceae > Nostocales > Tolypothrichaceae > Tolypothrix > Tolypothrix tenuis. The sequence continues at coordinate 6,337,654 of NZ_CAWNJS010000001.1, forward strand.
TCAAGCCTCTGACGCGATAGCAAGTCTAGTTGAGAAACATACTGGGTATTGGGTAAGGTTTGCCAATCACTATCATTAGGAATAGCACTGGCAGAGGCTTGGTAGCGCAAGGCTTCCAGGGTTTTACCTGCGTAGCTAACTAATTGTCCTACACTGTATTCACTGTTAGCTGTGTAGGCCGATAAAGGTTGCGTCAGAAATAAAGCTTGTCCTTGATTGCCAGAAACGTTGGAGAAATAGTAAATTTGCTGGCGAGTTGTAGTCAGGGGTAGATTTGTGAAATTGGCAAAATAGCGATCGCGCACTACTAGCCAAAATGTCAGCCTTAATGGTCGATCAATTTTCAGCAGCGTCTTAAATACATTAGGCGACACCTCCACTACCTGAGCAAAGATGCTTCCACCGCAAGGCTGGGGACGAAAAACCCAACGCAGATTGCGAAGCGATCGCAAACACTCTAGAGTCGGAACTACAGCCAACGTACCAGAGATGTCATAATTGCTTGGTAGAGACTCTGGCGGCTCAGGTTGACCTAAATAATAGTCATGCCAGAGTTCTAAATTGAGGAGCCTTTTGTATAGATTCATCGCTACTTCTCCCCTCACTCATTGATAGAGATTCCAGTAATGACTTCACTTTCCGCCTGGCGTTTTTGCGCTTCTACGGCTACTAAACGGGCACGATAGAGAACAAAAGGTACTTGTTTGCCACCTAAAGACCCCCAGAGATGATTAAGTTGCTCAAAGGAGAGGGAATAAAGGTCTGGTACTATCCTGATATCGCGTGAACCAATACCAGTTCCAGGTGTAGCTTTAAACGAGATTTCGGTTTGCGATTGAAAAAACTCCACTACCCGCGACAAGAGTCTGAGGGCTGTATCGTACTTATTATGTAGTGCGGAAAAAAGGATGAACAGGTTGAGGTGAATCGGTGGGTTTTGATAGATTGTGCGATTGTTTTCCAACCGATAGTAAGAAGAATTTTTCAAAGTAGTCTCCTCTTGGAGATTTACTAGACTCATCACTACATGGCCATTCAATTGATTGTTGGGGCCACCGAGTTCTTCAGCCATAGCAATGTTATCTATCAGCACAATCGGCCCGGCTCCAAGTTCTGGCTCCATCTCCAAGATGTAGCGTTGCAAAGCAACCTGTATCAACCTCATTGCATCAAATATCATAAGAAGTTGGTGAATAAATCAGCAGATGCCTGGATGTTTTCATCTACATAAGTACTAGTAACTAGTTAAAGTAGGGCACTTGTATATAAAAATGCCCATAAAATTTTAAGAATATTTTTAAAATATTTATATATCTTTTCCGCAAAACTCTAGAGTGACTGGAGTACTGCTGAGAAGGTTTTCGGGTAATTTTTCCCGAACTGCAAGCTGATTTATAACCTGATTATTAATCATTAAAGACAATATCTTTTTTTCGCCTTTTCTTCTGACGAATGTAATATTTATTTTTATTCTCTGTATTTTTAGTCGCTTAGTTCTGTTATCAAAACCTACAGAACGTAGCAAAATTCAGTTTTTGCGGAAAGTTAAGTTTTATGATCCTGGCTCGTGAGTGCTGAGTAAAAAGACCAGTCTCATTTATATGCTTGGCAATAAAAATTATTTCATCTCCCTCACCTCCCTATACTTCCTCTGCCGACAAAGCAAAGAGATAATTTTGGTAGTCCTAAGTGGAGTTAAGAGCTATGACAGAAAATAATGTTGGTATTACAGGGTTTCACGCTCATGTTTACTTTGATATTGCAACTCGTGAGGCGGCTTCTCGTGTAAGGGAAGGATTAGGCGCTAATTTTGATGTTCAATTGGGACGTTGGCATGAAAAGCCTATCGGCCCACATCCTCAATCAATGTATCAAGTAGCATTCGCTCCAGATCAGTTTGCTAAGGTTGTTCCTTGGTTAATGCTTCATCGTGAAGGGTTAGATATTTTGGTTCACCCTTTAACTGGTGATGATGTCGCAGATCATACAGACCATTCTTTATGGTTAGGAAATAAGTTAGATCTGAACATTCATGTTCTGAAGCAAATTAGTACAAAATTATAATTAAGACTTACGCAAGTGTCATATTTTTTTAGTTTAGGTTTGCCCGGGGTCAAATGTCAAGAGTCCAAAAAACCTCCATTTTTGAACGCCAGTCGCCTCTCCTGTCGGAGACGCTACGCGAACAAGTCGGGAAACCCGCCCACGGCGCTGGCTCCCCTTGACTCTTGACTCTTATGCCAGAGGATCACTGTGCCAGTTGCGTAAGTCCTGATAATTTGTGATTAGTAATTGTAATACCATGCCTTTAATGTTTGTTTACAGATAGTATTACCTTGCTCCCTATATGTAACTTAATTTTAAAGAATTGGTATTACTTAAGCTGCTTCCAACATAAATATTGGATAGGACTTACGCAAGTGTCACATTTTTTTCGTTGAGGCTGTCCAGAGTCAAGAATCAAAAGTCCAAAAAACTTGAATTTTTGACCCTTGACCCTTGACTGTTGACTCTTAAACCAGAAGATTAGTGTACCAGTTGCGTAAGTCCTGTTGGAATTCGATTTAATTTTTTAATATTATAAATGGTGATGTGCGTTAGCTACAGTGTAATGCCTCCTACTCGAATGACACAGATATTAAATTTAATATTTTTAGCTGCTTCTGCATCACAATATTGATATCGATAATTTTTATTTATCCTTTTAACAAGAAAGAATATTTGATTCAATTATTTACCTGGTTTTATCTTGTAAATATAACCAATAAAACATCGAACTGAACAATTTAAAGCTAGAAGTTCATGAGATAAATTACAGGGATAAAGCATGAAAACCTCTCTTCTATGCTGGATTAAAACATCTTCACTTGGATTACAGCCTATATTTTGAAAGCCATAAAAACGCTCTAAATCACATGGGATTATGGGTGTTTGTAAAGCAAAAAAAATATTTAGTTATTGATATATTTTACTTGTAAAAATCTCAATAATTAAGCCAGAATATATTTGCCATGTTCCGAAAATTAGGCTGAGGAAGATGAAGTCTTCGATATGATGAGAAACCGCCAGATATATGACGCTGGCATAGTTTCTTCGTCTACTTACTTATGGCAAATCAGCAAATGTGACATCAGCTTATAGTCATAAATTGGCTATAACTTGAGGATGCTTTTGCAATTGGTTTGCTCATTTTAAAGCCTAGTTTAACTATCCATCCGTATCCATCCGTATCCATCCCGTAACTGTCATGAAGAATATTTCTAGATTATCTAAAGCTGTCTTAGCTCTCAGTTTTGGACTCTGTTTGCTGCCGATTTCCAAAACTTATGCTGCTAATACTGATGTTTCAGCACCTCTGAGTGCTAGAACTACATACAACCAAACCAATGTCTCGACAGCAACCTATTATTTCACTGTCGCTGTACCCGCTTCTGCAACCAAACCCTTACAACAGGTGACACTGACACAGATTCAAGGTGGCGAAAATATTGAGTTTGATGCTCAACAAAGTAGCGCCTTTGTGGGAACCAGCAATCGCGCTGGAGAAAATCTGCCAGTTGCGATCGCCAGTAACCCCAATCAAGATAATACTGTGACAATCCAATTTGCACAGCCTCTACCACCTGGTCAAACCGTCACCATTGCTCTCAAACCATATCGTAATCCTGCTTACGAAGGATTTTACTTGTTTAATGTCAAGGCTGCTCCCGTAGATCAAAGTACAGAAGGTCAATCTCTGGGTGTAGCAAGGTTACAGTTTTACCAAAACGACTTCTAACTGGATAACTACCGTAACTAAGTCTGGTAATTAAATTTGCAATTGTTTCCAAACCACTATTGGGGGCGTACAGATGTGCGTCCCTATTTCATTTTTATGAGTATGAGGAATTACTAATTGGTATAATGCCAATTTGCCATTGATTATCTTTTTTAATGGGTAGAGATGTTAGGAGTAACACCTCTAAAAAATTTTGCATCTCTAATTAGAGATAAATTTATACACGATGCCATTGCAGGCGCTATTCATGGCGTTTTCGTTGGTAGTTATAGAGCAGAGGCAAATCTTGAGATGGCTCAAAGTAGCAAAAATTGTTTTTGGCAATTAGGTTTAGTAAGGGTTGGCGGATTCAGCTTTGGCATTAGCTTGGCGATGACAAATACTGTATTCGCCCAAAGTGCGATCGCTCCTGATAACCTACTAGGCAATGAAAGTTCTCAAGTTATACAAAACTACCAAGGTAATCCTACGGAAGCGATCGCAGGCGGAGCGACTCGTGGTAATAATCTCTTTCACAGTTTTTTAGAATTTAACATTAGCGAAGGGCGTTCAGCAGTTTTTTTAAGTCCTAGCGCTAATCTACAGAATATTTTAGTGCGCGTTACAGGTAATAATCGCTCAGAAATTTTAGGTAGGCTAGCTACTGCTGGTTCTAACGCCAACTTATTTTTAATTAATCCCAATGGCATCTTTTTTGGCGCAAATGCCACCCTCAATGTAGGTGGTTCATTTGTGGCGAGTACAGCCAACAGTATCAACTTTGCCGATGGTAGTGTTTTTAGTGCCACTGCGCCCCAAACAAAACCTTTACTGACAATCAGTACACCCATTGGTTTGCAATTCGATCAACCAGGGAAAGATATCAATCAATTCGGTGCGCTAGAAGTTCCAACAGGTAAAACTTTAGCCTTAGTCGGTGGCAATATTAACCTCAGCGGTAACGGTACCTTAGTAGACACTCGCAGAACACTCCAATCCCTTAGCGGACAAATAGCTGTCGGTGGAATATTAGGAAGTGGAACAGTAGGAATTAACCTGGATAGCAACACCCAAGCTTTAAGCTTTCCTAGTAACGTCACCCCTGCAAATATTTCATTGAATAATCTCGCTGTTGTCTTAGCTGATGGTTTAGGTAGTGGTTATATCCAGTTGCAAGGTAAGCAAATAAAAATTAGCGATGGTTCTATCATCCAAGCAGAAACAACAGGTAGCGAAAATGGTCGAGGTATCTCTGTACAAGCAGAACAGTTAATTCTGCAAGATGGTTCGCAAATCAAAGCTGCTACTACTCCAGGTTCAACAGGCGCAGGTGGAAGTCTAACAATTAAAGCTACCGACTTTGTGCAAGTTAGCGGTACTATTCCCCAAGGAAAACCTTTTAACGGTTTTCCTAGTGGTTTGTTTACTCAAACTTTTGGAGATGGCGTAGCTGGCCCTTTAACTATAGAAACCGGAAAATTAATTGTTGAAGGTGGCGCAAACATTGCAACTAGTGCTAGGCGAGGTAGAGGTAATGGCGGAACCTTGAAAGTAACTGCCGATTTAATTGATGTTAAAGGCGCGTCTTTTTTAGATTTCCCTAGTGGCTTATTTACTCAAACGCTCGATGTAGGAAACGCAGGTTCCTTAATAATTGACACCAAGCAATTAATTACTCGAGGTGGAGGAGTAGTAACATCTGGTACAAACGTCAATAGCCGGGGTAATGGTGGCAATTTGACAGTACGCGCTTCTGAGTTAATAGAACTGAGTGGTACAACGCCAGTTGATAAAGACCCCAGTGGCTTATTTGCGCGTAGCCGAGGTAGTGGTGAGGCGGGTTCATTATTTGTGACTACAGACAGGTTAATTGTACAGGATCGAGCGAGAGCTACTGTAGAAGCTTTAGGTTCCGGTAATGCCGGACAATTAGCAGTTAATGCCCGTGAAGTTCGTTTGGATAGACAAAGCAAAATAGTTGCTGAAACAGTATCTGGTAATGGTGGAGACTTAATTCTACAAGTCCAAAACTTACTGTTGTTACGCAATAATAGTCAAATTTCTACCACAGCAGGGACAACTGGTGGTGGTGGTAATGGTGGCAATATCACAGTTAATACCTCTAATGGCTTTATTGTTGGTGTTCCTGAAGAAAATAGCGATATCACAGCCAATGCCTTTACTGGCTCTGGTGGTAAAGTTCAAATCAACGCTTTTGGCATTTTTGGGATAGAACAGTTAAGCCGGGAGGATTTAGTCAGGTTACTCAACACCAATGACCCAACAAAACTTAACCCCCAACTGCTACTAAGTAACGACATCACAGCTATTTCCCAGACAAACCCCAATTTAAGCGGCATAGTAAATATAGACACACCTGGTATTGACCCCAATAAGGGCTTAGTAAATTTGCCCACCCAACCAGTAAAACTCACACTCGATCAAACTTGTCGAGTCATTGCAGGCAATAATCAAAGCAGCTTTACTGTGACTGGCCGTGGTGGTATCCCTTCCAGCCCCACAGAAACCCTGAATAGTGATGCTGTGCTAGCCGATTGGATTGCTGTTGATAGAGTTGCTGACACCGCTACTGGCGCAACTGTGAGTCAAAATTATCCTAAATCTGCACCCGCAAAAATTGTCGAAGCTACAGGCTGGGCAATTACCCCCAAAGGCGAGGTAATTCTCACAGCTAATACAGCCAATGTTACCCCCTATAGTTCTTGGCAAAAGCAAACTAACTGTATTCATTGAAGTCCTTTCAAGGGTAAGTTTTTTAGAATCTCAAAAATAGTTGATAAAATTATCAATTGTTTAACTTTGCCCAAATAATGTAACTTAAATGCCGATTAGATTACTCAAAACAGAGCCATCTGGACGATTGCAAAGCTTGTAAATCTTGTTCCTCATCGTTGCAATGCGATCGCTGATAATTATGTTCGTACCCTGGCAATTACTCTATTTAAAATTTAACAATATTTGTGGTTGTTTAGCTATTACTTAGTTTTTTTCATTGATGTTCATCATTCAACCTATTTGGGTAACATAAAGCAGTAGAAAGAATGCAGAACAAAAGGGAAGGAAAGTATCTTAGGATAAGTTTATATGTCAAATTTGTATTTTTATGAACAATTAACTACGTTTAACAACTTCAAAGACTTTACTAATTTAGATCTTTATTTAGATGCGCCCGAAGATTGGTATCTTGTAATTACAGATGTAGTTAATTCTACAAAAGCAATAGAAAAAGGAGAATACAAGTATGTAAACATGGCTAGCGCTCTTTCACTCGTTGCAGTAATCAATCTCAATCCACATCAACAATTACCATTTATATTTGGCGGTGATGGGATTACTTTGTTGATACCAAAAATAATAATTTCTGATGTAGAAAGTGTTTTATCTGATACTTGTAAATTAGTGCAAGAGATTTTTAATCTTAAGCTAAGAGTTGGATGTGTGCCACTCAGAAAGATTTATGAATCTGGCTACAGGCTAAAAATAGGAAAATATCAAATTTCACCTAAATATTTACAGATGATAGCTATTGGTAACGGTATTGATTATGCAGAATATCTAGTCAAAAATCATCAAGAAAGTGCTAATTATTTGATTCCCGATAATTATCAAATCCATAAAAAAGCTGATTACTCTGGATTTGCTTGTCCTTTCGAGGATTTTTTCAGCCACAAAGACGAAATTTTATCGCTAATTATTAAAGCTAAAGGTGATGATTTTCAAAGCCAAAGACATATTTATCAAGAAATACTATCTAAGATGGAATATATTTTTGGATCACTTGAAGAATGCCATCCACTATCTGCATCTAAATCGAAATTTAGATTAGCCGATATCCGGACAGATAGAGGCCAAGTTTTAATGAGATTAAATTTAGCAACCAAAAATAGTTTTAATATTCAGATAGCAAAATTAATTTTTAAAATAAAAATTATTATCGAACAAATACATAATAAAATATTACTTATTTTTTTTAAAGGTAAGAAAAACTTAATTAAATCTTCCGAGTATAAAAAGTTTGATGGTTCGCTAAAAATGACAATATCTTGCCATACAGAAAAAAGAGAAATATTTCAAATATATCTCCAGAAATTACAACAAGAAGGTAAAATATATTTTGGATTACATATCTCTAACCGCGCTCTAGTTACTTGCTTGATAGGTAATCAAGAAGTACATTTAGTTGATGCTGCTGATGGTGGATATACTCTAGCAGCAAAACAAATAAAACAGCAAATGTTAGAAAATTAGTGGTATTGCTTGCGATTTCAAACTCTCTCCTTCGGTGGGGTGGCGATACCGCGCTTGAGTAAATCAGCCTCCAGTCCAGTGATGAATTGCAAATCTTCTTTTGGTAGAGAATGGCTGACAGATGGATTCTTCTCTAAAAAGGCGAAGGCTTGCCTAAATTGATGCGGAGTGGTTTTAATTGGGGAGTCAAAATGACAGCTAATAATTTGGTGAAAATCCCAACTAGCAACTTTGTCTGCCCAGTCGAGGACTTGTTTTGGCCCTTGGGGAAGAATCAGGGTTTGCAGAATTGGAGCGACAAATGGCCGGCCATTACCTCGCAATGCGGTAAATGACTGCTGCCAATTTTCTTGCCAACGGAAGGGAAATAAACCAAAATAAGCCTTTTTTGACCTTTCTGCTGCTGTAAAACTATCACGCAACATATCGCCCATTTCCGCTATTTCTAGCGCGCTGGGGCGGAAGTATATGGCAAATAATGAAATGCGTTGCCATCCCTTGCGGCGATTAGCTGGAGTATCTACGATCGCTTCTTGTCCGTTGTCTCTAGCATGAAATAATAAGGGATAGGGATTGATTTGCGCGATCGCAGGTGGTTCTTCTGGTATAGAGAGTATGGTATCAGTCAGCAATAGAGTATGCGATCGCTTGTGAAATACTGCAACTTCTCCAAACGATCCCCGCCCTAAATTAATATCTAATACCGCATAGTCAAATTCATCAGCAAAGGGTACTTGGCTCTTGTCTTCAGGGATTTCTTGGGTGCGACTTTGGGGAAAACCTAGCCAACTCAAAGGCAAGTTTAAGGGAAAACTCCATTGGTGCGGTGCCACAAACACTTGCGCTTTGGGAAAGCGTCGGGCAAAGGGGCCAACAAAAACCTTATGTTCTAAACCAGAACTTGTAGGCAGAATAATGTATTTAACATCACCATACTTTGATACTAACTCGTTAATTAAACGGATACATTCAGTTGTGGGTGCAACTGGTGCATAAACCAATAGACCGCCTGCTTTCAGTTTCACCACAGTCATCCGAATCGGCACGATAGTGTAGAGAATGCCGTGTAATTGGTCAAATGTCCAGATAGTATCTTTAACTACTTCAGTGCAAACCGTCCGCCGTTTGCTGTAGGGGTAAAGAGGTACAGTCAACCAAAACGGCCATGACCAATCACGCGGATGCATTGTTTCTGCTTGCGACCCCTGTGCATTCATAGTTCGTTTACCCCTTTCATGCTCCTTACCAATTTCTAGCATTAGAAGGAGCTAGTGGAACGAAGAAATTGGGAAGGGGGAATGGGTAATGGGTAATGAGTAATGAGTAATGATATTTCTCTCCTGCTCCCTCATCTTCCTCATCTTCCTTATCTCCCTCATCTCCCCCTGCTACACAGCGATAGAATATTTTTTTATTTAGAAGTCCTTTGAGGAACATCAACTAGTACAGAAATCAGCAATGCACTAAAGCCAGCTAAACTGCAAATAAAGTTTGTAGCGTGGGCATATTCCCATTGATTTCTTAGCTGTTGCCAATTGGTTGGTAGTGAGGTTGCATTAGCCTGTTCAATTACAACATTCACAGGCTCAATCCGGAGGAAATAGATTAAAGGAAAAGCGATCGCTAAACATAGCGTACCTGCCAATGTCCACCAAAAAGCAACGCGGTGTTTTCGTACCAGAATTGTAAGTGCGATCACACACAGCACTGCACCCACAGTAATGAAGGCCCCTGGCCCTGGCGCACCAAAATAACCGTACAGACTATTCTGAATCGTCACATATAGCGCTCCATCGTACTGCATTTTGGGAGGCAGTTCTAAAGCATGGGCAAACTCTAAACCCATAAATAGCGCGACGATAATGAGTGTAATTAAACGCCAAATTTTAAGAAACATTGTTACCTCTTAAAGCCAATACAAGCAATGCTGGTGAAGCGAGCCAGACCAAGGGTAAAAGGTACAAATTGCAGCTGAGTTAGCCCGACTTCATGTATAAGTTTTGATAGTTCTTCCTGGTTGAAACATCGATTTCCCCAATACGACTGAATTAACCAACCTAATAGTCCAGACTGAGTCACTACCAAAATCAATGGTGCGCCGGGACGCAGGACTCTGACTATTTCTCGTAATCCTTGTTCTGGATTTGGCAAGTGTTCTAAAGTGTGGGCACAAATAACAGCATCAAAAGTATGATCTGCAAATGGCAGAGCATTTAAATCACTCTGACAAATTCGATGAGCAACATTTACCTGAGATAATTTTTGATGTGCTTTATTCAGCATCTCGGATGAAATATCTACTCCGGTGATATGGGCATTGGGGTTAATGATTTGAGCAAATGCCAGACTGAAAGCTGCTGTACCAATACCGCAATCACAAATGCTGACTTTATCTTGATTTTGAGGCAGGATATTGGAGTTTTTGAGCGATCGCCATAATTCTCTATAAGCATGGCTATAACCCAAAAGCTGAAGATGTTGATGCCACCAAGAAGCAGCTTGATTATAGGTTTGAGACAGTTGTGCGTTACTGGGATAAACGCGTTGAACTGAAATTTGCCACCATCCAATCGTCCATTCCATCGTGACACTCCTTGATGCATGACTGTACTTTCACAGTCGCTCAGAAGTGCAAATTCACCCCTCACCGAATGGATAGTTGAAAGGATAGTTTTTGATAATTCGTAATTCTTAGTTCGTAATTCGTAATTCGTAATTACTGATTCAGGAGTTGTTGAATATCTGGAGGAACAGACATTTTTTCTGAGTCCTTAACATTGGCTTTACCACCTCTGAGGTATCTGTTTTTGCCATACAAAAGTGTTAAAGGAAATGCCGAAACTGTTGATATTAATTGTCCAATAATCTCCTGAGAATCTCTCTGTCTCCAGGCAAGTTTCAGCATATTCCAATGGGCAATCGTATGAGCGATCGCATCTTGTTGCCCAAGAATGTGAGCGCGTTGTAGGGCTATCCATGCGGTTTCAAAGTCTTGCTCTGCAATGGCTATTTTTGCTCTATCAAGTTCTGCTTGGAAATGTTCATATACAATTGCTTTCATTTGATTATCCTCCAACTAAGAGCTTGTCAGTTTTTCTAAGGTGGAATAATAAGAAGCATCACCTGTCTTAAAAAGTCCATACCAGGCTTCGAGAATTGGCTCATCGTAAAGCTCAAGCTTTTTAAATATGTGATAAGCAAACTCCAGGGGGGCGGTTGAGTTGGCAGTAATCACATTACCAGCCGTCACCACTGGTTGATTTTGATAAAAGGCTGCTCCCTGATAGTTTGTTGATTGCAAATACTCTGCGGCGTTACTGGTGTGTGGTTTATCATCCAAAATGCCAGCACGCGCTAACCCTGCAGTTGCGCCACAAATCGCCGCAATCGGGATACCTGCTGCCAAAAACTCTTTTGCTGGCTCCAGAATTTCGGTATTCTCGCCTGCATCCCATGCCTCACCTCCTGGCAGAATCAGCATGGCGCTTGAGTTCAATTCCTCAAGGGTGATATCGGGGAGAATTGTCACACCGCCAATCGTTGTGACAGGTTCAGCATTTATGCCAACGGTTTGAATGCGATAGCGTCCAGGATGTTTTTGAGATGACGGGTTGTTGATTCCTGCAACGGTAAAACCAGTTTCCCAATCAGCAAGGGTATTAAAAACGAATAGATGAACGATTTGCTTGTCCATAAACTGCATAGGGGGAATTAAGTTGTGTGATTCCCCAACCTCCCCAGATCCCTCAGCTTAACAAGCGTGTTGTAATTATTTCACTAGCCAAAAGGATAGGTCTTAAGGCGATACACTTGGGTTGCGATTGATTTGTCACTTATTAAAAAAGCCAGAAGAATTGGGGGAGAATCCCCCAAACCCCCGATTGGGTGACGGTTGCGTCCCCCAAACCCCCTCCAAAATTATTGTTCCGTTTTTTTGTTGAGTCACTAGTTTTTTGGTTTTGTTATCAATTAATTTTCCTAGGGACTTCTAACTGAATAAATATTCCATCACTAAGTCAAGCTGGGGGATTGGGGAGATGAGGTAAGAAAATCCCCATTACCAATTACCAATTACCAATTACCCATTACCCAGTTTGAGTTATTAAGATAAAACCCCCAATTCTCTAGCTTTTGCTACCGCTTGAGTGCGATTACTCACTTCCAACTTGCCGTAGATATTGCGGGCGTGCCATTTTACAGCTGCGAGACTAACAAATAATTGATCTGCGATCGCCTGATTTGACATCCCAGTTGCAAGATAATGCAAAACTTCCAATTCTCGCTCAGTTAATGGCTCAATCAACGCTGAAATGGCAGCTGATTTTTTCTGCTCAACAGAACCAAATACAGCTAGCAAGCGATTCACTTCATGAGAATGAATATTCTGGGAAACAGCCCGTTGTAATAACTCTTTCATTGGGTTTCCTTCATCCAAAAACAAACGAATGTAATTGCCTTGGCGAGGAATATTCAGGGCTTGAGTTAACAAATTCAGGGATTGCGCTTTATCTCCTTGCGCTTGGAAAACTAACGCCTGTAATAGCAACGTTTCCATGACGCGGATAGTTCTTCCACCTGTTTGAGCAAATTTAGATAATCGCTTGAGCAAGTGTAAGGCATCTTGTAAATGAGATGGCGATGAGTGCTGTTTACCGTAAGCTAGCAGTACTCTGGCATATGTTAAATAATCAAGTTCGGAACATCTGGGATACTGTTCTGTTGCACTGTAGTGTAGTTCACTCTCGACACTCAAATTACTTTTCTCCGCCCAAGCGATCGCACTATCTAAATTTCCTTCTGCTAAGTACAATCTCGCTTTACAGGCTCCAACAGAAAGCATAGTAGGCCAAAGCCAGGGTTGACAGCGTTCCGCAGCATGAATTGTTGTCCAGGCTGCTTGAAAGTCGCCTTGAGATAGGCGCACTCGTGCCAATGTAATGTAGCCCATCATCAAGCCTGGCTGCTGATTCTGAATGGCGCGCTCAATGCTTTGGGTGAGATGTTGTGCGGCTACTTCTAATTGATTTTGTTCTCTGAATAAATCGGCTAATGCTACCTCTACCAATACTCCCGCATAGGTGGCTAACCAACGCCGTTCTGTGGCTAATTCCAAGCCTTGCTGACACAGGGAAGTTGCTGAATCTAGTTGTCCTCGCAAGGCGAGAAACTGCGCTTGTAAATAAAGCCCTGCGATCGCTGGATCTGCAGTACCTCTGACTTTGCCAATGGCGCTAATTTCTGGGAGTAATTGCTTTGCAGACTCATAATTATCAGCCACAAAATATGTGACACCGAGATTGAGCAAGATGAGCGATCGCAACCAAGAATTATCTGACGGCAATAATTCCAAGGCTTTTTCCATAAATGCGACTGATTCCGCCGTATTTCCTTGCTGACGGGCTTGCATTCCTTTGAGCGCCACAACTAAACCCCAAAGGCGATCGCTGTTTTCTGTGGCATCAATACCTTGATTGAGCAATCGTTCCAGGGTTTGAATAACTGCGATCGCATCTACAAATTGAGAAGATGTAAATGCTGCCCAGGCTTGCGCTACAAGTAACCAAGGACGGCTATTAGTCAGTTCATTAGGCAATTTTTGCAGAATAATTCGCAGGAAGATTGCATCAATCCGCGGGTTTTCTTTGGTTTGAATTTCTTGCTCAATTAAAGCGGCTGCATACTCAAACGCCTTTGCTGAGATAGCCTGTTGAATAGCATCAGCAATATATCCCTGCTGTGCGTACCATTGGGCAGCACGATCATGATATTTCCCGACACAGTCCGGTTCGATGCGGTGTAAAATGTGACGCAGTGATTCTGCAAATAAATGGTGATAGCGGTACCAAGTACGATTACCATCGAGGGCAATTACAAATAAATTTTGACGCTCTAATTCCTCTAAAGTCTCAATTCCATTTACTGCTTCTTCCCCCAAAACGGCTTCACAGAGCGAACCACACATCTGCTCTAAAATAGAGGTTCGCAAGAGGAACAATTGCAGAGGCGGCGATTGTCTTTGTAAAACTTCTTCTACCAGATAATCTAGGATATAGCGTTTATCTCCTCCAAAAGATTTAATAAACACATCTATATCAGGATTATCACGTAATGAAAGCATAGCTAGCTGTAACCCCGCAATCCAGCCTTCGGTTTGTGTTTGCAAGGTTGCTATTTGTGACTCTGTTAATGGTAATGGCATAAACTGATGCAAAAATGTTGCGGCTTCTGCATCAGTGAAGCGTAAATCCTCTGCCCGTAATTCTTTTAATTGACTGCGGACACGCCATCTAGCTAAAGGTAGCGGTGGATCAACACGAGTTGCGATCGCTAAATGGATCTGTGTTGGTAAATGCTCCAGAAAAAAAGTTACTGTCTGATGAATTGCGGCATTAGTAATCAGATGATAATCATCTAAAACGAGAATTAATTCAGTTTTTAGTTCGGCTAATTCATTAATTAAAGGTGTTAACAAAGCTTCAAATGTCACAGATTCGCTAGCTTGCAACATCGCCAGCGTAGCCTCGCCAATCTCGGGAATATTCTGCTGTAAAGCTGCGACAATATATTTCCAAAAGCGCCTGGGATCATTATCCTGCTCATCTAAAGAAAGCCAACTTACAGGAACTTGAGTTTGATGCGCCCATTCACTCAACACAGTTGACTTCCCAAAGCCAGCCGCCGCCGAAATTAGTATGAGTCTGCTAGTTAACCCCTGATTTAATTTATCCCACAGGCGATCGCGCTGCACCAAAGGCGATCGCAGCGAGGGAATATGTAACTTAGTCACCAGCAGAGGACTAGCCATATGGAATTGGGGACTTCCACTTAAAACTATCACTGTGTAGGCAGGGGGGCAGGGAGCAGGGAGCAGGGGAGAGAAATAGTGGTGTTGAATCTAGATATTGGAATGATTTATTTTTGGGAGTTCCCTTGATTTCTGCGAACCTTTCTTTAGCTTAGACAAAAATTTCTCAATTACTGATTACCTATAGGATGAGTACAACACAAGGGAAATAAAGCTACCATTCAAGATAGACGAAAAGCCTTTGAGTTTCCCCAGCAGTAGTAGTTAGTTATCTAGGTAGAGTAATGCGCGTTGCAGTGATATTGGGTATAGCGATCGCAATGGTAGCTGGTATTCAAGGCTATACCTTAAAGCCCAGTCCAGCAGTTCAGTTGCAAGATGGTACAGTGTATTTTGTTCAACCACCGCGCTTAGTGGAAGCAGTTACTACCTATAAAGAAGTTTATGTTTGGGGTGCAACATATTACTTTACTCTCAACCTACCAGAAAATGCTGGAGAACCACTGCAACGAGTCACAATTAACCAGCGTGAGGGAGTAGACTACGTTCGCTTTGACCTTAAAAATACTTCTGCCTTTGAAGGAACGAGTTCCCATGAAGGACAAAAACTAGGATTAAAAGATGCCACTAGTGATGGCAAAACTCAAACAACAACTCTAGTATTTGATCCCCCAGTACCCCCAGGTAGAAGCATTACAATTGCCCTCAAACCCCGCCAAAATCCCTCAGTTTCAGGCGTTTATCTATTTGGCGTGACAGCCTTCCCCCCAGGCGAGAAATCCCACGGACAATTTCTCGGTTTTGGACGATTAACCTTCTACAGCCACAGTTTTAACTCAATTTTCTCCCCTTTCGGCTGGTGAGTGTGGAAGAAAGCAGGGGAGCAGGGAGCAGGGAGAAAGATTTTCCAGTACTCGGCAATTGGGTTGAAAGCAGCTAAATGTATTAGAGTTCTTGCACTAATACAAAACTTACCCTCATCCAAGAGCCCCTTCTCCCAATTTCGGGAGAAGGGGAGCCGATATCAAAATCCCTCTCCCATGCTTGGGAGAGGGATTTAGGGTGAGGGAAAAGATTCATGCAAGAGGTCTATTGATGCTCAAAGCCATAATCGTCCTGATTAGGTCGCCTTTATGCAATTCTCTCCCTTGCTCCCTGCCCCCTGCCCCTTTTCCTCTTCTTTGACTCTTCCTTATTTCTCCTTAAAAGTCCAAACACCCTCATCCCAATCTGCATCTGATGGGGGTGATTGTATCCAGTGCTGACAGCGGTGCAGATGTAATAAAGCCGCTTTGTCATGGCTATCAATCGCTAAAACTTGATTGAATTTAGCTTGTGCTAGGTCAAACTGGCGATTTAAATAATATTCACGCCCTTTGTGATATAGCTCAATTATTTCTAATTTTTCACTCTTAATGGGATCGGTACGCAAACTTAGCAGTTCATAAATAGCAACTGGTTCATTTCTGCCTTTAACACGAATATAATCTAGTTCTCTAGCCCAAATATTTTCACGACAGGGATTATAAGTATTATCGCTAATAATAATGTCGCAACCGTACTGTTTGCTGACGCTTTCTAAGCGGGAGCCAAGGTTAACACCATCACCAATGGCTGTAAATTCCATTCTTTTACTAGAGCCAATGTTGCCACTAATTACGGTATCAGAATTAATGCCAATCCCAATGTTAATTCTCGGTTTATTAGCTAAGTAGCGGCGGTGATTAAATTCTTGCAAACGATGACGCATTTCTAAAGATGTTTGTACCGCCATCCAAGCGTGTTCTTGTAATGGTAAAGGCGAACCAAACACAGCCATAATTGCATCACCAATATATTTATCTAGCGTGCCTTTATGTTTAAAAACAGCCTCTACCATTGATTCAAAATATTCATTGAGCATACTCACAACTTCTTCGGCTTCGAGATTTTCCGTTAAAGTTGTATAGCCGCGAATATCAGAAAATAGAATCGAAACTTCTTTGCGATCGCCTCCTAATTTAGCATCATCTAATTTTAGTAATTCTTCCGCTAATTCCTGGGTCATATAGCGGTACATTGTACTTTTCAGGCGCTTTTCATCACTAATATCTTCCATTACTACTAGCGCGCCACGTACTTGTTTATTGTCGCTAGCATCGGCAATTGTGTTAATTGATAAATTAATACTATGCTGCTCTGTACCTGTAGTTAAAAGAGTGCGATCGGGATAATATTGTTGTCGGTGTTTGTAGTTAGCTCCATTTAAAGCATTCTCACACCATTTACTAAAGTTACCTTCTTTAATATTGATGACATTTTGAATCGAAAGACCTTCTAAACGGTCTTTTTCTTGTAAATCTAGTAAGCGTTTAGCGCTTTCATTCGCTGCAATAATTAAACCTGCTTTATCTGTAGAAATTACCCCATTAGAAAGACTCCGCAAAATATCTCGCTGCATTTGTTCTTGCTGCTTCACTGTGGCGAATAATTGAGCATTTTGCAGCGCTACACCTGCTTGAATATTAAAAGCTTCCATGAATTCTTCATCGTTATGATCGAAGCTAGCTTGGAAGCATTCAGGAGCTTTGGGCCAATGTTCGTGATTATAAGCTGGGAAATCCCCTGATTTTCTTTTATTGACTAATTGCGTCACACCAATCAATTGTTGATCGGCATTAAATACAGGCATACATAATAAACTACAAGTTCGGTAACCATTTTGTTGGTCAAGTTGTTTAGCTGTATCGGAATCTGGGTGATCGTACAAATCAAAAGGAATATTCAGCTTTTTACCAGATGCAGCGACTATACCAGCAAAGCCTTTACCGACTGGAACGCGTAATTCTTTTGTTGTACCATTATCTTGAGTAATTTTTGTCCATAATTCCTCGCGATCGTGGTCTATTAGCCATAATGTACTGCGATCCGCATTCATTAATTCCTTGGCTTCATCCATTACCCTTTTGAGGGTATCTTCTAAGTCAAGATTACTTTGCGAAAGCGACTTGATTGCTTTCATTAATGCGGCTGCGGCTCGTTGTTTTTGCGTAGCGACATAAAACGAGCGTGATGATTCTAAAATTAGCCGAATTGAAGGCGCAAATTCTTGGAATAATTCTTCATCAGCATAAGTAAATCCTTTAGTATCAACTCGTTCTGCAATGGGAGCGTTAGGATTATGCGGACATTTTAATTTATTCAGTAATTGTACTACTGCAACTAATTCGCCTTGCTCATTTAACAACGGCAAAGCCAACATTGTATAGGTACGGTAGCCAGTAATTTGTTCTTGCTTTTGAGCAAATACTGAGCGAGGATCGTCATAAAAATCATAGGGAATATTGACAACTTTTTTGAAAGTAGCAACTTCCCCAGCAATTCCTTTATCTGCGGGAATGCGAATTTCTAAAGAGCGATCGCCTTCTCCTTCTGCTAATATTGACCAGAGTTCTTGCTTCTCTTCATCTAATAAAAATATAGTTGTTCTATCTGCTCCTAATAATTCTCCAGTTTTTAAAGTAATCGAATGCAACATTTCTTCGAGGATTGTGTCAAACCCATGAGAATCTAACCTCGTGAGAGTTTGATGCACAATCTGCAATTTCTGTTCGACATCTTTAACAACTTGTTTAAAAGTTTCCTGGGTTAAGGGAGCCAAAAAACTAGAAATAGTTCCCTGTCTTTTAGCAAGTACACCTACAGGAGCAGTATTTTCTTGTACATAGCCATTTTCTGAATGGCGCACACCAATAATTAAATCGGTAGTCTCATCAAAACTATGTTGATGCGATGACATAACTAGCTTTTTATAGATGATGAATATATTTTAAGAATGTTATTTAATTGCTGCCATCAGCAACAATCGCTTGACATTATCCACAGTTTAATCTTTTGTTAAGCTAGCGTCATCCTGTGGAAATCTGGGGAAGATTAATAATCTCAAATTCACATTCTACTTATGTAAATAATCAAGAAACTAAGGAAATAGGCTAGAAAGGAAAGCGGCTTTTCTATCATCTATTGCTTGCGCTTAAAAGCGCTACTAAGAGGCTGATATGTGACACCATTTTCCCTCAAACTAGGAGCGATCCTGCTCATAACGCAAAAATCAAGTTTTAAGCGCAAGTTCAGCAGTATCCATCTTTTCAAACTTGCAACAGAGCCAGTAATACAACATAAAAATCAAGTTACTCCCACGCTTTGACTCCTTGTACGATCCATCTACCGATTTTCTTGAACACCTGGTTTCTCCACAATTAAACGACAATCAAGGAATACCCTAATTCAGGCTAACTGTAAAGAGCGGGCTTTGACATATCTGGTAAATTTCTCCCAAAAGATTAGAAATTTAGAGGAATTTTGTAGACATTCGGCAGTAAACTCTATATTACATAGATATCCGACTCTGAGAATGAGATTAGTATACTGTCTCAGAATGGAACACCAAGGGTAATTTAAGTAGCCACAGAAAGTCCAACCGGAAGATGCATGAGACTGCGATCGCAGATATTACCTCCTCCCTTCAGCCATTGGCTATGTGACTGACAATATCTGTGGGAGTGGCGTATCCTATAGTTCCCATATATTTTGCACAATTAACACTGATACCACAAAATCTTAACTTTTGTAACAAATTTAGCCGCTTGCATAAAACTTAGCTCATACACAGATACTTAAGCAAAGAGTAGTGACTGTCATTTAGATAGCTCCTAACCTGATTCTGCTGACTATTTTGCAAAAGGTAAATTTACATGGTTTATACATTAGAAAGAACCAGCGCCCCAGTTGAGAGTAGTTACACTCCACCTAACCCCAAGCCTTTATTACCCAATCAAGAGCCACCAAAAACCACAACCACCGATACAGAAGAAACTACTCCACCCAGCGAGTCTGAAGAAACTACTCCACCCAGTGAGCCTGAGGAAACTACTCAATCTACATAAAATAGTTATGCGTAAATGCTAACGAATCCTCTACTTGAGTATCTGGAGTGCAATACAACAGTGCTGCAATCCTCATATTTAGGTAGGTGAGATATGGATGAGATTTTCATCTCATCCATATTTTTTTGGTTAACAATCTACGATTTTGGATTTTAAATCATACCATTTTGAAAAAAGAATGCGACAGATGGGTAGGGAACATCCACAATCTTTTGGCATATCAGATTATCTTACAGGTGCCGTGCCCTTACAAAAAATTTATCTGCCGCAAACATTATTTGATTTGGTATCAATACAGTTCAGTTAAAAAAATAAATTGACAACAAAACAATAATTTTGGAGGGGGTTTGGGGGACGCAACCGTCACCCAATCGGGTGTTTGGGGGAGAATCCCCCAATTGAGCTAGCTTTTCCACAACTGACAAATCAATCACTAATGCTTTTATCTAAACTGTATTGGATTTTAAATTCCTCCTCCACTGTCGATGTACCATCAAGGAATAATTGGCTAATTCAAAATCTATTGATCCTGAAGCTGAATTTAATTCCTGAAATAGCTTTCAAGCTAGGAAAGAAGAGAGATAGAGATGTCTAAATTTTTCGCAAACACCAAATTAGAGTTCTAGATAAATTTTTGGGTGAATAATTTTTACAATTCACTAACTTTTTTGATATAAAAATAATTTTTATATCAGTTACGGTATAAACACAA
This sequence comes from Tolypothrix tenuis PCC 7101, assembly GCF_963874875.1. Lineage (NCBI taxonomy): Bacteria > Bacillati > Cyanobacteriota > Cyanophyceae > Nostocales > Tolypothrichaceae > Tolypothrix > Tolypothrix tenuis. The sequence continues at coordinate 6,358,122 of NZ_CAWNJS010000001.1, forward strand.
ATCACACCTTAATATATTGACTGTCTTAGCAGCTATTAAATCTGCAATATATTGGTTTGAGGTGGAGGATGAATTTTGGAAATACAATGGGGATTTAATCTTTTATCCAAGTTTATTCAGTTTGAAATTTGGTTATTTCTTGTGGGTTTAATGTCCTCTGTATTTTTTCTGATTATCAAAAAGAAAATCAATCTTAGAGGATTACTTTTTGATAAAACAAAGAATCAAAAGTATAGCCCAGAGCGATTGCAGTTATTGCTATTCACCCTGATATTTGTTGCGTACTACCTATTTGATGTTAGGCAAAATTTAAATACTTGCAAAGTTTCAAGCTTGCCATGTAGTATGCCACAAATCCGAGCAGAATTTCTCTATGCATTGGGAGGAAGCAACTTTGCTTATCTTTGGAGCAAGTTGACTTCACTTATTAAAGAACGGAGGTCAGAGCGTGCCTAGCATTAATGATCTTTTTGTAATTTTGGCGCTGGTTATCGGTTGTGTTATTACGATTTTTGTTGCAGTTTTAGAAATATTTATTCTGATATTTATTTGGGAAGGTACTTGGAATTTAAAAACTAATAAAAAACGGGGAATTAATCTAGATAAGCTGATTAGTGAAAGCACTGGTGATGCAAGTTTGGCCAGGTTTCAACTGTTGATTTTCACTTTTGTGATTTCAATGAGTTTAGTCTTGATCATTACTAGTAACAAACCACCAGCGTTTCCTACTTCTATTCCCGATCAAATTTTGGGATTGTTGGGAATTAGTAGTACTTCCTATGTTCTGGGCAAAGCCTTACAATCACAGATTAAAGACTCCTCTTCTGAACCACCTCCACCTAGCGAACCACCTCCACAATCGCTACCACCAACAGATCCAAACTCCGATCCTTATTCAGGATAGAAATCCCAGTCAAGTATGATTCAATGATTTGGGTGCGTTAGCCTTGGGTGTAACGTACCCAACTTGTATTTTATAAATCAAATCTAAATCCTATAGTTATCAATATTAAGTATCATGGTGTTAGTCGTGAGAGTTTTTTTGCGGAAACAGGTAAGCGATCGCCGCACATCCAGACACAGTCACTAAACTTACTAAAAATCCAGCCAGAATAACAGTAGACATAATTCATTCAGGGAGTAGGAGAAGCAGGGTTGGTTGCTGTCAAAGCGGGAACGGGTATAAGTTTCTACTCCCAGCGATTTTTTTGCTGAGAATCATAGAGTGATTGACCAAAGTGGAATCAATGGAAAACTATATTTTTCTCAATCTCAGGCTAGCAATTGCATATTACGCAGCCATGACCACCTTGTGACAATCTATTGTATGTATAGAGGACTTCCAGAAAATAAATTATCCAATATAGTCCAATACGCTTGGGTTAAATTAATTAGTGATTAATTTGTCACTTAATTAAAAAAGCCAGATCAATTGGGGGATTCTCCCCCAAACCCCCGATTGGGTGACGGTTGCGTCCCCCAAACCCCCTCCAAAATTATTGTTCTGTTTTTTTGTTGAGTAACTAGTTTTTTGGTTTTGTGATCAATTAATTTTCTTAACCCAAGCGTATTGCAATATGGTCAGAGAATATTTTTATTCTCCCCCTGCTCCCTGCCAAAAAAAACGATAGTAGATTTCTTTTAGTTAGAAGTCCTTGGGAGGCAATTTTGTATTTAAGCTAAAGGCAGAGAGAATTTAAAAGTACTACCCAACCCTTGTTTACTCTCAACTTGGATTTCACCACCTTGCAATTCCACTAACCTCTGAGAGATGGTTAAACCAATCCCTGTCCCGCCAGATTGACGAGCGCGGGATGAGTCAGCGCGCCAAAAACGCTCAAACACATGGGGTAAATCTTGAGGAGCAATTCCAATCCCTGTATCCATAACGGCGATCCAAAGTCGAGATGATTCCGTCCAAACACGTAGAGTAATTGCGCCTTGTGCTGTATAACGTATGGCGTTCCCTAAAAGATTTACTAGTATTTGTTCTGTACGATCCAAATCTGCTAATACCAAAGGCATAGGAGATGGACATTCCAAACGGAGAACCGGGCCATCTTCTAATAACTGGTCTGTAAATTTTTCTACTAATGAATCTAATAAAGGACGTAAATTTACACGCTGTATGTTAATTGCTAAATAACCTGCTTCAGCTTTGGAAAGTTCTTGTAAATCGTTAACCAAACGCTCTAAACGCTTAGTTTCTTTTGCTAGCCGCCGATAAATTTCGGGTGATGGCTCAATTTCTTCATCGGCTAGTTGTTCTAAGTAACCGCGTACAACTGTTAGCGGTGTTCTTAGTTCATGAGTCATGTCTCCAATTAGTTCCCGCCGCCTTGCTTCCACACCTTCTAAACTGTTTGCCATGCGGTTAAAGCTAGCACCTAACTGGTTAATTTCGGGAATATCAGACATTGGTAAACGCGCTTCAAAATTACCAGCCGCAAATTGCCGGGTAATTTGCTCCATGTCGGTCAATCCCTGCATAATCCTTCTAGATACCCAGTAACTCAATCCACCTGCGGCTGTAGTACCCACTATTACTGACCAAATAGTGCTTCGTCGCCAAGCAGTTTCAAATCCTTGCACCAATTCAGCGCGAATATCAATTAAATTTAACCCTTCATTTTCTAGTCGTTCTAAGTGAAGAACAAAGAAGCGAGGAGAAGAAATTTTACTAATGATTACTAAGCTAAATACCCCTACTATCATCACGACTAAGTGAGAGAATAATAGGCGCGATGCTAAAGGCAAGGACTTTGTCCAGCGCCAGTCCTTTTTCATAAGCTGTTATACCAGTTTGATGAAAGTTTTAATGAATTTGGCAAGCAGCAGGGTAAGGAGAGTGGGGAAGATGGGAGATGAGGGAGAAATAGAATTTCAAATTATGGATTGTTCCGTTTCACAATCCAAAATCTAAAATCCAAAATCTAAAATTGTATTAAATTGTAGTTGAGTCATCAAATTTATAGCCTACTCCCACTACAGTTTTAATAAAAGTAGGATTCGCAGGATCGGGTTCAATTTTTTTGCGTAACCGAGCTATGTGAGTATCGACTACGCGCTCATCACCAAAAAAATTATCGCCCCAAAGTTTATCAATTAGTTGGGTGCGGTTCCAAACTCGGCCAGGATTGCTGACAAAGGTGCTTAACAAGTTAAATTCTAAGGTGGTTAAGTCTAAAACTTCTGGTGCGTTATCATCTAGCTGACGACTAGCAGTGCGCTGATCTATATCAACAATAAAATGTTGGCTACGATTAACTTGATTTTGTCCACCTTGGCGCAGGCTACGCCTTAACAAAGCACGCACTCTCGCAACTAATTCTCTGGGGCTGAAAGGCTTAACCATGTAATCGTCAGCACCAGTAGATAAACCAATAACGCGATCGATTTCTTCGCCTTTAGCTGTGAGCATTAAAATATAAGGGTCTTTTGCGCCTGGTTTTTGGCGAATTCTGGCGCAGACTTCTAGCCCATCTAAACCAGGCAGCATTAAATCTAAAATAATTAAATCTGGTGGTTGTTCCTGAAACATCCGTAAGGCATTGATCCCATCACGGCTAATACGGCAGATAAATCCTTCTTTTTCTAAACTAAGTTGGATTAATTGGGCAATTTCTATTTCATCTTCAACAATTAAAATATCCATCTCGATTAGGCGGGAGTATAAGACGCAGAGTTAACCCCAAGGGGAATTTCAAAATTCACCATTCAAAATAAAATTGCAGCCACCATGAGTGATTTCGGTAGCGCAATTTTTTCGCGGTTGCGGTCATTTACTAGTTTTTGACATACTCACCTGTGGATTTGTTGTCATTTAAAGACCAGAAGTGGAGAGATGACGATAATTATAGCCAACCTTAGAATCCTTTTGGATATGCTTTTTAATACTATCTAGGTCAACGAAGTAGTCAGCGACATCAATTAAGATGTCACTGGTAAGAGCTCGTAAACTAACAACTTCTACCCGGACTCCTGTGCTACTAACAGCATTCACAGCATAAGCTAAATCTCCATCTCCACTTACTAAGACAGCGGTATCATAGTAGGGAGCGAGATTGATCATATCTACAGCAATTTCAACATTTAAATTGGGTTTTTTAGAATTCTCGGAAATTTGGAATTCTTTGGTAACAACACGATAGCCATTGCGACGCATCCAGAATAAAAAGCCCTGCTGCTTTTCATGAGAACGGAGACGCATAGCAGGCGATCGCGAGTGGTCTATCCCAGTATAAAAGAAAGCCCGCAGTAATCGTGAGTTCTCTGTTAACCGACAAAGTAATTTGAGATAGTCAATTTCTAAACCGAGTTGCAAGGCTGCTTGCAATAAGTTTAATCCATCAATAAAAATAGCAACTCTACCACGATGAACGCCTTGAAAAAGTAAACTTGATGTTGCAGTGGCTGGTTTGTTGTTTTCTTCAGCTTCTTTATGATTAATTATCTGCCTTTCTTGCCATTGTGATTCCTGTTTCAGGTGTTTATCTTTTTCTTTTTCTTGGGTAAAACTACTAAGATTCATTGGGCTATTCCTCTGGATTATCCATGTTAAGAAGTGCTGGGCAATTGGCAGTATTCACTCTGCGCTGATAAATCAGCATCAGAGTCCATCTATTTTAGATTTGTTCCAATACTTTTCGGTTAAGGGAGAAAAGGGGAATGGGAAAAGGCAAAAAAACAACCTTTAACCCTTAACCTTTTTCCCAAAAGCTATTTTGAGTTCAAAACGCTATCCCTTGTAGTATTGAGATTTGTTCCACTTTAATGGCGCGATAGAGGAACAAAAAAATCTAAAATCGGCAATCTAAAATTTAAAATGGGCACAGTCAATGATATGCAATCAATAGCTGCAAATCGTTGTTTTGGCTGTTGATTGTGCAGATGTCAAAGTCTAAAGCGGAGATTTGCGGTTGGTATCAAAACAGATTTAACAAGATATCCCCAATATTTATCAATAGCTCACTATTTACCCTAATCTACTGAATGTTGGCTTTGCACAAAACAATCAGGAGTCAATGCGTACAGATTCCTATTAAGGAACTGGGCTATAGTGAGCTATCAGCAGTTATTTTTATTGTACATCTATATTTAAAATCAGAACTATAGACTAGTAACTATGGTCTAAAGAAGAAATGTTTTCTGATGCAATCATCAGAAAAAACTATTTTTTGATTTTTGTCAGTTTGATTATATACCAATCTGATTTAATTTGTAGAAATTATTAGCATAGAAAGGAAACAAAAAAGAAATATTTAAATATATTAGGACGTACGCAACTGGCACAGTGATCCTCTGGCATAAGAGTCAAGAGTCAAGGGTCAAGGGTCAAAAATATCGGTTTTTTGGACTCTTGACATTTGAACGCCAGTTCACTCAACGGAGGGAACCTCCGCACGTGACTGGCTCCCCTGGACAAACATCAACGAAAAAAATATGACACTTGCGTAAGTCCTATATATGATATTTTTTACAAATAATTTAGGCTGGTTATGAAAAAATAGATTCCCGCTTTCTTCAAAGATAGAAAATCGGGAATCTAAATTTTTCATTGCGAAAACTATTTTTTAAGCTTCTCAGATGGGGATCAATACTACTCGGTTAAGTGTTTTGAACTCAAAATAGCTTTTGGGAAAAAGGTTAAAGGGTAAAGGTTGTTTCTTTCCATTGAAATATTTCCCTTTTTTCCCTTAACCGAAAAGTATTGAGATGGGGCGACTATGCTTCTGGAGTTTCTTGGGAGAATTTTTTATGAATGCTTTGAGTTTGTTCTCCATTAGCAGAATGTGCTGTCATTAGATATTCCATTAACCCGTCGGAGAAGGGGATACGCAAGTGGAAAGTACCATCTGGCTTCAGTTTAATGTCATGCCCAGCAATGTTGACAGTTGCACCCGGTTCAGTTGCGCCGTGGATAATTAACTCCGCATCCGCTACAAACCAGAAATTTGCTTGGGGACGGCTGAAAACGCGGACATTGGCAGAACGAGTGATTGATTCCCAACGATCGCCTTCTGTAATATAGCCAAGTTCGGTCATGTAATCGCGATCGCTGTTGGGGATGGCGACAAAGCGATCTGTTACTAATTCCTCACATTCATATTGCTGCACTAGATGGGGAGTTTGATAACTCAAGTCAATGTCGGTGACATCGTACAGCCGCACAATCAATTGAGATATCCCAGCGTTGTGCAATTTTTGCTTGTCATGTTCGGAAATGTGCCAAGCAACGTAAGCCCATTTAGGGGTACGGGATGAGAAGGTAATGCTGCTTTCATGATTTGCAGCTGGTTCTGGTGTGGGGGTTGGGGCTACGGGGGTTGATTCCTGCACAGGTGTTGCTTCTGGTGTGGGGGCTGGGGCTACGGGAGTTGATTCTGGTACAGGTGTTGGTTCTGTTGTGGCGGTATCTGGGATGTAAGGGCTAAAGACACGCACGGTTTCAGAACGGTCGATTAATACCCAGTTATTTGCTGCAAGATAACCGATTTCTGCAATGTAGTTGCGATCGCTTCTCGGAATCGCTATTACAGTTTCATTTGTGCCGTCTGGACATTCTAACTCCTGAAGCAACTGAGGAGTTTGGTAACTCAAATCAAGTCCTGTAACATCGTACAAGCGGATCTTCAATTGATATCCGTAATTTTGTACGATTTCCCGGGTTACCTGGGTAATATCCCATAAAACATGAGCTGATTCTGAATTTAGGGGCGTGAGAGTGACTCTGTCTTGAACTTTGCTGTCTGTTTCGTCTTCTAGGATGGAGTAACTGCCAAAGACGCGCACAATTTCGGAACGGTCGATTAATACCCAGTTATCTGCTGCAAGATAACCAATTTCTGCAATGTAGTTGCGATCGCTAGCCGGAATTGATACTACAGTTTCATGTGTCCCAGATGGGCATTCATATTGCTGTACCAGGTGCGGAGTTTGATAACTCAGGTCAATTCCCGTAATATCATACAAGCGTAAAGCCAATTGCGAGCCTGATTCTTGTAGTTTTTGCTGGGTTGCGTCGGAAATTTGCCAGGAAACATTCGCTGAGTGCAAACTTTGGGGCGAAAGAGTTACTTTGTCTGCTACTTGGGTGTCTGCTGCTTCCTCTGTGGTGTAGGGACTGCTAAAGACACGCACGGTCTCAGAACGGTCGATTAATACCCAGTTATTTGCTGCAAGATAACCGATTTCTGCCATGTAGTTGCGATCGCTAGCCGGAATTGCCACAAAGCGATCGTATGATGCTAAATCGCATTCATACTGCTGCACCAGGTGCGGAGTTTGGTAACTCAGGTCGATGCCAGTGACATCATATAGCCGCAGCACTAATGGAGAACCGGAATCTGTCAATATTTGCTTGTTAGCATCAGAAATTTGCCACGCAGCATAAGCCCATTTGGGTGTGTGGGATCTGAGAGTAACTGTGTTCTCAACATGATCTGCTGCTACTGCGCTATCGCTATCATTTGTAGCAGTTGGTATGTTTGATTCTGTAGATTCTTCACTGCCATAAACTTTAGACCAAGCGCCAATTCCTGCACCTGCTGCTACTGCACCAGCAGCTACAGCCCCTAAATTAGGTAGAGAATCATCTGCGGGTAAGCTTTCTACTGTTTCTGTGGTCTCTTCTGGTAGATTTGCGAAAATTTCCTCGATTTCTTCTGTGGGTTCAGCAGTTGCTTCGGCTTCATCTGCTATGGCATTTAAATCCACTTCTGGAAAATCAGGTAAATCTGGAAGTGTGGCTGTTTCGGATGTTGATTCGCCGACATCTGGCAAATGGGGAAGTGCAGCAGCTGTTTCAATAATTGGCAGCGATGCATCCGCTGTTGGTTCTTCCACATCAGGTAGCAATACCTCCGATGTTGGTTCGCCGATATCTGGCAAATCTGGGATGGTGGCGGCTGTTTCCACATCTGGTAGCAATACCTCTGCTGTAGGTTCGCCCACGGCTGGCAAATTTGGCAGTGCGGCGGCTGTTTCAATAATGGGCAGTGCTACATCCGATGTTGGTTCGCCGACATCTAATGTATCAGTATTGGCAGATGTAATTTCAATTGTTGAGACTACATCTGCTGTGGGTTCTGGAACTGTTGGTGAATCTGGGATTGCCTCTGTAGTTTCAGGGCTGGGCTGTTCTATCTCAGCTAGTACTTCATCAGATGCAGGTGTATCCCATAGAGTATAATCACTGCCTTGGATTGTAGTATTAGCATCTTCGGGAGCGCTTTCTCTACTATCTACCACAGACCAGCCGACTGCACCTGCTGCTAAAGCTGCACCTCCAGCTAAGGCTGTAGCCCCTGCTGTGGAGATATTTTCGCCAATGTTGGATTCTGGCTGAGGCGGTTCTGTGGCATTGGCGCTAGGAGCATCTGAAGTATTAGATAATACTGCTTCTGGTGGCGATTCTGGTTGAGGTGTAACTTTAGATGCATCTGCTAAGTTGGGATAAGAAGTATTCACCACTGCTGCTGGTGCTTCGGTATCCCATGCAAATTCGCCGTTATTTCTCATCTCTTCCGATGATAGTGCTGCGCCTGTGCCTGCTGCTAAAGGTGGGTTAGTTGCTGCGGGTACTGACTGATTCGGGTCTACTGGTAAAGGTGGCGCTGTGGGCGCAGATCCTAAGTCTTTATCTGTTGTATCTTCTGCTGATGAGCGTCTTTTGAGTAACCACCAAGACAATCCGCCTAAAGCTGCGATCGCTAACAAAGGCAATAATAGCCAAAATGGCGCTTCTCGCTGCACGCTGGCATTGTTATCCGCAGCCGTTCCCGAGGTTGTATCTGGGACAGTGGTTGCACTAGGGTCTGCGGTATTAGTTATGCCTTCGGTTGTGGGGACAGTAGTTGCAGCCGTTGTCGCTTCAGTTGTGGGGGCAGTGGTTTCAGCCGTTGTGGCAGCAGCAATTGTGGGAGAAATGGTATTAGTTGTTACTGCCGCAACTGCCGGGGAAGTAGTAGCAGTTGTTGCTACCAAAGCTTGTATGCCACCTTTGGCGATCGCAGCTGCTTCGGCTGTTCTAGCTTGTTCTATAGCTTGCTTACCTGGCGGTGCGATCGCAAAACCCAGAAATGCAGCTGTCGCCGCGTTGGGGTTTTTCTTGTAGACGTAAACTAAAGGCTGGGAGAAGGGATATTTGGGATCGGTAGGTGAGGTTTGATGTACCTTGAGAGTCCGCACCCCTGGGAGTTGGGATACTTGATTGGCTAAAGCATAACTGATACCATCTTTACCCAATTGCTTGGCGATTTCTGCGGTGTTATCTTCCGGTACTTGAATTGCATTTGTGCCTGTAGTGAAGTTAGCAGCCTTAAATACTGGATAACTACGCAAATTTTCTCTAGTATCGCTAGTTGGGGGGCGATCAATAACGCGAATTTTACCTTTTGGCCCGCCTACCTGCGACCAATCTGTAATGCTACGTCCCCGGAAAATCCTGGCAAATTCTCTACCAGTCAAGCTACCTTTAAACGGATTCTCCGCACCGACAATGATGGCAATCTTTTCGCGGTATAAGCGGACTTGTGCTAACCCTTTTGCTTGTTCTTGTGGTGTCAAGCCACGTCCTAGGGCTGCTACATCAATTTTGTCCTCTAGCACAGCTTTTAGTGCGGCATCAGTACCATTAGCCCCTACTTCCACTTTACTTCCAGAGAATTGCTGCTCAAAACTCTGTTTCAAGTTTTGATTAATTAGACTCAAGCTACTTGAACCATCAATCCGCACTGTAGTCCCATTTTCCAATGTTTTTGGTAAAGGAAAAGCGGGAGCATCAGTTGCAGATTGTGCCTGTATCGGTGTTGGCACTAAGAGAGTTGCTGCCATAGGTGTAGTTCCTATCGCCAGCAGTAATGCCAGTCTGACTATTGCACTATCTTTCTTTTCTTGTTGCCACATATGCTCCTTATCAGGGTACAGAAAACAGAAATCCGGCCAGCCTTTAACTTATGCTTTTATCTATAAAACGAGGAGACGCGCTAATTATACATCTCTATTAACTTTGTTCTTAGTTGTTGGGAATAAACAAGGGACTAGGGAACGGGGAACAAGGAACAGAATTCATCGCGGGTAGTGCGTCGCCTGTGTGGTTGCTTGGAAGCAGTAAGGGAACAGAGAACGAGGCATTTGGTATTTGCTGCTTGCGTCTCAAAGCGGTATTTGGAGGCTTATAGGCTTAAATGTGCAGTTCAGTAAATGCTTATCAATAAACGAAACTATATTGCAGTAGATGCAGGAGAACAGCGAAAAGCCTTAACTTTTAAGCTTTTGCCCTTGCCCATACAAAACTTTACATATTTCAGTTTAATCAGGCTCACTTACTAAATACTGCGTCTCACTTTATCTTGTTTAGTGACAAGATTTTTAGACTGTTTATTTTTTTTAAAGTATACCCAGCCAGTATTTCGGGCTATCTTTCAAGAAATAAGGGAACAGGGAATAGGTATAAATAGGGTATGGGGCAATTTAATTTTGGATGTGTGATTTTGAAGTAGGGGACTACTTTGGGGAAGATATATCTCTTTAATTAGTCTGACAATTGACTGTTTTTTTATCACTAAGTTGACAGAAATATTTGCTGAATTTTCTCAATTTAAGGTGCGATCGCATTATTGCTTTTAACTAATTACTTGCACAAGCCAGTAATAATCATAGTTCTGGATTATTCTTTGTGAAAATCAACAGCAAATACATTGACAGCATAAAATACTAGCGTACTTAAGCATAAATAAACTTTATATATTTCTAACTTAAATATTGTATTTTTCGATTGAAACTTTATAGTTATCTGTCTATTGATAGTGATAATTTTAATTTTAATAATTATTTAATAACTCGCCTCCAGACGAGTAAAATCGCCTATGAATAAGCAAAATATAGTATTGAAGCTGAGTAAAATCACAAATATTGACCCAACTTTTTTACAACGCTTTTGGCAGGTAGGAAAACTTTATTGGCAAAGCGAAGAGAAATTTGGGGCAATTGGGTTGCTGTCAATTCTCATATTGATTGTTGTATCTACTACACAAATAGATGTCATTGTTAACACTCAAAAGGGTAATGTACTATCTGCGCTAACGGCAAAAAATTCTAGTACATTCTGGGAAACAATCAGTTATTTGCTGGGTTTATACCTTTTTTTAGTTTTAGTTTGGGCAGCTTACAACTATATCAGAAAAAAGCTAACTCTTTACTGGCGACGCTGGCTAACGGAGCATTTCCTCAATCACTATTTTAGAAATCGGTCTTTTTATCAGCTTACTCAATCCCAAAGAGAACTTGATAACCCAGATCAACGGATATCTCAAGATATATTCAGTTTTGTTGATGGGTTTATTTCTTTGTTTTTTGACGTGTTATACGCTACTTTACAGATGATTGCTTTTACTGCAGTCCTCTGGTTTATTTCACCAAATCTAATGATTGTTTTGGTCGTTTATGCCGTCAGTGGAACTCTTGTAACGGCAGGTTTTTTTGGTAAAAAATTAGTTAAAATCAACTTCGACCAGAATAAAAAAGAAGCTAACTTTCGTTTTGGCTTAGTCCGATTGCGAGAAAATGCTGAGTCTGTAGCTTTTTATCGAGGCGAAGCACAAGAATTAAGCCATATTAAATCTTTGTTTGATTTAGTATTTAAAAATTATAATTATCTGCTGCTATGGCAGGAATTATATTTAAATGGATTTGTCAAAATTTATGAATTTATACCCCAAATCATCCCTGCAGTAATTATGGCTCCACTAGTGCTATCGGGACAACTAGATATTGGAAAATATACCGAAGCACAAGGAGCATTCTTAATCCTGTTTTGGGATATGTATGTGATTACTCGCACATTTAATCAATTGACTGGTTTTGCAGCAGCCATTGAAAGGTTAGCTGAATTAAATTATTTTCTCAAAGAACCTAAAAATAGCGATTCCTGCGAAATAGTTCCGAATTCAACAATTCAGACTGTCGAAAATAGCCATTTAGCAATTCACAACCTGACATTGTATACACCAAACTATCAAAGAATATTATTTCACGACGTTTCGCTGACATTGCAACCAGCACAAGGGCTATTAATTGTCGGCACAAGTGGCTGTGGAAAAAGTTCTCTATTGCGAGCGATCGCAGGTTTATGGAAGTCTGGTACTGGTACAATTAGTCGTCCCAACCTTGAGGAAATCCTATTTTTACCTCAACGTCCTTATATGATATTGGGAACTCTCCGCGAGCAGTTAGTATATCCCCAAGTTAATACTAATATCAGTGACCAAGAACTCGAGCAAATTTTACAAAAAGTCAATTTACCAGATTTAGCCGCAAGATTTGGCGGTTTTGATGTCGAAAAAGATTGGTCTGATGTGCTATCTTTAGGCGAACAACAGCGCGTTGCGTTCGCGAGAATTTTAATATCTCAACCAGATTATGTAATTTTAGATGAAGCTACTAGCGCTTTAGATATTAAAAACGAAGAGAATCTTTATCAACATTTGTACAACACACAAACAACTTTTATTAGTGTTGGACATCGTCAGAGTCTCTTTAAATATCATCAACAAGTTTTAGATTTATGTGATGGCGAAAAGTGGGAAATTAAGTGTATCGGATAATTGGGCATGGGGCATGGGGCATTGGGCATTGGGCATTGGGCATGGTAATTGGTAATTTCTTCCTTGTCCCCAATCCCGAGGAGTTCTTTAATTTTGAATTTTGAATTTTGAATTTTGAATTGATTTGTCCCCAATCCCCAGTCCCTAGTCCCCATTCCCCAATCCCCCACCCATCAACAAACCAATCTCCGCTACTGTCGCCGTATGTGCATCTAAAATGGCGACAAATTCACCTCTGTAAATTACAGCAATGCGATCGCTCATTGCCATGACTTCTTCTAACTCAGTAGAAATATACACAATTGCGGCACCGCGATCGCGTTCTGTTAATAATCGCGTATGAACTGCTGCGGTTGCAACCACATCTAAGCCTCTGGTAGGTTGCATAGCGACGATTACACTTGGTTGGCGGGCTAATTCTCGCGCTAACACCACCTTTTGCTGATTTCCGCCGGAAAGCTGGCTTACCTTAATATCTTTGCCTGTGGTGCGAATATCAAATTCTTGGATTGCAGTTTGAGCATGATTAGCGATCGCTTCTTGTTGTAACAAAAAACGGCGACAAAATGGTAAATGTTTAAAAGCCTTTAAAATTAAGTTTTGGGCAATGCTAAATTGCATCACCAAGCCCATTGTTTGCCTATCTTCTGGGATGTAGCCCACTACGCAAGGATTGTGGCTAAACTCGATTTTACCTTGGACAATAGTGCGTAAAAGAGCGATCGCATCTGCTAATTCTCGCTGTCCATTTCCATCGACACCCGCCACACCTAAAATTTCCCCAGCCTGCAATTCAAAAGATATATTGCGGACAGTAGAAATACCTTTATCATCAGCAACCTGTAAATTTTGCACCGACAGCACAATTTCCCCTGTTGATTTCGGGCTTTTATTTAACTGTAAAGCCACCTCGCGCCCTACCATTAAATCTGCTAACTGCTGGGATGTAGCTGCTTTTGTGGTGGTTGTAGCTACAACCTTTCCCTGTCGCAAAACTGTGACAGTCTCGCAGAGATGCATAACTTCTTCTAATTTGTGGCTGATAAAAATAATTGTGTTACCTGCGGCTGCGAGTTGGCGCAAAATTGCAATTAATGATTCTACTTCTTTTGGTGTCAATACGGCTGTAGGTTCATCGAGAATCAATAACTTAACTTTACGGTAAAGAACCTTGAGAATTTCCACCCTTTGTTGTGCCCCAACAGGCAAATTTTCTACTTTAGCAGTGGGGTCAATTTCTAAACCGTAAGCTTGAGATAATGCAGCAATTTCTTGTTGTTTCTGGCGTAAATTCAGCCACCAGCTTTTCTCAGTTCCTAAAATAATATTTTCTGTCACAGTTAATTGAGGTACAAGCATGAAATGCTGATGAATCATGCCAATTCCCAATTTAATTGCTGCATGAGGTGAAGTAATTTTTATAGGTTTTTCTTGTAAATAAATTTCACCAGCATCAGGCTGATAGAGTCCACTAATAATATTCATTAAAGTACTCTTACCAGCACCATTTTCACCTAAAATTGCATGAATTGTCCCCGATGCCACACTCAGGCTAATATTATCGTTAGCCACAAAAGACCCAAAGCGTTTAGAAATATTTTGCAGCCGTAAATAGTTCATCTGAATCAGAGTTGATACTTTCAGGGACAAGAGAAAAGCTTGCCCTAATGATGGCAACTTAAACGCAATTTAGAACTACTATAATACTGATATTTAATTTTTGAAATATATAGGACTCATATTTTTGAAGTTCACGTAGGATGCGTTAGCGATAGCGTAACGCATCTGACATTTTTTCAGGAATCAAACTTTATTCCTATATAACCAACAAAAATGAGTGGAAATTGCCTATGAGAGTACAATTCTCCACTCATAATTTGCTGAATTAGTGCCAAAAGAACAAGACCCTGCTCAGATATCAATTTTCCAGAGTTGGGAATAATTAGCGAGATTCAGTACCTTGATTGGGGCTACCTGCTACATTATCTTCGCCTGGTGCTTCTGGTTTTGCAGTTTCTCTAGCATCGCTTTGTTCTGCATCACCAGTTTTGCGGATGCTATCTTCTAAGGGGGTTTGATAACCACCAGAGGCTGTAGGGGTAGTACCTTCGCTATTAGATTGATGCTTTTGTTGTTCAGACATAATTAAGGCTCCTGTGATTTAATTTATGCCTTATTTTATGAATATGTGAATGGAAATTTAATCTATCTAGAATATGGTTAAGGCTGCTTCATACCTCTATCGGAAGTAATGTTTAACCTGTTAAGTAGTAGGCGCAATTAAAAATCAATCTTTTAACCTGTAATTTGTTATTAGTCATCTGTCATTGGTAAGGATTACAAAATTTAAATTATCAAGAGGTAATAGATGAGAAAATATATAAATGTAGAAGCGCTTTGCAAAAATCAAATATGATTCCTATGATTTAGCAGTTCACGTAGGATGCGTTAGCGATAGCGTAACGCATCAGATAGCTGAGTTTTCTCGGAAATAAAATCGGATGCCTATAGATGTATAATCACTTTGCAAAAATCAAATATGACTTCTATGATTTAGCCGTAGATTCTGAGTAAATTGAATAACCGTAAAATCGAAATTTTTGTAAGATAAATTATATAAGAATAATTAATGAACCAGAGCAATTTAGAATTACCATCTGGCTGTACTCTCCGCAAAGCAACATCTCAAGATAATTGGCCGATTCGGTTTTTGGTGTTATCTGCTAAACTCGATCCAACTCAATTACGCTGGCAACAATTTTGGGTAATTGAGTGTAATGGAAAATTAGCAGCTTGCGGACAGCTACGCAACTTTGATGATACTCAAGAACTGGGTAGCTTGGTAATAACACCAGCTTGGCGCGATCGCGGTTTGGGGAGTTTACTGACACAGCATCTCATCACTACAGCCACGCAACCGTTATATCTAGAATGCCTAGGACAGCGTCTAGCAGAATTTTACAGTCGTTTTGGCTTTGTTGCGATCGCCTTTGAAGAATTACCGCGATCGCTTAAATCTAAGTTCGGCTTGTCACAATTAGGAAAAAAACTGATTCGGGTTCCTGTAGTGTTTATGCAATATCAGAATCGGTGATGGGTAATTGTAGTAGGATGCGTTAGCGCTAGCGTAACGCATCCGCACCAAAGCTATTATTTCTTAGCAAAAACCGTCAATAAAACAGGCCCTAATAAATAATAGTGTCCAACACAATCTAAACCAACAGCAGCCCCCATAACTTCCCGTTGATTAGGACTATAAAATCTCACTTTTCCTAGAGAACCCATTGTTATTTGCACTTCAGATTTACTTTTCAATGTGGTGTCAACTAAATAAAAGCATCCGCCTGGTGAAAGCACTCGCGCCACTTCGCTGAAAATCTGTTGCGGTTCCAAATAGTGTAAAAAACTGATCGTGTTGAAAACTGCATTAAATTGTCCTTCAGCAAAGGGAAGAGACTCCGCTTTACCTTCAACATAAATTAACCGGGGACGATGGCGATTATTGCGTCTGGCTACCCGCAACATCTCACTCGATAAATCTAATCCAGTTCCACGCAAATCGGGAAACTTTGCAGCTAGGCGTTCGAGTAACCTTCCAGTACCACAGCCTAAATCTAATACATTTGGGTGAGGTGGTAAATCGACAAATTCTAGCAACCGTTTGTGAATAGTTTGATAGAACACAGAGGGTAAAAGCCAGTCGTAGCTTGGTGCCCAAATATCAAAAATTTGCTTTTTGTTACTTATAAATTCACTAGCCATAGTTAGCAATAATTACAGTATTTGCAGGTAAATGAAGTATACAATTAGGGATACAATAAGATTGTATCCTAACAACAATCTGTAACTCATTTATTTACAATTTACTGGAATTAATCACTTCCTATACTTCTTTACTCACCCAGGTTACGCCATTTCAAACTTTAATTGATGACTCTTGAGAAAATCATGAGTAAAATGGTCTACCACATTGGTATTGCTTAATTCTAAATTATAAAAATCTACGAATTCATGGTCAAAATATGGCCCCGCGTGCCAAGTTCCTACCTCTAACTTAATAAAACAATTCCCTGGAATGCGAAAAGCGGCGATTTCTTCTAAAGCTGGTTCATTTACATCATTATGAGGAGGACAAACTGCAATTAACCAATCCTTACCTTCCAATGAACCTAAACATTGAGTACATTGCACATGACGGGTAATTTTATGAAAACTGCGCCCTTTACGATGCAAGCGCATAATATAAAAGCGTGGCGTGCCATTTTGCAGATTTAATTGTGCATCTTCTACATCAAAAGCTTTACCATCTGTACTTGCAAAAATCACCTGTCCATAACGCCGAAAATTTTCTGGTGTTACCAATTGAGCTTGTAATTGTTGGACTGTCTGTGATGTACTCATATAAAAACCTATCAAGATTTAAAATTTAAATTATTCCCATTCTAGTGATTTGGGAATCAGTGATTTAGGAATTATTGACGCTTGTTTGGCTTTATCTGAAGGTTTGGTATACCACCAAGCCCAAGCAATAAAAACTGCTTGGAAAGGAAGCCGGATTGCTTGTAACCAAGGCGAATCTGAATATGGTATGGTTTCAATCTTAATATGATTAACTGCCATATTGATATTCGCAGGGAAAACCGCAATAAATAATAAAATTAATCCCCAAGCTGCGGCTTGACTCACAGGTGGAACCAATAAACCTATCCCACCTAAAATTTCATAAAAGCCGCTGAGATAAACTAATTCTAAAGGATATGGCAGTTGCGGAGGCATAATTTTAACGTATGGTTGTGGCACTAAAAAGTGTGTCACTCCTACAATGATGATTGATACTGCTAGGATGACACGCCAAAGTTCTTTATTTTTGTACATTTGAGTTACCTAATCTCAACATAATTATTAATTCGTAATTCGTAATTTGTAATTAAGCAAAGGGTTAGAGTCCCAAACCTCAGACAGTTTATACCGTTATGGTGGAGTTTAAATCCCCATTCATCACGTAATTACGTGGGCGTAAGCCTTGGCTTTGCAACCTATCGCGAACCCACAGGGTATTAGTAACTACGAATTGTTAATTACTCACTTGTCTTCAGTTTTGACGATTAATGTAATTTTGTCTTCAGCCTACAGTGAGAATCAAGGGTTATTTATCAAGAAAATTCGGATGCGTTACGCTATCGCTAAGGCATCCTACGGTAAACTAAGGTGCTATTGGGATGGTAATTACAAATTCTGTTTCTTGTTGAGGTAGAGAATTGACAGTGATATTACCACCATGTTTTTTAATAATGGAATAGCTAACAAATAATCCTAAACCTGTACCCCTACCTATAGGCTTAGTAGTGAAAAATGGTTCAAATATCCGTTGTTGAATATGCAAGGGAATAAAGCTGCTGGTATTGGCGATCGCAATTTTTATCTGCTCATTTTCAACTACTTCTGTACGAATCCAAATTTGTGGCTGTTCGATATTTTGTCCAGCTTCGCGAATCGCATCAATAGCATTATTCAGGATATGCAAAAATACTTGATTCATCTGTCCCGGATAGCAGGTGACGGGGGGAAGATTAGCATATTGTTTAATGAGTTTTATCTCGGGTTGGTTTTTATAAGCTTGTAAGCGATTTTGCAAAATTAATACTGTACTTTCGATGCCACTATGTAAATCTACTGCTTTAATCGGTGCTTCATCTAAGCGAGAAAAGTTACGTAAACTCAAGACAATCTGACGGATGCGATCGCTCCCTGATTCCATTGATTGCAAAATGTCAATTACATCTTTATAAAGAAAATCAATATCGATTTCATCTTGTTTAGCTTGAATTTTGGCAGAAGGTTGAGGATATTCTTGCTGGTAAAGTGTGATTAAACTCATCAAGTCGGCAATGTAATTTTCTAAATGGTCGATATTGCCCTTAATAAAACTGATAGGATTGTTAATTTCGTGAGCAATTCCTGCTACTAATTGCCCCAATGATGACATCTTTTCAGAATGAATTAATTGAGCATGGGTTTTTTGTAGATGTTGCAATGTATCTTCTAAATCTTGAGCTTTTTGATTGAGTGCCTGGGTTTTTTGCTCTACTTCTGCTTCTAGATTTTGGGAATAATTAGCGATTTGTTGATACAGTCGAGCATTTTCTAAAGAAATGGCAGCTTGGGTACAAAGAAAATCTAAAATCAGGATGCGATCGCTCGTAAATACACCACTGGTAGAACGATTCTTCAAATACAAAATCCCAATCAAATGTCCTTGATGGAGAATTGGCAAGCACAAGATACTTTTAGGTTGCTGTTGAGTGAAATATTCATCAATGACAGGTAAATCTGTTTTCAGATGCTCAATTACTACAACTTCTTGGCTATTTTTAACATACTGAATCAGCTTGACTGGTATATTACAGTTTCCTTCTAGCGGTTGCGAGCAAAGTTCTGTAGTTTCTGGTGTTGCAATGGCTTGGAGATACCAATTACCATCACTATGGGGTAAGATTAAAGCACAGCGATCACCACCAGAGTTTTGCAGAATAATTTGAGTTAATTGGCGCAGTAGTTCATCAAAATGAATTGTACTCGAAAGAGTTTGAGAAGCTTTGAGAACGGCAGCAAAATCTAGAGCTGTGTTGAGACTCTGACTAGCAGCTTGGGTAACATTTGTAGAAGCATGAACTGAGGTGCGGGAAGTAGCAAGAGTTGCCAGATTTTCTAGGGGATTCCAGCTTTGGCTGGCTGGCTGTAAAACTGGGCGTAGTAAATCGGGGTAGCGATTGGCTAAATCATCGGTTTTGGCTTTTGCACCCCAACGGGAATAGCAATAATAAGCTGACTGCATATAACCCGCAGCTACATTTTCTTTACCCCAATCAAGGTAAAATTTAGCGGCAAGTTCGTTTGCTAAGGCTTCTTCTTGCAGGTAGCCGTTGTCTTTAGCTCCTGCTATGGCACGATCATAGAGTTCCATTGCTGTGTAAGAATTACCAGACACGCGACAACATTCAGCTTCTACTAAATGCAATTTATGTAAATGATTATTGGGGGCATAATCTGCATATTGCTTGAGTTTTGTTTGATGACTTTGAACGCGCTGCCAAATATGAGATGATTCTTCAGTCACAGATTTTAAGATTGCCAACTGCGCTAAAGCATCATAAAAAGGCAGCAAAACGCTAACAAATAATCCTGGTACGCCATCTAAATATTGTTCAGCAAGAGTGGCTTGGGCGATCGCTTGTTCGTATTCGCCAAACAAGTAGCAGAGAATTACTTTGTTAATTTGTACATGATAAACAGCCGGGCGATCGTTAACTTGTTGGTGTTGGGGTAACATCAAATCTTCGTTGTAGACATCACCAACCAAACGATAAGGAACTTGACTGTCACCTAGTAAATTTAAAACCGCTTGGTGATAAGCTTTGTGATAATTCAAGGCTGTGGTTTGTTTTAGTTCTGCGATCGCTATCCCATAGGTGGCTAATTCTGCTTCTAATTCTGTCAATTCTTTACCAACACAGTAAGATTGGAAACTATAGCCAAATATGCACCATACCGCCCATTCTAAATCCCCCGTTGTCAATCCACTTTGATAACCTGTGAGTAAAGATTCTAGGGTTTTTTGCAGAGGATCTTGCCAATGTCTAATAAAATTGTTGAATACAGCTGTGATTTTGGCACGTAGTTCTTCAGCCGAGAATTGCTCTATTAAATTTAATGCTAGTTGCCCAAATTGATAGCTTGTTTCTACAGCACCAGTAAAAGCACAAAGAATTAAGCCATAATTTGCATAAGCAAAAGCCGATAAGGTAGTATTACCATATTCAATTGATAAGTTAACCTGCTTACCGATAATTATGGGTAACATTTCGGGACAGCCATTATAAGCAGTACCAAACATACTCGACAAAATGCGAATTGCTGCTTTGGTGCGCGCATCTGTCATTAAAGGCAAATTAACTAATTCTAAGGGTTCTTTTCCTGCTAATATCTGATGAGTTTCCCCCATCGCTTTACCGATATCTTCTGGTGTGGGATAGGCAGGAATATCTATACCCAAATCATGGAGAATAGACAAAGCTGTATCTAATCCTAACCGCAGTTGATTCTTGGCAACACAAGCTAAAATTTTGGTTTCATAAATTGGTACACTATCTAAAATATTATTGACGTATGTAAGAACAATTTCCGCTAATTGTTCCATCTGCTCAAAATCAGTATTAAGATAAGCAGCTTCCACTGCTTCTGTATATACTGCGAGCATTAATTCATAAAATTCTTGCCAATTATGATTTGCTAACAATGTTCTCGCTATGCTGTAATAATCTACTGCGGCGGCATAAGCTGTGGCGTGTTTAGCTCTGCGCCCAGCAATTAACGCCAATTCAGCTAATTTTCTTTGCTCTTGGTAATCAGTAATTAAATCAATTCCTAATTTAAATTGATTAACTATATCAAAGATTTTTTCAGTAATTTCTGTTGGGTTTGTATATTTCAGTAACAGTTGCCCAATTGTGAGATGAGTAGTTTGTTTTTGCTCGATGGGAATTAGCGAATAAGCCGCTTGTTGAACGCGATCGTGTAAAAATCGATAGGTAGCGTTTTCATTATTTGTATTATCTACATCTGCGCGATCGCCGATTAAATAAAATTTATAAACTTCGCTTTGGGGCAAAATTAACCCTAACTCTAAAGCCTTCCATAAGGCAGTAGCAACTGTAGTTTCTGATTGCTCCGAAATAATTACTAATGTCTCCAAATCAAATTGATTACCAATACAAGCCGCTAGTTTTAATACTTCCTGTGTCTCAACTGGCAGTTTTTGCAATTGCTGCGCCATAAACTGTACTACATCATCTGTTAATGCCGCAGCGCTTACCTGAGTAATATCACATTGCCAATATCTAGTTTGGGAATCAAATGTAATCAATCCATCTTGATGTAATGCTTTCAAAAATTGGGTGGCAAAAAAAGGATTACCTTGAGTTTTTTGATAGATCAATTCTGTTAATGGTTGCGCCAATATCGCGGCACAATGCAAAGTATCGGCTACTAACTGATTCAAACTTGGCTGTGATAAGGGCTTTAAGGTAATAGTATTCACCTTGGCTTGAGCTTTGGCAATCGCATCTAAAGTCAACATCAAAGGATGCGCCGCAAAAACTTCATTATCTCGATAAGCACCAATTAATAATAAATGCCCTGTGGATGATTCACCCATCAATAATTCAATCAACTTCAGCGACGCAGAATCAGCCCATTGCAAATCATCTAAAAATATCACTAAAGGATGTTCTGGGGTGGTAAAAACTTGAATGAATTTCTCAAAGAGTAAGTTAAACCGATTTTGGGCAGATATACCTGATAATTCTGCTGCTGGTGATTGTGCGCCAATAATCCGTTCTAGTTCCGGAATTACCTCAATAATTACTTGGGCATTATCTCCTAAAGCAGCCAGAATTTTAGTTTTCCAAATTTGCAATTGAGTATCAGATTCCGCCAGTAATTGCCCCATTAAATCGCGGAATACTTGCACAAAAGCAGAGAAGGGAATATTACGATTAAATTGGTCAAATTTACCTTTAATAAAATAGCCTTTTTGACGGGTTATCGGCTTATGGACTTCATTAACAACAGCTGTTTTCCCAATACCCGAAAATCCCGCCACCAGCATCATTTCTGAATTACCATTGGCAATGCGCTCAAACGCTTTTAGCAAAGTGCTAACTTCCGCTTCACGCCCATATAATTTCTCCGGAATCAGGAAGCGATCGCACACATCCCGCTTGCCAATTTCAAAGTCTGTAATAATGCCATGATTTTTTAATTGAGATAAACAATTTTCTAAATCATGCTTTAATCCCAAAGCACTTTGATATCTATCCTCAGCATTTTTCGCCAACAATTTCATCACAATATCAGAAATTGCTTTTGGTATCTCTTCACTGTTTCCTAATTCCTGAGGATTTTTCGCTAGATGACAATGCACTAACTCCATCGGATCATCACAAACAAATGGCAATTCCCCACTCAATAATTCATAAAATGTCACACCCAACGCATAATAATCACTACGGTAGTCTATACCTCTGTTCATCCTCCCAGTTTGTTCGGGTGCAATATAAGCGAGTGTCCCTTCTAAGACATTGGGATTCTTAATTTCTGGGCTTTCTTTGGGTAAAAGAGAAGCAATACTAAAGTCAATCAGGTGAACTTGTTTTGTCTGGGGATTAATTAGAATATTTGCTGGTTTAATATCTTTATGAATAACAAGGTTGTGATGTAATTCTTGGAGAATACTAGTTAATTGAATAGCAATACTCAAAAATTCTAGTAGAGAAAGATGAGTATTTTTAACGTATTCTTGTAAAGAAATATCTCCTGTATATGGCATCGCTAGAATATAACCATTGTTATATGTTTCTAGCGATAGTGGCTGAATAATACCAGGAAAGTTGAGATGTTTGCTAATTATATATTGGTTACGAAATTGCAATAGTTCGTGGAAACTGGGATATTCAGCAGCCAACATTTTAATGATGACTGCAAGTGAATCGGATTCTCGAATAGCATGATATACATTTGTTCTAGCGCCCACATATAGTTGAGAAACAATTTGATATCCAGGAATAATCGGGGTGTAATTTTCATTAGTCATCTCAACATACCTCGTAGCACAAGCTGGTATTACTTTCTTAAATAAGTATTCCCATTACCTAGATGTTGGCTAACAAGAAGGATGAAGTATGTACCCCTATGGGGAAATAAGCTAGGCGTAGCGTCTTTACTGGAGAAGGCTAAAGTATGAAATGCAGAGGTATAAGACTCATATTTGATTTTTGAAGTTCACGTAGGATGCGTTAGTAACGGATCAGCCAAAGCTATTTTGAGATTTTTTTCAAAAATCACATTGTATTCCTATATATGAAATAGGTTTTGATGGATTTAAAATGGTAGCTTTATTATCGCTGTGTTGTCATAGCACTTGAGCATTAAACAAAACTTGAGATAAAGTATTAAAAACAAAAATATAAATCAAAGTTCAAATTTAGCCCTTAGGGTGTGTTTTTATAATCAAAAAGTAGGTTGGTTTAACCTTAGTGCAAGCTAACCCAGCATCAAAATCGTTCTTCTCTAGCCCGCATTTTCAATACAGTGTATGACAACAAATTTTAGTCGGCGTGAATTTATCTTATTTGGTTCAGCAGCGTTTACTACTAGCCTTTTCCTCAAAGCTTGCAGTAGCAATCAAACTAGCACACCCACAATTGCCACTACAGGCGGTACAGAAGGTTTTAAAATAGCGATCGCACTCCCGGGAATTATTACCGATAAAGCTTGGAATCAATCTGGCTATGAGGGCGTTAACCTCGCAAAGCAAAAACTGAGTGCAGAAACAGCTTATGTAGAAAAGGTAGTACAAGCCGATCAAACAGAAGTTTTAACTGATTTTGCGCGTAAAGGCTACAATCTCATTTTTGCTCACGGCGGACAATTTGATGCCGCAATAGAACAAGTCGCCTCACAATTTCCCAATACGTTTTTTGTGGGTGTGAATGGTAATCTCAAAGGAGATAATATTGCTTCTTTACGAATAGATCATCTGCAAGCTAGCTATTTATGCGGCATTATCGGCGCTTCTGTGACTAAATCTAATAAATTAGCTTACATTGCTGGCGAAAAATTTCCTGCTACCGAAGGCGAACTGCGAGGATTTGAATTAGGCGCAAAGTCGGTGAAACCAAATATTCAAATTACTTCGACTTTTACAGGCGATTGGAATGATGTAGCTAAAGCAAAAGAAGCGACTTTGGCTTTAATTTCTTCCGGTACAGATGTGATATATCAATGGTTAGATAATGCCTCAGCGGCAGTTTTACAAACAGCTAGCGAAAAAGGAATATACGCTTTTGGGAATACAAATGATCAATTAGATATTGCACCAAAAGCCGTTTTAACTAGCGCCGTCAAACGTTTAGATTTAGCCATAGCTTATATAGCAGAATTAGCAAAGCAAAAACAATTAAAAGGACAAATATATACAATTGGCTTAGAAAGACCAGATATATTATTTTTAGGAAAATTTGGGACAGCAGTACCGTCAGCAATTCAGCAAAAAGCTTTGAGTGCAAAGCAAGATATTGTGGCTCAAAAAATTATCTTTGAAGCTTGCAAAGAAGGCGGAAAAGATACGCGCTGTGTGAAAAAAGCCGCTGTTTAAATTGTAGTATTCGATGTGTGTTGTACAAAAACCCTCGCCCTCATCCCCTAACCCCTTCTCCCCCTGGAGAAGGGGAATTAAATCTCTTGCTCCCCTCTCCTGGTGGGAGAGGGGCTGGGGGTGAGGGCGAAACATTGCAACCAAGAGGGTTTCACGTTAAGTTGACACCACTGAGCAGTGCTGTACCCCTACCTGTTTGTTGCTTGATTTTTATACTACAAGTATACTACAAAAAATATAAGCGTAGTTTTACTATTTATGAATACAGTGGATAGCAACATCACAGACTGGACTTATCTCAGTTATGATAAAATTCCCGAAAACTTCAATAAATTGGGTTTGACAGAATCCGACTATCGCTTGTTTAACAAAACAGATTGGGTGGTAACGGAGAAAATTCATGGTGCGAACTTTGGGATATGTACTGATGGTTTTGAGGTACGCTTTGCCAAAAGAAAGGAGTTTTTACAGCCAGGGGAAGATTTTTTTGGCTATCAATCTCTACAAACTAAATTAGTCTTTCAGGCGCAAGAAATTTTTAGAATTTTGCAATCTGACACTCAGTTGCAAAAAATATATATTTATGGAGAATTATTTGGTGGTGAGTATCCTCACCCTGATGTACCCGCTATCAGCCATGTGCAGGCTGTGCAAACTGGTGTTTATTATTCACCAAAAATAGAATACTCTGCTTTTGATATTGTAGTGGTGCAGGGTGATAAAGCGGCAGAAAAATACTATTTAGATTATGAAATAGCACTCAAACTATTTCAGCAAGTAGGAATGATGGCATCTGCACCGTTATTTATCGGTAAATATCATGATGCCTTAGCATATAACATCGAGTTTGAATCTACAATTCCAGCAATTTTAGGTTTACCTAAATTACATTTTGCTAATAAGGCTGAAGGAGTAGTAATTAAACCTCTTCATTCTATTTATGTGGAGACTTCTAAACAGAAAATCCGTCCAATTATTAAGCAGAAAATTCCGGAGTTTGCTGAAGATAGCCGATTTCACCAAGCACAAAAGTGGACTGTAAAACAACAGCCTATACTACAACAACAGATAAGTCTTGAAGAAGAATTAAGCCAAGAAATGCTGGCGTTGGTTACACCTACGAGATTGAACAATGTTATTTCTAAATTTGGTAGGGTTGCTGCTAACAATACAAAACAGCGTCAACAATTAGTGGAATTATTAGTAAAAGATGTTTTAGAAAGTTTCCAAGAAGAGTATGCAAGTATTTTTACTTCTTTAGAACCTACGATTCAGCAAAGTATGATTGAGCAACTGAATCAAGCATCACAACAGCTAGTTGATGCACAATTATAAAGTTTTTCATTCACATAAAAAAGAGACAATTAGCGTTGGTATGGATGCGTTACGCTATCGCTAACGCATCCTACGTGAACCATATCACCAATTACCAATTACCAATTACCCATTACCAAAATTCATGACTGCTTCCAAGTACCGTGAAAACCTGGAGGAATAACACTAGGTAATCCAAGTTTGCACACGGGCGTTTCATTTAGGCGATCGCTATCAAATACCCAAACTTCGCTACTATGGCTATTACCATCATAAACAACGGTTAAAAGCCAGCTTTGTGCTTGATTTTGAGCATCTTGAACATGAATCGGTTCAGAACAATAGCGATTTTCGCCTAAATCCGCTTCGGTGAAGGTTTCTGTTTGATGATCGAAACGAGCGATCGCATTTAATATTTCTCGGTTAATATCTAATTCTGGGCGGAATGAAGACATATAGGTGTAGCGCGAAGCTTGTCCGACATTTTGCTGTGGTACACTCGGAAATTCACAAAATCTGTCTATTAGTTCTTGAATTGCTGTCACTTTACCTGTATCTGGACGCAGATGAACTCGCGTTAAGGTACTTTTAGCAGCAGTGTGAGTTTCTCCTGAAGCTACTTCCTTGAGATATTGGTTAGTTTGAAAATCTTGATAGCGGGCAATATCAACAATTACTGTACCGCTAGCATCAACATAACCGTTAGCAAAATGCCACTGAAACCAAGGTTCGGTTTGTCCCCGGCTTACCAATGATAAGTTTTCTCGGTCAATTACCAAAACCTGAGTCCCCACTTCTGGCTGCCATTTGAGAGAATCGCTATATGTGCTAGTTCCCAAAAGGATAGGCCAAATATTTACCCGCACAGCAGGCGCAAAAAACACAAGATACTGTCCTGCTAATACAAAATCATGAATTGCAGGAAAGCCCTCTAATGCAATCTTGGCTTTTTGCAGAATTTTGCCTGTAAAATCGCTTTTAAAAATATTAAGTATGGCATTTGGCCCGGGACTAACACCAAAGTTAAATATCTCTTTTGTTTGGTAATCAACTTTAGGATGAGCAGAATAAGGCAATCCTTTATCCAATCCGCCTAAATTATCTAAGCCTTGAGTTTCTAAGCTTTGAAGGTCGAGACTATATGGATTATCGCCTTCCCAAAGTGCCAGAAGTTTATCGGGTAACGCCAAAACTGAGGTGTTAGCGACATTTTTGATCGGTCTGCGCCATTGATTCCAAATTGGCCCCGGTGCAGTCATACCATAGTTACCATACAGCAGCTTACCTGCGGCAGTTTCATGTTGATAAGCAGCCGTTTGCACATAGCGATAAACTCCTGTGGCTCCAGCATCGGTAAAATTTACAGCTAGAATTGCCCCATCGCCATCAAACCAATGTCCTACATGAATCCCGCCACGTTCTAGCCTTGCAGGGCCATTGCGGTAAAGGGTGCCACGTAAGCCTTCAGGAATTTTGCCAGCCAGAATCGGTAATTCGGTACACGGAAATTCTTCCGCAGGTTGGGCGATCGCATTTGCCCAAGCTTTTTTTGTTGACTTTTTTTCTATTGTCTGCATCATAAAACTCGCTTTCACAACTCAAAGGCGATTCGAGCGATCGCCTTTACATTACACTAAATCTTTTTATTTATCAGTGTATAAAATGCTTGCTGTTTCAATAACACAGGGATGCTGATATTTTTTATTTTAACGAAAGATTGGAACGCGCCACCTTACTGCTAGATAATTTCCATGTATTGAGTCAGGGTGATCGCGCGCGCTTGATTCACTACATAATTTTGCACAGATGGAACAGTTTATTGGTGTTGTCACCCAACAGGCAAACTCTTTACTGGAACAGGTTAATGTTTACCGCATTAAAATTTAAGCTTATATCTCCCAGGATAAATTTGCACAAGCAATTGCGATCGCACGTCAGATTATGGTAGAAAAGCACAGTGATATTTTATCTATCAATTCTATACTAGGTGAAGGTACTGAATTGATAATTACTATCCCACTTTTAGCTCAGACGTTCGCTTGAATTAGAGCGTAGTGATTGCTGGTTAAGCTAATAAAATAATATAACAAATGTAGGGGCAAGGCATTGCTTTGCCCTCTAGAATATATTGATATGTCTAATAGCTAGATTTAAATCTTAAACAGCTAC
Organism: Tolypothrix tenuis PCC 7101; assembly: GCF_963874875.1. Lineage (NCBI taxonomy): Bacteria > Bacillati > Cyanobacteriota > Cyanophyceae > Nostocales > Tolypothrichaceae > Tolypothrix > Tolypothrix tenuis. The sequence continues at coordinate 6,386,424 of NZ_CAWNJS010000001.1, forward strand.
CAAGATTTAGCATAACTGAGCCAACTAAAATTATAAATCCAATTAATTGAATTGGCATAATTGATTCATGGAGAATTGACACATTGAACATGAGTGAAAATAGAGGAGTTAGCAATGCAATCATTGAACATATTTGTGTTGAGTTGAGATGCAATGCTTGATTCCATAGTAAAGAAGCAATCGTGTTAGGAAATACAGCTAAATAGATAATCCCAAGCCATTGAGTAGAAGTTAATGTTAATGTCAACCCAAATGCTGGTACTAAACCGAGTAAAAACAACAAGCCAAATAAGTTAAACAGAAACATTCCTGCATCTGGATCAAAATTTTTGTGCTTAATCAACACACAAAATAAAGCCCAAGTTGTTGCTGCTGTTAATGTTGCAGCAGTACCAAGATTTAATTGAATAGCCAATATTTGATTTTTGGCAATCAACAAATAAACTCCCGCACAACCTGTTATCAGCAACAAAACGGATTTGCGAGATAACCTCTCATGAAACCACAAGGCTCCAAAGAATGTCATCAGCAATGGATAGATATAAAACATTACAACCACCTGTGAAGCAGGCAGAAGTTGATAGCCTTTTAATCCGCATATTTGCTGAATACCCATACCCATAATTCCAGCAATTACGAAGAAAAACTGCTGTTTTTTCCATTCTTTTTGCAGAATTACCAATTTTTTCTGCCTGACAATGTTAATACCAAGAACGCAAGTTGACAAGAAAGTAACATATAGCGTTGTAGTAAAACTATCGAGATGTGGCACAGTTAATTTGAAAGTTACACCAATTGTTGCCCAAATCAAAATAGCTAACAATGCATATAGCAGACCTTTAAAACCGAAAGCAGACTTTTTTAAGTAATCTATTGTCATAATCATTGACTTATTTGTGTAGCCTACTTTCATAAGTCAAGATTTAACAATGGTCAATAGTCATAATAGATTTAAGCAAGATTTAGCGTATAGCAATCTCTTGCTTAAATTGCTCGTAATCGGCTATTTAGAAAATTAATTGCTGCTTCAACAATTAGATGACTGCATAAGTCAAAAATTCCACCCCTTGACTTGCCAATCTTTACAATGATGATTATTGCTATTTCTTACTATAAGACTCGTATTTTATTTTTTAATTACCCGAAAATTCCCAAAAATTAGCCTCGCCATTAGCGAACAAAAGACCCGTTGCTCACTAGAGAATAGGGAATAGTTAACTCTATTTTCTTGCTCGTGGAAAATCAAGGTGCTAAAAATGGCTTTTGGGTATAAACTAAAACCAAATTTCCGAGAAATTAGTTATTAGGTGCAATTAATGTCTACTGCTACGGTTAAAGCCTGTAGTTTGGGGCGCAACATTTATCTTAACGTCCACAGCTTTGGCAGAGCGATCGCTTTATTTATGATGCTGTGGGGGTGTACAGCGCCAGGCTTTAATGCCTCTAATTTAACTTGGAAAACTTATCTCAATACACGTTATAACTTTGAGTTTCCCTACCCTAGTAACTGGAATGCTTTACCACCACCAGAAAATAATGATGGAATAGTTTTTGTTTCCCCGCAAGATGAATCAGTAAAAATTCGGTCTTGGGCAGGTAATCAGCTACCAGCATCTTTGAATCCAGACCAGAACGCCAAAATCACAGTCAATCCCAACTTTCAAAATGCTCAAGGAATATCTGGGGTTTTAGTTGTAGAAGTAGGTCAAAAAGAAAGTTCCATGACCCTAACCATCACTCAAGGTCAAATTAAATACTACTGGCGAGGACAAAGCCAAAGCCAAGATTTTACTGATTACTACCACTTGTTTTATTACATAGCCCAGCAATATAAGGTGCCAAAGCAATAATGGGCATGGGGCATTGGGCATGGGTAATTGGTAATCGGTAATTGGTAATTGGTAATGAGTAATGAGTAATGAGTAATTGGAATATCTCCCAGTCCCCAATACCCAATCCCCAGTCCCCAGTCCCCAACCCCCAGTCCCCAATACCCAATCCCCAATTTTCACCCTTTAGGTAGTTGAGCGGTGACACAAACCTGGTAGATTTAGCTTACAGCGAGTGAAAACAGGTAAAAATGAAAGTCCTGGTTATTGGTGGCGATGGGTATTGTGGTTGGGCAACTGCTCTTTACCTTTCAAATCAAGGTTACGAAGTTGGGATTTTAGATAGTTTAGTGCGGCGGCACTGGGATAACGAGCTTGGTGTCGAAACTCTTACTCCGATCGCGCCAATTCAGCAACGTCTCCAGCGCTGGTACGATTTAACTGGTAAATCCATAGACTTGTTTGTTGGCGATATCACTAACTATGAATTCCTCCATAAAGCGCTGCACAAATTCCAACCCAGCGCTATAGTCCATTTTGGGGAACAGCGTTCGGCTCCATTTTCCATGATTGACCGCGAACACGCCGTTGTGACTCAGGTCAATAATGTAGTCGGCACTTTGAATTTGCTCTATGCGATGCGGGAAGATTTTCCTGATTGTCATCTTGTGAAGTTAGGGACAATGGGTGAATATGGTACTCCCAATATCGACATTGAAGAAGGCTATATCACCATTGAACATAATGGTCGCAAAGATACATTACCTTATCCCAAACAGCCAGGTTCAATGTATCACCTCAGTAAAGTGCATGACAGTCACAATATCCATTTTGCTTGTCGGATTTGGGGACTGCGCGCTACAGACTTGAATCAAGGCGTGGTTTATGGCGTTTTAACCGAAGAAACGGGAATGGATGAAATGTTGATCAACCGCCTGGATTATGATGGCGTGTTTGGTACAGCACTCAACCGCTTCTGCATTCAAGCAGCTATTGGTCATCCTCTGACTGTTTACGGTAAAGGCGGACAAACACGCGGCTTTTTGGATATTCGGGATACAGTAAGGTGTGTAGAATTAGCGATCGCTAATCCTGCTCAAGCTGGTGAATTCCGTGTCTTCAACCAATTCACTGAACAATTTAGCGTTGGTGATTTGGCAATCATGGTGAAGAAAGCCGGCAATGCTATGGGAATCAATGTGGATATTAATCATCTAGATAATCCCAGAGTTGAGAAAGAAGAGCATTATTTCAACGCTAAAAACACCAAGCTGTTGGATTTAGGCTTACAGCCTCACTATCTCTCTGATTCTCTTCTCGATTCTCTATTAAACTTTGCCATCAAATATCAAAACCGAGTCGATCAAAAGCAAATTCTGCCTAAAGTCTCTTGGCATAGAAAATAGGCTTAAGTAATTCGTAATTTCCAAGTCGTAATTCGTAGTTACAACTAATGGATAGCAGCTATCCATTTAGGGACTTCCAAATAAAAAAATATCCCAGTATTTATTGTGGGGTGGACATCTTGTCCGCCCAGTTTATGTGGCAGGCAAGATGCCCGCCCCACAAGAGGGAATAATTTATTTCTTGAAAATCCCTTAAACCTTGTCAATTTTGAAAACTATAGTTTTCAACGTAGACACTGTTCAATTACGAATTACGAACTACGAATTACGAATTATTCATTATTTATGCGGCTGATAACAGAATCTTATTTAAATCAAGTAAGTCGCTGGCCTCAGACTGGTCGTCACATTCTAGCCCAATATGATGACCAGTCAATTGTTGTTTATCAAGCATATCGTCCAGCTATTGGTTATTTCGCCGCCACTCATGGTTATTTTGGCGGCGAATTTAATTTTGATCGTATGAGTTGGATCAAGCCTAATTTTTTATGGATGATGTATCGTTCCGGATGGGGTATAAAAACTGAGCAAGAAGTAGTATTAGCTATTTGGATTCAACGTTGGGCTTTTGAAGAAATGTTGTCATCTGCAGTGCATTCTACTTTTATTCCCGAACTATATCCCAGTGAAACTACTTGGAAATCAGCGCTAAAAGAATCACAAGTACGATTGCAATGGGACCCAGATCATCACCCATCTGGTGCTAAATTAGAACGGCGTGCTATTCAGATAGGGCTACGCGGAAAATTCTTAGCTAATTATGCCAAAGATTGGATCTTGCATATTGAAGATATCTCTGATTTTGTCCAACAACAGCGGCAAAACATTAATTCTGACTGCGCGCAATTGATTACGCCACAGGAGACAGTTTACTCTGTGAGTGATCAACAAACGCAAAAGCAGCTGGGATTATCAGCCTGGACTGAATAGTATTTTATGAGAATTGCTCTATTCACTGAAACCTTTTTGCCCAAGGTTGACGGTATTGTAACGCGCTTGCGTCATACCGTTGACCATCTACAGCGTCATGGAAATCAAGTTTTAGTGGTTGCCCCCGAAGGCGGGATCACCGAACATAAAGGAGCTAAAGTTTACGGCGTGACTGGCTTTCCCTTGCCATTGTATCCAGAATTAAAAATGGCATTGCCTCGCCCAGCCATAGGTTACGCTTTAGAGGAGTTTAAGCCAGATATTATTCATGTCGTCAATCCAGCAGTTTTGGGTCTATCTGGCATATTCTACAGCAAAATACTCAAAATTCCTTTAGTAGCCTCTTACCATACTCATTTACCCCAATATCTCCAGCATTACGGCTTAGGAATGTTAGAAGGCTTGCTTTGGGAATTGCTAAAAGCTGGACATAATCAAGCAGAGTTAAATCTATGTACTTCCACTGCAATGATGGCAGAATTGACAGCACATGGCATTGAACGAGTAGATTTGTGGCAAAGAGGGGTGGATACAGAATTATTTCATCCTAGTTTAGCCAGTGCCGAAATGCGATCGCTTTTATCGCAAAATCACCCAGAAAGCCCTTTGCTACTTTATGTTGGTCGCTTATCTGCGGAAAAAGAAATTGAGCGCATCAAACCGATTTTAGAAGCAATTCCCCAAGCGCGCTTGGCATTGGTCGGAGATGGCCCCCATCGGCAAGCCCTAGAAAAGCACTTTGCAGGCACAAACACCAACTTTGTTGGCTATCTCATGGGTCGGGAATTAGGTTCGGCTTTTGCGAGTGCTGATGCCTTTATTTTTCCTTCCCGTACAGAGACACTAGGATTAGTGTTATTAGAAGCAATGGCAGCCGGTTGCCCAGTGGTAGCAGCTCGTTCTGGAGGAATTCCTGATATTGTTACAGATGGGGTCAACGGCTATCTTTTTGAGCCGACAGCAAATATTCAAGGTGCAATTACCGCTACTGTTCGCCTGTTACAAGAGAAACAAGAATGTGACCTGATCCGTCAAAATGCTCGTAAAGAAGCTGAAAAATGGGGATGGGCAAACGCCACTCGCCAGTTACAGGATTACTATGAAAAAGTGATTTACGCGCAACAATTGACAGCAGCCATCTGATAAAAATTTAACAGTCCCAACATTAGCAACAAGTCTTCAAATTCTTCAAGAGTCAAGGGTCAAGAGTCAAGGGTCAAGAGTCAAAAGTCAAACATATTTCTTAATTTTGAATTTTGAATTTTGAATTTTGAATTGTTTGCCCCTTGTCTCCCAATCCCCAGTCCCCAGTCCCCATTCCCCATTCCCCATTCCCCATTCCCCAGTCCTCATGACACTCCCTAATCCTGGTAGCGTCTTGGCTACATTAACCGAACTCACTCAAGTCAATCGTACCCACGCTTTATTGCGTCGTGTGAAAGACCTTTCTGTTAACGAATTTGTTTGTTTATTAGATTTTATTACTGCGGAATTTCAGCAATTTCTGAGAGCAATTGAATTAATCAATAATGAAGCTCTAGAAACTATGTTGGAAAAAGTTCTAGAAGCAATCACATTAAAAATAGGTCAAATTCTGCAAGCAGAACATACGGCGATTTTTTTAGTGGATTATGATAAAAATCAATTGTGGTCAAAAGTTCCCCAGGATAATACACAAAAATTTTTAGAAATTCGTACGCCCATTACAGTTGGAATTCCTGGTCACGTTGCCAGTACTGGACAATATTTAAATATAGCTGAAACTTCTACTCATCCCTTATTTAGCCCAGAATTAGAAAAGCAAATGGGCTATAAAATTCATAATATTTTATGTATGCCAGTTGTGAGCAGCAAAAATCAAACTGTAGCTGTAGTACAACTGGCAAATAAAGCTGGCGATTTGCCATTTAATCAAGATGATGAAGAACGATTTCGGGATTTTGCTGCTTCGATTGGGATCATATTAGAAAGTTGTCAAACTTTTTATGTAGCAGCCCGCAACCAACGGGGAGCAACAGCACTTTTAAGGGCAACCCAAACTCTAGGGCAAAGCTTAGATTTAGAAGCAACTTTGCAAATAGTCATGGAGCAAGCCCGCATTTTAATGCAAGCAGATCGCAGTACTCTGTTTTTGCATCGTAAAGAAATGGGCGAACTTTGGACAAAGGTAGCCGCCGCCGCAGATGGTGCAAATACTATAGAAATCCGGATGCCCAGCAATCGCGGTATTGTTGGGTTTGTGGCTTCCACTGGGCAAGCTGTAAATATTCCTGATGCTTATAAAGACCCCCGGTTTGACCCAACGACAGATAGAAAAACTGGGTATGTAACTCGCAATATTTTGTGTTTGCCTGTGTTTAATTCTGCCAATGAATTAATTGGTGTAACACAGTTAATTAATAAACAGCAAGGTAGTTTTACTGCCTCTGATGAAGAATTTATGCGAGCCTTTAATATCCAAGCTGGGATTGCTTTGGAAAATGCCCGTTTATTTGAAAATGTGCTGTTAGAAAAACAGTATCAAAAAGACATTTTACAAAGTTTGTCTGATGCGGTGATTTCTACAGATATGGAAGGGAGAATTGTCACTATTAATGATGCCGCATTAGCATTACTAGGTTGTCCTGTTAGAGATACAAATACAAAATCTAATAAGCGGTTGTGGGAACAAAATTTACTCGGCCGCCTGGTTTGGGAAGTGGTACCAATTGAAAATCTGCAAATGCGCTTGGAAGATAGTTTAAAAATAGGGGCTAAACATTATGTTCCCGAGCAAAGTTTGACTGTGGGGCTATATCCTATTCAAAGTTCTGAAACTAAGTCGCCCAGTGAAACTTCAGATGCAGGAGTTTGGACGCAGCATTTTATTTTGGCAGTCCGCGATCGCACTAATCCAGATGTGTTTATTCCCTGGAATCAACCACTGACTCCCCAATCGAAGTTTTTGAGTGCTAGCGAGGTACAAAAGTTAGAACGTAGCCTGAATTTAACAGTAAATCCCTTAACTAACCCAGAAGGCGGCGTGAGAGGTGGCTTGGTGGTTTTAGAAGATATCAGCCGCGAAAAACGCATGAAAACTACCATGTACCGCTATCTCACCCCCCATGTAGCCGAACAGGTGATGGCTTTGGGGGAAGATGCTTTAATGGTGGGGGAACGCAAGGAAGTAACCATCTTATTTTCCGATATCCGCGGTTACACCACACTCACAGAAAATCTCGGGGCGGCGGAGGTGGTATCACTGCTGAACCAATATTTTGAAACGATGGTAGAAGCAGTATTTAACCATGAAGGTACTCTAGATAAGTTTATTGGTGATGCTTTAATGGCAGTATTTGGCGCACCCTTACCATTAACAGAAAATCACGCCTGGAGGTCTGTACAAGCAGCCTTAGATATGCGTCAACGCCTAGCAGAATTTAATCGACGGCGGATTATTCAATCACAACCACAAATTAATATTGGGATTGGTATTAGTTCGGGAGAAGTAGTTTCTGGTAACATCGGTTCTCACAAACGCATGGATTACACCGTCATCGGAGATGGGGTAAATTTAAGTTCCCGCTTGGAAGCTGTCACCAAAGAATATGGTTGTGACATTATTTTGAGCGAATTTACCTACCAACTGTGCAGCGATCGCATTTGGACGCGTCAGCTAGATAAAATCCGCGTCAAAGGTAAGTATCAAGCGGTAAATATCTATGAATTAATTGGCGATCGCACTCAACCCCTCGACGATGTAACCCAAGAATTTCTGTTTTATTACCAGTCGGGACGCATAGCTTACTTAGCAAGGAACTTTACCCGGGCGATCGCTTGCTTTGAAGCCGCAAAAAACCTCCGCCCCCATGACCAAGCAGTTAATATCCATATAGAACGCTCTTATAACTACCAAAAAACACCACCCCACGATTCTTGGGATGGTGTCTGGACAATGACAAATAAATAGGGCATGGGGGATAGGGCATTGGGCATTTATTATTTGTTATTTCTCCTTCAGTTTCCTCTGCTTCTTCCTTTTTTGTTGTTTTCAAGTCAGCCATCAAGCAGATATACACCAGTTTTATAAAAATTCTTCTTACTAATCCCTAGTCCCTAATCCCTAGTCCCTAGTTCCTAGCTTTCTGGTGGTTGATCCTGATTATCTTGGTCATCCTGAAAAGGATTTTCACCAATTTTCAATTGTTTTTTTGTACGTTTTAATTGTTTCCACAGATCCTTGATTTGTTCGTATGCTTCTTCTGGTGGCAATTTCCCCCCGGTTTCTAAGTTACAAATGTAACTAACTCGTTGGGCAAATTCCTGTAGATTAGAATTGAAAACTAAGTTTTCTGGCTTCACTTGACCGTAGTAACGGCCACGAGGATAGAGAAAATCATCTTTGCTCACTATATTTTTCTCCACTTATTCAACTCCCCCCTGTATCTATATTCTGAAGCTGAATCTCTAGCCAATCTACATCTGCGTTCTGTCCAGTCGGGAGTAATTACAAAATTAAACCTCTCTGGTGTAAACCTTTTGGGTAAATTTGTCAATTTTGATAGTGCTAGGGATTATTAGGCTGACAATCATTAAATAGTAGGCTTAAAAACAGATGTTTTATTAACGTACAAAAAGTAATATAGTTTACGCTCCTTTTGCTGTCCAATTCATTACATTTTAGTGCATCATTCATGAAATAACGCACATCATTAAGTATACAGAAAGTATTATTAATAATGTATTAATATATACTATAATGTGCTGAACATAAGATGTATTTTTCTCTATTCATCAATAAATTTATATAGATTGTCAAAAAATACTCTTGGTAGGTAGCGTAAATTACGCGAAATCTCGATGGGAGTTAGCCAACTGCCAGTGGTAAATCACCCCTGACTGATGAATCATAGCTAATGACTATTAACTAAAGATAAAATGGTTAAGCCTCAAAAACCAAAATCTGCCCATCACCTGTAAATTTACTGCCAACCATGTCTGTTAATTCCAAGTTATACGAAGGCAAAGCAAAAATACTCTATACGACGGAAGATCCTGAAATCTTACTGGCTGATTATAAAGATGATGCCACAGCCTTTAATGCCCAAAAACGCGGCAGTATCATAGGTAAGGGAAATATTAATTGCACTATTTCTAGTAAACTGTTTGAACAGTTAGAGGCTAGGGGTATTAAAACTCATTTTATTGATAGCCCCGCCCCAAACCAAATGCGGGTCAAGGCTGTGAAGATTTTACCCTTAGAAGTAGTTGTGCGGAATATTGCTGCTGGTAGCCTGTGTCAACAAACAGGGCTACCATTGGGCACAATACTAAAACAGCCTTTGGTAGAGTTTTACTACAAAAACGACGCATTAGGAGATCCGTTATTAACACGCGATCGCCTCTACCTGCTGGAACTAGCTACTCCGGAACAAGTTGAGACCATTACCCATCTAGCATTGCAAATCAACGAGTTTCTACGGGACTTTTGGCAGCGCTGTCGAATTACACTAGTAGACTTCAAACTAGAGTTTGGCGTTGATTCACATCAGCAGGTGCTGTTGGCAGATGAAATTAGTCCAGACACTTGTCGGTTATGGGATTCAGCAGAAGCGGACGCTAACCGTCGGGTAATGGATAAAGACCGTTTTCGCAAAGACTTAGGAAATATAGAAGATGCTTACCAGGAGGTTTTACAAAGAGTATTACAAGCCGTAGGATCTGAAAATTAAATTAGCAAGGTAAAAATATGATTTCTGAAAATTTTTAATTTTTACCTTGGACATAATGAGGAGATTTACGTAAGAGTCATATTTTTATCGCTTAAGTAGTCCTGTGTTAAATGTCAAATTTTCACAAAAGTTTGACTCTTAACTCTTGACTCTTCCCTGAATAGATTTGCTAGTTGCGTAAATCCTGATGAGAGCATAATTGCCTTGTGATGGTGTGTGGACGAGAAGAGGAATTTAAATAAAATGCGTTTATCTCCCGCAATGGTGGCAGCAGTAGCAATTGCAGCCCCTCTAAGTACCCCAATCAGTGCCAATGCACAAACAGCTAACCCAGATTTGTCGCAACCAGCAGAGGTGTTGACACCAGCGACAAATCAAAAGTCAGAAAATGGTATCGCTCAAGAAGAATCTAGCGAACAGGTAAAATCTGCGGCTACTTTTCCAGAAGCAGTAACCGTGAAAGCTTCCCAGCCTCAGACTGTGGCTGCTTTGCCAATTCCAGCAGCAAATAAGACAAAGCCAGTCATAGTGCCAGCTGCGATGTCTACGACAGGCTACGCCTACGCACCTACGACCCCAAGTGCAGGGGTAAAGGCACTCCAAGGTCTTCAGTCTCGCAATATCGCTGCTGTGACCATTCAGCCAACAAATCCGTCCCTAAAATCTGTGATAGTGCCCAGCGCCACACCTAACACCTCTAGCGCCGGGGTAAGGGCACTCCAGGGTCTGCAATCTCGCAACATCGCTGTCTCGCCTATGCAGACAGCACAGACTCCACAGGAAACAACCCCACAGCCTACTCCACAGGAAACTACTCCCCAACCAACTCTCCAACAAGCTCCACAAACAACGCCCAGACAAACAACTCCGCAGCAAACAACCCCACAACCAGCACCTGCTCCGGCTCCTGGTACGACTCCACCCCTGGGTGCACCTGTATTTCCCACAAATCCAGACACCTCTACAGAGTCGAGTGAACCCCGGGTATTAGTATCAGAAGTTGCAGTGAGAGCGCAATCGGGGCAACTCACACCAGAACTGGAAAATCAAGTTTATTCTGTAGTTCGTACCCAGCCAGGAAGAACAACCACCCGTACCCAACTCCAAGAAGATATCAATGCCATCTTTGGTACTGGCTTCTTCTCCAATGTCCAAGCAGTACCAGAAGATACACCATTAGGAGTCCGGGTCAGCTTTGTTGTGCAACCCAACCCAATTCTGACAAAAGTCCAAGTCCAAGCAAATCCTGGTACTAGCGTGCCCTCAGTACTGCCGCAAAATACAGCAGATGAAGTTTTCCGCGAGCAGTATGGCAGAATCCTCAACTTGCGTGATTTGCAAGAAGGTATCAAGCAATTAACCAAACGCTATCAAGATAAAGGTTACGTACTAGCCAATGTCATCGGCGCACCCCAAGTTTCCGAAAATGGGGTTGTGACTTTGCAAATCGCAGAAGGGGTAGTAGAGAATATTCGAGTCCGGTTCCGCAATAAAGAAGGTCAGGAAACAGACGAACAAGGACAACCAATTCGCGGGCGGACACAGCCATATATCGTTACCCGAGAATTAGAGTTGAAACCAGGACAGGTTTTCAACCGCAATACTGTGCAAAGAGACTTGCAACGGGTTTACGGCTTGGGCATCTTTGAAGATGTCAACGTTTCCCTTGATCCTGGTAGCGACCCCAGCCGAGTAGATGTGGTAGTTAACGTAGCTGAACGTAATAGCGGTTCCATTGCTGCAGGTGCAGGGATTAGTTCTGCCAGTGGGCTATTTGGTACTATTAGTTACCAACAGCAAAACCTCAATGGCAGAAACCAAAAATTGGGGGCAGAGTTACAAGTAGGTGAAAGAGAACTACTATTTGACCTGCGCTTTACAGATCCTTGGATTGACGGCGACCCCTACCGCACTTCCTACACCGCAAATATTTTCCGCCGTCGTTCTATCTCCTTGATTTTTGACGGTAAAGACCAAAATATTGAAACATTTCTCCCTGGAGACACAGAAGGCGATCGCCCCCGTGTTGTCCGCTTAGGTGGAGGTGTAACTTTTACACGTCCGCTTTCGGCTAATCCCTACGGTAATTCCGAATGGACTGCTTCAGCAGGTTTCCAATATCAACGGGTTTCCACCAAAGATGCTGATGGTAATAGCGTCACTCAAGGCACAATTTACCAGAATGGTCAACCAACAGAACTGATTCCCCTCACGCAGTCTGGCTCAGGTGATGACGATTTATTCTTATTACAGGTAGGGGCACAGCGCGATCGCCGTAATAATCCCTTACAACCCACTAGCGGTTCTTATCTGCGTTTCGGGGTCGATCAATCTGTACCCATTGGGCAAGGGAGCATTTTCCTTACCAGGTTACGGGGCAGTTACAGCCAATATTTACCCATCAGCTTATTAAACTTCAGCAAGGGGCCGCAAACCCTAGCCTTTAACTTGCAAGGTGGTACTGTTTTAGGTGACTTACCCCCTTATGAAGCCTTTACTTTAGGTGGTAGTAACTCCGTGCGGGGTTATGAAGAAGGTACATTAACCAGCGCCCGCAGTTACGTACAAGCCTCATTAGAATATCGTTTCCCCGTATTTTCCGTAGTTAGTGGCGCATTATTTTTTGATTTTGGTACTGACTTAGGTACCAGCACCAGAGCTGCTGAAATACTCAACAAAAACGGTACAGGCTACGGCTACGGTTTAGGCGTACGTGTCCAATCCCCCTTAGGGCCAATTCGGGTTGACTATGGTATCAACGACGACGGCGACAGCCGCATCAACTTTGGGATTGGGGAAAGGTTTTAAATGGGCATAGGGCATAGGGCATGGGGCATTGGGCATGGGTAATTGGAATTTACAATTTCTCCCTTGCTCCCTGCCCCCCTGCTCCCTGCTTTACCAAATCCCCAGTCCCTAATCCCCAGTCCCCAATCCCCAAACTTATGCAACAACACACGATAGCCGCAGAAATCACTCAAGCTGGAGTGGGACTGCATAGTGGTGCTAATACTCAGGTGCGAATACTACCAGCTGAAGTAGGTAGCGGGCGCTACTTTGTGCGCGTCGATTTACCAGATTCACCGATTCTTCCGGCGCAAGTTGCCGCAGTTAGTCAAACTGTTCTTTCTACCCAATTAGGTAAAGGTGTGGCTTCTGTCCGCACTGTAGAGCATTTATTGGCCTCTCTGGTGGGTATGGGTGTGGATAACGCCCGAATTGAAATTGATGGGCCAGAAGTGCCGTTAATGGATGGTTCAGCAAAGATATGGGCGGAAAGTATCGCCCAAGTCGGGTTGCGATCGCAATCGGTAACTGCAGACGAAACACCCCTAGCTATCCAAGAGCCAATTTGGATTTATGAGGGCGATACTTTTGTGGCGGCTATCCCCGCACCAGAAACCCGTTTTAGCTATGGTATTGACTTTGATTTGCCTGCTATTGGTAATCAATGGCACAGTTGGTTACTTAATGCCAATATGGAAAATCCTGATACAGACTTTGCTACAGAAATTGCTCCTGCCCGTACATTTGGTTTATTGCATCAAATCGAACATCTGCAAAAGTCTGGGTTAATCAAAGGTGGTAGTTTAGAAAATGCCCTGGTTTGTGGCCCTGATGGCTGGTTAAATCCACCATTAAGATTTGCAAATGAACCAGTACGTCATAAAATCTTGGATTTAGTAGGAGATTTGAGTTTAGTAGGAAATATCCCCCGCGCTCATTTCTTAGCGTATAAGGCCAGCCACAATTTACACATTCAACTGGCACAAAGAATTTTAGATTTGCAATTTTAGATTTTGGATTGATGCAAAAATCTGAAGTTATAACTCTAAAATTCCGTCGCTGACTTGATTCCAGATAAAAAAAACAACACATAGCCAATGACAACCCTCACCGAAGCCAATACCGTCGATGCGATCGCACCTGCTGCTAATGATGACAATCAAAGCGCACCAGAGCCGAAAAAAACCTTGGCTATTGAAGAAATTCAAAGCCTGTTGCCCCATCGCTACCCATTTTTACTGGTAGATAAAATTATTGACTATGTACCAGGCAAACTAGCGGTAGGCGTGAAAAATGTCACCATTAATGAACCCCATTTTCAAGGACATTTCCCCGGACGGCCGCTCATGCCTGGAGTGCTAATTGTCGAAGCAATGGCACAGGTAGGCGGTATAGTCATGACACAGCTACCGGCATATGAAGGTGGACTATTTGTGTTTGCTGGGATTGATAAAGTCCGTTTCCGTCGGCAGGTTGTTCCCGGCGATCAGCTGATCATGACCGTGGAACTGTTGTGGGTTAAACAACGTCGTTTCGGTAAAATGCAAGGTCGTGCTGAAGTGGACGGTCAGTTAGCGGCTGAAGGCGAATTAATGTTTTCTCTAGTAAACTAAAAACCTGCTCTTGTGGCGAGCGCACTGCCGTGATGTGCTTTTTACTGACAACCTAAAAAAGGTTAGCAGTAAAATCAACTAGCCACAAGAGTAATTTATAATTTTTAAATTTCGCTGCCCTCACACTTAACTTGCTTTGCCCGACACTTTCGTAACTGAATACTCAAAAAGTTCAGCACTCATGACAGTTCTGGAGATTTACCCTTGAAGACGCTTATTCATCCAACTGCTGTAATTCATCCTAAAGCAGAACTCCACCCAACGGTGGAAGTCGGTGCCTATGCTGTGATTGGAGCGCAGGTTAAAGTTGGCCCTGAAACTGTAATTGGCGCTCACGTAGTGCTAGAAGGGCCATGTGAAATTGGGGCGCGAAATCAGATTTTTCCTGGTGCAGCTATCGGTATGGAACCCCAGGATCTCAAATATGTGGGAGAACCTACCTGGGTCAAAATTGGCGACAATAACCAAATTCGTGAATATGTCACGATCAACCGTGCTACTGGTGCTGGGGAAGCCACAATCATTGGTAACGGTAACTTACTGATGGCTTATGTTCATGTAGCTCATAACTGCGTGATCGAAGACCATGTAATTATCCCCAACTCAGTAGCCTTAGCGGGTCATGTTCACATAGAATCACGGGCTAGGCTAGGCGGAGTTTTGGGAGTCCATCAATTTGTGCGAATTGGTAAACACTCAATGGTAGGTGGAATGGCACGTATTGACCGCGATGTGCCCCCATATATGCTGGTAGAAGGCAATCCCGCCAGAGTCAGAACCCTCAACTTAGTCGGGTTAAAACGCTCTGGAATGGATGCTAGCGAGCTACAACTGCTCAAAAAAGCCTTCCGCATTCTCTATCGCTCTAACTTAACCTTTAAAGAAGCTTTAGAACAGTTAGAACAACTAGGCGACACTGAACAGTTACAACATCTGCGGCGCTTCCTTCTGCTTTCTCAAATGCCAGGAAGACGTGGTTTAATTCCTGGAAAAAGAAAAGCTAGCGCCAGTGATGAGTCTTAATGTAGCTATAAGTTTGAGTTGAGGTTTAAATACTCAACTCAAACTCTAAAAACTCTGCGTACCTTAGCGCTGACTCCGCGTTACTCTGCGTTGCAAAACTGTTATTTATTTTCCTTAATTACCAAATGCGGATATTTATCAGCACTGGCGAAGTGTCTGGCGATTTGCAAGGTTCTCTCATAATTGCGGCGCTGAAGCGACAAGCTGCGGCTGTTGGCTGTGAATTAGAGATTGTGGCGCTGGGTGGCGCAAAAATGGCTGAGGCTGGGGCGACCATATTGGGCGATACCAGTCATATTGGCTCAATGGGGATTTTAGAAGCATTGCCTTATCTTGTACCGACTCTCTTAGTACAACGAAAAGCGATCGCTTACCTCAAGCAAAATCCCCCAGATTTGGTATTACTTATTGATTACATGAGCCCCAATATCGGTATTGGCAGTTATTTGCAAGAACATTTCCCAGATGTGCCAGTAGTTTATTACATCGCTCCTCAAGAGTGGGTATGGTCGATGAATTTGCGGAGAACTCACCGCATTGTCGGCTTTACAGATAAACTCTTAGCCATCTTCCCCGAAGAAGCCCGTTATTATCGCCAGGAAGGTGCCAATGTTACCTGGGTAGGGCATCCCTTAGTAGATCGGATGCAAACCGCCCCTAGCCGCCAGGAAGCCCGCTCTAAATTGCATATTTCGCCAGAGGCGATCGCAATTGCGCTGTTACCTGCTTCTCGTAGTCAAGAATTAAAATATCTTTTACCAGTAATTTTTCAAGCTGCCCAAACTATTCAAGCGAAATTACCAGAAGTACATTTCTGGATTCCCCTGTCTTTAGAAGAATTTAGAGAACCGATTACTCAAGCAATTGCGCGTTACGGTTTGCGCGCCACAGTATTATCAGGTCAACAACAAGAAATCATCGCTGCGGCTGATTTTGCCATTACCAAATCAGGAACCGTCAATTTAGAACTGGCCCTGTCAAATGTACCCCAGGTTGTTATTTATCGCTTAAATGCCATTACAGCTTGGATTGGGCGGAAAATTCTCAAAGGTTCGATTCCCTTTGCATCCCCAGTAAATTTGGTAGTCATGCGGGAAATCGTACCGGAGTTTTTACAAGAGCAAGCCACCGCCGAAAATATTACCCAAGCTGCAATGGAATTATTGCTTAACCCTGACAAGAAACAGCAAACCCTAGCCGATTATCAACAAATGCGGCAGTCTTTGGGAGAAATTGGAGTATGCGATCGCGCGGCTCAAGAAATTTTGCAAATGCTCTAGTGGGGACTGGGGACTGGGGATTGGTGACTGGGGATTTGGGAGAAAAACAATTTAAAATTCAAAATTCTGCTCTGTTTCCTTACACAAACACCAGTTACCAATTACCAATTACCAATTACCAATTACCAATTACCAATTATTTATATTTCCGCTGGTAAAGGTTGCCAAACTTCTCCATATTTCTCTTTAAGAGCTTGCCAAGTTTCTACTTGACCTGGTTCATATTCTCCTGGTTTACCCCATTGCAAAAATAGGCTTAAAGCGGATTCCTGTTTATCATCTAAAAACCGAATTGCATAGGTTGTAAAGTTGCCTCTTTTCGCCTCAGCAGTTTCAAATTTCACTTGAGTAATTTTGTCCATATTCAAGTGGAACTCAAAATTTTCGGTATGCATATTGGCATATTTACCCTTGGGTAACTCTGCATAAAATAGCTTTTCTAGCTTGCTTCTAACTTCTAAAACACCAGCACTGCTAGTCACAATTAAACGCAAAGTTCCTAAATTTTCACAAGCTGTTAAAAATTCTTTTAAGGTTGTGGTCATTTTTCATTTGTCCTTTGTCATTTGTCATTTGTTGTTGGTCATTCTCTAATGAAATCAGGACTCACGCAACTGGCACAATTATCCTCTGGCATAAGAGTCAACAGTCAAGAGGAGCCACTGCGGTCTTGGGGTTTCCCCAAGTAGAGCAAGTGGCGTTCAAGGGTCAAAAATTTAGTTTTTTTGGACTCTTGATATTTGACCCTGGACAAACCTAAACGAAAAAAATATGACACTTGCGTAAGTTTTAGAAATGACCAATTATTTATTGATAGTACAAAGAAAGTGGATTGATTCGTGACATTAATCCAAAATCCAAAATTGCTCAATTCTGGATTATGCTTCGTATTTTTCGTAAGCGGCGACAATGCGCTGAACTAGGGGATGACGCACAACATCTCTTTGAGAAAATTCGCAAAAGGCAATACCTTCAACGTGTTTTAAGATGTGTAAGGCTACTGCTAAACCTGATTGTTGGTTTACTGGTAAATCGGTTTGTGTCATGTCACCTGTGATTACCATACGCGAACGGAAGCCCAAACGCGTCAAAACCATTTTGATTTGCGCTGGTGTGGTATTTTGGGCTTCATCGACAATCACAAACGCGTTATTTAAGGTGCGTCCTCGCATATAAGCCAGTGGTGCGACTTCAATCACACCGCGTTCTATTAAATTGGGGACTTTTTCCGGATCGATAAATTCATTAATCGCATCATAAAGTGGGCGCAGATAGGGATTGACTTTCTGCTGTAAATCTCCAGGTAAAAAGCCGAGTTTTTCTCCTGCTTCCACCGCAGGACGCGTTAAAATCAGCTTTTCATACTGGTTGGCTAAGAGTGCTTGCACAGCAACAACAACCGCCAAAAAAGTCTTACCAGTTCCAGCTGGCCCCGTGCAGAAAATGAGGTCACGTCTGCGGATAGCATCAATATATTGACGCTGTTTAAAGGTTTTAGCGCGAATTTCCTCACCCCGGCGAGTTTTGGCGAGAATATCTCGCTGTAAATCTTGCAACTCGCCTTCTCGTTGGGTATCTAAAGCTTGACGGGCTGTATCAATATCCGCACTAGAGATAGAATTACCTTTAATCCAGAGGTCTTCGAGCGATCGCACTAATCGTGAAGCTAAATCAATTTGCTTTTGTGTGCCTGAAATATGTAAGTCCTGTCCGCGTAACACCAAGCTAGCGCCTGTTTGCTGAGATAAGAGTTTAAGATTCTCTTCTCCATCTCCAGCAAGAGCGATCGCACTGGGAATATCCGGCAGCTCAATCTTGAAGGCATCTGCCATAGTATTTGTTAATTTATCTTTTTATTTGGTGTTTCGTAGGGTAATGGGTAATGGGTAATTGGTAATTGGTAATTGGTAATGGGTGTTTGTTATTTCCCTTCATCTTCCTCATCTCTCAGTCCCCAGTCCCCAGTCCCCAGTCCCCAATCCCCAATCCCCCTTCAAGGGGAAAAGTAGAGACACGATGATCGTATCTCTACTTTTTCTAGGGTTGCTTTAATATGAGTTAACCACATTTAGCAAGGATGCTACCGTAATTTAGTAGCGGATACCTTTGCGTGCAGCTTCCTCTTTACGTTTGCGTCGTAAGCTAGGCTTTTCGTATCTTTCCCTGCGTCTAACTTCAGATAAAATTCCAGCTTTTTGAATTTTCTTTTTAAAGCGTCTAATAGCAGAGTCTATTGACTCGTTCTCACCTAAACGGACTTCGGCCACTCCCCAGTTTCACCCCCTTACAGAGATAATTCAGAGTTGCATAGAAATGTTAATAACAGCAGTATGGCGATCGCTTCTCTGGATGAGAAATACTCATCTGTTCAATTCTCAAAAGAATTTCGAGCATTTATCTAGTGACGCGATGCCTACGCCATTGATGCCAGATTAGCAAATTTGGATGTTTTTTCACAATTCCCAAATTTTTATTAGTCAAACCGATACTGAAGCAATAAAGCTCTCAAAATAATTGCCCAATTCTAGCAAGTTGCGATCGCTTATTTCCTATTTTTGCCAGAATGCCTGAGCGGAGTAGAAACCGCCCAGACTGATGTTGCAATTTCAACCTAGCGGATACGGGGTTTAGCAATAGGTCTGGGGCTATTTCCGTTTCCACGTCTGTCTCTTGATTTGGGCGGGGGTAATCGCTCTTCCCTGTCGTCATCAAAAGAAGCACCTTCTCTTGAGGCGCTGCTGCCATAAATATCCAGGTATACCGATTGTCCAGCAATTTCAGCCGCAGCTGCAATTACTGTGCGAATCGCCTGAATATTGCGTCCTCCGCGACCAAACACTTTTCCTTTATCTGTGCTGTCAAAGGCGATGCGAATCCAAGCCTTTTGTAGGCTCTGAGAAATTTCACAATCGACGCTTAAAGACTCTGGCGATTCCAAAAAAGGCTGCAATAAAAACTTGACCAACCCCTCGTAGTTGGGTCTAGCTGCGGGGGATTGTGTTTCGACATTATGATGCGGCTGTTGTTGCACTGACCTGTTCAAAAACATTGGCTTTTACTAGGATGCGACGGACGGTGTCAGTGGGTTGAGCGCCTTGTTGTAGTCGCTTGACGATGCCGGGAACGTCCAATCGTACTTCATCCGTTCTGGGGTTGTAGAATCCCAGTTCTTCTAAGGGACGACCATCGCGGCGAGCCAGGCTGTTAATAGCTACGATGCGGTAACTAGCTTCCCGTTTTTTACCATATCGCTTCAAGCGCAGTTTGATCATGATTGAAGAATCGTTCTCCTGTGTACTAGATATGTTTTGACAGCAAGTGTCGTTATGAGGATTCAAAAGTCGAAAAACTTTGTGGTATGTAGCTTTCGACTGTTACAAGCAAGTAAGCTAACTGTGGCTGTTGCCAATTAATTGCAGCCTAAATTCTTGTAGACACAATTTTCCATACTGGAATGATAATTTTAGCACTTGCTGGGCATTAACTGCTATTAGTTGTTTGGTAATGGGTAATGGGTAATGGGTAATGGGTAATGGGTAATGGAAATTTCTCCCCTGCTTCCTCATCTTCCTCATCTCCCTGCCCCCTGCCCCTTTTCCTCTTTAAAGATTCCCAAAACCTTTCCTTTTCTTGTCTTTCTTTTTCTTTTTAGCTGCGCCAGGGTTGCCGGGATAACCTCGCCAGCCGGGGGCTGCGGGACGATTGCCGCCACCAGCGAAGGCGTTGCCCATACCACCGCCGAACATTCCGGGCATACCAGGAAATTGACCTTGGCCCATTTGTTGCATGAGCGATCGCATTTTTTGGAAATCAGCTACTAGTTTGCTGACATCTGCTTCTTTATAACCAGAGCCAGATGCAATCCGCCGTCTGCGGCTGGGAGAACTGGCTAATAAATCAGGGTCGTGGCGTTCTTGGCGAGTCATGGAGTTAATCATGGCTTCACAGCGTTTTAGCTGGGTTTCTCCATGCTTTAGCTGGTCGTCGGAAAGCTTGTTCATCCCGGGAATCATTTTGATGATTCCACCCAGGGAACCCATGTTTTTCAGTAAGCGTAATTGCTTGAGAAAGTCCGTAAAGTCAAATTTTGCTGACAGGATTTTCTCCTGCATTTGCTCGGCATCTGCCAAGTCAATTTCTTCTTGGGCTTTTTCTACCAAGGTCAAGACATCGCCCATACCCAAAATTCGGGATGCCATCCGGTCTGGGTAAAATGGTTGCAGCGCCTCGACTTTTTCACCAACACCGACAAATTTAATGGGTGCGCCGGAAATTTGCCGCACCGATAGCGCTGCACCACCACGGCTATCACCATCCATTTTGGTCAGAATTGCGCCAGTAATACCAATTTGTTCGTGGAAGGTACGGGTAAGATTTGCTGCTTCTTGCCCAGTCATGGAGTCCACAACTAGCAAGGTTTCGTGGGGCTGGACGGTGTCTTTAATCCGGGCTAGTTCTGCCATCATGTCTTCGTCAATTTGCAGACGACCAGCCGTATCAATAATTACTGTATTTACGCCTTGTGCCTTGGCTTGTTCTACACCTTGACGAGCAATTTCTACTGGATCGGCATCGCTTCCCAGTTCAAATACTGGTACTTCAATTTGCTTACCCAAGGTAATTAACTGATCAATCGCCGCTGGACGATATACGTCTGTTGCCACCAGTAAACAGCTGCGATCTAATTTCCGCAGGTGTAAAGCTAACTTAGCAGTAGCAGTGGTTTTACCAGTACCTTGCAACCCAGCCATTAACACAATAGTAGGCTGTTCCTCCGCTTCTACTAGGGGAACATTTTCTTCCCCCATCACCTGCACGAGTTCATCGTAAACAATTTTGATAAACTGTTCGCCAGGTCGCACGCCAGCGATTACCTCAGCCCCCTGTGCTCTGGCTTCGACTTCACTAATAAAATCTTTGACTACCTGGAGATTAACATCTGCTTCCAACAAGGCGCGGCGTACTTCTCGCAAAGCGTCTTGAATGTTGGACTGAGAAATTTTATCTTGTCCTCGGAGTTTCTTCCAGGCAGATTCTAAACGATCAGATAATGCATCAAACATAATTTCGATTACAGATAGTAAGCCAGTAGGAAATTTGGGTAGAGTTGTAACGTGCTATTTACCAGCTTAGTAGTTTTCCCAGCGACTTGAGCAACTCGATACGTATCTGGGGGGATTGGGGACTGGGGATTGGGGAAAAGGGGAAAAGGGGAAAGGGTAAAAGGGGAAAGGGGAACAAACAGCAATTACCTATTACCAATTACCTATTACCAATTACCCATTACTAGATTTTCTATGGTAGCGGCATCATTCGGTAATGCAGCGGTTAAAACTTCGCTACCTGCATCTGTGACTAAAACGTCATCTTCGATGCGGATACCGCGGACATCGGCAAATTGAGATAAGCGTTCCCAGTTAACTATATTTTGGTATTTTGAGCTTTGTTTAGCATCATTTAACATTGCTGGGACTTGATAAAAACCAGGCTCAATTGTGACTAACATTCCTGGGCGTAGGGGACGATTTAAACGTAGGTAGCTGAAGCCAAAGCGATCGCTTCTTGTACGTCCTGCTTCATAACCTGCTAAATCACCCAAGTCTTCCATATCATGCACATCTAAGCCCAATAGATGCCCAATACCGTGGGGGAAAAACAAGGCATGAGCATTTATCTCTACTAAATCTTCAGCTTTTCCTTGTAAAATGCCTAAATTTGCTAAACCATCAGCTATGACTGTGGCAGCTAATAAATGAATTTCCCCATACTCCACACCTGGGCGGATTTTGGCAATACAAGCATCATGGGCTGCTAACACGACATCATAAATATCTCTTTGGGTGGAGGAAAATTTACCGGATACAGGCCAGGTGCGAGTAATATCAGCCGCCCAGCCCATTTCGGTTTCCGCGCCCACATCAGCCAGTAGTAAATCACCAGGTTGCAGGGGATGGTGATATTGCTCGTTGTGCAAAACTTCGCCGTGGACTGTGACAATACTGTTGTAAGCAGTCGTCATGTTATGGGCGATGATCACTCCTTCCATTGCGCCACGCACTTCTGCTTCCCTTTTAGCTTTGGGTGTGGCTGCCATCCCGGCTTTATGGGCTGCTATACTCACAGCCGCGGCTTTGCGTAATTCAGTTAATGCGCCTTCATCGTGGGTGAGGCGTAAAGAAACAATCGCCTTGGCTAACTCTAAGTCAATTCCTTGGGGTGAACTTTGCGGCAAAACCCATCTATTGAATAGCTGGGATTGCTGTGTCCAAGTAGCTGCATCTTGGACTGCGATCGTCGCTGCGTCTGCTAGGGATGACTCTAGTTCTGCCATTGGTTTAGCGCCATCAGCCCCAATCATCTGGGCGATTTCCTCACGCTTGGGCATTTCTCCATGCCAGAGAGCGCTGCTAGGTTTAGGATCGTCTATGAATAATTCCAGCTTTCCTGCTTCCAAGCGAATTGCCGCATTTGGTAAGGGTAGCCCAGCAAAATAGAGAAAATGACTACTAGCGCGGAAAGGAAAAACATTAGCTTGAAAGTTACGCGGATTGCTACTTCCTGACCACAGAATTGCTGGAAAATCAATCAGGCTAGCTAACTTTTGCCGTCTTTGGCGTAGGATATCAACCAGAGAACTAGAGGTTTGTTGAATAACCATAAACACAAACTCAGCTTTTATTAAAATTATGAATTATCAATTATTGATTTAAAACTCTCATGCCCTTCAGCAGCGTGGAGTTATATTCAGCCAAGATGCAATCTTGACTGAAAAAATTCTTGCATGAACGAATCCGCAAAATTGTTAATCAATTTTTATCATCATCGTCTTTGTCATCTTTGCTGTCATCATCTTTTTCATCCTCATCATCATCGTCTTTATCTCGATCTGATTCAGGCTGTTCGGTAGATTTATTTTTGTACTGTTCTTTTTGTTGCTCGGTTTTTTCTTGTGGTTTTTGTACTTCATTAGTGCAGCTGATTAATCCTACAGAAATTAGCGCTAAGTTAATAGCTGCGACAATGAATCCAAGGATTTTGAGGCTTAAATTCGGCTTTTGGTGTAGCATTACCTTAAACTTTCATGCTGGAAGTGTACTCATTTCTCAAACATAAACTACATTTAGATTGAAAAACCATGATTTTTAGAGCCAAACCTTTAAATAAGCTAAACCACATCTAGTTTGCATAATCTGAAATTGTATATTTATTCTGGGTTGGGCATCTTGCCCGCTCAATATATGCAAGTTAAATATGGAACAGCTTATCAATTGATGTTCAGTTAAAAAGTGGTTAATTGAGAGCATTTCAATTTTGCAAATTTATCAAATTAAAACTAGTCATTACGAATGTGGTTAGTTTTTCTGAATTATTGTCTTAGTCCTAGCCACAATTTTGAATACTAAATTGGTGTTCTAGCAATCATGCAAAGTTTTGTTAGCAAAACTAATATGAGTCTCATATTTGATGTTTGAAATAAACTTAGCTGCGTTAGCTTTAGCGTAACGCACCACAAATTAATCTGAGGGGTACTTGTACATTGACAAAACGTGGCATCTATGCACAATAGGTTGTATACAAGTGTGTAACGCTGACTATTATCTAAAAACCTTTATCCGTACCTGAGCGGGTAATATAATTGCTTTAATACGCCAGTTTATATATAAGCTGGCATAGAGTAAAAATTCAACATTTTTAGTTTTCCCTATTGATATTTGCGGCTTCTCATCTACTAGCAAAGTTTAATTAAGCTAAAATGTGCGAGTTCATTAGGGCTGGAACTTAATTGACCCACCCTGGCAAGCTATTCATGCTGATGGTACTCCTTTTCCCGGTGATACCCATCCAGCAATAATCACGTTACAAGCCCTGTAATGATGTGGTGATGGGGTTGTATCAACCCAATGGCAAAGTGGTTTGGTTACTGATGCAGACAAAACCTTTGTGGGGAGTAGAAGTGACCCCCTACGGTATGATAGCCACCTTTGCTGATATTACAGAGCAAATTTGCTCATCCCCTACAGATCCGCCTCTAGAATTACAAAGCTAACCAACCGTGAACAAGCAGGAACCAGACAATAGTGCATCGACATCAGAAGCAGCCTTTTTCTTTGAGCGATCGCTCGATCTGCTGGCGGTGATTGGTATGGATGGGTATTTTAAGCGGATAAACCCAGCATTTACTCAAATTCTCGGTTACTCCAAAGCAGAATTTTTAGCCAGTCCTTTTATCAACTTTGTCCATCCAGATGACCATTCCGTCACGCTGGCAGAAATGGAGAAGTTAAAAGCAGGCGCACCTATTCTAAATTTTGAGAATCGTTACCGGACAAAGGATGGCCGCTATCGCTGGTTGGAATGGACAGGATCGCCGCAGATTGACCAGGATGTAATATACTGCGTTGCCCGTGATATTACTCAGCAAAAAGAGACAGAAGCAGCTCTAGAACGCGCTAACCAGGAACTAGAACAGCGCGTTGCCGAACGGACTGCCCAGTTAGAACAGGTAAATGCAGCATTGCGGGAGAGCGAACAACGCAACCAGTTGGCAATGGAAGTTGCCCGGATATTTACCTTTGAGTGGGAACCACATACTGATATCGTTAAGCGATCGCCTCAATGTGGTGTGATTTTGGGTTTAAGCTCAACAGATGCAGAAGCGGACACAGGAGCCAATTTTGTGCAACGAGTGCATCCAGAAGATCGCGATCGCTTCATAGCAGTTTTACAAGCACTGACACCTGAGAACAGCACTTACAAGACTACCTATCGAGTTATACGCCCAGATGGACAAATTGTGACATTGGAGGAAAGCGCACGGGCGCTGTTTGACGAGCAAGGACAGTTAACCCGACTGATTGGCATGACGGCGGATATCACAGAACGCCAGCGACTAGAAGCCGAATTAAAGGCAAGTCAGACGACTTTGCAACGACAACTAGCTGAAATTGAAACTATTTACCAGTCTGCACCCATCGGGTTAAATGTACTCGATGCCGATCTGCGCTTTGTGCGAATTAATCAGCGATTGGCAGAAATCAATGGATTTTCCACAGAAGAACACATTGGGCGAACAATACGAGAGTTACTGCCCAATATTGCGGATACTGCCGAAGCGTTGTTACTCCCTATCTTTGAAACCGGAGAACCGCTACTAAATGTCGAAATCCGGGGCGAAACTCCAGCAAAACCGGGAGTAAAGCGTGTTTGGTTAGAAAGCTTTTTGCCGTTGAAAGATGGCGATCGCATAATAGGCATTAACACCGTTTGTCAAGAAATCACCGATCGCAAACAGGTAGAAGAAGCCTTGCGTAGTTCAGAAGAACGCTATCGCACCTTGTTTGAGACGATGGAAGATGGCTTTTGTGTGGTCGAAATGCTGTTTGATGAAAATACTACCCCGATAGATTACCGCTTTTTGGAAATTAACCCAGCATTTGAGCGAGAAACTGGACTGCAACAGGCAATTGGTAAAACTGCAAGTCAACTGCTTCCAAATCTCGAAAAATTTTGGTTTGAAACTTATGGCAGAGTCGCTCTCACAGGTGAACCGGTGCGCTTTGAAAATGGCTCTGATGCCATGAATCGCTGGTTTGAGGTTTATGCTTTTCCTATCGAAGGGTCAGAGAATCACAAAGTTGCGATCTTGTTTAAGAATATTAGCGATCGCAAAGCCATTGAAGCGCAAAAAGAAAAGTTACTTCAGCAAGAGCAAGCTGCACGAGAAGCTGCAGAACGTGCCAATCGAGTCAAAGATGAATTTCTCGCGATTCTCTCCCATGAACTGCGAACACCCCTAAACCCGATTTTGGGTTGGGCAAAAATCTTACAATCACCGAAAATTACTCCCGAAAAGCTCCAGCAAGGGTTAAGCACAATCGAGCGTAATGCTAAACAACAGGTGCAACTAATTGACGATCTGCTCGATATCTCTCGCATCATTCGTGGCAAACTCTCTTTGAGCTTTGCAGCGATTAATTTATCAGAGCCAATCGCTGCAGCTTTAGAAACTGTTAGTTTAGCAGCAGAAGCAAAAGCTATTCAGTTGGAAGTCTTGCTCGATTCCACCGTCGGGTACGTCAAAGGAGATACTAGCAGATTACAACAGGTAGTCTGGAATTTACTCTCGAATGCGATTAAATTCACCCCCACAGGCGGACAGGTGACGGTGCAACTTACCCGTGTTGATCGCTATGCTCAAATTCAGGTTAGCGATACCGGCAATGGCATTAAACTCGAATTTTTGCCCCATGTATTTGAGTTATTTCAACAACAGGATAGTTCTACCACTCGTGCCTTTGGTGGATTGGGTTTAGGATTGGCGATCGCGCGTCAGGTAGTGGAAGCGCACGGTGGTACAATCGCTGTTGCTAGTGCTGGAGAAGGGCAAGGGGCAACCTTTACCGTACAATTGCCGTTGATGTCTGTATCAAATCTCAATATTCCTGATTTCTGCAACCATCCCACACTCAATTTAAAGGATCGGCGGGTGATAGTAGTAGATGATGAGGCAGATTCCCTGGAACTGGTTAAGGTGGTACTAGAAGAAGAAGGCGCAGTTGTAGAAGTAGTATCCTCAGCTACTAACGCCCTACCAGTACTGACTCAAGCACCATTCGATTTGCTGATCAGCGATATTGGAATGCCAGAGATGGACGGTTACAATTTCATTCGTCAGATTCGCGCCCTACCACCTCGATTCAACCGAGATATTCCGGCGATCGCCCTCACCGCCTATGCTGGTGAGGAAAATCAACGCAAAATCCTCGCCGCTGGTTTTCAAGCACATTTAGCCAAACCAATTGAACCGCAAAACTTGTTAGATGCGATCGCTGCTTTAATGATTTCAAATTAGCTGGTGAATAAATTCAAAAATATTTCAAATAAGGGTGATTCTATGGGACAAATCATTACACAGGTGGATGCTTTCACCAATACACCATTTGCAGGCAACCCTGCGGCTGTTTGTGTGTTACCTGCGCCGAAAAGCGATCGCTGGATGCAGAATGTGGCGCAGGAAATGAATTTATCGGAGACGGCTTTTCTCGTCAAGCAGGATGATGGTTTTAATCTGCGTTGGTTTACACCAACTGTAGAAGTACCCCTTTGTGGTCATGCAACTTTAGCTAGCGCCCATGTACTTTGGTCTGAGGGACATTTATTATCTAATGAAGCTGCTCGTTTTTATACTAAAAGCGGTGTATTAATTGCCAAAAAGCTGGGCGAATGGATTGAGTTAGATTTTCCTGTTAATTATTCACAACCTACTGATGCACCAGAGGAACTGTGTGAAGCTTTGGGTGTAGGTTGTAAATCTGTTTTACAAAATTCCCTCGGTTATTTGGTAGAAGTAGATTCTGAGGATTTGGTATGGCATATACAGCCTAATTTTCAACTACTGAAGACTTTGCTGGTGTCGGATGTGATTGTTACTAGCCTAACTCACGGCAATTCTGATTACGATTTTGTTTCTCGCTTTTTTGCGCCCGGATTGGGTATAAATGAAGACCCAGTCACTGGTGCGGCTCATTGCTGTCTTGCACCCTTCTGGCGCGATCGCTTGGGTAAGGATGAG
Organism: Tolypothrix tenuis PCC 7101; assembly: GCF_963874875.1. NCBI lineage: Bacteria > Bacillati > Cyanobacteriota > Cyanophyceae > Nostocales > Tolypothrichaceae > Tolypothrix > Tolypothrix tenuis. The sequence continues at coordinate 6,414,575 of NZ_CAWNJS010000001.1, forward strand.
TTTTTAGCTTATCAAGCATCCAGCCGTGGAGGAGTGGTAAAGGTGCGTTATCCAGGAGGCGATCGCGTTTTTTTAGCTGGACAAGCAGTTACTGTATTACGTGGGGAACTATACAATTAATTTTGATAAATTTCATCACGAATTGCCAAAATAAAGTTCACGAATAATTACAATATACCTCTTGCATAAGGCTTGAGCATCAGCGTTTATCAAGTAACCACAAATTAATATTATTGACGCTGACTGATATCAAATCTGGCTAATTACTTACGATATGGTTGGTCTTGTTAGTCATTAGTAATTGGTAATTGTTAAATTGTATTTTTCTTTCCCATTACCCATTACCCATTACCCATTACCAACCTTCACAGATATGATAAATGTTCAACCGGATATGACTGATTGATATTGAGGCTATGAAATTATTTTATTCCCATGAAAGTGGCAAACTTTGGCAAGGAGATGCTATCGAATGGTTGGGTAGTTTAGATACAGAGTCGGTTGATTTAGTGATTGCCGACCCTCCATATAATATTAAAAAAGCAGAGTGGGATACCTTCGCATCTCAGGAAGCTTATGTGCAATGGTCTTTAATTTGGATTGAGCAAGTATCACGTATTCTTAAACCTAAGGGAAGTTTTTATATTTGTGGTTTTTCGGAAATATTAGCTGATATTAAATTACCTGCTTCGCGGTTCTTTAAAGGTTGTCGTTGGCTAATTTGGCACTATAAAAATAAAGCAAATCTATCCAATGACTGGGGGCGTTCCCATGAAAGTATTTTGCATTTTCGCAAGTCAAAAAATTTTTATATGAATATAGATAACGTGCGGATTTTATATGGAGAGCATACATTAAAATATCCATCTCACCCACAAGCAATCACTAGCCAGTATGCAAATAATGGTAAAAATAACGGCAAAAATTGGCATCCACATTCAAAGGGAGCTAAACCTAGAGATGTGATAGAAATCCCTACAACTTGTAATGGGATGAATGAAAAAACTACACATCCTACACAAAAACCCGAAGAATTAATCAGAAAATTTATCCTGGCTTCTTCTCAACGGCAAGATATTGTTGTTGATCCATTTTTAGGCTCAGGTACTACAGCAGTAACGGCTGAACAATTAGGTAGAAGATGGTTAGGATGCGATATTAATTCTCAATATTTAGAATTTGCTTGTCAACGCATAAAAAATGCTAATCACATGAGTGATGAAGAATGGTTTTGTTTTGATAGAAAAAATGAAGAACGCAGAAAAAAAATCAGGTAGAATTAAACCTTTCTATCGCAGCCAAAATTATACACATTTAATGTGAAGTTGCACATATTTAGATCCCCCTAAATCCCCCTTAAAAAGGGGGACTTTGATAATTGTTTCCGGTTCCCCCCTTTTTTCAAGGGGGGTTAGGGGGGATCGAATTCTATGCAGTCTCATAAAGAATTGGTATTACTTCTAAAGTATTAACATCCTTTATAGCTGTCATTGATGGTCAGCATAGCCGCCTTATTTAACTAGAATAATTCTGCGGCACAATAGTTAAAGCAGCCCTGATTTAATGTGTAAAAATGTCTTCTCAACACAAAGCTAGTATAAGTTCTATCCAATCTTGTTGGCCGATTGAACAATTACCGGGATTAAGCCCAGCAGAACAATCCCAATTGCAAAATTGTGGAATTACAACCACAGGATTATTAGTCAAAAATGGCAAAACTCTAGAAGCAAGAGTGGCTTTAGCGAATAAATTACAGGTTCATCTTCAATATGTGAACAAATGGGTAGCTTTGGCTGATTTAGCCCGTATTCCTACAGTTGGGACACAATATTGTGGTTTATTGCTACACGCAGGTATTGGTTCTGTAGCACAATTGGCACAGGTTCCAGCGCACCGATTACACAAACAAATTTTACGCTTGCAGGTAGCAACAATGCAGCGCCGAGATTTATGCCCAGCAATTGAGTTAGTACAGCAGTGGAGTTATCAAGCAAGAACAGTTCTGAGTTCTGAGTTCTGAGTTCTTATCTGTGAGTAATTCTAGTTCCTAGTCCCTAGTCCCCAGTCCCTAGTCCCCAGTCCCTTCCAGTCCCTATTCTTTCGCTAAAACTCCATTAAGAAAGATATCAGCAAGTCCTTCTGCCATTTGCTGCATTTCTTGGGGCGAGGCGTTTGGTTCCATGAGGGTATTGTTGGAAAAGCCTGCGATCGCGAACATTCCCAAGAATACCTTAGCAACCAGTTTGGCATCCGTTTGGCGATAAATGCCTTTATCCATAGCTGTTTGGAAGAAAGCCTCAGCAACGTCCGTCATTTTAGTAATCACATCCAATTGAATGCGATCGCGCAAGTCTGGATGAAACTGCACTTCCATAAAACAGACTCGCATTAAATCGACATTTTTGTGCAAATTCCACATCCGACGGCGCATTACCTGAGCAACTGCTTTATAGCTTCCCATTTCGCTCAATTCTGTGAGCAAATCTGTAAGAATATCTACCCAACCGCCAGTTGCAACTTCTACCAAAATTGCTTTTTTATTAGGAAAATGACGAAACAAGGTACCCTCAGCCACACCAGCTGCTTGTGCTAAGTCGCGGGTAGTAGTACCGTCAAAGCCTTGGGAGGCAAATAATTTTTGTGCCGCTTGTAAAATACGGGTACGTGTTTGCGCTTCTGAGGGGGGAGAAGAATTAAAGACTCGCATAGCAATTATTGTTAATTTTCCGGAACATGACTTGTAGCATTATTGTCTAACGTCAAGTACAAAAATTACAGAAAGCTTAATACAAGATTAACGCTCTGTTGCTCAATTAGCCTGTCTCTTAGGTATTAAACAATTAGTAGTTCATAGTTCGTAATTAATAATTCGTAATCATGTGATGCCAATTCATCTAGAAAATACGAAATTACTCGTTGAGGTAGGGAAAAGTCAACAGTTTACAGGGAGGATTTCCCCATGATTTAGGGCTGCCATCTGTGACAAAGACTGTTTTAATAAACGAGGATATCAATTCAAATTTAATTACGAATTACTAACTAGTAATTACGAATTATGATGAAACTTTGCTTTAGTTACCGCTGATGAATCAACCCAGTTACTTGCCAGCAATTTTATATTCTTCAAAGAAGGTATCTATGATACTTTATCGATTGTTTGCTACTTTATTAGCGCTGACTATGCTTTGGAGCAGCGTGCTACCAGAAGTGGCTTTAGCGCAAACTCAAACAGCATCTCCAGCACCAAAAGTACAGCCACCTAGCAAAACTCCGAGTTCGATTCAACCTTATTTGGATCGCGTCATCAAGCAGTTGACGGAGTTTCGCCTAGATAATGGGCTAAAGTTCATTGTTTTAGAACGCCATCAAGCACCTGTAGTTTCCTTTCTTACCTACGCAGATGTGGGTGGTGTGGATGAGCCAGACGGAAAAACAGGCGTAGCACACTTTTTAGAGCATTTGGCTTTCAAAGGAACGAAACGCATTGGTACAACAGACTACAATGCTGAGAAACCATTATTAGAACGCCTAGAACAGTTAGATGCTCAAATTAGAGCCGCGAAAGCTCAGGGTAAAAAAGATGAACTTGCCAAGCTGCAAGCTGAGTTTGAGCAAGTAGAATCGCAAGCAACCAAGCTCTCCAAGCAAAATGAAATGGGGCGAATTGTCGAACAAGCGGGAGGTGTAGGTTTAAATGCCAATACTTCCACGGAGGCGACTCGTTATTTTTATAGCTTTCCAGCCAATAAGTTGGAACTGTGGATGTCTCTAGAATCAGAGCGATTTCTTGAACCTGTACTCAGCCGCGAGTTTTATAAAGAAAAAGAGGTGATTTTAGAAGAGAGGCGTTTGCGGGTAGAAAATTCACCTATCGGCTTAATGATCGAAAAGTTTATCGATGCAGCCTATAAAGTCCATCCCTACAGACGACCGGTAATTGGCTATGACCAAGATATCCGCAATTTGACACCTGAAGATGTGCAAAAGTTCTATAACACTTACTATGTACCCAGCAATTTAGCGATCGCAGTTGTGGGTGATGTGAACCCAGCAGAAGTGAAAAGACTGGCACAAATTTACTTTGGACGTTTTCCTGCAAAACCCAAAGCGGTTGAGCAAATCCCCACAGAACCAGTACAAAAGCAAACGCGTGAGGTAACTGTGCAGCTACCTTCGCAACCTTGGTATTTAGAAGGCTATCATCGTCCAGCAATTACCGATCGCGATAATGCAGTGTATGAAATCATTGCTAGTTTATTAAGTAATGGGCGCACTTCGCGGTTGTATAAATCTTTGGTCGAACAGCAGCGTGTGGCATTGACTGCCCAAGGTTTTAGTGGTTTTCCTGGCGATAAATACCCAAACCTAATGTTATTTTATGCTCTGACAGCGCCTGGTCATACAGTTGATGAATTAGCCACGGCTTTGCGAACAGAAATTGAGAAATTGAAAACTGAGCCTGTAACAGATGCAGAATTGCAGCGTGTAAAAACTCAAGCTAGAGCAGATTTGTTGCGTACCCTCGATTCTAATATGGGAATGGCGCAGCAGTTGTTGGAATATGAAGTGAAAACTGGCTCTTGGCGGAATTTGTTTAAGCAGTTGGATCAAATTGCGGCGGTAAAGACTGCAGATATTCAACGTGTGGCGAAAGCATCGTTTACAGCCGAAAATCGCACAATTGGCAAGTTGTTATCAAAGCAAGCATAGGAAACTAACCGCGAAGTACGCAAAGGACGCGAAGGGAAGAGATGAAGAAAAATATGCGAAAGTATCAGAGTAAAAGGCAGATGTTATTCAAAATCCAAAATCCGAAATCCAAAATCCAAAATTTGCGGCGGCTGATTTCTGCTTTGGTAATTGCTTTTGCCTTTGTACTTTTTACTTTTAACTTTTCGCAGGCGGCGACAGCAGCAGCCAAGCATTACACAGAGTTACAGCTACCACCGTTACCTGAGATTAAGTTACCCAAGTATGAACGCTTTGTCCTGCAAAATGGCATGGTTGTCTATTTAATGGAGGATCACGAGTTACCATTAGTAGGCGGTACAGCTTTGGTACGCACAGGAAGCCGCTTAGAACCTGCAGATAAAGTTGGCTTGGCTGACTTTACAGGTGAGGTAATGCGAACTGGGGGAACTAAGAAGCATTCGGCGGATGAACTTAACGAATTGTTGGAACAACGCGCCGCTTCGGTAGAAACTGGGATTGGTGACACTTCTGGTAGCGCTAGCTTTGAAGCACTGACGGAAGATTTAGAAACAGTATTTGGGTTATTTACTGAGGTGTTGCGAGAACCAGTATTTGCTCAAGAAAAGTTAGATTTAGCGAAGACACAAGAGAAGGGTAGTATTGCTCGCCGCAATGATAATCCCAATTCTATAGCTATCCGAGAATTTCGCAAATTGATCTATGGGAAAGATAGCCCCTATGCTCGCACCACAGAGTATGCAACTCTCGATAAGATTTCCCGTGAGGATTTGCTGAAGTTTTATCAGCAATATTTCTACCCCAACAATATAATTTTGGGCATTATAGGTGATTTTGATGCCAAAAAAATGCGATCGCTCATTCAAGCAAAATTGGGCGATTGGAAACCAAACCCCAACCTAGCTAAACCCAATTTACCGCAAGTATCCCAAGCGAATACTAGCGGCGTATTTTTTGTCAATCAGCCGCAATTAACCCAAAGTAATATTTACATTGGGCATTTGGGAGGAAAGCTAGACAGCGTAGACTATCCAGCCTTGGATGTAGTCAATGGGGTATTGAATGGCTTTGGCGGACGCTTATTTAATGAAGTGCGATCGCGTCAAGGTTTAGCTTATTCAGTATACGGTCAATGGAGTCCCCGTTACGATTATCCCGGAGTATTCATTGCTGGAGGACAAACGCGATCGCAAACTACTGTGCAGTTCGTGAAATCTCTACAAGCGGAAATTAAACGTCTGCAAACTCAAAGAGTCACCCCACAAGAACTGGCTTTTGCGAAGGAATCTACACTCAATTCTTTTGTTTTCAACTTTGAAGATCCCAACCAAACAATCTCGCGGTTGATGCGATATGAATATTACAGCTATCCTAATGATTTCTTATTTCGCTATCAAAAAGCGGTAGCAGCCACAACCACCGCAGATGTACAACGAGTTGCAAGAAAATACCTCAAACCAGAAAATTTAGTAACTCTGGTGGTGGGAAATCAAACTGCTATTCAACCGCCATTGACACAACTAGCAACACAAGTAACGCCTATTGATGTAACAATTCCCCCTGCACAACCACAAGCCAAAAATTAGTCACCATAACATTTCTGAAGCCAGTTCTAGCCACATTATCTATAGAGATGCAATAAAATGCGTCTCTATTTTTTATTTGCATTGAGCGCCATACTTACCGATAACTTTAATACTTGTCGGTTAAGGGGAAAAATGGGAATGGGAACAGGGAAAGAAAAAACCTTTAACCCTTAACCTTTAACCTTTTCCCCAAAACCAATTTTAGATTCAAAACGCTTAACCGAGTAGTATTACCGATAACCTATCTCTTCTCTAGACTCTATTCTCTATTCCCTAGCCCCTCAAAAAAAGACAAAACTCCTGTACTAAAGTCTGTAGAAGTATAGATAAAATATTGCTTTTATCAATGTAATACTCAACTATAAAAAAGGGATGAAGCGTAGTATAACTCTCTATCACGTTAATTTTATTAGTATAATTCACCTTCTGATTAAGATATCAATCGTCAGACATAAGACCTTTAGTTGTGTCTATAAAAGCATATTTAAAGCCTTGATTTTATAGGTTTATTCAACAAAAATAAAATCATGGATTAAGCAAAACAAAGTTTAATCCTCCTAAAAAAATCCTCAAATTAGTTTTATTTCGGGAGAAAAATCATGGCTTCCATCAAAATTTCTGAATTACGTCCAGCTGGTTCTGAATTATTCCAAGATTCTGAAAGCTTTCTCAATGATTTAAATTCTCAAGAAATGGAAATCATAGGAGGAAGAATTCTATTTATTTCGCGTGCTGGTTCAGTGGCTATTAGTATCAGTGCACAAACAGTTGTTGGCAATACTGTCAATGCCAATACTTTTGGTAACTTAAACACAGTGGCAGTATAAGCTCGCTTGAGCAGCTAAATAAAGGATAATTTCTCATTATTAGCAAAATCTAGTGAAGTAAATAATATTTAATATGATTTACTTCACTTAATTTGCTTAAATTTACTCAAATGTATTTCTCGCTCTCTGCAGATAGCGAAGCTTTGACAATGAATTGATGAGGATTAATTTTGTCTAATAAGACAAATAACAAATAAAAAGGAACCTAAATGTCTAATATCAAAATTTCCGAAATACTTCCCGCTGGCTCAGAGTTATTCCAAGACTCAGAAAGTTTTCTCAATGAGCTAACAAATGAGGAGATACTCGATACAAAAGGAGGTCGTCTGCCTGCCTCACTTGTTACAAATAGTTTTATTAGCATCAATAGTCAGATTAATACCATCATTACAGCTAATTCCAACTCAATTAATGCCAACACAATAGGCAATGTTAACACGAGAATAGCTTAAGAGACTTCCAGAAATTAAATTATCCAATCTTGAAAGTGAAGATGAACATAAAGATTGTTCCTCCCATCGCCTCTTCTACTCTCCTAGTTGCACTAGTGATAGGATACTTATTTACTGAGAAGTCACTAAAAAAGTTTCTCTGATACTACAACTAGATATTCAATTTTTCTGGCTCATGAATCAAAATTCTCTAAAGATTTCAACTGTCATTGCAAATTAACTGAACTGAAATGACTGTAAATATTTTTGTACGTCTATTTACTAGGCGGCAATGCGCCAAAACAAATTGGATAATTGCTCAAAGTTTTGTTTTTAGTACATAGGTTGAGAATTTATTTCTGATTTTTAGACATAATTTAAGGAATTATGTCTAAAAATTTATTTACTGGAATTTGACTTTTAGGCTCACAATTGTAGAGAATAATGTCAAGAGTACAAAGTTGAAAAATTCGACATATGTTTTTCAATATTTAGCTAATCTCGCTTAAATCATATAAGAATTATAACATTCATGTAAATATGGGTTTGAGTTAGGAGTATAACATGACTACAATCAATATCTATGATCTATCTATTCTTGGGTTAGATCTGTTTCAAGATTCTGAAACTTTTCTCAATGAGCTAACGGAAGATGAATTAAATTATATAAGTGGCGGATTTCTAGATGACGTTTTTGATGTATTGCAATTAGCAATAATACCTCAAGAAAACCAAGCAAATATTAATGGGCAAACTATAAATGCATTCACCCAAAACAACTTTAACACGGCTCCATAGTTATTGCCTAAACTCTGAAAAATATATTCTTGTTAGGTAGAGTATTAGCTCAAATCTATAAATGCTGCTCTATCGTTAAATTATTTTATGATAAGCTACGCCATGCTTATTTATAATTTAATTCGCTTACTTTTAGCTCTATCTGACATAGTATAAACTCAAGAAAATACAATCAGATAAATCTGGATTTGGCAATCAATTCTTTACATAATATTTTTTTAAATATGGCATTACATTTGAGTTCTAATAACATTTTGAATTATATAAATGAACAGGGTTTCTGTACAACAGAAGAACAGAAATACTGCAAAATTGAACCGAAATCAGCTAAAAATTTTAACTTATTACTGAGTTTTCCAAATGGTCGTCAACTCCTGGTAAAGCAAGAGCCTTTAAACCAAGCAGGAAAAGCATCTGGTGAATTTTTACGAGAATGGCGAATTCAAGAATTTGTCAATAAATTTCCAGAATCAACACAAATTCGTGACTGGATATCAGAGGGAGTTCACTTTAATCCAGATGAGTCAATCATTATTTTTAATTACCTAGATAACTACCGTGATGTGATGGCTTTTTATGGCAAGGAAAATATTTTTCCGACAGAGATTGCATCTGCTATGGGCATAATTTTAGCCAGCATCCATAGCTTAACTTTCGATCGTAAAGAATATCACGCTTTTTTGACTCAAGAACAGGGGAATGAATGCTCTGAAAACCTGCCTCATTTAGCTCAAAATTTGGGACGAATTAGCCCAGAAATTTTTGGTTCTGTTCCTGCTGATGGGTTAAAGTTCTTTGCTCTCTATCAACGATATGATAGTTTGGGCCAAGCCATAGCCGAACTGGAAAGTGCTTTAAAACCTAGTTGTTTGGCACATAATGACCTGAAATTAAATAATATTCTTGTGGCTGATGATTGGGAGCAAGGTATTGGCAATAGCACAATTAGAATTATAGATTGGGAAAGATGCGGTTGGGGAGATCCAGCTTTTGATTTAGGTACGCTCATTGGTAGCTATCTGCACATCTGGCTGAGTAGCATGATTCCCAGCAAAACTATGAGTATCGATGAATCTTTGCGGATGGCGACAACTCCCTTGGAAGCTATGCAACCATCTATTGCTGCTTTAGCGATCGCATATTTAAATCACTTTCCAGAAATCTTACAGCATCGTCCCGACTTTTTACAGCGAGTCGTACAATTTGCTGGTTGGAATTTGATTATCGCTATTCAATCAACCCTGCAATACCAAAAGTCTTTTGGTAATACGGGTATCTGTATGTTGCAAGTGGCAAAGTCTTTGTTATGTCGTCCAGCAGCATCGATTCCCACAATCTTTGGTATGTCAGCATCAGAACTTACATCTACAAGCTTATCTCCCGTTTAGAAAAGGGTACTTTTGCGCTCACTTTTGCCTTTCATCATCTCTTCCTCGTTAAAGGCTCACAACTATGCAACTACTAGATCCACAGCCTATACAACTGGCAACTATTCCAGAAGCATTGCATACTTCATTGCAAGACATTGTTAATAAAATTCAGATAGAATCGAGATTTTGTATTCGCCATCCCGACTATAAATCTTTAGAAGTACCAGCTGAGACACTTCCACGCTTTCAGCAATTGCCCTCAGATGTACAAAATAAATATTTAAACGCGCAATTATCTAATTTTCTTTACGGCATTTATTACAACGGTTCCCTCAAAAGTGCTTTAGCGCTTGATGGGGAAACCACAAATTTACCAGTTAACCAAAATTTAGAAAATAACACCTTTTTAGGCGTAGATGTGGTGTTTTATAACCGCCTCCATGAAAGTAACAAAGGTGAAGGCTATTTTAGCCCTGATTGGCTAGTTGTTAAAGAAGAATCTGATGGCGCTTTCGCCGTACATAAGGGTGGTTTAACGCTGCATATTGACCGCACTAAACACTTGCGATCGCCAGATGAAGTTGTAGCTGTCGGGAACCAAGTTGCTATCAAACTGCCGAAAAATTTGGTACAAAACGGCTTTTACATGGCTGTTAGTAATGCAGGTTCTTATAGTGGTGAAAATATAGTCCGAGTCTATTTCAACTTAACTACTGATGGTGCAGTTGCGGTGATGGAAAGCTTGACTACCCAACTCAATGCCATCAATTTACCTTTTAACTTTAAAGCTTTGTATAACCCTTCAGATTATGGGCGTTATGACTCAGCGGTGCTTTACTTTGACAAAAACAACTATGCAGATGTTCACCCAGTCCTACAAAGGGTGTATGCAGAACATCAATCCCACTTTTTGCCAGATGTGCCTTTATTTACTAAATTGATTGCACCAGGGTTAGCGATCGCAGAAGAACCAAACCAAAAATTTGGCGAAAAAGAAAGCTTTGGCATGAATCGCTGCCAAATTGTAGCTAATGGTCTGATAGAAGCCTGGCAAAACTATGATGATTCGCCACAAGGTCGTTTAGCATCGATTTTGGCACAATTTTCTTTATTGGAAATAGACTTACAGCGTCCTTACCTCAATGCCAAATCAAAGGATATTTACCCAGCTTTAAAGTTATGAAAATTACTAACCTTGCTCCTGTTATTCAGACCCCTGAGTTTCAGCCGCAATTAACTGCAGCCGATGAACTTGCTCTAGCTAATAGTAGATTTGCTCAATCAGACCTACCTTTTTATCGCAAACTTGGGCGGACTAACTTAACTGTGAGTTGTTTAGGACTAGGAGGTGGGGGGCATATATCTAGTGAAGATACCCTTTACGCCTTCGATCAGGGCATCAACTACTTTTTCTACTCCAGCGATTTACATCAATATCTTTATAGTTCCATGCGTCCCGCACTCCGACAATTATGCGGACGTGGTTCTTCCATACGCGAGAAGGTAGTGCTGGCAACTGTTAGTTACATGATTAGAACCCCAGATACCGTATTCACCTATTTATTCGATCAGTTTATTGACCTGGGTATTGACTACATTGATGTGTTTTTTTGGGGCTGGATTGATGAGCACAATCATCCGGCTTTCGAGAAATGTATCAGCGCCTCTGATGATATTCGCGGGCCAAGTTCAGTAACTCAGCGCCAAATAGAGAGAGTGTTTGGTGTTTCCGAAAAGATGAAAAAAATGGGTGTGGTGCGCTATATTGGTGCTTCTTTTCACGACCATGATTTAGCAAAGCAGTGGGTGAATAGTCCCTTGTTGGATGTGGTCATGGTTAGGCACAACGTGGCACACCGTACTGCCCAAAAAAAGGTTTTCCCACATTTAGATGCCAACGATCCTCATCGTCCAGGAATTGTTACTTTTAAGTCAGCAGGTATGTTTGGCCCCCTTTGGGAACCTCCATTAGGCCTACCAGATAATTGTTGGCAACCTTCAGTCCCAGATTTATACCGCTATTCTTTAAGCCAAAACTCTGTTGATGTGGCCTTAGCAGGTTGGCAAACTCGCGAACATGTAGATGCCGCAATTCAAGCTGTGCAAAAGGGCAAACTTACCTCTGAAGAAATCGACTACCTCAACCTTTACGGGGATTTACACCGCAACCGCATCAAACCTCACGAAATTCCCACAGAACGTTTGCTTGTTGCCAGATAGAAATAACAATTTTATTTGAAGATAATCAAGCCATGACAGAACAATTAGAACAAACTCTATCCCTCAAAGTTTTACCCCAAGAACCAGTCAAACCTCACCCAGTCAGCGATGCAGAAATTTTGGCATATCTGCGTCATTCTGCTAAGTTTGCAGAAGTTGCCGTTGCTGCTGAACGTGAGGCGTTAGTTTTAGCCAACTGCAACCAGTTGGGAATTGAAGTATCTGATGATGAGTGGCAAGCGGCTGGTGATGCTTTTCGCTTAGAACGCAAGTTATGGGGAAACACAGAAACTCTGGCATGGCTGGAGGAACAGCGTATTAACGTAGAGGAATGGTCACAAGGAATTAAAGTTGCATTGTTAGAGAACAAGCTCAAAGAATATCTCTTTGGTGCAACAGTCGATGGCGCTTATATTTCCAACCGTGACAACTATAGACGAGTGGCCCTATCGCAAATTCTGCTGACTGACTTAGCAACTGCTTGGAAAATCGTACAATTGCTACGGGAAGGAGAAGCTTCTTTCTGTGCTTTGGCATTGGAACATTCTAAGGGTAAGCAATCTCAAGAAAATGGCGGCTTTGTTGGAATTCGCTATTTAGTAGAACTAATACCAGAAATTGCTGAACCTCTTAGCCAAGCTAAAGAAGGCGAAATTATTGGCCCTGTGCAAACAAAAATGGGATATCACGTTTTGAGGGTAGAAAAGTGGTTCCCCATAGAATTGAATCAAGGTGTGAGACAACAAATTATGGACTCGTTGTTTGACGCATGGTTACAAAATTTAAAAACCTCTCACCATGAGGGTGAATAGAACTCTGTAGGAGAAGGCCGCAAAGCGGCTCAAACCAATGCTCTGCTACACCCCATCTCTCCTCATTTAGTCTTGCTTGCTGTCTATCAGCAAGCAAGATGCAATTAATGCAGCTCATCAGGAGAAAATTATGAGCATAATTTTGGTAGCTAGTAATGCTAGCGAGACTATTAACGGTACAGATGGTGATGATATCCTTGCAGGTTTCGGCGGTAACGACATCATTAATGGTCTCGCTGGTGATGACATCATTGATGGTAGCGATGGCAATGACCTTATTAACGGTGGTTCTGGCAATGATATATTGACAGGTGGTCTTGGCATAGATACGCTGACTGGTGGGGAAGGTAAAGATGCTTTTTTATTTTCTGATAGCCCCTTTTCTGGTGGCTCTACAGCCCTAGCGCCTAACGGTATCCTGGTTTTGAATCAGCCGGATATTCTAATTGACTACCAAATTGGGGAAGATAAACTAGAATTTCAAAAAAGTCAGCTGGATATTGATGTATTCAACTTCCAGAAAGGTAATAGCAGCAATTTAGCTGGTAAGAGTAATGTGCTAGTGCTACTAGATCCGTTTCCCAATGCTGCAGCTGCTGCTCAAGCGATCGCAGATAATAATGCAATTACCAGCGATCGGGGTTTGTTTGTCTATTTCAACACTACTTTAGGCTTTGCCAGAGTTGTCTATTCCCAAGATTTAAGTGATGGTGGTGCAATCAGCGTTCTAGCCAATTTAACTAATCAAACCGATCCTGCTAACTTGGCACAGTTTTCTTCTGGTAACTTTGCATTGACTTGATAGTTTTTTAATTTTAGATTGATCTCAACATTTTTTAGGGGGTGCACAGTTGTGCGCCCCCATACCATTGGCAATGAAAAGTGATTACCCAGAGATAATATTATGCTGCTTGCGATGATTGTGGCTTGAGCATTTCTGTTTGATAATTATTGTTGATATCAAGTTGTGCCACTATTTCATATTGCTCAAGTTTTTGTTTTAACCAAGCAGTAAATAAATCTCCTAAAATTGTGCCCCGTAGTTGCTCATCTAATTGAGGTTTGATAATTTCTTCTACCCAAATTAAATGTACTCCTTTAGCAGTAATTATGGGTTTGAGAAGTTGTGGCGGATTAGTAGCAAATACTGCTGCTGCTATTTCAGGGCGAAAATCATGACGGCGTTTAATACCTTGATAGCCTCCGGCGCGGCGCAATTCGGGATTGTGAATATATTGACGGGCAATTTCTTGGAAATTAATTTCGCCTTCTTGCAAGGCATAAAATAGTTCTAAAGCGAGTCCTTCATCATCTAAGATTACTTCATAAGTAACCGCACCAGCATAGTTAAGTTGATTTTCATAAAAAAACTGCTCTACTTTTTCACCAAATAGATGAGTTGCTAATTTAGCCGAAATTAAATTAATTTGTGCTACCTCTTCAAAGTCATCAAGGGAAAGATGATATTTTTCTAGCCATTCCCAAGTATCTTCTGCTTTTAGGAGTTGGTTTGCTAAACGTAAGCTATCGGCTGCTTGTTGGATTTCTTCGGGAATTACTTCAATACCTGCCTCTAACGCTTCATTCATGATAATCTGGCGAGTGGCGATCGCCTCCAACAAACTGGGAATTTGACAATTTATTTTGACGTGATGCAATATATCTTTGCTGGAAATAGTTAAGATTTTATTCATGACAAGATTCCTCAAATTAGTCAATCATATCTGTGCGTGGAATTATAATTTTTAGTAATTACACCCTCATTGATATCCTCTATCAAGGTGTTTAAATTTCGCTTTATTTATAAGACTCATATTTAATTTTTGAATCTTCCGTAGGATGCGTTAGCGATAGCGTAACGCATCAGCAACAAATTTATTTTTTTACCTTGATTACTGTATTTTTTAAATACATTTTATCTATTGATTATTGCATAAAATTAGCCTTCCATAGGTAATAATATTGATTTCCTTTACAATTGCATTCCACCTTTCTGCAGCTTCTTAAATGGATCTAAAATAAAGTCGATAACCCGACGTTGGCGAACAATGACTTCTGCAGTTGCCGTTTGTCCTGGTGTTAAGTAAATACGTTTATTTGCTGATGCCAGATAAGGCTGCTTCAGAGTAATTTCTAATTCATACATTTCTATTTTTCCTTGATTAGTTTCTTGAACTTTGGAATCAGGTGAAATCCAGCTAACATGACCTTCTATCACTCCATAATCCTGGAATGGATAAGCATCAAACTTGATTTTTACAGGCATACCTTTCTTCAAGAAACCGCTTTGTTGGCTAGGCATTTGAGCTTTGAGTACATAGCCAGTATTTTTTGGTGCAATTTGAGCAACCATTTGGCCTGGTTGTACAACTGAACCAGGTTTAGAAATAGGTAACGCGAAAACAGTACCATCAACAGGCGATCGCAATATTCTTTGGTTTAACTGCAGTTTTAAGGAGATGATTTGACTGCGACTTTGCATAATGTCCGATCGCAGTACAGCAATTTGTGTTTGTAAGTCTTTAAGTTGTTCCTGACTCTTGAGAACAGTCAACTTTCCAGCTTGCATTAAGCTTTGATAGCTACTTTGTACTTCTTGCAGCCGCAGTCTTGCTTGCTTAATATCCGACTCCATCTGACTGATTGTACTTTGATAGCGGCTTTGTTCTTCCGCTAACCGCAATTGTGCTTGTGTAATATCAGATTTTGCCTTTTCATAGAGTCGTTTGCTTTCTTCTTCTTCTTTTTTGAGTTGATCAACTTGGTTTTCTGAAACAGCACCAGCCTTCACAATTTGAGTAAAGCGTTCGACTTGTCTAGAATCGATAGTTAAACGACTTTGAGCTGATTTTTGATCATTCTGGGCGCTAGTAATTTGTTGCTGCACCTGATTGACTAATGCTTGTTTTTCTAATTTTTGTAAGTTATAAGTACTCAGCTTCCCATCCAGATTTTGCTGCGCCTGATTAACTTGGGCAGTTTTTTCTAACTCTTGGGATTGGTTTTGTTGTTCTTGGACACGAATCGACATTTGCAGTTGATTTTTCAGTAAATCTAATTGCATCATGCGATTTTGTTGTCCATCTAACTTCGCTTTTGTCTGTTGGAGTTCGGTTTTCAAAACACCTGTTTCCAATTCCACTAAAACTTGTCCTGCTGCTACAGTTTCGCCTTCTTTAACCTTGACTGCAGTCACACTCCCACCAACAGCACTATCTAATTTTTGGGCTGATCCTTTAGGTTCTATACGCCCTCTAGCGTTTCCAGTTTCATCAACTTGAGACAGCATACTCCAAGGTAAAGCGATCGCCGCAAAGCCAATCAAAAAATACAGCAAAGAACGTGTCCAACGCCTCGGTAAAGCATCTAATAGTTCCTCTGTACTATGCGACCAATCACTAGTATCATTCGCTGTTGCTATGTGCTGCGACTCAATAGTATCTTTTACAGCTTCAGATTCATAGTTGTTTTGAGGTGCATCTTCATGAGATTTAGTTAATATTGTTAACGAATTCCAGGATGAATCAGGCATATGTTTTTACCTGTATTGAAGAGGTAATTGGAAATGGGTAATTGCTAATTGGTAATGGTTACAAGAAAATCAAAAAAGCAGAGTAAGTAGAGAGAAAATAACTCAATTTTGACTCTTGACTCTATTTAAGAATGAACTTGTGCTAATTGTTGCTGATTGAGATAAAAATAATGACCTTTCTTTGCAATTAATTGCTCGTGAGTACCGCTTTCAACTAATAAGCCACGATCCAAAACTAAAATTAAATCAGCATTCCGCACCGTGGAGAGTCTGTGAGCAATAATTAAGCTGGTGCGGCCTTTGAGTATGGTTTTCAGATTTTGCTGAATAATGCGTTCCGATTCCGAATCTAGGTGACTGGTGGCTTCATCTAAAAGTAATAGACGCGGATTACCCAACAAAGCACGGGCGATCGCTAAACGTTGACGTTGTCCACCAGATAACATCCCGCCACCTTCGCCGATTTGGGTTTCGTAACCCATTGGTAATTGTTTAATAAACTCGTCTGCTCCTGCCAATTCTGCCGCTTCCATAATCTCTGCTAAAGTGGCTTCTGGGTGAGCAATACTAATATTTTCCCGAATCGTACCGCCAAACAAAAACGTATCTTGATCCACCACACCAATTTGACACCGGAGCGATCGCAGGGAAATGCTAGTAACATCTTGACCGTCAATCAAGACTTTGCCATCTGTCGCTGGGTATAAACCTAATACTAATTTCGAGAGAGTTGTTTTACCCGAACCACTACGCCCAACAACTGCTACTGTTTGCTCTGGTTTGATTTCAAAGCTGAGATTTTCGAGGACATTAATATCGCTTTCAGGATGATAGCGAAAAGTCACTTTTTCAAAGCGAATATGGCCACGTAACCTCGGTAAAGACTGTCGGGGTTGATGTTCTAAATCTTCTTCTGGTTCTGCTTCTAAAACATCATTAATTCGTTCTGTGGAAACTATGACTTCTTGCAATTGATTCCACAATACTATTAGCCGCTGGAAAGGATGAATGATGTTAGATAATAACATATTAAAAGCGACTAATTGCCCAATTGTCAGTTGGTTTTGAATCACCAATGATGCGCCAAACCACAACAAACTTGTAGTTACTAAGGTTTGAATAGTAGAACTAAAAATTTGCAATTGGTTACTAATGACCTGGGCTTTAAAAGTTTTTTTGATCAAATTATTCAGGAGTTCTTCCCAATGCCAGCGTACTGTCTGTTCAATGGCCATTGAGCGAATTGAGCTAATCCCTGTGAGACTCTGAATCAAATAACTGTTTTCTTGAGCTAGGGCATTAAATACTTCTTGGGAGATGCGGCGTAAAAAAGGCGTTGCAATCAGCGCCAGTAAAAAGAATGGCGGTATAATTGTTAAGCACAACAATGCCATTTGCCAACTATACCAAAACATTAATCCTACATAGATAAATACTGTGAGCAAATCCAAGCCAATAGATAGCGATTCCCCAGTTAGAAAGCGTTGAATTTTTTGATTTTCTTGGACGCGGGAAACAATATCTCCTACGTAACGCGATTCAAAGTAAGACAAGGGCAAGCGGAAGGTGTGTTTGATAAAACCCACCATTAGCGATACTCCGATCCGGTTAGCAGTGTGATCCAACAGATATTGCCTTAAACCGTTCATTGCTACGCTGAATAACCCAAAAATTAGCAATCCGAAACCAACGGTATTTAAAGTCAGAGTACTGCCCTGGACAATAACTCTATCTAAAAGTAACTGTGTGAATAACGGCGTTACTAGCCCCAATATTTGAATTAGCATAGAAGCCATGAAGACTTCTAGCAAGACTGTAGTATGGGGTTTGACTAAATCAAAAAATTGCCAGAATCCGGAACTTGCTTCTGGAGTTTCTTTTAATAGAGCGGTGGGTTGTAATAATAAAGCGTAACCAGTCCACCCCGCTTTAAATTCTGCAATCTTCAGGTGGCGTTGACCAATGGCGGGATCGCCGACAATTACTTGTTTTTTAGTAACTTCGTAAACGACGATGTAATGCTTGCCTTCCCAGTGAGCGATCGCTGGTAATGGTTGTTGTGCTAATTTATCCAGACTGGCTTTCACTGGACGGGTAGTAAAACCAACGCTTTCTGCGGCCGCTGTTAAGCCCTTAAGTGATGCACCATCGCGGGTAACGTTAGCTAACTCTCGCAAGCGGTTAACACTCAATTGCTTACCCCAATAGCGGCTAATCATTACCAAACAAGCAGCCCCACAGTCAGAAGCACTTTGTTGGTGGTAGAAGGGGTAGCGCTTGCTGATGCGTCCCCACAAATGCCCTAATTTGACTTTTGGGCTAGGAAAGTAAGCACGTCGTTTTTTTTGTGGTTGTTGTAGCTGAATTTGCGAGGGGAAAGAAATAACGTTGCTGTTGGTTTTGGTAGATACTGCTACGGGTTTTTCCTCTATGGGAACTGGGGTAGCTTGAGAATCAATCAACTCTGCCAATTGTCCCCAATGTAGCAGTGCTTTTTGCCAATCATCATGCTTGAGGCTGTAAGCAATGGTTGGTTTTGTCACCTGCCATTTTCCCGGTTTGATCGCAAAGATACTGCCAGGAATTAATTTACTACCATCAGAATGCTGTAATTCGCCTTGGCACAATATCCATAACTGAGTATCTGCAACTAGTTTGGCTGGTACTGTACCCATTTTTAAATGCTGTCGTGAGAAGTAAGCTAAGGCTTTCAGCATATCTTCAACGGATATATTGCCTTTGCCGATGGAGTTCTGGCGAAATAACATCAGTAAATCCCAACGTTCTGCACGTTCCAAAAGGCGATCGCGAATCCTGGGATATTTATCCATCAAAGTTTGCAATGTCTCTTGTTTGAGATAACTCAGCTTTAAGTTCAAAGAAGACCTCGCTGAGTATGGTTGCAACGTGGCTTCAGGAAACAAAGTCAGTTCACCAAATACTGCACCTGGAGAGAGGGTAGTAATTAAGTTCTCCCCTCTATCTAGCAATCGGACTTTACCTGCTAAAACTACATAAATTCCTGCTTTGGCTGTTGTTGCTTGCCAAAATAGTTGTGCTATGGGCGGTTCTACAATTTCTATCGCCGCCAAGCAGCTTTGCAGTTCTTGCTCTTCTAGCTGCTCGCCTAAGACAATAGCGAGCTGTTCACCAAGCTGTGCTTGTGAAAATACTGATGGCATTTCCTCAACTCCAAGACTGAATTAGTGATTAGTCTGCGCCAAATTAAATGACCACAGGAATTTAGGCTGGTTGTTGCTAGATTGCAAATCGCAAATTCTAATGCCAGCATCCTTTAAAGAATCAGTTGCTTGTTGCTTTGAGGATTTTTTCTTGGTTGATAGCCCCATTTGTTTTAGGAGCCGATTAATATGGCGATCGCTAATTTCAATGCCAAATTCTTGAGCTAGATGTTTACTTAACCATTGGGCTGTCCAATTAGCAAATGCATAACCATAATCACGCGGACTCCCATTCACCAATTCTTTTAACCTTTCTAGATATTGATGATTTACGGTTTTTGGTCTACCAATTGGTCGCTCATTCCATTTGTGGGCTAGACCTGCTTCTGCTACAGCAATCCAGTATCGTGCCATCTCTTGAGAGCAACTTAATATTTCGCAGATATGAGTTTGAGATGTACCGCTATCTGCTAACAACATAATTTCTATGCGGCGACGATATTCTGGTTGTAAATCTGCTTGCAAATTCTTGAGTAAAACCTTTCTTTGAAAAGGTGTCAAAAATTTGCTTTCTTGTGTAGAGTCAGGATCACAAACCTTGTTTTGACTAGAATAATGTGACATAATCATTCTCCAGTTGCATTCAACTGTTAAAGATGTGGGTTCAACCTTCTGCTGCAATTGTGTTTGAATCGTGACATCCAAGGTTTCACAATTGCGTAGTTAATTAGTCTTGCCGGACTAATTAATTACTTAACTTTGATTTGCAACTAAGCCGGGTACTATCCCCCTAGGCTTGTAATAGCCTAGGGACTGACCCGGTTAGTTATGTCTAAAGCTTGCACAGCTAAGATTAATGAAGCTAATCTGTGATAAATCAGCAAAATTATCATATCTAGTTCTTTTTCTGTTGTAAATAGTATAAATCTCTCTTAAATTTGGCTTCAGCAATCTCCAAGATAAATTTCTTAGGTACAAACAGAAAAAATCTTTGAATAAATATCTGGAAAGCATAGCTGCGATTTCCCCTGATAAACAACAGTCATCTCCAGATGAGTTAGTTGGCTTAAAAAAACCCAACTATCAAATGTATATGGAAACTTCCAGAAATTGCTTCCTACTTACTGAAAAAGTAGATAGCAATGCCCCAGGCAATACATTAGCCTAGGGCATCACTTCTCTATGAAAAGCTGGCTGAAAATCAATGCCTGTATGCTCCATTAAAATTAATGCTGATAGCAGAAATCTGTTATGCAAAAAAAAGGAGACATTTGTCGTTGGAACATTCATGAACCTTACCAATATGAAACCTTTAACTGCAAAAATAGCATTTATTATTAAGCTACACATAGCATTAGCCTGTTAATAAATTTTGATCAAAAACTACCATATTTTATTCAATGACAAGTGAAGTTTTTTCATAAATATTTTCACTGGTAAATGCATCAATACTTTGACAAATTAATACAATTTCAACCTGTATACAGGCTGATCTGTATCCTTGAACAATTCTGTTGCCTGTAGGTAGTCAGAGTTTTACCCGTAAAAAACCTGCTCTATAGCAATCTTCTATGCAGCATGACACATAAAATCCCTGAAAATCTGAGAAATACGTATTTTTAATCTTTGTATTTTCTTAATTTTCAATTATGAATTGCTATAGATGAATTCGTAATCTTGAATTTCGCGATGCTTTACTAGTGGTTAATTCTTCAAACTCTTAGATATTTTTCTTATCTATAGAGTTTAAATTTTGTTTGCTATTAAATGCAGATGTTAAACTCTTGACATTATGTGCCACTAATCTTTTAATTAAGTATATTTTTTTGACTTAGTCAAGTGTTTTTCCAAGAAAGTTAATATTTTTACAAAAAATTGTTTATAAATTAATTAAATCTTTAATGTCATAGCAATACATTTTGTGATATGCAATATAGTTTTATATAAAATATAGTTATCAATTAAATAAGATTTAAATTGAAAAAAATATAAATTGCGAAAATCCTTGCAAAGACAGAAATAAATTGTTTAACTGATTTGAATTATTGTTTATCTATCTTTAGATATATGTCTCTATAATAACAAATTTTTATCACTTTAGATAGATGAAAATTAGGTTGATCTCATATATATAATTAACACTTAACCAATCTCCTATTTGTAAGGTGTATTAAGACTATAGTCCTAACACACCCGCAGCAATAGAAATCTTGGTGTAAGACTTTCAGTGCTAACACAGCCTGAGTTGATTTGTGAAGCAATGACAACTATGCACTAGACCATGAGTTTGTATTCAAGCAATATTGTTGATGTTTAATTAAACTTTGCCACTACCAATTAAATACAATAATGCCATCCGCACCGCCACACCACTGGTAACTTGCGCTTGAATCAAGCTAAATTCTGGATCGTCCATTAAATCAGAACTAATCTCTACACCGCGATTCACTGGGCCTGGATGTAATACTTTGACATTAGGCTTACAAAGGCGTAGCTTCTCACGGGTAATGCCAAATAACTGGTGATATTCTCGTAAACTGGGCAATAAATGAGCAGTCATGCGTTCCTTTTGCAGACGCAATGTCATCACAAAATCAGCATCACGTAAAGCAGGTTCTAGCTGCCAATGTAAAAATAATTGCCGATTAGATATTGATTCCTGTGTTGTTTCTTCTGCGAAATACTCAGCAAATAACTTTGGTAGTAGGGTAGGTGGTGCGGCTAAATGCACCTCGGCACCACTGGCGGTTAAACTGCTAATATTAGATCGTGCTACACGAGAATGGAGAATATCGCCAACGATCGCAATTTTTTTACCTTTTAATAATTCGATTCGGGGATTAGTGGGGTCAATTAAAGTACAAATAGTAAATAAGTCTAGCAGTCCTTGGGAAGGATGCTCATGTTGACCATCGCCAGCATTGAGTACACTAACTTTGACACCTAAACGATCCATTTCTTGAGCGATCGCATTAGGTACACCTGCTTCCCGATGGCGAATTACCATAATATCAGTACCCATCGCCAAATAGGTCTTCGCGGTATCGAGAATTGTTTCTCCCTTAGTCATCGAAGAAGTTGCAGCCGCAAAGTTCAGCGTATCCGCACTCAGGCGTTTAGCTGCAATTTCAAAACTACTGCGAGTGCGGGTAGAGGGTTCAAAAAATAAATTCGCCACCACTTGTCCCTGCAATGTTGGCACTTTCTTCGTCCGTCTTGATAGCACTTCTTGGAAACTAGCAGCAGTTTGCAAAACAGCGTCGTATTCAACGGGAGAAAAGTCTGTTAAGGAAAGAATGTGATGACGGTTCCAAGTAGTACTAGGCATAAATATTTATCTATTTTTAATGTAGAGACACAATATTAGTAATTCTCTACAGCTTTTAATTTACAGATGCAGTGGCAATGATACCAGCTGTATATGGGGATTGGGGACTGGGGATTGGGGACTGGGGACTGGGGATGAGGAAACAAGGGGAAATTACCAATTACCAATTACCAATTACCAATTACCAATTACCAATTACCAAAGCCAAAAAAAGAGGGGTTGTTTAACCCCCAAAGCTGCTTTGATTTAACTCGGTAAGTGTAAGACATTCAATGCTACAGAAATTAGCGAGAGGAAGGTTAGGAAGCCAATTGTATCTAACATTGTGGTGACTAATGGCCCGCTGACGAGGGCTGGATCTAACTTTAAGCGCTTTAAACCCATAGGGAGTAAAGTCCCCAATGTCACAGCTACCATCGTATTGCTTGCCATTACTATCCCTGCAACTAAAGCTACCCATCTTTCTTGAGGACGCGCCCAAATTAACGACAGCAGAATCATCGTCAGACATAAAGCTAATGCTGTACCTAATCCAGCAATTAGTTCTTTACGGAGGATTTTTAGGGTATCTTTAGGCGTGACTTCGCCTACACCCAAGCCTCGGATGGTAACTGTTAAGGCTTGAATCCCCACAGTTCCACCAGTATTAGAAAAGATGGGCATAATTACCGCTAATACTGGTACTGCAGCAATTACAGATTGAAAAGGCGCGATCGCACTAGCTGCACCTATATACAAGGCCATAATTCCTAATAGCCAAGGTAGGCGGTTGCGGATGGTAAGTAGAGGGGAAGACAAAGCTGCTTCATCACCACTAACACCAGCGAGTTTTTGAATGTCTTCTGTAGCTTCTTCCTCCAAAATATCAACCACATCATCAATAGTGATAATGCCGACTAATCTGTCTTCCCTGTCAACTACCGGGATGGCGATTAAGTCATATCGCTTCATGATTTGGGCGACTTCTTCTTGGGGGGTTTCAGTTCTGACTTTGATGACGCGATCGCTAGCGATATCTCTAATCAAAACATCAGGAAAAGTAAACAACAATTGCCTTAGTGAAACTACTCTCACTAATGTGCGATTATCATCTGTCACGTAAGCGTAGTAAATTGTCTCTTTATCTTCGTCCTGACGACGGATTTTGCTGAGGGCTTCACCGACAGTTAATCCTTCTCTTAACCGGACATATTCTGTTGTCATCACACGCCCAGCTGTACCTTCTGGATAACCAAGAATTGTAGCTGTGGCTTGTCTTTGTTCTGGACTTAATTCTTGTAATAAACGCTTAATTACTCCTGCTGGTAATTCATCAAATAATTCTGCCCGTTCATCGGGACTCATCGCCTCTACAATTTGGACAACTTGCACATCATGAAGAGAATTAATTAATTCTTCTTGTACCTCTGTGGGTAGATATTCAAATACATCAATTGCTTGCGCTTTATTGAGCAGACGAAATGCGATCGCTCTTTGATTTGTTGGTAATTTAGAAATGTATTCGCCAACATCTACCGGTTGTAAATGGTTTAAATCCCATTTGAGTTGGTTTAAGTCGGCGACATCAATCATTGAATCGCGCATCTCTTGTGTCAGCATAGATTCCTCCTAATCTCATAGTCTCCTCCGCGCTAGGAGACTATGTCGCCAGCTCAGAGGAGGTTGATACTACCGTCTTGTGGACTCTGGTCCATAACTTTCAACAATTCACTCTCGATATCCAATCAGGCATCGCTAAGTCATAATACTAACCCGGAACACTGTTATCCGAAATAGATGCAGAAGTTCAGTATGCGGAGTTTATAGCATCCACATAAGTACGTAACTCTTTGCCCTGATTTTTCTTTTGATAAGAGTAGATTCTACTACTGTTACAACCTGTGTCAAGCGCTTCAGAGAAATTACTAGCTAAATTCACACAGTTAAAATATTTACTACTTTTGTAGTAGTGTAGATTATGGATGCGAAACCATATATTGTGTAATTGTACTGAAGATTGACACCCTTATGTAGCTGAGTATTTCTGATATTGCTAGTAATACCACTTCTGTGCAAAATTTCACTTCTGCCTCAGGAAGCAACTATCAAGCTGTTAATACAATTAAAGCGTAAATTGCAGAATATATCTGCTAGAAAATTAGCAGTTTCTCGATACACCTATCTGAGGGACTTCTCAATAAAAAAAATCAATCACTTTGGCAAGCAGAGGAAGCAGAGGAGGACAGTTGAGTGGGCGAGTTTCCCACGCCAGTCAGTACAACGGGGGGAACCCCCGCGAGCGGCTGGCTTGACTTGAGCAAACTGTCCGTGAAGCAGAGGGAGAAGAATACAATTATGGTCTTTGCTCCCAAAAATGGATATTTAATTTCTGGAAGTACCAGAGGGATAATTCTGCGATAGTCAAGGGTAATTTAATAGCTTATTTGGGTGACAAAATATTCATTAGGAATTATATAAGAACAAGGCACAGAGGGAGCATCCCAATTTGAGAAAAATAGTACAAATACCTCTGATAAAACCCCTATGCCATTGTGAGTTTCAAAATAATACATTAATTTTTTAAAAGAGAGCTTTCCTAATTTCAGATTTACCTTATTTCGGTTCGCCAATTAAAGTAAATGCTGCCCAATTTATGGGGTGAGGATGCTTTTTCATGGCGTTCAACATAGCTGTTCGCAATGCAACGGCTTTATCAGGATGTTGCTGCCATTGTTGATAAAATTCGGTCATTAATTCTGATGTTGGTGAATCAGGAACTGACCATAATGAGACAATCACACTCGACGCACCTGCGGTAATTAACGAACGAGATAAGCCAATCACACCATCACCAGTAATTGTACCTCTGCCAGTGTCACAAGCGCTCAAAACTACCAATTCGGCGTTGATGGGTAAATTGACGATTTCTGCTGGCGTAAGTAAACCGTCATCACCACCAGCAGGTGCAAGAGCGATCGCAGTTTCTATGCCTTTGCTGGTATCATCTAACAAGCCATGTGTGGCGAGGTGAATCACCTTGGCGGAGGATAGTTTTTGTGTGAAAGCCGCTTTAGTCGCATCCTCACCGATAATCGCTTTGGTGTTGAGGAGACTAGCAATTGTCTTTGCTTCCTGTTCTGCACCTAATAAAGGTTCAAGTTGTACAGGCGGAACTCCCACTTTTGGCATTGTGGGATTACCAATAACTAATATATCTTTCCCCGTCAGCTTTTGTCTTTGTTTTCTGGTTAGTTCTAATACCTGAATTGCTGGTGCAGTGAGGATAGTATGTTTTTCAATTAAATATTGATTGTTTTTGTCTTGTAGCGCTGCAAATGGAACTAAAAACAGCGATTGATGGGGAATAAAAATTACCCGTTCGTTGGGATTAGTTGGCAGATGAGATGCAATAGGTGCAATTAAAATTTGATAGAGTTCTTGTAAATTTTCTTGTTGTAGAGGTTCACCGATAGGTTCAATTTTAATTCCTCTTCCACCTGCACCTATAGATCTACGACTTTGGTTGACAATATCAGCCAGAGATTGATTGAGGGATTTAAAATTTACTGATTTAAAAGCAACTTCACCATTAGGTTTAACTACCCAAATGTAGATTTCTGAATTATCCCATGCTTTTTTATTACCTTTTTGCGGATAATTCGACAGGGAATATTCTACAATGGTAGCCTTTTGTGCTTGAGCAATCTGTTTAATTTTAGCAATTGTAGGAATTTCCGCCGTTATTTTACTACTGGATTGTGTAGACAACCGCGAAGTTAATAAATTCACAAATGCTCGACCGCGACTGCGTTCAGCTACTTCTAAAGCTTCATCAATTTTGTTTTGAGATATTAAAACTCTTTGTAAAAGGCTATAGGTTTGGGCTTGGGTTTCAAAAATCGAAATTTGACTTTTATCTGTTAAGTCAAGACGAATAGATTCATAGACTTTGATCGCCTCATATAAAGCCACAGTTGCTTCCGGTAGCTTCCCTGCAGCATAACTGGTGATACCCACCTGATTCAACATTAGGGCTTCATCAAACTTTTTTTGAGCTTTTCTAGCAGATAAAGCAGCTTGTCTGTAAAAATTAATGGCTAAATCGTATTTTTGCTGATTTTCGTAAAATCCTCCAACTTTAAAAAAGATATATTGTTGAAATTGAGGATATTCTTGCGATAATGCAATGGCTTTTTGATAGTATTCCCAAGCGCGATCGCTCTCTTGTAATTTGGCATAAGCATCACCAATTTGCGCCAAAGCCAAAGCTTCCATTTCTGGTTTACCTAATGCTTGCGCCTCATTTAATTTTTGCAGCGCTGCTTCTAATTCTGGTGAAGTTTTAGAAGGTTTTGATTTATTTTTATCAGTTAAAGATTTGACATTAGGAGAAATTTCCGCACAAGCTTGCTTAGATTCCTCAAATTGTCCCAAGGATTTATAAGCCAAACACATCTGTGCATAACTAAATCTAATTCCTTGATTGAGTTGTTGCTTGGCTAAATCAACCGCAAACTTTTTAGAAGTATCAGTAATTTGTTCAACTTGTTTAAGAGATGATTGTAAAATTCCTAAAGCATCTTGATAAGATTGAATGGATTGGTCATATTTACCAGTATCAGAGTAAATATTGCCGATATTTGCGATTATTAATCCTTGCTCCTGATTTTTTTCTACTATTTCTAAAGGAGAACTAGCTGGGATTGATTTAGCAATCACCAAAGCTTGCTGATAATATTTCAATGCTGACTCTGGTTGACGCAAACCTTGATGAACTTCACCCAACTTAGATAAAGTATCGCGCAATTTAATTGGAGATTTTTGCTCGGTTTGGAAAATTTGTAGCGCTTGCTGGAGTGGTTCTACAGCTTCCTTGTACTTACTCTTGGCATTGTACATATTACCCAGCCCCAACAGTGCTTGTGCAAGTTGACGGCGATCGCCTGTTTGTTTCGCAATTGTGGTAGCTTGCTGATAAGTTGCGATCGCTTGCTCAAAAGCTGCACCTGGTACTTGAGTTTCAATCACACCCTTGTAAACACCGCTGAGGTAATAATTCCTCGCCAGCGCTATCAAAATATCAGTTTCCTGCTGGCGTAGAAGTCGCTGAGTATCTGGAGAACCACCAGACTGTTTGCGTAGCGTTACTACAGCTTGTTCTAAAGAATCAATCGCTTTGGGAAGATTAACATTAGCGTAGGTATAGCCGAGATTTTCTAACGTGCTAGCTTCTCTATGCAAATCTTGAATTTGGCGGGCTATGACCAATGCTTTTTCATAGTATGCGATCGCTTGAGTAAAATTCCCTAAAGCACGATAATTATTTCCTAAATTATTCAGCGCTCTTGCTGCTAAATCCTTATCTTTGGTACTTTGGGCAATTTCTAAAGCTTGTTGTTGATAGCTAATTGCTTGATTGAAATCATTCAAATCGTAGTAAGCATTGCCAATTCCTTTCAGCGTCCTACCTTCACCTGGACGATACTGAATTTGACGATAAATTTTTAAAGCTTGCTGAAAATTTTGTAACGCCGCTTGAGATTGATATTTATCCAGCAGTTCTTCACCCCGTTGGAGTAGCCTATCAGCCTCAGTTCTGCGTGCATCTGAACCTTGTGCTAATACCTGTGAAGCTCCCAATGGCTCAATTAACAATCCTCCCAAGGGCAACGTCAGGTAAAATACCAAAGAAGCCAGCGTCAGGCTTTGTAGACGATAACTCAGGGAGCGGTGAAAATGACAACGCATAACTAGAGCACTGATAGTATGGGAAGATTTTCTTATATATATCTCCCATCATTCAAAGCTTATGCAAATATTGGTGGAAACCACGGAATATTTTTGTCTTTATTAATTGCAACACAAGCCCTTAACTTTATTGATAGCTCAAGACTCATACCAATTACCCATTACCAATTACCCATTACCAATTACCCATTACCAATTACCCATTACCAATTACCACAAAAACTTTTGAACTAAAAGCAGTCAAGCAAATTATGATATCAACGCAAGTATTGAAAGTCATTGAAGAAGCAATTACCAAACCGCCAATTCCCCACGAACCTTATAAGCAGTCTTTGAAAGCATGGGCGATGTATTGCTTAAGAGATAGAGGTTTTAAAGTAGTTTATGCTCAAAATGCCGATTTCGCCATTGAACCGAAGAATAAAGAAAAGCTGTATTTTAAAGTGACAAATAATGCCGATGATGTAGACAATTCTTGTAGCTGGATAGTTTGGGATAGTACAGCCAAAAGCGCTAGTGTCATTCCTTTGCAATCTTAAATATTTAGAATGGGTTAGAAGGGGATAGAAGTTAAAAAATTTACTCAGCACTCACCACCCAGCACTCACCACTACTCCCGTAAAGTTGATTCACCCCACAGCTTGAGGGCTGTGATATTATTAGAGACTGCTGCATAAATTTAGAAAACTAGAAATTACATCGATCATGGCTCTGACGCAACAGCGCAAACAAGAACTCATTTCGAGCTATCAAGTTCACGAAACCGATACCGGCTCTGCCGATGTCCAAATTGCTATGCTTACTGAGCGCATTAACCGCCTCAGCGAACATTTGCAAGCAAATAAAAAAGACCACTCTTCCCGTAGAGGATTGTTGAAGTTGATTGGTCATCGTAAGCGTCTGCTTTCCTATGTACAAGCGGAAAGCCGGGAAAAATATCAAGCTTTAATTGCTCGTCTGGGAATTCGTGGTTAAGGATACCGCTTATGTCTGCTGAAGAATCGGAACGTAGCCGCTTACCTTTTGAACCGAACAAAAAGAACCCAAAACCAGCCAAAGCTAAGAGTCAACCACCAGCACAGCCAAAAGCATCTCAGGGAAAGACAAGCAAGCAGCCACCTTTTAATAAAGAGGAAATGGCAATCCCAAAAGTTGTTAGCCAACGGATGATTCGACGAGTAGCCGCGTTTTGCGGTATACCCACAGCTTTGGGAATTGCTACTTTGGTAGCCAGCTATTTGCTGGCTATCTATACCGACATCAAACTACCTCCCATTGCTGTGTTATTGGTCAACATGGGATTGTTTGGTATAGGGGTATTAGGGATAACCTATGGTGTACTCTCTGCCTCTTGGGATGAAGACAGAGTAGGCAGTTGGCTGGGTATTGGAGAGTTCGGCACCAATTGGGGACGTATGGTGGCAGTTTGGCGCGAAACTCGGCAAAATAAGGTTTGATATTTTAGCGCTCAGGTATCAGCAAACTGTAATGTTGGGTAAATTTTATAGTGGATGTTGAAGTTGAGATTACGTAACTTCAACATTACTAATTAAAAATTTATGATTTTTTTTAACCCCAATATTTAGTTACAGAACCACTGAGCGCTAGATTTTTTAGATAAATATTTTGTGATTTTGTGCTTAACCATTAAATATCAAAAGGTTACGCCCCTAAGAGTATGTTTATACAAAAGTATATAAGTAGGATGTATTACAGCAAAGAAAAAGCTGGGAATCTATAGTAAATATAAATTCTGCTGTAATGCACCTTATTTAACAGGAATCTTTTACATGGCATTTGTATCAATTCTATAAACTGAGTTTAATCACTCAAGATTTTGTTAACAAACAACTCAAGTCATTAGGGAATTTAATCATGATTGTGGTAATGAAAGTTGGTTCCCCAGAAGCAGAAATTCATCGCATTAACGATGAATTAACTAGCTGGGGACTGACTCCAGAAAAAATTATTGGTAAGCACAAAGTAGTTATTGGTTTAGTCGGTGAGACTGCTGACTTAGATCCCTTGCAAATTCAAGAAGTCAGCCCTTGGATTGAGCAAGTTTTGCGGGTAGAGTTACCCTATAAACGAGCTAGTCGTCAGTATCGTCACGGGGAAGCTTCTGAAGTTGTAGTCAACACTCCTGATGGCCCAGTAGTATTTGGTGAACATCACCCTGTAGTAGTGGTTGCTGGCCCCTGCTCCGTAGAAAATGAAGATATGATTATTGAGACAGCCCAGCGTGTGAAAGCCTCTGGAGCCAAATTTCTGCGCGGTGGTGCATACAAACCCCGCACTTCACCTTATGCATTCCAAGGACACGGCGAGAGTGCTTTGGAATTATTAGCTAAGGCTAGAGAAGTTAGCGGTTTAGGCGTAATTACAGAAGTAATGGACGCTGCTGACCTGGATAAAATCGCAGAAGTTGCCGATATGATCCAGGTAGGCGCAAGAAATATGCAGAATTTCTCCCTACTCAAAAAAGTAGGAGCGCAATCAAAACCTGTGCTATTAAAGCGCGGTATGGCAGCTACTATTGAAGATTGGTTAATGGCTGCTGAGTATGTTTTGGCGGCGGGAAATCCAAATGTAGTTTTATGCGAACGCGGAATTCGTACTTTTGACCGCCAATACACTCGCAATACCCTAGATTTATCAGTAGTCCCAGTTTTACGGAAGCTAACTCACCTACCGATTATGATTGACCCGAGTCATGGTACAGGTTGGTCTGAGTTTGTTCCTTCTATGGCAATGGCCGCGATCGCAGCTGGATCTGATTCTCTCATGATTGAGGTTCACCCCAACCCGAAAAAAGCTATGTCAGATGGGCCGCAATCTCTCACACCAGATGCTTTC
This sequence comes from Tolypothrix tenuis PCC 7101, assembly GCF_963874875.1. NCBI lineage: Bacteria > Bacillati > Cyanobacteriota > Cyanophyceae > Nostocales > Tolypothrichaceae > Tolypothrix > Tolypothrix tenuis. The sequence goes on from NZ_CAWNJS010000001.1 coordinate 6,445,954, forward strand.
GACCGCTTAATGCAAGAATTAGGCGTTATTGGTAAGGCTGTAGGACGCTGGGAGTCTGCTGCTGTTGCGTTGGCGTAGTGGGTGGGGATTGGGTAATGGGTAATGGGTAATGGGTAATGGGTAATGGGGGAGAAATAAACTACCTTTTGACCCTTAACCTTTGACCTTTGACCCTTCAGTACAGACGCGATTAATCGCGTCTCTGCAAGGCTTGACCAATTTGGCTTATTTTTCGGCTAAAATTGCGTAAATTTCGCGTTTCGCGTTTTCTAAGAGTTCGCGTACTCGCTTCATTCGCTCTACATTACCGCTGCGCGCAACTTGTACCACAGCACCAGCTAGTTCTGTGGCTGCATTTCGCAGCTCTATAAACTCCTGAGGTTTACCTGACATAAAGCTTTTGAAGACATCCCAGGGAGAGTCTGAGGTTTCCTGCTGGGTACGTTCTGCTAAGAGTTGTCTGCCTTCATCTGTAATTGTATAAATTCGCTTACCGCCTTCTTGGGAACTCCGCAAATACCCACCTTCTTCGAGCATTTGGAGTGTGGGATAAACTGAGCCAGGGCTGAGTTTACGAAACCCTCCATAGCGGCTTTCCATCTCTTTAATCAGGTCGTAACCATGACTAGGATGCTCAGATAACAATTCCAGCAGGATGAATTTAATATCACCTCTACGAGTTCGGTATTCTTCTTTCCAAGCACCACCAAACATTTCATTGCCAAAGTGCTGCTCGTGAGGTCTACCGTGATGCTTGCGATGCTGGAAGTGTGAACTAAAAAGGCTGAAGTCATCATCACTGGCTCCAGCCCATGCATGTACTGGAAAACGGGAACGAAAGTGTCTAAACATAAATAAATTTCCAATCAACTTTCTCTACTATACGATATATCGGAATATATCGCGATATATCGGAATAGAATTTGTGTAAATTTTTATTGCTTATTAGATTTTTTAGAGAAAATTAGAATAATAAGAAAATAAAATGCGTAAAATAAAGCTAATTTAGTCAAAGATTCTAATTAAGAACTTTTAATAGCTTCAATAGCTGTTTTCAGCCAATCTATATAAGTTTTCTCTCGTTGAGTTACTAAGTCTAGAGCCAGCCGTTGCATAATTTGCTCACGGTTTGCACAATTTTCTAGCTCTGGTAGTTGAATATTGTTACAGTCAGCTAGTTTTTTGCTGCGTGCAGCTAGCTGCTGTTCTAACAATTTAATGATGGCTGGATTGGGTAATTGGGCCGCGAAAAATAATTGCACTAGAAACGGTTCTCGTACTGTTGGTACAGGCTGATGACATTGCAGCCACCTGAGTAATTCGGCTTTACCCTCTTCTGTTAAAGAATATACCTTGCGATTAGGGCGATCGCTCTGAATTTCAACACAACAAGTAGTCCAACCCTGCTCAACTAATTTATCCAGGGTTCTGTAAATCTGTGCCTGATCTGCGGGCCATAAGTGAGCAACACATTGATCGAAGCAAGTGTTTTTCAGGTCGTAACCTGTCATTTCTTGTTGCTCAAGCAGTCCTAAAATTGTGTGTGCTAATGACATGGGCGGTTTTCCGAAGATTAAGTAGGGAAAGTTCTATATGTGACTTTTTATATAATCTTATGCTAATATAAGACTAATCATATATAAGAGCTATAAAGACACTATTTCTACCTCACCTAGTTACTCATAAAAAACACACACGCACAGAGAAAAAATGAGGGTGCGCGTAGGTAAAAAATGTGAAAACTCGATTTTAGCGTAAACATAGAATTTATTACCTAAGTTAGACCAATTCTCTAAACTTCGGCAACTGATTTAAACTTACAAAGCCAGATAAAATCTGATTTGATTAATTACAGATTAAGAGTTCGTATGGAAAATAGTTTCATGGCTTGCAAGTACAGACGAAGGCAATAGAACAGCAGAAACATAGCATCCCCAGGAGGAGATAAATGACAACTCATATAGGAACGATGCGAACAGTCTCAGGAATTATCAATAGTGTGCAAACCCTAGAGGGCGAAGGGATGCTTGTGCGTCGGCCATTTCCTAAAGCTACCTTTGGTGATTTTGACCCCTTTCTCCTCCTAGATGAAATTGGCCCGGTTGATGTCGAACCTGGTGCAGCGAAGGGAGCACCAGATCATCCCCATAGAGGCTTTGAGACAGTCACCTATATTTTGGAAGGCAGTTTTGAACACAAAGATTCTCAAGGAAACGCTGGCAAACTTCATGCGGGTGATGTGCAATGGATGACAGCCGGATCTGGCGTTGTGCATTCAGAAATGCCAGAGCAAGAACTGGCGCGTCATGGCGGAAGGATTCATGGGTTGCAACTGTGGGTGAATTTACCGCAGCGAGACAAAATGATCAAGCCACGCTATCAGGAAATTTCGGCGGAAAGTATTCCCCAGGCTCAAACAGCCGATGGTTTGGTGAGTGTCAAAGTCATAGCCGGAGAAGCACTAGGAGCAAAATCTAGCATCCAAACGCAAACTCCGATTATGTATCTACATTTCACAATTCAACCAGGAGCGATCGCAATTCAACCCATGCCAAAAGCATACAATGCTTTTACATATGTACTTGATGGCGAGGGCTTATTTGGAGCAGAAAAGGAGCGTGCGGGAGATGGGCAAATGGTATTGTTTGCACAGGATGGTGAAGAAGTGGTGATTGCTAATCCCACAAACGCAAATTCAGCATTAGATGTGCTGCTGATTGCTGGTGTACCGCTCAACGAACCAGTGGTTCGCTACGGCCCATTTGTCATGAATACTCAAGCTGAAATTATTCAAGCAATTGAAGATTATCGTAACGGGAGGATGGGTTCAATTGACTTCTAACACACTTTTACAAAGAATAAATCAACAGCAATTTTTACGTAATTTGCGAAACAAACTCCTCACTCTGCACTCCTGTTTGCTGCAGATAGAACGCATCGCTTACGAACAGGTACGTGGAAGAGTAACTAGTAATGAACTCCTGCGACTCGTCATTAGTGATGAACAATTTGCTTGGTTACATCGCATTTCTGAGATGGTTGTGCAAATCGATGAAATGCTAGCAGCCGATGAACCTTTAGCGCTGGAAGATATCCAAAATCTGATTACCCAAGCCCGTAATCTAATTGTACCGTCCGAGGAAGGTAGTACTTTTGCCAAAAAGTATTATGCTGCTCTCCAAAGTGAACCCAGCGTTGTTATGGCACATTCAGACTTATTACAGTTATTAGCATCTAAATAATACCAATTCGTAATTCGTAATTCGTAATTACGAAACTGCAACAGAATCTCGACTGATTGTAGAGAATTGGTATAAGTGATGCCAATTTGAAAAAAGAATGTGACAGATTGTAGGGGCAAGGCAGTGCCTTGCCCTCTAGAATATATTGATTGTCGCAAACATTATTTGAATTGGTATGAGGAAAAAAGACCCGCCCTTATTGAAATCAAGGGCGGGTCTTTTATTTATTCAGTTTGGTTAAACTTTTCGCCAGGGAAAAACGGTGACATTAACGCCAATAATACTCGGTTAAGCGTTTTTAACTCAAAACTGGTTTTGGGGAAAAGGTAAAAGGTTAAGGGTTAAAGGTTTTTTCTTTCCCTTTCCCCATTCCCCTTTTTCCCCTTAACCAACAAGTATTGAAATTAACGCCGTCTACCACCGCCAAAAGCAGGTGCGCGACGAGAACGACCGCCACTACCGAAACTACTACCGCTAGGATTGCTTCTAGGAGATCTAGAACTATTAGAAGGTCTGAGTTGACTACCACCAAAACCAGAACCACTAGGACGGCTATTTGTTGTAGTACGGCTAGGTGTGCTGCGTACTGTTGAGCCGCTAGGATATGTTCTTCTAATTGTTCCTGTACTGCGGAAAACTGTACGATTTCTCACGGCTGCAGGTGCATCATTGTAGCGACTGCGGTAGCTAGAAACAGCTTGATCATAGCTGCTACCGTATCCACCATAGCCAGTTAAAACTTGTCCGGGTTGATAAACAGGAGGTACATAGTACTGGGGTCTAAACAAGAGACTACCAATTGCCTGACCTGCAAGATTACCAGCTACCGCGCCAGCAAAAGGTGTCCAGAAGCTATTTTCTTGGCGGACTACAACCGTTTCTTGTCGTCCTGTTTGGGGATTAGTTTGTTGTTGGGTAACGTTATGAACGTACTCAATTTTAAAGTCTTCTGTCAAGTAGAGGCTGGGCTGGCCATTTTCCACTTTCAGATAACTTTTTTTACCTTCTTTAATTTCTTCATCTGTCAGCCGTGCCATTTGCAAATTCTCGGTGACAAATGTTGGTGGTTTACTGTTAATTAAAAACAGCGTGTACTCACCAGTACCATCATCATAGGTGGCTTGTTGTACTTGATACTGCCCATCACTCAGTTTGGTAGCCGTAGAGTTTTGGCTAACGTTCCTTGCTGGTGGTGTAGTTTCGTTTGAACTGCCGCAAGCAACAGATGTCAAACATAAACTCATGGCTAATACCACGACTGTAAATCTACGCAGTATGTTCATGATCATTGCGCTAAATATCCTATCTTTGAGCTTAACAATTTCTCCCTAGCTGTTGTAAGTAGGGACTACCCAACAAGGGGATTGGGGATTGGGGACTGGGGATTGGGTACTGGGGACTGGGGATTGGGTACTGGGGATTGGGGAGATGAGGGAGAATTACCCATTACCAATTACCAATTACCAATTACCCAATAACAAATGACAAACACCAAACGCTTACAAAGGTATTAATTCTGGATAATATTGCACCAGCTGATCGTTAGTGAGTTCGTCACCTAATTGTGCTGGAGAGAAGTGTACTTGAACTGCCTGGAGTTTATTTTGGTAGTGCAAATTAATAAAGGCTTTTAACCCTTCTTTTAATGCTTGAACGTTGGATAAGTCTGTTTCTATTTGTGGCACTTCTCCGGTAAAAGCTACTGTAATCATCACAATAATGTTGCGTGTTACAGGTATAGATAAAGGGTCATTAAATCCAGAATCAGAACCTAAATCTAGTTCAGCACCGTATCTGGAAGCTGAGTCACTAAATAGTTCATTAACATAATCTCCGGCTTCCCCTTCGTTCCAAAATACATCGCCTTCATTAGCCGCAGAAAGCCAGTATTCATCATAACGCAAAAGGGTTTCGCAGATTTCTACTAAGCCTTCTCCCAAAACTTGTAGGTCTCCATCTGCATCGATCGCTTCTCGGGCTGCGCGATTGAAAACCCCTAAAATTGGTGCTACTTCTGACCCACCTAAATGCAAAAATAGACGACAGACAACATAGCGAGTCCGTCCCATCATTTTATTAAAAGTATCACGCATTTTTATCCTCCACAAATTTATCAGTTTAAAAGTCAATAGTTATTTGACTGATAATTTTCAGTGTTCGATGTAATGAAAACTTTTAACAAAATCTATAACCATATTTAATGCAGGTAATATATTTTGGGCAGTTTCATTGGACATCTTATCAAACAATGCAGCACTGCCATCTGACTGATTAATAAATCGTTTACCAAAATAGGGGTGATCGTACAAAATTAAAGTTTGGGCACTAGAATTGGTTAATATCGTCTGCGTGGGAGTTTTGAAGAAGCTAAGTTTTGCGGCTAACTCCAGAATTTTTTGCATTTCTCTAATTTTCTGGGACTCATTTTTAGCTTCCGCGATCGCAGCCCTTAATTGCCTCACCCGATGGGATGTGTTTAGACCCTGCTGAGATAGATCTTCGCTTTTGATCATCTCTACCAGGTTGTCAATATTTTTTTGGGTAGCGATCGCATCCTGAAATGGCAAAATCGCAATATAAGCAATCGGTAATAATTCTTCGTCTCGATCTACTCGGAATGTAAACACCGTGCGGCGACGACCAATATCTGTAGCTGGGGGTAGTTTCAGCCTGCGGTATTGGCGAGAAATTTGGTAGTAAGCGCCAGCTAGGGCAAAGTTAGCTTCATGTTCTAAGGCAGCATCAACGATAATCCGGATAGTTGGTGAAGTTTCATTAAAAAATTCCCCTGGGTCATCAGAGTTGAACTTCTGGATAATGGAGCGATCGCCTGCGGCGGAGAGGTCAACCCATTCACAAATTATGCCTTCGGTTTTTAACCCAAATCTGGAAGTTGCATAAAGCTTGGCTCCTGTTAAAGTTGCACCTGTTAAATCAGCTCCGATCCATTCCGCCTTCATTAATTTTGCCTGGGTTAAATTGGCGTGTACTAAGCTAGTGTTGGTTAAATTAGCATTGCTAAAGTCTGCTCCCATCAAGTTGGCACCACTTAATTTTGCTCCGCTTAAATCTGCCCAACTGAGGTTAGCTCCGCTTAAATCTGCCCAGCGCAGGTTAGCACCACTTAAATCAGCACCACTGAGGTTTGCACGGTTAAGATTTGCTTGTTTCAGTTCAGCTTCTCGTAAATTTGCCCCACTTAGATCTGCTCGCACCAAATCGCTGGATTGGAAATTGACCATCTCTAAGTTGGCTCCCCGAAAACAAGTCCCGCGAAAGCTAGCTTCACTTAAATTGGCACCACGGAGAGTTGCTTGGCGCAGCGTTGCTTCTCTGAGGTCGGCGCTTTTGAGGTTAGCTCCAGATAGGTCAGCGCTACTGAGGTCTGCACGAATTAACTCAGCGCGAACTAATGAGGCTGCTTTCAGTTGAGCATGATTCAGGTTGGCGCGAATTAAATTAGCAACATTTAGATTGGCGTTATTTAAAATAGCTCTGGTGAGATTCACACCACTTAATCTGGCGACATTGAGGGTAGCATTGCTCAAATTAGCTTGGCTGAGATTTGCACCACTTAAATTCGCTACACTCAAGTTGGCTTTACTAAGATTTATACCACTGAGTTTGACACCACTTAAGTTAGCTTCCGCCAGGTCAACACCAGTAAAATCAAACACTCCAGCAGCGTATTTTTGCAGTAATTCTTCTATATTCATAAATGCTACCCCTGAAATGCCAACTTTAATAGTGAGTAAAGAATGGAGAAAATATTGAACAGACAAACTAACAAAATCAAAAATGAAAATTGGGATCTTAGGACTCGGACTAATTGGTGGATCTTTAGGCTTTGATTTGCGATCGCAAGGTCATGAGGTTTTAGGAGTGAGTCGGCGTGAATCAACCTGTCAAAAAGCAATAGCTTTGGGTAGCGTTGATCGGGCCGAGGTAGATCTGAGTCTCTTTGCTACGGCAGACATTGTATTTATTTGTACACCTATAGCTCTTATTGTTCCCCAAATTCAGCAGTTAATTGAGCATCTGTCTGCGGCTACCATAATTACTGATGTTGGTTCTGTCAAAGCCCCCATTGTGAATGCGATCGCGCCTCTGTGGGAAAATTTTGTGGGCGGTCACCCAATGGCGGGAACAGCCGATAGCGGTATTGAAGCCGCACAACGCCATTTATTTGTTGATCGCCCTTATGTACTGACACCAATCAATACCACACCACCCCAAGCAACTGCAGTAGTAGAAGAAATTGTGCGATCGCTTGGGTCTAAAATCTACCATTGTCAGCCAGAACAACATGACCGCGCTGTTAGCTGGATTTCTCATTTACCTGTAATGGTCAGCGCTTCCCTAATTGCAGCTTGTATGGGTGAAACTGACCCCGCAGTTTTACAATTAGCGCAAAATTTAGCTAGTTCCGGTTTTCGCGATACCAGCCGCGTCGGTGGTGGAAATCCAGAGTTGGGCGTAATGATGGCGCAGTTCAATCAGCAAGCACTGCTGAGTTCACTACAACAATATCGCTATCAGCTTGATCAAGTGATTGATTTAATTGAGCAAGAAAATTGGACAGCGTTAGAAGCGAAGTTGCAGTCAACTCAAAAAGCGCGACCAGAATTTGTGGAATAGATAGTTAAGGGACTTCCAGAAAATAAATTATCCAAATATAGTCCGAGAATATTTTTATTCTCCCCCTGCTCCCCGCCCCCCTGCCAAGAAAGCGATAGTATATTTTTTTGTTGGAAGTCCCTCAGCAGGGCTGAAAACTCTTTACTGCTACGGAATTTGAGAATTTTGCTCCCTGCTTCTTGAGTCAGATTTTTGACCTTTACATAAGTAAAACTAATCACTCGTATTACTTTTCTACAAGAATTAGTACTTGATTAACTTTTGTAAATGAGTGTAAAGTAAGTTTACAGACAAAACAAACCTTGTCTGATTCATAAATCACTAATCGCATTCATAAAACAATGACAGCAACCTTACAACAGCGCTCGAGCGCTAACGTATGGGATCGCTTCTGCGAATGGATTACCAGCACCAATAACCGTTTATACATCGGTTGGTTCGGTGTCCTCATGATCCCAACCCTACTAGCTGCAACCGCTTGCTTCGTAATCGCCTTCATCGCAGCGCCTCCAGTAGACATCGATGGTATCCGCGAACCCGTTGCAGGTTCCTTAATCTACGGAAACAACATCGTCTCTGGTGCAGTTGTTCCTTCTTCTAACGCTATCGGTTTACACTTCTACCCAATTTGGGAAGCAGCTTCTCTAGATGAGTGGTTGTACAACGGTGGCCCTTACCAATTGGTAATATTCCACTTCTTACTAGGAGTATTCTGCTACCTAGGTCGTGAGTGGGAATTGTCTTACCGCTTGGGAATGCGTCCTTGGATCTGCCTAGCATTCTCTGCACCAGTAGCAGCAGCAACAGCAGTATTCTTGATCTACCCCATTGGTCAAGGTTCCTTCTCTGATGGTATGCCCTTGGGTATCTCAGGTACCTTCAACTTCATGATCGTGTTCCAAGCAGAACACAACATCCTCATGCACCCCTTCCACATGTTAGGTGTGGCTGGTGTATTCGGTGGTAGCTTGTTCTCTGCAATGCACGGTTCTTTGGTAACAAGCTCCTTGGTTCGCGAAACCACCGAGAACGAATCTCAAAACTACGGTTACAAGTTCGGTCAAGAGGAAGAAACCTACAACATCGTAGCTGCACACGGTTACTTTGGTCGTCTAATCTTCCAATACGCATCCTTCAACAACAGCCGTTCTTTACACTTCTTCTTGGCTGCATGGCCAGTAGTCGGTATCTGGTTCACCGCGTTGGGCGTAAGCACAATGGCGTTCAACTTGAACGGTTTCAACTTCAACCAATCAGTGATTGATTCTCAAGGTCGTGTAGTAAACACCTGGGCTGACATCATCAACCGCGCTAACTTGGGTATGGAAGTAATGCACGAGCGTAACGCTCACAACTTCCCCTTAGACTTGGCTGCTGGCGAGCAAGCACCTGTTGCACTAACTGCTCCCGCTATCAACGGCTAATTTCTGAGACAAAAGTAATAGCTTCTCTGTGAATTAAAAGCGCCCTCCCAATTGGGAGGGCGCTTTTGATTTTGGCATGAAAAATTTTAGGCTATGCTGGCGGTATAAAAATTATGTATGTTTTATGACTGCATAAATAATATATTACTGAAACAATATGGAACAGTCAGATCCTAGAGAAATGGCGCGCCTGGGAAATTTAGAGGCGATCGCAACCTTAATCAACCGCGCACTGCAAACACAAGGAGTCACTGCTAAAATTAACCTCGCGGATAGCTGTTTGCAAATATTACTGCAATCTCACAGGATTCCCAATCAACCAGTTTCAGTAACTTTAATTCAGCGCGAGTTACAGGCGTTAAATGCAGATTTTGCCAAAACAGTCAGAATTTATGGACGCGCCGCAGGTAGTGAAATTCCCGCTTGGACTCAAGAATTTGCTTTGCAGCCAACAGCAACAACTAATAAAACAGATAGTACTGTGGTGCGATCGCCAATTACTAATAATCAAATACCATCGAAACCTAGCATTAATTCACCTCGCTTCAGCACAGATTTTCTGCACCAGCACATCGATACCGTAGAGTTTTTGCAAACACTGCGGACTTTTCGCTTTGCTGCGGTTGTTCCATATCGCGAAGCACTCAGCCCAGCTTTGTATGGTCACACAAGTGTAAAACTCCTGCTATTTTTTGGCTTATTTCCCTTAGCTGTCAGCTTTATTTTCAACCGCACGGGTTTACACGTAGGACTAGAAAAAACTGCTTGGGTGTTGGGTGTCTACTACGCTTCCATTTGGGGAGTTGTGCTGCAAAACTTAATCAAACCAAGACATTTTTCTTGGCAAGAGATATTAAAATGCATTGCTTTTACAGTTTTTGTAGGTATACCACTTTTACTATTTATTCAAAAATTTCCTTTATTTAGCTTTCTCTATGCTGCGACAGATTGGGGATTAATTCCCCGATTAATTGGCTTTATTTTAGGTGTAGGTATTTTAGAAGAAGTTTGTAAAGCACTACCAATTTACATCTTATTTTTACGTTCTGGTAAATTGAACGATCCACTCACATTAGCATTTTATGGCACAATGTCGGGACTGGGATTTGCAATTTCTGAAGGTGTTGTTTACTCTGCAGTTTATGCCTTTGGTTTAGTGCAAGGTGAGATAGATATTAGCGCTTATGTTTTAACTAATACGATTAGATTTGTCTGTCTTCCCTTATTTCACGCTATCTGGGCAGGAATTACTGGTTATTTCTTAGGATTAGCGGCAATTAACCCTTCGCGCCAAGGTGCGATTATTGCCATTGGCATTGCGATCGCAGCAGTATTACATGGTCTTTATGATACCTTTGCTGGCGGTTTTTTAGGTCTTGCTGTCATGGCATTTTCGATTTTATTGTTTGTTGCTTATCTTCAACACAGTCAACAAATGATTGAGGATTTACGCCAGGAAGAATTAAAGAAAAGCAATCAGGAACCTCATAGTAATTCGTAATTTGTAATTCAAGATAAATAATATTTGCGTATCGAAATTATATCAATTTAAATAATGTTTACGACAGATAAATTCTTTGTAAGGGCACGGCATCCACAATCTTTTGGCATATCAAATATCTTACTGGTGCCCATTGGTGTCAACTTAAGCTAAAAGCTATATACGGCGAGTGTTGTGCAAATCTCTCGCGCCCTCATCCCCTAACCCCTTCTCCCTGAGGGAGAAGGGGAATTGAATCTCTTGCTCCCCTCTCCCTGAGGGAGAGGGGCTGGGGGTGAGGGCGAAACCTGGCAAACAAGCGGGTTTCACGTTAAGTTGACACCAGTGACTGGTGCCGTGCCCCTACCCATCTGTCGCATTCTTTCTTCAAAATATTATTAATTACAATGATGTATATCTCGAAAGAAATATAGTTAGATATTTAATGAAGATTAATTTAAAAATTTAAAGGCACAACAACGTTGTGCCTTTTCAATAGTCTCTACATCACCTAGTTTGAATCTGCTGTATTTTCCTCAGAAGCACAAAAATTACGAATTACAAATTACGAATTAGTAATTACCTGCTAGTTGTTCCTCAGAAATCCAAGTACCATGAAATCCATAAGGTACACGTTGAGGGATGATGACCCGCGCTACAGGTTCAGCTGTAATATCTTGAGCATTCACTACAATTAATTCAGAAGTTTCTGAGCTTTCATCGTAAACGAAAGTAATTAGCCAGCCATCATCCTCAGTAGTTGCTCCCGGACGTGGCGCAAATACAGCTTCACCACCATAGCGTCCCTTGCCAAATTCATAGGTTTGAGATTTGCCATTGCTGAAGTCGTATTTAATTACGCCTTCAAATAGAGGTAAGGGAGTATTCGCTAACTTACCAGTGTAGCCATAGCGGGTTTGTCGCCCTAATAAGTTTTCGTTGACGCGGGGAAATTCCGCCGCCACATCATCTAATTGTTGTTCGCGCACTGTTCCGGTTTTGAGGTTAAACCGCCATTGATGCAAGCGGGGAATATTGCCATCTGGGTCTGCTTGGCTATCTGTATCCACTAAGACAGTAGTAGAACTCATACGACAACCTATCAGTACTACTTCGTCACCTTCTTCATAAGCATTGAGGGTATGGAAGACGTAGCAAGGAGAACTTTCAAACCAGCGGATATTACTATTGTTGCCGGAACGTGGAACAATGCCAAAACGACTAGGGCGATCGCTCTCAAACATCAGCATCGGTTCCCCACGATATAATCGTTCAGCGCTCAATGTTAGCGGTAAATCCATGAAAATCGTATAGTTTTCCGTGATGGCAAAATCATGCATCATCACTGGCACAGGTATTTCAATGGGTACTGTTGTTAACAACTCCCCTGTGGCAGAAACTCTACTGTATTGCAGATATGGCGGAGCAGGGGAGTAGCCAAAAAACATCATCTCGCCTGTAACTGGATCTACCTTGGGATGAGCTGTAAAGGCAGAAACCAGCTTACCGTTATAGGTATACTCGCCAATAGTGTCTAACTCAGGTAGCGTAATGCTGTGAGGTACACTACCTTCATTCAGTGCCAAAAACTTTCCCGCGTGCCAAATTAAAGCAGTATTACCAGTATTTTTATATGGGCCATAGGGATTATCCATCTGGGGTGGTTCCATAAACCCAGACCAAATAGCCTTTCCCGCTTCGTTTTCAATTTTCCATCCCCTAGTTTGCACATAGCGATTGCGATAAGTGGCTTTACCCTCGCTAATGTGCACACCATGTAACATTCCATCACCATCAAACCAATGGTATTTACCAATAGGCGGCCATTGGGGATTAGGGCCATTGCGGACAAACATCCCCGCTAACTCTGGCGGTAATTGACCAATAACTTGCAAGCTATCCGTGGTAATTTCTTGACGCACTGGTGCAAAATTGCCATCCAGATACGGCTCAACTGCTGGCGTAGAAATTGTGTGAGTTGTCATAAAAAGCAAATGCGATCGCGGCATTGTATCCTATTTATTTTAGCGATCGCACTAGGAGGCAGGGGGGCAGGGAGCAGGTGAGCCAGCGCGGTCTTGGGAGTTTCCCCCATGAGCGACTGGCGAATCCGAAGGAGAGCAGGGGGAGAAATAACAACTATCAATTACCCATTACCCATTACCCATTACCCATTACCCAGTCCCCATTACCCATTACCCATTACCCATTACCCATTACCCATTACCCATTACCCAGTCCCCATTCATTGATAGAGTTAACTTAGCGATCGCTACCCTAGTCTTTCAAAGTTGTAATATTTACGTTCTCTGACATGAGAATACCCTTAAATGGAATATAAGTACTGGAAAAATCTCATGGCTGACCTGAATGGTACTTGGCTAGGAACGTACTGGCAACAAGGAGTGCCTAGCCGCTTTGAAGCAGTCTTTGTTCAAAGTGGCAATGCTCTCAGTGGCTCAATTTTAGATGACAATTATTTAGGAGAAGCCCAAATCCGTGGTGAGGTTAATGGGCGTAGTATTAGCTTTACTAAGCGGTATTTAATCACCTCTCCTGCACCAATTCAATACATTGGCACTCTCTCGGAAAATGAAGATTATATCCAGGGACAATGGAATATTGGTCGTCGTTTCTTTGGCCCTTGGGAAGCGCGACGCAGTGGCGACAATTTGATGGCTGAGTTAAATACTCGGATTCAAAAGCAGATTCCTCAGGCGACGGGGTGAGAAGAAAAGGCAGGGGGGCAGGGAGCTGGGAGCAAGGGGGAAATAAGAAACACCGAACACCTAAAACCAAACGCCAAACGCCAAAAAAGGAACAATATTTTGAGCTTAACTCTTTATTTTCTCCGTCACGGACAAACAGAATGCAGCCGAAATAATGCTTTTTGCGGTTCGCTAGACTCTGAATTAACGCCCGAAGGTTTGGCAATGGCTAAAGCTTTTGCTGCTGCATATAGTTCTACACCTTGGAGAGCAGTGTTTTCTAGTCCGATGCGGCGGACTGTGTTGACAGCAGCGCCTTTGTGTGAATTGTTAGATATCCAACCAGAACTACGGGATGGTTTAAAGGAAATTAATTATGGTAAGTGGGAAGGAAAACCGCCGGAAGTGATTAGCCAAGAATATCACGATGATTATCTGCGTTGGTCAGCCGATCCCGCATGGTACGCGCCAACTGGCGGAGAAATGGCAATTACTATAGCTCATCGTGCTATCCAGGTAATTGAGGAAATCAAACACCTTTATCAAAGCGGTAATGTTTTAGTCGTTTCTCACAAAGCAACCATCAGAATTATCTTGTGCAGCTTATTGGGTATTGATGTGGGACGCTTCCGGTATCGTATTGGTTGCCCGGTTGCTTCTGTGAGTGTTGTAGAATTTAGCTCTCACGGGCCGCTGTTGCGTTCTTTGGCAGATAGGACGCATTTAGATGAGCATTTACGGAATTTACCAGGAACTTGAGTCTTGATTGAATCAATTTACTGAATTTCTGGGATTTTTGCAGGGTTAATTGAGCAATCATGTAGTATTGTAAATTACATGACTTTTTCAGGCTGCGATCGCTTTTCTTGAGAATGAGAGATAGGATTGGTTGTTCCTGAAGATGCAAAATCTTGGTGTTTTCGTTACTAACATTGAAATATTGGTCACCGAAGTTACAACATTTCATGCTTTGCAATTAATGAGCAGAAGCACGACAAAATTTAAAATTGATTAACTTGTTAGTCAGTAATGGCAATAAGTAAATGATTTACCATCACTATTACCATTATGACAATCAGGTAATTCCAATTCAAAAAATATTCCATTATTATTGCCGACATTCAACAGTCAACAACTTGAAGCAGAATAATTGATTTTTTGGAGTTTCCTAAAAATTAACCTAGTTTGAAGGCATCATTACACGTTGAGCACTAGGAGGTGAAGAAAGGTTCAAGAAGGTGATTAATTTTAGTGTGCGACGGCTAATTTTCCAACGCCCATTTTGTTGGATAACCTCATCTTCATAAGTACCATTAGCAACATCAATGCTAGTATCAGAACGTTTGTGAGTTGCATGGAGATAGGAAGTCATCGTTGCATTATTACCATTAACGTTAATGTTGATTGTACCTATCAAATGCTGGGTAGCTACATAGCCATTCCCTTGGAATACACTATAAACAAAATCCGCCCAAGCATTGGTGCCGATATATGTCTGGCTGTCTCCATTAGGGAAAACTGCTGTAATCGTTGCATTCGGTGTAAAGCAGTCCGGATAAATATTCTTTCCTCCTTGGAGATCTCCTCTCCCAATTGCATCTGTTCCCAAAGCGTAGCAAACCGTCAATTTTTCAATATCTAATTGAGCATTAGGTTGCGACGCAGAAGCAAATTGAAATGTCCCCCCCAGTAGTACAAGTACAGTAGCAATCACTGCTATTAAGGTTGTCATACCTGGAAAACTCATCAATCTCTGATATTTGTTTTTTTTCATTTAATTTTGCTACCCTACGTAAGTCATTACCAATTGTTCTACTTGGAATTGCCCATCTAAATATAGATGTCAGTGTTTTTACAGCAATGCTAAATACTGTTGCATATTTGGGAATACTAAATGCGAAACTCGCAAATATACAATGAGTATGGTTAGCACTCTAGTTAGTATTCCCGGATATCAAGTAAAAGAAATCATTTATGATGGTTCCAAAACTTTGGTATATCGAGCAATCCGAGAACAAGATTCCTTAAGAGTAGTCATCAAACTGCTGAAAAATCCTTATCCTAGCTTTAGTGAGCTGATACAGTTTCGTAATCAATATACTATTGCTAAAAATCTTGACTTCCGAGGAATCATCCAAACCTATAGCTTAGAACCTTACCAAAATGGTTATATATTGGTGATGGAAGACTTTGGGGGAATTTCCCTCAAGGATTATTTTACTCAGCAGGCTTTACATATCAAGTCTCTACTGGAATTTTTAGCAATTGCTGTATCTCTGTGCGATACCTTAGATTTTCTCTATCATCATAAAATTATTCATAAAGATATTAAACCTGCCAATATTTTAATTAATCCCGAAACAAAGCAAGTTAAATTAATAGATTTTAGTATTGCTTCCTTACTCCCAAGAGAAACCGAATCCCTAAAAAATCCTCAAGTTTTGGAAGGAACAATATTCTATCTATCACCCGAACAAACGGGGAGAATGAATCGGGTAATTGACTATCGTACTGATTTTTATTCGTTAGGCGTAACTTTTTACGAATTATTAACTGGTCAATTACCATTTCAATCAGCAGACTTGATGGAGTTGGTACATAGTCATATTGCTAAAATGCCTGCAGTATTAGGAAACAGGGAAGAGATTCCACCAGTGCTGTCAGATATTGTGATGAAACTGATGGCGAAAAATGCGGAAGACCGTTATCAAAGCGCCTTAGGATTAAAGCATGATTTAGAAAAATGTTTAGAACAAATCACAGAAACCGGGGAGATTGGTGATTTTGAAATTGGTAAGCGGGATATTTGCGATCGCTTCCTCATCCCTGAAAAATTATATGGTAGAGAAAAGGAAGTTGAGCAACTATTAGCAGCATTTGCCAGGGTTTCTCAAGGTGATAGCGAACTCATGTTAGTTGCTGGGTTTTCTGGTATTGGTAAAACTGTCGTAGTTAACGAAGTTCATAAACCCATTGTTAAACAACGGGGATATTTTATTAAAGGCAAATTTGACCAGTTTAATCGAAATATTCCTTTTTCAGCATTTGTGCAAGCATTTCGGGATTTGATGGGGCAATTACTCGCTGAAACTGATACTCAAATCCAACAATGGAAAAGTAAAATTATTCAGGCATTAGGGAACGATGGACAAGTAATTATTGATGTTATTCCTGAATTAGAAAGAATTATTGGTCAACAACCACCTGCAATAGAATTATCTGGGACTGCGGCTCAAAATAGATTTAATTTATTATTCCAGAATTTTCTACAACTATTTACCAGCAAAGAACATCCTTTAGTAATATTTTTGGATGATTTACAATGGGCTGATTTGGCTTCACTGAAGTTAATTCAATTATTAATATCAGAAACAAATCAAGGATATTTACTCTTAATTGGTGCCTATCGAGATAATGAAGTCTCGCCAGCACATCCGTTGATTATGACTTTAGATGGCATTAGCAACGCGGGGGCAATTGTAAATACACTCACCCTGCAACCTCTGAGTCAATTACACTTGAATCAACTCGTAGTTGAAACATTAAAGTGTGCAGAAAATTTGGCATTACCTCTTTCGCAATTGATTTATCGCAAAACTCAAGGTAATCCTTTTTTTGCTACACAGTTTCTCAAGTCATTACATGAAGATGGATTAATTATTTTTAATTGGCAAGAGGGCTGCTGGGAATGTGATATTGCTCAAATCAACCAGCAAACACTCACTTCAGATGTTGTTGAGTTTATGGTATTTCAATTACAAAAATTACCAGAATTGACTCAACAAGTATTAAAGCTTGCTGCTTGTATTGGCAACTCTTTTGATTTAAATACATTGGCGATTGTTTGCCAATTATCGGTGGTAGAAACGGCTGCGTCTTTATGGAAAGCCTTACAGTCAGATTTTATTTTGCCCCAAAGTGCGGTTTATAAGTTTTATCAAGATACTGAAGAACAAACTCAACTGACAATTAGCGATCAGCACAGCTTAACGCCTTTGGCGTATCGCCACACAGCTAAGTATAAATTTTTGCATGATCGCATCCAACAAGCAGCTTATTCTCTGATTCTGGAAGCAAACAGACAAAAGACACATTTACAAATCGGGCGATTGCTTTTACAAAGTATTCCCGCAGCCAAACAAGGAGAAAAGATTTTTGATATTGTCAACCAGTTAAATATTGGTAGGGTATTCATTTATGAACGCCGAGAACTAAATCAATTAGCGCAATTAAATCTGATTGCTGGAACAAAAGCGAAAGCTGCAACTGCTTATACTGCGGCTGTGGAATATTCTTTGATTGGGTTAGAATTACTTGATGAAAATAGCTGGGAAAAGCAATATCAATTAACATTAGAATTGCATACATTAGTTGCTGAATCTGCTTACTTAAGTGGCGATTTTGAGAATATGCAACACTTTACAGCAATTATTCTGCAAAATGCCAAAACATTACTAGATAAAGTTTCTATCTACGAAATTCAGATTACTGCTTGCATTATGCAAAGCAAACAAATAGAAGGAATCCAAATTGCCCGCTCTATTCTGCAACAATTAGGCATTGAATTTCCCGAACAACCAACACCCTTAGATATTCAACAAGGTTTACAGCAAGTTATTGACAATTTACAGGGTAAAGCCATCACGGAATTAGTTCATTTACCGATAATGACAAAACCCGAAAACATCGCAGCAATGAAAATTTTAATGCGAGTCCTTCCTGCGGCTTTTCAAAGTGATCCGGTAATGGTTCCCTTAATCACCTTTGCAATGGTTCAGTTATCGATTAAATACGGCAATACACCCGTTTCTGCCTATGGTTATAGTTTGTATGGATTGCTGCTTTGTGGAGCCTTCAGTGATATTAACGCTGGCTGTGAATTTGGTAAATTAGCTTTGGGCATATTATCCAAATTTAATTCCTCAGAACTAAAAGCGAAGATCTTGACTGTTGTTAATGCACACATAGCCCATTGGCAACAGCATATTAAGGACACATTAGCACCTGCAATCGAAGGTTATTCTACAGGATTAGAAACAGGTGACCTCGAATATGCTGGTTATTGTGCTTATATTTATCCAGTTCATTCTTTTTGGTTAGGAAAGGAACTAGAAATTTTAGAGAAAGAATTTAGTATTTATGTTGATTCTTTAAAAAAAATCAAGCAGCAAGTCGCTTTCTATTGGAGTTCAATTTATTATCAAACTGTGTTAAATCTTCAGGGTAAGTCTGAAAATCTATATAAGCTAATTGGCACAGCATATGATGAAGAAACGATGTTAATTACACATCAAAAAGCCAATGACTTGTATACAATTAATCACCTGTTTGTTAATAAACTATTTATCAGTTATTTATTTTATGATTATGACCAGGCATTAAAAAATGCTGAAATAGCAGAACAGTCTCTAGGAGGAGTTACTGGGCTAGTTGTTGTGCCTCTGTTTTATTTTTACGATTCTTTAGTACGATTAGCTTTGTATTCTAGAGTTCCAGTTTCTGAACAACAAGCAATTCTAGAAAAAGTCCAAACTAATCAGGAAAAAATAGAAGTTTGGTCTAATCATGCTCCGATGAATTATTTACATAAATTCAGCCTAGTAAATGCAGAAAAATATCGAGTTTTAGAAAGAAAATATGAAGCTGGAGATTGGTATGATCGAGCTATTTCTCTTGCCAAAACTAACGGTTACACTCAAGAAGAAGCCTTAGCCAACGAACTTGCTGCTAAATTTTACCTTGACTGGGAAAAAGAAACAGTCGCCGCAGGATATATGCAACAAGCATACTATTGCTATTCCCGTTGGGGCGCTAAAGTTAAAACCAACGACCTAGAAAAACGCTATCCTCAACTCCTCAAACCCATCCTGCAACAACGACGAATCAACCTCAATCCCTGGGAAACAATTTCGACTATAGCCTTTCCTCAAACATCTTCATCTGCTCATAGTTCCACGGCTAGTACCAGCAATATTTCTGAAATTCTAGATTTTACCAGCGTACTCAAAGCGGCTCAAACTATTTCTAGCAGTATCGAATTAGATCAACTCCTCACCAGCCTCTCCAAAATTATCTTAGAAAACTCCGGTGCCAAAAAAGCTGTCTTAATTCTTCCCCAAGAAAATACTTGGCAAATCCGAGCAATTACCTCTATTAATTCTCAAACCCAAATCCAAACATTGCTCGAACAACAGTTACTAGATACTTATCAAGATGTACCACGAAAAATTATTAATTACGTTACCAATACTCAGCAAACAATAGTTATAGATAACTGTCAAACAGAGATATCTGGGTTAATTAGCGAATATATACTTACACATCAACCAAAAAGTATATTATGCACACCAATTATTAACCAAGGAAATTTAGTAGGTATTCTCTATCTAGAAAATCAACTCACAAGCGGGGTATTTACCCAAGAACGCTTGCAAGTAATTAATCTACTTTCCTCCCAAGCAGCCATCGCTTTAGAAAATGCTCGACTTTATCAAAAAGTTCAACAAGCACTAGAAGATTTACAACAAGTCCAATTACAAATTGTCCAAAGTGAAAAAATGTCAGCTTTGGGAAATTTAGTAGCAGGTGTAGCACATGAAATGAACAATCCTCTCGGTTTTATTTCTGCCAGCCTGAAACAAGCTAAACCCACAATTGCTGATATTAACGAACACCTAAAATTGTATCAAGCAACTCTACCTAATCCAACTGAAGAAATTATTGATCACGCCGCAGAAATTGACCTAGATTACATCCAAGAAGACTTACCGAAGATAATGGATGCAATGGTTATGGCTTGCGATCGCCTGAAAAATATCAGCACTAGTCTTCGCACTTTTTCACGAGCAGATAAAGATTACAAAGTACCTTTTAATATCCATGAAGGTATCGATAGCACCATTTTAATTCTGAAACATCGTCTCAAAGCTAACGAACAACGTCCAGCTATTGAGGTGGTTACTGATTATGGTAATTTACCACAGGTTGAATGCTTCCCTGGACAATTAAATCAGGTATTTATGAATATTTTAGCCAATGCCATTGATGCTCTAGAAGAAGCAAATAATGGGCGGAGTTTGGCAGAAATTCAAGCAAATACTAACCAAATTACCATTAAAACTTCATTACAAGGTAAGCAAGTAAAAATTTCTATTGCTGATAATGCTCTGGGGATGAGTGCAGAAGTAAAACAGCAGATATTCGAGCATTTATTTACTACGAAAGCTGTAGGTAAAGGCACAGGATTAGGATTGGCGATCGCTCGGCAAATTGTAGTAGATAAACACGCTGGGTTACTGGAATGCAATTCCTCTCTAGGAAAAGGGACTGAGTTTATCATTCAAATACCTATAACGAGCCTAAATGAGCCGTAAACTTTTTCGTTGACGCAGGGAAAAGCCTTGAAAATTTTACTTAGGGACTTCCAGAAATTAAATTATTCATTTTTACACAGCGAAGACCATAATTGTATTCTTCCTCCTCTGCTATAGCTCTTTTACACCACTTTTGTATCTAAAGTTCAATGATTTGATTAACTTTGCTCAGAAATTGGGGGTTGAAGATAAAAGAGCGATCGCATTAATACTCTGGCATTTCTCGTTAGTGCGATCGCACACAACTTAATTCTGCTTGAAATCAAAAATATAATGGCTATAGTAGCGATCGCTAGCGAAAGTACGAATAATTAAATCTCTCTCTTCCTTGGTAAAAGGATTAACGCCCTGTTCCTCGGAATACACTATTTACACCACTTTTGTATCTAAAGGTATCCAAAAACGTCCAAAAATGGCATAAAGACTAGAACGATTGTCCTCTATATTTTCAGGAAGTAGAAACCAAAAACCCCTTGAAATCGTTGATTTCAAGGGGTTTCGAGGAGTATGCCAGGAACCAGACTTGAACTGGTGACACGAGGATTTTCAGTCCGAGGACTATTTAGTATCTGCAAGTGTTTCGAGTAATAAAACATTTATTACACCCAATTTACACCCAATTTATTCCATTGTCGATCTGTACCTTGTCTGGTTCTAAACCTCATCTAACTTGAGAACTGTAGTTTTTTACCAAAGTTTTGCGATCGCTTACTACCCTGCGGGAACGCTAAGAGCGCTAAACGAAGCTATGACGTACTCCTACGGGGAAGCAAGCTACGCCCAGCGTCTTTGTTAGAAGAAGGCTTTACGTTGCCATAACACAACAAAATAATTAAAAACTCTAGGGTTCAACATGGACGAGGTTTAGAGGGTGAATTCCTAAACTTGCCTTCTTAGCTAGATAAATTTATATCGAAATTTTGTCAGGGAGAAGAACGGGGTAATTTAGCTCAACTGCTTGAAAACTCCACTGACCTAGCTAATAGAGTCTGTCGCTGCCTAAATACTGAACTACTTTACACTTGTTTACAATATTAGCCAAAAAATCCATTCATCATTGACCCCGTATAAGCTGAGTTAGTGTACAAAAAGCTCCAAATTGCAACGTTAATTGCCATTGTGAGCATAATTATTCACCTAGTATAGAGACAATAATTATTCTTGTATGGGCAATTCCAAACCTCAAGATTATCAGTTTGTTACTAAGCAGGTAATGTCTGAAGTAACTGGTTTATCAAGTAACACTTTGAAGAAATATAGACTTCAAGGAAAATTGCAGAGAGATATTCATTGGATCACTCTAAATTCAAGAGTTGTGAGATATAACATAATCCTTGTGTTGGATTGGGTGCAGAACCACATTAGTAATCCTGAAGCCCACTTGAGAGCCATTGAAAATTATTTGGCTGACTTACCTTCTAACCAACCAAAAAGAAGACGCAATCGTTCTCAGGGGAAATGATTTAGATCTACAATAATTGTGCTGCTCCGAGGAAAACAGATGATCATTTGATTCGGATAAGCAACTAAGAAATTCTTCTCAAGATCCTCAATAAGGAAGTAAAAATACTTGCTACTCAAGTAGATATTTACTACCTGTTCTGTTTGCACAAAAAAAGCCATTAGTCAGCAATTATTGCTCTACTTATGACTCTGGTAATTATAGATTTTTTCTTTTTCTAAACTATGAGTATACCAAATAATGAAGATTTTAGGAACAACCTTGTTCCTAATTTATCTATGTCCTCTTCATCCGAAGCAACTTCATCCTATATATGTGCTAGGCATTTAGAAGAGTGGGTGAAGGGGAGTGGAGTTTCGGAACAAATTACCCGCCTCAATGTTAAAACACTCGAAGATAATGAGGAAATAGCACAGCATTTAGGCTGGAAAAAATATAAGCACACTGCTGGTTGGTGGTGTAGTGGCATCAATCCCAGGAATGGATTACCGATAGTGTTACTCTTTCATCTCTGAACAACCATCAATTCCAAGCCGGGAACATTTATGGCAAACGATTAGTATGTATCAACGATGCTGATGACTATCGAGGGAACATAGAAATACTGAAAAATATCACTGGCGGAGATGAGATTAATATCGAGCATAAATATGAGATGCCTTTCACAGCAACTTATACAGGAATGCTAATGATCACTGCTAATCACCTTGTCTTTAATGCGAGTGATTCAGGATTAGATCGACGTATGATTATTTTTAAGTTCAACCGTCTAGTTCCAAAAGTTGACCCAGATTTTTCAGCAAGTCTTTCTGCACAGATCTCTGGTTTTACTAATTATCTACTTAGTATTCCAGAAGAGGAAATTATTCAGACTTTAATTGACAAGGTTGATGAAAGTGGAATGATAGCTGAGAATGAATTGGAGTTTTTACTACAAACAAATTCTGTTGCTGACTGGTTGAATAATAACTATGTCTACGATCGCAATAATCAAATTCCTATTGGGAGCAACAAAGACGAAATAAATCAACTCTTTGGAGATTATTGCAGTTATTGCTACAAAACCTTGTCTAAAATGCGTACTAACAAGGAGTTTAGCCCAGAGATTATCCGTTTAGGAAGGGGAAAACTGGAGAAAGTGAAAACTAGTGGCGGTTTCGTAATTCGTGGGCTTAAACGTGATGATTCGGGAGGAGTAGTCGAAGCTATCATTCGCGAATCTTATTCCAAATAAACTTGTCTTTCTCACCCTGCATACCCTTCACTCCCTGCATTCAGTCCTTGAAAAGCTTATTATACTAGGACTTAATGAATGCAGGGTCTTTAGGGTGAATGCAGTGAGGACATAACTTAACTGCATCACCCTACAAATTAGTTAAGTCAAGCCTTCCAGCTATCATCAATCACTTTAATGCAGGATGTGGAGGGTGAAAATGAAAAAGGTTTAGTCCTTCAATTTAGTAAGTTTGTCCATTAGTAATATTGCTTGATATAAGCATAAGCCTTTTCAAAAAGTTCTTTATCTTGGTGCAGAGCATATTTAAATAGGGTTTTCCGTAAGGCTTGCTTGACTTCCCGTTCTCCAGCACTTGTTTTCTGCCAACCAGGGAAGCGTACTAAGCGTACTATTTCGTCAATATCATTAACAATTCGCTCCACCATTTTAGGCGTTTGCTCATTACGGACTTCCAAAAATAGCTCTGTCAACGCTGCCTTACCCCGGTCTTCATCTTCCTCTGGAGGTGTGTCTTTTTCTGTTTGCACCAGGTCACGAGCTAAGTCAAGCAAATCCTTGAGGAAGGCTACACTATGAATTTGTCCTTGTTCATGGCGTTCTTTCAAAGCTTCTAGACGCTCTGATAAAGCTCGAAAGCGGGGATTATCAATATGTTGGCGAAGTCTTCTAGCAACTTTAATCTCAATTTCCTTGGCTTTGTTCCTGGGATCTGCGGAATTTAGCACCACCTCTAATAATTCGGCATCCAGGACGATTTCTTCGAGGTCATCACGCACTGCTTCTACACGTACGTTTTGGTGTATTAGCTCAATAGTTTTAGCTCCGAGTGCGTGCCAGAGCAGTTTACCCATGCCAGTTGTCGGTTGAACTGAAATGTAAACCTGGGAAAGCCACTTGTAATCAGTTT
Organism: Tolypothrix tenuis PCC 7101; assembly: GCF_963874875.1. Classification (NCBI taxonomy): domain Bacteria; kingdom Bacillati; phylum Cyanobacteriota; class Cyanophyceae; order Nostocales; family Tolypothrichaceae; genus Tolypothrix; species Tolypothrix tenuis. Next base: position 6,470,425 of record NZ_CAWNJS010000001.1, read on the forward strand.
CATACTTGACAAGTATGGGATCTGGTGATAATGCTTCCCATAAATTAGCTAGGTAACTGTAATCGGCAGCGAAGTTATCACGCACATCATTGTTGGGTAAACAATCCTGCGCTGCAATTAGTCCTTCATAACCAGTAAGGGTACGATCTACTCCTGGGAAATATGCTAAACATTTCTGGACTGCACCAGGAAGTTCATTCTTTAAGGCACTAATTCCAGAAACAACCTGCTGGAAGCCTTGCTCGTCAAAGTCTAAAGCTTGGGCGACATCATCAAATACGCCGAGATAATCCACTACCAAACCATGTGTTTTTTTATTGCCGTAGGTACGGTTAGTGCGACAGATAGCTTGGAGTAAGGTATGTGCTTTCAGTGGCTTGTCTAGGTACATCGCCTGGAGGATCGGAGCATCAAATCCTGTGAGTAATTTGGCGGTGACAACCAAAATTTTCAATGGATCATTGGGGTCACGGAACCGATCTAAAAGTTTTTCTTCTTGGTCACGACTACGTAGATAAGGTTTTAATCGCTCATCTTTACCTGTAGCGGAAATAATTATTTCGCTGGCTTCTGGAGGCAGATGTTGATCCAGTTCTGCTTTATATAAAAGACAGCATTCTTGATCGTAGGTAACGACCATGCCTTTAAAGCCATTGGGAGAAACTTTTTGTTGGTAATGTTCAGCGATGTCGGCACAAATTGTGGTAATCCGGTCTGGAACTTTCACCAGCACTGCCATTTTAGAAATACTCACTAAAAACAAAAACTCTCCTTGAACCTATTCATCCAAGAGATAGGAATTATACAATCATGTTGAAGTCGTCCTACAACGATAGCGGGATGAATACCTATACGCTCTGCAAAATCAACAACATCAGCTTTAGATTTAAGTTGGGCTAATTCTCCATCGTACTGAGGTGGTATCAAAAATTCTCGCGCCCATTGATCTGCTTCGCGTTCTGCTTCAGATGCCAAACTTTCCCCACTATCCCATTCATCCAGAAAAATATTTTCTTTATCATGAAGTAGGATATGTGCTGCTTCATGGAAAAAATTAAACCAGAAGCGGTCATTGGTCTTACCATAAAGTGAAAGTTGAATCAATGCTTTGTGGGGATTTAGCCACCGCGCTACACCACTGACGTGCGCTCTCTTAATTGCTGGTACTAAAACCAGCACAACCCCTGCTTCTCGGCACAACTGTTGCATCTTTGGTTCAAATTCCTCTGGTGGTAACACCGTCAAAGTGCGAATTTCCTGCACTGCTTTTTCAAACTTTGGTTTACTGTATTTGGGACAGTCTAGTTTTTCTGCTTCTATTTCACCCAAACGTAACCAAGCAGAAATAGCAGCAACATCACTTTGTTCGTCGCGAGTGCGACGAAAGTAAACTTCCATACCAGCATAGTAACTTCGCCACTCGTCCGGCGAAGCCACACCGAAAAAATGTAATAACTTTTTTACCAAGCTAGGTTTATTCTTGGCAATTAAATGGCACTTAGGAATAACACCTTGGTTCATCAATTCTTTGACTGGTAATTGATCTAACCAAGATGTCCACCCCTTTAAGCGGTTTTCTTCCTCTTTCCTTGCTAAAGCGGCACGATATTGGGCTTCACGATTGAGCCAGAATGCTGCTGTACTTCCCAGAACCCGTTCTAACTTCATGGCAGTTTCTTCATTGATGGGTGCTTTGCCATTAATTAACTGACTGATATGTTTCGTGGTGTAGCCTAAACGCTCTGCTAACTGTACTTGTGTCCAATCACGCTCTTCTAAGAAATCAGCGATAGTATCACCAGGGGGAGAAACCCAATCTGGTGTAAAGGGACGGGTTGTCTTAATCATGGTAATCTCCGATGAAAACAATACAAACAGCAGTGACTTTTGACCAATCAATGCTTCCATCCTCATTCAAGGGGATGGGTTCGTTATCTGGCTTGAATACAAGTCGTGTACCACCTTCTAGGTCTACTGCAAATTCACCTGCTCTATCTCCCGTTAAAGGATGGGGACGACCCATAACTAATTCCGTGACACAACTAACAGCAGCAAGATCCGCCAATCGGGTTCTCAATTTCTTGGCACAGTTTGCACCCAATTTTCTTTGCGCTAGGTCTTGTTGCTCGCATAGTTTTTGTAGTTTGCGATCGCCGAAAGTGATTTCCATTCGTTACTTGACTAATACAAGTTTACCACTTTGGTAAACAAATTTGTTATGTCCAGAGAACATATCATATCAATAATGCTTTACCATTTTGGTAAATAAATTTTTTATACTATTGTTGCCAACTAGGTTTTAGCTAATTCTTTACCATTCCAGTAAATAAATTAGTTTACAAGGAATCCAGCATATCAACTAAGGCATCCATTTCTTGCCAAAAAGCTCTACTACCCTGTTCCCAGTCTGCCCAAACTTCTGCTAGCGTCTTGAGATCCTCAGTTTGGCTATTAGCTGTTTTTCGCCGCACATAAAGCGGGATGGACAAGCTATAGTCCTGGGCAGCAATTTCCTCTAAAGTAGCAACTGTAGCAAAGCCAGGGTCATTACTGTAACTTTGATACGCACTGAGAATACGTGACTGATGTTCTGGTTTGAGAAAACTTTGTCCTTGCACACGAGCTACTTCATGAACAGCATCAATGAATAAAATCTGCCCTTGACGTTTTGGTGGCTTGCGAGTACAGCAAATCAGAATACAAGCTTCCATTGGCGAATTGTAAAACAGGTTTGCTCCTAAACCAAGGACACATTCCACTAAATCAGCTTCAATCAGCTTTTTACGCATCTCGGCTTCTTCTTTACGGAACAGTACCCCATGCGGGAAGAGAATTGCACAGCGTCCTGTTTTTGCATCAAGACTTTTCAAAATGTGCTGAAAAAAGGCATAGTCAGCTCTTCCTTGAGGAGGTGTTCCTAAAAAATTACGCTGCCAAGGGTCACTTTGAAACTTCTCCCGGTTCCACTGTTTAATAGAATAGGGGGGATTAGCAAGAACTACATCAAAAGTTTTTAGTTGATCGTCTTCACTAAAAGCGGGATTTTCCAAGGTATCACCGCGCATGACTTGATAATCATCTACACCGTGCAGCACCAAATTCATGCGAGCAATGGAAGCAGTTGTTAAATTCTTCTCTTGCCCGTATAACTTGCCAAAGAATGTCCTTGCATCTCCACCTTTATTGCGTAAATGGGTGACAGCAGCAAGTAGCATTCCTCCTGTACCACAAGCTGGATCATAAACTGTTTCCCCTTCTTGGGGATCTAACATATCTACTATCAGATGTACTACACTACGTGGGGTGTAAAATTCCCCAGCTTTATTCTTGGTAGTATCAGCAAACTTCTTGATCAAGTATTCATAGGCATCGCCCATGACATGACTGTGGACACGCTTGTTGCTAAGGTTGAGAGCAGAGAAGTGTTCAATAAGGTCTTTTAGCAGTTGATCAGACAGCTTTTCCTTGTTTGTCCACTGAGCATCCCCAAATACACCGTATAAATGTTTCTGGTTGGCAACTTCAATATTCCGCAGGGCATTTTGCAGAGCAGTACCCACATTACTAGATGCTTCACGCACGTCTTGCCAGTGGCTACCTTCAGGAATTTGAAAGCGATGTTCGTCGGGGAAGTGTTCTCCATAGTCGTCAATCATTGTTTGACGTTCTTCGTCCCAGACATCGCAAATGCGCTTGAAGAACAGCAATGGCAGAATGTAACTCTTCCAATCGGTGCGATCCACGGGACTTCCACGCAGAATATTCGCTGCTTCCCATAAATGGGATGACAACTCAGGCAAGGTGATGGAAGTTTCAAATAATGTTCCCTGGATCATGTTGCTCTGTACTAAAATGGGCAGGAGTTTCCTGGGCTTGGTTTTATCAGCACAAACTCTTACCAAGATTTTTCCTGGCGATAACAACTTTAACTTGTTTTTACCTCCAATAATCTGCTGTTTACTCTTACCACAACCATGCAGATTTGTTGATTTTGGTGATATTCAATAATTAAATAAATACTAAAAAAACGTTGCCACCTTGAAAGGTGTAGTATTTTAAATCCTATTTTGCCTTAAATTTTATTTAATTACTTAAGCTCATAGGTCAAATAATACGTGTCTGTGGTCTAGAAAATGAAATCATTGCTAGAGTGTATCTACCCAAAGAATATGGTTTATGCGATCGCCACACCCAAAAGCAGCAATGATGTTTATTCAATAAAATTAGGTGAAATATGAAACAGCTATATGATGTAATTCTAGACGAAACTATCTATGAAATATTTGATAATAATGGTTTATCTAGAGAAGTGCCATTGAGAGAATTTATAGCCCTATCATCAGCGAAAGCATTTGCTGATGATAAATTATTGGGTATCAAACGTCAACACATACCTTTTAAATTAATTAATTTACCTGATAAACCTCAAACTGCTGATTTTTGTAATTTAGCTAACGCTATTAGCAATATTGCTGCCTTTGATTTTGCTCCTGAAAATCGTAACCAGGGAATTTGGATGCGATGTGTTCAACTATATTGGCAAGCTAAAGCCATATTGTTATCAAATAAAATATTTCCTCTCATCCCAGATCCAACTCATCCTGGCGGTTCAATTGAACAAATATTACCACCAGATGCACTCAAAAACCTAAAATCAGAGACTGACGCTGAAAAAGCTATGTATGACCTGTTTAAGGCAGGAGAATCTGAAATTATTTCTTGGGCAGAAAGCAAAAACATTAAATATCCCTTTGCAAATTTTCAAGAACTATTCATTCATATACTTAAAGCTAGATTTACAAGAGATGTACAAGAAGAGGCATTCAGACTAAAACCATCTTGGACTAACCAGAGAGACAAAAAACAACACTATCGTAAGTGGCTAAAATACCTTAGCAATCACGATATAGCTCAAAATCTTGAACAAAAATATTACCAGATACTCATGGATATGAATTGGGAAGGTTACCCACTGATAGCATTGAGATCTCAACAATCAAACATACAATTTAAAAAGCTTTGGCAAGTTTATCTCAAAACACACAGAGCGTTAATAGGGATAATTGACACTAATCTCTACTGGAAAAATAGTATTCCTTACCAAGCCAAAAATACCAATCAAAGAGTTACAATTCATGGAATTGTCAACTCATCAGGCTATTTTGAATGGAAGTGTGAGCAAAAGGAAATATTCTCTTTTAAAGACTTTGCTTAATATTACTTAAACAAATTAGACACAAACTCAATTTCTATTATTACCCTGATATAAAAATATTAGGGTATTTTTTTGCAAAATAATTTCTTGAATAAATAAAGGATTAATTTGAATAATTTCACCATTCAATAATCTTTAAGTTTATTGTTAGGAAATAAGGAGCTTTGTGCATAATCAACTCAAGTGGATTACGCACAAAAAAGCTGGTAGAATTAGCTATTAAACCCCTAATCTTAGAATTAACAATGAAAAAGATATGGAACTATTAGACATTGGATATGCTCGTGTTTCTTCTCGTGAACAAGCTGAAGATACAAATGCTTTAGAACAACAAATAGCTAGATTGAAAGATGCTGGAGCAAAGCACATTCTTACTGATGTTGAGAAAGGCAAGAAGGATGACCGTACCCAGTATCAAGAATTGATGCGACTTGTTGAAGCAGGTAAAATCAGGACAGTTATTATTACTAGAATTGATCGCATTACTCGTTCTTTACCTACTCTGAGAAAAATTGTTGACATCCTTCAAAAGCATGATGTTAACCTAGTGATTCTTGATCAAAAAATGGATTTAAGTACCCCACAAGGGAAACTCATGCTTAATATGTTAGGGGTACTAGCTGAATGGGAAGTCGATTTACTGTCAGAAAGAATTAAGCGAGGTAAAGAACACCAGCGAAAACAAATCTGGGCTAATGGCTCTTGTCCTTTCGGTTTAGTTGTCATTGATCACCAATATTTTTTGGATCTCACCCCTTTTCTGTGTCTATTGACAGATCGACCAGAAAACTATCGAGATTTTTACAGTGATACGATCAACGAAAAAGAAATCCAACATTTGCCGCACCGAACAATAGCTGAAGTTGCCAGAGATTGTATTGAGATTTTTCTTGAGGTAAGAGGTATCACCTCTGCGATCAAGAAAATTTTTGATAAGTATGGTGTTTGTAAAACTAAAGCTAAGTCTAATGGAACAGACAAAGTTCTTCATTGGACTAAACGAGGTTTGTCACTCTGGCTTCAGAATCCAGTTTTGGATGGGCATACTTGCTATGGTAGGGATGAACGAACTGCTGATGGTAAAAGAAAGAGCAAGCCTCGTGAAGAGTGGCAAATAACATACAATACTCATCCTGAACAGCGACTTCTCAGAGATGGGGAAGCTGAAGAAATTCAGCGAATCATTGCAGCAAACATTAAAATGTGCGGTGGGGCATTTGGAACTAAGCACCGTAAAGAAGAATATCGTCCTTATGCTTATCAAATTGGTTTAGTTTACTGCGGGGAGTGTGGTTCTCGCTGTATTCACAAAGGAGTTTACACTGCATCTAAGCAGTATAGGTACTATGCTTGTCGGCATTCTGGGGTAGGTTGTAATAATTCCAAAAATGTTAAACAAACTGACATTGAAGAAGCTATGATTACAGCATTACTGGAGAAATCTCATCATCTGAGTCAGGATCATCACAAGACAACTGATGTAGTTCCCTTTAAAACTGAGCGTTTGCAGAAGCTAGAAGCACAACTCGCTTTCTTAGAGCAGTTTCCTGGATTTAACCCTAGTGCAGAGGATCTTAAAGCAGAACTACAACGCCAGATTGAAGAAGAAACTAATTTCTTTCAGTCCAAGCAGCTTGAGGACAAGACTGTTGAGGAAATTATTCAAGTAGGCAATAACTTAGGAATTTGGCGATCGCTGTCTAACAATGAGAAGGTTCAGATATATCGTCGCATAGTACATAGAATTTTCATTCGTGATGGTCAAATCGAATCCATTATTTTTCAAAACACCTCTTCTGGCAAAGTGGAGAACCATGATGAATGTGCTTGAACTTCTGCGACTAAAACAGTTAAGGTTTGAAGTTGCGAAGCAACTAGTTTTGCAGGAGTGGCAACCTGAAGATTTGAGTATACCTAAATGCCCTAAATGCGATCGCAAAGGTTCTGCCACTTCTTACCAGAGTCAGGGAAACAGCGTTTGCTATTGTATCCGGTGTAATTACTACTTCAAAGAAATTTCTCCTTCTCGCACTTGCCAATGTACTGTTCCTGGTCATGATAAAGGATGTCATGGTTGTCCAAACTTCGAGCAATTTATGGAACATATTGGCAAGCAACTTCTAGAACTTGAGCATTTGAGTCTTGCACAGCTACAGGGTTTGTTACCTCACAAGCACTAACTATAAAAGAACTGATGGGAGTGAGCAATACAAACAGCGATCGCACATTGTAGCGATACTCTAAAATTCCTCTATCCTGCGATCGCACAACGCACACAAAATAATTCACAAACTAAAAAAATGACCCTTTGGTAGGGTCATCAATTCTTAAGTTGCACGAAGTAACGATGCCTATTGCACCACAATCGGTCTGTTCAAAATGCTCATGACTTCACCAGGATTAGGACTGGGTAGTAAAGGACTCCAATCCCCAACATCCGCATAACCAATAACCTGCAAGTAGTGAATTGTGCTAATTACAGCTTTAGAAGAACCAATCAACAAATGTTTGAGTGGTTCTTTACCTTGCACAGTCTGAATCTCACTTGGGCTATTGGTTGCTGCATTTGATTCTTCGACGCTGGACAAAAAGCTTTGGGTAATCATAATTCACCTATGTGAGGTGGGAATAGCTATGACACACAATAAAACTCATGTTGTCACCATGACAACTAAATAATGCACTGGTGACAACTAATCATTACAGTTTGTGTTGTGTTTGCGCCGTCGTTTTCTTGCCCATATCTCTCGGAGGTGGGCAGGTTCATTTTCAAATTGAATCCATAGAGCATGAATTTCCGCTAATCGCCGTTTGTCGGATTCCGAGGGTTCCCTACGATGCTCTCCTTGGGAAAACCAATGAGCCACCGTGCTTTTAGAACGACCACATAATTCGGCAAGTTCTTCGTAGTTGACTGCCCAATGCTTTAGGAACTCTTCAGGCTCCATTTTGATAGCAACCTTAGCTTTGTAAACCTCAAACAGTTCCCAGTGTCTTCTAGTAGGCGTTTTGGCTGCAATCATAGCAACGTTTTTAATAATGCACGGGTGACAACATATTCAGTTATCATAGCGGAAATAAGCGATCGCAAATCCATCCCCTAAAAACTGGACAATGTATTGAACCTGTGGTGAAAACTGGCAATATTTCCTAGAAATACTGGACATTTAGTTCCTAACAGGGAAACGGCGATCGTCCATGAGGTGTGATCGCCTACCAGCACAAATGGAAATCTATTTCTAAGTCAGTATACGTATCTTAGTTCAACCCCAACAATTACTGACTTAACATTTTTAATTTTAAGCATTTTTGAGGAAGAGAACCGCTTGTAAGAGCAGTTTTAATTACTTCTACAGGATAAGATGTTATGTCAACTAATTCCCTTATATAACTTTCTGGGACTGGATTATCATTAATACTAAAACTCCAAGATCTTTTTCCTTGAAACTTGACTTTAAAATGGCTATCGCGATTTGGTTTTTCTAAGGACATCCCACCTATTACTCTATAATTCTTCTTTATGTTTTCAATAGTTATTGACTTTTGGTGTATGTCTGTAGGAATAACCCATTCGTAGGCATCAGCTAAGTTTTCTACATTATCCGGACTTACAAGTGGAAAAGCTCGATGATTGTTAGGGTTATTATATTCATCAACACATTCGCCAGCAAAACCATATGCACAAGCTACTCCTATAAAAAAATTATTACTGTTGCAGCTTTTGTCATGTACATATAAAATTTTTCCTAATTCATCTGACCAAAACTCTATGTATCCTTGACTTTGACATTTTTTTGGTACGGGATGTGCATAGTAATCTTTTATACTATAATCATCAATATACTTAATATACTTGTCAATATCAATTAAACTACCGTCTTGTCTCAGAAATAGTTGGCTAAGAAAACGATAAACTTCCCATAATAAACTTTGATTAATGGCAGTACCGTCGATATTCTCAAGAAATTCACGAAGTATATTAGTTGAAACTAGATGTGCTTTATCTATATGAATAAAATTTTCAAGCTCACCCAGAGCCTCTGCTACAATCCGTAACTCCTCTTCATTTCGCGGAAAGGTTTGATCTAAGATGATTGGGGATAGACATAATAAATAAGGCATGTAAATTATTATACTATATATCTACCTTAGTTCTAAATCTTTTTTGCGCTCTGAGCAATCTGCCACTCAAAGATATTGCCTCTCCAAAGAAATGTCTTGGCAAATCAGGAATTGTACCATCCGATTTTATAGATAATTCGTGTACAATAGGTTGCTCCGACTGTGTATCAATGAATGAAATACTACACTTACCTGCTAATTCTCCAGATTCATCTTCAGCAGTTAAGACTCGTATCGCATTAACGATATGTTCACTATGAGTCTCTATAAGTATTTGTTTACCAGCAATAATCATTGCAATAAAGAAATCTGCAAGTCTTACTTGGAGAGCAGGGTTTAAGTGTAATTCTGGTTGTTCAATAATTAGCACACTTCCTCTATCTGCTAATAGTCCTTTTACCACTATAGGCAATACTTGAGAGTAACCAAAACCTGAATCTGCTAGTGAGTATGACTTTCCGCTAGTTGCTGACCTTATTTTAAGTTCTACAACTAAATCACCCGTAGTATGTATTTCAATTTCTGTATCTTCAATGTTCTTTGGCGGTTTTTCACCTACTCTAAGGTAGTATAACCATGAATTTAAAGCTTTAGACAAGGGTTCTTTTTTTGCAGGTGATTTCTGACATGGAGCAACATTCCACACAGAAGATTTATATATTTCTTTCTCTCTCAATATGTAAGGAAGAGAGGCTCCTGTTGGATCTATATTTGAGGCAGATTCAAGATAAGATAAATAATATCGTTGCGGAGATGAACGTAAAGGTCCAATATAATGAATATCTGATAATGCCTTATTTAAATCATATATAGCTTCTCTTATAATTGGTGGCATACTAACAAATAACCATCGGCTTTTCTCTTCAATATTTGATTCTCCTTCTTTTTTTTGTTGTCGTTCTTTTGCAATCATAGTAGATGGTAAAATGCCTGGATGAGCAGTTTCAAATATGACATTACTCTTATTACGTCTTTTAGGATGTAATCTTTGCGCTCCTATAGTATCTTTGAAAAATTTTTGAGGTATTATAATTTCGTAGCTTGGGTTATCACTTTCCTTATTGACATACTCTACATACCAAGAAAGCAAATTTTCTTCTTGTACAATTATTTCAAAACAAGCTTTTTTTAGTATGGCTTGTGGAGTAAAAGAAGCTGAAACATCATTATTCTCTATCACTTGTAACGTAGAAATTTTCGATTTCTTTCTCCTCCTATTAACAATACCAAAAGTAAAATGAGACTTTAATTGATAATCTATTTCTTTTGATTCTTCCAAGGAATTACCATCAATATCTTTTGCATTAATTTTTAAAAGCCGTTGATAATAATCTATCGGCATTTCATCTTTTATAGTTAATGCAATTCCTACATCATTTCTAGTTTCATTATTAGAAACAAAAGAAGAATAACTTCCCAAATCTACTTGATTGCCAACTAATCTTAATTTACCTTCTATAACTCCATAGCTTTCACGAACACTTTGGCTTTGTCGTAATAGAAGAATCGTCTTGAGAATTGTAGATTTACCTGCACTATTTGTTCCACAAATTACACTCAGAGGAAGCAAAGGAAATTTCCACCCTGAACCTTCAAAAATTCTAACATTTTGTAACTCAATTTCTGTGATCATTAATTTTTTACCTGCAAAAGTTCTAGTAAACTTAATTATAGTGATGTTGTTTCTCAGAAGTCAGCAGTTATTGGGGTTAAGCCGAGATATGTGGAATTTTAGGCAAGATAGTCTGAAAAATACTGCCCTGTATAGCTTTCATCTTTAGTGGCACGATTAAGAGAAGCGATCGCAGAAACCACAACATACAGAGACGGAAAAACTCAAAACAGCGAGCACGCAAAAACTCCAGCAGATGATTGCAGACTAAAATGCTGACTCACACAACGTGCAGATGTTCTTTAATGATTTGATTAACTTTGCTCAGGAATTCGGTGTTGAAGATAAAAGAGCGATCGCAAAATCTATTCCCTGAAAACTGGACGATCTATTGACATTGTGGTAGAGACGAGCAATATCCCCTGGAAATGCTTGACATTTACTTATTAACAGGAAAACTGCGATCGCATTAATACTCTGGCATTTCTCGTTAGTGCGATCGCACACAACCTAATTCTGCTTGAAATCAAAAAAGGCGATCAATGATGCCATGCGTGCCATTAAAGTCGAGAATGAAGAACTAAAGGATATTTTCCCCAAAAATTACAATCGCCTCGAAAATGATCTGTTACTTTAGGAAAGTTCAGGTGGTCTGAGATTTGTAAAGTTGGTTGCACCATAGTGGTTGTCGATCATTTTGGCTGAAGTTCCAGTCCATCTACCAATCGCAGTGCTATTAATATGTGCTTCCACACATAAACTAATAAAGGTATGTCGTGTCTGGTAACTTTTACGATAAGGGACATTACACTTATCTAAGATAGACTTCCATGCACGGTTAGCAAAGTTGTGATGGTCAATAAATTTTCCTTTCGGACTTATAAACACTAGAGATTCAGAGTTATCTCCCTCAGGTCTAATTTCATCTAAAATTGCTTTTACCTCTGCATTGATTGGAAAATCCCGTTTTCTTTGGGTTTTCAGTCCTTCTTTGAGCACTAAGCCATCTTCGGAGACAACAACAGATTCCCGAAACTGAATCACACTATTAGTAATGTTCCTCCATTTCAAGGCAACTGCTTCCGATGGTCTGCACCCCGTGAAGAAAAGGAAGCGCACATAGTTCGTGTAATGGCTATAGTAGCGATCGCTAGCGAAAGTACGAATAATTAAATCTCTCTCTTCCTTAGTAAAAGGATTAACGTCCTGTTCCTCTGAAGTACCCTTAGGGACTTTGATTTTCATAGAGGCAAAAGGATTAGTGTCGATTAATCCCTCATCCATTGCCCAATTACAACAAGCTTTCAGTTGGGTTAAGCAGCGCTTTGCTGCATCTGGAGTGAGATTCGATAACAGATGATCTCGAATAGCAGATGCCTCATCTAGCGATCGCGTAGGTAACTTAGCAATGTGGTTTCGATGTTTAGCAAAGTCTTTTGCATAAGTACTAGGGCTGATTTGAGGTTTTTTGAATTCGCTATATTTGTCCCAAAGTTCATCTAAATGTGGTTTTGGTTTTTGAATTGGTGTAACTGGTGTAACCGTACTTAGAGATGATGCAGGTTTGTACTTCGCTAAAGTCTCGTCCAACTGCTCATATAAGATATCCTTCTCAATCTCCGCTGCTTTAAGTTTTGCCAGTTTCCGACTAGCAGGAGTATCTAGCCATCCTGTGGACAAGTAATGGCGCTTACCAGCATAGTGAAATCTCAACTGTATTCGACCATTAGAGTTAATGATTGATACAGATCCTTTATATCCTCGTTCCCTAGAAGAATCTTGGTACATAAGTATTAATGGTGTAATTGTCCTCTACTCTACACCATTTACACCATCTGTACACCACTTTTGTAGCTAGAGATATCCAAAAACCCACAAAAATAGTACATGAGCATTAATGGTGTAATTGTCCTCCACTCTACACCATTTACACCACTTTTACACCACTTTTGTATCTAAAGGTATCCAAAAACGTCCAAAAATGGCATAAAGACTAGAACGATTGTCCTCTATATTTTCATGAGTAGAAACCAAAAAACCCTTGAAATCCAATGATTTCAAGGGTTTTTTGAATATGCCAGGAACCAGACTTGAACTGGTGACACGAGGATTTTCAGTCCTCTGCTCTACCGACTGAGCTATCCCGGCGGGCGCGTTTGTTAGCCACGATTAATAAATGTAGCAAACTTATAACGATTGTGCAAGGGCAAAACGGAAAAAAGTTTTATGCTGCTTTCATCGTCAACTTGATCCAGGCGAAAACAGCTACAAATACGAGAAACTGAACTAGAACGATACTGGGGCCAGAGGCTAGGTTAAATAGTCCTGAAACTATCATGCCTGCAACGCTGCTACTAGAACCGATAATCACTGATAAGATGAGGAAGCGGCTAAAATGGTGACTCATTAATTTAGCAGTAGCAGCAGGAATTACCAAAAAGGCGTTTACTAGCAATACACCAACAGCTTTGATGGCTACAGCCACAGCTAATGACAGCAATATCACAAATCCATAGCGATACAACTGGACGGGAACACCTTGTACTTGAGCTACATCTGCGTTGAGAGTCAATAAAATTTGCTGTTGCAGGGTTGATAGTAAGAAAACACTGCTGCCTAGGAGCAAAAGCAGGGTTAACATTAAATCTGTGGCATCAATTGCCAGAATATCGCCAAATAACACGCTCATCAAATTACCGCGATAGCCTTTGATGAGGCTGGTGAGAATGACACCGATCGCTAATGCTCCTGAGAGAACTATACTGAGTACGCTATCGCTAGCTAAATCGGTTTTGTCGATTAAGTAAAGGACAATCACGCCAAAAACTAAGGTAAATGGCAGCAACATCCATGTAGGATTTAACTGTAGCAATACTCCCAAAGCTACACCAACTAATGCTGCATGACCAACCGCATGGCTAAAAAAGGAAAGCTGACGTAAGGTAACAAAACAGCCTAATAAACCGCCAAGTATCCCCATCATCACAGCACCTGCGATCGCACGCTGCATAAAGGGAAACTGTAACAGTTTCACCAAGTCCTGAGCATCGCTGACAGCTAGCCAAGTTATCTGGCAATCTGTGAATAAATTCATTTGTAAGCTTTTTAACTGATTAGCCTTTTATTTATCACAGATTGCTCAGTAATTTTATTATTTTTGAATTTTGAATTAATTTAGTGGTGATGTTGATAACGACTAAAACCAGGCCCATAGGTTGCTAATAGGTTTTGCGGTGAAAGGGCAATTTCTGGTTTACCAGTACAAACTACAGTTTGGTTCAGACAAAGAATGCGATCGCAATGGCGGCTAACCATATCAATATCATGAGAAACCTGCAATATTGTCCAACCTTCCTGTTGCTTTAACTCATTTAGCAAAATATAAAAATCTGCAGCACCTTGTATATCAACTCCAGCGAAGGCTTCATCTAGTACCAACAGTTTACGAGGTGTGACTAAACAATAAGCTAATAATACTCGCTTGAGTTGACCACCGCTCAAAGTTCCAATAGCTTGATTGCGTAGGTGATAAGCATCTGTTCGCTTTAAAGCCTGCGCGATCGCTGCTGATTTATCTGGTTCTTTTCTCCATAATTTTTTGAATAATGAACCTTGCTTTTGTTTTTGTTTAAAAGTTTTCATCCACCCCAGCCCTACCAATTCGCTAACGGAAATGGGAAAGCTACGATCAAAAATAAAATTTTGCGGCATATAGCCTAATAACTGACGTAAATTCCCTAAATTTTTGATTGGTTGACCAAATATTTCTACATAGCCATTACTGTGAGGAATTAAATCTAAAATAGCTTTTACTAAAGTACTTTTACCTGCACCATTTGGGCCTACTATGGCTGTATCTGTGCCAGGAAATAATTCAAAATAAACGTCTCTTAAGGCTAAGTAACTGCCTTGATATACAGTTAATCCTTCTACTTTTAAAATTGGAGATGTTATTGCTTGTTGGTCATTTAGCATAGATGAGTGGGGGCTGGGGACTGGGGATTAGGGATTGGGGACTGGGGACTAGGGATTGGGGACTGAGGTAAATTGTTAATTCCAATTACCAATTACCAATTACCAATTACCCAATAACAAATGACAAACCACTATTTACAGGCTGTTGCTAAGTTTTGCAAGTTAGCTTTCATAGCTTGGAAATAATGCTGCGGATCTGTTTCGCCATTTTCTAAAGAATCTAGGGTTTGCAAATTTAATTTCAAGTCTTGAGATAGACTTTTCAATAATTTGTTATCGATTCCTGGCTCGCTGAATAAAGCTTTAACTTTATATTTTTTTACTGCATTAACTGCATTTTGTACATCGCTTGGCGAAAGTTGGTCTTCGGGGATTTCTACTACTGCAAGTTGCTTAAGATTATAGCGTTGGGCTAAATATGGAAAGGCATCATGAAAGGTAACAAAGGTGCAGTTAGGATTTTTCTGCAAAGTTTGTTGAAATTCGCTATTTAAGCTGTCTAATTTTTGGATATAAGCTGTGGCGTTCGCTTCATAGATAGCTTTATTTTGTGGATCGGCTGCAATCAATCCATCCCGAATATTTGTTACTTGCTGTTTTGCCAAAACTGGATCTAGCCAAACGTGAGGATTACCCTCAGTATGTTCGTGATCGTGGTCTTTTTCCTCTTTCGCAGTGCTGACGATGGGAGAAATCTCTGCTAGAGGTTTAATCCCTTTACTGGCATCAATTTCAGTTAATTTGGGATTTTGGGCATTTTTGACAGTTTCTTCCAGAAATTCTTCTAAACCCAAACCATTTTTGACTAGTACATTAGCAGTGGCGATCGCTCTCACATTTTCTGGTTTGGCTTGATACTCATGTACCTCTGTACCTGGTGGTACTAAAATCTCTACTTCTGCTGCATCCCCAGCAACAGCTTTTGTAAACCAATATATAGGTAAAAATGTCGTTACTACTTTAGTTTTTTTAGCAGGTGGCGATACATTAGATGCTGCTTGCTGATTTGCAGGTGATTGGTTACAACCAGAAGCAATGGATAGCATTAGCAGAGCAATTAAAGGCAGAATACCATTTCTTTTTCTGCCTGTTTTAGGTTCTATATGATTGCGAACCACAGTGTTTTCCCCTCCGGAAAGTAGCTGATGCTGCTTTCGTGAAAATTTTTATCGACAAAGTTCAGTAATGAGTACTGAAAAATACTTTTTCAGTACTCATGTACTTAATGCCAGACACCCTTGCTAGACACAGCATGGGCTAAACACCCCGCTACCAGGGCTTTTAATTCACTACTCTTGCTAATGAGTTGAATCTAAATCAATATTATAATAATTCTCATTCTCAAGCAATTAAGGTGTCAGCAATTACTTGCACGTCAATTTAAACCGCAAATGATTCATGATGATTCTCTGACGCAATCTTATATAAAAAAAATGTCGGCTCCTGGTAAGATACTGACAATAGTTTTTAATAAACCTGGTGAAACAGCAGGGTAGTAAAGCTATTTACTATCAATAGGTGTGAGGAAAAAAATGCGGAAAGTATGGAAGTCTCTGCTGGCTGGTTCAGCAGTTGGCGGTGCAATGCTATTTTTAGGTGCAGCAGCCGTTGCGGGTGAAATTAGTGAGCCGCTTGTTGCAGCTGACCAAAAACAAGAGATTGAGAATTCCCCGCAACAACAGGTAATGTCCCAAGTTACCTCAGTATCTCAACTATCAGATGTGCAGCCTACCGATTGGGCATTTCAAGCATTGCAATCGTTGGTAGAACGTTATGGTTGTATTGCAGGATATCCCAACGGCACATTTCGGGGTAATCGCGCACTCACAAGATATGAGTTTGCTGCTGGTTTAAATGCTTGTCTCAATCGTGTGAATGAACTGATTGCGACTAGCACTGCGGAGTTAGTCACAAAAGAAGATTTAGCCACACTGCAAAGATTGCAAGAAAATTTCTCCGCAGAACTAGCGACATTACGGGGAAGAGTAGATGCTTTAGAGACGAAAACTGCAGAGTTAGAAGCGAACCAATTTTCCACTACTTCCAAACTCCAAGGTGAAGTTGTGGCTGTAGTTAGCGATGTTTTCTCTGGTAGCCAAGTCAACGGCGCAGAAATTACAGATCAGAATACAACTTTAGGGGCGCGAGCAAGAATCGAATTTGTCACTAGCTTCACAGGAAAAGATACACTCTTCACAAGAATTCAAGTAAATAATATTCTCAGCCCTAATATTGGCACACCAGAGGGTAGCTTGTTCTTTGCTGGGGAAGATGGTAATACGAATGCATTTATCGATGCGCTATATTACCAATTTCCTATTGGTGAAAAATTACAAGTAATTGCCTTGGCTAATGCTGGGGCAGCAGATGACATTACTGATACAATTAACCTCTTTGATGGGGATGGTAGCTTTGGAGCCTTGTCTACTTTTGGTACTCGTAACCCCATTTATTATCAAATGGATGGTGCTGGCTTAGGTATCAACTACGATTTTAGCGAGCAATTAGCACTGAGTTTGGGGTATTTGAGCAGTGCAGCAAATGACCCAACTCCAGGAAATGGTTTATTTAATGGTGCATATGGTGCTTTAGCCCAACTAACATTTAAACCAAGCGATCGCTTAAAAGTTGGCTTCACCTACATCAATGCTTACAATCAACAACTGGGAACAGGTAGCAACCGCGCCAATGTTACTTCTTTCCTGAATGATATTGTCCTCAATTTAGGCGGAGCTGAACCGGTATCAACGATTAGTAATTCTTACGGGTTAGAAGCCTCTTTTGCTCTTAGTGAAAAATTTGTACTTGGTGGTTGGGTTGGATATACCAACACGCGGAACTTATCGACAGGTGGAGACTTAATCAACCGTGGAAGTGTTGATATCTGGAACTGGGCTGTGACTTTAGGCTTACCAGACCTGGGTAAAAAAGGCAACTTAGCAGGTTTCATCTTCGGTATGG
Organism: Tolypothrix tenuis PCC 7101; assembly: GCF_963874875.1. NCBI lineage: Bacteria > Bacillati > Cyanobacteriota > Cyanophyceae > Nostocales > Tolypothrichaceae > Tolypothrix > Tolypothrix tenuis. The sequence continues at coordinate 6,488,310 of NZ_CAWNJS010000001.1, forward strand.
AACCAAAAGTTACGAGTTCCACCATTGATGGATTGCCGGAAGACCCGAATACTTCTTATCATATTGAAGCTTTCTACCAGTACAAGGTCAGCGACAATATCACCATTACCCCTGGAGTAATTTGGCTGACGGCACCAGATCATAACGAGCAAAACGATAATGTTGTGATTGGTGCGCTCAGAACTACATTCAGTTTCTAGCTGTTCACAAAAGACGCAGAAATTAATATGAAAAACTCCACCCACAAGGGGATGGAGTTTTTGGGCATGGGGCATGGAGCATGGGGCATGGGCATGGGCATGGGCATGGGCATGGAAATTCACCCACAAGGGGATGGAGTTTCCCTCCGCTTTCAATAGATAAACCCGGTAGGGGCTAAGATAATCAGACCACCTACCGGGGTTTTTAGTATTTTCTGGCCATGTTTGATCAGGTTAGCGCTTATTTGTCATAAATAATGCTTTATCCTTATTTACGTTAACTAAATTGTGGATCATTAGTCTTTAAGAAGAGTAAAGAAATAGGTTAAGTTGTCGTTAACAGAAAATTATCGCCTATCAACAACTGCGTGAGTTGTGTAGATAAAAACTCATACAGAAACCAACTTGCAGATAGTTAAGGATGAATTTTGTTCAAATTAGATATTTTTGGGGAATCCTCATTAATGAGGGCAAAACTTTTTGCTTGTGCCAGCCAGTGAAGTTCAAGCCGTGCCAATAAGCCCTCACCATCAAAAACTCCATCGACAAGGGGATAGAGTTTTGGGCATGGCAGAGAGTCCAATGCCCAAAACCCCAAGTCGGTAGTGAGCAACCTCAATTAGTAATCAGGGTAGAGAATTTGGCACCGACTGTTGATGAACTAAAATTTCTAACTTATGAAAACCCATCCATTATCCAGTAAATTCCGGGTATTGCCACTACAACTTGTACTCATTGTTCCTTTTGTGATGCAAGTATTTGCTGCAGTCGGATTGGTGGGATATTTGTCATTTAAAAACGGTGAAAAAGCGGTTCAGGAGCTAGCAGAACAGTTAATGAAGCGAACTACCAGTGAGGTAGATAACCATTTAGATGCTTACCTATCGATTCCGCATAAAGTAAATCAGATCAATGCTAATGCAATTCGGATGGGATTGCTGGATGTACGCGATCGCAAAACTATTGGTAAGTTCTTCTGGCACGAAATGCAAGCTTATGACTTAACCTATATCAGCTTAAATCTTCCTAGCGGAGAAGGGGCTGGAGCAGGCCGTTACGATGGCAAGACGGTGACTATTGACGATAACGTCGCCAAAACACCTAGCCAACCACAAAATATGACAACTTACTTGGCAGATAATGATGGTAACCGGACTCAAATCTTGGCGACGGCTACCTGGGATACCCTTAACGAGATTAATTACACTGAACCCGCCAAAGCCGGAAAACCTATTTGGACTCGCATCTATACTTACTACGATCCTGCTTTTCCTCCTTATATTGCAGCATCAGCAGGTAGACCAATTTATGATGCCAACAAAAACTTGATTGCTGTAGTCGGGGTTGACATCCATTTATTGAAACTCAGCGAATTTTTACGCAAATTAGATATCAGTCGTGCTGGGCAAGTGTTAATTATAGAGCGCGATGGTATGTTGGTTGCCAATTCTGCACCAGAGCAACCTTTTAAGGTAGTCAATAACGAAATTCAGCGCCTCAAAGCAACAGAGAGTCCTAATCCTGTAGTGCAAGGTCTTGCTAAGGAACTGCAAAAAAGCATTCCTAACTTACAATCCATCACCAATACACAAAAACTGAATGTCAATTTTCAGGGAGAACATTACCATGTGCATATTGATCCCTGGCGCGATGAATATGGCTTGAATTGGTTGGTTGTGACTAGCGTGCCAGAAAGTAGTTTTATGGCACAGATAAACGCTAACACCCAGACGACTATCTTACTTTGTATTGGCGCGCTGGGGGTGGCAACGGTGCTTGGATTTTTGACTTCTCGCTGGATTGCACGTCCCATCCTGCGCCTGAATCAAGCTAGCCAGGCAATGGCACTGGGCGATTTAGATCAGACTGTAAAAGATGGCAACATCCAAGAATTCAATATTCTCGCCCATTCTTTTAACCACATGGCAGGGCAATTGCATGACTCATTCACTGCTTTAGAAAAAAGTAATGCAGAGTTAGAAGCACGGGTAGAAGAACGCACTGCCCAACTGCAACAGGCAAAGCAAGCCGCTGAAGCCGCTAACCACAGCAAGAGTAAATTTCTTGCTAATATGAACCACGAACTACGAACCCCCCTCAACGGTATCCTTGGCTATGCCCAGATTCTTCAACGCGATCCAGCGACTACCGAAAAGCAACAAAAGGGATTAGGCGTAATTCATCAGTGCGGTTCCCATCTGTTGACGCTGATCAATGACATTCTGGATCTATCTAAATTGGAAGTGCAGAAGATGGATCTCTATCCTCAAGATTTCCATTTAGCTAACTTCCTCATCTCTACAGTAGAAATTTGCCGCATCAAAGCCGAGCAAAAAGGGGTAGCTTTTAATTACCACCCCGCTGCTAATCTACCAATCGCTGTTTATGCCGATGATAAACGCCTACGGCAAGTTTTGCTTAACCTCCTCAGCAATGCGGTGAAATTTACCGATTTTGGCAGCGTGAATTTTAGCGTTGAGGCTTTAGAGAAGAAGGAAGATCACCTCTCCACTAGAATCCGCTTCCAGGTATCTGATACTGGTATTGGCATAGCAGCAGAAAAACTAGCAGCTATCTTTTTACCCTTTGAACAAGCCGGGAAACGCGATCGCAATAGTGAAGGTACTGGCTTAGGGTTGGCGATCAGTCAGCAAATTGTGGAGATGATGGGTGGCACAATTCAGGTAAAAAGCATTCTCGGTAAAGGTAGCAGCTTCTGGTTTGAAATAGATTTACCCACGGCTACCGATTGGCTGTCTCAAAATGGGAATAACCAGCAAAAGGTAATTGGCTATCAAGGTGAACGGCGCAAAATTTTAGTGATTGACGATCACCGAGAGAATCGTGCTGTGGTAATTGGAATGCTGGAACCCCTGGGTTTCAAGATGATGGAGGCAGACAATGGTCAGACGGGATTGGATAAAGCAATCCAGATGCATCCCGATTTGATTATTACCGATGTCATGATGTCAAAGATGAATGGGCTGGAAATGACTCGCCGCCTGCGCCAACTGTCAGATTTTACCAAACTACCAATTATCGCTTCTCCTGCTAGTCTGTCTCAGGTGGATATGCAAGAAACGATGGACGCAGGTTGTAATAGCTTTTTCCCCAAGCCAATTGAATTCACTGGATTATTACGTGAGTTACAGCAGCACTTGGATTTGCATTGGATTTATGAAACTCCACCGCAGACAGATGAAGCCTGTGCTGCAGAAGACAATCCCACAGATTGGCTTGTACCAGCACCAGCCGAATTGGCAGCCCTGTATCAAGCGGCACAGGATGGATTTATGGCTGACATTCAATTGGAAGCCAACCGATTGAAGCAACTCAATCCCCAATATGCACCTTTTGCGAACAAGCTACTAGATTTGAGTCAGAAGTTTGATGACGAAGGCATAATAAATTTACTACAAGCAAATATGTAGTTATACGTAGTAAAATTGGCTGTTAAAAATGTCCGTTTTTATTTTCTATTTTTAATTATTCTAAGGAGTTCATCCATGATTGTTGAAACCACTGCCCGCACCGGAACAATTTTAGTAGTGGATGATAACCCTACCAATATTCAAGTTTTGTTTGATATTTTAAGTGAAATTGGCTACCGAGTAGCGATCGCAAAAAGTGGGGAAGCAGCTTTACAACGTCTCCAGTCTTACCATCCCGATCTGATTTTGCTAGATGTGATGATGCCGGGAATTGATGGGTTTGAAACTTGCCAACGGCTCAAATCTCAAGCAGAATTCAGCGATATTCCGGTAATTTTTATGACTGCCCTTTCGGATACAGTGGATAAGGTCAAAGGGTTAAGTTTAGGTGCAGTGGATTATATTACCAAACCCATTCAACACGAAGAAGCACTGGCTAGAATTCGAGTACATTTGCAACTGCACAATTCCCAACAAGTTCTTGAACAACGCACCACCGAACTTTCGCAAGCGCTGGAAGACTTAAAACAGGCACAGGTGCATTTAGTGCAAAGTGAGAAGATGTCTTCCCTTGGGCAATTAGTTGCAGGTTTAGCTCACGAAATTAACAACCCCGTCAACTTCATTTATGGCAATCTCAAACCTGCTGAAGAACATATCCGAGATTTAATTACTTTTGTTTCCTTATACCGAGAATGTCATCCCGAACCCCATCCGGAAATTCAAGCTTGGATGGAAGAAGTAGATGTGGATTATCTCACAGAAGACTTGCCCAAGTTGCTCAATTCTCTCAAATTGGGGAGCGATCGCATCCGTCAACTTGTTGTTTCTCTACGCAACTTCTCGCGTTTAGATGAAAGCGAACTCAAACCCGCCGATATTCACACAGGTATTGATAGTACTTTGCTGATTTTGCAACATCGCCTCAAAGGTAGCCCCGATCATCCCACAATTCAAGTCATCAAAGACTACGGACAAGTGCCAATGGTGGAATGTTACCCCAGCCAACTCAATCAAGTAGTAATGAATCTGCTGAGTAATGCTATTGATGCGCTGGAAGAGTCCAAAGTTAACACCACACCGCAAATTACCATTCGTACCTTCGTTAACAATGATCACTGGATGACGATTGCGATCGCCGATAACGGTATCGGTATCAGAGAGGAAATTCGTTCTCAACTTTTCGACCCCTTCTTCACTACCAAACCTATAGGCAAAGGTACTGGATTAGGATTGTCTATCAGCTATCAAATTATCACTCAAAAACATAACGGCAAAATTTACTGTAATTCTACTCCTGGGCAAGGAACAGAATTTATCGTGCAAATTCCACTGCAGAAAGTAATATGTTCAATTGCTTAATTTAGTGTTTAGTGTTTGGTGGTGTCTTCTATTACCAATTAAACGTTTATATTTTATCTGCCAATAACTTCTTCTAAATTGTATTTATCTCCTCTATAAGCCTGTTCTTCAGATAAATTTCTGCCTACATTCTTATTTCGATTTTGAAATTCATCTAACAACTTGTAAAAAGTGTTAAAACATTCTTGCTCATTGGCACAGTGGAGCATAATTATTTTTGCCCAAGAATTTGATGTTGATACATGATATTTCTTTTGTACCCAAGGCTGAAACTCTCGATAAAAATCCATTTCTTCTTTAGTAGCAGCAATTCCTAATTCTCTCAAAGCTGTTTTGAAGCCTACTAAAAAATGAAACAAATCGCTAACTGAAGTACTGCCAATATACATACCAGGTTTATTTCTAATTTTTTGCAAAATTTCAAATAACTTGCTCATCGCATCACAGCATCAGCACATTCATGACATTGATATAAGCCAAAATTTGCTATTATTTTACCGATTGCCTGGTATATTTCCTCATCAGATAACGCACTCACCCACGCACCCGACCTTACATAATCAATTCTTTTACCTTAATTCAGCGTAAAGTGCTTAGGCATCTTTTGCGATCGCCTGCGGTGTGAAAGGGCGAAGAATTAGCTAATAATATAAGAGAGCGCTTCACAGTTCTTAATTATTCAGCTTTACTAAAACAATGGCGAGAGATTTGCGGGGATTTATCAAACTTCTGGAAGAAAGGGGACAATTACAGCGAATTTCTGCTTTAGTTGACCCAGAGTTAGAGATTGCGGAGATTTCTAACCGAATGCTGCAAAAAGGCGGGCCGGGGTTACTGTTTGAAAATGTTAAAGGTGCATCCTTCCCGGTGGCGGTGAATTTGATGGGAACTGTGGAAAGGATCTGCTGGGCGATGAATATGCAGCATCCAGAAGAGTTGGAAACTCTGGGTAAAAAGCTGAGTATGCTGCAACAACCCAAGCCGCCAAAGAAGATTTCCCAAGCAATAGATTTTGGTAAGGTGCTGTTTGATGTCCTGAAAGCTAAACCAGGACGCGACTTCTTCCCCGCCTGTCAGCAAGTGGTAATTCAAGGCGAGGACTTGGATTTAAATAAGTTGCCTTTGATACGTCCTTATGTGGGTGATGCTGGCAAGATTATTACTCTAGGATTAGTAATTACCAAGGATTGTGAGACAGGTACACCAAATGTAGGTGTGTATCGCTTGCAACTACAGTCTAAAAATACGATGACCGTGCATTGGTTATCGGTGCGGGGTGGGGCGAGACATTTACGCAAAGCCGCAGAACAAGGTAAAAAATTAGAAATTGCGATCGCATTGGGTGTAGACCCTTTGATTATCATGGCTGCGGCGACACCCATTCCTGTAGATTTATCAGAATGGCTGTTTGCTGGGCTGTATGGTGGTTCTGGGGTGCAGTTAGCTAAGTGCAAAACTGTAGATTTGGAAGTTCCCGCAGATTCAGAGTTTGTGTTAGAAGGAACGATTACGCCAGGGGAAGTATTACCAGATGGGCCTTTTGGCGATCACATGGGTTATTACGGCGGTGTTGAAGATTCGCCATTAATCCGCTTTCAGTGTATGACACACCGCAAAGATCCGATTTACTTAACAACATTTAGCGGTCGTCCGCCCAAAGAAGAAGCGATGATGGCGATCGCACTCAATCGGATTTACACCCCAATTTTACGACAACAAGTCTCGGAAATTGTCGATTTCTTCTTACCAATGGAAGCTTTGAGTTACAAAGCGGCGATTATTTCCATTGATAAAGCATATCCCGGACAAGCAAGGCGGGCAGCTTTGGCGTTTTGGAGTGCTTTACCACAATTTACTTACACCAAATTTGTGATTGTGGTGGATAAAGATATCAATATTCGCGATCCGCGCCAAGTTGTCTGGGCGATTAGTTCTAAAGTTGACCCCACCAGGGACGTGTTTATTTTACCGAATACACCCTTTGATACTTTAGATTTCGCCAGCGAGAAAATTGGTTTAGGTGGACGCATGGGAATTGATGCTACCACCAAAATTCCCCCAGAAACCGAACATGAATGGGGCGCGCCACTAGAATCAGATCCCGATGTAGCAGCAATGGTTGATCGACGCTGGGCTGAGTATGGTTTAGCAGATTTGCAATTAGGCGAAGTTGACCCCAATCTCTTTGGCTACGATATGAGATGAGTCAATTTTAGCCTTAATATCAAATCCGGCTAATTACTAACGATATGGTTGGTCTTGTTGGTAATTGGTAATTGGTAATTGTTAAACTCTATTTTTCTTACCTATGACCCATTACCCATTACCCATTACCGACCTTCACAGATATGATAAGTCCTTAAACGGACATGATATAACCAATTATTCTGCAAACATTTGCACTGCATAAATCCGCCCGTCTACACCAGTTGCAATTCCATAGCCAAATTTGGTGTATTGAACCGCGAGAAGATTTTCTCGATGTCCATTGCTGTACATCCAACCGCGTTGAAATTTTTCGGCTTCGCCGTAGGTGAAGCCGAAACCCTGTGTATTGCTTTGCAGAATGTTTTCAGCCACCCCTTTACCGGGAGTACCGCCCAATGAAAGATAGCGATCGCGCGGACTTTTACCTTCAAGAGAAATATGACTAAAATAATTGCGCGCCAGCATATCTTCTGCATGACGTTGGGCTGCTAGGGAAAGTATGGTATCTTGCCGCAAATTAGGTAGATAATTCAAACTGCGATCGCGATTGACTAGTTCCAGGGCGAATTCTCTGATTTCTGGTAGAGAACGCAACTGTTCAGCATTCCAGATTGTAGCTTTTGGCTTACCGATGTTCCAGTCTGCGCCACCATCACCATTGTAAAGACCAGCAGCCAAAATTTTTTCTAATGAAAGTTCACTCCAGAAATAGTTAAAATCTAGCGGGTGTCCTCGTAAAGCCTGGTTAACAAAATGGAAAGTTGGTCTAGAAATGATTAGCGCTGTAAATAAGAAAAAATATCGCCACCAAATATCAACTTTGCTTTTTGTCCTCATTTTTACTTTTCCACGCTTTAGGGATGCACAAATTACTGCATAACTATATCTACATACTGACTAACTTCACCGCAGCATAGTCAGCAGTATTACTGATATTTTGCCAGAAAAGCTTGTCATAGGGAATGCCTGCGATCGCTATTGACTATTTTTTACTGCTCTGAGTTAAGGTATAGGCTGTCACTTTCATTACTGAAAAATCTCGCTCTGAATATGCAGTTCAAGAACATTCTGGTAGCATCTTCCCTGTTGATCACTAGCTTTGCTATCCCTAACGCCGTTAGCGCCCAAAATCGCGGAAATCCCGGCCAGTTTGATTTTTACGTACTGACCTTATCATGGTCACCAGATTACTGCGCCAACAATGGCGATCGCGATCCACAGCAGTGCAAAGCAGGTAAAAAACTTGGTTTTGTATTACATGGTTTGTGGCCCCAATACCAAAAGGGTTATCCAGCTAATTGTTCCTCTGAAAAATTACCGAAAAAATTAAAGCAAGAGTTTGCAGGTTTGTTTCCTAGCCCGAAACTTTATGACCATGAATGGGAAAAACATGGTACTTGTTCGGGTAAAACTCCTAAAGAATATTTAAAATTATCCAAGCAGTTAAAAGATTCTGTAGCGATTCCCACAGCTTATAATCGTCCAAGTAAACCTTTCCGCACTACTATTAATGGATTACAAAATGCATTTACTAGCGCTAATTCAGAATTAAATCCTAATGCTATAGCGCCTTATTGTTCCGGTTCTGGAAGGTTTTTGCAAGAAGTATTCTTTTGCTACTCTAAAGACGGTCAACCTGGTGTTTGTAGTGAAGAAATTATCAAACGGTCTCGCACAAGTTGCGGACAAGCAGATTTTTTGGTGAGAAATGTTAGGTAGTCAAGGGTTGGAGAGACGTGATTAATCCCATCTGTACTGCAGGGTCAAATGTAAACTAATTTTACATGAGGCTCGACTATCAGGATAGAAGTTATCTTGATTGAAAATCCTTATGCATAGATGTTTCAAGTAAATAATTTATATGGGTGGGGACACAACATATTGTGCCCCTACAATTATTGGTAACTCCTGTGTGATATGCTCCTGAGTGGGGATCTTAAATTTTTTACACTCCATTCGCATTTCTGAATTCTTAGTTATAAAAAACGACAATTCCTAATAAATTTTTGACTCTTGACCTTTGACCCTTGACTCTTTAGCCATGAACCCTGAAGCAGTTTACCGCAGCATTCTCACTCCTTTAACATTTATTAAACGAAATGCTAAAGTATATAGTCATAAAGTTGCGATTATATATAAACAAAAACGCTTCACTTACGCTGAATTTGCAGAACGGATAAATTGTCTAGCTTCAGCTTTGCGTCATGCGGGACTAGAAAAAGGCGATCGCGTCGCCTTTTTTTGTTTCAATACTCCCCCCATGCTAGAAGCCCATTTTGCTGTACCTTTAGCTGGCGGTATTTTGGTATCTATTAATACGCGTTTAGCACCACAAGAAGTTGCCTATATATTAAATGATTGTGGTGCTAAGTTTTTATTTGTTGATACAGAATTAGCAAATATTATTCGACCGATTCAAGATAGTTTAGAAACTGTCAAACAGATTATCAATATCCGTGAGATAGAAGAATTTGAGCCTTTAGCAGGTGAAGATTATGAAGCTTTTATCCAAACGGGTAGTGATGCGGAATTACCTTGGCTAATTGCTGATGAAATGGAGACAATTTCTATTAATTACACAAGTGGAACTTCTGGCAAACCCAAAGGTGTAATGTACTCCCACCGAGGCGCGTATCTGAATTCTTTAGGCGAAATTATTGAAACCACATTAACGCCTAGCTCAGTTTACCTCTGGACTTTGCCCATGTTTCACTGCAATGGTTGGTGTTTTACTTGGGCGGTAACTGCTATAGCTGGTACTCATATTTGTTTGCGTAAATTTCACCCTGGTACTGTCTGGAATTTAATTGCACAAGAGAAAGTCACACACTTCAATGCTGCGCCTGTAGTTCTAATTTCACTCCTAAATCATCCTAACTGTCCGCAAGTTTTAGCAGCACCACTCACAATCACAACAGCCGGCGCACCACCGTCACCAACTTTGATTGCCAAAATTAGCGAAATAGGCGCGAAAATTATTCACGTTTATGGTTTGACGGAAGTATATGGCCCTTATACAGCTTGTGAATATCAATCAGATTGGGAAGATTTAGATATTGCAGAAAAAGCTAAACTCATGGCGCGTCAAGGCGTACCTTATATAGGTGCAGATGGTTTGCGGGTTGTAGATAAAAATATGCATGATGTCCCTGCAGATGGTCGAACAATGGGCGAAGTGGTGATGCAAGGAAATATGGTGATGACAGGTTATTATAACGACACCAAAGCTACAGAACGTGCATTTCATGGGGGATGGTTTCACAGTGGCGATTTAGCAGTAATGCACCCAGATGGTTATATTGAAGTGCGCGATCGCATGAAAGATATCATCATTACTAGTGGTGAAAATGTCTCTAGTATTGAAGTTGAACAATGTCTTTACCGTCATGAAGCAGTATTAGAATGTGCTGTGATTTCCATCCCTCATGCTAAACGCGGTGAAGTTCCTAAAGCCTTCGTTACCCTCAAAGAAGGAATGCAAGTTACAGAACAAGAATTAATGCAATTTTGTCGCAGTCAAATTGCGGCTTTTAAATGTCCTAGTACGATTGAATTTACTTCCCTACCAAAAACTAGTACTGGCAAAATTCAAAAATATCTTTTACGGGAAAAAGAATGGGTAGGTCACGATAAAAAGATTTTTGGGGCTTAGGTTGACCTTTGATTATTCTGCTACTTTTCTAGTTTTAATCATCAACCACCCAACAACAATAAGTAGCGCTCCAAATATTAAAAATCCTATATCCCAAGCTAACTGATTTGTCCCTGGTTTCACATGATGAATGCCGAGAATTTGATGGTCAATTAGCCCTTCTACTACATTAAATAATCCAAAACCAAAAAGTATAGATCCCAGAAAAGTTTGGGATGACCAAGGAACATCTTTACGCCCACCTGCACGCCATAACAAAGCTACCCCAACTACTGTGAGTAACCAATCCAAGGCATGAAATAATCCATCCCAGACCATGTTCAAATCTATATTTGAGTCATTAGTCAGTGGTCTCACATTACTTAACATATGATGCCATTGGAGGATTTGATGCAGTACGATACCATCCACAAATCCACCTAAACCTAAACCCAGGAAAATACCAGCAGCAATTAGCGGTGTCGGTTGCTTGAGTTTCTCACTATTCGCCTCCATGCTCAACCTCGCAGATTAGCATTTTTACTACCTTAGAACTTTCACCAAAGGAATATCTTCTATCTAGAGGCAAATGCTAGCGTTGATTTGAAAGTAGAAAATTTCCTGTTAGGGAGTTTTTGCAGACTCTAATTACCATCTCCAGGCATGATATAAATTGATATTCAAGAGCAATTTTCAAATGACTATTTACTTTTACAAGGTTTGGCAGCCTTATGGCTGTTTTTCTAACTTTTCTCCGCATGGAATTCAAATCCAGGGTACTTACTGGGCAACTGTTGAGCATTATTATCAAGCACAAAAATTTGTTGGCAGTATTGATGCGGTAATTATACCCGCGATCCATAATGCCCCAACTCCAGAAGAAGCTGCTGCTTTAGGGCGATGTAGTAGTCGCCAACTCCGTTGTGATTGGGATATTGTGAAAACTCAGGTAATGCGAGAAGCTGTATTGAAAAAGTTCCTCACTCATACTGAGATTCGAGACATACTTTTAAACACGGGGAATGAAATCATAGTAGAGGATTCACCTAACGATTACTTTTGGGGTTGTGGAAAAAATAAAACTGGTCAAAACCAACTTGGTAAAGTTCTTATGAGTGTACGTGAAGAAATCCGCAAGTTAGTCTCTGTGACTGCACTTACTGAAAAATACCTGTAATATTAATTACCAAAACACACGAAAAAAATAATTTAAGGGGAATTTAGTAAATTCCCCTTAAATTGTCTTTAAACAAATATTTTTAGTGATAAGAAATTCTTTTTTATTGCAAAATCAATTTAAATATCTGTATTTTTTTATACGATATATAGATAAAAAATTAACATTTTCTAATTTGCATAGTATTACCGTATGCATCTATAAGAGCAAAGAGATAAAATAAATTACTTAATAATTAACTTTTTCTTAATCTTTCACCCTCGAGACTTCAGATTTCTCTAGAGAAATCAAAGTAAGCGTGAGTTAGCTAGACTTTTTTGATGCTGCTTTCCCTGCTTCTCGCAAGAGTGTTAAGCCGTCTCCAATCTGGTCTAAAAATTTCTTCTTTGACATGGAAGCAATTCCATAAAAGTTCCACTCACCTGCCGCTAACCAAATTTAATTAATATCAGGGTTTAAGAGTTTTATACAATTCTTTGAGTGTATATAACTAATGGTATTTACTAAGAACACTGGTGGGGTGCAGCAAACTTTTGATCCAGAAAGTTTACTACACCGAATGACTAATCAGATTAGGCGATCGCTTGAACTTCCAGACATATTAACAGCTACCGTTGCCGAGGTGCGGTCATTTTTAGGTACAGACCGGGTAATGGTCTATCGCTTTGATGCAGATGAGAGTGGCGAAGTGATTGCGGAAGCGATCCACGAACAGCGTTTACCATCTCTTTTAGGACTACACTTCCCTGCTAATGATATCCCACGGTACGCCAGAGAGATGTTTATAGCCGTGCGACAACGGGCTATTGTGGATGTATCTACAGGACAAGTCGGCTTATCGCCCTTATATTTATCAACCAGCGACCCATACCAACAAACAGAGGATATCTACTATCGACAGGTAGACCCATGTCATATTCAATACTTAACCGCTATGGGTGTACAGGCTTCGTTGGTAGTGCCAATATTACATCGCAATCTTACAGAGAAATCAGCAAAGCCAGAACTATGGGGATTGTTGGTATCACACCACAGCCAACCACGAACTATTTCCGAGTGGGAACTGAAAGTCATACAACAGGTTAGCGATCAAGTAGAAATTGCGATCGCTCAAAGCAATCTACTTAGCGAAACCCGTTTTCAGCGACAACAAGAAGGGATTATTAACCAAATCAGTATCCTGTTACATCAACTACCGACAATTCAATTGCAACAGGCTCTCAAGGCAACTATTAATGCTTTTGGTGGTATCGGTGGTAGGCTTTACATCGAACAGAGTGGAGAACTTTACACCTGGGGCGAACAACCGAAATTACCTTACGAGTTAGAAAATAGTGTCATTGAGCAGCATCCCGTATGGCAAAACTGGATAGCTCAATCCAAACCCAGTCAGGTGTGGGCAATTTCCGACCTTTATAAAGAACCCAATTTCCGAGTTTTAGCCTTAGCCTTCAAAGCTACTCCAATTCGCGGATTATTGGTAATTCCTCTACATTACCGGCTAAATTTTATTGGTGTGTTAACCATTTTTCGCCCAGAATTTGATACTGAAATCTTGTGGGCGGGACGCTGCGAGCAAAATCAGCGTCAACAACTACCCCAACTGTCCTTTGAGGTTTGGCGAGAAGAAAGGAAAGGACAAGCGCCAGAATGGAAACCAGGAGATATATTTCTCGGACAAGCCTTGTCTTATCACTTCTCAATGGCTATTCACCAGCAGCAAATGTATCAAGAAGTGCAAGGCCTCAATAGTAACTTAGAACAGCGGGTAAAAGAACAAACTGCTGAAATCAAGAAATCCCTGCATTTTACCAAAATCATCAAGCAAATCACCGAGCAAATACGCAGTTCATTAGATTTAAATATTACCCTGCAAACCATTGTCAGGGAAGTGCGATCGCTACTCAATTCCGATCGGGCGTTAATTTACAAAATATTCAGTGAGTCTGATGGTTATGTGATTGTAGAAGAGATTCATGGTAACTACGCATCAGCTTTGGGAACCACAGCCCCTCAAGAATGTTTTCCTGATGAGTATGCTCGTCTTTACAATCAGGGAAGAGTACGGGCAATTAATGATGTTGCAACCGCAGGTTTGAGTGATTGTCATCGGGAGTTCTTGGAGAATCTGCAAGTACAAGCCAACTTAATTATTCCCATCAAAATGGGTACGCAACTATGGGGTTTACTAATTGCTCATCAATGTAATGCACCCCGAAATTGGCAAGATGCAGAAATTCAGTTAATCCTACAACTAGCAGATCAGGCTGCGATCGCAATTCAGCAAGCACAACTCTACGAACAAAGTCATGCTGCTGAAAACCAGGCTAAGGCTAAAGCAGAACAGTTAGAGCGGACTCTACAACAACTGCAACATACACAAACACAATTGATTCAAACCGAAAAAATGTCTAGTTTGGGACAGTTAGTTGCAGGGGTAGCCCATGAAATTAACAACCCTGTTAACTTTATTTACGGTAACCTCACTTACGCCAATGACTACACCCAACAATTACTACAGCTTTTATATCTCTATCAATCACATTATCCCCAACCAGATAGTGAAATTCGTTTAGCAGAAAAAACGATTGATGTCGGGTTTGTGGCAGAGGATTTGCCCAAAATTATCTCCTCTATGCAAGTAGGAGCTGAGAGAATCTACTCTATAGTGCTGTCTTTACGCAATTTCTCTCGTTTAGATGAAGCAGAATTTAAGCCTGTTGATTTACACGAAGGAATTGACAACACTTTATTGATACTCCAACATCGGCTCAAATCCAATATCAATTTCCCAGGCGTGAAGTTGATGAAAGACTATGGCGAATTACCATTAGTGAAATGTTATGCCGGACAAATGAACCAGGTATTCATGAATTTGTTCACTAATGCTATTGATGCTTTAGAAACACAAGTTAAACACGATCAATCTCTCATCCCCTCAATTTGTATTTCCACTAGAGTTTCCGCCGATCAATCCTTTATCTTGATTCGGATTGCCGATAATGGTACAGGTATGACAGAAGAGGTTAAAAAGCGGATTTATGACCCATTTTTCACAACTAAGCCTGTAGGCAAAGGTACAGGTTTAGGACTCGCTATCAGTTACCAAATTATTGTAGAAAAACATGGTGGCATTATAGAGTGTGTATCAGAAGAAGGTAAAGGTACAGAGTTGTGGATAGAGTTACCTCTTAATCCCTTATGCAAAGTTAACAATCATAGCGCCAATTCTATAAAACTCAACTGTGAAAGATGGCAAATTAAACCTATTTTTTATAACTTAAACAATTCATGAGTTATTACTCATTCAGCTAAAACAATGAAGACTTTACTATTAGAGGTTTCCCCAAAACACTTAATATTTCGTTAATATCTATGAGTGTTACAAGTAAACTTTAATGACCAAAAATTATCTAGCACTTTCCAGGTGGTAATCTAATAAATGAAGCTACTAAGCTTCCCTGGCAGATATAACAGCTGCATTTGAAGTTAAATTAAGAGGTAAAAACGCTGTTTAATTTACATCTGTCTCGTCAAAAAAATAGCAACACCCAACAAAAAACCTGATATTTCCTCAAATATTTGAATTCAGGGGGCGCTGTCACTGGTTATCATAACTTTTTCACTAAAGTGATGAAATCGTAGTACATCCCTGGCTATGTTACATAATTAGAGGAAAGTGTTCAGTTAGTAGGAGTTTGGGTGTTGTTGTTTTTAAAGGGATATTTCCAGCTAGCTAATCACGATTAAATTTCAATACGCTTGGGTTAAGCTCATTAGTGATTGATTTGTCACTTAATTAAAAAAGCCAGATCAATTGGGGGATTCTCCCCCAAACCCCCGATTGGGTGACGGTTGCGTCCCCCAAACCCCCTCCAAAATTATTGTTCGGTTTTTTTGTTGAGTAAGTAGTTTTTTGGTTTTGTGATCAATTAATTTTCTTAACTGAACTGTATTGGATGAAATCTCTCTTATCTATGCACTAGCGGAAACACCCCTATTTTCAAGCCAGTGGATTGCGTCTTTTCAAGTTTTGTGATCGTTTGCGATCGCATCCGAATTATTGCGTTTACACTTTGGATTTGAGATATGAAGTCATTGAGAGGCCACTAAGATGCCTACAGATTATGTTCTCTTCGTCCACGGTGTCAAAACTCATGAAAGACCAACATTTGAGAAATTATGCAATATCTTGCTGAATCGCATTCAAAATTCTATCAACGATAAGTCTAGAGTTGTGAAGCCGATTTATTTTTTCTGGGGAGATCTGAATTTGGCTGCACAAAGGGAATTAGTCACTAATATCAAAGATTCTCCCAAATGGAACGACTTTTGGTTTAGAGATTTTCGCACAGAACAGATTCTTGAATTTGTTGGTGATGCTGCACTTTACTTAAGCCGCCATGTTGGTACCCAGGTAGTACAAAGATTCAAGTCAGAGGCTTTTAGTGTACTACAAGGTGCTAATACTAGCGATCGCCTCCATGTCATCACTCATAGTTGGGGAACAGTAATTTTATTTGACATCCTCTTTGCTCGTCGGTGGGAATCTCACGACCTAGAAGATGAGACAATCAAACTGGTTAAGGATCTGCGTAATGTCCTGTTTGGTTTAGATCCCAATCCTCAAACTGGAATCCCCCTAGCTAGTATCCATACAATGGGTTCACCATTAGCACTGTTCAGTCTGTTGAATATTAGTGGTAATGTTAACGGAGTCAGCACCCACGATTTAACACCCGATCTGCGAAGATTTTTACAAAATCTCTATAATTTGCGAAAAAAGCCGCTAAATTGGCGTAATTTTTCTCATCCTGGCGATCCCATTGCTTACCCATTAGAAGGCGTGATGTCAATGCTTTTAGACGGTAGCACTGATTATGTGAATACTCAGGATGTAATTACAGACAAGGGTAATATTTTTAACCGTCCTTTTAGCCAAAGATTAATCCCACTCATTTGGGGTGGTGAAGCTCATGGAAGCTACTGGGATAATGCATTAGTTGGTAAAACTATTAGCGAAGTTATTCAAGCAGCAATTTAAGTCAAGTAAACGGAGTGAGGGAACCGGAAAGAAAGGTCGGTTAAGGGAAAAAAGGGGAATGGGAAAAGGGAAAGAAACTTTTAACCCTTAACATTTTCCTAAAACTGTAAGGGCATGACAGTAGCGTGCCCTTAAGAATAATATACTGTCGCCAAGATGATTTAAATTGCGATCGCAATGCCAACTTCTTAGTGTTGTTTTAATCCCGTTGCCAGGTTTCATTAATTCAGAATTTAGGTACGTTCTCTTCGTAATAACGCACCTAAATTCCTAATTAAGAAATAGATTAACCCATTGCTTGCACAGCAGTAAGCATAAAATTCAATCTTTGATCAAACTCTAGCTTTTTAACTTGTGCTGTAAATTCCTCTGTGCCATTAGGAAGCTGATAATCAGAAGGCATTGGGATGATGGTTCCATTTTCCATTCCTTGTGCTAACAGCAACCAAACCTCTAGTTTGGCATTAGGACTGAGCGCGTTGTAACCACGGTTAATTTCACCACTACCACCCTTAATTAGGTCGCGTTGTGCTTGCAATTGCTCTTGTTGAGACAAGTCTTGTATGTGATCGAAAACAGCTCTTGCAGGAGTATCAACGCTGTTAGGAGGCGCTGGGTTGAGCTGAGGTTTCAAATCTAGGTAACCGTACCAAAGTAAAGCGAGTTGAGTATCTACATCAAAGCGTTGAAATCTTTCTAAAGCTGGTCTTGTGGTTTCGTCAACTGTGTAGGTCATAAAAACTCCAAATTAGGCGAATTTTCTTAGCTTTTGCAATTACTAAGAAAAATTTCTTGCAGTTACTCCACATAACTTAACGAATGATTCTAGAGGCATAATCCTACAAAAGATAGAAACAATACTTACACTGTCAGACAGATGTAGATACATTAATCACCGTTTAAGTTGTCTCATCTGGGCGGGCAAGATTCTCACCCCACAAAAGATTGAGAAAGTTTAATATGTAATTAGATGTGTTTGGTATTACCCTCTGAATAACAACAGAGCAAGTTACTCAACTTGCTGAATAAAGAGGTTATAAAAAATCAAAATTAGAGAAAAATAACAAATAAGAAATGACAAATAACAAATTCCCAATTATTAGATTAGAAAATATCTTTAAAGTTTACGGTAGCGGTGAAACAGAAGTCAAAGCACTTAATAATGTGAATTTGGCTATCGATGAAGGTGAATATTGTTCAATTATGGGGCCTTCTGGTTCCGGTAAATCTACAGCTATGAATATCATCGGCTGTCTGGATTGCCCTACTTCTGGGAGCTACTATTTAGATAACGTCGATGTGGCGCAAATGAATGATAAAGCATTGGCGCATATTCGCAATATTAAACTAGGGTTTGTCTTCCAACAATTTCATTTATTACCCCAACTAACAGCCTTAGAAAATGTGATGTTACCAATGGCTTATGCGGGAGTTGATGCGAAAGAAAGACGCGATCGCGCTACGGAAGCTTTGATTAGAGTTGGCTTAGAAAAGCGTCTTTCTAACAAGCCCACGCAACTATCAGGCGGACAACAACAAAGAGTAGCGATCGCCCGTGCTATTGTCAACCGTCCTGTGGTGCTGTTAGCGGATGAACCCACTGGCGCACTCGATTCTCGCACTACCCAAGAAGTTATGGATATCTTTAGCGAGTTAAACGCCAGTGGAATTACAGTTGTTATGGTTACCCACGAACCAGAGGTAGCGCGTCAAACTGCGCGCATAGTTTGGTTTCGTGATGGTGAGGTTATTCACTCTCACCTCACCCCAGCAGATTTAAACCAGATGGCGGTGTCTTAGAGGTTGTTTGAAAAGTTTTTCCCTGTGATTTTAATTGCACTGTTACCCCCCTTAATCCCCCCTTGTCAAGGGGGGAGACCGGAAAATCCAGTTCCCTCCCCTTTCTAAGGGGAGGGCTAGGGTGGGGTAAAAAATATTTGATACACTACTACAGACTTTTCAAACATCCTCTTAGCAACTCAATACTTGTCGGTTAAGGGGAAAAGGGAAAGCAAAAAAGGGGAAGGGGAAAAGGGGTAAGAAAAACCTTTAACCCTTACCCTTTCACCTTTTCCCCAAATTAAATGAAGCTTATAAACTTGGGGTTTTTCCAGTTTGTGCTTGGGTTTCTACAGGTTTGACATCACTGTAGCCCATGTTTCCTACAATGGTTCGCATCACAGACATTTGTTGCTCAAACTCTAATCCTTCGATTTGAGAAAGTAAATTGTCCATTGTATCTGTAGTTTCGTAATTATCTGGTAGATCAACTACTTTATCTCCCATTGCTACAGCCCAAGCATACCAAACTAATAGCTGATTATTTTCTTTTAAAGCACCATAGGCACGAGAATAATCGCTATCTTCGCAATTAACAATTTGGCGCATAATTGTTAATTGTTCTTCATCAGATAAATCTAAATAATCTCCTAATAAAATTGGTGCTAAATTGGGTTCTGCAGCAGCAGGTGCGGCTGGAGTAATTGAATCTCCCATCTTTTCATAAACAAAATAAAACCATGCTAATTTTGCATCGGTATCCAATTTATTAAAAGCTTCTACAACTTTTTGAGTTTCATTAGTTAAAGCTTGAGGAACGCTGTGATTTTGGCTAGCAGTCATTATTTATCTCCAAGGCAATTTAACATATCAAATTAAGGGTTAACAGAATTTAATAATCAGAATCGACTTCCACAAGAAAGAGATTTATTTATAGCAATTTGCAGTTTTTATCTATCTTCTAATAGAGGTAAAAATATCTCCTAAGGTGCCAATGATTTTATAGATTGCTTTGATAGGATGACCACAGCAAGCGAAAAAATACCTAGGAGTCAATTATGCCTGATGAAATCAAGCCCAATGTCAGCGAAGCACCTACCCATGACGCACAGTTAGCAGCAGAAAACATAGCGGCTGGTGAAGAAAAAGCGCCTCAAGTAGATTTTGAAGCTGATTACGCTGCTGCACAAAAACTGAGTGTCAGTGAGATTGATCGCACAGGTGAAGGTGCGAAAGCCGCTGAAGCAGCAACAGCGCCTAAATATGAAGTTTCCAAACCAGAAGAAACTAGACTCGAAACCCAAGCAACTGGTAATCCTGATGATTTTGCAGACATGGCTAAGGATGTTGCAGGTTCTAGAAATGAAGGTGTAGCTAGTATTGATGATGATTTAGTAAAAAAAGCTTTGGAAAAGGGTGAAGCAAAAAGTTGATAATTCGTAATTCGTAATTCGTAGTTAGTAATTCGTAATTACAAATATTAGAACACTCGATCTATGAGGGCAATACTTGTCGGTTAAGGGGGAAAAGGTTAAGGGGAAAGGGACAAGAAAAGACCTTTAACCCTTACCCTTTCACCTTTTCCCCCAACCAAATTAAGAGTTGACAATCCTTAACCGAGCAGTATTGTCTATGAGGGTGGCACTATGATGGTTAGTGTAATTTACAGAATGTAATTACGAATATACAGTGTATTTCGTTAGGGTACAGCCATGTTACCTAAAATTACATGAACATCACACTTTGCAATCTGCTGTGTGATGTTTTCAATGAGGTGGTAACAGCTGTAACTACGAATTACGAATTTTTCCTATTTACTACCGTCAACAATTCACTAGGATGGTGAATTAAAAAATCTGGTTTTTGTTTTGCTAATATTTCTGGGGAATTAAAACCCCAAGTTACGGCAATTACTTGAATATTTGCTTTCTTTGAAGCTTCTATATCTCTAGTTTCGTCACCAACATAAATCACTTGTTGCGGTTTTAGTTGCCTTTGCTTTAAGACATTATTGATAATCGTCTTTTTGCCAAAAATTGTGACCCCTGAGTAGATAAAATCGAATAAATTATCTAACTCATTAATTTTGAGAAATTCATTGACATTATCTTTAGAGTTAGAAGTAATAATTCCCAAACTATAACCTTCAGCCTTGAGTTCTATTAAGGCTTCTTTGATTCCGGGAATTGGTTGAAACTCGTGAATTTTGTCTTTTAACTCTCCTTTAACTTTCTTTACTAAAAAAGGGATTTTAAATACAGAGATACCTGAGTATTTAATAATTTCCCTTGATGTTAAATTTTTCAGGAGTGCTAGCTCCTGCTGGGTAATTGGGACATAGCCAAATTCTACAGCCAAACGATTAGCAATGCTGACAAGAGCGTCTACTGTATCTGCAATCGTGCCATCAAAATCAAAAATAATCACTGTCTGCGTCATTCTGTTGCCTAGATGCGTCTAGATTAGCACGGGCATTACGTCTCAACATTTCTGGTTTAATCCGTCGCAAGGCTGAGGCTGTAAATTGTCGCTCCCACTCCTCTTCTGAGATTTCTGCTAATTCTAGCAGCTTCGGTGCCAGATTCCCAGGATAAGGATTAAATTGTTCCACATCTGTGCTTTTTGCAAAACGTTGATTCCACGGACATACATCTTGGCAGATATCACACCCTGCAACCCAGCCTTGTAAGTGGGGTTTAACGTTTGGGGGTAATTGTTCTGCCCGATTTTCAATTGTATGATACGCAATGCAGCGATTAGCATCTACTACATAGGGTTGTGTGATTGCACTAGTAGGGCAAGCTTCTAAACAGCGCGTACAGGTACCACAATGTTCTGTAGCTGGGCGATCGCACTCTAGTTCCAAATTGGTGATAATCTCTCCTAAAAAGACCCAAGAACCATATTCCCTGGTAATTACATTGCCGTTTTTGGCAATCCAGCCAATACCAGATTTTTGCGCCCATAATTTGTCTTGTACGGGGCCTGTATCTGCATAATAACGCGCCTGGATATTTTCACTCAGTGATTGTACCCAATTATTTAGTGCTTTAAGTTTCTTATGCATCACCTTGTGATAATCTCGTCCCCAGCCGTAACGAGAAATATTACCGTATTCCTTACCTTCGGGACGTTGATGTGGTGTGTAGTAATTGAGCGCTACACAAATTAGCGATCGCGCTTCTGGCATTATCAAGTGGATATCCTGACGCTTGGGGTTAGCCATCCATGCCATTTCGGCGTTATAACCCAGTGCTAGCCATGCTTGCAAACGCTGTGCTGCTGTTTCATCTACCCCATCCACAGCCGCAATTCCGACTTTGTGAAATCCCAACTCCTGCGCTTTTTTCTTTACTACATCACTGGTGGTTATGCTAGAGCTATTCATTTCTCTTATTTAAATTTTGCCTCTATCCAGAGAACGACTTAATCATAACAAAGCAATATATACCGATAGCAGCTTTTATTTGACTGTGTTTGCCATGAATATTGATGTTTAGCTAGCCTCAAAAAAGTAATTTTATGACTACTGCTGAATTTAACAGGAAAACAGACACAAGAGAATTATCGATTGAGGGAATTACAGAACCGACTATTCTACGTTACTTTGAAGCTTTGAATGCTGGAGATTTTGCGGCAACATCTGCCTTATTTGCTGAGGATGGTATTATGTATCCACCCTTTGAATCTGGTTTTGTGGGGACAGATGCGATCGCAACTTATTTAAAACAAGAAGCTCAAGGTATTAAAGCCCAACCGCACCAAGGAATTATTGAGAGTTTGCCAAACGAGCAAATTCAAGTTCAGGTAGCAGGAAAAGCCTTTACATCCTGGTGTGGTGTTAACGTTACTTGGTTATTTATTCTCAACCAACAACGCCAAATTATTGAAGCCAAAATTAAACTCTTAGCTTCTCCCCAAGAATTACTCGCTATGCGTCGTGATTAAGTATTTTGTATTCGGTTAAAGGGGAAGGGGGAAAGGGAAAGGGTAAGGGAAAGAAAAAACCTTTAATCCTTCACCTTTTCCCCAAAAAACTTATACCAATTCAAATAATGTTGGCGACAGATAAATTCTTTATAAGGGCACGGCATCCTCAATCTTTTGGCATATCAAATATCTTACTGGTGCCCATTGGTGTCAACTTAAGCTAAAAGCTATATACGGCGAGTGTTGTACAAATACCTCGCGCCCTCATCCCCTAACCCCTTCTCCCGCAGGAGAAGGGGAACTAAATCTCTTGCTCCCCTCTCCTGGTGGGAGAGGGGCTGGGGGTGAGGGCGAAACCTTGCAACTAAGCGGATTTCACGTTAAGTTGACACCAATGCCTTGCTATTGCCCAGATCCCCGACTTTTTGAAAAATTCGGGGATCTAAATCTCGCTAAACTGAGTGACTTTTAACCTTGCCATTGCCATTCACACTGGCTATGATTGCTTCTTCCCCAGTAGGCTCAATTGAAGATTCGCCTCGCAGTCCCTTGCGGCGTTGGTTTTTCGGAACTCCTCCCGCCATACCATACTCTACACTGCTTTTGCCATATTTAGTTGCAACACCCATCAGCATATGTTCTGTCATATCTGCTAGCTGACGCTCGGTTGCCAGCATTTCAGTATACAACCTATCCAAATTAGCAAGCGCACTGTTGTAGGCATTTTCTTGATCTCGCATTGTCTCAATGTGGTTGGAATAGGCAAATAAAGTCAATCCATTACCTGCATCTAAATGTGGATCAATTGATTTAATGCCAGCCGCACGACGCACTGCTTTAATTAACACATCGGAAGTTCTTTGTCTTCTAGCCATATTTAAGATGCACCTTCTAATTTTGTTCTCAGTTAACAATTAAGTAAAAATACAGGCTTGATTGCAGAATTACTTCATCGGGTTTTTGACCGTTTACCGTGGAATTATTAACTGATTTAATCTTATTTACCTTAAAAAATTTCCTATCGATCAGCCTGAGAGAATTTTGGCAAATCTCAAATAAATTTAGCTACATAGTAATACTACGATTTTTCAAAGAAATTACCCAAATTAATCAACCAAAGTAACTTTTGAGAAAACAATATTTGCTTTGGCTTGCTAAATACACCGAAATGAGAAAGCAAAAGCAGCTTTTGAGAAAGCAATATCTGCTTTGGCTTGCTAAATACACTGAAATGAGAAAGCAAAAGCAGCTTTTGAGAAAGCAATATCTGCTTTGGCTTGCTAAATACACTGAAATGAGAAAACCAAAGCAGCTTTTGAGAAAGCAAAAGGAGATTTGAAGAAAGCAATACTTGCTTTTGCTGATTAAATTGCTGTGAGGCAGAGATTGCCTTGCAGAATTGGCTATGCTACTATTTATACCAATCGCTGCACCTTGAAAATTCAATAAATATATATCTTTGGCTTGTAACCTCATGGTTAGTTTCCTTCAGCCATTGTGTTAAAAAATGTAACCTGAGGGGGTCGTGCAAAAGCTCAAATGCTGATTCTTGCGTAGACCCCCTCAGATGACTTACTCTATAAGGGTTTGAGTTACTTGAAGGCTGTCCATATTGTCAATAAATGTGGCTTGTTGACAGGTGAAACATACCCCTCTCAGTTTTACGGTTCTGTAAGCCTTATTCAGTAAGCTCTCTACAAGGTTAGGGTTTTCAATCAATTACCCCTCCCGGGGATGGAAACATTTCCTTACCAGTTTGCAGATTGGCTGAATTAACTGTTTTCAATCAATTACCCCTCCCGGGGATGGAAACTAGTTCCTACGGAACCTATAAGAGTGTAAAGGATTTTTGTTTTCAATCAATTACCCCTCCCGGGGATGGAAACAATCCGAAAAGCAAAAATAGAATTAGCCATATAAGGTTTTCAATCAATTACCCCTCCCGGGGATGGAAACATTATTGCTTTTGCAGTAAACAATACTCTACTTAAATGTTTTCAATCAATTACCCCTCCCGGGGATGGAAACATAAACGTAAACTCCTCTGCAAATTTTTCAAAGAGTTTTCAATCAATTACCCCTCCCGGGGATGGAAACAATTCTACACTGCTTAGGAAAGCGAAATAGAATATTCCGTTTTCAATCAATTACCCCTCACGGGGATGGAAACAAAGTTGAATTGCTGCTCCACGCTTGTGCATATGCAGTTTTCAATCAATTACCCCTCACGGGGATGGAAACTGTTGTTCGATAGCAGCTTTCTGGGCCTCAAGGTCTTTTTGTTTTCAATCAATTACCCCTCACGGGGATGGAAACTCAAAGCTTGCAAAGGCGTTAAAGCCTTTAACACTCACAGTTTTCAATCAATTACCCCTCACGGGGATGGAAACAGTTTCAACTGCGTATACCACCGCTCCGAAAATTTGTGTTTTCAATCAATTACCCCTCACGGGGATGAAAAAGCAGAGAGTTTTAGGGGAAGTAGTGCGATCGCATTTTGCAGCATGACTTGAACTAAGGGGAAGAGAAAATGTGAGAGTGTGGGGATGCGATCGCATTCTTTATAGATGTAAATAAACTGTCAAATCTCAAGAAATATATAAAGAAATACAAAGATATATCAAGAAGAAACTTTTTAGTATTATCTGTAGTACACCCTCAAACCAAATAATACCGTTAAATTTGTATTACCTTCTATGGCTATGATTGAAACTACTCCAGATAATAATTAAATTTTTTAGGTTAAATCAAAAGCCATAATCACTTAGCTGTATAGCTTACAAAGATATTTACTTGTGGTGATCAGCACTTGTAAAGTTTCATCAATCTCATCACAGATGCAAGTGTTATGTTTAGAGCAACGAGAAATATTTTCGGCTATGTGAATCAGCCCATAACACCTTTCCGGAACTAACTCTCTACACAGTATTTAATTCGGAAAGATAACAATGAATGTACAAATACCTACATTTATCTCACCCAGCTTTGCTCGGTTTGTAGCTTCAGAACTAGACCCAAACTCATTAAGCAAAAAAGATATCACTAATTGCTTAAAAGCCTTGGGCATTAACGACCCAGAAATTTTAACTTTGAAGTGGAAACAAGAATTGTGGTTTCAACTACAAATTGCTGCTGTTTATAGTTAAACTTCCACCTCAAAAATACATAATTACGCAACAATTGCATAAGTTGTACATTTCACTCACTAATTGCCTTATCAGTTGCATTTTCTTACAAAAAATATTTATTATTTTGGTCAATTACCCTAGTTTAGGCTCTTGATGAAATTTTAAGCTAAAAATCAAGCTGCTCAAGCTTGTACTGATTTGAATGTGTTTAAAATTTAAAACCATGTTACTATTAAATTATTGAGAAATATTTTTGGTCAAGTGACTATAGAGATACCTCTCCAAATCTAAATCTCTACATTCTGTTAGTTCGGAGATATTCTATGTCAGTTTATATTGGTAATCTATCCCATGAAATTGAAGATGAGGATATCAGACAAGTCTTTTTAATGTATGGGTCTGTAAAAAGAATACTAGTATCTACCAAGCAAAAATCAGGCGAGAAGCGAGGTTTTGCCATTGTTCAAATGGACAAAGACAGCGACGAAGTAGCAGCGATTAATGGATTACAAGGTACTGAATGGATGGGTTATAGCCTGAAAGTTAATAGAGCTAAGACTGTCGTAGACGCAGCTTAAGCTTGTCTGAGTGTATATATTACGCTGAAATATTTTAATTATTGTTGTGCTTACATAGAAACCAAAAGAAAGTCCCACCAAAATCGGGTCAAAAACATCCCCATAAATACTATGGTTGAGATGAAAATTTGTATAAGCGAGTAGAAATTGAAAATTAAAGCATTGGATGTCAAAGCAGGCGATCGCATATTTGCATACTGTAAAAACAAACGGCAAATGTGTAAGGTGAAAGAAATATTAGATCAAGGTCAGACTAATGTCACACTCTCAGTATTTACCAGTGGACATTATCGCGGCTGCTTAGTCTCATGCGTAGTCAGGTTTCAGCGAGAAGCTTTAGTGGAATTAGTTAGCTAATATTATTTTTTCCATCTTTCACCTAAAAGGAAATTTCTATGCCATAATAGGAGATGAGAATTAATTCGGTTAACAGCTTTTGTTTTTAGTATTGACAGGCTTTTTGTTTTTGGTATTTACAAACTTTTCTCCGAAATTTAAATCTCTACATATTTACAATTTCGGAGACAATCTATGTCAGTTTATGTAGGCAATCTTTCTTACGAAGTTACTGAAGCTACCCTAAATGCAGTGTTTGCAGAATATGGTTCTGTAAAGCGCGTTCAGCTACCTACAGATAGAGAAACAGGCCGTTTACGCGGCTTTGGCTTTGTTGAAATGGGTACAGATGCAGAAGAAAATGCTGCTATTGAAGCTCTTGATGGCGCTGAGTGGATGGGAAGAGACTTAAAAGTCAATAAGGCTAAACCCAGAGAAGAAAGAGGCGGCTCATTTGGTGGTGGCGGTGGTAACCGTGGTAATTACGGTGGACGTAACCGTTACTAAGCCTCACTAATTTAGCTACTTGACCTAACTCGTTAGATCAATTAATTCACTTGATGTATTAGTGGCTCAAGCAGAAATGCCTGAGCCTTTTTTTATACAATTTTGACTTTGAAATCAAACAAGAAGTCATTAAACTTCTTGCAAAAGTCAGGAAAAGGAGGAAGAAGGACAGATTTTGTATCTACCCTTTCCCCTTTCCCCTTTAACCTTTTCCCAGCAGTCTATTACCTTGTGCAATAAATTATTAGCCTTTTATAAAGAAAATTTTTGTATCGCTTTGTAGGTAAAATATTAAATATTCATTGACATAATGTCGCTAAAAACTGTTTTTGAACTTTTAGTTTAATATTGAGGAATTCCAAAATGTCTACAGATACTGATTTAGTTGCTTATATCCAAGAAAGTGAATTTGAAACTCTTTTAAGTGAAGAAAACATTCTTGTAGTTGACTTTACTGCTACTTGGTGTGGCCCTTGTCGTCTGGTTGCCCCCTTAATGGAGCAACTTGCCCAAGAATACAAAGATAGTGCAAAAGTCGTTAAGGTAGATGTGGATAACAACAAACCATTGTTAAAAAAATTTGGTCTTCGCAGTATTCCAGCAGTTTTAATTTTCAAAAACGGTGAATTATTAGAAACTATTGTTGGAGTTTCTCCTTACGAGAAATTTAGCAGTGCTGTCTCTCAGCTTCTCTAGCTTGTTTTGCAGGTAATTTTTAGTTCTCCCATCCTTTTGGGAGTTACTAAGCATAATTTTCTTACCCCTAAAAATTCTTCTAGATATCCCATCTACACAATAATTAAGTGTAGTAACTATGAACCCAGAAGCCAAACACATTGTTAGCGAACTTAGGAGTGAATTCTACTCTCTTTTCGCTGCTGCTATGAAAACTCCAGTGAAAATAAGTAGTACATCTTATAGTAGTAACTCTCCCATCGCATCTTGGATAGATAACAGAGAACAACTAAATTATGTAAACATCTACGCTTATACAGCACCAGATGAAATTAACCCATTACGCCCATTCATTCTGCGGTTGGCTATTAATAAAAGCGCTCTTCAATTTATGATGGCTAAAAAATGGCAAAAATCTCGAGGGCTAAATCTCCTATGGGAATTTGAGTTAACTATCTTACCCACAGAAATTTTAGATTTTCTTCCTTGGATAGTTAGCTTAGTTGAAGCCCAGAATCAAGTTGCACCTTCGCTATTACAACCGCCACCCCATCCATTTGAATTAAAAGTGCCAAATTTTGCGTTATGTAATAACTTATGGACTTTAGAAGCTTGTCTTCTCACAAAAGGAAAGGTGATGGAGCCAGCATTTTAGTGGCTACCTTCCAACACAACCATAATTGATTAACTACTGCAAGTTTTCTGCACTTGCATCTCTATTAATATCTACTGAGCTATTAGTATCAATACCTGTAGATTCCTTGGTAAAAGACTTTAGCGTTGAAGCTAAAGCAAGTTGAGAAGCTACTTGATAAGCTACCTCTTTCGATATTTCTTGTTGGTTGAGCAATTCCACAAAACTTTCAAAATCACGCATTACACAATATCTGTGCAATGCAGCTTTATTTTCTATAAGATGAAATTTTTCGTCAATCTTTGCTTTTGCTTCCTTTTCAGCCTCAGCAATGGAATTGACGAATCCGCCATTATGACATAATTCTCCAAAAATTTTATAGTAATAAGCTTTTCTGCTTAATGATTCCTCTTCAATGTGAATGGAATGAAACTTGTATTCAATTTTGTATTTTTTAGATTCCATAAATATATGACACTAAAGGATGCAGGAAGAATAATCTTGAATTTCTTTCTCTTCCAGATTGGAGGGATAGCAAATTTATGACTATGGCAATCTAATCTAATTATTGAAATCGCTGGCGCAGTGAACTAACAGACAAACCTGTCAATAACCAAGAGTAAAAGCTTGCGATTAATAAAAACAAAATTTTTGTACCATTTTATTCTCATCTTCAAGATTAACACGATATTCCATTAATCTATAGAATATATCTCTAAAGTCTGAGTTATATATTTTACAAATGTCAGTTTTTGTCTTCTAGCTTGATTTTAAATGAAATATCGCGAAACAGCACTATATAGGCTCTGTATAGATGATGTATTTTATATAACTCATCTCTCATCTAACTCTCAATTTAAGCGCGCGCGATACTAAACCCTTTCCCTAATAAAAATTGCTAGAATTAATACCTTATATCTAGAAATAAAGTTAATAAACTATAAATTAGTTAGACATGAGCAATAATTGAAAAATTGGAAAATAATTTGACTTATGAAAAATAAATTAGTAAATCTATGCTAATGTAAAAACAGGAATCAAAAAGTAAGAATGCAAAAAGACTTCAAGACAATATTGAGGTAACTCGATAAAGTCCTTTTGCTCTGGTAAGTCCGCTTCAATATCGTTATGTTTTTTAGTAACGATTATAAAAGCCAGAACATCAAGATAATCACCTTAGTAATGGCTTGAAGTCAATCATAGCTTGCTTAGGTAATAGCCAAGTAATCTTTGGCTATGCTAGTTAGTTAAATAGCCAGAACCAATTCCTCTTAGAGTCTAGGGAGAAAGACTCTTTGTACATCCTGGCAATCCCAAAGAATTTAGAATGGTTACTTAACTTGAGAAACTATGTTCTCAGATTTGCTTACTAGGAAAATTAAAATTCCCAGCAGAGTAGATACCGTTCCAAGAAATTTAGGAATTTAACTAAATTGTCAAAATTCACCAATATACTGCCTAAACCATAGTGTTAAAGGTTGTGAATGCAGAAACTTACCTTGTAATTGGGGAGTTATTTTCCTGCATTAATAGCAATAGCATGAAGTGATTTTTTAGGAATAATTGCAAGAAATACTAAAAAGCGATCGCTCGTTATTTTAGGATATAAAATCAGGCAATTATGGCATAAGCAAAATAGATAACTTGTAACAAACATTAAAAGTAAACTGCAATTTTGGTGGGTTGGGTATAGGACAAAAATCCTGCAAAGGTTGAAATTGCTAAACTCAAAACTCTTAATGTCTGAACCAGTGATGACGGTTTAGTTACAACAATCTAGAATGCTCATGCCCAGATTTTTCTGATAGAAACTCCTCACACGCAAGAGCCATCTTTGCAATAGTCCTTAAACACACATCAAATCTTCGTCTATG
Organism: Tolypothrix tenuis PCC 7101; assembly: GCF_963874875.1. Taxonomy (NCBI): domain Bacteria; kingdom Bacillati; phylum Cyanobacteriota; class Cyanophyceae; order Nostocales; family Tolypothrichaceae; genus Tolypothrix; species Tolypothrix tenuis. The sequence goes on from NZ_CAWNJS010000001.1 coordinate 6,518,804, forward strand.
CAACCTTTTACTATTATTTGCCTGGTGTGTTGCTTGGCAAAAACTATATGCAACTACCAAGAGTTTAGTCTCAGTTAGCCTTTCACTCCCATCGACCCATTAATTCTAGGAAAACACCAACCATGTCTATCGATAGCAAAATCAGACAAATAGCTTTCTACGGTAAAGGCGGTATTGGTAAGTCTACTACCTCTCAAAACACTCTGGCAGCAATGGCAGAAATGGGTCAACGCATCCTGATTGTAGGTTGCGACCCTAAAGCAGACTCGACTCGTTTGATGTTGCACTCTAAAGCACAAACCACCGTTCTTCACTTGGCTGCTGAACGTGGTGCAGTTGAAGACTTGGAACTTGAAGAAGTCATGCTGACTGGCTTTCGTGGTGTAAAATGCGTAGAGTCAGGCGGCCCAGAACCTGGTGTAGGTTGTGCTGGTCGTGGTATCATCACCGCTATTAACTTCTTGGAAGAAAACGGTGCTTACCAAGATGTTGACTTTGTATCTTACGACGTATTAGGCGACGTTGTTTGCGGTGGTTTTGCTATGCCTATCCGTGAAAACAAAGCACAAGAAATCTACATCGTTACCTCCGGTGAAATGATGGCGATGTATGCGGCTAACAACATCGCTCGTGGTATTTTGAAATATGCACACACTGGTGGTGTGCGTTTGGGTGGTTTGATTTGTAACAGCCGGAACGTTGACAGAGAAATCGAATTGATTGAAACTCTGGCAAAACGTTTGAATACCCAAATGATTCACTACGTACCTCGCGACAATATTGTTCAACACGCTGAGTTGCGTCGGATGACTGTTAACGAGTACGCTCCAGACAGCAACCAGTCTAACGAATACCGCACATTAGCTAACAAAATCATCAACAACCAGAATCTTCAAATTCCTACACCAATTGAAATGGAAGAACTAGAAGAATTGTTGATTGAATTCGGTATTCTCGAAAGCGAAGAAAATGCTGCAAAATTAATTGGTGCGCCAGCTGAAAGCACTGCAAAGTAAATAATCTTTAGGGTGGGTTATTTCTCACCCTTATACTGCTTGCATACATAGACTATTAAACAACGGTGACTATCTGTAAAACGATACAGTTACCGTTTTTACGTTTTTTACACCTTTTGACTTCCGCATAGTTCACGTAGGATGCGTTAGCGATAGCGTAACGCATCAGCGTCAAACTTTTCGTACGTTACAGCTTACTGAAATTTTTCAGAAATCAAATCGGATTCCTATATTTAACAACGGTGACTATCTGTAAAACGATACAGTTGCCATTTTTACGTTTTTTACACAATCTTTCTGCTTGAATTTTTAATTCCGCGCAGTAGTACTAGTTACTTTTGATGACGCTGAGTTAGCTATTTAGAGAGATGTCAGTGCCTGATATTGTCATTTAGCTTGGGAAAGTCGGATAAATTAATTGAGACTTTTCATGATTAAACCTCAAGCTATTTCTATACCCGAACCCGGAATTCCCAATCCAGTCCCCAATCCCTTACCCAGTCCTGAACCTTCACCAGGGCCAACCATTCCTCAGCCTGTACCAGGGCCAGTACCTGAACCTGTACCTGCGCCAATTCCTCAGCCTGTACCAGCACCCATTCCGCAAACAGTTCCCGAACCAATTCCCCAAACAATTCCTGAACCGGTTTAAATTATCCTTGGTAATGTAAGCCAAAATCTAAAATCTAAAATGCTACGAGCCGGAATTGTCGGACTACCCAACGTCGGAAAATCTACTTTATTTAATGCTGTAGTTGCTAACGCCAAAGCCGAAGCCGCTAACTTCCCCTTTTGCACCATTGAACCCAATGTCGGCGTTGTCGCAGTACCGGATGAGCGCTTAAATGTTCTCTCTAACATATCCGGTTCAGCACAAATTATCCCAGCGCGTATTGAGTTTGTGGATATTGCCGGTTTGGTAAAAGGTGCAAGCCAGGGTGAGGGACTAGGTAATCAATTTCTCTCCCACATCCGGGAAGTAGATGCAATTGTCCATGTAGTGCGTTGTTTTGAAAATGATGATATCATTCACGTCGCGGGTTCTGTTGACCCAGCACGGGATATTGAAATCATTAATTTAGAGCTTGGTTTATCAGATTTAGCACAAATTGAGCGTCGCATTGACCGCACCCGCAAGCAAGCAAGGACTAGCAAAGATGCACAATTTGAAATCACAGTTCTAGAAAAATTAGCTGCGGCTTTAAATGAAGGTAAATCAGTCAGACAAGTTAGTTTAACTGAAGAAGAAGCGGAAATTATTAAAGGACTAGGATTGCTGACGAATAAACCAATTATTTACGCGGCTAATGTCTCTGAAGATGACTTAGCAACGGGGAATGAATTTGTAGAAAAAGTACGGCAAATAGCAGCCCAAGAAAATGCCCAAGTCGTCATAGTTTCTGCTCAAGTAGAAGCTGAACTAGTTGAATTACCAGAAGAAGATAAAGCCGATTTCTTGGCATCTTTAGGAGTAGAAGAAGGCGGTTTAAAATCTTTAATTCGCGCTACTTACACTTTGTTAGGCTTGCGGACATATTTCACCAGTGGCCCTAAAGAAACTCGTGCTTGGACAATTCACGCCGGAATGTCTGCACCCCAAGCGGCTGGTGTTATTCACTCCGATTTTGAACGGGGATTTATTCGCGCTGAAACAGTTGCTTATGATGATTTAGTAACAACTGGTTCGATGAATGGTGCGAAAGAAAAAGGTTTAGTGAGAAGTGAAGGCAAAGAATATATCGTTAAAGAAGGCGATGTGATGTTGTTCCGATTTAACGTTTAGATAATTCGTAATTCGTAATTCGTAATTCGTAATTCGTAATTACAAGATGGATTATTTTAACCGCCGATGCACGCAGAGGAAAAGAGATAAATTATCTGCTGCATCGGCAGTTTTTATTCCAATGCAATTCAGTTAAAAAAATAAATTGACAACAAAAACAATAATTTTGGAGGGGGTTTGGGGGAGAATCCCCCAATTGAGCTAACTGTTTCCACAAGTATCTTATCTGAACTGTATTGGTTTTTATTCTCCACCAACAACATACACAGCAGAACCGAAATTTTCATCATCAGTACCAACAACTACACCACCATTCCCACCAGAAACAAGTTCTATCCCTTCAATTTTGTGGTAATTAGTACGATAAAGCGGTACAAGTTGTGAGTTTTGTCTAAATATCAATTTGTTATTACGATATCCCAACGAACCTGCAACATATACAGCCGATTGAAATGGCCCATCATCTCCAGCATCACTAGCTGCGCTAATGAAGACAACTCCCGCCGAATCAACTTTGATATCAGAAACATGGCGAACATTTCCAGATGGAAATGGAACTGTAAAATTGCTATAACCTGCGGGAATCATTTGATATTTAGTTAAATCCAGCAATCCCCAATAAATAGTTGCTGCTTGTTCAGCTTCTCCCCGATGCGCCCAAACCGCAACTAATTTACCATCTATATCTTGTAGAGAAAAAGCCTCAAAATTACTGCCTTTTGGGAATGCTGGCAAATTAAATTCTTTAATAACAGAGATAGTTTTTTTATCAGCATCTAATTTAATATAATAAGCTTTACCAGCACTGGCTAAAGCGATAAATGAAGTATTATTAGTACCCGGAATAGATGTTAAAGCTTCTAAATCTTCTGGTAATACTTTACTTGGCCAATTCAACGCTAAATATTCCGGTTGATTTTTACCTTTAATATTAATAATTGCTAGACGACCTTGGTTAGGCTTTTTGTTGTCATGGACAATCAGAAAATCTAGGGAATTGCTTTGTTGCTGAATGAGCGCGATTCCACTGATACCAAAAGGGATACCACCCCGAACAGGTCGCCACTCTTGCGCCCAAACTCGCTGACAGATGAATAACAGCGTGGCTAAGACTACTAAATTAATGATTAATTTCAGAAATCGATGGAGATTAAGTACTGCTGATAGACGCATAGATGAGCATTGCTAAGACAGAGTGCGTTAACGGATGACCCATCATATCAAATCCAAGCGATCGCGCCATATAATTAGGTAACTTTTAGTAATTGGATAAATTCTCAATGTTTCTGATCAAGCTTTGGTCAGTTCAAGAAATGATACAAATATAAAAGTATATTATGCAAAATCCAAATATAGTATTATTTTGATTTAATCTTATAGAAGAGATTACACATTAACCTTGATAAGCTATATGTTAAATAATTTACATTTTAATAACTAAATTAAGGATTGATACAGTTATGAATATGCAACTTAGAACTGCCAAAATAAATAATTTCAAAAGTTTAGGAAATGTTGAGCTTGATTTTAGAGATTTAACAATTCTAGTTGGGGCTAACTCTAGTGGAAAATCAAATTCTTTGGAAGCATTACGTTTTCTAAGGAGTCTTCTACTCGCCCAATCACCACCACCTATAGATTTTATGGATAAAATATTAAGATTAGATACCGAACAGATTAGTTATGAAATTGTAGTAGAAGATGATACAAATAATAAAGTTAAATATAACATAGCTATTAAATTAGAGGAAAATCATCCTTTAATTAGTAGAGAATATCTTATAGTTAATGGAATTGAAGTTATAGATATTATCAATGGAGAAGGAACAGTTAATGATGAAGATGGTGAAAATAGCCAAAAATATATATCAGATTCTGATGGTGATGGTTTAGCTTTAAGAACTGCGGGTAATTATGGTAATAAACCACTCACGAAAAAATTGGCAAGCTATATTAAAGATTGGAAATTTTATGATATTGATCCTGATAGTGTAAGAGCATACCCTGATCTCATCGTATCATTATCTAAAAATATTTCTAAACCCAGACAAGTCAAGAATATTACCCCAAGTCTTAATCCTAGTGCAAGCAAAGCTCAGGAGATTCTTGAATATTGGGCTATTAATGAAAAAGATAAGTTTCATGAAATCAGTCAGGAACTTCAAAACTGTCTGAAAATTAGTCTAAACTTAGTTGAAGAAAGAGAACCTATGATTACAGTTCTCGAAGAAGATGGCAAAGAAATACCTTTATCAAATATGTCAGATGGTACTCTAAGAACAATAGCATATTTTATACTATTATACCAATCTGATATTCCTACACTTATTGGTATTGAAGAACCAGAAAGAAATTTTCATCCTGGTCTTTTGAAAGATGTTGCTACTATTATAAAAAGACTTTCTAAGAAAACACAAGTAATTTTTACAACTCATAGTTCTCAGCTACTTGATTGCTTTTCACCTGAAGAAATATCTTCAGAGATATCAGTGATACTTTTAAGCAAGAAAGGGCAATTAGGAACTAAGGCTTGTTTACTAGATAAATTAGTTGAAAGTCGAGATGATCTTTTAGATTGGATGACTGATTTTGGACTAGGTAGCGCAATTTATCATAGTCACTTAATAGAAGAAATTTTAGCTGCTTAATATGCCTAGTGTTCGGATTTGGACTCCAGAGTCTGACTATGATAGAGATGCAGTCTGCTGTATTGCTAAAAAAATAGTCGAATATTATGAATGTGATGTAAAAGTTGAATATGCAACTAAGCAAGCCTACAATGATGCTGCACGTCAACCAAATGGATTGAAAAAAGCAGTTGATATTTATCTTAAAAAAGATGATTTAATAATTTTCCTGCTCGATGCTGATGGTATACAATCTCAAGCTCAAAGACGGAAGGAAAGCAATTCTCTATTTAATAGAATTCAAGAAGTAGTTAATTCATCTGGAGGTAAAGTCAAATTAATTCTCATATTGCAAGAAGTTGAAGCCTGGCTTTTAGTTGATTGTCTGGGTATATGCTGCTACTTTACCAAAAACCCTGAAAATAGATCTAACCGACAATGGGTAGATTTTGCTAATCGCAAACAAATGGGTAAAACTAATTTAATAGCAGAAGCTACACCAGGCGGTAAAAATGCCAAAGAGTACCTTGAAGAACTTTCTAAGGAAATATTAATTAAGAAAAATCCTAACCTCAAAGATAAACCTCGAAATTTAAAAGAACTGCAATATAATGAAACACAATCACCAGAAATCGCTAAAATAATAGAAGTTACTAATCAAACAATTAAAAGAAACGATTCTTTAGCAGAATTTGCCGATTGTTTAAGGAAATTAGCTATAGATAAATCTCTCAATACAGATAGTAGCTAATAAATTGACAATTGAAGCTTTTTCTCTGCGCCTCTGTGGTTCAATTAAAAAACTAGGTGGGCATTGCCCACCCTACTATTAATTGGGCGGATCGATACGATTGACAACTGCTGCCCAAAGAATCATCGGTGAACCTACACCCAAGCAGAATAACCACTGCTGCCAACTTAAGGGCGCTGTTTCAAATACATAATTAATCAATGGCACATGGGCAAAGATAATCTGCAAAATAATCGCCCCTAAAATCCCGAAGGCAATAGCAGGAATATCAACATTCTCTTGAATTGTGCCGTCCATTTTGGCAATCAAATTCGGGATTAATTGGCTAATGCTCAATAGGTAAAACATCCGCCCTGCAATCAAAGCGTTAATCGCCATTGTACGCGCTAAATTTAAATCACCTGTGGTTTGGCGGATATATTCAAATACGCCAAATATCACAATCCAGTTAAACAGAGAAATTGCCAAAATTCGCTTTAAGCGACTAGCTGATAATAATGGTTCGTTGGGATGGCGCGGTGATTGTTGCATGACATTTTGCGCTTTGGGTTCAAAGGCTAAGGGTACTGTCATGGTGATGGAGTTGAGCATATTTAGCCAGAGAACTTGTAAGGATAAAATCGGTAAATCTCTAGCTAATAATGTACTAATCAAAATTGTCATTGATTCCCCACCGTTGACAGGCAAAATAAAGCAAATCGCCTTGATCAGGTTTTTATAAACTGCACGCCCTTCTTCTACAGCCGCTTCTATGGAAGCAAAGTTATCATCGGTAAGCAGCATATCTGCGGCTTCTTTAGCCACTTCTGTACCTGCGCCTCCCATTGCAATCCCAATATCTGCTTGTTTTAAGGCGGGTGCATCGTTGACACCATCTCCTGTCATGGCGACGATTTCGCCTTTGGATTGCAAGGCTTCGACTAAACGCAGCTTTTGTTCAGGGGCGACACGGGCAAAGACTACCCCTTCTTCGGCTACTTGGGCGAGTTCTGCTGGTTCCATCTGTGCGAGTTCTGCACCTGTGAAGGCGAGAACTGAACCATTGTTGTTAATTCCCATGCGACGAGCGATCGCCCCAGCTGTGATAGCATGATCTCCGGTAATCATCTTCACTTGAATTCCGGCTGATTGGCAGGCTTGCACCGCTTTAATTGCACTCTCACGGGGTGGATCGATCATTCCCTGTAAGCCTAAGAATATCAAGCCATCGGCAATATCTGGATGATCTAGGGTATTTTGCTTATCGCTAACGGGCTTTTTCGCTAACGCCAACACCCGCAAGCCTTGGCGTGCCATAATATTCACTTCCCGTTCAATGGAAGTTTGTTTTAATGTTTCTACACAATCAATAGGGCGGGGTTGTCCATTGGTATTTAACATCAAAGTGCAGCGTTGCAGAATCGCCTCCACTGAACCCTTGACATATATAGTTTTTCCCTGGGATGTGGCGTGCAAAGTCGCCATGTATTGAAAGTCTGATTCAAAGGGTATGCCATCCAGCTTAGGCATTTGCTGGGCTAAGGTAGATTGATGAAAACCAGCTTTATTTGCAGCTGCAATTAATGCGCCTTCGGTGGGATCTCCCATCACTACCCACCGATCATTTTTATATTTAATGTGCGAATCGTTGCACAATAAGCCAGCAATTAAGCATTCTTGCAAACCCTTATCGCGGTTCAAATTTACTGGTTGTTCGTCGTTGAGAATTTCTCCATCGGGTGCGTAACCTACACCAGTGACAGTATATTGATGTCCTCCTGCATAGATGGCTTGTACTGTCATTTGGTTTTCTGTTAAAGTCCCGGTTTTATCGGAACAAATGACAGTTGCACTACCTAATGTTTCAACTGCGGGTAATTTGCGGATAATTGCATTGCGTCGCGCCATGCGGGAAACACCAATAGCAAGTGTAACTGTAACTACTGCTGGTAAGCCTTCAGGAATGGCGCTGACTGTTAACGCTACCGCCGCTTCCAAAGCATCTTGAAAGCTGCGAGAACCTAATCCCACAACAAAGCAGAGGGTAGCTAGCCCTAGCACCATATACAACCAATTTTGGCTGAATTTGTCGAATTTTCTAGTTAAAGGTGTAGAAAGATTGGTATGCTGCTCCATTAGTTGGGAAATACGCCCAGTTTCCGTAGCATTCCCTGTAGCTACAACAATTCCCGTACCTTGCCCAAAGGTCACAAAACCACCCGCATAAGCCATGTTTTTCCGTTCGGCTAAGGCGGTATCTGGCTTGAGAATTGCAGTATCTTTTTCTACTGCAACTGATTCCCCTGTTAAAGCAGATTCATCAATTTGGAGATTTTTTACTTGAATTAACCGTAAATCTGCTGGTACTTTATCGCCGGAAGTAAGTAAGACAATATCCCCAGGTACTAACTCACTGGATGGTATGCGAATTTTTTGACCATCACGGATAACTATCGCCTCCGTAGTAATAGCTTTGGCTAAAGCTGCGATCGCACTCTCAGCTTTTGACTCTTGGATAAACCCAATGATGGCGTTAGTAGTCGTCACACCCCAAATCACCCCAGCGTTGACAAAACTACCAGTTACCGCCTTCACCAAACCCGCACACAACAAAATAATCAGTAACGGTTGGTTAAATTGCAGCAAAAATTTTAACCACCAAGGTTTACCAGGCTTCGCCGCCAGTTCATTTGCACCCACTTCAAGTAACAAACGTTGTGCTGTAGCCTTACTCAACCCATACTCAGCATCACTTTGCAAACGCGCGATCGCCTCCGAAATATCCAAGCCATGCCAAATAGTCAGCTGCTTATCTTCTGGAGCGATGGTAGATACAGCTGGAGCCATAACTATTTCCTTTTTTAAAGTGTTATATATTTTATAGCACGATATTTTAGTGTTAAATTTAGATAAACACTAGAAAAATTCGATAATAATCATAGTTAGCTTCAATTTATTGTTTGTCATTTGTCATTTGTCATTTGTCATTTGTCATTTGGTAATGGGTAATTGGAATCAACTATTTCCTTTCTGTTTCCTCTGCGCCCTAATCCCCAGTCCCCAATCCCCACGCCCCAATCCCCACGCTCTACGCTTGCCCACTACCAACACAACTTAGTATGCTGGGCGTTACAGGTGGGAACTTAGAAGGCGGGTACATTTTGGATTTGTCTACTCCTTTGCAATTAATTGGACGTTCGGCGGAATTTCAGCACATAGTAGAAGTGCTGGCGCGGGATGGTGATTTGCTGATTACAGGCGTACCGGGGAGTGGAAGACGAACCTTGGTGCGAGGTGCAGCGCAAGAAGTGGGTGCGATCGTGCTGGAAATAGATTGTATCCGCGCTATAGATGGGCAGCGATTTATACAATTGTTAGCTGAGGCGATTAGCCAAGCTTGGCAAGCAGAAAAAGTCCAAGCTTGGGTTGCTGAGAATGCTAGTGAGTTTTTTGTCTGGAATCCTGAAGGTAAACTCAAATTATTGCCTTCTCTGGGACAAAAGCAGCTATGGCAAGCATTTGAAATTTTACTAGCATTGCCACAAATCATTGCTTTGGATGTAAAGCAACGGGTAATGCTAATTTTGCACAGTTTTCCCCATATCCGTTCTTGGGATAGAAATAATTTATGGGAAACTACTTTCCGTGGCGAAATTAGGGCGCAATCTGAAGTTAGTTACGTTCTCATCGCGACGATCGCAGAGACAAGCCAACAAACAGATGAGGCTGATTACCCTATAGAAACTGTACAGTTACCGCCCTTAGCTAAAGATGTTTTGGCAGTGTGGGCGAGGGAAATTTTACATACTCAAGGACTCAAATTTGATTCGCGTTCTCAAGCATTACAACTTTTCCTAGATGCGGTGCAAGGGCATATAGGCGATGCAATGGCGTTAATTCGCCGCCTACAAACTTTGTGCAGTTCTGATGGATTAATTACTGAAGAAGAGGTACAGCAAGCTATTGAAGCATTGCTCAAAGATTTATCGATCATTTTTGAATCTTTACTGATGCTACTGCCAGCAAATCAGGTACACTTACTGGAATGTTTAGCTTTAGATCCCACAGAAAAACCGCAAAGTAAAGAATATATACAAAAACATGGACTTTCCAGAGGTGGTAGCCTTCAAGGTGCTTTAACTGGTCTACAGCACAAGGGTTTGATCTACAATGCAGAACAGGGTTATAGGCTGGCTTTACCGTTACTGGCTTTATGGTTGCAGCGACGGTTGAGATAAGAGGTAAAAAATTCAAGATAAAGGAGGAAAGGAAAATTCCTAATGTTCGCTATGGGTTTTCAAACAAGCACCATAGATTTAAATTTTTCTTTCTTTTCCATATATTTTATAGATATAAAACTTCTTATCTAAAGATTCTAGATTATCCCGCTTTTTTCATAAAAATCAGGAAATTTGTGGCTTAAGCCTATGTTTAGAAGGCTTGTAATGACATTTGTAGGGTTATTAGCCTTAGTGTTGGCTCATAAAATGGCCCTCATCTACCAAATTCAGCCAGGGATATCCTTGTGGTTTCCGCCATCAGGTGTGGCGATCGCGCTCACTTTTTGGTTCGGCCCCTATGGTATCTTGCTCACAGGGGTGGCATCTTTATTGATGTCAAGATTTTGGGGCTTGCATGGTTGGGAACAGCTAATTAGTTTGGTTGATGTGATCGAACCTTTGGTTGCTTGGTTACTTTATCGGCGTTTCAATCAAGGTTCGCTGAAATTTAATAGTCTCAAAGATGCAGCAATTTTTACATTTAGCGTACCAATAGCCGCCTCTGCTGCCTTAGCTGTGGTTGGTAATTTCGCTTGGGTAGCTGTAGGAAAACTGTCGGTGACTACCCTAGCTCAAAATATTCCTCATTGGTGGTTGGGTAATGCTATTGGAATCATGGCTATTACACCGACTGCTTTATTAGTGCTAACTCCATACCTGCAATCTCGGGGGTGGCTACCCCATGCTGAACCCTCAGATCCGATGTTGAATGCGCTTAACTCCCAGCAATCCCGGCGCTACATCCTAGAAATTGGCATCATTATTTTATTGTGTGTGGCGATCGCCATTCTCACTGTTACCCAAACTCATCAAACTAGCTTTAAGTTCCAACAACTCTCATTTTTGAGCTTTGTTCCTGTTTTATGGGCAGCAAGTCGCTTTGGCGTTACCAGTGGGATGCTAATTTCTACTTTCTGCGTACTGGTAACTTTATTTTGTTATCTCATTGTCTACCCAAATGCTATCTTAATGCCCCAGTTTCCGGTGCCACCAGAAGTTTTACACGTTCACAAACTAAGTTTATTCGTGCAGTGTGCTGTTAGCTTACTGGTAGGAACTGCAATTACAGAAAGGGCAAAAAGTCAAATAGCATTAGCTGTGGAAAGAGTCAGACTAGGTGAATATCAAGCACGTGCGGCACTCACAGAAAAACTCCTTCAACTAAATGATTCACTGGTAGAAACTAATGTGCGCCTGGAAGAATCGAATCGAGACAAAGATGCATTACTCAAGCGCGAACATTCCCTGCGTCAACGTTTAGCTAATATTCTCGAAAGCATGACTGATGCATTTATTGCTGTCAACCATGAGTGGGAAATTACTTATGTTAATCAACAAGCAGTCAAAATTACTGGTTTAGGCTCAGAGAAACTCTTGGGTAAAAATTTTTGGCGACAATGGCCTGGCGCTGAGAATACAACTTTTGAGTGGGAATATCGTCGAGCTTTAAATGATGGTATACCTGTGCATTTTGAGGCTTTTTGCGAAGCTGATAATAAGTGGTTTGAAGCCCATGCTTATCCATCGGAAGATGGTTTGGGTATATTTTTTAGAAACATCTCCAGGCGCAAACAAGCAGAAGTTGAACGCGAACATTTACTGACAAGAGAACAAGCCGCACGCGCTGAAGCGGAAAAAGCAAACCGACTCAAAGATGAATTTTTAGCTGTACTTTCTCACGAATTACGTACTCCCCTCAACCCGATTTTGGGTTGGGCAACATTAATTAGAATGTACAAATATCAAGGAGAAAAGCTGCTGCAAGGGCTAGAAATTATTGAGCGCAATGCTAAGTTACAAATTCAATTAATTGAAGACTTGTTAGATGTTTCTCGGATTCAACAAGGGAAAATGGTGTTAAATATCCAGCCCGTAAATTTAGTGAATACTATTACAGCGGCTTTGGAGACAATGCATTTAGCATTAGAAGCTAAAAATATTCAAATTAAAACATTTTTTCAGCAAAACATTGGGATGGTGGCTGGTGATAGTGCTCGTCTACAACAAATTGTCTGGAACCTACTTTCTAATGCCGTAAAATTTACGCCATCTAGGGGAGAAATAGAAGTACGGCTAGAACAAATCAATACGAATGCTGTAATTCAAGTTAAAGATAATGGTAAAGGCATTAGCCGAGAGTTTTTACCCCATGTATTTGAATATTTCCGCCAAGGTGATGGCACAATTACCCGAGAATTTGGAGGTTTGGGTTTGGGGTTAGCCATTGTGAAAAATCTCACAGAACTGCATGGTGGAATGGTTGACGTAGAGAGCTTAGGAGAAGGTGAGGGGGCAACATTTACTATTAATTTACCATTAATGTCTGAGCAACCCAAAATAGCTAAGAAATGCGAAAAATCACATAATTATAGTAATTTATCAGGACTACGCATTTTAGTAGTAGATGATGACCAAGATACAGGTGAATTTCTCACAATTATGCTGGCAAATTTGGGAGCATCAGTAACAGCAGTAAATTCAGCCGGAGAAGCTTTAGAAATAATTGCCCAATCACCTCCAGATTTACTGTTAAGTGATATTGGAATGCCAGGAATAGATGGCTATATGCTAATACGTTTAATTCGCGCTATGCCACCAGAAAAAGGAGGAAAAATCCCTGCGATCGCACTGACTGCTTTTGCTGGAGAAATGAACCAAAAACAAGCACTGGCTGCTGGTTTTCAAATGCATTTAGCGAAGCCAGTGGAATTAGGAAAATTATTATCAGCAACCACGGAACTTTTAGAGTTAGGAGTTAGGAGTTAGGGATTGGGGATTAGGGACTGGGGATTGGGGATTGGGGATTAGGGAAATGAGGAAGCAGAGGAAGCAGAGGAGAAATTTTCAATTACCAATTACCAATTACCAATTACCAATTACCAATTACCAATTACCAATTACCAATTACCAATTACCTTTTATATTCAGCCAGTTTTTTAATCAACTGATCACGAGTTGTTTTATTTTCCAGAATTTGAGCAATTTTTAAAGCTTGTTGATAGTATCCAATTAAGGCTTTGAGCAGGGCTATTTTTTCTAAAGAACTACCTCTATCTTGCTCATCTTCAATAATGGTACTTGGTGAACCATCTGGAAGCGAGCCGAATTCTAAAACACGAGATTCGGGGCCGGGAATTGTTTTGGCTGCTGCAAAGGCGAAGTCAAGTATTTCGGAGGCTAAACGAATTTTTTGGGCGTGGATGTAGGTTTCTGCGATGTTGATTAACCCTGTGGTTTTAATCTCTGGAGTTTTGATTTGTTGGTAAATTTTATTGACTACATCAATTTGTTCATAGCCAGTCTCAACCAACGATAAAGCCAATCCATTTAATTTATTATCTTGTGTTTCTGTGGGGTGCGCTTGCATAACTTGCAAAGCAGCAAGATATTGTTTCGCTGTCATCAACAATTCTTCTATTTTTAGCAAGTTAGACTCGCGCACAGATGCATCTTGTTCTGTTTTAGCTAACTGTATTGCTTCAGCTAACAGTGCATCTGCTAGCTGTTGATTGCCAATGTGCAAATATTCTCGTGCAATGATAGCTAAAGCTAAAACTTGGGATTGTGGTGCTAATTTTCTCGCATCTGCGATCGCCTGTGTAAATAGTTGCTCGGTTGACTCAGTTTTACCGTTAGCAGTTGCAATTAATACTAAAGTTTCAATTTGATAGGGTAAGCTCCCAGAATTATCAATTTGTGGGACTAAAGCGAGGGCATTTTCTATTTTTTGATTTTGGGCATAGATTAATGCTATTTTCTGCAATAAATGATTGCGTTGCTCAATATTGCTAGGCTCTAAACTCTGAGCAAACTTTAATGTTATTTCTATTTCTCCTGCCTGAATTGCTGCATTACCAATTTGTAAAATCCAAATTGCCTTATTTAAGAAATTGGAATGGTTCGCATTTAGAATTATCTCGAACGCCAGCTTATATTGTTGTGTCTCCAGGACGTTGGATAAGATGCTAGGCACACTTCCCATTGGCTCAACAGCTTCTACAGTTTGAATCAAGGGAATAATCTGAGGAATAATTTCCTCAGCCATTTCTATCTTGCCAAATTTCAGGTATTCAATAGCGATGATGCCTAAAGTTAGGGCTAATACTTCTGAATTTTTTAGCTGTGAAACTGCTAAATAAGCTGCATCCAACTGCCCAGCTTTGGCATAGGATTGAATAAAAATTCCTTTGGCATCTTCTTCTGCAGTAGTAAATGCTGTCAGTGCTGTAGCAAATACCTGATTTGCTAATTCTTGTTCTCCTTGATCAACATATATCAGGGCAATTTCTCGCAGTCTCGCGCTTTTCATCTCTGATATTTCTAGCTTTTGGGCTAGTTTTAGCGCTGCTTCTAATTGATTTGTTTTGACGAAATACCGCACTACCTCAGAAATTACATGAGAACGATAGTAAAGGTAAGAGATTGATGCAGCAATTTCTAAGGCAATATCAATTTTACCTAGTTTAATATAGGTAAGAGCAATAGCCTCTAGGGGAATACTTTGAGCCGTTGGATCTTCAGACTCAATTTGCCGAGCAATTTGCAGCGCAGTTGATAAAATTTCTTCTGCTTGCGTAGTTTGTTGGAAACCCAGATATGCTTGCGCTATGGGTAATAATGCCTTAGCTTGAAATTCTGCAACTGGAATTAGCTGGCTAGTTTTTAATGCTGTTGTCAACAATTGCAAAGCTAGTTTTTGTTCGCCAATTCTTTGGCTATAATTAGCAATCTTGGTTAAAATTATGGTTTTTTCAAAATTGTAACCCTGGTTGACGCTCTGTGTGAGCCGCACCACTAACATCAATAACTTTGTTGCTTGCTGTTTCTGGTTGGGTTTCACTCTGTTAATTAATCTTCCTAACAGCCAATCTTGAATGTCGTAAGTATTGATAATTCTATTGAGTAAGGATAAAGTAAATTCCGGATTAGCCAATTTCTGGGTAGTTTGTAAAATTTGGTGAAGTTCTGAAATTACTTCTTCAGTCTGCTCCCCAGTAATATCTTCTTCTATCAAATATTCCAGAGCACTAATTCGTGCTTCTAATTTTTGCTGCTGCTGTTCACGACGCTGTTTCATTTGAGCTAATATTTGTGATGCAAAGGGAAGGCTGACAGCGCTTAATAACACTGCAAATGAAAATTTATGAAGCGCAAATTTAGCATAGGAAATATTCATAGTGAGAATTTTCTTTTTACCTTTTACTAAATCATTCATATTGATATACAGGTATTTTTACAGTAGTTACGCAAAATTTTCTCAGTTTGAATTTTTTTATAATTTTTTTCTAGGAGGAATTTTATGAAAGCTTACGTACTTCAAAGTAATGCGGGGATTGATGCACTGACGTTAACCGATCGCCCAGAACCGCAACCAGGCGCGGGACAAGTTCTAATTAAAATCAAAGCCACAGCCTTAAATTACCGTGACTTGCTAGTCGCTGAGGGCGCTTATGGTGCGGGGGTGAAATATCCTCTGGTTCCCATGTCTGACGGTGCGGGGGAAGTGGTAGCCATCGGAGAAGGAGTAACAAGAGTCAAAATAGGCGATCGCGTCGCGGGTATCTTCTTTCAAGACTGGATTTCTGGCGCTTTAACTAGAGAAAAAATGAAATCTGACTTAGGCGGTGGTATCGATGGAATGCTGGCTGAATATGTGGTTCTACACCAAGATGGCTTAGTAATATTACCTAATCATATATCTTATGCTCAAGGTGCAACTTTACCCTGTGCCGCAGTTACAGCTTGGCACGCTCTGGTTACTAAAGGCAATATTACAGAAGGCAATACTGTATTATTACTGGGTACAGGTGGAGTATCGATTTTTGCGCTGCAGTTTGCCAAAATATTTGGTGCGAAAGTTATCCTCAGTTCCAGCAGCGATCATAAGTTAGCACAGGCTTTAGTTTTAGGTGCAGATCAAACCATCAACTATAAAACAACGCCAGATTGGGAAAAGCAAGTCTTTGCAATGACCGATCGCATAGGTGTAGATCATGTAGTAGAAGTAGGTGGTGCGGGTACATTACCTAAATCTTTACAAGCTGTTAGGGTGGGGGGACGTGTCAGCTTAATTGGCGTACTCTCAGGAAGAGGAAATGAGATTGACCCCATGCCCATACTTTTCAAGAGCATAACACTGCAAGGTATTTATGTTGGTAGTCGCAAAATGTTTGAGGCGATGAATCAGGTAATACAAGATTCGCAATTACAGCCAGTGATTGATCGAATTTTCCCTTTTACCCAAGCTAAGGAAGCTTACAGTTATGTTAAAAGTGCTTCACACTTTGGCAAAGTTGTAATTGAGCTTGATTAACCAAGTCTTCGCCAAGCGAATTTAAAATACATGATTGAGTACACAAAGCCTGTACTCAGTTATTTAATATCATATTGATTATTGATAAGGACACAAAATTTTTGTGTCCTTAGTACTTGCTCCAAGTTCTCCAATCTGGGAAGCTTATAGCAATTGGAAAAAAGAACAGATTGTAGGGGCATGGCACGCCGTGCCCTCTAGAATATATTGATGTGTTGTAAACATTATTTGATTTGGTATCACTGATTAAAGAAGCCAGAAGAATTGGGGGATTCTCCCCCAAACCCCCGATTGGGTGACGGTTGTGTCCCCCAAACCCCCTCCAAAATTATTGTTCGGTTTTTCGGTTTTTTTGTTGAGTAATACCAATTGGAAAAAGAATGCAACAGATTGTAGGGGCACGGCACGCTGTGCCCTGTAGAATATATTGATGTGTCGTAAACATGATTTGAATTGGTATTATCTATAGTCATTAGGGTATACAACACTTTTTAGTAAAGCGCAGTTTAGTCCTGTATAGGCAGGACAATCATGATTGTGATTTACACAACATATCTCCGTTAAAAATATAAATATTTTTTAGATAAGTTCTATCATGAGTATGATTGATTATTTGCAGATAATATGTTTTATCTATATAAAATGAGCTAATTTCTATAATTAAAGCAAATGAATCATTAAAGTATTTTAGAAAATAAAAATAAATAAACTTTTGATAATTAATAGCGTTTTTTATGTTAAAAAATTTTTAGTTATGTCATAATCATCTCAACAAATTCAGACCGACATACCGTAATATTTGGTATGGTTTCTGTTGTCAAATAAATTTCGTGACATTAGAAAAAAGTTCTTAATTTTTCTATTACTTATCGGTTGATTTTCTATAGGCAATAGAATTGAGGAGATAACTAATGTTAATAACAAATAAACCTCTAATGCAGCCGGAAAATCAGCTACTTGGGGCTTTACCAGCCGATATATATGAACGCCTTGCTTCTCACTTTAAGTTAGTTTCTCTCCCAACTCAGGAAGTTATTTGCGAAGTAGCAGAACCAATCGATTATGTCTATTTTCCTCATCATGCAGTAATTTCTCTACTCGCCACTATGGATGATGGTGCAACAGTCGAAGTAGCCTTAGTAAGTCAAGAAGGTATGGTAGGTCTACCTGTAATTTTGGGAGACAATATTTCATCAATACGAGGAATAGTCCAAGTTCCCGGCGAGGCTATGCGAATTGACGCAGATATAATCAAAGCAGAGTTTGCTAGAGGTGGCTTTTTGCAAAATCTGCTACTACGCTATGTACAAGCTGTATTAACAGAATTCGCCCAAGGTGCTGCTTGTAACCGTCTCCATAGTTTAGACAAGCGCCTAGCCAGGTGGCTGCTAAAAATTGCCGATCGCAGACAATCGCAAGAGTTTCCTTTAACGCAAGAATTTATCGCCCAAATGCTAGGTGTACGGCGTTCTGGTGTCAGTGTTGCGGCTGGTATTCTCAGCCAATCAGGGATCATCAGCTACAATCGCGGACATATTAGCATTTTAGATAGAAAGGCTTTAGAAGCAACTTCTTGTGAGTGTTATCGCGTAGTAAAAGACGAATTTACGCGATTATTAGGAAAATCGTCATATTAAGAAAATAGTTAAATCTACATAAATATACAAATAAATATATTTACATTCTTATGTGCGAAACCGGACAGACGACATGATGTAACTTTATCTACTCTTTATATGAGTGGCAGAGAAATCATATATAGTTCAGCACGGATTATTCAGACAGTTGCTAATCCCAGTTTTTCAATTTAACTAGGTCGAATCATGTATAAGAAACCTATTTCATTTCAGGGTCTCAGATTAGTGATTGTTGATGACGATCCTGACACTATTAAACTTTTGGGCATTTTGTTTGAATTAGAAGGGGCAGAAGTCAAGACAGCCAAATCAGTGAAACAGGCTATAGAAATCATTTCATCCTTCCCACCAGATATTCTGATTAGTGATATTTGCTTACCAGATGAAGACGGCTATTCTCTGCTCAAAAAAGTCAGAAAACTTGACGCACAGAAAGGGAGAAGAACCCCTGCGATCGCACTTAGCGCCTATGTCACAGATGGCGATCGCAAAAATGCATATTTAGCAGGTTATCAAAGGTATCTCCACAAGCCCATTAACTTAGATTTATTAGCAGTAGCGGTTGCTGATTTAGCGGGAATTTCGCAATGTGCGTGAGGGGGATTGGGGATTGGGGACTGGGGACTGGGGAAAAGGAAACAGGAAGCAGGGGGGAAATTGCTGATTCCAATTACCAATTACCAATTACCCATTACCAAATGACAAATGACAAATGACAAATGACAAATGACAAACTTCATTTCTTCCGCTTTTTCCTAGCTGCGTCTCGCACTTGTTGATTGAGTAAGTAGCCAAAGCCGGCGGTTTCTAAACGGGTGACGAATTCTTCGCGGGTGTTACCTAGGGCTGTGGCGGTTGCGTCTATGTTCCAGTTGTAGAAGTGTAGCTGGCTGAGTAAATAGACACGGCGGGTTTGGGCGGCGGAAAGACGGTAAGTTTTGAGATATTCTAGTTCACCATCTTCGCGAATAATGGCTTCGCCAATATGGTTTTCTTCCTTGGGATGCAGACTAGTGATAAAGCGTTGCAGTACAAACGGCCCCATTGTATATACTCGCTGGGAATTTAGGGGACTTTGCAGCAATCCTTCCGCCATAAAGCCTTGAAAAGCAGCCCAATCGGTTCGCATTTTGGCGATCGCATTTCTTAAATCTGCCAAGCTGTGAATTTTAGCATCATCTACAGACAAATCCATCGGAAATGGCTTGTCAAACATCATGCTGTATTCATAAATTAACTCGCCGTAGAAGTCTTCTAGTAAACTAGTGTGCAAAGCCCGGTAATCCTCTGGGGTAGGAACGACAAAAGCCGATGCTAAAGTCTCCGCGACAAATACCAACACCCCAACCTGACGCGGATGAATCTCAAACACCCGCAAAGCATCTTCCAATCCCGCGATATAACGTCCACTAAAGGACATTTCATAGCGTGAACCCAGCCCATGAGCTAGAGCATACTTGGAATATTCACTCCAAGCAATATCCGGCCCAGAAAAGAACAGCGACAGAAAACCTTCCATAGCCAAATGCAGAGGTAACAATCGCAGTTGATTCTTAGCTTCCCGCTTCGCCATGCGATGCATTAACCGCACACTTGCACAACCACAGTCTAAACGCTTCCCATCCGGCTTGAACATCTGTCCACCAAAAGCCGCGATGGGGCTACCGTCATCACTCCAAGAAAGCACCAAGCCGTGAGGTATATAGGAGTAATATTGCATCTCTGGTACTGTGATTCTACCTGCTAAGGAAACCACCGCTATGTCTTCGTGATAATCACGCCGCACTAAACGAAAGTCTCCGCGCACCTGACGACGTAATAAAGGGACAATCCGCACTGCACCGCGTATCTGGGATGGTGCAATTTCCAATCCTTTTAAAGATATATCTGTTAATAATTTCTGTTTGGTAGCCATAAGATTCAAGGGAATGGGGAAAACTGGTGTGATGGTGTAGTGTAAAGTACTTGAGATGGTGGGTGGTGCGTTGCGCTGCGCGACAACACACCCTACGAGAGACAAAATAGCTCTCTTTATCTTCTTCTTTGCGCCTCTGCGCCTCTGCGTGAGACAAAAAAGCCGCAACTTTCAAGTTCAAAGCCTCAACATTCAAGCTTAAAGCCGCAAATTCCGACAAAAAAGCCTCAACATTCAAGCTCAAAGGTGCAACGTTCAAGCTAAAAACCGCAAATTCCGACATCAAAACCGCAACCTTCAGCCTCAAAGCCTCAACTTCCACCTTCAAAGCCTCAACATTCAAGTTAAAAACCGCAAATTCCGACATCAAAACTGCAACCTTCAGCCTCAAAGCCTCAACTTCATTGAAAGCGACGGGAAACTCCATCCCCCATGCCCAATTCCCCATGCCCAATGCCCCATCCCCTATGCCCATTTCAACATTTGTTGCACTCGTTCAGCCAAATATGCTTCTAATTCTGACAAAGGTGCAGAACCATCAGCGAAGCGTGCAAATCCTAGCATGGTTGGTAAGTCTTCAGCATCGCGCAATCCCACTGTGGGGGTACTAGGGCTGAGATTTCGCAAGGAAAAATCCTCAGAATTAAACACCGGATTGCAATGAATAATGGAAGTTCTTCTTTGAGGATCTAACTTAGCTCGAAATATCCGCAACACTTCCGCCGCACCTTTGGGGGGATAGTTTTCGCAACCATCGGAGACAATCACAACTAAATCTGCACCAGAACCCAAGGCGGCTAATAAGGGTGTAGCTAAGTCGGTTTGTCCATGTGGGCGGACTTGCAAAGCATCTTCTGTGGGTATCGTCCAAAAAGCCCGATATTCCTGTGATGCGGCTTGCAATAAATAGTGAGTAGCAACAGCTACACCCAAAGGACGGCGACGCTTTTCGCTAGAACCTGAGCTAGAGTAGCTACAATCTAAAACTGCTGCCACTTTTCCCAGCTTCAATGGTGCTTTTTTTAGCACTGAACGCGCCGATCGCTCTAAGGCTTGGTGAAAAATCTCCCTTTGCTCTTTTCTCCTTTCCAAAGGCAAAGATAAAATATACAACGCCAACTTAGTTAAGGGTAACTTTCCCAAATCTAAGTCAATTTCCACCTTTTCAGTCCGTTCCGCCGCACCTTGGAAGCGCAACTTTTCACCCACAGTCATTTGCTGTTGAATTCTGGTTAAAAACACATCCCGTTTAACTTTGTGCTTTGCTGCTAATCCCTCAGCCACAGTGAAGGGTAAGTCATAAATAGCCTGTTCGCTAAAATGTGCTTGCCGAAACTTCTCGAATAATTCAGTTTCGTACACCTTTTGTTTCCAATTACGGAACAGAAAAGTACCCAATTCACCCTGAAGTTTCAAATGTGCGTGAGCTGCGATCGCTCTTACCTTAGGACGATACTTCACAGCATGAAAGCTTAAATCGCCTCGCTGTTGTAAATAATCCCGTGCGATCGCGCGACTCCGACGGTTGTTAATTCGTCGTTGACGCAACTGCTGCAACACCCCCCAAGCCCGTTGCGGTGGTAAAGCATTGAGCGCATGAGCAATTAACGCACCCTCCTCTTCCTTATGTTTTGGTAACGTATCCTTTCCCGTCGCCAGCAATTTCAAAATAATCTGCGCCTGATTAAAATGATTAATCCCCGCCGCCAAAGAACGAGCATAAAGTAAGCGATAATTCCCCAAAATATAATCATGTAAAAAGTCAATTGATACTCTTTGTCCATAAGCATCATCATAAAATTCCCGCTGTCCTGTACAAGCCAGGCAAGCATTAATAAACATCACCAAATCTTCCCGCGCCACCTGCTCAACGCGGTTATTATTACTAATCATAATAATTTTGAATTTTGAATTTTGAATTTTGAATTTTTATGGTGCTGTTCGGGGAAAGATTAGCATGACTAGGTCAATCAACTTAACAGGTTGGAACGGAAGTCATACTCAAGTCCCGCAAACAGCAAGACTGAAAACTTTTATAAATTTTTTTAATTACGAATTACAAATTACGAATTAGAGGATGCTGTCCGGGGAAAGGCGGCGCGACTGGCTAGGACGAATTCAAAGTTCGGGTTCGGAAGTCGCACCAAAGTCCCGCGAACAGCAAGACTGAAAAACTTGAAAATTAAGCGTAACAAAATTGTTTAGTTTGCGCTAGTTTTTCAAGTAATAATTCTGCAGATTTGTCCAGTGAAGTTACAAAAATACCTACTTCACTCTCTTGATTTGATGCTATCCAAGTACCTTTGAGAACAACTTCTACTGCATCAGCATCACAAGGACAAATTTCTAAAATATTTGCTTGATTTAATTTCTCTAACTCTTCCAAATTAGATAAATCACAAGGAAGTAAAAATGCTGCTTGACTAGATTCAATGTAAATATTATTTGCAGAATGCAAAGATAGTGTAACTCTTTGATTTACCCAATTTTCCAGCGAGGTTTCTAGATGTTCTAAGCAAAAGCTGTTTTCGGTGTAGGTAAGTTTTAACATATTGGCTGATTGATATTTAAACTTTTAGGTGCTTCATCTATGTCTTAAGAATATGCCAGGGAATTTCCCCTAAGCCAATATAGCCTCAAAAGCTGGAAATGCTGATAACACAAGGCTGAGAACGCTAGGGGAAGTTGAGAAGCTAGGGGAATCCCCCAACTTTGGGGATGAGAATTTATATTTCTTCATACATATAGAATTTTGCTTGCCAACTTACTTAGGGTATGACATCAAAATTGCAATGCTAGCTTTTCTTAACTTTTTTATAACTGAATATTTACTAATAAATTCCATTAATTGTGGTAAGTTCCAACTTGGTAATTGGTAATATTTCCAACATTTCTGCTATTAGCAAGTTTTGCAGATTTGCTATCGAAAAGCTTTATGTATTTATTGCACAAAGCTAATAAAACTGTAACTATCTCTCAGCACTCAGCAATTTTTCTTCTGAAATACCACTGCTAAAAATTATGGAATTCAAACCGCCAGCGAAGCTAAACCGTCGCCAATTCTTGCTAACTTCAGCGCTGACAGGTGGCGGAATTGTCGCTCAAAATCTGTTGTCTCAATCAACAGTTTTTGGAAAAGCACCAGCAATTATTACATCCGAAAAAATGCGTCCAAGCATACCTTATGGTGTAGCTTGCGGAGACATTAGCGATGATAGCATTATCATTTGGAGTAAGAGCGATCGCCCCGCCCGGATGATTGTAGAATACTCGACTCACGAATCTTTTCGCCGTGTTCAGCGTGTTTTCGGCCCAGAGGCTTTGGAAGATAGCGACTTTACAGCCAGGTTAAATCTTAATAACTTACCCCCAGGTCAACAGATATTTTATCGGGTAACTTTCCAAAATTTAGCTGAGAGAAATATCTATAGCGCTCCTTTTACAGGTACTTTCCGTACTCCATCTAAATATAAAAAAGATATCTTTTTTGCTTGGGGTGGAGATACAGCCGGTCAAGGATGGGGAATTAATCCTGATTTTGGTGGGATGAAAATTTACGAAACTATGCGGAAAATGAATCCCGATTTTTTCATCCATTCCGGCGATAATATTTACGCTGATGGGCCAATTCCATCACAAGTAACTCTGGATGACGGCAAAATTTGGAACAACATTACCACACCAGAAAAATCAAAAGTTGCAGAAACTCTCGCGGAATTTCGTGGTAATTATAAATATAATTTAATGGATGAAAACATTAAACGATTTAATGCTGAAGTTCCCATCCTATCGCAGTGGGATGACCACGAAACTAGGAATAATTGGTATCCTGGGCAGATAATTATCAACGACGATCGCTATACAGTTAAAGATGTTTCTTTGTTAGCTCAAAGAGCAAGACAAGCATTTTTAGAATATATGCCCATTCAGTTAAAAGGCGATCAAACAGACAATACGAAAATTTATCGTTCTTTCTGCTATGGGCCATTACTAGAAATTTTCATGCTAGATGAGCGTACTTATCGCGGGCCAAACACAACTAATCGTCAAACAGAACAAAGTAAAGATACAGACTTTTTAGGCAGCAAACAACTACGATGGTTAAAAAGACAATTACAGCAATCAAAAGCAACTTGGAAAGTCATTGCTAGTGATATGCCTTTAGGTTTGTTAGTTCCAGATGGTAGCACTAACTTTGAAGCTTGGGCGAATGGAGATGGCCCCGCTTTAGGAAGAGAACTAGAACTAGCTGACTTACTACGTTTTATTAAACGCAACTTTATTAAGAATGTTGTGTGGTTAACTGCGGATGTGCATTATGCAGCCGCCCACTATTACGATCCAGCTAAAGCACAGTTTACCGACTTCAAGCCTTTTTGGGAATTTGTCGCCGGGCCTCTCAACGCCGGGACATTTGGGCCAAACAAACTGGATAATACCTTCGGCCCGCAAGTGAAATTTCTCAGTATTCCCCCAGATATGAAAGCAAATCGTCCTCCCAGTGAAGGTTTGCAATTCTTCGGGACAGTCAAAATTAACAGTTATACAACCGTAATGACAGTAGCGTTGCATAACTTGAATGGAGACACTCTTTACAGTATCGATTTACCGCCGGAGAAATAGGGATTGGGGACTGGGGACTGGGGATTGGGTAGGAAATTTACTTTTCTTTTCCCCTTTCTCCCTTTACCGTTTCCCCCTTCCCCTTCCCGTTACTAACTAAATACCCAGCGCGGAAGTTGTTAAACTTGGATAATTCCCGGTAACGTTGTCCAGTTCTACAACTACAGCGATGGCAAGAGCGAGTTATGGCCCCGAAGCAAAAAAGCGATCGCGCCGCTTGTTAGAGGTATTATTAGCTTATGCTAATGATGCCCTAGACTGTAGTGATGAAGCGAGTTTGGATGCTTTGCGTCCCCAAATCCAAACTCGCTGGCTGTCGGAAAATCGTCTGGTTGTCAGAACAAAAGTAAGATTTTTACAAACATTAACAAGTTTGGCAGTCGGTGAAGGACAATTAAACGCTGAACAAATTAAAGAAGCCTTAAAACGGTTTGCAGACTTTTTAGAAATCTTAGAAGATAATCGCCCATCTCGTAGCGGTTCAGAAACTTGGCACTTTACTCTCAATTTATGGTGCGATCGCCAAGACATAACAGCCAATTTACAAAAATTTGATATCCACTGGGAAACCAACCGCCCAGAGAAGTCGAAGCAAGTAGCAAGAGAAGAGAGAAAAGGAGAAAGCCTTTCCCCTCTGCTCCCTGCTCCCTACTCCCCTGCTTTTTCTCCCGACTGGAAGCAACTTTGTCGTGATGCTTTAACGGCGCAAAATCACCAAAGGCTGACTACCAATCCTCTGACGAGTGCTGATGGTGTGAGTTTTGAATTAAATCAGGTTTATGTTCCCCTGGGTTTGGTGGAACGCAAACAACGTCTGCGTCAAGGTGGCGATGTCACGCCGCAAGATGGTTCGCGGTTATATGAACCGGAAGATTCGGAAATGACTCAGACTTTTAACCCTGATGAATTTATTCAACAATTATTAGGGGCGCAAGATAGCCAACGCATCGCCATTTTAGGCGAACCAGGGGCGGGAAAAACTACATTGTTGCAAAAAATTGCCGCATGGATTGTAGATAATACTGAAGATTTACCTGTCTGGGTTTCTTTGGCAGATTTGCAAGGTAAAACTTTAGAGCAATACTTAATTCAAGATTGGCTACCTACTGCACTTCGCAAGCTGCGCGTCTCGGAGGAAGTTGAGGAAGCATTCTGCGAACAGTTTAACCAAGGGCGAGTTTGGTTACTCTTAGATGCAGTGGATGAAATGGCTTTGGAATCTAGCCAAGCTTTAACGAAAATTGCGAGTTTTTTGACAGGCTGGGTTGCAGATGCCAGGATAATTTTGACTTGTCGGCTGAATGTTTGGGATGGCGGTAAAAATGCACTGCAAGCTTTTAAAGTCTATCGCAACTTAAATTTTAGCTATGGCACAGAATTTTCCTTCGGTTCTAAATCTGCATCCAACCAAGTAGGAGAATTTATTCAGCATTGGTTTCAAGATCATCCCGCTTGTGGTGAGAGTTTACAAGCAGAGTTAAATCAACCAGAACGGCGACGGTTAAAGGATGCGGTAAAAAATCCGCTCAGGTTAGCTTTATTATGTCGTACCTGGGGATTAGCCCAGGGAAGATTACCGACAACTAAAGCGATGTTGTATGAACAGTTTGTAGAGTCAATCTACGAATGGAAACAGGATCGCTTTCCCACAACTTCCTCCCAGCGACAGCAGTTAAATCGGGCGTTAGGAGAATTAGCATTATTAGCTATTTCCCAAGAAAAAACCAAGTTTCGCCTCAGACATCGCTTTGTTTCTCAGGTTCTCGGCGCGTCTGATGATGGCTTATTTCAATTAGCATTACAGTTAGGCTGGCTAAATCAAGTAGGTATCTCCGAAACTCAGGGCGAAAAAGTTTATGCTTTTTACCATCCCACCTTTCAAGAATATTTTGCCGCCCAAGCCGTTACAGATTGGCATTTTTTCCTAAATCACACATTCCATCTCAACCCATCCCCCTCATCCCCCCCATCCCCCTCATCCCCCTCACCTCCCAGGTACCGCATCTTTGCACCCCAATGGCGCGAAGTTATTTTGCTATGGCTGGGTAGAGATGACATTCCGCAAACACACAAGGAAGAATTTATCCAAGCATTAATTGAGTTCAATGATAACTGTGGTGGCTACTACGGCTATCAAGCTTATTTTGTCGCCGCCCAAGGAATTGCTGAATTTGCAGATTGTCAAAAAGCTGATGAAATTGTGCAGCAGTTGGTAACGTGGCGTTTTGGTTATGGCGACTTCCAAGACGAAAAGCCGTGGAGATACCCAGCCCCAATTGTAGAATGTGCGCGGGTGGCTTTATTAAAAACCGATCGCCCAAAAGCGATCGCAGCTTTAGAAAACTACATCTCTTCCAGCCAAAATGACTTTGTAATCTGGAATGCGGCTTACAGCTTGGGTAAAATCTTCGATCCAGGTAACAAAATTGCGATCGCTAAATTAGAAGCACTCGTCAAAACTCTACATTATGATTCAGTTCGCTGGCAAGTTGCCTATAGTTTAGCTAGAGTCGATGCTGGTAATCAAATTGCGATCGCAGCTTTAGTAGAAATTATTGCATCTAGCAAAAATGAATCTACCCGTCGCAAAGCTGCCTATAGTTTAGGTAAAATCGACCCTCAAAATTTCATTGCCATTTCTACACTCAAGGAAATCGCTACATCTGCAATTGATTCCTCTCAAAGCCGACAAGCTTTAGAAAATTTAGCCACACTTCAAGGTGATGAGTTACCTAAATCCGCTACAGTTTCTCCCACCTCAACATTTCATCAGCACAGAAGAAACAAGAGAAAACAAAAATCAGGCGCATCAAATTATTTCTCTATCAACTCCAAAATTTCTGAATTAATCCGCGGTATCGCCGCCTCTGAGGATGAAGATACTCAAAGAAGACGGGCTTATAAATTAGCGCAACTCAATCCAGGTAATTCAGTTGCACTGACAACTTTATTACAATTAATGGCATCAACCCAAAGTGTATCACTGCATAAACGCGCAGCCGATAACTTAAAAGAAACCATTCTCAATGAACAGTTACCCCAAGTAATAGCAGCTTTAAAAAATTCCAACTGCTATCAAGTTTTAGATGATGAATGGGAAAAATATCGCAACTCTTTTAAACTTCTGTGGCACTGTGCAGAAAATATGGATTATTTAGAATTTTATCGAGTTTGGCATAAGCCGTAACGCACGAAAAGCGTTACTAAAGCACCCTACGCACTTCAAAAGCGTTCGCGTAGCGTCGCGCAGGGATGGGATATTTATTTAATTGGAAGTCTCTAACTCTTGTGGGCTGGGTATCTTTGCCGATATTTTAGCTGTGAAAACTCCACAAAAAATACAATCAAAACTCTAAAGCAATTTTAAAAATATATGACAGATGTGTAGCCAGCACAAGCCTTTACCAATAATTTATCTATGGTAAACATTATTTAAATTAATATAATAAGTTAAATTTTTGTCAATTTAAAGCCGAAGTATAAAGTACTAATAAAGCTGGAAAGCAATCCTGCTCATAGCATCTCCATCACAGGTGAAAAATAGTATCAATTACCGCATTCATCAGGCGCAAATTTAAACTCGCCAGAAGTCAGCAATTAACAGTTTTTCAGACATTCATCTATGGCTAACCCCCTAAACTAATACGAAAATTTCTCTTCTCTAGCTCATAGTACAGCACGGCGTAAATCAACAGAGTACACTTACAGCTTTGCCGTTACCGCTTGCCATTATCTTGTTGAGTCAACATTTATGGAGCCTTTACCCAATCTCACTTCATCATTTTTTGGTTAATTATACTTAGGTAATAGAATATAATTACTTACAAACTAACCATATTGATGACACAGTGTTGTCATAGCATTGTCAACGCCAAGTGCTATCTTGAATGAAGATAGATTTTTAGACTCATTCTACAGGCAGGTTATCCTGCCTTTTTTTTAAGGATTAAACATAAGATTCTTGCGAATAAAAATCATCAATCACTTTGGCAAGCCAGGGGAATAGAGAAAGCAGTCCCAATACTGCTCTGTTAAGGATTTTCAACTCAGAATTTGGTTTGGGGAAAAGGTTAAAGGGTAAGGGTTGAAGGTGTTTTCTTGCCCCTTTTCCCCTTCCCCTTTTGCCCTTAACCGGCAAGTATTGGAAGCAGTCCCAATGAAAAAAATGCACTACCATCCATGAAAGTCGAGGCGGGGATTTTTACTCAGAACTTATAACTCAGCACTTTCAAGCTAGAGGCGGAAGAATGCAATTACGGACTTCGCTGTGAAAACTAGAAAAGCTTGCTTAGTTATGTTTTTATCTATTTAAACGTATTTCAACATCTAATGATCGTTTAACTGCGCGCGGACTGATTTACTGATATTAACTTATGTAAATACTATGCGATCGCATATATATCTTTGTCTAGATATATAGCTAAATCGTTAAATATTAATTACAAATAATAGATATAAAACATCCTACTCAAAATTAAATGAGTAGGATTGGAAGCAAAATATTTCTTTAAACCCAAGTCTTATTTTACACTTATATTTTACAAACAAGGAGAGGGGTATTACCCCTCAATTTATTTGAAGTGGACATTATCATTTTTCATCCTTAAGATAGATTGACGACTACATAAATTTCCTATTTACAAACAAATAATACAGTCAAAAACACCTTTTAGTAGTGCTATATGTAAGTGTAACTAGATGGTTATTTATAGTTAAGGCTTACACATAATATCAAGAGTAGATTTACTGCTTGAAACGATATGAATCACATCACTTCATCTGAATTTTGAGTTTAAAAGAGCTTAAGTTGTTTTGTATTTTGTGTTGAGGATTTGATGTTTGGTGTTTGTGAGAAGGAACAAGGGATAGGTAAGAGGGCATTATTTTGAATTTTGAATTTTGGATTATTTTTCTCCTTTATCTCTCTCATCTCCCTCATCTAATTACTAGTACCTATACTTACAATTTCTCTTGCGCGCCTAACATTTGTAATATTTTTTCAGCTTGATCTAAATCGCCAACAAGTCGGCGAATGGGATGGGGCCAAACTTTAACTAAAGTGGGAGTAGCGCTTACCTGATCGATTTCAGCTTGTTCGGGATTAGTTAGCACATCAACTACTTTTAAAGTGTATGGTTGTCCCAGCGATCGCTCTAGTAGTTCATGTAAATTATGTAGAATGCGTTCCGTATTTGCACTATGCCCAGCTACAAACAGCCGCAAGACATAGGCTTGGGTTTTTAGTTGGAAACTCTGTGTTTTTGTGACAACTTGATGGTATTTCTGTGTTGATTCCGCATCTAAGCGCACAATTAAGTCATGGTCTTCCCAAAGCTGCGGAAATGAGGAACGATAAGTAGTTAATACCATGCGATCGCACAAACCATCGACCCAAGGAGCAGCTTGCCATGCTAAATCCCCCGTGCCAAAAATCGCGTTGAGCACAGCTTGATGTCGCAAAACTGCTGGATAAGCTTCCGCAAAGGTTCGTACTTGTTTAGTGCGCGGATCTAACCAGTGATCCACAGTTGCTGTATAGCAAGGTACTAAAAAATGTGGGGGTTCTGATAGATCCAGTATTTCCTGCAAAGCAGCACATAACTGTAAATGCCATCTCCCTTGTTTACTAGGGTCGATGCAGTAAATTAAATCGCCTCCAGGTGTAAACAGGGCAATACCTTTAAACAGCTGGGTTTTAGATAGTTTATCTGTATTCAAGTCAGTTTTGGGAACTACATAACTCCACAACAAAAAGTAAAAAGTAAAAAATTTTGTTTTTTACCTTTTACTTTTTACTTTACTTATTTACTTTACCTAAACTCTTCCTCGGAGGAATTGAGCCATTTCATTAGGAGTTGGTGACATCTCTAAGGCTGTTTCCTCAGTAATGCGTCCATCTTGGTAGAGGTTATACAACGACTGATTCATGGTGATCATGCCATCAAAGCTGGCTTGTTTCATGAGTTCAGTAATTTCGTCATATTTCCCATCTTTAATCCATTCTTTAATGGCCTCAGTATTAATCAGGATATCGTGGAACGCCGCCCGTTTACCATCTGTCGTTCGGCACAGGCCTTGGGCAATTACTGCTACTAAAGACTCGGAAATTGCCACCCGCATAGCATCTTGTTCTTCCCCAGAGTAGAGGTTAAGTATCCGTTCAATGGTTTTTACAGCACTATTAGTGTGCAAAGTTCCCATTACTAAGTGACCTGTCTGAGCAGCTTTTAGCGCGGTGTTGACTGTTTCTTTATCCCGCATTTCACCCACGAGGATTAAATCTGGATCTTCCCGCAAGGCTGCTTTTAAAGCGTTATCAAACTTGCGGGTATGCATTCCCACTTCCCGTTGTTTAATCAACGATTTTTGGCTTTTGTGGACAAATTCAATCGGGTCTTCGATGGTAATGATATGCTTAGGCATCTCTTTATTGATGTAGTCAATCATTGCTGCCATCGTTGTGGATTTACCAGAACCCGTAGGCCCAGTTACCAGAATTAAACCTTTGTGAGCATGACAAATTTCCTGAAAAATAGGCGGTAATCTTAACTGCTCCATTGTTAAGATTTTTAACGGAATTAACCGCAGTACCATTGCATAGCCTTTGAGCGAGCCAAAGACATTAATCCGCACCCGGGCAAATTCATACTGAGTTGCACCGTCAAATTCTAAATATTCTTCAAAGCGCTGAATTTCAGCTTCCGTTAAAACTTCCCGCATCCAACTGATAAAAGTGTCTTTATCTGTTTCTGGATGATTGGTTTTCTCAATTTCGCCCCGGTTGCGAAAACGCGGACATTCACCTACACCCAAGTGAATGTCAGAAAATCCTTTTTCGTAAGCTTCTTCAATTAGCTTCTCTAATGTCAGAGTCGGAGTAGTGCTTTTGGGACTCGGAACAGTAGGCATTGGTGGTGGCGTACCAGGACGATGGGTTGCAGCAGGTGGTGGCGGTGCAACTGGTGGTGGCGCAGCCGGAACTCCTGGGTAGTTTGACATATCCAAGGTTTGTGTCGCCTGGCGTTGGGTACTCAGCGTTGGTGGCGGTGGTGCTGGCATTGGCGGCGGCATTGGCGGCACATTACGTGGAGCGGGATTAGAAGTAGATGGACGCTGTAGGTCTGTCATAAATCTTTACAATGAAGCAAAAAATTAAATTAGCGGAAAACTTACTGATGGATAGTCTCGAGGTGCTTGTAGTGCAGGGTGCTTGGTGTTTATTTGCTTGATATTTGAAAACCGATGTCAGTTCTTTTTTTACAACTGACATGAGTATGTTTTTTTACTAGCTTTATGGCATTTATTAGTTATGTAAAATTTATTAACTAGATATCAACTTGTTTAACATACTCAAACCCTGGGAAAGCATCAGTGATATTCCGGCTAATAATAAGTTTTTATTAAGACATATTACTTAAGAGAAAATACTTTATCCTCTCTAAATGAGAAATTTATTTCCAGCCTGGACAAAACTAGTTATCAATTAACAGCAAAAACACTAGCAGATAATTTCTTCAGCGCTATCTGAGAATTATGAGAAGACCTAGGCATTTTTATAAGAAATGTTAAGCAGGAGTGATGTAGATCATTTAAAAGGCATTAGTGAAGTACCTGCTTAAGTTCTTATATTCCTTTTGATAGATGTTGATAGTAGGCTTTCTACCTATATATGACTTACGCTTTACATTCATATTTACAAAAAATTAACTGTAAACTTTAGTAACTAAATGCTCATCTTAGCAGTAGGTTTTTATATACTGAACTTCTAATTGAATAGTTCAGTGTTCTCGCGAAAGTGAGATAAAGCTGAAGTAAAAATCTTGCTGTGTATTTGGGAGGAAAAGTCATGGTTTCGGCAGATAGCTCTAATCTAGGTAAGACCTACTCCTTGTTAATGATCAAAAGTTTTTTGATCTGGACTTTCACGTTGGCAGTATGTTTGTTGGTTGTCGGGTTCCCATTAGTTGTTTTAATGGCTACGGTCGGGTGTCTGTTGTCGATTGTGTTGCAATCTGTGATGCCTGTAAGTGCAGTTTTATTAGTAGCAGGCGGTTTGATTTTGTTTAATGTCATGGCAGTTGTTTTAGCTGCTGGGGTGTTAACTGCTAAAGGTGTACATCCAAAACAAATCAAATGGCTGAACTGGCTGCATGGAGAAGCAGAACAATTGCATACTTCCGTCTACGCATCTTGTCCATTAACTTGCGAAATCAAATAATTGCTAACTTCGACAAACAGTACATCTGCCCGGTTCAGCCGGGTTTTTTCATGTTTATTTGGTGTTTGTTATTTGGTGTTTGGTGTTAGTAATATATGAATAAATATGAAGTAAGGTGTGTTATGCCAAAGGCTAATGCACCTTAAATTTTGCTCGCAGCTTAAATTTGCTGCTACCCTACTTGATAGCGATAATACCAATTCAAAATTCAAAATTCAAAATTCAAAATTAAGAATCTAGACAGGACAAGGCTTTAGGTCTGTGTATCTGTCACATTCTTTTTTCAAATTGGTATAACATACTCTACAATTTAATTTTCTTAATAGTCGTTTGTCATCATTGCCTTTGTCCCTTAACCCTTGACCCTTAACCCTTAACCCTTAACCCTTAACCCTTAACCCTTGACCCTTGACCCTTGACCAATAACTAATGACTAATCAAAAACGAGTTTATATAATCTTAGGTACTCGTCCAGAAGCAATTAAACTAGCTCCTGTAATTCAAGTATTTCAAAGGTCACAAGATTTTGAGTCACAAGTAATTTTGACTGGACAACATCGGGAAATGGTTGAGCAAGTAATGCAGCTATTCAACCTCAAAGCCGATGGAAACTTAGAGATTATGCAGCCTCAGCAATCTTTAAGTGATATTACCTGTCGCAGTTTGCGCGGTTTGGAAAAGTTATTTAAAGAAAGCAAGCCAGACTTAGTCATAGTACAGGGAGATACTACAACAGCTTTTGCCGCAGCGTTGGCGGCCTTTTATCAAAAAATTCCTGTAGGTCATGTAGAAGCAGGATTAAGAACTGATGACATCTTGAATCCTTATCCAGAAGAAGCGAACCGTCGCCTAATTTCGCAGATTACGCAATTGCACTTTGCACCCACACCATTGGCTGTGGAAAATTTACAGCGTTCTGGTGTGTTGGGTGAGATTCACTTAACGGGTAACACGGTAATTGATGCGCTGTTAAATGTGGCTGCAATTGAGCCAGCTTGCAATATTCCCGGTTTAGACTGGTCATCATATCGCACATTGCTGGCTACGGTGCATCGCCGGGAGAATTGGGGAGAACCACTACAAGGAATTGCTCAGGGGTTTTTACAGATATTAGAGAAATTTCCTGATACGGCGCTACTTTTACCATTACACCGCAATCCTACAGTCAGGGAACCATTGCAGGCGCTGTTAGGGAATCATCCCCGGATATTTTTAACAGAACCTTTAGATTATCAGGAATTAGTCGGCGCGATCGCGCGATCGCATTTCTTGCTGACTGATTCTGGGGGTTTGCAAGAAGAAGCACCCAGCCTCGGTAAGCCTGTACTAGTTCTGCGAGAAACCACAGAAAGGCCAGAAGCAGTAACGGCGGGTACAGCTAAACTTGTAGGCACTGAAACTGAGAATATTGTGGCAGCTGCGGCGGAGTTACTCAGAAACCCCTTAGCTTACGACACAATGGCAAACGCTATCAATCCTTTTGGAGATGGTAAAGCAAGCGATCGCATTTTACAAATCGTCAAAAATTACTTTCAATCTCATTGAAACTTGAAAATGCGACATCGGGCAAGAAATAACTCTTGCCCCTTTAGCCTTATATTTCTGTATCTCCTGCTTGAGGGAGTGATTGATTATTTTTGCAGTTGCAAATCCCTAGTACAATGCGGCAAAAGTTTCTCAGCAGTCGTGATGGTAGTGCTGAGGAGCCAGTGCGTTCGGTCGCCAGACTTGTTCGCTTAACGTCTCTCCTTGGGAGAAGCAACTGGCGTTACTGAGCTGAATTTTATTACTGATTAGTTATTTCTGCCAGTTTGCACTAGTGCATTAGGTAGATATTCACGCACTTTATTCAAAACTTGATCAACCTCTATAGGTTTAGTCACAAAATCTGTTGCACCAAAAACCTTAGACCGAACTTTATCAAACAGACCATCACTGCCCGTTAAAATAATTACTGGCGTGTTTGACAATACAGAAGTTCTGCGTAACTGGGCACAGAGTTCATATCCATTTATGCCTGGCATAATTAAATCTAAGAAGATTAAGTCTGGCTTATGTTGAATCAAAATAGGTAGAGCTTGCACAGGTTGCTGAACATTAATCAACCTCATCCCAAATGGGATGAGAATTTCTTGGAGCAATTGACCAACTTGGGGGCTATCATCTACACAAGCAATAAGTGGAGCAGTTAGCTGTTTTAGTGGTGTAAAGTTATAGCTATTTTTGAGTTCTGTAGTTGGTAAAGTCAAGTCAGGTACTGCAATTAGTTCCATAATTCCTTGACGAATATAAGGAAGTAGGGAACGAGTGACTGATAATAAACTCTGATTCATTTTTACGGCTAAATCCCATAAGGTGTATTTGCCGTTCATTAAATTTGCAAAGTTTTTGTAGACAGTTGGGCTTACCATCTGTCGAAGTTCTTCTGGTTTACGGATGATTGGTGCTAAGTGAGGAGAGAAAGTTGCTAACCCAGGTTTTGACCAAATATTCCAAGATTCTTGTACTTGTTGAATAACTATATTGGAATTTGTGAAATCAGTGGGTGCTTTTAAAATTATTTCTTGATGGCGCTCATAGGATAAAGGATGACGATTGAGATTTTGAGCTACATCAAATATAACTTCTGATATTGTTCCCCTCACAATGCCGTTAATTTGTGGGATAGTTACCTGATATTTTTTATATAGAATTTCTAGTAAACGATAATCCCAATGATCGCTTACAGTATCTTCAACATCTAAGAGTAACTTGCTAATCGCAATCTGTGGACAATTCTGTGTGATGTATCTATATAGACGACGACGAGGATGATTTCCTCCTGTTGCCCACACTATTTGCCCTAGATGATAATAGAAATTCCATTGCTCGTTATGATGGTTTTTAACATTTAGCTGGCCACTATACTGAATTTTGATGGAGTGTTGAAATTCATACAATAATTTATCTAATTTTGTTTGTTCGAGAGAGAGCATAAGTTTAATCAGGAATTCAGCAAATAAATATCGTGTGATTTAATCAACCTGAGAGTGACCAATTTCTTGTAATAAAGCACTGGACTCTATACAATCATTACCAAACAGAAACCATAGAAATATCAGTAGATTTACCCTATATTGCTAATCTTGTCTCCATCAGTAAAGCTTAGAGATTCAAAATTGCTTTGGGGAAAATCATATCAGTGAAAATGATTTTCTGTGGTATATAGCAATCCATGCAGTAGTTGCGATATTACGCTTTCATTGAGGGAATAAAAAGAACAAATTACCTATGCAATAGGAATGCTATAGCTAATTAATGTCACACTGCGCGGATATTATTAATAATAATATTAAAATATGTAAACTAAATAGATAACCGTAATAATACGGTTATAAAAATTAAGATTTTCAAGCTAAAACCATGATTTTTAAGTGAAGAATGGCAACCGATTTCGGAAATTCCCAATAAAAAATAAACAATTGCTTTAGTAAACAGGGAAAATAGAAATTTTATAGCTATATTCGATGTGGGTATTGAGTAATTTGATAAATAATTGTTTGGATGAAGTCAACTTTAACACTCGGTTAAGTAAACCACTGATAATCAACTGAAATATTTTTTACTCCAAAACGATTACATTTTCATATCTCCTTTTATTCAATCCCTTGATTTCTCCTTACCGATTTAATATGTAACTTATATAATAAGTACGCTGCAAATAGTCTTGAATGTATTGATTTTTCTAAGAATTAGCTGGTCAAATATAGTAAATTTATTAGTTGAAATCACGGATGAAATATTATTGCTTTACATTTTCTTTGCAAAACTTAGAGGACTCTTTATAGTTTTTATACAAAAAAAGAATTATTACTTGCTAAAGTCTATTGATAACTATTAAAGCGGCACTACCATATTTTTTTTATCCTCTGCTTATTCTATAAAATTATTTAGTAATTGGTGGATAGAGTTGATGTATTGTAACCAATCTACTAATTTCTATAGTTCGCAGAGAATCTATCTTAGAGGTTGTTTGAAAAGTTTTTCCCTGTGATTTTAATTGCACTGTTACCCCCCTTAATCCCCCCTTGGCAAGGGGGGAGACCGGAAAATCCAGTTCCCTCCCCTTTCTAAGGGGAGGGCTAGGGTGGGGTAAAAAATATTTGATACACTACTACAGACTTTTCAAACATCCTCTTATAAGCCTGATGTGAATTAGCAAAGCTTACGATTCCATAATGGTTACAAGATTAGTCAAAAATCATGATTTTGAGACTACCTTCACAAGGAAAATAGTTTCATCCCTTAATTCATATCAAAAGTCTTATTTAATTTTGTAATCATCTAATTTTTATCCAGATGATTACATTTCCCATAATCATCAAACCATCTATTATTTGTACCAGCATCAAATGCCCGTAGTAAGTCTAAAAAATTTATATCAACTTTCATCTGTACAGCAAGGAATGCTATTTAACAATCTAGTTGCTCAAAAGCCAGGAGTTGATATTGAGCAGATGATTTGTTTAGTAGATGAAGAAATTGATGTTTTGGCATTTCAACAAGCATGGCAGAAAGTTCTAGAAAGACACGCAGTTTTGAGAACTAGCTTTGATTGGGAAAGTGAACCAGAACCTTTGCAATGCGTGCATCAAAAAGTGATCATTCCCCTAGAACAGCAAGATTGGCGTGGCTTATCTAATATAGAACAATCAACTAAATTACAAGCTTATCTGCAAAGCGATCGCAGGCGTGGTTTTCAGCTGAATGTTGCACCCTTGATGCGCCTAGCATTATTTCGCTTGCAAACATCTGTCTACCAATTTGTTTGGACTTTTCACCATGCTGTTTTAGATGGTCGCTCTTTGACTATCGTCATCAAAGAATTATTCACCTTTTATGACGCTTTGCGTGAAGGTAAAGCAGTACAACTCCCCGCACCCCGTCCTTATCAAGACCACATTGCATGGTTACAGCAACAAAATTGGTCTCGGGCTGAAAGTTTTTGGCGGAACTTGCTTAAAGGCTTTACTGCACCCACACCTTTATTAGTAGACTCAAACCCCCATGAGCAAAGCGGTTTTGGCGAGCAAGCAATCCAACTTTCACCAAAAACGACGGCGATGTTGCAGTCTTTAGCTAAACAACATCAACTTACACTCAATACTTTAATACAGGGTGCTTGGGCAATACTTTTAAGCCGTTACAGTGGCGAAACAGATGTTGTCTTTGGTGCTACAAGAGCCTGTCGCCATTCCTCTGTAGCGGGAGCTGAATCGATGGTAGGGCTGTTGATCAATACCTTACCAGTCCGAGTTAGGGTTTCTGGGGAAAAACCACTGCTAACTTGGCTCAAGGAATTGCGATCGCAGTGGGTAGCTTTGCGAGAATATGAACATACTCCCTTAACCCAGGTGCAAAGATGGAGCGATATTCCAGCAGGAACGCCTTTGTTCGATAGTATTTTGGTATTTGAAAATTATGAATTAGATTCAGCTTTGCGTTCTCAGGGTGGTAGATGGCAAAACCTGGAATTCCGCCTAGAAGAACAGACGAACTTTCCCCTAACATTGGTTGGCTATGCAGGGTCAGAATTGTTATTGAAACTCAAATATGACCAACAGCTCTTCGACGATGCCAAAATTACGCGGATGCTGGGACATCTTGAGACTTTATTGTCCAGCATGGCCACTCATCCTTGGCAGTGTTTAGGAGAATTGCAACTATTAACAGCAGATGAAAGACAGCAAATGTTAATCGAGTGGAATCATACACAAGCTGATTTTGCCGAGCAACTTTGTATTCATCAACTATTTGAAGCGCAAGTAAAGCAGACACCCAATGCTGTAGCTGTTGTCTGTGGCGAGCAACAACTAACTTATCATCAGTTGAATTGTAGAGCTAATCAATTAGCCCATCACCTGCAACAACTGGGTGTAAAACCTGGGGTGTTAGTTGCTGTTTATCTAGAACGTTCCATAGAAATGATTCCCGCAGTGCTAGGGATTTTAAAAGCTGGAGGTGCCTATGTGCCATTAGAACCCAGTTTCCCTAAAGCACGCATTCAATTACTGCTGTCTTCTCTGCAAATTAATTGTTTAGTTACCCAAACTGGCCTGTTACCTAGTATCCATGAGCTAGAACTGAGTGCACTGCAACACTTAATCTGTTTAGATAAATCTGCACATACTCAATCTGTATGGGAAGTAGGACATCAGCAAGTGTGGAATCGTCCCAATCTAGATTTACTATCCACAGAAAATTTGCCAGCATCTGCCAATTCTGATGATATTGCCTATGTGATTTTTACTTCTGGTTCTACAGGTACACCCAAAGGGGTTGTAGTTCGTCATCAACCAGTCATCAATCTCATTGAATGGGTAAACAAAACATTTAATGTCAATTCTGACGACAGAGTTTTATTTATCACATCCTTATGTTTTGACCTATCGGTTTATGACATCTTTGGACTTTTAGCTGCTGGTGGTTCAATTCGAGTTGTTCCTAGCCATGATGTCCGAGATCCAGAAGCCTTGTTGCACATTCTCTGTCATGAGCCGATTACATTCTGGGATTCTGCGCCGCCAGCACTGCAACAACTGGCTAGTTTTTTCCCCAAGGTTCAAGAAAATAATTGCCATCCCCAATTACGCCTCGTATTTATGAGTGGTGATTGGATACCAGTTACACTGCCAGATTTACTGAAAGCTACCTTCCCAGGGGTTGAGGTAGTTAGTTTGGGTGGAGCAACAGAAGCAACTGTTTGGTCT
The DNA here is from genome assembly GCF_963874875.1 of Tolypothrix tenuis PCC 7101. NCBI lineage: Bacteria > Bacillati > Cyanobacteriota > Cyanophyceae > Nostocales > Tolypothrichaceae > Tolypothrix > Tolypothrix tenuis. The sequence continues at coordinate 6,558,695 of NZ_CAWNJS010000001.1, forward strand.
AATTATTACCCCATTGGCAAAGTAGAAGCCCATTGGAAGAGTATTCCCTATGGCAAACCCATCCAAAATGCTCAATATTATATTTTGGATGATTACCTCAATCCTTGCCCCGTAGGGGTAACTGGGGAATTGTATATAGGTGGAGAATGTTTAGCCTCTGGCTATTTAAATCAACCAGAACTCACAGCCCAAAAATTCATTCCCAATCCCTTTGGCAATTCAAAATTATATAAAACTGGGGACTTAGCCCGCTATTTTAGTGATGGTAATATTGAATTTCTCGGGCGGATTGACCATCAGGTAAAGATTCGCGGTTTCCGCATTGAGTTGGGAGAGATTGAAAGCGTACTCACACAACACCACTCTGTACAGGAAGCTGTAGTTATCGCCAGAGAGGATGAGCCAGGAAATAAGCGATTAGTGGCGTATGTTGTGGTAGATGCTGAAAATGCGTCTTCCATGAATGAATTACGGCGTTTTCTGCAAGAAAAAATGCCAGAGTATATGATACCCTCTGCCTTTGTTGCGATCGCCAAAATTCCACTAACTCCAAATGGTAAAGTAGACCGTCGCGCTTTACCCATTCCCAACCAAAGACCGGAATTAGAGAAAGCCTTTGTTGCCCCTAGTCAAGCTGTAGAAATTGAGTTAGCGCAAATTTGGTCAGAGGTATTAAATATTCAGTTAATTGGCATCAAGGATAATTTCTTTGACTTGGGTGGAAACTCGATACTAGCAGTCAAATTATTTACCCAAATCGAAAAGAAATTTGGTCAAAAACTGCCTTTAGCGACCTTACTGCAATCACCTACCATAGAACAATTAGCTAGCATTCTCAGCCAACCAAATATATCGGCTTCTTGGTCTTCTTTGGTAACTATTCAGCTAGGTAGCAGTGCAAAACGGCCTTTATTCTTAATCCATGCCCTCGGAGGTAATGTAATTGGCTATCAAACTCTAGTACGTCACTTAGGTACAGAACAACCTGTATATGGGCTACAAGCACAAGGACTAGATGGTAAACAAGCTCCCCACACCAAAGTTGAGGACATGGCATCTCATTACATCCAAGAGATTCGCACTGTGCAACCACATGGCCCCTATCTGTTGGGTGGTTTTTCGAGTGGGGGAATTATCGCTTTTGAAATGGCGCGTCAGTTAGATGCTCAAGGCGATCGCGTGGCTTTATTAGCTATGTTTGATACATATAACCCCAGCTTGTATATCCGTAATCCTTCGTTTTGGCGGACAATTTATGTATATTTGCTGACTCTATTGCAACTGCGATCGGCGGATAGATGGAACTATTTTCTCGCTAAAGTCGATTGGTTTGCTTCCCTGTTGACTGGGAAACCAAGCAGCAAATTTGACTTGTGGAATGAACACTCGTTTACCGAAGATGCCAATCCTTACAACATGGCATTGATAGAAACTTTCAAGCAAGCCACAATGGGAGATTATATACCACAACCTTACTCTGGACAGGTCACTTTATTTACTACCAAAGAAATTTTGAGATGGTGTCAGTTCAAATCCTGTAGAGGCTGGTATGGAATGGCTCACAAAGGTGTGGAAATTCACCAAGTACCAGGTACACATTTAGGTATGTTGGGAGAACCAAGCGTACAAATTTTAGCCGAAAAATTAATTATTTGCTTAGACCACGCACAAGCAAATAATTAGATTGATACCAAGTTGCAATCTAATATAGTATTTGTCATTGCGATCGCAACGCAGTCAAGGGAAGCAATCTCATTAATTTCCAGGTACTACGGCTGACCGTAAATTATACCAATTCAAATAATGTTTGCACCAGATAAATATACTCATTTTCCCCTCGGAGGTGTTCTCCGCAGGGGATTTTGTTGCCTTTCCTTGTGCTTTTTTACCTAACTGACAACTTTGGCTAATCAGATTTTTCCTCCCCCACCTTCAAAAGCGATAGGATATTTATTTATTTGGCAGTTCCTATGAGTATTCTTATTGCAGGTTACAACCTCATCGAAGTCCTGTATGACGGTACTACTACCTGCGTTTACCGTGCTTTGCGGGAACCAGAGCAAACATCGGTAATTATTAAAACTCTCAAAGCTGAGTATCCCACTAGGCAACAACTAACTCAATTAAGGCATGAATATCAAATACTGCAAAGTCTAAATATTGCAGGTATTGTTAAACCTTTGGCAATAGAGAATTATCACAATGGTTTAGCATTAATTCTGACAGATTTTGCTGGAGAAACTCTCAATAATTTTATTAATATCCAAACTTTTGATTTAAGTCAATTTTTAAACATTGCTATTCAGTTAGCTACTATTCTTGCCGATTTACATCAAAATAATATTATTCATAAAGATATTAAGCCACAAAATATTTTAATTAATCCGCAAACAAACCAAGTAGAAATTATCGACTTTAGTATCTCATCATATTTATTCAGCGAAACTCAAAATCCTAGCGATCCTAATTTTTTAGAAGGTACCCTCGCCTATATGTCGCCAGAACAAACAGGCAGGATGAACCGTGCAATTGATTATCGTACTGACTTTTACTCTTTAGGTGTCACTTTTTATGAAATGTTAACGAGTCAGTTACCTTTCCAAGTTAATGACTCTTTAGAATTAGTTCATTGCCATATTGCCAAAACTCCCGTATCACCTCAAGAAATTAACTCTAATATTCCTCCAGTAGTTGCGGATATTGTAATGAAGTTATTAGCGAAAACTGCTGAGGATAGATATCAAAATGCTTTGGGACTCAAAGCAGATTTAGAAGAATGCCTACGACAACTACAAGCAACAAAACAAATTGCCCATTTCCAGATTGGTCAACTTGATTTATCTAGCCAATTTCTCATTCCCCAAAAACTTTATGGGCGCGAGGCAGAAGTTGCGATGCTGATAAATGCATTTGAGCGCGTCAGCCTTGGGGCAACAGAGATGATGTTAGTAAGTGGGTATTCTGGTATAGGAAAATCCTGCTTGGTCAATGAAGTTCATAAACCTATAGTTCGCCAACATGGATATTTTATTTCGGGTAAATTTGACCAATTTAAACGGAATATTCCCTACGCTTCTTTGATACAAGCTTTTCAAGAATTAATTCGGCAACTATTAACAGAAAGTAGCGAGCAAATTGCCAATTGGCAAGCAAAGCTTTTAGCTGCTTTGGGTAATAATGGCCAAATTATTATTGATGTAATTCCTGATGTTGAAAGAATTATTGGTACACAACCAGAGGTGCCGCAATTAGGCCCTACTGAATCGCAAAACCGATTTAATCGCCTGTTTCAGCAATTTATTCATGTATTTTGTCAACCTGAACATCCGTTGGTGGTGTTCTTGGATGATTTACAGTGGGCAGATTCAGCTTCATTAAAGTTAATTCAACTGCTGACGCATAATCCAGATAGTCAATATTTATTACTGATTGGTGCCTATCGAAATAATGAAGTTAATGAAGCTCATCCGTTGATTTCATTTTTAGAAGCAATGCAAAAATCTGGTGTAGTTATTAATAATATTTTGTTGCAGCCATTGGCGATTTCTCATGTTACTCAATTACTCAGTGATACTTTGCACAATAACTCAGAGAACTTAGCAATATTAGCTGATTTACTGTTCAATAAAACTCAAGGTAATCCTTTTTTCTTAACCCAGCTACTCAAATCACTTTATCAAGATAACTTATTGTCATTTAATTTTAGTGATAGGTATTGGCAGTGGGATATCCAGCTTTTACAAAATATTGATATCACTGATAATGTGATTGAATTAATGGTCAGCCAGATTCAAAAGCTGTTACCGAATACAAAGAATGCTTTAAAGTTAGCTGCTTGTATTGGGGATAAATTTTCTTTAGAAGTTCTGGCAACTGTTAATAAAACAGATCAGTTAGCAACAGCCACAGATTTATGGGAAGCTCTGCAAGCAGGTTTAATATTACCCTTAAACAATTCCTCAATAATCCCCCTCCAATTTGAGCAAAAAGAAATCAATAATAGCGAACCAACAATTACATATAGATTCTTACATGACCGAGTACAGCAAGCAGCATATTCTCTGATTCCCGATGAGCAGAAGAAAGCAACACACCTCAAAATTGGTCAATTAATGCTGCAAAATGCAACTCCAGAAGAACGCAAAGAAAATATATTTGCGCTAGTAAATCAACTCAATTATGGTATTGAACTACTGACATCTGAGTCAGAAAAATATGAACTAGCTCAACTTAACCTCTTAGCAGGGCAAAAAGCGAAAGCAGCGACAGCCTATGATGCAGCCGTGCGTTATTTCAATGTCGGTTTGAAATTGTTGCCTGTTAATAGCTGGTATCAGCAATATGAATTAACATTAGCTCTGCATCAAGAAACAGCAGAAGCAGTATTTCTGACTGGTGATTTTGAGCAAATGGAGCAACTGATTCAGGTAGTTCTGCAACGAGCAAAATCGCAATTGCATAAAGTGAATGTCTATGAGTTGCGAATTAAAAGTTGTGAAGTCCAAAGAAAACTTTTGGAAGCCGTAAAACTAGGTTTAGAAGCTATAGAAATATTAGGAGTAAAACTGCCTGAATCACCAACTCCTTTAGATGTTCAGCAAGCTATTAAGGAAACAACAGCTAATTTAGCCGTTCAAGGCATAGAAAATTTAGTTAATCTACCTATAATGACAGATGCAGAGAAGCTAGCAGCATTTCGGTTAATAGTAAGTTTAGTGCCTGCGGCTTATCAGTCTGCACCGACATTATTTATTTTGATGGCTTGTCAGCAAGTAAATTTATCAATTCAACATGGAATTACTTCCTTATCTGTTAGCGGCTTTGCTGATTATGGAATTCTGTTTGGCGGTATTTTACAAGATATAGAAGCTGCTGATAAATTTGGACAAGTGGCTTTAAATCTATTAGATAGGTTAGATACTCATGAGGTGAGAAGTAAAACCTTATTTAAAGTTGCAACCTTCATTTTGCCTTGGAAACATCATGTTAGAGAAACATTACCACTTTTAGAAAATGCTTATCATAGCGGTTTAGAATATGGAGATTTAATCCATGCGGGATATGCAGCTAGTAATAAGTGTCAATATGCTTATTGGAGCGGTTCTGAGCTAAAAAGCTTAGAACAGGAAATGGCCAAATGTAGTCAGGCGATCGCTCAAATTAATCAAGAAACAGCGCTCAATTGGCATCAGATATTTCATCAAGCAGTTTTAAATTTAATTGGAGAGTCGGAACATCCTTGTCGTTTAGTGGGCGACGCTTATGATGAAGAGGAATTTTTGCCAGTTCATATTCAATTCAATGAGCGAACAGTCATTCATTATGTATTCTTGAATAAATTAATTCTGTGCTACCTATTTGGGGAATTTTCTCCAGCTGTGGCATATGCTAGCCAAGCCCAACAGTATTTAGATGGGGTAATTGGCTGGTTAATGGTACCGTTGTTTCATTTTTATGATTCTTTAGCACAATTAGCAATATATTCATCACTCCCACAACCACAACAACAAGAGTTATTAACTAGAGTCATTAATAATCAAGCAAAAATGCAGAAATGGGCGCATTCTGCCCCGATGAATCATTTACACAAATTTTATTTAGTAGAAGCCGAACGTCATCGTGTTTTAGACGAAAAAGTAGAGGCGGCTGAGATGTACGATCGCGCGATCGCACTTGCCAAAGACAACGATTATGTCAACGAAGAAGCACTAGCCTGGGAACTGGCTGCTAAATTTTATCTATCATGGGGTAGGCAAACCATTGCCCGCACGTACATGACTAATGCTTACCACGCCTATAGCCGTTGGGGAGCGATCGCTAAAATCAAAGATTTAGAAATCCGCTATCCACAATTAATTACAATATCGCCAAATACACAAAATCTAGAACTTAATTATCAAGAACTTAATCAGGCATATTTCCCAATCATAGGCAGAACTCAAAGTCTCGATTTGATGACTGTGATGAAAGCTTCTCAAGCTCTTTCCTGCGAAATTGTTTTAAGCAAGTTGCTGGCTAATTTGATGCGGATTTTAATTGAAAATGCAGGTGCAGAAAAGGGATTTTTAATTTTAGAAAAAGCTGGTAAGTTACAGATAGAAGCTTCAGGCAGTATCGAGCAAGATGACATAAATGTTGAGCAATCGCTACCTATAGAAAGCAGTCAGCAGTTGCCAATATCGATTATTAACTATGTGCAAAGAACTCAGAAAGATGTAGTTTTGAATAATGCCACGAGCGAAGCTGTATTTCATCTCGATAGTTATATTGTTAACCAAAAGCCAAAATCTATTTTATGTACGCCAATTGTGAATCAAGGAAAGCTGATTGGCATTCTGTATTTAGAAAATAACTTAACCACTGGGGCATTTACACCAGAAGGTTTGGAAGTGTTACAGCTTTTATCATCACAAGCAGCCATTTCCATTGAAAATGCGCGTCTTTATCAAGATTTAGCAGAATATAACCGTACCCTAGAAATGAGGGTAGAAGAGCGAACTCTAGAATTACAAGGGAAAAATTTACAACTACAACAAGAAATCCGCGATCGCCAACGCGCTGAAGAAGTAGCAGAAACCGCTAACCGCGCTAAAAGTCAGTTCCTCGCTAGCATGAGTCATGAACTGCGTACACCCCTAAATGGGATTTTAGGTTACACACAAATTCTCAATAAAAATCCCACCTTAACTGCTGAACAAAAGAATGGTATCAAAATCATTCATCAATGTGGGGAACATTTACTGACGCTGATTAACGATATTTTAGATTTATCGAAAATTGAAGCTGGAAAATTAGAACTTTATCCTACAGAATTTTCTTTGCCAGAATTTCTAGAAAGTATTGTCCAAATTTGCCGTATCCGTAGCGAACAAAAAGGCATCGCCTTAGTTGATCATCAACTATCAGTTTTACCGAAAGTTGTACGAGCCGATGAGAAAAGGTTAAGGCAAGTTTTAATTAATTTACTCAGTAATGCTGTCAAATTTACCGAAAAAGGCACTGTCAGATTTCAAGTAGGCTATCATGCAGAAAAATTAAGGTTTCAAGTAGCAGACACAGGTATAGGTATAGCTGAGGAGCAATTAGAAGAAATATTTTTACCTTTTAAGCAGGTAGGAGAAGATAGCCGCAAGACAGAAGGTACAGGTTTAGGATTAGCAATTAGCCGTCAATTAGTGGAGATGATGGGTGGTGAACTTAAGGTGAAAAGTACCTTAGGTAAAGGTAGTATTTTCTGGGTAGACTTAGATTTGGCTGAGGTCGCTTATCCGACGAATGTTAAGAAAATTGTTGAACGTCAGATTACTGGTTTTGTTAGTGATAAAAAGAAAGTTTTAGTAGTAGATGATAAATCCTCAAATCGTTCTGTTTTAGTCAATTTACTCCAGCCTTTAGGTTTTGAAGTTTTAGAAGCAACAGATGGCTTAGACTGTCTGAATAAAGCATTAGAATTTCAGCCAGCTTTGATTTTTATGGACTTGGTAATGACTGTAATGGATGGTTTTGAAGCCACCCGTCGCCTGAGAATGTTACCAAACTTTAAAGAAGTAGTAGTAATTGCTATATCAGCAAGTGTGTTTGAGTTTGAACAAAAGCAAAGTCTAGAAGTAGGCTGTAATGATTTTCTGCCTAAACCATTCCGAGTGGCAGAACTGTTAGAAAAGTTAAGGATTCACTTAGGTTTGTCATGGATTTATGAAGATGTAGAAACAGATCAAACTCAACAAAAAAATGTTAATGTAAAAACAAAAAACCAAAACTTACAACTAATTCCTCCGTCAGCAGAGGAAATAGCAATTTTGCTAGATTTGGCAATGAAGGGGGATTTGAGAAGTATTGCCCAAAGAGCAGCAAAATTAGAAGGGTTGGACGAGCAACTATTACCGTTTACCAATCATTTGCACCAACTCGCTAAAGAGTTTAAAGGAAAACAAATCGTAGATTTTATTAAACAATATTCTCCGGTAACAGATAGTAATTTGCTTGACGATTGATTGTAATGAAGTGGGATTACGGATGTGGAATCACAGAATTGCTGACCTCTGCCAGGTTTAAAAATGAGGTTTTATGAACGCGGATATGAATCATCAAGGTGTCATCTTAATTGTTGATGACAACCCAACTAATTTAGAAATGTTATTTGATTTTTTAGCCAATGCAGGATTTACTGTTTTGGTGGCAGAAGATGGTGAAAGCGCGATCGCACGTGCTGAATATGCTCCACCAGACCTGATTCTGTTAGATATACTCATGCCAGGAATGGATGGTTTTGAAACCTGTTGTCATTTAAAAGCCAATCCCTTAACACAGGATATTCCCATCATTTTCATGACTGCACTTACAGAAACAGTAGATAAGGTTAAAGGCTTGAGTTTGGGAGCAGTCGATTACATTACTAAACCGCTACAGCATGAAGAAGTTTTAGCGCGGATTGAATTGCATCTCCAGCTGCGTAACTTAACCAAGACACTGCAAGAGCAAAATCAGCGTTTGGAGAGAGAAATTTCTGAGCGCCAGCAAGCAGAACAAAAAGTTCATCAACAAGCTGCTTTGCTCGATATCGCTACAGATGCAATTATTGTTCAAAATTGGGACAATCATATTAGCTTTTGGAACCAAGGCGCAGAAAATTTATACGGTTGGTCAGCTACAGAAGTAATTGGCGAAAATATTAATCAGCTGATTTATCAAGCGCAAATCTTACCCCAACTAGAAAATATCCGCGAAAGCCTAGCAGCAGGTGGTTGCTGGTACGGGGAATTACAGCAAATTACCAAACAAAATCACACAATTATTGTTGCCAGTCGTTGGACTTTAATGCGCGATCGCAATGGACAACCGCAATCGATTTTGGCAGTTAATACTGATATTACAGAAAAAAAACAATTAGAAAGTCAATTTCTCCGCGCTCAACGCTTAGAGAGTTTGGGTACCCTTGCTGGTGGCATTGCCCATGACCTTAACAATATCCTGACACCGATTTTATCAGCAGCACAACTGCTACAACTAAAACGCTCTCCCAGTGAAGAGTGGAGTCAGCAAATGTATAGAACCATCGAAAGCAACTGTAAACGCGGAGCCGCTTTAGTCAAGCAAGTGCTACATTTTGCACGGGGGGTTGAAGGTAAGCGTTCAATTGTGGTTATTAACCATTTGTTCTTAGAAATTGAGCAAATTATTAATAGTACATTTCCCAAATCCATTGAATTTTCTTCAGATATTAACCCCAATTTATGGGCGGTAATTGGAGATGCCACACACTTGCATCAAGTGCTGATGAATCTCACCGTTAATGCTCGTGATGCCATGCCGAATGGTGGTAGCCTCACTATTTCTGCGAAAAATTTCTTAGTTGATGAACAATACGCCCGGATGAATCTCGAGGCTAGTATTGGCCCCTATATTGTAATTACTGTTGCGGATACAGGAATTGGGATGTCGCCAGAGATTTTAGATAGAATATTTGAGCCATTTTTTACTACTAAAGAGGTTGGTAAAGGTACAGGCTTAGGGCTTTCAACCGTCAGAGGTATTATCAAAAGTCACGGTGGTTTTATTAACGTCCATAGCGAAATTGGTAAAGGCACAGAATTTAAATTATTTGTACCAGCCGTAGAGACTATGGCAACATCATTAGCTGAAAATGTTGAACTGCCAAATGGTAACAGAGAATTAATTTTAGTAGTAGATGACGAAGATGAAATTCTTGAAACCACCAAGATTTCTTTAGAAACTTATAACTACAGAGTGCTAACTGCCAGCAATGGGATTGAAGCGATCGCACTCTATGCCCGCTACCAAGATAATATTAGTGTGGTTTTGGTAGATATGATGATGCCATTAATGGATGGCGAAACCACAATTCGCACATTGCAAAAAATGAATTCACAAGTGAAGATTATTGCTGTTAGTGGTTTGGTAGGCAGCAATAAAATAGCCAAAGATGCAACTATCAACAAATTTATTTCTAAGCCCTACACCACTCAAGAGTTATTGCAAACTTTGCATGAGGTTCTTTACCAAGGGCTATATTTTGCAGATGCACCGACAATACCTAATTTTGGATTTTAGATTTTAGATTGAGAATTGAATTATACAAATTCATCATTCTATAAATTTACCAAATTGGAGAATTTCAGGTTTTGATTAATCAATCCTTGGATGGCATACAATACCGTTCGGATAAGACAATTGATTGACATTTAAATCCTGTAGAGACGCGATAAATCGCGTCTCTACAACCCCAAAATTATGACGAAAAATTCTTAACCGAACCGTATCGGATGGCATATAGATCCGCACGAATAAGGGTTTAGCAGTGCTCACTGGTGTCAACTTAACGTGAAACCCGCTTGTTTGCAAGGTTTCGCCCTCACCCCCAGCCCCTCTCCCTCAGGGCTATCCATTACCCGGATCTTTCTCAACATTTACGAGAGTATTCACTCACGCTTTTTATAACCCTGATTCCTTCGTCATCAATTCTCAATAAAAACCTAATTTTAGCGAGAAGACTAAGAGTTAATCTGTCAAGTATGTTTGACACCTCAGTGTTCAAGATGCCCACAAAATAAGCATTTCAAGATTGTAAAGAAAGATGTGACTAATGGATAGCCCAGGGAGAGGGGAGCAAGAGATTCAATTCCCCTTCTCCCTGAGGGAGAAGGGGTTAGGGGATGAGGGCGCGAGAGATTTGCACAACACTCGCCGTATATAGCTTTTAGCTTAAGTTGACACCAATGAGCACTGCTAAACCCCTACAGTAGGATACTCAGAACTCAGAACTCAGCACTTTCCTATACCGCCTCATTTAGCACCAACTCTGGTTGAGGTGCTTCCTCTTCCTCCGGTAAGCCGTAAATGGATCTATACAGCTTCACGTATTGCTTGGCGGATTGATACCAGCTGAAATCCTGAGTCATGCCACGTTTTTGCAATTCCTGCCATTGAGGTTTGAAACGGAAACCTTCCCAGGCGCGGATCATGCAGGTGAACAAATCCAGGGGTTCATATCGGTCAAAACAATAACCAGTACCTGCATCGTTCATGGGGTCGAAATGGGATACAGTGTCAACTAATCCCCCTGTACGGCGCACAATGGGCACAGAACCGTAACGCAAAGCCATCATTTGGCTGATACCGCAGGGTTCAAAGCGGCTAGGCATTAAAAAGGCATCTGTACCAGCATAGATGCGGCGAGACAAAGCATCGTTATACAGCAGGTAAGTTGCCATGCGTCCGGGGTAACGGGATGCTAATTGCCACATTTGGGTTTCGTAGTAGCGATCGCCTGTCCCTAACAACACAAATTGCGCGTCAGTATATGCAAGGAAGCGATCGAGGATTTGGATGACTAAATCCAAACCTTTTTGCTCTACTAACCTAGTTACCATGCCAATTAAAAAGGCGTTGGAATTAACTTCTAATCCTACTTCTTCTTGCAGCCCAATTTTATTAGCTTTACGTTTATCTAAAGTATCAGTAGTAAAGGTTTGGGCAATATACTTGTCGTTTGCTGGGTTATAAACTTCTGTATCGATGCCGTTAATAATCCCAGATAATTTACCGCTAATAAAAGACAGCAAACCTTCGATGGTTTCTCCGTAAGCGGGTGTTTTAATTTGCTCGGCGTAGGTGGGAGAAACTGTATTTACTCTATCGGCAAATTGCACCGCAGCTGCCATTGTGTTGTGTCCTTGCATATACCAAGGACACCAAGTAATTTTTTCTAAATACCAACGCCAAGGCCCTTGATAAGCCAAGTTATGAATAGTAAATACGCTGGTAATATCTGGATCTTGGTTCATCCACACCGGAATCATGCCAGTATGCCAGTCATGACAGTGGACAATTTCTGGCTTCCAGTAATTCCAGCAAAACTCAGCCGCACCATTGGCAAATAAAGTGAACCGCCAATCTTCATCTTCTCCTGAATAAATGCGGCGAGGCATAAAAGCAGGATGTCCAAACAAATACAAGGGAACATCAGTACCAGGGAGAATGCTTTCGTAAACAGCAAAGTCCTGAAACATGGCATATCCCCGCCAGATGGGTTCCTTGGGAATCTCCATTTTGTCTGGCAGGAAGCCATAGTAAGGCAAGAATATGCGTACATCATGCCCCATTTGTCTCAAGATTTTGGGCAATGCGCCGACAACATCACCCATTCCACCAACTTTTGCAACAGGAGCTGCCTCTGCTGCAACAAATAGAATCCGCATGGTATTATATGTTTCCCCGATTCTGCCTACACAGTGATCAGTTTTCAGTTACTCAGTTATCACTGTTTCACTGTTCACTGATTACTTATCTAACCATATCAGGTTGCGGAATAGCTTAAGAACCTCTTTGGATTTCAGTAAAGATGACATCCAAAATTTCTTGCGCGCCTTGTTGACGCAACAGATTTGCTAGTTCTGTACCTAACTGTTCGGCATTTTTGGCTTCTCCGCTGACGGTATCTTTAACCAGTTTTTGCCCGTCTACACTAGCAACGATTCCGGTTAATGTTAATTGGTCACCATTAATTTCAGTGTTAACACCGATGGGAACTTGGCAACCACCTTCCAAATCGCGTAAGAAAGCGCGTTCAGCTAAACAGCGATCGCGTGTTTGGGGATGTTCGATAGCTTTCAGGAGAGATATCAACTCGGTATCATCAGCACGGCATTCTATACCCAATGCACCTTGACCTACAGCATGAAGCGAAATTTCTTTTGGTAGAATTTGGTGAACGCGATCGCTCATTCCCAATCGCTCTAAACCTGCAACTGCCAAAATCAACGCGTCATACTCACCCGCATCTAATTTAGCCATGCGTGTATTCAAATTTCCCCGTACATCCTTAAATGTAAAGTGGGGGAACTGATTGCGTAACTGTGCCAAGCGCCGCAGAGAAGATGTACCGATTACCGCACCCTCTGGTAAGGTATCAATTGTCTGACCTTTATACTTTTCGTGCAACACCAAAGCATCTGCTGGGTTTTCCCGTTCGGTAATTGCTGCTAATGTTAACCCTTCTGGTAAATTAGTAGGCAGATCCTTAAGGGAATGAACCGCAAAGTCAATTTCCTGATTGAGCATTCCCACTTCTAATTCTTTGGTGAATAAACCTTTATCACCAATCTTGGCTAATGCTACATCCAGGATTTTGTCGCCTTGGGTAGACATGGTATGGACTTCAAAAGCAATCTCAGGATAGCTTTTTTGGAGTTGCTCTTTTACCCAGTGGGTTTGAACCAGAGCAAGTTGACTCTTACGAGAACCAATACGAATTGTGCGTGTAGGACTGGAAACAGCTGAAGTCATAAAACAAAATGTCAAACAAGGCGATAAATTCACTCTCATCTAGACTACCGCAGTGAGTGACTTACCGGATGCTAATTGCTTAATTTCGATTAAGTTTAATTGCGATTTTCTTTACATTTATTTACCAAATAAACGATGAAGTGAAAATGTGTACAAGTCAATTTTCAGTAGGGTGTGTTACGGCTATGAAAGGATATCGGACACAGAGACAATGATATTTAGTCGTAACGCACCATCTTTATAAATAACCTCTAAGGATAAACGATGAAGTGAAAATGTGTACAAGTCAATCTTAGTAGGGTGTGTTACGGCTATAAAAGGATATCGGACACAGAGACAATGATATTTAGCCGTAACGCACCATCAATGAGGTGGTGCGTTAGGCGCTAGGATATTTCTTTCGCGACAAATCATATTGAAAACAAGCGTCTAACACACCCTACATTAATCTTATTTAATTTCCCCTTTCCCCCTTCCCCCTCATCCTTCAGTATTAACGATCTGAATTAAGATATTCCTGTAATTGTTGAGTACGTTGCTGTGTAGTCTTCTCCAAGCAACCAAAATAAATACTAGGTGCAATAGTTCCGCCTTCATATTGGCTTCTTTCAAACTCACAACTAGCATCACGAAACTTAATCCATGCTTGCTGTGCAGTAATTAATTTCTTCTTGCTGGAACTAGATAAAGTCGGCACAAGTTTTTGATAAACCTGATTCAATTTTTTATCAGCATTCTGATAGGATATCTGCGCGCATTGATTAATCTCAACTTGAGTTTGGGCGTTATTACAGTTGAGCTTTTGCGCTAATTGTATCTTTGAAGTTTCCTGTGTTGGGCTTGCCATTGCCAAAGTGCCAATAGACAAGCTGCTGAGGGGAATAATACTGAAAAAATATGGTAAAAAACGATTCATAATATTTTGAAAGTTACGTGTATGTATCAAAATAGCATAAAATTAAGGTAAGCTTTAATAGAAGACTGCGGCTGGAGATTAACTCATGAAAACTATTGATATTACCCAAGCCCTGACGGAAATGTCAGATTTAATTGAAAAAGCAGTCGATGGTGAAGAAATTATTATTACCAAAAACAATCAGCCAATAGTCAAATTGGTTTCCTTACAACCTCTCCCTCAACGTCCTCCACTTTTTGGCAGCGATTATGGCTTAATTTCCATTACTGATGATTTTGATGAACCTTTAGAAGAATTTTTTAATTTGTTGCAATTAAAGTAATGTTGGCTACACATAAAATTATTCGTAGGGACACAACAGGTTGTGTAGGCAATATTGTGAGTTGATGCGATCGCACGCATAATCATGGGGAAATGTTATGAATCTTGAACAAGCTGTGTTATACAAATTGCGCCAGCTACCTATAGATAAGCAACAAGAATTATTGGATTTTGCAGAATTTCTGTACCAAAAAACTACTAAAAAACCTGCTTTACTAAGTGTTATAGGGTTATGTACTGATTTAAAGGTAGATATTAAAGAAGAGGATATTGCTCATGCACGCCAAGAAATGTGGGGGAATTTTCCTAAAGATATTGATTAAAGACAGTGAAATTGTGAATCGATGCGATCGCACTTTTACTACTATTTGCGACTTCTAACCAGCCTTCTATTGCATCTTTTAAATTACTTAATACCTCCTCCATTGTCTCACCTTCAGTAATACAACCGGGAAGTGCTGGAACTTCAGCCCAATAGCCACCTTCTTCTGCTGGATGAATAATTGCTTTTATTTTCATCGGCTTTGCTTTTCTTGGCTTATATTCAATTATCCAGTTTTTCGGATTCTAGGGCAAACAAAAAACGTAATCAATCACAGGGCGATGTCTACGACAAGCCGCTTTGCGTCTACGCATTTTCACCCATACAGCAAAATTGTAAATCAGTGCGATCGCATTCTCTCTCAATAAAATCGCGATCAAAGTCGTGTTGAGCGTCTTCAATGTCGATCTAATCGCCTTCAACATCGTGTTGAACGTCTTCAATATCGATCTGATCGCGCTCAATATCGTGTTGAGCGTCTTCAATGTCGATCTGATCGCGCTCAATATCGTGTTGAGCGTCTTCAATGTCGATCTGATCGCGATCAAAGTCGTGTTGAGCGTCTTCAATGTCGATCTGATCGCGATCAAAGTCTATCTGATCGCATTATCACTCAGAAAGTGAAATTATGAGTGGGTGCGATCGCTTAACGCAGGGATGCAAGAAAGTGGAGAAATAACAAATAACAAATGACAAATACAGCGTATTTTAGATAAATGAGGTAAGCGGGTAGGGGCATGGCACTACCCACACGTGTCAACTTAACTTGAAACCCGCTTGGTTGCAAGGTTTCGCCCTCACCCCCAGCCCCTCTCCCTCAGGGAGATGGGAGCAAGAGATTCAATTCCCCTTCTCCCTGAGGGAGAAGGGGTTAGGGGATGAGGGCGCGAGGTATTTGTACAACACGCGTCGTATATAGCTCTTAGCTTAAGTTGATACGTAAGGGCACTGCCATGCCCTTACAATTATCTGTACCTCACCAACTTGCAATCTGCTGTAACTATCGACCGCAAGCAAAGCCAGAGAAACGGAATTATTGGGGTAGCCGCTTTTTAACGTCGGTAATTAAGGGCGCTAAACCCAAAAAGTCTTCACCGGGACAGATGAGTTTACCTTGGGACAACCAGAGAGTAACAGAATCTACAGAGGTGCATGAGGTAGCAGAAAAATTTATTCACGCAAACTGCGATTAACCTCTAGTGCCAGATATCGGATTTATAAAATGCTGATGATTACGTAAAACAAGAGGAGGAAAGAAATATTTATACAATTCTGAAAGCCTTAAATGTTACACTTTTCAAGTCGCAACAAAAGAAGAGAATGAAACTCATAGAGGGTATGGGAAAAGTATCTGCCATGAGGTAAGCTCCCCCTATACTTATCTGGACTTTTTTTTATCAGCTTCAGTACTTCCCTAAGCCTCAGCAGTTCCAAGTTTTCTCCGCCGATTTTTTCATTATACCATCCTACTGCCTTGGCAAAGGAAATATAATTTTTTGAATTTTTATTCCATATTTCCTTTTGCACACTAAAGCCGAAACGTTTATCTGAATTAGCGACCCAAAGCTGGTCTATTTTTTTCAGGGCTGGACAAGAAAAATTATTAATATTGTCAATCTCTAAAAATCTTTGTTCTTCTCTTTTAGAGAGATATAGCATGAGTCGGTCTGTTTGCCAATCAGCTGCTTGCCAATTTTTAACTTTTAAATAATATTCAAGTTGAGCATATAAATATTGGGTAAGAGATTGTTCAACCTTTTCTCTCAATTTTTTGTCTCTCTTATTGAGTTGCTCATCCTTATTAAGGATATCAATTAAATGTTGATGAACAGATTCAATAACATTACTGTCAATAATTTTTGGTATTGTTGATTGTAAAGAAATGATATTAGGATTTTTTTCAAGAATATTGAACGCTTCTTTGTAAGCTTCTATTGCATTTTGAGTATTGTTTTGTTTACTGAGCAACTTGCCTTTAACATTCAAAGCAAATATTTGTATTTCCAAAAATTCACTGTTTGATTCTCTACTCTCCATTTCCTCCTGATTCTGTTTCCATCCCCTTAAGAAGTTCATACTTTGTTTGATAGATTCTTCTGCTGACTTCCAATCTTCGACTTCTTGATAAGCTAATGCTTTAGCAGCATGAAGATATACTTGTTCAATTTGAGCATCTTTGATTTTAATATCTATTTGTTCAGATATCAACTCAGCTGCTTCTGAGTTTGGGGGTAATTTGCTTACCAATTCTCTTAGCTGTTGGGGATAAGCTACATATGTATATGTTTCTTTAAGTTTTTCTTGCGCTTCTTTGACTTTCTTTTCTGCCAGTATTACTGACATTGCTGCTACTAATACAGTAAAAATTAAAATAATATATCCATTACGAATTTGTTGTTTAGCTTTGCGGTTAGCTTCACTAAGTAAACTATTTCTATATTCTGCTGCTTCTCTATCCTGTCTTTCTCTTTCCAAAGCAGCTTCTTGTTCCTTAGCAGCAATCTCTTCTTGGATTTCTTGCTCTTTACTCGCTGCTAAAAACTGCCTATCTTGATAACTTAAACTCTTATCCCGCGCCCATGCTTCCGCTTCTTCTAAAGCCTTTCCCCGCAATAATCGTGATGTATCCTTTCCCTCAGAAGCTACCCAAAAGCGGAAATTCTCTGAATATGGGCGTAGATTTCTTAATTGATTGTCTATCCAATTTTGATTAAAAACTTCTTGATATATGGGATTATAAACTCTTAAATTATTTTGCTGCCTAAAAACCAAACCTGAAAGCTGTAACTCACTTTGCTCTAAAGTATCATCGGCTGTAACCTCAGATTGCTCATCCCTCAATCTAATTTGCTGATACAGTTCTAGTAAATATCCAGCGCGTTGTTCATCGCGCAAAATTCGAGCTTGAATTGTGCGTAAATGTTCAGGCTCATCTTGCGATTCCCAATTTTCAATAATCCGCGATTTTACTACCTGCTCAACATTGCGAGGATTGTCTTGCAAAGATTCTTCAATCATCAACTGACAAAGTTTTTGCGTCAGAAATGGTTGTCCTCCTGTCCAATATAAAATTTCCTCCATGACTGCTTGAGGATGAGAAAATCTCCCTGACATCCCCCTAGCTAATGGCTCAATTTCATGCAATTGAAAACCAGTCAAAGAGATAGCTTGACCAATATTAAACGGAGTACGTTGTTTATCCTCAATTAAATTGCTAGGTGATGCAACTCCCAACAAACAAAAAGTCAGGCGATTATATTCAGGATTATCAACTCGCTTGTTATAACAGGCGCGAATCAGTGCAAAAAAATCATCAGTGGGAAATTTTAGGCTGAGTACACTATCAATCTCATCAATAAAAATAACGATATTTTCTTGAACTTCAACAAGTAATATTTCTTCTAAAAACTTACGAAATCTCGTTACCAGGGAATTTAACTGATTAGCTTCCCACCAATCACCAAAATCTACATCTAAGTCAAAAGTTTCAATTAAATTATCAATTAAATCTGCATACCATTGTTCCGGCGGTACATTTTGAATCCCCCCAGCCGAAAGGTCAATTGCTGCACATTGTACACCTTCTTCTCTAAGTCTTTGCATGGTTCGCACACGCAAGCTAGACTTTCCGCTTTGTCGGGAGTTCAAAACATAACAAAACTTTCCCGCTTTTAATCCTGCATACAAATCACTGTCAGCTTGGCGTGTAACGTAGGTGCTGGCATTTTCCGGTAAACTTCCAGAGAAGATATATTGGTCATTTGTCATTTGTCATTTGTTATTGGATTTAGCTTTTGTAGGGTGCGTTATGGACTTTAGTCCTAACGCACCGAAAATATCGAATGGTAAGCGTAAGAGTGGAGTACAATACATTTTACAAAATTATGAAAATCTCGGATGGTGCGTTAGCCTGCGGCGTAACACACCCTACAAAATAGAGTGGGATCAGCATTGAGTAGTAGGGTGTGTTATGGACTTTAGTCCTAACGCACCGAAAATCTCTAATGGTAAGAGTAAGAGTGCGTTACAATACATTTTACAAAATTAAGAAAATCTCGGATGGTGCGTTAGCCTGCGGCGTAACACACCCTACAAAATAGAGTTGGGATAAGCATTGAGTTTAAGTTGATATTACCCTAAACGCACTGCGAAATACTGACGATATAATTCATAACTGGGAACACAATCATTACCTGAAAGTTTTACCAATCCTAAACTATGTAACTTGAATGCAACCTCAGTATCTAACCTGACGGGTGCATTCGCCGTTACCACTTGTTTATACCCTAACTCAAGCTGAGAATTATGTTGTAAATGCCATAATTGCTGTCGCAAATGGGCGCTAAAAATTCCCTGTTCTGTTGGCGCAAGCTGCAAAATTTCTTCTATAGTAGCTTGGGGATTTTGCAGATAAGCGACTGCTTGCTGGATTAAATCAGGGTGTCCTTTTACTAACGCCATCAATTCGCTTAAAGCTTGCGTACCTAACTTATCTGCTAATTCATACTGCTGGGCAAGAAATTCTACTTGTTGGAGATTAAATTCAGATAATTCAATTGGTAATCCCACATTAAATGGTGAATGATTAGTATCTAAAGTAGGATATGATTCTGTGGAATGAACTACAACTAATCGCAGTTTCTTCCAGAGATTACCAATTTTATCTCCTTGTTTAGCAGCTTCATACCATCCCCGCAGTAATAAACAGAATGAGGGGAAAATATCTGGATATGCAAATAATCTCTCAAAATTATCGATCGCTAATATTAAAGGGCTATCGCTAGCAGCTAATAAATGTTTTTGTAAATAACGAGTACAGTTTTTATTTAATCCAAAAACATCTTGCCAATATTTATCTAATTGCGGTTCTAGTTCCAGACTATCGGCAACATCAACACATAACCATTGTAAAAATGTTTTTGCGTCAGCCAAAATATCACTATCAGCAAGTTTTAAATCTAACTTTGCTGTTCGATAACCTTGCTGTCTCCCATAATTAAGTACTTTCTCTAACAGCAATGTTTTCCCCATTCTCTGCGGCGACCTAATGCGAATTAATGCCCCAGGTTGCAAAATTGCCTCATAACATTTCGCCTCAATTGGCGGTCTTTCTACATATATTGTTGTTGTCTCTGTAGCAGCATTTAATAATGCTGTATCTGATTTGGTAATTAATTGAGGGGTAAGATTTTCTGCTATTCCAGCTACACGAATCAAGCTACAACCTAATTTATAAGCAAACTCATAACCTTTATCTGCGCCTAGCGCATCATAAAAACCTACGGCAAATTCAATAGCTGCTTTATCACCAATTCTCTGACTCATGCCTACAACATAATTAATATATTGTGCAATTTCCCCAGCTTGATATTGAGAAAAACAGGCATTGAGTACAACACATTCTACTTGGTCAGCAAATAATTGAAATAACCCAGCTAAAGCTTCCGCATCAACTAATTTAATTTGACCGGATTCATCTTCAAATACTAAACCTTCTTCTCCAGTTCCATGCCCAGAAAAGTGAATAATCTGCGGTTCGTATTCTAAAATAGCTCTGTGTATATCTCTGTAACGTACTGCTTCTGCTGTAGCTATGAAATATTGGTCACGATTCTTTGACCTTTTCAATCCTTCCTTAATTTCGCGCATCTCTTCACCCAACCGCAAGGGATTGGTATCTCTGGGATTTGCGGATAAAAGCAGGATTTTCCGAGTTTGATTATAATCGCTCATTATGCAATTTGCACGGGATAAGCCTAAAAATTAGGCTAAACTGGCAGATATCTACATTTTGAGTATGCGGTTTTTCGGAATCTATTACAAGAAGGCTAGAATATGAAAATATAGAGATATATGATGATGTGTATTTGATTTGTGAAAAGATACATAGATAGATGCGTTACGCTGTCGCTAACGCATCCTACAGCACTAAATATCTAATATAAATTCAATCCCTTTTCCCCTTTACCCTTTCCCCCAATTCTTTAAATCCGCAACCTGTCGTCAGGAGGAAGTGAGAATTTTATAGGTATGTTATGAATAATTTTGATATTTTAATGAGATTAGTTATTAAATTTTCATTTATATGAAGCGTTCCGCCTGTCTTATTTTTAATCCTGTTGCTGGTCAGGGAGACTCAGAACAAGAACTCAATCAAATTCGTGCATTACTAGAACCAGAAATAGATTTAGATGTTTACTTCACTACCGAAGAAATTGGTGCTGATAAACTGGCGCAGGAAGCAGTGGCGCGTGGTGTAGATGAAATTATTGCTTCGGGGGGTGATGGGACTCTCTCGGCGGCGGCGGCGGCTGTAGTCAATACGGGGATTCCCTTAGGGATTATTTCACGAGGGACAGCGAACGCCTTTGCCACAGCTTTAGGCATCGCTGACACTATTGAAGCCGCTTGTGAGAATATTTTGCAAGGCGCGACTCGGAATGTAGATATAGCCTACTGTAACGATTTGCCAATGGTGTTGCTGGTAGGTGTGGGTTTTGAAGCGGAAACCGTAGAAAAGGCAGATAGAGAAGCCAAAAATCGCTTTGGAATTATGGCCTATGTTCTCGCGGGACTTCAGCAATTGCGGGAGTTAGAAAGTTTTGATGTGGAAATTGAGACAGAAGACAAGATAATTAAAACGACTGCGGCGGCTGTCACAGTAGCCAATGCTGCACCGCCGACTTCCGTGTTAGCGCAAGGGCCAGCCGGGATTATTTATGATGATGGATTACTGGATTTAACGATTGTAGCGCCAGTGAATAAAGCAGGTGCGATCGCAGCTACATATCACCTCTTTCAAACTGCTTCAGCAGGTCATCCAGTGGAACGCGATGACATTGGCTACCTCCGCGCCAAACAATTTAAAATCACCACAGAACCACCACAAAAAGTAGTCTTAGATGGCGAAATCATCGGCACAACCCCCATTGAAGTCAAATGCGTCCCCGGCGGTTTGACGCTTTTTGTCCCCCAAGTAGAGGAAGAAGTACCAGTTGAGAAGTTAGATGGACTACCCAATTTGGTAATTGAGATGAAAGAATCGGGAGATTAGGGGATTGGGGACTGGGGACTGGGGACTGGGGACTGGGGATTGGGAAAAGCAAGGGGGCAGGGAGCAGGGAGCAGGGGAGAAATAATTAATGACAAACCCCAAACACCAATTACCCATTACCAATTACCCATTACCAATTACCCATTACCCATTACCCAATGCCCCATGCCCAATGCCCCATGCCCAATGCCCCATGCCCACTTGAGGAGTAAATTCTATTGAAACTAGTTTCTGATCCAGCGATCGCAAAAAAAATTAGTAAGATGCAGCAACGGGTAAAATGGCAAGACCCGTTGATTTTGGAACGCGGGATTGACCAAACTCGCTTGGTTCTGGATGATGGTCACGCAGATGATGGGGAATTTTCGTTTTTGGTTGTGGGTGATAGTGGTTCGGGAACGCATAAGGGACATGATCCCCAAAGGCGGGTGGCGGAATTGATGTTACCCCACCATGATCAATGTCGTTTCATGTTGCATACTGGCGATGTGATTTATTTGGTGGGGTCGAGGGAGTACTATCAACAAAACTTTATCCAGCCTTACCAGGAGTTTCTGGTCGGGGGAGAACAGCCGAAGAAGATTCCCTATGACAAAATGGTTTTTCAGTTGCCGATTTTACCTGTACCGGGAAATCATGATTACTATAATCTGCCAATTTTATTTGGTATAGCTTCGGTGACTACATTACCCATTCGGCGCTTGTTAAAATCGCGGCTGGATTTAGATGTAGGTTTGTATGGTTCAGGGACGGGTGAAGCCTACGCCCGAGCATTTTTAGATTATCTCTGCGGTATCCAATCTCCGGTAGATTTAGCTAATCATTTGGATAAATATTACACTGCAAATACAGATAGCGGGCGCTGTCTCTCTTACCAGCCGGGAAGCTTTACTCGCTTGCCAAATCGTTATTATACGTTTCGCTATGGTGGCATAGATTTCTTTGCACTGGATTCTAATACATTTAACGATCCGCCACCACTGCCTAATACTCAAGAAGGCAATAGCGATCGCAGAATTTTAGAGAAACGCCGCGCTAGCTTAGAACAAGAAAAGCAGCAAATTACAGCCACCTCAGCGCTACTAAGTCCCAGTAACCCCAAGGATGCAGAACAATTAGACGATTTACAGGTTAAACTTACCCAAATTGAGGAAATTATTGTTGATATTGAAAAGCAGTTAGACAGTAACAAAATAGTACTGACTGATATTGAACAGCTAGACTGGCTAAGGCAAAAGCTAATTGAATCTTGGCACAACAAAGAAGTGCGCGGCAGGATAATTTATTTTCATCATCCCTCCTACGTGACTGAGGCGACAAAATGGCAACAAGCGCAAACTTTAGCAGTGCGTACCCGGTTGCGTGGGGTGTTAGATGCAGTTGCTGAAAAATTAGGTTCCCTAACAGAAGGCCGTCCTTTAGTAGATTTAGTTATTAACGGTCACGCCCATTGTCTAGAATATCTGCAAACCGCAGACACCGGACACGCTGATTCCCATATTCCCTGGATTGTTTGCGGTGGTAGCGGTTTTAGTTTGCGTCGCCAACGGGAAGAAGGGCCGGAGGTGCGGGAAATAATGGCGGATGGCGAGAAATTAGTAGCGCGATCGCAACTTTTCATCGGACGTAGCGGCCAGGGTTTCAACAAACACAGACCTTATTCTTGTTTGCGAATTGATGTCAAAGGCGATGGCCAGCCTAAATTTATTGTCCGTCCTTTGGTGGCTGAATGGTATCAGAGGCAATGGTGCGATCGCGAAATTGAGCCGTTTGAAATCTAATTCAAACATTGAGATTATTTCTGCGCCTGAATTACGATTACACGCCCATCCACTTTGATAACTTGGATACCATTTTCTAACACAATCATGGGCACTTTCCAATAAGAATGACCGCAGATCGCTAATAAATGATTTGTGAGATTTATTGTTTCTAACTCACGGCGAATAGATTCTTGTCCAACCAAATTACCTTGTGGATCGTTTGGCCCTTCATGTAATATCAAAATATCTGGTGATCGCTTCAGCAATTCCCTAATTGTTCTCAGAAATTCTTTTTCTGTCCGCCTAAAAGGTTTGCCTTTTTTGCCAATAATCCCAGAAATTCCGGCTAGACTAAGCGCACCATTTATTTTCATTTCACCATCAAGATAGTAAATATTCCGAGTCTGCTGAAAAATTTGCATTTCTAATGGTGTACTACCGAAACTATCGTGATTTCCTGCAACACCAGCCACCCAACGAAATCTCCGATTAAAAGCTAACCAAATTTCTCGAACATCACCCACTACTCCACCGCGCCTATTGACTTCTGCATACAAATCACCTGCGAAGATCATCCCTGTATTTTTTAATGAAGGTATTTTGCCGATTTCTGCCAATATTTCTAATTCTTCTAAGAGTAGATAAGCAAGCAGTTGTTGATTTTTGGGGTCAACTCCTTGCAAATCGCTAGTAACAATAATTGCCTCTAAATTATTCGGTAGAGAATCAACTTTTGCTGATAAAATTGGTAAATTTCTTGCAATTACACCAACACCGCCAGGAGCAGCTGTGAGATACGGTATCTGATGAATTGGTGAGTGAGAAATTGAGATGATTTGCATCTTGGTAAACTAGATCTATGGAAACGCGATCGCAACTGTTCATTGGACGCAGCGGCCAGGGTTCCAACAAACACAGACCTTATTCTTGTTTGCGAATTGATGTTAAAGGCGAAGGCCAGCCTAAATTTATTGTCCGGCCTTTGGTCGCTGAATGGTATCAGCGGCGATGGTGCGATCGCGAAATTGAACCATTTGAAATTTAGCGCTTGGATAAGATAGCTAAAGCTGCATCCGCGATTAATTTATTGGTCTTGGTTGTGAAATGTACTTGATCCCAAAATACATATTCATCTGGATTGCTAGATTCTACAAGGGAGCTAGCTTGAGTTGTGTTTGTGAAACCAAATTTTTGCGGATGTGCGATCGCATCATCCACAATAGACTTGACATCGAACAACATTAAATTAATTTTGTCTTCAAAAGTATAGGCAATTTCTTGTAAAGATGCGTTATGTTTCTCTACTAATTGACTCACTAAATGGGAACTTGTAATCTGATTAACTTCTGGTGCTAGAGGTGTTTTACCAATATCAATAATATTAACTAATAAAATATTTCTGGCACCTGATGCAGTTAAATTGTGTATTGCAGTAGAAATATTGGCGATACTAGTAATAGTGTCACTATATTTGGGAATACCATTTACAAATGGCGCATAATCCGCAGCGCCAGCCCAGATAATATATAGTGCATTCGGCTGAATATGTGGCTTGCGGCTGATATATGAATCTATTTGTTGTTGCAATCCTGGTAAATCTGGTAAATCGGGAATCACAGCCGGAAATAAATTTTCCGTACCTGTGGTTGCGCCTCCAACAGCAAAATTGATCCCGTGATTGCTTGAGCTATTTTCTGTACTTGGTTGTATGCTTAATTTTAAACTTTCTGCGAGATAATCAATCCACAGCAGACCATTAGAAAATCGCCCATGATAGTTAGGTGGTGCGGCTAGAATCCCTCCAGTAATATTGAAAGCATTGCCAATATCTGAATAACTATCACCAAAAATGTAAAGATTGCTGAAGTTTTTTAGCTCTGTCATATCTATGCAATACTTCCTGATAATCAACATAATTTCGCTACAGGTATAGCATAGAAATTTTAAAAATAGGTTTATTGGCGGAGAAGGTTTATTGTTGAGCTATTAAACTTATTGGGTAATTGGCAGACTAATTCAGGATTTACGCAACTGGTACACACATCTTCTGATTTAAGAGTCAACAGTCAAGGGTCAAGGGTCAAAAATTCAGGTTTTTTTGACTTTTGACTCTTGACTCTTGACAGCCTAAAAGAAAAACAATGTGAAACTTGCGTAATTCCTATAATTTATATTTTTTACTTCTATCGTTATTTATCCCGCTTCCACGGGAAATCTAGAAATATAAAAATCATGATATCAGCAGGGAAAATATTGTGTCGCCATTGTTCGGGATTCTAGGGTATGAAATCACAGAAGTTGTCCATGAGGGGATAGACACCATTCTTTACAAGGGAACTTCCCAGAAGAACCAACAACCAGTAATTCTCAAAGTACTGAAAGCTGACAACCCTAGCCTCGAAGAGATTTTTCGACTCAAACAAGAATATAAAATTCGCGAAAATTTAAATTTAGAAGGTGTGGTTAAAGTTGATAGCATCGAAAACTACGAACATCGTTTAGTTCTGGTTTGCGAAGACTTTGGCGGTATTAGTCTTAAACAATGGCTTTCCACAGAAAAACCTTCTCTTCTCTGTTTCCTCAACATTGCAGTTGCATTAGCGAGAACATTAGACTCTCTACATCAACAGCACATCGTCCACAAAGATATTAAACCTGCGAACATCATCATCAATCCTCAATCCCAGCAGGTGAAACTCACCGACTTCGGTATCGCTTCCCGGTTGGATAAGGAAACTCCCCAAATCACCAATCCCAACCACATGGAAGGGACTCTGGCGTATATGTCGCCAGAACAAACAGGACGCATGAATCGTTCTGTCGATTACCGCAGCGATTTTTATTCATTGGGAGTGACATTTTACGAAATACTCACAGCACAACTACCATTTCAAAGCAACGATCCCTTAGAGTTAATTCACTACCATATTGCCAAGCAAGCAACGCCTATTCAGCAGTTGAACTCAGAAGTACCCCAAGCCTTAGCAGCAATTGTCGCCAAACTGATGGCGAAAAATGCTGAAGACCGCTATCAAACTGCGGCTGGGCTATTGGCAGATTTAGAATTATGTTTAGAGCAACTCAAGACTCAGGGGATAATATCCAACTTTATCCCTGGAGAACGCGATCGCACAGCCAATCTGCTCATTCCCCAAAAACTCTACGGACGGGAAACAGAAGTATCTATGCTACTATCTGCGTTTGAGCGGGTAGCAGCATCACAATCGCCAATTGAATTGGTGCTGGTGTCTGGTTACTCGGGGATTGGGAAATCATCTTTAGTTAACGAAGTTCACAAGCCAATTGTTCGCCAACGGGGTTATTTTATCCGTGGTAAGTTCGATCAGTTTCAGCGGAATATTCCTTATGCTTCTTTAATTCAGGCGTTACAAAGTCTAATACAACAGTTACTGACAGAAACTAATGCTCAATTAGAACTTTGGAAACAAAAGTTGCTGTCAGCTTTGAATAATAACGGACAAGTAATTATTGATGTTATTCCTGAAGTTGAACGGATTATTGGCAAACAGCCTTTAGTACCGCAGTTAGGTTTAAAAGAAGCGCAAAACCGATTCAATCAGGTATTTCAAGCTTTTATTCAAGTTTTTACCCAAAAAGAACATCCTCTAGTCATATTTTTGGATGATTTACAGTGGGCTGATTCTGCTTCTCTTGATTTCATTCAAGTGTTGATGACTAACTCAGATGCTCAATATCTGCTACTAATTGGCGCATATCGAGATAATGAAGTAACTGCTAGCCATCCTTTAAATAAAACCTTAGAGGAAATTTCCCAAGCCGGAACCATCATCAATAATATTGTGCTGTATCCCTTGGGTTTAAATCATGTACAGCAAATTTTATCAGATACTTTAAATGACGGAAAAAATAACCTAGCTTTAGTAGAATTACTCTTCAATAAAACCCAAGGAAATCCCTTCTTCTTCACCCAACTCTTAAAAACCTTACACCACGATCAACTACTCAAGTTTGATTTTACTCAAAATTGTTGGCAATGGGATTTACAACAAATTCAAGCTACGGGAATAGCAGATAAAAGTGTCGTGGAGTTGCTAGCGGGTAATATTGCCAAGTTACCAGCCGCTACTCAAAATACTCTAAAATTAGCCGCTTGTATTGGTGCGCGCTTCAGTTTAAATATTTTAGCCACAGTCAGCGAACAGCGATCGCTCCTGGTTGCTGCTGCTTTGGAACCCGCTTTACAGGCGGGATTAATTTTGCCTTTGAGTAATGAATACAGCATCCCCCTATTATTTGCCGATGAAGAGTTGGAGATGATGGGGTTTGATAATTCGCAAATTACCTACCGTTTTTTACACGATCGCGTACAACAAGCAGCATATTCACTAATTTTAGAATCGCAGAAGCAAGCCACTCACTTTAAAATTGGTCAATTACTGCTGCAAAGCAAATCAAAAGCCGAAATTGAATCTCAGATTTTTGATATTGTCAATCAATTTAATTATGCCATAGAACTTTTTACTACACAGTCACAAAAAGATGAATTAGCGCAATTAAATTTAACTGCTGGACATAAAGCTAAAGCTGCTGCAGCCCATGAACCTGCGGTAATTTATCTGCGAATAGCCAGAGGATTGTTAGCTGAAGATTGTTGGCAATCTCAATATAATTTGGCTTTGGATACTTATGTTGAAGGCGCAGAAGCCGAGTATTTAATTACTAACTTTGATATAGCTAAAAATTTATCAGATATTGTAATTCAACAAGCAGCTAATTTACTCGATTTAGTCAAAGTTTATGAACTGATAATAGACATGAATATTGCTCAGTCTCAACAATTTCAAGGCGTGAAAGTTGGGATACAAGCAGTAGAAATGTTAGGAATTGCTTTAGTTAAATATACAGGCGATCGCCACAGTTTACCGCAACTCCCAATGCTGTCAGATTTAGCGACTTTCCCAGAAATGACAGATCCATGTCATTTAGCCAGTATTCGCATTCTCAGCAAAATTTCTGCAGCTGCTTATCAATCTGCACCCGATATTTATCCCCAAATAGTTTTAACAATGGTGAATCTATGTCTAGAACATGGACATTCACCATTAGCATCTTATGTTTATGGTGCTTATAGCGCATTTTTACAATCGATTATTGGCGATCCGGCTGCTGCTTATCACTCAGGACAAATTGCCTTTAGTTTATTAGCACAATATCCTGCCAAAGAATTAGAAGTTAAAGTTTACATGGTAGTTAGTACCTATGCTTTACCTGGCAAGGAACATATAAAATCTACATTTAATCCCTTAATTAAAGGTATTCATAGCGGCTTAGAAGTTGGCAATATTGCTCATGCTGGTTTAACTGTAATTGCTTATTGTACGCAGCTATTTCTCTCAGGAGAAAACTTAGAATTAGTTAACCAGCGCCAAAAGGAATATATTGAGCTACTGCGAAAACTCAAGCAGCAGCCTTATATGAGATATGCCAAGATTTGGGGACAATTAGTTGTCAATCTTCAGGGTGCAGTTGAGAAACCTTATTATTTAAACGGAGAGATTTTTACTGAGGAAAATATTGTTCCTTGGTTTGAGCAACCTAAGTACTATCAAGGACTGTTTGCAGCTTATATTGCTAAGGTAATGATTCTGTATATTTTTGCAGAATATGAACAGGCGATTAATTATAGTGAAAAAGCTGCTCCTTATCAAAGAGCAACTTTAGGAATTATGTTGGCTTCTGTTTATTACTTCTACTATTCTTTGGCGCTATTAGCTAACTATAAAAATATAGAAGTAGAGCAACAACAGCAAATATTAGCACAAGTAGAGATAAATCAACAAAAGCTCAAGCATTGGGCAGAATATGCACCATGTAATTTTCAACATAAATATGATTTAGTAGCAGCAGAAATCGCGCGAGTTCAAGGACAAGTTTTAGCAGCAATGAACTTGTACGATATTGCTATTACTGGCGCTGCTGAAAATAATTATATTCAAGAAGAGTCTTTGGCAAATGAACGTGCTGCATTGTTTTACTTAGAACTAGGTAAAACTAAAATCGCCAAAACTTTTATGACAGAGGCTTATTATGGTTACATTCAATGGGGAGCGATCGCTAAGGTAACAGACTTAGAAAAACGCTATGCTGATTTGATTCCTCGAACTCAAGCTAGGGCTAAAAATCATCAAGGAATCATTGATGATTGCTTAACATCAATCACAACTCACCAGAACATAGTTAGAACTACAAATAATCTTCACAGCACTAACAATATCCTAGACTGGGCAACGGTGATGAAAGCAGCAGAAGCCATTTCCAGCGAAATTATTCTTGATCATCTCCTGAAAAAGCTGCTGCACATTTTATTAGAAAATGTCGCATCCCAAAAAGGTTGTTTAATTTTAGAACAAGAAGGTCAGTTACTGATAAAAGCTATTGATAAAGAACAAAAGGATTCTGTAATTATCACCCAATCTACGCCTGTAGAAAGTAGCGATGATGTCCCTATTTCTTTAATTAATTATGTTGCTAGAACCCAGCAAGCTTTAATTTTAGGTAATGCTAGCCAAGCAAGTATTGCTAGCGCCGATCCTTACATTCTTCAACATCAACCACAATCGGTGCTATGTACACCAATTTTGTATCAAGGTAAATTGATTGGCATCATTTACCTAGAGAATAACTTAACTACCGATGCCTTTACTAGCGATCGCCTAGAAATTCTCAAGCTGTTGTCAACCCAAGCTGCGATCGCCATTGAAAACGCTAGCCTCTACGCACGCGAACAAGAAAAATCCCAACAACTGCAACAATCCCTCGAAAAACTCCAACGTACCCAAGCGCAACTCGTACAGACTGAAAAAATATCTTCTTTAGGACAATTAGTAGCTGGTGTTGCTCACGAAGTCAACAATCCTGTGGGCTTCATCAGTGGTAGTCTCTCCTATGCGGAACAGTACATTGCAGATTTGATTACTCACTTAAATTTATACCAGCAGCACTACCCAAATCCGCCGAGTGTGATTCAGGAACACGGAACCAACATTGAGATAGATTATTTACTAAAAGATTTGCCAAAGATGATTGGTTCCATGCAGCTAGGAAGCGATCGCATCAAAGATATTATGCAATCTTTGCGGAATTATTCTCGCAACGATCATGGGCAAAGAAAGCTGAGTGATATCCACAAAGGTATAGACACCACATTAATGATTCTGCAACATCGGCTGAAAGCTAAAGCTAATCGTCCCGCAATTCAAGTGGTGAAAAACTATAGTGATTTACCAAAAGTTCCCTGTTACCAGGGACAACTCAATCAAGTATTTATGAATTTATTGGCAAATGCTATTGATGCTTTAGAAGAAGCTAATGAAGGTAAAAATTATCAAGATTTAGAGCAACAACCTAACATGATTCATATTCAAACAACAGTAGAAGATGAATGTGCAGTAATTAGAATTGTAGATAATGGATTGGGGATGTCACAAGAAGTACAGCAGCTACTTTTTAACCCTTTCTTTACTACTAAGCCTGAAGGTAAAGGTACAGGTTTAGGATTATCTATCAGTCAGCAAATTATTACCGAAAAACACGGTGGAACTCTTGAGTGTAATTCTTCTCCCAGTCAAGGTACAGAATTTGTGATTCATCTGCCATTAAATTAATACAATTTTGAATTTTGAATTTTGAATTTATTTTAGGGACTTCCAGAAAATAAATTATACCAATTCAAATAATGTTTGCGATACATCAATATATTCTAGAGGCCAAGGCACTGCCCATTGGTGTCAACTTAACGTGAAACCAGCTTGGTTGCAAGGTTTCGCCCTCACCCCCAGCCCCTCTCCCACCAGGAGAGGGGAGCAAGAGATTTAGTTCCCCTTCTCCTGCGGGAGAAGGGGTTAGGGGATGAGGGCGCGAGGTATTTTTACAACACGCGCCGTATATAGCTTTTAGCTTAAGTTGACACAGGTGGGCAGTGCCTTGCCCCTACAATCTGTCGCATTCTTTTTTCAAATTAGTATTATCAAATTTACAAGAGAGAATATTTTCTTTCTCCCCTGCTCCCTGCTCCCCTGCCAAAAAAGCGATAGTATATTTTTTAAGTTACAAATTCCTTAGTTACTACGCACAGTAATTACAGCTACCGGACACCGTGCTTTATTGAGAATAGCATCAACACGATGACCAAAAAATACTCGACCTGTGATTGTTTGAATACTGCTACCTAAAACAATTAAATCTACTTGCTTAGTATGAGCATATTTGAGAATTTCAAACTCTGGAATACCAGTCAAAATTGCTGTTTTTACCTCAGCACCGAATCCTCGCCCTACTTCAGCTTGCTGCTGCACAATTTGTTTAGCAATGTCTGTAATAGAATCAATTGTCTGCTCCTCAAATAAAACATATTCGCGCTGAGTTCGGTTGACGACATTGACTAAAGTTACAGTTGCTCCGGTTTGAGCAGCAATTGTACTCGCAACTTCTACGGCGTGTAGGCTGTATTCATTACCGCTAGTGGGTACTAAAATATGAGCGAGTTTGTGATAACCAGTTGGCTCATTTGTAGATAAATTTGACTTCACCACCATTGTGGCGCAAGGAGATTCTTGCACTACTCGATCAACTAACAAGTTGAATACAGAACCGCGAGAACGTTGATTTCCAGTTGCGCCTAAAACAATCAAGTCATAGCCTTTATTGGCTTCTTTTAAAATCACATCCGCTTTGTTTTGTCCAGATTCAACTTTGGTCTGGATTAGTGAACCAGTGGGGAGATTCATTTCATTAGCTACGATAGCAATAGCATTTTCTGCTGTATTATCTTTAACAGCAGTTGCGACAGCTTTTACTGATTTACGTAGAGGCTGTTGATCGCTTTTAGCATATAAAGCTGTCACTTCCAAAGAATTTTGATGTGCTAAATGATTGACTAACTGAGCCGCTAACCTGACATTCGGCCCGCCTTGAGTGGGTACTAATACGCGACGAATGCGCTTGATAAAGCTGCGACTAGCGAGTTCTTCTTGCTCTAAGCGTTGGGCTTCTTCTTCACCGATGGAGACTTTAGAAAGTGACCAGCGTAGCAAAGGCGGAGCCATCAATGAGGTAACGATCGCCACCATCACGATAATAGAATACATCTGGGGATTCAGTACACCCAAGGAAACCCCAATGGTGGCGACGATAATCTCCATCGCGCCTCTCGCATTCATTCCCGATCCCATTGCGATCGCTTCCCAGTGGCTTAATCCACCAACACGCGAACCAATATAAGCACCAGTGAATTTGCCAAAACAGGCGATCGCTAACACCACTAAACCCACTACAAAGGTTTGCGGAACCAATAGTTGTACTAAATCAACCTTTAATCCGGCTGTAGCAAAGAAAATCGGTGCTAGAAATCCAGCCGTGATTAATTCCAGAGTTAAACCCGCCTCACGACTAAAACGGGGTGATTGTCCTGCTAAAATTCCGGTGACAAATGCTCCTAATGCAGCTTCAATTCCTAAGGTGTGAGTAAAAGCCGCTGCACTTAACGCCAACACTAATAAAGCGGACAAACTAGCTGTAGCGCCACCAATATAATCATCTACCCAGCGAAGCGCCCAAGCCATGAGCGATCGCCCTATAGTAAAAGCAATTGCCAAAAACAGTACTGCACCACCAATTGACCTAAATACCGTCGGAAAATCAAACTTTCCACTGGTTGCTAAACCAGAAACTACCGAAAGCAAAATCCAGCCTAAGGTATCATCAGTCATCCCCGCAGCTAAAGTCACCTGACCAATATCCCGGCGAATTAGCTTTAAGTCCATTAATACCTTGGCTATTACTGGTACTGCGGAAATACTCATCGCCGTAGCAATAAACAAACTAAAGATTAACCTTTGCTCAGGATTTGCTAAAAAGCTTTCTGGGAGAAACCAACCTAATCCCAATCCAGTTGCAAAGGGAATGATAATCCCCCCCAAGGAAATTAGTAATGCTGTTTTGCCTTTGCGAACTATTAAGTTAAGGTCTGTTTCTAATCCTGTGACAATTAGTAAGAACAGCACACCTAACCAAGACACAACTGAAAGCAAATCAGACTGCGCCTGACTTTTAGGAAAAATATGATGCTGTAAATTTGGCAGAATCCAACCAAATACTGATGGGCCTAATAGTACCCCAGCGAGTAATTCACCTACCACTGGTGGTAACTTAATCCGACGCATAAATTCGCCCAAACCTCTAGCCACTAGCAGTAGTAAAGCTAATTCCAGCAACACTAATAGCAACTCATGATGACCAAGAGGTTTAATTAAA
This sequence comes from Tolypothrix tenuis PCC 7101, assembly GCF_963874875.1. Taxonomy (NCBI): domain Bacteria; kingdom Bacillati; phylum Cyanobacteriota; class Cyanophyceae; order Nostocales; family Tolypothrichaceae; genus Tolypothrix; species Tolypothrix tenuis. The sequence continues at coordinate 6,592,669 of NZ_CAWNJS010000001.1, forward strand.
CCTTTTGCTGGTAATGCACTAGAAGCGAATAAAAAGTTTAGCAGTTGATTCATGTTTTCAGTAGTGTTTGAATAATGCCAATGCAATGCTACTCGGTTAAGGGTTTTGAACTCAAAATTGGTTGTGGGGAAAAGGTTAAAGGTTAAGGGTTAAAGGTTTTTTTCCCTTTTCCCATTCCCCTTTTTTCCCTTAAACGACAGACAAGTATTGAATGCCAATGGATGAGATTATTAATAATAAAAGCTTTGACTTAACATAAAAATAATGATGAGGAAAAACCCTCATCATTTAACTTACAGTACCCCTATAAAACTTAGAGAAATTTGACAGCAACAAGGCTAGACAATCCCTGGCCCTTTACCACGAACATCATCCTTATCTGTTAATTGACCTTCCTTATCTTCATTCGCTTCTATTAGTTCTTCTGAACGGTTGGCAATATCTTGTTCGACTTCTTGACGTGCATCACCAGGAACTTCATAATACATTTCTGGCTCAACTGCATAGTTGTTTAATAAACCTTCTTTATCTACAGTGTAGCCATCGGTGGTACGAATACTATCGCCCTCAGTTTGGTCGTCAGTAGGAGCGCTGGCTTCTCTTTCTTCTGTGGGGAGCGTTTTGTATAAGTCTCCTTCTCTTTCTTTACGAGCCGCTGTTTCTGCTGGGACAATACCTCTATCATATACATCAGATTCAACGCGATCCGAAGAGTCTATTGCTCTATTAAAATCTTTATTACTCATAATTTATGTCCTCGTTAAAACATTTTGTTCATTACTTCTTTGATTAGATTACGGTTTGAAAAAAGATAAAGATACTATCTTGAGAAGGGAATTAATTTGCATGAGTAAGTATTTACTCTATCAAAAGATATATCTTGATTGCTAATTTTAGACTTTTTCCTGCATTTCACAGCCTTTGAGAAAGGTTACACCAATTTGAAAAAAGAATGCGACAGATTGTAGGGGCAAGGCATTGCCTTGCCCTCTAGAATCTATTGATGTATCGCAAACATTATTTGAATTGATATTAGATAAATTGAAAAACTATTTGCAATGCATCAGTAACGCAAGAAAAGCATTGCCAGAGGTGCCATACTCTCGCTGCTAACGCACCCTACTGGACTAATAAAAATAATAAATAATATATAGAAATTAGATGTGATTTTTGAAAAAATTTCAGTAACACACGAAAATTTAGACCAGAGATGCGTTACGCGATCGCTAACGCATCCTCCTGGACTGACAAGACTAAAATGTGGCAATATAATTTTCTTGTGGGGTTGACATCTTGTGCCCCCAGGACGGGCAAGATGCCCATCCCACAAGAGTTTGAGCAATGCCCTATTTTAGTCTAGACACGCTACTACATGGTTATTTATAAAGTAAAAATATAATTACTGAAACTTAACGCACCATCCATGCGGTGGTGCGTTACCCAAAGTAGCACAATGCGGTGACCCTACCGTAGGGTACTCCTGCGGAGAAAGAGTACCCGCAGAAGCGTATACAGCAACGCCACTTGCTACAACGGGGTGAACCCCCACACCGCAGTGGCTCCTCAGCACTCAGTAATAGGGTTGGCGGTACTTATTTACCCAAAATCTGTGCTTTAAACTGGTTAATTTCCCCAACTAATTCTTGTCGAGTGTTGGCTTTGAGTAGATAACGGAAGGTTAACCAGCCTGTATAACCAATTCCAATCAACTCAAAAGTTGGTGCTATTAAAGGAATACTATTTAGTGCAGACAGGATTGCTAATACTACTTTGAGTGTGACAATCGCTGACAAAATTAAAATGATGGTCACCAAAGGCTGCTGGTATTGCTGATAAAAGCTGCCTAAATATTCTGGCAAATTTGCCAAAAAATCAGAAACATTGCTCAAAATTTCCTGCAATTCTGAATTAGAATTTTTAGCAGGTGGTAGCTTTGGTAAGTTTTGATTGTCTGCCCCTGTCAGAGCTATTGCCCCTTCTGCTGAGTTAGAATTGGCTACTTCAATTGGCTGTTCTTGGGTTTCCATAAGTTTTATATGTTCGGTAACACAACAGTTTTTATAGGTGATGGAGCTTCACTAATAATAATAGTACTTATTCTATGAAAATTATCTCAGTTTTTATTCAAAAGTCTATAATCAAGGAAAATTTTCCTTTGATTATAGACTATTAGACCTGTAATTTAGATTTTGGGGTTATGTGCATTGCACCCTGTTTAGGAAAGTGAATTAGTTTGTAGTCATAACTTCAGTTGTGCAAGATTTAAGTACTAAAGTGCTAACTACAAACTAGTTAAATTCATTTGGGCGATTTATGAATCCAGCTGCCGATGGATAATTTATTGTTGCTTAGGTGGAGCAACTGCGGCTTTAACTACTACTTTTGTGACACCTTTAATTTCTTTTGACAAAGGTTCAATCTTAGCTAACTGTTGCTGATTGTTAACAGTTCCGCCAACAGTCACAGTACCATCTTTTGCTGCTTCAACTGTTAAAGCACCATTGGGGATGTTAGCCTCTAATTTAGAGCGAACTTCACTGGCTAAGTCGCCTTCAGCTCTTTGTGCATCGCCACCAGTGGTGTTATTGCGTTGTTCACGGGCGCGAATATCAGAGTTTAATTGTCTGCGACGAGTTTCGCTTTGAGCATCTTGTTGAGCTGCTTCTGTGGCTTTGGCGCTAGGTGCTTGTACAGCTTCGTTAGGATTAGCGGGAGCAGATTCACTTGTTTTAGCACCATTATCACAAGCAACAGCACCAAACATGAGAAGACTGCCAATTAAGAACGGTGTTAGCTTTTTCATTTGTTTACTCTTGGTATAAAAAGGGTTAATTGTGCTGATGTGTGTGGGAGAGAAGAGGCAGGGGGAAAGGGAAAAGGTGAAGGGGAGAATGGTATTCCTTTAACCCTTTTCCCTTTCATGCAGAGGCGCGATTATATGGTTTCGTCGCGGCGATCGATGATGACTACAGCAGGCTCGTCTGTAGCAACATCGCTTACATAATTGGGGTGTGTATGGTCAACAACTGTTCTATCGTGGTGGTGATGTGCTCTGTCTAAATCGGTAGCATCGTATACTGCCCAATCTTCGATACCACGACGGCGGAGAATATTTTCAGCTTGATGGATTTCCGATTCTGTACCATCAACCATGACTATATAGTCACCTTTGTTGAAGCGATCGCTATAAACTCGCGCCCGATTTTCGGGAATTCCTAAGCCAACCAAGCCACCTGTAATTCCACCTGCGGCTGCACCAATCGCCCCACCTGTGACTGTTGTAGCTAAGGCTGTGGCTGCTGCACCACCTGCAATTACGGGGCCGACTCCAGGAATGGCTAATGCACCCAAACCAACTAATAGACCACCCAATCCACCTAAGGCTGCACCTGTAGCGGCACCTGCTTTAGCACCTTCATCGGCTTTATTACCAGTGCCCACATTTCTGTCTACAGCAGTATTTACACCAGTGTTCACACCCGCAATGCGATCGCCTTCGTTGTGTTTAGCAATGATCGAGACTCGGCTCATGGGGAAACCCGCATCGCGCAGTTCTGTGAGTGCGGCTTCTGCATCGCGGCGATGAGCAAATACACCAACCGCCCGTCTGTTGGCGCGAACATCCCCAACTGGTCTGTCGTGGTTGTCGTGGTGGTGATGCACTCTGTCTAAATCGGTAGCATCGTATACTGCCCAATCTTCAATACCACGACGGCGGAGAATATTTTCAGCTTGATGGATTTCGGATTCTGTACCATCAACGATCACGAGATAGTCGCCTCTGTTGAAGCGATCGCTATAAACTCGCGCCCGGTTTTCAGGAATTCCTAAGCCAACTAAGCCACCTGTAATTCCACCTGCAGCTGCACCAATTGCGCCGCCTGTGACTGCTGTAGCTAAGGCTGTGGCTGCTGCACCACCTGCAATTACGGGGCCGACTCCGGGAATGGCTAATGCACCCAAACCAACTAATAGACCACCTAATCCACCTAAGGCTGCACCTGTAGCTGCACCTGCTTTGGCACCTTCATCGGCTTTATTACCAGTGCCCACATTTCTATCTACACCAGTATTTACACCAGTGTTCACACCCGCAATGCGATCGCCTTCGTTGTGTTTAGCAATGATCGAGACTCGGCTCATGGGGAAGCCTGCATCACGCAATTCTGTAAGTGCAGCTTCTGCATCGCGGCGATGAGCAAATACACCAATCGCCCGTTTGTTGGTGCGAACATCTCTATGAGTACCAACAGCACCTACAGGCGCAACAGGTGCAACGCGATCGCTAGCTACATTTTCGCTAGTGGGGCGATCAAAAACATTGAACTCGTCAATATTCCAGCGTCGGAGAATGGGTTCGACTCTAGCAATTTCTGCTTCTGTACCATCAAAAATTACTAGATAGCCGCCACGTTCTACGCGTTCGTTATACATTCTGGCGCGTTCTTCGGGAATTCCTAAGCCAATTAATCCTCCAAGTAAGCTACCTGCGGCTGCACCAATTGCACCACCTGCAACGGTTGTGGCTAAAGCTGTGGCGGCTGCACCAGCCAGCATAATGGGGCCAATTCCAGGGATGGCTAGGCTACCAAGACCTACCAACAAGCCAGTTAGACCACCTAATGCACCACCGGAAACTGCACCGATTGTTGCACCTTCATCAGATTTATCGCCGACTTTTTCTGTAACTGGAGTTCCCGCAATATCACCGTGGCGATCGCCTTCTCTGGCGATGACAGAAACTCTATCCATTGCTATGCCAGAATTGCTTAATTCCCGCAGTGCTTGTTCAGTATCATGACGATTATGAAATACACCTATAGCTCGTCTAACTACAGCCATTGTTTTCTCCCAATAAGAAAATTACTTAAACAACAAAATTATTAAGCTTCAGCTAAGACTATTTAGGCTTTTTTAAAATTGCTTTTCATCAATCATTTGGGAGAAATTATTCCTCTATCATTGGATATAGATTTTTTATAAGCGAAATTTATCTCTGATATATTGCTTTCTAGGCAAGGATTTTCGCATTTAATTTTATGTACATTGCCGCATATTTTGCTAGGGCAATTTATTTTTATTGCTGCTTCAACATGACACCTTAGTGTTTTCTTAGATAAATTTTAATAATTTTATTTTTATATAAATGAAACAAAAATTCACATAAAAATTTGCTTTTAATGCTATTCATTCGGCATGAAATTTTAATGTTATATATACTTATTCAATGTGAGATACCACTTTTGACCCATAGATATATTACTTAGGAAAGTGTATGCCCGCATCTCTACTATTTACACTGATAACTAAGCCATTTCCTCTAACAGCGATTTAATATTTGGTAAACCGCAGGTTAGGCATTATCTATAAAGTAAGTTGGCAAAGAAATAGAACACAATTGCCTACCTGACAAAAGCGTTAATTATTAATAAATGAATCGATGTTTTAGAGAAATGGCATTGAACCATCGAACGTAAGAGAGAAAATACTATGTTTCAAAGTTTTGAAACTATGTTGAGATGGGGTTGGCTACCTTTAGGCATCACAAGCACAGATAGCATACCAGAAGTTATCAGTCCAGAAAGAGTGTCACTTGTCTTTTCCAGCCCTAAATTTTTAGTGGCTTTTTTGGCTGGTACTTTAATGGCTTTAGCCTTTCAATTATTGCTCACAAATTTTTCTTTAGCTGTTGGTATTTCATCTTGGGATAATGATGCAGATGATGACGATAGCTCAGGTAGTTTGGGACATTCAATTCGCAAAGTAGAAGCGAAAGTAGGTTTGTGGGCATTAATTTCTGCTAGTACCGCCTTATTTATTGCTTGTTTTCTAGCAGTAAAACTAAGTTTAATTCAAAGTGCCCTTTTCGGAGCCATCATTGGTGTAGTTATTTGGTCTACCTTTTTCTCATTGGTAGTTTGGTTTGGCTCATCAGCAATCGGTTCTTTAATTGGTTCTCTCGCCTCTACCTTGACTACTGGTTTGCAAACCCTAACGGGTACAGCAAGTGCTGGTATCGGTGCAAATATGGCACAAAGACAAATGGTTTCCACTGCTGAGGAAATCACTGCGGCGGTGCGGCGAGAATTAACTTCAGGTTTTGACCCTGATAGTATTAGGAATACATTGCAAAGTTCCTTAAGTTCTCTGCAAATACCAAACCTAGATTTAAAAGATATTCGCTCGCAATTTGATAAAATCCTCAGCGATGTTGATTTTGGTAGCATTGCTAATAGTGATGTGCTACGCAATGTCAATCGGCAAACATTTGTGGATTTAATTAGCAGTCGCACTAACTTATCTGCTGGCGATATCAATAAAATTGCTGACCAATTGCAAGCTGCTTGGACGCAAGCATCATCGCGGAAAAACCCCACAGAACAAGTAATTAATTTGCTGAAATCGGCTACACCTGAAGAATTAAATTCCGAAAAATTAGGTGAACGACTTCAGGAATTAGTGACAGTTGGCGTAAATGGTAGCGGTAATGGCAATGGTAGCAATGGTGTATTGAAGCAAGCGGCTCAATATGGCGTAGGTGCTGCTATCCCCGCAGTGCTGGATCGAGTAGATTTCTCTAATGTAGATATCGGCAAAATTACCAATCAGTTACAAAAACTGAAAGACAAAGTTCAAGATATCGACGTTGAGAAAATTACCCACGAACTGCAAAGTTTTACCGAGAAAACTACCGAACAAATAACTGAGAAATTGCCTACATCCAACCGCAACAATATTAAAGCGGATGTAGAAGATTACATTTCCAATTCTTTCCCTTGGCATTTTAATCGCCTGACAATCAAAGATGAATTCCAAGAACTCATCTACGATCCACAAGCCGATCCAGCAACCACACGCCGAGAGTTGGAAGAAATCAATGAAAACTATATTACCAGCTTGTTAAGCCGGCGAGATGATCTAAGCGAAGCTAGAATCAAAGAAATTTCTCAGCAGTTAGAAAGCATTCGCCAAGAAGTTTTAGCAACTGTGCAACAATCAAGCACCCGAGATAAATGGCAAGATGTGCGTAGTCAGTTGGAAAATTATCTGCGTTCAACAGGGAAAGAAGAACTCAAACCAGAAAATATTGAGCGTAATTTCACAGAGATACTCCAAGATCCACAAGTTGGTTTTGCAGAGTTGAGCGATCGCTTCTCGCAATTTGACCGCGATACCTTTGTACAATTGCTCCAGCAACGTCAAGATATTGACGATGAGCAAATCAATAATATTATTGGTCAACTGGAAAGCAGTCGCGATTCTATCTTGAATAGTGCGAGAGAATTGCAAGAACAAGCACAAGCAAAAACTGCGGAATTGCGTCAACGAGTAGAAGATTATCTGCGGAATACTAACAAGGATGAACTGAATCCTGATGGTATCAAGCGCGATTTTAGAACTTTAATCGAAGACCCACAAGCGGGATTTGCAGCTTTAAAAGAACGCCTCTCGCAATTTGACCGTGATACATTTGTGCAACTACTTTCTCAACGTCAAGATTTGAGCGAAGACCAAGTTAATCAAATTATCGATCAGTTAGAAGGTGTCAGAGATAATATCTTACAAGCACCCCAAGCAGTTGCAGATAAAGCCAAAGAACAATACGAACAAACTAGTACCAAGATTGCAGAATATCTCCGCAATACCAATTTGGAAGAACTCAACCCCGAAGGTATTAGAAAAGATTTAGAAACCTTACTTTCCGATCCACAACAAGGTGCTGTAGCTTTACGCGATCGCCTTTCGCACTTTGACCGTGATACCCTGGTACAACTCCTCAGCCAACGGGAAGGCTTAAGCGAAGAACAAGTTAATCGCACTATCGACCAATTCCAAGAAGCGATTAATAGTATAGTCAAAGCACCTCGACGCTTAGTCAACCGCACCAGCCAACGGGTAATAGATTTTGAAAAGACTCTGGAAAATTACCTGCGTCACACAAACAAAGAAGAACTCAACCCCGATAGTATCAAGCGCGATTTACAATTACTCTTGCAAGATCCAAGATTGGGTATTGGAAATTTAGCCGAACGCCTATCTAGATTCGACCGTTCGACAATTGTCGCGTTGCTATCTCAACGAGAAGATATCTCGGAAGAAGAAGCCAAACGGATTGTCGATCAAATCTTGTCGATTAGCGAATCTCTAGGGAAGCAATATCAGCAGATTCAGCAAAAAGTACAATCAGTTATTGATGGTGTTTTTGGCAGAATCCGCAACTATCTCAACTCCTTGGATCGTCCCGAACTCAACTATGAAAGCATTCAACAAGACTTTGCTAAAGTCTTCGACGATCCGCAAGCTGGATTTGAAGCCTTACGCGATCGCCTCAGCCATTTTGATCGCGATACCTTAGTAGCGTTGATTAGTTCGCGTTCCGATATTTCTGGGGAAGACGCTAACCGTATTATCGACCAAATCGAAACCGCACGCGATCGCGTCTTACATCAAGCCGAACGCATTCAAGAAGAAACCCAAAAACGCATCAAAGCCATTCAGCACCAAGCTAAAAAGCAAGTTGAAGAAACCAAAAAAACCGTCGCCAGTGCAGCTTGGTGGCTATTTAGTACAGCCTTCACTTCCTTAGTTGCAAGTGCGATCGCTGGAGTTATCGCCGCCACAGGTGGGTTAAACTTCATTGGGTAAGGGGGAAGGGTAAGGGTTTTATCTGTTTTCTCTTAACCAAATCCTAATCCTCCTATCCAACTCATCATCTATATATATTTCAATTCCGTCAGCCCGATCCGGCGGAACTCATGGAACACCAACTAAGCCTGCTTCACCTTGATTTCTGGGTGTAAGCAGGTTTATTTATGCAAACAGACGCGATGAATCGCGTCTCTACAAGAATTAAAGAATTCTTTCCCAATCCCCAATCCCCAATCCCCAATCCCGAAAACTGCGATCGCAATCACCATACTGTGAGATATATATCACAGGGAATATCCGCACTTATCACTTAGGTTGTGTACAAAATTAATCATACTGATACATAAGCTGAAGCTTTCAGCGATCGCCTGGCAGGTGTGGGGAGTGACGATTATGTCTGAAAAATTATTATTAGCAGTAGGCCTCACGTTAAGTCTTGTTTTATTTACAAAAATGAGTTGGTCAGCCCCAACTCAGACTACTAGCAGTATTGAGTTAGAGCATCCAGGGTTCACTGTTAGCCAAGTAGCTGAGTAATTGATGATACTACAGATGGCACATGGCTGATATTGCCCATATCATAAGCTGAAGTATAAATATTTCTCAGCGTCAGCTGAGTATTGAGTAACTAATATGGCGGCAGCGATTATGAAAAGCCAAATTCTAGCCACAACAGTATTCTTAACTATAATCAGCTACACAACAAGCGCCCAAGCTGCAAATTCTGAACATATTAGACAATTATTGGCTAGCAAACAATGTCAAAATTGTGACCTAACAAATGCGGGTTTGGTATTAGCTGACTTATCAGGAGCCAATTTAAGCGGTGCTAATCTTGCCGGTGCTAATCTCAGCCGTGCAAACTTAACCGGTGCGGATTTAAGAGGTGCAAATTTAAGTGGTGCTGGTTTATTTGGTGTAAACCTGAGCGGTGCTAGACTGGCGGGAGCAAATCTAGCAGGTGCAGATTTACGAAATAGCTATTTAGCCAATGCAGAATTAACCGGAGTCAACCTTAATAGCACTTACCTGCAAGGTGCCGTTGGGATACCAGCACAAATTGCCACACCAGACGAATTTTATGCTTGGGGTGTAGCAGAAGGACAAAAAGGCAACGTCCGCCAAGCCATTGATTATTTTAACCAAGCGATCGCGGCTAAAGATGACTACGCAGGCGCATATTTAGCTCGTGGTATTGCCCGTTACCAAATCCTAGACCGCCAAGGTGCATTCCAAGATGCCCAAGTTGCAGAAAAGCTGTTTACTTCTCAACAAAATAGTTCTGGAATCCAAACATCCCAAGCTTTTATTAAAGAACTGCAAACACCGCCAGATGGTAAAGTCAGCGTTGGTAAACCTAGCTTTTTTGACTTTATTGGCAGTCTCGGCTCAGTCTTGCTGCAATTCTTCCCCTTCTAAGAAATATCTTGATTCAGGTTACTATTTCAGTATTTCCAAAGCGAAAATATCTCAGTTTTCGGATGCTTAAATAGTAAATATTATCGCAGGATTTTTTTAATTTGAATCACATCTTTGTTTGTGGCACAGCATTGCTATACCACAGTGTATTATTTTCTATGGGCTGATGGAGCTTACTCTCAGCACTAACGCATCATCAAATTGAATGTCACTTAATTGAGTGAGATTTAGATACCCGACTTTTGAAAAAGTCGGGTATCTGATCAGCAGTGTTTGCTTTAGTAGTGCTATTCATCCCTGGCTTTTATCAGCACAGAGACATCAAAAAACACTCATGATTAAGAATTCCTAAACGTAATTACGAATTACGAATTAGTAATTACGCTTCATCTAAAGCTGCAATACCGGGTAATACTTTACCTTCGAGTAATTCCAAGCTAGCACCACCGCCAGTTGAGATGTGGCTCATTTGATCGGCTAAACCTACCTTCTCTACAGCCGCTACAGAGTCACCACCACCGATGATAGTGGTAGCGCCAGTTTTGCTAATGTCAGCGAGGGTATGAGCGATCGCTTCTGTACCTACAGCAAATTTATCAAATTCAAACACACCCATTGGCCCGTTCCAAACTACTGATTTGCAATCTGCAAGCGCGTCTTGGAAGACTTTGACTGAGTCTGGGCCGATATCCAAACCCATACCATCAGCTGGGATGTTCTCGATGCTGACAGTTGTAGCATTGGCATCAGGAGCAAACTTATCTGCTACTACTACATCTGTGGGTAACAAGAAGGTAACACCACGTTCTTTAGCCTTAGCTTCCAAAGATTTCGCTAATTCTAGCTTGTCTTCTTCAACCAAAGACTTACCAACATTCAAACCACGGGCTTTGTAGAAGGTGAAAATCATCCCACCACCGATGATGAGTTTATCGCACTTCTCTAGCAGTGTTTCAATTACACCAATTTTGCTAGAAACCTTGGAACCACCAATAATCGCTGCTAAAGGACGTTGGGGATTTTCAATCGCATTTTGCAGATATTGCAATTCCTTTTCAACCAAATAGCCAGCTACAGAAGGGCTAAGGAATTTAGTTACACCTTCAGTAGAAGCATGGGCGCGGTGGGCAGTACCAAACGCATCATTTACATAAAAATCAGCATTGGATGCCAACTTTTTCGCAAATTCTGGGTCGTTTTTTTCCTCTTCCTTATAGAAGCGGACATTTTCTAACAGCAGCACTTGGCCGTTTTGTAAAGCACCGACTTTAGCGGCAACATCATCACCGATACAATCGTCTGTTTTAATAACTTCTTGACCCAGTAATTCCGACAACCGTTTAGCAACGGGAGTCAAACGCAATTTGTCATCCACACCCTTAGGACGACCAAAATGGCTTGCTAGAATTACCTTAGCTCCCTTCTGCGTTAAATCTTGGATAGTTGGCAGGGCGGCACGAATCCGAGTATCGTCTGTGATATTGCCTTGGTCATCCACAGGTACGTTAAAATCCACCCGTACTAAAGCACGTTTTCCAGATACATCTGTCGCAGATAAATTTGCTAAAGTTTTTTTGGACACAGCCAGACCCTCCTGATCGCCTTTTTGTTATTGTTTTGAAAGTAGAACCATCCAGATTTTACCGGAGTACGGGGTACGGAGGTGAGAGATATGTTCAAGACAGTTCTATTTCCTATTGATCAAAGTCGGGAAGCCAGAGAAGCTGCCGACGTAGTTACCAATGTTGTGCAGAAGTATGGTAGTCGTTTGGTGCTGCTATCCGTAGTGGAAGAACCACCCACAGACGCACCTGTTGCCGATCCAATGGTGTCGCCAGATGTGGTTGCCAAACTTTTAGAAAATGCCCAAACTTTATTTTCTCAACAAGGAATTAAAGCTGAAATTTTAGAACGGCAAGGCAAACCAGCTTTTACCATCTGTGATGTTGCCGATGAAATTGCCGCAGATTTAATCATTATGGGTTGCCGGGGCTTAGGTTTAACGGATGAAGGAGCAACTGATAGCGTCACCACTCGCGTGATTAATCTTTCTCCTTGTCCAGTTTTGATTGTGCCTTAATGGGAATGGGGCATGGAAGCGGGAGGGTGAAACAGATGAGGGAGATGAGGAGGATGAGGAAGACATAAAAAATGCCAATTACCCCATGCCCAATGCCCAATGCCCCATGCCCCATTCCCCATTCCCAACATTACACTTCATTGCAAAATAAAAAGTAACCCAAAACAACGTGATAAGTTTTTTTTCATGTGAAAAAACTGCACAAGACTAATCAAGGAGAATACCAGTGGCATTGGAATCAAATCTCTTAACGGGCACAAGTGTAGTAAATGAAGATTTTAGCGAGTATGTTGCCCATTTACAGCTACACATGACTTTACAAGCTCGCAATCTGGTTCCACCTCTCAAGCCAAATCAAGAAGATAGTCGAGAGCAATTACTCCATCAAACCCAAGCCTATTTTGAAAAGCTCGCTTCTCGGCAAGGTTTGTAAATTATTTAAACTTTCAATTAATTTCACTTAATATTTACATAAAAATAAAGCGGATATTGTTGATATATGCTAAGAGTGTTATCATCAAATCTGCTTTTTTTATTTATTTTCAGTATTTTGTCAGCAAGATCACTCTTTTGGATCACTAGCTAGAGGCGGAAAGCCGCTAATATTATTATTGCAGCAATTACTCAGCAAGAGCAGTTAATTAAGGCTTAATGGCGGCTCGAATTAAAATGACTTCACTACTTCCTCGAAATCTCAGCGTGATCGTCCGACCAGTCCAATACCGGGATTTGGACGGTATCGAACGCCTCCATCAAGAGTCATTCGCAGCTCTCACCCCCAAGGGAGCTGATTCTGCCACTCGCCAGATGCAATGGCTGCGACGCTGGTATGGCTTTTTGAAATTTTTAAGTTGGTTTCCTAACCCTTTACAGTATCTATTTTGTTCCTACGTAGCAGAGCAAGGGCGAATGCTGCTGGGAATGATTCAGGTGTCTCCGTTTAACCGTACCCGCAGTACTTGGCGTGTTGATCGGGTGATGCTTGACCGTGCTACAGATAAGCAAGTAATAGGTTCGCAACTTTTACGGTATTGCTTTGAGTCACTGGTCGAAGCACGGACTTGGATACTGGAAGTTAATGTTAATGACCTCGAAGCCTTAGCATTATATCGGCAAAACGGATTTCAACGTTTGGCAGAAATGACCTATTGGGAAATAGAACCCGAATTGTTGAGTGAATTGGCACAAGCAGAGCCAGATTTGCCTAACCTACTGCCGATAAGTAATGCTGATGCTCAGTTGCTTTATCAATTAGATACAGCATCAATGCCGCCTTTGGTGCGTCAGGTGTTCGATCGCAATACCCGTGACTTTAAAACGAGTTTGTTTGGAGCCTTAAGCGATGCTATCAAACAATGGGTGACGAAAACAGAAGTAGTCAGTGGCTACGTATTTGAACCCCAACGCAAAGCTGCGATCGGACATTTTCAGGTACAACTTGATCGCAAGGGTATTACCCCCCACGTAGCAACCCTGACGGTTCACCCTGCCTATACTTGGTTGTATCCCGAGTTGCTGTCTCAACTTGCGCGCATTGTCCAAGATTTTCCCCAACAAGGATTGCGACTAGCTTCCTCCGATTATCAACCAGAGCGAGAAGAGTATTTAGAGCGTATTGGAGCTAAACGCATCGAACATACTTTAATTATGTCTCGCTCAGTGTGGCACAAATTACGAGAGTCTAAATTTGTCTCCCTCGAAGGCATTCAATGGCCAGAAGTTTTGCAAGGACTACAACCTGCCCGTAAACCCATACCTGGTGGGATGTCATGGACACAACTGCCAACGCGATCGCCTGAGAGGACAGTGCCAACTAAATCAGAACCTGCTGCCTTTGAAACATCTTGCCAGCCTGAAGCAGCAGATGCACAGCAGGATAAAGGATGAAGTGCTAATTGGTCTAAAAACCGTCCCTAATGGCTAATTTAAGTGATATCTCTTTAGAGATAAGGTAATTTCACACTTCAGCCTTAAGCCTTCAGTTGATACTCAGGAGCAAGCACAAAAATTGATTTCAGCTTTAGGATTAGATTTCGGTCGTAAACGTATTGGTGTCGCTGGGTGTGATGGCACAGGCTTAATCGCAACTGGAATCACCACCATTGAGCGCACATCTTTTGAACAAGATGTGGAACAACTACGACAACTAGTAAATCAACGTCAAGTACAAGTACTAGTTATCGGCTTACCTTATTCAATGGATGGTTCCTTAGGCTTTCAGGCACATCAAGTGCAAAAATTTGCCAAAAGGCTCGCTAAAGCCCTACAACTGCCTGTGGAATACGTGGATGAGCGATTGACTTCATTCCAAGCAGAACAACTGCTAAAGGCAGAAAACCGCTCACCATCACGCCATAAAGCTTTGATTGATCGCAAAGCTGCTGCTTTAATTTTGCAGCAATGGCTGGATGCTCGCCGCGCTCAATCTCATAAATCGGCAATAGCGGCTGAGTATTGATACCTTTTAACATGATATTCTGAAAACTATTACCAGGCAGTTGTATTACATCTCAAGCTATTTATCAGGCACAATTCGGTCATTAAATAGTTAAACGATCTCCAAATTTGCTGCTATTTATAAAGTCCCAAACCTCGGCTATGTTTTCCTCACAATTTCCTGACGACAATGATCGCTCTAATGCTGGTTCCATCACCTTGACTGACGACAAGGGGCGGAGTCTGGATTGTTATATCGAACATTCCCTATCAGTTGATGGGCAAGAATATGTATTACTTCTACCTGTGGATTCGCCTGTAGAAATTTTTGCTTGGCAAGGTGAAAACGAGGAAGAAGAAGCCGTTCTAGTAGAAGATGATTACACCCTAGAAAAGATTTTTGCTACTGCTCAAGCCGTGTTGTCAGAGCAAAATCTCATGTTAAAAAATACCGCCTATGCACTCACTGTTGCTGGCGAATTACCTCCCGTAGAAGACTCAGAACTGTTCACATTAGAAATTGAAGATGATGAAGCAGATTTAGAGCCAGAACAATTACAACTCTTGGCTAGCTTCTACGATGAAGAACAGGAATACGCCATCTATACACCACTAGATCCCCTGCTCTTTTTTGCCCGCATTTCCAACACAGGTGAACCTGAACTACTTTCTCCAGAAGAATTCCGCAAGGTACAACCTTTATTAGAAGAACATCTTTTTAATGAAGTTGAATAATAATTACTAATTCGTAATTCGTAATTCGTAATTAAATAAGCACAGCAAAACCACCAAATCACAAGATTATGGTGGTGTTTTGTAGGGTGTGTTGTCGCGCAGCGCAACGCACCGTCAATAATTCGGCAGGCACTTTACCCTTGAGGCGAGTCAGACAGGTGAAAAAAGGGGTAAAAAGCTGAGGTTATAATGACAACGTTAATTTGCTTAGATTTTTAGGGAACTCTAGTAATAGAAATTTATATTCTGATACCTCGAACCATTAATACAAAGCAATGGCTTGAGGGCTCTATTACTATTAAATGTCTTATTGCATCAATCCTCATTGCCCAAAATCTGTTGACCCAGCGAATGCAAAAAACCGTATTTGCCGTAACTGTGGGTCAGATATTCTGCTGCAAGGTCGCTATCAAGTACTGAAACTACTAGGACATGGAGGCTTTGGTAAGACTTTTGAAGTGGATGATGGAGGTACACTTAAAGTCTTAAAAGTCCTAACAGAGAATAATTTAAAAGCTATTGAACTATTTCAGCAAGAAGCAAAAGTTTTAAGCCAGTTAGATAATCCTGGAATTCCCAGGGTAGAATCAGATGCTTATTTTACAGTTTTACCTAAAAATAGCTCTGTCCCATTGCATTGTTTAGTGATGGAGAAAATCGATGGCTTAGATTTAGAGCAATGGATGGAATGTCATAACTATCAACCAATTTCTCAATCTCAAGCTTTCAATTGGCTCAAGCAACTTGTAGAAATTCTCACTAAATTACACGCTCATCAATATTTTCATCGTGATATTAAGCCTCAGAATATCATGTTACGACCTAGTGGGCAGCTTGTCTTAATTGATTTTGGAGCGGTTCGACAAGTTACTACAACCATTTTGGTGGGAAATTCTCATACCAGAATAATTTCACAAGGATATTCACCGCCAGAGCAACAAAATGGTTATTCAGTACCACAGTCAGACTTTTTCGCTTTGGGGCGAACTTTTATTTTTCTACTCACAGGTAAAGAACCCCAAGATAAAGAAATTTATAACCCTCTGACTAACGAATTGAACTGGCGAAAATATGCATTAAATATTTCTCCACTTTTTGCAGACTTAATAGACAATTTAATGGCTCCCAGCGCAAGCCAGCGACCTCAAAATACAGAATTTATTTTGCTGCAATTACAAAATATAGAAAAAGAGTTACATAACACTCATAAACTATATCAATCAAGAATATTTCAATCAGCTAGCAAAGTTAAATCTCCTGCGTTATCGACTTCTGTAGCTACTGTATCAGTTGGTGTCATAAAATCACTAAATACTTCTTATAAGCAAACTCCTAAAAGCAAAATATATGGGCAATTTTTCATTGGCTTAGGAGTTATATTATGTTCTGGTTTTGCTATTACAGCAATTAACCAATCCAGTATAAAAACTCAAGTTTCTCCTGTAGAAAATATTCCAATTACTATTCCTAGTATAGTTTCCTCACCAGTTAACCAAATTCCAGAAACTATAAATGAAGCTAAACCTAAACCAGCAATAAGTCCTTTAAATTTACCTGTATCTGAAACAGTAGAAGCCGAACAAGCTCAAAGCAAAGCAGTAGAAAAAGAAAAACGTCAAGCTGCTTTTAAAGCAGAGCAAGAGAGACAAGCGGCTATTAAAAGAGAATTTGCAGCTAGAGCCGAAAAGGAGAAGCTAGAAGTTTTAATTAAGGAGAAAAAAATACAAGATGATTTATTAGTACAAAAAAGGCGACAAGACGCACTTTTAATTCAGCGCAAACGACAACAGGAGGCAATAGAAGCTGAAAAACCTCAGATCAAGCGCACTGCTTTACGAACAAAGCCACCACAAAAAAACACTATAAAAGCCCGAAGTAATCAGCAACTACCAGTTAAACAAAAAAAAGATGTAGTAAATCAAAATAATACTGCAATTAACACTAAAAATCCTTGGGAGTATAAAGATACTATTCCAAAAGCATCAGATGAATTAGAAAAGGTAATAAGAGAAGGAAACCAATGAGAAAACTTGTATTCAAAAGTTTAATTACTTTCTTTGTAACTAGCTCTGCATTATTGTTAACACCCATGAGCAGTTATGCACAGGTTAATATGAAAATACTGACCAACGTTGCTAAAAGTTGTCAAAAAGATGCTCCTTCTGCCAACTATTACAAGTCAATGGGGTTTGATCGTGATATGAATTACCCTGGTTCAATTGAATCTTGTGTATTGAGAAGATACCATTACTCCTTAATTATATCTAAATTCTCTTGGCTGCCTTCCACGGGAGAAATACTACCTGGATATATTAGTTCGGTGTTAGTTGGAACTCTAGCATATCAGACTGGGCCTGATTTATCTCTTTTAGACTGTATTGCTAGTCAGGATACCTCTAGTAAAGAATGCTGGGCTACCCGAGAATATATTGCTCTGGACTCGAAAGTGAGAGATTACAATTCTTCTATATATACTATGGGGTATAGTCAACCTCTTTATCTTGCTTATGTTTGTCCTACTTGTGTCGTTGCTCATGATGAAATCTCCGGTTCCAGAGATGAAATTTTAAAAGCTTTTATGAAATGGTTTCTTACACTTGAGAAACCAAAAAGAAGAGAATTAATGTCACTTTTAGGCGATAACGAACAAGCTATTCAGTTAAGGTCTCAAATAAGAGATGAATCTCAGCAAGCCGTACAAGAATATCTAAAAGCTCGCGCAAGAGTTGAGCAGCAGGAACGGGAGAGACGCAGACGAGAACTACTTGGTCAATAGTTGTTGTTTAAACTATAGAGAACAATGCATTAAGGCGTGAATATTCATAACCTTATTATTACCATTAATGAGGTAGAAATTCTCCACCTTATGCATCTTCTAACTTTACGTTTTTGTAGCTGTATATGAAATTAAAATTCCACGTTCTCAGGGGTGCGAGGGAAGGGAATTACATCTCGAATATTCCCCATACCCGTCATAAATTGCACAAGGCGCTCAAAACCTAAGCCGAAACCAGCGTGAGGTACAGAACCAAAGCGACGTAAATCTAAATACCACCATAAATCTTCTGGTTTCATCCCTTGTGCTAATACACGCCGTTCTAGCACGTCTAGCCGTTCTTCCCGTTGTGAACCACCGACAATTTCGCCGATTTTCGGTGCGAGAATATCCATTGCGCGCACAGTCTTTTCATCATCGTTTAACCGCATATAAAAAGCTTTGATTTGCGCTGGATAATCAGTCACAATTACTGGTTTTTTAAACAGTTGTTCAGCTAAATAGCGTTCGTGTTCTGATTGTAAATCTAGACCCCAACTAACGGGATATTCAAACTTGAAATCGGCTTTTTCTAAAAGTTTGATGGCATCTGTATAAGTTAAACGCTCAAATTGATTATTAATAATATTTTCTGCGGTTGCTAATACAGAATTATCAATGCGTTGATTAAAAAATTCCATATCTTCTGGACATTTTTCCAACACATATTTAAAAATGTATTTGAGAAATGCCTCAGCTAAATCCATATCACCATTAAGGTCACAAAATGCCATTTCTGGCTCAACCATCCAAAATTCGGCTAAGTGACGTGAGGTGTTGGAATTTTCTGCACGGAAGGTAGGGCCAAAAGTGTAGACATTACTAAACGCCATCGCCATCACTTCGGCTTCTAACTGTCCGCTAACAGTTAAATATGCAGGTTTCCCAAAAAAGTCTTTACTGTAATCGACAGCTTGGTTGTCTGTGCGGGGAATATTTTTCAAATCCAAGCTAGTGACGCTAAACATTTCGCCTGCGCCTTCGCAATCGCTAGCCGTAATGATGGGTGTGTGTACCCACAAAAAGCCTCTTTCCTGGAAAAAGTTGTGAATGGCTGTAGAACAAGCATTGCGGACGCGGAAAACTGCACCAAAAGAATTAGTGCGCGATCGCAAATGTCCAATGGTACGCAAAAATTCAAAGGAGTGGCGTTTCTTTTGCAGTGGATAAACTTCGGGATCAGCTTCACCATAGACTTTCACGGTTTCGGCTTTCAGTTCAATTCGCTGTCCTTTACCTTGGGAAGCCACCAACACGCCGGCTACTTCTACCGCCGCACCTGTATTGACTTTTTTTAAAATCACATCGTAGTCTGGCACATCTTCGTTGATCACAACTTGCAAATTCGCCAAAGATGAACCGTCATTAACTTCAATAAAAGCAAACCCTTTCAACTCGCGTTTCGTCCGCACCCAGCCTTGAACTACGAGGGAATCATCAGGTTCACCACTTCGCAATATTTCTCCAATTCGTCGATTTACCATAATTTACCCAGCACAGGACTTTAATATCCAGCCTATGATAACGCCCATTCCACCAAAGCGGACGGCTTGCCAGAAAGGTTTCTTGAAGCTACGCCAAGAAAATAATTGGCTTTCTAAGTTGAGTTCTAGCGCTTCCAACTGCTGTTTAATTTGCCGTAACTCTGCCTTGATTTCTGGGGTAGGATTTTTATTTTGCTGCAATTCTTGGCGACGCTGTTGCCATTTTGCCTTTTGTTCGCGATCGCTTTGCACTTGATTGTATCGTTCTTTAAGGGAGAAAAGCGATCGCTCTACTTCTTGCAGTTCTTGTTCAAAATCGGCTTCGGAATTTCCCTCGGGTAAAGAATTAGAAAACTGTTTAGGCGGCTTCATTTTGCAGTAGTAAATTATGATTAAATGAGAGTCTGCCAATAGTCAATAGCTAAAATTGAGACTATAAACTAACTCAGCACTTATCATTTAGTACTCAGCATTTAGACTCATGTCTCAACCTACCCAGCTGCCTAAAACCAGCCAACTGAATGAATTTAGCACTCTGGAACTAGCCCAAGCTCTCATGGAGAGACTAAGCATTTCCCCTAACGATTGGCATCGCCTCAAGTCTAACCGCAATTCCCGCGCTCGTGAACAGGCTGCCGCTGCTCTGGTGTTTCTCCTGAAGGATCAGCCACAAGAAGCACTCGCCAGATTAGAACAGGCTACTGGTTGGTTAGATCGTACGATTTCTGCTCCCCCTTGTCCGACTCATGGTCATGGGGGGAAGGGGGCTGGTGATTAGGGACTGGGTACTGGGTACTGGGAAAAAAGGAAAATCAATAACTTTTGACACTTGACCTTTGACCCTTGACTCTTTACCGATACCTAATCCCTGATCCCCGATCCCCAATCCCTAGCATCACCGCCGCAGAGATAGGCGGGGGCGGGGGGTTTCTAGCTGTTTACAAAGCCTTAATTCTGTGCCCTTTCGGTTCCACTCTACCTGATCAAAGATTTGATGCAGTAGACAAAGACCTCGACCACTTTCTGCTTCGTCTGGAGGGAGATAATCAATGGGATCGGGATCGCAATCAGAATCAGATTCTGATGATGGACTAAAACCGTTACCTTGATCTGATATAATCCACCAATATTGATTATCTATCAAGGAAAAACGTACTAAGACTGTTTTACTAGGGTCTAAGTTATTACCATGTTTTGCTGCGTTGACTAAGGCTTCTTGGAGTCCTAGCCGCAGTTCTGCTTGCATTCTTTCTGGAATTTCTGCCAAGAGTAAATCTAAGATTGGACACAGATAGAGGGTTGAGGCAAAACTAATAGTGCCCCAATAACGTCCAACTGGACGGAGCGAGATGGTAATCACAAGAGAAACCCCATAGCTTTCAGTTAGCTAGACATCAGTTTGCTATCACAGGCACCCTGATAAATATTGAGGTGGTCATGCTGCCTTCAAACTTGCGTCTTTAAAACTAAATTTTGAAAATGCTAGGGAGCATTGACTCTATTTATGAATTAGAGATTGTTTAATACATAAAACGGCTTGGAGTTATATCCAAAGGCAGTCAGGCAATAAAAAAATGCTAATGATTAAAAGTAGCATTTTTATGTTATGTCTGTTGGCCGATTTGGCATTTTACAATCAGATTCATAATTTAATTGAGTCTATGCAACATCAGTTTTTTAAAAAAATCAATCTATTTTTAGCTTAATTCAATTTTAGCATTTTTACTATGCAATAGACTACAAATTTGAAATTTGAGTTTTTGTCAAGGTGGCAGTACCCCCGTATTATTGAGATAACGCAAGAAATGCGGCAGCTTCCACATGAGCAGTTTGCGGAAAAAAATCAGCAGGTTGCACCCGTGTGAGCGTATATAGCCCATCTTGGCAGAGCAGCTTCAAGTCACGAGCCAAGGTAGCTACTTTACAGCTGACGTAAACGATTCTTTGTGGTTTCGTTTGCCGTAAAGATTCGATGACAGCGCGATCGCAACCTTTGCGAGGCGGATCGAGTAATACCACATCTGGGACGCTTTCCATCTGTGGCAGCAATTTTTCTACTGCCCCGGTTTGGAAGGTGACATTATTAATTCCATTGCGTTGAGCGTTCAAAATTGCTTGCTGTACTGCCTCTGCCTGTACTTCTAGCCCGGTAGCTTGCTGTACTTGTTTCGCCAAAGGCAAGGTCAAAGTTCCAATTCCACAGTAGGCATCCACCAATACCTCATACCCTTGAAGATTCAGTTCTGACTGAATTACTTCTAAAAGTGCCTCTGCTGTTTCAGTATAAACCTGAAAAAACGTATCGGGTAGTACCTGAAATTCCAATCCTGCAAATTTTTCGTGCAAGTATGGCATACCAGCAATGCAGCGAGTCTCACTACCAAAGATGGCATTAGTGCGATCGCCATTGCGATTTAACGATACACCTACTAACTGGGGATAGCGTTGCAACCATTCCTGTGCTTGGGTTTCAATGCATGGTAAATGCCAATCTTTAACAACTAGAGTTAATAAAATTTCTCCAGTGCGCCGCCCAATGCGTAAACCTAAATGGCGGATTTGCCCTTGATGACGACGTTCATCATAAATTTGCCAACCCCGCTTTTGAATATCCAGCTTCACCTCAGCAAGTAGGGGATTTAATCGCGAGTCTTGCACTGGGCATTGATTCAAGTTAATTAATTGGTGGCTAGCTTTTTGGTAGTAACCAGTTTGTACCTGCCCTGTAGAAGATTTCCCAACTGGATATGTAGCTTTGTTACGATAACCCAAAGGAGAACCTGGTACAAGTACAGGATCTACAGATGGTTGCGTGAAACCACCTATGCGTTCCAAAGCTTGGATAACTTGATTGCGTTTAGCTGTAAGCTGGAACTCATAATTAATATGCTGCCATTGGCAACCACCGCACTTATCAGCCACAATGCAACTTGGTCTTTGACGGTGGGGCGATCGTTGCAATAATTCCTGAATTTTGCCGTGGGCGTATTTCGGCTTCACGTGTAGCAAGCGCACAACAACGCGATCGCCCGGTACCGAATCGGGAACAAAGACAACGCGATCGTTATATCTGCCCACACCATCACCGGTATCGCTCAAATCCGCGATCGTCACTTCAATTAATTCACCCTGTTGCCAATTTGTGTTTGTCATTTGTTATTTGTCATTTGTCATTTGTCATTTGGGGTTTGGTAATTGGTAATGGGTAATTGGTAATAGGAGGAATTTTTAATTTATTTTTTCCCCAGTCCCTAGTCCCCAATCCCTCATCCCCAACCCCTAATCATTTCAATTCAATACATCGCTGCCTATAACCCTTCACTTGTGTACCTCCAACTCGTTAAACTAGCAAATAATATTTCGCGTGATTGCAATAATCATGACTGTAATTAGCCAAGTTATTCTCCAAGCCGACGATGAACTGCGTTATCCCAGCAGTGGCGAACTGAAAAGCATTCAAGCTTTTATGCAAACCGGTGCAAAGCGCACAAGGATTGCTAGCACCCTAGCTGAGAACGAAAAAAAGATAGTTCAGGAAGCAACCAAACAATTATGGCAGAAGCGTCCTGACTTTATTTCTCCTGGTGGCAACGCTTATGGCGAACGTCAGCGTTCTCTATGTATCCGTGACTTTGGTTGGTATTTACGCCTGATTACCTACGGCGTACTTGCTGGCGACAAAGAGCCAATCGAAAAAATCGGTTTGATTGGCGTACGGGAAATGTACAATTCACTTGGCGTTCCCGTACCTGGAATGGTAGAAGCGATCGCTTCCCTCAAAAAAGCCGCACTTGACTTATTGAGTGCAGAAGACGCTGCGGAAGCATCACCCTACTTTGATTACATTATTCAGGCCATGTCTTGATACAAATTTTGTACTGGTTCGAGTAGTGGATTTGCGTCTACTACAGTGAGTGCTCAATGTCAGCACTCAAAATCGATAACATTCCTAATTTGATCATACTCTCCCCACAACTGGTTGTGGCCTTGGCAAGCTGATGTCAAGTTATCAACCATTTGTGGGGAACTTTTATGGGTGGGGATTGGGGATTGGGGGCTGGGGATTGGGGACTGGGGACTGGGAACTGGGAACTGGGGACTGGAAACTGGGAATTTGGAAAAGCAGGGGGCAGGGTGCAGGGGCAAAAAGAACAAATTATTCCTATTACCCATTACCCCATGCCCAATGCCCAATGCCCAATGCCCCATGCCCAATGCCCAAATAACAAAAAGCCGACAGCCCTTAATATAAAGACTGTCGGCAAGTATTGTGTTCCCTATTAATGACTCGGCTAGAGTTCAGTTATAAGGAAGTATGCCAGGTTGACCTGTGTTCGGGGAGGATCTTAATCATGGGCACTAGTGATTGTTGTCACTGGATGGTTAGTACCTAACTGTATCTGCTCCAGGACTTGCTGACTTAGCCATAAAAGTGCACATTATAGCATTAGGAACTGTAACCTAAGTTACAAAGTCTAGTTATATATTGTTAAAACTAATACTTTTAAGGACAATGACTCTTAAACTTGTGAATTTGATGACGGGGGCAATTCTGCTGGTAACAACCTTAGGTTGCGCCACATCAGCGCAGAATCAACTCTCCTCAGAGAATAGCGTTACACCTGCACCCACTGCTATCCAACTCAGTTATAACTCAAAAGCCAATAGACCAGCCACTAAAACCGCTACTATTAGCATTGAAGGGGAAAAAAGTCCTATTACCCTCAGACTGTATAACCAATACAGCGATTTATTTAGTACTTACTTTCCTGAAAAAGATTTTATTGCGGAAGGTAGTAGTTCTGGTGAAGGAACGGGAGTGAGATTTATTGCTAATTTTGGAGGTAGTAAAAACGATAATGCATATATCCATGTTGCCTTTTTAAATGATTTAAAAAATCTCAATCAGTTAAGAAGTTTTATAAATGGCAAGAATGGCTTAATTGCATCTAATGGCTGGCGGGTTGTTAGCCGCAGTCAAAAAGTTGCCTATCCTTGGGCAAAAGAAAAGATAGTTTTTAGTAAAGGTAAAGATATTGTGGGTGATGTTTACCTTGGTCAGCAAAATGGCAAAGTTTTTTATGTTATTCTCCAGTTTCCAGTAGCGTATGGCGATGGATTTCCACCAAGGGCTGATTTAATTTTACAGAATCTCCAAGTAACCCGTTAAGGGACTTCCAACTAAAAAATATACTATCGCTTTTTTGGCAAGGGGACAGGGAGCAGGGGGGATATGAGAAAAGAGCTTTGATACTATAGAGAATCTCTAAAATCAGCTATGGAAACGATATGGCTGCGAAGCCACTCACTAAATTTATCTCTTCCTAACTCACCAGATGCTACTTGCAAAATTACTTGTTCTTGTTCATCCACTGTGGCGTTAATCTCAAAACCATTCAAAACCAAGAAAACTTCCATTGCGGCGTGACCGATGCGTTTATTACCATCTATGAAAGGATGATTTTTAATCAGTGAAAAACTAAGCGCTGAAGCTTTTTCAACTATCGTCGGGTAAAGTTCCTCACCACCAAAGGTCATTTTTGGTTGCGCTAAAGCTGATTCCAAAGCGCCAAGGTTAGCAATACCAGACGAACCACCAGACTGCTCAATGATGCGATGATAGAGTGCTAATACCTCTTGCAAAGTCAGGTAGCGCATTATGCTAGACGCTTGTACAGTTCAGCATTTTTATTGAGTACGTAGTTCATTGCATCTTGAAACGATGTTTCTGGCTGATTTAGCAATTCTTCAACACCCATTAACACTAATTCTTCTACTGATATACCAAGATGAGTAGCTTTTTGTTGCAACTTCAGCAAATACTCATCGGGAATGTTGATTGTAATGGTATTCATAGTTTGATCTGAGGCTTGAAGATACCATTAATGTAGCACTGTAAGCAAACTGCCAAAAGTGCGATCGCACTTTTGGCAGTTTAATTATGAGAAAGCGATCACATCGAAATTATTGATAACTGCCAAATATTTCAGCAATTTATTTTTTGTTTTTTTGGATTCAGGATAAGTTTGAGAGTGAATTCGCCACTTTCTCAATTAATTTTACCATTGCCTTTAACGTTAGCAATCATACATTCATGTTCATGATTTTTGATTTTGTGACTTAAACCTACCTGCAATAAACTCTCGCTTATTTAAATGTTTAGTCTTGCGTTTGGTAACTCGCTTTCGCCACATACAGAAACTGGATTCTTTCATTTGCTGCCGCATTAAGACAATTACCTGTTTCTCTTTTAGCCCAAACTGAGTTTCAATAACATCAAAAGGTGTTCTATCTTCCCATGCCATTTCAATGATGCGATCAATGGTTTGCGGATCAAAATTTGGTAACTTCATGATGAGAGCTTGTCAGGTCAATTCGAGGTATATCTACTTTACTTGAGGAAGCACAGGGAGTAAGTAAAAAGTTGAACAAGAGTGTCTGCCGAGATATCCACAAAATAGGACAGGTTATAAACTGGAAACTTCGGTTTTTTCAGGATGGAACATAAATGATAAAACTCAAATTTGCTATTATTGCGATGGTAATTGTCATATTCTCTGTTTCTGCCTACTATTCTAAGTCTGTTCTCGATTGGGCAGCAGAAGCTGGTGGATTTGGTTCTTGCTCTTGGTGTTCCCAAACCCACCCTTTCTACATAGCAACAAACCAGGAAATAGCTGACTTTTTTACTCTTGGTTGTCTTATCGGAGGACTGACAATTTCCACCTGGGTTATGCTGCTCAATTTTGAAAAGAATAGTTGAGTAAGGGACAGCTTAGTCAGCTTCTTCGCGCTACTCGCGAACTTCTGGGTTTAACGCAAGAGCAATTTATTGAGCAGTTACCTGCATTTGCATCATTGAAACCGATAGAATAATTCTCTGTCCTTTTGGTGCATTAGTTACATGACTGCCCAATCCTCTGCTCCCTTTTCACCCCAAGAAATCGCCGCTGAAGGTTTGAAACCAGAAGAATACGAAGAAATTGTCCGACGGTTAGGGCGACATCCCAACAAAGCTGAACTAGGAATGTTTGGGGTAATGTGGTCAGAGCATTGTTGTTATAAAAATTCCCGGCCTTTACTTAAACAGTTTCCCACAACAGGCCCCAGAATTCTGGTTGGGCCTGGTGAAAATGCTGGTGTTGTAGATTTAGGCGACGGATTACAACTTGCTTTTAAAATTGAATCCCATAATCACCCCTCAGCAGTTGAACCCTTCCAAGGTGCGGCAACGGGAGTTGGAGGTATCCTGAGAGATATCTTTACGATGGGTGCGCGTCCCATAGCTTTGTTAAATTCCCTGCGCTTTGGTTCCCTAGAAGATGGAAAAACTCAAAGGCTGTTCCAAGGAGTTGTAGCTGGGATTAGCCACTATGGTAATTGCTTGGTTGGTGATGAAACATTTATCTGGCGCGATCGCAATGGTGTCAATTTCGACAAAATTGGCAACTTTGTCGAATCGCGGTTGAGTGGAAATATCACCACTCTAGAATTAGATGATGCGATCGCAGTTGAAACTCTTTCTCTAGACCCTGATACTCATGCTAGTTGTTGGCAGCGTGTACGGCGGATTTTCAAGAGGCGCACTCAAAATTTGGTAACTATTCGTACAAATCTGGGTCGTACTCTTACGGTGACACCAGATCATCCCATGTTGGTGCAGTCAAAGGGTCAATGGGATATCTGTACTGCCCAATCTTTAAAAGTAGGTGATGAAATCCCCATTCTTACTGCTTTACCCCAAAGCGATCGCACCGAAGAAATTCTCCCATTAGATTTAATATCTACTTTGAATCCAGAAGATGGGACTGGTAAAGATGTATATGTGGAACTCCCCGCAACTTGGCAACCGACAGCAGAAATTCGTACAGCTTTGCGATTACTCGAACCTTCTGCGGTTAATCGTCATCAGTACTTGAAAGATGGTAGGTTGCCCCTAGGATATTTTCTCGCCTTAGAATCCGTACTCAAAATATCCCGGAGCGAAGTCCGCCTGTTCCGTCGTGGCAAAGCCAATTATATGCGGGCGGTTATCACCCCTGATGCAGGTTTTGCAAGATTACTGGGCTATTACCTCTCAGAAGGATGTGTCTCTCAAAATGGCAATACCTATAAGATTATTTTTACTTTCGCTCTCCATGAAAGTGAATATATCGAAGATGTTGTCAGCGCTTTAAAAGATTTGGGATTACGCCCATGTGTGGAAAAACGGTCTTCAACAATCGCCGTTTATGCTACTTCTTGGCTGTTGGGGCATATCTTGAAAAATGTTTGGCAATGCGGTGCTGGTGCAAGCAATAAAGCTTTTCCCAATTTTGTGTTCGCATGGCCAAGTAACTTACAACGTGAAGCCCTCAAGGGTTTACTTAGAGGCGATGGTTCCCTAACTACAAAAACTCATGGCAGTCATGCCAAAATATCGTTTGCGACAACTAGCCACAAGTTGTTTGAGCAAACTCTGATGCTAATTCAAAATCAAGGAGCAATTCCTTACATTTATCAACGACCAGCATCAGTAGGAGAGATAGAAGGGCGCAAGCATACAAGATTACCATTATGGCAGTTAGAAGTTACCAACTTTGCTGGACTAACCGCTTTAGCTAATGTATTTTCTCAAGCAAGAACGGCAGAACTAGTTACTGCTTTGGCACGATATGACGGAACAAAATATTCTTTCCCACGTTTCCGTCAACCTGCAAATACCTTAGCAGTGGTCAAAATTACCAGTATAGAAACCAAAAATGTTGATGAATGCAATGTCTACGATGTAGAAGTAGATAATACTCATCTTTTCGTTACTACTTCTGGTATTATCACCCACAATTGCGTCGGAGTTCCCACAGTTGGCGGTGAAGTTTACTTTGACCCTGCTTACTCTGGAAATCCCTTAGTAAATGTCATGGCTTTGGGATTGATGGAAACTCCAGAAATTGTTAAATCTGGGGCTTCTGGGATTGGTAACCCTGTGCTGTATGTCGGTTCCACCACCGGACGCGATGGTATGGGAGGCGCAAGTTTTGCCAGTGCAGAATTGAGTGATGAATCTCTAGATGACCGTCCGGCTGTGCAAGTTGGCGATCCATTTTTAGAAAAATCGTTAATTGAAGCCTGTTTAGAAGCATTTAAGACAGGTGCGGTTGTCGCCGCCCAAGATATGGGTGCTGCAGGTATTACCTGTTCCACATCAGAGATGGCTGCTAAAGGTGGTGTCGGTATTGAACTGGATTTAGATAAAATTCCGGTGCGGGAACTGGGGATGGTTCCCTATGAATACCTGCTTTCGGAATCGCAAGAAAGAATGCTGTTTGTTGCCCACAAGGGAAGAGAACAGGAGTTAATTGATATTTTTCACCGTTGGGGACTCCAGGCGGTTGTTGCTGGGACTGTGATTGCAGAACCAATTGTACGGATTCTGTTTGAGGGTGGAATCGCAGCGGAAATTCCTGCTGATGCTTTAGCTGAAAACACTCCCCTATATCATCGGGAATTGTTGGCGGAACCTCCAGAATATGCCCGCCAAGCTTGGGAATGGCAAGCTGATTCTTTACCTCCCTGCAATACTGCTGGGATTGAAATTCAAGGAAGTCTGCAAAGTTGGAGTGATATTTTGTTAACTTTGTTGGATACTCCCACCATTGCTTCTAAAAGCTGGGTTTATCGTCAGTATGACCATCAGGTACAGAATAATACGGTGATTTTCCCTGGTGGTGCTGATGCAGCGGTGGTGCGCTTACGTCCTTTAGAACCCCCTGGCAAAACAGGAAGTAAGACAGGTGTCGCCGCAACAGTAGATTGTAATCCCCGCTATGTTTATCTTGACCCTTATGAAGGTGCTAAGGCTGTGGTGGCTGAAGCTGCGCGCAATCTTAGCTGTGTCGGTGCTGAACCCTTAGCTGTAACAGATAATTTGAATTTTGGCAGCCCAGAAAAACCCATAGGATACTGGCAATTAGCTGAAGCTTGTCGCGGTTTAGCGGAAGGTTGTCGGGAATTGGCTACCCCGGTAACTGGTGGGAATGTTTCTCTTTATAATGAAACCCTGGATTCTCAAGGCAATCCCCAGCCCATTTATCCGACTCCGGTTGTGGGTATGGTGGGATTAATTCCCGATATCAGCAAAATTTGTGGTCAAGCTTGGCAAGCTGCAGGCGATGCAATTTATCTTTTAGGTTTGCCACCTCAATCTGACGATAATTTAGGCGCTTCTGAATATTTAGCTGCAATTCACAACACTATTGCTGGTAAACCGCCCAAGGTGGATTTTGAATCGGAACGTCGCATTCAAAAAGTTTGCCGCGAGGGGATTCGTGCAGGCTGGATACGTTCAGCCCATGATTGTGCTGAGGGCGGATTAGTTGTGGCTTTAGCAGAATCTTGTATTGCGGGTAACCTCGGTGCCCAAATCACTTTAGAATTACCAGCCAATAACTCAACAAGGTTGGATACATTGCTGTTTGGTGAAGGTGGTGGACAAATTTTAGTGTCTGTAGGTTCAGAACAACAAGAAATTTGGGAATCCTATTTACAGGAACATCTCGGTCAACAATGGCAAAAACTGGGAACAGTGGTTAATTCAGAGATGGGTTTGGGGGTCTTAACCTCTGATAACCAAACCTTAATAAAAGGTAGTATCAACGATATGACAAATCGCTATTCCCAAGCGATCGCTAAACGATTAGCAGTTCATATTACTACCCCCAGTTAATTCGTATAATCCCCCCTATGGGAATTATTAGCATCATTTAGCATAATTACGGTACTGTTTTAATGGATGGTTAAAGATTTGTTAAGAAGTCTGCATCTATCCACCCATAGAAATCGGGGATTTTAAATTTTGGATTTGGGATGGTAGAAACTTTGCCGACAAGGTTTCTACCATCTACAAGACTGAGACTCAAAATCTCCCACAATACTATCTCTGCCCATTTGGGATTGCACAATCCCAGTGACTTGACACCACCACCAGGAGCAAAGCTAGCATGATTCCCTACCATCCCGACTCTTTGGATGATTACTCTCAACAATCTGACAACGCTATCAATAGTGATGAAAATCGTCCAGACAAGCCAGAAGAAGCTTGTGGAGTTTTTGGTATCTACGCACCAGGAGAAGACGTTGCTAAACTAACCTACTTTGGATTGTATGCACTCCAACACCGGGGTCAAGAATCTGCTGGCATTGCCACATTTGAGGGTACAAAAGTACACCTGCATAAAGATATGGGCTTGGTGTCTCAAGTCTTTAATGAAACGGTTCTCCAAGAATTGCCAGGTAACCTGGCTGTAGGACACACTCGTTACTCAACTACGGGTTCTAGCCGCAAGGTTAACGCCCAGCCTGCTGTAGTCGAGACTAGTTTAGGTTCATTAGCTTTAGCACATAATGGTAATTTAGTCAATACAGTAGAATTGCGCGAACAGTTGCTTAAGAACAAATGCAACTTAGTGACAACGACAGACTCAGAAATGATTGCCTTTGCGATCGCAGAAGAAGTAAATGCTGGGGCAAATTGGCTAGATGCAACTATGGAAGCTTGTCGCCGTTGCCAAGGAGCCTTTAGTTTAGTAATTGGCACTCCCGATGGCGTGATGGGTGTACGCGACCCTAATGGGATTCGTCCATTAGTCATTGGCTTGTTAGCTGGTGAGCCAGACCGTTATGTCTTAGCTTCCGAAACTTGTGGCTTAGATATTATTGGCGCAGAATATGTGCGAGATGTTCAACCAGGGGAATTAGTTTGGATTAACGAAGAAGGTTTAACTTCCATTCAATGGCATCAACAGACCCAACGTAAGTTATGCATCTTTGAAATGATTTACTTTGCTCGTCCTGATAGCCTTATGCATGACGAGACTTTGTACAGTTACCGGATGCGTCTAGGACGACGACTCGCCGCAGAATCTCTGGTTGAGGCTGATTTGGTATTTGGGGTTCCTGATTCTGGCATACCAGCAGCCATTGGATTTTCCCAAGCTTCTGGCATTGCTTATGGTGAAGGCTTGATTAAAAATCGCTACGTAGGACGCACCTTTATTCAGCCTACTCAATCCATGCGCGAGTCGGGTTTGCGGATGAAACTCAATCCTCTGAAAGATGTGCTAGTAGGCAAACGCGTGGTGATTGTAGATGATTCCATTGTGCGGGGAACCACCAGCCGGAAATTAGTCAAAACTCTGCGTGAAGCTGGTGCAGCAGAGGTACATATGCGAATTTCCTCTCCGCCAGTCACTCATCCTTGCTTTTATGGCATTGATACCGACACCCAGGATCAGCTAATTGCTGCTACCAAGTCAGTAGAAGAAATTGCCAAGCAATTGGAAGTAGATACCCTCGCTTATCTCAGTTGGGAGGGAATGCTAGAAACAACCAGAGAAGACACCAATAGTTTCTGTTCTGCTTGCTTTACAGGTGATTACCCCGTTGCTATTCCTGAGCAAGTGAAGCGTTCTAAGTTGATTTTAGAAAAGGTTGTAGTTTAGAAGTTGGGTAATGGGTAATGGGTTATGGGTTATGGGGAAGAGAGAATAATTGACCTTTTCCCTTTTGACCCATCTCCTCAAGCTAAAATTAGGTAAATACCCCACAAAAAATATCTCATGAACCAGCAGACAACTGAGAGAGTGCGCTGGACAACCGCTGATTTGGAGTTGTTTCCAGATAACGGGAACCGCTATGAAATTATTGACGGGGAATTGTTTGTGACGAGAGCGCCTCACTGGAAGCATCAGAAAACTTGTGTGAGAATTAGCGGGGTTTTGGATAACTGGTCACAGGTTAGTGGTTTAGGAGAAGTTGTCACAGCTCCAGGTATAATTTTTGGCGACAACGATCATGTGATTCCTGATGTTGTCTGGGCTAGCAATGAGAAACTAGCTACTGTGTTAGATGAGGCGGGACATTTGACTGCTGCACCAGAATTGGTGGTTGAGGTACTATCTGCGGGAATAGAGAATGAAAAGCGAGATAGGGAATTAAAACTCAAGCTCTATTCATCACGAGGTGTTAGAGAATATTGGATTGTGGATTGGCGTAAGCAACAAATAGAAGTTTATCGCAGAGAACAAGGGATTTTAAAGTTAGCTGCGACTTTATTCCATGATGATGAATTGACATCACCTATTTTGCCTGATTTTACTTGTGCGATCGCTCTTTTGTTTAAATGAGAAATTAAGCTAGCGATCGCCTTATATATCCTAATTTACTTCAATTGGCGATACCCCAAAGCTATATTACTCCAGCCAGTTGCCCAAGGTAAAATAAGAGTCTACCTCATCAAAAAGCAGTATGTTAAAAGTCCAGCGTTTACAAATGCAACGCTACGGTGTTGCTATTTTGTCAGTGCTAATGGCGTTGCTATTAGGTTTAATGCTGGAAAAACTGCTACAAATAAAGGTTGCGTCACTTTTTTTTGCGGCTGTAGTCTTTAGTAGTTGGTATGGTGGATTCTCTGCTGGGTTAGTGGCTACAGTCTTGGCCATCTTAGCTAATAATTATTTTTTTACACAACCGATATACGTTTTTACACTTAATAATCCTTCTGATGCTTTAGAGCTAGTTATATTTAGTTCAGTATCGCTATTGATTAGTTCGTTAAATGCAGAATTGCAGGTTGCTAAACAAGCATCGGAAGCCAAGTTAGCAACACTTCAAGTAAGCTACCGTCGCTTGCTAGAGACAGCTAATGAAGGTATTTGGATATTTGACAATCAAGGCAAAACAGAATATGTCAACCAGCGTTTAGCCCAAATGCTAGGCTACGCCATAGAAGAGATGATTGGTCAACCAATTTTCAACTTTGTAGAACATCAAGTTGAAATTGAATTAGACCACTGGTTAACGCAACAAAGGTACAATCTGCAAGATATTAACCAGCAATTTGACTTGTGTTTACGCTGTAAAGACACATCAGAACTTTGGGCAATTGTCTCCACTAGTCCCATTTTGAACCAGCAGGGTGAATTTTCGAGTGCGATCGCCATGCTAACTGATATTACTAAACGCAAACAAACCGAAGTCGCCCTGCAAGAAAGTCAAGCAGCACTGCAACAAAAGCAAGAAAGGCTTGATTTAGCACAAGCTGCGGCGAAAAGTGGCAGCTTTGAGTGGAATATTCAAACTAATGTCAATATTTGGTCAAAAGAGTTAGAAGCACTCTATGGTTTAAACCCTGGTGAGTTTGGCGGTAGTTATGAAGAATGGGCGAGATGGGTTCATCCCGATGATTTAGCTAAAGCCGAAGCAGATTTGATGAATGCGCTGAAAACAGGGGAATTTTTCACTGATTGGCGTGTGGTTTGGAAAGATGGCAGTATTCATTGGATGCACGCCAGAGCGAAAGTATTTTACG
Organism: Tolypothrix tenuis PCC 7101; assembly: GCF_963874875.1. NCBI lineage: Bacteria > Bacillati > Cyanobacteriota > Cyanophyceae > Nostocales > Tolypothrichaceae > Tolypothrix > Tolypothrix tenuis. The sequence goes on from NZ_CAWNJS010000001.1 coordinate 6,626,634, forward strand.
ATGATGCGGGTCAACCTTTACGCATGGTGGGTATTAATGTTGATATTACTGAGCGCAAACGCACAGAATTCGCCCTGCAAAAAAGTGAAGCGATCGCAAAAGCACGGGCGCAAGAACTAGAAACTTTCATGGAAACGGTTCCTGCTGCTGTTTGGATTGCCCATGATCCGCACTGTCATAACATGAGCGTTAACCGAGCTGCTTATGAATTGATGCGGCTACCGCCAGGCTCAGTATTAACTGCTACTCCTGCTGATGGTGAGTTTCCATTTAAATTCAAAATCCAAAAAAATGGTCAAGACATTCCACCAAACGAATTACCAATGCAATTAGCAGGTCGTATTGGGAAACTAGTTGAGGCAGAATGTGAATTTGTTTTTAGTGACGAAGATGTGCGCTCCATCTACGGCAAAGCCGTGCCATTGTGGGATGAAGCTGGTGCTATCCGTGGTGTAATTGGCGCATTTTTGGATGTCACAGAACGAAAACAAGTAGAGGATGCATTACGAGAAAATCAAGAACGTCTAGCTTTAGCGCTGGATGCCGCTAGGATGGGATCTTGGGATTGGGATCTGTTGAGCGATCGCGTGATGTGGACACCTTACCATGAAATGATTTTTGGCTATGAGCCTGGAAACCCTCATCGAACTTATCAGGATTGGTTGAACCGCATTCATCCAGAGGATCTGCATCGCTTTGAGGTAACAATTAAAACAGCGATGACAAAACGCCAAAACTATGAAGACGAATACCGAGTAGTTTGGGCAGATGGTAGCTTACATTGGGTATCAGCCTTTGGACGCTTCCAGTACAATCAACATGGCCAACCGATTCGGATGTTGGGAATGCTGTTTGAAATTAGCGATCGCAAGCAAGCAGAAGCAGCACTTCGCCAAAGAGAATTAATGTTTAGCACATTAGCGGATACCATGCCGCAAATGTTTTGGATTACCAAACCAGATGGCTATCATGAATACTTTAATCAACGCTGGTATGATTACACAGGAAAAACCTTAGAACAAACAAATGGCGAAGGATGGCAAACAGTTTTGCATCCCGATGATGTGCAACGCACGAGTGAAGTTTGGCAAGATTCTTTGCGTACTGGCAAAACTTATGAAATTGAGTACCGTTTTCTGCGTGCTGATGGCGAATATCGTTGGCATTTAGGGCGAGCATTTCCATTACGCAATCAAGAAGGTCAAATTATTAACTGGTTTGGTTCTTGTACTGATATTCACGACCAAAAGTTAGCAATTGAAGAACGCGCCCAAGCTTTAGCAAGGGAACGAACTGCGCGTATAGAACTAGAAAAAGCCAGTCGCATGAAAGATGATTTTCTCGCAATTGTCTCCCATGAACTACGTTCGCCACTCAATCCGATTTTAGGTTGGTCAACATTGCTGCTCAACCGCCAATTGAATGCCCAAAAGACAACTCAAGCCCTAGAAATCATCCAGCGCAACGCCAAATTACAAACAGGATTAATTGATGATTTATTAGATGTTTCGCGGATTCTCCGTGGCAAACTCAGCTTAAGTATATGTGAAGTTGACTTAGTTGCCATTGTGGAAGCATCTGTAGAAACCGTGCGTTTAGCAGCTGAAGCGAAATCGATTCAAATTCAGACCCAGCTTGACCCCACGGTTGGTAAATTAGAAGGCGATCCTAACCGCTTGCAGCAAGTAGTAGTAAATATACTTACCAATGCTGTGAAGTTTACACCAGAGGGAGGTCGCATCTACATCCAACTCCAGCAGATGGGAACTCATGCCCAAATTCAGGTTACCGACACAGGTAAAGGAATTAGTCCCGACTTTCTGCCCTACGTATTTGAGCGTTTTCGGCAAGCAGATGCAGCAACAACCCGGAAATTTGGCGGTTTAGGCTTAGGTTTAGCAATTGTCCGTCACATAGTGGAACTTCACGATGGTAATATCCAAGCTGCCAGCCCAGGAGAAGGGTTTGGCGCAACCTTCACTGTCACGCTACCCGTGATGACTCCTGTCTTGCAAAGCATTGAAAATCAGGAATTGCAAAATCATTGCCCAAATCTTCAGGGTTTGCGAGTAGTCGCTGTAGATGATGATGTTGATAGCCTGGATCTCATCACCTTTATCTTGGAGCAATATGGCATTGAAGTTACAGCAGTTTCTTCAGCCCGTGAAGCAATAAAAGCGATCGCCCAAATTCAACCAGATTTATTAATCAGCGATATCGCCATGCCAGAAATCGACGGTTATACACTCATCCGTCAAGTAAGAGAAATGGAAGCAGTAAAAGGTGGAAGGCTACCCGCGATCGCCCTCACCGCATTTGCGGGAGAAACAAACAATCACAAAATTCTCGCCGCAGGTTTCCAAAACCACATTACTAAGCCTGTCGATCCAGATGAATTGGCAATGGTGATTGAGCAAGAAGTTAAATAGGGCATGGGGCATTGGGCATTGGGCATTTTTTATATTCTCCCCTGCTCCCTGCTCCCTGCTCCCTGCCCCCCTGCTTCCTCATCTCCCCAAGCGGGCGTAAAATCACTACTAAAATATAACAGTACGCACGTTCTACTATAACTCCAGTAAAGATAGTATTATTAAGGACTGTTTCACGCCTCCTTCACCATCAGCTTGCCGATATGTCAGAGCAAAAGCTAGCCGCATCCTTGAATGGACATCTTCCGCACAAGAGCCACAACAACCAGAATACGATTCGTATTCGGGGTGCGAGGCAGCATAATCTGAAAAATATTGATTTAGAATTACCACGTGATCGCCTGATTGTTTTTACTGGCGTTTCTGGTTCGGGTAAGTCTTCTTTGGCTTTTGATACCATCTTCGCGGAAGGACAACGCCGCTATGTGGAATCTCTCAGCGCCTATGCTCGGCAATTCCTGGGACAATTGGATAAGCCGGATGTGGAGGCGATTGAAGGTTTAAGTCCGGCGATTTCGATTGACCAAAAGTCTACCTCTCATAACCCCCGTTCCACAGTGGGGACGGTGACAGAAATTTACGATTATTTGCGGCTGCTGTTTGGACGGGCGGGTGAACCCCACTGTCCGATATGCGATCGCTGTATTTCGCCGCAAACCATTGATGAGATGGTAGATCGGATTATGGATTTAAGCGATCGCACTCGCTTTCAAATTCTCGCCCCTGTAGTTAGAGGTAAAAAAGGCACTCACCGCAAACTGTTATCGAGTTTGGCTTCCCAAGGTTTTGTGCGGGTGCGCGTTGATGGTGAAGTCAGAGAATTATCCGATTCCATTGAATTAGACAAGAATTTCACTCACACTATTGAAGTAGTCATCGACCGTTTAATCAAAAAAGATGGCATCCAAGAACGTTTAGTTGATTCATTATCTACTTGTCTCAAACTGTCAGGTGGAATAGCCAATATTCTCCTCACTCATGACAAAGGACAAATAACAAATGACGAAGGACAAACAGAAGAAGAATTAGTATTTTCTGAGAACTTTGCTTGCCCAGAGCATGGGGCGGTGATGGAAGAATTATCACCGCGATTGTTCTCGTTTAACTCACCTTATGGTGCTTGCCCTAATTGTCATGGAATTGGTAGTTTAAAAAGATTTTCGCCAGATTTAATTATTCCTGATAGCGATGCACCAGTTTATGCAGCAATTGCACCTTGGTCAGAAAAAGATAATTCTTATTATTTAGAATTGCTCTATGCTTTAGGGCAAGCTCACGGATTTGAATTACAAGTTCAGTGGAGCAAATTAACTTCAGAACAGCAAAACATTATCTTACATGGAGAAGAAGCCAATACCGCAGCCGAGCGGAAACAGAGCTTCAAAGGTGTGATTCCTATCCTGCAAAGACAATATGAAGGTGGTTCTGAGTTAATTAAGCAGAAATTAGAAGATTATTTAATCGATCAACCCTGCGAAGTTTGTCATGGTAAGCGGTTAAAACCAGAAGCTTTATCAGTGCGTTTAGGACAGTATCAAATCTTAGATTTAACGGGTGTTTCTATCCGCGATTCTCGGCAGAGAATTGAACAATTAAAATTAAGCGATCGCCAATTTCAAATTGCTGATTTAGTCCTACGAGAAATTAAAGCTAGATTGCAATTTTTACTGGATGTTGGATTAGATTACCTCACTCTCGACCGTCCCGCCATGACCCTGTCTGGTGGTGAAGCTCAACGTATTCGTCTCGCCACACAAATCGGTTCAGGCTTAACAGGAGTCCTCTACGTTTTAGATGAACCAAGTATAGGTTTACATCAAAGAGATAACGGCAGATTACTCAAAACTTTAACTAAATTACGCGATTTAGGTAATACCTTAATTGTGGTAGAGCATGATGAAGAAACCATTCGTGCAGCGAATCACATTGTTGATATTGGCCCTGGTGCAGGAATTCATGGTGGTCATATTGTCGCCCAAGGTGATTTGCAGGAATTACTAACAGCAGAAGATTCTTTAACAGGCGCTTATTTATCAGGAAGGCGAGTAATTCATACACCAGCCGAACGCCGTGAAGGAAACGGGCGGAGTTTGACAATTAAAAACGCCCATCGCAATAATCTGCGAAATATTGATGTCGAAATTCCTTTGGGTAAACTTGTCGCTGTGACTGGTGTTTCTGGTTCAGGAAAATCTACCTTAATTAATGAATTACTTTACCCAGCATTACAACATCATTTAACAAAGAGAGTTCCTTTACCCAAAGAAATAGAGGAAATTAAGGGATTAAATTCTGTTGATAAAGCCATTGTTATTGACCAATCTCCTATTGGGAGAACACCACGTTCTAACCCTGCAACTTACACAGGCGTTTTTGATGTCATTCGTGATGTTTTTTCCCAAACAGTAGAAGCCAAAGCGAGAGGCTATAAACCCGGACAATTTTCTTTTAATGTTAAAGGTGGACGTTGCGAAGCTTGTAGCGGACAGGGTGTAAATGTCATCGAAATGAACTTTTTACCCGATGTTTATGTGCAATGTGAAATTTGTAAAGGTGCGAGATACAACCGCGAAACATTGCAGGTGAAGTACAAAGATAAAACCATTTCCGACGTTCTCAACATGACAGTTGAAGAAAGTTTAGACTTTTTTCAAAACATCCCCAAAGCTGTTACCCGCTTACAAACTTTAGTTGATGTTGGCTTAGGTTATGTTCAATTAGGTCAACCAGCAACTACCTTATCTGGTGGCGAAGCACAGCGCGTAAAATTGGCAACAGAATTATCTCGTCGCGCCACAGGTAAGACACTTTATTTAATTGATGAACCTACAACAGGTTTATCTTTTTATGATGTCCACAAATTGCTAGATGTATTGCAACGTTTGGTAGATAAAGGTAATTCAATTTTAGTAATTGAACACAATTTAGATGTCATTCGTTGCGCTGACTGGGTAATAGATTTAGGCCCAGATGGTGGCGATAAGGGTGGAGAAGTAATTGCAGTAGGAACACCAGAAGAAGTTGCAGCCAATCCCCGTTCTTACACTGGCGAATATTTGCGTCAGGTATTGCAACAGTATCCAGCTTTGAAGAAGTAACAGTGCGAAGAATACAGTTCGGATCAAACAAATCGATTGACGTTTAAATCTTGTAGAGACGCGATTCATCGCGTCTCCATAACCCCAAAATCATAACAAAAAATTTTTAACCGAACCGTATTGAGAGCATCGAGTTTTTTATATACTTCCTTTATCTAACAGCGACTTATAAGCGCTAAAGTTAAACGTGGGTATCTGAATTCCCTCAAGCAACAAACTAAAACAAATGTCTCTTCCCACAGATATAATTTTTTGGATGAGCATCATAAAATCAGCTTATCTGTTGGAGGGTTGCTAGTGGAATTGCTTTACAATTTCTTCTCTTCAGGGAATTTCATTCCACATGGCCATTGTTACCTGTGGAAACCAGAGTTAGTTTGGTTGCATATCTTAGCTGACACTCTCATTGCACTTTCTTACTACTCAATTCCCCTCACTCTCATATATTTTGTTCGTAAAAGAGATGACATTCCATTTAAAGTAATTTTTCTATTATTTGGAGCTTTCATCATTTCTTGTGGAACCACACATCTGATGGAAGTGTGGACACTTTGGCACCCTGTTTATTGGCTATCTGGTGCGATGAAAGCTATCACTGCACTCATTTCTTTATATACAGCAATTACTCTTATACCTTTAGTTCCCCAAGCACTCGCTCTCCCCAGTCCTGCACAATTGGAAGCTGCATATATGGCTTTAAAAGATGAAAATGCAGAACGACAGCGAGTCGAGCAAGAATTGAGAAAATACAAAGAAACCTTAGAAGAATTAGTAGAACAACGCACTGCTGAACTAGCAAAAACTAATGAGCAACTCCAACAAGAAATTATTCAACGTCAGCAATCTCAAGAAAAAATGGCTGAATTATTAAAGGCGGTAAAAAGTGCCAATCAAGATTTAAATGATTTTGCTTATGTAGTTTCTCACGATTTGAAAGCGCCTCTACGAGGAATCAGTTCATTATCAGAATGGCTATTAAGTGATTATGGCGATCAATTTGATGATGAGGGAAAAGAATTAGTCAGATTGCTCATCAGTAGAGTTAAAAAAATGTACAATCTCATTGATGGGATTTTACAATATTCTCGCGCTGGCAGTTATCGAGAACAAAAGACCCAAGTTAATTTAAATGATGTGGTGAGAGATGTAATTGATTTGCTTGCACCACCAGAAAATATTCAAATAGAAATTACAAGTATATTGCCAATTATTAGCGCTGAGACAACTAGAATCAAACAAATTTTTCAGAATTTATTGAGTAATGCTATTAAATTTATCGATAAGCCACAAGGTCAAATAATTATTAACTGTACTGAAGATAATAGTTATTGGCAGTTTAGTATTGCTGATAATGGCCCGGGTATTGAAGAAAAATATTTTACAAAAGTTTTTCAAATGTTTCAGAAATTATCTAATGATGATAATTCAGATAGTACGGGAATTGGTTTATCTTTGGTCAAGAAAATTGTAGAGCTATATGGCGGTACAGTTTGGGTAGAATCGGAAGTGGGTCAAGGTAGTAAGTTCTTTTTTACGTTGAAGAAATAGCTAGTAATTAATAATATGATGCGTTACTGAAATTTAGATCCCCGACTTTTTCAAAAAGTCGGGGATCTGGGCAGCGACTTTTGCTTGAGTAAGTGGTAATTAATAATATGATGCGTTACGCTGACGCTAACGCATCCTACTGGACTAATTATCTTTGCCTTTTTCGATAAACTGTCGCAAAATCTCACTAGGTTTTCTATCCCAAGTATCAATATGCTCATATATCAAATTCTCTTGATTGAGCTTATAAGTGGAATAACCATTAAAAAATATCTTCGCTTTCCAGGGAACGCGCAATACACCTCGCACTGTCCACTTCGCTAGAATTGTATCCTCGGCTGACTGATAAACTTCATGCAAATCGAAGAAAATTTGCGTAAAAAATAGCTGTGCGTGAAATCTTAACGTCCAAAATATAATCCGATAATTGAATTTATATTTAAATTTATTTACTGGATCGCGAAAGTAAATATCCTGTGTATAGATATCATAAGAAATATCTTTTTCAAACAGAGTTGGTAAATCTTGTTTGAGAATCTCAATTACCTGTTCTACCTGCATTTGTATTCCCCCCCCCTGATTAGAAAAGGTTTCTAAAAAATCTTACCAACTTCTGCCAAAGTGATAAGTTATTTCTGCTATCCGCACTACTTACTGTCAAATCAGCTAAAGTTGGAAATGAGGCAGGTTGAGCATAGGGGCCACTCCGGAGTAATTGACCTAAAGCATTATTATTTTCTCGCAAACCTTCATAAAAAAAGAAGACTTCGCCGTTAATACCGCGTTTACGGTTGCAGTTAATTACTTTCAGAAGGTGTTCAGGCGTAATACAGTAAGTACCAAGCTTCATTAAAACTCCTGGCGCTAACTTGGGTAAAGTTGCATCTGTAAATTGTTCAGTAATCAATTTATTAACAACACATTTATAGGTTTGGAAGTCACGGCGGTAAATTTGTGGGTGAATCATATCCACAATTCCGCGATTTATCCAGGTAACTGAATCTTGTAAATACTCTTTAAATCCCCAATCATAAATATTGGGAGACATCGACACAATTAAATTAGGATTAATGCTTTTAACTTCTTGATAGAGACATACTAAAAATTCCGTCAGAATATCCGCACGCCATTTTAACCATTGACTATCTTGAGGGTTTTGTGGCGGATTTTGATTAAATTGCTGGCGGTAACGTGCGATCGTACCCTCATCATAACCACCTTCGCATGGTAATGCAGGAAAGCGATCGTCGCCTTGAATGCCATCAACATCATAATTCTGCACAACTTCCCGCACTAAGCTCAATAAAAATTCTTGCACTTGCGGGTCAAGAGCATTCATCCACTCAAAGCCATTTTTCTTAAGTAGTTTACCATCGCGATCGCGCGCTGCCCATTCCGGTTTTGTTTGCAACAACATTCCGCCATTTAAGTTGTAGGAACTTGCAAAGCCATATTCAAACCAAGGAATAACTTTGAGTCCAACCCGCCGCGCTTCTGCAACTACTTCCGCTAAAGGGTCACGACCAGCAAAACTGGGGTCAATTTCTACCCCAAATGTTTGCTGCATCGTTTGACTACGATACAGCGTGACTCCTTTATTCCAAACCACAGGAAATACAACATTAAATCCTGTCTCAGCCAGAAAATCCATTGCCTCAGCAATGCGTTGCTGTGACTTCAGTACTTTACTATCGGTATTAGTCAGCCAAACACCACGTGTTTCTATTAAGCTCATGTGCGTATCTAAAAACAAAGCGTGCGCTATTTGCAGTAACCCAGTGGGGAACGCAATTTTTAATTCATGACTAGCTGACTATACCGCGCTTTAATCACCATATAAATACCATAAGCAATTAAACCCAAGGCTACAAAGCCTAAAAGCCAAGGGCCATAGGGTTGTTGTGCTAAAGTCTGTAACGCCTCATCCACGCCTCCAGCAGCTTGAGCGTTATATTGCGTTGCAGCTTGAATAAAAAACCAGCCAATAATACAGAATACAATTCCCCTAGCGACTAAACCAAATCGACAGATACCAATAACCCATTTACGTTCTTTATTACTCAACTCAGATAGATTGAATTCTCTTTGGAACTTAGTACTATAAGCTTTATAAAACTGATAAAAACCTAAACCAATAACGAATGCGCCGCCAGTTCCTACTAACCATTGTCCAAAAGGTTGAGAAAGTAGACGCGCTGTCCAATCTTGAGTTGAGTTACTATTACCACTATTGCTAGATCCCAAGAGAATTTGCACAGCACTATAAGCTAGACCTGCATATATAAAACCATTGATTGCATAACTAATTCTCTGTGCTAAACCTTTAGCATCATTACCTTTATGTTCTGGATCTTTGATAGCTTCAACAAAGCGCCACAGTACATATCCAATTAAGCCAATTGCTACCAAAGCCAGTAAAATTTGTCCAAAAGGTTGTTCTCCTAGTGTTTGTAAAGCACCTTTAGTATCAGTTGTTTTGCCACCTGTACCAAAAGCCACCTGTGCTGCTAGTAAACCAACAATAGCGTAAACTACTCCTTTGGATGCATAACCAAATCTGCCTAATCTTTCTACCCATAATGATGGGCGATCCATTAGATGTTGTGTCATTGTATTGTCCATAATTTATGCAAATTCTTTTAGCAGAATTTACATATTATTAACATCTATCTATTGGCAATATTTAGATTATCTCAAGATATATTTATCAATTTTATATTCATTAAATCTATTACTGAAACTTTTCTTTTAACAGATGTTGTAATAAGCCTGAGAAAAGATAATGCAGTCATCTCTCAGATAAACCAACGGTATTTTATATCAATGGAGTAAGATTTATGACTGCTGTAGTTCAACCCACTTGGACACATGAATATATCACTACTAATGGCGTGAGACTCCACTACGTCACCCAAGGCGAAGGCCCTTTGATGTTGATGTTACATGGATTTCCAGAATTTTGGTATTCTTGGCGGTATCAAATCCCAGAATTCGCCAAAGATTTTAAAGTAGTTGCTCTGGATTTACGTGGTTATAACGATAGCGATAAACCAGAAGACAAATCTGCTTATGTGATGGATAAATTTGTTAAAGATGTTAAGGGAGTAATTCAAGGTTTAGGATATGAAAAATGTGTATTAGTCGGACATGATTGGGGAGGTGCGATCGCCTGGAATTTCGCATATACTCATCCTGAGATGTTAGAAAAGCTAATTATCCTGAATCTGCCTCATCCAGCAAAATTTTCCGAAGGCTTACGCAATCCGCAACAAATGCTAAAAAGCTCTTACATGGCATTTTTCCAGTTACCTTTGGTACCAGAATTAGCTATTCAAATGGGAAATTATGCCCCAATTGAAGCAGCTTTTAAAGGTATGGCAGTTGATAAAAATGCTTTTAGCCAAGCAGATATTGACGCTTATAAAAATGCTGCGGCTAAACCTGGTGCCCTCACTGCAATGCTCAATTATTATCGCAACATTTTCGACCAAAAACTCTTACAAGAAAATTGGGGAATTTTGCAAGTTCCAACGCTGATGATTTGGGGCGAAGATGATACAGCACTGGGTAAAGAACTGAGTTATGGTACAGAAGCCTACGTCAAAGATTTTCAAATTAAATACATCCCTCACTGTAGCCATTGGGTACAGCAAGAAAAACCAGATTTAGTCAATCAGTATATGCGTGATTTTTTAAGCATTTAAATGCGCTTACTTTATCTTGTCTAGTCTTGTACTAGGCAAGATAAAAAATGTTAGCTTTTCCTAACAAAATACCGCAAAATGTACATTTGCTTAAGAATTTTTAACAAAAAGTTCCTGGGAACAAAATTGTAAATAAATAAGTCGTAAACATCCTCCTAAAATATAAGTAATTTTACAGTGCAGCATGAATACACAAAAGATTCACAATTTATGAGAAGCTTGATATAGATAGATTATGAGTCTTTGAATTGAAATTTTCTATAGCTGTCATAGCAGTTTGTACTATCAATTAACATTATTTTTTGAATTTAGTGAGATAATAGATTTGTGAGGAAAAGAACGGACATAATTTAAGTGCAAAGGGGGACAATTATGAAACTCCAGCTATTAGCGGCATTAGCCTTAGCGACTCCCCTGTTTTTTACTGGCGCAGTAAAAGCTGATAATTCGCAAGACTTGCAAAAGTTGTTAACCACTGGGGAATGTGTCGGGTGTCGTCTAGAAGGAGCCAACCTCAGTAGTGCTCATCTGATTGGTGCTGATTTAAGAAATGCAAATCTTCAAAATGCTAATCTTAGCGGCGCTAACCTTGAGGGTGCAGATCTCACGGGTGCAAACTTGTCAGGCGCTAACTTAACTTCAGCTTACATAACCAATGTGAATTTAAAGCAAGCCAATCTTGATAATGCCAATTTGACTCGCGCTAAAGTTTACGATTCCAATGTATATCGCGCTTCAATGGATAATCTCACTCTGACTGATGCAGAAATTTATCACACTGGTATCGGCATTGGTGGTGAAGACGCAGTAGAAATTCCTGATTGGAAATAGGCTGAACTAAGTAAGCATCAACACTACATAGAGTAGTAGATTGGGGATAAGCAAAATAACATTAACTTGCGATCGCTTATCCCCAAATTTCTCTACAAGAACCCAAAACATCGCCTCAGTCTTTCTGTGGATGAAATTTCTATAGCTCTATATGGCTTTATTTATTCCTGAAGAGGTATAAGTACTAGGATATCAATCAATAAAATAGGGACTAGAGATTAGGAATGAGGGATGAGTATTTTTAATCAATACTTAAATCTTCAAAACTCAGCAATTTTTCCACCTAGTTCCTCATCAGCAAATCTCACAATTAAGAGCTAGAAATAACTCTTTTGTAGTTCCTAGGCTGTATATCACAAAATAGCTTATATGTCTAGTATATTTGAATACATAAAGAATTTTATTAAGTATTAATATCACTACCTATAGGTTCGATAACTAATTAGTGCTTAAGATAGCTTTAATATCCGCTGAAATCGAGCTTTAAACCTGTATAAATGAGAGGTGGACTGACTTTTGCAAGATTTGTACTTCTAATAAGTACGATAATGGGCAATTGGCATGACATGGGATAATAGCAACCTGAGGATTCCAGTTGATTTAACACCGCAGAACTCAGAAAGCTAATTTAAATAGCTCCTTACCGCCTTCTGAACTTCTATCCTCCTACTGACTTCCTACCCTGTAGTTGATCAAGTAGTAGTTAAGGGGCAATTATGGTGATAGGACACTAAAACCCTTTTGAACCCCAAACTTCAGTTGTACAGATGCTCTCATGCATCGCCTAATCAACAGCCTTTTGGTTGTAATTGTCCAGATTAGAGAAACTCAACTGTTACAATTTATGGAAACGAAAATGCCAGAACCGGAATACACAGAAACCAAGTCCTCAGAGACCACGATGACAGATATCAACAACCAAACAGGAACCATAACCAAGCTCCAGCCTCCCGCGCAGTCTCAAGAACAATGGCTGAAGTACGGAGAACAGATTTCAGGCTTTTTAGGCACACTCCCTGAATATCTGGGTAGCTTCTTCAATCAATACAAGCAGCCGTTGATTTCCGTAGGTTTAATTGTAGGCGCAATTGTTGCTGTTAGGGTACTTTTGGCGATATTAGACTCTTTGAACGATATTCCTTTGGTAGCGCCTACCTTTGAATTGATTGGTATTGGTTACTCAGCCTGGTTTGTTTACCGTTATTTACTCAAAGCTTCAACTCGGAAAGAGTTAACCAACGAAATTACAACTCTGAAATCACAGGTTGTTGGCAAAAGCGTTTCCGAGTAATTTATTAGCGATCGCAATTTTCCAGCCTAATATGTCAGCTTGACCCTGCTATTAGCTCTAAATCTTACTAAAAGCGATCGCAATCAAGTTCGGTTATATATCTCCCACCTTTTAATGGTGCGGAGTCTACATCGAAATAAAGGGAGTCTGTTAAAGCAGACTCCCTTTATTGTTTTGGTATTTTTTGCCTTATTGCGGTACACGGACAATATTTTTCGATGGAATTTTTTCCAATCTTCCCATTTTGACTAAAGCTTGATAGACCATTGCAGCTACCTCAGCGCGGGTAGCTTCTTTGTTGGGAGCAAAGACATCCGCATCTGGATAGTTAACAACTAGGCCATTAACAGTAGCTGCTGCTATTTTGTCAGTGGCATATTTAGGAATATCTTTAGCATCTTTATATACTGTTAAAATCTTCTCTGGTGATGCAGGTGTTTTGAGATTCAAACCACTAACCAAAGCTACTAAAACTTGTACTCGTGGAATCTTTTGTTCTGGTTGAAAAGTTTGGTTAGGATACCCTTTCAAAAATCCTGCACTAATAGTTTGGTTAATTGCAGCATTTGCCCAAGATTTATCCGTTACATCTTTAAACTTGAGTGTATTCTTAACTGGTTTATATTCAAACGCTCCTTGCAATATAGCTGCAAACTCAGCACGGTTTACAGGTTGATTTGGTCGGAAAGTATAATCTGGGAAACCTTTGATAATACCCCGCGAAGAAAGAACATTAATAAAACGCAAACCCCAAAAATCAGCCGGGACATCATTAAATGCTATGGGTGGCGGGATGGTTAACTTTGGTTTTGAGGGAGTTACCAGAGAAAATGGTTCGGGATTGACTGTGATAGAAGATGGTACAGGCCCTTGTGCTTGGGGGGAAATAGTTGGCGCAATCTCAGCAGGTAATAAAACCGAGGTTGCAGGGGCCTTGTCAATTATAGATGGAGCGCTGCTAGGTACAACAATAGGTGCAGGTAGAGGCGATCGCAAATTATCTACATCTGTATCTGCTTCTGGTTGTACTGTCGGAACAGGCGAGGGTGAAACTGGTTTTTGCTGAGTCGTAGCTGAGGTTTTTGGGGATAGAGATAGTAAACCGTTAAAATCCCAGCTTGTATCTTTACGGGATAACGACCAAAATAAAACCGCGCCAATTGTGCTAAAAGCGACTAGAACGGCGATAAATTCGTCAAATCCAAGGGCAGTTTTTGGGGATGACTCAGGATCGGGAGGTGTATTTGTCATTTTAGGCACCGTACCATCAGTACACTAGACATCCTAAATTAAGTTGTTCGATCAAATATTAATACCCCCATTGAATTTTTGGGGCTTTGGCAATGCTTACTAATGATTGAAGTTATTAAACTATATGTAGAAACAACTACATTTATTTCAAATCCAGTAGTCCTTCTTCCTTCAACTTGGGATTGAAGCGAATTGGCGTTTGTACACCACGGCTTTCCAATACCGCTAAAATCTCCGCTTCCACTCGCCGTGCGACATTTTTCAAGATTTTCATCTGTGCCAATTCATCATTAACAGGATTTTGATAATTTTCCTGTTCTGCGGCTGTCATCATCGCTTTCGCATTGATGGCGTTTGTCCATTCAGCTTTGCGATCGCTATTTCCCAATGGCACAGTACCATTTTCTGCAATCCAAGCCTGCTCAATATTTTCTAAAATAGCGCGGCTGGGACGGTCAATGGTTTGAGCTTTGACAAAGTAGCATTGTTGCGGCTGACGTACTAAATGCTGCTTGAGGCTAGCGTGAACATCGCGAGAGTAGCCAACGAATTGCAATACTTTGTCTTGGTCAAAAATGGCATAGACTCCAATTTTACCTTGGAATTGTTCCGGTATTTGCCCATGATCATCTATGTAATTGACATAATCTAGCGTCGCCAACAACGGAATATTTGTTTCAGTAGCCATAAGCTAAATTAAAGTTGAATAATTTTTTCACTAAACAGAACGTCAAAATAAAATTAAACAATTTTGTAAATTGCACAAAGGCGGCTAGGCTGAAAAATTTTGGCATTAAACATAAAATTCGGCGGTACGTTGATAATAGCGTACTCTTTAACTCCATGATATTTCTCAAATTCTTTAGGCATTCCTTTAGGAGTATTTAAACTATAAGGAACTGGCTGGAAAAGTAATTCAGTAAATTCAACTTTTTCACATTTTAATTGTTGAGCAACTTGGTTTAAAAATGTCTCATTGGTTAATAATTTGTATATATTCTCTTGAGCCTGGGGTTCTAGAGAAAAACTGCTATCAAAGTTTTGAACAATCTTGAGAGGCATAATATTTACTCGTAATTAAAAACTTAATAACAGATGATATTTTGGCAGCGATAGCCTAACAAATTACGAATTGAGATTAAGTTAATGATTCGCTCACCAAACTCTGTCATCAATTCATTTTAGTGGGGCTAGTGAATTTGTAATTCATAATTTTTATAACAACAAAAAAAGGCAAAAGAAAATTTTCTTTTGCCTTTAGTTAATTTTTACCTGTTCAGGTTCTTATTCGTAATCGTCCTCATCATCGTCATCATCATCCTCATAGTCATCATCATCTACAAGGTCGGTGATTTCATCGGCGATTAAGTCATCGTCATCCAAAATAGACCGTTCTGTACGTCTAGTAGCACCAAAAGTAGGTTCAGTCAAAGACGGAGCATCTAAATTGTAGGTACGAGCTGTGCGATCGTCCAGCACCATATCTAACGGATCATCTACTTCATCTAAGACGCTGCTGCTATCTAGTGCAGCGTAATCATCAATGGCTCCTGTTTCTTCATAAGCATTGTACCCAGTACCCGCAGGAATCAAGCGTCCGATGATCACGTTTTCTTTTAACCCCCGCAGCCAGTCAGATTTACCTTCAATGGCGGCTTCGGTTAAGACTCTGGTAGTTTCTTGGAAGGAAGCAGCAGAAATAAAGCTGTCGGTGTTCAAGGATGCTTTGGTGATCCCTAATAATACAGGGGTATACTGTGCCCTAGCACCGCCAGTAATCGCCATTGCTTCGTTCACCTGCTCAACCTGGCGTAATTCCACCAATTCACCCGGAAGCATTGTGGTATCACCACCATCATCAATCCGGACTTTATTAGTCATCTGGCGAACAATTACTTCGATGTGTTTGTCAGCAATATCAATACCTTGGGATTGATATACTAACTGCACTTCGTTCACCAAGAATGTTTGCACTTTTTGTAAAGCATGGCTAGCACAAGCGTAGACTCCATCTTCAGAACCCAGGCTAAAGAAGACTTCCAAAATTTCGTGGGGGTTAGAAGGGCCATCACTGAGGGGTTGTCCTGCAGATACATGGGAACCATCTGTCACCACTAAGTTTTGTCCAGGGCCAAGGGGATAGTCTGTGACTACTCCATTCGGTTCTACTACTTTAATTGCGATCGCTTCATCACCATCGCCGTAAACTACCTTAACTTCACCAGCCCGACGGCATAAGATACAAGCTTCTTTGGGTTTGCGGGCTTCTAGTAGTTCCTCAATCCGGGGCAAACCTTGAATAATGTCCCCAGTTTTGGCACGTTCAAATACCAGTAACACCAAGTTATCACCACGCTGTACCAAATCGCCGTCTTCGATTTGCAACACAGCACCAGGGCTGACTCGATAGGGACGACCAATACGGATATCAACGGAGTAATTTTGAGTACTGAGTGCTGATTCTCCAGCCGCAGCACTAGCAGTCGTATTTCTGATATTAAGGACTTGACCAGATTCAGGAGCAAAAATGCCAGGGGCAATTTCTGCACCTTCAACTAACAAGTCTCCTGCTTTAGCTTTGGGTTGGACGCTAGTATTGACTGTGATTTTGTCAACACTTTCACGTAAAACTAAACAGCGACGGACGTTTTCTGAGCCTTTTTGGACACCGCGCACTGTACCGCCTTCTTTACACAAGATTTGGGTACGAGCAACAACTGCACCAGGGGCGATGGTTTGTCCATCCTGTACTTCTAGTGAAGTTTGGGTACTACCTTGGGTAGCGTCAGCAGCAATATCGCGACGAATCACCAAGGATTCCAAAATCACCAACTGCAAGCGCTGAAGATCGGCATTGTCAGGATCGGGGATTAATTCAATATCCGCTGCTAAAGGAGAAGCATTGTGGTCTTGTTCGCCTTCCTGCTCGATTTCCAAAACTAGTTGGGTACGCAGCAGTTCTACGCCTTCCACAGACTTGACACGCTCAGAATCTTTGTAAGGTAGTCTTTGTACTGCCCGTAACTCAATCGAACGTCCAGTTTGTTGGCTTACAGATGTGGTAGATGGCACATCAGGGTTGGTGGGTACAGCAAACTCTACTACTGGGCGGCTCAATAAAGCTGGGCCTTCTGGAGATTCCACATACTGGATATAGCGCAATTCGGTAGCTACTGTACCTTGGAATTCTTCTCCGGGTTGAATGAAGGTGTTGTCTCGACCAATGACTGCTTCGGGATCGTCTACCATCAGCAGTTCACCTGGCTTAATCACGACTTCCCGCAAGATGTCGTTTTTCTGAGTAACTTCAATTACACCACTGTTTTGGCAGAAGATATCCTTCACGACTTCGGTGCCAGCTTCCACGAATTGTCCATCTTCCACCAATAGCAAGGAGATGTCTTTGTTGACTTCGTGGGTTTCTTCGGGAATCCACAGTAGGGTACCACCCTGTACTACTTCATAACCGAGCTTGGCTTTACCTTTTTTCTGAACTTCTACGCCCGCGAATTTCAGGAAGCCCCCAGTGGTGGTGCGATAGCGGTCATCAATTAATTCCGCTACCACTTGACCATTTTGCACTTTTGTGCCCGGTGTAGCTCTGAGGTTAAATACTTGGTTATTACCAGTAGTAACTAGGTAGTTGTTGCGACCTTGGGAGCTTTGAACGGTGACAGTAGCTTGGTCTAAGACAACAGAAGCAGTGATAATTTCAATTTCCCTAGTACTCTTACCGGGAGTAGCTTCTGGCAAGCGGACTGTACCACCATGCAAGGTAGTGAGTTTGGTTTCTGCGAGTACACCATTGGAGGCGATCGCATCGCCATTTTTCACTACCAATTCAGCACCAGGTGGTAAGTTATACACTTCCCCTGACAAAATCCAAATCAAACCACCCCTAGCGGCTGTGGTGGTGGTATTGCCTTGGCGGTCTGTTTTCTGTTCGGGTACAACTTCCGCAAACTGTACTTCCCCTGCCAAGTCTGTTGCTACGTCTTTTACTGCTTTTTCGGTGTTAGCGCGAGCTGTACGTCCCCCCAGGGCAACTTCTGCTAGCAACTGACCTTGTTTTACTTGGTGCCCATCAAATACATAAAGTGTAGAGCCTTGAGTGAGATGCACTTCTTGGGGAGGCGGGGTATCGGTTCCGACTTTTTTCGGTTCCAAAATCAGGATACCGTTGGCCTCTACATACAGAGCATCTTCACCGTGACGGGTACGATATGCTCTTACTTTCAGCTTCCGAGGAATTTTGACAGTCCCATCAATTTTTGAACGTACTTGTTGTGCTACTTCCCCTGTGAACACACCACCTGTGTGGAATGTCCGCATAGTTAGCTGGGTACCTGGTTCCCCAATACTTTGGGCAGCGATAATCCCTACAGCTTCACCCAAGTCCACCATCTTGGCGTGGGCTAAACTCCAGCCGTAGCAATGTTGACAAACTGAACGTGCCGCTTCACAAGTTAAGGGCGATCGCGCCAAGACTTCAGTTACGCCAGATTTTTGGATTTTTGCTGCCAATTCATCGGAAACTGGGGTATTGCGAGGGGCAATGACTTCTTTGGTTTTGGGATCTATGACATCTTCACCTAACACCCTTCCCAATAAACGTGTAGCCAAGGAAATTTTTGTTTTCCCACCTTCTACCATCGCCCGTAAGGGAATACCTCTGGTAGTCCCGCAATCAAATTCCCGAATAATCACATCCTGGGATACGTCTACCAAACGACGGGTGAGATAACCAGAGTCAGCCGTCCGTAAGGCTGTATCTACCAGCCCTTTGCGGGCACCGTAAGACGAAATAATGTATTCCGTAACGGTGAGTCCTTCGCGGAAGTTGGTTTTGATGGGTAAGTCAATAATTTCCCCTTGGGGATCTGCCATCAATCCCCGCATCCCTACCAGCTGCCGGACTTGGGAGATATTACCCCGTGCACCAGAGAATGCCATCATGTACACGGAATTGAGGGGATTGGTCTTTTTAAAGTGAACAACTACCTCATCTTTCAGGGCTTCACTAGTACCGTTCCAGGTATCAATTACCTTTTGAAAGCGTTCTACTTCCGTAATTTCCCCACGTTGGTAACGAGCTTCAGTAGCGCGAATTTCTTCTTCAGCTGCTTCTAGCAGCGCCCGCTTGGAAGGTGGCACCATCAAATCATCGACACTGATAGATACCCCAGCTTTGGTGGCATAGCGAAATCCTAAGTCTTTCAGTTTGTCCGCCATGACTGCGGTACGTGCTGTACCGTAATTTACAAAAGACCAAGAAATTAAATTTCTCAGCTGGCCTTTATCAACTACGCGATTGCGGAAAATTGCCTGTTCGTTTGTCATTAGTGATTCATCCCCAAGTTAGCTTGCCAGTGCTTCCTGAATTGCTTTGTTGTAAATAACGCGGCCTGGTGTCGTGCGGACATACTGAGACAATAAATTTCCTTGAGCGTCTTCTCTGACTCGGCGGTATTTATACAGCAAAGTTCGAGTACCATCGCTGTTGTCTGTCACTTCCAGTGGTTCTGTGTCGGGTCCGTCTGATTCTACTTCTCCATCAAACCGCACGTAGATATAGGCGTGCAAGTCAATTTGCTCTTGCTGGAACGCCATAATTACGTCGTCAAGAGAAGCAAAATACCGGCCTGCCCCTTTGGTTGCACCAGGGTTTTCTGCAGTTAAATAATATGCTCCCAATACCATGTCTTGGCTGGGTGTAATAATTGGTTTCCCGGTAGCTGGCGACAAGATATTGTTAGAAGCCAGCATTAATAACCGCGCTTCTGCCTGACTTTCTAAAGACAGGGGTACGTGTACCGCCATTTGGTCACCGTCAAAGTCAGCGTTAAATGCCGGACAAACTAACGGATGGAGTTGAATAGCTCTCCCTTCCACCAAAATTGGCTCAAATGCCTGAATCCCTAAACGGTGCAGTGTCGGTGCCCGGTTCAGCAGTACTGGGTGTCCTTCAATCACTTCTTCCAGTACATCCCACACGCTGGGATCGTTACGAGAGATGAGTTTTTTCGCTGCTTTGATGTTGTTGACCATACCGCTGCGAATCAAGCGATTGATCACAAAGGGCTGAAATAGCTCAATTGCCATTTCTCTGGGCAAACCGCACTGGTGGATATTTAATTTTGGCCCCACCACAATTACAGAACGACCCGAGTAGTCAACCCGTTTACCTAACAAGTTTTGCCGGAAGCGCCCTTGCTTACCTTCAATAATGTCGGATAAAGATTTCAACGGACGATTATTGGCACCAACTACAGTGCGTCCTCTCCGACCGTTGTCAATCAAAGCGTCTACTGCCTCTTGCAACATCCGCTTTTCGTTCCGCACAATAATTTCTGGTGCCAAAATTTCTTGTAGGCGTGCCAGACGATTATTCCGGTTAATGACTCGGCGATACAAATCATTCAAATCGCTGGTGGCAAATCGACCACCATCGAGTTGCACCATTGGGCGTAAGTCTGGAGGAATCACAGGGATAACTGCCATTACCATCCACTCTGGTTTGGAACCCGTAGCGATGAAGTTGTCAATTACCCGCAGGCGTTTAATTAACTTGGCTCGCTTTTGTCCTTTAGCATTGCCAATTTCTTCCCGGAGGCTTTCGGCTTCTTGTTCTAAATTAATATCAGCGAGTAAGTGTAACAGGGCCTCAGCACCAATACCTACCTCTACACCCTGTAGCTGGGAATCTTCACTATAAATTTGGTCTTCAATTTCCAGCCACTGGTCTTCACTGAGTAGCTGTTTGTAGGTTAAGGTTTCGGCATTACCAGGGCTAAGAACAACATAAGAGTTGAAATAGACAATTTGTTCTACATCCCGCAAGGGCATATCTAGCAAAATGGAAATATAGCTAGGAATCCCTTTGAGGTACCAAACGTGAGCAACTGGGGCAGCGAGTTTAATATATCCCATGCGGTGCCGCCGCACCCGTGACTCGGTAACTTCTACACCACAGCGTTCGCAAACAATGCCTCTATGACGAACTCTTTTATATTTACCGCAATGGCATTCCCAATCTTTTGCTGGGCCAAAGATGCGTTCGCAAAATAAGCCGTCCATCTCTGGCTTGAGAGTACGGTAATTGATTGTTTCTGGCTTGGTAACTTCACCCACAACCTGACCGTTAGGCAAAGTGCGTTCGCCCCACTGCCGAATGCGTTCTGGTGATGCCAAGCCGATTTTTACGTAGTCAAACTGATTGGTTTGGGCGTTTCTCATACTTAAGTGCTGAGTTCTGAGTTATGAGTATATTTAGTTTTTTGTTGAAAACTGGGGATTAGACATGGGGCATTGGGCATTGGGCATTGAGATTAATTTCTCTGCCCTATTCCCTATGCCCTATTGCCTAATCTTTATTCGTCATCTTCCAGTGATTCACGGGATAGAGATTCATAGGTGGGTCGAGGTGGTGTGCGACGCGCTGATTGGTCGGCCATCAAATCAACTTCCACATCCAAGGAACTACCATCTGCTTGGGTTTCTACTTTGTGGACAGCAATATCTAAGCCCAAGGATTGCAGTTCTCGCATCAACACCTTAAAGGATTCTGGCGTACCTGGTCTGGGGATAGCCTTGCCTTTGACAATGGCGTTGAGGGCTTCATTTCTTCCCTGCATATCATCTGATTTCACCGTCAGCAATTCTTGCAAGGTGTAAGCAGCACCAAAGGCTTCCAATGCCCACACTTCCATTTCTCCGAAGCGCTGACCACCTTGTTGTGCTTTACCACCCAAGGGTTGCTGCGTAACCAGAGAGTAGGGGCCTGTAGACCGGGCGTGGATTTTATCATCCACCAAATGCACTAGCTTCAGCATATAAGCTACGCCCACGGTTACTGGTCGGTCAAAGGGTTCGCCAGTACGGCCATCGAAGACCATGATTTTGCCAGGATCATCGGGGTTGTATACCCAATTTCTACCTGTTTCATCCCGTGCTTCTTGCAATTTGCCATGCACAATTCGGCGAGATGATTCTTCCCCATACATTTCATCAAAGGGAGTAATCTTAAACCTGACACCTAAGTTTTGTCCTGCCCATCCCAATAGACATTCAAAGACCTGTCCGACATTCATCCGGCTGGGTACACCTAAGGGGTTGAGGACGATATCTACTGGTGAACCATCGGGTAAGTAAGGCATATCTTCTAAGGGCAAGATGCGGGAGATAATTCCCTTGTTGCCATGTCGTCCTGCCATTTTGTCGCCGACTTGGATTTTGCGTTTCTGGGCGACATACACCCGGACTACCATGTTGGCTCCTGGTGGTAGTTCGTCCCCTTGTTCACGGGTAAATAGACGCACGTCAACAACGCGTCCTTTTTCACCGTTGGGAACTCGCAGGGAGTTATCACGTACATCCCGGGCTTTTTCACCGAAAATTGCCCGCAAGAGTTTTTCTTCTGGGGGTTGGTCAGATTCACCTTTGGGTGTAACTTTTCCTACTAAGATATCCCCGGCTTCTACCCAAGCTCCAATGCGGATAATTCCTTGTTCATCTAGTTGGCGTAGGGCATCTTCCCCAACGTTAGGAATTTCTCGGGTAATTTCTTCTGGGCCCAGTTTGGTCTGTCTAGCCTCAATTTCATATTTCTCGATGTGAATTGAGGTGTAAACATCATCCTGAACTAATCTTTCGGAAATCAAAATCGCGTCTTCGTAGTTGTAGCCTTCCCAAGGCATATAAGCGACGACGATATTTTGACCCAGGGCTAGTTCTCCCCCTTCTGTGGAGGAGCCATCAGCTAATACCTGACCGGCAACAACACGCTCACCTATCCGCACTAGGGGTTTTTGGTTAAGGCAGGTGTCTTGGTTAGAACGCTGATACTTAGAAAGGGTGTACTTGATTTCTGAATTTGAGTTTTTGACGCGGACACGGATTGTTGTGGCATCCACATAAACCACATCACCATCAGTACGGGATACAATTACCATCCCGGAGTCCCGTGCGCCTTGGGCTTCTAAGCCTGTTCCCACTAACGGACGCTCTGGTTTCAGCAGGGGTACTGCTTGCCGTTGCATGTTAGAACCCATCAGTGCCCGGTTTGCGTCGTCATGCTCCAAGAAGGGAATCATGCTTGTAGCTACAGATACAATCTGTACGGGAGATACCGCTACGTAATCCACCTGCTCTGGGGTGGTAGTGGAGAATTCCTGACGATAGCGTACTGGCACTTGTGGGCCAATAATCATGCCATTGTCATCAACTGGGATGTCACCAGGAGCTACGCGTAAATCGTCTTCTTCGTCAGCAGTCATGTAAGCCGGCTGCAGATCAAACCTCACACGACCATTTTCCACCGGTCTAAAAGGAGTTTCCAAAAAGCCGTACTGGTTTACCCGCGCATGAGTTGCTAAGGAGCCAATCAAACCCGCGTTGGGTCCTTCTGGGGTTTCAATGGGGCAAATTCGTCCGTAGTGGCTGGGGTGGATATCTCGCACAGCAAACCCAGCTCTTTCTCTGGTTAAACCACCAGGGCCAAGAGCAGAGAGACGACGTTTGTGAGTCAGTTCTGCTAAGGGATTGGTTTGATCCATGAACTGACTTAATTGGCTGGAGCCAAAGAATTCTTTAATGGCGGCTACCAGTGGTTTGGGGTTGACTAGGGAGGCTGGGGTGAGAACTTCTGCGTCGGATACTGTCATCCGTTCCCGAATAATTCTCTCTAGGCGGTTTAAACCTACACGCACTTGGTTTTGCAGCAATTCACCCACACTTCGCACCCGGCGATTACCCAAGTGGTCAATGTCATCAATGCTACCGATGTCGTATTCCAGATTGATCAGGTAGTCTACTGCTGCCAAGATGTCGCCAGGGGTTAAGACGCGCATGGTGTCGGGAACCGACAGCCGTAATTTTTTGTTGAGCTTATAGCGTCCTACACGACCCAAATCGTAACGTTTGGGATCGAAGAATCGGGAGTCTAATAACTGTTGTCCACCCAGAACTGTGGGGGGTTCACCAGGACGCAATTTACGATATAACTCCATTAGGGCTTCTTCTTCCGAAAATTGCCCTTCTTTTTCAATGGTTTTTTGGAAATACTCAGGGTGTCGTAAAGCGTCAAAGATTTCGTTATCTGATAAACCTAAGGCTTTTAAGAGTACTTGGGCTGAGAGTTTGCGGGTTTTATCAATCCGTACCCACACCAAATCATTACGGTCTGTTTCAAATTTCAGCCAGGCCCCCCGGTTGGGAATTAAGCTAGCAGAATAGGTGCGGCGACCGTTTTTATCAATCTCTGATTTGTAATAAACTCCAGGCGATCGCACAATTTGGTTGACGATTACCCGCTCGGCACCGTTAATAATAAAAGTACCGCGATCGGTCATCAACGGCAGATCGCCAATAAAGACTTCTTGTTCTTTGATATCCCCGGTTTCTTTGTTGAGTAGCCTTGTGGGAACATACATTTGGACGGCGTATGTACTATCTCGCCGTTTGGCTTCTTCGACACTGTACTTTGGTTCTTTGAGTTTGTAGTTTTGACCTAAAAAGTGCAGTTCTAGTTTGCCAGTGTAATCTGTAATTGGACTAAAGGAGTTTAGTTCTTCTATTAGCCCTTCTTCTAAAAACCAACGGAAGCTGGAACGCTGGATTTCAATCAAGTCGGGCAACAGAAAGGCGGGTTCCATATATGTTTCGTTCGTCATGCCTCTACCTTTGTCAACCTGGTTAAACTTACCATTGGACACTGCTGTTTTACGGTTCCCACCGCTAGCCAGTGTCCGTAGCTGTTTGGGAACTTCTCCTTAACGCCACCTGCTAGAGCGCAGGTACGGGCAAACGCAGAAATTAAAGCTGGAAAGTGCTATCTTGACAAGAGGGAAAGTACTCCCTTAAAAGTGACCATTATAACTAATAACCAGCTACTAGGTTGATTGCTCAAAAGCAGATGGTTGAGATAGTCTGGAATTAAATTGGCTTTCGTCACTTCCCCTCCCACAAGCGCGTTAATTAGCCTCCGCAGCTTTGTTCTGTTGTGTCTTCAATACCCCTCTATATTTAGACTCACGGTGATATCCTAAAACTAAGGAACCGAGTGGCTGTTAACCAACTCTGGATTAGTATGTCTTTTTCTTGCTGGGTTATTCTCACAAGGCAATTACGTTTAACAGTTTTCTATAGGTGAAATACGGAAAAGGTATTTTTTGAAAGCGTCTAGCTCAACCTACTATATTTTCAGACTTGGCGATCGCGGCTCGTACATCCGCTTGTAGAGATAGGAGGATGATCGATCCCTGTAAATTAGCAGCTTAGTTACCCAAAGGGGAACTGCTCTGGGGGTGGCGATGGTCAAGTTGATAACAGGTTACTACCAATCCTAGAAGTATTAATTTCCTTCCTTTATCATTATGGCGCAAGCAAAATGTTTTGGAGGAAATAATTTTAGCATATTTC
Source organism: Tolypothrix tenuis PCC 7101 (assembly GCF_963874875.1). Classification (NCBI taxonomy): domain Bacteria; kingdom Bacillati; phylum Cyanobacteriota; class Cyanophyceae; order Nostocales; family Tolypothrichaceae; genus Tolypothrix; species Tolypothrix tenuis. The sequence continues at coordinate 6,652,204 of NZ_CAWNJS010000001.1, forward strand.
CGTCCTCCGAGGTGTTTATTTATTTTTACACAGCTAACTACACTTATAGGTACAGTCTATAGTACCAGACCAAATAAGTCACAGGCATTTTGGGTGGTTTGATGAGCTATCTCTTCTACTGTTTGCCCACGCAGTTGAGCTATGCTATCTGCTACATAACGGACGTAAGCAGGTTCATTCCTACCTGTACCTCGTTTGGGGACGGGAGCGAGAAAAGGACAGTCTGTTTCAATGAGCAAGCGATCGCTCGGTACCATTGTGGCGGTAGCTTGGATCTGCTTGGCGTTTTTGAAGGTAACTGTCCCGCTAAAGCTAATGTAAAACCCTAAGTCAATGAACCATTGAGCTTCTTCAGGTGTTCCACCCCAACAATGCATTACACCCCGTAATTTTTCTCCTTTTTGTTCTCGCCATTTTTGCAACACTTCTCTTACCTGTGCCGCGGCATCACGACAATGGATAATTATCGGTAAATTAAGTTCAGTGGCGATCGCTAATTGCGCTTCAAATACCATGCGCTGTTGCTCATAGTTATCTGCTTTACGCAAATCCAGCCCCATTTCCCCCATTGCTACTACTTTCGCGTCAGATTGAGCCAACGTTGAGATTTCATCGGCTGTCTGTTCAGTCCATTGTTTAGCATCTAAGGGATGTAAACCTACTGCAAAGCTGAGTTCGGGAAACTCATGTGCTATGGCTTGGATACTAGGGAATTCTGATGGTTCGACGCAGGAATGTATTAAATGCACTACACCTGCTTCTTGCCATCGCGATCGCACCGCTGCTAAATCTTGCTGAAAAACGTCAAAGTTAATGTGAACGTGGGTGTCAATTAGCTGCATTTTGGTTTAAGAGTCATTAGTCATTAGTCATTAGTCATTAGTACCAGACTAATGACTAAATGATTTGGGACTACTGTGCGGTTTGTGTAAGTGGTTTGAGTTTATGAGCCAATCTTGACTTTTTCCTGGCCCCATTGTTGGGATGAAGTACACCTCGCTTGACAGCTTTATCAATTTTGCTGTAAGCCTCAGCCAACCGCTCCTGTACTTGTTGATTTAATTCAGGAGTGGGATTAGCAGCATAAAGTTGTACTGCACTAAGGTACTTCTTCATCAGCGTCTTAACAGCTGATTTATATGCTTTATTACGCAAACGATTACGTTCTGCGATTTCGGCGCGCTTGAGAGCAGACTTTGTATTCGCCACAGTCAGTTCCAAAAAGACTATTAATATGTACACACACTACTAGATTTACTAATATAGCATCCAGATCGCCAATGTTAAGATTTCCGAAAAAATATCACTGTTGAGTTTTTTAGAAATATGGGGCATGGGGCATCGGGCATTGGATACTTTATTGAGTGGGAAATCCCTGCTCTATCTCATGGATTTGCAACTGTTGACGGGTACTGTCAATTTTGGCGCAGGTTTTAGATGTGCGTTCAACTCTGAGAAATGCGTTAAGATAAAATACTCCTATAAAGAATCATAGTTATCTTAGCTCCGTGGTGGATGCGTTAGGAGTCAGATTGCCGATGTACTATTTTTATATATCAGCGGCAAATAGCTATTACTAGTTGCAGTTCAAGGCGGAAATTTAGAGATTGAACACATTGTTTCGCAATCGCTGTTAGCTAGTAGAATTAAGAAAAGTCAGTAAAAATTATACTCAGTCCCTAACTAATTTCTCGATTCAGAGTGAGTTGATGTGCAAACACATGATATCTCTACTGGCGGGCAATTGAGTGATGGGATCAAAGGGTAGTGGAACTTGGCACGCCGACTCCCTGCTACAAGCCGCTAAAGCTTGTGGGAATGAGCAATGAATTCGCCTACTCAAGCAATACAGCAGTGATAACACTGGAAGTATCAAAAAAATCCAGGTTAAGCTAGAGAAGAGAATTAGCGTCAGCTTGGTACCTCTTGGGGGAAAAAGCAAAACTGATTCTCAGGCGGGAACATTCTAATTTTGGCATTGTCCTTACTCCATGCTGCGAATCATTACTCAGCAGGCAGACGTTATAGCAGAACTACAACGTATCTGCGATCGCACCCATGATGACCAGGTGCTTCACAAAGAGGCAACGGTGCGAGAAGTGTTACAAGCAGTGAAGCGCCAAGGCAACAAGGCTGTGTTACATTATACAGCCGAATTTGACAACCAAACTCTCAAGCCAGAGGAACTGCGCGTTACAGGTTCAGAACTAGATACAGCTTACCAACAAGTTTCTCAGGAGTTGCTGGCAGCGATTCGGCTGGCTTGCCAACAAATTGAAGCCTTTCACCGTAAGCGAGTACCAAAAAGTTGGGTAGAGTTTGGTGATGATGATGTAGTACTGGGCAAACGCTACAATCCTGTGGATTGTGCTGGTTTATATGTGCCTAGTGGTCGCTCTGGCTATCCTAGCACGGTACTAATGAATGCAATTCCGGCCAAGGTGGCTGGTGTACCGCGCTTAGTTATGGTAACTCCTCCAGGAGCAGGCAAAGCAATTAGCCCGGCTGTTTTAGTCGCAGCCCAAGAAGTAGGCATTCAAGAAATTTATCGCGTTGGGGGCGCACAAGCGATCGCGGCTTTAGCCTATGGTACAGAAACAATTCCTAAAGTTAATGTTATTGCTGGCCCAGGTAATATTTATGTGACACTGGCAAAAAAATTGGTCTATGGTACTGTTGGCATTGATTGTTTAGCTGGGCCAAGCGAAGTGCTAATTATTGCCGATGAAACCGCAAATCCCGTACATGTGGCTACTGATATGTTAGCACCAGCGGAACATGACCCGATGGCAGCAGCGATTTTGTTGACTACGGATGCGGCTTTGGCAAAAAACGTACAAGTTGCTGTGGAAAGACAATTGGTAGATCATCCCCGCAGAATAGATACAGAAAAAGCGATCGCTCATTATGGCTTAATTGTGATTGTAGAATCCCTCGATGCCGCAGCAGAACTGGCTAATGAGTTTGCCCCTGAACATTTAGAATTAGAAATTCAAGACCCTTGGGAATTACTACCAAAAATTCGCCATGCTGGGGCCATTTTCTTAGGAGACTCTACACCGGAAGCGATAGGGCATTATTTAGCTGGGCCAAATCATACTTTGCCTACTTCTGGTGCAGCTCGTTATGCTTCGGGGTTGGGTGTAGAAACTTTCATGAAACACTCCAATATTATTCAATACTCCCAATCTGCATTGCAGAAGGTGGCTGGTGCAATAGATATATTGGCAACAGCAGAGGGATTTCCATCTCACGCCGATTCAGTAAGAAGACGAATTCAGCGTGAAGAATGATTGAAAGTGCGGAATTTTTGCTTATACTTTTGGTAAAAGTCAATAGATGGCTGCAAACCAAGAGTTTGGCTAATCAGGTCATATACAAACTTGGCTTACAGCTAGTTGTTGGTATAGCTGCCAACAAACTTCAGTAAGTATGTGTTTAAGGGGTCTACTCTTGAGGAGACAAGGGCGGTGCTAAAAACTATTTTGGTAGCTCTGGATGGTTCGGAAATTGCAGAACGGGTAATTCAGACTTTAGATGAATTGGCGCTGTCAGAAGATAGCAAAGTGATTCTCTGCCATATTTTTCCCACACCAGAGTCGGAGATGGAGCTACCCGCCGATAAACCTCATTCAGATTCACCAACATTGTCTTTTTTTCATATTGAAAAGCAGCTGCAAGCTTACCAAGAGAGTTTGTCAGTTAAAAGTGCATTAGAACTTGTAAATGGCGATCCTGCGGAAGAGATTATTCGCCTGGCAAATATTTATAATGCTGATTTGATCGTTATTGGTAGTCGTGGTTTAACAGGAATAAAGCGAATTGTCTTGGGTTCTGTGAGTATTCAAGTTGTAGAAGAAGCTAGTTGTTCGGTGTTGGTGGTAAAGCCCAATTAGAATGAAGTAAAGGCAATACAATAATGCCATGACAACAACTCCTGCAGTCACTAAAAGACTAACTTTTAAGGAATATTTAGCTTATGACGATGGCACCGATACCCGCTATGAATTGGTCAATGGAGAACTAATTCCAATGAGTTTGGGAAGTGCGGAACATGGTGCAGTTGCAGAATTTTTAAATGTTTGTTTCCGCAGTGAAATTAACCGTTTAAAGTTAGATTGGACTTCTAAACAAATGGTTATTGGTATTCGTTCCCCACGTGCTGGGCGATGGGATACCTCCAGAATTCCAGATGTAGTGGTGATTCCCATGTCTCAGTGGCGTGAGTTAAGAAACCGCGAAGCAGTAATTGAACTCAATAAACCACCACCGTTGTTAGTTGTAGAAATCGTCAGTGAATCAACAAAGATTGTTGATTATCGAGCTAAACGAGTTGAGTATAACGTCCTCAATATTCCAGAGTATTGGATTGTTTCTCCTTTACTCAAGAAAGTAACTGTATTCATATTAATTGAAGACTTATACGAACCTGTAGAGTTCGTTGATGGTGATTACATAAAATCTCAAACTTTTCCAGAGTTGCAATTAACTGTAGAGCAAGTTTTAACTGCTGAAGGTTAAATTTAATACCAATTCAAATAATGTTTGCGACAGATAAATTCTTTGTAAGGGCACGGCATCCTCAATCTTTTGGCATATCAAATATCTTACTGGTGCCGTGCCCCTACCTATCTGTCGCGTTCTTTTTTCAAAATGGTATAAATTTTGGATTTTGGATTCTTTTTGGTGCAAGCACAGCCGTGGGTGGAACAAATCTTAAATGCCAATCTAAAATTTCCAAGCCGCATCCCTTGATGGGTGTAGTCAATTTAAAATCTAAAATCCGTCTTGAAAAGTTTGCTCAACGGGGGAAACCCCGCACGCAACTTTTGTCTTCTCTACGAGAGGCTGCGCCCGACGCGAAGCGATGCCGCAGGCTTTACGACACGCTACGCGAACGCAAAATCTAAAATTGGTTGACTCAGTGAAATTTTCATTGCTACTATTGGTTGCTTGTGCATGAATTGAGATACGGCCTACACTTCATTGTATTTATGCATAATGACCCCAGTCCAGACTTGTTTCGCCCTATCAGCAGCGATCAGTTTCTCCCAGCAATTAGTCTCTGGACAACTCTAGGGGGTTTATTTCTCGTTGGTACTGTAGGTATAGCCTTGGTTTTGGCTGCGGTAACTCACTACAACGTCACTGTTACAGCACCCGCTACAGTTCGCCCTGCAGGAGATGTACGTTTAGTGCAAGCAGGTAGCGAAGGAGTTGTGAAAAAGATTGTGGTGAAAGAAAATCAGGTAGTGAAATCAGGGGATGCGATCGCCTATATTGATTCTTCGCAACTAGAAACTAAAAAAAGCCAGCTTTTAGGTACAATTCACCAGAATAATTTACAGTTATCACAAATTGCTGCCCAAGTCAAGACGCTACAAACTCAAATCGCTGCAGAATCTAATTCTATGCAACGAGCGATCGCGGCGGCGGCAGCTGACTTGAGGCGCAATCAACGAGATTATCAAGACCAAAAAATCACCACTTTCACACAAGTGCAAGAAGCTGAAGCCGCGCTGGAATTAGCTAAGGAGGAAATGAAGCGATATCAACAACTAGGAAATACAGGTGCGATCGCTATTCTGCAAATTAAAGAGAAAGAACAGGCTTATAAAGCGGCATTAGCTAAACTTGAACGTGCTAAAGCTGGGCTTAACCCCAGTAATGCAACGGTGACCATCGCTAATGAACGTATAGCCCAAGAAAAAGCTAAAGGGGAATCGACACTGGCGACTTTGAAGAAAGAACAAGCAGAACTAATTCGCCGTCAAGTTGAAATCCAAAACCAGATAAATAGTGACCAAAAAGAATTAACACAGGTTTCTACAGAACTGCAAAAAACCGTCATTCGTACCTCAGAGGCGGGTACGATTTTGAAGCTAGAAATTAGAAATACTGGGCAGGTGGTACGTGCGGGAGATGCGATCGCGCAAATTTCCCCTAATCAAGCGCCTTTGGTTGTGAAAGCCCGTGTAGCGGCGGCTGATATTAGTAAAGTGCGCTTATGTAAAACTACTCAGGTAACGCAATGTACCCAGGGTAAAGTCATTATGCGGGTTTCTGCCTATCCTTACCCGGATTATGGCACGCTCAATGGTGCGGTTCGAGGCATTACGGCTGATGCAATTACACCCCAAACTAATAGCAATGTTGCAGCTGTACCTTACTATGAGGTAACAATCGAACCAGATAAACTGGAGCTAATTAAAGGTAATCAATCCTATACCATTCAACCAGGTATGGAAGTAACGGCCGATATTATTGCCCAGGAAGAGACGGTATTGACATTTATGTTAAGAAAAGCCAGGTTACTCACAGATTTGTAGGCTGTAGTAAGCAATTTCGGATTTAAATTATCAATAATAAAATACTTACTACAACCCCACCGAAGTTATCAAAAATTTTATGATTTTTGGCTTGCTAAAAATTGCCGCAAACTCAATAAACTGAAAGTTTGTCCCAAATTTAACGGTAACAATGAGACTCCTTCTAAGCGGGACTGCACCCAACCTTCTCCCCAATACCATTCATGAAAACCATCAATTCCGCCACTCAGTAACAAGCGTAGACAATTAGGTTTCACCACACTTACTTGATGATGAATTTGTATAGGCCCTGTCCAGGTAGTAAACTGAAACCCGGACTGTAGTTCTTCTGGCATTCCAGAAGCAAAGCGTTGCCCTAAAAGCCATTTTTGTAATTGCGCTGGACGCAGCAGACTGTCATGGATAGAATTTGCTGATGCTTCGATTTCTATCCGCAGTTGACTTTTTTGAAAAGTACCTAGCATTTTTTAGGATGACACTGAGCCAAAATTAATTACTATTTTAGTAGTATGACAAATATAGAATCAAAAATCAGAAAAGAATTAGGATTTCTGCATTTAAATATCAAGCTGGGCAATCAATTATTTATTTTTCTCTAGCAGTTAAATTTGATTTTTGAAACCTGCTGCAGATAGGCAGAGTTTATATATTGATGTACTGTCGGGAAATCACTACCTACAGAACTTAGTATGAGAAAGATGTTTAAGTTTAGTTTAGATATACTAAGTTATACTAAATAAGAATTTAGTGTCCCAGCCTCATAGCAGAGGCGTTTAGTAACATACTATTTGGTAAGGTTTTTCATGGCGGATCAATTAATTCGCGCCACGGCCGCCGACGGTGGGATTAGAGCCGTAGGTGTGATCACTACGCGCCTCACAGAAGAAGCAAGACAACGTCACAAGCTATCTTATGTGGCAACAGCAGCACTGGGGCGGACTATGGCAGCAGGTTTGTTAATGGCTTCTAGTATGAAGCGGCCAGGCTCTAGAGTAAACGTCCGGGTGAAAGGTGACGGCCCCTTGAGTGGCATTTTGGTAGATGCTGGGTTAGATGGCACAGTGCGTGGCTACGTAGGTAACCCATCTATAGAGTTACCACCTAACGCTAAGGGTAAATTAGATGTTGGTGGTGCAGTAGGTAAGGGTTTTCTCTATGTTGTCCGGGATATCGGTTATGGCTACCCTTACTCGAGTACAGTAGAACTGGTTTCTGGTGAAATTGGCGATGATGTCGCCCATTACCTGGTAAGTTCCGAACAAACACCTTCAGCACTGGTTTTAGGTGTATTTGTGGGCGCAAATGGCGTAACGGCGGCGGGTGGATTGTTGGTGCAAGTGCTACCCAAAGCTGCTAGAGATGAAGCTTTAGTGGCAACCTTGGAATCACGAGTAGCTGCTTTATCAGGATTTACACCATTATTGCAAGCAGGCAAGACCTTGCCAGAAATCTTCACAGATTTGCTGGGAGATATGGATCTGAAAATATTTCCCGAAAGCCAAATTCTACGCTTCCACTGTGGTTGCTCCTTTGACCGGATGTTAGGAGCATTAAAAATCTTGGGAGAAGCTGAACTACAAGATATGATCGTGAAAGATGATGGCGCTGAAGCCACTTGCGACTTTTGCGGCCGAGTCTACCAGGCCAGCAGCGATCAGTTGGCTCAGTTAATTGTCGATTTGCAGACGGAATCTTCGGTCTCTGGTTAGGGTGTAAAACCACACTGATTTTTCCAATTGTTGATGGTATCTGTGGCGAAAGATAATAAAAAATGTAGCTTTTTAATTATGAGAAAGTTACTATGGCAACAATGGAATTATCGATCTACAACAGATCGCTATTCAATTATTTTGGTGTGAGAGATGACAGAGCGGGATATTACAGACAGTTGGTCCCGAGGCAGAGCCAGAGATCAGGATGAAATGGCGAGATTATCCGAAACACAACAATTCGGAGAACCTCATTTATTTAATATTCCAGCTACTGGTTCTAACTCTAAGTCAGTGAAGCGGCAAACAGATAATCATTCCGAAGAATTACCTTTTAATAATCAGTCAGAGAAAACTATTTCACCCAATTATGTATTCAGTAAATTGCCCCGCTGGATGCAAAATTGGGTGGTGTGGTTAGTATTATTAACTTTGATTCCTGGGGGGATAGGATTCCTGGCAATGGCAATGCTGTTAAAGTTGCCAACAGCCCCTAACTGCCCCAAAATCTTCTGGCCTTTGGCTAGTGAGTCGGTACGGCTACACTGCGCGCAGTTAGCGGCTTCTAAACAAACAGTCACCGACTTACTGCAAGCGATCAATTTAGTGAAGCAATTGCCCAAAAACCACCCCTTGCGGGGAGAAGCCGATCGCTTTATTGAGAGGTGGTCTAAGGATATTTTGCAACTAGCCGATCAAAGTTTTCAAGCGGGAAAATTAGATGAAGCGATCGCCACTGCCACAAAAGTACCTAACGATTTGCCTGCTTATAGCACTGTAGAAGAGCAAGTAGAGAAATGGCAGTCGATTTGGTCAAAGGCAGAGGGCATTTATCAAGAAGCGGAAGGCGAACTGCGGCAAAGAAATTGGCAATCCGCTTTTATGCTGTCTGCTAAATTGCTGCGTGTCGATAATAAATACTGGGCAACTACTAAATACGACGAATTAAATCGCATTATTGCCACAGCTAGGGAAGATGGCGAAAAATTAGCAAAAGCCGATAGTTTAGCTAAAAGTGGGGTAGCCGATCAGATACTCGAAGCCATTAAGCTAGCGGAGTCAATTAGTCCCACTAGTTACATTTATCAAAAAGCGCAAGAGTTAATTCCCCAATACGGGCGCAAGATGCTGGATTTAGCTCAGGCTAAGTTAGATAAGCGGGATGCAGATACAGCGCTAGATATCGTCCGCCAAATTCCAGAAAATACGGGATTGCAAACGGAAGTTGAAGATTTTATCAGCTTGGCTGAAGCCCAAAGAAGTGCTTGGCTAGGAACCATTGATGGTTTACAGACAGCAATTTCCCAAGCGCAACAAATCGATGCTTCTCGGGCTGTGTATGATAAAGCACAACAATTAATTGCCCGCTGGCAGTTGGAAATTGAAGATGTCGCCCGTTTAGATAAGGCGCGGACATTAGCTAGCCAAGGCACAATCAGCGATTTAAGTGCAGCGATCGCCCAAGCTCAACTCATTCCCACCGGTAACCCCCGTGCTAGCGAAGCCAGACAAGCAGCCGGACGTTGGCAAGCTGAAGTAGAGACGATCCAAGATAGACCTTTCTTGGATCGTGCGGATCAGATTGCATTAATGGATGATGTCAACTCCTTGCAAGCTGCGATCGCAGAAGCTAGCCAAATCCGTAATGGTCGGGCATTATACTCGGAAGCACGCAGAAAAATCCGTAATTGGACAGCAAAAATTCAGCGAATTGAAGACCGACCTTATTTAGATCAAGCAAAAGACTTAGCGCAACGAGGCGATTTAAATGGGGCGATTAATGCCGCTCAATCCATAGCATCATCCGGACGCGCACTTTCTGGCGAAGCCCAAGAAGCCATAGACGATTGGCGAGTGCAAATCCGCGCCAAAGAAAATTGGCAAAAAGCGCGGGATGCAGCTTTACCAGGTACAGCAGAAGCCTTGGTAAACGCTATACAACTGGCACAACAGGTTCCCCGACGCAGTATCTTACGCTTGGATGCCAATGTTGCCATTGACCAATGGAGTCAGCAGTTGTTAGATATCGCCCGTTCTCAGGGACAATCTGATATGTATCAAGGCATTGAGACGGCGAAGTTAATTCCTAGAGGGACTTCTGCTTATAGTGCCGCACAAGAGCAAATCAAGACTTGGCGGAACTTTCTCAATCCTGAACCTGCGCCAGCAGTGCCGGAAATTTTGTCACCTTCTCCAACTACGACAGGTCAGTAGGGATTGGGGATTGGGGACTGGGGACAAATCAATTCAAAATTCAAAATTCAAAATTCAAAATTAAGGAATTTTAGGGATTGGGGACAAGGGGAAGAAGGAGAAGTCATGACTTTTGACCCTTAACCCTTAACCCTTAACCCTTAACCCTTGACCCTTGTCCCTTGACCCTTGACATTGGACTCAGCTATTTAATATTTGCCGCACGACAGTTAGCGCTGAGTAACTTACTCCGGCTGTTCCTTCCCCGGGGTGGGTGGAGTCACCGACTAACCAGAGATGCTTAATTGGTGTGCGATTGGCAAAACCAAAGGGGCCGAAGGTGGGGATACGTTGACCGATACCGCCCACGATACCGCGATCGCGTGCTGTGAAATGAGCAAAGGTGCGGGGTGTGGCGGCTTCTTGGTGAATGATGGTTTCTGGTTTGAGGTAGAAGAACTTTGCTAGGCGGGCGATCGCTTCTTCTGTATACTGCTGTTTGAGTTCTTCGTAATTCTCTGTCTGCCACCACCTACGTGTATCTACAAAGGATGAAGCAATAATTGTGGCTTTACCTTCCGGGGCGCGACCATCTCCGGGATGGCTAACGGAGACAAATAAAGAATTGTTTTCGCCAATTGGGCCATCAGCATTGTATAAAAATTGCAGGTGCGGCGGGCATTCAGGAGGAATGGCGCTAGCATCTACACCTAAATAGACGACAAACGCCCCTGATGATGGGGGTAATTTTTCGACTCGCTGCTTATAACCTGATGGTGCTGCGTCGCCTAAAAGCTGGACGAGGTTTTGCACAGTGACATTAGTAATTATATGGTCGGCTGTTTCTGTCCAGACTTCGCCGCTTTGCTGATTGCGAATAGTGACGGCGTTGGCTTGACCATTTTCTACGGTAATTTTTTCGACAGTGTGGCGCAGCAATAATTTACCGCCATCTCTTTCCAAGGATTCTACCAGGCGATCGCTTAGAACTTGCATACTACCCTGGAGGTGAAATAATCCTTGGGGGAGTTGGGAGACACTCAACGCCGTGGCTGCATAAAGTAAGGCTGTTTCTTCTGCATTGACTTGGGAATACAGCTTCAGTTGTAAATCTAAGAAAGTCCGTAAGCGTTGATCGTTACCTAATCCATATAGCCGTAAAGCATCGCCCACAGTAAATAAAGTGAAGGGCACAGTAATTAATGTACTGGGACGTACCGCCTGAGTTAGCTGCCACAAATCCCATAAACTGCGTGGTGGTAGAACTGGATCGCGTCCTTGAAATTCCCAGCTAGCTTGAAATAAAGTTGCTAACAATTGCCAGAATGGTTCGCTACCTGGAAATTGTCGTTGTCGCTCTTCTCGCCATTTTTCGAGATCGCGCCAAACGTTGATTGGTGTTGATTCCCCAGGAAGATAAACTGCACAAGCCGGATCGCAAGGTGTGGCTTGTGGTAAATCTATTCCCAATTCTGAGAAAATCCGGTGATGAATCCCCCCAGGTTCTAAACCAGCAACTTGGGTTGCGCCGACATCAAAAGTAAATCCTCGGCGTTTAAACGTAGAAGCACAACCCCCAGGTACAAGGGCTTGGTCTAAGATGAAAACGCTGTAACCTTTATGGGCTAATAATGCGCCAGCAGTTAGCCCACCTATTCCTGCACCGACGACAATGACACGAGATGCTTTTTTGTCAAGCGATAGACTGGGCATTGAGACTTTAGTTTATATTTCTTAATATTATTCTTAATTTTAACAAAAGTGGTTCTTTCGCCAAGCTATAACCCAAGGTTGTATCAGCTGCAATTTGCTAAGGAACAGTGATTGTGAGCTTAAATCAGCTAATTGCCTGTTTTACTTTGGGAATACTGAGAAGAGTTATCCCAGAGGAGTGATAAAAATGGCTGATAATCGTCTCAGTGCTAACTTTTCCCCTGCTGATCGGGAAGCGGTAATGCAGGCGATGTCTACGACAAGCCGCTTCGCGTCTACGCAACAATTCGCGAAAAGTTACCGTTTTTGGTAGATTTGACAACGGATGACCGACGCAAAATTTTAAAGATGGGTGATAAAAGTCGCGCCTTTGTTAGCAAAGCGTTGGAAGTTGCGACACAAAACCCAAATTTTTTACCTCGTTCCTTTGATGTAGAGGAGATGCGCCGGGATGTAGCGCTGTATGAGGCTTTGTATCCAGTACTTTTATCCCTGACGCAACTGCAAGAACTCGTGGATGATACCTGTATCACTGCGGGTAGTGAAGCATATACAGCAGCTTTAGCAGTTTACAATTACGCTAAAACTAGCAGTGATGTTGCTGGTTTAGATGCAGTCATCGATGAGATGGGACGTAGGTTTACTCGCAGTTCTAAGAAGAAGAAAAGCGCAACAACTATCAACTAAAACAAGGGCGAATCGGTGTAGGGTGCGTTATGGACTTTAGTCCTAACGCACCACCAGAGATTTACGGTGCGTTACGCTAACGCGATAACACACCCTACCAAACTTGAGGCTTTGAGGCTGAAGCTTGAGGTTCTAAGGCTGAAGCTTGAGGTTCTGAGGCTGACAGTTGAGGTTCTGAAGCTGAAGTTTGAGGTTCTGAGGCTGACAGTTGAGGTTCTGAGGCTGACGCTTGAGGCTTTGTGGCTGACAGTTGAGGTTTTGAGGCTGACAGCTAAGGTTCTGAGGCTGACGCTTGAGGCTTTGAGGCTGACGTTTGAGATTCTGAAGCTGACAGTTGAGGTTCTGAGGCTGAAACTTGAGGCTTTGAGGCTGACGTTTGAGGTTTTGAGGCTGACGTTTGAGGTTTTGAGGCTGAAACTTGAAGCTTTTTAGTATCAATAACACTATTTAAGAGTGAATTTGCGTACAATTACTAGCAAATATCGTCTAAATATCTCATACCGTTTCACTTTAATCATGATTTCTATACATAGGTGAGGGTTTAGCTGTGCTCATACGTGTCAACTTAACGTGAAACCCTCATCAGGACTTGATTTTGCTTCAAATCGCCTACCATCAAGATCCCCGTTACCCCACCCCAGTTTTGTCTAAAGCCAAAACTTCCCCTCCCCTTGGCAAGGGGAGGGGTTAGGGGGAGGGGTAAAAGGCTTGTGGGATAAGCGTTTGAACTTAAGTTGACACCAATGAGCAGTGCTAAACCCCTACGAAGAATCTATATGTATCAGGATTTTGGGGAATTGGTATGAGCTACCCATATCTATCAACACAATACAACATACAACAGCTATGAGCAGCAAACCTGGAATTCTCATCAAGCAGCCTGTTTCCGTCTTTAGCAAGCGTCTTAATGTTAACTTCGGGAGTGGTTTTACAGCGCTAACCAAAGCTGTAGTAAATGGGTTGACTGGTAATGTTAGCAACGTACCCGAAAATTTGGTAGAGATGGGTGCTGCTGTTGGCTTGGCTAAAGAACCGGGAGAAATAGCTTGGTTGTTAATTTTTCGTTCTTTAATTCAAGCAATGGCTAGTTTAGTAGATGATAATCAGGATTTACTCAAAAAAGTTGATAATGATGATATTGAGACTATAGTTAAACACCGTTTAGAAAATTGTCTCCAAAATTTAGAAGCCACAGAATTAACAATTGACAGCAACTTTTTTGCTCATCCTGAAGAACTAGCTATTGTTTTAGCCATCAAAGAACCTTTTCGCCAGTGGTTAACAGAATTTGTCTCTACACCAGCACAAGCAGAAGCAATTAGTAATCGTCTTCCTACAGAGTTTGTCTATTCACTCATTGAAGAATGGAAGAAAAATAGCGATAAATATACAGTTTTACAAACTGAACTAAATACCCCGTTTATTAAAGCAAGCGAAAGAGAACAAGCTTGGCAACGTTACTCTATATGGTTACAAAAACAAGTTAATGAACGGATGTTTTCTGAAGCTTTTAGTCTAGAACAAGTTTATGTTCCCCTCCGCACTTACTATGAACGCAAAGTTGAAATTAAATATGATGATGATTTTATCAGTGGACTAAGAGAAAGTTATAAACAAGATAAAAGAAATGAGAGAATTGTAGTTGATTTACAAGCAGAACTCCAAACTTGGTTAGACGAAGCTGATAAAAATGATGCTATCCGGGTAATTAGTGGTGGCCCAGGAAGCGGTAAATCTTCCTTTTGTAAAATTTTTGCAGCTATACAGGCAAAGATAGGTAAAATTTCAGTTTTATTTATTCCCTTACATCTGTTTGATCCAGAAGATGATTTAGTTAATGGCATTGGTAAGTTTATTAATGACTTGCGTGATATTCCTTTACCTCCCAATCCTTTGGTTAAAGACAATACAGTAGAAAAATTACTAATTATTTTTGACGGTTTAGATGAATTAGCTATGCAGGGCAAGATGGGTGAGGAAGTTGCCCAGAAGTTTATAAGTGAAGTACAAAGACAAGTCAATGCATTTAATCATGTTCAAACTCGCTTGCAGGTTTTAATTAGTGGGCGGGAATTGGTTATACAGAAGAATCAAAGCGATTTTCGTAAACCTAAGCAAATCCTTAATGTTCTTCCCTATTTTTTAGATGAAGAGGAAATAAAAGATAATAATTACATTGACAACCAAAATTTATTAAAACAAGACCAACGCCAAATTTGGTGGTGTAAATATAGTCAAGCAAGCGGCCGAGGATATGACAGCTTACCTGAAGAATTAGACGAGGGACATTTTAGAGAAATCACATCCCAGCCTTTGTTAAATTACTTGATCGCTTTGAGTTTGGTTCGTGGTGCAGTTAAATTTTTCGATAATAGTAACCTCAATGAAATTTATGCAGATTTGCTCACAGCAGTTTATCAGCGAATTTGGGCTAATGATAACCCAGTAATTAAGGGAGTGGCAGAAAAAGATTTTGTTCGCATTCTAGAAAGTATTGCGGTTGCTGCTTGGCATGGAGGAGATGTCAGGATAACAACAGTTACAGAAATTGAAAAGTATTGTGACCGCAACATTCTAGAACGAATATTAAATATATTTAAACAAGATAAAAAAGCTAGTTTAGCTCGTCTATTAACAGCCTTCTATTTTCGTCAACGTGGACTAAAAGGTCGTGATGATACTTTTGAGTTTACTCACAAAAGCTTTGGTGAATATTTAACAGCAAGGCGTATTGTTCAGGAAATAAAAATTATCAATAACCAGCTAAAAGCTAACGAAGAAGACTCAGATTATGGATGGAATAAGCTACAAGCTTTAGAACGCTGGGCCAAGTTATGCGGTTCAACAGCTATGGATGATTATATTTTTAAATTTATTATCAATGAAATTCAATTGCAGCAAGATAAATATCAGGTTGATATTGCTGAATGGCAACTGACAATATGTGACTTGATAAGTTATATGTTAAAAAATGGAATGCCGATGGAGAAGTTGCAGTTATCCACTTTTCAGGAAGCAAATTGGCAAGCACGTAATGCTGAGGAGGCATTGTTAGGTGTTTTGAATGCTTGTGCTAGAGCGACACGCAATGTTTCTCAGATTAAATGGCCTTCTCCTGAAGCTTTTGGTAATTGTGTTTCTCGCCTACGTGGGCAAAGAGTTGATAGTCATATTCATAGTGAGATTTTTTGCTTAAATTGCTTAAGCTTTTTAGATTTGCAAAATAGTATTCTACAGTACCAAGATTTGTACGAAGCGAATTTTAAAGAGGCGAATCTTAAAGAAGCGAATCTGGTAGGGGCAATTCTTGAAGGGGCGAATCTTGAACGGGCTTTTCTTAAAGGGGCGAATCTTAAAGAGGCGAATCTTTTACGGGCAAATTTTGTACGAGCGAATCTAGAAGGGGCAATTCTTGTGCGAGCGAATCTGGTAGGGGCAATTCTTAAAGGGGCTTTTCTTAAAGGGACAATTCTTATACAGGCGAATCTTGAACGGGCTTTTCTTAAAGGAGCGAATCTTTTACAGGCAAATCTGGAAGAGGCGATTCTTGAACGGGCAATTCTTGGAGAGGCGAATCTTGAACGAGCTTTTCTTGCACGGGCATTTCTTGGAGAGGCGAATCTTGGAGAAGCGAATCTTGAACGAGCAAATCTGGAAGGGGCGTTTCTTGAAGGGGCGAATCTTGAACGAGCAAATCTGGAAGGGGCGAATCTTGAACGGGCTTTTCTTAAAGGGGCAAATTTTGAAGGGGCAAATCTTCGCGGTACCATTCTAGAGGGCAAAATCTAAATCCACTCGATACCCTGTGCAGCTAAATATTTCCTCGCACCTTCTAAAGCCTCTTTCCTCAAAATAATCTTCACATCTGGCTTAGTGAGATACAAACGAAACCGCTGCACAAATAATTGATTAGCCGGCTCAATTCTCCTAATCACACCCCAAGGAATCAACAACGCCGGAAGCCCAAACCTAAACAAAGCAACAATACTCACATACAGCCCTTGGGGAGTAACACCAACATTTAAAGTTCCTTTGTAATACACCAAACCCACATGACCATGTTCAAACCGTGAGATATTTGCTGGTGGTGGTTCCTCAGTGCGGTAAAGTTTCGCCAAATCATTCCAGTCAACGCGGAACATAAAATTCAAAATCACCATGAAGAGAACATATAAAGCGATAAATGTAAGATTCCAGTGATGTGACATTTGTTCGGGAAGGATAAAGGATGAAGTATAAAATTAACCCACTAATAAAAAAAATGGATGATGAATAAGGAAAAATTTTATTTTTCGCCCATTAAAGGCGTAAATGTAACGAGAAGTACCCTTATGGGGAAGCAAGCTAGGCGGTAGCGTCTTGTAAAAAAGTTCAGTTTGTAGAGATTCTTACTTCAGACTTCATCCTTTATCCTTCTCCTGCGGAGACGCTACGCGAACTTCCTTCCTAGATAAGATAGAGAAGTAAGAAAGCTTTCTCTCTGTCCTCTTCACCACTCACTACTAGCAATGACCTCAACCCTGGTAAAATTTCCTCGTCTCAATGCTCCAACACTACACCAGCTACCCAACGGTTTAACAATAGTAGTGGAGCAAATGCCGATTGAAGCCGTTAACTTAAGTTTGTGGATTAAGGTAGGCTCGGCGGTAGAATCGGATACCATTAATGGCATGGCTCACTTCTTAGAGCACATGATTTTTAAAGGCACAGAACGCCTAGCTAGTGGCGAGTTTGAACGTCGCATTGAAGAACGGGGAGCCGTTACTAATGCTGCGACTAGCCAAGATTACACTCATTACTACATCACCACTGCGCCCAAAGATTTTGCCGAACTTGCGCCACTACAAATAGATGTAGTATTAAATCCCAGTATTGATGATGACGCTTTTGAACGGGAACGCTTGGTAGTGCTAGAAGAAATTCGGCGTTCGGAAGATAATCCCCAGAGGCGGACTTTTCGGCGGTCGATGGAAATGGCGTTTGAACGGTTACCTTATCGCCGTCCAGTATTGGGGCCAGAATCGGTAATTTCCCATCTACAACCTCAGCAAATGCGGAATTTCCACGGGAGTATGTATCAACCCCAGTCAATTACCGCTGTGGCTGTCGGAAATTTACCGACAGCAGAATTAATTGATATTGTTGCCCAAGGAATTGCTGAAGCTACTAGTAACAAAAATGCACCACTTCCTGCTTACCACACACCACATCTGCCCGAACCTGCGTTTACAGAAATAGTCCGTCAAGAATTTATTGATGAAAGTCTCCAGCAAGCCAGGCTAGTAATGGTATGGCGAGTTCCAGGGTTGCAATATATTGATGAAACTTACGCACTCGATGTTTTGGCGGGAGTTTTAGCCCACGGACGCACATCAAGGCTGGTACAGGATTTGCGAGAAGAACGGCATTTAGTGTCTTCGATTTCTGTAAGTAATATGAGTAATCAACTGCAAGGCACATTTTATATTTCCGCCAAGTGTGCAGTAGAAAACTTACAAGCAGTAGAAGAAGCGATCGCACAACATATTCGCATTTTACATACAGAACTAGTCAAAGAATCAGAAATTGCCCGTGTACGCCGACGTGTAGCCAACCGATTTATTTTTGGTAATGAAACACCAAGCGATCGCGCTGGCTTGTATGGTTATTATCAATCCATGCTAGGAAATTTAGAACCAGCCTTTAACTACCCCGCAAACATTCAAGCCCAAGAAGCCACCGACTTAATGCAAGCCGCCCAACAATACCTTTCTCCCGATGCTTATGGTGTAGTTGTCATCAAGCCAGCATAGGGCATAGGGGATGAGGGGAAAAGGGGAAAGGGAAAAGGGAGAAAAGGGGAAATAACAAACATCAATTACCCATTACCCATTACCCATTACCAAACCCCAAACCCCAAATACCAAACACCAAATAAAAAATGACAAACACAATGTGGACAGAAATTGATGCCCATATTAGCAGGGTGACTGGTGAAAAATTTCAGAGTCAGCAAAAGCGTTCTGTGAGTGGTGGGTGTATTAACCAAGGCTATGCTGTCTCTGATGATGAACGCACTTACTTTGTGAAGCTAAATCAAGCATCTCAAGTTGCCATGTTTGAAGCTGAGGCGCTGGGGTTGGAGGAAATGCTGAATACAGCTAGTATTCGCGTTCCCAAACCCTTGTGCTGGGGTACAGCTGGCAATTCTGGCTACATTGTGTTGGAGTGGCTGGAAATGGGCGGAGGTAATACCAATTCTTGGCAAGAAATGGGGCGGAAGCTAGCAGCAATGCATAAAGCAACTAGCAGTCAAGGTTTTGGTTGGAAAATCAACAATACTATTGGTTCTACGCCCCAAATCAATACTTGGACAGCAGATTGGGCAGAATTTTATGGGAAACATCGCTTGGGTTATCAATTTCAATTAGCTAGGCGACGAGGAGGGAGTTTTCCCAAACAAGAGAAGTTATTAGCCGCTATTGCAGAATTATTGGCAGATCATCAGGTGGAACCCGCCTTAGTACATGGCGATTTATGGGGAGGGAACGCTGGGTGTACAGTTTCGGGAGAACCAGTGATATTCGATCCAGCAACTTATTTTGGCGATCGCGAAGTTGATATTGCCATGACAGAATTATTTGGTGGTTTCCCATCTGCTTTTTATCAAGGTTATAACGAAGTCTTTCCTTTAGATGCAGGTTATGAGCAGAGAAAAACTCTTTATAATCTCTATCACATTATTAATCACTTCAATTTATTTGGCGGCGGTTATGCTTCCCAAGCGAATCGCATGATTGACCAAATTTTGGGTTAGAGTTGCATAATTTGTAAAAATGTAGGGGCGTAACAGCTTATAGAATTCTTTGACCTAAAGTTACATCTCTATCTGGCTGAATTAAAACGACTTCGCCATCATCGAGAACTACGCCTAATACCAAAACTTCAGACATAAAATCTGCGATTTGGCGAGGTGGAAAGTTAGTTACAGCTAATATTAATTTGTTGAGTAAATTCTCTGGTTGGTAAAGTTTAGTAATCTGGGCACTAGATTTTTTAATGCCCAAATCACCAAAGTCTATCCAAAGTTTATAAGCAGGTTTTCGTGCTGCAGGAAAATCTTCTACTTGAATAACTTTACCAACACGAATTTCAACTTTTTCAAAATCTTCATAGGTGATTTGTTTAGGTTTGTCATTTGTCATTGGTCATTTGTTGTTTGGGGTTTGGTAATGGGTAATTGGTAATGGGTAATTGGTGTTTGTGATTTCCCCTTTTCCCTTCATCCCCCACACTGCGGGAAGCCGCAAAGCGTCTACATCTCCCTCATCTGCCTCATCCCCAATGCCCCATGCCCTATGCCCTATGCGCCATTCCCCAATCACTTCCCTATCACCTTCACTAAACCAATCCCACCAAAATAAAGGCCTAGAACTGCACCAGCTAGCAAACTTTGGGTGAGGGGGTCAGTAGAAGGTGTGAGGACAGCGCCTAAAACTACCGCACCCATAATGACGTAACGCCAACCAGAAAACATTTGTTTAGAAGAAACAATTCCTAAAGCGCCAAGTAATAGTTGAATGACAGGAATTTGAAATGCTAAACCAGTACTAAATAATAGCAACAAGACAAATTCAAAATACTTTTCTATTGACCAAAGTTGTTCTACTACATCTGCACCGTAGCTGATGAAAAACTTTAAAGCAGCAGGAATAAGTAGAAAATAGGCAAATACTAACCCTGCCACAAATAGCACGCTGGAACCTAAAACTACAGGCCCTAATAAGCGGCGTTCGCGACGAGTTAAACCAGGTAAAACGAATTGGATAATTTGGTAAAGAATGAAAGGAGTAGAAAGTACTAAACCGCTATAGGCTGCGACTTTCAAAGAAACAAAGAAATATTCCCCAGGCGCAAGTTGAAGAAATTTTACTCCCTGTGCTGGGACTTCTAATAGCTGAACAATCGGCCTGACGTATAAGAAACAGCCAACAATACCTACTGCAACAGCAATAAGCGCGTAGAAAATCCGCTGGCGTAACTCCTCTAGGTGGTCGAAAAAGGACATCTCGACTTCACCAGGTAAATCATCAAGCGGATCAGCCTCAGAATCGCTATCTACTTCCACGTCAATTTCGGCTGGAGTAGCAGTAGATACATCTGGGTATTGTTCCTGTGAATCGGACTGAGTTTCTGTGTCTAAATTTTGTGGCGACATGGTTCAGCAATTAGGCAACATTTGCTAACTATTTTACTGGGGGTTGGGGCATGGGGCATTGGGCATTGGGAATGGGTAATTGGTAATTGGTAATTGGTAATTGGTAGGTAATAGATATTTCTTCACTGCTTCCTCATCCCCCTCATCTCCCTTTTCCCTTTTTTCCTTTTTACCTTTTCCCCAGTCCCCAGTCCCCAGTCCCCAATCCCCAATCCCCATCACTTGCTGGGCAATTTGGGGTGTTCACTGGAATATTGCGCGACTAGAGCGGAAATTTCTGGGTTGTATAGTCGTAAATAATTCCAGTAGTTACCTAATACTTGACGGACGTAATTTCGGGTTTCGTCGAAGGGGATTTTTTCGACAAATTCATCTGGATCTTGTGTGGGGAGGGTTTGCAGCCATTTGGCTACGTTACCAG
Source organism: Tolypothrix tenuis PCC 7101 (assembly GCF_963874875.1). Lineage (NCBI taxonomy): Bacteria > Bacillati > Cyanobacteriota > Cyanophyceae > Nostocales > Tolypothrichaceae > Tolypothrix > Tolypothrix tenuis. The sequence continues at coordinate 6,673,453 of NZ_CAWNJS010000001.1, forward strand.
GGCCAGCATTGTAACTAGCGATCGCTAACAAGGAGTTATTACTATATTGCTGATGGGTATGATCCAAATACCAAGTGCCCAACATGATATTGTCGTTGGGATCTTCTAGTTTTAAGGTTTTGCTATCAACTTTGATTTGTGGGGCGATCCATTGGGCGGTGGAGGGTAATACCTGCATTAAGCCCATAGCGTTGGCGACAGATTTGGCGTTGGCTTCAAAGCGTGACTCTTGGCGAATCAAAGCAGTTACTAGCAAGGGGTTGATTTGGCGTTCTTTTGACCACTTTTCAATCTCTTGGACATAGGGGAAGGGATAACGGGCTTGCCAGTAAGTGATCTGTTGGCTAAGAGTTTGATATTCGGCTTTTTCTTCGGGAATTTCGCGGTCTTCTAATTTAGAAATGGTGTCAATTCCTAATTTATTTTCGCCTCTGGCCAGTTGCATTAAGCCTTCGGTGAATTGTTCGGCTACTGTGGGTTGGTCTTTATTGACAAATTCGGTTTCCCATTGCAACCAAGCATCTCTATCTTGTCCTAGCAAATACAATTCTTTGAAGGTTTCAGAACCGGCTGGGGGGACGGGACGCTGGGGTGGGACAACTTCAGGCTGCATTTGCCGCAGGTTATTAAAGTTACCGACATTTAGCCCTAAGACTGCTGCCGATCGCCAAGCATAATAAGAGTAAGGAAACTGGCTAATGACGTATTCATAAGCAGTTTTCGCTTCTTGTTGTTTCCCTAACTGAGTTGCCCATTTACCAACCCAAAAACCTGCTCTGGGAGCCAAAATACTGGTAGGGTTTTGAGTAGGAATTGGTTCTGCCCATTGCCACGCACCGATATAATCTTTGGCGTTGGCTTTTTCTTGGGCAATTTTCCAGCGATATTCGGCGGCTTCATCGGAATTTGCGTATTTGCCAATCAGTAATTGCCAGGCTTGGGCTGCTGATTTATTATCTTTGAGGTTTTGATAGATTTTGGCTTTTTCTACTACTGCTTGACTGGCGACATTAGGAAATTTCGCGATCGCTTGGTCAAGATAAGGTAATGCATCTTTACGGGTTTTCGCCATTTCTGCTAACCGCAGTATGGCTGTGCCACTTTCTGGGGCTTCGGGAAATTGTTGTACTAATTGTTTATAAGTTGCGATCGCTTTATCTCTTTCTTTACCTGCTACTTGCAAGCCACGTCCAGCACGGTAAAGGCTACGGGGTGTTTTGGGTGCTTTGGCGTAAGCTTTTGCGGCTTTTTCAAATTGATTGTTTGTCCAGTAGGCTGTACCAATAATTTCCCAATCTTCAGGTTTAAGAGTTGACTCCTTAGCTAAATCATCCAACACTCCTACGGTTCCAGGTTGGTCAGCTGCGTATTGGGCTAACTTTAACTGCAATTGTGGCTGTTTGGGATTTTCGTCTAAGCGCTTGCGAATAATTTCCCAGGTTAAGGGATGGGTGGGAAATTGTGCGATCGCGATATCCTGTTGTTTTGGTTGAGCAATTAAATAGATGGCTTTAACTGCGGCTGCTGTTTTGGGATATTGTTTCAACACTTTCTGCCGCAAATCTGAAGCTTTGCCATCTTCACCCAGCAAATCTTGAGCTTGTGCCTGTTTCAGTAATATATAAGGGGCGAGAATAGGATATTCTTTTTCTAACCCTTGGAGTAAAACTAGGGCTTTTTTCCCTTGGGTTCTTTCAATGTAATCACTCGCCAATAAATAACGCGCCCGTTCTCGGTCTAGGGAACGCGAATTTTCGGCGATTTCTGCTAATTTTGCCGCCCGTTCTGGTAGAGATTTGGATACCAGGGGATAAACGGCTGATTTCGCTTTGCTAGTCTCCGATATTTGTTCAGTTTTATCGTTGCCGTACTTTAGCCATTGCCCTAGGGATTTTCCAAGCTGAGGTGCTGAAACCATTGCCCCGGCTAAGAAAGCGCAGAGTCCAGCACCGACAATTACAGGAATTGGATTTTTTTTAAGCTGCTTCAGCATGAATACCCGCTGAAATTTTCAGATGAAGTCTTTGAAACTTTAACATTAGTAGCGGTCAGTGTTGTCACTTTTCCATTTTTGCTTTTAATCTGATGCACAAAGCTGTAAAGCCTGTTAATGATAGGTTGATCCCGGATTGTCATGAGTTTTAGCCCATCAGCGATCCCATCAAATCTATCTTTCAGTATAGGATAGGCTAATTTAATCGAAAATTTCGCAATTAAATACACTTAATAAAAGTTAAGTTTTATTCTTTGTTCGCTCTCAATTTGCTGGTAGTGGGCGATTCTTTTTGCCTGGAGCCTATTTGATAAATTAAATCTCCAACTTTTGATTAATGTTGTATTCACCCTAGAGTAGACACAACAGACGCAATCATCAATTTCAGCCAATTTCATAGATAATAGCTACTGAACATATTTTGATTTAGAAAAATTCCCCTTGCTGGAAAGCAAATCTTGAGTAAAATTGCTAGGTTAATATTTAGAAATAAATTGTTATTTTTTTTAATAAAAATAATTTCAAATTTTGGTAAATTATTTGGTTTAACAATTTTTATAGTAATCAATTAATGCAGATTTAATCAATTTTATCTCAGTAATTTTAGGAATAATTATCTATAAAATACTGGTAAATTTATAGCTATACAATCTTTATTGGATTATTAAACAATAGTTAAGATTAAAGCTAAAGCGAATCTTAATAATTATCAAAACAATTGCCAAAAATGCTCATAGCTTTGACTCAGCAATAAGCCTCTAGTCTCTTCTGTCAACAGGAATATACATAAGTAAGAATGATATTAATCATTAAAATATTTCTTAGGTAAGAGACCAAGAACACAAGATTTGTTTTAATCTTCAATCTATATATAAACATAAAAAACATAAGATGCCTGTAATAAAACATCTGAATTTTTCAGATTTAGGTTGTGTTCTGCGGCAGCAAATTTATCTGTCCACAGAACAGTTAACTACCCAATTAAGAGGTGCTCTCGAAACAGGAAACTGTCGGCAGAAGAGATGGAAACAACCATTACAGTTGCCTTTGAAGCAGATTGAGGAGTTACTGCACTCCTAGTCCAGGTACTTTTAATAATTAGGAGCTGAGACTGTGACTTGGGAAGCAAAGGTAAATACCCCTGCCGCCAAAATTTTCTTGGCTGACAATGGTACAGAAATGCGCGATCGCTTGCAGCAGCTGTTAAGCCAACGGTATGAGGTGCAGGTAGGAGAGGGAATAGATACCTTAAGTACAATCCAACAACAACAGCCGCTTCCTGACTTAGTCATCGCGGATGTGATGTTAGCAGGAAGCAATGAATGGGAGTGGATGCGATCGCTACGTTCCCATCCCCAAACGCAAGATTTAACTGTCTTTTTGCTGTCAGCACAGGCTGAGGAAGAGATTTGTACAGATGCATTGGCGGCTGGTGCTGATGATTATCTCAGCCAACCATTTTCTGATTCTCAATTATTGGCCAGAATTGAAGTCAATTTGAAGATGCGTCAAGTGCGCCAGGCTACCTTACTGCGCCAACAAGAATTAATAGATGAGCTAGCAGCCACCAAACAGGAAGTTACCAACATTTTAGAAAGCATGACCGATGCTTTCTATGCCTTAGATAGTAATTGGTGTATTACCTACATTAACCGAGGCGGAGAGTCCGTCATAGGTAAGCCTCGGCAGGAATTATTGGGTAAAAATCTCTGGCAGTTGTGCCCAGTATTAGTTAATACAGAAGTTTACCAGCAATATCATCGATGTCTCGTCGCCAGAGAGCCGATTCACTTTGAATTTTATTATCAACCTTGTGACTGCTGGTACGATATCCATGTTTATCCCTCTGAGCAGGGAATAACGTCATATTTTCACAATATTAGCGATAAGCAAGTAGCGCTACGCGATCGCCAGCAAGCAGAATGGGCAAAGCAAAAAAGTGAAACTGTACTCAATGCCTTTTTAACTAGTTCCCCTACCGCTTTGGCTTTTTTGGATCGCGATTGGCGTTATGTTCATGCCAATGAAGCCTTAGCAGCGATGCATGGCATTTCTGTCAGCGAACATCTCGGACGCACATTATCAGAAGTGCTACCGGAGAAAGCATCCCAAATCATCCCGATTTTGGAACAGGTGATTCAGAGTCAAGAACCTGTACTAAATCAAGAAATTCGTCAGGAAAGCAATTTATCCGGCTGCTGGCAACACACTTTAGTGAATTACTACCCAGTTTGTTTAGCGGATGGCTATGTTTTGGGAGTTGGGATTACCGCTATTGATATCACTCGCATCAAGCAAGTTGAGCAAGCTTTGCGAGAAAGTGAAGTCAGTTTGAGACAGGCGAATGAGCGTTTTGAGTTAGCAGCTAAGGCTGTTAATTGTCTAATTTATGACTGGGATGTGCCAAATGATACTGTAGAGCGAACTGAGGGCTTAACCCGGATTTTGGGCTATCAGCTAGGAGATACTCAACCCACCGGTGAATGGTGGCGGGAACTAGTGCACCCAGAAGATTTAGCCTCTGTACAAACAGAAGCAGCAGCAGCTTGGGAAAATCATCAAGAACGCTTTGCTGTAGAGTATCGAGTTCGCAAGCAAGATAACGAATATATTAATGTACTCGATCAAGGAATCGTTGTAGAGTGGGGAGCTGATGGGCAACCAAAACGTGTAGTAGGTAGCACCACAGATATTAGTCTCCAGCAAACCGCATTACGCAAACGCCAGCAAGCTGAAGCTGCGCTCAAAATCCAAGAACGGAAATACCGTTACATTTTTGAAGCCGCAGGTGTAGCAATTTTTGAAGAAGATTTTTCCCTCATCAAAACAGCATTAGATACTTTGAAAGCCCAAGGTATTGAAGATTTTGCCACCTTCTTTGCTGAACACCCTGATTTTGTAGAACAGTTAATTGGCACAGTGAGAATTGTCAATGCCAATAACGCCGCCGTCAAAATGTTTGGCGCTGAAGACAAAAATCAACTGCTGGGTTTCTTGCACCGAATATTTGTCCCAGAAACAGTAGAAGTATTTGTCCAAGAACTTTTGGTATTAGTTGCTGGGCAAAACTATTTGGAATCAGAAACAATTCTCCAAACCCTGCAAGGAAAGCAATTAAATATTTTATTTACAATTACCTTTCCGCCACCAACTGCCGAATTTGACAGTGTTTTAGTGACGATGATGGATATCACTGCTCACAGACAAGCAGAAGCAGCGGTACGCGCTAGCGAAGAACGGCTGCGGAGTTTTTTTGAAGCGAATTTAGTGGGAATTATTTTTGGTGATGAAAACGGTAGTATCCGAGAAGCTAATGATGAGTTTTTAAGAATTATTGGTTATAGTCGCACCGATTTGCAAACTGGACAACTGCGGTGGGTTGATATTACACCACCAGAATACTTTGATTGTGATGAATTGGGAATTGCGGAAGCTCACGTTAAAGGAGCCTGTACTCCCTATGAAAAAGAATTTATTCGTAAAGATGGTTCCCGAGTGCCAGTGGTTGTAGGGTATTCCTTACTACGGGAATCACGTCAACAGTCAGTAGCATTTATTTTGGATATTAGTAGCCGTAAACAAACTGAAAGGGCACTACACCAAAGCGAAGCAAGATTTCAGGCGTTTATGGATAACAGTCCAGCTGCCGCTTGGATTACTGACAGCAAAGGCAGAATAGTTTACTTAAGCCCTACGTACAGTACTACATTCAAATTATTGACGAATGACGCAATTGGTAAAAGTATTTTCGACCTCTACCCGGTAGAAATTGCAGAAAAATTTCTGAAAAATATTCAAAAGGTATCCCAGACAAATCAAGTAGTAGAAGCAATTGAACTAGCCCCCATGCCAGATGATACGACTGGCGACTTTTTAGTATATAAATTTCCCATTGCCGATCCCTCTGGGCAACGTTTAGTGGGAGGAGTCGCAGTTGATATTACTGAACGCGAACGGGCGCTACGGGAACGCCAAAAAGCAGAACAAGCCCTACAAAAGCATAGCGATCGCTTAAAGCTACTCTCAGAAACAGCCAGCGATTTGCTCTCCACCGAACATCCTCTAGAGTTGATGAGCGATTTATTCGCCAAACTCTCAGCACAGATGGATTTACAGTTTTACTTCAGCTATTTAATTGATACCCAAGACAATCGGCAAAAACTGCGGTTGAAGTCTTGGAGTGGGATTGATGATGAAATAGCATCATCAATTGAATCGCTGGAATTTGGGGAAGCAGTTTGTGGATTAGCAGCCCACACGCGTCGGCAAATTATTGTTAACAATGTGCAGCATTCTACCCATCCTAATACTCAAATACTCTGCACATTGAAGATTACAGCTTATGCAGCCCAACCGTTAATTGCGCGCGGTAAGTTAATGGGTGTACTATCTTTTGGCAGCAGTACCCGCACTCAGTTTACCCCAGAAGAAATCGCACTCTTGCAAGCCACTTCCGACCAGATTGCGATCGCCCTGGAACGTGCCGAACTGATGGCTTCATTACAGCAGCAAACAGAGCAATTAATTCAAGCTAACCGTGTCAAGGACGAATTTTTAGCAGTCTTGTCACACGAACTACGTACACCACTCAACCCTATCTTGGGATGGTCGCAATTACTGCGGACTCAAAAGTATGATGAAGCAACTACAGTTCGTGCTTTAGAAACTATAGAGCGCAATGCCAAGCTGCAAACTGAACTGATAGAAGATTTACTAGATGTTTCCCGTATCCTCCAAGGCAAGCTGAGTTTGAATATTACTCAAGTTGATTTAGCAGCAACCATCAACGCCGCGATTGAAACTGTGCGACTAGCAGCCGAAGCCAAATGCATTCAGCTACAGGTGTCAGTGCAACCAAATATAGCTCCTGTGGTTGGTGATTCGGCTCGCTTACAACAAGTCGTCTGGAATTTAGTATCTAACGCAGTCAAGTTCACCCCAAAACACGGACAAATAGAAATAGCTGTAGAATACCAAGCTTCCCAAGTGCAATTACAGGTGCGAGATACAGGTAAAGGCATTAGCCCAGAATTTTTACCCTATGTGTTTGACTACTTCCGCCAAGCCGATGGCACCAGTACCCGGAAATTTGGCGGCTTAGGGTTAGGGTTAGCCATTGTCCGCCACTTAGTAGAGTTACATGGAGGGACAGTCAAAGCCGAAAGTGGTGGAGAAGGGCAAGGGGCTACATTTACCGTCACCCTGCCAATCATCCAGCTAAATTTAGCCAGCAATCACAGCGATCCAGCAATCAATTTCTCTCCTGATTTGGCTGGTGTCAAAGTTCTCGTGGTTGATGATGAAGTCGATACTCGAGAATTAATTAGCTTCATTCTGGAAGAATCGGGAGCAGAAGTCATGCAAGCGCGATCGGCTTTGGAAGCATTACAGGCGTTAACCCACTTCCAGCCCCATGTGTTATTAAGCGACATCGGAATGCCAGACATGGATGGTTATATGCTCATCCGGCAACTCAGATCCATGCCATCAGAACTAGGCAGACAAATTCCCGCGATCGCCCTGACTGCCTATGCAGGCGAAATTAACCAGCAACAAGCCCTTTCCGCCGGCTTTCAAACCCACATTACCAAGCCCATCAACCCGTCAGACTTGGCAGCCATAATTGCTCAAGCTGTAGGGCGGAATGACTGGAGGAGTTGTTGAGGGACTGGGGATTGGGGATTGGGGACTGGGGACTGGGGATTGGGGATTGGGATGAGGGAAAAGGGGGAAAGGGGAAAAGGAGATAAATACCATTACCAATTACCAATTACCAATTACCCATTACCATGCCCAATGCCCCATGCCCCATGCCCATTTCACCTTTTCGCCAATTCTGGAGTTCTTCCTTTTAACCCAATCATCAATTTGAGAACGTTGATTTTGAGGATTGGTACTCGGCGCATAATCCATAAACCTAGGCGACGTACTAATAATACGGGGAGGAAGTTGTTAGAAAACATCCGATCTAATAAATCGGTGAAACCTAAAATTGTCAGGTTTTCTCGTTGTCGCCAGCGTTCGTAGCGTTTGAGTACTTGAATTTTGCCAATATCTTCGCCAGAGGCGTTGGCTTTTTGGATGACTTGTGCTAAAGCTGCGACATCACGAACTCCGAGATTTAAACCTTGTCCGCCTACAGGATGGCAATTGTGGGCTGCGTCACCAACTAAAGCCAATCGGGGTAAGACATAGCGATCGCTTTGCATCAGTTGCACTGGAAAAATAAAGCGATCGCCTAATAGTTTCAATTTACCCATCTGATTGCCAAAGCGACGGCTAAGTTCTGCTAAAAATTGCTCGTCATCTAATTCACATAAGGCTTTGGCTTCGGCGTGGGGAGCTGTCCACACAATGCGGCAACGGTTTCCCGGTAAAGGTAAAATCGCAAATGGCCCGCTAGTCCAGAATTTCTCGTAAGCGGTATTATTGTGGGGTTTTTCTGGTTGAACAAAGGCGACGATACAAGATTGCCAATATTTCCAACCATGAGTTTTAATGTTCGCGGCTTGGCGAATCGGCGATCGCGATCCATCTGCGGCTACCACTAATTTACTGCGGACTGTGCGGACTTCTTCAGCTACTTTAATATCTATAGTTACTATGTCCTTTTGGTACTCTGTTCTTAGTACTTCTGCTGGACATATATAAGTTACATTCGCACAATCGCGCACAAATTCTTGCAACGGGTACAACAGTGCTTGGTGTTCTGCTACATAACCCAACTCTGGCTTGCCTAAATCTGCTGTTTCAAATTCCACTACTTCTGGGAAATCAGCATCAGATAGGCGTACACGCTGATATTTAGCGATTTGAGGCAACATCTTGTCCCAAATCCCAATTCCTTGGTAAATCAGCGCCGAAAGCATATGGATTGCATAGGCTTGTCCCTTAGCAACTGCGGCTGAGGCAACTTTCGCTTCCACCAGCAGTATACTCAAGCCAGAATCTTTTAAAGCAGAGGCTAGGGTTAATCCAATAATCCCGCCGCCGACAATTACCAAATCATAGTCGTATCCCCGTTTGTCTGTGGGTATTTGGGGAGGGGTGAGAGTTTGCGGCATTGTTAAGACAAGTTACAGCATCTTAACTATTATTCTTACGCGATCGCGTGGTCTAGAGCAAGTTATCCCATTTTAGATTTTGGATTTTAGATTTTAGATTTTGGATTAATACCATTTCTCTAAATCCCGGCTACAGATAATTCTCCCCCTGCTCCCTGCCCCCTTTAACTCTTCCCCTTCTTCATGAATCTGTTTAAACAAGAAAAAACCTCGCTAATGACGAACGCGGTAGCGAGGTTTAATATTCTGAATTTTGAGCGAAGATAAATAAAGAAAAAATTGCACACAAAGCAACTATAAATATTGGCACAATTATCCAATATTTCTGAAATAAACTCTTGAAAAAGAGTAATAATTTACTTTTTATTGGTCTTTAAGTTTGTATGTTTCTTTAGATGATGTCTTAGGTGTTTGTGTTTCAAAGATTTACCACTTTTAGTTTTAGAGCTTACTAGATGATGAGTGGTGTTTTGAGTAGCAGCTTCAGCTTGGAAACTTGGTGCAGCAATAGCTACGGGTGTAGCAATAACTAAAGCCAACAATACACCTTTAGCGAATTTATTCATGGTAGCTGGAGATTTCCTTGATTCAAATCTGAACAATTTAACTATCCCAAAGGTATATGACTTTGTCTTGTTATTCCTATGAATTTTTGATGTAATTTGTTTGATAAATAAAACTTATTTGCATTATACTTTTACCAGTTTCTCACAATTTGCTTATGGCGTAATTTCCTATGTTGTGTTGACTTTTACATAGACATAAAAAAATCTCATTAATTATGGTGAATTCTTGAAATAGACAACTCAGTAAGCTGTATCTTCATGTTTAATAACAGTTCACCACAACTCAGCAACATAAGAATTGCCTTCTGGTTGAGACTTCTGTAAATCTATCTGTCGCAATTATTTTTTAAATAGGTATCACAAAGTTGCAATCTGCTGTAATTGCTCAATCAAGAATACAAAAAAACCTGCTGCTAGAGGCACCAGGTCTAAATGGTATAGTGTGTAGTTACGGGAAAATCAAAAATTAATATATATCTGCTATCAAACTTCAAGATTAGCAGTAACTGTTTCTTGCTAAAGTCTGCTGCGTAGGAGCCTCAAATCACTTGCTCTTAAACAAGCTTGTGAGTAGCAGCTAAGGCTGAAGCGAGAAATTAAGTTCGAGCTAACGCCTATCTCAGAGATGTTAATCTCATTCAATAACAGACAATATTAGTATGACAAAATACTATGCCAATATCTTGTAATTTATATGAATTTTATATGTAGATTTCTATATTATTCTCTGAAGAAATTGTTTTTGTCGATAGCTATGTCACTACGTTTCCCGGAAATGGTATGTCTGGCTATGATTTTACTATGATTTTATTTATAGAAAAATTTTATACAATTCTACTTTCCTTTTTGCTCGACAATAAAAATTACAGTATTTGCAACTTTGAATGAGATTTGAGAAAAAGCTTGCAGGGTAAGGGTTAAATGTTTTTTCTGGGATTTCTCCTTTTTCCCCTTATCCTGGCACCAAGCATTGTGTGTTCTCGGTTCTCTTAGAGGTTGTTCATTACTCTGGTGACACTGTTCTAATAGCCATAGCAAATATTATCTACTAGATAATATTCTGAGCAAAAAAATGTTGACTAGGGCTGAAAGTGCGAAAACGGCTACAGGATGAAATAAATTTGGTGAGGATTCATATATATATGAACAATCAAAGCATCCCATAGCCTTATGTCAAAAGTTTGCAATTTCTATGAAATTTGTATGTCTATTTTTAGCAATGTGATTTAGACAACAAATTAATAAATATTTAACTAAACCATACTCAAAGCCATCAGGTTTTCTGCCATTTCAAAATTAGATGTGACATTTTGTACATCATCCAACCCTTCTAAAGTATCAATTAATTTCAGAAGCGATCGCGCCTGATCGGAATCTGTCACTTCTACAGTATTACTAGGAATCCAGCGCAATTCCGCATCAGTTACTTTAAAGCCTTTATCTTTGAGGGTTTTGTTGAGAGTCTCTAAATTTTCTACTTCACTAAAAACTTCCGCCATTTCATCTTCAGCCATTTCGTAAGACTCAGCCCCACCTTCTAAGGATGCTTCTAAAAGCTGTTCCTCATCAACTACGCCTTGGACTGTACAAACGCCTTTTTGGTCAAACATCCAGCTAACACAACCAGTTTCACCAAGATTGCCACCATTTTTACTAAAAGCCACACGTAAATCCGCAGCAGTACGATTACGATTATCTGTGAGGGCTTCAATCAAAATCGCTACACCACCAGGGCCGTACCCTTCATAGCGAATCGCCTCAAAATTAGAGTTATCACCGCCAAATGTCCCCGCACCCTTAGCGATCGCCCGTTCAATATTATCATTGGGAATACCAGCCGCCTTGGCCTTATCAATCGCAGTCCGCAGTTGAAAATTCCCTGCTGGATCTGGAATACCGCTTCTAACCGCCACAATAATCGCCCGTGACAGCTGAGTGAAGGTCTTTCCCCTTTTGGCATCCACAACCGCCTTCTGGCGCTTAATATTTGCCCATTTACTATGTCCTGCCATAACCTAAACTTACCTAGACTCTATCTCCAGATTAAGATATAGGTGGGCATTGGGCATTGGGCATTGGGCATTGGGCATTGGGCATTGGGGATGAGGGAGATGAGGGGGATGAGGAAGCAGGGGAGAAATTTCCATTACCCATTACCCATTACCCATTACCAATTACCAATTACCCATTACCCATTACTCATTACTCATTACTCATTACTCATTACTCATTCCCCATTCCCCATTCCCTAACTTAAGATGATTGTGCAATCTGAGAATAAGGTGTAAAAAGTTGAGGCGATCGCTTTTGATAATTGATGATTAATCAAGGCTATGTACAACTTTTTTTCGTCTCCTCACCATCCTCAGCGAAACAGTAAGAGATTTTCTCGCCACCTCAAACGCTGGTTGCTGTTGATGCTTGTAGGCGTATTAGTTGTCACGGGATGTCAAGTTATCCAAAGGCAAGTCGCAGATGCACAGGTGGTTCATATAACTTTATGGCAAGGGGTGAATCCACCGCCAAATAGGGATGTATTGCAAAAACTGGTAGATAAATTTAACCAAACTCACCCCAAAATTCAAGTAGAGTCGCTGTATGTGGGACAGCAGGATCAGCAAATGCCAAAAATTTTGGCAGCTGTAGTAGGTAATGCACCGCCTGATTTATTGTGGTACAACCCAACCATTGCTGGTCAATTAGTAGAACTTGATGCTTTAACTCCTTTGGATGAATTGCTAGAAAATTCCCCCATTAAAGACGAAATTGACCCCACATTATTTACATCAATGGAATATGAGGGCAAGATTTGGTCAGTTCCCTTTGCCACAAATAATGTTGGCGTTTTTTATCGTCCCAGTTTGTTCAAAGCTGCAGGAATTGAAAAATTACCCCGGACTTGGCAAGAGTTACGACAAGTAGCCAAGAAATTAACTCGCGATACCAATGGCGATGGGCAAATTGATAGTTATGGGATGCTGCTACCTTTGGGGAAAGGCGAATTTACTGTATTTACCTGGTTACCCTTTATGTGGAGTGGCGGTGGTGAATTAATTGGTGGGGAATCACAGCAAGCCGCAAGTGTAAATTTAAAAGATAATCAAGGTGCGATCGCAGCTTTGCAATTTTGGCACGATTTGATTGCCGATGGTGCCGCTATGCTATCCGAACCTGAACGAGGTTATGAAATTAACGCCTTAGTTAGCGGTAAGGTTGCTATGCAAGTTACAGGCCCCTGGAGTTTGGGAGAATTCCAACAAAGTGGTGTAGATTTTGGTGTCTTTCCTATTCCCATTCAACAAAATCCTGCCACTAGTATTGGTGGTGAAAATTTGTTCTTATTTAAAACCACACCAAAACAGCAACAAGCCGCCTTTAAGTTTGCTGAGTATGCTGTTAGTGAAGCATTTCAAACCGAACTAGCCTTGGGAACTGGCTATTTACCTGTAAATTTAAAATCCCGCAAAAGTGCTAAATATCAAACATTTACTGAAAAATTCCCGCAACTGAAGGTCTTTTTAGACCAAGCAAAATATGGGCGATCGCGTCCTATTTTTCCCAATTACACCAGGATTTCTGATAATTTAGGTAGGGCAATTGAATCTGTATTGTTGGGTAAAAATTCGCCAACCGAAGCCCTAAATATTACCCAGCAACGTTTAGATTTAATTTTTAAATGATACAAAACTGAGTGCAGTAATACAGATAAGATACATGGCTCTTATTTGATTGTTGAAATTATGCGCGTAATGCGTAGGATGCGTTAGCGATAGCGTAACGCATCTCTGGTCTAAATTTTCGTGCGTTCCTAGTAATTGATACCATTTTGAAACAAGAACGCCACAGATGGGTAGGGGCACGGCAACAGTAAGATATTGGATATACCAAAAGATTGTGGATGCCGTGCCCCTACAAAGAATTTATCTGTCGCCAACATTATTTAAATTGGTATGAGACTTTTTCATAACTCAAATCTTCTTCCTAGATAATTCCAAATTTTTTACAGTTTTTCATAACTTCTTTGTAATTAAAATATCTTTTTTTTCTTTATTTTCATAGTAATTATTGGCAATACCAATTGTTGTTATTTAAAGCCTCTTAATGACAGAGGTTTTAAAAGTTTTGGCTGTCAAAAAATTTTCTTATCTTTGAGGAAAAATTACTTATGCCCCTTGAGTATACTAATCAAAAATCATTAACTGATAACGGGCTAAATGTCACTCCTATCTCCTCAGTAGATACTTTTAATCCTCGAGATAACTACAGCTTAAACAACAGTAGCCGTAGTAGTTTTGACGCAACAATTAATAGTAACGATACTTTTAATACCCAAAGTTACGACTCTGCTACAGGCTATGGTCTGGTAAATGCGTCAGCAGCAGTTGCTAAAGCTATTGGTCAAAATACCTTTGCTGATGTTCCTAATGTTGGTGGCGAAAATTGGGGTGATGACTTTGTCAAAGCACCAGAAGCATGGGCGAGAGGATATACAGGTCAAGGCGTTGTAGTTGCTGTTCTAGATACTGGGGTTGACTACAACCATATAGATTTAAGAAATAATATTTGGACTAATACCAGAGAAATTGCTGGTAATGGCATAGATGATGATGGTGATGGCTACATTGATGATATTCACGGTTGGAACTTTATAGAAAGCACCAATGAAGTCATCGATAGAAATGGTCATGGTACTCATGTTTCTGGCACCATTGCTGGAGAAAATAATGGTGTTGGTGTGACTGGCGTTGCCTATAATGCCAAAATTATGCCTGTAAAAGTTCTTAATGATGCTGGTTCAGGTTCAGTCAGCTCGATCGCTAATGGTATTTACTATGCTGTCAATCAAGGAGCAAATGTAATTAATCTCAGCCTTGGAAGCAACTTTCCTAACAGCACTCTAGCATCAGCCATCGAATATGCGAGCAAAAAAGGCGTAGTTGTGGTGATGGCTGCTGGTAATAATGGTCTACCCGTCATATCTTACCCCGGCAGTTATGCTGATCAGTGGGGACTAGCGGTTGGAGCTGTAGATCAGAACAATAACATTGCTGACTTTTCTAACCGACCAGGAATCTCGCAACTCGCCTACGTCACAGCACCAGGAGTAAATATCTACTCATCATTACCTGGTGATCAGTATGGTTATTATAGTGGTACTTCAATGGCAACTCCCCACGTCGCTGGGGTAGTAGCTTTAATGCTGAGTGCTAATCCGCTGCTAACAGATGCTCAAGTACGTCAAATTATCACACAGACTGCTGGAAATAATGGCTCAGATCCAAACCTAGGTCTCAGTGCTGGTTCCTTGATTAGTCAGTTTATTGCAGATATAGCAGCTAATAGTACACAACTATCTACTTCTAGCTTTAATGTTAGCCCCCTCAATGATAATCATCTGGCTGATTTCAGCCTGGATCTTACCTCAGAGGCTGAAAGCAATTATAATTTTCAGGCTGCTAACTGGTCACAATTGCGATACTATGAGAGCGATTTCAATAGCAGCAGTTACAACAGCTTAAAAGATCAGCCAAAAAATGATGATGAACCAGCAACTGATATAGAAAAAATTCTGCGACAATTCCAAGAACAGGTGGATGAATTGCGGAAATGGTTCGTTAACATTTAGCCTAATGACGTAGCACCAACTTCAGCAAGCACTGCTGTCCAGATCCCTAACTTTTTGAAAAAGTCGGGGATCTAAATCTTGGCAAAGTGAGTGGTGTTGACCCCTACCCATCTCTCGCATTCTTGATTCAAATTAGTATAAGCACACCAGCCCTTCAAAGTGCAGTACTCAAAATCTTTACTATGCGATCGCTTACGTATCCATAAATGAAAGCCATCGACAGATAAATTTTCCCATTTTATTGGTTTTTGTATAAAAATTTACATTTAGAAATTTTATTTTGATAAATTTTATATTTAAGTATCAAAAATATTATATTTTTCAGCAATAATACGCAATAAAATCTTAATAATAATTTAAATTAATACATCAGCCTTTTTTGACGAATTTATCAGTGTTCTATTCATTGAAAGTGACGCGAAAGTCTATCCTCTTGTGGGTGGATATAGACTTTCGCGTCGCTTTGGGCATAGCGCATAGGGCATTGGTAAATTCTTAACTATGACAGCAGTTGCTTGAAACACCGCCCACGCAACTCTTCTTTGCAACGCACTGTCTCCCTACCCCCTTTTGGATGGAGTTTCTCATCAGCTTTATTGTTGCCTGAATATCTCATCCAATCTTGTCCATGAATGAATGTGATATTTACTGAATACTATTGTTAATTTAAGACATTAGGTATCAAGTATAAATATTGATTGCCGAATTTAAAAATAGAAATAGCGCCATATTTTGGCTGAATTATTATTGGCAAATAACGAAAATATACTGATAAATCATCATATTTTTATTGAAAAATGGGCAGGTATACCCAGGCTATTTCGCATTAATACAGCGCAGAATCAAATCAATTCTGTCTGTTTTTTTCCTTATGAAACCTTTAGCTAGCAAGGTCTTCAAGGGTGTAATTTAAGCCAATAATATAGGTATATTTATGCCTTCTGACAATGCAGGTAATACATTAAATACAGCTTTAGGTTTCAATCTTAATTCCGGCACCCAAAGCTTCACCGATTGGGTGGGAGTTGGAGATACTAACGACTACTATGGTTTGAATTTCACTAGTCGCAGTGCCTTAAGTGTTTGCCTCAATAATTTGAGTGCCGATGCGAATTTAGAACTACTCAACAGTAGTGGTGGATTGATTGCTAGCTCGGCCAATTCCAACAGTATATCTGAATCAATTAATAGTATTCTGGATGCTGGAAGTTATTACATTCGAGTTTACCAAGGTACTAATAATTCTGAGACTAATTACAGTCTTTCTGTATCAACTCAAAACCATCAAACAGACTTAGTGTGGCGTAACTCTGCTACAGGGCAAAACGCCTTGTGGTACATGAATAATGATACACTTCTCAACGGCGTGTTCTTTAATGGTGTTACCGATACTAGTTGGAAAATTGAGGGAAGTGGTGATTTCAATAATGATGGTCATTCAGATATCGTCTGGCGTAACTCTGCTAACGGGCAAAATGCCTTGTGGTATATGAATGGTGAACAACTCCTCAGCGGTGTGTTCTTTAATAGCGTTTCTGATACCAACTGGAAAATTGAGGGAACGGCTGATTTTAATAATGATGGTTACTCAGATATCGTCTGGCGCAATTCTGCTACAGGGCAAAATGCTTTGTGGTATGTAAAGGGCGATCAACTCCTCAGCGGTGTGTTCTTTAATAGCGTTTCTGATACCAACTGGAAAATTGCAGGAACGGGTGATTTCAATAAGGATGGCTACTCAGACATCGTGTGGCGCAATTCTGCTAACGGGCAAAATGCCTTGTGGTACATGAAAGGCGATCAACTCCTCAACGGTGTGTTCTTTAATAGCGTTGCTGATAGTAACTGGCAAATTCAGGGAACGTCTGATTTCAATAATGATGGTTACTCAGATATCGTCTGGCGCAACTCTGCTACAGGGCAAAATGCCTTGTGGTACATGAGTAGCGCTCAACTCCTCAACGGTGTGTTCTTTAATGGCGTTTCCGATGCTAACTGGCAAATTACTGGCGTTAGCACTAACTCGAGCGAACCAACTCCTATTGATGTTGCTGGAAATACCACTGCTAATGCTTTTAAGATGGGTACAGTGACTGGTAGTGGCAATTTCCGCGATCGCCTCAGTGCTGTTGACTTGAATGATTATTATGAGTTCAACTTATCAACTTATAGCGACTTTAACCTCTCACTGAACGAATTAACTGCAGATGCTAATGTGCAACTGCTGAACAGTAATGGAGCAGTGATTCAAACTAGTACCAATCCTGGCTCGACAGCAGAATCTATGAGTCTTAAATTAGGTGCGGGTAACTATTATATTCAAGTTTATCAATCGGGTAGTACTGCCACTAACTATAATTTGACTGTTTCTGCTACTCCCTCAACAGATCCAGGTAATTCTTTAGGTAATGCTGAAGTAGAAAACTCAGCCGTTTTCTCACGGAGTGAACAAGTCAGTGCTACAGATATTAATGATTTTTACCGTTTTAGTGTGAATCAGTCTGGTGTGTTTACAGCAAACTTGACTGGTTTAACTGGTGATGCTGATGTTCGCTTAATTAAAGATATTAATGGAAGTGGTGCGATTGATACTGCTCAACTCTACAACTCTACAACTGGAGTTTTAGATACTGGAGAGATTCTCGCTTGGCAATGGGAACGTGGTACTACTAGCGAATCTATTCGTCGGTTTTTGGATGCAGGTAATTATTATCTGCAAGTAATGAGCTATAACAATCAAACTGCTAACTATAATCTCAGCACGGACTTTACCCCTACTGCTAGCGATAATCTGAGTTTTTCTCTTAGTCCTTCCTTTGCTAGCAACATCAACGCCACTGCACAAGCTACGATTCAAAAGGCAATTAATTTCTGGAAAAATGCGATCGCTTATAGCAGTTTCAATTCTGCTCAAACTTTTGCATTAACAGTTGTTGAGGATACTTCCATCACTGGCAGTACTTTAGCTCAAGGTAATTATTTAACTACAGCAACAGATGCTAAAGGTCATATCATACCGACTTCTGGGCAATTAACACTCAGTAGTAGCTATCTCAATACCTTAAATACGGTTGCTAATTATACTCCAGATATCATTATTCACGAAATTGGTCACGCTTTAGGACTTGTGGGCTTACTCAACAGTTCCTCTGTTGATACAGCTACGGGAACTTATAAAGCTAATACCTATGCAGGCTGGGCTTATGGGGAATTAAGAGGAACATTTAGCCAAACAGCTATTCCCATGACAACGGGTATCGGCGAAGGTTCCGACTATATCCATTGGAAAGAGGAAGTCTTTGGTAGCGAAACCATGACTCATATCACTAAAGGCGCAGCCTCGTCCTTTAGCCAATTGTCTCTGGCGGCGCTGCGAGATATTGGTTGGAATGTTAACTTTGGTGCAGCCCAACCTTATAGTTTGCCTTTAGGTGGAACTCAAAGTTCCCTGGCTAACGTGGTTTATAACTATAACAATGGCAATGTCGTAGCCGCAGGGACTAGTTTTACAGGCGGATATTATTCCCATGTCGTCAATAGCGAATTTACTGACCGACTCCACCACATTCAACTAGGTGGTACAGGTACGATATCAGTAACTCTCAATAACTTGACTGCGAATGCAGATATGAGCTTAATTTACGATGCCAATAATAATGGCTTGATTGATACAGGAGAAGTCATCGCCACTTCTGCGAATACTGGTACTACATCAGAATCGTTTAATCTCTCTAATCTAGCTGCAGGTAATTACTATATCGATGTTTATGCCAGCAACTATCTAGATTCTCTGGGTAACAAGCTGTTAGTGGATAGTAGTTACAAGTTGAATTTTAACAAGGTGGCATCAGCATAGAGCTGCAAGACATTTGGTTAAGGGGAAAAGGGGAAAGGGGAACGGTTTGATTGCCCTTTTCCCTTTCCCCTTTTTACCAAATACAAGGAATATCAAAACTTATACCGTTTTGAAACAAGAACGCGACAGATGGGTGGGGGCACGGCACCTGTAAAATATTTGATATACCAAAAGATTGTGGATGCCGTGCCCCTACAAAAAATTTATCTGTCGCAAATATTATTTGAATTGGTATTAATACAAGGAATATCAAAACTTATACCGTTTTGAAACAAGAACGCGACAGATGGGTGGGGGCACGGCACCTGGAAGATATTTGATATACCAAAAGATTGTGGATGCCGTGCCCCTACAAAAAATTTATCTGTTACAAACATTATTGGAATTGGTATTAGCCAAAAGCTATTGAATTCTCATCCCAATACTACAAGGGATAGCGGTTTGAACTCAAAATTAGTTAAGGGAAAAAGGTTAAAGGTTTTTTTCCCTTTTCCCATTCCCCTTTTTACCCTTAACCGAAAATTATTGATTCTCATCCTATCTTACAGAAAAAGCCTCGCTAAAGCGTCGGGTTACTGGTTCCATAATGAATGTTAAAACCGACTTTTTACGAGTGACAATTTCACCATTAGCAGCCATCCCTGGAGTAAATGCAACTTCTTGACCCCGGACGGTAATTGAGTGTTTATTAAGCTTAATTCTGGTGGGGAATACTAAACCTAATTTTTCATCAGTAACTGCATTGGGGCTAACTTGCACAACTTCACCTTCAATCACACCAAATTCTTGAAAGGGAAAAGTTGCCATTTTTACCTTTGCCTTCATCCCCTCGCGGATAAATCCGATATCGCGGTTGAGGACTTTGACTTCTAGGAGCATTTCTTCCCCTTCTGGCAAAATCGAAAGTAACTCTTCACCAACTTGTACTGGCCCTTTTGTGGCTTTAATTTTGTAAATTGTGCCAGCAAAGGGGGCTTTAATTGTTTCATCGTCTTCTTGCTTTTTAGCTTGTTCTAATTGCCCAGCAACATTGGTAAGTTCTTCTTTGCGCTTGTTAATTTGGGAGAGAATTTCACTTTGGCGTTCTGAAGCTAAACGCTGTGCTTGATTGCGTGCAGCTTGATAAGCTTCTTCGGCTTGGCGAATTTCTTGGGCTTGGGCGGCGATATCTTTTTCTAAGGATGTAACTCTATCTTGCGCCTCGATAATTTTATTTTGAGCGTTAGTTACTTCATCTTTAGCCCTAGTAATTTCTGTAGTAGCCCGATTTAATCTTTCTTGCGCCTCTAGGTAATCAACTCTGGGTACAGCACCAGGAGTCATCAAAGTGCGTAGGCTTTGTTCTCGTTTTTGAGCGATCGCCAAATTATTTTCTGTTTTCAAACTGATAGTTTTTGCGTTAATCAAGTTAGTTTTGGCGTTAGCTAAACTAGTTTTGGCATTGACGAGGTTTTCTTGTAACCGATTGAGTCGCACTTTAGCCTGAGCCATAATTGCTTGCTGGCGATTGGCTTCCGCTTCCGCAGTTGCTTGACGCGCTTGGAAGTTTACCAACCGCGAGTTTAACAACTCATCTTGGATTTTTGTCCCAGTACTTTTAACTCCCACACGTTCAGCATCCAAACGCTGTAAGTCTTCTTGAATCAACTGAGTAGATTTAGCTAGGCGATTCACATCGCTTTGTTGTAAATCTGGATCGCGTTGAATTAAAACTTGATCCTTATTAACGCGATCGCCTTCTCTAACTTTAATTTTAATAATGGTGCCACCACCTAAAGAGGTGAGAGGCCGGACTTGTGTAGATGCAATTAATTCCCCTGAGGCGATCGCTACTTCATCAATTTCCGAGAAATGTGCCCATGCGATCGCGCCAAATACAATGAGGCTCACCGTTCCCGCCAACAATCTAGTGTATAACGGTGGCAATTCCTGTACTGCCTTACCCAATTCATAAGACAATTGTTCATCTGGTTTTGCAAATCGCTCTTTTGTCTGACGCGCTTGAGTAGCACTCGCAACTAGGGAATATTTCATAGAAGTTTTGTTATTTGTCATTGTCATTGGGAATGGGGCAAGGGGCATTGGGCATGGGGTAAATTGGTAATTGGTAATGGGATTTGTCGTTTATTGTTTCTCCCTCATCCCCAGTCCCCAGTCCCCAATCCCCAATCCCTTATTCCTCAAACAGCTAAATAGCGCCGCACAAAATTTTCTAAAGTCTCCAATTTAAAGTTAAAAATCTTTTCTAAATTGGTTATCTCCTCTTTTGTGCAGAAAAATTCATTGGCGAGTAAAGTCCGATAGGTTCCCAAAGCTTGTTGTGTTTGGGGATTAAATAAACCCAAAGCGCTGCGTAATCCATCAATAGCAAATAGGGGTGCATTAATTACTATTGGCTGTTTGTTGAAGATGCGACCAAAAATTTGCGGAATATCGCCACGGGTTAAAATCTCAGGCCCTCCTACTGCTAAAGTTTGGTTACGAGCGCCTTCAACTGTCAAAGAATCGACCGCTATTTTAGCTAAATCATCTGTACTGACAATCGAAGTCCGATTTTTGGGATCGCCAATTAGCAGATACAACCCTGTTTCACGAAACCGTTCTGCTAATGGTAGCAAGTTTGATGCTAATCCGGACGGACGTAAAATAGTGTAGTTCACGCCACTAGCTTCTAGATATTTCTCTACAGCGCGTTTAGCTTTGAACACAGGCGCATCTTCATAGCCTCTGTCAGCACCCAGTACGGAAATCAAAACAAAATGCTTTACTCCACTAGCTTTTGCTTGGTCAATTAGCTCAATATTGGCGCGGTAGTCTAAGGATAATGCATCACTACCGGAACCGTGAGTGCTGATAATATAATCAACACCTTTACAAGCTTGTTGAATATCCTTATCTTGCCGTAAATCACCAATGAAGATTTCGGCTCCTCGGTGTTCTAATTCGCTGTAACGGGAACTCAGACGCACAAATGCTCGCACTGATTTCTCTTGTTGGCGTAATAGTCGCACGACTCTGCGACCAATTCCCCCGGTGGCTCCAGTGACTAGAATCATAGAATGACCTTATATCAATATTTGCAGTTTTGATAGTTGTCGGAAAGCTTGGTAGGCGCTCGATCAATGCTGGAACATGAAATCAGCTATTCCACATGGCAATTGCATCAATTATTTGGGTAAAATGCCCATCTTCATAAGATTTTGACGGCATAGATATATGCAAATTAGATGTGTTTTAGCCCATGAGCATATTTATTTAGTTAATCATCATGCTCAAGATATCCTCACACTCACTATAGGAATAAGTCGCACTTTATCTATCTTAATAAATGTAGGTTGCAAAAATTTAAGATGCTTGAGTCGCTAAATTCTGTTCGCTCTCTAACAATGTATTAGTCGCATTCAGGACAATTTGCGCTGCACCTGTGAAAAACGATCGCTCGATATTCGCTGGTGTATCAGTAGGCTCATGGTAATGGGGAGTCCGCAGATTAGCTGTATCGGTTACCAATACAGCACCAATTCCTTGATACCAAAACGGCGCATGATCGCTGCGTAGGGTGTCTGGTGCAACCAAGCCTTTAAGAGGAATAGGCAATTTCAGCACTGCTGGGAGATTGGTATCTGCTTTATTTACAGCAGTTGGGGAGATTGTTTGCGAGTTTTGAAAGGCATTCAATAAAGGTAAATGTTCTGTATCACCAATTACTGCTAAAAAGTCGCCTTTATCGCTGGGTGGTGTAACTGGTAAACCTGTAGGATATTGCTGACATCCGGCAGTGTAGCAAGCATAACCCACCATATCCATAACGATGACACCGCGGAGGTTTTGCAACCGTTCTACTTTGCTCACAAAAGCTTTACTACCTAAAAGTCCGCCTTCTTCGCGATCAAAAAAAGCTAGTTGCAATGTTCTGGGTGTGGGACGTGAACCAAGAATTCTGGCAACTTCTAGTATTACAGCTACGCCACTAGCATTGTCATCAGCCCCAGGAGAGACAGCAACTGTATCATAATGCGCTCCCACTAAAATTGCGCCCGCGGCTTTTTTAGTTCCTGGGCGTTCAGCAAAAATATTTATCCCCTCAGAGAATTTTTCTAACTTAGGTGTCCAGCCTAATTTTCGTAGTTCAGTTGTAATATAAGTGCGAGTGCGCGATCGCGCTGCGATCGTGTGGCGTGGAAAATTCAAATTTTGAATATGGCGCAATAGCTTGTCAGCAGACACTTGCAAATCATTAGCTACTGGCAAATACTCCTGTGTCGGAGTCTTTTCGGCTGAGATGCGCTCAACAATTACCGATGATGAAGGTCTATCAAATAACTGATTTTTCGCAGTACCTTTGCTACTTACAATTACAACTACCACCAAAAGCAACAGCGCCAGCCAAATCCATTTTTTCATGTGGGTTGATCCTTGCTTCTCAGACTCTTAAGGTAGCGCAAACAGCAAGTTTGACAGCTCGTCTTTTGACAGAGTCAACCATTTCCCCTAAATTTCCGCATTAGGTAGTGCTGAGTTCTGAGTTGGAGAGACGCGATTAATCGCGTCTGTACAAGATTACTTCTTCCTCTTACCCAATCCCCAATCCCCAATGCTAGACTTATCACTCATCACAATCCTGGGTTTTTTGGGCAGTTTCGGACATTGTTTTGGGATGTGTGGCCCCTTAACAATGGCATTCTCTTTATCACATCAGCAAGAAAATTCTGATTGGCGACAGCAGTTAAAATTTCATCTTTTGCTCAATCTAGGGCGAATGTTGAGTTATACCCTAGTAGGCGCGGGGATTGGGGCGCTGGGTTCGGTGTTACTAGAGAGGGGACAGGTAGCTGGTGTTGGTAGCGATTTACGTCGCTGGATGGCAATTATCACTGGTTTGATGCTGATTTGGTTTGGTTTAGGGCAAATAAAGCCAGATTTGCTGCCAAAAATTCCAGTTTTACATCCTTTATTACAAGGAGGCTTACATAATTATCTGAGTAAAGGAATGTTCAACCTTTCCTTACAAAGCAAATGGTGGACACCTGCACTTTTAGGCATGACTTGGGGTTTAATGCCTTGTGGTTTTCTCTATGCTGCCCAAATCAAAGCTGCCGAAACTGGTAACTTATGGATAGGTGCAGCAACTATGCTGGCTTTTGGCTTGGGAACCCTACCGATGATGTTAGGCGCAGGGATTTCTGCGTCGTTGGTAAGTCAAGACAAGCGTAGTCAATTATTTCGCCTTGGCGGTTGGGTAACTCTGGCAATTGGAGCAATTACTTTGGTGCGAACCGGCGACACAATGGCCGATTACACCGGACACGCCGCATTATTTTGCTTGATTTTAGCCTTAATTGCTCGTCCCATTAGTGGAATTTGGGCATCACCCCTACGTTACCGTCGTGCTTTAGGAGTAGGAGCATTTGTGCTGTCTGTGGTTCACACTTTCCACATGATGGAACATTTACTGCAATGGAATTTTGCGGCTTTTTGGTTCTTGCAAGCAGATTTTCAGTGGAGCATAATTGCTGGTGCGGTAGCTTTGGTATTGATGACTCCAGCCGCCTTGACAAGTTTTGATTGGTTGCAAAAATCTTTAGGTAAGCGTTGGCGGCAAATTCATCTATTAAGCGTGCCAGCTTTGCTGTTAAGCGTAATTCATGCAGTTATAATTGGTTCCCATTATCTGGGTTCCTCACAATCAACTGGGGGAAATAAACTAGCAGTAGCTACAGTTGGGTTTATTACCCTTTGTGTGTTGCTGCTGCGTTCACGTTGTTTTTGGTCAAGGTTAACCTTAGCAAAATTTTATGTTCCCCCAACTAAGTCACGCTAAATCTTCTATTCCTTTAATTTTCTTATTACTGCTATCCCTAACTCCCCTTAACGCCGCTTCTGCTCATTCAGTGAAAATTTCCGCAGATATTGGTGGCACTCTACATATTGAACCGAATGATAATCCCCAAGCGGGACAACCCGCAAAAGCTTGGTTTGCACTAACTCGTAAAGGTGGAAAAGCGATCGCACTTAAAGATTGTGATTGTCGGTTGGCTGTTTATGCTGAACCCCATACACCACAAGAGCCACCTCTGTTAGAACCTCCTTTAAAACCTGTATCTGCAGAACGTTACAAAGATACGCCAGGTGCAGAAATTACCTTTCCCAAGCCAGGGGCTTATCAGCTGGCACTTACTGGTAAACCGACTTCTGGGGAAAGCTTCAAACCTTTTGAGTTAAAGTTTCAAGTTACCGTGGCATCAGGTTCGCAAAATATACCACAAACTCCCCAGAATGTCAATCAAACTATCAATAATCAAGCCGTAGAAACTCAATCTCCACCCTTACCCTTGTGGGCGATCGCCGCCGCTGTGTTTGCCACATTAGGTATTGTCCTGGCTGTCATGCAGAAGCGGCGGAGGTGATTGGGGGACTGGGAAAAGGCAGGGGGCAGGGGGCAGGGAGACAAGGGGCAAATTCCCATTACCCATTACCCATTACCCATTACCCATTACCCATTACCCATTACCCATTACCCATTACCCATTACCCATTACCCATTACCCATTACCCATTACCCATTACCCATTACCCATTACCCATCCATGCCCCATGCCCCATGCCCCATGCCCCATGCCCCATACCCCATGCCCATTATTTATGCCTCTTTTGATGCCATTGCCAGGCGTGGAGGACGATATCTTTGATGGCTGGATACTGGGGTTGCCAGCCGAGGATTTTGCGGGCTTTTTCGCTACTGCCGATTAAGGATGGTGGATCTCCGGGACGGCGATCGCATTCTTTGACTGGGATTGTTAATCCTGTTACATCTTCGGCTGCGGAAATTACTTCCTTTACTGAGAAGCCTAGACCATTACCTAAATTGAATACTTCGCTGTCACTGCCTTTTAATAAATATTCCAATCCTAAAACATGAGCGTCTGCTAAGTCGCTCACGTGAATGTAGTCTCTAATACAAGTACCATCGGGTGTGGGATAATCTGTACCGAAAATAGAAATCGATTCCCGCTTACCTAAAGCTGTCAGCAATACCAAGGGTATCAAATGGGTTTCGGGGTTGTGGTCTTCTCCTAGTAGTCCGGTAGGATCGGCACCAGCAGCGTTAAAGTAGCGGAAACGCACCGATTTTAAACCATAGGCAGTATCAAAGTCAGAGAGAATCCGCTCTACCATTAACTTGGTAGCGCCATAGGGATTAATTGGATTTTGGGGATGATTTTCGGGAATGGGTACAACTTCTGGCACTCCATAGGTTGCACAAGTAGAAGAAAATACAAATTTCTTAACAGAAGCCGCTAGCATTGCTTCTAGCAACACTAGGGTGCCTAAAACGTTGTTGCGATAGTATTTTGCTGGGTCTGTAACTGATTCTCCCACGTAGGCATAGGCAGAAAAATGCATCACTGCCGTAATATTGTGGGTTTGAAATAATTTATCAAGTAAAGGGCGATCGGCAGTATCACCAGCTACCAGCTCTACTTGCAACACCTGCTCTACTAAGTCACGATGTCCATACACGAGGTTATCAAGTATTACCACTTCATAACCTGCTCGCTTCAGGGCAAGCACGGTATGGGAACCGATATATCCTGCTCCTCCTGTCACTAAAATAGTGGGCTTTTCCGGTGACATAGTTTATCCTTTTGAGTTACAGTTACTCAACTAATCTAATGTACTGGTGCCTCATTACTCATTGGGAAAATTTTAAATAATAGACGCAGTGTCAAAAAATTGCACTAAAATCACTACGACGGTAGTCTTTGGGTGTGAGGTGTGAGGTATTTTAAGTCAGGTAACAGTGCGTTTACAATTTGACGAGAAAATAAATCCGCTGCCCGAAACCTTGAGGCTGTCTCTTAAGGGAATGCTATTTGCTATATGTCGGGAACCCCGTCTACCGCAATGGCTCACTGCATCGGAAAATTTGAGAGTTAATCTACTATGTTTCTACTGTTAAGCCGAGTACTACTTTGGCTATTAATTGGCACTGTTGTATACTCTTTGTTCCAAAGATTCTATCCTGCTGGGAATTTTGTGGGACGATTAGTCATAGTCATCCTGTTGATTGTTGTAGCCCTGGCGTTTCTGAACCCTAACGAACCAGCTGTAGCATCTTTGTGGCGGATGGTATCATTTCCATTAAAACCTCTAGGTGCATCGGTCTTGATGTTGATTTTCGCGGCACAGAGAATCAAGGGGGGTGGAATCGATAAACCAGGAGGATACTTACTAGGTTGGGCGCTGACAATTTTACTGTTAGCAAGTACACCAGCTATTGCTTACTTTTTAGTCAGGACACCTGTTGCAACGGTGGGTAATCCTCAGTTAGCAGCGCTCGAAAGAGTTGAGTATATGAGGTTAGCATCTGCGGCTTCCCAACTAACTCCTGATTCGCAAACTCTGGTAGCTTTAGGCCCAGCAAATACCATCAATAATGTCTCTGATGTTGCAGCGAATGGTATTCTACCTCCAGTTGATATGAGTCAGTCAACCATAGCTTTAAATCAATTCGGTGTAAAAGTCCCGCCTTATCTGTTGCAGAATCCTCAGGACATCAGAAACCGTGGTTTACGCATTGAAGACTTTGTACCAAGTGCCGAAACACTGCAAGTAACAACCCAAGTCTGGGAAAGTTATCTTAACCAGATTTATATTTTCTTGCGTGGTCGTCAAGGATAAGCCGAAAAGATCATTAATCGCAAGGCCAAAGCACTATGTCCTGGTGACTGGCCTTATTTAAATTGTTATTTCTGTCAGAATAGGAGGAGGGTGAGTAGTGTTGCTTGCAAGAGTCAAAAGGAGCCAGTCACTTGGGGATCTTACCTCTTTTGAGTGAAATAGCACTGAAGAGTCAAAAGTCAAAGGTGAATTTTAGTTGGTTATTCATCGTATTTAATTTCTCCTCTGCTCCTCTGCTTCTGCATCTCCCTTTCTGCTCCCCACTTCCCTGCTCTGTGCTAGTTCTGAATGTTACAATCTCGACGACTTGCTAAACTCAGTGCTTACCTGCGTCCCCATTGGCGGGAGGCAATTTTAGGCATCATAGCTTTGCTGACTGTCAATGGATTAGGTGTTTATATACCTTGGTTGATTCGCGGTTGCGTTGACAGACTTTCAACAAATTTCGACTGGTATGAAATTCTCAATTACGTAGTCGTCATTTTCTTGCTCAGTTCAGCAATGTGGTTAATTCGGATGTCTTCCCGCATTTGGCTGTTCGGAGTAGGAAGAGAGGTAGAATTTGATTTAAAACAACGTATTTTTGAACATTTACTCAAGTTAGAACCTTCTTACTTCGCCACACATACTATCGGTGATTTAATTAGTAGGGCTACTAGTGATGTAGAAAATATCAAGCGGCTGTTGGGTTTTGCCGTCCTGAGTTTAGCAAATACATTTTTTGCGTATGTTCTAACGCTGCCTGTAATGTTGGCAATTAGCGTCGATTTGACATTAGCCTCGCTGGCAGTATACCCCTTAATGTTCTTTTTGGTGCATTTGTTTAGCGATCGCCTACGTAAACAACAAACTGTAGTTCAAGAACAACTATCTGACATTAGTGAACTCATTCAAGAAGATATTAGTGGCATTGCCTTAATTAAAATTTACGCCCAAGAAGAAAACGAACGTCGCGCCTTCGCCGAGAAAAATCAGCAGCTATTGACGGCTAACTTGGAACTCGCAAAAAGCCGCAATACACTGTTTCCCTTGATTGGGGGTTTAGCCAATATCAGTTCGCTGGTAATTCTCTGGTTGGGAGCATCCCGCATTGCGGCGGGAAACCTAGCTGTTGGGGATTTTTTGGCGCTACTAATTTATGTAGAGCGTTTAGTTTTTCCCACCGCTTTGTTAGGGTTTACCATTACCGCCTATCAACGAGGTGAGGTGAGTATTGATCGCTTAGAATCAATTCTCAGCGTTACGCCCAAAATTCAAGATGCAGATGATGTCGTTCATCTACCAAAAACCCAAGTTAAAGGGAAACTGAGAGCAAAAAATTTCACTTATACATATCCAGGCGCTACCACCCCAGCTTTAGATAATATCAACTTCACTATTAATCCTGGGGAAACTGTGGCAATTGTTGGTGCTATTGGTTCTGGGAAATCAACCTTAGCAAACGCCTTACCACGCTTATTAGAAATTGAGCCAGGACAGTTATTTTTAGATGGAACGGACATTACAAAAATAGCCTTAGCCGATTTAAGAGCTGCGATCGCCTATGTCCCCCAAGATAGTTTTCTGTTCAGCACCACCATTAGAAATAACATCCGCTACGGCGACCCACTTAGCGAGCAAGAAAATGTAGAATATGTAGCTAAGATGGCGCAGATTGACTCAGAAATTAACAATTTCACCCAACAGTATGACACTATAGTCGGTGAACGAGGGATTACTCTTTCTGGTGGGCAAAGACAACGTACTGCTTTATCTAGGGCTATGTTAGTTGATGCCCCAGTGTTAATTTTGGATGATGCCCTTTCTAGCGTCGATAATCAAACAGCTACCCAAATCCTCAAAAATCTTTCGACTGGTACAGTCAAGAAAACCGTTGTTTTTATCACTCATCAACTATCGGCTGCGGCTGCTGCTGACCGAATTTTTGTGATGGATAAAGGGAAAATTGTTCAAATAGGCACTCACTTAACTCTTGTGCAAAAAGAAGGCCTTTACAGGACTTTGTGGAGTCAACATCAAATAGAAGAATTACTGCGTTAGGTGTTAGGTGTTTGGTGACGCTGTGCGTAGCTTGCTATATCAATACTTGTCGGTTAAGGGGAAAAAGGGGAATGGTTCAAGGGAAAGAAACAACCTTTAACCCTTAACCTTTAACCTTTTCCCCAAAACCAATTTTGGCTTGACAACGCTTAACCGAGTAGTATCGGCATTTATATATGTTGATTATTCTCGTGGCTGAAAAAATCTTCCCCTTGGATTTGGCTAGCAAAACTGCTAGCTAAATATGCGACTTCTAGACGATAACCATCTCCAGCTAACGAATGATTCTACTTTCTTGAGAACTTAATAAGCTGTAACTATTACTTACAGTAATTAAGTGGGGAATTAATCATGCAACGCTTTAATGTTTCTAAGATTTTAGGAAGTACAGTTCTAGCCTTAAGTTTAGCTACATTACCATCAGTTCTACCCGCTTCTGCTCAAACAACTACCAACCCTGATGGTACTACTACTACGACTACAGACCGCCCTCTGACAGATGGTAATTATGCGGATGGCGACTGGGGTTTACTAGGTTTGCTCGGTTTGTTTGGTTTATTTGGACGCAAGAGTCGCAGACATGATGACAGCGCTTACAGCAACCGTGATGTAGTTTCTTCTTCACGTTCTAACTATTAATCTCAAGATATCCTGCAATTTTCTGCCATTCCTTTCAAGAAGTTTAAGTTGCAGCCTGCAAAAGCAGGCTTTGTTTTTTTATTAGCAATTGCTAACTGTTAATTGCACCCCTGACCAAAATTACTGTACTTTCTACACCAGAGGCGTAGGCTATCGTAGACATCGCTTCGGGAATATTACCTTGAATTTATTGCTGTAATAATTCCAACTACTACGATAAGTAAAATTTCTGTACAAGTTGCTAGCTTTAGCGATCGCCAAACAGCACAAGCATTTGCCAAAGAAGTTGGTGAACCCCACTCCAAACAGCAGCAGTAGAATCGGCATTGATTTAAGGGACTTCCAAAGAATCAACTAAATTAAGCTGATAGCAAAACATAGATTTTAACCAAAGCCCATCAATTAATAATGATGAAATTAACAAGTATGAGGGCGGTTTTAAGAAAATGTGGTAAGAAACGGAATTTATTGACTTGCCCAAAAGCTTTGTTTATAAGGGTTATACAGAGGAGCGACCGCGAAACTTCCTTGCTCAGTTGAGGCTCTTGGAGCAGGGGTAGCTGGGGAGGCAGGGGGAGAAAATTGCGATCGCCTAGCCCATGTCGTTATTTGAGGGGAAGACGACACTGAGAGTAAGTTTGAAAAGGATAGTATTAATTGATTCAAGTGCGGGGTAGTTATGACGGCTGAAGAGTTGATCGAGCGATATACTGCTGGGGAGCGAGATTTCAGTAGGGTTGATTTGAGTGGAATTAATTTGAGTAGAGATTCCGCTTTGATCCGGCAATATGAGGTTGGAGAAAGTGCTTGGTCTGGTAGAGCCAATCTTAGTGGTATTAACCTCTGTGGGGCTAACTTGGAATTGGCTAACCTGGAAGGGGCTATCTTGAATGGAGCTAATTTGATTAGTGCTAATTTGACTGGTGCTAGATTGGATGTTGTTCGGTTGAATGGAGCTGATTTGACTGGTGCTAACATCAGGAATGGTAAATTCTGTAGTGCCAGTCTGCACCAAACCAACATGAGTGGTGCGATCTTGGAAGATGCGGTTTTGACTGATGCCGAATTGATAGGCACGCTTCTGAAGGGAGCCAAGCTCAGATGGGCTGGTTTGGAAACTGCTAGTTTGATTGAGGTTGATTTCAGAGGTGCTGACTTGAGAGAGGTGTCGATTGGGCCTGCTACTGTGGAAAGATGTAATTTTAGTAAAGCCAACTGGAATAGAGGAGATATCTGGCACTGCCACTTCTTTGATTGCAATATGACCAATATCAGTTTTAGTAAAGCGAGATTGATTGAAATGAGATTTGTTCGTTGTAATTTGACTGGTGCGAAACTCAGGGGAATTGAAATGGGCGATGCCACATTTGAGGAAGTTATTCTCCCAGATGGGAGTCGAATCAACAAAGCTACTGATTTCTTCCGTTAAGCTTGTTCTAATGATTCTCATACCCCAAGTAGGTACGACTGCCCAAGAAGATTGTGACACAAAGGCAGCGATCGCAATTTCTAGCCGTGACCGCGCAATAGAGATGCGAGACATTGCCTTTCAAAACCATTGCTATGGTTGGGTTGTGCAAATAAAAGTAAGAAAGGGCGCAACTGGATTTTCTTACTTATGTCTGTATTGTTTCTATCTGCACCACCGGGCGATCGCTCCTGTGGGTGCGACCGCGCAACGTTACTCACAAAGGCTGATTTTGAAAGTGTGTAGACATGGAACCCAATCCTTTTAACTGTGAGTAATTGCACCCCTCACCAAAATGACTGTACTTTCTACACCAGAGGCGATCGCTTCGGGAATATTACCTTGAATTGCCTGCTGTAATAACCCTTCCCGGGAAGCGCCTAAAACGACTACATCGTACCCCTCGGTTTTCACTAAGTTAATCACGCCTTGGGAAACTGAATCAGCTTCAACTGGGCAAGCAATTACAGTACTAGATAATTTGCGGTGGTGAATTAGCTGGCGGATAGACTGTTCTAAAATTGTCATGTCTGGTTCTAATTCCGATGGTTTAAATACCCTTGTGAGGCGAATAAGGGGATCGTCTCCTAATGTCACTAAAGCGGGAAGTAATTTAATCGCCATCCTGGCATTGGGGCCACCAGCCATAGGTACTAACCAACGGTTGAATGATTGTTGACTGTTGACTGTTGACTGTTGACTATTACCCAATTTGACTAACATCACATCACAGGTAGCTTGGCGAATGATGCTATCGACAACGGTGCCAAAAATCCTACCTGGGGTAGATGTGTTACCTTTCCAACCCATCAAAATTAGGTCAATGTGACGCTCGTTGATTGTCTCTAAAATTGCTTGGGCGACATCATGGGCGACGCGAATTTGTGTGTGTAATGGAATGCGCCACTTTTTAGCTAATACTTCTGCTTGTCTGAGTAAGCGGCGACTTTTGGCTGTTCTAACTTGGGTTTCGGTGGGGGAACTGTGGCGCGAGACTAGAATAACTTGCACACACTCGATTTCATAATGGCGATCGCGGGCGATCGCAGCTGCCATTTGTAATAAAGTCTCTGCTGTTTCGGGGTTAGCAACTGTGACGAGTAATCTACCTCTACCAACGTTGGGCGCTCGCGTTTGGTAAACTACATAAGATGGTTCGGGTTGCGGCCCTGGTTTAGCATTCTCACAGTTGAGATAGTCGGCTTCCGCACGAATAATATCTGCACGGGTAATAATACCAATCAGTTTTCGCCCTTCCACTACTGGTAAGCGACTAATTTGATAACGATCCAGCAAATACAAAACATTACTCAGGTTGTGTTTTGGTGTCACCGTGATTGGGCTGGGTGTCATAATCTCCCGTAAAGGCGTATCATTTGGGATATTGCGATCGCGGATTTTCAGTAAATCGGATTGAGTAATAATTCCTACTAGTTTACCTTCTTCGACTACCGGAAACCCCCGGTGATGAGAACGTGAAAATGCTTGTATAGCCTCCTCTGCGCTCATTTCTACATCCAGAGTTTCCACACGTTGTTGCATCACATTATTAGCTGTTAATGTTCGCATGACGCTTTCTACAGGAACATTACAAGCGAGGGTGATACCTTTTAACAGTAAAAGCTTCTCGTAAAGCGAACCTGGGACTACTTTCTCAGCAACCAAGTAAGATGCTACACAAACAATCATTAAAGGTAGCACTAGGTTGAAATCGGTAGTCATCTCAAACACAATCACAATCGCTGTGATTGGGACTTTAGAAACAGCGCAAAAAAATCCGCCCATTCCCGCCAAAGCGTAGGTTGTAGGTAAACCACCTCCTAAAATTTGGGACTCAAATACACCAATGATGTGACCTAAACAAGAACCTAAAATTAGGCTAGGTGCAAATAAACCTCCAGGTGCGCCGGAACCAAAGGCGATCAAGGTAAGAACGAACTGCGCCACAAATGCGATCGCCGCTAATAAAGCATTAGCATCACCTGTAATAAAATACTCTCTTAACCCAGTATTATCACGAAACGAAGCGGGGAGGATAGCGATGACACAACCAGAGACAAAACCCGCTAAAGCCACTCTGAGCGGTAAACTGATGTGTAATCTGCGATAAAATTTGATACTAAAAACTAAACCCTGATTAAATAATGCCCCGAACAATCCAGCTAAAATCCCCAATAGCAGGAAAAAAGGAATTTCAGGGATAGAAAATTGACTTTGGGATTGAGCTAAATGCAGGTTTAAGTCTAGACTCCCGCCACCCAATAAGCGAGATATTACCCCACCAATAAACGAGGCGATAATTGCAGTTCCCAGAGTTAGCCCCGATAAATCTTGCAGTAACTCTTCCACGATAAACAAGACACCTGCGATCGGCGCATTAAACGCAGCTGCCAAACCTGCACCAGCACCTGCTGCAATCATCTGTCGGCGGTAATCTGGAGAGGTGGGAACCCAACGACTCATCCCAGCTGCCAAACCTGCACCCACTTGCACAGTGGGGCCTTGCCGTCCTAGAGTCATACCAGAACCCAGGGCAATAATGGCGCTGAATAACTTTACAGCCGCCACACGCCAAGATAGAGTTATGGGCACATTAGCCAACGAAGCTTTGACTTGCGGAATACCGCTACCTGAAGCCTCTGGCGCAAACCTTTCTACCAACCAGCCAGAGACATACCCCAAACTCATACCAACTAAAGGTAACGCCAACCATACCGGAAACAAGTGAGTCGTATGGACTCGCCATGTCCCCAACCATCCCGATCCCACCTTCAAAAACACTGCCGATAAAGCAGCGACAATACCGATCACAGACGCTTGTGCGATCGCTAAACCTCTTCTTGGCTGCCACAGTCTACGAAAGCGCTGAGTCAGAACAGGGAGCGGCATAAAAATTTAAAAAATATTAAGTTATTAATACATCAAATCATATTTTAGATGGGGATTGGGCATTGGGCATTGGGCATTGGGCATTGGGGAAAAATCAATTCAAAATTCGTCTTGGAAAGTTTGCTCAACGGGGGGAACCCCCGCACGCAACTTTCCGCAAAATTCAAAATTAAAGAACTCATGGGCATTGGGGATAGGGGAAAAGGTAAAGGGGGAAAGGAGATAAATACCATTACCAATTACCAATTACCAATTACCCATTACCATGCCCCATGCCCTATGCCCTATGCCCCATGCCCTATGCCCCACACCCATTACTGACTGCTTGCAAGCGCAGATTTCAGTTTTAGCTTGACGTTTGTTCCTCGTTTGAGAACCACTTCACCCCCAGGGCTGGATAAAACATAAGCAGTCGCAGCTGCCGCACCCCCTAAACCACCATGTTTAACATTGGTTTTTTTGCCGATAAAATGGCCTGCAACGGCTCCACCTAGAATCAGTCCAGCATTTTGGATAAATTTGCCTTTAGTTTTCGTTTCTACTTGAGTATTTACTAAAGCTGCATCAATTGGATATGTTTCGCCAGTTTTCAAGGTAATTTCATCGAAAACTAGACGTAGACTAGCTTTTTTACCTTTAGCCGCTTTAACTACATTTTCTACGTGTCCCTGAATTTCCGCATTTTTTAAGTCTGGTTTTACACCTTTAACCGAGTTTTTAACTCGCAGTGTAAAAGGCTCATTATCGCTATTTTTACCAGTAGATAACTCTTTTTGCAGTACAGTATCTAAGCTGGTTCCGGCTGGTACAGATATTTGGGAATTTTGGGTATTATTTGTGTTTTTAGCAGTCTGAGTAGTTGGAGTAGTCTGAGTAGTTTGATTAGAATTAGCATTGTTGGCAACTTTATCATTTGGCTTACTACAAGCTACGGTGTTAGTAAGTAAAGCCGCACTCAGTAATAGTGGTACAAATCTTTTCATTTTTAGCTTTTGTGAAATTTGGTAGGCTATAAAATTTAAATTAGAGCAAGCAAAATTGCTTAAACTCTAATTTTTAAAAGATTATATGCCAAATCAGAAATAGAGCATTGATTCTCTTTATAAATGTTGTGAATATTTCAGCTTAGTCAGTAATATTTTGTAATCTTATTCTTTCTTAATAGAAATACAGCATTTGTTAGTCCAGTAGGGTGCGTTAGCCTTTGGCTTAACGCACCATCATCTGAGTGGGTTAATGATATTGCTATAGCTTAACTAGCCCAAGTATCACGCCATTTAACAGTACCTTGCTCACTTAAAATCCAGCGACGGCTCACAAGATTTTCGCGCAATGGTGGTTGATTTTTTCGCCAAAGCGCATATTTATAACATATGGCTTTACCCGCGCTTTCATTAAACGGAATTTCCCCAAACCAAGTGTTTTCATTGATATATTCTAAAGCGTAAGCTTTGCTAATATTCCAATCGCCTAACTCTGGACAATCACCAATTACAACAACTGTATCTCCGGGTTGCGTTTTTAAGCCATTTACTTGCGCTCTCACAATGGTTTTCCCTTTGACTCGCTCACCTAAATAGCTGAGGACAATTAGTTCTTTTGCAGCCAATTTTAGCCCTAAAATTTTGCCATTTTTAACTTCAATTTGGCGCTTGGTAACAATACAGTTATATTCCCCATCTTCTAATTCTGTATGCTCCACATTAATAGTAGTGGCAGCACCTTTATTCATGGCGACAAAACAGCGATAATCGCGATAACTCCGCAAATAACAATAGACATTATCGGTAATATATTTCTGTTTTTGGCTACCCAGAGAAACAGCAGGATTTAAACGCCGCAATTTAGATAATAATTGGAGATCCTGGTAAAGCTCTGTTTCTGTGTCCCATTTTTCCATCATGGGACGATTATAAGGATCGTTACCGCCATTAGTATCGTTATGGAGATATTGCTCAGTTCCGTAATAAATACAAGGAATACCGCGACTAGTCATAATGAATGCGATCGCTAGCCGCAACAGTGCTGGATCTGGGTTGAGACTTTGAAAGCGCGGCATATCATGATTATCAATAAAGGTAATCAATTCTGTCGCTGTATTGTAGAGATAATCAAGGTTTAAAATATCTTGAATTAAATGAAATCCGCCTGGTAATCCTTGTGCTAAAGCTTCGCGAATTGCACCACATAAACCAAAGTCTAAAATTGACATTCCAGACTCGTTAGCAAATTTAATTGAGCTACTCTTATTGGGATTGCTAAAACCCCATTCACCAAAAGTAAATACAGAAGGTTTATGAGTTTGGATATCGCTATTAAATTCTTGCCAAAACCAAATCGGCATATGCTTGACTGTATCAACTCGTAAAGCATCAACGCCTCGGTCTAACCATTGTTTAATTGCTGTTTTAATATAATGGCGATAATCAGGATTACTTTCATTGAAAGTCGCTAATCCTGCCATTTCGTAATATAGTAATTGCTCTTCGTTTTCCCAATCAGTAATCTCGGGATTATGGTAATACCAATTATTAACATCATTATAATAATCGGCAATTAATACACCATCTTCGTAAAGTTTCCCTTTTTCCCCATTCACATCTGGGCTACTGTGATTACAAACAATATCTAAAATTAACTTCATGCCTCGCTCATGCAAGCCAGCAATTAAGGTGTCAAAGGTACTACATCTAAATAGAGAATTATCGTCATGAGTAGCTAAAAACCTGGGGTTAATACGTTTAAAATCTTTTGTCCAGTAGCCATGCATTGCCGCATTGTCAAACTGTAATGCTTCTACTTGTTCAAATAGCGGTGAAATCCAAATAGCTGTAACTCCGAGATTTTTTAGATAATCTAGTTTGTCAATAATTCCTTGCAAATCTCCACCCCAATATTTACCCCACTTTTGCTTAGTGGGATCGTAAAGTTCAGGATGAGCGCCTGGATTATTACTAGGGTCTCCATCATTAAATCGGTCTACAATGATAAAGTAAATTGTTTCTTGGCGAAATTCAATTGCTCTGGTGAAGAGAAACTCAACATCTGAGATAGTTTCGGATGTAACTGTATCAGTATGAAACCCAGCAGCAGCTTTAGTCGCTTGAGTTTCAATCTCGGACTTGGCTGAAGAAATTTGCACCATAATCTTATTAAAAAATACTAAAGTTTTGGCTTTTTCTAGTTAACTTATGCGTAGGTATTTCCAGCTTGACCTATCACAAATTTTACATTGTAGAGAATAACTAGTACCGCTACACGGAAGTCAAAAGTCAAAATACTTAATATTCTCTGCTGTTACAGCATTTGAAGATTTTTAGAAGAATATAGCCATCCTATATGAGTTGTAAAGTTAGTCATGAAGTCGTGGAACAGGAAAGAATAACTTATAAATGTACTCTGGCTTTTATATATGCAATAAGATTTTTATATCAGTAATACTAATTTGAAAAAATAATACGACAGATTGTAGGGGCACGGCATTGCCCATACGTGTCAACTTAAGCTAAAAGCTATATATGGCGCGTGTTGTACAAATACCCTCGCCCTCATCCCCTAACCCCTTCTCCCCCAGGAGAAGGGGAATTAAATCTCTGGCTCCCCTCTCCCTGAGGGAGAGGGGCTGGGGGTGAGGGCGAAACCTTGCAACCAAGCGGGTTTCACGTTAAGTTGACACCAATGGGCATTGCCCACCTGTGTCAACTTAAGCTAAAAGCTATATAGGGCGGGCGTTGTACAAATACCTCGCGCCCTCATCCCCTAACCCCTTCTCCCACTGGAGAAGGGGAACTAAATCTCTTGCTCCCTTCTCCCTGTGGGAGAGGGGCTGGGGGTGAGGGCGAAACCTTGCAGCCAAGCGGGTTTCACATTAAGTTGACACCAGTGGGCAATACCGTGCCCTCTAGAAGATATTGATGTGTCGCAATCATTTTGAAAAAAGAATGCGACAGATGGGTAGGGGCACGGCACCAATAAGATATTTGATATGCCAAAAGATTGAGGATGCCGTGCCCTTACAAAGAATTTATCTGTCGCCAACATTATTTGAATTGCTATAATATCGAAGGCGATAGGCGCACAGCTTATAACCAATTACCTACCAATACGAAAGAAGCCC
This sequence comes from Tolypothrix tenuis PCC 7101, assembly GCF_963874875.1. Lineage (NCBI taxonomy): Bacteria > Bacillati > Cyanobacteriota > Cyanophyceae > Nostocales > Tolypothrichaceae > Tolypothrix > Tolypothrix tenuis. The sequence continues at coordinate 6,712,393 of NZ_CAWNJS010000001.1, forward strand.
AAAAATAGGGATGTTGATATAAAGGATTAGCCATAATTTTGATTTGCGCTTGTCTTAAGGCTTCAGCTTTGCTCAGTTGAGAGTTATTCAACTGCTGATAAAATTCTTTCATTAAGTTAGCGGTTGATTCATCATTAACTGACCATAAACTAGCAATTGTACTTTTAGCACCCGATCGCAAAGCTAACCCAGCTAACCCTAAAGTGGCGCGATTATCACCAGATGCTGTTTGACAAGCACTCATCACCAAGAGTTCAACTGGTTCTAAAATTCCCAGTCTTCTTTTTTGGAATAACCGATCAAAATCTAAAATAGAAATGCGATCGCTCCATGTGAGTAAGAAAGTTTCCTGAGGATTAGAACTAAATTGACCGTGAGTTGCTAGGTGAACGATGGGGAATGATTGACTATCGAGTTCTTTTTTCAATTTATCGCGAGTAAAATCTTGGTTTAGCAAGGTTTTTGCCGGAAATTCCTTAGTTAGTTCTTTAATTTCTCCTGTTACCGCAGGTAAAGAACTAAAGCCTTGACGTGCTTCTGTTAATCCCGCCGCTAACACATCGAGTTTTTTGCGTTGCAATCCTTGGGGAAATAATTGTAACCCAGGGCTGAGAGCAACGTTATATTTTTCTATCAAGTAGCGATCGCCATCGTGAAGCGCAGACATGGGTAAGTTGCGTAATAAACCATCCAGCACGAATACCAAGGTTTTGACGTTATTGCTATTCAGTTTCTCTTCTGCTGGTGCAATCAGCCATTTGTATAGTCTTTGAGACAAGCGGAAACTCTCTTCCCGAATATAACCACGAGACATATAAGAATAAAGATGTCTCAGGGTATTTTCAACTTGCTTTTTTGACAGTTTTGTGGTGTAGTGATGCAACGGTTGCTTGGGAATAGAAAGGATGACTTCTAAGCGATCGCTTAAAATAATTGGGTAAATAACAGCCGCTTGTACGTCAATTTGGTCGATATTTACAGGATAGTTATCAACACAAGCATCTCGAAAGTAGTTATCTAACTCCGCTATTTGTAGCGCTTCAATTACCTGACGTGCTTGTTTAAGGTTTTTTTGATTGTCACCTTTTTCTAACAACAATCCTACATATTCTCGATATATTGGTTCAATACTTTCTTTAAAATCAAATTGCACATCGGTACTAATAGCAACTAAATCGCCTCTGAGGGATTGGATGTTATTAAAAGCAGTTTCATAAGCTGCGATCGCACTATCAATATCTCCTTGTGCTTTAGCTATTGCGCCTGATTGTGTGGCTGTTAAAGCTAACAAATCAGATGCATTCATTTCTTGAGCAATATTTTGAGCCTGTTGTGTAAGTTTTTTCGCTTCTGCTAGCTGGCTATTGTCTTGATAGAGTTTACCTAATTCTTGCAAAGCATAGGCTTCAGAACGAGAATCTTTAATTTCTCTGGCTTGTTGAATAGCTGTTGCTAATAATTCCGCGATTTTGGGATTATTAGAGGTTAAACTTGCTTTTCCACTTTCTATTTTTTCTTCTATTGTCATCAAAGTTTCTGCAAAATTTATCCGCGCATAAATAGCCGGACGACTCGCAGCAAGTTGAGCCAGGTTATTTTCTATGATGGGAGTTAGCGCCTCTACAGCTTCCCAACGTTCGAGTTTAACTAAGACGCTTAACTGATTTAATTGTGCTGATAATTTTTCTTGAATTTCTGGAGATAAATTAACTACTTCTTGATAATTACCTATCGCCACGTCGTATTCTGCTAAATCTTGAGCGATATTACCTAAACTAAATACAACTGCACTCACATCTTTTGGCGAGTTTAATTGTTTACTAATTGCTAAACTTTTCTCTAATGCTGTTTTAGATTGTTTCAAATCCCCAATAGTTTGCAGCGCTACACCTAAACTTCTTAAACTTTGCGCTTTCAGTAAATTATCAGGTTGACTTTGTGATGCTGTTACTAATTCCTCTAACAGCGTTTTGGCGCGGCGATATTGTCCTAGATTTTGTAAACCCTGTGCTTGATTAATTTGGCTAATGAGTTTACCTGTGTTATCTCCCGCACGTTCATAGATTGCTGTGGCTTGCTTCCAGGTATCAATAGCTGTTTCTGTTTGTCCTTGTAGTAGTTGAATTGTCCCTTGGGTATTTAAAGCTTGTGCTAACAGTAAATGATTTTGATTATCTGAAGTTTTCCAGTTTTTGAGTAAATTAAGACTTTCCGTAATTGTAGTTTGAGCTTGAGGGATTTTTCCTAAATCTTTATATGCCAAGGCTAAATAATTCAGCACTTGTACCTGACTGACAGAATCTTTATTATTTTGATAAGATTTAAGCGCCTGTTGCCATATTTTAGCTGCTTCTGTATATTGCCCTTTTTGATAGTAATTTTTTCCTTGTTGTAATAAGTCTAAATTATTATCTGGTTGTTGAGTTATAGACTGCGAATTTAGTAAATTTGGTTGATTAGCAACAACAGGAACATCCTTCGTGACTAATAGTATTGTCAGGATAATGCTGAGTCCAAAAAGTCCGTAAATCTTGATTTTTCGGCTGGAAGATAAACCAAAATTTGGCAAAATTATTTTTTTATTTAAAAATTTATGTTTCATCTTATTAAAATATTGCAATCCGCGTAGCACCAACTCAATGCTGAATTTTTGACTCTTGACGCTTGACTCTTGACTTAAGTCTTGTTTATGAATGTCTACAATTAAATCTTTGCTGAGGTGAAGTTTCTTGAGGTACAGCTGCTACCAATTCTATTTCGCCTTGGGCATTAATTCTCCAGCTGGTTGCAGCAACAATAAATTCTGGAGTTGGTGGTGGAGACTTACTAGCTTGATTGCGGTTCTGTGGTGTGGTGAAATCTCGCAGATCCGACAACAGAGTTTGATCGCGAATAGTTGTAGTGGGATCGACTGGTAAGCCGCCTCTTCCTGTGATTGTAAAGGAATTACCCTCAGTTGCCGCACAACTAGCAATAATGCGATCGCTGGGATCGTTAGGTTTATCTGGTAACTCCACTAAGCCGGAAGCTGGATCGATGTCGAGGTTATTAATCGATACAGTACCGGCAACGCCAAACTCAGAACTTGCAGTAATCTTATTTCCAGAAGTACCTTGCTGTTGATTGCCAATCCCAAACAGACTTGTGGCGGTAATATCGACATTGCCACCACGTCCAAAGAAAGCATTGGCTGTAATATTATTATTGTCTTTGGGTACAGTCACAATAAAATTTGTGCCGATGATCACATTGCCACCATTGCCGCCAGCACCCGCATTGCCAGCATTTGTGGAAACGCGGCTGTTTTGCAGTAACAATAAATAGTCTGGTAAACTCAGGCTAATATTGCCGCCATTGGTACTGGCTGTCTCCGCAGAAATGACAGCTTGATTTGCTAGGGTTAATCTGGTGGCTTCAATCCGGATATTGCCACCAATCCCAGTGCCTTGGCTATTCACCGAAACAATTGCGCCATCCCGAATTTCTACCAGTTCGGGATCGATGAAAATATTGCCGCCATTGCCAGTAGAACCAGCCGTGGTATTGGAAAATACCCCTGTATTTGCGCCAGCCAGCAAGACTTTATCTTTAACGATGACTGCGATATTACCTGCATTCCCACCACCTGCAGTTAATGCTTCTAATTCTGCACCATTGGTAACCGATAAAGAGGGTGCAGTAATTTGTAAAGTTCCACCTTTGCCGGTTGCACTTGCTAAGGTGCTGACAAATGCACCGCTAGGCTTAAAGGGTTCACCAGGATTACCATCGAAGGAGACTGATTGTGTAGCATTAATAAAAATACTACCTGCATCATAATCAGTAGCAGTACTAGTGCTAATCCCAGCACCATTTGTGACTGATAGCTGACCTGTTTTGATGTTAATAATATTACCTGTTCCTTGGGAACCGGGTAAAACTTCGCTCAGAATACCGCTAGGAATTACCTGTGATGGGGGAAGATTGCCAGGAGAGAGTAAAATTGCCCCATCAATCAGAATGGATTTGGCTGCGTTTACCTCAATTCTGCCTGCATCACCAAATCCCTCTGTAGAGGCTTTAATTTGCGCGCCTTGTTGCAAAGATAGAGAGTTAGTCTGAATATCAATAATGCCACCGTTGCCTTGAGCATTAGGAAAGACAACGTTACTAAAACCACTAAAAATCCCCCCATCAGAGATACCCGTGAGAGCGATCGCATCTGTAGCTCTGACGGTAATTTTACCACCATTGCCCACACGCTCGGTTTGTGAAAATACTTGCCCACCATTGGTAGCAGTGAATGTCTTGGTATTAATTTCTACATTGCCCGCATTGCCACCATCTGCACTGATAGTCTGGCTTCCTAGTTTAGAGTTATTTAAAAAGATGCTGTCAGCATTAACGATGACGTTGCCAGCATTACCACCAAGAGTAAAAGTTGATAATTCCGCTTGATTGGCTTCTAAGGAATTAGCAGTAATAATCAGCTTACCACCAGGGCCTGTTGCCCCTGCATACAAATTACTTTGGACATAGTTACTCAGGGAAATCAAAGGTGCGTTTAATGTGACATCACCACCTTGTCCCGAACCAAAGCCTGCACTTTCAATATAGGAATTACCACGAGTTGCTGGTGCTTGAATAATCGCTGATTGACTCTTGAGAGTAATATTTCCCCCAGCAGAACCGTAGGAAACAATTTGCGATCCTGATGGCATGAAAATATCACCTTGAGCTAACAGTGTGATATTTCCTCCAGGGTTGGCAAAGGAAAAGTTAACAAAATCAAATGCCGAAGCATTCAAAACGTTGGGAGTGGTAATTTTTCCCCGGGAGTCAATCACTACATCGCCACCCCTCGCCACACCGCCGTAGGTTCCTAGCAAAGATGTCACGGTAATATCACCGGATAAAGCCGGATTAGGTTGATATTGGTTAGTTAAGAAAACCAACCCTCCCTGGTTAACAATTTGATTGATGGTGATATTGGCACTGCTGGGATTGCCATTTGTATTAGGAATAGGAGAAAAATCAGAGGGTTCTCCTGTAATTCCCGGTGGGTTAATAGCGGTGGTTCCGGCTCTAATATCAACGGTGGGTGTTACACTGCCATTAATGGGAACTTTGGTTACGCCATCGGATAAGGTGACTGTTTGATTAATAAAATTAGTGGTATCGGGGCCTGTGATATTTAAACTATCAATGGTGACACTTCCACCTGCAAAAATATGTAAGGAAGCCCCTGTATAACTATTAAAACTCACATCGCCTCTGGCACGAATCACCGGATCATCTGTGCTGGATAAATCTCCGCCACTACCATTCAATTGTTCGAGGCGAAAGTTACCATTGCTATAAAATTGGGCGTTTCCACCAATTGCATTGGCTGAACGTAACAGCAGATTTTCTCCAGCAAACAAGCCACTGGCGGGATTATTTAAAGCAAAGATATCTATTTTATTGCCTTGGGCTAATAGTTGTTGTCTGGCTGCGGCGATGAAGGGGTTATTAACAGTATCGCGAATTTTAACTGTATCGCTAGCTTGTAAAGTTAAATTCCGCCCAGCTTGTAACTGTCCTTGTAAGTCGAGATTTTGACCCAATAAAGTTAAATCTTGCCCTACAGATAAGTTACCAGAATTAGTAATTGTATTTTCGGGAGGTAACCAACTATCTAAACCTAGAGGTTGCTTGATAGTTAATAGAGGTGGCGATTGGGGGTTTTGAGTACTAAATTTCTCGCCGTTGGGGAATAACACCCCTCTGCTGGTGCTAGCGAAAAAAGAACCGGAAATATCTAAGCGGGCATTTTGTCCGAAAATAATGCCGTTAGGATTAATCAAATAGAGGTTAGCACCACCTAACACCCCTAACGTCCCGAAAATCTTTGAGGCTTGGTTTCCCGTAACTCGTCCCAGGATATTTTCAATACCAGAGGGATTGGCAAAATAAACTCGTTGGCGATCGCTAACGTTGAAGTCTTGGAAGCTGTGAAACAAATTACTACCCCGAATTGCACCGCCATCAATGCGTTCAATGACATTGCCTTGCTGTTGCACATTCGGGGTCACAATTGAGCGATCGCTACCTAAACTATTGTCAGGGATAATTTGTGCTTTTACGCCTGTATTTAAGCCTAGCGTACAGGCGATCGCACTACTACTGGCGAAAATTCCCAGCAGTCTATACCACATTATCCCTAGCTGCGTTTTGCTTGCCTTACCCTGATAAATCGGCATGAAAATTATCACTTAAAGAATAAAATCGGTGATGTTAACCGAAGTGACTCCTGTGAAAGTGATAGTACCACCATTTATCGAGGTTAGATCTAGCTTGAGGTTGCAATTGTCGATTGAGGCGAGTTGATCGCAGCTATTAACCACACCATCGCTATTGCTATCTAAAGTACCTTGAGTCAAAATCAGTTGCTTGAGGTCGATTTTATCTTCCCATCTACAAAAGTCGCGGATAGTATCGTTACCAAAGTTAGCACCAAAGATAAACCTATCCTTACCTTCGCCGCCACTTAAATCATCATCGCCTCTACCACCAGTAATTAAATCGTCTCCTTTACCGCCACAAATCACATCATTACCATCGAAACCAGACAAACTATCAGCGCAATTTCCGCCTTTAATTACATCATTGAAGCGAGTGCCAATAATTTTATTGCTATCATGTTCGCTGCCTTGCAAAGTAAAAGTAGTATTGGGATTAGCAACAATCAAATTCTGTGAAGCAAAATCATAGTTTGCCCCACTTCCACAAGCTGCAAAAGTCACGTGATTCACATTACTATCAATTGTAATGCTGGAGACTAACCAATTATTTTTGTAACCGCCTATTTCTTGCAAGCGTGTAGAAATGTTGCCATCACCATTAGAATCTTGAATCGTAATATTAACTCCTGTGGGAACGGAAAAATTAAAGGAGTCAAAGATAGCTTGTAAGTCACTAAATTGTGAATCTGCAGATGTGTTGAAACTCTCAACTTGACCATCAGGTAATGCTTGTCTATTAATTTGCGGGTTATTTTCTGTGAAAACTACACCTGTATCTGTGACTAAGATATTGACAAAATCAATCAGTTCTGGAGAATATTGACCTGCTTGAAAGTTCAGGTTTTCTATTTGGGTGCCGTTATTAAAGGTAAATGAGCCCTTATTAAAGCGATCGCGACTATAAACACTATCGGCGATAAAATCAACCAAAGCATTGATTACAGCTTGTTCATCTGCAGTTGTAGTTTCACCAGCAGTAGTTAAACTGCCATCAGCCCCTAACCCATTCCAAACTGCTAAATTAGCTAAATATTGCGGATCTGTACTTTTTGCCCAATCTGCCTCAAATCCCGCAATACCAATCTGGCCTGGTTGTAAAAATTCGGATTGATTTTGGTAAGGATAGCCAACACTAACAGAACCACTAATAGGATCGGGATTAAAGAAGAAGGAGGCGTTAGTATTGTTGGGGTTATTGAAATTCTCCACCGAAAACACTCTAAATGGCTGTTGGTTATTTAAAGTGCCTTCAAGTTTATATGTGGAAACATCTAACCTACTACTAGCTGCAATTGTACCGGGATTCAGTGTTTTACCATTGACTGCCACAACTTCGGCTTGATTTTGAATATTTAAAAAGCCAAATTCTACCCTATCGTCTCCGTTGCTTTTTTGCACATTGTAATTGAGGAAAAAGACCCCATTAAAAGGTGTTTCATAATATTCAGGCAAAGCTGGATTGATATCACCTGTGTTAGGGTTAATTGTGCCTAATCTGCCTGTTAAATTTATAGATGTAATATTTTCGGTACTAACTTTAGCATTGACGGTAATAGTTTTAGTTTCTCCAGCTGCAATATTGTCAAACAACACCTCTAGAGTTTGAGCATTATTGTCTGTGTCAATGCTAGTACCACCATCGAGATCAGCAAAACTGATAAAATCTAAACCAATGGGCAATTTCTGCCTGAGGTCATCAACAATTTGCACGCCTGTGGCATCACCAAAACCCTTATTGCTGACGGTAATTGTAAATGTCACTTCATCCCCAGGCAGCGCAATCACTTGATCTGCTTTACCATCGTTGTTGTAATCAACAGATTGTTTCAGACTGCTAAAGGATTGTTGATTAACTAGGGTAAATTCTTTCTCTACAGATAGGTTAGCTACAGGTGCCAGGATACTGCTGTAATCATCTTCTGTAGGATCACCATTATTCACAACTGAATCTGGATCTTCTTGATCGGCGGCAACAATTTCCGCCACATTAGTATAAGCAGCCCCATCAGCAGCATTCACAACTTTGGCTTTCAGCGTCAGGGTAACATTATCGCCTGATTTGATAGAACCGACATTCCAAATTCCAGTTGTAATGTCATAAGTTCCCACACCAGCGTCAGCACCAAGGAAGCTAAAACCAGAAGGTAGTAAGTCTTGAATTTTTACCCCTGTCGCATTGGCTGGGCCGCTATTATTCAAAGTTACGGTGAAAGTAACTTCATCACCTACAAATAAAGATTCATTAGATATTGTTTGACTCAGAGATAAATCAGCTTGCTTAACTACATATAAAGTGGCACTGCTGTAGTCATCTTCTCTAGGGTTGCCATTATTTACCACTGAATCTGGATCTGGTTGATCAGCAGCAACAATTTCCGCCACATTAGTATAGGCAGCTGCATCAGTAGCATTCAAAACTGTGGCTTTCAGCGTCAGGGTAACATTACGCCCTGATTTGATAGAACCAACATCCCAAATTCCAGTTGTGCTGTCATAATTCCCTACACTAGCCTTAGCATTGATGAAGCTAAAACCAGAGGGTAGTAAATCTTGAATTTTTACCCCTGTCGCATTGGCTGGGCCGCTATTTTTTAACGTTAGGGTGAAAGTAACCTCATCACCTACAAATAAAGATTTATCAGATATTTTTTGACTTAGAGATAAATCTGCCTGCTTAACTACACATAAAGTGGCACTACTATAGTCATCTTCTCTGGGGTTGCCATTATTCACAACTGAATCTGGATCTTTTTGATCGGCGGCAATAATTTCTGCCACATTAGTATAAGCAGCCGCATCAGTGGCATTCAAAACTGTGGCTTTCAGCGTCAGGGTGACTTTACAGCCTGACTTAATACAACCAACATCCCAAATTCCAGTTGTGCTGTCATAAGTTCCCACACTAGCCTTAGCACCAATGAAGCTAAAACCAGAAGGTAGTAAATCTTGAATTTTCACCCCTGTAGCATTAACTGGGCCGCTATTATTCAAAGTCAGGGTAAAAGAGACCTCATCACCTACAAATAAAGATTTATCAGATATTTTTTGACTCAGAGATAAATCTGCCAATACTGGTTCGCATTTATCTGTAGTCTGATTTTTACCTTTACGCTGGCCCGAGGAATCCAACTTTTCAAAACTTTTAGATTTTTGAGAAGATTTAGAATTTTTATTAGTCATAACTACAATTATTTTATTAAATCATTGTTAACAATTTGTGATTTATAATAGCGGATATCCTAAATTTGCTTACCTTTAAGGTTCTGCTAGGCAAGTACTGGTGTGGGAAATTCTAGGTTTATCCTCATCCCTGTTTCGGAAAAGATTTTGATCAAAAGCGAATTAAATTTGACCGATATCTGCCAAATATCAGCTTAGTTGAATGTTAATAACAACACTCTACTAATATTCTGCTAATTCTCCATCATCATCTCAAAATTATTGTCAGTTATTACCCATATTGTTTGGGCATAAAATTAACAAAAATATTCTTTGTTCAACATAAATAACCTAAATAAGATTGATACATCAAAAGCTTTGATGATGGGCTGAACTCATGAGAATCAAACAGGAAACACTTATTTTAGCTATTAAAGCACAATGTAATGAATTTAATAAAATTCTCAGTAATATCTTTAAATAGGCTCTAAAAAAGAGGAGTTCTATAAATAAATGGTTAAGTAGCTAGTTTTTTTAACCTAAATATGTATATAAAATTTTGTCTTCCCCTAAATAGCCTAAAAGCCTGATTCTATAAAGAATTTACGTTAAATCAAAATACCCAGAAGCTGAATTTTAGGCTGTTACTTTCAGCAGAGAAAAATTATCCGCTTGTTAAAAATTTCATATTTAACGATACAGTTTTCTAGTATTACCACTGACTGCTGAGTCTGGTAAACCAAGTTGGGGTAAAGGGAATGAGCCAAAGGTGTTTTTCCTTCTCTCTTTCCTTTTACCCTTTTCCTTTAACCTACAAGTATTGAATACAGAAGTGAATTTCTCTGCATCCTTTAAATATTCATTGTGGTTCTATTGAGCAAACAACAAATATTTAGAGGATAAGAAACAAAGCGATAAAATGCTCCCAAAATATGATTCTTGCGGAGTTAATACTAATAAGTATCAACGCTCAGTTTTTAATTCAAAGTTGAAGGAGTTGTCTTCACCGTTGTGATGGTTTGAGACACATGAGAAACAGCATAACGAACTGTATTAATAAAATTTTGGGCGTAACGTTGCGTGGAAAAATCTAAGGCCCGTTGTCGTGCTGCAACTCCAACACGATCGCTAAATTCTGGATCATCAAGATAGCGGAGAATTGCGATCGCTAATGCATCTGCATCACCATAAGGTGTCAACAGCCCATTTACGCCATCTGTAATGATTTCTGTGGGGCCGCCAGCATTCCCAGCCACCACGGGTTTACCGAGGGCCATAGCCTCAATAATCACAATCCCAAAAGGTTCATTATCAGAAGCGTGGATAAAGATATCCATCGCCTGCATCCACTCAGGAACATTGCGCTGTAGTCCCACCATCAACACGCGATCGCTTAATCCCAATTCTGCTATTTGTGCTGTTAACAAGTCCTCATAATCAGCCTCTAAATCATGCTTACCACCAACAATGACACAATTAGCATCAGGATATCTCTGCAATATTTGTGGCATAGCATCTACTAGAGTATGCATTCCCTTCCATCGTTGCAAACGTCCCACAATCCCAATCAAAGGCCCGTGTAGCGGTAAACCCAACTTTAACCGTGCTGCCATTGGCGCAGGTAGAACAGTCGGCTCAAATCTGTCTAAAGCCACACCCGGATATACTAAGTGTGTTGGTCTATAAGGCCAAATCTTCGCCTGTGCTTCCTTACCCTCTTTCGAGAGAGTGATAATCGCCCGTGCTGGTAATAACGTCGCCAATTGCAACAACCAAGACTTAGCGTTAGGTACTTCTAGCTGATACCATACAGCAGGTACACCAGCTGCGATCGCAGCTAGCCCTCCATATAGATGAGTAATCCACATCCAATTGGCGATCGCATCTACACGTTCTTGTTTCGCCAACATAGCGATACGAAACACCGCACTGATCATCCGGTGAACTTCTCGCAAACGGCCGCTTGCAATTACTCTGGTATCAATACCCAATGCGCTTACTTGTGCCACCATTGGGCCATCTTCTAAAAATACCGCTATCCATTCAATCCCAGCTTGCCGTCCTTGTTGCATCAAATCCCAAAACATCATTTCCCCGCCACCTCTTTGTTCGGCCAGTGGCATAATAGCAATCACTTTCATAATGTCTATCCACTCATACTAGTTTTTACTTGATATGGGAGCTATGGCAATCCGATGATTTTTTGCCATAGTCTTGGTATTTGTAGGAAAGCTGGAGTCGTGGGAAGCTTTCCTTCATCAGATTCTGTAACTTACAATCTGAAGGTTTTAATGTTGTAATTTTGGCGTTAATACAGCCGCAATAAAGCGAAAAGTTATAATGAAATTGCTGTGGATCTCAAGTTTAGTGCCAAGCAATATCAAAATTATCTATGTATTCAAAAATCAATGCATAACTCTACAGATAAATAGATTTTACCTTCCCGATAAATTTTCAATTGCCATCACTCATTAGCCAAGATAATCAATAGTAATTCTCAATTATTTAGGAAAAAAATCTATAATTTAATATTGCTACACTATAGAATTTATCTCAGATTCCTGAACTACTATAAACTTGGAATATGCTTGATATATCCAGCTACTACAAGTATAAACACACTTAGATAAAGCAGCAATAGAATAATGAAATATTTTTTAATAAAATGTATAACTTATAATTGTAGTTTAGTTAAATAAGTATTTTATAAAGCTAATATAATTTAAATTATACAGCAGATTATAAATTGGTAATTTGCAGATTATCGTAAGGGCAAGACACTGCCTTGCCCTTACGCGCATACCTTATTTACTTGAAATAGGATAGATGTATGATTGATGAGAATATGATTAAATAACAAAGATTACCTAATTACTCAGATAATCTTTGTATTTCTCGTCTAGCCACTTCAGAATCGAGCAATAAAATAGTTAATTAGAATTACCTATTTGTGGAATAGAGCCGGGATACTTGATAATTAGATATTGCAAATTGCTTTGCTGCTGATAATATTTATGTGCTGCCATAGACATAGCGAGAAATCCCCATAAAATCATACCAGCAACACTCAACATCCCACTACCAATAACTAACTGAAAACAACCACTGATTCCAATTGCACGGGCAGCACTGACAAAACTATCAAAGCGACCTTCTTTGTACTTACTCACATTGATAATTGTCAAAATTAAGCCACCTAAATAAAAGATAGCCCCAGCCCAACCCAAGGTGAAAAACATATCAAGAACACCACTGTCAATTACAAAAACTTCGATTTGTCCGGTTTTTTCATTGACCTTCCAGATATTGCCTAAACCGTTACCTAATACATTAGAAAGCGCAATACTCAAATTGCGATCATAACTGCCAGATCTATCTTTAAAACTGGTGTCATTTTCTAAATTAGAAAAAGTTTCTAACCGAGTAGCTACCACCTCTGAAATTGGCTCAATTGTGGTTAAGGGAACAACACATATTGCCATGACCACAATAATCGTAATTAAGCGCATTTGAATTTTAGCTTTGACTGAACCTAAAATCATAATTACGCCTAATAACCAGCCGCCCCAATTAGTACGTGCTTGTGCTAATAAGAAGGACAAATAACCCACAGCCGATGCAGGAAAAATTAAAAATCCAGTTCTAGTAAATAACAATAATAGACCAGCTTGCATTACAGAACCAAAAGGCCCAACTGAGTGTAAAGTACTCCAGACACGCATCCCAAAAGGTTCTGGATCTCCGGAACTGGTAAACATTTTGGATTCGATTAACCAATATCTATCCCATTCCGGTGCTACCACAAATTGATAAACACCATAAGCACCAGTAATTAACACACACCAGAGAAATACACGCTGCATTTGCTCTCGGTAAGTCGGATAATCTCGCCAGTTCATAAATAAATGAAAAGCGAAAATAATCGGACTTAGCCAATCTAAAAGACCACGCGCTACAGGCACAGGGGCATTATAAATCAGACCCACTAAAAATCCATAAAATACCCCAATAAACGCCAAAAGAAAAGGTAAACCTCCTTGGCGGACACTGCTAGGCAAATATTTAATAAAAGTGCCAATAGTGACAAACACCACTAAATAAGGTGCAATCAATATCTGACGAGTAGGGTCCCAACCAACTCGGTAATCTACCAACCGCGCAACTAAAGGCGTGAGAAACCAAATCCACCAAGTAAACCCAATATAGAGAATGGGATGGCGGAAATAAAGAAATAAACCTACTAATAAAGATGTTGCCGGAAAAACTAACCGCAACATCGTTGCTGCACCAGTAAAATAACAAACTACTGTGAGCAATATGTAACCCAAGATTACCATCCAAGCTTGTGCAGCCCGGTCTTGAGGCGAGAAGTTTTCTTGCAAAACAGGATTGTAAAGTATTTGTTTCTGTTGAGAAGACATTCAATTTTGGATTTGTATTGATTTGAGTACAGAAAATTGAAATTTATTCTTTGCGCTTTTGCGTGATATTTATTAATACTTTTTAACGAACCGCATTCGCGTAGCGTCTCGCAGAGAAGACGCGAAGATAACGAAGAAAGAGAGCTAATTTACTCAAAACACAACAAATTTATTTTTGAAGTTTGGATTTTGAATTTTGAATTGTTGATGTGTTTGCCAACCTAACCAGCGCCCACGCAAAGAAGCCAGGAATTTTTTACCTGCTAATTGTCCTTGGCTAGGTAACAATCTCAACCATTGCACAAAGCCCAAACTATCCCTTGTGCCTATAAATATTGCCCATAATAAAAACACTGCACGACGTAACGGTGGCAGATGATCTAATAAAACTAAAGTTTCATTATGGACTAAATTAATAAAGGCAATTTGATTAAAATTATGGCGTTGGTCTTCATCAAAACGTTGTGCAGGATAATGATCGACTGCCACTTGGGGATCGTAAATTAGCTTCCAACCAGCGCGTTTTAAGGCGAAGGTAAACGCCATTTCAAAATGGACTTGTGCGCCTGTACCACGCATTCTTTCATCAAAATGCAACTGCGCGATCGCAGCGTGACGAAAACTCATGTTCACGCCTTTAAGAACATCAACTTCCCGCGCTTCTCCCACTCCTAAGTGATGGTTACCAATCACCCGTCCAAACCACTGTAATTTTCCAACTACCTGGTGAGAACCTTCTTCCAGTTTGTTACGTTGATAGATCCAATCACGCCCACCAACGCCAGCAATACGGCTATCTGCCAGAAAATGCGCGTTGATTTTCTCTAACCAATTAGGATGGGGGGCTGCATCATCATCGGTAATCGAAACAATGTCACCCTCAACTGCGGCGAGTCCGGCGTTTAAGGCTGCTACTACTCCAGGTACGCTAACTGTAACTGTTTGTAGTGGCAGTTTATCGGTAGGAAAATCCGCGAGAAATTGCCAAGTTTCCTGATCTGTATCACGAACAACGACGATTACTTGATCGACTGGTTTAGTTTGCGCCTGTAATGCTAAAAGACAACGAGACAAATCTAGAGGACGGCGATAAGTGGGGATAAGAACAGTGTTTTTCATGGAAAGTTGGCGGGAATCTGCATTTTCTGGCGATTGATTAGAGATAGTCGCCCGCTTCTGTGACGCAAAAAAACTCTTCTCCATGCCCTTTGCCCCATGCCCCATGCCCAAAAAGGTAGAATTTGCTTTTAAATCCTCAAATAGATCCACGTAATTTTGTGCCATCGTCATCCAGCTATATTGTTCAGCAAGAGAACGTGCTGCTTTACCCATTTGCTGCATCAAAGGGCGATCGCAGATTAAAGATGACAGTGCTGCGGCTAAAGCCTCAATGTCATCGGTATTTGACAAAACCACTCCGCATTCTGGTGTCACCAGTTCTGCACCTCCGGTGGCGGTGGCGGTAATAACTGGTAGCCCAGAAGCGAGGGCTTCTAATAATACGAGGGTGCAAGCTTCATAACGGGAAGGAAATACAAATAAATCCACAGCCCGCATAATAGCGGCTATATCACGCCGATAGCCTAAAAAATGTACTCGTTCACTTAACCCTAAAGATGCTGCTAGCTGCGGAAAAGGGCTACCTTCAGTGTCACCCACAACCGCCAGATGTAAATCAGGAACCTTGGCTAAGGCATAGAGAACTGTATCTAAGTTCTTTCTGGTGGTGCGAATATCGCCAGCAAACAGCGCTAGAGGCACATTTTCGGGTAAATTCCAACTTTGGCGACTGCTGATCCCAGGGGTAAACTCTGTTAAATCCACGCCATTGACAATTACCTGAATTTGCGATCGCGGTACGCCAATATTGACTAATTCCTGCGCTACTTTCTCGGATACCGCCACAACCACTTTCGCTTGCTGGAAAGCCTGTTTTTCCCATTGGGCATTTAAGGCAGTATAAAGCCACTGGTACAAACCATAGGCATCGCGCCGAGTGCGAGAAATATGCACAGGCGATCGCAACCAAGAACTGTGAACAAAATGTACAGCATTCACATCCGCAGAGGTTGTTGTAATCGCACCATTAACTTTGACTAAATCAAATTCAGCGCGATGTTTGTTTAACCAATCTGCACTTTTTTTGGCGAATACCAAATTCCGAATAAATTCTGTTGGGAATTTTTGAACTGAAATTTCTACCCAATTAACTAAACTATTATTTTGTAGTTCTGGTGCTACTTCACTAGCTAATAATGTTAGTTGATGACCACGACGAATAACTTCTTTCGCAACTTCATAGTTAACTCGACCTTGTCCATCACCTTTTTTCAATTTGTGAGTCACAATACAAATTTTCACACACCACCTCCTGCGGCGATTAACTTATATACGCACCTAAATAGCTGAATCCAGTTCAATACTACAAGGGATAGCGTTTTGAACTTAAAATTGATTAAGGGGAAAAGGTTAAAGGTTAAGGGTTAAAAGTCTTTTCTTTCCCTTTTCCAATTCTCCTTTTTTCCCTTAACCCACAAGCAGTTAATTGATGGATTGAGGTAGATTAATATCTATGATATTTTTTTTCAGAGAGTTGATTTTTTTAGCAAATTTATTTTTTTTACAACTAACCCACTCAATGTAAAACTTAAGTAAATCGAAGAATTTCGTAGCTAGAGGTTGGGGAATAAAACTCAGAGTTAATGCTGCGATAGTTCGCAGATTAAACTTCTGTTTGCTTAGTGCTTGCCAAAAATAAGAACGCGCTTCTAATACTTGCTGATTTCGCAGTAAACCTATTCCCAAAGTGGTATTAGCTTCTAACCATTGCTTTTGGAAGTAGGACTTAAACTCTTCAAGACGAGGGTCTTCCATAAAAACTTGATAACAGAACAATTCGCTTTTAGCCTTGCGAATTTTTGCCTCAGCATTGCGATGACCACTGAGCATTGTATCAGTTTGCTCATGGGCACGATAATAAGTCAATCTTTCAGGATAATAGTAAGCTGCATAACCAGATGTAGCGCAAATGTAGCTTAAATATACATCCCATAAACCGCCAACTTGGGGGGGAATATTATCCCAATTCATGAGATTAGCTCGAAATACACAAGCTGCAGCAGTGGGGATACTTTTATAAAGTAAACCCATTTTATAAAAAGCTTTATATATTCCTTGTTCTAGTGTGTCGCGCTTAAAACCACGGGTATTTGCTTCCGTACCAGAATAATTAATATTGCCAAGAGCATCAATGATATATTGATCGCTAAAAGCAATAATTAATTCTGAATGTGCTTCTAATATGGGCACAAGTTTAGCTAAAAAATCTTCGTGCCATAAATCATCATCATGGAGGCTAGCAACATATTTACCACGCGCTATCTTAAAGCCATACATCTGATTACTAAACATCCCAATATTTTCTGGATGTCGCACGAATTTGATACGTGAATCACCAAAAGATTCCACAATTCCTTGAGGATTTTCGGGGCTACAATTATCAGAAACAATAATCTCCAGATTTTGGTAAGTCTGCCTGACTGCACTAGCGATCGCTTGTTTGAGATACTGTGGTCGATTATAAGTAGGAATAATTACGCTAACCAGTGGTTGTACTACTTCAGAATTGTTAGACATAATATTTATTACAGTAGTTGAGTTTAAATAAGAGACGCAGAGACGCGATTCATCGTACAAAATTTGTAGAGACGCGATTCATCGCGTCTGTAAAAGGGAAGGGAGAAAAGACATAATGCATGAATTTTGAATTCTCCCAATCCCCAATCCCCAATCCCCAATCCCTAGTCCCCAGTCCCCAATCAGCTATTTCCCATCTGATAATGTGTCTGGTGATATTTCCACAGTTGACCTTGAAGTTCAAGTAATTCTTGATACTTACCCTGTTCCACGATGCGTCCTTTTTCGAGGACGACAACCTTATCAGCTTGAGCAATAGTAGAGAGACGGTGAGCAATTACAATTACTGTGCGTCCTACAGCATAGCTTTCTAAAAACTCTTGAATTGTCTGCTGTGTAATTGCATCTAAAGCACTGGTGGCTTCATCTAATATCAAAATTTCGGGTTTGCGTACTAAAGCACGCGCGATCGCAATTCGTTGTTGTTGTCCACCAGATAGTTGAATGCCGTCCGCACCTAAAATTGTGTTAAAGCCCCCAGGTAATTTTTCGATAAATTCTAGTGCATGGGCTTGACGTGCTGCTTCGCGGATTTCCTCATCGGTAGCATTAGGAGTACCGTAAGCAATATTGTTGCGAATGGAAGTGTTGAAGATAAATGTTTTCTGGCTGACTATCGCCATTTTGCGACGTAGCGAGTCTATATCAAAATCTCGCAAATCAACGCCATCGATGAGAATTTGTCCTTGTACTGGATCGTGAAATCTAGGAATTAAATCAGCCAGGGTACTTTTACCACCACCAGTTTCTCCTACTAAGGCAATCATCTGTCCCTGTTCCATGCTCAGGGTAATATTATGTAGCACTAAATTATTAGGCTCATAACCAAAATCTACAGATACTATATCAATTCCTTGTTTTAATCCAGGGAATTGAATTTTACCATTTTGAAAATAGTCTTTATCTTCTGGTGTCAACAACTGTTTAATATTTTCGACTGCCCCCGCTTGGGTATTTAAAAAAGCTACTACGCCATTCAAATCTTGAATCATTGGCACCAAGCGGAACAGGATAAAGAAGAATGTCAACAATGAAGCCACCTTCATTAAGCCAGTTGTTAATGCCACAATAATCATCATCACAAGAATTAATGTGGCAGCACTCTCAGTAATTGGTCTCACTGATAAAGACAGCCAATAAACTGATTTCCAAGTAGTGACTATATTTTGACTAGCTTTGTAATACCGTCGCCGTTCAAAATCGATGGTAGAAAATGCATGAATAGTCCGGATACCTTCCAGAAATTCTAGCGCTCTTGCAGTAAATTTATCGTTAGCTTTAGTAACGCCAAAACTCCGTTCCCGCACATTTCTATTCAGAGTTGTTAGCCCCACAGCCAAGAGACTAAACAGTAAAACAGAAATAATAGAAAGTTGCCAAGAAATTAAAAATAGCGAGAGAGCATAGACGGCAATTGTTAATAATCTAGTAATGACAAAAGCCACACCGCCAAAAATCTGCCTAATCCTCTCCATTTCATTGGTGAGACTATTAATCAATTCACCAGAACTTTTCTTAGCAAAATATTTGAGTTCTTGTGCTTGTAACTGCTCAAATATCTGTTTTCTGAGATTGTCTACTAAATTTACTTCGCTCAGTTGAATGCAAAGCTGTGCGAGGTAATTAAACGAAGCGCGGATAAAAGTTATAACTACAATTAAAATCGATACTCTGTACAATCTTTCATTGGGAGAACCATTAATATCTAAAATTACGACATCAAACCATTGAAATCCAGTTTTTATGGGTTCAGCATCAGGAGTAGTTAAGCTCTGCAAAAATGCTAATAAAAAACCCAGTCCAAACCCCTCAAATGTAACAGCACAGAGCGATAAAATAATCGCTAATGTAGCAAGTCGAGGGAATTTTTTGAACTCTCGTAGAATCAAATAATGATTTTGCCAAAAGCTACTAGTTTTGATGAATCTACGAGTTGACTGTGGAAGATTAAAATACATAAATTTTTGACAAAGCTTTCAATTAAACAACAGACCAAGCACTTAAGTTAATTGCCGGGTCTTAAATAGGATGGCGATAGATGAAGCGACCAATAGCCGAGCCACAAAGAATGGCAAATTTTTGTTGCAGAAGTTTGACAGAAGAATACATTTGAATTGGTGTTTGACTATGCCGCCAAAACAATTTATCTGTAATGCTAGGACGGCTACCTTGAAGAGCACTAATAATCAATTTCTTCCGCCAAGGCTTCACACTTGGTACGATGGCATGAGACATAATAGTGCCGCCAGGAATAAAATCCATCCCATCAGGCCCTACTGTACTTAGAGGTAAATTCGATACCATCAGTGCTAAGTTCAGGTAAGTCTGATCGCCATAAAGATAGGGATAATGACCAAAAGATTTATCGCCATATAAATCTTGTAAATCTGAGTGTCCAGCCATCTCACCCAGTTCTATCAGTTTCTGCCAAAGTCCAAGAATAGATTGACAGCTTTTATTCACACCAATAAAGCCACTATTGAAGTGATAATCTAATTGGTGATCGCAAACTAAGCCGTTACTTTCCGCAAATTCTTTCCATGCTAACCGTCGAGGATGATTTGCGGGAACGTGATACCAAGAATCGCCACACAGCGCAATTCCCCGACTCACCCACTTTTCGTAAAAATCCCAACTACATTTATTGACGATATCAGGGTCAAAGTAAAATAGTGCTTCTACATCTGGGCAGTAACTTTCCCATAATAAATTCATAAAATCAGGCTTATAAAAGCCAAAGTGTTTGCGGGTATCTAGTTTTACAAACCGAATAGCACAACCATCTGCGATCGCCAATTCTTGATAGCCCTTACCAGCTTTAACTGACTTCGCCCAAGGTGGTAAATTTCCGCGATACCCAGCCCAAATCACCCCGCGAAACCCATGATGATATAGGGAATTAGCCAAAGCCCCGACACCATAATGGTAGTCTTTTTCAAAAACAGTACATATAGCAGTTTTCATATTGCATCTCGTTAAATTCAGCAAATAATTTGTATTTTTAACCACCAAAGTTGTGAGCAACTTTGGGGTTGTTGATTCATAAAACCAAAAATCTATAATGCAGCGTTTTTCATGTGAGTTTTAAGATTCAGCCGGCTTCAACGTGGCTTCTACCTGCCATGAACCAGCCGTTTCTGGTGCTGCATTGAGATTTCGTTGTTTAGAAGAAGTGAACTGCACCGCATCTGCCAAAGTCCAACAATGTGATTGCACTAAACCTCTGTCACCTTGCAATACATTCAACAACTGCGGAAAGTTATGCAAACCAGATTTACTCAGCCAACGCCGCAATGGTGTGACGTTGCGCGCCTCAGTTGTCCGTAACTTGATGGCTGGAAAAAGCTTACCACGCTCCCCCACCAACCATTCCCGCGCGAACACTGGCCCTGGTGAATCAATCTGCATCAACAAAACCAGTCCCAGCATAACTGGACTTAGCACGACTAGCAACACAAAAGCCAAAACCCAATCAAACAGCTGCTTCCATAGTCTGACAACAGGATGAGCTTTTTTTAGCGGTTGATTCCCAGAGGGAAAGCGCAGAAAAATTGGCTTATTAGCTGCTGCACAAGCTTCCGCCCAAAACCGCAACAAATCCTCACTTAGCTTGGCATCAATACTCACCAACTTTACTGGGGAATGTTTTAAGCACTCGACTAACCATTGTTTGTCATCTAAAGAAGGCAGATATGGCTGTTTGATATATTTAGGAGACTTTACCAACAACTGACCCCGCCGCCATAACAATGTACAGTATGGAGAGTTGGGATTTGGTTGACGTTCCTCAGTTAGCTTGTAGGGATTCTGTAGAGATGGAATTATTGAGATAGTCATAGGTCATGAGATATGTAGAGAAGTAGATTCTTGACCTGATATCAAAGCGTTAATCAAAATTCTTTGCTGAAATTTATCTGATTTGAGATGTGAGAAAACAGGATTTTACTCTCACCAACTTAATGATGCGATTAGTCTGTCAAAATCAGTCTCAGCCTACTTTTTAGCTATTTTTAAACGGCTGTGATATCTAGGATAGAAGACTCTTTTGGAATAAATCTTGGTCAGAGAAATTCTTTATGTATTCTTGATAAAGTATTTACTTTTTCCAGAGAATTATTAAGTTTTTGTAAATTAGAGAATAGTTTTCATGACAAATTTCCCCAAACATTAAGGCACAACAATGTTGTGCCTTAAAATCTGCTGAGACTGCAGCTAATGAACAACGCCTATAGTGGTTTTCACTAGATGAAATACACCACTCTAGCCAATACTTGTCGGTTAAGGGGAAAAAGGGGAATGGGAAAAGGGAAAGAAAAAACCTTTAACCCTTAATCTTTAACCTTTTCCCCAAAACCAATTTTTGCGTGATTCCTTATCCTCTTTCCCTACGAGAACCTGTTTCACTCAAACGAGAAGAGCTGTATTTTTCCATAGCTTGTTGCAGCGCAAATCTTTGTGGCTTTGTATAAGGTACGTATGTGCTGTCAGCGTTGGAGGCTCCATTTGCTACGACTCCAATCAGATTTAACTTGCTCAACATCGCTGTAGCTTGAGCCATTTGGCTGCGAGTTACTCTACCAATGCTTGCCAACATCACAACACTACGACAAGATGATGCAGTCAACATCGCATCTACCAAGCCGAGGACAGGAGAACCATCTACCAGTACCAAATCATAGTTCTCTTCAAAAGTTGCCATTAATTGTGTCATCCGTGGCGAACTCAAGAGATTAGCTGCATCAGCCGGTGTGGGCCCAGCTGTCAAAATATCGATGTAGGATGAACCTGAGTATTGAATACTCATTTGGTTGGGTATAGAGCCTTCACTAGTGAGGAGAGTGGAAAGCCCTTGATCGTTGGGCAGATTGAGTTGATTGTGTAAGCTTGGTTCACGCAAATTAGCATCAATCAATAGTACCTTTTTGTGTAACCGCGCCGCACTCATTGCCAAACCTAACGCCAAAGCGGACTTACCCTCATCGGGTAAAGCCGAGGTAATCATTAATGATTTCAAACTGGTAACAGTATTGAGCAGTTCAATATTTTTATAAATTAGGTCTAGCGATTCCCAACTAGGAGGAGACTGTAATACTTGAACTGTCCAAGGTGCAAGCTCTTCTGGTTTACCAAAAGGCAACTTAATTACTGACTCTCTAGGTTTAACAGGGGGTAACTTGGGAGTAATACCTAACAATGGTAGAGCTGCGTGCTTCTCTAACTCAGCAGTAGTATGAACAGCATCGTCAGAGGCTTCTCGTACAAAAGTAGCAATACCTCCCAACATTAAGCCAACCACTG
Organism: Tolypothrix tenuis PCC 7101; assembly: GCF_963874875.1. Lineage (NCBI taxonomy): Bacteria > Bacillati > Cyanobacteriota > Cyanophyceae > Nostocales > Tolypothrichaceae > Tolypothrix > Tolypothrix tenuis. The sequence continues at coordinate 6,735,230 of NZ_CAWNJS010000001.1, forward strand.
CACCCAACAACAAGTTTTGCTGCAAGTTGGGGCCCATTAATGTACCCTTTTGGGGTTCTTCAACCACTTCCCAATTAAATCCGCCTTTAGAAAGTTCTTGACGCACTTGCTGTTCAGCTCTCAACAACTGCTCTAACCTTTCACGACTAAATTGCAGTTGCGGTAATATGCGATTGTAATAAGCCAACAAAGGCGGAAAGCGTTTGAGTTGGAAACGCAAGTCATTCTCTTTCTGAGCCAAAGTTTGATCGCGCGCTGCTAAAGAAACAATATTTGTTTGTGTTTCTACTAGCTGACCAGCAAGATTAAGGTCAATTTGCCCGAGTTGTCCTTGTTCTAGGAGATTTCCACTATCTGCAACAGCACTAGCAGGTAAGCCGCCTAAAGTTCTGCTCACCTCTTGTTGCAATAATTCCTTCTGTCCTTCTAGTTGTGCTTGCAACTTTTGCACGCTAGGAGTTTCATCTGTGAACCGTAAGCGTTCTTGTGATAGGGCCAGTTCTGTTTTTTGAATCTCGTTGAGTAAACCTTGATAGCGAGTAGACTGACTCAAACGCGAAGAAACCAAAGCATTTTGTGGTGAACGATTAAGTTGGGCTTGCAAAGATTGTTGACGCGCCAAAGCTTCTTGATATTGAGAACGAGTAGTACGTCGTTCTTCTTCAAGTTTATTCAAAGCGTCTTCTAGCGCTTTTGCTTGTGTTTCCGGATCGATTAAATTCTGAGTTCTGCGAAATCGTTGCAGATTAGTTTCAGAAGCATTAACTTCATCACTAGCTTTTTTTAATTGCTCTCTAATAACTTGCAGCCCTTTCTGTAAACGGGAATCTTGCTGCTGTTTGTTATATTCCAAATACACCTGGCGAATCGCGCTCAGAACTTTTTGGGTTTTTTCTGCATCGCGATCGCTATATTCAACCTGAAAAATTTTCGTTAAGACATTATCTTCTTTGGTTTTAATTTGGTTCAAAACCAAAGCATTCTTAACATCATCAACAGTTAAGTCTGGATAGTCTTGTTGAACTTTATCAACAGCCTTTTGCAACAGTCCAGAACTCTTCATGATGTTGAGTTGGGTTGCTGTGTCTATTTCAATAGTAGGTTCAGTAAATTGATTTTCTGGAGTTGCTGTTCCTTGTTTAACTTGATAATTAGGTTCTACCAACAACTGCATAGAACTTTTGTAGGTAGGCTTGGTTTTTGTAGTGATAAAACCAGCAAAAGTAACGGAAGTGAAAAATACAAGAACAAACCAGGGAAATCTGCGTAGCATTACGGCCAACATCTGTCCGTAACCTGCTTCATTTTCGGGAGGTGTATGCGGATTGGGATTGAAACTCGGATTAAGACTAGTTTGAACCACTTTTATTATCCTTAAGCTAACAAATTACTTGATTGATGCACTCTCCAAGCCTGGTCAATAATTTGTTCGACTTTACTAAAGAAGGCTGTTTCTGAAAAATTTGTCACTGCATGATTCCGAATGTTTTGGTAATCCCAAGTTATTTCACCAGCTTCTAGTAATGCAGTTTGTAAAGATTCTGGTGTTTGTCTCTTAAAAAAGACTCCTGTTTTTCTGGGAACTTGAGTATCTAAAACACCACCTGCTCCATAAGCAATAACTGGAGTACCACTAGCATTAGCCTCCACTGGAACCAATCCATAATCTTCTAAAGCCGCAACTATCACAGACTTAGCTTTAGAAAATAAGTCTTTACGTTTTGCATCGCTGACGTGTCCTAAGAACTGAATATTATCTAACGCTTTGGATTTTAACCGCGCTTGTTCTGGCCCATCGCCTGAGATTAATAAACGCCACCCTAGCCAATTAAAAGCTTCAATTATTATATCTAAACGTTTATAACTGATCATCCTCGCAGATGCCAAATAATATTCTTCTTTCTGATCTGAGAAAATGAAGTTACTGGTATCAATGGGATAATTAATGACAATAGCTTGCTTTTGATAAATATCCTGAATGCGCCGAGCCACAATACTAGAATTAGCAATATATAAGTCCGGTTCCTGTGCATATTCCAAATCTACCTTTCTCATGACTTGGAATATTCTTTCTAGTAACGGTGCAAAATAGCGATAATCACCGTATTCCCTTAAATAAGTTTCTGTATCCCACAAGAAACGCGTAACATTATGGCAAAAGCAAATATGTAGCGCTTGGGGTTTTTTTCTGACTGCTTTCGCAAAGCTCGTACTACTACTGATAATTAAGTCGTAGTCTTGTAAATTTAAAGCGCGAAAAGCAGAAAAATAAAAAGGAGCCATCAAGCGAAAATTTTTGACTGCACCGGGAATTTTCTGTAAAAAAGTTGTATTAACTACACGCTCACTTAAATCTATAGTTTTTTGATGATTGTAAACAGAGGTGTAAATATCAGCTTCAGGGTAGCGCTTACAAAGCAATTCAAACACGCGCTCTGCTCCACCGCGCTGGGTTAAGTAATCATGGACTAGAGCAATTTTCATTAGTTCAATCTCCAGTTTCTTTAAGGTTTGCTTGAATACTTCCCAGCAAGTAATAGTAATTCTTAGTTCGTAATTCGTAATTCGTAATTAAGAGGATGTTTTAAAAAGATTTAGTAATTTATCAAATAATTTTAGGGACTTCCAAATAAAAAAATATCCCAGCATCTATTGTGGGGTGGACATCTTGTCCGGCCCGTTTATGTGGCGGGCAAAATGCCCGCCCCACAAGATGGAATAATTTATTTGTTGGAAGTCTCTTATATGCTGATAAATCCGCTTTTTCAAGGGGAATATTGGCACTTGAGAAGTGCTTAAATTCACAGCGAACCACTTTTAAAACAACCTCTAATAAGCTTAATTATTTGTAATCTCAGAAGATGGAGTTGAAATTAAACAGGTTTCCAGTAGCGCCTTATAAATAGGATGCTAAGGACGCTAAGGAATAGTAGAAAAAGATGTTGGTACGTAGTCAGGAATTTAATAGTGAAAAGAATAAATTCCTGACTACACACTGAATTTAACCGACAGCTACGAGAGCTTTTTCTGTGGCAAAATAAGCGTTTTGTTCGGCTCTTAATTTATCGCAAAGTCTATCTGCGGGTAATTCTATATCGTCGTAAGTTAGCACTTGATCCTTGGGAATATCGCGTTTGAGGCGACATCCTTCAGCTAATCCCATTGGTAGGAGGTTTTGCTGTTGTGCGATCGCAGAATTTTCGCATTGTCCGTAGGTCATGTAGTAGCCGATACCATCTAAGGTTTCTCCGGCTTTTAAATCAATTTTAGCGGTGGTGACTACATCTACTATCGGGCCACCCAAGGGAGCCATCACAGCATCTTGGAAGAGAACCGCACGGGCTACCGAGAGAGGAACTTCAAAATGGCAGAGGTGATAAGGAGTATAGAAGCTGTAAAGTGGGCCTTCACCGAGTTTGTACAAGTTGAGATAGTGGCGTTGTTTGGGATCGTCGTGGGTCGCAAATACAAATACCCCTGGGCCTGGTTTAGCACCAACAACATAATCAACAATACCGCCCAATTCCTTCAGCTGCTCTACATCATACATATTGGTCATTTCATCTACATGACCTGTGAAGTCATATCCCAGCATTCCCCGTTTCGCAACCTTCATCCCGGTAGCGTTGGCGACGATCGCTTGCTCAAAGGAAATTTTGCTCCCATCAGCAAAGCTAGTTACCATGTGGGCTTTTTGACCCCAACGTTTAGCGAAGGCTTCTTGAGTGGTGGGATTGCGATAGGGGTCTTGTAAGCCCTTGATGTTACCGCACAATAGGGGAGTCAAACCAATGCTCTTTACAAAGCGGTAGAGGTTCATTTCTACCCCTGGCTGATCGCCATCGCAAGCGCTGAGAATCACACCAGCTTTGTCTGCATAGACCTTGAGGATAGGGCCAATGGTGCCATCGAGTTCAGCATTCATCATAATCACGTGTTTGTGATGTGCGATCGCACTCATGACGATATGTGCGCCAAATTCGACTGCACCGGTAACTTCGATTAAAGCCTCGATCCCATCAGCACGAGTCAGTAACTCTGCATCCTCTGTGACTGCATATTTACCCTGAGCGATCGCATCTTCCATATCGGTGATATTGGTCACCACTTGAATATCTTCGATACCTGCTTCTAAATAAGCTCGCTTGGCTGCATCAATTTGGCGGTTGGAGATAGCAACTAACTCCATTCCTGGCACAGAATTAATAATTTGGTTAGCAATACCTCTACCCATAAAGCCTGCACCAATCATCCCCACTTTGATGGGTCTACCTAAAGCTGCGCGGGCTTCTAAAGCGCGGTCTATAATAATCATTTTGTAATTCCTACATACACAATAATTGTTAAAAATCTCTTCCGCTGTTCCCTTTTTCCCTAACCTTGAGTAGTAAGCCAAGGCAATTGGCGGGGGAAAGGGTAAAGGAGAAAGGTATTTGTCCCTTACCCTTTTCCCTTTAACCTTTACCCAACCTCCACCTAACATTTTTGGGTTGGCAAACTACTAAACTTTAGCCTCTATTTCTACTCCACCAACGGGCATCATGCTTAATAAAGGCCAATTTAAATCTTTCTCAGAAATTTCTGTGACTTCTAAAGGCCATTCAATGTTAAAGAATGGGTCATCATAACGTAAACCACGCTCATAACCTGGTGTGTAAAATTCACCAACTTGATAGACAACTTCAGCATCATCTGTCAGCGCTTGATAGCCGTGGGCAAACAGTTCTGGTACATATAAAGCGCGGTGGTTATCGGCAGTCAGTTCCACACCAATATGAGATAAAAAGGTGGGAGAGTCAGGACGCATATCAATAATTACGTCATAGATAGCGCCTTTAGTACAGCGAATTAATTTAGTTTCGGCTGCTGGCGCTAATTGATAATGCATCCCTCGCAATGTCCCCTTTTTGTAGTTATACGACACATTACATTGAGCAACTATAGATTTTAAGCCGTGGGTAACAAACTCTTGCGCGCAAAAAGAACGAGCAAAGAAACCACGGTTATCTTGCTTTTTTTCTAATTCAACAATAAATGCGTCTTTCAGTGAAGTTTTGATGAAAATCATAATTTACCTCAGAATTAATTTTTATTTAGGAGTAAATAACTAGCTAATTTGTGACAATTAGTTTGTTACTTAAACGGTTTCTAGTGCAGAATTTAACTCCATTCTGGGATATGTATCATCCCAATATTGAGTACATAGTTCTGGTCTTTCGGGAGGATTAGCTGTATAGCAGAAAAACAATGTTGCTCGTTCTTCTGTACGTACAGTTCCGTGATGTAAAACATTTTTGGTATCAGCAAAAATGACTGTACCTGCTGGCCCCTTACAAGATTTCCAAGCTGCTTGAGGAATGGCTTTTTTGACAATTTCATCATCAATTCCCATATAGCTTGATTGCCAAAGCTTGTAGTACAGCCAATAGTATTGCCACCTGAATAAAGAAGTTAAAGAACGGGGAATATATTCAAAAGGCCCTGTTTTTTCATCTACATCTTTCAGAGAAAGAAAAATTTTGATAATCCGTCTGTCTTCCGCATCGCTGTGCCAAAGCAATGTGCCAAATTGATGGTCGCTAGGAAAATCTTTGCGTAAATGCACACCATGAAATTTAATAGGAAGACCGATGTAATTTTCAATAATGTTGAGTAGCCGTTTTTCTGTAGCCCAAGCAGAGATTGCAGGAATGTCTGTAACTGTATAAATCTGGGGCCACCTTTCGTCTAGCTCGTCGTTATTGGCTTTTTCCATCTGGGATAATTGATGATCAGCAGCCTGGAGTAATTCGGAAGTAGAATTAAACCCTAAATCAGCCAGGGTTGTAACATATACTCCATCCTTTTTGAGAGCCTTAAGAATAGCGCGATCGCATTCTGCCAATGATGGTAGATTTTTCCTATGTTTCCATCTAGCTAAGGCACAAGCTAAGTCAGAATACAGCGCAGATAATTTGCGGTTAATGGTTTGCAACATGATACTAATCCTTTTTGATTTCAGATTAATTTAGAGGTTTAATTCTCTTTTTTTTTGCACTTGTTGAGTACATATCTCTGCTGTTTCTGCCATACTCGCTTCTTTAATAGCTATGACATCAAACATTGCTAATCCTAGTAAGGCTATAAAAGGAATAACTGTTTTCACAGCAGATACAGGCCATCTTCTTAAAGCACCGAAAAATACTCTTAAATCCGCTTCCTTACCATTTTGCAAAAGCATTCTTTTACAAAATTGTTTAGAATATCCGCTCTCTTCTAGTTTTAAAATAACTTCAGGTATATGTTTGTATTGCATTAATAGTGCAGACCTTGGCTCTTTCTGCCAATAACTCACACCAACAATACATTCTAAAAAAGTCTCTTTGGTGACAATCACACTGCCATTAGCGGCACAATAACCTGCTAAATATGCTAAACATATCCAATTATTTGCCGCATTTGGCCAGCGTTGCAGAGCCGTTTTAACTAAATCAGCACGATAGATTGTAGCTGTAAGAAATATGACTGCACCAACACTTTTTGCAAAGCAATGTTCAAATATTGCCTTACCATCACCACTACCATCTTCACTATCAGCATCAAACCAACGATTACCTACTATTGTTGGTGGATGAACTGCTTCACTAGTAATTTTATTGCGTCCAGAAAAGTTGAGAAATAATAATGATAAATATTCATGCTGCTTGATTTTGTTGATGACATAAGCAATAGCTCGGTTTTGAATCGGATCGTCATCACCAATTGTCCAAACATATTTAGTTGTGGCAGCATTGAGGCAGTAAAGAATATTTTTCATTACGCCTAAGTTTTCAGCATTGCGGTGAGACTTAAAGGTGATATGGCTGAGTGTGGCTTGCCACTTTTTTACAACCTCTGGAGTTTTATCTGTAGAACAATTATCAGAAACTAAAATTTCACAATCGGATTCAAAACCTTTTATAGCTTCAGCTAACCAAGCTAACTGTTTATCTAATAATTCCGCTCGATTATAAGTAGGAATAGCAATTGTTAGTAATTTATTCATTGGCTTCTTTAAAAGCTCATTCATTAGAAAAATAAATTCTGGTAAAAGATAATTCTCTGCGGAGAGGATATTTCCGGAAAATTTCCCTTTTTTAGCTATAATTTAGAACTCTAAACATTGGGTTATTTCATCCCATACCAAAGATAATCAAAAACCTAGTAGCGAAGGTTTTTGATTTTTGCTCATATCCCCGACTTATTTAAAAAGTCGGGGATATTGTAAATCAGCCAGCTTACGGTCTATACCTGCTGAAATTATGAATTTCTTACAGAAGTACTAATTTTTTTGCCAGAAAAAGTCTTTGTCAATTTGCTGGGTGCGAATTAGATACTCTAACTGCTTTAATCTTGTAAATCCTCTGAACAGGAAAGTATCTTCAGTCATATCTATTTGACTGAACAATTTAAATAGCTGTTCGGCACCTAATTGAGCATTCCAATCACACTTAAATCCGGGTAGCATATTGTTAATTTTCTCAAAAGATACCCGGTAGCTGCGGTTGTCTGCACCGTTATCGCCAAAAGACAATTGACAGCCTGTGAAGACATCTGCAATGATTTCTGCGATTTCTCTAACTCGATAGTTGTTTGCAGTATCCCCAACGTTAAAGATTTGCTTGTGTACGATATCACGAGGTGCTTCCAAGGCACAAACAATTGCTTTGCAGATATCTAATGCATGAACTAACGGCCGCCAAGGTGTACCATCGCTAGTCATTTTGATTTCTTTGCTAGTCCACGCCAAGCCAGCTAGGTTGTTTAAAACAATATCAAACCGCATTCTCGGCGAAGCCCCAAAAGCTGTAGCATTTCGCATAAAGGTAGGAGAGAAATCATCATCAGCTAGTTGCATGACATCTCGTTCTACCAAGGTTTTACATTCTGCGTAGGCTGTTTGGGGATTTACAGGAGATTCTTCTGTAACATCTCCCTCGGTAGCTACACCGTAAACACTACAAGAAGACATATATACAAAGCGACGTATACCCGCTTCTTTAGCTAACTTAGCTAGGCGCACTGAACCGTGATGATTGATGTCGTAGGTGATGGTAGGCGATAGTTGTCCAGTGGGATCGTTAGACAGTTCCGCCATGTGAACAATAGCGTCAATATCTTGTAAGTCTTTAAGTGTAATGTTGCGGATATCTTTATTTAGGGTTTTGGCTGTCACATCAGTACCATTGAATAGCCAGCCAGCTTTATAGAAACCTGTATCTACTCCTAAAACTTCGTGTCCTCGTTCCATTAACAGAGGAGGTAATAAAGAACCAAGATAACCTTCTGTTCCAGTGACTAATACTTTCATTGTTGTGAAGCCTTTGTATTGATTATTTGCTTGTGTTTCCCATTACTAAATAGGCGCAAAAATCTGCTTTAATTTTGCCTATTTCTTCAAATTAGTTCAGAGTTTTGAGTTATTGATACGGGACAATTTCATAAATTTTCAACCCAAGCGTCTCCCAAATGTATCTCGCCATCCTGACCAAGCTGTCATGTCTAAATATTGGAAGAACAAATGCTTTTTAGGATGTTGACATTCCACTCGCAATCCCGCACACCAAGGTTGAGGAGAATTGGTAAAGTGAATAATGTAGAGACGATGCAATAGCTCGTTATAAATATCTTCAGCAAAAAGACTTTCTTTCCAGGATGAATAATCATAAATTCTCGGCATTTGATTCCATTGCGGATGAATCAAATGCCATTTCCCTGCCAGAATTGCGTTTAGTCCATCCTGGCCATTTCTCACATACTCTTATAACTTTCATAACTTTCACCTAAATATTTGTTAGCTGATGTTGGGAATTGAAAATGGGATGCTATCAGCACACAGGTGAAGTTGAAAATCAATAACTACAGCAGCAAGGAAGACTCAGAGAAAGGCAATTTAGAGAGAGATGTTGCGAAACTCAGAAATATGGATATGGTGGGCAGTGCCCACCCTATGCCTATTGAGAATGCTGCAAAATATCAGATACCCTTGATGGGTTAAATAACCGATGCTGCTAGATGTGATGGTTCAGGAACTTGCGCCACAATTGCTTTGCCAATTTCTAGAGAAGAAGTAGCGGCTGGTGAAGGCGCATTGCAAACATGAATAGAGTTTTGCCCTGGGATAATTAAGAAGTCATCCACTAGCTTACCGTCATTCATCAAAGCTTGAGCGCGAACTCCTGCATGGGTAGGAACTAAATCTTGGGCTTGCACTTCGGGAATGAGTTGTTGCAAACTCTTCACAAAGGCGGCTTTGCTAAAGGAACGGATAATTTCTTGAATTCCTTCATCAGCGTGTTTGGCTGCTAATTTCCAGAAACCAGGATAAGTCATGACCTCAGCAAAATCACGCAAGTCGAAGTCTGTTTTGTGATAACCTTCGCGTTTCAGGCTCAATACGGCATTGGGGCCTGCATGAACGCTACCATCAATCATGCGGGTAAAGTGGACACCCAAGAAGGGAAAATCTGGGTTAGGTACTGGGTAAATCAGAGTTTTCACCAGGTAGCGTTTTTCTGGGGTGAGTTCGTAATATTCTCCCCGGAAGGGTACTATTTTCGCTTGTGGTTCCACATTACCTAATTTCGCCACGCGATCGCTATGTAATCCGGCGCAATTAATTACAAACCGAGTTTCAAAGCTACCATTGTTGGTTTCTAGTACCTGATTTTTCCCACTAGGTCTAATCTTCTCTACTTTGGTATTGAGGCGTAAATAGCCTCCTTGCTGTTGAATTAACTCAGCGTATTTCTCGCTAACTTGCTTGTAATTAGCAATACCTGTAGAGAATACTTTAATGCCAGCTACGCAACTGACATGGGGTTCAATTTCTCTAACTTCTTCGGGACTAATTCTTTGGACTTTAATGCCATTTTCTAAGCCGCGTTTGTAGAGATTTTCTAGGCGTGGTATTTCTGCATCGGAAGTTGCCACAATTACTTTGCCACAAATCTCATGAGCGATGCCATATTCTCGGCAGAATTCCACCATTGAATTAGCACCGTCACGGCAAAATTTAGCTTTATAACTTCCAGGCTTATAATAAATTCCTGAGTGAATTACACCGCTATTATTACCTGTTTGGTGAAATGCCCATTTGCTTTCTTTTTCTAATACTAAAATCCGGGCATTGGGATAGCGTTTGCCTAAAGCCATCCCTGTAGAAAGTCCAACGATTCCCCCACCAATAATTGCAAAATCGTACATTAGTATTATCGCACCTTTAAAAACAACCAATTTAAGAGTTTAGCGAATTTTAGATTTTAAATTTGGGATTTTATATTGAAAATCTAATTTTTAACTATTTTCAATCATCTAGATTTATATGCACTTGACAATCAGCAAGAGACTGGGAATAAATCTAAAATCCAAAGTCCAAAATCCAAAATTGATTCATCTCGCAACTCTTAAATATTCTACTACCATACTTTCCAAGGTGCCTGACCACTCTTCCACAAGTCTTCGAGATAATTCTTATCACGTAATGTGTCCATTGGTTGCCAGAAACCATTATGTTTGTAAGCCGATAACTGTTCCATATCTGCTAATTTTTCTAATGGTTCTTTTTCCCAAACTGTACTGTCATCAGCAATGAAGTCGATTACTTGTGGTTCTAAAACAAAATAACCGCCATTAATCCAAGCACCGTCACCTTCAGGTTTTTCACGAAAACTAGTAATTTTAGTTTGTTCTTGTCCCAAAGAAATTGCGCCAAAACGTCCCGCAGGTTGTACTGCTGTGAGTGTGGCTAAGGTATTTTGTGCTTTATGCAGCTTAATTAGTTCTGTAATATTTACATCACAGACACCATCACCATAGGTAAAGCAAAAAGTATCGTTACCTAAATGTTCTCTGACTTGCTTTAAGCGTCCACCTGTCATGGTGTTATCGCCTGTATTCACCAAGGTCACACGCCAGGGTTCAGCATATCCAGAATGCACATTCATCTGGTTAAAACGCATATCAAAGGTGACATCTGACATATGCAAGAAGTAATTAGCAAAGTACTCCTTAATGATGTAACCTTTATATCCACAACAAATAATAAAATCATTAATGCCGTGGGCAGAGTAAATCTTCATGATGTGCCACAAAATTGGTTTTCCACCAATTTCCACCATCGGCTTAGGTCTGATACTTGTTTCTTCACTTAAGCGTGTACCCAGACCACCAGCCAAAATCACTGCTTTCATGCAATTTCCTCAAGATTTGCAGGTAGTTTAATAATTAACTTTTCGTTGCTAATGAAGCGATTGCACCTGGAATAGAGAAAAATCTATTTACCATTTATCTTTCTCCGTAAATAATCTAACTAGATTTTTTCGATTTTCTGTAAAGACAAGGTAAATAAAAATCTTTCTTATATAAAAGCTTTATGAATACGGAGGAAATATGAAAATTAATTACTTCATAGGTGAGCGATATAACCCAAAAAATAAATCGGATTTAGCAATCGCTAAACCCGATTTTATTGATGATTTTCTCATACTTACCAATAATTGAGTATTAATTGAATGGTGATAAAATTTACTTTTTTCATAAAAAAATAGATTATACCAATTCAAATAATGTTTGCGACAGATAAATTCTTTGTAAGGGCACGGCATCCGAAATCTTTTGGCATATCAAATATCTTAATGGTGCCGTGCCCCTATCATCTGTCGCGTTCTTTTTTCAAAATGGTATTATTGGCAGTTGTAATAAATTCTTTGCTTAAATAATTGTGAGTTTGTAGCCAATACCACACAGCAATTATCCCTGCTAAAAGAAGATACTCCACGTATCTAGCAGTCAGAAATTTCAAATATCTAGACAAAAAAATTTTGCAACGCGCCGCTTTTCCTCACGAAAACGCTACGCGTGGCTTTCTAGTGTGGATGTAGCAATTAACTGGCTCCACCACATTTTTTATCAGCATATCTACGGGCGGACTACCACCCGTTATGAACGATCAAACTGAACTCTAGCCTCTAGTACAGCACCGCGTAAATTAACAGACCATACTTCTGCAAAATCAACAAAACTCTGACTCTGTTTGAATTTTGAATTTAGAATTTATGGCGGTACTATTTACCTTGTTTCTGCTGAATCCAAAACATTGCTACTTTGGAATAAAGCATCACATTTATTTTCTACAACAATGCAGAGGCTACTGAGTGCCTGTTGGTAGTTATCCATATCTTCTTGTTCCAGAGAGACTTTGGCGGATGTTTGTAAATCGTCAATTGCTTTCATCCGATTTAGTTCTGAATTTTGACTACCATATTGTGACAGCTCGTAGTGAATCATACCTCGTTTGAGGTAAACTTTCCCCTGTTTAGGGTTGATGCTTAACGCTTGGTTAAAGTCGGCGATCGCTTTATTGTACTCGCGCGCATAATCGTTGCTGTATTGAGCAATCTGTGAATGGACAATACCCCTTTGGTAGAAAGCTTCTGGTTGTGAGGCATTGATATCAATGGCTTTGGTAAAATCATTGATGGCTTGCTGATAATCTTGTTGCGAGTCACCACTATATTTAGCAACTTGGGCGCGGACAACACCTCGTCTGATGTAAGCTTCTACTTCCTTACTATTAAGACGCAGTGCATTATTAAAGTCAGCGATCGCTAAGGTATATTCGCGATCGGGATCGTTGCTATAGTCAGCTAGCATATAGCGCACATTACCCCGATTCACAAATGCTTTGAGTTCTCTGGGGTTGAGTTGCAAAGCTGCGGTGTAGTCGCTGAGTGCGCCTTCATAATCTTTCATGTTATAGCGGGCGTTACCGCGGTTAACATGAGCTTTGGCGTGGTTGGGTTCTTTTTCTAAAGCTTGGTTAAAGTTCTCAATCGCCCGCCCATAGTCTCGCACTTTGTAAGCTGCATGACCCTGTTTATAGTAATCATCAAAGCTGAGGTTTTTGTTTTTGATTGTCTGATTAGACATCAAAGTTTGTTGGGTATAAGCATTTTGGGAAACAACTGGGCTAGTTAATTTCACCATGACATCTAGATACCCTAACAAACCAAAACCGAGTACGCACAAGCCTACTGGGTACCATTTGCGATTTTTGAGGATATTGGGGAAAGTAGCTTTTTTGTTATGAGTGGGTTGCCATTGATGTGTTGTTAAGGGGGCTACAGGTTGCGGCCTTTGAGTAGGCTGATTGTAGCGATTTCTAGCTGGTATACGGGGTTTGAGGTGTTCTTTGGCTGCGATCGCGCGATGTGATGGGAAAGGATCGCGTCCACCTAAGCGTTTACTACGTTCGCACCAAGGACATGAATGTAGATGCTCGTTATAGCTATGCTGAGGATTAACGCTACAAGTAATCAGGCTTTCTTCCGCTTCAGCTATGGCTAGCATCCAAGTTTGGGCGCTGGGACGGACATGGGGATCGTTATGTCCATCTTCAAAACAACGCAAAAACAATTCTTGTAAGCTGGGGTGCAGAATATCCCAAGCTGGTGCTATGGGAGTAGCTAGGTAAGGAACTTTCCGCCTTTGACTGTAAGTAAAATGACCAGAAGCAATACGTGATTCGTAAGCGGGTGGTTCGCCAGCCCCTTGGAAAATACCAGAAAATGGGTGGGTACCTTCCATCAACAGTTGAAAGATCAGTACTCCTAACCCAAACAAATCGTGAGTAACTTCGCGATCGTGCTGTGAGAAAATCTTGTTTTGCAGTTCTGGTGGGGTAAATTCTGGTTTACCTACAGGGCATCGGTAAACAGCATGAGTATCAGGATCGAGTACCTGGAAGGAGTCTGTATCGACTAATGTCACCAGCGCTGTGTCGCTTACCAGGATATTGGACTCATTGACATCACCAATACAATATCCGCTACTATGTAAAGCCGCAAAAGCCGCCGCCAGATTTCTTGCTGTACGTAGCAGGTACTGATAGTTGAATAATGGGCAGTGTTGGCGGCGGGTTCTGGGATTGTAAAAGTCAATAATAGGACGCATCCCGCGAATCCGAGGCATTAAAAAGCCAACAATGCGATCGCTGCCATCTACTGCGCGTAATACATCCTGTGGCCAAGCAATGGAAATATGACCTAAATTAGCTGTAGGGTTTTCTGGCGGATTGACCAGCATTGCTTGGAGTTTGTAAGCGTGGGCGGCTGTGGGTTTGTGATAAACTTTAGCCACTAAGTTGCTTTGGGATGGTACTGCATAGATACAAGCTTCACCACCACGCCCTAGACTGACGTTAAGATTCAGAATTTCCTGTTTAGGAAGACAACGTAGTACCTGCATGATAGAGTTACGGTTAACGGGGGTTACTTAAAAATGCTGAATCATCTGGCGGATCTGGGCTTACGGTTTGCTGAGTGCCGCGATAATGAGTGTTAAATCATCATCAGTGCGCTGTGTAATCCGTTCAGATCCTAAAAACTTGACTAATTGTTCTTTAGCCACCGTCTTATCCTGAGTATTCGCGACAAAGTCGAATAACGGAAAGAAGAATGGTTTATGCGGTTCGCCAACCACCATATTTAAAGCCAGCATTTGCAGCCCATCGGTGAGCAGACTGACATTAACTATGGATTCACGCCATAATTTCATCTGTGCTGTTTCTACGGCTCCTGGCGAAGTCAAAAAAGTGGTTTCGTTAATATATTCACCACTGTCAGGCATAGTTAATGCCAGTAGATTCCCTGTACTATCTTTGGCTACTGCCAAGCCGTCACCAATCTGGGCCACCGCTACCACTTCTGGTGTGGCGACCATCACAATTAAGGTAGTTGCTAAATCCTGAAGCTGATTATTACATGCGGCCGCTTCGTCTTCTACCGCTTTTTTGGCGGCTAAGATTGCGTCTGTCAACAGCGATCGCACGACTCCATCATCCGCTAAAGCATCGCGAGTGACTTCTTTGATAGCTATGTTTTCTATCGCTGTTTCTACAGCAATCATCGCTCCGACTTTGCCTTGAATGGCTGAACCTGCACCATCTGCTGCTGCTGCCACTAACACATTATCCGATAATAATTGCCAGTGGTGAGCATCCTGACACAGCTGTTTGTTTTTTAAATGGCTAGTACCACATACTGATGCAGCTACTACCTGCCATTGAGGTATCTGTTTCGACATATTCATAGATTTTTTGCAACAGCTAGCTGTGTTAGTATCAAGCTGCAATATTTATTAAACAGTACCCCAACCTATTGGTGGTAGTGCTACTTGTTCATCAAGTTGTGAGTGAGACACAGCTGACATACTGGCTGATAACCAGACAAACATTTCAATAAAATTCAATCCCTTTAGTTTTAAGGGAGTACGTACAGCTATCTGGTTCAGACGTGTCATATTAGCATTTTCTACCCCTACAGTAAAAAATGCTACTTTTTTATTGGCTTCGTCACCTTGCAAGCGTTTACTTGCTTGTTCTACGACCTGATCTAACTCTCCTTGTGGCTCACCATCGGTAATCATAAACACCCAAGGACGGTAGTAGGCGATACCATTGGTACGATATTGTGATTTACGTTCTTGAATCATGTCTAAGGCTTTATGAATCCCTGAACCCATAGTGGTCAATCCTTGTGCTGTCAGGATTGGTGGGTTAAATTGATCGGCAGTCACAAAGTCTTGGACTACGTTCACAGTACTATCAAAAGTGACTATAGCTACTTCTACTCGTCTAGCTGCTAAAGAATTTTTGACCAATTCATCTTTTAAACTCAGCAAGCCTTGATTTAAAGCTTCTATGGGATCTCCTTGCATCGAACCAGATGTGTCTAGCAAGAGCACACAAGGGCATCGAGGTTCAGGATTTTCCGCAAATTCTACTACTTCATCAAGTCTTAATGTATCATGCATAACTTTGTGTGTTATGTTATAATTCAAAGTATTTTTTCCTTATTAGCTCTCAGTATATAGTTTTTAGGTAAAAAAAACTACATTCATGAGGATTTTATTTGCAGATCTCTTAATAATTATTAATGAGATTCTTCCCACTCAATTACCTACATATTCAAGAAAACCTTAATTTATCAGCGATTGAGTCAAGAAGAATTTACATATAGTTTACTTTAATCGCATTAAGCCATTTAGTGAACTTCATAATTCTAGTAAACTCACAATACAATAAATACCAGCATTTTCCCACAAAAAAGTTTAAAGCTTCTGTGTAGAAACCAGTAGTTTTATATGAAAAGAATAAATCATTGGGAATCGCAAGCATCATCATCATCAGAATTATCCTCAGTTCAATATGTTAACTGTGAAGCCAAAGCACCGTAAAAATACTAGGCTGTTCTCAGGGTACAAAATTTAACAAACAAGTTATACTGTGGTTTTTAAGGTCAGTCAGGGATGTAGATATTTCTTAGCAATAATTTGTTTCAAGAGAAAAATTAAAGCTAAGAAACCATATTCATTGTTGTTATTTCAAATTTACTTTGATTCACGTTGATTTTCCGGAAACCTCGAAAAGTATGAATCTCTCTGGCTCATTCACCAAACTACGTCCCCAAAGTTTGTTAAGTCAGTTATCTAAAAGTTCTGACAGTACCTATTTACGAGCATTTAGCAACTCTGTAACTTGGTCGATTTACCTGGAACAGGGGAAAATAACCTACGCTACCCACTCAGTTGAACCCTTCGATCGACTAGAACGTCATTTACGTCGTCTCAGCCATCAAATTCCTTTACTTACTAGTGAAACTCGCGTGCAATTACGTCTGATGTTTGAAGTTGACTCACCAAATCAACTGATGCAACACCAGAGTAATTCAGATAACGAACCACCGGATTATCAAGCAATTGTCTGGCTTGTCAATCAGGGACACTTACATTCCACACAAGCAGCAGTACTGATTCAAGAATTAGTCAAAGAAGTGATTGAATCTCTGCTGTTAATCAAAGTGGGAAACTATGAATTAAGTGATTTACCGCCTCATGTACCGAAAATTTGCAGGCTTGACGTAGAAAAGATTATCGAACGTTGCCAAACAAGATTAGAGCGTTGGCAATCTTTTGCTCCTCATATTTCTTCTCCCTATCAGCGTCCTTACCTGTTTATTAACAAATCAATTCAAAACCCAATATTTGTAGATCTGCAACCTAATTTAACTTACTGGATGAAGGGTTTTAGCCTGCGTCATCTGGCTGTGATTATGAACCAAGATGAAATCCAGCTGGCTCAACACTTATATCACTACATTGTTAATGGTGGAATTATATTACATGAAGCCGATCCGCCATTTGATAAATTACCTAAGACATTTAGCCCCAGCTCATCTCCGACCCAATATATAACAGAACCAGTTGAATCGGGATTAGTTAATAAAGTCGTAGAAGTCAATAATACCTATGCTAAAGCCTCCCCAGATATCCCTGTAGAGAATATAGAGCTTGTTGAGGAATTACCATATATTTCTTCTCCTTCTTTGGAAAACCATCAGGAATTAACACTACCAAATAACATAAATTTAGCTCCTGAAAGAGTAACCACTGCTACTGCAACCGCTAAAAAGGTTTACAAAATTATTTCTGTAGATGATAGCCCTACCATCCTCAGAGAAATTAGTCGTTTTTTAGAGGATGAAAACTTTGCTGTAGTGACTATTGAAGATCCACTCAAAGCTGTCATGTCAATTATTAGGCATAAACCAGACTTAATCTTACTAGACTTAAATATGGCAGGTATTGATGGCTATGAACTGTGCCGCATTATACGTAATAACTCAATATTTAAGCATACTCCTGTTATATTTGTTACAGGTAATAAAGGTCTGGTAGATAAAGTTAAGGCAAATTTGGTAGGAGCTTCTGGTTATCTTACTAAACCTTTTACTCGTGCCGAATTATTGAAGCTTGTCTTTATGCATTTGGCTTGATTAAATAAAGATTACATTACTTTTGGATTGTGGTTCGGAATTATTATATGCCTACCGTTTTAGTTGTTGAAGATACTCCCTCTCAATTAGAATTAATTAATAGTTATCTGGGAGATAGTGGTTACATCGTACTCAAGGCTTATGATGCTAAAGACGGGCTGAATCAAGCAGTCAATCACCAGCCTGATGTGATTATCACTGATGTTGTGATGCCAGGACTTAGTGGTTTTGAATTCTGTCGTCAATTGAAAAAAAATCCTGCAACCCAAAAACTACCAATTATTATTTGTAGTTCCAAAAATCAAGATATCGATAGAATTTGGGGAATGAAACAAGGAGCAGATGTTTATTTAACCAAGCCATTCACCAAACAACAATTAATCCGTGCGATTGAATCTGTAGTTGGGTGAAATAATTGCTACTAAAATACCAGCTTCTCATGTGGGTGCATCGTACTCAACCTGCAAGTATAGGTAGGCAATTTTTGGTAAAAAAATATAATATTCTGCTTTATTAGTTTATATTACCGAATGCTTATATAGCAATAATACTGGAATACAGTAGAGCGATCGCTTCTATAGGACTCATATTCAATTTCTGAAATTCATGTAGGATGCGTTAGCGTAACGCATCCTACAGCAGATGGAAAATTCAAAAATTAAAGTGCTGCACCAGATTTCGCTTCCGCACCCATAGGTGCAACATAATCACGGAAAAGAGTAATCTGTTGCTCAAAAGCTAATCCTTTAATTCTATCTAACAAAGCTTGAGCTTCTGTAGATAGCTTGTAATCGGAAGGCATAGGAATGATAGTACCGTCATCCATACCTTGAGATAAGCGATACCAAAAAAGTAACTTTGTGGTTTCACCTAAAGAACCGTATTGACGAGATAGTTGAGTGTCAACTTTGTTAATTAAATCACGCTGAACTTGTAATTGTTCCTCGTGAGATAATTGCTTCACTTGATTGAATAACCCTTCTGCAATGTCTGAAGAAGCCGTACTTGCACCGGGTGCTGCTGGTGTAATTGAACCACCCATCTCTTTGTAGATAAACCAAAACAAAGCAAGCTGTTGATCTACATCCAATTGTTGCCAAGCTTGAACATGTTCTCTGATAGTTGGATCGTTGGTTTGGGTGTATGTCATTACAAACTCCACTTAAATTTTTGATTACTTAGGTAACCGTAACAAAGTTATTTCTGTGGTTTAACCCTACTGAAGATAGAAGTATATAAATTTCCCAAAATAATCTTTAAAATCTGGCAAAAAGACAGGTTTTAGGGATTTACAGCTAACTAAGGCTAGTTTGTAAAATATTTTTTTTGCTATCTAAAGTAGCAGACACAAATAGAAATTTAACCTTACTGAAGACAGATGTAATGCTAATTTTCTGCCTCAAGCTACCTATGAAAGAATAAGGTTCAGTTAAGGATAAATTTGTGGACATAAAACCAACTATGTTACGAAACGTAAATAGGCTTACAACCCTTTAGGTTGCGCGTTAGCGGTACAAGCCGGGGAACTCGTAAGGGTGCAGTGGTTCACAAAGAATAATGACAGCCTTTAATTGCACTGCGATTTCGACTTAATATTTCTTATTTAAATTTTGTGAAATTCACGTTTACTTTATAGTCTTTTCGGGAAATCTAAATCTAACAGAAAACTGGGTAAGTAGAAATTTTGGTTAAAGCTTAACCGGGAAGCAAATCGGCCTTTTCCAAAGCACTAAGTGCTTACTAGGTGAAGGCTAAATTTTGCGGCTGAATTTAGTAGGTAATTGGCATGACTGGTGAAATTGTGAAAATCTACCCAATTTACACCTAATTAAAAATTTCAAAATTTACAAGCTCTTGGTATATGCAACAGCCATTTCAATTAGAAGATGTAGAGTCGGTAGCTAAATATTCGCGATTTTTCTCTCTTTCTCTAGATTTACTTTGTATTGCTGGTTTTGATGGTTATTTCAAACATCTGAACCAAACTTGGAGTAAAGTTTTAGGCTGGTCAAATCAAGAGCTAATTGCTAAACCCTTTATTGAATTTGTGCATCCAGAAGACCGGGAATCAACGATTTTAGAAGCAGAAAAATTAACAACAGGATTAGATACAATTTACTTTGAAAATCGCTATCTCTGTGCAGACGGCTCTTATAAATGGTTGTCATGGAATTCTACAACTTTCCACGAGGAAAAGTTAATTTATGCCATAGCTCGTGATATTACTATCACTAAAGAGCAGGAAATTGTTCTCCGGAATTCTCTGCAAGAATCAGAAAATTTAAAATATGCTATAAATGCTCATTCTTTGGTAGCAATTACTGATTACAAGGGCAGGATTACTTATGTTAATGATAAATTTTGCACAACCTCTCAATACTCCAGAGAAGAACTGATAGGAAAAAACCACAAAATTATCAATTCTGGTTATCACAGCAAAGAATTTTTCGCGCAATTATGGGAAACTATTTCTCAAGGGAAAATTTGGCAAGGAGAAATTAAAAATAAAGCCAAGGACGGTACTTTTTATTGGGTAGAAACAACTATAGTACCAAAGTTATCTGCGGACGGACGACCGGAGAAATATGTCGCGATTCGTACTGATATTACTCAGCGTAAATTTTCTGAGTTAGCGATTCGAGAGCGATCGCATCTTTCACTATTAAGTGCAGAAGTAAGTTTAATCTTAGCTCAAAGTGGGAGCCTGACTGACATTATTCAACAGTGTACACACACAATATCGCAATATCTGAATGTTGCTTTTGTGGGAATTTGGACTGGAGAAAGGCAGACAACAGATATTCAATTTCAAGCAGGTGTGACTTGTACAGATAGTAGCTGTAGCGTCTTAACAAATCTACAAAATTTCCCTAATCAAACTTTATTAGTTAATAGTGTTATTGACACAATCAATCAAAATCATCAAGTAATATTAAATCAAGACTTACCAACAAATTACCAATTTAGCAATCTAGAAAATATATCATCAAACTTACTTTTTTCAGCCTATCCATTAATAGTTGAAGAAGAATTAGTAGGCATTATGGCTTTATTTAGCTGTGAATCTTTGAGCCAACCTACTCATAATATGCTCAATTGGATTGCTAATAATATTGCTGTAGCTATTGATAGAATTTGGGCAAAAGCACAACTCCTCAGCCGTCGGGAAGCTTTACTACTAGGTCTAGCTAGCCAAATTCGTAGTTCTTTGGAACTCGATACTATTTTGGAAACTGCTGTGAGAGAAATCCGCAGTTTATTACAAATTGACCGTTGCTACTTTATCCGTTACTTACCTGATTTTTCTCAAACCAGCTTGTCTATTACTCATGAAGCACGTCAGCCAGAATTACCTAGTATATTAAGTGTAATTTCGCTAAAAAAATACTCTTTTTTAGCGAAACATCTGCTGCATCAAGAGCTAATTTGTATTCACAATATTGATAGCGATCGCCAAATTGAGGAGCATATCGAAAAATTCTTGACTGAGTTTGGTATTACTTCTTTATTATTGCTACCAGTTAGTAGTAATACGGGAGAATTAGGAGCAATTGTTTGTAGCCATTGTAGCGGCGAACGTGTATGGGAGGATAGTGAAATCAACTTGTTGCAAGCTGTCACCGATCAATTAGGAATCGCCATTGATCATGCACAACTTTATACACAAAGTCGTTCTGCTACCTTAGCAGCGCAAGCTCAAGCTGAAAAACTCAGTGATACTTTGCATAAGTTGCAACAAACTCAAGCACAACTCATTCAGCAAGAAAAAATGTCTAGTCTAGGACAATTAGTTGCTGGGATTGCCCATGAAATTAATAATCCAGTAAATTTTATTCATGGTAATCTTACCCCAGCTGATGAATATGTCCAAGAGTTGCTAGAACTACTAAAACTTTATGAGAAACACTATCCTTATCCTGTTCACGAAATTCAGGAATTTTGTGAAACAGTTGATTTAGAATTTATTGCTCATGACTTATTAAAACTACTTTCTTCTATGAGGATTGGTACTAATCGCATTCGAGAAATTGTGCTGAGTTTACGCAATTTTTCGCGTTTAGATGAAGCGGAAATGAAAGCAGTTAATATTCATGAAGGTCTTGATAGTACGCTCCTAATTTTACAGAATCGGCTAAAAGCTAAACCAGAGCATCCCATTGGCATTGAAATTATCAAAGAATATGGTGGATTACCTTTAGTAGAGTGCTATCCTGGGCAAATAAATCAGGTATTTATGAATATTATTAATAATTCTATTGATGCTCTAGAGAATGATCACAATCAGCATTCTCGGTCAGATACTCAAAACAATCGCAGCCAAATTAGAATCCGTACCGAACTTGTGAATAATAATCGCGTGATTGTGAGGATTGCTGATAATGGTACAGGGATCGCAAAAGATGTACAGTCAAAACTATTTGACCCATTTTTCACAACTAAACCTGTAGGTAAGGGTACAGGCTTAGGTTTATCTATTAGTTATCAGATTGTTGTAGAAAAGCACGCGGGAATTTTAAGGTGTGAGTCAATATTAGGTAAAGGCACAGAATTTTGGATTGAAATTCCTTTAAAGCAGAAAGAAACGCCGATTCTATCTCAGGAATTACGGCAGATTGCCAGTTGCTAAGTACAGATAAGTCAATACAGTTCAGTTTCATTAGAGATTGATTTGTCACTTATTAAATAAGCCAGATCAATTGGGGGATTCTCCCCCAAACCCCCGATTGGGTGACGGTTGCGTCCCCCAAACCCCCTCCAAAATTATGGTTCTGTTTTTTGTTGAGTAACTAGTGCATCGCAGCAAAAGTTTCTAAGCTGTCGTGATGGTAATGCTGAGTACTGATACCATTTTGAAAAAAGAACGCGACAGATGGGTAGGGGCACGGCACCAGTAAGATATTTGATATGCCAAAAGATTGCGGATGCCGTGCCCTTACAAAGGATTTATCTGTCGCAAACATTATGTGATTTGATATGACTTGAATTTTGTACTGATTAGTTATTTCTGCCAGTCTGCACTAGTTTTTTGGTTTTGTGATCAATTAATTTTCTTAACTGAACTGCATTTACAGATAAGTAGAGCAGGGCAGCAGTAAGATAATTTGATGTATCACAAAATTGTCGATGCTCCCTACATAGATTTTATCTGTTGCAAACATTATTTGAATTGGTATAAGCCTACATTGAAGCTATTTCTAAATTGATTAGTTTTTCCTCGCCTGATAAGTTTTAAAACCGCCACTAAGGTTATAAGCATCAAAACCGTTGAGCCTTAAAGCACGAGTAGCGTAATAACCCCTTTGTCCGACTTGGCAATAAACCCAAATCTCTTTTTCTGCAGGTAGTTCACTCATACGCTGACGCAATTCAGGTAAGGGAATATTAATTGCTCCTTCTACATGGCCTGCTGCAAACTCATTCACCCCACGCACATCTAAAAGTAAGCCATTTAATTTTGGTAAATATTCCCAATGTGCTAAAGGTGCATCTTGATTTAGATCGTTAGCTGCAATCATCCCAGCCAGATTTACTGGGTCTTTGGCTGCACCAAACTGAGGCGCATAACATAATTCAGCTTCTTCTAAGTCATAGACTGTTGCTCCTAGTTGAATTGCCATTGAGATGACATCTATACGCTTTTCTACCCCATCTTCTCCCACAGCTTGCGCTCCGAGAATTTTGCCATCGACGGGAGAAAACAGCAGCTTCATATTAATCGGCTTGGCATTGGGATAATAACCAACATGATGCCCAGGATGTAAGTAAACTTTGTCATAGCTCCAACCTAAGTGCTTGAGTGTTTTCTCATTCGCACCTGTAGAAGCGATCGCTAATCCTAACAAGCCACATACTGAGGTTCCTTGGACACCTCTAAAATTAGTATTTCTATCGAAAATTGCATTGGCAGCGATTCTCCCTTGACGGTTAGCCGGGCCTGCTAAAGGAATGAAAGTCCATTCTTTAGTGACAAAGTCTTGTACCTCCACTGCATCCCCTACAGCCCAAATGCGGCGATCGCTAGTTTGCATCTGTTCGTTAACGCGAATCCCTCCACGCGCTCCAATTTCCAGCCCCGCAGCCTTAGCCAGTGTGGTTTCTGGGCGAACACCAATTGCTAAAATTACCAAATCAGTGGTGTGGATTTCTCCAGATTCTGCGATCGCGTTAATGCTGCCATCAGGGTTAGATTCAAATCCAACGACTCCATCCCCTAGACGTAACTTCACACCATGCGCTGCTAGGCGATCGTGAATTGGTGCTGCCATTTCTGGATCTAAAGGTGCCATCACCTGAGATTGATTTTGTAATAAAGTCACAGCTATACCGCGATGGAGAAGATTTTCGGTCATTTCTAAGCCGATGAAGCCTCCACCCACAACCACAGCGCGCTTGACTTGCTTTTGCTCAATCCATTCTCGAATGCGACGGCTATCAGGAATAGTTCGCACAGCAAAAATTCCGGGTAAGTCAATTCCTGGTAGTTGTGGTCGAATTGAGGCTGCTCCGGGTGCTAGTACTAAAGCATCGTAAGATTCTTGGTAAATTTCGCCTGTTTTATTGTTTTTTACCTTAATGGTGGCTGTTTCTTTATCTATATCCAGTACTTCATTTTCCAATCGCACATCAATATTAAACCTATCTTTGAATAAGTCTGCATTCGCTACGATCAGCTTTTGCTCATCAGTAATCACATCACCAACGTAGTAAGGTAATCCACAATTAGCAAAAGAGACATACTGACCTCTTTCAAACATAATAATTTCTGCGGTTTCCGATAAACGGCGCGCCCTCGCTGCACAAGAAGCACCACCAGCAACACCACCAACAATCAAAAGGCGTTTTCGCTCGCTTGTCATTTTTTAAACTCCGTTATTCAAAATAGATGTAACAATACCTCAGAGCCAAAACTCCCGATTTTCTGACATCTGGCTCACAAACACCGCAATATCAATAGAAATGGGTAATTGATGCTACAGACTAGAATGTCGTTTTATTCTCTTATTATACTACTATATAGTAGTATAGCAAGTTGATGTACTGTTGACTGTGAAGTGCCATTGACCAATTACCAATTACCAATTACCCATTACCAATTACCCATTACCCCTTACCCATTACCAGCTATCTTTAATTTCACCACCCTACTTAAATACAATTAAGCACCCTGGAAATAGAAGTTTGCGCTTCAATCACCAGGATGCTTAACGATAAAAAATTGTTGTCAATTCAACAATATGGAAAGATAGTTTGATTGATGTGTAAGCTATATTTCGTTAGCTGACAGAAACTTTTAAACTGCTGGGTTGTGCGAGATTACCTTGAAAGACTACGCCTCGTTGATTGGCTTGTAGATGACGCAGAATTTTGTAAATAGACTCAATTTCTTGAGATGCACCTGCTTTCTCGGCAATTTCATCGAGAGTTAGAGCAGATTTTGCTGATTGTAGAACTTCTAGGACGCGCTTTTGCAAGTCAAGAATTGCGGCGGCGGCTTTTTTACCAGCTTCAACCCCTGGTTGATGGTAAGCGTTGATGTTGACTAAGCTTGCATACAAGCCAACAGCACGTTCATATAAAGCAATTAACGCCCCGACAGTACGCGCATTGACTTGGGGAATAGTTACGGTAATGGAATCACGCTGATTTTCATACAGCGCTTGTCTGGTTCCTAAAAGAAAACCAGAAAGGTAATCGCCTGCTGTTACACCAGGATCAATTTCGGGAGATGGATTTTTACGATCTTCTAAAACTTCGATTAAGGTAGCAAAGAAATTGGGTACACCTTCGCGCAACTGTTGGACATAGGCGTGTTGATCGGTTGAGCCTTTGTTGCCATAAACAGCAATACCTTGGTAGACGGTGTTACCATCTAAGTCTTTTTCTTTACCCAAGGATTCCATAACCAACTGTTGCAAATAGCGGCTGAACAACAGCAAGCTATCTTTGTAAGGCAGCACCACCATGTCTTTTTCACCCTTACCATTACCGGCATAGTACCAAGACAAAGCCAGTAAAGCTGCTGGGTTATTTTTCAAATCTGCTACACGGGTAGCATCATCCATTTCCTTCGCGCCTTCTAACATGGCGCGAATATCAATCCCTTGCAATGCAGCTGGTACTAAACCCACAGCAGACATTTCTGAGGTGCGTCCGCCCACCCAATCATACATGGGGAATCTTGCCAGCCAGCCTTCAGATTTTGCAACTTTATCGAGGTTACTATCAGCACTGGTAATAGCTACTGCATATTGAGCAAAGTCCAAATTTTGCCCAGCGTAGGCTTTTTTAACTTCAATCATCCCGTTACGTGGTTCTGGTGTACCTCCAGATTTGGAAATCACCAAAACTAAAGTGCTAGCGAGGCTATTTCGTAACTGAGTCAGAATGCGATCGATACCTGCGGGATCGGTATTATCGATAAAGTGAATTTTCAGGGGTGGGAAATCAGAGGACAGGGCTTCGGCGACAAATTCGGGGCCAAGCGCAGAACCACCAATACCTATAGAGATGACATCGGTAAAACGATTAGCTCTAGGAGGATGAATAGCACCTGTTTGGATTTTTTCTGCAAAAGCTTCGATTTGTTCTAAGGTTTGGACAATTTCTTGGGTGAGTTCTGGAGTTGGTGCTAAATCGGGATTCCGCAACCAGTAATGTCCAACCATGCGATTTTCATCCGGATTAGCGATCGCACCTTTCTCCAGTTCCGCCATATCCGCAAACGCCTGCTCAAACTTCGGCCGCAACGACTCCACAAAGGCATCATCAAACCGCATCCGACTAACATCAAGATACAGCCCTAATCCCTCGTGGAAATATAACCAATCCTGGTATCGTTGCCAAAGTGCTTTAGCATCCATAAGGGAAATCTCAACTTAACGTGTTTTTCACAAACCAGTTTAATGTAAGGCTATAGCGATCCCTGCTTTGCCTTATACAGTTTTAAGTGTTGACCTAAGCTCTGCCCTTAGACATCTGGCATAGGGATGACACGCAAAAATTTGACGATTTCACCCCTCACTTCTATGCCCACTAAATATTCATCTATAGTAAAGCGGTGAAATATTGCCTCATCATCAAGCTGACGAAATTCTGGGAGCGATCGCATCTGCCAATGGTGAGCGAATTCAAAAAACACAAAATTGTACACCCGCTCATAAGCAGATGTTTCTAAACTTTTCAGGTCTAAGAGAAATGACCTGGTATAGCGTACTTCCAGAATCACTTAAGTTTCACTTCCAAAATACATTAACTGTCTGATCGCTTCTTCTTGGGTTAATATATCCCACGGCTGTTGCGATCGCTTGGCTTGTTCTATCGCTTTGAGCATATAACAGTCACAATGCAAATTGTAGACAGCAGCCCAAGTACTTGGCAGATCCTCATCCGCTAACAGATCGACTAAGTGATGAATTCTCGTTCGCAGCAAGTTCATATTTCTCCTCTTAGCCCTCACCAAACAATAGTATGCCCATTTGTTCAGCAATGGTTATAAACTATGGGGAATTGGGCATTGGGCATGGGGTAATGGGTAATGGGTAATGGGTAATGGGTAATGGGTAATGGGGAACAAACACCAAACCCCAAACACCAAACACCCAACACCAAATGACAATTGACAAATGACTAAATATCTATGTTTGAATATTTAATATTTTTAGCGATTTCTACAGCCACATTTGCATTGTTTAGTTTGGGACTGAATTTGCAGTGGGGTTTTACAGGGTTAATTAATTTTGGTCATATCGCTTTTATGACCCTGGGAGCTTATACAACAGTATTATTAAGCCTCAAAGGTGTTCCTATACTTGTTTCAGCTATTGTGGGGGCGATTGTGGCGGCGTTGTTGGGGTTGGTAATTGGGTTTGCTACTCTGCGCCTGCGGGAAGATTATCTAGGAATTGTCACCATTGGGGTGGGAGAACTAATTCGGTTGGTAGTAAATAACCAAGATTTACCAGTAGGTGATACTTGGATATCTGGGGCATTTGGTGTACAAAGTTACCCTATTCCTTTCTCGGAAACGCCCAATCTATTTTTCAGATTTGTGATGATGGGATTGCTAACGCTGCTTTTAGCGGTGACTGCGTTTTCATTGTGGAGATGGATTAACAATACCCGTATTTCTGGTGCTACTGAGAACGTAACGCGCAAAACCAACAAACAGGAATTTGTATCGCGTTTAGTTGTGGGGATAATCTTGGGGCTGCTGGCAATAGCTGTTTATGTTTCTGGCATCATCAGTTTATATAACTACATCCCTAAAGCAGGTTTAATGCTGGTGGCGCTGTTAGTCTTAGCATTTGTTTTCTGGCGATTGGAAATGTTAGTGCGATCGCCTTGGGGTAGAGTACTAAAAGCCATCCGCGAAGATGAGGAAATTCCCAAGGCGCTGGGAAAAAATGTCTTTTGGTATAAACTACAATCACTAATGTTAGGCGGTGCGATCGCGGGGATTGCTGGTGGTTTCTTTGCTTGGCAACTCAGTGCTGTTTATCCCGATAATTTCCAACCACAGCTGACTTTTGACGCTTGGATTATGGTAATTTTAGGCGGTTCTGGGAATAACATCGGCACAATTTTAGGTACGGTGATTTACTTTGCTTACGATGCCATTACCCGCGAACTTTTACCGAAAATTATTCCCCTGGATGAAGCCCGTCTCGGCGCATTCCGCATCATGGTGATTGGTTTAATTTTGATGGTACTGATGATTTGGCGGCCACAAGGTATCTTAGGGAAAAAGGAGGAACTTACCCTTGGTAAATAACCCATCACCCCCACTTCCCCTACTAGCGGCTACTGGACTTTCTAAAAGCTTTGGTGGCATTAAAGCTGTGAATAATGCCAATATCGAAGTAGCTAAAGGCAGTATTACAGGCTTAATTGGCCCCAATGGTGCTGGTAAAACCACCTTTTTTAACTTACTTTCTAACTTCATTCGCCCAGATAAAGGACGAGTGATTTTTGACGGTGAACCCATTCATCACCTGCAACCATACCAAATTGCCCAGCAGGGAGTAGTCCGCACTTTTCAGGTAGCCCGGACTCTTTCGCGGTTGTCGGTGTTAGAAAATATGCTGCTAGCGGCGCAGAAACAAACCGGGGAAAATTTTTGGCAAGTACAATTGCAACCCCACATTGTCGCCAAAGAAGAAAAGCAACTACAAGAACAAGCAATGTTTTTGTTAGAGTCAGTTGGTTTAGCCAAAAAAGCCCATGACTACGCTGGTGGTTTATCTGGGGGACAACGCAAGCTGCTAGAAATGGGACGCGCCTTGATGACAAATCCCAAGCTGATTTTATTAGATGAACCAGCAGCCGGGGTAAATCCCAGATTAATTGATGATATTTGCGATCGCATCCTCAACTGGAATCGCCAAGATGGTCTGACATTTCTGATTATCGAACACAACATGGACGTAATTATGTCCTTGTGCGATCGTGTTTGGGTACTTGCTGAAGGACAAAATTTAGCCGACGGTACACCCGCAGAAATTCAAACTAATCCCCAAGTTCTCGAAGCGTATTTAGGAAAATAATATATTGGGCACGGGGCATGGGGCATGGGGCATTGGTAATTGGTAATTGGTAATTGGTAATTGCTGTTCGTTATTTATTCCCCTTTCTCCCTTCCCCCTTCCCCCTTCCCCTCTTTCCCCAATCCCCAATCCCTCATATCCGCCAATAAACTCCTTCTTCTCGCGTCATTAGTTTATAGCCAATTAATTCTCGCCTTAAGGTAGCGTAGTCAGGATGGTAAAGCTGCAGAGTTTCATTCACTACTCTTTCTGGATACTGAACCCCCTCGTCAAATTTACTCGCCAGCCACTTGAGAATGACTAAGCGCTTTTTGCGGCTAGCGGGAATCTCCTTGAGGCGTGGTACTTCCTCAATATTCTTGCTGTCACTCTCCAAATAGTTTTTTAAGACTTTGCTTTCCCAAGCTGCAACATCTACATCCTCTATTAACGATGCCATTTTCTCAGGGGTGAAAATTTCTTGGCTGAGATTTTGTAGAACTTCGCTATCCAACTGGTAAAAGCGGCTGTTACCCTCTGGGCGCATAGTGACTAAATTTAATTCCTTGAGTTTTGACAGGTGATGTGACACCGTCGGTTCTTTAAGTTGCAATAGCACTGCTAGCTCTTCAACACTACACTCTTGGTTTGCTAATATACCTACAATTTTTAATCGACTCTCGTCTGCCAACGCTTTGAAAAATTGCAGTAGGGTTTGAAACTGTTCTTTCCTCATAATTTGTTATAATCGAATTCGATTCCAATCTAATTAGAGAGAAATCGAATTGGTTATCTTGTCTCCCTCTAAACAAGCGGGGGGGTGTTTTGTCGTGATTGTGAATTATTGTTAATTCTGCGATTTGTTCGGTCAGAAGTTGAGATTTCTTAAGTAGTTCTTCACATTTCGCCATGTTCAGATCATTCACAAATCGAAAGAGAAGGAACGGAAGTATACCCAAACAGGGTACTTCATTTGTACAGGCTGCTAGGTTTTTAGGTGTAGATCAAAGTACTCTCTATATGGCTTTGCAAAAAGGGCAAATTCCCACTAGCAGAAGAAATGGACGCACTGTAATTAGTCAAGGCGCTTTAATGGACTATAAAGCTAGAACTCGTCCTATCTTATAAGCTATTCTGAGCGCAAGTATTAACAATTTAAAACAGTGGCTATCATAACTACCACAAATTCATGTACCCCGAACAAGGATTTATAAATTTGGTAGTGAGGTATTTTCTATTCCAACAATTTTCAATTTAAGCAGCCACCTATAAAGGCACAACATTGTTTGTGTCTTTATTTATAATAATAGGACTTACGCAAGTGTCATATTTTTTTCGTTGAGGTTTGTCCAGGGGAGTCAGTCACGTGCGGAGGTTCCCTCCGTTGAGTGAACTGGCGTTCAAATGTCAAGAGTCCAAAAAACCTAAATTTTTGACCCTTGACTCTTGACTCTTGACTCTTATGCCAGAGGATCACTGTGCCAGTTGCGTAAATCCTGAATAATTTAGGTTGCACTATCAATTATTAATTACAAATTTTCTTAATCTTCTTCATCTTCTGCAAAATTAACTTTCTCATAAAGGTCTCGTAATTCAATTTGAAAATCCACAGTTTGCAGTGATAAAGTTGCAGATTCACCTTCAATTTCTGTAAATGACCATTGGCTTGCGGCAGTTTTTACATATTGCATTACATGATACTGATATTGGTCAATTAAAATATATTCTTGGAATTCTGGAAGAGAGCGATAATAAAGAAATTTATCGCCTTGGTCATAGTTTTTGGTAGATTTAGAGAGAACTTCCGCAATTAATAACGGATTCATAACTGTTGTTGTGCTAGTTCCTGTGTAAATCGGTTCTCCTGCGATTACCATGACATCTGGATATGTATGTTGCCGATAACGGGGTATCCACAAACGCACATCACCAATATAAACATCATAATTTTTGCGTCTTAAAGCAATTTTTAAAGATGCTGCTAAATTCAAAGCAATTTTATTATGATTGGTAGTTCCACCCGTCATCGATACAATTTCTCCATCCCGGTACTCGCTTTTATATTCTGCTTTTTCTTCAAGTTCCAAATATTCTTCAGGTGTGTAATAGCGCTTTTGGGTTTCTAACTGCATATAGCATCTATAATTGTTTGACTATACTAAATTATTTTGACGCAAGTGATAATTTGCAAGTTTTACTTTGCTGCTTATTCCTATCGTACTCAATATTTTTTTGTGGGACACTTAAAGGGTAAATAAAAACTTTTGACCCTTACCCTTCTAAACTAAATTATGAGTCCAAAATCTTTCACTTAAGACTTATTTAATAGGAATTACACAAGTGTTACATTTTTTTCGTTTAGGCTTTCAAGAGTCAAAAGTCAAAAGTCAAAAAAAACTGGATTTTTGAACGCCAGTCGCCTCAAGTCGGGAAACCCGCCCACGGCGCTGGCTCCCCTTGACCCTTGACTGTTGACTCTTAAACCAGAAGATTGATCTACCAGTTGTGTAAGTTCTATTTAATTGTAATAATTTCTTCTTTTGATAGTTCTACTATCATACCAATATTCTTGCGCTGTTTTAATTAAGACTATGGTATGAGTATAAACATTATATTACCATATAGTATAATAGTAGAAAATAACCCATAAAGTATTATTACTTTTCTATGTCAGAAGTTTTTCCTGGGGCATTAAGCCCAGTTGCTGACTATTTTAAAGTCTTGTCTGAAGTTAGTCGGCTACAAGTTTTATGTTGTTTGAAATCGGGTGCCAAAAATGTTACGGAAATTATCGCCTTAACAGGACTCGGACAGGCAAATGTGTCGAAGCACCTCAAAGTCTTGACTCAGGCGGGTATTGTTAAAAGAACACCAGAAGGTGTCAGCGTCATTTATGAAATCGCTGATCCTATATGTTTGCGATTATGTGAGTTAGTATGCGATCGCCTCGCGGAAAGATTAGAGGAGCAAACCCAACAGCTACAAAGCCTTAAGCCTCTAGCTACTGCTAGCAAAAGGTTCTAATCTGGAGTCATTGCTGGTGCGTGGGAGCAAATCCTAACGCACCAATGATGTCTGTAGACTTAGCTAAACTGTTCCTCTGCATCTAGGTTAAATAACATTTGCAGAGTCTGCATACATCGCCGTCTAGCTTCTACATCTTGCTGCGCTCGCAATTGCACCATCGGATCGTGTAAAATTTTGTTAACGATACCTCTCGTTAAAGCTTCGATGACTTCTTGATGCTTTTCTGCGAATTCCGAACCCAAGCGCGACAAAGCTTTTTCCAATTCCTGTTCGCGGATGGTTTCCACTTTATTTCGCAGACAGCTAATGGTAGAGACAGTTTCTAGACTGCGCCACCAAATATCAAAAGCTTCTACTTCCTCATCCAGAATTTTCTCAGCTTCTTGAGCCATTTTGCGGCGGCTTTCATAGTTTTGTGCCACAACCGCCTTCAAATCATCCACGTTAAACGCCTGGACATTTTCTAGCCCATTTACATCAGAATGGACGTTGCGGGGTACAGAAATATCAAATAGCATCAGAGACTGGTTAGGCTCTAACACCATTTCTAATTTCGCACGATCCAAAATGGGGTCTGTAGCGGAAGTGCTGGTAAATACCAAATGACTGTTGGCAATTACTGCCATCATTTCTGATAGCGGATGAATTTCAATTGGCTGATCTGGAAACAGTTTAGCCAATTCTACGGCTCGTTGATTTGAGCGATTTAAAATACTAATTTGCCCAGCGCCTTTAGAAACAAGGTGCTGTACTAGCAAGCGAGACATTTTACCAGCACCGAGAATAGCGACTCGACAAGCTGCTAAGTTTTCTACCTTCATGTGCGCCAATTCCACAGCCGCCGAACTGATGGAAACTGCGCCAGTACCAATGCTAGTTTCCGTACGAACTCGCTTACCCGCTGTTAAAGCTTGTTTAAATAATCGATTGAGAATTGTTTTTATACCGTTATATTGTTGTCCCAGTTTGTGGGTATTTTTCACCTGAGCGAGAATTTGCCCTTCTCCCAGTACGAGACTATCTAACCCAGCAGCTACGCGCATCATATGCATCACAGCATCTTCATGCAACAGCATGAATAAGTGTTGGCGTAAAGATGTGACAGGTAATTTGCTGTATTCGCCCAGAAACTGAGTTACTTCCCGAATCCCATGTTCGGTTTCACCAGTGACGATGTAAATTTCCAGACGGTTACAAGTGCTGAGAATAGCAACTTCGTCAATATGGGGAAAGCTGGTAAGTTGAGCGATCGCGCTTTCTGTTTGAGGTTCTGGAATACTCAGCTTTTCCCGGATTTCTACTGGGGCTGTTTTATGGCTTAACCCCACCACTGCTATATTCATCTGCTAATTAGTAATTGCTAAATGGTGAT
The DNA here is from genome assembly GCF_963874875.1 of Tolypothrix tenuis PCC 7101. Taxonomy (NCBI): domain Bacteria; kingdom Bacillati; phylum Cyanobacteriota; class Cyanophyceae; order Nostocales; family Tolypothrichaceae; genus Tolypothrix; species Tolypothrix tenuis. The sequence goes on from NZ_CAWNJS010000001.1 coordinate 6,769,003, forward strand.
TGGTAAGTGGTGATTGGTCAGTTAGGAGTTCATAGAATTCATAACTCCTAACTGAAAAAGTGCTGAGGAATAATCAAGAGACTATAGTCTGGGAGTACTACTGGGTACTCAATACCTCAGCGGTTCAGTCAGAGTGGCGAAAGCCGCCACTCTCAACTGCGGTGACTCCGCGCTACAATTGATTACCGCAATTGTACGGTCTTAGGATTATCAAACATGTGAATGGTATCCACAAACCGAGCGGTGTTTGATTGGTTGGAAATAACTAGACTTTGAGTTCTGGCTCCACCTTTGAAGAAGCGTACACCTTGCATCAGATTTCCAGAGGTAATACCACTAGCAGCAAAAAGTACAGTTTCACCAGATGCGAGTTCATGAGCATCATAGACCTTATCAGGGTCGTTGATATTCATGGATTTCAAACGATCTAGGTTAGCTTCTTTGCTTTCGCCAATTAAGCCTGTTTTGACGATCGCAGGGTCATAAATCAACTGACCTTGGAAATGCCCACCTAGAGCGCGCATAGCGGCGGCGGAAATTACTCCTTCTGGTGCTGCACCAATACCCATTAGGGCATGGATATTAGTTCCAGCGAAACCACAAGAGATGGCTGCACCCACATCACCATCGGAAATTAGTTGTACTCTCGCCCCAGCATCGCGGATTTCTTTAATCAAATCGTTGTGGCGTTCGCGCTTCATGACAACTACCACAAGTTCTTCAATAGAACGATCTAGACACTCGGAGAGAATTTTGAGGTTTTCCGTTGCTGACTTGTTAATGTCCACCTTGCCTTTAGCTGCTGGTGGTGCTGCTAACTTCTTCATGTAGAAGTCAGGAGCAGCAAATAAGCCACCTTTTTCAGAAATTGCCAATACAGCCATTGAGCCAGGTTGGCCGTATGCTACCAAGTTCGTACCTTCACATGGGTCAACGGCAATGTCAATTTCAATCAATTCATCTGGGTTACAGAAGTCCTTAGCATCTGGACGGGCGCAGATACCCACCTCTTCCCCAATATATAACATGGGAGCATCATCACGTTCGCCTTCGCCAATGACAATGCGACCACGCATATAAATTTTGTTCATTCTTTCCCGCATAGCTTCCACTGCAACTTGGTCAGCAGTGTTCTTTTCGCCCTTACCCATCCACTTGGCGGATGCGATCGCGGCTTGCTCTACTACCTCAATAATCTCTAATCCAAGTGTATTTTCCACAGAGTCGCCCTCTCAACTGCTTGACTTCGCGTCGTTTTTTCTAGCTATTCCAGTCTTCAAGTCTACCAAAGGGCGGATACACGTGGAAAATAGTCTTAATGAGGCTCTATGTTAAGTTTTAATGCTAACTAAATTTTAAAGTTATATTTATAACTCGTTATTACTTGAATATACTTACATAAAATTGCTAAATATTCCTAAAAGATAAAGCTGTATCTTTAGAGCAATATACAAAACATCAACTCAAAGGTATTTTCTAGTAAACGCTCTGGAGATAAATCATGTTTATTGACTACATCACTTTGATGTTAATCAATATGGTAGCTGGATTATTTCTACTAGCAGATTATGTCTATCGGGGGATAGTTAGCGATCATCAGAAACATTGGATTCCTGGCTTTGGGGTAACAGGAGCGATCGCATTAACTACGGGGTTACACATGAGTTTTACTTGGCCCATTGGCGGTAGTTTTAACATCGCTTTTGGTGAAACCACAATTTTATTAGGAATATTATTTATTGGTGCTGCGATCGCGCTGGCTTTGGGATGGGATTTACTCACACTTGCAATTTACGCATTCTTTGCGGGGTTAGTTGCAGTTGTTATCGGTTTCCGTATTATTAATTTGGGACTGACAAAACAACCTTTAATTTCAGGAATAGGTTTTATCCTTACAGGCTTAGGAGGTGTTTTTGCTGCACCTACTCTCTATTTGAAAACCAACCGAACTTGGCGCTTAATTGGCGCAGCCGTTCTCATCGCAGCAGCCCTAATTTGGGCATTTATCGGTTATATGGCTTACTGGAATCATTTAGAAAGTTTCCAACAATGGGTTCCTGCGCCAATGCGGTAACCTACAATAGCTTCAAAAATTAGTAATTTGTAACTCTCATCTACTTTTCAATTACGAATTACGAATTACGAATTAATAATTGTCATGTTTTAAGCTAGAGAAAATTCAGATAAATCTACCATCTCTTAAAATATGCTGGACTTTCTCAATCCGCTTTTAAATCGACACCCAGAGCGAGTAAAAGCCAACGTCGAAATTTATACTTGGCAAACTTGCCCTTATTGCATTCGCGCTAAAATGCTGCTGTGGTGGAAAGGTGTGCAATTCCAAGAATACAAAATTGATGGCAATGAAGCTGCTAGAAGTCAAATGGCAGAACGTGCTAACGGTCGGCGTACAGTACCACAGATTTTTATCAACACTCAACATATTGGTGGTTGTGATGACCTTTATGAGTTAGATACCAAAGGTCAACTTGACCCCTTATTAGCTGAACCGGCTTAACTTGCAATACTTGTCGGTTAAGGGGAAAAGGGGAAGGGTTAAAGGGGCAAGAAAAAACCTTTAACCCTTACCCTTTCTCCTGTGGAGACGCTACGCGTAGCTTGCTTCCCCGAAGGGGTACACCTTTTCCCCAAACCAAATTCCGAGTTGAAAATCCTTAACCGAGCAGTATTGGCTTAACTTGCATTTCTCACAAGCAGCAGATGTAGGTTGTTTTAAGCGCAACGCAACCCAACATGGATTTTGAAAGCTGAACCTATATTTCCTTGTTGGGTTTCCTGACTGGCTCCCCAACCTACTAATCTGGTGAGAAATTTGGGTCATGCTTCCTATTAATTTATCTCGGCAACTTCTGGAAAAATATTACTGATGTCATGATGGTTCTGACCCCTCATAATTAACAGTTTTATAAACTTTTCAAAAACAACACAGAAAGTTTATCTAGTCTTGTCTTTACGAAAATAAAAAATTCAATAACTGTCACTACATTGAAAATTTAAATATAACAAAAAATTAAACTTTAAATTTTATTAAAAATTGCATTAAATTTCATTTAAAAGACCACACTATTTGCACTTTTTAGCGGTTAATTGTGGCAGATTTCAATGTGTCATAAATCCGGAAATGTTCCCAAAAAATGACTACAATAAGTATATATAGTTACTTATAAAATTGCTTGGTGGAGGACTACTATGAAAGATTTTCGCCTCCGGATTAAATCTCAATTAGCCTGGCTTTTAGCTCTAGGTGCTGCTATCGTCGCGCAACCCGTAATAGCACAGACAGCAAACTTTGGCACACTGAAGCTATCAGCAGGCTTTAATCCAGCGCAAGGAGTTGTGGAAGGATACACAGGCGGATCTTACTCACTATCTGCCATTAGTAACCGCGATCGCGAGAAAAAAGCCTGTATCGGTTTTGCAGATCCCCAGCCAGATCACATCATTACCTTAGAGAAAGACTTTGCTCGCCTCAAATTCCTAGTTAATAGTGGCGGATACGACACCACTATGCTCATCCAAGGCCCAGACGACTCAACAATTCGCTGTGGCGATGATACTGGTAAAAGTAAAGATGCCAGCATCGATGATCGCGACTTCAAAAGCGGAACTTATCGGATTTGGATAGGTACCTTTAACTCTGGAGACAAGCATAACTACACTCTGACAGTGCAGCAGCCGTAGAGGGATTGGGTATTGGGTATTGGGGACTGGTGACTGGGGACTGGGAAGAAAAGGAAGAAATAACCTTTGACTTTTGACCTTTGACTCTTGACTCTTGACTCCTACCCAATTTGTTACGAGTTACACCGAGAAAGATAATATGGGAAGGTAGCTCGTTTTGCTTTCCGAGGTTACTATCTCGTGCTATCTACAATGCGTGCCGACTTTAGCATCATCTTTGAACGTGACCCAGCTGCTCGCAACTGGTTGGAAGTTTTATTCTGTTACCCCGGTTTGCAAGCTTTGCTATTTTATCGGCTGGCTCACTGGCTGCATATGATTGGTATTCCTTTTATCCCCCGGTTGATATCTCATTTAGCTCGGTTTTTGACGGGGATTGAAATTCACCCAGGTGCAACCATTGGACATGGCGTGTTTATTGACCACGGTATGGGTGTAGTAATTGGCGAAACTGCGATCGTGGGAGACTATGCCCTAATTTATCAAGGTGTCACCCTTGGTGGTACTGGTAAAGAAAGCGGCAAACGCCATCCAACTTTAGGCGAAAACGTGGTAGTTGGTGCAGGTGCAAAGGTACTAGGAAATATCCAAGTTGGTAATAATGTTCGCATCGGTGCTGGTTCGGTAGTGCTACGTGATGTACCTTCTGATTGCACCGTTGTTGGTATACCTGGCCGGATTATCTATCGTTCTGGAGTTCGGGTTGCACCTCTAGAACACAACAACTTACCAGACTCCGAAGCTGAAGTCATTCGTGCTTTAGTAGACCGAATTGAAGCATTAGAAGAACAAATACAAGTTCTTCAGCGTAAACAACCTGCTGATAAAACACCTGTTTTTGCAGGTCACTTAGCTGTTGAGGAACAGGAACACACCAAAGAAACTGCTTGGTGTAACCTCAGAGATAAAGCCATTCAGCAGTTCTTAGATGGTGCTGGTATATAGCAATTGTCATTGGTTATTGGTCATTTGTCATTTGTCATTAGTTATTTCTTCTCGTACCCCTACCTTTTAATTAGGGATTAATTTCTTCACTAGACCATTCTTGCTGCTCATGGCGATGGTACAACCAGCGATTTTGGGGTTCACCACGTAACTTTAAATGATCTACTTGTGTAGGGTCTAGTAGGAGTAAGCAAAAATTGGGTAATGGCTGACTGGGATCTGGTGGGGGTGGAGAAAAGGTAGCTTGTTCATCTTTATTTCTCACTTTACCTGGATGAGGCCAAGCAAATTGTATCCGCGCTGCATCGCTTAATTCTCTCCAAGTAGAAATACGTGCTAATGCTAATTCTGGTTGAGAATTATCGCTTTCGACTAAGGTTAAGTTACCAGTAATCCTAAATTGCTCTCTGGAATTGGGGAAGTACCAGCAGACTTCTGCCCAAGACTGTTGCTGTATCTGTTCAGCTTTCTCACTGCGAGAATCAGTAATAAATTTTAGCTGGTTGGTATCTGCTAAAAAGCCACGAAAAACTATAGTTCGATTGGCAGGTGTACCATTTGCCCGTACTGTTGCTAATTGTACGTAACGGGCATAAGCCAGACTACGATTTTGATGGAGGGCGTGAGCGATCGCACTTCGCCAAGGAGCAAGAGACATGACGCTGAAAAACGGAAACAATATTATACATTATTGCCGAATGTTGCATTTTGTACTGTTGTGAAGTAAGCGCAAGTTGTCCCTTTTGGCAATCTTTCATCCTAAATCTACTTAGTCTATAGTCTTAATCTGTCAGCACGCAACAAGACTGGATTTATGGTTCGAGAGCTTGAAAGAAAACGCCAGAGTACAAGGTTTCCCGAAACTGCCCCTGCAGCTAATCCTGTATTTTTCAGAACCTATAGCCGCCGCAGCCCGGCAGGTTTGAGAGAAACTTGGGATGAAGTATGCGATCGCACTCTTCAAGGCTTAGTGGAATTGGGGAAACTCAGCCGCGAAGAAGCCGAGATTTTAGACAAGATGCAGCGTAATATGAAAGCCCTACCTAGCGGGCGCTGGTTATGGGTTGGTGGTACCGATTGGATAGCCAAGCCAAAAAACTTTTCTGGGGCTTACAATTGCACTTCTACCAACCTACAGGACTGGAAAGCCTTTGGGTTGATGATGGATTTAGCAATGATGGGCTGTGGTACCGGAGCCATCATCGAACCAAGATATATTAATCAGTTACCGCCAATCCGCAATCGCCTTAATGTCAAAGTTCAGGGTGAAATTGGTGCTACTCCCAAAGACCAGCGTCGAGAGTATACGGAAATTTCTATACAGGGTAATCAAGTTACTATCTACGTTGGCGATAGCCGTGAAGGTTGGGTGGAATCTTATCAAACCTTATTAGAACTTTCTACAGATGAGAAATTTAGTGGAGAAGTTCAAGTATTTGTTGATATTAGTGATGTTCGCCAAGCTGGAGAAACCTTAAATGGCTTTGGTGGGGTGGCTAATCCAGTTAAATTGCCCGTCCTTTACCAAAATTGTGCATCTATCCTAAATAAAGCTTTAGGAAGGCAATTAAATTCTGTTGAGTGTTGTCTATTAATCGATCAGGCTGCTGTAACAATTGTTGCAGGTAACATTAGAAGAAGTGCGGGCATGAGGCAGTTCAAGTCTGACGATGAACTAGGCGCTACTGCCAAAGATAATTTATGGCAGCAAGATGCAGAAGGTAACTGGAGCATTGATCCAGAGCGTGATGCTCTCCGGATGGCAAACCATACCAGAGTGTTTCATCGCAAGCCAACATTAGAAGAATCTATTGATGCTGTTCGTAAACAATATTACAGCGGTGAAGGCGCAATTCAATGGGCTGGAGAAGCTGTAGCTAGATCTAACATTGATTTACTACCAACATCAGCATTGAAAGTTGATTTCTTGAAGGCTTACGAACAGGGAACAGCAAAAGATTGGTTGCAAAAACGTTATCCAGAAATGGATGCTGAGGAATTAGAGCATCGTTTAGCTCGGTTTGGCTTAAACCCGTGTGGTAAGTAGTTTTGCCTCACGTAAAAAACCCTGCAAATACGGGGAAAGCTGAGATGCTAATCCCGTGGTAATCAATGGATCTAAAAAGCCGTTGACACCGTACAGCGTAGAGAGTGAAACTAGATTGCAATGAAAATTGTTTTTTAGAATATAACCTCTCCAAGAGTGTGGGGGTACGTGTGACTAGTACTTTCTACGGCTACTCAGGTTTTTACGGTGAGCATTGTCTCCGGTCTAGTCTTGAATACATTTACGCAAGATATTTAGACTATATGAACATTGGTTGGACATATGAACACAAAACCTATTCACTCTCCAACGGAGTTAGGTATAAACCTGATTTTCTGCTGGAGACAGGAGAATATGTTGAAATCAAGGGTGCTTTCAACTTTCAGTATGACCTACCAAAAGTTCAGCTTTTTGAGTCTGAGTACAATGTAAAAGTTAGCATTCTGCAAGAAAAAGACTTAAGACAACTCATCAAACCAACTCCTTTTATATTTGAACACTTAAAACACGAATGGAAATCTCTTGCTAAAGTCAGAGGTATGAATAGCTTTGGGAATAAAAACCCAATGTATGGTGTTAATCAAACTCAAGAAACCAGAGCAAAAATTCGTGCCCAGGCAATAGCCAGATTTGCAGATCCTGAATTTAAAGAGAAGTTTCTCAATAGTCCCAAAAGGAAAGCTTATCACCAGTCTCGAAAAGGGCAAAAAACAGGTCTAATTGCCCCTAGATATACTTTAATTTGTGAGTTCTGCCAAAAAAACTTTGAGGTAATACGGCATAAAGTATCTCAACGACGTTTTTGCTCAAAGCATTGCTCAGTCCAAGCGCAACATGGCAAAACATCAATCACAAATCCAGGTATCCAAGCCCTAGCCTATACTTTTGCATTAGACAATTCTGAGAAACTGTATTCTTTAAAACTCAATAAGCTGAAGGAAGTTTTTCAGCCTTTGTGGGATTTAATTCAAGAGGAGTACAACATTTTGGATATCAGGACTATCTGCCAAATTGTTGTAGGAAAACCCTGTAGTCGTAAGGAATTTCTCTATTATTTACGGTCATACGTACAAAATGTACGCGGAGCTACAGGGAATATAGAACCTGTAGAACTAGAGGATAAAAAGCCTCTAGGTTAACAAAAATGGAAATTATTGGTAGTAACTTTCACTGTAATTTGTCAGAAATTCACCTGAATCAACTTGACCCAAAAAATTACAAAGAACAAGAGGAAGCTTTCACTGCTGGGGCGCTTTCTGTAGCCTCACTTTTAAACCATAAATTCCTCGAACCTCGCTATCAAAAAAGCCGGGAATTAGACCCAATTGTTGGGGTTTCTTTTACAGGCTTATTTGATTTCTTTGTTCATGCTTTTGGTGTTGATTGGTTGCGTTGGTGGGAAGCAGGAAGACCTGCTACGGAACAAGGATTAGCATTTAAGCGCCAAGAAGCGGAATACCTGAGTTACTGGAAGGATATTGTACATCGGGCAGTTTGGGATTATTGCGATCGCCATCATCTCAAACGTCCCAATCGCTGTACAACTGTCCAACCTAGCGGTACTAAAGCACTATTAACAGGTGCTAGCTCCGGTTGGCATCCCCCCAAAGCGCAAAGATTTATTCGCCGCATTACTTTCCGCAAAAATGACCCCGTAGCCTTAGCTTGTATTGACTATGGTTACAATGTGATTCCTTCTCAATCTGATAAAGATGAAAATGGTCATTTGCTCAATGATCCCTTTGATCCTCGTGTCAGCGAATGGTTAGTAGAAATCCCAGTTGCTGTACCTTGGGCTGATTTACCAGGAGCAGATCAAATTGATGTTTCTAAGTTCTCTGTTTTAGCTCAATTAGATTTTGTGATGCAAGTTCAGAAGCATTATGTCACTCATAATACCTCTGCAACTTTAGAACTACGTTCTGAGGAAGTAGAGCCTCTGGGACAGCGGATTTACGAAGCTATTCAAAATGATGAAGGATATATTTCTGCAGCGCTTTTAGCTCGTTTTGATGATTTACAATCCTTCCCTCGTTTACCTTTTGAACCAATAGATAAATCCACCTACGAGCAATTGAATCAAGAAGTCAAAGCACGAAGAATTACAGATGATTTCTGTGCAGTACTAAGTCGCTATGATTTAGGTGAATTGTCTGAAGCAGGCCCATCTGGTTGTGATTCTGATAAATGTATGTTCCCTGAACAGCAGCCAACCTCATAATGCACAATAACAAGCAAATTAGGATGAGGTAAAAATCTAGATACCCGACTTAATTTAATAAGTCGGGTATCTACGTATTCGGGACTTTTGTATACTACGCTACTAATAATCTAATTTTGATTTCCACGTTACGATCAATAAAGAAGTAATAATTTTATAAGGCTATTACCAGGAGACTCTTAATGTTCATTGATGAATTGTCACCTATTTTCAAAGAATTTACCCAGCACCCAGCCTCATTTTTGGGAGGGTTTTTTTCAGGTGTGTTTCGGCTTAACCTTGCAGATGATCCCGTGAAAAGCTGGCTAGATAAACAAACTGGCTCAACCACTTACACGCCAACTGGAACTGACGCTCATAATGGTAAAGCATCTGGGCCTCAACAGATTACGATTGATTAAACCTCCGCATCAGGCAAATCCAGCTTGAAAAACAAAGCTAAGGATTAGCAACTAGTAGTCCACCACTTTGATTCATCTATCAAATTTAATGTGGTGTACTACTAGTACCGCTGTGCTAAATTCAAAAGTCAAAAAGTTTATAGTTCCAGGCTGTTAGCTCGTTGACCTACGTAGCACTGTACTAGACAAATTTACAATCTTTACTATTAAGTAATTCTTATATATAATCAGTATAAAAATTAACTATTATACGATAAAATTAGAAAAATATATAATAACTATTAATTTTATGTTATGAGGGTTTGTAAAATCTCATACTTTGAAAAATATCACGATCAGTTATTATATGAGCGTATGAGTAAGTTCAGCCACATGGCCCATCTAGTTGTACACCACCCTACAATTAGGGTTCCAGCGCTACAACATTCGCCATATGTGAATCAGAGGAAACTGTGCCAGAGTTGCAAGTTATATATATCTGTTTTTTAGCTGAACTCATCGCTCCTTGTTGAAACTTACGTGATCCCACATGACTATTTACGTTGGAAATCTCTCCTACCGCGCTACCGAAGCGGATTTAAGAGCAGTTTTTACAGATTATGGTGAGGTAAAAAGGGTAGTTTTACCTACAGATCGAGAAACTGGCAGACTGCGGGGCTTTGCATTTGTTGATATGACTGAAGATGCCCAAGAGGATGCTGCTATTACTGAATTAGATGGTGCAGAATGGATGGGCCGTCAACTCAGAGTCAATAAAGCTAAACCACGAGAAGATAATCGGCGAGATAGCTGGGCTAAAAAACAAGAGATATAAAATCTATGAGATACGATAATAGCAAATAGGTTTCTAGTTACGCAATACCTGAGTAGGTAAAATATACTAGAAGCAATTTTCCATCATAGTAATTATCTAAAAATTAGACCCGACTAGTTGCGATCGCTAAACAGATTCCGATCTCTGGTCGGTTTTTCGCATTTTCAGCAAAATCAATACATGGCTGTGCAGGCTACATAAACTTTGAGATGGGATGTAGCTACAGGATAAAATTGCCAAATAATTTAAGTATATTTGCTTAAATCTATTACTTAAGGCGTAACAGCCAATAAATTTTCATTTCTTTAGTTTATCTAAAAACAGATATAGGTTATCAAATTACCTTTCTAAGATAGAGGCAGAGACTAGATAATTTGCCATCAACGGCATCAGCCGAACGAACACAAAATCCTAGGGAGAACAACAAAATGGCTCAAGCACCTGAATCTTTAGATTTGTCTAAAAAATTCGGTGGAGATAGGGCTTTAGATCGTGATTGTACAACGTTATCCCGTCACGTTTTACAGCAATGTCAAAGTTTTGCAGCAGAGGCGCAGGATTTGAGCGCGCTGATGAATCGCATCGCTCTAGCAGGCAAACTAATTGCTCGTCACATGAGCCATGCTGGATTGATGGAAGGTGTTTTGGGATTTACTGGGGATGTCAATGTCCAGGGAGAATCCGTCAAAAAGATGGATGTCTATGCCAATGATGTATTTATTGCAGTTTTTAAGCAAAGCGGCTTAGTTTGTCGCCTAGCATCTGAGGAAATGGATAAACCTTACTATATCCCCGAAAACTGCCCTATTGGTCGCTATACCTTACTCTATGACCCAATTGATGGTTCATCGAATACCGATATTAATCTCAGTTTAGGTTCAATTTTTTCTATTAGGCGGCAGGAAGGCGATGATACTGATGGTAAAGCATTAGACCTACTCACCAATGGACGCAATCAGATAGCGGCGGGATACATCCTTTATGGCCCCAGCACTATGCTTGTCTATACTATAGGTAAGGGCGTTCACTCATTTACCCTCGATCCCAGCTTAGGTGAGTTTATTCTCACAGAAGAAAATATCCGCATTCCGAATCACGGCGCAGTCTACAGCGTGAATGAAGGGAATTTTTGGCAGTGGGAAGAATCTTACCGAGAATATATCCGTTATGTCCATCGTACAGAAGACTATACTGCTCGCTACAGTGGGGCGATGGTCAGCGATATTCATCGAGTGTTGATTCAAGGTGGAGTGTTCCTCTATCCAGGGACAATTCAAAAACCAGAAGGTAAGTTGCGCTTACTTTATGAAACTGCTCCCCTAGCTTATGTGATTGAACAAGCAGGTGGCCGGGCGACGACAGGATTGGTAGATATCTTGGATGTAGTACCGAAAAAACTGCATCAGCGCACACCTCTAATTATTGGTAGCAGAGAGGATGTAGCTAAAGTGGAGTCTTTTATTCAAAACGGCCACTAATACTCAAAGGTCAAACGTTAAAAAGCTGATAATGTCAGCTTTTTAGAGATTTTAACTTTATTGCATGAGGAGTTAGAAGCTGATACAAAGACACTGCGAACATCAGCCTAAAGTAAATAAAAGTTAACTATGGCGATTGGGAATGCAGAATAGCACTTTTGGCAAGTGAATTAAACATTATCTCACGTGGCCGATGCAATAAGTGATTGGCAACGCCAGAATTCAAAAGTCACCATCAAACTTTGATGGGTTTTGCCAAATTCACTTAGAAACATCTTTACAGGAGTGAAACAAACTAGAGCTATGGCAACCAATCATTTATTGGAAATTAAACAATACGGTCAAAGTATCTGGATGGATAACTTGAGCCGTGACATTATCCAATCCGGCGAACTCAAGAACTTAGTGGAAAATCAAGGGATTTGTGGAATTACCTCCAACCCTGCGATTTTTGAAAAAGCGATGTCTGGCGACAAGACGCAAGGCGTCAACGCCGGTAATGTGATTTATGATGCCGATATAGAAGCAGGAGTTCGTGCTGGTTTACCAACATACAAAATTTATGAATCTCTAGCTTTTGCAGATATCCGCAATGCTTGTGATATTTTGCGCCCTGTATATGAAGCATCAAATAGGCTAGATGGTTATGTGAGTATAGAAGTACCACCAACCATTGCCCATGATACTGAAGCCACCATTAAAGAAGCCCGTCGCTATTTCCAAGAAATTGAGCGGGAAAATTTGATGATTAAGATCCCTGGGACAGAGGCTGGTTTACCAGCAGTGGAACAGGTGATATCTGAGGGGATGAATGTCAACATTACATTGCTATTCTCAGTAGATAGCTATATCAATACAGCTTGGGCTTATATTCGCGGCTTAGAAAAACGGGCCGCAGCAGGTGAAGACATTAGTCGCATAGCTTCCGTCGCTAGTTTCTTCCTCAGCCGCATTGACAGCAACATTGACGCTAAGATTGATGCTAAGTTGAAAAAAGGCGTTGATGATATTGCCATCGAGGCAAAACTGAGAGCTGTGAAAGGGAAAGTGGCGATCGCAAATGCTAAGATTGCTTATCAAGAATACAAAAAGATTATTGAGAGCGATCGCTGGCAAGCTTTAGCCGCAAAAGGAGCTAAAGTACAACGCTTACTTTGGGCCAGCACCAGCACTAAAGACCCTCACTACAGCGATGTGATGTATGTCGATGAGTTGATAGGGCCTGACACCGTTAATACCGTACCACCTGCCACAATTGCTGCTTGTGCAGATCATTGCGATGTTGCTAATCGCATTGAAACAGGTATAGAAGAAGCTTACAACCTGATAGCCAACCTCAAAGATCCGGACATCAATATCAATATCGATGATGTGATGGACGAACTTTTGGTTGAAGGAATTGACAAATTTGTTCAGCCTTTCCAGTCCTTAATGAACTCTTTAGAAGACAAAGTCAAGCTATTGTCACCAGTATAGGGACTAGGGACTAGGGGCTAGGGACTGGGGACTAAGGAAGATTAACCAATCCCCTTTTTCCCCTTCACCCTTCCCCTTTTCCCCTTCCTACATCCCAAATCTCAACCCTCAAATTGCAAATTCCTATGGTCAGTCTCTTAGAAAATCCCCTGCGCGTTGGTCTGCAACAGCAAGGGATGCCCGAACCCCAGATTATAGTTATTTTTGGCGCTTCCGGTGACCTTACCTGGCGCAAACTCGTACCCGCACTTTTTAAATTGCGGCGGGAACGGCGTATTCCCCCAGAAATCACGATTGTGGGTGTGGCGCGCCGTGAGTGGAGCCATGAATACTTCCGCGAACAAATGCAGAAGGGGATGGAAGAGGCTCATAGTGATGTCGAACTAGGAGAACTCTGGCAAGATTTCTCTCAAGGTCTGTTCTATTGCCCAGGGGATATAGATAACCCAGAAAGCTACCAAAAACTGAAAAATTTATTGAGCGAATTAGACGAGAAACGGGGAACAAGGGGAAACCGGATGTTCTACCTTTCTGTCGCTCCTAACTTCTTTCCGGAAGCGATTAAGCAACTAGGGGGAGCAGGAATGCTAGACGATCCCTACAAACACCGTCTAGTCATTGAAAAACCCTTTGGTAGAGACTTAGCTTCTGCTAAAAGCCTCAATAAAGTGGTGCAGAAATTCTGCAAAGAAAACCAAGTTTATCGGATTGACCACTATTTAGGGAAAGAAACTGTTCAAAATTTATTGGTATTTCGCTTTGCCAATGCGATTTTTGAACCTTTGTGGAATCGTCAGTTTGTTGACCACGTACAAATTACCGTGGCAGAAACCGTAGGAGTAGAAGACCGCGCTGGCTACTATGAAAAAGCTGGGGCGTTGCGGGATATGTTGCAAAACCACTTGATGCAACTGTATTGCTTAACCGCGATGGAAGCACCAAACGCAATGGATGCTGACAGTATCCGTACAGAAAAAGTTAAGGTGCTACAAGCTACGCGTTTAGCAGAAGTAAATAACTTGTCGCGTGCCGCAGTTAGAGGTCAATACAGTGCTGGGTGGATGAAAGGTCAACCTGTACCTGGGTATAGAGAAGAACCAGGGGTAGACCCCAACTCCACAACACCCACCTATGTGGCAATGAAGTTTTTAGTCGATAACTGGCGCTGGCAAGGCGTACCCTTCTACCTGCGTACTGGCAAACGGATGCCGAAAAAAGTCAGTGAGATTGCGATTCACTTCCGGGATGTCCCTTCTCGGATGTTCCAATCTGCCGCACAACAAAGAAATGCCAATGTTTTAGCCATGCGGATTCAACCGAACGAAGGAATTTCCCTGCGTTTTGATGTCAAAATGCCCGGGGCTGAATTCCGCACCCGTTCTGTTGACATGGACTTTAGCTATGGTTCCTTTGGGATTCAAGCAACTTCTGATGCTTACGATCGCTTGTTCCTTGATTGTATGATGGGCGACCAAACATTGTTCACCAGAGCTGATGAAGTAGAAGCAGCTTGGCAGGTAGTGACACCAGCCCTTTCCGTTTGGGATGCACCCGCAGATCCCAATACCATTCCTCGGTACGAAGCAGGTACTTGGGAACCAGCAGAAGCGGAATTCTTGATCAACCAAGATGGTCGTCGCTGGCGCAGACTCTAAAATTTTAGATTTTAGATTTTAGATTTTAGATTGGGGATCAGGGGACAGGTAATTATTTCTCGGTGATGTCACAGACTATTACCAATTAGCGATTACCTACTACCTACTACTAAATTCTTAATCCAAAATCTTAAATCACAAATCCAAAATCCAAAATCCAAAATCCAAAATTGACTATGACTTCTCAAGCTCCTACGATTTTCTCACTGCAAGCACCAAAGGATATTTCGCTCACAGAAATTGAAGCGGAATTAAATCAAATTTGGCAAAGTTACGGGATCGCTGGTGATGATGGTGCGCTACCTGCGGCGACTCGCGCCACGACTTTTACTTTAGTTGTGTATGAACCAGAAGAAACCCAGTATCTTTTGGCGACTTTAGGGTTTTACAATGGCCCTATGGACGGTATTTTAGGGCCTCAGACTCAAGCAGCAATAAGGGAAGTACAGCGCAAATTTGAACTGCCTGAAACCGGAAATGCTAACCCTGAAACCCTGGCTGTATTGCGCGAACAATTCACTAAAGGTCACCGGGGATCTGCTGGAGATGGTGCTGTTTCTTATGCAGACACAGCTAGTCCCAGAATTGCTGATGAAATTGCCATTCGGAACCCATGCCGGATTATTGCCCTGTTTCCCATTGCGGGAGAGGATGAAGGGGTAAAAGCCCAAGTTTCTGCTTATTGCCCAATTCAAAAGCAATCCTCAAGCACACTTATTTGTTGCGAATATATCACTTTGTCTGGAACTGCTAGCGCCTTAGAACGGATAGGCGGCATGATTCCAGCTTTGTTGATTGGTGGTTTGCCTAAGTTTTTGTGGTGGAAAGCAACACCAGATCCCAACAATTCTTTATTCAAGAAGCTGGCGGCAATCTGTAATAATGTCATCGTTGATTCTTGTAATTTCAACAAACCAGAAAGTGATTTGTTGAGTCTGCAAGAATTGGTAGAAACAGGCGTACCTTTAGCAGATTTGAACTGGCGGCGTTTGTCAGCTTGGCAAGAATTAACAGCGCAAGCTTATGACTCTCCCAATCGTTGCGCGGCTTTGAAGGAAATTGACCGAGTTAACATTGACTACGAAAAAGGCAACCCCACACAAGCATTGCTGTTTTTAGGTTGGCTGGCTAGTCGATTGCAATGGGTACCAGTTTCCTATCAAAAAGAAAGCGGAGATTATGAGATAGGCAAAATTCGCTTTGTTACCAACGACCAAAAGCAAGTGGAAGCTGAATTAGCAGGGGTTCCTGTTGCTGATGTGGGTGAAATCGCAGGTGATTTAATTGCCTTGCGCTTGAGTTCTACTAATCCCCAAGCTGACTGCGGTACAGTGATTTGTTCTGAAACTGGCGGTTGTATGCGGATGGAAACCCACGGTGGGGCGCAGTCTGCTGGTTTGTTCCAACAGGTTAGTTCACTGTCGGAACAAAAGGCAGAAGCCTTGCTAAGTCAGCAGGTACAGCGCTGGGGACATGAATCACTGTTTGAGGACAGCTTAGGAGTGACAGCGAAAGTATTGAACTTAGCAGGGAAAAATTAGCACCGCTATGCGGAAGTCAAAAGTCACAGAGACGCGATGAATCGCGTCTGTACTTAAAAGTGAAAAAAATTGTATATCAAGGCTTTTAGGTAATTGACACTGATTTCTTGATTTGCACTTGCTGTAATAGGTTGAAGGGAGTTTCCCTAAATAAAGAAATACCTCCAGAATATGGAGGTATTTTTATATATACGCACTTTGAAAAACATTTGCTCTTTTTGAAACGAACCGCAAAGACACTAAGGAAACGAAGTTAAGAGAATTACAGGGGTAGGTCGCGTAGGTAGTAAAAGCGATCGCTCCTCCAATCACTTCCTTTTTCTCGCCCTAAATAGCCTGTTAAAGGTGATGATAATTCAATCAGAATTTCGTGCATCTCTTGAGTTTTTAGTGGCTGCGGGGGATTTGAGCCAAAATACGCACCATGTAAACTATCGACACCAGCAGATTCTATACCTGAGTTTTGCAAATAATTTTTGACAAGCTGGATGATGTGCGATCGCAATTTAATCTCTTTCTCAGCTTTATCAATATATTCATCAAGTTTATAGTCAATTTGACCAGGTTCTAGATATTGCTTTAATTCAACTAAATTAATAGCACCTGGATATTTAGATTTTAATTCAACTAACTTTTGTAGAGTCATAGCATTAATAATACTTACTTCCCATTCTTTAGCGGCTTTTAGTGTATCTGTAGATGGATTACCAGGGCCAATTACTAACTTAGCTGAAGTTAATAGTTGAGTTTTACCTAAATGCATCCCACCAAGTTTGAGTAATTCCTCAACAGTACGACTCGGAATAAGCTTACCTGCTTTACACTCGCAAACAATAGGGTAAGGTTTTGAACAAAATAAATCTAAGCCTCCAGCACCACCTTTGAAAGCACTTTCAACCTTGAAGCCTAAAAACTCTAGACTTTGACGTGCGATGTTTTCAAAATCTGTACCAGCTTGATAATTGCTTTTTTTCTCATCTTTTTCGATGCTGCGATCGCCCAATTTTGCAATATCATTTATCCAAGCTAAATCTGGATCGGGTTGTTTAATTAGCTTGTCACTACTCCAACCCAAAAATACTTTGATATCGTCGTCTAATTGTTTCGCTGCTGGTTGGCTAATGCTTAGGGATGTGATCGCACTCTGTAATTCTTCCAACTCAGGATGCAGGGGGGATTCTAGCTTTTCTAATTGGCGTTTGCGTTGAGCGAAGATGCGATCGCTTAATACAGGTTTGTCTTCAGAACCAGAAATATTTGATACACTAACAAATTTACCTATTTTCTCCTGAATATTTGGATTTGCAGTAACTTGGCATATCTTAGGTAAATCATAAATTCGTAAGTAAGCTAAAAAAATATTCTGTTGTTTCTGTATTATTGCCTCAAAAGCTTCTGGTCTCCATATTGTTAACTGAGATAAAACATCTAAAGGTTTAGTTTTATCTAGAATTTGGCAAAGTTCACATTTAGCCCAAGCTTTAATTGAAATTGTCTCAGAATTAACTTGTTTGATAGCAGTTTGAGCAATGGGCAAAAAATTTGCGCGGTAGTATTGCTCAATTGAAAGTAGATTAGTTGAAGTATCTAGGGGATAAATTGCAAATCTTTGTCCAGGACGAAGAAACATTCTAGGTAAAGCTGCAATTGTTCGTCCCTGTATTAATGCTTCAATATCAGGGACGGGTAAACACAGCGCTGTTGGTAGTGAAAACAGCTGATTCATTATTTTAGCTATAGTGTTAGTTCGACATTATCAGTAGTAACAATGCTTTGCGGAATACTAATAGGTAAACCATCATCAGTTAAATTAGTAGGTTCTTGTCCAGAAGGATCACTGAGAATTTCTCTAATTAAAGGATTATTTATTGCTAGTTGCTCATGCTCGATAAAGTCTAATATCTGTTCTTCTGTCAGTTCATAGCTTTCACGATTATAGTAAACAAGTAATACTGCTAACAGAGGTTTAATGTCTTCGCTTTGTAAGGCTACCCATTCTCCACCTTGTTCTTGTAACAGTTTTCTCAAATGCTGTCTAGCTAATGCTGCACCTGAATTAATATTCTTTGAACGTACCAAACAACCGCGAGTTATATCAAATTTTTTGTAATTAGTTAATCGCTTTAATGCCGCACCTATAAACTTACCATCTTGCTGAACTACAGAAACTCCAATCCTCACTTTTCTATTTTCACTAACAATTCTGAAATCGATATAACCTTGGTCTGCTACATCAGTTTCTATTCCTTCAAGCTCTTCAATTGTAACTCCTTCTATACTTTTACCTATTAAGCTACTAAAAGCTAACCAAAGAGCATCAGCAATTATTGCTTCTTCTTCCATTAATGAATCAATAGAAGCTTCAACATTTGCAAATTCATTCTTAAAGGATGCATTAACTGGATCACCAATAGTAGGTAGAAAATTCTCTGCACACCACTTTAAAACTGACCTAACAGTAGGTCTACCCTTACCCAGTTCTCTAAGTTTCGTCTCATCAAATGGGTAAAGAGGATGAGATGGTTTTTGTTGATTTTCATCATAAAAATCCTGTAACCATCGACTAACTAAAGCAACAATATCATCAGAGTTGAGAAAGTTTAATTTTACTGGTTGTCTGTCAGCTTGTTCACTTGCTAATCTATCTATAACTGCCTCAGCTTCTGGTAAAGCTTTAATTTGGTCTTCCCAGGTGCGAGGATACATTGCTAATACTAGAACACCTCGCTTAAGAGTGTTATATAAATCCTTCACTAAACTAGCAATAACTTGTGCAGCTAAAAAACCATTATCGGCCATATCTGCTATATCTAATTCATCGAAGCAAATCACCGGGATTCGATAATGGCTAGTTATATCTAAAATTTGACGAACAGTGCTTAATGCTTCGGCTTCTCTATCCTCAGTTTTAGGATTTGGTAAACCCATTGCTTCAGCTTGTGCTTGTGTTAATTCCAAACCAGATAGCCAGTAGGTTGCAAAATTAGCATGAACTGTAGAAAGTGTCCATAATATTGCTCTCACTATATAAGGATTGGTTATTTCAGGCTTAACTTGTAGAACAACTTCTGTCAAATGATCCAGTGCTTTAGTTGAGTGTTTTCCTAACCAGCTTGGATACAAACTAATATATTGTTGTGGTGTATAGTTCCATTGCTTCGCTTCATTTATTAAAGCTGCTGCAATTTCTTGCCATTGCATTAACTTTTGGCTACCAAATGCTCTAAGGCTAGAAGCAACTGTTTGCAGAAATTGATACTTAATTTGATTCAAGTTATCATACTTACTCATATACACAAATAAGCAAGTCTCTTCTGTCTGCAATTGGTGGCGAATTCGACTAATAATATGGCTTTTACCTAATCCTTTTTCTGCTGTAATGGTAATACCTACAGTTTCACGTTGACCTTTACGTATCTTTGCAACTGCTTCAAAAACTGCATTAGAGGCGTGAGAATTAATTGATGGTACATCTGGAAAACTTTTACCCCATATTTGTTGTGGTCTAACTACAATATGTCCTGCAAAAGGGTTCTGATTTCTAATCAGATCATCAATGGTAGATATGCTAATAACCATAGGTTTGTGATTTTAATGTGTGAAGAGTCAAATAAGGTTTAAGGTTACAAACGTGTGGCGTAA
This sequence comes from Tolypothrix tenuis PCC 7101, assembly GCF_963874875.1. NCBI lineage: Bacteria > Bacillati > Cyanobacteriota > Cyanophyceae > Nostocales > Tolypothrichaceae > Tolypothrix > Tolypothrix tenuis. The sequence continues at coordinate 6,788,925 of NZ_CAWNJS010000001.1, forward strand.
CAGCGTAATCCATCTAAAACTGTTGTTACGGAATCCTCTATTTTGTCGGGTGCACTGTCTTCTACACTCCCGCCTTGTAGTTGGAAAATATCATCAGCTTGCATTTCTAGTAGCCAATTATTAAACTCAGTACGACTCAAACGATCGCCTATTTCTCTCCTAATCCGGTAAATTGGTACTAGATGATTAAAGTTGTATTCATAGTTCAGCTTGTCGTAGACTTCCAAAGCTACTGGTTTGAACTCTTCGTAAGATGCGATCGCATCTCTCGTTTTACCTTTTACTGATGCAGATGTACTAGCTACTGCCACATTTATCTGATTAATCCACCGCAACAATGCATTTGCAGCCCAAGTACCAACCATTGTCCCTTCAAACTTAAAATTGCTATCTTTCAGACCCTCACCTAATACCTCTAAACCCTTGGGAGATGCTAAAGAGTATCCTTTTTTGGAGACAGCGATCGCTCCTTGTTGTTGCAATTCCTCAAAAATGATTTGATAATCTGCTACCTTCTTACCCTTGGGTACAATTCTCTTGGCTAGTAAACCTTTTGTTACTTCTTGCTGCGTTCCTCCCAAATCCCACAAAGCTAGCAGCAAACGTGTTTTAGTTTGATTTACCGCCTGAAAATTATTCTGTTTCATACCCATTTTATGTAGCCTATTTAACTTGCTTACACTATGATAATTTTAATTTTTTTACATTGCCTACTTAGAAAACACGGAAAAATTGCTGAAAAGGTTTGAATAATTCCTGCATTTATCAAATTAAAATAGATACTAAAATTTTTATTAAGTAATAATGCTTAGTAAATAAATTAACACAAATTAGATTTGTAAATTTTTAAAGCTTATATGTAGTGAGTGGGATAGAATCTGTGCGCGAAAAATAGCGATCGCATCTCCCAAGACAAAGTTAGTTGGTTAATTCCCAACATATTACCTAGGGATGAAGGCGGTTTATTTCAAAGGCGGGATGGAATAGTTGCAAATCTGCATCACCATAACAGTGAAACGCTTTACTTGTGCTGTTGTGAATGAGCTACCAATATTTTTTCAACTTCAGAAAAAATACTTGGAATTCTAATTCTGTATTTTGCAACAGCACGGCTTGAGCAAATGCAGGTCATAAAAAACGATGAACACAACTTACAAAGAGCGTAAATGGGTTTCGCGGCTGCTGGCGGTTTGTCTGTCAGCATTACTAATAGTACCCGTGCTGACTAGCTGTGGCGGTTCTCGCAACGCTTCAGTTCCCCCACCAGTTGATGATACGGCTGGAAGAACAGTGAGCGATCGCAACATCTCAAACCAAACCCAAGCTAAGAAGGGACTAGGTACAGGACAGAAAGTAGCAATTTTGGCTGGAGCAGCAGCACTTTACTATCTCTACAACCAGCATAAAAATGCTTCACAAGAAGGAGCGCAAGGTAAGTACTACCTTTCCAAGAATGGACGTGTCTACTACCGCGATGCTGAACATCGCGCCCACTGGGTAACTCCACCCTCAGAAGGAATTCGAGTCCCCGAATCGGAAGCGCAGAGATACCGTGACTATCAAGGCTATAACGGGCGCTCTACAGGTAGAGATTTAACTGGCATCAGTGCAACTGAAGCGCCAGCATTATAGATAAATAAAACGTGTGTGCAATTAACAGCGGCTTCCCGAAGGATAACGCCTGTCGCGCACGTGGAAACCACGAATTAATCAGGAGATAGATCATGGTAGATGATTTTTTCCGCAAAGCGAAGGATTTTTTCTTAGGGAACAACAATCAAGCTGAAGAAGATTACCGCGATCGCGATGTCCGTCCAGCTAGCGAAGATCCCTATGGCGATCCCGCAGACCAGGATGTTTACGGTAACGCCATCCCCGCTAGCCAAGACCCCTACGGCGACCCTGCTGATGTTTACGGTAACGCCATCCCTGCTAGTCAAGACCCTTATGGCGACCCCGGAGATTATTACGGTAACGCCATCCCCGCCAGTCAAGACCCCTACGGCGACCCCGCCGACCAAAACATTTTCGGCGATGTCCGTCCAGCTAGCGAAGACCCCTATGGCGATCCTGCGGATGAAGAATACCGCCGCTAAAGCCAACTAAGGTTGTGATGTTGCTTTTGATGTGTCGGTAATTGGGACAAAAGAATAACTTGATGGAATAGCAATCACGGCAGTAGCATTTAATGCTACTGCTTTTTACTGTACAAATGATTTCTTAATTACGAATTACGAATTGCAATTTATACCAATTTGAAAAAAGAACACGACAGTAGGGGCAAGGCAGTGCCCACCTGTGTCAACTTAAGCTTAAAGCTATATAGGGCGGGCGTTGTACAAATACCTCGCGCCCTCATCCCCTAACCCCTTCTCCCGCAGGAGAAGGGGAACTAAATCTCTTGCTCCCTTCTCCCTGAGGGAGAGGGGCTGGGGGTGAGGGCGAAACCTTGCAACCAAGCTCTTTTCACGTTAAGTTGACACCAATGGGCCGTGCCTTGCCCTCTAGAATATATTGATTGTCGCAAACATTATTTGAATTGGTATTAAATTAAATTTTGGCAGCAGTTAATATTTCCTGTGCGCGGTCAATATTTAAACCTACCGATTGAGCAGAAACACGTAAAGCAGCTTTTTCTTCATTGGTGAGATTTAATTCCAATACACTTTCAATTCCGCCGCAACCTAAGCGACAGGGAACGCCGATCACAATGTCGTTTAAACCGTATTCACCTTGAAGATATGCGGCTACAGGCAATAAACGTGATTGATTCAGCAAAATTGATTCCACCATTACGCTGACAGCAGAGGCGGGAGCAAAAAAAGCTCCTCCTGTTTGCATCAATTCCACTATTTCTGCACCACCATTACGGGTTCTCTGTACTAAGCGTTCTATGGTGGGTGCATCTAATAATTCTGTAATGGGAACGCCGTTAACATTGGCATAACGGGGCAAGGGAACCATTAAATCGCCGTGGCTACCTAATACCATTGCTTTGACATCGGCTGGTAAAACCCCTAATTCGAGGGCAATGAAGGTTTCAAAGCGGGCTGAGTCTAAAACGCCAGCCATCCCCATAACGCGATGTTTAGCAACAAATCCCTGCTGGTTGGGGCGGGTTAAACCTGTAGCTTGCCCAACTAAATAAGTCATCACATCTAAGGGATTGGTGACAACAATAAAAATAGCATTAGGAGAGTGAGCGATCGCATTCTTGGCTGCTTCCACCACAATCTTGGCATTGATGATCAGTAAGTCATCCCTAGTCATACCTGGTTTGCGGGGAAGTCCGGCTGTAATCACCACAATTTCCGAACCTGCAGTATCAATATAATCGTTAGTGCCAATAATCCGACGATTATGTAATTCAATGCCCCTAGACTCCATCAAATCCAATGCCAATCCTTGAGGCATTCCAGGGACGATATCTAATAAAACTACATCTGCAAGATTTTTCTCAGCAATTCGTTGGGCTAGGGTACTACCAACTCTACCTGCGCCAATAATGCTGACGCGAGGAAAACTACAAACAATAGACGGATCGGATGAATAAAACATAAGCTGGGTTAGGTAGTGCAATTTTGTATAAACAATAAGTCTTAGTAAGGATTTGAGTGCTTAAAATCAAGACTCAAACCTTTACTACCAACTTAACGTACCCCTGAAGCTTAGGTTTTATTGAAGGTGGCGAAAAAATTCATTGAAAGCGACGGGAAACTCCGCTCAGTGAGTGGACAAGGTTATTCTCTCCATCACTTAGGGTATTGAGCATTGGTAAATTCTTCCCCATGCCCAATGCCCAATGCCCTATTCCCTTATTTAAATTCTTCTAGCTGATCCAAACGTAACCAAATATTTGGTGTTGGAACTAGTCCAAACTTCACTAAAGCGTAATCACCTTTGACATCTACAATTTCGCCTTTGCTATCAAACAAGTAAGCCGGAAAGCGAGAATCACTGGCTTGTGCTTCTAAACTATTTTCTAATTTTTCGCGGATAGCGCGAACCATATCTCCTTTTTTAACTGCCATGAGATTCCCTCGATTTTTTGTTAATTGTTTTATACAGGATCTTAGCTTGCAGTAATACTCAAAAATACAAGCCTACTATTTATATGTTTCTATGATTAGAGTTAGCTAAACTAATGCTGACATTCGGGGCAAAAATGACTAGATCGCCCTGCTAACTTAATTCGCTGTATCACATTACCACAAACTCGACAAGGTTCTCCCGTGCGGTTGTATACTAACGCCACACCGCCATAATTACCATTAACACCTTTGACATTGAGGAAATTACTAAAAGTTGTACCACCAGCCGCGATACTGGCTTCTAATACTTGAATAATCGCAGTTCGCAAAAGCTCTATTTGCTTTGGTCGCAAATCGGTACAAAAAGTTTCTGGTAAAATCCCACTCTTAAAAAGCGCTTCATCAGCATAGATATTACCTAAGCCCGCTACCACTGACTGATCTAATAAGGCAGTTTTGATAGGACGGCGGCGATTTTTGAGTTTTTGCGCCAAATATTCAACCGTAAATTCTGGTGAAAACGGATCTACAGCTAATTTTGCTAAACCAGTAATGATACTTTCCACCGCTACATTTGGCGGAACCCACCACATTTGACCAAAAGTACGCTGATCTACAAATCGCAATTCCTGTTGATCCCCGAAAAATAATCTGACTCGCGTGTGCTTATGTAGTGGTTCATCACGATGCAGCCATAGTAATTGACCAGTCATTCGTAGATGCGCCCCTAGCCAAGCGGGGGATGAGGGAGAATTTGGGTGTTCTCCTTGTATTTTGGCTTGGGGATCGGGAGTTAGTTGGGCGAGGAGATATTTACCACGACGATACCAACTGGTAATAGCACTCCCTTTAATGCCATCAATAAATTCACCAACAGAAAACGGGTAGGCAATGGTGCGATCTAGCAACACATCACCACCCGTAATTTCTTGATTCAGGGTCAACTGATTGAGACCCCTGCGGACTGTTTCAACTTCAGGCAGTTCAGGCATTCAAACAGAGTTAAGCAAGCTATTTGCTTATTGAGGATAGGGAGTAGAGAGTGAGGAAGTAGTAAATTACCTCCAAAGTTCTCAGGGTTGGCTTGTGACCCTAGAACTCCTCTCTATCATCCCATTAAAGAATCCCCTTGTAGCTTCAGTGCTTACTTTTTAGCTTTTGCTGCTGGAGGTGCAACTTCCAATAATTCGCTTTCAGCAAAGTTATTGGTGTTGATCCCTGAGTAATTGACATTGTCAAAACGGACAATCACAGAATACTTGATACCGCTTTGGTCAATAGACGCTACGGTACCTACATCTTGAAACCAGTAGGACTCTGGTCTGAGAATACGTACTTTAGAACCACGTTGAACCATGAGTTTTTTCCCTTTTAGTTATCAATCGCCAATGTATGAAGGCTAATTGATTTCACTCTACAACCTGAAGGACGTAGCAAGAAGCATTGTTAAGTTATTTTTCCTATTGGGGCATCGGTAATGGGTAATGGGTAATGGGTAATTGGTAATGGGTAATTGGTAATGGGTAATGGGTAATGGGTAATTGGTAATTGGTAATTGGTAATTGTGCCCCTTATCTCCCTCATCACCCCAGTCCCCAGTCACTAGTCCCCAATCCCCAATCCCTTTTTATAAATACCTGTGAAATATTACTTGACAAAGGCCCCGTTATCGCTTAAGTTCGTCTCGTTCGCACATAAAACTTTAGGAAACGCTCACACTTTGCTTAGTACAAATAAACTCCCCTCATTACCTCTACCGATTCGGAGATCCTTATCTAAATAAGTGATATCCAACCATCCTTGTTGTCTATCACTGTTAATCGCAGTATCAATTGCCGTAAATTTACTACCAGCTTCAATTTCTTGAATAAAATTTTCTGGGGAATTGTAACCTAATAGACGTTGCCAACCAATGATACTTCGATTAAATTTAACTTGGACGCGACGACCTGAGAGTGGCTCAAATTTGGCAGCAACACTGACCAATCCTTCAAGATAAGGTAGGCCATAAATCTCGGCTATATTGTAAACGCTAGTATTTTCTACGCGGATGTACTGATAAATTTGTCCGAGTTTAAAGAAAGGTAATCGATCCAGATTTAATAGTGCCTTACTTGTGGTATATATTAATCGCCAATTACCATCAAGTAAGCTACTAGCTTCTACAGGAAGTGGTGTGGGATTAAGGTCTTCCAAAGTGGCGATCGCAGCTAAAATAGCTTGTTTCTGCTTTTCACTAGCCAGTAAACCGCGATTAGTACCAGCGATCGCATCTAAGAGAGCCGTTTTTCCAATCATCGCTAATCACCTCAAAATCATCAGGATGAAATCAGCATTAAATATATAGAAATCGCAAATGTATATAGCCTAACTACATTAGTATTAAACTCCTGCCATCTACCATAAGGTAATTAAATAAATCTCTTTTGATAGATTGCGGATTATTCAACTTTTGAGTTGAATCAATAACTAAATTATCTCGTATCCAGTGATAGACTCTAAATGTCTAGCTACTCGAATGTATTCGTTTATTGTGCGATATGTTGAATTCTCCATTACGTGAAGAACCCCGCAACCAGCGAGCTGCTGTGATTCCCTTAAAACAAGAGACTTCTCTTATAGACTGGTTACAATCTAGCGGTCGGATTATTGCGCGTGACGTTCACGAGCCTGATTTTCAGGATGAAGAAGAAGAAATTTCAGAGTTTCTCGGTGGAGAAGACGGTATCGCTGACTTTGATGATGATGACGACGATATCGGTATTGCCGAAGATTAATTTTGATAGGTGGCATCAATCGCCACAAATGTTCAGTTTTGTAAGTGTGGAGTGAAGGGAAATATCCGTGGACGCTAAACTATCTCCTGACCAAGAGTTAAACTTTTCTGGAATCGGTATCGCTTCTTGTTTGGCTTTAGGGCTAGGCGGGGCTGCATTGGTTTTGGATTATATAAGTAATAGATTGCCTTGGCAGGGTATGTCTCTGACCCTGCCACTACTATTGGGTGCGCTATGTTCGGCAGCTTTAGGCTTCTGGGTAGTTCCACTGCTACAGGCACTCAAAACTGGGCAAATAATCCGTGAAGATGGCCCCCAAGCCCATCTGAAAAAGGCAGGTACTCCAACAATGGGGGGTATATTCTTTATTCCCGCTGGTGTAATTATTGCCTGTGTATTGTCGAATTTTGCCACACCAGTGCTTGCGGTTTCCGCATTGACACTCAGCTATGGTTTGATTGGCTGGTTAGACGATTGGCAAATTCTCCGCCGCAAGTCGAATAAGGGTATATCCCCGAAGATGAAACTGGGTTTGCAAATTGCTTTTGCATCACTGTTTTGTCTGTGGCTGATGTTTAATCAACCAACCGGGATTACAAATATTGCTTTACCCTTGCTAGGTGTTTCAATTCCCTTAGGATTACTCTTCTGGCCTCTAGCTGGTTTTGCTTTAGTAGCAGAGAGTAACGCCACAAATCTCACCGATGGTATTGACGGCTTGGCTGGTGGAACAGCCGCGATCGCATTTTTAGCACTTGGTGCTGTAATTGCACCCAACTCACCAGAATTAATGATTTTCTGTGCTGCTTTAAGTGGTGGTTGTTTAGGTTTCTTAGCCCATAATCGCAACCCAGCTCGTGTTTTTATGGGAGATACTGGTTCATTAGCTTTGGGTGGCGGTTTAGCTGCTGTAGCGCTGCTAACTAACAGTTTGGTTATGCTGTTCATTCTTAGCGGTATCTTCTTTGTAGAAACCTTGTCTGTAATGGCGCAAGTAAGTTATTACAAAGCTACTAAAGGGCCAGATGGCAAAGGTAAGCGCCTCTTCAAAATGGCACCCCTACACCATCATTTAGAATTAACAGGCTGGTCAGAATTACAAGTGGTCTCCGTGTTTTATATCATCGCCGCATTCTTAGCCACAATCTCAATGGCGATCGCTTAATTCTCAAGCTGATTTAAGAAAAATATTTGAAATCAAATTACCTAACCCCGCATCTAGTGGGGTTTTTTATTAGGGTTTGGTAATGGGTAATGGGTAATTGGTTAGTGGTAATTGGGTATTTTATTTTGCGCTGCTTCCTCATCTCCCTCATCCCAATCCCCAGTCCCCATTACCCCTAATCCCCACTCCCTACGGTCGTGGGGGCCCCGAGTTCCCCAGTCCCCAGTCCCTAATACCCTATCCCCTCACCTGACTGACTAAATGAACCAGTTCTGGCACAATTAGCTTTTCCATACCCAGACGCACGGCGTTACTGGAACCAGGGAGGGAGAAGATTAATTTATTTTGGTAAACACCAGCAACGGCGCGAGAGGCGATCGCACGGGAGCCGATTTCTTGATAACTTAAAAACCGAAACAATTCGCCAAATCCGGGTAAGGTCTTCTCCAGCAATTTTTCAATCGCATCATAGGTGGTATCTCTGGGTGCAATACCTGTACCACCATTGAAAATCACCACATCTAGGTTTGCAGCTTGACCAAGCTGTTCTATTTGTTCTTGAATTTGTGTTGGTTCATCTTTAATAATTTTGTAAGCTGCGATCGCATGATTAGCAGCCACAAGTAATTCCTGAATTAACTGACCGCTTTTGTCTGTCTCTGGGGATCGGGTATCGCTGACAGTCACAACAGCACAATTTACCGCAATCCCTGGTGCGTCTGGGTGAGGTTTTGTCATACCAATTTATTAAAATGCTACGCTGTTTGGGAATGGGGAATGGGGAATGGGGAATGGGGAATGGGTAATGGGTAATGGGTAATTGGTAATAGGAATTTCTTTGTTTGTCCTCCTCATCTCCCTCATCTTCCTTATCCCCTTGAAGCCTTGTCCCTTAAGACTTACTAAATCCCAAGTCATGTTCATCGGCGTATCGCTCCATGAAGCGCATAAAGCGATCCCATTCGTCGGCAGATTTCATGAGGTAAACTGCTTCTAATGCTTCTGGTTTGCCGTTCACAAATCTTGCCTTAACTTCGCGGGTAATGATTTCCCCTTCTTGATCAATCATGTACATCCCGGTGATATCGTCGGTAGTGGTTTGAGCTAAGGCTTTAGGATTTTCAAAAATAAATGTTGCAGTACCACTCTCACCTGTACGCGATCGCGTCAAGCGCACATCAGGAACTACATCTTCGTCTATACCTCTAGAAAACTGGATTTTCGCCATGATGAGTGAACTTAAAGTTTTGTAATGTTTAATTTAATATTCTCTCATCATTTTAGAACTAAGCAATCTAGCTATTACCGAACTTCTGTATTTACCGATAAATACTTAATTCGCTTCTCGCTCAAGTATTAAAGTTACAGGCCCATCATTTTCGATAGCAACTTGCATCATGGCACCAAATTCACCAGTTTCTACTTTCAAACCACTGATGCGTAATTTGGTAACAAATTTTTCATATAAGTCTTGGGCTAATGTCGGAATAGCCGAACGGTCAAAGGAGGGACGGCGACCTTTGCGACAATCACCATAAAGTGTAAATTGGCTGACTACTAGCAACTCACCGCCAATTTCTTGTACAGATTTTTGCCAACGGTCACCACCTGCTTCATCAGGAAACAACCGCAATTCCAAACATTTGCGTACCATCCAGTCGAGTTCCGCATCGGTATCACTATTGGCAATACCTACAAGTAAGTTTAGTCCATGACCAATTTTGCCAACAATTTCACCATTAACGCTAACTTGAGATGATTTCACTCGCTGGATAATAACGCGCATAGAAAAGAAGAAGGATGAAGTAATTAATATTATTAAATTACTTCATCCTTCATATTTCATTCTTCAGATTGTATTATTTTCCAAATCCCTTACCCCGGCTCACAGAAGGAATACAAAGACACTTTTCTAGTTGACTCAGCAAAGTATCGGTATCTAAGTTTTGACCAATCAAAACTAGTTGGTTTTTAGGTTGACCTTTCCATTCATCATCATCCATTGTGAAACGCTTACCGCACAAGTGGAAAATATGGCGTTTGGGGCTTTCCTCAAACCACATAATTCCCTTAGCGCGAAAGACATTAGTAGGTAGCTGATTATCTAAGAAATATTGGAATTTCCTAATAGATAAAGGCTTATCACTTTGGAAAGATATGGAGCTAAAACCATCATTTTCTAAGTGGTCGGAATGATGGTGATGATGCTCATGATCGTGATGGTCATGGCCACAGGTAGAATGGTCGTGGTCGTGGTCGTGATGGTCATGACCGCAGGTGGAATGGTCATGATCGTGGTCGTGGTCATGATGAGCGTGATCGTGATGATCGTGTTGCTCTTCCGCATTATCAAAGTACTTATCGGACTCAAATAAACCCACACTCAAAATTAAGGGAAGCGGTACTTCGGAACGTGTAGTACGGAGAATTCTTGCCCCTTCTCTAACTTCACCAATTTTCTTTTCTAATTCATTTAAAGCAGTTTCATCAACTAAATCTGCTTTGTTGAGAATAATGACATCACCATAGGCAATTTGACTATATGCAGCCTGAGAATTAAATAAATCTAGGCTATAATTTGCCGCGTCTACTACGGTAATAATTGAATCTAATCTAGTTAAATCCCGTAATTCTGTGCCGAGGAATGTTAAAGCTACAGGCAATGGATCTGCTAGTCCAGTTGTTTCCACAACTAAATAATCTAACTTTTCTTCTCGCTCTAGAACTTTATAAACGGCATCAACTAAATCACTATTAATTGTGCAACAAATACAACCATTACTTAATTCCACCATGTTTTCTTCGGTGGATACAATTAATTCGTTATCAATGCCAATTTCACCAAATTCATTGACTAAAACAGCCGTTTTTAAACCCTGCTGATTAGTCAAGATATGATTCAGTAAAGTTGTCTTACCACTACCGAGGAAACCTGTAATAATGGTTACAGGGATGCCTTGTTTCGGAGCATCCATTGCTTGAGATTCGGGAGTAACTGCTGATTGCATAGCGCTGTAATCAAAAACAAAAAATTCAAAAATTTAGAAGTGTAGCGCAGATAGTATAGAAAACACTAGGATAGGGATGCTGGACTATCATCCCAAGTGCTTTACCCTATTATTACGTATCTACTTATTGCCAAATTACTGTGTTAACTTGCCCTTGCTTGAGGTTGAATAAACATAAGTAGCCAGGATGATTGGCAGAACTAGGTTTTACCATTTTGAATTGCGAATTGAGAATTTTGAATAGCTTATGACCCTAACCCTTTACAATACCCTCACCCGTCGTCAGGAACCCTTTGAAACAGTAGAACCAGGCAAGGTTAAGATGTATTACTGCGGGGTGACGGTATACGACTACTGCCATTTGGGTCATGCTAGAGCTTGTATTGTTTGGGATGTAGTACGCCGATATCTCCAGTTTAGCGGCTATGAAGTTCGCTACATCCAAAATTTTACTGATATTGATGACAAGATTTTAAACCGAGCCAGAGAAGAACGCTCATCAATGGAAGCGGTGGCGGAACGCTATATTAAAGCCTATTTTGAGGATATGGCGAGGCTGAGAATCAAAGAAGCTGATGAGTATCCCCGTGCTACCCATACAATGAACGGTATTCAACGGCTGATTCACGATTTAGAAAATCAAGGCTATGCTTACCCCGCCAATGGCGATGTTTACTATGCCGTGCGGCAATTTGCTGATTATGGTAAGCTTTCTGGACGCAAGCTAGAAGATATGCAAGCAGGTGCTAGCGATCGCGTCAATATAGAAGATGCCGAATATAAAAAAAAGAAAGACCCCTTTGATTTTGCTTTGTGGAAAGCTGCAAAACCTGGCGAACCTTCATGGGAATCACCTTGGGGTGCAGGTCGTCCAGGTTGGCATATAGAATGTTCGGCAATGGTGCGCGATCGCCTGGGCGATACCATAGATATTCACGCTGGTGGTGCTGACTTAATTTTCCCCCACCACGAAAACGAAATTGCCCAATCGGAAGCGGTAACAGGCAAACCTTTATCTCGTTACTGGCTGCACAACGGCATGGTAAAGGTAGATGGCGAGAAAATGTCCAAGTCTTTGGGCAACTTTACCACCATTCGCGACCTCCTGGATCGAGGAGTGGAACCAATGGCGGTGCGGTTATTTGTCCTGCAAGCCCAATATCGTAAACCCATAGATTTTACCGACGAAGCGATCGCCGCCGCCACTAACGGTTGGCACACATTGAAGGAAGGATTGCTGTTTGGTTATGAGTATGGGGACAAGTTGGGAAAAGGGGAATGGGGAATGGGGAATGGGGAAATTTCCGAAACTAATCCCTTTGTGCAGCGATTTAAAGAAGCTGTAGACGATGACTTTAATTTTCCAGGTGGGTTAGCAGTGATATTTGAATTAGCCAAAGAACTGCGGCGCGAGGGAAATATTATTGTCCATGAAGGCAAAACTGCAACACCTGCTGAAGAATTGCGTCAACAATGGCAAACACTTGTTACCTTAGCTGGAGTCTTAGGCTTAGAAGCCAAGCCAGAAGCAGAAAAACCAGCGAGTAATGGTTTAAGTGATGCAGAAATTGAAGATTTGATTGCACAACGCCAAGCAGCCAGAAAAGCCAAAAACTTTGCCGAAGGCGATCGCATTCGCAATGAACTGCAAGCCCAAGGTATTACTCTAATTGATAGTAAAGATGGTACTCGTTGGCATAGAAGCTAACAATTCAATCAAGATGATTAGATGCTAAATCAGAAACCGTAGGATTGAAAACAATATGTCTGCCCAATCAGCACATACCTTAGACTTAAATATTCTTTTGGAAAAAGATACAACTGGCAAAGAAACTGCCATTGTACTAGAAATTCCCGACTGTCGAATTACAGCCGACACCCGCCAACAAGCATTAGATGGAGTCCGTCAGCTACTTTCAGAACGTCTGGCTAAAGCAGAAATTGTTTCTTTAAAAATGCAACTACCCGAAAATCCTCATCCATGGATGAAATTTGCTGGTATGTTCCAAGCTGATCCCCTATTTGCCGAAATTACTAGAGAAATTAGACAAGAAAGACAAGAAACAGCACAGGAATCTTTGCCAAATACTTTATGAGCAGATGGATACTTGATACCGATCATGTATCGCTGTTCCTGGAAGGCGATCGCACAGTCATCACAAAAGTTATTCAAACATCCTCTGTAGCGATAACGATTATTACAGTTCAAGAGATATTCAACGGTTGGATGGGTAAGCTTAACGATCCATCACAAGCTGATAACTTGGTGAGAGTTTACACAAAGCTTTGGCAGACAACAGATTATTTCAAGAGTGTGGTGATTTTGAACTTTGATGAAGCCGCCAATACTTGTTATAAAAGCCTGTTGCAGCAACACCCAAAACTCAACAAGAAAAGACTGAACAAAGACCTGCGTATTGCCTCAATTGCTCTGTCGACAAACAGTATTATGGTGACACGTAATTATCAGGACTTTTCTCAAATTCCCAACCTAGTTATAGAAGATTGGACAGTGTAATCTGATGTCGCTGAGGAACTGTAGCAAAATCAAAGCGATCGCATCCCCAGTCCCCAATCCCCAATCCCCAATCCCCAATCCCCAGTCCCCAGTCCCCAATCCCTAATCCTATGTGGTCAGAATTAACAAAAGCGATCGCGCATATTAATGTTCCGGCTGATTGGGTCGGTATTAGAGTAGTTAAAGAAACATCCTCTAACCGCCATGTTCGTGATGGTTTACCCCAAGCTAATGGCAAATACTCCACAATGGGGGCAATGCTGGAAGTCTTGGTTAATGGCTGTTTGGGTTATGCAGCTACCAATTCTCTAGACCTTGCTAGCTTACAAGCAGCGGCAGAAATAGCGTATAAACAGGCACTTGTAGCTAGTGAATGGCGGATCTATGATTTCGGTGTCACTGAACGTCCCAAGGTGGTTGGGGAATATAACTCCCCGTTTTTGGAACCCTTGGATAGTCTCTGTCCTGGGGAAATTAACGATTTACTAGTGCGGATTTGCCAAACCCTCAAAGTCAGCGACAAAATAGTCCAGGCTACAGCCAGCATTACCAGCAGCGAGAAAGAAAGCTGGTTTGCCAGTAGCAATGGCTCCCAAGTGTACCAAAAATTTCTTTCCTTCGGTAATCATTACGGAGCCATTGCCCAAGATGGTGCAATTGTTCAGCAGCGTACCAACAACGGCTCCCACGCCAACTGTTACCAAGGTGGACTGGAACTCTTAAAAAGAGATACCTTATGGCAGCAAGTCCGGCAAGTTGGCGAACAAGCTGTTGAACTTTTAACAGCAGAGGAATGTCCCACCACTCGCACCAATTTAGTGTTAGCACCCGATCAAATGATGCTACAAATTCATGAAAGTGTCGGGCATCCCCTAGAAATTGACCGGATTTTAGGAGATGAGCGTAACTACGCTGGTGGTAGCTTTGTTAGTAAAAGTGATTTTGGCAACTTAGTTTATGGTTCGCCACTCATGAATATTACCTTTGACCCCACTGTTCCAGGTGAATTTGCTAGCTATGGCTTTGATGATACGGGCGTTGTCGCCACACGCGAATATGTAATTAAAGAAGGCGTACTACAACGAGGTTTAGGTAGCCTAGAAAGCCAAGCTAGAGCAAGTGTAGCTGGTGTTGCCTGTGCCCGTGCTTCCTCATGGAATCGTCCCCCAATCGATCGCATGGCTAACTTAAATTTAGAACCAGGAAACGCCACCTTTGCGGAAATTATTTCTGACATAGAACATGGGGTTTACATGGAATCTAACCGTTCTTGGTCAATAGATGATCGCCGTTATAAATTTCAATTTGGATGCGAATATGCCAAATTAATTGAAAATGGCAAACTCACCAAAACCCTACGTAACCCTAACTATCGAGCCACAACTCCAGAATTTTGGCAAAGTTTAACTAAAGTAGGTAATGCTGCCAATTGGCAAATGTATGGTACTCCTTTCTGCGGTAAAGGTGAACCAAATCAGGCAATTTGGGTAGGACATGGTTCCCCCGTGTGTCTATTTGCGAATGTCGAAGTATTTGGCGGTGGTAGTTGAAAAGTAGGATGCGTTAATAACGCATCCTACATCTGAGCAATATTTTTTTCAATTTACTTGAGTTCCCATGAAAATTGATGATCTCGCGGCTTTAGAGACCAGCTTTAATCAACTAATCGAAACATTAATTATCAAGAAAAATTCCACTGAAGAATTCACTGTCAAACTTAGCAGTGAAAGAAGTCAGTTTACGCGATTCAATCATGCCAAAGTACGCCAAACTGGTCATGTTGCTGATGGTTGGATTGAATTAACTTTAATGGAGAATCAGCGCAGTAGTTTTCGGCAATTTCCCTTTACAGGAAATTGGGAAATTGATTGGCAAACAGCATATCAATCTCTACAAGAACTGCGTCAAGAAATAGGATTATTACCTATCGATCCATATTTAGTTTTACCAACAGGAAACAACACCAGCCGCGAAGTCCATTTTGGGAAATTATTACCCATTGATGAGGTAGTACCCTCAATTGTCCAAGTAGTTACAGAATTAGATTTTACTGGGATATACGCTGGCGGAGTTGTCATTAAAGGCTACGGCGATTCCCAAGGGCAAAAACATTGGTTTGCTACAGATACTTTTACCTTAGATTATTCTTTATTTACTCCCTCTGGGCAAGCAGTTAAAGGTACTTTCGCAGGTAGTAATTGGGATGAATCTGCTTATATTCAAAAAATTAGCCAAGATAAAAAACAATTAGAATTACTTGCTTTTTCTCCTAAAGAATTACCGCGAGGACAATATAAAACTTACTTTGCACCTGCAGCAGTTGCTGATTTATCAATGATGCTTTCTTGGGGTGCGGTTAGTGAAGCAGATTTACAACAAGGTAACAGTGCTTTAGCTATTTTATCTCGCAAAGATAAAGTTTTATCACCAAAATTTAACTTAAAAGAAAACTTTCAACTGGGGTTAGTTCCGCGCTTTAATGCTTGGGGAGAAATGGCAGAGCCAGAGTTACCTATTATTGAAAAAGGACTTTTAGTTAATACTCTAATTAATTCGCGTACTGCTAAAGAGTATCAAAAAACAGCCAACGGTGCTAATAGTTCAGAAACCTTACGCGCACCAGAAATAACCCCAGGAAATTTAGAATTTGCAGAGATTTTACCAAGATTAGATACAGGCTTATATGTCTCTAACTTGCATTACTTAAATTGGAGCGATCGCCCCAATGGTAGAATCACAGGTATGACTCGCTATGCCTGTTTTTGGGTAGAAAACGGAGAAATTATCGCCCCCATAGAAAATCTACGTTTTGATGAAAGCCTCTATCGCTTTTGGGGAGATAACTTAGTGGATTTTACCAATTTCCAAGAATTTATCCCCGAAGTCGGCACATACGAGAGTCGCGAACTCGGAGGTGGTTTAGTTCCAGGAATGTTGGTAGAAGACTTTACTTATACCTTGTAATAGTTTTTGACTTTTGAGTTCCATGCAGCACTAGCTACAAGATCACCAAAGTCTCTACAATTCCTTTGTTAGTTACAAAACTTTTGCCTAATTTATGACGAATCAAGCTCCTATCCCTGTTATTGTCAACGGTGCTGCTGGCAAAATGGGCCGCGAGGTAGTGAAAGCTGTGGCGCAAGCATCTGACTTAAATTTAGTCGGTGCAATAGACAGCAGTCCCGAACATCAGGGTAAAGATGCTGGAGAATTGGCGGGTTTAAGCGAACCCCTAGAAGTGCCAATTACCAATCAATTAGAACCAATGCTGGGATACGTAGCTGGCGACAGACAAGGGCCGCCAGGGGTGATAGTAGACTTTACCCATCCCGATTCAGTTTATGACAATATTCGCAGTGCGATCGCTTACGGTATTCGTCCAGTTGTCGGTACTACTGGCTTAAGCGCAGCACAAATTGAAGACTTAGCTGACTTTGCTGAAAAAGCTAGCACTGGTTGTTTGATTATTCCTAACTTTTCCATAGGTATGGTACTGCTACAACAAGCAGCGATCGCCGCCTCGCAATATTTCGATCATGTAGAAATTATCGAACTACATCATAATCAAAAAGCCGATGCACCTAGCGGAACAGCAATCAAAACCGCACAATTGCTAGGAGAACTAGGTAAAACTTTTAACCCTGCTGTTGTGGAAGAAACGGAAAAATTAGCAGGCGCTAGAGGCAGTTTAGCAGACGAAGGTATTCGCATTCACAGCGTGCGCTTGCCGGGACTGATAGCCCACCAGGAAGTTATTTTTGGCGCACCAGGGCAAATTTATACCTTACGACATGATACAAGCGATCGCGCTTGTTATATGCCAGGAGTACTACTAGCAATTCGCAAAATCTTACAGCTAAAGTCGTTAGTATATGGATTAGAAAAGATAATATAAACTTCAACATTATGGGGCATTGGGCATTGGTCATTGGTAATGGGTAATTGGTAATCGGTAATTAGTGTTTGTCATTAATTATTTCTCCCCCTGCTCCCTGCCCCGTTGCTTTTCCTAGTCCCCAGTCCCCAGTCCCCAGTCCCCAGTCCCCAATCCCCAATCCCCAGTCCCCCAGAAATCACTCATGTTAGTTCCACTGACTCGACAGAAATTTGAACAAATAATTCCCTTAATTGCCAGTGGGCCACAATACAAGTACTACTGGGGAAAGTTTTCTAACTTCATACAGAGGCTATTAATTTCTGTAGTTGCTGTAGTTGTAATTTTGCTGGTTAAAGTCTTTTTTAGGATTGAATTAGATTTAGTCGTATTTCTATTAGGGATAATTGGCGCATTTTTTTGGCTGTGGTATCCCGTATTTCAAGCAAGTGTGCGGAATGTACAATGTCGCCGTTACAAATACAGTGGCTTTTTCCGGGGTCGCATACTTGATTGGTGGATTACAGACCAGTTAATCGGTAAGCAGGAAACTGTTAATAGCAAAGGGGAATTAGTAATTGTAGAAAATCGCGAAAAGCGGATTAACTTAGAAGTCGGAGATGACACAGGATTTAGCATTGAATTTAATGCACCACTCAAACCTGCTTACAAAGTGATTACACGTGGTCTAATTGCCGAAATGATAGTCATGTCCAATCGCCGAGATTTAGGCAGGATTGAAGAGTTCAGCGATATTTACATTCCCAGTCGTGACTTGTGGGTTAGCGATTATCCCGTTGTAAGACAAGATTTCTTTAGCGAAACAAGCCGCCGCTTGCGTGAAGACCCAAATGAAAGACCACGTCGCCGTCGCCGTCAAGAAGAAGAGAGATACGACGACGATTATGATTATTAAGTTCTGAGTGCTGAGTATTTCAGTTATTTTTTATTATTACCAATTACCCATTACCAATTACCAATTCCCCATTCCCCTTTCACCTTCCCCTATTCCCATCTTGCCCGTAAGCTTGCCAAGCCAAGTCTACCAAGCCATCGACAATCGCAGATGCTACCACTGCATTACCTTTGCGCCCTTCAATTGTAATGTGGGGAACTAAAGCCTCTTGTAAGCGTTGTTTAGCCGCATCTACATTCAAAAACCTCACTGGTGTCGCAATTACCAAAGCGGGGCGAATTTCTTCAGTCTCGATTAGATCCATCAGTGCTGTTAGTGCTGTTTGCGATTGACCAACTATAAAAATACCTTCTGGATAGCGTCTCGCTAGGGTTTCTATTCCCCAAGCTACCCGAGTTTTTTCTGTTTGCGGGCGTGTGGCTGTGTCAAAACTACAATATACCGGATTAGCAAAGGTATTTTGGATATCGTAGCTAATACCTACTTGTACCAAGGGTACATCTGCCACAATCGTAGTACGTGCTGCTAAAGCTGCTGCGCCAGATTGCAAAGCATGTTCAGAAAACCAAATTAAAGACTTATACTCAAAGTCGGCTGTCGCGTAAATAACTCGCCGAATAATCTCATATTCCGCTGGTGAAAAGACATGATCGCCAATTTCACTATCAATTATTGCCAAACTTTGAGCATCAGTTACGTGCCATTCCATTTCCATATAGCTCTGAGATCTCAGCTTACAGCTTATCAGCTTCAGAGCTTTCCGAGTACTGAGTGATCCAGCACCCCTAATTCATAACTACCCAATATCTAGTAGCGTGCGTTGTGGCGGAAGCGATCGCGCACCGCCGTAAAATCAAGATATTGCTTGATGATGAACGCTTTGATGTTAACGCACCCTACCTGAAAATATTGGATCTTTTTAGTTTTTGGATTTTTTCTGATTCCCCTTAGGATTCAGCATTAGAAGAAGAACGATTGAAAATTGGAGATAGATAGGCAACCAAAGCGCCAATCAAAAATCCAGCAATATTGCGAAATAGCGGTAACCAGTCGCTAGTACGTGTCACTACAGGCCCAATGCCGAAGGCAATAAACAAAATTCCCCACAAAGGCGAGAAAATCAAAGCCCATTGCCAAGCGAAAATTTGTCCCTCACGTTGGGGTTGAGCTGCAAATCCACAAATTACTCCACCGATAACTGAGGTAATCAAAGTGAGAATCCACTGTTCCCTAGGTAATCCGGGAACAACCTTGCACCCACCTTGAAGTAAACAACCCTTAACGGAATCTAAAGCCTGCAGAATCGCTTGATCTTCACCTTGTTCTCGTACAAAGTACAAATTGCCAAAGCGTGTTTGTAGTTCTATCCAGAAAGTCCGGGGTAAAAGCTCATAAACTGCATCGCCAACGCTAAAGCTGAGGATATTACCACCCCTAGCATCAGCAACTAGCAGAATGCTTTTATCATCCAAACCCCAAAAATTGATTACTGCCCGGCCTGGTGTACGGTCATATTGAGTCAATACTCGCAGTTTCCAACCAGTATCTGTTTCAAACTGCTCTAAATCGTGAACAAGCTTTTCTTCTTGTACATCTGTAAGAGATTTGGCTAAGTCTACAACTGGGGTTGTTTCCTTAGGGAGCAGATCCGGATTGTCATAAGCCAGCGCTGGGGGAGAATGCATCACCCAAATTGACCCAGCCAAGAAAAATGCAGCAATAGATAATAGAATTCGTCGCCAAAAACAAGACTGCATGGACGTTTTTATACAAATATCAAAGGTAGAAGTGAACAAGTTGTTTTAAAAGGTACGGGAAAAGTGATACTTCTTTACACTTGTTTACTTTACTCTAATCTTAGGGATCAAAGCTATAACGATCGCAGCAAAAAATGACGGAGGGCATTGGGCATTGGGCATTGGTAATTGGTAATTGGTAATTGGTGTTTGTTATTTGCCCCTGCTCCCTGCTCCCTGCCCCCCTGCTCTTTCCCAGTCGCCAATCCCCAATCCCAACTACTCCTCATCATCAAAACTAGCTTCCCAACCAGGAGCTTCGCTGTAACCGTCATTACTGCGGTAAACTTCTGATTTGGCACGGCGATTTTCTGCTCTGAGTGCTTCTCGTTCTCGTGAAGGGAGGGATGTTTTCTCAGGATTTGGCAGACGATCGAGCGATCGCTTCGCAGGTTTTTGGCGTGTGAAGGTTTTCCAAGCGGTTTTTACACCCACAACCAGACTGCGTGTGCCTACTTGAATGTTTTGAGCCTGCTTTCTAGCAGTTTCTAAGCTTTGATCGACTTGTTTAACTACTTGACCTGCGCTTTTCACGCCTTCGCTGACATCATCGGTTAAATCAGTAATTTCTAAGCCTGTGGCCCGAATTGCATTCAGAGTAGGTGGTAACTCTCGCGAAAGAGTATCAAATAGCTTTTCTGCACTGCGCGCTGCGCGTGCTACTTCCTGCAAAGCCGGTATAGCCGCCACTAAAACAGCAGTCAGACTAGCGGCGACTAAGAGTATGGACAGTCCCAGCCAAAACAGGGGATCGATCACGGTTATTCTATCTATGAACGTTCTAGTTGCTGGGCAAGAGAATCTGAGTCTTCCTCGGGTTCAGAATCAGCCCTGCGGTTTTCGACGGCGTTTTGCCGCTTTAAGAGTTGACTTTCTCTGTTAGTAGCATCAAGACCTGCAGCGATCGCTTCCCGTAGTCGGTCTAAAGTTTCATCCCAATTGCGTAGTGCATTGGCTGAGAGACGATCTGCTTGGATCTGCACGCTGGTTGATAAATCTTCTGCCAATTCTGGTAAAGCATCGGCAGATTTTTTTAATAGTTTACGCGTTTCGCGCCCTGTGCGTGGAGCGACGAGCAAACCTGTCAAGGCCCCGATAGTTGCCCCTAGCATCAAACCGCCAAAAAATACTCCAGAACGCTTGTTAGACATTGTGATATTGTTTCTCTCCCTAAACTCATTTTAGGTGGGTTTTCTTCTGTTGCAAGACTCAAGCAATTTTTATTATTTAAACTTGCAGTGACTAGATGTGCCGCAGAAATGTTGCTTTACTTTTAAATGGGGGGCCGAGGTTAGAAGTTTGGGGCTAAAGAAGAGAGTTTGTCTGGCTCTACTCTAATTTTGTGATTGTCTTCTTACCATTTGTAGATCCTAGCCTGGGAAAAGAGCGCCGCCACACTTGCCTTCCGAGAAACAAGAGACTGACAATTTGCCGCACTTGCTGGATTTGCTCTTCTAGCCTTTGATTTCCCTGTCGCAAGTGATAAATATTTTGCTGGGCAGCAGAGATTTTTTCTGGTGCTGTATAAAGTACAGCATGGCTACAGCGTTCATAATGGGTAAACCTATCTGCTATCTTGCCAATCTCTTGTTTTAGCTGCCACACACGCCAAGCTACACAGAGTAATATCAGCGATATTAAAGTATTAATTACGACAACTAATATTACCATTGTTTACCTTTAAAGAATCATCACTACCAGCTGCGATAATTTGTTGAAGTTTTGTGATCAATTAAGTTCAGATAACAACAGTACTAAGAAGAAATCCTGATTTAATTAACAAATTTAAGCTGAATCTTGTTTTTTATTTCCATAATTTTCAGACTTCAAAGACAACTAAATCAATCTCAGCCTGTACTTGTCATGTAACTTTATCAATTTTTTACCAAGGTTTCATCACCTTTTTTGTTGATAGTCTTGATAAATTGAAAAATATACACATTACTCTGAGAGCAGTAGAGACTGCTAAACAACAAAATATAGATGAGTATTTGATTACTGAACGCAAATTAGTATAAGATTGAATCAAGATCTACATTTGTACGTAAATAATTACTAAACTCAAACTGGATTGCCGATATATTAGGAATCACTTATGAGACCACCAAAGGCGATCGCTAAGATTTTCGGCTAGTTAGGAAAGACAGTTACTCCTGCCGCAATCTCTACCAAAGCAGGCACATGAAAAGCTAGATTGTCAGTATTTTCCAGTAACATACTAATTTTAATGTGCTATAAATTACAAATCTAGGAAAAAATTGACGCGTCTGCTGGAAAGCCCATAGTTTTTTCAGAATCGAATTTAATAGCATTTTTCTCAATTCTGGTTGACAAATCTCTCCCTGCTGTGTAATGGTAGCTTGATTTTGCAGAATTGGTGTAATTTGCCGTTCGCTTTGAAAAAGCTATTTTAGAGATGATTAACCATCAGCGACAACTCAAAGTTTTCACTCAAGACCAGCGATAAATTGAGTTTTAGCAGGAAATTATGGCTGAAAAACAACGAATTTAGTCATATTTCGTGGCTAATCTCTATCTTTAGGAAAGCTAACCGAATATCTGTAATTGCCCGAAAAAGTTGGGATTGTAGTTAATAACCTGGGCACAATTAAATTCACACTCACTCTTGGCTGAATGAGCGTTTGAGTCAATTTTGATGGGCAATTGAATTTGCGTCAGTACATATGAATCAAGAGACTTTATCTAACCAAATCAATCAGCTTCGTGCCACCCTAGGAAAAATGGAGATTGCTCTAGGGACGGTAGATGAAGCGATTGTCTGGACAGATAGCCAGGGCAGAGTAGAGTGGTTTAATGTAGCTTTTTCTCGCTTGGTAGTTCAGCCAAACATTTCCATTTTAGGTAAGCAGCTATCCCGTATATTGCCTTTACAACAAGCAGGGCAAGATTTGACAACTGCAGCTCATCCCGTCTCAATGGCGTTGACAACCCAAGTTAAGCATCGAGGCTATTATGAATTTATCAAAGATTCCCAGGAGTTAATTCTAGAAATTTCTGCATCTCCCTTCCAAGTGGAAAACACTTTAGAAGCTGAACCCAGTCAAACAAGCGTAGTTTTAGTGATTCGCGACATTACTGAGCATCAGCGAACAGAAAAAGCCCTTTTGTTAGCGAATCAACATTTAGAACAGCGAGTTGAACAGCGTACCCAAGAATTAATTTTTGCTAATCAGCAATTACAGACAACAACATCACGTCTCAGCGCCCTGATACAAAATCTACAGGCTGGGGTTTTGGTAGAAGATGAGTCAGGGAAAATAGTTTTAGTCAATCAAGAATTCTGCCGCTTGTTTGGCTTTGCAGCCGCACCAGAAGCGTTAACTGGAGTTGATTGCTCAAAGGCTGCTCAAGATGCTCAACAACTGTTTACTGAACCAGAACGCTTCATGACACGTGTAGCAGAAATTTTGCTGCATCAACAAATAGTGACAAATGAAGAACTACAATTGCGAGATGGGCGAATTTTTAGCCGAGACTACGTACCGATTTTTATCGCAGAGCAATACTATGGTCATCTCTGGTTATATCAAGATATTAGCCCCCGCAAGCAGGTAGAGGAAGCATTAAAACGTCAAAGTCAGCGATCGCATCTGTTTGCTGAACTCACACTCAAAATTCGTGAATCTCTGCAAATCAATGAGATTCTACAAAACAGTGTGAAAGAAGTGCAAAAGCTGCTCAAAGCTGATAGGGCATTAATCTTGCAAATACAACCACAAGGCGCTTTAACTGTAGTGCAAGAAGCAGTACTTCCTGGTTTACCTGTAGTCATGGGACAAAATATTGATGACCCATGTTTTACAGAGGGCTACATCGAAAAATATACTCAGGGAAGGATTAGCGCCATCACTGACATAGAAAAGGCTGATATCCTACCTTGTCATATTCAATTACTACAAAAATTTGCTGTCAAAGCTAATCTGGTTGTTCCCATAATTCTCAAAAGCGAACTTTGGGGATTGTTAATCACCCATCAATGTTACTATCCTCGCCAATGGACTAGTTGGGAAACTGAGCTATTACAGTCACTAGCCGACCAAATTGGTGTAGCATTAGCCCAAGCCCAATTACTAGAAGCAGAAACATTTCAGCGCCAAGAGCTAGAAATAGCCCGTCAACAAGCTGAGATGGCTTCTCAGGCTAAAAGTATGTTTTTAGCAAACATGAGCCATGAAATTCGTACCCCGATGAATGCTGTGTTAGGGATGACTGGGTTACTGTTAGAAACTCCCTTAAATGAAGAACAGCATGATTTTGTAGAAACAATCCGTACAAGTGGCGATGCACTTTTATCTTTGATCAACGAGATTTTGGATTTATCTAAACTTGAAGCAGGGGAGATGCTGCTAGAAAATCTCGCCTTTGATTTATCTACTTGTGTTGAGGAAGTTTTGGACTTGTTAGCGCCCCTGGCTCATCATAAGGGATTAGAAATTGCGGCCTTGATTCATCGCAATGTACCTACACTTTTACAAGGTGATGCTAGTCGTCTGCGGCAAGTTTTGATGAATTTGATTGGAAATGCGATTAAGTTCACTGCTACAGGAGAAGTAGTAGTACAAGCAGAACTCAAATCAGAAACCTCTACTCAAGCTACCATCTACTTTGCAATTATCGATACTGGACTAGGTATTACTCCACAAGAACAGCGCAAACTCTTTACACCATTTACCCAAGTTGATGCTTCCAATACCCGCCAATATGGTGGTACTGGTTTGGGATTAGCTATTTGCAAACAAATCGTAAATTTAATGGGTGGAGAAATTGGCGTACAAAGTAATTTCGGTAAAGGATCAAAATTTTGGTTTGAAGTTCCTTTTACCAAACAAACTCAGCTAACTTTACCAGGAAAAGAACGCGAATCGCTGAAAAATCGCCGCTTGTTAGTAGTAGATGATAACGCTACTAATCGCAAAATTATTCACCATCAAGCTAGCAATTGGGGAATGCAAGTAGATGGAGCATCTTCTGCTGCAACAGCACTGCAAATGCTAGAAGAAGCAGCCCTAATGAGAATCCCTTATCATATCATCTTAATAGATATGCAAATGCCACAAACAGATGGCATGACTCTGGCACAACAAATTAAATCGAATCCTATTATTGCTGATATACCGTTAATTCTGATCACTTCTACCAATCAAAAGAGTGAATTAGAAAACTCTCGTAGAAGCGGATTTGCGAGTTATTTAATTAAACCCGTCAAGGCATCCCGACTGCTTGATACAATTTTAAATGTTCTGGAAAGCCCATCAACTATTGAACAACGTTCATGTCCATTACCGATCAAGAAAATTGCTAGCTCTACTAAATCCAAGTTAAGATTATTGCTAGCAGAAGATAATCGGGTAAATCAAAAAGTTGCTCTCAAGCAGCTTCAGAGTTTAGGCTATGAAGCCGATGTTGCTGCCAATGGCGAAGAAGTTTTACAACTGATAGAAAAAGTTCCTTATGACTTAATTCTCATGGACTGCCAAATGCCAATTCTTGATGGCTTGGAAACTACCAGAGAAATTCGTCGGCTACCAGAAAATTACTTTGCTAGTCATTCCCAACCTATAGTAATTGCCATGACAGCTAATGCGATGGCAGAAGACAAACAACTTTGCTTGAATGCAGGGATGGATGATTATTTAAGTAAGCCTGTAGTTAAAGATAAATTGGCAGTATTGCTGGAGCATTGGAGTCACATGATACTTACGCCAGCAGAAGAAATTGCTGCTGCGGCAACAGTTACTACTACAAATGAAAATTTATCTGAACTGCCGATTGATTGGGAAGTATTAAACCAAATATCAGGCAATAATCAAGAATTTGAATTTTATTTATTGCAAATATACGTGAAAGATTGTCTATCTCATTTAGAGGACACTAAAGCTGCGATCGCATCTCGAGATTTTCCGCAAATGGTATACACAATCTCTCAACTAAAAGTCTCTAGTTCCTATATCGGAGCTAAAGCCATCCAGCAAACTATAGAAAATTTAGAACAATTAGCCCACAATCAAGAACTGGCAGATACATCTCAATATATAGAAGAGTTAGAAAATTTTGTTCATAGAATTCAATCTTTTTTAATTAGTAAACAGCGGCCTTAATTCAACAAATATACAGTTATTATCGGGTCTATTACTTTTGTGTAGTAGATGTAGGTTGAATTACGCTGTACTTAACCCAATCTACAGATGCCAGGTAATCGGCTGTTCCACATTTAACTTGCATATATTGGGCGGGCGTTGTACAAATACGTCGCGCCCTCATCCCCTAACCCCTTCTCCCCCTGGAGAAGGGGAATTGAATCTCTTGCTCCCCTCTCCTGGTGGGAGAGGGGCTGGGGGTGAGGGCGAAACCTTTCAACCAAGGGGGTTTCACGTTAAGTTGACACCAATGGCAAGATGCCCACCCCACAAGATGTATAGACATTGTGTATATGTAGTTGTGCAAAATTAATTATATATATTTAATTTTGCGTGGGTACTTATATCTGCTGCTTGAGAAAAATGCAGGTTTTACTCTTGATTAAGAGTTGCTGCCATTCTTTGCAGCTTTCTCCCTACTTCTTCCATGATGTAAAAGAAGGTGAAAAACCGCAATAGCTCATCAATGGGATAATTTGACTGGTGTGTTGTTTGCAAATGATTGAATTGCTCTGTAGCATTTGTCAGTGCAACTTCCATCTCTGAAATAGATAATTGTGGCTGATGAGATTTTACTGCTGTTGCTAGCACGAGCATGACATTTTGAGTTTCTTGCGCCAAAGGAGTCAATTGGGGTGAAAGCATTTGCCAAAATGTATCCTGTTGTCTAGCGAGTACAGTATGTTCCATTGTGAGAATATGCTCCCAAATTCGCCGGATGAGAAATTCCCAAGCAGGATTAACGCGCATTTCTGGCGGTTCATTGCTCAATCCTTGTCTAACTTCTTTCCAAAGTTCCCGTCCTTGACCAAAAGAACGAATAATACTAATTTTTAAAGCATCTGCATAAGAGCGATCGTAGTTTCCTGTAAAGGCGCAATTAACTACTAATCTGTAAAACTTTTCTAAATCTACTAAGGTTTGAAATAAACATTCTCGCAACTGTACACCAGCTGCAGCCGGAAAAATAAACTTGTTTACCAACAGTGCGACACCAATACCTAACAAGGTTTCTAGTAACCTACCCCAGGCGTACAACCAAGGCGAATGATTGTAACTTAAGATGACGATCGCAGATACATACCCCGCTAACTTTGCAGCTTCGTTGAATTTTCCACAAGAAGTAGCAAAGATGGTGATAAAGACACACAATCCTAATGACCAGGGATGAGTACCTAATGTAACAGCAAAAACCGCTCCAGATAAAGCACCAATAATGGTTCCGATTAAACGCTGTATCCCTAATGTTAAAGTGCTGCCATGAGTTGATGACATGACAATAATCGCCGCAATCACTGCATAAAAAGGATATTCCCAGCGCAACCCTTGAGCAATCACTAAAGAAATTGTCGCCGCGATCGCCATTTTTCCTGCCATCTTCGCTAACTGTAGCCATGAAATCGCCTGGGGGGAAAGCATCCAGTTTTTGATATGAGCGATCGCATTCCTGAGGCGTGATCGCTTGGCTGGGTTATTTGAGCGTGACAAGCTACGAGAGGATTTTGCCATGCTTGAAATAATTCGTAATTCGTAGTTCGTAGTTCGTAATTAAGGCTATTTGAGATAGTTCAACAAATTTAATTACACATCCTTTTCTCGATGAGACTTCCAGATATTAAATTATTCAAATTTCTGAGAGAAAATATTTTCTTTATCCCCCCTGCTCCCTGCTCCCTGCTCCCTTGCCAAAAAAGCGATAGTATATTTTTTTTAGTTGGGAGTCCCTGTTCCCTTTCCTAAAAACTAGCTACACTGTTTCGCGGAAGCAGGGTTTACAAAATCATGTAAATCTGCGTCCCAAATACTGATGTAAATAAAATCACAGTCTTGCCGTACAATCTGACCCTTGACTCCACCTTGGCTAAATGTAAAATTATCAGACTGACGGCTTTGTATTTGTTGTAATCCCTGTTTAATTTCTGACGTAGCTTGACCGCCTAACATTCCATTTAAAGTATTCTGCATGACTTGGGGATCTACCGATTGGGCAAAAGCTGCCTCAGTTTGGCGCAACGCTCCGGTTTTGCGGTCGAATAAGTAGCCTAAGTCAATTTGGTCTGGTACTACGTTATAGGTGACAGCGCGAGTATTGCGCCACACTCCTCTTAAATCTTTTTTTGGTCTACCAAGAGTAGCTTCTACGCTGCTTCTAGAAGTACCTGTAGGAAATGCCGGAATACTTTGGCTAACATTGCTACTAGCCGATTTACGAGGCTCATCGTTGTTCTTTGGTGTGGAACGCGCCTCTGGTGTAGCAACTACAGGCGGCGGATTTTCTGCTTTTGACTCTGGTGCAGTTGTGGCGACTGGTGGAGGAGTATCAGAATTTACAGGCTCTTGCTCTGGTGCTGATGTTGTGGTGTCTGGGGGATTGGATTCGACTCTGGGGTTGAGAGGGGGAATTGGTGCAGGAATAACTTCCACTGGTGATGGTGATGCACCGGGTGAAGTTGCTGTAGGGGTAGGGGTTTCGGTAAGTGGGGTAATGCTAGCAGAGGGTTCTGGAGAAGGAGTGGAATTTTGCACAATGGGCGTTTCCACTTCTGGTTGACGGGTAATATTAGAAATTATTAATCCACCAATCAAACCACCCACAACTAAACTCCCAACAATTGCAGCAGGTTTTTGCCAATTACTGGGAGCAATGGTTTGTGGTTGCGGTGCGTATAATGGCTGAGTTTTCCCAATTGAGGCGTTAGCTGTAGTAGGCCGTCTGGTGACTGTGGCTGGTGCAATATAGCTAGCGGACTGCAAAGCATAGAGCATTTTACTAGCAGTGGTGTAGCGATCGCTAGCATTTGGTTTAACTGACTGCTCCAATACTGCAGCTAAACTAGGCGACACATTAGGCGCATAATCTCGCCAGAGGATTTCCCCTGTTTGTTGGTTGGTTTCTAGTTCTTGGGGTTGTTTACCAGTTAATAAATAAATTGCTGTTAAGCCTAAACCATAAATATCAGTAGCATACACTGGTCTTCCTAAAGCCTGTTCGCTAGACATATATCCTGGCGTACCAATTACCATTGAATTTGCATGAATTCCTGGGGAAGTCACTACAGAACGGATAGTTTCTTTAACCGCGCCAAAATCAATCAAAACTGGTT
Organism: Tolypothrix tenuis PCC 7101; assembly: GCF_963874875.1. NCBI lineage: Bacteria > Bacillati > Cyanobacteriota > Cyanophyceae > Nostocales > Tolypothrichaceae > Tolypothrix > Tolypothrix tenuis. The sequence goes on from NZ_CAWNJS010000001.1 coordinate 6,818,272, forward strand.
TGCTATCGGGAGAACGAACAATAATGTTATCTGGCTTGATATCCCGATGAATAATACCTTTGCTGTGGATATATTCTAATACTGGTAAAAGACTAAACAGAATTTCCCTCACAGCCGTTTCACTGACGTGATTATTAGCTGTAACAATATCTCTCAAGGTTTGACCGTGAATCCATTCTTGAACGAGGTAAAATTGCCCTTTTTCCGAAAAATAGGCATAAAGTTCCGGAATTTGGTCACTATTTTTACCCAGGGACTCTAAAGTAGCGGCTTCTCGCTCAAACCGCTGTTGAATGATTTGGTAAGTTTGCGGATCATTACTGATGGGCTTTAGCTGTTTAATTACACAGCGTCGGCGAGAAGGCATATGAGTATCCTCAGCCAGAAAGGTTTCGCCAAAACCACCCGCACCGAGTACCTGGATAACTTGATACCGATTGTTGAGAAGGGTTATTGTCATGCTCTTTAAAAGCGTGAATGCCTAGTTGCTGGTCGTTAGAGTTTGCCCTTTCCAATGTATACCAGATAGACTATGACAAAAATTTTATGGCATTGACAATACAAATACAGCTAGTTGCAAGTTGCTAAGGTAAGACTATGCAATTTCAATGCTTAACAGCTTATTGGGTGGAAGTCTTGCTGATTTTTTCGAGTGCGATCGCCTATCAAATGCTCAAAGCGTTTGTTAGAGTTGAAATGCAAAAGATTTTTTAGCTCAATGCGCGGATGGGTGGGTGTAGAAAATCTCTCTGTTGAACAAATGGTTGTATTCCTTATAGGACAGTCTGTTGGAGAAAAATTAAATTAAAACCATGCGCGCACTTTACCCAGCTTTAGTTTCAGCATTTTTAAAAAAATCAATTGACATTTTCATGTGCTATGATTAGCCCATCCGCGAAACTGAACCTTGAAAACCAAATAGAGATTAGCTTTCCGGCTTCCGGGATTGCAATTAACATTAATCCCTATTAGGGATTGAAACAATTAAATTTTTCGCATCAGCCCCAGAAATCAGATATTGCAATTAACATTAATCCCTATTAGGGATTGAAACACCCCACCATAAACCACAGCTCCACGAATCAACCATTGCAATTAACATTAATCCCTATTAGGGATTGAAACTAAGCAGGGGATAAGATTCAATCCCGAAACCTATCACATTGCAATTAACATTAATCCCTATTAGGGATTGAAACTGCTAACATGATAGTCCCATGCGGCATTTCTAAGTATTGCAATTAACATTAATCCCTATTAGGGATTGAAACTAATATTCTTTACCAGAGTGAAATATTAGTTCATCATTGCAATTAACATTAATCCCTATTAGGGATTGAAACGATTCATCCTATCCTCACGGTAACGGGTACACCATTCACACTAATTGCAATTAACATTAATCCCTATTAGGGATTGAAACATACAAGTCCCAGCATCCTGCAATGATGAACTCATTACATTGCAATTAACATTAATCCCTATTAGGGATTGAAACATTAGCTATGAAAGGAATACTGCACGGGTTTGGCAATTGCAATTAACATTAATCCCTATTAGGGATTGAAACGAGGTTGCGCCTGCATACCAAACCACCCTACGGTATTGCAATTAACATTAATCCCTATTAGGGATTGAAACTGTTGGAGGTGGGAGAAAAAAAGCCACAAGTCCAGAGCCATTGCAATTAACATTAATCCCTATTAGGGATTGAAACAATAAAATAGCCCTCACGCGAGGGCTATTGCTTAAAATTGCAATTAACATTAATCCCTATTAGGGATTGAAACCAATCGCCTCATCCTCGACCAAAGTAATATCCACATTGCAATTAACATTAATCCCTATTAGGGATTGAAACGTACTTTTCTCTGCTTTTCATGTATGTAGTGATTGCAATTAACATTAATCCCTATTAGGGATTGAAACAGTGCAAAGCCCCAAATATTCTCATTGAATCTTGTAATTGCAATTAACATTAATCCCTATTAGGGATTGAAACTTAACTAGAGTGAATCCATCAGGGACGCGATCGCCATTGCAATTAACATTAATCCCTATTAGGGATTGAAACAATGTCGCACAAGTTTTTAGCACATTTGTTAAGCTCGACTTTATCCATTCAGACATTCTACTGTAGGGTGTGTTAGGCGCATATTTTCGATATGATTTGCCACGAAATAATTATCCTAGCGCCTAACGCACCATCCATGCGGCGGTGCGTTACGGCTAAATTTTGTTGTCTCTTTGTCCAAAATCCTTTCATAGCCGTAACACACCCTACTGAAGATTTACTTTATAAATGGTCTTTTAGGGATTGAAACGCTCTCATCATCTCTGCTCGTTCCTATGGTGCTGAATTATATATAAGACTAATCTTTAGTGCAAAAGAATTCCTATCTTTGAGCTCTGCAAGATATTTGACTTTTAAATAAGTAGAGCTAATATGTTTTATTACATTTACAAAAGTTAAAGTACTTGATTAACTTTTGTAAAGCAGTGTAAATTACTCACATAGGCAAAAACACGCCTAATTCATACATACATATAACCGCAATCATAAAACAATGACAGCAACCTTACAACAGCGCTCGAGCGCTAACGTATGGGATCGCTTCTGCGAATGGATCACCAGCACCAATAACCGTTTATACATCGGTTGGTTCGGTGTCCTCATGATCCCAACCCTACTAGCTGCAACCGCTTGCTTCGTAATCGCATTCATCGCAGCGCCTCCAGTAGACATTGATGGTATCCGTGAACCTGTTGCAGGTTCCTTAATCTACGGAAACAACATCGTCTCTGGTGCAGTTGTTCCTTCTTCTAACGCTATCGGTTTACACTTCTACCCCATTTGGGAAGCAGCTTCCTTAGATGAGTGGTTGTACAACGGTGGCCCTTACCAATTGGTAATATTCCACTTCTTACTAGGAGTATTCTGCTACCTAGGTCGTGAGTGGGAATTGTCTTACCGCTTGGGAATGCGTCCTTGGATCTGCCTAGCATTCTCTGCACCAGTAGCAGCAGCGACCGCAGTATTCTTGATCTACCCCATTGGTCAAGGTTCCTTCTCCGATGGTATGCCCTTGGGTATCTCTGGTACCTTCAACTTCATGATCGTGTTCCAAGCAGAACACAACATCCTCATGCACCCCTTCCACATGTTAGGTGTGGCTGGTGTATTCGGTGGTAGCTTGTTCTCTGCAATGCACGGTTCTTTGGTAACAAGCTCCTTGGTTCGTGAAACCACCGAGAACGAATCTCAAAACTACGGTTACAAGTTCGGTCAAGAGGAAGAAACCTACAACATCGTAGCTGCACACGGTTACTTTGGTCGTTTAATCTTCCAATACGCTTCTTTCAACAACAGCCGTTCTTTACACTTCTTCTTGGCTGCATGGCCAGTAGTCGGTATCTGGTTCACCGCGTTGGGCGTAAGCACAATGGCGTTCAACTTGAACGGTTTCAACTTCAACCAATCAGTGATTGATTCTCAAGGTCGTGTAGTAAACACCTGGGCTGACATCATCAACCGCGCTAACTTGGGTATGGAAGTCATGCACGAGCGTAACGCTCACAACTTCCCCTTAGACTTGGCTGCTGGCGAGCAAGCACCTGTTGCACTAACCGCTCCCGCTATCAACGGCTAATTTCTGAGACAAAAGTAATAGCTTCTCTGTGAAATAAAAGCGCTCTCCCAATTGGGAGGGCGCTTTTAGCGTTAGTGTAAATAAATTGCTAAAAGTATAGAGCGATCGCACCTTGTCAACTAATACCGATTTGAAGTACGAAACCCAACAACGCCGCTTTCAATGAACCAATTTACTGAGCATCACTGACAACCCATCTGCTATTTTGAGCATCCCATAATAGAGAAAAGCGCACGGAAGCTGGGGTTACTTTGCCGTTTTTTAAGTAATATCGCAAACTTGCGTCAACGGTTGCTGTTTCTGCGTTCGCTTGTACTAAACTCACTTGTGTGACATCGACGCTTTGCACTCTACCTCCCCACCAATCTATATAGGAAAGATAACCATTAGGGTGAAGTTTGCGATTATTTTGTAAGCTGGGGGTTAGCAGATTCCAAGAAGTTTGAAATTGTCCTTGATTAATATTGGCGTAATAATTTTGGATTGCGGCTTCTGGTGATGGGCGATCGCTTGTTGTTGGTGTTGCAGTTTCCTGGGGTTGATTGCGGATTATGTTAGATTCCGTGGCTGCGGGTGTTGATTCGCCTGCAATTTGGGGTTGTTTGTTGTTGTGGAGCGCAAAAGCAATAATTATGGCAGCGCCAATCAAACCCCCGGCGATTAAACTGGCAATAAAGACTCCTCTTTGTCCATTGCTGGGATTGCTGGGATTGCCAGGTTGATAAGATGGCGGTGAATTAACAGGAATTGTATTTGGTTGATGAGATGCTCCGGGGCTGACGGGGATTGTATATTGAGTAGGTGCTGGTGTGTTGGCTACTGTTGGTGGTACATAAGGGACAGTTGGCGGAAAGGTATTTGCCCCAATTTGCAAGGCTTGTAGCATTTCTCTAGCTGTGGCGAAGCGATCGCGCGGATGATAGGCGATCGCTTTATCAATCACTCCTGCAAATGTGGGACTGACGCTTAAAGTATGATGAGACCAAATAATTTCGCCGGTGCGCGGATCTGTCTCTAATTCTTGCGGTTGTTTCCCAGTCAGCAAGTAAATTGCTGTCATGCCTAAACTATATAGATCACTGGAAAACACTGGCCTACCCATTGCTTGCTCGCTGGGCATATATCCTGGTGTGCCAATCACAATCGAACTGGTAGGATTACCTTGAGAATTGAGTACTGTTCCCATTGTTTCCCGCACTGCACCAAAATCAATCAGCACAGGTTTATTGTCTCGCGCACGCAAAATAATATTATCTGGCTTGATATCGCGGTGAATGATCCGCTTTGAGTGGATATACTCTAAAACTGGTAATAAATTTACTAATATTTCCTTAACTGAACTTTCGCTTAATAATCCCTGCTGTTGAAATTTGGCGGTGAGAGTTTGCCCTTCAATCAATTCTTGTACGACATAAAATTGCCCTTCTGACTGAAAATAAGCATATAAAGAGGGAATCTGGTCAGTAGCGCCACCCAAATCTTCTAAAATTGCGGCTTCTCTTTGAAAACGTTCTCTTACCAGTTGATAAATCTGGGGGTTATTTTGAATTGGTTTGAGTAGTTTAATTACACAGCGACGCTTGGATGGCATTTGGGTATCTTCTGCCAAGAAAGTTTCCCCAAATCCACCCCCTCCTAAAGTTTGAATAACTTGATAGCGATTGTTCAGCAGGGTTTGCATAAATTGGCGTGAGCCAGTCAGAAAAAGGGTGTTTGTTGTATACTTTACCTCGTTTCTGGTACTGGGTCATGCTTGAAGCTACTTTTTAATCACAGTTAATCACTTAATTGAACCCGTGAAAAACTAGGCTGTTTAGTATTACCAACAACTCTATTAATGAGAAGAAAAGCGATCGCATATCATCTTCGCGATCGCTTTTCTTCTCATATCTGCAAATGTCGGACTTCCTCTGAAAACCTCTTTAGACCCAATTATTTCTCCAGTACTTGGAGTCTGTCTCCAATCAGTAATTGAAGCAGGCAAACCAATACGGTTCGGATAAGTATTTTGTATCTCCCTCGTGATTTGGGAAAAGGGTAATGGAAAAAGGGGTAAGGGTGAATTCAATCCTTTTCCCCTTTTCCCTTTGCCCCTTAACCAAACTGTATTGAAAGGCAGCTATGCTGGAGCTATAACAGGCCAAAAGTGCAAAAACTGCTCAACTTTTGAATATATCCCGTTTAATAATCTTGTCCATGCAACGTTCTGCTAGAGCGCCAATGGTCATAAAAGGATTGGTGCAAGCTGTTGAGCCGGGAATCAGCGCACCATCAACAACATAGAGTCCTTTATAACCCAAAACTCTGCCATAGGAATCACAAGCTTTCCCGATGACACATCCTCCTAAAGGATGTCCAGTAATAGCAGCATCATTATTTTGAGAAGATGCCGATGGGGTTGGATTATTTTGAGAAGATATATGTTGGCGTGGTATCATCCCTCGGTGCCCACGATGTTTGGGTTTTCTGCCATAATGATTGCCATTGAAATTGGCATATTGGTCAAGATTTTGGAACAAGCTTTCTGTGCTACTAATAAGTTGTTCATCTGCACTTTGATCCCAAATTAAGTTGACAGAATCTGTAGCTTGATTATATTCAAATCTGCCTGCTGGAGGCGTTAGGCCTAAACCCAAGGAAGTTTGTGTACCATCAGGATTAATTCCTAGTTCCAGACTTTCAACCACAAAAGGCACAGGAGCATTAAGTTGTTCAATCACAGCGCCTGCAGTTCCACCGTTACCTGATACAGTACCTAACTCTGTTCTGGTTGTGATGTTGTCTCCATTAGTTCCCCAAAATTGACCAACAAACTGATTCAATTTAGGTAATGTGCCTTTAGCTTTAGCTTTAACCAATAATTTGGAAGTACCAACAGAACCAGCCGCCATGAATAAATAACGACAAGTAAAAGATACTTTACCGGTCACGTTTCCAAATTCATCAATTTGATCACAAGAGATGCGATACCCTCGCTTTTCGCCAGGAATTTCGGCAATTTCGGTAACTATATGTAAAGTCTGAACATCTACGTTACCTGTATATTCTGCCTGTCGTAGATAGTTATTATCTAAGCTATTTTTGGCTCCACTATTAACACCCCACCAGTGTTGTCCATCAATTACAGAAGCTACTCTTGTGCCTTTGATTTCATCCCGCACTTTGTTCCAATCTACTGCCAAATCTAACAAGAAACTGTTATAGCCTGCTCTACGAGCATTTTCTATAAAGAATCTTGTTTTGCCATAATATTTAGTATTTAAAACATCACGGGGAATTGGCGATGGTTGCAGCATCTGTCTGACTCTGGGATAGTAAACAGAATCCAATTCGTCATAATCAACTAATTTCCGATCAAAAACCCGATAGAATATCTCTTTCTTTGGTTGATAAGCAATAGCGTTATTAACCAGTGAGCCTCCACCATAGCCAGCACCACCAACAACAATAATTCCTGTTTCTACAAGGGTTTCAAAAACGCCTGTATAGACTTGTGTCGGGGTTCCAAATACAGTTGTTGGACTCAGCCAAGTAGAGCGCTTATCAGGATTAACTAAATTGAAATTAGCAAAAGTATAGTCTTCTGGATTGAGGCCAGGTTTAACATTCTTAATTGGCCAGCGTCTTCCTCGCTCGATAATCAGAGTTTTTACACCAGCTTGTCCTAAACGTAAAGCAGCTATGGCTCCTCCATATCCACTACCAATGACAATAGCCTTGTAATCAAGCTCATCAGCAAGAGTTTTACGAGAAGTAACCACTGAGGTTGCTAAACCAGCAGAAAAGAAAGCAGCTGTTTGAATAAATTGACGGCGATTATAAGCTCTGTAGACCATATTTCTGCATCCAAGATGTAACAAGCAATGATTTGACAGAAAAAAGAATTGGAGAAGCTTAAGCTAAATTCCCCATAGCAATTTTCACGTAGTATAAATACACCCGTGTAACTTCTAGCTCCTATTTTTTAGTGCTTATTTAGAGTCGATTTCAGCCCCAGGCAAAGCATTATAGTGAACAATTACGCAATGTCCAAATTGGCAATCTTAATTGTGTGTGACAACCAATTTGGTAGTTTCAGGCGTTTGATAGTAACCTTCAGAAAGATTTGACTCAGTGCTAAAAAATTGTTGAAAAATTAGGTTTCAATTCCTGATACTTACACCTCATATTGAGATATTGGGTATTTACTGTCAATGCGTAAGTTGTATTTTTTAAATTCTCTACTGAATTTGGTAATTTTTTTGTCAAGTTTATGTAAAGTTTTCACTGAGTAAAGCAACACTTCGTTCCATTAATCACTATTTAACCAAAAATCAGGGTAATTGCAGTGAGTCATGATGTGGTAATAGTAGCCAGATTATTGATATAACAGGCTTTTTATGGCATCGATTAGCTATTCAAGAATAAAGAAATATAAAGACATAGTATGTGGTTGTTGAGAAAAACTAAGAAATAATACGGATAAGTAATTTTATTTAACAGTAAACTATGCTAAACAACAAATACGTAAAGATAACTTTAATATCTCGTTGTCTAATAGTAAACAATACTCAACAATAATTTAGGATCTGTTTTGGTGCTTGATTGTTCACAGTTGACCATCAACAATCCCTAATGTGAGATTTCACAATTTATAATAATTACTCTATAGCTATATATATAAATAAAAAACTAAGAAGTGAGATTGCCTTGGTAATTCACCAAATGTCCCATGATATTAAGTCCGGCTAATTACTTACGATATGGTTGGTAATTGGGAATTGGTCATTGGTAAACTGTATTTTTCTTTCCTATTACCCATTCCCGACCCTCATACATATGATAAATATTTAAGCCCCTAGTGATAGGATTTTTTTAATTATCGTTGACTTCTCGCATTAGCAAATACAGCAGTTGCATTAGCTGAACCTACATATCGCCAGTGCCAAGGCTCAAAACTTACACCTTGAGAATTGTTACGAGGAAACGATAATTCAAAGCCAAATTCTTTAGCGTGGCTAGTCAACCAACGATAAGCATCTGTATTTTCAAATGCTAAAGTAATATCTTGTTTGGGAAATTTACCATCTGTTAAATCTAAAGCAAAACCTGTATGGTGTTCGCTGTAACCTGGTGGTGCGCTAATTTTTGCAGCTTCTTTTTCAGAACCCCGGCGCTTAATTTGTTGTAGAAATAATTTTTGTTGTTGTTCGATAGTACGAAATCCAGACACAGGAATGATCCAAACACCTACTTCTCTAGCTGCATAAGTCATTTTCATAAATGCTTGTACAGCTTCAATATTTAAAGATTCAAAACGCTGATCTGCACCAGTAGCATAGCTACCTACATACCTCATTTGATTTGGATCAGCTTGTGTGTAGGAAAAATGCCCATAAGCTAGCCGATTAGAGTTAATTTTTTGATTAACTGAATTAGTTTTAGCTACTGTTAGAGGAGTAGAATTCGTTGGTAATGCTTCTATTGGGAGTGCAGGTAAATCTGATGTTGGTTGTGATGTTGGTTGAGTAGCAACTACACTCGGTGTAGTTGGTGCAGTTGTAGCTTGAACTGCTGGATTTGATGCTGAAAATCGCATCATTAATGTTCCAGAAATTACTATAATAAAGGCAACAATTGTGGCAATAATTAAGATGCGGGCAAGATAAGGTAACTTCGAGAAAAATCTCATAATTATTTGGTAAGAATTTCAGTAGCAGATATTTTCCAGCGATGATCTATAAGCTCGAATTCATAGCGCACTGTTCTAGTTTTAAAGTCGGTTTCTTTGGGTAATATATTGCCATTTCTATCAAAAAGTTTCCGGTCTTCCGTAACTTTTACTTGAATCATGGCTTCTTTTCCTTCTACAAAGAAATCATCTACGCTGTCAATTTGTTGTAAGCCATATTTATAATAATGACCGTCTGTTTTGAGAGAATTAATTGAGCCATCATATCCGGCAACTTGTTCATATTGTTTCCCCGTAGTTAATTCCTCAGCCGGCTGCGGATTGTAGGGAGGTGCAAACATGACTTTTTTTGCTTGTAGCCAGTTATTAATTAAATTTTTGGCTTCTGCTTCTGTTAATACTTCGATTGTATCTTCAGGGTTTTCTGTTGTTTGAGGACTGGGAATTGGAGTATTTGTTTGAGCAGGAATTACTGCTTTAGTAGTAGGTTTAACAACTGGTGTATCTGTGTTAGTTTTAGTTGAAGAATTACCTGATGATGTATCTGTATTCGTTTTCGTTGAAGAATTACCTGATGATACTTCTGTATCTGTGATTTGTGGAGAAACAGAAGGTGAACTCGAAGGGGAAACACTAGCTACAGGTTGGGGTTGATTAGATAATTTTCCTTGCACTAACCATAAACCACCAACCACAACTATACCTATGGCACCACCAATAATTACACCTTGTTGCCAAGTTCCTAAGCTTTGGCTAGTAGGTACGGGTGGATTGGGATAAGGCGAGGGGGGAGGAGTTGGTGGTTGATATTGCGGTGCTGGCGATGCGGCGACTGTTGGTATTTCTGCATAGCCAGAGGAAACTGGTGGAGTAGGTGTAGTGATGATTGTGGGCGCGATAATCGGTACAGTGGGTGCAGATGGAGTCTGCAATGCGGCTAGCATATCTCTAGCACTGAGATAGCGATCGCGTGGTGATTGTTGTATTGCTTTATCCAAAACAACCGCAAAATCTGCACTGGTATTCGGGGCAGCATTTCGCCACAAAATGTCCCCTGTACCATGATCTGTAGGAAATTCTGATGGTAATTTACCTGTAAGTAAATAAATTGCTGTTAGTGCTAAACTATACAAATCACTAGAAAAAACTGGTCTGCCTACCGATTGTTCCATTGGCATAAACCCTGGCGTACCAATGACAATTGACTGACTGGAGTTACCAGAAGCAGTCATAATTGTACCCATTGATACCTTCACTGCACCGAAGTCTATTAAAATTGGTTTGCTATCTGCAAAACGCAAAATGATATTATCTGGTTTAATATCTCGATGTACAATGCGCTTACTATGGACAAATTCTAATACTGGTAAAATATTAATTAAAATATCTCTGACTGCACTTTCACTCAACAATCCTTGCTGTTTAATAATTTGAGTTAAAGTGTTACCTTCAATATATTCTTGCACTAAATAAAACTGCCCATTTTCGACAAAATAAGCATACAACTTAGGAATTTGATTACTGCGATCGCCTAATTCTTCTAAGATGGCTGCTTCCTGTTGAAATCGTTGCTGTACTAATTGGTAAACTTGTGGATTATTCGCCACAGGTTTAAGTTGCTTAATTACGCAACGGCGGCTAGAAGGCATTTGAGTATCTTCAGCCAAAAAAGTTTCCCCAAAGCCGCCACTTCCAAGCACGCGTAGTACTTGATAACGATTATTCAATAGTGTTAACGTCATAATATTTGGGCTGGTCAACGTTTATGTATAATTTGTAATTAGCTTTTCAATATCATAAGCTTTTGGTATATTAATTGAATATATTCTCTTCAAATAAAATTAATTTTTGATAAGTAAATAAGTATTAGATTCAATCAGTTTAAGATTCATAGTAATTACAGAGCATGAACTACATCGAATTTTTTGATGATGTTATTTGATGTTTGATGTTGGTATTTGGTTTTTGCTATTTGCTTTCTCCCCTGCTCCCTGCTCCCTGCTCCCCTGCCTTTCTCCAGCCCCCAGTCCCCAAAGATTATGGTACAGCTACCTTTACAAAGTCAGACTGTTCTCAGCACGAATCCTTATTTAGAATTAAATAATCAAGGTGAGGTTTTATACTTTGAGCTAAAAAAGCCACAGCATATTTTGGGACGCGATCCCAATGTAGCTGATTTAGTTGTTCCCCAACACTGGAATGTTGTTTCGCGTTGTCAAGCAGTATTACGACAAGATGGCGTTGACTACCGCATCTATGATGGTGATGGACAACAACCCAGTAGTAATAAGCTATATGTCAGTCATTCTCTGATTACCCCCACAGAAGGCTATTACTTAAACCACGGTGTTGAACTGCAAATTGCCCAAAACCCAAATCAATTAATTCAGGTAAGATATTTCAATCCCAGCAACGCACATTCAGTTACTACACCAACAACTTATACAATTCCGCTAAAACAGCGTTCGGTGTTATTAGGACGCGATCCCCAAGCTAACTTGCAGTTAGATACGCCTACGGTTTCTCGTCGCCACGCCATAATAGATACGGATAATCAAGGACGCTACATTTTACGGGATTACAGTACTAACGGAGTTTTCGTCAACGGTAAACAAGTCACTGGTTCTGCAGTATTGACAAATGGGGCAAAAATCCGCATTGGCCCTTATACATTGGTAGTACGAGATGATAACTTAGAAATTCTCGACCAAGGCGATCGCATTCGTCTAGAAGCACATGACTTAATTCTAGAAACCAAAGGTAAACGGCGACTTGATGATTTAACTTTTGCCATTGAACCAGGACAGTTTGTGGCTTTAGTTGGCGGTAGTGGCGCGGGGAAGTCAACTTTGATGCGGACATTGTTGGGGATTGAGAAAATTACTCAAGGTACTGTGCAGATTAACGGCGTAGATTTACAGAAAAACTTTAATTTGTACCGCACTCAAATTGGTTATGTCCCCCAAGATGATATTATTCACCGCGAATTGACCGTTGCGGAAGTGCTAACCTATGCAGCCAAGCTGCGGTTACCACCGGATAGTAATTTGCCAACTGTGGTAGAACAGGCTTTAGCAGCCATTAAAATGACACATCGCCGTCACGCTTTAATTAGTGATTTGAGCGGCGGACAACGCAAACGAGTTAGCATTGGCGTAGAATTGCTAGCCGATCCCAAATTGTTCTTTCTCGATGAACCTACCTCCGGACTCGATCCTGGCTTAGATAAACAGATGATGCAGCTATTAAAAGACTTAGCGCATCAAGGCGGGAGAACAATTATTTTAGTTACTCATGCGACAGCCAACATTACCGAATGCGATCGCATAGTGTTTCTCGGTTTGGGTGGGAGACTCTGCTATTTTGGTACACCCCAAGATGCATTACAGTTTTTTGGTGTTAACGACTTCTCAGATATTTATATCAAACTCGAGCAAGAGTTAGAAGTGGTTAAATATGCGCTGCAATTCCAGCAATCTAGCTATTATCAAAAATATATAGCTAGTCAAATCAGCTTTGGTAATATCCAGTCAACTAAATCCTTTGCACCGACTCCCAAGCAAATATCATTTTGGCAGCAGTGGCTGTTATTAACGCAACGTTACTGGCAATTAATCGTACGCGATCGCGTGAATTTGGGGTTAGCGCTGTTCACTGCACCCATCGGTATTGGCTTGATTATGTTAGCGCTGCGGGATAAAACCCCCTTTGTTGCAGGCGACGAAGCCGATTCCACCCTCGCATCATTAGCCTTGCAAGTATTATTTGTCTTTACTTGTGCAGCTTTATGGGTAGGACTTTCTAGTTCTTTGCAAGAAATAGTCAAAGAATCAGCAATTTATATTAGAGAACGCTTAGTTAATTTAGGATTATTAGCTTATCTTGCTTCCAAAGTCACAATTTTATCAGCTTTGGCAATTGTGCAAACCTTATTGATGGTAGCAATAATTCTCTTAGGATTTAAATCGCCCGAACCCGAAATCATTTCTTGGCCATTAGGATTAGGAATTACTACATTTCTCACCTTATTAGCGAGTTTTAGTTTGGGACTACTTGTTTCAACAACTGTCAAAAATAGTAGCCAAGCAAATAGTGCTTTACCATTACTCCTGCTACCACAAATTATCTTTTCTGGAGTTTTATTTAAAACTGAAGGTGCTATCAACAAATTATTGTCTTGGCTGATGGTAAGCCGTTGGTCAGTGGGAGCTTATGGTACTTTAGTTAATGTTAATAGCCTTGTACCATTACCAACCCAATTACCTGATGGCAGTACAATTCCCCAACCCTTTAAACCCTCAGCAGTTTACAATGCTACTTGGGAAAATTTAACTGAAAATTGGGGATTGTTATTATTACATACATCTGTTTATTTATTGCTTACCTTGTTATTGCAAAAGCGGAAAGATATTTTTTAGGTTTGGTAATGGGTAATGGGTAATTGGTAATGGGTTATTCTCTGCTCTCTGCAAACATTGGCTCTGGTAAATATAGCCTTTCTTCTCTAGAGTCATACTCAAATAATTCTGCATAACGACCCCAGTCAACGGCGGTAGCAAATTGTCGTTCGGCTTCTATGTGAGGAAAATGTTCATCCAGTAAATCTACAAAGAAATCTGCCCGCATTGACCCAATACGTTTCTCTCGTAGTGTTTGTAATATACTGACCAACATCGGTACATTTTGCAGAACTTGCTGCCGAAATAGGTCTTTACTTCGGAGAATAGTTGTGGTTGCAAAGTCCCGTCCAATGTCAGTCAGTTGAACATCACCTTGTGTCACCTCAGCAAAACCTAACAAAACCGCAGCATCTAGAATTGGCAATAAGTCATCTACTGCCAGTTGTATTCGCTCTGCTAACTTAAAAATATCTTCCCTACTTTCTGGCTGTTCAACAATTAATTCTAAAAGACCACTGATTCCCCCAACTCTTGCATGAGGTAGTGTCTGGGAGTAGGGTGATTTAATTTTTTCTTTTGGTGTATCGGACTGAGCAACTGTGACTTCTCCAGTAACTTCAGCATCTGGATTTGTCATCACAGTATATATATAGTCTACTAAAGCTTTGAAACGAGGGTGTGTGCGATCATGAGGGCGAGGTAAATCAATCACAACTTCACCGCGCACCCGTCCCGGATTTGCCCCTAAAATAATCACCCTGTCTGCTAAAAATACTGCTTCCTCAATATTGTGGGTGACAATTAAGATACTTTTAGAAGGGAAACTGCCAGCATTCCAGAGGTCGTCAATTTCACCCCGCAGGTTCTCAGCCGTTAGCACATCTAAGGCACTAAATGGCTCATCCATAAATAATACTTGCGGTTCAATCACAAATGCCCGTGCAAAGCCTACCCGCTGTTTCATCCCACCAGATAATTCTTTGGGATAGGCACTTTCAAAACCGTCTAAACCCACCAAGTCAATAGCTTTGAGAGCGCGTTTTCGTCGTAGTTCTAAGCTGACTCCTTGTGCTTCTAGCCCTAGTTCTACATTTTCTTGTACTGTTAACCAGGGTAACAGGGCAAAGCTTTGAAAAACCATTGCCACATCTTTGTTAGCACTGCGTAAGGGTTTGCCATTGCTAATAACTTGTCCATCGCTGGGAGGAATCAAGCCTGCCATAATTCGCAGCAAAGTACTTTTACCGCTACCACTACGCCCTAATAAAGCAACAACCTCACCTGCATTGACTTTCGCATTAATTTGACGCAGAACTGTAAACTCGCCTTTACCATCGGGAAGAGGAAAACTTTTGTTGACCTGTTCAACTGCAATTAGGACTTGCTCTGTGGTTGGAGCTGTTTTTGTCATGGTTAAACTACTTTTTACTTTGGTTGACTATTGCAGGATTGAGAGGCTATCAATCATCTCTGATGCTGTGAGTATTTAGGTTAAAAGTAAATTAAGAAAAGATATTTATTAATAACCGACTGACTTACATACTGAAACATATTCAATAAATGTCGCAGTAGTGTAAGTTGTAAGTTGCATAGCTCAACTGAGCTTTTGAATAGGGATACTAAATTACAAACAAATCAGCTTGATTTATTTCTATAAATGGTATTTGGTTTCTGCCAGATGATACAATCTTCGCCAGAATAATCGATTTAAACCAACTACATATAGACTCATCATACCAATTCCCAAGGTGATGCGAGGCCAATCACCTGCTGCGGTTGCCTCGGCAATATATGCTCCTAACCCGGTTGCTGTCAAAGTGGTTTGTCCCCAACTGACAATCTCAGACACAATGCTGGCGTTCCAGGCTCCGCCACTAGCCGTAACGCCACCTGTGACCCAAGAAGAGAAAATACCCGGGATAATCAATTTACGCCATAGTTTCCAACCATGTAAACCCACATCTGCTGCCATTTCTCGCAGATCGGTAGGTATGCTCATGGCTCCGGCGATGGAATTAAACAGAATGTACCACTGTGCGCCTAGAGACATTAACAAGATGCTACCGAAATTGATGCTGATGTTGGCACGAATGAAGAACAGGGTAGCAAAGGGAAATATAAAGTTAGCGGGAAACGATGCCAAAAATTGCACTACTGGCTGTAAGAGACGTGCTAATTTGGGGTTAAAGCCGATCGCTACACCAATCGGCGTCCATATTAGTGATGCTGCTATCAATAGCACTAGCACGCGTCCCAAGGTCATTAACCCTAGCCAAAATGCTTTGAATACTTCACCTAACCCGACTGTAATCAGAATAAAGTGCAACCCAGCAACCAGAAGTGCGCCAATTAGCACTAATAAAGCACAATTGTAGAGGCGATCGCTCAATACCTGCTGATTTTCATCTACCTTATGGATGGGGCTTGGTGGTGTCAATGATGATAGAAAACGGTTGACAACTTCACCTACTGGTGTGAATAGTTGAGCAATCAAACTAGGAAGTCGTGCCGCTTTGATTAAATCTAGTAGCCAAGATTCTGGTGCTTCTGCGGCTGCGCTTGTTTCTAAACGAAACTTATCTGCCCAAGCAATCAACGGTCGCCAGAATAGTTGATCTACCAATAAAATTATGACCACAATTACCAGTAATGCCCAACCTAAAGCAGACAAGTTTTCTTTGGCAATGGCAGCTGCCACATAAGAACCAAGTCCCGGTAAAGTATACTTCTGGTTTAAGACACTGATCGCTTCACTTGCGGCGACAAAGAACCAGCCACCCCCAAAACTCATCATGGCATTCCACAGCAGCCCAATCATTGCGGAAGGTACTTCTAATTTTGTAAACCTTTGCCATGCTGATAGGTGGTAGAGTCTTGCGGCTTCATCAAGTTCTGGTGGTACTGTTCTCAGTGATTGGTAGAACGAAAAGGTCATATTCCAGACTTGGCTGGTAAAAATCGCAAAAATCGAAGCTGCTTCTAATCCCAATAAACTACCAGGAAATAGGGCGATAAACCCTGTAACTGTAATTGATAAAAAGCCTAAGACGGGAACTGACTGTAAAATATCCAAAAGGGGAATGAGAACTCGCTCTGCTCGCCGATTTTTGGCAGCAATGTAGCCATATATTAAAGTAAATAAAGTTGAGCAAAACAGGGCAATAAACATTCGTAGAGTTGAACGCCCTGCATAATATGGCAAATTAACTGGATCTAAGTTGACACTAGGTACAACATCTGGAGGTACAAAGCTGATCAGCGTCCCTGCGCCTACACGGGCAATTAGTCCTACTAATACTAATGTACCGAGAATCAGAGCCACATCAGCCAAACCAAATGGTAAGCGTCGCAGAGCTTCTGGCGAGGGAAAAGTCCGCCTCAGCATGATATTAGCTTCCTTTTTTCTACAAGCAGCCTTGTTTGTTACACCAATATCACATTGTTTTGAGCTTATACAAGAGACTGCTGGCAAAAGTCGAGAAAAGGAAGAAAGGTTTTACAGCAAATTCGATGTTTATGAGGGACAGCAACTAATTGAAAAAAGTAATGAGTAATAAGTAGTGAGTAATAAGTAAATTTCCTACTCATTACTCATGATTTACCTCACTTACTTCAAAAGTGCTGTATATTTTCTCTTTGAGCGATCGCTCTCGTGCAACTATAGTTAAAAAACTCTTATAATCCACCAAAATGTTGATTTAACTTGCAGACTTTAAGGCATCTAAAGCGAGATTTAATTGCAAAATATTGACCCCAGGCTCACCAAAGATTCCCAGAAAACGACCATCAGTATTTTGAATAATTAAAGTTTCTAACTCTTGGGGTGAAATTGCTCGCGCTTTAGCGACACGGGCAATTTGTGCTTTAGCGGCTTCTGGGGTAATGTGGGGGTCAAGGCTGGAACCAGAAGTGTAAACTAAATCTGCGGTAGGTGGGACACCTGCTTTTTTCAAACGGTTTAAATCGCCTTCAACTCGTTTGCTGGGATCGGGATCGTCTTTACCTTTGATGCGTTCTAGTAAGGCGGAATTACTGGGAGCAAGGTTACTAGCACCGGAAACCCCTGTTTGTAAGACTTTAGCATCATCTTTTGCAGGATTGGCGGTGCTGTAGCTGGTGGTGCTGGGGCGAGAGTTAAAATAGCGATCGCTACTAAATGGTTGTCCAATTAAGGCAGAACCGACAACTTGACCTTGGCTATCTTTGATTAAACTACCATTGGCTTGATAGGGAAATACAATCTGTCCTACAGCAATCATCACAAATGGATAGATAATTGCGCCAATAATCCAAAGTACAAAGGTAGAACGAATTGCTCTGCTGGCTTCTCTGGTAAAACTCATTAGAATTTCTCCGGTACAAACATCACAAAAAATAAATAGATAGAAAGACTCAGGGTTACTAGTCCTAATAATCCCAAAGCCCAGGCTTGTGTGCGAGAAAATTCCTCACCTGTGGCTGCATACACAACTGGCGCAACCACCAGGTTGAAGCACATTCCCAGAAATATGGATAAGGGCAGTTTTTGTTTGCGCCAGTCTGAGAATATTTCGGTGAAATCTGCAATTATTTGGGTGGAAATTTGAGGTTTCATAACAGTGTTAAGTCGTTATTTTCAAGAAAACGCACCACAGAGACACAGAGAACACAGAGAAATTATTTTCCTTTGTAACTTTGCGCCTTTGCGTGAGATTCTTTTTTCAATGAACCAAGAATGCCAAGAGAAACAGAGTATTTGAGGTTAAGACAAAGGTAAAATTACATCGATGAGTTTAATGGCGATGAAAGGTGCAATAATTCCGCCCACACCATAAATAAAAATGTTACGTTTTAATAGTTGATCGGCTGTGAGAGGGCGAAACTTCACGCCTTTAAGAGCTAAAGGAATGAGTACAGGGATAATTAAAGCGTTATAAATCAAAGCTGAGATAATTGCCGATTGAGCACTTTTTAACGCCATAATATTCAGTGCGCCAATACCTGCTGCTGCAAAGATAGTAGGGATAATGGCGAAGTATTTAGCAATATCGTTGGCGATAGAGAAAGTGGTTAACGCCCCACGGGTAATGAGCAATTGTTTACCAATAGTCACCAAATCAATTAGCTTGGTGGGGTCAGAGTCTAAGTCCACCATGTTTGCAGCTTCTTTGGCGGCTTGAGTCCCAGAGTTCATGGCTAACCCGACGTTGGCTTGGGCTAATGCAGGTGCATCGTTAGTACCATCTCCTGTCATTGCCACTAGCTTACCTTGAGATTGTTCGCCACGAATCACGCTAATCTTGTCTTCTGGTGTAGCTTCGGCAATGAAATCATCAACTCCGGCTTCTTGAGCAATTACACTAGCAGTGATGCGGTTGTCACCTGTGAGCATGATAGTTTTTACACCCATGCGCCGCAGTTGGTCAAACCTTTCTCTTAAACCAGGTTTGACGATATCTTTGAGATAAATCACGCCGAAAATTTGGTCATCTTGGCAGACTGCTAAGGGTGTACCACCTAAACGAGAAACTCGCTCATAAGCTGCATCCACATCATCAGGAATACGACCACCGCGAGAACGGACAAAGCCTTTAATCGCATCGACTGCACCTTTACGGACTTCCTTTCCGTTGGGTAAATTAGTACCACTCATCCGGGTTTTGGCGGAAAATTCCACTCCTTCGGCTTGTTTAGAGTCGAAATCAACCCTGACCCCCAAACTATCGGCTAGTGAGACAATTGATCTGCCTTCTGGTGTTTCATCAAATACACTGGCAGCTAAAGCAACTCTGGCTACATCTTGAAGAGTGTAACTATTTACAGGGATAAACTCATCAGCCATGCGGTTACCCAAGGTAATTGTCCCAGTTTTATCTAAAACTAAGGTGTTAATATCACCGCAAGCTTCTACTGCCCGTCCAGAGGTGGCAATGACGTTAAATTGGGCAACTCTATCCATCCCAGCAATCCCAATTGCACTGAGCAAACCACCGATAGTTGTGGGTATTAAAGCTACCAACAGCGAAATTAAGATAGCAATGCTAGCACCTGCACGTAAACTGTTGCTTGCTTCCGCCCCAAATACAGTACTGATAAAGTTAGCAATGTAGTTAACAAAGGGCGGCATGGTTGCCACGACAATTAAGAAGACTTGGGTAAGTACGGCTAACAATACTGTTAAGGCAATCTCGTTAGGTGTTTTAGTTCTTTCAGCCCCTTCCACAAGCGAAATCATCCGGTCAATAAAGCCCTGACCGGGATCGGCGGTGATGCGAATTGTTAATTCATCTGAAAGTAAGCGTGTACCTCCAGTTACAGAAGAGGCAATATCTGTACCTGGTTGCTTGAGTACAGGCGCAGATTCCCCCGTAATTGCCGACTCATCCACCGAACCGATGCCTTGAATGACTTCGCCATCGGCAGGAATCATGTCATTGGCAATGACTTTCACTAAATCATTGCGGCGTAATTCTGTAGAATTAACTTGTTGAATCGTACCATCGGGAAGAACTTTCCGAGCGATCGTATCAGAACGTGTTGACCTTAAAGAATCTGCTTGGGCTTTACCTCTTCCTTCGGCAACAGCTTCCGCAAAATTAGCAAACACCACTGTAAAAAACAGAATTAAGGTAATTAACCCGTTTAACAAGCGTTGCTGATTGACATCTACCTGTAACGTCCCAAATAAACTGGGATTCAGAGTCACTAAGAAAGTAACAATTGTCCCCACCCACACCACAAACATCACAGGGTTCTTGACAGCAATTCGGGGATGCAGCTTGACAAAGGACTCTTTAATTGCCCTTTGATAAAGCCCCCGCATATCTGCTTTAGGCGTGTGTCTGCGCGAGTCACGCGTTCCCTGGGGAACACGAGGCGGGCGAGGTGAAGGGGATGAGTCGATATTAGTTGTCATAAATTATGGGAACTGAGGAGATAATACCAATTCAAAATTCAAAATTCAAAATTCAAAATTAAGAATCAAGACAGCACAAACTTTTGGGGCTGTGCATCTGTCGCATTCTTTTTTCAAAAAGGAAGACAACAGGAGTAGAAAACAAACTGTGTGATAAATTTATGAGGTCTTTTGCTGCCTTGAGGCTGATAGTTGAGCCTTAGAACCTGAACGTCGAGCCTTTGAGGCTGACAGTTGAGCCTTTGAGCCTGAACATTGAGCCTTAGAACCTGAACGTTGAGCCTTTGAAGCTGACAGTTGAGCCTTAGAACCTGAACATTGAGCCTTTGAGCCTGACGATTGAGCCTTGAAACCTGAAAGTTGCACCTTTGAGCTTGAAAGTTGCGGTTTTGAGCCTGAGAGTTGCACCTTTGAGCTTGAACATTGCGGCTTTGATGTCGGAAGTTGCACCTTTGAGCCTGAAAGTTACACCTTTAAAACCAATGCCCAATGCCCCATGCCCCATGCCCTATGCCCTATCCCCCATGCCCTAGATAAAAAGCTTCACCGATGGGGCCAAATGCTAGAACTGGGAAGAATGTCAGTGCACCAAGGATTAAAATTACGCCTGCGGTTACGCCTGTAAATAGTCCGGTGTCAGTTCGTAATGTGCCAACGTTGAAAGGAACTTGCTTTTTGCGGGACATACTATCTGCTAATAACAGCAAACCGATAATGGGGATGTAGCGTCCAGCCAGGAGACTGAAGCAAGTACTCAGGTTCCACCACAAAGCAGTTGCGGTAGTTTTTGCACCAGTGGCGATCGCTATTGGTGAGGGTTGAGAATCGCCTAAGCCTTCAAATCCCGAACCATTATTAGCTGCTGCGGAGGCATATTCGTAAATGACTTGGGCAAAACCATGAAAGCCGGGGTTGCTAATTCCTGCTAATTGGTCAGGAAATGCTAAAGCGATGCCGGCAGGAATCATAATGGCAATGGGATGAACTAAGAGAATCAAAAAACTCGCCAGTACCACTTCCCGCTTTTCGATTTTGCGTCCCAGAAATTCTGGTGTACGCCCTACCATTAAACCTGTAGCAAATACTGCCAAAATCAAGTAAGCAAATAAGTAAGCTGTGCCTGTACCTTGTCCACCCCAAATAATTTGCAGAAACATATTTGACAGGGTGACAAAACCACCGTTAGGCATAAAAGAGTCATGCATACTGTTAACAGCACCAGTCATTGTGCCTGTTGTCACTGTGGCAAACAGCGCTGACTGCGCCCAACCAAACCGCACTTCTTTACCTTCTAGATTTGGTTGCGTATTTCCCAGCAGTGCATTGACTGCCGGATTACCGTTATATTCTCCAATAGCATTAATAATTACAAATGCTATGAAGATTACAGCCACCATCCCGTAGACTAACCAAGCTTGTTTGGTGTTGTTAGCAAACAAGCCATAGGTATAAATCAGAGATGTGGGTATGGAAATCATCGCCACAATCAAAATTAAGTTAGAAAACCCATTGGGATTTTCAAAAGGATGTGCTGAGTTGATAGCGAAAAAGCCGCCGCCGTTTTCTCCTAATTGCTTGATGATTTCAAAATGAGCCACCGGGCCGCGTGCGATCGCCTGACTAATGTTAGGGTCTTCTAAGGTGGGTAATACAACTGCCCCTGCTAAGGTTTCGGGAACACCCGCCGCCATCAAAGCAATACCGCCGACAATACAAATAGGTAGCAAAACCCGCGTAATTGTGCGAATTAAATCTACATAGAAATTGCCCAAAGGTCTACCAGTCAACCCCCGAATAAAAGCAATTCCTACCGCCAACCCTGTGGCGGCTGAGGTGAACATATGATATCCCAGCCCCCACATTTGACTGGCATAGCTCAGATAAGTTTCACCAGAATAATGCTGCTGGTTGGTGTTAGTAATAAAGGATATGGTTGTGTGTAATGCTGTATCCCAAGTAGGCGCACCTATCTTAGTAGGATTAAAGGGCAACCATCCTTGGCTCATAATAATGAAGAATATCAGCAACCCCATCACCACATTGCTGTACAGAATAGCTCTTGCATACTGCCATCCTGTCATATCTTCTTTTGTGGCAACACCAACCAAAGAATAAAGTATTCGTTCAATTGGGTTTAAAACTGAGTCAAGAAAAGTGCGCTGTTCTTGATAGACACGCGCCATATATCGCCCAAAAAAGGGAGTAATTACTACCACAATTAATAGCGTTAATGCTATTTGAATCCATCCTTGTAGCATGAGTTATACCAATTGATAATTCTTAATTCGTAATTTTTCATACAAATTGTTAATTTACTTCCATCATCAATTGGCTTTTGAGAAAATACAAGATATAGAAGATATAAAAACAAGTTTATTTTTGATTTAGGGAGCGTTTATTATTTCTATATCTAGCGTTTAGAGCGTTTAGATAAGTAACTAAACAAAAATATTCACAGCTTTAAATTGCATCATTTTCATGTTGGTAAAAGCTGTAAGCTCTCTCCCTTGCGCCCTGCCCCCTGCCCCCCTGCAGCGTCAATATGCTTTCTTATATGCTTAGACAGCTTATCTTTAGGCTGGGCATTGCCGACATAAATCTTGCCTCTTTAGAATGAAATTAATAGTTAAATTGCTGTGGAGCAAAATATGATTACACGCCCTAACGCAATTATCATTCCTCTCTCAACCCTTCCACCTTTAGAAAACGGTGATAAACTTACCCGCGCTGAATTTGAGCGTCGTTATCATGCTATGCCGGAAGTGAAAAAAGCGGAACTCATTGAAGGAACTGTATATATGGCATCTCCATTACGAGTTACAGGTCATGGTGAACCCCATGCTGATATTATTACTTGGTTGGGACTTTACAAAGTGGCTACACCAGGCGTTAAACTCGCTGATAATTCCACTGTACGCCTAGATGCAGATAACGAACCTCAACCAGATGTCTGTTTAAGAATCGCTAACGGGGGACAAACGTGTGTTAGCGATGATGACTATATCGAAGGTGCGCCAGAGTTAATTGTGGAAATTGCAGCTAGTAGTGTTTCTTTAGATTTACACGACAAGTTAAAAGTATACCGTCGCAATCAAGTACAAGAATATTTAGTTTGGCGAGTTTATGACGGTGAATTTGATTGGTTTAAGTTACAAGAAGGCGAATATATAAAGCTTACACCTAATGCTGATGGTGTGATTTGTTCCCAAATATTTCCGGGTTTATGGTTAGAAAAAGCGGCATTATTAACCGGAAATTTAGCTAGAGTCTTAGAAGTTTTACAGCAAGGTTTGACAAGTGTAGAACACCAGAGTTTTGTAGAAAATCTCAGGATAAAGGATGAAGTATGAAGGATAGCTGACAAATGCCCAATGCCCAATGCCCCATGCCCAATGCCCCATTCCAATGAAACTATTTTCTGCGAAATTACTATCTAATAACTCCCAATTGAGCAGATTGACAGTCATATCAAGCCTGTTTGTTGCTGTCATGCTGATGGAGTTTTCTACACCAACTGAATATGTATTTGGCTATCTTTATACAGGGCCAATATTATTAACAAACTCATGGTTTGGGGGGATTGCAACCTTACAAGCAACCTTGATTGCTGTATGCTTAACGATTTTAAATCTTTGGTTACCAGAGGGTGGAGTGATCAAAGCATCCACAATTGCCAGTCGTGCGATCGCTTCAATGGCGTTGATCGTCACAGGTATTTTAAGCGATCGCCTGCGTCGTTCTCAAGATGCGATCGCCCTCACCCGTGCCAAGCTAGAATCGCAAGAGGAATTAGTCAAACTCCGAGAAGATTTCGCCTCAACGCTTACCCATGATTTAAAAACACCATTGCTAGGTGCAATTGAAACTATCAAAGCCTTTCAACAAGAAAAATTTGGCCCGGTATTACCAACCCAGCAACAAGTCTTAGCCACAATGGCGCGCAGCCACCAAACTTCCCTACAACTTTTAGAAACTTTATTAGATATCTATCGCAACGATACTGAAGGCTTAAAGCTGGACTTAGCACCTGTAGATTTAACCAACTTAGCTGAAGATGCATCTAGTAGTTTAATCGAATTAGCTGCTAATCGTCGTGTTCATCTCTCGATGAGTTATGGTGATTCTGATTGGCGACGTGCATTGTGGGTTCAAGGTGATGCACTGCAACTCCAAAGAGTTTTTAATAATCTGTTATTGAATGCAATTAATCATTCCCGGCGGGGTGCAAGGGTAGAAGTAGTTTTAGAAACCCAAGCCTCTTACCAAGTAGTCAAAATTTTGGATACAGGTGCAGGTATTGCGCCAGAAGAGTTTCCTTATTTATTTGAACGATTTTACCAAGGACATAGCGATCGCCAAGCCAAAGGTTCAGGATTAGGGCTTTACCTATCTCGGCAAATTATTGAAGCTCACGGAGGTATAATTTGGGCAGAGAACAAAGTACCCACTGGTGCGATGTTTGCTTTCAAACTGCCTGTTTACCCATTTCAATCTGCTGTTACTGTGTGAAATGTCCTCTACCCCAATCAAAATTCTCCTTGTCGAGGACGATGAACTCTTCCGCTTGGGTTTGCGCGTACGATTGCAACAAGAACCAGGGTTAGAGATTATCGCTGAGGCTGAAGATGGTGAAACAGCTATCGAGTTAGTTAAGCAAACACTTCTAGATGTGGTGCTATTAGATGTGGGTTTACCAGGGATTGGCGGCATCGAAGCTTGCAGACAAATTAAGCAGCAAAATCCCTCACTACCAATCTTAGTTCTCACTTCGCATTCCCAAAAGCCGCTAATTACCCGATTAATTGAAGCAGGCGCGCAAGGCTACTGTCTCAAAGGAATTGCGGCAGAAAAATTAGTGTTAGCACTGCGTTCCGTCGCCGCAGGTGCTTCATGGTGGGATGCAACTGCAACCCAAGAAATTCGTTCTTCTTTGACTGCTGAACCATCACCATCTGAATTAGAAAGCATCACAAAGCCTTCCAATCCCCTAACTGTACGCGAACAGGAAATTCTATCGCTATTAGCTGCTGGTAAAACTAATCAAGAAATTGCTCATGCACTATATATTGCACCGGGAACAGTGCGAGTTCATATCCATGCGATTTTACAGAAATTAGAAGTGAGCGATCGCACTCAAGCTGTGATTGTTGCTTTACAAAAACAGTTAATCAAAAGTAGCTCTGAGGCTAACAAAATTTTATAGTGTACAGCAATGGACGTAACTGGATTCGAACCAGTGACCTCTACGATGTCAACGTAGCGCTCTAACCAACTGAGCTATACGTCCGTAACACACGATTAATGAATATAGCAGATCTATTTACTATAGGCAAGCAATTTTTGCGATCGCCTGAAAATTTACCCACTCATCTACACTCCATTTGTTGTCTATTTTGTCAATGAGTAAATATTCAACCTCACCTTGATGATATTTCTCAAAATATGGTTCTGAAATATAGCGAAAGATAAATATTTAATATTCTGAAAAATCAGTATCATGAGATACTTCGCCATTTAAATAGATTGTGATAAATATTTCTGGGATAAATATGTTGAATATAAACTGGAAAAATTGACTAATTCACTGACTATTTAGCAAATTATTGTCTTTGGCTGTTGATTTATTTTCACAATAATTTCAAAGGTTTGCCAGCAGGGTAAGCAGGTAATTATACGGTAAAGCTAGTAAAAAAATATGGTGATGAATGCATTCCTGCCAGCAACTTTTATTACATTTTGTTAAATTAAATAGAGCCAACCTTCCCCAACTTCTTGTTGAGAACGATGGGGTTGTTTATCAATCAGGAAATTAATAGTAAAACATGGGCAATTATCGAATGACTTTTTGAGACAGCAAGTTATTTTAAGTATGCTTCTGCAAGCAACATTACCGTGGGAAAATCAAAGAATATTCAGAAGTAGAGATTAGAGAGGAAAACCCTATAATATGCATCTGAGCGAAATCACCCATCCTAACCAGTTGCACGGTTTATCGATTCGGCAGCTACAACAGATTGCGCGTCAAATCCGAGATAAGCACTTACAAACAGTAGCAGCAACTGGGGGACACCTGGGGCCAGGTTTGGGTGTTGTAGAGTTAACTTTAGGGCTTTACCAGACACTGGACTTAGATCGGGATAAAGTTATTTGGGATGTAGGGCACCAAGCTTATCCCCATAAACTAATTACAGGTCGTTACAGCAACTTCCACACTTTGAGGCAAAAAGAGGGAATTGCTGGTTATCTCAAACGGTGTGAAAGCAAGTTCGATCACTTTGGTGCAGGACATGCTTCTACCAGTATCTCAGCAGCTTTGGGTATGGCTTTAGCCCGTGATTTAAAAGGGGAAAAATTTAAAGCCGTAGCTGTAATTGGTGATGGTGCTTTAACTGGTGGGATGGCCCTAGAAGCCATCAACCATGCAGGACACTTGCCAAAAACTAACCTATTAGTTGTTCTCAATGACAACGAGATGTCTATCTCGCCCAATGTGGGTGCAATTCCCCGCTACCTGAATAAAATGCGTCTCAGCCCACCTGTGCAGTTTATTAAGGATAATTTTGAGGAACAATTCAAGCATATTCCTTTTGTTGGTGAATCCTTATCTCCGGAACTGGGACGCATCAAAGAAGGGATGAAGCGGCTGGCGGTTCCCAAAGTTGGGGCTGTTTTTGAAGAACTCGGCTTTACCTATATTGGGCCAGTAGATGGGCATAATTTAGAAGAATTAATTGCTACCTTCCAACAAGCACATCAGATCCCAGGGCCAGTTTTGGTGCACGTAGCGACTGTCAAAGGCAAAGGTTATGAACTTGCCGAACAAGACCAAGTTGGCTACCATGCTCAAAATCCTTTCAATCTCACAACTGGTAAAGCGATTCCTTCTAGCAAGCCTAAACCACCTGCTTATGCTAAAGTCTTTGCCCACACTTTAGTTAAACTCGCTGAACAAAACCCCAAAATTATCGGGATTACGGCGGCGATGGCTACAGGTACAGGTTTAGATAAACTCCAAGCTAAATTACCCAATCAATATATTGATGTTGGTATTGCCGAACAGCACGCCGTTACTTTAGCGGCTGCACTTGCTAGTGAAGGGATGCGCCCCGTAGCCGCTATCTACTCTACTTTCTTGCAACGCGCTTACGACCAGATTATTCATGATGTCTGCATTCAAAACCTGCCTGTATTTTTCTGTTTAGACAGGGCGGGAATTGTGGGTGCTGATGGCCCCACCCATCAAGGTATGTATGACATTGCTTATCTGCGTTGTATTCCTAACATGGTCTTGATGGCACCCAAAGACGAAGCTGAACTACAACGGATGATTGTCACAGGTATTAACTATACCAAAGGTGCGATCGCTATGCGTTTCCCCCGTGGTAATGGCCATGGCGTACCCTTGATGGAAGAAGGCTGGGAACCTTTAGAAATCGGTAAAGCCGAAATTCTCCGCACCGGGGATGATGTGTTAATTCTCGGCTATGGCACAATGGTTTACCCCAGTATGCAAGCTGCAGAAATTCTCAGCGAACATGGTATTGAAGCTACTGTAGTTAATGCTCGTTTCGCTAAACCATTAGATACTGAGTTAATTTTGCCATTAGCTAAGAAAATTGGTCGCGTCGTCACCTTAGAAGAAGGCTGCGTCATGGGTGGCTTTGGTTCTGCGGTAGCTGAAGCTTTACTTGATGCTGATGTTGTCGTTCCCGTGAAGCGCATCGGTGTCCCAGATATCTTAGTAGATCATGCGACACCAGATGAATCTAAGGCTGAATTAGGTTTAACTAGCCATCAAATCGCAGAAAGAGTTTTGCAAGCTTTCTTTGAGCGGCAACTATCTACTGTTAGCTAGTTAATTGTTACCGAGAATTACTGAATTAATCAAGGATAATAGCTATAAAATACACTCTACGGTTAAGCTGTAGGGTGTATTTTTTTGGGAATAGTTAAGATGAAAATTATACCAATTCGTAATTTATAGTTCGTAATTCGTAATTAAGAAGGCTAGATATATAACAGGTTGAGTCCTTTGGATCTGTTGGTGATTGTAGAGAATTGGTATTAGCGTAGTAGGATGTGTTAGCGATAGCGTAACGCATCAGCACCAAAGCTGAGATTTTTTCAGAAATCAAATCGGATTCCTATCGAGAATGGATATGAGAGTAACCCTAGCACAATTGATGAATTTGAATTGAGTGCGATCGCACAGCATCTTTCTTTAAAACAGCAGCGAATCTCACGATTTTTTATGATTTATTATTGCAGATGTTCAGGCAGAAATAGTGATATATCTAATGCCATGAGATAGTGCATCTATAAATCTCTTAAGGTAATCATAAATGCCTGAGATCCAAAATTTTTTGCAAAAATTTTTCATACCTTCCCTGCTTTTCCTTGTCAGCACACCAGCTAAGGCACAAATCACTCCTGACAATACCCTGGGTGCAGAGGCTTCTACCATTACACCAAACACGCTGATTAATGGTGCAAATGCAGATTTAATTAATGGTGGCGCTCAAAGGGGTAGCAATCTTTTTCATAGTTTTACTGAGTTTAATATTAATGATGGGCAACGTGTATATTTTGGCAACCCCTCTGGAGTACAAAATATTTTAACGCGGGTGACAGGTGGGAATGCGTCAAATATTTTGGGGACTTTGGGTGTCAATGGAATTGCAAATTTATTTTTAATTAATCCTAATGGCATTGTATTTGGAAATAATGCCAGTTTAGATATTCGGGGTTCATTTTTAGCAACAACAGCGAATGCTTTACAGTTTGGCAATCAGGGAATTTTTAGCGCCACAAATCCCCAAGCACCGCCATTGTTGACAGTGAATCCTTCGGCGTTGTTGTTTAACCAAATTAATCAAAATGCAGCGATTCAAAATAACTCCATTGCACCAGCTGGAATAGACCCTGCAGGTGTGAATGTATTAGGTTTGCGCGTTCCCGATGGCAAAAGTTTGCTTTTGGTCGGTGGTAATGTGAGTATGGATGGAGGATGGGCGATCGCAAATGGTGGACGCATCGAGTTAGGCGGTTTAAAAGCAGCGGGAAGTATTGAAATTCAAACTAATGGGGATATTTTCAGTTTGAGTTTTCCCGATGGTGTACAACGGGGAGACATATCGCTCAATAATAAAGCTATAGTGGGCGTTATTGGTGCTGGTGGCGGTAGCATTGCAGCCAATGCTAGAAATATAGAAATCTTAGCAGGTAGTGAGTTTTTTGCTGGCATAGGGTTAGGTTTAGGAAATGCTAACGCTCAAGCCGGAGATATTACAGTTGATGCTACAGGGAAAATTCTGCTTGCAGGGACAGATAGCCTAATTTTTAACTCAGTACAATCTCAATCAGTCGGTAATGCAGGTAATATAACAATTAAAACTAGCTCTCTTGAAGTAACAGATGGGGCTCAAATTGATTCTTTAACTCGTGGAAGAGGTAATGCAGGAAATATTACGATTCAAGCAAAGGATGCAGTTACTTTTGATGGGGTAGATAGCAATGGATTTCCTAGCGCTTCTTTCAGTGATGTACAACCTGGAGCTATAGGAAACGGTGGCAAAATAAATATTACGGCTGGTTCATTGTCTTTAACTAATGGTGCTGAGTTAGGGGTTAGTGTCCGTGCAGCCACTGATGTACTTGCTGGTGGTCAAGGTATTGGTGGAACTATAAATATTGATTTGCGTGATGACCTGACAATTTCAGGTGCAAATAGCGGAATATTTGGTGATCTTGGTACTGGTGCTACAGGAATTGGAGGAAATCTCAATATTAAAGCTAGAAACATTTTTGTAAAAGATGGTGGGTTAATAAGGTATAGCACTTTTGGTAATGGTAATTCGGGTAATATTTCCATTACATCTAGTGAGGCAATTTTTATAGATGCTGCGGATATCGTCAACAATGTTCAGAGTAATGAATCTGTAGGAAATGCTGGCAATATTGACATTACGACTGGTTCACTTTCTGTAACGAATGGTGCTCAAATTAACTCCTTTACTCGCGGACGAGGTAATGGGGGAACTATCACAATTCAAGCCAGAGATGCAGTCACTTTTGATGGAATAGATAGTAATGGTAATAAAAGTGGATCATTTAGTAGTGTACAAGCTGGTGGCGTGGGCAATGGTGGCAATATAAATATCACTGCTGGTTCATTATCTCTGACTAACAATGGGCAATTAGGGGTTAGTGTGCGCGAAGCTTTTGACACAACTGCTGCTGGTGAAGGTATTGGTGGCACAGTAGATATCAATGTGCGTGATGCATTCACAATAGGAACAAATAGTGGGATCTTTGGGAGTTTGGGTAGTGATGCTGTAGGACGTGGTGGAAATATTAAGGTTCAAGCTGGAAATATTTTTCTAAGAGATGGTGGAGAAATAACTTCTAGTACTTTTGGTAAAGGTGATTCGGGTAATATTTCTATTACAGCCCGTGATGCAATTTCTCTAGATAAAGAAGGTATTTACAACAATGTTCAGAGTAGTGATGCTGAAGGAAATGCTGGCAATATCGATATTATTACTGGTTCACTTTCCGTAACCAATGGCGCTCAAATTAATTCCTTTACTCGCGGACGAGGAAATGCAGGAAATATCACGATTCAAGCCAGGGATGCAGTAACTTTTGATGGAGTAAACATTAGCAACGGATTTCCCAGTGGTTCATTGAATAATGTAGCTACTGGAGGTATAGGAAACGGTGGGACTATCAACATCACAGCTGGATCTTTGTCGATCACAAATGGTGGAAATTTACAAGTTGCTGTCCGTGAAGCATCTGATGCACTTTCCGGCGGGAAAGGTATTGCTGGTACTTTAAACATTAACGTCCGCGATGCTTTAACCATCTCTGGGGTAGATAGTACAATATTTTCAAACTTAGGCTCTGGTGCTGAGGGGCGTGGTGGTGATATTAACATTTTTGCTGGAAATGTTTTTATCAAAGATGGTGCAGAAATCAGTTCCAGCACCTTTGGTGAAGGTGATGCAGGTAAAATTTCCATTACAGCTCGTGACACGGTTTCTCTATCTGGAAAAAAATTCAGCGCGATTTTAAATAGTGTTGATTCTGGAGGAATCGGTAACAGTGGAGGTATTAGCATTAATACAGGTTCACTATTTGCCAGTGATGAAGCCAGAATTTTATCAAGTATTTCTGGACGCGGAAATTCGGGAGGAATATTCATTGAAGCTCGTGATACTGTTTCCTTAACAGGAGTAGGCGATCTTAATCTTGGTAGAACTAATTTTGATGCAGATGGAACTATATTCTCCAGCAGTGTTAATTTTGGGGGTGTAGGCAACAGTGGTGGTGTAGTTATAAAAACTGGCACTTTACGCTTAGATAGTTCTCAAATCAATGCCAGTACAGCAGGAACAGGTAATTCCGGTAGCATAATAATTGAGGCAAGAGACCAAGTAGCCCTAGTACAAGGCTCAGATATGTTCTCTGAAGTGACCTGTGCTTGTGAAGACAATGGAGGGGGAGTGGGTGGCATTGGGAATGGAGGAGATATCCAGATTACAACAGGTTCCTTCTTGCTAGATGTAGGTGCTAATTTACGTGCAGATACAGAGGCTCGTGGTAATGGCGGCAATATTATCATCAATGCACGAGATAGTGTTACCTTTAGCGGAGATTTAAAACCATTTTGGGGTGGTGCCTATACCCAAGTTGAACCTGAAGCAGTTGGTAAAGGTGGTGATATCATCATCAATACACCTAATTTATCTGTTTCTGGCAACCAAGAAATAAACACCAGAACTCAAGGACAAGGAGATGCGGGGAATATATTGATTAACGCAAACTCTATTGCTATTGCAGGTTCTGATGTTTTTATTACCAGTGGGGCTAGTCAAGACGGACGGCTTTCAGGAACATCAGGTAAAGGTGGAGATATTAATATCTCTACAAATTCCCTACTTGTAACTGATGGTGCCACGCTATCAGCTAATACAGAAATTCAAAATGCTGCTGGAAATATTAATATCAATGCATCTCGGCTGACTCTAAACAATCGAGGCTCTATCACTTCGGAATCGATCGCTGATGCTAATGGTGGCAATATTAAACTTAATGTTAACGACTTTTTGCTGATGCGTCGTGGTGCTCAGATTTCCACTACCGCAGGCACTACCCAAGCTGGCGGCAATGGCGGTAACATAACTATAAATACACCTTTCATAGTTGCTGCACCTAACGAAAACAGTGACATCACAGCTAACGCCTTCTCTGGTGCAGGTGGCAATATTAACATTTTTACTCAGAATATTTTCGGTATAGAGTCCCGCCTCAAACCATCACTGCAAACAAATGATATTACGGCTAGTTCTGAATTAGGGGTACAAGGACAAATTGAGATTCAGCAACCAGAAGTCCAACCAACGCAAGAATTAATCCAACTACCCAACGAATTCATTGACGCGAGTACTAAATTTTCCCAAATCTGCCCCACAGACCCTAACCCGAAGCCGTTAGGCAAATTTATTGTGACTGGACGCGGTAATTTACCACCTACCCCACTGGAATTTTTAACGGGTACAAGTATCCAAATACCCTTGGCGACTCTGGAAGAGCAAACCGCGACGCTAATCAATAAGCCGACTGCGGTAAGTAACAATGCGAATCCAGAAATTATCGAGGCGCAAGGTATGATTAAAACTGCTAACGGTGAAATAGCGCTGGTTGCCAATGCACCGCAGGCAACTCCATCATCGCCTCCAACGGCTGCTGTATGCCCTGTGTCTAGGTAAAAATTTCAGCGATCGCAATTACTATATTGGCGATCGCAATTACTATATCGGCGATCGCAATTACTATATCGGCGATCGCAATTACTATATTGGCGATCGCAATTGCTATATTGGCGATCGCAATTACTATATCGGCGAACTCAATTACTATATTGGCGATCGCAATTACTATATCGGCGAACTCAATTACTATATTGGCGAACTCAATTACTATATCGGCGATCGCAATTACTATATTGGCGATCGCAATTACTATATCGGCGAACTCAATTACTATATTGGCGAACTCAATTACTATATCGGCGATCGCAATTGCTATTTCGGCACAAAATTCAATTCTGAATTCTGACCGAATCAAAAAGGATACAAGCCCCTAAATTTATTTATGGAGAGGAAAGAAAGTGAAACAACATTAATTCAAGCCCCCGGATTTATCCTGGTCGTGCTTTAATTTTGAATTTTGAATTTTGAATTTTGAATTCGGAGCGCAGCGACGTGACTCCTGAATTCTGTTTTGATAAAAATTACTGATTCTAAACCAGATTGAGTGTGTGATTACTGTATAGTAAAGTACCATTGACTATTACAGGTGCGTTAGCCTGCGGCGTAACACACCCTACGTTTTATGAGAATTACGAATTATAAATTACGAATTATAAATGAACCTGTTGAACGATCGCTATCAAGTTATTCGCACTTTGGGTGCTGGTGGGTTTGGCGAAACCTTTCTAGCAGAAGATAGCTATATGCCTTCTAAGCGGCGTTGTGTAGTCAAACAGCTGAGACCAATTCAAAATAATCCGCAGATTTACCAAATAGTCAAAGAACGGTTTCAGCGAGAAGCGGCGATTTTAGAAGAACTCGGCGGAGCAACTGACCAAATCCCCACTTTGTTTGCTTATTTTGAAGCAGCAGGGCAATTTTATCTAGTTCAAGAATGGGTAGAAGGTGATACCCTCACAGCAAAGTTGCAGCAGCAGGGGTTATTTAGCGAACAAGCTATACAGGAATTATTGCTAAATTTATTACCCGTATTGGAATATGTTCACGGTAAGTATATTGTTCACCGCGATATTAAACCGGATAACATTATTTTGCGGCATCGTGACGGCAAACCTGTATTGATAGATTTTGGTGCGGTGCGGGAATCGATGGGAACGGTGGTGAATTCTCAAGGTTTACCTACCAGTTCGATTGTCATTGGTACGCCAGGCTATATGTCCAGTGAACAGGCTGCGGGAAGACCAGTTTATTCCAGCGATTTATATAGTGTGGGGATGACAGCAATTTATTTGCTAACTGGGAGACAACCGCAACAAATAGAAGCAGATCCCCAGACGGCGGATATTATGTGGAGACAATATGCGCCACATCTAAGTCCGATGATGGCAGATATACTCGATCGCACGATCGCCTATCATCCACGCGATCGCTTTCCTACAGCTAGAGCCATGCTGGATGCTCTGCTGAGTATAGCAAGTCCGATTCCACCAACACAACCAGTTTTCCATCAACCGCCTGTGGTGACTGTACCACCGACTATGCCTGTATCGCCTCGCCCCACTGAACCGCCAAAAACCGAACCACCAAAACCAGAAACTAACAATCGTAATAATGGTTTGGTGATGGGTGGTTTAATTGCAGGTGGCTTAATTGGTGCGGCTGTAATTATTAGTCAGGTTTTACCAAAACCTACAGTAACATCTTTAAATCAATCTACGCCTTCTGTCGCTTCCCCATCGCCAAGCGCATCTGCAAGCAATACTCCTGTGCCTCAGCAAACAGAGGTCTATAATAATGCACAGCCTAGTGCGTTTTATTTCCTGTCAGATTCAGCCTATGCTAAATTACCTGCGGCGAATCTGCGAGTGAAAGCTTTATATAATCAGGGTTACCCTCAAGCGGGTAGCTTTTGGGTACCAGACTATCCCAATTTATCAGGGCAGCAATTATATGTAGTTTATGTAGGTCATTTTAGCGATCGCAACAGTTGCATAGACCAACTCAAAACTTACGGACAAGCTAATCCTAACGCTTATTGTGCTTTTGCTAGTAAAAATGCCAATGTATCGGCGGATAGATTTTATTTTAAACAAATTGCAGGTACATCTACACCCGACCCTACGCCATCTAACACAGCAGTTACTAACACTACGACCAGCAATTACTCTTGGCTTTCCCAAAGATATGTCACCGATGCAGATTTGCAAGATAAAGACGGGTTTCAATTAGATATTATGCGAAATTGGATATTTGCCGTTCATGGTCGGCGGTTTGACACTCCAGGTATACAGGATTATTTTAATCAGCAGCCGTGGTATCAACCGACTTATTCACCTAAAGAATTTCCATCTAAATTACTCACAAAATTAGAACAGTACAACGTCGATTATATTGCCAAATATCAGGACAGTTATAACTTGAGACATTTTAAAAAATAAACTTTTTTTTAACATAATTAAAATATCAAGGGTTTTTAAGCTAGTTTTGCCCATATAGTGTTTTTTAACTCTGCATCCCATCCCAATACTACTCATACCAATTTAAATAATGTTTGCGACAGATAAATTGTTTGTAAGGGCACGGCATCCGAAATCTTTTGGCATATCAAATATCTTACTGGTGCCGTGCCCCTACCCATCTGTCGCGTTCTTTTTTCAAAATGGTATCAGTTAAGCGTTTTGAACCCAAAATTGGTTTTGGGGAAAAGGCTTCCCTGCGGGACGCTGTTCGCGAACGCCGTGAATGTCAGCCGAATGGTTAAAGGTTTTTTATTTCCCTTTTCCCCTTCCCCATTTACCCATTCCCCATTCCCCATTTACCCCTTCCCCATTATTAAAAAATTAGTTGCCTTCCAGAATCGAGAAATTTTAGTTAGGCTATCTATTAGATTCACTTTCTACGCTTTTGCCATAGCTTGGATATATGGGACTCAGTGATGAGTTCCTTAATAAGCGTGCTTTTCCTGAAGAAATGCATAACACTGTTCGCTTAAACCAAATCCGCGTCTTTAGCTTGGTAACAAATGCTCAAAGCCAATTGAACAAAGTATAAATAACCACTATTTATATCAGTGGTTGATTTGGTTTTTGCCTTGGTACTAATAGCTGCGGAGTATCGTAGTGAATGATGTTGATGTTATCGAATTATTTGTGTTGATGGTTTGCTCGCTCAATTAAGTGTGCCGATTCGCACATCTACAGCAGTTGCAACCAACCTGAGTCTATTGTGTAAGTCCGTCCGGAATTTCTTTTACGTAGCAAGAGAAGGAATCAATAGTAATGGCACACCTGTTTGAACCATTTAGTATTCGTGATGTGACATTTCGCAACCGCATTGCCGTTTCACCTATGTGCCAATATTCTAGTACGAATGGTTTTGCTAATGATTGGCACAAAATTCATCTAGCTTCTCGTGCTGTTGGCGGTTCAGGGTTGGTGCTAACAGAAGCAGCAGCAGTAGAGGCGCGGGGACGTATTAGTCCGCAAGATTTGGGAATCTGGTCAGATGAACACATTGAAAATTTAGCCCAGATTGTGGAATTAATTCATAACTTTGGTGCTGTGGCGGGAATTCAACTAGCTCATGCGGGGAGAAAAGCCAGTACAGCCAAACCCAGCAAGGGAGGAAAATTTTTAGATGAATCCCAGGAGGGGTGGCGACCTCTTGTGTCCAGCAGTGCGATCGCTTTTAGTAAAGATGCTCCCATACCAGAAGCTTTGACTTTAGAAGGTATTCAACAAGTTACTCAAGCTTTTATCCAAGCTGCTCAACGTTCCTTGCAAGCCGGGTTTAAAGTTATTGAAATTCATGCTGCTCATGGCTACTTGCTGCATCAATTTCTCTCACCACTAGCGAATACTCGTACAGATGATTACGGCGGTAGTTTTGAAAACCGAACTCGGCTGATAAGGGAAGTTGTTGAAGGAGTGCGAGAAATTTGGCCGCAAAGCAATCCATTGTTTGTGCGAATCTCCGCTACTGATTGGGTAGATAAAGGTTGGGATATAGAGCAAAGTATCGCTTTAAGTGACAAACTGAAGTCTTTGGGTGTGGATCTAATTGACTGCTCATCTGGTGGCATTATCCCAGGAATTAATATTCCCTCAAAACCAGGTTATCAGACTCAATTTGCCGAACGCATCCGCAAAGAAGCCAAGATTGAAACAGGGGCCGTTGGCTTAATTACATCTCCTGAACAAGCTGAAAAAATTATTAATACAGGAGTAGCGGACATAGTATTGTTAGGGCGGGAATTACTTCGTAATCCTTACTGGCCACATCTTGCAGCTAAACAGCTAGGACACGAAAAACTTTGGCCTGTACAATACGATCGCGCTTGGTTGTAATCATGATCAAATCCCCTGAAATCATCCTAAATTAAGCACAAAACCCACCTCTAACTCTTTCTGTTAAACAGCAAGAAATTAGGGGTGGGTATTTTCAAATTTCATAATTCTCTATACCTGTATTTATGTACTCTAGATATGACATTTACGAAACATGAATGTCATAAAATTGTCATACCTATAATACTTCTCTAGATATATATTTAATAAATCTCTTCTGATAATATTTTTTTAACTGGTGATTTTTCCAGCACAGCATGAAAAGTTGACAGAATTTTGCATTGTTGCAGATCATCGGTAACCGAATTTTGTCAAAGTTGTCAAAAATCAAAGTTTTTATATGCTTGCTAAAAAGAGTTGATATAAAAAATTAATAACGCAAAAAAATTAAACTGTTAAATAAAGTATTCCAAAAATATTGAAAAATTGCCGCAAATTACAAAGCATTGAAGTACAGATAATCGTAGGGGCGTAACATATTGTGCCCCTATTTATTTTTGTACATCACTGTTTATCTCTCTGTTCAACAAAGCAATTATACCAATTTGAAAAAACAATACGACAGATTGTAGGGGCAAGGCACTGCCCATTAGTGTTAACTTAAGCTAAAAGCTATATACGGTGCGTGTTGTACAAAAACCCTCGCCCTCATCCCCTAACCCCTTCTCCCTCAGGGAGAAAGGGAATTAAATCTCTTGCTCCCCTCTCCTGGTGGGAGAGGGGCTGGGGGTGAGGGCGAAACCTTGCAACCAAGAGGGTTTCACGTTAAGTTGACACGTATGGGCAGTGCCTTGCCCTCTAGAATATTATTGATGTGTTGCAAAAAATATTTGATTTGTATTAGTTATTTTTTATTTGGAAGTCCCCTATTGGCGCTTTGACCAATTTTTGAATTACTTCTATTACTTAAAGCTGATGAACTTTCGTTTTACCTTCCTTAATATTGCTAGCATCCGCTTTGACGCTTTCTAGCAATACGGTTTAATATTTCCCTCTTTCCCAAATTAAGGGAAAAAAATGCTGATCTAACAACACCTAGCACATCTGATCAGTACAGGGAAAATTCTCAAAATCTTTATTTGGAGGTAACAACGATGAGATCACTAGTGAAACGAGAAACGCAAATGAAATACCGCCAACTCGGTAACAGCGATCTGCGCGTTTCGGAAATTAGCCTTGGCTCATGGCTCACTTATGGGGGTGCAGTTGAGCAGCAAAATGCAGAAGCTTGTATCCACAAAGCTTTTGAAGTGGGAATTAATTTTTTAGATACTGCTAATGTTTACGCTACTGGTGGCGCTGAATCCTTTTTAGGCCAAGTCTTACAAGGAATTGATCGTTCCTCATATATCTTAGCTACTAAGGTATTTTTCCCCATGTCACCTGATGACAGAGGACTATCAGCAGCCCAAATCCACAAACAAATCGATGCTTCGCTGAAACGCCTACGTACAGATTACGTTGACCTTTACCAATGTCACCGCTACGATATCAACACACCCCTAGAAGAAACAATGACAGCGCTCACTGAGGTAGTACGTCAAGGAAAGGCGCGTTACATCGGCTTTAGCGAGTGGAGTCCTGAGCAAATTCAAGCAGCATTAAATCTTTCTGGTGTTGAACGCTTTGTTTCCAGTCAACCCCAATATTCTATGTTGTGGCGCAAACCAGAAGCAAAGGTGTTTCCATTATGTGCAGATAACGGTATCAGCCAGATTGTGTGGTCACCACTAGCTCAGGGCATACTTACTGGCAAATATCGCCCAGGAGAAGCGCCACCATCAGATTCTCGTGCAGGTAACGAGAAAATGAATATGTTTTTTACCAAAGATTTATTTAGCGATCGCATCCTTTCTGCAGTACAACAACTCAAACCTATCGCCCAAGACTTAGGCTTGAGTATGCCACAGTTAGCTTTAGCTTGGGTACTACGCGATCAACGCGTAGCTTCAGCAATTATCGGTGCTAGCCGTCCCGATCAAGTTGTTGATAATGCTGCTGCATCTGGTGTCGAACTAGATGCTGATGTACTAGCAGCGATTGATCAAGCACTTGCATCGGTGATTCAAAGGTAAGCTGGGCATGGGGCATGGGGCATGGGGCATTGGATAATGGGTAATTGGTAATGGGTAATTGGTAATGGGTAATTGGTAATAGGGATTTGTTATTTTTCTGTCTTCCTCATCTTCCTCATCTTCCTCATCCCCCAATCCCCAGTCCCCAGTCCCCAGTCCCCAGTCCCCATTCATGTTTAATTCCTCTAATTCATCCCCTGACGCTTCTTACAACCGCCCGCAGCGACGGGGGAAGCATAAAATTTTCATCGGTATGGCTCCTGGTGTGGGCAAAACTTACAAAATGCTAGAAGAAGCACATCAGCTCAAGCAGGATGGTATTGATGTGGTAATTGGCATTTTGGAAACCCACGGACGCAAAGATACGGCTCAAAAAGCCGCCGGATTAGAGGTAATTCCCCGCAAAACCAGTATCCGCCAAAATATTACCTTAGAGGAAATGGATACAGAGGCTATTTTAGTGCGATCGCCTCAATTGGTTTTAGTTGATGAACTTGCTCACACCAATATCCCTGGTTCCCCACGGGAAAAGCGCTACCAAGATGTAGAAGTAATTTTAAATGCGGGAGTTGATGTTTACTCTACTGTCAATATTCAACATTTAGAAAGTTTAAATGATGTAGTCGCCAGAATCACCAGTGTAGTGGTGCGCGAACGAATTCCCGATCGCCTGCTCGAAGAAGCTGACGCTGTTGTTGTAATTGATGTTACGCCGGAAACTCTAGAAGAGCGTTTGCGAGAAGGTAAGATTTATGGAGCTAATAAAATCGAGCAATCTTTAGAAAACTTCTTTCAGCGTCGCAACTTAATTGCCTTACGGGAACTGGCTTTACGAGAAGTCGCAGACACAGTAGAAGAAGAAGCAAACACCTCTGTCGTTGCTGGACAAACTTGTAATATTCACGAACGAGTTTTAGTTTGTATTTCTACCTATCCAAATTCTGTGCAATTGCTGCGTCGAGGCGCACGCATTGCCAATTATATGAATGCGCGACTTTACGCCGTCTTTGTCGCCGATACCGAACGTTTCCTGACTAAAGAAGAAAGCCTACACATCGATACTTGTGAAAAACTGTGCCGTGAATTTGGCGGAGAATTTTTGCACGTTAAAAGTCAAACTGTTGCCCAAACAATTGCTCAAGTTGCAGCAGATTATCACATCACGCAAATAGTCATCGGTGAGAGCCAGCAACCCAGATGGAAAAGGTTCTTTAAACGACCTTTTACTCAACGATTAATGGAATTAATTAGGCAACAAAATATCGATTTACATATCATTGCTACAAAAAATTAATTAGCTATTTATATTGATAAAAATAACCTGCTTCAATATTCTAGAATCTGTCAACGAGCTTGCGTTGTTTCAGGCATTTAAGCTTGAATAAACCTCCTTAACCAAAACTGAGGTTAAAAAAATAAATTGACAACAAAAACAATAATTTTGGAGGGGGTTTGGGGGACGCAACCGTCACCCAATCGGGGGTTTGGGGGATTCTCCCCCAATTGAGCTAGCTGTTTCCACAACTGACCAATCACTAATGATCTTATTTGAACTGTATTAGTTTATAAATGCAACTTTTATAGGGTTTATGACGCAATGTAAATAATGCGATCGCACCCGCAAAACCTGGTTTTCTCGTTTAATTGAGGGGTGTAAACCTCTATTCGCCAAATGAGTCCTCTAAAGCTACAAGAAGCAAGGGAGCAGGGAGATCTTAGCAAGGCGGAGAAATTAATACAGAGCTTTTACTCTGCCCCAATCAAGCGTTCTGGAAGGACGGGGCTTGTACCCATGTTCCGCACCGCACTCGCGTTGGGGGAGCAAGCCGTTTCCCCCTGCTCCCTGCTCCTTTTCCCCCTGCCTCTTCCGGTCAGCGAAAGTCTTTCTTTGCTGTGCCCTTCATATTAAGGAACCTCAATCGGAATCAAAGCATTTTCTGGTAAATAATTGCAGAAGCGTCCTTCATCGGCCAAAACAAACACTAGACGCAAGGGGTAATCGGGTGGAACTTGTAAATCGGCCCAAGGTATTGCCACTTCTAAACAATGGTCAAACGCTACTTGCGCGCGGCTAAAACGCGGATACCATTGAAGGTTTTCTCCGGCTTCACGAAACTGTACCGATTGCGTCAGTAAATTAATTTCTAGATGATGATGATACAGGTAATTAACTGGCGCTACATCTGGGAGTTCTGCCAAAGGAATGGGGCTATTGTGCATGGTTTTGTTGGGATAAAACCACAGCAAATTCAACTCTGTGGGTAAACCCTGCCCTGGTACAATACCGCTTTTGACATCCATCCGCAAATAGAAATTGAGGTGATCTACCCCATACCAAAGTCGTTGAATGGCACTGCTGTTGTGCATTGTACCCCGTGCGCCGCCGATTTCTATGCGTCCGGCCTTATCCCAGTCTTGTTCATCACCTTTACCATCGATAATGGGATGAATAAATCCTTGGGGAGTATGGTCTGTACGGGCTGCGTGTATTTCTAATGGTTGTCTAAGATAAGGCGGTATCGGCTCATTTAATGCTTTGTAAATGCCATAGAGGTGTTCGCGAAATAACTGGTCAAAAATGGCATCTTGATTTGAGGAATGTCCTTCGCCAAACCACCAAAACCAATCAGAACCTTCGGCTGCATATAAAGCTTCCCATGCTTCTGGGTTATTTTCTTCTGTGGCTTCTGGGTGACTAGCAAGCATATTCCTAGCTTGTGTCAGGTAATCCCAGGCACGGTTTTTTACAGGGTCGCCAATCCAAGTTGTAAAGCTACCATCAACCCAAGAACCGCTATGCAGTTGTTCTCCAGGAATAGTGGCTGTAGCAGGAAACTTTTCCAGATATTCTGAAACTGTGACGAGTTTTAAATGCGGTTCGTTACTGAGAGTTTGATATAAAGCCTCTAGAAAAATTTTGCCATCTTGAGGATAAAATTCCCAGCAATTTTCGCCATCCAAAGCAATAGTCACTAACCAAGGTTGTTCGCTTTGTCGATCTCTTTGCATTTTAGCGATCGCTTGCAGGTGTCCGACTAAATCTGCTACAGCTTGTTTTGTCGGCATTGCCCCATAGGTAAAGCCAATCAAATCCGATAATCTATGATCGCGGAAAACAATTGACACATCCCCGGCTGGAGTTTGGAGGCGATAAGGTCGATAGAGTAATTCTGGTTCCTCCACATTCCCCGCCCCATCGCGATGAAAAAAGTGTTTTAGCGTCCAGCCTAAAACCGCTTCATCTGAGCAAATCCACTTAAAACCTTGTTTGATAATATACGGTAATATAGCTGGGCTAACTGATTGTTCCGAAGGCCATAAGCCTCGCGGTTCTTGCCCAAAGCGGTCTTTATATAACTCCCAGGCTTTATTTAAGTGACGGGGAATGTCTTCCGCCCACTGAAAACGCTGCTGTGGTAAATTCATTTGGGGCACAGCTACCCGACCGGAATTAGTATCAGCTAATAAGGGCAGAATCGGGTGAGTGTAAGGCGTAGTTGTGACTTCCAACTGACCAGCAGCCTGCATTTTGCGATGTTGGGGAATAATGCGGCTGAGGATTTCTTTCTGTTTAGAATAAATCCGCTGGCGATCGCTTAAAGTAAAATTGCGACCTTGACTTAACCAAGCGGCAATTTCTGGATCATCCCAAAACAACGGATCGATCCACGCCAGATTATGC
The DNA here is from genome assembly GCF_963874875.1 of Tolypothrix tenuis PCC 7101. Taxonomy (NCBI): domain Bacteria; kingdom Bacillati; phylum Cyanobacteriota; class Cyanophyceae; order Nostocales; family Tolypothrichaceae; genus Tolypothrix; species Tolypothrix tenuis. Next base: position 6,861,767 of record NZ_CAWNJS010000001.1, read on the forward strand.
CAAGCCAGCAAATCGCTGTAATCATGCTGTTGCCAATTTTCTAAACACCAAGCTTCCCCTTGTTCCTGCTTTTGGTAATACAACTCGGCATAGCGGGGATGGGGGTCAATCAAGGTGTGGTGATTAGCATCAAAAAAATGTTTAACAATAAATTCCCTCTGTTGTAGAGTCAACTGTTCGACTGGTGTCAAACTGGCAGTGAGATAGGGGTCAAAAGCTGTGCCAGCAATGTAATCTTCCAGTTGCAGTATGAGAGATGGCACTAAATTTACAGTTTGGTGCAACTTGGGATATCGCTCCAAAAGTAACACTAAATCTAGATAATCCTTAGTGCCATGTAACCTCACCCAAGGTAAGCGGTACTGTTGACTAGAAGATAAAGAAACGCCGCTGTCAGGAGATTTGTACAGCGGCTGATGTTGATGCCAAATAAAGGCAACGTACAGAGGTTGGGTCATAGAAAATTACGGGGTAATGGGCTTTGGGCATTGGGGATGGGGCATGGGGCATGGGGCATAGGGCATAGGGCATAGGGCATTGAGAAGGAAATTTTTCTCCCCTGCTTCCTGCTCCCTGCCCCCCTGCTCCTTTCTAATCCCCAGTCCCTAGTCCCTAGTCCCTAGATAACTTGCTCTACTTCAGCAATTTCGGGAATCATTTCCCGTAGACGACGTTCAATACCCATTCTTAAAGTCATGGTAGAGCTAGGACAAGAACCGCAGGCTCCTTGTAAACGCAATTTAACGATAGGCCCATCAAGTTCTACAAGCTCCACATTACCGCCATCCGAGATTAAATAAGGGCGCATTTCATCCAATACTGTTTCCACGTTGTCAATCGTCAGTTCCATAGTTTCAGACCTGTAAGTTAACTAAGAGGATGGGGAATTAGTCTATAGTCGAGCTAACTCAATACTATAAAGCTACTTCCTAAAATTGTATTTTTTAGCTTTGTTAAAACGATCCTAGATCTAATTGCAGCGAGTTTGTTACTTCTTGGGATTCAGTTGTCTATTTATGATGACTAAGGGGATGGGAAGGGGGAATGGGGGATGGGTAATGGGGAATGGTGGGGATGAGGGAGATGAGGGAGAGAGTCAAGCAGAGGGGCAGGGAGCAGAGGAGAAATAATTAATGACAAACACCCAACACCAAATTACCTAGTCCCCAATCCCCAGTCCTTTCAAGGGTAGGGTTTTCAGAATCTCAAAAATAGTTGAGAAAATTCTCAATTGTTTAACGTGGTTTGGTCGTTTCAGGATTTAAGCATCGGCTGAAATAGCCAAAAAATGGCCAAATACAAAATACCTACCCTTGAGAGAATCCCCAGTCCCCAATCCCCAGTCCCCAATCCCCAATCCCCAATGCCCAATCCCTAGTCCCTAATCGGAATTTTGATACTAAATTCAGTTCCCTGACCAGGCTGAGAATTTACTTTTAATATGCCATTGTGTTTTTCTACAATAATTTGATGGGCGATTGATAAACCCAGTCCAGTGCCTTTACCCACAGGCTTGGTCGTAAATAGAGGTTCAAATAATCGCTCTTGAATTAAATCAGGGATACCCATACCATTATCAGCAATGCGAATGTTGACGCAGTTTTGAGCATCTATATCTGTTGTAATTTGGATTTGGGGGATAGAAGCGCTCATTTTGCTATGTATCATGGCTTCATCAAGGGCATCAATGGCATTGGCCAGAATATTCATGAAAACTTGGTTGATTTGCCCTGGATAACAATTAACCTCTGGTAACTGGCCATAAGACCTGACAACTTCGATGCGAGGGCGATCGCCTACACTTTTCAGGCGATGTTGTAAAATCAACAACGTGCTATCAAGTCCTTGGTGTAAATCCGCAGGTTGTTTGGTGTCAACATCTGCACGGGAGAAGTTGCGGAGTGAGAGAGAAAGATTTCTCAGTCTATCTGTACCTAACTTGAATGAGTTGATAATTTTTACTATATCTTTGAGGGCAAATTCTAGATCCAATTCCTCACTAGCATCTGTAATTTTCGCTGAAGGATGGAGATATTCTTGTTGATAAAGTTGCAAAATTTCGGTAATAGAAGCAATATGTTCTTCTAAATGTTCGATATTGCTGAAGATAAAACTAATCGGATTATTGATTTCGTGAGCCACTCCAGCGATTAACTCTCCCAATGTTGACAGTTTTTCTTGCTGCACTAATTGAATCTGAGCTTGTTGTAAAGCAATAGTGCGATCGCTAAGTTGCCGTTCTAATGATTCGGTAAGCCGTTTCAGTTGTAAATGTACCCGCACTCTAGCAATTACTTCTTCTTGGGAAAAAGGTTTGGGTATATAATCGACTGCGCCTAGAGAAAATCCTTTAGTTTTGCTATCTATATCTGCTAAAGCCGTGGTAAAAATTATCGGAATATGTTGACTATCCTGATTTGCTTTCAGGCGACGACAGGTTTCAAATCCGTCAATCCCTGGCATTTGCACATCTAGCAAAATTAGCTCTGGGGGGTTGCGTTCGACTTGTGTGATCGCACTTTCTCCATTCACTGCTACTCGGAATTTAAACCCAGCACTACTTAAAGCAGCAGAAAGAACGGATAAATTTGTTGGGTTGTCATCAACAATCAAAATAAATCCAGTTTCTGAAGTTGTTGTCATATATATCTGTTGGGGATTTGGGGAATGGATAACTCCCAATACTGCTCGGTTAAGGATTGTCAACTCTTAATTTGGTTGGGGGAAAAGGTGAAAGGGTAAGGGTTAAAGATCTTTTCTTGCCCCTTTCCCCTTAACCGTTTCCCCCTTAACCGACAAGTATTGGGATAACTCCCCACTACCTGCGATCGTGGGGATGAGAGGTACTGGGGATTGAGTACTGGAAGAAAGCAGGAGAGAAATAATTAACTCCAAACACCTAACACCAAACCCCAAATATCAAATTTTTCTCTTAAGTTAAAGGTAGATATTTTTGTACAAATTCTTCTAAAAGTTTGACTTGAAAATTACTCGCAAAGTGAGTAATTTGCTGGGCAAACTTATTGATTTTTTCATCAAGTATAGAAATTTGATTTGCTATTTCTATAATTCCTTCAATATCACCATCTCTTACTAGTTCTAGTAACTTATGTAATACTTCCTGATTAGGAGGAATTATATCTTCTTGATTATCTGTAATTCCCTTAATACTGGTAATCTTGTCATTGGATGTATTATCATAAACCCATTCCAACAGTAAATATTTTCGCAGTAGCTCTAGCAACATCTCAGCATCTATAGGTTTTGGTAAAAATGCATTTGCTCCTGCGTCGATACTTTTATATTGATCGGTTTCAAAAACACTAGCTGAAGAGGCAATAACAGTTGTCTTTTCAAATTGGGAAAACTGCCGTAACTGAGTAATGAATTCAAATCCATTCATTACAGGCATCATTAAGTCAGTAATTACTAAGTCTGGTTGATAAGCGCTGACTTGTGCTAGTGCTTCCTTACCGTTACTAGCTTCTATTACTACAAATCCAATTGGCTCTAGTAAGTTGATTACTACCGAGCGGTTTTGCCATTTGTCATCAACTACTAAAATCGTTCGCTTTTTCCCTTCATAGCCAACAACGGTTCCCTGACGAATTGCTCTCGAAGCTTTTGCCCAATCTTTCGCTTCTGGTAATTCTAGATCAAACCAAAAACTGCTACCTTGACCCAACTCACTTTTCACTTCTATTTGACTACCCATCAATGTAATAAATTTGTGGGTAATTGCTAATCCTAATCCTGTACCTTCAAACTGAAGTTTCTGTTCTCCTACTTGTTCAAAAGGCAAAAAGATTTTTTGCAGTTGCTCAGGGTTCATCCCCACTCCGGTATCCGTTACCTCAAATCTAATTTTGTGAATTGGTAATTGCTGAAATTCTTCTTGAGTGGCTTTAACTTCAACTTTGAAAATGACACTACCTTTTTCGGTAAACTTAATGGCATTACCCAGTAGATTGATCAACACTTGACGTAGACGTTTGTCATCGGCACGAATGCCCACAGGTAAATCTGCTGATAGTTGCACATGAAACCCGATAACTTTCTGTTCTGCGCGGATACGACAAATTTCTGTCACGCTGTCAATAAATGCGGGAAAGTAAAAATCAATCGGATTCAGTTCCAGCTTTCTCGCTTCAATCTTGGCGAGATCTAGTACATCATTAATTAGAGTCAATAAATGGGAACCGCACTGCTGAATAATCTCTACCCCTTTGTATCCCTTCTCGGTTAGCGATTCTGTACGTTGCAGAATTTGTGTATAACCCAGAATGCCATTGAGGGGTGTGCGTAGTTCGTGGCTCATATTAGCCAAAAATTCGCTTTTAGCTTGGCTGGAGTTGGTAGCAATTTCTTCTGCTATACGTAACTCTTGCTCTATTCGCTTACGCTCTACAATTTCACTTTTTAGCGCTTGATTAGCAGCTTCTAACTGTGCGGGACTGGGTATTTTTAAAGCTAGGGGAATGAGATAAACTAATGCAAATGCTGTGTATATGGAAATTAAAGCTGTGAAGGCTTTCAGTCCAGCGGCAATCCAATAGTCTGGATACCATAATGTCCAAATATCCATTAGGTGTCCTGTACCACAGGCAATAATAAAAGCACCAAACAACAGAAAAACTCCGTTGAAAGGAACATCTTTGCGTCGGGAAATAAAGTAAACAAGTAAGCAGGGAATCGAATAATAGGCTAAAGCGATTGTTGCATCTCCTATGATGTTGAGCCATACCAACCCTGTTTGCCAGAGATAACAATGTCCGTGGGGAATGAAACCGATTAAATAGAAGTCTTTCAATAACGTCAACATCATTGCATGAATCACTGATTTGGCTTTATATGATTACCATTTCAGTATTCCCAAATTACTGAGCAGTCAAAAGCGATCGCAAATGATCATTTAAAGCTTTAAAATTAGTAGTTTAGGCAGGCATAAAACAGAAATGAGCTTTGCAGAATATCAGTATATCTATCTAAGATAAAGTTCTCTGTATTTTTTGTATTTTTACTTCCCGTATTTTTACTTTATTAGTTTTTACTTTTTTCTTAAATCAGAGGTTATTTATAAAGTAAAAATAAAATTATTGTAGGATGCGTTAGGCGCTGGTTTCTAATATGATTTATCACGAAAGAACTATCCTAGCGCCTAACGCATCATCCATGCTTACTACAACGCTATTAACCCCTTCAGGTTCGGCAGTCCACTCGGCGGCATAGCCGCACGTGTGGCTGCACTCACCGCGCAACGCAGTGGCTCCCCCACTTAAGATTTACTTTATAAATGGTTCCTAATTCAACTAAATTAGATTCTTATATTATTCACAACTACTTCTTAAATGCCAAATAATTGCAGATGATAATCCATCCCAAAGCGGAGTATTGACATCAGCTTTTCTCAAAGCTTCTCCTGTCCAATTATTACAATTTCTGATTATTGAATAACTACCAACTGCATCATAAAAGCCTGCATTATTAGTATGACCATCTCCAATACGAACTACTTTACCTTGGGCATCTAACTGAAAGGTGGATTGGATAAATTGGATTAAATTTAGGTAATTATTTTTATCAAGTTTAATGCATTTCACCTTGAGAGATTTCGGTATTAATTGATAACCTTTAACATAGATTACAGAAGGGGTTGGTAAAAATAAAGCTTTGAAAATTGTAGACAATCTTAAATCTGCCACAGTGACAGTTGACATATAAAAGTCCCGGTCACCCTACCCAAAACTTAAGTAATTGTAATCATAGAAATTATCTATGCCAATTTTATCGATAGGCAGATACTGATGCCAATCAAAAATATCATTTTTAGTAGGTAATATAATATTAGAATGAATACCTGTATTAGAAATACAAATATCCAAATTGCATTTATCTTTTGGCTGAGTTCCCCATTTCCTAGGTATGAAGACACCAATTGCTAATAAAGATAAGCTAAATAAACATCCCCTAAACAAATAACGGTGACAACCACATAAAAAACGATGAAAACTTGAGTTTTTGGTAACTTTCATAACATACATTGCAGGGGGTTACCATGAAATTCACGCAAAATATCTATACGCTGAGAATGCCATACTTCACCTATAAAAGGTAATACCCATGAGTCCCCGCGCACTGCTGTTAGTCAATCATCACGCTCGCCAAGGACAAAAGCGCTTGAAAGAAGCAATCCAATGTCTCAAGGAATTGGACTTGGATTTGATTGAGGAATCCACAGAAAATCCCCAACGGTTAACAGAGATAATTCAACGTTACCAAAATCAAGTTGACTTGGTAATTATTGGCGGTGGTGATGGCACACTGAATGCGGCAGTAGATGGTTTAGTTGATACTCAGTTGCCCTTAGGTATATTACCTTTGGGAACTGCTAATGATTTAGCCAGGACTTTGGGCATTCCTAATTCTCTATCAGAAGCCTGTAAAATCATTGCTGCTGGGGAACAGCGACGCATTGACTTAGGGTGGGTGAATGGCAAGCATTTCTTCAACGTTGCAAGTATGGGACTCAGTGTCAAAATTACTGAACGACTAACCAAAGAAGCCAAACGTCGCTGGGGTGTATTCGCTTACGTAGCTACGGCATTGCAGGTAATCTGGGAATCTCGACCATTTAGTGCAGAAATCCGCATGAATGGAGAATCTATTAGCGTGCGAACAGTGCAGATTGCAGTGGGTAATGGTCGTTACTATGGCGGTGGTATGGCAGTAGTTCACGATGCCACAATTGACGATCAAAGGCTGGATCTCTACAGCTTAGAAATTAAAAATTGGTGGCAAATTATACTGTTGCTGCCATCCATGCGGCAAGGAAAACACATAAAATGGCGAGAAGTGCGTGCTTACCAGGGTCAAGAAATGGAAGTATATACCCGAAAACCACGACCTATTAATACTGATGGGGAAATCACTACATATACTCCTGCCCATTTCCATGTTATCCCTAAAGCTGTCAGTGTTTTTGTCCCTCCAACACCACAAAGTTAATTTATGAATGTTAAATTAATCACAAGTAATATATTTTGGAGCGGTTAATATTATGTGCAATTAAAGAAAATTTAATTTTTTACGGAATTACTTGTAGAGCTATTGTATACATATATTAAATAATTTACTGAGATAAAGCTGGGGATTGTGGAAACTCGCATAGACTCAAGCCAAAAGCATTTAAGATTTTCTCAAGAAATTAAATCATTGTTGCAACACTTAGCTGAACAACCGCTCACTCTAGGAGATATTTTGGCAGAAACTTCAGAGAGAGGCTTTAGCTTAGTAATTGCATTATTAGTGTTGCCATTTTTGTTTCCGATGCCACCGGGTTTAACAGGGCCATTTGGTGCTGCTTGCTTGTTATTATCAATGCAGATGGTTTTAGGCAGGCGATCGCCTTGGTTACCCAAAAAAATGGCTAACTACAAATTTCCTCGCCGCTTTGCCCATGTTTTGTTACATAATCTGCGCCAAATCACCAGAATAGTAGAGAAAATTGCTCGTCCTCGGTTAGCAAAAATTGCCAATAGTTCTTGGGCTTGGCGGTTTAATGGGTTTTGCATTTCGTGGCTAACACTATTACTAATCTCGCCCATTCCCTTCACTAATCCCATCCCTACTATCGGAATTTTACTGTTAGCAGTTGCCACAATCGAATCCGATGGTTTATTGATGTGTATTAGCTACGTAATTACTATATTGATTACAGGAATCTTTGCATTTATTGGTTATGGTTTATGGTTAGCTCCGAGTTTGCTACCTGCTATTTTTAGGTAAATTTTAGGAGTGAGAATATTAGGAAAGAGATAATCCGTGTTACACTTCGTTAACGCACCATACGCATTAATGATTGATTTTTGATTTCCTTTGATGCGGAACTAAGTTGAAGCGCAACGCGTCTAGTTTAATCTGATACCATTTTTATCAAAGCTGCTGAGTTGATAATTTACTATCAGTCAGCAGTTAAATTGCTTTACTATACAGGGTTTTAATTTTTTTAAATGTGTCCAGTTGGGGTTCGTACTAGTCACTCAACTCATGCTTTAGAAACTGGGGTAGCAAAACTTTGGCTATTACTAGTGGGAGTCAACCAATACGAGGATGAGCAAATACCTGGTTTGCATTACTCGGCGTTGGATTGTCAGGGGTTAGGAGAAGCATTAAACGCCGCAACACAGGGATTTCCGCAAAAAGAGGTGATGATTTATCACGATTTTGGGGAACAGCAACCCAAGTTAGAAAATATTCGCGCCAGCCTCAAACAAATTGCAGCGGCTAGTAAACCGATTGACACAGTTATATTTTATTTCTCTGGGCATGGGATGCTTGACTCTTTGAGTCAGCAGGTGGTGCTATGTCTCCAAGATACTCAAAAAGAACAATTAACTGACACGGGTTTAAAGTTGCAGGAATTGTTGCAACTGTTAGAGAATTGTTCTGCTCAACAGCAACTACTCATATTAGATGCTTGTCATAGTGGAGGAATGACGCTGTTGGGTGCAAGAGGTGAAACAGATCCCCAACTCAACCCGACACTAGAGTTAGTGGAAGTTTTGCGAAAACGAGCTGCCCAAAGAAAAGGATTTTATGCTTTATTATCTTGCGATCGCGGCCAGCAATCTTGGGAATTTCCGCAATTAGGGCATGGTGTATTCACATACTATTTAATTCAAGGGTTAAGGGGAGAAGCTGCTGACTCTGTTGGTGTCATCGAAGCCGATGGACTTTATCGCTATGTTTACCACCAAACACTGACATATATAGATAAAGCTAATCAGCAGTTGCGAGTCATCAATCAGCTAAAAAAAGGACGGGGAGACAATTCCATCCATTCTGAATATCCTTCACAAACACCTAAGCGGATTGTAGAAGGAGTAGGAGAAGTAATTTTAGGACTGAAACCTCAGCAAATACCATCTTCCCAACATCCGCGACAAGCATTAATAGTAGAAGGACTCCCCAAAAGTAAAAATTCCTTAGATTTGAGTAAAATACTAAGTACGGCGGGCAGCTTTGAAGTAAATTATTGGACTGTGCGAGGCAAAAATTCCCAGTTGGATGTCCGCAAGGCGATTCAAAAGTGTTTACTATCACCATCTTTTGCGGAAACGACTACGCCAGAAGCAGCCACAACAGTATTTTTATATCTGCGTGGGCAAATTCGCGAGACAGAGCCAGGAGAAGCGAGATTAGTACTGTCCGAAGATATTTTTATTGAGCGTTCATGGTTAAGAAAACAGCTACGTCGATGTAGATCGCAACAAATCATTATTTTAGACTGTCCAGAACAACAGGGATTAGGGACAGTCTCAGTCCGTGATTGGGTAGAAGAACTGCAAATTGGATTAGATGCAGGACAGTGTTTAATTACGGCTGCTGTACCAGCTAATGACAGTGAAGTATTTGCTCAGACCCTGGTAGAAACTCTCAATCAAGGAATGCAGCCAACAGGACTCACCGCCGCAGCTTGGATTACACAATTGCAAGTGCAGTTAGCACAAACCGATATTCAATTATATTTTTGGTTATCTGGCTCTCAAGGAATTATAGAAATATTACCTGGAAAAACTTTATTTTCTGTAGAAAATTTACATACCAAACCAGAAAATACTGACAATTCCAAACCTGATGATTTGAGTTCAGCATTAGGAATTGACTACACTTATCTGCGCGATTTACTTAAAAATAAAAGGTGGTTAGAGGCGGATAAAGAAACTACAAAACTTATACTGAAAGCATCCGGAAGAAAAAAACAAAACTTTCTTGAAATTGAGGATGTAATAAATTTTTCTTGTAAAGACCTTTATACAATTGATAATCTGTGGGTAAATTATAGTTATGGGCACTTTGGCTTTAGTGTTCAACAACGTATCTGGCAAAGTATTAAAGATACTTCTGCAACTGATCCGCTGTTGGCTTTGATGATTGGTAATGCCAAAGTTGCTGCTTCCGAAACCTGCATTGATTTTGCTAATCGTGTTGGTTGGCGTTTGAAAGACTCATGGGTTGATTATGAAAATCTAGTCTGGCAAGGAGATGCACCTATAGGACATTTACCCTATTTCGGTTTTTTAGAACAGGTTTGGCGTGTCAGGCTGTTAGGTGTGTGGGAATGGCATAGTGCGATCGCAACAGCTTCATGGTGGGAATTATGCGTGGCTTTGTTTTCACGTCTTGAAAGTTGTCAAGTTGATGATTCAGAGACAGCGTAATTAAGAACCAATATTGCTGAGTTAAAAATTTTCAGATCCGAACTTAGTTTAGGGAAAAGGTTAAAGGTTTTCCCCTATTTCCTCTTGCTTTTTTGTCCTGAAATCACAAGTATCTCGATTGAAAATGTTGCAATAACGCATATATGTACAGATCAATATGGTGGTAAAAAAAATAGATGGACATTCAGCATTTTCCCGAAATTCCCCCATAGAGTGCTGTATCCCCATAAAGAATAAAAACTGGGTTTTCTCCTTTTTAAAAAAGTTAATTTTCACAATCGTAGTCACAAGTCAACAATTCTACCTTCATCACTTGAGGCAGGATAATGCAGCAAACAAAATTACATGAAATTCTTCCAGATACCTCTTTTTTGTCTTGGAAATTAGAGCCTAATCCCCATGCTTCAGTAACATCTAAATTCAAACGCTGTTTAGACATTGTAGGTAGCTTGGTAGGGCTGTTGATTCTAGCTATCTTGTTTGTGCCAATTGCGATCGCAATTAAAATCGATAGTTCTGGCCCAATTTTCTTTGCTCAAGAACGGTATGGATTGCAAGGAAAACCATTTCTTCTTTATAAATTCCGCTCAATGGTTACTGATGCAGAAGAATTAAAGGCTTTAGTAAGTAATGAGGCGAATGGACTAATATTTAAAAATAAAAATGATTTCCGAGTTACTAAAGTAGGTCGATTTTTAAGAAGCAGTAGTTTGGATGAACTACCGCAATTTTGGAATGTGTTACGCAATGAAATGAGCTTAGTAGGTACAAGGCCACCTACAGGTGATGAAGTAAGTAAATATACAAAAAGACATTGGCGGCGTTTAGATGTCAAACCTGGTTTAACCGGTGAATGGCAAGTTAACGGACGTTCTCAGGTAACTAATTTTGAGAAAATAGTTGACTTAGATTTACAGTATCAAGCCAGATGGAGTCCAATGTATGATTTGCTGTTAATTGTCAAAACATTTTACGTACTATTTGCGAGAATTGGAGCGTTTTAAAAAATTTCTCATTAGGGATTTATCCCCGTATAAATTTAATTGTAAGAGACCCAAGTTCCTCAAGAACTTGGGTCTCTAATTTTGATGATTTTAGTTGCATCATTCATAACCCTGTTTTCTCATTTTCTGTAGGGGTTTAGCAATGCTAAACCCTCTACCCATGTATTTGTATAATTATCTGTTAGCTGATTGTAGATAATTGGGAGAAATCTAATAGGATAAAATTGCTATTTGCTAACTAAAAGTTCTTGGCTAATGCTCAGATTAAACACTCTGTAGTTATCAAGTAGTTCATAGTATAAACTTAGCGTTTCCTCATGAACTCGGGTAACGCTGAAGCGTTCGAGGTTTTGTTTAGCTTGGGATTTCAATTTTTGTAGTTGTTCCGAATCTTTGAGCAAATACATTAAAGCATTTGCCAAAGTTTGACTATCTTTTGGTGGTACTAATAAACCAGCTTGTCCCCGATCCAAAGTTTCTGGAATACCATCGACATCGCTAGCAATAATTGCACAACCTGCTTCTCGCGCCTCTGTCAGCACTAATCCAAAGGATTCACAGTGAGAAGCGAGGACAAAGATATCAGAGGACAGCATATAGCGTTGCGGTTCTGACTGGAAACCTTCAAAATGAATGCGATTGCCAAAAGGGGTATTTTGCACCATAGCTTCAAACATAGTGCGATCGGGGCCATTTCCGACTAAATATAAATGTGCTTGCGGAACTTCTGCGGCAATTTTGACGAAGGCTTCTATTAATTCCACAATCCCTTTACGGGTATACATTCCAGCTACAGTAGTAATTGCTGGATGGCATAAAAGCATGGGTTGACAATCTTTAATACTACGATTTCGTGGGCTGTTTAATGTACCATTGGCGACGACTCGTAACTTACTCTTAGATATCCCACGCCGTACCATAGAATCAGCTACAGCATTGCTAACTGCAATCACTCGATCCGCTAATCCCATCAAGATAGCGCTGCGCTGAAACTCATTATGTACAGTAGAAACTAAACTATATTCACCACAGTTTCTTAAAAGTCCGGCTAGCACAACTCCTGTCATCATGTGTGCATGAACAATATCTGGCTGAAACTCTTGAATAATCTGGCGATAGCGCCAAGCAGCTTTAATTATATTGATGGGTGTTCTCGATTGATCGAGGTGAAAATGTTGCACGTCGTAATTTGCTAGTAAAGTTTCGTATTCTCCACCAGCTGATGCAACAGCAACATGATGACCATTTTTGGCTTGTAAACAAGCTAAATCTACTGCCACATTGACAATTCCGTTGCCAATTTGTTGTACATGATTAGTAATATGTAGTATCCGCATATAAGTTTTCTCCACAGAAGTTTTAGTTGCTGATTGATGATTTTTGTGGCGCACAAAAGTAGCCCAAAGACGACAATTGTCTTTAATGCTGAGGATAATAGTTGTTTACTACCCATTTAAATAAGGGTAGTATTTAGCTAAAAAATATGTTGATATTCAGCGATTATGAATCAGATTTAAAGAATATTTCATGTGAACTGGAAAATCGCTGAATAAATCCACGAGGCAGGCTTTCGATTTGAGAACAGTATGAAGAAATAGCTTGAGTTTTTTTATCTTGAACTGAGGCAATTGAGAGGTAGTAAGCTGCTGCGATATCCTGCAATTTGAGCAGAATAAATAATGGCGCTCTCCAAAATAACCAAATTGGATATTGCAACAAATCTACTGTGATTCCAGCTTGCGCGATCGCAGCCTTGACTAATTGGTAAGTAGCTTCATGATCTCGATGGCAATCTTTACGATGAGGAACATAAACTTCTTCAGGTTGATACTGCTTTAATAGCGCTGCTACCTGTATAATTGTCTGTTCTCTTTCGCGCTCGTCTAAATAAGGTAAAGTGCCATCAGGCTTTTCTAAAAAATGGATTTCCGAAGATTTAACACCCAGAATTTCTAAAGCCTTTACCGCTTCTTGTTTACGGATTTGGATAATTTTATCTGGTGTATTTACTTCAGAAGTACCTGCTCCTTGTCCATCTGTGAGAAAAGCTACTATTACGGGAATATTATGTTCTCTTTTCAGAGCAATCATCCCACCACAGCCAAATGTTTCATCATCTTGGTGCGGAGAAAATACCATAGCCGATTTCTGGGTAAATGCTATTGGCTGACTGCCTTTTCGCACAATCCAGCGAAATAGTAAGCTAGAGTGAATATCTTGTATTTGCTCCAGCCAAGTATGCGGAATTAATTTTTGTAATCGTTGTAAATAAATTTTGATACTCATAATAATTCACTAGATTAAGGGTTTTGTAATTCATAGTTACAGTTTTGGTTATTTGATTATTATTAAAACAATACTCTCGTATATTAGGAGGATTTATTGCTCCTTTTGTTTTGGTTTCGTTGTTCTAAAATCATAATTCAAGTACAAATTATTTGTCATCAAAGATATTTATTGTTTTCAAAAAGAATTTAATTTCAAGAAAGCAAAATATGAAGTTAGTTTAAACATCAATATATCAAGTGCAAATGATAAAACTTTATATTGCTCATTCTTAGATAATCCAAAATAGCTAATTGAGAGAAATAATCACTATAAAGTATACATATACAGTAATTCGATTGGATTTCTGAAAAAATCTCAGCAAGAAAAGCTTTGGAAGTGATGCCTTACTATCGCTGCTAACACATCCAACTTGAACTTCAAAAATCAAATATGAATCCTATAAACTGTGCAATAAAACTTACACGTATTCTTATGAATAGAATTTTGTAATAACTATGGTAATTTCTATATTAGCTTTGAACTGATGCGTTACGCTATCGCTAACGCATCCTACTGGCGTGGCAAGGCTAAAATAGTGGAGTATGAATTAGTTTGATTTGTTTTCATCTACAGGTAATTTTTTTCAATCTAATGCACTATTTTAGCTGTGTCAGTCCACTACTTGAACTTCAAAAATTAAATATAGGTTATATATAATTGCAAAATTATGTATATAAAAGTCGTACATAATTTGTGAAATTTAGCGGTGTCTAGATACCCAACTTCTTAAAGAAGTCGGGTATCTAAAAACTCGGAAGATGGAAATTGATATTATCCTCGTAGACGATAGATCAGTACTTTGCCTTTCCAGTCTTCTTCTACAAACACTAAATATTCACCATCTGAACGGCGAAAAGCGCGGATACCGTGGGGAATATCAATCCAACCGCTTTCACCTGCAACTTCTGGGCCGGGTTTGAACTGTTGTACTTGCACTCCGGTGGCGGCGTTGTATACATGGACTTCTGCGGTCTTTAATGTCACAGCAAACACATAGTCTCCGGCTACACTCATCGACATTGTGGAAACTTCACGCTTCCCTGTGGTGTCATGAGGTACTACGGTGCGCCATAGAGGAGTAGGATTCTCTTTTTGTTTACTCCAATTATCAAACCGGACAATTTCAGAACCAACCACCCCACTATCATCACCAACTGGCGGATGATCTGCGGTAAAGCCTGACAAATACATCGTATCTGTATCTGGGAAATACTCAATCCGCCGTAAATCGGTAAACAGATTGGGGGTTTTGTACTTTTGCATGGAACTATAAGTATAGATGGGGTTGCCATGCTCATCTAGTCCTTGTAAAGGATAGTGGCGAATACCAATACCATCTTGAGTCCGCAAAGTCTTCCAGACATCGCCTTTACTGTCTACCCACCAGCCGCCGAAGTAGGGATAATCTTCGCTACTATCATATTCACCTGAATCGAAGGCACCATTACCATTGCGATCGCGCCAAATCCATTCGCCTTTTTTTGGTTGATTTGGTGGCCAGTTCCCAGCGATTGATTGTTTACCTTCGGCGTTAGTACCAACAAACATTCCCGATGGGATCGCAATTTTGCTTTTGTTGCTATTATCAAAACGATAAATTTGCAAAAAGCTGCTATACATATCTGTGAGGAACATAAAGCGCTTACCTTTGATACGCCTGATAAAAGTCCCATCTGGGGATGTATGCAGACGTGGATCTTGAGGATATTTGAAGGGATTGAGAGTGTAATTTTTGAAAGTCCATTTCTTCCCAGCCGGCTGGCTGTAGTCCATGACAAAGTGTTCTTGCTTGGCGAACACATCAACGCCATCAGTTTGCGGATCTGCATCTGCATTATCCACAAATAGCAATCCCAACAATTGCCATAGTTTTTTTCCTGAGGGTGAAAACTTCCTTAAATCAGTCCCAGGTCTGTGGAAACCATTATTGCTAACGTAGATATTTCCACCTGCATCTGTACCTACTGCTGTAATTCCGTAAAGTTTCAAATCTTGAACTTCCCCCGGATTACCTGCAAAAATACCCCCTTTAGTACCGAAAGTCCCAACCTGTGTTGGCTTTTCAGTAACGTTATAAATCAATATTTGCTGACGCGGCCCATTCTCGGCTATTAACAGTCTCCCTTGAGGATCGAGTGCGATCGCAGTTGGTTCGACAACTTTCGTAATCTCTTGTGGTAGTTTTTTCCCATCCTGGGAATAATGCAAAATCTTGGCAGGATTACTACTATTTTTATTTTGAATAATCCACAGATTACCTTGGCTATTAATAGCGATCGCACCAGGTCTGATGAAGTTAAAGCTGCGTAATTCTTTCATCGTTTCGGTACTATAAACGCGAATCCGATTTGCCGCAGGGTCACTTATATATAATTCTTTTTTAAAAGTTGCTAATCCAGTCAATTCAGCTTTCTGACTGATAATTAACATACTTTTATCCCAACCACGTCCCCCAGAAAATGGCGCAGGTTTACCAGATAAATCATACCTTCTCACACAATACCAATTTGTACCATCTAGAGGATAATCTTTCTCGGTTTTACCTATAGAACCTTGAGTTATAGCTAAGTAAATATATTTGTGATTAACTGTTATGGCTTTGCCACCCAGACGACTCCAACCGTGAGTATCATCAAGCATACCCGCAATCTTACCATCTTTATATATTCCTGCTTCTCTACCTGCTTCATCCCAAATACTATTGGTATATACAGTGCCATTAGCAGCAACATACATTGCATCTATATTATTTTGTACCCAATATTTTCCACCACCAAAAGTATTACCAATCCATGTTGTTTTGTAAGTGCTGGTTGGCGAACCACTCACAGTCCAACGTGTTGTCATGCTGAAAGAAGCGAAAATAACTCCCATCGTGAGGCAGAGTAAAAATGTCAACATTTTTCTCTGTCGCGAATTACGTTGTTGAAATAGCGTTTTAATAAAATTTGCTAAATGGTAGCAGATAAGTTGAATTTTCTGCATGAAGCTAAAGTCCATAAAATCTCCAATGGTATCTGGTGCTGATGCATAAAATTTTATTTGTAGCGTGGCAGAGCATATTGCAACCTATTACTTAGCAATTAAAACCTAAATTTATAAATTAGCTAACTGCAATGTACTATTTCATACATTGCTTTTTTGAATCATGATTATCTAAATAATTAGTTATTTAATTAGTAATCAACTAAAAAAATACCAGTTATATAGTCAGCATTTTACGGCTGATCAACGCCAATAAATTGACTTATGATCAGCTTTTCAAGTTGGGTTAGCAGACTACTATAACCCCGATTCATGAATAAACCCAAAGCAGATTATCTGTTGAGTAATACTAGATGTTTTCTTCCAACCCTGACAAGAACTAGTACCCACTCTATAATTTGCTAAGGTTTACCGAATACTGAATCGGCGTTATAGGTCAGCACCAATTAAAATTAACTATCAAACCCCTGGTGTATTTAACTTGAATATCTGGAAGATTAACTTTTATTGATTCTTTTACTTATTTTGTAGTCTATTAATTAAATTTGTCTAGCTGTAGAGCATAGATGATTGAATCATCATGATTAATCTTCCTTTAAAAGAATATACACATAAATAACAAAAATTCGACAACTATAATTTTATGTTCACCAAAAATTTATAAAAAACACATTATTTTTTTAAGGTAAATTTTATTAGTATTAATTTTTACTCCATGAGTTAAAAATATAGTAAAACCTAATACATAATTTTGCTGAAGGCATCAATTTTTACTAAAAGCTATGACAATAATTTCTCCTGACATTATTATTTGATTGTGATAAAGATGACATAATAGCTAGTTACTAAAAATAGAAAAGCCCCTATTTGCAATATTTTGAATGCATTATATCCCAGCTATAAAAGTATAATATTAATCTTTGACGCTGTTAAACAGTTAATAACAACACTAATAAAAAGTTCCTAGTTGACAGCGAAAATTATATCGCCTATAACAGAAAATTCTATCTAAATTATTCTTAATTGATGTTTGGCAATTTCTGAAAAAATTGTTAAAAACAAATTTGATGATGCTATAAATTAGCTGAAAAATATTCATAGCAATAGCAGTGAAAAGTTCTGATGATATGCTAAAGCGCCGAATAAAAGTACTAGCAACAGCAATTTATTGTTGAATTCAAAAGCCGGGTTGAGCTTGGTATGAAAATGCGAGGAAGCCAGTTCAACAGAACACAGGAGTAACATAGGTGGAAGGTAACACAGACAATTTCGCTTCAGCATCTATTCTCACTCTGGGAATGGGCTGGTTTCCCAAAACACCTGGAGGATTAGAACGGTATATTTACGAACTAACTCATCAATTATCAGCGAATCAAGACAACGTAGAATTATGTGGAGTTGGTTTACCAAATATAGAAAATCTGCCTATAAAATTAACTAACTTAGCTGAACCTGATAGTCCAATTTGGCAACGTTTATGGTCTATTCGTAAGAATTTTCGCCAAACTAGAATCCGCAAACCAGACGCTATTAATTTGCATTTTGCATTATATAGCTTTCCAATTTTAGATATTTTGCCTAAAGGAGTACCAATTACTTTTAATTTTCATGGCCCTTGGGCTTCTGAAAGTCAGCAAGAAGTAGAAAATCAAAGGATGAAAGTTTTGTTAAAGCGCTGGCTGATAGAACAAAGCACCTATAAACACTGCGATCGCTTTATTGTTCTCAGCAAAGCCTTTGGCAATCTTCTCCATCAACAATATCAAATTCCCTGGAGCAAAATTCACGTAATCCCCGGTGGCGTTGATATTCAGCGATTTCAAGCCAATTTATCACGGCAAGATGCCAGAAGCAAATTAAACTGGCCTGATAACCGTCCAATATTATTTACATCGCGCCGCTTAGTGCATCGTGTGGGAGTAGATAAATTATTGGAAGCGATCGCAACTATTAAGCCTAGAATACCTGATGTGTGGTTAGCGATCGCTGGGCGCGGACATATCCAAGCTGCACTACAACAGCAAGCTACAGAATTAGGGTTAGAGGATAACGTTAAATTTTTAGGTTTCTTACCTGATGAGGATTTACCCTTAGCTTACCAAGCTGCTGACTTAACAATCATGCCTAGCCAATCCTTTGAAGGGTTTGGATTAGCAGTCGTAGAATCCTTAGCCTGTGGTACTCCTGTTATTTGTACCCCAGTTGGCGGAATGCCAGAAATTCTATCATCCTTCTCACCAGATTTAATTACTACTTCCACCGCAGCCTCAGCCATTGCAGAAAAATTAGAACAAGCACTACTGCAAAAGTTACTAATCCCTTCCAGAGAAAGCTGTCACCAGTACGCCGCTACGCATTTCAACTGGCAAAAAATAGCCCAGCAGGTGAGGGAAGTTTTGTTGGCGTGAGGGGAGGTTGGGGACTGGGGACTGGGGACTGGGAAAGAGGGAAAGCATGGGGGCAGGGGGCAGGGGGCAGGGGGCAGGGGGAGAAATACTGAATGACAAACACCAATTACCAATTACCCATTACCAAATGACAAATTATGAAAATTCTATTTTTAGATCAAAGTGGTAAGCCCGGGGGCGCAGAATTATGTTTGATAGATATTGCTAAACCTTACCGCGATCGCTGTCTCGTTGGGTTATTTGCTGATGGGCCTTTTAAAACTTTACTCCAGCAAAACCAGATTCCGGTGGAGGTTTTAACCAATCAAGCTATCTCTGTGCAAAAATCTAGTAGCTTTCTGCAAGGATTAGCCAGTTTTCAGCAACTGCTACCTCTAATCGCGAAGGTAGTACAGATAGCTCAAGATTATGATGTTATTTATGCCAATACTCAAAAGGCATTAGTTATTGGTGCGATCGCAAGTTTTTTCGCTCGTCGTCCTCTGGTTTATCATTTGCATGATATTCTCTCCAAAGAGCATTTCAGCCAAACTAACCGCAGTATTGCTGTTAACTTAGCTAATTATTTTGCATCTTTAGTGATTGCTAATTCTCAAGCAAGTCAGCAAGCCTTTGTAGAAGCAGGCGGACGTGAAGATATTACCGCAGTTGTCTATAACGGCTTTGACTCAAAAATGTATCAAACCTGTGAGTCTGATAGACAAAAATTAAAAGCAGAATTAGGGCTAACAGGAAAATTTGTAGTTGGACATTTCAGCCGTCTCTCACCTTGGAAAGGGCAACATATTTTAATTGATGCCATTGCCAAATGTCCTGAAGAAGTAACAGCAATTTTAGTTGGCGATGCACTTTTTGGTGAACAAGATTATGTGCAACAATTACACCAACAGGTTGCTAAATTAGGGCTAGAAAACCGCATCAAGTTTTTAGGATTCCGTACTGATATTCCGCAATTAATGGCAGCTTGTAACTTGGTTGCTCATACTTCCACTTTTGCAGAACCCTTTGGCAGAGTCATTGTTGAGGCGATGCTATGCGGCACACCTGTAGTCGCAGCCAAAGCTGGGGGTGCAATAGAATTAGTGGAATCTGGGATTAATGGTTTTTTAGTTAATCCTGGTGAAGCTGAGGAATTAGCACAAGTAATTAATATCTGTCTGCAAGATACAGATGAAATTACAGCTATGGCGAATCATGCTAGAAATATTGCTAGTCAGCGTTTTGATGTGACAAATATTAATCAACAAATTGCTCAATTATTATCATCTAAATTTCCTCAACAAATATCGCCATCACTTCTACCAAATTTATAAATAAAAGTAGAATGCGTTAGCAATAGCGTAACGCATCGAAAATTTGAGAAATCCAACGAGGATATAGGTGTTGGGTTTACTTTCGTCAACCCAACCTTTTAATTACAATCCAACTAATTCGCGAGATTCAAAATCAGTTAATTGTTGAGCAATAGCTAATCTCGCTTCCAACTTAGCGACACTAAACTGATTACGCAAGTATTCCAAATGAGCGATCGCATTTGCTTTATCACCAGTTAATCTAATTTGGGTGTCGATTGCCTTTTGGTATTCTTGATTCACCAGCAGCACTTCAAAGCGACGCGCTTTCCTTTGAGCATCGTTTTTCAGATCCATATCAAAGGAAGCGCTACGATCAGCATTGCCTTCAAATCTGTTAATTTGCTGTTGAACTGCCATCAATTGAGAGTCTATTTCATTCACTCTTTGGGCAGCTTGAACTATTGCATCTGGATAATAACTCAGTTGCATCATCAAATAATCTTCCTTGCCAAAAATATTGACCGAAAATCTAGCTATATTGCTATAGCTTTACTAGCGAATTGGTGAAAAATTCTGGGAGCAAAATTTAATTTTTCACCGCTAATCTGTGATTGCTATATCATTAGAAATGAGGGGTAAA
This sequence comes from Tolypothrix tenuis PCC 7101, assembly GCF_963874875.1. NCBI lineage: Bacteria > Bacillati > Cyanobacteriota > Cyanophyceae > Nostocales > Tolypothrichaceae > Tolypothrix > Tolypothrix tenuis. The sequence goes on from NZ_CAWNJS010000001.1 coordinate 6,882,647, forward strand.
AATTCAGCACTTTGCCTTTCGCAGTAATTACGCCACTTCTCGTAATTGCGATTGATTATTCATCTCTGGGAATGAAAGCGATAGTTGTTCAGCTTGTGGTACAGCCGCTTGTTCCAAAACAGTTACTTCGATGTTCACACTCACTAAATAACTGCCTGTATCAGCACCAACCGCATCAGCAATTATTTTGGCAATATCTGGGCGTTTTGCAGTGAGTGGATCGCGCAAAATACACCGATCCCATTCATGTTTAGCAGTGGGATTAAGGTTGAGAATGTAGTGCTTCATCATAGAATTTTTAATCCATCTTCCATAAAACTGCTACAGAGCCATTTTGCACTTCAACAGGCTTTGTGGGCGCTATACTATCATTATAGTACATTTGTACGCTATTGTGTGGAATTCAAGCAGAAAAAGGGTTTCAAAGCAAAGGGATCTGGGAGCAAGAAGTTGGGAAAAGGGGAAAGGTTTTGTATTTTACCCAAATACAGTTCATTTCAGCTCATTAGCGATTGATTTGTCACTTATTAAAGAAGCCAACTCAATTGGGGGATTCTCCCCCAAACCCCCGATTGGGTGACGGTTGCGTCCCCCAAACCCCCTCCAAAATTATTTTTCTGTTTTTTTTGTTGAGTAACTAGTTTTTTGGTTTTGTGATCAATTAATTTTCCTAACTGAACTGTATTTTATCCTTCCCCTTTAACCTTTTCCCTTTTCCCACCTCTGGCAAAAAGCACTTTTGCCAGAGGTCTACTTAAGTAAGTGCTATGGGAGCCTAGACTGTGCCATATATTGTATTTTATTAAACAATAAAGGACGATTTTATTCTCGGTAATTACGTAAATATTGAGTGAATTTCGCATTTTTTATTAAAAACTCATAATCACTAGGACATTTGTTAAGTCTTTTATAATAGGTGAATTAATTATTTAGCTGAGATATAAGCATTTAATATGCAGCATTTTACTGCTTACTGGTAAGCTACTTAATTTCTCTTGAAAAATATTATATCTTTTTAAAATTTTTACGGGCTGTTTTGTATTTATACAGTGTCAAATATCATGATTTAGCAAAGATATAGTATTTCTACTAGCGCTCAGTTGTCTTTATCTGTAAATTAAAGGCAAGCAGAGAGTAGTAATTCTTGAGAGATGAATATAATTTCCCCACAAATGAAGTATTTCCACGAGTCTATATTGCAGCAAACTCGACTGAGTCAGATGTGCGGAACTCAAGAACTATTTCGCGATCGCTATGAAATTGTCAGAATTTTAGGTAGAGGTGGTTTTGGAATCACCTATTTAGCAAAAAATGCAGTATTACCAGGTCAACCTTGGTGTGTAATTAAGCAACTTTCTCCTAAAGTAACTAACACTAGTATTTGGGAAAAAGCTTATGAGCGATTTGAAAAAGAAGCACAAACTTTAGCAAAATTGGGTAGTCATCCTCAAATACCTATGCTGTTAGACTACTTTGAGGTTAATGGCACATTTTATTTAGTCCAAGAGTATATACATGGTTATAATTTAGCCTTCGATGTCAAACGCAACGGGCCAAAAAACGAAGCTGAAGTTAAGCAGTTTTTAAAGGAAATATTACCAGTATTAGATTATCTACACGAACATCAGATTGTGCATCGTGATATCAAGCCTCAGAACTTATTACGTTGCAAATATGACCAGAGATTTGTGTTGATTGATTTTGGTGCAGTCAAAGAAGAATTGGCTGATGTTTGTGGAAATTCCCGCGATGATGATGCTACTAATACTTTTGTGGGGACGATAGGATTTGCACCACCAGAACAGTTTTCTCTACATTCTGTTTATGCTAGTGACATTTATGCGCTAGGTATGACTTGTCTTTATTTACTAACTGGTAAAGGGCCTCTAGAATTTGCCTATGATCATGATAATGATGAAGTTTGCTGGCAACAAGAAGTTAATATCAGCAGCAATTTTGGCAAAATTTTAGGTAAAATGCTCAAGATTTCCTTAAAAGAGCGTTTTCAAACAATTGACGAATTGAAAAGAGCGTTAGAGTTGGAAGAGTATGCACCCGCATTAACTGAATGTTTAGCTATCCAAACCCCTAGAGTTATTAATAAAACCAAAGCAAAAGAGCCTACTTCGCAGATGTACTTACCTTATGTCCAAAGGACTGCGATCGCTATTCGGGAATGGAAAGAAAAACGTAGGGAAAAAGAAGCATACAATAATTTGAAACAATGCTTACATAAAGTTAAGTAAAAGGCAGTAAACAAAAGGGAACAGATGATAATGCTCATTTACATTTCTTTCTCTACTGCCATCTTTTTACTTACTCTTTTCAGTAATATTTAAATTTTTGGGTAGCGAATGATATAGAACTGATATTTGATATGTGAAAAAAATCAGTATCCTTTATAGCCATTCTTCTCTTTTCTCTACCCAAACCCATAATTTCAGACATCAAATCGGATTGCCATAGCCAAGTAAATATTCTCTGACTTGCTTTTTTACAATACTGCTAAATTAGATTATTATATAATCGAGAAATAATTCTACTGGCTCTTTTGGTTTTCCCCAAATTGAGGAAAATTGACTATAATCTACAAACGCTGACTATATTAAGTAATTCCCCATTCCCAACCAAGGGTTTTTCTACCATCACTACAACAGAGCCAATCTACCAACAGGGAAATTGCGGGTCAAACTTAGCATAAATTGTCATGCAGTAGCGCCTGTCACATCATGATCTGCTGCTTAAATCCCGATTGTCCAAATCCTTTAAATCCTGATGAAAATAAGTTTTGCCAATCTTGTAATACCCCACTTATCAGCCTTTTAAGAAATCGCTTCCGTGTTATTCGCGTGCTTTCTGATGAGGGGGGATTTGGTAGAACTTACCTATCACAAGATGTAGATAAACTACATGAACGTTGCGTGATCAAGCAATTAGCTCCGAAGTTCCAAGGAACTTGGTCACAAAAAAAAGCGATGGAGTTATTTGCAGAAGAAGCTAAACGCTTGCAACAACTCGGAGAACATCCGCAAATTCCCACACTTTTAGCTTATTTTGAGCAAGATCACTGCCTATATTTAGTGCAGCAGTTTATTAATGGGCATAATTTGTTAACGGAGTTACACAAACGCAAAACCTATAAAGATAAAGAAATTATCGAAATTTTAAATGATTTACTCCCGATTCTGAAATTTATTCACGATCGCGGAGTTATTCATCGCGACCTCAAGCCAGAAAATATTATTCGCCGTCATAATGATAGACGCTTATGTCTGATAGATTTTGGTTCTTCAAAACAGTTAACAGCCAGAGTTCAAAATAAAACTGGTACTTCTATTGGTTCTCATGGTTACTCACCAATTGAACAAATTAGAGATGGTCAAGCTTATGCAGCTAGTGATTTATTTGGCTTAGGAACTACTTGCTTTCATCTATTAACAGGAATTTCCCCTTTTCAATTGTGGACAGAACATGGATATTCTTGGGTGACAAATTGGCGACAATATTTGCGTAGTCCCCTAAGTCCAGAATTGGATAAGTTGTTGGATAAGTTGTTACAAAAAGATATCCGCCAGCGCTATCAATCAGTTGATGAAGTCATCAAAGATTTGTCGTTTAAACAACCACTGCGACTGCTGCCTTCTGTTAAATTAACTGGTAAAACCCCAACAACTCAAACACAACGTTTACCTAAAAAATATAACTTCTTCAGACTTTTGGTCTTAACATCTGCGGCAACTCTACTGTTTGGATTTGGTGAATCTTGGTATAAACAAATATACAAACTCCAAACTAATTTATCTTCTCGCCTGACTCAAGTTCATAATCATGGCGATCGCAGCGATGCGGTTTTGGATCAGCCACAGATAGCTTTGGGGAACATTTCCTTGGCTAATACCTTACAAACCAACGAGAATGGCATTGTATCTGTGGCTATTAGTCCCAATGGTCGGTTGCTAGCAAGTAATAGCGATCGCACAATCCAAGTATGGAATCTCGCCACTGGTAAGGAAGTCTCCAACCTCAAAGGCCACTCCCAAAGGGTGAATGTGGTGGCGATTAGTCCTAATGGCAAAATTCTCGTGAGTGGTAGTGAGGACAGCACTATCAAAGTTTGGAATTTGTCCACAGGTAAATTAATCCGTACCTTGGAAGGACATACAGATTCAGTTCATGCTTTAGTAATTAGCGCCGATGGTAAAACCCTTGCTAGTGGAAGTGATGATAACACCATCAAACTATGGAATCTGGAAACAGGTAAGCATCTCCGCACATTGGTAGGACATGAATTTTGGGTGCGATCAATTGCTATGAGTCCAGATGGTCAAATTTTGGCTAGCGGTAGTTTTGATAAAACTATCAAACTGTGGAATGTAGCTAAAGGATATGCGATTCGTACCCTCATAGGGGATGGAAAAACTATTACATCTCTGGCTATTAGTCCGGATGGAAGAATATTAGCTAGTGCTAACCGCGATCGCACAATTAAACTCTGGAACTTATCTAATGGAACAGCAATTCGCACCCTCTCAGGTCATGTAAATACTGTTACATCCCTTGCTATGAGTCCAGATGGCAAAACCCTAGCTAGTGGGAGTCGCGATCGCACAATTAAACTGTGGAATTTATCTAATGGAGAGAATATTTTAACACTAAATGGACACAGAAATACCGTAAACTCTATTACTTTTAGTTCTAATGGTCAAACTATAATTAGCGGTAGTGAGGACAATACTATAAAGATTTGGTATATACGTAAGTAAAAAATCCGAGCTTACAATATAATACTCTTTTATACAGTCAGTAATTCTATCGAAATGCTTGCTATATTGTGCAGCATAAGGATAATGCCACTGGGAGATCTGCGATGTCTGTAAATAAAACTAACTCCGCACTGCGAGTCCTCACAGCCACAGTCTTCCTGCTTTCGGGAGTCGGGGGAGTTGTGTCTTCCGAAGTTCCCTCAATTGCAACCGGTGAGACATCTTCTCCGAAATTGCCAGTATCAGATGTCTTAACTCTTAAAGGCAGTTCTGGATCGGTGAAGGGCGTTGCTATCAGCCCCAATGGTAAAACCTTGGCTAGTGTAAGTACAGATAATCAGATCAAACTGTGGAATTTAGCTACTGGCAAAGAAATCCAGACTCTAGAAGGTCATACTAACTGGGTAAATTCCGTAGTATTTAGCCCAGATGGCAAAACTCTTGCTAGTGGTAGTTTAGATAAGACGATTAAGTTGTGGGATGTGGCTAGTGGCAAAGAAATCCGCACGCTCAAAGGACATCTGTTATCTGTTGAATCTATCTCCTTCAGCCGAGATGGTACTAAATTGGCTAGTGCTAGCTGGGATCAAACTCTAAAAGTTTGGGATGTGGCTACTGGAGAAATTATACGCACACTCAAAGGACAGTGCGACATATTTAATTCTGTAGCTTTTAGCCCAGATGGTAATACTGTTGTTAGTAGCAATCATTTTGATAAGAATGTCAAACTGTGGAATATTTCCACTGGAGAAGTCATACATACCCTCAGTGGTCATACTGATGTAGTTAATTCTGTAGCCGTTAGTCCTGATGGTCAAACCGTAGCTAGTGGCAGTTGGGATGGCACAATCAAACTGTGGAATGCCTCAACAGGAAGGGAAATCACTACCCTCAGAGGTGATAACAAAAGAGTTTGGTCTGTAGCCTTCAGTGCCGATAGTAAACACCTAGTGAGTGGTGGCTGGGATGGTACAGTCAGAGTGTGGAATGTCCCAGAAAAGCAAGAAATACAGACTTTAACAGGGCATAAAAGCAAAATTTGGGCTGTAGCCTTTAACCCAGATGGCAAGACTGTTGTGAGTGCTAGCAAAGACACCACTATCAAAGTTTGGCCAGTAGTACAGTAAGGACTTCCAAGTTTTCTTGGCAGGGGGGCAGGGAGCAGGCAGTGGTGTCAACTTAACGTGAAACCCGCTCTTGTGCAAGGTTTTGCCCTCACCCCCAGCCCCTCTCCCACAGGGAGACGGGAGCAAGAAATTTAGTTCCCCTTCTCCCGGGGGAGAAGGGGTTAGGGGATGAGGGCGCGAGGTATTTGTACAACGCCCGCCCTATATAGCTTTTAGCTTAAGTTGACACAACTGGGGAGCAGGGAACAGGGGGAAAATAAAAATATTCTCGGACTATATTTGGATAATTTATTTTCTGGAAGTCCCTAAGAAGCTATTTTTCTTGGGTTTGGGTGTTGAGTGTTTGATATTTTCACCCATTACCCATTACCCATTACCCAATCCCCAATCCCCAATCCCCAATCCCTTAATACATCGTCAAGCGATATCTACCACGTTGTTGGGGATTATTAGAAACTACCACGACATAGTAAGTATCATCTTCAGGCAATCTAGCTCTGTCAATCAGGGCGCTATACTTGCCATCTTGACCATTATCCGTAGCAACAATTTTGCCTTGAGAATTTAATAAGACTAGATAAGGAGAAAATTCTTCAAAGACGCTATCTACACGAATACTAACTAGCTGATTTTTTTTCCCTTCAAACTTAGATACATTGTAGGGGTTTTTGTTTTGCTTGAGAGTAAGACTTTGAGCAGTTAGTTCGCCAGATTCGTCTAAATTATAGCTAGCCCTATCATTTCTCAATGCTAAACTATAGCGGCCTGTATCTCCTGGGTTGCTACTAGTAACTGCGATCGTATATGTACCTTGAACAGGTAGTCTCACAAATACAAATGCATCTTTAATCCCACCTGTTGTTTGAGCACTGCTGCGTTTGACAATAACATTATTATCAGGGTCAAGCAGAAACATATAAGGGGTGAGACTCAAGTTATTAGAACGGCGTGTATCAGTACTACCACCGAGTCGAATTTGGATGAGTTGGTTTTCTCTCCCTTCAAATTGGTAGAAGTGAAAATACCTACCTTGAGACTGAAAATCACCTTTACCTAAAATACCGAAGGCGAAATCTACAAAGTTAATTGGCTTGTAATTGAGATTTTTCGGTGGAGAAACTGGCGCAGGCTGGCGATTTGGCCTGTTACCTGTTGATGGTTGAGTACTCGGTTGATAACCACTGGAACTAGGACGGGTAGAACCATTATTTGAGGGTTGAGGCGCTGGTGTGGTATCTACTGGTTGAGAAGTTCTCGGTTTGGGAGTAGGTGCTGGTGCGGTATCTACTGGTTGAGAAGTTCTCGGTTTAGGAGTAGGTGCTGGTGTGGTATCTACTGGTTGAGATTGACTAGGTTTGGAAGTAGGCGCTGGTGCAGAATTTGTGGTTGCAGGCGGTACACGTGGGGGTATGGGTGAATCAATAGGTTGCTTAGGCTGTGAAGATGCTGGTGGTGGAGTAGTAGGAATCTGTTCAATTCCTTGTTCTACAGCCTCCGGTTGCCTTTCATCTGGTGTTTTAGCGATGGTAAATTTTACTGTAGATTCGGGAATTGTTAAAGCACCAATAGGTAGAGAATAACTGGTTAGTAACAAGCTACCACTCAATGAAAAAATTACACCTAAGTGCGATCGCAAAAGATATTTTTTATGATTTTTCTCTAGCATTTTTCACTCCTCATTTATTGCCTCAATTAAGCTGAGGCTAGGCACTGCAATTGGACTAAAAATCATTGCCCAACCAAAAAAATCTGAATGGTGTCATCCCATTCAAAATACAAAATTGCTTCACCCTGAAATAGTGAGAGTATATATGCTCATCCACATCAAGCCATATTCAACAGTGAGGATGCTGCTGGTAGTACTCTAAAAAGAATTTATTTTTTCATTCTAAATTGCTAAGTTACTTATAGATTACTTTCTGAGTACAAAAAAATAATTTTGGCAACTTAATAGCAAAATTATTTGTCATGAATTAATATATACACAAACAGCAAATGGGTTCCCAGTATGATCTGCTGTCTGAATCCCGATTGCCCCAATCCTCTAAATCCAGACCGGCAAGAAGTTTGCCTAAGTTGTCATCAACCATTGATCTCGTTATTAAGGGGCCGTTATCGTGTAATTAAAGTACTATCTGATGAAGGGGGATTTGGTAGAACCTATCTAGCGGAAGATGCGGACAAGCTAAACGAATGGTGTGTAGTTAAACAATTTGCACCTAAAATACAGGATTCTTCTACATTAAAGAAAGCTGTTGAGCTATTTAAAGATGAAGCTAAACAACTGCAAAAATTAGGAGAACATCCGCAAATTCCTACACTTTTAGCATACTTTGAACAAGATAATTATCTGTTTTTAGTACAGCAATATATCAATGGGCATAATTTACTCCAAGAATTACGACAAGGGATAATTTACAACAAAAGTAAAATAGTTGAACTTTTGCTAGATTTACTGCCCGTGCTCAAGTTTATTCATGAGCGCGGTGTAATTCATCGTGATATCAAACCACAAAATATTATTCGCCGTCAAATTGATGGGCGGCTAGTCTTAATAGATTTCGGTTCCTCAAAGCAATTAACAGCAACAGTACATACTCAAATTGGTACAACCATTGGTTCTCATGGTTATACTCCCATTGAACAAATGCAGGATGGGAAAGCTTATCCATCGAGTGATTTATTTAGTTTGGGTGTAACTTGCTTTCATTTACTCAGTGGAATTCGACCCTCGCAACTGTGGATGCAAAAAGGCTACAGTTGGGTTAATTCTTGGCACGAATATTTAGCAAATCAAGATAGGGATGGAGTAGCTTTAAATGTCAATGTGGATAAGGTGCTAGACAAACTTTTAAAAACAGAAATTGACCAGCGTTATCATTCAGCCGATGAAGTGATTAAAGACTTAACATATAAGCCTTTACTAGTACCACCAACAATTATCGAACCTGCATCCCGTACTCAAAGCTTTTATCTTAAACATCGGCTATTAATCAATACTGCTATCTTACTACTGGGATTAGGCGGAATTTGGTATTTACAATCTCGTCCCCAAGAAGTAACTAGATTTGCTAACCCTAATCAACCAGCAAACATTACAGAAAATTCTGACCAACCTCAAACACTTAAAGGTCATGCTAGTGATGTTAATGCTGTCGCCTTTGCAACCGATGGTTTAACTCTAGCTAGCGGCAGTGATGATAATACAATTAAGTTGTGGAATATCAAGAACAATCAGGAAATTAGAACTCTCAAAGGACACAAAAAATGGATTTGGGCTGTGGCTTTTAGTCCTGATGGTAAAACCTTAGCTAGTGGTAGTGCAGATAAAACTATTAAACTATGGAATCTTGCTAACGGAGAAGTAATCAACACATTAAAAGCACATACTGACGGAATTTCATCTATAGCTTTTAGCCCTGATGGTAAAACCTTAGCTAGTAGTAGCATAGATAAGACAATTAACCTCTGGAATGTCTCCAATGGTCAGCTAATTCGTACCTTCAAAGGACATAAACAGGCAGTTTCTGCATTGGCTTTTAGTCCTGATGGTAGTACCCTTGCTAGTGGCAGTTGGGACAAAACAATTAAACTTTGGAATGTAGCCACAGGAAAGGAAATTCGGAATTTTGTAGGACATTCAGAATTAATTATTTCTGTAGCTTTTAGCCCAGACGGTTTGACTTTAGCTAGTGGGAGTAAAGATAAGTCAATTAAATTATGGAACTTGGTAACGGGAGAAACGATTCGTACTTTAAAGGGTCATACTGATAAAGTAAATTCTGTGGTTTATGTACCCAAAACAGGAGATAGTAAAACCTCAAATAATTTTACTCTGATCAGTGGCAGTAGTGATAATACTATCAAATTATGGGATACAGCAACAGGAAAGGAAATTCGGACTTTGAAGCGAGATTCTGGTTATATTTATTCTGTGGCAATCAGCCCTGATGGTAAAACTATTGCTAGCGGTGGTAGCGCTGATAATATTATTAAAGTTTGGCATTTATCTCAAGATAAATAGTAGAAAAATCATATTTGATTTTTGAAATTATTGTAGTAGACTGACATGACTAAAATGAGGCATTGGATTTGATTAAATTAACTGCAGATATAGACGCATAGCGGCTTCTTGCAGGGTACGCGGATAAAATTAATCTCTATTGCAACATTTAAGCTTAGACACGCTACTACATGACTACATTACTGCTGTGCGATGAAATAGATTGGTACGAATACAGTAAATTGCTTTGTCAGCAAGCTTTTGGTGCGTTGTGCTGTGCGACAACACACCCTACCTCATATAACTAAAAGACAATTTTCTTTACTGCGCGTATAATTTTGTGTGAAATGTAGTACAAGAATTATACTCAGTAGCACATCAATGCTGGAATTATTACAAAGCTTTTTTGGTGATGGCTTATTTATCCCACATGGTCATTGCTATCTTTGGCAACCGAAATTAGTGTGGTTACACATTATATCTGATTCTTTAATTGCCATAGCCTATTATTCTATCCCTATTACCCTTGTTTACTTTGCACAGAAACGAGAAGATTTCCCCTTCAAATGGATACTTTTATTGTTCGGAACATTTATTGTTTCTTGCGGTACAACCCATGTGATGGAAGTATGGACACTATGGCATCCAACTTATTGGTTATCTGGCGCTATCAAATTTTTTACAGCGTCAGTTTCGGTTTACACAGCTATTATTTTAGTACCAATTGTTCCCCAAGCATTAGCTTTACCAAGCCCAGCTCAATTAGAAGCAGCTAACTCTCAACTCAAAATGGAAATTCTTGAGCGAAAATCGGTAGAAGAAGCACTTTTAAAAGCCAAACAAGAGTTAGAAATTAGAGTAGAAGAACGAACATCTGAATTAAAAGCAGCTATGACACAATCTCAGGAAAATGCTGCTATAGCCCAGGAGCAAGCTGCACAGTTGCAAATTGCGCTTCAGAAACTGGCTAATACCCAAGCTCAATTAGTACAAACTGAAAAAATGTCTTCTCTGGGACAATTAGTTGCAGGTGTTGCCCATGAAATCAATAATCCAGTGAATTTTATTTATGGCAATACTATTATTGCTGATGAATATTCTGAAAGCTTGATTAATTTGATTTCACTTTACCAAGAAAATTATTCCCAACCTCCAACAGAGATTCAAAATTATACTGATGAAATTGATTTAGATTTTATTCAAAAAGACCTACCCAGAGTCTTGTATTCTATGAAGAATGGGGCAAATCGTATTAGTGAAATAGTTCAATCTTTAAGAACTTTTTCCCGATTCGATGAAGCAGAAATCAAACAGGTTAATGTTCATGATGGAATTGATAGTACATTGCTACTGTTGAAAAATAACTTCAAAGGTAAAGCTAACAACCCAGATATCCAAGTACTCAAACAATATGGTAATTTACCAAAAATAGAATGCTACCCTGGGCAACTTAATCAGGTATTTATGTATATTTTAAATAATGCTATTGATGCCATCAATACAGTAATAAAAACAAACCTCAATAGTTTAGATGCATATCAAGGAAAAATTACTATTGCTACTGAAGCTGTAAATAGTAATGAGATAATGATTCGGATTATTGATAATGGTTGTGGGATGACTGAAGATATCAGAAAAAAAGTATTCGATCCCTTCTTTACTAATAAGCCTGTTGGTTCAGGGACAGGCCTGGGAATGACAGTAAGTTACCAAATTATTCAGATGCATAATGGTCATTTACGCTGCATTTCAGTACCAGATGAAGGTACAGAATTCCAAATTCAGATTCCGATTGTGATGAAGTCTCAGATTCAAAATTTGTAATTGGTAATTGGTAATGGGAATTTGTTCCTTTGTCTTCCTCTGCTCTCTTGCCCCTTGATTACCAAATCCTATTTTTTATACTCGATATACGTACTATTACGGAAATTGAAGAGAATTTGATAAATACCATGTTAACTTTTAGAGAAATTTGGGCAATATAAAGTACCAAAAAATTGATTTGGTATAAATTGATGTTAACAATTGAGTTATCAAAATCTGCTACAGCCTTAAAGCGTCGTCATGCTGGAGCGATCGCAGCTTTAATATTACTGAGCTTACTATGTTCTTTGAGCGGATTGCCGATTCATCAGTCTATCTCTAATTCCTGGGAAGGCTTGCTTTGGGGAATCGCAAATCCAGTAGTTAGTTTGAATAGTCTGGCTAGCATTTTAGCCATTGGCTTTCTCTGCGCTGGGATGAATCGTGGTGCTTTGCTGGCTGCATCTTTTTTGTCAGCCTCAGTGTTGGGGACAGTGATTCATCTGTTCTATGGCAATTTAGTAGGTGCGGAAATTGGGATTGCAGCTTCCACCATCGCTATTGGCGCTATGTTAATCATGTCAATTCAACCGAATTGGCTATTACTTTCAACGCTGGGTGCGATCGCAGGCTTGTTTCACGGTTATGCTGGTGCTGAATCGCTCATTAATACAGAAATAATGCCCTTAGTTATTTACATACTGGGCGTTACTGTCACTCAATGTGCAGTAATCATGAGTGCCAAAAAAACTTACCCCATGCTACTAAATAAAATTAGTTTCTTGGGATTAGCGGTTTGTGCCATTAGTATGGCATTTTTAGGCAATGCAATTTACTCTGTAATGTTTTCCTTCCTAAGCTAAAGCGAGTAGCACCCAAAAAACTTGATTTTTTAGGTGCTACTGAAGGACTGATAAACTTTACATTTTATCTGGTAATTAGCAGGCTCCGACTTTATGGAAAAGCACATAAAATGTTTTTCCAATCAGAAATAAGTCGTAAAATATATGCCAATTTTGCTGGTAACGCAGATCTAAATCAACGATTTGTTCAAAATCTGTGATTTGAGAACGACCATTTACTTGCCATTCGCCAGTTAAACCAGGTTTGACATTTAAGCGTTGCCAATGACGTGGTGTGTAGTTAACCACTTCATCATAGGTTGGTGGACGTGTACCAACTAAACTCATTTCACCGATGAGAACGTTCCAAAATTGAGGCAATTCATCTAAGCTGGTGCGTCTTAAAAACCGTCCTAACTTAGTGACTCGAAAATCATTTTGATTTTTAAATATGAGTCCTTTTGCTTCATTTTTAACTAAAGATTTTAAATGCTCTGCATTCGTAACCATTGAACGGAATTTCCGCATAATAAATGGTTTACCTCGCAGGCCATAGCGCTTTTGGACAAAGAAAATTGGCCCTGGACTATCGAGTTTGATCGCAATTGCTATTGGTACAAATACAATTGCTAAAATCAATAGCCCAACTAAACTACCTAAAATGTCTAGAAAACGCTTAAATTTGGATTTTAAAGATGGGTGAGGAATAAATTGTAATTCCCAAGCTGTTAAATTGGCACTGTGAACAATGGTGTGTGAGGGTGTGGGGTACATGATCCCGCCTAATACCAAGGTAAAAAAGTAGAATTACCTAACATTTATTTGAATATATACTTAAGTGTATTTACAATTTGTGTTTTTACCGTAAATTTACTTAATCTTTAATTAGCTCGCTGATCTTCTGCTTTTTTATATTTTTGGTATAAAGTTGATTAAATCTATCTAGTGAAATTTGACTAAATAATTATCACTATCCGGAATCGAGTTAATTCTCCCTGAATTAACAACCGAGTAAATACGTAAGAACGATCAATTATCTTTGATAACGTGGCAGATACCTGGTGTTAATGCGTATATTAAATTATTAAATATCCGTAAGGATCTGACTGTATTGGGCGCTCAAAATTGGGGTGGTAAATAAATGATTTCAACAAGTGTGGAAGTTAAAATTACTCGCTTAGAATCGATTGTTGAACAAATCGGTGAAGCAGTACTTTCTACAACAGAGACAATTGAGAGTCTCGCGCAAAGACTGGAGACTCTCAGCGTACAAGTAGAAGAACAAGGAAAGCAGCTACAGCAACAGGGGTATCAAATTTTTGCTTTGTGTGATGCTGTACAAACCTTGGCAGAATCTCAGGATGATTCCTTACAAAAACTCAGCCAACTAACACAAACCTTGGATAAACTGATGATTCTGTTACAAGGTTCAGATGAGGAGTGATGAGGGACTGGGGACTGGGGATTGGGGATTGGGGATTGGGAATATGAAACAATTCAAAATTCAAAATTCAAAATAATACCCTGTTCTCTCTCTCAAACACCAATTACCAATTACCTATTACCCATTACCAAACACCAAATACCAAACCCCAAAATTAAACCCTTAATTTGGTAACAGCAATGTTCCCGGAAAAACAAACATCGACATCGCTACCGGGGGTGCGATCGCGTTTGCCGTATTCGCCTACATAATAAAAATCATCGCCTTCAATCCGATAGTTAATTGGTAAAGCTTTGGTACAGGGTTGGCAAAAAACTACTTCTGGTTCTGGTTCTCCTGGTTGTAAGTGTGGGAGATTCACGTTCCAAAAAGTTCCAGATTCCAGGGGACGTTGGAGTAAATCAGCTAAAACTTCGGCTGTTAACTTAGCTGCGAATTCCCAGTCAAAATTTTGCTTGGCTTTGCGATAGTGAGAAATCGCAATTCCAGGAATACCATTCATCGCGGCTTCTCGCACCGCAGCCACAGTACCAGAAATATAGGCATCTACACCTAAGTTTCCTCCAGCATTGATTCCCGACAACACAAATTTAATATCTTCACTCATTTGTGATATGGCAATTCTCACACAATCAGCGGGAGTACCTGCGATCGCATATTCAGTTTCCGAACGTCGCTGGAGGGTGATGGGGCGAGTTGTGGTAACTTGATGTCCACAGCCAGATTGATGATCTCTTGGCGCAGCAATAATTACATTTTTGTCCTTGACAGCGTTGAACAGTGCTTTAATTCCAGGAGCATCGATACCGTCGTCGTTAGTGAGGATGATAGTCATAAAATTTATCTGATGAGCCAAGCATCAATTGCTATGGAATTCTATCGCCAACCGCCGTCAGAGTCTAATAGTCTCCTACAACAGATTGCTATTGCCTTACTTGTATCAGTTTCTTCATTTCAGACTATAGATTTTATACTTTAGCCTTTTTTATTAGCTAAACTTGCAACTCAAACCCAGGTAATATATCTTCTCCAGAAAGAATTGCTGGCATTTGTAAAATTTCTACAGATTGATTGAGGCGGTAAATTTCTACTCTTGCATCTTGATGATTAATCAGCCAGCCCAAATGCAAACCATTTTCTATGTATTCCTGCATTTTGTCTTGCAGAGTTTTTAGCCTATCTGTTTCAGAACGCAGTTCAATGGCAAAATCAGGTACAAGTGGCGGAAATTTTTTTCGCTGTTCTGGTGTTAAAGCTTCCCAGCGTTCCAACTTTACCCAAGCTGCATCAGGGGAACGTTTAGCACCATTTGGCAGGATAAAAATAGTTGAAGAACTAAAAACTTTGCCTAATTTGGTTTGACGGTTCCAATTATTCAAGTCTGTAATTAAGTCTGCTTCTTGATTTCCGCTTTCTCCTCCTACTGGTGGCACAATGATTAATTCTCCTGCTGCATTCATTTCTAGGCTTAAATCTTGATTAGCAATACACAATTGATAAAATTGCTCATCAGTTAAATGAGCAATCGGTTCGAGATTGAGGACAACTGTATTCATTAAACTTTTCCTCGTGCTTTTTTGCTAACGCTTAGTTGCCTTTAGCTACAAGTTTAGCAGTGTAAATTAATCTCTTTTTCTTCATTCACAGCTTTGCTAGAGTGAGGATGATTCGGCAACTTTGAGGATTGGCAAATGGTTAGAGAGTACTCACCCGAAATACAATCCAATTCGCCACAACGAAATCTACCCCCGCTTCAAAGTGGCGATCGCCTGACTCGTCCAGAATTTGAACGGCGCTATGCAGCTGCACCCCACATCAAGAAAGCAGAACTGATTGAAGGAATTGTTTACGTGGCATCTCCCTTAAGACATGAACAGCATGGCAAACCCCACAGCCGAGTTATCACTTGGTTAGGAGTCTACCAATCCCTGACTCCTGGTGTTGACTTGAGTGATGCCCCAACAGTTAGGCTTGATTTGGATAACGAACCACAACCAGATGCAGTATTGTTTCTTGAATCTGCTGTAGGTGGGCAAACGCGATTGAGTAACGATGGCTATATTGAAGGCGCACCTGAGTTAATTGTGGAAATTGCCGCCAGTAGTGCCGCGATTGATCGGGGTAGCAAAAAACAGGCTTATCGCCGTAACGGGGTGCTGGAGTATGTAATCTGGCAATCTTACGAAAATCAAATTGAATGGTTTTACCTCACCGATGGCGACTATCAATTACTATCTCCCGATACAGATGGGATTATTCGCTCTCAGGTGTTTCCAGGTTTGTGGTTAGCAGTTGAGGCGCTGTTAAATAATCAGATGGCACAGGTTTTAGAGGTAGTGCAAGCTGGGTTAAAGTCACCAGAACATTATGAGTTTGTGCAGCTGTTAAGGGAAAAGAAGTAAAAGAGCGATCGCTTCTGTATTACTCCTCAAGTTTTACTTCAATGTTGTAGTGTTTTCTCAATAACATAGCAAAAAAGCACAAATCCTCACTCTCAGCAAAATGCAGATATTACCTTGGTGAGAATTAAGCAGGTAAAGAGCCGCAAATATTAAATAAACTTAGCTATTTAACAATAAATGTCAATTCCGTGGTATTATGCCGTCATGGTTTGCAAATTCCGCCCAATTTAGATAAATCACTAAATAGGGCGGTGTTCCTTTTTGGTAGTTAGCCTGTAACTAAGCCACAAAAATTTCTTTTATAAAATCTATCTTTGGGGTGTCGCGAAAACTTACCCAAGTAAAAACCTATCAACCAGGTGATTTTGACATTGGTTGTGTAGTATTTTTGGTGCAAGACTGTCTTAAGGTTTACCCAATGAAACAGCTCCTCAACCAAGTAATCATCATCCAAAAATATCTTATTAGGCTACTTCTGCCACTAATTGCGATCGCTCTAGTTTCTTTTCTAGTTGTACCATCGGCGTTAGCTACTGGTGCATATCAAATACCTGACCTAGCAGCTGATAATAGCACCTGGGTTGTAGATGAAGCCGACGCAATTAGCCGGATTAATGAAGGTAAGATTAGCAGCACTTTATCGGATTTAGCGAAAAAAACTGGATACGAAACCAGAATTGTCACCATCCGCCGACTTGACTATGGAGAAACACCAGAAAGTTTCGCCAAAGCATTGTTGGAAAAATGGTTCCCCACCAAAGAAGCACAAGCCAATCAAACTTTATTGGTAATTGACACTGTGACAAATGGTACCGCCATTATTACAGGCGATAAAGTCAAGTCTTTGCTGACAGACTCTATTGCTGAGAGTGTCGCTTCTGAGACCGTGATGGCACCGTTACGCGATGGTAACAAATACAACCAAGCTTTCTTGGATGCGAGCGATCGCCTAGTCGCTGTTCTCTCTGGAGAAACAGATCCCGGCCCACCAAAAATAGTTGAGAATGTGCAGGTAGAAGGCACATTTAAGACAGCAGAAGAAACTAACAAAGATAAAGGTAATGCTACTGCTTGGGTAGTAGGGTTATTAATTGCCGCTACTGTTATCCCAATGGCAACTTACTATCTTTACCAAGTTAATCAACCATCAAATAATGGTTAATAGTTGACTGTTGACTGTTAACCGTCAACTGTTAACGGTCAACATGAGCATTTTAGTTTAATCTTGAATGTACTCTTGCCCTGTCACTAAAGCGACCTCAGCGCGCACAAATTCTCTACCTAAATAGGCTGCATGGTCTAAAAAACTGACTGGACAGGGCTGAGTTTCTTCAAATATTTTGACGCAAAGTTCTTTGGCTGTTCTCCCGCTAAATACAGTTGTATGAGTTCTTTGTACTTTACCTTTAGCCGGAATTACCTTCCCGGTTTCGGGATCTACAGCTAAACCATGCTCATCAATTACATTTGTAAAATGCTTGGCATAAATTAACTTTGCCTCCCGATCCAAGTAGATAATGAAATATCCGCTAGGGTCAAGGTCAATATGACGCTGAGACAGCTGATCGTCAATTGCAGCCAAGTCTTCTACCATCAAATCCATAGTCATTATTTAAATCAGATTTCTGCAAATTTTTTTCTACTCCATTTCCAGTGTAATTCTTCCGTTCATCACTTCCTGTAGATTCTGCATAATTTTGCCATTTCTGATAGCTAAGAATTGCTGTTACTAAAAGGTAACTCGGCATTCATCGCTTCAATTTCTTGCTGTTCGAGTTGGTTAACTTCCCGAATATAAGGCAGTAAAATCTGTTCTAAACGGGCGTTGTAAAAGCGGTGCAAACTCTGATTTGGCTTGGCTGGAAAGCCGCGCCGTTTTTTGTGTCTTCCACCAGCACCAGGATCAAACATTTGAATATCATGAGCGATCGCCCATTCAATTGGCGAGTAATAGCAAGCATCAAAATGTAGGCAATCTATTTCTTGAAAACTGCCCCAATAGCGACCATATAATCTATCACCTTTATATAAACAAAAAGACATTCCTATGGGGTGACGATTATCTTGCTCGCTATAAGCAGCGAAAAACACAACGCGATGGCGATAATTGCTATGTAATTGCTCAAAAAAGCGTTTTGTCAGGTATTTACTACCCCACCAACCGAACTTATCACAAGTATCCGCATAGAACTGGTACATCAAGGGAAACAAAGAATGGGGAATTTCATCACCCGTCAGTGGTTGCAGTGTTAAACCTGCTTTTTCAACTGCTTTGCGTTCCCGCTTAATATTGCGGCGTTGATTGGCGTTAAACACAGCCAAGTAATCATCAAAATTCTGAAATCCATCATTCTCCCAAATGTAACTGTGATGTAACCAACTGCTAAAACCTTGTCGTTCCAGCACAGCACGCCATTCGGGATCGACATAGAGAAAATGACACCCAGAGATGCGATTTTGGGAGCAGAAAGAATCAATCTCATGCACCATCATGCCTGTAATTTCATCCTCATCTTCGCCAGGTGCAATTAAAAAGCGATAGCCTTCAGCTGGAGTAAAGGGTGTCATGCCCAATAATTTCGGGTAATAGTCTACCCCAATGCGTTCCGCTAAACTTGCCCACTGGTGATCGAAGACAAATTCCCCTGCACTATGTCCTTTTAAATAAAGTGGAGCCGCAGCAATCAGTGTTCTGTCGCGCCATAAGGTTAAGTGATTTGGTAACCAACCAGTTTTTCTGGTAGCACTGTGGGATGTTTCCAGATTATTCAGCCACTCCCACTCTAAAAACGGGGTTTTGAGCGGTAATGCTAAAGCATCCCAAGCTTCTTGAGGTATCTCAGCAATTTTGCTGATCCAAGCAATAGAATAGCGAGGTTTCAGTTTTTCTACCATCGTCTCAGGGGTTAGGGACTGGGGATTGGGTACTGGGGACTGGGGATTGGGGAATGAGGAAGATGAGGGAGAGGGGAAAATTACTGTTAGCAATTACCAATGCCCTATGCCCTATGCCCCATGCCCCATTTCCAATACCCAATCTTTTTTAGGGTAATCTAAGATGCTGGTCGTTGCAGGCGGTAGTGTAAAAACACTTCTTGATCGACCTGGTTAACCTCTAGAAGTTCGAGGCGGGGTGCTAAATTAGCAGGGAATCCGGTACTTTCCGCAGGTGTAGGTGCGGTAGCACCAGCCAAAATCAGTGGACATACGGTTAACCATAATTCATCTATTAAATCTAATTCCAACATTGAAGCTACCAATTCCCCGCCTCCCAGTATCACTAAGCGTGTTATATGTAGAAGAGCCAGGTGTTGCAGCGTGGCAAGAAGGTCTATCTTGCCCTGTGGTGTTTCAAAAACTAAAATCTGCTCAAACTCTGAGCGTCCTCGCCAAAAACTTGCCCCGGCTGTAGTCGTGAGCAACCAACGTGGAACCGGTTGTTGAAAAAAGTGAATTTCCGGATTAAGGTTACCAGATTGTGTAATGACTATATGAACTGGCTGGGTAGATTTGCCCGCTTTTGTTCGATTTTGCAGCAATGTTGGATGTGATACGGTTAATGTAGTACCGTATGCACGGAGAGTACCGGCACCGAAGAGAGTGGCATCAGAGGCAGCGATTTGTTTTTCCAGGTGTGCTTTATCAGCCTTTGAGCCGAAACGAGCAGGCGATCGCCTAAAATCTGCTATCTTGCCATCTGCACTCATTGCCAAAACCACTGTGGTATGAGGACGATGTTGCACCATTTAGTTGCTTTGAGATTTGGAATTTTTTCTTGCTGTATGTTATTTACCAAAAATTCATATATGCAAGCTGCTGTTTAGTGATTTCCCTATTGTAGAGATATGCAACACAAGTCTTGTTTAAATCTAACCTCCGGAGGTTTTGGTATACCAGGTTTCATTTTGCGGATGCAAACTTTGTTATTTTTAGAATTTGTCAATAAAGTAGTCATAACTTAATGCAATGTCTCATCTAGCTGGTTTAATTGCATATCTTTGGCTGTTTTGGTTTGCAGATGCGAAGTGAGACGTTAGATGGCTAAGTCCCGTCAATCATCCTTTCGGCGTATATTATTGACAAGAATCTTGCTGGTGTTTGTGCCAGTATTATTGATAGGTGAGATTGCCGCCTTAAATAAGGCGCGGAATAGCCTATTAAAAAATGCTAAACAAAATTTAACCGAAAGCGCCGTTATGAAGGGGGAGAAGATTGCAGATGCGATCGCTACCCTCAAGACTAGTTTGCTGATTATTAGTAAAACACAAATTATCGAGTCTCCTTCCCCAGCAGAGACGGAAGAATTTTTGCATAAAATCTCACAACAACTACCAAGCAAAATTGATTGTATTCAATTAAAAAATTTGCAAACCAACAAAATCGTTGCTAGTAGTTGTGACGGTAAACCCATAGGAGAAGAAAATTCATTTGTCCCTAGTCAAGGAGTTGATATTAAGGTAGTTTTACCACCTAAGCTAGGAACAACTGGTACAAGAGATACTAAAAATCAACTACAACTATTACTTACTGCCCCAGTTTACGATAAAGGGGGTAAATTACTTTATAGTTTAAGTCTTCAGTCGGCATTGTACCAACAAACTGCTAGTAAGCCGGGATCGCTGACAGGCTCGATGGTAGTCATTGCTGAAGATGGCACAATTTTAGCGCACCCAGCACCAGAAAGAGTGGGCAGTAATATTCAAGAAGATGGTCATGCTACCCAACTCCAAAACACAATTAAAAATACTGCGATTGGAGAAACTGGCTCTACAAATTTGGCTTTTAAAGAAGGAAAAGAACTATTAGCTGGTTATAAAATAATTAGCAATCCTCTTCAAGAACAATCGCCGCAAAAATGGATTGTTTTAGCTGTTACTACTACAGATAGCGCTCTGTTTGGTTTAGAAGAAATCAAACTAATTCTTATTGTTTTAACAGTTGGGTTAATAGGTGCCAGCTTATTAGCATCTTTATATTTAGCTCCTTATCTCGCCAACCCCGTAGAAGAATTACGCGATTACGCACTCAATATTGATAACCACCACAGCGCGCAACCAGTTCCCCATAACTTTAAAATTCGGGAGTTTAATCAATTAGCACAAGCCTTAGACCAAATGGTTGAGAGGCTGAAAGCTTGGGCAGAAGAATTAGAAAGTGCATGGAAAGAAGCCAAAACTGCTAACCAAGTTAAAAGCCAGTTCTTAGCCACAACTTCCCATGAATTGCGAAATCCGCTAAATATTATTATCAATTGTGTGCGCCTGGTTCACGATGGTTTGTGTGATAACCGGGAAGAAGAAATGGAATTTCTCAAGCGTGCCGATGAAACAGCGATTCATTTATTAGGAATTATCAATGATTTGCTCGATATTTCTAAAATTGAAGCTGGTAAACTTTCTGTAGTTACAGAACCGCTTGACCTGCGAAAATTATTGCTGGAAGTAATCAATATTCAATCAGTAAATGTGCTACAAAGAGGCTTGCAATTAAAAACTGATTTGGGTAGCGAACTGATTCCTGTGAAAGCAGACGCAGCAAAACTGAAGCAAGTACTCATTAATGTTATTGGTAATGCTACTAAATTCACCGAACAAGGAAGCATTACGATCGCTTGTGAAATGCAATCAACTAACGATCAATCTCAAGTGTTAATTCATGTCACAGATACAGGCATGGGGATTGATCCCGCCCAACAGCACAAGCTATTTCGCCCTTTTGTGATGGTAGATGGTGCCAGTACACGCAAAATTGAGGGTACAGGATTAGGTTTGGCGATTTCACGCAACTTAATCGAACTCATGAAAGGTACTATTACTCTCACAAGTGCCGGACTTAATCAAGGTACAACAGTCACGATCGCATTGCCTTTAATTGATATTTCTCTATTATCTTCTCCAGAAGAAAAAGGAAATTTAGAGGATATTGAAATCGCCACTGCAGATGAGGTAAAAAGCGAAATGAACGGTTATGCTAACCTACAAGCACAACCGCTACTTGAAGCAACAGAAATTGAAGACTCTCCCACAACAGAGATAGACGAAGCCGAAGACAAACTACCGCTTTTAGAAAATACCTGCCAACTGACTTTGTTAACTCCACAAAGTATTTTTTCTAGCCGAACTGCGGGAGAAGCTTGTGCTAATGGCACTGTTGTGGAAAGGTGAGAAATGGGGCATGGGGCATTGGGCATTGGGCATTGGGCATGGAATAAGACTTGGAAAGATACGATTAATCGTGTCTGTACTCAAAAATCAAACAAAAGTTAGATAATCATTTCAAGTTTTGCCCAATTACCAATTACCCATTACCCATTACCAATTACCCATTACCCAACAACACAGATTCTCCACCTTGCTGAAGAGAGGCTGTCAGTGCGGCGAGAATTTGCACTAACTCTGTAGCAACCCAGCCAGAGGAAACAATAGGGGGAGTATTTTTGAAGATACAAGTAATAAAGCGATCGCAAACTCGTTGCAAGGGTTCGCCTTTTTCTACTTGCAATGTCTCGTGGCTTTGATTGAGAGGCAAAAATTGATTGTTTTGATATTCTAATTCCCCATTTAATAAGGTTAAAGGCGATTGGCTCGACATTTCATCGAAAATCAAGCTACCACGATTACCCACAACCGCTAACCGTCTTTGTTTATCAGTATTCAACCAGCAGAGATGAATATAGGCTTGAAAACCATCTGCGTATGTCAGCATCACCCAGACTAAATCAGCTAGTCCTGGGTGGAGGGGTGAGGGGGATGAGGGAGATGGGGAAGCATCAAAATTATTTAGCTTGTCAGCTTGAACTCCTGCTCCCTGTAGCCAAACTGTACCAGTTGCTTGCACTTTTACTGGTAGTTGACCTAGCCAATTGTTAAAAATAGCAATATCGTGAATTGCTAAATCCCACAGTGCATCAACATCTTGGCGGACTGGCCCTAAATGGGTGCGGGTGGCGTAGCCGTAGCGTAAATCACCTAACTTACCTGCTTGAACAACAGCTTGGCCTTGTTCGACGGCGGGGTGAAATAAATAGGTATGATCTACCATCAATATTAAATGCCGTTGCTCTGCTAACTCGCAAAGTTCCTGACATTCTAAGGGGTCTAGAGTTAACGGCTTTTCTGCTAAAACATGGTATCCCTGATTCAAGGCATTTTTAATCAAGTGATAATGAGTGGTAGCTGGAGTTGCGATCGCCACTGCCTGTAAATCTGGTACTTGCTTGATATCCTGCCACTCGGTTGTTAATAAGACATTTTCATCTAATTTATATTGCCGTTTGACGGCTGCTAATCTTTCCGGGTTGGGGTCTACAACCGCACCAATCCGTACTTGGGGATGTTCTAAAAAATTCCGTAGCAAATGCACTCCCCAACGCCCAACACCGAGGACAGCAATTGTAATTTGATTAGTCATTAGTTATTTGCCAAGAGTCAAAATTTTGACACTGGAGTTTAGACTCTTGGGTAATAACTGCATTATCAACTCTGATATTCTCTATTGAGTTCAGGGTTGTTCCGGATTACTAATGGATAAAAATGCTACCTTCGCTGCTGCTTGTTCCGCAGCTTTAATCGAACGTCCCTTACCGTTACCTAACTGTTTACCATGCAACCACACTTCTGCTAAGAAACGTTCTTGGTTGCGGTGCGGTTGAGTCACTTCTACAACCCGATATTCTGGTAAAACTTTAAATTGAGCCTGAGTCCATTCTTGCAGGGCGGCTTTGTAATTTAGCCTAGCTGGATCGAGACGAATTTCTGCGGCTAGTTGTTTGAAGTGAGGGTCTAGCCAAGGACGGATGAGATTGAGATTGCTGGTACTGAGGTACAATGCCCCGAGAACAGCTTCAAAAGCATCTGCTAGCCGAGATTCTTGACCAACTTTATCAGCAGTCGCACTACCAGCGACTAATAAATAGAGTTCCAAACCATATTCTCTGGCTAACTGGGCCAAAATGCGATCGCTCACCAGCACCGAACGAATTGCGGCAAAATCTCCCACCGGACAATCTGGATAATGTTCCCACAACACAATAGCTGCGACTAGCCGCACCACAGCATCACCAACAAATTCCAACTGTTCATAATTTGCTGACTCTGAGACAGTAGGATGAGTTAGCGCTAAGTCCAATAGATGCCATTGTATGGGCGCTTCTTTTGGCAGACCTAATTTTTGAACTAAATTTTCCAGCTGACGCTGACGGCGTGGATAAGCGAGGGACATTAAATCAGGAAGGGGGAGCAGAGGGGATAAGGGAGATGAGGAAGACTGAGTAAGGCAAGGGGGCAGGGTGCAGGGGGCAGGGGGAAAAGAATAAATTAAAAATTCCTATTACCTATTACCCATTACCAATTACCAAATGACAAATGACAAATGACTAATGACAAAAAAAGGAAAGAGTTGGTAGTAAGCCGGGTTCTGTTCTCGAATGTAGAAATGTTACAAGTAACTTCTCTACATGAGGGCGGTTATCTATCTGGGACGTTTGTTACCAAACGCCTCTAGCGGCTCTGTTTTGGCGGAACTGGTAAAAGACCAACCATAGTTCCTTCGCCTTGCTCCCAACCGGGGTTTACCGAGCCAACGCCTCTCGACGTTGCTGGTGCGCTCTTACCGCACCTTTGCACCCTTACCAGAGCTTAGGGATTGGGTATCAGGGATTAGGGATTGGGCAATTTCTTACCCAGTCCCCAGTCCCCAGTACCTAGTCCCCAATCCTGGCGGTATCTTTCTGTGGCACTATCCTCACGATCGCTCGCACTGGACGTTATCCAGCAAGTTTGGTCTTTCGGGAGCCCGGACTTTCCTCAAATCAGTTTTTGTGACTGATCTGCAACCGCCTACGCCTACTCTCTCCCTAGATCCAGTGTAATCTTGGATGGAGCTGTGTGTCTGAATTTAAATTACTTCCTTTTATTCCAAGGTAGGGCGTATGTCCAGGGTAGTTTTCTAATTGTGAAAGGGCAATTAATAATGTACATGGGTGGGACGTTTTGACCTGGAGCAAGACCAACGCGCATTTCTTCAGATACGCGCAGCACTAGTTGTAGTGAGAAATCTAATTTTATGGTTCTGTTAACAAAGTTGTTGTACAACTTTCTTAGTGCTTTTACAGGGCTTTTTTCCAAGCTACTAATATTAATTAGGGGTTGTTTGGTTGAGTAAGTACCCGTAGCTGCATCACGAGCAAATACATCTTCTGCTGTGACTGTTGCTGAAAGTGTTTTCTTGGGTGCCACTAGACTAGGACTTTGTGGTACAGCTAAGTCACGGGTTAAGTCTGGTGATTTGCGAATTACTCGGCGCGATTGCTTACTATATTCAACAACCAAAGAGCTATTATCCCAGTCAACGTAGATAGCATAATCGCTAGTTTTATTTTCAATGCTAACTGATAACTCTTTCAATTCGTCAAACGAATAGGAGGGATTGAGTTTAAAAGAAATTCCCACTTTATCGCCTATTTCTTTTTGTGCGAGTTGATCGTCAACATCTTTTTTCTGATACTCAAATTTAATTTTGTCGTCAATTGATTCAATCATCAGGTTAAAGATGTAAGAGACACCGATGATATAAAGCGTCAAGACAACTAAATTTTGGTCACCGCTTCTCATAATTTAGAATATAGACTCCCTGTAATAATTTTGTATATCCGATCCATACTGATGTACCATATTTAGTCTTGCTTAATCGTTAAAGACCTTTCTAGCCAGCCTCGCCGCCAGAAAAAGAAAAGTAATCCGCCTGCGATCGCAGCCATCACAGCCAAGCACAGTGGATACCCCCAATACCAATTCAGTTCAGGCATATTATATGGTGATTTTTCGGTATTGAAGTTCATCCCGTAAATTCCTGCTACAAAAGTTAAGGGAATAAAAATAGAGGAAACCACTGTCAAGATTTTCATGATTTCATTCATTTTGTTACTCACTGCTGACAGGTAAACATCCATTAATCCTGAAGTCAGTTCCCGGTAGGTTTCTACCATGTCAATTACTTGCACTGCGTGGTCATAACAATCTCTCAGATAGATTCGCACTTCATCACTGATATTTTCTCCGCTATCACGCATTAGAGAACTAATCACATCTCGCTGGGGCCAAATGGCACGACGTAGTTGCAGTAATTCTCGCTTAATTTTGTAAATCTTCTGGAGTGTTTTCTGAGTAGGTTTAGTAATTACTTCTTCTTCTAAATCTTCTATTTGCTCGCCATAGCGCTCTAATACAGGGAAAAAGCCATCAATAATGGCATCTAATAGGGCATACGTTAAATAATCTGCTCCTGATTTGCGGATAATTCCCTTCGATTTTTCAATGCGCGATCGCACAGCATCAAAGCAATCGTGTTCTGGTTCTTCTTGTACTGTGAGTAAATAGGTCTTTCCTAATACTAAACTCACTTGTTCACTGAAAAATCCAAATGCATTTTTTTTCGGTACTACCATCCTCGCAATTATTAATAATTGGTCTTCATATTCTTCAGTTTTAGGACGCTCTGCCATATTCACCACATCTTCTAAAACTAGAGGATGTAAATCAAAAATTTGACCGACCCTTTGTAAAATATCTAAATTTCCTAACCCTCTAACATCAACCCAAGATACAGAGTTTCCATCCAAAAATGGGATACATTCTTCTGGGGATGCTATTTCTTGTTTTGTATAATTATCGGTATTGTAATCAATTAAAATAATTTCTGGGTAATAAGCGTTTTCATCAATCACCAGGGTTCCAGGCACATTTCCTGGCTCGTGAAAAAAATCACGCATAAACGTCTCTTTGTTGAAGTGACGACTGCGACGAATTTTGTTGATCATGGGCTTTTACCTCAATAATTTGTTGTTGTATTCATCAATGGTTACATCATGCTTATTCGTTGAGTTTAAATCCCAAAATATAGTAAATATTTAGGTTAGAAAGAGAAATGAAAATGGTAAAACACCGACATTTTCTGATAGCAAATATTTATATTATATTTCAGATAAATAAGGTACGTGGTTAGGGACATGGCACTGCAGTTTCCTGACAATTATCTGTACCTCACAAACTTGCAATTTGCTATATTTGCCAATAATTAAGTAATAAGCTGGAAATCCAGAAAAGTTTTTGACGTAATTTCTAAAACTATCACAATCCTTTTTTTGTATCCACTATGTTTTAGTGCTTCAAGCCGATATGATATCACTACTTCTCTTCTAACTCGTAAATACTGACAGCGCCCGCCTCGCAACATCCATACGGCGGTGCGTTACGGCTAAATCTCATGATCTCTAAGTCCCAAATCCTTTCATAGCCGTAACACACCCTACAAACATACCGAATGGGCGAACGACTGTAACGGGAGTACTCCCACTCCATTAAGATAGATTTATTAAAGTCTTGTGGAGAAAGAATAATGCTTGGAGTTGTATCTTATATCGGTTTCTTGGCTGTGTTCACTGGAATTGCTGTTGGGCTGCTGTTCGGCCTGCGTTCAGCCAAGATACTATAAGGGAAATTTCTCTTGAAAGCCTGGTTTGTTAGGCTTTGTACGCATATACATTACAAGGGTAGGGGCACAATATTTT
Source organism: Tolypothrix tenuis PCC 7101 (assembly GCF_963874875.1). Classification (NCBI taxonomy): domain Bacteria; kingdom Bacillati; phylum Cyanobacteriota; class Cyanophyceae; order Nostocales; family Tolypothrichaceae; genus Tolypothrix; species Tolypothrix tenuis. Next base: position 6,910,597 of record NZ_CAWNJS010000001.1, read on the forward strand.
GTGCCCCTACGATTATCTATGCCTCATCTGTTGTCTAGCCTCAGAGAGGCTGTCAGCGCAAAAATCAATTATCCAACAGTTGCAGGAGTTGACACCTTAACTTCTCTAGTGGCGGGAGGACGCATTTCTAAGCCCAGCAGGTTGAGCATTTCGCGATCGCTATCGTAATCTGGGCATGGTGTGGTCACTGTCAGCATTTTGTTGTCATCGCTGGAAAAGATAGAATTAGCTCCAGCCATAAAGCAGAAGGCTTGTTCGACTTCGGAAAGTCTCGCCCTTCCAGCGCTGAGACGTACGTCAGAAGCTGGCATAATAATACGTGCTGTCGCAATCATCCGCACTATCTCCCAGATAGGAACATCAGGCTGATTTTCTAAGGGAGTGCCTGGGACTTGGGAGAGAATATTAATGGGTACAGATTCGGGATGAGGACTGAGATTTGCCAAGGTATGTAACATGGCGATGCGATCGCTTGCAGTTTCACCTAAGCCGAGTATGCCACCGGAACATACGGTAACATTGGTTTGGCGAACATTTTCAATCGTATTCAGGCGATCATCGTAAGTTCTGGTAGTGATGATAGTGCTGTAATGTTCCCGCGAAGTATCTAAATTATGGTTATAAGCATAGAGTCCCGCGTCTTCTAAACGCTTGGCTTGATCCGCCGTTAGCATCCCCAAGGTACAACAGACTTCCAAACCCATAGAGGTGACATCTTGCACCATTTCCAGCACTGTTTCAAATTGGGAATTATCCTTTACCTCACGCCAAGCTGCACCCATGCAAACCCGGCTAACACCCGTTTCCTTAGCTTTTTGGGCAATGCTAACTACAGTTTCTTTTTCTAAAAGTGCTTGTGCTTTTACCTCTGTTTTGTAGCGGGAAGATTGCGCGCAATAATTACAATCTTCTGGACAACCCCCAGTTTTAATAGAGATTAGCTTACAGACTTGAATTTGTTTGGGATTATGATATTGGCGATGTACACTAGCAGCTTGATAAATAAGCTCTAGCAATGGCGTATTATATATCGCCTCAATTTCTGCTTCCTGCCAATCGTAGCGTATTCTTCCCACCGACATCACTTATCCTTAGTTAATAGACTGGATTTACCAAGAGCTGTCTTTTTGTTGAATATCCTAAGATACAGCATTTAGGTGAAGCGATCGCACAAATTTACGTTGCGTATTGTGTTGAAGTTGCGATCGCTTTTTCACTATGCTGTTGTAGATATTAAAAATCAGCTTATCAATTATTCTGCTTGTCCAATAGATTCACAGACAAAAAAGGATAAAGTGCGTAGGCAATACTGCTCGGTTAAGGATTTTCAACTCTTAATTTTGTTTGGGGAAAAGGTGAAAGGGTAAGGGTTAAAGGTTTTTTCTTACCCCTTTTCCCCTTCCCCTTTTGCCCTTAACCGACAAGTATTGAGTGCGTAGGGTGCGTTAGCGATAGCGTAACGCGCCTCCCGTAACTTTTCGTGCGTTAGCGGCAATAGTACAGCACCTCTGGTAGCTTAATAAATCCATCGATTTGCGTTTTTTCAGCACAAAAGGGTAAGACAGCAAGGCTGACTGCTGGTAAATTTAATTGGGTGCAATCTTTCACCGATTTCTGTAACCTAGATTACATTTATCTATACAAATTTCATGAAGTAACCATCCAGCAGCTGACATCATTAAGATGTTTTACTTAATGGAGAAAGGAAAAATGGTAAATTTAAACCTTTCCCCGGTTTCCCTTGTAATTTTCCCTAGCCACAAGGGATATGAAAACTTCTGCATCTGCAAAATTTACTGACAAGACTCACGTTAGTTATCTAGTTTATGAAATCAGAACTACCATTGATAACGAGCGATCGCCTGTTATTAAGAATCGGTATTCAAGAGGATATACCGCAAATTCTCAAATATTTTACTACGAACAAAGATTATCTTACCCCATATTACCCCAAGTGGGCTAACGATTTTTTCACAGTCAAATATTGGCAATATCAAGTTGAAGGTAATTTACTAGAATTTATTAATGGACACTCCCTAAAACTATTTATTTATCCCAAAAGCAGCCTTACAGAAATTATTGGCACGATTAATTTTACGAATTTTGTCAGAGGTGCAGCTTATTTTTGCTATGTCGGTTATAGCCTCTCAGAAGATGAACAGGGTAAAGGCTATATGACAGAAGGATTGAAAGCAGCTACTAACTATGTCTTTCAAGAATTAAATATGCACCGTATTATGGCAAATTATATGCCACACAACCAACGCAGTGGTAATGTCCTCAAAAAGCTGGGTTTTGTTGTTGAAGGGTATGCTAGGGACTATTTATTAATTAATGGGCAATGGCAAGATCATATTATGACTAGCCTGACCAATCCTCACTGGCAAATGCCAAAATCTTAGGAAATTGGTGCAATTATGAGTTGTCGAAAATTTCATAGTAAATCCATATCAGATACACAGTAGCTCCACAACAGACTGTAATAGTTATTAGTGTTCATACCAAGTTGCTTCAGCAACACCAGGTGAAGGGGGAAGAGGATAACCTGTATCTAATTCCCCACTTTTTTTTTCAGTAGTATTTGGTTAAATAGTGCTGAGTAGAAATCCCCGCTTCGACTTTCATACTTGGCGGTGAAATTTCTTTAATTGGGACTGCTTGCAGAACTGACGCTGATGCTAGTGCCCAGAGTTAGTATTAAGAGAAGAATTAATGAAGCTTTACTTCTAATGACTCTGGCTGAAACTCCCAACCAAACAAATTCTCGCAACCCTTTTCTTCACCTCAAATACGAACCCGCCTTAGAATCTCTGGGGAATGACTACTACGACGAAGTAGCAGCAGCAGAATTTCCGCAACATATCCTGCGCTGGCGTAATGACGAAGTTTTACCCAATTTGGGGTTAAATCCCCAAACTGTCACCGATGAAGACTTTATCAACGCCTTTGGTAAATTTCAAGAACGTCAACCATTATTGGCGTTGCGTTATCACGGCTATCAATTTGGTGAATATAATTCTGGCTTGGGTGATGGTAGAGGCTTTCTCTACGGACAAGTGCGGGGTGTAGATGGGGAATTATATGATTTTGGTACTAAAGGTTCTGGGAGAACTCCCTACTCTCGTGGCGGCGATGGGATGCTGACACTCAAAGGCGGAGTGCGGGAAGTTTTGGCTGCTGAGGCTTTGCATTCTTTGGGTGTACGCACCTCACGCTGCTTAACCATGATTGAAACTGGTTTATCTTTGTGGCGGGGTGATGAACCTTCACCGACTCGTTCATCTGTCATGGTGAGAATGAGCCGTTCTCATATTCGGTTTGGCACTTTTGAGCGATCGCATTATCTGCGTCGTCCAGATTTAACTCAAAAATTATTAGACCATGTAATTGAGCAATATTATCGCCACCTAGCTGCAGAACCAGATAAATATGCTTTATTTTATGCAGAATTAGTTAAAAGAGTTGCGGAACTTGTAGCACAGTGGATGGCGGCTGGTTTTTGCCATGCAGTATTAAATACTGACAATATGTCAATTACCGGGGAAAGCTTCGATTATGGCCCCTATGCCTTTATTCCAACTTACGATCCCTATTTTACTGCTGCTTATTTTGATTATTATCGACGCTACTGTTATGGACATCAGCCAAGTATTTGTAGATTGAATCTAGAAATGCTCCAAGAACCCTTAAAAGCAATAATTGATAAAGCTGATTTGGATTCTGGTTTAGCAAAATTTGAAGAATATTATTATGCGGAATATCGCTCGTTAATGTTGAAAAAGTTAGGTTTTGATGAGTTGCAAGTTCCAGAAGTTGATGATTTGTTAGAACTGACAATTGAATTTTTGCAAACTAGCCAAGTCGGTTATCATCACTTTTTCTCTGAAATTGCTCGTACTTTTTCTATCAACTGGCGTAACGATCCCGCTTTTGTTTTACATGATTCCGATATTGCACCAGCTAGCGGAGCATCAACAATTTTTGATAACTGGTGTCTTTTGTACCATAAAATTTTAAACAATTTTGCTCCTGAACAAATAGATATAATTGCAGCAACTCTCGCAGTTGCTAATCCGAAAACGGCTTTATTACGACCAGTAATTGAATCTATTTGGGAACCAATCGCGCAGGAAGATAATTGGCAACCATTTTATGAATTAGTTCAAAAGCTGCAATCGAGAAGTTGAATCAATACTGCTCGGTTAAGGATTTTCAACTAGGAATTTGGTTTGGGGAAAAGGTGTTCGCGCGTAGCGTCTCCGCAGGAGAAAGGGGAAGGATTAAAGGTTTTTTCTTGCACCTTTTCCCATTCCCCTTTTGCCTTTAACTGACAATTATTAAAAGTTGAATTGATTTCGTAACGCATTCAAGCATTGAAATGGTACATTATGCTTAAGAGGTTATTTATAAAGTAAAAATAAAATTATTGTAGGATGCGTTAGGCGCTGGTTTCCAATATGATTTCTCACGAAAGAACTATCCTAGCGCCTAACGCATCATCTATACGACGGTGCGTTACGGCTAAATTCCATTGTCTCTGTGTCCCAAATCCTTTCATAGCCGTAACGCACCCTACTTCTTTATTCTTAGCCAGGGAAATTTTTCACTAAATCATCACCAGGAATTACAGTTGTCCAATAGACATATTTGGGGTCTAATTTATAGCGACGGTCTTGCTTAATTAATTGCATGAAGTCTTTATGTTCTTCGCGAGATTGACCTACCAAGCAACCAGCGCTAGCTGTACCTACTAAGCTCTTATCATAGCCCCAATGTTGATTGATAAAGAAATTAGCACCTACATCTATGGGATCGCCAGTACGGAATCCATCTTTGTTGCGATCGCGGTGTACTCTAATTGTCCCACATTGCTCTAGGGCTTCGTGTGTCTCTACTCCTGTAGTGCCATAATGATAGCCAACTCGCCAAGCATTGTATTGTCCAAAGGCAATGCGCGCAACACCTTTAGGGTTGGGAGGATTTTTTGTATAATAATCGCCTGGTTCTGTTGTTGCTAACCAGTTCCCTAAAATTTGTGGTGTTCCTGCAGCTATTTCAATGACAATACGTCTGTCGTTCCATTGATTAAAGCTATCACTGTTGAGTTGACCGTTAGCGTTTACTCCTTCGACATAAACAATATTATATTGTTGCTTACCTACGGCAATAAAGTATTTTTGCTTTTGCATATATTTAATGATGCGGCTAGCAAAATCATTGCCCAACTTTAAAGGAATAGCTTCTTTTTTCTCAATTAAAGCCTCAGCAGTTTGTTTTCCTAATCCTGTTTCGGAAATCTTCAACAGAGATTGGAAATCTGTGAGTGCTTTAGTGGAAAATCTGCCAAATTTGCCGTCAGCAGGTGGATCAAGCAATCCTAAGCGAATTAGGTTAATTTGGATGTCTTTACTTAGGTCAGAGTCTTGTGCAATATTCTCGAGTGGAATTGTTTTTTCGGCAGATACAATTTCAGCTAGTTGCATATCTATAAATAGAATGACAGTAGTGTTTATGTAGATAATTCAAAATTAGTCGTTAATTATGAATTCGTAATTTTATATTTACGGAAAGACTACAAAATATTGATGATTGTAGTCTTGAATTTAGTTAACCTTTCAAAGGTAACTAATTCAATTACGAATTCCTTTAATTAACATCTTTGTAATTGTCTTTGTTTATCTCCACATCCACTAAACTACTTTTCGCAAAGCTGGAAAATTTTTTCTGTGCTACTTCTTTGAAGAACGGGGAAAAGGTAAAGGGAAAAAGGGGGAAAGGGCTTGAATTACCGATATTTTATGCATAGCGGTAGTTTTGCTGCCTGTAAGCCAATTTAACTTTCTTTGCTATAGCTATAGATATTGCCAAAACTGCGATCGCTATTGATTTCAATTACCAAATCAACCCACTGCGGAGAGTTAACCAAAGGTGTGATGAATAATTCCGGGTGCAGCGATCGCCAAAAATAATGTACAAATTCTTCTATCTGTTGTTCGCTCATTCCCGATTTACCAGATGCAATCATCTTTTGTTCCGCTTGTTTGCGCCATACTAAGGATGAGCGATAATCAGTAGGGTATAAAACGATTAAACTATCTAACCGCTGCCAAAGTGGGAGATAATTCTCTAACTGACGATTCATATCCCTGGCAAACGTCCGATCTGCATCTGTAAAAATCGGCGCTGGCGCATCATCAAAGGCCTGGGGATCAATTGGTCTTACGCCCACAAACCACCCTTCAAAGAGCAAAATATCGACATTTGCGGCGACTTCTGGAGTAGTGCGATCGCCTGCACCATTGTAAGCAGATTTATCAAACCGGGGGATCACAACTGGACTTTGTGACTGGTGAATCTGATCGAGTAAATTTAAGCCTATATCAATATCGTGAGTTCCCGGTGGGCCGCGCCAAATTAAACGGGGGTCTTGTTGTGATAAAACTAAGCGATCGCTATAGGTTTTGTATAAGTCATCCAAAGATAAAGTGACAGTGTGATATCCCAACTCCTGCAGAATCAAAGTTAACGCTTGGGACATGGTAGTTTTACCAGTTCCTTGTACACCCAAAATTCCTTGAATTAAGGGATGTCCCAACTTTTGACGCTGGGATGCAATTTTAATTGCCAAAGGTAACCATAACTCCCACAGGGTATGCAACATCGCCTGGGGTTCCACTTGCAGCGTTGTTTTACAAAACTGGTTAAAAGCTGGTTCGATAGATTTGAGTAAATGCGATCGCCTTTGAATCACCTCATCCACATTTTCTGCCGTAATTCCAAAAGATTTGTCATTTGTCATTGGTCATTGGTCATTGGTCATTGGGTGTTTGTCTCCCTCATCCCCCTCATCCCCAGGAGTTCTTTAATTTTGAATTTTGAATTTTGAATTTTGAATTGATTTGTCCCCAACCCCCCAATCACGACCCCAGCTTGAATGCTTCCAGAAACAGGCTGTAAGTAAAACCAACCTTGAGAAAGTTTAGTGCTTCCACCCATAGCGATCGCCTTGAGAAAAAGTTACTACTGTAGAAGATTCTGCTACTGACTTCTGTCAGTACAACTAAAACCGCTGCTACCCAAATATCCAATTCTGCCTTTTGTCCCGCACTGGTAGAAATTGCCGATCCGAGAAAGAAACCAAACAAAAAACAAATTATTAGTAGCGATAATCGCCGCCAAGGGTTAACAAACCATAGCCCTATTTGCCTGGCAGTAGCATCAACTAAATTATTTATACGAGTATTTTGCATAGTTAGGACACAAGCCAAAAGTCAAGAAATCATAAAATATTCCTCTTTTAGAGGATATCGGTTTTAGCATAAGCTTGTTTGAGCAGTGATTGAAATATCTAGTGGATTTTCAGTGTTGATGAAATTTTATACAGGGTGTCATCAGAAAGTAAGTAAAACTTTTCCAAAAATTGTTGAATATAGGGTTCCACCCCTTAACAATCAGAGTTATCTTAAAATATGTAGTGTGAAATATTAAGAAAAATGAAGTGCATTCCACAGATCAATCTGGGGGTTTGTCACCATAGTCTTTGTTACTGTCACTACTTGTAAAACCAAAATTACTGTTTGCGCTTCTCCGAAGAAATCTGCTAGTGATGTATTATATTTTTTGTGCTTTTTCACATTCTCAACAAAAGATAGCCTTGATTAATCAGCCTTACACCTGATTTTTCGTTAAAGAATCAAGGTAATTATTTTTGTCAGTATGTTTCTTGAAAATGCTATTTATGATACATTGCATAACTTGCTTTCAAGAGGCTCTATAGTAGGCAATTACAGTAATTGCCCTGGCGGAGAATAGGCTAGGATTTGGACAAGCCTAAACAAATACTTATTTCTAAATAACTATCAATATGAAAACGTCAGTGTATCGTAACGCTGCTGTTCTAGCTTGTTCTTTGGGACTGTTAGGGTTACTGGTGGGGTGCTTTGGCATGAGTGTTTCTTTTGAAACTACAGATCCAAACTCAACTTCATCACAACCAAATGAAACGCCTCAACTACCCAGCAATTCTTCTTCATCTTTTGCTCATGAAACCGTTAGCTCAACGAATGTTTCTTCTTCAGTAACTATACCTGCTGAAGCGGTAGAAAATAGTACTAATAAAGATACTTCTCTATTGGCATATAGTCAAAAATCTTCTGGAAGTATCAAAGCAGGAGAAGGCAAATTGCGGATGAGTAATCAAACCAATCAGCCTGTGCGCCTGGCTTTATTAGCACGACAGTCAGCAGCGAAAGGTGCGTCCAAAACTCAGCAAGATATTCCCGCCCATTGGGATTTTGAACCCCAAGAAGGTAGCGAAAAAGGACTGCTTCTATCTCTGCCTAACGGTAACTTAAAACTAGAGAAGGGAGATATTCTCGTAGCCTTTGCCCAAGATGGTTCAAGGCGCTACTGGGGGCCTTATGTAGTCGGGGAAACATCTTCACCAGCATGGGATTCTCAAAGCCGAGAATGGCGGCTAGTACTTAGTAAGTAGGGATTGGGGACTGGGGACTGGGGGAAAGGAAAATTACCAATTACCCATTACCAATTACCCCATGCCCAATGCCCCATGCCCAATGCCCAATTCCCAAGAACAAAATCTACCAAGTCAACGACTATTAACAAAGTGCTGTTTGACTGTAGACTTTTGAGCATTGACTGATAACAAATGAACATGAAATTGAGCCTTCCCCACACTGTTGGCCAGTGGTGCAAAAATATACTTACGCGTCCAGCGCTGGCTGTGACTGTATCGGTTCTGTGGTTAATTGTGATTGGTTGGATAGCTTATGGTTGGAATTTAGGCAACATTGGCTTAGTTGATGAAACCGAACCACTGTTTGCTGAAGCTTCCCGTCAAATGTTCGTTACAGGAGATTGGATCACTCCCTTCTTTAATGCCCAGACACGCTTTGATAAACCAGCGTTAATTTATTGGTGTCAAGCGATCGCTTATGGCATTTTGGGTGTGAATGAATGGGCGGCGCGAATCCCATCAGCACTGGCGGCTATGGGGACAGTTGCTTTAGCTTTTTATACAGTACATTGGTCACTAGCGAGAAAAGATGAGTTAGAACAAGTTTCTCGCCCTGTTCGCCGTTACTTAACGGCTGGTTTGGCTGCAACTGTCATGGCACTAACTCCAGAAATGATTGCTTGGGGACGTATTGGTGTCTCAGATATGCTGCTGACTGGGTGTATCGCATCAGCTTTACTATGCTTCTTTTTGGGTTACGCACAGAATTCACAATTCCCTAGTAATAAATGGTACTGGGCTTGTTATGTGCTAGTTGCTGGGGCGATTTTAACTAAAGGCCCAGTAGGAATTGTATTACCAGCATTAATTATCGGTGCATTTGTTCTCTACCAAGGCAACTTAGTAGAAGTATGGCGGCAAATGCGTCCCCTAGTGGGGTTGCTAATTATTTTAGGATTATCAGTTCCCTGGTATGCGCTAGTGATTTGGCGTAATGGTTGGAATTATATTAATTCGTTCTTTGGGTATCACAATCTAGAACGCTTCACAGAAGTAGTTAATGGACATTCAGCACCCTGGTATTTTTACTTTTTAGTAGTGCTATTAGGCTTTGCTCCATACTCAGTCTACTTACCCGCCGCGATGATTCGACTGAAGTTTTGGCAGCGATCGCACTGGCGTTCTCAAGCACGTTCTCAGCAATTAGGTTTATTTGCTTGCATTTGGTTTCTAGGGGTTTTTGGCTTTTTCACCATCGCTGTTACCAAACTCCCTAGCTATGTATTGCCGTTAATGCCAGCTGCGGCGATTATGGTGGCACTATTATGGAGTGACTTGATCCCAGAACCAGAAGCCGACAATAACAAATCTGTCATCGCCTCGAAATCTTTTGTTTGGAGTAGCTGGGTAAATGTCATCTTTTTATCTGCGGTCGCTGCAGCATTATTTCACCTCGCCCAGTTAGTAGGTTACGATCCTGCTGCACCTGAGTTGTATCAGTCGATTCAACAGATGGGTTTACCAGCGATCGGGGGGATGATTTGGCTATTGGTAGCCATCATGATTGCCGCGTTTACCCTAACTCGCCGTTGGCAATGGATTATCACTGCTAACCTGTTAGGGTTTGTGATATTTTTTACAGTTGTTTTGATGCCTACTTTGTTTGTCATGGATCAGCAGCGTCAGCAACCTTTACGAGAATTAGCTACAATCGCTGCCCAGGTAGAACAACCAAAAGAAGAATTAATTATGCTGGGTTTCAAAAAGCCTAGTGTTGTGTTTTACAGCCATAAAACAGTCAATTACATTTCATCTGCACCAGAAGTTGTAGACTATATTCACAAACAAAATGCTCAACCAGCCAAGCTTAATTCTTTACTACTGCTAGCTGAAAAAGACAGATTTTTAGCAATGGACTTGCAACCTGAAGAATACAAGCATATTGCTAGCAAAGGTGCTTATTATTTGGTGAGAGTTCCTGTCAAGAAAATTAAAAAACAAAAACTCGATATTTCCTATTCTGTTCCTAATAACACCATTAAAAATTCCAATGAGTTTCGCTAGGTTAGCAATAATCATCGGATAAAATTAAAACATTTTGCATAGCTTGCGTATCGACGTTATTTCCTAGTTTCGAGAAAAGGTAAGAAATATACCCCAGTCATTCTTTGATTGTCTGGGGTTTTTTATTGACTTCCATTGGTCAAATCTTAAATTCCCGGAGGCTAACGCCTAAGAAATTAGGATGAAAAATGCCCTTTTTCTAAATACTTCGCTGTGCCCGAAGGTGTGCTTTAGTGTACCCTTCGGGTTGTCTGTGAGGTGTATAAAATCTCGGAAAACCGTTTTTCTAAATACTTCGCTATGACCGAAGGTGTGTATTATCTATTCCCTTCGGGTTGTAAAAAAGGCGAAGGGGCTAACACCCCAAAATTTATGAAATGCGAAATGATGTTGACTCCCAATCTACTCATTAAGTTGCTGGGAGCTATTTTGTTTGGCATTTCATGTGAATGAATTTAATTTCTAGGAGATAACTATGTCTTTAATGACAACAAATGGATATATTTGTAGCGATTTGCAGAGTCTTCATGACTGGTGCAATAATCAATCTCTAACCCAGCAAATGCTTTCTAGCAATTACGTTTCCAGTCGCACCCATAAATGGTTTGGTTATGAAGTCATACTAAAACCTAATCCAATTATTAAGAAAGGGCATTGGGATGAAAAGGTTAATCGACTAGGCAATCTTATTCTCCCAGGATGGGATTGTGCCTTACTCTGTCATTATTATCCAGGTGGTTATATGACACAGCACCGCGATCACTCTGTTTTCGAGCCACAATTAGTATTGGTTAATATTGGATGTGCGACTTTGTGTATTGATAATCAAGAACATCACCTTGAAGATGGTCAGGTCATCAGCTTTAATTCCGCTATTCCCCATGAACTGCTACCCGTCAAATCTCACCGCTGGTCATTAACTTTCCGTAAGATAAAACCTCAGTATCTACGGTTCTAAATCTCTGTAACCTTTTGCTGGTATTGATTTTATTGATGAAACAGCATCTCTGATATCACTCTTTATTGAACTTCTTTGACTTCCGTTCCCATCTGAAAGACAAAGTTCTGCGATCAACCTCATCTTTCTCTTCACTTTTATCAATGAGGTTTTGGTAGTTCTCCTCTAATTCCTGCATATACTGCCTGAGTATACCCCCAACAGCGATCGCTCTAGTTTTATGTAGCTGACGGTTTAACTCTAAAAACCATTCTCTATCACCGATTAAGTCTGACTCTTTAACTTGATACTTCAGAATTTCTGGGATCAGTATTTTAGGATCATGATGCTTTGCGATCGCACTAATATGAGTAATTGGTTGGTAATCAATTCTTAAAGATTTTTGCCACAATGCTACCCACTTTGCATGGGAAAGATAGCCATGACTAAAGTAGGAAGGTTGCACCATTGCCAAAATGTGTAAATGTGGGTGTGCTGAGGCTCCATCTCTACCTTTAGTCACTTCTATAGATTTTACCCAACCTTTAGCAGGCCATACCTTTAATTCAGTTAATCGTTTAAAACCTTTATTCATCCAATCCAACGTTTCCCTGAGTTCCTCAATTTGGCAATTCTTAACTGTCAAAGTCACAAATAGCCAACGGTACTTGGGATAATCGATAACTACTTGTGGAAGAATCTTATAAGCCTTTGCTTTCCACATTAGCGATCGCCGCCACTGACAAACTGGACAGTGACGAACTCTACAAAATTTGGCATCTGAGAGTTTGAACTGGACAATCCCTTCCGTTTCTTCGGTGCATAATTGAAACTCCAGCCACTCGGAACACATTTTTACTCGCCAAGCATAACGATTAAAGATACCTTCGCCTGCTTGAGCATAATATTCGGAAACTTTATCAGCATTGGCTCGGTGCTTATCCCAAATCTCCCCTACAGGTGAAACTTCAGATAGACTCAGTATATTTAGAGTAGGTAAAAACTTAACTTCAGACGATACATTCAAAGCAATAAAGTTACTGTCTGAGGCTTGATTTAACACAAAATACCTTAATAATTTGGTATAAATAAATCCAAATTACAGCCTATTTCTACACTTAAACCTCAGTAATAATGCTTGGAAAATTAAGCGTAATAATAAAAAGTAGGGAAGCTGATCACAAAAAAACTTCCCCACTCTTAAATCAACGATTGGAATATCGCCTGCTCAACTATGATGCAGGACTCTGAGATTTAGCCTCCAAATTTTCTAAGCGACTTCTCAATTCTTGATTTTGCTGTTTGAGTTGATCGAGTTCTTCACGCAAAGTCCGCAGCGCATTGTCTGTACCAATATTGCTTTGTACTCGCGTAATTTCTTCATCAGCATAGCGACGGACACGTCCATCTGGAGTTTGATCGGCTAGAGATCGCAAAATTCCGATGGCTTTGGGTGTTTCCATTTGTCCTAATGCGGTGACGACTGCGACTTGGGTTAAAAAGAAGCTTTCTTTGGCTAGTTCTCCTAATCTTTCTAAAATTCGTTCTAAATTGACTGGAGTTTGACCAACGGAAATTTTACCTAAAGCGCGGATTGTCGCCAAACGTAAGGCTTGGGGTACGCCAGGTTTGGTGTATTCCAGCAACAAGTTTAAAGCTGCTTCGGAGGTTTTGAGTTCTGCTAAACCTGCGATCGCACCACTGCGAACTACTTCATTCCAGCCGCTTCTTTCTTCTAAAACCGACTTGAGAAGTTTGAGTACCTTTTCTTCTTTGGGTTTTTCGTCTAGGTTAACTGAGGCGATCGCGCCAATTGCACGACAAGCTGCTGATTCTACATAGTAACTGCGATCGCCATCTTGAACTAAGCCTTTCAAAGCTTTATAGCTTTCGGTGGTTTTGATTTTAGCTAGCGCATCGACAACCGCACGACGCACATAAGGACTTTTATCTTCTAAACCAACGACTAAACCATCAAAGGCTTGATCCAATTTGATTTCGGCTAGTTGTTTAGCAACTTCAACACGCACACCCCAAAATGGATCGTTTTTCAAAGCCGCAGATAATGTTTTAGTTGCTTCTAAGCTACCTTTTTTCGCTAAAGCTTCAGCTGCATAAATGCGGGAGAGGGGATCGGGGTCAAATTCTAACTGTGCTTTTAATTCGGGAATGGGATATTCCAAAGTTACAGTTTTGAGATAATTATTCCCCACATCAAAGCTGATAAATTGAGGCTTAGTTTCTAATGGAAAGTAGAAACTTTGTTCTCTTTCATTTACCCTCACAGTAAAAGTTTTTAGTTGTGGCGATTCTCCTGATTCGCTATAACCAAACCCAATAGGAATTCTCAGGTCAAATAACTCTTTACTGTTATTATTTTGAGCTTGGGTTTGTGTGACAGTAACTTTTGCTAAACTAGCATCTCCATCCCAAGCGTAAGCGACTTTAAAATCAGGATGACCGCCACGATAAACATACTGGTCGAAAAGAAAGGTAAGATTTCGTCCTGTAGCTTTTTCAATAGCCCGTAATAAGTCTATTGTTTCGACAGTTTTGTGGGCATTATCCTGAACAAATGTATGAATTGCTGGCCAAAACAATTCGTCACCTAATTCCGCCCGAATCATGTGATAAACACAAGACCCTTTTTCGTAAATATGGCGGTCATAAAGTTCAATTGCTTCGCGGTAAACATGAGTTACCATTGGACGGCGGTATCTACCGCTATCTTCGCTAAAGTAACTCCGCGCTTCTAATAATCGATAGTATGCTGCTTCCTGGCTACTATATTCATGTTCTGTCCACATAACTTCAGAATAAGAAGCCATACCTTCTTTAATCCAAGCATGAGACCAATGTTTAATTACTAGTAAGTCACCAAACCATTGGTGTGCTAGTTCGTGAACAACTAAACTTTCGGTATTGCGATTATCTAAAGCAGCGCGTTCATCTAATAAGCAGCGATCAGTTAATAGCGTTGCTGAGGTATTTTCCATCCCACCGAAAATGAAGTCATCAACGCACACTTGGGCATATTTTGGAAAAGGATAGACATAACCATACTTTTCACTTAAAAATTCAATCATGCGGGGGGTTTTGCCCATGCTGCGTTTCGCATCTTCTTCCCTACCTTTTTCTACATAGTAGGTAACAGGTTTACTTTGCCATTCATCACTAATTTCAGCAAAGTCACCAATCGCCAAAGTCATTAAATAGGTAGGATGAATTTGCTGCTGTGACCAATGGTAGATTTTCTCTTTACCGTCTTCCTCTGTGCGAATCAATTCACCATTGGAAATTGCTACTAGAGGTTTAGGAACACGCACCCGAATTTCTGATGTAGAAAGTTGTCCGGGATAGTCAAAACAGGGAAACCAAAAGCGAGAATCTTCGTCTTCTCCTTGTGTCCAAACTTGGGTAGGCTTTTTGGGGTAATGTTTATCTGGTTGAATAAAGTAAATCCCGCGTTGGGGTTTTTCCACCGCATAGGCGATCGCAATTATTATCCGTTTACCTATCTGAGTGGGGCTAGAAAGTTTAATGACTAGCTTTTCACCATCGTAGTCAAACTCTTGCTCTACTTCGTCTACCTGTACATATTTAATATTCAGGTTGACAGCATCTAAAGTCAAACTTTCAATGCCACTCCGGACGGGTAAAAGACGAATACTACAATTACCAGAGTAACTTTGGTGAGAAATATCCAAACTTAGATCTAAAAAAATATGCTCTACTTGTCCAGGGCGATCGGGATTGTAATGAGGTTTAGCCCCTGGTAACTCAAAAGATCTGTGACCGTTATTTTCTGTATCAAAATAAAAATTGGACATTGATGCTTGTTGACCTTATATCCTGATAAGTCTAGCTGGATGTAGTGAAAAAAATAGTGAAATTGGGTGTCTTCCCCAATCAACTCAGCAGTCTGGAAGAACGCTTTTCTGGGTTTAATAACTAATTCAT
Source organism: Tolypothrix tenuis PCC 7101 (assembly GCF_963874875.1). NCBI lineage: Bacteria > Bacillati > Cyanobacteriota > Cyanophyceae > Nostocales > Tolypothrichaceae > Tolypothrix > Tolypothrix tenuis. Next base: position 6,926,034 of record NZ_CAWNJS010000001.1, read on the forward strand.
AATTCGTAATTCACAAAATAGCGACAAGCCCAAAATTTTTTAGTCCGCACAGTTTCAGGTGCCGTCTAAATTTTTACCTGACACTCTCTCATGAATTATCAATTAAGAATTACAAATTTTTCATCTTGCCCTTGTTTCTCCCTTATATGCTTTCCCTGATGTCAGTTGATCTCTTGTACTTCTTGGTATTCAGTCAAGAGTCTCTTCTTGACAGATACCCCTTAAGTACAAATACTCCCAAGTATTTCTATAACTTAGGATAACTTGCTGCTGTTGACCAAGCTATTTTTTTAAGTTAAACAACATACTATTTACGGATTTGTTTGTCATTATGTTGTAGTAATTCTTGGAGTAACCTAAAACCCTTAGTGTATAGTAATACTAGTTTTGTCAGTAAATACCGCTAAATTAGTACAACTTATTAATAATTCCGAAAACTCTACAATGACGTTTTTACTAGCCTCCATAACAATTGGGGAAACGAGGATCTAATCAATGCCTGAAAGTAAATCAAAGTTTTTAATTCCCACTATTGGTGCAGCTGTAGTGATCACAGGGGGTATAGCTGCCTATATGTATTTTAAGGGAGGCCCTGCAGGCGATAGCGCAGGTGCTTTAGGCAGCGCTAAGGTAGTACCTTCTACAGCCTTAATGGCAACTTACATTACCACCGATCCCCAAGTTTGGGCGAAGTTACAGCAGTTTGGCACCCCCGAAGCACAACAGCTAGTTGCCAAAGGTTTAGAGTCATTCAATCAAGATCTGTTAAAAGATACTAACATTTCTTATGAAAACGACATAAAACCTTGGGTGGGTGGTGTGATGATGGCTGTCTTACCACCAAATCCCGTTAAACCCGCACAATTTACTCCTCCTACTGGCGCACCCAATAAACCTACCAAGTTACAAGCAGAACCAAAGATGCTGCTGGTAGTGGGAATCAAAGACAAAATCGGCGCTTTAAATTTTGGCAATAAATTAAAAGCGCAAAAAGGTATTACATTTCAAGAAATTGAATATAAAGGCGAAAAAATTACAGAAGCCACAGATAAAGGCAAACCAACCTATACCGTAGTTTTAAATAATAGCCAATTACTTTTATCTCCCGAAAAACCAACAATTGAACAGGCAATTGATACTTATAAAGGACAACCTTCCTTTGCCACAAAAGAAGGTGCCAGCAATATTCTGAGCAAAGGTGTAGATGTCAAAAATACCCTGGCACAAATTTATATACCTGACTATGCGGGGATGATCCAACAGTTAGCAGCCGCTAATCCCCAAGGTACACAATTACCGCCCCAAACCCTCAAGCAGTTGCAGCAAGTAAAATCGATGGTGGCGGGTGTGGGTGTTGATGATGCAGGCTTGCGAGTCAAAGCGATCGCTAATTTAGATTCCCAACTCAACAAATTCCAATATCAAAATACTGCTGCCAAAATCGTAGGGGAATTTCCTGCCGAAACCTTTGCTTTAATTAGTGGACAAGGGATTAGCAAAACTTGGACAACTTTAATAGAACAGTCCAAAGATTACCCTGAATTTAACCAAGCCGTGGCACAGGTACGCCAACAACTCAAATCAGTCGCTAATTTGGACTTAGATAAAGAAGTTCTCGGCTGGATGGATGGGGAATTTGCTTTAGGTGCGATTCCTGCTAATCAAGGTATTTTAGCCAGCGTGGGTTTTGGTGGAGCATTCTTATTTGATACTAGCGATCGCAAAACAGCCGAAGCCACTCTCAGCAAACTCGATGACTTGATCAAAAAGCAACTAGTCACAGTTGCTCAAAGAACTATTGATGGTAAAAACGTCACCGAATGGCAAGTACCACAACAAGGTGCTTTACTATCTCATGGCTGGTTAGATCAAGATACCGTATTTATAGCTATTGGTGGCCCAGTTGGCGATGCGATCGCAACTAAGAAAAACCAATCTCTAGACGGTAGCGAAACTTTTAAAGCTGTAACTGGTACTTTGCAAAAACCCAATGGCGGCTACTTTTACATAGATATGGATAAAACCATGACTGTAGTAAATCGCTTCGCCGCAGCCAAACCCCTACCACCTGAAGCCAACGCCATTCTCACTTCTATTCGGGGTTTGGGTGTGACTGCTACCAGTCCAGATAAATCCACCAGTCAAGTAGAAATGTTGTTGGCACTTAAACCGAAAACGGCAAAATAGGGGAAGGGGGAATGGGTAATGGGTAATTGGTAATTGGTAATGGCAATTTCTCCCCTCCTTCCTCATCTCGCCCATCTCCCTCATCTCCCCAATTCACAGGAGTTCTTTAATTTTGAATTTTGCGAAAAGTTGCGTGGGCGGGTTTCCCGACTTGAGCAAACTTTTCAAGACGAATTTTGAATTTTGAATTGATTTGTCCCCAATCCCTAACGTTAAAATAAACCCATAAATAGCCATAGCCTCAGCCATGTCTCTCGCCAAAGAATTAGATGCTACCCAGGACACCCAAGAGGATGTTATTTTTCCGCCAGGTGACTTATATAGCGATGAGCCTCCTTTGGAAACAGAACTGCATCTAGAGCAAATAATTCTTTTACTTAAATGTCTTGAATGGTTGTGGCGAGACAGAACAGATTTCTACGCTGCTGGCAATCTTACTATTTATTACAGCTGGAAAAAACTGAAAACTGAGAGCTTCCGCGGCCCTGATTTTTTTGTGGTACTCAATACTGAACGCAAAACCCGCAAAAGTTGGGTAGTGTGGGAAGAAGATGGTAACTATCCTAACTTTATTCTGGAAATTCTCTCGGAATCAACAGCAAGTACAGACAAAGAATTAAAGAAAAAGATTTATCAAGATACCTTTCGCACCCCTGACTATTTTTGGTTTGATCCATACACACTAGAATTTGCAGGTTTTCATTTAGTAGATTGTCAATATCAACCTCTAGAACCAAATCAGCAAGGACATTTATGGAGTCAGCAGCTTGGTTTATATTTAGGAATTGAGCAAGGACTATTAAGACTTTTTACCCCGACAGGCAAGCTAGTACCAACCCCAGAAGAAACTGCAGATAAATTAGCAGCTAAACTGCGAGAATTAAATATCGATCCAGAAACAATTTAACTAATAATTTGACACAAAATAGAACTCCTATTTGATTATTTAAATTCACGTAGGATGCGTTAGCGTCAGCGTAACGCATCTCTTGCCAAATCTTTTAAAAAACTGCTGGTTCGTCTTCTTGCTCTTACCATATTTTTTGTTGATACTATCTCAAAGTTGGTTATAGTTTTGTAAAAATGGCATCACGTGCCGGAGTAGATAAAACTGATTGTTGTAAATATTGGTATCTTACCAGTCGCAGATTCATATATTTGATAAAGTTATATTTTGCATTCCAGCGTCGCTTAATGCAGTTATACAATTGCATCTGTTGCTAGACTGGCCGTCAGCAAGTATGTCATAAGTTAAAAAGGCAATTGAACGTAAATTGATCTATGACTGCTGCTGTAGATAATGCTCCTGGTTTAGCTTCCCGCTTGGTCAATGGTGTATTGGCTATCAAGCCTTTAGCCAACTTAGCCAAGCATCAAGCCAGACAGATGATGATTAAACGTGCTGAGAAAATGGGCGTACCTTGGACAAAAGAAGTACAGCAACTTCAAGCACGTGATTGGACAAAAGATTTAGCGAAAGTAGAAAATCCCCAGATTTCTTACCCTGACTATTACCTCACCTCATTCCACGCCTACGAAACTGGAAATATGAGCTGGAAAGCAGCGTTTGAGGTAGAACCTGCGGCTTATGCTGTTCACGCTAAAATTTGGCAAGGTGCAGAAGCTCAAGGTGATGTGCAACTGCGCCAAAATTACCACGATATTCTTAAAAACCAACTTCCCAACCCACCACAAGACATCTTAGATATTGGGTGTAGTGTGGGTATGAGTACCTTTGCCTTACAAGCGCTTTATCCCCAAGCTAAGATTACAGGTTTAGATTTATCTCCCTATTTTTTAGCAGTGGCCGAATATCGTTCACAGCAACGTCAAGCAAATATTAACTGGGTTCATGCGCCAGCTGAAGCTACCGGATTACCAAATGCTGCTTTTGATTTAGTTTCGATTTTTCTGGTTTGCCATGAATTACCCCAAGCGCCTACTAAGCAAATTTTTGCAGAGGCGCGGCGTTTACTACGTCCAGGTGGTCATTTGGCAATTATGGATATGAACCCCAAAGCAAAAGCTTTTGTGAAAATGCCACCTTACATTTTGACGCTGCTGAAAAGTACTGAACCTTATCTAGATGAATATTTCAGCTTAGATATTGAACAAGCTTTAGTGGAAGCAGGTTTCCAGACTCCAACAATTTCTAGCAATAGCCCTCGTCACCGTACTGTTATTGCTCAGGTACGTGGCTGATTTTTTACTTGTCCTGTGGGCAGTCATTCCACCAATACTGCTACTTGCTTACTACCATTACCGTATTTCCACGCCCCCACCACTGTTAAAGTTGCTGCTGTTATTTATCTTGGGGGGAATCTCTGGTTTTGTTGCCCTCGGCTTAGAAATGGTTTTTGAAACTGTAGCTAATTGGGTTATTAACTGGCGACAAATGAACTACTCGCTTGTTGGTATTGCTTTACGGCAACTTGTGGAAATTGGGCCGATTGAAGAAGGTTGTAAGTTAGTAGCAGTGATTGCCCCAAGCCACTATCTGCAACGCAGGTATCGATTGCGCCCTAGTACGGTGTTTATTTTTACCATAGCTGTTGCTTTAGGATTTACTGCTCAAGAAAACTGTGTTTATCTATTCAACAACACAGCATCAATTCTTACCCGGATTATTGGTACGCCAGTTCATGCTTTGTTTTCTGCCCCTTGGGGCTATGCTTTGGCGATGCATTTCAGCCACAACCGAAATTTACTGTTTTTGGCTTGGCTAAATTCTGTGGTTTGCCATGCCATAGTTAATGTTTTATCTAATACGGGGCGTTATTCATGGCCATTACTTATTCTCAACTATGGCTTATTTCCATTTCTGTTGTGGATGTTTTGGCGAATGGAACAATTACTGCGAAGAGTCGAAGGTAAACGCCCAATCAATTTGATTTCTGGTAGAACAAGCCAACATCGTTACTGGCAAAGAGGTTTAGTAATATTTGCGCTGATGTTAGGTGGTAATGCGATTTTTGCCTTATTTCTCCTAGCTCAAAAGCTTAGTTACCTGAGTTGGTCACAGCTTTTTTACCCTGATATCTTGTGGTATACAGTGACGAGGTTTGCAATTAACTTAATCTTCGCAACTATAGCCTGGTTAATTTATATTTATTTGCGACGTTCAGCCCAGCGACGTTATTTTTAAAGATGAAGAGTTGGTAATGGGTGAAAGAAAAAATCTCTTACCAATTACCAATTTTTAATTATTAAACACCCGCTAACATAGGCTGATTTGCATTTGCACTCACAGAATTAGATTCCGCATCAGTACAGTAAATTTCACAAGAGTTATTTGGGCTTTCAATCAGCTTCACTTTGTGCAGCTTGGCTCCTAATTTTTGCACAGGCGATCGCAATAAATTACTAATGTAAAGTGCGATGTTCTCAGCAGTTGGTACAACTTCACCAAAGTAGGGAATATCTTTGTTTAAAAAGGTGTGATCGAATGGTTCTACTACGTAATCTTCTATCACCTGATTCAACGCGCCCAAATCCACAATCATACCTGTGCGTTGATCGATTTCCCCTTTCACGGTGACTTCTAAATGGTAATTGTGCCCATGTCCGTGGGTACGCGCACACTTACCATAAATCTCTGCATTTTCTTCGTTACTTAAATTAGGGTGAGCTAGCCGATGGGCGGCGCTAAAGTGAGTGCTAACAGTGAGGTAGGCTTCCATTGAGTTTCCCATATAATCTGCCCAAAGTTCAGGATGTTCAAATAACTGTACGCGGACTAAAGGCAAGTGGGGTGCTAACCTCTGCCAGATAACCCGTGCAATATTCTCAGTTGTGGGTAGAGTTTCTTGAAAATCTGGCCACACATCATTGAGATAAGAAAAGTCCAGTTGGCTGGTAACTTCCCGCTTGATTACTTGTTTCACATCAGACAAGTTCAATACCATGCCATATTCATCTAATTCCCCAATCAGGGAAATAAATAAGACATAATTATGCCCGTGTCCTGGAAATCTAGAGCAAGCACCAAATTGCTGAGTGTTCTCAGCTTCACTCAGTTCGGGCAACCAATAGCGATGACTTGCCGAAAACTGAGCGCGGCGATTTACGATACATTGCATGAGTACACTGGGAGCAAAATTTAAAATTTCTTAATCTTTCTCTATATCCAGCATAAACTAAATTCTTTATCTGTAGCGACGGGAATAATATCTATATCTATTAAATTCCTGAATGCCAGACTGGGAATTTTTAATATGGATGCTTTGCTACTGCGATCGCGTTTCCAGAAGATATTCTAGGTGTATTGCTTCACCGAAGCTTGCACTTCGTAAAATAATTTCCTAGCTATGCGAAACATCTCTTGTCCTGTGTGCAAGTAGCGATCATCATAGTTCAGAGGAAAATAAGCCAACTCTTCTAAACCATCACCAACTTGATTGAGACTGTAGTAAAGATGGGCCGCAGTTCTGGCTAAACTGGGAGGATTGGGTAGAGAACGAAAGGTAGTTTGTGCTTGCTTGAAATCCTGGCGACAACTATCTAAATACTCTTGAAATTCTTCTAATAATTCGTCATCAAAGGGATCTGCGGCTAATTCATCAATTTGCTCTTCTAAAGAATTGAGGATGTAAGCAAGTATACGTTTGACTGGTTGATAAACTAGGCGCAACCACTCTTCAACTTGTTCATCAGCATCTTTTCCGGTTTTCCTTGTAGCTTGGTAATGCTTCTGTGCTGATGCTGTCCGCTGTTGGCGGCTATTTAATTTCTGGGCACTATTTTTGAGTTGTTCGTCGTAGTTTAAGCGGGTTTGGCTATCGCCTAAAACTTCATAAGCCGCATTAATGCGGATAATCTGCTCTTTATCTGCTGTTTCCTGATTGCTGTCAGGATGAAATAGTTTTACCAGGCGGCGATAAGCTTGCTTAATCTCCGCCTGGCTAGCATTGGGACTAACTTTGAGAATTTCGTAGTGGTTAGAATCGGCCATCAATCCAATTTATAGCTAGCTGATGCTAGCTGCTACTCTGTCCTCCAAATCTTGAAACAATGGTGTCGTTAAGTACCTTTCTCCAAAACTTGGCTGAATGACTACAATTAAACGCCCCTCGTTTTCTGGTCGTTGGGCAACGCGAACTGCAGCACATAAGGCTGCACCACTGGAAATGCCAGAGAGTAAGCCTTCTTCTCTAGCTAAACGCCGACCATAGGCGATCGCTTCTTCATCGGTGACTGTAATCACTTCATCAATCAATTCTAGCTTCAGTACTTGGGGAATAAAACCAGCACCAATTCCCTGAATTTTATGTGCTCCTGGTTTCCCACCAGATAATACTGGGCTATTACTGGGTTCAACTGCGATCGCTTGAAAACTGGGTTTGCGTGCTTTGATAATTTTTGCTACACCTGTGATCGTACCACCTGTGCCTACTCCGGCGACAATCATATCTACCTGTCCGTCAGTATCTTCCCAGATTTCTGCTGCGGTAGTTTCTTGGTGGATTTTCGCATTTGCGGGATTGCGGAACTGTTGCAACATATAAGCATGGGGTGTTTTATTCACTATTTCCTGCGCCCGACGAATTGCCCCACTCATGCCTTCAATTCCTGGTGTCAATTCTAGTTCTGCCCCATAAGCTCGCAACATTGCCCGTCTTTCGCCACTCATCGTGTCGGGCATTGTCAAAATTAACCGATAACCCTTAGCAGCAGCAGCCATTGCTAAAGCGATACCAGTATTTCCGGAAGTTGGTTCTACCAATACTGTTTTGTCAGGATTAATCAGACCTTCCTTTTCGGCAGCACTAATCATACTTACCCCAATCCGGTCTTTTACTGATGCCGATGGGTTCATACTTTCTAATTTCACTACAATTCGTGCCACGCAACCTTCTGCTTGAGGAATACGATTCAACTGCACTAAGGGTGTACGGCCGACGAGTTCTGTTATGTTAGTAGCAATTCGCATAATTAGTTTTTATCCTTAGTTTATTAGTCAAGGGTCAAGGGTCAACAGTCAAGAGCGATGTTTCTTTTAACTTCTGAGTTTCAATTGTTGACTAAATGTAGTACATGATATCCAACTGCCGCCGAGAATCTCTTTTTTCGCAAAGATCCTGAAGCGTGTAGTTTTGAAACACTGAGTTTGCCGCCTGACAAGCTTCTTGCCAGATTTCTTCCACAACAAAACTGTCTACAGTTCTGGGTTTGATGTCATCTTGATCGGTTCGCACATCTAACCCTTCTAAGCACTCCAAAACCTCAAAGATGCTAATTCTCCTTGGTTCTCGTGCTAAGAGATAGCCACCTTTAGACCCTCGCTGACTTTTGATTATACCTCCGCGCCTTAAGGTTGCTAACAGCTGTTCCAGATAGCGATCGGGGATGTTTTGTTGTGCTGCAATCTGTCGAATTTGCATCGGTTCACCGCTTTGATAATGAGTTGCCATTTCTAATAAGGCAAGAATTGCGTATTCAGACTTACAAGATATTTCCACAAGCAGCAATTAAGAATGAAGAATAAAGTATGAAGGATCAAGATTTTTCATACTTCATACTTTTCTTAGTATACTCCGGTTACTCACTGGTGTTTGTGTGCCACTGCTACTGAAAATAAAAAACCCCACCAAAAGGTGGGGGATAATCGAGTTTCGATTTTATTGGTTTAATTATTGACCCTGGAGCCAGCTTCTAGAAGGTAAAGGTGGTTCTGAGTGTACCGATGAATGCATTTTCTTCGGCATTGTTTTGTCCAGGAGCTCTCAACCAGATAACACCAGGTGTAACGGAGATATTATCAGATACACGATATTTGTAGAAACCTTCAACGTGGATTGGTGCATTACCACCACTGTATCCACCAGGTGTTACACGGTTACGTGCATAAGGTTCAGCACCTGCGAAAATACCCAATACGTTACCTCTCTTACCAAAGTCAGGTAGAGCTATACCACCACCATAACTCCAAGCCTCAAAGTCGTCTCCAGCACCTACGCCATTAACATCGTGGTAAGTGACGAAGCCGCTCAGTGACAAGTTGTTACTGGGTCTAAATGCTGCAGAAACGCCATAAGAGTTACTGTTAGCTGCGGTTTGTACAAGCGTGTTGCCGAGATAGTTGGCTTGACCAGTACCAACAACACCACCTGTTAGACCATTGTTGCCATTCAGACCAGCACCAGAATCAAATAGGGCAGTACCAGCAGCATGATAACCGTGGACATAGGTAGCAGCCAATGCCAAGCGATCGCCTACTGCAAAGTTCAACTGTCCTAAAGCAGCATAGCTACCATTGAATAAACCTGTATTGTTACCAGGGTTATTGGCATCTGAAGCTAAGTAACCTAAGGTAATGGAGCTGGGCTTAAATATACTGCCACCGCTGCTAAAGGGTAGATTAACCGCGATACCAGCACCACCACCAATCCGATAGATGGGGCTTTCAGAAGCAAAGGTAGTTAAAGCTCCGTTACCACCGTCATCTCCATCATGGAAATAAGGATTGTTAACAGCCGCATAGTGGTCATGACGACCGCCACTAGCAGCAAGATAAACTTGAGCTGGCCCAATGGGAGCTTCATAGGTTAATCTATCAATTCTCACACCATTATTACCAGTGCTACCAACTTGATAGGTTTGAGTTCCTTCTCTGGTACCATTCAGTGGGGTATTCAGAATAGTATTAGCTTGGTCTCTCAAGGAGAAAGCGGAAGCATTACCAGCAGCTAGACGAGTTGTTAACTTGTCTCTACCAGTGAAGCTGGTTTCCAACGCTAAACGAACTCTGTCTTGGAATACAGTATTGTTAGCATCACCTGTTCTGCCACCAAAAGCATCGCTCACAGCAAAAATAGCTTCACCGACTAGCTTGGTGGTAGTGGAGAACTGATTGGCTTCCAATTCAGCAGTACGTGCTTCTAAAGAATCAACGCGACCGCGTAAGGTTGCTAGTTCTGCAGAAAATTCTTCTTGTAACCTTTGTAAGGTGGCTAAATCTTGCTTGGTTACCAAATCAGCTGTTGCTGTGGCAATCAATTCGTTAACACGGTCTAAACAAGCATTCAAACCAGCCGCAAATTCATAACGGGTTAAAGCACGGTTACCGCGATAAGTACCATTTGGATAACCTGCGATACAACCATAGCGCTCAACCAACGATTGCAATGCTTGGAAAGCCCAGTCAGTTGGTTGCACATCGGAGAATTGTGAAACCGATGTCACTTGAGCTTGAGAGTTACTGCTACCTTCTTTGCTGTAGCGGTTAACTTGATCTAAAACTTTGGCATCATCGCTGCTTGGGGCAGCTTGCGCGATGATTTCTGCTGCCTTGGGAGCGATTTCAACTGCTGCTTGTTTATCAGCTGCAGATACTTCTTTTGTAGTATTGGGAGCTGCCATTGCTGATGCTGAAACTAGCAGCGTTGCTCCTAAAACTGCTGGACTGACGACCAGGGATTTCCATAATATATGAGACATTTTGTCTTTTCTCCTCACACCTTGTATAGATAATTGTTTTCGTTGCACCTAATTCTCAAACATGCGACATCTCGTTAGGGCCTTTCGATGAGGCATAGTTGCCACTACTACAATTCTAGTTTTTGCAAAGCTAATCACCGATTAACTTGATGTTAAATATTGATGGAATTAACTTATGCAAAAACACACCTTTATAGCATATCATTATAAAACATCTCAGGCAGATGACAACATCACAGCGATCGCCAAAACAACTGTCACACCCTTAACCTAATATATTTCTTCTGGGAGTAGCTTTAGAGAATTTACTAAATTCCTATTTACTTAAGTAGTAAGTATGAACTACGTACACCAGAATGCATAAAAATTAGTTTTTCCGCTTCTGCCTCCAGTATTTTTTCAGGTCAGTTAATTTGGGAAATTACCTCTGCTAGATGAAAATCTTTTGGTGTTAAACCACCTGAGTCATGTGTGGTTAATTGGATTTTCACTTTGTTATAGGAAATCTCTATATCAGGATGATGTCCTGCGGACTCAGAAGGTTCCACTAATTTGTTAACAAACTCAATTGCTTGAATAAAATCTTTAAAAGTACGCGTAGTCTTTAATTTAGATCCTTCAACAGTCCAGCCTGAAAGCCCACTTACTTTTTCTTGAATTTCCGTCTGCGTGAGTAGCTGCGCCATATTCAACTCCTCTTGTTGTAATATTAGTTACTTTTTAGCTTTCAGGGTGCTACTAGTATTTGTACTGCATCTATTATGAAGATTGCATAGATGCTGATTTTATGTTTTAAGTAAATACTTTTGTTATTAGCCACCTCCAAAAACTATCCGCTCTGATTTAGATCGGATAATCTAAGTCAGAGCGGTCTAGTCGGGTCTTCAGGTTGCAACCAGACTGCCGGAAGGAACTCCGTGCATCAGCCTAGCTACTTGAGCTACACTTAGTATCTCTAAGAGAACTAAGGCTAACTTTTAGAGAACAGCCCCGGCGCACAGCCGGCTAACTGCAACCTGATGACCCATGCGTTTACTACTTTCTATCATGGGCATCACCTCCTTGTTGCCTAAGCGGTCTTAGTCTCAATAAGGCAGAGTATCTTTACTCCGGGTTTAGAACCTTTACTAAATATAGCACATAAATTTTCTCTAATTCACCAACTGGGGGCTTCCAACTAAAAAAAGATACTATCGCTGAGTTTGAGGAGGAGGCATGAATGAAACGCGATTACTCGCGTCTCAACCAGCAGGGGGGAAAAAGAAAATGTTCTCGGAGTATATTGGAGAATTTATTTTCTGGCAGTTCCCAACTAGATAAAAAAATCCCCCGTCCAAAATGGTCGAGGGATTTTCAAACCTAGAGAATGATGAATGTTAAAGGTCAATCAACTCTTGATGAGCTAATTAGAGAGCATTACCACGAGGTAGCACTTCTTCAGGGAAGACAAATTGTTCGTGGGGCTGATCTTGAGGAGCCATCCAAGCGCGGATACCCTCGTTCAGCAAAATGTTTTTGGTATAGAATGTTTCAAATTCTGGGTCTTCAGCCGCCCGCAATTCCTGCGATACGAAGTCGTAAGCCCGCAGGTTGAGAGCGATACCGACGATACCCACTGCTGCCATCCACAGACCTGTGACTGGCACAAACAGCATGAAGAAGTGTAACCAGCGTTTGTTGGAGAAGGCAATCCCGAAAATCTGTGACCAGAAACGGTTTGCAGTCACCATTGAGTAGGTTTCTTCTGATTGGGTGGGATTGAAGGCGCGGAAGGTGTTCGCAGCTTCACCGTCTTCAAACAGTGTATTTTCCACTGTGGCACCGTGAATCGCACACAGCAATGCACCACCCAATACACCTGCTACTCCCATCATGTGGAAGGGGTTGAGGGTGAAGTTATGGAATCCTTGTACAAATAGGATGAAGCGGAAAATTCCTGCTACGCCAAAGCTGGGTGCAAAGAACCAGCTCGATTGTCCCAAGGGGTACATCAAGAACACGCTGACAAATACTGCAATTGGTGCAGAGAATGCCAAGGCGTTATAGGGGCGGATTCCTACTAGACGAGCAATTTCAAACTGCCGCAACATGAAGCCAATTAATCCAAAGGCTCCGTGTAGCGCCACGAATGTCCATAACCCCCCTAGTTGACACCAACGGGTGAAGTCTCCTTGCGCTTCTGGCCCCCACAGCAGCAGGAGGGAATGTCCCAAACTATCGGCTGGGGTGGATACAGCTACTGTGATAAAGTTACAGCCTTCTAAATAAGAAGATGCTAAACCGTGGGTGTACCATGACGTGACGAAGGTTGTGCCTGTGAGCCAACCGCCTAGTGCCAGGAAAGCGCAGGGGAATAATAGTATCCCTGACCAACCTACGAATACAAAGCGATCGCGCTTCAACCAGTCGTCTAGAACGTCAAACCACCCTCTACTGGGGGCGCGCCCAACTGCGATGGTCATGAGAATAAATCTCCAAAATGTTTATAAGTACGGGTTTTTACTTCTGTATTATAGATCGCTAAGATTTAGCTCTCTATGAACAGAAAGTGAACTGGCTTTTGTTTCCAGTTTACAATTTTTTACTGTCTCTAATTATGTTAGGTGCAAATCTCTAATATTTCCAGGTATATTTAAATTTTTTTTAAGATTTGTATATATTTATGGGAAAGGGGCATAGGGCATGGGGGATTGGGTAATAGGTAATTGGTAATTGGTAATTGGATTTCCCCCTAATTTCCCTTATCCTCAGTCTCTTATCCCCTTGCCCCCTGCTCCCTGCCCCTTTTCCCTCCACCGCCCTACACCAGTAATCAAGCAGCTAGCGCTAGAATGAGTGCTACAGTTAAATTGATTAATGCTAAATGTTTACCATCGACTTAACCGTCAGAAATACGGCTTTCCCAGTATCGGTACAACGTAAGTCAGCAGAGGATGCTGAGGCTGTCTATCAACTGATTTTGGCAGCGATGCGGTCTGGTAACCCGGACATTGTGGAACTAAAGTGTGAAGGCAAGACAGAGAAAAAAATTGCTGTTCGTGCTAGTGAAATTTCTGGGGTACAGATTATGCAAAAAGATGGTGTTACCACTAGCAGTGGTAGGCCACCTGGATTTGTTTCCCTGACTGCTGAGTAAGCAGGTTATCTAAATGGCGGAAGCGGGAATTAAAGTTAAGGATTTACACTTTAGTTGGCCAAGTGGGCAGAAAGCCATTAAATCTTGCTCTCTAGAAGTCCCTAGAGGCGAATTTTGGATGCTTCTGGGTACAAATGGCAGTGGTAAATCAACGCTACTAAGATTGTTAGCAGGATTATTAGCTCCCACATCAGGAGAAATTGGTGTGTTGCATCCCGTGGGCTTTGTGTTTCAAAATCCCGATCATCAACTGGTAATGCCCACAGTTGGTGCAGATGTGGCTTTTGGATTAGTCGAAGAAAAATTGCCCCCTGCAGCAGTTAGAGCCAGAGTAGAGGAGGCTTTAGGGGCTGTGAATTTACACACCCTACAACGTCGCCCTATATATGCTTTGAGTGGTGGACAGAAACAGCGAGTGGCAATTGCTGGTGCGATCGCACGTCGCTGTGAAATCTTACTATTAGATGAACCCACTGCCCTCTTAGATCCAGATAGCCAACTAGATTTAGTGGCTGGTGTCCGTAACCTTGTCAAAAGTCGTGGTATTACAGCGCTGTGGGTAACCCATCGCTTAGATGAGTTGAATTATTGTGACGGTGCTTTCTTATTAGAAAATGGTTTGCTTGTAGATCAAGGTGAACCCCTGCGCCTCAAACAGCGTTTGATGGAAGTACACAAAGAAGTGTCATAAAATCACAATTTCTTTGCTAGTTCTTTGTCCGCATCTCACAATTCAACAAAATAACTTCAACAACTGCAACGCGCCTGTGAAAGGCGCGTTTTCAATTTTTAGCTGTATTTTTAAACAACTTTTGTGTTCTGTAACATAGTGTGACAAGCGGTGCTTCAATTACTATATAAAGTTATGAACGAATCTTGTCAACTCTAGATAATTGTGATTAAAAACCATGCCCCGTTCCTTAACCCAAGCCGTTTTGTTAGTAGACGGCTACAACATAATTGGCGCTTGGCCTTGTTTGAAAAAAACTCGTGATAATTCAGGACTTGAAGCTGCACGAGTTGAATTAGTGGAAACGATGACTAGTTATAGTTCGTTTCAAGGTTACGATACTCAAATCGTTTTTGATGCCCAATATCAAAATACCTGTAGTAACAAAGAAGTTATTACAGAGCTATTATCAGTTCACTATACTGATTTTGGGCAAACAGCAGATACCTATATTGAAAAACTCTGTGCGTCTTTACGCTACCAAATAATTCAGTCGCGAATTTCTCGCGTGATTGTCGCTACGTCAGATCGGGCACAGCAGCTGATGGTACAGGGGTATGGTGCTGAATGGTTGTCTGCACAACAACTATGTGGCGAAGTAGAAACTACTGTTTGCCGGATGCGACATAAGTATCAATCACGCAAACAATCTAAAAGCAGATTTTTGGCTAACGCCATTGATGCTAAGTCTCGGGAGCGTTTGGTAGAACTGCGAATGGGATTGAAGTAGATCGATATTTTGAATCTGTGAAATCTCTGCTTTAAATCCAGAGCCTATTTGGACTGCAAAAATTACCCAGTTTTAGGCATTTAAAAAAAAATTGGCCCAGGTACTTGCCAAATATTATTTTTACCTTTAAGATTAAAAACTGTGAGCAATCCTCAGTAGCTCAGTGGTAGAGCGATCGACTGTTAATCGATTGGTCGCTGGTTCGAATCCAGCCTGGGGAGTTAAAAAGGATAAAAGGTGAAGAATGAAGGATGAAAAGGTAAATTTCAAACTTCAATCTTCAGAATATGCAAACTTATGGATTCTTGATTCAGGAATAACATTTCTGAATCATGGGTCTTTTGGTGCTTGTCCGAAAGCGGTGCTAAGAGTTCAGCAAGAATTGCGATCGCAGCTGGAACAAGAGCCAATCAACTTTTTTGGCAGAGCGTGGGAACCCCTGATAGATAACGCTAGAAGCAAACTATCGGAGTTTGTGGGTGCAGATAGCGAGGATGTGGTATTTGTCAATAATGCGACGACTGGTGTAAATGCAGTATTGCGATCGCTTACCTTCACTGCTGAAGATGAAATTTTGACAACCAACCACGAATATAACGCTTGCCGCAATGCTTTAGATTTTATTGCTAGTCGCACTGGTGTAAGAATAGTAATTGCTAAAATTCCGTTTCCGATTGAGTCGCCACAGCAGTTAATAGCGGCGGTAATGGAGCGAGTTTCGCCAAAAACAAAGTTAGCCCTAATAGATCATATAACCAGCCAGACAGGGCTGATTTTCCCGATTCAGCAGTTAATTCAGGAATTGCAACAGCAAGGCGTAGATACACTCATAGATGGTGCCCATGCTCCGGGAATGATAGCGCTGAATCTGCGAGAAGTTGGGGCAACTTATTACACAGGCAATTGCCATAAATGGCTATGTGCGCCCAAGGGAGCCGCATTTTTGTACGTGCAACGAGATAAACAGCCAGAAATTCGTCCTCTGACAATTAGTCATGGTGCTAATTCACCCAGAACTGATAAATCGAGATTTCAACTAGAATTTGATTGGATGGGTACAGACGATCCTACAGCTTATATGTGCGTTCCCGAAGCGATCGCTTTTATGGGTTCCTTGCTTCCTGGTGGTTGGGATGAGCTGAGGCAGCGAAATCATCAGTTAGTGTTAGAAGCCAGACAGTTACTTTGCCAGTCCCTGGGAGTTTTACCACCTTGTCCCGAGTCAATGATTGGGTCGATGGCAGTTGTACCCATGCCAACTGCATCGGAAAATCGGCATTTTATGTCTGTACATGATGAATTATTTGATAAATTTGGCATTCAAGTACAGGTAGTACCCTGGCAGGAATCCCCGCGCCTGCTGCTGCGGATATCCGCACAAATTTACAATACGCTAGAGCAGTATGCATATTTAGCAAAAGCGCTGAGTCAGCTCGCAGAGGATTGGGGAGAAGGGAGATGAGGGGGACTGGAGATTGGGGAAAAGGGGAAAGGGGAAAGGGGAAAGTGGAAGAACCAACAGCAAATGACAAATGACGAATGACAAACTCCAATTACCAATTACCTATTACCAATTACCCAATGCCCAATGCCCAATGCCCAATGCCCAATGCCCAATGCCCTAAAAATTTTCCAAAGTATTCAATACTTCATTGGCTGACTGATATCTTTGGGTAAAGTCGAGGTGTACCATTTTATCTAGGACTCTGGCAAAGGTATCGGTCGTTTCTGCTAGTTCCCACCAATATTTCCAAGCCTGATCGTCTGTTTCGGATTCTACTGGGAGAATAACTGCTCCTGTATTGATATCTCTGCGGAAGACTTTGGGGTATACCCCTGTTAAAGCTTGGATAGCAATCATTCCTAAGGCAAAAATATCGCTGTTGAGGGTGGGTTGACCACTCAATTGCTCAGTTGCTGCATAGCCAGGTGTACCAATGGCGATCGTTTGGTTGTCTTGTTCTTGTGGTTGTACTTGCTTGACTGCACCAAAGTCTATTACAACAATGCGTCCATCTGATTCTCGCCTAATTAAATTACTAGGTTTGAGATCTCGATGAATCACACCATAGCTGTGAATAAAAATTAAGACTTGCAAAACATCCTTGAGAATATCTATAACTTCAGTTTGTGGGAGGCGTTTATCTGAATTGATTTCTTCAGAAAGAGGATGCCCAGATATAAATTCTTGTACTAAATAAAATTGCTTATTTTCTTCAAAAAACGCCAGTAAAGATGGTATTTGTGGGTGGTTACCCACAATTTCTAAAATTTTGGCCTCTGTTTTAAATAAGCGTCTGAGAATATCTAAATATTCAGTATCTTGGCTAGCAGGACGCAACTGTTTAACTACACATTGAGGATATCCAGGGCGTTGGGTATCTTCTGCTAAGTAAGTATAGCTAAAGCCACCAGAACCTAAATTACTAGTAATTCTATAACGCTTGTTGAGTATGGTGTTTGTTTGGAGTTCTTGAGTGATGGGAGAGAACGTATGTGTGATGGCGGCTACTGTGGTAGCGTCGTTACTCCGGCTAACAAAGTTTTGCAGTTGAGCAATTAATTCTTTTTGCTCTTGGACTTTTTGCATCATCACTGCTTGTTCTTGCTTGCTTTGGTAGGCTGTATAAGCTAGCACGCCTCCGCTTGCAAATAATAATCCCAATACTGGAGATACTACAGGAAACCATCCAGCTTGGGTAAAAATTACAAAGCTGCTACCACATAACACTAATATGCTTGTGGCTTCTGCGATGCCTAAGCCAAGTGGATGCTGAATGCGCCAAGCGATTAATCCCCCTACTAAAGTCCATCCCCAAATCCACAATACTTCTCCCCACTCTGGTAAAAACCAAAATAGCGGCTGCTTGTTGAGAACTACACTCAGAATTTGGCTGATGCTGTGGGCGTGAAGCTCAATTCCAGGAATTTTCCCAGAACGATCTGATTTACCCGTACCATAGGGCGTGTTAAAAAAATCATTGAGGCTAGATGCTGTAGAACCAATTAAAACGATGCGGTCTTTGACTAATTCTGGTTTTACTTGGTCGGAAAGTAGTTCAGTAATTGTCACCTGCTGGGCAATTTGGCGGGGAGAACGATAATTGAGCAGGATTTGATAACCTGTGTTATCAGCGTGCTGATACGCACCATCATTAGGTTGTAGAGGTTTGAAGATAATATTACGCAGTTGCAGTTGTTTGTTAGAGGTTAATTGGGGTTGAATGCCTCCTACTGCTAAATATTTGAGTGCTAACTGCCAGCTAAAGGAAAAAACAGCTTGGCATGAATCTTTGGGATCTGTACCTACTGAGAAAAGATTACGGCGAATTACGCCATCAGTGTCTTCTACAACATCGCTAAATCCTAATCGTTCTGTTTCTATGCCTTGAGGTGGTGCTGTTCCGGAATTTCCTGGGTTGGCTTTTTCGGAATGTTTACATACAGGAGTGATAATATCGCTATCTTGTAGGCGCTTTAGCAGTTTTTCATGTCCTGGTTGTACTGGTAAGTCACGAAAAATATCTAAACCTATGGCCCGAGGTTCAGATGCTTCTAGTTTGCCTAAAGCCCGGTCTAAAACTTCCCCAGAAAGGGGCCAATTCCATTTTTTGAGGTCTTGTTCTGTGACTGCAACAATTAACAACCTGGGATCTACCCCTGGATCGGCGCGCATTTGCATCATGCGGTCATACACTTTTAGTTCTAGCGGTTCTATAACTCCCAGTTTTTGAATACCTAGCATCAAAACAGTAATACAGGCACTGGTAATAATAGCTGGCTGTATGAATAAAGTTTTAAAATCTGCAAACATAATTACTAAATGAAAGTATTTTCAAAAATAAGTATGTTTTATAGTAAATTTTCCATGTCTAAGTTATTCAAGACAATTTACAAGTTGTAAGAAAGTAAAAATACTTTGTGCTGATGAATGCGCTACTGGTGTCTTAGTAACCTATGAAAAATTTTGGCAGTGATGCGTTACGCTATCGCTAACGCATCCTACGTGAACGAATTTATTTAGCTGTTTCACATTTAAATTGCATATTTTGTACAGGCTAGATACCAATTCCTCAAGATTTATAGACATTTGAAATATGCAAAATAGATGTAGTTTAGCTTGACCACTAATTCCTAAATACAATCTATAATTTTCTCTTTACCTTTAACTATGCATCAAAGTTCTGGTCGCTGGCGTTTAGGGCTGGCTTTATCGCTGCTAACGGTGATATTGTGGGGTGTTCTACCTATCGCCCTGATGGTGACTCTTAAAGCGCTTGATGTCTATACAGTTATATGGTTTAGATTTTCGGTAGCTTTTGGTTTGTTGGCTGTATATTTAGGGGTACAAGGTAAATTACCGACATTCGCACAATTGCGTTCTGCATCTTGGAAGTTATTAGCGATCGCAACCATTTTTTTAGCGTTGAATTACTTTTTATTTTTGCAAGGTTTGTCACTGACTTCACCTGCAACTGCGGAAGTAATTATTCAGTTGTCTGTAGTTTTCTTGGGTTTGGGAGGGTTAATTGTTTTTCGAGAACGTTACAAACTACATCAATGGATGGGAGTATGTGTACTGACTCTCGGTTATATTTTATTTTTTCACGAACAGTTGACTAATTTAATTACAGACCATCATAATTATCTTTTTGGCAGTGCCTTAATTGTCTTAGGTGCAGCAGCATGGGCTATTTATGCTTTAGCACAAAAACAATTATTACAATCTTGGTCTTCTGCACAAATTATGCTTGTTGTTTATGGTGGATGCGCTGTTTTATTTGCTCCCTTAGCGACAAGTCAAACAATTTTTACACTTAGTAATTTCTATTTGGGCGCATTGGTTTTTTGTGCATTAAATACAGTAATTGCCTATGGTGCTTTTGCTGAATCATTGGCACATTGGGAAGCCTCACGAGTGAGTGCAGTATTAGCTTTGGCACCTGTTGTAACTTTAGTTGCAGTTGGGATTGTATCAGTAATTGCACCTTCATTACTTCTACCAGAAAAATTTACATTTTTAGGACTGATTGGATCTGCTTTAGTTGTTACTGGCGCTGTGGCAATTGCTATAGTAAAAACTGAATAAATCGTAGATATTTCAGAGTTTTTACTGTCTCTTGATTGTACTAAATTAATCATCAATGGAAAGCTACATTAGAAATACTGAGGCAGGGTATTTTTTTCTTTGTTATGATTTCACAGTAAGCATCAACCAGTTGAGTAACTCTCTTGCCAAGTAGATATTTGTAGTATCAGGATGGCTTTGTTACATTTAATTTTTGGCATTGTAACAACGAGATAAATACTCAAAAATCTGCGAATTAATGAGGCGATTAATATTAAATAACCTTACCAGGGTGTCCGAATAACTACCAGAGCCAACGCCTCGTGACACCACATCACCGAAACAGTTGAGCGATGATTAGTTTGTATGGTAAGTGGGCCAGCAGCCTGAGAAGAATTTCAATAGTGCTGGTTCTTTCAGTGTTGCTGCCAACATTTGGAATGAGTAATTCTGTGTTAGCAGCAGAACAAGTTTATGGTTCTTATTCAGCTTTCAGACTTTCTATACCGATAACTTCTTTAGAAACTTATGCCCAAACTGGTGTAATTGATAACAAGCTGAATGTTTACCAACAGTACCTACCACCACAAAAACTCCAAGATTTACGGAGAATTTTACTTACCCCTGTAAAAGTAAGTCCGGTCGTGGTTGCACAATTTCTCTACACACCACAAGGGGAATTTATTCTCCGACGGTTAGCAGAAGCAATTAAAACAACATCTCCACAAACACAACCGGAATATCAAACTTTACGTGAGGCGTTTATTTCTGCGGCTGCGGAACCGGGAGGGCTAACATTATTAAATCTGTTACGCAAGTATCCCAATAGCAGTATTAATATCGATTTAGCGCACAGTATGGGGATAGCTGGGGAACTAGAACAGCTGATCAATGAAACTAGCCTGGCGATCGCAGAAGTTAACCGTAAGTCCAATATAGAAGCTACTAACCAAGAATCAATAAATTTCTCGCAATTGCCAGATTTACGACAACTAGGAAAATTTACAGCGCAAAAATACGCACTGGAGTTTTTCGACTTGTCACGACGTAGGCAATTATCAACGGATGTTTATATACCTAATGTCCAAAGTCCAGCACCAGTAATTGTCATTTCTCACGGTTTGGGTACAGATAGCAGCAATTTCCGTTATTTAGCTACTCATTTAGCTTCCTATGGATTTGCCCTTGTTGTGCCTAATCATAGCGATGCGGAACAATTGCGATCGCCAATTAATAACAAGACTATTGAAGTTACACAAGCAGATGAATTTACCAATCGACCCTTAGATGTGAAATACATCCTGAATCAACTGGAAGCAGCGAACCAGTCTGATTCTCGGTTTAGAGGTAAGTTAAATCTGCAACAAGTAGGAGTGTTTGGACAATCTTTAGGCGGTTATACAGCCTTAGCTTTAGCGGGCGCTAAGATTAACTTTGAGCAACTGCAACGAGATTGTCAGCCAAAGTTACTCGAAGATACTTGGAATATGTCTTTACTTCTCCAATGTCGCGCCTTAGCGTTAAAAAATGGGCAGTCTGGGGAAGAAATCAACTTGCGGGATGAGAGAGTTAAAGCTGCGATCGCAGTTAACCCGATTACTAGCTCTATTTTTGGTAAAGCTGGCTTGAGCCAAGTTAAAATTCCCGTGATGCTGGTTGGTAGTAGTGATGATACGGTTGCACCAGCTTTATTTGAGCAAATTGTCCCCTTCTCCTGGTTTGCGAATTCTCAAAAGTATTTAGTAATGCTAATTGGTGCAAGTCACTTTTCTACCATTGGTAATGGTAATAGCGATCGCGAGGCTGTAGGGTCGCTGGCTCAAGTTATTGGTGATAATCCAGCTCAAGCACATCGTTACATGAATGCTTTGAGTTTACCCTTCTTCCAAACGTATGTTGCAGGAACTTCAACATACTTCGCCTATCTGAACGCCGCCTACGCCAAAGCTATTTCTAGTCAGCCTTTAAGTGTGAGTTTTGTGCAATCTCTACAACCCACCGAATTAGCACAAATCGTTGACACCGAAGGTAAAGCAGCTAAAGGATTGAGCCAAAAGTCACCTAACTCCATCGTTAGTTTTGGATTTTGGATGTTGGATGTAGGTATGGCGCTGCTGCATGTGATTATGTTTCTGTAAGTTGGGGATTGGGGATTTCCAACCAAAAAAATATCCTATTGCTTTGTCAGCAGAGGGGCAGGGAGCAGGGAGCAGGGGGGAGTAAAATTCATATTAAGTCCAGAAATTGGCAGAATTTTTTGAAGCTCCCTTAGGAGTTAGGAAAATTCTTGTGAGTGAATGAGGTGGAGTTTCATACAAAAATTATGTTGAGTGCGATCGCTCGTGTCTCTACATAATTTTTGTGGGAGAATATCATCTTCGGTTTCTAAAATTCAACTGTGCAAGGTTTTCTTAACTTAAACAAACCATTTGACTGGACTTCTCATGATTGTGTGGCGCGGGTGCGGAAACTCCTGCGCCTCAAACGTGTGGGACACGCGGGAACTTTAGATCCAGCAGCTACGGGGGTTTTACCCATCGCATTTGGTAGAGCTACCAGATTATTACAATATTTGCCAGGTAATAAAGCTTACAATGCCACCATTAGGTTTGGCGTGCAGACGAAAACCGATGATTTACAAGGGGAAGTTATTACTTCTGCGCCTTGTCCTCGCTTGAGCTTGGCTGAGGTAGAAACAGCTTTACCGCAATTTTTAGGAAAAATTGAGCAAATTCCCCCTAGTTATAGCGCTATTCAAGTAGATGGACAGCGTTTATATGATTTAGCAAGGCGAGGGGAAAAAGTAGAAGTTCCTGTACGCACAGTAGAAGTGTTGCAAATGGAGATTTTAGCTTGGCGGGAAGGGGATTTTCCGGAGTTAGATATTGCGATCGCTTGTGGTGCTGGAACATATATTAGAGCGATCGCGCGGGATTTAGGTGCAGTTTTACAAACTGGGGGAACCCTCGCCGCTTTGACGCGTACTGTAAGTAGTGGTTTTGAGTTAGCAGAAAGTTTAACATTGAGCGATTTAGAAACTCAACTGCAAGCCGGCATATTTCAACCAATTCCTCTTGATGCACCTTTACAACATCTGCCCTCAGTTATTTTACCAGCAACATCTGCTCAAAAATGGTGTCAGGGACAACGGGTTAGTGTAAGTTCAGATATACCCGGTATTGTGCGAGTTTATGAAGCCGAGACTCGCTTTTTAGGAATTGGAGAAGTCAATAATGAATTGTTAATTCCAACTACAGTTTTGCCACTTTAGTTATCAAATCATTGTAGAAAAACATGGTGGTAAGCTGTTACGCATTTAAATTGTATATTTCGCGCTTAGTTGGTCAAAAGGAGTCAGTGTCTTCGGTCGCCAGACTTGTTCGCGTAGCGTATCCAAAGGATTCACCCGTTCGCTGTTCGGCAAAGTCGTTCTCGAGGAGTAAGCGTTCCCGCAGGGTAGGGAGCTTCCCTCCGTTGAGTGAACTGGCTTTCCAAAGTCCAAGCTAGGCTTTGACTCTGGACTCTTCACACTTGACAGCCATAACAGCAAAAGACTTGGTCTAGGTGCTTGAATTGAGCTTTTAAAACGGAGAGGGAGGGATTCGAACCCTCGTATACGTTGCCGCATAACAGCATTTCCAGTGCTGCGCCTTCAACCACTCGGCCACCTCTCCAGGTGCCACGATTTACAATTATAAGATGAAATCGCAAAAAATGCAAAGATAATTAAGAAGATATTTGAGAAAAAATCAAAAGTTCCCAATCATTATGTCCCAAACATACAAAATTAGAGTTCGCGATCGCAATACTGGCAAGGAATACACCCTACAAGTTCCAGAAGACCGCTACATTTTGCACAGCGCTGAACAACAAGGAACAGAATTGCCGTTTTCTTGCCGCAATGGTGCTTGTACTACTTGTGCTGTGCGGGTGCTGTCAGGAGAAATTTACCAGCCAGAGGCAATTGGACTATCGCCAGAGTTGCGGCGCAAGGGATATGCCTTATTATGTGTGAGTTATCCCCGTTCGGATATAGAAGTGGAAACACAAGACGAAGATGAAGTTTATGAACTTCAGTTTGGACGCTTTTTTGCACGAGGAAAAGTGAGGGCGGGTTTACCGTTGGATGAAGACTAAACAATGGAAAATACACAATTCAAAATCACGAGATGCAATCTTGGCAATCCTGGCTATTGATTAGTGGCTGTCGGCAGGGTAGATATAACGGTGTGAAGGTACAAATTCAGGCTATGGCAGCGCATTTTGGCGTATTAGTGCGAAAAATATTAATTTTGGCTTGCCTATTACTGCTAGTGAGTTGTCAAGGCAAAAGCCAGCCTACAGCTAATCAAGCACAGGTAAAAGTGGCGCGGGTGGTGAGTGGGCAAAGTTTGGAAGTTTTAGGGATGGCTGAACAACCAAACTTAATTTCCCAGGTGCGATTAATTGGTATTGAAGCACCAGATCTCCGCCAGCGCCCTTGGGGTGATGATGCCAAAGACGAGTTAGAGAAAATGATTGGAGGCGCAGAACAAATTGTCACTCTAGAGTTTGACATTGAAGGCAAAGACAAAATTGGTCGGACTGTAGCCTATGTATGGAAAGATAAATTGTTATTAAACGAAGAAATAGTCAAAAAAGGCTATGCATTATTTGTATCGCGATCGCCTAATCACAAATACGACCAGCGTTTAGAACGTGCCCAACAATGGGCAAGAATCATGGGACAAGGAATTTGGCAACCAGAAAAACCCATGCGCCTGACTCCCGCTGAGTTTCGGCGGCAGTATCGGTGAGTGGGGGACTTTGGGGAGGCAGGGGGCAGGGAGCAGAGAGCAGGGGGGAGAATAAATTACCAATTACCCATTACCCATTACCCATTACCAATTACCAATTACCAATTACCAATTACCAATTACCAATTACCCATGCCCAATGCCCAATGCCCCATGCCCCATGCCCAATAACAAATGACTAATAACAAATGACAAACTTACAAATATTTCTAGATATAGCTACAGAAGCGGCTTTGGCTGCTGGTGAGGTTTTGCAAGGCTATTGGGGGAAGTTAGAAGACGCAATTACGGAAAAAGGCCGTCCTGGTGATTTAGTTACCGCCGCTGATAAGGCTTCGGAAGTGGTAGTTTTGGAAGTTTTGCGTCGCCATTTTCCCCAGCATTCGATTTTGGCTGAGGAATCTGGGAAATTAGGCAATCAAGAGAGTGAATATCTTTGGGCAATTGATCCTTTAGATGGCACTACTAACTATGCTCATCAATATCCTTGTTTTGCTGTTTCTATTGGGTTGCTAATTAATGGCATTCCCCAAGTCGGTGTAATTTATAATCCTGCTAGTAATGAGCTGTTTCGGGCGGCTGCTGGTTTGGGTGCTACACGCAATCGTCGCCCGATAAAGGTTTCCGATAGTTCTGAACTGCGGAAAAGTCTGCTAGTCACCGGCTTTGCCTACGATCGCAGAGAAACCTCTGATAATAATTATGCAGAATTTTGTCACCTCACCCATTTAACCCAAGGTGTGAGGCGTAGTGGTTCCGCAGCAATGGATTTAGCTTATGTAGCCTGTGGGCGATTTGATGGCTACTGGGAAAGGGGACTTTCACCTTGGGATATGGCTGCGGGTATTATTCTCGTCCAAGAAGCTGGCGGCAAAGTCACAGCCTATGATCGCACCCCTTTCAAAATGGAAACGGGAAGAATCCTCTCTACTAATGGCTATCTGCACGACACCCTCAGCCATGAATTAATGAATATTCCACCTTTATCAAGTTGGTAATGGGGCATTGGGCATTGGGCATGAGTGGTAATGGGTAATTGGTAATAAATATTTCTCCCCTGCTTCCTCTGCTTCCTCTGCTTCCTCTGCTTTCCCAATCCCCATTACCCCTCAATACTTGTCGGTTAAGGGGAAAAGGGGAAGGGGAAAAGGGGCAAGAAAAAACCTTTAACCCTTACCCTTTCACCTTTTCCCCAAACCAAATTCCGAGTTGAAAATCCTTAACCGAGCAGTATTGCATTACCCCTTATCCCCAGAGGGGGCCCCGAGTTCCCCAATCCCCAATCCCCAAATCAATGTATGACTTTTAACCTTTAAATACTGAACGATCTATGGGATAGCGAAGTAAACTAGAAGCATTATTTTGCTAACTTTGGTGCATATCTATTTATGTCATTAAGAATAGATCGTGGTCTTTTTAAATATGATTTCATCGATCATCATGCGGTTTTGTGTGTTCCTATTGATGCTGATGTGAAAGAGATCCGCAAGCGCTATCTGTCGATTGCCCGGCGTTTGCATCCTGATGCTAATGGTAGTGTTAGTCCTACGGATAAGCAGCTAGCCAGTGAATTTTTATCTAAGTTGGTTAACCCAGCCTACGAAAAAATTACTACAGAGCGAAGTCGCGCAGAATACATGATAATTCTGTCTCACATGGGTAAGCGATTAGTGCAAGAGTTTACTTCGGTAGAATTACATACTGAGACCGGGAAAAAGTTAGCAACTGCTCCCGAATCAACCATAGATTCACTGTACAAAAGTGCGATCGCGAAAATAGCCGAAACTCAATATGAGAACTTGCACCATATACCGCAAGTAATCGCCCAAATTAGCGAGTTGAATTTAGTTTACTTAATGCGGACTGCTGGTAAATCATTGACAACGCCTAACCCGCTAATACAATCCACAATGAACTCAGGGCCATTAACTCCAAATCCCGCAACTAATACAACAGCGCCACCACCAGCGCCACCACCAGCACCAGCACCGGAAAATTCTGCGGTAGAACATTATCTGCGTCGCGCGCAAACTTTAATTGACAAAAACCAATTTCCGCAAGCTCAGGTGGAGTTGCAAGATGCGCTGAAATTAGAACCGAAGAATAGTAGATGCCATAGCCTGATAGGATTGGTGTATTTGAAGCAAAATCGGCTCAAAATGGCAAAGGTTCATTTTGACAATGCTTTAAAATTAGACCCCAATGACCAAACAGCTTTGTCTTGGAAACCAAAAATAGACAAGGCTTTAAGTCAACAATCTGGTGGTGCTAAAGTAACTACACCTCCTAATTCGACTGGTAAACAACCAGATAAGTCAGGAGGGGGCGGTTTGTTTGGTGGTTTGTTTGGTGGGAAGAAAAAGTAATGGTGTATCAACCAGCAGCGGGAGCTAGAGATTTATTACCTTTAGATGTGGCGCAAAAACGCTGGATTGAAGATAGGTTACAGCAAGTATTTCATCGTTGGGGGTATCACAGGATTATTACCTCAACTTTGGAACGGATGGATACCCTGATGGCGGGGGAAGCAATTCAACGCCAAACGGTAATTCAACTGCAAAATTCTGAAGATGAAGAATTAGGGCTGCGTCCAGAATTGACGGCTTCGATCGCGCGCACTGTCGTGACGCGCATGGCAGGTGTAACTTATCCGCAAAGGCTGTATTACAATGCTAATGTCTTCCGTCGCATCTGGGAAAATCGGCATAATCGTCAGCAAGAGTTTTATCAAGCTGGGGTAGAATTGCTCGGTGCTGCTGGATTGCTAGCAAATGCGGAAGTATTATTGTTAGTCGCTGATTGTTTAGCAGCGCTTTCGGTACAGCGATGGTATGTGATTTTAGGTGAAGCGGGAATTACCCGATCGCTGTTGAGTGTATTTCCGGCTCACCTACAGGGTAAAGTTCGTAGTGCGATCGCTAATTTAGATCGCATTGCCATAGAGAATTTACCCCTAAGTGAAGAACTACGCGATCGCGCCAAACTTATCTTAGATCTGCGCGGTAAAAGTTCCGAAGTTTTGCGAAAAGTCCAGACTTTAGATTTAGATCAAGCTCAACAAGAAGCGGTGAAAAACCTCGCGTCTTTAGTGAATTTGCTAGAATCGCGAGGAGATTATCCCTTAATTCTCGACCTCAGCTTGATTGAAACCATCGACTATTACACCGGTATCGTCTTTGAAGTAGTCAGCGATACTGCTGGACAAGTCCAGGTTTTAGGGCGAGGCGGTCGCTACGACAAGCTTTTAGGGCTATATCATCCCCAAGGCGAAGATATTCCCGGCGTTGGCTTTGCCCTTAACATCGAAGATTTATACCAGATAATTCAAGCTAATCAGCAATTACCGCAAGCACCCCCAGCTAGCGACTGGTTAATAGTACCAGAGACAGCCAATGCTGATGCCCCTGCCTTTGCCTACGCGCAAAAGCTGCGGGATTCTAGCGAGATAGTGCGAGTAGAAATTGATTTAGGGGGCAGAGATAGCGAAGCCATCAGAAAATACGCACGCGATCGCGGAATTGCTCAAATCGCCTGGATTAAAGCTGATGGTTCACCAACCATAGAATCATTGTCTTAGCTAGGAAATATATCTAATTGCTAGGCTAGAAAAGCTGACTTTTAAGAGAGGGAATCAAGAAAATGCCACACACAATTGTTACCGATGTCTGTGAGGGCATCGCTGACTGCGTAGATGCTTGTCCAGTAGCTTGCATTCATGACGGCCCAGGCAAAAACGTCAAAGGAACAGATTGGTACTGGATAGACTTCACCACCTGCATAGATTGTGGCATCTGTCTCCAAGTATGCCCAGTAGAAGGTGCGATCGTTCCCGAAGAACGCCCTGATTTGCAGAAGACTCCAGAATAGGGAGCAGGGAGATGAGGGGGATGAGGGAGATGAGGGAGCAGTGGTGTCAACTTAACGTGAAACCCGCTTGGTTGCAAGGTTTCGCCCTCACCCCCAGCCCCTCTCCCACAGGGAGAAGGGAGCTAGAGATTTAGTTCCCCTTCTCCAGGGGGAGAAGGGGTTAGGGGATGAGGGCGCGAGGTATCTGTACAACGCCCGCCCTATATAGCTTTTAGCTTAAGTTGACACCTATGGATGAGGGAGAAATCCCTTTTACCAATTACCAATTACCCATTACCTAATGCCCAATGCCCAATGCCCCATGCCCCATGCCCATACCTAATAACAAATGACAAATGACAAATGACTATTTACTAGAAGTTCAAAATGTTCATGCTGGATATATTAAAGATGTAGATATCCTGCAAGGTGTGAATTTTCAAGTTGGAGCGGGGGAATTGGTAACAGTGATTGGCCCCAACGGTGCGGGTAAATCCACCTTGGCGAAAACCATTTTTGGACTCTTAACTCCCCATACAGGCACGATTACCTTTAAGGGTGAAAATATTGGCGGGCTAAAGTCAAATCAAATAGTGCAAAGGGGAATGTGCTATGTACCGCAAATCGCCAATGTTTTCCCATCTTTGAGTATTGAAGAAAATTTAGAAATGGGCGCTTTTGTGCGGAATATTCCGCTCAAGCCCCTCAAAGATAAAATATTTACCATGTTTCCCAGGTTAAGCGATCGCCGTCGTCAACGCGCAGGTACGCTTTCCGGTGGAGAACGGCAGATGTTGGCAATGGGTAAAGCTTTGATGCTAGAACCCAGCTTGCTGCTATTGGATGAACCCTCTGCGGCTTTATCTCCTATCCTAGTTACACAAGTATTTGACCAAATCAAGGAAATTAACCAGAGTGGCACAGCCATAGTTCTAGTAGAACAAAACGCCCGTAAAGCCTTAGAAATGGCTGACCGTGGTTATGTCCTAGAATCTGGACGTGATGCTATCTCCGGCCCCGGTAGAGATTTATTGAACGATCCGAAAGTGGCAGAACTGTATTTAGGCGCAGGTAAGGGGCATTAGGGAACTGGGACAAAGCAGGGGGGCAGGGGGAAAAAAACAAATTAAGTATTCCAATTACCCATGACCAATTACCCATTACCAATTACCGATGCCCCATTCCCAAAAATTAAATAACTTTTAAAACGTGTAAGCGAGTACTCTTGCATCCCCTTAAAGTCTGATATCTTCCAGGCAACCACGAAACGGTTGTCAGGTAGAGGAATGGCTAGAATTAATGGATTTATTGGTCGTCGGAATTTTATACATTTAGCCGGTGTAGGTAGCATTGGTATTGGCGCTTTGATTGGCGCTGGCGGTATTCTGTGGAACAAAGAGCCTTCTCTAGCAGATCAAGCCTCAAATGATGTTGGTGAAAAACCGCAACCAGTTAATCCACAAGCAGCATTAAAACTTTTGCTTGAGGGAAATCAGCGATTTGTTGAAGGAAAGCGTCTGAATCCCCATCAATCGAAGTTGCGTTTACAAGAAACTGTTGCAGCTCAATATCCATTTGCAGCTATATTAGGTTGTGCTGATTCTCGAGTCCCAGCAGAAATTGTTTTCGATCAAGGATTAGGCGATTTATTTGTAGTGCGCGTAGCTGGTAATGTAGCTTCGCCAGAGGCTATTGGTAGCTTGGAATATGCTACATCAGTATTAGGAGCGCAATTAATTTTAGTGCTCGGTCATAGTAAATGTGGTGCGGTAAAAGCTGCGATTGAAGATAAACCTCTACCGGGAAGAATTGGTGTTTTTGTAGAAGAAATTAAACCTGCTGTAGAAATAGCAAAAAATAAATCTGGCAGTTTAGAAAAAAATACTATTGTTGCTAATATTCAATATCAAGCAGATAATTTAGCCAAGAAGTCAACAATTTTAGGCAATTTAGTTAAAGAAGGTAAATTGAAAATTGTTGGCGGTCGTTATGATTTGGCTA
Source organism: Tolypothrix tenuis PCC 7101 (assembly GCF_963874875.1). Classification (NCBI taxonomy): domain Bacteria; kingdom Bacillati; phylum Cyanobacteriota; class Cyanophyceae; order Nostocales; family Tolypothrichaceae; genus Tolypothrix; species Tolypothrix tenuis. Next base: position 6,956,964 of record NZ_CAWNJS010000001.1, read on the forward strand.
CAGGGGAAGTAAGCATAACGAAGGGCTAGTAACGCAACACGGAAGTCAAAATTAATCTCAATTCAAATAATGTTTGCGACACATCAATCCTAGAGGGCAAGGCGTGCCTTGCCCCTACAAGATGTTTAAATTTTGTAGAGACGCGATTGATCGCGTCTCCACCACCCCAAAATCACGGCGAAAAATTATTAACCGCACCCTATTGACATCACCTCTAGCTCATCTTTGAGCATGACCAAATTAAAAGAAAAACTCGATAAAATCTTTTATTGGGTACAAAAGTAGAAATATTTCAGTTACCATTTTGGCTGTGTAGAGATGTTGCAATCCAACATCTCTTTATAATATATGGCTCATATGGCTCAGAGCAATGATTGAGGATTGCTAAATGGCAGAATTTAGAAATATTCCAGAGTGGGAAAAAGCCCATGAACTGACAGTTGCAGTTTATCAAGTGACTGGGGATTTCCCGGATGATGAATTATTGGGCTTAACGCAACAAATACGTTTAGCCTCGGCGGCTATTCCAATTAAAATTGCTCAAGGATGCGATCGCGATGATCGAGAAGAACAACTGGATTTTTTGCAATTGGCGAAGGATGCAGCAACTGAGGTGGAATATTACCTGTTGCTTTGCTATGAGTTGGAACTACTGCAAAGTTCTAGTTACGATCGCTTGGTGAGTGGTGTTGTGGAAGTGAAAGAATTACTGACAAGTAAGATTGACAAACTGAGTCGGAATTTTTAATGATTCTCCAACTCCTACCGGAACATTTACAAATTATCCGCACCCATGCCGAAAGCACTTACCCAGATGAATGCTGCGGTATAATTCTGGGTCATGTCACCCTTGAGGGTAAAACTGTAGTCGAAATTATGCCTACAGAAAATGCTTGGAATACAGAAGCAGCAAATTTTTCTGGCGATCGCACCACCGAAACCGAAAGGCGACGATATGCGATCGCACCCCAAGTTATGTTACAAGCACAAAGGAAAGCACGCGATCGCTCTCTCAATATTATCGGTATTTACCATTCCCACCCTGATGCAGCGGCGATTCCTTCAGAGTGCGATCGCCTCTATGCTTGGCCTGAATACTCGTATATAATAGTTTCCGTTCAAAAAGGTAAAGCTGAAACACTCCAAAGCTGGAGTCTAGATGAAAGTCATCAATTCCAACCCGAAGCGATTAACAACATAATTTAAACAACCGATCAATACGGATATCATTTTTCGCTACGATAAATAATCCGCCCTCCACTTGAAATTGCTATGCTCAATCCCAATCTGGATGAAATCCAGTTGACCAAAGACGACTACGAACGCTACTCCCGCCACCTGATTTTACCGGAGGTGGGACTAGAGGGACAAAAACGCCTAAAAGCCGCCAGTGTACTCTGTATCGGTACGGGTGGACTGGGTGCGCCACTGCTGTTATATTTGGCAGCTGCGGGTGTGGGACGCATCGGTATTGTTGATTTCGATGTCGTCGATACGTCTAACCTGCAACGCCAAGTAATTCACGGCACATCCTGGGTAGGTAAACCCAAGATTCAATCCGCTAAGGATAGAATTCTGGAGATTAACCCCTTCTGTCAGGTTGATTTGCATGAAGTGCGCCTCAGTTCCGAAAATGCCCTGAGTATTTTGGAACCCTATGATATTGTCGTCGATGGTACTGATAACTTCCCGACAAGGTATTTAGTAAACGATGCTTGTGTGTTACTCAACAAGCCTAACGTTTACGGTTCCATTTTCCGCTTTGAAGGACAAGCCACAGTATTTAACTACGAAGGCGGGCCGAACTATCGTGACTTGTATCCCGAACCACCACCACCAGGAATGGTTCCCTCCTGTGCAGAAGGTGGGGTGTTAGGAATATTGCCCGGAATTATCGGTGTGATCCAAGCTACCGAAACTGTGAAAATTATTCTGGGACAAGGTAACACTTTAAGCGGAAGGCTGCTCCTATACAACGCCTTAGAAATGAAATTCCGCGAATTGAAGCTGCGTCCTAACCCCATTCGCCCAGTTATTGAAAAACTGATAGACTACGAAGAATTCTGCGGTATTCCCCAAGCTCAAGCTGAGGAAGCAAAACAGCAGCAAGAAATTCAAGAAATGACTGTGGTGGAATTGAAACAGTTATTAGATAGCGGTGCAAAAGACTTTGTACTGTTAGATGTGCGTAACCCCCATGAATACGAAATCGCCAAAATTCCTGGTTCCGTCTTAGTACCATTACCAGATATTGAAAATGGCGATGGCGTAAAACAAGTCAAAGAAATTCTCAACGGTCACCGCTTAATAGCTCATTGTAAAATGGGCGGGCGATCAGCAAAAGCCCTGAGCATTCTTAAAGAATCTGGGATTGTTGGTACAAACGTCAAAGGCGGAATTACTGCTTGGAGTCGAGAAGTAGATCCTTCTGTTCCCGAGTATTAAATTCTGGTTGATGGTTGACTGGGAAGAGAAAATTTTATCCCTGAATTTGGGAATTTTTCTTTGATTGACTGATTTGTATAAAATATAAGCGATTCATAGGGTTACAGCATTGCTGTACCCTTATTTTGTCTTCGGGTGTGTTGTCACGCAGAGCAACGCACCATAAATTGTTTGATGATGCGTTAGCTACGGCATCACACAAGCTACCAATTTAATACTACTCGGTTAAGCGTTTTGAACTCAAAATTGATTTTGGGGAAAATGTTAAAGGTTTTTCCTTTTCCTTTTCCCATTCCCCTTTTTACCCTTAACCGACAAGTGTTGGCTACCAATTGATTTAATATTATGTTCTTTGAAGTAATACTAAATTAAATCATGTTTGCGACACATGAATAATATTCTAGAGGGCATGGCAGCGCCCCTACAATCTGTCGCATTCTTTTTTCAAATTAGTATAAACATGATTAGAAAATTTATAGTAATGACTTTATTCTTTATATTGAAAACTCAACTGCTCTTGAAGATAATTTTTACTACATACCTTTTTCCTTAAATAATCCCATTAATTTTCGCTTCCGCCCATGCTCCTGCATTAACTTGGCTTTATAGCTATCCCAATCTGCTTTTCTCCCAGATTCCAAGTAAGCGGCGCGCGCTTTTTTTAACCACTGAACAGCTTGATCGTAATATTCTGCTTTACCTGCATCCATAATCATTTCTGCACGGCGACGCGCATTTGCAATTACCCAACTAGGCTTATGAGATATTACTGCATCCATAACACGCTGAATTAAATCAGCATAGTAAGAACTAAGTTCATTCACAATGTGAATAGCATCATCAATCAAGCCTTCATATAAGAAAATATCTACCTTGGCTGCTTCGCTTCCCCAACTACCAAAAGTGCGGAGAATTTGCAGTAAATCTATTTTCACAGTCTCCCAGTTTTCCCCTGCTAATTCTGCCATTTTTTGATAATCAACAAAGGATGCTCTAACTTGAAAAGCAGCCATCAGTGCAGATAAAGCTGCTTCTTGATCGTTTAATTCTTGAGCTAAATCACTTGTCCAAATCCCCAATTCATACTGACAATTACCTGGCAAATTTAAGCCGATTTGGGCAATATCTAGGGCTTCCGATAATGAATCCTGTTGTGCTAGGGTTTTCGCTAAAGCAAAAGCAGCCTCCATCGTATTCATTTGGGATTGCGCTGCTGTTATGGCTTCATCTACTCTGCCCAAACGCCCTAACATTGTCAGATATTGTTCGGTTTGTCCTTCGGCTGCTGCCAAATACAAGTATTCTTGATATCGTTCCTGGCGTTCGAGAATTTTCAGGCGAATTAAGGCTAAATCATCAGCATAGTCTGGGATTTGTTCTTCCCAAACACCCATTTCGGGGATATTACCTTGGAGAACTTGCACCAATGGCGGGTAATCCCAACCTTGACGCAAGGCTTCCGAAGCTAAGTCAAAATCAGCGTCCCATTCTTCCTGCCATGATTCCAAATTAACTTGGATATCAACCTTTTCTCCTGGGGTAAGTTCCGCTATGAGAATGGCTTCACACCAAGCCGCATTCAATTCTGGGAGAAACTCATAATTATCAGCACCATAGTCTGCAACATCGTCCCAATTTTCCACACAAGCCGAAGTAATCGCCTCTAAAATTGCGATCGCATTATTACCATCTCCTCGTTCGCACAAATCTACCGCAGTTTCGATCAGACTCAGTAATTCTTCACCGATTGGGTCATCATCATAACCATCTTCCCAAGCACTCACTGCATTCCGGATAATCTGGCGGACTTTCTGCCCAAAGGGTTTGGCATCGATTGTGCTGTGAATTACAGGTTTGATTCTTGGTGGTTTAGCAGAAGAATATGTAATCAAATTAACATGGCGGTCAATTGCCTCAATCAACTTTGGATATTCCGCCACCAAACTTTGCAATAACCTGTGAGTTTGCTGATCATCCAGACGACTCAGCAATTCTTCTAAAGTCGGACGCTCATCAATACTTTCTGGCTGACGCACGCAAACCAGCAAGGTAGCTACAATATGTTTACACCAGCCATCGCGATCATAAGGACAGCTGCATTTAACAGAATTTAATCCGTCTGTATCAAAATTGAGGCGGACTTGATAAGGATGATTTTCATTGCCTTCAACTTCTGCCAACAGCAAATTACCACGTTGGGTAAGAGACATCACAGCATCAGCCTCATAATAAGCCTCACCTCGCTGGAAAGACTTAGCGTTAGCATGACGGCGGATTGTAAATTCACTGAGCTTAGGAATTAGCATGGAGGGATTGGGGATTGGGGACTGGGTACTGGGGAACTCGGGGCCCCCTCTGGGGATAAGGGGCAATGGGGACTGGGTACTGGGGATGAGGTAGATGAGGGGGATGAGGGGGATAAGGGAGATGACGGCAGAAAATCCCATTAACCAATGCCCCATGCCCCATGCCCAATGCCCCATGCCCCATTCCCAATGCCAAATTTTGCGAATTTTAAGTATAAGATACAGCGAGTATATAAGTTAAATTATGATACTGAAGATATTCAGTCCCTTGGCCTGCTAGCGTAAATCATAAATTGGAATTAGTAAGACCCGAACATTAAAGGGGTTGCGCTGATTGCAGGTCAAGTTGAGAATATATAGGCGAAGCACACGGGGAAACTAACGTGAGTCAGGGATTCGATTACGATTTAGTGATTATAGGCGCTGGTGTAGGTGGACATGGAGCAGCCCTACACGCCGTTAGCTGTGGTCTGAAAACAGCGATTATTGAAGCAGCTGATATGGGGGGAACCTGTGTCAACCGGGGCTGTATTCCTTCAAAAGCGCTGCTGGCTGCATCCGGACGTGTGCGGGAGTTACGTAATACTCACCACCTCAAGTCTTTGGGCATTCAAATTGGTAGTGTGGAGTTCGATCGCCAAGCGATCGCCAACCATGCTACCAATCTTGTCGCCAAAATCCAAGGCGATTTAACCAACAGCCTCAAGCGTTTGGGTGTTGATATTATTCGAGGCTGGGGAAAATTAGCTGGTACTCAGAAAATCACCGTGACTGGTGATGGTGGTGAAAAAACTATCACAGCGAAAGATATTATTCTTTCTCCCGGTTCTGTGCCTTTCGTACCTCCAGGGATTGAAGTTGACGGTAAAACTGTTTTTACCAGTGATCAAGGTGTGAAGTTAGAATCGCTACCAAATTGGGTAGCAATTATTGGTAGTGGTTATATCGGTTTAGAATTTTCCGATATTTACTCAGCATTAGGTGCTGAAATCACCATGATTGAAGCCCTCGATCAACTTATGCCAGGATTTGATCGGGATATTGCCAAACTTGCTGAACGGGTGCTGATTACCCCACGCGATATAGAAACAAAAGTGGGAATATATGCTAAGAGAGTCATTCCCGGTTCCCCGGTGGTGATTGAATTAGCTGATTTTAAAACAAAAGAAGATTTAGACGTGATCGAGGTGGATGCTTGTTTAGTTGCTACTGGACGCATCCCAGCTACCAAAAATCTCGGTTTAGAGTCTGTGGGTGTAGAACTCGACCGGAGGAATTTTATCCCAGTTAATGACAGCATGGCAGTGTTGTCAGCAGGTGAAGTAGTACCTCACCTCTGGGCAATTGGCGACGCTAACGGCAAAATGATGCTAGCTCATGCTGCTTCTGCTCAAGGTATCGTTGCAGTGGAAAATATTGTTGGTCGTCCCAGGGAAGTTGATTATCGCAGCATCCCCGCCGCCGCCTTTACCCACCCAGAAGTTAGTTATGTCGGCTTAACAGAAACCGCAGCCAAGGAATTAGGCCAAGCTGAAGGTTTTGAAATAGCTAATAGCAAAGGTTACTTCAAAGGTAACTCTAAAGCCTTAGCCGAAAATGAAGCTGACGGTATGGCAAAGGTAATTTATCGCAAAGATACCGGAGAAGTCTTAGGCGTTCACATCTTTGGACTACACGCCTCAGACCTCATCCACGAAGCCTCAGCCGCCGTTGCTAACCGCCAATCTGTACATACCCTCGCTCATTTAGTACACGCCCACCCAACACTTTCGGAAGTGTTAGACGAAGCATACAAAAGAGCGATCGCATAAAAATGGGCATGGGGCATGGGGCATAGGGCATGGATAATAGGTAATTACTTTTCTCCTCTGCTCCCTGCCCCCTTGCCTCATCTCCCTCATCCCCCTCATCTCCCTTATCCCAGCCCCCAGTCCCTAACATGCAAATCCGTCGCCGTTCCCCTAGTTCAACTGTTGCTGTTTCCGTCATCCGTTATGAGGTTGCAATGCCAGGTGCAGAACCAAACAACATTTTGGAGAAAATTGTTTGGCAAAAAGAAATCGAAGTTGACCAAATGCGGGAAAGAGTACCTTTGCGGGAATTGCAAAAGCAAGCGTTAACTGCACCGCCAACCCGCGATTTTGTGGGGGCGCTACGACAAGGTAAGACAAAACCAGCGTTAATTGCCGAAGTCAAAAAAGCTTCACCCAGTAAAGGCATATTACGGGAAAATTTTGATCCAGAAGCGATCGCTCTTTCTTACCAACAAGGTGGTGCTAGTTGCCTGTCTGTCCTCACTGATGAGAAATTCTTTCAAGGCAGCTTTGACAATTTAGCCAAAGTTCGTGCTGTCGTAGATTTACCGTTGCTCTGTAAGGATTTTATCATCTATCCTTATCAAATGTACTTAGCACGTTTGCGGGGGGCAGATGCAGTTTTATTGATTGCAGCGATACTCAGCGACCAAGATTTGCAGTATTTCATCAAAATTGCCAAATCTCTCAACATGGCAGCTTTAATTGAAGTTCATAGTTTAGCAGAACTTGATCGTGTGTTAGCCTTAGATGGCGTTACTTTGATAGGAATTAACAATCGCAATCTCGAAGATTTTTCAGTTGACTTGCAAACAACTTGTCAACTACTAAAAGATAGAGGTCAGCAATTACAGGAACGTCACATCTTGATTGTGAGTGAGTCAGGATTACATACACCAGATGACCTAAGTTTAGTAGCAACCGCAGGCGCATCTGCTGTACTGATTGGTGAATCTTTAGTTAAACAACCAGATCCAACAGTTGCGATCGCTAATCTATTCCCAAGGTCGTAATCTCAAAATACCGCTCCCGTTCCTGTAGATGAAATCAACCATACTAGGTATGGTTGGATAATAAGTTGTGCTAAACCCATCACTGGCTCTCTTTGTTAAATCTTTATAGCCCAGCCAATCTCATGTATCAGCAAATACTGGTTGCCTATGTAACAATTAAGTTAGTAGCAAAACAACCTTAGTTTATCCAAAAATCCCTTATTTGAAAAACCAAATCAACTTCATGGAGCAAATTCCTCTGCCCTCACCTATCCATTACGAACTTATACTGCAACTTTTAGAACGACAAACAATGTCAGCAGTAAGTAAAAATCCGGATTTGCGGCATCAGGTGAATCAGCTAATTATTACTTTACGTAAAGCAGCTGTTCAGCAAAAGCACCTGGAAGAAATTTGCCAGTTTTCTTCTGTAATGGTTGACCATCGTTGGTCGATCAATCATCATACTGAAAAAGCTGTTACCCCCGAATAAAAATCTTCATATCCTGCCCCACTGTATTCGTTCCTCGAAATATCACAGAGGGATTATAAACATCACTGCCGAGAGTTACTATTTCTCCAAGCAGAATTATCAAAATCAGGACACTTCACTCAATTTGACATTAAATTGAGTGAAGTGTTTTTTGACAATTTGTCAAAATATACTCATATTATTCAGCCCGAGAGTTTATTTAGCAGGACTTACGCAACTGGTACACCAATCTTCTGGTTTAACCCTCCTGCAGCGCTGGTCTCACCGCACGTGACTGGCTCCTCTTGACAGCCTAAATGAAAAAAATGTCACACTTGCTCCCGTCCTAACCATTTTGAAAAAAGAACGCAACGTATGAGTAGGGGCACGGCACCTGTAAGATATTTGATATGCCAAAAGATTGCGGATGCCGTGCCCTTGCAAAGAATTTATCTGTCGCAAACATTATTTAATTTAGTAGAATTTATTACAATAAAAAAATTCATCCGCGTTTATCGGTGGTTTATTTCATCAAATCTAATGCCTGATTTTAGGTGTGTCATAGACTACTTAAAATTTACTTTATAAATGGTTTCTCAATAATTTATTGTTTGTTATTTTTCTATAGCTATTGAATACAGTACTAAAGCAAAAGAGCGAGTTAAAAATTTAACTCGCTCTTTTGCTGGATAGGATAATAAATTAAGTCAAGGCAAATTTTTGATTCCCAATCTATTCGCCTGGGAAACAGGCATAGTTGATGTAACATACCTCAATTCTCCTCAATGAGCTATTCATAACCTATGCCGTCTCTAACCAATCATAAATTTTCTCTAACTGATCGAGCGTAACCAAACCATACTGCCAAAGAATCATCGGTAAAGGGCCTGGATCTTGCTCGCGATGTCGCAACGCTACAGCTAAAGATGCTGTAGAAATTGCCAAATCTTCTTGCAAAAAATTAATCAATCGAGAATACTTTGATGGTGACATTTGTATCTCACCTCCTAGTGCAGAGTGTATTGTCATATATCAGTTCACCATTTCTCAGTAGCTAGTAGCCAGTATCTTATCTGTCACTATCGCATTAATACTTAAAAGCAAGAGCAAACTTTGTCTAAATTTACCTTAAAGAATTGCTCCGAATCGCGAATGGGAAAAACTTTGAACTCTAGAACTATTTGTCTGCTTAATTCTCCAGTAGCTCTTTCCCTAAATCGCATTTGTGTCTTTTTTATGAAAAGCAGGTTTTATTCAATTACACATCTGGTAACAAATATTCCTTAGTTTATAGTCTCTTATGAGCGACCATTTACACGTATGTCAAAAGGAAGATATTTTGGTAATAAAATTTCAAGTTTAAATTCTATCATCGGGATAGATAGAGCTTCCAAAAGTTTGCAACGTGATAAATAGCAGCTTTGTGAGTGAATATTATACCATTGGCAGTGAGATTTTTTTTACCTTACATTATTTATTAAGGTTTGGCATGAGTTGAAAAGCGGACTTACAAAATTTTCATTTACGCAATGTTGCGGATGGTAAAAACTTTATTTTTATACTATCGCCCAGCTTCAAGCCTAATTCAGTAGCTCGACCAGCCCTAAGTTCGATTACTGTATCAACTAGTGTATTTGGCCCGTAAGTAGGACAAGGGTCACTAGTACAGGGAGGTGCAGAAGTTTTGATATATTTGACGACCCCATTCTGCATAAAAACCATATCTAGAGGTATGAGTGTATTTTTCATCCAGAACCGCACTGCTTGGGCTGAAGGGAATTTAAACAGCATTCCCCGGTTATCTGGCAAAGATTTTCTATACATCAACCCCATTTCTTGCTGTTCTGGAGTCTGGGCTACTTCCAATTGAATCTTTGTATTATTGGGAACAGTAGCCTCAGCTGTAATGGACAGTTGTTGACCAGCAGATACTGGTGCTTGAGTTTGAGAGCCAGATGTAGTGGACGGAGGTTTAGCCGTCGTGGGTGGAGAACAGCCCATCAACAAAACACTCAGCAATATTGAAATGAAACTTAGCAATTTGAGCATAATGATGAGTGATTTTGTAATTTAGATTCTGATTTTACAAAATTTAAGAAAAAAAACCCATAACTTATAGAAGTTTTTACTGGGATGAAGTAAAGGAATTGTGACATAAGATATTAGGGGATATCCTGGGGTAATTAATCAGGGGGTAACACCCCTCATCCATAATTTACCCAGATTCTAGCCCGTGTCAATGCATTTTAGCGATTAACTGATAATTTATTTATTACTGAATATTTTTATGTATTTAAAGATACTTCGTGCCAAGCTAAATTTGTCGAGTCAGTATCAATACTGCTCGGTTAGGGATTTTCAAACCGGAATTTGGTTTAGGGAAAAGGTGAAAAGGTCAGGTTTAAAGGTTTTTTCTTGTCCCTTTTGCCCCTAACCTACAAGTATTGGAGTCAGTATTACCCTAGTGAATGTTTTCTAAATCAGGCGAGCATTGTATTTGAATGGCAAAACTGGAAAGCTTATCTTATCGCTAGAATTCCAGCCTTTTAAGGCGAGATAATTTCAATTTTGAATAATAATCCCACCTAATTTCTAGGTGGGATGGGCAAATAATGCACTGTAGTTTCTGCGGCTCTAAGCATGAGCTTCTAAGATTCCCTTAAAACGTAACCTACGCCTCTTACTGTTTGAATCAGACGCTTTTGCCCTTCATCTTCGATTTTAAGGCGTAAGTAGCGAATATACACTTCAATTACATTTGATTCGCCCATAAAGTCGTAACCCCAAACATTTTCCAGAATTTGTTCTCGGGTTAATACTTCACGAGGATGTTCCATTAAGAACTTTAATAATTCAAATTCTTTCATAGTGAGGTCAATTACTCGACCGTTATGTATAGCACGGCGAGTAGCGATATCTAAAACTAGTTCCCCAAAACGTAACTGTTCTGTGGTATCGACATCAGGTTTTAAATAGAGACGAATCAACTTTAAAAAGTCTTCTGAACGGTAAGGTTTCAGAATGTAATCGTCAGCTCCAGCTTCTAAACAAGCTACTCGATCATCAACTGTATCCCTTGCCATCAGGACTAGTACAGGAGAGCGCAAACCAGAGGTTCTGAGATTTTTGCACAATGAAAGCCCTGATTCACCTGCCAACATTCTGTCTAAGACAATTAAAGCAGGTTGGCGATCGCGGCTATATTGTAAACCGCTATTGGCATCATGAGCCAAAATCGATTCATAGCCTGCCTCTTGCAAATCGAAAGACAGCTGATTTGCTAGGCTTTCATCGGTTTCAATCACTAAAACACAAGGACTATGAGCAGAGGTCATATTAATATTGCAATGTTAGGTATGGAATTTTGGATAGTACAAAAGTACATAAGCTAGAGATATAATTTCTCAGTTTTTGATGGTGAATCCTAATTTAGTGGGCAAAACCCTTATAGGAAATTTAGCGCTCAGAATTAAAGACAAATTATACAAATTATCTATTATTGAATATAACTTGCCCTGAGATAACGCCTGCGGATGTTTTAACACTTTCAGGGATTAACCATCAAAATTCTGCTAAGTAATTTTAATCGCTAGTTCCAAATACCATAACTACATCAGCAATTCTGGAAGGAAATTGGGAATTAGGGATTGGGTAATTGGTAATAGGGAAAGTTAAGAGTCATAATTATTGACCTTTGAGTAGAGACGCGATTAATCGCGTCTCTCCAACTCTTGACTTTTAACCCCTTTAAGGCAACTCTACCGAAGTTGGTTTGGCAATATGCGGTAGACCCCAGCCCAATTTTTCGCGCAAAATGCGGAAAAATTCTGGGGGTTGTAGGCGAATGAATTTGACAGTATATTGCGATCGCTCTAAATGTACTTTATCTTCTGGGAAGATATAACACCCACCATTACCATCTACTACCATTACCAGGCGGGGAATATTTACTGGATAAATATTGACTGGTTCCGTATCTGGAAATACTAATGCTCTAGAAGCTAGGGAATGGGGACAAATAGGCACTAATTGCAAGGCGGGTACGCCAGGGATGACTACTGGGCCACCAGCACTTAAAGAATAAGCAGTGGAACCAGTTGGTGTGGACACAATCACACCATCTGCGGCTATATCAACCGGCGCATGACGACCTATGGCTATTTCAAAATGGCACATAGAGGTCAATGGTTCTCGATGCAACACCATTTCATTCAGGCATAGTGCTTCCCAAAGCACTGCTTCTTCCCGCAAAACTTGGACGGTGAGCATTGCTCGTTCTTCAATTTCATAGCCACCAGCCATTACCTGTTCCAGGGCTTGGGGAAGCTGATTGACATAAGCTTCCGTCAAAAATCCCATGTGGCCAGTGTTGATTGTTAGTATTGGAACCCCGCAGGGAGCAACTTGGCGAGACGCAGCCAAAACAGTGCCGTCTCCCCCCAATACTACTGCAAACTCCATATCTGAGTCAAACCCAGGTGGCGTTAGCCCAGTAACTGGGGTGTGACATACAGGACTTTCGGGACTTGAGTAGCCCAGGATGCCACCGATACTCGATGTGATGCATACATTCCAACCGGCTGCGGTTAGCTTGTCTTTTAGTTCGATAGCGATGCGAGCCGCTATCGGTTTAACGTCGTTGTAAATAATGCCTGCTTTCGGCACACTCAAATATCCAAGTTTAGGCGATGCTCTATATTATGCTAATCGTTACACATTTTTGACCATGTAGTCATGAGTTTTAAGTCAAAAGTCAAAAGTCCACAGTCAAAAGTGTAATATCTATCTCAAAGTTGATCGTTAACTACTGACCATTGACTTTAGAAGACTGCTTAAACGGTGTCTTTTTAGATTTCTGCTTTTTACTTTGCTTCTTCTCGTAATCTAATTCTTTAAGTTTTTTCATAATGCGGCTAAAGTACTCTTGCAAGTAGCTTTCGAGGGTGGTAGTCTGTTGTGCATCTATCCCAAAGACTTGGTATACCTGTTCCATTGAGGCATTTAGAGGTTTACCACTAGCTAAAACTTCTGTAAATGCCAATCTATCAGCCACATTCCATCCCCACTGAAAGAACCGCAGGAAGTGTCTGACAGTACGCAGTAAATTAATTGGCATTCTTGTGACTCTCGCTTCTTTGCCGGATAAGCGTTCGCACACACTAATAATTTCCTCTGCACTCCAAGCACGAGTACCTACTACTGGGAAGGTTTGTTTTTCTGTTTCTGGTAGACTCAAAGCTCGAATCGCAAACTTAGCAATGTCCAGAGTATCCATATAGGCGACAGGAGAAGATTCACCTGTTACCCAAACCGGTTGGTTTTCCAAAATGGGAATTCCATATTGACCGATTAAGCCTTGCATAAATCCAGCTAGGCGTAAGATTGTATATTTCAAGCCTGATTCAACTAGGAAAAGCTCTGTACAACGCTTAATTTCCATTAAGGGTACTTCTGGGTACTTCTCAGATTCCAGAATTGAAAAGAAAATAAAGCGTTCTACACCCGCAGCCTTAGCAGCTTGGATTAATGATACTTTACCGTCCCAGTCCACCTGTTTAATGCTCAGTGAATCTGTGGGACGTGATGTAGCCGCATCAATTACTGCAGTAACCCCTTCCAATGCTCTGGGAAGGGTTTCGGGATAACATAAATCTCCGCCTACGAGTTCTGCACCCCACTCTTTCAGAAAAGCAGCTTTTTTGGTACTCCGGACAAGACAGCGTACCTTATACCCCTCATCGATAGCACGACGAGCCACTTGTCTTCCTAAGGTGCCAGTAGCACCGACGATTAATATAGTCATGAGGGTTGTAACAATTTTTTAAATTTATATGAAAAGAATTTTAACAGAATCGTTAAAGAAACAAAAGTTTACAATTTTTTCAGAAAGACATATTAATACAGACAGGCTACTGGAAAAAGCTTTGTCCGAAAACCGGACAAGCTATTTTCCGCCAGAGACAACAGCCTCTAGCTGCTGAAAATTGGTTCTCCAGAAGAATTATTCGTCTGCACCCTGAATTTTCAGTAATAAAGCACCTAAGGCCCAACCTACGAAGATTAAACCGAAGGACAACAGCGCTGCGTTCAACATTTCACCGCTCATTAGTGCGATTCTCCTTAGCGAAGGGTTTACTTAATATGTCTCGCCGTTAAAACCTGCTGACATCAGATTGCTAACAAGTTTAAGTCAACTAGGTCTACCAGAAGCTTGATCCCAGCCACTGTTGCATTAGACCAGTGTAAATAATTTTAAACCAGTTTGGGGGTTAAACCCTACTATTGGAGAGGGGATGAGGAGGATGAGAGGGACAAGATTGTTATAGGCTTGGTATTTATCGAAAGAACCATAAATTAATTAAATATATGTATCAAGTTAATCAAAATCTGGTGGGAAATTCATCTTTACAAAATTGCCCACGCTTGGCGTTGACATTGGGAGATCCGGCGGGAATTGGGACAGAGGTGATTTTGAAGGCTTTGGCTGATCAAGATATTCGCCAAAACTTTCATATCACAGTTGTAGGTAGCTTAGATTTATTGGTACAGACTCACACCAAATTGTTGAGTTTAACTAATAATCTTGTTCCTTTAGCAAATCCTGCCGAATTGTCGGTTATTGATGTGCCATTACCAAAGGAAATTCAAGCTGAAATTATCATTGGAAGAGGTAACCAGGCCAGTGGTGCGGCTAGTTTTGCCTATATGGAATATGCGATCGCTCAAACCCTAGCTGGTAAATTTGATGGTATCGTCACTGCCCCCATCGCTAAATCAGCTTGGAAGGCTGCAGGTTACAGTTATCCAGGGCAAACAGAACTTTTAGCTGAAAAATCTGGTGTTGAGCGCTTTGGGATGTTATTTGTGGCGCGATCGCCTTATACTGGTTGGACACTCAGAGCTTTACTCGCTACCACACATATACCCTTACGTCAAGTAGCATATACGTTAACACCGCAGTTACTCAGCAAGAAATTAGATTTGCTGGTGGAGTGTTTAGAGAAAGATTTTGGCATAGAGAACGGGAGAATTGCGATCGCGGGTTTAAATCCCCACAGTGGAGAACAAGGACAATTAGGAAGTGAAGAAATAGATTGGTTAATTCCTTGGTTAGAACAAGAACGCCAAAATCGCCCAAATTTGCACTTACAAGGGCCAATACCACCAGATACGATGTGGGTTAAACCAGGTCAAGCTTGGTATGGCAATAGTCAAAACCAAAACCCGGCTGATGGCTACTTGGCACTTTACCACGACCAAGGCTTAATTCCTGTCAAGTTAATGGCCTTTGACCGTGCAGTTAATACAACAATAGGTTTACCTTTTGTCAGAACATCACCCGATCATGGAACAGCCTTTGATATTGCTGATAAGGGAATCGCTGATGCTACAAGTATGAAAGCCGCGATTGAGTTAGCAGCAGAGTTAGTTAGTCAAAGACTCGCAAAAAAGTTGAGCAACGCGTAAAAGCAAATCATCAAACCTCAATCAGCAAAAGCATATACTTTGGGCAAGCTGGGAAAATCAGAGATGATTTATAAAGTAGGGTGCGTTAGCGATAGCGTAACGCGCCATCTTTCTCTCAATAATTATGATTCTGTTGTCATTTGCCATTATTATTAATTACGTAATTACGTAGGCGTTAGCCTTCCCGCAGGGTATTACGAATTAGTAATTAATTATTTACGACCAAGAGCCAAAGCTTGATTGACTTCATTTAGTAATTCTTCCATTGATATTGAACGCGGCAAAATTTGGGCGGAAATTGTATTTCCGACAGTTTCTATAGTTTCCAATCCATTCTTTTTCAATTTATCGCTGCCTGTCTGGACTTTAGCTCTGGAGGAATTTAATTGCCGATTGAGTATTAAAATCGGGGGCAAATTAATTGGTAAATCTCCTAATGCTTTTAATGCTTTCAGCATTTCTTTATGTATAGCAGATTCTCCTAGGCAAATTAATAATAAATCAACGCTTTGATGACGAATTTGTTGCAGCACTTCTGCCCAAGCACTACTCATTGCGGCTTTTAAGCCAGCTGTTTGCAAGTATTGAATTAAAGCTTGGAACCACTCATATCCCCGTTCAGCGTTTTCATTACTCAATGAAGAGTTATTTTCAGTACGATACCCCCTAACAGACTTACGTCTTCCTTGAGGTAGATCACGTAGCATTGTGGTGTCCACCACTAAAATGCTTGGTGGACAACATATCCCAGAGGCAATTTGCAGCACTGACAATAAAGCATCAGTTTTACGACTGCTATTGCTATTATCTTTGCCCAATGGGGTTAAGCAAGGAAACACAGATAATCCAGGGATTTGGGAAGCGGCTAGGGTAGTCACGACATCGCAAGTCACCAATGGTAACGCCGCTAATCGCGGATGCTGGCTGAGTTGTTGCAGGTAGGCTTGTGCTACAGGAGTTTCTACATCTAGTAACACAACATCGAACTGCCAAACTCTAGCTAAAAGTTCTGCCTGATCTAAGTCATCGACTTCGATAACTCGGTGTTCTCGCAATGAAGGGTAGGGATTAATTGTTTCCAATTCTGGATTGACTAATCGCAGAATTCGCAGGGGGGTTTTCATGACAGACAGATCATTGCTGTCCAACCCTGATTGCGAATTTGCTGGTGTCGCACAGAGAGTTTCTAACAGTGGTACCAAGGCTTGATGCTGCACTGGTAAGCTTAAAAAACCATCGGCTCTGTTAGCGAATGCTTGGTCTTTTTCGGCTCCTGTTGCTGTCACAATCAAAGGAATGTGGCGAGTTACTGTATCAGATTTGAGCAAGGTGAGTACATCCCAACCTGATAAAAGTGGTAGCAACGGATTTAAGAATATAGCTTTTGGTTGCAGGCGACGGGCTTTTTCTACTGCTTCTGTTCCCGATCGCGCAATCACTACGCGGTAACCTAAACCTTTGAGCTGATCGGTTAAATCTTCAATATATCTGGCTACTGCCTCAACTACTAATACCAGTCTTTTTGAGGATGTTGCTTGTGGTGTAGCTGTGTTAACTAACTGATGTGCTGATGTGCTGCGGCCAATTGTCCTGGTATTGGCTGTATCAGCGTAATCTATATTTTCCTCCTCTTGTTCAGAAAAGCCTGTTTTGGGTGGACTAGGTGGTAAAAGCAGTGTAAATTGGCTACCTTTACCTTCCCGTGACAGGAAGCTCACATCCCCACCATGCAATCTGGCTAAGGCTCTAGTTAAGACTAATCCTAAACCGGTACCTTCAAATTGCCTTGTGAGGGGATTTTCCAGTTGTTGGAATTTTTGAAAGATTAAATGTTGCTGGTGTTCGGGAATCCCGATGCCTGTATCCCAGATTGTAAAGGCGATCCACCCTTCCCAACGACTCACCCGCAAGCCAATTTCTCCAGATTCTTCAGTAAATTTAAAGGCATTGGAAAGCAGGTGTACTAACATTTGCCGTAGGCGTAATTCATCTGCCACCATCTGTTCTAAACCTGGTTCAATGACTATGCTCAATTGATGTTCCCGGGAACGGTTAGCTGGCGATGGGGTAGTAGTTTTCGGTTTACTGCTTTGATTTTGGATGGCTTTGGCTTCGGATAAGGCGCGATCGCAAACTGACTGAATATTGACTGGGGCCAGTGTCAGATCCATTTGCCCTGTTTCCATCCGGGTTAAATCTAAAATATCGTTGACGACACTCATCAAATGTCGTCCGCTTTGATGAATTAGTCCAGCATAACGGGCTTGACGTTCGTTTAATTCTCCTAATTGCTGATCTACTAACAACCGTGATAACCCTAAAACAGCCGTTAGGGGTGTTTTTAATTCATGACTTATACAAGCTAAAAACTCATCTTTTAAGCGATTTAATTGAATGAGATCGGCATTTTTAGCTGCTAATTCTTTACTGAGCTGCTGTTGCTCGGTTACGTCAGTAGCTAATACTAACCACAAATCATCAGTGTTAATATTTAAATCTTGATTACTCAGCGTAATTTCTGTATCAGAATTTAAAACTTTTAACTCTGGAGTATCTAAAGGAATTTTGGCAAATTGCCATACTCGTTCTTGACCATTTTGCACTTCAACAATGCAGGTGCAAGTACCCATTTGGCTGTCCCAGAAGCATTGGCTGGATGATGCATCTGGAGAATTTTGTTGCTCGTGCAGGTTGTTTGTAGATAATGAGTTAGATGTTAAATTGCCAGGTAAGCCTTCTCTCAAAAAGTTAGGAGTAGCAGCTTCAGCGCCTAGTTTGCGCTTTGGTGTCATAGTTTCTCTTCTCAGAGATAAGCTATTGTCATCCACCTGCAATTGCATCGGTATGGCTTGCTCTTCTTGAGGATAAGCACGATCCCCTGCACAGGGATAGCGCTGATTGCCTTGGGGGATGACATATTCTGGCTGTTTAACTCTGCTGGGGGTGAGTATCCTCTCCACTTGTCGCCTGACTGCTTCTGGATCTTTCAATATCCCCAATTGTTGCCACCAAGCGGGATTTTGGGTTACTACTTCTCCCGTACCAGTTTGCAACATCAAAGGCCAAGGCAATCGTTCCAACAATTGCACTAGTGGCTGATAAACTGGTGTTTGGTGTTGATTTGGTAGCTGTAGAGGTGATTGCGTGGCAACATCTTCTCTGGTGTCATCTTCTATGTACTCAGAAATCGCCACTTGCTGACGCGCTAATAATGCCAATAGCCGCGAGCTATCTAGCAAACCCACAAATTTGCCATCAGGATCGATCAGCGCCCAATTAAAATTATTGTGATTAATTTGAGTTTGTTGATAGCGCAAAAACAAGCCAAATTGCTCTACGCGCTCAACAGCTGGTATGGTTTGTATTGGTTCAATTAATGATAAAGCGAAATTTGTAATTGGTTGTTGAACATTGAGGCGATCGCCTCCCACTGCTGCCAAGAGTTTTTGAATACATCTGGCAGAGTGCAGCAATCCCACTGGGCATTGCTGCTGATTTACCACTACCACGCGATCGCACTGCTCTTTCTCAAAAATCTCCAGCACCATTGCCAGAGTACTTGTTTCTATGCAGATGGGTACGGTTGCTAGAAAGTCATAAAGCGGGTACTGTAGCATTGACATACGGCTTCGGTGGTTGTTCTTCCTGAGGAAGCCTCTGGTCTTACCATTAGCTTTGGGGCAGATGACGCTCAGACCTGAAGCAATATCTCTGAAAGAAGACTCTAATAAAGAATTCTGGTGAAAATTTCAATGCCATTGAACTCTGGGCTTGGCCTTGACTGACACTTGTTTACCTATACTCATGTTCATGTCTGTGGCATTTCCCTTTTTTGCATTTCTCTGCGGACAAACATTCTAACCAGTATTATGACTGGTGTTAAAAATCCTCCTAGATCGCAATTAGCTAAAACAATTATGGCTCTAAAGATTCGCTTTAGAACCTTGAGGAATTATAATGATTTAGAATGCGACAATCCGTTAAGTTCGTTTAAGTATCTTATCAAGGAGCGAAACAAAATATCCTTATTTGGATAGATATACATCACAATCGTCATCGACTAAACAAGGACCTCTTTGAGAAACACAACATCAACAATTTACTCAGTCTTACGGCTCAATAACTGCATTAGTCCTTTTAGTGCCCCGCTCTTGGGCTGACACAAATTCTCCTCCGGATGGATACTAATCAGTTAAATTCACACCTAAATTGAGCCTAGAACTATTTTCCAGGATGAATAATCTCGCTAAAATTGCTCAAGGCGCTTGAGGATACGTATAGACCAAACACAAATGTTATTACCAATAATAATTCTCCCACTGCATATTAAAAAAACTTTATATTATTTATCAACCTTAGTTATTGCCCCCAGGGCGACTGAGTGGCTCTGGAACTTTCCTAATACCATTACCAATAACAAGCTTTATATCTCACCTTTTAACTTAATTGATACTTTTAATATAAATTTTTTAATAAAGGGCTTGCTACCCAACAGGAATGAAAACTTCCTTGCAAAATATTGCTATGAATTTGCATTTTATAAGGAAAAACACCAGAATTTGTTTCAACAGATGGATGCACACGAGCGAGAACAGTTGTTGAGAGAGATTAAATCTGATTACCGAGAAATACTTGTACACTACTTTACCACAGAACAAACTCTAAAAGAAAAGATTGATAAATTCATCAATGCAGTATTTTGTGCTAATATTCCTGTGCCCCAAATCATAGAAATGCACATGGAGTTAATTGACGAATTCTCTAAACAGTTAAGATTAGAAGGAAGGAGTGATGAAACATTACTCGATTATCGACTGACATTAATAGATATTCTGGCTCACTTGTGTGAAACTTATAGATGTTCGATATATAAATAAAGTAAATGTATTGAAGTTATGCTGGTCAAAAGCATCTGCTATGACTGCCTATCAATGCGCGAACACATCTTACTTTCTAGCCTCAAGTTTAGCCTGTACCTTATATGAATAAAGCACGAAAGACCTATGTTCTCAAGCTTTATGTAGCTGGAAACACACCTAACTCAGTACGGGCATTAAAAACACTAAAAGATATTTTAGAGCAAGAATTTCAAGGTGTTTATGCTTTGAAAGTCATTGATGTTTTAAAAAGCCCCCAACTAGCAGAAGAGGATAAAATATTAGCCACACCCACATTATCTAAAATTTTACCTCCACCTGTGCGGAAAATCATTGGTGATCTTTCAGACAGAGAAAGAGTATTGATTGGATTAGATTTACTATATGAAGAACTAAGTGAAGAAGGTTGGGAAGAGTAAAGGGAAGTATGAACTATCAACTATGAAATTATCTGTTTTCCCAAATCATCAGGGATCAATGACTAAAGAATCTGAAAAAAATCGGATTTTATCGTCTATCAGTAGTGAAGTATTATAGTCAGGTTTTACTTGCTTCTTGAAACTTCAGCCCTCTGTATCGTTTATCCTTTACACTTTCAGCTTCTTTAGTAAAATATTTAAGCTTCTCAGCGTAAAATTTTGATGTAATCTTCCAAACATTAGTAACATAAAACCTGGGTAGAATACCCCTTTTTTAACAAGCAATGATTGAAAAAGACCAGCCAGAGCAAAGCGTAACACCGTTAATTGGGGGTGTAGAAAAGATTAGCACAATGATAGAGGGCTTTGACGATATCAGTCACGGTGGTTTGCCTATTGGAAGAACTACCTTAGTCAGTGGCACCTCTGGCACCGGTAAAACTTTATTATCTCTACAATTTCTCTATAACGGTATCACATTCTTTGATGATCCTGGGGTATTTGTCACCTTTGAAGAATCCCCTAGCGACATTATTAAAAATGCCCATATTTTTGGGTGGAATTTGCAACGTTTAATAGACGAGGGTAAATTATTTATTCTCGATGCTTCCCCTGATCCTGAAGGTCAAGATATTGTAGGTAACTTTGACCTTTCAGCCTTGATTGAGCGGTTGCAATATGCAATTCGCAAATACAAAGCCAAACGCGTATCAATCGACTCCATTACAGCTGTGTTTCAGCAGTATGAAGCAATGGGAGTAGTGCGACGTGAGATATTTCGTTTAGTCGCCCGTCTCAAACAGCTGAGTGTCACGACTGTGATTACCACCGAACGCAGCGAAGAATATGGGCCAGTCGCTTCTTTTGGAGTAGAAGAATTTGTTTCTGATAACGTTGTCATAGTTCGCAACGTTTTAGAAGGAGAACGCCGCCGCCGCACCATTGAAATTTTGAAATTGCGCGGTACAACTCATATGAAAGGTGAATATCCTTTTACCATTACCAATGAAGGAGTGAATATTTTCCCATTGGGAGCAATGCGCTTGACACAAAGGTCTTCTAATGTGCGAGTATCTTCCGGGGTGAAAACCTTGGATGAAATGTGTGGTGGTGGCTTCTTTAAAGATTCGATTATTTTAGCCACAGGAGCCACAGGTACTGGTAAAACATTATTAGTCAGCAAATTTATTCAAGATGGCTGCCTCAATGGTGAACAGGCGATATTATTTGCTTACGAGGAATCGCGTGCCCAGCTTTCTCGGAATGCTTCCTCTTGGGGAATTGATTTTGAGGAATTAGAAAAACAAGGCTTACTCAAAATCATCTGTACCTATCCTGAATCAACTGGCTTAGAAGACCATCTGCAAATTATTAAGTCAGAAATCGCTGTTTTCAAGCCAGCGAGAATTGCTATTGACTCTCTTTCGGCTTTAGCTAGAGGAGTCAGTAATAATGCCTTTAGACAGTTTGTTATTGGTGTTACTGGTTACGCAAAACAAGAAGAAATTACAGGGTTTTTTACCAACACAACTGACCAATTTATGGGATCGCATTCGATTACTGATTCCCATATTTCCACGATTACTGACACAATTTTGATGTTACAGTATGTAGAAATTCGGGGAGAAATGTCCCGGGCAATTAATGTATTCAAAATGCGGGGATCTTGGCATGATAAAGGTATCCGCGAGTACAATATAACTGCTGCCGGCCCAGAAATTAAAGATTCTTTCCGGAATTATGAAAGAATTGTTAGTGGTGCCCCTACCCGCGTTAGTATCGATGAAAAGGCGGAACTTTCTCGCATAGTCAAAAGTTTTGAAGGTAAACAGAGTTCCGATTCCTAAATTTGGTATCGTACTATATTCTCTTCTCAATTTAGTGACGTGCTATATTCTGTGGTGAAGAAAAGGTTTCTGCCGCTAGATTGATTTTGTGTGAGGGGATGCGGTGAAAGGACAGCAATTATTCCATACTTTTTTGCCTGGTGTAACAGCAGCAGTATTGACAAGTCAGCCTGCTTGGGCTGGTACTGTGAAAGTTGATCGGGTACAGCTGACATCTTCTCCTAATGTTGTGACTTCTACATATAGTCAAACCTTAGTTGCAGATGGTACGAATTTCCAATTGAATGACCCGGTGGGGAATAAGTTTACCACCTTAGTACCTACCAGTAATTGGAATTTACGGGATGTGAAACGGTTAAGCGATCGCACTTTACCCGCGATCGCTATAGGCAATAATAGTTCGTTTAAAGCACAAATACTTAGAGAAAATCAAAGTAGATTTTTCCATCTGACATCTACCTCATATATTTCCCAACAACCAGATTTAAAAAAATCTCCTGAAAGCAACCAAATACAAAATAACTTAGCCACCACTGGAGAAAAATTAGAGCAGAAAGTCGTTTCTAGTTCTAGAAGAAAACTGTCGCTGATTGAGCAAAGAAACTTACTGTTGTCTGCTTCACAACCAGTAATTACCCAAAAGAAAAATCCTCAAGCTCAATTGCAGGCAGCTTTATCACCTAAAACTATAAATCTCGGCTCGGCAAAGTTGTTGGAAATACCCAATTGCTCAGAGGGATCAGGGAACAACTCAACCTCTTCAGGCTATTTACTTTTAAAATCTGGAAGCTGTCAAACCGCTACAACTGCTAAGGATCTACTGGCTCAAACACCTGGTAGTGCTGTACAGGTTCCCACCGCGCCAGCAACAGGAACTCCCACGCCTGGTAGTGCTGTACAAATTCCCACTACACCAGCAACAGGAACTCCCACACCAGGGGTTACGGTACCTGTAACTGCGCCAGCTACCGGCACTCAGACACCCAGTGGTACCGTGCAGGTTCCAGAAAACTTAACTCCTAACCCCAATCCGCTGCAATTTCCTACTAAACCCGAAGAAGTTACCATCCAAGGAAATCAGCCGATTACTTTGGCGCAAGCATTGGAGTTAGCAAAGCGTAGCAATCGGCAGTTACAGGTGTCGCAGTTAGAGTTGGAGCGTAGTCGAGCCGCGCTACGTGAAGCGCAAGCTGCTCTGTTTCCCACTGTTGGTGTGAGTGCTGATGTGACTCGTCAGCGTACTGTTTCCGAGACCTACAATGTCAAAGTCCAACAGCAGGGACAAGAAGGACTACCACCTGCATTCCGCGAACAAATTGACCCAGCACCCAGTACAACAAATTTTAATGGTCAAGCTCAACTCAGCTATGACATCTATACTTCTGGTAGCCGCCAAGCTAATATTCGTTCAGCTGAAGAACAGGTACGTTTTAATGAGTTGGCGGTAGAGAATCAGGCTGAAGAAATTCGCTTGACTGTCTCTACAGATTATTACAATCTGCAACAACGTGACGAACAAGTACGCATTGCTCAGTCGGCGGTAGCAAATGCCCAAGCGAGTTTGCGGGATGCCGAAGCATTAGAGCGAGCTGGGGTTGGTACGAGATTCGATGTGCTGCGTTCTCAGGTAAATTTAGCGAACTCACAACAGGATTTAACTAATGCTATTTCCTTACAGCAAATAGCTCGCCGTCAGTTAGCAGCTCGGTTGAGTTTGCCACAGTTGGTAAATATTACAG
Source organism: Tolypothrix tenuis PCC 7101 (assembly GCF_963874875.1). Lineage (NCBI taxonomy): Bacteria > Bacillati > Cyanobacteriota > Cyanophyceae > Nostocales > Tolypothrichaceae > Tolypothrix > Tolypothrix tenuis. The sequence continues at coordinate 6,981,342 of NZ_CAWNJS010000001.1, forward strand.
CCGCAGATCCTGTAAGATTAGCTGGCCTTTGGAACCAGACATTAGAACAAAGTATTATCCTCGCTTTGCAAAACCGCCCAGATTTACAACAACAATTGGCACAACGGAACATTAACGAACAACAAAGACGGCAAGCATTAGCAGCTTTAGGGCCACAGGTGAGTTTAATTGCTAGCTATCAGTTGTTCGATCAGTTTAACGATAATATCAGCGTTGCCGATGGTTATTCAGTAGGGGTCAGAGCGACACTCAACTTATTTGATGGTGGAGCAGCTAGAGCCAGAGCAGCACAAGCCAGAGCAAATATTGCGATCGCGGAAACAAATTTTGCTGAACAGCGCAATCAAATCCGCTTCCAAGTAGAACAAGCCTTTTCTACCCAGCAATCTAGTTTAGAAAACGTTCAAACTGCCAATACTGCTCTCGAACAGGCTAGAGAAGCTTTGCGCCTAGCACGTTTGCGTTTCCAAGCAGGTGTAGGTACTCAAACTGATGTGATTAACTCAGAAAACGATTTAACCAGAGCCGAGGGTAATCGGATCACAGCAATTTTGGACTACAACCGCGCTTTAGCTCAGTTACAACGCGCTGTCACTTTAAGAGCATTTCGGTAAGGGTCAAAGGTCAAGGGTCAAGGGTCAAAGTTTGTAGAGACGCGATTCATCGCGTCTTTACTCAAAGGTCACCCTTGCTCCCCAATCCCCAATACCCAGTCCCCAATCCCCAGCCCCCCTAAGCCGAACGATGAATAATCAATCAAAATTGGAATAACATAGCTGAGTATTTAATTACTCGGCTGACGATACGCATATGACTACAGTTACATCACAAGAAATTGCACAGTTTCGCTCTCAATTAACAGATGATCCTAGGGCAATGGAAGTACTGGACTTAATTGAGGACTGTGAGGGGGATTTAGAAGATGCTGCGATGACCCTAGCCATTAAAGCAGGACAGGAGCCAGAAAGGGCTAATTCTGAATGGTTAGATGCTTTGGCAAGAAAGTGGCGGGCTGTAATTTGTGAGCAAGAATATCGGGGTGAATTGTTGACTGGTTCAATTAAAGAGATGATGGCATATCTTTATACAATGCCGACATTTCCTAAAGTTTTGGCAGTACCCGTTTTAATATATGTAATCAAACAAGGTGTAAATAATTTTTGCGAACCGTTAGATTTGCTCAAATGATTGGTAGGGCGGCGCAATTAAATTTAACTGGCTAAGGCTACCATTGTTTATTGTTCATTCGCCAATCGAAAATCTCAAATCTCAAATCCAAAATTGTCTGACCTGCACTGGTACGCTGTTAATTAAGGCAAATTTTCCAAAGACAACCTTTCTGAAACAATGTATTACCTTGTTGCCGTATTAGCAGACCGTATCCAAGCTGAAGCTGCTTACTTAGCTCTAGAAAAAGAAGCCATAAAAAGTACTATCCTTGGTAGAGGTTATAAGACTGCCGATGAGTTCGGCTTGATTGACCCTCAAGAACAAGCCAAGAAGCAAGTACGGCTGATGGCAATCTGGTTAGTACCCTTCGGCTTTTTTGCGGGCTTTACCTTTAGCTACATTACGGGTTTAGATACCTTTGCTTGGGCTGGTGAAATTGGCAATCACATTGTCGGGGGACTACTAGGTGCAGCTAGTGGTGCTATGGGTAGTGTGTTTGTTGGTGGTGGAGTCGGTTTAATTTCAGGTGGTGGAGATGCTTTACCCTACCGGAATCGCTTAGATGCAGGTAAATATCTCGTAGTAGTTCAAGGTTCTGAAATTCTCACCAAGCAAGCAACCAGAATTTTACGCCAGTTTGAGCCAGAAAATATGCAGGGTTACGCAGATACCACAAGTTAAGGGACTTCTACGTAAAAAATATCCCATTGATGGGCAGAGGGGCAGGGGGCAGGGAGCAGGGAGCAGGGGGAGTAAAATTCATACTAAGTCTAGAAATTGGAATAATTTATTTTTTGGAGTTCCTAAAGGCTAAAGGATGAAAAAAAGTAATTAGATACAAATCCTAAATTTGTAATTTTATGGGATATTCTCTTAATCCTTCATTCTTCTCCTCTCGGAGACGCTACAGGTAGCTTGCTTCTTTGCTGGGGTAAGTACTTCACACTTCAGATAACGTTAAAATTAAAGAGTAGTCAGGAGTAATGAGTCAATATTGTTTGATTGTTGACTTGTAGCTCAAAACTCTTAATTTTTAAGAATGTTGCCCAGAGAAGAACTTTTAAAAGGCGTTGAAAATCGAGACAGTGTAGCGCGTGTAATCGATCAAGCAGAACAAGCAATTAAAACTTGGGAAGTTGTGCTGACAGATTTTTTGTCTCCCCCAGAATTAGCAGAAATTCAACGCGTATTTAGTCGGTTAACAGAGGTGCAGTTGGTGGCGTGGGGTGGATATCCGCAAGCTGAACGCCAAAGATTAGCGATCGCACGCGCAGAAATACCTTTAGATCAGTCTCAAGTTGCTGTAACAGCATTAGAAATTGCTGGGAATTTTTTGTTTGATACCGCCACACACCGCGACTTTTTAGGCGCAATGTTAGGGACAGGCATCGTCAGAGAAAAGACAGGAGATATTATTGTCTTAGGCGAACGCGGCGCACAAGCAATTGTTGCACCAGAGTTAGCAGAATTTTTAGAGATGAATCTCAAGCAGGTGCGATCGGTTCCTGTAAAAACCCAACCTATTGAAATTAGCGAATTGAAGGTTAGAGAACCGAAGAAAAAAGAAATGACTACTGTCGAGGCTTCTTTAAGATTAGATGCGATCGCCTCTGCTGGTTTTGGGATGTCTCGAAGCAAAATGGTTGATTTAATCGATTCCGGTGATGTGCGCGTTAACTGGAAGGATGTTTCCCAAGCTAGTTCTCAAGTAAAAACAGGGGACTTAATTGCCATTCGTGGTAAGGGACGTTTAGAAGTTGGGGAAGTTGCTGTTACGAAAAAAGACCGTTATCGCGTACAGTTAACTAGATTTATGTAAACCATTGTTAGTACAACAAAGTTGTCATCCCAATTCACATAAGGTTCCAATAAATCCATGATTAAAAAGGACACAACATAGTTGTGTCCATATTTATATTTCGCGTTCTTTTTCCAAATCTAATTACGAATTACGAATTACGAATTATTAGACTTTAAAACTTCTTGCCAACATATTTAGCAAAATTTTTCTTGGTACTACTCTAGCTAATGTAGTTCTAACTTGAGTTTTGACATCACCAATTACAACGCTTGGTTGCCAATTCTCCAAAGCTTTTAAAGAAGCTTGGACAACTTCTTCACTAGTAAACATTTGATTTGTATTACCTGCTAAAGTTGGTGGAAAATTAGCTTCAGCAAAAAAGTTAGTTTCTATTGGGCCCGGACAAGTCACAAGAACACGAATACCATAAGGGCGATTTTCTGCCCATAATGCTTGACTAAAACTGAGAATAAAAGCTTTGCTAGCAGCATAAACCGAAAGATAGGGCATCGGTTGAAATGCCGTAATTGAAGATACATTAATAATGCTGCCTGATTGACGTTGGCGCATCAAAGGCAGAAATTTATGAGTTAAATCTACTAAAGATAGAATATTTAATTGGACTATTTTGACTTGCTTTTCTCCATCGGAACTAGCAAAATCTCCATAATCACCGAACCCAGCATTATTAATTAATAAGTCAATAGATAACCCCTTGGCTTGTATGGCTTCAAAAACTGCTTGAGCCGCATTAGGTTCTGTTAAGTCCTTAACTATAAATTCAACTTTAATTTGATAATTTTTTTGGATTTCTTCAGTAAGCTGATGCAGTTTATCTGCTGAACGTGCCACTAAAACTAGATTTGTATTACGTGCAGCTAGTTCTTGGGCAAAGGCTCTACCAATACCACTAGAGGCACCTGTAATTAAAGCAGTTGACATTCTAAATATTTTACGGAAAATTCTATCAACTAATAGATATTAACAATAGTTATTGTACTTTTTACCCATCTGAAGTGATATAGCAAAATTCCAAAAGTCATACTCAAAGGTATATGAATGTTTTGTAGCGGCACAGCATTGCTGTGCCCTCAGCAGCTATTATCTACTTCTGCGAATAGCACCTTGCCAATTAATAGTTTGCTTCGCCGAACGTCCACCCAACGAACGAGTAGCGACAACCTCAATATCAACATTTACACCGGAAGTCAACTCTACAGGACGCGACATCGGTAGCTTACCTAATGCTAAGGTAAAACGATTATAGTCGCGGCTGACAAGTTCCGCAGGTATATCACCTTCGTATAAAGTCAGGTAATCAGACAAGCCAGAAGAACTATCCTTTGCCCGGAATTTTACCCGAAACTGAGTCTGAATTGCTTGAGATTTTGCTGCCAAATCGACAATTTTCAAATTGAGATTCTGTTCTGCACCAGCAAATTCTGCTACTGCTAACCTTGTCACATCTTGCTTGGAGATTGCATTCTTGACTGTAAAAGTAGTCAAATTAGTCGTAGTCTGGCTGCTACCATCAACCCACAAATCCTCTGGAAAAGTAATTTCTACTTCCTTACTATCATTTAAATTCAAGGTGGCTACAGGATTACCAAAGCTGCTAATGGGTTGCTTTTCTTGCCAAAGTAGCTGAAAAGCCCCTTCTAAACGGCGATCAAATTCCCGATATTCATCTGCAATTACTGAACCAGACGCAAGTAAAGAAGCAGCCCCATTGCGATTATTCCATTTATTTTTGGAAAGGTTAAATTGTTTACCAGTTAATTCTGCAACAGCAGCTTGCAAAGTTGGTAAATCCCCCGCTAAGGATTCTTTACCTTGAATAATACTTAAAATTCCTAAGCGCCCTTGCCTACCATCGCCACCATCGCTACCATAGCGCCCATCTCTGCCATCGTTACATCGGTAAACCTTATCCGTACATTTATAATCGGGGCTTCCAGGGGTTCCCGTACAAGTTTTGACTTCCCAACTGCGTACACGACAATTGCAACCTCTAGCACCATTACCACCGCGTCCACCGCGTCCACCTTCGCCCCCACTAGCGCGAATTAAAACTTGCCGCAAGTCTGCCAAATTGGTGTAATAGGCTGTAACAGAACCTCCATTTCCGCCATCTCCGCCTCTACCACCGGCACCACCATTCCCACCACTGGGTGCATTAATATCACGGTTGACGTTCTCATGTTTGTAACCGCAGTCAGCTTTACTCCCACGTTGGCCATCTTCTCCATCCTCACCATTTTCCCCGGCGAGATTGAGATTCACAGGAGTACCATCTACAAAAATAGTTTGGTTTTGACCGTCGCGCCCATTTCTTCCTGTTCGCCCATCACTTCCTGTATTACCATCTGTGCCATAATTCTTACCACCTTTCCCATATTCCCCCTGAGCAAATGCTGGGCATAAAACTGAGCCAGAGGCAGGTAAAAAGCTAGTAAATAAACAAAAGGTCAACAGCAGTGGCAGCTTACGCGAAAAACCCTTGTACATCGGTGAACACTTAAATAGTTGCAACTATTTATGACGCTATATTTCAGTATTTTGCTCCCCTATGTCAAGTGGTGCGGAATACTGAAAAATGCAGTACTGGATTATACCAACTTAAATAATGTTTGCGATCAATAAATTCTTTGTGGGGGCACGGCAGCAGTAAGATAATTTTATGTACCACAAGATTGTGGACACTGGTGTCAACTTAACGTGAAACCCGCTTGGTTGCAAGGTTTCGCCCTCACCCCCAGCCCCTCTCCCACCTGGCTATCCATTAGTCACATCTTTCTTTACAATCTTGAAATGCTTATTTTGTGGGCATCTTGAACACTGAGGTGTCAAACATACTTGACAGATTAACTCTTAGTCTTCTCGCTAAAATTAGGTTTTTATTGAGAATTGATGACGAAGGAATCAGGGTTATAAAAAGCGTGAGTGAATACTCTCGTAAATGTTGAGAAAGATCCGGGTAATGGATAGCCCACCTGGAGAGGGGAGCAAGAGATTTAGTTCCCCTTCTCCCGGGGGAGAAGGGGTTAGGGGATGAGGGCGCGAGGTAATTGTACAACGCTCGCCCTATATAGCTTTTAGCTTAAGTTGACACCAATGGTGGATGCCGTGCGCCTACAATCTGTCGCATTCTTTTTTCAAATTGCTATAAGAGAAGCGGGCAAGATGCCCGCTCTACAAGAGTTATATGATTAATGTTTGGACATTATCTGGTTGCAATCTCAGACTTTAGGCAAACTGCTCAATAATTCCGCCGCCTAAGACTTTCTCGCCTTCGTACCACACCGCAGCTTGTCCGGGGGTGATGCTGAACTGGGGTTCATCAAACACTAAACGGACGCGGGAGTTTTCTAAGGGAATTACCGTGACTGGGGTAGGTTGGGAACGATAGCGAATTTGCACTTCAGCGTGAATAGGGGCGGATGGTTCAGCAATGGAAACCCAATTTACCCGATTAACAGTGCATTCTGGTTGGGTGGCTTTAGTGCGATCGCCTACTACCACTTTATTATTAACTGCATCTAATTCAATCACATACAGGGGTTCGGCGGCAGCAATACCCAAGCCTTTACGCTGCCCAATGGTGTAATGATGGACACCATCGTGCTGTCCCAAAACTTTACCGGATGCATCGACAATATCGCCTGTTTTGGGAGCGAGATATTTATCCAAAAATGCCCGCATGGAACCGTTGCTTTCTACCAAGCATAAATCTTGGCTTTCTGGTTTGTCGGCGGTTGCAAGATTGTATTCAGCCGCAATCCGACGGGTGTCAGCTTTTTGCATCTCACCTAGGGGAAATACGGTAGCTGCTAGTAAATCTTGAGACAAATCGTAAAGGAAGTAAGATTGGTCTTTATTGCGGTCGATAGCTCTTAAAAGCTGATAACGTCCAGTAGCTTGATCATAGTTAATGCGGGCATAATGACCCGTAGCGATGCGATCGCATCCCAGTTGTTCGCGAGCATACTGTACCATTGGGCCAAATTTCACAGTTTTATTGCACTGCGAGCAAGGCAGAGGAGTGATCCCAGCGCTGTAACCAGAAACCAAGAAATCGACAATATTGGTCTGAAAGACATCGCGAATATCAACAACTTGATGGGGAATACCCAATTGTTCGCAGATATTAGCCGCGTCGATCATTCCTTCAGAGCAACATTGACCTTTGCCTTTCATTAGCCAAAGGGTCAAACCAATAACTTCATAGCCCTGATTGTGTAGAATTGCAGCAGCGGCGGAACTGTCAACGCCACCGGAAAGACCAACGACGACTTTTTTCATATCCTTTAAATATTTATGCGGCCAGATTATGAGGCTAGTGCCTGCTTATCACACTCATGCTAAACATCAAACGCAGGTTTTGCGGTATTAAAATCCATGCCATGCAGCTTGATTCTGTTAAATTGTAGCATATGTAACTTAAAAGCCTTGCTAGATAAGCACTTCAGGATATATAAGTAATAATAACCAAATTTGAGATTGTGAATTTTTGGTTTTCCCTGCAATCTTAAGGATAAAAATCCACTCACTCTAGCCTAAGCCCCTGTTTATTATTCAGCGTTAATCATAAATATTCCAGATTTTGTGGAAACCTATGCAATGCCACTCAGCCGGAAAAAAACTTTCTAAGTTAACACTGATGTAGGTGCTACGACAGACGGCTCTATTTCCCAAGGAAATTATTGAGAACACCTGTTACTACTATGTCCAAACAAATACCAGATCAACTGATTGCATTTCCGATTGTGCCTTTTTTCCTGGGAGGATGCTTGGCGTTACTCCCCGACTCGACAACTCCGGTACAAGCACAAACTCCCAAAGGTAGCTTTTTAATAGCAGAACGAACAGTGGTTAACACTTTACCACCGCCGCCCAGTTTCCAAACTATTCCTTATAATCAACCACGAACCACAACACAAGCAACACCCTGGAATACATATAATCCAAAATTTCAGCCCTCACCTAAAGTGAGGGTTAATAAATATAATCAAACCTATCGTTCTTACCAAACAGTGCAAGCTACTTCCTATAGTTGGAGTGCCGAGCGCTATATAGTATATGTTGAAGGCAACGATTACCAGCAATTGCAACGTATACGTCAGCTAGAACGCAGTGCTTATATCCGCCATTTCAATGGACGTGCTGTGATTCAGTCGGGAGCCTTTAGCAGACAAACTAATGCCCAACAACGAGTTAGAGAGCTGGAATTAAGCGGAATCAATGGGGCAAAAATTGTCAAATCTAATGGGCAGGCAGTTGCTGGTTCTTCTTATGGCACTGGTGGAAGAGGGCCTTCGAGACAAGAGCAGACCAATTATTACTATGTAACTATTCCTGCGAGAGCGCAAGATTTATCATCTATTGCCAGTCGCATTCGCCAAAACTCTGGACGTTATGACATTGTAGTAGAAAGGCAAGAACCACTGGGGCCTCATGTTGCTGTAGGGCCTTTTGCTGAACGTTCAGATGCGGAACGATGGAATGACTATCTGCGAGAGTTGGGATTTGATAATGCCAGAGTTTATTACGGTAGGTAAGTTGCTACAGACGCGATTAATCGCGTCTGTACAAGAGTGCTGAGTAAAAATTCCATTCCGACTTTTATGCAACGCTTGTGAAATTTTTTCATCTAGGCTACTTACTGATATCTTGCCTTGCACGTGAGTGCAAGGCTGATAAGTAGGTCGGCGAAATTAAAGATAACTGGCTGAGGCTGTCATTCTTACAAAGTTCTGAGCGGAGGTTTCCTCCGCTCAACGCCAGTTCGTTCAAGTCGGGAAACCCACCCACACGACTGGCTCGACTTTGCGCTTTGTCCTTGGTCATTAACTCTTGGGTGAGCATCTCGACGTAAATGTTTGAGGATTTGTAATTCTACATCCATTGCCCTACTTACCTTTCAGGGTTTTTTATGTTCATCTTTTTATTTAGAATACCCGGAAAGTGACAGAAAATGGATAAGTTAACGTTCGCCATATTCCATGCCATTTGCTTCAGCGTAGCGGTGCATAAAACGCATAAATCTTTCCCAATGATCATCTTGCTCTATTTCAAATTTACATTCAACTTGCTGTAATTCATCACCTTCATCACCACCAAAAATGAAGCGAGTAGAAGAAGGAGTTACATTAATTTCTCCTTCTTCATCAGTTAAACGTAATGAATTTAAAGATGGTTTAGTAAAGCTATTAAACCCTTCCAAAGCTTGTAATTTTTCAAAAAACATGACTACTATGCGTTTACCCGTGCGAACTTCACGCCGCAAGCTGACATTACTCAGTTCTTCAAAAAGTCCTGAAAAAAATTGGATAGAAGGTGTTGTTGATTCCATATTTAAATGAAGAATTAAAAACTATGAAGGATAAAGGATGAAGATTAGAAATCTGATGATTTCTTACTTCATCCTTTTAAGGAGTATTCTTCATTTATTTTCAGTCTTAAGTGGTGTTCAGTAATTCGTAATTCGTAATTCGTAATTAAGAACCTCAGGTTTTATCTGGGCTTGCAGGTTTAAATATATTGCCGAATTCACAATAATTTAGTATAAAAACCTACAAACCCCAAATGCCAGACCACAACCTTTGTGGCTGCTTCCCAATATCATATTCGTCTAAAAATAAACGATAATTCCTATATTTGCCCAAAAAACAGAAATATTCTTTTTCCCCCTGCCCCCTGCCCCCTGCCTTATCTCGGTGGGTAATATTGCGGGTTCATGACTGGATATGGATAACCAGTATTTGGCATAGGATTTACCATACCATTTGGGTAAGGAGCCATAACTGGGGCCGGATAACCATTCATTGGTAATGCATTACCCCCATTGTTAGGCATCATGGGTACATTGTTAACCCCATTATTGGGCATTACTGGTACAGTATTAACACCACTGTTGGGTACAGAGGGTGACATAACTGGAGTCTGATAACCAGTGGTTGGTATAGGGCTACTTGTCACATTGGGGATAGCACCATTTTGGCTAAATTGTTGGTAAGCTGCACGCGAAATGCCGCTAATCAGTTTTTCGGCGCGGGCATCGTTGTTGGGACGCTGTACCATGACTGCGGCTATGTAGCGCTTACCAGTAGGAATATCAACTAAACCTGCATCTGCCAGCATTGTACCAATATCGCCTGTTTTATGGGCAATAGTAGCGCCTGTGCCCAAACCGGATGGGAGTAAATTATCTCTTTCAGTTTGGCGCATAATATCGAGTAGGCGATCGCGCGATCGCATATTCACCAAGTTACCCTGATTTACCATCGCCATTAATGTGGCTAATTCCTTGGGACTGGTGGTATTGGTTCCTTGTAAATCGGGGAGTTGATTACGAATGGCTGTAGTTGTTAAACCCCAACTGCGGAACCTTTGGTTAAGTGCTTCTATACCTCCCAAGCGCGCAATCAGCATATTTGTAGCTGTATTGTCGCTGATCGTAATCATTTTTGTGGCGACTTCTAAAGCCGAATACTGGGTTCCCGCCGGCTTGTATTGCATATTTCCGGAACCACCAGCAATCATACTTTGCTGCATGGTCAGCATTTCATCTAGCCGGATTTTCCCTGCATCTAAATCTTGGAAAAAGGCTACTAAGATAGGAACTTTAATTGTACTAGCTGCGGGGAAACTGGCGGCACTATTAATATCTACATAAGAACCTGTATCTAAATCAACTAATAAAACCCCTGGTGTGAGACTAGGGTTTGCCGCCGCCAGGTTTTGCACGGCAGTTTTTAATGAGGGAATTTCTTGTGATAAAGATAGTCCCGAGGGTGTTGCAGCATTGGGTGTAGGTTGGGTTTGTCCGGCGTTGGTATTAGATGAGGATGAAGATGTGGGAGTCATCCGCGAAGCTGGATCTAATATAGATAACACCGTACCCATAATGGCACCAATCCCAACACCTACGATTAACAACCGTAAGGTATATAGCAGGGTTCTAGCCATTGGCTTTAAACGCGTCTTGCGCGATCGCACCACAGTTTTTGCCACCCCATGCTGATTTACCCGCACTGTTTTTAACTTCACAGTGTTGGATTGCACTTGTGGAGTCGCTACCTTGTTTCTAGGTATGGGTTTGACTGCGGCTGGCATGACTAATCCTGCCTTGGATCTAGAGCCGCTAGCCACCATTGGTGTATAACTGTTACTATTTGTTACACGCGTCAGTGGCGCTTCTTTTGCACCAGCACGTTTCTGCGCGGGTACTTTCGTCTTTTTTTGTTCCACCTTTTGGACTTTGCGTGGACGCTGGCGGCGGTTTTTGGGTTCACGCCGCGAGAAAGGTATTTGTTTGTCAATCGATTCTGACACGGCTACTCCTTGCGACCCAATGCACTGGTATTATGCCAACTCCCAAACCAAAAATTTCTTCTCAAGCACTGAAATACAGACATCACTTTTTGCCACTAAGTAGCATTTTTGTGTTTAGTTTAGGCCATATTATCTATTTTGGGGGGAGTAATGGGTATATGTTAATCTACGAATCGCAGTTTTCGCGATCGCGAGCATTTTTCAGTGCCCATTCTACCTGCCGCAAAATTCCCCGTAACATAGCTACTTCTGTAGTTTGCAGCTGTGTACGATTATATAACTGGCGGAATTTCTCCATCCGACTGGCGGCGGTATGGGGGTAAAGATAACCAATTTGCAGCAATAAAGCTTCTAATTCTTGATAATATGCTTCCCGCATCTCCCAAGGAGCAATTTCTGTGGCTAATGTGGGTTGAGCTTCTGGTTGCTCGATAAATTGAGCCATTTCATAACAACAAATCGCTACCGCTGTTGCCAAGTTCAAGGATTGATAATTTTTATTGCTGGGAATTGTGACGAACCTTTGAGCATAATTTAATTCTTCGTTACTCAATCCCCTATCTTCCCGACCAAAAACCAGCGCTACTGGTTTTTCTGGTTCTGCGAGTAACCAAGGAAGTGCAGTGCGGGGATTTTCTAAAGGGATGTCCCAACTGCTAACTCTTCCCGTTGTGGCTATAACTCGAACACATCCTTGTAAAGCGGCTGGTAAAGTTTCCACCACCACAGCAGATTCTAAAATTTCTTTGGCATGAACTGCCATTTTCATTGCTTCCATCGACAGGCGATCGCATTGGGGATTGACGATTACCAGCTGATGCAAGCCAAAATTTTTCATTACCCTGGCGATTGAACCGACATTCATGGGGCCAGCTGGTTCTACCAACACAATTCTCACCCCAGCTAATCCCATTTTTTGCCTCCCGCTATCCCAGCTAAATCAAGTAATTCTCGTTATTTTACCTTTTGCGGAAGATTCTCCTAGAAATTATTTTCGCGATTTTGGCGGATGGCGTAATTTTTGTAGTGAATATCTAATATCAGTCTAATATCATGTTCTATAGGCTACCGATCAAAAATTAGGGCCAGCGTTACGCAGTTACGCTTAGACGCAAAGTAGTGAGAAAGTCGCAGTATATTCTCGGAGGCGCGATATATAGCGAGTTTCCCTCTCTGGCATTAATGATGTTAAGAAAGTTACATCTAAACTAGGAGGTGTTTTATTAGGATAGCGATCGCATCATCTTAGTAAGATTAGTATTTTTTTTGACACAAAATACTCTATGACTGATCAATACTTTTGCTCATGCTTGAGCAAGGACACACAAAGGTTGAAATTTAGTATGAAATTTAACTACTTTAAACTCAGAGTTTCAATAAATATCTGAGTAAATATTTGGTTAAGTTCAAAGAAATATTACAGCAACAATAAGATGTTTATTCTTTATACCTATATATAGCTATATGTTTATAGAATAAATTGAATAGCTCACTGTCAGTCAATAGTATAAGCTTCACAAGGGTTATGGTCATGATTTATCCTTTACTGGCAATGAACTTGTATTGAGCTAGACATCAGATAAATTTTTGTAGGAGGTTTTTTTATGTTGATGAAGTTATAAATATTACATAAAACTATGAGATTTTTACAGTAAAAAAAATGTGAAATCCCGGTAGCAATATCAACCAGAGTTGATGATCAGTAGACTAGCTTCTACAATTTTTTTGCTCAGTATTTCAATAGTTGAATTTTCAGTATTTTCACTGAAAAGCCATCTTGAATATATGATTGTTGGTTTCTTTTCGTCACGCTAGCATGATTATTTATAATCACGGGCAAATAAAATGTATCTTGCTACCATAAAAGTTTTTATGACCCCAGACATTAGGAGCTGCTAAAGATGAAAAAAGATATACCATCTAGTCTGGTTAAAGATACTGCCAAAGAGTGTGCTCGCTCTCATAGACAGAAGGAAATAGAAAGAAAACAAGCTACCAATAAAGCGAAGAAACTATTACAGCAAAAGAAAAAACTGCATCAGCCAAATTATTTAGAACAAAGATTGAGCGATGTTGATGAGATTAATGCAGAAATAACAGATTGGATAAATGAGTTGCAAACTATCTTAGAGCATACTCTAGCGGTAGAAGATATAGTTTCATTTGATAACTTGCGGATTCGCGATACATTCCCCGCAATGGAAACTCCTAAGCAATTATCAATGGCATTACCAAAACCCAAATTTTACAAACTGCCTGTGTTACCTAATTGGTTAATACAAAGGCTACCTTTTTTACAGCAAATATATCAGCAAGCTTTGCAAAATGCAGAATTAAATTATCAACTTGCCAAGCAGAAATATGAAGAAAAAGAAACTAGTCGCCAATTATCAATAGAGCGCTTAAAAGCCAATTATGAATGGCGTAAACATACCGCAATTTTAGAAACTAAAAAGCGCAATGCAGAAGTAGATGAATTAGAGGAAGCTTACTACGCTAGATTTGAAACTGCTGTAGTTCTTTACAATGAAATGGTATTGGAACGCTCAGAATATCCAACCTTAGCAGATTTGCAATACATATCCTATACCGATGAAAATAAGGTGGCGTTTCCACAGCAATTTCAGGTAGCTTATATCTCCGAAGCGAAACAATTAGTAATTGATTATGAACTCCCTGTGTGGAGAATTATTCCGACAATTGCAGAGTTGAGATACGATGGTGGCAAAGATGAGATTTACGGAATTCCCAGAACGCTACGAGAAATTGAGGAATTATATGAAAATATCATCGCGTCCATCACGTTAAGAACAATTAGTGAAGTTTTTGCAGCAGATTTAGGTCAACATCTAGATTGGGTTGTATTTAATGGCTTCGTCCAAAAATTAGACTCCAACATCAAAAAATCTATCCCTCTCAACTTAATTTCTGTGCGAGCCGCTAAAGAGATTTTCAGCAATCTCAATTTCACTACAATGGATAAACTTACTTGTTTGCGTAAATTAGGGGCACAGATATCATCACATCTCACTGCTATCCAACCAGTACAATCAATTGCTGATCTCAACATAGCGAATGCCAAGGTGAGATTACAAGAAGATATTGGTTAATGATAAAAGTTATATTTGGCTACTCATCGACTCCAAATAGGAATTTCATAAAAAGCTAAAAATTGTCTGGTAAGGAAGATATCGCCAGAAATTATGAGTCGAGGTGAGCAAATCAGGATTGAGTGTCGGGATTGCGTTTTCAGGGTGCAAGAATCGGTGACAGATGCAAAAGGGATGAGATAGAAAAATCTGCTGGAAAATACTCGCTTTTGAGCGATTAAATCTAAATCTTGTGTCGAGAGAATAAATAGCGCGCTCTAAGCAGTACAATGTCCGATGGTTTCATAAAATATGCCACGGCCCGCGCAATGAGAAGAGCCAAGAAGATTTGGTTGCAAAAGTTACTCAAAAAGACAATTATCTTACTATTATTATTGGGTTTATTAATAGTAGGATTTGCCACTTATACTGTAAGGCAATCCTTTCCCCAAGAAAATGGTGCGATCGCACTTGCTGGGCTAAAGGCTGAGGTGACAGTCCAACGTGATCAATGGGGCGTACCGCATATTTATGCTACCAACTCCCATGATTTATTTATGGCGCAAGGGTATATCCACGCTCAAGACCGCTTTTGGCAAATGGACTTTTGGCGACACATTGGTTCTGGGCGATTGGCAGAAATGTTTGGATCTTCTCAGGTAACTACTGACAAATATCTGCGGACTATGGGTTGGGCTAGGGTAGCGCAGCAAGAAATCCAACAAGTGAATGCAGAGATGAAGGCATATCTGGAAGCTTATGCCCAAGGGGTAAATGCTTATCTAGCAGAGCATCAAGGCAGTGCTATCAGTTTAGAATATGCAATGTTGAAATTGCTTAATCCTGGGTATAAGCCAGAACCTTGGCAACTGCTACACTCCCTCACCTGGGGTAAAGTCATGGCTTATGATTTGGGGAGAAACTTTGAGCGCGAAATTGAACGTACCATTCTGCTGAAAACCTTAAATTTGGCTCAGGTTGAAGAACTATTTCCCCCATATCCCCAAGATTTACCAGTCATCTTACCTGATTCGCAAAAACGCAAAACAGGCGAACAGGATGATTTTGACGAAACACAACTAATTGCTGCTCATCTTACAGACTCTCAATTACCCATTACCCAAGCCTTAGCCACAATTACCCAACCTATGAAGGCTTTAGAAGAGTTAATTGGCTCCAGAGCAATAGGTATAGGTTCTAATAATTGGGTAATCTCTGGTTCTCGCACCACTACAGGCAAGCCCATATTAGCAAATGACCCCCATTTAGCAGTACAAATGCCTTCGATTTGGTACGAAGTTGGTTTGCACTGTACGCCGAAAAATAGTGAATGTCCCTACAACGTCACGGGTTTTTCCTTTGCGGGGATGTTAGGAGTAATTATCGGTCATAGCGATCGCATTGCTTGGGGTGTCACTAATGTGGAACCAGATGTGATGGATTTGTACATTGAGAAAATCAACCCTGCAAACCCGAACCAATATGAGGTAAATGGTAAATGGGTAGATATGCAACTCGTACCAGAGACAATTCAAGTTGCGGGAAGTAAGCCCATTGTCCAAACAGTACGCTACACCAGACATGGCCCCATTCTTTCGGATGTCTCACCTAAACTCCAGCAGTTTCCCACAAAAGGCGGCGTAGAAGTTCCGCCAAAATATGCGGTAGCCTTACGCTGGACAGCTTTAGAACCTTCCACTTTAGGATATGCCATTCCCCTAATTAATCGCGCTCAAAATTGGCAAGAGTTTCGCCAAGCTGTAGAGAACTTTGATGTTCCAGCCCAGAACTTTGTTTATGCTGATGTTGATGGCAATATTGGCTACCAAATGCCTGGTAAATTCCCCATTAGGGCTAAAGGTAAAGGGCGCTATCCGGTTCCTGGCTGGACAGATGAATATGAATGGCAAGGCTATATTGATTTTGAGCAACTACCCACAAGTTTTAATCCATCCCAAGGTTATATTGCTACCGCCAATAACTTAGTACAAAATAATTATCCTTATTTAATTACTACAGATTGGGTTTACGGCTACCGCGCCCAACGTATTGTGGAGATGATTGCCAAATCACAGCAAATTCTCTCCTTACTAGAAGTAGAGTTGATTCAGGGTGACAACCAGAATTTAAATGCCCAAACCCTAGTACCTTTATTCAATAATATTTCCCTAAATAATCCACGACACGAAGCCGCCAAACAGCTGCTACTAGATTGGAACTTACAGCTAGAAATGCGATCGCCCGCAGCAGCTTTATTTGAAGTATTCTGGAAACACCTACTAGCCAACACCTTTCACGATCAATTACCCCTAGAATATTATCCTGATGGAGGCGATCGCTGGTATGCTGTGGTGAAAAATCTTGTTAAAAAGCCCAATAGTAGCTGGTGGGACAACCGCAACACAGCAAAAGTAGAAAACCGCGACGAAATTCTCCGCCAGTCTTTCACCAAAGCCGTAGATGAACTCGAACGCCTTCAAGGTAAAGACCCCAAATCATGGAACTGGGGTGATTTACATACCGTGACTTTTCGGAATGCTACTTTGGGTAAATCTGGGTTAGCACCCATTGAGGCTTTATTTAATCGTGGCGCATTTCCCACTGCGGGGAACGGGGAAAGCGTGAATGCTAATCGCTGGAAAGCAAATAAATCTTTCGAGGTAACTGATATTCCCTCCCTCCGCATGGTCGTAGACTTAAAAAATCTCGACAACTCCGTAGCCATCCACACCCCCGGTCAATCAGGTCACGCTTTCCACACCCACTACACAGACATGAATGACCCCTGGCGCAAAACTGAATACCACCCCATGCTTTGGGAAAAGCAAAAAGTCGATGCGAATACAACTGCAACATTGAAATTGCGGGGGAAGTAGGGAATGGGGATTGGGTAATGGGGATTGGGTAATGGGTAATGGGTAATGGGTAATGGGTAATGGGGAATGGGTAATGGGTAATGGGGAATGGGTAATGGGTAATGGGTAATGGGGAATGGGTAATGGGGAATGGGGAATGGGGAATGGGGAATGGGGAATGGGGAAATATCTATTTTGACCCTTGACCCTTGACCCTTGAAAAAATCAATTCGCCTTCGGTAGCTTTTCAATTTGCTGAGTAAAGTATGTTTCATCATACTTAAGTTGTTGGGCTAGTTCTAAGCCTTTTTGAAAAGCGGCTAGTGCTTGAGGATACTGTTTGCTTTCAACATACATTTGCCCTATTTGGTCGTATGCTTGCATCATGCCGTAAAAGTTACTGGCTTTTGTCTGGGCTTCTACTAAAATTTGGCTAGTTTGCAAAGCATCGTTAATTTGTCCTTGAGAACGATATAGCGCGATTAATTGCTGCAAAGCTTCACCAGCATCGACATATTGCTCTAATTCCCAAGCCGTAGAGTATGCTTGTTGATAATTTTTAAATGCTTCTGGTAGCAAAGCGGGATTATCCTTGGCTAATGCTTGGTAGTTAGAAGCGATCGCCAATTTTAATTTAGGTAATGCAGTAGTATTATTCTGGGCAGTGTAAACTTGTGCCAGCTTATTAAGTGTATTTATGGATTCTTGGAAGTCTTTGCCCTGTTCATATATATAAGCTAGCTCTTGCAAGTATGCGACCTCGTTTAATTTATCACCTTGAGCCGTCGCTAAACTTAATAGTTGTTGGTAAGTAGTTGCAGCTTGCGGATAATCGAACCAAGCCAGATGTACTTCACCAATATTTTTGAGGGTATCAATAATCGCAGTAGTATTTTTTTGTTCTAACACTACAGCCAAAAGCCGATTGTAAACCTCTAGAGCCTGTTTAGGCGATCGCACTTGTTCATAAGCACCACCAAGCGATCGCAATAATTGTAAATCTAGTAATGGTTGAGATAGTGCCTGCTGTTGGATAGCTTGCAAGCGTTGGGTAATAAATTGCACCTCTTCGCGATTATTTTGATTAAAAGCTATTCCTCCCACCCGCGATAATGCTTGCACTTCTGTTAATAAACCATACAAGCGGCGTAAACGTAATTCTCGGTTCCACAGTTCAAACGCCGCTACCGAATCTCCAGCTTGCAATTTAGCCGCCGCTTCCTGATTTAATTGATCAAGTTGCGGTTCTAGCTGTTGTAGTTGTGTAGGAGTCAACTTTTTCGGATCGCCCAAAGGTGATAGTAAAGGATCGGGGAGAATATTTTCTAAGGGACTAGGCGGAAATTGCTCTGGCTGTTTCGGCTTTTTGTTCTGCGCCAATGTCAACGAAGCGCTAAACTGCCAAATTATAGCCGCAGCCACAATTACGCTTAAGGGACGTAGCATAGATACTTTACTTGGCTGAGAGTAATTTACATAGTGAGTCATTAAACTTTTACCCCAGCCAAAACGCTTGCTATAGTTACCTGCTTTCATTTTCAACTGTTAATCTCCCAACCCCTAACCTAAACTACCAGTTTGATGGACGCATAAAGCGATCGTAATTCTCCCGATGAGGGACTGGGGAAAAAGCAGGGGGGCAGGGTGCAGGGGGCAGGGGGAAAAAGAACAAATTCAACATTCCTATTACCAATTACCCATTACCAATTACCCATTACCAATTACCAATTACCCCTTCCCCATTTCCCCCTTCCCCTTTCCCCAAATAACATAAAATACATCCAGTGGACTTTATTTATCTGTAATGACTCACTCTACAGACATTGCTACCTTAGCTCGTTGGATGGCAGCTGATTTTAGCAATCAAGAACAAGCTTTTGAAAACCCGCCTTTTTATGCACATATTCGTGTGTGTATGCGTCCCTTACCCTTAGAACTTTTATCAGGGGTGAGTTTGTTTTTAGAGCAAGCTTATGACTATGCACTTAATCAACCTTATCGTTTGCGAGTATTGAAGTTTGTCACTGAAGGCGATCGCATTCAATTAGAAAACTACACCGTGAAAGAAGAAGAAAAATTTTACGGTGCTTCTCGCAATCTCGAAAAACTCGCCACCTTAACTAGTGATAACGTCGAAAAGATGGCAGGGTGTGACATGATTGTAGAATGGACTGGCAACAGCTTTAAAGGTAAGATACAACCAGGAAAAGGCTGTATAGTCGTTCGCAACGGGCAAAAAACCTATCTTGATAATGAATTTGACATTAACGAAGAGAGACTTCTGAGCCTTGACAGAGGAAGAGATCTAGAAACTGATGAGCATCTTTGGGGATCAGTGGCTGGGCCATTTCACTTTGTGCGGTGGAATAGTTTCGCTGATGAAGTAAAAATTTGATGGTGAGACGCGATCGCTCCTAGTAGGGTTTCTCTGAAATCAGATGCGATCGCGCTAAGTACAAAAACTTAATTTCTACTTGATTGTCTGCAAACTCAGAAATTTCTCCAAACAGAGGATGTCTTTTAGCTAGAATCTTGTTAATATAGATAAGCGCAACTGCGGCGGCATAGCCAAGTGGTAAGGCAGAGGTCTGCAAAACCTCCACTCCCCGGTTCAAATCCGGGTGCCGCCTTTAACAAATTATCTGCCCATTTAACAAATCAATGTCCTACAAACCCTTGCAAAACAAGGGTTTTATTATTTTAATACCCTATGCCGCAATCACCAACTTTCTGTAAGTCAACCCATTGACTGGGGTAAAACTGGGGTAAATTTATCCCCTTGCAACCTTGTCAAAGATAGTCAAAAATAGTCAAATGCTATCAAAGATAGTCACAAAGTTAGGTACAAAATTTAATGCCAAAAGGCGATAACCCTATTGATGCCAAGATTGACGAAGCTAACGCAGCGCTAAAAGATAAGCGCACTGGTGAGACAAGAGTGACAATCTTTCGGAGAGGCGATCGCTTGCACCTCAAAGGCACGCTTCCACCCAAGCCTCACCTACCGAAGGATTCACCCTACCAACAAACAATTTCTTTGGGCAAGCAGCATCAGGCAAGTACATTACACCCTTTGCTTGGTAGTCTGCTTTGGTAATTCCCCGTCTTCTACTACCTGCATTTTTCAGTTCCTCCTCAGCATGGGTAAATTTCCAGTCAGCGTAGCGGAGGAAGATTAACCCCAATACCGGGATGGAATACTCACTGGACTTTAGCTTGGAGTTGGCGCGTAACTCATCCACCGCTTCCCATAAACGTTTCTCCAAGTCAGTAGTATTAGCAGGCATAGACAGGCATTACATTTATCAAATCTACCGATTATAGGATAGTTCTGTGTTTGTTAGCACTGGCGATTTACCAACTTGAGCAGAAATCCGCGATCGCCTTTTTTGATTTCAGGCAGAATTAGGTGATCTCAAGTAACTAAACTAGGGTAACTTGACTTCCCTAGCAAAGTAAGGACTTTGTTTAAGAAGCTAAACACTTTGTTTAACAAGGCGAAGACTTTCTTTAACAAACCAAACACTTTGTTTAACAAGGTGAACACTTTCTTTAACAAACCAAACACTTTGTTTAACAAGGTGAACACTTTCTTTAACAAACCAAACACTTTGTTTAACAAGGTGAACACTTTCTTTAACAAACCAAACACTTTGTTTAACAAGGTGAACACTTTCTTTAACAAGGTCAATTATTTTACGGTAATTACTGAAATATAGCGGAACATAAGTACAAGCTCCGCCCTGGAAGGGCGCTTCCTGTCTTCCCCCTCGCTCCCTTGCCCTTTTTCCTCTTGCTGACCATGATTCTTTTGCCTAATTTGGTCATAGAACTCTAACAATCTCTGATTCTTTTACCAACTTTTTTTAGTTTCTGGGTGAATAGGTTGGTAAATTATGAATTAAGGGACTTCCAAATAAAAAAATATCCCAGTATTTCTTGTGGGGTGGACATCTTGTCAGAGGTGTCAACTTAACGTGAAACCCGCTTAGTTGCAAGGTTTCGCCCTCACCCCCAGCCCCTCTCCCACAGGTAGCTAAGGTGTACACACAAGTTATCGAATCACTACCAGTCCTAGAATTACCCCACCCTAACCCTCCCCTTGCAAAGGGGAGGGAACTTGATTTTCTTGTTTCCCCCCTTTCTAAGGGGGGATTAAGGGGGGTAAAACCCGGATCTCAAAATAACTCCTATTTGTGTGTACACCGTAGCTCCCACAGGCAGAGGGGAGCAAGAAATTTAATTCCCCTTCTCCCCCTGGAGAAGGGGTTAGGGGATGAGGGCGGGAAATCCCTAATTCCGCAAAAATGCTTGAGAGAGTGCTAATGATTAATAAACCCATTGTGACTTTTTTGAGTTGGGTATTGATTTCGTTCTTACTCATTGTGGGCTGTAGCCCAACAAAGACAAAGAACTCAGCTTCAATAACTGCTAGTCCAGAAGCGCCAACAGCAAGGTTGACAATATCAGCTGCTGCTAGCCTCAAGGATGCAATGGATGAAATCAAGCCTCTGTACAGCAAACAAAAGCCAAATGTCGCTTTAAGCTACAATTTTGGTTCATCGGGTGCTTTGCAACAACAGATTGAACAAGGTGCAGGTGTTGACGTTTTTATTTCTGCTGCAACTAAACATATAGATGCTTTAGCGCAAAAAGGTTTGTTGGTTGATGGTACTCCCAAGGATTTGCTAAAAAATCAAATAGTGTTGATTGCACCTCAAAATTCAACAGTTGTCACCGATTTTAAAGACTTAGCTTCACCAAGCATTAAAAGGATAGCTCTTGGTGAACCTAAAAGTGTCCCGGCTGGACAATATGCACAACAGGTTTTAACTTCATTAAATCTGCTTGACCAAGTTAAAGGTAAGACTGTCTACGCTAAAGATGTTCGTCAAGCTCTTAATTACGTAGAATCAGGTAACGCAGATGCGGGGCTAGTTTATTTCTCCGATGCTAAAAGTACGCCAAAAGTCAAAATTGTCGCCACTGCATCTGAAAAAACCCATTCTCCGATTGTCTATCCCATAGCGGTGCTGAAAAGTAGTAAAAATGTCGATGCTGCTCAGGATTTTGTGCAATTTTTAGCGAGCAATGAAGCTAAATCTGTGTTTGAAAAACAAGGATTTACATTAGCTGGTAGCTTAAAGACGCGATGAATCTAAATCTGTGTTTGAAAAACAAGAATTTACATTAGCTGGTAGCTTAAAGACGCGATTCATCGCGTCTCTACAAATTTTGACTTGCGCGCAGTACTCAGTACTTTTTTTACCAAAAAACTATGGCACCGGATTTATCGCCTCTTTGGATATCGCTAAAAACTTCTTTATTAGCTACATTTATTACATTCTTTTTAGGTATTGCTGCTGCCTACTGGATGCTGGGATATCGGGGTAAAGCAAAATCGCTGATTGAAGGTATCTTTGTTGCACCATTAATTTTACCGCCTACGGTTGTGGGCTTTTTGTTATTGATGTTTTTCGGGAAGAATGGGCCTGTGGGGAAACTCATGCAGCCATTTGACTTCAGTATTGTGTTTACTTGGTACGGTGCTGCGATCGCAGCTACAGTTGTTTCTTTTCCTTTAATGTATAAAACTGCACTGGGGGCTTTTGAGCAAATTGATAGTAATCTGTTGCGGGTAGCGAGAACTCTAGGCGCAACGGAGTCTACAATTTTTTGGCGTATCAGTTTACCTTTAGCACTACCAGGAATTTTAGCCGCAACTACTCTAGCCTTTGCCCGTGCTTTAGGTGAATTCGGTGCAACCTTGATGCTGGCTGGTAACATTCCCGGACAAACACAAACGATTCCAATGGCGATTTATTTTGCTGTGGAAGCCGGAGCAATGGATGAAGCCTGGTTTTGGTCGATTGTAATTATGGCAATTTCCCTATCGGGGATTATTGCTGTCAACTTCTGGCAAGAATCGCGAGAGCAAGGGAGGCGAGGACATAGAGAAAAAAGGGGACGGGGACAAACACCAGCAGAAGAATCATCTGTTTTACCTAAACTATCCTCAACTGTGGGGCTAATTATAGATATTGAAAAACAACTGCCGAGTTTTCATCTCAAAGTTGCTTTCAATAGCGACGAGCAAACCTTGGGATTGTTGGGAGGTTCGGGAGCAGGTAAGAGCATGATTCTGCGCTGCATTGCTGGAATTGAAACACCAACCAAAGGACGTATTATCCTCAATGGTAAAGTACTGTTTGATTCCGAAAAAAGAATTAATTTGCCTAGCCGCGATCGCCGCATCGGTTTTTTAGTACAGAATTATGCTTTGTTTCCTCACATGACTGTGGCACAAAATATTGCCTTTGGCTTACCTAAAGGATTATCTAACGGTAGTATTCGGGTACAGGTAGAAGAGCAATTATTAGCAATGCAGTTGCAAGGATTAGGCGATCGCTATCCACATCAACTGTCTGGGGGACAGCAACAACGTGTAGCCTTAGCTAGAGCCTTAGCCTCTCAACCAGAAGCCTTACTTTTAGATGAGCCTTTCTCTGCACTCGATACTCACCTGCGGAGTCAATTAGAACAGCAAATGACTGAGACTCTAGCTGATTACCGGGGTGTATCTTTGTTTGTCACCCATAATATGGAAGAAGCTTATCGAGTTTGCCCAAATTTATTGGTTTTAGAACATGGTGGAGCTGTTCAATATGGTTCTAAACATGAGATTTTCGAGCATCCTACAACTGTAGGTGTGGCTCGCATTACTGGTTGCAAGAACTTTTCTGTGGCGCAGCTAGTGCGATCGGGTTTGATTGAAGCTAGTGATTGGGGTTGTCATCTCCAAGTTATGGATACAATTCCCAACAACATATCTCATGTTGGTATTCGTGCCCATCACATCAGCTTTACCAAAGACCCTAATCAAGAAAATACTTTTCCTTGTTGGTTAGCCAGAAC
Organism: Tolypothrix tenuis PCC 7101; assembly: GCF_963874875.1. NCBI lineage: Bacteria > Bacillati > Cyanobacteriota > Cyanophyceae > Nostocales > Tolypothrichaceae > Tolypothrix > Tolypothrix tenuis. The sequence continues at coordinate 7,005,506 of NZ_CAWNJS010000001.1, forward strand.
TAGTGAAACACCTCACCGCATGACCTTATTTTTAAAACTACATTCTGCTGCTAATAATCCCCAAGACTACCATTTGCAAGCAGAAGTTTTTAAAGAAAAATGGGCAACAATTAAAGACCAGCCTTTTCCTTGGTATTTACGTCTAGATCCATTGCGCTTAATTTTAATGGAATAATAGCAATTCAAATAATTTTTACAACAGATAAATTCTTTGTAGGGGTACGGCATCAGTCATTGGTGTTAACTTAAGCTAAAAGCTATATACGGCGTGTGTTGTACAAATCCTTCTCGCCCTCATCCCCTAACCCCTTCTCCCCCGGGAGAAGGGGAACTAAATCTCTTGCTCCCCTCTCCCACAGGAAGAGGGGCTGGGGGTGAGGGCGAAACCTTGCAACCAAGCAGGTTTCACGTTAAGTTGACACCACTGGGCACCAGTAAGATAATTTGGAATACCAAAAAAATATGGTTGCCGTGCCCTTAATTATATTTTTTTAAAATTATGAAACCACAAAACTTAGCAGGGTTTATCTTTTTGAAACCGTTGCTAATACCAATTCAAATAATGTTGGCGACACATCAATCTATTCTAGAATGCACGGCACAAATTGCCCCTACAACCTGTCGTATTATTTTAAAAAATTGGTATAATTTTAGCTTGAATAATAAAAAGATTAAAGGGAAAAGTTTATTCCCTTTCCCCCTTTACCTTTCCCCCTTTAACCTTCTTTATATAGGTTTATTTGTTAATTACTAGGGTAATCTTCTTCAGACAACAGATGCTCGACATTAATTATCAAAGGAATACCATTAGCAATAGGAGGGCTAACGCTAATAATAGCTTTGTTCGCAAATTGTTTTAATTGCTTCACAAGCTGGGGAATAATGCTCGTAATATTCTGATAGCTTTCTATGTCATAGCAAACTAAAATTAACATCAAAATCCCCGAGTTAATTCGGAAATACCAATGACAATTAGATAAAACAATTTGTGTTAGGTGAACGCAGCTTTGATAAAAGCTCTGTTTGATTTTAGCTTCAAGTTGTCTGAGCAGTATTTCACTCAGTTTGATTGTCCGTTCTGAAGGGAAATCATCAGGATGCACTAGCTGATACCTATAAATTTACAAGTGAAGTTGCTATTCTTGTGTAGAAATCCAAAGCAAGTCTAACCACAATTGAGGATGATTTTCTTTAAGTTTTGATAGCGGATCGCTCATTAAATGTGTGGCATTTAAGCAAACCACATCAACTAATCCGATCAACCTAGCTACGTCTTTGAGGATATGTTTCTCAGCGGCTACAGTAGCAATCATTTGATCGGGGCAATAAATGCCAATATATGGCGGATGGGGAATTCTGGCGCGTGTTAAGTAAGGATTAATTACTCGGATATAACAGTGACGCAACAACTCCCATACTTGTGGATGATTTTGCTCGACAATTGCCGTAAACTGAGAGGCTAGAGCTTCTTCGGTAATCACAATTTTCTCCAATACTACTTGGGCTGGGGTGAATATGTGCAATTTTGTTTATTTATTCACAGCTGGGTGAACATATCAGGCAAACATCCACTAACCTGAGAGATAGCTGTGATCTGGATGCGTAGCTGTGTTTGCAAGAGATGAATTTGCTATGGAGTATATTTCATTCATGTTCATGGCATCTACCTGTCTGGTGCGATCGCTCTAGGTATTTCCTATAGCTGATACGGATTGCCTATCACCCATCAAAGACTAAGTTCAGCAGTGAAAACTGTATTATATGTACTCTTTTACCAGTTTTATTGGTAAAAAAATCATTAAATTGCATCACCATAAGCTTGAATCGCTGATAAATAGAGGCTTTTTATCCATAACCTGTTGGTAATTCTTCCCTTCGCAAGTAAATTTTACTTATCTGGATACCAATATCATCACAAAGCATTTGCAATTTTTATGTCTGCATTGCTATCACTGAAGTTATACCAATGCACAAAAAATATAGGAAAAGCTAGAAGCTCTGCTGATTGAGTACGCTATTTTAGAGAGTGATGAAGGTAGAGAAAAATTTGATTTATTTATCAGTAACGCACCACCGCGTGGATGATGCGTTAGGCGCTAGGATAGTTCTTTCGTGACAAATCATATTGGAAACCAGCGCCTAACGCATCCTACGATAATTTTATTTTTACTTTATAAATAACCTCTAAACAAACCAAACTATATTACGAAACTTCAAATAGAATTGAAACCCTTACCAATGACTAATGACAGTCCTTGCCAGTCATATTTAATTACACCAACCTACTTATAAATTTAATAAATAATAAAATTTTATATAACTCTAAGCATTTCAATCTATCATCGAATAATCTCCATTTATGGTTGTTTAATTCATAGCGTAAGCACCAAATTTAGCTAAGATAAACTATTTAGCTTTGATGTAACATTAGCCAACTGATTTGAGAGTCAGAAAGATGGGAATTTGAGTATTTCTATCTCTTCTACAGCAATAATTCTGTATCTAAGCAAATTATTTGGCAATATGCTATGCTATGATTTACCTATAGGGAATCACAACAGCAAAAGCAAGAACTCTTCAACCGAGATTAGGTAGAACCCAAAGTGAAAAACTTTGCTTTTGTGTAAGCAAATCCAATTAAGTTTAATGTAGCATTTTGTAACCAAAAATTGGGATGCGCCTGTATCAATCCAAAATGAGATATTATCATCTTCCCTTGGTGTACGAAGCTTTGGCTGATAGGGAAATATTGATAACTATTGAAATTTGGCATTAAGGATTCTGAGACTAGGTAGCAACCCAAACCGCAACAAAAAAGTTATCAAATTAATTTCAGTTGCAAGCACCATTGTTAGCCACGAACAATCTGTTGGTTAATGTTTGTCTAACTCTGGTGAGGTCAAAAAATCCCATCCGTGGGTAAACCAATGGTCTGATGAACTGATGGTCTGATTCTACATTGCTCTAGAGGAATTGTGGCGTTCATCAATCATTTGGGTTTCTGTACATTATTACTCACACACAATGCTAACGTTTTTCTATTCATCGATTGCGCTTAGTCTAGCTTTACTTTGTTTGAGCATCACTACAAAAGCCACCAATCATTATTTGCAAATAATGGCTCTATTATTTGCAATGTTTTGGTTTTGTTCCAGTCTGTTTTTTTCTTTGATACCACTTGAATTGATGCTTGCGATCGCTCTTTTTTACCTCACTCCCAAAATGCATTTTTGGTATCGGATAAAATAGCAGTAGTAACCATAAATCATGCATCAAAATTTAGAAGCTAGACTTATTGCATAAGTCTAGCTTCTGAACAATGTAAATTTCCCAATTTTGATCAAAAATTAAGGCAGAATAAAGCCGTATTTTTGCAGTACTGCTTTAGATTGATTACTAGTTAAGAATTTAGCAAATTCCTTAGCAGTATCAGGATTTTTACTACTTTTGAGGACTGCAAATGGATAAATAATTGGAGAATGATATTTTTCGTCAGCCGCTACCACAATTTTGACCTTATCAGAGATTTTGGCATCAGTGACGTAAACTAAACCTGCATCAGCATTACCACTTTCTACAGATGCTAATACTTGACGCACATTGTTAGCGTAAACCAACTTAGACTTGACTTGTGGCAAAATCTTTAATTTCTGCAAGACTTGCTCTGCATATTGTCCTGCGGGTACGCTTCTAGGTTCACCAATGGCGATTTTTTTAATTTTGTTGCTATCTTTAAGGTTGTAAAAGCTGGTAATACCTACAACGTTTTTAGGTACGATTAATACCAGACGATTCTTTGCCAGAATAGAACGAGTTCCTGATAGGAATAGTCCTTTTTGCTCTAAAGCATCTACTTGCTTTTTACCAGCCGAAATGAAGATATCTGCAGGCGCACCTTGTTCAATCTGTTGCTGCAAAGCACCAGAAGCCCCAAAATTATAATTAATGTTCGTATTCGGATTAGTTTGCTGGTAAAGAGGCTTAATCTCTTCCAGTGCTTCTTTTAAACTGGCGGCGGCAGATACAAGGAGGTTAGCCTTGGACTGTGCTAGTACCGGTGAGGGCGCAACTGCGGGTAAACTAGTGGTTACCAAAAAGCTAGCAACTGCTGTACCAACTAATTTAAGAATTTGTCTTCTGTTCATAGGAAAACTGCACGCCGAAGAATTTTTTTAAATTGATGCTTGGTCGAATCTTAATAAGATTACCAAAATATTACCAAACAAATTGGTAATTTATCTGATTAGTTTTGGTATTGTAAGTTCTTGGTATTGGTAAATTTGTAACTAATACTACATTTTATCCAACTTAATTGGTATAAATTATATACCAACTAAGTCGGCTTTAACCTGGAATTTTATGGCAATTATTTGTTTGCAGACAAAGCTTAATCTTGCCAGAAAAGTAGTGTGATGCTGGCATTAGCTGTATAGCTCAGTAATTTGGTAGCACTAGAATAATTAGTTCTAAAATTCCGTTATCTTGCTAAAATATACCAACATAGTTGGATTAATACCAATAATATTGGTTTAAATAGATTTGAGGTGTGAGGGTAATGTCCACTTTTGTACAGTCTTCATTGTTACTAGTGCTAGCTAGTATGATGCTAGCTCAAACTGCATCAGCAACTCCAGTTGCAGAAAATACCAACCAATTAGAGGCTAATAGCCAAATTAATCAGTCTAGTCAGTCGGTTGTAGATGAAAACGCACAGCCAAACGCTGCAATGGATCAGGTAACATCAGTATCGCAACTTTCTGATGTCCAGCCAACAGATTGGGCCTTTGGTGCTTTGCAGTCTCTAGTTGAACGCTATGGTTGCATTGCAGGATATCCAGATAGTAGCTTTCGCGGAAATCGGGCGCTGACTCGCTATGAATTTGCAGCGGGTTTGAATGCTTGTTTGAATCGAGTTAATGAACTGATTGCAACGGGTACAGCCGATTTAGTCACAAAGCAAGATTTAGAAACTTTACAGAAATTGCAACAAGAGTTTGCTGATGGACTTACAGAACTTAGAGGTAGGTTAGATGGCTTGGAAGGTCGGACAGCTACCTTAGAAAGTCAACAGTTTTCTGCTACTACCAAGTTGAATGGAGAAGTAATTTTTAGTCTTGGTAGTGTGTTTGGTGGCGATCGCGCGCTAAACTCCGATGTGTGGAATGAAATCAATGCTAGACCTGCAGGCGCAACTAGAAACACTTTTGCCAATAATCAATATGCTGCATCAGGTGGCAGGAGATTACAAGATAAAGCGACATTTAGCGATCGCATCCGACTCAACCTGATTACCAGCTTCACAGGTAAAGACCAACTATTCACCCGTTTAGAAGCCAACAATACTACAGCTTTTAGTGGTGCGGTCACAGGTACAAACATGACGCGCACATCTTGGGATACTACTAATAATGCTGATAACAGTGTTCAACTAGGCAAGTTGTATTATCGTTTTCCTGTGGGCGAAAAACTCAACATCATCGTTGATGCTATTGGTGGTGAGTTCTACGACAACTTCAACACCTTTAACCCCTTGTTGTCTTCCACTCCAGTTGGTTCTTTATCTCGCTTTGGTCGTTTCTCTCCGATTTACCGCGCTAGTAATACCTCCTCCGCCAGCAACACAGGTTCGGGAATCAGTGCAATTTTCAAGTTAAGTGACACCATCACCTTATCAGGCGGTTATTTAGCACGCAGAGGTAGCGAACCAAGTGACGGTAAAGGTTTATTTGACGGTAGTTATGGCGCTTTAGCACAATTAGCATTTCAGCCCAACAAAGATTTTACTTTAGGTTTGACTTATGCACATTCCTACCTCAGAGGCTCTAATAATGATGGTGATGTGGTAGTTTCCGGTTCCTATGGGAGTGCATTTGCGAATAATCCCTTCAACTCTAGTGCTACTACTCCGGTGAACACCACAACCAACAACTATGGTTTCCAAGCCAATTATCGTTTCAGTCCCCAATTTACCCTTGGCGGTTGGGTGGGATATACTCAGGCGATCGCAGAAAATAGTTCAGGTGCGAATGTTAATCGTGGCGATAAAGCAGACATTTGGAACTGGGCTGTAACTTTAGCTTTCCCTGACTTGGGTAAAAAGGGAAATCTTGGGGGTATTATCTTTGGACAACCACCGAAGGTAACTAGTAACGACTTTGGCAACAATAGCGTTAGCGCCACAAATCTTGTTCCCGATAGACGTATAGATACTGGTACATCTTTCCATTTAGAGGCTTTATATAGATACCAAGTAAATAGCAATCTTTCGATTACACCTGGATTAATTGTGATATTTAATCCCGAACATAACAGCAATAACGACACCATCTATACAGGCGTTCTTCGGACTACATTTAGGTTTTAAATTCTTCACTAATATGCAACAAATCCCAATACCAATGGGTTAAGCGTTTTGAACTCAAAATTTTTTTGGTAAAAGGTTAAGGGTTAAAGGTTTTTTATTTCCCTTTTACCATTCCCCTGTTTCCCCTTAACCGACAAGTATTGCAACAACTCCAATTCGAGTAGCAACAATCTGGAGAGGAGTTGTTATGCATCTAATTTTTTCAATATTCAATATTCAATAGTTAATGGAGAAATGTTTTATGCATTTGAGTCGCAATCTTCCTATTACATCTTTAATACTATCGTTGCTAGTTTTATCGCAACCTAGTTTAGCTGATTATAGGAATGATGCCCCTTGGAATCGAGAAGAAACACCATCCATTTGGAATAAAAATAAGTGTGCTGGAGGTAGTTCCCAGAATTTTCGCTTGGGTGGAGAAATCAATAACCCTAATACCTATAACTTACAAAAGCTGAGAACTTTACGAGATACTTTAAAAAACCAAAATCCAGCATTAGTTACAGAAGTCACTGTCAGCTTTCAAACTGGTTCAGGCCCGCGTACAGAAACATACTTAGGAATTCCCCTATGGGAATTAATTAATAATCCACAAGCCGCAGGTGGTCTAAAGGCTGGAAATCCTGGGGTAAATTCTAAAAACTCTTTTCTCAGACAATCTGTTTTAGTTGATGCTACAGATTGCTATGGTGCTGTTGTCACTATTGGCGAAATTCATCCTAACTTTGAAGCCAAAACAGTGCTAGTTGCATTTGAAAAAAAAGGTAGTGATGGTACAGTCATACCTTTAATAGATGAAGGATTCGCTCGTTTAGTAGTTCCAGGAGATAAAGCTGGCGGTCGTTATGTTAGTAATGTGAGAAATATCATCGTATTTTCTGCGCCTCCTTCTCCTATAAAAGTCAGAGATTTCTGATTGATTTCACTACTTTTAGTATTCAAAAAAACTGTACAGATTTAGGGTTATACAAATTCCCTAAAATTATAACGATTCAAATAATACCAGTTCAAATCGTGTTTGCGACACATCAATATATTCTAGAGGGCAAGGCAATGCCCATTGGTGTCAACTTAACGTGAAACCCGCTTGGTTGCAAGGTTTCGCCCCCACCCTGTGCCCCTCTCCCTCAGGGAGAAGGGAGCAAGAGATTCAATTCCCCTTCTCCTGCGGGAGAAGGGGTTAGGGGATGAGGGCGCGAGGTATTTGTACAACGCCCGCCCTATATAGCTTTTAGCTTAAGTTGACACAGGTGGGCAATGCCCATTGGTGTCAACTTAACGTGAAACCCGCTTGGTTGCAAGGTTTCGCCCTCACCCTGTGCCCCTCTCCCTCAGGGAGAAGGGAGCAAGAGATTTAGTTCCCCTTCTCCTGCGGGAGAAGGGGTTAGGGGATGAGGGCGCGAGGTATTTGTACAACGCCCGCCCTATATAGCTTTTAGCTTAAGTTGACACAGGTGGGCAATGCCTTGCCCCTACAATCTGTCGCATTCTTTTTTCAAATTGGGAAATGTGATAATATCAATTAAATTTAAGGCGTTGCTGATTGATGGGATGATTTTTATCTCACGCAAAGGCGCAAAGGCGCAAAGAATCGACTTTTAGTTTTGTCCAAAAGTCTGAATTCATCTCGCAAATATGCAACGCCAAATTTAAATTTGTCGCTTGATTATCTGGGAAAACACACATCTAAAATAAAAAGCATTGCTCGTACTTTATCTCATTCTTCTAAATTAAGTTCTTGAACTTCCGAATCCACAAGCTCAAAATTTACCTTGTTATATAAATCGCTTAAGGAAATAGTAAAAGGTACAGTTACAAGTGCGATCGCTTCATCTTCTTCATCGTACTCGCGCAATGTCCATTGTTTCTTACCCGTTTTGGAAAATTGTTCTACATGAATCCGGGTTTGGTCAATTAACAGATATTCTTGAAAGCTGGGAATTGTGCGGTATGCTTGGAATTTAGCTTCGCGATCGTATGCTTTGGTAGATTGTGATAAAACTTCTACAATCACCTGGGGATTGACGATTATATCTGTGCGGTTGTTGAAATACTCTGGTTCATCTGCCAAAATCATCACATCGGGGTAAGTATAGCTACGCTTTTGGGCTATCCACAATCGAACATCACCCATATACACCCGGTAGTTTTGCTTTTTGAAGGCAAAATTTAATTCAGTACTTAAGTTGAGCGCTATTTGATTGTGATTTACTGTACCACCAGCCATCGGAATGATATACCCATCAATATATTCACTTTTGTAGTCAGCAGTTGCTTCTAGTTCGAGATATTCCTCGGGGGTGTAGTATCGCTGTTGTGTAACTTGCATAATTTTAAGGGATAGCGATCGCTCTCAACGAATAGTGTAACGCGCTCACCCCCACAATCTTCTCCCTGCTTTGCCGCTTAATCTTTCGTGGGTATCTGCTAATAAAGCGGGAATATTCAACTCTTCTGGACATCGGGGTAGACAATCACCGCATTCTGTACAACGGTTAGCTTTCATTCCGGGAAACCAGTGACCGGCATTTTCAAACATTCCATAACGATATTTGCCATAGTCTGTCATATCGTATGCTACTGCCAGGTTACGTAACCGTAATACTTCTGGAATATTAATATTTTCTGGGCAAGGTAAACAAGCAAAACACTGACTACATTTATCAGTTGCTAAGGCAGTTTTGGCTTGATTTTCTATACGTTGAAAAGCTGAAATTTCTTCTTCTGTAAGTTCATTAATGTGATCAGCAACTTGCAAAGGTTCAATTAATTCCTCTGGATTTGCTGGCCCGACACTGAGGGTAGTAATACGGGAATCACTCAATAAAAATCGATAATTTAACTCTAAGGGCGAAAATGGGTGACATAAGTCTGTTAAAGTTTGGGGTGGGGTGTAAAGTCTTCCTCCTTTATCCGCAGGAGAAATGATAAATATCCCCATATCTTTAGAGGCTGCTAGCTGTATTGCTGCTGCATGACGCTGGAAAAAATAGTAATAGTGCAGATTGACAAATTCAAATAAATCTGTGTTGATTGCCGCTAAAATGACATCTAACGATCCGTGAGTAGAAAAACCAACGTGCTTTACCCTACCATCTGCGATCGCTTCTTGCACAGCTTGTATACAACCAGCTTGCACCATTTCTAGATGTTCCCAAGTATTTAACCCATGAATCCCCAAGCAATCTAAATAATCTAGGTGCAATTTTTCAAGAGATTCATCGATATAGCGACGCATGGTGTCAGCATCGGCTGTAGGCGGAATTTTGGTAGTGATGTGAAGTTGAGAACGGGGAACTGACAAACCAGCTTGGAGTGCTTTACCCAAATACTCCTCACTTTTGCCATAACCTCTAGCAGTTTCTATATGATTAATGCCTAATGCTAAGGCTTTTTCAATAGTTTGCCGAGCAGTTTCTGCATCAGCTAGGTAGCGCATTGTTCCTAAAGAAAAAACGGACAAGCGCAAATTAGTTTTGCCAAAGCGTCGATATTGCATTTTTTATTTGTCGTTTGTCATCTGTCCTCTCTTACAAAGTTCTGATGCCTGCGGCAAGCCGCTGCGCGTCTACGGAGGGAACCTCCGCTCCGACTTTGCGCTTTGTCATTTGGCATTTGTCCTCTAAAACGCAAACGCCAAATACCAAACACCAAATACTATTTTCCAGCGAACTCTTGACGGACACATCTCACACCTAAATATGAAAATTGCTCTTACCTACTCCCTAGCCCCTAGTACCTCTGTGCGGAAGTCAAAAGTCAAAAGTTTGATACATCAAGGCTTGTGACTGTTTGAAATTGTAGCTCTTCAGTTCTTCTAGCTTTCGCTATTACCAAAGCGCTTGATTAAATCTTCAGGACGGATATTAGAAATAAATTCCCGGAAGGCTTGTTGTTCTGCTTCGTCAGCGTCACGGTCAACGGGGATAGAAGCATCAGCGATTACTTCTTCCATTACCCAAATGGGGGCATTTGTCCGCAAAGCAATGGCGATCGCATCGCTAGGACGCGCATCAATTTCTTTGGTGGTTTCACCTTGCTTAACAACTAAGGCCGCATAAAATGTATCCTTTTGCAAGGAGTGAATAATTACTTTATCTAGAGTTAAGTTCCAGGTTTCTAAAATATTCACCATTAAATCATGAGTTAAAGGCCGTGGAGGCTTTTGACTCTCGATGGCTCCCGCAATTGCCCTAGCCTGTTCTTGACCAATATAAATTGGCAAAGCACGGCGATCGGATGCATCTTTTAAAAGTACAATGGGGCTGCGGGTTATGGCATCTAATGCTATGCCAGCGACTCTCATTTCAATCATTGGCTCAGCCTCTACACTCCTTGAATTACTTGGTTAAGTAGTAGCAAATAATACCCTCGAGGGTTTAAGTTAAGGACAGGAATAAACATAGGCATTTGTTTTTTATAATTGCTTCTATTAAACTCCCAACTTGATGTGAACACCAGAGTAAGTCAAAGTTGTCTATTTCGACAATATCCTTCTTACCCAAGTATGCCTTGTTCTGGATGCTAATGTGAGATTATCCTTAACCTAAATACCGTCAGAAAATATACCCAGATTTTGCTACATTTATACAGATAATTACCAGTGGATTTTCGGCAAGATTAGGCAATAAATAGAGTTAGTTTCACAAAAAAGCCGTGTTTACAGGATTAATTCAAGCATTGGGAACGATGAAACCCTTAGGGGGTGATTCTTGGCAAATTACTTGCGTAAGTCAGTCATCTGATTTAATTATGCAGGATATAGCTTACGGCGACAGTATAGCTGTTGATGGCGTTTGCTTGACAGTAGAAGAAATTTTAAAAGATGGTTTTATCGCCACTGCATCCCCAGAAACCCTGCGCCGCACGACTTTAGGAAGTGAAGACACGCCACAGAAATATGTCAACCTAGAAGCCTCGTTGCGGGTAGGAAGCAAAGTAGGCGGTCATTTTGTCATGGGTCATGTAGACGGTACAGGTCGTTTAGTGACAGCAGAACAAACAGCGACTTCTTGGGAAATGACCTTTATTGCATCTGAGGCGATCGCGCGGTACATTGTACCCAAAGGTAGCATTGCCGTGAATGGAATTAGCCTGACAGTTGCCGCATACGAACCAGAACTCTCTCAGTTTACCGTGGCGGTTATACCTCTCACCTACGCCGAAACCAATCTTCGCTATTTAGTCCCTGGCAGTTTAGTGAATCTTGAGGGAGATATTCTTGGCAAATACGTCGAAAAATTCCTTTATTCCGGCAAACCTAACCCTAATAGTATCGAAGATTCCCATTCCGATGGCATTACACCCGCATTTCTAGCAGAACATGGGTATTTGTAATGGGCATTGGGCATGGGGCATTGGGCATTGGGCATGGGGTAATGGGTAATGGGTAATGGGTAATGGGTAATGGGTAATGGGTAATGGGTAATGGGTAATGGGTAATGGGTAATGGGTAATGGGTAATGGGTAATGGGTAATTGGTGTTTGGTGTTAGGGGTTTGCCATTAATCATTTCTCCCCTGCTCCCTGCTCCCTGCCCCCTTGCTTTTCCCAATCCCCAGTCCCCAGTCCCCAGTCCCCAGTCCCCAATCCCCAATCCCCAACCTAACTACCAGGTTCCTTGGTCAGCTGCGCTGTTTGCGCTGGTTGAATTACTGTACTTAAAGCCGTGTTTAAGTATACGCCGGGGTCGGTGGCTACCCAACCATTTTGTGTCAGGTGGCGGACTTCAAAGTGTAGGTGGGGGCCTGTGGAGTTACCAGTGCTACCAACTTGACCAATTACGGTTCCTGGTTCGACCATTTGACCGGGTCGGACAAAGATTTGTGATAAGTGTCCGTAGAGAGTTTGTTGAGCCGAAGGGTGGTTGATGGTGACAGCTAAACCGTAGCCACCCATCCAATCAGCGCTTTCTACTTGACCTCTAGAGGCAGCTAAAACTGGTGTACCCATCGGCGCGCCTAAATCTGTACCGGCGTGGAAGCGGCGATCGCCTGTGATGGGGTGAATCCGCCAGCCAAATAATGAGGTAATTGGTGCGGGGATGGATAAGGGGAACATCATTCCCTGACCGTTATAGGCGACTTTGGGGGCGAAGGGGATTTGCGGTAGTGTGGAAGCTAAAGGAAAGTCATAAGCCACCATGCTAGGACGAGGTGCAATATTCCCATCTGCCATTGGGGGTGGTAATGTACCGCCACTGGGTGCGATTGCAGTTTCGCTCACTTTGGTGGGAGCAAATTCGCTGGGGTTAGGAATAAAGCGATTGGGATGATAGGATGCCTTATTGACGCTAGCAGCAATGCGAGTTGCCACAGTATTCTCTGCTGCTACTTGGGGACTCCGCCATCTGCTGCTGGTAGCTGTATTGGCAATTGGTCTCACAACAGGCGCAGTTGCTAACTTAGAGCTTTGGCTTCTTCTGAGCCAAGAGGGTGCGGCTTTGCTACTACCCTCAGCTACACGCTGATTGCTAGGTTTCGCACAAAAACTACCTGATATAGCTTGTCCTGTAGGTAAAGTAGTACGACAACCACTAGAACGTTCGGTGATGATTACAGAGTTGGGTGCTTGGTAGTTAGAACCGCCAACTTTGTAATCGGTGGGGTCAATGTAGGCGTTATTGTAATCTTGTTTTGGTTCAACTTCCGTGCTACCAACTGGGCTTTTAGAAGTATTGGCTGGTGTGGCAACTTCTGGCAGTTTTTCCGGTACAGTTCGTAAAGGCTTAGGTGTGGCGATTGTGGTTTTGGGTTTTTCTTCTCTAACGCTGGTTTCAACTTGGGGTTGGGCGCGTCTAATGATCACAGGTTCAGCCGCTTCTACTTTTGGTTTTGCTGGTGTGACTGGCTGTGATGATTGAGAAACATTTTCCCGATTTAATCTCTTTTTCAGTCTGACTCGCCGTTCGGAAAATTCTACCTGTGGGTGAGTAGCTTCTGGAGTTACAGTATCTTTTTTAACAGGAACTGTGGCAGCACTAGGCTGAGGATTTTCAATAGTAGGAACGATGTTATCTATAGATGTTTCCGTTTGCGCCAAGACTAAACCGTTACCTAAAAGGCTAACGCTACTCAGCCAACAGAGACTCTGTGCTGGTAGCGTTGCGGCAAAGCGTTTGGTTGTTTTTGGCAAACGTTTATGGGCAGAGTTATTGAGCTGCGTCATTTGTTGTCTCGGTTTTTTGTAAATAAAAGTAAACAGATGATGCTAGTGGTTTGTCTTGCCCAAAGAGCTGAATTGTAAACAAACCTAAAAGTTAAACAGAAGATTTTTTGTAACCCAGACTGATTGTACCGGGTTCAATGTAAATTTCTGATGAGATAACTTCCTTTGTATTATAAGTTTCGAGATTTACACGTAAATTACCTTGAGGGGTTACCCCAACTACGGTACCCGCAAGCTGATTGACGTGTATGCGATCGCCCATATTAATCAGTAAATTCAGATAGTCAGACAAGAGTATGTTTACTCCTTCTTCAAATAAGCACTTCAGACCGGATTCTATTCCTGATAAAACTTGAGAAGTTAACATTTCTAGAGAAGGAATCGCTTTATTAAGCTGTGAAGCTTGCCACAATTCCAAGTTAATTCCAGTTTCCGGTACCGGGTTTGCCCAGTTAATACCAACACCAATTACAGCTTGGGTAATTTGTCCGTGATTGATTTTCGTTTCCGTTAAAATTCCGCCTAGTTTGCGTCCGTCTAAAACTAAATCATTAGGCCATTTAATCCCCAAAGTGACACCACATTTTTGTAATTGTGAAGCTATTCCCCAAGCACTTGCTAAAGTTAGTTGGTAACTATCAGCAGCATCTAGTTTAGGCTGAATCGCTACCGAAAGATATAATCCTCCAGAAGGAGAACTCCACTGGCGACCCCATTGTCCACGTCCAGCAGTTTGCTGAGTAGCGATAACGACACATCCTGGTTTAGCGCCCTCTGCTATTAAGCCCCAGAGAGTTTGGTTAGTAGAAGCTACACTATCAAAAATGTGTAGAGAAAATGGTAAATAGGAATACTGTCGCCCTGCTTTCAGGGCTGCTTCTAAATATTGCTGATCTAATTTCACGCAGTTAACCCAAATTCCGTTGTACAAGTTAGCATTAATTGACTGGCTAATTTTGATGTTTCTGTTTAGGTTTGGTTGACGATGCACACTTGGCACTGGCGCAATTGGGAAGGAATGCCTTACCTGACTTGTAGTATCCTAGAACCTTGGCAACACGGCTTCTTTACCCAGCCGTTTTGGCCACGTTCACCACAAGAATTAACACAGGTACTGCAACCTGACGCATCAGTTTATCGCTTAAAACAGGTTCATGGCAATACTGTGCTTACCCCGCAAGAAATTGATCATAAGTTAAGCAATGGCGGGGATGATGTGGATGGTGAAGGTGATTCAGCGTTAGCATCAGCAGATGGTTTAGTTAGCGAACAACCTTTGCAAGCAGTGTGGGTAGCCAGCGCTGATTGTACACCTGTGCTAATTGGTGATATCACAACCGGACAAGTCGCAGCCATTCATGCAGGCTGGCGGGGTACAGCGAAAAAAATTGTCCCCCAAGCGATCGCACGATTAAAAGCACAAGGTAGCAAGCTGGAAAATTTGCGAATAGCAATGGGGCCTGCGATCGCAGGTGAAGTTTACCAAGTCTCAGTTGAGGTGGCTGCGGAAATTGGATCTAGCATCGTCACTCACGAAGAAGAACAAAAAATAGTTGATGCTTTACATGAACTACCCAATTCCCCATTAATTCCCGATCCAGATCCAGGTAAAGTCCGGGTAGATGTAAGGCGGGTAAATACATTGCAGATAGAAAGCTTAGGAATTAGCGACGAACAAATTGCGATCGCACCTTATTGCACTTACCAAACTCCAGAGCATTTCTTCTCTTACCGCAGAGAACAGCAGAAAAAAGTCCAGTGGTCTGGGATTGTTAGTGGGAATGGGTAATGGGGAAGGGGTAATGGGGAAGGGGTAATGGGGAAGGGGTAATGGGCTATTGATCAAGTAATACCAATTTAAAAAAAGAATGCTACAGATTGTAGGGGTAAGGTACTGCCCATTGGTGTAAACTTAAGCTAAAAGCTATATACGGCGGGTGTTGTACAAATACCTCGCACCCTCATCCCCTAACCCCTTCTCCCTCAGGGAGAAGGGGAATTGAATCTCTTGCTCCCCTCTCCTGGTGGGCTATCCATTAGTCACATCTTTCTTAACAAAGCTGAAAGCCATTTATAGGAGTAATTTCACGTTGAGGATTCTTAGCTGTGGTTGACAGAGTGAGAAAAATATGTATCCATATGGATTGTTGTTGACATACCCTTGCGGATTTTGTTGATTTGGCTAGTGGGTTAGCCGGGCTAATTTCCAAGTAGCAGCGATATCATGTAATCGTCGCAATCCACGCCAAATAGTCTTAACTCCAGGTTCGCCATCGCTTTTGCGCCCTAAAAAACCACCGAGAGTGGCAATCATACGTACAGCTTCTCTAAGAGTTGGTGGCTTTTGAGGTGGAATCGGATTTTTAGTAAAATGTACGCATAACGACTGCCATTCAAATATCTCTAAAACAGTTTCACAACTAATATCTGGATTATGTCTGGCTTCGTAAGTGAGCCATAATAAACGCCAAGCGACAATTGAATATGTAGCTAATGCCATATTGATTCGCTTTGCAGTTTCGAGTTGTAATTCTTCGATTTGACAACCGCTTTTTAAAGCATAGTGGTAGCGTTCAATTAACCAACGATAGGTATACCATTTGACGCAACGTATGGCGGCGGAAAAATTCTTAATTTCTAGGGTCGTTAATAATAGCCAACTAATCGGGCTAACACCTACTGGTGGATTTTCTTCTTCTGCTAAAATCACCTGTAATTTTACTGGTTTAAGTTGTGAACGTGCTATGTGATGCCGTGGTACATCTACTTCAAATGTTGCATATTTAATGATTAGTTTTGCAGTTCTAGCTGCCGCTTCTGGATTACGTTTTACTTCTACTAATAATGTTCCCCCTACTGAGGTAGCACGGATTGCTTGATGTAAATACTTGGCTGTGTGATTGACTTTTCTATTGTGGGTTCCCCGGATGAGTAAATGTGAATTTCTCGGGCGTTGTTTCCGAAATAAGTCAAATATATCAGCTTCGGAATCTCCCATAGTGACAACTGTTGTTTCTGTGGGCACAAACTCTTGTGTTCTCTCTAATCCATCTAACCATCTTTGACTTTCTTTTTCTTGTATTTGTCGTTGACGGCGTTTTTTCGCTATTCCTAAATCTTCTATATCTCTTGTCCAAACTTGTTGATTAATGATTCCCAGTGGTACTCCGTTTGTACTGGCTGCAAACGCTGTATGTACTTTTAATCCCAAGCTTTTTCTATGATCTAGATAACCAATTCCTCTTGTCGCTGGATGTTTTGTCAAATCTATATTTGTTGTATCCTGAATCATCAACACTGTCTCATGTTCTTTGATTCTAGAGACTGTACTTTTGATATGGGCATTCCTAATATCATCTGCTTCAAAGTATGGTGAATTCCAAAAATCATACGCTGCTGTGGTTGCTGCTACATTTCCACAAGCTTGCGGTATGCTCGCACTAGGTTGTGCTGCTAAATCTTCCACTATCCTTATTAAACGTTTATTTCTTCTTGCATCTCCTAAGTCTGCTTGTCTCAATTCTTCTGATGCCCACTTTTCCATCTTCCATTACCCGTTTTTACTTCCCATGACAAAACTATACCTACTCAGCTTTCTAGCTATTTTTAAGTAAATTGTAGTTTTGTTGAGAAAGATCCGGGTAATGGATAGCCTCGTGGGAGAGGGGAGTAAGAGATTTAGTTCCCCTTCTCCCGGGGGAGAAGGGGTTAGGGGATGAGGGCGCAAGGTATTTGTACAACACGCGCCGTATATAGCTTTTAGCTTAAGTTGACACGTATGGGCAATGCCATGCTCTGATGCTCAATGGCTACGCATCGCATTCATATATATATGAGTAAATGTGTGGTCTGTGGCAATGTGGATATATAGCGGTTCTCGTTTCGATGCAATACACAATAGGGCATAGCAATGCTACGCCCCTACGAATGGTTTGTATTTTATGCAATAGAGAACCCTATCGGCACAGGATAAACATTCATTTACCGGAAAGATTAATGGAACGCTCGAAAATCATTGCCATTATTACAGGTGCGATATCGATTATTTTAGCGATCGCCTACCTCATCATCGTCCAAATCCTCGACTACCGCGACATGAAACCCGCCCCCATTAGCCAACTCAACCAACCACCAGCAATTATGGCTACTAGTTGGCACTAAAAATTTACTCGTTTTATTTTCCTAAAGATATAAACATTGATCGAGACGCAATCAACAGCGTCTCTTGTCATTTATGTCAATTGAAATTATTGATGATTACTATTGGTTTATTTCGAGAATAATTCATAGATATAAATCAATAGTTGTTATCGGTTATTTGAATAAAGTTCACCTATAAGAATTAATTAGAGCACGTATCGATCATTTATTTATTTGAAGTATTTCCTTTTTGTCATAGATAAAGGTAAGCTATTCCTAACAAAATTAAGCAAAAATAAAATTGAAGTATTGGTGATAGCTGGGTTGGTGGGGATCAAAGCTATTTGATTCACAACCCCAAGGTTGTGCTGGAAGTTATAGAGGTAAGTTCATGGCTCAGTTTCTGGTGGAGACTGTGTGGCTAGTTCCGTTATATGCGTTAATAGGTGGGCTGTTAGCGGTTCCCTGGTCGCCAGGGATCATTCGCCGCACTGGCCCTAGACCTGCTGGTTATGTCAATTTGGTAATGACATCTCTAGCGTTTTTGCATAGTGCGATCGCATTTATTGCTACTTGGAATCAACCACCTGTAGAGGTATTTATTCCTTGGCTTTCTACAGCTGGATTAAATCTTACCATCGCTTTAGAAATTTCTTCTATTAGTGTGGGAGCATTAACTGTAATCACTGGCTTAAATTGTTTAGCGCAAATTTTCGCCATTGGTTACATGGAAATGGATTGGGGTTGGGGACGCTTCTATTCTTTATTAGGATTGTTTGAAGCGGGATTATGTGCCCTAGCTTTGTGTAATAACTTGTTCTTTAGTTATGTAATTCTAGAAGTTCTGACTTTAGGAACTTACTTGCTAGTAGGGTTATGGTTTAGCCAGCCGTTGGTAGTTAGTGGTGCTAGAGATGCTTTCCTGACCAAACGGGTGGGTGACTTGTTCCTACTGATGGGTGTGCTGGGATTATGGCCTTTAGCTGGAACTTGGAATTACACAGAATTAGCTGAATGGGCGACAACTGCAAATGTTGACCCCACTGTGATTACACTAGTAGGTCTAGCCTTGATTGCAGGGCCAATGGGTAAATGCGCTCAATTCCCCCTGCATTTGTGGTTGGATGAGGCGATGGAAGGCCCGGTTCCCAGTACAATTTTGCGGAACTCGGTGGTAGTTGCGAGTGGTGCATGGGTACTGATTAAATTGCAACCAGTGTTAACTTTGTCACCTTTCGTTTCTTCAGCCTTGGTAGCAATTGGTGCAGTTACCGCCATTGGTGCTTCCTTAATTGCGATCGCGCAAATTGATATTAAACGCTGTCAATCCTACTCTGTCAGCGCTTACATGGGTTTGGTGTTTATCGCAGTAGGTACAAGACAAGATGAAGCTGCACTGTTGTTAGTACTGGCTAATGCGGTATCAGCAGCACTGCTAGTAATGAGTACTGGCGGCATTATTTGGAACAGCATTACCCAAAATGTTACCCAATTGGGTGGGCTATGGTCACGTCGTCCAATATCTGCGATCGCATTTATTGTGGGAACATTGGGATTAATCGGCTTTCCCCCCTTAGGCGGCTTTTGGGCGTTGATGGAATTAATCGATGGACTGTGGGGAACTCAACCTGTGTTGGTGGGTGTGGTGATAGCTGTGAACGCTTTAACTGCTGTGAGTTTAACCAGAGAATTCGGTTTGATTTTTGCTGGTAAACCCAAACAGATGAGTGAGCGATCGCCTGAAGTACATTGGCCTATGGTGTTGCCAATGGTGATTCTACTAGGCTTCGTCTTACACCTACCTTTAGTGTTGCAAAGCTTATCATTACTACCCAGTTGGGTAATTCTGAATAAGGATGTTGCACTGTTATTAATTTGGTCAAGTGTGTTTGGCTGTGGTGTAACTGGCGTAATTTATCTCGGGAATATTCCTAAACCAATTCGCCTACCTTGGCAACCTTTACAAAACTTGTTGGCTTACGATTTTTACACCCCAAAAATCTATCGGATGACGATTATTTTCAGCGTCGCCCAACTTTCTAAATTTGCCGATATGCTCGACCGTTTTGTAGTCGATGGTATCGTCAATTTGGTTGGTTTGTTCTCACTATTAACTGGCGAAGGTTTGAAATATAGTACATCTGGTCAAACCCAATTTTATGCCTTTACTGTGCTGTTAGGCGTTGGCGTATTTGGTATGTGGGTAACTTGGCCATTCTGGGGAGTACAGTTTTTGGATTTGATGTTTTAGGTATTAGGGACTGGGGACTGGGGATTGGGGACTGGGGACTGGGGATTGGAGATGGGGGACTGGGACGAAAGATTTTATCCTAATCGATTTTTGAAGACCATTTAATTTTTGAAACCTGGTGTTGTGTTGGGAGGAAAGATAATGAAAAAGCAATATAACCAAACTAATTTTTCTCGCAGAAATTTACTGAAACTAGGTGCAGGTGCAGTTAGTTCAGGAGTATTAGCAGCCGGATTAGGTGCAAATTTAGCTGCACCAGAAAGAGTCTCGGCACAAGATAAGAAAGAGATTACGCCTGATGCAGCATTAAAAGAATTACTAGACGGCAATGATCGATTTGTCAAAGCCAAAAAACGCAATCCCCATCAAAGTTTAAAACGCCTGCAAGAAGTTGCCAAAGGTCAAAATCCCTTTGCCTCAATTCTTGGTTGTGCAGATTCCCGAGTCCCTTCAGAAATAGTTTTTGACCAGGGATTAGGAGATTTATTTGTTTGTCGTGTAGCTGGTAATATTGCCACACCAGAAGAAACTGGTAGTTTAGAATTTGGTAGCTTAGTTTTAGGTTCTAAACTAATTTTAGTACTAGGTCATGAAAGATGCGGGGCTGTAGATGCAACTATTAAAGGTGCCGCAGTACCAGGAGAAATTGGGAGTTTATTAGCTGCTATTAAACCTGGTGTAGAGCAATCTCAAGGAAAACCTGGGGATAAATTAGAAAATGCTTGTAAAGCTAACGTTTTAGTGCAAATTGAGAAGTTGAAATCATCGCCAGTTCTTGCTGGTTTAATCAAAGAAAACAAACTGAAAATAGTTGGTGGTTACTATGATTTAGACACTGGCAAAGTCAGTTTAGTTAGTTAGATTTTGGGCATGGGGCATTGGGCATTGGGCAATAGTTATTTCTTCTCTGCTTTCTTGTCTACCCTATGCTCCCATTTCCCTAATCTCTTTTGAATATTGAAATTTCTCCTGTTTACTCAATTACCCAAATTGCCATGTTAAGTGTTCTGATTTGGCTCCCGATTTTGGCGGCGGCTATCATCGCAGTCATACCTAAAAAATTACCTGCCAATACTGTAAGGTTAAGCGCCTTATACTTTGCTGCTATATCTTTACTTTGGAATATTTTTATTCTGTTCAAATTTGATATCAGCAACCCAGGGATGCAATTTCAAGAGTATCTACCTTGGAATGAAACTCTTGGTTTAAGCTATCAATTAGGTGTTGATGGGCTTTCGATATTGATGCTGGTTTTAAATAGCCTACTTACCTGGATTGCTATTTACAGCAGCAGCAAAGAAACCCAAAGACCAAGGCTGTTTTATTCGCTAATTTTATTAGTGAGTGGTGGCGTAGCAGGTGCATTTTTAGCGGAGAATTTACTGCTATTCTTCTTGTTCTACGAACTAGAATTAATTCCCTTCTATTTACTAATTTCTATTTGGGGAGGGGAAAAACGCGCTTACGCAGGGATTAAATTCCTGATTTATACTGCTGTTTCTGGGGCGTTAATCTTAGCAACTTTCTTGGGTATGGTGTGGCTAACTGGTTCTACCAGCTTTGCCTTTGATGCAGTTTCTACGCAAACAATATCTCCTGTATTACAATTCCTCCTACTTGCAGGAATTATCTTAGGTTTTGGTATCAAAATTCCCTTGGTTCCCTTCCATACTTGGTTACCTGATGCTTACGTGGAAGCTTCTGCACCGATTGCGATTTTGTTGGGTGGTGTGTTAGCAAAGCTAGGAACCTACGGACTCTTAAGGTTTGGGATGGGAATGTTTCCCGAAGCTTGGAGTACCTTTGCACCAACATTGGCAATTTGGGGTGCAGTGAGTGCAATTTATGGGGCTGTAGTCGCGATCGCGCAAAAAGATATCAAGCGCATGGTAGCATACAGTTCCATCGGTCACATGGGTTACATC
Source organism: Tolypothrix tenuis PCC 7101 (assembly GCF_963874875.1). NCBI lineage: Bacteria > Bacillati > Cyanobacteriota > Cyanophyceae > Nostocales > Tolypothrichaceae > Tolypothrix > Tolypothrix tenuis. Next base: position 7,027,353 of record NZ_CAWNJS010000001.1, read on the forward strand.
CTGCTAGCTGGTGCTGCTAGTACTTCCTTAGCGTTGGTTGGTGCTGTCGCTCAAATGTTTAGCCACGGTTTAATTCTCGCTATTTTGTTCCATTTGGTGGGGGTTGTAGAAACCAAAGTTGGAACTCGAGAATTGGATAAACTCAATGGTTTAATGAGTCCAATTCGGGGTTTACCTTTAATTAGTGCTTTGCTGGTATTAAGCGGAATGGCGAGTGCGGGTATTCCCGGTTTAACAGGTTTCGTGGCAGAATTTATCGTTTTCCAAGGAAGTTTCTCAGCGTTTCCCATCTCCACAATCTTGTGTGTAGTTGCGAGTGGTTTAACTGCGGTTTATTTTGTCATCCTGCTTAACCGCACCTGTTTTGGTAGACTCGACAACTCAGCTTACTATCCCAAAGTCGAATGGTTTGAGAAAACACCTGCGTTAATTTTGGCAGCTTTAATTATCTTTTTGGGAGTGCAACCAACTTGGTTAGTGCGTTGGAGTGAACCCACAACTACCGCAATGGTAGCTGCAATTCCCGCAGTGGAAAGAACCATTAACTCGGAACTCGCTGTAAAACCATAACTCCTCCTTCTCTCTGCGCCTCTGCGCCTTTGCGTGAGAATTATTTTAACAACGAACCGCAAAGGCGCAAAGTACACAAAGGAAGAAAAAAAGAGAGATTTTTCGTAATGATTTAGGATTTTTATAAGGACTTATGCACCAAGATTAGGAGGAAGGATGAACCTGAAATTAATTCCCAGTGGACTGGTACTATTTCGCTTTTTAATTGCGCCTTTTCTCCTCTGGGATGCCCTTGATGGTACAACTAGTATTTGGTTCATTGTTGGCTTTGTCGCCGCCTTCCTCTCAGATATTTTTGATGGCATTATTGCCCGAAGACTTGGTGTGAGTACTGCTGAATTAAGACAAGCTGATAGCTGGGCGGATGTTTGCCTTTTTAGTTGCATATTTGTGAGTGCTTGGCTAGTACATCAAGATGTTTTAATTGCTTATCAATTGCCTTTACTCACAGTGGTATTTGCTCAATTGGTATGGTGGATAGTGAATTTAGTGAAATATGGTAAACCTGCTAGCTATCACACCTACTCAGCTAAATTTTGGGGCATCACTCTTGCCATTGCCATTATTTCTTTATTCGGCTTTAACTATGCAGGAATTTCTCTTTGGCTAACTTGTATTGCTGGCGTAGTCTACAGTATCGAAGAAATTGCCATGACAATGATTCTGCCTGTGTGGACACATGATGTATTAAGCATTTTTCACGCCCTAAAATTACGCGAACAACTATTAATACAAAAAGACGAAATTGCATCATAGTCATCACAAATGACATTGTCAAGACGCGATGAATCGCGTCTCTACAAGATAACAAAATCTTACAACTCCAACGGCATTTATATATGACAGCAACTGTTGATAAAACTACTAAATTACCTCCTTCCCGTCATGAATTTGCGGAAGTAATTCATCGCTTAGAAGCTGGCGGTTCTATGCTACCAGATACGCCAGAAAACTTGATGCAAATTATCGGTATTTATAAAGCTTATGCAGTGCCGATGGATTTCTACTGGCGGGATTTACTTTATATTGCAGAACGCGAGTTTTTAAATCCCTTTCCCTTCTTTAAATACTTCTTACCTAAAGAATATTTAGACCTCCATAATCATTATGCAGGTGATGATGCCGATTTACGCATTTGGCGTGGCCCAGCTACAGCCCATCCTGAGTTATTAGCATTTATGGAAAAGGGTGAAACTGGCAAAATGCCAACATTATTTCACCATTTATTCCACGATCGCGTTAACATGGAGTTTGCTGAAGCTTGTATGCGGGCTATGCTTTGGCATCGTCAAATGTACGCACCAGTAAACCAGTTTGACGCTTACCTAGATTCGGACGAATATAGAGCTAACGCTGATAGGGCAATTAAAGCTTACTTCAAAGGCAACCCGGTAATGTTGGCGCTGCACAAGATGTTCCCTGATATGTTCATCGAACAGTGCCGCCAGATGTCATATTACTCTAACCTGGGCTTGTTCTGGGAAGTCATGGCCCCCGTGTTCTTTGAAATGTCGGATATTTACGACGAAGGCGGGTTTAAAGGTGTACCAGATGCAATGAACTTTTTGATAAATGGGATTTTTGCGATCGCAGGTCGTCCAATTTATCATCATGTATATATAGATGGCGAATGCTACGAAATCATTCCCAAATCTAAGGGTTTCACCTGGCTATACGAAGCAGCATTACCTTACGTAGAAGCAGTTTTCTACCGTACAGCACCTTTCCGTGGGACAAAATCTTATAATGCTCAAGCAGGGCAAGTACCTGATGACCAAAAAGATTTCCACTATGGCATTCTTTACGCTGATGTCTTCCCAGTAGGTACTGCTGGTATCCCACCCACATTATTAATGCAAGATATGCTGCACTTCTTGCCTCAATATTTGGTTGATTATTACCAAAAATATTGTCGTGGCGAAGAAGATATGTTGATTCAGTTGGGCGTTAGTTTCCAACGTTCCATGTACAATGTAACTTCGGCGGTAATTCAAGCATTACGCACAGCATTGTTATATCCTTTAGATGACACCAATCCCAAGCATTTGCAAGCAAACCGGGAATTTTTTGAAGCCCAGTTAAATCGCTTTACCCGTGCTGATTACAATATGCGTGATGCTGCACGTTTACGCGATGTTCAACGCCAAGACTATAGGTAATTCGTAATTCGTAATTCGTAATTATTTTGGTAGGGTGTGTTACGCCGCAGGCTAACGCACCTTATCTTTTTGCTTTCTCAGAATTAACTTCCGCTTTCCCAGAATCAACTTACGCTTTCCCAAAATCAGCTTCCGCTTTAGCATTTCCGTGTTTCGCGCAAGTTGTAGCAGCTTCCGCTTTCCCAGAATCAACTTCAGCTTTAACGTTTCCGTGTTACGCGCAAGTTGTAGAAGCTTCAGCTTTAACGTTTCCGTATTACGCGCAAGTTGTAGAAGCTTCAGCTTTAACGTTTCCATGTTCCGCGCAAGCTGTAGAAGCTTCAGGGTTTCGAGATCATCTTAATATTCCACCAAGAATATTTTTCTTTCTTCCCCTTGTATCAATTTCAATAATATTTGCGACAGATAAATTCCATGTAGGGAACATCCACCATTGGTGTCAACTTAAGCTAAAAGCTATATAGGGCGGGCGTTGTACAAATACCTCGCGCCCTCATCCCCTAACCCCTTCTCCCTCAGGGAGAAGGGGAACTAAATCTCTTGCTCCCCTCTCCTGGTGGGCTACGGTGTACACACAAGTTATCGAATCACTACCATTCCTCGAATTACCCCACCCTAACCCTCCCCTTGGAAAGGGGAGCCACTGCGTTGCGGTGAGACCAGCGCTGCGGGAGGGTTTCCCTCCACAGGCGACTGGCGAACCCGAAGGGGGGTTCCCACGGCAGTCCGCTCAAGTCGGGAAACCCGCCCACGCGGCTGCCTCCCCGTTGTAGCAAGTGGCGTGAGGGAACTAGATTTTCTTGTTTCCCCCCTTGGCAAGGGGGGATTAAGGGGGGTAAAACCCGGATCTCAAAATAACTTCGATTTGTGTATACACCGTAGCTCCTGGTGGGAGAGGGGCACAGGGTGAGGGCGAAACCTTGAACAAGAGCGGGTTTCACGTTAAGTTGACACCACTGGGCATCCACAATCTTTTGGTATATTCAATTATCTTACTGGTGCCGTGCCCCTACCCATGTATAGGAATCATGCTTAAAGTCAAATGGTATTAGGGACTTCCAGAAATTACATTATCCATTTTTCAAAGAGAAATCCGGGAATTGTATTCCTCCTCCACTTGGCTGGTGATGCGCTACCCGACAACGCATCCTACGATTGGCTTTCAAGCCGGCGAAACAGAAATAACCAAATAGGTAGGGAACTGTTAATTGCAATTAATCTGACTAAATGACCTGCGGTGACAACTTCCACATTATGATTCAATACCAAGGCAACGAGAATCATTTCTGCGGAACCGCCTGGGGCTGTTACCAACAGACAAGTTAACCAATCCCAAGATGTTAATTGCATAGCCAGCATAGCAGCGATCGCACCTGCAATTAAAGTCATAGCTACAGACATGACTGCATAGCCGATAGTTTTGGCATTGAAGCTAGGTTTATCTCCCCAATATTCCCCAATGGTAATTCCTAACAGCATTTGCCCAACTAAATTGATTAGTGGTGGTGCAGTAAAATGCAAACCAGATGCGATAGGCACTAAATTTAGCACTGGGTTAAATGCTACCCCAATCACCAAAGCACCAAAAAAATCGCCTGCGGGAATCTTCAAGAATATCGCCAAATAAACTACTAAGGCGGTTACCCCCAGTGCTAATAAAAGTAATCCTAATTGCGATGGCTCAAAATTGAGTAAATTGCTTTGCATGGAAATAGCTTGTTGATTCCAAGAACTGCTAAATGTGGTTCTCGCAATCAAAGGAATCAGAAAAACTACGCTTGTTACCCGCAAGGCTTGAACTAGCGCCACTAAGGTGACATTTTTATTATAATCGGCTGCGATCGCTGCCATAATTCCCACTCCGCCGGGAACTGTCGCCAGCATTGCTGTTAATAAATTAGTTTGACTGAGGCGCGAATAAATATAGCCAATACAGATGCCACAAAGTAACAGAAAAATTGTTAATAAAATGAATATGGGAATTCCAGACGCAACACTGGCTAAATCACTATGACTACTGGAAGCACCCACCGTTAGCCCCACCAGCGCCATACCAGCTTTTCTCGCAATCCGGTTAGGCTTGGGGTAATATTGCCAAAAAATCCGACAAATCTGTAAAACTATAGTACCCGCCGCAATACCCCCAAATATCCAAACTATTCCCCCAATATTCAACCTAGCAAGGCTGAAACCTAAAGGTAACGCCAGCAGCATTTCTAAAATCAAAACAGCTAACTGCTTGACAAAGAGATGTTGTTGAGCATCAATAGGATTTGCAGCAGTTGATTCCTCAACAATAGGAGCAACACTAAAGCTATGATTCATCGATGTGCGCTTTTTTCTTAGTTTAATACGCACAACAGATCATGCGATCGCACTATTAGTAAGCCAAGGCAACTTGGCGGGGTAAAGGGGAAGGGGCAAAGGGGAAAGGTTTTTCTCCCTTACCCTTTTCCCTTTAACCTTTCCCCAACCTCCATCTAACATTTTTGAGTTGGCAGACTACTATGTAGCATCAAAAACTTTGGAAGAGGTGCGTTACTTCGTTAACGCACCCTACTTCTTGTAGAGACGCGATTAATCGCGTCTCTCTCTAATCTTCATCAAGTGCGGGGAAAGCTTCCTCAAATTGCCATAACTCATCTTTATGTTCCATGAACCAAATCCGAGTTTCTGGAGTTAATTGACTCCAAATATTTTCTATAGGAATGTGGGGAGAAGAATAGCGATATTGTTCACCGAGTAATTTCAGATTTTCCACTACATCAAGGGGAATACCAAATTCTCGCCAGTCAACTTTCACATATCTTCCAGAAAGCCCTGCTGCGGGGTCAAAAATTAATTGTGCCGCCCTAACTAAATCAGCAAAATGATTTGCTTTGAGTCCGGCTATTTGCTGAAGTGGTAGTGATTGATTATGCTCTTGAGACATTGTCGCTGGAGTGGTAAAGATGATTTGTTGGTTGAACTTACTGCCAGAGATTTTTATCCCAATTTTCCTATTTTAGCGCACCGTCCTTTTTAAGAACGCAGTTGCGCTATCATTGCGGCTGGGTTCCAGTAAGCGCGAGTAGTTTGAATTTTACCTGCGGCGTTAATTTCAATAATAGTAATTCCGGCAAAAGTTACTGATTTACCAGTTTTGCTAGTTCCTTCCATTGTCCACTTCACTGCTGCTTCATTCCCACTTACAAAAATATGCTCAGTGGTAGCTTCTAGTTTTGTAAAAACTGCTTGCAATTGCCCAATAAACTGACGGAATCCCTCATGCACTTTTGCTGGTGGTTCCCCTACTGGATCGTAGCTTAATGCATCTTCAGCAAAGTTTTCTACCCAGCCTTCAGGGTTCATACTAGCCATATTAGCAAAGTAAGCAGCAACTACGTTTTCAATGGTTGCATTTGACATATAAAAATCCTATTTCAGTTGTGCAAAATATCGGTTTTAGCTGTTATTTAACTTTCTTAAATAGACTTGAAACACTTACCAATCACCAATCACCAATTACCAATTACCAATTACCAATCACCAATTACCAATTACCAATTACCAATTACCAATTACCAATTACCAATTACCAATTACCACCAACCTAATTATTCAGTTTCAATCAACACATGAACAGCAGCCACAGCTATTAACATCTCGTCATTTTTATCGTTGAGAGAAGCAATTGCGCGTCCTTGAACTACCATTCCCCCAGCTTCGACAGTCAGAGTTTTACGCCCAAAGGGTAATACTGCTAATACTTCCTCTTGTCTTACCTGTTCTGGGTATGGTACTGCTACTTGAACTTCCACAATCATCTCATTGGGGTCATTTAAACCAGCAACTTCCCACACACCAGGTAACGCATTATGTGCGATCGCATTTCTTACCGCCCTAGCTGCTGCTACTGTGGGTTCTTGTCCATGTTGATCAACTCCCATGCCCATCTCGATAATAAAGCGTTTTTTAGCCATAACTTCCTCCCATCCCTAATTTATGCACATCAACCGCCGACAATTTCTTACCAGCGTTGGGTTAGCAACTTTAGCTACCCAGATACAACCTTTTACAGCCCAAGGTCAATTATCTCGCAATAGCACCCTGAAACCACCTCATCTGCAAATTGGTGATACTGTGGGATTAATCGCCCCAGCCAGTACCGTTGACAGCGAAGACATAGCCACTGCACAGCGTAACATTGCAGATTTAGGGCTAAAAGTGAAGTTAGGAAAGCATATTTTGGATCGTTATGGTTACTTAGCCGGAAAGGATCGCGATCGCGCTTTTGATTTAAACTCAATGTTTGCCGATCCATCGGTAAAAGCTATTATTGCTATGCGTGGCGGCTGGGGTTGCAATCGTCTCTTACCTTGGCTGAATTACACTAATATTCGCAATCATCCCAAAATCTTGCTCGGATACAGCGATATTACATCTTTATTATTAGCAATTAATGCCCGCAGTCGCCTAATTACTTTTCATGGCCCAGTTGCCACTTCTACCTGGAATCAGTTTACTGTAGATTACTTTCGGCGCATTCTATTTAATAGCGAAGCTATAACTATGCAAAATCCCTCCCCTGGGGAAGTGAAAATAGAAATAATTACCCCAGGAAAAGCTAGAGGTAAACTTGTCGGCGGTAACCTATCTGTCCTCTCAGCAATGATAGGTTCAATGTACCTTCCTGCTTGGCACAACAGCATTTTATTTATTGAAGAAATCAGCGAAGATGTTTATCGTGTAGACCGAATGCTTACACAGTTAAAAAATGCTGGCATACTTAATCAAATTGCTGGTTTTATCTTTGCCCAATGCACCGATTGCAGTGTTGGTGATGCACCAAATTTTACTTTAATGCAAGTCTTGCAAGACCACATCCGCCCATTGAATATTCCCGCTTGGTACGGTTCAATGATTGGTCACATTAAAAATAAATTTACCGTACCCGTGGGTTTGCCAGTAGAAATTGATGCAAGTTCAGGCACAATTCAAATGTTAGAATCAGCCGTTATTTAATGTTAAAAATCTCAATTAATCATCTGTATCAACAAAAGCAAAAGGGTAAAAGACCGAAATTCTAAATTTTTTGCATCTAGATTTTTTCCCAATTTGAAAAAAGAATGTGACAGATTGTAGAGGCACGGCAATTCCGTGCCCTCTAGAATATTATTAATCTGTCGCAAACCTTATTTAACTTCGTATGAGTTTTCTCAGAAAGATTAAAACCTTGGTTTTGATGTAATATTTCCTTTGGAGCCTGAATCTCAGATAAATCTCTATTGATTAAGGGCCATCCTGAGAGCTGCTGCTGCAAGGTTAAGCTCCAATTTATCTGCATTCTCTAATGCCCATTCGCCAGAGTTCTTGAGTCGTTTAAATGTCTTGGGCTTATCATTTCGCTGTGCTGCCATTTCTGCTGCTGCAATCTCTCCGACAGCATCTATCTGTTCTGATGTAACTGCATTTTGCTGCATTTTTTGTTTTAGTTCAGCTAATTCCTGCGCCAAACTACTTAAATCAGAATCAGCTTCTGTATAACTTTCTTTCGCAGCTTTAAAGATAGACTGAATAGTTTCCTTATCGTCCATAACCTTGGCGACTGCTGCTTTGAGATCCTCTTCTTTAACTTGTCCTGCACCTCTGTTTTTAAGTAAAGCTGCAAGTGCTTTCATATAGATATAACCTGCTGCGATCGTAGCTCCATAAACAGTTGCGCTCATTAAAGCATAAGAAGCAACTGTACCAGCCCCAGGTAAAAACTTCAGAGCAGATCCTAGTCCAAAGACTGCTAGTACTGCCGCATTCGATGCCAAATTAGACACAATCCCTGTGGCAATGCTTTTGACTAGGTTTTTGGTAAAAGGCAAATCAAGCTCTCTATTGATACGTACATACATCGTCCATGTATTACCAAAAGCTGCAAATAAATCTGCACCAGGTACAGGAATAAAGATGCAACCGACACCAATTCCTGCATGAATCTTTACTATTCCAGCTAGTTTCCCTGGCAGATTTTCATCTGTAGCTTGATTGATTGCTCTTACTAGATCAAAAGCTGCTTGAGTTAATTGTCCTTCTTTTACTGATTGATTCCCGTTCATGGACTTTCCTTTTATATTCTGATAATCTTTATTCTGAAATCCAACTATTTAGTTGCAAGCCACTATAATTAATGACTACTACAGCTAAATTGCGAATTCCAGAAAATAGCAGGTATTAAATCGAGATAAATTTAATTTCCAACAATCTGAGCTACAACAACATTAGATTGTGGTTGCTTTATGCTGCAAAATTTCCTTTTTCAACAAATCAGTTTGCGATAATCTATCCGCCGCAGTTTTAATATCATCAAATGGCATTCCCGATTTTTTAGCAATATCCAGCAGAGTATGATCGCCATCAGCTAAATTCAAAACCCACAAAATAGCCATTTCATTTAATCCGCTATCTTTTTGCCCGCCAACTGACCGATATAAACCTCTTTTCCCTAACTGTGGCTCACATTTGGGTTTCTGGTTAACGTAAACTTGATTACTATCAAGAATATGTAATATAGAAACACATTGAGCAAAAGAATCAGCTAGATATTGTGGTTTGACAAAGTCCAAATTATCAGCTGAGGTGTGATATTCCGGGAAGCTACCATGAGGCGATCGCATAAAGCAACCTACAGCTAAATTAAACCCTGGTGAACAATATTGTCGCTCATCATAGCCATAGGGAAAAAAGTCAATAATTTTATAATTGTGACCTGAGTTGTTCAGCACATAACTGACAATCTCATCAATTTCGGTATTACCTCTGCGGCTTTTTTTGTAAGTAAAGTTACCTGCATCTCCCAAACAAGTTAAAACTAAACCATGTTTGATGCGATGCACATTTGCTTCGTTTACAGATAGCCAAGTAATTGAACCAATAGTTCCCGGTATAAAAACAAATCGATAGGAATAGTGATTTTTAGTTTGGCTGAGTCGTTTAGCGAGAAAAACTGCGATCGCAATTCCCGAAAGGTTATCATTGCACAGCGAAGGATGACAGGCGTGACAAGAAATCAACACTTCCTCGCTGCTGGCTCCGGGAATAAAATACTCACCATAAGTCAGATTTCCCGGTTCTAAAGATGAGTCAATACATACTTCATATTCTTCATCTTGCAGTTGTAAAAACTGATTATGACTAAGACAAAATCCCCAACTTTCTTTGTAATAGGAAGTCCGGTAAGGAACCCAATCAGGATAATCGGGCAGTGTAAATAAATGTGATTTTAATTCATCAAGAGATATCTTTTGATGTACAGGAATACTGTAATTAACAACGTGTAAATTTAAATTTGCAAAATCTACAATTTTTTCACCTTGAGAGTTTTTAATATAAGCATCTTTAATATTCCATTCTTTAGGAACTTTCCAATCAAAAACTTCCGTTCCTGTTGGTACTTCATGCACTGATAGCGGAATATGCTGTTGCAAAATCCTGAGAGTTTTTCTAAACCCATCACCTGTAATACTGCGGCAGATAGGATAAAGTTCAGTAATTAATTGATATATTTCTTGAGCTATATCACTGCTGTTTACAGCCTTTTCTAGCTTGGTCTCTACAGGTTCTTGAAGATTTACCATGATAATTTCCCTGGGATAATCTCATTTTTAATCAACACAGTAGGGGCACAACATTATTCATTGGTGTCAACTTAACGTGAAACCCGCTTGGCGACAACGTTCTGCCCTCACCCCCAGCCCCTCTCCCACGAGGAGAGGGGAGCAAGAGATTTAGTTCCCCTTCTCCTGCGGGAGAAGGGGTTAGGGGATGAGGGCGCGAGGTATTTGTACAACACGTGCCGTATATAGCTTTTAGCTTAAGTTGACATGTATGAACATTGTTGTGCCCTTACCAGAATTTACTGTTTAAACTGTGTATGCCATGAACATGGAAAGCGCTGGATGTATAGATGTAACCTCAGAACTTCTCCACCTAAAAGCTAAATAACAACTTGCATCAGGAATTTGAAATATCACATCGTGGAGACGTTACATGAAACATCTCTACAGTCTGCTAACAATATTTTCTAAACACAGGTTTAACTGGACGGCCAATTAGATACTCATCAATTCCATATTCTAGAGCTTGGCGGTAAACCTTTAAAGCTTCCCCAATAGCCTCAATCGTGAAATCAATATCTTCATTGCTATGGGAGTAGCTAACCACTAAAGAAGGTAGAATCAACCCGCGTTTAATAGTTTCTTGCATAAAGAGAGTTCTAAATGCTTGGGATGGTTGTTTGTTTTGGTCGCGAGTGCCATAAACTAAATTGCAAGGAAGTCCCGCAACTTGGAAGTAATCTTCCAATCCATAAGCTGCGATCGCCTGCTTAATCCCTGCAGATAATCTTTCTCCTTGCTGATACAGATACTCGATTACACCTTCTGTCCGGAAAGTGTTCATAGTCGCGATCGCCGCAGCTAAGGCGTGGTTTTCGGCTCCGTGGGTAGTAGATAGCAGAAATACGCGCTCTTTATCGTGATAAATTCCGCCTAGTTCCATAATTTCGCGTTTCCCAGCCAGTGCGGAAACAGCGAAACCATTACCCATGCTTTTACCAAATGTCGATAAGTCGGGAACGATATTGTAGCAGTTTTGGGCATTTCCCCCAGCCCAACGGAAGCCTGTAATCATCTCATCTAAGATGAAAATCACGCCATTTTCCTGACAGAGTTTTTGTAACTCATAAAGAAAACCGTTGGCTGGATGTTCATATTTAGCGGGTTCTAAAATGACACAAGCAATCTTTCCGGGATGATTTGCAAACAGAGCTTTTACACTTTCAATGTCATTAAAAGTGAATTTCACTGTCAAATCTTGAACCACTTGAGGAATCCCCGCAGACATAGGAGTGCTGCCAATAAACCAGTCATTATAGGAAAAGAAGGGATGATCGCCACAAATAGCCACCATATCCCTTCCTGTATATGCTCTAGCCAGAGTAATTGCGGCTGTAGTTACCGTTGAGCCATCCTTGGCAAATTTCACCATTTCTGCGCCAGGAACCCAACTCAGAAGCTGTTCAGCACATTCTACTTCAATGGTTGCCGGACGGGTGAAGTTATTACCCAGCAACATTTGCTGATAAGCTGCTTCTACCACAGCCGGATAAGCGTGTCCTAAAGTAATGGCACGCAAACCCATACCATATTCAATAAATTCATTACCATCAACATCCCAGACATGACACCCTTGACCTTTCACAATAAAGCCTGGTGCATCTTCGGGAAATTGGTCATCACCTTTAGCGTAAGTATGAGCACCACCAGGAATTAGAGCATGGCTCTTTTTTTGTAAAGCCTTGGACTGTGAAAAAGACTGTGTAATTGAGGGTTTAAAATCAGCTAAGGTCATCGAGATTTTTCCTTAATGAGATTTAATTTGAATAGGCGATCGCAAGCGCAATAAAATTAGGAAACCAAGCACTCTTCTCGTGCTGGGGTGTCATAGCGAGCCACTAAATCTTCAGAAATCCGGCAGAAATCAGTACCTCTCAAGAAGTCTCCTAAAGAAGTACCTGTACAGTCAGAATCGATATTTGGCGCACCCCTTCTCGCGATCGCATCATCTAGATGCACAGTTCTAAAATCAATGCTAAAGCGGGTATAACCGGATGTATTTGGTACAGTTGAGTGCATCTGCGCGCCAGAGAAGAGAATCATCCCGCCAACTTTCGGAACCAAGCGCAATTGTGGTTCTATTTCTAAAAGTTCTTCAGCGCGGGGTTGCTTGCGTGTATCTTTTTTAATATGCTGGGCAGCAGTTTTGCGGCTTTCTCGATTCCACTTAGCGTAGTTATAGTCTCGAGAACTATTTTTCACTGGCTCATTCCAGTAGCGGGGATGGAATGCCATCACATTTTCAGATGTGACATCATATACAGGTAACCACCAGTTAATTTGGCATTGCGGAGCAGAGTACCAAGTGTCACGATGGGGATGAAAAGCGTAAGCAATCCCAGAAGTCAGATAGCCATCACTGGTTGCAGTTCTTAAGCGAGGTACATCAAAATAGGTTTTGCTCAAATCGCATCCGCTTTCCTCCAAAATCCCTTGGATGAGTTCTTTGGATTTTGGGTGATGGATAAAAGCTGGTTTGAGTTTTGCCAAAATCTCAACGTACTTCTCCACAGGTAGATTATGCTGTGCTGTGGTTGGATCTAAAGGTGCAAAGGCTGCTTCCGCCATTTCTCGCGCCAACTCACAAAGAGCGATCGCGCTTTTAGAAGGAGAATAGACAAAGATTTGTCCGTTGTAGAGATGTGTCCTTCTAATATCATCATTGATATGTGAATCGAAATAGATTGTGTTCATTTTCTGTTCCTTATGTTCACACCAAGTTCTCTAAAAAATTACTTACCCATGAAAGTTTGATATAAAGATGCAGCTCGTGATCCTTAGATAGGTAGGCTAAACAGTTGACACATCATAGATAGCGCCAGTGCTTACCAATCTGATACCAATTCACAAAAATTCTGAGACTGATAGATTTTTTGTAGGGGTTTAGGGACTTCCAGAAATTAAATTATCCATTTTTCGGAGGGAAGACTATAATTCTATTCTTCTTCCTCCTCTGCCTCCTCTGCCTCCTCTGCCTCCTCTGCTTGCCAAAGCGATTGATTATTTTTTTATTTGGAAGTCCCTTAGTATTGCTAACCCTCTACCCACCTACTTGTTTCATGATTACAGTGAAACAGTCCATGAGTATGCAGCCTTAAATAAAATTGCTATCCAGATAAGTATTCAGCATCACCAGCTATGCAAACAGTGAAAAATGTCTGCATATTCCCAAGCCTGCACCCGTTGATTTATGAATTTTTGCAGGGTTAAATATCCCTGCTTTTAGCTTGTAACTATTGCTACTTAATGCTGGTTGCAAATAGCTACACATCTCAGCATTGCAGCTGAAAAGCTTTATCTTCCCGCTAGTGTTCCGATATTCTTCTGCTCAAATAAATTCCAAGCTAGATCTTTTTCGGAAATTTCACTAATCGGTAAAGGCCAGACAATTCCAAAAGCTGGGTCATCGTAGCGGTAACCTGTGGAATATTCTGGGGCATAAAAATCGCCCATTTGATACATTACTTCTGTATCATCAGTTAAAGTTTGAAAACCGTGAGCAAATCTATCTGGGATGTATAACCCACGGCGATTTTCCGCAGTTAACTCCACACCAATATACGATAAATAAGTCGGAGATTCGGGACGTAAATCGATAATCACATCATAGATAGCGCCGTGGATACAACGGACTAATTTGGTTTCCTGCGAAGGAGGAGTTTGATAATGCATTCCCCGCAGTGTCCCTTGCTTATGGTTAAAAGATACATTGCATTGAGCAATTGTGGATTTTAGACCATGAGCCTCAAATTCATTGATGCAAAAAGTCCGAGCAAAAAAACCACGACTATCTTGTTTTAACTCTAAGTCAACAATGAATGCCCCTTTTAGCTTTGTTTCTGTGAAAATCATGTATTTGGTTACAAATATTTTTATAAAAAGACTAGTTAAAAAAATATTTTGCGGCAATAGAAAGCTTCAGCATAATTACCCGGTGAATTAGATTCAATTCCTCGGATTCTGAGGATTGAACGGAAAGTTTCATCGGTAAACCATTGCTTATTATTCTGCGTAGCAAATGCATCCAGAAGATACTGGATTTTGCGCCGACAGATACCTTCATCTAAATGCACAAAGAAATTGGGAATCCCCAAGTCGCCGTCATACTTGGGTATTTCATATTCCAAAATTAAATGGTTTCTAAATGTATTCCAAGTTAAATCAGAAACTAAGCGATGATCTTGATGGCGATCATCTCTATAATGCGTAAAAATTAAATCTGGTGAAAATTCTTGCTTTAACTGCTCAAAGCATTCTTTCACTTCTATTCCGTGAAAAGGCAAAAAACCATCGCGGAACTCTTTAATAATAATTTTCTTGGATTGTACTTCTTTTAAAAATATACTAGCACTTTTCTTGGCTTCTGTGGCTCTTTGCTCATTAGAACTAAATACTACCCAATAGATAATCACATTTTTGTAATTTTCTATCAGCTTTAAAATTGTGCCGCCACAGCCAATTTCAATATCATCGCAATGAGCACCCAGACAGAGAATTTTATACTCAGATTCGGCTGTTTTATCAAAGCTAATTTTGAGCATATATTAACCCTATCTAATTTGTGAAAGCTTAGTAAACTTGAGTTTGATAGTCATTGCCCACATATTGTAATTTTTGCCTTGATTTTTGGATATATTGGGTGAGCATTAATCACCCAATACTCAAACACCTGGTTTGGCGTAGGTTGGGGTTCCCCCCTTTGTAGCAACTGGCGTTCAAAAGTCCAAAAAAATTGAATTTTTGACCCTTGACTGTTGACTCTTAAACCAGAAAATTACTGTACCAGTTGCGTAAGTCTTGCCTTAACTGAGCTGTATTAGGGAACATTGGGTGAGCAATTCTCACCCAATAATATGTAGAGAACTATCAACTGCTAGCCGAAGATGTTAGTAATGCTATGCATTGCTAACTTCCAATTGCTTATCTCTCCAAACTTCCCAAGGACGATGACCTTGAGTATACATATCATCTAACACTTGCTTTTCTTTAAAGGTATCCATCACTCCAAAGAAGCCAGTGTACTTGTAAGCAATTAGCTGTTCTTGAGCAATTAGCCTCTGGAAAGGCTCAAGCACCAACTCCTCACCATAATTAATATATTTGAAGATATCTTTCTTAAAGATAAAATATCCACCATTAATCCAAATTTCCCGTTGTTTGACATCTTTAAGATCCTGCACCAAATCGTTCTCACCAATGTCAACCAAATGGAAACTTTGGCTAGGTCTCACACACAAAAAACTACCGATTTTATCGCGACGATAAAAATTATCAATATATGTAGGTAGGTGTAAATCTGTTAGACCATCGCTGTAGTTGGCTAAGAAAACTTCTTCACCTTCTAAATATTCTTCAACAGCCTTGAATCTTTGACCAATATTCGCAGTTAAACCTGTATCTACAAAGGTGATATTCCAATCTTGAATATCATGATTGAATAGTTGAATTTTGCTACCGCCAGATAACGTAAAGTTATTAGAAAGCCATTCATTATAGTTTAAGAAATAGCTTTTAATTAAATCAGCTTTATAACCTAGACACAAAATAAAATCTTTATGTCCATAGTGGGCATAATATTTCATCACATGCCATAATATCGGTCTATATCCAATATTCACCATTGGTTTAGGAATACTTTCCGAATAATCTCTCATTCTTGTCCCTAAACCGCCACAAAATAATACGACTTTCATTATGCACCTCGTTTTGGCTAATGGTTATGCTTTGCCAGAAAAGTTTTTAATTTTTGCAGATAAATTTTTGCGGAATTATGCAACTACATAAAAGTCATTAATTTTTACTAGCTTTATGCAAGTCTGCATCTATCTTCTGCTCTGTAACTAAAAAAATTGAAAGTAATGCTGGTATATTTATTCTGAATCTTATTTAGCCCCCTGACTGGCTCAGAGGGTTGTCTAAATATTTAAGAGTAGATTTGTACCTCTGGGATTGGCACAACAAATTTACCGCCCCAATCCCGAATGTAGGAAATTTGTGACATAATTTCATCCTTGAGATTCCAAGGTAAAATCAGCACATAATCTGGTTTAGTTTCTTGAATTTTGTCAGGATGAAAAATTGGAATGTGAGTACCCGGTAAAAATTGACCTTGTTTGTAAGGACTACGGTCTACTGTGTAATCGAGAAAATCTGTCCGGATACCGCAATAGTTTAACAGAGTATTACCTTTACCTGGGGCACCATACCCCGCAATTGATTTGCCTTCTCGCTTCGCTTGAATTAAGAAATCCAATAACTTGCGTTTAGTTTCTTTGACTTGTTCACCAAAAGAAAAATAGTACTCTAACTTATGAAATCCAGCAGCTTCTTCTCTGGCTTTCAGTTCTACTACTTGCTCGCTTACAGGTTTAGAATGATCTTCAGTATGGCGAGCGTAAATTCTTAAAGAACCGCCATGACTTTTCAATTCTTGCACATCAAAAATTGTCAAACCATGAGTTGCAAAAATCTTTTCTACTGTTAGGAAAGAGAAATAAGAAAAATGCTCGTGATAAATAGTATCAAACTGATTTTCATCAATTAGCCGCATCAGGTGAGGGAATTCCATTGTAATCACACCTTGCGGTTTGAGGATGATTTTCATCCCTTTGACAAAGTCATTAAGATAGGGTGTATGAGCTAGAACATTATTACCCAGTAATAAATCAGCCTTGACACCTTTAGCAACTTGTTCTTTGGCTGTTTCTTGTCCAAAAAATTTAACAACTGTAGGAATGCCTTTTTTAATTGCTACTTCAGCAACATTAGCTGCTGGTTCTATTCCCAATGCGGGAATATTTTTCTCAACGAAGTATTGCAGCAAGTAGCCATCATTACTAGCAATTTCTATTACTTGACTTTCCTGATTTAATTGGAAACGCTCAACTACCAAATCAACGTAGTTCTTGGCATGTTTTAACCAACTATCAGAATAGGAAGAGAAATATGCATAGTCACTAAAAATATTTTCTGGACTAACATATTCTTGCAGTTGAACCAACAGACAATTCTCGCAGACATAAGCATGTAATGGATAAAAAGGTTCCATTTCATTCAGCTGTTTGAGGCTGCGATAGCTTTCACAGGGAGGAGACATACCTAAATCTACGAAGGTATGGCGCAAACCTGTTCCACAAAAAAGACACTCACCCGTGATGAGTTGATTATCAGTTATTTTTGGTAGATTCATGATTTATAAGGTTTCGGCAATCAGATTTCCAATTTAAACAGTCCGCCAGAAGAAATCTTGATCGATTTGTTGAGTGCGAATCAGATATTCTAGTTGTTTGAGGCGAGTAAAACCTCTAGATTCAAATACTTCTCTTGTCATGTCAATTTGTTTGAAGACATTATAGAGTTGTTGGGCACCACGCTGGGCATCCCACTCACACTTGAATCCCGGCAAATTTTTATTGATTTTATCGAAAGAAACCCGATAACTGCGGTTGTCAGGATCGTGTTTACCAAAGCTTAATTGACAACCTGTAAATACATCTGCAACTATCTCGGCAATTTGTTTAACTTGATAATTGCCATTTGTATCCCCAACATTAAAAATTTGGTTGTGAATCACATCTCGGGGTGCTTCTAATGTACAAATAATGGCTTTACAGATATCCAATATATGCACTAGCGGCCGCCAAGGTGTACCATCGCTATTCATCTTAATTTCTTTGATTGTCCATGCCCAACCTGAAAGATTGTTCAAGACAATATCAAAACGCATCCTCGGAGAAGCGCCATAAGCTGTAGCATTCCGCAAAAATGTCGGAGAAAAGCTATCATCAGCCAACTGCTTTACATCTTGTTCTACCAAACCCTTGCATTTGGCATAGGCGGTTTGAGGATTAATAGTAGACTCTTCGTCTACATAATCTTCAGTTGCAAAGCCATAAACGCTACATGAAGAAGTGTAGACAAAACGTCGCACCCCTGCTTCCTTAGCCAGCTTTGCTAAATGTACTGAACCTTTGTGGTTGATATCGTAAGTGATAGTCGGGGCTAACTGACCTAAAGGATCGTTAGATAATTCTGCCATGTGAACGATCGCATCAACTCCCTCCAGGTCGGAAGCCGTAATATTACGGATATCTTTATTTAAAGTTTTGGCAGTTAGTTCTGTACCATTATACAACCAACCTACCTTATAAAAGCCCGTATCCACGGCAATAACTTCATAACCTTGTTGTATTAACAGAGGTGCTAATAACGAGCCGATATAACCTTCAGTTCCAGTTACAAGTACTTTCATTGTTAAAATCTTCAGCTGTAATTGCGGTTTGCCGGTGCTTGGACTCAGTAGAAACACTAGCTAGGATACTTTTCCCTGAAAGCAAAAGCAATACTTTAAAGATAATTTCATGTTGTCAGAGCACTTCTTCATGTATGCTTTATCAAGCAAATGACTTGGCTCCTGATGTGAAGAGAAATCTATTTTAACAGCCTCTAAAATCAGATAAAAATACCCTTGCAAAATTGTCAATTTTCAGGTTCATTCCTGAATGATTTATACAATAATCAAATTGTCAATAATGGCAATCCTCTATGAGGCAGAAATTTAAGCAGGCGATCGCCATCTGAAATTCCCATCTAAATCGCCAATTCCCAGCAGCGACTACATTACTCAACTTTCTATTTGTCAGTAGACATTAATTTAGAATGCTAACTAAATGATTTATTTATATAGTTAGCATCTAATCATAAGTTCAACTTTATGCAAAGTATTTATAAACTCAAACTCCCTTAAATAATGTGGGTAAAAGTTTCATGATTATGCTCTAGGAAATATTCAGCAAATTTAACTGAATACGGCATTTTCAGGTAACTAAACTCCCATCAGCTGATGATTTATAGTGTTGCTGAGACAGTTCGAGAACTTATGATACACAGCCGTGTATTTTATGTAAGTGCTGTATTTGCAACAATGTCCAAGCGATCGCCAAGCTACTCGACGTTTTTATACTACATACCCAAAGTAGTAACTTTCTAACCGAGTCTGGGTGGATACCGTTCATGGTGAGTCGTTTTTAACTAGTGTCAGTTGAAAAAGTGTCACTCACCACATTCCTGGTTTTGTCCGAGAAAAGATATTCTAAGTTAGTGCAAGGAGTGATACCACTTCACAACATGTTTGTCACTAGTTATCCTCGTAATGCCCCTCCTTTGGGGGTTGTTGCGGATTTCAAATGTTGCATCAAACAAGTGGGTTGGTATAAAGTTATACGGGGAAGCGCTTGAGCTAGCAAAAATCTCAAGCGCTTTTTCGTGTATAAATAAAAAAATTTTCCTCTGGTGCAGAATAAGTAAGTTTTTAAAAGCACATAATCGTCAAAAGTCATAATTATAAAACTACTCCTAGATATTCCTGCTGTCCGTTTCAAATGCAAACAACTCTCTAGTAGTTCTCACGGAGATTCGCAATTTCAGGGTTTTTGCTGAGATGCAATCCTATTACCAACAAAAATATTTTTATTTAGTTATCTAGCAGTATAATGTTCACTTTCTAGCCACTAAAATCGGGCAAATTCAGACCCAAAGGTCTTTTTTTGCAGATGATTGTAGTTAGATAAGCTAAACCACATCTAGTTTGCATAATCTGAAATTATATATTTATTGTGGGGTGGGCATCTTGCCCGCCCAATATATGCAAGTTAAATATGGAACAGCTTATAACTTAAACGCACACCAGCAGCCAGTATCTTGCCGACTACAGCTTTACCTTATATCTTGAAAAATATAAGGTGCGTTAGCCTACGGCATAACACACCCTAAAAAATTCATAGCTGGTATCGCTGCAATTCTTAGCCGATGACAAAATTCACCAACTTTCCAGGTACAACAATTACCTTTTTAATTTCTTTGCCTTCAATGTAACGCTGGGCAACTTCTGATTCTCTGGCATATTTCTCTAAAGCAGCTTTATCTGCTTGCGATGGCACTTGAATTGCACCGCGAGTTTTGCCCATGATTTGAATTACCAAGGTAATCTCATCAGCAATTAACGCTGCTGGATCAAAAGCTGGCCAAGTTTGAGTATGCACAGAATCGCTATTACCCAATAAATGCCACAATTCATCAGCAATATGTGGCGCAAAGGGAGCAAGCAATACCACTAAAGTCTCAATTCCTTCGGCATAGATTGGTGAAGTTTTGCTGCTGCTATCAGTTAGGGCATTACTCAACTTCATCAATTCCGAAATAGCCGTGTTGAATTGATATTCGTCCTCCACATCTTCTGTGACTGCTTGGATAGCAGTATGAATTGCCCGCCGCAGTTCTTTTTCCGGCTTCGTCAAATTAGAGATATCAGCTTTCTTTTTCGATACTCCAGCAGCAATATAATCTGTTACCAACCGCCAAACCCGATTCAAAAAGCGGAATTGCCCTTCAACATCAGCTTCATCCCATTCCAAATCTTTTTCTGGTGGCGCTTTGAACAAGATGAACATTCGCGCTGTGTCTATACCATATTTGTTAATCACATCTTCTGGTGCGACACCATTACCTTTAGATTTAGACATGGTGGCATACAGGCGTTGTAAAGGTTCCCCTGTCTGAGGATCTCGTGGGTTAGCAAGATCTACTAAATGGGAAGCAATCCATTTATCTTTGCCACCCTTATTGGGATTCATGTATGTTAAACCTTGCACCATCCCTTGAGTCAACAGACGTTGGAATGGTTCATCAAAGTTCAACAAGCCTCTATCTCGCAGTACTTTAGTAAAGAAGCGCGAATACAACAAATGTAAAATTGCGTGTTCAATTCCACCCACATACTGATCTACTGGCATCCAGTCGTTGGTTTTACTGGAATCAAACACCTGTTGTTCGTTTTTCGCGTCAGTAAACCGCAAGAAATACCACGAGGAATCAATAAAGGTATCCATCGTGTCAGTTTCTCGCTTTGCTGGAGTGCCACAAGTGGGACAAGGGACGTTTACCCAGCTTTCTAACTGAGTTAAAGGCGAACCGCCACGTCCAGTAAATTCCACTTCTTCTGGTAACTGCACGGGTAAATCTTTGTCAGGAACTGGCACTATCCCACAGTTAGGACAGTGAATCACGGGAATTGGCGCACCCCAATACCGTTGCCGCGAAATCAGCCAATCACGCAGGCGATATTGCACCCGTGCTTTGCCAAAACCTTGCTGTTCGGCATATTCAACGATTGCTTGCTTGGCATCTGTAGAAGCTATGCCACTAAATTGACCAGAATTAATCAAAATTCCTGGTTCGGTATATGCCTCGTTATATTCAACCTGAATAATATTAGAGACTTCACCGTCTTCATCCGGAGTTGTGATACTGAAATCTTTATCTGCAACTGCCTCCGGTTCGACAATGACAAACTCAATGGGCAAATTATATTTATTGGCAAACTTGAAATCTCGAGCATCATGGGCAGGTACACCCATGACTGCACCTGTACCATACTCATACAGTACATAGTCAGCAATCCATATCGGCAGTTCTTCCCCAGTAAAAGGATTGATTGCCTTACCGCCTGTGGGGATACCGCGTTTTGGTTTATCTTCTGCAGTCCGTTCCAGCTCGCTTTGATTGGCAACCTCCTGCACAAAAGCATCTACAGCTGCTTGCTGCTCTTTTTTGGTAACGCGCTGGGTTAAAGGATGCTCTGGTGCTAAC
Source organism: Tolypothrix tenuis PCC 7101 (assembly GCF_963874875.1). NCBI lineage: Bacteria > Bacillati > Cyanobacteriota > Cyanophyceae > Nostocales > Tolypothrichaceae > Tolypothrix > Tolypothrix tenuis. The sequence continues at coordinate 7,049,374 of NZ_CAWNJS010000001.1, forward strand.
ACCAAATAGCTCACACCATAAACTGTATCTGGGCGTGTGGTATAGACACTAATTTTTTCATCTAAACCGACGATGGGAAATTCCAAGTAGGCACCTGTGGATTTGCCAATCCAGTTAGCTTGCATCAACTTGACGCGTTCTGGCCAACCTGTTAATTTATCCAGGTCATTGAGTAATTCTTCGGCATAGTCAGTAATTTTAAAAAACCACTGCCGTAATAATTTCCGCTCCACTTTTGCGCCACTGCGCCAGGAACGTCCTTCATTATCAACTTGCTCGTTAGCCAATACAGTTTGATCGATGGGGTCCCAGTTAACTGCGGCTTCTTTTTGATAAGCTAGCCCCGCTTGCAAAAATTGTAAGAAAATCCATTGTGTCCACTTGTAATAGTCTGGCGAACAGGTGGCAACTTCACAGTCCCAATCTATAGATAGCCCCAAGCGCTGCAATTGCTGCCGCATCTGGGAAATATTTTGATAAGTCCACTTGGCTGGCGGTACACCACGGTCAATGGCGGCATTTTCTGCTGGTAAGCCAAAGGCATCCCAACCCATTGGGTGCAGTACCCGATAACCTTGCATTCGCTTGAGGCGGGCGATCACATCAGTAATTGTATAATTACGAACGTGGCCCATGTGTAGGCTACCCGATGGGTAGGGGAACATGGATAAAGCGTAGAACTTTGGCTTGGCGCTATTTGTAGGGGTTTTATCTAAGCCCAGTTCAGCCCATGTTTGTTGCCATTTTTCCTCAATTGCTGCGGGGTTATATCGGGAATCCACCAAAAAATGCTCCTACTGGAATCTTGTTCTATGTCTGCCTCCATATTGTAATGGTAGGCAAACAATTTCAGTTGGGTAAAATAAGCTATGACTGAATTAAAAATAAAATTTTCTGGAATTGTGCGCGTTTTTGTTTACGGCACTCTCAAACCAGGCGAAGTTAATTATAAAAGATACTGTGCTGGCAAAGTCCTAGATACCAAAAGAACTATAGCTTCAGGTAAACTATTTGCGCTACCGATGGGCTATCCTGCTATGACTCTAGAGGACAGTCAAGTTCAAGGATATTTACTTTCATTTGCCGACTCAAAAGCTTTGAGTCAACTAGATGAGCTGGAAGACTACCAGCCGCAGCGACCCATTTCCCAAAATCTCTACAATCGCCAGGAGATTGAGATTTATAATTTCCAAGGTTTATCCTTGGGTTTGGCTTGGGTTTATTTTATGACACCAGAGCAAGTTCAGCAGCTAAGAGGTATGCTGCTAGAAGATGGCTGGTGGACTGGCTGCGGCTTAACTGCCAGCGACCTGCCGTAATGATTTGCCAATTTACAATTAATTAAGCAATTTAGTTAATATCTTGCCCAAGATGCCCTTGTTTAGGCGCTTCTTGATGCACTGGTTTGCTCGGAGAGGCAACTGCTGCTTTGGGAATTTCGATTACTGGGTTATTGATGGCCACCATTAAAGGTGACTCAGGAACCGCAGGTTCTGGTACAGCCTCTTGTCTAGGCTCTATGCGTTGTTGCGCCAGTTGTAGTGTCTTGGTGTCGCCACCTGGAATAATCCCAGCTAGTGAGCCAATAACTACCGCCGCAACCGCAGCACCGCCAAATGCCCAAGCTATCTGAGAACGTCGGCGTATCCGTGTCATCACTTGCTCGACGGTTCTCTCTATCGGCTGTTCGCAGGCCGGAACTGGCATTGCCCGCAATCCTTGCCGGAGATTTAACAATCGTGCGTACAAGCATTTAACAGCAGCATCGTTTGCTAGCCATTCTTCTACTTGCCTACGTTCAGCAGCTGTCACCTCGCCATCGAGGTAAGCACTTAATAACTCGAAGCGATCGCGCTTCACTATATCATCCATAGCACCCGTTGATTCATTGGTAGGCCTAGCCATTCCATCTGCTAACTCTTGATACATTTGCCAGCGAGAACGGTCATCAAACTGAGAATCAGTAGTCATCTTAACATTATTACCAATTCATACACGGGTAAAGACAGCGAATATTTTAGGGAAATTCATCAATTTTCTTCCTAATGGCAGAGTGTCTTTAAAATTTCTACACACTTATTCATCTTTATTAATTAATACTTAAGATCTGCCATTTGGCAGAGGTAAGATACTGTAAATTAAGCATCTAGATAGTTTTGCAACTGAGCTTGCAATCTAGATCTAGCTCTAGCGATTCTTGACTTCACAGTTCCTAAGGAAACCCCAGTGATTTCGGCAATTTCTTCGTATGCCAAACCTTCGATTTCTCTAAGGACAATTGTAGTACGGAATACTTCGGGTAAATCAGCGATCGCTTCTCGCAGTTGCTCGTAAAATTCTCTAGTGGTCAGTTCTTCCTCTGGGCCAGGAGTATCTCCCGCAATCTCCCAATCCATCTCGCCATCATCTACTGAGCGGGGAGCATCCAAAGACAAGGGGCTAACAACCCGTTTGCGTTTGCGTAACTCATCGTAAAACAAGTTAGTTGCAATCCGGCTTAACCAGCCTCGAAATTTAGATGGTTCTTGTAGTCGGTTAATATTCCGATACACGCGAATCCAAACTTCCTGAGCCAAATCAGCTCTGTCAGCCCAATCTGGTGCTAAGTGATATAACACGCGATCGACTTGACTTTGATAGCGGCGCAGTAGTTCTGCAAACGCAGCACGATCTGGGCGCAGTCCAACTTGACAGCGCAAAATTAAATCGTGATTAGAGAGTTTGTCAACTTGCACTGATGCTTCCGGAAAATTCGCATCAACCGTTGACCAGGATACAGTAATCGATTGACTCATAGATCGTACTGGCTTGTAAATCATCCCTTACTATTAGACCTGGTAATTGCCAGGAAGTTCCGCAGTCAGGGACGGATTTATGACTGGAACAAGGAAGTGTATAAGTTTGAGCAAAAATTTAGTAGTGAGGAGTGCTTGTTTTTAGCCCAAACCCTTGCAAAGCATGATTTTTAGCGATAATCTTCTTCCAACTAGAGACCCAGCAATGTTACTGACATTTGTGCTGTTAGTGACATCTGACCTCATACGCTTGACATAAATAGTGAAGAGTGTATAAAGCATATTAGGAAAATTTGGGATTGAGCATGGCGCATTGGGCATTGGTAATTATGAGTTTGTCTACCTTCGCTGATCTACTTTGCTCCTCTGCTTCCTCATTCGCCTTCTGAATTATTTGCCTCAAACTTCCCTGGAATTTTTACAAGTATTCACGAATCAGGGGGATGACTATTCTTTCCCAAAATTTCCTTGAAAAACTAAAATAGGCCAGGTTTTGATATCAGCAACATTTTACCTAGGACAAAATCAAAATTTTCGCATTTTTAGCTGTTGTAGCTGCTTGGACTGTTATTTATTTGGGGTTGTGACTAGAATTGTTGCTGATGTTTCTATATGCGGCTGATAATTGGTACCTGTCTTTTGTTGATCTGGTACCCGAACTTGCAAAAAGAAATTAAGGGAAAATGTGATTGTGATTGCTAGCAATAGTTTTTCAAACATGGTCTTCCTCCCACCCACACCATTAATGATTGATTGCTACACTTCAAAAGTTTCAAGAAGTGAAGTCTGGCATTTAAAAATTTATTGGTTAAGACTTCCGCATAGCCTTAGTGTGCCCACTGGTATTTGCAAATTCATAAGGAAATTAAGAAGTATTTATAAATTTTTGATGATTGGATGACTCAGTACATCTAACTAGCCAACGGATATGTCAGGGATCAAAAATAGGTGGTGGCAATGATCAGAAATGTAACTGTAACGCGGATAATTATGTGGCTCTGTTTTGGAACAGCAATCTTATCTCTGGCTGTCCATTGGCGTGTTATGTCCACAGGGCAACAGTTTGAGCCGCTAGCCTCGAATCAGGATCAGCAGAAAAAATTACCTCAAAAAGGTCTAGGAGCTACCGCGTTTGGTGCATCTGTACTTCCTGATGAATCTACCCAGAGGACATCTATATTAGACAAATCCTCAACAACAAAGTTTCATAATACTAATTCGGGAGCAGTGAATAAAAATGTAGCTAGAGCAACTGATGGCTCCCAAAATACGCGGCTGATAGCGCCAGAACAAAAAAAGAATTCTCTGTTGTCTTTTCTGCCACAGTCATTCTTACCACAGGTTTTAGCTCAACAAGAATCATCTAATAGTAATCAGTCGAAATCTGGCGACAAGCACGTGGTAGTTGATTTAAGCGATCGCCGTGCCTATGTTTATCGTTCAGATGTGGTAATCGCCAGTTACCCCATTGCAGTAGGTAAAAAGGGTTGGGACACGCCCACAGGTTCTTTTCAAGTGCATCACATGCAACATAACCCTGTATGGCGGCATCCAATTACTAATAAAGTGTTTGCAGCAGGCCCTGATAGCCCTCTGGGAGACCGATGGATTGGGTTTTGGTCAGATGGACATAATGAAATTGGCTTTCACGGTACGCCCGATACTAACGTTTTAGGAACTGCGATTTCTCACGGTTGTTTAAGAATGCGTAATCCTGATGTCCGATTGCTGTATGAGCAAGTGAAGGTAGGGACATCAGTGATCGTTCAAGATTGATTTCAGTCATGAAAAGCTGTTGCGCCTTTATCCCTGGGCGCAGTGCAAATCGTAGAGCCGGGAATCTGACAAGGACAACGAGATTTCCACCAGTCAAGCCAGTGATATTCCAGAGTCAAAGGTCAACTGAGGATTAACAGTTGACCTGAGACTTGAGACTCTTGAGCATTAAGATTGGGCTTTTTGCTCGAAAGTGGGAGCGTAAACTTGGAGTAGGTTACTAACTTGGCGTAGAACTTCATTGCCTGTGCTTTTGCCCACGACCGGCGTTCTATTGTCATTGGGTTGATCGAGGTTACGACCGATCGCTTCACCTATTTGCAGGGCAATTAGTTCTTGAAGTTCTGCCTTAGCGCGCTGACGCTGGTAGTTAGCACCTTCTTCTGTAGTCGCGTATAGGGGCGGCAGGCGGTTGAGGGCATAAGCCGCAATATCGCCTACATCTAAAGAGCTTTCGCTAGTAGCTTCAATTTCTGCTACACGGGCGATCGCTTCTGTTAAGACTAACTCCTCCATGACGTTAATAAATTGTTTGCGAGGTACCGCCACAACTTCTCCAGTTAATAGCGCCCCCATTAATCTATCCAGCGCCATATACTCTTCTATTGAGAGTTCAGAGGCGTTATCACAGATGCGCCCAACTTCTGCTTCCATTGCTGGTGTCAAATAACCATCCTGGAGAGCTTGTTCTACAATTTTTTCAATACTCATAACGCTCATCATCTTTTAGCCACCGAAGCAAGGTAGGGACGGTACCAATCTAGTCCATTTTGCCTAATTATAGGCAAAAAAATATACAAATTATGTACAGTCTTGATCAATCTTATCTTTGTTATTCAACAACCTTAGTTCGCCAAGGCGTAGGATCAACCGATACACCATTAACATAAAGACCCCAGTGCAAATGTGGCCCAGTGGAAGCACCCGTTGAACCGACTGCACCAATTAGCTGCCCTGGTTGAACAATGTCGCCTTCTTTGACATTAATGCGACTGAGGTGCATGAAAATACTGGTGACTCCTTGACCGTGATCGATGCCAATGACATTACCGTGAACCCGAAAACCTTGGGAAATTTTGCCAACTAAAGCAACTTTTCCCGCCGCTGGGGCAACTACGGGTGAACCCGCTGCACCAGCGTAGTCAACGCCACGATGATAATAATCATCTGCAAATTTACCATTATAGTAACGGCGAACACCATAAATTGTACTCACACGCCCTTTGTTTGGCTGTAAAAAAGGGCCACTCCAGTACTTTTCGGGTGTTTGTAAGGCTTTAAAAGCTGCCACACGTTTGAGTTCTAGCTCTGTGGCTTCTACTCCAGCTTTCCCTGGTGGTAGGTTTATTCGCTGTACAGGAAAGGTGCGTTTTTGCACTTGCACTGATAAGTTTTGCACCTGATCGTCCCCGGTAACTCGAAGTGTTCTATTGCCAGCCTTTTCTAGGGGACTTGTGGGGATAAAAGCCCGATATTGATTAGGTGCAATTTCAAACGCAGGGTAAGTCTTATCGCCACTCGTCACTGTGGGATTATTACCATTGGCGGGATTATCTACATTAATCACAACTGAGATTGTGTCACCCAACTTAGGACTATTAGGATTTACCTGTACCTGCAAAGCATCGACAGGCAATGCCAAGGCGACGGGAATCGCAGCCAACATCCCCATGAACAAATTTGTTGTTCGTCGCTGGGGTGTAAGACTTTTGATATTAAAACCAAGCCACTGAGTTTGAGAATTATTAGTGCGATTCTCGATAGTCATAGAGCCACAAAAAAACCTAACTTCTGTGGACAACAGACTAGCTTACTATTACTAGTGTTTCCTCATAGAAGTAAATATTCTCTAAAAAGATAAATCTTTTTAAATTGTCCAGAGGTTAAACTCTAATTGCCTTTTTGTCAAGAATCGGGAACCAAAATTATTTTAAATCTTTTGGCTAGCTGAAATAAATCACAGTTTAGCCATCAAGAAAAGAAGAATTTAGGGAATTACGGATAGTGTAACTGTATTTCTAGTTTAGTCTAGCGATCGCAGACAATTATTTTTATACTGTTACAAAATTTTAGCTAAACCAAGCCAGCCACAGAGGAAGTACTAGGAGCAATCCGACAAAAGTTAAGGCAATACTGCTGGCTAGCAAGTTTCGGTCTAATTCATAAACTTCCGCCAAAATCAGTACTGAAAGCCCTGTGGGTGTCCCAGACATCAGTACTAGTACTAACCTTGGTTCACCAATTACACCTACATAGGTAGCACCTAACCCCACCAACAAAGGCACAATCAAAACTTTCAGCAGACTGGCAACTATAGCCATTTTCAAACTATTTCCGATTTTGATGGCTGTCATTCGCAAGCCCACCAACAACAAAGCAAAAGCTATCACTACCCAAACAGCTTGTTCTAGACCTGACTCAACGACTGGGGGCAATTTGATAAATTGAGTATTTAAGCCAATAAAAAATGCCCACAAACTCGGAACAGTTATTAAATCCCGGACTTGAATCCACCAATGGTTTTTGATTTCTCTGTTACCAAAATAGCTGGCAATTAAAACAGCAATGCCGTAGGTGCCGATAACATTGTTAGTAACGCTGAATAATACTGCCCAGTCCATATTGCTAGGGCCAGTTAACACCTGTGCGAGTGTCAAGCCGACAAAGCCTGTGTTGCCTAAAATCGTAGCTAAAATAAAACTGCCTAAACTGGCTCGCACCACAGGATCGTCAAATGAATTTTCTGCTTGCTGTTTGGGACTAGTGCTGACTCGCAATCCCCACCAAAATAACAGTGCGAAAACCAGACTCAGCAGCAATACTCCAATGGCGATCGCAGGTATTAGCCCCCCATGAGATAAATCAGTGTGACGTGCTAAAACAAAAAGTTGCAGGGGAACTCCTACCCAATAAAGCCCATACCCCAGTAATTTGAGAAAACTATCGGGGATAAACCGAGATAGTACTAGTCCTAGTCCTATCCAGGTCAATAGAGGAGTGTAAGCATGGAACAGGTTTTCAATCATCGTCAAATTGGCACCTTTATTCAGGTGTCAGCAGGATTGCTGTAAACAGCACTTTCCTATTGTCAAACTGTTACGACTTTTTACTTATTGCTTTACAAAATTTAAAATACTTGACGTTTAGCCCTAAGAGTTAGTAGCCAAAGCTTAAGAAAACCTTTATTTTTAGGACTTCTAGGTAACTGGAAACAGCTTTTAGTGGAAATAAATAATTTATAAGATAAAAAACTTTAAATATAGTCAATTAATTGATAAGTTTAACTTTTAGCTTTAATTGACCGTCTTCGAGATGCACAATGCGATCGCCTATATCAAGAATCCGGTTGTCATGAGTCACCATGAGGATGGTACAGCCTTGCTCCTTTGCCAATTGTTGCATGAGGTTGACGACATCTCGCCCCGACTGACCATCAAGCGCCGCAGTCGGTTCATCAGCTAGAACAATTTGGGGATGACTGACTAAAGCACGGGCGATCGCAACTCGCTGTTTTTGCCCCCCTGATAATTGATCGGGGTAGTAATGCAAGCAATTTCCTAAGCCTACTTGCTCTAACATCTGAGCTGAACGCCTATGCATTTCGGCTAATTCAATATGCTGGTGGAATTCCAAACCCATTTTGACGTTCTGGAGTGCCGTCAAGCTACCGTGTAAATTGTGCGCTTGAAAAATATAACCGTTACGTCGTCGTGACTCTACTAGTTGTTGGTGACTAGCACCGCAAAGTTCTCTTCCCAAAACCTGCAAACTACCAAATTGGGCAGAACGCAACCCACCCACCAAGGTAAGAAGTGTAGTCTTCCCAGAACCAGAGGGGCCAGTCATAAAAACTATTTCACCACTGTAAATCTCCAGGTTGATATTAAATAAAACTTGCTTGCGGAGTTGACCATGACCAAAATAGTGGTCGAGATTGCGGATCGAGATGACTGGCATAGTGGGGATTGGGGATTGGGGACTAGGAACAGCAACGGGGCAGGGGGCAGGGAGCAGGGGGAAATAATTAATGACCAACACCAATTACTAATGCCCTATGCCCAATGCCCCATGCCCATTACTAAAACATATCAGCGGGGTCAGCAGATTGGAGTTTGCGGGTGGCGATCGCACCGGAAATGGTACACATGATGATGGTGAGCAATAGCACTTGTAAAGCTCTGATTCCAGTCATGTAAATTGGTAAATTTGTGGCGTTGCGGGTGAGATGATACAGCCCTAAAGAGGCTGCTGTACCGGGAATAAAGCCTAACAAAGCCAAAATTACTGCTTCTTCAAACACTACGCAGAGTAAGTATAAATTGCGATAACCCATTGCTTTAAAGGTGGCATATTCTCTGACATGGGCATTCACATCTGTAGACAGGACTTGATAAACCAGAATTACCCCTACAGAAAAACCCATTGAGACACCGAGATTAAAAATAAATCCGATTGGGGAGTTGCGACTCCAAAAATCATTTTCAAATTGAATAAATTGTTCATGAGTTAGGACTTTGACTTCGTTTCCTAGATGGGATTTTAATCCTGCTACTACCTGTTGAATGTCGGCACCGGGTTGTAGCTGAATCAAACCGACACTGATATTGGCTGCTGGTTGGTGTGGAAATAAGCGCAGAAAGTTCTCATCGCTAGTCATTAAAGTGCCATCAGCACCAAAAGAAGCCCCGACTTTAAATAAACCACTAATAGTTACCGTTCGGCGTTCAATTTCGGTCTTTACAGGCTTACCCTGTTCCAGTTGGGAAATTGTTTCTTGGTATTCGCCCCTAGCGCCACGGTCGAACAAGACGGTATATGGTTGTTTAATTGCTTGTAATTGTTGGTTAACTTCCGGTAAATCGAAAGTTGGTTTATCTGGGTTGAATCCAATGACGAGAATTTCTGTGTCACGCCTTGTTTGGGGATTCTTCCAGATCATTGTGCCGATATAAATTCCTTCAGCTGACTTTACCCCTGGTATATCCATAGCTTGATAAAGTCGCCGCCGAGAAAAGGTAGATATTCTTTGCAGGTTACGGGTTTGGGAACCAATAACAACGATGTCTGAAAGTAAACTGTGATGCAGTCTGGTGTTACTGTCATATAAAGCACTCTGAAAGCCAAACTGCATAAACATTAGAACATCAGCAAAAGCAATGCCTGATAATGCTACCAGCAGCCGACTTTTTTCATGACTCAGTTGCAGCCATCCTAAAGGCGTTCGTCGTCGCAGTTGTTGCAGAATTCCCATCATTGAAAGTGGTGAGTAAAGTCATGATTCATAGAGACACAGAGACGCGATGAATCGCGTCTGTACAAGAGTCAACAGTCAAATAGAGTTCTTAATTTTGAATTTTGAATTTTGAATTGTTTTGTCCCTTTGATAGTTGAATAACCACTTTGACTTGCATATTGGTAAACTTGGCAGCTTTCTGGCTGGAGTCTGGATCTAAACGTACATGAACTTCAATAATTCGGCTATCAATGTTACTAGCAGGATCAGTATTGATTACATTTTGGCGGCGGACTTGTAAACCAACCCAATCGACTGTTCCCTGCAATTCTTGGGGGAGAAATTCATTAACTACCCGCACTCTTTGCCCTGGATGGACTTTGCTGATATCGCTTTCGTAAACTTCAGCTACTGCATACATCTGGCTGGTTTGTCCAAGATTGGCGATACCATCATCTGAAACTATTTCTCCCGGACGGCTGTGAATCTCAAATACTTGACCAGCTTGAGGCGATCGCACGTAAGCTTGTTGTAAGTTTGCTTGTGCCAAATTCATTGCTGCTATGGCACGATCTACTTCTGCTTTAGCTGCTGCAACATCGACGCTGCGAACTTCACTAATTTGATCTAGGTTAGCTGCGGCTTCTTTCAGTTGTTGTTGGCTTGCTGATTGGATTTGCTGCAACTGCGCTTGCGCTTGTTGGAGATTTTTACGCGCACTTTCTGAGGCGAGGCTTTTACTTTCTTTTTGCGAGGCAGAAATTGCACCTTGTTCATACAACTGCTGATAGCGGTTGTCTTCTGCTGCGGCGTTATCAACTTGAGCCTGCAAACGTTCAACTGTAGCGATTTGTGCCTCAATATTGCCTTTGCGTTCTGCTGCTAAACGTGCGATCGCAGCTTGTTGGGCGAGGATTTCACCACGTTTCGCGCCAGCTTGAGTTTTAGCGAGGTTCGCTTGGGCAACTTTGACTTGTTCTTGGGCTTCTTTTAATGCAGCTTGTAGGCGATCGCGACTGTCTAAAATGGCTATGATTTGTCCTTTTTTAACTTTATCTCCTTCCTTAATTAACAACTGCTCTACCCGGCTTCCCTGTGTAGAAACAGTAGCAGAAAGTTTAATTATCTCTCCCTTTGGCTCAAGTCTTCCTAAAGCTGTTACTGTTGTGATTTCTGGTAATTTTTTCGCTGCGATTTTTGTATCTGAATTACCAGAATATTGCCATCGTTTTACTGCATAAAAGCTGATGCCGCCAACCAATAAAGATGCAACTATACTGATAAATACAGATAGACGCAGAATCGATTTAGGGGACAATCTGTACCCTAACTTTGAGTTTTGCACCATACATTACCTCTTACTGGTGGCGCATACAATCTAAATTTGGAAAGTAATTAGGTTATCAATAATTAAGTAATTGCTACCAATTATCTAGTCAGGAATTTACATGAAATTTAGATTGCTTGATGTGAATTAATGAGAATTTGCCTGACAATTCATCGGCAGTTTTACTTAACTATTGTTTAACCTTCTTATTTGTCATTTAATCTTGACTGACTATTGTTTTATAATTTTTAACTCCATCTAAAAACTGAATATTTGAGAAACGCACCACAGAACATTTTTATGTAGCAGGATATAACGATAAAAAGCCTGTCTCAAGCATTAAATAATTATGCTTAAATAAACTACTTTTGTTTTGTTAAGGTCTGGAAGTATGTTAGACGCTTTCAATTTCATGGGTTGTAACAGCGCCAACAATCAAAGCTAAATAACTATATTTCATAACTTTTACATTTTTATAAAAATATTGGCTTTGTATGAAATTAACCTGGGTAATGATAAATTTACAGATATTTACATAAATAATGATAGAAAAATGATATCAGTATTATTTAGGGTACTTTATGTGTTGTTATTAACGCATCACAGCCCTTATAAACATTTAAAAATCAAGCTCTAATAAATTTTAATTATATGGAATTTTCCAGATCTAGCCTAAATTCATTTATCAATCATCTTGCTACAGTCTCTATTACATTAACTGCTAACTTTTTAATATTAATCCCCAATCAAGTAGGATTGTCACAGTCATCTTTATCTTTGAAAAACTCCTATTCAATTAATTACATACCTAGCGGCGCAATGGAGCCAAATTTACAGCATAATGATTCTATCCTCATTGATAAAAAAGCTTACCAATCTCAATTACCCAAGCGGGGCGATATTATCTTGTTTAAAGCTAATGCCAATCTCCAGCGAGAGTATCAAAATAGTAATATTACATTTGCAATGCGGATTATTGCTTTACCAGGGGAAAAAGTAAAACTACAAAATGGCAAAGTTTACATTAATAACAAACCTTTGAATGAAAGTAAATATCTTAGCCAACAACAGCGTACAGCTATTGATGTTTGCCCATCAGGTCAACAAGCACCTTTTTTATCTCGACCAGTTACTATACCGCCCAATTCATATTTAGTATTGGCTGATAATCGTGATAGTAGTTACGATGGGCGCTGCTGGGGTGTTATTTCCAAAGAACTAATAATAGGTCAAGCTGTCAGAATAGTTTGGCCTCCATCTCGTCAACAAGAACTTGATCCGGCACGAAAAAACCGCAATCTCTCAGCAGAAGAATTATTTATTAATAGCGGAAATCTCGTTTTATCTAATATTAAAGATTTAGGTGATTTAACTACAGTTATTAAATATTTTGAGCAGAGGTTAGCTGCTGCACAGAAAAAACCAGACCGCCAATATCAAATTACACCTTTGATGCAACTTGCAAGAGCTTACAATCAGTTAGGTGAATCGGAGAAAGCAGTGGCTTATGCTCAACAACTTTTACCCATAGCGGTAGCAAGTCAAAACTATGAAGCACAATTAGCTGCTTTAGTTTTTTTAAGTAAATATTACCTAGAACTAGCACAATATGATGAAGTAATTAAATATAATCAACAAGTACTAGAAATTACACCTAAGCTGGAAAATCGTAACAATCAAGAAAAAATAGCAGCAGCAGCTTTTTATAGTCTAGGACTTGCTTATTTCAATCAGGGAGATTACAACAAAGCTATTGATTCTGCACAAAAAATATTAGAAAAAGCCAAAAATATTAATGATATAAATCAAACTGTAGAAGCATTAGCTTTTGAAATTATGGGACTTGCTTATTTTGGTATGGGTAACTATGAGCAAGCAGGTAACTATTCTCAACGAATGTTAGAAAATGTCGATAGTAGTAACTTACAATTGCAAGCAAGAGCTTTATTTATTAAAGGATTATTTTTTTTAGGTAAATCAAATTTTGCAGATGCAGAGAAATCATTACTTGAGGCAATGACTATCCAAGAATCTCTGCGAAATCAGTTAGGTGATGAAGATAGTAATAATATTTTTAAAGTCTCAGTTCTTGATCAGCAGATTGATAATTATATTGTGCTCCAAAAAGTATTAATTACACAAAATAAAATAGAAACAGCCCTAGAAATATCTGAGAGAGGTAGAGCAAGAGCATTTGTAGATTTATTAGCTAAACGCCAAGATTTATCTAACTCTAATTCACAAAATATATCTCTAACTAATATTCAAAAAATTAAACAACTTGCTAAAGCACAAAACGCTACGCTGGTTGAATATTCGGCAGTATGGGATGAATTATACATTTGGGTGGTTAAACCCACAGGAGAAGTCGCATTTCGCTCAGTTGATCTCGCAAAAATTAATCTAGCCAATGTAGCACAGGGAACTTTGCAATCTGCCGCCAGAATGCCTTTTAGTCGAGGATTAGCCGATACTGCCATATCAGACTTCGTTCGTAATACTCGTGCAGCTATTGAAGTGAAAGGTAATAACCCATCTGAGGAACCGATAGTTGATAAAAAAGTTAATTCCTCCAGTTGCATAGGGAAAAAATGTTTTCAACAAATGTATTCTTTGTTAATTGAACCAATCGCTGATTTGCTACCAAAAAATCCTGAATCTCAAATTATTTTTATTCCTCATCAGTCTTTATTTTTAGTTCCTTTTGCGGCGTTAATAGATCAGGATGGTAATTACTTGATAGAAAAACATACTATCCGCATAGCTCCCTCAATTCAAGTATTAGACTTGACTCAAAAACAAAAGTTGCAACAGGCAGTACAGCCAAAGGTATTGTTAGTTGGGAATCCTACAATGCCGACTATTCCACCATTGCATCCTGGGGAAACACCCCAACAACTAGAACCATTACCAGGCGCAGAACAGGAAGTTTTAGCTATCTCCAAGTTGCTGAAGGCTCAAGTGTTGCTTGGTAACCAGGCGACAAAAGCCGCAGTTATACAACAGATGTTAGAAGCTAAAATTATTCACCTAGCAACACATGGGCTGCTGGATGATTTTAAGGGAACAGGAATTCCTGGTGTAATTGCATTAGCTCCATCGCCACAGGATAATGGTCTGCTAACTGCTGATGAAATTTTTAATTTAAAGCTGAATGCTGATTTAGTTGTCCTCAGTGCTTGTGAAACAGGGCGAGGTAGGATTACTGGAGATGGAGTAATAGGTTTGTCTCGTTCCTTTATTACTGCTGGTAGCAAGAGTGTCGTTGTTTCCTTGTGGCAAGTACCAGACGAATCTACTGCTTTGCTTATGCAGGAATTTTATCGTCAATTACAAAAAAATTCTGATAAGGCACAGGCATTACGACAGGCGATGTTAGCAACTAGTAAGCAGTATTCTGCACCTCGTGACTGGGCAGCTTTTTCTTTGATAGGAGATGCAAAGTAATACTAATTCAAGTTGAAAATTAATATGGATTTAATAGCTCTACCAATTGCCTAAAATTTGCTAACACATCTAAACCTGAATTTGAATTCGTAATTACGTAGACGCGCAGAGGCTACTCTGCGAGTTCTCCGTTGGGCGTAGCCCTTCTCGCAGAGTAGGAGTAGCCGCAGGTATTACGAAGTATGCCTAAACTGAAACAGCTTGGCGCACTTCTATAGGTTCGCCAGTCAAGCTAAAGGCGCGAACTTCAGTAATTTTGACTTTCACTAATTGTCCTTTGAGTTCTTTGATATCGCCAGTAAAGAAAGTCAGACGATTACCGCCTGTGCGTCCCATTACCTGAGTGGGATCTTTGGAGTTTTGGTCTTCTACTAAAACTTCCTCAATGCGTCCAAAGTAACGTTGCGATCGCTCGGCTGCTTTGATGCCCACTAAATGATTTAATCTTTGTAAGCGATCGCTTTTTACTTCTTCGCTCAATTGATTCTCCCATAAAGCCGCTGGTGTACCAGGACGGGGAGAATAGGCGGCTGTGTTTAACTGGTCAAAGCCAATATCTTCTACCAGTTTCAGGGTATTCTCAAACTGTGCTTCTGTCTCTCCAGGGAAACCAACAATAGCATCTGCACTAATCGATGCATCTGGCATATATTGGCGAATTGTATCAATGATCCGGCGATATTTCTCATGGGTATAACCCCGCCCCATTGCTTTCAACAATTCGTTATCCCCAGATTGAAAGGGAATATGGAAGTGTTCGCAAACCTTGGGTAATTCCGCACAAACTTTAATTAAACGCTCAGTAAAATAACGAGGGTGACTAGTAGCAAAACGTA
This sequence comes from Tolypothrix tenuis PCC 7101, assembly GCF_963874875.1. NCBI lineage: Bacteria > Bacillati > Cyanobacteriota > Cyanophyceae > Nostocales > Tolypothrichaceae > Tolypothrix > Tolypothrix tenuis. The sequence continues at coordinate 7,064,788 of NZ_CAWNJS010000001.1, forward strand.
TTCTTTCAACCCCCGGCACATCATGCACATAATAGAGTAAATCTGTGAATGTATGCAGATGTCGCCCTGTTGCTGTCACTCCTGGTAAATCACGACCATAAGCGTCAATATTTTGACCCAGTAAAGTAATTTCCTTGTAACCTTGCTTTCCTAGCTCTACCATTTCAGCACGAATAGCTTCTGGCGTGCGGGATTGTTCTACACCACGCACATTAGGAACTACACAATAAGTGCAGCGTTCGTTACAGCCATAAATCACATTCACCCAAGCAGTAACTTTACTATCCCGTCGCGGCTGGGTGATGTCTTCCATAATATGAACTGGCTCGGTAGCTACAACTTGATTACCTTCAAATACCGATTCCAGCAAATCTTTGAGACGGTTAGCGTGTTGCGGCCCCATCACTAAATCTAATTCCGGGACACGCCGCAACAGGCTTTCGCCTTCTTGTTGAGCAACACAACCAGCAACAACCAAAGTTAAATCAGGTTGCTCGTGTTTGCGCTTGGCTTGTCTACCCAAGTAGGAATATACTTTTTGCTCGGCATTATCCCGAATAGTGCAGGTATTGTAGAGAATCAGATCTGCATTATTGGGATCTTCGGCAAACTCAAAGCCCATGTCTTCTAAAATGCCAGCCATGCGCTCTGAGTCAGCTTTATTCATTTGGCAACCAAAAGTAGTAATGTGATAGCGGCGTTTAGAAGTTGTCATGGGAAATTATGCTTAGTCAGCGTAAATTATAATAAGCTTTTTTTCTATTCTATAAAAGTAACCCAAGTTGTTAGTTATATAGAACAATTGGATTTGGTAATTGGTCATTGGTAATTGGTCATTGTAAAAAATTCTTACCCATTACCCATTACCCATTACCCATTACCCATTCCCCATGAGAAAAAGTGGCTCTGAAAACCAGAACCACTTACCAAGTAAATATTGAAGCTTTCTACACCATCACAGAATGTAGTTTACTTTTTCTCATCAATGGGAACCCACTCAGTGTGGAAGCTTCCAGGCTTATCGGTACGCAGGTAGGTGTGTGCACCGAAGTAGTCGCGTTGTGCTTGAGTGAGGTTTTGAGGCAAGCGATCGCGGCGATAGCTGTCAAAATAATCTAAAGAAGCGCTAAATGCTGGGACAGGAATTCCCAATTTAGCTGCTGTCATGATTACTTCCCGCCAAGCTGCTTGTCTGTCGAGAATTGTTTGCTTAAATTCGGGAGCTAATAGCAAGTTAGGCAATGCTGGATTTTCGTTAAAAGCCTTCTTAATCTTATTCAAGAAGCCAGCGCGAATAATACAACCTCCTTTCCAAATCCGCGCCATTTCGCTCAGGTTCAGATCCCATTTATAAGTGGCGGAAGCTGTAGATAACAGCGCCATCCCTTGAGCGTAAGAACAGATTTTTGAGCAATACAGAGCATCACGGACTTTATTGATAAAGTCTTTGACTTGCCCATCATACTTACCGCTAGGGCCTGTCAAAATCTTCGATGCTGCTACCCGTTCTTCTTTAATAGAAGAGATAATCCGAGCATTAACTGCGGCGGTAATAGTGGGGATAGAAACGCCCAATTCCAATGCAGTCTGTACAGTCCAACGTCCAGTTCCCTTTTGACCTGCTGCGTCAACAATCAAATCTACTAGTGGTAGATTTGTTTCTGGGTCAATGTAGGGGAAGATATTCTTCGTAATCTCAATCAAAAATGAATCGAGTTCATCAGTGGTGTTCCATTGAGCGAAGACTTCATGCAGCTGATTATGGTCAAGTCCAGCCGCATTTTTGAGCAAATCGTAGGCTTCAGCAATTAGCTGCATATCACCATACTCAATGCCGTTATGCACCATTTTGACATAGTGACCAGAACCACCAGGCCCAATATAAGTTACACAAGGGCCATCATCGACTTGAGCCGCAATTTTGTTAAAAATTGGTGACAGATACTCATAAGAGCTTTTTGTACCACCAGGCATTAGGGATGGGCCATTGAGTGCGCCTTCTTCGCCACCACTCACACCCATACCAAGATATCGTAAACCTGTAGGCTCTAATTCCTGGGTGCGTCGTTCTGTATCTTCAAACCAAGAGTTGCCACCGTCGATAATGATATCGCCTTCGTCCAGCAAAGGTCTGAGTTGAGAAATAACTGCGTCTACTGGCTTACCAGCTTGCACCATCACTAAGATTTTGCGGGGACGTTCTAGTGCAGCTACGAATTCTTCCAGGGTAAAGGCGGCTTTAACATTCCGTCCTGTCGCGCGTTGAGCCATGAAGGCATCGGTCTTTTCTCTGGAGCGGTTATAAACTGCAATTGGGAAGCCATTACGCTCGACGTTTAGAGCGATATTTTCGCCCATAACGGCTAAACCAATCACACCAAAGCTTTGTAGGGTCATAAACTATGTTTGGCTAACTCTTGCAGATCCTTTTATCTTTAAGGGTAGTCCGAGATATTAGCTTCTCTCCTAAAGAAGATCTTAAGAAAGCATTAATCTCAGAGACAAAAATCCGCAGCTAACATAGGTGATTAATTTTAATTTGTATCTAAATCAACAATTAGGTTGCAAAATTTGCAAAATTAAAATATCTGATCAAAGGGGCGAGGAACTTAGAGAATGGGGCCTAGTACTGCTGCGACAAAGTCAAAAGCAGCCAGCACGTTACGCGGAGAACCCGTTGTAGCAAAACTCAAAAGTCAAACGTCAAACATTTTGCCTATCAAGGCTTTGGCCTAATTCCAATGGTTGCTTGATTGGCGCTGTTTTGTACTAGGGAATAGAGTGATTTTTCACCCCTCAGCCCTAAACCCTAACCCCTAACCCCTAGTAAAAGGAGAAACCAAATAATGCTGGCATTTGTCCTAGCTTTGGCGGTGGGCCTTGGTAGCTTAACCATTTATTTAGCAGCTTTCTTTTTTCCAGAAATCCATCGGAAGAATGACTTTATTTGGAGTGGCGTAGGGCTATTCTACGCCTTAATGTTATGGGTTTTTGCACCACGTATTAATGGCGGTCTTTTACTGGGTCACGTAGCTAGTGTTGCGCTTTTAGGCTGGTTTGGTTGGCAAACTTTCTCATTACGCCGACAAGTGACACCAAGGGCCCAACAAACACCTGTTCCCAGTTCCGACGCTGTCAAAACTTCAATTCAGCAACAGGTTACTAAGTTGTCATTCCCAGAACGGTTAGCTCAGTTGCAACAGGGTATTGGTAACACCTTGAATGGCGCTAAAAATCGATTCCAAAAAACTGATAAAAAAACCTCACCAGTTGCGAAAACTCCAGCAACTATCGCTACACCCAAAGTTCCGCCTACTGTAGAAATTATTGACAACACCACAGCTATACCAGAAACACCACCAGAGGAAGCGATCGCAACTAGTGAAGCTCCCACTTTGATACTAGAAACACCAGTAGATGAGGTAGTCACCACTAACGAAACCACCACGACAAGCGAGACAATACCAGAAGTAATTCCTCCAAATCCCCCATCTCCCGAATTAGTGGAAGCTGCACAACCACATACTGAGGTTGAGGATAAAGAACCGATTCCCGTCGAAGAAGTTGCACCGGATGCTGTACTTGCTCCTCCAGCAGAAGCACCACCAGAACAACTACCGCCTAATAATCCAGCTAGTTAAATCTAGTGGGCGATCGCAAAAGTGATAAGAATTGGTGAGGGGTCAGATCCCCGACTTCTTGAAGAAGTCGGGGATCTTGCAGCCCAACGAAGTTGACTTGCCAGACTACTAGTAGTTTTAACCCCGTAAAAATAACTGGGTAATGATATAGATATTACCCTTGCGCCACACTCCTACACCTGTTTCTCTGAAGACTGGACGGAGAATATTTTCCCTGTGTCCTGGACTTTTTAACCAACCATCAACGGCAGGTTGTACAGGCTGAGAAATATTTTTGCTTCTAAATAAGTTTTCTCCTACCATCCAATAGGAGATTCCGCCAGCGCTGACTCTATCGCTGAGGGTACTACCATCAATTCCGGTGTGGCTGAAAAAATTTTTTTCTGCCATCTGCTGACTGTAATTGCGGGCTACTTGCGCTAGTTTTTCATTATTTTTTAAAGGCTGAAGCCCATTTTTTTGGCGCACTTGGTTAATTTGTTGCCGAACTTGTGACTCAATTTCGGCAGTTTGTGGGGTTTGTGCTGGCTGTGGCGGTTGTGGTGGTTTGTTGGATGGAATTTCAATGTGTGGTAAGGGTGGCAAATACTCGATCGCTTGCTCACATCCTGTTAAACAAAGCGCGATCGCAATCCCTCCTGCTCTCATTATTTTCGATAAATGGTGTTGGCGCTGCAATATCCCATTTATCCACCAATGAAACAGTGTAGATCTGGCGATCGCACCACTGCGGTATATTTGCTTAGTCACGGAATACTTCTTGCTGCTTGATTTCCATTTTCACAAACAAATGTAACAAAATTAGGAGGTTGGCATTTGTCATTTGGTAATGGGTAATGGGTGTTTGGGGTTTGCCATTCATTAATTCTCCCCTGCTCCCTGCTCCCTGCCCCCTTGCCTCATCTCCCTCATCTCCCTCATCTCCCTGCCCCCTGCTCCCTGCCCCCTTGCCTCATCCCCCTCATCACCTAATCAGCTGGGCGGTGGAGTTGAAAAACTGACGACACAAACCTCTGGTGACTAACAGAGTTGTGAGCAAGTTAGCAAAAGCAACCATAAACAGCAATAAAATTTCGTAGGATACAGCGTCGGGGGGTTGTACGCCACCGAGTAATTGTCCGGTGGTGATTCCTGGTAGTGCAACCATACCGATGAGCATCATTTGATTTAAGGTAGGCATTAAGCCAGCGCGAATGGCTTCTTTGCGGTATTGGGTAATAGCTTGCTGGGGAGTTGCGCCTAAGCTTAAGTGAGTTTCGATTTCTAAATGGGAAGAGTTGATGGTATTTACCAGACGTTCGCCTGCGATCGCAGCTGCATTCATGGCATTACCTATAACTACCCCAGCTAGCGGAATTATATATCTAGGTTCGTACCATCTTTCTGGTTGAATAATCAAAAAGATGCTATAAAGCACAGTCAATGCTGTACTAACAAAAATTGACCCCCACACCCAAGGCAACACAAGGGGAAGTTTTTGACTGATGCGGTTTCGTGCGACAATCGCCGTAATCGTCAGCATGATTACTAGAATTGCCAAAACCCCCCAAACGTTGTTTACAGCAAAGATGAAGTCCAAAACGTATCCCAAGACGAGTAGCTGGAGAATAGTTCTTCCAGTAGCGAAAACCAAGTTCAACTCTAGCCCTAACTTTTCCCAAGCAGACAAACCAACTGCGATCGCCATCAAGCCAATTGCGATCGCTAAATCAGCTAAATCTAATTTGATCAAATCTTGCATTAGTTACCTCCAGGGGGTGGGGACTGGGGATTAGGGACTGGGGACTGGGGACTGGGGACTGGAGACTGGGGATTAGGGAGATGAGGGGAGAAGGGGAAATCAAAAACACCCAATTACCCAGTACCAATTACCCATTACCAAATGACAAATGACAAACACCAAATGCCCAGTATAAACCCTCAATAATACGTATTTCCTGCAACAGTCTGCTGTGATTTTCTAATTGACAATTTAATCAGCAACAATTAGCCGTTGAAGTGCATCTTTTGTATTTCCAGATTCATAAAAACTCATGATCCAAAGTTTAAATTCCGTTCCTGCCTTTGATATTAAACAGCAATACTCCACTATAGAAGCAGAAGTGAGTGCTGCTGTTTTAGAAGTTCTGGCTTCTGGTCGTTATATTGGCGGGCCTGTAGTAGAAGGTTTTGAAAAACAGTTTGCTGCTTATCATGGCGTAACTGAATGTGTAGCTTGTAATTCTGGTACTGATGCACTTTTTCTCGCGCTACGGGCTTTAAATATTGGCGCAGGTGATGAAGTAATTACGACAACTTTCACTTTTATTGCTACGGCTGAGGTAATTAGTGCTGTAGGTGCCAAGCCAGTTTTTGTTGATATTGATGATACTTTTAATTTTGATTTACAACAGGTAGCAGCGGCAATTACGCCCAAAACAAAAGCTATTATCCCAGTTCACCTGTTTGGGCAACCTGTACATATGACGGCGCTAATGGCGATCGCACAGTCTCACAATTTGGTGGTAATTGAAGATTGTGCCCAAGCTACAGGCGCAAGTTGGGGTGGTCAAAAAGTAGGTAGTATTGGACACATTGGTTGCTTTAGTTTTTACCCCACGAAAAACCTCGGCGGTTGTGGAGATGGTGGCGCAATCACTACTAATGACCCAGCTATTGCCAGTCAACTGCGGGTATTACGGGAACATGGTAGCAAAGTTCGCTACCTTCATGAAGAAATTGGCGTAAATAGCCGTTTGGATTCAATACAGGCAGTAATTTTAGAAATAAAACTGCGTTATTTGGATAATTGGAATGAAAGACGGCGGGCGATCGCAGCTTATTATCACGAATTCCTCAACCAAGTCCCCGGTTTGATCGCGCCTCAAGAATTAGCCGGGGGCGTTGGGGTATGGAATCAATATACAATTCGCGTCTCTGGTAAAGGGCGAAATGGAGCTACTGCCCAATATCGAGACTCAGTGCGCCAGCAATTGCAGGAAAAAGGTGTGGGTTCAATGGTTTATTATCCCCTGCCTTTACATTTGCAGCCAGTTTATCAAGACCTCGGCTATCAACCAGGATACCTACCAGTATCAGAGCAAATCTCTCATGAGGTGATTGCTTTACCCATGTATCCAGAACTAACCCAAGAACAGCAAGACCAAGTGATTTACGCCCTGAAGGATTGTTTGGGATAAAAGAGGCAGGGAGCAGGGAGCAGGGAGCAGGGGGAGCAAGGGAAAATCATTTATGTCCTATGTCCTATGCCCTATGCCCCATGCCCCATGCCCTATTTAACCTCTACTTTAGCGGTTGCTAAGGCTTCAACGATGCTGCGAACGGCGGCAATCATGGCTACTTCGCTGTTGAGTTGGTTAATAGCGGAACCAACACCAACACCAGCAGCACCAGCAGCGATCGCAAGTGGTGCTGTGACGCTAGAAATGCCGGAAGCGCATAATACTGGTACGGAAACTGCACGGGAAATTTCAAAAGCTGCTGCCAAGGTGGGAGCAGCTTTTTCAATTAAGCCCAAGGTTCCGGGGTGGACGGGGTTGCTGCTGGTGCCGCCTTCGGTTTGGATAATATCAGCGCCAGCTTTGACTAGTTCTTCTGCTAGTTGTACCTGTTGATCTAGTTTCAGGATGTGGGGAACGGTAACAGATAAGGTAATTTCTGGCAGTAAGGCGCGGGTTTGGTGAGTTAGTGCGAGAACTTCCTCAGCCTCAAATTTACGGCCTTGAGCATAGAAAGAATCAAAATTTCCGATTTCAATTAAATCTGCACCAGCTGCCACAGCTTGCAAAAATTTTTCTGGCTCTACTGCTGATACACAGATTGGTAAATTGGTCAATGTTTTTGCTAATTTGACTAAATCAGCATCGGCAGCGATATCAACAAATGTAGCACCACCTAAATCGGCGGCTTTGATAGTAGCGGCGACGCGATCGCTATCAAAGTTATTTAAACCGCTGATCGCTTTCAGGACACAGCGGTTAGCAAAAGCACGTTGAAGAGAAGAATGCATTGTCATACTTCGTTGTTTGAAGCTACGAAAATTAGGTATATTCTACCGTTAGTCATTTGTTATTTGTCATTTGGTGTTTGGTGTTTGGTGTTTGGTGTTTGGTGTTTGGTGTTTGTTATTTCCCTTTGTCCCCAGTCCCCAGTCCCCAGTCCCCAGTCCCCAGTCCCCAGTCCCCAATCCCCAGTCCCTAATCCCCAATCCCCAATCCTAAAGGGTAACTTAACTGTAAAAGTGCTACCTTTACCTAATTCGCTTTGTACGTCTAAGCTACCGTGGTGTGTTTGGACGATGGCTTTGGCGATCGCTAATCCTAATCCAGAACCGCCGGTAGTGCGAGAGCGATCGCTGTTGACTCGGTAGAAGCGATCAAAGATTCGTGTCAGTTCTGGCTGGGGAATACCAATGCCTGTATCTTCGACTTGAATCACGGCATAATGATCATTGCGGTCTAGGCTAACTTTTACCTTTCCCCCGGCTGGGGTGTAGTGAATGGCATTGACAATTAAGTTAGAAAATAGACGGTAAAGCTGATCTTGATTGCCAACTACATTCAGCGGTTGGGAAAGCTGGATGGAAGATGTGAGTGTAATATCAGCTGCGATCGCCAAAGCTGCAAATTCTTCTATTAAGTCGCTAATAATATCATCTAAACAGCAAATTTCACTTTGCAGCGGTATTGACTGACGATCTAAACGAGTTAATAGCAGCAAATCTGTAACTAAATTGGTAAGCCGCTGATTTTGGCGTTGTGTAGTGCGGAGAATTTCTCGCGCTTCGGCTTCATCCAGATGAGACATCATCAGCGCTGATTCTACTGTTGCTTGAGTTGCAGCTAAAGGTGTGCGTAATTCATGTGCTGCATCGGCTGTAAATTGTTGAATTTGCCTGTATGAGAGATAAATTGGTTTCATTGCTAATCCTGCTAACCACCAACTAGCAATGCCAACTAAACTCATGATGATGGGTAATCCCAATATTAAAGTCAGTTTTACTGCATTGAGATAACTATTAAAATCGGCAAGACTTCGCCCTACTTGAATGTAACCCCAATCGCGATTTTCTTGGGTGTGTAATGCAAAAGAAATTTGCTGATACAAGTTACCTTTACTATCTTTCAGAGTTTGCCAAAGTTCTTTTTTGAAAACTATCGGTAATCCTTCGGGATAATTACCTGCTATAGCAATTAAACGTCCTGAAATATCGTAAAAACGTACATAGTAATTGCTTTGATTGATAGCGCTTAAAATATGGCGCTTGGGACTTGATTTTTCGGGAATGCAACTTTGCCCAACCACACAAATATTAGGTAGAAAATTCTCTATAACTGGTTCTAGTTGTGCAGGTTGGCGTAGTTTTAGTTCAATAGTATCGTGTAAAGTCCCTGCCACAGATTCCAGTTCTCTACCTAATGTCATCGAATGAGCATGAGCAACTGCTTTATAAATGCCAAATCCGCAAATGCTTAAAATAAAAGCCATCACCAGCGCATACCACAGCGCCAAACGCAGGCGGGTTTGCTGAAATAGTTGATTTTGATTCATAAGCAGACATTTTCAGCAGATATAAGACTCATCTTTAATTTTTGAAATTCATGTAGGATGCGTTAGCGATAGCGTAACGCATCATTGCCAAAGCTTAAATTTGTTCACAAATCAAATCAGATTCCTATATGCAGTTTGTCTGGATAGATAAAACAGCACAATGCGATCGCAAAACGTAGGAAGATTGCCTTAATTGCTTAAGAATCCCTAGAATACTCGTGATATCGCTCATTTTATGATTTTTATTGACTCTGTTTTAATCATCAATTTATTTGAATTTGCGGTTGTAATTAATATCTAGTATTAATTCGGGTGCTGATAATTTTTACGAATGTTATATATGTTTGTATATTTACATATACAACGTAATCATAATGGCAGAATATTGTACAGTCTTAGGCTGCAACCAGTTAGTTTCAAAGCCAGGTTATAAACTGTGCTATAAGCATTGGAAAGTCAATAACTCAAAAACAAATAACTCTATAGATTCTCAAGCTGCTTCTATATCTAATTCGCATCCGCCTGTTTCTACTGCTACATTGCTATCAGCTACCAAAATCAGTGAGCGTCTTGGTGTATCGAGGAATGCTATTAATCCTATCTTGGCTGAACTCGGATTATTAGATAAAGTTCAGAATGGTTGGATAGCTACAAGTTTAGGGTTGAGCTTTGGGGGATTACAAAAGTTTGATGACAAAGGCAAAAAACCTTACGTTGTTTGGACAGAAGAAATCTTCAATAATCAAATTTTTCTTGACGCATTTCGCAAAATTAGCGAAAATGATGCCACTACAAACTTAACTTCTGATAACGGCAAATCAGACTTTCGTGAGAAGTTTCATGCTGGTAATTATCGCTCCACAGATGGACATTGGGTTCGTTCAAAAGCTGAGTTATCAATTGATAACTGGCTTTACATGGCTGGTTTAGTTCATGCTTATGAGCGAAAACTTCCAGTTGCAGAAGAAGTTTACTGTGATTTTTATATTCCTGCTGGTAGAGTTTATATTGAGTATTGGGGTTATGAAAATGACCCAGAATATCTATCACGTAAGAAAGAAAAACAGCACATTTATCATAAATATGAGTTTAATTTGATTGAACTTACAGATGAACATATTAAGAATCTTGATGATTATTTACCCACAATGCTGAGAGGATTTGGCATTATTGTGAACTAGAAACTTAGTACGGTGTTATGAGATTCAAGCGATATCCTGTACCATGCAAAGTTTCAATTATATTCTCGCAGCCACTATGAGCTAATTTACGACGCAGTAAACGCATTTGTGCTGCGACTACATTACTTGCTGGTTCTGCGCTGACTTCCCAAAGCTGATTACGAATTTGTTCTGTAGTCACAATTTGGTTGGGATGTTTCATAAAGTATTCTAATAGCTGAAACTCTTTATTTGTGAGCGGAATTTCCTGCTTATTACCCGCCTCATTATGGTTCACAACTAAATTGTTGCCGTAATCGAGAGTTAGATTACCCACAGTTAATTCCTGGGGTTGAAATTGGGGTGATCGCCTTTGTAATGCTCGCAATCTCGCTAATAATTCTGCCATGCCAAATGGCTTGACTAAATAATCATCTGCACCTGCATCTAATCCAGCAACTTTATCTTCCATACTGTCTTTAGCTGTGAGCATTAACACAGGTAAAGGATTTTTATGCAGGCGTAATCTTTTGCATAACTCTAATCCTGATATTCCTGGTATCATCCAATCGAAAATACCTAGGGTATATTGTGTCCAGCTATTTTCTAAATATGCCCAAGCATCGTTACCATCGAGTACCCAATCTACTAAATATTTATGTTGGGTAAGAGTTCGTTTAATTGCACCACCTAAATCTTCTTCATCTTCTACTAATAGCACTCGCATATATTAACTGTTGACTTTTGAATTTTGAATGTTTGCTAGCTAATATTTACCGATTAAAATTAAAGCGCCCGTCTACTTTTTTACCTTTAATATCTGCATTAATTTTCACCTGATACTGACCAGCCAAAGTATCATTTAATAAGCCTGTGTAATGCTGATCATTAGCATCATACTTAAAAGCAACTGTCTTTTGTTTGCCATCAGGTGACTGTACTTGAGCAGTAACATTAGCATCAGGTATTGCTTCGTGATTGTCACCTTTTAGTAAGTAAAAATCTAGGTGAGTTTTATTGGCTTCTTTCTCTGGTACAAACTCTAAATGGTAAGCGCCTGTCTCGACAACTTGGCCCCCATGAGTTTTACCATGCTGTCCTTCTGTTTTGGCGACAGATGCAGCTGATGGTTGAGCTTTAGCGTTAGAGGTGGCTGAATTCTTTTCGGTATTAGCTGCTGGTTGGTTATTGCTACAAGCACCTAAGAAAATCAAGCTAATACTGCCTAAAACAATCAAGCTAGATTTAATCAAATTCATAGATTTAAACCTCTTTTAAATTCACGATTTTTGTAACAAAATTTTGCCAAACTTAGCATATAAGGCGGGGATAACTACTAATGTTAATGCTGTAGATGTAAATAACCCACCTAAGACAACTATTGAAAGCGGTTGTAATATTTCTTTGCCAGGGCCGCTATCGACTATTAAGGGTGCTAACCCTAAAGCTGAGGTAAAGGCTGTCATTAAAATGGCGTTTAATCTTTCCATTGAACCTTTGATTAAAATCTCTTTCAAAGGCATTCCTTCGGCAAATTTGGTGTTGTAATTATCTACTAGCAATAAACCATTACGGGTTGCAACTCCAAACAGAGTGACAAAGCCGACTAAAGAAGCAATCGAAATAATACCGCCAGATAAGGCTACAGAGAATACTCCCCCTACCAATGCCAAAGGTAAGTTAATCATAATCATGGCGGTGGAAGGAATAGATTTGACAGAAATATACATAATGACTGTAATCGCCACAAAAGCGATCGCACTCGAAATTAAGATATTTTGGGTGGCTCTTTCTTGCGCCTCAAATTGTCCTGCATACTGGATATAGTAACCATTCGGCGGATGTACTTGCTGATTAACTTTTGTTTGAATTTCATTGACAATTGAGCGCAAATCTCTACCGCTAGTGTTAGCAGAGACAACAATTAAACGCGATACATTCTCCCGGTTAATCGTATTTGGGCCTGTACCATTTTCAATTGCTGCCACTTGCGCTAATGGTATCTTTTGCCCAGCCGGAGTATCGACTAATAAATTACGAATTGTATCTAAATTTTGCCTGGCTTCTGGCTTTAACCAGACAACTAAATCGAAGGTTTGTTGTTTATCTAAAATTTGGGAAACTACTTTACCATTCAGCGCAGTTTCAATAATTTGGGAAATTTTTCCTACTGTTAAACCATAGCGAGAAGCATCTGTACGATTAAATTTAATTTGTATTTGTTCGATGGGTACTTGCGGTTCAAGTTGTAAATCGACAATTCCATCGACAGTTTTCATTACTTCATTAACCTGACTCCCAATAGTGCGGAGTTGTGCTAAATCAGGGCCGAAAATCTTAACTGCGATCGCACTCCTCACTCCAGACAATACTTCATCCATGCGATGTGAGATGAAACCACCAATATTAGGCGCGACTCCTGGTAATTTCGCCAATTCTTCCCGCAGTTTTTTAATCGCCGCTTCCCTGTTTTCTGTGGCTTCGCGGCTTAATTCAATATCTAAATGCGCCAAATTCACCCCGGCTGCATCGCCATCACCAAGCGCACGTCCCGAACGCAACTGTACGTAAGGAAATCGCGCATCGCCTTTGAGTGCGTCTTGAATTGCTTCTCCTGCTGCGTTGGTAGCTTCTAATGATACGCCAGGGTAAAGAGTTAAGGTATTCACTAAAGTTTGCTCTTGAAACTCTGGTAAAAACACTCTCCCGAAACTAGGCGCGATCGCAATTGCGGCTACGGTACTTGCAGTCGCTATGGCTAAAATAATTCCCGAACGCCGCAAGGAAAATGTTAATAGCGGATAATACAACCGTTTAAAAAATCTTGCTACCCAAGGTTCTTGTTCTGGTAAATGACTGTGAGGTAATAAGATGGCACATAAAGCTGGAGTGATTGTCAATGCTGTGATACTCGAAGCAATCACCGCAGCCATATAACCAAAACCCATAGGGATAAAAATACTCCCTTCTACTCCTCCTAAAGCAAACACAGGAGTAAAAACAACCATTGTAATTATGGTTGCACCAAATACAGAATCTCGGACTTCTTGACAACCATCAAATACTACATCTAAAACGGGTCGAGGATGGGGGGAATATTTATTTTCGCGCAAATTGCGGAAAACATTTTCGGCATCAACAATTGCATCATCAACTGCTGAACCAATTGCAATCCCAAGACCTCCTAAAGTCATGGTATTTAAGCCTTGACCTAACCAATTTAAGAGGAAGATTCCCAGTAATAAAGATAAGGGCAGGGCAATTAAACAAATGGCGAGATTGCGCCAATTCATCAAGAAGGGAATGAGAATAAAAGCAACAATAATACTACCTTCGATTAAAGCTTCCCGTAGATTTTCAATGGAAGCATCAATATAATTTTCTTGGCGAAATGTAGGGGTAACTTTGATATCTTGAGGTAAGGCAGCTTTAATTTCTGTAATCGCCTGTTCTATGGCACGGGTAACGGTGGGAGTATCGGCTTGCGGCTGTTTGTTAATCATGACGATGACTGCTTTTTCACCGTTAAAACTGCCATCACCGCGTTTAATCGCTGCTCCAATTTGCACGTCAGCGACATCAGATATTTTGACTGGCGTACCATTACGGGCAGTAATTACTGATTGTTGTAATTCTGTTATAGATTCAATTCTGCCAATTCCCCGAATTAATTTTTCTCGGTCAGGTGTAATTAAATAACCACCAGGAGCATTAATATTTGCGGCTGCTGTTGCTTCTTCAACATCTGCCAAAGTGACATTAAAAGCTTTTAATTTTTCGGGATCAACTAATACTTGATATTGGCGAACATCGCCACCATAAGCGACAACCTGACTTACACCAGGAACAGCTAAAAGGCGATTTGTTACTTGCCAATCAACAATTCGCCGCACTTCCATTAAAGCTGTAGTTTTGGATGTAAAAGCATATTGCAGTACCGTACCGATGGGCGAACTAGTGGGAGAAATTTGTGGCGTTTCCACCCCAGCAGGTAACTTACTTTGTGCTTGTTGTAATCGTTCTGTTACTAGTTGACGCGCTTGATAAATGTCACTTCCCCAATTAAAAACGACTGTAACAACAGAAATTCCTGCTGCTGAAGATGAGCGTACAGTCGTGACTCCTGGTGTACCATTAATTGCACTTTCAATCGGTAGAGTTACCAGCGATTCCAATTCTTCCGGCGCAAGTCCTGGCGCTTCAGTTTGAATTTCTACTTGCGGTGGTGCAAAACTCGGAAAAACATCCAAAGGCATTTGAATAATCGTGCGAAATATCCAAATCATCAGGATAATTGCACTTAGAACCACCAGCCAACGGCGAGCGATCGCCCATTTAATGATCGCACTCAGCATCGTGACAATTTTAGATTTTGGATTTTGGATTTTGGATTACGGAATCCTTGCTGGCGACGTGATGGTTATCAACCCATTCTGGTGATAAATCTGGTTCTGCTATGGTTATTTGATATTGATGTTTGCTGCGACGACTAGCCCAGAAAACACCACCCATAAAAGCTACACCCATCAGTGCAACTCCTCCCCCTACTCCCACCCATAAAGGAACTGAAGCAATAGAACTTTTCTCTGCGGGTTCTACACTTCCATGTTCCCCTGCTTTCCCGCCTCCCCGCAGAGATTGTGCGTAAAGTTGCGGAGCGCGTTGTGTAACGATTAAATCACCCTCAAATAAACCAGTTTTTACTTCCACCATGTCACCAGAGGTTTGACCTAAAGTAACTTCCACAGGTTGATAGGCGTTACCATTTTGGATATAAACTTGCTGTTTACCGTTGGCTTCTACTACCGCCGCACTAGGGATAGCTAAAATAGCTGATGAGGTTTGGTCTGTTAACACTTCGAGTTCGGCAAACATTCCTGGTTTAAGCAATCCGCTAGAGTTATCCAGTTCCGCTTGCACTGGTACAACTCGCGATTCTCCTTCTACAACAGAACCAATGCGGGTAATTCTGCCCGTGAAACTACGATTAGGCACAGCAGCAACTTTAACACTTACCCTTTGGCTAGTCCTGACTTTGTTTAAATCTTTTTCGTAAATATTCGCTGTGGCAAAAACGCGGCTGTCATTGACAATCGTCATCAATTTACCGCCTGTATCTTCAAAAGATTGACCAAGGGTAACTTCTCTATCTGCCACTTTCCCAGTAATAGGCGATACCACTGTGACCAATCCTTGAGCATTGGCGCGGGTTCCTAATTGCGAGAGGCGAGTTTGATATGTGGTATTACTAAGCTGAATCCGTGATTTTGCCACCTCAACGGCTGATGCTGCACGTTTTAGCTGATTTTCTGCCTCAATAACTTCCCGGCGACTATTAGCTTTAGTCAGTTCCGCTTTCGCTTCCGCTAGCTGAGTTTGGGATTCTAAAGCTGTGCGTTGGGGTAAAGCGCCAGCCTCAGCTAACTGTTGATCCTTGTTGTACTTTTCTTGAGCAAATTTTACTTGAGTCTGCGCTTGAGCAATTTCAGCTGCGGCAATTTGTTGATAGCGATCGCGGTTTTGTTGCGCTAATTTTAAATCAGCTAAAGCTTGTTGTAAATCTGCCTGACCTTCTGCCAGCTTTTCTTGCGAATTAACCCGCAATTCCACCAAATCAGGACTAGATACCACAGCTAGCGGTTGACCTTTTTTAACTGTAGCGCCCGGTTCCACCAGCAACTCCACCACTTTTGCCTTAGCAATGGGGGTATTTACCTCTACTTTTTGGCTGGGAAGAGTTTCAATCTGTCCCGTGGTTTTAATTCCCACAGCTAGCAACTGGCGTTTAACTGCTTCGACTTTAATTCCTAACCGTTTAGCTGTTTGAGCATCAACTTGAATAGCTGCATTAGCTGAATTACCTTCACTTCCTCCTTGAAATTCATTACCATGTCCCCCGTGAGCTAAAACTGTTATAGAGTTTGTCAATACAAGCAGACTCAGCAATGTACCAGAAACAGAACGAATTGCCGTAATTGTTGGGAAACGCAGAGGTTTAGGCATCGCTATCAGGAATTATTAAGTATAGGAGCAGGTTTGCTCTGTAGGATTTTGTATGCACCTAATTCCCAGTCTTTCATCTGAAGATGAAATTGGCATGAAATGGATTGGGGACTGGGGATTAGGGACTGGGGATTAGGGATTGGGGACTGGGGAATTTAATGTATGGGGTGACAAAGGCAATGCATTGGCTTGCATTGTTAATGTATGGGGTGACAATCGCAATGCATCGCCTTAGATCGTTAATGTATGGGGTGACAAAGGCAATGCATTGGCTTGCATTGTTAATGTATGGGTTGACAAAGGCAATGCATTGGCTTGCATTGTTAATGTATGGGGTGACAAAGGCAATGCATCGCCCTACATCGTTAATGTATGGGGTGACAAAGGCAATGCATCGCCTTACACAAATTCATGAGCAATTTTTGTAGGCTAGAGACTTACATACATTGATGTCAACTTAACGTGAAACCCGCTTAGTTGCAAAGTTTCGCCCTCACCCTGTGCCCCTCTCCCACCAGGCTACGGTGTACACACAAATCGGAGTTATTTTGAGAGCCGGGTTTTACCCCCCTTAATCCCCCCTTGCCAAGGGGGGAAACAAGAAAATCTAGTTCCCTCCCCTTTCCAAGGGGAGGGTTAGGGTGGGGTAATTCGAGGAATGGTAGTGATTCGATAACTTGTGTGTACACCGTAGCTCCCACCAGGAGAGGGGAGCAAGAGATTTAGTTCCCCTTCTCCTGCGGGAGAAGGGGTTAGGGGATGAGGGCGCGAAGTATTTGTACAACACGCGCCATATATCGCTTTTAGCTTAAGTTGACACGTAGAGACTTACATAATTACCAATTCCCCAGTCCCCATTCCCCATTCCCCTCACTTGTTATACCAAGCCTTTCGCCACTGTTTCATTTGGTTAATCTCAGCGTCTTGTGCTTTGATGATTGCTTGCGCTAATTTCTTAATGTCAGAACGCTTTGTTTTTTGCAAGGCATCTTTAGCCATTGTCACAGCGCCTTCATGATGGGGAATCATCGCATCAATAAAGCGGAGGTCAAATTCTGCATCAGCTGCGCCTAAGTCCATGTTCATCATCATGGCTTGCATTTGCTCTGATGACATCTCCATCATCTGACCTTTTTGAGCATCATAAGCCATTGGTTTAGCTCCCGCTTTGGGATACCAAACTGTGCGCCAGCTTTTCATTTGGCTAATTTCTTGGTTTTGCGCTTTGATAATGTCGTCTGCAAGCTTTTTGATTTCTGGGCGTTTTGATTTTTGCTGTGCTTCTTTCGCCATGACAATCGCGCCTTGATGGTGGACAATCATGCCATCAATGAAGCGTAAATCATAATTAGCATCGGCTGGGCCTAAATCCATTGCCATGCTGTGATTCATCCCACCACCGTGATGCATCATACCATCGTGATTCATCTGGTGATCGTTATTGGTATGGTTTTGGGCGGTACTTTGGGAACAAGCCGTTACGACGCTACTAGATACAGATGCGATCGCAATTAAGCTGAATGACAAAAAACTATTTTTCCAGTTAGGGAATTGCATAGGGATTATGTTTATGAGTAATTTTGTGTATTACTCATATTTTGGCAACAAGAAATGAAATTACGATGAAATTCGACCAGATTTCAGACTGTACAATACACCCTTGTAGAGACGCGATTAATTCCAGAGACGCGATTAATCGCGTCTCTACAAGAGTTAAAAGATATTCCCCTTGTCCCCCTGCCCCCTGCCCCCTGCCCCCTGCTATCATCAAGGCAAATGCCAAATTTTAATCGTCTTATCCTTGCTACCACTGACTAAAGTTTTACCATTGGGACTAAAAGCCACTGCGTAAACTTCGGCTGTATGTCCTTGAAAAGTTTTGATGACTTCTCCTGTGGTTTTTTGCCAGACTTTTACAGTTTTGTCATCGCTAGCACTAGCAATATACTCGCCGTTGGGACTAAAAGCGATCGCATTCACATCGGCTGTGTGTTCTCCAAAGGTACGGATGAGTTTCCCTGTGTTCAGGTTCCAAAGTTTAATGGTTTTATCATCGCTGGCGCTGGCTAACAACTGTCCATTGGGACTGATGGCTAAAGCGTTGACATCGAGGGAATGTCCTTGCAGCGTATGTATTTCTTTACCTGTTTTTAGCTGCCAAATTTTGATAGTTCTATCAGCGCTAGCACTGACAATTTTCTCACCATCAGGGCTAATGGCAACAGCTAACACTTCTCTTGTGTGTCCTTTGAGGGTGCGAATTTCTTTACCTGTCGCTAAATCCCAGAGTTTAATAGTTTTATCGTAACTACCACTAACTACAGTTTGACCATCTGGGGTAATCGCCACAGAATTAACTAAATCGCGATGTCCATTTAAAGTGCGAATTTCCTTACCAGTGTTGAGATTCCAGATTTTGATGGTGTGGTTTTTATAACCTGCGATCGCAGTTTGACTATCTGGAGTAATTGCCACAGCATACACCCAACCAGAATCCGCTTTTAGGGTACGAATTACTTGTTTTTGCTGCAAGTTCCAAATTTTAACTGTTTGATCGTCGCTACCGCTAGCTAATATGCCTTCTTTTCCTGTGGCTATTTGCTGTAAGGGTAACAGCGCCACATTTGGTTGTTGACGTTGAGATTTAGGAGATGGGGAAATTGGCACAAAAGCCAGGGTATTAACTTCTCCACCATGTCCAGTTAGAGGTAAACTTTGCCAATATCCATATCCTGCCCATCCTACCAGCAAAATTGCGCCACCCATCAGCAGTTGATATGGTAACTGGGTTTTACCTAGCAGCTTTTGCAGATGAGTTGCAGCTTTCAGATTAAATCCTGAAACTTGAGGTTTACCAACATGATCCTGGAGAAAAGTTTTTTGTTGCGTTGGCTGTGGTAAATCTTGCAAAACTGCATTTGCTGATTGGTAGCGATGCTCAACTTCTTTTTGTAAAAGCTTATCTAATATCTGTTCTAATGGTGCAGATATGGGAGATTTCAGATGTTCTCGCCAACTCTTTACCCAGTTATAGCCAGCTTCCATATACAAATGCGATGGCTGAATTCCCGTTAACAGCGAAAAGCAAGTTACTCCCAAACTAAATAAATCGCTAGCTGGCGACGCTAAACCATACTTCATTTGTTCCATTGGCGCATAGCCATAAGAACCAATGCTAGTACCTGTAAGTTCTAGCGAGGTAGCGGTGACTTGCTTGGATACACCAAAATCAATCAACACTAAATTCCCCCCGGCGCTTTGAGACTGGGGGGAACGACGCATAATATTATCTGGCTTAATATCGCGGTGAATTACCTGATTTTCATGGACGAAATTCAGTACAGGTAATAATTCAGCTAAAAGTTGCCAAATTTTTGCTTCGCTAAAAGTACCTTGTTGTTTTAGTTCCTGTCGTAAACTTTGCCCTTGGATAAACTGCTGCACTAAGTACAGGTAGCTATCTTCACCAAAGTAAGCATACAAAGTGGGAATTTGCGGATGTTCTCCTAGCTGCTGCAAACGTCTTGCTTCTTCTTTAAACAGTTCTGTAGCTTTACGTAGCGCATTAGTGCCTTTTACTTGCGGTGATAGCTGCTTCACCACGCAATATTCTTTCAGTTTATCTTCATCTGCTGCTAAAAAAGTCCTACCAAATCCACCGCCTCCCAGTGGTTGAATAATGCAATAGCGATTCCGCAATAGTGGTGTCAATTTTGTCCCACAGCCTTGGCAAAAATTGCTATCTTGTGGGTTTACAGGTTGATCGCAGCTAGGATTCAGGCAGTAGGTCATTGTTCAGTATCTATCAGCCCTCGTAAGTATATGATAAATACTCTTGTGCATTTATTCCTAATTGCGATCGCGTTTCTCTACAATTTCCCCTCACAGTTCGCAAGTAGGCGCGATTTATCCGAAATATGTCAAGCTTTATAGGGGAAGGGGGAAAGGTGAAAGGGGAAAGGGTAAGGGGATAAAAACCTTTTCCCTTTTTACCCTTCCCCTTTCCCCCGCTTTCCTGGACGAATGTTAAATTTAAATCAGAAATTTCCTCAGTAGGGAAATGAATACCTCAACATAATTAATTACCAAAACTTCTTTTCCGTTCCCCAGTCCCCAGTCCCCAGTCCCCAGTCCCCAGT
>NZ_CAWNJS010000001.1:7085322-7465283 GCF_963874875.1 Tolypothrix tenuis PCC 7101
TTCCCCAGTCCCCAGTCCCCAGTCCCCAGTCCCCAGTCCCCAGTCCCCAGTCCCCATTCCCCCTTCCCCCTCCCTCTCCACCTTTTGCACAACTACTTAAAAAGATGGATCCTATCTCCGCGACAATCGGCTTTATTGTGGGCTTAATTGGCTTTATTGCTAGCACCGTGCAAGTTCTAGATTATATAGACAAACGGCGCGAAAGGCAGCCAGCAATTGCATCAGTAGAGACACCACATCCTATCCGCCAGTTAAAGCCTCAAACTGCACATCGCGTTGATTGGGGTGAAGCGGTTGATGTACTAACATTTTATGGGCGCGCTGAGGAACTTAGTAAGTTAACACAGTGGGTTGTGCAAGAACGCTGTCGTGTGGTAGCGCTGTTGGGAATGGGGGGAATTGGCAAAACTTCTCTGGCTATTAAGCTGGTACAGCAGATTCAGGATGAATTTGATTATGTGATTTGGCGTAGTCTGCAAAATGCACCACCGCTACAAGAAATTTTGGCGGAGTTAATCAAATTTCTTTCGCATCAGCAGCAAATTGATATTCCCAAGGATCATAGTGATGCTATTTCTTTATTAATTGATTATCTGCGCTCATCACGCTGTTTATTAATCTTAGATAACGCCGAATCAATTTTGCAGACTGGTGCTTTAGCATATCGCTCAGGTTATGAAGCTTATGGAGAACTAATCAGACGCATTGGTGGCATATCTCATCAAAGTTGCTTAATTTTAACGAGTAGAGAAAACCCGCCAGAAATCGCCGCCTCATCTGGAGAAAATCTGCCAGTGCGCGCTTTGCAATTAACTGGATTAAAAGCCGTAGATGGCGAAGAAATTTTCCAGACTCAAGGACTTTCAGGTACAGATGCAGAACAAATTAAACTCATCGAATTTTATAAAGGTCATCCTCTAGCGTTAAAAATTATTGCGACAACCATTAAAGAACTATTTGATGGCAGAATTGCCGAATTTTTATCACAAAATACTGTAGTCTTTGGCGGTATCCGCGAACTGTTAAATCAGCAATTTCATCGCCTATCAGATTTGGAAACAGAAGTGATGTATTGGCTGGCGATTAATCGCGAACCTGTAGGAATTGCCGAATTACGAGAAGATATAGTTGCTTTACCATCACAATCAAATTTGATGGAAGCGTTGCAGTCATTAGCTAGACGTTCGCTAATTGAGAAAAGTAACGCCCTATTTACCCTGCAACCTGTGGTGATGGAATATTTAAGCGATCGCCTAATTGCCGAAATGTCAGAAAATCTCATGAGTGGCGAAATTACTTTTGCGAATCGCTATGCTTTAATGAAGGCGACTGCGAAAGATTATATCCGCGAAGCGCAAATTAGATTAATTGTTAAACCTCTAGCAGAAAGACTACTCGATAGGCTGGGAAGTCAGAAAAAACTGGAAGCGCAGCTAAATCAAATTATCGCCACATTACAATCAAAATCTCCTCAGCAACCAGGATATATTGGCGGCAATATTTTAAATTTATTTTGTTACTTAGAAACAGATTTATGTAATTATGACTTTTCGCATTTAGCACTGTGGCAAGCATATCTCAAAGGTGCTAATTTGCAAAAAATAAAATTAAACAATGCTGCCATCGAAAGGTCAGTTTTTACGGATATATTAACCACTATTTTCTCCGTTGCCTTCAGTCCCAATGGTAAAATTATCGCTACAGGAGATGCTAATGGTGAAATCCGCCTCTGGCAAATAGATGATGGTCAACAAATTTTAATTTGTAAAGGTCATACAGGATTTGTACGGTCAGTCGCATTTAGTCCCGACGGTCAGACTTTAGCTAGCGCTAGTGTGGATAAAACCGTTAAACTCTGGTCAATCAGCGATGGTAAATGCATCAAAACTTTACAAGGACATAGCGATCGCATAGAGTCATTAGCAGTCAGTCCCGATGGTCAATTGTTAGTGACTGGCAGTATTGACAAGACTTTGAGAATCTGGTCAGTTAATGATGGTCAATGCTTGCAAGTTCTCTCAGGACATACTCATCACATTTGGTCAGTCGCCTTTAGTCCTGATAACCAAACTGTCGCCAGTGGTAGTTTTGACCAAACCGTGAGACTTTGGTCAGTTAGCGACGGTCATTGTTTGCAAGTCTTCCAGGGACATACTGATGGTTTGCGGTCAGTAGCATTTAGCCCAGATGGTAAACTACTTGCCAGTGGTAGCCATGATGAGACAGTTAGGTTATGGTCGCTGAGTGATGGTCAATGCTTACAAGTTCTAGAGGGACATAGCGACAGAGTTTTATCAGTCGCCTTTAGTCCCGATAGCCAAACTGTCGCTAGTGGTAGTTACGACCAAACTGTGAGACTGTGGTCAGTGAGTGATGGACAACGCTACCAAATTTTTCAAGGACATGGCGATCGCGTTTGGTCAGTGGCATTTAGCCCAGATGGTAAAATTCTCGCTAGTGGTGGTTATGATCAAACGGTGAGATTGTGGTCAGTGAGCGATGGTCATTGCCTGAAAGTTTTTCAAGGATACCTCAATGGTGTAGAGTCAGTAGCCTTTAGTCCCGACGGTCAAACCTTAGCCAGTGGTAGTTTCGACCAAAAAGTCAGGTTGTGGTCGCTGATTAATCACCAATGTCGGACAACTCTCACCGGACATACTCAGCAAGTCAGGTCAGTTGCTTTTAGCCCGAATGGAGAAATTTTAGCTAGTTGCAGCCATGACCGCACAATCAGATTATGGTCGGTGAAAAATTGCGAGTTTCTCCAAATCTTAGCGGAATATACCCATCGAGTCGGGTCAATCGCATTTAGCCCCGATGGTGAAATCTTAGCCAGTGGTAATTATGACAGCACAATCAGGCTATGGTCTCTTAGTACAGGTAAATGTCTGCAAGTTTTACACGAAAACACTAATCAGGTTTGGTCAGTAGCCTTTAGCCCAGATGGACAAATTTTAGCTAGTGCTGGTTATGACCTCACAGTCAGATTATGGTCAATTAACGATGGTACAATATTTAAAATCTTGCAAGGGCATACAGGGCCAGTTGGGCCAGTAGCATTCAGTCCCGATGGGCAAATTTTAGCTAGTGGTGGTAACGACCAAACAGTCAGACTGTGGTCACTCAATGATGGCAAATGTTTGCAAGTTCTCCCAGGACATACAAATTGGATTTGGTCAGTCGCATTTAGTCCCGATGGACAAACCTTAGCCAGTAGCGGCGATGACCAAACAATCAAGCTGTGGTCAGTCAGTGACGGGAAATGCATCCAGACTTTACATGGACATATCAACAGAGTTTGGTCAGTCGCATTTCATCCAGATGGACAAACCTTAGCTAGCGGTAGCGGTGATGGCACAATTAAACTCTGGAATATCAACACAGGCGAATGCTGGGAAAATCTCAGAGTAGAAAGACCTTATGAAGGTATGAATATCGCTGGAGTAACAGGCTTAACCCAAGCGCAGAAAGCCACACTCAAAGCTTTGGGTGCGGTGGAGAAATAATATTAATTGGTAATTGGTAATTGGTAATTGGTAATTGGTAATTGGTAATTGGTAATTGGTAATTGGTCATTGGGTGTTTGTTATTTTCCCTTGTCCCCAGTCCCCAGTCCCCAATCCCCAATCCCCAGTCCCCAATCCCCAGTCCCCAATCCCCAGTCCCCAGTCCCCAGTCCCCAATTTCCTAATCAAAGTTTTCTAACTTTTTGATTTTCCACAGAAATACTAGAGTTATCTTAAGTAGTAAATATAAAAATATTACTTATGCGACTACGTCTAATTACTGTCAGCATTATGCTGGCATTAGCTTACCCTACCTTACTCCTTAACACTTCCAGACAGGTTCTCGCTCAAGCACCAACACCAACTGCAGAAGAAAAGATTACAGAGGCGATTACCCTGAATAATAACGGTGAAGGTATTGTATATAAAGATTTAGTCGGTTTAAGTGACTTGCAAGCTGGGTTAGAACTGTTCCAGCAAGCCTTGGCTATCTTCAAAAAATACAACGCTAAAGCTGGGGAAGCTAACAGTCTTACCAATATTGGCTATGTTTATTTGCGGAAAGGGGAATATTCTAAAGCCTTGGACTTTTTGCAACAATCTTTAGCGATTCGCAAACAAACACGCGATCGCCAAAATGAATGGATACCTCTGTCCTATATTGGTGAAGCATACATCAATCTGGGTCAATATCCAAAAGCATTAGAGGCTTATCAAGCAACCTTAACTATTCTCAAAGAACTCCGCGCTGCTAACCCCAAAGATTCTAGCTACTCTACCAGTCAAAAAGGAATGTTGGCTAATACAGGGGCATTATATTTTAGGATGGGTCAATATCAAAAGGCGCTGGAGCTTTATCAACAAACTTTAGCAATCCAGAAAGCTGATAATGATCGCATTGGTAGCGCAGATACTCTAAATAATATTGGAGTCGTTTACATTAATTTAGGCAACTACACTCAAGCGCTAGATTCCTACCAACAAGCTTTAACCACTGTTCAAGACTTCTGCTATAAAGAAAAATTAACTTGCTATTACGGTAGCGAAGCCGCAATTCTCAATAATCTTTCCAGTGCTTACTTTAATTTAGGGCAATATCAAAAATCCTTAGAGTTAGCGGAAAAATCTGCGAATATTTATAAAAAATTCCGCACTGGGGAATATCAGGGAACTAATAAACAGGATATCCAGTTACTTTATGATGCTTTAGGACAAAATCCCCAAGCTTTACAACAAATTACCAGTCGGGCAGTTGTTGGTGATGCATTTGGTAAGGATTCTTTTCAATTTCAAGGCGAAGCACTTAACCTCAATAACATCGGTCAAATTTACTTTAGCCAAGGTAAATATGACCAAGCACTCAAACTATATCAACAAGCTTTAGATATTTACAAACAAAACAATTATCCCCCAGGTATTGCTGTCACCCAAAATAATATTGGGAATATTTACGCTAATACAGGCAAATATGCCCCAGCCATCGAATCCAATCAACAGGCTTTGACTAATTATAGAGCAGTAGGCGATCGCACTGGTGAAGGGGTGACATTCAGCAATCTGGGACAGATTTACCAAAAACAAAACCAATACGATAAGGCTTTAGGACTTTATCAGCAAGCTTTAGCCATCCATAGGGAAGTTAGCGATAAAGCCAGTGAAACCGCCACCTTGAAATATCTTGGCGATGTACTTGCAAACCAAAATCAACCACAATTAGCGATCGCATTCTACAAACAATCAGTCAATCTTACCGAAACTATTCGCCAAAGTCTGCGTGTCGTCCCTACAGATATCCAAAAATCCTATACCGAAACTGTGGCTGACAGATATCGCCGTTTAGCCGATTTACTACTCAAGCAAAATCGCCCATCGGAAGCACAACAAGTTTTAGATTTATTAAAAATACAGGAAGTTAAAGATTTTATTGGTAATAGCCCACTAAATAACCCAAAAATTGCCAATACTCCGCCCAAAATAGCCAATCCTCAACGCGGAATAGCTAATAACGATTTGCAGACAGCGCAAAACTTACCTTTCAAACCCCAAGAACAAGAAATCTCGCAAAAATATAGTGCTATTCAAGATAAAGTCATTCTTTTAGGTAAAGAACTCACAAGTCTGCGAAAAATTAATCCAAAAGAACGTACATCTGCACAAGAAAAACGGATTGCTGAACTTGTCAAACTTGAGCAGGATAGCAATGCAGAGTTTAATAAGTTTATCAAAAGTCCGGCTGTGGTAGCGCTGGCGCAACAATTATCTGTAACTTCTAACCAAGAAAATCTCAATTTACGACAACTCAATTCCATTCGAGATAACTTACGCCAGTTACATCATAAAGCTGTATTACTGTATCCCTTGGTTTTAGAAGACAGATTAGAGTTAGTGATCGTCACCGCAGATTCTCCACCTATACATCGCACAGTTAAAGTTACACAAGCAGAGTTAAATCAAACAATTCAAGAGTACAGAAAAACAATAGTATTTCCCCGTAGAAGCATTAAAGAACCAGCACTGAAATTGTATAACTGGTTAATTAAGCCGATAGAAAACGACTTAAAGCAAGCCGATGCTAAATCAATTATTTATGCTCCTGATGGACAACTAAGATATATCCCTTTAGCAGCATTATATGATGGTAAAGATTGGCTAGTACAACGTTTTGTGGTTAATAACATCACATCAGCTAGTCTGACCAAATTTGACAACAAACCAGAGAAGAATATCAATGTTTTAGCTGCAGCTTTTACCAAAGGTGATTATACAGTCAAAATCGCCAGTCGCGACGAAGTTTTTAGCGGCTTGCAGTTTGCTAAATTAGAAGTAGAAAACCTAGCTAAGACAATTCCCGGTACTAAGATAGTATTAGATAATCTTTTTAGCCCTGCTACCACAGTCCCACAAATGAACGATTACAAAATTGTGCATTTGGCAACGCATGGACTACTAGTTAAAGGTCATCCCGAAGATTCATTTATTCTCTTTGGTAATGGACAATATGTAACTCTGCGGGATATCGAAAATTGGTCTTTACCCAATGTTGATTTAGTCGTTTTGAGCGCTTGTCAAACAGGCTTGGGCGATAAATTAGGTAATGGTCAAGAAATTCTAGGATTAGGATATCAGATTCAACTCACGGGCGCAAAAGCTTCTATAGCTTCATTATGGTCTGTATCTGATGGTGGTACACAAGCTTTAATGAATGTTTTTTATCAAGTTTTGCGATCGGGTAATCTCACAAAAGCTGAAGCTTTGCAAAAAGCCCAAATTGCCTTAATCACAGGTAATTATGCTGGACTGAATAAAACACCAGAAATAGCTAGCATACGAAATAAAAGTAGTCGTAATTTAAGTGCAGGTTCTGCTAATGAATTCAGCCATCCCTTTTATTGGGCACCCTTTATCTTAATTGGTAATGGACTATAATACTAACCATAGTATGCATCAATAAAGTGTAATAATATCATGCAAGAGTAATTATATAAAAATGCGTTATAATTCCTTTTGAGGAACTTTACAACAATCATGCATTGCTCTAAATTGCAGTATAAAATTTAGGCGATACATGGGGTTATATCATGAAATTTATATTTCAGAATAATCCTTTTTAGGGTAGTAGCCCACCTGACTGTAAATCAGCTAAATTTGTGATAAATGGCTCTATAAAGTGCTATTTTTTACAAAAATTATCTTTGCGATACTAATTCAAATAATGTTGCCGATATACCAATATATTCTAGAGGGCACAGCAATGCTGTCCCCCTAAAATCTTTCACCTTGTTTTTAAAATTGGTATAACTTGTTAACAAATGTATCAGCAAAGAGGTTAATAGCTATTTCCCTAAAAATGTAGAACCAAATTTTTTATGGTGTTTTTTTAGAGTTGCTTTTCTTTAATGCTAGGATCTACGACAATAAATATTTGGAGAAAAGTGCTATAGCTGTGAAACAAAAAGCAAAACCAAGGATCGCTTTGCTTCGTGAAAAGGCAGGGCTAACCCAGCTTGAGTTGTCGCGTCTTGTGGGCGTGACTGAAAGCACTATCCAGAACTGGGAAAGTGGCAGGACTGGAACGGATCATATTGAAAGAATTGTTAGGTTTTGTAAGGCCCTTAATTGCCAAGTAGAAGACCTAATTGAGTATATGAGCGAGTCACCAGAAACACCAGGCACTCCACCAAGTTCGTTAAGTCAAATACACAATCTCTTAGGCACTGAGAACCCTGCCCCTAATCTCAGTCCTGATGCCGAAGTTGCGCCAACGCAACACGCGACAAGTAGCTGAAATCTATCTTCAGCTAACTGAGATACTTCTAGCTGTGTTGGTAAAATTCTCGTACTACATACAGCTATTTACCCTACGCTCAAGCTTTCACTTTGTCATCAAAGCTTGAAAAAAGCGTGGGCGAATTAACCGTAGGGTGGGCACTATTTATCATCAGGGTTTGCACAGAATATCTCACAGTGTCTACCCTACAACCTTATCGGTAGGTTAATTAATTTTGAATTCCCCTTGAGGACTCCTAGAAATTAAATTATCCATTTCTTGGAGCGAAGACCATAATTGTATTCTTCCTCCTCTGCATCCTCTGCTCCCTCTGCTCCCTCTGCTTGCTATAACGATTAATTATTTAATTCCCCTTAGGGATCTGCTGCCACATAGTATCCACAGTCACAAATTGATAACCTTGTTGTAATAATTTGGGAATCAAGATTTGGATGGTAGCAGCAACATCTTGACCGCCATCATAACCATCATGCAAGACAATCAGCGAGCCGTTTTGGACTTGCTGGAGAACCCGTTGCACTACGGTATTAACGCCAGGTCTGACCCAATCTTCTGGGACAACACTCCACATGACTGGGCGATAATTCCACTCAAAAAATAAATTTAAAGTTTGTGGTGTAAAAAAACCATTGGGAGGCCGAACATCCCTGACTTGTTCGGGTGGAAGATTGCACGCACTATAAATTGCAGCTTGGGTTTTAGCCAAACTTTCTCTCAGCGCCGTTGGGGATAGCATGGGGAAAGAACGATGATCATACCCATGCAATCCAATCCAATGTCCGCGATCGCATACTGCTTTAGCTATCTGTGGTGAACGATTGACACAAGCACCTAACCAAAAAAAACTCGCTGGAATCTGATAACGGTCTAAAACTGCCAATACTTCGGGTGTGTATTGGGGATGAGGCCCGTCATCAAACGTGAGTGCGATCGCTTTGCTTTTGCGATCGCCATTCCACAGACATTTAGGAAATGTCGGTTGCAGAAGGCGATAGATAACCGGAAACAAGGGAGCAAATTGCATTGTGATTTATGGGAACTAGTGCTGAGTAAAAAATACTCGTCTCTAGTCCCTAGCCTAGCCCCTATGACTCTCTTGTGAAGAAACCATAGTACAAGTTCAACAGCCTTGTTTGTCCACTACAAATTGACAGACAAGGGTGAACTTAATACCAAGTCTTTCCTTTTATCTTGGCTCATGGCAAAAACGCCGCTACACAGATTGAAAATACTCTATGAGAAGTCAGCTTATAGATTTCTACAAAATTTATAATTCAAAAACCAATGAATATAAGCTTTTCAGCCATTTTCATTCAGGTTTCGGTATATGAGTATGGATGGGCCTGGTAAATGACTTGAACAGAATTAGAAACCCTTGATCTCAACCGATAACCTTTATCAAATTCTGGCGATAACAGGAGTTAGAAGCAGTAAGCGTGGCTTTTTGAGGAGTTGGTGATGCGATTAATACAGGAGCCTGGTTAGTGTACATTCTGAACCTCAGGGTTGAATCAGATTATGTATACACACCTTACGGAGCAAATACTGGACAAATGCTGAGTTGATATATGTATGCACTGTGCTATCTTTACTAAGAGATTTATGTAAAGTATGTGAAGCACGACACCTAATTTGTCTGTAATTTAACTCCCCGAAGACAAAAAAAATTGCTGGATTTTCAAACGGCAGGATGAACATTTTTGTAGGATTCTATCAGTTCTCTACGCCCACTACCGCGATGCGGTACAGGTTTTTCTGGCTGGTTAGGCTTGGGCTTGGGTCTGGCTGAGAGCAACTGTTCTGAGCCAGATGAGGATGGTAACAAACGTGAGAATTGATTGATCGTAGCTTGACAGTTGATAGCGAAGGAAACAGCTACCAAACTGGAGGCTAAAAGTGAAACTACAGCACGCATAGCAGATGTTTATTTTAGAACTCTCTTTTGCACCTTACTTAGTTTTTATTACTGCATCCGGACAATTCCCTAAAACGTGTTTTTTTTTACTGAATAAAAATCAACTTTATTAAATCACAAGATGTTCCACTAGTATCCAATTACCAGCCGAGTTCAAGCGACCGTAAACTGTTACCAATTGCCCATCTAGACAAGCTTTTAGTTGTTCATCAATGTGCGATCGCAAGGTTACAAGCTGCCAAATCTGCTTTTGATGTGTTGTTGGTGTCATAATGCGAAATCTGTAATCTTGCTGATGCTGGCGATGAAATACACCTGTAACGCAATTACTCAACCGTGATAACACTGTATTTACTGACTCGTAATTACACGTAGATGATATTAAGCCAGGACAGTTACCATCAGGCGGATAGCTGGCAGGATTGTGGAGATAATTTATTTGCGACCGTATCCACTGAGGATGAGCCAGTGTTGAATTGAACAACGGGATAATTGCCGTAGGCGATCGCTTGTCTTCTAATAAAGCCATTTGTAGCGCCCTCACTGGTAAATTGCGCGGTTGACAGTTCAACTCAACGCACATAGCCGCAGCCATTCCCGCAGCTTGACCAATACCCATCACCACAGGTTGCAATCGAGTTGCGCCATTCGCAATATGGGAAACGGAAATGTTCTTTTCACAGACTAAAAAGCCGTCTGTAGTGACAGGAACCAGGCTGCTGTAGGGAATTGTGAAGGGTGTCCCTGTCCAACGTCCTCCCCAACGAATCGATTTAGGTTGCAGGGGAAAGTTAAAGCCTGGGTAATGGTGGTCATTAGGATAGTTAGCGATCGCGATTGCATCTATATTTAATGATGCTACTTGACCCCCAGGCACAGGCAAAATATCCAGTTCGGTAATCGTTGTCATTCCCACCAAGCGCCGACTTTCCCGGTAATAGGGATGCAAAGCAAAAGCTGTGGGTGAATGGGGAAACACCTGTTTTGCTAAACCGTAGCGCCTACCAACCTGATTTTGAATGTAATGGGCAAAATTTTGGCTATGCCAGCATGATTCTTGGATATACTCATGTCTACTCGCTTTTGACTCTATTAGCCGTCCTAACCCTTCACCATAGTCATTACCGCATATAGGCCAATTGAGCATCAATAGACCGCCAGGTAAACGCCCATAATTTAAAAATTGTTCTGCACCATAACCATCCCAAGCACCTGCAAATTGCGATGGATCGTAATTCGGCGCTGGGGGAATTTCTGGGGCGATATCTGTCCCAAAATCTTGCATTAGCACCACCCCTGTTGGCGCTTGTATAGGGTATTTTTCTGTTACAGAATTAGGCGACTCTGGGGCGCTAGGTTCTCCCCATTGCGATCGCCATTCCCAACCCCAACGAAAAGGTATTTCAGCCAAAGCCAATAAATCGCCTAATTCTGTCCCATCGAGAGTAATTTTGGCTTTAACAATAAAATCGCTAAACCGAACCCCAGTTACATAACTTCCCTCACGCAATACCTCTAAGGGAACTTCCCCCTCAATCCAATGCAGATTTGCTAATTCCTGCACCCAATCTGCGAAAATCTGCGCCCCAACTCGCGGATCGAAACTAAAAAAGCTTACCCAGCTATGATCTAAACCTTCTGGCTGACGTTGCTGCAATTCTCGTAAAAATTCGCCCCACAACCCCGTCTGAAACGCTTCTAATTCATTTCCGTCAGGAACAGATACCCCGGCTGAGGTTAACATTCCCCCCAACCAAGCAAACTCACTCACCAGGATAGTTTTCGCCCCACGCCGCGCCGCTTGAATCGCTGCTGCTGTACCGCCAACTCCCCCACCCACAACTAAAACATCAGCTTGATATACCTGATTCAGCATCGATCAACCTCACTGGAATATACCCAGTTAGGCTACATCAGATAAGGTAGTTTTAATATTTTTTACCTTTGCAGTATAGATAGGTGCTAGGGATTTGTTTCGTTTATTGCGTTTGTGTATTACAATAAAAACAAAATCTCAGCTAAGGCTCTTTATGAATACTTTCGTATCTAACCTGAGTTCGGGATAAGCTGAAACCCTCATTACACCGTTGCTTGATTCTAGGATATTTCAACGTGCTTGCGTTGTTTCAGACATTTAAGCTTGAATAAACCTCCTTAACCCGAACTGACGTTATCTAACCAGAACCTGCCTATTGATGCCAGTCTGATTAACGAAGCTGAAACTGCAGCAATTCAGAAGCTTGACAACATACTCAATCAGAAAAATAGTCAAGTGAAATTAGTTGCAGACAACGTCGAAGAAATGACTATTCCTGATTCTGTACTTCATGTATTACGTCAAGTGGCGCAAGCAATGGCATCAGGTAAAAATGTATCTATAGTTACATACAATCCCGAACTGACTACACAACAGGCGGCTGATTTGTTAAATGTGTCGCGTCCCCATCTAATTAAATTATTAGAACAGGGTGAACTTCCTTACATTATGGTAGGAACTCATAGAAGAGTGAAATTTGAGGATTTAACAAAATATAAACAGGAAAGGGATAGTAAACGTAGACAATTGCTAGATGAATTAATAGCTGAAAGCCAAGATTTAGGATTTTATGAGTAGGGTATTCTGATGATTTACTGAGTATTATGTATCTTGCTGTGCTGGATTCTTGTGTACTGTTCCCTATGTACTTACGAGACACATTATTGTGTCTGTCTTAGGCTGGGTTATATGTACCATATTGGACGCAAGAAATCCTTGATGGCGCAACTCGTAATCTGGTAAATACAGGTAGACTCACAATTACCCAAGCTATGAGACTAGAAGGGAGAATTAAACAAGCTTTTCCCTCAGCACTAATTGTAGTTCCTGAAAATATTGTTCAATTAATGACAAATCACCCTAACGATCGCCATGTTCTGGCTGCTGCTGTGGTAGCTAAGGCTAATATCATTGTCACCTCAAACTTGAAGCATTTTCAAGATCGGGATTTAGCACCTTGGCAAATCCAAGCCAAATCTCCAGATGAGTTTTTAACTGAATTATATTATCTCTATCCAGAACAAGTGATTGAGGTGTTACAGCTACAGTCTCAAAGTCTCAAAAAGCCACCTATGAGTTTTATTGAGCTTCTAGAATTACTCAGTAGAGAAGCACCAAGATTTACAAGCAATATTAAATCCCAAATTTGATAGGTTAACTTTGACCAGTAAATGTTACATCTAGTAACGTTGAGCGGTGAAAAATCAACGTGAAAGCACAGGTATTTAGAGGCGTAAATCAACTTTCCTACGAAGAAATCCCAGTACCGACTCTGGAACCGGATGAAGTGCTGGTTAAGGTGGGGGTAGTAGGGTTGTGTCAATCAGATATTAAAAAAATTCGTTATCCCTTGTACGAACCCCCGCGCATTTTTGGACATGAAACGGCGGGTACGATCGCATCTGTGGGTGCTGATGTGAAAAATTGGCAAGTAGGACAAAGGGTGGCGGTAATGCACCATATCCCCTGTATGCGTTGCGCTTACTGCCTTAATGAAAATTATTCCATGTGTGATGTTTATAAAAACATCTCGACTACGGCAGGATTTAACGCCAGTGGCGGTGGTTTTGCGGAATATGTCAAAGTACCAGGACATATTGTGCAAAATGGCGGCTTAATTCCCATCCCCGATGATATCAGTTTTGAAGCAGCGAGTTTTGTTGAGCCGACTAATTGCTGTTTAAAAGCAGTCAAAAAAGCGCAAATTGCACCGGGACAAACGGTATTAATCACAGGTGCAGGGCCGATTGGTTTAATGTTTATTATGTTGGTGAAGCATTTCGGTGGGAGGGCGATCGCTACCGATTTACTACCCTCTAGAATTGAAAAGGCTTTAAATGTCGGTGCAGAAGCGGCTTTTGATGCGCGTGATGCCGATTTACCTGCAAAAATTCAAGCTATCACTGGTGGTTTGGGTGTAGATGTTACCTTACTCGCCGTACCTAGCGAAAAAGCCTTCTTTCAAGCTTTAGATTGCACTCGTAAAGGTGGTAAAATTCTGTTTTTTGCGGAATTTCCCGACGAAATCGAAATTCCCGTCAATCCCAATATTTTATATCGCCGCGAAATCGACTTAATGGGCAGTTATAGCTCATCCTACCGCTTACAAAATCTCTCAGCCGATATCGTCTTTAATCGCCGGATTGATGTAGAAGCCTTAATTAGTGATCGCTATCCTCTACAAGATTTATCACAAGCTGTAGAACAAGCGATCGCACCCAAACCAGACACCTATAAAATTTTAATTTATCCCTAATGGTCATTAGTCAGTTGTCAGTTGTCAGTTGCCAGAGGTAACAGTCAACAGTCAACAGTCAACCGTCAACAGTCAACCGTCAACCGTCAACCGTCAACCATCAAAAATGCCCATCACCCTCATAATCGTCGCCCTACTCGCCTTCTATGTCGCCTTTAACCTTGGCGCTAACGATGTTGCTAACGCAATGGGAACTTCTGTTGGTTCTAAGGCTGTAACTTTAAAACAGGCTTTAATAATTGCTGGGGTGTTAGAGTTTGCGGGTGCGGTATTGTTTGGACAAGAGGTAACGGAAACTCTCGCCACAAAAGTGGCTAATCCGGCTTTATTTGCGGCTACACCGCAAGTTTTAGTGCTGGGGATGGTGACGGTGTTATTAGCCTCTGGGGTGTGGCTACAAATCGCCACATCGCGGGGGTTACCTGTATCTTCCTCCCATGCGGTTGTCGGTGCGATCGCAGGTTTTAGTTGGGTAGCTTTGGGAGTCGGTGCAATTGATTGGTCATCCATTGGCTCAATTACCATTGGCTGGATTTTAACGCCATTAATTAGTGGTGCGATCGCGGCTTTATTCTATAGTCAAATCAAGCGCTGGATTTTAGACCAACCAAATCAGCTGGTGCAGTTAAATGAGTGGCTTCCTTGGTTGAGTACTTTACTCATAGGCACATTTGGCGTGATTGTCTTACCATCGCTGACTCAACCTTTAAGCAATTTTTTAATTAATCAAGTTGGCTTAAAACTCCCAGCTTACGATATCCCCATCTTCACTGGTGCAGTAGCCGCAGTTGGACTCACCTTCTATAGCTGGAACCAATTAGAACATAAATCCCCAGTCCCCAGTCCCCAGTCCCCAGTCCCCAATCCCCAATCCCCAATCCCCAGTCCCCAATCCCCAATCCCCAACCCCACCGAACGCTTATTTGCTCGCTTCCAATTACTCAGCGCTTGCTTTGTCGCCTTTGCTCATGGTTCTAATGATGTGGGGAATGCGATCGCTCCTTTAGCTGCGATCGTTTATATTAATCAGACTGGCAGCGTACCGATAAATGATATTACCATCCCCTTATGGATTTTAATCCTTGGTGGTATCGGCATTGTGGGGGGTTTAGCCATCTGGGGTAAAAAAGTCATTGCCACTATTGGCGAAAATATTATTTCTTTGCAACCTAGTAGTGGCTTCTGTGCGGAACTCGCAACTGCCACGACTATATTACTTGCCTCTCGTTTAGGGTTACCTGTATCCACCTCTCACGCTCTTGTGGGTGGTGTAGTTGGCATTGGACTAGTACAAAATATCAAATCGATTCAATTCCAAACCCTCAAAGGAATTGCTGCTGCATGGGTAATTACAGTTCCCGCGAGTGCAGTTCTCAGCGCCGCTATATTTAGTCTTGTCCGGATGATTTTTCTGTGAAAATCACCCTAAATTTTCCTATTAGGCAGTTACAGTTAAATCAGATATCTCTAACTTTTAATTTGTAAATTTTTCGCAACATTTATTTTTAGTAGAATTCCCTATTTTTAGCCTTTTTTTCTAAATTTATACCTAAATTTTTAGGCATCAGGTATAAGGTATTTAATCAAAAAACTGCAAAAATTGGGATAAATATTTGTAATTTTCCTGATTGCAGGCATTCAGAAATAAATCGCGTTATAACCGATGAGATGATATCATTTAATTTTTAATAAATATAGATAAACGCTCCTGCGAGCGAATTTTTGCAGAATGGTGATTAATTCACTAAAATATATTCCAGAGGTCAGCAATAATTTTAATTTACGCCGACAAATAATTTAATCTCATTCAGAAATATAAACTGTCTCGTAAGTTACATTACACCATAATTTAGACATAACTCTAACAGTTTAGCTCGCCTGATGCTAGCCCAGTAGTCCTTCACAATTTTTTGACAATTACTAATCGCACAAAAAGAATATGTATTGATTTGGAGTAAAAATTTTTCTCCCGAAACAATCCTGCTCAAAAGCATGGATGATTGAATTAATACTTCTGTGCGGAAGTCAACAAAAGCCTGCGTGTTGAGTCGCCCAACTTAATCGTGACTTGTGACACTGATGGTTGTGGCTCATAGGATGGCAATTTAATTTACTTCCCAATGTAAAAAAACAGAGGATATTTATACTAGTAATGCTGCAAGAAACACAGTTTATTCAGCTATGAGTAAAATTATTCTCTTTGCCAACTCTGTGTTCAGCATGACAAAATTACGTTGATATGCGTAAGTCCTGTTAAAATTTTTGGTTTATCAAAGAAGGTACAAAAAATTAGTATGAGTGCCAAGCAGTTATGCGGGAAGCAGCTTTATTGTCAAGGTGTTAGAGGTTAAAAGCTCATGGGGCGATTTGAGAAGCAACCAGACAGAGCCAGAGGTGATTTATCCAGAGCAGCCGAAAATGCTCTGTGGGCTGTGGTTGAAGACTTGGAAAATCTTCAACAGCACGTACTGCGATCGTTACAGGAAGAAGTAAAGCGACTTCAGGCGGAGAAAAACCGTTTAGGAGATGACATTCAACGGCTGCAGGAAGAAAAAGAACAGTTACAACAGGTACGCCAAATCACCGAGCAGCAGGTGTTAATCCGTCAGTTAGCAGAAGCTTTGGCGAAACATATCTCTTCTCAACTGCAATCCTCTCTGACAACTTTAGCTAACGAAGCCATAGAAAGTAATTCTTCCCAAAGAGCTGCATTAGGGGCAAGCCAGACAGATAATGGTGAAAAAGTAGAGCAAATGCTTGGCTCTTTGGATGATACTCTCACCATTACTTTTAACTCATTGCAACAAGAGTTAAAGAATTATCAAAGCAATATTTCTCAGCAGTTGTCTCGGATGCAGAATCAACAACAGCAAGGGGAATACATAATAGCAGAGTTAATTAATCGGTTGCAAGGTCTGGAAAAAACCATTGCCAAAACTCCCCTCACAACAGTACAAGTATCACCACCTACTGTTTTGCAACCTGCTCAAGAGCCAGCACCTACAGTATCATTACCTACCATCCTGCAACCTGCTGAAACACCAGTAGCGAAAGTATCACCCCCCACAGTGTTGCAACCTGCCCAAGAACAAAAAAGTTCATGGGAAAGTTATTCACAACCAGCAGGAATCAATAGCCAAGCTGTCGAACCACTTAATACTATCCCTGTAGAGGGTTCACAAAATCAAACTACATCACAGTCAGAGTTTGAGGCGCAACAAGCAGACGCATCTTTAAAAGAAAACGAAAATGAAACGGAACCAATGTCTTTTCGTTCTAGTTACTTCGTTGAAAGCGAAATGACGGCGGAACCCACTGTTCCCTCACCAGAAGCTACACCTCCACCATCAACAAGTAACGCTGATGAGGAGGAAATTTCCGTTTTCTTTAATAGCTTATCGGAAAGAGAAACTCAACCAGAGGAAACACCAGCGCCATTCACCAGCAACTCAGATGAGCCAATTTCTGTGCTTTCTAATAACTTATCAGAGAGCGAAAATCAGCCGGAACCTGTGGTGCGATCGCCCAAGCAGGAAATCAAACCACCATCGCTGAATTTATCTAACTCCTCTAAGTTATCAACCATCCAAATAGGTTTCTTGCTGATAGTATTGTCAGCAGTGGTGTCATCACTTTATAACGTCGCGATTAAAGTGATTTTCCAAGATGGGGCGATATTGGGAGTAGTTGAAGTAAATCGCTTACTTGTGCCAACTTTAGGCAACACACTGTTAATTTTAATGTTGCGCTTGCTGGTGGTTGTACCATTAATGTTACTTTTAGCGCCGATGATGCATCCACCAGTCTGGCAAGACTTGCAAAATTTGTTTGCTTCATTCAAAGGAAACTCTAATCCAGATAATTCCAAAACCAGGAAGGTTTTGCAGTTATCAATTGCTAGCGGATGCTTTTTGTTTTTATCGCAAGTATTGATATATGTTGCTATCGGCCAAGTTACCACAGGGATGGCGATCGCACTTTTCTTTATCTATCCGCTAATTAGCAGTCTTTTGGCTTGGTTACTATTCCGCGATCGCCCTAATGTATTCCGTTATGGGGCAATGGGCGCGCTGTTCTGCGGAGAATTACTAGTGTTAGGTGGTGCTACTAGTTCAACTCTAGGTAATGTTCCCTTGGGAAGTACCACCGCAATTATGTCGGGAATCGCTTTTGCTGTTTACGTCATCCTCACAAGAATCTGCGCTAGTAAAGTGCATCCAGTATCTTTTACCTTAATTAACTTCGCTACCATGTTGCTGTTAAGCTTCATCGGTTTAATGCTGCCATTACCTGGAGACTTAGGTTTAGTATTTAATCCTAATAAGTTGTTAGAAATTATTTTAAGTGCATTTATTTTGGGTGTACTAACTCTCTTTGGTTATGTAGTTAATAATGTTGGTATCCGGCAACTTGGTGCTATCCGTTCTGCAATTATCGGAGCTAGTGTGCCATTCCTTACTGTAATTTTTGCTGGGTTGCTCATTCAAGAAAATTTAGAAGTAGAACAAATTTTGGGAGTGCTATTAGTGACATTTGGAGCAGCAGCTTTTAGTTTTGAGAAAATGCGAAATCAACCAAATTCTGCAAATACTGTAAATTAAATCGTAACTCTATTACTATCTAATTTCTGAAAGTTTCTTCTATATATATTCCCGAATATTAAATACTTCGGGAATTGGAGCTTGGGTTAGGTTTTAAAACTGATACATTTTGAAACCAGAACGCGACAGATGGGTAGGGCACGGCATTCACAATCTTTTGGCGTATCCAATATCTTACTGGTGCCGTGCCCCTACAAAGAATTTATCTATCGCAAAAATTATTTGAATTGGTATTACTTAAAATTATAACCAGGATATAGTTAACGTTGTTTTTTCTATGGATACCTAGCTTTTTTGTCCTTTCCTATGAAATTATTAGGACTTATGCAACTATCAAATGAGATGGCAAGATAGCCTTAGTTACGCAAATATCAACTCAACTTAATTTTACTTTTTGTATAAAAAAATCAAATAATATTTATCAATACAATTAAATTTTCTTACTTAAGATAAGTAAAAATAAATAAAATGCTAGAATCAATGAATAATATTTCCAAGCAAATAAATAAGGAACTGAAAAGCCTGATTATTCGAGCTTTATTTGTTATCTGCCATTTTTAGTAATTTGTCAATTACTAAAGCAGTCAGCAAGAACAAATTTTGCAGCTATGGAGCTAAAGCACTCCAATCTGCAAAATTAAGTAGCTTGATTTTTAAATTTCTTAATCAAAATTGAATTGTCGGTTGCTGATATTGGTTTTTCGATTACAAACCTATCTGCGGTTTCCTGTAGTAGCTAATTATATTGAATTACTGGCTTACAATTTTTTTTGAATTACTTGAATAATTATCTTCCAGTATTAAATTAATTAACTGGAGCGAAATATTATTTAGGCAAGTATAAACGTTTTTATACAGCTTGCTCGGCTGATATTTTCTAAAAACCTAGCTTTGGAATTGCATTAGAAAAATGGAGGACTAAAAAATGATAGTAATATTACGGAGATAAGTTATATAAAATACACAAAATACATCTTTCAAAACTATGTGTCGGAAATTACACCGAATTTCATTATTTTGACTAGCAAGAACTTCATACTTGGAGCATAATAAATAATCTGAGGTGAAAATATTGCCTTCAGTCAGGTGTATACTACTTACTTTCCTACGGCTAATAAATTTGTAAACGTGCTATTTAACTGTCTGTTATATGAGTAACGACATAGATCTGATCAAACGTCTCGGCCCCAGTGCGATGGATCAGATCATGCTTTATCTGGCTTTTAGTGCTATGCGGACTAGTGGGCACAGGCATGGGGCATTTTTAGATGCAGCGGCTACTGCAGCCAAATGTGCAATTTACATGACCTATCTAGAGCAGGGGCAAAACCTGCGGATGACCGGTCATTTACACCACCTAGAGCCGAAGCGGGTCAAAATCATTGTTGAGGAAGTCAGACAAGCCCTGACTGAAGGTAAATTGCTGAAAATGCTAGGTTCTCAAGAGCCTCGCTATTTGATTCAATTGCCTTATGTCTGGATGGAAAAATTTCCTTGGCGACCCGGGAAATCACGCATTCCCGGCACCAGTCTGACAACCGAGGAAAAGAAACAAATCGAGCATAAATTACCGAGTAATCTGCCTGATGCTCAGTTAATTACCTCTTTTGAGTTTCTAGAATTAATTGAATTTTTACACAAGCGATCGCAGGAGGAAATGCCTCCCGAACACCAAATGCCTCTGAGTGAAGCTTTAGCGGAGCATATCAAGCGCCGCCTGCTGTACTCTGGCACGGTGACACGCATTGATTCTCCTTGGGGAATGCCTTTCTACGCACTCACCCGTCCTTTCTATGCGCCTGCTGACGACCAAGAGCGCACCTATATCATGGTCGAAGATACCGCCCGATATTTTCGCTTAATGAAAGATTGGGCAGAAAAGCGACAAAATGCTATGCGCGCTTTGGAAGAACTAGATATTCCACCAGAACGCTTAGAGCAGGCTCTAGAAGAGTTGGATGAAGTGATTCGCGCTTGGGCGGATAGATATCACCAAGAAGGTGGCGTTCCCATGATTTTACAAATGGTGTTTGGGAAAAAAGAAGACTAATTAATTGATGTCAAGAGTTAAACTTTCCAAAACAAATTTTGAATTGGTAAGTTAATCGTCATTTAAATTGCATCATTTTCTTGTTGGTAAGAGCTGCAAACCCTCTCCCTTGCCCCTTGTTTCCCTGCAGACTCAATCTGCTTTCTTATATGCTTAACAGCTTATTATTTGCCTCTGCGGTGAAAGAAATCGTTTCTTTCCCCAGCAGAGGCACAGAAGCATATAGAACTCAATACTTGTCGGTTAAGGGGGAAAGGGGAAGGGGAAAAGGGGCAAGAAAAAACCTTTAACCCTTACCCTTTCTCCTTTTCCCCAAACCAAATTCCGAGTTGAAAATCCTTAACCGAGCAGTATTGATATAGAACTTATAGATGGTAAATGTAGCTATTTTCAATGGGAAATAGCTCTTTTCATTTTTGAAATTTGCCCTGATACACCAGTTACTAGCCAACCATAATTTTTACTTATTCACTGGTTGAGCAGGAATCGGCGTAGTTTCAAACACTGGGTTAAATTGTGTAGTTGGTTGCAGTGGTGATGTCGAGGAAGGTACAAAGCTGCTGACTCTGTCGCTACCACTAATACAAGTATCTAGGGTAGGAACCAGAGCCGATTTAGTTTCAGTTCGTAAGCCTACGACACACTGAGAAAAGCTCACAGGCAACAAACTGCGACCGCAATAATTTAAGATTGCTGGGTTAGCGGCTTCCTTACTTGGATAAAGGCTAATATCAACTACACAGGTAGCCAACTCTTCAGGACGGCGTGCTAACGTACAAGAATTAAGAGCATCTACAGCGCTGATTTGAGTTTGTCTACTAATTTTGACCACACAACGAGACAACTCCCGTGGACGTAGTGCGCCAGCACAAGCTTGTGATGCTGAGTTGACATTAATGTTAAGGCGCAAAAGCTGACCAGCACAGGCACGGTAATCATTATTACTGTAGGTGGCGGCCGCCATAGAGGGAACCATCGTTGCCAACCATCCAGCGATCGCTAAAACTGGCCCTGTCCATCTAATTGTTTTAGTTGACAACATCCTATACTTAGAACCGCCTTTTTTGCTCATAAATTTTTACTCCTGAATATTCCGTTCACCAAACACCCAATGGCTATGCTAACTCAAGAACCGCGCTCAATCCTCCTTAATATAGGGAATTTTACTAGCATAGCCAGGAGATGAGGAGGATGAGTAAGTAGCGGAGGAATTACCCATTACCCACTACCCATTACCCACTACCCATTACCCACTACCCATTACCCATTACCAATAACCTCACCCCGCTACAAGATTTATCTCATGTTGATGTGCTACGATATTTTGATCGAAGATTAAGTAGGTAACATAAAAAGTATTTCTGTGTAGAAATGCTACGTGACTCAATCTAGCGATTGAGTCGCCTACGAAACCGCAAAACAAAAACTCATGTATTCGAGTACCTAGGGGCACTGGGGAATTGACGCTTGGGAACCAATGCCTAGGGCAGGTAGCGTAGTGCTTTGAGAAACAAAGCTCAATTAACTACGGTCGGTTTTACCGACTTAAAGCCTTGGGTGTGGAAAAGATACCTCTGTTCTAATTAGATTCATTCTACTAGAGCCAGGGTTTTCAGCGAACTAAGAATCCCTCGACTTGAGAAACAAATAAGCGATCGCTTTA
Source organism: Tolypothrix tenuis PCC 7101 (assembly GCF_963874875.1). Taxonomy (NCBI): domain Bacteria; kingdom Bacillati; phylum Cyanobacteriota; class Cyanophyceae; order Nostocales; family Tolypothrichaceae; genus Tolypothrix; species Tolypothrix tenuis. The sequence goes on from NZ_CAWNJS010000001.1 coordinate 7,107,638, forward strand.
TTTGTTAAGTTGGGGGAATGCCACAATGGTATGTCTAGGTAAAGTTGAAACAGGAATAGATTAAGGAAACACATGTCCCGATATAGAGGGCCTCGCCTCAGAATTGTACGCCGCTTAGGCGATTTACCAGGATTAACTCGTAAAAGCGCTAGACGTGCTTATCCACCTGGTCAGCATGGTCAAAACCGCAAAAAGCGTTCTGAGTATGCTGTCCGGTTAGAAGAAAAGCAAAAACTACGCTTAAACTACGGTCTAACCGAAAAGCAACTGCTACGTTATGTCCGTAAAGCCAGACGAGTTACTGGTTCTACCGGACAAGCGCTGTTGCAACTTCTCGAAATGCGCTTGGATAATACAGTTTTCCGCTTGGGTTTAGCTCCCACTATTCCCGCAGCACGACAACTAGTAAATCACGGCCATATCACTGTCAACGGACGTGTAGTTAATATTGCTAGCTATCAATGCCGTCCTGGTGAAGAAATTGCTGTTCGCAACAAAGAAGCATCCCGTAAGTTGGCAGAAAACAACCTCCAATATCCTGGATTAGCTAACCTACCCAGTCACTTGGAGTTTGATAAAACCAAGCTTGTTGGTAAAGTCAACAGTGTTATTGAAAGAGAATGGGTGGCGCTACAAGTTAACGAACTGCTGGTTGTGGAATACTACTCACGCCAAGCGTAATAGTCATTCGTCCCTTGTCCTTCTTACAAAGTTCTGAGCGGAGGTTTCCTCAGCTCAGACTTTGCGCTTTGTCCTTTGTAAATAACCAAGGACAAATGACTAAGGACAAATGACTACCCGCCAATCTGGGACATAGTACGTGAATATATGCCTGTGGTACCAGATTCGCGCCCTTTAAAGTTGATTTCGGGTTTTATTGCTAATAAATGTCTAACTTGCTCTTGCAATTGTGCGGTGCTGACACCAGACCGGAGAGCAGTTTTTAAATCTAATTGACCAGTTTCATTTAATAAACAGGGACGCAGCCAGCCATCGGCACTTAAACGCATCCGGTTACAGCGATCACAAAAACACTCTGACATCTGACTGATAAATCCCAGTGTTCCTTTGGCTCCCGGAATTTGAAAAATATCGGCTGGCCCGTTACCACGGACTTGAGAATCTGTCAATCCCCAGCGATCGCGGATTTGTTGCCGCAGTTGGGCAGAAGAAACCCATCCGCGATCGCCAAATAATTGCCAATTGCCAATCGGCATAAACTCAATAAACCGCACGTGCCAGTTGCGGTCAAGGGTGAGAGCAGCTAAATCTAGCACTTCATGGTCATTTACCCCAGGAATCACCACTACATTCAGCTTCAAGGGGTCGAAACCGACGCGATGGGCTGCTTGAATCCCTTGCCAAACTTGCTCCCAGCGTCCACGGCCGCGATTGCCAATAATTTGGTCAAAGGTGTCTGGTTCTAGAGAATCGAGGCTAATATTAATGCGTCGCAAACCCGCATCATAGAGATTTTGGGCGATAGGGGCCAGTAAAAACCCGTTGGTTGTCATCGATAAATCTTGAGTTTGGGAAAAAGATGCGATCGCCCTCACCAATTCCACCACATGGGGACGCAATAAAGGTTCCCCACCAGTTAACCGAAAACGAGTAAAGCCTACAGGGATAAATACTTCTGCAATGAGGGTAAGCAGTTCCTCATCAGTTAAAAGTTGTTGTTTGAGAATATAGTCGATTTCTGCGCCTTCTGGCATACAGTATTGACACCGGAAATTGCAGCGATCGATTAAGCTAATCCGGAGGTAGTCTACCTGGTTCATTTTTGAGTGTTTATTTCTATTTTATTTTCCCTAAGGGGGTAGCAAACCTGATAGTAGGTTGGCGATAGGTTACGGATAACCACTTTTCATTATTTCTTTGAGTTTGAGCAAAAAGACTAAGGTGAAAAGGTTAAGGGTGCATTAAACCTTTCCCTTTTACCTAAGCGTATGAAATGCGATCGCCTTCACCCAAAGCGCATAGGCCTAAAGATGGACACAAGCAGCTAGAATTAGATATTCTTTAAGCGTCTTTAGCAATTACTACATTGCTTTGTTATCTCATTACGTTGAATGCCTAAAATCAGATTTTTCCCTCAGTCTCTTGCATCTAGCAAGTTTTCAGTCTAGCGAATTTTCCACAATCAAGGTTGTGAGGGGATAGTAAATGGTAGTAAAAGTACAACATAGAAAAAATTTTAAACAATTTTCTATTGGGCGCTATTTTTCTGTATTTCTGCTTTTTGGGCAAGTTTTGCTACATTTGCTCCAAGGAAAGACTTATCACCGCAAAATTCTGGAACATATGGTAACTGCTGGGCCAGCTTCTCTGTGTCCGGTTCTTCTTGTAAGCGGCTTTGCAGGTATGATTTTCACCATCCAAACAGCCAGAGAATTAGTGCAGTTTGGTGCTGTGAGTGCCGTAGGAGGAGCTTTTGCACTGGCTTTTTGCAGAGAATTGGCTCCCATTTTGTCTGCTAGTATCATCGCCGGACAAGTAGGTTCAGCCTTCGCAGCAGAAATAGGTGCAATGCGAGTCACAGACCAAATTGATGCGCTGCATATGCTGAGAACCGATCCAATTGATTATCTAGTACTTCCTAGAGTCATTGCTTGCTGTTTGATGACACCACTATTAACAATTTTTGGGTTACTGACTGGCATTATTGGTGGAATTTTCGCCGCATCGCAGTTTTATCAGATTGTGCCAGAGACATTTTTAGAGTCAGTCAGAAGTTTTTTAACCCCTGCAGATTTATGGATTGTTTTACTCAAAGGCTTTCTGTTTGGAGCTATAGTTGCTGTCAATGGTTGTAGTTGGGGTTTAACTACTAGAGGTGGAGCAAAAGAAGTCGGAGAATCAGCCACCACAGCAGTTGTAACTACTTGGGTATCAATTTTTATGATGGATTTTTTATTGTCTGTGTTGTTTTTTGAAAAGCCAACTTTTTAAATAATTCGTAATTCGTAATTCGTAATTCGTAATTTGAATGAGTTGCGGATTTATATCCCAACTCATTCAATACCAAAATCTCAAAATTTGGTAATTGGTAATTGGTAATTGGTAATTGGTAATTGGTAATTAGGTGTTTGGTCTTTGGTGTTTGTTATTTCCCCATCTCCCTCATCCCGCAGCTACCAACGGCTTCGGTGTTTCAATTCTCCGCCGTACGGATTGTCCAGTCAGCAATTCTGCTACATCTATACCGTTACCAATTACGCCAGGTACGCTGGGATAGCCTGCACTCGCACCTACTAAGAACAGATTCGGCAATTCTGTTGTATATCCCAGGCGTTCTAAGCCTACTTGTTTGGGTACTAATTTCGCACCGTAAATATTACCCTGGGGTTGTCCGAGATAAAATTCACTGGTGGTAGGTGTACCGTAAATTTTCATCCGAGCATATTTATCTACATCGGGAATTAAATCGCGAACACTGGTCATTACTTGCTGATAAACTTCCCGCTTTTTGGCTTTATAGCCTTTAGGGTCGTGTTTGTGTAGGTATTCAAAAGGTTCATATGGGCAGACTGTAGCAATTTCTAGAATATGATGCCCTGGTGGCCCCATCCCTGCTTCCTGAGACTTCATTGTCGGACAAGAGAGGAAAATCCACGGGTGGCTGAGGTCTCCTGCTAATTGTTGTTGATATTCTCTGTTGAGGTCGCCTGTAGGATAGTACCAGATATTCCAGTTACCAATTCCATAGCGTTCTGGCTCGAAGCGGCTATCTAAACCTAAGTAGATATTAAATGCACTAGCTGAATATTCGTAGTCTGTTAAGCGTTGACGTTCCTTGTGGCTCAAGGCTTCAACATCATGCATCAACTCTACTGTTAATTTCGGGTCTAGGTCGCTGATATAAGCTTGACGCGCGCTATAGGTGATACCATCAGCAATGACGCTGTGGATGGTGTTGTGACTAACTTGAATATGTTCTACAGGCGTTGAGTATTGAATTACGCCTCCACCAGCTGTGATTGCTTCGGTAATGCTATCTACAAAGTGTTTGAAGTGGTGTTTTGGATAGTAGGCTCCCTCGGAATAGTCCCAAACTAAGGAAGTATGGGTAAGTAGAGCAATTTCTTTAGGTGGTAATGCATAATCACCACTTTGTCCTGCTAATACAGCTTGCAGTTTTGGCGACAAGCCAACATAGTTATATAAATCTTGTAGAGTCCAATTCCGCTTCCAAAAAAGATTCCAGTATTTTGGTAACTTCAACCAATCCGACCATTTACGGTCAAACCAACGTACTTCTTGGACTAAGCTGCGAATTTCTTGATGGATTTGTTTAATCTCATCACAGTAGCGGTTAATAGCTCGTTGTTCTTCAGGAAAGCTAGTCAGCAAGGCTTGACGCAGATTTTCCCATCCTAGTGGAATCGCAAAATTCGCTTCTGGTGTAATTACTCGGTCAATACAGTTTGGATCGAGACTGTTAAAGGGTACATCCCGTTCGATGTAATTGAGAAATTGGTTGATAGTCTTACCTGAACCACATTGAGAAATATAATGCACATCCGCGCAAAAGCTGTATTCTCCATAATCAAAGGTATGACAGCAGCCACCTGGTAAGTAATGTTTCTCCAAAACTACTACACGGTATCCTTGCTTGGTTAAACAGGCTGCTGCTGACAGTCCACCTAACCCAGCTCCTAAAATCACATAATCAAAGATTTCCATTTCTGACTCCTCTGGTAATCTTGATATTTCTTGATTTCGGCGATATGGTTTTTGATTGCCGTCTTTCGATGGCAAAAATATTCACATTCTCAGTATTTATTCACCTGGCTGTTAGATTTTCACTGCATCTGCATTGAAGACTGGGTAAAAAATAAAATTAGCGCTGGTGAGGTATTGAGCTTACAAACAAAATTTTTTTAATTGCCTCAGTTAGCGGTAAACAATTGCCAACTGAGCATCAATAAATTGACGGCTTTTGATGAAATCAGGCGGATTGTATTAAACAGCAATTATTAAGCGATCGCAGCAACTATTCTGAGGGTAAGTAGTCTCTTCCAAGTCAGGTAGAAACCTAACCTGAGAAAAACACATAACGTACCCTATGCTTTACCGGGTAAGGGTTACAAGAAAGCTAAAAACTCTCAATTTTCATAGTAGATGCTTAATGTCTTTAGCTTAACAAAAATAGTAAGATTTATTAGTTAAGCTTGATTATTTTTCGTTTTTCTTAACAAAAGTCCGTAAAATTCTCATGTAGTCACGCTGACAATCCGAGAGATAGCTAAATGCAAAAACTGCAAAAAAAGAGCAGATTTCTAATAGCTGAAAATCTAAAAATTTTCCTTTCACTTATAGAAAACTGTGCTAATATAATAGTGGAATTGCAGAGAACCTCTCAAATAGGTGAACGTGGCGACACCCTGATCGCAAGTCTTTGATTAAGACTCATGCCAACCCATAGCTTAGGAAGAAGCGACTACGGGAGGTTTAGGTATAAATGCAAGACCTGTAAACATAAACTCGTTATGGAGGCAATGTTGGATCAAATTGGCTCACAGATATGAGGGGTCTGGTTGCTAATAACTAGACCCCTCTACTTATTGATGGGTATCAGGCTTTAATTACAGCTACAAGTTTGAGGCGTGCTACCTTACGAGCAATACCAGCATTGTGAACAACATTAACAACACAGCTAACATCTTTGTAAGCTTGGGGTGCTTCCTCAGCTAAACCAGACATTGAACCAGCGCGAATATTGATTCCTTCTTTTTCTAGTTTTCCACGCAAGCGATCGCACACAGTACCTTGGCAGCTTGGATAAATACAGCGTATTTTGCACTTTCCAACTCTACAAAAAGCTGGTTTCTGCCAAAAACTCTACAATCGCTGCATTGACTTCCTTTGCAGAACCAATTGCGGCATCATGACGGCAGTTACGCAAAATTTTTAACTTCGCGTTGGGGAGACATCTATACAGTTTCTCTCCATGAGTTACAGGAAACCAATTATCTTGCTCACCCCATAAAACTAGAGTGGGACATTCAATATTACTTAACTTTTTTTGAATTGTACTGAGCATATTTGGTTTCTGGGTTTGCCAATGCTCAATTTCTCTCGCTGCTATTTGTAAGTCTTCTGCAACTTTTACGAGTGTCCCAGGAATTTCAATAAATGGGTAGGATATCCAATAAATATCTTCTTGGGTTAATACTGATGGATCGAATAGTACCTGTCGCCGCTCTATTGCCATAATTTCTCTAAATAGAGGTGCGAAGAAATATGCTAGCCGTAAGCTGTCAATTGTTTGGATAAGTTCTAGCGGTGTTTGTGACAATATCCACATTGCCCAATGTGGCAATTTTTCTGCAAAAATTGGCACATTTACTACTACTAATCGCCCTACTAATTCAGGATATTCTTGAGCCAGAGAAAGAGAAACTAAAGCACCTAAAGATTCTGCTACAATCACTGGCGGTTCATCACATAATTCCTGAATTATGCGTGCTAATTCTAGAACTTGATGACCGTTATCTTCTCTTCTAAATACAGGTTTTTCAGAGAAACCAAAGCCTTTGGCATCAAAACAAATTACCCGGAAATGTTTCGACAATGGGTCTATACTGTAACGCCAATTATAGCTCCAGTTGCCCATACCATGTAATAAAATGAGTGACTTACCTGTACCTTTTTCACCATAAGCAATATGTACAGGATAACCTTTAGTATCAGTAATAATTAACCTTTGTCGCCCTTGAGGAAAAGTAGCCTGCCACCAATCTTTCATTACTGTAATTAATATCTAAATTAGCCACCAGTGATGGCTTGCCACAGCAATCTAATTAGTATCACAGGTAAGACAACTAAGACAATGGCAATCACCAATAATCCAGCTACTAGAGCAAAGATAAATAATCTGTCGGCTTTTTGAGTTTGGCTAGAAAACTTTAAGTTATCTTCTAAAAGCTGAATATTCAGAGTATTTGCTTTCCAAGCAAAATCAAACAAGTCTCCCAACATGGGGAAAGAGCCTACTAACCCATCTACAATGATATTAAAAACCATTCTGCCAATGGTTGCTCTTGGTACGCCTAAGCGTGCGGCTTCCACAACAATGTAACAAGAAAGCATTACACCTAAAAAATCACCGCCAACAGGTAATAATCCTAAAATTGGATCTATCCCAACACCAACCTGTGTACCGGGAATAGTAATAGCATTATCTAAAATTCTACTTAGTTGACGCAACCGCCTTACGGTCGGATCCTTAGCATCAGGTTCAATAATCGGATAGCGAGAAGGTGAATCAGGCATGAGTGCGATCGCTTGATTGAATTTGAATAGTTAAGTATTTTACTGCTGTCTATTAAATAATTAATTTTGTTTAATCAATTTTGACGATTTGCGGAACTGCATATCTTCACCAACTGTAACGTTTAATTGGTCGCCCACCAGTAGCACAACCGCACTCATCCATAACCAAAGCATTAAGACAATCACAGCCCCAACAGCACCATATACTTTATTGTAGTTACCAAAATTAGCTACATAAAGTCGAAATAAAGCCGACAAAACTGCCCAAAAAACAGCTGCTAAACTAGCTCCTGGCATCATTGGCATACCTGGAGTCCAGATACTGGGGCCATAGCGATAGACAAAGCCAAAGGTAAAAGCAACAATACTTAAAGCTAAAGGCCAGCGTAAAAGTTGCCAAATATCAAATAAAAAGATTAAAGCATTATTTTCGCTGACTACCATTGCCAAGAGTAGGTCGCTGATAAAAACTAAAAATGAAGCCAATACTAAAAGCAACATAGTACCGACTGTCAACCCCAGAGAAACCAGCTTGGCTTTCCAAAAAGGACGCATTTTTTCTGGGGGAATTTGATGAATTTGATCTAAGGCTGTCATCGCCGTACTTACCGCACCCGAAGCAGTCCAAATTGCGATCGCAAAACTGATAGAGAACAAGCTACCATTTTTGGAGTGAGCGATTTCTCGAGAAGCAAAATCCCGAATCAGTACCAGCGCTTCTTCCGGTGCAATTTGACTAACTAGCGCTGCCAGTTGTTTAAAAGTATCTTGCAAGGATTCTGCAAATAAGCCAATAGCTGTAAAGAAAGCCAATATTGCTGGAAACAGCGATAACATGGCGTTGAAAGCAATTTCCGAGGACAGTCCTAAAAGTCGCCTTTCGAGTGTCCTAGCAAAAGTTTTCTTCAAGTTACGCCAGGTAAGGTGGCGAAAGAAGCGGATAAACCGAGATTGGTACATGATTGTTGGGGACTGGGGAACTCGGGGCCCCCTCTGGGGATAAGGGGTAATGGGGACTAGGGACTGGGGATTGGGGACTAGGGACTGGCGACAAGGGGAAATAACAAACACCAAACACCCAATTACCAATTACCCATGCCCAATGCCCAATGCCCAATGCCCTATTCCCTTTTATTTTTAACCTTTGACTCTTGACTTTTACGTTTTGCTGATAACTAATAGCTAATGACTATTAACCAATCAACAATCGCTATGAGTCAAGACTTAACAACGCAATGGTTGAGTGAAATCCAATCTCTCAAACAGCAAATGGCAGAACTTCAGCGCGATCGCGATGCAGCCTGGGAAAGTGCCCAAAAATGGCGTAAACTCTATAACACCGAAGCAGAACAACGTCGTACAGATACGCAGTTATCGCAACAGGCGATCGCATCTCTAAAAGCTGAACTACAAAGAGTTCAAGGTTTAGACACAGACGCACTCCCCGATGCTACAGCAGTCACAGCGATCCAACAGGAACTATCACAGATAAAATCGGTAGATGATTTGAAAACGAAATTAGTTACAGTCATTAAAGAACGCGATCGCTTGTTGCAAGCTTTGAAAACTGAGCAAGACAACCACGCTCAAACCCGCAATAATTTAACTACCGCCTTGGGTGATGCGATCGATAGCTGGACTAGGGAACGAGTTACTGAACATGACATACAGGAAAATCTTTCTCTGGAGTCAACAGTAAACAGCTAATAAGCTAAAACACACCAAATTTACATCTTAAATTTAATCAAACTTTTGTGGGGTGGGCCAGCCCGCCTTGATTGTGCGATACACAACCCATGCCAATACTTGTCGGTTAAAGGGAAAAGGGGAATGGGAAAAGGGAAAATAAAAAACCTTTAACCTTTTCCCCAAAACCAATTTTGAGTTCAAAACGCTATCCCTTGTAGTATTGCAACCCATCCCACAAAGGCCCTACCCAGTAGCTGATTTTTAGTTCGTCTGAGTAGGGCACAAATAACCGATGATAATAAAATTAATGTTTTAAGAATTTATACAATCTCAGCTCATGCTACGCCAAATTTCTTTGGGAACCATCGGTTTAACTGTCGGTGCTATCCTAACCATTGTTGGTTTTGTCGCTTACGCGGCTGATAATGCCACACTCAATCTTGTGGGATTTTTTTACGGCTTTCCCTTATTGTTAGGGGGATTAGCGCTCAAAGCCAATGAACTGAAGCCTATACCCTTTAGCGAAACTACTACTCCTGAAGTTTTGGCACTGCGCGAACAACAAGCCACTGTGACTCAAACTAAAATCCGTAAAGATATCACCCGCTATTGCTATGGGCAAAACGCCCATCTCGATAGGGCACTCTCTTTCCTCGGTTTAGGTAAAACAGACGAAGACACACCAATCGTTACAGGATTAAAAGAAAAGACAATCAATGGAGCTTACACTTTAATTTTAGAATTTGATTCGCCACTGCTGCCAATTGATTCTTGGCAGGAAAAACAGGAAAAAATGCTCAAATATTTTGGCCCTGGGGTTGAGATTCAAATTACACAGCCAGAGGAAGATAAAATTGAACTGGCGCTGATTACTACAACTACTAATTCATAATTTCCAGACAAGCTTTACTACATCAAAAATTTAGTGATTTTCAATCAGTGGAAGTTTACAGCTACCACTGATTTTTATTAAAAATATTGTGGCTACAACTTACTTTTCTAAGCGTACTGCATACCACTGTAAATATTTACCAGGGCCTAAATCCAATTCGCAGCTAGTATCGATTAAATACTGGGCTCGTGCCTCCACCCCATCAATTTTCTGCATATCCGGCGGTAAATCCTCAACAGAGATGTTTCGGACAACTAACTTCAATTTTTCTAATAACTCCGATGCAGTTAAAAACTGTTCTGGTTGGTTAGTTTCTAGGACAACATAATTATCCTGTAAATACATTAATGGATTGGGCATTGAGATTACTGGTGTTTGCTGTTAAAGGTTGGTTTTTTGAATAAATGGAATTAAGCCTAATGAGGCTATGAGCTATGTTATTTCATCTTTACTTTTATTTTAATTGAGTAGATTAGTGGCAATATTCAAAAGTGCATCATATTTTCAAAATACAGCAGATAGGAACTTTGTGAGGCACAGATAATTGTAGGGAACATAGCTTTACTCTTACCCTTGTACTTTATGTACCTGGAATCGGCTGTATAATCCTATCTCCTGGCGAATGTGACAAATGCTGCTGATGTGCGATCGCCTATTCTCAATCGCCCAACTATATTTGATTTGTTTGCTCTTAGTTTTTTGCGTATTTACACTTAGATAAAGCAAAATATTGGTAAATATATATATTTTTATAATCCACCTTTTATAGCAATATTACGATAAAAAACTCTGAAGAGATCATCTCAGACCTATAGACTTTGAAAACAGGTATTTTCAGGATTTATCTTGATATTTTTTTTGAAGCATTCTATGGGTTGCCAATAAATGCTGAGTGCTAAAAATTACTGTATAACTAAAAAAGAGGGTGGATATTAGAAGTTTTCCGGAAAATGGCAATTCGACTTCAGGTCTAGGGAAATATAAATAGTACGCCTAATGTGAATTAGAAACGCCTCTTATGCCATAAGGGTTTCAAGATTAGCCCACAATCATCCTTTTGTGGCTAACTACGAAATTATCAGGGTTTCAAGATTTAATTCTCATTACGTCAACAATACATTTCTGACCATGTCCTTATCTGGACAACAGATTGCAATTGCTTTTGTGTTTTTAATAAATTGTCTATGCAACCTAGTAATCTACCATTTGCTTGGCTGAAAATCATTGAACGTTTTACGCACCAACAGCAGCATACCTTGTGGCTGCAAGTATTGGCATTTATATGGAAGCAAGTATCCTTAGCTTCTATGATCACAACCTTTGTTCGTACTCATTTGCCAACTCACTACTTATACCGATTCAGCGAAAATTTGCACTACTGGAAATCTAGCAAGCTGGTACATCAACAAGCAGAACCTTACCTGTTTCTCACAATCCAGTAAAAACCAGAACACTATAAACTTTTGTTTTCTCTAATCTAATGACTACCGCAAAAACTATCGCTGACAGGCGATTCAGTTCAGAGGGGAAGTCTTTTCAAGTTCGCCTTTAGCGATACTTTTATTTTCTGTGGAACGCAACTCATGTCAGGCATAAGCCCATTTCCTCTTTCTAAGCAACCGCCACTAATTTTAGTGGCTGATGATGACAAGACCATGCGAGTGCTGTTGCGTAAAGCTATGGAACAAGAAGGCTATCGAGTGGTTGAAGTCAATGATGGCCAACAGTGTCTAGACGCTTACGATACTATCAAACCAGATATAGTCTTGCTAGATGCAGTCATGCCTGTCATGGATGGCTTTACTTGTTGTAAGCAATTGCTCAAGATTGCTAGAAATAACTTGATGTCAGCACTAGCAAGTTTTGATACAGATTCTGCTCTCGGCAATACGGTTATCTCTAAACTATGGGAGCGAACTCCCATATTGATGATCACCTGTTTAGATGACGAAGATTCTGTCAATCGTGCTTTTGAAGCTGGAGCGATGGATTACATCACTAAACCTATCCACTGGGCAGTTTTACGCCAACGCTTGCGAAGACTATTACAACAAGCACAAGTATACAAACAGTTAGAAGCAGCAAACCAAGCTTTACAGCATATTGCCAACGTTGATGGCTTAACAGGGTTGGCTAATCGTCGCCGTTTTGATGATTATCTTAATACTCAGTGGATTAATTTAGCGCAAGAGGAAGCACCTCTGTCATTAATTTTATGTGATATTGACTTTTTTAAATTTTACAATGATAAATATGGTCACCCAGCTGGAGATGTTTGTTTACAAAAAGTGGGTGCAGTTTTAAGCCATACCGCCCAAAAAAATCATGATTTAGTAGCGCGTTATGGTGGTGAGGAATTTGCTGTAATTATGCCCCATACCCATGCTTTTGGTGCAGTTCATGTGGCTGCTGCAATGCAAGCTGGGGTGAGAAATTTGCAAATAACTCATGCAGGTTCGCAAGTTAGTCAACATGTCACATTAAGTATGGGTGTAGCAACTGTTGTTCCTACTTGGGAATCTTCACCTTCAGATTTAATTGTGACTGCTGATAAGGCACTTTACCAAGCTAAAGCAGAAGGACGAAATCGTATTATTCTCAAGTGATTAATTGATAGAGAGTCTGTCAATCCTAGGCTTTGACTCTAGGATTTTGCTTTTAAATTTTAATTTAAAAATCAAATTTTAATTATCTGTTTTAATGCTGTATATCCATTAACCAATAAATATTTAAAGTTTTTACTTCATTAACTTATTGAGCGGATACCCAAATTGAATATAGACAATCCTAAGTTTCTTCTCCCAGGCCAAGCTTAAAAGGTAGACACTCAATCGCAAATTGAAATTTATATGGCTAAGAGGGATAAACTGGCAAAGTAAAGTGGAACCATGCTCCACCATTAGGGACAGAATCTACCCAAATTTGACCATAATGTGCCCGAATAATCCGTTGGCATAGGCACAAACCAATGCCATAACCTTCTGTACCTTCATCTCGCTGTAACCGGAAGTGGTTTTCAAAAATGCGATCGCGGTTTTCGTAAGGAATCCCTGGGCCAGTATCACCAATACTAATCTGAACTTTTTGGGTAGTGCGATGTAGTCCTGTAACGCTAATTTTGCCACCAGTAGGCGTATATTTAATGGCATTATCTAACAGGTTAATTAACACTTGGTGAATGCGCTCTGGATCGGCATAAACATAAGGCAAGTCTTGAGGAACATCTGTTTCTATCTGTTGGGATTTGGCAGTGTAGCGATCGCGCAATTCTTCTAATACACTGAAACAGAGTTTGCCGATTTCCATTTTTTGGGGTACTATTGGTAACTCTGTATCATTGCCCCTACCTACCTGCAAAAGATCCGTAATCATACGGTCAATTGTTTTAGTTTGAGTCCGGGCTTGCTTGAGTAAGTGCGCCGTCATTGCTGGTTTGAGGCGCTGGAATTGGCCTGTTTCGATATTGTAGTTAGATTGAAGAGTTTCTATGGCGATCGCAGCAGCAGTTAAAGGATTGCGGAGGTCATGGGCCAGTACAGAGATGACCCTGTCTTTAAATTGCAACTGCTCGTGAAGTTTCTCTTGTTCCTGTTTCAAACGAAAAATTTCGTCTGACAAACGTATAAGTTCGGCGGAAACAGCAACGGAACTAATTGTAGATTTGGGTGCTACCGCCCGGCTATTGTCCTCTAGACGTTCTTGTAAATCTTCCTGCAATTTTAAATAGGCATCGACCGAAGCTTGCCAGCGCGGCCACCAATTTTTAAGTTGACCGATGATATTACTACCAGCAATAATTTGCCTGGGTTCCGGGTGGATTTTGACTAAGGCTGGCGTTGCCACTAATTTAAAGTGTTCCGCCAAATAAGGTTGTTGTCCAACATCAATGATTTGAAGTTCAAACTGATACCCAGCCTGCAATTCTTTTAAGTAAGCACGTATTCGCTGTACCTGTTGTCGGGACTTGGGCCGTCCATCAACAAACAGCAACAGCTGGAGTGGAGCCTCAGAATAGATCGGCTGATCTTGGGAAACTGGCATGTAATCGTGTTTCAGCACTGGTAACAACCCGGCGGCGCTTGACAGAAAGTTTAAGATGGACTGACGCTGGTCGATGGTCGTTCTTTCTTTTAAATTTAATATCTATTTTAGATTTTTCCTACACCTATCAGTCCTGCATTTTTCAGATGAGACACATCTTCTTCAGCTTTTTGCTACCTATTTCCTTGGTTTCTGTTCCTGATAGCCTTTCAAACCTTGATTATCGCTCTTTATTATCAGCGAATCAAAACTTGGCAGCAGTCCCGGCAAATGAAAGCTTTTATACTGCAGCCAGCCGAATGGTACAGCAACAGATAGATTTGATTGCCCGCATTGAGCAAGCTATGACTACGCCTGATGCTAATCGGATACGATCTGTTCAAGGGCAGTTAACTGTCTACACCAAGTTTGTAGACGCTTTTCTCAACCGTCAATACAAAAGCCCCAAAACTTTATGTATTTCCAGAGTTGATGTTACGGAGAACTTATCTTTTTTAGCCGAGCCATTAACTGAGTCACAAATAAAAATTTACTGCTCTTTGTATGCTTCTAACCAAGAATTATTAAAACTTACCCCAGTATTAGATCGGTTATTATCCCGACGTGGGGAATTAGCCTTAGTCAGACCGCTACCTTTGGTTTCAGGAGAACGACAATCAGATTCTGTGCTGGCGATCGCGCCGATGCAGCTTCCTAATCTGGACAAGCTAGCGACACCTTTTGCCATCCAAGAACCAAATGTAGTTTCACCTCCACTACCTATTATCGGTAGAACTGCAAAAACTGCAATAGCAGACTATGTACCACTTGCACAACCTGCGATCGCACCTCCTGCTGAAGCGCTGACAATTTTGGCAGATGCGAAGAAATTTTTAACCGCAGCCCAGGTGGAATTCCCTCTAAAAAATCAATTTACCAATCCTCAGGAAACTTCTGCGGTACTTGACCACTTTAGTTACGACATCGATCCCCAAGAACCTCAAATTTACGCTGCCTTTTTGAAATTGCCTCGGACTGGGATTTTCCGCGTTTTACTTGATTCGGCTTACCAGCGTCCGCTTGATACTATCCAGAACCGCTTGGCACCTACTGTCAGTGAACGCTATCCTTTCCCTTTGTTGGGTGATACTCAAGGCGGATTTACTCCCAGTCTAGCACTTCAACTAGTTGGCGATCGCTTTGCCTTAGGACATCAAGGTGTAGATTACAGCTTTATGGTGGATCTGGGCGATATCCCTCTGACTAAGTTAGATTCTCGGTTGCAAACTGTGACCAAACCGACCAGAGAATTTTTCCTCAATTACCAACCGCCTAAGCAATTAGATGACTTACAAGTAGAACGGCGACGCTTTTTAACTGGTAAAGACCAGAACTGGAATTTAAACCAAGTGATTTTGGCGAGCGCTCAAGCTCAATTAAACCATACTTACTTAGTGCGATCGCTACAATTCCAGCTACCAGATATTATTTTGAACAATAGAAAACTTTCACCCCAAGAACGGCAATATTTAGGGCAAGCACCACAACTACATAGCAGTGATATACTTTTAGCCTTTCGTCCTGTTCGTCGTCGTGCTGATGGCAGTTACACTGTGCTGTGGCGAGTTTTAAATCAGTTTCCCTCACCCCAAATTAATGACTTGGACAAATACAGCAGCAATTGATGATAGCTGTTACATTTTGTAATCCTAAAGATTGCCTCAGTATTTTTGCTGGTGACATTGATATTAATAGTGACTAAAAATTTAATCAAAGATATAATTTCTGCTTAAATTTTTGGTCATTAAAATTATGATTAACTTTAGCGTGGCTATATGTACATTTAATGGCGAAAAACGTTTACCAGATGTTTTAGATAAGCTTAAAGATTGTTGTGCATATACCGCGCAATTAGCTCTAGAAACTGAACCAATAATTTGGGAAATTTTAGTTATTGATAACAATAGCAAAGATAATACAGCTAAAGTAGTTCAAGAATATCAAGCCAATTGGCCTGATGCTTACCCACTTAAATATTACTTAGAAACCCAACAAGGATTAAGCTATGCACGAGAGCGTGCTATTCAAGAAGCTGAAGGTACATTAGTTGGGTTTCTCGATGATGATAATTTACCTACTCCTAATTGGGTAGCATCTGCCTATAATTTTGGTAAAAATCACCCTCAAGCTGGAGCTTACGGTGGTCAAATCAAGGCAGATTATGAAGTAATTCCCCCGAATAATTTTGATAGAATAGCTCGTTTTTTAGCTATTGTAGAAGGTAATAAATCTTTTTGCTATAATAACCATCAAAATAATTACACTGTTAGAAAAATGTTACCTCCAGGCGCTGGATTAGTTGTTCGTCAACAAGCCTGGATGGAAAATGTTCCTAAACAACTGTTTTTTTGTGGACGTTCAGATGATTCCTTTGTTACGTCTGAAGATTTAGAAGCCCTAGTACATATTAGAAAAGCTGGCTGGGAAATTTGGTACACACCAGAAATGAAAATATACCATCGTATTCCCAAAGAGCGTCTGGAGAAAGAGTATTTAATTAAATTAATGCGAGGTATTGGTCTAAGTCGTCATCATATTAGAATGTTAGACTTTCCTGCTTGGTTAAAACCATTTGCTCTGCCAATTTATAGCGCTAATGATTTACGTAAGTTGGTTTTTTACTGGATTAAATATCGAAATTTATTGCAAACTGATATTGTAGCAGCCTGTGAAATGGAATTATTAATAGGGATTTTAATGAGTCCTTTTTATAGGAAGAAAGATATGAAATTTATCCAAAATTAATTATTTTTCTAATAACTATTTGTTTACACAGTTTATGAAAACTCATTCTAAAAAAATCAAGGTGATTAAAACATTAGGCAAGAAAGAAATTAGTCAAAATCACCTGGTTAAGCATATTAGTAAAGTCTTAATTATTGCCTATAAAGAATTTACTCAAGATTTAGAAACACTATTAACAACTGAAGGATTTACCTGCGAAGTTCTTAGACAAGAACGCAAACCAGAATATCAAAATTACTCTCGGAGTTATCTGTGTCTTTTAAACCATCGCACAGCTTGGGAAAGAGCGATGCAAGAGACTCAACCAACAATGATTATTGAAGCAGACTTTGTACCAGTAGTTAATTTTGGTAAGCTACCTTTACCCTTTAATCCTCACCAAAATAATGTAGGTATTAGCTGGCTATACACTTGTGCACCACAGATATATTACGTCTCACCTGATGGCTATGCTGAAGGGTTTTCTACTTCAGCAGTTGCATATATTGTAAATTCTGAAAGTGCGCGGTACTTACTAGAACTGGCTGAGGAAATTCGCACCAATGTAGGAGAAACTAACTATTCTAGTTGGGACTCAACTATTGATAGTTTTCTCCGAGGTAAAGGTCTGAAAAACTATATTCCTTGGCGGAACTATGGCGAACATGGAGGTTTACCAAATTTAGAGCATTACAAAAATAATCTCAGTAAAACTCATCGCGCTGATGTCCTCTACGGTAAACTTGCCTTTATGCCCTTGTATGCTGTCAAAGATAGTAAACTCAACTTGTTTAGGGTAAGATTTTGGGCAAGGCTTAAGGGTATTGCCCGTTTGGGAACTGGACGCTTTCTGCGAGTGAAAGTTATCCAAGGTTCTAACTTTCCTCTGCGGCTACTGCGGTTTGCAATTTTGAGACAGTTAAGCTGGAATTTTTAACAAAATTAACAGAGAACAGGGAAATCCCTACCTATGCATCAATAAATCAAATCTTAAAAATCTTCTCCGTGAAATTTCATACTCAAATTTGAACTGGAGTTCACAGTCTGCGCTAGGGTAGGAATTGACACTAGATTTGTGATTTCCTGTGCTGCCCTGTAAAAGTCCGGCTATATTTCTGAGTTTGGCTGTTTTACTCACTTCGTTAACAGCCTGTGCCAACAATCCCACTGCCAAAAACCTTGAGCAATCATTGGCGGCTGATCCTCAGTTGCAAAATAACCCAGTTGTGTTTGGAGAAGCTAAGGATAGCCAACAGCAAGCACAACAGAACGCATCAAAAGTTAAATTGCCAACTGATTTTCCGCAAGATATTCCGTTATATCCTAATGCCAAATTAGAAGCAGTTACACCACCTAGCGCTACAGAAAACAGAACATCTACCCGCTGGCTAAGTTCTGACCCTAGCAATTTTATTGCCAACTTCTACCGCGAACAATTGCAAGCGAATAATTGGCAAATTTCACAGCAACCCGCAGATGATTTGGGAGGTGTTTTTGAGGCGCAGCGCAATAATGTGCAGGTGAAAGTTTCTATTCAAGCTCAATCAGTAACTAACCCTACACCAAATCAGCCGCAAACAGCCACTGAATTACTAATTGAGTATCTTCCTGCAGCTACAGCCACGGCACAACCTACGGCAACTAATAATCCTAGCGATACTAGCACCACAACTTCTAACGATATTCCCCAACCTGGTAATCCAGAATTTATTGGCCCTGTACTATCTGCAAATGTGGCGACACAGCCAGCAAATACATCTAATAGCCAACAGGTGGCGACAGTTACCAGGGAAGCTCAAGAATTTAGCGATTTGAATAAAGTACCCCAAGAACTGCGGCAACACATTCAAGATTTAGCAAAATTAGGAGTTTTATCGCCAGAATCTTCAGTTAATAAGAGCAACTCCAATACGACAAGCAACCTATTTGCGCCTAGTAAAACCATCACTCGTAGGGAATATGCTCGTTGGTTAGTGGCTGCTAATAATGCCATGTATGCTAACAATCCAGCTAAACAGATTCGCTTAGTATCGGAAAGCGCTCAACCTGCTTTTAGTGATGTGTCTGCCAAAGACTCTGATTTTCCTGTGATTCAAGGATTAGCAGAAGCCGGATTAATTCCTAGTTCTTTATCTGGGGATACCACAGCAGTTTTATTCCGTCCTGACGCACCGCTAACAAGGGAGCAGTTGCTACTGTGGAAATTACCTTTAGATACCCGCCAAGCTTTACCATCAGCGAATTTAGAGGTAGTGAGGCAAACTTGGGGTTTCCAAGATGCAGGGAAAATTGACCCGAAAGCTTTAAGAGCAGTAGTTGCTGATTACCAAAATGGCGAACAATCAAATATTCGCCGTGTATTTGGCTATACAACCCTATTCCAGCCGAAAAAGCCTGTAACTCGTGCTGAAGCGGCGGCGGCTTTGTGGTACTTCGGCATTCAGGGTGAAGGAATATCGGCTGTTGATGCTTTGAAGTTAAAGCGTCCCCAAAATTGATACTTGATTGCCGATTCATGTCTTACTTAAGTAAGATGGCTCACTTTACCATGCGGGCTACAAACTGTACTGATATTTGGCATGAAAGTCTAAAAATTTTTTGTAAAAAAAATGTAGTCCGTATATAAAAATTCAGTGAATTTAGGCACTTACAGCATTTTTAGCTTATATTTTGGAAGTAATAAAAATTTTAGATTGTCTCATTAAAAACACGTAAATGAGTTTGAAGATTTGAAGTCAAAGCTGGATTTTTGCCAGACTTCAAACCTATGCCAGTAAATCTATTGAGAAACTTGGCATTTTTTAATTAAGAAGTACCAAATTATAACCAGAGTTGCACGATCATGAAAAAACGCTTTGTCGCAGCAGGCTTTATTATTTTCTCTTTTATGTTGCCGTTGAGAGCAACTGCTGCACAATTTAGTGGGATTTACGTATTTGGGGACAGTCTTTCAGATGCAGGTAATGTCTACAACTCGACTATAGACCCCAATACAGGAGTAGGATTTCCGCCACCGCCTTACGTTGACGGAAACTTTTCCAATGGGCCTATCTGGATAGATCAGCTGGCTAAGAAGCTGCAACTAGATAGTTCTCCGACTCTTGTTACTGATGTTGCCAAGGGTGTTGCGCCGAAAAACGGCATTAACTATGCTTTTGGTGGAGCTACTTCTATAGATAAAAATACTATCTCGCCTTTCCTACCTGGCTTTCAACAGCAGATTGCAGCATTTACAACACCACTTTTGCAAACTAAAAATGCTGACTCAAACGCACTTTATGTATTGTGGACTGGTGCGAATGATTATTTACCGACGAATGCTGATCCCAATTATTTCAAACCTTTTACCGATCCAACAACAACAATTAACAGTTTAAAATTAGCGATCGCATCTCTAGCTGATGTTGGTGCTAAAAATATTCTGGTAGTTAACTTACCAGATTTAGGACAGCTACCTCGCGCTCAAAATTTAGATCCAACTTTCCCTGTTGCTAATGGTACTTCCCAATCCCTGACAGATTTGACTAAAGAGCATAACTCTGATTTATCAGATGCGATCGCTGATTTAAACAAAGTCCTCAATCCTGATGTCAAACTCATCAGTCTGGATGCTAATTCTGTATTTACAGATATTATGAACGATACAAAAAATATGCAGGGTGTCAAATATGGTTTCAAAGAAGTAGCTAAACCTTGCTTAGTTGATCCATCCTGTGCAGCTGACCCAAGCATCCAAAATCAATATTTCTTTTGGGATGGGCTTCATCCCACAACTGCTGCTCATAAAGTCTTAGGAGATTACGCCTTTCAGCAAATTGAAAAATCCATGCAGCCAGTCCCCGAACCCTCTACAGCATTGGGGACTGTGGCTATTGGTGCTTTTGGTGCAGCAGCCTTGCTCAAGCGCAAACGCAAACAATCTCTGCTTAAGACAGTAAGTCTGGTTCCTGCTGGACAATCAACTCATACAAAGGTTGAAAACTAAACCAGCCTAAATCATGCCCGCCTACTTGCTGATGTGCCAAGGTAGCTGACTCTGGTCTAATCAGATGAGGTTTACCAGCAGCCTCAGCGAGTAACTGGGCTTGACAAGAACGCTCCATTGTGATGAACCACCAAGCAGTTTCATCAACTGAATGACCAACTGTTAATAAGCCATGATTCTTCAGAATTATGGCTTTATTTTGGCCTAAAGTTTCGGCTATTCGCTTACCTTCGGCAACTTCGAGAACTACCCCTGTATAGTCATCAAATAGACTATGGTCTTGGTAGAAAGCACAAGCATCTTGGGTTAAGGGGTCAAGCAGACGACCAAGGCTAGACCAACTTTTACCATAGACCGAATGGGCGTGAGCTGCGGCTACTACATCAGGACGCGCTGCATGGATTTGGGAATGAATCGCAAAAGCTGCGCCATTGATGGGGCGATCGCCTTCGACAATTTCGCCTTTCTGGTTTACTAAAATCAGGTCGCTCACGCGCATTAAACCGAAGTGTTTTCCTAAGGGATTAACCCAAAATTGCTCGGGATTTTCTGGATCGCGGACAGTGATATGACCTGCAATACCTTCATCAAATCCAAAGCGGGCGAAGAGGCGGAATGCTGCTGCTAGGCGTTGCTTGCGATGCAGACGTTCTTCTTTTACAGAAGCAAAGGTAGGCTGCTGAAAAAAGTTTGGCTTGGCCCTGGATATTGCTTGCATTTTGACCTTTGAATATGTGATTGTCCGTAAAAATCTTTATACTTAATTGTTAGCTTAAAATCATAGCTCTATGTGGGATTACGAGCATTTATTCAGAATAATTGCAGAATTGGTGATGCATCATTCTCCCAGTGGTGTAGAAACCGAAATTAACCAATTTTTACTGCAAGAATTTGCCAAACTGGGTGTAGAAGTATGGAGCGATCGCGCTGATAATATCATTGCCAAAATTCCTGGTAAAAATCCTGACAGAGCAATTGCGATTACTGCTCATAAAGACGAAATTGGTGCGATTGTCAAAAATATTGGCGATGAAGGACGCGTAGAAGTCCGCAAACTTGGTGGTTCTTACCCGTGGATTTACGGTGAAGGTGTTGTAGATTTATTGGGCGATGCCGATACTATTAGCGGTATTCTCAGCTTTGGTTCTCGTCATGTTTCTCATGAGTCGCCTCAAAAAGTCCAGCAGGAAGATACTAGCATCAAGTGGGAAAATGCTTGGATTGAAACCAAATGTACCACTGCTGAGTTAGAAGCAGCTGGCATTCGTCCCGGAACGCGAATGGTAGTTGGTAAACATCGCAAGCGCCCCATTAGATTAAAGGATCACATCGCCAGTTACACTCTGGATAATAAAGCTTCTGTAGCAATTCTGCTAGCACTAGCGCAACAACTCAAACAACCAGCAGTCGATGTTTATTTAGTCGCCTCAGCCAAAGAAGAAGTAGGCGCGATCGGGGCGCTATTTTTCACCCAAAATCAGGTATTGGATGCTTTGATTGCTTTGGAAATTTGCCCTTTATCTAGCGAATATCCGATTGAGGATGGTAAAAGCCCAGTGATTCTCTCTCAGGATGCCTATGGCATATATGATGAGGCTTTAAATGGGCAACTATGCAATTGTGCCAAGCAGATAGAGATTCCAGTGCAACTCACTATTTTGAGTCAGTTTGGTAGCGATGCTTCAATTGCCATGAAATTTGGTCATGTAGGGCGTGCGGCTTGCTTGGCATTTCCTACCCAAAACACTCATGGCTATGAAATTGCTCATTTAGGCGCGATCGCTAACTGCATATCTTTACTGCAAAACTTTTGTGAAAATTATCCTGCTTGACTATATGGGCGTGAGTGAGTGCGATCGCATAAATTCCACCAATTATGCAATACTCCAAAAGCAACAATTTTTTCGTTTAAAGCAAATACCTGATTTTTTATGATTTTTTACCCTAGGAAGACAGGATAGTTGGACGGTATAAATTTATAGTGAGTACGTCAGTTTCCAGTAGGGTTAACGCATTTTCTTGCCAAACTTGTTTCCATAAAGGATTAGGTTTACTCAATGTCAAAATTGGGTGGAATTATAATCCTTATGTATACAACCTCTAGAGTTGAGATTCGTTAGCCCTGCTGTTTTTGTTTTATTAAAAAAAATATTTTTTTCATTACTTAGCTCGATTTTTATTGTCAATTTAATTAAAAATTAATAAATAGGATAAAACATATTGGTTAACAAAAATGATTTTCTTTATGCTCGTAGTCGCTACTATGGGCAGACTAAGCCTGAAAATCTAGCTTTTAATGCTAATTTGCAAGAATTTAGCCAGCGCATTAACTATATCTCTAATTTAGTCAAAAGTGGAAAAATACCTCCCCATGAAGCTTACCAACATATAAAGGCTCTTTGGAAGATACTAAAGCGTAGTAAAAAACAATTGAACATAGGCAAATAGATTCCAGGGACAGAGAGGTTTTCTGAAGACTTATAGCTGGAATTTGAGAGTTTATGAAACATAAATTTAGATTTTATTGATGTTTATACTTCTATAGGGTAAACATCAAGTCTCACACAAAAATTTAAGCAAAGTTTTTACCCTAATTGGCTACAAGGTTCATTTATGTCACACTTTACTTAATCAAAGCCGATGACGGGATTTGAACCCGTGGCCTGCTGATTACGAATCAGCTGCTCTACCACTGAGCCACATCGGCGTACACAATCCAAGATTATAGCATATTTTTGACTCAATGGTAGAACCAAATCCTAAAAGTCGCCTTAACCCCGAACAATACGCCCGTCTCAAAGCTGAAATGGCAGCGCCTTACCGAGGCTTGCGAAAATTTATCTATGTCGCTTGTGGCGCTTCTGGGATGATTGGCGTTTTCGTATTTTTTTTTAGACTGCTTGCTGGGCGGGATGTCGATAGCAGTTTGCCTAGCCTATTACTGCAAATAGGAATTGTTGCGCTAATGGTATTTCTCTGGCGTTGGGAACAGCAAAAGCAAAAACGCTCTTAAATTTATTAGATGTTCCGAAGTTTCTAGAACATCTATATTTTTGAGATTAGCTTAAAGAAAAATAACAATTTTACTCGCAGAACCTTATTTTCAAGCACTGCTACTTCTTTATATCTCTCTATCATATTTAAGTTAATTAACGATACTTGAAATTTTGAAATATAAAGTCGGAAAAAATAAAAAAAATCTTAGGAAATCGAAAAATACAAAATTTTCTGAGAAACTAAAAATTGTTGAAACGAGGTCAGCCAATATAAAGGCCTTGAATATAAATAAGCGAATGTAAATGAGGGTCAGCTAAATTTTTAGACCCTAGATTTCAGGAAAAACACAAAATTAAAAGCGCTAAGACTAAAAAATTGTTAGTTTGGCGCTTTTAATTTTACAAATCCATAATTATGAGGAAATAAACTCGTAGTCAGGAATAATATCCTCGATTTTGAAGCAAATTTTATGCTGACTACGAACTTATCAAAATTACATTCAAGAAGCAGACTACTAGCGTTTAATCACGTCAGTGATGATACTAGAATAAATTCGGAGTTATGACGAAATTATTGTATCTTTGAGCACTCTCATCAATAACTACGAAGCTAGCAAAATTTTTGCGATCAACAACTAACATTCACCTATGGAACCTGCACTACATAAGAAGATGGAATTGCTGGGGCACGTCCAGCATTGACTAATGCTTGGTAGACAAAAGCAGCAACTTCTGCCCTCGTAGCATCACGATTAGGATTCAGTTGCTTGACTGTGGGATAGTTGATTACCAACTGCTTTGTCGTAGCAGCAGCAACTTGATTCAGTGCATATTTGGGAATCTGAGCCGCATCAGTATAAAAGGTGAGGCTATTTTGATTATCCGCAGTTAACCCAAGACCACTAACTAAAGCAACTAAAGCTTGCACTCGGGGAATTTGCTGCTGTGGTTTAAATGTACCATCAGGATACCCAGAGACAAATTGGCTTTGGTAAGCAGATTGGATAGCAGCGTAAGCCCAAAAATTACTTGGGACATCCTTAAAACTAATCGCTGGGCGTTTAGATGTTGGTGCCAAAGCTTTGGTGACAATAGTAGCGAATTGAGCACGTGTTACCGGATCGTTGGGTTTAAAAGTGCCATCAGGAAAGCCAGCAATAATTTTTTGAGATGACAAAGCTTCGATGTAGGCTTTTGCCCAGTAACCTGTGGGTACATCATTAAAGGCAGTAGCACCGCCAACGTTTGCTGCTACAAAATCTACTGAACCATTAATGCGCTTTTGATCGATATCATTGCCAACAGCGACAATCTGATTTTTAGTGGCATTATTTACGTCATAACGGGTGTTATTGCGGATGAGATTACCACCGGGACTTTCATTTGTACCCAAGTCTGGTGCAGCATTAACAGTTGCTACAACACCATCCCGCTTATTGTTCTGAATAACATTTTTACGTAGTATGGGTTTACCCGTTTCTGAGATAAAAAGACCGTCTTGGTTTTCGATAATTTGGTTTTCTGTAATTAAAGGTGTGGAAGTTCCACCAATTGCCAAACCAAAACCAGTATTCTGAAACAAGTTATTCCGAATTTCGCCTTGGGCAGTTTTAGCTACAGAAACCCCATTACCTGAGTTCTGCACGAAAACATTGTTTTCGATTTTGGGATTTCCTGTCCCCGTGACAAAAACTCCCTCTCTAAGACTTTGAGTAAACGTATTATTTGTGATCAGGGGATTAGTGGATTCAACCCACACACCTGTACCCCGTTGATTGGGGTTGGTCACAGTGACACCTGCGATCGTGGTGCTATTATCCGCCAAAATTGTAATATCTTGTCTGGCAAATGTTTTACTGGTGTAGTAACCTCCACCTGTAATTAATATTCCTTGACCTTTAGTGGCTTCATCACCTCGTAAAGTTACTCCTGGTTTAAGGATGAGTGGAAAAGTTTCTCCACTTTGTTGATTATAAGTACCAGGCGCTAATTGAATGACTGTCCCTGCTTGGGCTTTGGTCAAGGCAAAAGTAATACTTTTCAAAGCAGCAGCTTGTGTTGTACCTGCAGCAGTATTTGAACCAGTTGCTGAGTTTACATAAATTACAGTTGCAGCTGCTGGAGTTTGGGCTGTCAGAGTTGGAGTAATACCTGCTTGCCGAGTGGAATCGGCATTTACCACGCCAGGTAATAGTGTTAAACCACTGGAAACCACTAAAACAGTACTAAGTCCGGCTCTTAATGGTAGATTAGATCTGAGAAGACTGCCAAAAATAGGGCGAAAACCTTTCGCTGGAATAATGTGAAAACCCCGATATTTCATTTTTGATGTCTGTGAAGTGCTGAATGAAGTTACCTTAACAATAAGGTAGTAGGTGACAGCTATTAAGCTGCCAAACCCATGCAAAACTATACCGGATCGTCAGCAATTGATCAGCTAAATTTCACAGATAAATTACAGAACTTATATTATTTATCACTAAAAATTTTTGTAAAGCCACTTTCGAGAACTGATATCACTCAATGGTTGGTAAGTACTCTTAAGTAAGCATAAATACTTAGACAGCGCAGGATGCCGCTACTAATTGTGCAGAAATATCATTTTCACCACAGCCAGGTTTTGGGAAATCAAGAGATATGCGGTATCACTTTCTGAGCTTAGTGCAGATTTTTCTGTTGACAGTTACTACTCCTGTGTGGGCAGCAGAACAAATAGTGTTGAACTACAAAGTTTTTCGAGAATCACTTTCAGTAGAGGAAATTTCGAGATTTGCCCAAACAGGCGAACTTTCTAGTTCCCTTAAAATAAATTTTGCTTTGGCGCGGCAAAACCCCAAAGCAGTACGTCAGTATTTAACGCAACCAGTGAAAGTAAACCCAGTATTTTTAGATAGGGTTTTAAATACGCCCCTTGGTAACGTGATTTTGGATCAAATTAGTCAAGTAATTCACACACCATCCCAAAAGGCAGACAGGCAAGCTTTACGTGCTGCTTTAGTGCTTTCTGCTAGGCAAGATAGCCAGATAACGCTAATCGAAATTTTTAAAAATTATCCTACATCAGAAGTGGAAGTTGACGGGGATCGGTTAGAAAGTGCCTACCGCCAACTCCGGCGCTTGCAGACGAACATAGAAAATTTGATGGGCGTTTAGTAAGCCAGTGTTTCTAAAGTTTCCCGCAAATAGCGTTGTACTTGTTGTTCCAGACGTACTCCATCTAATTGCAAATCGCGCTCTAGTTGCCAGCGTTGGAAACCAGAACTAGCTGCGATCGCGGATTTGAGGCTGTGCCAAATTTCACTATCATCAGTAAATTGGCGATCGCTAGAAGTTGGAATTTGAGCCATAGTTTCTCATTCCTCGGTTTAAACTTCAAAATATACCGCAGGTTTCACTTCATGCAATCCGACTTGTACAGGAGAAAATAGATGATTTTTTCCTAATCTTCATCGGTGTTTTGCTCTAGGTTCTGCTGGGTGTTTGTATTCATACCTAACACGGATTTAAATAACCGGGGCAATATTTGATTAACCCGCACCCCTACAATTGTGTAATCCTGCTGAATCTTATCTAAAGGTAATGGTTCTATGGCTGCAAATTCTGTGTCATTAGTCACCAAAATTCTGGCTACACTCACGGGAATTTGCAAAAACAGATTGCTGGCAAAAAAAGCTAAAGCAGCTAGCAGCAATCCGACGCTGCGCCATTGGGGTAGAAAACTGGCAATGTCGGCTACCAGTGGAGCAGCTTGGTACATTTGCCACAGCACCCCTACTAATAATATTGCTGCCAAAACGGACAGCACGCGATTTAAATTTGTATTAATTAAACAAAGAATTTTGCGTTGCTGCTCAGTCAGATTCTCTGGTTTGAGAGCAACGCCCAAAATCGCAAATATGTAAAATGGCCGACGAAATTGCATCCACAGTAGTGGTAGCACTCCAATCGCGGCCACTAAACATAGCTCCATCCATACAGGCAAGACTGGCTCACCTACAGACAGAAACACTAGGCACAAAAACAAAAAAATCGGCAGCGTCGCCAAACCAGCGACATGAAGCCACAAGATAGGTTCAGAGCGAAATGAGGCCATAGTTACATTTCTCGATTCTGAGTTGTAGGTGCTGAGTTGTAAGTTGTGAGTATTGAGAATGAGAACTCAAAACTCAGAGCTTTTACTTAGAACTCAGCACTAGTAGACTCAGCACTACTTTGTCATGGTCAGGGTGCGACGTTTAGTCACCATTTGGTAGGCTTCGATGATGTCACCTTCAGCCCAATCATGGAATTTATCAATGCCAATACCGCATTCATAACCGGCATTGACTTCGCGGGCATCTTCTTTCATCCGTTTGAGGGAATCCAGAACGCCTTCGTAAATTACCTTACCGCTACGACGTACCCGCACTTTACAGTTACGAATGAGTTTGCCAGATTGTACATAACAACCAGCAACCGCACCGCGACCGACTGGGAATACTGCACGGACTTCGGTTTGACCTAAGGGTTCTTCCACTAATTCGGGTTCCAACAGACCTTCCAAGGCTCCTTGAATATCTTCGAGGAGTTTGTAGATGATGTTGTATTCCCGGACATCTACACCCGCTTCATCAGCAGCTTGTCTGGCTCCACTAGCGTAGGTCGTGTTAAAGCCAATAATGACGGCGTTACTAGCAGCAGCTAAGTCGATATCTGTTTCGGTGATTTCGCCAGCAGTTGCTAACAGCATCCGGATTTGAACTTCGTTTTGGGGGATTTGTCGGAGCGATCCCACAATCGCTTCCACTGAACCTTGTACGTCTGCTTTCAGGATCAAGTTGAGTTCTTTCAACTCGCCTTCTTGTGCTTGAGCTGACAAGGTTGTGAGGGTAACACGTCCCTGTAAGAGTCGGGATTGGCGTTGTTTGTCGGCGCGATCGCTGGCTAGGGCACGTGCTTCTTTTTCGTTCTCGAAGGCCTCAAATTCATCACCTGCGGCTGGCACATCGCTCAACCCTAAGACTTCGACAGCAAAGGAAGGACTAGCAACTTCTACTCTTCTACCTCTGTCATCGACCATAGCCCGCACTTTACCAAATGCCGAGCCAGCTACCAACATATCTCCGACATGCAGGGTGCCATTTTGAATCAGCAAGGTAGCAACTGCGCCCTTGGCTTTATCCAAGTGTGCTTCAATGACAGTTCCTTTTGCCTCTCTGTCTGGGTTGGCAGATAGTTCGGCAACTTCTGCGACCAGCAGAATCATTTCTAGGAGTGTATCGAGGTTTTCTCCCTTGATTGCACTCACAGGAACCATAATTGTTTCACCGCCCCAGTCTTCTGCTGTTAGACCGTAGTTGGTAAGTTCTTGTTTTACCCGCTCTGGCTGTGCGCCTTCTTTGTCAATTTTGTTAATTGCTACAACAATGGGCACTCCCGCAGCCTGAGCGTGGCTAATAGCTTCAATGGTTTGAGGACGTACACCGTCATCAGCAGCTACTACCAAAACGGCAATATCTGTGACTCTTGCTCCTCTAGCCCGCATGGCGGTGAATGCTTCGTGACCGGGGGTATCGAGGAAGACGATTTGCTGTGGCTTACCTTCATGTTCGATATCCACATGGTATGCGCCAATATGCTGAGTGATCCCACCAGCTTCGCCAGCGGCCACTTTGGTTTTGCGGATCGAGTCCAGCAAGGTGGTTTTCCCGTGGTCTACGTGACCCATAATGGTCACTACTGGTGGACGGCGATGGAGATTTTCCATGTCTGCCAGATCCAGCATTTCTGTGACTTTGCGGGCTTCTGCTTCTGGTTCGGCGGTTTCAACTGCTACTTCTAAATCGGTGCAAATTAAGGTAATGGTTGGCACATCCAGATTTTGGGTGATGCTCACTGCCATACCTTTGAGGAACAGGATTTTCACAATCTCTGTATCCGCGATCGCTAAAGCATCAGCCAGTTCCTGCACGGTCATTGGCCCAGTTACCACCAATTTTTCTGGACGTTCCCGCTTAGTCTCTACTTCTTGACGACGATTTTGGTCGCGATTGGTAGCAGCAGACTTTCTCCCTTTAGTGGTGGGGCTAGCAACAGCTATTGCAGGTTGTGGTGTAGGTCGCGTAGCTTTTGGTTTGGGAGGACGAGCAATGGAAAGGCTCACCTGGACTGTAGCTGGAATTTCCAGACCTTCTTCATCCAGTAAATCGTCTTCCTCAAAATCATCATCTAAAAGTGGCTTGACTCGCTTACCTTTAACACCAGCCTTGCCAGACTTTTCTTTGATTTCATCAATTATTTCTTCTTCTTGCCACTTTTTCCCACCCTTGGCTGGACGAGGTGGTGTGGGGCGTTTCAAATCGAGAATGTCAGCAGGAATCGCTTCATCCAGTGTTGTTGTTGCTGCGGCTTTCCCTGCACCACCTTGCATGGGTCTGGGAGGCGTAGCAATGGGCATTGCTGCTACAGGTTCGCTGGAACGAACTGGTCTGCTGGGTCGTTGAGAATCGGAGAATGGTGCTCCACCAGGAGCGCGATTTCCTCTTTGTTCCGGTTTAACTGGGCCAGGTGTAGGACGAGCCTGTTTTTGTGGTGTAGGCTGTACAGTTTGGTCTGTCCCTGGTTTGGCAGCCCTGGGCTTAATTTGCTCCCGTTCTTCTTCGCTGCGTTTGGGGCGTTCGCGTTTGAGAATTGGTTTATCTGCCTGATTCAGTGCCTCGATTGCTGGTGCTTCAGACACCGGCCTGGCTGGTGGCGCAACTAGTTGAGGTTTTTGCGGTTTTTCTGGCCTTGGTTTAGCTGAAACTGGTTTTTCTGGCTTTTCCCCAACTATTTTTTCTTTCGGTTGGGCATTAGGCGTTGTATCCGCATTTTTAACAGCTGGTTGCTGTGGGGTCTCAGATTGATTCCGGGGTACGGGTCGAGTTGGTGCCGTCGGCTGCATGGGTGAGACTGGTGTGGCGAAGGGCTTTGGAGGTGAAGGAGGATTAGCTTCAGACAAAGCAGATGGGGTACTAGTATTAACTGATGCCTCTGGGGCGTTAGAGTTAGGATTTCTCAATATTTTGGGTTTACGAATTTCCAAAATTTCTTGTTTGTGAGGTGGTGGTGCAGGTCGATTGCGAGAGCCAGCTTGTGGCCCATGTGCTTGATGTGTGTTGATGCCTGTGTCTTTTTTAGGAGTTCCATTCGTTGCTGCGAATTTTTCTGCAGCGGAACGGATGCGTTCTGCCTCCGAATCTGAAATTGTACTGCTATGGCTTTTGACCGCGATATCGAGCTGGTCGCATATTGCTAATAGCTCTTTGTTATCCAAATTTAATTCCTTTGATAATTCATAGATTCTAACTTTGCCGTTGTTCATCCACTCTTCCCCTTTAATTTACAGTTTTAGCGGATGGTTGCCTGGTTTGTGACATCTCCATCCTTTGACTACTGTTTTTTGGTTGCCGTTTAGATTTTGTCGGTGCCTCCAATCAGGAAAGAGAGATGTCTCGGTTCATTGCTGGCATCCCCACCAGTAATCATGATGTCTGGGCACCCATAAAAGTTTTTTAAATAAAAAATCTTTATAGGTGTTCTGGATGCCGAGCTGCGCCTGAGCGCTACCAGGTTGCCATTTTGTAGTTTTTTGTTTTGCTGATTCTGAGTCTTCCACAACACAATCGAGTAAAACTTGTTGGGAGTATTACTTCGTCTCTCTTAATTGTAAAAGAGGCGTTTGTCAACTACACCCATTTACTATTTTGACACTAACCCCAGCAATCAACAGAGACTGTGTTACTAGCGCTAGTTCGGCTTCTGGCACAAATACTCTAGGGATTACCGTCACAAATTTCTTAAATTAAAATTTGATTTTGGGTATTGCTATTGGCTAGACGCTGCCACAATGTTTGATACAGTGTTTCTGGCACTGTTGTATGTAGCGATCGCCCTAGTCGATTTTTTTTCTGAGCGGCTTGCAAGCAGCTCGTCTGTGGGCATATATAAGCAGAACGCCCCATGCCCTCATCTAATTGTACCTTTCCCGATGGAAAGACGCGGACAATCCGCCAAAACTCTTCTTTTAAGCCTACTTGGCGGCAACTTACACAACGCCGATAATTCGGTTTCATGAATTTTTTGCTACCTCACCTCAGCAGTTTGGTTTAGCATAGATGCTTTAATTTTCTATCTTTGCTTATCCTAACCCTGAAATACGAAGCAATTATTAATACATCTTATTAAAGTGTTATTGCTTAAATAACTGGATGTTAATAAACTACTCGTCATCGTTATCGTCAAAAGAGTCATCTTCTAATTCTAATTCTTCTTGATTGCTATCTTCTAGTTCTGGTAGATCGGATTCGTCCTCATCTTCATATTCATATTCATCATCTTCCTCTTGCTCTGCTTGGTATTTGGCACGAGCGGCAGCAAATTTAGCATCTTCTGCGGCTTGGTCATATTTAGCTTTATCTTTAATATCAATTTTCCATCCTGTCAAACGGGCTGCTAAACGGACATTTTGCCCTTCTTTACCAATAGCCAAACTCAGTTGATCCTCCGCTACTAGCACATGAGTTTGCCGCGTTTCTGGATCCATGAGGCGGACTTCGTCTACTCGTGCGGGGCTAAGAGCATTGGCAATGTAGGTTGCTGGGTCTGGAGACCAGCGAATCACGTCAATTTTTTCACCGCGTAATTCATTAACTACCACTTGAATCCGCGATCCCCGTGCGCCAATACAAGCGCCGACTGGGTCTACATCACGGTCGAGAGTATCCACAGCAATTTTAGTCCGGGGGCCGACATAACGAGAAGGAGGATTGGCTTCTCGTGCTACCGCTACAATCCGCACAACTTCATCTTCTATTTCTGGTACTTCATTGGCGAATAAATATACTACTAAGCCTGCATCAGCGCGAGAAACTAATAATTGCGGGCCGCGTTGTTGACCTTGAGAAACCTTTTTGAGATATACCTTAAAGGTGGCATTAGCTCGATAGTTATCATTAGGTAGCTGTTCCCGTTTTGGTAATTCCGCTTCTACCTCTGGTTGTCCAAAACCACTGCTAACAGCCAAAATTACTGATTGTCGCTCAAACCGCAAAACTCTGGCTTGTAGTACAGTACTTTCTAAGTCTTGGAATTCTTCTTGTACCATCTGGCGCTGTTGATCCCGCAGTTTTTGAGCGAGTACTTGCTTTGTTTGCATCGCCGCCATCCGGCCAAATTCCCCTTGGTCTGGGGTAACATCGAGGACTACAGAATCTCCCAACTGAGCTTCAGGCGCTACTTGTTGTACTTCGTCTAAAGAGATTTGGTGGTCAGAGTTACTAACTTCTTCGACAATGGTTTTAGTTGAAAGTACCCGGAAACCTTCTTCTTCGATATCGAGTTCTACTTCAAAATTCTCAAAATAATCTTCATCAAATTGTTTGCGCTCCAAATTTTGGGCACGACGATAGCGTTCATAACCTTTGAGCAGAGCTTCTCTAATTGCCGATTGCACAGCCAACCGAGGTAAATTCCGCTCACGACTTATACTTTCAATTAAATCTTTTAATCCAGGTAAAGTAACCATTGACATAAGTAATCTCCTTTAAAAATCAAGGATGGAAAAGGCTAGGGACTAGGACTAAGGGCTAGAAATTAAGGGCTAGGTAGTGAAAACAACACATTAGAGATTAAGGATTAGAGAAAAGTTTTACTCTAGTCCCTAGCCTCTAGCTCCTAGCCTCTAGCCTCTAGCCCCTAGCTCCTAGCTCCTAGCCTCTAACCTCTGGGTTATCGGCGCTCATCCAGCTGCACCTTAGTAATTAAGGCACGGGGAACTTCGACTACACGACCTTTTTGGTTTAAAAAAACCGTTTGTTCATCCCGGCGGATCAACTGACCTGTCCACTCTTGCTGTCCTTCGTAGGGTGGGGAAGTGGAAACGATGATAGGAAATCCTTTAAAAGAAATAAACTCCCTGTCTGTCACCAGTTGTCGCGATATACCGGGACTAGATATTTCCAAGACATAAGCATCTGGAATAATCTCCGCCGCATCTAAAGAAGCTTCTAAAGCTCGACTCATCCGCTCACAATCATCTAAACCAGTATCCTGTTGAGGATTGCGAATGTCTACCCGCAACACTGGTGGACGTTGGTTAGTGTGAAAAACCACACCAACAACTTCCAATCCCAGTTCTTCTGCCACTGGTGTTGCCAAATCAATAATTTGTGGGACTAAAGGATGAGCCATGCGAAAATCCAATAAAAAAAGTGGGCATCGACCCACTTCCTGCGATAGGGATATCTTCCAAGAAGTCTTGTTACGAACCAAATATGGTTCGACCTAATCTGAGTTTAGCGCATTTCTTTTGGAGGGAGTAGGAAGAAATTATTATATGGGCATGGGGCATTGGGCATTGGGCATAGGGAAGTAATAGGTAATTGGTAATTGGTATTGGGTGTTTGTTTCCTTTTACCCCTTTCCCTTTCCCCTTTTCCCCTTTTCCCCAGTCCCCAGTCCCCAGTCCCTCATCTCCCCGACTTTTCCCGGGCTGTTAGCGCACTACTACCTGTGATTGGCTGCAATGGTACTTGTGTGCGTAACTGTCTAGTTTGTTGGAGAATTTGCTCTAGATCTTCTTGAGATAAGCGCTGAACGTAATTCAGTTTGACTTCTTCTAAAAAGTCAGATAGTAAACTCTGAATTTCGGAAAGTACTTGTTTGTTCTGGACTTCTGTACCTAGGGCTTGGCTGAAGCTTTGGACTAACTGACTGGTGAGTTTTGCCCCAACTGGATCTTCTACAGCACTGACTAATACGTTATATAGACTAGTTGTGATTTGATTTACTAGCTGCTCACTAATTTGGGTTTGGGCTTGAGCTATGCCTGGAAGAGTTTGCAGGTTGCGATACATCGGTACTTGCTGTAAGGCAGTGTTGATATTGTGACGCAAAATGGCGTTAATTTCTGGTTGAATTTTGGGCAATACTTGGTAAACAACGGTTTGTACTAACAAACCTGCGATCGCTTCTACTTCATTGACATTATTAATATCTATGTAGGGGCGCAGGCTCTCTTGTTGCATCAGCCAGCGAGTAAATTCCCCACGCTGAATTGATCCCTGAATTTGGTTAATGACTCTCACCACCACAATTTCGGTGATTTCTTCGGCAAAATTGGCGACAATTCCTTGGTTAATTTGCCGCCATACTGGACGTAAATTTACTAACCGCGCTTGATCGAGGCGGATGATAACGGGGATAACTCGCAACCATCGCAAAAACGGCAACAGTAACAATAAATCGTACCAACGCCATAACACAGCATCTAACCAGCTAAAACCGGGATGACTGCGTCTGATATAAAAGCTACGTACTAATAACTCCAGCGCAAATAAACCGATAAAGGGTAAGTCAATTAGCCAAAAATCATCTAGTAATTCGCCATCTTCACCAATGCGGCGATAGTAGTTACCAGCAATTAAAGGGCGAATCTTCTGTTTAAAAAAATTAATTTCTGGGTTCCAGCCCTTTTGCGATAAATATTGCTGGCTCCAAAAAGTTCTAAAAGCTTGCTTGGCAGATTCTTGACCGACGCGATCGCGCATTCGGTTTTTGATTTTTTCTAAGGTACCACTCTTACCAACTGCGGCAAAGGGGTTAGTGTCAACCATTTCCGCGCTGAGACGGCTAATTTCTTCGAGCTTGGTTTGTACTTGAGGTGACTGTAACCCTGTCTGGCTTACCTGTTCCTCTAATGCTGTGACTGCTTGCAGGTAGCTTCTCGTTTCTCGATGGGCTTCAATGCCTTTAATTGGGTCATAAATTTGAGTAATTTGCGGTAATTTTCTGTAGTAAAAATCTCGCCAAGGTACGTAACTCAAATTAAACAAAACTAAGCATAAATTTGCCGTAGCTGTAATTGCCATAACTTTTTCAAAGTAAAGTTGTGGCCGCTGGGAAGATTTGATATTAGCCATTTTTTTAGTGTTGAATTATACAATATTTGGCTATAAGTTTTTAAATTATATAATTTTTGAGCTTTCCTAGATGACAGGACTGGTCGTTAAAAATCATTCCTGAGAATGATGAAAATTTCTTATTAAAGATTAATTAACTTAACCAATTAAAGTATTTTTAATCAAAAATAATTAATAATTAAGAAAACAGATGTTAAAGAAACTTAAAATGCACCTGTTAACCTTTATATTCTGCTGATTTAAACCAAAGGAGTTTTAATTTATGTGGTGTGGCTTTGGAAAATCAAGCGTTACCATTGCGACTGCTTGCCTAATTACAGCGAGTGTGGTGTCTGCAAGCACTTCTTTTGCTGCGCGTCAGCGTAACTATACACCCCAGCAATTTCGTGCTGTGCTTCATGGCTTAGGCTATAAAATCACCGTTAACAATTCACCCTTAACGGATAACGAAGCAAAACAAGCAATCCGTGAATTTCAAAAGGGTTACAAATTAGGCGTAGATGGGGTAGCAGGCCCAAAAACTCAAGATTGGGCTGCACAGATAGTGCAAATTTTACAAGCCAATTTAAATGTAGTAGTTAAACCCAAAACCCCCCTACCCCGGGATCAATTTTATGGGCCTCAGACAGAAGCTGCTGTTAAAGAAGCTCAGAAAAAATTGCAGCTACAAGAAACCGGAATTGCTGATTTAGCCTTCCGCCAAAAGCTGAATACGGAAGCTAAAAATGCTATTGGTAAACCAACAGCTAAACCGACAGCATCACCAACAGCTAAACCAACAGCATCACCAACACCAACAGCATCACCAACCTCTACGCCTACATCGACACCTACACCAACTTCTACAGCAACTCCCACACCAACTTCTACACCTACATCGACACCTACGCCAACATCTACAGCAACTCCCACACCAACTTCTACAGCAACACCTCAATAGATACCCTAAGTGTTACTTAAAGTATGAAGTGTAAAGTCTGAAGTCTGAAATTAACTGGCCCATACAAGTATGGGAAAGACTAAAGATAGTTGCACTGTTTGGGTGCAGCCAAATAATTCACTTTATTCTTTATTTTGCCTGAGTTGGTTCTTCTAAAGGTCTGCCTTTGGGTGTCGGTAACATTGGCCGACGGTCATCGTAAGGCATGGGAATATACTGAACTGTGGGTCTACCTCCTTGTGGTTGAGGATACAGATCCATGAGTTCATAAATAGAATGGGGCAGCCCAACAGTAACGGGTAGCCCCATTTCTGTTGCTTCTTCTACGGTAATGGGATAGTCGTGAGTGACACGTCCAGTTGTTAAAGCTTCAATAATTGGTTCAATATTTTCTGGGCTGACTTTTTGTTTAGGAATACTGTCTTTGAGCAAAGTCCGCACAAAGCGCTGTACCTGTTGAATGGCTTTACCTGCTAAGTCTGCCATGATTAATGTTTGGTCATCAATTTCGCCGATGGGTTTATCTTTTACCACCTTCAAGATACTTGCTGCGGGGAAGTTACCTAATTGGGGATCGACTGGCCCTAAGACAGCATTTGCATCCATAACAATTTCATCAGCAGCCAGCGCCAGCATTGTGCCGCCACTCATGGCATAGTGGGGTACAAAGACGGTAACTTTTGCTGGGTGGCGAATTAATGCTCTAGCAATTTGTTCGGTAGCTAAAACTAAACCGCCGGGAGTGTGCAAGATTAAATCGATGGGAACTTCTGGGGGAGTGAGGCGAATTGCGCGTAGTATTTGTTCTGAGTCTTCAATGGTAATGTAGCGTGATAAGGGTATCCCCAGTAAGCTGATAGACTCTTGACGGTGAATTAATAAAATCACCCGGCTGTTACGTCCTTGCTCAAATTCTTGTAAGGCGCGCAAACGGCGATATTCAATTTGACGCTTTTGCCAGATGGGTTGTAGGGAAGAGAGGAGAAGGAAAATCCAGAATAAATCGCCAATTCCAAATGCCATAGGATTGATTGTCTCAAAATAACTGTTGTCGTCATTAATTGTGACAATTTTCAGGCGATAGCAATTCTATCTACAGGTCTATTAAGTTATTTAAAATCACAATAATTCTTCTAAATCATCAGGATTCACGCCTAATTGCCGCAAACGTTCAGCTAGTTGTGCTGCTTTTGTTTTAGCTTGTTCCGCTTCTTGTTTAGCATCTCTAGCTTCTTGTTCTGCAATCATAGCTCGTTCGGTAGCTGCAGCCGCTTCTTCTGTAGGTTCAGGAATCAATTCTCCTGCTAAAGTGAACCACCTTAACCACAATCTTTCAATATCTCGAAATGAGCCTTGCCATAAGCCTAAACTTAATCCGATTTCTGGCATGAGTAAGCGTCCATCAGTTAAATTCATTGGTTCATAATGACCGCCTACTAACTGAAATGCTTGGAGTTCATCTGTGTAACGACTAAACACAATATAGTAAGGAACTCGCAAAATTCGTTCGTAAACTTCCCATTTAGTAGGAGGTTTATCTGTGAGATTTTGTTTATTACCTAAATCTTCATCTTCTGTTCCTGGGGATAATAATTCCACAATTACAAAAGGATTGGCTGGTTCTTGCCATGTGACATAACTTAAACGTAAATCCTCACCTTGATATTGTTTTTGCACGCCGACAACACCAAACCAATCTGGGCGTTTGTACCATAAAGGATGTTGTAAATCGTAGTAAAGATTGAGGTCAGCAGCGCTGAAAACTAGTTCGGGATTCCAGTTTATTGGTTGAAAAGTTAAGTATAAAAGTAAGGGCTGTAAAAAGTGAAAATAATCTGGCAAACCTGGCTCCTCTAGGTTATCGCTGGGTAAATCATACATTGTGGGTAGGGTTTCCCAAGGAGGAAGGGGCGGGTCGGATTGGGGGATATATTTGGGGAAAGTGGTCATAGTAAAGTTTAAAAATTTTCTTCAAGATTGTTCATAAGCTGTCAAAAATTCTTCCCGCGAGATACCTGCTTGAGTACAGATACTTCTCAACGTTGAACTTTTAATTTGTGGGTGGTTAGGTATAGTTAACGGAGTTCTCGTACCATCTTCATTTTCTCGCACCATGACAATATGTTCTCTTTCTCGGACAATACTAAATCCCAATAACTCTAATGCTTTAATCACCTTATTTTTTGGTGCATCTACGGGGAATTTTGGCATTAAATAGTCACCTCAGCTTCAGCTATAAAAGCCTCTAAAACTGGTGATTCGTCCTCCAAAACATCCTCACCAAATACTTCTATATGGCATTGGATAGCTGATTTAACATCAGCTAAAGCTTCTGCATAAGTGTTACCTTCACCAACAACAACACCTTTAATACCAAGAGGATAGGCAATATAGCCATCAGGATGCTTTTCAACAATAATTTTGATTGGTTTCATTGATTTAGTTAGTCATAGTATGAGTTGGGCTTCGCATTACACAATAATTTGTATATGCCTGTTATTCAAAGATTTGTAATATTTGATTGCTTCATCTTGAGAAAGGCGTTCATCATCTTCCGATTCTGCCATTAGCTTTACCAAGCCGTAGTTTTCTAATATTTCTGCAATTTTTTCACAGCAATAGGTTGCTGATTTTCATCCATGACGTAATTTTTATTGATTTCTAGCATTTTTGTGGTGTGTGATGAATTATTGGCAAGTCTTAATACTATTTTGACGCTATTATTCTACAACTAGCGGCGAAGTGCGATGTCTAGGATGGGCTACGCTTACAGATCTATTAATGCCAAATTTTGATATTTTCGCTACGGCTATTATCTCTATCTTTTGGGATTCATTGCGTCAAACGCCACTGACTTGCAAAGGGGAAATTTTTCCCAGGCTGGTAAGTCTGAGATATCACTTATGTAATGGTATAAAATTTTTTATCTTAATTGGTGATAAACAACTATATTTGACTAAATATCTTGGGGAATACTGAAATTTAGTCCCAATTAAAGTGTATGAAAGATGGCAGACAATCAAGTCAGCGCAAAAATTTCCACAGCAGATAGAGAAGCGGTGATGGAAGCTATTAGTACGATTCGGCAAAAGTTACCGTTTTTGATTGATTTGTCTACTGAGGAACGTAAAGCTTTACCGAAGCTGGGAGATAAGAGTCGGGCGTTTGTCAGTAAGGCGTTGGAAATAGCTGCACAAAATCCTGATTTTTTACCGCGTTCTTTTGATGTGGATGAAATGCGGCGAGATATTGAATTATTTGAGGCTTTGTATCCGATTTTGCTGTCGTTGACGCAATTGCAAGAACTGGTGGATGATACTTCTGTGGCTGTTGGCAGTGAAGCTTATGCCGCGGGTTTGCTGGTATATAACTATGCCAAAGCTAGTGGTAAAGGCGCTGGTTTAGATTCAATGGTTGATGATTTGGGGCGAAGATTTGCCCGAAAAGCGAAAAAAGTGCAACCGCAAACGTCGTACTCTTATGAAATATAAGATTTATCGTTATTTGTGAGGGATAAGAACCCCACCCCCAACCCCCTCCCCGCAAGCGAGGAGGGGGCTATGATATAACTCATGTGGTTAGGAAAGGTTATAACTCGACGTTCCTAGATAAAAACATCAACTTTGAGCTTCTGAACTTGGGTGTTTTAGTTTTCAGGGAAAAACTCCGAGTCAGAAGCTTAAATTTTGCGGTTTGAAATGAGAATGTTCTGATTTGGAACGAGAATGTTTTGGTTTGAAACGAGAACGTTTTCGTTTTAGGTGAGAATGTTCTGGTTTGGAACGAGAACGTTTTGGGTTGAAGTGAGAATGTTTTCGGTTGAAGTTAAAATTTTTGTGTTTAGAACTAAACAGTTGCTCTTTAAAGGAATTATCATGACAAAACAACCATATTGGTAGGGGCACGGCATCCACAGACTATCGGTGATAACGATAAAGTCTCGGTGCCGTGCCCTTACAAGCGGAATAATTTATTTATTGATGTTCCCTAAAGAACCATAGCTAGGGTAAGTTAAGCTAACGCCTGATATTTTTGTAGAGCAATACAGTTTATTTCAGCAACAACCCCTTGAATAAAACTGCGATCGCACCTTAATTATCTGTTTACTGTATTGACGCTGTGATTGTACAACTGGCTGCGATCGCCAAATTTTGATATTTCCGCTAGGGTCTCCCGCAGCTAGCCAATCTTTATCGGGAGTAAAGGCGACGTAATTAACCTGGCCGTCATGACCAGTAAGGGTGGTAATTTTGCTGAATTTTCTTAACTGATGTCAAAAATCTAATCTTGCGGTTCAATTCCCGCCGCCCGCAATTGTGCGGCTAATCTTTCAGTGCGTTGTCGTTCTTTTTGGGCTAATTCTGAACCCCAAAGTAGTAAATTTCCTTGTTCATCCCACCAGCGCAACCAGTTTCCGGTACGATTTTCACGAGTACCTTGCCATACAGCGAGATAAAGATTCATTTGGGCTATCCAGTAACGCTGGTTTTCGTTGGGGTTTTGGACAACGTATCTGCCAGTATTATTATCTAAGCAATAAACTTCTAAATCTCCGCTATCAGGTTCAAAAATAGCGTAGTTTGGAACTTTTAATACGCATTCGTAAAAAAACCATTTACCTGGGGGGTAGGTGGGTTTGATGGAGTATTCCCCACCTTCTGTATCAGAAAGAAATTCTATGACAATTACAGGAATGTCTCCCTGTAGCTGTGGTGTGTAACTGCGGGTGACATCTTCTCTATTAACGCTAATTTTGGGAATATACGCCCAGTCTGGGGCTTTGACGACAATTTTGCCATTTAATGTGGCACAGATACCGTAATTTGTTGGTGTGAGGGCGTTGGGTGGAAGTTTACCAGCAAGTTCTAAACTTTGTGTTAGTGCTGCAGCTAAGGCTGGTTGGTTGATGTTGTCCACTGGATCGTCTGGGAGTTTGTAATCGTCGGGTAGTTTTTCCCAAGTGATTTGATAGTCTTGGGTAAAGGCTGTCATGGCAGGTTTTCCTTTGTTTATTAGGGAAGATTACTCGTCTAGGTCAGGTTCTAAATCTTCTTCTGTCAGTTCTTGATGGGGGATAGCAGCGATAATTGCATCTATTACTTTGGAAACTGGTAAAATTTCGATATTAAGGTCGGGGAATTTTTGCCCTTTGGGGACGATCGCTCTTTTAAATCCCAACTTCGCTGCTTCTTTTAACCGCAGTTCCATCTGAGAAACCGATCGCACTTGTCCCCCTAACCCGACTTCACCAATCAAAACTGTACCTGGATCGACGATGCGATCGCGGAAACTTGCAACAATGGCGATCGCAATTCCTAAATCTACGGCTGGTTCTTCCACATTTAAACCACCAGCCGAAGCGACGTAGGAATCTAGCTTCGACATGGGAATGCCTACGCGTTTTTCTAACACCGCTAAAATTTGCACTAAGCGGTTATAGTCAATCCCGGTAGCGGCGCGTCGGGGGGAAGGGTAGCTAGTGGGGCTTACCAAAGCTTGCAATTCTACAACAATCGGGCGTGTTCCTTCGCAAGCCACAACAATCGCCGTCCCTGGCGCTGGATCGTCACGATTACCTAGAAATAACTCCGAGGGGTTAGGAACTTCACGCAATCCATGAGATACCATCTCAAAAATACCGATTTCGTGAGTTGCACCGAAGCGGTTTTTTACTGTCCGTAATAACCGATGGGATGCAAAGCGATCGCCTTCAAAATACAATACGGTATCTACTAAGTGTTCTAAAACTTTCGGCCCTGCGATCGCACCTTCTTTGGTCACGTGTCCCACAATTAACATTGTGATATCTTCGTGCTTTGCCACTTTCATCAGTGCAGCCGTACATTCCCGCACTTGCGCTACTGAACCAGGAGCAGATGTCAGTGCCGGAAAGAACACTGTTTGAATACTATCAATTACTGCCACATTTGGTTTAAGAGAGTCTATTTCTCGGAGAATTTCTTCTAAATCGGTTTCTGGCAATATATATAAATCTGCACCTATATTGTCAGGGTTTATACTTGTGGTGTCTATGGCAACAGGTATGGCTTCACTTTTAGGATCTATGGGAACAGCTGTTACTTCCTCTACAACTGTATTTTGATCGCCCACTACATTCACACCTTTTGCTACACCCAAGCGTGAAGCTCTTAATTTTACCTGTTGACCTGATTCCTCTCCTGTGACATAAAGAATGCGGTATCTCTGCGCCAATTGATTAGAGACTTGAAGCAGCAAAGTTGATTTACCAATTCCTGGATCGCCACCAATCAACACCATCGAACCAGGGACAACACCACCGCCCAAAACCCGATCTAATTCTCCATAGCCAGATTCCCAGCGCGCAATTTGGCGATCGCTAATTTGATCGAATGTTAAGGAAGAGCGCGGTTTGGCTGGTTTATTATGAGCTTTGCCATTAGTGGATGCTGATTGCCAACCACTAACTCCTCCCCGGCTGGGTATATCCACCGATGATTGGATAGAAATTTGTTCTTCTAAAGAATTGTAAGTGCCGCAAGCGGGACACTTACCAAACCATTGAGAAGATTCTGCTCCACAATCGTTACAAATGTAAAAGGTTTTGGACTTTGCCATTCTTAAATCTTATTAAATAATCTTAATTTTTCCTTAATTCTTGGCGAAAAGAAAAGTTCAATAATAGTAGTAGTTACAGCTTTTTTTCATCTAATTCATGGAATGATATCTTAATATTATGGTATTAAAAATTAATCATGAAAAATTTTAGTTAAGGAGCGTTGAGAAACTTGGAAAGTCATAAAGAAAAAATCCTGGTGGTAGACGACGAAGCCAGCATTCGCCGGATTTTGGAAACGCGCCTTTCCATGATTGGCTACGATGTAGTGACTGCTGGTGATGGAGAAGAAGCTTTGGAAACTTTTCGCAAAGCTGACCCCGACCTGGTAGTTTTGGATGTGATGATGCCAAAACTTGATGGCTACGGTGTTTGCCAAGAACTACGTAAGGAGTCAGATGTCCCTATTATTATGCTAACAGCCTTAGGGGACGTAGCCGATCGCATCACCGGATTAGAGTTAGGCGCTGATGATTATGTAGTCAAGCCGTTTTCGCCAAAGGAACTAGAAGCCCGGATTCGCTCTGTACTCAGACGGGTAGACAAAACCAGTGCTTCGGGAATTCCTAGTTCTGGAGTCATCCACGTTGCTAATATCAAAATTGATACGAATAAGCGACAAGTTTACAAAGGCGATGAGCGCATTCGCTTAACTGGTATGGAATTTAGCTTACTAGAGTTACTCGTTAGCCGCTCTGGAGAAGCTTTTTCCCGTTCGGAAATTTTGCAAGAAGTGTGGGGTTACACGCCAGAACGCCATGTAGATACCCGCGTGGTAGATGTGCATATCTCCCGTTTGCGCGCCAAATTAGAAGACGATCCCAGCAATCCTGAATTGATTCTCACCGCCCGCGGCACTGGTTATTTATTCCAACGGATAATTGAACCTGGCGAAGAATAGGGAAGATGAGGGAGATGAGGGGGATGAGGGAGACAAGGGAAACTTACCTATTGCCTTCTTGCCCAATGCCCCATGCCCAATGCCCCATAGCCAATAACAAATGAATAAACCCGATCCCAATCTAGTTTTACGCCGTCTACCCATAGTAGTTGGCTGTTTAGGCGCTGTACTTTTGCTAATTAACCGCTTGTTAACACCGGAACTGACAGAATCGCAAGCCCGTGGGGATGTACTGGGCGTGATTCTGAGTGCGGTGTTAATTTTAACTGGCTTGATTTGGCAGCAAGTACAACCGCGATCGCCTGATATTGTACAACTGATTGGGGAGGAAGGTTTTGTGTTGACTGCGGATTTACCAGAAGCCGTGAAAACAGAACTAGCTTGGGCATCCCATTTA
This sequence comes from Tolypothrix tenuis PCC 7101, assembly GCF_963874875.1. Lineage (NCBI taxonomy): Bacteria > Bacillati > Cyanobacteriota > Cyanophyceae > Nostocales > Tolypothrichaceae > Tolypothrix > Tolypothrix tenuis. Next base: position 7,152,054 of record NZ_CAWNJS010000001.1, read on the forward strand.
TTATTAACTAACACCGTCACGCGATCGCTCTTAGTTTTTTACCAAGGTAAGGTTCTGTTACGTCGCGGTATTCTGTCGCCTAAATCTGAAGTTGTACCAGGCCCAATTTTAAAAAGGGTATTGGAAACAAAAAAACCAGTTTATTTAGTTGCATTAAAAGTCTATCCCGGCAAAATAGAATTTGATTATTTGCCCGAAAATACTCAAGGGGTAATTTGTCAACCTATTGGTAATCAAGGTGTATTAATTTTAGGAGCAAATGCACCTCGCAGTTACACCAAACAAGATGAAAATTGGATATCTGGAATTGCTGATAAATTAGCTGTAACTCTCAGTTCCTATTTGCAAGTTGAGTCAGAAAGTTAAAACTTTATGCAAATTATCTATTGGTTACTGATTGCAGTGATGGTTGTGGGTGTTATCGGCGCTGTAGTTCCTGCCATCCCTGGAACCAGTTTAATATTAATTGCAATTATTATCTGGGGAGTTGTTAGCAGTTCCTTTGCAGCAATTAAAATACCGCTAATTGTCACGGTTATTGTGTTGCTTCTGAGTATTGGCGTAGATTTTTTAGCAGGTTATATAGGTGCAAAACAAGCTGGCGCTAGTAAGTGGGGACAAATAGGCGCATTTGTGGGTTTGCTATTGGGATTCTTCGGGTTATTACCAGCTTTACCCTTTGGCGGGCCGCTATTAGGTATTTTAATAGGGCCATTATTGGGCGCAATTATTGGTGAATACCTTTACCAACGTCAATTAGGAATAGCAATTAAGGCTGGTATCGGGATTGTCGTTGGTACAGTCGTGGGAAATTTACTGCAAGGAATATTAGCGATCGCTGCAGTGGTAGTTTTTATATTGAACACTTGGCCGCAAGTCTTTGGCAGCTAAGATTTCCTGTAGATTAAGCAAATAAAACTTTCGTAGGGTGGGCATTCATTGTCTACCCTATTTTATTGGTGATCAGAATTCGGTGAATAATACCAATTCAAATAATGTTTGCGACAGATAAATTCTTTGTAGGGGCACGGCACCAATAAGATATTTGATATGCCAAAAGATTGCGGATGCCCTGCCCTAACTATCTGTCGCATTCTTTTTTCAAAATAGTATAACAGGTGGATTTGAGAGAAATTACGATTTTTTAACCATAACAAATTCTTCATTTATAGTTTATAAATTTTTTATACTCAGCTTATACAAAAGACAAAAACAGTTCATCTGGAAAACACAATTCTTACTGAGTTATCTAAGTGCGTATCATCCACAGAATTTGTATAGAAATCTTTAAAAATGAAAACTAGCAGTTTGTTAAACATACTGAAGCCAAACATTTGCTAATCCAGGAAAATTACGTAATTTTAGAGCCTACCAAATGACGTATCTAGTAAATGCCACTATGTAATCAATAAAGTTTATATCAAGATAAATAGGTAGCTCTTGCGTATTAGTGAACAGCTATGTAATTCTGTAAGAGTGATAAATAAATCACTCGCTAAAAACCAACAGGGTCATTGTTCTACCTAATTCATTCAGAAAATAATTCTAATCTAGGTGATAAAGATAGAAGATATTAATGCTCTTTAATTGATGGTTTTCTGCATTCATCACTAGTTTTAGAATTACATCTAATTAATAAACTAATTTTTTTACAGGAACCTTAAATCACAATGTTTGCTATTAAATCTAAAGTCATCAACTCTGCCCTAGCTGCTACTGCTGTACTTCCTTTAGCTATTGCTGGAATAGTAACCTCTGCTAGTTCTGCTCAAGCTTATAGTGGTGGGTTTACATTTGACGGTTCTGGAACTGTAGCTGGTATTAGCAAGACTGGTATCACCTTTAATCCTAATCCTGGAACAATTGCATTAGGAATCAAAACTGGAGATTTTCTTGGAGATTCCACAGGCACCATTTACAGTTTCTTGAATACTAGTTTACCTTCTAAATTTATAGATGTTGGTGCAGCAGATGGCGTTAAACTTCTGAGTTTGACTAGTATTCTTTCTCCAACATTTACATCGGTTTTCGGAGGAACAGACGTTAGCTTTAATTTCACCGGATTGTTTGAAGATGGTAGCCAAGCAGTAGGAAATATTGATTTTACTACTTTACTGAATGCCACAAATGCACAGAATACATATAGTACAGGTGGAACAATTAATGCAAGTTTCAAAGGTGTGACAGTAGCCTCTGTTCCTGAACCAACTACATTACTCGGCTTAGGTGCTGTAGGTTCAGTCATGGCTATGTCTCGCCGTCGCAAAGCTCAAGCTAGTTCTTGAGCATTACCCACAAAATAAAAATTAAATTGTAGACAGAAAAGGAGTATCATTATTAATAGAAATATGTAAAAATACTTTCGATTTTGGTTTTCATTAAGTGTTATAGCTTTGTGTTCGTAGTAATCACTGAAGAAGTTACTACGAATTTTTTTATTAGGCTATTAATGGCAATGCACCTACACAATAAGGGCACAAAAATTTTGTACCCTTAAAAATTTTTATTTCACCCTTCAGACAAGTTTATGCACAATTAAACTGCCTGCAAAGATTTTTTAGCTTCATTGGCGATCGCTTCTACTTCATCATTAGCCATAGTCTCTAATACAGCTTTGGCATCTGCGCCACCCAAGTGACTCATCGCTTGCACAACTCTGTAGCGGACTTGCCAATCGGGATTTTTGGCATAAGGCGCTAAAAGTGGGACTGCATCTGTATTTCCCAATTCGCCAAAGGAACTAATCGCAGCAGTTTGAATTAACTCATTGTCAGAGGTGAGCGCTTGCTGGAGTAATTCAAAGCCTCGCGGATCACCTAACTCTCCCAAAGTAGCGATGATACTAAATTTGACTAGCCATTCAGGAGTTGCATCGTAAAGCTGCTGTAAATCATCAAAAGCTGATGTGAGTTTCAGCGCACCCAAACAATCTGCGGCGGCTGCTTGCACATCAGGCTCAGGGTCTTTCAGTAGTTCGCGTAATATATTCAATGATAATTCTGCATCTTGTGTGCCGAAGGTATCCAGTTGACTCACTGCTGAGTAACGGACACGAGCATTGCTGTCACTAACCGCAGTTTGAATTAATTCAAAAGCGATCGCAGGTTCTAAATCGCGGATTTGATTTACACCTCGCAAGCGATCGCCCAAATTTTCGGAACCGAGCAATTGCTGCACCGACTCAGGAGTAACACTCATTTATTTATCCTAAATTTTCAAAAAGGGTCAAGCGTCGTCAAGACGCAATTAATCGCGTCTGTACTCAAAAGCCAAAAGACTAATTACTTTTGACTTTTGATATTGGACTATTGACATTTAACTATTAACTAATCTTGCTCGGCGGCCATAGCGCGGATAATATCACCACGGGTAAGGATACCAATGACTTGACCTGCACTATCTAAAACTGGTAACCGATGCACACTGCGATCGTGCATAATTCTGGCTGCTTCTTGTAAAGTTTTATCAGGGCTAATAGTGATGGGATTATTGCTCATCACTTCCCCAACAGTTTGTCCCAGCGCTTTATGCAAGTCACGCTCATAATTAGCGGGATTTTGTAAATAGATGACACTATCGAGAAACATGATGTAAGCCGGAGGAGTCACACCTGTTTCTTGCCACATCAAATCAGTTTCTGAGATAATGCCCACCAATTTACCAACATCATCCACTACAGGTAATCCGCTGATGCGTCGTTCTGCAAGAATTTGTATGGCTTCTTTCAGTGGAGTTTCAGATCGGACAACCACCGGTTCACGGCTCATCACGTCGGCAACGGTTTTAGGCATTTGTCTGCTAACACCTTTTATCAAAGTCTCTGGGTTTATTTTAAAAAATTGCGGGTCGTAACCTGATGCAGTTCATACATCGTTACTTGTAATGGGCATTAGGCATGGGGCATTGGGCATTGGGTATAGGTAATTGGTAATTGGTGTTTTTTATTTTCCCCCTGCTCCCTGCTCCCTGCCCCCCTGCTTTTTCCCAGTCCCTAATCCCCAATCCCCACCCCCTGATTCAGTGCAGCGATAATTTGCACATTTGCTTTGGGAAAGGCAAACTGTTCTAAATCTGCTAAATTTACCCAGCGAATTTCATCACATTCTATAGCTTGTGGCACACCTGCTAGATGGCGACAGTGATGCACAGTTAGGGTAACGCGCAACTCTGTATAGGTGTGATCGATAGTAATGAGATGTTCTCCTACTGCAATTTCTATTCCTAGTTCTTCGTAAATTTCGCGTTTAATGCACTCTTCAACGGTTTCGCCAGGCTCAATTTTGCCGCCAGGAAATTCCCACAAACCACCCATTGCTCCTCCTGCACGGCGACGATCAATTAATATTTGGTCTTGCTCATTCCAAATTACAGCGACACCAATAATTTTATGGGGGAGGAGAGAAATAGTTTCACTCATGGTTGATGGGTACAAAATAAACTAGCAAAAAAAGGCAGAATTTCAAATCAATAAGCAAATATATAACTCGGCAAGCTTTTTTAAATGTTTGCCGAGTTTATATTGTATTATGCATTCACAATGTTTTGAATTTATTTGCCCAGATCTGACTAGCTATTCTGATTGTCTCAATTTCTGATTATATGTATGCTACCCCTAATCATAGCTATTATTTCAATCTATGCATAAGGGGTGATTTATCAGCATACTATGTAGATTTCGCAGAGTAATGTTTTTTGCTGATGTTGGCTTATATGAGTCTATATATGAACCCAACAAAATTATTATTCAATTTCGTTATTGTTGGTTTCAGTACCTTGAAGAACCATTTCAAAGTTCAATCTTTGTTCAGCATTACGCAGGAAATAACCACTAATCATGGCAGAGGCGAGAAGCCGTCCTAAACTTTCGCGGCTAGTAGTAATGCTAACGTCAAAGTGTTCTGAAGGTAGGTTACCCAAAAGACCAATAATATTGCGTTCCATTACTTGCAGAACTTCCGGAGAACTGGGTTTGGATAACTGAGAAACTGCCTCTGGACTCAAGGATTTAACATATTGCCAGAGTACATCGGTAGTTTCTGATTCACTGTCAAAAAATTCTGAAACTCGATTAGATGGGTTACTCACGTTGCATCTCCTTGATTAATACTACTAGCTACGGTTTTTATAAAGTTTAAAAATAAGTGCTTATCTCGTATTGACCTCAGCTAGTACTTTGCTGTTCATGTCAATTAATGTAACAAGTTCAATTTGATTAGTGAGTAGGTGTAACCGTACCAAACTCGGCGTGTTTTCTCACCTGATATTGATGATACTGCTAATTTCAAAAGCCAGCAGCTTGCGCCACCTTGATTTCTAATCAATTGTCTTTCGTCCTTTGTAAATAGCTCATACAAAGCACAAAGCCTGAGCGCCTGTATGAGGTGCTCAGAACTCTGTCAAAAAGGACAAAAGACAAATGACTAGCTGGCCAAATATTCATCCATGTTGGCTTTAGACTTGCGTAGTTTAGTGAGTGCTTCCCGCTCAATTTGCCGTACTCGTTCACGACTAATGTTGAGAATTTCACCAATTCTGGCTAAAGTTAGAGCTTGACCATCCATTAAACCAAAGCGCAGGGTAATTACTTCCTTTTGCTGGGGAGTCAGATCCCCCATCAGGCGCTCTAAGTCATTAGACAATGAAGATTGCATGACAAAATCTTCTGGGGAAGCACCTGGATCTTCTAACATTTCTCCCAGTTCGGTGTCGTAATTATCTCCCAACCGCAAATCCAGAGATAAAGGTAGACGAGCCTTTTCCAGGTACTCTCGCACCTGTTTAGGTGTCAATTCCAATTCTTTCGCTAACTCAGATGCAGAAGGAGCGCGTCCCAACCTTTGGGATAATTGCCGCTGTGCTTTTTTAATCTTATTCAGTTTCTCTGTAATGTGGATTGGCAACCGAATAGTACGAGCTTTTTCGGCGATCGCTCTGGTGATAGCTTGGCGTATCCACCAATAGGCATAGGTAGAAAATCTATAACCTTTTGTGGGGTCAAACTTTTCTACACCCCGTTGCATCCCGATACTGCCTTCTTGAATTAAATCTAGGAGATCGACATTGCGCTTAATATATTTTTTGGCAACAGATACAACCAATCGCAAGTTAGCTTCTACCATCTTGCGCTTGGCATATTCGCCTTCAGCGATCACTTCGTTCAACTCTGCCAATTCTAGATTTGTTGCTTTGGCCCACTCTTCTAAAGTTGGTTGATGACCTAACTGGGTGACAAGCTCATCCCTTATTTCATGCAAAGCAGTTGAACGCTGCACCTGTTTGCCATAAAAAATCTCTTCCTCGTGGGTTAAGAGTGGCACACGGCCAATCTCACGCAGGTAAGTCCGCACGAGGTCCGTGGCTGTCTGAGCGGTCTTCATGGCGCTACTCATTGGTAATGTTGGATTTGACGGTATGGTCATTTAGTGATAGATGCTTTGCCAGGGTGCTAACCAGTTTGAATGGGAACCCAGACTATGGTTTGCAATGTCACTGTCCGAAAAATTCGGCTGCTCATATTAATCTATTCAGGTTCTTAACTGCTCTAGACGTTACAGTTATTTACCCAGTTTCACAAGTATCTAGAGTTAGATAAAAGGTATTGAGTAGAACATTTTTTGGTTTTTCTCATGATTAATAATTGTAACATTTATGATAAAAATCTCATACTCTTGAGTTCGGAATTTTAAAGGCTGTTCCCATAGCCGTAACGCTGTCATATAGATGAATCTCGCTTATTAGCTGACTTCATAAATGTCTCTGGAGGAAGAAATTTGTTTCTCATAATTCTTAAAATAAATCAATGATAAGTATAAATAATGTTCTATAACAATTAATTAACTTTTGCTTTTGTTGGGAGGTTGGGGACTGGGGATTGGGGAACTCGGGGCCCCCTCTGGGGATAAGGGGTAATGGGGATTGGGGACTGGGAAAGGAGCAGGGACAGATGAGGGGGATGAGGAAGAAAAACAAATGCTGACTTCTCATTACCCATGCCCAATGCCCAATGCCCCATGCCCGTTCTTTTAACTTTTACCGTTTCCTCAGATTTGGAAAAAGTACCTTTTGCAAGAGATGATGATCAACATTCCTATTGCATCTGGCAGTATTCTTGGATGACTTTTACGTCTAAAGTGGTAGTTTGCAGCGAACGAATGGCGGCAACGGTGGCCTTTGCTCCTGCTATGGTGGTGATGATGGGGATTTTATAAGCCAAGGCTGTGCGACGGATTAACCGCGCATCAGTATGGGCTTCTTCTCCCGATGGGGTGTTGATAATTAGTTGGATTTTTTGGTTTTTGATGGCATCAAGGACATGAGGACGACCTTCATGGAGTTTTAGAACTAACTCAACAGGTAGCCCATGTTCCTGAAGGACTTTACGCGTGCCAAATGTTGCCATCACTGTAAAGCCCAAATCAATAAATTCTTTGACGACGTTTACTGCTGGGGCTTTATCGCGATCGCTCATGGACACAAATACAGTTCCCGACAATGGTAGACGCTCACCCGCAGCGATTTCGGCTTTGGCAAAGGCGCGACCAAAATCGGTGTCAATTCCCATGACTTCACCAGTGGAGCGCATTTCGGGGCCCAAAATCGTATCGGTACCGGGGAATTTATTGAATGGCAATACTGCTTCTTTAACCGCGATATGGGAGGGGATGACTTCCTGAGTGAAGTTTAGCTCCTCTAAGGTTTTGCCTGACATGATTAAGGATGCGAGTTTTGCCAATTGCACACCGGTGGCTTTAGAAACAAAGGGTACAGTCCGAGAGGCGCGGGGGTTGGCTTCTAGAATGTAAATTTGCGGTGAATAGCTACTAGCACCCACAACAGCAAATTGAATATTCATTAGCCCAACTACCGAAAGCGCCTGTGCTAGCTGCACTGTCCAGGTGCGAATTTGATTTAGCACTGCTGGCGGCAGGGAAATGGAAGGTAAAGAGCAAGCTGAATCACCAGAGTGAATCCCCGCTTGTTCAATGTGTTCCATAATACCACCAATTACGACTCGGCCTGTGTGGTCTGCGATCGCATCTACATCAACTTCGATGGCATTTTCCAAAAATTTATCAATCAAAATTGGATGATCGGGTTCTACTTGTACTGCAAAGGTCATATAGCGTTCTAGTTCCGCATCGGAGTAGACAATTTCCATCGCCCTTCCCCCCAACACATAACTAGGACGTACCACTACCGGATAGCCAATGCGTTTGGCGACAATCAGCGCATCTTCATAACTGCGGGCTGTACCATTGGGTGGTTGAGCAATACTCAACAATTGCAGAATTTTCTCAAACCGTTCCCGGTCTTCTGCCATATCGATAGAATCTGGGGATGTACCCCAAATTTTTGTGCTGAGTCCTGAGTTGGGATTGCTGAGTATTTGTTGCAGAGGTACGGCTAACTTCAACGGTGTTTGTCCACCAAACTGCACAATAATGCCTACAGGGTTCTCAGCTTCGATGATGTTGAGCACATCTTCTTTAGTTAATGGCTCAAAGTACAAGCGATCGCTGGTGTCATAATCTGTAGAAACTGTTTCTGGGTTAGAGTTGACCATCATCGTCTCATACCCTGCTTTCTTCAAAGCATAGGCTGCATGACAACAGCAATAATCAAACTCAATTCCTTGCCCGATGCGGTTGGGACCACCACCCAAAATCATCACTTTGGGTTTGTCGGTGGGTAAAACTTCGGTTTCCCCTTCGTAGGTAGAGTAGTAGTAAGGAGTAAAAGCTTCAAATTCAGCAGCGCAGGTGTCTACAGTTTTGTAAACTGGGACGACACCTAACTGTTTGCGGTATGCTCGTACCTCATCTTCGGTGGTTTTGGTAGCAAAGGCAATTTGGTGATCGCTAAATCCATCGCGTTTCACTTCATACATTTGCTCTTTTGTCAACTCTTTTAAAGGAGTGCGTTTGAGGAATTTCTCGACTTCTAACAGTTGTTGCAATTTATCGAGGAACCAGGGGTCAATACCTGTCAGTTCGTAGATTTCTTCATTAGTCAGCCCCAATTGCATCGCATGACGCACGGCAAAAATGCGCTCTGGGTTAGGTGTCCGTAACTGGGCACGAATTTGTTCGCCGCTAGGCAATTTCTCGGCTTTGTCGCAACCCCAACCTGCACGTCCAGTTTCTAGGGAACGCAGGGCTTTTTGGAAAGATTCATTAAATGTCCGAGCAATTGACATTGCTTCCCCCACAGATTTCATCTGCGTTGTCAACACTGGTTCTGAGCCAGGAAACTTCTCAAAGGCAAAGCGGGGAACTTTGGTGACTACATAGTCAATTGTCGGTTCAAAGGATGCGGGAGTTTTCTTGGTGATGTCGTTTTTAATTTCATCCAAGGTATAGCCAACAGCTAACTTCGCCGCCATCTTCGCGATGGGGAAGCCAGTTGCTTTGGAAGCCAAGGCAGAACTCCGGGACACACGGGGGTTCATTTCAATCACCACCACATCCCCAGTTACTGGATTCACCGCAAATTGGATATTAGAACCGCCAGTTTCTACGCCAATTTCGCGGATGATTTTAATTGCCATATCCCGTAGCCGTTGATATTCCTTATCGGTGAGGGTTTGGGCTGGCGCAACGGTAATTGAGTCTCCGGTGTGGATACCCATCGGGTCGAGGTTTTCAATCGAGCAGATAATCACCACGTTATCTGCCAAGTCCCGCATCACTTCTAATTCGTACTCCTTCCAACCAAGTAGGGACTGATCGATGAGAATTTGCGACACAGGGCTAGCATCAATACCCACCTGTGCCATTTCCTCAAATTCTTCCTGGTTGTAAGCAATACCGCCACCCGTACCACCCATAGTGAAAGCAGGACGAATAATTAAAGGATAAGTACCAATGCGGCGAGCGATCGCTTTTGCTTCTTCTAAAGATGAGGCGGTACCACTGGGGCATACCTGCACCCCAATCTTCTCCATTGCATCGTTGAACAGTTTTCTGTCTTCAGCTTTTTCAATAGCTGGGAGTTTCGCACCAATTAACTCAACGCCATACTCGTCTAAAACACCATTTTTCGCCAAAGCCACAGCGATATTCAGGGCAGTTTGTCCTCCCATAGTTGGCAATAAAGCATCGGGACGCTCTTTAGCAATGACTTTTGCGACCATTTCCGGTGTTAGCGGCTCAATATAAGTACGCTCGGCTGTTTCTGGATCGGTCATGATAGTCGCTGGGTTAGAGTTCACTAACACCACTTCATAACCTTCTTCTCGCAAAGCTTTACAGGCTTGAGTTCCAGAGTAGTCGAACTCACAGGCTTGTCCAATCACAATTGGGCCAGAGCCTAACAGCAGTATCTTCCGGAGGTCTTGACGGCGGGGCATAGTCTTAAGGGATGGAGTAAGAGAATACAAATCCTGATTATTTTAAGATTCTTTCTCCCTGGTCACGCTGTTTGTTAGCAAGTTTTCTAAAGTTTGATGACAGAAGGGGATTGGGGATTGGAGGCTGGGGACTAGGGATTGGGGATTGGGGGTTGGGGATTGATATTGCTCTTACTTGGTTAATCTCTGGTTTTTTGTATGTTGAAATTATTGGGAATTATCATTAGTAAATATTGCAAATAATTGGTAATATTTTTTATTGGTAGCGGTAATTGATACGATAATAATGTTAAATTTAAAATCTTTTAGAGAATGCATCTATCTTTAGATAGATTTTATTAAATAACAGTAGTTCTTAATTAGCTAATATCAAAAAAGTACTGTTGATTCTCATCATAGTTTATATAGTTATTCATTTATATAATTAAGATTAAAAATTGCAGAGATTAGTATTTCTATATCTCTGCAAGTTTTTATATTTTTTTAAGACTCACTACTGAGGAATTATTATTCAGTATTAACTGACTTAAACAGACTTATCGAAATTTATTAGGTTCTAGTTCTGAGCAGGTTGAACAAAACCTAAGGTTAAGCTGTCTTTTGCTAGGAAGTGAGACAAGTGATAAGCTCGTTCTTCAGTTTTCAAAAGAATTTTTTCGTAGAGGTAACGGGTACCACGGTCACCTAAACTCTCTGCCTGAGCAGCTTGGCGGCGAATCAAGCCAATAATAGCTTGCTCTGCTGCTAAGTCATTTTCTACCATTTTGCGCGCAGAAAATACCCCATCTGGCTCTTGTGTAAAACAGGTTAATTCTGCCAACTTGCTAAAGGTCGCTACTGGCACACCACCTAGTCCATCCAAGCGCTCTCCAATTTCATGGATATGTTCTTGTATTTCTTTATAGCTATCATTAAAAAATTCATGTAGAGAGTAAAATTCTGCACCCTCAACCACAAAATGATGTTTTTGGTATTGCAAGGAAAGAGCTTGAAAACTTGCTAAAGCAACGTTAAATCCTTCAGTAACTGGTGCAGTTACGCTGTGATCTAATAAAACTGGATTGTCATAAACATGACCAAAGTTTCTTAACACAGTAGTGGTATCAGACATTGTTCTCCTCGCTTTTAATGAGTTAAGGTTTTGAACTTCTGAAGTTTCTACATATTAACACTCTAAAAATTAAAAGCAATTCCAATTTATTTCATAGACTTTTAATTTTTTCATTACTAAAATTATGCAATTTCATTCTTATACTTAAGGGTTGCTCTGCTGAATAGGGGTCGCAGAGACGCGATTAATCGAGTCTGTACAAGAGTCAAGAGTCAACAGTCAAAGGTCAAGAGTCAAAAAAATTTATTTCCCTCATCTCCCTTATCCCAGTCCCCAGTCCCTAATCCCCAATCCCCAACCCCCATTAATAAAAGAACATTGCAAATATTAGAGATTTTTATCTAAAATAAATGAGAATTCTTTGCAGTTACGCTATGCTTATTTATAAAGCTGGACTCCTAGAGAAGGGAAACCTCAAGGAGCAAAACCAGCATAATTACTGCAAAATACTTGCATTTTGAAGGTACATCTCTTGAAATCGTTTAGCTCAGAAGTAGAAACCAGACACACTTTAGAAGTGAATTGGGCGGATCGTTGGCAAGTTTATCAACGCTTACAGGAATTAGATATTCCCTGTTGGTGTGAGTCTAACCAGCCATTGCAAGTTGAAATTACTAATCCTTTAGCAATAATTCAACTTTGGAGTGTCATGCGCCAGTTCAGTGTTTCCCGTCAAGACATAATTTCGAGTTTGGAGAAAAGCTGGCTACGTTTCAATCGCTGAAGCTATCTCGCTAACCAGGTTGTCTTATAAATAACAGGTAAAACCAACATGAGTGGATCGCACGCTACCGAAGTATCAGATTTTTGCCTTGAAGGAAGATTTCTCGATTTTGTCATTAAGGATGGCTATAAGCTCAAAGGCTTGCTTATCGGGACTGCTGAAGGCGAATCTTATGTGAAACTTGCTAAACATTTACAGTATGCTTTTGATTTGCGCTTACCGCCTGGAACTTGGCTGCAAATTGTCGGCACAAAAAAGCATGAAGTAAAAAGTGGCAAAATCACGTTGAAAGCTGAACGTGTAATGGCAGCAATCCCCGAAATCTCTCGAATTCATGACATTACGACATTAACAGCAGCGCCATCTATTAATAAAACTAAAGAGAAATCTCCGAAAAGCACTATTTTGGTTTGTCAAAAATCTGATTGCATGAAACGCGGTGGTAAAGGACTTTGCCAAGCTTTGGAAGCAGCGTTAAGCGATCGCGGTTTGGAAGACCAAGTTACGATTAAAGGTACTGGCTGTATGAAAAACTGCAAAGCCGGGCCTAACCTAGTAATGCCTGATAAAACTCGCTACAGCAGGATTCAAGCCGCACAAGTTCCTGCACTCATGGATAAGCATTTTGCCAAAAATAGCGAAAACCAGCAGCCAGAGCCTCAAAAAGAAATAGTTATACCAGTTGTCACCAATAGTTAATTAAATAGTGACAATTTCATGTGAAAATATAATTAAGAAATTTTTCGTGTTCCCTTTTCTTGATCGACTGTGAGGTTTTGCAAGATTTTTGCAAAATCAGTGTCTCATAAATTCAGATGTTACAGCCTATGTAGTAAGTACTTGAGTGCTTTTTTAGCAGTTCACTGCTTGCTACTTAATGTGTAAGATTGCCTTTGTCAACTTTGAAACTACAGATAACTACTAATGCACACAAGCAATTTATTGTGTGCCTTTTCAGTTAGAGATTATATGTAGGATGCGTTACGCTATCGCTAACGCATCCGCTAAGATTTTTTCAGAAATCAAATCCGATTGAAACTATTTAAGAATAAATTATTATTTTTTTGCTGAATAGTTTGAGAGGAATCAGGCATATAAGCTGAATATCAATCATAAATGATGATTTTCAGCTTACCAGTTTATGTGAACCGCATAATACTTGAGATTATCTGCTTGAATCAAAATTTAACCGTATATTTGCTTGACTACATCGAATCTAAACGACGACGTAATTGACTGCTAAAAGCATCAATTACTGTTACTACTACCAGCAATACCAACATCATGGTTGTAGCTTTGTTGTATTCAAAACCATCAATGTAACTCTTCAACTGAAAGCCAATTCCACCTGCACCCACGACACCTAAAACAGAAGCAGCACGGATATTGTATTCAAACATCCAGAAGGTATAACCTAATGCTAATGGCAGCACTTGGGGCAAAATTCCATATTGGGCAATTTGCAATTTGGATGCACCAATCACTTCTAAAGATTCTAAAGACCGAGGGTCAACGGCTTCAATCGCCTGTTGATAAAATTTAGCAAGGTAGCCGATGGTGTAAATTCCTAATGCTAATGTCCCGGCTGGTGCGCCTAGCCCTGTGGCGGCGACAAAAATTAAACCGAGAATAATAGACGGGACGGAACGCACAGTATTTTGGAGTAAATTCGCTAACCATTGCAACCATTGGGGCGCAACGTTGCTGGCGCTAGCTACTGCAATCGGTAAGGAAATAATTGCACCAATAGTAGTTCCCCAAAGTGACATCTGTACAGTTTCAATCAATGCTTTAACTGCGATATCTAAAACTGTCCAATCTGGGGGGAATAACCTGGAGATAAAATCAGTGATATATGGCCAGCTAGTACTCAGGACTGCATAATCGACTTTTAGCCCTTGTAATGCCCAAATATAGACGACAACAGCTATTAAGGGGATAATCAGCCAACTCACCCAAGAATAGCGCCGGAAAATAGAGGAATTAGATAAGTAATTCATGATTTATGCTGAAACTTGGGAAAATTTTGCTTGTAAGTTGTCGCAAGGGCCGTCATAAACAATGCATCCTGCATCGACAACGATCGCACGTTGGGCATATTCAGCAGCAATGCCCAAATCATGCAACACTGTAACAATGGTCATTCCTTGGGCGTGCAAGTCTGATAAAGTCTGCATTACCTGCTGACAAGCTAAGACATCTAAGCCGGTAATCGGTTCATCGGCTAATAATATTTGTGGTGATTGAATTAAAGCGCGGGCGATCGCAACTCTTTGTTGTTGTCCACCACTAAGTTGACTGGTTTTTTGGTTGGCTAATTCTCTTAAGCCCAACTGATCTAATAATTCTAATGCTAACAAGCGATCGCGGTGGGGAAATCCAAATAAAGTTTGCCAAGTGGTGCGATTACCCAGCCGTCCACATAGAACATTTTCTAGGGCTGATAATTGCTTAATCAATCCACCGCCTTGAAACAACATCCCTACATCTCGGCGAATTGCAGCTAATGTACGCTTACTGAGGGTGACACCATTGATGAGAATTTCTCCCTTCTCTAGGGGAACCAACCCAACAAGCGATCGCAATAAGCTAGACTTACCAGCACCATTGAGTCCCAGCAACACCACAAATTCACCCCGTTGAATTTGGCAATTAATCCCATTCAAAATGGGGCGATTAAGAGATGCAGCATAAGCTGTCTCCAGGTTGCGACACTCAATGATATATTCCTTCATCCCTAGTTCAATTCCACTAAACAGTTAATTGATAGTTTTCAGCTATTAAGAAGGAGAAAAGGAAAAAACCTTTACCCTTTACCCCTTCCCCCTTCATCGCTGACTAACAGCTGAATTATGGTGCAATCCCAACTCTTGTTAACGCATCCCGGACGGGTGCGAGGTGACGATTGTGATCGACTCTCACCAACTCTGTAGAGTTATACAAATTGCGTAATAACGCGTTATTTTGTGATTGATTTAACTTGAGAAGGGCGTTAATAATTTTTTCGCGTTCTGGTGCGGGAACGTCGTCATCAATAGCGATACCGTGGGCGGGTACGCCAGGAATGCGATGCAGTACGCGTAACTTGCTCTTTTCTTCTGGTGTGATATACGGTGTATTAAGTGCGTATTCTGACACTACAGCGACATCAGCTTGACCGCGTACCACCGCTTGCAAGGCTTTGCTGTAATTACCACCGTAGCTAATTTGACCAAAGAAACCATCTAAGCGATCGCTACTTTGGACAAATCCTTGTTTGACTAATTCACCTACAGGGAAAATAAACCCAGAACCCGAAGTAGGCGAAGTAAAAGCCATTCTTTTACCACGCAGTTGTTCTAGAGTCGCTTTGGCGTTATTTCTGCTTTTTAAAGGGCTATTGCTGGGGACAACAAATACTGAACTATAAGTGTGTCTTCCCGAATAATTATCACGTACTTCAGCTAGGTACAAACGAGCATTTGCTAATTGTTCCGCCTTCAACGCTGGACGGCTACTCAAGAAAGCGACATCAGCCCGATTTGCTCTCAAAGCTTCTACTGCAGCAGTATCATCGCCTACTTGCGCTTTAACCGGGATACCTAATTCTTTGGATAAAAATGCTCCCACAGCATTGGCTTTGTTTTGCAAATCTGTAGAATCAGATCTGCTAGGAAAAACTACTGTCAAAGTTTTTAATTTTTGGGCAAGCAAACTAGGTGCTTGTTGCTTAAGAGCAAAATTAGCGCTCGTTGCTTGCATTTCCCCAAACGTGCTAAATGCTAGCCCTGCAAGTGATACCAATGCAGATCCAGCAACCAACAAGCCCTTCTTGCTCACACTCATCGGTAACTCTCCATTAGGAAGTATTCTCAATATTTTTGCAAATAAATTGCAACTACTCCAAGAGTAGAATCTAGGGCTTTTAAGAATAAAAGTCAATACTATGATGTATAGCGTTTAATCAATGAAATCTATAGAGCAAATCTGCAAGTTCAGGAAATATGGTGTATTTACTTTGCTATTTTCAATAAGAATATGTAGAAAGAAAAATAATAGTAAGTCAAAAATTACACTTCTAAAAATAGCTAAATATTAACAGTAAATTTCTGCTCAAATTAACTCAGTGATAGTTACAGAGTTATTAGCATGATTCATATTGTTTATAATATTTTGTTTTATTGGTAACAATTAATGTCAGCAACACCTCATTGGATATACGGTATTTTCCCAGCCTTGTTCCTCATATTGTTCATGGTAGGAATGATTCTGACATTCCGTCATGACTGGAGTCGCCTTGCTGAACTCTATCGCACTTATGAAGAAGCACCACCAAATTTCTGGCGGATGCAAAGTGGTGCTGTAGGTTTGATATATTACAAATCAACTTTAAATGTAGGTGTAAGTCGTCAAGGGCTTTACTTGAGTATTTTTCCTTTATTTAGCTTTGGGTTACCGCCATTACTAATTCCTTGGAATGCAGTTAGGAAAATAGAAGTAGCGAATCAACTGTTTGAGAAAAGGTTGCGTTTGTATCTCAGTTCGCCAGAAATCAAGCTGATTCTAAGGGAAGATGTTTTGGAATCAGCTAAGGAATATTTAGCAGCACAGGGGTTTGAATGGGTTTAGATAAATTCAGCCACAACACCAGGAAAATTTGTAGACTATTGAACTAACTAAACTGCCAAAAATCGTTGAATTACATCTTGGCTGAGTTCATTGGTGGAACCAGAAGCCACAATCCCGCCTTTTTGCATAGCGTAATAGTAATCAGCTTGGCGGACAAAATGTAAGTGTTGTTCTACCAATAAAACAGAAATACCTGTGGTTTCAACAATGCGGCGCACTGCGGCTTCAATTTCTAGGATGATTGAGGGTTGAATACCTTCTGTAGGTTCATCTAAGACAAGTAATCGAGGCTGTCCCATTAAAGCACGTGCGATCGCCAGTTGTTGTTGCTGTCCTCCACTTAAATCACCACCCATCCGCGACAGCATGGTTTTTAAAACTGGAAATAAGCCAAAAATTTCTTCTGGAATTTCAGCTTTTTTGACTGGGTTCTTTCTAGCTTCTAACCCCAGCAGTAAGTTTTCTTTAACTGTTAATCGGGGAATAATTTCTCGTCCTTGGGGAACATAACCAATTCCCATTTTTGCCCTTTGGTCGGGTGATTTAGAATTGATTAAATTCCCTTCTAAATTAATTGTGCCACTCCGAGGTTTGAGTAAACCCATGATAGTTTTAAGTAGAGTTGTTTTACCCACTCCATTGCGTCCAATTAGGCAGATCATTTGCCCAGTTGGTACATTCAAATCTACGTTGCGAAGAATATGGCTTTCGCCGTAGTAAACATTTAGGTTAGAGATGTTTAGCATATTGTAGAGACAGAATTATCGGTTGGAGAGACGCGATTCATCGCGTCTGTACAAGATTCAAAATTTATCTATTTTTCCCAATCACCCATTACTCATTACTCATTACTCAACTTACTCTTGATGACCTAAATAAACTTCAATTACTTTTGGATCATTCTGTACTTCTTCAAAATTGCCTTCACACAATACTGAACCTTCATGTAATACTGTGACTCTGCGGGCAATTTGGCGCACAAATTCCATATCATGTTCAATGACTAAGATTGAATGATTCTGTGCGAGTGTTAACAGTAATTCACCGATATTATAGGTTTCTTCATCTGTTAAACCTGCAACAGGTTCATCAACTAGTAATAAGTCAGGAGACTGGGCTACTAACATCCCAATTTCTAAACGTTGCTTTTCTCCGTGAGATAATAAAGCTGCGGGTATATCTGCTTTGACAGTTAAGCCAATTGTTTCTAATAAACCTTTGATACTATTCTTTTCAGAACTTTCAGCACGCCCAAATAAGGTAGAAAAAACATTTTTATTGCGGTTGCTGGTAATTTCTAAATTTTCTCGTGGGGTTAAATTGAGATATACTCTCGGCGTTTGAAATTTCCGCCCAATTCCTCGCCTAGCAATTTGATGTTCCGGTATAGAACGGAGATTTTTACCTTTAAATAAAACCCGTCCGATAGTGGGTTGGACTTTCCCTGTAATTACATCTAAAAATGTGGTCTTACCAGCACCATTGGGGCCAATTACTACTCGCAATTCCCCTACATCCATACTAAAATTTAACTGGTTGAGTGCTTTAAAGCCATCAAAACTTACAGTTACGTTTTCAGTTTCCAAAATTTTGGCGTTCATGTTGCACTTCCGGGTCTTCTTCTAAGCTGGGATATGTGGAAATTTCTTGAGGAGGTTTGATAAAAGGAATCTTTTGCTGACGCAACCATCCGACTAGTCCATCAGGAAGCACTGTCACCACTATTAAAAATAGTGCGCCTTGGAAAAATAGCCAGATTTCGGCAAATTGTTCGCTTAAAAAAGCACGGGCATAATTAACTAATAAAGTACCAACAATCGCCCCAATTAAAGTAGCCCTTCCCCCCACAGCTACCCAAATTACCATTTCAATGGAAAAGGCAATATCCATTGCTCTAGGTGAAACAGAACCACTTTGTAGAGTGTAAAATGCTCCTGCAATCCCTGCGATCGCACCGGAAACTGCAAACACTAATGTTTTATATTCTGTAGGATCATAGCCAGAAAATCTCACCCGGCTTTCATCGTCGCGAATGGCGATTAATAATTTCCCAAAGCGTCCGCTAGTTAACCAGCGACAAAGTCCGTAGGTAGCTGTGAGAAAGATGACTGTAAGGGTGTAGAAAATAAATTTTGTTTTTGGATCGCTTACTGTCGCACCAAACAAAGTTGTAAAATCTATCAGCCCGTTGGTACCGTTAAAAAATTGTTGTTGACCGTTAAAGAAATTAAAAAAGACAATAATTGCGGCTTGGGTCAAAATTGAAAAATAAACGCCCTTAATCCGATTGCGAAATACTAAATATCCCAACAGTCCCGCCAGCACACCGGGAATTAACACCACCGATACTGCTGCTATGGGAAAAGAATAAAAAGGCTTCCAAAACCAGGGAAGTTCCGTTACACCATACAATCCCATGAAATCAGGTAACTCACCAGATGGAACTTGCAACTTCAGGTACATAGCTATAGCATATCCACCCAAGCCAAAGAAAATCCCATGTCCCAAACTGAGTAACCCAGTATAGCCCCAAATCAAATCAATAGCTAAAGCCACAATCGCCAGGGATAAAAATCGCCCCAGCAAATTCAAGCGAAATTCTGACAACACCACTGGCATAATCAAAATCAGGATAAGTGCGATCGCCACTACTACCCCAACTTCAATTAATATTAACTTTCCTGCCTTTCTTTTCATTTCTTACTTTGCATCCTTAGCGGTTTCTTCCCCAAAAATCCTAAGCATCAACAGTACGCCCTTTTTGCGGAAAAATCCCCGCAGGTTTCCACTGCAAAAACAGAATAATCAGGACAAATACCATCACCTTTGCCATACTTGTAGTGGCAAAAAAAGTAAAAAACTCTGCCAAAGGCTTCACAGGAGTTAATAATAAAGCCAGCGTTCCAGAACCAATTAAAAAGTTAGCTGTACCAATTCCCAAAGCAGCGACAATAGTACCTGCTAAATTACCCACACCACCAACAACCACAACCATAAAGGTGTCGATAATGTAATTTTGTCCAGTATTTGGCCCTACAGAACCTAGTAAGCTAATCGCACAACCAGCCACACCCGCCAAACCAGAACCCAACGCAAAAGTGATCGCATCCACTGTTTGAGTTGGAATACCTAAACAAGCACTCATACTACGATTTTGGGTAACCGACCTAATTCTTAATCCCCACTTAGAACGCTGTAAGAAGAGATAAATTCCCGCTACACAGATGATTGTTAAACCAATAATAAATAACCTAGCAAAAGGTAATTGCACACCAGCAACAGATATCCCAGATTGCAACCATCTTGGTGCTGTGACATCCACATTTTGCGCCCCAAACCAAGGCTGAGTTACTGCTAATTTATAGGTTTGACTTAATAAATTACCCGTAGTGATTGTAATTGCTAGAGATAGCAATAAAATTACCGCCACAACCCAGTTACGCACTCTCTCTAAATTATTGCGGGAATTTAAAAACCATAAACCTCCAAAAAATAATAGAGAAAACAAAACCAAGCAAATTATTAATACCCAATTCACACTGCGGACAAACTGCTGAAATATTAAACTCACTCCCCAAGTTGCCAACAGAGTTTCTAGCGGTCGTCCATAAAGATACCGAATTACGCCTTTTTCTAGAATTAATCCGATAAAAGCTGTGAAAATAAAAGCGATAACTAAAGCCAGAAATATATAAATCTCAAACCAAAACCCGCCCAATTGTTTACAGCCATTTTGCACAACGAATGTGGTATAAGCACCAAACATCATCAATTCGCCATGCGCCATATTAATCACGCCCATCAAGCCAAATATAATGGCTAATCCCAATGCCGCAATTAACAATACAGAACCAATACTAATTCCATTAAATACCGCATCTAAAAAACCTGTTAACACTTTTTTAACCTAATGATGAGGATTTTGTTTGGTATTTGAAAGAGTAAACAGGGAACAGGGAATAAAGCATAATTGAAATTTTGATGTTCCCTAATTATTGAAAGTAGGGTAACCAGTGCCTAAGCTACTCATAATTGGTAATTACCGATTACCGATTACCAATTACCCATTACCTAGCCTTTAGGCTTTTTTGTATTTACCACCCTTAGCTGGATCTGACCAATCACAAGCATATCCCTTAGTTTCTTTCACAAATTGATTCCAAGGAACTGGCTCAACAGGCGCAGGTGTAGCATAGACAATATTAAACAAACCATCGTCTCTCACTTCACCGATTCGCACAATTTTAGATATGTGATGATTGGCGTTGACTGTGACTTTACCTTCTGGCGCATCAATAGTTTGTCCATAAGCCGCAGCACGCACTTTCACTAAGTCAGGACTACCTGCTTTTTCTACTGCTTGCTTCCACAAATAAACAGCAATATATGCAGCTTCCATCGGGTCATTTGTTACCCGTTCTGCACCATATTCTTTCTTAAATGCTTCCACAAATTTCTTATTAGCGGGTGTATCTACAGTTTGGAAGTAATTCCAAGCTGCATAGTGACCTTTGAGATATTCCACACCAATAGCTTTCACTTCTTCTTCGGCAATACTTACCGACATCGAAGGATATTTATCTGGTGTTAAGCCTGCGCCTTTTAATTGCTTAAAGAAAGCTACATTACTATCACCATTTAAAGTGTTGTAAATTACGCCTCCATTAGGCAAAGCTTGCTTAATTTTGGTGATAATTGGTGTAACTTCTGTATTACCTAAAGGTAAGTAATCTTCACCAACTGTTTTACCACCTAGCGCTTCTAATTGCGCTTTAATAATGGTGTTAGCAGTGCGAGGAAAGACGTAGTCTGAACCGACTAAAAAGAATTGTTTACCCTTATTTTTTAACAGCCAATCAACAGAAGGTTCTATTTGTTGATTAGGTGCTGCACCTGTGTAAAAGATGTTTTTAGAACACTCTTGACCTTCGTACTGCACAGGATACCACAGCATGTGGTCTTTACTTTCAAAAACTGGCTTGACATTCTTGCGGCTAGCAGAAGTCCAACAGCCAAAAACTACCGCTACTTTATCTTGATCGATCAGCTTAGTAGCTTTTTCTCTAAAGGTATCCCAGTTAGAAGCACCATCTTCTACTACGGCTTCAATTTGCTTTCCTAAAACACCACCAGCTGCATTGATTTCCTTAATTGCTAATTTTTCAGCATCAACAACGCTTTTTTCACTAATAGCCATTGTTCCACTGAGAGAATGCAAAATACCTACTTTGATAGTGTTACCACTAGTAGCCGCCGCCGGCGCAGCAGTAGGAGATGTAGCTGGAGTATTGGTAGCAGTTGGAGTTTCAGTTGTACAAGCCTTAAGAAAAATTGTGCTACCGAGAGTTGCGGAACCGTATATTAAAAACCTGCGTCGGTTAAATCGTCTACTCATTATCTTTTTTACTTCTCCTCACAAGGATTCAGCTAACTTTTTAGGTAGCTGTAAATATCATTAAATTGTGATATTAGTGCGATATTTAACTTGTAAAAAGTTACGAATTATACAAAATCTTGATTTTGGACAATAAAAATAGAATTGCCAGCGATTAAAGTTAATAAAAATTCATGACTTTTTGTACAATTTCGTAGTAAATAAAAGTCACTTATGCAGGTAAAAAATTTAAATTGTGTTGAATATTTTACAAAGTATGTTTTGCGATGTTGAAGATGTATATTTATTCGCAAAAACATACGTAACTTACCATAAAATACTGGTTGAATTAGATATATTAATTACCGTTAATTTATATGGTACGTTATCGGGAAGTGTAACGTACTAATATCAAAACTCCACTCACAAAAGAATGGAGTTTCGATGAGAAAGAGTGAGGTACAGATAATTCTAAGGGCATAGCAATGCCATGCCCCTACCTGCCTACCTTATTTACCCGAAATACGTTGTAAATCTCAAATTACGGCTATACAGTCAATCTCTACCAATACATCTTTTGGTAACCGTGATACCTCTACACAAGCACGGGCTGGGGCTGTATCTTCGGGAAAATATTTTGCGTAAATTGCATTAACTGCCGCAAAATCATTCATATCTGCGAGAAAGACAGTGGTTTTTACCACATTTGCAAATGTTGCCCCTGCTGCGGTCAAAATAGCTTCTAAATTAGCCATTACCTGCTCAGTTTGCTTTTTCACATCATCAGTATAGACAACCTGACCGATGCGAGGATCGATCGCAATTTGTCCAGCTACAAACACCATTTGACCAGAAGCTGCGATCGCTTGATTATATGGCCCCACCGGTTCAGGTGCATTATCAGTACGAATAACTTGACGTGTCATAAATACTACTTTTTCCCAAGATGCTTTTTGCTTACCGACTTCCACCTCACAGGCGATCGGCTTGTATACTTCTCCATCAGGCATTATCGCATCAGTTAGGTCAGCATCTTTAAAGCTTGCTCCGTAGATATTCGCTCCAGTTAAATTCGCCTTCTTCAAGTTTGCACCATCAAAGTTTGCCATCATCAAGTTTGCATTTACAAAACTAGTTCTTTCTAGATTTGCTCCTTGTAAGACAGCTTTACTGAGATTTGCGTGCCCTAAGTATGCCCCAATCAAATTTGCACTAGCGAAATTAACTCCTGACAAATTACACTTCTCCAAACTCACACCCCGCAGTTTTGCTTTCTGGAGATTGGCATTTTGAAGTGAGGCGTTAGTGAAGTCTGCCTGAGTAAAGTCAGTTTCAGCAAAGTTTACACTAGTCAAATTAGCACTGTTGAGGTTTGTTCGACTTAAGTTTGCTTGATAACCACTGGCTTGACTAAAATTAGCACCGCTCAAGCTGGCTCCACTCAAGTTAGTGCTGCTAAAATCTGCTCTACAGAGAACGGTACTATTAAGGTTTGCCTGGATCAGAATAGCATCACTCAAATCTGCTCCACTTAAGTTTGCATGTCGAAGATTTATTTCACTTAGATCTACACTTTTGAGGTCTAACCCTCTCAAATTTACTTGCTCAAAATTTCTTTGCCCTTCTGCATATTGCTCTAAAAGTTCTTCAACATCCATAATGCGCCTTTAAATACCTATCAATAAGTATAATCTCGATGATTTTCTGTCACAGGTATTTAACTTCTTTCACCTTCTTCGCGCCCTTTGTGCCTTTGTGGTTCGTTCCCTTAACCCAACCTCGGACGTAACCCATAATGCCGATATTGCCAGTAATCGCGCAAAATGCGATCGTGGTCAAAACACAAATTCCCAGGTACAAGCCACGACTCAAAAATGCCGATATTCTTAGCATCATCACCAGCTTTTGGCTGTCCCTTCGCTGTCGCTAAAAATACAATGCTAATAGTATGCTGACGCGGATCGCGGTTGGGGTCAGAATAGACTAAAAACTGCTCAACCAACTCTATTTTTAAACCCGTTTCCTCTTCAGCTTCCCGTCGCGCTGCTGCTTCCACAGATTCACCGTAATCCACAAAACCACCAGGAAGTGCCCAACCTAGTGGCGGATTATGTCTTTCAATTAACACTATAGGTAGATGAGGTTGATCGATTAATTCAATAATTACATCCACAGTCGGAGCGGGATTACGGTAATTCATAGGCAATATTAAGTATTAAGTAGTAATTATGAGCTTTTATAGGGATTTATTACATTCTGTACTTATCCCACTATTGGTAGCTTCTAAACCAGTCCCTACCGTGATAGATTCGATGCGATCCCCTCCTCAAACATCATCAGGTTAAATATGCCTTTTCCCAGATCCAGCGGCATTTTGCTGCATCCAACTTCCTTTCCCAGCCGATTTGGCATTGGGGATTTAGGCTTAGAAGCTTATCGCTTTATCGATTTTCTCAAAGATAGTAACCAACAATACTGGCAAGTTCTACCTTTAGGCCCTACTGGGTACGGCAATTCACCTTATATGTCTTACTCAGCAATGGCGGGGAATCCCTTGCTGATTAGCCCAGAAAAACTGCTCAAGGATGAGCTACTAAAAGAGGAAGACTTTGCTAATTTACCAGGATTTCCGGCAAACAAAGTAGATTTCGAGCAGATTGTACCAATTAAAAATGCCTTACTGCAAAAAGCTTGCGAGAACTTTCACACCAAAGCAACATCAACTCAGCAGAAAAAATTTGCCGAATTTTGCGATCGCAAAGCTTATTGGCTAGATGATTATGCCTTATTTATGGCGCTCAAAGATACTCAAAATGGTGCTAGTTGGCATACCTGGGAACCTGAAGTTGCCAAGCGTCAACCAGAAGCGCTGGATAGGGTAAGGCGACAACTGACTCAGGAGATTTTTTATTATAAATTCATCCAATATGAGTTTTTCCAGCAGTGGTCAGAACTCAAAACCTATGCAAATAAACACGGTATAGATATTATTGGTGATATTCCGATTTACGTTGCTCATGATAGCGCTGATGTCTGGTCAAATCCTGATATCTTTGCTTTAGATGAAGAAACTGGCGAAGCCGCACAAATGGCAGGTGTACCACCAGATTACTTTAGCGCCACAGGTCAATTGTGGGGTAACCCAGTGTATAACTGGGAAGAATTACAAAAGCAAGACTTTAAGTGGTGGTTGCAACGTTTTGAAGCGATGCTAGATTATGTAGATATTATTCGTATTGACCACTTCCGAGGATTTGAAGCTTACTGGTCTGTACCCCAAGGTGAAGAAACTGCCATTAATGGTGAATGGGTAGAAGCACCAGGAGAAGCTTTTTTTGAAACTATTCGCCAAAAATTAGGCAAACTCCCAGTTTTAGCAGAAGATTTAGGCGTGATTACGCCAGAGGTAGAAGCACTACGGGACAAGTTTGAATTTCCGGGAATGAAAGTTTTACAGTTTGCCTTTGGTTCCGATCCTGGTAATCCATTTTTACCCTTCAACTACCCACGTAATGCCGTAGTTTATACCGGAACCCACGATAATGACACCACTGTTGGCTGGTTCAATCAAGCTGGCGACTGGGAAAAGGAAAACTTATTGCTTTATTTAGGTTGTGTCAGTCCTGAAGGTATCCACTGGGATTTAATTAGACTTGCTTTGAGTTCCATTGCCAATCAAGCAATTCTTCCCTTACAGGATATTTTGGGATTGGGCGGAGAAGCGCGGATGAATTTCCCCAGCGTTGCTGAAGGTAACTGGGAGTGGCGCTACCAAGAAAACGCCTTAACTCAAGAATTAAGCCACAAACTAAAACGCCTAACCACCTTGTATGGCCGTGCGCCCAAAGAGTCCAGTGCTAGATAATGTGTGTTGAGTACATAAACCAAAGGGGCGCAAGCAATGCTTGCGCCCCAAAAATAAATTTCAATAAGTTGCTAATTATCATTTTTCAGACTAGTACAGTTCGGCGGAAATAAACCAACCATTCCAAATCAACGAAACCCTTACGGCGTATTCATTTTGAATTTTGAATTTTGAATTTTGAATTCCGCCTTGCGGTACTAGTAATGTTTAATTTGTAATAGGTAAGAGTTAAGAATTTTTTCGCAATTACCAATTACCAATTATCAATTACCAAATCCAAACGTTTTATCTACGTAACTAACAACTTGGGTTAGCAATTTTCAAAACCTAGTTTTAGCCGCAATTTTGATTTCCTCAACCTTTCCTGGCTCTCCCATTTCCTTAGGTTGCTCCTGATTAACGCTCATCAGCACACCACCAGCATTATCAGTTTTCACTGTTAATTGCTCTTGAGCTTTCCAAGTACGATGAGTTCCTTGTGGTAGCGTACCTTCAAATTGTGTTTTGCCATCAGCTACTACACGAATCCAAGATGACGATTTCAAAATTACACCAATCTGCACTGGTTGACCATCTTTAGCACTCAGGAGAGTATTACTAAATGGTTTAATCTCCAGAGGCTTTGTTGATTGAGCCGGTTGTGCGAAAGACTCTTTTTGCGCGTTGGTTTGGTCAGTTTGGCTAGTACTTGCTTGTAAAGCAGCGTTATTCAGTATTTGAGATAAGCCACTCACAGAACAAACAATCACAAATATATAAAGTAAGTAAAGATGCAGAGGACGCAATTGGTTAATGGGCTTATTTGTCCAAGTAGAAGTAGAACTTACCTGTTGATAAACAATCGGAAAAGTGCTAGAAAATTCTACGCCGTTAAAGCCCAATGCATCAGCAAATTGCCTAATCAATCCTTGAATATAAATTGGTTCTGGCAGCTCGTTTAAATTACCTTCTTCAATAGCCTGTAACAGCCGCTTAGGAATTCTAGTCATCACAACTACTTCCTCTAGCGATAAACCCTGTTCTTGACGAGAAGCCCAAAGTTGTGCGCCAATTTCTGCTAACTTTTCAGCTCTTTGTTGCTCTACTGAAAGGGTTTGCGGCTGATTATTCTTTCTTCTGAACCATGTCATGGTTGATTACACTCCTTAACTCAGCTGAATCCTTAATAGGTGTGTGCTTAATTTGCTGTTGCAAAAAGCGCATCTCATCATCTTTTAGGGAACGATAGTTACCCGGTTTTAAATAGGGTTGTTTTGGTCTTTGTAATTGAATCGGGCCAATAGCAGTCCGATGTAGTTCAATCACCGGGTAGCCTAATTGTTCGGCTATACGGCGAATCTGGCGGTTGCGTCCCTCCTTTAACACAATTTCTAATCTACTGTTAGTAGAAAAACTTTCTATTAGGCGTACCTGGGCTGGTCGTGTTTTTCTCCCTTCCAACAACACACCTTGTCGCCATATTTGTAAAACTACTTCCGATGGATGTCCTTTAACCAATACACTATAAGTTTTCGGGACACTATGGCTAGGATGGGTGAGAGAAAATGTCAGTTCGCCATCGTTAGTAAGTAATAATGCTCCTGTAGAATCTGTATCTAAACGCCCTACGGGATGAATACCCGATCCCTGGCGTAATTCTTGTGGTAATAAATCTAAAACAGTTGTTCTTCCCTGAGGGTCGTAGCAAGTGGACACTACTCCCGCAGGTTTGTTCAGCAATAAATAGGTTAGAGCCGGACGTTGTTTAGTAACTACTGGCTTACCATCAACTGTAATTTTGTCAGTTTGGGGGTTAACTTTTTGACCTAAATGTGCCAATACTCCATTTATCCGCACACGCGATCGCCGAATCATTTCTTCAGCTTCACGCCGTGAGGCAATACCCCATTGGGCAAGAATTTTTTGTAACCGTACCTCCATGTGGAATTTGCTTATTCTCTCGCTAACATTTAAATCATAATATTTGCATTTTGTTGTTAATAGCCATAAATGTTACATTTAAGGCTTGTTTAACTTCCGCCAATTGTAGAGTTTTCACCCATAAACACAGGAGTTGAATGCCAGAGCAGAATTCAGACCCCAAAAGTAACGGCAAAATCCGCGTAATTACCAATATGCTGAAAACCGCACTTAAGCTGTGGTTGAAAGCACAGGTAACTCAAGTATCGCAAATTGAAGTGGACATTAGAGCAAGCGATCGCCAACTTCTCTCGGGAAAAATTCCTTGGGTATCGATTTTTGCTAGTCATGCCGTTTACCGAGGTCTCCATATAGGAAAAATTCAACTAGTGGCAGAAAACATACAAGTCAACATCGGCTCAGTCATCAAGGGCAAGCCGCTACGATTGTTAGAGACAGTACCAGTGTTTGGTGAACTGAGTATGGAAGAACAGGATCTCAATCAATCTCTGTCTTCGGAGTTATTAGCAACGGCTTTAAATGATGTACTGGTTAAACTTTTACCAGAACACTGCACAAAAACCAAGTCTACTGCTTGGCAAAAAATTATCCTGGATACCAATCAAATTATACTGAGTGGCATTCTAGCATCCGAAGGGGAATCTACGCCCATCAAGATTTGTCTGGGCTTACAGTTGATCAACGCTCAGGAGTTGCAACTAGCACCAATCCAAATCCAGTACGACATGGTAGTGCAAAACGAAAGTAATCAAGAACACAATTTTGATCTTGGCCCAGAGGTAGATATCCAAGAACTCACGCTGATCCCCGGTAAGTTAGTATGTCGCGGGCGAATTAACGTTAACCCCTGATGATTAATAATCAAAAACTCAAGAGACTTAGTATTTATAATAATTTATAATTCCTATGCCAAAGTTCGTGGAAATCACCGAAATTGGCATCAGTTCTCATCTACGAGATAATACTGAGTGCTGAGTGCTGAGTTCTGAGTATTAGAGCAGAACAGGGGATTTGGAAGCACAGGGCAGAGAAAAAGCAGAAAAATTACCCATTACCTATTACCCATTACCCCTGATTAACTCTCCGTAATTAGCGGTAACAACAAAGTCAGAAAATAATAAACGAGGGGAGCCGTAAAGATATAACTATCTGTACGATCCAAAATCCCACCATGTCCAGGTATCAACTGTCCTGAATCCTTCACTCCAGCATCACGCTTCAGGGCAGATTCAATCAGATCTCCTAACAAACTCGCAATACCAATCAACAGCCCTAATGCTAGACCAGTATAGAGCGCTCTGGGTAAGTGAAGATAATAAGCACCAGCAAGACCGATGGCAACGCTAGCGCTGATTCCAAAGACGGCTCCTTCCACTGTTTTTTTGGGGCTAATATCTGATAAACGAGTTTTGCCGAAGAATTTACCAATAGTGTAAGCACCAATATCAGCTGCCCAAATACAAAAAAAGGTTAGCACTGTTGCTGTCAAACCTTGCGGTAGTAATGCAAGATTTCTTTGGTCTAGAATATCTGTCCAACCTGTAGGCCAATAACCCCCTAAAGGTATATTACTCAGGGCCGCACTACCAAGCGATCGCAACCGTACCCAGTAACTTGGTAAGTAACCTACATAAAATAGCCCCATAATTGACGCTGATATATCAGCAATCGTCGCCATTTTGGGTTGAAACAATAGATAAAAACAAATAAATGTCCCAGCTATTGGCATCACCGCATCAGCTAACCCTCCATCCAAGGTACAAATTGCCAGTAAGATGAGGCTGACAGACATGGTGGTTTTAGCTGCGGGAGCTATGCCTCTGGCTCGCACCAAATTAAAATATTCCTGTTGTCCTAAAAAGACCACAATAGCAATCACAATGGTAAAGTACCAACCCCCCAATAGGGTTGCAAACAGAGCCAGTGCGATCGCCACAATTCCACTAATAATCCGAGACCAAGGCATAGCAATAAAGAATGAAAGAATAAGGATGTACCCCTCCGGGGAAGCAAGCTACGCGTAGCGTCTCCGCAGGAGAAGAATGAAGTTGTAAATATCAGGTTTTATGTATGAATTGCCGCATTTCCAGTAATTTAGGTGTTTACCTTGATTTTTCATACTTTAGCCTTTAGCCCTCATCCTTCGGATTTAGTCTAGTTTCTCACCACTAAGGATAAATATAGGATCTACTGCGGTAAAGGTTTGAGAAAAACCACGCATTTCTAAGCGATTCACCGCAGATTGCACAACTTCAATATTGCGAGCTCTTAATTGCGAAAAACCCTGAGAAATAGCATATAGATTTTCTAGATTAGCAGCTGTGGCAACCACTCTACCTGTAGGTGGTAGATAATTCCACACAGCTTGCAAAATTTCTTGAATGGCCTTTCCCCCTTCAATGCAAACGCGGTGAGGGGTAACTTTAATATCCTGCAAACAATCCGGCGCGCTACCTTCAATCACTTCAACATTTTTGACTTCAAAGCGATCGCAGTTGCGGCGGATGAGGTTAGCTACTTCTTCATCCCGTTCGACAGCGATAATTTTGCCACCAGGACATAAAAGTCCTACCTCTACAGGAATTGTACCTGTACCTGCACCAATATCCCATAACACTGAATCTGGTTGCAGTCGTAGTTGAGCAATCAGCAATAGCCTAACTTCTCGTTGGCTTAAAGGTATTCCCGGTAAGTACTCAAACAACTCATCGGGAATACCAGGGGTAATATAAGGCCATATTTGGGAGGACATAAAATTACATATTTATACTAAAGATATCAGCTTGTCTGTTTTGAGTGGTCGTAGGCTTTAACAAGCTTTAGGCATAGCTTTATCCGTAATCATAATGACTAAAGAAATCTTCAACAGTCGCTACGAAGTTCAGCAGCAATTGGGAAAGAAGTCTGGGCGACGGACAATATTGGCCCGTGACTTGGTAACTGAGGAACTCGTCGTTGTCAAATTACTTTCCTTTAGTGGTGACTTTGAATGGGATGATCTCAAGCTGTTTGAGCGAGAAGCTGAAACTTTAAAATCTTTATCACATCCCTTTATTCCTCGCTATTTAGACTATTTTGAGCTAAATACACCTACTATTAATGGATTTGCTCTAGTACAAACTTATATTTCAGCACAAACTTTAGAGCAATATTTAAAAGCTGGGCAGATATTTACAGAAGCAGAAGTTAAGCAGATAGCTAAAGCGCTTTTAGAAATTCTCTGTTACTTGCATGGACTGCATCCACCCGTAATTCACCGTGATATTAAGCCTAGCAATATTTTATTAGGCGATCGCTCTGGTAATAGCGTCGGTCAAGTTTATTTGGTAGATTTTGGCTCAGTACAAACTGTTTTGGCGACTGAAGGCTCTACTCGTACTATAGTGGGAACCTACGGTTATATGCCACCAGAACAATTTGGTGGACGTACTGTCCCAGCTTCGGATCTTTATAGCTTAGGGGCGACATTAATTTATTTGGTAACAGGTATCCAGCCAGCAGATTTACCCCAAAAGGATTTTCGCATTCAGTTTGAGCAAGCAGTGAATCTCAGTCCCAGCTTCACTAATTGGTTGCGGTGGTTAATTGAACCTAACTTAGAAAAGCGTGCTAGTTCTGCCTTAGAAGCACTCAAAGCCTTAGAAAAACCTGAAATTCCCCATGCTTTAGCTTTAACTACTGCTAAACCGCCTGGGAGCAAAATACAACTAACTAAACATCGAGATGCCTTAGAAATTATCATTCCACCTACTGGCTGGCAACCATCGATGATCTTCTTAGGTACGTTTGCGATCGCCTGGAATTCATTTATTCTCTTTTGGACAATTAACGCACTCGCCGCCCCTTTTCCTGTCAACCTCCCCTTTGCTTTGTTCTCTCTGCCTTTTTGGGGTGCAGGCGGCTTTATGATGTATGGTTTTATATTTAGCATTTGGGGAAGCATCCGCTTATGCCTTGATCGGCAAAAAATTGCTTTAACTTACAATTTATTAGGATTTAAATCCCATCGCCCACAGCCATCACCCAGAGAAAATATTACTAAGTTAGTTTATACGCCGCAGCATTTCACTAAAGACTCAGAAGGTACCCGCACTCAAGTTCCTGCTCAATTAGATATTTGGGCTGGTGTCCAGAAATATCAAATTGGCGGTAACGGTAGTATTAAATCGGATGCGGAACTAGAATGGTTAGCCCATGAATTAAGCGATTGGTTAGGGATAGAAATTAGTAAACAGTAGAAAATTATCCTCTGCTTCAACCCCATCATGCTCATACAAGAACTCGAACAACAACTCCTTCAGCTTTCTCCCAACGAGAAAATGTATATTATCCAAATTTTGGCTCAAAGCCTGACTACAAATAACACTAACCCAGAGTAACCAAGTAAACTCTCAGAATTTTTCCGTCAATCCCCTTTGGCTGAAGTGATTGAAGAAATCGACTTCTAAAACAAATAATCTAAACCTAATTTATGGCTCTACTAAGTGAATTTCCACAAGCGGAGTTAGTACTTTTCCAGTCCAGATATTGTTTAATTTTGTTGATTCATTCCATTGATAAAAATCTTTGATACTTTCATGAGATTCATTATATTTAAACCGAAATTGATATATGCCCGGATATAGTGGACGGAAAATATAAATATCTTCAGATGGAAATGGTATATTCAATGCCAACTTGCGTTCACGCTTTTTCTTTCGGTTTTGTATCCAAAAAAGAAAGCTATCACGAGAAAAAGTTACTGCCTCTCCTGGAATTACTAGTACATAATCAGATTCAATTCGTTTACTGAGTCTTTCAGAGTGTAAATCGGTTAACATGAGTTGATCGTCTGGTGCGATCATTTCTGGAAACATCGAATAAGCATGGGATGGAAAGTATAAGGGTGTTTGTCTATTATTGATAATCCGAATACCAAGCCTTACAAGAGTATAAACACCACGCTTCACTTCTGGGATGGTTAATACTCTATCTGATACTACAGTTTCAAACGTGACGTTATCCACTTCAACAGTCTTAATCTTATTTGATTCAAAAGATGTCATGTTAGCTTTTTAATTCCAGACTGAACTAAAAGCAATTCTATAGTTTTATAAGAATTTATGGTTGTTATATAAATGATAGGAAAAATATATCTTTGGTGTTGTCCATGAATAGTGCAAGTTTATTAGGTGAGATTGAGGCTAAACAATATTTCTTCTCTACCTACCCAACTACTCTAATCTCTTACTACTCTATGATTTAATTAAGTATCCTTGAGAGGAAGCCTATATGTTATTTGGACTAGGATGGCCAGAAGTTGCCATTATTGTGATAGTCGCTGTTGTAATTTTTGGCCCAAAAAAAATTCCCGAATTGGGAAGTGCGCTGGGTAAAACTCTACGGGGTTTTAAGGAGGAAATTAAAGGTTCTAGTGCGGATAATAACTCAGAGCAAGACCAGTAATCTGCAAAATTGGCAGCATGGCAAAGGTCAATGGTAGAGATACGAGCGATCGCATCTCTACTATTGACTAAAGCAGCGTGTTGATAATCGAAGAAGCCACACCATTTTGAGAATCTACAACAGTTGCGGGTGTATTTGATTGCTGTGTTTCTTCTTTGACTACGCCACGTGCGCGAATTAACTTAATAGCACGGCTGACGCTTTCTGGTAAAACCACAACCAGACTATTTTCCGGAGCCATATCTAAGGCTTTATTAATGGCTTGGGTTTCATCCAGAATTGATTCAAAACGACAATTAGGTTTAACTTGGGTAATGCCTTTAGTAATCAACTCTGAGGCGGAACCTCTAGGACGACCTCTAGTGTCATCATCTTCTTTGACAATGATGTAATCAAAAATATCGGCTGCTAACCTGCCCAAGGTAACAAAATCTTCGTCACGGCGATCGCCAGGGCCCCCAACTACGCCAATGCGCTGTCCAGAAGTCCAGTTACGGACGAAAGCACCCACAGCTTCGTAACTAGCTGGGTTGTGAGCATAGTCTACCAAAGCATGATAGTTGCCCAAATTAAATAAATTCATCCGTCCTGGCGTTTGACTCACGGAAGCACGGAATGTCTTTAACCCAGCGCGAATCTGCTCAATGGTGACGTTCTGCACAAAGGCGGCCAAACTAGCTGCTAAGGCGTTAGCAATCATAAATGGCGCACGTCCACCCATTGTCAAGGGAATAGCTTCTGCTCTTTCGATGCGATGTGTCCAATCGCCT
Organism: Tolypothrix tenuis PCC 7101; assembly: GCF_963874875.1. Taxonomy (NCBI): domain Bacteria; kingdom Bacillati; phylum Cyanobacteriota; class Cyanophyceae; order Nostocales; family Tolypothrichaceae; genus Tolypothrix; species Tolypothrix tenuis. The sequence goes on from NZ_CAWNJS010000001.1 coordinate 7,186,219, forward strand.
TTGACTATTGAGAGATAATTATTTTCATAAACAGCCGCGACTCCACCCTTTTGAATGTGCTTCCGCACCAGTTCTGAGTCGGGGTTCATGGTGAAGTAAGCAATATTCGCTTTGGTTTTTTCTGCCATCGCTGCTACCCGGTGATCGTCGGCATTAAGTACGGCATAACCGTCAGGGAATACAGCTTCTGCGACTACACTCTTGAGGTTAGCTAACTGATCGATGGTATCTATATCACCTATGCCTAAGTGATCGGCAGCAACATTTAATACGACACCAACATTTGCGGCTTCAAAACCCAAGCCAGAACGAAGGATACCACCACGAGCGCTCTCTAATACCGCAACTTCTACAGTAGGGTCTTGCAATATCAAATGAGCACTTTGTGGGCCAGTATTATCACCTGCTTCTACTAAATAATCACCAATATAAGTTCCATCTGTAGTTGTATAACCTACTACTTTTCCTGTTTGCTTATATATATGTGCTAGCAGTCTTGTAGTAGTGGTTTTACCATTAGTGCCCGTAATAGTGAGGATGGGAATGCGGCTAGATTGTTCGTTGGGGAACAGCATATCCATGACTGCGCCAGCAACGTTGCGGGGAATGCCTTGGCTAGGTGCAACGTGCATTCTAAAACCAGGGGCGGCGTTCACTTCCACAATTACGCCATCAACTTCTCTTAAGGGGCGACTAATATCAGTGGTGACAATATCTAGCCCTGCGATATCCAATCCAATAATTTTTACTACCCGTTGTGCCAGCCAAACGGTTTCTGGGTGGATTTCATCGGTACGATCTACAGCACAGCCTCCTGTACTTAAGTTAGCTGTTGCTCTCAGATAACAAATTGTACCTTTGGGAAGCACGCTATTTAGGGTATAACCTTGCCTTTCTAGAAGCTGGTAGCTAGTCCGGTCAAGTTCAATCTTGGTGAGCACATTATCATGTCCCTCGCCGCGATTGGGGTCTTGGTTTGTTTCCTCAATTAGTTCCGCAATGCTAGATCTACCATTACCAACTACATGAGCTGGTACACGTTCGGCAACTGCGACAACCTTGCCATCTACCACTAATACCCGATGATCGCGTCCGACGTAATACCGCTCAACAATAACTGAGCGGGAAACCTGTCTGGCGGCTTCATAGGCTGCCTCTGCTTCTTCCCAGGTTCTAATATCAATGGTGATACCCCGTCCGTGATTACCATCCAAAGGCTTAATAACTATGGGATAACCACCAACATATTCAATAGCTTCTTCCAAATCATCCAAGAAGTTTATGACTGTACCTTTAGGCACTGGTACACCAGCAGCAGCGAGGATGCGTTTGGTAGCTTCTTTATCGCAAGCTAGTTCTACTCCCAAAATGCCCGTGTTGTCGGTCATGGTTGCTTGCATCCGCTTTTGGTTCACGCCATAGCCTAGCTGAATCAAAAAGCGCGCCCCCAGAGACATCCAGGGAATACCTCGTTTTTCTGCTTCTTTGACGATCGCTTCTGTAGAGGGCCCCAAAGACGCATCTCTCCAGAAGTCTTTTAAGTCTTGGATATCTTGCTCTAGCTCTGCTTTGGGATAGCGACCGCGATCTACAATACTTTGGCACAAGCGCACAGCAGCTCGTCCCGCGTAGCGTCCCGCTTCCTCATTAAGGTACTCAATGACTACCTGGTAAATGCCGGGTGTAGCAGTTTCGCGGGTGCGACCAAAGCCTACATGCATTCCAGCTAGTTCTTGCAGTTCTAAAGCTACATGTTCGACGATATGGCCCATCATGGTGCCTTCTCGCACCCGCATTAAAAAACCACCACGACAGCCAGGGGAGCAATAGTGGCCCTCCAGACTTGGCAGCGCCTCAACTAATCCTTCGTAAAAACCAGGGATTTCATTCGAGGGCTTCTCGGCTAGGTTTTCTAAATCGAGTCGCATGACGATCAACTTGTGGCGTCGAATGCTCCAGTAGTTTGGGCCGCGTAAGGTCTGGATCTTGAGGATTCTCATGGGAATAGGTAGATGGAGATTCGGAACCAATATTCTAGTTTCTTACTGAATTTGATCGCTAAACTGTTTATGGTGAACAGTTTTTTCTTTTTAGATAGTATTACTCTGATTTTTCTACAGTAAGAAATAAATCAGCGATCAACTCAGTGTAACCTCAGATACTCTATTCCGTCAGCTGGAGATCCGGTGTACAGCAGGCAATACAGTCCGCTGGTACAGGTGAAAACGATCGCCATAGCTGAGGATATGTAAACGTAAATTATGTATTGTTAGGGGTTCGTTGGCACCTACATGGGGTTCATTGGTATGAGTTACCTCCGTGGGATCAACTATAGTCACACTACCTTTACCCATAACTTGTAACCAACCATCACGTTCAAACACCGCACAAGTGTCTTCATCAATACCAATACCTAGGCGATCGGGGTGAGCAGCGATCGCGCTAATTAAGCGCCCCATGCGATTACGGTTGTGAAAGTGTTGGTCTACAATCACTTCGGGAATAAATCCTAAACCAGTTGCCATATCGACCAGAGAACGGTTTGGGGTTTCTCCACTACCGCCCCCAGCAATCATGTGATGCCCCATCACTGCTGCCCCTGCACTTGTGCCTGCTAAGGTAAGCTGCCCCGATCTGACTCGCTGTCGGACAATGTCCATCACTGGGGTATCTGCCAATACACCACAGAGACGCAATTGATCCCCTCCTGTTAAAAATACTCCACTACAGGCTTCTAAGGATGCTTTGATATGAGATGCTTCGCACTGTTCCCGTTCGCGAATATCTAGAATTTCAACCTTTTCAGCACCCATTTCTTCAAATATACGGATATACCGACCACCAATGATGGCAGGTTCCCGGGAGGCAGATGGAATAATTGTAATATATGCCTTGCTAGCACCAGCACGGCCAAAAAAAGTTCTGAGGATATCGCGGCCATGAACTTTGTCTTCTGCGCCTCCGATAACCAGAACGGCGGTTTTAGTTGCTTGGGGTGTCCTCATTTCCAGCGATTTAGCTTGTAATTGCGGCATTATGTTTCTCCTGTCAACAACTTCAGGAACCATCGCCTGGGAAGGGTTTCCTGGCTTGTGGCGAATGGCGTGTGAATATAACAAGGTTCAGTAGCCTGATGATTTTCACGCTTTGCTTTTTGGGGAGGACACTTTTGTGAAATTTGGATTGGCATAAGCCTTCTTGCCAACTTCTCGCTTGATCCAAACAATGCCTCAGTTCTCCTATATCCCTTATCCTCTAAAGCCAGCGCCTTGTTGTTTACCTGTCCACTTTTGCTAGTTTGGCAAAATAGTGCGAGTAGGGCTAAGTGGGGGCTACGCTGCGCCCTAGAGTCGGGCGAGCAGGTTTTGACAAGCTGTTTTCTGAGGCTGGCTTGATGCATCCTGGAAGTTGTTAACTTGGACAGATTATTAATTTAAATGTAGTTGTGACAATATTTAAACATAAATTAAGTAATTAGAAAAACTTTTGATCTCACGAAAGAGCTTAGTTTTCTGGTACTTTTAGTTACTATTGACAAACCTTATCTCTAGCTTTAGCAGACATTAGCTTCTTGTTGTTCCTCAACATTCAAATTTAAGATTAGTGTTCTTGAATACGAATAACTGTGCGCTTTGATATAGTTACGCTTTTTCCTGACTGTTTTACCTCTGTTTTAAGTTCCGGATTGCTGGCTAAAGCCTTAGCCAAGCAGATTGCTCAAGTCAATCTGATTAATCCTCGGGATTTCACTACTGACAAGCACCGAAAAGTAGATGATGAACCCTATGGCGGGGGTGTGGGGATGCTCATGAAGCCAGAACCCATTTTTGCCGCTGTAGAGTCGCTGCCGATTCTACCGCAAAGAGAGGTAATTTTGATGAGTCCTCAAGGACAAACCATCAATCAACCACTTTTGCGTGAATTAGCCACAAATTATAACCAATTAATTGTAATTTGCGGACATTACGAAGGAGTTGACGATCGCGTTCTCAATTTAGTTACCCGTGAAGTCTCTTTAGGAGATTTTATTCTCACAGGTGGCGAAATTCCGGCAATGGCTTTGCTCAATGGCGTTGTGAGACTTCTACCCGGAACTGTCGGCAAGGTAGAGTCATTGACAGCAGAGAGTTTTGAGGAAGGTTTATTAGATTATCCCCAATACACCCGCCCGGCAAATTTTCGTGGCTGGAAAGTGCCAGATGTCTTACTCTCAGGAAATCATGCTGCAATCGCCAAGTGGCGTTACGAACAACAAATCAAACGTACAAGCGATCGCCGCCCGGATTTACTGGAGAAATGGCAACAACAGCAGGGAAATGGGGAATGGGGAATGGGGAATGGGGATCAGGGAGCAGAAGAAACAGGGGAAAAATAATGGAAAATGCTCAATCACAAACACCAAACACCCAACACCAAATAACAATTAACAAATGACAAACATTCGTATTGGTAACGGCTACGATATTCATCGACTGGTGAGCGATCGCGCTTTGATTTTGGGGGGAGTGAAAATTCCCCATGAACTGGGTTTACTGGGACATAGTGATGCTGATGTCCTCACCCATGCGATTATGGATGCCATGTTGGGGGCATTATCTTTAGGGGATATTGGGCATTATTTTCCGCCTACAGATCCCAAATGGGCGGGAGCAGATAGTTTAGAGCTATTAAATCAAGTACACCAGCTAATTCGCGATCGCAGTTGGCAAATCGGCAATATTGATTCTGTAGTAGTCGCAGAACGTCCAAAATTGAAACCTCATATTGAGACAATGCGCGACAAGTTAGCGGCTGTTTTAGAACTGCAACCAAATCAAGTTGGTATTAAAGCTACTACCAACGAAAAATTAGGCCCAGTAGGGCGTGAAGAAGGTATATGCGCCTATGCTGTTGTGTTGTTAGTAAATGCCAATTAACGGAAATTTATATTTAGGAGTAGTCAATGGCTAGCATAGGGATATGCAAGCAATAACTGCATCAATAAATTATTAATCTATGTTGGGAGATGAGGACAATGGAAGCTGCACAATTTCAAATTCCTAATTATGTTGCTGATATTATTGTCCTCGACAAGGATGAACAAATTGTTTTATTAGTTGAAGTTAAAAGCACAGAAGTAGAAGGAAAAGTTGCCAAACAACAAGCTATTACACAACTAAACTCATATCTGCAAAATGAAATTAAAAGTAATCATTTATTTTTAGTTGATGAAATGTTTCTCATGTTGGTTAATCTCAGAGATATTGATATTTTTAAATGGAATGGTAAAAATTTTTCTGAATCTTTGAGCGCAATTAAAACTGCTAATATACTTAGTCATTACGACCCTGAATTTAGCGACAGAAAAATCTTGGGTCTATATTTAGAAACCCTTGTAGAAGCTTGGTTGAGAGACTTAGCATATCATTGGAAATCAGAAATACCACCAGCATCAGACAATTTGGCAGCAATAGGTTTATTGCAAAAACTACAAGGAGGAACTACTCAGAAAATTTAGTAGTAATAGAATTATTGCAAAAAGCTACAAGTAGTAATTGATCATTCAGGAGGAATTTCTTATTCTTAGGTAAATCTTGATGGTAATACTTTACGTTGAAACTAACTTTTTGATGGCAATTGCAAAAGGGCAAGATTTAGAGGCAGAAAATCTATTATGTTCCTTACCTCCATCCATTCAGATAGTTATCCCAGACTTTTGTTATGTTGAAGCCTTGAATAGATGGGAAACAGAAAAATATTATGTACAAGAATTTGAAAAAAATATTGATAAACAGATAAATAACTCAAAACGCGATTTAACCTCTTCTAATGCTCAAATTTTCTTGGCTCACTTAGAACAGGCACGTATCTGGAATCAATTATTACTTAATGATATTCAAATTCGTCTTTTTAATGCTATAGATATGCTTCTGCAAAAGGCAGAAGTGATAAATTTAAACAATATAATAATTCGTAATATTTCCCAAGCAGTAATTACACAGCCAGAAACATTACTTATTAAACAAGATATTATGGATAACTTAATTTTACAGTGTATTCTTCATCATGCAAATTTGTATCATAGAGAAAACAAGGTATTTTTAAGCGATAAGAGCAAAGACTTTGGTAAACCAGAAATTAGAAATATCTTGCATAATTCTGGAATAAAGTATTTAAATAATACTCAAAAGTTTTTAGATTGGCTCAATTCCCAAAATACTTAGACTTACTATATCAATGATTAAAATTATGCTATTTGCTAAGATATGGTTTCAAATTAAGCGGTTATGGTTACTAATAATAATCGCCATAGTAACAGGCTTGACAGTAGCTGCTTGTAATCCATCTAATTTTAAAACAAATGCGGCTCAAGTTCCTCAGTTAGTAACTAGTATTCTTAGCGATCCTAAAACATTTAACTTTGCTTTAAGTTCCGAGTCACCGAATATTTTTGGACTCACTTATGAAGGTTTAATTACTGAAAGTTACGAGACGGGCAAGGTAGAGCCTGCTTTAGCAGAATCATGGCAAATTTCTGAGGATAAATTAAAAATAGTTTTTACCCTGCGTGATAATCTTAAATGGTCTGATGGACAACCACTAACAGTGGATGATGTAGTGTTTACATATAATGACATTTATCTGAATGAAGCCATTCCTACAGATGCCAGAGATGGCATGAGAATTGGCGAAAGTCGAAAGTTACCAACTGTCAGAAAAATTGATAATCGCCGGGTGGAATTTTCTGTTCCAGAACCATTTGCACCTTTTTTACGTAGCGCTACAGGTTACCCAATTTTACCCGCCCATGCATTGCGAGAATCAGTAACTACGAAAGACCAAGAAGGTAAACCAAAGTTTCTGTCAAAGTGGAGTGTAGATACACCTCCAGATCAATTAATTGTGAACGGGCCTTTTAAGTTAGAAAGATATGATACTAGCCAACGGATAGTTTTTCGACGCAATCCCTATTATTGGCGCAAGGATGCTCAAGGAAAAGCTCAACCTTATATTGAAAGAATTATTTGGCAAATTGTTGAATCCACAGATACATCTTTACTGCAATTCCGTTCTGGTGGGTTAGATACTGTTGGTGTGTCACCAGAATACTTTTCGTTGTTAAAAGTGCAAGAAGACCAGGGTAATTTCAAGATATATAATGGTGGGCCTGGTTCAGGTACAACTTTTGTACTCTTCAACTTAAATAAGGGCTCTAGAGATGGCAAACCTCTTATAGATCCTATTAAATCACGTTGGTTTAATACTGTAGAGTTTCGGCAAGCAGTAGCCTATGCCATTGATCGACAAACAATGATCAACAATACATTTCGTGGCTTAGGTCAACCTCAAGATTCACCTATTTCTGTACAAAGTCCCTATTATCTTTCACCGCAAGAAGGTTTAAAAGTCTATAATTACAATATAGATAAAGCCAAGCAATTGTTACTCAAAGCAGGCTTTAAATACAACGAAAAAAATCAATTAGTTGATTCTCAAGGTAACAATGTACGCTTCACTTTGCTGACGAATGCAGGTAATAAGATTCGCGAAGCAGTGGGGTCGCAAATTAAACGAGATTTGAGCAAAATCGGGATTACAGTAGACTTCACGCCACTAGCATGGAATACATACACAGATAAACTTTCTAATTCATTAGATTGGGAAGCTTCTTTATTAGGTTTAACCGGTGGTTTAGAACCGAATGATGGTGCTAACGTCTGGTCTCCAGAAGGGGGATTACATATGTTTAATCAAAAACCCCAAGCTGGACAAAAACCAATTACAGGTTGGGAAGTAGCACCTTGGGAAGCAGAAATTGGTGAACTTTACATCAAAGCAGCTAGAGAATTAGACGAACCCAAACGCAAAGCAATTTACGCTGATACTCAACGAATTACGCAGGAGAATTTGCCATTTATTTACTTGGTGAATGCCTATTCAATGTCAGCAGTGCGTAATCGCTTTGAAGGTATCAAATACTCTGGACTTGGTGGTGCATTCTGGAACATTCATGAAATCAAAATTGTAGATTAGTCATCGATTATTGGTCATTTGTGATTTGTTTCAAACTAAATGATCAATGACCAATAAAAAGCTTTGCGATGCCTGCGGCGGGCGTAGCCATCGCTCTTAGTGGGGTGCGTTGTTATACAGCGCACCCTAGCTAATGGCAAATGACAAATAACAAAGGACAAAGGAGAACATCACAAATGGCTAATGAGAAAGCTTTGCGATCGCTCTTAGAAGCAGTGGCTCATGGTAACGTTACCCCAGATAGGGCATTAGACTCTCTCAAAGACTTAGCCTATGAACAAGTAGGTGATTTTGCCAAAATCGATCACCATCGCAGCTTAAGAACTGGGTTCCCAGAAGTAATTTGGGGACTAGGCAAAACTCCCGATCAGATTGTTCAAATTATGGAGGTGATGCGTCACCGCAATCCGGTAGTGATGGCTACCCGAATTGAACCAGCAGTTTATGCTGTACTGCAATCGAAAGTTAGAGGTTTGCGATATTACGAAATGGCAAAGATTGCTGCCATTACTCCCGATGAACTCGAACCACAGTTTGAGGGTGTAATTAGTATTTTGTCGGCAGGAACTGCTGATTTACCCATTGCAGAAGAAGCCGCAGTCACAGCCGAACTTGCTGGTTTTCGGGTATTGCGTCTGTGGGACGTTGGCGTTGCAGGGATTCACCGCTTGTTGAATAATCGCCACCTGATTGAGTCAGCATCAGTATTAATTGTTGTCGCGGGTATGGAAGGCGCATTACCCAGCGTGGTTGCAGGTTTAGCCGATTGTCCTGTAATTGCTGTTCCTACCAGCATCGGCTATGGTGCCAGTTTTGGTGGACTAGCACCACTTTTAACAATGCTAAACTCTTGTGCCCCAGGAATCGGCGTAGTCAATATTGATAATGGCTTTGGTGCAGCAGTTTTAGCAGGACAAATTTTGCGAACAGCCAAAAAGTTGAAATTTGAGGGGTAAGTGGCAATTTATGGGGCATTGGGCATTGGTAATTGGTGTTTGGTGTCCGTTATTTGTTCCCCTTTTCCCCCTTCCCCCTTCTCCCTTACCCTTTCCCCTTATCCCCAGTCCCCAGTCCCCAGTCCCCAATCCCTTTCACTGGACATTACCGTAACTAGAGGTTATGACATAAAAGTCTTCTCGATCACACAGTATGAATTACTTCAGTGATTTACTATCTGAGTTATTTTGGCGTTTGCCTGTGAGTTCTACCCTAGCTCAAAACGTTACCGATCCAGATGTTTTGGGACAAATGCAGCATGGATGGAATCACTTTGTCAAGACAGGCCAAATTTGGGCGTTGTTGATTGGTTTGGTCATTGGCTATATGATTCGGAATCTAACTAGTTACGGTTGATTAATCCTCAAGTCCGTACCTAAATTAATCTCAGCACTGAAGCTAGGATTAGTTCAGGGTAGGACTTTTGTGGTTTTAATTAGCACGTAAGTGGTACGTTCCCACCCTTTACGTTTATGACCGAACAACAAACTTGGAGCCAGCGATTTGAATCAGCGTTACATCCAGCGATCGCACGTTTTAATGCCAGTATAAGTTTCGATATTGAGTTAATCGAATACGATATTACTGGCTCTCAAGCTCATGCCAAAATGCTGGCTCATACTGGTATCATTTCCCCAGCAGAAGGAGAGCAACTAGTTGCAGGTTTAGAACAGGTTCGCCAAGAATATCGCCAAGGTAAATTTCAGCCGGGTATTGATGCTGAAGATGTCCACTTTGCTGTGGAACGGCGATTGACAGAAATTGTTGGCGATGTGGGTAAAAAATTACATACTGCGCGATCGCGTAATGACCAAGTTGGCACTGATACTAGGCTCTATCTCCGCGACCAAATCCAACAAATTAAGAGCCAATTACGAGAATTCCAAGCAGTTTTACTAAATATAGCCGAAAAAAACGTTGAAACCCTAATTCCTGGCTATACCCACCTCCAACGCGCCCAACCCCTGAGTTTAGCCCATCATCTCTTGGCATACTTTCAGATGGCGCAACGTGACTGGGAACGTCTAGGAGATGTTGATCGCCGGGTGAATATTTCACCTTTAGGGTGTGGTGCTTTGGCAGGAACTACTTTCCCCATCGATCGCCACTACACAGCGGAACTATTGAATTTTGAGCAGATTTATGATAATAGCCTTGATGGTGTGAGCGATCGCGATTTTGCGATCGAATTTCTCTGTGCTGCCAGTTTAATTATGGTTCACCTCAGCCGCCTTTCAGAAGAGGTGATTCTTTGGTCATCAGAGGAATTTCGTTTTGTTACGCTCAAAGATACCTGTGCTACAGGTTCCAGCATCATGCCCCAAAAGAAAAACCCTGATGTGCCAGAACTTGTCAGAGGAAAAACAGGGCGTGTATTTGGTCACCTGCAAGCGATGTTGGTGATTATGAAGGGGCTACCCTTGGCATATAACAAAGATTTACAAGAAGACAAAGAAGGCCTATTTGATAGCGTCAACACCGTGAAAGCTTGCCTAGACGCGATGACTATTTTACTGCGGGAAGGCTTAGAATTTCGTCCCCAGCGTTTAGCACAAGCAGTCGCAGAAGACTTTTCTAATGCCACAGATGTGGCAGATTACTTAGCTGCAAAAGGTGTACCCTTCCGCGAAGCCTATAACATGGTGGGTAAAGTGGTAAAAACCAGCATTGCCGCAGGTAAACTCCTCAAAGATTTAACTTTAGAAGAATGGCAACAAATCCATCCAGCGTTTGCAGCCGATATCTATGAGGCAATTTCGCCTCGTCAAGTAGTTGCTGCACGTAACAGTTACGGTGGTACAGGCTTTACCCAAGTCCACAAGGCTATCCAAGCTGCCCGCGCGCAAATGGCGGAATAGGGATTGGGGAACTCGGGGCCCCCTCTGGGGATAAGGGGTAATGGGGACTGGGGATTGGGTAATGGGAATTAATACTTGTCGGTTAAGGGCAAAAGGGGAAGGGGAAAAGGCGCAAGAAAAAACCTTTAACCCTTACCCTTTCACCTTTTCCCCAAACTAAATTCCAATGTAAAAAAAATCCAAACACCAAACACCAAACCCCAATAAATAAGGGCGTACATAACTTTGTACGCCCAAAATTACAAAATTCACAGAGCAAGAATATTGTTAGATGACTTACTCAGCATCAATTGCTGCTGCGCCCTCATCTTCCTCACTCTTAGGTGGTCTTTGTTGGAACCTTCTCTGCATTCTTCCTGTAGTAGTTCGTTTACGAAACTTTCTGGCATATGCCTGGTTCCGTAGCGCCTTTTCTTTTTTCGGGTTACGGCGCTTAGCCATGTTCACCTCATTAAATAAACAACAAAAAAAGCCACTAGGCCATATCAGCTACCGTTGTTATTGATATATTTTGAGCCCAGTCTAGCTATTCACAAAGTTTGAACAGCATATGATTATAGCGTATTTAAGATGTTTGAGTCAACTTAAATATTAAATATTTTTTTAATAAATGAGAATTTGCCATTAAATATTTCTTTAGAGGTATGATTAATTGCTTTTACTAAAGTAATATTTCAAAATATTTTTTCTGGCTCAGGGTTTGAGGATTTCAAAATTAAATTTGATTGAACTCTAGAGGCAGGAAAACCAAAGTCTACTTACAATTTTTTCTTTACTTGATAAATATTATTAGTATTTATGAACTAAAATTTAGCAGTACATTTTCCAAAAGCTGATAAAGTTAACTTTTGGAAGACAAAACACAGATATCTATCCTTGTCAAGGGTTTTTGTTTCTGATTTTAAATGATAAATACAGATAAAAACAAAAAGTTAAAACATCTTTTTAATAATTTTTTGTATAAATATACACGTTGATATATTTAAACGTAATGTTACCATTGAGTAAACGCTAGAATAAAATCTCAAACCATAAACATATTTGTATAATACATAACTCAATAAATTGATATTTAAACATCTATGTTAAGTGGTGAGAACTAAATAGCATACAATAAAAACATTTGCAGATTGAACGTTCTTGCTTTGTTTACGATAGCTATCAAGTCCACACGTAACTTATGGCGCATTGGACAAACAGTATTGGGTCTGATATTTCGCCATCCCATTACTGGTACCAGTATCATTCCGATTTTACCTGATGGTCGGATTGTCCTGATTCGGAGAAGTGACAATGGCCGATGGAGTTTGCCTGGAGGTATGGTGGACTGGGGAGAAGATATTCCTAATACAGTTCGCCGAGAATTGCAAGAAGAAACTGGATTGGATTTAGTGAAGATTCGGCGGTTGGTAGGAGTTTATTCTTCGCCAACCAGAGATCCGAGAATTCATTCAATTTGTATTGCTGTGGAAGCAGAAGTACAAGGAAAAATGGAAGTTCAGGATACTTTGGAAGTCACAGATATCCAAGCATTTTCTCCAGACTCTCTACCTTTAGAACCAATGTCTCATGACCATCATCAGCAGTTGCAAGACTATTTGAATGGTTTGACAATAGTGGCATAACGAGATTTTGTTTGTCATTAGTCATTAGTTTTTTGCTAAATTTTGTTCCCTATCACTAATGACTATCAACTATTGGCTAAATTATGCTACAACTTAAAGCGGTTTACACTTGAGTGTAATGAGAATTTCGGTGTTACGGGGACAGTTCTCTGTTCTCAGTTTTTTCATACCAAAATTTAGTTACATCATCGGGTGATAATTGCTATAAATTTTAAAATTTAAGATGGATACGTTATTTCGTAACTCCCGGAGAAAACTCTCGCAAGGATTATTATTTTGGCGAGAAGCAGGTCAAGGTATTCCGGTAATTTTATTACATGGTGCATGGAACGATAGCAGTCAATGGGTGCCATTGATAGATTTGTTATCTGATAATTTCCATTGCTTGGCACCAGATTTACTAGGATTTGGAGAATCAGATAATCCAAATATTCATTACTCTATTGATTTACAAGTAGAATGTTTAGCTGAGTTTTTAACAGCCTTAAAGCTAGAAAAAGTATATTTAGTCGGCCATTCTCTTGGAGGTTGGATTGCTTCTAGCTATGCATTAAAGTATCCAGAACAAGTTCATGGTTTAGTGCTGCTATCACCAGAAGGTGTAAAGATAGAAAGACAAGAAAAGCAATGGCAGAGGATGCAGCGCCTAGCAAAATTACCACCATTTATATTTAAATTATTAAAAGTGCTGAGTCCGTTGATTAAAATTGTGGGCTTGCAGGAAAAAGTTAAACAATATTTGCAGCTACGTAATTTAATGTTGCAATATCCGACAGGTTGCCAATTGTTATTTGAGCGAAAACCCCCAGAGATTGAGGCAGAATTACTGCAAAATCAATTGTCTTTAATTGAATTTCCGGTTTTAATCTTACAAGGTGGAAAAGATACGGCAGAAGCCATTGCTAAAAGTCAAATTTATGCTCAATCGCTGCCTTACTCTGAGTTTAAAATGGTTGCTCATGCTAACAATGATTTACCAGAATCTTGTGTTGGGGTAATAGCTGAAGATATTAGGGAATATATCAAGAAATAAGCTGTTACGCATTTAACTTGCATAATTACCCAGAGTCAAATATAACCCTTTATTCCGCATTTATTAAGTGAGTGTTGCTCAATTAGTCACTGTTTCAATTATTCTCCTGCTTGTAGCCACCGCCGTAGCATTGCTATCGCGTTGGTTACGCGTTTCTTATGTTGCAGGTTTAGTTCTAGCTGGTTTAGCGTTGACAGAACTTTTACCACAGCGCATAGGTTTAAACGATTCCCTGATTTTAAATTTATTTCTACCGATTCTAGTATTCGAGGCAGCCATAAATACTGATATTAGTCGCCTTCGTAGCACTATAAAACCCATTTCTTTATTAGCTGGGCCAGGAATTGTAATTTCTTCTGGTGTGACAGCAGCACTTTTAAAATGGGGATTGGGGCTAAATTGGACAGCTGCACTACTAGCAGGAGTAATTTTGGCAATTACAGACACAGTATCGGTGATTGCTGTATTTAAAGAGGTGCTTGTCCCTTCGCGGTTGTCAACCATTGTTGAGGGTGAGAGTTTATTTAATGATGGTGTAGCCCTAGTTTTATTTAGCTTAATTGTGAAGGCGCATGAGGCTGGTTCAATCACATTTCTTGCAGGACTACAAGAATTATTTGTGGTGGTTGTTGGTGGCAGCTTAGTAGGGTTAGCTGTGGGATATTTAAGTACAGGTTTATTTGTCCGTGCAGACGAACCACTGAGTAGTATTTTGCTCACCGTAGCTGTAGCATTAGGTGCTTTTCAACTAGGGCAATCGTTTAGCGTTTCTGGGGTTGTGGCTGTAGTTGTTGCTGGCTTAATTGTCGGCAGTGTAGGTCTTTCAGATAAAGTATCAGCTTCTACAAGGTTGACCTTACTAAGCTTTTGGGAATCTATAGCTTTTGGTGTTAATAGCTTTATTTTTCTGTTAATTGGTATAGAAGTTAACCTAACAACTCTTTGGCAAATCTTACCTGCTGTACTATTAGCGATCGCAGCTTATCAAATTGCACGCATAGTTTCTGTTTATCCACTCTTAGCTATAGTACGTTGGTTTGACCGTCCAGTTCCTTGGCGCTGGCAACATGTTCTGTTTTTCGGCAATATTAAGGGTTCGCTGTCGATGGCGTTGGCGTTGAGTATCCCCGTCACCATCCCAGGACGAGAACAGCTGATTGCTATAGTCTTTGGCACAGTATTGCTGTCTGTTGTTGGGCAGGGAGTAAGTTTACCGTGGTTAGTAAAGCGGTTACAACTGTCTCAAGTATCAGCAACTCGTCAACAGGTTGAAGAATTACAAGCGCAATTAATTACAGCTAAAGCAGCACAGGATGAATTAGATACTTTATTCAAAACAGGGGTATTACCAAAAGCTGTTCATGAAGAGATGCGTGCAGCTTATCAAGTGCAAGTAGCAAGTGCAGAAAAAACATTACGAGAATTATATAATCGCCGTGCGGATGATTTAGAGGAAAAAACAGGGAACTCTAGTAAACTTGATGCTATTCGCCGTCGATTACTTTTAGCAGAAAAAGCAGCACTCAATCAGGCTATTCGTCAGCGAATTCTCTCAGAAGAAATTGTTTATGAACGATTGAAGAAACTTGATGAGCAATTGCTGCAATTGGAGGATGATTGAGTTTGGTAATGGGTAATTGGTAATGGGTAATTGGTATTTATCAAAGTCTAGTAGGGTGTGTTACGGCTATGAAAGTATTTGGGACTTAGAGACAATTAGATTTATCCGTAACGCACCATCTTGGAGAAAATCATATATTTATTTGGAAGAAGTAACTTGAGAGTTTCTTAAGTTTTTAATTACTTTACCAGAGCTTACGAAAGAAATTCCTTGCTGAAATTCAGTTGCAATCATTACTGCTTCGACTATTGGCTCAGAAATTATTTTTGGAGATACCCACTCTACAATAAAATTTGCTCCTGAACCGCCACTAGTATCTGTTCTATTGACAAAAAAATCTGTAGAACCAAGAGCATTAATTTGTATAGGTTTATCTAAATAGTTTTTAATTAATTTACCATCGGAATCATAGTAACGAACAGCAGTGATAATCATCGGATTATTTAAATCTGTATTCCGAATACTCAAGGTAGCTGCTAAATCTAAAATCTTCCGTTCATCGTTATGATAAATATGGGAATAAATAGGGACATAGATAGTTTGACCCATTGCTATTTTAAAATTTTTATCTAAAGTAACTACTTGTTGAGATGTTTGTGATGAAGTAGTTGTGGATTGCGATTTTGCTTGATTATTTAGTGATGTGCAAGATACTAAAAAAATCAAAGCAAATACTATATAAAAGCGTGGGTAAAGCTTCATTGTAAGGATGAAGGATGAATTAAAAAGAGGAATAGACCGGTTGTAAATAAGCTTGAAATCCTTACCAATGAATGACTAAGGGAAAAGCGCAAAGTCGAGCCAGTCGTGTGGGCGGGTCTCCCGACTTGAACGAACTGGCGTTGAGCGGAGGAAACCTCCGAGCAGAACTTTGTAAGAATGACAGCCTCAGCCAGTTATTTTTAATTTCGCCGTACTACTTACAACCTTCCATAAAGTCTATGACTTGATGTAATGAGCCTGGTTTAGTGACAACTAAAACTGTTGAACCAGGTTCTAAAATTGTACTACCGTTAGGAATTGTTAAATCTTCGAGGGGATGGGCTTGATAGCCAATAATGAGAGAACCTGTAGGAAAGCGAGAATCTTGAGCAATTTCGGCAAGGCTACGATTTGCAACATAGCAATTATTGGGGATGGAAAGTTTTAAAACTTCAATTTGTCCTTGCTCAAAATGCATCATTGATTCTACTAGCGGGTATTCAATAGCATTTACCATTGTGGAAACCGCTAGTTCCACAGTGCTGATAATATGATTAGCCCCCGCTAAACGAAAAGGTTCAGCGAAATCGGAATGACGCATCCGAGTCACAATATGAGGGACACCGTAGTGTTTAGCAAGAGTTACCATCGCTAAGTTCAACGCATCGCTTCGTAGCACAGCAACTAAGGCGTTAGCTTTTCGTATTCCAGCTTCTAATAAAATTTGTGTACTCACGGCGCTACCTTCAAAAGCCATTGCTCCCACCTGTTCGCGTGCATAGCGACAAGCGTTAGGATCAATGTCAATGACAGCTACGGTATGTCCTAGTTCTACCAATTTCTGCGCCAAGCTCAATCCTACTAAACCAGATCCACCAATTAGCACGTACATAGTTGCTATTTGCTACTGTTTGACTCTTACTTTACAGAAAGTCGGCGGGAAATGGGGCATAGGGCATTGATATTCTTTCCCGTCTCCAAATGAGTTTAACAAATGTAGCTTTTAAGGGATTCTGACTATTTTTTCTATGCCCCAAAAAATCAGGTTGGGTTCTACGGTCAAACGAGATGCGATCGCAGGATATAAGGCTTGAAGATAATTTAATAGTATGGTGCGATCGCCTCCTTTAATTGCAATCTTGCCCATCGGAAATAATTGCCACCAATTCTCTATAAAATCTTTTATTCCCGCCAAAATTGTGTAAATCACACCGCTTTGTATGGCTTCTGTGGTATTTAACGCAAACCGTGGCGGCAGAGATGCAATTGCTTGCGTTTCTATTAAAGGTAACTGTCCGGTTTTCTGACCAAGGGAGGTAAATTGCAAGCCTAATCCTGGTAAAATTGCACCCCCCACTAAACATTCGTCAGCATCCGCAGCCGTAAAAGTTAGTGCTGTACCCGCATCAATTACCAGCATCGGAAATCCCCAAGTTTTACCTGCACCCCACAAAGCTAAGGCGCGGTCAATTCCTAATGTGGGATAAAGTCCTTTGAGCGGTATTTGCTCTAAGGTAATTACCCGAACATTGGGGTAAGTTTGCCAAAGTGCTGTTTGACTGGGAACTACAGAGGCGATGGCGAGGGGAAGAGGGCAGGGGGCAGGGGGCAGGGGGCAGGGGGATGAGGGAGATGTGTATTTTTCCTGGTTTGCTTGTTTGTGAATAGGGGGAAGAATCTCTGGTGGTAAATCATTTAGGGTTTGGCATTGTGCTAACTGCTGTATGACTGACTCAGGTAAATAGTCAGTATTCCAAGTAGAGTCAAGCTTTGCACCGAAAAATAATGCCCAATGTAGCCGGGAATTACCAATTTCCAAGGCTAGCCAAATATTATTTTTTTTAATCACTTATTACACCAATATTTATAAAAAAATATATTTCCCAATGCCCCATCCCCCATGCCCAATGCCCAATTTAAATTTCTTAAGTTATCTATAGATTTTTTAATAAAAATTAACATTCGATACGTGTAACAATAGAGTCAGAGGAAAATATACTCATTGTGCTAAGGAAGGGAGTTATGGTAGCGCTCACCGAAAGAACTGAAAAAAGGCTCACCATACAAACTGTCGAGATTGCTCAAGATACTACAGCAATCCGCTCTTTGGATTGGGATCGCGATCGCTTCGATATTGAATTTGGTCTGCAAAATGGTACGACCTATAACTCATTTCTGATTCGCGGTGAGCAGACTGCTTTAGTTGATACTTCCCATGAAAAGTTTCGTCAGCTGTATTTTGACACGCTGACGGGGCTAATTAATCCGAAGGAGATTGATTATTTAATTGTGAGCCACACTGAGCCTGACCATAGCGGCTTGGTGAAAGATTTGCTACAAATGGCTCCTGATATCACTGTAGTCGCCTCGAAAGTGGCGATTCAATTTTTAGAAGACTTAGTACATCAGCCATTTAAACGTCGGATTGTGAAAAATGGCGATCGCTTAGATATTGGTAATGGTCATGAATTTGAATTTGTGATTGCGCCCAATCTTCACTGGCCGGATACGATCTTCAGTTTTGACCACAAAACCCAAATTCTCTACACCTGCGATGCTTTTGGGATGCACTATTGCACCGAAAGCACTTTTGATGATGATTTAAAAGCGATTGAACCAGATTTTAAATATTACTACGAATGCCTAATGGGGCCGAATGCACGCTCAGTGCTGTCAGCGTTGAAGCGGATGGGTGAACTGCCAAATGTTGGCATGATTGCAACTGGTCACGGGCCGTTACTATCTCATCATGTAGAGGAATTAACTCGACGCTACCGCACTTGGAGTCAAACTCAAGCCAAGCCAGAAACTGTAATTGGAATATTTTACGTTTCCGAATATGGCTATAGCGATCGCCTAGCCCAAGCAATTGCTAACGGTATCAGCAAAGCAGGGGTAGCTGTAGAATGGGTAGACTTGGGTTCAGGCATTGATTTACAAGAACTGCGAGAATTGGTAGGTCGTTGTGCGGGATTAGTAGTAGGTGTACCGCCAGCTTCTAGCAGTCCTAACATCCAAGCAGCCTTGAGTACCGTTTTAGGATCTGTCAAAGAAAAACAAGGTATCGGCGTATTTGAAACAGGCGGTGGCGACGACGAACCGATAGATCCGTTATTAAGTAAATTCCGTAACTTAGGATTAACCACAGCTTTCCCAGAAATTCGCATCAAACAAAACCCCACCGAAAACACCTACAAGCAATGCGAAGAAGCCGGGACAGACTTAGCCCAATGGGTAACACGCGATCGCAGTATTAAAACAATGAAAGCTCTGGGTGCTGATTTAGACAAAGCACTCGGTAGACTTAGCGGTGGCTTATATATCATCACTGCCAAAAAAGGCGATGTGAAGAGCGCCATGTTAGCCTCTTGGGTAGCCCAAGCCAGCTTCAAACCTCTAGGATTTTCCATTGCAGTCGCCAAAGACCGGGCGATTGAATCACTGATGCAAGTAGGCGATCGCTTTGTGCTGAACGTCTTAGAAGAAGGTAATTATCAACCACTGATGAAGCACTTTTTAAAACGATTCGCCCCTGGTGCAGATCGTTTTGAAGGTGTCAAAACTCAGCCAGCCGAAAACGGCGCACCCATCCTCACCGATGCATTGGCATATATAGAGTGCGAAGTCAAAAGCCGTATGGATTGCGGCGATCACTGGGCAGTATACAGCACCGTCTACGCCGGACGAGTATCTAACCCAGAAGCCTTAACTGCCGTACATCACCGTAAAGTTGGTAACCATTACTAGGGACTGGGGACTGGGTACTAGGAAGTAGGAACGCAGAGCATAAATAAAAAATTTCTATTACCCATTACCCATTACCCATTACCCATTACCCATTACCCATTACCCAATCCCCAATCCCCATCATGCCTACAAATAAACCCCGTGACGTTCAAGTTTTACCCATAGCTACAGATACAACCGTAATGCGATCGCGCAGTTGGTCAAGGTTAAGGTTTGAAATCGAATATGCTTTGGCTAAGGGTACTACTGCTAATTCTTATGTGATTCAAGGCGATAAACTCGCCCTGATTGACCCACCTGGAGAAACTTTTACAGAAATCTATTTAAAGGCTTTGCAGGAAAGATTTGATGTCGAAGCCATTGAATATGTAATTTTAGGTCACGTCAATCCTAACCGTGCTGCTACTTTAAAAGCTTTGCTGCAAGTTGCACCACAGATTACCTTTGTCTGTTCTAATCCAGGGGCGATCAATTTACGTGGGGCGCTGGAAAATCAAGACCTAAAAATTCTGGTGATGCGGGGCGAAGAAACCCTAAATTTAGGGAAGGGTCACGATTTGCAATTTATTCCTACCCCCAACCCCCGCTATGCAGACCTTCTGTGCACCTATGACCCCCAAACGGAAATTCTCTACACAGATAAGTTTTTTGGGGCGCATATTTGTGGCGATCAAGTCTTTGATGAAGGCTGGGAATCGATTAACGAAGACCGCCGCTATTATTTTGATTGCTTAATGGCTCCCCATGCGCGCCAAGTGGAAACAGCCTTAGATAAACTGGCCGATTTCCCCGCAAGAATTTACGCCACTGGACATGGGCCTTTGGTACGTTATGCGCTGATTGAACTTACCAAAGCTTACCGTGAATGGAGTCAGCAACAAACCACTGCTGACTTGACAGTAGCCTTAATTTATGCATCAGCATATGGGAACACAGCCACCTTAGCCCAAGCGATCGCGCGTGGTATCACCAAAGCTGGTGTCGCTGTTGAATCAATTAATTGCGAATTCACAGATCCAGAAGATATTCGCGCTGCTGTCGAGAAATCTGCTGGCTTTGTCATTGGTTCGCCTACCTTGGGCGGTCATGCACCCACACCCGTGCAAACAGCCTTGGGGATAGTTCTCGCCACCGCTACCACAAATAAACTAGCTGGGGTATTTGGTTCTTTTGGCTGGAGTGGTGAAGCAGTAGATTTAATTGAAGGAAAACTCAAAGACGCTGGTTATCGCTTTGGTTTTGACACCATCCGCGTCAAATTCAAACCCGACGCTGCTACCTTGCAACTGTGTGAAGAAGCCGGAACCGACTTCGCACAAGCATTGAAGAAAGCCAGAAAAGTGCGATCGCAAAGTGTCCCTGCTACCAATGTCGAACAAGCTGTAGGCAGAATAATTGGTTCTTTGTGCGTAGTCACAGCCAAGCAAGACGATATATCTAGTGCCATGTTAGCCTCTTGGGTAGCACAAGCCAGCTTTAATCCTCCAGGTTTAACCATCGCCGTTGCGAAAGACCGCGCTGTCGAAACTTTGACCCACACAGGAAATAAATTTGTCCTGAATATCCTCAAAGAAGGAAATCATTTAGGTTTGATGAAACACTTCCTCAAACCCTTTGGCCCAGCACAAGACCGATTTGAAGGTGTCGCCACCCAAGAAACTGAAAACGGTTCTCCAATTTTGAATGATGCCCTTGCATATTTAGAGTGTTCCGTCAATAATCGGCTAGAATCTGGCGATCATTGGCTCGTTTATGCAACCGTCGAGAATGGCAAAGTCCTCAATCAAGATGGTGTCACAGCAGTGCATCATCGTAAGTCGGGAACCCATTATTAAGTAGAGGGAACAGGGAATTTGAAATTTTGAATTACCCTTCAGGAGTAATACAGTTCAGTTAAGTCATACCATTTTGAAAAAAGAACGCGATAGATGGTTAGGGCACGGCATCCACAATCTTTTGGCATATCAAATATCTTACTGGTGCCGTGCCCCTACCAATAATTTATCTATCGCAAACATTATTTGAATTGGTATCAGTTAAGAAAATTAATTGACAACAAAACCAAAAAACTAGTTACTCAACAAAAAACCGAACAATAATTTTGGAGGGGGTTTGGGGGAGAATCCCCCAATTGAGCTAGCTTTTTCCACAACTGACAAATCAATTAAGTAGCTGGTTGGAATTAAATATAAGATGGACGTAGGTTGGGTTGAGGAACGAAACCCAACACCCGCATGGGTTACGCTATCGCTAACCCATCCTACAAATAATTATGCCTCCCTACTTACTAAACTGAAGGGGTTGACCCTTAATTATCATTCCATCAAAAAAGCTCAAGCATAATCGCTTGAGCTTTCACAATATTGTGATGAAGTTGATATAGCCAATGGGGTAAAAAACACCCCATCGCTTTTGACATCAATAAAACAGCTTAGTAACGGTTGCGTCCACCACCGCCGCCACCGCCGTAACCACCGCGTCCACCGCCGCCGCCAAAAGAACCTTTATTTTCTTTTGGTCTAGCCTTGTTGACTTTTAAGTCACGGCCCATCCATTCAGCACCGTCGAGTGCTTCAATAGCGGCTGTTTCTTCGTCATCTGAACTCATCTCGACAAAAGCAAAGCCGCGTACACGGCCTGTTTCGCGATCTGTGGGAATTTGAACTCGCTTTACAGAACCGTACTCTGCAAAAACCGCAGTTAAAGCGTCTTCTGTAACTTGGTAAGAAAGATTACCTACGTAAATTGACATAAAATGTCTCCAAAATCATAAACGTGTAGAGATTTAGATTTCGGAGAGAGTCTGAAAATACCAAAAGGAAAAAGCCTGTCAATACTAACAAAAACCACTATCACCGAATTAATTCTCATCTTTAATTAATGATATAGCAACTACCTCTTGAAGAGGAACGGTTAAAAAAAACTTTTAAGTAAACGCTTATAAATTAAAGTTAAATTATGAAAGTCCTGAATGCTGGTGAAAATTCAAGGGCCTAGGGTCAAAAGTCTGGTTCTAATTTGGAATTTGGAATTGTTTATCCCCCTTGCCCTGCTTAATCCCCCTATGGAATCATACTTACGCTCTCTACTCTTGTTTCCAAATACTGACCAATCATCAACTGTTCCCCAGCCCGAGAGATGATTGTCTGGCGAGTACGGTATTTACTCCCAATTAGCTTTAACTCTTCTTCAAAAACTGAGCTATTGTACTCTGTTCGCAAACACAGCGTTTTGGGATTGGGGAAATAGAATTCTGCAGTAATTGGTTTTGAGGTCGCAAAACCGCGATCGCGATACAAAATGTTTCCTAAAGCACCAAATAAAGTTGAACCTTGAGATTCTTTTTTACCTGTAACTGAATCTGTACTTTCCCAAATTACTTCAGTACCACAGACTAAACTGACTGCATCTGGTAATTCATGCAACTTAGCTAGTTGTTGTAATTCTGCGCTTCCCTGTTCTAAATACCGAATAGCGATCGCACTAACAATTTCTTTGGTAGTCCCCGATGAGAGGGTGTAATAGCGCCGTTGCGATCGCCATTCACCAACCGATTCCTGAAAAAATTCAGCAATCTCGGATTTTTCAATGGTTTTTATAAGTTTGACTGGTAATGTCACTAGTTGCCTACCTTCAGCACAATGATAGAGATTGTTAGGTTTTGAAACTTGATACATTACGTTTGTACCAAATACCAAATTTCTTTACTATTTTTAATCTAAACTAGATATTAAAAACATTACTGATAGTTTGGCTACAATGCTAAACATCGGCATTTCCAATTGTTTCTGCCCAAGGATAGAAGCAAAAAGTTAATAAAGTATTTTTGTAGTCTGGATCGGTCATATATCTTGCGGCAGATCTTAGTAAGACTAAAAATACGTATACTAAATTTACCCTTGGATTCAGTATGCTCAAATTCCCTGGCTCTGCATCAGCAGACAAGCCTAGGAAATTTTTCGGATTTTTGATTTAAAGAATAATTTCATACAGCTCGCCAGTAGAAGGTTGTTATTCAACGCCCCCTAATGACGAGCAAAATTAATGATTTTGGACGGAAATCAACCGCACAAATTCTCAAAAATGCCAAATACCATCAAAGCATCTCAGTTAATTAACTCTCAGTTACACCACACAAGTAATCAAGAACATAGGCGGAAGTTTCCTCATTTCTGTGGATCTCAGTCTAGTTTATTGATTGCTTGCTTCTTAGGCTTGAGCTTGATGACATTAGGTTGTGGTTCCTCCCCTAAAGAATCAGCCGATGCACAATCTCAAGGGCCAAGTACTGCAAGACAAGGGGGAAGCGCAACACCCGTAGATGTAGCGATCGCCCGCACAGAGAACTTGCAAACAGCACCAGAATATACAGGTACTACCACACCCTTCCGCACAGTCTCACTGCGATCGCAAGTAGAAGGAAGGCTATTAGCTTTAAATCTAGATGTCGGAGATAGAGTCAAGCAAGGACAAAACATTGGACAGTTAGATGATGTCCTCTTGCTCACAGACTTAAAGCAAGCAGAAGCAGAATTAGCATCCCTCAAATCGGAAGTAGCAAGGGCAACAAATCAGGTAAGTAATGCCCGCGCCGACGTAGAAAGGGCGCGCTTAGAATTATTGCAAGCCCAAGCCGACTCACAACGCCAGCAGCAACTAGTTAAACAAGGTGCGATCGCCGAGCAAACTGCCCAACAAGCCCGCACAACAGCCCAAACAGCCGCCCAGTCCCTTCGATCTGCTACCGAGCAAGTGCGTACAGAACAGCAAGCCGTCGCCGCCGCCCAAGGTAGAGTAGTTGCCCAACAAGCAGTAGTCGCCCAAGCTAAAGAACGCAGATCCTACAGCCGTTTGACATCTCCCATTACTGGTGTTGTTACCGAAAAGGTTACAGAACCAGGCAATTTGCTGCAAGCAGGGGGCGAAGTCTTAAAAATTGCCGACTTTAACCAAATCAAAGTTGTAGTTCAAGTTTCCGAATTAGAACTAGCACAAATTCGTATTGGGCAATCTGTGCAAGTCCGCTTAGATGCTTTTCCCAACCAAACATTAACCGGGAGAGTGACACGCATTTCCCCAACCGCCGATGCTACAGCTCGTTTGATACCAGTAGAGGTAGTAATTGCCAACAGGGACGGCAAAATTGGGAGCGGACTGCTAGCACGCGTCAATTTCGCCACCCAAGCCGCACAGCGAGTAGTCGTGCCGCAAACAGCTCTTCAGAAGCAAGCCACAAATTCCGCTTCTTCCCAACCCAAAACCAGTAAACAAGAGTCAGATAAGCAAAGCGGGACTTTGTTCGTAGTCACCAATGTTGAAGGTAAAGCCAAGGTAGCCGCCCGTTCTGTCACCCTGGGCAAAAGAGGTGATGGCAAAGTCGAAATTTTATCAGGATTACAACCAGGCGATCGCTATGTAGTGCGTAGTGGTAAGCCATTAAAAGATGGAGACGCTGTGCGTCTTTCAATTATTTCAGAAAAATCTTAGTCCGCCCCTAGGGGGAATCAACAGTAATTTTTGAAAAATCAATTAGAAAGATGCAGCAGTTAAAAAACGGCAGCGGATTCAGTCTGAGCGCCATCTCCATCCGCCAACACATTGGCACACTCATGCTGACTTTGGCGGTGATAGTAATGGGTGTCTTTTTTATCATTAATCTTCCGGTAGATTTACTACCATCCATCACCTATCCCCGCATTGGGGTGCGAGTACAAGCTCCTGGTGTCTCCCCAGAAGTAGCAGTTGATGAAGTCACCAAACCTCTAGAAGAAGCCTTTTCTGCCACAGAGGGCGTAGTACAGGTTTTTTCCCAAACACGTGAAGGACAAATCAGTATCGATTTGTTCTTCCAACCAGGAGGCAATATTGACCAGGCTTTAAATGATGCGACAGCAGCTTTTAACAGAGCCAGAAGCACCTTACCCGACACCATTGAAGAACCACGTTTATTTAAAGTCGATCCTTCCCAGTTACCTGTTTATGAGTTGGCATTAACCTCACCTTCTTTAGCAGGTGTTGATTTACGGGTTTTTGCCGAAGAAGAACTAGGCCGAGAATTGGGTGTTGTCCCCGGAGTCGCAGGGGTAGATGTATCAGGCGGAGTGCAAGAAGAGGTCAGAATTAATATTGATTTGGATCGCTTGCAAGCCTTGGGTGTAGGTTTAACCGATGTCTTAGATGAACTGAGAGACCGTAACGTCGATGTTTCTGGCGGTCGGATTTTAGGGCGCAATTCCGAACCTTTAACCCGTACTGTGGGGCGTTTTCAAAGTGCTGACGAAATTAGAAATTTATCGTTTGAAGTAGGCTCTACTCCAGCTAATGGCACAGCTACCAGTTCCCCAACTACAGTTCCTCAGCGCCGCGTCTATTTGCGAGATTTTGCCGAAGTCATTGATGGCTCAGAACAACAGCGAGTTTACGTCCTCCTTAACGGGGAAGAAGCTGTAAAAGTCAGTATTCAAAAGCAGCCAGATGCTAACACCATTGATGTTGTAGATGGTGTGAAAAAACGGTTAGAAGAATTGCGAAAATCTGGTGTCATTCCTGAGGGAACAATTTTCACACCAACTTTAGACGAATCTAGATTTATCCGTAATTCCATCTCCAATGTTACCAGTTCGGGATTGGTGGGTACTGCATTAGCTGCGATCGCAGTTTTACTATTTCTGGGTTCCCTCAGACAAACTTTTATCATCGTCGTTGCTATTCCTTTAGCCACTCTCGCGGCGATTATCTTGATGGGAATGTTTAAGTTATCCCTCAACGTTTTTAGTTTGGGTGGTTTGGCGCTGGGTGTAGGTATTGTCGTCGATAACTCCATCGTGATGTTAGAAAACATCGCCGAAGGTGCGGGGATGACTCCAGGTAAAGATACGAAAACCCGCTTGAGTTCTCAGCAACTAATTTCCCAAGCAGAACAAAGTAGCCAAGAAGTAGAATCAGCCTTAATTGCTTCCACCAGTACCAACTTAGTGGCAGTGTTACCGTTTTTGCTAATTGGTGGCTTTATTGCCTTACTCTTTAATGAGTTAATTCTCACCATTAGCTTTTCTGTCGCCGCCTCCATTTTGATTGCAGTCACCGTTGTCCCAATGCTGGCTTCGCGAATGCTAGCTTGGCGATTTTCCAGCCGATTAAGCGAATTTTGGTTTCTGCGGCAGTTTAATCGTCGTTTTGATGCAGCTACGGTTGGATATGGTCGCTTTTTATCAGGGATATTGCGCTGGCGGTTAGTGACAGTCGCCCTAGCTTTGTTGCTATTCGGTGGTGGTAGTTTATGGATGGCTCCCCAAATTCCCCAAGAAATTTTGCCCCGAATTAATACCGGACAAGCAAACTTAAATGCTCAGTTTCCTCCTGGGACTCCCTTAGAAACCAACCAAAAGGTGATGAATGCGGTGAACGAAATTCTCCGCAACCAGCCAGAAACCGAATATGTATTCTCAACAATTGGTGGTGCGCTCTTTGGTAATACTACCAATGCCAACCCCCTCAGAGGTACCAGCAACATTACTCTCAAACCCGGTAGTGATGTAGAAGCTTATACCGAAAGAGTTAGCCAAGAATTTAACAAGCTGAATTTAGCCGGAATCCGCCTGCGCCTTGCACCTGGACAAGTCCGGGGTTTGATTGTCAACAACTCTCCAGTCCGAGGCGCGGATATTGATGTAATTTTACAGGGAAATGATGCAGAAACACTGCAACAAGCTGGTCGTCAAGTATTAGCAGCCTTAGAAGAACAGGCCACCCTAGCTAGATTCCGGCCTGATGCTGATGACCGACAACCAGAAATTCAGATTCGTCCCGACTGGGAACGAGTAGCAGCCGTTGGCTTGACTGCTCAAGAAATCGGGGACACAATTCAAACTGCGATCGAAGGCAGTATTCCCACTCAACTGCAACGTGGTAATCGTTTAGTAGATGTGCGGGTGCAGTTAAATGAAAACTCTGTACAAGCACCTTCACAATTAGAAAGATTACCTTTATTTGTTGAGAACAATCGCCAAGTCCGTTTGAGCGATGTCGCCACAATTATCGAAGCTCAAGCACCAGGAGAAGTGCAACGGATTAATCAACGTCAGGTGTTCTTGATTGCTGGTAATTTGAGTGAAGGTGCAAGCTTGAGTAATGCCTTAGCTCAGGTAAATACAGTTATCAATAGTCTTGATTTACCCGAAGGTGTCAGTATTTTACCAAGTGCAGCTGTTGAATCGAATCAACAACTACAAAACTCACTACAACTGTTAGGGGGATTAGCTACCTTTTTAGTTTTTGTGGTGATGGCGGTGCAATACAATTCCTTGATTGACCCGTTAGTAATTATGTTTACAATTCCTTTAGCATTAGCTGGGGGTATTTTCGGTCTTTACATTACCAAAACCGCTATTGGTGCAACTGTGATTGTTGGTGCTGTGTTGTTGGTAGGTATTGTTGTTAACAACGCCATCATCATGGTAGAACTGGCAAATCAAATTCTAGAACGAGAGAAAGTTGACCGCAAAACAGCCATTTTACAAGCTGCACCGCAACGTTTGCGTCCAGTATTAATGACCACAATTACCACAGTTTTAGGGATGTTTCCCTTGGCTTTGGGAATTGGGGAAGGCTCAGAGTTTTTGCAACCATTAGGCGTAGTAGTGTTTTCAGGTTTGTCCTTAGCAACACTCTTGACCCTATTTATTATTCCCTGCTTTTATACCCTGCTCCACGATATTTTTAGTTGGGGTTGGACAAAGCCAATTTTTATGCAACTGCGTTTATGGAAGAAGAATTTTTCGTGACATAAACCGCAAAACATCTAAGATACAAGGTTAAATTGTTTCAAAATCTTCTAGGGTGGGACGGACAGCCTGCCCTAACTATGCAACTTTAAAGTCCGATTATGCTTTTCCATGCTCCCAAACTTTACTCACATTATTGGCTTCCCGATCATCAATCAATACAAATTTGTTGAGATGGGAATTACGGTAATTTAGACGGCGTGATAAAGTAGCAGTTACTAGAACCCACCAAGCGATAGGAGATAAAATTCCTCCATCTATCATCTTGAGGAGTTCTGTTAACTGCCTACGCTTGAGTGCCACCAATAACCAGTGTAATTTGACATAATTTCGCGTATTCTTAAGACTGGGTAGATAAGAAGAATGTTTATGGTCAACTAAAGCATAAATCTTCTCTTTCATCAAAATATTTGTATCTAACCGCTTCAATAGCGAAAATTTTTGATTATAAGCTCCAGTCCAAATTGTGCGATAGGCTAGGCATTGATTTAAGAAAATAGCATCGCCAAATTGAGCAATGCTAATCCAAGAATCAATATCATCACAGTTAGCATCAAGCTGGGGGTTCCAACCACCAGTTTTCAAGAAAGTATCACGGCAGCAAGCTACTTGCACAGGAGTGCCAAAAGGTACAAGCTCTAAGAGCATACCGTAATGAATATCAGCTTGGGGAATATAAAAGGCTAACCCTGGCCCAACTTTTGGCGTGCGGCTAAGTTCCTGTTCATTGCTATCTACTTGAGAGCCAATACAAGAACAGATAACAGCACTGGAATGGAGAGAAATTGCCTTTGCCATCTCTTCTATACAATTAGGCGCAAGATAGTCGTCATCATCCAAAAACTTAATCCAGTCGCCACTGGCTTTGGTAACTCCCGCATTGACTGTAGCTGCATGGCCTTTATTTACCTCATTGCGATGGTAAATTACCGAATTACCTAAGCTTTTCACATAAACTTCAGTTTCATCAGCAGAACAGTCATCAGCCACCACAACTTCACAGGGAATCGTTTGGTTAAGAGCGGAATTAATAGCTCGTTTAAGTAAGTCTAAGCGATTGTAAGTGCTGATAACGACACTAAATTTCATAGTTAAAACCAATAGAGGTTTACAGTGAAGCCCTGTAATCAGGGCTGTTTTTGAGATGTTGACTCCTGAGAAAAATTTGAGCAATCCAATTTGAAAAATGGTTAATTTGCTTACGCGGGTAAACAAATGTCGTAGATTACACTAGTTATCGCTCGGTGAACATCTGTTTTTACAGCTAGGAATGATTGGAAAAATCAAACTCTCAGCTTTATAGTTCACTTTTTACCTAAAATTTTTTACATTCTTGTGTAACATTTTTTCTCTAACCTAATTAACGCATCAGGAAAATCATCAGCTAAAAACTACTGGACTGTCTGGCTGGAATAGATTTATGATTGATGATCGTGAGTTTTTTAAACCAGACAGTCAATGAACGCTCAAGAGATAATCCGTTCCATTGAAGCGGAACAACTAAAAACGAATCTGCCCGAAATTTATGTGGGCGACACCGTGAAAGTAGGCGTGAAAATTAAAGAAGGCGATAAATATCGCGTGCAACCCTATGAAGGTGTAGTGATTGCTAGACGTAACGGCGGTATTAACGAAACAATTACAGTCCGCCGAGTATTTCAAGGCGTTGGCGTTGAGCGGGTATTCCTCCTGCATTCGCCTCGGATTGAAAGCATCAAAGTAATGCGTCGTGGTAAAGTGCGTCGTGCGAAACTCTACTATCTGCGTCAACGTGTGGGTAAAGCAACCCGGATCAAACAACGCTTCGATCGCGCTCTGTAATTTACAATTACAGGTATGGGAGATGTGTTAAAAAAAAGCGGCATCTGCCGCTCACTTGCCCCAGAGAAATATTTAAGGTAAGATAAGATTCTGAATTGCGTTAGAATAAAAAAGTTCAGCGCAATCACTGAATCGAAGACAGCTTGTGCGCTCTTAGTTCAGTTGGTAGAACGCAGGTCTCCAAAACCTGATGTCGGGGGTTCAAGTCCTCCAGGGCGCGCTTAAAAGCACAAAACAAAGCCCGAAATAACAACACAGCTGCTATAATTAGCGGTTAGTATTGATATTTTCGGGTATAATTATGTTTGCAGCTTTTTTGCTTCCAGATTTAAATTGGGATTGAGTCAAGCTGTAAACCTGAATTACAAAACGGGGGTATGAACGGCTGTGGCCAAAAAAAATGAAGCGGAAATCCCAGAAAACAATAATGAGTCAGCCTTAAATAACTTTTTTCAAGGAACTAAAGAAGAACTGGAGAAAGTAGTCTGGCCCAGTCGCAAACAACTGGTGAGCGAATCAGCAGCTGTTTTGTTAATGGTGACACTCTCCGCATCTTTGATATATTTGGTTGATGGATTGTTTGGGTGGGCAGCAAAACAGGTGTTCTGATGACTTTTGCAACAGACGAACCACGCGACTCCACGTTGCAGTCAGAGGAAGCCGCAGAAGCTGCGCTCAAAGAAGCACGGTGGTATGCGGTGCAAGTAGCCTCAGGCTGTGAAAAGCGCGTTAAAACAAACTTGGAACAGCGCATCCAAACCTTTGATGTAGCTGACAAAATTATCCAAGTCGAAATTCCACACACGCCAGCGGTCAAAATCCGTAAAGATGGCAGTCGCCAGCATACAGAGGAAAAAGTTTTCCCTGGTTATGTGCTGGTGCGGATGGTCATGAATGATGATACGTGGCAGGTAGTACGCAATACATCCCATGTAATTAATTTTGTGGGAGCAGAACAAAAACGTGGCACCGGTAAAGGACGTGGTCACGTTAAGCCAGTACCCCTGGGTCATTCAGAAGTTGAACGTATATTCAAACAGACTAGCGAACAAGAGCCAGTAGTCAAAATTGATATGGCGACTGGTGATAAGATAGTTGTGCTTTCTGGGCCGTTTAAAGACTTTGAAGGTGAGGTAATTGAAGTTTCTCCAGAGCGGAGTAAGCTCAAAGCCTTGCTATCGATTTTTGGACGAGATACACCAGTAGAGTTGGAATTTAATCAGGTAGAAAAACAGAGCTAAATAAAAATGGCAAAGAAAGTAGTGGCGGTCATTAAACTGGCCCTGAATGCTGGAAAAGCCAACCCAGCACCGCCAGTAGGCCCTGCTTTGGGTCAGCATGGCGTTAACATCATGATGTTCTGCAAGGAGTACAACGCCAAAACAGCAGACCAAGCTGGAATGGTAATCCCTGTAGAAATTTCGGTGTATGAAGACCGGAGTTTTACATTTGTACTCAAAACCCCACCTGCATCAGTACTGATTCGCAAGGCAGCAAAGATTGAGCGTGGCTCCAATGAACCCAACAAAAAGAAAGTTGGGAAAATCACCAGAGCACAATTACAAGAAATTGCTCAAACTAAACTACCTGACCTCAACGCCAACGATATAGAAGCGGCGATGAAGATTGTGGAAGGTACTGCCAAGAACATGGGCGTAACTATAGCAGACTAGTCAAGAGTTAAGAGTCAAGAGTCAAAAGTCAAAAGACTCAGTACTCATTACTAAAAATTATCGGGGGAGAGGCGAAGCTTCGGAATTACCCCAGGAGAGAAAAATGGGAAGGAAAATATCACGTCGCTTGCAGGCATTGCAAGCAAAAGTAGAAGATAGAGATTATGCACCCATAGAGGCGCTAAATCTCCTGAAAGAAACAGCAACAGCAAAATTTCCAGAAGCCGCTGAAGCGCATATTCGCTTGGGAATTGACCCCAAGTATACAGACCAACAATTGCGGACAACTGTAGCACTGCCCAAGGGTACAGGACAAGAAGTACGTGTGGCAGTAATTGCTAGAGGTGAAAAAGTCAACGAAGCAAGCAATGCTGGTGCTGATGTTGTTGGTTCAGAAGAGCTAATTGACGAAATCCAAAAAGGTAGAATGGATTTCGATAAGCTAATTGCCACACCAGATGTCATGCCTCAGGTAGCGAAGCTAGGTAAATTGCTTGGGCCTCGGGGTTTAATGCCATCACCTAAAGGTGGAACCGTGACATTTGATATCGCTAGTGCGATCGCAGAATTTAAAGCTGGTAAATTAGAATTCCGTGCTGACAGAACAGGTATCGTCCATGTTATGTTTGGTAAGGCATCCTTCTCGCCAGAAGATTTGTTAATTAACCTTAAGGCGTTACAAGAGACAATTGATCGTAACCGTCCTTCAGGAGCTAAAGGCCGTTATTGGCGCACAGTATACGTATCTTCCACAATGGGCCCATCGATTAAAGTCGATATCAGTGCTCTACGGGATTTGAAACTGAACGAAGCAGCATAAATAGGGTCTAAAAGCTGGCGACTAGAAGATTAAGCCGCCATAGCCAATGACCAATACCCCATCCTCAATTAAATAGACAAAGCCGGAGACAGCAGGAGCCATTGGCTTAATATCCTGCCGAGGTTGAAGCTCTAAATTGCCTGAAGTAAAACCGTTAATGGTGTATTGCTATGGCAGCAAGAGTCTTGCTATGAAACCCCGGCGCTAAGAGCTGGGGTTTGTTGTTTGGGTGGGTTAAAAATGCACAAGTAGGGGAAATTAATGATTTTGCCCTAGGAGGTGAAATAAAGATGGGAAGAACGCTAGAAAACAAACAAGAGATAGTAGCCGATCTCAAAGAAACTTTGAGTGAGTCAACATTGGCACTGGTAATTGATTATCAGGGTTTAACTGTGGCTGAAATCAGCGACCTACGGCGGCGGCTGCGTCCGAGTGGCACCGTCTGTAAGGTGACCAAGAACACCCTGATGGGTATTGCCATTCAAGATCAAGAGCAATGGCAACCACTGTCAGAACTGCTCAAAGGCTCTTCTGCCTTTTTGTTAGTTAAAGACGATTTTTCTTCTGCAATTAAGGCTTACCAAGATTTCCAAAAAGCTACCAAGAAGACAGAACTTCGTGGCGGCGTTATGGAAGGTCGCTTGCTGAGGGAACCTGATGTTAAGGCTCTAGGAGACTTGCCATCTAAGGAACAACTCATGGGTCAAATTGCTGGAGCAATCAACGCTTTGGCTACCAAGATTGCTGTTGGTATCAACGAAGTTCCTGGTTCACTGGCGCGTGCTTTGCAAGCAGTGGCTGATGCAGAAAAAAGCGGTAGCACTGATAGTGCTGGCGAATAGAAAAAAGTCAAACAGTCAATGGTCAACAGTTAATGACTAATGACTAATAACTAATAACTAAATCAAACATCACAGGAGTTATATCCATGTCTGCTACAACCGATAACATTCTGGAACAATTAAAATCCTTGACTTTGCTAGAAGCTGCTGAATTAGTTAAGCAAATTGAAGAAGCTTTTGGCGTAAGTGCAGCTGCTCCTGTTGGCGTAGCGATCGCAGCTCCTGGTGCTGCTCCTGCTGCTGAAGTAGTAGAAGAGAAGACCGAATTCGACGTGATTCTTGAATCAGTTCCTGCTGACAAGAAGATTGCTGTACTGAAGATTGTTCGCGAAATCACTGGCTTAGGTTTGAAAGAAGCCAAAGATTTGGTAGAAGCTGCGCCCAAGCCTGTTAAGGAAGGTATTGCTAAGGAAGCTGCTGAAGATGCTAAGAAGCGCATCGAAGAAGCTGGTGGTACAGTAACAGTGAAGTAAGCTGATACGCACCTATAACAAATATTTTTGCGTTAGGTTTGTCCAAGGTCAAAAGTCAAAAGTCCAAGCTAGGCTTTGACACTGGACTCTTGACAACCTTAGCGCGAAATGTAGAATCTAAATGCGTAATAGCTTAATTAATTTTTCATTACTGTGTTTGAATGAGGAGCCTAAATCAGACTCCTTTTTTTTGGTATTTCTCCACATTTAGCAATTGAGCAAATGATTAGGCGATACTTCCACGCTTACGAGCTTCTTTGTAGGAGGTACCGACATTTTTCAAGCCGGCTTTAATCATTTGTTTTTCTAGGAGAGCAAAGAAACGCGCTTTGTCACCACCACGGACTACAGCCTGATTATGTGCTTCCGCGATCGCCACTGGGTAGCCATAGCCTTTTTGTACCTGTGCTAACATCAATCCTAAAGCTTGGTCAAATATAGCTGTATTTTCTGCTACCCACGCTGGAACTTCTATCCGGGCAATTTCGGTGCCTACATGGATGTAGCAAAAGTAAATTTTTTGGTCTTCATATAAATCTAAAATTCGGGCATTACTGCGCCATAGAGGGCCACGCTGTCCTGGTTTGAGTTGAGTTGCCCAAAGGGATGTATCTCGCAAAGGCTCAAATATTTTACAAGGAATCTTTTCTAACTGGTTAGGGCAATAACTTATACAATCTGGTACGGGATGGGGACAAGCTAACAGGCGCAGAAAGTTCATACCTTCGACATTGCGTGAGGCGCTAAGATAGCCCATCAGCGGAATTTGAGCATCGCGCAGTCTTTGCCAAGCTTCAATGATTGGGGGTAAGATGCGATCGCGCGCATCAATTGGTAATTGTTCCAAAAACCAATAAATTAAGGAACCATCTACCATTGCTAGGCTTGGTGCTTCTCCCTTCACCGCACAAGCCAATTCTGCTAATACTGTGGCTTCACTAGCAGTGCGGCGATAACCCATCCATTCCTCAGTTCTAATTCCCCACTGCCGAGACATATATAAATCTTCTGGGCGGTAAAATACCTCTGGCAAGCTATCTAATATAGGATGGCGATTTTGTCCGTAATGTAAGACGACTCTGCCAATATTGAGCAAATAACAATAAGCAATTTCGTGATGGTTAGGCGCAATTTGCGAACCATCTGTAGCAATAACAGTATGAATTTTTGGGGGAACTGGAATATCAATGCAGGTTTCTAATGGCTCAATAGGAGTAGCATTAGCAAAGAGAATGCGATCGCGCCATTTTTCCTGTCGATCAATTAAATCTTTTTGAAATGCATAAGCTTGTTGCAGATGTTTTTGCGCTAATTCTAAACGCTGACGGCTAGCAGCAGCTTCTACGGTAAGATGCTGACTTAAACCTTGCATTTGTCGCGCTAGTTTTGTCAGATCAAGCATAGGATTTTATTGTAGTTGAGGACTTTGGCAAGAGTAAGTTATTTTTCATAACATTGGATGGGATTTTGAGAATTTAGAAACCCACCCAGACAATAACTAATTTATTAAAGTTCTTCTAAAGAAACTAAAATATTTTTTTGAAAATTTATCAATTACTTTTCCATAAATCATCCAGCAGTCCGCTCCATTGCACCACCAAAACTTACGGCTACATCATAACCAATTCGTATAGTAAATAACCTAGCATTAGGGTTTTTCTGTTTTAGCTTTAATGCTGCTTCTACACCAGTTTGATCAATTTCATATTCACCACTTTCTGCATTAATTACAATCATCTTGCCGATATTGTCACCATACTCAACTTTTTGACGAATATCGTTTTCATAAAAGTCCTTAGCTCTTCGGGCTACTTCTTCTAAAGTCCAGAAAATTGATTGCATAAAAATTACACCTAGATTTGCTATATTTACCAGAAATTGTCAACCTTTTATGCATAATACCCTACAGCAACCTGCACTTTGGCGTTACTGTAGGGTAGCAGAATTAAACTCAAAAATTAGCAATTACGAATTAGTAATTACTTAATGAGATACAGCTATTTTTTCATCAGTTACCTGATTATATTCAGCCACAATTTGGCGGAATAATTCACCTTCAATTGTTTCTTGATCTGATAACAAATCAACAAGACGTTCTAAGGCGATGCGGTTTTCTGTCAGAATTGTTTTTGCTGTTTGATAGCTTTGGCTAATAATGTCTCGCACTTGAGCATCTATTTTGGAGGCTATTTCTTCAGAATACTCTGATTTATTCATCCAATCGCGCCCTAAAAAGACTTCTCCTCCTTGATTTTCTAGGGACAATGGGCCTAAGCTCGACATCCCGAATCTTGTTACCATTTGACGTGCTAAGTTTGTTACTTTTTGCAAGTCATCACCTGCACCTGTGGTAACTTCTGGCTTACCAAAAACAATTTCTTCGGCAGCGCGACCACCTAAAATTGAAGTAATTTTGCCAATAATTTGGGCGCGAGAGATTAAACCCTGTTCTTCGTTGGGAGTGAACCAAGTTAATCCTAATGCTTGTCCACGGGGGATGAGGGTGACTTTTTGTACTGGGTCGTGGTCTTTAATTAAGGTGCCGACTAAAGCGTGTCCTACTTCGTGGTAGGCTATGAGGCGTTTGCTCTTGCTGTCAACCAAAGCTGTGCCTTCCATCCCTGCAACTACTCGGTCTACAGCATCATCAATTTCTAGGATGGTAACAGCTTCCTTTCTACGTCTGGCGGTGAGAATGGCAGCTTCGTTGAGTAAGTTAGCTAAATCTGCGCCTGTAAATCCTGGTGTGCGGCGAGCGATCGCATCTAAGGATACACTAGAATCAATTTTCTTATTGCGGGCATGAACTTTTAAAATTTCCAAGCGCCCTTTCAGATCCGGTGCATCAACCATTACTTGACGGTCAAAGCGTCCGGGACGGAGTAACGCTGCATCAAGGACATCGGGACGGTTGGTAGCAGCAATAATAATGATACCAGTGTTACCTTCAAAACCATCCATTTCGGTGAGCAGTTGATTGAGGGTTTGCTCCCTTTCATCGTTACCGCCACCAATTCCTGCACCTCTTTGTCTACCTACAGCGTCAATTTCATCAATAAAGATGAGACAAGGGGCATTTTCTTTAGCTTTCTTAAATAAGTCGCGAACGCGGGATGCACCTACACCCACAAACATTTCCACAAATTCCGAACCGGAAATGCTAAAGAATGGGACACCTGCTTCCCCTGCGATCGCTTTTGCCAGTAAAGTTTTACCTGTACCAGGAGGGCCAATTAACAGTACGCCTTTAGGAATCCTTGCGCCTACAGCGGTAAATCTTTCTGGTTGTTTGAGGAAAGTGACAACCTCTTGCAGTTCTTCTTTGGCTTCTTCTACCCCAGCTACATCGTCAAATTTTACGCCGGTTTTCGCCTCCATCTGGAAGCGCGCGCGAGATTTACCAAAGTTCATCGCTTGGCTAGAAGCATTAGTTGAGCGTCTGAGGAACAATAGCATTAAAGCCACGAGCGGCAAAATCCACATCAGGTTAATCAATAACCCAACAGCTGCTCTACTGTTAGCAGAGGAAACTTCAGCAAAATCCACATTTTTCTCTTTGAGTTTATTAATTAACTCTGGGTTTTGCTCTAACAGTTTTACCTGAATGGGTGAATCTGATTTTTGCCCAACTAAATAAACCTTGGCTATCTGTTCAGTTTCATCCAGCTCGACTTTTGCAACTTCTCCCCTTTCGGTTTTTTTAATCAACTCCCCATAAGTTAAAGAGTTACGCTCGGCTTTTTGCGCCAAGGCCGGGTTTCCACCTAAAATGCCTGGCAATAATATTAAGCTGGCTGCTACTGCACCAGTCCAAGGAACACGCTTTGCCGTTCGCTGTTTGTTCAATGCCTTTTTCCCTAAATTTGTCATAATAATTACCCTTTTCCTGCTGGCAAAAGCTGAACGCTGATTTTATGCCTATTCTTCTAGAAGAAATTGAAATAACTGGAAATAATTGAATTCTTATCTAGTTTAACTTCCACATAAAACCATTTCCCAAACTCTCTATCAGCTTTCAGGAATACGCTCCTATCTGCAACGGGAAATTCACCTACTAGGGGAATGAACCTGAAAACTGATCTGAAGTTTCCTGGTTTGCTAAGTGCTTACATTCCTCTAAAGGCTGCGTACATAGTAACTATTCTGACAAAATTCTCTCTGAAGTGGGGCTTTTACCCTATTAACATCAAATTTTCTTAGAGATGTAATTTGACATATTACGCAACAAATCGCTAAGATAAACATAATCGTAATGATTCCGCCTTTCAAAAATTTTGCTACTTCTGGTCATCTCTGCTGATAGCAGGATGGTTAAGAGTTTTTGGCATTTCATACTTGGTGTTTGGTAATGGGTAATGGGTAATTGGTAATTGGTAATTGCCCCAATTCCCGGTTCTCTAATTAGTAAATTTATTTAGTCTGTGGGTGGTTTTATGGTAAAAATTGTTGGCATTGGTGGTAGTTTAAGAGCTAACTCTTATACCCAAATTGCTTTACAAGTTGCAGCGCAAAGGGTAGAAGCATTAGGTGCAGAAGTAGAGATTCTTGATTTACGGCAGATGCAGCTACCATTTTGCAATGGTGGTAAAGACTATTCAGATTATCCAGATGTTCAGCGTTTGCGAGACACAGTAACTAATACTGATGGGTTAATTTTGGCTACACCTGAATATCATGGTGGCGTTAGCGGTGTACTAAAAAATACCCTAGATTTGCTCAGTTTTGACGAACTGTCTGGTAAAGTGGCAGGCGTAGTTAGCGTACTAGGTGGACAATCCAATAGCAACGCCCTCAATGAACTCAGGTTAATTTTGCGCTGGGTACATGGTTGGGTAATTCCAGAACAAATTGCGATTGGACAAGCTTGGGGCGCGTTCAATGCTGAAGGTAAGCTGTTAGATGAAAAACTCTCCCAACGCTTCGATCAATTTGCTCAAAGTTTAGTGGATAATACTCGCAAATTGCGGGGAGTACAGTAAAGTCAGCAACTAAAATTTAATTTGCATCATCAGGGTTAATACTACTAGATATTTTGTTTAAACCCTGATGATTCATATAAAAATTAGATTTATTTTAAGTAAGTTTGTTTTAAAACTGCTTCTATAGAATTGAAACGCTGATATTGTTTTATAAGTTCTTGAGCCTTTGTTTCTCCGCTCTCTAAAATATTTTTTAGTGGAGTTAAGAAATTAATATCTGAGTCGTTTTTAAGAGCTGCTGCTGCTGCTTGTAAAATCTTATTGGCATTGTCAAAAATCTCTGCATTACTAAATCCCTGTTTTGCCGAAACTTGGTGTAATTCGGCATCTGGAATAGTGGCTCTACCTGTCAAAGATTCATCTAAAACTAAACCTTTCAGTAAAGCTAATAGAGCTGCGTAAAGTGAAAAATCATCGCAACTATCAAAAGCTTTAAATTCAATTCGACCTACTTCAGCAGGTATGCGCGCTACTTTTGTTAATGAAGGTACACTGGTAATTAATTGTTCTGCTTTTTCTACAAATACTAGTGTAGCTGGTCTTTTACCAGTTCTGACAAAGGTTCTGACCGACAATCCATCCCACAAATTGCCATTATAAAAAGGCGCACTATAGCTAAAAGGAACTATATAAGGGCTGTAATAAGTTAATTTTCTGCCAATATCAATTAGTTTTTCTACAGACAAGTCTGCTATAGAAATATTTAAATCTGGCCCGTAAGTAACCATGTAAATATTAGCAGTATGTTCGTCCGGGTAAGACTGTAGCTGCTGAATTTCATAATCATTTAATGGTGGGTTAGGTTCAAAAATTGTCTTATAAGGATTAAAGCTAGCTAAAACAGGTGTGAAGCCATAATCTGCTGCTACTTCACGCAATAAGTTAAAACTTTCTGTTAATTCATCTATAGCACCTTGAATCTGAGAATGTATAGTTGTTCTAATTTCTATACCTTTAGGTAAGCAATCGATGACTTTATCAGAGTCAGCGAATCTTTCAAATCCCTCAATATACCATCTCTTCTTTTTAATCCCAGCATCACCTACGCGTAGCTGAGAATAATCATTAGGATATGTAGGTAGCCTTTCCACAATTTGATTGAATTCAGCATATTTTGTCTCTGAGAAATCAGCAAACTTTCCTGCTTGGTTCAGAAAAGCAACTTCATGTTCAATCCCGAAAAAAAACATCATTATATTCCTTAAAGATTTGGCGTTCAGCTAAACTTGAGTGCTGAGAGATCGGTGTAAACCTATTTCCACACCTATTGTTGATGAGAATAGAGTTTTGAAATCCTCATCTTTGCTAGCTATATGAGATACTTTTGCAATAGTTAGTGTAACAAATCTGTAATTAATTGCTGCAAAAATATCGGCAGATTGGTTAAATCCGATGATGAATCCGGTGTTGAAGACTCAAAAGCAATCAAGCTTTTTGGAGAGACGACCAGCTTAAATATAAAAATTATCAATACTTTTTTCTAAATGTGTTTGAACAGTGCTAAAGAGAGAAGCACTGTTGCCTATTTTGTTGAGTCATCTCAATTTTTATTAATTAGTTATAATTCCTGTGTCTGTACAAAAGCGCAAAAACGCTTTCTCCCTTGACTCCCTACATCTGTTTGATCTGAATGAAAAATCTTTCACTGAACGCGATATCAAGGGTTGATTTCTGCATTGAGGCTGACAAAAAACCAATTTTTACTGTCTCTAAAGTTAAATATGTAACAGTTTAATTACCTTGAACGTAGCTTAGTATTTAGTGTATGGACTGAGGACAGCTTGAGGCATTGTTTATGAAAAGTGTCGTTCAATCCCCCTACAGTAGTGAACAAGTTGCAGTCTGGCTGCGTGGATTGCTGACTATAGCTTGGGCTGATGGTAACTTTGACCCTCATGAACAGCAGTTAATTGCTAGTATCACAGAGGAAGAATTGGCCCCTGGGATTCAATTTGATTCGCTGGAAGTTATCACTCCAGAGGAATTAGCCAAAACTTTAGGCAAAGGTACTGCAGCAGCAGAGAACTTTTTGCGGACTGCGGTAATGGTAGCGATCGCAGATGGTACATATTCTCCCAGCGAAGACCAAGTTCTGCAAGAGTTATGTCACGCCCTGGGACAGCCAAAGGATTTAATCGAAGCTCTGCGTCATACCCTAGAACATATAGATGATGTAGATCCTGTAGAGAGTTTCCTACAGCGCGAAGCATCTGCGAATCCCTCTTTAACAATTGCGCCCTATGCACCTCCTCAGGATGCACTCACTCCCCTGCGCGATTGGATGGATGGATTAGATATTGAAGATCCTAGAGTTGCTCGCTTCTTATGTAAAATGATTCCTTCACAATGCCCTTTTGAACGGGATGTGAAGCTGTTTGGTCGTAAAATTGTACATATTCCGCCACTATGTAAAATTAATCCTTTGTATGAACAAATGGTAGGATTGCGTTTTCGCGCCCTTTCCTATCTAGCAGATGAATGTGGTGAGGATGTCTCGCCTTATATCTAAGTGCTGAGTGCTGAGTTAAAACGATAGAGTAAAGAGTGAAGGCCAATATTGTTTTGTTTAGCCCATAGATACAAACGCAAGCAAGATTGTGGTCTCAATAAAACTTATAATTTAAAACTCTAACTCAGGACTTGAGACTCAGCACTCCAAAAATATGCAATTTATCGATCAAGCAGTTATCGAAGTAGAAGCTGGTAAAGGCGGCGATGGTATTGTCGCCTTCCGTCGAGAGAAATATGTGCCTGCGGGTGGCCCTTCTGGTGGAAATGGTGGACGTGGTGGTTCAATAATTTTTGTAGCTGTGGAAAATCTGCAAACTTTGCTAGATTTTCGCTACAATCATCGATTTCAGGCAGAAAATGGGGGACGTGGTGGCCCGAATAATTGCACAGGGGCTTCAGGAAAGGATTTAATTATTGAAATTCCTTGTGGTACAGCTATTTATGATGCGACAACAGGTGCTTTATTAGAAGATTTAATTGAGCCTGGACAAAGATTTCGCGTTGCGGAAGGTGGTAAAGGCGGATTAGGAAATCAGCATTTTTTGAGTAACCGCAATCGCGCCCCAGAATATGCACTTCCCGGTTTACCTGGGGAAATGAAGGTTCTACGTTTGGAATTGAAACTTTTGGCTGAGGTAGGAATTATTGGGTTACCAAATGCTGGTAAATCCACTTTAATTTCATCTTTATCAGCTGCACGTCCTAAGATTGCTGATTATCCTTTTACTACCTTGATTCCGAATTTAGGTGTAGTACGTAAACCTTCTGGTGATGGTACAGTTTTTGCCGATATCCCCGGATTAATTGAAGGGGCTTCTCATGGTGCAGGGTTGGGATATGACTTTTTGCGCCATATTGAACGTACAAA
Source organism: Tolypothrix tenuis PCC 7101 (assembly GCF_963874875.1). Lineage (NCBI taxonomy): Bacteria > Bacillati > Cyanobacteriota > Cyanophyceae > Nostocales > Tolypothrichaceae > Tolypothrix > Tolypothrix tenuis. Next base: position 7,228,585 of record NZ_CAWNJS010000001.1, read on the forward strand.
AGTTTTGCTGCATTTAATTGATGCTACCAGCGAAGATGTATTGGGTGATTTCAAAACAATTCAGCAAGAATTAAAAGTATACGGACGGGGTTTAGCAGAACGTCCACAAATTTTGGCGCTGAATAAAATTGATGCGGTTGATCGAGAAACTGTAGACTTAGAGGCATTAGCTACTGAGTTAAATCACCTCTCTTATGCCCCAGTTTTCTTAATTTCCGCTGTTACCCGCACTGGTTTGGAACCGATGTTACAAGAAGTTTGGGGAATTCTTGACCAAATGAATGCTGTCGAAGAAGCGGAAGTATTAGGTTAGGTGAAATCCTATGACTATTGCACAGACACAAAAGTATTATTCACCCGAAGAGTATCTCGAATTAGAGGTTAATTCTGAGGAACGCCATGAATATATTGATGGTCAAATTATCCCTATGACAGGCGGAACACCAAATCATAATCAAATTGTCGGTAACTTTTATGCGGCGCTCAATTTTGCACTCAAGCGTCAACCTTATCGAGCTTTTGTAACTGACCAACGTTTATGGATTCCTAATAAGAGAATTCATACTTATCCTGATGTAATGATAGTAAAAACACCTTTGGAGTATCAAGAAGGAAGACGTGATACTCTGATTAATCCCATATTTATTGCTGAGGTGTTATCAAAATCTACTAAAAGTTATGACAGGGATGAAAAGTTTGCTGCTTATCGGACTATTCCTGGTTTTCAAGAGTATGTTTTGATTGACCAATATAGAATGCACGTTGAGCAGTATTTTAAAACAGAAAACAATAAATGGATATTTTCTGAATATGAAGATGGAGATGTAATTCTATCTCTGGCTGCTGTTTCTTTTCAAATTACACTAGCTGATATTTACGATAAAGTTGATTTTAATACTGAGGAAGAGTGAGATTAAATATCGGAATCCGATTTGATTTTTGAAAAAATTTCATTATGATCTGATGCGTTACGCGATCGCTAACGCATCCTACGTGAACTGGTATGAGTGCGATCGCCTCTGTAAAACCCTATTGTGTCGTAAAATCTAGGTGTCTAATTTTACCCACAAATCTGAATTTACAATTCATCATTGATTATTCAGTTATATTGCCTTGTAAGTGGGAATTATAAAAAGGTATTGAATATCACCTAAAGAAAGTTTCAATGATAAATGCGATCGCACCGTTTGCTTATTTTTACAGACTTTACAGTAAGAACAAAAGCAAGCTTTTCCCAAAACGCCATCTGTGGCTAGTATTAGTTGGTGGAATTTTAGCGCTGCTGGTGGTGCTAACGGGAGTTCACCCAGGACTAGCGCAAAACCCAGAACCATCACCAGCAGTAGAAGTAGCGCCAAAACCAGAAGAAGCATCAACAAATGAATTTGTAGTTGCTACAAGGGTGATAGCACCCTTTGTATTTGCGGAGAAAGGTGAACTATCTGGTTTCAGTATTGATTTATGGCGCAGTATTGCAACCAAATTAGGTATCAACTCGAAATTTGTTGAATATCCCAATGTTCAGGATTTGCTTTCTGCTGTTAAGGATGGCAAAGCAAATGCTGGAATTGCAGCTATTTCCATTACAGCAGAACGTCAGCAGAATTTTGATTTCTCTTTACCAATGTTTGCTGCTGGGCTGCAGATAATGGTCAGACCGCCAGAGACAAATGGTGGTGCTTTATCTAATATTTTGCAATTGGTTTTTTCTGCCTCACTTTTGCAAGTAGTTGGCATTGCACTACTGCTGATTGTAGTAGCAGCTCATGTTATTTGGCTGTCCGAACGCAATCACAAAGAAGGCATGATTGATAAATCATACTTCCCTGGTATTTTTAAAGCCTGTTGGTGGGCTGCAGCCACATTAGCAACCCAAGCTGATGAAATGCCTAAAGGAGTAGTAGGACGTTTTATCGCGATTATTTGGATGTTTATCGGTGTGCTGTTTGTTGCCTACTTCACAGCCGCAGCTACTACATCGCTAACTGTACAGCAGCTTCAAGGAGACATCAGAAGTGTAGATGATTTGCCTGGTAAGCTAGTAGCAACAACAGCTGGAAGTACAGCCGCAAAATATCTCAAAGAACATAATATTTCCACCCTAGAAGTTCCGAAAATTGAGGAAGCTTACAATGCTTTGCAAAATAAAAAAGCGGATGCTGTAGTATTTGATGCTCCCGTTCTCCTGTTCTATGCGGCTCATGAAGGTCAAGGTAAAGTAGAAGTTGTTGGTAGTGTCTTCCGTGAAGAAAACTACGGTATTGTCTTACCCAATAACAGTACTTACCGCAAACAAATTAATAGTGCATTGTTAAGTCTCAGAGAAGATGGCACTTATCAATCGCTTTATGATAAGTGGTTTGATGTTAAAAAATCTTAAGTTCTGCCAAACAATCACCATTTGCAGTGATGAATAAATGGAAGGCAATAATATCGCATCTACCTCTCATAGGAATTCTCCAAAATTTCGCAAAAGATTCAAACTCAGAAACCATTTTTAAATATGGCTTTTCTAATTTTGAATTTTGAATTTTGAATTTTGAATTATTATGTGCCTTCCTGTGCAATTTGAGCTTTTGCTTGTTGCCACAAACTTTCCAACTCCTGTAAGCTGTAATCCGAAAGGGGGCGGTTAACAACTGCCTCCATTTTTTGTAACCTTTGGATAAATCGCTGATTTGTACCTTGCAATCCAGCACTAGGATCGAGATTATGCCAACGGGCTAGCTGAATAATTGCAAACAGTAAATCGCCTAATTCTGCTTGTTGTGCTTCTTTTGTTTCTGCTGCTAAAGCCTGTTGAAATTCGCCTAACTCTTCATGAAATTTTTCCCATACTCCATCGATATTTTCCCATTCAAACCCTACAGCCGCAGCTTTTTGGGAAATCTTCATCGCTGCTGTTAATGGGGGAAGGCTACGCCCATAGCGGCTGAGTTTAGTACTAAGTTTTTGATTTTCTGGGGATGGTTCGCCCTTTTCTGCGGCTTTAATTTCTTCCCAATTTTGCCGCACCTCATCGACACTCGCCACTGTCACATCACCAAATACATGGGGATGACGGCGAATCAATTTTTGGGAAATACCTTCAGCAATTTCTTTGAGAGAGAATTGCCCAGCTTCACTTGCAATTTGAGCTTGCAAAACTACTTGTAAGAGTAAATCTCCTAATTCCTCTGCGATCGCATTTTGATCGCCACTCTTAATTGCATCTACCACCTCATAAGCTTCTTCAATTACATAAGGTGTCAAACTTTCCGGCGTTTGTGCCAAATCCCAAGGACAACCACCATCAGGCGATCGCAATTTTGCCACCACATCAATTAATTCTTGTAATGCTGCTAAATTTTCGTTCATAGTAATTTGTTATTGGTTAATGAGCATTGGGCATTGGGCATTATTTATTTCCTCTTGTCCCCTTTCCCCCCTGCTTCCTCTGTCTCCCTGCTCCCTCTACCCCTCTGCTTCCTCTGCTTCCTCTACTCCCCCTGCCCCCTGCCCCCTGCCCCCCTGCCCGATAGGGTTTACGTTTCTTAATTTTGCCACTAGGAAGCAACGCCCGAACACCTTGCCTTTTGACTCGCTTGTATGTGGAATTGCTCCAATCGCTGAGTGTATGGCTCATAGCACCGAGTTCCATGCCTAAGAATAAGGCGAGGAATTCAGTACCGTAACTTGTGAGCGATCGCTCGACTGTTCCACCGACGTTTTGCCAAAGAGAGGCGGTATTTAAGAGCTTTTCGGCAATGGCTACAAATATGATGGTGGCGATCGCTAGCAAGCAGCAGAGATAAACTACTCGTAGCGTCGTGCCAATAATCGGCCCGTGGGATAAAAAAGAGCGATGGCGTAAACTTTTTTGATAAGGTAGCCAAATCCAGCGCAAGAAGCCCCAGCGTTGGTATTGAATAGAGTAAATATCCAAATCTGGGCCGAACATCAGCCCACCAAACAGAAACCCGCCGGAAACGAATAAAGTCACATTGCTACTGCCAGTCTGCCAGAAAGTCACACCCGCAACAATCGGCAGAGCATACAGCGTAATGCTATCGTGGGTTCGACCAGAGGGCATTTAAAAAGTTCTCAAAAATTTTTTCTCAAAAATACTAGCGCGATTCAAAATCTTTTGCTATATTCTATAAATGTGAGTGAAAACGAGCGGGCGGTTAGCTCAGTTGGTAGAGCGCCTGCCTTACAAGCAGGATGTCATCAGTTCGAGTCTGGTACTGCCCATCACTTTAAAAAGACTAGAAGTAAGTTAAAAGCTGCTTCTAGTCTTTTTTAGTTAAGAGAAGATTTGCACAGTGTATGTAGTTAAACATAATTAATTACACAATGTCATTGCGAATGTAGCAAAGCGAAATGAAGCAATCACAGCCCTTGCGATTGCTTTGCTGCGCTCGCAATGACGTAACGAATTTTGTGTGGTTATTTATGTAACTCTCATGGCTACAGATAGACGTTATAACGTTGGTTGAGAAAATACAAGCTTTGGTCATGAAAACTTCCGCTTTGGTGACCAAGACATAAGCGTTGGTCACGAAAGAGCAAACGTTGGTGACCAAAATTATTGTTTGATAAGTAAAACTTTTGTGTTGGTGACCAAGATATAAGCGTTGGTCACGAAAGAGCAAACGTTGGTGACCAAAATTATTGTTTGATAAGTAAAACTTTTGTGTTGGTAACCAAGATATAAGCGTTGGTCACGAAAGAGCAAACGTTGGTGACCAAAATCATTGTTTAATAAGTAAAACTTTTGTGTTGGTGACCAAGACATAAGTGTTGGTCACAAAAGAGCAAACGTTGGTGACCAAAATCATTGTTTGATAAGTAAAACTTTTGTGTTGGTGACTAAAATATAAGCGTTGGTCACAAAACAATAAACGTTGGTGACCAAAATTATTGTTTGATAAGTAAAACTTTTATGTTGGTGACCAAGATATAAGCGTTGGTCACGAAACAAAAAACGTTGGTCACGAAAGCTTGTTTAAGCTCATCCTATACGTAAAAGGGAGTGGGATTTCGCGGGCATGGGACATGGAAAAGGCATCTAAGCTTCGTTGCTGCACTCAAATTTTTGTAAAGAGGATTTTTATAATGCTTTTCATTGTACGCGTAGCAAAATTATGTTGATGCCAAGCTTGATAGAAATCGGTGTAAGGCATATTCTTGGCACATTCCCAGGCTAAATTATAGAATTTATCATCCAATCGCCAATAACTACTTAAAGCTTTAACTGCTGTACACCGATGCTTATTATCTCGTATTATTTTCCCTAAGCTATATGCTGCCTGCCTACGGGTGTCTTTATCCAGATGTTGTGATTGCAGCAGTTGCACTAAAGCGGCGATCACAAATTCATTGCCTGTGCCGATTTTCTCTAACCTATATGCTGCCTGTAAACGGGTATTTTTATCCAGATGTTGTGATTGTAGCACTTGCACCAAAGCGGCGATCACAAATTCATTGCCTGTGCCGATTTTTTCTAAGCTATCTGCTGCCTGCCTACGGGTGTAGTCAGACAGATGTTGTGATTGCAGCAGTTGCACCAAGGCGGCGATCGCAAATTCATTGCCTGGGTCGATTTTCCCTAAGCTTTCTGCTGCCTGCCTACGGGTGTCTTCATCCAGATGTTGTGATTTCAGCAGTTGCACCAAGGCGGCAATCGCAAATTCATTGCCTGTGCCGATTTTTCCTAAGCTATCTGCTGCCTGCCAACGGGTGTAGTCAGACAGATGTTGTGATTGCAGCAGTTGCACCAAGGCGGTGATCGCAACTTGATTGCCTGGGTCGATTTTCCCTAAGCTTTCTGCTGCCTGCCTACGGGTGTCTTTATCCAGATGTTGTGATTGCAGCAGTTGCATCAAGGCGGCGATCGCAAATTCATTGCCTGTGCCGATTTTTCCTAAGCTTTCTGCTGCCTGCATACGGGTGTCTTCATCCAGATGTTGCGATTGCAGCAGTTGCACCAAGGCAGTGATCGCAACTTGATTGCCTGGGTCGATTTTCCCTAAGCTTTCTGCTGCCTGCCAACAGGTGTAGTCAGACAGATGTTGTGATTGCAGCAGTTGCACCAAGACGGTGATCGCAAATTCATTGCCTGTGCCGATTTTCTCTAAGCTTTCTGCTGCTTGCCTACGGGTGTCTTTATCCAGATGTTGTGATTGCAGCAGTTGCACCAAGGCGGCGATTGCAACTTGATTGCCTGTGCCGATTTTCCCTAAGCTTTCTGCTGCTTGCCTACGGGTGTCTTTATCCAGATGTTGTGATTGCAGCAGTTGCACCAAGGCGGCGATTGCAACTTGATTGCCTGTGCCGATTTTCTCTAAGCTATCTGCTGCCTGCCAACGGGTGTAGTCAGACAGATGTTGTGATTGCAGCAGTTGCACCAAGGCGGCGATTGCAACTTGATTGCCTGGGTTGATTTTTCCTAAGCTTTCTGCTGCCTGCATACGGGTGTCTTCATCCAGATGTTGCGATTGCAGCAGTTGCACCAAGGCGGCGATCGCAACTTGATTGCCTGTGCCGATTTTTCCTAAGCTTTCTGCTGCCTGCATACGGGTGTCTTCATCCAGATGTTGTGATTGCAGCAGTTGCACCAAGGCGGCGATCGCAAATTTATTGCCTGTGCTGATTTTCTCTAAGCTATATGCTGCCTGCATACGGGTGTCTTCATCCAGATGTTGCGATTGCAGCAGTTGCACCAAGGCGGCGATCGCTTTTGTCCGGTCTGTTTGCTGTAAAGCTGACTTAGCTTCCTCATTAAGAGAACTTTGACGATCAATTATCCAATTGACGATTTGCGCTATTATTTCATCTGCTCTTAAATAATCTTTAAACTCTGCAATCCCTGCGGCTGCTAGTAAATAAGCGCGATATTTATAAAATTTTTGACATCCATCTTTAAAACTAATTAAAGCATCAATAAACTGTTGCTTTTTCTGTTTGGGTATTTCTTCTTCTCTTCCTAACCAAAGCAATATTGTTTGCTTCCATTGCGGTTCAAAGATGCGATATTTTGCATCTTTAAGTTTAACAGGTTTATTTTTGTGTTTACAGGGTAAAAAAAAGTTCCAGTCATCAATTGCTTTAGCAGCAAAATACTCTTGAAATGAGGCATGAAAAAAGGCGTAAACAGGTTGTCTCTGTTCATCTATCCCTATACTGTTCAGCCAACCCAGATTTAATGCCAAACTCAGCAACGAATTTTCATCCTCAGCATTCCCTAAGAAGCGATTAACAAAATCCTGATGCAAGCGAAACCGAGTTGCTTCTTGGTCTATTGCTGTTTTAGCTAATTCCCCTAGTTGGATATTTAGTTGCTGAATCTGGTCAGGAGTTATCGCAACTTTGTCTTTTTTCCATTTGTAGAAGTCATCAACAAATTGCTGATAGAGTCCGGCTTGAGTATCTGGTAATTTACCATCTCCTGATTGCCAATTTAAACACAGCAGCGTCAACCGCAAAGGATTTTTCACTAAATCTTGAATTCGTTCTTTCCCTGATTCTTTCAAAGCATGGCATAAATGCTTCGCCTTTTCTAGATTAGTAGCGAACCAATTGTGAATAAATCTTTCTACCTGTTGTGGATAAGAAAAATTTAAAGTGCGATAGGTATCAAAATCATCAAGTACATTAATGCTACTATCCCACATATTAACCCGACAGGTCAGCACAATTCGCGCTTGAGAAATTGCGCCTGCTTCACGCAATTGACGTGAAATTTCTATTAGCGGATTACCTGAAGATGCGGACATTTCATCTAACCCATCTAGGAGTAGCCACACATGATTTTGATTAAAAAGAGCAACAAAATCATCTTTTAATTGCTTGGTGGCTTCAGCTTTACCTATTTTCTCAGCTACCTGATTTAACCAAGTCTCCAAAAGATAAGCTTTTAATTCCTTCGCGCGCAAATCTGCCAAAGATACCCAAATGACAATCGACTGCTGAATCTCACGAGATACCCAATCAGCAATCTGCTGTAACAGTGTTGTCTTTCCTGCGCCTGGTTCACCAATAATGGCAATTCGCTTACCTTGACTTTTAGGTGTATTCTTCTGTTTTAAAACTTCTTCCAAAAAAGCATCATGCTCAAAATTTTTGGTGATTTCTGTTTCTTTATAAAGTTCTGAACCCTGTTCTGGAGAAACATCATCGTGACGTTTAGATAGTTTTTTGCGCTCAACTAATCCCAGTGGTACGTAAACATCATCAACTTGCAGCGTTACGCCTTCAGTTAATGTCAAGGGATTTGTAGTCAGCTTGCGCCTGTCTGTCAATATTTCACGACAGATTTCGCGCCATTTATCGGGAGTTAATTTTACCCGATTCTCCCCGTCGGGCGGCTGTAGTCAAAACGAGAAGTTATTAGTTTGGTTATTTATCTGTCCTTGATTTACAACCCCAATTTTTTCTGCTAGCTGTGTCAGATTTTGAATGCTTGGCTGTTGAGACTTGAGAGTATTCTCTATTTCTTGAATTTTTTGAGCAAGTTTTGGTTCTGCTTTGGCTGCTGCTTCTACATCTACAACTGCTTGAGCAATTTCTGGGTCTTGTTCTGCTGCGGCTTTCAGTTCCAGAACTGCTTGTCCATAATCTAATCGTTGCGGTTCATTTCCTTCTAAAGCACTGGTGAGTAATGGCGATTTATTCTTCTGGCGGAGTAATCCTATCAACTTGCGACCTAGCGTCCATGTAGCATCACCAATATTTTCGCCAATTTTTTCTTGTGCTTTAGTCCACAGTGTAGTGGCGATCGCAGTAGCAACAGCTGTCAGTGTTACAGTCACCATAAACTCAAAGTCAATGTAGAAATTACTGATATTTGCTCTATTTTGGTATTATGATAGCAATTTTTACTGACAAGCAACGGATGGTTAATGAAGCCTAATTTGCGATCACTCACCTTTTAACTTAAATAATCAGGGCATAGCACTGCTATGCCCCTACGACAGATGATAGATATGGCAGATGTTAAGGAACTTCCAGAAAATAAATCATCCCATTTTCATATTGGCAGAGTCTTTCTCCTCTGCTTCCTCTGCTTCCTCTGCATACACAGCGTTCGCGTAGCGTCCCGCAGGGATGGAATATTTTTTTAGTTAGAAGTCCTTAAGCTGGCAATACTCTTGCAAAGGTTTGATCGTTATATTGCTTACAGCATTCTGGACGTAAAGGATTCTTAGCAGTGTACACAAAAAACAGAGTAGACCGTGATTGTGTACGAGGTTTACCGTGATGGAAAATAGCTCTAGGATCTGCAATAACTATGCTTCCAGCTTTCCCGGGGCATGATTTCCACAGTGACTTAGGCACGATTTTTTCTATCTCTGCATCATTCAGACCTACTAAACCTTTTGCGGTTTTGGGTACAATCTTAGAGCGAATTTGCAACTGTTGAATTAATGACATTTGAGATTTAGGAATATACTCAAATGGGCCATTTTCTACACTCACATCATTGAGGTAGATAATTACCTTAACCATGCGACGGTCTTCTGCATCTAAATGCCATAATTCTGTAGTTAGTTGCTCATCATTAGCAAAGTCTCGCCGTAAATGTACACCTTGAAAGGCAATAGGTAGACCGATATAGTTCTCGATAATATTCAGTAACCTTTGTTCACTTCCCCAGTTATAAAACTCAGGTAAATCTGTCACAGTAAAAATCTGCGGATAAGCTGGATTTTCTAAGCTACCAAATTTTTGCGTATTCTTGTATTTAGCGGCTAAAGCTAACTCCATATTAGCTAACTGGCTTTCCGCAGATGGAATCAATGCAGATGTTTTGGGAAGTGCTAAATCTTGTAAAGAAGTAGTAACAACTCCTTCTTTACGCAGAGTATCAACAATCAACTTATCTTCTGGAGATAGCTCAGGTAATTTCCTAGCATGGCGCATTAAATCTATTCGGTAACGCAATTCGGAGGGGATTCTGGGAATATATTTATGCAGTTGATTGAACATAGCAAAATATCAACCTTTAAATGTTGAGTAGTAATTGATGGTATTAGTTACAATTTATGCTTATTGGTTTTGGGGCAAAGGTTAAAGGTTAAGGGTTAAAGGCTTTTTTCCCTTTTCCCATTCCCCTTTTTTCCCTTAACCGACAAATATTGAGTTTGTAGCCAGGAGTTTCACTCTTAAATTTGCTGCATGGAAGTGCTTGCTACAAACTCATCAAAACTAATGCGATAGATAACTAAAAAATGACATAATTATTGTTAATTAACCAATTTATTCCTACCATAATGTGACATAATAAAAATTAGACACTTTATGGTCGGTTAAATAGGTAATTGAAGCTGACACGTAAATAATTAATGCCAAAGCTAACGGGTTGTTGTGGTATTTGAAGGGACTGACATCACGAACAGCAGATGAGTACCACTACTGATGCACCGCCAATTTGGTAGATTGCTTTTCAACTATATAACTGGAAGCGAATTATAGAAGATGCTATTAATCATTCTTAATATAATGTGGTGCGTCTGTGTGCATAGCACTTGCTGAGGAATGGGCGATCGCTCATTCCTTCACCAAAATCATGATTATTTGGACAGATAGCTGTTAAACTTGATAGCATCAAATCTGCACTAAATTTGATGCATCATCAATTCTATGCTGAACATTATTCGAGACATTCATTCACTCTCAAGCTTTAAGCGCAATACTCTGGAATTTATTCAACAGATGAAGCAGACAGGAAAACCTGTAGTGTTGACAGTGAATGGCAAAGCTGAAGTTGTGGTACAAGATGCAGATTCTTACCAAAAATTGTTGGATACATTAGAAAGGTTGGAAACTATCGCCGGAATTAAACAGGGACTAGATGATGTAGAGGCTGGTAGAACCAAGAGCCTGAGCGAATTTGAGCAAGAAATGCGTCAAAAGTATGGCATTTCAAGTTAGCCTGACTCAGACAGCAAACTCTGAAATTGAGATTGCTTATTCATGGTTGAGAGAACGTAACCCTGATTATGCCGATCGGTGGTTTCGCGGCTTAATGGATGCGATCGCCACTTTACAAGAAAAACCTCGCCGTTGCATCCTGGCTCCAGAAAACGATGCGTTTGCAGAGGAAATTCGTCAACTTATTTATGGTAAATCCAGAAATAAATACCGTATTTTGTTCACTATTCGCGAAAACACTGTTTTTGTGCTTCACGTGCGTCATAGTTCTCAGGCTCGCTTAGGAGAGGAAATTGACGAGGAAGAGAATTTTTGATTTTGATGAGTCAATAGCAACCTAATACTTGTGTCAGCTTGTGTTTTGCTGAGGGAATGGGCGATCGCATCTTTGTTGAATATTGGAGAGCGATCGCACATTTTTAATCATGGACTTTGCCATCAGGCATAATTGCGCCTTGAAAGTCTACATCTGTGAGAATCGCTCCGGTTAAGTCTGCGCCTTTTAGATTGGCGTTGCGGAGGATGGCGTTACTGAGATTGACATAGCTTAAGTCTGCATTTTGTAAACTAGCTTCAGTCAAATCTGCTGGCATATCTCCCCACTGCACTCTCCGGCTGAGGTTTGCTCGACACAATTTTGCGCCATCTAAGTTTGCATGATGCAATGAAGCGGCTCTCAAGTCGGCGTAGCTTAAGTCTGCTCCCGTTAAAATCGCATATCCTAAATCTGTACGCTGATCGGAACTGGGACGTAAATCGGCTTGAAATAACAGAGAACGAGAAAGTTGGACACCAGTTAAATTAGCGCCACATAAACTAGCTTTGATTAAATTCGCTGCTTCTAAATTAGTTTTAAGTAAGTTTGCACCAGTTAAATCTGCTTCTCTAAGGATTGCACCAGTTAAATCTGCTTCACTTAAGTTTGTTCCCCAGAGGATAGATTCACTTAAATCTGCTTCACGCAGACAACCTTGACTGAAGTTAGTTTTACCGAGCCTAGTCTGACGTAAATCAGCATAGCTAAAATCTGCACCACTGAGGTTGACGTTTGTTAGCTCTGCTTCTTGTAAATTGACTCGCTGAAAATTTCTTTCTCCAGTACCGTAACGCTTAAGAATTTCATCCAAATTCATATCACTCAACTTTTGATTAATAACTAAAGCGCGATCGCCGTTTGAGGCTGGGTTAACTCTGCCATCAGTTCGGCAATAGACATGATTCGCTCAGTGTACCTAACATTCGCGCCAGAAAAAATTAAACCATTCTCTACATCGCCTTGTCCTGCTCTAGCAAGGGCTTGTAGCAAACAATAGGTTTTACCACTATCACGGCACAGACATGATTCTAAACAATTGGCAATACATCGCCGTTCTATTGATGATGCACCAGCGATCGCATTTTCCGCAAATGCATTACGTAAAGCCCGGCTAGGTTTGCCCACGGGACTGGGTACAGTTACAATATCTGCCGCACAAGCCTGGAGATGAAATTCTTTATAACGGCGATCGGCATCACATTCTTCTGTAGTAATAAAGCGCGTACCAATTTGTACACCATCTGCTGCGATCGCTAACATTGCCTCAATATCGCCTCGATCCCAAATTCCCCCTGTGACAATCAACGGTATACTCACACCTAACTGATTTGCAAAATACTCTCGTAATTGTGCAATCACCGACGCAATTGAAAAACCTGGCGGATTAATCTGTTCGCACTGGCTAAAATGTCCGCCTACCTTCTGGCAATTTTCCACAATAAAAGCATCAGGTAAGCGATTGTAACGTTTTTGCCAAACTTGGCAGATGAACTGCGCTGCTTCCACATTAGAAACACTTGGCACCAGCGCTACATCAGGATAATCTGCGGTATACTCTGGTAAATTCAGAGGTAGTCCGGCTCCAGTAATAATTAAATCTGCTCCTTCAGCCGCAGCAGTCTGAGCCAATACTGGAAAATCTTTAGTCGCAACTAAAATATTTACGCCAATTACACCATCTGGACTGATACTGCGTGCCTTAGCTAGTTCATCAATCAAAGCGAGTTTATTCGCTGTAAAAAAGCTACCGCGTTTGCGTTGGTCAAAATCAGGAGAATACAACCCCAGTCCCAGAGAAGCAATTACACCTACTCCGCCTGCATTAGCAACAGCACCAGCCAACTTCGCACCCGCAACACGCACAGCCATTGCACCTTGAACAATAGGATAGCGGGCAATATGTTTACCAATCCGTAGCGGAGGAAGGACATGGGTCATAACAGACTTGTTCATTTATTAACTAAATAGCTGATAAGTAATTTTATCAGTGAGGTGGTCTGTTTGACAGGTTTTAATTGGGCATGGGGCATTGGGTAATTGGATTTGTCGTTGATTCTTTCTCCTCTTCCCCCTGCTCCCTGCCCCCTTGCCTCTTCCCCCTCATCCGCTGCTCCTCCTCCCAGTCTCTAGCCCCTTGAAACCAGGGTTAAATATATACTTGACAACAATATAACTCTATAGTTATATAATATGAATGTTGCAAGTGAACCTTGCACAGAGATATTTAACTAATTCATTCGCACTTATTGAACAATGACTACAACTATACAAAAGCGTACAAGCGCTAATTTGTGGGAGCGATTTTGTAACTGGGTAACCAGTACGGAAAATAGGCTGTATGTGGGTTGGTTTGGAGTAATCTTGATTCCTACAGCTTTGACTGCGGCGATTGTGTTTGTATTGGCGTTTGTAGCAGCACCTCCTGTAGATGTTGATGGGATTCGGGAACCTGTAACGGGTTCGCTGCTTTATGGCAATAACATCATCTCTGCTACTGTAGTTCCCACCTCGGCTGCTATTGGCTTGCACTTCTACCCCATCTGGGAAGCTGCTTCTTTAGATGAATGGCTTTACAATGGCGGCCCTTACGAAATGATTGTGTTCCACTTTTTACTTGCCGTTTATGCCTATATGGGTCGGCAATGGGAACTCAGCTATCGTTTAGGGATGCGTCCTTGGATTCCTGTAGCTTTTTCTGCACCTGCGGCAGCAGCAACAGCTGTATTGTTGATTTATCCCATTGGGCAGGGTAGTTTCTCTGATGGCATGATGCTGGGTATTTCTGGTACCTTCAACTTCATGATTGTGTTCTCACCAGAACATAACATCCTTATGCATCCGTTCCATATGTTAGGGGTTGCAGGTGTTTTTGGAGGCGCTTTATTTTCCGCAATGCATGGTTCTCTAGTGACTTCTAGCATCATTCGAGAAACAACAGAAGTTGAATCTGCAAATACCGGATACAAGTTTGGTCAAGAAGAAGAAACCTACAATATCGTAGCGGCACATGGTTACTTTGGACGGTTAATTTTCCAATATGCCAGCTTTAACAACTCTCGTGCGTTGCATTTCTTCCTCGCTGCTTGGCCTGTAGTCGGTATCTGGTTTGCAGCTTTAGGTGTTAGCACCATGTCATTTAACTTAAATGGTTTCAATTTCAACAGCTCTGTTTTAGATAGCGAAGGAAGAACAATTCCTACCTGGGCTGATCTTCTTAATAGAGCCAATCTAGGGATTGAGGTTATGCATGAACGCAACGCTCACAACTTCCCCTTAGATTTAGCCGCTGGTGAAGCTCAACCAATCGCTCTAGCCGCACCAAGCATCGCCAGCTAGCTTACTTGTAATTGATAGTATCTCCTCTTTTCTCTACTTATCAGCACCCTTGCGCTAAGGGTGCTTTTATTTTTGCTGTAGAAAATATGGGTAAAGGTAAAAAGTAAAAGGAGAATTACCGATATTTCTGGCATTTGTAGAGGGTTGTGTATCATCCGTGCGGTTGTTTTGAAGCAACCAGAGAATAGGGAACAAAGAATAGAAAATAGGGAACAAAAAAGCTAATCCTGTGCTGCTAGTCCGAGGCTGTCAAAAACCAGCTGTATTGCCCCTTATACCTTTGAGGCTTTCCACCTGTTGTAGAATGCGTTCACTAATACGATCGCACGCTAAATCACAGAGTTCAAAAATCATCAGATCTGCAATCTCGTAATAAGCACTGGTACCTTTAGGCTGACGAGATAAAATCCCTGCCTGAGTTAACACTTTGAGATGCTTAGACAAATTTGCCTGTCCCAAGCCAGTTGCTTCTGCAATTTCCATCACATTCATCGGCCCTGACTTTAAACAAGTTAAAATGTGTAACCGACTCACCTCTGATAGCACCTTGAAATAATCAGCAACCGCTGCAATCACAGCTGGTTCAGCCTCGGATGGCTTTGTTTCTAACATATGGAGATTTAATGTTTAGCATAAGAAGGGTGTCTTACTTAATAAGTATATTGACATTATTATGCGTTTAGCTTCATCGTCTCTCTATAGGTAGAGGAAAAGGCTATTCCTCTGGCAGAAGTCTTGCAGCAAATCACTAATTAGGTTAAAGGGCATGGGGCATAGGGCATAGGAAATTAGACAACCCTGCCCCTTTGCCTTGTCACGCAGTGCAACGCACCCTACGTTGATAAAAAAGCCTTCACTGATTAGTGAAGGCTGTGTTTTTGGCAGTAAGAAAACTATTTCACTCAAAAGGCGATCGCCTGATGCTCAGTGGCTAACCAAAACATTTCAGCGATTAATATCTTGTTGAGGAACCAGAACCTGTGACTTGATTAGGATCTGCATAAGCTTTGGGTCTTTCGCGCTTACGAGCTAAACCAGCTAAACCAGCTAACCCTAGTAAACCTAACCAACCCCAATCCGAACCGCCGCGATCGCCTCTGACATCGCTAGTTCCTTGGAATGAAGGGTTGGTTGTGGTGCCTGTGCCTGTTCCTGTAGTTCCTGTACCTGTTGTACCTGTACCATCAGTACCTGTGGTGCCAGTGCCATCAGTGCCAAGACCTGTTGAGCCAGTACCATCAGTAGCCGTGCCTGTACCTGTAGTTCCAGCACCTGTACTACCAGTACCCGTAGAACCTGTACCTGTAGTTCCTGTACCAGTTCCTGTGCTATTAATGCCGCTACCTGTGGAACCTGTGCCTGTACTATCAGTGCCAGTACCGGAAGTACCTAAACCAGTGCCGTTACCTGTAGTGCCTGTGCCTGTACCAGTACCTAAACCAGAACCGCTGCCTGTAGTGCCTGTGCCTGTACCTGTACCTAAACCAGTGCCGTTACCTGTAGTGCCAGTGCCTGTGCCAGAAGTACCCAAGCCAGAACCGCTACCTGTAGTGCCTGTACCTGTACCGGAAGTACCCAAGCCAGAACCGCTACCTGTAGTGCCTGTACCGGAAGTACCTAAACCAGAACCACTACCTGTGGTACCTGTGCCTGTACCGGAAGTACCTAAACCAGAACCGCTACCTGTGGTGCCTGTGCCACTTCCAGTGCCTGTACCACTTCCAGTGCCTGTACCTGTACCTGCACTACCACCTGAAGAACTGCCACCACCAGAAGAGCCACTTTGGGCTGAGGCAGACATACTTAAGGGTACAGCAGTAAAACTGAGAGCAAACACACCAGCCAAAACAACTTTAGATAAATTCCAACGCCTCATGATTATGGTTCCTTAATTTAATTGAGATTTTTGTGCTTGATAGATTGTCAAAATGCTGTTGCCAATGAATGTGTTACTCAATTCAGTCTTTTGAAACACGACAGATTGAGGAACCCATCAACTAATGGTGAAAGGTTTCAAAACATCCGGTAGATAAGATTGAAAGAAAGCCTGGGCAGTTTTCAGCGATAGTTAAAGAACAAGAAAGTTCTCATTATTTTCATAAGGATTTTTATCTTCTGAAAAAAGTTCTGCTTTTAGTATGATCCTGGGACTTGACTTAAGGCTGCAACATTAAAAGAACAATATTTTGTACCCTCGTAAAAACCCCCACGACGGTTTGCTATCCGTCAAGGTAACTTTGATTAAGAATAACTGCTGTCGTTTGCCTAAACGTCTATCAGAAGATTAAAATCACTTCTATCAAAAGTATTAGCCTATCCTTGCTCATAAAAGGTTTTTGTTTAAAATCAATGGTTTATGATTCTTCGAGTATTTATGATAGTTTCCATAGCCAAAAGATTGATTTTCTTAAAAAGACAATATCTATAAAATTTGACAGTTTAATATTTTTTAAATTACATCTTTAGAAATATTGTCAAAATAGCAAAGATACTATTAATTTAAGCTCTTTGTTAATGACTAATATTTCTAACTAAAGATACTCATATTTTTAGCGATCGTGATTTTAATATACAAATATGACAATAGTTACCAGGAATCGTCTGCACCAATCGGTAATAGCGCCTGAGAGTTTAGCTCAAAAACGTCTTGCAGATGAGCGAATGCAAGATGTGAAGCTATTACTACAAAATTTAGCTCATAGTGAAGAAGCGACTATTAAGCTAATTATTGATTGTCTTTATGATATTGGCTCAGTTAACTTAATTAATCAAAAGCTGCGATCGCGTATTTTAAACCGCACAGTGAAATCAATTGCCAGAATGTCTAAACCAGTGTTTAGAATTTTTGCATGGCATTGGTTTCAAAAGAACTGTCCGCAATTAATTGCTGATTGGCTAAAAATCAAGGTTGCTTTTGAAGATCCCACAGAATTACCTCAAGAAATCGCTGTAGCAGCTTCAGAAGTTAAACCTTACTCTCAGTTAGAAGTAGACAAGATGAGCCGAGAGATTAAAACTTTGCGTCAGCAAGTCCGATGGCTAGCTGGGGTTTCTGTGGCTGCGCTTTCGGCTTTGGGAGTAACAGTGACTATATTAAACCGCACTCCAGAAGCACCATTACAAAGTACACAGCAAATACAATCGATACTGCATCACTAGTTGCAAATGTGCGTGCATCTAGCTGGAGTTAGGAGGAAAAAACTTATGAAAGCAGTCTTAATGACAGCCGCAGGTAGTCCTGACGTATTAAAAGTGCAGGAAATTACAAATCCTGGTGTTCCTGTAGGAGATACGGAACTTTTAGTACGCTTGGTAGCGGCTGGTATAAATCCCATCGATACAAAACTTCGTCAACGAGGTACTTTCTACCCCGAACAAATGCCTGCTGTTTTAGGATGTGATGGTGCAGGTGTAGTGGAAGCAGTAGGTGCTGGAGTGCAGCGCTTTCGCCCAGGTGATGCGGTGTATTTTTGCTATGGCGGCTTAGGCGCACACCAAGGCAATTATGCTGAATTTACTGTTGTCGATGAGCGCTTTGTCGCCCATAAACCAAATTCTATATCTTTTGCTGAAGCAGCCGCCGCACCTTTAGTATTGATTACCGCTTGGGAAGCTTTATATGAACGGGGACGGCTAGAACCCAAGGATAATGTTTTAATTCATGCTGGTGCTGGTGGAGTTGGTCATGTGGCAATTCAACTAGCTAAACTCAAAGGTGCGAATGTCGCTACTACAGTTAGTTCTCAAGATAAGGCGAACTTTGTCAAAGAACTGGGTGCTGATGAAGTCATTTTTTACAAGCAAACTGACTTTGTGCAAGCCGCTTTAGATTGGACGAATGGCGAAGGGGTAGACTTGGCTTTTGATACTGTCGGTGGTGAAACATTTGGTAAAACTTTCCCCGCCGTGCGGATTTATGGCGATATTGTGTCAATTTTGGAACCCGATCCCAAAACTGTTTGGAAAGTAGCCAGAAACCGCAACCTCCGTATTGGTTTGGAATTGATGTTAACACCGATGGTACAAGGCTTAGTAGAAAGTCTTCAGCACCATGCAGAAATTCTCGAACAATGTGCCACTTGGATCGATCAAGGGAAGTTAAAAATCCATGTTAGTCACAAATTTCCTTTAGAAGAAGCAGCAAAAGCTCACCAATTACTTGAAAGTGGTTCTATCACAGGTAAAATTGTTCTGCTGATTAGCGATGAATAGTAAACAACAGTTTGAGTAAATTCTTTTGGAAACGCAAAGGTTCGCAAAGGAAAGCGCAAAGGCTTGCAGAGAAGCTACTCTGTGTAACTTTGCGTTTTACCTCTGCGTTTCTCTGCGTTTTATTAATTATCTTCTGCTTTTCTCTCCCAGCTTCCGCAGTTCAAACCTCTCTACAACGTACACCCTTAACTCTGGAACTTTTACAAGAAAGGGTACGTACACCCATACTGCGGGAAGGTAATTTAACAATAGATTTGCGGCAGATGGTGATTGATTTACGCCCAGAAAATGCCAACTTCCGCGATACTTTTTATCAATTGCTGCGGAAAGAATTACAAAAAACTGGCGCGAAACCTTTGGGTTTAGATCTGAGCTATTCTCTCATTCAAGGGGATTTTATGGGTAGCGAGTTGGGTTTAAGAACTCCCCTTTACGCCCAAGAAATCGCCCCAATTTTTACCCGAACTGAACAAGAACAATTAGAAAATTTGCGCCTTGTTTGCTTACAATCATTAGCAGTTTCCTTACCCAACGCTAAAGACTGTCGATCGCTATTAGGAACGCAGCCAGATACATCTAGTGAAATTACTGTATTTCGTGGCTCTTTGACACTAGTAAATACTCGCTTTAATGGCGAAGTATGGTTTCCTAATATTTTCTTTCTACAGTCTGTAGATGCCCAAGGCGCAACATTTATCCAGCCTACCAATTGGACAGAAACCAGATTCAGCCGTGCTGTCAGCTTTACTAGTGCTACCTTTCGGCAATTCAGTAACTTTCAAGAAAGTATTTTTTTTAACAAAGCTAATTTTAAACAAACTCAATTTCAGGAACCTGTTGACTTTCAAAACAGTATCTTTGAAGATATCGCCAACTTTACTCAAGCTAATTTTAAGCAGTTAGCTAAATTTAGTAATGTGCAATGGTTAGGAAATGCTGATTTTTCCGATGTGCATTTTTTCAATCAAGCACAATTTACTAAAGCTAATTTCGATCAGTTTTTGTTGTTGACAGCAGCAACTTTTGATCAAGCAGTGATTTTTCGCGAAGCACAGTTCGATCAACCTGTGAGTCTTCAAGGCGCTAGCATTCTTAATCTGGCAGATTTTAGCGATGCGAACTTTGCCAAAGCAGCTTTTTTAGGCGTATCTGGTCTGACTTTTAATTCTAATCAAGCGAAAATATTAGGTAATTCTGGCGAAATTGGTAAGAGATTTTGCGTCACTACCTTACAAGGAAATCAAAATGTCTTGCGGAATTTGGGGCAAAATTTTCGTCAGCAACAGCAAATAGCCGATGCAAATCAGCTGGAGTTTACAAAACAGCGATTGCGGCTAATGGAGTTAACTCGGCGTTTGGTAGGGACAAATATTAATAGTGCTACCGTCACCAGGTTGAATAAATTAGGTTTTTCAGCAACTCAAGCAGAAGCGATCGCACAACGTCGTCAAGTAAAACCATTCCGCAATAGTAGCGAATTACTAACTTTAGCAGATATTGATTTAGAAACCTACAGCCAATTGCGCGATCGCCTAATTGTCAGCGAACCTTTATCAATAGGTGTGTGGTTACTCCAAGCTTGGAGTTGGCTAGCTTTGAGTGTACTGCTGTTATTAAGTGGTTATGGTACAAATATTTGGCTAGTTTTTGGCGTTGGTGGTGTGGCGATCGCTTTTTTCGGCTTACTATTTTGGCTAGTGGATCGCTATCGGCGTTTGCGTCCCGTACCGATTATTCCCACTTATTATGAAACCATATCTATATTAATTAGTTTTAGCTGCTTAGAATTTTTAAGTTTATTAGCCATTTTCCGGAGTGCAGAACAACCTTGGCTAACCCTGGGGTGTCTGTTGATTATTATTGTCCCAGTACCGACAATTTTATTAACTAGACTTTACCAGCAAGGTCGTTATCACGATTTATTAGAGGTTTCCTACTTCACAGAAGACGGTACCTTTCGCCAGCTACGATTACTCATTGGACGCTTACCTGTAATTCCCCGAAATCCTACCTTTCGCGAACGCTATATGCATTTATTGTGGGATCGGCGTTGGAACTGGCTTAATTATTATGACTTTAGCCTGAATAACTTAGTCAGGTTAGGATTTAACGATATTCGGATGCGAGATGAACATCTACCCAGCATTATCGCCACATTAGGCTGGTATGAGTGGAGTCTGGGTTTACTATATATCACCTTAGTTTTGTGGACACTCTCCCGCACCATCCCCGGATTGAATTTGTTGATCTATCTCAAGTAAACTATCTATCACAAGCTTGATGAAATTAACCGCAGATAAACGCCGATACACGCGGATAAAAGAGATTTTTATTAATGCACCAAATTAGCTGTGTTAAGTAAGTCGGTGAGAATCAACTTAACTATGTAACAGAATATAAAATCGGCATAACCCTTGCGATTGCTACCCTTTGCTACGCAACGCTAACGCGAACGGGAACGCTTCTCCTGCAAAGACGCTACGCGAACGCGAACATTCCACTTCGTTTCATTCGCAATGGCATAGCGTGAATTATTTAAACCGTTCTACTCATACCACATTTACCACATTGAAAAAGGAATCCGACAGATGGATTGACAGAACTATTGTATAAAGAAATACAGTTCAGTTAAGAAAATTAATTGATAACAAAACCAAAAAACTAGTTACTCAACAAAAAAACAGAACAATAATTTTGGAGGGGGTTTGGGGGACGCAACCGTCACCCAATCGGGGGTTTGGGGGAGAATCCCCCAATTCTTCTGGCTTCTTTAATAAGTGACAAATCATCGCTAATGAGCTTAACCCAAGCGTATTGTTATATAAAGACTAATTCTCAATCTAAAATCCAAAATCGTATTAGTCCACTACTCTTGCTTACCCAATTACGAATTACAAATTATTCATCCTGTGTCTATACTGTGACAAAAAAATTGCTCATAAAAAAATCAGTTAAAGGTAGAAACCCTACCTCTAACCGAGTTGAAAGCATTTTGTAACCAAATACCATGTCCAATATCACACAGGGTTTTGACGTGAGTATTACAAAAGCGTGACAAAGATGCGTCCGTCACAAAGCTATCATTTGTCGCTAGTTAGTGACTCTATATTTGAGAGGTTGTAGCCCAGAGAAGAAAAATGCTGGCAGAAACTCCAGGTACAGTAGTAATTACAGGCGCATCCACAGGAATTGGCGAAGCGTCTGCTTTACTCTTAGATAAATTAGGCTTTTGTGTGTTTGCTGGTGTACGTCAAGAAGTTGATGCTGAAAAACTTAGGCGCAAAGCCTCACCCAGACTCACCCCAATTTTTTTGGATGTTACAGATAATGATGCGATCGCATTAGCAGTTGAAACCGTCACCAAAGCCAGCAATGGAAAGCTAGCAGGTTTAGTCAATAATGCGGGAATTGCAATTCCTGGCCCTTTAGAACTGCTACCAATTAGCGAATTTGAACATCAAATGCGAGTTAATGTCACCGGACAACTTGCAGTTACCCAAGCATTTCTGGGTTTACTCCGCCAAGGTCAAGGGCGAATTGTCAATATGGGTTCGATTTGTGGCAAAAGTGCTGCTCCCTTTCTCGGTGCTTATAATGCTTCTAAATTCGCCCTAGAAGCAATTACTGAAGTAATGCGGCTGGAATTACGACCTTGGGGAATCTCCGTCTCAATTATTCGACCAGGTACAATTGCTACACCAATTTGGGATAAATCTTTAACACAAGCTGACATCGATAGAGATAATCTTCCTGAATTCGCGCAAAATCTCTACGGACAAGCAATGAATACAGTCCGCAAACAAGTCGGGATTATGGCTAGCAAGGGAATTGCAGCGGATCTTGTCGCTCAGGCTGTTGTCCATGCATTAACTGCAAAACAGCCCAAAACGAGCTATCTCGTAGGACAAGACGCAAAAATTGCTTCATTGCTTAAGTATCTTTTACCCGGTCAAGTCTATGACCGTTTGGTTTTAGCTTCTATGGGTTTGTAAGTCTTGCTAACTCACCTTTGCTTCCAAAGACTTAAGCAACTCAGTATTCACACCAGATTCACGTGTCAGCGCAATTTTGCCAGTCCGGGCGATTTCCCTCAGACCAAATTTTTGTAACACTTGCACAATCGCCACTATTTTACCGGGATCGCCTACTACTTCCAGCGTGAGAGAATCTTCTGCGACATCTACCACTCGCGCTCGGAAAATCTGAGATAGTTCGATGACTTCAGAACGGTTGCTGCTAGTAGCATTCACCTTGATGAGCATCAATTCTCTTTCTACACAGGGAGTTTCGGTAATGTCCTGCACTTTGAGAACATTAACTAGCTTATAGAGTTGCTTGGTGATTTGTTCGATCACGCGATCGTCACCAGGTACAACCATCGTAATTCGGGATACTCCTCCCTGTTCAGCTGGCCCTACAGCCAAGCTTTCGATATTAAAGCCGCGACGCGCAAATAAACTCGAAATGCGGGAAAGAACCCCCGCCTCATCTTCTACCAAAACTGAAAGGGTATGTTTCATCTTTGCCAAAACAGGCTCAGGCATCATTTTACTAATACAAACATTAGCTAATAATTGCCCTACAAGTATTGCCTACTAAATTTATAAGGAAATCTGTTTTCTAATTTTAAACTCAAGGCTGCACTGATTACACTTTCTGATAGAACTTAAATTTCTGTACAAATCATCCTGTAAGCAGAAACCCCTGAGCATCGATATCTTTTTACTGGCAGATGTGGAGTATCTGTAAAAATTTTATCCTCAAATTGTACAGACCTCTTACAGGAGAAAAAATATTATGGGTTGGTTAAAAAGACTATTTGGTTTAGAAAAACCGCAAAATGCACAAGTAAATCCTGCTCCCCAAGCAGTACCACAATCTTCTAACGCTACCTTTGCTCCTGAGACTAGCGCTGCGTCTGCTTCTACTCAAACCATCCCCGCAGAACGGTTAGGTTTAAACGGAGAATACGACCAAAGTGGATTAGCCAAGCGCGTAGCATTAGCATTTGACCAAGACCAACAACTTGATGATGTTGATACTCTCTGGGTTGCTCAGACAGGCGGTACTGTAGTCCTCAAAGGTAAAGTTCCCAGCCAAGAGATTCTCAATCGTATGGTTTCTGTAGCGCGTTCAGTCAATGGTGCTACAGGTGTTGAGACTAACCAAGTAACGATAGGTTAAACTGTTAACCATTTAACTTGCACATTGAGGCTGCAGGGGGGCAGGGAGCAGGGGGCAAGGGAGAGGGTTTCCAGCTTTTACCAGCATGAAAATGATGCAATTTAAATGACGATTAGCTTAATAAAGCAGTTCCGTTTCTACGGTACTGAAAATCAAGACTGAAGTCTTGATTAATGACATCAATGATACCCATCAAAATTGTTGAGTTTCTGGGATAGATTCTGGATTTGGGATGATAACAGGCTGTTGGTTATCCTCAAGACACCGATTAATCCAATCTAAAATTACTTGGTTGACTTGCTCTGGTGATTCATCGTGGGGACAATGACCTACATCTTCTAAATTAAGCAGTTGCAATTTCTCATTGTATTGAGCAAATTGGCTACCGAGTATAGGAGGAACAAAGCGGTCTTTTTGTCCCCAAATCAACAGCATGGGAATTTTTAGGGTTGGTAATACTTTTTTGACACTAGGACTAAAGTTAACGCCCATAGTGGCTTTGAACAGAGCACTAAAAGCACGCGCTGAACCTCGGTCTTGAGGAGGGCCTGCTAAAATTTCTATCAGTTCATCAGTAATGGCTTCTGGGTTAGCATAAGCCAGACTCGCCCAACGACGTAGTACACTCGGTTGTCGTACAAAATTAAACACAGGTTTAAGTATCATTGGGGAGGCGACTATCTTTTTAACTGTCGTAATCAGCGGCATTAAAATTGGTCGCAGTGCAGCTGGAATAGCTTCTTGCTCTAATGAAGGATCGGGCAAGCTCATCATGACTATACCCTTTACCATTTCCGGGTGAGCAGCAGCGGCGGCTAAGGAAATCAGTGAACCAGTTGAATTACCAATTAAGATAACGGGTTGACGAATAAATGCCTTCCAAAAATCGTAAACCTGCTCTACCCACAATTCTATGCTGTAGTTAGCCGCAGCTTTTTCCGAAGCGCCAAAACCCAGCATATCCAGCGCATAGACTGTTTGGTGTGCTGCTAAAACCTCTAAATTATGCCGCCAATGACCAATAGAAGCACCAAACCCATGCAGTAAAATCAGGGGCGTTGTATTTTGGTGATTTTGGGCAGAACGGATGTAAGTATAGCGAGTTTGCCAACCTCGCCAAATCCAGTCTCTTTGATTACCAACCCGTTGCTGCCAATGTAATCCAGTGGTCACATATTCCTCCCATATCTCAAGAGCAAAACCCTCTCAACTTCCATATTAAGAGGGCGAAGAGAGCGATCGCATTTCTTGACAAATTACCCTGTTCCCTAACTTAACGATTAATTTCGCAATTCCTGCAAAAATTGCTATAAATTCAGGATTACTCCTGCAAACAGAGTAAAATCAAGAATGTCCCAAGCTCACGGCTTGACGTTCTGCCGAATTGTAAATTATTGTATAAAATATTACATTTTATTGGCGAAAAACTATTTTATGTGTAAACTTGCTATTCTGGAAATACACTTGTAAAACTCTATGTCAACCAAGTGTTAAATACTTGTTACAATACTTAACGTTTCGCTAGGTTGTGTAATTTAGATTAACGATTTTAGAGAAATTCTCTCAGAATGAGTAGAATGACAAATACAGAATCAGACACAACCATTTTATAGATTAGTTAATCTAGAACTATGGCTGATTTTTCAGTCCTCAGTAGTTTTTATATTTTAACTCTGAGGCGATACCAACCAAAACCTAGGCCAATCAAGACCAAGCCAAATTCTTAAATAAAGAGCTCCCACAAATCATAATGCCTGTGATTGAGAAAAAAAGAACTCGCGATCTGCCCCAAATTAACGAACGTATTCGATTTCCGAAAATTCGCGTTATTGATACTGACGGTAGCCAATTGGGAATTATCACTCCCTCAGAAGCACTACAGCTAGCCGAAGAAAAAGAGTTGGATCTCGTGCTGCTTAGTGACAAGGCTGACCCGCCAGTTTGTCGGATTATGGACTATGGGAAATACAAGTTTGAACAAGAGAAGAAGGCGCGGGAAGCCCGGAAGAAGCAGCACACGGCTGATGTCAAGGAAGTCAAGATGCGCTACAAAATAGAAGAACACGACTACAACGTGCGTGTCAAGCAAGCCGAGCGCTTTTTGAAAGATGGAGACAAAGTCAAAGCTACTGTTATGTTCCGGGGTCGAGAAATTCAACACAGTGACTTAGCAGAAGAATTGCTCAAGCGAATGGCTACTGATTTAGAGCCGTTTGGAGAAGTGCAGCAAGCACCGAAAAAAGAAGGCAGAAATATGATGATGCTGATTTCTCCTAAAAAGTAATCTTCCAGCTGTTTTATCCAAAAGTATAAATTACAACTGAAGATTTCACCTCGACAGATAAGTCGGTAAAATTTATCCAAAGATGATAGTCCTGAATACTGAGTGGGAAAACTAATACTCAGTCGTTCAGGACTTTTGCCATTTCTAGGTAAGTTCTGTTGGTCAGGGATTGGTGACTGGGGATGGGAGATGAGGTAGATAAGGGGGATGAGGTAGATAGGGGAGAAAAAATAGACAAATTCCCATTACCAATTACCCATTACCAATTACCCAACACGCGATAAAACTACCAGAAAGTAAAACTAAATGGAACAGAAAAATAACTGGTTGCCTACAAATAGAGGCACTGTGGCACGGCTGCTACAGTGGTTGAATCTCCGGCCTGAGGAAAGCGAACGGACATGGATGATGTTTGCTTTTTATACAACTGTATCTGTAGGTTTACGGTGGGCCGAAGATAGTACAGTAGCGCTATTTTTAGATGAATATGGAGCCGATCCGCTGCCTTTGATGTATATTGCTAGCGCGGTAATCGGTTTTGGGCTGGTTGTTTTATATTCTTGGCTACAAAAGATATTTCCCTTGCGCTGGGTAATTGTAGCGATCGCACCTTGCATGGTTACGCCATTAGTTTTATTAGTATTTTTACATTGGGAAATACATATTTCCTATTTAACGGTAGTTATTGTATTTTTAATGCGTTTATGGGTAGACGCACTTTATGTAGTCAATGACCTAAATACTTCTATAGTCGCTAATCAACTATTTAATATTCGCGAGATTAAACGCACCTATCCCCTGGTAAGCAGTGGTTTGTTAGTAGCTGATGTGATTAGCGGTTTTAGTTTGCCGTGGCTACTGCAATATGCCAAGCTCAGTAAAGTGATTGTGATTGCTTGTGCAGTAATTATTGTCGGCTCAGTTATTCTTTTATATTTAAGTCATCACTATCGCACTTCCTTTCCCGACGCACCACAGCGACTACAGGCTCCAGAAGAAGCTTCTAGACACCATCGCCTCAAAGAACCACTTAAAGTTTATATTTGGCAATTATTTGCTTTTGTTGGTCTGTTGCAAATCCTGGGATTGTTAATCGATTTTCAATATCTGCGCGAACTGAAATCTAATTTTGACGAGAAAGAACTGGCAAGTTTCTTGGGTTTATTTGGCGGGATGGTAGGACTGTGTGAGTTGATGACACAGTGGTTTATTTCCAGCCGCTTAATCGAAAGGATTGGAGTATTTTTTGCTGCGGCGTTGTTACCAATTACGGTAGGTTGTTTCATACCTGTTGGGATTGCTTTATTCAATTTATTTCCCACAATGCAATTCTCCAGCTTTTTCTGGGGGTTAATCATTCTCAAATTCTGCGATGAACTGTTGCGCTACACCTTTATTATGAGTAGCGGCCCAGCACTGTACCAACCAATCCCCGAACGCATTCGCAACAGAACGCAGATATTATCAGGAGGAACAGCAGATGCGATCGCTACAGGTTTGGCTGGTGTAATCATTTTTGTGACATTATTATTCTCCGCGCAGTATGTCCCCCAAGAGTTACAAAAGTGGGTATTTATTGCCGAAACAGTAATCGTAGCTGCTATCTGTTTAAAAGTAGTGATGTTACTGCGATCGCACTATGTTGATTTATTAGTTTTGAGTGCAGATCGGGGAGAGCTAAGTGCCACAAATGTCGGTTTACGGGTACTACAACAAGGTGTAGTCAAAGCTTTAGAAGAAAAAGGCAGTTTAGCAGATAAACGCTCTTGTATTGAACTTTTAACCCAAATTGACCTCCAGGGTGCAGTCGAAGTTTTAGCACCTCTGCTCATCAAGTTACCTTCAGATTTGCAATGTCAAAGTTTGGAAGTCATGCTGATGGCTGAGGCCAATCCTAAATATTTACCTGATGTAAAGCCTTTATTAGAATATTCCGAACAGCGTGTTACCCCAGAAGTATTTGCTTTAGCTCTGCGCTACGTTTGGCTGGCTGAACCACATCCTAATTTAGCTGCATTAGAAGACTACCTCAATCCCCGGCAACACTCGCTCATTCGTGCTACAGCCGCCGCTTTACTTTTGCGTCAAGGAACACCAATGCAAAAGGTAGCAGCTACCACAACTATGCGGAGGATGCTCACGCATAAACTAGAACGGGAACGGGTGAATGGAGTTAAAGCCTTAAGAGAAGCAGTTTATTTGCAAGCATTGCGGATTCATATCCCAAATTTATTACAGGATGAATCTTTACGGGTACGCTGTGCTGTTTTAGAAATGATTGCCTCTACTCGCTTAGAAGAATACTATTCAGCACTATTAGCCGCACTGTACTATAAATCCACCCGCAACACAGCAATGAGTGCCCTAGTGAAACTAGAAAATGAAGCCCTAGAAATGCTGTTGCAGTTGGCTACTAATAATTACAAACCAGAAATAGTGAGGATGTACGCTTGGCGTACTATTGGTCAAATAGGCACTGCAGAAGCCGTAGATTGTTTATGGCAAAACTTAGAACAATCTTGGGGTGCTACTAGATATCATATTCTGCGTAGCTTATTGAAAATACATAAACAACCAGAGATTCAGAGTTTAGAAGATAGATTTTATGAAGGTAGAGTAGGAATTTTTATTGAACAGGAATTAAAATTTTTAGGCGAAATCTATGCAGCTTTTATAGACTTTACTAAACAACAAACTAGTACAGATGAGCAGTCACAAGTAGTTTTTGACTTACTGCAACGCTCCCTAGCCGAGTTAGAAATAGATGTGAGAGAAAGAATCGTACTGTTATTAAAGCTGCTCTATTCCCCAGATAAAATGCAAGCCGCAGCCTTTAATCTCCGGTCTGATTCGGGCACGAATTTAGCACGAGGCTTAGAAATTTTAGACCATACGATAAATTTACCTTGTAAAACATTGTTGCTGAATATGTTAGATCGGCGATCGCCTGAAGAAAAACTCTATCTGTTGGGTGCAGCCGGGTTAGGAGAATATGAAAAAATGCCAATTAGCGATCGCCTGCGGCGCTTGTTGATGTTGTCTAATTTCCTTTCTGACTGGTGTTTAGCTTGCTGTTTTCACTTTGCTAAAGTTAGCCATATCCGCCTGACAATCCCCGAAATCATGATTTCTCTGCGCCATCCCACAGGCTTTGTCAGGGAAGCTGCAATTACCTATCTCAGCGTAGTTTCACGTCGTGTAGTTGTAGAACTACTTCCCCAACTACAAAAAGACAAACATCCCCTGGTAGTGGCTCAAGTTAAAAATTTGATGGCGAAATATCAGCTGCAAAATCCTAAAATTACGCAGGAGGTATAGGTGGGGATTGGGGAACTCGGGGCCCCCTCTGGGGATAAGGGGTAATGGGGACTGGGGACTGGGTAATGGGTAATGGGAAAAAATAATCCTTGACTTTTGACTCTTGACTCTTGAGTAAAGACGCGATGAATCGCGTCTCTACAAGTCTGAAAATACTTTTATTTTGCTTGGCTTTCTTCTGCACGAACTTCTTCTACCTGACCAACTTCAAAAATTAGGGTGAAGGATTGACCCATTTCGCGCTCGATAAAGTTTTCTAATAACTTCACTTGTCTAGGTGTGACTGGTTCTTGCGATCGCACAATTAAACGAACTTCTGGCGGATTTGCTAGCCAGTTGGTATTACTGTTAATTAAGCGTAAGCGTTGAAAGGTAACAGTTCGATTCAATAATGCTCTGCGTAAGCTCATTTCCAATTGCCCTTGTCGTACAAGTCGAGCAAAGCTGACACCTAAAGGAATGACCAAGACTGCGGTTAAAGCTAATGTCCAAATGAGAGGACGACGGGCACGGGAGAAAGATGTGTATCCTGCTACCAAGAATGTCAGCATACAGGATAAAGTAATCCCTAATAAGTTGGTGAGGTAAAGCAGGGTTGCGCCTATACTCAGTGACCAGTTGCCTTGCGCCAAGCCTAAACCAATCACACAGATAGGCGGCATCAGTGCGACTGCGATCGCAGTTCCCGCCACACTACCAGAAATTTTCGGCTCAACTTTGGCGTAGCCACTGATACCACCTGCGGCTACAGCAATGCCTAAATCTAATAATGTGGGTTCAGAACGAGCTAGCACTTCACTACCATAGCTGGGTATAGGTACAAGCATTCCCAAGCTGTAAGCCATGACCACCGCTAGGAACGTACCCACCACGACGGCTATTATCCCTTTGCGGAAGAGAATCACATTACCTTCTAAAGCGCCAAAAGCTAATCCCCGAATCGGTAACATCAGGGGCGCAATAATCATCGCACCGATAATGACAGCAGTACTATTGGACAATAAACCAAAAGTAGCGATCGCACAGGAACCCACAATCAAAGTTAGGTAGGATGCGTCTAAGGTTGATTCCGCCAGCAAATCCGTTTGAATTTTTTGAAGTTCCTCTGGTTGAGATCCTCGGCGACGAAAATTTTTAAAGCGGTCTCGAATGTTATTACCCAAGACCATCCTCCTTAAGTTATTAACTTTTAGTCATTGGTTCATTAAAATCCCATATTTGGCTGATGTCATCTAGAAATAGTCAGATGCAGAGTAAGTTTAAGTAAAGAACTTGTGCCTATGCTTCAAGAAGCTTTACAGAAGGGTGACTGAAAAGTATTTGGTGTTGAATGTCTAGCCTTTTTACCAATTACCAATTACCAATTACCAATTACCAAATTTCCAAAAAAACCCAACAAAGCAATTTTGGTTTTGTTGGGTTTAATAATTTATCGCAGAGAAATTACCCGCGATTGAGTTGTTAAATTTTCAGTTGCTGTTAAAACTTCTTGCCTTGCCCATTTATCTGCTGCCAAAATGTCATCTAAAGAGGGATTTTTACAGTTATCATTTTGATGGCGATCGCACACCGATTCAATACAACGGGGAATATCTAAAAAGCGAATTTTTTCTTCTAAAAATAAAGCCACAGCTTGCTCGTTGGCAGCGTTTAACACAGCCGGCATGGAACCGCCAGCGCGACCTGCTGCATAAGCTAAACGCATACAAGGATACTTTTGATGGTCTGGTTCGCGGAAGGTTAAGTTTCCAGCTTTCACCAAATCCAATCTTTCCCAATCTGTGTAAATGCGATCGGGCCAAGATAAAGCATACAGTAGGGGTAAGCGCATATCTGGCCAGCCAAGTTGAGCTAACACTGAAGTATCTTGTAGTTCAATGAGCGAGTGAATAATACTTTGGGGATGAATAACAATCTCAATTTGGTCATAATCCATACCAAAGAGAAAATGAGCTTCAATGACTTCCAAACCCTTATTCATCAAAGTCGCAGAATCGACTGTGATTTTCCGCCCCATCGACCAGTTAGGATGTTTGAGAGCATCGGCAACGGTGACTTCTGCTAACTTTTCTACTTCCCAATCTCGGAAAGCACCACCCGAAGCAGTGAGTAAAATTTTTCTTAAGCCGCCTTTAGGTACACCTTGGAGACATTGAAAAATTGCGGAATGTTCGGAATCAGCAGGTAGCAATTTTACGCCATGCTTTTCTACTAAAGGCAGAACTACAGGCCCACCAGCAATGAGAGTTTCTTTATTTGCTAAGGCAATATCTTTACCTGCTTCAATCGCCGCAATTGTTGGTAGCAAACCTGCACAACCAACAATACCAGTCACAACAGTTTCGGCATCACCATAACGCGCAACTTCTATAACTCCAGCTTCGCCACCTAGAAGAATGGGTTGCGGATCAAGGTCTTTGATTGCTGCTTGCAGCGCTGGCAATTTTTCTTCTACACAAATAGCTGCTATCTGCGGTCGAAACTGCCGAATCTGAGCAGCTAACATTTCTACATTGCTTCCCGCTGCCAATCCTACAATCCGAAACTGATCTGGGTACTGGGAGACAATATCTAAAGTCTGAGTACCAATAGAGCCAGTGGAACCAACAAGAGTAATAGCTTTCACAATTGTTTAAGGATTTACAAACAATTCTCACTATAAATTGCTGAGGACTCTTAATCACAGTCATTGGCATAATCAATGCAACTCAAGATAGAGAACTACTCTTGATTAAGAAGTCATACTGCTATCAGCCCTATTGATATCTGAACCAGGAGGACAAAAGTTTCTTGTTCAACAAATAAGCGATCGCTTTGGCAAGCAGAGGAAGCAGAGGAAGCAGAGGAGGAAGAATACAATTATGGGCTTCGCTCTAAATAAATGGATAATTTAATTTCTGGAAGTCCCTTAGCAGGGAGCAGAGAGGATCAAGAAATATCATTTGAATAAATTCCCTGATTGATTCACTGCCACTTTTGAATTCAAAATTCGGAAATATACTTGACCCGGAAATTTTGACTTTTAACTCTTGAGTACAGACGTGATTCATTCTGTGCAACTCTAGACTTATGTACAGCCCTCTCTAGTTGATTCTTCCTGAGCATTGCTCAAAACAGTGTATATAAATACTATAAATTTAATCATAATTGCCTAGAATTTGTGCAATTAGTAACCGACAGATAGTACTGATTAGGAAAGGCTAATAACATTACAAGCCTTTTTCTTTTACAGTTGATTAATTGAGTGAGTGGATGAGTGTGAGGTGTTGAATGATACTTAGAAATTTTAGAATGGTAGCCATAGTTCAAAGGATGCATCAAGGAGTCGGTTGAAAAACTCAAGTCTATGGCTAAAGTTCAAATATTTATAGCAAAATCTTTATGGAAAAATGAACTCATTTTTCCGGCAGCAGTCTGGGGTTTCAGCCGAATTTTCATCTTTATGGCCATGCTGCTGCTAGCCCCACATTTATCAGATCCAACGGACAGAACAACTCCTAACTTTGGTTGGGAAGTTGTGAATGCCTGGGATAGCGTACATTATCGCTCAATAGTCACGTCTGGCTATGAGTTTGTGGATGATGGTAACCAACATAATTTGGCTTTCTTTCCCCTATTTCCCCTAAGTATCTGGCTGTTAATGAAGCTGGGCTTATCGTTTGAATTGGCAGGAACGCTAATCAATAACATCGCATTTTGCGCCGCCCTGTACTGTGTTTACTTTTGGGTGAAGCAGCATTGTGGAATCATCGCCGCGCAGTGGGTGACTACTGTGATGGCGTGGTGTCCCCAAGCTATGTTTACCGGAGTCGTCTATACAGAGGGGCTGTATTTATTGTTGAGTACTGCGGCTTTGCGGGCTTTTGATCTACAGCAATATCGCTGGACAGCTTTGTGGGGCGCACTAGCCACAGCCACACGCCCAACGGGGATGGCGCTGATTCCAGCATTAGCGATCGCATCTTGGAAACAACGTAGACCTGCGATCGCTTATATCGCTTCTTTTGCCACTGCTATTGGTATCCTGTTATTCAGCCTTTTTTGCTGGATTAAATTTGGTCATCCATTAGCCTTTATTCAAGCGCAACGCGGCTGGCGACCTTCCCTTGGGTTTGATGGGCAAGGTTGGTGGCACATGGTGATGGAAATTGCGATCGGAACATCCAATTGGCAGGATGCTTGGGTAAAAAATCCTTGGCATCCTCTGTTGTTTAGCATCATACTTGTCAGCGCGTATCCTTTATGGCGCTTCCGCAAATACTTAATTGAGACCAAGGTATTTTATGGATTGTATGCTTTAGCTGGAATATTTTTCTTTCTGGTTAACGAACAATTCATTAATAATTTCCTGAACCTGTTTACAGTATTGGGTGGCGGCTTCATTTTGTGGCGATTACGTAAGCAACTCACCCCAGTAACCACAATCTATGGCTTTTGCGGTATAGGTTTACTGTTAGCTTCTGGGGGTACGCTCTCACTGAGCCGTCTTGCTTATGGTATTGTGCCTTTAAGCGTGGGCGTAGGTGTTTTGCTATCTCGGCATTATCGCTGGGGTTATTTAACCTTGGGCTTGTTTGCTGTCTTACTTGCCAGGCTAGCTGTAGGCTTTGCCAAGCAAATTTGGGTAGGGTAAATATTGACGATTTTAGGGTACAGCAATGCTGTACCCTATTGATTTGGCAGCAGATGCTTAGGCGTAAACAATTGTAGACATCGCCTCTACAGCATCCGAATTTTTGCAGAAAAAGAATAGAAAGATTTTATAATTTCTGAAGAATAGATAATCATTTATGGCGAAAACTTCAGAGCAGACATTTTTTAAATTTATCAAATCTCCGCTCAATTACCCCGTTAGCGTATATTTGGGTCTTGGTATTATTTTCGCTGTATTCATTCGGTGGCTTTGTATTCCCAATAAATCAGTTGATTATAAATATTTTTTAGCGCCTTGGTATGATTTCATCGCTTCCCACGGTGGATTTAGCGCTTTAAAATATGGTTTTGCTGACTATACACCACCCTATCTCTACTGGATTTTGATTGCAGCAACGCTGCTTTCTGGATTGCCAAAAATATTGGGAATTAAGCTTTTTGCCATGTCTATGGATTTTGTTTGTGCCTTTTTCACTTACAAAATCGTTAAATTAAAATATCCAGCCGGAAGAATGGCAATATTTGCTTTTTTAGCAGTTATTTTAAGCCCTACAGTTATTTACAATAGTTCCCTTTGGGGTCAATGTGACGTTATCTATACAACAGGATTAGTTGCTTGTGTTTACTTTTTATCTATTTACAAGCAAATTCCAGCTTTAATCAGTTTCGGTGTAGCAGTTTCTTTTAAATTACAAGCTATGTTTTTAGCACCTTTGCTATTAATTATGGTGCTGAAAAAAAGAATATCTTGGTATTTTCTGCCTATAGTACCCTTAGTATATGTAATTTTAATGCTACCAGCTTGGTTTGCAGGCAGACCCATGCCCGATTTGCTGTTAGTCTACTTTAACCAAGCTAATAAATATAAGGAACTAGCGAAAGGCTCACCGAATTTATATCAATGGATTCCCAATGATTTTTACAATATTGTAGTGCCGATAGGTTTAGCTTTAACAGTAGCAGCTATGTTGCTATTAGCCTATCTTGTTGTTTTCAAAAATCGGCTAGAAATTACTCAAGACAGACTGATTCATTTGGCAAC
Organism: Tolypothrix tenuis PCC 7101; assembly: GCF_963874875.1. Lineage (NCBI taxonomy): Bacteria > Bacillati > Cyanobacteriota > Cyanophyceae > Nostocales > Tolypothrichaceae > Tolypothrix > Tolypothrix tenuis. The sequence goes on from NZ_CAWNJS010000001.1 coordinate 7,263,844, forward strand.
TATATCAGTTTTGTTTATGCCCTATATTCTGCCTAAAATGCACGAAAGATATTTTTATCCTGCTGATATCTTATCAATTATCTTTGCATTTTACTTTCCCCAGTATCGTTGGGTAGCTATATCAGTACAACTGGCTTCATTTTTTGGTTATCTAGGAACTCCAATATATATCAAACTATTTGCTTTTCCTTTAGGTTTTACGCTTTGGTTTATTGTGCGTCATTGTGATATGATTTATCCGAAATTGAAAGCTAAAATTTCCTAGAGAATCCTCATAAATAAATTCTAGTGAAGAAAAATTTTCCTAAATTGAATACTATTGGTGCAATTATTTTGATTAGCACCATCATCTTATTTATCTCTAGTACCCTCAGACATGAATTATTTAACTCATCTGGGGATTTAGCGTTTTTTGATCAAGCAATTTACTTAATTAGTCAGGGAAAAACACCAATTTCTTCAATAATTGGTTTTCATGCTTTAGCAGATCATGCTGCTTGGATTTTATATTTTTTGGCTTTATTATACAAAATTTACCCTAGCGTTTATTGGCTGTTTGCAGTACAATCTTTCGCTTTAGCGTTAGGTGCTTTACCTACATACGTACTAGCGCTACAAGCAGGTTTAGAAAAAACTCAAGCAGTCGTCATGATGGCTGTTTACCTACTATATCCAGTAGTATATAACAGCAATTTGGCTGATTTTCACCCAGATGTAATTGCTGTTCCTGCAATTTTAACAGCAATTTTCGCAGCTAGAACCAAAAGAATAATTTGGTTTTGCATTAGTATTATTTTGGTTTTGGGTTGTAAAGCCGTACTTTCCTTAACTGTAGCGGCGATGGGGGTGTGGTTACTATTTTTTGAAAAGCAGCGACTATATGGTGCGATCGCAATTTTTAGCGGTACAGCTTGGTTTCTGATTGCGAATGAGTTGATTATCCCGTTTTTCGGTGGCGAAGCAGCATTACTCAACCGCCATCTTTATCGCTATAGCTATTTAGGAAACTCATTCTCGGAAACAGTAAAAATTTTACTATCCCACCCAGAAGTTATATTTAAAAATATTTTTTCATCTATAAATTTAGAATATTTAGTTAGTTTAATAGCGCCTATATTATGGGGTTTCAAACCTCAATATATGTTACCTGTAATAGGTGCAATTCCTTGTATAGCCTTGAATATACTTGCCGATCATCCCTCACAGAAAAATTTGGTTTTGCATTACTCCTTAGCAGCATTACCATTTTTAATGGTAGCGATAATTGCCTGCCTTGCAAGTGGTAAAGCCTGGATCAAGCAAAATCGAGTAATTATTGTATGGTCTTTAGTGGGGTTTTTAGTATTAGGAAAATGGGGATTATTTTCATCCAGATATCTCAGAAATATAGATAATTGGCAAGCCACGAAAGATGCGATCGCTTTAATTAAAACTCCAGATAGCGTTTTCACAACAGATGTAATTACGCCACATTTAACCCATAGAGAATTAATCAGTTTTAAATACAATCCCAAAGAATTAAATAATTATCATTATATATTGCTGAATCTGCGTCATCCTGGTTGGGCAGCAAGCGCAGAAGATTATCAAAATTTATACAATCAGTTGCAAACTCAGCCAGAATTCAAATTGCAATATCAGCGTGATGATGTGTATTTATTTAGTAAAAATAAATTACTGTAGGGTGTGTTACGGCTGTGCAAAAATTTTGGAATTCATGAGAGTGAGAATTAGCCGTAACGCACCATCTTTCTACAATTTAAAGTTCACTTTATAAATCATCTCTTATGGTGAAATCAAAGTAAATCCTTCAGCCTCGCCTTTAACTTTACTATTACTAATATCTATTTTCTGCATAGCATCTTTATCTAACAGTAAATAAGACTTTTTAGCTAACATTTGTTGTAAAACAGGCAAAGGTGCAGCAGTAACTTTACAATCACTATAAAAATCTACACTAGGACGACCATAAGCAAAAGAAGTGTAAATTTGCGTTCCGACTGGTACATTTGCTCGAATTAATGCGCCTACTGGCTTGGCGGGGAAAGTTTCATTTAACTCCCAAACCCAAGATTGTGAACTCATTAACAAGGCTAAAACTAAATACATCCCAGCAAATAATACTGGAATAAACTTACGATTCTGCTCTTTAATCAACCATGCTGTCATACCCATAGTGATTGCTAAAACAATACTCATGATGATTAAACTAGGCTGTGGATCGGCAATTAAAAAGTAAGCGCAACCTCCACAACCAACCACGGATAAGGCAGCAAATAATACAGTTAAGGCTTTCGCTTTTAACTTATTTTGTTGCCACATTTCGGTTAAGTTAACACCTATTGCTAAAGCTAAAAAAGGATAGATCGGCATTACATACCAAGGGAGTTTTGTTCTCATCAAGGAAATAATCCCTAAATAGACAATTGTACCGATGAGAATTAAACAACCCCAAGCAGTTTGGCGTTTTTTCCAGCTTAAATATAAACCTCCTGGCAAAAACAACAGCCAGGGAAAACCATATTTGAGAATCTCAAGTAAATAATACCAAGGCGGGCCAGTATTTCCTTCTACTGCTGTTCCCAGCCTATCTAAAGCTTGGGCTTGAAAATGCACTTGTAAGAATGCATCACCATAATGTTTATATTGGGCAACATACCATGCGATCGCAGGTGCATTACCTAATAGCATTCCTACCCATAAATAAGGATTTTTTAATAAAGTGAATTGCCTATTTAATAGGATGAATAAAGCAGCAATTCCTCCCAAAACTACAACTAACATTCCCTTAGTGAGAGTAATTAGCCCTAAGCAAAAACCTACACCCAAAGCATACTTTTGATGATGACGCGCCTTCAATAAACAAAACAGCAATAATAGAAAAAACGAAATTGTCATTCCATCTAACATTGCTAATCTACCGTGACGCACCACAGGTAGCATAGTTAAGTAAACTAAAGCAGAAAACAGCGCTGGTAAAGTTTCTAAAAAAACCAAACGCCCTACTATGTAAAGTAAAGGTACTCCCAAGGCTGTTAACAACGCACCAGGAAACCTAGTAGTAAATTCTTGCACTCCTCCGATGTGGTAATACAGTGCAATTAACCACTGCATTAAAGGTGGTTTCAATAAAAATGGTTCTCCTTGAAGAGTAGGGTAAAGCCAATTTCCATTGCGATAAATTTCTCTTGCGACAATCGCATAAGTCCCTTCATCCCAGTCTCGTAAGGGTAAATTTCCCAAAAATATCAGCCACAAAACTAGGGAAGCTGCTAATAAAGCTAATAACCATTCTTTGTCTGTGAATGGACGCATATTTTAAAAGTGAATTAACGGCAAAAATTTCATGATATTTGTGACTGTTTTTAGAGTCTTTAATTCGGGTACATCTGGTTTGAGTTTTTCTGCGATCGCTAATTTTGGTTCTGCTTGTCTAGGTTGAAAATTATATAAATAAACAAACGCTAAGTAAAGCCATGCATAAGGATTTTTGGCATCATATTTAGTTATTTCTGTTAAATTTTGAATTAATTCTGGAACTTGGCGCTGTAAAAGTTGCGATAAAGCTAGAGTATAACGCCAATTGAGGTTATTAGGTTCCTTCTGTAAATAATAATTAGCCGCGAATTCAATTTGATTTAAATAATCTTTGTTAGCATCATATTGGTTAAAATTACCAACTTGTACAAATATATTATCTAGCTTACCCTGCTGAAATTCTCCGGCTAATTGCGACATTCGAGAAACTAAGTCTAATGCTGGTGATTTTGCTATATTTCCTGTATTTGTCACATCTACACTAGCGTTAGGAACATTTAAAGGCGTAACTTTGCTGTTTCTTCTATCCAAAGACATGGCTGATAGTTGATATTTCCCGATTGGTAGCGTTTTTGGGATAAATGTAGACAGATTTTCCGTGACTTGAAAACTACCTTGGGGATGGCATTTCAGTCCACAATATAAATTACCTAAAGCAATGCCATGATCATGATACCAAGCCGATTGTTCATTTTGCCATTTTAAAAGTAATAAGCCATTTTGCAAATCATCCCATGAACCCGTTATTTGATAAGTAATAGAATTATTTTTACCCACAATTAACTGATTAGCTGCTATTACTTGCTTTAAACTAATGGCAACATTACTATCATTTAATTTTTCAACCACCACAGCCGGATTTACACGCTGATATATTCGTAATTTATCAGCATTAAGCAATCCCCATTCACCTTGTAATTTTAAATCAGCAGAGGATTCAACTAAAGATTTTAATTTGCGCTTAGTTTCCCCTCTTTCACCAGGTTCATCTGGTTCATGATCTCTAGTCACATACCAAGAAAAATTTTCTAAATCTTGCTCTACTTGAGATAAATTAGTAGTTAATTTCCTACCAGAGACGCGAAAATCAGCTAATGTACCAAAGTAATCTAATGTAAACTCATTAACTTGAGGAGTAGAAACCGGAATTACTCCTAAAGTTGTCCTTAAATAGGGATTAGTTTGGTTAATTTTATCGATTAATTGTGTTAAAGGATATTTTTTACCTTCATCATTAGGTAAATGCTTTCCTCCCCATGCTTGAATTAGGGGTAATGGAAATAAATTATTGAGTAAAACTATGCCACTTAGCCCAATAGCCGTAAATCTGATTCTATCAAACCATCTATTCTCAATTAAATGAAATAAATAAGCCGAAATCAAACTAATAACAGGAAAGACTGGCAAAATAAATCTAATATCTTTATTTGTGCCTAGGGAACAGAATATATAACTACTGAATAAAAAGATTAATAACCAATTTAAACCAGGTTGATGCCATATAGCTTTAATTGCTTCCTTTTTAAATTTATTTTTAATTAGATAAACCAATAAAATACCAATGCTAGTAAATAATATTGGTATTCCAATACTTTCAGGCAGCATATTTGGATAAACTAACCATCCAGCAAGAGTTGTGGCTGGTGGATCGCCTTCGGCTTTGCCAACATTGTTAGCATTTAATGCAGAGGTAATAATCGTTAACCAATTTAAGCCGTACCAAAAACCACAAATTAACCAAGCTACAGTTAAAGCTAAACCTGTTTGTAGAAGTTTAATATATTGGCGTTTTCTAATAAAGCTAATAAATAGCCAGATACTAGGTAATAAAATAAAAATAAATCCTGTTGGTTTAGCCAGCATAATCAACCCTACTCCTAATCCTAGGCTCAGGGTTAACATTAAAGAATAAAAACCTGTAAAACTATCTTTCCAAACAGTTAAAATTGTAAAAGTAAAGATAACAACTGCCGTTAAACCATAATCTAATAAATAATCTGTCCGCATAATTCCTAAAATAGGAAATAACAGACAAAATATGCTGGCGGTTATACCCACCTGACAACTTTTAAATAAATATTTGCCTAAATGATATACGGATACAATAATTATTGCAGTAAATAATAAATTCACTAAAGTAGCCTGATCGTATCCTTTACCAAATAAGAAGAAAAAAGGTACAGTACAAATATAAACAAAAGGTGCGCGGTAACTCTGACTGCGCTGCCATAAAGATAACCACCAATCACCAGAGAAAAGATTAAAATCTTGAAAAACTCGATAATGGTGTAATGCCATTGTTAAATGGGCACTTTGATCGTAAGCAGGTATCGATTCATCTAAGAGAAACCATGTCCTATCTATAATTAAGGCAATCAACCAAATTATGAATAATATGAAGTAATCTTTATTGACTCTAGAAAAATTGGGAGAAGTCATATTTTATTAAACAAATTTAACCAAAGGATGATTTTGTGCCCACAAACTCTCAATGCTTACATAGTTCAAACTATGAATTTATATGTTCAATTGCCCATCATCATCTTGACGTACGATTTCTAGAAACAGATTCTTAGTCAAGAATTTAGTCTGATTCCTATAGCCCTATGCTGTATATTAGTGCTGACTACTAACTCATCAATACTGTTGTTGAGCATTAACTGCTGGTATTTTTCCTCTGGAAGGTATTTTAGTACTGAAGTGACACCTGAGTGGCGATCGCATCTCATTCATCATTCCTATTCTCAGCAGTCGTGATCGGAGTATACACTGCTGAGTTTTATTTTTTACTCTAAATGTTTTCCTTAAGCAATACTGCTAACTTGGCTTTAATACTGTTTACATAGGTGCTATACTTTGTGTCATTATTAATGCCCAGCCTCAACTTTTAGTTTCAGTACTCAGCCGCAATCTGTTAGGTAAGAGGAAACTTGATCTATGCAATCAGCATCAATTTTAGGTTACGCTGTATAATCTAAAACTATCTATTTTATAAAAATACTTTAAAACTGCTGATGACAGCCATCACAGTAGAAATTATATTTAAATGAAATCAAAGTTATGATATGATTACAGCCATCTCTTTCAGCTTTTTAAGTAAAACTACGGTAATATATAGCTTTTAAATTATAGGAATATATACGTCAATTCTTAAACTTGTGCATTGATAAAGTGTGGAAATGTTTGCTGATTTTAACTATTTACCATTAGCAACAATTCTTTAGATACTTACTCTTGAAAGTATCCGGATCAAAATCCCTAACTAAGATCCAAATAAAATTTTATTTGATGTCATTAGTAAAGAGTATCTAGCTTAACGACTAAGTTTATTTAAGCAATGAGAAACTATATTCGATTGAATGTAGTCTGTTTATTTAATGGCATCAAACAGCAACAGTCAGAGAGTTGACAATTTAACTTTTTTTTAAAAAGAAAAAAATCACTCTCAGCAGTACAATATACCTGATAAACTATGAAACTGAATAATCCTTTCAATGCGAGGAGCGTATATGTAGCCTTCTATATAGGCTAATTGGGAAGTCAACCTCTTGCATAAAAGCAAAACAAAGCTTATTACTAAGAGGTAAAGAGTGTGCAAATTAATCAACTCATAAGACAATGTAGCTGAGTCAAATCAGTAATCCTGCTAGCATAAACCTTATAAAAGTGCAGTCAATCATCGGATTGTACTGTTTCTTAGATTTAACTATTGATATTTACAAGTGCAAATCCCAATCTTTGCGGTTTTGGGCTTGGGCATTCCACACTACCAAATACCCTATAGATAGGTTCTCATAAAGCCAGATTATCTGGGTTTCAGTGAAGCTTGTTATATCTATATGACCGATTGATAAATTATCTGTTAATCTTGATTCAAATTTCAGGATTACCAGTAGTTATATTTGTATCTAAGTATCTAGAGAAAATGTGTTATAACTTACCGTCAGGTACTTAACTGATGGTTCGTCCCTTGAAGGAGCTATATTAAGTGGAAAACAGTAAGTCGTTTTTTTGGCCACAAGGAATATTGATTGCATTAGTTGGCTTAGTTGGGACTTTCAGTCTGGGCTTGATGATGCTTGTCAAACCAAATGCTTCTGATGCTCAAGGTCAGCCTAGTATAAGTGAAACTACTATATCTGCTCAAGCAGGAACTCAACAGCGGATAGAAAGTTTAAAGGCGACAATGCTGACAAGCTGGCAACAACAAGCCCAAGCTAAGGGTATGGCTTATCCTTTACCAGCAAGTGTTGTAGGGGCGACCATCAAAGCAGCAAAACTCACTCAAGGACAAAAAGTCATTGCACTGACTTTTGATGACGGCCCTTGGCCTGAGAGTACTGCACAAGTATTAGATATTCTCAAAAAAAATGATATCAAAGCAACGTTTTTTGTCGTAGGACAGAATGTCAAGAATTTTCCCGACATTTTAAAGCGGGTAGCAGCGGAAGGTCATACTGTTGCTAACCATACGTGGCATCACTGGTATCATTTTATGAATGCACAAACAGCTGCTTATGAAGTTGACAACACAACAGACATAATTTTTAAAACGACGGGTGTAAAAACAAATCTGTTTAGACCACCAGGAGGCATGATGCATAATGGCGTAGCTAATTATGCGAAGAATAGTAAGTATGCAGTTATTATGTGGTCTTCAGACTCTATGGACTACTCCCGTCCAAGTGTGCCACGGTTAATCAATAATGTTTTTAGGGAAGCAAAACCAGGCGGAATCGTGTTGATGCATGATGGTGGTGGCAATCGTTCCCAAACAGTAGAAGCTTTACCAACTATTATTGCCAGATTTAAGAAAGAAGGTTACAGTTTTGTGACTATTCCAGAACTTTTAGAAATGCAAGATAAAGACCAAAAGTTAATTGCCAATAAAAAGTAAGAGTTAATTACTAATAATTTACTATTTAAGTTAACTGAATAGTTAAACTACCCCACCTTAGCTTTAGGTATTGGCGTTAGCCTTTCAAAGCTTAGGTGGGGTTTTGTTATGACCTATGAAAAAGGGCATGGGGCATAGGGCATGGGAAATATAGATTTTCATGCTTGAAAAAAAAGAGGGCGGGCTTTTCGGCCCACCCCACAAGAAGAAGTTAGATTTTGATGATGTTAGGAAATCCCTAACAATTCAACTCAAATACTAAACTGTACTCAACTGTTTTATTTGGGGATTTGCTTCCGCACTATCAGCTTCTGAAGGTGGAACTAATTGCCAGAATTTAGGTAAGAATTCTTGCCAGTTTTGCAGAATTAACTTCGCTTTTGGTGAACCAGTGCGATCGCAATGGGTTTGAATTAATTCTTGCAGTTGTTTCTCCCCGGCTTCTGTGACTATTCGCTGAATTTTGACAATATCCTTATTGACTAATTCCGGGAAAGAACCATCTTCATCCAAGAAGTAAGCTAATCCGCCAGTCATCCCCGCAGCGACGTTGCGTCCGACTTTACCCAGGACGACAATCACACCACCAGTCATATATTCACAGCAGTGATCGCCTGCGCCTTCAATGACTGCTAAACCTTTGGAGTTACGTACAGCAAAGCGTTCTCCCGCTAAACCGTTGGCAAATAGCACCCCACCAGTAGCACCGTAGAGGCAGGTATTGCCGACAATCACGTTTTGTGCAGGGTTATAAGTAGCATTAGCGGGAGGTTTGATGATGATTTCACCACCATGCATTCCTTTACCGACATAATCGTTAGCTTCTCCTTCTAGGCGGAGAATCATTCCGGGGAGGTTGAAGGCTCCAAAACTTTGCCCTACACTACCTTGGAAGTTGAGATGAATTTGTCCTGCGAAGCCACTATCGCCATATTCAGAAGCGATCGCACCTGCTAACCTCGCACCGACTGTTCTATCGGTGTTCACGATTTTCACGGTTTTAGCGATGGTAGATTGGTGGCGAATTGCCGCTTTAATATCTGGATCGGCCAGCAATTCATCATCGACAACCGGGCCGTTGCTGTGAACTTCTTCATGCACTAACCAGCTACGGTCATGTTTGGTATCTGGTAACTGCAGTAAGCAGTTGAGGTTGAGTGATTGGGTTTTGGCGAGTTTGATATCCTCGCGCTGTTTGAGCAAATCTGCGCGTCCAATTACTTCCGATAGCGAACGGTAGCCTAGTTTCGCCAACAGACTCCGCACTTCTTCTGCAATAAAGTAGAAGAAGTTAACCACGTGTTCTGGCATACCGGAGAACCGCTTGCGAAGTTCTTCTTTTTGGGAAGCAACACCGACAGGACAGTTATTGGTATGGCAAATCCGCGCCATAATACAGCCTTCAGCAATCATAGCGATGGAACCAAAGCCAAATTCTTCGCCACCCATCAATGCACCGATTAGCACATCCCAGCCACTCTTGAGACCGCCATCTACACGCAAAATGACGCGATCGCGCAGGCTATTTTGCATCAGGACGCGATGCACTTCACTTAATCCCAGTTCCCACGGTGAACCTGCGTGTTTAATCGAACTTAGCGGTGAGGCACCTGTACCGCCGTCATGTCCAGAGATTTGGATGATATCAGCGTTAGCTTTCGCTACCCCAGCCGCAATGGTACCAATACCAATTTCTGCCACTAATTTCACAGATACCTGTGCTTTCGGGTTAATTTGATGCAGGTCAAAAATTAGCTGGGCGAGGTCTTCAATGGAATAGATGTCATGGTGTGGTGGTGGGGAAATTAATGTGACACCAGGCTTGGAACGCCGCAACATCGCAATGTAAGGACTGACTTTCGGCCCTGGTAATTGTCCGCCTTCCCCAGGCTTGGCACCTTGAGCAATTTTAATTTCAATTTGTTTGGCGCTAGCTAAGTAACCAGGTGTGACACCAAATCTGCCCGATGCAACTTGCTTAATGGCGCTGGAAGCGGTGTCACCATTCCGCAACCCTTTTAAATGAGGCAGAGTAGCTGATTGGCCAGATTCATCAACATCATCTAAAACTTTGTAGCGGACTGGATCTTCGCCACCTTCCCCAGAGTTGGATTTACCGCCAATCCGGTTCATGGCGATCGCTAAAGTTTCGTGGGCTTCTCTGGACAACGCACCTAAAGACATCCCACCTGTGCAGAAGCGTTTGACAATCTCGCTAATTGATTCGACTTCTTCTAAAGGAATGGAAGCGCGATCGCTTTGGAAATCTAACAAGTCGCGCAAGGCGGTGACTGGGCGATTTTGCAGGTGTTGTTTGTAAACTTCGTAGTGGTCGTATTGCTTGCCATCTACAGCTTTATGCAATGCTTTAGCTAGTTCGGGGCTATTCATGTGGTATTCGCCACCACGACGGTACTGCACAAAGCCCAAGTTTTCTAACTTCTTAATTGTGAGTTCGGGGAAAGCTTTGTGATGGAAGGAGAGAATTTCCTGGGCTAACTCGCTGACAGTCAACCCACCAATGCGGGAAGCTGTGCCTTTAAATCCTAGTGCTAATAAATCTGCACCAATCCCAATAGCTTCAAATATTTGCGCTGCTTGATAGCTAGAAAGCAGCGAAATTCCCATTTTTGAGAGAATTTTCAGCAATCCAGAGGCGATGGCTTTGCGATAATTAGCGATCGCTTGGTCTAGGGTAATGCTAGCAATTTGACCACGAGCCATAAACTGTTGGGTTTTCGGATCGCCCCACCAATCGCGCACAGTATCTAAAGCCATATAAGGACAAACTGCACCAGCACCATAGCCAATCAAACAGCCAAAGTGATGCGTACTCCAACATTGAGCAGTATCAACAATCAGGGATGCTTTCATCCGCAACCCTTCACGGATCAGGTGATGGTGTACTGCACCTACAGCCAACAATGGTGGAATATAGCTATATTCGGTTCCTAGAGGAGAGCGATCGCTCAATATCAAAATCTTCGCACCCGCGCGCACCGATTCCGCAGCTTTGGCTTGTAAAGCCTCGACTGCTGCTTTTAAGCCTTCTGGCCCTGCGGCAATTTCAAATAAAGTTGACAATTGAGCAGTTGTAAAGCCAGAGAGTTTAATTGCTTCTAATTCTGCTTCGGTCAGGACTGGCGAATCCAGTTTGATTCTCTTAGCATATTCTGGCTTGACTTCTAATAAGTTACCCCGTTCGCCTAGTTCGACCTTCAGAGACATAACTAGCTTTTCTCTGAGGGGGTCAATAGCTGGGTTGGTGACTTGAGCAAAGCGCTGTTTGAAATAGTCATACAGCAAGTGGGGTTTTTCGGACAGCACTGCTAAGGGAATATCATCACCCATACAGAAAGTTGGCTCTGAACCTTGCATAGCCATTGGCTGAATCACCATTTCCACATCTTCTGTGGTGTAACCAAAGGCTACTTGATGTTGCAGCAAGGTTTGTCTGTCAATTTTTTCTGTGGGTATGTGTCCGTTGTTAGTTGCAGCATACCCGTTGCTGTTGGTTGCGCCATTGCCATTACCATTGCTGGCTGCAGAATTATCAGCTACCAACGATTTCAGGTCTTGGCGATACTTTTGCAACCATTCCCCATAGGGGTGTTGCTTCGCAATCCGCTGTTTAATCTCCCAATTTTTCAGCACTTCATTGGTAGTTAAATCCACGGCAATCATTTGCCCTGGGCCCAGTCTACCTTTTTCCACGATGTTAGCTTCTGGTAAGTCTACTACACCAGCTTCGGAAGCGACGACAATGTAGTCGTCTTTGGTGATTGCATAGCGAGCTGGTCTGAGACCGTTACGATCTAATGTGGCACCAACTTTTTGCCCATCACTAAATACTAAAAGTGCTGGCCCGTCCCAAGCTTCTTGCAAGCCGCTGTAGTACTCGTAGAAATCGGTAATCTCAGGATAATTCTGTAATGAAGGCTGATTTTGGTAAGCTTCTGGAACCAGCATCATCAAGCCTTCTAAGGGACTGCGTCCAGAACGCACCAATAGTTCTAAGACGTTATCTAAAGTGGCAGAGTCGCTATTGTCAATATGAACTAAGGGCTTGAATTCCTCAATGCGATCGCCCCAAACTGGATGCGCTAAACTCGCTTCTCGCGCCATCATCCAGTTAATATTACCCAACAAAGTATTGATTTCACCGTTATGTCCCAACAACCGCATTGGTTGCGCTAAGGGCCACTTGGGCATAGTGTTGGTGCTAAATCGGCGGTGATAAACAGCAAAGGCACTTTTGTAAGCTGGATTTTTTAAATCGAGATAAAACTCTCCCAACACTGCGGAACGCACCATGCCTTTATAAACAATTGTCCGGCTCGACAGCGAGCAAACATAAAAGTCATCGGAAATACTTTTCGCGGCTTTAAAAATGCGACGACGGGTAATATAAAGTGCCCTTTCTAGTTCTTCGCCACTTTTGTTGGCAGCAGCTAGAAAAATCTGCTCAATTTGAGGTTGATTTTCTTTTGCTTGTATCCCTAATGAATCAGGTTGTACTGGAACTACGCGCCAGCCCAATACAGCGAATTTTTCCTCAGCCGCAATTTCCTCAACCATTGCTCGGGATTTGGCGGCTGCTTGGGGGTCTTGGGGTAAAAAGATCATCCCCACAGCCAAATTGCCTGTAGATGAAGATTCTATCCCCCTTTGGATATACTCTTGCTGGAACAACTCCCAAGGTATAGCGGTCAATATACCTGCACCATCCCCGGAATCTTGATCGGCACTACAACCACCCCGATGTTCTAAGCAAGTTAAGGCTGTTAAGGCTTTGGCAATAATTTCGTGGCTCGCAGAATTTTGGCGATGGGCAATGAATCCCACACCACAGGCATCTCTTTCCTCAACTAACCACCTTTGACCCTGATAACTATCTTTTTCCGTATCTGCAAATGACATGTTCTGCACTTGATTCCTTGGTGTATTATTCATAGCCTAATCCTGAAATGCTGAGTTACTAATTTTGCCGCCGCCAATGAGAAAATTTCTAAGATTTAGCAGTGGAGAATATAAACATTCACCGAAATTTAGGGAAAAAAAATTTTAACTTCGGTCAGTTGTTGTTGTTCTCCCGTGTTAAAATAATCGCGTTATTTTTTTATGTGTTTATGCTGAGTTAGACAAATTACTTTTGCCCTAAATGTCTTTATATTTATATCCTGCGTGAAGCTAAGTAGTTTCTCAATTCTTGCTTTTCCAGATGATGGCTATTTTTCAAGTAAAGCTAGTAATAGCTCACCTGAAACGAAAATCAATCTGATCGCTTCACTAAATTTTGTTGCCGAAATTACCTGATTGCGGTAACAAAATCAGCCTATTACACTATATGCCCATTTGACAATTCCTAAATATTTCCGTTGTTATCTAGATTTTGGTTAATTATCGATTGCCACTTGCGTTACTACTAGCTATACCTCACTTAAGTAGCAACAGTAGCAAACATCGGTGAGGAGGGAATATTTTAATCCAGCGCTAATCTCTAAAACTACCGTTTTAGACTACTGGAAGTGCCAGTTAAAACACTTAATTGCAGTGGTTGTTTAGTCAAAAATGCCCTTTTGTGTCTGCAAGAGACAACAAGCCATCATATATATTATCACGTTTTTTCAAAGCTTTGATCGTTATTGTTTTAGATTTCTGCATCATCAGTCAACATCAATTTTGGGTGATAGCTTTCACAAGTACCAGCAAATCATGTTAAAAATGCCGCATAATTATCGACACAAATGCCATACTGCTGTGTCTAAAAGAAGTCATAGCAGGTTGGTTTTGGCTCCGATTTCGCCAATAATCGCTACAGCGCTGTGTTTATATACTACCAGTGTTACAAGGGCCCAACAGTTACCCCCAACAAATATTTCCACACCATCAATCAAGCCCCAGTCTACTCAAGCTCCCTTTTCTAGAGTAATCGCCTCTGGCAATCAAATATTGCTCAATGGTCGTACTTTATCAGGAGCTTGGTTGCAGCGACCAGGAACTGGCGATCAACTGACAACTCATCTGAGTGATGGCGTACTTAGGCAATTAATTGGCGTAGATTTGTTGAGCAGCAACAATCCAGCTAGACAACCCATAAATTGGTTTTCGTCTAGTACAGCACCATTAATTTTAGATGCTTGGTTGCAAAGAGGATATCGTTATTTAGATATTACTAATTTTGCTCAAACAGCCGGATGGCAGATACAAGCCAATGGCAACATTTTAGCAATTTCTACACCTGCTGCGAATGTCACAGAAATCTCACAAAATCAAGAAAGTTTTGGCGATCGCGTCATTATCAATTTAGACAGACCAACTCCTTGGCAAGTTACACAAGAATTACCAGCTAAAAGTCCGCAAGATCCTGACACGGCAACAGCTAAAGCTCCTAAAATTCCTCATAGAATCTGGAAAATTACTATCGATGGCATTGCTGATCCAGCTTTAATCCAAAGGTATACTCCCTTACCACCAGCACCAATACCAAATCTGCTCAAACAATTATTACCCACCCCTACATCAGAAGCATTGATCAAGCAAGTAGAAGTAGCGAACAACCAAACGGTAATTAGTTTGAGCATTCCATTTGGATTGTCTCCCCGAATTAATACTGTTACTAATCCCAACCGCTTAATTATCGAAGTTCGACCCGATGCTTTAGTAGAAAAGAATATTACTTGGGCTAGGGGATTGAACTGGCGGCAGCAGTTAGTTAATTTAGGCACAGAACGCTTTCCAGTTGTTTGGTTAGAAATTAATCCCCGTGCTTTTGGGCTAACGCTCAAACCTATTCGCGGTAATGTTAATGGTGCGGTAGGGACTGCACCGTTAATGCAAATGGCACCTAAATTCTCAGCAGCAGCAGCAATTAATGGTGGTTATTTTAACCGCAATAATCGCTTACCTTTAGGTGCTATTCGCCAAAATGGTCAGTGGATATCAGGCCCGATATTAAACCGAGGTGCGATCGCTTGGAATGACTCCGGCGAATTTTATTTTGATCGCCTCACCTTACAGGAAACTTTAATTGCTCCCAATAATTTGCGATCGCCAATTCTGTTTGTTAATAGTGCTTATGTTCAGAGTGGTGTTGCTCGTTATACGCCAACGTGGGGTCAAACCTACACTCCCCTCACAGATAACGAAATCATCTTGACTGTTCAGAAAGACCAAGTTACCAATCAATTACCAGGTGGTAAAGCTGGGCAAACTAACTTTCCTATTCCTCCAGATGGCTATCTTGTAACTTTACGAGGTAATGCTGTGAATACTGCTGCTCAACTACCCGTTGGTAGCGCAGTTAGTATTACAAGTGGCACAGTTCCTAATGAATTTAATCGTTATGCCAATATCATCGGTGCGGGGCCACTACTAATCAAAAACCGTCAAATTGTCCTCGATGCTAAGAGCGAAAAATTCAGTGATGCTTTTATTGCCGAAAAAGCCATTCGTAGTGCTATTTGCACAAATGCCACAGGTAGTTTGATGATTGCTGCTGTACATAACCGTGCTGGCGGCCCTGGCCCTACCTTAGCGGAACACGCAAGGCTAATGCAACTTCTAGGTTGTGTAGATGCACTCAATTTAGATGGTGGTAGTTCTACCAGTCTCTACTTAGGAGGGCAATTAATTGATCGTTCTCCAAGTACTGCTGCACGTGTCCACAACGGCATAGGTATTTTCTTGGAACAAAAGTGATTTAGGGCATGGGGCATGGGGCATGGGGCATGGGGCATGGGGCATTGTTATTGATTATTTCTTATTTCTGCCAATTACCGATTACCAATTACCAATTACCCAATCCTCAATCCCTTCATAAAGTTAAGAAAAAGCTGCCCTTGTGTTTGATGAAGAATTGGTATAGACGCTGTAGTTTTAGTGTCAGTCTTTTACATCCTCAAGATTGCTTTTGTTATCGTTGGCAAGGTGCGACAAGATTCTCGATTTTCGCAACTGCACGGTAACGCCAGAATTCTCATCAATGGTTCCTAGAGTACAGACGGTTTGTTATGTCTTTAAATGAGGTAACTATGGTTCAAATTTCAGAAACAACACAAACTAACACTCTGCCCTTACCTCCAGCGATCACTTCCAGAGGCGTTGCAGCAACTGAATTACGCCCTTGGGGTTCTTTTACAGTTTTAGAAGAGGGGCGGGGATATAAAATTAAACGCATTGAAGTAAAGCCTGGACATCGCCTCAGCCTGCAAATGCATCATCACCGTAGCGAACACTGGATTGTTGTGTCTGGTACAGCTAGGGTAGTTTGTGGTGATAAAGAAGTTTTGTTAAGCAATAATCAGTCTACTTATGTACCTCAATGTACAGCCCACCGCCTAGAAAATCCTGGCGTAATTCCCTTAGTGCTGATTGAAGTACAGAATGGTGAATACTTAGGTGAAGACGATATTATCCGCTATCAAGATGATTATGCCCGCACTGGCGATCAAAGCCGTTAAAATGCGATCGCTCATTTAGCCTTATTTTTGCCTTATAAGTTTTCTATACTCATCCCACCTTCTATGCGGTGGGATTTTTTATGATTTGGTGTTTGGTAATTGGTAATGGGTAATGGGTAATTGGTAACGGAAATTTCTCCTCTGCTTCCTCATCTCCCTAATCCCCAATCCCCAATCCCTAATCCCCAATCCCCAATCCCCATTCTGTAATACTGTAAATATGGAGTTGGAAATTTGTACAATAAATTCCATGATGCAATTGAGTCCAGCTGCTGCTAGTGAAATTAAGCGATTAAAGTTGAAGCAGCCGCAAAACGTTTTATTCCGTTTAGCAATTAAACCTGGAGGTTGTTCTGGGTGGTTTTATGATGTGTCTTTTGATGAGACAGTAAAGGTTGGCGATCGCGTATTTGACCTGAATGGCATCCAATTAGTTGTAGATGCAGATAGTTTAAAATACGTTGATGCATTAACAGTTGATTATTCAGAAGATCTGATGGGTGGTGGCTTTCGCTTCCAAAATCCCCAAGCAAGTTCTATTTGTGGCTGTGGTAATTCTTTTAACTTGAATCAAGATTCATTGGGCAATCATCAGTAGTAAAAACCACTATTCCTGAGCAACTGACCCAAATCACAAATAATAATTGACATGAAACCTTGAAAAAAGTTATAATTAGGATTTGTTAAAACTTAGACACTAAGCAGCTTACGCGCTGTAACTCATGCCAACAATACAGCAGCTCATCCGTAATGAACGCGAACAAGCGCGTCAGAAAACCAAATCTCCGGCTCTGAAGCAATGCCCACAACGTCGGGGTGTTTGTACCAGAGTATACACAACTACGCCTAAAAAGCCTAACTCAGCACTGCGGAAAGTGGCAAGAGTCAGGCTGACTTCTGGATTTGAAGTAACAGCTTACATTCCAGGTATTGGCCACAACTTGCAAGAACACTCAGTTGTGATGATTCGTGGCGGTCGGGTTAAAGACCTTCCTGGCGTGAGATACCACATCATTCGTGGAACTTTAGATACAGCGGGAGTCAAAGACCGTAAACAAGGCCGTTCCAAGTATGGAACCAAACGTCCCAAAGAAGCGAAAAAATAGGGAATAGGCGGTTAATCGCATGAATCACGATTAATCGTCTAGCCTAGAATAGCTGAGGGAGAAAAAACTGGCATTTGCGATCGCAGCATTAGTTATAGTTCTTGTGTCTGTATCAACAAATCAAGTCCTGCACTAAGCGAGCAAGTGTAGGATATTTTGATCCAAATCGTATTTGAGTGACAGCAACGCTTTAATCTAGATATTAAGGTTTATTAATGTTGTCCCCTTGTTTGTCTGATAGCAGGTAACAAGTAAAGTTAAGTTTGCCTGGCTGCATCTGTAAGATGAAAAAATGAGGAAGTTGGAGCGGCGTTTCCTACCGCTTTTAGTTTCCGGTGTCTGATAGCATATAATTTCGTTGCCAAAACCGAATTAAGGGTGAAGTATGTCACGTCGTGGTGTTAGTCAAAGGCGACCAGTTCCGCCTGACTCAGTTTATAATAGCCGCCTAGTTAGCATGATCATGCGGCGAGTAATGCGTCATGGTAAAAAATCACTGGCGGCACGCATTGTTTATGATGCACTCAAAACTATCGAGGAACGCACTGGTAATCCTGCTCTAGAGACCTTTGAAAGAGCAGTGCGGAATGCAACGCCTCTAGTAGAAGTAAAAGCTCGCCGAGTTGGTGGAGCAACTTACCAAGTACCAATGGAAGTGCGTTCAGAACGGGGTACTACCCTAGCGCTACGTTGGCTGGTACAATTTTCTCGTTCTAGAGCCGGACGGACAATGGCAGGCAAATTAGCTAATGAGCTAATGGATGCTGCTAATGAAACCGGCAATGCCATTCGTAAGCGGGAAGAAACACACCGCATGGCAGAAGCCAACAAAGCCTTTGCTCACTATCGTTACTAAGTCGAGAAGCGGTATATCGTGCATTAAAGAGCGATATATCGCTGATTTTCAAAAAAGACGGTTTTCCGTAAAAGTATAGAATCTTAACAAAGAGTAATATACAAGATATCATGAGGCAAAAACTATAGGAGGCTACTGTGGCACGTACGATCCCGCTAGAGAGAGTACGCAATATCGGTATTGCGGCGCATATAGATGCGGGCAAGACAACAACAACAGAGAGAATATTGTTTTACTCTGGGATAATTCATAAGATTGGCGAAGTCCATGAAGGAACAGCCGTCACAGACTGGATGGAGCAAGAGCGGGAGAGAGGAATCACCATCACCGCGGCTGCTATTAGTACCAGCTGGAAAGATCATCAAATAAACATTATCGATACTCCAGGTCACGTTGACTTCACTATTGAAGTTGAGCGCTCCATGCGTGTGTTGGATGGTGTAATCGCCGTGTTCTGTTCTGTAGGTGGCGTACAACCCCAATCAGAGACAGTATGGCGACAAGCAGACCGCTATAAAGTGCCTCGGATAGCCTTTATCAACAAGATGGATCGTACAGGCGCGAACTTCTACAGAGTTCACGAACAAATGCGCGATCGCTTGCGAGCAAATGCTATTGCCATTCAACTGCCAATTGGTAGCGAAACAGAATTTAAAGGCATCGTTGACCTGGTACGGATGCGTGCCTATATTTACAACAACGATCAAGGAACAGATATTCAGGAAACTGAAATTCCTGCCGACTTGCAAGAGCAAGCAGCAGAACACCGCACCAAACTCATCGAAGCAGTAGCAGAAACTGATGACGATCTGATGACTAAGTACTTCGAGGGCGAAGAACTTACAGAAGCGGAAATTCAGGCTGCTCTACGGAAAGGAACAATTGCAGGTACGATTGTGCCAGTGCTTTGCGGTTCAGCATTTAAAAACAAAGGCGTACAGCTAATGCTGGATGCAGTTGTAGATTACTTGCCAGCGCCAATTGATGTACCAGCCATTCAAGGTACATTGCCTAACGGTGATACCGTTGAACGTCGGGCTGATGATAACGAACCTTTATCAGCGCTGGCATTCAAGATTATGGCTGACCCATACGGTCGCTTAACCTTTGTACGCGTTTATTCTGGTGTCCTGAAGAAGGGTAGCTACATTCTCAACGCTACTAAAGGTAAGAAAGAACGTATCTCTCGCCTAGTTATTTTGAAAGCCGATGAACGACAAGATGTCGAAGAAATGCGGGCTGGGGATCTAGGCGCAGCGTTGGGTTTGAAAGATACCTTAACAGGTGACACCATTACTGATGAAGGATCACCAGTAATTCTGGAATCTCTATTCATTCCTGAGCCTGTGATCTCGGTGGCGGTTGAACCCAAAACCAAGAACGACATGGATAAACTATCCAAGGCACTGCAATCTCTCTCAGAAGAAGACCCGACCTTCCGTGTCCACGTCGATCCTGAAACCAACCAAACAGTGATTGCAGGGATGGGAGAGCTACACCTGGAAATTCTCGTAGACCGGATGTTACGCGAATTTAAAGTGGAAGCAAATGTGGGTGCACCCCAAGTAGCTTACCGCGAAACAATTCGTAAACCAGTCACTAGAGTCGAAGGTAAATTTATTCGCCAAAGTGGTGGTAAAGGTCAATACGGTCACGTTGTGATCGATTTAGAACCTGGTGAACCTGGTAGCGGCTTTGAATTTGTTTCTAAGATTGTTGGTGGTTCCGTACCCAAAGAGTACGTTGGCCCCGCAGAACAAGGAATGAAAGAATGCTGCGAATCTGGTATTTTAGCTGGCTATCCACTCATTGATGTGAAAGCTACTTTGGTTGATGGCTCTTACCATGATGTAGACTCTTCAGAAATGGCTTTCAAAATCGCCGGCTCTATGGCGATGAAAGAAGCGGCTCACAAAGCTGCGCCCGTTCTTTTAGAGCCTATGATGAAAGTCGAGGTTGAAGTTCCAGAAAACTTCCTTGGCGATGTCATGGGTGACCTCAATTCCCGTCGTGGGCAAATTGAGGGTATGGGATCTGAGCAAGGTCTTGCTAAAGTGACTGCTAAAGTCCCATTGGCAGAAATGTTTGGCTACGCCACCGATATCCGGTCGAAGACTCAGGGTCGGGGCATCTTCTCAATGGAGTTTAGCCACTACGACGAAGTGCCTCGCAACGTGGCTGAGGCAATCATTGCAAAAAGCAAAGGGAACGCTTAATTAAAAAAGGAAACGAGCATTCATGGCACGCGCAAAGTTTGAAAGGAAGAAACCCCACGTTAACATCGGTACTGTTGGACACGTTGACCACGGTAAAACAACATTAACAGCAGCCATCACCATGACCTTGGCAGCTCTTGGCCAAGCTGTAGCTAAAGGCTACGACCAAATCGACAACGCACCAGAAGAAAAGGCGCGGGGTATTACTATCAATACCGCTCACGTTGAATATGAAACCGAAAATCGCCACTATGCTCACGTAGACTGTCCAGGTCACGCTGACTATGTGAAAAACATGATCACTGGTGCAGCCCAAATGGACGGAGCGATTTTAGTAGTAGCTGCTACCGATGGACCCATGCCCCAAACCCGCGAACACATCCTGCTAGCAAAACAGGTAGGCGTTCCCAGCTTGGTTGTCTTCTTGAACAAAGAAGACTTAATGGATGACCCAGAACTGCTAGAACTAGTAGAACTAGAACTCAGAGAACTGCTTTCTAGCTACGATTTCCCTGGCGATGACATTCCCATCATCAAAGGATCTGGTCTACAAGCACTGGAAGCAATGACTGCTAACCCCAAGACCCAACGTGGTGAGAATAAGTGGGTAGATAAAATCTATGAACTGATGGATGCTGTAGACTCCTACATCCCCACTCCAGAGCGGGCTGTTGACCAACCCTTCTTGATGGCTGTAGAAGACGTATTCTCCATCACTGGTCGTGGTACTGTCGCTACCGGTCGGATTGAACGCGGTAAAGTTAAGGTTGGTGATGTGGTAGAGTTAGTGGGCATTAGAGACACCCGCAACACCACTGTTACCGGGATCGAAATGTTCAAGAAGAGCCTGGATGAAGGTCTAGCGGGTGATAACGCAGGTGTACTACTGCGTGGTATCCAAAAGACAGATATTGAACGGGGTATGGTACTAGCTAAACCCGGTTCCATTACGCCTCACACTCAATTTGAAGGTGAAGTGTACGTTCTGACAGAAAAAGAAGGCGGTCGGAAAACCCCATTTTTCTCTGGCTACCGTCCCCAGTTTTATGTACGGACAACAGATGTAACTGGCACCATCCAAGCTTTCACCGCAGATGATGGCGGCGCAGCAGAAATGGTAATGCCAGGCGATCGCATCAAGATGACTGTAGAATTGAT
Organism: Tolypothrix tenuis PCC 7101; assembly: GCF_963874875.1. NCBI lineage: Bacteria > Bacillati > Cyanobacteriota > Cyanophyceae > Nostocales > Tolypothrichaceae > Tolypothrix > Tolypothrix tenuis. The sequence continues at coordinate 7,285,857 of NZ_CAWNJS010000001.1, forward strand.
CAACCCGATCGCAATTGAGCAAGGAATGCGCTTTGCGATTCGTGAAGGTGGTCGTACCATCGGTGCTGGTGTCGTTTCTAAGATCATCAAATAGCACCTTTTCACTTAATTCAAAAGGAGCAGAGATGCCAAACTCTCTGCTCCTTTCTCTTCCTTCCATTTAAGAGATTATCAATTGGGAATTAGGCATTAGGGATGGAAATTTTATCTCTATTACCAACTTCTCAGTCCCCAATCTCTAACCTCTGAAAGTCCCTTAAATAATCAGAACCAAGAAAACTAAAGATGGCAACTCTACAGCAGCAGAAAATTAGAATCCGCTTACAAGCTTTTGATCGTCGTTTATTGGATACATCTTGCGAGAAGATTGTAGACACCGCTAACCGCACTAACGCCACAGCTATTGGGCCTATTCCTTTACCAACAAAACGTAAGATTTATTGTGTATTGCGATCGCCTCACGTAGATAAAGATTCCCGCGAACACTTTGAAACTCGCACCCATCGCCGGATTATTGACATTTATCAACCTTCTTCTAAAACTATTGATGCTCTGATGAAGCTAGATCTGCCATCTGGTGTGGACATCGAAGTAAAACTTTAATTTTATAAATCCATAGTCCAAAGTCAAACAATTTTGGATTTTAGATTTGTTCCGCCACGCCACTTCTCTTAAGTCGAGTCAGTCGCTTGTGGAAGTTCCCGCCCTTGTGCGGATTGGCGTGGGAAACTCAACCAAGAGAGTGGCTCCAAAAGAGGCAGGGATTTTATCAGAAACAATCCAAAATCCCAAATTTAAAATCTAAAATTGGCACGGTCAAATGCATAATCACTATTGACCTTCGACTCTTGATCGTCACTTTTGTATTAATACTTACACAGCCCTGAAGAAATATCTCTCAGGGCTTTTTCTGAGCTTGAAAACAAATGATAGAATGTAAACATTGTACGGGAGAAACAGAGACTCATAAATTTTAACGATTAAATTTATACCAGAGTAACTATGACATCCTCTTCTAGAATTGCAGTTCGCGAACTACCTCTGTTCCCGTTACCTGAAGTAGTTCTTTTTCCTGGCAGACCATTACCCCTGCATATTTTTGAATTTCGCTACCGAATCATGATGAATACGATTCTTGAAAGCGATCGCAGGTTTGGGGTTTTGATGGTCGATCCAGTCAAAGGTACCATTGCTAATGTTGGTTGCTGTGCAGAGATTATTCATTACCAGCGACTGCCAGACGACCGGATGAAAATGTTAACTTTAGGTCAGCAAAGATTTCGTGTTTTAGAATATGTTCGCGAAAAACCCTACCGGGTGGCTTTGGTTGAGTGGTTTGAAGACCAAACACCAACAAAAGATTTGCGACCTTTAGCTTCAGAGGTAGAACAACTGCTACGAGATGTTGTGCGTCTTTCAGCGAAGTTAACTGAACAAAATATTGAACTACCAGAAGATGTACCCGATCTGCCTACCGAGTTATCTTATTGGGTAGCAAGTAACCTTTATGGGGTAGCCGCAGAACAGCAGTCATTGCTAGAAATGCGTGATACAGCGGCTCGGTTGGAAAGAGAATCGGAAATTTTGACTTCTACTCGCAATCACTTGGCAGCTCGTACAGTTCTCAAAGACACTTTTAATCAAAAATTATAAGTTAATCAATGGATTCTACTGACTTTAGAGTTGTAATCGGTAGGATACTGTAGCTACCAAAAATTTTTAAAATTTCTGTGTAGGTGCTAAGTTCTGCCAAAGCAGATTGCATTTTGGGTGAATTGCGGTCTGCTTCTAAATCCATAAAAAATAAATATTCCCCCAAAGAGCGCTTTGTTGGGCGAGATTCAATGCGGCTGAGGTTAATTTCTCGTTGAGCAAATATTTGCAGGGGTTTGACAAGTGCGCCTGGGAGATTAGCGGGTAAGCTGAAAGCTAAGGAAGTATGGGTATTTGTTGTGGAATATTTCTGTGGCGAAATCTCAGTTTGAGCTTGGCTAGTTACCCAAAAGCGCGTGCAGTTTTCTGGATAGTCGTTGATACCAGTGGCTAGTATTGGCAGATTGTAGAGTTCAGCTGCTCTCATAGATGCGATCGCCGCAGCTGTTAAATCTTGCGTTAGTAGTTGTAATGCTTCGGTAGTGGAATTGCTGGGAATTATCTGTACTGTTGGGAGAAATTGCCCTAACCAGCTTTGACATTGAGCCAACGCCTGTGGGTGAGAATAAACAGTTTTTATCTGCTCTAAACTTGTAGCACAGGAAATTAAAGTATGGGCGATAGGTAATACCAAAGCTAGCTGAATTTGCAAACTATCCAATAGCCACAATGTATCCATTGTCATGGTGACACTGCCTTCTATGGAATTTTCCACTGGCACAACTGCCAACTGCGTTTCTCCTTTAGCAACAGCTTGGAGTGATTGAGCAATGCTGGGATAAGGACGTAAAGTAGCTGCAACTCCTGTTGTTTGAGCCAGCCAATTGAGATAAAAAACAGCTGCTTGCTCTGCATAAGTACCGGGAGGCCCTAAATGTGCGATCGCTAGTGTCATCTTTTTAGCCTTGAGGTGCAAGTTTGATTTGTTTACAGATAGGTAAACTACACATTCTTAACAGCCATTTTCTGAAATAAATTCTGCTGATTAATCTGTATTTTAATTCCTCAGAGAATTGCTCAAAATTTTATTATTGGCAGATTTTTAGTTGCATATAATATTTAATTTGTCAATGATTAATTTTGATGATTACTAATATATTTCTCTAACTAAAGATAGTCATCAAATTATTAACTTTATTATTCATAATGTATAGTTTATGAGTCACAATAGTTTTTATAATCAATAAAGCTGAGACTTTATCTCAAAATCAATCTAATATATTAAAAAATATTAAAATTAAACAACATATATATTCATTTACTCATGGCTACCCGGTTTACGGCTTCTCAATCAGTTGAAATTGCTGTTCCAAAGCAGCCTATTCCTATTCAGCACTACTTGCGTCAACCACAACGTTTGGTTCATGCTTTAGTTGACAATAATCGCATTCAGCAAATTTCAGAAGAAGTATTTCGGTTGAAAATGCGTCCTCTGACTTTTATGTCACTTAGTTTGCAACCAACTGTAGACATGAGAGTCTGGGCAGAATCTAATGGCACTATTTGTTTGCGATCTGTAGGTTGTGAAATTCTTGGTGTTGAGTATATTAATCAACGTTTTGCTTTGAATTTAAAAGGATACTTATCACCATCACAACTCAGTACAGGTACACACCTGCAAGGCAAAGCTGATTTAGAAGTGCAGGTAGAGCTACCACCACCATTTTGCTTTACTCCCAAAACAATTTTAGAAACCACTGGTAATGGTTTACTTAAGAGTGTGCTATTGACGGTAAAACAGAGGCTACTACATCAGCTGTTAGCCGATTATCGTCGCTGGGTAATTTCTCAAACGAATGTCCAAAAGCTGAACGAAGATAGCGCAGAATTGCCCATGTTGAACATCGAGTAAATTTACTCTTAATGGGCTTTAACCAGACTAAATCACACTAGCTACTATAGAAGTCTCTGCGTTTAATTTCACCTCAACTTTGAATTTGACAAGAACGAAAGGATCTACGGTGCAACGGTGAAGGGCCGTATTTTTGCAGAGCTAGTAAATGCTTTTGACTACCATAGCCCTTGTTACTTGTTAAGTCGTACATGGGATACTTGGATGCCAAGCGCACTACTAGCTCGTCACGCCAAACTTTAGCCACAATACTCGCGGCGGCAATATTGAGCGATCGCTCGTCTCCTTTGACTATTGTTTGTTGGGGTAATAACAAGTCTTTGACTGACTGATTCCCATCTATTAAGCACAGTGCAGGCTGTACTTTCAGTTTGAGTACAGCCCGCTTCATTGCTAACAGTGTTGCCTGCAAAATGTTGATTTGGTCAATTTCCGCAGTGGAAGCGAAGCCAATTTTCCAGTCTATGGCTAATGCACAAATTTGCTGTGCTAGTTCCTTTCTGCGAGAGCTAGACAGCTTTTTACTATCTTTGATTTTAGCTGCCATCAATTCTGGCCAAGCACACTCTGGTAGCATAACGGCGGCTGCTACTACAGGGCCAAACAAAGCACCTCGTCCTACTTCATCCACACCAGCCATGCCCGCAGTACCCGCTAAGGTTGACAATTCTAACCACAGCAGTTCACTTTGAGGTATCGCAGAATTATGATTGGCGGCAGTTTGCTCTGGCTCTACCATCATCGCAGTTAGCTGTCTTCATTGTTGTCATCGATGGCCGAGGAGCGACGACGACGGCGACGGCTAGCAGCAGTACTATTAGATTCCGTGGCTTCAGGTTCTTCTGCGATCGCAGTAAATCCTGGTGATTCAATAACTGGTTGGGGTGATGGTTTTGGCTCTACTTCAAGTTGTGATGTCGGTACTTTGATGGTGCTGACAGCAGTGCTGACTTTTTCAGTAGGGGTAGAATCAGAGGTAGATTCTGTAGTGGGAAGTTGTCCTGGTTGCACAATATTGATAATTACTGATTTCGGATTTTTCACTTCCCGATCCAGCTTCACCAAGGGAGAAACACCCATCAAAGCAAAAACATCTTGTTCTTCATGGGTCATTTCTACAGTTCTAATTTCCGGTGGTTCTACCACTGGTTTGATTGGTTCTACTTTGGTAACTTTAGCCCGTTCTCCTCGATCACTCCAACCTTGTTTATTCAAGCTTGGTGGTGGTATCTCTGGTGCTGGCGCTAGTTCATTATCAGCATCTAAGTCTAAGTCGGGGTCGTTGACAAAAGCGAGTGGATTGTTGACAATCCGACCTTCATCTTTGCCATTGGGCGCACCAATCCCAATGCGACTACGACGGGTGCGGGTACGGCGCTTGTTATGATCGCTCAGTTCTTGATAGCTGGGATGATTGATTAAGTTGAGGGCACCCAAGTCAGAATCGTTATCAAATGTATCGCCAAATCCATCGTAGGTTTCCCGTGGATCGGGAATGCGGGCCACTGGCTGACGAGGTTCTCTGGCTTCCCGTGGTTCTCTCGCCTCTCTTGGTTCCCTATTCGGCAGAGGGATAAAGCGTTCTGGTACTTCTGTGGGTATGGTGGGCAATCTACCTTCTAGTTCTCCCGGTAGACGCACAGTATGCCCTAAACCTCCACAGGTCGGGCAAGTTTCACCAAATAATTCGTAAATATTTTGACCTTGGCGCTTACGGGTGAGTTCTACTAAACCCAGTTCAGTGAGTTGAGCAATTTGGGGACGAGCTTTGTCTGCTTTCAGGGCTTTGTTAAAATGCTCCAGTACTTGCAGTTGATCGCGTCGTGATTCCATGTCAATGAAATCAACCACAATTACCCCAGCAATATTCCGCAGACGCATCTGCCGGGCAATTTCTGTAGCGGCTTCGCAGTTAGTCCACAGTACTGTTTCTCTGGCTGTTGCGGAACGTGTAAAGGAGCCGGAGTTAACATCTATGACTGTTAAGGCTTCGGTTGGCTCAATGATGATATAGCCACCAGAAGGTAAGTCTACTCTTGGTTTGAGGGCTTCTCGAATCGCGGCGTTAATTCGGAAGTATTCTAAAATTGGTGAGCGATCGCGGTGATGGTCAATTAACAATCCCTGCGGTGTTTGACCCCCACTCCAGTTTTGTAAATACTGCTTGACGCGCTTCAAACCAGTACTAGAATCGACTACAATGCGATTCACATCCGCACCGTACATATCTCGCAGCACGCGTTGGATAAAGTCATCATCTCGATTCAGCAATGCTGGAGCGCGGGTGGATTGGGCTTCTTGTTGAATGGCTTCCCACTGCTTCTGCAATACTTCTAAATCTTCGATAATTGCTTCTTCTGGCTTACCTTCGGCCTCTGTGCGTACCAGTAAACCCATACCTGCGGGTTTGATCAAAATTGCTAATGCCCGCAGACGGTTACGCTCGCTTTCACTTTTAATCCGCCGAGATAAATTTACACCTCTACCATAGGGCATCAGGACTACGTAGCGTCCAGGCATGGTGATGTTACCTGTGAGCCTTGGCCCTTTTGTCCCCGTTGGCTCTTTCATTACCTGCACCAACACTTTTTGTTGTGGTGCTAATAATTCTGTGATTGCGGCGGCTGTGCGTTTCAGCTTTAATGGCCCTAAGTCAGTGACATGAATAAAGCCGTTACGCTCTGGATCGCCAATATTGACAAAAGCTGCGTCAATACCTGGTAGTACATTTTCTACCACTCCTAAGTAAATATCACCAATTTGGTGATGACCCGTGGCTACAACAAGTTCTTGTATTTGATCTTCCGAAAATACAGCAGCAATTTGATGCTGTTCCGCGATGATAATTTGCTTTGGCATTCAATTCCCTCAAAAATTCGTTGCACCGATGGGTAAAGGAGGTTTTTTTAGCCTCTCTCCCCTGCAAGCCCCAAAAGGTGCAGCTGATAATAATAATTGTGAATTTAAGCTCCCAGTTAAAGAGCTATGGATACTGTGATTGCGTTTACACGCCTGATTATTCCAGAAAGGCTGCATATGTTTAAGCAATTTCATCAACCATCTATGGTTGATTTTTGATGCTATACCTTCACCATTGAAAGATTAGGTATTCAGCAGTTGTTTAAAAAGCATAGAGGAAGAGTTGCCGACGGAGCCTATTGTGAGTTACTGATTCACACGGTAGCTATAGAGAGAGTGTGTTCTTTAACCTGCCTCAGTTTATCCGGGATAAAATCCTAGAAGTTGCACTCTCATATCTTTGCTTTTGCTCCCTGAGTATCAGGGTTGTGAACCAGCTGATTCAATGCAGCGCCAGAAAATTTCTCTTCACCCCATTCTAACGCAACCTTGCCAAAAATCAATTCCCACGATGTATGATGTCAGGGCAACTACTAGCCAGTTGCCCTTGACGGATTATATACCCAAAACGAGCCGATTGCGCTGGATATGCCAGAGATGAAATTCTGTGTTAGCTACATTTTCTAGCATAAACAGGATTTGTTCTGGACGCAACAGCACTCCATCGGGGCGACAGATACCTAGATAACGCAAGGTAACTGTAGGCTCTGGCTGATTAGTGTTAGTTACGACTAATTCTAGTTCCAACAAGCGATCGCGCAGATTTACTATTTGGTGTTTACCAGACTTGGTAATTTGTTCCCAGAGAATTTCTGTTTTGGTTTGAATTTGCTCAATCCAGCTTTGCCATTGTGTAGGTGTGGCTTCCCCGGTGACAGAAACAGTAATTAAATATTCTGCTGCTTCTATAATTTGGCTAGCTGCTGGAGCTTTTAAATCCAATTCCTTGACATCATATATAGGTATATCTGGGGGTAACTCCTTCGCTAAATTTGCTTGGAATGCCTTGACATCTACTGGCACAGTTAGCTCAAAATCCACAATTTCACCTGTGCTTGTAGCTCCTAAAGCTAAAGCATTAGCCACAGAAATCCGGGGATGAGGATGAAAACCACCAGTAAAAGAGACTGGTAAGCTGGCTCTTCGCACTACTCTATCGAATAGACGCATCAAATCTAAATGGCTGACTAAAGCCATGTCTTTCTGCTTACCGAACCAGACTCGCACGCGTTGGACTCTAGCGGTATTTGGTACAAATTCCCCAGCAAATTCTGGGACTGCTGGTGGCTCAATGACAATATTATGTCCAAAATCGGTGCCACAGACACCACAGTGAGAACACCCGTCAAAAGAGCAATCAGGAACGATTGCGGCTTCTAAGGCCCGTTGCAGGTCTTCTTTGAGCCACTTTTTGTCAATTCCTGTATCAACGTGCTCCCAGGGGAGAGGAGCATCAAGGGAAGGAGACAATCCCACTTCACTGCTTTGCTCCTGGGTGGTGGCAAATAAATTCCATTCACCCTGTTCCACTTGACGGTATTTCCAGTCTAAACCTGCTTGCGCGATCGCGCTTCCCCAAGCTGCAAACGCTTTGTCCATACTTTCATACCAGGAATCCATACCTGCACCCAATTCCCACGCTCGGCGGAGAACTTTTCCTAAACTGCGATCGCCTCTCCCTATAAAGTCTTCCATTGCCGACAGCCGCACATCAGTAAAATTTACTTTTACTCCTCTAATGCGGCGGAATTCTTGTCTGAGTAATTTTTGCTTACGTTGAAATTCAGCGGTAGAAACTGAATGCCATTGGAATGGTGTATGGGGCTTAGGGGTAAAGTTAGAAATTGTCAAGTTAAAATTTAACGGTCTTCTGCCCTGACCGCGACATTCCCTTTGTAACCAACTCACCGTTTCGGCAATACCAATCACATCGGCATCTGTCTCACCTGGTAAGCCGATCATAAAATACAACTTGATTTTATCCCAGCCTTGCTCCCAAGCTGTTTTTACACCCCTAAGCAGTTCTTCATTGGTCAAACCTTTATTGACAATGTCCCGCATTCTCTGGGTGCCGGCTTCTGGAGCAAAAGTTAGCCCTGATTGTCTGGTTCCGCCTAGAATATTGGCAATATTTTCATCAAATCTATCTACTCGTTGGCTAGGGAGAGACAGAGTAATATTTTCATTTTTTAAACGATTTTTAATTTCCATCCCTACTGCTGGTAGGGATAAATAATCTGAACAACTCAGGGATAGGAGGGAAAACTCATTGTAACCAGTCGCCCGCATTCCCTGTTCAATGGCTTCTACTACCTTGTCTGGTGCTACGTCCCGCGCTGGCCGGGTAAGCATTCCTGGTTGACAAAAGCGACAACCGCGAGTGCAACCACGGCGAATTTCAATTGTTAAGCGATCATGTACTGTCTCAACATAGGGTACTAGCCCTATGGAATAAGCAGGTATGGGTGTAGCCACCCGTCTGAGAATTCGCTTGGGGAAATGATCTGCTACAGGATGGACTGAACCATCCGCCGCCATTTGGTAAAACTGCGGGACATATACCCCTGGGATTTGAGCTAAGTCCAGCAGTAATTCTCTGCGGCTCAAAAGAGCTTGTTTACCTTCTTCCAAGACTAAACCAATTTCTGGCAGTAGTTCCTCGCCATCGCCCAGGGCAATAAAGTCGAAGAAGTCTGTGTAAGGTTCTGGATTAGAGGTTGCTGTTTGTCCTCCCGCGAAAATCAGGGGGTAATTACCTGCTGCGCGTTCTTCCCAGGTGAGGGGTATACCTGCCAAATCCAACATTTCTAAAATATTGGTGGCTCCCAGTTCGTAACTCAGACTAAACCCTAAAACGTCAAATTCTGTCAGCGATCGCTTCGACTCTACTGCAAACAATGGTGTGTTTGTTGCTCTGAGTTTAGCTGACAGATCGGTCCCAGGGAGGTATGCGCGATCGCATAACTGCCTCGGCTGGGCATTGAGGATGTTATAGAGAATGATATGTCCTAAGTTGGAGGCTCCGACTTCATATACTTCTGGGTAAGTGAGCACCCAACGTATTGATGCCGTGTCCCAAGGTTTATGTACTGCTAAACGCTCATTACCTAAGTAACGCGCTGGTTTTAAAATATCCGGTGTGATTAACTTTTCAACTGCAACAGCCACTGTGCTATCTTCTAGCTACCTTAATTACAGCTACTCACCTCCAACATTAGCATTGATTAGGTCTTTCTACAGAATTGTTTATCGCAACTTACAATTCCGTTACAAAGTTGTCTGCCCACCTCACCCTCAACAGCAGCATTGCTTAAATATTGTGAAGTCAAGCTGCTGCACATTAGGGCGACCTTAAACGATTTCAAATACTTGATCGAGCTGTGTTAATTCAAAAATAATTCTAATTGACGGAGACACAGAGCCAAGTTGGAGACTTCGTCCTAAACTCCCAGCCAGTTTCAGCGCAGATACTAATGCCATCAACCCTGCACTGTCTAATGATTCTACTGCTGCCAAATCCACTAACAAGATAGAAGTATCATCTTGTGTCAACGCTGTAGTTAGATCCCGCTTAAATTCTAAAGCGTTAGCGGCATTAAGGCAGCCTTGAGGACGAATCAATGTAACTTTTGGACATTTAAGTACCGCTTGCATAATGAAATCCTAATTTAAAGTTATTGAACCTTAAAGCTTAGATGTATTTGAACATAAACTTTTTTTCATAACATCGACCATTTGTCTTATGTTTCTTTGCTAAATCTTTATAGGTCTTCTACCTCTATTTAAAGATTGTTGTAATTATTAGTTAAAATGTATGTATATATACTTTTTTTTCATCCAAGTTCAAAAACAATCAACATAGCAATTCCAAGAGCAAAATCAATCTCCGTAGCTATGCTGAGACTGTTGATTTTATCTATAGCTAAGGATGATGTATATTAACGTTTGGTCACTAGTAAAAGTCCCCAGTCTTCACTCTGTTAGCCGCAGATACTAGCTTTCATCTTTTCCTACTTTTACCAGGTCTTTGTGATCTAGATCACACAAAATTAGGCATCTGGATCACTTTTTATACCAAACTTTATCTTGGATAATTAACAGCAAATACAAATTGGCTAAGTCTTTATGAGAACTAGACATGCTATTCGTCAATTGGTAGAAAAAGCCCTTTATATTAAAAAATTAACTCCTGAAATTGAAGATGAAATCAATTCAGAATTAACAGAAATGGGTTACATATCTGACGTTGATTATGAAGCTTTGGAGTTATTAATGGCAGAGATGGATGCAGGCCGAATTAAATTAGTTCCTAGCTTAGGTTAGTAACAACAATCGCTGAGAATTGCTGCTTTTGCCTCTATCTAGAGCTATATAAATTAAGAATATTTCCGAGAATTGTAAGACTGCAGCCTTGACAAATAGTACAGCTTGGTAAAATCAAAGCTACCTTAACCTACCTAGGGAAACGTTTAAGCGCGAATGGTCAGCATATCCACGGCTACGAATTGCTGAAGCAGCTTGATTTTTTAACTTTTGATGTTGGTCTGTCACCGCAGCGATACCAGCATAACGCCCTTAGCTTGACGTTATTTTTGCGTGAGTTGAAGATTTCTTTACCTACTCTGGCGTAAACTGTGCTAATGAGCATCAAAAATTTGCATTAATAGTAAGTCGCCATGCAGTTCGCTAAACGCCTAGAAAAAATTCCTCCCTATCTGTTCGCTGAAATTAACCGCAAACGGCATGAACTCGAAGCTAAGGGAGTTGATATCATCAATTTGGCGATAGGCGATCCAGATAAGCCAACTCCGGCTCATATTCTCCAAGCAATGCATGAGGCGATAGATGACGCTGCTACCCATAACTATCCACCGTATCAAGGTACTCAAGAATTTCGGGAAGCAGCCGCTAAATGGATGGAACGTCGGTTTGGTGTGACCGACTTAAATCCAAATACAGAGGTTGTGTGTTCGATTGGTTCTAAAGAAGCGATTCACAACACCTTTTTAGCTTTTGTCGAAGCAGGAGACTATACCCTCATACCCGATCCTGGTTACCCTGTGTACCGAACTGCAACATTATTTGCTGGTGGTGAGCCTTATACAATGCCTCTGAAGGCAGAAAATAAATTTTTGCCTGACTTGAATATGATTCCAGAGAAAATTGCCCATAAGACGAAACTGTTATGGATAAATTATCCTAATAATCCGACAGGGGCAATAGCAACACTAGATTTTTTCGCAGAATTAGTAGCTTTCTGCAAGCAGTACGATATTTTGCTCTGCCATGACAACGCTTACTCAGAAATGGCATACGATGGCTACAAACCGCCCAGTGTGCTACAGGTTCCAGGAGCTAAAGATGTAGCCATCGAGTTTCACAGTCTGTCTAAGTCCTACAACATGACAGGCTGGCGGATTGGTTTTGCGGTTGGTAATCCGATTGGGATTAAAGGCTTAACCCAGGTGAAAAGCAACGTCGATTCTGGGGTATTTAAAGCAATTCAACAAAGTGGGATCGCAGCCTATTCTACCAATGAAGCAGAATTACAATCTCTCATCTCCGTTTACCAAAATCGCCGAGACATTATTGTCAAAGGGTTGCAATCTCTAGGCTGGCCAATTGAGCCTCCACAAGCAACTCTTTACGTCTGGGTTTCAGTTCCCCCAGGATATACATCCACAGAGTTTGTCACCCTGTTACTTGACAAATGCGGCATTCTTGTGCCTCCTGGTAACGGTTATGGCGCATCTGGAGAAGGCTTTTTCCGGATAGCCTTAACCATACCCGATGAGCGAATGCATGAAGCAATTCAACGCTTAAAGGATGCGGGGATTAGATATGAAGCATAAGGGTATTGGTAATGGGTAATTGGTAATTGGTAATTGGTGTTGGGTGTTTGGGGTTTGCCATTAAGTATTTCTCCCCTGCTCCCTGCCCCCTTACCTCATCTTCCTCATCTCTCTACCCCTTAGCCCCTTCCTGCCATACTAAGTGAATAAACTGATGCAGTTGCTGCTTGGCTAGTGCGTCAGGTTCTGTTTTGGGTTCTTTCGCTAAAACCTGACTTAATACCGTAATAACTTCTGTGTCTAAGGCTGGTTGAAATAAATTTACAGGCCATAGCAAATCAGATGCATCCCGTAAGTCAGTGATTTGCGGCGGTTCTGTAAAAAAATCGACCAGCACTAAAGGACGTACCCAGCACAACTGGCGCGAAACCACGACTTGAATGACTTCTGCATATAAATTCTTGTCGCCATGTTTTAACGAAACAATTTGTCCTGATTGAAATTCCAGGCTTATCTCCATAATCAAGCAGCTTAAAGCAGCAGGAATAATATTGTAGTTTTCTTCATGGTAAAACTGAGATGGCGCTACAGCTGCAACCTGAAGGTAACACCATGACAGCTACAATTTTTTAGACCTCGATTTCGCAATCAAACTCAGTCTGAATATAAATGTTATAAAATAGGTGAATAACTGTTAAGCGATCGCAAGACAGATACTCTGTTGTAGTAAATCAACCAAGAAAGAGCAAGAGCCGTGTCAGTCGAAACCATTGAGAAGCGTTCCACAACCCGCAAGCTCGCGCCTCAGTATCGCGTTTTGCTCCATAATGACGACTACAACTCTATGGAGTACGTGGTACAGGTACTAATGACCACAGTGCCGAGCATCACCCAGCCCCAGGCTATTAGCATTATGATGGAAGCCCACACTAACGGGCTAGCTTTAGTGATTACTTGCGCTCAGGAACATGCTGAGTTCTACTGTGAAACTTTGAAAAGTCACGGTTTGAGTAGCACTATTGAACCTGATGAATAATCATACGTCATCAATTATGAGTCTCAATTTACAATGTTGACTTGTAACTGTTGACTGATTTTACATGAAAATTAACCTGCTGGATTTAGCTCAACGCCCTGCCCCTATAAGGCTGGGTTGTTTTATTTTGGCTTTGTTATTGCTATGGTTGCCTGTTGCTGCGCCAATATACTTACTAGTGCATGATTCCAATTTAGTAAGTATATTAACAATGGTATTGCTATATGTAGAATTTATTTTGCTACTGCGGTTATGGGGTAAGTATGTTGATCAAGAACCTCAAATACTACGGCATTATGGCTTAGAAATTTCTCGTCAGAACGGTGTAGATTTGCTGCGTGGTTTGGCTATTGGATTAATTACTGTATTGATAGTATTTGGATTGCAAGGTGCTTTTGGTTGGTTAGTGTGGCAACAACCGCAAGTTTTCTTATTAAAAATTGTTTTAGAAGGTTTAATTGTTGGTTTTGGTGTAGGTTTTGCTGAGGAATTATTATTCCGAGGTTGGTTGTTGAATGAATTGGAACGTAATTACAGCCCAACTATTTCTTTATGGATAGATGCAATTGTATTTGCGGGATTGCACTTTATTAAACCTTTAGCGGCAATTATTCATACACTACCGCAATTTCCAGCTTTAGTATTATTAGGATTAACGCAAGTATGGGGTAAGCGCTGGCGTAGAGGCAGACTTGGCTTACCAATTGGATTACATGGTGGTTTAGTTTGGGGCTATTACATTATTAATATTGGGCGATTAATCAAATATTCTGGGCAAGTTCCTGATTGGGTTACAGGTGTGAATAATAATCCTTTACAAGGTGCAATGGGGGTATTATTTATGACTATATTAGCTTTGTGGATGCGAGGCAGGAACATGAAGCATTAAGCTGTATACAGAGGACAAGGTAACTCTATTGGCAAAAATGTGTTTGATATTAAAACACTATAGCTGTGATGGTTTGATTCACAATTATCCAAGAGAAGACATCATGATAGAGCCACTAATTTTACAAAAATTAGAAGAACTCCCTGAGTCTCTTCAGACAGAAGTATTGCATTACATTGAGTTTTTAATAGAGAAGCACACTCAAAAATCTATCCAAGAACAGCCAACAACAAAACGTCGTGTTGCAGGCACAATGAAAGAAATGTTTGTTTTACCACTACCTGATGATTTTGATGAGCCGCTTGAGGATATGAAAGAATATATGGAATGAATAAATTACTATTAGATACTCATGCTTTAATCTGGTTTGTTTCTAATGATACAAACTTGCCAGTTGCCACTAAAGAAAAAATTGAATCTGCGAAAACTGTTTTTTTCAGCATTGCCAGTCTTTGGGAGATGGCAATCAAGTTCAACATTGGCAAACTAACCTTACAAGGAGTTTTTGAAGATATTGAACCACAACTGATAGCTGCGGGTATCACAATTCTTCCTATTACATTTGCTGATACTGTTCAATTCCGTTATTTACCCTTGCATCATCGAGATCCGTTTGATCGGATTTTGGTCGCGCAGGCAATGAATAATTGCCTTGTTTTGATTAGTCGCGATCCAGCTTTTGATGCCTATTCTATTCAGCGGGTATGGTTATGAAATAGTTATATGGCGAGTTGTATTTCATGTGTGAGTTTTTCAGGTAAATTTGGTTTCTTTACCTGAAAAGATTGCTCACTTAACCGTTTCAACAACCGTTCCTACTACACAAGCCCTATCTAAATTCACACCGTTTAAATTCGCACCTTCTAACTCAGCACATAATAAATTTGCACCAGTAAAATTGGCTCCAGCTAAGTTTGCTCCACGCAAATCGGCTTCTTCGAGATTGGCTTCGCTTAACAACGCCCCTTGCAAATCAGCACGGGTTAAGTCTGCACCTTTGAGATTTGCTCCTGTGAGGTTAGCACCGCGCAAGTCAGCACTGCGTAAATCAACGCCTTGTAAATTGACGTTCATCAAATTTGCGCCACTCAAAAAAGCGCCTGTCAATGACACATCACTGAGCGTCGCACCCATAAAGTTAGCACCGCGCAAATTGCTACCACGCAAGTCAGCACCAGTTAAATCGGCTTGCATCAAGTTTGCTCCCATAAGGTTTGCCCGTAAGTCGGTGGCTTGAAGGTTGGCTCCCATCAAATTTGCGCCTTCTAAATGTCCACCTTCAAATTTGGAACCAGTGAAATTGGCACCTACAAGGGTAGCGCCTGCAAGATTTATCCGGCTTAAATCAAGTTGGGAGAGTTCCTCGTCTTCTAAATTGGCTCCTGGGAGTTGTTTGAGAGTTCCTAATTTAATAGCTTCAATATTCATTGTGGGTAACTACCAATCTCCTCACTATTCTTGCTGTGACTATCCCAACGGGAATCAATTAGCCACATTCCAGCACTGACTTTGGTTTCTATTAAAGGTAAGTCTAATCCTTGTTGCAAACCCATGACTAACAACGCTAGGGTATCTACAAGTTTAGGATCAAAGCGGGTTGATTGTTGTTTGCACTCATCTAAAGCTTGGGTAAAAATTTCCTCTCGGCTGATTTGGGGAGATTTTTTCTGATTAACTCGCCATTGAAAGTCTGCAACTAAGGCTAAAATGCGCGATTCTAGGGGAATTTCATCTCCAGCTAACCCGGCTGGCTCTCCTGAACCATCCCACCACTCGGTTTGATGCGTAATAATTTGAGCAACGGCTCGCAACCTGGGCATGGTTCGCAATACTTGTGCGCCTGGTACTAGGGGACAGCTTAAGGGACGATTGGAGTCTTCTTCGTGGTAACGTCTAGAACTACCAGGCACCAGAACGCTTTCTGCTTTTTGTAAAGGATCTATGCGATGCAGTAAAGCGGCTAGGCGCAATCTTTTAATTTGCCATGCAGGGAGATTTAATAATTGTCCTACTGTTTCGGACAGGGCTACGACTTCCGCCGCGGCCATTGGGTTATTAATATCTGCCAAATCTATTAATTGCGCCATCCGCAAGAATGCTTGGATCTCGTTAGAAACCAAGTTGTTGTCTAGTACTTGCTGACGTAGCGCTGTGGGAACGGGTAAATTTTCCTGCCCAGTCTGGAGGTAATCAACGACAAGGGAAACAACTGCACTCAAATCTTCTGGCGTGACAAGACTAGGCTTAATGGCATCTTTATAGGCAGTTAACTTGTCTGCTAGTTCTGGGTTTAATGGTTTAATATGAGCGATCGCTAATTCTGCTGTTTCTCTAACTAACTCTGGCTCAAATGTCCATAAGCCATAGAATTTACGCTCTAAGTCTGATCCAGGTAGCCCACCACTGCCATAATCAGCTTCCGATAATTCTTGACAAATTACCATTGCTGTGTAGTTAGGTGACAAGATAATTAAATGCCACTCTTGAGCTACAGGGTCGGTTGGCTCTAAAGCTACTATCTCTACATTGGGTAGTTTGCTGGTAGTATGTTCCGCAAAACCAGCATCGGGGGCAGCCATAATGACAATTTGGCCGCTTTTTTGGGCGATGTCTGCGTATCTTTCTGCTTCTTGGAGATACCATTTACCTCGTTGGAAGGCAGTAATCACTAAGGGTTGACCATCGTCTTTGAGAATATGGTCTTCCAAGGCATGACACAAGGCAACTAGGGTATTTTTGTAATACACTCCGAAGCGAATTGGTCTAACGCTACGGCGATGATTACTTTCTAATTGTTGGAGTATGGAGCCTTCTAACATGGGGTTTGTTTAAATCAACCGCGAAGGTGGGCGTAAGATAAAAAATTTTAATTTTGGCTATAACTTTTTCAGTTTACTTTTTGCTGTATGAATTACGCTACAGACCAAAAGTCTGAATATTTATACAAAAGTGAGCTTACGTAAATTGGGGATGGGGCAATGGGCATTGGGCATGGGGCATGGGAAAGGCAGATGTTCTTGTTTGGTTGTGGGTTGGTTTTGAAGATGCAAGTCTCAAATTTGGAGTAGGCAAAAAGCCTACCCCAGATGCTTAATTAAACACCTACCAATTGTTTGTCGTTTTTCTCCATTGGCGCAGATAGTGCTGCTTCTAAATCAGCACAACCCAATTTTTCTTCCAAGATTTTCATGACTTCACGTCCAAAATCGTTGGGGTTTTGTTGCCAAGCTTGCAAGCAGACTTCACCAAAAAATGAACCCAAGGGTTCTGGATTCCACAGGAGTTTTTTGGCTGTCCACGGCATTAAGCTCATAGGATTATACCCAGGTTTGAGAATACCTTGTTTGAAAGCATATTCTTCTAAGTGGGTGTGGGGTTGCAATCCAATAAAGAAAATGGCTGGTTCAACTTTATCTGCGCCAAAAATGCGTTCGAGTTCGCGGTGATAGGCTATGGTTTGACGGATGGTTTCGGGACGTTCATCAATAACATTAAAGGAATAGTTGACAGAAACTAAGTCATTGAAACCAGCAGCTTTTAAATCGCGACAGTTTTGCAAGACTGTACGCAGGTTGTAACCCATTCGCATTTTTCGCACGAGTTCTTGAGAACCACTGGTAATTCCAATTTCAAAGTAATTCATCCCAGTTTTCGCCATCAATTCACACAGTTCGGGTGTGAGATTGTCGGCTCTGATGTATGCTGCCCAGTGAATATCTGTCATCCCAGAATCGACGATTTTTTGTAACAATTCTGCTGCATCATCGATAAATTTTCTGGCGGGGATGAATTGGGCATCGGTAAACCAGAAGTTACGAATACCGCGATCGTATAATTGACGCATCTCCGCTACTACTTCATCGGCTGGGTTAATGCGTACCTGTTTACCTTCAACTACGGTGTAGACACAATAACAGCAGTTATGAGGACATCCGCGTTTGGTTTGGACACCAATATAAAAGTCTTGCCCTTGGAGATAATAGTTAAATTCTGGCCAGATGCTTTCGATATAGTCGTAGTTACAAGCAGTCTTTTCTAAAGGTGTAGGTTGTTCGTGAATTAAGCGCTGTCTGGGTTGGGCTTCTCCTACTACATAGCAGCGTTCATCACGAAACTCTTTACCACTTAAAAATTTAGTTAAGAGGGTTTCTCCTTCACCTACAGAAATAATTGTGCCTGCAGGTAAGCTTTTACCCAACTGTTCGTAAAATACGCTAACTGCACCACCACCAACAACTGCACGCGCCGTTTTCGCATACTTCTGGGCGCGTTTTAAGCCACGTTTAATTAATCCCAGATTGCGCCATAACTCTACATAGTAAGCAATGAAAATTCGCAAGCCACCCAAAGCCCCGCGTAATTTTATCAGCGGATTCTTCGCGTAGTAGAATTCAAAAGCGTTTTGTAACGGGTTGCCACCACGACCGCCAACTGGCGCATATATTTGGATATCTCGCCAAGAAAATACTAGCAGTGTGGGCTTAAATTCATCGATACAGCGCTCTAGGGCTTGAGCATAGTCTAGAGGTGGTACGCATCCCAAATCAAAGATACGCTGCTCAATATTAGGAAACTGTTTGTGGACATGATCGCTAAGGTAGACAACCCCAATGGGAAAGATGGGGTTACAGGGAAGGCGAACGTAAAGAATTCGATTTTCCATTGTGCTTGCGTTAACTGCCATCTTGCCGTTTCTGTGGGGAAAGTGAGTGAAAAAACATCCAGTTGTTAACTGTATGTATTGATTTAGGCTGCTTTATTCGAGCGCGATCGCACTTAACATTTAAGCTATGTCTCGCTCAAAGCGAATTCCCTACTGGTAACTTTTGAAATAGCAAAAATTGCTCGGCATACCAGTAGGTATGATAGCCATAGGTTTGGTTTATGAAGATTTTTTGCTTATAGCTTTACCATAACATTGAGTCTATTCCTTAAGCGATGATCCTCATCTATAACTCTGGGAATTAGTCGCTCAAAAAAATTTACTTGTAATCCAGCCTAGCGATCGCGGGATCATTGTCATCTTCTAAACTCAATTTCTGCGATTAAAGAAGTTATATAACAACTTGTTTATCAAGGAATGCATATACAAGATCTTCCTTTATAGTGTATAATTATAGAAAAATTAGATATATTTACAAAAGTTTCACAACTTATACATATCTTTAGATAGAAATATTGCAGAAATGTGCAGTTGGTAGTCGGAGTTACAGCTTATGGGGATCGCCCAGTGTTACTTTTACTTATGTAATGTAAAATTGTGGCGTAAAGCTCCTCAGCAGTTATGGCTCAAATATTAGATCCACTACCACCTGAGCAATCAGGAACTGTTCTCTGCTGCTACGTAAATGCCACGAGCAAAATCCAGGTTGCCCGCATCTCCAACATTCCTAATTGGTATTTTGAAAGGGTTGTTTTTCCTGGACAACGGCTCGTGTTTGAAGCCCCCAAAGAAGCTCAAATGGAAATTCATACGGGGATGATGGCAAGCGCAATATTATCGGATACTATTCCGTGTGTTCGCCTTGCAATTAATGAGGATGGTACTTATGAATTGGGTAGCAGCTCATCAGTAGCAATAGACTCTATCAATAAAACACCAATAGTGCAGCCAATTAATACAAAAACTGACGATACAACAAAACCTTTAACAATCGCTGGTTTAGCTTCCGTTGATTAAAAAAATTTTCTCAAAATTAGGGGTTGCTGAAGCCAGCAGCCTTTTTTGTTGAGTAGTGGTTTGGTATTTGGTTAGAGAAAAGTTTTAACAAGTATTAGGAAATAAATTTGAGAAAATTTACACATTACATAGTGTATTTTTTTGTCCCCTTTGCCTTCTTTCTCCTATTCAATCTTCAGTACCTCATCCCCAATCCCCAGTCCTCAATACCCACTACCCAGCCCCCATGACCCTTTCTCTTCTACAATCAATGTATGAATTTGCCTTCTTTTCTTTGGTTGTGGAAAATAGCGGCTTGGTCAATGGGGTTATCCTTGCTAGCATACGTGATGTTAGCGACCACCGGCTTTTGGATGTTTAAAGCGAGAAGTTCGCAAAATCCCCCTAATTTACCTTTCTTAAATAGAGGAAATTTGGGGATGCGATCGCTCCACTATACAATCGGCATTAGTATGGTCGGTTTGGTGCTACTACTACTGGCAATTGGTATTATTGGCACATTGGGCCATTTCGGTTCACTAGGACATTCATCTCACTTGGCTGCTGGGTTGGTAGTAGTAGCTTTAGTTTTGCTATCTGCTTTTAGTGCTACCCAAATCAGTCCCGAAAGACCTTGGGTTAGAACTTTACACGTAGGCACAAATATTATTCTGTTTATAGGTTTTGCTTGGGTATCACTCACAGGTTGGAGTGTCGTGCAAAAGTATTTACCTTAATTCTTGAGCTTATTAGTATATAAGTACTATTAAGGATGCGATCGCAAAAGTAAGCCTAGAAATTAGGAAGCACTTTAGCCCTGAAGAGAGCGCTAAAGTGCTTACTATATTTATGAGCAATGTTACGAAGAAAGCTCTTTAACCCAAACGGAAATTAACGGCTGGCTCAGTCCTTAGTTAGGATGAAATAAAAGTAACCGATTGTAATTGAGCCGTGACTGCAAACTTAGTTAACACCTCACCTTCTGTTTTCCGTCTCTCACCGTTGATTAGAATAACGCTGCTGAGTTTATACTTAGCACTCACAGTTCCATTACCATTTTTAGCGCAGGTAACAGCAGCACCTACACCACCAGCTTTATTGTGGCTAGGAATTGGGATTGGTTTTATTGCTTTGTATGCAGTATTAACAGAACGAGTCATTTTAGATGACCAAGGAATTCAAGTGACTTATTCTGTCTGGGTACCGCGATTTTTTCGGAAAGGTTGGTTATTAAACTGGTCTGATGTCAAAGAATTAAAACCTCGTACCACAGGCCAAGGAGGCATAGTATATTATTTTCTCAGCCAGTCAGGACAAGCTTATTTATTACCAGTGCGTGTAGCTGGATTTGCCAAGCTGGTAAGACAAGTACAAGAAAAAACGGGTATAGATACTACAGATGTTCGCCCGTTAGCCCAGCCTTGGATGTATATAATTTTGTTAGGTTTCACGTTATTATTACTGTTGGTAGATAGCTGGACTATCACCACAGCCTTAAATCAATAATTACTAATTCGTAATTCGTAGTTCGTAATTAACAAGGCATAGCAAATCAGGGTATTGAAGGAAAAAATAAATATTTATTTCTTCTTTCAAGTCCAGTAAGATTAACTACGAATTATCAATTACGAATTATATTGACCCTTTCCCCAGCAACTTGAATTTGGATAATGTCACCCCTAAAGCCGCACTCAGGTTAGAGCAAGTCAATCTATTTACAAAGCTCAAAACCCAAATTTCCAGCAATCATCAAGGATACCCAATATTGCAGGATATGGGTTTTGAGGTACTCGCTGGAGAACGGATTGCGATTGTCGGCCCATCAGGCGGAGGTAAAACAGCCTTACTCAAGCTGATAAACCGCCTGATTGAGCCAACTAATGGCAAAATATTTCTGGAAAATCAGGAATATCGCCAAATTCCTATACTCCAGTTACGCCAGGTAGTGACACTGGTATTGCAAGAGTCTAAGCTTTTAGGGATGACAGTTGAGCAAGCTTTAGCTTATCCACTAGTTTTGCGTGGTTTATCCAAACAGACAATTCAGCAACGAGTAAGTCATTGGATAGAACAACTGCGTATCCCTAGTGACTGGTTGGGAAGGACTGAAGTGCAACTTTCTGCTGGACAACGACAGCTAGTAGCGATCGCACGTGCTTTAGTTATCCAACCAAAAATCTTATTATTAGATGAGCCAACCTCTGCCTTGGATGTTGGGACAGCGTCTCATGTTATAGAAAATTTAACCCAGCTGGCTACCACTGATCACATCACAATTTTGATGGTAAATCACCAGCTAGAACTAGCACAGGAATTTTGCACCCGACTTTTACACCTACAACAAGGTCGGTTGTTGGCAAATCAACCAGGGTCTGAAATAGACTGGTTCAACTTACGCACCAGCTTGATGCACGCAGAAGCTCAAGCCTCTGAAGAATGGGGTTGATTAAGAGTCCAGAGTCAAAAGTCAAAAGTCAAAAATATAGGAAATTTCTTAATTTTGAATTTTGAATTTCCTGTCTGCGCTGATTCAGCTATACACGTTGAGTACTAAGGGTTGAACGCTGATTGCTAAATCTCTCTTTAGCCAACTTTGCTGGTGAGTTGGGAATATTGGAATTCAAAATTTCCATGTTAAATCGGTATCCCACATTGCGGATGGTTTGAATTAAACTAGGTTGGCGAGGATCTAGTTCAACTTTTTTCCGCAGCGATAAAACATGAGTATCAATAGTTCGGGGATTGTCAATAGCGTCAGGCCAAGCACGACGTAGTAACTCGGATCTAGAAAGAGGTACTCCTCCCGCTTGGGCTAAAACGTATAATAAACTAAATTCTTGGGGCGTTAAGTCAATAAACTCCCCTTGAAATCTCACCCGGCGTTGCACTAAGTCAATTTGTAGCGAACCGTAATCCAGATAAGCTGGTGCTACTGGTGTGCGGTTGCGGCGAATTAGTGCTTCTACTCTGGCGAGAAACTCTTGCATTCCAAAAGGTTTACTCAGGTAATCATCTGCTCCCGCCTTCAAACCAGCGACAATATCAGATTCATTACTACGAGCAGATAGCATTAAAATTAAAGGTTGTTGCTGACGATGCAACCAACGGCAAAACTCAATGCCATCACCATCGGGTAAATCAGCATCTAGAATTACCAGTGTTGGTTGTTGGTTTAAAAACACTTCCCTTGCTTGATAAATGCTGGCGGCTTGGTGTACTCGATATTCCAACTGTTGTAAGTGCCAACCTAGCAACGACCTGAGATGGGGATTCCCCTCAACGATTTCAATACAAACCGAACCCACGGTGGCAAGACCCCTTAGCGTTGATGAATTTCAAAGTAACAAGCCCAGTCTCAAGGTTTTGTAGTCTTTGTTACTCCTATTACTATTCTCTTTATATTTCCTTATAGAAATAGTGGCTAGAAGTTTAACTTATGCTTTAGCCCCAGCCAATTAGTAATTTTCTTAAATTTTTGTTATAATTATTTAAATTAGTGCTAGATGAACATCCAAGCTCCTACAACGCAGTAATGCAGCACAACTAAATCACCAAAAAGCCAACCCTTAGCTATTTATGTTTCTTATATTTCAGCTTGATGGTGAAAACAGATTGCACCTTGCATCAGTTTAGTGTTGACTTACACAGATAAAGCTGAGATGTTACTAAAAGTAAATTATAAAAATAGCTTACCAAATAATCTTATTCTCGATTTTCTGGAATAGGATCTAAATACGTTGTAGCTGCTGGAGGGTAATGCCCAAAACAGAGATATTGATTTTGACTCAATGCCAGGGGGAAAGTGACACTTCACATTTCCGCGTGAATCATTTACAATTCTCATTCCAAAGAGATTAATTCAGCAGTTATGCTCCAAGACACACAAACCATCCGCTATTACCAAAGACTGACCGACGCCTTCGTCGAGCTATGGAATCGTGGTTATCGCATGGATGATATGCGGATGTATTTGGATGGATATCTCGCCGCTCTGCGGCATGGCAACGCGATCGAGCCTTATCTGATTCATCGTTTAGAAGAGGAAGCAAGCCGCTACCTTTACGACGCATCAAACTTTGCAATGACTCAACCAGAACCGGAACCACAACACGATTACTACTAATGCTGCGCCCCGTTTTTGAGCATAACCACTAATCAACGCAGATGATTATAACATATTACCTGCTTTGATCAAGGGGTTAAGTGGTGTGAAATACTGGAGAAATTTTTTTGATAAAAACTATCCCCTTAGTGATATTTTAGATTTCCCTATATCACTGAGGGGATTTTTAAGTGGGGACTGGGGACTGGGGACTGGGGATGCGAGGGATGAGGAAGCAAAGGAGCAATCGGTTTTACCCATGACCAATTACCCAATTTGCTAAGAAATGTAAATTGATGGGTTGACTGCATAAAATCTTGATGAAGCGTTGATAGGTTAGTGCAGCTTTAGTAGGACGACCTTATGTGACAGCCGTAGAATTAACTTTCGAGCAAGCAATGCTGGTATTAGACAGAGTGTTGCAGACAAAGCATTTAAGTAACATTCAAGAGTTAGTATTGCGATTGTGCTGGAAAGGATATACCTATGCAGAAATTGCTGAAAGCTCAGGTTATGACGATGATTACATCCGAGATGTAGGCTTTCGGTTATGGCAGACACTTTCAAAAGCACTGGGAGAAAACATCGCTAAAAGTAACGTTAAAACAGTGCTGCGAAGGTATTATGCCAACCTTGTACCAGCAGAATCAGCAGGATCTAGCATTACAGCATTTCCCAATGCAAAACCCCAGCGCCGTCAAGATTGGGGAGAAGCGATAGATGTTTCAATTTTTTATGGACGCAAAGCAGAACAAGCATTACTGGAAAAGTGGATTATCCAAGAAAAATGCCGCTTAGTAATGCTGCTAGGAATGGGGGGAATAGGTAAAACAGCTTTGTCTGTGAAGGTAGCAGAACAGTTACAGAGTAAGTTTGATTTTTTAATTTGGCGTAGTCTTCGCAATCGTCCACCAATTTCTGCTCTTCTGGCGGATTTAATTCTGTTTCTCTCGCAAGAGACAGAAGAAAATTTACCAGAGACCACAGATGGTCAAATCTCCTGCTTAATCAAGTATTTACGCTCCCAACGCTGCTTGATTTTGCTGGATAATATTGAATCGATTTTTCGAGAAGGGGAAACAGCAGGACATTATTCCCCTGGATATGAGGGATATGGTCAACTTTTGCGGCGTGTAGGAGACGAATTACATCAAAGTTGCTTGATATTTACTACTAGAGAGACTCCTAGCGGATTTACAGCAAGGGAAGGTGAAACTTTGCCAGTGCGATCGCTTCAATTAACTGGATTACCACAATTAGAATCGCAGCAAATCCTCTCCAGTAAAGGATTAGCCAATTCAGCAGCCGAAACTAAGCAGCTAATTCAGTCTTATACAGGTAATCCTTTAGCATTGAAAATTGCTGCAACGACTATCCAGAGCTTATTTGATGGCGATATTTCCCAATTTTTACAGCAAGGGCCAGTTGTTTTCGGTGATATTTGGGTAATTTTAGAGCAACAGTTTCACCGCCTGTCTGCTAACGAAAAGCAAGTCATGTACTCCCTAGCACTCAAACAAACCTGGGTAACGCTAACGGAATTACAACAAGATGTTGTACCGCAAATCTCTGAAGGAGAATTATTAGAAGCACTTTTGTCTTTACAAAGGCGATCGCTTCTCGAACAGCAATCAGGACGCTATAGTCAACAACCTGTAGTTATGGAATACGTAACTGACAACCTGATGGGGCAGGTTTGCTGTGTGCTAAGTTGAAATTGCTTCCTGACTTAGCACTCGTTATGGTGATTGCAAAATGCCCGAATGGAAACTAGTAACAGAATTTACATTTGATAGCGCTCACTACATCAAAGATTACGATGGCCCTTGTGGCCGGATGCATGGGCATACCTATAAAGTCAGAATGGAGGCAAAATCATCACAACTTCACTCCTCGGAATTTTGTCCACATCCGGTTATGGTGGCTGACTTTAGAACTTTGCGTTGGGCGAAACAAGATGTAACTAAAGGAGGACTCGACCACTGCGTGCTTAATGAAGTCTTACCTCCAGAATATGAAACTACTGCTGAGATGATTGCCAAGTATATTTATGACCGAACTAAGCAGCAGTTACCGCCAAATGTAGAACTCAAAGTAAGGGTTTCAGAAACAGCGAATAGCTGGGTTGAGTATCATGAGTAATCTTCGCTAAAGTTTGCTTTGGTTAACCTTTCAGCTTCCCGATGTTAATTCGGGGAGCTATTTTTTATATGTGATTGAAGATATCCACTATTTACTTACAGGTGTCCTGTACAAATTTAATCAATAAAGGTATAACTATATACTAACAACAATGAGTTTTTGATTTCAAAACCACTATGGCAAAATACCAGCCTTTGTTTACCACCCTTGCTTTATGCTCTCTCTCCCTTACTACTCTGACTAGCAGTAGCTTGGCTCAAAATAAAGCTGCAAACCAAGCTAACTTACAAGCACAGGCTAATACTTCTACTTCTACTTCTGTTTCTACTTGCCCGTTACCCACAGACATTGCTGTAACATTTTTAAAATCTGAATGTCAAGAAGTGGAACTCACAGAAGCTAAAACTTACTACCGTTACTTCAGTAGTGATAGTAATAAATTTGGTAGATATCTCACCACCAATCTTTACAACAATAATGTAGAAGTAATTAGAAAATTAGCCTTAAAACAAGAATGGGGCAACCAAGCGAAAATAATGTTAACAGTCACTGTCCCTGCAGGAACAAAAGTTTATCAAGGAATAGTCGCGCCTCAAGAACCATCACAATGTTATCCAGGTGGCGGACAGCAAATATTTATTCAGAATTCCAAAGATCCAAATTTAACATGGTCTGAAGGAACCCCATTGCAAGTAGCAGAATTTAAGTGTCCCTTACAGACTTCTAATTAAAAAAATATTCCATCCCTGCGGGACGCTACGCGTTAAGCGTAGCTATGCCGTAGGCTTTACGCTATGTCAGCAGAGGAGAAAGAATTTGTTCCTCTGAAAGTGGGATAATTTATTTTCTGGAACTCCCTTATCAAGGGCGCTAAATTCATTACTGCCAGATAAAATTTGTACAAAGTTGCGATCGCAATTTTGAATATTGGTTCCCAGCATCCAAAAACTGGATTTCTCAGGAACGGCGATCGCAACATTATTTACCAATATCTCTAATTAAAAAAGATGGAAGCAAAAAAAGTAGAATTTCTGAAGCTGATTGATCGAGCGCTGGATGTAGGAAACACAATGCTTGATACTGGATATCCCTCTTCAGATAGATTAAATAACTTAATCAATCAACTAAAGCAAATTAAAGCTGCAACGATTAGCGATCGCCTTGAACCTTCAGGTGGAACTGTCACATTAGGCTTGGCGCGGGAAGTTGCTGATTGGATTGAGAATTTAGATTCACCCTTATTAAAAGCTGTAGGCGCAATAGAGATTTATTACCAGCAGCAATTATAAAGTCGAAAATTATACCAATTCTTATGTAATTGTGTTTGGTTGTAGGCAATTGCACTAACTTTTGTTTTTTCAAACAACACTAGTATAATTAAGCATATATACTGTATAATATTAGTCAAATCTTCAAAAGAATTTGTCAATTTAAATAACTGATTCTGAACGTTTATAAAGAAATAAATCAGTTTATTAAGGTTTTAATAATACTTATCTCAGCTTCGACATTCATTCCGTTATTTGCTGCTGGAATTGTGTAATCTGAAAACAGCTAAAGCTAATAATGAAATTGAGGTCTGATGACTCCTACGATTATGCGTCAGCTATGGTCTGTGGTTGAAACCGCGCAAACCAAGACCCTATTACAGCTAGACGATGCTACTTTGGTGCAATGGTTAGTCAAACAAACCAACACCCAAGCATTGTTAGAACCGAAAGAAACGGATTTTCTGTGTGATTACATACAATCTCGTTTGTCTTTGATTCGCGATTTAGCTTATGAACGACAGTGTTAAGAGGAGAGCGATCGCAATATCTTAGTCCTCAATGTGATGTGAGGGCAGTAAATTTAGGCTATGGCTATTGATGTTGTCGGGGTAAATAGCCTTCTACCAAGCAATCAGAACCAACTACACGCCAGCGAACATTTTCTAAAGTTAAAGCTTCAGTCATCGTGGTAAAACCCAAATCGCCTACAGGTGTGGGAGCATGACTACCACCAATGATTTTCGGAGCGATAAAGGCAAGAATTTTTTGCACCGCTCTTTGTGCGATCGCACTTGCAGCTAAAGTACCACCACATTCCCACAGAACGCTACAAAAACCCCGCTCATACAAGTGCCCCATGACATTATCTGGTGTGAGTGACGTGAACTCCACCACTTCCACACCCTTTTGCCGTAACATTTCTTGAATATTCGGATTAGCGCCTACCTCCGTTAACACTAAAGTAGGAGCTTCCTCTGTTTCCCACAGGTGAGCATTTTCTGGCAAGTCGAGATGGCGACTCATCACTACCCGCAAGGGATTATGGGCTCCTACCTGATGGCTAGTTAAGTAAGGATTATCCTGTCGCACAGTATTACCGCCCACAATCACAGCATCACAAGCAGCCCGTAGTTGATGAACTTCACCGCGGGCTGCTTGATTTGTTACCCAAGCACTATGACCAGATGTGGTAGCAATTTTGCCATCCAAAGTCATGGCATACTTCAAAATACCTAAAGGGCGTTTGTAAAGAATACGATGGACAAAAGCTTCATTGAGTTGCTGACAGGCTGCTTCTTCCACGCCCACTAAAACTTCTATTCCTGCAGCACGTAACCGCGCAATCCCGCCACCTGCTACCAGTGGGTTTGGATCTACCATCCCCACAACCACTTTTGATACTCCCGCATTGATCAAACCTTCCGAGCAAGGGGGAGTGCGCCCGTAATGGTTGCAAGGTTCGAGGCTGACATAGACTGTAGCACCGCGAGCGCTTTCTCCCGCTGCTCTCAACGCAAAAACTT
The DNA here is from genome assembly GCF_963874875.1 of Tolypothrix tenuis PCC 7101. Classification (NCBI taxonomy): domain Bacteria; kingdom Bacillati; phylum Cyanobacteriota; class Cyanophyceae; order Nostocales; family Tolypothrichaceae; genus Tolypothrix; species Tolypothrix tenuis. The sequence continues at coordinate 7,314,635 of NZ_CAWNJS010000001.1, forward strand.
CCGCATGAGGTTCACCAGCACGGGGATGAAACCCTTCGCCCACAATTTCCCCATCCTTAACAACCACTGCACCCACTAATGGATTTGGGGAAGTGCGTCCCAAAGCGCGACGGGCGAGTTCCAAACACCGCCGCATCATCAGGGAATCAAAATCACTCCCTACCTTGTTCCCAGCTGAATCAACTGGAAGTGTATTTTCTGGAGTGTAGTTAGGTAGAGATGCATCTGCTTGAGCGACCACAGGGGAATTATCCATAATTTTGGGGAACACTCTCAATATTTTCCACGCTAGCTGCTCTTTTGCGCGAGATTTTCACAGTAATATTCAGGTTTTACTTTTGGTGATCTTAACTTACTGGGGCATGGGGCTAGGGATGGGGTTCTAAAGATAAAGCAACACCAAACAATCAATTATCCCGCCTGTAGGGGCACGGCACCGATAAGACATCTGTTGTACCGAAAATTATTGGATGCCGTGCCCTTACGATTTTGGTATTTTCTTCATGGGAAGTCTTCAAAGGTGCATCATTTGAGTTCTAAACGAGAACTTTGAAGCAAAAAGCACAAACTTTGCACATCAAAACAAGAATGTTCCAGTTCCAAACAAGAACGTTGCACTTCAGAACGAGAATCTTCGAGTTCTAAACGAGAAAGTTGAACCTAAAAGCACGAACGTTGCACTTGAAAACAAGAATGTTCTAGCTCAAAACAAGAACATTGCACTTCCAAGCCTAAATGTTGCTGAAAAATCAAAAGGACACAACATTGTTGTGCCCTCAGCTTGATTTATTTAATTGCAAAATAGTGTTTTCCCTAATCTTAGCTACACCCAAAAACTAATGGGCGCAGCAAATTTAAGATTGCTCTAATAATTTCATTTCTTGCCACCAACGATTCAGGGGATAGTAAACTACTGGAGCCCAAAGACTGCTGAGGATAGCAGAAGCTAAAGCAACGCGCTGATAATAAGTCCAGATGTATTCAGTTTTGCGATCGCCCATTAAACTCAACTCCAATCCAAAAATTGTCTCAGCAACAACTGCCATTACAAAGACAATCAAGGCAATAGAAATAAAGTCTTCTTCAATAAAACGCTGTTTCTGAAGCAAACCAGTCAACATTCCTACTATCCCCAGCGATAAGGCATGAGTGGGGTTAGGCGATGTCATACCATCCTGAAGTAAGCCCAAAACTATACCAGCAAACGCCCCAGACCAAACTGTGCGTTTCACACTCCAAGCCACCACCCAAATTAACAACCAGTTCGGCCCAATCCCTAATAGTTCCATCCCTGGTAAACGGGCTGGTAACAACAGCAAACATAACAACACAGATCCCACTGTCACAGCCCAATCGACAAACTGACGTGTGCGGGGATTCCAACGTGCGAGTGGCGGGATTTTAAATTTGGCTCTCCGCGCTGACGGTTTTGACTTATTTGGACGGCGACCAGTAAATGCAGGCATCTTCATGGTGGTGCAACAGTTATGGGGAGGGTAAGAATTAATTACTAATTCGTAATTTCTAATTCGTAATGAGGATTTACGCAACAAAATTATAGAGTTTGCGTTTTTGACATCTGGGCAGTTTTCGACCTGAGTGCAACGTGGGTTACTATTTAACCCACTCATATTGCAGTTGGTGTAAATAATCGTTTGAAACTATCTCTAATTACAAACTACGAATTACGAATTACGAATTACGAATTACAAACTGATTAATTAGATTTTGGCGGTTCTGGGTTGGTCGGCTGAGGATTTTCTGTTGCTGGGATGGGATTTTCGGGTTTTGGATATACAGATACCCAATCGAGCGATCGAATTGGTGGGAAAAGTTCAACTTTTGCAACTGAAGCCGGAAGTTTCTTTAAATCTAAAGATTTAATTCTGCCAACTGCGACACCAGCAGGGAACTTTTGACTATAAGTGGAGGTAGAAACATAATCGCCTACCTTCACATTCGGAACTTTTTCATAAAATTCCAGCACTGCTTCCGCTGAAGAATCTCCGCGCAAAACTCCTTTGGCTGAGGTACGACCGATGGTGACACCCACTTGGCTTTTTAAGTCACTAATTAATAAAACGCGACTGGTGTTAGGAGTGACGCTTTCTACCAAACCTACCAATCCGCCTTCTGCCCTCACAATATAACCTTCTTGAATTCCCCCATTTGAGCCGCGATTCAAGGTAATTTGCTGCCACCAATGGTCAGCGCTGCGTCCAACTACACGCGCTGTAATTGGGCGAGAAGTAGCTGGCTCCTTCTCTACGTATCCCAACAAATTTTGTAACTTTTTATTTTGACTTTCTAAATCAGCAATACGCGTTTGCAACTCCAGTGTCCGCGCATCTTTCAAGCGTTCTTCTGGAGTAGGCCCCGTCTGCAACATTTGCAAAGGACGAGTAATCGTTTGATACATCTCCAGTAGTAGCGCTCCTTGGGTTTGACGTAAAATCCAAGCGCTACTTAAGACCAGAGCGATTAATCCAATTTGTAGACCTTTGCGTTCCCACCAACGACGTAAGATAACCATCTATCCATACCCGATTTTTATATCTTTGAATATTGTGAAGAATTTTGGGTTCTATTTATAGGAAACCCAATATCAGATAGTGAATTCTACGTATTTAGAACTCAATATCTGATATTTTTTATTACATATTGCGAGAACGACCGCTAAATACCCGTTCCAGCTGTTTGAAGTTTTCCAACACACGACCCGTTCCCAAAACCACACAACATAAAGGATCGGCAGCAATATGTGTGACGATACCTGTTTCATGGCTAATGAGAGTATCTAATCCTTTCAGTAAAGCACCACCACCAGCAAGCATAATTCCTCGATCAATAATGTCAGCTGCTAGTTCCGGAGGTGTCCGTTCTAATGTCCGCTTCACCGCTTCAATAATTACTGATAGCGGTTCCAACATACTTTCACGAATTTCTGGGCCTTTAATAGTCACAGTTCGAGGCAAACCAGACAGTAAATGTAAGCCTCGGACTTCCATAATCGCATCATGATCATCATTGGTGGGATAAGCAGAACCGATGCGAATTTTTATGTCTTCCGCAGTACGTTCTCCAATCACCAAATTATGAACTTTCTTCATATATTGCAGGATGGAGTCTGTTAGTTCATCACCTGCAATGCGAACAGATTCACTAATAACTGTACCTTGAAGACTAAGTACTGCTACTTCTGTAGTACCGCCACCAATATCAATAATCATGTTGCCAGTTGGTTCAGCAACTGGGAGTCCTGCACCAATAGCCGCAGCGACTGGTTCATCAATTAAATAAACTTCTCTAGCGCCAGCTTGGGTAGCTGCATCCATCACTGCTCGTCTTTCTACACCCGTCACACCGCTGGGAATACCAATGACAATCCGGGGTAAAATCAACGATCTGCCTTCATTAACGCGTTGAATAAAGCTTTTCAACATCAGCTCGGCTGTATCAAAGTCAGCGATTACACCATCCCGCAAAGGGCGGAGCGCAATCACATTTCCTGGTGTACGACCGAGCATTTTTTTAGCTTCTTCGCCTACAGCCAGTGCAATCTTTTCGTTTTGATCGATTGCTACTACCGAAGGCTCTTGGAGTACAATACCTTTACCAGATACATAAACGAGGGTATTAGCAGTACCGAGGTCGATACCCATATCCCACGATGAGCGAAAGTTCCTGAAAAGACCCACGCGTCCTACGCCCCCTATTTGCAATACTTGATGATTAAAATGGTTAAGTTAATCGTGCTGGATTCTATTATGTTTTTGATCCTGAGTCCAGTAAAGCAGGCTATTTTTTTCAATAACTTTTGGCAATCTTTACGACAACTCAGTCGTTCTATTTTTCGATATTCTGTGATTGACTCAGTATATCCGTAAACTTTTCTACAATCTTCTGAGTAATTTGTATCATTTTTAGACGCAACTATATTGCTAATTCTTTAACATATTTTCAACACTTTCACAATTCGCTATGATGGAATTCAGAATAAATAAGTACGTATGTACTGAAAGGTAACGCACATGAGCATAAATGTTGTCACCCTCATTGGTCGTGTAGGCACCGACCCAGATATAAAATATTTCGAGTCTGGTAGTGTCAAGTGTAAATTAACTTTAGCTGTGAATCGGCGCACTAGAGATGGAGAACATACCGACTGGTTTAATTTGGAACTATGGGGAAAAACTGCCGAGGTAGCAGGTAACTATGTGCGTAAAGGCAGACAAATTGCTATTAAAGGCTCCTTAAAGTTTGACACATGGAGCGATCGCCAAACCGGAGCCACCCGTTCATCACCAGTTATACAAGTAGACCAACTAGATTTATTAGGTTCCAAGCGAGATGGAGATGGGGATATGTCAGATTCATCCCCAGAACATTTTTAAATCAGACTTAAAAAAGTCCAATGTCAAAAGTCCAGTGTCAATATAATTTGACACTGGACTTTTGAGTGTTGACTCTTGACTAATAACTAATTTGCAATGTCACTGATGCTTCTACTTGCTGTTCGCCACCAATGACGGGAGTTGCAGCATCAGCTTGAGCTAGTTTCGCAGACTCAGCACGGTATAAAACGGGTAATGGTGGGGGCGCACTCGCACCGTTAACTTGAATGCTTACTATTTCTTTAGATGTCAAACCCAAGGAACCGAAAACTGCTTGTGCTTGTGCTTGCGCGTCTTGGGTAGCTTCTTTGAGTGCTTGCTTTTGAGCAGCTGCGATCGCTTCATCAGTCGCCACAAAACTAATACCATTAATTTGTGTAGCACCAGCTTTTACAGCTTCATCCAATAAGGGGCCAGCTTTTTCGATTGCAATCCGAAAACTAACGGTATTGCTAGCAGCATACCCAGTAATTCGCTGCACGTTATTGGTATAACTATAAACTGGATTCAAACGAATACCTGTGGTTTGTAATTTCTCTACATTCCGGCTCTTGAGTAGCGCCACTACAGCTGCTGAACGCTGGGCTGCTTCTTGCTGTACATCCTGGGCTGTTTTACCCTGAATTTCTACCCCTAAGTTAACTAAAGATAAGGTAGTAGGAATTGATTCCATACCACGACCACTCACAGTCAGTGTACGCCACAATTTTTCTTTTTCTTGGGCTAACCCTGGCTGTATAAAAGTTACACAGACAAGCAAAGCTAAAGGTAGGGTTTTACAAAAATTGCCAACATTAAACCGTGAACCGGATGATAAAGCGGCTCTCAACATAAAATTTGCACTCCTCAAAAAAGTTATCTCGGATATTTGTCATAGAGCATATCTAACAATCAAGATTTAACGGTTAACTGTGCATAGTCAACCGCCACCACTAAGTTTTCACAATTCTTATGGGATTGAATAGATACGATTTGTATGTTTATACTTTGACACTGTTACAGTCAAAAACGGAAATGGTTTCATTTTTTGAAACTAAAAAAATTACACCTAACCAATAATTCATTGATGGTACAAGCCGCCGTTTTGCTGTGGAATCAATATAAAATCTTCAAGCCCCTGTTTCGCTACGGGGTCAATCCAAAATCTAAAATCTAAAATCTAAAATTGTTTGACTGTGGAGATTTTGATGGCGTATTGGCTGCTGAAAACTGAACCCGATAATTATTCCTACTCTGATTTAGCAACAGAAGGCAGTACAGTTTGGGATGGAGTCAACAATCCTCTAGCGTTGAAACATCTGCGAACAATGGTGATTGGTGACTTGGCTTTGATTTACCATACAGGTAGAGAACGGCAGGTTGTAGGTGTAGCAGAGATAGTCAGTCAACCTTACGCTGATCCAGCATTAAATGATGCCAAACGTGCAGTTGTAGATGTAAGGGCAGTCAACAATGTCAAACAGCCCGTTACCTTAGCCCAAATCAAGCAAGACAGCTTTTTTATAGACTTTGACTTACTAAGACTCCCTAGATTATCTGTCGTCCCAGTTTCGGAATCCTATTGGCAACGCTTAATGCAGTTAGCAGACAGCAAAATTTAACACTCTTGTGAAAAGTTACGTAAGAATAAGGTTTCTATTCACATCTTGCGTAACTAAATATTATTTCCTCTCCCCCTGCTTTCTGCCTTAATCTCAAGAGATAGCGGCAGCCTTCTCGTGGAAACAGGTAAAAATTAAAGAGAAAGATTTTTGCAGAACCAATGCAGTTTTTAAATGCAATCAGCTCCTCTGTTCCCCTGTTGGCCAGCGCCACAGAAACAGTAGACAGTTCAATGGTAATGGCAGCAGTGCTGCTGAGTTTAGTGGTAATTTACTTCGCTAGCAAAGTTGGCGGAGAGTTATCTAACAGGGTTGGTTTACCCCCAGTTTTAGGCGAACTCGTAGGCGGTGTTGTCGTCGGTATCTCTGTGTTGCACCTTTTAGTATTTCCTGAAGGTGGTACAGATAGTTCTAGTTCTTTAATTATTGCCTTCCTACAATCTACTGCTGGGTTAACTCCACAAGCTGCTGATGGTGTGTTTGCAGCACACTCAGAAGTGATTTCTGTCTTAGCAGAACTAGGTGTAATTGTTCTGCTATTTGAAATTGGTTTGGAGTCGAACTTAAAAGACTTAATGGCGGTTGGTATCCAAGCCACGATTGTTGCAGTCGTCGGGGTAGTAGCACCTTTTGCGGCTGGTACTGTGGGGTTGATGACTTTGTTTGGTATTGATGCTGTTCCAGCAATTTTTGCTGGCGCAGCGTTGACTGCTACAAGTATTGGGATTACGTCCAAGGTACTTTCAGAAATTGGGCGACTCAATTCTAAAGAAGGGCAGATTATTCTGGGTGCGGCTGTAATTGATGACGTACTAGGAATTATTGTCTTGGCAGTGGTTGCTAGCTTGGCTAAAGATGGTGAAGTAGATGTCACTAAAGTCATTTTTCTAATTATCAGTGCAACTGCTTTCCTGCTGGGTGCAATTTTGCTAGGCAATTTTTTCAATAGTTCTTTTGTAAGAATTGTCAACCGTCTCAAAACGCGGGGTGAATTGGTAATTCCAGCATTCATCTTTGCCTTTGTCATGGCATATCTCGCTGCTGTAATCCAATTAGAAGCAATTTTGGGAGCTTTTGCGGCTGGTTTAGTCTTGGAAGAGACAGATAAGCGTAAAGAATTGCAAAAGCAAGTCATTCCCATTGCCGATATGTTAGTGCCAATTTTCTTTGTCACTGTCGGTGCAAAAACTGATTTGGGTGTATTAAACCCTGCTATTCCCACTAATCGGGAAGGTTTAATCATGGCTAGTTTCCTGATTATCGTAGCCATTATTGGAAAAGTAATTACAGGCTTAACAGTGTTTGGTCAGCCAGAAATCAACCGTTTAGCCATTGGTGTGGGGATGATTCCCAGAGGCGAAGTAGGATTAGTATTTGCTGGTGTTGGTGCTGCTAGTGGGGCACTCTCCAAACCACTGGGAGCAGCAATTATCATGATGGTAATTTTGACAACCTTTTTAGCGCCACCGTTGTTACGGTTTGTCTTTCCAGATCCAGCTAGCAAAACAACAGATACAGAGAAATTGGTATTAGATGGTGCTGGTGCTACATCCTTAACCATCGAACAACCTCAGTTGATCACCGCACAATCGCCAGATGTCGCTAATTTAGAATCGGCTCCGGATTCTTCAGAGAGTTAATTGGATTCTTAAGTAGAAACACCCTGTTGATTATCTACTGAGGTAGATTAAGACTGTGTTCTGAGTTGTAATGATTCAGAACTCAGTCAGCTTAAATGCGATCGCTCTTGGTGTTGGCTACGTAGCATTCCGTGATCTATAGTTCTCAATGTACTTGAGTATTTTCCTATAGTCATGGGAAACTTATAGCTTTGAGTGTCCGTCCCGTAAGATTGTTAATTTGGTTTTTTCTCATTCAGACCAGTATTTGTCCTCTGATCGGTTGCTAGCTTTTCCCTGTTTTACTATCTTTCGTTGGTTATTTTTTCAGCAGTGAAGAAGTAAGTAGTAGTCATGAACGGCATACACCAAGTATGAGCAAGGGAATAGAGACTAGTATTTTTTACTGAGACTCTGTACTCACAACTTTTGCTAGCGATCGCATAACTTGAACTCAATTACCTGACTAATTCAAGTTTTACTGACTGGGATTTACTGCTTAAAGTCAATTCTGGTGATTTTTTGTGGTTGTGGTCTGATGCGATCGCTAGCAAAATCAAAGCCTGTAGCAAATTTGATGCTCTTAAGTTTAGGTCTTAATAGCAATGTTCAAGCTCAAATAGGCATAAAAATTCATTTTAGGTGATGCAAGTGTGACAATTTACCAATATGTTGAAATATTAACTACTCCCATGAATGTGAATCAGCAGAAATGACTTTGAATCTAAATTGGTTAATATCTGGTACGTTAGGAACTGTTTTGTTGCTAGCATCACCAACGTTGGCAGCGAGGCTAGATTCTTGGCGTTTTGATGCCAATCAAAACCAGCTAGAAATCAATACGATGGGTGCTGTGCAACCGAAGGCACAATTACTTTTCAACCCTACTCGTCTAGTAATTGATCTACCACAAACTGTATTTGGCCGTCCCCAAGTCACGCAAAATTTTGGCGGAGCAGTTCGCTCAATTCGTGTGGGACAGTTTGACCAAGAAACAACCCGCATCGTTGTCGAAATCAACCCAGGCTATACTATAGACCCCAAGCGGGTGCAATTTACGCCGATTAATGACAGCCGTTGGCTTGTAAAATTACCCGATCCAGAAGTGGTGAAAATACCATCTGGTGATCGCAATGTTTACAATGCACCTGCAACAGATGTTACATCCAAACCTGAGTTACCCCCGTTGGTGAACACCACAGCCGGAGTGACTCAAATTCAGAGATTACGAGTCACGGGTGATGGATTTTTTATCTTGACTAGTGGTGGTAACCCGAAGATAGAAGTTAACCGGACTGAGGACAAAAAGTTAATTAATGTCGATATCTCTGGCGCTGCTTTATCACCAAGGTTTGACCAACAGGATATCTTAATTAACCGCTATGGCGTGAATCGGATTCAATTCAGGCAATTACAAAATCAACCGCCTGTAGTGCGGATGACAATGCGGGTAGAGAGTAATAGCCCTGATTGGCGGGCTATTAATGGCAGAGTTGGTGAGTTAGTTGTTTTGCCCAATAATAGTGGCGTGGCATCAAGCGAAGATGATAATCGTCCGCCTGTAACATCTTCTACCAACTCCCCAGCCAATATTCAATCTGTAGAATTAGCGGGGAATGGCACACAATTGCTGATTCGTGCTGACCAAGCTGTATCTGCAACAGGTGGTTGGGATAGATCTTCTGGTTTGTTTCGCATTACAATTCCCAATGCTAAGGTATCTCCCACAGTTAAAGGGCCGGCTTTAGATGCTACTAGTTCCGTTTTGCGGGTAAGACTCCAACCCCAAGAACCAAATACAGTAGTTGTCTTAGTTCAGCCAGCATCCGGAGTGCAAATTGGCGAACTCAACCAAGTTGGTAGTCAGCTAATAGCGCTACAATTACAACGCTTTTCTCAAGTTAGACCACCTCTCGATTTACCACCGCGATCGCCTTCAGATCTGCCAGATAGCAATCCTCCTCTACCTGGTTCAGGTTCCACAATTCCTAATGGGCGAATGGTAGTGCTAATTGACCCCGGACATGGGGGTAAAGATCCAGGAGCCATTGGGATTGGTGGAGTGCGTGAGAAGGATATCATCTTACCTATTGGCGTAAGAGTGGCACAGATATTGCAGCAAAATGGCGTGCAAGTAATTATGAGTCGTAATTCTGACTATTTTGTCACCTTGGAAGGGCGAGTTGTGATGGCAGCCAGAGCAAGAGCTGATGTCTTTGTCAGTATTCATGCTAATTCAGCAGGTGCAGGTCGTCCTGATGTGAATGGATTAGAAACGTATTATTACGACAGTGGTCTCAGTTTAGCTCGCATTGTTCATAGCAACATTCTCCAAAGTTTAAATGTCAGAGACCGCGGAGTGCGACGAGCTAGATTTTATGTCCTCAGAAAAAGTTCTATGCCTTCTATTTTGGTAGAAACTGGCTATTTAACTGGTCAAGTGGATGTTGCCAACCTCCAAAGCTCAAATTATCAAAATCAAATGGCGGAAGCGATCGCTCGCGGTATCCTCCAGTATCTTAAACAAAGATAATCAAGCAGCAAAAGTTGAGTAATTTCACTAGATAGCCCAGATTGTTCGCCAAGATAAGCACTTATATAATCTATTACCGGATCAAAGATGAATATACTCATTTTCCATTTTCAAAACAGCAAATAACAGTAACATCCCATAATTCTCGATGAAAATCTTTTTCCTCATCTACAATCAACAATCAGCAATATTTTTCAGACAACGCCAACTTCCTTATAAAGGCAATTAATCTCATCTGTACAGTTCGACACACCCATCTATAAAATATTTTTCTAAATATTAAAGAGTGGCTGTCACCAGCCTCGGTACACAAGTTAAGAGTAGTTGGATTTTTACACTAGGTGCATTAATTACTAGCAATCAAACAGTTAACTCAAGGATAAGGTGTCCAGCGTCAAGTATGAAGCACAGACATGATACATAAATCGCCTATTTCAAAACAAGATACTGACTTATAGCGCAGTTAATCCTCGCAATATCTCTTTCTTGTTTGACCTAATTCAATTTACTTACTCTGGACAAATTTCGGTTTTTTCATGCTTTATCCTTTATTTTTCATACTTGAATGGTGAGTTTAATTCTAATTATCTTTTTTTGGTGTACCCTAATGCTTTGGAGGTGGAATTTTGCTGCATTAACAGCATGGCCAATTTGCAGAGATATGCTAAAATTTCACGCCATTAAGTATGTTGTTAATGCCATGCCAGTGCAAAAGGTTTTTGCTGCATTAAAGCTAATGTTTGGGCGGTGACGGTGTGAGGATTTATCAATATTTTGAAAGCTTAACGGCTCCCATGAATGCGAATCAGGAGAAAGGACTGTGAAATTACACTGGTTACTACCCGGTACTTTTGGAACCATCTTCATACTGTCGTCGCCAGCTTTTGCAGCGAGACTAGAATCTTGGCGTTTTGATGCCAATCAAAATCAGTTAGAAATCAACACCGCCGGTGGCGTACAACCAAAGGCGCAACTCATTTTCAACCCTACTCGTTTGGTAATTGATTTACCACAAACAGTATTTGGTCGCCCTCAGGTGACGCAACCAGTAGGCGGTGGAATTCGTTCAGTGCGTGTGGGACAGTTTGATCCAGAAACAACTCGCATTGTGGTCGAACTGAACCCTGGTTACACCATAGACCCCCAACAAATAAAATTTACAGGTATCACTGCTAGTCGTTGGTCAGTGAAGTTACCTAATCCCAAAATGGAGCAGGTGTCTGCGTCTAATAATCTTCCAGAGCAACAAACACCAGTTCCTCGAACTATCACTCCTGCTCAAAGACCTGCTAGCCAATTACCACCGAGAAATATTTACAACGTAGTAAGAACCGCCCCGGTTACCCCCATCGATAATCGCACTGCGGTTAACTCTAGTTCAGGCGCAACTCAAATTCAGAAATTACAACCCACAGGTGATGGATTTTTCATCCGTACCAGTGGCGGTAACCCCAAGATTCAGGTCAATCGCACTGAAGATAGAAAGACAATTAATATTGATATTGCTGGGGCTGCTTTGGCACCCACATTTGAGCAGCAGGATGTCTCAATTAACCGCTATGGCGTAAATCGCATTCAATTTAGCCAATTACAATCACAACCGCCTGTAGTGCGGATGACAATGCGGGTAGATAGCAATAGTCCCGATTGGCGAGCCAGTAATAGCAGTGTGGGCGGCTTTGTACTTTTACCCAATAGTGGTGGGGTGAGATTACCTGCTGGGAATAACAATGCCAATGTTGTCATCCCCAGTACCAATTCTCCAGCGACAATTCAATCTGTAGAATTAGCTGGAAATGGTACGCAATTACTAATTCGTGGTGACCAAGCTTTATCTGCTACAGGTGGTTGGGATAGAGCCTCTGGCTTGTTCCGCATTACCATTCCTAATGCTAAGTTAGCTCCTAGGGTGAACGGGCCCGACTTAAACGCCAGTAGCCCGATTCTGCGAGTGAAACTACAACCCCAAGAACCAAATACAGTAGTTGTCTATGTTCAACCAGCCGCAGGCGTACAAATTGGTGAACTTAACCAAATTGGTAATCAGTTAGTAGCATTACAACTACAACGCTCTCGAGCAATTACATCGCCCAGAATACCCCCTGTAGCTTTACCACCCTTACCACTACCTAACCAAGGGCAATTACCAGACCCAGCCGATAATCCCCGAACTATACCGCAGCCAACACCACGTCCCACAGTTCCTAGAGGCAAATTACTAGTAGTGATTGACCCCGGACATGGTGGGAAAGATTCTGGTGCACCTGGCTTAGGTGGATTGCTAGAAAAAGATGTTGTTTTACCAATTGGTAAAAGAATAGCTACAATTTTGCAGCAAAATGGCGTACAAGCAGTACTGACTAGGGATGCTGACTTCTTTGTAGAACTTCAAGGACGGGTAGATATCGCAGACCGAGTAAATGCGACTTTATTTGTCAGCGTTCACGCTAACTCAGTTGATAGCCGTCCTGATGTGAATGGATTAGAAGTATATTATTATGACAGCGGTTATGGTCTAGCCGAAACTGTCCGCAAGTCGATTCTCCAGAATATTGGCACTATCAAAGACCGCGGCACGCGTAAAGCTCGATTTTACGTCCTCAGAAAGAGTTCTATGCCATCAATTTTGGTAGAAACTGGCTATATGACTGGTCGAGAAGACAATCCAAGACTAGGTAACCCAGATTACCAAAATCGAATGGCAGAAGCGATCGCTAATGGCATTCTCAAGTACTTACAAAGAAGGTAAAAATGTAGTAGAACTTACTAGTTAAAGAGGTGATATCAGACTTCTTTTGCGTACAGGATTTATGAGTCTTAACACATTGGCTACTAAATCCTGTATCTTAAATCAAAAAACCTCAACCCATATCTGCCCGTGTACTCATCTTCCATCTTTGAAGGCAATCTTTATAATTTTTCCGATCAGGAACCGCAACGCTCGCCCATAGGTATCTTTGATAGTGGCGTGGGTGGTTTAACGGTATTACGACAAGTTTATCGGCAACTTCCTAACGAATCTGTTATTTATTTTGGCGATACAGCACGACTGCCCTATGGCATTCGTTCACAAGCAGAAATTCTACAATATGTGCGCGAAATTTTGACCTGGATGCAACAGCAACAGGTCAAAATGGTAATCATGGCTTGTAACACCAGTTCGGCTTTAGCTTTAGATATTGTCCGCGCAGAATTTAATCTGCCAATTCTGGGCGTTATTCTCCCAGGTGCTAGAGCCGCAGTGCAACAAGGCAAGCGGATTGGTGTGATTGCTACCCCCGCCACGGCTAAAAGTAATGCTTATAAACAAGCTATACTAGAGATTGATCCCAATGTCCAAGTCTGGCAAGTTGGTTGCCCAGAATTTGTGCCTCTAATTGAGCAAAACCGGATTCATGACCCCTACACAACTGAAGTGGCTCGCTCATATTTAGAACCCTTAATCAAGCAGGAAATCGATACTTTAGTTTACGGCTGTACCCATTATCCTCACCTTGCCCCTGTCCTGCGATCGCTTCTTCCTGCTCATGTGAAGCTAGTTGATCCAGCAGTAAGTGTTGTCACCGCTTGTATCCAAGATTTAGACTTATTAGGTTTAAGGAATACACATCCCCCACTACCCACACGCTTTGCGGTTAGCGGCTGTGCCCAACAGTTTGCCCAATCAGGATTGCAGTGGTTAGGCTATACTCCATTAGTTGAGGAAGTTAGCTTCAGTGAAGCTAAAGCTTCTCACTTATAAAAAACTTTTTTTGATGAAGTAGTTATGAGTCAAGAGTCTAAAGTCCAGAACAATTTCCCGAACCCTTGACCCTTGAACGCCACTTGCTCAACTTGGGGAAACACCATCGCTTTTAGCGTCTCCCCTTGGGAGAAGACCGCAGTGGCTCCCCTTGACTACTGACTATTAACAACTTCAGTCACCTTTGGTGCTACTGATCGCTCTTGTGTATGTTTCTGCTGCCCTGCCAAAGTTACATTTGTAGCATCACTGTTTTTTCCTGTTCGCTTTGCTAGTGCCAAGAGTAGATAAACGGTGAACAAATATCCAGCAGCTAAAATAAAAATCATCATAGGCATATTTCCGTAAATCATTGTTCTACCAGCACCTTTCTCAAACGAATATGCACTTTCAATACATAAGTAAAACTTCTACCACCCAAGAGGATTCTTGATGGCTGTAGTTTGCTATGCTAGACTACTCCGTAGGGATAAATTCTCTACGGAAAACGGATTTAGTATTTAACTTAATTTTTCACGGACTATACATTCCAGAGCAGTTAAATTGCCAAACGGCAAGCCCTAACTACTCTCTTCAGCAGTCTACCTAGTCCGTGTTATTGCTGCTCACACCGCTTTTACAGGAGTTACGCCAAAGCTCAATGTCAAGTAAAACCGAGCTGTTCCCTGTAGGGATGGCGTATAACTCCAAACCAAGAGGCTGTAAGCCGCGGCTATTAAATCAGGAATTACTCCCTTGACTCAACCGCGACAATCTATTGACTCACAACTCCTAAAGAGTATAATTACCTAAAGGTAATTTACTTTTGGCTAGTGAATATCTGAAAAATTTAAAATCCCTAGATCTTAGCGTAACACAAGGTTCCCGACTTTTAAGCCAACTTTGTGGCTAAATTTTAAAATTTCTCAATGGCTTAAACAAGTGAGAAAAATTTAGCTTAACAACTAACAACGTAAGTATTGAATTATACCGAATAAATTATAAATAGCAGAATCGATTTGTTGTCATAAAAGTAACTCAGTAAGTAAAATTTAAATAATAAATTTTTTGAATAAAGAAATATAGCTCCCCAAAATTGTTTTTAGGCAGACCTTTTTAAAAGTATTAAAAATAGCAATTACTACGAAATAATACGGCAGTACTTAAGTAATTCCTATTATTTACCAGTAAAGATATAGTGAACTCATCTGAAGAGTCTAGAAACTTGATAGATTTCAAGTTTGTCTTGAAAAAGTTAAGATGCAGATAATTATAATTCTTTGCTGTAGCCGAAGATACATTTTGCTCAATAATTTCAGATGAACTTCAAGAGCCTTAGTCACTCATGAGTAATTCCTGATTTACCAAAGGTTAATGCCAATGCTTCAACTTGTCCCAGGGAAGAGGGTTCTAACTGACGAACTAACACTTTTGCTATGGGGACTAGGGACGAGTATCTCCTTAAAAGGGGCTAAAAGACAATAGACTTCGATGTCTTAGAGAAAAATTCTCAGAATTTTGTGGTTGCTGATGACAGTTAATTTTGCGCTGTCCGCTATTTTAATCAACATGAAAAAACCAATAAATTAGGAATATCAAGACTTTCGCCTATTACTGAAGAGTCCTGAGTGAGGTATTCCCGGATCAAAAGTTTGCGCTGGCCCTGGGTTATCTTAAAATGAGTATAGGATATGTAAACTTTCGTAACCTAAGCCAGAGTCCGCCCATCCATGACCCCAGCCACCTCCCTGTTTACCCCTGTGGAAGCAGACCTGCGAATACTAGCAGATAATCTCAAACAGCTAGTTGGAAATCGCCACCCCATACTTTATGCAGCAGCCGAACACCTATTTGGTGCTGGGGGAAAGCGCATTAGACCAGCTATAGTTCTGCTGATTGCGCGAGCGACCATGTTAGAACAAGACATTACATCCCGTCACCGACGTTTAGCTGAGATTACAGAAATGATCCACACAGCAAGCTTGGTGCACGATGATGTGGTGGATGAATCTCAAATGCGACGCGGTGTCTCGACTGTTCATAGTTTGTTCGGGAACCGCATAGCCGTATTAGCAGGAGACTTTCTCTTTGCCCAATCCTCCTGGTATTTAGCCAACTTGGACAATTTAGAAGTCGTGAAACTGCTTTCTGAAGTGATTATGGATTTGGCGGCTGGAGAAATCCAGCAGGGACTAAATCGCTTTGATACTAATATCTCGATAGAAACTTACTTAAACAAGAGCTATTACAAAACTGCTTCATTAATTGCCAACAGCTCAAAAGCAGCTGGCATACTCAGTGATGTATCCCCAGAAACTGCCGAGCATTTGTATAACTATGGTCGCCATCTGGGTCTAGCATTCCAGATTGTGGATGATATTTTCGATTTCACGAGTTCGGTAGAGACTTTGGGTAAACCAGTGGGTTCTGATCTCAAGAGTGGAAATCTCACTGCACCAGTTTTATTCGCTCTAGCGGAAAAACCTTATTTAGAAGTATTGATTGAGAGAGAGTTTGCTCAAGAAGGAGATTTAGAGCAAGCGCTGAGACTGATTCAAGAAAGCCAAGGAATACAGCAGGCGCGAGAATTAGCAGATCACCATGCAAAACTCGCAACTGAACATATTGCAGTTCTACCACCCTCAGAATCGCGTCAAGCCTTAATTAACATGGCTAACTATGTACTGAGTAGGCTGTATTAGGGATTAGGGGCTAGAAACTGGGTAGTATATGAAAATACCCAATGCCCCATTCCCTTCAAGCAATATCAGGTGGTACTTGTCTTGGCGATCGCTTTTTTTGCAGTTGTTGCTGAATCCGGTTTTGTAAATCAGATCGCCGCACTTCGACAGCGTTTGTACTCATGTCAGAAGTTTCAAAAAATACTATACTATCTACGGTTTCTAGTGCCACCAGTTGGAACAAAATATGAGTTACAGGAATTTCTGTAGCTATTACTTGCTCCTCAATCCCCGCAGATGAGGCTAGGGAGGCATCTTTTAAGGTAGGAAATGCGTAAATAACACGTTTTTCTAATCTTGGGTTTGCCCGATTGCTCAATGTAGTTAAAACCCACTCAGACTCCACACTTTGGAGAATATAATACTGAGAGTGACTTAACTGATGAGCGATCGCCTTTAAAGCGGGGGCAATTGCTGTAACAAGTTGTGGTGTTATACCATCGTGAGGTGCATTATCAATCAACAATTGAATTTGTGCTTCTAAATCCATAATGACTTGTCCACGGCTCCTGGGTAATGGCCATAACATCAAAACAGAGTATGATCAACCCAACCAAGTTGGGAATAATAAATTAAACCAAATCTTGAATGCAGGATTGGTCTGCGTTTAGCTTATACGCAAAATCATCAAGCCAACACCCACGGTCGTACAGGTTGTGTTTAAGTATGTTAGGGTCTTTTAAAAACAGAGACTATGAATTCAGCCGCAACCGCAACTATTCAGGGAGAAGATTCTATCGGCGTGGAGGTGATATTTCAACTCCTATTCAAGGAGCTTAAACAGTCAACCAAAGCTTCGGAGCGGAATTGCCATGATGTGGCAACACGAATTGCCGCCGAAGTATACCGCATTTGCACCGAGAGTAAACGTATTCAAGCTTCCGGTGCTATAGAAAATTCAGCAATGACTCTAGCTAAACACCGACTGCAACAGTGTATTAGATACTATCAGTTGGGTTCAAATCGGGGCAGGGTCGAACTACATAGCACTTTGAGTGCCATCATTTATCGCTATATTAACCCGCCTCAGAAGCAATTGAGTTATCAAGGGCGATTAACTATCATTGAAGATTTCCTACAGAGCTTTTATTTGGAGGCTTTGAACGCTTTCCGCCGCGAAAATCAATTGGGTAGTGCCTATCGCCCCCAAACACTATTGGAATTGGCAGAGTATATGGCATTTACCGAGCGCTATGGTAAGCGACGGATACCTTTGCCAGGACGACAACAGCAGCTAATTATTCTCCGAGCGCAAACCTTCTCGCAACAGCAACCTCCAGAAACAAGTGTAGATATAGAACAAGCCTCAGAAGGTAGTGCTAACGAGGCTGATGGTTCTTGGGAAGAACCAGCAGTACAACAATTGCGTTCGGCAATGGCTACGCAAGCAGAACCAGAACCAGAAGAAGACACATTACGCTCTGTTGTCATTACGGAATTATTAAATTATCTGGAACAACGCCAACAAAACGACTGTGCTGATTACTTCAGTCTCCGCCTTCAGGATCTTTCAGCACAGGAAATAGAGTCGATTTTGGGCTTAACCCCTCGCCAGAGGGATTACTTACAACAACGGTTTAAATATCATTTAATTCGGTTTGCCTTGTTGCATCGTTGGGAATTGGTTCATGAATGGTTAGAAGCTTCATTGCCGACGAATTTAGGTTTGACTCCCCAGCAATGGCAAGCATATACAGCAGAGCTAGATGAAAAACAGCGGTCTCTACTAGATATGAAGCAACAAGGAGAACCTGATGAAAAAATTGCCAAAACCTTAGGTTTATCTATGGCTCAACTACAAAAACGCTGGTTTAAAATTCTTGAACAAGCTTGGGAAATTCGTAACTCTTTAGTGTCCGGATCAGGTGCATCTACTCATGAATAGTGACTCAGAATCCTTTCATCACCAATTACTTAGTTTGGTGTTGGCAGAAGATGTCACCACCACTGAGTTCTCCTCGGTAGATTGTCAGGAAATTAACGGGGTGGAAAACCCACTTAAGCAAACTACCGGTTTTGAAGGTGGGAGGCAAGAGTTGGGTGGGACACCCCAAACCTTTCAATTGGGAGAAATTCCTACTGTGCAAGAACGTTTTCAAGCCGTCATTAAACATCGGTTACAACTTCAAATTCAAAACCGTCCTCCCTTATTCCCTTGGGAAACACAATTAGTAGACTACCCGGATTACGCCGACGAACCATCGGTAGCTTTTGTTCCTACTTGGGGTTGGATAGCACAACAGTCAAGGCTGAATTTGCCAGTTACTCTGCCGGAAAGCATTTTCCGTCAGTTGTTAGCAAAATGTCAAGTATTACTGACATCTTCCCTACCTTTGGGGGCAAAATTAGTTCAGGCTGTAGAAGAGTTATTCCCTAGCGATACTCAAACCCTAAACAACCTTAACAGCATTGCTGGATTAGTTCTGAGAAGTCCTTCTCGATCTGTAGAAGCGCTGGAGACAATGCCTAATCTTCAGAACGATTACTCAGATTTAAAAGAATCTCAACAAATGGCGTTGTCGTTACTCACAGTTAAGCAACTACTAGAGACTTTAACTATACCCATCTCACTCACTAATCCAGTGGTAGAAAGAGAATGGCTGACTAATGTCGGTGTTCTGAAGCTGAAAATTGAATACCAATCCCAGAAAAGTAAACTGCGCGTTCAGGGTGAGTTACCCACAAGAGGTATTTTCCAACTTCAAGGTAATGGTACCCAAGCCGTAGCGCATTCTTCTAGCGTGGGAAGCCTGATTGTAGAATTACCTTGCCAGCACATTAACCAAACTTATACCTTAGAAGTGGATTTCCCAGAAATCGACCAACAGCCACTTTTGTTTGTGATTAATCCAACATAAGTGAAATGGTAATGAATAGCACCCTAGTTTGATAAACGTCAATAGATAATTGCAGATTATCCTGGTTTTGAAACTTATCTTTTTTTTCAACAAGCGGTATTGAGGGAGCCTACGCAAACATATATTGATTGGTAGAACCTAGCACAAGACGCGTAGATTCACAGAGATGCTATTTATATTTTGCTACCACTTTACTTAGGAAATTCCCATTCGCTAAAGGCATTTCCATAGAGTAGGGTAGGGTAGTAGCTGGAGGCAGGTTAGTTAATTTCCATACCCAGCATAGTGTCTTAGCGTCTACATCATCGCTTGGCTCGTACTTTAAATGTTTAATTTATCCAGGATCAATCGGTTTTGGCGTCTACCTGTAGGACATGACGATTGGCGGCAAAATCAGCAGAAGTCGCCTTTGATAGAAGTGGAAGATTCAATTGCCTTACGGGTGCTAGTGTTAGCTTTGGTAATTACGGGAATTAAGGCAACGGATATTGCTGCCCAGACTAATTTTAGTCTTTGGGCTATTCCTGTAAGTGTTATGGGTGCAATTTGGAGTTACCGTAGTCGCCGCAATGCCAATATTACAGTCAAGTTCTGCATTGCCATAGGAATGTTAGTAGCACTGGGTGCTTTCTTTGGGCGGTTATTAGGGGAATTAAATGATACGCGGTTGGGTTTAGCAGAGTTGCTGATTCAACTTCAAATACTCCACAGCTTTGATACGCCCCGTCGGAAAGATTTGGGCTATTCAATTGTCATTGGGCTAATTTTACTAGGGGTGGCAGCAACCCTGAGTCAGACTTTAGCATTTGCGCCTGTGCTGTTGTTATTTCTAGCGATCGCACTGCCAACTTTAGTCCAAGATTATCGCTCCAGACTGGGCTTGGAGAAACTCAACCTCAAATCAGCAAAGGTAAAAGAGAAAAAATTATCTTCTCTTTTACCTTTTTATTTTTTACTATTTACATTAATTGTGGCTCTAGGGCTGGCGATTTTTGCGGTTTTACCGAGATTTCCTGGTTATCAATTACGTACTTTTCCCGTTAGTTCCTCTATTCCGATTAAAGGTAATTTTACAGGTCGGAGCATTATTAATCCTGGTTATGTCCGCCAAGGTAATAACAAAAATCCAGGCGATGGTAACAATGGTGATGGGAATGGGCAAGGCGCAAACGGCCAACCAGGCAAAATAGATGATAATTTTTATTACGGCTTTAATAGCCAAATGAACCAAAACCTGCGGGGCGCAATGAAGCCCAAGGTAGTGATGCGGGTGCGATCGCAGGCTGAGGGTTTTTGGCGGGTATTAGCATTTGATCGCTATACAGGTAAAGGCTGGGAAGTATCTCGGAATGAAGATGTTACTACCCTGCGGCGATCGCCTTGGTCTTACCAAATTTTTTTACCGCGGCCAATTATTGGTGGCAAAACTCAAGAGATAGTACAAACTTATACAGTTGTATCAGATTTACCTAACTTAATCCCTGCACTGAGTTATCCCAAAGAAATTTACTTCCCCACATCGATCATCGCTGTCGATAAAGAAAATGGCTTGCGATCGCCTGTGGCATTATCAGAGGATCTCACCTATACAGTCATTTCAGAAGTCCCATACCGCGATCGCACTAACTTAGGACAAGCCTCTACTAAATATCCCCAAAGTATCAAAAATTATTATCTGCAAATTCCCCCAGAAATTGCCGAAAAAGTTAAACAACGCACAGAAGAAATACTCGCTAACTACAATCACGAACGGGTAGGTAAGTCAAATAAAACCTTAGATTCTGCCTATGAAAAAACTCTTTACCTAGCCCAGTACTTAAAACAAAACTATTCTATTCCCGATGATCCTTTAGGGCTACCTTATTTAGGTGATAAGGAAGACTTGGTGGATACTTTCTTGTTTAAGTATCAAGGAGGCTACCCAGACCACTTCTCTACAGTACTCACAATCATGCTGCGTTCTATAGGCATTCCCGCACGCTTGGTAGCAGGATTTAGCCCAGGACAATTCAATCCGTTTACGGGGATGTATGTTGTCCGGAATACAGATGCCTATGCCATAACAGAAGTTTACTTTCCTAAATATGGCTGGTTTGCCTTCGATCCAATTCCCAACCATCCTCTGCTACCCCCATCAATAGAAGATACTCAGACTTTTAGCGTACTCAATCAACTGTGGCGCTGGGTGGCTGGCTGGTTACCTTCCCCTGTTAAAGGCTGGCTGGATTATCTATTTGGGACAATATTTATCTCTTTGAGTAAAGCGATCGCTTGGTTTTTTGCTTTATTCTCTCAAGGTTGGCTAGGTGTATTGACTGGCTTAATCTTGTCCACCACAACCGCTTTCTTTACTTGGCTGGGTTGGGTACAGTGGCGCGAGTGGCTAAACCGCCGATGGTTAAAGAGATTATCACCAATGGAAAGCCTTTATCAACAAATGCTGCAATGGACAGCAAAACAAGGTTTAGGCAAGCATCCTGCACAAACACCCTTAGAGTATGCCAGAGTCGCTTACCAGCATCATTCACCAAGTAATGCCCAGATAATTGATGAAATTTGTCAAGCCTATGTAAAGTGGCGTTATGGTAGCCATACTCCTAATTTGCCGCAGCTACGACAACGATGGCAAGAAGTAACAACTACCACCACTAAACCGAATTTAAAAAACCGATGACTTAGGTTCTCTATCTGATAGATTTAGCAACTTGAAGTAAGGGAATTATGATTTATCCCTTACTTTTTTGTTTTTTTACCCTTATCCCAGTGGGAAAATCGAATGCGACAAATATGTCGGTAAGTGACTAAAGACAATTAATTACACAAGTTGCTTTTGTGTCCTCTGTTTGCAGCAATGAATTTAATTCTGAGGAATTATCAGCACATCATTACGCGCTTCTACTGATAATCAATGCGTAACAAAAATTTTTTAGGGGATATGCGCTGATAAATGTTGCGTATCAATCCGTAATGACGAAAATCTCAAATAATCCATGTTTGAGGGTTTTAACCTGTTGCCAAATTGTCGAGAATTGGTATTAATAGGTTTATGTATTAAAAAAGACCTGTAAGTATAATTTGTCTAAGGTTTATTTCGCATATATCTTTAGGATGATTTTCAGGTAAATAAGTGTAGAAATCGCTAAAGATAGCAATTTTTATATAAAAACTAGGAATAACGTTAATTTAAGCGTTGTAACTCGAATTTTTTAGGGATAACATGGAAATAATTATGTACTGACTGCTCACAGACCATTTGGTATCCGTTTATTTATGGAAATTCAATTAATTAATATAGGTTTTGGCAACATCGTATCTGCTAACCGCGTAGTTGCCATTGTTAGTCCAGAGTCTGCACCGATTAAGCGGATCATCACTGATGCCCGCGATAGAGGTCAACTGATTGACGCAACCTATGGTCGGAGGACGAGAGCTGTGATTATTACCGATTCCAGCCACGTCATTTTGTCAGCGATTCAACCAGAAACTGTAGCGAATCGCTTCGTAATTTCCCGCGAACATCAAAATGTAGAAAATTAAATCAGGGTGGGCTATTAGCCCTACCCTATTTGCACCACATCGGCAGTACTATGTGAATTAGACGATATTTTATGTGACCCCTGTTACTAATTTCTTAGTCGAAAGTTACAAGTTAACCAATACTAGACTAAGAAATCCCGTCTATCGATTAATTCACAGGTTTAGCGGATGATGCAAGTTCTACCCATCCAGAGTGCTGCTACTACTAAAGAATGCCTGCCTCATGGCCGGCTGATTGTTTTAACTGGTCCCAGTGGAGTTGGCAAAGGTACTTTAATGCGTGTACTTTTGCAACGTCATCCGGAACTCTATTATTCTGTATCCATGACGACTCGTTCTCCTCGTTCTGGGGAAATCAACGGCAAAAATTATTATTTTGTGAGCCGTAGCAAGTTTGAACAATTAGTGGCCCAAGGCGAATTCTTGGAATGGGCAGAATTTGCTGGTAATTACTACGGAACACCCCGTGAAGTTGTGCTTAACCAGGTCAATTCTGGAAAGTTAGTGGTACTAGAAATTGAGTTGGAAGGAGCAAGACAAATTCGTGCTTCTTTCCCTAGTGCCCATAGCATTTTTATATTGCCACCTTCCTTCGAGGAACTGGAAAAGCGGATACGCGGTCGCGCCCAAGATTCTGAAGAAGCGATCGCTCGTCGTCTGCGCCGCGCTCAAGAAGAAATTCAAGCAGCAGATGAATTTGATGTTCAAATCGTTAATGACGATTTTGAAACCGCTTTAAATGCGTTAGAAGCAGAATTATTCGGGTAATTTGGCATTTTTATTCCCAGCTTGAGCGCTTTCATAATTCACTAGATAAAAGGACAGATAAAACAGCCGGGCTGTTTTATCTGTCCTTGTTGGCTTTATTACAGTTAGTCGGCGCTTGATTGTTCATCCCACTTCAGGATGGGATGAACAGCCAGCAAAATACTTGGGGCATAAAGAACAGGGCATTGATATTTGTCTCATATCTCATACCCCATACCCTATGCCCTATGTTCGCTCTCATCCACCACAGCAATTGGTGGGATGAAAACAGATAAATTTAACCTACTAGGCCTTGAATGAGTGCCAAATTAATTGTTAAGAAGTAAGCAACTACTGCACCACCAATACCACCAATTAAGAAAGCACTGGCAAAGTTATTCCAGCCTTCATTGCTAGTAAAAGCATCTGGAGGATTACCAGCGGTAACGCTAGCAAGTGCTTTGGGAGGATTGCTGTGGGAATACAAAGACAAAGCAGCGGTCAGAAGTACAACCAAGCCAACTGCTCCAAGTAAGCCAGCTAAGTCAGCACTGGGTGTATTCCGCAGTGGGCCTAATTTAGCAAAGGGCCCAAATAACCAGTAACCATGAGCCATACCAACTTCTAGCCCACGTCTAAAAGGAGTAAGCCCAGGACGATATGCGGGTAAGTTACCAATAAACCACTTCACTAAGGGAGAAGAATTAACTGGTGTTTCGAGGTTACCTATTTGTGGATCGCGTCCTGCGGGAAAAACAACCTCACGATTTCTAGGATCGCTGGGATTATTTTTGGATGCATCTACTGCTTGCATATTTTATGTTGCCTCTAAATTTAGAATTGTGGCAGTTTCATATTAATAATAATTGTATCTAACGGTGATTTTTGGCAGATAAGTTTAGAAAAATTAATTTAGCTAATTTCAATAAATGAAACTCGCAACCTGTTGACAGCATTACGAGTTTCATTTATTGATAACGCCTATTATAGTTATATTTTCACCCCATGAGGTTGAAGTATATAACTACAGGATATAAGACAGAAGACAACAAATTCAAATTTGAAAAGATGTCTTCTAATTATGGTAATGGGTGGAAAAGTAAGTCTGGGAAAAAGCGGTTAAATTCAATCAAAATCCCGGCTGTAATTGTTAACCAAATGGTAGCTGCTACAGGTGCCGTGGAAATAAACTTAATCAAATATGATGAGCTATCGCCTTTGTCTGCCATGAATTTAGCCTCCAAAACAAGTTAATTAATGGTGATGAATTAGCGTGGGGAAATGGGGATTTCTGTATCCTTAGCGGTTAATTCACCTGAGAGTAATTCTTTGATAGCAGAGGCAGGCCAAGCAAAGCCTGTTGCTATAATTGGTAGCGCCAAACCGAGGTCGATTTGGATTTCTTTTTGTTCAGTATCAGAAGCCTTTTTGATGGCTTGTAGATAAGTACGACCTACCCAACCAATCCAACCAGCAATGTAAAGGAAGAGAATGCTGGGGATTAAAAAGTCACCTGCTTTATCGAGACGACCATCCACAATCAAGTGGGGGTAACCCTCAGGTCCGCACAATTCTTGAGCATAACGCTCAAACCGTTTTTGGCCTGATTGGGGATCGGCGGTAGTATTCCGGGCATTTTTTGCTAGCTCTTGAAAAGCGGGAGTGTCTGCACATGGTTTCAGATCAGCCCCCAGTGCCTTCGCAGGTGGGGCAAAATTGAACCAAAGACAAATCGCTAAAGCCAAAGCAAACAATCGTCGCATGGAGTTGTTTCCTTTTATTACAAAACAAAAAGTTTTTTGTACAAAACGAAGCGGCTTGTACAGTGTTTATTTAGATAACTAGCAAGTCATCATACTCTTGCCGGGGAACCGAGTAAAGTTTAAGTAAATAAAAGTTAAAGCTTCTCAACTAAGTTTCTATTGAGTTCTGAGTTCAGCGTGCCAACTGCCGAGTAAAATTTCGTAATATTTGAGCATATTCAAGGCTGCTCACTGAACGCCAAAACCCAGGACTTTAGACTCCCCATTCAATACTCATAATTCTTGTGTAGCAATGGCAACCGTTTTAGCAATCGAAACTAGCTGTGATGAAACTGCCGTAGCAATTGTTAACAATCGTCAGGTTTGTAGCAGCATCATAGCTTCTCAAATTCCCATCCATCAGCAGTATGGCGGAGTAGTACCAGAGGTAGCATCTCGCCAGCACTTAGAAACGATCAATTGGGCGATCGCTCAAGCTTTAGAGCAAAGCCAATTAAGCTGGGAGCAAATTGATGGCATAGCTGCCACCTGCGCCCCTGGACTTGTCGGCGCGCTGTTGGTAGGGTTAACTGCTGCCAAAACTTTAGCAATCATCCAAAAAAAGCCATTCTTGGGAATTCACCATCTCGAAGGCCACATTTACGCAACTTACTTGAGTGAGCCAACTTTAAATCCCCCTTTCCTTAGCTTACTCGTTTCGGGAGGACATACAAGCTTGATTTATGTCAAGGATTGTGGTAAATACGAAACCCTAGGAGAAACCCGTGATGATGCGGCGGGAGAGGCTTTTGACAAAATAGCGCGGCTGTTAAAGCTGGGTTATCCAGGAGGGCCAGTAATCGATCAATTGGCACAAACAGGCAATCCCCAAGCTTTTGCTTTGCCAGAAGGCAAAGTTTCCCTCCCTGGTGGGGGATATCATCGCTATGACGGCAGTTTTAGTGGCTTGAAGACAGCTGTACTGCGGTTAGTGCAGCAACTAGAGAAGAATAATACTCCCATCCCCATACCCGATGTTGCAGCCAGCTTTCAAGAAACTGTAGCGCGATCGCTTACCAAAAGAGCGATCGCCTGTGCCTTAGATTATGGACTCAGTACAATTGCTGTGGGTGGAGGTGTAGCAGCTAACAGCGGACTGAGAAAAAATTTACAAGCTGCTGCTGCCGAGCATAACTTGCGCGTCCTCTTTCCGCCGTTAAAATTTTGTACAGATAACGCTGCCATGATTGCCTGTGCCGCCGCCGAACATTTATCGCGAGGGCATACCTCTCCTCTGACGCTGGGCGTGGAATCTAGGTTATCGCTGGCTCAGGTGATGAATTTATATCAACAAGGTTAGTGGGCATAGGGCATAGGGCATAGGGCATGGGGCATCGGTTATTACTTTCCTGCTCCCTCTGCTTCCTCTCCTCCCTCATCCCTAGGCTTCAACAATTGAGCTGATATGACTCGCCACCGCCTCTGGCTGTTCTAACATTGCCAAATGACCGCAATCAGGAATTTCTATCACATTGTCGCCAGAGTATTGGAATAGCCTATGAAAGCTAGCTAGGTGACGAACATACTTGGGTTCCATCACTTTGTCGTTGGTTCCCGTTAAGAAATAAACTGGCTGCTTCAGTTGGGAAACTAATTGTGGTAGGCGGTTAACTTCTTCTTCGGTTGTCGAATCTAACAGCGATCCCAAAGCTGCTTCTGGATCGGCTACGACAAAATCAATCACTCGCTGACGTGCCCAATAACGCTCTAAAGGACGCGCTACACTGGCTCTGGTAAACAGCAAATCAATCAAAGGTATTTGTGATAGCCAGCGCGGACGTATCTGTAAAAATCGCTGCCCTGCCGAACGAAACTGCTCAAAGGATTCCTTCAGATAAATACCACCACCGGCATTGATACAGATGACTCCCTGAATACAATCAGGCATTTGTGCTGCTGCCCAAAGAGCGATCGTCCCACCTAAAGAGTGGCCGATCAGCCAAGCACTAGTGATATTTAGCTGCTGCAACAGCACTGCTAAATCTTGAGCATAGGCAGATGGAGTATATAGAGGATCGAAGCTGGAGCCAACTGGACTACTGGGAGTGGGAGGTAGATTTACAGAAATTTGCTCTCGGTTAAAATCCGTTTCTGGCTGGGACCGTGACTCACCAAAACCCCGTAAATCGTAAGACAAGCACTGAAAATCTAATGACAGCCGCGAAATAACAGGCTGCCAGTATCCACGGCTATTTAGCCAACCGTGGATAAAAACTAAAGTATGAGGGCAAGAGGTAGGAGCTGTTAATTCGTATGCGTGGGGAACACCCAAGATTTCGATGGTTGCCATACTTAATATCGTACCTTTAAGGGCGGGTACGACTAAATACGCAATATTACAGGATGAAGGCTAAACGGCAAAGGTGGAAAAATTTTCTCCTGCTTAATTAATAATTCTTAATTTATTTACCTAATAGCCTGTGCCGCACTCCTTCAGCAATTTTGTGTCCTAAATATTCGGGAATCAAGCTTTCGTTGGGCCCCAGCAAATACAGAATCAGCCTTGTACGTCCACGCCAAACTAGTAAGTTGGCGTTGACTACCAACAGGTCTTCCTGCCAGATGGCGTACATGACTTTGTAGAATAATCCTGGCTGATTATCAGCCTCAATAACTAGGGCCGGGAGATGAAAGACCGGATCGACATAGAATTCTGTCTGTACTAAATCTAAGCCGCTATCGAGATTGAATTCTACAGCCAGCATTTCTTCTACCTCAAACCGTCCTCCTAATGCCTCACGAATTGCTCGACAGACATTATCAGCGGTTTTTTCGGTCAAAGCTTTGCTACCGCGAGACACTAGCAGTTTGATAAAAACTAGCATTGGCGCTCGAATTTGACCGTATAAGCTCAAACCATGAATTGTTAGCCCATAAGCCGCCAGCACGCCAAAAATATCGCTGAGGAGAAAAGACTGGTTACGGTAGGCAAAATGTAGGGCACTTTTACTACCTTCCGGTTTTAACTCGATTACGGCGCGTCTGGTTTTATAGAGACGGTAGGCTAATCGTAAGTTTTGTAGTTGAATTTCACTGCTAACAAACTGTTCATAAAACTGGGGAAACGCTCGATTAAAGCGCTTTAGAAGTTCCAGTGTGGAAGATTTTAAACCAGAAGCCATCTTTGGTGTAAGACTCGCAAGATAAGTCAACAAGAGACTGGGGACTAGAAACTGGGGCTAGGAAATTAGAGATTAACAATGGGCACTAAGGACTGGGTAACTCCACGAATAAATGCGCTGGATAGAAATCAGTACGCCTCAGGTGTTGCAGTATACGGTTACCTATAATTTTTCTCCATATATATAAAGATAGGCGCTGGCGACTAATTATTTCCCTATTTCTCATACTCAGTCATTAATCCTTATATAAAATTCACTCTACTTATCTTTCCCTTTTGGTGAATTTCTCCTAGCTTTGCAACAAAATGCTAAAGTTGAAAATGATTGGTGCGAAACACGCCCTAGCAGAGTGTTGCCATTGAGCATCCGCAAAACACCAAAACAACCTTGAGTGTGAGGGATACTAGATGGTACTGGCTTTGTGAAACGTGAATCACCACTTTTTATAGTGGTAACCAATTCAGTTATACTACCCGAACCGCGTTGGCATGGGTTTTTGGAAAACTTGGTTTAGTACTTCTGAATCTACTGCGGCAAGCAGAACAGGTGCCTTTGAAGAGATGAGTGCGGATGTGATGGGCAACTCTAGCCCCAGTAGCGATCGCATTGTCTTTAGCACAGAGCGAGAGATTGACTTGTATGAACTCGAAGAACTCTGTGATGCCGTTGGTTGGTCGCGTCGTCCGTTGCGAAAAGTTAAAAAAGCTATTGAGCATAGTTTTCTCGTCGCCACAATGTGGCAAGTACGTGGAAACCAAAGGCGGCTCATTGGTTTTGCTCGCGCTACTTCCGATCATGCTTTTAATGCCACAATCTGGGATGTGGTAGTTCACCCAGACTTTCAAGGGAAAGGACTGGGGAAAGCGTTGATGAAATATGTCCTCAAAAAACTCAGAAGCGAAGAGATTAGCAATGTGACTCTCTTTGCTGACCCCCATGTAGTCGATTTTTATCGGACTATGGGTTTTATGGCTGACCCAGAAGGTATAAAAGGTATGTTCTGGTATCCTCATTAAATCTTTGAGAGAAATCACCAACTTGCGACTTTAATTTAGTTAATATAGGCAAAATCTCCTAAAAATTAGTTTTAAAAGGTTTATTTGAGATGCCAGCAACTACCTTGATGGTTAACCTTGGTTGGCGTTAATTATTTATGGGTGCTAAAAGCTGATAAAATCTAGACTATTGGCAGATGCAGAAAAAAAGTTAGCCAATATCTGCTAAGTCTGATATAATTAGCATAGTGCTTTGCTCGGCTACCGAATTGATTAGTAACTTTGGTAGTTGTTCAATGCTCAAGCTATTTTTCCGGAATGCGATCGCGCAACTGAAAGATAGATTGATTAACGGGATGTAGCGCAGCTTGGTAGCGCGCCTGCTTTGGGAGCAGGATGCCGCAGGTTCAAATCCTGTCATCCCGATTCAGATAATCATTAAAAAAACCGTAGTTCTATAAATTGAGCTACGGTTTTTTAATTATTGAATAAAAAAAATCGATAGTTAATGGGAGGGTTTGTTTTGTCCAATATATGTGCTGCTAAATTAGATATTTTTTCGGAGAAGTGTAATTTAGCTTTGCTGCTCTTAGGCTATTGTGTAAGCGATTGTAGACTAAATTGTCAGTTTAGCAGCTAGTTATCTAGAGCCTGAATATTATACATAGCTAGATAAATTTCAGTAGATTTGAAATTAAAGGCAATTGGAACGATTCACTATATAATGTCGTCATTTATAGCAGGGTAAAGAAAATCAAATGACATTTAGCGCTGAAATAATTTGAGCAATTTATCCAGTCTGGATCGCACCATATAATAAGCATCTACGGCATTTTCTCCCCAAGAGCAAAAATAGCCTAGTTAACATTGAGTAAGCAGCATTTAAGCATCATCAATAGGTGAAGGCGATCCTGTAGCAATCCTAAATTATTGGAGAATATTACTTTTTGAGGGTTGTCTATTTACATGCAATAGATAGCAGCAATTTTTCACATTTTTAAGGGATTGCTATATAACTAAAACAAGTTGGTTTTGCAAATCCAACTGTTTGCTTGAAAGAATTAAATTGTTGACACGAGGAGTAGTCATGAAATCATTGGTTCGCTGGGGCGCAACATTAGGTCTAGTTGGCAGTACACTCCTAGGATCAGTCTTTGCAGGCAATATACCAGTGCTGGCATTGTCTGAACAGCAAATAAAAGACAAGTTAGATTCCGTACCTGTTTATTTGGTGACGAATGAAAAAGGTTTACCCCTCAGTCGTCCCTTACCAGAAAATCAAAACGGGCAAAAAGCTGGTGGCTCAGTGACAGGAGTTTATTTGAGCCGACAAGAAGCCCAAAAATTTATCAACGATTTGCGAAATACCAAAGAAAAAGATCCGAAAATTCAAGAAATGCTTAAAAGTCTCCAGGTGACAGCAGTGCCTCTGGGGGTAATTTATCAGCAATTACAACAAAGTAAAAACCAACCCAACCGTCTTTTATTTGCCTTTAAACCTGTAGATCAGGAAATTCAAGGGGCCGTGGACTTGCTACGCCAAAGTGGTCAAAAGGTAGATCAGTTTAAGAGCGTGCCTGTTTTCGCGGTAAGATTTGCACCGGATCAAGGATATGTACCTATTAAACTGACTGCTAACGAACAGCAGTTGATTCCTTTGTTTTTAAGTAAGCAAGACGCACAGGGTTTATTAAACCAAGTTAAGCCAAAATATCCCAAAGCGGATATTCAGGTAATTGATGTAGACGGAGTCATTAAAACATTACAGGATAAAAACGATCCTTGGCTGAATCAAGTTGTTTTAGTGCCATCTCCAGAATCTAGAGAATATATCAAGACTCTGCCTAGAGATAATAATGCCAATGCACCCAAGGCTCCCGCGCGGAATAATACACAAGCTCCCAAGCCTCGATAACCTGAAAGCATGACGGATACACAGCCAAAAGTAATTTCTGGTTTACAACTTTGGCAGTGGCGACAGAAAGCAATTCAAGCTGCGATCGCCACAGATGTTTCAGTAGCGGAAGTTGATTGGCTACTACAAGAGATAGCTGGTTTAGATCGCTTGGCACTCCGTTTGGAATCGTACAAAAATTGGCCTCAAATTCAACTGGAGTTGTCTTTAGAAGATTTGGATCGATTGTGGCAAAGGCGGTTACACGATCGCTTGCCAGTACAGTACATCGCAGGAGTTACACCTTGGCGACAGTTTAAAATTGCCGTATCGAGCGCAGTTTTGATTCCCCGGCCAGAAACGGAATGCTTAATTGATTTAGCTGTAACAGCAGCTGCAACTGCTGGCACTATCCCATCATTAACAAAAGGAAATTGGGTGGACTTAGGTACTGGTAGTGGAGCGATCGCTCTCGGACTAGCAAGTGTCTTTCCAGAGTCAACCATTCACGCCGTTGATTACAGTCCTGAAGCTTTGGCGATCGCAGCGGCAAATGCCCAAAAGTTGGGATTTGCCAACAAAATTAGGTTTTATCAAGGTTCCTGGTGGGAGCCACTAACACCGATGAAAGGTCAGTTTAGTGGGATGGTATCGAATCCGCCTTATATTCCTACCAGTGCCTTACCTACCCTACAACCAGAAGTAATTCGCCATGAACCACATTTAGCTTTAGATGGTGGTGGTGATGGCTTAGATTGCATCCGCCATTTAATTGAAATCTCTCCTAGCTATTTACGGCCTGGTGGCGTATGGCTAATTGAGATGATGGCAGGACAAGCTGATAGCGTGCGAGAAATTTTGCAAAATCACGGTAGCTATAGAAATATTCAAATTCATTCTGATTTAGAGGGAATTGAACGTTTTGCCTTAGCTTATCTAAAGGATGAAGGGTAAAAGGCGGAAAATTGGAGGTTTTAGCCTCTAATTACTTTGTCAAGTTTTGGGTTAAAGGGAAAAGGGTAAGGGGGAAAGGTAAAGAACAGCCTTGAACCCTTTCCCTTTTAGCTTTCATGGAATCCAATTCTGAGTTTGCGACACATCAATAATATTCTCGAGGGCAAGGCAGTGCCCATACGTGTCAACTTAACGTGAAACCCGCTTGGTTGCAAGGTTTCGCCCTCACCCCCAGCCCCTCTCCCACTAGGAGAGGGGAGCAAGAGATCAATTCCCTTTCTCCCTGGGGGAGAAGGGGTTAGGGGATGAGGGCGAGGGTTTTTGTACAACACGCGCCGTATATAGCTTATAGCTTCAGTTGACACCAATGGGCAGTGCCTTACCCCTACTGTCGCATTTTTTTCAAATTGGTATAAAAATGCAAGCATTTGTACCATAGCCTCATAATATTTAGGAGTTTTCTTCATACTTCCGATGACACAAGTTTCCTTGGCAGAACTGGTAGCTGGCGCACGTGCTGGCAATTTAGTTAGCTTTCCTACAGATACGGTTCCCGCATTGGCAACGTTACCAGAAAAAGCGGCTTTAATATTTGCAGCTAAACAGCGCAATCAAGATAAACCGTTGATTTTGATGGCGGCTAGCGGAACAGATTTGTGGCCTTATGTCCAGGGAAGCGATCGCGAATATCAAATATGGCAAGAATTAACAGCTAAATATTGGCCTGGGGGCCTAACTTTGGTTTTACCTGCATCAGCTTTAGTACCAAAGGAGATGAACCCTACAGACCCTACCACAATCGGAATTAGAGTACCAGCAAGTGCGATCGCTCAACAAATTTTGGCGCAAACAGGCCCTATGGCTACCACCAGCGCTAATCTTTCTGGACAGCCACCTTTGCAGACGATGGCAGAAATTGATGCTCAGTTTCCTGAAGCTTTGACTTTAATCACCACAGAATCTCAAACGGAAGTGTCAGCAATAGGTGTACCTTCGACAGTGGCTAAATGGACGGGGACGAGTTGGCAAATTTTGCGACAAGGTACGATCAAGTTATAGCTATATCAACAAATTAGCTATCTCTTTATACTTGTAGGGAAAAGGGTAAGGGTGAAAGGGAAAGAAAAAACCTTTACCCTTTTCCCTTTCTCCTGCGGAGATGCTATGCGAACACCTTTTCGCCAAATTCAATTTGTATTACTTCTAGGTACAGTCTGGTTTAAATCAACAACTGCCATAACTTTTTAGGGTATGGTATCTTTATTTACCATTATTGGTTTGTCTAAGTTTTTCTCACTTCTGCAAAACATCGGCAATTTTACCGTTATAAATCATGAGAAGTCGGAACTTGATTTTGAGCCTTGGCGATCAATAAATAAAGCTGAATAACTGCTGAATATTATGGATTGGATTAATTGGGTATATTTAGGATCGGGGCTGGCATTGGGTATAAGTTTACGGTGGTTATTTCCCAAATCTAACAACACTAGAACTAGCAATCAGCTAGTAGAAACAACACAGCCACAGCATTTTCCACAGCTACAGCAAACACAACTCGCATACGAAATGGCAAAGGAGATGAGCCAGTTTAAAGCGGGTTTTTTAGCGCGGACTACCCATGAATTGCGATCGCCTCTTAATGGGTTAATTGGTTTACATCAATTAATTTTGTCAGATTTATGCGAAAATCCAGAAGAAGAGCGAGAATTTGTTGCTCAAGCTCACGAAAGAGCGCTTAAGTTGCTCAAATTGATGGATGAAGTTCTCAATGTTGCCAGAGTTGAGCATGGAACCAATAAATTAGATATTCAACCTCTATCACTTAAAGAAGTTTTACAAGAAGTTGATAAATTAATTTATATGCTGGCGGCGAATCGTAACTTTAAGTTGCAAGTGTCGCCGCCAGATCTAGGAATTTATGTTTTGGCAGATCCTCGGTGGCTACGGCAGGTTTTAATTAGCTTAGTAGACACCAGTATTTCTCAAATGGAAGAAGGCGGTATCTCCATTTCTAGCGCTCTTTCACCTAATAAGAATTCTGTATATATTTGGCTAGATGTGCCAATTCATACTCTACCTGGGAGCGAGTCTATAGATTTTATTAAATCGATAGATTTTTTGGACTCGCCAGACACAGCTATTTTGGACAAAACAGAGAACTCTACATTAACTCCAGGAATGAGGCTATTACTCAATCAAACCTTGTTGGAAGAGATGGGAGGAAAGTTGGAAATTGTGCCATTTCCAACCAATCAAGCAGAAATTCCAGAAATCACTAGGTTGCAGGTATCTATCCCCCTCGTAATTCCTGAAGCTGAATTTCCTCAGCCGGTAGAGGCTCAAGGTTAGCTTGGTTATATAACACCATAGTGGTAGTTGTATTCCGCTGAAAACCAATCTTTTCGTAGAAACCTTGCTGGTGAGTAGTCATGAGATAAACACGCTCAACCTGCATCCGAGGATGACTCAAGACTGTTTCTACTAATTTGCTGCCTAATCCTGTACCACGATAGTCTGGATGAATGACAACATCCCAAATTGTGGCGCGATAAATTCCATCGGAAGTGGCGCGAGCAAAGCCAATCAGTCGGTTTCCATCACATACAGAAATTACTGGTTCGCTGTTGCTAATCGCTATACTCAAATCTTCAATACTACGTTCTCTAGCCCAAAAGGCGCAGATATTAAATAGCTGTTGCAGTTGTTCTAGATCAATTTCAGACTTGCGCTCGCTAAATTGAATTTGAGGATAGTTCATGTACAACACCCGATTTAGCAGTATTTTGACTACCGATTATTTCAATTTTTACAGATTTTGCCACAGATGAATCTGCTATTTTTTACGCTATCATCTCTAGCGATCGCACCCATGTTTTTCATTGGTGCAGCCTCGAATCAGCAATGCAAAAAATAGCTTTTTTGATTTTAATGTAGAAACTTCAAACTAGCACAAGATAAGACCTGCAATCATAATATTGCCGCAAATTATGAAATTTTCGGTTCAATCTTGATGAGAGTTTTTTCTGATTAGTTGATGTGCGATATCTTACAGTTTTTATCTAGCAGATAATAGCGAAATAATGCCGTATTTTAAGGAACTATTCAATTTGTTGCCTGAGAGATGGTGTCAAAATCATTATTCCTCGGATAATCTCTTCCGGTGTGGCTATACCATCGATAATCTTTTGATTGCTAGTCATGACTTCCAAAGCCAAGTGAGTAGTAATTCCCTTGGCTTCTAAGCGCTTCAAATCCAAGATGTCAATTCCTGCAGCTAATCCATCTAAATATTCCTCTACACTCACTCCTAAATTTTCAATTTCTGGCATAGATATAATTTTTTATTTTTTGTTTGATAGAAAAAATACAGCTAGGAACGCTATTAATTTATCGAATAGAAACAAAGTAAACTCAAATTAATTTCAATCCTAGACTTACACTGATGGTAATTAATTTAGAATCAGTAAATTTTAAATTTTCGGTAGAGGCTTACTCATCTTGCTCAAGAATTTTTAATGTTTAATTTCTCGCTGAGGCTGACAAACCCACTTCCATAAAGGATGACTTTTTCCCTGCTGACGGATGCGAAAAACTTGCTTTTCTAAACGTTGCTTTTCTGGTTCTGGGAGGCCTACTAAGATATTACGACTTTGCCAAATTAAAACCGAAGCTGTCGTGGCAATACAAAATGCTAAACCAATTGTAGCCAGTGGATGATATACAAGACCGTATCGCACTGCTACCCAGGTAAAGTATTGTCTCCAAAGTGCAATTTCTGATTGTAAATTCCACAAGGAAATAGGTGCGATCGTGAGCCATAAACAAGCCACAAATAACCACCTTCCGTATACCGTCAGCTGATGTAGTCTTTGGACTTGTTGCCCAAAAACTGGGTCAGAATTATCAAAATGATTGCCACTCATTGATGGCTGTTCCGAGTGTTCCATATCCTGTAAAACTGCAAGGTTTGGGTTATACCAAATTGGAATTTAGAATTTGATATTTTTGATTACTCACACTGATTTTGACTGTGTTCCACTAAATTTTAAATTTTTAATCTTCAGTGATATGCATTAATCTCAAATCTCAAATCTAAATCCAAAATTGTTCGACCCAGTTATGAACATAAACCAGCTTAACTCTATTAAGAACTGGCGGAGGTATCAGTAGCATTAGCAGTTGCTACTGCTACTGATTGACCTGTACGTTCTCGCCACCAAGCTAATAGAGTACTAGCAATAAAAATGCTCGAATAAGCTCCCATTGTGAAGCCAATAATTAAAGCTAGGGAGAAATTTCTTAAAGTTTCTCCGCCAAATAGAAAGATAGCAAGTAATGTCAACAATACAGTTAAGGTGGTATTGAGTGACCTGGTTAAAGTTTGATTAACCGCATCATCGACAATCTCAGCAATTGGTCTATCTGGATGAACTTTGATAGTTTCGCGAATGCGATCGTAAATTACGACTGTGTCATTCACAGAGAAACCTGTAATTGTCAGCAAGGCGACGATGAATAA
The DNA here is from genome assembly GCF_963874875.1 of Tolypothrix tenuis PCC 7101. NCBI lineage: Bacteria > Bacillati > Cyanobacteriota > Cyanophyceae > Nostocales > Tolypothrichaceae > Tolypothrix > Tolypothrix tenuis. The sequence goes on from NZ_CAWNJS010000001.1 coordinate 7,351,672, forward strand.
GCTATCTGCTTCAATGCCTAATAGCAAACCCAATATCGAAAAAGACCCAACGGTAATTAAAATATCGTGGAATAGAGCAACGATCGCAAAAATGGCATAGTCCCATTGGAAGCGGAAGGCCATGTAAATGGTGATTCCCACAAAAGACACAACCAAAGCCAGAATCCCAGAGCGAAATAACTCTTGTCCCAAAGTCGGCCCAACAGAGTCAATTTGATTTTTTTGCGGATCAAATTCACCAACTTTTTCGCTTAAGGTATTGCGTAATTTGGTACGCTGATCGGCATCAAGGTTTTTTGTCCGAATTAAGATACCGTTCTCACCAACAATTTGGATACTGCTATCACCTAGCCCTTGTGCTTTAGCGACATCCCGCACCACGCCAATGTCAATTGGTTTATCGCAGTTATTTGGTTTTGTACAGTCGCGTTCAAATTGTAACCGCGTACCACCAACGAAATCCAAACCAGGACGTAGGGGTGCATGGATATTAGGATTTTGCCAAGAAATCACCATTGAGATGATACCGCTGAGGATAAAGACAGCGGAAATAGCCCACCATAGCGATCGCGATTTATTAACAGTCAGTTTCATTGTGCGACCTCTACCTTATTCGCAACTGGTACGTTAGGACAGTAAAGTTCTGTCTTCCGTAAAGATTGAATGGAAATTGCCAAAAACAACAATGTGCGACTACAGGTAATTGCAGTAAACATACTTACTGCTACCCCTAAAGCTAGAGTCAAGGCAAAGCCTTTTACTAACCCAGAACCTAGCCAAAACAGAGCAGCACAAGCAATCCATGTTGTGACGTTGCTATCTAAAATACTCGAAAATGCTCGGTAAAAACCAGATTCTACAGAACGATACAATGATTTACCTGCACGTAGTTCTTCTCTGGTACGCTCAAAAATCAGTACGTTGGCATCAACAGCCATCCCAATACTGAGGATAAAACCGGCAATTCCCGGCAAGGTCAAGGTTACACCCAGCAACGCAAAACACGCCCAAGTCAACAAAGAGTAAATTACTAATGAAATATCCGCAATTAGCCCTGGTAGTCGATAGTACACAACCATAAATATGAGTACTAAAGCCAAACCACCAATCCCAGCATAGATGCTGCTTTGAATACTATCTTTACCTAAGGTTGCACCTACTGTCCTTCTCTCGGCAATTTCTACTGGTACGGGTAATGCGCCACCACGTAGCTGTACGCCTAAGTCATTGGCTTGTTGAGCAGTAAACCTACCTGTAATGACCGCAGAACCACCAGTAATCCCTGTATTAGCGAATTCCGGGCCGACACTAGGAGAACTAATCAATTCATTATCGAGAAAAATGCCAATACCGCGCCCTGTTCCAGCAAGGCTTTTGGTTAATTCAGCAAACAGTTCGCCACCTTTTGGTTTGAAGCGGAGAGCAACATTCCAGTTGTTACCTTGGGTGGGTTCGCCATAGGCATTTTCCAGATATTGACCACCCAGAGGTGGATCTGTACTTTCAAACAATTCTGCGATCGCTTGATTATTTTTCTGTAACTCTTCTTGATTTTTAGCGATCGCCGCCGTATCTTTACTAGTTCTCAATTCCTGTTGCTTGGCTTTTAATTCTGCTCTAGATGCTTGATAAGCAAACAGTTGAGGTTCTGTCCCAGATTTTTGTTTGCGAAATTCTAACTGTGCTGTACCACCAAGAACTCGTTCTGCTTGTTCTGGATCGTTAACTCCTGGCAGTTGTACTAGAATCTTATCTGCACCGACAGTTTGAATTACTGGTTCAGAAACGCCAAGGCCGTTAATCCGTCCCTCAACAACTTTCTTCACCCCTTCCAATTCTTTTTCGGTGATTTGCTTAATTTCTGCTGTAGGCTTCACCTGAATTGTAAGCTGTGAGCCACCCCGTAAATCTAATCCAAGAGGAATAGGGATTGTGAAAATCACCGCAAAAGCGGCGATAATCAACACTACAATTAAAGCTAATAGCGATCGCTGTCTCTGCATACCATAACCATCACTCGCAACTGACAAAGGCTATAATAGCGCTCTTTTTAATAGTTATGAGTTATTGGTTATTAGTAAGAATTGTTACTGGAATTGGGCATGGGGCATTGGGCATAGGGCATTGGGAATGGGTAATGGGTAATTGCGGTTTGTTCCCTTTCCCCTTTTCACTTTCCCCTTTTACCTTTCCCCTTTCCCCTTTTCCCCAGCCCCCAATCCCCAACCTAAACTCGCATAGCCACCATTTTTTCTACGGCTTCTACAATTTGTTCTGGCTGAACAATGGTTAGACGCTCTAGATTACCGTTGTATGGTGTGGGAATATCTTGAGATGAAAGGCGTAGTACAGGTGCATCCAATTCATCAAACAAGCGGTCATTAATAGAAGCGATGACTTCTGCGCCAATACCTGCTGTTCGCATCGCTTCTTCTACGACAATCACGCGATGGGTTTTGCGAATAGATGCACCGATGGTATCAAAATCTAAAGGCTTCAGTGATATTAAATCAATGACTTCTGGGTCGTAACCTTTTTTTTCTAAAGTTTTCACGGCTTGTAATACATGATGGCGCATCCGTGAATAAGTAAGAATTGTGACATCTTTACCACGACGCACAACTTCGGCTTTATCTAAAGGAAGTAAATATTCTTCTGATGGCAGGTCTTCTTTTAAGTTGTAAAGCAGAACATGTTCAAAGAACAGTACTGGGTTATCATCGCGAATTGCTGATTTCAGAAGTCCTTTAGCGTTATAAGGTGTAGAACACGCAACAATTTTTAATCCGGGAACAGCTTGAAAGTAAGTTTCTAAACGTTGGGAATGTTCTGCACCTAGCTGTCTACCAACACCACCAGGGCCACGAATTACCATTGGAATTTTAAAATTCCCGCCGGAAGTATAGCGTAACATCCCAGCGTTATTAGAGATTTGGTTAAAGGCTAGCAGCAAAAAACCCATATTCATGCCTTCGATGATGGGTCTTAACCCAGTCATCGCAGCTCCCACAGCCAAGCCAGTAAAGCTATTTTCGGCGATAGGGGTGTCAAGAACTCTTAGATCACCATACTTTTTGTAAAGGTCTTTGGTAACTTTGTAGGAACCACCATAGTGTCCGACATCTTCCCCAAGAACAAATACATTAGAATCACGCGCCATTTCTTCGTCAATGGCTTCACGGAGGGCGTTGAAGAAAAGAGTTTCTGCCATTTAAACCTTGTATTCACAATTATTGTTTTAGAATCTTATCGCGCCACCGTTGGCAAATACCGTGAGCGATCGCACTACTTGGAAATTTTGGCATAAGGCATAGGGCATTGGGTATGGGGCATCAAAATTTAGACAGGTATTATATCTCCCTGTCTCCCCTAGGTTGAAAGTGCTGAGTGCTGAGTTCTGAGGAGCCACTGCGTTGCGGGGGTTCCCCCCGTTGTAGCAAGTGGCGTTTCTGAGTAAAAATCCCCACCTCGACTTTCATGCAAGGCTTGTGAAAATTTTTTCATTGGGACTGCTTCCTTCTCCCCAGTCCCTAATCCCCAGTCCCCAGCCACCAGTCCCCAGTCCCTAAGTACTACAAACTGGCAAGCGAATCAGTGACTTGAGCTACCACTGCGTCTGGAAAGCGTTTTGGTCTTCCTGGTTTGCGTTTATGTCTCTGGTTTATGGACTTTTCACTAGCTGCTGCCAATTCTTCAGGTGTGCATTTAAACAAACGCAAAGCATCTAAATATTTCTTTGGTGTCATTGTGGGTTCAGTCCGCCCAGCTTCCCAGTTGCGAACACTGGTTTCACTGATTGCAAGCCTGAAGGCAACCTCAGCACGGCTAAGACCAGCACGTTCTCTCAGGACTTGCATATCCATAATCCCATGCTCCTATTGAATAATTTACATTTTGTTTATTAAATCAATTGACATAAAATATCAATTGTTAGCAATTTATTAACTATATACTTTATAAGCGATCGCCTACCCCTCTGGCAAACGCCGCAACGCTTGATTTCTGTAATATCCCGTAAGAAAGTTTAGATAGAAATTTTAAATATCCGTATAGTTTCGTATAAATATCTACGAGTTGTGATGCGTAAAGCCCCCGTATTTTTAATCGGGGTATATAAGCGAACAGGACAAATTTATTTGTCCTGTTCGCTTACAAAGCGTAAATACGATTTATAATATTAAAGGAGGTGATGAACAAGTGTTTAACCTGACATACGAATTTAAGTTAAAGCCCACCCATGCACAAAGCCAAATATTTGAAGACTGGCTAGAAATTAATCGTCGTGTCTATAACTATGCTTTGGCTGAACGCAAGGACTGGTATTTATCACGTAGTTGTCAGATCAACGCTTGTTCACTTAAGCACGAATATATTATCCCTGCCGACACACCCCGCCCAACCTACGCCAGCCAGTGCAAAGCGTTAACTGCTGCCAAAAAAGAGTTTCCTGAGCTTAAAAAAGTACAGTCTCAAGTTTTGCAGCAAACATTAAAGCGTCTAGAAGTTGCATTTGTGGCTATGTGGGAGAGAAATCACGGTTTCCCCCGATTCAAAAAATCGGGACGAATGCGGTCTTTTGTCTTTCCGCAAATGCAAGGTGAAAGACTTAAACCAGGGATGGTTAATTTGCCTGTGATTGGATGGGTTAAATTCCGACAATCAAGGGGAATACCTGACAGTGGCGTAGTCAAGCAATCTCGTGTGGTGAAGCGTGTTTCTGGTTGGTATGTGATGCTAACCGTTCAATGGGATGTATCTGTACCTCAAAGTCTGCCACACGGGGAAGGAGTAGGAATTGATGTAGGGTTAACAAGTTTTATTGCCACTTCTAACGGGCTAACCGTCAAGCCTCCAAGGTTTTTTGGAGATGCCGAACGCAAGCTGAAATTACTGCAACAGCGTGTCTCAAAAAAACGTATTGGCTCGAAAAATTGGCACAAAGCTCAAAAGAAAGTGGCGAAACTACATGAGTACGTTGCTAACTGTCGTCAAGACTGGCACAGAAAATTATCTCACCAAATCTGCGACGATACCGGAATGGTGTTTGTCGAGGATTTAAACTTGGTTGGACTATCCCGTGGGATGTTGGGTAAGCATTGTTTAGATGCTGGGTTTGCTCAATTCTTCAACATCTTAGAGCAAACTTGTTTTAAGCGTGGTGTCTATTTCCAGAAAGTAGACAGCCGTAAAACTAGCCAAATTTGCCCTAACTGTGGTGTCGAGACAGGTACTAAAGAGTTATCACAACGTACTCATGTTTGTTCAAATTGCGGCTATACAACCGATAGAGATGTAGCAGCCGCACAGGTAACTCTGATAAGAGGACTTGCAGCCGTAGGGCATACGGTCAAGATGCTTGCTGAGGGTAAATTCGTTGGAATCCCTGTGAAGCAAGAATCCCCGAATTTCTAATTCGGGGAGTGTCAATTTAACCAGCGCGCCGCATCTTTGGCATGGTAAGTCAAAATTAAATCAGCACCAGCACGTTTAAAGCCAGTTAAAGTTTCCATCACTACACGCTGTTCATCAATCCAACCATTGAGAGCAGCGGCTTTAATCATGGAATATTCACCGGAAACATTATAAGCCGCAACGGGAAGGTTACTAGCTTCCTTAACGCGCCAAATAATATCCATGTATGCTAAGGCTGGCTTCACCATCAGCATATCAGCGCCTTCTGCGATATCAAGTTCAATTTCTTTAATCGCTTCGCGGGAGTTACCAGGATCCATTTGGTAAGTTCTTCTATCCCCAAATTGCGGTGTAGAATCAGCCGCATCTCGGAATGGGCCGTAATAAGCCGAAGCATACTTAGCCGCGTAAGACAAAATCGGTGTATCTTGAAATCCCGCTTCATCTAAACCCGCACGAATTGCTTGCACAAAGCCATCCATCATTCCTGAAGGAGCAATAATATCAGCACCAGCTTTGGCTTGGGATACTGCTGTTTTTTTCAGTAATTCTAAAGTTGGGTCATTTAAAACTCTTCCCGTTAAATCACCTACTTGTAAGTAACCGCAATGACCATGACTTGTATATTCACACAGACAAGTATCAGCCACCACAATTAAATCTGGTACTGCTTCCTTCACCGCAGTAGCTGCTTTTTGTACAATACCGCAATCATGCCAAGCGCCAGTAGCATCTACATCTTTATCGGCAGGAATACCAAATAGAATGATGGCGGGAATTCCTAAGTCATAAACTTCCTTTGCCTCTTCCACAATTTTGTCTACCGACAGCTGGTAAACGCCAGGCATGGATTTGACTTCGTTAGCAATTCCCTCACCTGGTACCGCAAAAAGTGGGTAAATCAAATCACTTGTTGATAAAACAGTTTCTCGTACCATCCGGCGCAGTTGGGGATGTGTACGCAGACGGCGGGGGCGGTGAGTTGGAAACATAAAGTTTTATGAAGAATTACAACGCAAATGGACACAATAGAAAGCGTCACAAAAGCAAGGAAAAACCTTACTTAGTTAGGACAGACTACCAGCAGTGCTTAACTGTCCTTTGCCCTACTGTTGATGAAGCTGTGGGGCAATTTCGTATTGTACAGCGTGATAGACATCACTTAGACGCACTGCAAAAAAAACCTGATAAAAAATCCCCCAAAATTAATTGCAGCAATTTGGTAATGAGTAGTGCAGAAACTAATGTTTCTCAACTATAAATATTATCAATTACCTAATGACTGCTGCGGAATTACCAAGTACCATAATTAGCGCGAAACAACCTCTGCAACTGAATGCCTAATGGTATGGTGAATCTGGGTTGCTAAATACCAGCGCTATTGCCCAAAACTATAATTAGCCCCAGTTTAGTAGATACCCTTTACCTCTGAGGGGAACAATCTCAAGCTTACTTAAAGTAGTACTGCAATCTATTCTTCCATAAAGCCATACATTAAAGAAGAAATTAATAGATTCTTTGGCATTTTTTGTGAATACTATTTGCAGACTGCGATTGAAAAAATAAAAATTTTTATTAATTAGTTGTGTACAAATTGACGCTTTTACCCTTTGAGTTTTAGAAATATCAGGCACAAATCAAAAAACATAAATGACACAAAAAATGCATCCTTCCCTAGATACATAGTTGATCGTTGGTGATTTTTATCGAGGATGTGTGTTTGATATGCAAAAAATCACCCTTCACCTCTATTGCTGTTACTTCCAAATTCTCTTTACCCGATCGCAGGTAGTTCGCGATTTACGACTTGATCGCGTGCATCGTTGTTCTAAGATGAAAAGACTCACCAATCTTGAAAAAAAATTAAGTTAAGTTAACTAAAGAGCAAACAATTACACTTATGTCAACTGAACTCAACTCAGATCTGCATCAGGCTGTTGAACTTCGCCGCAACTTTGCGATTATTTCACACCCGGACGCAGGTAAAACTACACTGACTGAAAAACTTCTGTTATACGGAGGTGCGATTCACGAAGCAGGGGCAGTCAAAGCCCGGCGGGCGCAGCGTAAAGCCACCTCAGACTGGATGGCGATGGAACAGCAACGGGGTATTTCTATCACATCTACAGTATTGCAGTTTGAATATCGTAGCTGTTATATCAACTTATTAGATACCCCTGGACACCAAGATTTCAGTGAAGATACGTACCGGACTTTAGCTGCTGCCGATAATGCAGTGATGCTGATTGATGTGGCAAAAGGTTTGGAACCCCAAACTCGCAAATTATTTGAAGTTTGTAAGTTGCGCGGTATCCCCATCTTTACCTTTGTAAATAAACTCGACCGTCCTGGGCGCGAACCCCTGGAATTATTAGACGAAATCGAACAAGAACTGGGATTGCAAACCTATGCAGTCAACTGGCCGATTGGCATGGGCGATCGCTTTAAAGGTGTATTTGACCGTCAAAATCAACAAATTCACTTATTTGAACGTAGTGCCCACGGTAGTAGAGAAGCGAAAGACACGATAGTCGATTTGGGCGATGCCAAAATTGAGGAACTGCTAGAGCAGGATCTCTATTACCAACTGAAAAACGATTTAGAACTCTTAGAAGGAGTCGGGCCGGAACTAGATTTAGATTTGGTGCATCAAGGAAAAATGACACCAGTATTCTTCGGTAGTGCCATGACCAACTTCGGGGTGGAGCTGTTCTTGAAGCACTTCTTGGATTATGCCTTGAAACCAGGAACTCACAATAGTAGCGTTGGTGAAGTTCCCCCTACATACCCAGAGTTTTCTGGCTTTGTCTTTAAACTCCAGGCTAACATGGACCCGAAGCACCGCGATCGCGTGGCATTTATCCGCGTCTGCACGGGTAAGTTTGAAAAAGATATGACGGTCACTCACGCCCGCACAGGCAAAATCGTCCGTCTGTCTCGCCCACAAAAACTTTTCGCCCAAGAGAGAGAATCAATTGATGTTGCTTATCCAGGCGATGTCATCGGTTTAAATAATCCTGGGGTTTTTGCGATCGGTGACACTATTTACACTGGGCAAAAGCTTGAATATGAAGGAATTCCATATTTTTCACCAGAATTGTTTGCGACTTTAAGGAACCCCAACCCTTCCAAGTTTAAGCAATTTCAAAAAGGGATTTCGGAATTACGGGAAGAAGGTGCAGTACAAATTATGTACTCCACTGACGAAGCCAAACGCGATCCAATTTTAGCGGCGGTGGGTCAGTTGCAGTTCGAGGTAGTGCAGTTCCGCTTACAAAACGAGTATGGTGTAGAAACCATATTAGACTTGCTACCCTATAGCGTCGCCCGTTGGGTTGAAGGCGGTTGGGAAGCATTGAATGAGGTGGGACGAATATTCAATACCACCACAGTCAAAGACAACATGGGACGGCCAGTATTGCTGTTCCGTAATGAATGGAATTGCCAACAGTTACAGGGAGATCATCCCAAGTTAAAATTAAGCGCGATCGCTCCGGTGTATTCTACTCAGCAATCAGTGGAGGGATAATTCCGGACGCAAGCTATTAGCTGGGGAATCTAAACATTATGCGCTTGAGCATAAACGTGGATCAGTTAGAACAGATGGGAGTGCCAGAAATTCTATGCCTTCACATGCCGAATCGTCTTTGGAGGCTGGTTTAGTTGCTCTAAAACAGGGAAATTATCCCACAGCGATCGCTCACCTGGAACCTGTGGCCAATAGCCAGAAAGATGGCAAAACTGGCTTACAGGCGCAGGTGGGCTTGGTTATGGCTTATGCACGTAGTGGCCAAGTCCCCAAAGCGATCGCTGTGTGTAACAATCTGATTGTGAGTCCAAATCCGCAGGTTCAAGAGTGGGCAGAACGCGCTCTTGAACATTTAAAAAAGCACCAACAACGTAAAAAGACTTCATCCAAAAATTCTGCAACTGGATTTGTTGCTTTTGATAATGCTCATAAACCAGATGCTGCGCCTGTAAATACTGCATCACCACAGCAGACCAAAAATTCAGGGGTGAAAGCCACGAATAATGCGGGCACTACATCAACTTTACCAGCCAGTAGTATTAAAAATACCAATGTAGACACCATGATGGGAGGCAATTATATTGGTTCTCTCCATCGCCCACAACCTAAATTATTCACTATCTATTGGCGACACGCAGGCCGGGCAAAAGTTTGGCAACCCCTACATAAGCTAAATTTAATTCCTTTAAAATTACTGGCTACTGGCACATTTTTCGCTCTATTTTGGGTGATGCGAGAAATGCTGAAGCTGGTAATGGGTTTAATAAATCAGATTTTAGTTAAACTACCTTATTTAGAGCCTTGGCAATTGTTATATCGCGATCCAACAGTAGTTGTCATGGCGGTATTAGTAATTGCACTGGCTTTATCACCTTGGTTGCTAGATCGGTTACTCACAAATTTTTATGGACAGCAAGAATTACCCAAAGAGCAATTAAATAATCGCAGTCGGGAAGCAATTCGGGTATTACAACGTTCTTGTCAACAGAAAGGCTGGCCATTTCCTAAACTGCGAATTTTGCCAATGGCTGCCCCTATTGCTCTCACCTATGGTAATTTAGCTCGCAATGCCCGGATAGTGATCAGTCAAGGGCTATTAGATCAACTAGCTGATGATGAAATCGCCGTTATTTACGCCACGCAGTTAGGGCATATCATTCACAAAGATTTTATGGTGATGTCTCTGATATTGTTGGTGAGCGTGATTGTTCACAGAATATATCAGAGTATATCGGAGTGGGGCAACAGCATCTCATCGGCATTTGGGCGCTGGCCTGCTAGAGTCTTAGCTAGTCTTACCTATGGCGTTTGGTGCTTACTGACTGGGATAGCTTTATGGTTGTCGAAGTTGCGGCTTTATTATAGCGATCGCGCCGCCTCGGAAATTACTGGTAATCCCAATGCTTTAACCCGCGCCTTATTGAAAATTGCCATTGGTGTAGCTGGTGATATTTCCCAAAAAGAACAAACTAGTTGGCAGTTAGAAAGCTTGAATCTGGTAGCACCTGTGAGTTATCAGCAAAGTATTTCTTTAGGTAGTCTAGCTGGTCAAGTTCCTTTTACATCATTATTGATGTGGGATAATTTTAATCCCCATCGTCACTGGTTCACTATTAATAATAGTCATCCTTTAATAGGCGATCGCATTCAACGCCTGAGTAAAATTGCCCGTCACTGGCATTTAGAACCAGAACTACATCTGATCAACGAGCAATCCCTCAGACCGAAAAAGCATCCTTTCTTCTTACAAATTGCTCCTTGGTTGGGTATTCCCTTCGGTTTTTTGTTTGCAGGCTTAATCTGGTTAGTTTGGCAGATAGCATTTGCACTCAAAATTTTAAACCTCAAATGGATCTATGAAGATTGGTCTTTTGTCTCAGGTTGCTTATTGATTGGCTTTAGCATCGGTATGGTGATCCGCATGAATTCTTTCTTCCCGGATATCCAACCTCAAGCTTTACAAACTGATGATCGTCTACCCAGCCTGTTAGCTAACCCCTCAGCTATCCCCATCGATAGTATCAATGTGTGCCTTGCAGGTAAGCTCTTAGGCCGTCCAGGAATCAGCAATTCTCTTGCACAAGACTTAATTTTGCAAACCAACACCGGGTTAGTGAAATTGCACCACATCCCCTGGCTGGGACAATCCATAAATCCTCAAGACTTCATTGGTAGACAAATTACAGTTACAGGCTGGTTCCGGCGCGGCGCAACCCCCTGGATTGATATCCAAACTATGCAAACCCAAAACGGTCAAACCGTTAATAGCGCTCATCCCATTTGGTCTACAGTCATCGCAGTAGCCGCCCAAGCATGGGGCGCTTTTATTTTCCTTAGAGGCTAGGAGCCAGAGACGGGGAAGCAGAGGGGACAAATGCCCCATGTCCCATGCCCAAAAATGTTACAAAAATTTGCAATTCTCACCAGCAGGTGTTACATTTATTTACATAAACATTTCTAATCCACATAACTCGGCACTCCAGCTTAGTTATTCATCACCAACGCTTGCGCCAATCTATCTTTGTTATTCTCCCAACACAGCAGTAAATCAACCAGCCATCGGCTGGTTTTTGTTTCCTAATATTTACCTGTTGAGAAAAAATTGTATTTTATGTTACGATTCGATTACACGAATATGCCAGAAATGTGTGCGCTGAACTAGCTACGTAGAAAATACCGTGATAATGTAAGGGATGGTGTTTAATTCTGCGAACAGGGGCACAAGAAAACGTTTACTTTAGCAGACAGTAAACTATTAAATTTACAATTCTTATAACTAAGGTGGTATTTAATTGAGCTTCGTTTGCTCTTTGGCATTAAACAAGCTTGACCCCGACGAAAAATTGTATTGTATAGGTTGACAGTTTTGAGTAAAAAAATTGGTTTATGGCAGTCTTGGGAAATAGCATATATTTGAAAGCCAAAGCCAAGTGATTGTTTTCTCATTTTGCCTTGTTCATTCAACTCTGGAGGTATAGTTCATGTCTGTTCGCCTATATATAGGCAATTTGCCAAAAGAAGAAATAGATCGTCAAGAACTACAAGCAGTTTTTGCGGCTGAAGGTGATGCTGTCACCACAAAATTAATTAAAGACCGAAAAACAGGCAAATGCCGTGGCTTCGGCTTTCTCACAGTGAATAATGATGAACAAGCAGATCAAATTATTGAAAAGTATAATGGTCAATTGTTCAAAGACACTGCCATCAAGTTAGAGAAGGCATTACCACGCACTAAGGGCGATGAAGGTGACGAGCAAGCACCCAAAGCTCCACAAAGTGCTGGTAGCAGTAATCCTGTTCCTGTTACCCAAAAAGAAGGTAACCGTCGCGACAAATCTTCTAAGAAGTCTCGACGTGGTGGTGCTGCTAGTGGCGGACGCGAAACGACTACAACATCTGACTCAGATGCTATTCGTCCAGATCCCCGTTGGGCTTCTGAATTAGAAAAGCTGAAGCAGATGCTAGCTGCACAAACTACAAATTAATCTTGATGCGAAAGCAATTAAAAATTAAAAATCAGAATTTTTTTTGATTTTTAATTTTTAATTTTTTACTTACTGGAAACCCAGGACAGGAAATTTACAAGACCATATAGCAAGTTGTCTGTAAAGCAACTAAATTTACCTTTTCTAGAATATAGTTGAGGTTTTTGTTATTGGTATGTATATTTTTGTATGGAGTCCAGTTTTGTTTTAAATGAGTATTAAATGTTTTTATCTCCTGTTAATTATTAATTATTGGGAATTATCTGATCACAAGTGTAAAAGCTGAGAATACTAAATTTTTGGACTTTTGTACAAACGCGATTAATCGTTTCTCTGCAACTTTTGACTGCCAAAGCCTCCGTACTAGTCCCTATTTTCAATCCAGTCTCCATCCGCACCATTACAGAAAACGAATCAATTTTTGTGTTCCCACTGTTGATAATTTTGTGATAATAAATCATAAAAAATCATAAAAACTACTGTGGCATTGGGAATAATATCCTTAGCAGACCATCCTCAGAGATTTTTTTGCAATGCCGAGTAGGAAACTAAGGCATTGAACAGCAAAAGTGAATACCTGAGTTATGGATAAGGTGGGGAAAAAATTGTGTGAAAATTCTTTTAATAGAAGATGACAAGCAGACAAATTTAGTCTTAGCGAAAGCTCTTTCGACTCTCAATTACCAAATAGAGACCACTAACGATGGTGAAACTGGGTTAGAGTTAGCGAAGGCATTTGATTATGACTTGCTGATTTTGGATGTGATGCTACCAAAATTGGACGGGATTAGTCTTTGTCGCCAACTCCGCTTGGAAGGATCTGAAGTACCCATTCTGATGCTGACTGCTAAGGACGATATTAGTATGCGCGTCATGGGTTTAGAGGCGGGTGCAGATGATTATATTAACAAACCGTTTGAGCTATCAGAGCTAATCGCTAGAATTCGAGCTTTAATGCGACGAGGCAAGACAATTATTGCTAAGGTGCTAGTCTGGGAGAGTTTAGAGCTTGATATTAACATCAAAGAAGTCACCTATGCTGGCAAGCGTCTACACCTTACCCCTAAAGAGTATGGTCTGTTAGAACTTTTTTTGCAAAATCCGCGCCGCATATTTAGTAGAAGTGTTTTATTAGATAGAATTTGGTCTGCTGATGAGTTTCCTGGAGAAGAAGCGGTGACAACCCAAATTAAGGGTTTGCGCCAGAAGCTAAAAGCAGCAGGAATGACTGCAGATTTCATAGAAACAGTATATGGTTTAGGTTATCGGCTGAAAGAACCGGAAAATCTGCCGCAAAAGCCAAATCTTCCCAGTAAGAATTTGTCAGAGAAAGAGCAAGCCGAAGCCAAAGTCATGGCTGTAGTGGCAAATATGCGGGAAGAGTTTCTCAAAAGTTTTAGCGAAAAGTTTGACTTATTAGAACAAGCGATCGCCCAATTATCAAGTGTAACTCCAGATAAGCGGATATTAAAACAAGCGCAGGCAGAAGCTCACCGTTTAGCTGGTTCTTTAGGATGTTACGGTTTTCTAGAAGGTTCCAAAATAGCGCGTGAAATAGAACAGCTGCTAGAACGATATACTGTTCCCTACCAGAGAATAGCTTTGCAGTTGGTAGAGTTACTGAAATTACTCAAACAAACATTGCAGCAACAGCCATCTTCACCAGTGAACCCTGCTAATGCTCAAATTACATCATCAGCACACCTGCTGATTGTGGATGACGATACGACGCTGACGGAACGTATTAAACTAGAAGCTATATCCTGGGGTTTTAATGTAGATTTAGCAGTAGATATCAAAACAGCGAGAACCATACTTTCCTTAAATTCAGTCGAAGTTATCTTACTGGATTTGTCATTTCCTGCTAAAGAAGAGAATGGTTTAACTTTTCTCGCGGAACTAAGCCAGACGCATCCAGAGATTCCTGTTTTAGTCTTGACTACTAATAATCAATTACAAAACAGGATAGAAGCTGCTCGTTTAGGCGCACAAAGCTTTTTAAATAAAACCATGTCTGCTGTGGAGGTTTTAAGCGCTATTAATATAGTGCTTAATCAACAAACTGCTACAGATGCAAAAGTTTTAGTTGTAGATGACGATCCGCTCATACTCAAAAAGGTGACTACTTTGCTCTCACCTTGGGGATTACAAGTTACACCATTACAAGAGTCCCAAAGATTTTGGGAAGTATTAGAATCCACTAAACCCGATCTTTTAATTTTAGACATTGAGATGCCAGATTTTAATGGTATAGAATTATGCCAAATAATCCGGAACGATCATTTTTGGCATCGCTTACCAATTTTGTTTCTCTCTGCCCATTTTGAACCGGAAATACTTTATCAAGTTTATTTAGTTGGAGCCGACGACTACATCAGAAAACCAATTGTAGAACCTGAATTAATTGCTCGGATTTTGAATCGGCTAGAACGGACACATCTGAGCAAAAAATTGTTACATAAATATTACCAGTAGCCAGGGTGATGCTATGTCAAAAAAACGCATTTTAGTCATTGATGATGAAAAAAATCTCTGTACAGTGATTAAAGCTTGTTTAGAAAATATTGGACGTTGGCAAGTCCTAGTGGCACAATCTGGTACTGAAGGTCTAGCTGTAGCTAAAAGTGAACATCCAGATGCAATTTTGTTAGATGTTATGATGCCAGATATCAATGGAATGTTGCTTTTTCAAAGGCTACAAGAAAATTTAACCACTAATAATATACCCGTAATTTTACTAACAGCTAAAGTACAAACAGTAGATTTAAAGGAATTTTCCCAATTGTCAATTGCAGGAGTGATTTCTAAACCGTTTGATCCTTTGCGTTTATCAGAATTGGTTGCAAACACTCTGGGGTGGCAATTTTAGGGCTACAAGTCTGAATTCGTCCTGCAAATATGCAACGCCGGAAATTGAAATAATTAATCTGCAAATTAAATGTGTTTTAGCTTAACAGTAAAATAGAGAACAGAGAACAAGGTCTTTGAATTGTAGAGAATTTTGGTAAAAATTCCGTCGAGGTTCTTCACTCGCGCTATCAATGAGAGCTAGGCAATTATATGATGAGTTATGCACCAAGCTTTAGCCCCTAGCCCTATTCGCTAGTTGCTAGTATGTATTTTCCAGAGATGCTACTCGTGAGAATGCGATTTATTTTTTATTTTTCACCAAATAAAATACCTCATAATTTCCTCATATTTATTTTTTAGTCTAGTTGGTAAGTTTAGCTAGAAAAAGGTAAATAATGGGAAGATAAAAGAATAGTTTGGCTGACTATTTATCTTCTTTGTGGCTGGTTAAAGATCAGCCGATACGCGCTTAGATAATCTATTCTTCGATTCAAATTTTCCTTGCTTTAGAGGAGTCAGTACCCATAGCGATCGCATCGCAACTTCTACCCCTATGGGGAAGCAAGCTAGGCGTTGCATCACCTATGGGAGAGGTGGCTGGTGTTTTAATGTCCAATCTAGTGTTTGGATGAGGACTCTTAACAACTCAATGGCGAAATCTAGGATTAACTGTGTAATCGCGTATCTATGGTATTTCGATACTGAAAATTAGCATCTGTAAATATGTCCAGAAAACGTATTCTTTTGATTGATGATGAAAAATCTCTGTCCACAGTGATTCAAGCCTGTCTTGAAAACTTAGCCGATTGGACAGTACTAAAAGCTGAATCTGGTAGGGAAGGCTTACTGAAAGCCCAAACTGAAAAGCTAAATGCTATTTTGCTTGATGTTATGATGCCAGATTTAGATGGATTTACTGTGTTACAAGAGTTAAAAAAGAATCCTGTAACTCAAAGTATTCCAGTTATGTTGATCACTGCTAAAGTGGAACCTACTAAGCATGAACAATATGCCCAGTTAGGAATTGCAGGTGTGATTAATAAACCTTTTGATCCTTTACGGCTGGCGGAACAGGTAGCAGGTATTTTGGGTTGGAATTAAGAGGATTTTGGATTTGAGATTAAATATCCTAATCATTAAATACTTCTATAAATTTCCCACAATACTACCTATTTGAATTCAGCATTAGATGAGCGATATTGTAATATACCAGCTAATCCCTACGGGGAATTCAAAATTCAAAATTAAGGAAATTCAGGGAGAAAATTTTAATTATGAGCAAAAATATAAATTGAGAATAAGATGTGTTCATACTGAAGATATGGTACCTGTAATTGTTGATTTTGCATCGGTGCAGTGCTTGGCGACAACACATCTTAAATGTATTTATTAATATATAGGTTATACTTCTGGTTTAGGAATTGTGAAATAAAAAATACTCCCTTCACCTAAAACACTTTCTGCCCAAATTGTGCCACCATGTTGTTGTACAATACCACGACAAATAGCTAATCCTAAACCTGTGCCACCTTTTTGGCGGGAATCGCTGGCATCAACTTGTTGAAAGCGGCCAAAAATAGTGTCTAACATATCATGAGGTATGCCTCGACCTTGGTCTTGAACTTTAAATACAGTGCGATCGCTCAAATCTTCGACACTCAGCGTGACTGTACTATTAGCTGGGGAAAATTTGATGGCATTGCCAATTAAGTTCAGCAGGGTTTGCATAATGCGATCGGGGTCTACGCATATCTGAATAGAGGTTAGCCACATCTCTAATGCCACATTATTAGCTGTAGCTAAAGGCTGTAAAGCTTCTACAGATTGGCGTATCAGTGTAGCAGCATCACACCGCTGCTTAACAAGAGAAAATTTGTTAGATTCTAAATGTTCTAAATCTAAAATATCATTTACTAAACGTACTAAACGTTCCGTATCGCTGTAAGCAATATCTAACATTTGTTGAGCAGTTGCTGGTTGCGTTTGCAATACTCCCGAAGAGAGCAAACCTAAAGCACCGCGAATAGATGCTAAAGGTGTTCGCAATTCATGGCTCACAATTGAGATAAATTCATTTTTCATTTTCTCAATTGCTCGACTTTCAGTAATATCTTCGATTGTGCCAACATACCCTATAATTTCATGAGGAGAAGAGATAATGGGGACAATAGTGATGCGTAAAAAGCGCAATGTAGAATCAGAGCGAATGTAACGTACCTCTGTACAAAACTCCTGACTTGCTGTTGCTAACTCCTGCCACTGTGACCAGAATACTGCTAAATCTTCTGGATGAATATACTGTAACCAGTGGTCACCAAATGATTCTTCTAAACTTAATCCGCAAATTGCTTGAAAGCGGGGATTTGTATAGATATTTGTGCCCAGAGTATCGCTTCTAAAAATACCCACAGGTGCAGAATCGCTGAGAGTCCGAAATAAAGTTTCGCTTTGCCGCATGGCTTCTTCAGCTAGTTTCAGACTGCTAACATCAATGCTGACACCAATAACCACCCAAGTATCAGTTTCTTCTTGGCGAACAGAAGAATAAGTGGTGGAAATCCAGCGAACAACACCATCTTTGTGACGGAATCTATACTCTATAGAGTTAGTACCTTCAGCAATACTTCGCTGAAACCGAGCATACATAACTTGTTTTCGGTCTTCTGGAAGTACCCGTGAAATCCACAGCTTTTTATCTGCTAAAATTTCTGCAGGAGAATAACCAAAAATTATTTCGCTAGCAGCAGACTGATATTCATATTCCCATTCTTGATTAGCAGAGATCCGAAAGCTAAATATAGAAGCACTAGCTGTAGAGAGAATATTTTGCAATCGTTTTTCCGAAGCTTGCAGTGCTAGTTCTAAGCGTTTGCGATCGCTAATATCAATGCTTACTCCCGTGACAATCCAACAATCAGCCGCTTCGTCTCGATGGGAGGAGTAAGTTGCAGAAATCCACCGCAGAGACCCATCTTTGTGATGAAACCGATACTCAATAGTACTAGTGCGTTCCCGCAATATTTCCTCAAACAGTGGATATAAAACTTGTTCTCTATCTTCTGCAAATACCTGTGACATCCACATCTGTTTGTCAGATACAATTTCTGCCGGAGTATAGCCAAACAAAGCTTCACTACCTATAGACTGATATTCATATTCCCAGTCGTAATTTGCAAAGACACGAAAACTGACAATGGAAGCGTTTGCTGTAGTGAGAATATTATTTAATCGGCTCTCGGAAGCTTGCAGCGCTAGTTCTAAAAGTTTGCGATCGCTAATATTGGTGCTGCTACCAACGATCCGATATACACATGAATTTTCGTCAACTAAAGGAGTTAAACTAGTGATCCACCAAGTATCTTGTCCGGAGATTGGTAAACATTCCTCATAGGTAACAGTCTCTCTGGCAGCCACACAGGCTTGATAATGCTGGCGCACTAATAATGCAACTTCTGGTGGTAGTAACTTATCTAAAGTTTTGCCTTGGATGTCTGAAGCACTAATCCCTGTTAACCGTTCATAGGCTGGGTTGATATCCACAAAGCGAATTTCACCATCTGCCAAAACATCCACTACAAAAATACATTGTTCAACACCGTTATAAATACTGCTTAAAAATTCTTCCTTTTTCTGTAAGCTTTGTTGTGCTAAGAAACTTTCTGTAATATCTTGAGCGGTTCCATAAAGCCGAATTACTTGCCCATCAGTATTAAAATCGGCGTGTCCTGTGCCTTCAATGTAGCGGATAGAGCCATCAGGACGGGGATTGCGTTTTAGTATGAGCTTATATGATTCACCAGTGGTAATTGTGGTTTCAACGGCTTTGTGTAACCTTTCTGCATCTTGTGGCTGATAAATTTGCAGGTTTTCATCATAGCTAGGTTCTAGTAGTGCTGGATCTCGGTTTAAAATATGGAAAAGCTCTTCCGTCCAAGTAATTTTTTGTGTAGCTAAATCATATTCCCAGTTGCCGATTTGAGCTACCCGTTGAGCTTCTGTAAGTAGAGCCGTACTTTTACGTAGTCTTTCTTCTATTAATTTCTGTTCGGTAATATCTAGTCGAATACCATCCCAACAAATCCGCCCATCATCTAAACGCCGAGGGGTTGAGCAGAGACGTATCCAACGAATATCTTTCTGCGGGGTATATTCTCGCACCTGAACATCAAAGACTGACATTGTTTGGGCAGATTCCTCTTGTTTCTGGCTGACGTAAAGCTGATACTCTGGTAGCAAGTTGTTATAAAGTAAGCTGGAATCTGCTAAAACGGCTGTGGGATGGAATCCATTTGTAGTTTCCACACCAGCACTAATATAGTAGAAGCGATAACTACCATCCCTTTCGCGGATGATTTGGTAAATATAACTATGGGGAATGTTATCTCCAATAGCTCTTAAAAAAGATTCCCGTTCATGTAAAGCTTGTTCGGCGCGTTTGCGATTGCTCACATCACGGTGAATTCCCGCCATCCGTAAAGCTTGAGCATTTTTATCTCGACTCACAACTTTGCCATAGTTAGCAATCCATTTCCACCCTTCCGATTTAGTTCGCATTCGATATTCAAAAGTGTAGGGAATGGAACTATCCATCAGGTGAGATTGTAATACATCCATTACCCAAGGACGGTCTTCTGGATGTAGCAATTGCTCCCAAGTAGTGACATCACCAGCTAGTTCATCAGCGGCATAGCCCAGCATTTCACACCAAAGAGGGCTGAGATAAAGATATCCTGTAATAATGTTCCAATCCCAAACCCCTTCTCCAGATGCTTCTAAGGCTAGCTGCAAGCGTTCTTCACTGGTGCGTAAGGCTTCTTCGGTTTGTTTGCGCTGAGTGATATCTGTTTTAACACTCATTACCTGCCAGCATTGGCTACTTTCATCCCACTCAGAACTAAAAGTATCGCAAATCCAGCAAATTGAGCCATCTTTGTGGCTGAAGGGATACTCGATGGTAAAAATTTCCTCACTCGTAATTGCATCTTGTATGTGATGCAAAATTACATCCTTGTCGTCTGGTAATAGCCTAGAAGCCCAAAGGTGAGGATCTGCTAAGAATTCATCAGGAGAATATCCTAAAATGCTTTGACAGCTAGGAGAGATATATTCACAGCGGAATTCTGGCGCGGATAGTAGCCGAATTCTACTAATAATTGTTCTCGTGCTGCTCAGAATGACATCAAGCTGAGTTTGGTAATTTGGTTGAGTTTGTGCAACTTGTTCACGATGCTCAATTTCTTGAAGCAATGCTGCTTGCATATTCGCAAGTGCGATCGCACCTACTAATTTTCCCTCTTTGTCTAAAACTGGTAGGTAGGAAATCTGCTGCTGTTTCAGCAGTTGCAATATCTTAAATACATTGCCTAACTCAGATTCCTGAATAGTAATGACGTTTGCAGTCATCACATCTGATAAAGTCGCCACACTCAAATTCACACCAGATGCGATCGCCTTGATTAAATCTCCTTGAGTAAAAATTCCCAGCAGCTGGTTTTGCTCCACAACCAAGACATAGCTACTGTTTTCTTGGTTCATAACTTGAACTGCCAACTCAACTGATGTATTCAGCGCTAGCGTTAGCGGACACTTTTGCAGAAATTGAGTTTGGGAGAGTGGCTGCATAAACTTGAGATGACAATTTATCTTACCTATGTCTTATTACAGATAACTGCGATCGCACAACAGCTCAAGACTAGGCTAGATATTTCTCTACTTTACTCGCAATTTCTGGTTTTTGGCTTGCTTAATAGCTTCTTATAGGTACCGCTACACTCATGATTAATCAACAAGTGAATCCTATTGCTGAGTTGTGGAATTGCTCAAATCACCCGTAAACAAATTTTCTGCGGCTTTTGCTCAAGAAGTTTGAAATATAAGTATATCCTATAGCTTCTATAAGCTTTTTTTGTTCTTAATATTTAGCAACATGAACCTTTGCTATAAGCTGCAAATTGTTGATGTTTGTAAATGCTGTATCTTATGTAACAAAAAAATATGTATCTTTTTAAGAGTATAAGAAAATACAATGTATTTATTTTGGTATATTCTCTGAGGGAAAACACTAAAGTAATAAAATTATTGATTAATCAGACTTTTGGCAGCTAAAATCAAATATTTATATATAGTTAACAAGCGTTTAATACATATTTAAGTCCGTATTAAAACTGAAGCAAAATAGCTAAAAATGATGCGCTGACAATAAAGTATTAGCCGTCAAAAAGTTTTAATAACCTATATACATCCTACTGTATGCTCTTGTAGCAAAAATTTTTTAGAAATTCCTCTATCCTCAGCATTAGATATAAATATACCAATGCAAAGATAAAAAGATTAAATATAAATACGGTGCCGAAAAGCATATTTCCCGTAGTAGATGCATAAAAAGAATTGACCTATTAAATTAAAATCAAGTTTAATCAAAAGTTATCAAATCTTTTCAGTAAAAGTGCTAGGCGCAATCTTGGATCTGCCTGCAACTTTTTAACAATCAGCACAACAACAAACTATGAACGCTACCACGGAACAACGCATCGCTTTAATTTCAGTCCACGGAGACCCCGCGATTGAAATAGGGAAGGAAGAAGCCGGCGGTCAGAATGTTTACGTCCGCAACGTAGGTGAAGCACTAGCGCGGCTAGGATGGCAGGTTGATATGTTTACCCGCCAAGTGAGTGCGGAGCAAGAGACAATTGTGCAGCACAGTCCCAACTGTCGCACCATTCGCTTTCAAGCTGGGCCTTTAGAGTTTGTGCCAAGAGATAATCTTTTTGTTTATTTACCAGAATTTATTGAAAAGTTCCGCCAATTCCAGCAAGAAAACGGTATTACCTATCATTTAGTTCATACCAACTACTGGCTTTCTAGCTGGGTGGGAATGCAAATAAAGAAAATCCAAGGAAGCAAACAGGTTCATACATACCACTCTTTAGGAGCAGTCAAATACAACACCATAGACAATATTCCAGCAATTGCTAGTAAACGATTAGCAGTAGAAAAAGAAGTATTAGAGACAGCAGAAACAATTGTGGCGACGAGTCCCCAAGAAAAGCAACATATGCGATCGCTCGTTTCCACCAAAGGTAATATTGATATCATTCCCTGCGGTACAGATATTCGGCAATTTGGCTCTATAGATAGAGAAGCAGCGCGAGCTAAGTTAGGAATTGCACCAGATGCGAAAGTAGTATTGTACGTTGGACGGTTTGACCCTCGTAAAGGTATAGAAACCGTAGTTCGTGCCGTTGGAGCCTCGAAATTGCGTGGTTCGGAAAATCTTCAATTGATTATTGGTGGTGGTAGCACCCCAGGTAACAGCGACGGGATAGAACGCGATCGCATTGAAGGCATTATCAATGAACTGGGTATGAACGACATGACCACCCTACCCGGTCGCCTCTGTCAAACTGTCCTACCTACTTACTACGCTGCGGCTGATGTTTGCGTTGTTCCTAGCCACTACGAACCCTTTGGACTCGTAGCAATTGAAGCTATGGCTAGCGGTACACCAGTCATCGCCAGCGATGTGGGAGGATTACAATTTACTGTAGTTTCCGAAAAAACTGGGATATTAGCGCCACCCCGAGACGTACCAGCCTTTACAGATGCGATTGACCGCATTCTGATGAATCCCGAATGGCGAGAACAGTTAGGGAAAGCTGCTAGGGAACGTGTCATCAGCAAGTTTAGTTGGGATGGTGTTGCATCTCAGTTGAGTGAACTGTACACCCAGCTGTTAGAACTGCCTGTAGTTCCAGACTTAGTACCAGCTTTAGTGTCTAGTTTGGAAAAATCTGTCGCGCAACCTGCGGCGCAAGTTAGTAAAGAACCAGCTTTGCAAAGATAAGCAGCAAGGGTCAAAGGTCAAGGGTCAAAGGTTGTAGAGACGCGATTAATCGCGTCTCTACAAGGGTTAAGGGTATGGACTTTGGACTTTTGACTCTTGACTATTGGCATTTAAGACTATACTTAGCATCGATAGTATGAACGCCAATGGCTAACTAATTGTTGTGCAACCAGTTGATTTTAGTACCCTCACCGCTGCTTGTAGCGAACTTCGCACTTACTGGTTACCATCCAGAACAGAGCAGGTTTTCCAGCGCGATCGCTATACTATTTCTATTGCCTTGCGTACCCTCAAACAGCGGGGTTGGCTAGAAATTTCTTGGCATCCCCAAGCTGCACGCATCTGCATTGGTAATCCGCCGCCACGAGTGCCAGATACTTTTACTTTTAGCCAACAACTTATACACCAATTGGGTGGTTTGGCATTAGTAGGTATTGAAGCGATCGCACCTTGGGAGCGTGTTATCGATTTCCAATTTGCTCGTCGTCCCCAAGAAAGCGCATTATATCACGTTTACGTGGAAATTATGGGGAAATACAGCAATGTCATCCTCACCGATGCTAACAATTTAATTATCACTGCCGCCCATCAAGTTAGTCAGCAACAATCTAGCGTCCGTCCTATCCAAACCGGACAAACTTATGAAACTCCGCCGAAACTCACTGGCCCAGTTCCTAGTGTGAGTGAATCTGCACAACGTTGGCAAGAACGAGTGAGTTTAGTACCAGGAGCTATTAAGCGTCAGTTGCTCAAAAGTTATAGTGGTTTAAGTGCATCGCTGGTAGAATCAATGGTGCGATCGGCAAATATACAACCAGAAACAACCACCGATAGCCTCACGCCAGAAGATTGGCAAAGATTGTTTCAACAATGGCAAGTATGGCTAGAAGCATTACAAGCCGAGAAGTTTCAGCCTGCTTGGATGGATGATGGATACACCGTCATGGGTTGGGGTGGAGTAACACCAGCAAAAGATACACAAGAACTACTCAACCGTTACTATACCGACCAACTCAACGAACAAGTATTTGCTCAACTCCGCCATCAGTTGAGCCAAAAATTAAATAATATCTTGGCTAAATTAAGGCTAAAAGCCAACACCTTTGCAGAACGCTTGCAACAATCAGATAGAGCCGATGAATATCGCCACAAAGCCGATTTGTTGATGGCTAACTTACACAATTGGGAAGCAGGGATGAAAGAAATTACCCTTCCTGATTTTGAAACTAACTTACCAATAGCGATCGCTCTGCAACCAGATAAAAATGCGGTGCAAAATGCTCAAAACCTTTACAAACAGCACCAAAAGCTGAAACGCGCACGTGCTGCAGTAGAACCACTACTTGCAGAAGTGAACACAGAAATAGAATACTTAGAGCAAGTAGAAGCTGCGATCGCTCAGATAGAAAAATATCAAACACCTGAAGATTTACAAGCGCTCGAAGAAATCCGCGATGAGCTAATTGGACAACGATATTTAGAAGATCCAGAATACCGCAACCGTACTACCAATGAAGATAGTAGCAGCAACTTTCATCGCTATCGGACTCCCAGCGGCTTTGAAGTCTTAATTGGTCGCAACAATCGCCAGAATGACCAATTAACTTTTCGGGTAGCTGGAGATTATGACTTGTGGTTCCACGCACAAGAAATTCCTGGTAGTCATGTCTTACTGCGCTTAGAACCAGGTGCAGTTCCCGAAGAAGCCGATTTGAAATTTACTGCAAACCTCGCTTCTTACTATAGCCGCGCTCGCCAAAGTGACCAAGTGCCCGTAGTATACACTCAGCCAAAGTATGTCTACAAACCCAAAGGAGCGAAACCGGGAATTGCTATTTACAAGCAAGAGCGTATTCTGTGGGGACAACCACAATTAATAGTAAAAGGTCAAACTTTGTAACTTTTGACTATTGAGTCATCTGTCTTTCGATAGAGATATCGAATTCTTCTCAAAGATAGAGGTCATCAAACCTTAACAGTATCTTTTTTTGGTAAATTTTTCTGAAAAAACTGTGTTGACTGCTACAATATTGTTAAGAAAAGTTGCCCGTTGCATTTTGGGAACGCGCAACAGGGTTTTAACTCTAATGAGAAGACAACGCGGAAAATATTTTTTAGACCAGCTGTGGGAGGCTGGTCATTTTTTTTAAGTAGATAAAGTATCTAATTAGTGATTTTAATGGCAGTGTTCTAAGTATTTTAGAGAAGGTCTTTCTAAAGCTGATATTTCATTCAGAAATAATTCAAACTATTGACCAAGTATAAATTTATGCCTAGCTTTAAAAATAATGTGACAGATGAATAGCAGCACAATAATGTAGTGCTTTGAGAAATAATTTATTTGTAGCAGAAACTATTTGAATTAGTATTATATAGGACAAATTTTTCAGTAATTACCCTCTTTTTTACTGAGTAGTACTGTAAAATCCAGTAGAGAATTTTAACTATCTTTTCTCCTAGAGGTTAAGCTTAATTAAATTTACGGTCAAATATTTGATAGTAGCTAAATATTGATACTAAACTCTAACAAAACAGCTATATAAATACCGAAAAAATACTGAAAATTAGCCTTCTGAAACCCTTTATTTTCAAGCGCTTCATCCCATCTTTAGGCTAAGTAACTGAGATATAAATTTAGGTAAAAATTGTGTTAATCTAACTACTCAGATTCCTACTTGATATGCCACGCTAGGCTTATGCAAGCAACTACGGGAATCAATCAATGTCTACTCTACAAAAGCTATCATTAGCCTTGGTTGGAACAGCAGCAATGTTGATGAGTGCTAATCCAGCTAGTGCTGTTAGTCTAATAAAAGGAGGCTCTGAGGTTGTAGCTGGACAAGGTCAAAAGACTAATATTCAGGGCGCTATCACTATCGATTTTAATGACGGTATAGCACCTACTTCTGGACTTGTTACTTACTCCGGAGCCAATGGAATTAGTAATGGAATTGTACAAGGCAGTGTAAGTGGTCAGTATGCTACACCTTTTGAAGACACCAGCAAGTATCTGACGATTTCTCCGACAGGTGACAAAGTTAATGGTAGCAATTTTCAAGGAAATGCTGGTGATGTAACTATTAAATTTGCTCAAGCTCTTGATTACTTTGGCTTCTACTGGGGGTCAATAGACGACTACAACTTTGTAGATGTATATAGTCAAGGTGCTTTGGTCAAAACATTTAGTGGTAAAGATGTTCCAGGTGCTCCAGCCAATGGCGCACAGACTACCCTTACAAACAATGTTTACGTTAATTTGTTAGCTGATACCAGTAAAGGAGAAACTTTTGACAAGCTTGTTTTGAGATCAACAGGTCGTGCATTTGAAACTGATAACCATAGCTACAGAGTAGCTACTGTTCCTGAACCTAGTTCAATGTTAGGCTTGCTAGCTTTTGGTGCTTTAAGTGCTGGATCTTTAGTTAAACGCAAATCCAAGATAGCTTAAAAGCTTTTGTACATATAGTTTTCAACGCTTCAAAAACCTTGCTTTAATATCGAAACATTATTTTCCTGCATTGAGTGCAATCAGTAAGAAAAGACGTTCAGTGAGACATTTGTTCAGGTAGAAGACAAACAACGGTGTAGATAAACGCTCCAATCCGGCAGAAATGCTGGATTTTTTACTTTATCTGGGTGTCTTCACATCCCCTGTGTTATTGATGAGGCGAAAGCTTGTAGTCACAAAATTATACTAATTCAAATAATGTTTGCGATACATCAACATATCTTATACCATTTCTCTAAATTCAGGCTACAGATAATTCTCCCCCTGCTCCCTGCCCCCCTGCTGCCTATGTGTAGCGATATTTTGGAGAATTGGTATTAGAGGGCACGGGGTGAGACACCCATCCCACAAGAGTTTTTTTCATGCACTATTTTAGTCTTGCCAGTCCACTACGGCGACTAATAATTGTGCCTTATGGAAAAATCATTATTAAAATCTTAACCATAAGGCATATATCCAAGGTGCAAAAGTTATAAGAAAGTTTGATCTAAATAGCACCAACGCCAGTTTTCACCGCGTTCAAATGACTGTACCAATGGATGATTAGTTGCATGAAAATGTTTGGTGGCGTGTTTGTTTTTTGAGGAATCACAGCAGCCGACATGGCCGCAAGTGAGGCACATACGTAAATGCACCCAGCGATCGCCTGTTTTCAGACATTCTTCACATCCTTGGGCACTGGGGGTGACGCTTTGAATTTGCTCGAGATGATTGCAGCGTGAACTCATAAATACCTCGGATTTACATGAGATGGGCAAGCAGATTGAAAAGGTAATCGCCTATGGCAGACAGAAGGTGTTCAAATTAGCTATATATAGCTTTCTTAGAAATCATTTTCATACTCCTTAATCTCGGGTTAAGGATTTGATTATTTTGGTTATGGTTGTGAAAGATATATACAGCTGATGAGCCAAACTATTTTGCACAATCTGAATGATTATGATTTTATCGATTAATGGTATATTCCAAAATTTATGATAAAAATCGTAAAATACTTTAATGTGAATTATATTTCATATACAAAAAGTATATAATCATCCGATTTGATTTCTGAAAAAATATCAGGACAAAGATGCGTTACGCTAACGCTAACGCATCCTACATAAGTTGTAAAAATCAAATATGAGTTTTATAGAAGCATGGTATACCTAGAATTTTGTATATTAAAAGATTCTGCAATCTGTAAAAATATAATTAAAGCTACTTGAGAATTAGCCAGGGCTTTAGTGCTATAAATAATGACTATTCCTCAATACAAACTGATTTAGCTATTCAATATGATTAAACTCGACCAATTTTTAAAGTTAATAGGTATAGCCTCTACAGGAGGACAAGCAAAACTGATAATTCTTGATGGTGAGGTAAAAGTTAATGGCATAGTTGAAACCCGGCGAGGAAGAAAATTATTCTCAGGCGATCAAGTGACGGTAGAAGGGCAAACTTTTCTGGTTGGAGATGTAATTAATGAGTATTGACACTCCCCCGACTGTTTAAATTTCGCTTCGCTTATTTAAACAAAAAGTCGGGGGATTCTTAAGAGTCCACAAATGAACTCGTAATGGCGTAGTCAACGCGCCTCTACTGACTCCACTGAGGTTAATCCCCAATGTTGCCGCTACTTTAGAAACAATATTCGCTGCTCCATTGGTATCTGCATTGATATACCAATTGTTTGCAGTACGGAATAATCCGCGTTTTACTCGCTTACCTGATGACTTCCACCCTTCGGGTTTTTCACCATATTTTGGGAGACTATCGCCATCAACAAATGAGGCAGCAGAAGTATTAGCTTCTTCGGTTTCAACAAAATCAATGCCATATTGTTGGCAAAGTTGAATAATACGTTCTTTGAGCTTGGCTGTAGGAATTTGAACAAATTTCTGATTAGCTTTACGTCCCATATTTGCATTGTCTTTTTGTCCTTGATTCCAACCAAAGACAATTCGACCAATGCTATTTTCTAGGCAGTGACTAATCACTAATCTTGCTGCTTTGTTTACAGCATCTCTCATTTGGCGGTTACGTTTTTCTGTGATTGCAGCTAGTTGCTTAGACCAGAAACCTTGCTCTTTATTCTCTTTTAGACTGGCAACTCGCTTGTTATACCATTGGTTGAGAGACTTAAGGTGCTTCCCATCAACAATGAAGCTTGTGCCAATATTACTAACGCAAGTCAACCAGTTGTCAATGCCATGATCAATCCCTAATACCTTATTTGCAGACAGTTGAGATTTGATATCCTCAACAAGAGGCAGGGGGCAGGGGGAAAAGGAGCAGGGGGAAATGACCCCTGACTCCTGCCGTGGAGCGGAGCGGAACATGGGTCTGATTCCCCCACTTCTATCAAGTTGCTCTCGTTCAGGTGGGGTCGAATCCCCATCTGAACTATCCCCCTTGCTCCCTGCTAAGAGCCCCTTTTCCTCTTTTTCAACGGGATAAACAAATTCGGCATAAAAACATCTATTTCTGGGTAATATCCTGAGTTCTTTGATATCTTCCCACTTTAAATTTGATGGCATTGGTAAATAAATTGCATCAATGCCAAACCAAGTTTTTACTTGATTCCCTAACGGTATTCTAATTCCATCGTCTGTTAGTTTTAACCAACGCTTAGGGTAAGTGACCGTGAATAATCCAGTTTTTCGATATTTTGGTAACGATGGTTTGTCTTGAAGTTCTCCGCGTTTCCAAAGTTTTGTTAATTCTTGGAATGACTTAAAAGCTTCTGCGACGTTATTACAAGTTTGCTGTGCTGAAGATACATACATCGCTCCAAAATGTTTATTCTTAGAGCGAACCATTTCAGCACATATTTCAGCCCGTTTAATTACTCTGCTAGTTTTAAAATAGATTTGTCTAGCGTAGTAAACAGAGCAGTTCCAAACTTTGTTTGATTCTGTGCATAGGTATTCAATAATAGCCTGAACATCAGGCGGAGCATGAATTAGCGTCTGTTGACATCCATACATAATTTTGTCGATATCTTTATACTAAACGACAGTATATCACAAGATAATGAGATTAAACATGATGATTGAAAAATGGCGAGACTTCATGCGTAAACAGACTTTTGAGTATCAGCACTATAATCACTCTGTAGGTTTGGCTATTGTTCATTTCGTTTTCATCCCGAAGCGTCGTAAACCAGTCTTGAAAGGTGAAATCAGAAATCGCCTTTATCAAATATGGCAAGAATTAGCTGCGGAGAAAAAATGGAACATCCGAGCTTTAGAAATTGCTCCAGACCATATCCACTTGTTTGTTGAGATTAACCCAACAGATCCAATTCATTTAGTTGTTAAAGCTTTTAAAGGAAGGTCTTCAAATTATCTACGCAAAGAGTTTCCTGAACTACTGAAACTACCTAGCTTATGGAGTAAAAGTTACTTTTTCAGCACGGCAGGTAATGTTAGTGCTGAAACCATCCAGAAGTATATTGAAGACCCACATCATTACTAGGCGACTAAAGTCGCACGGGTCGCTTTTCCGCCTCGCTCTGAAGAGACGAGGCGGAAAAGCTTCCCGCTATTTTCGGGTGTTATGAATTGGGTAATAGGTAATAGGTAATAGGTAATAGGTAATTGGTAATGGGTAATTGAGGAGTAGAGAGATAAAAAGTAATTAATGACGAATATTAAATGCCCAATACCCAATTCCCCAAGCCCAATTCTCTATACAATCCAATCTACTGCCTGTGCTTCAGTAATATCAGGCACATCTAAGCGGTTTTTCAAGCGATAAAGTACTTTTTCTGGAACTTTGGCAGTGCGATCGCAGTTTCTCCGCAATAGTTCTTGCCAAGGTGTTTCTAAGTAAACAATGCGAATTCGACCTTGATAATTAGCAAACATTCGTATGAGCATTCCCCGTAATTGGCGGCTCAGGTTAGTGGCATTCCATACAAAAGATTGTCCATTTCGCATATATTCTTTAGCTAAGGCTTTAGCTGCATTTGCTACTACACCTTGGTCGTCTTCTGGGTCAATTCCCATTTGCTGACGCAGTTTATCTAGAGAAATTACCTGCCAATCGGGGAGATTTTCTTTGATCCAAGTATCTTTTCCTGAACCTGGTAATCCTGACATCATCACCACCTGAAAGCGCGTGTCGTCGTATGCTTCATAGTTTGGGTTACCATTTTCCTTTTGAAAATAAATAAACCGACTGTGCGCTGATGGGAATTGTCTTGGTTGGTCAAAGCAGTGATTTTCTTGGCAAAATTCGCGAAAGAAGTTTATACGTTCGAGTAATTGCGCTTGGTCATTGCAGTATCGCCCGCGCACATCTGCTTCTGCAAGTGTCGCCAGCATATCACAACGAATGATTTGGCTAGCTTTGATCACTGCCCGTTCTGGGTTGGACTTATCCCAAAACCATAGGGGTAAACTACCATATTTCACCAAAGAAGCGATCGCCTCCCGTTGTTTAAATGGTACTTGCAAATCCCAAAGAATCTGCTGTGTCATTTTTGTACCTTGGACTACGTGACCTTTCGAGGATATAGCACCATCGTCTGCTATTTCAGTAGCCGCAGGTTTTGCCACATCATGCAGTAAAGCGGCTGCAAATAAGACAGATTGCTCTTTGGTTGTTAATGCTCGCCATTGAGGTAAAGCAACTAAAGCTTCACATACTAATTTAGTATGAATAAGAACATCGCCTTCGGCATGATAGCGCGGATCTTGGGGACAATCCGCAAGCGATCGCAACCAATCAAATTCTGCTTCCAGCGCCGACCAATTAATCGACCAATCAGTTTCGCTGGGACAATAAGGAAAAGACCAATCTTGACTAGAGGAATTCATAAGTTTTACGCTTTGAATGATGAAGGGGATGAGGGGGAAATGCCCAATGCCCAATGCCCCATGCCCAATGACCAATTACCCAAACAAATCTGCATCAGAACGCAACACATTAGGTATGATTGGGCGATTGAGCCAATGCCCATCGGATTGTTGAATGGTGGTTAAAAAGCTAGAACGCACGTATTTATAACGCGCAATTACTGTATCTCCTGGTTCAACTTTGATATATAAACCTTCCATCAACGAACTTTGGTCAGTTTGTTTGAGGGAACGTTCCACATCAAGTCCTCTTTCCTGACAAATTTGGCGGAAAGTTTGCAAATGTGCGGGGGTTTGATAATGTGACTCACCCACCAAACCAATCATTTGCTTGTAGGATAGGAGCTTACCGGAAAACAGTACAGGTACAGAACATAAAGGTAATCCAGCTAGTAACTGCTGACGGCTTTTAGTACTGAGAAATACTTGCTTTTCTAAATCCAGTACGTCGTACTCTAAAAAGTAGTGTGGTAAGGCATCATAAAATACTGTGTGCTTCGCATACAGCCATTCTCCAAAGAGAATATAGCGACTTCCCAATACCTGCCAAAAAGCTAAAGCGTGAGTATGCGCCCACTGTTTAAACAAATTGAAGTGCTTTTCTCGCGCCCCACCTGTTAAATAGTGTCCTCGACTTTGCAGTCTGATTTGACCATCAGCAGCAAAACTAATAGCTGCATTAGCACCATCAACTTTTTCTTCAACAACTACATACTGTTCTTTGAGTGCATCAAAGGGAATACTCTCTAGGTCTTCATCCCCAGGTTGTAACCGCGAACCCTGAATGTGATGGGTACGCGGATATTTATAGATTTGTTCCATGACTTTTCTACCTTGGTGATAACAATCAAATAATTGCGTGACGAATTGACACGAATAAGCAATTTTTCTCAAGAGGAGAATCAGGAATTGCTAGCATTCGCCATTGAAGTGAATTTGATTGAGATCAGGGACTACATATTCTTTTACCGTAGTTTTCCAAGAGTAGTGATTTTATAATACATATACTCCACAGGCTAGGGCAATGTTTCCGGAAGCGAGCATTTAGAACCCCGACTTTTTCAAAAAATCGGGGTTATGGGATGTAAGTTTTGCTGAAGTGAGTGGTATTTAAACTTATATATACTGATAGGTTAGCGAAACAAAATCATACCAATTCAAATAATGTTTGCGACAGATAAATTCTTTATAAGGGCACGGCATCTTCAATCTTTTGGCATATCAAATATCTTACTGGTGCCGTGCCCCTACTCATCTGTCGCGTTCTTTTTTCAAAATGGTATCAGATTGCGATCGCATATTGATTTTTATGATTTAAAAATATAAATAATACTAAAAAGCACAGTTTTTTTGAAAGATAACTTTGAGAGTTTTAATAATTGATAGTATTCTTGCAATAGATGAGATTATCCACCTGGATAACCAAGTGGATATGATGGGGGATGGAGAAGGGGGAATGGGTAATTGGTAATTGGTAATTGGTAGTTAGGAACTACTTTACTTGCGGGTATATCGATGTTTTACGCCAATGGGGAAATATTCTGGATCGCCAGTAGGCGTTAATGCAACCTGTGGCATTTGGTATTCTTTGGGAACGTAGTTAGCAAACTCGCTGTTGAGGCGGAGAAGTTCAGAGAGAATTGAGGATGCGATCGCATCTCTTTTATCAACGCTGGCCTCTACTCCCGGTGCTAACTCTACAACCACAGATAATAAGCGGTTCTGGTCTGCGTCTTCTTTGACCTGCAACACAAATTTACCTGTTACCCATTGGGGAATTGGCGATCGCTCTAGACCAACTGTGACATTTTCCGGATAGATATTGGCACCAAAGTAAGAAACTGTAAAATTAGACCTTCCAAAAACATAAACAAAAGGTAAGGGGTGAATTCCTCTCGTTGGCTGAATGTCGGTAGCTAGGCTTTCATCTTGCAATGGATCGAATCCCCATTCTGCCAAAAACTTCAGCATGGCATCATAACTCATGATGCCGCCTGTATCTAAGATGTTATAACGCACTAAAGGAATGCCATTGTCTCCAGAAAATAGCAATGTGCCATTCTCAACTTCAAAAAATCGGCTGATGGGGTCATACTGTACTAGCGTTGGTAATCGAGATTCCCCAAATAATGCTTTGGCTGCATCGGGATGTTGTGCTAAAAAACGACGAATGCAGATACTCAAAGGTGTTTCATTTCCTAATACACCTGCATCAGCAGTTCCGTAAAGTGATGCAAAATCATAGCAGGGATTTTGTGAACCTATGCGTTCCCCAACTAAACTGCGCCATTCTTCACTAAATACCTCTCCCGCCATCACCAACTTAATATGATATTGCTGCCACTGTACGCCACGGGCAATGCCTGTATCAATCACATCTTTCAAAAATGGTGGATATCCTAACAAGACAACTTGCTCAAATCCCGAACCAAGCTCCTGTACAACCCGCAAGATTTCATCTTTATTATTACCAGGAGTAATCATCGTCACAGGGTAACCTTTGCTGGCGAGGTAACGACAGCAATTTGTCGTGAACATTCCCCCTACCCATGTACCCAAAGTAAAGCAAACCACTGCTAAGGTACGTTTGGTATCTGCAGAAAAACTATCGTGAAAAATTTGCTCAAAGCGGGTGGCGATTTGCAATTCATCAGTGAAGAAGCGCGGCCAAAATGTCGGTTTACCAGTGGAACCAGAAGAAGCAGCAATCATGTCACATTCTGACAATTGGCCGTAACGACACAAATCAGTTAAAGGATAACGCTGAATGTAATTTTCCTTGGCGATCGCAGGTAATTTTTGGAAATCCGCTAAACTCTGGATAGTCGCCGCATCAATATTTTCTGCCGCTAGAAAAGCTTTGTATGCTGGTACATTAGCAGCCACATCATGAAATAAAGCTAAAGCTGCTGCTTCGGCTGAAGTTGCGAGATGTTGTTGTAATAGTGTTTCTAGGGGAGTAGATAAAAAATCTTGAAAGGCTGTGATTGCTTTTTGGGACTTGTGCATGGGTTGGGGATTGGGGATTGGGGATTGGGGATTGGGGATTGGGGGCTGGGGATTGGGGAACTCGGGGCCCCCTCTGGGGATAAGGGGCAATGGGGACTGGGGACTGGGGAAATGATATGTGACAGACGCGATTCATCGCGTCTCTACAATTGTTGACTCTTATTTAATTACGAATTACGAATTACGAATTACGAATTAGAGAACGGAAGGTAAAAAATGAGATTGATTTTATATACGAAACCAGGATGTCATTTATGCGAGGGTTTGCAGGAAAAGCTGGAAAAAGTCCAAAATATTAGTTTTGAGTTAGAACTGCGGGATATTACGACTCGTGATGATTGGTTTTTAGCTTATCAGTATGAGGTTCCGGTTTTATATTTCTCTGAAAGTAAAGCTACAGGCGACACAGGAGAAAACTTAATAGAAAAACCTTTGCCACGCCCTTCTCCTCGTGCTAGTGTGCAGCAGTTGGAGCAGATGCTGCATAAGTATTTGTCCAATTAGTACAATAATGCACAATAAACGCAAGATATAGTGTGTGACGAGGTTCACAAGATGAAACTGCGGGAATTACTAGCAGCAATAGACAGTGTAGAGCAATTGCCAAACCATCCGGCTTTGGAGGATGCAGAAGTCAAAGGCTTGAAAACAAATTCTCATGCTTGCGGTTCGGGAGATTTGTTTATTGGAATGCCAGGAACTAGGGTAGATGGTGGAGAATTTTGGCAAAGTGCGATCGCATTGGGTGCTGTAGGTGCAATTGTCTCTTCTCAAGCTGTGCAAAAAAATCCTCCCACACCAGAGGCTTTTGTCGTTAGTGCTAGTAACATGACGAAAGCTTGTGCCCAATTAGCCAGCGCTTTTTATGGTTATCCTGGGCAAAAACTCAAACTTGTGGGTGTGACTGGTACTAATGGTAAAACTACAACTACTCACCTGATTGAATATTTTTTAGGTAAGGCAAACCTACCAACAGCCTTGATGGGTACTCTCTACACTCGCTGGCCGGGTTTTGCGGAAACTGCTGTTCACACTACGCCGTTTGCTGTGGAACTGCAACAGCAACTAGCAGCAGCCGTAGATGCTGGTTGTGAGTTTGGGGTGATGGAAGTCAGTTCCCATGCTTTAGCCCAAGGTCGAGTTTTGGGTTGTGAGTTTGAGGTGGGGGTATTTAGCAATCTCACCCAAGACCACTTAGATTATCACCGCGATATGGAAGATTATTTCGCGGCGAAGGCATTATTGTTTAGTCCCGATTATCTTAAAGGAAGGGCGATAATTAATGCTGACGATGCTTATGGTCAAAGATTAATTGCTTCTTTGGGTGCAGAAAAAGTTTGGAGTTACAGCGTTAATCATAATAATGCTGATTTGTGGATGAGCGATTTGAATTACGAACCGAATGGTGTTAGCGGTACATTGCATACACCAAAGGGGAATGTAGCTTTTCGCTCACCTTTAGTTGGTCAATATAATTTAGAAAATCTGTTAGCAGCAGTAGGTGCAGTTTTACATTTGGGTTTAGAGTTAGACTTTGTTGCGGCTGCAATTCCTGATTTTCCTGGCGTTCCCGGACGGATGGAAAGAGTGCAGATTGCTGCTCATCAAGACATTAGCGTGATTGTCGATTATGCCCATACGCCAGATAGTTTAGAGAATTTACTCAAAGCGGCGCGTCCGTTTATTCCTGGTAAAATGATTTGCGTATTTGGTTGTGGAGGCGATCGCGATCGCACTAAGCGTCCGAAAATGGGTAAAATTGCTGCTGAATTAGCAGATGTAGCTGTAGTAACTTCCGATAATCCCCGCACCGAAGACCCAGAAAAGATTTTGCAAGATATTCTGGCAGGAATTCCCGCAACTTTAAATCCTACAGTCATAGGCGATCGCGCTACCGCTATTCGCACAGCAATTTTACAAGCGCAACCAGGCGATGGTGTCTTACTTGCAGGTAAAGGTCACGAAGATTACCAAATTCTTGGTACAGAAAAAATCCACTTTGATGACCGAGAACACGCACGCGAAGCTTTACAAGCAAGACTGAAGATATAAAACCGCCGCTTTCTATAAATTTAAATTCCCTGCATTTCTTTTCCCAGAGTGCAGGGGTGCAGAGGAAGCAAGGCAATACTTAGCGGTTAAGGGCAAAAGGGGAAGGGGAAAAGGGGCAAGAAAAAACCTTTAACCCCCTTTAACCTTTTCCCAAAACCAAATTCCGAATTGAAAATCTTGAAGCTTACTGATGGAATAATTTAATTTCTGGAAGTCCTATATAAGAGAAATAAATCATTCAAAATGATGTCCCGTTTCCTATTTCCTCTGAAAAACACCAAACAGCAAACACCTTTGACCCATATCTAATTAATAAAAATATAATTAATGATAAAACTCATCAATTCGCAATGTATTTTTACCCATATATACTTGCTACATCATAGGGTAAATGATACACTCCATTAGTTTTACAATTTATATTCCATATTTCTTGATAAATATTAAATTTTGTAGATTTTTTGTAAAAAAGGTAAATATTAGGGTGAAAAGCAAAGGCAGAATTATTTATGTCCTTTATCCTTCCTCATTTTTCCTTCTTGTGCTTGACTCATGAATGATTTTCTGGCTCAGGATCTGTCTGTTTATCATTTGGTTGCGGGAGTGCAAACGCCTCCCCTAGCATTGCCTCTCAGTCCGGCGGCTCTGTTATCACTAGTTAGGTCACAAATTGACTTGCTGATTGAACAGAAAATTGCCGCGACTTTATGGGTAAAGCTACCACCTGGAAAAATTTGGTATTCAGAATTAGAGCGTTATCAATCTGCAGTTGATGTGCCTGTTGTGATTTATAACTGTCAGATGGAAGAGAGGCGGAAAGGGGAAGAGAGAAGAAATAGATTTCTGAGTCCAGTACTGAATAATCAAGTTATTAAGTTATTACCAAATAGGCAACTACAAAGGGAATACTTTTTTATAATTTTGTCGCCACAGTTTTGCAGTTTAATTTTGGCTTATCGACCGATCAAAAGACGCAGAAACCCAATATTAAAAAAGGTAACAGCTAATAAATCTACACCTTTACTAGCGATAAATACTGTTGAAGGTAGAGTAGTTCAGCAAGTATTAGATGGCATTAAAAAAGCCAGCACAGCAGAATCATCGCCAATTGTGCCGACTGATTTTCTTTGCCCTAGTATGCCTGAATCTACACTCATGAATCAGCTTTTGGTTAAGCAAATTCAGCGCCAAGATGAAATTAACCTACAACAAATTAAAAAGCGCACTGCCAAGTTGCAACAGCAAAATCAAAAACTATTCAACAGAGGAAAAGCCAAAGATGACTACCTGAGCAATGTGTGTCAAGAGTTGCGTACACCTTTGACTCACATGAAGACGGCGCTATCATTGTTAAATTCTCCTACCCTCAAACCACCTCAGCGGCAACGCTATTTACAAATGTTAAATAGCCAGTGCGATCGCCAAAATTCTTTAATTAATGGTTTAGTAGATTTAGTCAATTTGGAGCGTAATTTGCAGGATACAACCCTAGAAGCGGTTAGTCTTGCAGATATTGTGCCTGGTATAGTCAGTACATACCAGCCCGTAGCTCAAGAAAAAGGCATCATGCTAGCCTATACAGTACCCACAGAACTACCTTATGTGTGGTGTGTAGCTGGGGGATTGCGGCTAATCGTAATTAATCTTCTACATAACAGTATTAAATTTACCCCGAGTGGCGGTCAAGTGTGGGTGCGATCGCGTGTGCAAGGCAATTTTGTACAATTAGAATTTCGCGACACAGGTATTGGCATAGCCGAAACCGAAATTTCCAAAATCTTTGACAGCTTTTACCGCGTGCGTTCTGGGACAATAGATGAATCTAGCGGCCCTGGTTTGGGACTAACAATTGTACAGCAGTTACTTTGGCGTTGCGGTGGCTCAATTACCGTCAGAAGCAAACCTGCTGAAGGCTCAACGTTTACAGTGAGTTTAGCGCGTGTTCAAGATCAACCAGTCATTTAATTTTGGAATTAAAAATCTCAACTCATGCCTGATGTGAATTAGATACACATCTTATTCCATAAGGGTTTCAAGATTTGTTAAAAATCTTTGTTTTGGCAGTATCTACAAAATTACAAGGGTTTAAAGATTTAATTCAAATTAAACATAACTCTAAAATCCAAAATCTAAAATCTAAAATTCCTATTACCATTGCTTAGTGCTAACTTCCAAAGGTAAGAAAATAGTCATCACTTCGCCATAGTGTGGACGCTGACGCACTATGAGTTTGCCACCAATGGCTTGAAACAAATGTTTGGTTGCCGCAATATTGAGACTAATTGTACCGGTTTCCGGTTGGAACATCAGCAATTGACCCAAGGCTTTGCGAATCGGTGGGGTTGTTGGTGTCGGCGCTTTAGTCGTATCTTGGCACTGAAATTGCGGCGACAATTGTAATTTCAATTGATCACCAGCAGGAATCACTTGCACTTGAATATGACTACCAGCAGGTAAGCTGCGAGTAAAATTCTCAATTAAGTTAGTTAATACCCTGTCTAACATTGTTGGGTTACTAACTACTGTTGGTAGTTGTTGGGGTAACACCACATCCAAAGTTAAGTTGCGTCGAGTTGCAGCTTGTTCCCAACGAGGAATACTCTGCTGCAAAACTTGATCAAGAGACATCGGTGTGAGTTGAGTGTGGTTAGATTTCACCGAGTTAGATGTCTCTAGTTCTGCGGCTTTAAACAGCAACTCCATCCTGTCAATTTGTTCAGTACACTCATGATCAATCACTTCTAAGCGACTGATGACATTCGCAGGTAAGTCTCGCCGCTTTAATAATAAGCGAGTCATGGTGCGAATAGTGGTTAACGGAGTACGAACTTCATGAGCAAATGCTTGCAGTAATTCCACATCCGGACGAGTAGGCGAAGATGCGGGGGTGGGTGTTGGCACTGAAGTCGGAATATTCTCTTTATATTGTTCTGGTTCTGCGAATTCTTGCAGTAAAAACTGGCTAAACTGCATGACAGTACGGTAATCTGGAGGCACGACAGCATACTTTTGTACTAATGCATCCAAATCGGCGTAAAACTCAGGGTTAGTTAGCATTACCCTCGCACCAACAGCTAGCCAAGCTTGCTGTACTACCTCTGGTTCAAAGGAAAATAAAAATGTTTTTTGGCCGTTCTTTTGTTCAGCCAAAACTAGTACTAATCTAAATTTATCTGTAAAAACTAAGCAGAATTGTTCTGTCCCTAGAGGATCGGCAGGCAATAAGCGTAGTACTGATTTATGTGAAGCAGCGTCCTCTACCGTTTCTAGAGGGATCGGCATTTCAAATGGCATCAACGCCAAGGGATTAAATGGCTGGGCTGTAAAAGTTACAGTTTGTAAGCTTTGAGTGAGTGATGGTTGGCTAAACAGAGGTGCTGGTGCAGCTAAAACTAATCCTTGGGTTGTATCAGGTGCAGCAGAAGTTAAAGAATTGATCAGCAGATGTTCTGTTGCTGCCAAGCTGATACGCCACTGCCATTCTGCTTTGGCTGATGAACACTCAGTCAGCGGTGACTGATTCTCAGCTAAAATTTCCTTCAGACTTGGCAATATCCATTCGTACACAGGTTTTCACCCCTTGATTGGAAAGCGACTAATAACAGCTAGGTTAAGCATTTCATTACTTACTTACGAGGTTATAGCCATTTGCGTATTGGTGACAGTCGTAGAACCGAACAATATAGGCGCGATTTCCCCTTTGATGGAGATTAACTCACTAAGAGCGATCGCCAGATTAATGGAAATCACTAATGAAATATTATTAAATTTTGGGCAATTTTTTGCCAAAGCTATTTAGATCTGATAACATCTATCTTCTAATGAGAGACTGAATCAAGCCTACCTTGGAGGAAAGCTACTGGGTATTTAGATTGTGACTATGTAAAACCATCAAGTGTATGCAAAGTCTGACTCATTAGTAGCCGTAACTGAAATTAAATTGGTACTTCTATCGTTGGCTAAAATAGCCTAGCCTTTAGAAGTTTCCTGGGTTTCAGATTTTAATCACCTGTGTGCTGAAATTAGCATTTGCGTAAGTTCAAATTTAATTGTTTTTTAAGATTTGCTCCTCAACATAACACACACCTTAATTAATCGCTTCAAGTAGTCAATTCGGAGATTGATATGAAAAAGCTCATACCCTTGTTAGTCAGCAGTATTCTGGTAATTGGTAGTTTTGGTTGCCAAGATGCAACTAAAAATGCGTCAGAAACTCCCACCACCAATGAAGCCACCAAAACTGCCAAAGAAGCATCCGCCAACACTAAAACTACAGCCAAAGAAGCAGCCGCAAACACCAAAACTACTGCTAAATCTACTACCGAAACTAGCAAAACTCCAGCCAAAGAAGCAGCTGCAAATACCAAAACTACTGCTAAATCTACTACCGAAACTAGCAAAACTCCAGCTAAAGAAGCAGCTGCAAATACCAAAACTACTGCAACTGAAACTGCTACTAAAAGTTTAATTCTCAGCAAGTTAACCGAAAAAATTCCTGGTAGCAAGTTAGCAGTTGAAGACAAAGACGGCGTTGTTACAGTCACAGGGACAGTTCCCACCACGGCTGATATCAAGAAGATTGAGCCATTAGTCAAAGAACAAA
Source organism: Tolypothrix tenuis PCC 7101 (assembly GCF_963874875.1). Taxonomy (NCBI): domain Bacteria; kingdom Bacillati; phylum Cyanobacteriota; class Cyanophyceae; order Nostocales; family Tolypothrichaceae; genus Tolypothrix; species Tolypothrix tenuis. The sequence continues at coordinate 7,392,807 of NZ_CAWNJS010000001.1, forward strand.
AAGGTGTTAAAAGCGTAAAAGTAGAAGCAAAAGCTGCAAAAGCTCAGTAAAAGCTGAGATAGTTTTCCATTAATAGTCTGATAATTCTTAACAGGACTTATAAAAATGTAAGTCCTGTTTTTCATGACAAATTACATACTTTATTGATAAAAATCCGATTTGATTTCTGAAAAATCCCAATCCCATGTAAAATGCGTCACGCTGAAGCTAATACCATTTTGAAAAAAGAACGCGACAGATGGGTAGGGCACGGCACCAGTAAGATATTTGATATACCAAAAGATTGTCGATGCCCATTGGTGTCAACTTAAGCTAAAAGCTATATAGGGCGGGCGTTGTACAAATACCTCGCGCCCTCATCCCCTAACCCCTTCTCCCTGAGGGAGAAGGGGAATTGAATCTCTTGCTCCCCTCTCCCTGAGGGAGAGGGGCACAGGGTGAGGGCGAAACCTTGCAACCAAGAGGGTTTCACGTTAAGTTGACACCACTGGTCGATGCCGTGCCCCTACAAAGAATTTATCTGCCGCAAACATTATTTGAACTGGTATAACGCACCTAAACTTAGTAGCCTTGAAAACCTACATCACAATATTTGGAATAAATATCATTTTTTAATTCTTTTTATTTCATAATAATTTCTCAATCAATATTATTCGTTACCAATTTGTAAATTTGTATTCTCTAAGATAAATAAATGCAATTCTATAAATTGGGGACATACCATGCCAAAACGCCTGATATCAGAGTTAAATAATTGGTTACAACGAGATAGAATTGTACGGAATTTAGAAATATTTCAAGACTTTATTATTATCTCACTCTGTCTGGGCTTATTTTGTGTAATGTTGATCCGTCTGACATATATGTTTACTTCTTTTTTACGTCCATTAGATTTACGGGAAGTAACATCTGATATTTTGTTTATTTTAATTCTGGTAGAGTTATTCCGCTTGTTAATCGATTACCTACAAGCACAACGCATATCTGTAGGTGCAGCAGTAGAAATTACTATTGTTTCAGCTTTGCGAGAGGTAATTTTACGTGGTGTGCTAGAAATACCCCGCGATCAACTACTAGGGATTTCTATATTTTTAGTAGTTTTAGCAGGGATTTTAGTTGCTTTACCTTGGATGACTCGCTTTTTTGAACATGACAAAACCACTACTCCTGACATTGCTGAAACAATCACACAGTTATTGACTGAAAAATCTGAGTTGTAAGTCATTGGTAATTGGCTATTTTTTCCTGTAAGAATCTAGCCAATCTTTAACTTTTTTAGTCCTGTTTGTACCTGATAGGTTGTTCAGCCAATACCAACTACTTGCAAATAAAGTTGGTATAATGATCCAGATTGTGCGATCGCCCTTAGGATTATATCCTGCAATTCAAGTCTAATAGCTAGGAGAAAGGCAAAGAAAAACCCTTTCTCCGGTATCTAAAACCATATTTTGAGTTCAAATTGCTATCCCTTGTTATAGGAGGACTAATAAAGGCAAATTTTTATAGCTTTTTAGTGAGTTTTTGTTTCTCGGATGTTAGCAGGGAAACTCTCTAGAAAGTAGTTGTCGTTAACTATTTACATCAGAAAATATCAAAATTTTTTGTCAGTTCGCTAGTAATAGGTTAATAAAAGATAAAAATCGGATTAAAAATGTAAACTTGATCCACAATACAAGCAAAGGAAACTTAAATTTTATGCAAGTTTGATGATTTTTATGAAGTTTTAAGAGTTATTATCGATCGCAGGAATTAACTTGAAAAACTTGCAAAAACCAAATCAATTTAGTGAACTACCCTCCAGTTTACAGTTCAAAACAAAACTGTCCCATTCATTTGGTTGGCAAAACGGGACAAGCAGTTCAGATTTCAATTCATTCTCCTAGTCGGTATATCTGTGCCAACTGCGAACGGATATTACCAGATTGGAAGCAGCAGTCAACTTTATGGGTAGTGATTGTTTTACAACAATCACAGTATCAATTACAGGAAACTACACCTCTTATAGAGGAAGAGAAAGAACGCTTACGAGAAAAGTTTATGCGGTTTGGTTTTGATTTAGCTTTTAATCTACGCGATCGCAGCTATTTCACAGACCTCATAGATCCTCGTACAGGCTATCCGCTACTTTCTCATCCTGGAATTGTTCCTCATGACGACACAGCAGTTGTCAAAGCTTTGCTAAATTACCCAGTCATCAAAAACAAATGCTGTGTACTAGTACATCCAGAATGGGGGACAGCAGTCTATCCCAGCATCTTGATTTCCGAAGCTCCGCCAATCATGATTGAATGGGTGACTAAAAGCATAGCGCCCATGCATGGATGGCAAGAAATCAGCTAGATCATCAGTAACTACGAATAGAAATGATGGACAAACAGGGCACTAGCATCGCCGTAAAAAATGTAAGAGTCAAAAATCACAACTCAAATAAAATTTTGATTTTTGACTCTTGCCCCATAGCTATGCTATAAGCTCAATTCGCTTAACTATATTTATAGTAATGTTTGTAGCCTTTGTACTTAGTCTTATCTCCGTTAGCAACGATGCCTAAAATATTGACGGGAGAGAGTTTTAGACTATCTTGAGCTTGCATTAGCCCCGATTTATCTGTTTTGTCTAACCTTACTACCATCACTACCCCATCAGTGTAGGGTGCTATCATTCTCGCATCAACTAGTCCTACTATCGGCGGCATATCATAAATAACTAAGTCAAAAGTTCTATTGAAATAGCCCATTAGTTGCTTCATTTTTTCTGAAGAAAGCAACCTTGCAGGATCGGGTGGTATCGGCCCAGAGGTAATCACAGATAAGTTGTTCATCGTTGGCATTTGCCTGATTACCTGTCCTATGGGGATATTCGTGGAAATTAAACTGCTTAACCCCCACAGGTTACTGAGATCGGCTAATTCATGAACTTGGGGGCGGCGTAAATCAGCATCTACAAGTAGTACTTTTTTGCCCATTGCTGCTGCTATTTGGGCTAGTTGGAATGAAACTGTAGATTTGCCGTCTCCAGGTAATGCTGAACTAATAACTAAAGAGTGAATTGTTTGATCGGAACTAAGTAGTTGAATATTTGAATACAGTACCTGTAAAGATTCCCAAAATCTGCCTTGACCGTAATAGCGATCGCTAGCCGAGCGCCGTTGTAATATATGAGACATTTTGGGCATTTTGCGGGAAACCTTTTTCGGTAAGATTTTTTCCAAAACCTTGTTCTCAGAATTGTGATATCGACTATCTTGGATTTTTCGATCAAAAGGCAAAGTTCCCAGCAAAGGTAGTTTGATTTTTTCCTTGAGACTGTCAGCAGTATGGTATGTATTATCTACCTTTTCTAGTAGCAAGCTAATGCCAACACCTAAAAGTAAGCTAGCAATAAAACCTAAAGTTAAGCTACGTTGAATATTAGCAGATATTGGTTGTTCAGGCTCAAATGCTCCTTGAATCAACTCCCAAGGTAGTTCTGTCTGAGCTACCTGAATTTGTAGCGTTTCCCGAGTAGTTAAAAACCGATTCAGGCTCTCGGTGGCAATTTGTAGCTCTCGCTGCAGTTCTGTATATCTTCGCGATAAAACTGGTAATAGTTTAACTTCTCGATCAACTTGAATTTCTGCTTTTTTTAATTCTTGGCTTTGTACTTCTAAAGTCTGAACTTGAGTAGCTATCTCAGCAAATTTAACTCCTAAAGTTCTCTTGGCTTCTTCCTCTAATAATGGCAATAACTTTTCTTTCTTCTGCTTTAAACTTTGTATAGGTGGGCTATCTTCTTGAAAACGAGTTTGTTCTCCAGCTATTTGAGCATCTAATTGACGTATCTGAGTAATTAATTGTTGATATACAGATGTATTGCTGATCGCTGCCAGTTCTCCTTGTTCTCCTTTCATACTGGCAAAACTGGCACGAGACATAGCTAATTGTTGATCAATTGCTAATCTTTGGGTTTTCAATACTTGCACTTGACTGGCAATTTGTGTTGCCTGAGCATCTGGACTAATAAAATCATACCTTTGGCGGAACAATTGCAGCTCTTTCTGCAAACTATCTACTCTATTTTTAATACTTGGTAGTTGTTTCTCAACAAACTGTACACCTTGCCTTAACTTGGTTTGGCGCTTTTGCAGACTATATTCTAAATAAGATTTAGCAATGATATCTAGAACTACTTTAATTTGCCGAGGATCTTCACTTTTGAATCGTACCTCTATAATTTTTGTCTGTCCTAAACGACGAATTGTTAACAATGCCATTAGAGAATCATAATTTATATTTGGATAAATTTTCTGTATCTCTTTGACAATGTTGATCATCAATTCTGGGCTTTTAAGAACCTGTATTTGGCTTTCATAATCTAAACTCCCAGATTTACCTGAGTTGGTAGTATCAATGGTGAGTTGTGACAAAGATTTCTCTTCATTTACAGGTTCTACTAAAAGTCGAAAATTACTTTCATAGATAGGTTTTTGCTTTAATGTAGAGTAGCCTACAGCAGCCATGACAACAGTTGCTACCCCTACAATAATCAACATACGTCGCTGTACAACACTGAGGAATTGCCGTAAATCCCAATCATTACTATCCTTGTCAAACCATGCCGTAATCTGAGGTGAAAATGCTTGGTGTATCGCACTTCCATTGCGTTCGTAACTTGAAGGCTTAGTTAAATTGTTCTCCATCATTTATTTATCTTGTGTAATCAGCTAGATAAAATTGGTCATTGCTGCTTGTAGTAAAGGTAAGATACACTCTTGTACTTGTTAAGTAAAATATATAAGTGAAAAACTAAATATTAGACTTAAAGTAAATCCCATATTATTAAGTTTTGAGTTGGCATTTATGTTCTTTGCCCTATCAACGCTCAAAAAAATAATTTATATAGCTGTTTTAGACTCCTAACGACAACTAGTCAATGTTTTAGAGGAGAATATCTAAAACAGTATTTATACTTAAAACCACCTCAACCAAAATTTAGATGCTATAACAAAAGACGGTTAAAATTGCTTGGGGCTGTCTCCTCTTAGTTCTGATGAGCTTAGTTAACTACTTTGTCAGCATATGTATCTTTACGTAAGTTAAAAATTAGCCTAGTAGTAATATGGACAGTGCTATACTGAGGCAAGTATATTCTGGCTTTCCAATCTCAACCTGAGTATACATATAATTTTAAAGTATAAAATATGATACATTACTTAGCTAAGAATTGAGATATAAATATCTAGCCCTCTCCTTCCTTTAGATAGCCAGTCTCGGAATTCTTCACTATGTTTAGACAAAAGCCTTTACAGGTTTACCTGGTTCTAGGCAGATTTTGCTCGCCTCGTGCTTCAAAAACACAACTAAAACCCCGACTACAAATTATTCAACCCTCAATGACATAGAGCTTAGGGACTTCCAAATCAAAAAATAATCAATCGCTTTGGTAAGCAGAGGAGGAAGAAGAATACAATTATGGTCTTCCCTCCGAAAAATGGATAATTTAATTTCTGGAAGTCCCTTAGGCGTATTTCCAAAAATCAAACAGGAGTTTTATAGGATATTTTATTGCGGGATTGATTGTCACTAGTCTGCTGGATAGCCTAAGATATCTCTACTAACTCTGCTCTTACAAGCATATTAAGTTTTTTCTGGCATAATCGTCTGCCAATAACACTTGCCAATAACACTTAATCGGAGTTTTTCACAAAAGTCAAGGGTCAAAAAATTTTAGCTTTAGGTGGGTATTATAACTTTATCCAATCTCCCCACACAGCTTTAAATATTTGGGTAGGCTACATTCAAAATTTTTCGACTCGTTACGATTTGCCTATTACCTATTCGTCAAGAATTTTATAGTCATGGTTCAAATCCTTTAGCTCAGATAAAACTAAAAAATCTCTGGTCTTGATTTAATTATTTTGGTTAAAGTACCACTGTGGATTTCACTGCTAGCAGTAATACTTAAAATATATTATACTAATGATTTTATTAAAAAATCAGTATAAATACTTTGGTGTATCATGGGTATATATGATTTAAAATTGTTCACCGATAACCGACGTAAAATTTAAAAATAATTTGTTACCAAAAAAATATTCCAATCATTGCGGTTATTTCACTTAGGCTGGATTCACTATCGAGTTGGTGAATTTTGCAACAACTGCTGACTGCAATTTTTTTATTAATTAAACAAGCAATTTATCTGGTGCGAAATCTAGCTAATGCATAATACCTTGGCTCTGGATCATAGCAAAGGTAGAAAGTATCCTGATTAAACTCTTTCACAAAAAACCGCAATAAAGATTCAAAAAAATTATGTTTTTTCCCTAATTTATACAAACATCGTTTATAAAAGAATTTAACTGCAAGTATAGAGCGACTAAGGCAACCGATTGCTGCGATCGCTTTCTAGGTTATTTCTTGGTCTAGGAATCTTTTAAAAGGACGATATAGCCAATGACATTCAGTGAATGGCTGAAGAAATCGTTGCTAACCATCTCGACAAACAAAGGTACTCAGAATCAGCAATTTTTTACTCCTGATAGAGACTTGTTGTTAAGTGATAAAGTTAACTTCGATCATATAAAAGAGCAGAATGAGGAGGACTTTAACAAGTTTGTACTGCCTGCAATAGTCCCTAGTCAGTCTCTATCTATAAATCCAACTTGGTATGAGCAACCGCTAAAATTATCTGTGATTACTGAGTTTTTCCCCCCAGACTACGCGGCTACAGGACAGTTAATCGAGGAACTGGTAAGACAGTTAGGTAAACAAGGAGTAAACATTGAAGTGTTTACAGGTCAGCCTGGGTATGCGTTTGGAACATCCTATGCCCCTGCCATAGAACAAGTAGGTCGAGTTAGAATTAAGCGATCGCGCACTGCTCAACTTTGGTCACGTCGAGTTCGCGGTAAAGCGGTCAACGGTATCTTGTTTACCTTACGTGCTGTGCTGCATCTAGTTAGATGTTGCCGTCGCCATGATGTAGTGTTGTTAACCTCAGCCCCGCCATTTTTACCAATAGTAGGATATCTGGCTCACCTGTTTTTTAAGCTTTCTTATGTCTGCTTAATTTATGATATTTATCCCGATATTGCGATCGCCTTAGGTGTAATCCCCAAAAATCATTGGCTAGCAAGATTTTGGCAAGCCATCAATAAAAAGGTTTGGCAGAAAGCTAAAGGAATAGTGGTGCTGAGTCCAGCCATGAAGCAGCGAGTAGTGGCAGCTTGTCCAGAGGTGGCAGATAAGGTATCTGTAATTCACAGTTGGGGAGATCCTGACTTGATCGTGCCAATTGTCAAAAAAGATAACTGGTTTGCAACGAAATATAACTTAGTTCATAAATTTACTGTTCTTTATTCGGGTAACATGGGTCGGTGTCATGATATGGACACCATATTGGCAGCAGCCAAACAACTGCAAGATGAGCCGATTCAGTTCGTTTGTATTGGAGGTGGCGCAAAACACGACAGTGTAATCCAAGCAGTCAATCGTCTTGGGTTAAGTAATTTTTTGTTTTTACCCTATCAAGATAAAGAAGTACTACCTTACTCTCTAACAGCTTGCGATCTCTCCTTAGTTAGTGTAGAAGCTGGTATGGAAAGCTTAGTTGCACCCAGTAAACTTTACCCAGCATTAGCAACAGGGCGACCTATTGCTGCAATTTGTTCAGAGTATTCTTACTTAAGGCAAATCATCGCAGATGCCCAATGTGGTGCTAGTTTCGAGAATGGTGACAGTTATGGATTAGTTGAATTTATTCGCTTATTAAATAGTGACAAACAATTAGCAGAACGCATGGGCATGGCATCTCGTCAGTATTTGCAGTCGCATTTTACGCCCGAGATTATCGCTAAACAATATTTAAGAGTTCTACGACAAGCTGTTTCTTAACGTTTTTGAGTATTATTACGCAACATAATTCCCAAAAACGTATTAAATTACTTTCATCTTCGGCTTGACAATCGTAATTTGCGGCTATATAAACAAAGTGCATCTATCATTTAGGAACGCTGAATCTAAAAGTTATGTTTTGCAAACTAGCAAATGCAGACTTCCTTAAGTAGGATTACGGAAACCTGCTACTAAAGAAGAGATAGTGAAGCATTTTCCTTAGAACTTGCACTGGTTCACAAGTTTTTCTTCTAAAAATTCAATAACTCACTGTTGATTAAGAAGTGGGCTTTGATGGTCTTTATGATCTCAGTCCCTTCAACGCAACCTTCTTGTGGATTTGTTTGATGTCTACTGATATGGAGGGCCGAAGTGCAGAAAAGGTGTGATCGAAATCGAAAACGTTCTAAAAGACGAGCTATATATTGTCCAGAACATGGGTGCTATTTAAATAGCATGAGTCAAAAATATGGGTTGTTTGCAGAGCGAGCTGGACAGCTACAACAACGAGGGATAAAGCGATTAGATGCCTTGATGTTAGTTGCAGCCAAGACTGCAATTCCTTTAGACGGTGAGTGGTTAGAAGCTTTTTGGTGTGATGAGTGCCAACAAACTAAGTGGTACCACGTTTGTAAGGGCGACTCCACTTATGAATTATCAGTAGCACCGCCAGAACTTTGGCAACAAGCCACAGGGGTAATTAATCCACACAGGAATCCTTCGGTGGGGGAGTTCACTAGTAGAAATGCTCGGATGCTTCGCTACAGAACCATTGAAAATTTTAGGTTTATGTACTAATGCAAACACTCAAACATCTGTCGTTTTGAGCGAAGCAGAAGCTTAAAGATAATTGGCTTCGATCAAAATGACACCTGAAAACGCAAAATAAACAATGCTTTACTGGAAAAAATAGAGCATTTATAAGTTTGAGTCGAATCTTTAGAGATTTGGAACCGCATTTATTGTAAAAAGTGGAGTATTCATAAGTTTGAGTCGAATCTTTAGAGATTTGGATTAATTTTTGTTATGAAGAGTGGAGCATTTATAAGTTTGAGTCGAATATTTGCAGCTTTGAATCAGTTTTTATGGTAAAAAATCGTGTGTTTACAAGTTTTGTCGCATTTGTGACCACAAAAAACCATTAAGTTGGGAAATTTACGCAAATAACCAGAAAATTTGATCGCTGATGATTCCCAATTAACACTAGTTCCGTATTGGTTAAGCATAAGTTAACTTATGTGTAGCCTTTCAAACATGGACATACTGCTATGGGAAGACCAAAGCGTACTTCGGTAATTTTAGAAAAAGCCCAGCGTCGGATAGCTGGTTTAAAGACAATTGATGGCTCACTAGATTTGGGAAATGGGCTTACGGTTGAAATATTTTTAGAATTAATTGAAGATACACGCAGAAAATTAGAGGCTCATAATATTGCTTTGTCAGCGGCCGATCAAACAGGTACTTTGGTTTCACAAGCAGAGCGATCGCTTGCCGATTTATCAGAGCGAATGTTAACTGGGGTAGCTTCTAAATATGGTAAACGTAGCGATGAATATGAGATGGCTGGGGGTGCGCGCAAGCGTACTGGTAAGCGGAATGCTCGCAAAGTAAGCACATCTACACCCACAGAAAGTCCGGCGACAATCTAAGATATCTCGACGACTTGATAATTCATCAATTATTATTATTCAACCCACCATAGGGACACAAAAATTTGTGTCCCTATTAGATTAAGAGCGATGGTTTAGATCCACATAATTTTTAATTTTTTAAATTTTGCAATTGCCTTGAGAGAATTACAATAAAATCCCCAAATGCTTGTAGGGGCGCAGTATTGCTCATTGATGTCAACTCGTGAAACCCGCTTAGTTGCAAGGTTTTGCCCTCACCCCCAGCCCCTCTCCCACCAGGAGAGGGGAGCAAGAGATTTAGTTCCCCTTCTCCTGCGGGAGAAGGGGTTAGGGGATGAGGGCGCGAGGTATTTGTACAACACTCGCCGTATATAGCTTTTAGCTTAAGTTGACACGTATGAGTATTGCTGTGCCCTTTGTGCTGTAAATGTGGAACCGCCGATCAATTTTGATGAGGTGAGACAAATTAATGAAAAAAGCGCTTATTTGTGGAATATCTGGACAAGACGGAGCCTATCTAGCGCAGTTACTTCTCAATCAAGGCTACTCAGTCTGCGGTACTTCGCGAGATGCTCAGATTTCTTCATTTCAAAATTTGATTCACTTAGGTATCAGAGAGCAAGTCAAGCTAGAGTCAATGGCTTTAACTGACTTTCGCAGCGTCTTACAGGTACTGACAAAAATCCAACCAGATGAAATCTACAACTTAGCAGGGCAAAGTTCAGTTGGTCTATCTTTTGGACAACCAGTAGAAACCTTAGAAAGTATAGCCACAGGTACGCTCAACTTGTTAGAAGCAGTTCGCTTTTTAGGTAAACGGATTAAGCTCTACAATGCTGGTTCTAGCGAGTGTTTTGGTGATACTGGCTCCATAGCAGCTGATGAAAATACTCCCTTTCGTCCCAGAAGTCCTTATGCTGTAGCAAAAGCCACTGCATTTTGGGAAGTTGCTAACTACCGAGAAGCTTATGGTTTATTTGCCTGTTCGGGAATTTTGTTCAATCATGAATCTCCCCTACGTCCAGAAAGATTTGTGACTCAAAAAATTGTGGCTACTGCTTGTCGGATTGCTCAAGGTAGTACTGAGCAACTTTATTTGGGAAATATGCAGATTCAACGTGACTGGGGTTGGGCACCAGAATATATAGAAGCAATGTATTTAATGTTGCAACAACAACACCCTGATGATTATGTGATTGCTACTGGAGAAAGTACTTCTCTAGAAGATTTTGTCGCCGCAGCCTTTGCATCAGTCAACTTAGATTGGCAAGAACATACTGTTATAGATAATAGTCTCCTGCGACCTACAGATTTAGCAGTGGGTAGAGGTAATCCAGCCAAGGCTGCAAACAACCTGGGATGGCAAGCGAAATACAAGATGAAAGATGTAGTGCAGATGATGGTGGAAGCAAGGTTAGCTAAGTCATGACAATGAAAGACAACATTCATCAGCCCAGTTTAGTAATTGAAGCTGGACGCACAGAACAGCAATATTGGAAAGACTTGTGGCGCTATCGGGAGTTATTTTACTTCTTAGCATGGCGAGACATTTTAGTGAGATACAAACAAACAGCGATTGGGATTGCTTGGGCACTCATTCGTCCGTTTCTCACAATGGTGGTGTTTACAGTCGTGTTTGGACAGTTGGCAAAGTTACCTTCTCAAGGTGCGCCTTATCCAATCCTAGTTTTTTCCGCCATGTTGCCTTGGCAGTTCTTCTCTAATGCTCTCTCAGAGTGCAGTAATAGCGTAGTTAGTAATGGCAACTTAATTTCCAAAGTCTATTTCCCGCGATTAATCGTACCTGTAAGTGCGATCGCAGTCAGCTTTGTAGACTTTCTAATTTCTGGGATGATCTTGTTGGGATTAATGGCTTGGTATAACTTTGTTCCTACCTGGCGAATTCTCACACTACCATTATTTATTTGTATTGCCTTTGCTGCTTCAATGGGTGCTGGGTTATGGCTGGCTTCTTTAAATGTGAAGTATCGCGACTTCCGTTTTATTGTGCCGTTTATTATGCAATTTGGTTTATATATATCGCCAGTCGGATTCAGCAGTAGCATTGTGCCAGAACAGTGGCGGTTTATTTATTCCTTAAACCCAATGGTCGGAGTAATTGATGGTTTTCGTTGGGCAATTTTAGGTGGTGACGCACAGTTATATATATCTGGATTTACTTTATCTTTGGGATTAGTAATATTACTATTTGTTAGTGGTATTTGGTATTTTCGTATGACAGAAAAGACATTTGCAGATGTAATCTAAATTTTTAGATCTTTGCTTGATCTTCAAGTTAAGGTTTGCCTGAGATAGGCATTAGAATTACTTACTTGTAAGTTTTACATTCTCTAAATTAAGAATTACAGAAGTCATTGTAATTAATTAAACGATAGTACTTGTATTAATTAATCGTAACACCATTGTGACAACCTAAAAAAACTAATGTCTGACACTGTTATTCAAGTTAAAAACTTAAGTAAGAAATATATTATTGGGCATCAGCAGCAAGAACATTACACTGCATTGCGAGATGTTATTGCTCATGGGACTAAAAACTTAATTAAATCATTCAAAAATCAAAATTCTAATGTTAACAATTATCAAGAAGATTTTTGGGCACTCCAAGATGTTTCGTTTGAAATTAAGCAGGGAGACAGAGTTGGAATTATTGGGCGTAATGGAGCAGGTAAATCAACACTGCTAAAAATTCTCAGTCGGATTACAGAACCGACAAAAGGACGCATTAATATTAAGGGACGAGTCGCAAGTTTATTAGAAGTGGGCACAGGTTTTCATCCAGAGTTGACCGGAAGAGAAAATATCTTTCTCAATGGCGCTATTTTGGGAATGAGTAAAGTAGAAATTCAACGCAAGTTTGATGAAATTGTTGCTTTTGCTGAGGTTGAAAAATTTCTAGATACGCCAGTTAAGCGATATTCATCAGGAATGTATGTACGTTTAGCGTTTGCAGTGGCGGCGCATTTAGAGCCAGAGATTTTAGTAGTAGATGAAGTGCTAGCAGTAGGGGATGCTCAGTTTCAGAAAAAGTGTTTGGGTAAAATGGAAGATGTCGCAGAAAATCAAGGACGGACAGTTTTGTTTGTCAGCCATAATATGAATGCCTTGAGTACATTATGTCAGTCTGCGATCTTAATTGAAAAGGGACAGATAAAATACCAAGGTAATGTATTTGATGCCATTGAGAAATATTTAGTTTCATACTCTGTAGATGATAGTAAAGAAATCTCACAATACAGACTAAATAAGAATTTAAAAGATATTTATTTTAAATCAGTTGAAATGATATCTGGTAATACGCAAGTTCTTTTTAAGGAAACAATAGGTTTTGAAATTTCAATTTTAGCGGAAAAGAAAATTGAAAATATTTCAATTGGAGGCACTATATTTAATAGTATGGGTAATCCTATAGGAGCATTTGTTAGTAATGTAGTCGCTGTTGAACCAAAAAAAATAACTACGATTAAACTAGAAATAGCAAAATTGAATTTGTCTCCAGGAATGTATTACATGGGATTTAGTATAGGAGAAGGTAATTTTATGAATACTAGTAGGATTGATTATGACATTATAATTGGTTACCCTAGATTTGAAATACTGCCATTTAATGAGCAAGAAAATATAGGTGTTTGGAATCCCGCTTGGGGAAACATTGTACTCAATGAATGCTTGGTAGAAACTTTAGCTTTTATTCAATAGAATTTTTACTCTTTAAGTTACTTAATTGTTATGAATGTTATAAATCTATATACAGATAAATCTAAAGAATATTACTCAAATACCAGACAAGATATTTTCTCCTTTGTTCCGTCTGAAATTAAACATGTTTTAGATGTTGGTTGTGGTTCAGGATATTTTGGAAAATTTTTGAAAGAGCGCCTGGGATGTACTGTATGGGGTGTAGAACCTGACGTTGATTCTGCATTAGAAGCCAAACAAAATATTGATAATGTTCTAAATTGCCCATTTGATAGACATATAGCTCTACAATCTCAAAAATTTGATTGTATATTTTTTAATGATGTACTGGAACATTTAATTGATCCATACCAAACACTTAAATATGCTCAAGAACTATTATTACCTAATGGATATATTATTAGTTCGATTCCAAACATTTTACACTTTTTTACGATATATAATATTCTGAAAACACAAGATTGGAAGTACGAAGACGCTGGAATCTTAGATAAAACTCACATTCGTTTTTTCACTAAAAAAAGTATTATAAGACTTCATGAAGACTGTGGATTAAAAATAATTAATATTCAAGGTATTAATGCAACTTACGGCAAAAAATATAATATTCTTAATTTTTTGCTAAGAAATGCGATAAAAGACATGAGGTATATTCAATTTGTAACTGTAGCAAAAAAATGAATAGGAGTTATTTATATGACTAAATATGATATAGATATTATTATTTTAAGTTACGCTAAAAACGATGCTCTTAAAGAGATTACTATTCAGGGAGTAAATTCATTAATAAATAGTGAAGACCCTGAAACAATAAATTTTAAAATTTTAGTAATAGAATCTAATAAGAGTTTAAAACCATATCAATATGAACATACTCTGACTGTCTATCCTGAAGAAAAATTTGGATTTCATCGTTATCTAAATCTTGGTATTCAAAGCACTAACAGCCCTTTCGTTTGTCTTTGTAACAATGATTTAATTTTTGAAAAAAATTGGGCTAGTGAAATATTGAAGGAAATGGACAAAGACCCTTTGCTATTAAGTGCTAGTCCATACTGTCCTGAATTTCACCTTAAAAGAGGGTTTCAAAAAAACCATTCACCGATTATAGGTTATAACAACGGTATATTAGTTGGGTGGTGTATCTTTGTTAAAAGAGAAATATTCGACACAATAGGAAAACTCGACGAAAATTTAGAATTTTGGTATTGCGACCTAGATTATGCACAGACCTTACAGCAATACAATATTAAACATTGTTTAATATCTTCTTCTTTTGTAATGCACTTAATGAATAAAACTTTAGAAGAAACTGAACAGAAAGAGGTGGAAAAACTTACAAATTTTCAATATCTTTATTACGATTATAAATGGAATCATAAATCAAAATTTAAATTGATTTTAAATTATTGGATATTAATATTAAAATTATGGCTCAAAAAGAATGCCACTAATTGTATAAGTCTGGTTAAAACATTTATATTAAAATTTATTACTAGAATACATACTGCTCTATCTAATTCTAGATTTGCAACTATTTTAGCTTTAAAAATAAAAAATCAAACTGAACTCGTTATTCGACAACGTTACTCAGCTAATTCTTGTAATCCTGAACTAAATGGAGAATATTTCTTATTGGAACATACTGCTCCATTTTGCCACTCCTTTGTTGATGTTGGTGCAAATATTGGAGATTGGACAGAAAAATTCCTAAAATTAGGCAGTGAAAATACTAACGTTATTGGCTTGATTTTTGAGCCTGCAATTGAGGCATATGAATCACTTCGATTGAGATTTTTGGAGAATTCAAACACTCAAATATGTAATCTTGCATTATCAGACTGTGCTGGTATGTCTGATTTTTATGAGCAGCCAAATAAAGGTCAAATGTCTTCCTTGATACAAAATTTTACAGAAACCTATAGTGGTCAAATCAGTTTTAAAAGAAGAGTTGTAATTTCAACGCTTGACAGAGAAATTCATTCTATAGGTTGGAAGCAAATTGATTTTTTAAAAATTGATACAGAGGGTTATGACTTAAAGGTAATACAAGGAGCGAGATTATTGCTTGAGGCTAATTATATAGGTATCATTCAGTTTGAATATAATCAGCCTTGGCTACATACAAGTAGCAGCCTGAGAGAAGCATATCAAATCCTAGAATCTTGTGGTTATGAAGTATTTTGCTTAAAGCCGAATGGGTTATTTGTGTATGATATTGAAACTTTCGGGGATTATTACAGTTATTCTAACTTTGTAGCTGTAGCTAAAAGTCACAAAGCAATCTTAAGTCCTTTAATTAAAGGAGTAATATAATCAATATCTTAACTATATTTATAAAATAAATTCAAAATATATTAATTCTATTTGTAAAAATTATAACTTAAAGTTTAAGCTTGGCATATAGATTAATATGCGCTCATTTTTTCGGTTATTAATTCCAACATTGAAAAACAGATATATGAAGTAACGTATGGAATAAGAATAAATTCCCTGTATTGCCTTGGTAAATATCTTCAAAATCTGAACATTATTCTACATAACTAAGATTAAAGGAAAAATCAAAATGAATCTTACTAATGATATAAAAAGCACTTTGAGAAGGACATTATATAATTTATTTCCTTCATTGCAACAGTATAATTTCTACCTTGGTAAATGGCGTTATGCCAAAAAACTTAAATCTCAAAGAAATAAAACTTTAAAGAGATTTCATCAGCATAAAGGTTTATTAGTTAATATTGGATGCGGTTCTCAAGGTAGAGACGGTTGGATTAACATAGACTTTGCTGAATATAAAGGTATTAATTGCACATTTGATTGTAGTAAAGATCTTCCCTTTGAAGATAATTCTGTTAAAGCAATTTTTACAGAGCATTTTCTTGAGCATCTTGATTATGAAAAAGAAGCACAATTGCTCTTAGCTGATTGTTTTCGGGTTCTAGAGACTGGAGGCGTTATTCGCATTGTAGTTCCTGATGCTGAAAAATTCTTAATTGCTTACAATTCTCCAGGATGGGAAGCATTAAGCGTAACTAGACCTCTTACTTCTGATTTTATAGATTGCCATTTAGGAATTAAATACAATACTAAAATGGAGTTAGTTAATGTTGTTTTTCACCAATTTGGTGAGCATAAATTTGCCTATGATTATGAAACTTTAAAATTTTGTTTAGAAAAAACTGGATTTTCACAAGTCAAAAAAATGTCTTTTGGTGAAAGTCGCATGAAAGAGCTAGCAATTGATCTTAAAGTTAGAGAATCAGAAAGTTTATATGTCGAAGCTATTAAATGAATTTATTGTAATTAAAGATAAATTAATATGAGATCAGTTTTCACTATAGCAATCGGTAGTAAATCTTATTTAGATTATGCATTTACCTTAGCCAGATCTTTTATACAACATCATCAAGATAGCTCAATCAAATTTTTTATTATAACTGATTTAAAATGTGAAAAGCCTAGAGGTTTAGAATCCATTGAAATAGTTAAAATTGATAAAAATTCAATTGCTGAGGGTATATCATCCAAATTATATTTAGATAAATTAGCTCCTACAGCACAATCTATATTTATTGATTCAGACTGTTTATGCTTTAGGAATCTGGAACCAATTTTTGAAAAATTTGCAGGTAATACGGTATCTGTAGTAGGTTTTCCTATTTTTTGTGGAGAATGGTGTGGCGCTTTAGCAGAAGATATATGTAAGAAATTTAATATTAATCATATTCCTAGATTTAATGGAGGTATTTACTACATAGAACCAGGCGAAAAAGCTACAATTATTTACAATACGGCAAGAAGCTTAGAGCCATACTATGATCAGTTAGGTTTTAGTAGACATCGTGGATGGTGTAATGAAGAGCCTCTTCTCTCCATCGCGATCGCTACAAATGGAGGACAATGTATCCTTGATGATGGAAATATTCTCAGTGATTTAGCTTCTTGCCCTGAAACAGCAAAATTGAATGTTGTTGTTGGTCAATCTAAATTATATAACCCACCACAACCACACATAAGGAATAAATGGTGGTATGACTTCTCAGAGTATAGTCCAGCTGTTATTCACTTTTCAGGTGGAGCTAGTACTACATACCCATACGTTAAGGAAAAATTTAGGCTACTCCTTGTCAATAAATTTACTTTCGCTGAATGGTTCGCAGATATATTATGTATCTGTTTGTTTTCGCTTCCGTTTCAGCTAAATAAAGTTATTAAGCAGATACTCAGACCAGTTTATAGATTCTTATTTGGTATCAGAAAAATCTCAAATTTAGGTCGCACTTTTAAAAGTCTAGAAACTTAAATTATTTAATTTTTTTTAAGAATCTAAATAAATAAATTATTTTATATCATATCACTTTATGAGTTTAAATAAATTAAAAACTCAGAATATAATGCCATTCCATGAAAAAAGAAATAAAAATTAAGTTTATTAATGGAATAACTTATGAAGCAGGAATACAAGAAATTCTCAACTGTGTTGCTGATAAGTATAGCTTTGTTAAAACGGAAAAACCAGATTTTATTATTTTTGGTCCATACGGAAATGATATTCCTCCAAAGGGTGAATATATTAGAATTGGCTATTATTGCGAAAATATGACACCCGATATGAATTTGTGTGATTGGGCTTTCGGAGTGCCTTATGAGGAGGAAATCAACAATCCTAGATATATGCGTATCCAGTGGCATGGATTTGATCCTAATGTACTGGTCAAAACAAATTTAGATTTAGACGCTCAAATTGCTCAAAAAACAAAGTTTTGTAATTTTATTTATAGTAATAAGGTTCCATTACGTGAACAATTTTATAGAGCATTATCTAAATATAAGCCTGTAGATGCTCCAGGTAAGTCAATGAATAATATGCCTGGAATTGACTCTACAATACAACAAACTTCTAAATGGAAACGGAAGCGAGACTTTTTAAGTCAGTATAAGTTCACTATAGCATTTGAAAATTACTCTTACCCTGGCTACAACACAGAAAAACTATTAGATCCAATGGTAGTAAATAGTTTACCTATTTACTGGGGTAATCCTTATATTGGTCGGCATTTTAATACTAATAGTTTTGTGAATACCCATGATTATTTTAAAGAGAATAGATGCCCACTTCTAAAGTTTGTAGAATTAAATTCTAATGCAGACTTTAAAGATATGCGTCCCTTAACTTTTATTAAGCCAGGAGATAAAATCAAAAGAAAATTCAAAAGTATAAGTAGAGAAATTAAAATAAAAATACTATACAGTTCTTTTGATGAAATTATTGAGAAAATTATTGAAATTGATCGGGACGATACATTATATGCAAAGTATCTATCGGAACCTTGGTTTTATCAAAATAAACCACCTTCCAATGAATCTGTAGTTAATAGGTGGCAAGAAATATTTGGTTAGAATAGAGGTCAAAGTATGCCTGACAGCTTAGTTTCGATTTTAATTCCTTGCTATAATGCTGAGGATTGGATTGCAGAAACCTTAGAATCGATCTTAGCACAAACTTGGACACAAAAAGAAATTATTGTTGTTGATGATAGCTCTTCTGATAAAAGTCTTGAAATTGCAAAAAGCTTTACTTCGCCTTTGATAAAAATCATTAGCCAAGAAAAACGTGGAGCAAGTGCTGCCAGAAATCGTGCTTTTCAGGAAGCGCAGGGAGACTATATTCAGTATCTAGATGCAGATGACCTTTTAGCACCAGATAAAATTGAGCTACAGATGCAAGTTCTTCTACGTGAAGAAAATACTAACTATATTGTCGCAGGAGAGTGGGCAAGGTTTTACAGCTTACCGACAGAAGCCAACTTTATTGCAGAGCCAGTTTGGAATGATTTGTCACCTTTGGACTGGCTAATTTGCTCTTGGACAGGAGGAGGAATGATGCCTCTCCACGCATGGTTAACTCCTCGTGCGATCGCTGAAGCAGCAGGTTCTTGGAATGACAGTTTATCTCTCAACGACGATGGAGAATATTTCTTCCGTGTAGTACTAGCTAGCAAAGGAGTTAAGTTTTGCTCTGGTGCAAAAAGTTATTATCGCTCTGGTATTTCAGGTAGTCTAAGTAGCAAAACTTCTAGAGACGCTTTTAAATCTGCTTTTCAATCTATACAACTTTGTTCAAACTACTTACTAGCTCTAGAAAATAGCTCACGTGTACGTAACGCTTGTGCCACAGCTTTTCAAGGGTTTATATATGCTGCTTACCCCGATGTTCCTGACCTAGTACGCGATGCAGAAGCTAAAGTTAATTCCTTAGGGGGTTGTAATTTAATTTGTGGTGGTGGTTTATTATTTCAACTATTTGCAAATACTTTAGGGTGGAAGTTAGCAAAACGAATTCACAGAATTGCTCATCATCAAAAAAATACTTTGTAAGTTGTTTTTGAGCCACAATAATTGGCCTATTTGTTTGAGTATTGACTCTTTTAAAAAAAATAGCTTAGGTTGAATAAATATATTTATGCAATTATGGAATCCGCAATACAAAACCTTAGATCATTGGCGTGGTATTGCAGCCTTATGGGTGATGCTTTTTCACAGTTTTGGCACTACTTATGATAAATCTCTTCACCCAATGGTCGAGATACTGAAATCAATTGCATCCTCTGGGTGGTTGGGAGTTCACCTTTTTTTTGTGATTAGTGGTTACTGCATAGCGGCTAGCGTTTATAATTTATCTGGGAAAAAAGATAGTAGTTGGAAATTTATTAAAAATAGGTTTTGGCGCTTGTTACCTACTTACTGGGTTGCATTTTTAGTTACTATAGCTATAAATTTAATATCATCTCCTTTTAATAAAACAAATTTTTTAGATAATTTTCCCTCAAATTGGCAGTCATGGATGGGAAATGTATTTTTAATACAACCTTATTTGCAAGTACCATTTTATGTTGTAGTTTACTGGTCACTTGTTGTAGAAATAGGTTTTTATATAATTTGTGCATGTTTTTTAGCCATTAGGAATCAAGTCCACACAGATAAAATAATTATTCTTCTCGCATTGGCTTTAGCTTTAATTTCTTTTGTTATAAATTATGATTCTAGATTAGGATTTATTATTTATTGGCCTGAATTTTTTTGTGGTATGCTACTATTTAATGCTTTATTATCAAAATATAAAAATCATCGATATCAACATAATTTATATTTGTCTTTAATGACTGGCATGGTAATTATAGGCTTATTTTTGACAATAAAATTACATAATTATCAACTTTTATTTAGTAGTATTTTTTCAATAATACTTTATTTTCAGTACTTTATAGACAATAAGATTTCTTCTATATATATCATTAAATGGTTGAAAGTTATTGGTTTAATGTCATATTCTTTTTACTTATTACATCTTCCTTTTGGAGGAAGAGTTATTAGCCTAGGTATAAGATTTATTACTGTGCAAAGTTCAACATTTTTTTTGGTTCAGATATTTAGTTGGATTGTAGCAATTAGTGCTAGTTATATCTTTTATCGCTTAGTTGAAAAACCTTTAAATGAATGGCGACATCGACAGCAAGTAGTTACTAACTAAATAACTAAGTTAAATGAATATTTTATCTACAGTAAACAATATAAATTCAGAGCCAGCATTATTTGTCTCTGAGCAGAAGTACTTGAAAGATACTCCAGGTGGAGTACAAATATGTACACGAGAGTATATAAATACTTTAATAACTGTTGGCTTTGCTATTTCATTTCTTAGTTATAGTACTGAAACTAAGATTTTAACTCGTATAAAACGTAAGCTACAACCAAGACCATATGTCAATCGGTTACCTGTAGATTTAGCCGAAAAAGTGGTTTATGCTGCTAAAAAAAATAATATAAAATGGATTTTTCTGAATCAAGTAGATACTGCTCCCATAGCACAAACTATTCGAGAAAGTCTTGGAGATCAATGTAAGATAATTTTGCTCTCTCATGGTTTAGAAAGTACTGATATCTTTCATAATATTCGTACAAAATACGGGGACAGTAATTTCAGTAAATTTTCGTCAACTGATTTACGGGTATTAGCTCAAAGCCTAGTAGCAGAATGTATACATCGTCAGTACATTGATTATGTCTTTTGTCTTTCTTCCTTTGAAGCAGAAATTGAGCATTGGTTAGGAGCAAAAAATGTAACTTGGTTACCACGAACAATTCCTATCAATCCTCTAACATGGAGTCCCCACTCTTCACGACTTGGCTTTGTTGGTACAATCGATCATTCTCCCAACAGAGAAGGTTTGATTTTATTTCTGGAAGCATTAGAGAAAATAGTGCCTACTAATGTGCGCTTGAGACTTGTAGGTGGGCCTGAGAATGCTAGTAAGTTTATTAGTCAACGCTTCTCCTTTGTAGAATATTTAGGGCAACTTTCTAATGAAGAATTAGAAGCAGAAGCAAGTACTTGGAGTTGCTTTGTTCATCCACTTTTTTGCTATTCACGAGGTTGTAGTACAAAGTTAGCGATTGCTCTTGGTTGGCAAATTCCTGTGATTACTACTCAACCAGGCTGTCGTGGTTACAGTTGGAATCAGGGAATTCTTCCTTTAGCGAAAACACCAGATATTTTAGCTCAGTTAGCTATAAATATGTTAGATAGTGAAACAGCTAATGCTACTCGGCAAGAAATTTTTAATATTGTTAAATCCTGTCCAACTTTAAAGAACATTGCAGAACAAGTTAATTCTTGTCTATCTATTTTGTGAACCATAAACAGAATAGCAAACAATTATTTATTTTGAAAAAAGCATTATCTACAAGCTGGTTTAAGCATCACTGCAACTAATACAGTAGGACAGTAAAAAATTTTGTCTCAATATCCTGAAGTTGGCCAATTAATTCCTTGGTTAGGCAAACACTTAGTAATTAAACGACAATTTTAATTAAATTTATGTTTTTTAAAAAAAATCTTAGACAGTATTTAGCACAGAAATTACATATTCCTGAAATACCAGTTGCTGTTGAAAGGCTTAGTAAAGTTGGTTTTAAACCTAAACATATTTTTGATGTTGGAGCTTATCAAGGCGAATTTGCCAAGTTATGCCTTCAAAGCTTTCCAAACGCCAAAATTACCTGTTTTGAAGTTTTAGAAAATCGCGTACACCAGTTGCAGCAATTAACTTCTCAAAATCCTGCAGTACAAGTAATTCCAGTTTTATTGGGAGCAGAAGCTCAGGAAAAAGTACAGTTTAATGAGGCTGAAACAGCGTCTTCAGTACTTATTGAGCACTTTCCACAGAACTTTCCAGTCAAGTTCTATCCCATGACGACTATAGATGCTATTGTCCATGAACACTTCAATGGAATTTCCCCTGAGTTACTAAAGCTAGATGTTCAAGGTTATGAACTAGAGGTTCTCAAAGGAGCAGAAAAATCTCTTTCGCTCATGAAGATGGTTTTAGCTGAGGTGAATCTCATTGATATTCATCAAAATGCAGCTTTATTGGCAGAATTAGTTGGCTGGCTCAATGAACGGAATTGGGTTGCCTACGATATCTGTGGTCTTACTCGCCGACCTCTAGATCAATCTCTATGGCAAGCAGATTTCATTTTTGTTCCACGCAATAGTCCACTTAGAAACGATAAACGTTGGGCAGCCTGAAATGCGTATTTTACTAACTGCTGACCCTGAACTCCCAGTTCCACCACAGCTTTATGGTGGTATTGAACGTATAGTTGATTTGTTAGTCACTGGGTTACAATCCCGTGGTCACAACGTTGGACTTGTTGCTCACCCTGAATCAAGATCAAGAGCAAATCAGTTTTTTCCTTGGCGGGGAAAGCGATCGCACAACAAATTTGATGTCGTAAAGAACACAATCACCTTATGGTCAGCGGTGCAACAATTTCAACCTGATGTTGTTCACAGTTTTTCTCGCGTCTTTTATTTGCTACCTTTGCTAAGCTCTCGTCTACCCAAGGTCATGTCTTATCAGCGATATCCCAGCCATCGCACTACTAGCTGGGGTATAAAAGTTGCACAAGATTCTCTTACTTTTACTGGTTGCAGTGATTATATCTGTCATGTTGGGCAAACAGGTGGAGGAGTATGGCATACCATTCACAATTGTGTAGATTTAGAGAAATACACTTTTCAACCAACTGTTGCAGCAGATGCTCCGTTAGTTTTTCTGAGTCGAGTAGAACGAATTAAAGGAGCACATACTGCGATCGCTATTGCCCGTAAAACAGGACGAACATTAATTATTGCTGGTAATCACAGTACAGATGGAGAAGCAGGTCAATACTGGCAAGAAGAAATTGTTCCTCATCTTGGTAAGGATGGAATTGAGTACATCGGGTCTATTAACGATGCTCAGAAAAATGAGCTACTAGGTCAAGCTGCTGCCATGATTGTGCCAATAGAGTGGGAAGAACCTTTTGGTATTGTTTTCGCTGAAGCTTTGGCTTGTGGTACTCCTGTTATCTCTTCTCCAAGAGGTGCACTACCAGAAATTGTGCGTCATGGTATTGATGGCTATCTAATTAATAGCATTGAAGAAGGTGTTGTTGCGGTTCAGCAATTGCCAATTATTGAGCGCTATAAATGTCGTCAGCGTGCTGAAAATTGTTTTTCCTCTGATGTAATTTTAAACCAGTATGAGAGTCTATATCAACTCTTGACACACAACAATTCTAATTGAACTATTGTTGTTATTGACTATGCTGAGTATGTATTAATTACAAAAAATACTTCTTCCTGACACCACATTGACTTCTCTCAAAATTTACTGACTATGAATTCAAAAAGCATAAACTTAGCATCTTCTTTAGTATCAGTTCAATGTCCAGTTTGTGGAACACTTTGCTCTGAGCCTCCCCTCTATCGTTACACTGCTTCGGAAGCAGCAACTTATTTTTGCCCAATTACTCGTAGTTCTGACCGCCACAACCGACTAAAAGCATCTATCAGCAACCTGTGGCAAGGAGAAGAATGCATAATTTTACAATGTAGAGAGTGTAAATTTGCTTTTGGGTATCCATTTGTGGGTGGTGATGAAGAATTTTACAGTGTCCTCCATGAGCAAAAAGGATACCCAACTTGGCGATGGGACTACGATATAGCTATTCAAGAAGCTCTCATACCGATTGGCAAAGGTCGGATTCTTGAAATAGGTGCAGGTGCAGGAATGTTTCTAAATAACCTCGGGTCAGAGTGGCAACGCTATGCAGTAGAAGCTAGTGAGTTAACAAGAGAACCATTAGAAAAGTCTGGAATCAAAATTTTTCGTGATTTGTCAACAGTTGTCAAATCTGAATCTGGAACATTCCAGGTTGTTGTTTTATTTCAAGTACTTGAGCATATTGCAGAATTTCGCTCAGTGCTAACTCAATGTCGACAGCTTTTATGTGAAGGTGGAAAACTTGTTATTACAGTACCAAATGGTGAAGCAATGATCCGTCAGGAAAAATTAACAGGCTGTCCCGATATGCCACCAAATCATGTGAATAAGTGGACACCAGATAGCTTGTCACTAGTATTAAAGGATGTAGGATTTAAAGCCAATCCAGCAATTTTTGAGCCTCCTTCATGGCAGAATTTAGCAACTTCCCTATATTTAAGAGTAATCGCTGATGCTACAGATTCACGCTCAATAGCAGCACAAGTGTACCGGATCTCAAATAAGCGATTGCGATCTCCACTTTTAAGATTACTAGGATTGCCCGCACTCATACGTTTGCTTCCCTATGTTAAACAACTTACACAGGGTGGTGCTTTTGCGATAGTTAGTGTTGCTCAGTGATCTTGACTATTACAGAGTTAAACTACATCTCTTGTGTAAAAAATATCAAGATAAACTTTTCTTGTAATTGCTCAACTATAATGCATGTTCTTACTGTCCTTTGTAAAGATGGCTGGATGCCTGCAAATCTTTCAGAAGGTTGGCGGCGTTTGGGCTGCTCAGTAGAAGAGTTTTTCTACGGTACTCACATGGGTAAATCATGGAGTAATCAAGGTTTGGAAAATAACCATCAGATTAATACTCAACTATTAACAACTGCAAAACGTTTAAAAGCAGAAGGACGACTCGATCTAATCTTTGCTGTTATCTATGATGATGTTCTAGAAGTTGAGACAGCCAAGCAGCTACGCGCTCTTGATGTTCCTATGGTCAATTATCACGTAGATTTATTAGGACAGTGGTATCGTATTCTTCGCATAGGCAAATATTTTGATCGCGTAGCATGTGCCCAAATGGAATACTGGAAAGGTCTGCGTCGTGCTGGGATACGTCCTTACTATATGCCAATGGCAGCAAATCCACCAGTATCTACGACTCAGACCCCAACAAAAAATATCCCATTTGCAGGAGTTCTTTATCTTGGTTCTCCTTGGCTTTTTCGGCGGCAAATGCTTGCTGATTTAGCTAAACAAAATATTCCATTGCAGATTTATGGACATAACTGGCTGCGTACTAGTCCTGACCCAGACAATGCACAACCTTATCGCAAAAATCTTCATGACTTGCATTACTACCTTTTGCCTCGCATACAGCAAGAAGGTTGGGGAAGATTTTGGGAGACTGTGAAACACCGGCTTCGTCCAACTTCATCACTAGCAGTGAGTTCTCATGAAGTGCCCACTCAATGTATTAAAGGTTCTTATAGTAATTCTGACTTTGTTCCACTAGTTCAAGGAGCAGCAATCAATCTAGGTTTCACCCATTTTATGGGTATACCGGGAACATCTAGAGAACGTCGGCAGGTGCGACTGCGGGAATTTGAGATTCCGATAAATGGGGGATTTTATTTAACTCAAGATTGCCCTCAGTTAAGAGAGTTATTTCAAATTGGGGAAAATGTTGCAGCTTGGGATAATTTATCTGATTTGCACGACAAAATATCCTATTACCTGAATCATCCTGCTGAACGCAAAAGGATTGCTGAAGCTGCACAAGCTTATTGTCTACAACACCACACTTGGACACATCGATTTAGTAGACTGCTGCAGGAATTAAAGTTATCCACTCTGGACATAGCTGAAAAAACTTTTATCTAAAGGTGGCATTATGGAATTTTCTAACTGGCTTGAGATGCGTCTAGGGTTGTTATCTCATCCTCAATTTTACAACAATCCTGTTGTGGCTATATGGCGACGTCTACTATGGAAATTAATAGCTCAAAAGAAATCTCTGCTCAATTTTAATACAGAGTATGGCTTTAAACTAGAAGGTCAACCACGAGATATAGGTGTAGGCTCTCTTTTCTATCGGGGTCAGTATGAATGGGGTGAGTTACGCTTATGGCATCGTTTACTAACTCAACCCAATATGACGATTGTTGACATAGGTGCTAACTTTGGGCTTTACAGTCTTGCAACTGCAGCATACTGCCGCAATCACAAACTCATTGGAGTAAAAATATTTGGCTTTGAACCGAATCCAAAAGAATGCTCTAAATTTCAAAGAAATGTAGTCCTTAATAATTATTCAGAAATTCAAGTTCTGCAATTAGCACTTAGCAGCTATACAGGTATTTGTAAGATGGCTATTCCACCTGAGGGCTTAGGTGTTTTTGGTCACTTATTAACCAACAATGATGGCATCAGTACTAAAGATGAAATGGTGGAAGTACAAACTATAGGCCTTGATAATTGGTGCAAGAACCAAGGAATTGAGCACATAGATCTTATGAAAGTAGATGTAGAAGGTCATGAATTAGAAGTTTTGCGTGGTGCTAAAAATTTGCTTGCTTGTCAAGCAATCCGTGCTTTATTGATGGAGATTGGTCATGGTCAATGGCGTGAAGCTCTAGATTTACTTCGCTCGTATAATTATTCTGTCAAGTTAATTTCCCGTAATGGTTCCTTATTAAACTTTAATGAAAGTAGTCTAAAAGGTTGGGATAACGTTATTGCATATCCTAAAACTTCAGAGCTAAATTTTTAATTTTATATATTTTGCTTATTAAGTAATAAATTACAGCGGTTTTGAGATAAGTGAGGTACACCAATTTTAGGGAGGCTTTGTAAACTTTAAATTTTATTCAGTTGCCGTATCTCATCAACATCGAATCTGCTGTATATTTTAATGATTAAAATAAACTTAAATTATTACTTTGGCAAGTATTGAAAAACCATATTTACAGTCATCATTACCAACAGAGAATAAAGCCTTATCTTAATGCCAAAGAGAGACACTACGTGGTAGCGTTGCGTAGTAAAGAGAAACAATTCCAGCCCTTGCCATTGTCTCATTGAGCTACCCTACGTTTAATCACTTTTTTACAGTAATCTTGAGTATGGGATTAATTTCAGATATTGCTTGGAAAAAGAGTAATTCTAATAATGATAGGATTGCTCCAGTAGATGGTTTACGTGCTGTAGCTGTATTTGGAGTTGTTTGGGCACATATTTGGCTTTTTTGTAAAAATCCGGCTTTGTCATTAGCAAAAGTATTTTCTCTAAATTTAGATTTAAACCGAGCTATTGCTGTGCTGGGTACAGGAGTAGATTTATTCTTTGTACTCAGCGGATTTTGTATGTATTTAATGTACGCACGCAAGCAAAACAAGTTTGAATGGAAAAGTTACCTATATTTCCTAAAAAAACGCTGGTTAAGAATTGCACCAGCTTTTTATATAGCTGCTTTTGTTTGTGCGCTTCGCTATCCCTTTATTGGTCAACCTTTACCATTTTTAGATTTACTAGCTCATGCTAGCTTTACTCACCTTTGGGTTCCTAATACAGTTGGATTAGCTGCACCTTTTTGGTCACTAGCAACAGAGTGGCATTTTTATTTGATTCTGCCATTATTTATTTGGGCTGCTTCCCGATTTGGATTTTGGAGTATAACTGCGATCGCTATTTTGGGTTCTATAATCTTTCGCCTTTGGATGTTCACCAGTGGGTATGAAGTTGGAGCCTTTTGGAACGCTCAAATACCTAGCCGTTTAGTTGAGTTTACTTGGGGTATGTGCATCGCTAAGTTATACACTGTGCAAAAGCTACCTCCAAAACTATTATGTGCAGAAAAGGGTTTTCTACTCGGCTTTACGATTACCTATTTTGGTAGAATACTGATGGTTACAGAAGTAGTTAACTTAGCTGGGTCTTTAGGTTACATTTGTAAAACTCTGGCTGAACCAATTTTAACTCTAGGTTATAGCCTAATTCTTTGGAACGTTATTTCGAGTGAGTCTCTATTTCAGAATCTATTAAGCCATAAGGTATTGCAAGCCATCGGTCGTTGGTCTTATAGTCTATATCTTTGGCATTGGTGGCCATGTTTATGGATTGCAGAGCATTTAGTGCATAAGTTTGGTTCGTCACCTATAATCCAAAACGTCTCTCTCGTACTTTCATTGATTGTGCTTATTCCTTTATCTTGGGTCTCTTACTCCCTATTAGAAGCACCTTATTTTCATTGGCAACAGTCTCGAAAGTCCGCATGAAAAGAGTCCTAATTATCACGCCCAACTGGCCTCCCATTTCTTGTCCGGACATGCATCGTGTTCGGATGTCTTTATCTTTTTTTAATGAATTTGCATGGGAACCGTTAATTCTTAAGATTAATCCAAATGAACAAGAAGGAATTAAGGATGAAGCTTTAGAAAAGTCTATTCCTCACGGTACAAAGATATGGCAGGCTGGGTGCTTATATAAATCTTGGACACGCTGGTTTGGCGTAAATAGTGTTGGATTACGTAGTTTGTTCCATGTGGCACAACTCGGTAGGAAAATTATTGAAACTGCCAAGCCAGACTTAATTTATTTTTCTACAACCATGTTTATGATGATGCCTTTAGGAAGATACTGGTACATCAAACACGGTATACCATACATCATTGATTTCCAAGACCCTTGGTTGAGTAATTACTATTTTCATCTCAATTCTGCTAAACCCCCAGGTGGTTATTTTAAATACTGGGTTTCACAATTAATAGCAAAACATCTTGAATCATTTACTTTGCATAATGTTAGCCATATTATTAGCGTTTCACCTGAGTATCCCAAAACTTTAATTCAACGCTATCCGTGGATAAATGAGGATAAATGTACAGTCTTACCGTTTGGCGCTCCTGAAAAAGACTTTGAGCAACTCCCTACATTAAAGATTCAGCAAAGAATCTTTAATCCTAATGATGGTAACCGCCATTGGGTTTATGTAGGTCGAGGTGGTAATGATATGGCTTTAGCACTAAAAAGCCTATTTTTAGGTATCCAATCTGCACGTCTTCAAAATCCCGAACCGTGGCAATCTGTTAAATTACACTTTGTTGGTACGAGCTATGCTTCTGATAATCGAGCAGTGAAAACTGTAGAACCAATCGCTCAGGAATTAGGTGTTGCCGATCTGGTAGAAGAACATCTTCACCGCATTCCTTACTTTGAAGCTTTGCAAACTCTGGTAGATAGCGATGCTATTTTGCTGATTGGCTCCCAAGATCCTAGTTATACTGCTTCCAAGCTTTACCCGTGTATTTTAGCAAAAAAGCCAATTTTCGCCATTTTCCATCAACAGAGTTCTGTGGTCGAAATTTTAAATCAATGCCATGCAGGTCGAGTCGTAACTTTTAGAGAAAGCGATCACCCCAATGAGTTGTTGCCTAGAATTATACCTCAACTTCAATGGCTCCTATCTATGCCTAAAGGCTATCAGCCAGATACAGACTGGAAAGCGTTTCAACCTTATACCGCAAAAGAAATGACTCGTCGGCAATGTGCTGTTTTTGATCAAGTCCTCATGGCTACAAGCCAAGATAAATTGCTATGACCAATGATTCAGAATTCCTTAACTTATCTGTACTACAATCTTCAATTATTTTTGATCATCGTAGACAAAAAAGGTTACTTCGAGGATTTTGGGTCATTGCTTTTGCCCTATTTACCTTTGAGCTATTTTTTACCAACACTGAATCGTTAGTAAGTATTTTTGGGGCAATTTTAATTACTGCTGCTGCGCTTTTTCCCACATATCTTTGGTGTTCGAGAAAAGCGCTGGGTATGCCAATTTTTCCCTTATTCGCATTAACTTATGTTTGGACTCACGCTCTACCATTAGTAAGCAATCACCCAATAGTTGTAGAGTACTCACCAGAAAGCCATTTATTTGCTAGCTTAACAGTAACAGGATTTTTAGGCTTAGGAACATTTATCTGGTTTCAATTTGTTAAATCCACTCCCTCTCCACCCGAATCATACTTGGCATTGAATGGTGCTAGTGGATATCAGTTCTTCTTACTTGCTCTAGCAGCTAATATTTTCTTTAATACTTATTTTCTAGCAGGTTGGATATTTCTTGATGCTGGCATATTTGCAATTATTTGTAATGTTACTTTAGCATTATCATCATTAGCAACTTTTGTACTTGCTTATCGTTTAGGTAGTCAAGAATTATCAGGAGCACGTGCGAGATGGTTTATATTGCTGCTAGTTATATCAATAGTTGTCAATGCGGCAAGTTTATTGTTAGTAGGGGCAGCTTCTATCTTTTTAATTGCTATATTTGCTTTTACTATTGGTAGAAAAAAACTACCTATATTAGTCATTATTATTTCCCTTATTTGCTTTTGTTTCCTGAACTATGGCAAAGGTGAGATGAGAGCAAAATATTGGTTCGGAGGTGAGTATAGCTCTTATATACAACCTTGGGAATATCCAGCTTGGTATAGTGAATGGGCAGGGTATAGCTTGAATTACCTTTTGAGAAATAAGAATAGTAACGATGTGCCATCTTCTCAAGAAACTGAAGAAAGAAGCTCATTTTTGGAACGATCTAGCGTAATTCAAATGTTGCTTTTGGCACAAATCAAAAGTCCGCAAGAAATTCCATATCTCTATGGAGCTACTTATGCAATTTTACCGCAGTTACTAGTGCCTAGAATTTTTGCTCCTCAAAAAATTGCTAGTCATGAAGGCACTTACTTACTCAACATTCACTACGGATTACAAACTCGTGAAACTACTGGTACAACTACAATTGCTTGGGGACTATTAGCAGAATCTTATGCCAACTTTGGTTTAATAGGTTGTGGGGGGCTTGCTGTTATATTAGGGTCAATTTATGGACAAAGCACTCGCTGGAGTCTTAATGCCCCAGTTCTCTCAGCCAAGTATCTATTTGCTATATTAATGATGACTTTCTCATTTCAAACTGAATTTAGTGCTGGGGTATATGTGGCTGCTTTATTTCAAGGTACTGTAGCGCTTGGTAGCGTTATAGTACTTTTAATGCGAACCTACAAAGTACCACCAATGCAAAATTAAAATAATGCAGTAATTAGGAAAAACAAAAATAAAATATTTTACTATTTATTAATAGAAAAAACATATTAATATATTATCAAAAATAGACATACCTAAATTGGGTGTTTTATTAAGAATGCAAATATGCAAAAGCTAGCAATTATTGCCTCGCATCCAATTCAGTACTATGCACCTTGGTTTCAATATCTAAGTAGTACTACAACATTAGCTGTAAAAGTTTTCTATCTCTGGGATTCTGGCATTACACAGAAAGTTGATGTAGGTTTTGGTAAAGCTTTCCAATGGGATATTCCACTCTTAACTGGCTATGATTATGAGTTTGTAGCTAATATTAGCCCTGATGCTGGTACTCATCACTTTTGGGGACTGCAAAATCCATCTTTGATTTCCCAAATTAATAACTACCAACCCGATGCTGTTCTATTAATGAGCTATAACTACGCCAGCATTTATCACTTTCTTTTATGTTGGAATTATCATCAAATTCCATTACTATTTCGAGGAGATTCTCATAGATTGCTATCTTCTATCGGTATCAAAGCATGGGTACGCCGACAAATTATTACAAAAATCTATCAACGATTTGCAGCCTGTCTTTATGTAGGCAAAGCTAACTATGAATACTTTCGATATTATGGTGTAGCTGCTAAACGCCTATTCTTCTCACCTCATGCAATAGACAACGATCGCTTCTTTGCCCAAGCTGAAATAGCTAAAGAACAGGCGAACTCTTGGAAGCAAGAAATAGGTATTCCTAAAGACCATGCAATTATTTTATTTGCAGGTAAATTTGAAGCTAAGAAACGTCCCCTAGATTTGCTTCAGGCATTCTTGCAAGCAAAGCTTCATCGAGTATCGCTGCTATTTGTAGGAGCGGGAATTTTAGAAAATGATTTAAAATCCCAAGCAGCAGGATATGCAAATATCTATTTTGCTCCTTTTCAAAATCAATCTTTAATGGCCCGTACCTATGCAATTGCTGATGTAGTAGTGTTACCTAGTTATGGAAATTATGAAACTTGGGGATTAGCAATTAATGAAGCAATGTGTTTAAGCCGCCCAGTTATTGTTAGTAATCATGTTGGTTGTGCTCAAGACTTGGTTCATCCTGGTAAAAATGGTTTAATTTTTCCCGCGGGTGATGTCTTAGCATTAACTCATATTTTGCAAGAAGCATTCTCTAATTTAGAACGTTTACATAATTGGGGACAAGAAAGCCGAAATATTATACTTGAGTATAGTTATCGTCAATCTACTCAAGGAGTAACTCAAGCCTTGGATAGTATCATGAATGGTCAAACAAAATTCACCTAAGTTTTATTCATGAAAAGTATCTATATAACCATAAAAATATTTGATTTAAATGCGACATAACCCTGAACTAAAAAATTTTCATTTATGGTTTCCTAATATATTTGAATTTAAAGGCGGTATCCAAGTCTATTCAGCATTTTTTTTACAAGCATTGCAAAGCATTTATCCTGAAAGCCAGTACAATATTTTTATTAAGCAGGATGTAAAAGGCTCTTCAGATATTACCTATTTATCAAGCACTAAATTTTACTTTACAGGAGCATATTCAAATAAAATTCGTACATTAGCATTTGCTACTAAAATTCTCAGTCAAGGTCTAGTGCAGTATCCTGACTTAGTAATTGCTGCTCATATTAATTTTTCAATTGCTGCGTATTTACTCAAAGTTTTAGCAGGTATACCTTACTGGATTAATGTTTATGGATTAGAAGTATGGGAGCTTAAAAATCCAATTTTAAAAAAAGCGTTACAGAATGCGGATCGGATTTTATCTATTAGTGGTTATACACGCGATCGCCTAATTAAAGAGCAAAATATTGATGCAGACAAAATTTCACTTCTACCTTGTACCTTTGATGCCAGCAATTTCAAAATTGCTTCTAAGCCTACTTATTTATTAGATAAATATCAACTAACCCCAGAACAACCAGTAATATTAACTGTTGCCAGGTTGGCTGAGAGCGAACGTTATAAAGGTTATGACCAAATTTTGCAGGCTTTATCCCAAATTCGTGAAATTATTCCTGATGTTCACTACATTATAGTAGGCAAAGGTAAAGACCAGCCCAGAATCGAAAAAGTGATTGCAAATTTAGGTATAAAAGATTGTGTCACCTTAGCTGGATTTGTTCCTGATGAAGAGCTTTGTGATTATTATAATCTTTGTGATGTTTTTGCTATGCCTAGTAAAAGGGAAGGGTTTGGCATTGTCTATTTAGAAGCTCTAGCTTGTGGCAAACCTGTTTTAGCTGGTAACCAAGATGGTGCAATTGATGCTCTATGTCATGGTGAACTTGGTGCATTGGTCAATCCTGATGATGTAGGAGAAATCGCCAAAACATTAATTCAAATTCTACAGGGTACCTATCACAATCATTTAATATATCAGCCAGAAAATTTACGTCAAAAAGTAATTGATACCTTTGGATTTGAGCGGTTCCAAAGAACTCTGGATAAACATTTAAATCATCATTTAAAATCCACAATCAACAACTAAATTTTTATATGTGTGGAATTGGCGGCATTCTGACAATTAATCAGTATCATAGTACTTTAGAAAAGATAATTAAGAGAATAGAAACTAATCTCAAGCATCGTGGGCCAGATGATCATGGTATTTATATATCTAAAGACAGACAAGCTGCTTTCGCCCATACTCGTTTAGCAATTCTCGACCTGAGCTCTGCTGGACATCAACCGATGTCCACTGCCGATCAACGATATTGGATAACTTTCAACGGTGAAATTTATAACTTTCAACAACTAAGGCAGAATTTGATTGCTCAAGGTGAACAGTTCCATTCTCAAACGGATACAGAAGTTATCCTTAAACTTTATCAAAGAATGGGTTCTGATTGTGTCCAACATTTACGCGGCATGTTCGCCTTTGCGATTTGGGATGACTGGGAAAAAACCTGTTTTTTAGCTCGCGATCCTTTAGGAATTAAACCTCTTTACTACTGGCGCTCTGGTTCAACTTTAGTTTTTGCTTCAGAACTCAGAGCAGTTTTAGCATCTGGGCTACCTACTGTTCAAATGAGTGTACAAGGGTTATATGGTTATCTTGTTAGTGGTTCAGTGCCAGAACCATATACCCTCATTGAAGATGTTCATTGTTTAGATGCTGGTAACTGGCTATATTGGCAAGGTCAAAAAATTACCAAAAAGCAGTACTGGCAGATCAACTTTACACCTCAAAAAATTTCAGCGACAGATGCTCAAGAAATAGTTCGTGCTGCTTTAATTGATTCTATTAAACATCATTTTATTAGTGATGTGCCTGTAGGTATTTTTCTCAGTGGCGGTATTGATTCAACAACAGTTCTAGCACTAGCAAACCAGTCCCAAAATCAACATTTATCTACATACTCAATAGCTTTTGACGAAGGTCAATGGAATGAAGGAGGGATTGCTCAAGAAGTTGCAAAATTCTTTGGTGCCAAACATACAGAATATAAAATTACAGCATCATCTGCTAAAACTTTATTGCCTAATTTCTTAGCAGCTATTGATCAACCTAGTGTTGATGGATTTAATACTTTTTGTATATCTAAAATTGCCCATGAAAATGGTATGAAAGTAGTACTATCTGGACTGGGTGGAGACGAAGTTTTTGGTGGATATCATTCATTTCAAAAAATTCCCCGCATGGTGAACTGGGGTAAGCAGCTAAGATTATTACCTCTTGTTGGAGCTAGCATAGGTATGGGTTTAGCGCATTGGGGAAGTTCACCTAAAATGAAACGATTAGGTGATTTTCTAGAGCAAGAACCGACATTATCAGATGCTTATCGCACGTTTCGAGGCATTTTTTCCAATAAAGAAGCTTGTGCAATTATTGAACAATATGTAGGTGACAAGATTTTTGTGAAAGATAGCCCCTCTAAGATCAGTTTTCCAGCAAAAGTGTCTACACCAGAAGATGAAGTCAGCTTGCTAGAATTGAGTTGCTATATGCGAAATCAATTACTCCGAGACAGTGATGTTATGAGTATGAGATGGGGATTAGAATTGCGGGTACCTTTAGTAGATACAGCTTTGCTAGAGGCAGTAGCACCTATACCTAGTAATATCCGTTTAGCTTATGGTAAACAACTCTTAGTTCAAGCTGTACCAGAATTACCTGATTGGGTGACTAAGCGTCGTAAACAAGGATTTTCTTTTCCCTTTGAACAATGGATGTTAGGTGAATTTGGTGAATATTTCGCTAACTTAAATCTTCTCAAAAATATCCCTCTTGAACCTTGGTATCGTCGCTGGAGTTTAGTAATACTTAAGTTGTGGTGGGAAAAGTTTCAGCATGAAGTCAATTAAAGTATATTAAGCATTCTGATACTAGATTTTTTTTGTAACCTGATACTAATATTTATTTTTCAAAAAAACTAATAATGTCAACAAATGCAACATTGGTTGATCAGATTTCTGTTTGCCAAGTAGTAGCTAGTATTAATGAAAATGTTGGTGGGCCTGCTTATTCAGTTACTAATTTAGCTCAAGCATTATATCAACATAATATTAATTCCCATTTATTCACGCTTGATTATCAATGTCACGGTAAACAAATTTTAACTACTGAAGTTCAAGTTCATAGTCAAAAAGCTTCTAAAGTCGCAAAATATTTTAGAGGGTTTCAACCTCAAGCCAGCAATTACTTATTCAATTTAGCAGCAAAAGATTTAGATATAATCCATAATCATGGTTTATGGATGTTTCCTAATCTTTATGCACGACAAGCAGCAGTTATTAATAAGATTAATTTAGTCATTTCTCCTAGAGGAATGCTTGAACCTTGGTCATTAAATAATAGCTGGTATAA
Organism: Tolypothrix tenuis PCC 7101; assembly: GCF_963874875.1. Classification (NCBI taxonomy): domain Bacteria; kingdom Bacillati; phylum Cyanobacteriota; class Cyanophyceae; order Nostocales; family Tolypothrichaceae; genus Tolypothrix; species Tolypothrix tenuis. The sequence continues at coordinate 7,429,080 of NZ_CAWNJS010000001.1, forward strand.
AAAATGGTTAGCATGGATTTTATACGAAAAAGAAAATTTAAACTGTGCTACAGCTTTCCATGCCACTTCTGCGGAAGAGGTAAATTCTATTCGTAAATTAGGATATCGACAACCCATTGCTCTCATCCCTAATGGGATTAACATTCCTAGTTTAGAAGAGGAATTTAGCAGACAAATATTAATTGATATATTCCCGAAATTAGCTGATAAAAAATGGTTACTTTTTTTATCAAGGGTACACCCTAAAAAAGGTTTAAACCATTTAATAGATGTTTGGCAATCTCTTGTTAATCAATTTCCTGATTGGCATCTAATTATTGCTGGGCCAGACTTGATTGGCTACCAAGAAAAGTTAGAATTACAAGTAGAACAGTTAAATTTGAAAAAAAAAGTCACTTTTACTGGGATGCTATCAGGACAACATAAATTCTCTGCACTCAGTAATGCTGACGTATTCGTTTTACCAACGCATTCAGAAAATTTTGGGATTGCAGTAGCAGAATCTTTAGCTTATGGTGTGCCTGTCATTACTACAAAAGGTGCCCCTTGGGAAGATTTACAGCATTATGGATGCGGTTGGTGGATTGAGGATAATCAACAAGCACTAAAGGTTGCCTTAGTAGATGCAATGCAGATGTCTGAAAGGCAACGGCAAGTGATGGGTTTGAAAGGGCGAGATTTAGTACAAGCTAAATACTCTTGGAATTCAATTGCTCAAGAAATGGCAAATGTATACCAATGGATTCTTGGTGGTGGTGAACCACCAACTTGCGTTCAACTTTACAATTCTTAGGAATACAAAACTGTGATCATTAATATTGCTACAGGCCCCTGGCTGCCTGTTCCAGCGGTACAAGGAGGCGCTATTCCTCGTCTGTGGCAAGGTTTAGCAGAAGAATTTGCTGCTAGAGGCCATCAAGTAAGCATTCTCTGCCGTTCTTATCCAAGTCAGCCTCAAACGGAGGTAATTAATGGTGTGCAATACATTCGACATGGAGGATTTCCACAAAGCACTAATATTACCCTAGACTTACTTAAAGACTTCTTTTATAGCTTGTTGACCTTTCCTAGATTACCTCATGCCGATATTTTAGTTATCAATGATTTTTGGCTACCTATATTTGCATGTTTACGTCCTCAAGCAGGTAAGGTTGTAATTAATGCTAACCGCTTTCCTAAAGGACAGTATTGGTTATATGCAGGAACCAGTTTTTTTGCAGTTGCATCACAAGCTATTCAAGAAGCTATTGCTAAAGAATATCCTGCAGCTATATCTCGGATGGGAATTATCCCCAATCCTATTGATACTCGCATATTTTCACCAAGTACTCAGCCAAAATTAGCTCGAAAAGAAAAGCTCATTTTATATGTAGGTAGAATTCATCCAGAGAAGGGAGTACATCTTCTATTAGATGCGTTTTCAATTTTATCAGAGCAATTTTCTGAAGTCAGATTGAGGATTATTGGCCCTGTAAAAGAAAATCAAGGTGGTGGTGGCGATAATTATTTAAGTATTCTTAAATCAAAAGCTAATAATTTAAATGTTGAATTTTTGGAGCCTATTTTTGATGTTGGTAAACTAGCTGAAGCTTATCGAGACGCTGATATTTTTTGCTATCCTTCATTGGCCGAAAAAGGTGAATCTTTTGGAGTTGCTCCACTAGAGGCAATGGCATCGGGTCTGGTTCCTGTCGTATCAGACTTAGCTTGCTTTAGGGATTTTATTGAAGATGGCAAAACTGGTTACTTTTTTAATCATCGGACTGTTGATGCCGCTAAGAATCTATCAGATACATTATTTTCAGCAATAATTGATTCTGATAATAGCACTATGAGTAGGCAAGCTACTCAAAAAGCTCAAGAATTTAATTATGAGCAAGTTACCCAAAAATATCTTGCTGATTTTGAGCAAATATTAAATGTTAAAAATAGCAGGTTATAATATGCAAAAGAAAACTATACAAAGTTTTTATGAAAATATATATACAGATTATCTCTTGGAGGGATTAAGTGAATTTGATAGTTACGAAAGAAACCATGTTTTACGTCGGATTTATCAACAGTCAAATGGGGAAAGATTGTTAGATTTAGGCGCAGGGCATGGAAATATTAGTAAGTTTTTTCTCGATCAGGGTTATGAGGTTTATGGTATTGAATGGACTACAGCAGGAGCCAAGAAGCTCTGTAAAATTGGAGTTCAAGCCATTCAGCATGATATAGAAGATATTCCCTACCAATATGCGGATAATTTTTTTGATGAGGTGTTTTGGGGAGATAATATAGAACATCTCTTCTTTCCTGAAGTAGTGGCTAAGGAAATATACAGAATTCTCAAACCTGGTGGCAGACTAGTTTTAAGTACACCTAATCATGGTTGGATTATCAATCGGCTTTACTATCTATTCAAGGGAGTTCCTAGAAGAACAGAGGGACATAAAATCCCAATTTGGGAATGGCAGCATATTCGATATTTTAATAAAGTTGAAATTAAACGTTTTTTAAATTATTGCGGTTTTAGGAATAACTTTGGTTTTTATGGTGCTGAACGTAGGCAACCATTTGCAGCTTTAAGTAGATATTTTCCTTCAATCATGGGATCTGTCATGGTTGTTGAAGTTCGTAAATAGTAGATATGCTAAATGAAGTAACTCCTCTTATTCTTACGTATAACGAAGCTCCTAATATTTCTCGTACGCTTCAAAGCTTAAATTGGGCAAAGACTATTGTTGTTATCGATAGTTACAGCACAGATGCTACTTTGGAAATTTTATCTTCTTACCATCAAGTAAAAGTTTTTCAAAGAAAATTTGATTCTTTTGCTGCTCAGTGTAATTTTGGACTAGAAAAAGTTGCATCTGAATGGATACTATCATTAGATGCTGATTATGTCATAAGTGATGAGTTAATTAATGAAATTCATTCATTATCCGCAGAGCCTAATATAGATAGTTATAAAGTCAGATTCAAGTATTGCATCTTTGGTAAGCCCTTGCATGGTACATTACTGCCACCAAGAGAAGTTTTATATAAAAAAGCAAAAGCAATTTATCAAGATGACGGTCACGCTCATCGTGTCAGCATAGAGGGAAATTCTTCACTACTTTCTGGCTACATATATCATGACGATCGCAAACCTCTGAGTCGTTGGCTATGGGCGCAGGATCGCTACATGGTAATAGAAGCAAAGAAATTGCTGGAGACACCAAGCAACGAACTCAGTTTGGGCGATCGCATTCGTAAACAGAAGATACTCGCCCCCATCATCATATTTTTCTACTGCCTGATTATCAAAGGTGGGATTCTGGATGGCTGGCGAGGTTTTTACTATGCGTTTCAGCGTGTGTTAGCAGAATTACTATTGGCTATTAATATTATTGAAGCTGAAAAAGGAAAAGTTAATTCTTCTGCACCTAGTAATACATCGGTGATAGATAGAGCTGATGGTGCTACTAGTCAATATCAATCTCTGAGTAATAGCGATCGCTATCTAGTCTTAACTAATCAATCTATGCATCTAGATAACTATAGCTTGGGCAACTATAATCCAGGCGCACCCTACTGGAAACAAGTTTTGTGGCACTTCCTCGGTTCACCTATAGTTGAGAGTAATTGGTTGCCATTTTCAACTCTCAAGGTGTTGGTAATTCGTGGGTTTGGGGCTAGTATTGGTAAAAAAGTCCGTATTAAACCAGGAGTGCGGGTAAAGTTTCCTTGGCGTTTAACTGTTGGTGATTTTGTTTGGATTGGAGAAGATACTTGGATTGATAACCTTGCACCTGTGGTAATTGAAAATCATGTATGTTTATCGCAAGGTGTTTATCTCTGCACTGGTAATCATGATTGGTACCATCCAGATTTTAAACTGATTCCTGCAGCTATCCATATTCAAGAGAGTAGTTGGATTGCAGCTAAGTCGGTAATTGGCCCGGGAGTGACAGTAGGAAAGGGAGCAGTCTTAGCATTAGGAAGTGTGACAGGACGCTCCTTAGAACCAATGACAATTTATGCTGGTAACCCAGCGCAACCTGTCAAGAGCAGAATTCAGGAAAAAGTAGAAGATGTACTTCAGATTTCCCCAGCAGATGAATTCATTCATACCCGTCACATTCTTGATGAGAATTTGGCTGGGGATTGGGGGTTGAAAACTGGGGAATAAGGATTGGGCAGTAGAATCATCATTTTAGGATAGGCACTGCCAAATAGTGCTTAAATTGCATAATGATGGCAGGCAAGATGCCCACCCCACAAGATTTATAAATATTTTTAGATATGCAAATTAGATTTGGTAGAGCTTAGTAGCTACAGTCTACTCAATCTAACTAATCTGCTATTTTAAGCAACTTAAGTGAACTTATGCTGGTAACCTAGACCTTCATTTTTGGGCGAGTTAATTATAATAGCTCGCTCGCTAAAAAATGCAATTAATTTTGCTATTTAAACATTTTTAAATAAACTTAATTTTTTATTAACAATTTCGGTAATCAAACTCAACAACTGTTATCTTTTCTGGCACAAGTCGCTGTGAGTTTGTAAAGGATAATTGATAACTGTTGTCAAAGTTATGCATAGAGAGGGAAACTAAGAATACAACACAGCAATTATTCTTATGCATACTCTTTCTAACTCTCACTTCAAGCAGTCCTTTTGGCGGCCTGCTGTCTTATTGACTCTGGGCTTTTGGCTAAGTGCTAGCTTACTTTTAGATTGGGTAATTATGCCTAGCCTTTATATTTCTGGCATGATGACCCAGGCAAGTTTTTCTACAGTTGGCTATGCGATTTTTTGGAATTTTAATCGCGTGGAATTATTGTCAGCGGCTGTAGTATTAACTGGTGTACTAACTTTGAGCAAAACCCAAGCTAACTGGCGGCGTAATGGTATTGTTTTGTCTATCATTCTGCTAGCTATAGCTTTGCTAGATACCTATTTTTTAACTCCACAGATGAGTGCGATCGCAATTCATCTCAATGTGTTTGATGCTGAGACTACTATTCCCACATCAATGAATTTGCTTCATGGCAGTTATTGGGTATTGGAATTAGTGAAGTTAATCGCAGGCGGTGCGCTATTAAATTGTTGCTGGAAACAAGAAGCGTAGAGAGGCAAGGGGGCAGGGGGCAGGGAGCAGGGGGAAAAATTTTAGAATTACTCTGTCTGCATTCATGCTTTCAATTCTCTACATTAATATTGATTTCAAGATGCAAAATACGAGAGTTAATGCGTCTTTTCCTTGAAAAATTAAGATGGCTGCTTATTGCAGCCATTTATTATCTAAGCTTTTCTCCCTTGCTCCCTGTACTTTGTTTTCCACTAAAAATTATGCAGGGTAGTACTGGTTCTTAGCCATTTGTCATTACTATAAACAAAGGACAAATGACTAAGGACAAGTGACAAATAATGATCAAAATCCTTCATCTTTCCGATATCCACATGGGGAGTGGTTTCTCCCACGGACGAATTAATCCAGCGACAGGATTAAATACGCGGCTGGAGGATTTTATCAATACATTATCTATTTGTATTGACAGAGCATTAGAAGATAATGTTGATTTAGTGATTTTTGGCGGTGATGCTTTTCCTGATGCTACGCCACCGCCGTATGTGCAAGAAGCTTTTGCTAGTCAATTCCGCCGTTTGGTGGATGGAAATATTCCGACAGTGTTGTTAGTGGGAAACCATGATCAACATTCCCAAGGGCTGGGCGGAGCGAGTTTGTGTATTTACCGCACCTTGGGAGTGCGGGGGTTTGTGGTGGGAGATACGGTCACGACTCATCGCATCCAAACTCGTAGTGGTAAAGTTCAAGTTATTACCCTCCCTTGGCTGACGCGTTCGACGTTGATGACTCGCCAAGAAACTGAAAGTTTATCACTTGCAGAAGTGAATCAGCTATTAACTGAACGTCTGCAACTAGTTTTAGAATCAGAAATTCGCCGTCTCGATCCACAAGTGCCCACTGTGCTTTTAGCACATTTAATGGCTGATAATGCTTCTTTGGGAGCCGAACGGTTTTTAGCAGTAGGTAAAGGCTTTACTTTACCGCTATCTTTATTGACACGTCCCTGTTTTGATTATGTAGCTTTGGGACATGTTCACCGTCATCAAAATTTAAATAAATCTAATGACCCGCCAGTGATTTATCCAGGAAGCATTGAGCGGGTAGATTTTAGTGAAGAAAAAGAAGATAAAGGTTATGTGCTCATAGAATTAGAGAAAGGTCAGGCGAATTGGGAATTTTGCCCTTTACCTGTGAGAACTTTCCGCACAATTGAAGTCGATATCTCGAAAGCAGACGATCCACAAGCCGCTATATTGAAAGCGATCGCAAAACATGATATTCAAGATGCTGTCATCCGTTTAATCTATAAACTGCGTTCCGAACAGCTAGATTTAATTGATAACTCCTCCCTCCATGATGCGTTAAGTTCTGCTCACACCTACACAATTCATCCAGAATTGCTCAGTCAGTTAGCTAGACCCCGCATACCCGAACTAACTGCCAGTAGTAGCATCGATCCAATGGAAGCATTAAAAACTTACTTGAGTAATCGCGAAGACCTCAAAGACATAGCAGCCTCAATGGTAGAAGCTGCACAGAGGTTACTCGCGGATGATGTGGAAGTCTGGCTGGAAGGGGCTGGGAGGGATTAGGGGGTAAGAGGCAAGGGGGCAGGGAGCAGGGAGCAGGGGAGAAAAGCAATTACCAATTACCAATTACCCATTACCAAACACCAATGCCCCATGCCCAATGCCCATTATCATCCGTTAGATACTGACTCATTGGCTGCGAAAGTTAGTTAAATTGAAGAAGCGCCAAGACTTGAGCAATAGAGTTAATGACTACAATCGAGTACCAAAATTTAACTAATCTAGAGGATTTACACAAAACTTCTCAGCCTGAGTTAGGACTAGTTTGCATTACTGTTGGTCAGCAAGTGCGCTTTCGGACTATGACGCGCACTCGCTATTTAAAGCTTGATTTAGAACAAAGGGAAAGCGTTTTGCGAGAATTGTATTTGCATAACTTGCAACGCTTAAATGATGCGCTATCTTTTTGTCAGCAGCACCAGATTCGGCTATATCGGATGTCCTCGGCTTTGTTTCCCCTTAGTGATATGGAAGATGAGATTGGGGCAAATATTTTAGAGGAAATGAATGCTGATTTAGGGAAAATTGGTCAGCGATCGCAGTCTTTAGGTATCAGAATCGTACTACATCCAGATCAATTTGTAGTGCTGAGTTCTGATTCCTCTGAAGTATTAAAAACAAGTATCAAAATTTTAGAACGACAAGCCCGCACTTTTGACTTGTTAGGTCTACCGCGATCGCCTTGGTCTTTAATGAATATTCATGGCGGTAAATCTCAACGGACTGCACAACTGGTAAAAGTAATTGCGGATTTACCGGAAGCGATTAAAAGCCGCTTGACTTTTGAAAATGACGAATACGCCTATAGTGGTAGTGAAATTTTAGCAGTCTGTCAGCAAGCTGGTGTGCCGATGGTGTTTGATGCCCATCACCATATTTGCCACGAAAATTTAGACAGCTATGATGATACGAGTGTAGCTGAGATGTTTTACGCCGCTAGGGAAACTTGGAAACATCCAGATTGGCAATTAGTGCATATTTCTAATGGTGAGACGGCTTTCCGCGATCGCAAACACAGTGATATGATTACCGCCATGCCGAGCGTTTATTATCAAGCACCGTGGATTGAAGTTGAAGCCAAACGCAAAGAAGAAGCGATCGCACATTTGCGCTCGTGGTGGCTCATAGAGAATAATCACAAGTAAGTAGTTTGTTGTGATGGGCATTTCTGGAAGTGAGGAACCTCAGAATTTGTTGCGGTGAAGGAGAAAGGAAAAAGGGTAAAGGATGAATTAACACCTTTCACCTTTTCCCCTTACCCTTTCCCCAACTGTCTAGAAAGACCTCTGCCAATAAATGCCCTGTCTTTGGCGCGAGATAATAAATTAAGATATGGCGATCGCAATCGATTTTGGTACTAGTAACACAGTCATTGCTCGTTGGAACCCTGTTACCCAACAGCCAGAAACCCTCAATCTCCCTGGTTTATCAATTCAACAAAGTCTGAATCCGCCACTGATTCCCAGTTTGGTTTATGTTGAAGACGCAACACAAGGTAAAGTTTTAGTAGGGCAACAAGTGCGCGATCGCGGTTTCGATCTCAAGGGCGAGGCGCGATTTTTCCGCAGCTTCAAGCGGGGAATTGGTGCGGATATTCAAGGTTTCTTACCCGAACTCGATGGGCAAATTGTTACCTTTGAGCAAGTAGGTAAATGGTTTCTCACTCAGGTGATTGCACAGTTAGCACCCCAAGAAGGCGGCTTAGATTCTCTGGTGTTAACTGTACCTGTAGATAGTTTTGAAACTTATCGCCACTGGTTAGGACAAGTTTGTCAAGCGCTTCCTGTGGAACAAGTGCGGATGCTGGATGAACCGACAGCTGCAGCTTTAGGTTATGGCTTGGCTAATCAAGAAATTCTGTTGGTGATTGACTTTGGCGGCGGAACTTTGGATTTATCCCTGGTGCGCTTGGATCAAAGCGTGCAAGCAAATACTAAACCTGTGGGTTTTCTGCTGAAGTGGGGTAATAAATCTTTAGCGGAAAACTCCAAGCAGAAAGTTAAAACTGCGCGTGTATTGGCGAAGGCTGGGCAAAATTTAGGCGGTACTGATATCGATACTTGGATAGTCGATTACTTTGCCAAAACTCAAGGATTGGCGGTAAGTCCCTTGACAACGCGCCTCGCAGAACGAGTCAAAATTCAACTTTCCACGCAGAACCAAGGGAGTGAAGTTTATTTTGACGATGAATCATTTGAAAGCTATGAACTCGAACTCAACCGTGAAACTTTAGAGAATATCCTCAAAGAACACGCCTTTTTTGAGCGTTTGGATGATTCCATGACGAGTTTGCTACAGCAAGCAAGACGACAGGGAATAGAACTTGCAGATATTAATGCTGTGTTGTTAGTTGGTGGTACAGTACAACTACCAGCAGTGCAGACATGGGTAAAACAGTATTTTGACTCAGAAAAGATTCGTTGCGAACGTCCCTTTGAAGCGATCGCCCAAGGTGCATTACAAATTACTCAAGGGATAGAAATCAAAGACTTTCTCTACCATAGTTACGGTGTGCGCTATTGGGATCGGCGTAATCAGCGCCACAGTTGGCATCCGATTATTAAGGCTGGGCAAGCTTACCCGATGAATCAGCCAGTAGAATTAGTCTTAGGCGCATCCTTAGAAAATCAGCCCAGCATTGAGTTAATTATGGGCGAATTGGGCGCAGAGTCAGGCGGAACCGAAGTTTATTTCGATGGCGATCGCTTAATTACCCGTCGTTTAGATAGTGGCGCAACCACCGTCAAACCCCTCAACGATAAAGAAGGGGCCAGAACTATCGCCCAACTAACGCCCCCAGGATTTCCCGGAAGCGATCGCATCAAGATTCAATTTCAAGTTGACGATCAGCGCTTTTTACGGATCACAGTTGAGGATTTATTAACTAATGACACGGTCTTAGAAAATCAACTCGTGGCACAGTTAAGTTAAATATTAGGGTTTCTGTTTGGTTTTGCAAAGATACTGAGTGCGTTGTGCGGCGCGACAACGCACCTCCAGGTGCAACAATTCCAAATGCCGTATCTTCAGCAAGAATACACCCTACCGCTACTAAACTTTGCACTTCGGTAGGATAAAAAATCCTATCAGGAAACGTAGTATTATTTGAGATTGCTAGAATGATTTTTTGGTGATTGTCGAATCCAAAATCTAAAATGGTAATCGCTCATGTCCCGTTCTGCTCCCTATCAGCCTTTGTTATTAAAGATACTTCATGGTGTCAGTGGAATTTTAGCGATCGCCGCCATGATCACAGGCTTTTTCGTTTACAATAGCTTCGATGGCAGATTTGGCAAAATCCCCATCCCGCGGATTGAGGGAATTATCGATATTCACGGCACATTTGCAGTCTTTTTCTTTGTTCTTTTCCCGGTGTTTGCCCTCTATAGTTTTCATGCAGGTAACAAAAGGCTATTACAAAAAGATTCATTGTCGAATTTAGCCCAGCTTGGTAAACCAATTTGGTGGGTAAGTTTGCAAAGAATTGCTAATACGCTGATGCTCATTGCTGCGGGTTTAGCTGTGTTATCTGGCAGAATGATGCAAGAAGAATGGTTACCCACAGGAGAATTAAATCATAGTTGGTACTATCTACATCTTATTGCTTGGGCAATTATAGTTTGTTGTTTAGCGATTCACCTTTTAATGTCTGCTAAAGTCGGTGGTGCGCCGTTGTTACTTTCCATATTTTCGGCTCATATCCGCCCAGAAGACAATCCGAAACAATGGTCTACACGCTTGCGTAATTGGTTGAGTAATTTATCTAATAATTTGGGAGGAATTCAGAATTTAATCCAGAATAATTTACCTCTAGCAATCATAGAAATAATTGTCATGGCGGGTATTTTAGCAGCGCTAATATTACCGCTAATTTTCTCTGCTGGAGAGTCAACATAATTCAAAATTAATCATGAGAAACCATACATGAAAAAATGGAAGATAATTGGCTAAATCTGCAAAGAGAAGCTGAAAAAAGAGCAAAATATTTAAGTATCAATTTACTTTCAGGGAAGGAATACCGAGTTCTCCCTAACAATCCTATTGATATTAAAATTGGGGTGCGAAATAGTAATCCAAAACCTGTTGAGGTAATACTGCGTTTTGTCGGATTAGATGCATCTTGGCTAAAAGGAAGTAGAGAAAGAAAGTTGGTGGTACCTGCTAGCGCGCAAGCAGAAATAATTTTTCAATGTCAACCTCCACCTGTAAAAGATGCGCCTAGTGAAGAATATCCCTTTACTATAGAAGCAATTACTCCAGAGGGCTACTCTCTCAGTGTTCAAGGTTATATAGAAGTTTTGCCTGTAGGTTTTGTCAAATTTGCTGTTATACCACAAAAATTGCAAATTCCTCACACAGGAAAATGGGTTCCTAATTGGAAATCTCATACTGGCAGTTTTGAACTAATCTTTAATAATCTCAGTAATTTACAGCAATCAGTATATATTCAAGTTCAAGGACAAAACACTCGCAGATTTAGCTTTCAGCTATTGCCAGAAAATTTAGATTTAACAATCCAACAAATTACCACAGCGCTATTAGAAATTAAAGCGAAACGCCGTTGGATAGGATGGTCAAAAAGATTAAAATTTACAGTTAGAAGCCGCTTATTAAATCAGCGATTGCAGGATATAGAACCTACTAGTCAAGATTTAGAACTGTTGATTTTACCAATCATTCCTGTATGGTTACAACTGTTTTCTCTGGCTGTAATTGTAGGATTGATATCTGCATTTTTATCATTAGTATTAAATACAGAAACGCCTGCACATACGGAAATGGTGAATGCAGTACGTTTTAATAATAATGCTGACTTAGTTGTTAGTGGTGCTGAGGATGGCACAATTAAATTTTGGAGGGTTGATGGTGAGAGTTTACATCAACTCAATCAGCCAGAAACAGAAGATAATAGTGAACCTGTATTAGCATTAGAATTTGCTTCTCCAGAAAATCAGTTAGTTGCGGCTGGGTTGGATAACGGAGTAACTCAACTGTGGAATATCAAACAGCGTAAAAACATCAATGAATTGTCAATTCAGGAAATAGTTGACAATAAGGACAGAGTTTTTGCTTTAGCATTTACGAAAGATAATCATTATTTAATAGCTGGGCATGGCAGTGGTAATATAGTCATCTGGGTAAACAACTCTGCAAAAGACACATGGCGATTACAACCAGAAAGAGTTATTAGCTTAGGTAGCAATTATGAAGCTTGGTCAATGGCTTTAAGTGAGGATGAAAATACTCTGGCTATTACTGGCAATAAAAAGTTGTTGACTTTACTAGATTTTAAGAAAATTAATCGTCAACCGCAAAGTCGGACATCTTTAACTAAAGAATATTTAACTCGATCAAATATCATTAAAGCGGAATTCTCCATCCAACCTACAAACAGCGTATTAAGAAATAATGACCGAATTTTGAACCTCAATTTTTTACCAGGTTCTTCGCAACTGTTAGCAACAGCTGATTCTGATGGGTTTGTAACCATATTAGATTACCAATGTCAAAGCCAAACTGCTGCAAATAAATCAGAACAGTCAATTAATCAAAACTGTATAGTTGATCAATGGGCAGCAACAGCAAAAAGACCAATACGGAGTTTATCATTTCTTGAAGGTGGTACTCTTGCTGGGCCATTAGGCACTCGTCAACTGGTAATTAGCGATGACGAACGAGTCACAGTTTGGCAACTCACCCCATCAGGAAGGCGAGAGAACACCACGCTTCCAGGTAAAGAAATTTTCACTAGTCCTAATGCAATTAACAGCATTGATATTAATAGCCAGGGAACAAAAATTGTCAGTGGCGGAGAAGAATGTCACCAACAAGGCTATGACATGAAACATTGTTGGGGTTGGCTAACTTTGCGCCGCTTGCAAGGAAAATAGGAAATAAGGGGAATATTTGTCAATCATGGGGAAGTAAAAATGGCCAGCATACCCACTGAAATCAATCTTGATGCTTATTTTCAGCGAATTGGCTATAACGGCGATCGCACTCCCACACTTAAGACTTTACAGGCAATTCACTTACATCATACAAAAGCGATCGCCTTCGAGAACCTCAATTCATTTCTCCAACAGCCTGTGCTTCTGGATATAGCATCCTTACAGCAAAAGCTAATCTACGAAAATCGCGGTGGCTATTGTTTTGAGCAAAACTCCTTACTGCGCTCAGTTTTAATCTCTCTCGGGTTTCAGGTAAAGAATCTAGCAGCGCGTGTACTTTGGAACCTTCCAGAAGGGACTATTACACCTCGCAGCCATATGTTGCTTTTAGTGAATATTGATACTGAGCAATATATTGTAGATGTGGGATTTGGCGGATTAACGCTCACTGTACCGTTGTCTTTTACACCAAACATTGAACAGAATACAACCCATGAACAGTTTCGCTTGCTCTGGGTTGACCAAACTTATACCATGCAAGCATACATCGCCCAGGAGTGGACAAGCCTTTACCGTTTTGATTTGCAAGAGCAACACCTACCTGACTATCAGGTAAGTAATTGGTATGTTTCTACACATCCTAATTCCCTATTTGTTACCACACTCATTGCAGCTAGGCCGGATGTAAATTGTCGTTATGCATTGCGAAATAACCAGCTAACAACACATTATTTAGATGGAAGCAAAGAACAGCGTCTACTGACTAGAATCAAAGACTTGCGTACTGTTCTGGAGGATATATTTCTTTTAGAATTATCTGCGATCGCGGGTCTTGACGATGCTTTACAACTGCTAACAGAGCAACCTAATTGATGCTCAATACTTGTCGGTGAAGGGGAAAAAGGGGAATGGGAAAAGGGAAATAACAAACCTTGAATACCAATTTAATGTGAAATTGTACCTAAATTCCCCTTCAAAAGCTGCATGATATCAGGAAATTCCAACTAAAAAATTGGTACTACTCTTTAGTTGAAACGTTGCCTTTAATTAAACGATGAAGCAAACGGCAGGGCCAAATGCAGGCTCCACAAAGACTGATTGAGGCAATGGCAGCAAAGATCCGCCATTTCTCCTGAAGAGGATTAGTAGACTCTGATAGTTGCTGTTCCCTATCTTTGGTTAGTTCCGCCAAAGAATCAGATAGCTCGCCAGCAGTACTTACCCCTTCAATTACCGCTCCCATTAGATAAGCTGCAAGGGCAATACTTAGCCAGTGATTTATCATATTGTCTGGGTGAACTTTTTGTATTATTGATTGTCTTGTCCTAAAGGTAACCTGCTTTCAGCAGTATCTCGAATTAAAGGCAATTTAGATTTTATGTAATTATCTAGGCTATTATCTGCCTGTTCATCAATTTCCTGTTTGGCTTTTAATTGCTGAAGCAGCAATTGTACTAAAGCCACATCATCAAACTGCAGTAAGGTGTTGACGTTGGTAGACTCAATTACAGCCCAAAGTTGTCGCATCATTTTGGCAGTGATCATGAGTCTCTAACCTCTTAAGCTTTTCTTTATATTTACACAGTTTTCTTGTTTGTGCCTAATTTTTGTGGAAGAATTAATCAATCAACAAAATTACAACTAAATAAAGCAATTCAGTAGCTGGAAAATATTTACAGTTCTTGCAAATGAAGCGTACCCCTGCGGGTTATCCGTACTCCTGTGGAGAAGCAAGCTACCCGTAGCGTTCCTTAGGGAAAAGTAAACTTCATTGGTAATGAAATACTGTAATTAATTCTGTCCAAGTACTTATACCAGTCTGAAAAAACAATGCAACAAATACATGAGCTATGGACGCAAAGCTTTGCACCCATACACATGATTTATATGTAGCAAGATTTTTTCAATTGGTATTACCAGTCAGAGCCATAGCCCCAACAAAAAGGCGGGTGTGACTCTGACTGCTTGGGTGAGTTAGAAGCGACGCTGCTGAAATGCTAATTAACTTTCACATCTAACAAACCCAAACAAAAATGGTTAAAAATTTTTCCAGTAATTCACAATTTTTTACTGATAAATCTAGTCCGAGCAGCCGGATCATAGAACCAAGCTCTAAATTCTATTCTATCTTCTCTAAACAAGAAGTTTTAGAATTAATTCAGGCATTAGAGATGAGAAGAGAAATCCCTTTAAAGTATTCTTATAAAGGTAGAGGTGCAAAAATCTGGAATAATTATTATCAAAAATATATTACTCCTCAATGGTATCGCACATCCAACGTAGAAATTGATTTATTAAATGATAACTTTGAGTATGTTAATGGTAGTTATCAAAATTGTAATCAAGTCAATATTATAGATGTGGGTGCAGGTAATTCTTACCCTGCCAAAAAATTAATTTCTTGTCTTGCCAAATTAAACAAGATTAATCAATATATTGCTTTGGATATTAGTAATGAACTCTTAGAGGTATCAAAAGCAAACTTTACTAAATGGTTTCCATTCATAAAGTTTGATAGTGCCACAGTTGATATAGAAACTAGCACTATTCCTCTAGAGCTTTGGCAAAGCTCCAATTCTCAGGATGATATAGCCAATATATTTCTACATCTAGGTGTGACCATTGGCAATCATCAAAATAGGATTAGGGCACTACAAAACTTCAGAAAGAGCATGAGTAAAAATGATTTGCTTGTGTTCACTAACGAAATTGGCTCTAATTCTCAATGGGACGGTAAAGCTCGAGGTGGGTGTAAATATCATGTAGAAGAGCTATATGCATGGATTAAAAATAAGGTAGGAATTAAGGCAGAAGATTGCGAACTTATCAGAAAATATGATGTAAAAACAGATAGTATAACTGCCAATATAAAATTTAATCGCAATTACACTGTAACTTTTAACGAATTGGGCATAGATAAAAATTTTGTAGTTTTAAAAGATGAAGAAATTACAATTTGGCGACATCACAAGTATGAAATGCCTGAACTTCTCAAAGAACTAGAAGAGGCAGGATTACAAATAGTTCACTATAGCTGTAATAAATATTTTTCACATATTATGGTGATTTGTCAGGTTGCTGAGAATTAGACTCTGCATAAATAATTCAAGATGTTGTTTGGCAAGTGAACCTAAAAGTATTAATGCAGCAAAGCTGGAGCCTCAAGCAATTATATTAATAATGAGCTAACCAAGAGGCAAAGCTGTGAGCCGTATTATTTTCACTACTATTGGTTCTTTTGGTGATTTACATCCCAAAATTGCGATCGCACTTGAATTACGAAAGCGGGGTCATGATGTCATATTTGCAACCCATAAAGAATATCAAGGTAAAATAGCCGCCTTGGGATTCGACTTTCATCGCATCCGTCCTGATAACACTGCTCTGAGCGATCCTCAAGAAATGGCGCGGATGATGGATTTAAAAACGGGTACAGAATATGTCATCAAAAATTGGGTGCTTGCTAGTTTACGTGAAACCTACACCGATTTAATGGAAATTGTCAAAGATGCTGACTTGATCGTTACAGGTGAAGGCGTTGTAGCAGCTCGATTAGTTGCGGAGAAATTAGAAATTCCGTGGGCGTTTGCTGTTCTGCAACCCGCTTCATTTCTCTCTATTTATGACCCATCAGTTATTCCTATATTTCCATTTCTAGCCAAACTGCGCGGGTTTGGTTCTATTCTCAACCGCGGCATTATTAAATTATCAAAAGTAGTTGCTCAATCTTGGGCAGAACCAATTCATCAACTGCGGCGCGAACTAGGTTTATCAGCACTCGTTGGCAATCCCTTTATTGATGATAAATATTCACCCTACCTAGTGCTGGCAATGTTCTCCTCAACATTTGCCAAATCTCAACCTGATTGGCCAGCAAATACAGTGATTACAGGCTTTACGTTTTATGATGGCTCTGGAGATGGAGCAGAACTCACGCCAGAACTCCAGCAATTTTTAGATGCAGGAGAACCACCGATTGTTTTCACTCTCGGTTCAGCAGTGGTAATGTCTCCAGGTAGCTTTTACGAAGAAAGTATTCAAGCTGCAAAGCTGTTAAACCGCCGTGCAGTTTTGCTAATTGGTAAGAATACGGCTCCCAAAAATCTTTCAGAAAGCATTATTGCTGTGAGTTATGCGCCATACTCGCAAATTTTTCCTCGCGCTTGTGCAGTTGTGCATCAAGGTGGTATTGGAACAACAGCTCAAGCCTTACGAGCTGGTATTCCAACGCTGGTGATGCCCTATAGTCACGATCAACCAGATAACGCGGCAAGAGTTGAACGCTTGGGAACTTCATGTACTATTAGCCCTAGGCATTATTCAGCAGTACGAGCAGCTAAAAAATTACGCCAATTATTAGAAAATCTCAAATATACAGCTAGAGCAGCAGAAATTAAAAGCATTATCCAATCAGAAAATGGAGTTGCTGTGGCGTGTGATGCCATTGAAACACTGCTTCAGGCAAACTCAATTTCAGCATGAGCGATCGCAATTCCCTATAGTGTGGATCAATACTACTCAGTTAAGCGTTTTGAACTTCAAATTGGTTTTGGGGAAAAGGTTAAAGGTTTGTTATTCCCCTTTTTCCCCTTAACCAACAGTATTGGAGTGTGGATTACCCTACTTTAACTATCGGCACACACACCAACATTAATATTGCAAGTTTTGTAACGAAAAAGTTATCTTTATTTACATAAAGTTACTTTACTGCCAACAGAGGTTTGAGATGACTATCTTAATTGCATTATTGGTTGTAGGTTGGGTAGCAGCTTCCGTTGTAGGCTCTCTAGCTTATTTCTTGGGAGAACAAAGCAAGCCTATCCACGAACGTAACTGGCGTTCTGATGCCTTTGAAAGATTGGCGAAGTCGATTACTGGTAAAGAAATAGACTATAGTGAACGCACTCCAGCCTATGCAATGGATGCCTATGCTAGCCGCAATCTACCTTTCTAACAATGAAGGTGGCTCGCCAGAATGTTAAAACCCACAAGCCCCAGTACCTATAAGCGGGGCTTTGCTTTACAAAAACTTCAATTAATTGACGTTATATGAAGAATATGTTAAATATATTAATATAAGCTTACAAAGCTAAGAAATCTAAATATTTGAACAACGACAACTAGGAAGAAAATCTGACATTTGGGTAATTTTAGGTTTTTCTTCATCAACCTCGGCACGTGCAGCCGAGGTTTTATTTATATGGGGCATAGGGCATTGGTAATTTTCCTCTGCTGCCTCTGCTTGCCAAAGCGATTTATTATTTTTTTATGTGGAAGTTTCTTACCTGTTAGGTCAATGCTAGTAAAGGGCAATATAAACCCATAACCAGTAATTTGACTTGTATTGCTCTATGAGGAGTTTCTTTGATGATTCTGCAATTGATTCGTCAATTCAGCCATCTAAACGACATATTTTTATCAAAAACTCACGCAATGTGATGGAAGTGCTAGTGGTAGCAGAGGTTGAGACTCAAATTCAAGCTTTACCTGCTAAAACTGCTAGATATATCAACCCATCTGAGGTGACGGCTTACGCATTAAATCGGTTGCCTGCATTTTATGCCACTAGCAAAAGAGGTTGGCAAAGGCAATTACATCGCGGTAAAACAGAATTTCATCAGAAAATTACCACGGCTGTACGTCAGGGAATTATTGCTGTACAACAAGATCCTCTACGTGCAGAGGATTTTCTAGATTTTCAAGAAGAAAATCCAGCACAGGCTAATTTGCAAGCACTGCAAGTCTTGCTGCAAGAGCCAAATTTGTCTTGGGATAACTTAGCTGATGTAGTTGAAAAAACATTAATGAATACATTGCGAGGCAAGATTACCTGGCGTAAACCGGCTGGGTTAGATAATGAAATCTTTGATTGGGAAAAACATCCGCATAATCAAAGAGGATAACAAAAATCAAAGAATGCGGTAAATAGATTAAGTAGGGGTGCAAAGTTTTGCACCCTTAAATATCAGTCAGATCTTGCTAAAAAGTTGTGAATTTGGATTACGGAAATTTTGATAATTAATCTCTTCTACATTTAAATTGCATAATTTTGGCTGGCTATATGTCTAATACCACCAGATAAAAAGACATCTTCAATATGCAATAAAATGAACTTTGGTTTGGATAAAAGGTAGGATTGTAAGGGTTAATGGTTTTTTCGTGCCCCTTTTACCTTTACCCTTTTGCCCTTACCCCACAAGTATTGAAAGTGGTTTGGCTTAGTAAACCAAAAATGTGCTTATGGAAGGCTAAAGTTATCAGGGCAAATTTATGCACATTAATATATATTTATTGCTTGGTCATAAATATTGGAAAAAAATACACACGCGTGTAATTGTCGTCATCCTTGGTATATTGTTAGGGCTATTTTTAACTCTATTACCTGTTGCTGCTCATAATTATTCACAGCCATTGATAGAGCAAAAATTATCAAATGCAGCACAACAAGAACAACAAGGTAGGCAATATTACGAAGCTGGGCAGTTTGGAGAAGCCATCAAAATTTGGCAGCAGGTTTTACAGATTTATCAGGCACAAAATGATGAGCTAAACCAAGCTAGAGTTCTTAATAACCTATCATTAAGTTATCAACAATTAGGACAGTGGTTGGAAGCTAAACAAGCAATTTCTAGTAGTTTGAAATTATTGGATGTAAAAAGCGATCGCACTAAAGAAAAGTTAAATGTCCTCGCGCAAGCTTTGAATACCCAAGGCAGTTTAGAGTTAGCAATTGGGAAATCCGAAACAGCCCTAGCAATTTGGCAACAAGCAACTGCTACCTATACCAAGGCAGATAATGAGATAGGGGTAATTCGGAGTTTAATTAACCAATCTCAGGCTTTAAAGACTTTAGGCTTATATCGTCGCGCCTTATCTACCCTGATTCAGGTAAACGACATCCTCCAAAAACAACCTGATTCTGCAATCAAAACTGCTGGATTACGCAGCTTGGGTTCTAGCCTACGTTTAGTTGGGAATTTGACACAAGCACAGCAGGTTTTGCAACAAAGTTTAGCGATCGCAAAAAAATTACAGTCTCCTTTAGATATTAGTGCGGCGTTCATCGATTTGGGAAATGTTGCCCGGGCAAACCAAGATGCTGACTCAGCTTTGGGTTTCTATCAACAAGCGACTGCGATCGCACCATCACCAATCCTGAAAATGCGATCGCAATTGAATCAACTGAGCGTTTTAATTGAGCAGAAAAAATGGAATTTGGCGCAAACACTCTGGAGTCAAATTCAACCACAACTCGCTAATTTACCTCCCAGCCGTGCGTCGATTTATGCTCAACTGAACTTAGCGCAAAGTTTAATTCGCCTCCAACAGGCAAATCTTCCAGATGCTCCCACAATGGAAAGCATTGGTAAATTGCTGGCAAATAATTTGCAACAAGCAAAAACTTTGGGAGACAAACAAGCAGAAGCCTACGCATTAGGTAGACTAGGTAAGCTTTACGAATATACTCAACAATGGCAAATTGCTCAAGAACTTACCCAACAAGCGCTTGTACTGGCACAAGCTATTAATACACCAGAAATTGCTTATCGTTGGCAATGGCAATTAGGGCGGCTTTTGAAAAAACAAGGAGATGAAACCGGAGCGATCGCAGCCTACACTCAAGCTGTGAGTACTCTTCAATCTTTGCGAAGCGATTTGGTGGCGATTGATCCAGATGTGCAATTTAGTTTTCGGGAAAGTGTAGAGCCAGTCTACCGAGAACTAGTCAGCTTACTTCTCAAACCAGGAAACTTTCAATCTAGTCAAAACACTCTCATTCCAGCGCGTCAACTGATTGATTCTTTACACTCTCAACCTAATCAAAAAGATATCATTCAAGCGCGTCAAGTGATTGAGTCTTTACAGTTGGCAGAACTCGATGACTTTTTGCGCGAAGCTTGTTTAGATAAAAAATATGCTCAAATCGATCAGTTAGATCCCCAAGCCGCAATCATCTATCCGATTATTTTGGCAGATAGATTAGAAGTGATTCTCAGCTTGCCAAAACAGCCACTACAACACTATGCCACTGTTTTGCCCGAGGAGCAGCTGGAAACTATTGTAGAAAAACTCCGGAAAAAATTAGTTATTCGTTCCAAGCAAGACTTTCTGCCATTATCTCAACAACTTTATGATTGGTTGATTCGTCCAGCAGAAGCCGAACTAGTCAAAAGTGGCATTAAAACTTTAGTTTTTGTGCCAGATGGCGTTTTCCGAAATATTCCCTTAGCGGCTTTGCACGACGGGAAGCAATTTGTCATTGAAAAATACAGTGTGGCTTTGACACCCAGTTTACAATTACTACCTCCCAAGCGGTTGCAACAGCGCAACTTTAAAGTCTTGGGGGCTGGGTTAACTGAAGCTAGACAAGGCTTTTCTCCCTTAGAGTATGTAGAAGAAGAATTAAAGAAAATCAAATCCGAAGTACCCAGCACTGTGCTGTTAAATGAGGAATTCACCAGCAAAAATCTCAAAACCTATTTAAAATCCACTTTCTTTCCCATTGTTCATATTGCCACCCACGGTAAATTTAGCTCAAAGGCAATAGAAACCTTTATTTTGGCGTGGGATGAACAAATCAAAATTAATGAATTAGATAATTTACTCCAAATACCCGAACAGAAAAAACGAGAATCTGTAGAACTGTTGGTTCTCAGCGCTTGCGAAACCGCAACAGGCGATAAGCGTGCAGCTTTAGGTTTAGCAGGGATAGCAGTCAGAGCCGGAGCTAACAGCACTTTAGCAACATTATGGGCTGTTAACGATGAAGCCACAGCCAATTTGATGCGTTATTTTTACAAGTATCTGAGCAACACTCAAGAAGGTAAAGCCGAAGCCTTACGTCGTTCTCAGTTAGCTCTTTTAAAAGATCCGCTATATGAGCATCCAGTCTACTGGGCACCCTATATTTTAGTAGGAAACTGGCTTTAGGAAGGAGGCAAGGGGGCACAAGGGAGCAAGGGGAGATGAGGGAGAAAATCTAATTACCCATTACCAATTACCCATTCCCCATGCCCAATGCCCATTTTCAAGTTAGAGGTAAGAACCTGGAACTTAATTCTTAAACCTGTAAGTTAAAATAGTAGCAATTAGTTATGCTTGAAGCCCAATGAATATCAACATTGATATACCTGATGAGGTGCGCGTTTATCTTGAGGCACAAGTAATGACAGGTGCTTATAACAGCATTGGCGAATATTTTTTAGATTTAGTGCAGCAAGACCAAAAACGCAAGGCACAAGCAAAATTGGCAGATCTTTTACTTGAAGGTATTGATTCTCAAGGACAGGAAGTCACGCCGGAATATTGGCAAAATTTGCGTTCTACTGTTTTAGGTGAGAACGGTATAGATAATCCGAACGACGCATGAACTATCGGTTAATTGTCAAAGATCGAGCAACGCAAGATTTGCGACAGTTGGCAAATTATATATTGGTCAATGGTAATGCTGATGTAGCTGTTAAATTTTTAAATGCTGCGGAAGTAACTTTTGAACAGTTGGCAAAAACCCCTGGTATGGGAAAATTAATACAGTTGGTGGTGTCAAGATTGGGTGAAATCAGACAATGGCGCATCAAAGATTTTAATGATTATCTAATTTTCTATCGTATTCAAGATACAACTGTTGAGATCCTGCGGGTATTTCATGGAGCAAGAGATTTAGCAGATGTACTTAGCGAGTTAGACGAAGAATTTTAACCCAAAATCAAAACCTCCTGCATACCAATGCCCCATGCCCAATGCCCAATGCCCTAAAATAATAAACAGCATTTAGTTTGGCATCTATCTGCCGTTTTTATACCAATGACTGAGCAACGTGATGCTGATTCATTGTCAGCAGATTCTCAGCAGTTAAGTGAAAGCAATAGCACAGAGTCGCAAAATCTACCTGCGGTGCAACCTGCTGATGATTCTTGGAAAAACCGGATTGCTAATGTTTGGCGCAAAGCAACACCGCGCCTAGACAAACTAGTACCCGTAGATGATTTAGCACAGAAGGTTGTGCAATGGTTTAGTGTTAGCGAAACCCAGATTGCGGAAATTTTAGAGACAGTTCGCGCCGAATTGCCAACTACAGAAGCTTTGTTAATTGGTAAACCCCAAGCGGGTAAAAGTTCCATAGTGCGGGGTTTAACAGGGGTTTCGGCAGAAATCGTTGGGCAAGGATTTCGCCCTCACACCCAACATACTGAGCGTTACGCCTATCCTTCCGATGATTTACCATTGCTAATTTTCACGGATACGGTAGGACTGGGGGATGTCAAACAAGATACTCAGGCGATTATTCGCGAATTAATTGGCGATTTAGAAAAATCTAGCCGCAGCGCCAGAGTGTTGATTTTGACGGTGAAAATTAACGATTTTGCTACGGATACATTACGTCAAATTGCCCAAGATTTGCGTCAGCAGTATCCAGATATTCCTTGTTTGTTAGCGGTGACTTGTTTGCATGAGGTTTATCCGCCGGAAATCGCTGATCATCCAGATTACCCGCCAAATTATGAGGAAATTAATCGCGCCTTTGAAGCAATTCAAGAGGATTTTGCCAAGGTGTGCGATCGCTCTGTCCTCATTGACTTTACTTTAGAAGAAGACGGTTACAATCCTGTATTCTATGGCTTAGAAGCTTTGCGAGATAACCTAGCCGAACTACTTCCCGAAGCTGAAGCCAAAGCAATTTATCAATTATTGGATCGAGAAGAGGCTGGTAAGCAATTAGGAAATCTTTACCGCGATACAGGACGGCGTTACATTTTACCCTTTGCAATTATGGCAGCAACCCTCGCAGCCGTACCATTACCGTTTGCAACTATGCCCGTGCTGACGGCGTTACAAGTATCTATGGTAACTGCCCTAGGTAACTTATACGGTCAAACTTTGACCCCATCCCAAGCAGGGGGAGTTGTAAGTGCGATCGCAGGTGGTTTTCTCGCCCAAGCCATAGCAAGAGAACTGATCAAATTTATCCCCGGTTTCGGTAGCGTCATTGCTGCATCCTGGGCTGCTGCATACACTTGGTCACTTGGCGAAACAGCCTGTGTCTACTTTGGTGACTTAATGGGTGGGAAAAAACCCGATCCCAAGAAGATTCAATCTGTCATGCAAGAAGCTTTCAAAGCAGCACAAGAACGGTTTAAGGGAATTCGTAATTCGTAATTCGTAATTCGTAATTAAAAGTCAAAAGTCCCAGCTTATAAATTATTCTCTCTTCCCATTACCCATTACCCATTACCCATTACCCAATCCTATTACGTCGTCTGAAAAATATTTTGCACCATTTTTTTATCTGATTTAGCGGCAGCTTGATCGAGTGCAGCTACCTCGCCAGAATCTAACAACCAACCCAAAGCGCCAATATTATCTTGCGCTTGTTGTAGATTCTTTGCGCCTGGAATTGGGATAGTTCCTTTGCTAATACACCAGTTAATTGCTACTTGTGACATTGTTTTATTTCTTGACTCTGCCACTTCTTTTAAACAAGCTAAAAGCGGGTCAATTCCTGGTAATAATTGTCTGAATAATAAACCACGAATACCTTTAGGGAACGGGCCTGTTTTAGAATATTTTCCTGTTAATAATCCCAATCCTAAAGGACTATAAGCAATTAATTTGATGCCCAAATCATCGCAAACTTGCTTCAGTTGGAGTTGCGTTACTGGATATGTGGAGAGTAGGGAGTATTGAACTTGCAGAGTTGCGATCGCAATTCCTCGTTCGGTAAATTTTTGATGCACGCGTTGCAGACGCTTTGGCCCGTAATTAGATAATCCTACGGCTTTGACTAATCTTTGCTCATAAAGGTCAGCTAATCCATCTAAAAGCCTTTCTTCTTGCCAAGGTGCATAGTTTGCTGTAGGCCAATGCATCTGTACTAAGTCTACATTTCTTCCTAGCCTTTGGGCAGAAGCTTTGCCAGCTTGTACCATTGACTGACGCGTCCATCTCCAGGGATAAGCAGCCAGCTTGGTAGCAATGCAAATCTTTTCGGCGTTGATACCCTGATATTCTCGAGCAAATTTGCCTAGCAGTATTTCACTGCGTCCCTTGAGTTTTCCAGTTCCGTAAGAATCACCTGTATCAAATAAGGTTACACCGTTGCTAACACAAAGGTTAAAAACGGCTTGCAACTGCTCATCCATACTTTGATCGTATCCCCAGAGCAGCTGGTTTCCCCATGCCCAAGTTCCACAACCCATTGTTGGGAGTGATAATTCCTGGTTAATGTGCATATTGACTCACTGTAGATTTCCTGATTCTCTGCAAACAAGGTTGCTCAAAGTTCATTATCAGATAATTTCGGAACGCAATACCTCAGTTAAGGATTTTCAACTCGGAATTTGGTTTGGGGAAAAGGTGAAAGGGGAAGGGTTAAAGGTTTTTTCTTGCCCCTTTAACCCTTCCCCTTTTCCCCTTAACCGACAAATATTGAGTCTCTAACACCTAAGCTAGTTTATGATTCTTTATAATATTTTTCAGTAAAATTACTATTGAATCTTGACATCTTTAAACCACGCTTATTCTGCATAAAGTTTCTCAAAATAATTTAAATAGCACTTTCCAATCTTCCTTAGTAAGAGTTAATTTTATAACTACATTATTTGAAAATTCAGGAGAAATCCGGGAAATGAAAACCAAAAAACATAACTCTACCAAGCATCTAAAAGATAACAAAATTATGCAGTTATCACACTTTACTGAATTAAGCGACTCAGAACTGGAAATAGTAGTAGGTGGCTGGGGAGATCCTCTACAACCACCACCACCTGGCGGTACTGGCGGTGGTTGTACTGGTTTTAGAGTCCTGGGTAGCATTTAATGCCTGACTAACCCTTAATAAATAAGGTGTCTGTTGCCTAAAAATAACTTGGTTCTTAGCTAAATAAGGATTTATTCAAGGTGCAATTATCAAACATAAACCCCCGTCCACACAATGGTTGCGGGGGTTTTAGTTTGTTCAAAAATAGTTATGGGAAAGGTAAGGGTGAAAAGTTTTGTGAACCTTTGAATACAGACGCGATGAATCGCGTCTCTACAAGTTTTGACTTTCGCGCAGCAGTGCTAGTATCATCCTCCAAAGGTAATTTGGTGCATGACAATGCGGAAGTTAAATAAACAAGCACTAATTTGGCTATGTGCAGGAATTATTATTTTGGGTTTGATGGGATGCGATCGCCTTTTCCCTCCCTCTGGAGATGCTGTTGAGCGTATCAGCGATGGTGATACCCTAACGGTGAAAGACCCTAATGGTAACAAATTCAGCGTCCGCTTTGCTTGCATGGATGCGCCAGAAGTACCACATACTAATAAAGAAAAGCAAAGTAAACGCGCCAGCGATCGCAATCAATTTACTTGGGGTGCAAAAGCCCAGGAACGCTTACAGCAGTTAGTTAAGCAAGGAGGCGATCGCGTAACTTTGAATATTACCGATAGCGATCGCTATGGTAGAAAGGTAGCGGAAGTTCGCTTAAAAGATGGTACGTTTGTGCAGCAAGTTTTACTGCGGGAAGGACTGGCGAAGGTGTATCGTCCTTATTTAAATAAATGTCCCAGTAAAGACTTAGTGCAACAAGCCGAAGCCGAAGCGCAGCAACAAAAGCGCGGGATTTGGGGCGATGCGAAGTTTGTTAATCCTTGGGAATATCGGAGTTTAAGTAAGCTGTAATTTGTAGTTCGTAATTAAGAAACAATACTGTTTGGTTAAGGGTTTTCAACTCTTAATTTGGTTTGGGGAAAAGGTAAAAGGGTAAAGGTTAAAGGTTTTTTATTGTTCCTTTTCCCTTCTCCTTTTTTCCTTAATTAATAAGTATTGAATTAAGAATGCAGTGCAACGCACCATCTAGGATTTAAAAAGGTGCGTTAGCCTCCGGCATAATAAACCCTATTAGCGTGTCTAGCCTTAAATGTTGCAATATAATTTTCTTGTGGGGTGGACAAGATGTCATTGGTGTCAACTTAACGTGAAACCCTCTTAGTTGCAAGGTTTCGCCCTCACCCCCAGCCCCTCTCCCTGTGGGAGAGGGGAGCAAGAGATTTAGTTCCCCTTCTCCCGGGGGAGAAGGGGTTAGGGGATGAGGGCGCGAGGTATTTGTACAAAGCCCGCCCTATATAGCTTTTAGCTTAAGTTGACACCAATGGTGAGACACGCATCCCACAAGAGTTTGACTAATGGGTAATTAATATCATAATTAGCAAAATTATTCTTAAGGGCAAGGCAGTACCTTACCCTTACATATTTGTTGATTTATTGTTTAAAATTGGTCAGCTATTCCATATTTAAATTGCATAATTTTCACAGGCAAGATGTCCAGCCTATAATATTTATCGATATTCTAGAGATGCAAAATAGATGTGGTTTCAATACTGCTCGGTTAAGGATTTTAAACTCTTAATTTGGTTGGGGAAAAGGTTAAAGGGTCAGGGTTAAAGGTTTTTTCTTGCCCCTTTTCCCCTTCCCCTTTTCCCCTTAACCGACAAGTATTGGATGTGGTTTAGCTGATAAATTCCGCGCAGCTATATTAGGCAGTTACTACATTATCATTTGCGTTTTTTTCTGCACTATTTTTTAAGCGGGTTAATCTGCTTTTGCGAATGCGATCGCTTTCTTTAACGCCACCTGCAAGCTCATATTCACTACTGTCTTTGCCGTATTTCAAACCAACACCCACCAGCATTTTATCTGAAATCAGGCTTAAGCTTTTTTCTATCTCGTCTAGTCTTGTTCTAGAAGAGTCAATTACAGCCATAGCATCGTTATATTCATTCAGCATCGTTTGAAATTGCTGGATTAATTGAGTTAGGTTTTGCAAGTTGCAGTTATCATCAAAAGTTATATTGGGATCGAAAACTTTGATTCTGGTGACTCTGAATTGAGCTTTTTCAAGAATCCGGGATGTACGTTGCTTACGAGCCATATTCTACTCCTTCACTAGCTCTTAAAGGCTAGTTTGGCTCAATTAGGTTACATTCCGGTTCAGCAAAAATCGCAGTCTTTTTACAGAATTTTTAATGTATACCAGTGATTTTTCTGAATTTAATCACTCAGGGCTGATTTTCAGAGAAATAATGTGTTTAAGTTTCATGTAGGGTTAAGTGCGATCGCTTCAACAATAAGCCTTAATGGTCAAGGTTTAAGGCTTAATGGTCAAGGTTTAAGGCTTAATGGTCGAGGTTTAAGGCTTAATGCTCAAGGTTTAAGGCTTAATGGTCAAGGTTTAAGGCTTAATGGTCGAGGTTTAAGGCTTAATGCTCAAGGTTTAAGGCTTAATGGTCAAGGTTTAAGGCTTAATGCTCAAGGTTTAAGGCTTAATGGTCAAGGTTTAAGGCTTAATGGTCAAGGTTTAAGGCTTAATGGTCGAGGTTTAAGGCTTAATGGTCGAGGTTTAAGGCTTAATCTTGTAAGGTTGATGACAAAAGTTGATTGGCGATCGCACTTTACAATAGTTTTCGCATATTTGAACCACATCTATCGTAGGGGCACGGCACCGATCAGTGGTGTCAACTTAACGTGAAACCCTCTTGGTTGCAAGGTTTCGCCCTCACCCCCAGCCCCTCTCCCTCAGGGAGAGGGGAGCAAGAGATTCAATTCCCCTTCTCCCTGAGGGAGAAGGGGTTAGGGGATGAGGGCGCGAGGTATTTGTACAACGCCCGCCCTATATAGCTTTTAGCTTAAGTTGACACCAATGGGCACCAATAAGGGACTTCCAACTAAAAAAATATCCCGTCGCTGAGTAGGCAGGGGGGCAGGGAGCAGGGAGCAGGGGGAGAAAGAAAAATATTATCTAAGTAAATTGGATAATTTATTTTCTGGAAGTCCCTAAGATATGTGTATCCCCGAAAGTCTGTGGATGGCGTGCCCCGAAAAATTTATTCAGGCGAACTAGAATTTTCCCTAATTCTATATTTTATACAGGATAAAACCAAGCGATTTCGTACATTAAACCTCGTGCAAGAGGTGGGGCAAGGGTAAAATACAAAACCTTTTCCCCTTCCCCCTTCCCCCTTCCCCTTTTCCCCACTATTGATTCACTCCCAAGTTGAGACATCGCGTAGTAAATCGGGAATTTGCTCTTGCGATTGAGGGAACTCTAGCAATGTTTCTCGATAACCTAAATAGCCAGACTCCGCAAAAGATAACAGCATTCTTGTCAGCGCTATCCACACTTCTGGCTCATATTCCCAATCACGATAACGCCCAGATTTACCAGCAATTGAACGTAGTGCCCAGAAATAAGAATTTCTCACCACAGAACCCCCTTTTTTAAACTCTGGTAAGTCCTCGCGGTTGATGATTAGCACCTGATTTTCAATTTTGGCTCTCATCTGATATCAGGAAATCTGAAAAAATAAATTCTCTCATATATTGTAGGATGCGTTAACGCAGTGTAACGCATCGTATTTAATATTCGGTGACTATTCAAAAAATAAATTTTCTCATATATTGTAGGATGCGTTAACGCAGTGTAACGCATCGTATTTAATGTTTGGCGACTATTCAAAAAATAAATTTTCTCATATATTGTAGGATGCGTTAACGCAGTGTAACGCATCGTATTTCATGTTCGGTGACTATTCAAAAAATAAATTTTCTCATATATTGTAGGATGCGTTAACGCAGTGTAACGCATCGTATTTCATGTTCGGTGACTATTCAAAAATATATTCGCTCAACGCATCATATTTGATGATATTGGTGATGCGTTAGGCTAACGCCTAACACATCCTACAATTCTACAATTCTGAAGATAAACCTAGGCGGAAGGTAAAGCCAGGACTATAGATACGATTAACTCGTTCGTATTGTTCACCTAATAAGTTTTCTAGGTAAACTATTAAGCCTAAACTTCTCGTCAATGGAATGCGTCCACTCAAATCTAAGTTGAGAAAAGAAGGAGCAAAATCTGTAGGTCGGTCGCCAGTTCTATTAAAAAGAGAGCGACGCGCGCCACTGTTGTAGGTAACATACAAATTAGCTTGCCAACCTGAATTTTGATAACCTATACCTGTTTGCAATACAGAATAGGGAATTAAACCTAACTGTAAACCTCTTTCATCTCCGGTTTTAATTTGGGCATCTGTATAGGTATAGTTGACAAAAGTTGACCAATTACGGGCAAATTTTAATTGCAAAGCTGCTTCTAAACCATTGGTATCGACTAAGCCAATGTTTTGCCATTTTCCAGCGATGACTCCTAGGCGATTGTCTAAACTACTGCCAAAGTAGGTAAATTGTCCAGTCAAATTTTCTGAGAAGTTGATATCAACTCCCGCAGTCCAAGAAGAACCTGTTTCTGGTTTTAAATCAGGGTTAGGTTCCCAACCATGAACTGTATCGTAAACATATAACTGATCTAAACCTGGATTACGCTGTCCTCCTGTCCAGCTACCCCGTACAGCAATGCTGGGTGCAACAGCATAACGCAACCCCACGCTAGGATTTAAATAATCCCCAAACTGGCTATCAAAGTTTTGTCTTAGCCCTAAATCTATCAGGAAATTATCGCTGATATTCAATGTATTGACGGCAAATAAGGCTGTGGTAAAAACACTTCTATCTTCGGTTTCATTGGTTGCAATTCTATTAGGACTGCTACTTAAAACATCACCAGTTAAGTCAGTATTTTTTAAATCTAAACCCCAACGCAATTGATTATTTGGGGTCATTCTCCATTGATGATCCAGTCTCGCTGTGAATTGTTGTGTGTCTAAAACACCTGTACGATAAAATTCTCTACCTTGAAAAACTGTAGGGCCGTAGGTACTGAAATAATCTTGGTTATAACCAAATGTGGTAGTTAAAATCGAATTTTCACCATTTCCTAGACGAGTTTTCCAAGATAAGCCAGCGTTAAATCCATCATGATCTAATCGGTCTCTTTGGAGAGGAAAACCAAAATAAGTTAAGCCGCGACGACTGCTTAATTTAGTAATATCGAAATTCAGAGAATTTTTTTTATCTAAATCTACACCAACACTGCCAAAGTAAGTACTTGTAGCTGTATCAGCATTAAAGAAAAATCCTTGGGAATCGCGATTGGCTGCGCCTACAGGAATGCGGTAACGGTTATCTGTAAAATATCTCTCAAAGCTGAAGTTATATTTGACAGCACCAGTCGAGCCAGCATAAGTAAATTGTTGATTGTTTTGGCTTAAAGAGCCAAATTCTACACTACTGGTTAATTTGGGTTGACTATAACCTTCTTTGGTGATGATATTAACTACTCCACCAAAGGCTGATGAACCATATAAAGCCGATGCAGCACCACTGTAGAGTTCTACTCGCTCAATCGCTTCTACAGGAATACTATTTAAATCTGTGCCACCATGATATGTATTGATATTGGTGTTAATTGCTCTGCCGTTAATCAAAAATACAGATTGATTAATAGAAGCGCCACGGTAATATGTACCTGTGTGAATATCTGCACCATGACCTGCATCATTGATAGCAAATCCTGGCATTCTTTTTAAAACATCAGCCAGACTATTAGCACCTTGCTTTTTAATTTCTTCCTGCTCAATTACATAAGTTGGAGTTGATTGCGGTAGAGTATCTTCTGCTCCAATTACTTCTATGTTGATATCTGCTTCATCGTTAGAATTGGAGTTTGTTGTGGGATTATCTGCTGGTTGAGTTTCGGAATTTTCTGTGTCGGTTGCTGGTGCTTGCGTTAATAATTCAGCATTTGTAGAGGGTAACTCAATTTCACTGATATCGATAATTTGGGTAATTACTGCAGGCAATTTCTCAGCATTTTCCTGCTTGATTTCAGCCTCAGATGCAAAGCCAGCAGCATCTAACAGTACAGTTTGCACAATAACTGGCAGCAACAAAAGACATTTATTCACGTTATTCTCTCACACCCGTAAAAACACTCACTAAGTATATTTTTTGGGTGCTTGCTAATAAATGTCAAAAGACAAGCTGTCATAGTTAGTTATTTAAGTAATTTGTCAGAGTTATCTAGGATTGATATTTAATTGGGAAAAATATCTACGTTAAAAATGATGCGTTACGCTATCGCTAACGCATCCTACGTGAATTTCAAAAATCAAATATGAGTCATCTAAGAAAATTTTTTTGTTCTATTGATTTGAGATATCAATAATTGATTTTTTTGGTTTCATGTCCCAAAATTTTCAGACAAAATGTTATTTTAATGAGAGAAAGGTACTATATTTTATATCTTTTTTGACTAATTAATTTAATTTATATCTGAAGATAGATGTTGAATAGAAAATAAAATTTTTAAAAAGATTAAGGTTTTAATTGTTGCTGTTAATGTGTAATTTACAATTTTATTGTGAGCTTAAGTCCTGAGAATTATCCCGAAAATGCTGCGATCGCACCTTTTGAGGTGGACTTGACGAATTGCGATCGCGAACCAATTCACATTCCTGGCTCAATTCAGCCGCATGGGCTGCTATTGGCGTTGACTGAACCGGAACTCACCATTGTGCAGGTGAGCCGAAATACTGATGAAATATTGGGCGTTGCGGCAACTGAGTTAATCAATCAACCCATCAGTCGTTTGCTAGATACACAGCAAATAGATTTTTTACGCAATTGTTTAATTAAAGAAGATTTGACACTCGTTAACCCCATCGAACTGACAATTGCTGTGGGGGAAGCGCGGGCTTTTGATGGAATTATCCATCGCTCAGATAGTCTGCTGATACTGGAATTAGAACCTGTACTACATCAAAAGAACTATACATTCTTCAATTTTTACCATTTAGTGAAAGCCGCATTATCTAAAGTTCAAAATGCCAGTACTTTAGATGAATTATGCCAGATCATCGTCAAACACGTGCGCCAAATTAACGGTTTTGATCGCGTCATGATCTACCGCTTTGATGAAAACTGGCATGGTACAGTCATTGCTGAAGAAAAAGCAGCCCATCTCAGCCCTTACCTGAATTTGCGCTATCCGGCTTCCGACATTCCTAAACAAGCCAGACAACTCTACAGAGACAACTGGTTACGGCTAATTCCGGATGTGGACTATCAACCAGTAGCTTTGCTCCCCCACCACAACCCTGTAACTAACCAAACCACAGATTTAAGCCACTCAGTACTCCGCAGCGTTTCGCCGTTACACATTGAATATTTACATAACATGGGTGTGAAAGCATCAATGTCGATTTCCCTCCTCAAAAATCAAAAACTCTGGGGATTGATTGCTTGTCACCACGAATCGCCCAAGTATGTACCCTATGAAATTCGTAGCGCTTGCGAATTTCTGGGGCAAATGACTTCTCTAGAACTAGCTGCGAAAGAAAACAGCGAGAATGCTGAACATAAGATGCAGTTAAAAGCCGTACAGTCCAAGCTAGTAGAATACATGGCGGCGGAGGCAAATTTTGTTGACGGATTGATCACTCAAGAACCCAATTTACTAGATTTGGTAAATGCTACAGGGGCGGCTGTTTGTATTAACGGCGAGTACCAAACCTTGGGGAGAACGCCACAGCATCGAGAAATTGAGCAATTAATTAACTGGCTGAGTCAGCATATCCAAGAAGATGTTTTTCATACCAATTCCCTATCTCAGTTGCTGCCAAAGGCTAGCGAGTGGAAAGATGTTGCTAGTGGGTTAATGGCGCTGTCAATTTCTCAAAGCCAGAACAGCTATTTACTTTGGTTTCGCCCAGAGGTATTGCAAACTGTAGATTGGGCAGGGAATCCTCATAAGCCTGTAGAACTAGCAGATGATGGCAGTTTACGGCTATCCCCCCGCAAATCTTTTGATTTGTGGAAAGAAACATTGCAACAACAATCTCTACCCTGGGAAAACTATGAAATAGAAGCCGTATGGAATTTTCGGAGTGCAATTGTGGGTGTGGTGTTGCGGAAAGCCGATGAACTAGCAAAGATGAATGTAGAACTTCAGCGCAGCAATGATGAATTAGATGCCTTTGCTTATATTGCCTCCCATGACTTGAAGGAACCACTGCGCGGTATTCATCATTACTCCAGCTTTCTTATAGAAGACTACGGCAATAGATTAGATGACGAAGGCATAGCAAGGCTAAGAACGCTGATTAGACTCACACAGCGCATGGAAAATTTAATCGATTCGCTGTTGCACTTCTCGCGCTTAGGGCGAGTAGAACTAGATATTCAGCCCACAGACTTAAACGATTTAGTGCAGCGAGTTATAGATGTGCTGAGTGCCAGAATTCAAGAAACAGGGGCAACAATTTGCATTCCGCGTCCTTTGCCCACAATTATGTGCGATCGCGTCCAGGTGAGCGCCATCTTTACAAATCTCATTGCTAATGGCATTAAATATAACGACAAGCCAGAAATTTGCGTAGAAATCGGCTATCTAGAACCAATGATCCTCTACGTGCGCGACAACGGCATTGGCATTCGCGATCGCCATTTTGAATCGATTTTCCGCATCTTTAAACGGCTACATGGCCCTACGCAATATGGCGGTGGTACAGGCGCAGGTCTGACCATCGCCAAAAAAGTCGTGGAAAGGCATGGTGGTAAGATTTGGGTTGAATCCACTTATGGGGAAGGAAGTACTTTCTATTTCACATTGCAGGAGGTCAAATAATCAAATGGTAGGAAACGCTACTCAACCGTTGCTAGTAGTTGAAGACAGTGATGAAGACTTTAGCACTTTTCAGCGATTGTTGCAGCGAGAAGGCGTGGTCAATCCCATATATCGCTGTATCACGGGCGATCAAGCCTTGGACTTTCTCTATCAAACCGGATCTTACGGCGACCCGGATATTGCACCCCGTCCCTCAGTGATTTTACTTGACCTGAATTTACCAGGAACTGATGGGCGGGAAGTTTTGCAAGAAATTAAACAAGACGAAGTGTTAAAGAAAATTCCTGTTGTCATCATGACCACCTCTTCTAATCCTAAAGATATAGAAATTTGTTACTCTTACTCTATAAGTAGTTATATTGTTAAGCCCCTAGAGATAGATCGTCTCACCGAGACGGTTCAGACATTCATCAAATATTGGTTGGATATTGTTGTACTCCCTGAGACGGGTTAAGTAAGGCGTAACTATGCTCCAGCATACTGTTTTGATTGTTGATGACTGCCCTGAAGACCGGGAAATTTATCGTCGCTATTTAGCGAGCGATCGCCTACACAGCTATACCATCCTAGAAGAAGAGTTAGGAGAACCAGCACTAGCTTTATGCCAGAAGATTCAACCAGATGCCATCTTACTGGACTTTTTGTTACCAGACCTTGATGGATTGGAATTTTTAGCAGAATTAAAGCAGTCTCTCACCAATCCACCACCTGTAATTATGGTCACAGGGCATGGCAATGAAACAGTAGCAGTGCAGGCATTGAAAAATGGTGCCCAAGACTATCTAATTAAAGGCAAAACCACATCAGACAGTCTGCAATTAGCAATGCGGTGTGTGATTGAAAATACGCAACTCCGTCAGCAACTCTACTACAGTCAAGCGCAATTCTGCGCTTCTACCGAAAATATGCTCGATTGCTTTGGCATTTACTCTGCCATTCGCGATGCAGCCGGGAAAATTGTGGATTTTCGCATCGAGTATGTCAATGCAGCAGCCTGTGAAGCTATTCAGAAGACTGCAGTAGAGCAAATTGGGCAGAAGTTGTGTGAAACTTTACCAGCCAATCGCCCATCTGGACTGTTTGCAGATTATTGCCAAGTAGTACAAACAGGCAACCCGCTACGTAAGGAATCCTTAATTTACAACGATGTTGATGGACAGCAGGAGTTAACAAAAGCTTTTGATATTCACATCAGCAAATGGCAAGATGGCTTTGTCGCCTCTTGGCGAGATATTACAGAACGCAAACAAGCAGAAATTCATCACCGTCAATTACTCCTACAGGAACAAGCAGCGCGGATGGAAGCAGAAGCCGCTAGCCAAGCTAAAGATGAATTTATTACTATCATTTCCCATGATTTGCGCTCTCCTGTGAATAGCATTCTCGGCTGGACAAAACTTTTACAAAGCGGCAATCTGGATGCAGTCACTACTAGCCGCGCCTTAGATGCGATCGAAAGAGGTGCGACATCTCAAGCTAGATTAATTGAAGATTTGCTGGATATTTCCCGCGTGATTCGGGGTAAGCTGGAACTTAAAATTGGTACAGTTGATTTAATTAGCATCATAGAATCAGCTATCACCACCGCCCATCCCTCAGCTGTAGCGAAAAATATTAGCCTCAATTCTGTACTACCCCAAGATATTACTCAGATATGTGGCGATCCTCAAAGATTCCAACAAGTGCTGGGAAATTTGCTGTCTAACGCCATTAAATTTACTCCCAATCAAGGGCAAATAGAAATCAAGCTAGAGCAAACCAAAACAGAAATTCAAATTACTGTCAGCGATACTGGACGTGGTATTAGTACTGAATTTTTGCCTCATATCTTTGAGCGTTATCGCCAAGAATCCAGCAGTCATCAAACAGTCGGTTTGGGATTAGGGCTGGCAATCTCTCGCCACATTGTAGAACTTCATGGAGGCACAATCAGCGCTACTAGCTCTGGTGAAGGTCAGGGTGCAACTTTTATGATTCAGTTACCCATTTTTCGTAGGTTTCAACAGGTTTAGGGATTGGGGATTGGGGATTGGGGATTGGGGATTGGGGATTGGGGATTGGGGATTGGGGATTGGGGATTGGGGATTGGGAAAAGGGGA
>NZ_CAWNJS010000001.1:7465325-8033664 GCF_963874875.1 Tolypothrix tenuis PCC 7101
TTGGGAAAAGGGGAATGGGGAATGGGGATTGGGGAATGGGGAATGGGGATTGGGGATTGGGGATTGGGAAAGAAAAACCTTTAACCCTTAACCTTTAACCTTTTCCCCTTAACTGTGGGGAATGGGAAAGAAAAAACCTTTAACCCTTAACCTTTAACCTTTTCCCCTTAACCGTGTAGTATTGCGATGTCCCTCAATAAGTAATTGTCTTTGAGTGCACTTATGTCCCAAGCTGTTTCTCCTCCTACAACCAAGCCTAGCAATCCTTTCTTCTCCTCTGGCCCCTGTTCTAAGCGTCCCGGTTGGTCTGTTTCGCAACTAGAAAACGCCTGTGTTGGTCGTTCTCACCGTTCTAAAGATGGTAAAGCGAAATTAGCCGCAGTCATTGAACGTTCTAAGCAAATCCTCGGTGTTCCGGCTGATTACCGCTTGGGTATTGTTCCCGCTTCTGATACGGGTGCAGTGGAGATGGCTTTGTGGTCACTTTTAGGACACAAACCCCTAGATATCCTGGCTTGGGAAAGCTTTGGTCAGGAATGGGTAAAAGATGTTACCGATGAATTAAAGTTAGCTGATACTCGCCTGATTAAAGCACCTTATGGTAGTTTGCCAGATTTAAGCTCTGTTGATTTTAGCCATGATGTCGTGTTTTTGTGGAATGGCACAACCTCTGGTGTGAGAGTGCCAAATGGTGATTGGATTCCAGATAATCGCGAAGGTTTGACTATTTGCGATGCAACATCCGCAGTATTTGCAATGGATATACCCTGGAATAAATTGGATGTTGTGACTTATTCCTGGCAAAAAGTCTTAGGTGGCGAAGCACAGCATGGTGTGATTGTACTTTCACCCCGCGCTGTAGAACGCCTGGAAACTTATAAACCAGCTTGGCCTTTACCTAAACTCTTCCGGATGTCCCAAAAAGGCAAGCTAATTGAAGGTATTTTCCAAGGTGATACCATCAACACCCCATCAATGTTGTGTGTAGAAGATGCTCTAGATGGTTTAATTTGGGCAGAAAGCATTGGCGGACTACCTGGTTTAATTAAGCGTAGTCAAGCTAACTTAAACGCGATCGCAAAATGGGTAGAGAAAAGCGATTGGGCTGGCTTTTTGGCAGAGAACTCAGAAATTCGCTCTTGTACTTCCATTTGTTTGAAAATAACTGATTCTTGGTTTACTAGCCAAACTCCAGAAGCACAAGCAAAATGTGCTACTCAATTAGCCAAACTCCTAGAAAAGGAGAAAGTAGCGTATGATATCGGCGCTTACCGTGCAGCACCCCCAGGATTACGAATTTGGGGAGGCGCAACAGTAGAAACCGCAGATATTGAAGCACTGCTTCCTTGGTTAGATTGGGCTTACAGTACAGTTAAAGCTGAGTTGGCGGCTGTGGTTTAGAGAATTGGGCATGGGGCATTGGGCATTGGGCATTGGGCATTGGGCATTGGGCATTGGGAGTTTGTCATTAATTATTTCTCCCCCTGCTCCCTGCTCCCTGCCCCCTTGCTTTTTCCAGCCCCCCTCATCTCCTTTTTAAACAAATTCCGAGGCGGCGGGTATTTGCTTTTGCATTGTCTGGAGTATTTTTACAGCCTTTTCATAGGCTAGCTGTTCGCCTGTGTAACCAAAAAACTCTGATGCTTTTTGTAAATCAGCGATCGCTCCTTGATAATATCCCAGTTGATAGCGGGCTACTCCACGGTTAACATAAGCCATACCATTACTAGGATTAAGGCGGATAACTTTGGAGAAATCACGCAATGCGCCAAAGTTATCTCCTTTTTTACCGCAAGCACAACCTCGGTTAAAGTAGGCTCTGTAATCGTTACCATCAAGTTGAATTGCTTTACTAAAATCGGTCATAGCGCCTTCATAATCAAGCAACTGTAACCGTGCTAAACCTCTGTCATTGTATATATCTGCAAGCAGTAAATTTGCAGAGGGGGGAATTTGGCTGAGGGCTAAATTATAATCAACTATCGCCTCTAAATTATGGTCTGTGGCTGCATAGGCGAGAGCAATATTATAGTAAGCTCGAAAATCAGCAGGTTTAAGTGCGATCGCTCGTTGATAATCGGCAATAGCGGAGAGATAATCTTGTTGTCTGTAGTTTGCCAACCCGCGATTAATATAAGCCTCAGCGTTGTCTGGTGAAAGATTTATTGCTTGCGTACAATCTACAAGACAGCGATCGCTATAAGCTTCCCCCAAATCTTTTTGCCCTAAATTATTTTGCAGTTGAATTGCTTGATTGAAATCCGCGATCGCTTCTTCGTAATGACTATGGCTAATTTGATCTACACCCTGCTGCAAAAATTCCCGCGCAGTAGTTGGAGTGTGATTTAAAACTGAAGCGTTAGCCGTATGAGTCGAAAAAGTAAAAGCAAAAACTGCGATCGTACTGAAAAGTAATCGCCAAAAATAAATCATAAGCAATACATTTGAGTAAATAATTACTAATTCGTAATTCGTAATTCGTAATTAATCTATTGATCGCGTCTCCACAACCCCAAATTCATGACGAAAAATTCTTAACCAAACCCCAATACTTGTCGGTTAAGGGGGAAAGGGGAAGGGGAAAAGGGGCAAGAAAAAACCTTTAACCCTTACCCTTTCACCTTTTCCCCAAACCAAATTCCGAGTTGAAAATCCTTAACCGAGCAGTATTGAACCAAACCCTATTACCAGTGTTGTAGTAGCGTGTCTAGACTAAAATAGTGCATTATTCAAACTCTTGTGGGATGGGCATCTTGCCCGTACTGGGCGGACAAGATGTCCACCCCACAAGAAAATTATATTGCCACATTTGAGCCTTGCCACGCCAGTAGAGTGTATTAGGCGTAAGCCGTAACGCACCACAAACTCTAGGAAAGCTGCGTCATGCTTATTTCAACAATCAAATATGAGTCCCTATATTAATTACGAATTACAGCATTTTCCAGGTCAATGAAGTACAAGGGTCTTGCAGATTCTTTTTGCCCTCCTAAAATAATCTGTACCTCAATCTTTTGTTCTCTGCTGTATAAATTACTAATTATTTGAATAATTTTAGTATTGCTACAATTAAGCGGGACAAAAAGCCCCGCTAATGAACGAATTTAGTCAACTAAAAGATGCAAGATGAAGTGAAAATTATTACAAGCTGAATAGAATATTAGGTGAAAAAATCAGGTTTTTTCGTGATGATGATCCTATTCCCTCATAAATGGAGTAATTTCATACGTCAGACTTCATACTTTCAACTTTAGCTGTCAGTCTACCTCTAGAGTTGAGTTAATACTTAACTTTTTTTCCAGCCTTTATCTGCACTTTCAAGTACGTAAGCAGCTACGTCTTCAATTTGGTTAGCCTTTAAACGTCCTTTGAAAGCAGGCATAGCATTTTTACCATTTGTCACTTGCGCGATGATGGCATCGGCGGAGTACATACCGTATTTTTCTAAAGCATCTTTCTGCAAGTTTTTATTGGCTTGAACCAAATTTTTTCCACCTGCATGACAAGAAGCACAATTAGCACTAAATACCTTGGCTCCACTAGCACTATCTGCTGCTAAAGCTGGTTTACTGAAGGCAAAAGTGAAGATTGCTATGCCTAACAGTACTATTGAAAAAAACTTCTTCATTTCGTGTTTCCTCTACAACCAAAGCGTATTCGGCGCTATTTCCTTCATATTTTCAGATGAGCAAAGATCCTACGTCAATAGACAGGCTGTCATACTTCGCTGTAATCCTTTACCAGCTTAGGTTTCCAGTTTTTTTTGTTAATTAACTGCTGATACAAATTATTGTCAAAATAGTGAAGAATTGTTAATTTTTTCTCCATTATTTTACCTTTATGAGATATTGTATCTTGCCGCTAACTGTGCCATTGATTTTTCAGTAACGCGACAAATTCGCCAATCTTCTAAAATATCAGCCCCCATACTGCGATAAAATTTTTGTGCAGGTTCATTCCAATCCAAAACGCTCCATTCTAACCTGCCAAAATTTTGTTCAACAGCTATTTGGGCTAATTTAGATAACAGAGCTTTACCTATTCCTTGACGGCGATATTCAGGGACAACAAACAAGTCTTCTAAATAGATACCTGGCTTAGTCAAGAATGTTGAATAATTGTAAAAAAATAGGGCAAAACCTACAGCTTGCCCTGCATATTCTGCTAAAATTGCCTGCACAAATTTGGGAGAGCCAAATAAATGCTCTTGCAATGCGATCGCACTACCAGTCACAGCATGAGAAAGTTTCTCATACTCAGCCAGCTGCTGAA
This sequence comes from Tolypothrix tenuis PCC 7101, assembly GCF_963874875.1. Classification (NCBI taxonomy): domain Bacteria; kingdom Bacillati; phylum Cyanobacteriota; class Cyanophyceae; order Nostocales; family Tolypothrichaceae; genus Tolypothrix; species Tolypothrix tenuis. The sequence continues at coordinate 7,469,595 of NZ_CAWNJS010000001.1, forward strand.
TTAAGCCAAACAAAGTATCGCAGTCAGCAGGTTCGGCAAAACGCAAAGTTAAATTGTTACCCAAGGTCATTAGTCCATAGTCTATAGAGATAGTCCATAGTCTATAGCTAATGGGGTAATGGGTAATGGGGAATGGGTAATGGGTAATGGGGAATGGGTAATGGTACAAATGACCCTTGACCCTTGACCTTTGACCCTTGACCTTTGACCCTTGACCTTTGACCCTTGACCCTTGACCTTTGACCCTTAAATCAACCAGCCTTTCAACCGCTTGGCTATATGTGGACGGCGTAATTTTCGCATGGCTTTACTTTGAATTTGGCGCACTCGTTCGCGGGAGAGGTTGAACATATTGCCAACTTCTTCTAAAGTGCAGGGTTCGCTGGTGGTTAAGCCGTAACGCAGAGAAATTACGTCCTTTTCTCTGGGGGTTAAAACATCACCCAAAACTTCCCAAATCTCCTGACGCATCATGTTTTCATTCATTTTTGCTTCGGGAGATTGGTTATCTTCATCTTCTAGCAAATCCATCAATTCCGTGTCTTCTTCTTTACCTACACGGTGGTTGAGGGAAAGTGCTTGTCGCCGCAGTTGTTGTAATTGGCGTAGTTGCTGCACATTCATTTCCAAAGCTTCTGCCATTTCTGCTTCGGAAGGATTGCGCGATAATTTTTGTTTGAGTTCGCGTTGTGCTTTTTTGAGTTTATTAAGTTTTTCAACTATATGGATTGGTAAGCGGATTGTGCGTGCATCATTAGCGATCGCTCTAGTAATCGCTTGTCTAATCCACCAGTAGGCGTATGTGGAAAATTTATATCCTTTATCTGGATCAAATTTTTCTGTAGCGCGGTTTAAACCCATTGCGCCTTCTTGGATTAAATCTAGAAAAGGCACTCCGCGATTAAGATATCTTTTAGCAATGGAGACGACTAACCGCAGGTTTGAGCGAATCATTTTACGTTTCGCTACTCTACCTTGATATAAGCGACTTTCTAGCTGCTTTTCTGTCATATCGAACTCGGCAGCTATTTGTGCTTTGGTCGGTTGTTGTCCTAAGCTGGAGTATAATTCCTCTTGCTTTTCGCGAAATTCTTCTAAAAATCTGACCCTATTTGCTAATTCCACTTCTTCTTCGGCTTTTAGCAAGGGATAGCGCGCCATTTCCTTAAAAAATGCGCCCACAGCATCATCATGCTCGGTTTTATTGTATCCCGAAGGGCGGGCTGCCGCCATCTCATCGCCATCGCGTTCCTCAGATTCCAGTGGTTCTGGAATTGGGGAATCTTCTTCTGCCACTGCTTCTAAAATTTCAAATGATTGTTCTTCATTTTCAGCAGCATTCTCCAGTAGTTCCATTGTTCCCAATTGAGCAATATTCATAACTTTCCTTTAGGGATTGTTGCTTTGTTTGGTACATATTTCAGTGACAGCTGCTTGCTTGAGGCTTGGTAGTTTCCCTAAGGGACAAATGCACACGTCCGGTAGCAAAACGCAAGTTTATGCTAATTTCTCATTAGAAGTTAGAATCATTGTCTAGCTGTCATTCTTAAGTTCCTGCTAGATAGATATCATCACAAATACTGGCCTATGCACCCACCAACTTTCTCCTCAGCTCCCCCAACCATATATTCCTCATTCTTTTCTCGATCACCAAATATGTCAAATGCCCTCAAACTTTCTCAACCTGAACTCATATAAATTTTGCAGCTTGGCATTCCCAAATCTTAAATTTTTATGTAATTTTACAGTTATTTTTATAAGGTTGGGAGTCATTGCCAAAATGTAAATTTTACGGCTGAGTTTTAACTTGTTGACAAATTTTGTGGGCGATACAAAATTAGCAATTTAAAATGCGGAAATTTTGTGTTTGATTTGTATAAAAGCATCTCATATATATAAACGAGCTAATATCTATCAATAGGGTGAAAATTCGATACCCTCTTTAGTAGATATAACTACTGTTTAGAAAATTGCAGATGAAACGCTTCTTTTAGGTGTGGGGAGTAGCGAATATTTATGGCATCTATAGTTGAGGTGAAATAGGCAAGTGAATTACATAAGAGGAAACTTACCAAGTCTTCTGCGGGATAAAAGTATTGCGATTTACAGTTTATGCCTACAAAATCAAAAAGTTAAATTCTTTGGTAGAAGTTAACTTTTGTCAAACTAGATTAAAGGCATAGAAAAATCTATCTATTAACACACAACATATGTATATTGATGGCGTAAATTTATCCCATTTGGTAGTTAATGAACCTGGGATGTCATATCAATCACATACAGATATTAATCCGTGCATTGAAGTCCTGGCAGACTATCCCATTAACCTAACAGAAGGTGAAGGTGGAGAAAAACTGAGTGTATATCGAATACCTACAGGGTTAGAAGTACAACCTGGGGATATTGTATGTGTGCCCTTTATGTCACAAAAACTCAGCGGAGTAGCCATTCGTAGACTGGCAAAACCTCCTGATGATTTACCTCTAGAAAAAATTAGGTATGTGGAAGATGTTATTCAGAAAAAATTATTCCGTGATACTTACTGGAATTTAATGGAAAGAGTATCACAATATTATTACGCACCACTAATACAAGTTATTCGTACTGCCTTACCACCAGGATTATTAGGAAAATCACAGCGTCGTATTCGCTTGACAGTAAAAGGTGCCGCAGTTTCTACTACGGTTAACAATAATGTATGGCTAGATTCGCCTTTAATGCGTACTGTTTATCACCCTTACTATCATTTAGTGAAGTTATATTTACTCAATGAAATTGACAAAAATAATTTAATTAAAATCCTTGCACTCTTAAGTTTTAAATCTTCAGTAATAAAAGTTACAAATAAAGATGCTAATAAAATTTTGTATATTCTGCAACAACAAGCTGAAGGAGATTATAGTTTTCGATACTTACAAAATCAAGTTCAAAAAGCATACCCAGCATTGCGTGAACTAATGCGGAGAGGGCTAATAGAAAGCTATTTAGAAACTCCCCGACAGATTCAACCTAAACTAGAAAAAGTTGTAACACTAGTGGGTAGTACGTTTGATACTAATTTAACAAATCGCCAACGAGAAGTCCTAGAAATATTGCGAAGACGTGGTGGTGAATTATTACACAGTGAATTATTACAAAGTAGTAATACTAGCTCCTCTGTCTTAAAGGCGTTGGCAAACAAAGACTACATTATTATTGAAGAACGGGAAGTTTTACGCGCAGAAACAGGCCCAGAAATTAGAGGCGATCGCGCTAAATCTTTAACAGCAGATCAATCTCATGCTTTAGCTAGAATTCAAGCAATCGATGGATATGCTCAAGTGTTGTTGCATGGGGTCACAGGTTCTGGTAAAACCGAAGTTTACCTGCAAGCGATCGCACCTTTATTACAAAAAGGTAAATCAGCCTTAGTTTTAGTCCCGGAAATTGGACTGACACCCCAGCTAACGGATCGCTTCCGTGCCCGCTTTGGTAACAAAGTTAGCGTCTATCACAGCGCCCTCTCGGATGGAGAACGCTACGATACATGGCGGCAAATGCTCACAGGCGAACCGCAAGTAGTAATTGGTACACGCAGCGCCATTTTTGCGCCCTTACCCAATTTAGGTTTAATCATCTTAGATGAAGAACACGACAGCAGCTTTAAACAAGATACCCCCATCCCCACCTACCATGCGCGCACCGTTGCTCAATGGCGCGCCGAAATCGAAAATTGTCCCTTAGTCTTAGGTTCTGCAACACCTTCCTTAGAAAGCTGGGTAAATTTCACCAAGGATGAAATCAGCACTCACTACTTAAGCCTCCCGGAACGCATCAACTCTCGCCCCTTACCGCCCATAGAAATAGTAGATATGCGGCAAGAATTACAGGCGGGAAATCGTTCTATATTTAGTAGATCCCTACAAGCAGCTTTAAACGAACTGCAAGAAAAACAACAACAGGGAATATTATTTATCCATCGCCGGGGACACAGTACCTTTGTCTCTTGTCGCAGTTGTGGCTATGTGTTGGAATGTCCCCACTGTGATGTATCCCTAGCCTATCACCACACCGAAGACGGAGCGCCGCAACTTTTACGCTGTCATTATTGCAATTATGCGCGATCGCATCCGCAATTATGCCCCGATTGCGCTTCCCCTTACCTGAAATTTTTTGGTAGCGGTACTCAGCGTGTGGCGCAAGAATTATCACGCCAATTTCCGCAACTGAAATATATTCGCTTTGATAGCGACACCACCCGCAACAAAGGCGCACATCGTACCCTCCTCACTCAGTTTGCGAATGGTGAAGCACATCTATTAGTTGGGACACAAATGCTGACTAAAGGTTTGGATTTACCACAGGTGACATTGGTGGGTGTTGTCGCGGCTGATGGATTGTTACATCTCTCAGATTATCGCGCCAGCGAACGAGCATTTCAAACCTTAACCCAAGTCGCCGGACGTGCGGGGAGAGGTGACGATCCTGGTAGAGTAATTATCCAAACTTACAACACAGAACATGAAGTAATTGAGTCAGTCAAGCATCACGATTATCACACTTTTTCTGCTGCCGAACTGGAACAAAGACAAGCACTGAATTACCCTCCCTACGGCAGGTTAATTTTATTGCGTTTAAGCAGTTTAGATCCAATTCAAGTACAAAATACTGCTCAGATCATCGCCACAGCATTAGGAACAGAAGACGGATTTGAAATTTTAGGGCCAGCACCAGCCAGCATTTTAAGAGTAGCTAATCGTTATCGCTGGCAAATCCTGATTAAATTTGCGCCAGATGATTTACCAAATTTACCAGATTGGGAACAAGTGCGATCGCTTTGCCCGGCTGCTGTAAGTTTGACTATAGATGTTGACCCGCTAAATATTATGTGATGCTGGGAAAATAAGTCCTATAAACCAATACAGTTCAGTTAAGAAAATTAATTGATCACAAAACTAAAAACCTAGTACCGCAAGGCGTAAATAAATAGACCATACCCTACGGGAAGCCGCTTTGCGTCTACAAAATCAACCAACCGCTTACTCTGTCTTAATTTTGAATTTTGAATTTTGAATTTTGAATTCCGCCTTGCGTTACTAGTTACTCAACAAACAACCGAACAATCATTTTGGAGGGGGTTTGGGGGACGCAACCGTCACCCAATCGGGGGTTTGGGGGAGAATCCCCCAATTGAGCTAGCTGTTTCCACAACTGACAAATCAATCACTAATGATCTTATTTGACCTATATTGTCCTATAAACTTTTGAGAGTTTCTTGATTTAATCTATGGTTAATAAATTAGCGATTGTGGGTGCTGGCCCTTGTGGACTTCTCCTAGCACATTATTTACTGCGTCGTGGCGAACAATACCAAATCGATATTTACGAACGCCGCAACGATCCGCGAACTGTGCCATTTTCCAAATCCCGAACTTTTCCCATCGCCTTAGGAAATCGGGGAATAGCTGCTTTGCAGAAAATCCCTGGACTCATGGAAGCAGTCAAAGCCATGAGTTTAGCAACTACGGGGTCTATGATACATCAACCCAATGGCAAGACGCGAACAATTACCAGAAAGGAACCTCTGTTTACTCTTGATCGCACAAATTTAGCGATCGCGCTATTAAATCAATTAGTAGAGAAATATGACAATAGCCGATTAAATATTCATTTCAACAGCCAATGTACCCAGGTAGATTTTGTTGCAAAACAAGTCACCTTGCAAAGAGATTCCGCCGAAAAATTTACTGCTGATTATGACTTATTAGTCGGTACTGATGGGGCAAATTCTGCAGTTAGAGATCATCTTTGTACAACAGAATTGTTTGAATGCCAAAAACAATACTACCGCAACGAGTACAAATCCATCTATATCCCCAATCCCACAATTAACCTGCAACCCGGTAAAATTCACACATGGAGAATTGATGATGGCACCAACATCATACTACTCAATCAACCTGACGGCAGCATTAGCGGTGTTATCTATTTTCCCCAACATAAAAATCAAATAACAAGTCTGACTACCACAGAAGAAGTACAGCAATTCTTTCACCAGAACTTTCCCGAGGTGGCTCAGTTGATGCCACAATCAGAAGCCGAAGCTTTACTCAAGCGGCCCATTTCCCAAGTAATTACAATTCGCTGTAACCGTTATCACTATGATGACAGTGTGGTATTAATGGGAGACGCAGCTCATGCTGTTAGCCCCTCTCTAGGTCAAGGTTGTAATTCTGCGCTAGAAGATGTGGTTGTATTCGACAATCTTTTAGACGAGTATGTTGATGATTTAGCAGCCGCCATCGAAAATTTCAGTATTCGCCGCCAACCAGATGGTGATGCATTAGCAGAACTAAGCGAAAATGCCTTCCCTGCTACTAAGGGACTATTTTTGGAATTTATACTCAGACAACGTCTGTCACAAATTCTGCATCAACTATTTCCTCAACGCTTCTTACCATCCTTATTTGAGGTATTATCTGACACCACAGTTCCCTACAGAAAAATTTTGCAGTCTTACGAAGGTTGGGTATCAAAAGTCAAAAATGCTAACAACCAGTTTTACAGCAACCTGTAGCAATTAATTAGGGAACCCAAAATTGGTTTTGGGGAAAAGGTTAAGGGTTTTGTCTTTCCCTTTCCCCCTTCCCCATACGTGTCAACTTAAGCTAAAAGCTATATACGGCGCTTGTTGTACAAATACCTCTCGCCCTCATCCCCTAACCCCTTCTCCCGCAGGAGAAGGGGAACTAAATCTCTTGCTCCCCTCTCCTGCTGGGAGAGGGGCTGGGGGTGAGGGCGAAACCTTGCACAAGAGCGGGTTTCACGTTAAGTTGACACCAATGCCCATTCCCCTCACCTTAACCGACAAGTATTGAAACTCAGAGAGAAAAAAATCACAGTTTCTAATTTTTTTCATTAAAGATCTAAAAAAATTAAATCTTAACTTTTCTTAACACAATTAATACTAGTATACAACGTATCTTATTCACACATTTTGCATATACGTATACTACGTATATTCTATTAGTTAAATTTGTGAATTGTGAATTTGAGATAAGCAAATCCGATTCAGATAAAAACTTTTGATTTCAATATCAAAACTTTAATAAGTTTATGCGTGTAATTACTGTATAACTTGTTTGTTTTGTTCCAATTTTCGTATCCGGATTTATAACTTGGCTATTGAAGATGTATTTAGGAACACTGGAAGACATCCTGCAAAATACCGAGTCTAATAATTTGGATTTTTGCATAACCCAGCACCTAAACAAAACTTCTATCAAACACTAATGATCACCAAGGGTGTAAAGACAATGAAAACCATGACCTTAATGAATGACCAAATTTTAATCGAGCAATATATCCAAGGTAAAATTAAACTGGGATTTAGCCAAAACTTCCGCATCGAATCTATAGGAGAAACCATCCAATTATTAACTAAAAATGGCTTCTTTATTGCTACTACAAACTTAGCAGATGAAACTAGAGTTTTTCAGGTGCGGCAAGAATCCCATCATTGGGAATTTCTCAACCAAATATTGCTTAACAATAGATTTATGCCAACTATTAAAAGTGGTAGTGGGTTATTACAATATGAATATTATCCCCTACCCAAATGCTATAAAATGCATTATACAGAAGCTTTAGATTTATGGAAGTTGTGGCGTTCTCAGTGTAATTTAAAAGTGAACAATTGCGAGCAATTAAACTTATTAGTATTGAATAATAATAATTGGCAGAAAATTGTAGACTTAGCATTTAGTAGAGAAAGCGTATTTATCAAAACTGCTGCTGATGAGATTGTAGTTGATAACTGCGATCGCGTTCTCTGGCTCCTGTATGTCCAAGAAGAACCAGAACTTGCTACTGTAATTCAAACAAGTAAAGTAGTCAAAGAAAATAACTCTCCACAAATTGCCAAAGTCACTGACAATCAATCAATGTGTGTGGTGCAAGATAAACAGCAAAATGATTATGTAGCTTGCGAGAGCAATCCATTTATTGCATCCCTAGTATCATCACCCACTGTCACAACTAATAATATTGTCAAACTGCATCAAGGTAAACTTTATATCCAAACACCAGAAGGTGAAGTGGTAGTTGAAGGTTCTAACCTAAAATTCTGGTTTACTCAACCTGGAACTCAAAATCTTGTTCCTCAATCTGTGGTAATAAAGTAAATAATTAATCGACTTTAGTGCAGCACAGCGTAAATAAACCAACCATTTAAAATCAACACATTTGTAGACGCGTAGCGTCTTTCCGCAGGGTATTTCAAATTCCGCGCCGCAGTTTAGCCATCAGAGTTTCATTGTTGATTTTGCCAAAAATTGAGGCATAAAAACATACAAATATGCCATAGCGTAAATCCAGCAGCAATTCTCAATCAATGAGTACTTACGCTATAATCACTGGGAATTTTGCACATTACACATTACTATTGCTTTAGGCTTTTCAGATAATAAACCAGCGCCTCTGCTGTTGGTACATTAGTTGCTAGTAAAACTTTGTTAATATTGCAGCTCCTCAATAGTGCTTCTTCATTTGCTTGACTAGTCTGCGGTATGAGGAAATCTCTCAAGAAAATAACTGCTGAGATATCACCAGAGTTAACTAATGTATTAATTGCTTGATATCCATGAGAAGTGGCTGCTGGAATTTGATGACTAATAGTGACACCTGCTTGTTCATGCAAGACTTCGCTAATCGATTGCCAAGCAATAATATGATGATGTGAGAAAAATTCTTGATGCTGATGTACAAATTCAGCTAATTCAGCTTTTTTGTTTTCATGAGCTAAAAGTACTATATTTTTATGAGTAATTTCTGGCTGAGTTTGAATGACAGTTACTTCCTCATAAATTTCACTAGATTCTGCTTCCGATGAGTCATAAATTTCAGCAAAAAGTTGATTAATTGACTCAGATGTTAACAGCGTTAATTCTGGGCTAAAATCATCTTCAAGTTCTTCATTTAATAGAGCAGATAGAGCATCTGATTCGCTCAATTCGCTAGTTGCTTCCGGTACTTCTGTCAGAAAAGCCTCTTCATTAACTACTACTGCATCATCAGTCTTGATATCCTCAGCTTGATTGTTAATAGGTTCCGGTACTTGGCAAAATAAAGCTCCGGACTCAATCAGCATCTCGTCTGAGAATATAGCTTCTTCATGGCTAAACTCTGGGGTAAAGCCATCCACAAATTTTGGCGCTGCTACACCATCAATCTTGACTTTAAAATCCTCCTCAATCACTTCATCACTGATATGGGGTGGAACTTCAATTACTATGTTTTGTGGTTGATTGGATAGATGACGCGGTTGTACAATTGTTAACTCTCGCGGAATTTCTGCATCCCAATCTATATCTAAATCTGCAATTTCTGTAGGAAGTTCACTCACCATTTCTGCTGGTTGTCGGAATTTATCGCGCGGTTGTACATCGGTAAAGTCTTGCAGAATTGGCATTTCCAAATCGAAAAAGTCGTCATCAATATCTGAGACAACTTCATTCAAGGTTGCTGCTGGTGGCTCAACTTGAGCGCGCGGTTGTACATCGGTAAAGTCTTGCAGAATTGGCATTTCTAAATCGAAAAAGTCGTCATCAATATCTGAGACAACTTCATTCAAGGTTTCTGCTAGTGGCTCGACTTGAGCGCGTGGTTGTACAATTGTCAATTCTCGCGGAGTCTCTGCATCTCCATTTATCTCTGCAGGAATTTCGCTTGCTGTCTCTGGAATTGAGTCATTTAAATCTTGTGGCTGAACAAAGGTAATTTCTTCGAGAAATGGTGCAGCCACATCAACATCATTCACCTCTGCGGAAATTTCATTTCCTATCTCCGGTAATGGAGACATTAAACCTTGTAGTTGCACAAAGGTGATTTCTTCGCTCACAGATTGAGCAACATCAGCATTTACATCGCTAACAGACGCAGAAAATTCATTTGCTGCTAGCGAATTTTCAATGATGTTTTCTAGTGCCTTGATTTCAGATTCTAGTTCTGAAGTTTCTAATTCGCTTTTATCGTTACTAAATTCTGCAGCCGATTCCGAACTTAAGTTATGTGCAACTTTGCTATTTACTTTTGCTGGATTAGCAATATTAATATTGCCAATATTGTCATTGACTCGCCAACCAGCCAACAGTGATGGATCGATAGTTTTAAATACAGTTGCTGGCAATTGTTGAGGCGTAGGAATAATATCTTCCACCGTCATCACGTAATCACCAATGCGGATAATATCTTTATCCTTTAACTGTACTGGCACATTTTTTTGAGCCAGTTTGCCATTAATAACTGAGCCGTTTCTACTTCCCAGATCACAGAAATAGTAATTACCATTATGAGCAAAAAACTTACCATGTACCCTACTCACATCAGGGCTATTTAAGACCAAATAAGAATCAGGAGAACGACCAATCATGCATTCTCCTGTTGCTGCAGTTGCTAATGCTAGATCAAGTTCGTTAACTTCATCTGCTGTTGGTGAATAGTTAACTTTTATTTTCATATTAATTTTTTGTTATTTTTATTAATTTCTACTACCCAACGCTGACTAGTTGAATCTTCTAAATTTAAAATAGCATCTGTGTGAGCGATGAACATGGTAACAACAAAGTCTACCTGCTCATGAGAATTATTGCTGACGAGTGATGGAATATAGGGTATTGATGATTAGTTGCGCTACTTAGTTCCCTTTATTTCCCTTGTTTCTCATTCCATTATTACGTAAACGCAAAATTGCGATCGCACCCAAACAGTGCTGAGTGCTGAGTCAAAAGACAGAAAATTTCGCCATACTACTAACCCTGGTAAATAATTGAGCAATATTTTTATAATCCAAAAATACTTCCCAAGCTGAAGAGATTTGCTCAGGTCGCTCCTTTCACCCTTCCCCTTTTCCCTTTCCCCAATCCCTATTTCCCCAGACAATCATCACCACAGGAAACGATTACTGGTTGTTGATACAAAGGCACAGTGAATGTCACTGTCGAACCTAAGCCTTCACCTAAGCTGTAAAAATTCACTTCTCCACCCATTGCTTCTACCAGCTTTTGGGATATAGCTAGTCCTAAACCAGTTCCCCCATACTGACGAGTACGGGAACCATCAACTTGAGAAAATAATTGAAATAGTTTATCTTGCTTGTCTAAAGAAACACCAATACCTGTATCTGCTACGCGCACTTTCACCATGCCAGGATATTGCTGTTCTTGGAATTTAGCCTTTTTGATTACAATATCAGCACTGATAGTAATACCACCTTCTTGAGTAAATTTAATGGCATTACCTACCAAATTTAGCATTACTTGTAACAGTCGTTGGTAGTTACCTTGCACAATTATTTCATCAGAAGTATTAGGCAATTGCATCTGAAAGCTGAGATTTCTCATCTCGGCTTGGGGACGCATGAAATTTTCTACATCACTAAATAACTCAGCTAATTGTACAGGAGCACAATCAAGCTCCATTTTGCCTGCTTCAATTTTGGCAATATCTAAAATATCATTGATGATATTAAGCAAGTGGATGGATAATTGATGCGCTTCTAGCAAAAACTGATTTTGTTCTTCTGGATCATCTGCCATCCCTTCCAAAATCAGTTTTAAAAATCCAATCATCCCATTCAGGGGAGTACGGATTTCGTGGGAGACGTTAGCCAGAAACTCACTCTTGAGGCGGGAAGCATCTTCGGCTTTTTGACGCGCCACTTCCAATTCTTTGTACAAAGTAGCATGAGCGATCGCAGTCCCTAACTGATCCGCTACCTCTTTGGCTAGCTCAATTTCTGCATCTGTTAGCGGGTAGCATTCATCTCGTAAATTCAACGCTACCAAGCTATTTGCTTGGTCTTGATAAGATGTCGCTACCACTAAAATTTTTTGGTTAGGACATAGACTAGACCCTGGTGCTTGCACTACTACGGGTTCTAAGGTAGCCAAAGCCTGAGCGAAAGCAGGTTCATCGGCTAAATTTATATCTGAACCCAACAGAGATTTGCACTGGGGCTGATGATACTCTGCTATTACCCGTACTTTTTGGCTAGAAGGCTGGTAAGGGCAAATAATACAACGCTCTAGCCGCAGTACTTTTCCTAAACTATCAACTGTTTGTTGCCAAATAATGTCTATATCTAGGTTGCGGCGAATATTTTTAGTAATTCGGTTTACCAGTTTTTGATGCTGCTGTGAGCGAACAGCCAACTCTATTTGTGTAGGTTTTTTGGCAATTACATCTACTTTCTTGAGATTGACTTTCGCTTGCAGTAAGCGTCCCATCACCAAAACTGTGGTAGCCGCTTTACCCAATTGCGGCATAATCGGAGAGATTACCAACTCCAACTCAAATAATTCTTGCCCGTAACTAAACCAGCATTGCAATCTTTCGGGCACCAAATTTGTCAAAATTCGGTGTAACCGTTCCAAATAAGCCACATTATCCACTGGGACAAAGTTGGCTTCCTCATTAAACTCATCAACTATTTGCTCAGGATTTAACCCAAGAATTTCACTATGCTGCCAATAAAAAGTCAGGTAACGTCCTGACCCATCTTGTGTAAATACCAACTCGGCTCCTAGAGTTGGTAGCATATAGTCGGTCTGATGATTAATAGAGTTTCGATTCTGGGAGAATAAGTGTGGCAATTGCGAATGGGCAGTAATAGTCATTATCGAGTTGGATATACGATTAGCAGCCGACAACATTATTACTAAAGCTGCTTAAAGTTTGGCATAAATTATTACAGCTTTTGAGCCTTTGGTTGAGTGTTTTGGATATTTTGTCACCCAAAGTGGCAAACTTTACATTCTTTTGATTTTTTATTTACAGTTTATTTATGAATTTAGTCGTTCCATTCGCCTCGTGGTGGAATAGGAGCGCGGAGTGGAGTACGTGTTAATTCATCATCTCTAGGAATGTCACCTCGTAACCATTGCCGAATTGCAACTTCAATTACTTTGCTAGGGTCATTAGTTAAATGCTGAATTTGCTCTACTAACTCGGAGTCTAGGCGGACAGCTATTTCTACCTTATCGGCTTGTCTGTTGTCCGCATCCGTAGCTTTTTCTTTCATATTCATAGGTTTATATACTCGGAAATTGTGGTTTCAAAAGCTTTTTAAAGCAGTACTCTTATAAATTTCGGCTCAGTTTACTGACAAATGAAAAAAAATTATAGTTACATAGTTCCCCGAAATTGTACCAAAGTAACAGCTTCTCCTCGCAAGTGGCAATTTTCATAGAAGATACCAAACAATAGCTCTATGGCATTTGTGTCAGTAAATCAATAATTTACGGGCAATTACGCCTGGAATTACCACGCTCTTCACACTATGTACTTATACATCTTTATTGTACGCTTCTGGTTGATCAATACTATCGGCCGAAGGGAAAATGGGATTGGGGCATGGGGCATTGGGCATTGGGGATGGGTAATGGGCAGAATTTATCTTGACTGTTGTACAGACGCGATTAATCGCGTCTCTCTTGACAAATGACCAATGACCAATGACAAATAACAATAAACAAATATTTCTCTGGCTAATGATGGTTGTCTCGCCCGATATGCAGCGTCGTTGCCTAAGAAAGCATTAAAATACATTAAGTAATTTGCTCTCTCTACCTTGGTTGCTTTTTCAGCAAAAATAGTATATGACTGACGTTCCCGCAGTTCGCATTCGCAATTTTTGTATTATTGCTCACATCGACCACGGGAAATCCACCCTTGCCGATCGCTTACTCCAAGCCACTGGTACTGTTGAAGATCGGCAGATGAAGGAGCAGTTTCTCGACAATATGGATTTGGAACGGGAGCGCGGCATTACCATTAAGCTGCAAGCTGCCCGGATGAATTACACTGCTAAAGATGGTCAGCAGTATGTGCTGAATTTGATTGATACGCCAGGACACGTGGATTTTTCCTATGAGGTGTCACGCTCGCTTGCTGCTTGTGAAGGGGCGTTGTTAGTGGTTGACGCTTCCCAAGGCGTAGAAGCTCAAACTTTGGCGAATGTGTATTTGGCTCTGGAACATAACCTGGAAATTATTCCGGTGTTGAATAAAATTGACTTACCAGGTGCAGAACCAGATCGAGTCATCAGCGAAATTGAAGAAATTATCGGTTTAGATTGCAGCGGTGCGATTTTAGCCTCAGCTAAAGAAGGTATTGGCATTAATGAGATTTTAGAAACAATTGTTGAGCGCATACCGCCAGCCCCCAATACTGTAGATCAGCGTTTGCGGGCGTTAATTTTTGATAGTTACTACGACAGCTACCGGGGCGTAATTGTTTACTTCCGAGTGATGGATGGTAGCCTCAAAAAAGGCGATCGCATTTATTTGATGGCTTCTGAGAAAGAATATGAAATCGATGAATTAGGGGTGCTTTCTCCCACTCAAAAGCAAGTTAATGAACTGCACGCCGGGGAAGTAGGTTATTTAGCCGCCGCCATTAAAGCTGTAGCTGATGCGCGGGTGGGTGATACCATTACTTTGTCTAACGCTAAAGCTGCAGAACCTTTACCAGGTTACACAGAAGCCAATCCAATGGTCTTTTGTGGGATGTTCCCCATTGATGCTGACCAATTTGAAGACTTGCGGGAAGCCCTAGAAAAGCTCAGGCTTAATGATGCAGCGCTACATTATGAACCGGAAACTTCCAGCGCTATGGGCTTTGGTTTCCGTTGTGGGTTCTTAGGTTTGCTGCACATGGAAATTGTGCAAGAACGCTTGGAACGGGAATACAACTTAGATTTAATTATTACAGCGCCTTCAGTAGTTTATAAAGTGACTACTTTGAAGGGCGAGGAACTGTATATAGATAATCCTAGCCATTTACCCTCTCCCAACGAGCGCGAAAAAATTGAGGAGCCTTACGTTAAGGTAGAAATGATTACTCCTGAGACCTACGTGGGTACTTTGATGGAGTTATCGCAAAACCGCCGGGGTATTTTCAAGGATATGAAATATCTTACCCAAGGGCGCACAACCTTAACTTATGAGTTGCCTTTGGCGGAAGTCGTCACTGACTTTTTTGATCAGATGAAATCGCGATCGCGTGGTTATGCCAGCATGGAATATCACCTGATTGGTTATCGCGAAAATCCTTTGGTGAAACTGGATATTATGATTAATGGCGATCCGGTGGATTCTTTAGCCATGATTGTCCATCGCGATAAAGCTTACAATGTCGGTCGCTCAATGGCCGAGAAGCTCAAAGAACTGATTCCCCGCCATCAATTTAAAGTACCGATTCAAGCAAGTATTGGTAGTAAAGTCATCGCCAGTGAACATATCCCCGCTCTGCGGAAAGACGTACTAGCCAAGTGCTACGGTGGTGACATCAGCCGGAAGAAAAAACTTTTGCAAAAGCAAGCAAAAGGTAAAAAGCGGATGAAATCTGTAGGTACGGTTGATGTTCCTCAAGAAGCATTTATGGCAGTATTGCGTTTAGATCAAAGTTAATTAATTGGGTATTGGGCATTGGGTATGGAAGCAGTCCCAAATCCCCCCTTATCTCTAACTAAATAAAAATTATTAACGGAAACACAGCTTTGATGCAGTATTTCCGTTATTTTTTGGGCTTTTTATGCAAAATTTGTCTAAATAACGTGAGTTCGACGGAGCTAAAAAACGGCAGGAGGTAGTGCAGACAAATCTTTTGGGTAAATATCAATCGACGGTTTTTTGGGAAAATAGGTGTAAGCAGTTAGTCCAGCCATCAAATTGACCAAAAAGTTAAAGACACTACGATGTCGAGAGTGTTCTATTTGACACATATTTTTGAGATGGTCATTGACAGACTCAATTAGGGACTTCCAACTAAAAAAATATCCCGTCGCTGAGTAGGCAGGGGGGCAGGGAGCAGGGAGCAGGGGGAGAAAGAAAAATATTATCTAAGTAAATTGGATAATTTATTTTCTGGAAGTCCCTTACCGCCCGTTTGCGTAAAAGAATTTTATCAATCAGTTTGACCAAACGGTTTTTCATTTTCTTTTGAGATTTGGTAACTAACTCTAAACCTCGCTGATATAACTCCTCAAATAATTTTTGACCAGATTATCCTCGGTCTCCAAACAGTTTACCAATAAAGTCTTTTGTCATATCAGGTACTGGCTTACGGTCATCTACATTAGCTGGAGTTAGCTTGAATGCCAGTAATTCTCCACAATCGTTAATAATCAAATGAAGTTTAAATCCAAAATGCCAGTTTTTTTATACCTTTTTTACTTATTCTCAATCAATCTTCGCGATCGCCTCCGACGGGCGCTTCTCGCCATTACAACACCTCCCCAGTTTCTCATGTTTCATATCTCGCAAGCTTTTTAGCGTCTTTTATCCGTCGAACTCACGTTAATTTATTTGGGAATCGTTAAATAACTCAGATAAAAATGCTGGTTATGTAAGAGGGTACATATTAGTTATAAATTATTGACCTTTCAAAATAAATTTTTAATATTATTGTGAGAAATTAAATCAAATAAAAAATTATAGAGGATGGATGTTCTATGTTGTGACATCCATCCTCAAATTTTGCGATCGCACCTGATAAGTTTCAAAATTAGTGCTAAATCTTAAATGCTGTGCAGCCCAAGAGCGCACTTATTTCTCTAGGATAAATTACTTAAGTTTGCCTACAGTTGAATATGAACCAGAATAGCACCGTGATGACAACCACAACGGAGTATGCTTGCTAGCATAGAGCGTTGTGGCTATATATTTTTATAGTTAGCTGTGATGAAACAAGGTTTCTAGATAAACACGAGCAGCACGGCGATCGCTATCTCCATTTTGCAGTAAAAACAGTGACAAAGCCGCCGTTAATACTCGGTTTTGATCCCAATCAGGATGTGTTTCTAAGTAAGTTTTTAGGGATTCATGAAGTGCTTCTGGGATTTCTGTAAAAATGTTAACTGTTGCGTTCATGAGATTTCCTCCTCTGAGGTCAATCAAGAGGGACTAGTTGCTTGCAGTGACTAGCTGAGGGTGAAATACACAACCCTTCGCTTACCCGACAATCTACGTCAACACCTGAGGTAATTTTACCCATATTGATGTTAACGGTTGAACGAACTACAACAGCAAGCCGAATCATTGTGCGCTAAGAGGGGGTAGGTTTGTCAATGCTGCGAAATGTTAAAAACGGTGGTATAAAAAGTAAATTACGACGATAAAATCAGGGTTTGAACCTATTTTTTGTTACATTTTTTCATAAAAACTCAGTCACTGAGACTACCGAAACCACAAAGCAAACAATCCCCAATAAGATGGCAACAGCCGATGAACTCGTGGAGCATCTGTGGAAAACAGGTAAAATGCCTGTGGAAATCCTGTGGAATCTGTGAGGAAAATCCCTGCTAATAATAAGAATTACAAAAACATAATTTTTCAATGAAATTCCCATCCAGACAACTAGCGCTTGCATCGGAGTCATTCTCGTGGTTACCCCAAATTAATTCCCAAGTCGGGATTTTTGCGATCGCTAGGTTCCTATCGGAAGTAGGGACTGGCTTTACCATGTTTTACGCCCCCATATTTTTCGTCAATCAAGTTGGCTTATCTGCAACCTCTGTTGGTCTTGCTTTAGCTAGCGCTTCAGTTTTGGGTATTGTGGGAAAAATTGTTGGTGGTTCTCTAGCTGATTCTCCGAAATGGGGCCGTCGTCGCACCTTGTTGCTAGCAGCAGCAATTTCGGTAATTGGTTCTCTGGTGTTAGCTGCAACCAACAACTTTGCCACCTTGGTGATTGGGCGACTGATTTGTGGTTTAGGGATGGGTTTCTATTGGCCTGCAAGTGAAGCGATTGTAGCTGATGCCAGTGAAGCTGGGAATCGCCGCGAAACTTTTGCCCTCACCAAAGTAGCAGATCATCTGGGATTAGCGATTGGTAGTGCCCTAGCAGGATTGTGGGTGGCGACGACTGGCTTTTATCGGGGGCTATTTATCATTGATGCTATTTCGTTCATGGTGTTTTTGATAATTGTCTATGGGGCAATCACTGAAACTTATCAACCCCAGCTGGATGAGTATCCCAAGCAGCAACATTTCACCTCTTGGATGACAGCATTACGCGATCACCGTCTCCTGATCTACGTGGCTGTTAACATTATTTTCACTACCTACCTGTCTCAGATAAATAGCACCCTGCCGATTTACTTTAAAAACTTTGTCAACGTCGGTGGTGATACTCCAGGATTTGCCGCAACCACCATCAGCACACTATTTTCTGGGTATTTAGCCTTGGCTATTATCTGCCAATTTCCTATTGCAGCTGCCTTAAAGAACTACTCTCATACCCTGGCGCTGACAATTTCAGCTATTCTCTGGGCGATAGGCTTCAGCCTCATTTGGGTAACTACTATCACCCCATCTCATCATCTGCTTTGGGTAACTTTAGCCCTAGCAGTATTTGCCCTAGCGATGACTTCTTATACCCCTTTTGCTGCCTCTCTCGTGACAGATTTAGCCCCTGAATCGCAACGAGGGGTGTATTTCTCAATCAACTCCCTTTGCTGGGCTCTGGGCAATTTTATGGGTTCTCTGCTAGGTGGGTGGGCACTCGATCAATCAATAATGATCGTCAATAATTACTGGCTCTGTTTTGCTTTGAGCCTCTTCATTACGGTAGGAATTTTGCAGTATCTCAATCGGATTTTGGTTAGGGGGTAGGGATTGGGGACTGGGGATTGGAGACTGGGGACTGGGGACAAGGGAAAAGGTGAAAGGGGAAAGGTGAAAGGATAATAGCAAGCAACCAACACCAAATACCAAATACCAAACACCAGAATTATTTTGATTGACGTTCAAGATTGGCTTCTATAGTGCTATTTAAAAAATGTCCAGTTAAAACAGCGCTACTTAAGTAGTAGTTATCTTCTGATAACTGATGTAAAGTTTCAAAACCACTGCGACGTTGGCGATCGTTTAATGCCCAGTAACGCTGCACAATTGTTGATACACCAATCAAACCCTCACCTTCAACCTGTCCTAAAAGATTATGTTGGAGCAAAAAAGTATATTGGCGTTCTCCATCATCTAACCGTCCTTTGTATTGCAACGCAATTTCTGTGCGATCGCTACCTGGAAATATTAGCTTTGTCGCCATAGTAAACCAATTATCCCGATTCCAAGCCACTAAGATCATACCCTTGACATTAATGGGCATACTATTACGTTCTAGCCAACTACCTTGTAATGTCCAGCGCCCGGGTTGCATTAAAAAAGTATGAGCCACTTTGGATGTTCCTTGTTTTGCTCGAATACCACTGAGACTTAAAGATATATTTGAAACGCCAAAATGTCAGGTGGTAGATCAGTTAAAGTATAGCTTTGGAAATTTGGGTAATGGGTAATGGGTAATGGGGAATGGGGAATGGGGAAAAGGTTTTTTTGTTTTCCTTTCTCCTTTTAACCTTTTCCCTTTAACCTATATGTTATTTAATTCCCAGCTTGGTTAAATTTACTAACTTGAAACTGAAACATTATAAGCAGGGGAAATTTCGCCTAGAAGGACTTCGTGAGGTGCACCTGTAGCGCTAGGTAAGTTACCAGGAATACCCAACTGTCGCCAATAGGCTAAAACTGCAAAGGCGATCGCTTCTTTAAAATCTGCATTTAAGCCAACTTCATCGGTAGTCATGACTGGTACAGATGGCAATAATGATTGTAAACGCTGTTTTAAATAAAGATTGCGACTACCGCCACCACATAATAGGATGCGATCAGGTAATTGCGGTAAAAAATTCCGGTAACTTTCTGCGATAGTTGCAGCTGTCAATTCTGTGAGGGTAGCCAGTAAATCTGCTGCGCTGAGTTGGTATGCTTCAGCATCTCGTAAACACTGTTGCAAATAAGCTACACCAAATAATTCTCTACCCGTAGATTTTGGGGGTGGGAGATGAAAGTAATCTTGAGTCAACCATTCTTCTACTAAGGGATGACAAGGATTACCGCTTGCTGCCCATTGTCCGTTTTTGTCGTATGTTTTAGCACTATTTGTCAGATGTTGCACAGCCAAATCTAACAGGCTATTTCCCGGGCCAGTATCCCACCCGCGAATTTTTTCTAGCCAATCATCACGGCGAGGGGGTAGATAAGCAACATTGCCAATACCACCGATATTTTGAACACAACGCGCTTCTTGGGGATGGCTGAGTAAATAAGCGTCAACTCTAGGAACCAGGGGCGCACCATGTCCCCCAATCGCAATATCCGCAACACGGAAGTTACTCACAGTGGTAATTCCCGTAAGATGAGCAATTAAAGCACCACGACCAATTTGCAAGGTATAACCTAGAGGTTTGGGTTGGGTAATTGGTAATGGGTAATTGGTAATGGGTAATTGGTAATTTGTTCTTTCTCCCTCGTCTCCTTGTCCCCTTGTCCCCCCAGTCTCCAGTCCGCCATTCACGGGCGGCCGATGGTAAACTGTTTGACCATGAGAGCCGATTAAAGTTGCGCTTTGATGACCAATTTGAATATTTTGGGCAGCTTGAGCAAAAGCAAAGGCGATCGCATCATCTATTTCTGCCAATTCTGCCATTGAGATGGCTTCCCCAGCGCAAACTGCTAAAATTTTGTCTCTGAGATTTGGGGGGTAAGGATATGTTTCTCCGGCTAATAACTCTACTTTGAGATCTAAATCCTTACCAGTAATTTCTACCAAGGCAGCGTCTATACCATCTACAGACGTGCCACTGATTAGACCAATAACGCGAGTAGGTACAGCAGTTTGTTCAGTGGAATGCATTGGCAGGAATTCTGTTTTGATTTGCAAGGGGTAGTTTAATGGATGCTACTGCCTATGTCAAAATAGCCACGTCCCTATATCCTCTGCCATTAGTTATTCTTTCTGCTCTGATTTGATTGAGAGAAATTATTTACATGGTGCGTTTCGCGCAGCGCCAGTGCCATAGGAAGGTAAGTTTTAACAGGTAAGAGGGAACAGACTACCTCCGCAAAAATAAAATGTGATTCCTATCTGTGAACAGCGAATTAATTAGCAAATTTTTCATGTCAATGCCGAGCAATAACAGCAATAATTAATAATCTGTGAATCACAAGATACCCGAAATTTTCAAGAATTAAAGTATCTAAGCATCTCTATTTTCGCAAATCATATATAGCTGCTATAACTATATAGTTTTGAAAGAGATAACAATAGTTATTGATTAATAACTACAGTTTTTATATAAAATCCTTCAAATATATTTCAAAATACAAGTTTTGTCTATATTAAGCAGCAAAAATTCTCAGAAAAATGTTAATTGATTTGCATAAAAATCTATATTTTTGGGATAAGAGATAAAGAAAATTAAATTTAAAAATCAGTATAACCACTGATAAAAATATAAGGTAAGGATCGCAAGAAATTGATAAAATAATCGGCATCTACGAAAAATTAATGAGCCGATTAGAGAATATCTTGGAGAACGCTTATGCAATAAAGAGATAGTAACGGCTTGCGAATGCAAGCAAGCTGGCGCAAAATGCGATCATCAATACCCAGGTAATTCAAAGAAAAGATTGATAGTTTTTCTTAAGCATACTGAGGTTAATAAAATCTTGTTTCACAAAGTTACTAGCTTTAAAAATTTACCTCATTAAGTTGGGAAAAGCTATATTTAAGATGAGCCTTTATGCGTCTGCGAAGTGAATATTGTTGGAATTATCCTCAACCCAAAATTAATTAAAGCCTAGGTGTAAAAAAATTTTATTTTGGGAGCAGATTTTTCAATAAAAATCGCTGCGAGAGAGCCAGATGCAACATATATGGAAGTAAATAGCCATTAGGCAATTATGATTTTAACTGGACAGCACACCGATATAGGGAATAAACCCATCTCTCCCCAATTACCTCAACAACTGGGGATACTTCAGATGCTAACTAATATCACCAACCAGCAAATCACACATTTACCTGACCTCTTAGAGGTGATAGCTAGCGAAGCGTGTAATATCGTTGATATTGCTCAATTTTGTTTGATAGCCCTATATAATGCCCAATCGCAACAATTAGAATTAATCACCACAACAGGCATTAGTGCAGAAAATCTACATATTCTCAAACTCAATAACTCTTTAGATATTGGTGATAAGTTGTGGGGTGAACAACAAGAATCAATCTCCTACGATCAACCTTTCAATACCAAGTCAGGGTTACTAGCTCAAGTATTTGCTACAGGTATATCCCAGATATATCAAGCAAGCCAGGTACATAAAGACTGTATAATTGACGGCTTTTCCTCATGTCCATTTTTTCCTTGTGTCCCAGTCTTACCATCTGTCACACCTGCATCAATGTATGCCGTACCAATTAAGTCGGTACAAGCTGGCAAAGTGGGAGTTCTGGCAATTGGTAACTGGAAAAATCCCCATGCATTTAATACTGCTGCACAACACCTTTTAGATGTAATAGCTGAGGTCGCAGCGATCGCAATCAATAATACGATCATGCTCCAAGTTTTAGAAGAAAGAGAAGAACGTTTAGCCAGACAAAATGAGATTCTCTTAGCGCAAAATCTCGAACTTGAAAAAATTCACCAGCAAATTCAGCTAAAAAACCAACAACTTGTAGAAACAGGCGAGTTAAAGTCCCAATTTTTAGCTATTACTTCCCATGAACTCCGCACACCCCTGAATGTGATTTTGGGATTATCACAGGTGTTGTTGCGTCAGCGTAACTCTACCTTATCTGAGTTACAAACGGAGATGATCCAGCGCATTTTCAATAATGGTAACCATTTATTGTCCATTATTGACGATATGCTTTACTTTGCTCATGCGGAAGCGGGTAATCTATCGTTTCATACAGAAGAATTTAATTTAGAGACTTTGGTGTTAACTACCCTAGCTGAACACAGTTATCTAGCTGAGGAAAAATCACTAAATCTGCAAGTAGAGATTAATCTCAATTTTCCCTTAATCGTCAACGACAGCGATCGCCTCAGACAAATTTTAGTCAAGCTGTTGTTAAACGCTATTAAATTCACTGCTGCAGGTAGCATTAAAGTAAAAGTCTGGGAAATCACTGCTGATAAAATTGCGATCGCAGTTGAAGATACAGGTATTGGGATCGCTCCTGCTGACATTGAGTATATTTTTGATCGCTTTCGACAAGTCGATCAAAGTAATACCCGCCTCTATGAAGGTATGGGTTTAGGGTTAGCCATCACTAAATCATTAGTGCAAATGATGCAAGGTACCATCAGCGTCACCAGCACTGTTGGCGAAGGCTCCACATTTCGCATTGAATTACCGAGATATTTTAAAAAGTAGGGAATGGGTAATGGGTAATTGGTAATTGGTAATGGGTAATTGGAATTAACAATCTCTCCCTTGCTCCCTGCTCCCTGCTCCCCTGCTTTTTCCCAGTCCCCACTCACTCCCTCCGCTCCGCTATTCTCAATTTAGCGGAACGCGATCGCGGATTTTGATTGAGTTCGTCTTCTTGAGCTGTGATGGGCTTTTTGGTCAAAACTCGCAATAATGGGGAATTACGTAGGCTATGCTTCACCAAACGGTCTTCTAGGCTGTGAAAGCTGATGATGGCAATCCGTCCACCAGGGACAAGGGCGTTTGGTGCTTTATCTAAGAAGGTTTCCAGGGATTTTAGTTCGTCGTTGACGAAAATTCGCAGCGCTTGAAAAACACGGGTGGCTGGGTGAATTCTGCCATAACGATATTTAGCAGGAACACAAGATGCGATCGCATCGGCTAATTCCACGGTATTATGCAACGGTCGTCTTTCGATAATGCGTCTGGCAATGCGCCGCGATAATCTTTCCTCACCGTATTTAAAAAAGATATCTGCTAGTTCTGCTTCATCCCAATCATTAATTACATCTGCTGCAGTTAATGACTGTCTTTGATCCATTCGCATATCTAAGCTAGCAGCATGACGAAAGCTAAAACCGCGCTCTGGTGTATCTAAATGGTAAGAGCTAACACCTAGGTCAGCTATTATACCATCAAAGTTACTTTGTGTAAAATCATAAGCCGCAAAGTTGCTGCGAACAAAGTTAACACGGTCTTGATATTCATTTAAATACTTCTGTGCTGCGGCTAAAGCATCTGCATCTTGATCGATTGCTGTCAATTGTACGTTCTCAGCAGTTTTTAGAATTAAGCGGCTATGACCACCGCCCCCTAGTGTTGCATCTAAATAATGACCACCAGGACGCACCGCCAAACCCTCAATAATTTCCCGGCTTAATACGGGAATATGTGAAAACATCGGTTCTTCTGCATCTTGCGGTGTCTGTGAATCTAGGTTCATGTTTAAAAGGGAATGGGGAATGGGGACTGGGGAATGGGGAATGGTTAATGGGGAATGGAGATAAGGTAGACAATACCAAATGACAAATGACAAATAACCAATGACCAATGACAAATGACCAATGACAAAACTTAACAAATTGCAATTTTGAGGATTTGATGAAGTTTTTTCACTACTCCTGTAGCGGGGTAACATATTGCCAATCACGGGATTTGCGGATTTTTATTTGCCTTTATAAGTAGCAGTTTACATTATGTTCATATATACTAGTGAGTATTAGTACTCATTTGAAATACCAGTACCAGGTATTAAACTAGGCTTGAAATAAAGCTCCAGGGTACGGGAAGAGAGTTAAGTTTAATTTTTGTTAAGTACTTCCCCTGAGATTTGGCATTTACCACCGTGAATTCACTATTAAGTTCAGTCAAATTGCTGTTGTTCAGATTTGCATGACTGAAGTTGTCAATAACCATGACACAAAATAGTGCTGAAGCGGAGACCAAATTCATCAGCTATTTGGAGAAGTAAGTTTTTATGGACATTTGCAGCAAAAAATACCTGGCGATGAGAGATCGCACTTCTACACTTATAATAGTGAACAAAAATTATCATGCAGATGATGTGTTGCTTTGCACGCCTGACAAAACTGACAACTGTAAATTTACGATAAATCTGGCGATCGCTCATATATGAGATGATAAGTTCTGGATGACAGACAGATCTGAGGTAAATAATCAATTGGGAAACGAGTCAAATGTCTAAGCAAAGCGCTCCTCAAAGGGAATTATTTGTAAGCTTAACAAGCAGCATAGTAACAGTAGGAACGAAGTTCCGAGGGACACTTAGATACTGGTGGCTGATCCTAGTTGAATCAGTACCCTTTTTACTAGCTTGCGCGGTATTTTTAAGTGTTATTAGCCTGAAGAGTCCTATATTACTTTTGAGTTTATTAGTAGGCAGTTTAATTGCCGTTATTACTCACAAAATTGGACAGTACTGTGATTTACCAATTAAATCGTTAATACCACTGCAAATCTTAGCTGTAGTCATTGTGTTGAGTTTATTTTGGCTAGACTATTTTGCTGCGCCAGCACAAGCACAATTTTTTAAGAAAGCTGAGGACTTTTTTCAAAATACTCTCACCCAAGGTTCTAGTAACGGTAGTGGTACTCAAACCGCAGTCAGTTTAGTATTTAACGTTTTACGGGCACTTTACTTACTGTATATTGCTGTTGCTTTGATTGGTGTGGTGAACGCAGTCCGTAAAGACGAAGATTGGCAAAATATTGCTAGAACTCCTTTGTTAGTGGTAGTTGCTGTCACAATTGCGGATGTTTTAACAGGCTTTGTTATTGGCAATACTAATAAGTAAAGAGGCTAAAATCTAGAGACTAGAGGCGAGGGATAAAAAATTCAAAGTTCCAAATTAATATTTAGCTCTTAACTCTTGTACAGACGCGATTAATCGCGTCTCTCCAAATACCAAATAACAAATTAGCTTTAATTTTACCTAGTGATGTCTCAAGAGCCAGATAAAGACTTTCGTCCAGTTAATCAAATTTTAGGAAGCCAACCATCATTAGGGCCACTACCAGCAGACCAAATTTTTCCTTGGACAGTAATTGCACTAGCTGCTTACTTTATTATCAATGGCATTTTTGGAGGACTGTTCCAAGACGAATTTCAAAAATGGTTATGGACAGTGTTAATTGCTGGCTGGGGAATGGCTACTTGGTGGATATTAACTGGTGGGAGGAGTTGGAGTTTTTTAAGTAAATTTGTTGGTGTTCCGGCTTGGACTAGAGGCTTTGCTCGTTATCAAAGCTTGTTAGAAGTGAATCATGAAGCAAAAAATCGGAAAACAAAGCATCGGTATCGCCGAAAACGCAACTCGGTTAACACCATTTGAAGATGCATTACATTTAGCAACCATGCTGCGCGTCAGTTTCAATCGACGTGATATTGGCGCTTATATTTTAACTAAAGGTACTCAAAAAGACAGGTTTTGCTTTGTGTTTGGGTTTGAATGTCGTGGTATTCATACGACTTTAAGAGCCGAACAAATAGATACCATTTTTGACAATATTGAAGCTGGGCTAAAAGATATTCCTAATGGTGAAAAAATGACTCTGCATTTAGGGTCATTTATTAACGACAAACAGCGACAACAAGAATTAGCCAATTTAGCGAAAAAGAGTCCATCAAAAGATATCAAATATTTATTGATGGCAGAACGAGCTAGAACCAAAGAATTAAATAATGCGGGG
The DNA here is from genome assembly GCF_963874875.1 of Tolypothrix tenuis PCC 7101. Classification (NCBI taxonomy): domain Bacteria; kingdom Bacillati; phylum Cyanobacteriota; class Cyanophyceae; order Nostocales; family Tolypothrichaceae; genus Tolypothrix; species Tolypothrix tenuis. The sequence goes on from NZ_CAWNJS010000001.1 coordinate 7,496,120, forward strand.
ATTCGCAAGCCGAAATTTCTGCGGATTTATGTCACTTACACTGTCGAACCAAATGCTTCGGAAGCTGATGATTTGATTGAAAAACTGTTAGCGAGATCCGAAGCTTGGTGGTTGAAATTTAAAGGCGATATGGCGGAAGTGCAAAACCAACGCCTAGAAACTGTAATTACCAATGCTTATAAACAAGGCTTTGGGCGTTGGGAACAACTTTTATCTAACAAAATGGGCTTGGATATTAAGCCTTTAAATGCAGAACAACTTTGGGGAGAAGTTTGGCGGAGATTTAATGATACTGCTCCCATAGATATTCCCCAGTTGTTGATATTAGATGAAAATGGATTACATGAACAAGTTTATTCAGATTTAGCGAGTACAAAACTTTTAGTAGACAATATTCACAGTACAACCTTATTGATGGAGTCTGGGGTACCTTGTGCAGACCGTCGTTGGGTGAATGTTAATAATAAATATATTGGGGCGCTGACATTTTTAGAAAAACCCGGTGGCTGGGCAAATAAAACTTCGCAATTACGCTATTTATGGGAATTACTTTCTCGAGAAACAGTTGTAGATACTGAGATTTTTTGTCAGTTAACTGCAGCAAATCCGGCGTTGGTCAAAACTACCTTACAACGAGTCTTGAAACAGTCAAATATGACGGCACTTATGGCTCAAGAAAAGAGTAGAACTATTGATGTTAACGCCCAATTAAAATTAAAGAAATCGGTAGCAGCCCAAGAACAATTGTATGAAGGAGCTGTACCCATATATACGGGGATTGCTATTTTTGTGCATCGTCCAACTGTCGAACAGTTAGATGAAGCTACCAGATATATTGAAAACTGTTTTCAACGTCCCGCCAGGGTAATTCGGGAAACAGAATATGCTTGGAAGATTTGGTTGCAATCTTTACCGATAGTTTGGGAAGGGTTATTAGTTAAACCCTTCAATCGTAGACAATTATATTTAACAAGTGAAGTACCGGGATTAATGCCTTTGGTACTGACAAGACAAGGAGATAATCAAGGGTTTGAATTAATTGCTGCCGAAGGTGGTACCCCTGTACATTTAGATTTATTTACCCAACATAAAAATTTAGCTTTATTTGCCACCACGCGGGCGGGTAAATCAGTGTTAGTTTCGGGGATTTTAACCCAAGCTTTAGCCCATGACATTCCGGTTGTGGCATTAGACTTTCCTAAACCAGATGGGACATCTACCTTCACAGACTACACCCAGTTTATGGAGGAAAATGGTGCGTATTTCGATATTTCTAAACAATCAAATAATTTATTTGAGCAACCAGACTTGCGTTTTTTGAGTGCGGAAGAACAGCGAGACCGGATGCTCGATTATACTGCCTTTTTGGAATCGGCACTGATGACGATGGTATTGGGGTCATCTACAGAAAACCAGCTACTCGGACAAACTGTCCGTTCCCTGATTAACTTAGCACTAACTGCCTTCTTTAGCGATCGCACTATTCAACAGCGTTATCGGGAAGCCATGATTGGCGGGTTTGGTAGTCCAGCTTGGCAAAGAACTCCGACTCTCAAGGATTTTCTCACTTTCTGTTCCCCAGAACATCTGGAAATCGATTCTCTCAGTGGAAGGGTTGAGGATGCATTAAGTCAAATTCAACTGCGCTTGCGGTTTTGGCTTTCTAGTCGTGTAGGACAATCGATTTCTACACCTTCTAGCTTCCGTACAGATGCCAAACTCTTAGTATTTGCACTGCGAAATTTATCTGATAGTGAAGATGCGGCGGTACTTTCCTTAAGTGCATACTCCGCAGCTTTAAGACGCGCACTCAGCAGTCCAGCTTCGATTTTCTTTATTGACGAAGCCCCAATTCTATTTGAATTTGACCAAATTGCTAACTTAGTCGGCAGAATTTGCGCTAACGGTGCAAAAGCGGGGATTCGGGTGATTTTATCGGCACAAGACCCCGATACAATTGCTAAATCGCCAGCTGCATCTAAAATTTTGCAAAACTTGACTACAAGATTAATTGGTCGGATTCAGCCAGTTGCAGTTGATAGTTTTGTCAATATTTTGAAATATCCGCGCGAAATTATTGCGCGGAACGCTTCTGAAAGCTTTTTCCCCCGTAAAGAAGGAATTTATAGCCAATGGTTGCTAGATGATAACGGCATTTATACTTTCTGTCGCTATTATCCCGGTTACGAACAACTAGCAGTTGTGGCTAACAACCCCCACGAACAAACTGCACGTCAACAGGCGATGCAACAACACCGCGATAAATATGAAGCAGTTTCGGCATTTGCACGACAATTAGTAGCTTCATTACGTGGAAGTTAAAAAATTTCTTGGAAAAAACTATGCGAAAAACTCTTTTATTGACTTTGGGTTTAGGATTGTTGGTTACCCTACCAGCTATGGGGCAATTAGGCCAAGTTTTAACTGATTTTCAATCCTACTCAGGAGATTTACAAAGATATCTCCAAAATAATTTAAGTGGCACATTAAAGCCTGTAGAAATTCAGTCGCAAAATGCCATCACTAACTCTACAGGACAACTGAATTTACCTAACCCAATTACCGCAGGTGAAAAGGTGGGTGATGATATTATTCTCTACTCGATATCAGATAGATTTGATAATAATCCTGTTCTGAAATCTGAAGCAGTTAATAATGAACTTAACCGCTTAATTACTCGCAGTTCGGTAGCAAGTAATTTAGGTAAGAATGGGCAAATTAGAACTAAAGTTAAATTGCAAAATACAGTAGATACCCTCGAAAATATTGCCAAAATCGCCCAGCAAGCAGATGAAACTAACCAAACTTTTATCAACGATTTACAGCAAAAAGCTAGCCAAATAGCTGCGGCGGGTATTCCGGGTTTAAGCGCTCTCTTAAGTGCTGGTCAATCTAATTTACAGATGCAGAGTATTAGGATTCAAAACGAACAATCAAAAATAGTCGGCGAAAACCTGGCTCAGACAATGCAGGTAAATCATTTCTTGCAATATTCTAATTTAAATTTAGCAAATATTTCGCAGCAAATGGATGAGAATAACCGCTCTCGCCGAGTTGATTCGGCGGCGGAGGCGGCGCGGCTATTACGCACAAGTTCTCAAATAGATTTGTTGGGCAGAAAAGAGAAGTAAAGGGCTAACAAGTAAAACAATTAATCGCTTTGGCAAGCAGAGGAGGCAGAGGAAGCAGAGGAAGCAGAGGAGGAAGAATAAAATTATGGTCTTCCATCCGAAAATTAGATAATTTAATTTTTGGAAGTTCCGAAATACCGTTTGTTTGGGTAGTATTACATAGGAATAAATGTATATGAATAAGAGAATTAACCGCCGATTAACGCCGATTAACGCCGATTGATAGGTCTATGCAGTTTTATATTTTACAAATCTCTGCGTCAACAGGGATTGATGATATTATCGGCAATGGTGCAACAACAGCCAGAAGTATTGCCGAAAGTTGGGACAAGCAATGGCTAGATTTATTGCAGAATAATCCCAATGAAAATATATATGGGGCTTTAACTAATTTAGGTATATTTTTTGCGGTAGGAACTTTATTGTTTTTTCTACTGCAATGGTTAAAGGATGTTTTGGAAAGTGAGTTTTCTCGGCCCATTTCATCAATGATTTGGCCGTTTGTGGTGGTGATTTTATTAAATAATTCTGGGAATGGCAGTATTCTTTCTAATTTAACTTTAGGTGTACGCAACTTTATTAATTCTGTTAACCAGCAAGTAGTCACTACCGCAGATGCTAACTCTGTTTATCAGCAAGCACTGAATATGAGTGTTGCAGAAGAGGTTGCTGGTGCTTTGCTGCGTCCTTGTCAATCGCTACAGGGCGAACAACAATCACAATGTTTTGCCAAAGCTACAGAAAAAATTAATAATCTTTGGCAAGAATATAAAAATTTATACGGCAATAAAACTTGGATTGAACGTTTAGAAAATAAAGTCAATCAGATTGCTTATGGTACAGGGAATGTTTCAGAAACTTCCTTTAATGCTTTATTAGGTTCTACAGTTCAAACAAGTATTAAGAACTTTTTAGTTTCCTTACAATATGCCTTCCAAAATTTGATGGAGGCTACCATGTTGCTGATAGCAGCTTTAGGGCCATTAGCGGTAGGTGGTTCCTTACTACCTGTAGCAGGTAAACCGATTTTTGCTTGGCTGACGGGGTTTATTGCTGTAGGAATTGCCAAGATTTCATTTAATATTACTGCTGTTTTAACAGCCGCCGTAATTGTTAACGGCCCAGCGCAAGATGCGAATGCTGACCCAGATTTAATGTGGTTCATGATTTTTTTGGGAATTTTGGCACCAATTTTATCTTTATTGGTGGCTGCGGCTGGCGGGTTTGCAGTCTTTAACGCCATTAGTAATGCAACTTCATGGGTAAAGCAGAGGATATAAATGGTCAGGCTATTAGAGAAAAAACAACGCACAGGAAGTATTTTGACAACATTTGCGATCGCAACTTTTGGATTGCATTTGTTTGTTTTACTATTCTTAATCTTGCAAGGATTGAATATCCAAAAACTCAGTGTCCGCAAACAGCCGAATTTCGTGCAAATGGTTGATGGTAAAGCTGTCACGGCTACTGATGATTTAGCTAGAGATCCTGAAGCGATTCGGCAATTCGTCAGTAAAACGATGATAGCAGTCTTTAACTGGTCGGGAACCTTACCACCACAAAGTATTGAAGAATTTAGTAAACCGCAAATAGACAGAGGAATTCTGATTAGAACTCCCTCTAGTGGTAGCCAAAAAGTCACTACTAGTAGTTGGGTGGCGAGTTTTGCCTTTTCTGAAGATTTCCGCAAAGGTTTCTTAAGTCAAATTGCGGATATGACACCACCAGAGGTATTCGCCAGTAATTCCAATCAAATTATTTCTGGAAAATTAGTCATTAAAAGAATTTACCCTCCCAAACAAATTGCACCTGGGAAATGGGAAGTGGGGATGGTAGCAGATTTAATTCAAACGAAACAGTCTGAAAATCAAAGATTAATTGTACCTTTTAATAAAGATTTGTTAGTGCGGGCTGTTGATTATTTTGATTATCCCCAAACTGAGAAAATGACGGATATGCAAAAAGCCATATACAGCACCAGAACAGATAGATTAGAAATCTATGAGATGCGGAATTTATGTTTGCTAGATGCCTATGATAACGTCAATGGTGCTACATCTAACCAATGTCTACAAGCACCAAACACTGGTTCATTTACTAGATAATAAATTTTATTTAATTTAAATTCAGCAGCAATGCAAATACTTAAGACCGAAAATAAAAAAACTAGCATCTTACCATTATTTGCAGTTGCCACATTGGGCTTGCATCTGTTAACTTTACTGATATTGATGTTTCACTGGTCAATTTTGCAACAGCTAAATAAGCAAACTACATTGCAGAGCCTAGTGCAACTAATTGATGGTCAAGCGATTACAGTAGACCCTCAAGAAAATATTGAACGGTATCCAGAAACAATTCGGCGCTTCGTGGGTGAAGCCATGACTTTGATGCTGACTTGGTCAGAAAAACAACCGCCAAAAACAGTTTGGGATATTAGTTCCGAATTGGTAACGCCAGAATTTCAACCTAAATTCCAAACAGAAATTACTAATTTAACTGCTAATAAACAATTAGAAAATTTTAATCGAGCAACTGAGCAGATATTAGTTATTCAAAGAATTTCCCAACCCACACAAATAGCTGAGGGGAAATGGAAAGTTGAAATGTTGGCTAATCAATTAGTTTTTAATGGCTCCGATAGACTTGGTGAATCGAAACCAATTAACAAACAAATTTTTGTCCAAGCCGCAGATGAAGAAGTCGCTTCCTTACCTAATGCACCAGTGCCATTACAATTGGCAGCTTACCGCATTGGTGAGGCGAGACTGAAAATTTATAAAATTTGTGACCTCCAGGATAAAAGTTGTTCTGAAAAATTACCGTAAGGTTCCCTATGACTCCCTATTCAAGTTCAGCAAAAACTTCCACCAACTATAATTACCCACTAGAACTAGAGTCTCTAGATTGGGAATTAAAAATGGCCAAATTAGTTGGCTTGGAAAATGAAGATTTACCCTTGACAAGTGATGAAGAAGCAGAAGAATTAGTTATCTTTGAACCACCAATTGCTCAACCAGAAGCAGTGAAAACTGAGCAATCTCTCTCTTCTAATCCCTTTGCGAAGCTAGGGTTAGTGGGTACGACAACCTTGGCTGTAGTTTTGGTTGCTGGCGGCTTTTTAACGCAGATGATGAGTGGTAGCAGTCAAAAGTCGAAAAAGAAGAATCTCTCTCCAGATGTGAAATCGCCGGTAGTGAGTGAATCTCCAAAGCCAGAATTAGAAATAGAGACTCTTAAAACTAAATTAGCGCTGACAGAACAAGCTGAAGCTGTGAAATTAGCACAACAACAACTTAGAGGTATACAGATACCATCACAGCCAATTGCATCCAGGCCTGCAATTAAAAGCAACGCGCCTCGGATAGTGACAGTTGAACGTATTGTTGACGTACCCCAGCCTCCACAAACAGCCGTCAACCCACAACCTTTTCCACCACCCCAAATAGTCGCTAGACAGCCAGAGATTAAACCTGAAATTAAGCCAGCCGTTAACGCTACTCCTAAACCTAAACTAGACCCATATCAAATGTGGACAACTTTAGCTAAGTTAGGGAGTTATGGTCAAATTAGTAGCAATAATTCCGAAACAGCCAGTACTCCTAATACCAATACTCCGGAGATGGCGCAACAGGCAAATAATTCCCAGCCTGAAGCCACGCCAACGCCAGAAACTAACACGGAAAATCCAACAGCAGATTCAACCCTACTTGCTAGCAAAGAAGCAAAACAGAGTGACAAAGCGATCGCAGTTGGGAGTAGTATCAAAGGTGTCTTAGCAACGGCTGTATTTGGAGAAACGATGAATGCAGGTGCTAACAGCGATTCTGAAAAACCCAAAAACACTTTCGTAGTGCAGCTACAAGCACCCATAAAAAGTGCAGATGGTAAAGTCGCCATACCTGCGGGGACTGAGTTATTGACAGAAATTCGCTCGCTTTCCGAACAAGGCTTACTACAGCTAGATGTAGTGAAAGCGATCGCAAAAGATGGTAATGGAATTACGGAACATAGTCTACCATCCAATGCCATGATTATTCGCGGTGCCCACGGTAAACCTTTGCTAGCGCAACAATTCCCCAATCGTGGTTCGTCTATTGCGGGTATGGATTTAGGTATGTTTGTCTTAGGTGGTTTGGGTAAAGCCGCCGAATTAATGAATCGGAGTGAATCTCAAGTTGTCACTACCAATGCTGGCGGTACTGTTGTTAGCAGTACCAATCCTCAAAGCAACCTCTTAGCTGGCATATTAGAAGGTGGGATGAACACCGTAGTTCCCCAAATTGCTCAACGCAATCAACAGGCTGCTGCTGAAATGATGCAGCGTACCAACGTTTGGTTTTTACCAGCCGGTACAGAAGTAGAAATTTACGTCAATCAACCAATTGAGTTTTAAATATTAATGATGGGGAATGAAGTAGAAAAATGCTTCATTCTTCGTTAGTTGGTTGCAGAGACGCGATGAATCGCGTCTGTACAAGAGTCAAGATTTAAAGGCCATTTTCTCCCTCATCCCAATCCCCAATCCCTAGTCCCCAGTCACCTGTCCCCAGTAGAGCCATGAAATTAGCAAACCCCCTGAAGAATCCCTATTTCCTACCTCTGGCTTCTGTAAGTTTTGCTGCGGCAGTTTTATTATTAGCAGGACGTGCAGTAGCGCAAAATGCTGTTCTCCGTTCAATTTTTTCTTGTCAAGCACAAGGTTTAAGTGGAGTAGTACCTACTATTACAGTTTGGTATCAACAAGGTACAAACTTAAGTTTTATTCCATCGGGAGAGAAGATTAAAAAAGTTTGGTTAAATGATCCATCACAGGTAACTGTAGATTTTGATGGGCCGATGTGTATGCAGTTTGGCGAACAAGCTAGTACAGGAGATTGCCAAAACTCTGCCGCAAATGTAATTCAATTAAGAAGAATTAAAAAATTAGCAATTCCGGGTTTACCTAATGCTAGTAATACGCTGTTAACAGTGATTACTGAAGGTCAAGGAACTAAGTTATATACTTTCCGCATTTTATATGGAGATAGTAATCCTGAGTATCATACTTTAGCGATTTATCCTGATAATACTGCTAAAAGTGCTTCGCCTTGCGTTAGAGTTTCGCAGTAAATCATGATTTTTTATGAGCCAGTAACACACTATATATACGGCGGTGCGTTAGGCGCTGGGAGAGTTATTTCGCGACGTTGCCTGTTCCCTTTTCCCTACCTTAACAACTAATTTTGCAACTCCTGCAAGGATTTCTATAGCAATCATAAATATTTGCTGAGGCAAGACGTAGCCAATTTTATGATAAATTGATGGCTCAAAAATCAATTTATATGGCTTGGTCAGTGAAATTTTATGGAGCAATTTTTATCAGGTATTATTCTATCGACTCTCTCGGCTGTTTTTATTTTATCTACATTTAAACTTGCTATATTAGCAAAGCTATTAATTGATGGGGCTGTGGATGTTAATACTAAGAATAATTCTAATGTTACGCCCCTGCATAATCTCTATGGTAAATTAACGAAGGAAATTGCAGAATTATTCATTGCTCAAGGTGGAAATATTAACGCTAGCAGCAATCAAAATTTTACACCGCTACATTATGCGATCGCTCGAATTTCGCTAAATTACTCATCAAGCGTGGTGCTAAGTTAGATATGTATAAAAAAAGTCAAGGGTCAACCGTCCAGAGTCCAACACTTTGAAATGGAATGGCAAAACGATAATTCAGGTATGAGGGAACATATGGACGATAATTCTGATTTAATCTCCAATTTTGACCCTTGTACAGACGCGATGAATCGCGTCTCTCCAAATCTTGATTTTTGACTATTGACTCTCGAGCCTGGTGAAAAAATTCTTGCACTTCAATTCTATGCATCTCAAGCTCCATATAATAATTGAAGAAGTGCAACAAAAATAAACATCAACCAAAATCCCTCGGCTGCCATCTTCTCTCCAACCTAACCCTGTAAGCGCAATTCTTGTATTGCCCGGAAGAGCCTTTTTTGGCAGACACGATAACTTGGGTCTGGTTGGCATCTACGCGATCCAATTCTAAATTTTCATGAACGGGAGAACACTGTAAGCTATGGCAAGAATAGAAACCCGCACAGAACCAATGGTGCTGAATATGGGGCCGCACCATCCCTCAATGCACGGGGTTTTGCGGTTAATTGTTACCTTGGATGGCGAGGATGTCATTGATTGTGAACCAGTGATTGGCTACCTGCACCGGGGAATGGAAAAAATTGCGGAAAACCGCACCACTATCATGTATGTCCCCTACGTTAGTCGGTGGGACTACGCAGCCGGGATGTTTAACGAAGCCGTTACCGTTAACGCACCCGAAAAATTGGCAGGTGTAGCTGTCCCCAAACGCGCCAGCTACATTCGCGTCATTATGCTGGAATTGAACCGCATCGCTAACCATTTGCTGTGGTTTGGCCCATTTCTAGCAGACGTAGGCGCTCAAACTCCCTTCTTCTATCAATTCCGCGAACGGGAGATGATTTATGATTTATGGGAAGCAGCCACCGGTTACCGGATGGTAAATAACAATTATTTCCGTGTTGGTGGCGTAGCAGTTGACTTACCTTATGGTTGGGTCGATAAGTGCTTAGAATTCTGTGACTACTTCATCCCCAAAGTTGATGAATACGAAAAGTTAGTTACCAATAACCCCATTTTCCGCCGTCGGATTGAGGGAATTGGTACTATCACCCGTGAAGAAGCGATTAACTGGGGACTTTCTGGCCCTATGTTACGTGCTTCTGGGGTGAAGTGGGACTTACGGAAGGTAGACCACTACGAATGCTACGACGATTTTGATTGGGATGTACAGTGGGAAACCGCCGGCGATTGCTTTGCGCGTTACTTAGTGCGGATGCGGGAAATGCGCGAATCTGTGAAGATTATTCGCCAAGCTATTAAAGGACTTCCTGGTGGCCCTTATGAAAACTTGGAAGCCAAGCGTTTAGCGGCTGGGAAAAAATCGGAATGGGATGCTTTTGATTACCAGTACATTGGTAAAAAAGTTTCTCCATCCTTTAAGATTCCCAAGGGTGAAATTTACGCCCGTGTTGAAAGCGGTAAAGGTGAACTGGGAATTTATATGGTAGGCGATGATAACGTGTTCCCTGCACGTTGGAAAATTCGCGCCGCCGATTTCAACAACCTACAAATTCTGCCTCACTTACTCCGAGGTATGAAAGTGGCAGATATTGTGGTAATTCTGGGTAGTATCGACGTAATTATGGGTTCTGTTGATAGATAAGAAAGGGCTAGAGGCTAGAGGCTAGTATTTTTTACTTCAGCCAAAGCATCAAGTACTTAGCAATTTTTGAAGTGACATTTGCTGGGTGTAAGCATCAGAATTTCGGTGATGCTTACACCCAGATTTGATTTAATTGCTCCCCACATGAACGCTTGAGGAATTCTAAAAAATCAGCAGTAGGGGAATTAGAGCGATCGCCTCCTATCCATGACCAAGATTGTTTTTGTTTTTTCCCTGCTATATAAAAAAATGGGGAGATAGCGTAATTAGCAATGTGGAATAATATCTCCCAGTCTGAACTGACAGCGCAGAAATCGAACGCATCACTAAACCAGAGAACTTCTAAGCCATAAGCGATCGCTAAATTAACTAGTTGTGATGCTGCTTCTTTGGTTATGCCATTGTAGGCTTTGATATCTAAATGCTCGATGATCATGTGGCGAAATGCTTGCTTGTACAGATGTCCCAGCCAAGTTTCTGACCAAAAAACTCTAGAGTTCAAGCTTTGATGGAATACTCTACCCGCGATTCCTTCATGACATTCCACTAAAACCTCATCGTCATGCACTCCAAAAACCCCCACAACTAAACATTGCGGTGGCGGACTTCTCCCTTCTTCTAAGAAATAACCATAGTACTCGTGCAAACTCTCCAGTTCCGGTGAAGCATCTCTGACAAAAGCACACCAAGGTACGCGATCGCCCCAATTTGGTTGAGAAGTATCTACAATGAACCCAGGCGCAGCTACGCCCATTCGCAACAAAAAATCACGATAGTCCGATGGTAAACTTAGCGCTGAAACTTGATAGACAAGTTCAGCAAAAGCATCGACTTGTGAAGCAGCAGCCCCGCGAATTTCTTGCGGAAAATTCGGGCGATAAAGGCTGACTAGTTGGATAAAACCTTCAATACTAGGTTTTTGCACTGTTCAAGTGGGCGTTCAGGGTAAATACTGGGAGGTTAAAGGGAAAGAACAAACCTTTAACCCTTACCTCATGCCTGATCTATCGCATTGTTTTTGCAATTTGAGATAGAATCAATCAAATTTCAAGTTGGCAATTGCTTGGTCAATATCCAAACTCAAATATTTATCTAACGGCAAATACATCCAATTGAGATAAATTTGGGGATCTGAGTTGGTCTTTTGAAAGCCTAATGATGATAGTAGTTCTTCATCATTGGGATGAATTGCTACACAATATATATCGCATAGCTCAGGAAAATCGGCTTGCATCTGCACAAATATTTTTTGGACATCTTGTAAAAATTCACTGGCGGTATTGAGCTGTTTGTAAGGCATATCGATTTGCCAACTACGAACAAAAACCGAAGTACAATTGCGATCGCCTACATTGGCAATTTGAAATGGATCATGCTCCCAAGTTGCACTCAAGTGTAAGCTATGGCGTGCTGGGATAAAGAAATTGGCTTCCGATTGCGGCGCTACAGGATACAAGACATAAAACCCTACAGCATCTTGGGTATCACTGCGGCGTAGTACCCGCATTCCTGTAGGATATTGTTCTGCCCAACCCCGAATAATTCTCGCTATTCTATGGGGAAGCGCTGTAGCTTTTTTATTCATCCAATTGTAGTTACGTGCTAGAAACGTTGCTACGGGGATAGCATCAGTTCGGGGGTTGAAGTAATCAGGTATAAGTTGGATCTCATCTGGGGCTAAGGTAGAGTCTTGCTGATTGGAAATTAAAGACCGAATGCGAATACAAGTAGTACTACCATCAAAATCTTTTTCAATTAGCCCTAAAGCTACTAGCTTATCCAGCATCATACCCGCAGAGCGATCGCTTCCCCGCTCTTGTTCGCCATAGAAAACTTCTTGGGCTTCGCGATGGGTACAAGGAATAAACCCTACTGGTAAATCTAGTTCTGTTAAAGGTTGCTGTAAGCGCTTACCTAATTCTTGCTGTTGTTTTACCAGTAAATAAGCCCATAGCTTCACGAAATATTCTGCACGGCGGCGTGTAATCCCAATCCGTCCTTGCAATAGATTAACGTACTTACGCTGTTGCTCAATTGGAAACCATTGTTCAATAGTATGTGGTTGCATATAGCTAGACTCCTGACTTTTCCCAGCTTGTGCAGCAGCAAAGCAGTTAAAATTCATTGAAAGTGGCGGGAAACTCCATCCCCTTGTGGGTGGAGAGGGATAGCCGCCCCGCCGCTTGGGGCATAGGGCATTGGTATGTTCTTTCCCATGACGGCAGTTTGCACAATACTGGAAACCAGCAACGCGCTGCCTCCCCCATGCCCAATTCCCAATGCCCAAAAACTCCCTCCCCTTGTAGGAGGAGTTTTTCATTAGTCTTCATCAGACTTTCTTTATATAGCCGGGTCGCCAGACTAGTAGCCGCCTATAGGGTAGCAACTGGCGCGCGAATTATCTTCGCCAGAGTGTACGTCAGTCAAAATAGTTTGCCGCTAACTGCTGCACTAATCAACTTAATAAAAACTTCACCTTGCTTCAGGTAAATTACGCAAACTTCATCTTACAAGTTTTTACCTCAGCCGCATTGTCAGGCTTACAACCCACTCATTGTAGAAACAGGAGCTCAAATCGCAAAATTCAGTACAACACCTATTAAGTATGACTTTCGTGCTGAGTTTTGGAGGAGATTGACAATGTTATTTCCTTGTGAAAATAATAACGTAAATTTTGCATCTATCTTAGGCAATAATTTTTTAAAAAAATCGCTAAAAGATGAAAATTTAGAGTCTGCTTCTAAAGTTGATTTACTACAAGCGATGATTGAAAGCTTTGTAGATGGCATTTTAATCGCCACAACTGAAGGTAATTTAGTTCATGCTAATGAGTATGCACGTGCAATTTGTCGTCAATTAGCGCACAAAGCAGCTGTTGTTAATCCAATTCCTGAAGAAATATGGCGTATTTGTCAATCTTTGATTGATAGTCAAGATTTATTTCCAGATGAAAAAATCATCATCGAATCAGAAATTGAACCCACTCCCACAATTAAATTACGCTTGCGGGCTAGATGGTTACAGCTATGTGTAAACAAACACAATTTTTTATTAGTGACTTTAGAAGATTGCAATCAGTATAGCCAGAGTATTGCAATTGCAGATGCTAAAAAATACAACCTAACAGACCGTGAAAGACAAGTTTGGCAGTTACGACGTGCGAACTTTTCTTATAAGGAAATTGCCAATCAGCTATACATTACAATTAATACAGTCAAAAAGCACTTAAAAAATATTCATGCTAAACAGCATGAAAAGGAGCATATTACTTTTGCAGATTCATCCTCACCTTATTTTAAATGGAATTAATAAGAGTAGGAAAAGCAGAGGAGGGAGAGAATAATGGAGAATTTTGGCGTTCAAATTTGATAATTTAATTAGTGCGTATCAGCTAAAAAATATCTAATTTGTACTTAAATTTATCAAAATCTTTTGGGGTGAGATGGAAAGCTTGCTCCGATTGCCCAAGTTCAATGCTGTTTAGCTTATAGCTGACACCCTCCGGGGTGTTGGCACTTTCTTTTGTTAACTTATGAAAATCAATAATTCTCGGACTGTTACATATAGTCCAGCTTATACAATTGTTCCTACTTACGAATGCTTTAATCGCTGTACATACTGTAACTTTCGTACTAACCCAGGTAAAAGTCCTTGGATGACTTTAGCAACTGCCGAAAGCATTTTAAAACAACTGCAAAACCAAAATATTTGTGAGATTTTGATTCTTAGCGGTGAAGTCCATCCGCATTCACCACAACGCCAAGAATGGTTCCAACTGATTTATGATTTGTGTAATTTAGCATTAGCAATGGGATTTTTACCTCACACTAATGCTGGCCCATTGAGTTTTGCGGAAATGCAAAAACTGAAAAATGTTAACGTTTCAATGGGGCTAATGTTAGAGCAATTAACACCAAAATTATTAAATACAGTTCATAAACACGCACCGAGTAAATTACCAGAAGTGCGGTTACAACAATTAGAATGGGTAGGAGAATTACAAATACCCTTTACTACAGGATTATTATTAGGAATTGGGGAAACAATTGCTGATTGCGAAGAAACTTTAGCGGCTATATCTCAAATACATCAGCGATATCATCACATTCAAGAAGTGATTTTACAACCCCACAGTCCAGGAAATCAGCAAAGCTTTGATGCGCCACCTTTTAACCCTCTTCAATTACCAGAAATAATTGCTCAAGCACGGCAGATTTTACCATCAGAGATTACAATTCAAATTCCGCCCAACTTAGTTAAAGATGAGCAGTGGTTACTGGCTTGTGTAGAAGCTGGGGCGAGAGATTTAGGCGGAATTGGGCCAAAAGACGAAGTGAATCCCGATTATCCCCATGTTCAGGAGCAGAGGTTAAGAGAGATTTTACAACCTGCGGGGTGGGAGTTAGTACCGCGATTGCCAGTTTATCCGCAGTTTGATGATTGGTTATCCGAAGATTTGCAAAATTCAGTGAAGCGATCGCGCCTATTCTTAGGGTAGAGTCTCACATATTATCAAATTTACTCATCAAAAATACAAAACAATTTTGTAAAACTTATAAAAAACACCAATTCCCCATTCCCCCTTCCCCCTTCCCCTACCCCTTAGCTACCTTCTCGCTATTCGTTTTGAATTTAGGATAAGCAATGCGTTTGTGATGGAATTGCTGCCAAACTTCTACGAAGATTTGGGCGATGTCGGAAACTTCTTCACGTGTGAGTCCACAATCTACTAGTTGATTGTCTTGCCATCTCGCCCGCAAGATATTATTCAGCATATTTAAAGCTTGTTCTGGTGTCGCATCTTTTAGCGATCGCAAAGCGGCTTCACAGGAATCAGCTAACATGACAATTGCTGTTTCCCGCGATTGGGGAATTGGCCCATCGTAGCGAAAATCAGCGTCGTCTACTTGAATACTGGGATTTTCTTTCGCCATTTGCTGTGCTTGGTGATGGAAATAAGCAATCAGCATGGTTCCCTGATGTTCTGGAATGAAAGCTTGGATGGCGGTAGGTAAAAGATGTTCCTGTGCCATCGCTAACCCTTCACTAACGTGCTTTTTAATAATCGCTGCACTTTTCCAGGGGTCTTTAATTTCTGTTTCATGTTTATTCGGCCCTCCCATTTGGTTTTCGATAAAACCAGAGGGGTCGTGCATTTTACCGATGTCGTGGTAAAGCGTACCGGCGCGCACTAGTTCCACATCGCATTTGAGATGTTTAGCTGCGGCTTCCGCTAATGTGGCTACAAATAAAGTATGTTGAAAGGTTCCGGGCGCTTCTGTTGCTAGTCGCTTTAATAAAGGGCGGTTAGGGTTCGCTAATTCTGCTAACCGGATAGGGGTGACTAAATCAAAGAGTTTTTCTAAATAAGGACTCAAGCCTAAAGCTACAATACTCCACGCTAAACCGGATAAAGCAAATAAACCTGCTCCTTGAAGGACGACATACCAAGAAACTGAACTTCTTAGAATTAAGAGAATTAAGTAAATTCCTCCCTGGGTTGAGGCGATCGCTAGACCTAATAATGCCAATTCCTCACGCGATCGCAATCGTTTAGCCATTAAACTGCCTACTATTCCCCCAGCTGCACCAGAAACTAGGACAATTCTACTCATTTCCATGCCAATTGGTAGCACTCCTAACAATAGCCCCACAACTGTGACACCCAAAGATGGGCCGTAAAAGCTACCTAACAATAAACCAATCGCACTCCAGGTAGTATATGATACGCCAAACGTCAGCATCCCTGGCGTACTGAGAGTAAGGAGTAAAATCAACAGGCGATCGCGTTGTCGCAATTTAATTTTTAAACGACGTTCAACAATTACAAAAATGCCAATTGCTGTAGTGACAATACCTGTCACCTTGATTAACTCTGCCCAGTTAGTTTCCCGATCAATTAATTGATAATGCTCTAATACCTGTAAATTCCACGGAGTAATCTTTTCTCCTTTCTTAACAATTACCTCATCTTTTCGCACCTCAACCATGATCGGTGCTACGTCATCTGCTACCCGTTGTGCCTGTTGTTTGGTTTTTGTTTCATCTTTCTTCAAATTCGGTTGCAGCACAGTTAACAATACTTTCGTGACTAAAGGTTGCGCTGCTGGCGGTTCTGATTTCTCCACTTGTAAGTTGACTGTATTCTTTAAAGCATCTTCTGGTAGCCCGTAGGGGATACCTTGAGCGAGAATCCTTGCAGAAATATCGCGAATTAATGTTTGCGTAGCTATCCAATCTTGATCTGATAACTCTAAAAGAATATTGTCTTGATATATGATTTTGGAGCTGCCAGCTTCGATACGTAATAGCTTTTCCTTGGCTAGCTGGTATTTTTTCCGTGCTTGTGAGATTTGGGAGATCAGTAAAGAATATTTTTGTGCCGAATTTGTGACTCGAAAAATTTCGAGTTCCGTGATGGCTTTAAACAAGTCAGCGTTGCTAGAAACATTAACTGGTTTTGTATATTCAGGGCTGAGGCTAATAAATGTTTTCCCGGGCTGGGCTAATTCTTCTTGCTTGGGGGAACCAGCTTGAGGGGATGTAGATTGTAGCTGGTTTGTCCCATTGGTTTTTTTCGCTTCCTGTGTAGTCGTAGAACTGCTGTTTTGGTTGGGTAACAAAAATCCAACTGGTTGTTTTTTAGTTTTTTCTAACGCTAGTAAGATATTTTTCCACTCTGACTCACTACAAGCGCGCAGATAACTTTGGCTAGTAAGAGATAACTGTAAGGTTTCAGCAAAAGGAAAATCACCAGCAGCATAGCGAATTTCATCACCTTGATCGAGAATTTGCTGCAAATTATGGTTGATTTGTTCAGTAAGTTCCTGATCCACCCTTAACATGGGTAGAGAAATGTTCACCGCAGCTTTGCGTTGTGCTTTGGTTTTTTCAATGTCTTCAATTTTGTCTGTACGGGGGGCTTTAATGGTTTCAGGTGCCACACTATCAACTTTTAGCTTCGGTTGATAATAGGATTTGTACCCAATCACACCCGTCAGCGATACGATGGCGATCGCCAAAATCACCGAGGAACGGTTTTCATGCACCCATTTAACACCGATGTTGTTTACCAATCGGTGTTCTTGCACTGATTTAGTAATTAATCTGAGTGCTATTACTGGTTTTTGAATGCCGTCACTGGTTGTTGATACATACAAACGTATGTTCTTCAACAAAGTTTTGGGAATTTTTCCCAAACGGCTTTGGCTGTTTGGGTCGCTTACAGATCTCAACAATTTTCCTTTACGACGTAATACTTTGTACTGTCGCCGCCATTGAGTAAATTGCTGGGTTAGGGACTTCAAAAATCGCTGATGTTTCATTACCTCTGCCTACAGTTGCTTACTTTGATACCTCAAAACAAGACAAACCTAGGGGAAGTCCCCGCAAAAGCAACCGCAGCTGCTTGTAACTGAATTTGGTTCATATTTAGCCCACAGTCTGATTTTGCAGGTTTGGTTCTTGTAGCCGCACCTTTAAAGGTAAAGGCTGACATTCACCAACCTGATTAATAGGGAACTTCGGAGGAGGGTGCTACGGCCGTTTTGCCACAATACCTACCTACAGAGTCAGGTTAAGAGTTTCTTGGGAAATTGTAGTATAAACAACTACTAAATTTTGTCTTGGTTGGATGATTGCTAGGATAGGATTTTTGTTCCACGCCTACAATGTTATTCAGTAGAAATAACATTAATGCGATCGGATGACGCGAGGCGCACAGTAGACGCATACCTGTAAAGGTAGCGATGCTGCTTCCTCAGACATAGTATCTCTCTCTGCTGTTAATTGGCTAGAATCCAGGGCAAAATTATACAATCCTGACCACACAGCCACAAGTGCATCAGCTAATCCCACTATCAAAGAAAAATTGCTTAATCCCATAGTTGTGGAGTTTGCTGGTGAATATAAAATCTGCCAAGGCACAGGAATACCTGCAGTGCTATTGTATGCCCCTGATAAAGCACCAGTAATTGTACTTACAGTAGGTAAGTGTAAACGCTTAGAGTCTTGCTGCCAAACCTCAGCATTTTGAGTAGCTCGTAAAATTGCCAAGCGATAGTCTTCTAAAGTAGTCAGAAAGCAGTAAAATGCCATAGCGATAGCGTTACTTAGCTTGTCTTCTCTACTCAACTCAGCTTGCGCCCTGGCTAATCCTGCACCCCGATCCAACAAAGCCTGAACTTTTAATAATTGTTGTGGTAGAGATGTTGGCGTTTCACCAATAAAGGCGATTGTTTCGGGAATTAGGGTGCGGATATGGAGTTTTTCAGTCAAGGCTTGAGCGATCGCATACCCAACTGCGAGTGTTCCATCCCGTACCACTGGGTTATCCTCCCAGATTTCTAACACACGTAGCAAGTTTTGTCGCAATTTAAATGTATTTTCATGAAAAAAAAGCGATACTGGTAGTGTCGCTAGTATCACTTTGCCAGAAATATGATCACTGATACTTAAATCAGGCGATGCTGGTAAAGATTTTGAGCACCAATCATCTATATCTAATCTGCCCAGTTTAATTAAACTTTCAGTCCCTAAAACCGCTATTTTATCTATGTCATAGCGTTCCGACAGTTTTTTGTCACTAGCAGAGGCTACATTTCCTCCTACTAATGCTCCAAGTAAAGTCCCACGAAATCGACTCACAACCGAGTGGCGCATACATCAAATATAAAATAAGAAGTGTTAAGTATGAAGGAGGTTCTTCCTTGACATTCCCGCAGATTAACAAGAAGTATCAAGATTTTCATCAGCCTTCAGCCTTCATACTTCATCCTTTATCCTTCCTTAAATGATGTACTAACGCTTGTAAGCCTAATAAATAACTTTGGACACCAAATCCACTTATTTGCCCAATTGCTATGGGTGCTATATAAGAATGATGGCGGAATTCTTCTCGACGATAGATATTACTCAAATGTACTTCTACTGTTGGTAAATTTACACCCGCAAGCGCATCTCGCAACGCCACACTAGTATGGGTGTATGCTCCAGCATTAATTAAAATACCCTGGTGTTTTCCTAGGGCTTGATGAATAGTATCAACTAAAACTCCTTCATGATTAGACTGCATGGGGGAAACTTCCACCTGTAGTTTCTTTCCCTCTGCTACTAACAAGTGGTTAATTTCAGCCAGTGTCAACGAACCGTAAATTCCCGGCTCTCGCTGTCCTAGCAAATTCAGGTTTGGCCCATGCAGCACCAAAATACTCAAAGGCTGCAACGTCAAGTCTGGCACTTTCAGGCTATTAACGACGCGAACGCTCATTTACAGGAATCGGAATCAGTTCCGGTTCCGGCTCACCTTCTGGCCCGAGCAGAGCTTCAATTAGCTTCCGCGCCAATTCTTTCAGCTTTTCCAGTACCTTTTCTATATAGTCCATTTAACTGACTGCTCCTGAGATACTACCTCAATGTTGACTTACAGCTACGCAGAACTGGCGTACTCTTGCACCTCTGGCCTTTGATTAGGCGATCGCACTTTCCAACTTAAAGGAAGATCCACATTATAAAATTTTTGTGTTGTGATCTGCCTTACCTATTAGATTATCACATTCTGAAGAATCCCACGGCTATGAAACTATCGCTTTGCTTGATATGAGGTATTGGAGAGGGTTGACTAATCTTGATAGAGACTTTTAATTCATTGCAATTAATGTGCTGGTTATGTAGTCAGGACTTAAGTTCTGACAACTAGGGCTAAATTCTTGGCTACCAGAACTTTAGCTCTGACTACTAAATTTATTCCTACCTGAGAATTAATAGGAAAGACTACTATTACTTCACAGGTAAATCAAGCACCGAGAAAAAACCCGTCTCCAGCAAGACTATATAGGTTTTTTAATTTCACACTAGCCGCTTGATGAATTCAGCCTTTGTCTACTAGTCCTCGGCATCATTTTTTTTAGCACTACTAGCCGAAGCCTTAGAAGTTGACTTAGAAGTTGATTTAGTTGTTGATTTAGTTTTAGTAGTTGTTGACTTAGTTTTAGCAGTTGTAGATTTACTCGATTTGCGAGTAGATTTTCCAGAGGATGCTTTGCTAGCCAACAATTCTAATGCTTTCTCCAAAGTCATATCTTCTACAGATTGACCTTCTGGAAGACTAACATTAGTTTTGCCGTTCTTAATGTAAGGGCCATAGGGGCCATCATAGATGTTGATTGGTGTATCATCATCGGGATGTGTACCCAACTCACGTAAGGCGGCTTTGGATTTGCTACTGCTGGAACTACGTCCCTTTTTCGGTTCGGCTAATAAATCTAAAGCACGTTCTAAAGAAACAGTTAAGACATTATCTGCTGCTTTTAAAGAACGATAGTCTTTGCCTTCTTTACCTTGGTCATGAACAATGTAAGGGCCAAAGCGTCCTAAACTCGCTTGAATTTTCCCGCCTGTTTCGGGATGGGTTCCTAATGTTCGAGGTAAGGCTAAAAGACCAACAGCTATATCCAGGGTAACGGTTTCTGGTGTTACGCCTTTTGGTAAGGAAGCTTGCTTGGGTTTGGGGTTCTCATCAGTTTTGTCACCTAACTGCACATAAGGCCCGTAAGCGCCAATTTTGACATAAATTGGTTCCCCAGTTTCAGGATGACGACCGAGTTGGTCAGGGCCAGAGGTTTTTTGTCGCAGCAACACCTCAACTTGTTTGGGGTCAAGGTCTGCTGGGGTCAAATCTTTAGGAATTGAAGCTGTGACTACACCTTCACCGTTTTCTACTTCGATGTAAGGGCCATATTTACCGATACGAACTTTAGCCGCTAAATTTTCTAGTTCTACTGTTCTGGCTTTAGTAGCATCAATTTGATTTTCTCGTTCTTTGACTAAGGTTTCTAAACCTTTGTCTCCCAGATAAAATTCCTTTAAGTAGGGTAACCACTTAGCTTCACCTGTGGCGATGTCATCCAGGGTTTGCTCCATCTTCGAGGTAAAGCTGGGATCGACTACATCAGGGAAATGTTTTTCCAACAGGTCAGTCACAGCAAAAGCCGTGAATGTGGGAATTAGAGCATTATTAACTAATTGGGCATAACCTTTATCGATAATCGTGCCAATAATACTGGCATAGGTACTAGGACGACCAATCCCTTCACTTTCTAAGGTTTTTACCAGGGTAGCTTCACTGTACCGGGCTGGTGGTTGAGTTTCATGGGCGATCGCTTCTAGGTTTTTGCAATTTGGATGATCTCCTACTTGCAAACTCGGCAAAATTACTTCTTGGTCTTCTAATGCAGCATCGGGATCGTCGGAACCTTCGACATAAGCACGTAAATAGCCGGGGAAGTCAATCCGCTTTCCAGAAGCACGAAATCCAGCATCTTCCACCTGTAACTGGATACTAACTTGGGTTTGGCGAGAGTCAGCCATTTGGCTGGCGACAGTGCGCTTCCAAATTAAGTCATAAACAGCCAGTTCTCGACCGCTTAAACCAGTTTCTTGGGGAGTGCGGAAAGTACTACCAGCCGGACGAATCGCTTCGTGTGCTTCTTGCGCGCCTTTAGATTTAGTAGTGTATTGTCTGGGTTGAGGACTGAGATATTGTTTGCCGTAAAGACTTTCTACACAACTGCGTGCAGCTGCGATCGCCTGGTCTGACAAATGCACCGAATCTGTCCGCATATAGGTGATATACCCTTGCTCGTACAAATTCTGGGCAATTCGCATTGTATCTCGGGCTGAGAGGCGCAATTTCCGGTTAGATTCCTGTTGTAGTGTCGAGGTGGTAAAAGGTGGCGCAGGTTTACGTGTTACAGGACGTTCTTCTACTTCTCTGACATTCCAGGTTTTACCAGTCAGGCGTTCTTGCAGTGCTAACGCATCTGCTTCCGTTAACAAAACTACATTGCGACCAGCGGCGATTTGTCCAGTTGCGGGATCAAAATCGCTACCATTCGCTATTTTCGTGCCTCCCAACGTCACCAACTGGGCTGTAAATGGAGCTTTTTCCTTTTCTAGATAAGCCTTTAAATCCCAGTAAGTACCTTCATGGAAAGCGCGGCGTTGGCGTTCTTTTGTTACCAAAAGCCTCACTGCTACAGATTGTACGCGCCCAGCAGATAGCCCCCAGGCAATTTTTTTCCACAGCAGAGGAGACAGAGTATAACCCACCAGCCGATCCAATATCCGGCGCGTTTCTTGGGCACGAACTAACTGCTCGTCAATATTGCGGCAGTTTTTCAAAGCCTTTTTAATCGCCTCTTGGGTAATTTCATGAAATACCATCCGCTTTGTCGGCACTTTAGGCTTGAGCAACTGGTATAAATGCCAACTAATACTTTCACCTTCCCGATCTTCGTCCGTCGCCAGAATCAACTCATCAGCCTCTTTGAGAGCATCTTTGAGCTGAGTGACAACTTTCTTTTTATCCTTGGGGACAACATACACTGGTTCAAAGTCGGCATCTACATTCACCCCAAGCTGTGCCCATTTTTCTGCTTTGACAGCGGTGGGAATTTCGCTAGCCGACTGGGGTAGGTCACGTACATGACCCATAGACGCTTCCACCCGATAGCCTGATGGGAGGTAGTTGCGAATGGTACGAGCTTTGGTTGGAGATTCGACAATGACGAGAGTTGACATGGAAATTTCAAAAAAAAGAATAGCTGCGAAGCTAAACAGAGAAATTTAGACGATTGGGCGTGATGCCAAAATGGAACGTCGCGCTTATTGATGTGAGTTTATCTTCACACAAACTGCCCATTAGGGTGAAAATCCACTCAAGTTTGGGCAATGTCCTTTCCAGATAATAAGGTAGGAAAACACTGGCTTGGAATTTCCAGCTATTTCAATCTTTAACTTATATCAGCAAAATTGGCGACTACAGTTTTCAAAATACCCCCGAAGTGTAATAGAGTGATACGTCCTGTGTTTGGGATTGGGGATTAGGGATTGGGGACTGGGGACTGGGGACTGAGTGTTCGTTATTTGTTCCCCTTTCCCTTTTACCTTTTCACCTTGTGTCCTCATCTTTCCCATCCCTATTCCCACAAAGGTTGTGCCAAAATTAAATCAAACTTGAGAGCAAAAACGAAGTGGGGTTTGTACCTATCTTGGAGTTTGAACTATGCAGCCAATCCGTCAAGGTGATGTCATTCTACTACCTGTGCCACAAGTTGAAGGAGAAAAGATACCTCACTTGACCTTGGCAGAAGGCGAAGTAACCGGGCATAAGCATCGTATTACAGAGGGAAAGGCAAAATTATTTTCTAAAAATGATACTTTGTATTTACGTGTTTATTCTCAAGCTGCTTTGTTAGCTCACGAAGAACATCGTGCGATCGCAGTTCCGCAAGGTCATTGGATGGTGAAAATTCAACGAGAATACGAGCCTGAAGGGTGGCGCTATGTCGCTGATTGAAAAGTTAACACCTGAGCAAGAAGCTTTAATTCCAGTTTATCGGGATAAGTGGCGAAAAATTGCGCTTTCCACTGAACGAATTGATCGTGAAAAAGCTGCATCAGCAGTAAAAGCAGCCTACATAGCAAGTGGTAAGAATGCTCCTAAGATTATTTTTTCTGAAAGTCCTTATGTAGCTCTAAAATCTACTATCTTTGACAAGCTTGATTACTTGAAGCAGGAATTAAATAACAAAGTTGTTAGCCAATTAAATAATTCATCAATTAGTAACCTAAAAAGGCTGCAACGGGATTTGCTAGAAAAGCCACTAGAGCAATTAGGAAGACAAACTTCGTTCTTCAGCGATCTAAGTTGTTCAATATATCCTCAAGTTTTCCAGGATATCAACATCGATGAAGACCTATTCCATGAACTGGTTTATAGTAAATTAGATAACAATTTTTCCGACATTTTAGGGTTTAGGCTAAGTTTGGTACTAGAAAATTACATCAGAATCTATCTGAATGAACAACTACAAAGTGAAGATTGGCAACAAATAAACCTGCAACTCGGAAGTCGGCTATCATCTTCTCTCCAAGCCAGTTTATACTCTTACATAAATAATTTCTTTGGGCTATGTTTTCAGCCAGAAGAAGAGTGTAAAATTAACAGCTTTAATGATTTTATTATTACTAGCGTATGGTTTTCAGAAATTTTCCCAGAATTGTTAATATATCAATCTTTAATTAAAGAGTGTGGATGGATTTTTACTTTTGATAAAGCTGTAATTATCTGCGATCGCCCGCTTCATATTCGCCTCGATCATCAAAATCGTCTCCACGCAGAAGGTGAACTAGCAATAGAGTATGCTGATGGATTTGGCATCTACTCTTATCACGGTGTCACTTTACCGGAAAAATACGGCAAACATCACCCACAGCAATGGCAAGCACAATGGTTATTAACAGAAAATAATGCCGAACTGCGGCGAGTATTAATTCAAGGTATTGGTTATGCCCGAATTTGCCAAGAATTACAAGCTATTGAATTAGATACCTGGGCAGAATATACGCTTTTAAAAATTGATGCTGATGTTGATGAAGAGCCAATTTATTTATTAAAAATGACTTGTCCCAGCACTGGGTTTATTCATGCTTTGCGAGTTCCACCGGATATGAAATCAGCACATGAGGCTATTTGCTGGATAAATTGGGGAATTGCTCCAGAAGAATTTGCAATCCAAACCTGAATGTAAATTTGGTAATTACCTAATCAATAAATTAGCCAAAATCAATAAAATTTCGTATTGTAGCACACATAATCACAAATGAATAAGATTTATAGCCGCGCTAGCTAAAAGTTGTGATAGCATAAAATTGGAGAAGTTAGATTCGGTGACATAAATCTTGTTTTTATTTATAATTGCAAGCGCCTCCCCGGATAAGCATCTCTGCATCAATGGATTCTGGAGAGTTTCATGTCTATTTACGTAGGTAACCTATCCTACAGCGTCACACAAGATGACCTCAGCAAGGTATTTTCTGAGTACGGTACTGTAAAGCGAGTTCAATTACCCACAGACCGGGAAACTGGTCGCTTACGTGGCTTTGGTTTCGTGGAAATGGAATCATCAGCCGCAGAAGATGCAGCTATCGAAGCTTTAGATGGTGCCGAATGGATGGGGCGTGTAATGAAAGTTAATAAAGCTAAACCACGGGAGGACAGAGGTGCTCGCTCTGGTGGTGGCAATTGGGAAAGAAATGCTAGTGGATACTCACGAGGTTATTAAGTCCTGAGTCTATTCATCAAGGCAAACTATAACAAGCCTTAGCTAACAAAAATATCCCATTATTCGCAGATTCAGTAATTTACTGAACTTTTTGCTTATATAATAAGCAGTTCAAATCTATACTTGGACTGCTTATTTTGCAATGATTTTGACAGGTTTTAAAAAAGCACCACCTGCGTTAAGTTAATCTGCGTTGATAGTGCTTCACAATTCAAAAATCAAGCCCTGACTATTGGGTATTCATCACCACTATTTCACCCTTTTTATTAATCTTTACTTGATTATCGGGAAAATCTTTTTTGTTCAAATAACGCAGCAATCCTACAGTTCTAAACCTCTGATCGATTCGAGGAATTCCCTGCTTATCTAGATGAACAGGGATAATTTTACTAAACAATAAATCTCCTTTAGAGTTGAGTTTAGCTTCTAATATCATTGAGTAACCAGTCTCGGCTGCTGTTGATAAAGTCCGATAACCTAAAAAGTTACCCAAAGAATAGGCAATTAATTTACCTTTATAAATTTCGATTGCTCTGGGTACATGAGGCCCATGCCCAATAACTAAGTCTGCACCCATATCAATCATTGTGCGCGCAAACTTTAGAGAATTGCCTCTATTTTCTCCATAGAAATATTCTGTTTCGTTTTTAACTCGTAGCGCCCCTGTACCTTCAGCTCCTACTTGCATCGAAACAACTACAATATTGGCATTATTTTTAGCTTCTAAAACTAAAGCTTTAGCAGCTTCTAAATCGTTAACAGAATTATACAAGTCATAAGTAGTAAATCCAATCATTGCGACCGGAATATTATTAGCTTGTAAGTAGAGAATCTGATTTTTATGACCTAATGTTTCAATACCTACAGCAGCAAGGTTTTTGACTGTATCACGAAATCCTATAGGGCCAAAATCCATTGCATGATTGTTGGCTACATTCATCACATCAAAACCAACATCAGCAAATAATTGGGCATAATCTGGTGGAGAACGAAAAGCAAAAGTTTGCCCTTGACTGACATCTTTAGCACTGTAGGGATAGTTGGTTAAGCTACTTTCAAAATTACCAAATAAAATATCAGCTCCCTGTAGATAACCTCTCACAGACTTTGGCAAGAGTTCATCGCGAAAGCGAGGTAGTCTGTAGTTAGGATAATTCGTACCAGGAATTACATCACCAACAGCTTTAATAGTAATCGTGTCTGAAGGATTTGCCTGATTTTCAGGGAGAACAAAGGGAAGTTGCAGGGATTCTGTAGGTGTTGTAGCCGCATCTGAACGCTGCATCTGCCCAAAGCGAATGACAATTCCTATACCAATACCCAGGCAAAAACAACAACTGATAAAACCTACTGAGAATAAATGTCTCAGCTTCTGATTAACCATCATTCACTCCTCAAATGATGGCATCAGTTTATCCCACAAATTCTCATACTTGGTATAGTTTTTTCCCTGATTTTGGCAAATTTGAATACATCAACCTCATTCATGTTGAGAATGGGAGTTTTTCGACAGTAACAGGGACTGGAGACTATACCATTTTGGAAAAAGAACGCGACAGATAGGTAGATAGAGGGCACGACAATGCTATGCCCTCTAGAACATATTGATGTGTTGCAAAGATTATTTGAATTGGTATTAATTTTTCTACTGTCATGAAACTGCAATCTGCTGTAATTTATTGCAGCTTTAATCTAATGTTTCGGTTTGCGGGATCAAAATATTCAAAATCAAAATATTCAACAAGGGCGGAAAATACCGATGACAAATCCTGCAAATGCTGATTACATCGGTTTGTTTAATTTCTACTCTTAAATTTTAATAGCAAGCACCTTGTTGTACTAGTGGTAGAAACCTTTAATAAAGCACACCTTAATGGAATGCAAGCACCTGATAACTGTTGGTTAAATTTCAGAAAAAGCTAAATTATGCATTTAAGCCGGTTCAAACACTCCAGGTGGAATGGGCACGAGTTGAGGCGTTGACAAACAAGTTCCTTGTCTGTACCAAATGCCTTCCACCTCAAAAGCCTCGAACTGGGTAGTGAGAATTGCCCAAGCTTTTTCGTTTAACCCAGCAGAATATGTCCAGGTAAATCGGCGATCGTTATATAATTTTTGCTCTAGTTCCGCCAAATCCTCGGGTAGCCAAAATTGGGTCATTACCCTTTGAGTAGCAATTTCTGGCGGCGTTTGTAACATTTCAGCCATTGGCTGATTCACAATAATCTGCTTGCGAGTATCTTGTCTAACGATGCTCACTGGGCGCTCATTTTCTGCCGCAGCAACCATGCGGTACAACAACTCTGATGGAACTTGTAACTGGCTGCAAAACACAGCACCCTGATATTGCAATATCCGTTCCGCAGTTTCTGGCAATGTTGGCGGTTCTTTAGTCGCCATCCATCCAAAAAATTCAATTGGTTGTTTACAGCCTCGCCAGCGTATCCGCACTTTCCCATTTATTTTGTATGCAGTTTCGCTCAGAGCGTCTCCGTAGCTTTGCGCTAAATGCGTGGCATCGCGCTTGGTAGGGGCAAAAATTGAAACCCCTTCATGAGACATTTTATAATTCCACCCCGGTAAGTTGAGGATTCTAAGAATACTCACACTCATCTTTTTCGACACCTCCAGAATCTCTATATACTTTTACACCCTTAATGTCCCGATACACGGAAACTTTATCCTGATATACAGAAACTTTAAATGTTTCTTGCCAAATCTTTTTTCTTTCCTCCTCTGGAATACCTAAAGCCGATGTGATGATTGCGAAGTCTCCTGGTGTTGGGAGTACTTCACCTTTTGCCAGCGCTTGTAGGTTTTTAACTCCACAGGGCTTGAGTTTTGTCATGTTGGCTTGGACTACATCAGCAATTGTTTCGGGCTTTTGTGGCTTTTCGGAGCGAGAACCAATTTTTTTAGCTATCCACTCCTGAGTCATCTCCTCTATTGCGTCGCTTTGAGAAATGCCCAAGCGCGCACAGATGCTTTTGAATTCTAAGGCTAAATCCCGGGGAATATAGCCGCTTATTTGCTTGTAATCATCAGAACGCCTTCTGTCAGTCATATATCTCAAATGGTGAATTTAGTACTTGTTCCTATTTTCTCTCATGAAGTCGGAAATGCAAGACATTTTCATATGTCACATTTAAATGACAACTTGACAAAAAAAAATGACAAGCTTAGTATGGTTTACATGGAGCAGTAAGCGGCTGAAGACTAAGAAACGGTAGACCACACCCGGGGCTAGCTGCGATTTTTTGTAGCTAGCTTCTCACCTTAATGTGCAAATTGAGGGTTGTTGACGACCCACTGTTATTAAGTATATATGCTTGTGCCCATTGTACAACAATAGAGCCTAAATTTGGCTAATGAATTCTCATGTTGTACCTGGCTAATTTGGATGGACATCTACACTCTGTTACGAAAAATAAAATTCACTACACAAATGATTTTTTTCAGAGTAACAAAGGTCAATCTCACTTTTGGTTTTAACAGCACCAAGTTGCCGTAATGCCTGATTACCTGGGTTTAAACTCATTCACGGTATCGAATCAACAATAACTATGACCCAATTAACCTTTGAGCAATTCGTCCATCCTTTGTCTGAGTTTCCTAACATTGTCCAAATGGAAGGTAGCGATGAGCCAATGTTAGATTTGTACACGATGGCAGGACTAGTACTGTATACTGCATGTGCAAACAATAACCTCCATGCTAGAGAGAATATACTTCAGACCCTAGAAAACTACCCAGAATTAGATGGCAATGTTTTGTTTGATCGTTGTCAGATGGGCGATCGCGCTGCAATTTTACAAATGACATCTCTGATAGTCTCTGGGCTGGAAAGTAGCTTGGAAGCGCTGACAGTGGTTTAGAGACTAGGTTTGAAAATTTCTGCAAGTCGGTATTAGGTCGGAATTTGTATCGGTGAATGCGATACTGCTCGTTTTTGGTTTTGGGGAAAAGGTGAAAGGTTAAGGGTTAAAGGTGTTGTCTTTTCCTTTTCCCATTCCCCTTTTTTTCCTTAAGCGCCAAGTATTGCCAGGGGATGATGTTTTGGATGGTCAGCCATTGAGAAAATATCGAAGAACATCACCCAAATTTTGATGAGTAAGCTAGTTTTACCAGCATCCATACAAAGTGTTTTAGAAAAATCCAGCGAGCCGGATGAGATTTTTACAGCAATACTGCCAATTATTGGGGAAGTCTTGCAGTGCGATCGCTGTTTTCTGTATCTGAGAAATCCCCAAAATAAGTTTGCTAAAGTCGCCTATTGCTGGCGGCGAAATTCAGAAATACCGGATATTACTGACTCTGGCTGGAGATTAGATCCAGAGTCTTTACCCCAAGAAGATCCTTTATTTGCGGCTGCATTGCGGAATGCTCCTTCTGTGTATGTTGAAGATATAGAGACTGAAAGCCCAGAAGTAGTAAATAAAGAATTTGAACGGGAAAATTTTGGACATAGAGCGCTAATTCATGCTCATTTGTGCCAAAATCATCAATTATGGGGAATTTTGCAACCTTGTGTGTTTGGTCAAAAGCGGATTTGGTCAGAAAGCGATCGCGCTTTTGTCACACAACTGGAAAGCATACTTACACCCTTGGCAGTTAGTTATGTTAAAACCGCAACTGATTACCCAATTGTTAAAACTTAATAACTTGTAGCATGACATTGTAAAACTTGCGTAAACCCTATAATTGCAGATTTTTGAGTAAAACCGCAAGTTACTAATTTTCATCCTAAGTGGCTATTTCCTAAAAAACTCTGTACCCTAGCTATCAGCGAATATCTTCATTTTTTGGAGAATATAATGCAATTAGCTCAAAAGCTTGGCATTGCAACTGCTAGTAATATTATGGTCTTCGCCAGTATACTAGCGTCTTCCGTAACATCAGCTAGTGCTTTTACCATAACTACCGGAGGTACATCAGTACCAGGGGCCGGTCAAATCTCCAGCGTCCCCAACACAAAAACAATCAATTTTGACAATGGCATAGCACCAACTACTGGATACGCTCAATATTCCGCAAGTATTGGTATACCAGCTATAGTTCAAGGTACTGTCAGTGACTACGCTAGACCATCTGGCGATCAAACTAAATATCTCACAATTGCTCCGGTGGGAGCTAATGTTCCAGGGAGCAATTCTCCAATTACAATTGCGTTGGCTAAAGCAGCTAATTATTTTGGTTTGTACTGGGGTTCGGTTGATGCATTCAATAGTGTAGCCTTCTACAAAGGTCAGACTTTACTCAAAAGCTTCGATGGTAGTAATGTTCCTAGTACTACAGCTAGCGGCGATCAGTCTAGCCCAGAAGACAACGTTTATGTGAATTTCTTTGCTGGTCAGGGAGAAGAATTTGACAAGATAATTTTGGGCAGTTCTCAAGTAGCCTTTGAAAGTGATAACCATGCTTTTCAAGAGGTTCCCGAACCATGGACTATTGGCGGCTCATTACTTGCTCTCGGTTTTGGTTTTTGGATGAAACGTCAACCCCTGCGGGGAATTCAAAATTCGTCTTCTCCCAAAGGGAGAGGCTACGCCAAGGAAAGTTTGACGGCAGTTGCTACAAGTCGGGGAACCCGCCCAACGCACTGCCTCCTCAACGGGGGGGAACCCCCGCACGCAACTTTCCGCAAAATTCAAAATTAAGAAAATTTGACAGAATCTAGGTTTTGGGTTTTGCATCTGTTGCTCTGTTTTGGCAAATGGGTATAAAACTGCATCCCTTTTCTCTGTTGACCAAACCATCTTGGCAAAAAATTTGCCTCAAAAGACAAAACCCTGCGTAAGCAGGGTTAAATGTCACAAAACTATGAACAAGGAGTTGTTGATTTAACGACAAGATTTCATTTCGTCTTCTAATTGACGAACTAGCCTCTCGTCGCCGTTGGCTCTCGCTACTTGCAGGCGACGTTCGATATTTCTTTGAATATTTTCTCTATGAGCTTCTCGGGCTTGGTTTGCGGCTTGTAATCTATTTGTATTCATAATGATTACCTGGTCATCTGTCACTTTTTGTGTTGTATTCATAATATAGCACAAATTTCGTAGCCTTTGTTACAGAATTTTCTGCTTTATTATATATTTATAGATGAACATCGTATCTACCAATGGATCAATCACAAATCCTTGATGGAAAAGCGAGCGTAGTGACGCTGTTAAGCGATTTTGGCGATCGCGATGTTTATGTAGCTGTGATGAAGGGCGTAATTGCTCAAATCAACCCTCAGCTAAGGGTTATTGACTTAAATCACCAAATACCACCACAAAATCTTGCTGCTGCTAGGTTTTGCTTAATGGATGCTTATCCTTACTTCCCAGAGGGTACAGTGCATATAGCTGTAGTAGATCCGGGAGTGGGTAGCAAACGCAGGGCGATCGCAGTGGAGTTTCCCCAAGGATTTTTAGTGGGGCCGGATAATGGCATTTTCAGTGGCATACTCAGTCAACAACAGGCGATCGCAGCAGTTGAGTTAACAAATCGTAATTATTGGCGGAGTACCGAAATTAGCCACACTTTTCACGGTAGAGATATTTTCGCACCAGTTGGGGGTAATTTAGCAAGCGGTGTACCAATCCAAGAACTGGGACGAGAAATTGATCCAGCTAGTTTGGTACAGCTAGAGATCACAGAATGCCAACAGATAGGAAATATTATCACAGGTTGTATTCAATATATTGACCATTTTGGTAACCTGGTGAGCAACATTCCGGGGAGTTATGTGCAGGGGAAAACCTGGTGCGTACAAGTGCGAAGCTTGACAATAACGGGGTGTGAAACTTACAGCGATGTCAAAGTTAGAGAAGCCATTGCATTAGTAGGGAGTCATGGCTGGGTAGAAATTGCCATCAATAGCGGTAATGCACAGTCACAATTGCAAATTAACTGGCAAGATAGTTTAGAGATAATACTGCTGAGTTAGAGATTTTAACCTTTGAATTTGGTTAGGGTAAAAGGGAAAAGGGTAAGGGTGAAAGGTTTTTTCTTGATACTTTCCCGCTGAACTGACAAGTAATGAGGCTACAAGTTCTACAATTTTGCATTTTAGAGGTTATTTATAAAGTAAAAATAAAATTATTGTAGGATGCGTTAGGCGCTGGTTGCCAATATGATTTCACCAAAGAACTATCCTAGCGCCTAACGCATCATCCATGCGGCGGTGCGTTACGGCTAAATTCCATTTTCTCTGTGTCCCAAATGCCTTCATAGCCGTAACACACCCTACTTAAGATCTACTTTAGAAATGGTCTCTTAGATTGTGGATTGTGAAAGATTTATCGTAGAGATACAAATCCAGACTCATAACTAATCTATGAATACACAAACATTATCAGCACCAGCAGTTTATCAAGGTCAGTTTGGGGAATTTACAATTACTCAAAGCGATCGCACTGGGGTAATTATCTATCGCACTGGATTGATGGTGGCTGCACTTAGCTTGGCGATCGCTAGCGCATTGGTGGTGTTTAACAATCAACCAGCAACTTTAGCAGCGCTAACTCCGCTATATGCTTGTTTTACGCTAGCTCTTGGTGTAAGTTTAATCACCATCCATATTTATATGCTGGCATTGCACCGAATGTTACAGGCTTTTTGGGCAATTGGTAGTATTGCAGCAGTGGGATTGGCACTATCTAGCAGTGAACCTTTAGCTGTTACGGTTTATAATCATCCTCTGACTTTATTCGGTGTTGGGTTTACCTTCGTAGCGCTAACAGGTATTTATTTCAAAGAAGCTTTTTGCTTCAATCGTTTGGAAACTAAGGTATTGACTTTTACAGTACCACTGTTGTTGTTAGGGCATTTGGTAGGGATTTTACCAATTCCAGCAGAACAGGTTTTACTGGGAATTTGGGCAATTTTGTTTTTAGTATTTGCATTGCGGAAAACAGTGCAAGCAATTCCTGCGGATATTGGCGATAAATCTGTGTTTACTTATTTGAAACAACAGCGTGCAAATAAGGGTTAATGCAGAAGAGAAACAATCGTCAGAGGCTAAAACTCCCCAAAATCCGATTAATTAAACGCCAAGAATTGTGGGTTTTGACGGTTCAGGGATGGATAATTGCGATCGCGCTAGTTGCGGCTTTACTATTTTTCGCAATTACTCATATACATCCATTTCTAGCCGTCAATGCTCCCATCAAATCAGCAAAAATATTGGTAGTGGAAGGATGGGTACCAGATTACGCACTGCAAGAGGCGATCGCTGAATTTAAAAGCGGGAATTATCGCCAAATAATTACCACAGGCGGAACATTAGAGCAGGGAAGTTATTTAAGCGAATATAAAAGCTTTGCAGACGTAGCCGCAACCACATTAAAAAAACTAGGTGTAGCACCAGAGAAAGTGATAGCTGTTCCAGCACCTTATGTAATTAAGGATCGTAGCTATGCATCTGCTAACGAATTTAGCCGTTGGTTAGCTAATTCAGAGTTTAGCGGAGAATCCATCAATCTATTCTCTTGGGATGCTCATACTCGTAGAAGCTGGCTGCTATTTAAACAAGTTTTAGCCTCTCATATTCAAGTAGGCGCGATCTCATCTAGCAACAGAGACTACAATCCCCAGCAATGGTGGCGTTACAGCCAAGGTGTGCGAACAGTCTTAGATGAAGCGATCGCATATATTTATGCACAATTTTTTAATTGGAAGGCTTAAATTGGTCATTTGTCAAGGGTCAAGAGTCAAGAGTCAAGAGTCAAAATAGATATTTCCCCATTCCCCATTACCCATTACCCATTCCCCATTACCCATTACCCATTCCCCATTACCCATTCCCCATTACCCATTAACAACTAAGCCAAAATTGGGAATACTCAAACCAACGGCTGTGAGGATGAGAAAGTGGGAGAAGAACGCGCGTATTGGTTAGCTTGGTCGCAAATTTCTGGGATTGGCCCTGTATTCCTGGCAGGGCCGTTTCATTCGTAAGGATATGTATTTTGTCAATATGATTGGCGATAAATATCAGGGCAAAAGTCATAAATTCTTGACCATGTTGATGCCTAATATTGAATGCCAAGCTTATTTTTCATCTCCTGAACTCTTGCATTTTCAGGACTTTTAGGGAATGAAACGGCCCTGCTGTATTCCTGGGGCGTTTGCAGCAGCATTTTGGTACGCTGTCTATAGCTTGGAAAGCCACAAAGGCGGAATTGTCGCAGGTAGAGGGTTTTGGTTTTCAGACTTTAGAAAAAGTCGTCAAACAGCGATCGCGTTTGCATCCAGAACAATTATTGATCAAGCACCAGGAAGAAAATCCCCATTTTTGGACACCAGCAGATGCAGATTATCCCCGCTTGCTATTAGAAACCCCTAGTCCACCAGCCTGTTTGTACTATCGCGGTGAAGTAGAACTGCAAGAAAATCTCGGAAATAAACCTTCAGTTGGGATTGTGGGAACTCGTCAACCTTCAGATTATGGCATCCGTTGGACTCGCCAAATTAGCACAGCCTTGGCAAAAAACGGTTTTACAGTAGTTTCGGGAATGGCTGAGGGCATCGATACCGAAAGCCATGCCGCTACAATTAAAGCTGGTGGCAGAACGATCGCAGTTTTAGGTACAGGTGTCGATATCATCTATCCACCCAAAAATCGGGAACTCTACAAGCAGATTTTGACTGCGGGATTAGTCGTGAGTGAGTATCCCGCCAAAACCCCACCCGAGCGCAGTCACTTTCCGAAGCGTAATCGGATTATTGCAGGTTTGAGTCGCGCCATTTTAGTTATCGAAGCACCAATAAAATCAGGTGCGTTAATTACAGCTACCTACGCCAATGATTTCGGTAGAGATGTTTACGCCTTACCTGGCAGAATAGATGATTATCCCTCCCAAGGTTGTTTAAAATTAATTAGTCAAGGCGCTTCCATAATTCTCAAAGAATTAGACGAACTATTAAAAACCCTGGGAGCAATACCACAAATCGATGTAGTGCAAGAATCATCAGCACCCCAGCAATTGAGTTTGCCAGATTTAGCACCAGAACTGCAACAAGTAATCAATGCGATCGCTTCTGATGCTTTACCATTTGATTTTATTATTCAAAAAACTGGTATGGATGCTGGTTCAGTTTCCAGCGCCTTATTACAGTTAGAATTGATGGGTTTAGTATCGCAACTCCCAGGAATGCGATATCAAAAAGTTTGATAGTTGCATCAAAGATTGAAAAGCAAAAATTTAGCTACCAGCTTGTTCAAAATTAGAAAACAAATTTTCCGTGTGAAGAATCAAAATTGAGAAGTCACCTCAAACTTTGCAATTCATCACTCTGGATTTAAGAATCATGACTCATCTTCAGCAGAGGGAACAAGAAATTTCCCAATACGTAGTTACCGCAGCGCAGATGCGGGATATTGAAGAGAGGATATTTGCGGCGGGAATGCCTGTAGTAGCTTTAATGGAAAAGGTGGCGGGATTAATTTCCCGTCGCCTACTGGCGATGATTCCTCCAGGTAAATCTCGGGTGGGGGTATTAGTCGGCCCGGGACATAATGGCGGCGATGCTTTGGTAGTAGCCAGGCAATTACACTTTCAGGGATATGAGGTTTGGATTTACAACCCTTTTCCTAAAGTTAAAGAATTAACTTCACAGCATTTGCAATATGCCCAGAGTTTAGGGATACCCTGTTATCAAGCAATTGAGCAGTTGCCAAATTGTGATTTATTAGTTGATGGTTTGTTTGGCTTTGGTTTAGAAAGAAAGCTCACTGATGCTGTAGCCTCTGCTATCGATCATTTTAATACTTGGAAACAGCCGATTTTTAGCATTGATTTACCCTCCGGCTTACACACTGATACTGGTGAAGTGTTAGGGACAACAATTCGCGCTACAAATACGTTTTGCTTGGGTTTGTGGAAGCAAGGTTTTCTACAGGATCAAGCTTTAGATTATCTTGGCAAAGCTGAG
This sequence comes from Tolypothrix tenuis PCC 7101, assembly GCF_963874875.1. NCBI lineage: Bacteria > Bacillati > Cyanobacteriota > Cyanophyceae > Nostocales > Tolypothrichaceae > Tolypothrix > Tolypothrix tenuis. Next base: position 7,532,566 of record NZ_CAWNJS010000001.1, read on the forward strand.
TTAATTGATTTTGATATTCCTTTAGCTGATGTGCAAGCTGTACTTCAAGATGCGCCGAAAATTACCCGCATCACTACAGCCAAAGCCATCTCAAATTTACCGTTACCTCGTCCCCCAGTCACCCACAAATACAAAGAAGGACATTTACTATTAATTTGCGGTTCTCATCGTTATGCTGGTGGGGCAATTTTAACCGCTTTGGGTGCCCGTGCTAGTGGTGTGGGGATGCTCTCTATTGCTGTACCAGAGTATATTAAACCTCTGTTAGTGTCCCATTTACCAGAAGCTTTAGTTGTAGGCTGTCCAGAGACAGAGACAGGAGCGATCGCTCATTTACAATTACCAGAAAAGACAGATTTAAATTCCTTCGATGCGATCGCCTGTGGCCCTGGTTTAACTACAGATAGTACTCCCATTGTGCAACAGGTAATAGATAGCGATCGCCCCTTGTTGCTTGATGCTGATGGTTTAAATATCTTGGCGCAAATGGGAACTATCCCCAGCTTACAAAAACGCCAAGCTACAACCATACTTACACCCCACGAAGGTGAATTTAAGCGATTATTTCCCGATATCCCGAATATTCATCAAGATAGAGTCAAAGCTGTGCAACAAGCAGCCATGCAAAGTGGGGCAATAGTTTTATTAAAAGGCGCAAGAACTGCGATCGCCAATTCCCAAGGTTCAGTGTGGCTAAATCCCGAAAGTACCCCAGCATTAGCCCGTGGTGGTAGTGGCGATGTGTTAACTGGGATACTTGGCGGACTTCTGGCACAAGCCGTAAAAAAACAAATTGCCCTAGAAGATATGGTTGCAACTGCTTCCTGGTGGCATTCCCAAGCCGGAATTTTAGCAGCCGCAGAACGTACAGAATTAGGTGTGGATGCGTTTACTTTGACACAGTATTTGATGAAAGCGGTAATGGGTAATGGGTAATGGGTAATGGGTAATGGGAGACAAGAAGAGAAGGGAGAAATCATTAATTCTCTATGCCCAATGCCCAATGCCCCAATCAAAATTCAGAAATTGAGCATATTCAAGATGAAGTCTAAATTCCCGTCTGAAATTCGGCGGGAATTTACATAAATTGTCTAGTTATCGGTGAAGAGTAGTTATTGGCAGTAACACACTTTCCTGAAAACTTATCTGTCAAAGGTATTTTTTCTACTAAATCTATGACCGTAAATAGGAGTAATCTATGTTTAACAATACTACTAGTCAAGTTGCCACAAATTCTGCTGCTATAGGCAATACAAGTCAAAGTTATGGAGCATTTGATATTACTGTGGGAGTTTCAGCGATTGTTTTTCCCATTATTTTAGTTCTCAGTATTAATGCTTATAGAAAATACCGTACTGCTGCTCGGCGGGAAAAAATCGCCTATTTAGAGAAGGTTTGGCGTATGACTAGTGCTAAGAAGAATGTTTGATCAAGGAAAGCTGGAAGATGAAGTATTTATTTTTAATATGGGTGCTGATATTATCTTTATTTGCTCCAAGTAGTGCGATGTCTACGACGGACTATGCCTACGCTCTCACGCAAGAGTCATATACTTTAATATCTGGGCTGGGAACACATCACCATCCGGTATCTACCGAAAATACCCAAGCGCAACAGTTTTTCGATCAAGGACTAAATTTAATTTACGCTTTCAACCATGAGGAAGCAGCGCGTTCTTTTAAATATGCAGCCGAACTAGATCCACATTTAGCAATGGCGTATTGGGGAATGGCACTAGCTTTGGGGCCTAATATTAACCTGGATATAGACAGCGATCGCGAATTAGCGGCTTATGATGCTATACAAAAAGCTGTGGCGTTGTCTGAATATGCATCACAACAGGAACAAGGTTATATTAATGCCCTAGCCAAGCGCTATTCTAATAATCCCCGTGCATATTTATATAAGCTGGCGCTAGATTACAAAAACGCGATGTCAGATTTAGTCAAGCGTTATCCCCAAGATTTGGATGCTAAAACACTATACGCTGAAAGCTTGATGGATTTGCATCCTTGGCAACACTGGACTAAAGATGGCAAACCGTTAGAAGATACCGAAGAGATTGTAGCGGTTTTAGAATCGGTACTGCAAAGTGACTCCAACCATCCGGGGGCGAATCACTACTATATTCATGCAGTAGAAGCGTCACTAACTCCCGAACGCGCCTTAGCAAGTGCTAACCGGTTACAAACCCTAGTACCTGCAGCCGGACATTTGGTACATATGCCATCCCACATTTATTTCCGTGTGGGAGAATATACCAAAGCCATGCAGTCAAATGCCCTAGCGATCGCTCAAGATGAAGCTTACATTGTCAAAAATCATGTTGAGGGCGTTTATCCGGCAATGTACTATAGCCACAATGTGCATTTCTTGGCAGTAGCCGCAGCGATGGCTGGTAGATATCAGGATGCTGTGCAAGCCGCAGATAAATTAGTCACAATGGCTACACCGTTTGCCGAGAAAGAACCAATGGTTGAGGGCTATCTAGGAACTAAACTATTGGTTCAAACACGCTTTAGCGATTGGGATAATATTTTAAAAACACCTGCTCCCGATGATAAATTTGTGACAACGAAAGCGCTATGGCATTTTGCTCGGGGGATGGCGAATGCTAGCACTGGTAAACTGAAGGATGCAGAGAGCGATCGCGCGGCTTTATTAACTGCTCAAAAAACAATACCCGCCACCGCAACTATTGGGATGAGTCCCGCCAGTAGTATTTTAGACATCGCCAGCAACCAGTTAGACGCGAAGATTGCCAAAGCCAAACAAAACTATGAATCTGCAATTAAATATTTAGAAACAGCAGTAGCCGTGGAAGATGCCCTCAACTACATGGAACCACCAGACTGGTACATTTCCAGCAGAGAAGCATTAGGTGGTGCTTTATTAGCTAAAGGTGATTATGCAGCCGCCGAAAAAGTATTTCGTGCAGATTTGCAAAAATATCCTTTGAACGGGCGTTCTTTGTTTGGCTTACAAGCAAGTTTGCAGGCACAAGGACAAGAAAACGCCGCCAAACTAGTGCAAGCTCAATTTACCAAAGCTTGGCAAGATACCGATACTCAGTTATTGGTGGAGAATTTTTGAGAATAGGGTATTTCAACTATGGCTTGAGGAAGCTCAGGTGTTCTCCATCCTGGGTAAGTAACTCATTCACTGTTCCCTGAAGTTTGAGTTCACCTTTCTCTAGCAGAATTACCCAATCTGCCCGTTCAATAACTCTAGGACGATGGCTAATAATAATTGTCATTTTCCCCTGGCGATGAAGTAGCAATTGATCTAACACCTCTGCCTCAGTTTGGGGATCTAGGGAACCAGTAGACTCATCTAGAATCAGAATTGGCGGATCAGTGACAATGCCCCTAGCAAGGGCTAACCGTTGTCGCTGTCCTCCAGACAAATTTGCCCCAAATTCACCTAATACAGTTTGATATTTATCAGGCATCTCACTGATAAATTCATCGGCTCCCGCAATAGAGCAAGCTTTAACAATTTGCTTAAAGGTTACTTGAGGATAACTAAAGTGGAAATTATCAACAATAGAACGCTTCCAAAAATGGGCATCTTGGGGAACTAACACTATCTGTTGTCGTAGACAATCTACTGATAGGTCAGAGTGGTTATACATGCCAATCCGAATATTGCCAGATTCCAGATGATACAGTCCAGCTAATAATTTTACTAGTGTACTTTTACCGCAACCAGACTTGCCGATGAGTGCGATCGCCTTTCCTGCCGGCAAAGTAACAGAGAAATCTTTCAACAAATCTCTGCGTCCTGGATGGTGAAAATTAAGTTGAGTGCAAACAATATTATCACTACCAGAAATTTCAGCCCAAGCCTTGTTCTCATCATTTAAGCTTTCTGGTGTTGCATCTAGAACTTCCGTTAAACGTTCGATAACCAGTTGAGCAGTGATCAAATCATCTCCTAACCCAACTGTAAAATTGAGAAAGCCAATAAAATTGCTGCTCATGGCAGTGAATGCCAACAACTGTCCAATAGTTAAGGTGCGATTAATTACTAAATAACTTCCCATCCACAGCAAGGTAACACTGGTTAACTTCGAGAGAATATTAGTCAATGTCTTGCTGAAAACTGAAAGTTTCATTGTGCTCCAGTTCAGATGCGCTAACCGCCCAAAATTCTGCTGATATTCCTCCTCTGCTTGAGGAGTTGCCTGCGTTGTTTTTAATACCTGAATACCCCGAAACGTCTCCACTAAAAAACCCTGACTTTCACTTCTAAGTACGATCGCCTCACGAGTTTTGCGCCGTTCGGTTGGCATAAACAAAAGATCAATTATGGTAATGAGCAAAAAGCCCAGAAAAGATACACCAGTTAGTACCCAACTGTAAGAAAGCATAAAGCCCAGTGAAATCAGGGAGGTAAAAAACTGGCTGGGCAGCTGCAACAGAACTCTCTTTACCAAAGTATTTACTGTTCTCACATCGGCAATGCGACCAGTTACTTCTCCACTGCGATGAGATTCAAAATAACTCAAGGGTAAGTGTAATAACTTGTAGCCATACTCCATCAGCAGTCCGAGATGCATCCGTTGCCCGAAGTAGCCCAATAAAAAAGATTGCACAACGCCAATCAGATTACTAAACAGATTCAGAGCAATTACCCCTAGGGCAACAACTGTTAATAGTTGGGTGTCACCTCGCACCAACACATCATCAGTCAAAATTTGTGTGAGAAAAGGAGATGTCAAAGACAGCAAACCAATCGTGATGTTAATGATAATCGCTTGTAACAAAATCCAGCGATAAGGGAAAGCCCGTTTGACAAATCGCCCAAATCCCCCAACCTTGTCTGATTCTTGAGCATAAAATCTTTCTGCATCGGGTTGCAGCAGCAGGATTACACCATTACGCCAACCCTGAAGCAATTCTTCTTGAGTCAGATAGCGCAACCCAATCGCTGGATCACCGACAATATATTTCTTACCCCGCTTCCCATACAGCACTACCCAGTGATAACCTTTCCAATGAATGATGGCGGGCAAAGGAAATTGCTGCATTTGCTGCAAAAAATCTTTGTCGACTTTCACACCTCTGGTATGAAACCCCAACGCTTCACAGCCACGCTTCAAGCCCAGTAATGTTGTGCCTGTTTGCATAGTTCCAACAGTTTCGCGGATGCGGTTGATTGTAAATATGCGCCCGTAAAACCGGGAGATCATTGCTAGACAAGCAGCACCGCAGTCTTCTTGGCTATGTTGGCGTACATGGGGATATTTCATCGGGGAGCAATTTCACAAGTTCCATTCTCAGGATTCCCCATCAAGAACAGTTACTCACAAAAGTACCGAGAGCAACGAGGCTAATATAGCGCATTCTTGATTGAGTCCAATACAGACATAACCCCCAACCCTTCCCTTGCAGAGAAGTGGAGTAACGATTCAAAGCCTCTGTCAAAGTGTATTGCTTCTATTCGAGAACCTCCATAGATGAGCTGACAGAGATGTCATCACGCTTGCGGAGGATTTCCTACGTATATATAAAGTTACTTTTCTTACCATGACCCTAGTAATATCAGCCTTTGACATCACAAAACCTAACTCTCTTCACAAAAAATTCATAATTATTACCTTTAATAACCAATTTTCTCCATCATAAATTTCATATTAAATTCAGCAGTTACACGACTGAGAAAACAGAGATAAACAAACGATAGTGAATACATGAAGCCAAACAGGGCTGTTCTACAACACAAATAAGGCAAAATTCATGCAAGTAATTAATAACATTCTGGGTTCTGAACTGGAAATTGGCACCGAATTGACCGAAGCTCAAATGGAACTACTTTGTGGTGGTGAAGACGAACCAGTAGAAGAACAAGTAGAAGAATCAGCAGCAGAATCAGCAGCAGAATCAGCAGAATAAAAAAGCGTAATACTACTGAATCAATCAATTCACCTGAAAACTTCAAACTAGCCAGTAACTTATTAATTACTCAAGTTACTGGCTAGTTTTTTAGCATTACTGAATGGCGCTATAATTTATGTAAATTGTTGAGGACTTCTGAATATTTTCAATAATTATTCTAATTTTCATTATTAAAGCTGTAGGTTCAAGCAATTTAAATTGCTTGAACCTACAGCTTTAAGTGAAACCTTAAAATAATTTCTAGTCTAAGAATACCTTTATTTAGTAATATTTAATTTTTTAACTATCCTCTCACACTATTAAAACTTGATTCAATTCCTCTACAATTTTCAGAGCAGATTGATAGCGTTGTTCAACTCGATGCCTCAACATTTTGTCCATAATCTCGCTCAAGTCATCACTAACTTGAAGATGTGATTTCCATAGTAATTCCTCTGTGGTTGAGTCGCGGGTAATTTTTTTAGGAGGCATACCAGTTAGTAAGTAAAAACAGGTAGCGCCGAGTGCAAATATATCGCTGGCTGGAACAGGTTGTTTGCCATTTTCTGGTGGAACATAACCAGCCGTGCCAATAAACACAGAATTTGCCGTTTTTAAGGTTGATTCATTTGGTAGAGATAGATCCGCTGCTAACCCAAAATCAATTAATACCAGTTGGCTATCTCGCGTTCGATAAAGGATGTTGTTAGGGTTGATATCTCGATGGATGACTTGATGCTCGTGGATATGTGCTAATACAGGCAAAAAATCCCTCAGCATTTGTTTAACATCAGTTTCGCTTAAGGCACCTAACTTTTTTACTGCCCGCATTAAGGGCACCCCATGAATGTATTCCTGAATCAGATAAACCCGCTCGGTATCTTCAAAATAGTCTACAAAGTGCGGTAGTTGAGGATGGTGGAGTTTTTGCAGGAGATGGGCTTCTCTCTGAAAACGGGAAAGCGCTTTTTGTACCTTCTCAGGCTCGGTGTTTTTGGGACAGAACTGCTTGACTACGCAATGAACTGGGTTGGGTTGAACCTGATCGATCGCTAAAAATGCAGCACCAAAGCCACCTCGTCCCAGCTGAAGCAAAATATCAAACCGCTCATGCAAAGTTAACGAAGAACCACAAGCTTGGCAGTTTTCAGTTGCGCTCAAATTCTTGGGTTGCGGACAATCTGGATTTAGACAATACCTCATACACCAATATCTACTTGCGATTTTGGTTATTATGCCCATTGCTTCACTGGATTAACATGAAGCCGTGCGTTTTGACCTGAATCTGGGAATTCTACTAAAGAGGATTAAAACTAGCCGTTTATGTTGAGTGATACCAGCCCAGATACTTTTTTATCGGTTTCCCAAAGTCCTAAACCCATACATATAGATGTTGGAACAGAGGGACTGCAAACCGCCACTATGGATGAATTTCTGCCCCCTTTGGGAATTTGGACAAAATTAAGTGGATGGGTTATCCTCGCTGGATTTGGGGCGGCTGTGGTACTGGCATCAATCGCTCCGTACAATGTTGTTGTTAAAGCACCTGCCATTGTGCGTCCGGCAGGAGAACTGCGTTTAGTACAGGCAGCAATGGAAGGAACAGTCAAGCAGATTGCCGTACAGGAGAATCAGGTGGTGAGTGAAGGCGATGCGATCGCAATACTCGAAGATTCTCAACTGCAAACTAAAGCAAGTCTTCTGCGCGGCAGTATTCAACAAAATCAGTTACAACTAGCTCAGATTGCCGCCGGGTTAGCGGCATTAGATGGCAAGATTACTGCTGAAACAACGGCAATGCAGCGATCAATGACCTCTGCACAAGCTCAATTGAGGCGGAATCAACGGGACTATCAGGATCTTCACGTCAGTACAGAAACCGAAGTTAAGGAAGCAAAAGCGGCTTTATCTCTAGCTGAAGATGAGTTAAAACGCTATCGTAGCTTAAGTGAAAGTGGTGCTATCACCCAGTTGCAAATCAGAGAAAAGGAATCGGCTCAACAGACAGCGCAAGCTCAATTAGAGAGAGCCACCTCTAAACTCAATCCCAGCCAAGCCACAGTTGCGATCGCTCAAGAACAGATTGCCCTGGCACAGGCACAAGGCCAGTCAACCCTGGCAACCTTACGCAAAGAACGAGAAGCCTTGATTCAGGAACGTTTAACTGTTAAAAGCCAAATTTATAAAGACCAAAAAGACCTGAAACAGCTGGAAATTGATCAACAAAAGGCGATCGTGCGATCGCCAAAAAGCGGCACCATCCTGAAGCTGGAACTGAGAAATCCTGGTCAAGTTGTGCGTTCAGGAGATACCATTGCCCAAATTGCTCCCACCCAGAACTCATTTCTGATCAAGGCAAGGGTTGCAGCTCAAGATGTTGGCAATATCAAACTTTGCACAGCTAGCGAGATTCAAACCTGTCGAGAAGGCAAGGTATTTTTGCGCGTCTCCGCTTATCCCTACACAGACTATGGCACATTAACCGGAGCCGTTCGCGCTATTTCTCCCGATGCTATTACCTCCCAAGGCAGTAATGCAGCAAACAACTCCGCCCCCTACTATGAAGTCACGATCGCGCCTGAAAAACTTTATTTAGAGCGGAATTACAAAAAATACCCCATCAAAGCTGGAATGGAGGTTTCAGCAGAGATTGTTGCTCAAGAGGAAACGGTACTTACATTCATTTTAAGAAAAGCCAGATTACTGACTAAGCTGTAAATATTCTATAAAATTAGTATTTGATTTTTGAAATATACATAGGGGAGCCACCCTTGTGTACGGTTTTCCCGCGTTGAGAGGAGTGGCGTTGGGCAGTGCAAAACTTCATCTAAGACTTTGAAAACACGCCCATTCCCCATTCTCTAGTCCCTAAAACTGCCTTACTAATGGCTGACCGTCTTTAACTTCGCCAACTAAGACTAAATCGACGCAATTGACGAAGATACCATTTTCGAGAACACCAGGAAGATTATTCAGTGTTTTTTCTAGGTTTACTGGGTCGTCAATGGAGTCAAAGCGCACATCTAAAACGAAGTTTCCTTGGTCGGTGATGACTGGGCCAGCTTTTTTAACGCCCATACGGAGTTCTGGTTTACCGCCTAGTTTTTTGATGGCATCAGTTACAGGAGTAATCGCCATAGGAATTACTTCCACTGGAACCGCAAAGCTAGAACCCAAACGGTCTACTAACTTTCCACTATCAACTACGACAATAAACTGATTTGCCAAGTAATCTACAACTTTTTCGCGGGTGTGGGCTGCACCACCGCCTTTAATTAAATTCTTCTGGGGGTCAACTTCATCTGCCCCATCGATGGCAATATCAATGTGATCAATAGCGTCCAAGGTAGTGAGAGGAACGCCGTATTGCTTTGCTAGCACTTCTGATTGAAACGAAGTAGGAACGCCCACAATATCTTTGAGTTCACCAGATTGAAGGCGTTCTCCCAAAAACTGAATGGTGTACGCCGTAGTTGAACCCGTACCCAACCCGACAATCGAACCTGATTTGACTAAAGCGGCTGCGGCTTTGCCAACTTCTTGCTTCATCAACTTCACGGGGTCTGCTGCTGCGGTCATTCCCAAAAATGCTCCATATAACTTATCTAAAATGAACATAACCTAAAGTCACATACATTTTGCGTTGGAGTTTAGGGGATTGGGGAATGGGTAATGGGGAATGGGTAATGGGTAATGGGAACTAGGGATTGGAAATTAGGGACAAGGGGACAAGGGGAGGAAATAATTCACAATTCAAAAGTTACGAAATATACTTTACATTTGACTCTTGACTCTTGACTTTTGACCCTTGACCAACACCAAATGACCAAGAAAAATATAATTATGCGTCAATTTATTAGTAGTTTATCCTTAGTTTTTTTGCTACAAAACTTACCAGCATTTCAACTATTACAAGTAGCACAAGCAACTTCTAGTGACTCATCTGAGGCTATTCAACAAGTAGTTGCTGCTAAGTGGATGAGTAACTCTTCTGATGGCAAGTTTTATCCAGAAAGGTTTGTGAGTCGCGCAGAATTAGCCGCGATTATGGTTAAGGTATTTCGCTTGGATAAACGCCAAGCTGCTAGTAAAGAAAATGTAGCAACTGCAGATGTACCATCCTCTCATTGGGCATTTAATGATATTCAAACAGTTTTAAAAACCGATATTATGAAAGGCTATCGGGGTAATTTGTTTTTCCCTAATCAAAGAGTGACAAAGGCAGAAGCCTTAGCAATTTTTGCCCAAGCTTATGGTGTATTTCAGTTCCCTGAAGATACTGTCAAAGATATTCTCTCTTCTCATCCAGACGCAGCTTCCATTCCAACTTGGGCTAGACAAGCGATCGCCACTGTAATTAGCGAAGGTTTTCTGACTACAGATGCTCAAGGAAATATTTTCCCATTGCGTCCTATGACACGGGGGGATATGGCTGATGTATTAAGTAAATATTTACAACGACAGCAGAAACAACCAGATACTCCAGTAGTTCCTACGAGTCCAGATAGTCCACAATTACCTTAGAGGATATTTGAAAAGTCTGTAGTAGTGTATCAAATATTTTTTACCCCACCCTAGCCCTCCCCTTAGAAAGGGGAGCCACTGCGTTGCGGGGGTTCCCACGGCAGTCCGCTCAAGTCGGGAAACCCGCCCACGCGGCTGCCTCCCCGTTGTAGCAAGTGGCGTGAGGGAACTGGATTTTCCGGTCTCCCCCCTTGACAAGGGGGGATTAAGGGGGGTAACAGTGCAATTAAAATCACAGGGAAAAACTTTTCAAACAACCTCTTAGTCACTGGGATTGAATCAGAATCAGGTTTTCAGGTTTAAAAGCCTTCAATGGCTCATGGATAATATTTTGCGATCGCTTTGACTACAATTCAAACATCGCCAGTCACAAAAGCGATCGCAGCTTCTAATACCAAATCAAATAATGTTTGCGACACATCAATAAATATTCTAGAGGGCACGGCAATGCTTTCTTGCAATCTGTTGTATAAAATAACATTGCCTGCATAGGCGATCGCTTAAACTTTAACCCTTAATGTTCAAGGTTTAAGGCTTAATGTTCAAGGTTTAAGGCTTAATGCTCAAGGTTTAAGGCTTAATGCTCAAGGTTTAAGCCTTAATGTTCAAGGTTTAAGCCTTAATGTTCAAGGTTTAAGCCTTAATGTTCAAGGTTTAAGCCTTAATGTTCAAGGTTTAAGGCTTAATGCTCCAGGTTTAAGGCTTAATGCTCCAGGTTTAAGGCTTAATGTTGTAAGAAAACTCAAGATTATTGACGAAAAATATAATACAAATGTAAGCCCTTACTGTTGCCAATACTTGTCGGTTAAGGGGGAAAGGGGAAGGGGAAAAGGGGCAAGAAAAACCTTTAACCCTTACCCTTTCACCTTTTCCCCAAACCAAATTCCGAGTATAAAATCCTTAACCGAGCAGTATTGTTACTGTTGCAGCTTTTTCTGAGCAGATACTAGCAGTTTTTGCGCTTCTGCGTAGGCTGTTGTCCCAGTTTGGATAGTTTTTAGCCGATTGATAACGCCTTGGATTTTACCTTTTAACTGCTGAGGACTAGAGGGAGGAGAAGCTATCAAACCTTGGATTTGTTCATTGGCTGCTTGGAGAGATGCTTGTGCTTCACTTTCGGCTTTGCGTCGAGTTTCAATAATGCCTAAGTTAGTTTGATATTCTGCTAAAAGTTTTTGCGCGGCTATATAGCCTGGTTCTTCAACGCGAATGTTTTCTAGCTGATCGATTGATTTTTGCCATAATTTGGCAATTTGTTCCCACTTTACTACAGAATGGGGCGGATTTTGCGATGCTTTGGCAGCTGCTAGGGCAAATTGCTTGGCTGCTTCAATATATGTACCGCTACGAGGATCGGCTACTGTTTTGAGTTTGACTTGATAACCAGCGAGTAACCTTTGTGCTTCTAAGTAGCGAGGATTTTCTGTAGGAATTTGATTGAGACGCTTAATCGCTTGTTCCCACAATTCTGTTGCGGCTTTGGGTTGTGTTGGTTGAATTTTTTCGGCTTCTAAATCAAATTCTTGCGCCGCAGCAATAAATGTACCGATGCGGGCGTTATCAAAATCGCGTTTGTAGGCTTTCAGTTTACTTTGTGCTGTTTCTCCTGCAAATGTGGCTTTGGGGATTTGATCTAATTGATCTATGGCTGCTTGCCAAGAAGCGATCGCATTTTCTTTATCCTTAATACTGGTAGCTTTTTCGTATTGCTGGCGTGCTAGCTTGAGTGCCATTTCTCCTTGTTCTAGGGGTGTAAAAGCATTCCTATCTTGAAAAGCTATAGCTTCTATCCGCGCTACTCTCCCACGGGCTGCTTCAAATTCATCTACGGTAAACTTCCAAGTGCAACCAAAAAAATTACAATAAGCTTTGGGATAATATCCTAAAAACCAAACTGGTAAGTTATTCAGATTTGTTTGGGCTGCTGCAGCTTTTTGGGAACCTTGCTCAATATCAGCTGGACTTGTAGCTTGATTAATTAACTGGTCTGCTTGCTCTAGGTTTTTAATTGCCTCACGATAGTGATAATCCATGTTGATGTAGCTAGGCAACAAGAGGATGGGAGCAGCGTTAGCAACAGGCCAGCGAATCATGGGGTAGGGCAAATTTACCACCCATAATATTCCTGTGGAACTCCCCAAAAGTATAGTTACCCATTTTAATTTGGTGAAAAAACCCGGTGATTGATTAGCTTTTGCGGCTTGTTTGAGTACTTTCTCGCTAAATTGTGGATAGATATCAATCACGCTATCTCGTAATTCATCCAATTTAGCGCGATCGCCTTTTTCTTTACACAGTTGTTCTAATCGCTTAATTACTATTTCCTGCTCAATTTTGCCTACCTGATCTTTACCACTACATCTTTGAATTTCTGCTTGCAAAATTTGTAGAGCTTTTTTATTGAGACGATACATAGGAATTATATGTAATTTATAATCCTAGTATTCCCATGCTGTGCCTACTTATAAATCAATAGGCTTGGGTTAAGCTCATTAGCGATTGATTTGTCATTTATTAAAGAAGCCAGAAGAATTGGGGGATTCTCCCCCAAACCCCCGATTGGGTGACGGTTGCGTCCCCCAAACCCCCTCCAAAATTATTGTTCTGTTTTTTGTTGAGTAACTGGTTTTTTATACCAATTTTAAAAAAGAATGCGACAGATGGTAGGGGCATGGCATTGCCCATAGGTGTCAACTTAACGTGAAACCCGCTTGGAGACAACGTTCTGCCCTCACCCCCAGCCCCTCTCCCTGTGGGCTACGGTGTACACACAAATCGGAGTTATTTTGAGATCCGGGTTTTACCCCCCTTAATCCCCCCTTGGCAAGGGGGGAAACCGGAAAATCAAGTTCCCTCACGCCACTTGCTACAACGGGGGGAACCCCCGCAACGCAGTGGCTCCCCTTTGCAAGGGGAGGGTTAGGGTGGGGTAATTCGAGGAATGGTAATGATTCGATAACTTGTGTGTACACCTTAGCTCCCACAGGGAGAGGGGAGCAAGAGATTTAGTTCCCCTTCTCCTGGGGGAGAAGGGGTTAGGGGATGAGGGCGCGAGGTATTTGTACAACGCCCGCCCTATATAGCTTTTAGCTTAAGTTGACCGTATGGGTGTACCCCTGCGCTTAAGCAAGCTACGCGTAGCGTCTTTGCAGGAGAAAGGGTAAGGGTTAAAGGTTTTTTCTTACCCCTTTTCCCCTTCCCCTTTTGCCCTTAACCTTATGAAGTGAGTTGTCTAACATGGGTGGCGGAATCTAGTTGTAAGGCTGATGCGGCGATCGCCTGACATTCACTGATAGTTAATTGGGCGATCGCTTGTTTTAAGATGGGGATGGCTTGGGGATTAACGCTCAATTCATCTAATCCTAATCCTAATAAAATCTCTGTCGCTGATGGATCGGCGGCGAGTTCACCACATAATCCTACCCAAATTCCCGCCGCATGACCGGCTTGGACTGTTTGTTGTACCATTCGCAACACTGCTGGGTGGAGTGCGTCTGTTAAATTGGCGACACGGGGATTATTGCGATCGCCTGCCATGACATACTGGCTAAGGTCGTTAGTACCGATACTAAAAAAGTCTACCTCGGCTGCTAGCTGATCGGCGATGGCTACGGCTGCGGGTACTTCGATCATAATACCGACTTTGATGTTGGCATCAAAGGCAATACCAGCTTGACTAAGTTCCCGTTGCACTTCATTTAATATGGCTTTAGCTGCCCGAACTTCGGTGATTGTGGCAATCATCGGCAGCATAATTTTAATATTATGTCCGTGGCTAGCGCGCAAAATTGCCCGTAACTGGGTTCTAAATAAATCAGGATGATCTAAACATAAGCGAATTCCCCGCCAACCCAGGAAGGGATTTGTCTCTAATGGAACCTTAATGTAAGGCAGTGGTTTATCGCCACCGACATCTAATGTCCGAATAATTAATGGTTGTTGATCTAAAACTTGTGCGATCGCTTGGTATACTGCTAATTGCTCCTCTTCCGTGGGAGCACTTGTCCTACCTAGATACAGAAATTCTGTACGCAGTAGTCCTACTCCTTCAGCGCCGCTAGCTAAAGCAACTTGAACGTCAGCTATACTACCGATGTTGGCAAATACATTTACTTGCTGACCATCGCGAGTCATGGCTGGTTGATGTGCTTTGGCTAGCGCTTCTTGTTGCGTAGTTCGCCATGCTTCGCGTTTAGCTTCTAATATACTCAAAATATCTGGTTCTGGCTCTACCCAAGCTTTGCCACTCTCACCATCAAGAGCCATGATTGTGCCGTCTTCCAGATACAATATGCCTGCATCTACGCCTAAAACGGCGGGAATCCCTAATGTGCGGGCAATAATTGCACTGTGAGATGTGGCACTACCGGAAGTCGTACAAATACCTAAAACTTTACTGGGGTCTAATCCGATGGTGTCGGAGGGAGTTAAATCACTGGCTACTAAAATCGCTGGTTCACTGAGTTCCAAAGCTTGCGCTGATGTCCCGGCTAACAACCGCAGCACTCGCTGTCCTACATCCACCACATCTTCAACTCTTTCTTGTAAATATGCATCTTCTAATTGGTGGTAGCTAGCAGCGACTTCATCAACCACAGCTTGCCAAGCAGCTTCAGCGTTGAGATGATGATCAAAAATCCGCACTCGTACTGCTTCTAACAATACCGGATCTTCTAAAAACAGCAGATGGGCGACAAAAATTCCTGCTTCTGTGTCGCCAATTTGCATGGAAGCTTGGGAAAATAAGGCTTGAATTTGTTGTTGTGCAGTAGCGATCGCTGCTTGTAACCTTTGCCACTCGGCTTCTACATCTTCTACGTTATATTCTGTAGGTATAACAGCAGCCGCTTGATAATGTACCACAGGTGCGATCGCTACCCCTGGTGAAGCTGCAATTCCCGAAAGTTCGCCATGAGTGGTTGGGGTATGGTGTTCTACGGCTGGTGGTAATTCTAAAGCAGAATCATTTTCCCCAAAGTTATTGGCGATTAATTCCGCCAACGCTGCTAAAGCCTTTTCTGCATCAGCACCGCTGGCTGTAATTTCTAACTCATGTCCTTGACGCACCCCTAAAGTTGCGACTTGATTAATACTGTCACCTCTAACAGTATTTGTACCTCTAGTAATATTCTTTACCCAAATCTGCGATTGAAACTTAGAGGCAGTAGTGACAAATTGTGCTGCCGGACGAGCGTGTAAACCCAAGCGGTTGTTAACTGTGAGGCGGATTTCCTTTGTTGCAGATTCTGTGCTAGCTGTAGCCACAAGTGATAGAGGACTATTCACAACTCCTAATAAAGTTGCTTTTGCTACTAAAGCAGACCGTGCTTCTGCCATTACTTGCTGGATATTATGACCAAGTGAAGCTGCAACCACAGCTGCGATCGCACCTTCTACTAGCGGTGCTTCACACAAATGCACCTTTTGCCGTTGTTCTGGTGAGAGGAACTCCAGGGCCATTTCTGCACTCATCAAAGCGCTACCCAGATCCATTAATACCAGCACACCATCATCACTAAATACAGATGCGATCGCTTCATAAACCTGCATCGGATCTGTACCCAAAGGATTTTCCGGATCGTCAATCCCCGCTGCGATCGCCAGGGGAACCCTACCCTGAACCATTTGCGCTGCTAGTTGCTGTACGCCAAGCGCGAGTTGTTGACTGTGAGAAACAATAACAATTCCGACCACGGCAACACCATCAACTCTTTTGAGAGACTTTTGCTGAGTCAGTGAACACTAATGGTTAACTGTTGACTGTTGACTGTTAACTGTGAACTGTCAACGACTTTAAATAAAATAATTTATTTTTTGCAGTTTCCTTACATTCTTCCATTTTCTCGCAAGAAAATCAGCGTTGATTTTCAAATCGCAACTTTATATGACAAAGTCGAATTCTGTTTGCTATGTAACAGTTCTGGGAATTATGAAGATAGGAATAAAAACTACGACTGTAGTTTATCTCCCGCAGCTTTCATAGTATAAATGTACTATTAGTTTAGGTTTTATGGTGATGCAACCTCTTCAGCCTGTTAGCGTAGCCGATTTACAAGCATTTTTAGATACACCAGAGCAGTTATTACAGCAGTCGCCGCAATTGCAATTAGCTGTTGCTAGTTACATTGAAACGCCGCGATCGCTCTTAGAAGTCTTAGCTAATAGCACTGATACCCAAGTATCACAAGCCGCTAGTTTACACGTAAATTATGCCGGAGAAATCACAGAAAATTGGCAGCAAGTGGTAGATACCATACTGCAACAACAGCAACTCGGACAAAATGACAGGCTAGCTGTAGAATTGCTCAAATTGGGAACTGTACCGCCATGTTTTTTCAGCGAATGGGTTCCCGCAGAAAAGCTGATTCCAGCGTTGCGTAATCCCCATATGCCATTAAAATATCGTTTGCAATTACTCGAACGCTTGGCGCAGGAACCAACTTTAGAACCACGCTTACAAGTTGCAGAATCACCAGAAACACCGTTAGCAGTATTAGAGCAGTTGGCTGGCGATTTAGAATTACCTATTAGGTTAGCGGTGAAATTTAACCCTAGTTGTCCACCATCATTAATTGAACTGGTGGAAGGACAGCATACCGTTGCATCTGATTGGAATACCGATGCAGAACAGCTAACCATGTTAGGACAAAGCCGTTGGCCTTGGATTCGTTTGGCGGTGGCGCAAAATCCCTCAGCGACAGCAGAAACTTTAATGCAGTTGGCTGGAGATGGGGTATATAAAATTCAGTTAGCTATTTCTCAAAATCCTCTGGCTCCAACACAAGCACTCAATTTGCTTGTAAATCATTACTATGACGAAATTCAAACGGCTCTAGCCAAACATCCCAAGACTTCAGAGGAGGCATTATTAAAACTATATCCCAAACACAAACATACAATAATTACTCAAAGAAAAAATTTACCACTAAGCATTATTGATCAACTGGTACGCGATCGCAGTGACAAAAATTTTTACTACTACGTCAACTCTGTAATAAATCAGCCAAACACATCAGGAGAAATTCTCGAACTTTTAGCCAATGATTCCTTAGAATCGATGCGAGTTAAGGTTGCTAAACATCCACAAGTATTAGTAAGTACACTCAAGCAACTAGCTAAAGATTCAAGTTCTGAAGTACGAGAAGCAGTGATCAGCCATCCAAAAACACCAAAGGCTGTCAAAAAGTCTTTATTATCAAAGAATCAAACGAATTATGTTTACCGTATTTCATCAGGATTTAAACCAAAAGACCAACAGCAGAAATTAGAGCAACAAAGCCAAGATCCAAACACATCACCTCACATCTTGGCAGAATTGGCAAAATCATCAGATAGCATCATCCGTTGTTATGTAGGGAAAAATTCCTCAACACCTCTGGAAGCTTTGATTGAACTAATGAAAGATAGTAACTTACAAGTACGAGAATGTGTGTTGAGAAATATCAACATACCTTACTTGGAAGAACATCAACGAATAATGATAGAAGAAGAATATAAGCAAATGATTTTGGGTCGTTATCGGTTGCTTTTATCTCAATTAGATACGGAAGAAATTACTAACGCTCATCAATTAATGGCGCGGCGCACTGATAGTCCTTATGCATTGGCGCAGGTTTTAGAAAAAGGCGATCGCAATTCTAAACTCACAGCCGCACGTAGCAATAAAACTCCTATCCAAGTATTACAACAACTAGCAAAAGATGCAGATGAAGCTGTGCGGCAAGCTGTCTCACAAAATGCCAATTTACCTTTACATAACTTACTAGAATTGGCGCGAGATCCAAGTGTGAATGTGCGCTCCAATCTTGCCTATAAACCATCTCATAGCAAAACACCAACACCTATTCAACTATTAGAAATATTGGCACAAGATGAATCTGAGCGAATTCGCGCCAGAGTTGCAGAACATCCCAATACACCTGTGGAAATATTGGTGCGGTTAGCCAACGATAGCAGCCGTGAAGTCAAAACCAAACTAATTGCTAACCCTAACACTCCCACAACAATTTTAAATCGCTTGGGATTAGAAGAAAATCTCGTTAATCAACGCAATCCCAATACACCAGGAATTGTCCTTGCTCAAGCAGTTAAAAGCATGAGTGGGAAAAATCTCGCTGATTTTATTAAACATCCTGTCAAAGGTTCGCAAATGCCGGCAGAAACTTTGGCACAGTTAGCAACTCACACCGATAGTTCGGTGCGTTATCGCGTCGCGTCGCACCCCAACACCCCAGCCACAGTTTTAAGACAGTTAGCTAGAGATTCGTATGTCGCTACAGTTCGTGCTGTCGCCAGTAATCCCAACACATCCCCGGAAACCTTGGAAGTACTCGCCAGTCATCCAGATTTTACAACGCGTTTGGATGTAGTTCGCAATCCCAATACACCGCCTCGCGCACTTTCCCAAATCGTTCAAAGTACCCAAAATTCAGGAAATACCCCAAATCAAACCGTGGATATGCTCAAGAGTGCATTTCCTGGTAATCATAATGATGTGCTGCGTTCCATAGCTGGTAATCCGCACACACCTATTGAAGCATTAGAGATTTTAGCCAGAAGGGAATTTGTCGGTGCAACACCCGATCCGCAAGCATTGATTCCACCTACAACCGATGATGAGATAGTGCGATCGCTTGCATATAATCCCAGCTTAACACCACAACTGCTCGCCATTCTCACTCATGACCCTAGCATAGAGGTGCGAGTTTGTTTAGTTCGCCATCCCAACTTAACAGAGGCTTTATGGTTGCGCTTGGCTGAAGATACAGCAATCTCTGTACGGGAAGCTGTTGCAGCTGCAAACAACGCACCTGTGAGTGTTTTGGAATTATTGGCGCGGGATGAACAAAGCGAGGTACGAATTAAAGTAGCCACAAACTCTAATACATTAATTCCTGTTTTAGAACTTTTAGCCAGAGACGAAAACCCCAGTGTCAGAACTGCTGCGGCTAGTAATCCTCATCTACCAGAAAGCATCCTGACACAACTAGCCAGCGATGAAAAAGTCGAAGTTCGCCGCGCAGTTGCTCAAAATCCCAACACTCCGGCTGCTATTAAACAAACGCTGCGCGATTTGCTTGTTCAACCTAACACCCAGCAAGCCACGAGTACCACCTTGCGCGGAATCAGCCGCATTTACAACCCCAGCAGCGACGACATTACAACCATACTTGCAGAATACGCGAATTCCGACAACGCCTTTGTCCGCTTAGTAACCCTACTCCACCCGCTAACTCCCCCAGAAATTTTGACACAAGCAACGCAGTCTGCATCTTGGCTGGAACGCTATGCAGTTGCAGATAACCCCGCAACTCCAAGGGAATTACGTCAGCAGCTTACCCAAGATAGTAATCGAGTTGTTCGTGTAGCAGCTAAAGTTTAGTTGTGAATAATTGAGGATGTTGCAGATGGCATACAGTGATTTTACACTTGCTAAAGTTCGAGAGGCTTTTCAACTTGTAATTGATGAAAAGCGTAATTTATTCAAAGATGTGTCACCTGTTCAACCTTCCACCACTTTAACAACTCTCTTAGAAGAATATACTCAACTAGCAACTGCCATTAACACAGATAAAGCTCGTTCAGAATTACTAATTATGCCAATCCTCACGGAAGTTAGGCGACAGTTAAACTATCAAATTTCGCTGTTTTCTGGCACAGATTTTGATGTGGATGCTAGTAAAGGATTGAATGGATTTTGTGATTTCATCCTCTGCAATTCTGAAGAACAGTTTTACGTTAAAGCGCCTGTTATGACTGTTGTTGAAGCCAAGAATGAAAATATTAAAAGTGGTTTAGGGCAATGTATAGCCACTATGGTAGCAGCCCAATTATTCAATCAAAATTATCAACAAGAAGTCAGGACAATTTATGGAGTTGTCACTAGTGGAACGAACTGGCGATTTTTAATCTTAGAAGGACTAACAGCATACATTGATGCAGTTGAATACTATATTAATGATGTGAATAAAATTTTGGGAATTTTATTACAACCCTTTCAACCTGCTTTACTCCCAGCATCTTCCTAAATCAGCAATTTCAGGTGTGTTTCACTTTGATAACACACCTTCAATACATTTAATTTCTGAAATTATGCAACCAAAAACAGAACAACTTCTTGCAACAATTCAAGTAATTCTTGACTCTAAATCTGGCTTTCATTTACCAGGACATGAAGATGGGGGATATATTTACCCATTTGTTTGGGATGCAACCGAAAAAGGTGAATTTAATATTCTCAATCTTAGCCTTTCTCAAAATTGGTTAAAACTTACAGATATTGAGAATACAATCAAGAGTTGGCGGACAATGGATTATGCTAGTAATTTTAATAGCTTTGACTTCAATGAAAATGATAAAAATGCTTGGGCTAATAAAATAGAAAACTTATATCAAATCATAAGAGATAATTTACAAAATTTAGAATCTTTTTATGTCAAAACTTCCTCTTACTTTCCCTCAAGCGATCTAGTTGGTTTAATTGTTGGTAAAACAGCAGATGGCGATTGGGTTACTGTTTTCCAGACTGTTTATAAAGAAACTCGTATTCCGCAAGGACTAATTTCTCGCGATCCTGTGAATTACTCTATCCCTACTCAAGTATTAGGAGAAAATACACTAAATTTAATCTCGCAACTGCAAGCAATTACTTCCGAACTGGGAACAATTAATTTAAACGGAGATTTTGGCGGCGGTTATTACTATGATTATGATTATCAAATCGTCTATAGTGCTGCTGAAACCAAAGAAGCCGCAATTACACAATCTCTGCAAGGTTCAGAAATGTTAGAAATTAGCCAATTTAACAATTTCTATTCTGAGCAAAAATATTTATATGATTGGTATAGCGATTCTGAAGCTGAATATGCAAAACACAATAAATTAAATCAATTTCTCAAATCTAATTTTGCAAAAATAATGATGTACAGATTTAGCTTTTGGACTCAGGAAAATATCTACCTTATTGGTGAAACTGCTGGTGGTGATTGGACAGGTGTATATATCAAGAGCGAATTTGTATATAATCCGTAATTTTGAACTTAACATTTAATTAAAATAACCTATGCACGCCGAAACAGAAAAATTGCTGGGTACCTTAGAAATTCTCTGTTCTAATGCTTTTATTTGGGAACCTATCTACCAAGGAGAATTTAACCTATGGAATTTGATGATTTCTCAAAGATTTGTCAACCTAACCGACATAGAACTAGCTTTTGAACATTGGCAAAATATTGAGGAATGGGGAACGCCTACAAATCAAAAAGAATATGGTGAGTATGCTCCTACTCGTTCCGAACGCAAAGATAATAATTGGAATCAAAATATTGCTGCTGAACGCCAAGAATATTATCAAAAAATTCAGCATATCCTGACTAAAAATTGTCAAAATTTGCAAGCTTATAGTTTATCTATCCCCAAATCAAACCATCAAAGTTTTGAGTGGGGACATCCTGATTTTTCTGTATCGATATTAGTGGCTGAAACTCACAATAATAACTGGTTATGTCTTGCACCTACTGTCCCCGATCAAGTCAGCTATAATCGCCGTAAAACAAACCCAGCCACAACGAAAATTGTCCGTGAAAAATCAGCAACTTTAGCGGATGAAAGTTTAATAACCGAAATTCAATCATTTCTCGATCACCTCACATCAATTACCATTTACGGCTACTACCACGGCGGATATAACTACACTTATCAACATCATCTCGTAGGTGCATACGCCAAAACTAAAATATCTGCCATTGAACTAGCACTACAAGCCGCAGCAATAGTGATGATAGAAAAGCTAACTGTTGAATATGCTAATGATGGTTACAATAGCCGCAAACTCAGCCAATTTATGAACCAGTGTTTACAACATTGCACTCTATACACTATCAGCTTTTGGGATATTGGTTACACCTACGAAGTCGGACAAACTCCAGCAGGCGATTGGATTGGTGTACATTCAACAAGCGAATTTGAATACAATCCTTAGCCGAACAAACACCCAACTCCAAACACTAATACTTGTACCAATTTGAAAAAAGAATGCGACAAATAGATAGATACAAAGCCTTGTCTTGTCTAAATTCTTAATTTTGAATTTTGAATTTTGAATTTTGAATTGGTATTATCTTTTCTTCTTCCCACGTTGCCAACTTTGGCTATTAGGTTGTTTGTTAAATTCACCCTGGGGGAATAGTCGCTGTTCTAATTCTTCATAACTACCTTCAAAATCACAATGACCATAAAGCGGACATTGGCGACAATAAACTCCGTTGGTGTAACGTTCTAAATTTTCGCGGTTGAAATAGTAGGGTTTTTGGCTAAAAGTACTCGCCACCCATTGCCATGACATATTATTGCTAGCAGGATCGCCATCTAATAAATGTTGTAGAAACCATTTTGCCCCAGCTTGCCAACGAATCCGCCGCCAATGGACAATATAAGCTGCTAACCACATCCGAGCATGGTTATGTAGATAGCCTATCTCTCTTAAATTTTGACTAAAAGTATCAATGCATACTAAGCCTGTACTACCTGTTTGAATATCTTGCGGTAAATCAGGGGCGTAATTTTTAACTGTGTAACCAGTTTTATATGCTTCTTGGTCTTCCCAAATTCCATTTCCTAGCTTCGCATATAGCTTTTGCCAGTAATCGCGCCAGCCTAATTCATTAATTAATTTAGCCGCATCTTCAGGGTTTTGTATCTGCTCTTGTACATAATCTCGAATTTCTCGTAGACTGAGAACTCCATAGCGAATATAAGGTGAAAGCTTTGTGACTGCACCAGTTAAAAAATTACGTGTTTTTGCATAGGTAACTGGGTCAACTTTTGCTAATGCTTGTTCTGCAGCTTTTCGTCCCCCCACTATTTCGCTGATAGAATCATCCCGTTCCGCCGCTTTCGGGAACTCTTGGCGAAGATAGGCTATTAATTCATCACGATGAGAAAATTCACGTCGCATTTTTCCGATTAATTGATAATTTTGGCCTTTGGTAATTGGGAATCGGTAATGGGGCATTGGTAATTAGTAATGAGAATTTCTTCTTTAGTCCCCAACTTCCCTTTCCACTGTTGCAAATAGGAGCTGATAATGCAACGCCAAGCACTTTCTACAAAACAACAAGGTCAATATCGCTACAATCCAGCTACTCTTGATGATCAGGGGCCTGCAAGGATTTTTCCCTATGGGGGGGAAGATGGGGTATTGCGCTATATATTGATGACGCTGCGGCAAAATCAGCTAACTCAAGGACAGGTATCTCAGCCTTTGAGTTTGCTGCTGACAGAGGTAGAAAAGCTAATTCATGATTTTGAGGAAAACTTCGATAAATTATCTACTTTGCTGGCAGATTTCGAGATTTTTCAATCGGGATGGTTTAATTTCTATTTGCCACCAAATGAACAGTTTAATGCCAACTATGTGCGTCAACGCAAGCAAATGTTTCAGCGACTTTTAGCAGCAACGAATGCAGCAAAAAAGGCAAATTCTCATGAGCAACAGCGATCGCATTTTTACCAATCCCTAGAACAAAGCGGAAAATGTCAACCTGACTCACCCCAACGCCCCAGAGTTAGCTTAATTCATCAGCGAGATGGTGGGTTAAGCGATCGCGAGTTTGGGCGGCAACGGTTAGCGGGGCAAAACCCAATGGTATTACGGCGTTTGCAATCTGAAGAAAAGGGTAAATTGCAAGCTTGGATCAATCGTCCTTATAAATTGGCTGATGATAGCGTGATAGACTTAGTAGCATCCGCAGGGGCTAACCGTTTGTTTGTTGTTGAATATCCCCTATTGCAAGATTTAAAAGTCACAGATTTGCATTATGGTCGATATGTGGGGAGTCCTACGGCGCTGTTCTATCGCTCTGAGGATGGACTTGAATCATTACTAATTGAGGTAGAAAAAGGCAGAGTCGTCACGAATCAAGATAATTCAGACGATTGGACAAGGGCAAAACTTTCTGTACAAACTGCTGATGTCACCGACCATGAGTTGATTACTCACTTAGCCTATACTCATTTGGCAATGGAGACATTTGCGATCGCCACTGCTCGACAGTTACCAGAAAATCATCCCCTGTCTCGGCTATTGCGTCCCCATTTTCTGTTTCTGTTGGCAATTAATACTAGAGGCAATAGCTTATTGCTGGGTGAAGGTTCTGCTATTGATAAGTTAATGGCGACTACTAGAGAAACTTCTTTAAATTTAATTAATCGCGCTTATAGAAAACGTCCTTTTAGGGAATATTCTTTACTCAATGACATCACAACTCGGGGAATAGAAGCAAAATTCATCCCAGAGTTTCCTTACCGTGATGATGCCTTATTACTGTGGGAAGCGATCGCTAATTATACTACTCGTTATTTACAACGCTACTATGTTGATGACCGCGCAGTCCAACAAGACCTATATCTGCAAGCTTGGACAGCAGAACTCGGCGCACCCTTAGATTCACGTCCGCTATCAGAGTTTGCTCAAGCACCAAGTTGGGTACCTCAAGAATGGGTGAACGCCGCGGGATTGGAGATTGAAGAATTACCCAACTATCCCCGCGTACCAGAGTTTCCAGAAATCACCAGCTTGCAACAACTCATAGATATTGCCACTGTAATTATCTTTACCTCTGGGCCGCAACACGCTGCAATTAACTTCAGCCAGTTTGATTATGTTGGCTATGTTCCCAATGCACCTTTAGCACTTTACAGCCAACCAGATACCCCAAGTACCCTGAAGCAATTGTTACCGCCAGCCTTACAGGATTTAGAACAGATGCAATTAACATTTTCCCTGAGTGGGATTAATTGGGGAAAACTCGGCAGTTCTGACTTAATCAATTTTACCGAAAATGGCGATCGCCAAATCCTCACCCAGTTCCAAAATGAACTCAAAGATATTGAAAGCACAATTACAAACCGCAATCAACAGCGTGTAGCCGATAGCGGTGTTGAGTATCCTTACCTTTTACCATCTCGCATTCCTAACAGCATTAATATTTAGTTATGGGGCATTGGGCATTGGGCATTGGGGAGGCAGTGCGTTGCGGGGGTTCCCCCCGTTGTAGCAACTGCCGTCATGGGAAAGACAGATTTTCTGGTGATTAGCTGACTTGTATTCCCATCTCCCCTTAACCGATAAATATTGCGATCGCTAAAAACTCTTTACCGAAAAATCCAGGTGATAAAGGTAAACTAGCAGATAAAACTGTAACCTGCTGACGCAATGAGCTTCTGCATCAATCCTCAATGCACAAACCCACAGAATAGTAATGATGAACTATTTTGTATTAGTTGCGGCTCAGAACTACTGCTACAAGGCCGTTATCGTGTCGTGCGTCAGTTAGGCGGTGGTGGCTTTGCAGTCACTTTTGAGGCGATAGAAGTCCGCACTAATACGCCGAAAGTGATTAAAGTTCTCACCAACAATCATCAAAAAGCTATAGAACTATTTCAGCAAGAAGCAGAAGTTTTAAGTAAACTTAATCACCCTGGTATTCCCAAAGTTGAGCGCGATGCTTACTTTGTTTATTTTCCCAGAAACAGCCAAAACCCCAGCCATTGTTTTTTCATGGAAAAAATTGTGGGGATGGATTTGCAGAAATATATGGAAAATCGGGGGATGCGACCGATTGATCAGCATTTAGCGCTGCAATGGTTACGAGAATTAGTAACGATTCTTGATCGCGTACACAAACAGAACTTTTTCCATCGAGATATTAAGCCACCTAATATTATGCTCCGGGCGAGTTCTGGGGAATTAGCATTAATTGATTTTGGTACAGCCAGAGAACTTACACAAACTTACTACTTTGCACAGGCTCAAGGTCAGGTAACAGGAATTATTTCCGCAGGTTACACACCACTCGAACAAATGAACGGTCAGGCTGTACTTCAGTCAGATTTTTTTGCTTTGGGACGCACATTTGTTTATTTACTCACAGGTAAACAACCTACTGACCCAGCAATTTATAATTCTTACACCAATGAGATGGGCTGGCGGAGTTATGCACCTCATATTTCGCCCCTGTTGGCAGATTTAATCGACCAAATGATGGCGCATTTACCTGGTCACCGACCAGCTAATACTCAAGAAATTTTACAACGATTAGACCAAATCGACCAAAGTTTACAACCACCACCGCCGCCATTACCACCACAACCCAAATGGCCTAGACGGCGTGTAGTGCAAATGCTAGGTTTTGGTAGCATTGGGTTAGCTATCCCAGTTGGTTTATATACATTTTTGACTAGAAACAAAACGACTCTAACTGTTTCTAGTAATGGATTTGGTGACTACAAAACTATTAGTGACGCAATTAAAAATGCTCAACCTGGTACCCAGATTTTAGTAAATCCAGGTTTTTACCAAGAAAGTTTAATTATTGACAAGCCACTCAAGATTATTGGTGATGGGCCTTTATCTAACATTGTGATTGAAAGTGCAAACTCAAATTGCATTGTTATGCAAACAGACAAAGCAGAAGTCCGAGGTTTAACTTTACGTGGTGTAGCAGGAAAAAAGAACAACAATTTCTTTGCTGTAGACATTCCTCAAGGTCAATTAATCCTAGCTGAATGCGATATTACTTCCGATTCTCTTTCTTGTGTCAGTGTGATTGGTGCAACAGCTAACCCCATTATCCAACAGTGCAAAATCCACGATAGCGTACAAGCGGGAATCTTTTTTCAAAAAAACAGTCGTGGCACAGTACAAGAGTGCGATATCTTCGGTAATGGTTTATCTGGCATAGCAGTTAAAGATAATAGCAGCGCTATGATCCAAAGGTGCAAATTTCATGATGGTAAACAAGGCGGAGTTCTTGTTTATGAGGATGGACAAGCCACTGTGGAAGATTGCGAAATCTTAGGTCATGATTTATCTGGAATGGAAATTAGAACCAATGGTAACGCTGTAATTCAACGCTGTAAAATCAATCAGAATAAGGGACGCGGCGTTTATGTCCACGACGGTGGTTTGGGTACAGTGGAAAACTGCGATTTAAGCGGTAATAATCTCGGTGCGTTTTATATAGATAGTACTTCTAAGGTGCAGCGCAGCGGAAACATAGAATAGACTATCTTCCTTTAAGGGGTGGCAAATATCGGTAAAATTTGAAAGCGATCGCAATTCTTGAATCTTCCAATATGAGCAATATTCCCCAAGTTGGACAACCAGCCCCTAATTTCTCCATTCCTGACCAAAATGGTAATACTGTCAGTCTCGCTGATTTTAGCGGTCAATGGGTGATTCTTTATTTCTACCCGAAAGATAACACCCCTGGTTGTACGACAGAAGCGAAAGATTTTACCGAGTTAAATCAAAACTTCAGCGCCTTGGGTGCCAAAATTTTAGGCGTAAGTCCCGATTCTAGCCAGACTCATTGTAAGTTTATCGCTAAACACAACTTAACAATCACTCTGTTAAGCGACCCAGAACATGAGTTAGCCGAAACTTATGGAATTTGGCAATTAAAGAAGTTTATGGGTAAAGAATATATGGGCGTTGTGCGCTCAACTTTTCTGATTGCTCCTGATGGCAAAATTGCCTATACTTGGCCAAATGTGAAAGTTAAAGCCCATGCTCAACAGGTTTTAACTAAATTACAGGAATTGACAGCTATATCAAGCGCATCATCTTAGAATATAGGCTGAATAACCTATGGTGCAAATTATCCAGGGACAAAATGTCACTCTCGCTTACCTCAAAGAAAACTTTGCTCTGCATAAAGCTGAAGATGAGCAATTTTTTACAGAGTGGTTTGACAATTTACCTGCGATAACAGAATTAGAAACGCAATATTTAGATAGAGTTAAAACTAACTATCTCAGTTTACTGGAAAATGCTCCTCTTTTAGAGGAGGCAGTAAAATTAGTTGTATTGTCGCCCTTACTTGACTTAGCGGGTTTTTATCGTCCGCCTTTTTCCATTGCTACAGAAGAAACTATAGAAATTAGTGAAGATGTAATTATCGGTAATGCAAATAAAGCAGAAGCAGATAAAGAAATTATCAAAGGTAAAATTGACGTACTAGTTATTCAAAATAAGTTGTGGTTACTGATAATTGAATCCAAAAGGTCTACTTTTTCTTTAACTAAAGCAATTCCGCAAGCACTTACTTATATGCTAGCTGCGCCGAATAGTGATGAGCCTGTGTATTCATTAGTGCTAAATGGCGAAGATTTTCAATTTATCAAACTAGGCAGACAAAATAATCCTGTATATGCTCTATCTGATAGGTTCAGCTTATATAGAAGCGAAAATGAACTATATATTGTTTTAAATATATTAAAGAGAATTGCATAAGTTTTAATTTAACTATATAGCAGTCGAATAAATCTGAAAAGGTGCCGATAAAATACCTAATATTTGGTTGATTTCGACAATATAATAGTCTCTTCTATCGATGGATAAATCTTTATCAGTCAGCTTTAAAAATTTCCAATCTGTACCAGTGGTTATTGCTCCATAAATAGTCGTAATGCTATTTCCTTGACGCTGATTGAATATTTGAGCAGCAACCATTTCAGCAATACATTGCCCTAAACCAGCTTTGATGTTTTCATTCTTAGCCTCTACCAAGGTTACTACAGGAGTGCGAATTTCATATATTTCCGCAGATGCAGTAAGTATATAATCACAATAACCATTCAGACCCGATGCGTTATCAACGTTAAACTCTGTCCCAGAAAAGAACCCAACTTTAAAGTTAAAATTTCTTCTCACCTCTAATAAAATAGGAGTAATAATTAGCTCTGAACGAGCTTTTTCTGTATTAATTGCTGTTGCTAAATTCAAGTTCTCTTTCAAAAACGTTTGTAATATTTGGCTGGGGTATATACCAGCAACTTCAGCAAACAAATTATCTGGTTCCTCTATAATTAAGCCAAATTTTTCTCTAACTTGAGCCAGAGTAAATTCACTGTATGCCATCTCTACCACCCACTCTCCATGAATAAGGAAATTTCGCTGATTAATTAAAAGTTTGTAACATTTTGTAAAGCTTTAAAATAGTAATATCAGTTTTGTTGTATCCATCATGATTCAAGTAATCCAAGCTCAAAATGTCGGTCTTGCTTATTTAGAAGAAAGATTTGGTTTGCGACAGTCTGAAAGCGAAGATTTTTTTCCGGAATGGTTCGATTCTCTGCCAGAAATTACAGATTTAGAAAAGCAATATCTAGATAGAGTTAAAACTAACTTTCTGAGATTAGTTAAACGTCCACCAATTTTAGAAAATGCAGTCAAAATGGTGGTATTATCTCCTTTACTAGATTTAGCAGGATTTTATCGCGAACCATTTTTACTAGCTACGGAAGAGTCAATAGAAATTGCGATTGAGGATAAAGACGAAATTGTTAGAGGTCGGATTGACGTTTTAGTTATTCAAGAACAACTATGGTTGTTAGTAATTGAATCTAAAAGAGCTAGTTTTTCCCTTTTAGAAGCTATACCTCAAGCAATCGCTTATATGCTAGCTAATCCTTATCCAGAGAAACCTATCTTTGGCTGTGTAACTAGTGGAGAAGATTTCCAGTTTATCAAGCTCATCCAGCAAGATAAATCGGAGTATGCTTTGTCTGATAAATTTACGTTATCCAAGCGAGAAAATGAATTATATCAAGTTCTCAGGATATTAAAAAAATTAAGTCAAATTTTGAGTTGATTATGTCGAATCGCCCCATCTACCTAGATTGCCATGCTACTACCCCCGTTGATGAACGAGTATTAGCAGCTATGCTGCCTTATTTCACAGAAAAGTTTGGTAATCCAGCAAGTATCAGTCACGTTTACGGTTGGGAAGCAGAAGCTGCTGTTAAACAAACAAGAGAAATTTTAGCAGCAGCTATTAACGCCTCGCCAGAAGAAATTGTGATTACTAGTGGTGCTACAGAAGCCAATAATTTAGCCATTAAAGGTATAGCAGAAGCTTATTTCCAAAAAGGACAACATATTATTACTGTGGCGACAGAACATAAAGCTGTTCTCGACCCCTGTAACTATTTAAAAACACTGGGTTTTGATATTACAGTGCTACCTGTCCAAAAAGACGGGTTAATTGATTTAAATGAGTTAGAAAAAGCTATACGTCCAGAGACAATTTTAGTGTCGGTGATGGCTGCAAATAACGAAATTGGGGTATTGCAGCCACTGTCAGCCATTGGCGAAATCTGCCGCGATCGCAATATTATTTTCCACACTGATGCTGCCCAAGCTATTGGTAAAATTCCCTTGGATGTGCAAGCACAGAAAATTGACTTGATGTCACTGACTGCACATAAAGTATACGGGCCCAAAGGCATCGGTGCGCTATATGTCCGTAGACGCAACCCCAGAGTCCAAATAGCCCCCCAACAACATGGCGGTGGACATGAACGGGGAATGCGATCGGGTACTTTATATACACCGCAAATCGTCGGCTTTGGGAAAGCGGTAGAAATTGCCCTAGCAGAACAGGCGACAGAAAACCAACGCATTACAGCACTGAGGCTCAAACTTTGGGAACAGCTTTCCCAAATACCAGGAGTTCACCTCAACGGACATCCAACCCAACGCCTAGCAGGAAACCTGAGTATTAGCGTTGAGGGAGTAGATGGGGCTGCACTTAGCTTAGGATTACAACCAATCATGGCCGTTTCTTCCGGTTCTGCTTGTAACTCAACCAGTACAGCACCTTCCCACGTTCTCACTGCCTTAGGACACCCCTCACAGCTAGCCTATGCATCAGTACGCTTTGGAATTGGTCGTTTCAATACCC
Source organism: Tolypothrix tenuis PCC 7101 (assembly GCF_963874875.1). NCBI lineage: Bacteria > Bacillati > Cyanobacteriota > Cyanophyceae > Nostocales > Tolypothrichaceae > Tolypothrix > Tolypothrix tenuis. The sequence continues at coordinate 7,563,716 of NZ_CAWNJS010000001.1, forward strand.
CAGAGGAGATTGATATCATAGCCAAACACGCGATCGCTACTATTCAGAGTTTACGCAAGCAGGCTAGTTTGGTGTGAGGGATTGGGGACTGGGGACTGGGGATTGGGGATTGGGGATTGGGGACTGGGAAAAGGCAGGGGGCAGGGTGCAGGGGGAAAGGGGGAAAAAGAACAAATTAAACATTCCGGTTACTTACCCATTACCCATTACCCATTACCCATTTCAATACGGATCTGAACTAAACCTTCCCCGCTTGACACTCCGGAGATAATAACCTTTGGTGGGCAGGTTTTTTAAGTCGAAGGTATCGCCGCGGGGGACACGCCAAATTTTGTAGTCGTGGAATGTTAAAGGGGTACGGGGTTTGCAAACTTCTGGGGGATGATCGCCTAAAACAAAGTATGCTGCACCTCTCCCCATGACTTTCGCTATCCCGTATTTATCAATGACAACCGATGTTTCTTCGCTAATGGCGATACCTAAAGCACGTTGAGTTTTGCCATCCTGAATTTGACGGGCGATAAAAGCCATAATTCGCCCCATTCTTTTGCGCCTGTCAAAGTGGGTATCGACAATAGTTCCTGCCAAATACCTCCAGTTAAAAAAGTGATAACTGAAGGTAATATCCTGATAAGGGTCTTCCAGCGCATCTCTGGTTTCAATGCCTTCTTCAGAAGAAGCACAAGCATCATAAACAAATTCACTTTGGATCATTGCACCTGCGCTAGTACCCCCAATACCACCACCTCTGGCGTAAACTGAGTGAACCGCAGCCTGTAGCTTAGTATTTTTCCAGTTGCGAATATATTGGCATTGGTCGCCGCCAGCAACGAAGATTACATCTGCTCTGCGGATTTTATCAGCAATTTCCGTTCTGTTGGCATCGTTGCGATTGCTAATAATCAGCGTCTCTACAGACTTCACGCCTTTCATCCCTTGAATCGGCCGATTGTAATCGTGATTACCATAGGTGCGGAGAACTACAACATTCACTTTGGTCGCGCAGTTAGTACCACCTCTAACCTGATGGATCATCCATTGAATCGCCTCCTCTACATCCGGGCCACCTCCACCCAGGTTAAGAACAGGCCCAGCTAGATGAGGTAAGGCAGGTAAAGCAGGTAAGGTCGGTAAGGGAGATAAAGAATCGACATCCTCAGTAATGTCCTGAAAATAGCGTCTCAAGTTTGCTGTAATATGGGTTATGAAGGTGGTTCCCATCTTCAGCAACATGGTTCCTAGGTTCTTTAACCACTTTGCTATATTTGGAAAGGCCTTAGTCATGCTAACCTTCTGGTGCAAACTGCAAATATTGCTAACTCTCTCACCAGAAGGGGTGTAATTCCCAGCGTACAAGGCTTGTACTGTTTTTTAATGCCAAAATTGCAGAGTTATATTTTATTCTCTGTTTGGTTTTTTGCTGCTTGTGTAATTTAAAACCATTGTACTCGCGATCGCTCTTGCACTACTCGCTTGTAAACAGCTTCGGTTTGCTGGGCTAATTTTGGCCAGCTAAAGCGTTTCTCTAAATCCTCATAAGCATTATCTATCAGCCATTGGCGATAACCAGGATTTTTCAACACCTCTAAAATACCCCAGGCAATCGAATCGGGACTGTTCACCCAGGTAACAATGCCTGTTTTTGTATGTTGTACTACTTCCGGAAAACCGCCAGTGTCAGATACAACCACGGGAACCCGAGAAGCAAAGCTTTCTAATGCAACTATACCAAAGGGTTCATAAAGACTAGGGAAAACTGCACAGTCAGCTACAGTCTGAAATTTATCTAAGTATTCATCAGAAAGGAAACCAGTAAAATAGCATTTATGCCAAATTCCCAAATCCCAAGCTTGACGCTTGAGATGGTCAGTATTACCACCACCAACAATCACAAATTTGACATTACCACCCATTTCCCACAGAACCTTGGGTGCAGCATTGAGTAATAAAGGCACACCTTTTTCATAAGTCATGCGCCCAACATAATAAACAATTTTTTCATAATCTTCAGCAAATTGACGGCGAAAAGCTTGAGCATGAAAATCTTCATGATGCTGTTTCTTTTCTGGCCGAATACCGTTAAAAATGACATCAATTTTGTCCCAAGGACTATGTAATGCTCTTTCTACTTCGTGGCGCATATAGTCGCTACAAACGATAATTCGCCAAGCGTTAAAAGCTAACAGATTTTCTTTACCACAGATATATTGTTGTGTATCTGTATGAATACCGTTGTAGCGTCCATATTCAGTCGCATGAATTGTTGCTATTAAAGGTACTTTAAAGTTATTTTTCAGCGCGATCGCTGCATCACCAACTAACCAATCATGAGCATGGATTAAATCAAATGGCCCTTCTTCCAGCATCAGTTTGCCACCATGATGCCCCATGCTATCGTTCAAGTTGACTATCCAGTGAAAAAAGTCTCTACTAGCAGCTACAGGTACACGATGTATATGTACTCCTTCAACTAATTCATACATCGAAGCTTGGCCATGTTCCACAGTAATCAAGTGGATTTCATGTCCTAATTTCACTAATTCTGGATATAACTCCCCTACATGGCGAGCGATTCCACCCACAATCCTGGGTGGAAACTCCCAACTTAACACTAATATCTTCATTAACTGGACTCCCCAAAGCTTTTCAAATTGATAAATAGCTAAAATCTATAATTTATCTAAAGGTACAAGTGTGACAATTAGAGTGAGTATATATACTAAAATTGTCAATATTCTTAACATTCTCTTTGGATTCATCTGTCTGTAAATATGAATATTAGTGAAGCTAACTTTTCATATTTACCTTCATATGCATTCAATAAATTGCCATGATACCGCAACTTCAGATTAATCGCTCAAAAATTTTCAACTCCATAGATGTATAGCTGAAGGGCGAAGGTAAAAATATTGCGATTTATATTAGGAATCCACACAGAAAAAGGCTTTAGGTCTGTGTATCTATCGCATTCTTTTTTAAATTGGTATTATTTAACGTGAGTTCGACGGATAAAAGACGCTAAAAAGCTTGCGAGATATGAAACATGAGAAACTGGGTAGGTGTTGTAATGGCGAGAAGCACCCGTCGGAGGCGATCACTAAGATTGATTGAGAATAAGCAAAAAAGGTATAAAAAAACGCCGAGACTAAAAATATCTAAGAAAAATGAGGGTCTCGGCTGTCTTGGAAAGTTCTGAGCGGAGGCTTCCTCGGCTCAGACTTTCCGCTATGTCTACCATTGTATCTCGCCTCGATATCGTACAAATCTTTTGTGACGTAGATGATTTTTGCAACCAGTGGGAGAACTTGTGGCAAAAAGTACCACAGTTACCATCCACAAAGAGAGAGCGCCGCAGCAAATCAAAAATGCATTTATCAGAGGTGATGACAATTGCGAACGCATTTCACGGTAGTGGTTATAAGACTTTCAAGGAGTTCTACACCTTGCACGTGCTACAAAGTTGGCGTGGAGCGTTTCCCAACTTGGTGAGCTACACCAGGTTTGTGGAACTGATGCCTTGGTGTTTAATGTTGTTGTGCTGTTTTTTACATACACGCACGGGAGAGGTTACAGGGATTAGTTTTATTGATTCTACCCCGATAGATGTTTGTCACAATTGTCGAGCACAAGCCCATAAAGTTTTTAAGGGGTTAGTGAAATGGGGTAAAAATTCTGTGGGCTGGCATTTTTGATTTAAACTTCATTTGATTATTAACGATTGTGGAGAATTACTGGCATTCAAGCTAACTCCAGCTAATGTAGATGACCGTAAGCCAGTACCCGATATGACAAAAGACTTTATTGGTAAACTGTTTGGAGACCGAGGATAATCTGGTCAAAAATTATTTGAGGAGTTATATCAGCGAGGTTTAGAGTTAGTTACCAAATCTCAAAAGAAAATTAAAAACCGTTTGGTCAAACTGATTGATAAAATTCTTTTACGCAAACGGGCGGTAATTGAGTCTGTCAATGACCATCTCAAAAATATGTGTCAAATAGAACACTCTCGACATCTTAGTGTCTTTAACTTTTTGGTCAATCTGATGGCTGGACTAACTGCTTACACCTATTTGCCCAAAAAACCGTCGATTGATATTTACCCAAAAGATTTGTCTGCACTACCTCCTGCCGTTTTTTAGCTCCGTCGAACTCACGTTAAATTACTGGTATGTATTGGTGCATCATCCACATTCGTAGAATGACTTTGAGGACTATGTAAACTTTGTTGTTAGTCACATCAAAGAAGTTCACCAATTCTGACAACTGAAGTCGTCATCATTAACTGCTGACACAGGATGAATAGACAAACTTGTCCAACCTCCTCAGTACTCAGCAATATTTTCAAGTTAGCTATTTAAGCCAGGATTTGGTACAAGCAAGGATGAAAATATCAATCCTTCCTTCTGCCTACTGCCTGATTTTCAATACGCCATTCACGCCAGGTTTTGGCACAAACCTTGCCATGAAAATTTGTCTTTCCCATGCCCCATACCCAATTCCCCATGCCCAGAACCGTTGCGAGTACGTCATTGCCAATCGAGCAGGGCTAAATTTAGACGCACACCAGCTTCGCACAGAACAGAATCGCTAGTATTGTAGCGACTGTACACTTCGTTGCATGTTTTAGATTGATTTGTGCTTACTGACGTTACTTTCGTGACTTAAGTCAAAAGTCAAGAGTTAAAAACTCTGGACTATAGACTAAACATTTAGGAACTAACTTCTAATTGCGGGGAGTGAGTAGGACATTCAAATTTATATCCCACACCGCGCACTGTCTGAATTAATGCCGGCTGGCTAGCATCAATTTCGATTTTTTTGCGAATTTGACCAATATGTACATCTACAACCCGTTGGTCGCCTACATATTCATAGTCCCAGACCTCTTGAATGAGTTCTGCTCGCCGCCAAACTCTACCAGGATGGCTAGCTAAGAAATGTAACAAGTCAAATTCCAAAGCGGTTAAGGGTACTGGTTGGTTGTTCAGCGCTACTTCCCGCCGTACTGGATCGATCATCAGCTTTTCAAAAACTAGGCGTTTTTGTTCAGCTGTCGTAACTACACGTTGTCGTCGCAAAATAGCTGCTACTCTGACTTCTAATTCTCCCAAACCAAAGGGTTTGGTGAGATAGTCATCAGCACCTTTAGCAAAGCCGCGAATTTTGTCAGCTTCGTCTGCGCGGCTAGTTAGCATCAGTACAAAAACACCATTGCGACTTTGCATCTCTTGGCAGAGGTTAAACCCAATCACATCTGGTAAATTTACATCTAAAATCACCAAATCAGGGTTAAATTGCTCAAATAGCGCTAAGGCTGTCTTACCATCCTCAGCAGCTTCTACTTGATAACTCTGCTTAATTAAAAAGCGTTGGATTAAATTCCGAACCGCTGGGTCGTCATCAACTACAAGAATCTTGGCAGGAGCCATGACCATCACTTTGCACAAAAATTCATAGGATTAACAAGAGAATTGCGTAAAAACGCTGTTTCCACTTAGGGAATTCGTTAAAAATCTACAAGGCTAAGAGATGCATTTCCTGACTATCTAAAATAATAGTGTAATCATGTTTTGGATAATTCAACCAGTAAACAGACAAGCATATCAGTGCAAATACTGTAATGCTGGCTAATCTTGTATCCAGAAACTAGGAATTTTGCCCTCAGCCACAGCAGTTTAGTAACCTAGAAGACTTTCTGATCCCAAGTAAGTGGTAATTGAAATTGTTTCAATATTAAATCGATATGCGGATCGATACCACCTAAAATGCTTAAACTGATTGAAGAAAACTCCAAATTGCAGGAGTCAGTGACTAAGAAGGAAATAGAAAGTTTAATTTTTTCATAAATTATTGTATTTTAGGTATTCTTAGTTCAAATTCTAGAGTAGGGCTAGAACTATTCAACGACATGGGGGGATACACGGAGTTATAGCAATATGTTAAAGTGACTTATAGTTAAAATTCCCAAGTCGATCAAACTAACCCATGCTAGTATCCTGGTATGGCAGGAAATTTGATTGGCATTAGGATTACAATCAAAATAAAAGCTAAAGTTGTATTTCTGTCAACAAAAGACTGCCGCTGACCGAGGCTGAAGTATAAACTCCCATGAGCGATCAAAATCCCTACGAAAAACTTGGGGTATCAGAAGATGCTAGCTTCGACGAAATTCAGGATGCTCGCAATCGCCTATTGGAGCAATACAGTGGCGATGCCAAGCGTTTAGAAGTCATTGAAATTGCCTACGACGCGATTTTAATGGAGCGCTTGCGGATGCGCCAGGAAGGTAAAATTAAAGTTCCTGAGCGAATTCGGTTTCCTGAAACTCGAGTGCAATCGCTTCCCAAAGAAAGCCCAACTAAGATTGAGCAGTCACCAGCATGGCTGCAACGTATGCTGGATCAGCCCACAAAAGCTGATGTGCTGTTACCTGGAGCTTGGTATGCGGGTTTGAGTGCCGCTAGCCTGTTCTATCCAGCAGCAGGCGATCAGGTTTTGCAGCTAGTTTTAGTGGTTGGGGTGGGAATTAGTATTTACTTTCTCAATCGTAAAGAAGGTAAATTTGGTCGAGCAGTTTTATTCACGCTAGTTGGGCTAATTATTGGTTTAATCCTTGGAGGGTTAGTTGCTAACTGGCTTTTACCGCAAGTACCATTCATTAGTCTCACATCAAATCAGTTTTCTACAGTATTAACGTTCGTCTTGTTATGGTTGGTTAGCAGCTTTTTACGTTAATTTCGGGACTATGTTGACTCGAATTTGTCTGTGCCAAAGCTGCCCAAATAAATTTTCTGAATATTTCAGATTTTGGCTGACTAATGGGTAATGGACTATACAATTTCAGGTCTATTACCCATTACTATTGCCAAGTCCTGTAATATTGCACCATCACAAGCGACTAACCGATAGAAAGCGATCGCTGATTTTTAAGTCCAGTTTCTAAAATGAAATCAACAGCTGCACTTAAATTCGGCACAAGAAACTCAGGGTGGTAAAGTTCTAATTGAGCGCGATCGCGGATACCAGATTCCACTGCGATCGCCTTAATATGATGTTTTTTCGCCGCCGTAATATCGGCTTCCGTGTCTCCCACCATCCAGCTATCAGCCACAGCCGGTAGTTCCTCAATTGCCCGCGTCATCAATAAAGGCTTATCTTCAATATCACGGGTTTTTACATAGTCGTTAGCTAGGCAATAGCAGCGATTCTCAGGGAAAAATCTACCTAGCTGGAATTTTTGGAAAGCATAGTCTAATTCCCAAACCCGGCGCATTGTCATCACTGCTAAATCAACTCCAGCAGCTTGAATCTTTACTAGCGCTTCCACTGCACCAGGGACTAGAGTATCATATTGAAAGTAATGCTCAGTATGTACTGTTTGCCGCCGCAATTGTGCAAATTCTAATGCCTGTGCTTCATCCAATCCAGAATTGATCGCAATTTGTTTTTCTGGAACTCGCGATCGCTTCAGTTGCCAAAATTCTGCCTTAGAAAGTTCTCTTACAGATTGATCGGAACGTCGGGTTTTTTCTAAACAAAATTGATAAACACGGTAATATCTTTCAGAGACATCAACAATAGGGCCGTCGAAGTCAGTAATTAGTCTTAGCATCGGCGGAAAAGCAAACATTAATTTTTATTAAATTATCTCATATATTGTTACCTTTTGGGAGTTTGGGCTTAAGTGTTTGGTGTTTTCCCAATTACCAATTACCAATTACCAATTACCCATTACCAATTACCAATTACCCATTACCCAAATCCGACTTCACTACTTCAAACTCCCGACCACTGGGCTTTAAACTAAATTGGGGAGATGATTGCAAGAATTTGGTGAAATTAGCACCTAACTTGAGTTTTTTGACAATCGCATTAGGAGATTGTCCAGATATTTTCTGTAACTCTGTTCCTAATTTGGATACAGTTAAGTTGACTTTAGGAGACTTGGCTTCCATATTGCCAATAATGTCTCCCAGTAATTTTTCCAAGTCTTCCTTTGAGCCAATTTCCTTAACTTCTACTGTATTCGTCTGTGCGGCTAAATCCGCTTTGTCTGAAGATGGAGTGGATTTGTCTTCTAAGTTTTGCGGGTTGCTGTTAGAATCTAGTTCGCAACGCTCTTGAAATAGATTAGCGATCGCATTTAAATTGCTCAGTCTTGAGTTAATAGATTCCTGTTCAGACTTAATTAAGTCCTGAATTTTATCTACAACCCCTTCTAAGGAAGGAATTGCGATTGCTTGTGATAGAGAATAAAAGATAAATTCTCCGGTAGTTTTATTCTCGATATGTAAAGTTTGAGATTTTCTCCGCACCCAATATACTGTTAAGCCTTGGTTTTGTAGTTCATTGCATAGGTGGGTTAAAATACCATCTCCTGAACAAACAAATATTGCTTTAACTGTGGGATAACAATTTAATAGGCTCGCACCAACAGCAATCATTTTCGCATCAGCGCTGTCTTTACCTCCAGGGACATGAAAAAGTTGATAGCCACGTTCATATAATTCTGTATCTTGCTTTCCATTACTGGGAGTCTTCCAGTTAGCAAATGCAATTTTTACTTGTAGGGGATAATTGCAGATACTAGCTAAAAACTCTTCAGCCGCAATATCTATTTTTAAGTTTTCTGCATCTAACAGTAACAGAGAAATTCCTGTATCTTGCTGCGTTTGATTCTCAATTTGAGGTTTGATTTTTTGAATAAATTGGTCTAATGCAGGAGATTCTAAAAATTCTGGTGATAATAGAGTTTGCAACAGTTCTTGAGCTAAAGTTAAACCTTGAGATTCAGAATTTTTCTCTTGTTTTATCTCTGTAGACAAATTTTCTATTAAAGCGAGTTCTTGTGCATCAGCTAAAGGTATTTGAGAATGTCCATTGCTATCCCCAATCCACTCATTTTCTACAGACTTCAGTAATACAGGCTCAATAAATTGTTTACGGCAATTTTTGCACAAATAATACTGCTTACCATTCCTATGGCCGTTTTTGCGATATGAAGTAGAGGCGCATCGGGGACATTTCATCTTCTTATTTAGCTTGTCTTGTGCTGATATTTACCTCTAATTTTGCAATCTGAAAAGTCAAGTTTACAAAGTTTAATAAATTTACTAGTCCCTGCTTGAGAATGTCTTCTAGCTAAGATTAGTCATGAACTTTGTACGATCTATGTAAAAAATGCTTTAATTCATCCGTGGTAAAACATACTCGCGGGTGCGCTGATCTGAAGGATTAGTAAAGATTTTCGTAGTGGAGCCAAATTCAACTAGGCTGCAAACCCGATTTTCGTTGGGTTGAAAAAAAGCCGTAAAATCTGATACACGAGTCACCTGTCGCATATTATGGCTGACAATCACAATTGTGATCTCAGAGCGTAAACTTTGGATTAACTCCTCAATTTTGCCGCTGGCGATGGGGTCTAGTCCAAAACAAGGCTCATCCATTAAAATAACTCTGGGCTTAACGGCTAAAGCACGAGCAATACAGAGCCGTTGTTGTTGACCTCCAGAAAGTTCCAAAGCAGATTTATGCAGCTTATTTTTCACTTCATCCCAGAGATCAGCAGCTTTAATGGCAGATTCAATAATTGCATCTAATTCTGATTTCGGATACCAGCCAACGAGTTTAACCCCATAGGCGACATTATCATAAACGCTCATGGGAAAGAGATTTGGTTTAGGTAAAACCATACTAATTTGGCGACGTACCCGATTTAAATTTACGCGACGCTCATAGATATTTTGACCAAAAAATTCTACTCTCCCTTCAACTTTTATTTCTCCTTCTAATTCACTCATGCGATTGAGAGATTTGAGAAAAGTAGATTTACCACAACCACTAGGGCCAATAATGGCAGTAACTTTGTCTTGGTAAAAATCTAATGATATATCTTCAAGTATCTTCTTATTTTCGTAATAAAAGCTAAAATTGCTGACTTTTATAGCCGTAACTATTTTACTCATGGTCACAAAATATTTGATCTCAATATTGAGTTAGCAGAATTGTGAAACTCCTATTCCGTATTACGTTATTTATCTAACCCTATTTATGAAGTATTTGTAAATTTTTGCTATGCCGAAAAGTTGGAAAAAAAGATTGTACAAGTAAAAATCTCCAAAAAATAACTAAATTAGATGCTTAATTGATGACATTTGGGCTTTAGGTAAAGTATTAAGGGCTTGACAAAAAGTCATTATTAGTTGGTGTCACAAATTAGCCTCCATATAACCAGGAGTTAACTTTTATATTACCTGAGCCAGTCAAATTTCATGTAGTGAACAGTTAACTGATATGTTCACTAACTCTGAACTTCAGAAGAACAATCTGCTTTTACACTGATTGGGCGACAACTGTACGCCCGACAAATTAGGAGTATCCTGGTGAACAAGATGAACTTTAAGCTTAACAGCTTGACTGTATTAGGTGTAACTTCATTGGTAGCTGCTACTTTTGGGTTAACAATGTCTGCGGTTCAGTCCCAAAGTGTTAGCACAATAACAGTAGATGGTTCTAGTACTGTATTTCCCATTACGGAAGCAGCAGCGGAGGATTTTCAAAAGGCTCAAGGCGGTAGAGTAAGAGTTACCGTAGGTGTTTCTGGTACTGGCGGCGGATTTAAAAAATTCTGTCGTGGTGAAACAGCTATTTCTAATGCTTCCCGTCCGATTCTGCAAAAAGAAATCAGCGATTGCAAAGCTAATGGTGTTCGTTATGTAGAATTACCAATAGCTTATGATGCTTTAACAGTTGTAGTTAACCCGCAAAATACCTGGGCAAAAAGCCTTACAGTAGCTGAACTCAAGAAGATTTGGGAACCAGGGGCACAAGGTAAGGTTAGTAATTGGAGTCAAGTCCGTTCTGGGTTCCCCAATGCACCACTGAAGTTATTTGGCCCTGGGACTAATTCTGGAACTTTTGACTACTTTACCGAAGCTGTGGTTGGTAAAGCTAAATCTAGCCGGGGTGATTTTACCGCCAGTGAAGATGATAACGTTTTGGTACAGGGTATTTCCCGTGATAAAAATGCCTTGGGCTACTTTGGTTATGCTTATTATGCAGAAAATAGCAAAAGGCTGAAAGCTGTAGCAGTTAATGGGGTATCACCATCAGAAGCTACTGTCAAAAATGGCAGTTATACTCCTCTATCCAGACCACTATTTATTTATGTCAGTTCAAAATCAATTGATAAACCAGAAGTAAAGCAGTTTGTCAAATTTTACTTGCAAAATGCTGCTAAATTCTCTAAAGAAGTTAGATATGTAGCGCTGCCAAGTTCAGCTTACACTACAGCGCAAAGCCACTTCAACAAAAAGAGATTTGGTAGCGTATTTGGTGGTCAAGAAGCAGTTGGTTTAAAGATTGACGAACTAATGCGCCGCGACGCTAAAGAATAAACTCATTTCTGAAGTTTGAATTGGGTTGAATTGAGTTTGCGACACATCAATATATTCTAGAGGGCACGGCGTGCCCATTGGTGTCAAATTAACGTGAAACCCGCTTGGCTGCAAGGTTTCGCCCTCACCCCCAGCCCCTCTCCCACCAGGAGAGGGGAGCAAGAGATTCAATTCCCCTTCTCCCTGAGGGAGAAGGGGTTAGGGGATGAGGGCGCGAGGTATTTGTACAACACGCACCGTATATAGCTTTTAGCTTAAGTTGACACCAATGGGGCGTGCCGTGCCCCTACAATCTGTCGCATTCTTTTTTCAAATTAGTATTAGATTTTAAATTTTGGATTGTATTTGTCAATCTAAAATCTCAAATCAAAACTTGTTTGATGATTTATTTAAGGGAGGTTTTTACCTCTCTTTATCTTAATTGAAGTAGATTTTTTCAAGAGCGATCGCTATCTGGTTAATATGATTGGTGCTAAACCAACTCGACTTTCTCCCAAACTATTGCGTAATCTGCGGGAACGGGCTATTGAGTTTGTCTTGTTTCTCGCAGCATTGTCTTCTGTGGCGACTACCATAGCAATTGTCGCCATCTTGGTTTACGAGTCCATACTATTTTTTCAAAAAGTATCTCTGTGGGAATTTCTTACAGATACCCAATGGACACCTTTGTTTGACGACAAGCACTATGGTATTTGGCCTTTGGTGTCAGGAACTTTAGTAACTACCGTAGTTGCTTTATTAGTAGCAATTCCACTCGGGACAATTATTGCTATTTACCTCAGTGAATTTGCGCCACCGATAGTTCGAGAGGTAATCAAACCAATTTTAGAATTATTAGCAGGGATTCCTACAGTAGTTTACGGGTATTTTGCCTTACTGTTTGTTACGCCTTTATTGCAGATAATATTGCCAGAATTACCTGGTTTTAATATGTTGAGTGCGGGTTTAGTCATTGGAATTATGATTATTCCCTATGTGAGTTCCTTGAGTGAAGATGCGATGCGCGCCGTACCTGCACATCTGCGCGAAGGTTCTTATGCAACTGGTGCGACTCGCCTGCAAACAGCCTTACGAGTTGTAGTACCAGCATCGATTTCTGGGATATCAGCAGCTTACATTTTGGGGATTTCCCGTGCAGTTGGTGAAACGATGATAGTGGCGATCGCAGCCGGCGGTCAACCTAACCTCACGTGGAACCCAATGGAACCAGCCGCAACCATGACGGCTTACATTGTTGCAGTCAGTCTTGGCGATTTACCACATGGCACTTTGGAATACGAAACTATCTTTGCTGTGGGGCTAACTCTAGTATTAATGACTTTGGTATTTAATATCATTGGTCATTTTTTGACTAAGCGCTATCGAGAGATTTATTAGTTTGTTATTTGGCATTTGTCATTGGTCATTTGTCAGTTAATTACGAATTACGAATTACGAATTGCATGACGACAACTCATAATATGCGGCAAATACGCGCTATTATCAACCGCAACAAGCTTTCTGAATATATTTTTAGTATTGTTGGCTTGTTGTCAATGTTGATTGGAATTGTGACTCTACTAGCACTAATATTTGACTTAGTTAGTGATGGTGCGCCGCGTCTTTCTTGGGAGTTTCTTACTTCTTTTCCTAGTCGTAGGGCAGCGAATGCCGGTATTCTTTCGGCTTGGGTAGGTTCACTTTTAGTCATGCTAGTAACGGCATCGGTTGCAATTCCGATTGGCATAGCTTCTGGGATTTACTTAGAAGAATATGCCCAGAAAAATTGGCTGGCTGATTTGATTGAAATTAATGTCACTAATTTGGCTGGTGTGCCATCCATAATTTATGGACTTTTAGCCTTGGGTTTATTTGTCTATGGTTTCAATTTAGGCCCTAGTGTGGTGACAGCAGGATTGACATTAGCCCTATTAGTTTTACCTGTGGTAATTGTCACCACACGGGAAGCGTTGCGCGCTATTCCTAATAGTATCCGCGAAGCTGCCTACGCTACTGGTGCATCTAAATGGCAAATGATTTGGGATCATGTTTTACCTTATGCAACTGGTAGCATTCTCACAGGAATTATTGTGGCTTTAGCACGCGCTATTGGTGAAACTGCACCTCTAATTACTATAGGCGCACTGACATTTATTGCCTTTCTTCCAGAGTCTCCAATTAAAGGGGAATTTCCTTTTATCTCCTTGTCTTGGCTATTAGCACCTTTCACAGTTATACCCATTCAAATGTTTGATTGGGTGTCTCGTCCCCAAGAAGCATTTCAAGTAAACGCCGCCGCCGCAGGTATTGTACTAATTGCCATGACTTTGGCTATGAATGCTGTCGCCATTTATCTTCGCTATCGTTTACGTAAAACAATCAAATGGTAGAAAAAAAATCTTCAATTTTAGAAATACCGATTAAAGCTGTGGTTAATTATCTCAATTTCTACTATGGTGGCAAAGTCCACGCTTTAAAAGATATTAATATGCCCATCGGTGATAAACAGGTAACAGCACTGATTGGGCCTTCTGGATGTGGTAAAACTACTCTCTTGCGTTGTTTCAACCGAATGCATGACCTTTATCCGGGGAATCGTTATCGCGGAGAAATTAGTTTAGAACCAGATGGAATTAATTTGTTGAGTAATAAGGTTGACCCCATTGAAGTCCGGATGCGGATTAGTATGGTGTTTCAAAGACCTAATCCTTTTCCTAAGTCTATTTACGAAAATGTAGCTTATGGTTTGAGGGTGCGGGGTGAAACAAAACGCGCGATTATTGATGAAAAAGTCGAGAAAGCTTTGCGTGGTGCAGCGTTATGGGATGAAGCTAAAGATAGATTGCGTGATTTAGCTTCTAACCTTTCTGGTGGTCAACAACAACGGCTTTGTATTGCCCGTGCTTTAGCAACTGACCCAGAAATTGTACTATTTGATGAGCCGACATCGGCTTTAGATCCCATCGCTACTTCTAGTATTGAAGAGTTAATTACTCAACTGAAGAAAACAGTCACAATTTTAATTGTCACTCACAATATGCAACAAGCCGCCCGTGTTTCTGACTATACGGCGTTTATGTATTTGGGCGAATTAGTAGAGTTTGACAAGACACAAACGATTTTTAATCATCCTGCGAATAAAAGAACGGCTGATTATGTAAGTGGGTTGTTTGGTTGACACTCCCCCGTTTATAAAACGGGGGATTCTTGGGTCAAAAGGGAGCTATTGCTTAACCCCTCGCCAAGCATCTTGACCGTATGCCCTACGGCTGCAAGTCCACGCTGCATCACCACCATAGCGGCTGCAACGTCTCTATCGGTTTGAAATCCACATTCACCACAGCGATGCACTCGCTCAGATAAGTCTTTTTTGCCTGTGTGGTGGTTGCAGTTTGGACAGGTTTGGCTAGTACCATCAGGATTGACTTTTGCAAAATAAACCCCTCGCTTCCAGCAGACCCATTCCAAGATAGAAAGAAATTTACCAAAGCCAGCATCTAAACTATGCTTTGAAAACATCCCAAAAGCCCAAGCTTTGAGGTTCAAATCCTCAGCAAAGATCATTCCGCCTTGATCACATAGGTGATGCGCCAACTTGAAATGAAAATCTGCGCGGTTGTTGTGAATGTGTTCATGTAGTCGTGACACTTTCTGTTGAGCTTTGCGCCAATTATTTGACCCCAATTTTTTGTGGCTTGCTCTTTGTTGCAGTAATCGCAGCTTGCATTGGAGATCCACGAAAAATTTAGGTCTAGCAATTTGCTCACCAGTAGAGGTGGCTAAAAAACTTTTTAGCCCCAAATCAATACCAATTGGTTGACCGTGTGGCGCGAAACTTGGAACATCAACATCGGTAGAGAGCGTGAGCATCACATACCATCCTGAAGCCTTCTTCACCACTTGAGCTTGTTTGGCTACAAACCCATCTGGGATAGGTCGGGATAATTGCATCTTCACCCAACCAACACCAGGAAGCTTAACTTTGCTACCTTGAATTGGATTCACACCTAGTTGAGGAAACAGCAAAGAACGCATTCTTCCTTGTTTTTTAAATCGAGGGAAGCCTCTCTCAGATTCCCACATCCCAATAAAAGCTTTCTCTAGTCGCCTCAACACTTGTTGCAACATTTGAGAATTTGCTGCATTGAGGTTAGGATTAGTTTTCCGAGCTTGGGTTAAAGCTTTGCATTGAGACGCGAATGTGGGACGCGGTGCATCGGCTCTAATGATGTACTCACTTTTGATACTGCAAGCATCGATTCTGCATGACCTTGAGTTATACCAATCTTTCCTCTGGGCTAACGCAAAATTCCACACCCTGCGAGATGTTTCTAGCCATGCGTCGTAGGTTTGAGACTGTTGCTGATTTAGTTTTAGGCGATAGGTATAATTTAGGTTTAGCATCTTGCCAGGATCTTGCCTATGATATCTTAAAAACGGGTAGACTGTTTTTAAAGCCGAATAAATTCGGCACATTCGTTCATATCCCCCGGTTAGAAACCGCGGGCTTTACGCATCACAACCGTAATGGGTAATTGCTTGTGATTAAAAAGCCCTACCCTCAAAAATGAAGATAGTACGGAAGTTGAATCATTATTGATTATTCGTCAATTTGCCAAGAATCTTTGGTGATTTCTTCATCAAGGATTCTCTTAGGACGCAAGATGATAATAATCTTTCCTAATAGGGGAATTTCTGGGTCATTTTCAAACCACTGAATGTCTAATTCACCGGAATTTTCTAATATAAAATAGCTGGAAGCATCCCATTGCCGTTGGGCGCGATCTACTACTACTAAAACTTGTCCTGGTTGATTTTGGCTTTGGTTAGGCAGGCGATCGCTATTCGCTATAATCACTACTGGGTCTTCGGCACTCAATAGCACTTGCCAACCTGGTAAGGGTACCCAAGCTTGTTCGCCAGTAAATTTAACCATACGAAATGGTTGATTTTCAGTCACTAATGGCACCGCTTTTAAGTCGTTTGGTGTCAACGGTAACTCACCAGCTACAGGGACAATTCTTGGTAATTCTTCTTCAGACTCTAGGCGATAAAAGGGTAACAGAGGAGCCGGACGTTTAGGAACGACAGTAAAATCTGTGAGTAATTGTTCAATTTGTTTCCTAGCCGATGCTGTGTGTGCAAACCGTAAGCCTTTAGCAATTAAACGCGATCGCTCTTGAAAATCGCTGTTTTGTCGTGCTAGTTTCCATGCACTATAAGCTATAGCATCTCCGGGATGATTAGAAAATCCTTCTGGAAAGATACGGAAGCGGGAAAACTCTTTATAGGCTTTGGCTACTTCCCTGGCTTCATCCATGTCAAGTTTGTGCTGGAAAGTCAAGTCAGCAGCAGCAGCGCGTTCTTCGTGGGTAAGCAAGCGTAACTCATATAAAATATCACTGCCGCGTGTGGCGTAATGCGATCGCGTTGCTTCCGATGCACCGCCTTTTTCTAAAGAATTATAAACTTGAGAACCAACAACTACCTGATTTTGTTGAATTGGCTCAAATCCAGTAGCCTCAAAAATCTCTTGAGGATTGTAACCATTTTTTTGCAAATAAGCGATCGCTTGACCCCATTCCACCCAGTTACCTTGCTTTTGCCGTAACTTTATTAGCAACTCCTGGGCGGTATCTGAATCAGCGTTGTCAGGACTTTGAGCGTTGGGTGGTAGGTCAGTCATACGTTAATAATTAATACCGGCTCGGCAAATCTTATTCTATAGGAAAAAAGCCGGAAAACCCTGTACTCAAATGCAGGTGTAAAAGATGGGGATGAGGAAGATGAGGGAGAACGAACTAAACAATAAATCCCATTACCCATTACCCATTACCCATTACCCATTACCCAATCCCCAATCCCTAGTTCCCTATTATTTAACGACATCCGCAATTCTTCGCAAGGCTGGGTAATGTATTATCAACTAGACTTGGTATGGAATATAACAAGAAAGTAAATATTTTAAGGCATTTATGGATAATCTCAGTTTGGAAACTAATACAGATCGTCGTCAATTAAGAACTTTAGATAGGCCGAAAAAACTCAAAATCCTGGTGGTTGATGATGAACCAGATAATCTAGATCTGCTGTATCGCACCTTCCGCCGGGATTTTCAAGTTCTCAAGGCGGATAGCGGGATGAACGCCTTACAAATGTTGGCAGCAGAGGGAGAGGTGGCGGTAATTATCTCTGACCAACGAATGCCAGAAATGAAGGGAACTGAGTTTCTCAGTAAGACTGTACCTCAGTTCCCAGATACAGTGAGGATTATCCTTACAGGTTTTACTGATATTGAGGATTTGGTTGAGGCAATTAATGCTGGGCAAGTCTACAAATATATTACTAAGCCTTGGGACCCTGGGGAATTGAAGGCGGTAGTCCAACGGGCAGCCGAAACCTACGATTTACTGAAGCAACGCACAGAGGAATTACGCTGTGCTAATGCTCAAATGGCACTGTTGACTGTTTTAGTAGAAGTAACACAAGCTGCTAATAGTTTAGAAGAAATACTGAAACCTATTGCTACTGCATTTAGTCAAAGTTTTGGCTCAGATGCCTGCATTCTGCAACTAATTGAAAATAATAATTTAATTGCAACTCAAGGGTCTTACAGTGAAGGCGGTAGTGTAGAAAACTGGCTAGCTCAAGACCCCTTAACTAGCGAGGCGATCGCTACTGGCAATATTCAAGTTTCACTAAATATACTTAAAGATCCAAAATTGTCTAGTGTTGCTCATTACCAAAATTATGGTGTCCAAGCACACTTAATTATTCCCATTAACTATCGCAACAAAGTTATGGGGGTATTATCGCTACAGTGGAAACAACCACACACTTTGCGAGATGATGAATTAAAGCTAATCAATTTATCAGCACAATTGGTAGCGATCGCTCTCACGAGCAGTTTCTATCATCAGACACAAATTTAGTTAAGTGTCAACAGTCTAGGGTCTAAACTTCAACTCTTGACTTTTGGCCCTTGACTACAGACGCGATGAATCGCGTCTCTCCCACTCTTGACACTTTGACTAATGACTCAGGAAATTCGCGTTATTTTTGATCGTATTGCTCCTATTTATGACCAACTAAATAATTGGTTAAGTTTGGGACAACACCGAATTTGGAAGGAAATGACCATCAAATGGAGCAACCCGCAGCCTGGAGATATTTGTTTAGATTTGTGTTGCGGGAGTGGGGATATCGCTTTTGGTTTAGCCAGGCGTGTAGGCGCTACAGGTCATGTATATGCAGTTGATTTTTCCCATAACCTGTTAGCAATGGCTCAAGAACGCACTCAAAGCCAGTATCCCCAACCTTCGATTACCTGGGTGGAAGCGGATGTCCTAGATTTACCCTTTGAGGACAACAAATTTGATGCCGCCACAATGGGCTATGGTTTAAGAAATGTTAAAGATATTCCCCGCAGCCTTAAAGAGTTGTACCGCGTTCTCAAACCGGGTGCAAAAGCTGCAATTTTAGATTTTCATCGCCCAGATAATCCGCAGCTGCGATCGTTCCAGCAATGGTATTTGGAGAATATTGTTGTCCCTATAGCGACCCAGTTAGGTGTTAAGGAAGAATACGCCTACATCAGTCCCAGCTTAGATCGCTTTCCTATTGGCAAAGAACAGGTAGAATTAGCTTATCAAGTTGGTTTTGCTGAAGTCACACACTACCCCATTGTGAACGGTATGATGGGAGTGCTGGTAGTCAGTAAACTTTAGATTTTATATTGCATATTTTGCCTTGAGGTCTACTGGGAAAAACACAGAGACTCTCAAATGCAAAAGTCAATATTTAATCTAAAAACCAATATCTAATACCCAAAATTGCTAATTCCAAAATCCTGTGGATTGGTCTCATTTGTGGCTTTATGTATCACCACCGATATTAGGTGGAATTATCGGCTATTTCACGAATGATATAGCCATCAAAATGTTATTTCGCCCCTACCGAGCAATTTATATCGGTAAGCAAAGATTGCCATTCACACCTGGCTTGATTCCTCGTAACCAGGAAAGGCTGGCTCTGAAGATTTCTAATACGATCATGGGGTCACTCTTGACACCAGAGGAGTTGCAAAATCTCGCTCGCCGTTTGTTGCAAACAGAACGGGTAGAAGGAGCAATTCTATGGTTGTTAAAACTAGCACTTGACCAAATAAATTCCGAGGATAAAAATCAAAAAAGTGCTAAAATTGTTGGCGGAATTTTGCGTGATTTATTAGGTGAATCCTTGCCACGCCTCCTCAAAGTTTTAGCGCGGCGGGAAGACTTTTTGGAAGTACAAATCAATCAGATTTTTGACCAAATACTGCTGGAATTTCAACTGAGTGAAGAACAGTCAACCAGGCTGGCTGATTGGCTTTTACAAGTAGTTGTGCCGCCAGATGTTTTGCGACAAACAATAGTTGATTTTTTAACCGATCGCACAATTCAAACTATTGACGAAACCTTTCGGGAAAAGACCAGCGGTACCTATTGGGTAGTAGCAAATTTGTTTGGTTTACGCAATACTCTTACTAGACTTAGAGCTTTTTGCTTAGATGAAAAAGAGGCTACTAATGATCGGTTGAAAGAATTAATTCAAGAATTGCAAATCCGCGATCGCATCAAAAAACTCTTGCAAAATTTATCGTTGCAAAACTTACCCATAGGGACAGTACGCCAACTGCGAAAAACTACCAGAGAAAGCGTTCGTCATTACTTGCAAACTAGCGGTAGCGATTTACTTCAAGGTTTAACTGACTCTGTAGATTGGGAGAATATCGCCTCTTTACTGCTCAATCGTCTGAGTACATCACCTGTAGTTAGTAGTTCTCTAGAAGTTGTCAGCCAAGAATTAGCTTTAATTTTGGAGCGCTATTTAGAGAAAGATTTGGAAGCAATTGTGGCGCAAGTAATTCCAATTTTATCTATCGATCAGGTAATTGTTGACCGCGTCAAATCAACTTCTCCTGCTGATTTAGAGGCTGCAATTGAAGGAATTGTTAAAAGTGAATTGCAAGCAATTGTAACTTTAGGTGGAGTCTTAGGTGTGATTGTGGGTTTAGGTCAAACGGTGTTTTTACTGTTTAATCAACAATAGTTGGTAATGGGTAATGGGTAATGGGTAATGGGTAATGGGTAATGGGTTATTTTTCAGGGCTGCTTTGTGCTTCGGGTAATACAACTAGAGTAAGCATCAAAGCTAGCGATTAAAGAAGCGTAACCGATAATCAATGACGCACAAGCCCCTGTTTTTTAAACATGGGGATAAGCGTCTACGCTATTTTAATTGCCGTCATCCAATTTTGGATTTTATACCAATTTAAAAAATTATAGCGACAGATTGTAGAGGCAAGGCACTGCCTTGTCCTCTAGAGTATTTTGAATTGGTATTAGATTTTATACCAATTCAAATAATGTTTGCGACAGATAAATTCCATGTAGGGGCACGGCATCCACAATCTTTCGGTATATTCAAATATCTTACAGGTGCCGTGCCCCCACCCATCTGTCTTTTTTCAAACCGATATTAGATTCTGGATGCGGAATAGCCTTTCTGAGTGATGAATAAATTCTTTATCAGGCTTCACCTGAATTTTTTAGCACTTGAGTGCTGAATACGAACTTGTAAAAATTTTGGTAATTCACCACTAGCCTATTCACTAACAGGAGAGTCGGATGAAAAAAGTAGCAGTGTTTGGCAATGCTGGAGGTGGTAAATCTACTCTCAGCAAGAAATTATCCCAAATCACGGGTTTACCGCTTCATGTCTTGGACAAAATTAAATATCAACCAGGCGGTGTTGAGCTTTCAGATGAAGATTATAAACGCGCCCACGAGCAAATTTTAGTTAGTGATCAATGGATTATTGACGGGTTTGGTTCTATGGAAACCCTTTGGCCGAGATTAGATGAGGCAGATAGCCTGGTTTTTATCGATTTACCTCTGTATCTACATTTCTGGTGGGTAACTAAACGACTAATCACAGGTTACTTTAACCCGCCAGACGGCTGGCCGAAAAATAGTCCCATATTTAAGAGTTCGCTGAATAGCTACCGCGTGCTTTTTTTATGCGACAAATATTTGACTCCTCGATATCGTGAGTATATCAAGCAGGTAAAAAACCAGAAAAATGTTTATCATCTTCAATCGACTCAAGATATTTTCCAATTTTTGGAATCAATTGAAAATGGGCATGGGGCATAGGGCATAGGGCATGGGGCAAATAAATTCTTTGTAGGGGCACGGCACCAGTCATTGGTGTCAACTTAACGTGAAACCCGCTTGGCGACAAGGTTCTGCCCTCACCCCCAGCCCCTCTCCCACCAGGAGAGGGGAGCAAGAGATTTAGTTCCCCTTCTCCTGCGGGAGAAGGGGTTAGGGGATGAGGGCTTGAGGTATTTGTACAACAGTTGCCGTATATAGCTTTTAGCTTAAGTTGACACATATGGGTACAAGTAAGATAATTTCACATACCACAAGATGGTGGATGCCGTGCCCCACCCATCTGTCGCGTTATTTTTGCGAAATGGTATTAACGATTTCAGCGCGAGACTGAAATTGCTTTTAGTGCTGTGTCTGCTAAAATCCGATGACCTGCGGTTGTAGGATGAATGCTATCCCAAAATAGAAACTTATCAGGATTGTTACAGCTAGCCTGGGTTGCTAGACAAGCACTAGTCACATTTGTGAAACCAAATTTTTCTGGATGCGAAATTGCTTCTCGATATAGGTGATTCACGTCGAGTTGAATGATTTTCTTACCAGAACCAGACTTTTGCTGCACCAAATTAATAGATTTAGTCAATTCCGCATTGTGGAGATTGGTTACTGTACTCAAGTTAGCAGCGTTGTAAGTGCTAGAAGTAGCGGGAATTTTACCTAAATCGGGTAAATTAGCCACTAGCAAAGTTTTCGCTCCCACTGTTAACAGCGAATCCAGCGCCGTAGATAAATTGGCGATCGCAGAATTAGTATTACTGCTACCGTAAAGATAATCGTTAGCACCCGCCCAAATTATATACAGCGCATTAGGATTTATTTTAGGCTGAGACTTGGTGTAATTGTTGACTTGTGCCAATACCCCAGGAACCCCATTCAGACTCCCGCTGATGGTAGTAGCACCACCACAAGCAAAATTAATATTTTTGCTATTTTGTAATCCTAATTTAGAACCAAGCTGTTCTACCCACACCGGGCCATTAGAATAACGTCCTTGAAAGTAAGGCGGGCTAGGGGGGTAAAGTCCCTGGGTTGCTTTGAATACATTGCCTGTATCTGAAAGGCTATCACCAAAAACGTAGAGTTCGTTAATTTGTTCGCTATGAAAATTTGGAGAACTCTTGGTAGAATCTGCAAGTATTACCATAATTAAAGTAAAAAGAGCCAAAGCTATTGCAAAAATCTTGTTTCTCACTTTGAAAGTTTCGCCTCACAAAATGGCAAAACCCTCTTCCTCATCAAAGAAAGAGAGATGTTATTTCAAAAGTCAAATTATGAAAATTGAGATGGATCATTTAGCTAAATTTCTCAATCTTCTTTTTTGCAGTTCTGTATGTTAAATACTGTTTTCTGCTCACGTTGTTAATGTAACGTTACATCACGCAACTTTTTGGGATGTTAACCGTACTTACCTTTGGGTAGTTGCACTACTATTTGCAGTTATGCAATTTATCTTTTGCCTATATAGTATTCAAAAACTAAGCTATCATCTAATAGATTTGTAGATAATTTTTATCAGAAAAACCTAACTAATCAGGATATGAGTTCGTGCATAAAAGCTGTAGAGTTTAGTTGAAATAGGACTTATATTCAAAATTCAAAATTAATCATCCAGACAGAACAAAATTTTGAGTCTGTGTATATGTTGCATTTTTTCAAATTATTATTAGATTTTCAGAATTAAAATCGGATTACGAGACAGTGAATAGTTCAGCAATAAAGATTAGAAAAAAAGGAGGTACGCTTGGTTGTACCTCCTTTATTATTAGGAGCTAATGTCTGATTTAAGGTGCGTTGAAGTTAAACCAATTGTTTAGCAGGTTTCACCCCATCTTAATCTGCTGAAAATCAAAAAGTACTCAAGCTAAAGATAGATAACTTTATAAGTTCTTATCTATTTTATTTGTAGTATCTGATACGCTTATTCGTTACATTATCAAGCATTGATCAAAAAAGAGCATTTTTGAGATAAATGAACTATAGAGCAATAGGTTTTGATTACCGAAATTAATTGCGTAGAGAGAGAACAGGGAACGGTGAAGAGGCAGAAGAAATAAAATTTGTATTTCTTAATAAGAGAATCACTTTACGTAGGATGGAATGTCACTTATACCATTTTGAAAAAAGAATTCGACAGATGGGTAGGGGCACGGCACCAATAAGATATTTGATATGCCAAAAGATTGCAGATGCCGTGCCCTTACAAAGATTTTATCTGTCGCAAACATTATTTGAATTGGTATTACTTTAGCGATAGCGTAACGTATCTTTGGCAAGGTTTTTCGTGCGTTAGCCTCCGGTATAACAAACCCTACCTCTACAATTTGTTGCGACAGATCAAAATGCGATCGCAAATTAATTAATAATTCGTAGTACCCTACGGGAAACGCAAAGCGCTACTTAATTAAAT
Source organism: Tolypothrix tenuis PCC 7101 (assembly GCF_963874875.1). Taxonomy (NCBI): domain Bacteria; kingdom Bacillati; phylum Cyanobacteriota; class Cyanophyceae; order Nostocales; family Tolypothrichaceae; genus Tolypothrix; species Tolypothrix tenuis. The sequence continues at coordinate 7,587,712 of NZ_CAWNJS010000001.1, forward strand.
CGAGGCTGGGATTAGCATTTATCTGCATTGCAATTTAGGAAACAGGAAAAGTTTGAATTTCCCCTTTTACCTTTCCCCTTTCACCTTTTACCCAAGTTAAACATGAATTTGCGTTGCCTTAAGCATATGGTAAGTAATAATCAACTGAGTCAACGCTAAGGGATAACTTTGTAGTACCTCGCCAGTTGTACCAGCGATTTTGCCAAGTTCTGGGTTACTTTCGCGATCGCAAATATTTTTTAAATGTGGCATATCCGAACAGATAATCTGCTCTAATTTATTCACTTGTTCTAAAGTTGCGTGACCATCAACTTCCAGCACATCTACAGGTTTACTCATATCCCTGTCTAATCCCAAGCGAATTGCTGAGTCGGAACTACTATCAATTAAGTGCAGAAGTGAAGTAAAATCTGGATGCGGAATAGTGGGACGTAGTACCAACCTCACATTCAGATGTCCATTAGTTTCTTCTTTGGCATCTTCAGGAGGGTAGAAGCTAACAACTATATCAGACCATTGTCGTTGCGGACGGATAAATTGTTCTGAATCTGGTTCGCGCTTGTCTAATTCTGCTAGTACTTGTTCGGGAGTATAGCCGCGTTTTTGAGTATCTCGTTTAACTTTCCACTGGGCGCGTATCTCTTCGGGAGGTGCAAGATAAACTTTCACATCATAAGCATCACGGGCACCACGAGTAGAATAACCAAGTAATCCTTCAATAATGACGAATTTATTCGGTTTAATATACTGTGGTGGTTCAAAAGTCCCAGTTTTATGACTATAAACTGGTTTGAGAATTGACTGTCCCGTGCGAAGCAGCGATAAATGCTGCTGCATAATATCTAGATAGTTGCAATCTGGGTGGAGGGCGGTGATCCCAATTTCTGCACGTTGTTTGCGATCGTAACGGTGATAATCATCTGTGCAGATAATCGTGACATTTTCGGGCCCGAGTACCTGAGCAATCCCTCTAGTTAGTGTTGTTTTGCCAGCAGCACTGTCACCGACAATACCAAGAATAATTGGACGGCTCATCATACCCCCCCACAAAGAGTTTAGTAAGTCTGTTAATGATTAATTGATAATATTCCTAATTTTAAAGGGGATTTTGCTCAGTAACTTAAGTTACTGCTTCTATGCAACATCTCTACACAATATAGCAATTCAATTTTTGATTTTTGAATTTCCTGACATGAATAGGAAAAGGGGGAAAAGATGAATTTAGGGATTTCCAAGAAATAAATTATTCCATCTTGTGGGGCGGGCATCTTGCCCGCCATATAAACTGGGCGGACAAGATGTCCACCCCACAATAAATACTGGGATATTTTTTTATTTGGAAGTCCCTTAAACCTTTCCCCCTTCCCCTTTCCCCTTTTCCCTTATTTAAACCAAAGTATAAACTTTTGCTTCCCAGGGGAAGATACCTTCTCTACCCACCCATTCAGCAGGAACTATGCGTTCTTGAGTGATTTCTTTCCACTGCTTACCAGCTGGGGTTGCAGGCCAGTTAGGAACTCTGTACTCAGAACCCCAAGGAGTGCCATAGTCAGAGAAATTTGCTACCACAACTACTAAATTATCAGGTTGATTACCACGCTGCCAAACTAGAACTCGCTTGCCATCATTAAAATCGGTGTGAATAAATTGGGTATCATTCACAGGTAAAGCATCAGAAGTTTTGCGGAATTTGACTAACCGTGCCACATATTGGAAGATGCGTTGTCGCCAATCGTCTTTGACTCGGCTGAAGTTAACTGGGTCAATCTGTTTATGATTACCATGTTCATCGGTAAGCCCTAAATCTTGTTGGTCTGCAAATTCATCACCAGCGAGAATCATGGGAATTCCGACAGCAGTTAGTAAGCAGACAAAGGCTAGCTTAATACGTGGTTCTGTGCGGTTAATGCCATTACTTACTAAGTAATTGAAGAAACGTTCGTTACCATATCCGCCAACATCGTGGGAAGTGAGGTAATTTACCGCTTGAGAACCATCTGTAAAGCCTAAGTTGCGACAATCAATTAACTTGCGGACACTCCACTCAAAGCTAGATTCATCCCAAGCATTCTTACCTAAAATTACCTGGCGGATGATTTGCTTAAACTTTTCGTTCCACAATCCATCGAGACGATTTTGATGCACCAGAGATAAAGGTACACTTAACTCTTCTCCTACCACTAGGAAGCGAGACGCTCCTAACGTCGCTACCGCTTCGCTAACGCCTGTTCCTCCTCTTTTATCCCATAGGGTGCGAGCAAAGTCTTTGAATTCTTGCAAAAAGTCATAGTTGGCAATATTGTTCACGCTATCCAAGCGCAAACCATCAACTCGATAGTATTGTAACCAGTGAGCTATATGGGCTTTCAAATATTCACGGGCTGGAACTAACCATGATTTTTGCCCTGTAATGGGGTGATAGCCTTCTACCCAATAGTTGTATTTAAATAAATCACCACCAAAGCCATCTCTACCACCTTGTTCGGGATCGCCGCTAGCCCATTTGATGTAAAAATCTAGAAAACTCACATTATGGTAAGGATTATTGCGTGAGAATGCCATCACCACATCCACAAAAAATCGCAAACCATTCTGATGGCAAGTTTTAATCAAGTTAGCTAAATCTGTGGAAGCTGTAGGGGCTGATTGATGATCTGGTCGCCCTAAATCAAAATCTGCGGCAAAATAATTTGCTGTACCGTAACCCCACTCTAAATTATCATCGCTATCTTCTGGGGGTAGCAGTTCTAGGGCATTGACTCCCAGTTCTACCAAATGGGCACGATTATTTAAAGTACGTAATCTGGGAAATGTTGGGGGAGTTACATCTGGGCGTAACAGTGCTAGAACATCCCTAAATGTACCATTTCCAGCTTCAATCCCTCCATTTGCACCAATTCTTGTCCAACGTGTAGGTAATTCATAAATTACCAAACGATTATTAGTTGGTAGCTTATCTAAAGATGTATCACCTTCCCAATCGACTGTTTGACCGTCAGGATCGCAAGGAATCAGTGTGCCATTTTGATAAAGCACCACACTTGCAGGGTCAAAACTCGCAACTCCACCAGGTTCTGCTGGCGTAGGTGCAGATTTGCGGCGGTCTACAGTTGTAGCGGTGGGATCGGTGCAATAGAGGATTTGGTTCGCATTGGCGGGATCGTAAGGGTCTGTATTGCGGACTTTAAACCAGTAAAAATATACTTGTCCATCTTTTAGACCACACTCTTGTGGTGAAACTTCCCACAATTCAGGAAAATCAGGCGATTGATGAAGCGGAAATTCCCCGACTTTAATTATTTGACTGGGATTTTGGGGATTATTACTGCCAATGTAGAGAGTGGGCGTTGTTTCTCGATAATTGGCACGCCACAAGACAAAGTGAGTCTGTTTACGGCTCAATAGATCAATAATCATTGCAGAAACCTCTAATTAATAAAAGTTGGCTAAAGGATGAAATGTAAACTATGGGCTTAGAAGTGGCAAACTATTCATCCTTCCACTTTTTTTGGTCAGTTATGTATTGGTTACAACACAGTCTAATGTGATTTCAGATTTCTTTTATTTATTATGGGCATTGGTAATGGGTAATGGGTAATGGGTAATTGGTAATTGGGTATTTGTTATTCCCCTCATCTCCGAGTCCCCAATCCCCATTACCCCTTATCCCCAGAGGGGGCCCCGAGTTCCCCAGTCCCCAATCGCCAATCCCTATTACCCAACACCCAAACGCAAATACTCAATTTTGATACAAGCATCCATAATTACATTCAGCCCAGCATTTAAGGCAGTTTGGGCGGCTGCTTGATTCCAGATACCTTGTTGTGCCCACACAGTTGGGGCATTAATTGCAATTACCTCTTCTATAATTTCTGGCAAATACTCAGCACGCCGAAAGATATTTACTATATCTACACTCGCGGGAATTTCTCTCAGGGAAGGATAGCAAGGCTGTCCATCAATTTCTGTAATTAATGGATTGACGGGATAGACTGTGTAACCTGCACGCTTCAAAAACTGAGCAATTTGATAACTGATACGATTAGGTTTATCAGAATGACCAACGACTGCGATCGCTTTTGCCTGAATTAACACCTCACGCAGAGCATTATCATCATCTTTAAGGTTTGGCATAGTCCGTGAATAGTTAAGTACAAGGTAAATGGTAGAGGGGAATGCGTAATGGGTAGATGAGAAAAAAAATACCAAACACCAAATGACAAATGACCAATGACCAATGACAAATCAAACACAGGGACTCGAACCAAATCTTTATAATTATTTACTCTCTGTTTCTTTGCGAGAACCAGAAATATTAGCTCAGTTACGGCAAGAAACAGCCCAGCATCCAATGGCAAGAATGCAAATTGCACCTGAACAAGGGCAGTTTATGGCATTGTTGGTACAGCTAATAGGTGCCAAAAAAACTTTAGAGTTAGGTGTATTTACGGGATACAGTACGTTAGTAGTAGCTTTAGCATTACCAAGCGACGGAAAAATTGTAGCCTGTGATGTTAGTGAAGAGTTTACAGCGATCGCACGTCGTTATTGGCAGCAAGCTGGGGTGGCGGAGAAAATAGACCTGCACATTGCCCCAGCGTTAGATACTTTAGATAAGTTGTTACAAGCAGGTGAAGCCGAAACTTTTGATTTTGCGTTCATTGACGCAGATAAAAGCAACTATGATGCTTATTATGAGCGATCGCTACAATTAATCCGTCCCAGTGGCGTGATTGCGATCGATAATGTCCTCTGGTCAGGAAGAGTTGCAGATCCCCAAGTGCAGGACAATAGAACCAAAAAAATTCGCGCTTTTAATCAAAAGCTGCATCAAGACCAGCGAATCACTCTCAGTTTATTACCCATTGCCGATGGTTTGACCTTGGTACGGAAGAATGGGGATTAGGGATTGGGGACTGGGGACTGGGGATTAGGGACTGGGGACTGGGAGATGTGGAGACAAGGTGACAAGGGGAAATAACAAACACCAATTACCCATTACCCAATAATGCCCAATGCCCAATGCCCAATGCCCAATGCCCAATGCCCAATGCCCCATTCCCCTAAAAGTTGTCATTATTCATAATTTATGGTTACCCTTTAAAAGAAACTGTCGCCTTTTTTCTTGCTGACGTACTCTTTTTTCTTCGGTGAGGTCATCAAAACAGTAGGGGCAAGTAATACCTTCCTCGTACTTAGGTGAAGCCTTATCTGCTTCAGAAATTGGGCGACCACAACTTTCACACATATCATAAGTGCCTTCTTCCAGCCCGTGACGGACGGCGATGCGTTCGTCAAAGACGAAGCATTCTCCTTGCCATAAGCTTTCTTCGGTAGGAACTTCTTCTAAATATTTGAGAATGCCACCTTTGAGGTGATAGACTTCTGCAAAACCTTGGGACAGCATAAAGGATGAGGCTTTTTCGCAACGAATCCCGCCAGTACAAAACAAAGCCACTTTTTTATGTTTTTCGGGGTCGAGGTTCTGGCGTACATACTCAGGAAACTCTCGGAATATCTGAGTTTGAGGATTTTGCGCCCTGGTGAAAGTCCCAATATTCACCTCGTAATCGTTACGAGTATCAATCACGGTAACTTCCGGATCGGAAATTAGTTGATTCCATTCTTTCGGATCGACATAAATTCCCACCTTTTCATTAGGATCAACTTCTGGTAACCCTAAAGTCACAATTTCGGACTTTAACCGCACCTTCATGCGCTCAAATGGTGGCGTGGTAGCGTAGGATTCTTTATATTCAATGTCTGTTAAGCGCGGATCGGAACGCAGAAATTCTAAAACTGCGTCAATAGCTTGGCGTGAACCTGCAATGGTGCCGTTAATACCTTCTTCTGCTAATAGAATAGTTCCCTTGATACCTTGCTGCTGGCAGTAAGATAACAGAGATTCTCGCTTCTCGGCAAAATCCGGCAAACTCACGAATTTATAAAGTGCTACAACAACTTGAAGATTTTCTTGCTTCATCCCTTTAGAAATGAACCGGTTTCAGGTACAATAACAATGGCAGCTTTAAATAAGCTACCTAATTTAATTTTATGGGGGTTTAGCTCAGTTGGTAGAGCGCCTGCTTTGCAAGCAGGATGTCAGCGGTTCGAGTCCGCTAACCTCCATTCAGTAAATTTAAGCATATTAGTCGCCTAGGTTGCGACAACAGCCATAATTTGTCAAACATGGTCACTTTTGGCTGTAGAATATTCTGGCGTTATGGCTGCCAAGGGTCATGCTTCGTGTAAGAGTGTTTTCGCTTGTTTTAGCTCTACCGAGGCTGTATTTCGTGCCGCTTCATCTGCTTCGGTATGAGCGATCGCACCAAAATTTTAATTGTAATGCTCATAAAACTAATAGTCATGATTATATATGTCTTTAGTACCAGCTATGTAAATTAAAGTTTTACTTTAGATAGACGAGATAGCAAAATATTAAAGCTAACTTTGTAAGGAAATCGCAACAAAAACTTAAGCGATTTTAAAATACTTCTGAATAAAATTCAAGCTCAGAAGTTGAAGAAGTTTCTTTCAGAATTTTAGCCAATTAATTAGTGAAATAAAATCATCTTACAAGGAAGTTAAGGAGTATAAAATGAGCAGAAAAAATAGTTTCTTTTACACAGTTGCTACCCTCATGGGACTTGCCGGAAGCATGGCTTTTCTATCTCTCCCTGCATCTGCAAATGACAACTTATACGCTCAAACGGGAGGTGCTAGCGGTAGTTCTGGTACCGATATGCAAGGATATCCAGGCTATGGTAGGGGAGCGCAAAGTGGTCAAAACATGAATAATAACGGAACCCAAGGATACCCAAGCAACAATACTGGAACACAAAATGGACAATACCTGAACAACAATACAAATCAGGGATATCCTAACAATACTGGAACACAAAATGGCCAATATCTGAACAACACTAATCAGGGATATCCCAACAATACTGGAACACAAAGCGATCAAAATTATAACAATACCGGAACCCAAAACGATCAAAACTTGAACAATGGTTCAGGTGTTAACAATAACACAGGCAGTGGCAGTTCTGGCCAAGGTGTTCAGGCTCTTTGGTAAATTCTGACAATGTTCGGGTTTGAGCAAATTATAGATATAGAAATCAGATTGGATTTCTAAAAATATCTCAGCACGAAAAGCTTTGGCATGGATGCGTTACGCTATCGCTAACGCATCCTACTGGACTGTACTGAGAATGTTCGGATATTAGCAAATATAAATATATAGAAAATCCAGATTAATTAATCTGGATTTTCTATGGTTAGCTTTTTTGTTTTTAAATAATTGCTTGGAAATAGATTAAACAAAAAAATGTCAAATAAAACAAGGATACTAGCACTTTTAGTTTCTAGTTTTGGGCTATTATGTATTAGCCCAAAAGTTGCTTTATCTGCTGATGACAATCTTATCTCTAAACTTAGAGAATATTCAGTAATTCAAAGAGCTAATAATCAAACTCAACCTACTCACTTAGTAATTAGCGTGAGTCGCCGTCAAGTAAGTTTATATCGAGGAAAAGCCAAAATTAAAAGTTATCCCATCGCCGTCGGTCGTCAAGGTTGGGAAACTCCTACTGGCAATTTTCAAGTACGACAAATGTTCAGAGATCCTACTTGGATAAACCCTTTAACAGGTGAATCAATTGCTGGAGGCGATCCGGAAAATCCTCTAGGGCGTTATTGGATTGGATTTTGGACAGATGGGAAAAATTGGGTTGGTTTCCACGGTACTCCCAATCCTGAATCTGTTGGTAAAGCAACCTCACACGGTTGTATTCGGATGTATGGCAATGATGTTCAGCAGTTATTTAGTCAGGTGCGTGTAGGAACACCAGTTACGGTAATTAAATAATTCGTAATTCGTAATTCGTAATTCAATACAAAGAAGTGTTTAATTTACATAATCAGGGTGAGCAAGATGCCCACCCCACAGAATTTTTATGCACTGGAAATATGCAAATTAACTGAAATGTTTTGAATTTTGAATTGTTATTGTTGTTCTTCTTCGTAAAACCAAGCTTCTGCTAAAAGAGAGAAGCCAAGCAACCAAAGGAAGCAGAAAACTGACAATAAAATTATTCCGGTCATGGCTAATATTTCCCCCAACTTGATTCTAGTGGAGAGTTATCTTCAATGTAACGGCATTTTATTTGCTGACAAGGAATTTGCAACAAAGCTTGACAAATTCAGCGCTAGGGGTTATTGGTTATACCATTTCAAAATGCCAAACAGACATCGATTCCGCAATCATCCCCAATCCCTAGTCCCTAATCCCTAATGCTTTGGTGATGCGATCGCTCGTTACTTGCAAATGGGCTAACGTGGAAATATCAATGTTTTCGCCCAAGTCTTTGAGTCTGTTGTCAATTGCAGTTTGCAGTTGACGTAATTCGTACCAAGCTAGTGTGCGTCCGTCTTCTGATGTGTTGGTATTTCGCAACATCATTTCTAGCAATATATTGAGATATTCGCGTTGTAAGGAACGGCGCAGGCTAGAAATGGGTTTTGGTTCTGCGGGAGTGAAAACTTCTGTCCAAATACCTTGTTGTAGGGTTTCAAATAGTTCCGGGATGGAAAGGGCTTTTCCAGGCTGTGTTTTTAATTCTATATCTTGCAGGCGACTGAGGCGATCGCTATTGAGGAGCGATCGCAATACTCGACTTTGGAATTGTAAAATGCGATCGTGTAGGGGATAATCTAGGCGATCGTTCGGGATAGGATTTCCCCAATGTTGCCAGCGTGATGGTGCTAGCTGATTGAGTAATTGCGGTGAGAAGTTAAAAGCATCCTCAGCAAAGACATATTCTTGCAATTTCGCTAAAGCTTGACGTTGTTTTTCTAAAGAAACTGGTACAAACGCCCAGGAAGTTTCATCACCAGCATGAACACGGCGGAATGATTGCCCACCAATATATTGAGAAACTAAGGTGGCGTTACGAAAATAGTAGCCGAGGACGCGATTAAATAAGGCGCGCAGATTACTATAGCTTTCTCCTGGGGCGAGATAACGCTGATCCAGGCGTTCCCACATCACACGGGCGTTATCCATTTGCCATTGGGAATATATTAGTACGTCACTACTCATATCCCAGAGATTTGCTAGGGGGTTAATATCCCAGATATCTTCATCTGTGGCATAGGATAATTCTGGCTGTGGCGATGCTAAAGCAATCTTTTCTAAGAAGCTTTTTTCGGCTTCCGGTAGAATCGCATCAGTTGTGGCTTCTGGGTTGATTTTATAACCATACTCAATTGCCCATTCATCATAAGGGCCAATCACCCCAGGGAAATAATCACCTTGTTCTACACCCTGGGGTGCTATATTCACAGGTAAGTAATCCATCACCGAACCCGCTAAACCTTTGCTGTGGGTGATTTCGGTGTTATTTAATTCTTGGGGCGCTAACATGGTGCTGCCGTGAAAATTATGACGTAACCCCAGAGTATGCCCGACTTCATGGGCAATTAAAGAACGCAAATATTGCTGCACATATTCCTGCATGGCTGCGCTGGTTGGTGTTGTATCAGGTAACAATGACAACGCCAACGCCCCAATAGCGGCTTGATTTGTCGCTTCCCGTCCATAACAGAGTTCCGAATCTCGCTGAAAACCTGCGACATCACAACCATCTAATTTACTTTTGCTATTCCCTGACTCTGCATAGGCGCGATATTCTTGCTGAATAGAACGCACCATATTAGCATCGACAATAATATCTGCGTCCAGTATTTCCCCGGTAAATGGGTTAACACGTGTCGGCCCTTTAGCAAAACCCGCATCTAAAGAATTAAACCAGCGAATAGTGTTGTAACGCACATCTGCGGGATGCCAATCAGCATCATCTGGCATTTGTTGCACTTCAATAGCGTTTTGGAATCCGGCTTTGGCGAATGCTTGATTCCACATGAGAACACCTGCGCGGATTGCGTCACGATATTCTAGGGGTACAGCATTTTCAATCCAAAATACAATCGGCTTTTTCGGTGGCGATAAAGGTGCGTTGGGGTCTGATGGTTCTAGATGCCAACGATTGATATAACGGACAAATGGATCGTGACTATGATTGTGAGAAAAATCTTGGAATGCGGTAATAAAATATCCGACTCTATCATCAGCGATTCGGGGAATATAACCGTTATTTTCTGGTAGCTGGGAAAAACTATAATGTACTTTTAAAGAAAGTGCGCGACTATCAGGTAAAGTAACTAAATTTGCACCTTCTGGTGAGTAAAAACCGTAAATAGAATCAATCTCGAGATTTTCCGGGAAGCTGTTAATATCGCCAAAATAAGACTTGCTGGGTTCTAAGCGGTAATCAGCTTGTAAAGAATATTTCAATATAGGAGTTAAACCGGGGAAATCCTGCATGAGTAAGTCATCCAGGTTAATCAGAATATTTTTACTCCACGGATCAATAGTGTCAATTGGCAATGCATAAAGCACCGAATCGCTAAAAGAACGGGTAAGCGATCGCTGTTCTGGTTCACCTTCTTCTGTACGAAATTTCACATTCCGCACGACGAAGTGCAAATTGTTATTGACTCTTCTGAAATAGAAGAGAAAATCAGTTAGGGGTAATCCACTATAAATCCCACTTTCCCCTAATCCTGATTCTAATGTGACTGTCGCTAAGTAATTTCTATTAAGCTGTTCTGGCTTAATTTCCCAATAAGTTCTGCCGTCTTCATGGCTGCGATAAAGGGTAAACAATCCCTCTAATTTCTCTGTGGCTTTAACTATCTCACGAAATCGCCGCAAATCTTCTCTTCTACTATCACTAAAAATATTGTCCGCACTGGCAATATTTTCCATAGCTGTGATTGCATGGAATGGCGGTACATCATTATTTGCAAGTTGATTGGCGGCTGCGTAATTAGTTCCTAATAACCAGTTATAGAGTAAAAAGATACAGATTACTAATTTCCTAATCCAGTATTTCATCCTTGATTTTTCCAGATGCAGCGGTTCTGATATTGAGGAAAAAATGTGGATTTATGCGTCTTCTGTCAGTCTTGCCAATACTTCCCAAATCATTGCAACTACGTAAATCCACCGTGATTAGACAAACTATTGTTTGTCACAAAGTAAAACAACTCCACGAACCGAAAAGTAGTTTGTCTTTTTAACTTTGTACGAGTTATCCATTTATAAGATGAAACTGCTGAGATAGCAAGTATTTACTTCTTTAGATAGAGAACGATTCCAACCAAAGATATAGGTTTTTTCCAACATTATCTTGTATTTAAAAGCAAAAAATGCCCAAAAATTGTATTTAGAGCTACATTTAAGCGCATCAAAGGTTAGCGATCGCAGATGCAATTAAGCTCTACAAGAGTTATTTATTTAGCAATGCTGGTCTATTTCTCAGTATTTTCACTATTAAGCATCGCCGTCATGTTTCCAATTGATTAATCAAACTGTAGTGCCCAGAACCCCGACTTCTTGAAGAAGTCGGGGTTCTAAATTAAGTAAATGAAATCTAAAAATATTCATCACTTCCATCTCTAAAACTTATTATCTAAAGCTTCAATGATAAACATTGATATTAATCAATGGTAATTACACGCTCATCAACAATAAATGTTTCTGATGGCTTACTTTAGAAATAAACATTTTACTAATTCACTATTTTGTAGCAATTATATAAATAAGCACATTAACTAAAGAAAATATTTTTAGATAAATCACATGAACTTACTCACAAAAGCCCCACAAACACTTGCTTCTCCCGGACTTTTGACAATTGAAACTGTAGAAATTGCACCACAAACAACCGCTATTCGTTGTCTTGACTGGGATAGAGAACGCTTTGATGTTGAATTTGGCTTACGTAATGGTACAACCTATAATTCTTTTTTAATTCAAGATGAAAAAATTGCTTTAGTTGATACTTCTCATCGCAAATTTGAACAGTTATATCTAGAATTACTAACAGGAATCATTGAACCCACAAAAATAGATTACTTAATTGTCAGCCACACCGAACCAGATCATAGTGCTTTAGTTAAAGACATCTTACAACTAGCTCCCGATATCACTATTGTGGCGGCGAAGGTGGCAATTCAATTTTTGGAAAACATGATTCACCAGCCATTTAAATCTATCCAGGTGAAGAGTGGACAGCGTTTAGCATTAGGAAATAATCACGAATTAGAATTTATCTCTGCGCCTAACTTACATTGGCCTGACACAATTTTGACTTACGACCACAAAACAGGCATTCTCTACACCTGCGATGTATTTGGAATGCACTACTGCGACGATCACACTTATGATGAGAATTTTAATGTGATCGAAGATGATTTTAAATATTACTATGATTGTTTAATGGGGCCGAATGCCCGCTCTGTATTAGCAGCTTTAAAGCGGATTGAAAATTTAGCAATTGGTACAGTTGCAACCGGACACGGGCCTTTACTCAAAAACTATATTCCCGAATGGCTGGGACGGTATCAAAACTGGAGTTTAGAACAAGCAAAAACTGAGAAATTAGTGGCGCTATTTTATGCCGAAGATTACGGCTATAGCGAACATTTAGTAAGAACCATCGCGCATGGCTGCACGAGAACAGGTGTCGCAGTAGAATTAGTTGATATCAACAGCGCCGAACCGCAAGAAGTCCGGGAATTAGTAGGACAAGCGGCTGGGTTAATTATTAGTATGCCTGCTCAAAATGCAGTGAATGCTCAAGCGGCAATTAGCACAATTTTAGCGGCGGCTCATAATAAACAAAGCATTGGTTTATTAGAATCTGGTGGCGGCGAAGATGAACCAGTTTATCCCCTACGCAACAAATTTCAGGAATTAGGATTAACAGAAGCCTTCCCGCCAATTTTAGTTAAAGAAAATCCCACCGCTTCCCTAGAACAACTGTGTGATGAAGCAGGTACAGATATAGGGCAATGGTTAACCCGCGATCACACCATCAAACAAATCAAATCCATCAACACAAATTTAGAGAAAGCCTTAGGCAGAATTAGCAACGGACTCTACATTATTACTGCCAAAAAAGGAGAAGTTCAAAGTGCCATGTTGGCTTCTTGGGTAACCCAAGCCAGCTTAAATCCCTTAGGAGTAGCAATCGCAGTCTCCAAAGACCGCGCTATTGAATCATTAATGCACGTAGGCGATCGCTTTGTCTTAAATGTTTTAGAAGAAGGCAATTATCAAGGCTTAATGAAACATTTCCTCAAGCGCTTTCCCCCAGGTGCAGACCGATTTGCCGGAGTCAAAACCTATCCAGCCACCAACGGCTCCCCCATTTTAGCTGAAGCCTTAGCCTACATGGAATGCGAAATCACCAGCCGCATCGATTGTGGCGACCATTGGATTATTTACAGCACAGTCCAAACCGGACGAGTTGCCAAAGTCAACGCCCTCACCGCCGTCCACCACCGCAAAATCGGTAATCATTACTAAATTTGGGCATGGGGCATGGGGCATGATTTATTTTTCCCTGTTCCCTATTCGCAAATTTTTGCAGAAGTTTATGGCAAAAAATGCCACAAAACTTGTGAAGACACCATTTTTCACGATAAAAACGCAGACAAAGCTGTAAAAATTCGACCCAAACTTATAAATGCTCGACTTTTCACGAGAAAAAAGCAGACAAAGCTGTAAAAATTCGACCCAAACTTATAAATGCTCGACTTTTTACTAGAAAAAAGCAGACAAAGCTGTAAAAATTCGACTCAAACTTATAAATGCTCGACTTTTTATATGGAAGAAGGCAGAATTCTCTTCTGCCTTCTGCCCTCTGCCTTCTTCAATTTATCTTGTCCCCAATCCCCAATCCCCCCAATATGTATCAGCCTGTTGAAAAGAACTCAATCCCCGCTTATGAAATCAATCGGGGGCGCATTCTGCGAACCTTGGAATTTATCCAAGACATGATTGTGATTTCCTTGTGCATGGGTTTATTTAGCTTCATGGTGATTCAAGTGAGAGATATGTTTTTCTCCTTGCTCCCTCCATTAGATTTCCATGTAGTCACAGCCGATATTCTGTTTTTACTGATCTTAGTTGAGTTATTCCGGCTGCTCATAATTTACCTCCAAGAACAACGCATTTCGATTGGTGTAGCCGTCGAAGTTTCCATTGTCTCAGCGTTAAGAGAAGTGATTGTCAAAGGCGTACTAGAAATTAGTTCCAGCCAAGTTTTAGCCACTTGTGCATTCTTACTCGTTTTGGGAGTACTACTTTTCTTACGAGTTTGGCTACCCCCAACATTTGAAGGCATCGATCCAGAACAAGAAGTATCTAAACGCTATCAACGCCTCCATAAAACGGAATTAGCGAACAGTAACGGACGTTAAAAAGCAGAGGGAGCAGAGGAAGCAAGGGAGCAGAGGGGGAAAAATGCCCCGAGTTCCCCAATCCCCAATCCCCAATCCCCAATCCCCAGTCCCCAATCCCCAATCCCCAGTCCCCAATCCCCAATCCCCATTATGTCCACCGCCACCCTAACCCCCAACCGTTCTCGAGATGTTCAGTTAGCTGAAATTGGTACAAATACGCTGATATTGCGATCGCGTACTTGGGAACGTCTTAAATTTGAGGTTGAATATTCCCGCCAAAAGGGAACTACAGCAAATTCTTATTTGATTCAAGCTGATAAAAAGGTTTTAATTGACCCTCCTGGTGAGTCTTTTACGGAGATTTTCTTAGCACAACTAGCACAACAATTAGACTTGACCACTCTTGATTATATTGTTCTCGGTCATGTCAACCCTAACCGCCGAGCTACTTTAAAGGTTTTGCTCTCGCTAGCGCCGCAAGTTACGTTAATTTGTTCTCGTGCAGCTGCGAATGCGCTCAAAACCGCTTTTCCGGAATGGGAATCCCGGATTCAAGCTGTGCGTTCAGAAGATACTCTCGATTTAGGACAAGGACATCTTCTATCATTTATTAGTGTTCCTACTCCCCACTGGGTTGATGGACTTTGTACTTACGATTCCGCAACCAAAATTCTCTACACCGACAAGTTTTTTGGCGCTCATATTTGTGAGGATGCGTTATTTGATGAAGATTGGAAAGCTTTAGACGCAGAACGTCGCTACTATTTTGATTGTCTTCATGCTCCCCAAGCTAAACAAGTAGAAACCGCTTTAGATAAACTGGCAATTTTTGCTGCCAAATCTTACGCACCTGCACATGGCCCGGTTGTGCGTTACAGCCTCAGCCGTTTTACCTATGATTATCGTCAATGGTGTCAAGGTCAAAAGTCCCAAGAGTTAAGCGTGGCCTTACTTTACGCCTCTGCTTATGGAAATACAGCGATTTTGGCTCAGGCGATCGCTCAAGGTTTAATTGAAAATGGCATTAATGTCGAATCCATCAACTGTGAACTAGCAGATGCGGCGGAAATCACCCGCGTTGTTGAAGCTTGCGATGGCTTAATTATAGGTTCACCAACTTTAGGTGGTCATGCACCAACGCAAATTCAAACTGCTTTAGGAATAGTCCTAGCTTCGGGTGCGAAAACTAAGTTAGCTGGGGTTTTTGGTTCCTACGGTTGGAGTGGCGAGGCGATTGATTTAATCGAAAGTAAGCTCAAAGATGCCAATTATGGTTTAGGGTTTGAGACAATTCGCGTCCGCTTTAGCCCGACTCCCTATGTTTTACAGCAGTGTCAAGATGCGGGTGCAACCTTTGCCCAAAACTTGAAGAAAACTAAGAAACTGCGGACTTCTCGCCTCGTAGCCACAGAAGCACAAGTAGACCGCACCGAACAAGCAGTAGGCAGAATTATTGGTTCTTTGTGCGTCGTTACAACTCACGATGGAGACAATCACAAAGGTATTTTAACTTCTTGGGTATCCCAGGCAACTTTTAACCCACCAGGAATTATGATTGCGATCGCTCAAGAGCAGAATGCTGATTTAATGCGTCATCCTGGTGACAAATTTGTGCTGAACATCCTCAAAGAAGGTAGAAATGTCCGGCGCTATTTTTCTCGTCACAGCAGTTTAGGCGAAAATCCCTTTGCAAATCTTCCTACCCAAACTGCTGAAAATGGCTGCTTAATTTTGAATGAAGCTTTAGCCTATTTAGAATGTACAGTCCAAAATCAACTTGAATGCGGCGACAGATATTTAATTTATGCCGTAGTGAATAGTGGAGAAGTATTAGAAAACGATGGCTTCACTGCCATTCAACATCGGAAATCCGGCAGTCAATATTAACAGGACTTACGCAACTGGCACATTGATCCTCTGGCCTAGGAGTCAAGAGTCAAGAGTCAAAGGTCAAAAATTTAGACTTTTTGGACTCTTGACATTTGAACGCCAGTTCACTCAACGGAGGGAACCTCCGCACGTGACTGGCTCCCCTGGACAAACCTAAACGAAAAAATATGACACTTGCGTAAGTCCTAATTAAATAGCAGCGTTGCATAAATGTAGGATGAATTATCAATTTCCATAATTAATAATTCATTGCATAATTGGCGCAATCATCCATGATTCAGCAACGCCTCCATCAAGTATGGGAGATGAGGCATTTGGTATTTGGCGCTTGGTGTTTGGTATTTGTCATTTGTCCTCTGTCCTTATATCGGCCTTGTCTCCCTTTTCCTCCTTGTCAGCAAGGGGGAAATTAATTTATATTGATTCAAATCATGTTTATAACCGATAAGTAATTAAACTCTAATTTCTCCATTCTTTGCCCGCGATCGCATCTGTTTTACTACTAGCTTAATCCCACCAGAAATACCAAACTTTTCTGTTGAGCAACATAGCTGCTAAATTATTTAGCGTTTCTACCCCTTGGTCTACAATATCAGCACAATACATATACTGTTCTTGAGCTAGGCGAAATGCATCTTCGCGATTTTGGGGAGGATGATTAACGCACATCTCTACTACATCATGGGTAATGCCAACTACTTCTGCACCATATTTCTGCTGCCAGTATTTCATTAGTCCCATGTGTATTGTTGGTAGAGGGCAATCATTCCAATTACCAAATTTTAGAAAAGCCGGAACTTGCCAACTTAATTTAGTGGGAATCATTGCTAATACTATATTTGGATGTGGTAGACGAGTCAAAATATTATAGGGAATTGTATATCTTTCTGGTTGTTCAGAAATTAAATCGTCCCATTCACCAATTTCTGCTTGGGTCAGTGGATCTAAAGTATTCTGCATTTCTATGCTGTTACTATCATCTGCCCATAAAATTTCTCTTTCTTCCCTTTGATGTTTTGCTTTATTATTCAGCCACTCATCTACATTAAAAGTATCTGCTTGAGTGATGATTTCAGCAACAGTTAAGGATTGATAAATTGAGGAATCTTGGTTGGAGAATTTAAGTGTTTCTAGATGAGATTCAACTTCATCTCGATTTCCTAGCAACAAAGGATAATGTTCTGTCTCATTTACAAGCTGACGAAGTTGTTGCCAATACTTTATCGCTTCAGCACCAGCAAATGTCAAGCCATATATTTGCTGTGAGTCAACATTCCAGAGTAATTCTAGAGTATCGGATTTAATACTATTTTGAGCTAATATTGATTGTAACTGGCTTTGATTGATAACCATATATTGTGTATCAGCACCTTGTTTGATTTATGTAATGCTCAAATTCAAACGTTAGTATTTCAAGACGGAGATTAAAGCCAAAAATACTATCTATCAATTAATACCAGCTTGCAAAAATATTGCAATATACCTCATCATTTATTTGTAGTAAATATTATTTAAGAATTTAGATTATTCGCAATTATTTTTAATAAATTTCTAAAAATAAAAAAAAGAATGTAGCAGATTGTAGGGGCAAGGCACTGCCCACCTGTGTCAACTTAAGCTTAAAGCTATATAGGGCGGGCGTTGTACAAATACCTCGCGCCCTCATCCCCTAACCCCTTCTCCCGCAGGAGAAGGGGAACTAAATCTCTTGCTCCCTTCTCCCTGTGGGAGAGGGGCTGGGGGTGAGGGCGAAACCTTGCACAAGAGCGGGTTTCACGTTAAGTTGACACCAATGGGCACTGCCTTGCCATCTAGAATTGATATGTCGCAACCATTATTTGACTTGGTATTAGATGTGTATTAGCTTAACAATTCAAAGCCCAAAATTAAAAAGGTTTGATGCTAATTGATATCAGGATTGACTATAGCAAATTAGTCTAAACCTCCGGCTTATTATTAATAGCAATAAGGGCACAACAATGTTGTGCCCTACAAAGTGTGGTATCGCCAAGATAACTGCTAATACTTGTCGGTTAAGGGGAAAAGGGGCAAGAAAAAACCTTTAACCCTTACCCTTTCACCTTTTCCCCAAACCAAATTCCGAGTTTAAAATCCTTAACCGAGCAGTATTGAGATAACTGCTATCTTACAATTTTAGGCAGCGAGTTTTTCCTCAAGTGGTTTAAAGGTCTTTTTGGTTGCGCCACAAATTGGACAACGCCAATCATCAGGGATATCTTCAAAAGCTGTACCAGGCGCAATTCCGGAATCTGGATCGCCAGCAACAGGATCGTAAATCATGCTGCATTGTCTGCAAATCCATTTCCGAGTTTTTGGATCTTCACCTGCAACTCTGGTTGCTGCTTGTCCACCATTTAATACTTCTAAAGCTTCCGCGTAGCGATCTGCGTGGTAATTTTCGATGAATTTCAACAAACCAAAACGATGGGCTGCTTCACGAAATGTGGTAGCGTGTTCGCTAGATTCTTTTGCTTGTTTAAGAAATTCTTCTGCTGCAGGATTGTCGCGATCGCGTTGAGCAGCTGAGGCGAATTCTGGATACATTGTAGTGTATTCATAGGTTTCGCCTTCAATTGCTAAAGATAAACAACGAGAGATAATTTCTCGCTTTTGTTCATCAGTTAACACCGCTGGATCTTGAACAACTAGTTCTGGATGTAGCAAAACAAAATGTGCAAACGCGTGTTCTGTTTCTTGATCTGCTGTTTCTTTAAAAAGTTTCGCTATGTCTGTAAACCCAAGTTTACGCGCCACCTCAGCAAAAAACAGATACTTTCTATTTGCCATCGATTCGCCACCGAAGGCAGCTTCTAAGTTTTGAAGTGTAGTAAAGTTGGATAAATCCATAATTGTTAGGATGTTGCGGAATGACATTTCGTGGGTAAAACAGAAGCCAAAAGTCAGTGAATTAACTGATATACATAAGCGTTGTCAACGTTTTCATACAACGTTTTTTAGCTTATATTCACTCACCTATTTGGTTAGCTGCCATAGACATTATATTGGGTGTTTGCTGTTTGGCGTTTGGCATTAGTCATTTGTTAAGAGTCCTCAGGGAAGATGATTTTCTCCTTTCTCTTTAGCTAAGTAAATAATTGTTAGATTATGCAATTCCGCCATTGACGCGAATATTTTGCCCTGTAATCCATCTAGCTTCATCGCTAGCTAAAAAAGCTACTACATCAGCGATTTCTTGCACATCTCCCAATTTTCCTAAAGCGGCCATTTGGGCTAGACGGTTAATTTGTTCGTCACTTTTACCATCGCGGAACAGTTCTGTATCTGTGGGGCCTGGAGAAACGGCGTTGACTGTAATTTTCTTCGTACCGAGTTCTTTAGCTAATACTCGCGTGATTTGTTCTACAGCGCCTTTAGTGGCGACATAAGCGCTATAAGTTGGTAGCATCAGGGCTGTAGTTGAGGAGGAGAAGTTGATAATCCGTCCACCCTCTGTCAGCTTTTGGGCGGCTTGTTGACAAGCAAAAAATGTACCTTTGACGTTGACAGCAAAGATTTTATCAAAATCGGCTTCTGTGATTTCCGTTATGGGCTTGTAAACGATACTGCCAGCATTATTCACCAAAATATCAACCTTACCAAATTTGGCAATAGCTTGATCAAAGAGCCGCTCAATTTCAGCTACTTGGCTAATATCTGCTTGGATAGCGATGGCTTGTCCTCCTTGCTGAGTAATTTCAGCTACAACTTCTTCGGCTTTGGCGGTATTACCTGCATAGTTGACGACAACTGATGCACCGTTATTTGAGAGCTTGAGTGCGATCGCTTTTCCAATACCCCGCGATGCACCAGTGATAATTGCAACTTTTCCTGTTAAAGGTGGCATAATTCAATTCAAAATTAAGTAACTTTGACAGAATCTCAAGACTTTTCGGTTAAGGGGAAAAAGGGGAATGGGAAAAGGGAAAGAAACAACCTTTTACCCTTAACCTTTAACCTTTTTCCCAAAAGCTATTTTGAGTTCAAAACGCTTAACTGAGTAGTATTGGGCAGAATCTAGGTATTACATAGAGAAACTCTTTGCCCCCTGCTCTCCTTGTTTAGCCTCCGTGGTGAGTTGTGTAAGTTACTTTGTCATCCTGGGTAGAGTCTGGCAATTGTGGGTGCTGAGGATGGCGACGGAAGCGATCGCGAATTTTGCCAATGACGATGTATAAAATTGGCACTACGAACAAACTCAACAGAGTAGAAACAATCATCCCACCAGCCACAGCAGTACCAAGTGATTTTCGGCTGGCTGCACCCGCGCCTACAGGGTTGACTAACGGCCAAATCCCTAAAATAAAGGATAAGGAAGTCATCAAAATTGGTCGTAAGCGCTCTTGTGATGCTTGAATAGCTGCTTTGGTGAGCGAAAGACCCTGTTCTCGCAGCTGGTTGGCAAATTCTACAATCAAAATCGCGTTTTTACTGGCTAAACCAATCAGCATCACTAAACCAACTTGGCAGAATACATCGTTGGGTAGACCACGCATCGACTGCGCTAACAGTGCGCCTAAAATAGCTAGGGGTACTGCCAGCATAATAATCAACGGATCAACGTAGTTCTCATACTGAGCAGCCAATACTAGGAAGACAAACACCAAGCCCAAGATAAAAATGATTGGTGCTTGACCGCCAGATTCTTGTTCTTCAGCCGCGATTCCTGACCATTCGTAGCCCATACTCGCTGGTAGAACCTGCTTTGCTAGTTGTTCCATTGCTGTGGTTGCTTGTCCAGAACTATAACCTGGGGCGGCTGAACCGTTAATTTCAATCGAACGGAACAAGTTATAGTGGTTGATTGTTTGCGCGCCAGTAGTGGAAGTGACTTTGACTAAATTGCTCAAAGCAATCATCTGATTATTGTCAGAGCGAACGTACAACTTGCCAATATCTTCAGGATTGGAGCGAAATTGCGCGTCTGCTTGCACATAGACTCGATAAGTTCGTTGGAGTAAATTAAAGTCGTTGACATACCGCGAACCCAAGTAACTTTGCAAGGTATTAAAAACCTCATCTACGGGAACTTGCAAGGCTTTGGCTTTGTTGCGGTTGACTTCAATCAGCATTTGCGGCGTATTGGCGTTAAATGTGCTAAATACGGCTTGTAATCCTGGTGTCTGATTACCACGTTGAAGTAACTGACCCATGACTTCCAAGAGAGTATTTAAACCACTGTTCCCGGCTCTATCTTGTAGCTGGAATTGGAAGCCTCCAAAACTGCCTAAACCTTGAATAGATGGTGGGTTCACTGGAAAGATTCGGGCTTCTGGAATGGCGGATAAAACTCCTGCTAACTTACCAATGATTGCTGCTGCTGACTGTCCTGGTTCGTGACGTTCTTCCCAAGGTTTAAGGGTAGTGAAAATCGCCCCACTATTAGCAGAGTTACCGCTAAAACCAAAACCACCGATCGCAAATGTACCTGTAACTTCTGGTAATTTGAGAATTTCTTTTTCTACCTGAGCCATCACTTTACTTGTGTAGTTCAGGGAAACGCCTTCTGGCCCTTGAATGATGGTGATGAAATAGCCTTGGTCATCGTCGGGGATAAATGCTGTGGGTACGCGGGTGTAAAGCCAAGCTGTCAACCCCAAGGAAATAACAAATAAGAGGACAACGATCGCTTTTAACTTATTCAAACGAAATAGCGATCGCTCATAGCCTCGGCGCATCCAATCAATAAAGCGGTTAATCCGCTCAAAAACCCAACCTAACCAACCACGGGGTCTTTGTCCGCGACGCAGCAACAAAGCCGAAAGCGCAGGAGTTAGAGTTAAGGCTAAAAAGGTAGAAATCGCCATCGAAAAGGCGATTGTCAGCGCAAATTGTTTATATATCTGTCCTGTAGAGCCTGGGAAAAAGGCAACGGGGACAAATACAGCCATTAGCACTAAAGATGTGGCAATTACTGCCCCAAATAGCTCCCTCATGGATTCAGACGCGGCCTGACGAGGTGACATCCCCTCATCTTCGATTAAGCGAGAGATATTCTCCACAACAATGATTGCGTCATCCACCACCAAACCTGTGGCGAGGGTTAAACCAAACATGGTCAGGGTGTTGATAGAAAATCCAAACACTTTGATAAAGGCAAATGTCCCTACCAAAGTCAGAGGAATCACAATCACCGGAATCAAGGTAGTGCGCCAGTCTTGTAAGAACAGGAAAATTACCAAGACCACAAGTGCGATCGCTTCTACCAGTGTCTTAACCACCTCTGCCAAGGAAGCTTCCACAAATGATGTTGTATCAAAAGCTACTTGATATTTCATCCCTGGTGGAAAACTTTGTGCCAGTCGGACAATTTCTGTTTTGACGGCATGAGCCACATCTAGGGCATTACTGCCAGGAGTGGCAAATATCCCTATACCTACACCTTCGTTACCCCTAAATCTCAGAAAGGAGTTATAGTTTTCTGCTCCCAATTCCGCCCGACCCACATCTTTCAGTTTGATCAGCGTCCCATCCGTAGCAGTCTTGATCACGATATCGTCAAATTCCGTGACATCCGTTAATCTACCGATGGCTTGCAAATCAACTTGATACATTTGATCGGGCAATGTGGGCTGCTGACCAATTTGTCCTGCACCCACCTGTACGTTTTGCTCGTTGAGGGCATCAATCACATCTTGGGCGGTGAGGCTGCGACTAGCCAGACGGTTGGGGTCAAGCCACAACCGCATTGCATAACGCCGTTCCCCAAAAATCTGTGCCTCGCCTACACCATTGATTCTTTTGACGGCATCGACGATATACAAGTCAGCGTAATTACTTAAAAAGACATTGTCGAACTCTTGGTTATCCGAGTACAACCCGATCGCTAACAGGATATTGTTCGATTGTTTGGTGACAGTCACTCCAGTTTGCTGCACCACTTCTGGTAAAAATGGTTCCGCGAGCGAAACGCGATTTTGCACATCAACTGCGGCAATATCTTTATTTCGTGATGGATCAAATGTGACTGTAATCGTACTATTACCATTGTTACTACTGCTCGAAGTCATGTACTTCAAGCCTTCAACGCCATTAATTTGACGTTCTAATACCGTCGTCACGGTATTTTCCACAACTTCTGCACTAGCACCAACATAGTTTGCAGTCACAGTAATTTGAGTCGGACTAATTTCTGGATACTGTGCTGTAGGTAGCGTGGGAATGCTGATTGCGCCTACCAAAAGGATGATGATAGAGCAGACACTTGTAAATACAGGTCGCCTGATAAAAAAATCGACAAACATGAAATGGGGAATGGGGAATGGGTAATGGGTAATGGGTAATGGGTAATGGGGCATTGGGCATTGGGCATTGGGCATGGGGGCATTGGGCAATTACCCTGTCTGCGCCCCAGTCCCTAATCCCCAGTCCCTAATCCCCAGTCCCCAATCCCTACTCTGCAATCACAGGCACACCATCTCTCAAATTCAGCAACCCAGAGACGATAATTTGTTCTTCTGGCTGCAATCCTTCGAGAACTTGGTAATTATTACCTTGAATGTTGCCTAGCTTGATCCGCTTTTGCCGCGCGATTAATTGCGGTTTACCTTGGGGATCGTTTTCTGTTTGCGCTACATAAGCAAAGGTTTCTCCAGCTACGCGAGATACTGCTGTTGTGGGAATCAATACTCCTGGCTTTTGATTCCAAATCACTTTTGCCCTGACTAATTGATCTGCCCGCAATTTACCTTGCGAGTTGTTCAATAAAGCTTTAACTTGTATGGCTTGTGTGCCATTACCCACATTGGGAGAAATAAAGAATATTTTGCTGTTACCTATGGGTTGTCCTTGAGCATCCATGACTTCCACAGGTAAGCCTTGACGTAATTGTGCCCCTCGCTCTAGAGGAATGGAAATATTGACTTCTAGTGGTTGATTTTGGGTAATAGTAGCTAATTGCGTGGAATTATTCACGAAATCTCCCACTTTCACAGGAATATTACCAACGGTGCCAGCGAAGGGTGCCGTAATTTTGTAGTATTGCAGCTCAACTACTTGTTGCTTAGTATTAGCCTCAGCTTGCTGTAAAGCTTTTTCTGCCTGGGATATAGTAGCTTGCTGTGCTTGAATTTTAGAATCTATGGCGTTGAGTTGGGCTTTAGAAGTCGCTAGGCGATTGGCGTACTGATCTCTGACTTGTCGGGAGACAGCGCCTTCCGCAGCCAGGGTGACATACCTGTTGTAATCTTGCTGGTTTAATTGGACATCAGCAACATTCGATAGGCGATCGGCTTGTAAGGATTTCAGTGTAGCCAAAGCATTTTGTAATTGCGCTCTCGCTCCTTGAGCCCCTGCATTTAACCCACTAACTGCTGCTTGTTGCTGTCTGGGATCTACCTGGATAATGGGCGTACCTTCAGCTACCCTATCTCCCGATCGCACAAATATCTGAGTAACTTGTCCTTGGATTCTTGGTTGTAGGCTGACTGAACGCCGGGACTCTAGGTTGGCAATAAAATCGGAACTGTCTTGAATTGTGCCTGTTTGTACGGGGGCTAACTTGACTCTTACGCCAGGAGGTTGAGCGTTAGTTTGAGCGGGTTGCTGTTGCGGCGTTACCAAACGCCAAACTATCGCACCACCACCCAGTAATAATAGTGCAGCTAACAATAACCGAAGCCACCTCCTTTGTTTTGGTGGTGGCTCAAATGATGACTCGGGAAGGCTTTCTTCAAAATCAGTAGGTGAATTAGGGGATGTCATGGTATATAAGGAACCTCAAAAAAAGTTAAGAAAAAATTAATTTGAATTTAACCTCATAGAATTTTCCATTTCCTCCTCGTTGCAGTGACTATAAAGGTGCAATGCCAACTAGTCCAAGATTTTTCAATGAGGACTTTTAACCCGTAACCCTTGACTCCTGAAGTTTTACCATTAATTATTTTAAATTTACTGATTTAGCATGAGGATTGCTGGCAAGTTTTCTGACAGTCTTTCTCAAATATACTACTTTTGTAGTTATATATAATCTACCGAAAGGTAAGTGATAAAAATCAGATTATATATACGTAACTTATAAGGTATTCTCAAGACTTGCGGAAAATGTTCTAATCTTGCTGGCTAGTAATTCCAGTCGATGTATTGGCAGAAAAAATGTAATTTATGCTGCAATACTGTGGGAATCAGCTTGTTTTTTTATTCACACTATTCCTAGTTGTTTGTTACCTGTTTTCTTAGGGCATCAAGGAAGTAATTTACTGAACCTTATTGAGTGACAATTTTATTTATTGATTGTGTTAATTTAAATTTTTTACACTTAATTGAGATACGAGAATATACACAAAACCTTTTCAATATAAGCTTTTAAGGGTTTTATGCTGAATAACTGTATTATCTATTCTCGTATATCAAATAACACCAATAAAAAAATGGTAGCCAGCTAAGAGACTTGCCTTTCTAGTGCCAATATTGATGAACTGCGTGATGAATTAGGCAAATGTGATGTTATTAGCATTTCTTCAAAAGCTTTCGAGAGAGCTGTTTGGAAACGCTGTCGATGTTTGAGTTTAAAGAAAGGTCGAATAATCTCTGCACTCACGCTAGAGCTATTTCGATTATCGATAACTTGGATGGCACGTAAAGTCCCCAGTTGGATTTCTTTTTTTACCATTAACTCAGAAATTCCTGTAGCACCAACACCGCTTTCTACTGCGGCTTTTGCCATCTCGCCGCTATTAAAAACTAACATGACATCAAGTTGGCTAAGGTTGATACCCCAGTTTTGCAAAGCTTCCTCAAATCTTTGCTGTGTTCCCGAACCTGGTTCCCGCATCACCCAAGGAGTTTGAGTCAGTTCTGTCAGTTCAATTTCGCCACGTTCAAACCAAGGGTGCGTTTGGCCGACCACAATTTGTAAGCGATCGCTGCCGATAATTTCATAGTCCATCGTTGTTTGCAGTTCTGGCTTGACATCTCCTTCCACCAAACCCAAATCAAATTGTCCCATGACTGTTCCGGCACAAATCGTCTCTGCATTCGCCAGGGTACAGTTAACAGAAATCCCTGGATACTGGCTTTTAAACTCGCTAATCTTACTCGGAAGCCAATAGTTACCGATTGTCAAACTCGAGCCCAATTTTAATTCTCCCCGTTGGAGATTATTGAGTTCCCGTAATCCGCGTTCTGTCAAACTCACCTGATCGAGAATTTTGCGCGCCTCCTCTTGGAGTAATTTACCCGCCTCCGCAATCTCGATGTGACGGCCAATGCGATGGAACAGCTTGACTCGGTATTCCTGCTCTAAGCTTTGGATTGCAGCACTAACAGCCGGTTGAGTAATATATAGCTCTTCCGCTGCACGAGTAAAGTGTAGATGCTCCGCCACAGCGAGAAAGATGCGTAGCTGATCGAGCGTCATCCCTGCCATGTGAACTGTCCCTAATTATGTATGTAAAAATTTTAATTACTTCTTTTTATCATTTTGACAAAAAAAAGCATCTAATTCTATCATTTAGAACCACTAAAGTATAAATAAAAGCTTGTTGTCTATGTCTAAGCAATTGAGAAATTAAATAATTGATTTTCTATAAGTCCCTAACCAAAATTAGATTTAAGACTGGGCAGTGAGCTTGACTAATTGGTCTAACTCATGCTGCATTTGACTGAGAACTAATTCATAACATTGATTAACATACTGGCGATCGCACGCCGCTTCTCGACCATAATGCTCAAATTTAATCGGTGGGCAAACCCTTGTATGAATAGTCAGAGGAAAGGGGATGTTAGGCAATGGCCCAAGCGATAAACCCCAAGGTAAGCCTAAATAAATGGGAAAAACTACCGGATCAATACCAAACAACCAAGGCATTCCCAATTTGTGAAGTTGCGCCACTATGTCATAACATTCAGTCAATACAATCAGCGTCTCATGAGCACCCGCAGAAATCACAGGGACAATCGGTACTCTTTCCCGTAGTGCAACCTTGATAAACCCTTGTCGTCCCGCAAAATAAATTTGGTTTCGTAAAGCGTAAGGTCGAAACACATCTTCCGCGCCGCCAGGATATACAAGTACACTGGCTCCAGAGCGCAAAGCTGCATAGGCCATTTTGGGATGAGCCATAATTGCACCACATTTAGCTACCAGTTGTGCTATTTGCGGCGTAACTTCCCAAACTTTAGGATGCATTAAACCATAGACTGGCCGCTCTACACCAAATTTTCGGAACCAGTCATACATCATCATCAGCATATCTGGAGCAGCGAGTCCCCCATTGTGAGAACCAACAAATAAAACTTGTTCTTGGGGTGGTATATGCTCCCAACCACTAGTTTGAACTCGAAAATAGTGGTCATAGAACCACCCCATGATGGGCATGATTGATTTGATGAATCCTGGATCGCGCTCATCCAAAGACCATCCGAGTTTTTTGTGCAGGTGATGTTGTGTTTCTGACATCCAGGCATATTAACAAACTTGGTAAAGTGCAGACAATGAGTAGTGTATTGATTTCAGGATAATTTTTGGGAATGAGTAATGAGTAATGGGTAATGGGTAATGGGTAATGGGTAATGGGTAATGAGTAATGGGTAATGAGTAATGAGTAATGGGGATTGGGATGAGGGTGATGAGGGGATCAATTACCAATTACCAATTACCAATTACCAATTACCAAATGACAAATAACAAACCTGTGATACGCTATCTGCGAGACAAAGCGTTATTAGGTACTGAAGATGACTAAGCTGCGGGTAGGGTTGCTGTTTGGGGGACGTTCTGGGGAACATGAAGTGTCGATTAGTTCAGCAAGGGCGATCGCTAATGCTTTAAGTGCAGAGCAAAATAGCAGTAAGTACGAAATTCTGCCTTTTTATATCCAAAAAGATGGTTTTTGGCAAGCTGGGGAAGTAGCACAGCAAGTTTTAGCTTCTGGCGCTGCTATCCAAAATCCTGCGGCTAGTCCGAATCTTTGGCAATTCCCACCCGCAGCACAAACGGTAGATGTTTGGTTTCCGATTCTACACGGCCCTAATGGTGAGGATGGCACAATTCAAGGGTTACTTAGCTTGATGCAAGTCCCGTTTGTAGGTTCTGGGGTGTTAGGTTCGGCAACGGGGATGGATAAAATTGGCATGAAAGTGGCTTTTGCTCAAGCTGGATTACCCCAAGTTAAGTATAAAGCCGTAACTAGAGCGCAAGTTTGGTCAAATCCTTGCGTATTTCCTAAATTATGTGACGAAATAGAGTCTGACCTTGGCTATCCTTGTTTTGTTAAGCCTGCAAACTTGGGTTCATCAGTAGGGATTGCCAAAGTGCGATCGCGCCAAGAATTAGAAGCGGCGTTAGATAATGCAGCTAGTTACGATCGCCGGATTATTATCGAAGCTGGAGTTGTCGCCAGAGAAGTAGAATGTGCTGTTTTAGGCAACGATCAACCCCAAGCCTCGGTAATTGGAGAAATTACTTACAAGAGCGATTTTTACGATTACGAAACAAAGTATACCGCAGGTTTAGCAGATCTATTTATCCCTGCGGTGTTACCAGATGCGATCGCACATCAAATTCAAGACATGGCTTTACAAGCTTTTGCTGCTGTTGATGCTGCTGGTTTAGCAAGAGTAGACTTTTTCTATGTAGAATCTACAGGCGAAGTTTTGATCAATGAAATCAATACTTTGCCAGGGTTTACTGCAACTAGTATGTATCCCCAATTATGGGGGTATAGTGGTGTTCCCTTCCCAGAACTAGTAGATAGATTAATTCAACTAGCTTTAGAAAGAGATACTGTGACCGAAAGATAGAGTTAATCCCACCAAAGTAGAGTTTTTTTTCAGAAATCATCAGATTTATTCCCCTCAGCAACTCGCAAAAGTTACTTTGTTGTAAAATTGTGCTACTGATACTTGAATCCTCCAGTATGATCTTGGATCGAGAGGGGTACAAATCTGAAAGTAATCTATGGAAAATAGTCAGAGTGTACAGCAAGAGGTAACCCAATCTACTGGGGTCACTCCAGAGCTGACAAAGAGTAAATCGAGCGTCATCAGTAATTCAAAAGTTCTGATACAAATCCTGGTGCGCCATCCTTGGCTGTTATTGATTGGGTTAACAGCAACATTTTTTGCCAGTGCTGTGCTGGCCTTATATAATCTCGGTTCTGTTGGCTATCTCAATCAGCCACAAGCAGAACCAGAGAACAATCAAGATGTCGCAACTGTAGCTGAAGCAGCCATCACTACGCCCTCTGAGACTAGCAATCCTACACCTTTATGGCTGATTATGGCGATCGCTTTTAGCTGTGCTAGCGGGTGCTTAATCATTTTACGCCTCCTCAACCGTCCAGCAAAGGGGCAAAAAGGGCAAAAGCAAATTAAACGCTATCCCACTCGTTCTGTACCCAGCGATTTACCTCAAGTGAAGCCACAACCTTCGCGAAGTCCACAAGTATTTGTCCCACCCCCATCACTTGCGCCTCTTGCTTCTATGCAATCTCAAACAAAACCTCTGACGACAGTTCTACCACCAGAACCCAAATACGGTATGGAGAAAAGCAAAGAGTCTTTGGCAGATTTATTAGATCTTCGTAAACAAAGTTCTCTCTCTACTATTTTACGCAAGTATTAACATCTCTCCACGGAAAAATAATTTTAATTACAATTTTGTCAATAAGAGGATGTTTGAAAAGTCTGTAGTAGTGTATCAAATATTTTTTACCCCACCCTAGCCCTCCCCTTTCTAAGGGGAGGGAACTGGATTTTCCGGTCTCCCCCCTTGACAAGGGGGGATTAAGGGGGGTAACAGTGCAATTAAAATCACAGGGAAAAACTTTTCAAACAACCTCTAAGGGTATGGGTAACCATGCCCTTATTTACATTTAGGAACTTCCAGCAAAATATACTATCGCTAGCAGGGGAGAAAAAGACAATTTTGTCTCTTGTGAATTAGATAATTTATGTTCTGGAAGGTTCTTATTTAGTAAATTGCCAAAATGGCAACCAATTATAAGTGGTTATAGTTACAGTGTAGAAGATAAACGACTTCAAGGGTGTGGTTATCAGGGTCTACCAAATAATTGGTAATTGGTAATTGGTAATTGGTAATTGGTAATTGGTAATTGGTAATTGGTAATTGGTAATTGGTAATTAGTAATTGGTAATTGGTAATTGGTAATTGGTAATTCGTAGTTAATCAAGTTTTATATTATTGAAATTATTGATTTATATTGGTTGCATATTATAGGAATTATATTTAATTTTTAAAGCTAATGTATGAGAGCCAGTGCGTTGCAGAACCAGTCGCGTGGGCGGTGAGTGCAGCCACACATCCGGTGTTCGCGTAGCGTATCCGCAGGATTCACCCATGCCCCACCTGTGTCAACTTAACGTGAAACCCTCTTGGTTGCAAGGTTTCGCCCTCACCCCCAGCCCCTCTCCCTGTGGGAGAGGGGAGCAAGAGATTTAGTTCCCCTTCTCCCTGAGGGAGAAGGGGTTAGGAGATGAGGGCGAGGGTATTTGTACAACGCCCGCCCTATATAGCGTTTAACTTAAGTTGACACCAATGCCCATGCCCCATTCCCAATGCCCTATGCCCAAAAACTCCATCCCCAAGGGGATGGAGTTTTTATGCAGATTTGGAGCGCATAGGACAACCGATAGGACTTGCTGATAGCATGATTGCAGCTATTGCGATACAACAAGATTTGATATTAGTCACTGGTAATTTAGCGCACTATCAGCGCATTCAAGTACTGGGTTACAGCCTTAAGCTAGATAATTGGCAAATCTGAATACCCTTGTGGCGATCGCAGGGCAAAATAAATACAATAAGAGCGATTTTTAGCGCCACTATGAGCTACTGCCTTAACCCCCGTTGTCCCAAACCGGAAAATGCTGATGATGTTAAGTTTTGCCTAAGTTGTGGTCATAAGCTACTGCTTAAAGAACGCTACCGTGCAATTAAACCCATAGGACAAGGGGGTTTTGGGCGTACTTTCTTAGCCGTGGATGAAGATAAACCATCAAAACCACGCTGTGTCATTAAGCAATTTTACCCCCAAGCCCAAGGCACTAATACTGTGCAAAAGGCTGTGGAGTTATTTAATCAAGAAGCCGTACAGTTAGATGAATTAGGGCAACATCCGCAGATTCCAGAATTACTGGCATATTTTACCCAAGAAGACAGGCAGTATCTTGTCCAAGAATTTATTGATGGGAAAAATTTAGCTCAGGAATCAGTAGAACAAGGTGCTTTTAACGAAGAGCAAATTCGGCAGTTACTCAATGATTTATTGCCAGTACTGCAATTTTGCCATGCTAGGCACGTAATTCACCGCGATATTAAACCCGAAAATATTATTTTACGGGCAAGCGATCGCAAACTAGTTTTAGTAGATTTCGGTGCTTCTAAATCTGCCACTAGTACTTCCCTCAACCGCACTGGTACAAGTATCGGTAGTCCAGAATATGTGGCACCAGAACAAATCAGAGGACGAGCAATTTTCGCCAGCGATATCTACAGCTTGGGTGCTACTTGTATTCGCCTACTTACCGAGCGATCGCCTTTTGATTCCTATGATATTAATGATGATAGTTGGGTTTGGCAGCAATATTTAACAACTCCTATAAGTAAAGAGTTAACTGACATTCTCAACAAAATGTTAGAAAGTATCCCAAAGCGGCGTTATCAAACAGTCGATGAAGTTTTAAATGACCTGAATAAAAATGTGCCGATAGTTGCCACACCAGCCACATCAGCAAAGCCTGTTAATGTTGCACCATCTAACCCGAAACCTGCTGTATCCCCCAAATCGCAAAGCCAAATTGACCTGGAATTAGAGGAAATGAAAACTCTATTTTTAGGTGGAAATAAACCGCAAAAGCAGCAAAGTCAACCACAACCACAAACTCCTCCACCTACTATTAAAAGCATCATAGATGATGAGTTGGAAGAATTGAAAAGTAAATATTTGGGGAATAATAATTCGTAATTCGTAGTTCGTAATACCCTGCGGGAAGCGCAAAGCGCAATGGTGAAGGGTTGCGCTTGGGTGCGGGATTATTTGCAGAATAACCCGAATGGGAAGGGGGAGAGGGGGGTGTGTGAATGAGGGGGAAGGGGGAAAGGGGAAGGGGGAAAGGGTGGCGCATTTTCTGGTTTCAAGCATTTGTGTAATGTAAGCTGCTTGCTGGCGGAGTTACCAAAATTTGGCTGTTGGTGACCAATGTCGTGATGTTGGTGACCAAGGTCGTCATGTTGGTGACCAAGGTCGTCATGTTGGTGACCAAGGTCGTCATGTTGGTGACCAAGGTCGTCGTGTTGGTGACCAATGTCGTCATGTTGGTGACCAATGTCGTCATGTTGGTGACCAAGGTCGTCGTGTTGGTGACCAAGGTCGTCGTGTTGGTGACCAAGGTCGTCATGTTGGTGACCAAGGTGGTTTTTTTCGTTACAAAAGTTATGATTTTACTGCATACAGCTTGTGAATTTGCTCGATGTGATGAATTGTGCGATCGCTTATCTTAATTCATCATCGCCAAAGGTGTGTGGTGTATCGGCGCAGGTATCGCATTTGCTGATTTTGATGATGGGGGGAATGCGTTCCCCGCAGGGGTTGCCTAAGGCATCAAGATTTTGGTTGCAGAGAATAGCACAATATAAATTATCGCTGTGGTTGGGCACGGCACCGAAAGGTTTTTGGTGAGGCAGGATAGATTGTGGATGCCCATTGGTGTCAACTTAAGCTAAAAGCTATATAGGGCGGGCGTTGTACAAATACCTCTCGCCCTCATCCCCTAACCCCTTCTCCCCCAGGGAGAAGGGGAATTGAATCTCTTGCTCCCCTCTCCTCGTGGGAGAGGGGCACAGGGTGAGGGCGAAACCTTGCAACCAAGCGGGTTTCACGTTAATGGGAAAATATCTGTAAAACCTTTCCCCTTCCCCATTCCCCTTTCCCTCCCACTATTTCGGCGAAATTGGCAAACTAATTGTAAATATACTGCCTTCACCTAAGCGCGATCGCACGGTGACGCTACCACCCATACCTTCTATTAAGGTTTTAACTATTGATAAGCCTAAGCCAGAACCGCCTGTGGAACGGGCGCGGGTTTCGTCTACGCGGTAAAATCGCTCGAAGATGCGGGATTGGTGTTGCAAAGGTATACCATAACCTTTATCGTCAACTTGAATTATCGCTGCTTTGTCTTGCTGTTGTAAGCTGACAATCACGGAAGTGTCAGCTTCGGAATACTTGACGGCGTTATCAATTAAGTTCAACAATACCTGCTTGAGGCGATTATAGTCGGCTTTCACCTCAATGGGATGATTGGGTGATTCTATTAGGATAGTGCGATCGCTATATTTCTGCGCCATCCCCACTACTTCGGCAACTAAGTCATTCAGCACGCAGGGATTCATGCGAAAATGCAAATTACCGCTATCAGCCCGAGCTAAATCTAGTAAGTCTTGCAGCAGCCTGATAGTATGTTCGGCTTCTACAGCCGCAGTTTCTAAAGCTTCAACTTGGGTTGGTGTTAAATTACTGGGTCGCCGGAGTACGCTTTGTAAGTAACCATGCACAATGGTTAATGGCGTGCGTAATTCGTGAGAAACGTTACTGACAAACTGTCGTTCTTGCTCCCAAGATTCCGCCAGGCGGGATAATAGCATATTAAAGGTTTGCGCTAACTCTTTCACCTCGCTGGGTGCTTGCTGAAGGGATAACTGCGCCTCTGGTAAATCAGCCGCAGAAATCACCGCCGCCATTTGACTTAGCTGACGCAGAGGTTGGAGAGAACGGCGTATATAAAGTGCGATCGCCAAGGAAATTACAATAATTATTAACAGACTCGCAATCCCTAAACTACGCACCAGCGCCAAAAACATTGTTTGTTCGCGGGTAATATCCTTAACTACAAATAGCTTACCCAGTTGTTGCTTCTGGACTTGCAAAGCCGCACCACATAAAACATAGTAGCGCTGCTGCACTTGAGTAACTTCTGGTTTCACCGACATCTCGGTTAAAGACATTAACTGTGATGTCGTTGGATTTGGTAGCTGATTCCAATTAGTAGATTTGGCAATAATTTGATTTTCCGGGTTTTTAATCCAGATAAAAGTATCGTTATCAATTAAATTATTTATCGACTTATCTAAACCACTAGCTTGTGGCATCATTTGAATATAAAGTTGCACATCCCGCGGTAGGCGATCGGCAATTTTCTCAACATGGCGTTTATGATTATCTATTAAAATATCCTGCATTTTCAAGCTAGTCCACACAGAGAGGCTACCCAACCCCAAAGCCGAAAATGCCGCAATCCCAGCCGTTAGCCGTAACCGTAATGAACCTGGATCTACTTTTCGCAAGATGTTGCTGATTTTTTCCACTTTTAATAATACTCATATCCGCATTTTTAACTCAACTTTTATCTAGGCTAAAGCTAAATATTTCTCTTCCCCTTTCCCCTTTCCCCCTTCCCCTTTCCCCCATTATTTCATTCCCCTACGGCTTTATCGTCCCACAAACTTTATTCACATAATCACACTGATAAATGTATGGTTCTTGCCAACTGAGGGGAATTTGCAGTAAATCTCTTGTACCTGTTAAACCTTGCCCGATAAACAATAATAAAGCCACGCAATTTAAAATTGTATGCACCAGCCGCCAGCGATTGGATCTATCTTGATAAATATCTTGCACAATCGCCAAAGAAAAAATCATCAGCAAGGCTGCGGTGATGCCAATATAATAATGTGACCAATACCATTCTTTAGTCAGGCGATAAACTCCATCTTGGCAACCAAGAATCACTAACCCCGCACCAGTTAAACTGGCAAATACTCCCCGCCATAACTTCTGCTTGGCTTGATAAAGTAAAACTAAAGAAATAATCGTCGCTGCAAACATCAAGATGATAAAAATGAATTTAAAAGTTGCAGTACTCCACAGTTGATGTTTGACGATATCTTTACCAATTGCATAAGCTAAACCGATTAAAGTTAAGCCAACAACTGCACTAGTTAACCACTCGCCTAACTTTTTATGTTCTGAACCAACCACCGGGGGTATTTTGCTTTTACCTCCCACTAAACTTTGTAACCTGCGTTGTCTTGTTTGCCAAGCAAAATTTACCACATTCCCAATTAAAGGGAAGACAAAAATTACTGCGATCGCGGGATGTATTAGGCTAAGAAAATCGGCTATTTCCATAGGAAAAATTGGTAATGGGTAATTGGTAATTGATAAGTCCGTAGGGTGTGTTACGCCGGAGGCTAACGCACCTGTAATTTTTGATGGTAATTTGGTGCGTTGCGCTACGCGACAACACACCCTACATTTCTATTTCCATATAAAGAATTGGTAATAGGGAATTGGTAAGATTTATTGTTAGCTATTTGCTAAAGGTGCATAGCCAAAAGTAGCATTGAATTTACGACACCACACAGCTACAGATTTATATTCTCCTAGCTTGACATTTTCTGGTAAAGCATAGCGTTGAGTACCGCTAGTTTTTTGTAATGGTGCAATGCTGAGATAATCTTTTTCTTTAATGCCAGATATCGGTGGCTTATCAGTACGATATAAAATTACATATAAATCTGGGCCTTGGTCGGTTTTAAAATCTCCATCAAACTCGAGAAAGCGCTTTCCTTGTTCGCTAACAACTTTCACTTTCCCTTGAGTAGGATGTTCCCCAGCTTTAAATGCACCCAATCCTGCACCTGAACTTGCTACATTTTCCGTCGCTGCTTTTGGTGTATCTGTTTTATTAGAGGCGCTTTCGTTGGCACAACCTACAGCTATTAGCGCCACGATACTGACAATAGCTAAATGCTTAAACTTCATAGCGTTTATCTCCCTCAAATGCCTTTATACAAACAATTTAAGGGTTTTAGCTGTTGAGAAAATTAATAGAAGCTGAGAATTTGTTAAAAATTAAGGTTATTGATGTTTATATATTGCAGTCTATTTGTTTTTGCAATTATTTATAAAGTTAATAAAATTATGTAGGATGTGTTAGGCGAAGCCGTAACACATCAAAATTGTTGGCGAAGAAAGATGCGTTACGCTGGCGCTAACGCATCCTACGTACTTTCGTCGGTGGTTAATTTTTGGTTTTTGCAATTAGCGATCGCAATTTAAAATTCCAATGCAAAACACAACACTCGAGTCTTAGCCCAATAAGCTTGACCTAGAAAAACTCCTGGTGCAACCTCTCTAATTTCATCTCTAATTTTTTGAGCAATAAATGAGGTTTGAGAGTAGTCTAAAATTATCGCTTCACCTTGACTAAACAAACTTTCACCCCGATAGACTTTGGCTTTTACTAACTTTAAACCTAAGATAGTAATGCTATTCAGCAAGAAACTTTGATCGCGGTAAAATATCTTTCCTTGCCAAGCAAGTAATCTCACCAAGGAAGCTAAAAGATTACGTTCTGGAAATCCTGTGACAAAAACAACTGTACCCTTACCTTGACCGCTGGGTATTTCACCCACGGGACTGTTTTGATAAAGTTCATCTAATTCAGCAGGTGACATTTTCATCATATCTGCTGTTGTAATCGCCATTTTTATTACCTATTATGAACTATGAATTAACATTTCATCTGTGCGCCCTCATCCCCTAACCCCTTCTCCCTCAGGGAGAAGGGGAACTAAATCTCTTGCTCCCCTCTCCTGGTGGGAGAGGGGCTGGGGGTGAGGGCTAAACCTTGCAACCAAGAGGGTTTCACGTTAAGTTGACACCACTGACAAGATGTCCACCCCATAAGAAAAATTATTGCAACATTTTAGCCTCACCACCCTACTACGAATTACGAACTACGAATTATGAATTAACCTTTAATTCTTGTTGTAAATCAGCCATAAATTGCAAGAAAAAATCTTTAAACACACATTCTCTTTCCGAACTACCAGTACCAAAAGTAAAAGCTATATCACGAGTTTTGGCGGCTGCTTTGGCAATCATAAATAACAATACAGTTTTCCCGGCATTTGTTGGCGATGACAACATCCCATCAAATGTTGATGACTTCACCGCAATTCTTGGTACTTGGCGAGTTGGTGCATAGGTAGTAAATATTTGTTCGATTGGCTGATCGAGGTTATCTTTTAACTGTCTCAATGATACAGAAGTTGATTGTACAACTTCACCGATATTATGCCCTACATCGAGAATATGAACGTTTTGAGGTAAGCTATGTTCGCAGTAATCCATAACTTTTTGCTGCGATTTCTGTCCCTTAATGTATTTCCAAGGCAATATAGCTTCCTTTAAGTCTTGAACTGTATATTTTGCTGTGTGGCTAATTTCCGCAGGAATATCTTGATCAAAAAATCTGCGGTTGACAATTTGCACCATTGTATCTGCTAGTACTTCATCACTAGCATTGCTTTTTAACAAGTCAGCAATTTTTTTGACATCTTCTTGCTGATAACTAATAGCAACCTTCTCTTCTAAATATGCTCGTCTGGGATGATAAGTAGGATTATTACTTGATTCAAAAGGACAAAACCACAAGTCACGTTGTTGATCGTGAAACTTGGTTGATGAGAAATACAACTTCACCCACCAAGGTAAAGAAGCTGTATCGTAAGTATGCAAGCGATCAACATCCCCTGATGTTTCAATTAGTTTAATTTGCTCTGGGTCAGAAACAATGATTACATCCAGTAACAATGGGATTTTAATCCGCAAAGGTTTGACTGAAGATTGATTTAGCATCTGTATAGCCCAAGTAGCTTGGTAAATGAGTTAATGCTGCCGTACATTAGTGATGGCAAGTGCAAACTAATACTGCAAACTTTATCTCTTATCTATTCTCAATTCTCGTGAATAATATAACAGTACCCTCAAGGGTACTATTCTTTGCTGAAGCAGTAAATTACATTTGATAGGTATTATAAATTGTCTGACATAGAGCGATAAGCAACTTATTATTTGTTTACATCTGCTGCAATCATTTAATTTTTTTATATGCTGGTTTTGACTATTTGGTAGCAAAATAAAGATTTTGCAAATCACATAAAATCTCTCAAATGCTTATTATGGATAAGTTTAGACAAAGATTAATACTAATGAAAAACTCCACCCACAAGGGGATGGAGTTTTAGGGCATGGGGAATGGGGAATTGGGCATGGGTAAGAGTTCCCAATGCCCAATGCCCAATGCCCCAAGTCGGCGGGCGGCTATCCCTCTCCACCCACAAGGGGATGGAGTTTCCCGCCGACTTCCAATGAACTAGAAAAAGCAAGTGGGCGATCGCGCATAAGTTTTGTAAGTTAGATTGATAGATAGAAAATGTCTCTTTGATTATTGAACAAATAAGTACGGCACTCCCGCCTGTACTAGATAAGATGCGTTGGTAACTCATCCTACGACTACAAAATCATTAGCGATTTTCGGTTCGTTAGCCTAAGGCATGACACACCATTGTTTTGGTTATTTATATTGCTTATGTGGAGTATAGACACTCCCAATAATGCAATATTATCTCTGTGAATGTTGCAGGTTAATTTGATTAGCTGAGAGGTATTGGCAACTTTTATTGTTATCAATACCAACGCCATGCTAACTGACAATCGATATCTAAAAAAATACTTACACCTTCAGCAATTTCCGAAAATCAGGTGTAAGTAATATAAGCGGAAAAAACTGAGTCATTGTCTTAAAAAACATTAGAGGAATTGGTCAAATGTTTGGAATTCCTTGGCATCGCCTACCTACACCATTAGCATTGTTAAAACTAGTTGGGTTTCGCAACAAATTAAGAAAAGAAAACCTCCACGATACTTCTCAATTACCTGATATAGATAAGCTTCCTCATCCTCAACCAAGTCCTGATGGCCGTCATTTGGTAGCGCGTACCCCAGATGGTAGTTTTAATGACCTGAAAAATCCGGCAATGGGAATGGTGGAGACTCGTTTAGGGCGAAATGTTCCCCTGACAAAGGCTAATGTAGATCAGAAAAATATTCTCAATCCCAATCCCCGCATTGTTAGCCAGAGATTGATGACGCGAGATAAATTTATCCCAGCGGAATCTTTGAATATTTTGGCGGCTGCTTGGATTCAGTTCCAAAACCATGACTGGTTTTCTCATGGAAATAATCAGCCAGATAGAAAAATAGTCATTCCCCTTGCAGAGGATGATACCTGGCCGCAAGAACATCGGCCGATGGCGATTAAAGAAACCTTAGTTGATCAAAGTCGCCCAGAAGGGAATAAAGCAGAACCCCCAACTTTTATTAACAAGGTGACTCATTGGTGGGATGGTTCACAAATTTACGGGAATAATGCCGAACAGGTGCATCAATTGCGTTCTCATGTGGATGGCAAACTGATTATTGGTGATGATGGGCTATTACCTGTAGATCCTGCAATTGGAGTTGATCGCACTGGCTTTAATGACAACTGGTGGATTGGGTTGAGTTTAATGCATACTTTGTTTGTCAAAGAGCATAACGCCATCTGCGATCGCCTCAAACAACTATACCCAGATTGGCGAGATGACGACCTCTACGACCATGCGCGATTGATTAACGCCGCATTAATGGCGAAAATTCATACAGTCGAATGGACTCCCGGTATCCTCGCCCATCCTGCTTTGCAAATTGCTATGAGTGCTAACTGGTGGGGGTTACTAGGTCAACACGTGAAAAATCTCTGGGGACGTGTTGGCGAAGGTGAGACACTGAGTGGAATTATTGGTTCGCCAACGGATCACCATACAGCACCCTACTACATTACCGAAGAATTTGTGAGCGTATATCGCTTGCATCCCCTAATTCCCGATGAATTTGAATTTTATTCCCATAAAGACGGTCAATTGCGCCGTACAGGCGACTTCTTTGAAGTAGCAGGTAAACGCGCTAGGGGAGTAGTAGAAGAAATTGGCATTCCAGATTTATTTTATTCCTTAGGAATCGCTCATCCTGGGGCAATTACCTTACACAATTACCCCAAAGCCTTACAAAAACTCATTCGCGACAACGGCGAAACCTTAGATTTAGCAGCTATTGATATTTTGCGCGATCGCGAACGTGGTGTACCCCGCTATAACGAATTCCGCGAAATCATCGGTCGCGGTCGAGTCAAATCCTTTGAAGAGATTACCAGCAATCCCGTCTGGGCGAAAGAACTACGCGAAGTCTACAACAACGATATCAACAGCGTTGATTTAGTTGTGGGGATGTTTGCCGAAGACTTACCAGCTGGCTTTGGCTTTAGCGATACAGCCTTTAGAGTATTTATCTTAATGGCTTCCCGCCGCCTAAAAAGCGATCGCTTCTTCACCAAAGACTACCGCGCCGAAATCTACACCCAATTCGGTCTCGACTGGATCGACAGCAATGGACTACTATCCGTCCTCCGCCGCCACTATCCCACCCTCGCACCCGCCTTATTTGGCGTTAACAACGGCTTCGCCCCTTGGCGACGGGTTGGAATAGCGGGATATTAGGGAATGGGCATGGGGCATGGGGCATTGGGCATGGAGAATTGGTAATGGGTAATTGGTAATTGGCATAATTCTTTCCCCTTGTCCCCTTGTCTCTCATCTCCCTCATCCCCAGGAGTTCTTTAATTTTGAATTTTGAATTTTGAATTTTGAATTGATTTGTCCCCATGCCTACCATCAGAACCCTACAACCAGGTGATGAAATGTTGCTAGAGAATTTTCTGTTGCAACATATCGATACTTCGATGTTTTTGCGTTCTAATTGGCGAGAAGCGGGGTTGGTGGATGGGGGTGAAATGTTTCAGGGAACTTATATTGCGGCGTTATTAGATAACAATATAGTTGCAGTCGCTGCTCATTATTGGAATGGTATGGTGGTTGTACAAGCGCCAGTGTATTTGCCAGAAGTTGTGCAAACAGCAGTAACCCAGTCTCATCGCGCTATTTCTGGAATTGCTGGCCCAGCTGCACAAGTGGAAGTTACCAAGCAAGTTTTAGGGCTGGCTAATCATCCCACTAATATAGATGAGCGCGAATTATTATTTTCCTTAGCGCTATCAGATTTACAAATTCCTCCTGCCTTAGCATCCGGTGAAGTAAAGTGTCGATTGCCACACCAGGAAGAATTTGATTTACTTGCTGAGTGGTATGTTGCCTATGATTTGGAAACTCTCAAAAAATCTGAAACACCTGATTTATATACAACTGCTCGCCAGGAAATAGCAGCCCATCAAGCTAACGCTACGCATTGGGTACTGATTGTAGAAGATAAACCAGTCGCATATAGCACCTTTAACGCCCGCTTACCTGATATTGTCCAAATCGGTGGAGTATGGACACCGCCAGCTTTACGGGGTAAAGGCTATGCCAGAAGCGTAGTTGCAGGCTCATTATTAGAAGCGCGATCGCAAGGTGTAGAACGCGCTATTTTATTTACACAGCAAACTAACTTAGCAGCACAAGCTGCTTATCGCAGTATTGGTTTTCGGACGACTGGTGAGGAATTTGGTTTAGTTTTATTTGAAATGCCATAAATCTGGAATCAATTTTGTATTATGTGTAGTATGTAAAAGTGAATTGATGCCAGATTTTATTTATGAGCTGCGATCGCTTCCAAAAATCCTTCTCTGCCGATTCTACGTTAAGCAGTAAGCTGTTTGACTTAGTTGAAGACACCTTTCCGGGACTTACCAGCCTAGCCGAACGCGCGCGAGAACTAGGTGCATCATGGGAAGACGCTTCAACTCCCTTTATTCTCTTTGATGATGATGTCGCCATTACTCATATCGGAGTTTTAGAAATTCCCATGTATATCATGGGAGAAAAGGTAATTGTTGGTGGAGTTCATGGCGTATGCACCCGCGAGGGATTTCGCAGAAAAGGCTATTATCGCCAAGTCATGAATGAAGTAATGGAATATTGCGACCAACGTTATGAAACTCTAGTATTGACGACATTAGAACCCGAGTATTATTTACCCTTTGGCTTTCGCGCTGTTCCAGAACACAGCTTCAAACTCAAGTGTCATTCCACAGGTAGCATCAACGGCTTGAGAACGCTGGATTTTGCAGATGTCAAAGATATCGCATTGTTGCACAGACTTTTAGAAACCCGTGTACCTGTCTCTAATATCGTTGGGGTAGTCAACGAAAAAGCTGTATTCTGCGTTGACGAAGGTAGCCGCCCCTTACATTATTTCCCAGATTTAGATGCGATCGCTTGCATGGAGATAGAAGATACTACACTTCATCTTTACGATTTAGTGACCACGCAAATGTATCCTTTGCCAAAAATCTTGGATAGGATACCTCAACTAATTGAAGAAGTCGTGATTTACTTCAGTCCCGACCTACTCAATGTAGAAGATGTACAAGCATTTATCTATGAAATTGAAGAAACTAAATTGATGGTGCGTGGTAAATTTGCCGCAGAAAAGGAAAAATTTACCCTACCCCGTTCTGCACGTTGTTGAGACTAATTATTGGAGAAACAACAAAGTCTAAGTAAGTCAGTGCAATAAAACCAAACTATATGAATAAAAGTAAATAAGGCTCAAACTATTTCTCCCCCTGCTCCCCGCCCCCTGCCCCCTGCCTTATTCCAACAATAATTATTTACGCCGACTTACTTATTCTGCCTCACCAATAATAGTGAAAGCCGCCCAATTTTTAGGATGAGGGTGTTGTTGCATCGTTACCAACATTGCCTGACGCAGTGCAGCAGCTTTATCTGGTTGCTGTTGCCAACTGCGATAAAATTCAGTCATTAACGATGCTGTCGGCGCATCCGGTACAGCCCAGAGAGAAACCAAGACGCTAGCAACACCAGCAGAAATGAACGAGCGAGATAACCCAATTACCCCATCACCTGTAATCTTACCCATGCCAGTGTCGCAAGCACTGAGAACGACTAATTCAGCATTTAGCTGTAAATTGAGAATTTCGTCAGCAGTCAGCAAACCGTTACCCTCCTGCTTTTCGACATCAGGCGCTAGAGCAATACTACTTCCTAACCCACGTCTATCATCCAGTAACCCGTGAGTAGCTAGATGAATAATGTTGACTTTTGGTAACTGTGAGATCACAGTTGCTTTAGTAGGTTGATTGCCAATCAAAGCCTTAGTACCTAGCATCTGAGCAATTGTCTGGGCTTCTGTTTCTGCTTCTGGTAAAGGTGATAATTGTTCTGGAGATTGCCCCGGCACAAAAGATACTTTTGGCATCGTAGGATTACCTACTACCAAGGCGCTTTTATCTCTACGATTCAGCTTGCGCCTTTGATAGGTTAAGTCAAGAATTTGAATGGCTGGGGCGGTCAGTATAGTATGTTTTTCTATTAAGAATTTGCTTTGTGCATCTTGCAACGCAGGAAAAGGCACAAGAAAAAGTTCATCTTGAGGAATAAAAATTACATGGGAATTAGGATCATTTGGTAGTAAGTCAGCAATAGGTGCAATGAGTAGTTGATGGAGTTGCTGTAAGCTGCGGTGATTAATAGGCAAAGACTCAACTTGAGAAACCACATCTTTGATTGGTGCTTCATGATTATCTAGTCGTTTGATTGTCAGATTATTTTTGTTACTACCTCTACCTTGGTTAATGAGTTGACGAGTTTGGCGAATCAAATCTTTAAGAGGAGTTTTTAGAGATTTAAGGTCAACTTGCCGAAAGATAATTTCTCCTGTAGGTTTGACGACCCAAATATATAATTCTGATTGTTGTGGATTCCAAGTA
The DNA here is from genome assembly GCF_963874875.1 of Tolypothrix tenuis PCC 7101. Classification (NCBI taxonomy): domain Bacteria; kingdom Bacillati; phylum Cyanobacteriota; class Cyanophyceae; order Nostocales; family Tolypothrichaceae; genus Tolypothrix; species Tolypothrix tenuis. The sequence goes on from NZ_CAWNJS010000001.1 coordinate 7,631,569, forward strand.
TCTGACCAATATCTCCTAATAATTGAATATTCAACTATTGTGGCTTTTTGCTGTTGAGCAACTCGCTGAATTTGAGAGATATTTAGAGGCTGGATATTTACTGGAGTAGCTTGCTTAGAAAATAGCCGCTTGGCTAATAAATCTACAAACACGCGGCTACGTCCCTGTTCGGCAATTTCTAAAGCTGATTGTGGCTGATTCTGGGCAATGAGTACTTTTTGTAAAGTCCGGTAAGAATCAATGATATCCTCAAAAGAAGATACTTTATATGTATCATTATAGGTTTGATTATTATTCAGCTTTTTTCTGCGAGATTCATACTGTTGAATACTAGCACGTAGTTTTTTCTCTGCTGCTGTGAAATGACCAGATTCAGCTAGAGAAATTCCTATATCTTTTAAAGATTGCCACTGATCAACAGTAGTTAATTTTTCTGTGATATTTTCAATTTCTAAAAGTTTTTGAGCATATTTAAGGGATTGGCTGTAGTTACCCTGTTCGTAGTAGATAGTTCCTAAGAGAATTAAGCTGCTAGATACTACATCCTCACTATATATTTTAGTGATTTTCTGCGCGACTTCTAAACTTTGTTGGGCATAGCTAATTGCCTTAGTATAGTCTCCCAATTCAAGATAAGCATAACCTAGCGTTTCGAGGGCAGACTGTTCATCAAGTCCTTTGGATTCTTTATCTAGTCGCGCTACCTCTAAAGCTTGTTGAAAGTAGCTAATTGCTTGAACAGAGTCATTTCTAGCTAAATAAAAATCACCTATCTCTTTTAATTGAGCTACTTCTAATCTCTTAGACTTATCTTGTCGCGCCAATATTAAACTTTGCTGAAAATATTCCAGTGCTTTGGTATAGTTTTTTAATGAAAAATATCCAGATGCTATATCTGCAACCAACATTCTTTCATCTTCACTATTTTTCAGTTGTCGTGCTAAAGCTAAACTTTGCTGATAGTAGTTGATTGCTTGATTATAATCTTCAAAATTGCTGTAAATACTACCTAGAGACCTCAGCGATTCCAATTCTATTTTCCGGTCTCGGGACTTCTTACCTACAGTTAAAATTTGCTGTTCATAATCAATTGCTTTGACATAATCTCCTAAAATCAAATAAGCATTAGTGAGAGATTTTAAAGTCTCCAACTCTATTTCCTGATTTTGTGTATTTCGGGCGATTTTTAGCCTTTGGTGATAGTAGTAAATAACTTTGGCATAGTCTTCTAAAGAATCAGAAAATTTACCTAAATCATTAAGCGCTTCTAATTCTTGTTTCTGATTTTGTGACTGTTGTGCTAGAGCAAGCATTTGCTGAAGATATTCCAGCCCTTTGTGATAATTTCCTCCAGAATGGTAAGCCCAGGCTAGTTCATTTAAAACCTCTAAAATCTGATTTGTTTGTGATTTTTTTTGTGCTAAGATGAGTGCATCTCGTGCATATATATCTGCTTGCTTTTGGTTTTCAATCTTTACAAATAGCTGTACTAATTTTAGTAAAGCTCGACTCTCTATAAGTTCTTCATTTAGTTGTTTTGCTAAAGCTAAAGTTTGCTTATAGTAATCAATAGCTTTAGGATAATTTTTCATTATTTGGTAGGCAAAAGCTACGTCTTTAAGAACTTCTAATTCCCGCTCTTTATTTGGTAGTTGCCTTGCTAAGGCTAGACTTTGCTGTGCGTAATTACTGACTTTCACTTCATCGCCAATATAACCATGAATATCAACTAGCCTTGTGAGAACTTTCAACTCTATATCTGGTTTTTGCAATTTTTTTGCTAGCACTAAAACTTGCTGATAGTAAGCCATTGCTTGAGAATAGTTGTTCTGACCGTAAGCCGCAGCTAATTCCTGGAGAACTGTTAACTCTTTATCCTGATTATTAATGCGACGCGCTAACACCAACATTTGCTGAAGAGATTCAATTGATTTAGCATCATCTTTGAGTAAACTGTAAGCACGGCTAATCCGATCTAAGTAATTAAACTCTCTTTCGGGGTTGTTAATTTGGCGTGCTAATACTAACATTTGCTGAAAATATTCAATAGTTTTTGCATAGTTATCTTGTCTTCTATAATAATTAGCGATCGCTTCCAAAACTTCCAATTCTTTTTCCGGTTGTTGCAGTTGCTTTACTATCACTAAAGCTTGTTGCAAATAGGCAATTTCTTTTACATATTCCTTTTGGTATTGATGCCTCTTGGCTAGCATCTGTAGTGCCGCAACTATACCTTCTTGGTTTCTAATTTCTTGATAAATAGTTAAAGCTGCTTGCAAAGATTCTATATCTCTTTTTTGTAGCAAAGTATCAGCTTGTCTTTTCCTTTCTTGTGCAGTTTGTGCTACTGCTTTAGGTGCATTGAAAAAAGGAGATAAATTGGCTACAACAGGATGAATTACAGTTGTAATAATAATTACAACTGCATGAATATAGATATTTTTATATAGCATATAATTTTTGATACCCTTGGGTTCAAGTTGATTGTTCAATATTTGACTAAAGTTGACATACTGGTCAACTTGAGAAAAAAGGTAATTTTGTAATATCTGAAGTGCATCTAGCTGATGCCGTCATCAAATTTGTATAGGTTATTCGCTATTTTATAAGTTTTTATAATACATAAAAAATTGACCATATAGCCACCAATAGCAAAATAACTACAGAAGGAGACTTCAGTAGTTCACAAAAAAATTAATACCACAATATAGCAGTAGTATGTATGTAAAGTTACATTAACTTTATACTGATTTGCTACCAAAATCTCTGTTTAAGAATTTGATTACTAAAACACCGATGCAGTATTCGGTAAACCTGAGTAAACCGTAGGGTAAGCACTAGATATCATCAGTATTTAAACTAATGATCTCAAAGTGCCCACCCCAGCAAAATCTCCAAAAATCGTTCATTTTTGATTAATGAATCGATATTCTAGGGAGGTTATTTGCAAACTATGCCGACAAATTGCAACTAATAAATCTAAAAAGTGCAATTATTTCTGCTTTCCTCAGTACACAAAAATTAGCCTATTAATGATTTGACATTTCTCATGAAAACAAAGAGTACCAGCATAATTTTCTTGACTTTTATCAGCATCAATTTAATTCTGTCTAGTTGTAGTAATCCTAAAGAAGCTAGCGAGGCTAATTTTAAACAAGCTCTCAACACAATCCTCACTAAACACAGAGTCGGATGTGTTCCTGTTTTGGGAAATATGGAGTCATTTCCGATTACAATACCCAAGGTAGCAACTGAACAAATAAACCAACTCAATTCTTTGGTAAAAGTTGGCTTTTTATCAAGCAAAGAAGGGGAAAAAAAAGATTACTCAGGAAAAAGTATTCCGGGAATCGAATATTCTGTTACAGCAGAGGGAGAAAAGTTTTACACATCTAATGTTTATCCCCGAGCCCCACAATCAAAACCTACAGGAGGTTTTTGTATTGGGGAAGCAGAAGTTGACAAAATTCTCAACTTCACTGAACCACAGAGTTATCCTGGATCTCCCCAAGTGTCTAATGTGAAATTCACCTACAAATTTAAAAACTTGGGTAAATGGTTTGAAGATCCAGAAGTGCAAGCAACAGTTGGTACTATGTGGAAAACAGGAATATTTGCAAATCAACCTTTAAATGATGGCAATGGTGCACTGCATAAAATACTAGAAAGTAAAGATAATCCACCTGAGATCCAAATGAATTTGTATCTGACTAACAACGGTTGGGTAGATAAGTTATAGGACAAAGGGAGGGAACAGGGAATTCTTAACAGCGAACAGAAAAAATATGCTGTAATTCTTCGGCAAAATTCAAGATAACTGGCTGAGGCAGTCATTAGTCATTAGTCATTGGTAAGGATTTTAAACCTATTTACGTTTATTAATACCAAATCAAATAATGTTTGCGACACATCAATATATTCTAGAGGGCAGGGCATTGCCCATGCCCCTACAATCTGTCGCATTCTTTTTTCAAATTGGTATAACATAGTTGGGTTGATTTACACTGACTTACTTACCTACAAATCTGAAGCTGTTTATTTAGAGCATAATCAAACCCAGCCTGACACCAACGCTAACAGCCTCGGTGCGGGTGGAGACACCCAGCTTTTGAAAAATTGATGAGATATGAAACTTTACAGTATGCTCAGAAATATGCAGATGTTTAGCGATCGCTCGATTACCTAAACCGGAACCCAGCATTCCTAATACCTCAATTTCTCTGGGTGTCAGGGTTTGTACGGGAGTAGTAGTGACTTTTTCCCGCAGGGGTAGTAACTCTAAAAAATCCGGATGTAGCACGACTAAATTATCTGCGATCGCAATTGTCGCCGCGATAATTTCTGATTCTGTACTGGTACTGGGTAATAAGCCTCGAACGCCAGCATGGATGGCGGCTTCTAAATCTATGCTTTCTAGTTCCTCTACAATTACCAAAAATCCTAGGGGATATTGCTGCTGTTGAATTAAAAGCAATTTTTCCCAGATTGTTGCTTGCAGATTCGCACCTAAATCTAGTAGCACTACATCAGGTTCTAGTTGTTCTACTTCCCTAGTTAACACATCCAAATCAGATGCACTCCCCACCACAGTTAGCTGGGAATTGCTAGTTACAACCGCCGCTAAACCCGCCCGCACCACAGGGGAAGTTGCAACTACCATCACCCGAATCATCTCGACTCCACCGCAGTTTTGCCACTCTGCAATACTACATAAACTACAAATTGCTGACCGCCACGCCAAATTTGTAGGGGTAAGGCTTCGCCATCTTTGCTTTGTTGCAGATATTTACTTAAATCATCATATCTAGTGAGCGATCGCCCCGACAGGCCAATCAGCACATCGCCAACTTGTACGCCAGCTGTGGCGGCTGCACTATCAGGAAGCACAGATAAGACTAATAACCCCAGGTTGCGGTTACCTATCAGCACAGGTTGCAAAGTTACCCCTAGTTGCGGACGGCTGGCACCTAACAAAAAGCGATTGACTGCTAAACTGGGGACGGCGACAGCTAAACCATTGACAACCATTGTATTAATTCCGACAACGCGACCGAGACAATCAGCTAAAGGCCCGCCAGAGTTACCAGGATACAATCGAATATCTGCCATCACTGCTCGTTGATGCTGTCCGTGAATAATTCCTGTAGTCACAGCACCGCTATCAGCAAAAGGATTCCCCACCGCTATAACTAATTCCCCGACTCGCAACCCATCCGAATCACCGATAGTTGCAGTCTGTAAGTTAGTAGCATTAATTTTCAGTGCAGCTAAATCTTGTTGTGGGTCAAATTTGGTACGTACAGCCTCAAATATCCGTCCGTCTGCTAATTCTACTGTGGCTCTGCGGCTAGTGGCGACATGGGCATTGGTAATAATTAAGCCATCGGCTTGCCAAATCACACCAGAACCAACTCCTTGAGAACCGCTTCTGACTTTAACGGTGCTGTGGCGTAACTTCGCAGCTAAGGCCGCCAATTCATCAGCAATGTTGGGAAAGCTTGTGTTAGTCATAGTTTTGCGAATATGAATTGTGAATTTTGCATTACTCAGCTGGACGTTCGCCAATTGCGATCGCTAACTCGACTAACACCCCACCCCGGACAACTTGTAATGGCACAGTTTTACCGACGCGATCGCTACTATTAAGTAACGCCATCACATCACCGGTATCACTCACGGTTGTACTATCCAATTTCACCAACACATCCCCCAGCAGTACCCCGGCTTGATCTGCAGGCCCGGCTGGCTCAACATTGACAACAATTACACCAGTAGCCGTAGGTAAATTTAAGGCTGTTGTCAGGTTATTGGGTAAGCGTACAGGTTGCATTCCTACACCTAAATAACCCCGGGCAATGTGTCCTTTGGCTAACAATTGCTCAACTACACGATTAACCGTAGCCACAGGGATAGTTAATGCTGTACCACGCCTGCCTGATGTATTCATGCCTACTACATTACCAGCTGCATCTACCAACGGCCCGCCAGCAAAGCCTGGATAAAGGGTGATATCTGGGCGGATATATTGATCAATATTTCCACCGTTCATACTCCGCCACGCACCACTCACGACACTTACCGCACCTAAAGCTGCGCGCAATTCACCTTCGTTACTTCTGGCTATTCCTAATACCAAATTGCCTACTTTAAGTGTTGTAGTATCGCCAATTGTCGCCACAGGTATGGCTGCATCGGAAATTTTAAACACAGCGACATCTGTACTAGAATCATGTCCTAAATGTGTAGCAGCAACAGTCCGACCATCTGCAAGAGTAACAGTAATTTCCTCATAACGTTGCAGCGATTCATCGGAGGTGACAACGATCCCATTGCGCCAGTGAATTCCACTTGAAGCCACGCGTCTACCAGCGTTAACTGCAACTACAGAACTCCCGGTTTGTTCTACGGTATCAGCTAAACTATTGGACAAAGCTAGTAATGAAGACATCTAATTTCTCCACAAACATTCTGATATACTCAATATCCTGTACTGCTTTACCTTTGGGCGACATCAGAAAATTGGGGAGAATTCATCCTAGACAAATGGCTAGTGTTGTTAGCCGTACTTTAGGCAGCAAAGCGCTGATAGGTTTTGATGTTGAGTTTTTAATTAGGCAAATATACAGGCTTGTAGTTGCTATTTAGCGCCGCTAGGTACCACTCAAAGATATTGTTTTCTACTCCTAGTTGTTGATGAGACGTTACCTTTGAAGCAACGAATAAGTTCATGCATCAAATAGCTGCTAGGAAACTGATATTTAATTTGGAAAATAACTGAGCATACCTGGATTCTTCCCCCCTATCCTCTGTTCCCTATTTCTTTTCTTTTTATGTAAATGCTTCCTGCAATTCAACCAGATAGCTATATAAAAATTTAATATTTGCTTCCCATCTACCCAGTAATAATTTATATTCTGGAACTGCTTAGTAAAGCTCAGGCAAACAAACTTAAGTATATATTTTTGTAGCAAACAATACCTGTTATATTTGCTTGACAGAAATACTGGGAGAATTGTAAAGTTAAAATCTAACAAAGGTATTATTTTTATAAAGTCACTTAAATAACTACAAAATGATCCTCAATACATGGCATAATTAGTTACTTACAAGGTTGAAGTCAAAACAGTATCAATTTCATCAAAATTTGCTTTGCTTCACAGCAATTATGGTAAACACTGATTTAACCATATATCAGCCTGATATTAACACTTTAATAGTGAAAAGATTTCATGGTATTATTGCCACTCTTTGTTATCAGCATAGGTTTTTATTTAAGGAATTTTCTTTACGTAAAAACTACTAGGTGCATTACTGAAGCAGAGAAACTCCATGTAGCTATTGTAATGAAATCAATAAGGGTTTCCAAGTTATGAGGTAGAAAATTTTTTACAACATATTCATGATTTGGCAGCCCACACAGATTGTTTGAGCTTTTACCTGTTCCCTATTAATTACTATGTGTTTACCGAAATCAAGCTACTTGCTTGGGAATCAGGAACACAAAAGAAAGTTAGCACTAGGAAGATCTATCAGCAAGTATCCCGAAAATTGTAATTATGAGATATTGAGACTCAAAATCAAAATCCGGTAATCGCAGATAGAACACCTAAAGTAGTTACGAAGAAATGGGTAATAAATATTAGAAAAATATATTTTATTATCCCCAAGGTGCAAGGTAATGTTAACCTATCTACCACTCAATATCAGGGGTGATATCGTATCTACTTTTCTAGCTATCTTTTCCATAAAATAAATGAAAATTTATTAATTTCCAGTCACGATTTTAAAACCTGGCTTGAAGTTCAGTATTAAATATTAAATATTAATCTGACTGGATATTGATACTTGCATATTTTAGGGTAATTTCATTGACTGACAGGTGAAAATTTTTTATGAACAATAGGCTTCATGGCAACAATACTTTGACATCAGAGTATCAGCCATCATCTTTAAACCCACCCGTAAACCTTGAGCAGCAGAGTAATTACTCCCTAGGATTAGGAGCGCCAATTCCTCAACATCAACAGGCACAGCAAGGATTAATTAAGTCTTTATTCCAGCGATTTTATAATCTTTCTATTGGACGCAAACAACTGATTGCTTTAATAGCATCAGAATTAGTATCGATTGTCGGCATTAGTTTAGTTGGTCGATACTTAATTACGAGTAACTTACAAACTCTCTCACTTGAACAAGCCAAGTCAGAGTTAGCTGTTACAGATATTAATTACAATATCAAAATTAATCAGATGGGCTTTGGTTTCCGTGGTCAATCTGATAATCCAGCAATTATTCAAGCTGCGGTTTTGCATAGCTCAGGGCAAGGATTAACGCCAACATTAAAGCAAGAAGTTAAGCAAATTCTCTCCAACGAACTTAAAGCCAGAAAAATTGAATACGCCACCTTAGTGGGCAAAGATTTCAAAATTATTGTTAATGGCAATAATAATCGGGAAGGCGAGATTTTCAACCCCGATAATTTAGTGAATGAGGTATTAAATAATCCGCAACAAATTAAAGCCACAAGAATAGTTAATTGGGCAGAAATTAGCAAAGAATCACCTGTTTTACCAGAAGGTTTTAGTAACCAAAATGCCCTGATTCGCTATACTGTCACACCTGTCAAAAACTCCAAAACCCAAGAAGTCGTTGGGGCTTTAATTTCTGGAGACATTGTGAATGGCAAAGAACCCATTGTTAGAGGAACATTAAAAGCTACTGGTGGTGGCTATAGTGCGGTTTACCTACGCCAACCAACAGGTGAATTTTCTTTAGCCACAGCTTTAGATCAAGGCTCATCTAAAGATATTAATCAAGCACAAACAAATGTGCCATTACCCGCAACCGGGAAAAATTTCTTGGCAGCAGCAATATCAGCCAATGGTAGCCCAGTTACCGGCAGGATAAAAGTAGGTAACCAAACTTATACAATGGCAGCTAAAGCAGTGCCAAATAAAATCATTGAAACCAATGATGGTTTAGCTACTGTAGTAGATGAAAACTCGGTAGCAGTGTTAGTGCGAGGAACTCCAGAAACTGCCCTCAATCAATTGCTAGAAAATAGCTTTTGGGTAGAAGTTCTGACCATAGTTTTAGCATTATTAATCATATCGTTTTGGGCACTCGTATTTCGGCGCGGAATTGTCAAACCAATTCAGCATCTAGAGCAAACAGCTCAAAAATTCGCCACAGGCGATCGCACTGCTCGCTCTGAGATTTTTGCCACTGATGAAGTCGGGCAATTGGCTAACACTTTTAATCAAATGGCAGATAAGCTAACAGAACAAGCAATTCGCCAAGAAAATGAAGCCAACCTAGCACAAATAGTCAATGAAATTACCGCTCGCTTCCGGGGTACGCTCAACGCTAAAAAAATCCTCAATGTAGCAGTCAGCAGCACTAGAGAAGCCATCAAAGCTGATCGCGTCATTGTCTATCGCTTCAACGAAAATTGGGAAGGCACAATTATTGCCGAATCCGTGGGAGCTGATTGGCCATCCTCTTTAGGAGAACAAATTACCGATCCTTGTTTTGCCAGGGATTATGTTCAAAAATATCAAAGAGGCCGGGTGCAAGTGCTAGAAAATATCTATGCAGCCGGCTTGAGTGACTGTCACCTTGTGCAACTAGAAAGATTTGCAGTTAAAGCCAATTTAGTAGCACCAATTTTGATTGACAACAAACTCTATGGTTTGTTGATTGCTCACCAATGTTCTGGTTTCCGTGAATGGCATGATTTAGAAATTAATTTGTTAAAGCAGGTAGCAATTCCTATCGGCTATGCACTAGAGCAATCATCTCTCTTAGAACAAATCGACACATCACGTTCCCGCGCCGAATTAACTGCACTAGAACAACGCCAATACAACGAGGCTTTACAACAGCAAATCCTCACACTCCTCAGCGATATCGAAGGCGCATTCCAAGGAGATTTGACAGTGCGATCGGAAGTTACCTACGGAGAATTGGGAACAGTTGCAGACTTTTTCAACTCCATTGTCGAAAGTTTGCGTGTGATTGTGACAAAAGTGAAAGCCTCGGCTATACAGGTAAATACAGCCCTGGGTGACAACGAAGTAGCCATCCGTCAACTTGCGGATAAAGCCCTCAAACAAACAGATGATATCAGCCTCGGCTTAAATAGCATTCACCAAATGAAAGTTTCTATTGAAGCTGTAGCCGAAAATGCCCGACAAGCTGCGCTAGTGGCTCACAGAGCATCTTCTACGGCTCAACAAAATGGCGAGGCGATGGATTTAGCTGTACAAAACACCTTAAAATTGCGTTCTACAATTGGTGATACAGCGAAAAAAGTTAAGCGTTTGGGCGAATCTTCACAACAAATTTCCCATGTAGTCGCCTTGATTAACCAAATCGCTATGCAAACCAACTTTTTAGCCATCAATGCTGGTTTAGAAGCCACCAGATCAGGTACAGAAGGCGAAGGTTTTGCAATAATTGCTGAAGAAGTTGCTTCCCTAGCAGCCCGTTGCGCTGATGCTACCCAAGAAATTGAGCAGATAGTCAAGAAAATTCAACGGGAAACTACAGAAGTAGTGAAAGCGATGGAACAGGGAACTCAGCAGGTAGTAGAAGGCACTCACATTGTGGAAAATGCCAAAACCTCCCTAAATCAAATTCTCAATGTATCAGCACAAATTGATGAGTTAGTCCAGTCAATTTCTGCAGCCACAGCATCTCAGGTAGAAACATCGCAAGCAGTCAGCAAATTGATGCAGGACATTTCCAAAGTATCCGTACTGACTAGCAATGACTCGCGCAAAGTTTGCCAATCTCTACAACAGACTGTGGAAATTTCACAAGAATTACAAGCAACTGTAGAGATGTTCAAGGTCAATTAATCAACTTCACTCTAATTTTGGCTTGTCAACAGGTCATCCCTTACTAGAGATGACCTTTTACTATTTTGGTATAAACAGATTCCATTCCCAATACTGCTCGGTTAAGGATTTTATACTCGGAATTTGGTTTGGGGAAAAGGTGAAAGGTTAAGGGTTAAAGGTTTTTCTTGCCCCTTTTCCCCTTCCCCTTTCCCCCTTAACCGACAAGTATTGATTCCATTCCTAGTTGATGAAAAAAAATAGAAAAATTTTTTCTAAGACGCACCCGCAGCAGAAAAAAGTATCCTCATCAAATCCTCTAAATCTATATGGGGATTACCTGTATTACCCAATGCAAACATTTCCCTACATCAAGCAAGCAACACTGAGATAGCGGTAATATCCTCATGAAATTGCCGTGCAGAGACAGTAGCGGATTATAAAGAATTGGTATTAGCTCATCATTGATATATAGTCATAATTGCTACTCGAATGGTAAAATGTCCCTACAATATCAAGTAATCAAAGAAAAAGTTATTCTATTTCCCTATTTTCATGACTTAGCTTAAATATCCGCTCTTTTTTATGAAGCCCCTTGGTAAAGTTCTACAACAAGCTGACCTCATCTCATCAGCACAGATAGAGATCGCTCTTCAAGAGCAGACGCAGTATGCTGGCGTGAGGATCGGTGAGATTCTCGTCTCGCATGGATGGCTCAAACAAGAAACAGCTGATTTTTTCTCTGAGCAATGGCCTGCTGTATTGCAACAGCAAGCAAAACAGCCTTTGGGAGCGTATTTAAAAGATGCTGGTTTGTTAGATGAGCAGCAAATTGTCACTATCCTTGCAGAACAACCACATAAAGGATTGCGCTTTGGCGAATTAGCTATATTTAAGGGTTGGCTGAAACCAAATACAATCAAATTTTTTCTGGAGCATCTGGTTTTGGAAGCACAACAACAGGGAGAAGAATCCACAAATAGCTCTCCAGAGCAAATAGAGCGATCGCATTTGCCAGGAGAAGAAGCACAAAATAACCTGAACACCTCGAATTACGTTTCTCAATCAGGTTTAGATCCGCATTCGGCAGAGTCGGAATTTACAAGATTAAGATTGTTTAATCGCAGCACAATTAAATTATTCAAATTAGAAGAAAAAGCTGCTTCTCCAGAAGCAGTGCTGACAGAAGTGCTTTATTGGACTGATGGCCAGCCAATTCTTACCCAAAAGCTGTGTCGATTAATTGCCGAGTCCGACGATTTTATTGCCACAGGGAAAGAAGCGGCAAAAGTACAACAGCTAGTAGAAAACCGCTTGATTAACAATTGGGAAACGCAAGTAGCAGCTGAACATTTACAAACAATTCGCAACAGCATCCTCAAAAATCAGCAATGCAAACCTTCATTGTTGTTGCAACTGTACCAACAAATCTGGCAGCAAGGAGAAGTTGAGGCGCATAACTCTCCAGAACAAACTGAGCTTTTGCAGTTGCGATTAGTAGTGAAGCAAAATCACAAGCTCAGAGTTGCTAATCGCATTTACCAGTTGGTTTTTGATGATAACTGGATTCAGCAAGAATTAGCCAAATTAAAACTGTTTAGCCGTAGCACAATCAAATTATTTAAATTAGAAGAAAGAGCTAGCTGTCCTGATATTGTTTTAGCAGAAGTCCTATCTTGGACAGAGGGTCAGCCATTACTCACACAAAAAGTTTGTCAATTGCTGTCTGATTCCCAGGACTTTATTGCCCAAGGTGCAGAAGCCGAAAAAGTGCAACAGCTAGTACAAAGCCGCTTAATTAATAATTGGGAAACCAAAATAGCTGCGGAACATTTACAGAAAATTCGCGACAGCATCATCAAAAATCAGCAATCCAACCCTTTAGCACTGCTGGAATTTTACTTAAAAATTTGGCAACAGGGCGAGGTAGCCACCAATGACAGCCCAGAACAAACAGAACTCTTAAATTTGGGATTGATCGCCAAACAACATAGCAAACTGAAAGTTGCTAACCGCATTTACAAATCAGTGTTTGATGCCTATTGGATTAAACAAGAATCAGCTAAATTAAGACTGTTTAGTCTCAATACCATTAAATTATTTAATTTAGATGCTAAAGCCAGTTCCCCAACAGATTTGCTCGTTGAAGTCCTGTATTGGACAGATGCTCAACCAATTCTGACTGAAAAACTTTGCCGATTACTGTCAGAAACCGACACTTTTATTCCGGCTGGTGCAGAAGCCGCCAAAGTGCAACAGTTAGTCCAAACCCACTTAATTAATAATTGGGAAAATCAGATAGCATCTGAGCATTTACAAACAATTCGTGACAGCATTATTGCTAATCAGGAATTCGATCCCTTATCTTTATTAGAGCTATATCAACAAATTTGGCAACAAGGAGAAATCGTTGCTAATAATAGTCCAGAAGAGGCAGAACTCCTGAATTTGGGGTTAATAGTGCAACAGCACGATAAATTGAGAGTGGCGAATCGAATTTATCAATTAGTATTTGACCGCCAGTGGATAGAACGGGAATTAGAGAAAATTCTCCATCCCGCAATGGCAAAAACAGCTATATCCAATTCCACAGCCAATTCTACCGCCGCAGTTACGGCTTTGAGTGGTGCTAAAACTACCATTGCTTCTGAGCATCGGGGAGAGAAAAAATTATGGGCTTTACTAGGAATAGCAGCCTTGATGGTATGTGGTTCCGGCTTGATGTTGTTTGGGTTAAATGTCTTTAAGTGGTTAGAAGTAGAAACAATTTTTAAACGCGGTAATGATTTATTGCACCAAGGAGAGTATCAAGAAGCGATCGCCAAATACAACAAGCTGTTAAAAATTGATAGCAACTACTATCAATCTTGGACTAATCGGGGCTATGCTCTAGCAGGCATGAAAGATTACAAGCAAATGCTAGAATCTTGCACCACAGCCACAATTATTCAACCAAGCGCTGTTTATGCTTGGAATTGCCGTGGTGAAGCCCTATACAATCTCAAGCAATACGAACAAGCGATCGCAGCTTTTGATAAAGCCATTGCCCTTAACCCCAGAGATCCGGTTTTCTGGGTGAATAAAACTGACTCCCTTCTCGCACTCAAGCAACCAGAGGCAGCAATTACCGCCATTAGCCAAGCAATTGAGATGTTGAAAAAGCTGCAAGAAGCAGAGGGACAAGAATCTCATGCCAAAGAGTTATCAGTGGCCTTTAGTTATCAAGCTAAGGCATTTTCTCAAAAACAAGACCACCAAGCAGCACTGAACGCCTATGACCAAGCATTAAAGTATAATCCCCAATACTTTACAGCTTTGCGCGGTAAAGGCATCGCCCTACAAGGATTAAAACGAGACGATCAAGCGATCGGGCAATTTTATTTAATGCTAGAGCGTCCACAACTGAGCAATTCCCAAAAAGCCGAAACTTGGTATTACCTAGGCTTGAGCCTGTGTGAATTCAACCAACCAACAAAAGCGATCGCAGCTTTTGATCAAGCTTTAAAGCTGCAACCAAATTACGAAGCCGCAGAGCAAGGAAAGAGAAATTGCCGATAGCTTGGTGGTTTGACAGACAGGAGGGAGGAGGTAGAAGGGTTTCGCCGTATGAACGGCGCTTGCAATTGGGAGGAGTTTGAATCTTCTCCCAAGGGACTTCCAGAAATTAAATTATCCAGTGTTCAGAGCGAAGGCTGTATATAATATTCCTCCTCTGCTCCCTCTGCATCCTCTGCTCTCTCTCCTCCCCTGCTCAAGCGCGCGATTGATTATTTTTTATTTGGAAGTTCCCTGTAGTGATAGTTGTGCGAACCGTAAAAACAAAGACTAGTATTATTTTTGACTGCAAATTATCCAAGCCACAGGGAAATTATTTAAATGGCCACCAAGAAGGTTTGGTATCCGTATAAATACGGCTAATAGTTCGCACATCAGGAGCTTGTACTTGCTTAAAATCATTACCTAAAATTGCGTACAGAGCTTGAGAGGGGTTATCTGTAGGTTGGAAAGTAAATAAAAGCTGGGCACTGTAGTGATCACAACCAACACCTCTACGGGCTACAGCACACACGGTAGATTGACCATTGAGCTTGTCAGTTGTCAAATATTGAGCAGTGCCTTTGTCATAAACAGCCTGTAAATTTGTAGCTGCATTCTGACAGGTTTTTAGAGCATCTTTGTCAGAGAAATATTGGGGCAGAAATTTAAAAAGAGTGTGTTCTTTAGTAGTGCGTTCTTGAAGTAAAGTAACAACTACCGTAGGAGTACTGGCATCATTCTGACAGCTAACTTCTACTGTGCTAGTAGCTGTACTGGGTACTGAGAGAGCCGCTACTGCGCCTAAAGCCCAAAGCGGAACTGTTCCCATTGTCAACCAAGAGTGGTTTTTACTCATTTTTACTGACTTCCTTTCTTGACCGAAAATTACAGTTGCATATAGACTCAATATTATTATTTTTTTAGTTGAATTTACTGAAATTCAACCTAAAAAAAGCTTTAAGTAAATTTTAAGTAAAGTTTACGTGGGGTTTATTTTCCCCTGTAGAAAATGAAACAAGTTCCTCGCCAAATTCTGATTACCTGTAGTGTTTATCTATGCTCTTTATTTGCTGCTTACTCTGCCTCTGCACAAATTTCTTCAGATAGCAGCGTTGGTACCCAGGTGAATATTTCAGGTTCTGCTAGCAACATCTATGAAATTACTGGTGGTTCACAAGTAGGTAGCAACCTTTTTCACAGCTTTCGAGAATTTTCTGTACCCACTGGCGGCGAGGCTTTTTTCAATAACAATACAAATTTAAATAACATTACTAACATCATCAACCGCGTCACTGGCGGTTCAATTTCTAATATTGATGGTTTAATCAGAGAAAACTATGGTGCCAATTTCATTTTGATTAACCCTAGTGGAATTAATTTTGGTGCTAATGCCCAACTGAATATTGGTGGCTCTTTTTTAGCAAGTACGGCGGCAAGTGTCAAATTTGCTGATGGTGCAGAATTTGGTGCTACTAATATTGCCACTCCCCCGTTACTAACAGTTAGCGTGCCAGTGGGTTTGCAATTTGGGCAAAATCCCGCAGCTATTAGACTGCAAGGACAGGGGCATAATATCACACTGCAAAGTCCCATTTTCTCCCCCTTCACTAGAGGCACAACTAATGGCTTAAAAGTGAAACCTGGTAATACATTAGCTTTAGTCGGCGGAGGAATTATCTCTGAGGGTGGCACACTCATAGCTGAGGGCGGACGCATTGATTTAGGTAGCGTCGCGGGTGGTCTAGTCAGCCTCAATCCTAATGCTCAAGGCTGGAGTTTAGGCTATCAAGGTGTGAGCAATTTTGGGGATATTTCTTTATCTCAAAAAGCATTAGCTGATACTAGTGGCCCAGGTAGCGGCTCAATTCAGTTGCAGGGAAGAAATATTGGTATCCGCGACGGTTCAGTAGTATTAATTCAAACCCAAGGAGCAGAATCCGCTGGTAGCATCAATGTAAAAGCCACTGATTCCTTAACATTAGTGGGTACTACCACCGATGGGCAAATCTCTAGCAATTTATTTACCGAAACTCTAGACGCTGGTAAAAGCGGCGATATTAATGTTTTCACCCCCCGCTTAGTCATCCAAGATGGTGCTGCTATTTCTGCGGTTACCTACACGGCAGCTCCTGGTGGCAATATTAATATCAATGCCGATCAATCTGTGCAGGTAATTGGCTTTTCACCTTTTAACCTTAGCCGATTTACTAATATTACTGCCGCAACTTTTGGTGCTGGTGATGCTGGCAGACTCACAATCTCAACTACACAGTTGAGTGCTTTATCTGGCGGGACGATTACATCAGTAACTGTTGGTGGCACGGGTTCTGGTGGAAATTTAAATATAAATGCCGATAAATTAGTGGAGTTAATTGGTGTTGCACCAGGTGTTTTTACACCTAGTGCCATTTCTGCTGGCACTGCTGGCCCAGGTAAAGCAGGCAGTGTGGCAATTAATACCGAGCGTGTAGTCATCAAAGATGGCGGCAGAATAGATGCTTCCACCCTAGCAAGTGGCCCAGCTGGCAGCATTACCATTAATGCGAAAGAGTCAGTAGATTTGAGTGGTAAAGTCTCCGGCTCTGTGAATCCTAGTTTGATTATCTCCTCTGCAAATATTGTCGATCCAACTTTGCAACAGTTATTAAGGGTACCCCCTGTACCCAGTGGGGCATCAGGCGACGTAACAATTAACACGGGAAGATTCACCGTTACAGATGGGGCGCAGGCAACTGTGAGGAATGATGGTTCGGGGGATGCAGGGACGCTGCGAGTCAATGCTGACTCGATTTTGCTGAATAATCAAGGTGGTATTACCGCAGTCACTAGCGGGGGTAAGGGTGGCACAATTGATTTAAAAGTCAAAGATACTTTAGAGATGTCTGGTAGCAGCCAGATATCTAGCGATAATTTGGGTGCAGGAGCCGCCGGCAACTTAACGATTGATACAGGTAAATTAAAAATGAGCGATCGCTCGTTTTTCTCTGCACTTACCTATGGTGAAGGTAAGGGTGGAGACCTCAACATCCGTGCTGCTGATTCTATCGACATAGTAGGTACTGGATTTGCCGAGTTCCAAGGTACTTTTCAGGTGGGAGCTTTATTAGGAACGCTGAAACCCACCGATAGAGGCACTGGTATTTTTATTGGCTCTGTGGGTGCAGGTACTTCTGGTAACCTCAATCTAGAGACTCGCTCGCTCAAGATGCAGAATGGCGGCATTATCTTCAGTCCCACATTCACCTCAGGGGTAGGAGGAACTGTTAATATCCGCGCCAGCGATGTTGTAGATGTGAATGGTTCTGCTATTCAAACCGGAAATGTCCGTGGCAGTACTGGTACAGCGAGTGACATCATCATTGATACCAAGCAGTTAAGATTGCAAGATGGCGGTACAATTGTTAGTCCTACCTTAGGCAATGGTGCAGGTGGGGATGTATTGATCAAAGCCAGTGATTCTGTGCAAATAGAGAGAACGCCACCCGGTGCGGCATTGTTAACAGGTATCTACACTAACACTACCTTTGGTACAGGGCAGGGCGGCGACCTGCGAATTGATACAGGCAAACTATTTGTCCAAGATGGCGTAATTGGTAGTAATACAGGCAGTTCCTTACCATTTGGTGTGATTCCCTTTGGTGGCACTGGGGGTAATGTCATAGTTAATGCCACTGACTCTGTAGAAATTGCTGGTATTCTACCTGATGCGAGATTTCCTAGCGGTTTGGGTACTACAGGGTTTAGTGCCTCTCGCTCCGGCGACTTGACGATTTCTACCAAGAAACTGATTCTGCGCGATGGAGCAGATGCATCAACTGCTACCTTGGGTGCAGGAAAGGGGGGAACCTTAACTGTCAACGCTTCAGAGTCAATTGAACTTAGCGGTACCAAAGTCGGCGATTTAGTGCTTGGGGGTATCTCAGCGGCAGCGGGACGTGCTAACTTACCCGAACTGCCAGCGACAGGTGCGTCTGGTGATGTCAGGATATCTACTGGCAAACTGATTGTCAGAGATGGTGCCAAAATTGACGTACAAAGTTTAGGGCCAGGCAATGCAGGTAATATGCAAGTTGTCGCTAACTCCATCTTTTTAGATAATCAAGGCACTATATCTGCAACCACTACATCTGGTGAAGGTGGCAACATCAACCTGCAAACTAGAACTTTGCTGATGCGTCATAACAGCCAGATATCTGCTACCGCAGGTGGCAGTGGTAATGGGGGTAACATTACCATTACTGGCTTTAGTCCAGCTAACTTTGTGGCGCTACTAGAAGGTAGTAAAATTACCGCCGATGCTTTCCAGGGTAGGGGAGGAAACATCAGCATTAACACTAGAGGTTTATTTACCTGTCCAGAATGCCAGATTAGTGCCAGTTCCGCACTGGGGGTAGCTGGTGAAATCAAAATTATTACACCAGAAGCAGAAAGTAACTTTGAAATTGTGGATATTCCCCAAGAAGTAGCGCAACCAGAACAGGTGGTAGCACAAGCTTGTCGAGCCACAGCCAGACAAGCACGGAGTGAATTTACTATTACCGGACGTGGCGGATTACCACCCCGTCCTAGCGAAGCCCTCAGTAGTGGAGCTTTAGTCAGTTTTGAACCTGCTGTTCCTAGCACCGCTACAGAGGTAAATCGTACCGCCCAGCTACCAGAGCCAGCGCGTGGTTGGTATGTGAACAGCCAAGGAGTATTAGTTCTCGCCAGTCAAGCACCATCTGCTAGTCCCTATAGTTCTGGATTACCTTCATCTAACTGCCATGCAAATTAAAGAAATAGGGGGAAAAGGGAAAGGGAAAAAGGGGAAAGGGATTGAATTACCGATGTTGTTTCCATTGATCTCAGGTAGTGCGTCATTGAATGCGAGTGTGAGGAGACCGAAATTTTCTTGGTCTCCGTATCTTTCTTTGATGGTGCTGGTGACTCTACTAAATCAGACAAACGCTGTGCGGGGACAAACAATTAATCCTGTAACACCGCAGCCGCCAGAACTACCGCCACCCCAGCCTCTACCGCCGACAACTGCACCGATTCAAATACCGCCAACAGCGCCACCATCACCCGATGAAGTGCGTGATATTCCCGGGAATATCACAGTAAAACAGTTTGAGTTTGTCGGCAATACGGCATTTAGCCAAGCAGAATTAAATCAGGCGATCGCAGATTTTACCAATAAACCCATCGCCTTTGCTCAACTCTTACAAGCGGCGAATCAAATCACCCAACTATATGTCCAAAAGGGTTACATTACCTCTGGTGCTTACATCCCTAGTCAAGAATTCCGTTCTGGAATCATTAAAATTCAGGTGGTAGAGGGCAGTTTAGAAGATATTCAAGTTAACGTCACTAAAGGACGGTTGAACCCAGATTATATTCGCAGTCGAATTGCTTTAGGCGCAAAAAAACCGCTGAATATCAATCAGTTACAGGAGGCTTTGCAAATATTGCAACTCAATCCTTTAATTGAGAGTTTGGATGCGGAATTAACCGCTGGTACTAGGCCGGGTGTGAATTCTTTGGCGGTAAATGTCAAGGGTGCCAGAACTTTTAATGCCCAAGTTAACCTCAATAATAATCGCAACCCTAGCGTCGGCAGTTTTGAGCGTGGTATTACTTTATCAGAAGCTAACCTGCTGGGAATAGGAGATAAGTTGAGTGTTTCCTATAGTAATACAGATGGTAGTAATCAATATGAAGGTGGCTATACTGTACCTATCAATGCTCGCAATGGCACGATTGGCTTTAACTACCGCATCACAGACAATCGCATCGTGGAACCGCCATTCAATGATTTGGATATTGAAGTCAATTCGCGGGAATTTGAACTAACTTATCGTCAACCCGTCATCCAAAGGGCGACACCAGAATTCAGTCAAGAACTGACACTTAGTTTCTCAGCCGCTAGAAGGGAAAGTTTTTCTTCGATTCAAGGTGTCAAATTTCCCTTATTTCCTGGTGCTAACGATCAAGGAGAAACACGGTTAACTGAATTAAGTTTTGCTCAAGAATGGTTACAACGCAGCCGTAAAGAGGTATTAGCTGCGCGTTCCGAGTTTAACGTTGGGATTGGGGCTTTTGATGCCACGATTAATAACAACGAACCAGATAGTAGATATTTCCTCTGGCGGGGACAACTGATATATTTACGGCTCCTCGGTACACCCTCAACCCAAGGTGCGATCGCTCCCACATTATTGTTGCGTTCTAATTTGCAATTAGCAACTGAATCGCTGCTTTCCATTGAACAATTTAGTTTAGGTGGACAAGGAACAGTACGCGGTTATCGCCAAGATACCTTACTCAGCGATAACGGCATTTTCGCATCCGCCGAATTGCGTTTACCCGTCGCCCGTTTCCCAGAAGTCCAAGGAACTTTGCAATTAGCCCCATTTATTGATGTCGGTACTGTATGGAATACAGGCAGAGAAAACCCCAGCCCCAACACACTCGCAGGCTTAGGATTAGGCTTACTCTGGCAAATGGGCGATCAATTCACAGCCCGCCTCGATTGGGGAATTCCTCTAGTGAGTATTGATACCGACAAGCGCACATGGCAAGACAATGGGTTGTATTTTCAATTGGAGTATAAAGCGTTTTAAAGGGTAATTGGTAATGGGTAATTGGTAATGGAAAAAACATCAAATGACAAATAACAAATGACAAATGACAAATAACAAATAACAAAACTATGTTTTATAAAAAATATCGTCGTTTATTGGTTTTTATACTTTCGGCTTTATTGGGACTTTTATCTAGTTTGAGTATTCCTGCTTGGTCAAATTCTAGTAGTCAACAAGTTAGGAATTCCCAAGAATCAGAAAAATTATCGACTCCCCAATTACCAATTACCAATTACCAATTACCAATTACCCAATCCCCAGCTCTAGACCTAGCTCGAGAAGGTCAACAACGCTACAATGCGGGACAATTAGAAGCAGCAGCGAAGTTATGGCAAAGGGCGGCTGAGGCTTATCAAAAAGCGGGCGATCGCGAGGGGATGAGTAAGAGTCTGATTAATAAGTCTCAGGCTTTGCAAGATTTGGGGCTTTATCCCACTGCTTGTAAGACTGTATTGCAAGCTTTAGCGATAAAAAACCCAGCTTGTAGCCCTAATCAAATTGACGAAGTTCAAAAAACCTTTGCTCAACAACAAGGTTCTTTGTCTCTCACTCAAGGAATTGGTTTACATAGCCTGGGTGATATTCTTCGCAAGCAGGGATTATTACAACAGTCACAAGAAATTTTGCAGTTGAGTCTGTCTGCAATGGGAGAATCACCTGCAAAAAGTGGGGTGCTGCTGAGTTTAGGAAATACTCAACGCCTGTTAGGAAACCAAAGCCGCGATCGCTGGGATTATGACGCAGTTACGGAAATTATCGATCGCAAATCTCTGGCGGATGCACTAGCACCTTACCAGCAAGCTT
Source organism: Tolypothrix tenuis PCC 7101 (assembly GCF_963874875.1). Lineage (NCBI taxonomy): Bacteria > Bacillati > Cyanobacteriota > Cyanophyceae > Nostocales > Tolypothrichaceae > Tolypothrix > Tolypothrix tenuis. The sequence goes on from NZ_CAWNJS010000001.1 coordinate 7,653,374, forward strand.
TTAACTACTATAGTCAAGGGGCAAAATTAGCATCAGCACCAGCAATTCCTAAAATTCAGGCTCAACTGAATCACTTTCAATTATTACTAGATATTCAAAAATGGTGGGGCGAACAGACGCAACGCCGTATCGCTTCTTGGACGAGATTTAATGAAGCTGATTTGATTCAACGGGCGCAAGATTTTCTCTCGCAGTTGCAGTCACAGTTAAACCAAGATGCACAAGCTTTGCAAGGTGAAATTGCATCGCAATTGGGTAATCTTTCTCCCAGTCGTGCTGCAATTTATGCCCAAATTAACTTTGCCGAATCTTTGATGCAAAGCGAACAATTAGACAAAGTTGAACCAGTATTAAGTACTGCACTGCAACAGGCGCGTAATCTCCAAGATAGGCAAGCTGAAAGTTACGCTTTGGGCTACTTGGGTAAACTGTATCAAAAGCAAGGAAAATTCAGCCAGGCTACAACACTTACCCAGCAAGCGCTGATGTTAGCCCAAGAACAAAATATTAATGGTGATGCGCGGGAAGTTACCTATCTTTGGCAATCGCAGTTAGGGAGATTATTACGCAAGCAAGGAGATTCTAAAGGTGCGATCGCAGCTTACACCGCCGCTTTTAGTACTTTGCAATCTCTGCGTAGCGATTTAAATGCTAACAACCAAGATGTGCAGTTTGACTTTATCCAAGAAGTCAAACCTGTTTATGTGGAATTAGTAGATTTGCTTTTGCAATCTAATCTCAGCGCTGAAGAATTAAATTCCCTCATTGTCTCCAATGCAGGTCTTAAAGAGCAAAAATCAACCACTAAACAACCCCAAGAACGGTTAGAATTAGCCCGCAGAGTTATAGAATCTTTGCAACTAGCAGAACTCGATAACTTCTTTCAAGACCCTTGTTCAGAAACTACAAATGTGGCGGTACAAATTGATAATATTGACCCCCACGCAGCTGTTATTTATCCTATAGTTTTGCCTGACCGATTGGAAGTAATCGCTTCGCTGCCGGGTAAATCTTTGCAGGAAGTAAAAATTCCTATCAGCGAACAAAAAGTTAATGAAACTCTTGATAGGCTTTACGACAATTTAGACAACGCCAGTATCAATACTTCGGCGCGCAATATTGTCTTTACTTCTAACCCAGACCCCAAGGAATTTCAAGATAATCTGCAGACCTTGTTACCGATATTTGGTGAAGTTTATAACTGGCTAATTAAACCTTTTGAAGCAGAATTAGACAGTAACAAAATCCAAACTTTAGTATTTGTCTTAAATGGCAGATTGCAACGAGTACCAATAGCTGCCCTTTACAACGGACAAAATTATTTAATTGAGAAATATAGTGTAGCCTTGGTTCCTAGTTTGCAATTAATTAATCCAAAACAATTGCAAAGAAGACCACTAAAAGTATTAGCCGCAGGAGTGAGCGAGCAACTGAAAGTTCAAGGAGAATATTTTGCTGCATTGGTGAACGTTCCCAAGGAATTAGACCAAATTAAACAAACATTTCCTAGTTCTAAAAAACTGCTGAATCAAGAATTCACTGCCAAAACTATTCAAAAGCAATTGCAAGCAAATTTTCCTGTAGTTCATCTCGCAACTCATGGTTTGTTTAGTTCTAATCCCCAACGGAATTTTATTATTACAGGGGATGCCAAAAGTATCAGTATTAATGAGTTAAGTACCTTGTTGCGGGGACAAGATAGGGCTGTGGAATTACTCGTGCTGAGTGCTTGTGAAACTGCAACTGGCGATGAACGAGCAGTATTAGGTTTAGCGGGAATGGCGGTACGTTCTGGGGCACGTAGTACACTAGCAACTCTATGGCCTGTAGGCGATGCTTCCACTACCAAACTCATGGGTCAATTTTACCAAGACCTCAAACAACCAGGAGTAAAACAAGCAGACGCACTCAGAAACGCCCAGCGATCGCTGTTAGAATCTTTGAAGCAAAATCCACCGTTCCCTCAGTTAAAGAATTTACCACCGCATCCTTATTATTGGGCACCTTACGTTTTGGTGGGGAATTGGCAGTAGGGATTGGGGACTGGGGATTGGGGACTGGGGATTGGGGACTGGGGATTGGGTAAGGGGTAAGGGGTAAGGGGGGATGAAGGAGATGAGGAAGCAGGGGAAGCAGGGGAGAAATTTCTATTACCCATTACCAAACACCAAACACCAAACACCAAACACCAAACACCAAACACCAAACACCCAATTACCAATGACAAATGACAAAAAATTGCCTTTATATGGCAAAAGAATATTGGTGACAGCGCCGAGGAATTATGCTTCTAGGTTGTCGGAGGTAATCATCAAAAAAGGTGGATTACCTTTTTTGATGCCAACTATCGAAACTACTTCACTCACAGATTACGCTGAGTTAGATGCTGTTTTGAGGCGGATAGATGAATTTGATTGGATTGCATTTACTAGTAGAAATGGAATTAATGCATTTTTTCAACGCTTGAATGTTTTGAATATTTCTCTATCAGCGCTGAATAATTGCAAACTTTGTGCGATTGGTAAAGATGCAGAATTATTATTATCTCTTTGTCGCAGAGTTGATTTAATTCCGGCAGAATCTAGCCCAGTCGGGATTGTCAATGAATTAGCAAAAATTGCTGATATTCATCAGCAAAAAATTCTAGCACCAGTTCCAGAAGTAGTGGGAATGCCAGAACCGGATGTTGTGCCTAATTTTATTGCAGGGTTGCAAAAATTAGGTATGCAAGTAACTCGCGTACCTAGTTATATGACTGCTGGTTTAGATCAAAATATTTATGCTGTGGAATTAGATTTACTGCGTCAAGGAATGATCGATGTAATTGCTTTTAGCAGTACGGTAGAAATAGAAAGCTTTTTAACAATGGTTAACTCAAAATCTGATTATCAGCATTCTGTAATTGCTTGTTTTGGCCCTTATACTGCTGCTAATGCGAAAAAATTAGGTTTAGAAGTTGCCATATTGTCACAAGACTATAGCTCATTTGCAGGTTTCGCAGATGCGATCGCACAATTTTTTCACAAGCCCTAATTCTCTCGAGGATGCGTTACGCTAGCGTGGATGCGTTAGGGATTTCCAAATAAAAAAACATCCCAGTATTTATTGTGGGGTGGACATCTTGTCCGCCCAGTTTATGTGGCGGGCAAGATGCCCGCCCCACAAGATGGAATAATTTATTTCTTGGAAATCCCTTACGCTAGTGCGGATGCGTTACGCTACCGCTAACGCATCCTACGTGAAATTTCCCCTTCCCCCTTCCCCATTACCCATTACCCATTACCCATTACCATCACCCCTTCCCCTTAATCATTCCCATCGAGAAATTCAATAATTTGCACAGATGAACTTTTGAGGAAAAGTGGATGAGCTTGTTGTAGTAAGTCCTGAAGCATTAAACCAAATACCTCAAATTATGACATCTACAGTGCAAATTGGCTCAGAACTTTGCCAGGCAGTTATTTACGAGAAAATTAATGATGCTAGTTATGATGCACAGCAATTAATCAGGGTTCAGCAGTATGAGCAAGCGCTGAATATATACAATCAAATCCTTAGTAAGATTCCCCTCCTCTCTAGCCGCGAACAACGGGAATATGTAATTGTCAGTCTGATTGCGGATGAACAGAATATTTTTCAACCCTTAACTCAACTCCCGCGTGCAGAACAAGATAAGTGGGTTGAGTGGTTGGGGAAAGCACAGGAATATGTGCTGAGTTTAGCTGAAACTGCTAGTTTCGCCATTTCTCAACAGTTATACCAATTGGCGGAAGCTTATTACATTCTCGGGAGAAACGAACAGGTGGCGATCGCAATGCAACAAGCCACCACAGCAGCGCTGCAAATCGCCGATCCTGGCTTTCGCGCTAATGAATTTATTCAAATAGCCAGATTTTGCCTGCAATTCCAACAACAAGCTGAAGCTCAACAAGCATTATCTCAAGCTTTGGCAGCGGTGGAACAAATGCCGAGCGATAATCCCTACGCTCAAGGGGATTATTTATACTCGATTGCTACACTGTATATTCAATTAAGTGAAGCAAGACGCGCTTTGTCATTAGCTGACAAAATTATTAATGAATTTTATCCTAATTACATTCGCCAAGAAGTTGTACGTGATGCTATTAAACGCGGAGATTTACATTTAGCTCAAGCTGTTACACCGAAAATTCAAGGCGCTGAAAGTCAAGCACTCGCCTTAGTAGATATGGCAGTTTATTGGGCAACTAATAATCAACCTCGATTAGGTAATCGCCTGTTTGCCCAAGCTTTAAAACGAGTTGCTAAAGAAGAATACGCACAAAACATCCAATCAAGACTGATTCAAATTTACAGTAAAACAGGTCAATTAACTATCAGCTTGAATGCGGCTCAAAGACTGACTCAGGATGAAGCAAAGGCGCTGGCTTTGGGTGCAATTATGGTTGCTTATGCGAAAGCTAAACAACCGCAGCAGGTACAAAAAATTCTTGCCCAACTTACCGATTTAATTCAATCGGCAGTCGCAGTTAATAATGTTGGTTACGTCAACAATATATTGCAATTTGCTGTAGATGCAAGACAGTATAATTTGGCGATCGCAATTTTAAATGCGGTGAAGAATAACGCCAACTTTGACTCAAAACCTTATTGGTATCGGCAAGTTGTCTCAGCACAGCTAGCATTGCCAGATATAGATAAAGCACTACAATTAACAAAGCAGATTCCTGGTAAGTTTTGGCCAGAAGAACGCAATATCAGCTTACAAGAAATTGCCATCGCTTATGCCAATGCTCAACAATGGAATCGAGCTATTGATGTGCTGACACAAATTGAAAATTCCGCTTTTACTCCCTATCAAGTATTAACAGGGGCAGAATTAGCAGTAATTGCACCTTCACCGATACAATTCACCAGCTTGATTCAAAAAGCAATTGCACAAACACAAGCCTTAAAACAGGTTGAACTAAAAGCCTGGGCGTTAGCTGCGATCGCCCAAGCTTATCTACGTGCAGGGTATGCAGAACAAACACAATCTTTCCTAGAAAAAGCGATTCAAACAGCGCAGCAGGTAGAAGATAACGAAATGCGCGGTCGTTTGTTTGACCAAATAATCAATTATTTAATTCAACAAAGACAATACACTGCAGCTTTGACCATAGCGCAAGCTCATCCTGTTGCTTATGGGCAAGGGTTAACTTACTATAATATTTTCCAGCAAGCGCTTTCATCGTACGCTTTTGATGTGGCGTTGCAAGTAGTGGAATTAGAAACAGTACCCGATATACTAGCCACAAAATTATTAGCGATCGCAAAAACTTATATGCAACTGGGGCGCAATGAAGATGCAATTACATTACTCGATCGCGCTTTTGTAGTAGCTCAAAAAATTGCCGACCCAGAAAGTCGTGTTGTTCAGATTACCGAATATATGGAAGTAAATGATGAGAACGATCGCGGTAGTCAATACACCCACTTAGTGAAGCAATATGTTGCTTTAGAACACCCAGATAAAGCTCAACAAGTAGTTGCAAAAGTTGAGGAAGCATCTCTGCGCGATTACCTGCAAGCTTGGATTGATTGTTAAGTATGAAAGTGCTGAGTGCTGAGTAACAATCCCATTGAGTATTTTATGTAGGATGCGTTAGCGCTAGCATAACGCATCCGCCTCAAAGCTGTTCGTGTGTTACTGAAATTTTCTCAGAAATCAAATTGAATTCCTATATCAGGATTAATTTTGAATTTGGAGTGAAGCAATATGACATCTAATATTCAAATTTCCCCAGAAGTTTACCAAAAAGTTATTGCTGATAAAATTAATGAAACTATTCCGCAAGCAAGTTATTTAGTGCGTACCCAGATTTATGACCAAGCACTGAAAAAATATCATCAAATTATTAATCATATTGCACTCCTCAGCAACAGCGAACAACGCTCATATTGGCTTTCCTATCTCTTGGGCTATGATGACATTGTCAATCTACTTAAACCTTTAGTTAAACTAACACCTCAAGAACAAGATAGGTGGATTGAGTGGCTAGAGCAAGTTCAGCAATCTGTGCTGAATTTCCATGAATATCCTAGAGCAATTACCCAAGATTTAAAACAACTGGCAAAAGTTTATCAAAATTTGGGACGAAGCGAGCTAGTGGAAATCGCCATGCAAAAAGCCACTACAGCAGCGCTACAAATTCCCGATCCCACAACTCGCACCGAACAATTAATTCAATTAGTATCTGTTTGGCTAGAATCTCAACAAAAAGCCAAAGCCCAAGAATTACTCACCCAAGCTTTGACCTCTGCAGAACAAATTTCCAATGAAGAACCTTATACCCGCAGTAATTTCCTGAGTTCAATTGCAATACTGTATATTCAAATGGGTGAACCAAAACGCGCTATAGCATTAGCCGAAAAAGTTGCCAATGAATATTCTCCTGAGTCAATTATTATAGAAGTTGTACGTGATGCAATTAAACGAGAAGATTTGCATTTAGCCCAGGCTGCCATCCCTAAAATTCAAACAGTAGAATTTCAAGCTTTTTGCTTAGGAGAAATAGCAGTTTATTGGGCAACTCATAATCAACCCCGGCTGGGTAATCGCCTGTTTGCTCAAGCAATGAAGCAGGTAGCCAAACGAGAGGCTGCTGAAAGCCATCAAGCAAACCTGATTCAAACTTACAGCAAATCAGGTCAGCTAACCATTCTGCTGAATGCAATTCAAAGACTAACTAATGATGGACTAAAGAGTTCAGTATTGGCTTCACTTGCTATTGTTTACGCCCAAGCCAAACAACCCCAGCAGCTACAACAGATTTTAGCACAAATTCAGCGTTTAAAGGATGGGGAAGCCATACTATTAAGTACTGCTATAAATGTACAAGAATATAATTTAGCGATCGCCCTATTCAAGAAAATTAAGAACCACGGCAACTTTGTCTATCAATCTGGTTTGTATCAACAAATAGTGCAAGCACTGCTGCGATTGCAAAATCTCGATCAAGCGCTGGAAGTAGCTAAACAAGCCAATGGTGATTTGTGGACAGAAGAACGCAATTTGATGTTGAAAGAAATTGCACTTGCCTATGCGGATAATCAACAATGGAGTCAAGCCATTGCAGTAGCTAAACTAGTTAAAAATACCTTACTCAAACCATATCAGGTATTAACGCAAGCAGAACTCGCAGCAAAAGCACCGACAATCGCAGAATTTACCAGCTTAATTCAGCCTGCAATTGCACAAGCACAAACCCTAACAGCAATTGAGCATCAAGCTTTATCATTAGCTGCGATCGCACAAGCATATCTGCGTACAGGAGAAACAGAACAGACAGAATCTTTCTTGCAACAAGCAATCCAAATTCTCCAGCAAGTACAAGATGATGAAAATCGCTCTCGTCTATTCGCTCAAACTGTAGAATATTTAATGAGCCAAAAACAATATATAGCTGCTTTCAAAATTGCTCAGGCTCATTCAAATTCTCAGCTATTAGAATACTTATATAATACGATCTACTATGAAATCAATGTTAACAACAACATTGAGATTGCATTGCCAGTGGTAGAAGCAGAATCGCTACCAGATAGACAAGCTACAACACTGCTAGAACTAGCCAGAATTTATGCTTTACAGCAACGTCCTCAAGATGCTCTTGCATACCTTGATCGCGCTTTTGTAGTAGCGCAACAAATCGCTGATCCAGAAAGCCGCACAATTACTCGTTACGAGAATTCACCAGAACCCGATTATAACGATCGCCGTAGTCAATACACCCGCTTAGTGAAGCAATATGTTGCTTTAGAACAACAGGAGAAAGCTCAACAAGTAGTTGCAAAAGTTCAGGAAACATCTCTGCGCGATTACTTGCAAGCTTGGATTAATTAGACTTCTTGCAGAAGTTGGGGAAAGGGGAAGGGGGAAATGGGAAATGGAGAAAGGTTTGGTATTTTCCCTTTCCCCTTTAACCTTTCCCCTTTCCCCACCCTTTGCAATTGATATGTATAAGGGCGATCGCATCCTCACTCAAAATGCGATCGCCATTATTAATTAACTTGTAACTACTGGCTTTCTGCGGCTGGGACGCTTACGATCTGATTTTTTCTTCAATCCCACCGCTTGCGCTTGATCGCTATCCGAGCCATATTGCCCACGTACAGCTTCTTTCATCGCTAATATTGTATTGTGGAATTCCCATTCTGCTAATCTGGCAGCATCAGCAGCAGCACGGTATAAAGTTAGCTTCTCGTTTTCTGCTTGTTGCTGTGCCAACATAGCTTGATAAGCTTGCTGAATGTTTGCAATAGAAGCATCAGCACGGGATGTATCGTAAGTGCCAATGGTTTGCAAACCATGCAAGGAAGTAACATCTTGACTAATAACTTGAGGACGCAAACGGTTTGTTGTATTTTGTACAGCCATAGATAGTTAAGTAATAAACTATATATTTAATGTGCCCATGACAACAAAAAACTTATCAGTAATAAAAAATTTTCGTGAACAGAAGATTCAATAAGCTTGGCTAACGCTTGCAAGCCTCTGTATTGACATAACAGCCTGGCGTTTTAATATAACAGCCTGGCGTTTTAACATAACAGCCCGACGTTTTAACATAACAGCCCGGCGTTTTAACATAACAGCCCGGCGTTTTAACATAACAGCCCGGCGTTTTAATATAACAGCCTGGCGTTTTAATATAACAGCCCCTTGCAGGATGTTGTGTCTTAAGTAGCTTCCTGTGATGTAACAAAACGGTTAAATTGTAATCATATTGCGATCGCTCTTGGTGACATTGTGCAATAGGGGGGAGAAAGTGCGATCGCAAATGTTGGAAACTGCTTTAGCTCTGCACTTTTTTCTGCCTTGTCCCGACTATCACTAAAATAAGAACATCGTATGGTAAATAATATATTATGAATATCTCTTTGACTCCAGAGCTAGAGCAATTTATCCAAAGTCAAGTTACAAGCGGCAAGTATGCTTCAACAGAGGAAGTGATTATTGCGGGGATTAAACTGTTAGAGGCAAGAGAATCTATTTATCAGGGTAGATTTGAGGAATTGCAACAGGAAATCATGATAGGGGTAGAAGCTTCAGAACGTGGGGAAGTGATTGACGCAGAAACGGTTTTTCACCAACTAGAACAAAAACTACAACAGCGCCGTCAGCATACTAATTTAAATGCACTGTTTGATGAAGAGTAAAAACACGCTTCACAATTTAAGCATATAACAGGAAGGCGATCGCTCTTGGCGACATTGTGCAACAGGCGGTATAAAGTGCGATCGCTAATTTTGTAGACTGCATTAGCTTTGGTGTAATACCAATTCAAATACTGTTTGCAACAGATAAATTCTTTGTAGGGGCACGGCACCATTCATACGTGTCAACTTAAGCTAAAAGCTATATACGGCGCGTGTTGTACAAAAACCCTCGCCCTCATCCCCTAACCCCTTCTCCCCCAGGAGAAGGGGAATTGAATCTCTTGCTCCCCTCTCCCGGTGGGAGAGGGGCTGGGGGTGAGGGCGAAACTTTGCAACAAAGCCTTTCACGTTAAGTTGACACGTACGGGCATTGCCCATTGGTGTCAACTTAAGCTAAAAGCTATATACGGCGCGTGTTGTACAAAAACCCTCGCCCTCATCCCCTAACCCCTTCTCCCTCAGGGAGAAGGGGAATTGAATCTCTTGCTCCCCTCTCCCGGTGGGAGAGGGGCTGGGGGTGAGGGCAAAAACCTTGCAACCAAACGGGTTTCACGTTAAGTTAACACCACTGGGCAATGCCTTACCCATCGCTCTAAAATTTGAGCTTATACTGATTATTCATACAGCCTAAGCAACAATTTTAGCCCTTGCTCGGTCAACTTCCTGCATGAACGCTGATTTTCAACATTATCTAGAATCAGTCTGCCACACTTACCAACATTGGTGGGAAAAGTACACCATTACAGATGTAGAAGGGCGTAGACAAAACTCACCGTTTGAGGGCTTGATGGTAGCAACGGTGTCGCCAAAGCAAGACAACCGAGGTGACACCCAGGAGAAAACAGAACGCTTACCAGTGCAGGAAGGGTTACGTAAATATGCAGACAATCATGTATTACTTGTAGGTAAACCAGGTTCAGGCAAATCAACAGCCTTAGCGCGGCTGTTGTTGGAAGAAGCAGAGAAAGCAAAATCTCTAGGCGATTCCGGGTGCATACCCGTGCTGGTGGAGTTGCGGCAATACACAACTTCGGTGCTGGATTTGATACAAAATTTTTTGCACCGACATGGAATATATATAGATGTAGAAATCAAAACCTTGTTGCGTAACCGGCAATTTTTGCTGCTTGTGGATGGGGTAAACGAGTTACCCAATGAAGAAGCAAGGCGAGAGTTAAAAACCTTTCGGGAAAATCACCCCAAAACCCCAATGATTTTCACTACGCGAGATTTGGGGGTAGGTGGCGATTTGGGAATTGAGCAAAAGCTGGAAATGCAACCCCTAACCGAAGAACAGATGCAGCAGTTTATCCGCGCCTATTTGCCCGAAACAGGTGAAGAAATGCTACGGCGGTTAGGTGAAAGATTGCGTTCCTTTGGGGAAACGCCTTTGCTGCTGTGGATGCTGTGTGAGTTATTTAAACTAACAAACGATATACCGCCGAATTTAGGTTTGGTGTTTCGACAATTTACGCAATTTTATGTCGGCAAAATCAAAGATGATGTTCGAGTAGTTGAGGAGTTGCGCGGCTGGTGGAAGCAGTCATTGGAAGCATTAGCTTTCACCATGATGCAAGGAGAAACGCCAACAGAATTGCGAGTTATCATTGATAGGCTTGAGGCGGAAGAAGTTTTGACGAAGTTTCTGGAAGGGAAAGTTGATTATCCGCCTACTCGAGCCAAAGAATTGCTGAAAGATTTACTCAAGCATCATTTAATCCAAATTAGTAGCAATGAAAAAATAGAGTTTCGCCACCAGTTGATTCAGGAATACTACGCTGCGGAATGCCTACTTCAGAAGCTTCCCCATATTAGTAATGAAAAGTTGCAACGGGATTATCTAAATTATTTAAAGTGGACAGAACCCTTAGCGCTGATGTTGGCTTTAGTGGAGAAAGAAGCACAAGCAGTAGGGGTGGTGAAGTTAGCTCTAGAGGTGGATTTAGAGTTAGGGGCAAGGTTAGCAGGAGAGGTAAAGCCAGAGTTTCAGAAAAAAACAGTTGATTTAATTCTAGAGTTAGAAGTTTCTGAATTGCTCAAGATAGAGTTTTTAGCGAGTACGCGCTCTAGGCATAGAATTGCATTTTTAACTAATCGACTACAACATAAAGATTCTGATGTGCGTAGAACTACAGCAGGAGCATTAGGAGAAATCAAAGATAGCCAAGCAGTAGCAGCATTGATTCATGCTTTGAATGATCCAGATGATTCGGTGCGTAGAACTGCCGCATATGCATTAGGAGAAATTAAAGATAGTCAGGCGGTAGCTGCATTGATTTATGCTTTGAATGATCAAGATTCTGATGTGCGTAGTTCTGCCGCATATGCATTAGGAGAAATTAAAGATAGCCAGGCGGTAGCTGCATTGATTCATGCTTTGAATAATCCAGATGATTCGGTGCGTAGTTCTGCCGCATATGTATTAGGAGAAATCAAAGATAGCCAGGCGGTAGCTGCATTGATTAATGCTTTGAATGATCCAGATTCTGATGTGCGTAGTTTTGCCGCATGGGCATTAGGAGAAATCAAAGATAACCAGGCGGTAGTCCCATTGATTCAGGCTTTGAACGATCAAGACTCTTTGGTGCGTAGAAATGCCGCAGAAACATTAGGAAAAATCAAAGATAGCCAAGCAGTAGCAGCATTGATTCATGCTTTGAACGATCAAGACTCTTTGGTGCGTAGTTCTGCCGCATATGCATTAGGAGAAATCAAAGATAGCCAAGCGGTAGCTGCATTGATTCATGCTTTGAATGATCCAGATTCTGATGTGCGTAGTTCTGCCGCATATGCATTAGGAGAAATCAAAGATAGCCAGGCGGTAGCTGCATTGATTTATGCTTTGAATGATCCAGATGATTCGGTGCGTAGAAATGCCGCAGATACATTAGGAGAAATCAAAGATAGCCAGGCGATAGCACTATGGATTGACGCTTTGAATGATCCAGATGATTCGGTGCGTGGAACTGCCGCATATGCATTAGGAGAAATCAAAGATAGCCAGTCGGTAGCTGCATTGATTCATGCTTTGAATGATCCAGATGATTCGGTGCGTGGAACTGCCGCATATGCATTAGGAGAAATCAAAGATAGCCAGGCGGTAGCTGCATTGATTCATGCTTTAAATGATCCAGATAATTGGGTGTGTTATACTGCCGCAAGAGCATTAGGAGAAATCAAAGATAGCCAGGCGGTAGCACTATTAATTGATGCTTTGAATCATCAAAATGATGGGGTGCGTTATTATGCCGCAGAAGCATTAGGAGAAATCAAAGATAGCCAGGCGGTAGCTGCATTGATTCATGCTTTGAATGATCAAGATTCTGATGTGCGTAGAAATGCCGCAGGAGCATTAGGAGAAATCAAAGATAGCCAAGCAGTAGCACCATTGATTCATGCTTTGAATGATCAAGATTCTGATGTGCGTAGAAATGCCGCAGGAGCATTAGGAAAAATCAAAGATAGCCAAGCAGTAGCACCATTGATTCATGCTTTGAATGATCAAGATTCTGATGTGCGTAGTTCTGCCGCAAGAGCATTAGGAAAAATCAAAGATAGCCAGTCGGTAGCAGCATTGATTCATGCTTTGAATGATCCAGATAATTGGGTGCGTAGAAATGCCGCAGATGCGTTAGGAGAAATCAAAGATAGCCAGGCGGTAGCACCATTGATTCATGCTTTGAATGATCCAGATGATTCGGTGCGTAGAAATGCCGCAGATGCGTTAGGAGAAATCAAAGATAGCCAAGCAGTAGCAGCATTGATTCATGCTTTGAATGATCCAGATGATTCGGTGCGTAATTCTGCCGCATATGCATTAGGAGAAATCAAAGATAGCCAGGCGGTAGCTGCATTGATTCATGCTTTGAATGATCAATATTATGATGTGCGTAGAAATGCCGCATATGCATTAGGAGAAATCAAAGATAGCCAAGCAGTAGCAGCATTGATTCATACTTTGAATGATCAATATGATTCGGTGCGTAATTCTGCCGCAGAAGCATTAGGAGAAATCAAAGATAGCCAAGCAGTAGCAGCATTGATTCAAGCTTTGAATCATCGAGATTATTGGATGCATTATTCTGCCGCATATGCATTAAGAAAAATCAAAGATAGCCAGGCGGTAGCACTATTGATTGATGCTTTGAATGATCAAGATGATTCGGTGCGTAGAACTGCAGCAGATGCATTAGGAGGAATCAAAGATAGCCAGGCAGTAGCTGCATTGATTGATGCTTTGAATGATAAAGATTCTAGGGTGCGTAGTTCTGCCGCAGAAGCATTAGGAGAAATGTGTAACTCTGAAATACTTACTGAAATGTGGCAGTTACGATTAACTGGGGTAGACGTTGCAAAAAATGCCATTTCAAAGATTCAAGAGCGTTACAAATTTTATAACCATGAAATTTTTCATTCTGCCTCAATTAAAAACGTAACTCAAACAGAATCAAAGCCGATGAAATACCAAGATTTTCAAATATTAGTTGATAAAAATCACCAAATTCGCGCCTCTTCAGAACAAGGTGATGTTTCAGGTGAATTCCGCTTAGACATGAACGAAATTGAACTAGCCTTAGAACTGATTGAGTTGAACAAAACAAATGATAAATTACTCAAAAGATTAGGCAACCAACTTTACCAAGCACTGTTTCCCAACCAAATTAACGCTCGCTTCCATGCCACAATAGCAGGGGCGCAAGCAAATAAAGAAAACGTTCGTTTGCGCTTAATATTTCAATCTCCCCAATTAGCCGCACTCCCCTGGGAATTCCTCTATGACGCAGAAACCAATACTTTTTTAGGAAACAACATCGAAACAGTGCTTTCTCGCTATATTGATGTTCCCCTGCTAAAACGCGATATCATAACCGCTAAGTTACCCCTAAAAGTGCTACTCGTCATTTCATCTCCTACCGACTTAGCTGCATTAGACGCAACTGGCGAAGCAACGCTGATTAACTCAGCCCTGGAAACACATATTAAAGCAGGTCAAATAGAATTAGATATTATCAAAGAAGCTACCACCCGCAACATTAATCAAAAGCTGCGCGAAAAACCCTATAATATATTCCACTTCATCGGGCATGGTGTTTTTAAAGACAACAAAGGCTACATTGCCCTAGAAGATGACAATAAACAAGCTAAATTGATGGATGAAGAAAGTTTCGCCAACTTCTTCTTAGGCTACCGCAGCTTGGGGTTAGCTGTACTCAATTCCTGTCAAGGCGCAGAAGTGTCAGAACAGCAAATCTTTACCGGAATCGCACCCAATCTCGTACAACGGGGAATACCTGCGGTAGTGGCGATGCAATATTCTATCCGTGACACCACCGCCAAGATTTTTGCTGATGAATTTTACCGCACCCTGGCTCTCGGCTATCCTGTAGACGCTGCTATCCAAACAACCCGCAACGCCATCTCTCAGGAAATCGGATTAAATCAACGCGACTTTGCTACACCAGTACTTTATATGCGTGCAAAAGATGGCATCATCTTGGATTTTCACGCATAATATCTCGTCGGTAACGCACGCTACATACAATACCATTTTGAAACAAGAACGCGACAGATGGGTAGGGGCACGGCATCCACAATTTTTTGGCATATCCAATATCTTACTGGTGCCCACCTGTGTCAACTTAAGCTAAAAGCTATATACGGCGAGTGTTGTACAAAAACCCTCGCGCCCTCATCCCCTAACCCCTTCTCCCTCAGGGAGAAGGGGAATTGAATCTCTTGCTCCCTTCTCCCTCAGGGAGAGGGGCTGGGGGTGAGGGCGAAACCTTGCAACCAAGCGCTTTTCAAGTTAAGTGGGCACGGCATCCACAATTTTTTGGCATATCCAATATCTTACTGGTGCCCACCTGTGTCAACTTAAGCTAAAAGCTATATACGGCGAGTGTTGTACAAAAATCCTCGCGCCCTCATCCCCTAACCCCTTCTCCCTCAGGGAGAAGGGGAATTGAATCTCTTGCTCCCTTCTCCCTGAGGGAGAGGGGCTGGGGGTGAGGGCGAAACCTTGCAACCAAGCGCTTTTCAAGTTAAGTGGGCACGGCATCCACAATTTTTTGGCATATCTAATATCTTACTTGTGCCCACCTGTATCAACTTAAGCTAAAAGCTATATACGGCGCGTGTTGTACAAAAACCCTCGCGCCCTCATCCCCTAACCCCTTCTCCCTCAGGGAGAAGGGGAATTGAATCTCTTGCTCCCTTCTCCCTGAGGGAGAGGGGCTGGGGGTGAGGGCGAAACCTTGCAACCAAGCGCTTTTCAAGTTAAGTTGACACAACTGACTGGTGCCGTGCCCCTACAAAGAATTTATCTGTCGCTAACATGAAAATGATGCAATTTAAATAACGATTAGCTTACTGTTTTCAGCCGATACATTAACAATGTAGAGCGATGCATTAACAATGTCAGCCCATACATTGCCAATGTAGAGCGATACATTAACAATGTAAGTCGATACATTGCCAATGTAGGGCGATACATTAACAATGTCAGCCTATGCATTCAATATTGCCTTGTTTATGGGTAATCATTTTGCTTGCGATGGCTAATTTTGAAGTGTGAAGATACAGCCAAAAACTTTTCAAATAAATCCTAACCCACTGCGATCGCTCTACCCAACAAAACCGCGATAATGTTGGGTTTCGTCCCTCAACCCAACCTACGCCTACGCCTGAATTTGGGCAAAAGGTTTTGTATTTTCCCCTTCCCCTTTAACCTTTCCCCTTTCCCCACCTCTTGCAAATATAAGAAGTTTATTACTCATCCCCTTTGATGAGAGCGATCGCATCTTCTGCTTCTTTACCTACAGACCACCATAAAGGCACAATAGCATCATCTGTCTGTGCTAATACTTGCAGTTTAGGTAATGCATCTTTTGCACGGATAGCGCCTACAGCAAAACAAGCCCAAAATCTCACCTCAGCTTCAGCATCATCTAAGCATTGAATCATCACAGTCACAGCACATTGATATAAATCCTGCGGTAATTCCTCCGAAAGTTTATTACCTAGTCCTTCTAATGCTTGCGCTCTCACAGAGGGATTTTCGCTATTGTTAGCAGCGACTTGAGTCAGTATATCAATCACTTGTGAGTTTACTTGGCATTTTGTCAGGAAAGAAAGCGCGTATGCTGCACTTTCTTTCTGATTTGCGTGGGGACTGTTACTCAGAATCAATAATAAGGAAGTCAAATGTCTTTCAGTAGCAATCAGACTCAGCGCAGTTGCAGCATACATCCATAATTCACTGCGTTGACTGGACAAAATACTAACCATTGCATCAGCATCATCATCATTGCCGACTTTTCCAATTAACCAGCAAGCTGTTTGTGCTGTTTCTTCGTCAAGCGCTAATAGCCAGCTAAGAGTACGCTGATGAAATCCTAGCTTTTCCAGTCTCTCAATCTCCACGGCTGTTTCTGGAAATTGATTCTTTACAAACTCAAGTATCATAAAATATAAGTATTAAGCGATTAATCTACAGCGAAAATCACAAATAAAAATACCAGCTTGAGCATCACAGAGTTTTTCCCTATTATTGCCTTAATTTTCCATGCTGTTATTGCGGTTTCCTGAATACAGAATCATGGCAATTGATTTGCCACAATTAGCGTGACCCAGGCATTTTTAATTGTGGAGATAACAAGTGCAGATAGTTAAACGCAATGTTGAGTTAAGAGTTGATGACAGTTTAATGCGCGTTTATGTCGCATCTCCCAAACCAAGCGGAACCTATCCAGGGATAGTATTTTATAGTGATATTTATCAGTTAGGTGGTGCAATGATTCGTCTTGTCAACTACCTGGCTGGTTTTGGCTATGTAGTTGCAGCACCAGAAATTTTTCACCGCACTGAAGCCATTGGTCATGTAATTGAGCCAGATGATTTAGGGAGAATGCGGGGTAATGACAATGCACGCCGCACTGCGATCGCAGCTTATGATGCAGATACTCGTGCTGTGATTGATTTTCTCAAAGCTGACAGTGCTGTTGCTTCAGGAAAAATCGGCACTCTCGGCTTTTGTATAGGTGGTCACTTAGCCTTTCGCGCCGCCTTTGAAAGTGAAATGAAAGCAGTAGCTTGTTGTTACCCTACAGGCATTCCCAGTGGTAAATTAGGTCAGGGAGTCGCTGATACAATCTCACGTGTAGGAGAAATCACAGGCGAAATGCTGATGGTATTTGGCACTCTTGACCCCCACATCCCAGAAAGCGATCGCCACACTTTAATCACAGCAATTGAAACTACTGGTATCCCCCATCAAGTTCTCTTATATGAAGCAGAACATACTTTCATGCGTGACGACGGTTATCGCTATGATTCCGCCGCCGCTACCTCAGCTTGGTCAGCAATCACCACTTTCTTTGAACGCATATTTGCAACTATAAATTAACCCCCTCTTTCCCCTTCCCCCTTCCCCATTCCCCATTCCCCAGTCCCCAATCCCCAATCCCCAGTCCCCAATCCCCAGTCCCCAGTCCCCAGTCCCGCTTGACTGCTAGGATTATTTGCAATTAAGGTAGTGTTTCGACAGCGATCGCTGTGTTTAACCTTACATCTACCCAGTGAGTAAACAAGTAAAAACTACCAAAAAATCAGGGGCAAAACATTGAAACAAGAGCAAATCATCCTGGGAAGCATCACCGCTACAGTATCCGCAATGGGGCTGGGATATTTAGGCGCACAATATTTGAATCAAACCACAATGTATACTGTTGCTGGTGCCATGATGGGACTGGGTGCAACAGTACAAATTCGGCAACTCAAGCCCAAATCTAAACCGCAAACACCAAGGTTACTATTATTACCGGCTGCTTCATCAATTCCTGTGCATGATGAACCACAGCCACAGCTCATGCAACCACTTTTTCAGCCCATAGAACAAAGTGTTGAGCAGCATCATGAGATTATTGAACTTGAGCCAAGTACAGAAGTTATAGAAGTTAGATCGGAAGTCGATCCAGTAATTGAACGCTTTCTAAAGCTGGGTTTGGAAGAATTTTAATATTTGAGGGACTGGGGACTGGTGACTGGGGATTGGGGACAAATGCCAAACACCAAATACCAAACTTGCTTGTTCGTGTTGAGTAATTTATAGTTGGCGATCGCACTCAACACCGAACAAGCCGAACTTGCAACAGAAAAATCTCGGCTTTGAGCTACATTTCACCACCAATCACTTCTAAAGGAATCTCCTCGGGATTGCCAATTAGATGCCAAAACAGCGTAATATCTCCTGCAGCATTGGCAATAAACTGTAATTTCTCCGTTGTCGCACCATTATCCATCTCAACTAAAAAATTTTTAGCTGCGAGAATTGTGCTTTCTTCTCTCAAGGTTTTCCACTCGGCTTTTTTAACCATCTTTACCCCAAAAGATTCAAAAGATTAAATTTAAATTTATTTTTATAATGCTCAAAATACTCTTGAGTTCGCATCAACCTTGAGTATCATGTCTACTGGTCGTAAGTCTTATTAAATACTTCTTTGTGTTACATATAACCTCTGAGAATATGCGACAAAAATGCATCGCGCAGGTACGCGATCGCTTGATGTTTATAAAACAAGTATTAGAATTGACTGCTATACAACTTACCAGAAAAGTGTCCAATAGCACAATAACTGCATACCCATCATCAAATTGTGGGTTGAGCTTTTGTTCCCAGGTCTCTCAAGTACTGTCTCCAGGTAAGCCTTGCAGTCTAACATAAGTTGCGACGCACCCCTAAATTTCACTGCAAAAACCAGAAAAACTCTCACTATAAAAGTGAGAGTTTAAACGCACGCAATTGTTGTTTAGACTATGAATTATCAGAGTAATGGGAATAAAGCAAAGTACAGGTAACTTGTTTTAAAATTTTCTCACTTCAGCAAGATTAAATTCTGACATAGTGAGCCGGAACCCATTTGCGACCATATCTTGTTTGTTCCCAATGTCCAGGAATTAACTTTTGGTGAACAACTGGACGTGGACGGATAACAACATTATTGTGACGAACAGTTGGTCTCACAATAATTTGTGCTGCAGAAGCTTGGGAAGGTAAAGACGCAATTGCAAATGGTAAAGCTAGTAACGAACCGAAAAGAATACGTTTCATAATTGAATCTCCTGTCAATTGATTTGAGTTTTATATTCTACAGTTTTGCTAAATAATCTTAAGCTAACAACTTTATATTCAAAGTGATTTAGCTATATTCAAATTAATTTAGTTTTCCTGTATGCTTTAATTCTAGAAGATTAAATATCTAATTTTTTAGGAAGAAAGTCATATTTTCACTATTATAAAAGTCATACTTAATATCTAATTAAATAAAAAAGGTGAGCAAATAAATGCCCACCAGTAACACCTCACGCATCAAATCAAAATTTGAAAATTTAATTGGATGAACCTTGCCTCCTAGAGCTACGGTTTTGTTGCAATTTGGCTTTTTGCTCTGGAGTAAGAATCCCTTGAAATTGTTGCCTTTGGTTACGTTGAATTTCGCGAATCTTTTGTTTTTGCTCTGCTGATAAATTGAGCGATCGCAGTACCCTAAATTGCTGACCCTGACTAGCCGATTTAAATTTTTCTTGCTGTTCAGGAGTTAAAACAGCCAGTATTTTAGCTTGGGTTTGCTCACCTATCTGCTTTGCTTGGGCTTTTTGTGCGTCAGTTAAATTTAGGTCAGCTATTCTCTCTAAGGGCGTAGATACATTTGTCGCAGCCCCATCACTTGTATTTTCAGTAGAGTTATTGGGAGCCACAGAGTTACTTGGTGATGATAATTGACAACCCGCAGTTAAAATCGCGATCGTCACTGCACCTAATAACAGCTTGAAATTAAATTTATGCTCCATAAATATATCTCCTGTAGAAATGGAAATAAATTAAATCAACGTAATTCTTATAAGACTATATTCGATTTCTGCAATAAACTTATCTGAAGAATTATTTACTAAATCCTCCTTGAAGCAAACAACAAATACTCTATCTATATTTCCTGGGCAAGTATACAGGCTTATTTCAAAAATCAATCCTGATATATACTTATTTTTGCGTTAATAGCAAGATAGATATAGGAATCCGATTTGATTTCTGAAAAAATCTAAGTATATGTAGGGTGCGTTATCACGAAGTGTAACGCACCGTGTTCTAGGCTTTGGTGCGTTGCGCTGCGCGACAACACACCCTACGTATTTGTTCAAAAATCAAATATGAATCCTATAGCTTTAAGATACACATAAATACTTTCAAATTATCCAGGATGTTTACACTTATTGAAGCTCTATTATGACTAACAGATTTAGACTCAAATAATGAATTCAATTTCTTATTAACGCTTATTTATTTAAAAAATAATCATGACAATAGTCACGAATAGAACCATGACTTTTTGCATAAAATTAAATTCTCAATTTTTATCAATCAAATTTATACTGATACCCAACTCAAAAATAATTTAAAAAATCCAGCGTATTTCATGTAAATAAGGTAAGCAGATAGGGGCATGGGCAATGCGAAACTCAGCATTTGGGACTTCAAAACCCCTCCGCGCCACTCCGCGCTACCTTTGCGATACTTTGCGTTTAAAAACCCTCTTGCTGATCATCACGAAACATCGGTAATTCAATTCCTTCAATTCCTTTCCCCTTTTACCTTTCCCC
The DNA here is from genome assembly GCF_963874875.1 of Tolypothrix tenuis PCC 7101. NCBI lineage: Bacteria > Bacillati > Cyanobacteriota > Cyanophyceae > Nostocales > Tolypothrichaceae > Tolypothrix > Tolypothrix tenuis. Next base: position 7,674,206 of record NZ_CAWNJS010000001.1, read on the forward strand.
TTTCCCCCGTATTTCTTAATATTCCAGTATTGATAACTTTTTCTACAACCAGACTCTTGACTTCCAGTAAATATATGAGAAGCTAATAGTTAGGCTATCTAAATTAATTCTCAAGGAAGTGCATCTGACTTGTGACGAAACTGACAGGAAGAGCAGACCGAATGGAAACTGCTACTAACTTTCCGAAATCGGTCATATTGGAAACTCACGAACTCACACGCCGTTTTGACAGCTTTACTGCTGTTGATGGCTTGAATTTATCTGTAGCAGCAGGTGAAGTATTCGGCTTACTTGGCCCCAATGGAGCAGGGAAAAGCACAGTAATTAAGATGTTGACAACCCTACTACCGCCCAGTGCTGGTAGAGGAACCATAGCTGGTTATGATGTAACTCATCAATCTCAGGCTGTGAGAAGAGCTATTGGTTATGTACCACAAGCGCTTTCTGCTGATGGGAGTCTTACAGGCTATGAAAATCTCTTAATCTTTGCCAAGCTGTATGACATTCCGTCTCAGCGTCGCCAACAGCGCATCCGTGATGTGCTGGAATTTATGGGTTTAGAGGAAGTCGCCCATCGTTTGGTGAGAAATTATTCTGGGGGGATGATTCGCAAATTAGAAATTGCCCAATCCATCTTGCATCGTCCGCAAATTATGTTCCTCGATGAGCCAACAGTGGGACTCGATCCGGTGGCGCGCAACCAAGTCTGGAATTTGGTACAGGAACTCCGTGAAGATTACGGCACAACTATATTTTTAACTACTCACTTTTTAGAAGAAGCAGACAGTTTGTGCGATCGCGTAGCGATTATGAATCAGGGTAAGGTGATTACAACTGGCTCACCCACAGATTTAAAAGCTGCTTTAGATACACCAAACGCCACTTTGGATGATGTGTTTATTCACTATACAGGGGCCGAATTAGCATCAGGAGTTAGTTATCGTGACACAGCAAGAACCAGACGTAATGCTCAACGGTTGGGTTGATCCTCGGACTAGAAAGAGAGGTAATTTTAATTCTGCGATCGCACAATTATTTAGCAAGACTCTTGTCATCGCTGAACTAGAAATACGTAAACTGCGCCACGATCCCTATGATTTAATAATTCGGGGCGTACAACCTGCATTGTGGCTGTTAGTTTTTGGGCAAGTTTTCACCCGCACTCGCGCTATCCCCACGGGAGACTTATCTTATTTAGAATTTATGGCTCCGGGGATTTTGGCTCAAAGCGTACTTTTTGTAGCCATTTTCACTGGTGGAATGACGCTAATTTGGGAGCGAGATTTAGGAATTGTGCATAAATTCCTCGCTAGTCCTGTACCCCGCGCTGCAATGGTGCTGGGTAAAGCCGTAGCCTGTGGAGTCAGGAGCTTATCACAAATAGTCATTATCTATGGATTAGCGCTGCTGTTGGGTGTCAAGCTCAACCTGCATCCCTGGGCTATTCTCGAAGTCGTGATAATTGTGCTGTTAGGTGCAGCCTGTTTTTGTATTTTTTCATTAATTATTGGCTGTTTGGTAAGAAGTAGAGAAAGGTTTACAGGTATAGGGCAATTAATTACTATGCCCTTGTTTTTTGCGAGTAATGCCATCTATCCCTTATCACTCATGCCAGGATGGTTGCATCTAATTTCTAGTATCAATCCCTTAACTTATGAAGTTGATGCCTTACGCGGTGCAATGATCGCTCATGGCTCCAGTATCTATGGGTTTGGTCTGGACTGTACAATTCTCTTGCTAACATTAATAGGCTTGACTATCATCTGTGGAAGATTGTACCCACGGGTGGCTATGTAATTAGGAGAAAAAGATGCCCAAGCTCGGAAAACCCACGGAAGAATGTGCTGCGAGAGTAATGGAAACAGTTCCCTTGCTGATGCGGTTTATCCGAGCAGATATGCGTAGTCACAATGCTGAATCTCTGTCGATACCTCAGTTGCGATCGCTAGCTTTTCTCAACCGCAATCCTGGTGCATCATTATCTGAGGTAGCAGAGCATTTAGGAGTTACTTGCGCTACAGCATCAACCACCATTGAACGCTTAGTACAACGCGATTTAGTGCAGCGTACAGATCATCCTCAAGAACGGCGGCGAATAGTTTTGAATTTAACAGAATCAGGAAAATTTCTGTTACTGCAATCCCAAGCAACTACTCGCGCTCATATTGCCGATATTCTTGATGGTCTGACACCAGAACAAATATCACAAATTGAAGCAGGGTTGACTCTACTAAAAAATGTCTTTGAGCAAACAGAAGTTAAAAAAGCTCCTTAATCTAGAGGGAAAACAACACGACTCCTTTGCAGCATTAAGGTTTCGCGATTATCGATTATTTACTATTGGGCGGGTAGTACTGTTTACAGGCTCACAAATGCAAACAGTAGCTATCGGTTGGGAACTCTATGAACGTACCAACTCAGCGATGGTATTAGGTGGGGTAGGACTGGCGCAAGTTGTCCCAATGATTGCCCTGACATTAATTGCTGGCCATGTGGCTGACAGACGCGATCGCAAACTTACCACATTACTATCTATTCTACTGCTGGCTTTTTGCTCCTTGGCTTTGGCAGTAGTTTCCTATACTCAAGGTGCAATTAGTCTTTTTTATACCTGCTTGGTCTTCTCAGGTGTAGCTAGAGCGTTCTTAAAGCCTGCAAGCGATGCGATGATGTGGCAGTTGATACCTACAAGTGCCTTTACCAATGCCGCTACTTGGAATAGTACCAGCTTTCAGTTAGCGACAGTGATCGGCCCAGCTTTAGGAGGATTTGCGATCGCAGCTTTTGGAAATGCTACAAGCGTATATATATTAGCGGCTGTGGCAGCATTTTTATGTTTTGCCTTAACATTGCCAATTAAACAGCAAAACACCACTCTTTCTAAAGAACCAATCTCACTCAAAGCCTTAGCTGGGGGCGCTGAATTTGTCTGGAAAAATCAGATAATCTTAGCGGCAATTACCCTAGATATGTTTGCAGTCTTACTAGGTGGTGCAGTAGCCTTATTACCCATCTTTGCCAAGGATATTTTGCACGTCGGCCCTGTAGAGTTGGGGTATCTGCAAGCTGCCCCTTCCATAGGTGCGCTGATTATGGCGGTAACTTTAGCACATCTGCCACCCATGCGTAAAGCTGGGCCAGCCTTACTTTGGTCTGTGGTAGGTTTTGGGGTAGTAACGATTATCTTTGGCTTATCGCGCTGGTTTTGGCTGTCGTTGCTAATGCTGGCGTTAAGTGGCGCATTAGATAGTATTAGTGTTGTGATTCGCCATACCTTAGTTCAGATTCGCACACCTAACCATTTACGCGGTCGAGTTGCAGCAATTAATAGTGTGTTTATTAGCGCTTCCAATGAATTAGGGGGCTTTGAGTCAGGTTTAGCGGCGGCTTTATTCGGCCCAATAGTTTCCGTTGTTGGTGGTGGAATTGGCACAATTCTGGTTGTGGTTGCAACCGCGATGATTTGGCCAGAGATGCGAAAGTTAGGGGCGTTGCATGAGTATGAGTAAAAACAAGTAGATTGGCATAATAAGTTCTAAATAGGTCAATAGAATTAAAATTCTGTATAATATGACCATATTATACAGAAAAATTCTGTTTCCTCAGGGATAGAATAATTTTAGAGAACAGATAACATCATCAGATGTAAATAAAATTGGTCGAATCTGAGGACAGAGATCATGACTGCTCTAGTACAAGAACTATTAAACACTTTTGAGCAATTGACAGATTCAGAAAGACTAGAGTTTGCATCAGAAATTTTAAAGCGCATAATTCACTTAGATTTTCCGCCTTTATCTGATGAAGATTTAATTCTAAATGCTGAAGGGATTTTTTTAGAGTTAGATCAACGAGAATCTGCTCATGAGTAGTCCTGATCGTGGTGAAGTTTGGCTTGTCGATTTAGGCTATGTAGCGAAAGTTAGACCATGTTTGGTAATTAGTGTTCCTGCTCTAGATCAAGATCGTGCCTTATCATCGGCTTTAATCCCACATAACAACCAGCCCACGGGGTTCAAGATTTAACGTTGAGCGATCGCATCGGCTTTTTATATTAATCATCAGTCTGCAATTGAATTGCATCGCCCTGTAATGCCATTGCATCGGCTCGTTATATTAATGCATCGCCCTGTAATGCCATTGCATCGGCTCGTTATATTAATGCATCGACCTGTAATGCCATTGCATCGGCTCGTTATATTAATACATCGCCCTGTAATGCCATTGCATCGGCTTGTTATATTAATGCATCGACCTGCAATTGAATTGCATCGCCCTGCAATGCGATCGCATCAACTGGTTTTGTAACATTAAGCCACATGATATTTGAGCAAATCCACTACCCTAGGTATGTATTCAGCATCAAATTAGATTGCTCTGTTGCGGGTGAAGAATGCTGTGTAAATGCTGCAAGTTGAGCAACCATCTCAGCACGAGAGGAAACTTCAAGCTTACGAAACATTCTTTTTAGTGCTTGTTTCACAGAATTTTCAGTAATCCAAAGTTGATGACCGATTTCGGCGTTGGTGTAACCTAACGCCACTAATTCAGCAATTTGCAATTCCCGAGGCGTTAAACGATCGCACTTGAAATTATAAGATTGCGATCGCATTGTCGCATTCCAAATCGAGAGGTGCAGACACAGCGCACTTAAATCTGCTAAATTCTGGGCATCAAATGCAGTCATTTTCTGTTCGCGGGTAAAGCCAATTGCACCTACTAATTTTCCCTGACTGACAATCGGCCCTGCCATGACGTGCCAATGATCGCTGCGTGGACAAATCATTCTCCAGACATGGGGTGATGTCACTAAGGCTTCATGAACCGGAGTATGACGTTCCACCAAGTAACGTGCAACTGGATTATGTTCGATTGATAGTGCAATTTCTAGTATTTTCTGTAACTTGCGATCTAAAAGGCGCAGCTGATCGAAGAAGAAAATGCCACATTTTTTAGTCGTAAAATACTCACCAAGTTTCGGCACAACTTGCGATCGCAATTCCTGTTCATTATGGGCCTGGTTGATGGCTTCAAAGAGCATCTGCAAGGAATTTCTCATAATTATTGTGTCGAAAACTGTACACGATCGAGGACTGGGCGAGCTAAGTCTCTTCTCCTAATCTTAGTTTTAGTGTAAATCACAGGAGAACCGCCGATGTCTCAGTATGCTCATCCTGAAGTTGTGATCGATACGCAATGGCTGATGGATCATCTCAACGATTCTAGTGTGCGGGTGGTTGAGGTGGATATGAGTCCAGAACCATACAAAAATGCTCACATCCCTGGAGCAGTCTTTTGGAATATTTTCACAGATATCTTAACTCCCGATTTGCGGATAAATTTAGATCCCACATCTATAGAAAAGCTGCTTTCGCGATCGGGTATTTCCCCTGACACAACAGTTGTCGCCTATGGTAGCTATCCTGGAACCGGAGGTTGGATTTTCTGGCTGTTGCAACTTTTTGGACATAATCGCGTATATTTTCTCAATGGTGGCTATCAAAAATGGGTAGCAGAGGGGCGCCCACTAGCGGCAGAGTTGTCTACTTTTACACCTACTCACTACCAAGCCAAAGCACCCGATGCTAACTTGCGGGTTTTGCTGGCGGAAGTTCAAGCCTCTTTGAGCCAAAAAGAGCGTGTATTATTAGATGCGCGTACTTCTCAAGAGAACAATGGTGAATTATTCATGATGCAACCGCCACAAGGAACAGAACGCGCCGGACATATTCCGGGTGCTGTGCATATTGAACATACCTTGACTTTGAATGCGGATGGAACTTTCAAGTCAGCCGAAGAGTTGCATCATCTCTACAGTAGTCAAGGGATTACTGCTGAAAAGGAAGTATTTCCTTACTGTGCCATTGGTGGGCGATCGGCATATACTTGGTTTGTTTTGAAATACTTGTTGGGTTATCCCAAAGTGAGAAATTATGATGGTTCTTGGAATGAATGGGGACGCTTACCTGATGCACTGATTGAGCAATCATCAATCATTGGATAAATGGTAAGCAACTGATCAATCATTCCCCGTTTTCCTCATCTTAAGCTAATCGTCATTTAAATTGCATCATTGTTTATGCTGGTAAAAGCTGCAAACCCTCTCCCTTGCTCCCTGCTCCCTGCCCCCCTGCAGTCTCAATGTGCTTTCTTATATGCTTAACAGCTTACCCAACGCCTGATTTTTCATTTCTTCACCAATATATATGCATTAGCATAGTCGGGCATTTGGGCAATTCGCTGTCCAAATTCTTGGTGATTATTAAAAATCCCTGCTAAAAAATCAAGCTGATGCAGGTTAGGTAAAAAAGCTCCGCCTGTATCAGCAATCACGCCCATTTGCAGTTGCTTGCGTCCACTTATAGTATGCTCAAGTACGATAATTTTCCCTAAGCCAATATTGAGCACATCGCCTGCAAAGGTGACTCCTGGTTTAATGGAAATTTTGGCATCAATTTTATAGCCATAACCTTTAATAGCATTGACTTTTCTAAAGTACCAGTAACGCTTTTGGGCAGTAGCTTTTAATCCCCGGATATAGGGCATTTCATTACTTCTATCGACATTGAAATATTCTTCTGTACCATCGGTAAATTTAATTAAAATTGTTCCCTCCATCAAGGCTTCTTCTAAACCTTGGCGGGTTAAATATGCAATGGGTTCAACTTTGCCATATTCTTTACCACCAGGTTCATAAATTCCTGAGAGCACATCTTGTTTTGTATATCTGGTGTAGAATTTGTCAGCAGCTAAATTATCTTTGAGGCTATAAATTGGAATATTATATGTAGCTGTTTTTTTATGGGAGCCTGGGTGATTAAAAACAGCATATTTTGTAATTCGCAATTTTTGTTGATTTGTCTGCTTAGGGTTATAAGGAGTCCATTTGATGACTTTAAAATTGCTGTTAATAAAATTAGCATTTTGTAAACGCGTAGTGCGATTGTTAGCAATGTCCTCTTGTAAGACAGCAACCATGAAATCTAAGGTTTTGAGAACATCATCTATAGTTATTCCCTGAGTACCTAGTAGACCTGTACGTAAAACATCTGGGTCTGCATTAGCATGGTCTTGATAATATTTTCTGGTATTGGTAAGAACAGTTAACAAATCTTTTTGGTTGAAGCTTATCTTTGTCGCTGGCAATTTACCAGCAGAGAAAACTTGACTATTATTAACACTAAATTTAAATTTCTTAAACTCATCAATTACATTATATTTTTTCGAGGCTGATGCTACATTCTGAACCAATTTATTATTATCTGTTTCGCTAAGTTCCCCAGCAATTATTTGTTGATTTGTCGCAAAATTTTGCCCACTTGCAGCAAGTATTTGAGCAGATTTAATTAACGGAAGAAGGAAAGATGATAAGGTTAGGGGTTTTTCTGGCTGAGTAACAATATTCTGTGTAGTCTGATGTGCTGAAGCGATTTGTTTATCTTGTGACTGAGCAGATAGATGACTACTGGCAAAACCAAAAAGTAATAAAGTAACAAAACCAACTGTAAAGCGAATTTTTTTGCTGAATATCATAAACATACTATTGAAAAAATTTCTATTGCTAGATAATAATTACACTTAGTTGATATCTGAACTAGTCAGCCTCAAAAAGGTTCCCTTTAACTGCAATCAGAAACTTTGTGGTTACAAATTTTGGCAAATATACCACAATTCAAGCAATTTTAAAATAAATCAATACAAATTGTAAGGTGGACATAACCATATTAGAAGTAAAGCAGATGGAAGGAATGAGGATAAGTAACAAGAAAAATGTAGAAATGCAGCGATCGCGCTGATGTTGCTAAATTAACAAGAGATAATCACAATGACAACGCTAGCTGCAATCAACAATGGTATCTACTTCTACAGCGTTCTCGGATATTAAAGGCCATTGGGCAAGCTCATTTATTGGAGCTTTATCAGGGCGGAACTTGATCAATGGGTATCCTAACGGTACTTTTCGCCCAGATAACTCAGTAACTCGTGCTGAATTTGCTGCCCTCATTGCCAAAGTCTTTACACTTACTTCTAAGCGCAAATATTCCCCATTTACTGATGTACCGACTAATCATTGGGCAGCCAATGTTATTAAAAATGCTTATGAAGCAGGGTTTATTTCTGGATACCCTGATAAAACTTTCCGCCCCAATAATAGAATTTCTCGGGGTGATGTTTTAGTGGCAATAGTTAATGGCTTAGAGATTGCTAATAAGATAAAACCTGACTTAGTCAATAAATTGTCGCAATATTATACAGATGCGACTGCGATCGCCAGTTATGCTAAAAATCAAGTAGCTATTGCTACGAGTGCAGGGTTAGTAGTTAACTACCCAAATATAAAATTACTCAACCCTAATCTAGCTGCAACCCGTGCTGATTTAGCGGTCATAGCCTATCAAGCTTTGGTATATCAGGGGAAAGCAGACAAGATTAGCTCTACGTACTTAGTGCCATCTCCCAACCCACCTGTAGTAGTAGAGCCTAAACCTGATCCAAATCCACCTGTGGTAGTAGTAGAGCCTAAACCCGATCCAAATCCACCTGTGGTAGTAGTAGAGCCTAAACCTGAGCCAAACCCACCTGTGGTAGTGGTAGACCCTAAACCTGAGCCGCCTGTAGTAGTAGATCCTCCAGTTGAGCCACCTGTGGTAGAAGTTCCACAGAATACTGTGAGGCTAAGTCATCAAAGAGAATTTCGTGGGGCGTGGGTAGCAACTGTTTGGAATGGTGATTGGCCTTCTAAACCTGGACTACCTGTTGCACAACAGCAATCGGAATTAGTTGCAATCATTACTAAATTACAACAACTCAACTTTAATGCTTTAATTTTCCAGGTGCGACCAGAAGGAGATGCTGTGTATGCTTCGACCTTAGAACCTTGGAGTGCTTGGGTTACCGGAACTCAGGGGAAAGCACCAGCTCCATATTACGATCCCTTAGAGTTTGCGATCGCAGAATGCCACAAGCGCAACATTGAACTTCATGCTTGGTTTAACCCTTACCGCGCTAAGACTAGTGTTAATAGCGGAATTAATGTCAGTCCCCATATAGCTGTTACGAATCCAGACGTGGTTTATAAATGGGGCAATCAATTGTGGATGGACCCAGGGATTAAAATTGTTCAGGACAGGGCATATAACGTTATTCTTGATGTTGTGCGCCGGTATGATATCGATGGCGTTCACTTAGACGACTATTTTTATCCTTATCCCATATCTGGGCAAACTTTCCCCGACAGCAAAACCTATGACACTTACAAAAACGCTGGCGGTGGACTTAGCTTAGGTGATTGGCGACGAGAAAATGTCAATCTGATGGTGCTGCGGCTATCGGAAGGAATTAAAGCCACAAAGCCGCACGTTAAATTTGGCATTAGTCCCTTTGGAATTTATCGCCCTGGACAACCAGCAGGTATTACGGGCTTAGATGCCTATAATGTTCTGTATGCTGACTCGAAGAAATGGTTAGAACTAGGCTGGGTTGATTATATTGCGCCTCAACTATATTGGCGTACCGACCAAACACAACAAAGTTATCCTGCTTTACTCAATTGGTGGACACAGGTAAACACCAAGCAAAAACACGTTTACGCTGGTAACAATTTGACCGAACCCAGCAACAAGAGTCGGGAAAGTGAAGAGATTGAAAAGCAGGTAATATTTAGTCGTAGCCAAGCTGGAAGGTATTCCCTGGGTAATATCTTCTTTAATTTGGGTGTTTTGATGGAAAACAGTCAAGGTATCGCTGATAAATTCCAAACTCAAATTTATAGCAAGCCTGCCATTCCTCCTACTTGGTCTTCCCAAATTACCACAGCACCAGCAGCACCCACAGGGCTAGTTTATGTGAATGGTAGACTCAATTGGAAACCTGGAGACGATCAGCCAGTTCGTTCTTGGACGCTTTATCGCCAAACTACTGATGGCTGGGTAATTCAACGCATTTTATCTGCTGGTACAAACTTTGCTACTGTTGGGGCGGGAACATACGCTGTGTGCGCCGTCGATAGGCTAGCGAATGAAAGCCAGGGAGTGATGATTACAGTCACTTGATTAAATGGGAAAGGGGAAAAGGGGAATGGGGAATGGGAAAGAAACAACCTTTAACTGGAAAAGGCAGGGGGAAAAGGAGCAGGGAGCAGGGGGAACAAGCCTTTTCCCCCGGCGTGGAGGGAGCGTAAAGCCATTGGTGTCAACTTAACGTGAAACCCGCTCTTGTGCAAGGTTTCGCCCTCACCCCCAGCCCCTCTCCCACAGGGAGAAGGGAGCAAGAGATTTAGTTCCCCTTCTCCTGCGGGAGAAGGGGTTAGGGGATGAGGGCGCGAGGTATTTTTACAACACTCGCCGTATATAGCTTTTAGCTTAAGTTGACACAGGTGGCGTAAAGCCTGCGCCCTAGCTATGCTTACCGCATAGCGTCTCGTAGAGAAACGAAACATGGGTTGTTCGTGTAGCGTGTCTTCGGCACGCTCCGGCTCAATTTCTCCCCCTTGCTCCCTGCTCCCTGCTCCCTTGCCTCTTTTCACCCTTACCCTTTAACCTTTTCCCCAAAAAATTTACATCGGTATTTGAATGAGGAATTCTGTACCTTCACTTAAAACAGAGTTACAAATTAAACGCCCGTTGTGAGTTTCTTCCACAATTTGACGTGCGATCGCTAATCCTAAACCAGTGCCTTTACCAACTCCTTTGGTGGTAAATAGATGATCGAATATCTTGTGTTTGACTTCCTCAGGCATTCCGGTACCGTTATCTTGAATGCTAATTACCGCCTGTTTACCATCTTCACTTTTAGCCGTGCGAATTGTAATTTGATTGGGGTTGGCTTGAATTTCGGCAAAGCTGCGATCGCTATTTGACTCTTCTAAAGCATCGATCGCATTCGCCAACAAATTCATAAATACTTGGTTTAATTGTCCGGCGAAGCATTCCACCATTGGCAATTCTCCGTATTCTTTGACAATCTCTATAACTGGATGATGTTCGTTAGCTTTTAAGCGATGCTTGAGAATTAAAATTGTGCTGTCGATACCTTCGTGAATATTAAACGGGACTTTATAGGCTTTATCGGCTCTAGAGAAAGTGCGTAAACTGGTGCTAATGTTGCCAATGCGTTCAATGCCCAAAGACATCGAATCTAGTAATTTTGGTAAATCTTCTCGCAGATATTCTAAGTCAATAGCGGCAATTTTCTTGTTGATTTCCGCATTTTCATGAGGTAATCCTTCATACAACTCTATTAAATCAAACAAGTCTTGCACATAGTCTTTTGCTGGTTCCAAGTTACCAGCAATAAAGCCCACGGGATTGTTAATTTCATGAGCCACACCAGCTACTAAATTACCTAAAGCTGACATCTTCTCGTTCTGCACTAGTTGCAGTTGAGTTTGCTGGAGATGTTGAAGCGCTTGTTCGAGTTGAGTTGCTTGTTGACGAGTTTGCAGCAGTAAATCTGCTTGCTGGAGTGCAATACCTAATTGAGCAGCTATTTGCTGGGCAAATTGAATTTCCGAACCTCGCCACTCACGGGGGCGATCGCATTGGTGAATGCACAGCAAACCCCACAGTTGGCCATTTTGAATAATTGCTACCACTAAGGAGGCTTTGACATGAAATTGTTCTAAAATCGCACGATGGCAATCTAGTACCTGGGCTGAATCTAAGTCAGCCATAGCGCAGATTCGCCCTTGTTTATAAAGGTTGGCGTAGTCTTCACCAAAGCAATGATCTTTAACGTTAACAGCTAGCGCAGAAGGAAATTCGGGGATGACATCTTCGGCAATAAACTTACCATATTCATACTTTGATTCTGCCTCAAATTGATAAATGCCAACGCGATCGGCATTTAAAATCCGTCGCATATTTTGGGTAACTGCACAAAATATCGCATCTAAGTCTAAAGACTCTCGCATCTGCGTCACCACATCAAACAAAGTTTTCTGTTTTTTGAGTGATTGTGCTATTTTTTGGGCATTTACTTGGGATTCTTGATAAAGGCGGGCATTTTCGAGAGAAATTGCTCCTTGAGTACACAATAAATTGAGTACTTTGAGGCGATCGCTGGTAAAAGCCCCAACTGTCAGGTGATTTTCTAAATAAAGGATGCCTAGTAGCTTACCTTGATGGATAATGGGTGTACACAACAAACTCTTGGGCTGTTGGGAAATAATATAAGCATCAACCATCAATATGGGATCGGTGGTTGCATTGTCAATGGTTGTGGCTTGCAGATTGCGTTTAACGCTGTTAATCAAGGAAATTGGGATATCTAGCGATTCTTCTAAAGGCAGCGATCGCATCAGTGTAGGTGATTCCCCTAATGTAGCAATAGCTTCTAATACTAACTTTTCTTGTTTCTGTAGCAGTAATACACCTTTATCTGCACCAGCATTTTCTATGACTACAGACAGCAAAGTTGAAAGTAGCTTTTCTAAATGAATTTCGCTAGAGAGAGCGTGAGAGGCTTTGAGAATAGTTGCCAAATCGAGAAATTCTGAAACTGTGCGATCGCTTAATGTCGTGCTGCTGCTTTCAGAGATAGTATTAGCAATGGTTGTGGTTGCATTCAAAGAATATTGTTGTCTTTGCAACATACTCTTGAGCAATTGTGGGTAGCGCTGTTCTAAATCTTCTATCTTGGCTTTGGCTCCCCAACGAGCATAACCGTAATAGGCTTCTTGTAGATAAGCTTGAGCTACTTTCTCTTTGCCACAATCCAAATAGAAGCTAGCCGCAAGTTCATTAGCCAGTGCTTCGTCGCGCAGATAACCATTTTCTTTAGCACCAGCAATGGCGCGATCGTACATCTCCATTGCTTGCCATTTTTCCCCAAATAGCCGTTGATATTCTGCCTCGACTAAATCAAATTTGTACTGGCAATTCATGGGAGCGGAATGCGCCCAATTTTTCATTTTCTCTTGATTTGTCGTGATTTTTGCTAATAACTTCTCTTTATCTGCAACTAAATTCTCTCTATAGGCTGCCAGTTGTGTCAGAGAATCATAAAAGTAAAATATGGGAACATAAGCAAACCCTGCAGCAGCATCTACATATTGTTCTGTCAGTGCAGCATCTACAACCGCTTGTTGATAGTTACACAGCAAATAATTCAACAGCAATTTATGAAAGTATAGATAAAAAACACCTAGTCTATCATTAGCTTGTAAATGCTGAGTTAGCATTTTCTGTTCGTCGTAATATTCCCCCTGTAAGTATGCAACAACATTTCTGGCTGAACGTAAATCATGTATTGCCTGTTGCAACATTTGAAAATATTGCCAACAAGTTACCTGCTTAATTTGATTGATAGAATCGCTCAAGGCAAATACTTCTCGCTGCAAGTCAGATAATTCTTTTTCTATGCCTGCAAAATAGGTAAATCCGCAATACATTACGGCTGAGTAAGCAGCAAACTGTAAATCTCCAGTTTCCAAACCAATATAATAGGCTGAACGTAAAGGTATTAAAGTTTCTTTGACAGCAATTTTCCAATGCTTGACAAACCCATAAACCATAGATTGAACTTTACATTCCAATTCTTTGGCTTTGAGTTGGGGTAATAAATCTAAAGCGAGTTTACCAAATTGATAACCTGTTTCAAAATCTCCTACTATGGCGCTAAGAATCAGAGCATAACAGGCATAACTATGGGTAGAAATGGCAGTATTGCCATATTTAATTGATAAACTTACCTGCTTAAAATAAATCAACGGATAAAGTGCTGGTGCTGCTAAATAGCTAGCTGCTGAGATGCTAGATAATATTTGCATCGCCGCTAACTGAGTGCGATCGCTCATTACAGGTAAGTTAATTAATTCGGCAATTCCTTTCTCTTGCCAAAGGCTTTGAGTTGCTTGCAATCCCGATATAATATCAGCTTGGCTGGGTGCTGTGGGAAATTCTATGCCCAATAATTTGAGAAATTGTAGCCCATTATTGACTGCTTCTACAGGTTTATTTTGTGCTACTAAAGCCTGATTTTTAACGTCATATACTTTAACTTGATCCATCAAGTTTTTTGCTGCTTTGAGCAAAATTTCTGCTAGCCTTTCCATTTCAGCAAAGTTACCACTGAGATAAGCAACTTCTACTGATGCGTCGTATAAACTTAACGCCAAATTATATTGACTTTGCCAATAATCATCAGCTAATAACTGCCGCCCTATCGTTAAATATTCCCAAGCAGCACTGTAAGCTGTAGCATTCTTGGCTTTGTATCCTGCTTGGAAATTTAACTGGGCTAATTCATGTTTCTCATCCTGTGCGGTGAGTAATTCAACTCCCTGATTTAACTGATTGACAATCTGAAATATTTTATCTTCTATTTGCGCTTGGGGAGTATTATTTAACATTAATCTCCCGATATTTAAATGGGTAAATTTTTTCTGTGCTTCTGGAATGAGAAAATAAGCTGCTTGTTGTACACGGTCATGTAAAAACTTATAGGTAGGAGTTGGGGAATTTTGATATTTGAATAATTTGCTATCGGTATTATTCTCAGCTTCTTGAAAGAACTTATAAACCTCACTTTGCGGTAAAATTAAGCCAGATTGCAAAGCAGACCATAATTCCGCAGCTGCGGCTACTAGAGATTTTTGTCTCACAGTTGCCAATGTCGCTAAATCAAAAGTGTTACCAATACAAGCAGCTAATTTTAAAACATCTTGAGTGGCTGCAGGCAATTTTTGTAATTGCATAGACATAAACTCAACCACATCATCTGTGAGTGCTAAAGCATTAACTTTAGCAATATCGCATTCCCAATAGCCTTGCTCTACATTAAAAGTAATTAATCCTTCTTCATATAAAACCTTGAGAAATTGATTATTAAAAAAGGGATTACCTTGAGTTTTCTGATATACTAATTTTGTTAAAGGTAATGCCAATTCCAGAGAACAACTGAGGGTATCAGCTATTAGTTGGTTAATCTGAGATAATTTTAAAGGAGGTAATGTCAGGGTATTGATATTTGCCCCAGCTACTTGAATTTCATTTAAAGTTACTATTAAATGATGAACTGGAGAAACTTCGTTATCTCGATAGGCTCCCATCATTAAGAGATAGCCAATATCGCTTTCGCTCATCAATAATTCCATCAACTTTAAAGAAGCCAAATCTGCCCATTGTAAATCATCAAGAAAGATGACAAGGGGGTGTTCTTTAGTTGTAAAGATGGCAATAAATTTTTGGAATAGTAAATTAAAGCGATTTTGAGCCGCATTTCCTGCTAATTCTGGTATAGCTGGTTGCACACCAATAATTTGTTCTAATTCGGGAATCACTTCCACAATTACCTGTGCATTCTCACCCAAGGCTTGGAGAATTTGGCTTTTCCATTTTTGCAATTGTGCATCACTTTCTGATAGTAATTGCACCATCAAATGACGTAAGGCTTGCACAAAAGCAGAGAAAGGAATATTGCGATTAAATTGGTCAAATTTACCTTTAATGAAGTAGCCTCGCTTCTGCACAATTGGCTTGTGAACTTCATTAACAACAGCAGTTTTCCCAATCCCAGAAAAGCCTGCTACTAAAACCATTTCCTTAGCACCTACACTGACTCGCTTAAATGCTGTCAGCAGCTTTTCAACTTCTGCCGTTCTGCCATAAAGTTTATCAGAGATGAGAAAGCGATCGCACACATCCCGCCGTCCAATCGGAAAACTCTCAATCTTACCTATTATCTGTAGTTGTTCTAAGCAATTTTCTAAATCATATTTCAAACCTAACGCACTCTGATAGCGGTCTTCCGCATTTTTCGCCAGCAGTTTCATCACAATATCTGCTAGTACTTGCGGAATTTCCTCCCTATTCCCCAATGCTGTGGGTATTTTCGCAATATGACAATGTACCAACTCCATTGGATCATTTGATTGAAATGGTAATTCTCCGGTGAGTAATTCGTAAAAAGTCACACCTAAAGAATAAAAGTCGGTACGATAATCAATCCCGCGATTCATTCTCCCCGTTTGTTCTGGCGATAAATAAGCGAGTGTACCTTCCAATATATTGGGACTAATTAGCGTTTGAGTTTCTCGTGGTAGTAAAGATGCAATACTAAAGTCAATTAATTTAATTTGCTTGGTTTCGGGATTAATTAGAATATTCGCAGGTTTAATATCCTTATGAATAATGCGATGGCGATAAAGTATATCTAATGTATTGCACAGTGCGATCGCAATTTGGAAAAACTCTATTAAGCTCAATACATTTGTTCTGATTTTGTGCCATTGGCTAAGAGCAATTCCGCCAAAGTCCTCCATAACTAACACATAGCCATTCTGATATGCTTCCAGGCTATATGTCCCAATAATTAGCGGTGATTGCAGATTTTTAGCAATAGTGTACTGATTGCGGAACTGTACCAATTCGTTGAAACTAGGATAAGAATTTTTTAATAGCTTCAGTACCACAGGTTTATTGTCAGTCTCTCGAAATCCTCGATAAACCAGTGTTCTAGAACCGTTGTAGATTTCTTCATTAACGCGATAACCAGGAATCTGAGGAATACTAACTTCGATGCTAACCATAATAATTGGATTATTAAATCTGTGGTTCCAGAGATTTAGTATTCCCAACTTTTTTAAGCGTTTATAATATAGGTCAATAAACTTTACCTAATGCAGCTTCGATGTAAAGGTAGATAAATTGCGTCATAGAAATATTTTTGTACGTAGAAAAGTAACAGAAAATAACGAATAAATTTATAGAAAATTTTTTCAAAAATCAAATATGACTCCTAATATTAGTAAAATTCATCAAAAGTTATTAGGAGCAGATTGGGCGAGTTATTTCGTTATTGATGAAGGTTAACTCTCAAATACGCTTATAAATGCCTAAATTTATCTCAAAAGCAATTGGCACTCTCTAAGGTCAAAGACGGTGAGAGTGCCAAGTAGCTTTATATTTAGGGTCTTTATAATGGCTGACCCCATTAAAAATGAGAGGTTTTATTGTTTATTTACAATCTCATGCAATCAGCAATAATTTCTAATATTTAATAATTTCTTTAGATTTTTATGTAGATAAATGTTTTCTCGTAACTGTTTTGCTATCTGACATCAGCAATCACTCTCACAATCAGGATTTGTGGTTGTGGATAATTTCCACGGTATGCTATTCAGTCTGCTGACAAGGCTGTAGATGAACTGTCAAAGCGTCAGCGTAGATTAAAAATTCTTCATAATCTGTAATAATAAAATGATTAGACATCAATCTCATCTGGAAAAGATTGTTGCAACACATCAAACATCTGCAGGGGCGCACAGCTTTCATTGGTGTCAACTTAACGTGAAACCCGCTTGGTTGCAAAGTTTCGCCCTCACCCCCAGCCCCTCTCCCACGAGGCTATCCATTACCCGGATCTTTCTCAACATTTACGAGAGTATTCACTCACGCTTTTTATAACCCTGATTCCTTCGTCATCAATTCTCAATAAAAACCTAATTTTAGCGAGAAGACTAAGAGTTAATCTGTCAAGTATGTTTGACACCTCAGTGTTCAAGATGCCCACAAAATAAGCATTTCAAGATTGTAAAGAAAGATGTGACTAATGGATAGCCCACGAGGAGAGGGGAGCAAGAGATTTTATTCCCCTTCTCCAGGGGGAGAAGGGGTTAGGGGATGAGGGCGCGAGGTACTTGTACAACGCCAGCCCTATATAGCTTTTAGCTTAAGTTGACACAGGCGCAAAGCTTTGCGCCCCTCTTCATAAATTCAAGGCTAGTCAATGCTGCTCGGTTAAGGATTGTCAACTCTTAATTTGGTTTGGGAAACGGTTAAAGGGGAAGGGTTAAAGGTTTTTTCTTGCCCTTTAACCCTTCCCCTTTTGCCCTTAACCGACAAGTATTGCATGGCTAGTAGAGTTTACACGGGAATTTCGATGACAAATTCTGTCCCTTCACCCAAAACAGAGTTACAGCTTAAACTCCCATTGTGGGTTTGTTCAACAATTTGACGCGCGATCGCTAATCCTAATCCTGTACCTTTACCAACTTCTTTGGTGGTAAACAGATGGTCAAAAATGCGATCGCGAATTGACTCTGGTATTCCCGGGCCGTTATCTTTGATGGCAATTATGGCCATGCGTCTATCAGGTGAAATATCTGTACAAATAGTAATTTGCTGAGGATGGGCTTCTAAATCAGCATAAGATTGTCCCTCACTAGCAGTATCTAAGGCATCAATCGCATTACTCAGGATATTCATAAATACTTGATTGAGCTGCCCTAAAAAGCATTTAACCTGGGGTAGGTTACCATACTTTTTGATTACCTGAATAGCTGGGCGTTTTTCGGAAGCTTTCAGGCGATATTTCAAAATTAACAGGGTACTTTCAATTCCCTCATGGAGATTGCAAGCAACTTTTTCGGCTGTGTCTGCCCGGGAGAAAGTACGCAAACTGGTGCTAATATCTTTGATGCGTTCAGATGCAACTTTCATTGAATCCACCAGCTTGGGTAAATCGGCTTTTAGGAATTCTAAATCAATCTCTTCGGCATGATCGATAACTGCAGGAGCGAGAATAGGGTTGTTTTCTTGCCACAATTGCAGATGGGTAAGTAAGTCTTGAATATACTGTTCAGTATTATTCAAGCTACCTTTAAGAAAGCCTACAGGATTGTTAATTTCGTGGGCTACCCCTGCAACTAAATTACCCAAGGAAGCCATTTTTTCATTTTGCACCATTTGCAGCTGTGTGTGCTTGAGTTGCTGTAGCATCTGTTCCAACTTTTGGGCATAATCTTGAGCTTGTTGGTAAAGATGGGCATTTTCTAGGGAGATGGCAGCTTGAGTACATAATAGTTGGATAACTTCTGTGCGATCGCGAGTAAAGGCTGCGATCGTTAATTGATTTTCTAAATACAATAAACCAATTAATTTGCCCTGATGCCAAATTGGTGTACACATCACACTTTTTGGTTGTTGCTCCATCAAATAAGGATCAGCAATAAAATCTGTTTGGGAAGTTGCATCATCCAAAACCACAGTTTGACCGCTACGTTTGACGTAATTTACCAATGTCTCCGGAATTGCTTGATTAACTTCTAATGGCACAGTTTGCTGATTTGTACCTTCATTGGTCGTAGCAATTGCCTCAATTACCCAATTGCCATCTCTAACTATTAATAAAACTGCCTTTTTTGCCCCCGCATTTGTCATCAAAACTTCCATGAGAGTATTGAGCAATTTTTCTAATTCAATTTCACTAGATAAAGCTTGTGAGGCTTTAAAGATAGTGGAAAAATCGAGGTTTTTAGAAATACTGCTACTGCTACTTGATCTAGTAGTTTGGATAGTTTGATTGAGATATGAAGAAGCATCAATAGTAGAAATATAAGTTTCGCTAAGTTGGAAGCGATGATTTTGAGCTTGAAATATCGGCAATAACAGTTCAGAATAGCGTTTTTCTAAATCTTGAATTTTAGCTTTAGCACCCCAATGAGCATAGCAATAGTAAGCTTCTTGCATATAAAATTGAGCTACCTTATCTTTACCCCATGCCAAATAAAATTTAGCTGTCAGTTCATTAGCGAGAGCAGCTTCTTGCAAGTACTGATTTTCTTTGGCCAGGGTAATAGCGCGGTCGTAATATTCAATAGCTTCCGCTTTTTGCCCTAATACCCGATGTTTTTCTGCTGCAATTAAACAAAATTTATGCTCATAATTTTCAGGAGCATAATCAGCCCATTTTCTCAGTTTTTCTAGATTGATTGTGACATATTCAATCATAGATTCTTGCTGTGGAGATGGTGAATCTGGATACAAAGCTAGTTGTGTCAACAATTCATAGAAATAAAAAGTTGGAATCACAGCCAAGCTAGTAATGCTGCTGAAATACTGCTTCACAACATTGGCATTTTCTACCGCTTGGTCATATTCACCAAATAAATAGCAAAGAATCAACTTACAAAAATGAGCCTGACAAATAATACTGAATTGATTAGCAGCATAATGTAAAGGTAACATTTCTGCTTCGTTGTAGCTTTCACCAATCAACAAACAAGGATTATCTGCCCTTCCTAGTAAGTTAAAAACTGATTGTTGGTAGATACTATTAAAGTTCAAGTATGTGGTTTGCTTTAATTGTTTCATGACATTGGCATAATTGCTCATAGCTTGCGCTAATCCGCCCAATTCTTGACCACTTAAGTAAGCGTATCTACCAAACACATAAGCAGACATCATCGCATATTCAATATCTCCGGTTTCTAAACCGCAAGTGTATGCTTCTAATAAAGAATTTAAGGTTTCTTTGAGATGAACTTTCCAATGTCTAATAAAACAATTGACAGCAAAAATAGTTTTTGATTTTAGCTTTACTGCATGAAGTTGATTGACTAACTCTAATGCTAGTTGTCCCAATTCATAGCCTGCATTAATTTTGCCTAATACACCGCATAACATCAAGCCATAGGTAGCATAAGCATAGGTAGATTCTGGTGCATTACCGTAGCTAAGAGACAGTTGAACTTGCTTGAGTACAATTAACCTAAATAATTCAGGAGCAGCTTGATAAGCAACAGAGATAATATTAGAGAGAATTTGCATCCCAGCTTTAATAGTGACATCTGTCATTTCTGGTAGTGCGAGCAAATCTGCCAAAGTTCTGTTTGCTAATAGACGCTTGGTCTCATCCAACTCATGCTCTATATTGCTTTTATCGGGTTGTTTAGGTAATTCTATACCTAACATTGCCAACACATTCAGAGCAACTTGTAAAGCATCAAGATGTCTGCTCTGTGCCATATGAGCCTGAATTTTAATATTATAAATAGGAACTTGTTCAAGTAGCAATTTGGATTTTTGCAACGCTACTTCAGCGTAGGTTTCCATTGCTGCAAAATCGCCACTAAGACACAATACCTCTGTAATTGATTCATGCAGCGCTAGTGTCAGATGATAATCAGTTTCCCAGCTATTTGTAGGCAAAGATGCCACGCCAATTTTTAAATATTCCGCTGCTACAGCATAGGCATTTGCTGCTTTAGCTTTTGTCCCAGCTCTTAAATTTAAATTAATAAATTCCAGAGATGCTTGTGGTTCAGAAATTAATGCCTTGCCAAGATTCAAATGATTAACTATTTCAAATAGTTTATCTTCTTGTTTAGTCTTAGGCGTATTGTTTAATAATAAATTACCGATTTGCCAATGAGTTACAGGCTTTTTATCTTCAGTAATTAAAGAATAAGCAGCTTGTTGAACGCGGTCATGTAAAAACTTGTAAGTTGCAACCTGATTATGAGAATTGTAAGAAAACTTAGCTTCAGAATTATTACTAGTTCCCTGAAAAAACTTATAAACTTCGCTAGTAGGGATAATTAAACCCACTTGTAAAGCACGCCACAAATTCGCCGCAGTTTCAACTTGAGATTTTTGATGGACAATCGCGAGAGTTTCTAAATCAAATAAGTTACCAATGCAAGCTGCTAATTGTAAAACTTCTTGTGTGGCTGGTGGCAATTTCTGTAGCTGCATTGCCATAAATTCCACTACATTATCTGTCAGCGCTAAGGTATTGACTTGAGCAATATCACATTGCCAATAACCCACATCAACATTAAAGATAATCAACCCTTCTTCATACAATACTTTGAGAAATTGGTTATTAAAAAAGGGATTACCTTGAGTTTTCTGATAAACTAATTTAGTTAAAGATAAAGCTATATCGGGAGAACAATTGAGCGTATCAGCTATTAGTTGATTAATCTGAGATATTTTTAGTGGGCTTAAGGTAATGGTAGAAAAATTGCTTTGCTTTTTACTAATTTCATTTAAAGTCACCATTAAAGGATGAGCAGGAAAGACTTCGTTATCCCGGTAAGCGCCAATCATCAACAGATAACCGTTACTGTTGTCACCGATCAACAATTCTATTAACTTTAACGAAGCACTATCTGCCCATTGCAAATCATCAATAAATATGACTAGAGGATGCTCTTTTGTAGTAAAAGTAGCAATGAACTTTTGAAACAGTAAATTGAAGCGATTTTGTTCTGTATTCCCTCCTAATTGAGCTACAGGTGGTTGCACACCAATAATCTGTTCTAGTTCCGGAATTACATCTACAATTACCTGGGCATTTTCACCCAAAGCTTTCAGGATTTGAGTTTTCCAGATTTGCAGTTGTGCGTCACTTTCAGACAGCAATTGTCCCATCAAATCGCGCAAAGCTTGCACAAAAGCCGAAAAAGGAATATTGCGATTAAATTGGTCAAATTTACCTTTAATAAAATAACCCCGTTGACGTACAATCGGCTTATGAATTTCATTCACAACAGCAGTTTTACCAATCCCCGAAAACCCTGCAACTAATATCATTTCTGTATTACCTTTGCTAACTCGCTCAAAGGCATTTAACAGCGCTTCTACTTCAGTTTGCCGACCATAAAGTTGATCAGGAATAATAAAGCGATCGCACACATCTCTTTGTGCAATTGGGAAGCTATCAATTTTCCCCGTTGTCTGTAGTTGCTCAAGGCATTTTTCTAAATCATATTTCAGCCCTAATGCACTCTGATAGCGCTCTTCGGCGTTTTTCGCCATCAGTTTGATCACAATATCTGAGAGTACTTGCGGAATCAATTCCCCATTTTTGAATTTTGAATTGAGAATTTTGAATTGATTTGGTTGTTTCGCAATATGACAATGTACCATTTCCATCATGTCATTTGATTGAAATGGTAATTCTCCGGTCAGCAATTCGTAAAAAGTTACGCCTAAAGAGTAAAAATCAGTGCGGTAATCAATCCCGCGATTCATTCTCCCGGTTTGTTCTGGAGATAAATATCCCAGCGTTCCTTCCAAAATATTAGGGCTGACAACAGTTTGACTTTCTCTTGGCAGTAAAGATGCAATACTAAAGTCAATTAAGCGAATTTCATGAGTTTCGGGATTAACCAAAATATTGGCAGGTTTAATATCTTTATGAATGATGCGATGGCGATAGAGAACATCTAGAATATTGCAAAGAGCGATCGCAATCTTCAAAAACTCCAGCAAACAACCTACAGCTTCCCCCCTATCCCACCACAAGTTAAGCGCAATTCCCCCAAAGTCCTCCATCACTAACGCATAGCCATTCTGATAAGCTTCCAGGCTATAGGTTTGCACAACCAGAGGAGATGGAAGATTTTTGGCAATGGTATACTGATTGCGAAACTGCACCAATTCACTAAAACTAGGATAAGCGTTTTTCAGCAGCTTAATTGCCACAGGTTGATGGTCAGCCTCTCGATACCCACGATAAACCAGCGTTCTCGAGCCATTGTATATTTCTTCGCTGATGCGATAACCGGGAATACTAACTTGTGTGCTAACCATAACCGTTGAGTGATGAAATTTAGTCCGAGGTGAATTTAGTATTCCCAAAATGAAGCGTGTCATTATTGGGGATTGGGGATTGGGGATTGGGGATTGGGGACTGGGAGATGAGGTGAAATAACAAATATCAAACACCAATTACCAATTACCAATTACCCATTACCAAATGACAAATGACAAATAACAAATAACAAATAACAAATGACAAACCTCAAACTAATTTCCGAATCTCAAAGCTTTGGTGGTAAAGTCGGCTTTTACTCTCACCCCTCCTCGGCTTGCAACGGGGAAATGCGCTTTGCTGTCTATCAACCACCACAGGCGAGTCAACAACCTGTACCAATTCTTTATTTCCTTGCTGGTTTGACTTGCACTGAAGAAAATTTTATTGTCAAAGCTGGGGCGCAGCGTTACGCAGCAGAGTATGGGTTAATGCTAGTTGCGCCAGATACCAGTCCCCGAAATTCAGGGATTCCCGGTGAGGATGAGGATTGGGATTTTGGGACAGGTGCAGGTTTTTATGTGGATGCGACAACAGAACCTTGGCGATCGCACTATCAAATGTATAGTTATGTCGTTCAAGAACTACCCGCAATCATTACCGCCAATTTTCCCGCCATCGCTGAAAAACAAGGGATTTTCGGTCATTCTATGGGAGGACATGGGGCGCTAGTTTGTGCGCTGCGAAACCCAAAACTCTATCAATCAGTTTCCGCCTTTGCACCCATTACCGCACCGATGCGCTGTCCTTGGGGACAAAAAGCCTTCAGCCGTTATTTAGGAACAAATCAACAAGATTGGCGGAACTATGATGCTAGCGAATTAATCAAGCTAGGAAGGTATCATAGCCCAATTCTCATTGACCAAGGGACTGCTGATAAATTTTTAGCCGAACAATTGCTACCACAAGTATTTGAGCAAAGTTGCCAAGCCGTCAACCAACCCCTCAACTTGCGCTATCAAGAAGGCTACGACCACAGCTATTATGTGCGATTCGTTCACTCTAAATAAGTATCAATACTTAGGTATGAGTGGCAGGTAAAAGAACGGGAAACCGGATAAAACCTGACAACTGATTGACTATGAGGGTGACATTCCCTAGAAAACCTAAAGTATAGGATAAATGAAGTCCCTCCCCGTAGGTGCAACGGTGACAGCATCACCCCCAGGTTTGCGACTAGCCATCAACGCCTGAAGCGGGGTGAAAAGGAGGTAAAACTGGTAGCCTAAGCTGGTTCCCTTCAAGCAAGAACCTATGAGTAGCGAAAGCAAAGATGTATTAATAAACCATCGTTATGTGGAACCCCCGGAATAAGGCTTATACGGAGGAGCCAAAAGGCAAAGGATAAGGGACTGGCAGGTGTGGCATTGACCAGTAAGCACTCCCAAGAAACCCGGTGGAAAACATCACTCTAAAGGTTCAATCAATGGTCAATCGGAACGAAGTAACCTACTGTCTGCTCTTGATTGGTCGATATCAAGTAGGTGCTAACCGTATGCGACAGATAGGCGAGATTGAGTTAGAAGCGAACGCCTTGGGTAATGCCAAGGATATGCTGACGAACTCACGGTGATTTGGAATGTAAGGTCATAGTAAGCAATGAATAAGTCTAAAACACGACAAGTCACAACTGAAATTTGCGATATGATTACTTCTTCCTTAAAGGAGAAATCAAAACGCCCAATTCAGAATGACAAAGCGATGGTGGAATGGAGACACATAAACTGGCGAAATCTAGAAAAACGTGTCTACAAGTTGCAGAAAAGAATTTACAAAGCCTCAAGTCGTGGCGATGTCAAAGCAGTTCGCAGACTCCAGAAGATGTTGATGAAGTCCTGGTCAGCAAAATGTTTAGCGGTTAGGCGGGTAACACAAGACAATCAAGGCAAGAAAACGGCAGGTGTGGACGGTGTTAAATCACTGACCCCAAAGCAACGTTTCGCCCTAATTGCCAAATTAAAACTAGGCTCAAAGGTCAAACCTACTAGGCGCGTATGGATACCAAAGCCTGGAAAGGAGGAGAAACGACCTCTGGGTATACCCACAATGTATGACCGCGCTTTGCAAGCTCTCGTAAAAATGGCACTTGAGCCAGAATGGGAAGCTAAATTTGAACCGAACTCATACGGGTTCAGACCGGGACGCTCATGTCATGATGCTATCGAAGCAATATTTAACGGCATCAGATATAAACCAAAATTTGTACTTGATGCTGATATAAGCAAATGTTTCGATAAAATCGACCACTCGGCATTGCTCAGAAAATTAAATACGTTCCCTACCATTCGCCGACAAATAAAGGCTTGGTTAAAAGCGGGAGTGATAGACAAAGAGCAATTCCAAGAGACATTTGAGGGTACACCGCAAGGTGGAGTAATTTCCCCACTACTCGCAAACATCGCCCTCCACGGGATGGAAGAACGAGTGAATCAACTCGCAAAAACCTTGACATTGTTCTATCCTAGCGGAAAAACAATGTCAACCAAAGATAAGATTTGCTCCCTTACATTTGTAAGATATGCCGATGACTTCGTAATTCTCCACGAAGACATAACCGTAGTCCAAAAATGCCAGATAATTATATCTGAGTGGTTAAAAGACATGGGTTTGGAATTGAAACCCTCAAAAACACGCCTAACTCATACTCTACACAGGTATGAGAATGAAAAACCAGGATTTGACTTTCTCGGCTTCAATATAAGGCAATTTCCTACGGGTAAATACCACTCAAAACAGGGTTTCAAAACACTCATCACCCCAAGCGAAGATAAGCAGAGAATACATTACGAAAGAATAGCTAGTGTCATCGATGACCACAAGCAAGCGCCGCAAGCGGTACTCATAGGGAAACTAAGTCCTATAATCAGAGGATGGTCAAACTACTATTCCACGGTCGTAAGTAAGGACACTTACAACAGATTAGACGACCTCGTACATTCAAAGCTAAAAGCATGGGCACAACGCCGACACCCCCATAAAGCGGGAAAATGGAAGGCAGCTAAATACTGGCATACATTCGGCGGCGATAACTGGGTATTCTCTACCCCGCAAGAAGGTAAAAACCCAATGCGACTTTTTAAGTATAGTGAAACATCAATAACTAGGCATATAAAAGTAAAAGGTGGAGCCAGTCCATACGATGGCAACTTAGTTTACTGGAGTTCAAGAATGGGTGAACACCCAGAAATGCCTAAAGCAGTATCAAAACTCCTAAAAAGGCAAAAAGGGAAATGTACCCACTGCGGATTGTATTTCAAAATTGCAGACCTAATCGAAGTTGACCACATAATACCCCGAATCAAAGGGGGAAAAGATAAATATGAAAATTTACAGGTCTTGCATAAACACTGCCATGACACAAAAACAGCCAATGATGGCTTGGTTGGAGGTATGCACTTGGATAAGCACCAAATCATTGAGGAGCCGGATGAGGTGAAAGTCTCACGTCCGGTTTTGAAGACGAGTCGTTCTGGCGACGGAACGGCTTAGTTTAATTTTATTGCCAGCTTTATTGAAGACCACATTCGTCATCATGCGATCGCTTTGGGCTGAAGTAGGATTGGTAATTGCAACTTTAGAGGAAGCCTTACGCCATAGCCGTGACATGAGTCAATCTGAAGTTTGTACTTGGTTACTAAGCTAGTCTCACATTACTTCTCCCTTGGCTTACCCTGCTCAAGGAAGCGATTGATTATTTTTTCATTTGGAAGTCCCCAAACCCCATTATTCAACCTCGAAACTTAAAAGTTGCATCTCTGTACTTAAAGTTTTGCTCGCAAATCTGAAACATTGGGGACTTCCAAGAAATAAATTACTCAGCAAAAATCATAATTTGACATCTCTTAAAATAATGATAATCATTCCGAGGGGGTGAGAGGCGGTTGCCGACGGCAACCGCCTCTCACCCCCTAAAAACACAGAAAGGTTGCCGTTGAGGAGTGCGAGGAGACCAAAACAACTGCTGAAAGTTACTCAATTAAATAAAAATTAAGTATTTTATTACTGATTTACTCAGTAATAAAATATACTCGTTAACGACGAGCAGTGAGAATGTAGTTATCAAATGTTTCTTGATCCAACTGCTTAACTAATTCTGGCGATATTTGCACTGCTCGCTCATAGTCAGAGATTGCTTCCTGCTTATCTCCTTGTAAAGAACGCACCAAACCTCGATAGTAGTAGGCGTTAACTAATTTCGGAGCAAGTTTAATGGCTTGATTGAGATCACTGAGTGCGCCTTGAAAGTCTTTGAGTCTGGCGCGTGAAACTCCTCGTGTCACGTAGGACATAGGATATTCTCGATTTAGTTTGATCGCTTGATTTGTGTCAGCGATCGCACCTTGAAAATCTTTCAGCCTTCTTTTAACCGCTCCCCGAAAAGCGTAACCAGGAGCATACTTGGTATTTAGTTTGATAACTTGATTCGCGTCAGCAAGTGCACCTTGAAGATCTTTCAGCACTATACGAGTATTCCCCCGACCCAAGTAAGCCTGCTGCTCTTGGTAAGCATTACTATATTTCGGGGCAAGCCGGAAGGCTTGGTTAAAATCTGCAAGCGCTTTTTGAGGTTTATTAAGAACGCTTTGGATCGATCCTCGACTTACATAAGCACCAAAAAATGTTGGGTCGAGTTTAATTGCTTGAGTATAGTCTGAGAGCGCCCCTTGATAATTATTGAGACTAGAACGAGCAGATCCTCGAAATGCATAGGCGTATATTGCAAATATCGTTCTAAAAGGGAGATTGTTATATTGCTTGATTAAGTCAATAGGCCGATTGCGCTCAACTAAAGTCCAAATATAAAATAAGTTGTTGGCATCAGATACGAAATTATCAAAGTCTACCTTGCGAATATAACTAGAGTTCAGTTTGGAGTTGAGTTGGATAACCTGAGTGAAATCTGACGCTGCCTTTTGATACTCTCGAAGTGCGAGATATGTTATCCCTCGATAAAAGTGGAGTAGTGTCTGTTTTTCGGGGCTAAGTTGAGCAATTTGTAGAACCTTGGTATAGTCTGCAATCGCCCCTTGATAGTTATTGGTGATAGAACGAGCAGCCCCTCGAAATACGTAAGCTTGAACATTTTGAGGATTTTTGTTGATTGCTTGGGTAAAGTATTCAATTGCCTTGGGTTCATCTCCTCCGGCAAAAAGGTCTGCTCCTTTTTCAAGCAGATCGTTACTGGCAGAAGCAGTTGAATTTGAAACTACTGCTGTAGAACTAGGCTTGGTAGCATTTCTAGGAATGTCTGTCTGCTCCTGTCTCTCTGTCGCAGGAGTATTTGTACACCCTAACTCCTCCCGCAGCATAGCCGTCTCATTAGCATCCAAAACGCGACCATCTACTTTAAAAGATGAATCTTTGCATAAAACAGTTATTAAATCTACATTATTAGGCAGATTCCTTGCCGCGTCGGAACCGGACATCTTTCTGACCCTGTCCGCCAGCTTTTGTATCTGTCGTCGTGTTAATCCTGCACGACGTTTGGCTTTTTCAGGATAACAGACAGTATCGTTTACAGAGGTGTCTGGCTTGATGGGGGTATCTGGTGTTTGGGGAAAACGAATCCGTACATCTCCTCCTCGAATTTCCCAAACGCCAACCCAACTAGAGAGTTGACCACTGATGAATCTTACCCTGCTAGTTTCAGGCTCAAAAAGGTATTCTCCTTCTCCATAGCTTTTAGAAGAATAAGTTCCGTTACCATCAAGCTCTATCTCTCCCAAAATGCTAGAGGGAGCAACAGTTGGAAACACAGGATTATAACCAGCACAATTGTAAACAGCAGCAGGTGGTGGGTAATCAAGAGGAACAGCAGTTCTTTGAGCATTAGCTCGTTCAGTTATAAACACAGCAATGCCTATGCAGAATGGGTAAAAGAAAAATTTTCTGATGTGATGTATTCTCATGCAAAAGACCCTAAAAAATTACCGTAGATTGCATGTTTGAAATGATTGATGGTTGTAACAAAAAGGACTGACTTTAAGAACGTAAGTGCGGTCGCTTGTTCAAATTCTTATCGATAGATTGCACCCTTGAATTTTTGCGCTGCATTATAGATTTTTTGATTGTTTTGTTGGCGAGACCAATAAGCTGCCCTTCGCGCATCTAAATAGGCATTGTATCTGTCTCCTAATTTGTATAACGCCATAGAACGAGCAAGATAAGCAGCAGCATAACTGGGATTATTCACAAGTGATGAATTATAGGCTGCAATCGCACTCTGGTATTCCCCGTTTTGATAATATTGAAAACCCTGTTCGAGATAGGTGGTCGCAAGTTGAGGATTAATAGTTGAACGGGGAACATTCGTATTGTTTGTTTGATCAGAATCTGGTGCACCAGGTATGATTGGAAGATTTGGTGCGCCAGGTATGATGTCTGGATTGACCCACTGTGCTTGTACATTAACACCTAACCCTACTAAAGATGCGAAAGATACCAAGCTGACAGATAAATTGGCGAAGCGTTTGATGATTTTGTTCATAGTTAGAATTGATGATTGGAAACTCAAAGGTTGGAAACTTCTACATTGATAGGTAGTTATTTACTATGCGGTAAGCAAGCTACACGATAGCTGTAGAATAGCGTCATGTAACATTTGTTGCTCCCACTGACTCCGATAGCAAAATGGCACTCAGCAATAAAATGTAACCATTTGGGCGATTGGATTCTCCCACTCTGACAAAAGCGTCTGAGGAAAGCGATTGCATTCCCAATGGATGTAAAGAAACATTTCTGTTTTTTAGAAGAGGGATAGGTAATGCAAAAGAAACAATTATGCAGATATGCTTTATGAAACGGTTCATGTTTTTGATTCCTTTTCCAGGTTGTCTTGTTGCTTACATATATCTCCCATAATCAGGAGGTTATGTAAGAATTTGCGGAAATTGCGTCAGGTTTTGCAAGCATACTAAGGCTCAAACCTTACAAACTTTCCCCAATCAAAGTAAACCCCGCCCAAGCTCTCGGATCGGGGTATTGTTTCATAGTTATTAACATTGCCTGACGAAGCGCTTGAGCTTTATCAGATGTCTGCTGCATTTGCCGATAAAACTCTGTCATTAATAACTTTGTCGAGTCATCTGGTACACTCCACAAAGACACAACTACACTGGGAACACCCGCTGCAATTAAAGAGCGAGAAAGTCCAATAACTCCATCACCTTTAATATCGCCCTGTCCTGTTTGACAAGCACTTAATACTACTAGTTCGGCTTTTAATTTCATGTCAAAAATTTCACTAGCAGTCAACAAACCATTATTCTCTTTTTTTTCTCCTTTCGGAAGATTATCAGGTGCCAGAGCAATCGCTCCTGGTACACCAAAGCCAAAATCATTAAGTAGTCCGTGAGTTGCTAGGTGAATAATTCTTGCATTCACCATCTGTTGCTTGACAGTGGATTTAGTAGCTTGGTTACCAACTAGAGATTTAGTGTTGAGAATCTGAGCAATCTCACGAGCTTCCTTCTCTGCATTTTTTAAGGGGTTCAACTTTTCAGGCGCTTCTCCTTTCTTGAGAGTAATGCTTGGCATATTGGGGTTACCTACAACTAAAGCCCCATTTCCTGCAACTTTTTGTCGTTGTTGATGTGTAAGTTCCAATACCTGAATTGCAGGTGCGGTGAGAACAGTGTGTTTTTCAATCAGATATTTATTTTGCTCGTCTTTAAGTGCAGGGAAAGCAACTAGAAATAATTCATTTTGTGGAATGAAGATAACTCGCTCATTGGGGTTTTTGGGTAAATATTGAGCGATTGGTTGAATTAACAATTGATATAGCTTTTGATATAGCTTTTCTACATCTTCAAGCTGTATCTTGTCGTTAACTGGATTTACTGGTTCAACAATGCCACGATTATCATACACTCCAATAGCTCTACGACTTGCTGCAACTAAATCTTTTAAAGGTGTATTGAGTTTTTGGAGTTTAAATGCTACTTCTCCAGTTGGTTTAACTACCCAAATATAAATTTCGGCACCATCCCATACTAGCTGATCCTCATCATGAGTACCATCATCATAGTTAGGAGGATTTGGTACTGCATATTCTACAATTGTGGCATTTTGTTGTTTAGCGATTTTCTGAAGCTGTTGAATTTTTGGAGATGAAATTTGAGATAAGTTAGTCGTCAATTTATCATTACTTTTTGCTGATAACCGTGATGCTAGTAAGTTAATAAATGCCCTAGCTCTACTGCGTTCAGCTATTTCTAATGCTTCTGAAAATTTCTTCTGATCTATTAAAACTTTTTGCAACAGACTATAGTATCTAGCCTGGGTTTCAAAAATGGCAATCCGATTACCGTCTATTACTAATTTATCGCGCATCGCATCAAAAACATTCACTGCTCTATATAAAGCATTAGTAGCTTCCGGTAGCTTATTTGCTAGATAACTAGTTATGCCACTCTGGGCAAAGATATTCGCCTCTTGTAGTTGATACCCAGTTTCTTTGGCATAATCTCCACCTTGTTTGTAATATTGAATTGCTTCATCATATTTTTTCTGCTTCCTATAAAACTCTCCAGCCAGGAAAAATATAACTGGTTTATATTGAGAACTTTCAACACTCTTGCTAAGTTCTATAGCCTGTTTAAAATATGTCTCAGCTTCCTGATAGTTTCCTAAATCAGTGTAAGCATTACCAATCTTAGCAAGGGCATATGCTTCCAAACTTGTATTTTGAAATGCTCGTGCTTGTTCTAAACTTTCTTCAGCTTCCTTTAAATCTTTTTCTGCCTTGGCTATCTTTTCGGGAGATTTAGTAGAGTGAGTTGATTTAAGCTTGTCTGAAGATAAATTTTTTAGCAAATTAGAATTGTTTGAACCTTCTTTCGCATTCCCAGCAGCCTGACAAGCTTTGTTTCCTTCTTCATATCGACCTAGAAATTTGTATGCGAGACACATCCGCAAATAACTCAATTGAATTCCATTGTTGATTACTGTCTCTTTAGTCTTTGTAATGGGATTAGTAGTCTTTTTGACTTGAGCGAGGGATGAAAGCAATATTTTTAATGCATCTTCGTAAGAATTGACTGCTTTCTCATACTCAGTTGTATCAAAATAAATATTGCCAATGTTTACTAAAAGCCATCCTTGATCTGTATCCTGAAATAGCTTGTCTCCACGAGAATTAGGCACTTCTGTCTTGATAATTTTCAGAGCTTCTTGATAAGATATCAATCCTTGCTCTTTCTTATCCCATTCCTTGTAAGCATCACCCAACTTGGTATAAGTTTCTCGTAATTGAGACCGAGAATTTTTATCACTTTGGAAAAGCTGTAAAGCTTGCTTGAATGTTTCTACAGCTTTGGAGTACTGGTTTTGGATAGAGTATGTGTCCCCCATTCCCAAGAGTGCTTTTCCCTGTCTGCGGGTATCGCCTATTTGTTTAGCAATTGTTAAAGCTTGTTGCCGATCTTGTAGTGACTGATTCAATAATTGATAACCAGTTTTATCCTTGTTTACAAGTTTGTATGTACCAAGTGCATGATAAAGGTCGCTACGACTATTTAAAAGACTAATTTCGAGTTGGCGTTGGCGCAGTTTGTCATTAGGAGTACCGTTAGCTTTGCGTATAGCTTCCAAAGCTTGTCCTATAAAATCAATTCCTTTGTCAAGGCTTTGAGTCGTTAAGTAAAAAGCAGATATACATTTTAATGCCAATGCTTCGGTTTCATAGTTTTGACTTTCTTGAGCTACCGCTAAAGCTTTTTGACAATATTCATTTGTGCGCTGAGTATTTCCCAAATGTAAGTAAGCAAGTCCCCAATTACTCAACACTCTTGATGTTGAATCAGTATCATTAATAGCTTCAGCAATGTCTAAAGCTTGTTTATAGTAAGTAATCGCCTGCTTGAACTCACCCAAATAATCGTAAACAGTGCCAATTTTTCTGAGCGCGGTACTTTCTCCCTGGCGATCTTTAATTTGACGGTAAATTCCTAAAGTCTGCTGAAAAAGCTTTAACGCAGCTTGATTTTGATCGCTATCGAACAGTTCATTACCTTGTTTGAGCAGTCTATCTGCTTCGGTTTTACGAGCATTTGCGCTTTGGGCTAATACTTGTGATGTTCTCAATGGTACTAGTTCCAAAGCTCCCAAGGGAAATATCAGGTAAAGCGCCAAAGAGGTAAGGGTGAGGCGTTGCAGAGGTTGAGCTATTGGGCGATAAAGACTACGACGCATAGGTGAAGTGTAAATATGCTTAGAATTACTTACATATATCTTTGATTGGTGAGAGGTTATGTAAAAGTTATGTAAATATCTGCGGAAACTACGGATTTTAGGCTTTTTTACTATTTGTTTTTTGATGATTTTTCTAAAAACATAGTAAATTATCTATCAAATATTTAAATGAACTATTAATACCAAGCAACTAACTTGATTTTCTTGTGATTTTTTTACATAACCTTTATTTACCAAAAGATATATGCAGTTAAAGGAACAACCGATATGGTTACCACAATATCCTGCTATAAAATAGCGAACAAATCATGAATAAACTTAAGTCTGCTGGTATTATCTTAGGAACTTTGGCAACGCTAGTCAGTTTTGGTAGGAAAGTAAACGCACAATTTATCGATCCCACTCCCATAAATCTCTATGCTATAGAACGGGAGGTATGTCTAAAAAATAACTTGAGAGATGAACCCAGATGTAAAAGATTCTTTCCTGACTCTAATGACTCTAACTCTAGCTCGAATTCAAGACCTATAAATAACTCAACAGATATTAAACAACTAATGCAACAAGGAATAGAGGCATATCAAAAAGAAAACTATTTCGTTGCAGATACGGCTTTTAGCCAAGTAATTAAATTACAGCCTAATTTTGCGCTAGCTTATGCATTCCGGGGTTTGATTCAAATAAAACAAGGTCATAAGCAAGATGCATTGGTCAACTTGCAAAAGGCAGAGAATTTACTTCAAGAGCAGGGAGAGACTAATTCTGATGCTTATAAAAGAATACAGAGACTAATCGAGATGCTTCAAAGATAGTAATCTATAGCAATCCAATTAGATTTTTTTTGAATCTAAGTAGATGTAGGGTGTATTATCGTCGGAATTACAGCACCGCAGGTTTCGGACAGTGTTGTACCTTCAGCAATAATGCACCCAATGTTTATTTCAAAAATCAGATATGAACCATACATATTGGCATTGATTCAAGTTTGATAAATTTACAGTTAAATATATCAAATATCTAAATCTGTAGCTAATATTCTCAGAGTTATCACTGGTTAAAAAAGTAAAAATTAATTAATACTACTTAAGATAAAGCAGTCACAAATATCTGATTCGGTAGCTTTTACCCCTCAGACTGTTCTCCCTATCTAGGTAAATCGACTCAAAAATTGTTCACCAAAAAAATACATAACTTCAAATTTTCCAAAGATATAGCTAAGTAGAGAGTGCTGGAGTCTATTAAAAGGTAATGTATATTCAGAAATTTTGCAAAATACTGTTGTTTAGGAGAGCTAGGTGCGATTTATCAAACCTATCTCACTATCACTAGGGAAGACACTACAAATCTATCATTTATGGTAGCCAAAAAGTATCTAAATCAAGTCGGGATGGGTAGAGCATCAAAATATTGGCTCTTAATCAGCATCAATAGTGTTGGTAAAAGGTGTTGTGATGAACTAACGGAGAGCAAAGAGTTTTTCTTGCAGCAGTTTCCAGGATTTGTTGAGCAAGAAAATATACCTGAGCGAGATATTCAACGCCAACTCATGCAGTTATATAGCCATGATGTTAATCTTCAGCAATTAGCTCTTGGTTGTCTGCGGTGTTTTATCTCCAATGAAATTAAAACCATTTGTGAAGCACTAACCCAGAAGTTTGGTCAAACACATGACTTTACTATTGAAGAAATTTTACCGCTGGTGCTCGATAGCCATCAAATTCCCTTCTCCCAGACCCAATCTTTAACCACAAAGATTTTAGAGACTTTTGACCCAGAAAAAAGTAATTTATCAACTTGGACAAACAGGATACTCAAAAGCGATCGCACAGTCAAACAGTTTTTACTAGAACATGGTATAGAACAAGTCACTGACTGGATGATTCTCAACTACACCACAGCAGGAAACTTAGCTCGTATCTTGTCAGATTACCAGCACACACAAATCGAAATTGACCAAGCACTCCGATTACTCGATAGCTATCATCAGGTTTATCGCACCCATCTTTTACAAATTCGTAGAACTGGGGCTAAAAGTAGATATCCAGAGCCAACTTTTGAGCAATTGCGTCAAATTGGAGATTTGTGTCAACAAATCACATCTCCTGAAGAAATTCGAGAACATCTGCAAAATCTTGCCAGGTTACTCAGAGAAGAACGCATTCGTGCTAGAAGAGGTTTACCTCGTTTAGAGCTTTTGGCAGATGACATCCAAATTATAGTTCCACAAAAATACGATCAACCATCAGCATTTTTAGCAGATTATCAGCAGAAATTTGATCAATGTCTATTTAAATCGGCAGATTTGGTAATTCATGCTCGATTTGAATATTTACAAGGTAAAAACAGCATCAGGTCGCTAAAAAAGGCAAAAAAATATATTAAAGCCCTTCATTTGTTTCATTGTGGCGGAGTTTCGATGACAGAAATAGCCAGCAAATTAGATTTAACAGACCAACCGGAAGTGAGCCGACTATTAGAACTGAAAAATTTACGCAATGATATTGGACGCAACACTTTATCCTGTTTACTTAAGTGTGTTATGGAAATATCTCAAGAATATGTTACTCCCTATAAACTGCTAGACTTAGAGTCAAAAATACAAGCTATCTTGGAAGAGGAAATTCAAACTGTAATTGAGCAAGCAAGAATAGATGCAAGTACTGGGGCGCAGCAAGTAATTAAAAACCAGTTAGCTCAAGCTATTTGCCGATATCTCTGCACGCGAATAGAAATCAGAGAAAGGACGTAGTGTTATGTATTTACAAAATGATGCAACCGATGATTATTTTGAATTTAGTCAATTTTCCGAAATAATTACCCTAGAATCCGAATATTTGACTGAAGCTATAAAATTTAGTCAAAATTCTCTCAATAAATCTAGACAATGGCAGATTTATTTACAATATTTAGCATTTTTTGCCTGTCATGCTTGGTTAGAGCAACGGGAGCCTACTCTTGCAATTAGTAAAGCCGAACTTCTAGCTTGGCAATCTCAATATTCTAATGTAATTGATACTGCATTTAATATATCTATCGGAAAATTTAAAGTTTGTCTTATTCCTACTATTACATTCAGCGCTGAAGAAGTTATCATACCCAGAGCATTAGTAGATTTACCAGAATTTAATGCCCACTTTTATGTAGTAATTTCTCTCGCGGAAGAACTAGAGTTAGCTAGTATCAGGGGATTTTTACGTTATGACCAACTCATTAAATATCAACCAGAACTACAACCTGAATTAGATTGGAATTATTGCTTACCGCTGACTTGTTTTAATAGCGAAGTAAATGAACTATTGCTTTATTTGCAATGTTTATCACCAACAGCAATTACTTTACCAGAAATTCCGAGCGAGCGCCAAAATCTTGTAACCACCATTCAGCCAGAACTATTAAATTTATTACCCCAACTACATAAATCTCCTCTCTGGCTGGTTTTGACTTGGGAACAAGGAGTAGCAATACTAACAACACCAGATTTATTGCAGATTTTGACTCAGCCAACAGTCAATGTCAGGTCTTGGTTACATCATCAATTACATGAGGTAATACCAGAATTTTCTTGGCAGGTATTAGCACCATTATCACCATTACTGAGAATCAAGCAAACCCCTGAGCAAGAGTTAGAAAATATTCTCACCAACATTCAGCATACATATAAAATAGATATTCCCAAATTAGCAGGTCGTGCCTATCAAGAGATAAAACTAGAAAATCCGCTAAGATTGTATGCTGTTACTTGGTCATTACCTGATGAAAACCCAGGATGGAATTTACTGCTAATATTGAAAAATATGGCTAGTAACTCTTCTAGCTCTGGATTTACATTGCGAGTAAGTGATAAAACAGAGATTTTGGTAGAAGAAGAACTGCAAACTAATCATCAACAAGAATATATATTTACTCTGATCGAGGGAAGTTACGACGATCAGTTTTTAGTGAATATTACATCCACTAATGGACAAACGCAAACATTGCCACCATTGGAATTCACTAGAGAATAGCAAAATTTTAGACAGCGATCGCACACTAATGTTAGCCAAATTGATATTTGCTAGATAATTACCAGCTTTTTTAGCATTAATTATTAAGAAAAAT
The DNA here is from genome assembly GCF_963874875.1 of Tolypothrix tenuis PCC 7101. Lineage (NCBI taxonomy): Bacteria > Bacillati > Cyanobacteriota > Cyanophyceae > Nostocales > Tolypothrichaceae > Tolypothrix > Tolypothrix tenuis. Next base: position 7,711,817 of record NZ_CAWNJS010000001.1, read on the forward strand.
TAAAAGAGTGCTTCCAAAATTATTATTCTTCCGTAAATTTCTACATATCCTCCCTCTCCTGAAAGATATGTGAGTTTGAGTAGATAATCTATCTCGTCATCATATTACCTAAATGCACTGATGGACTGTAGTTGTTATCTGCTCTGCATTGATTAGGAGTAATTGGGTTAGGAATGCTGGTATTGGGAGTAGTTCTAGATAAAATCTCAGAAATCAAATATTATGACGACAACGCGAACATTTTTTTATCTGACAGTGACTCGCATCCAGTCAGTGTGTCAATTTGAATTACAAGGACAAGGACAGAAGATTACTGAGCAAGTTGATTATCCTTTATCCTTAACTCAAAATTATGAAGATTGGCAGAAAGCTTATTTAGATTACTATCAACATATACGCGGACGCAAGACCATCAATCATTTGCAAAAGCAAGAATTAACCAATATGCACTTGCGCGGATGGAAAGTAATCAATAAAAATCTGCGCGGTAGAAAAGTAATCAGTGGCGTTGGTAAAATTACTGTTGACCGCAACAAACAACTTAAAGATGCAGAAGCTCAATTGTTAGATGAATTTCATCGCTGGTTACTGAGTCCTGATTTGGTAAATATTCGCCGTGAAATTGCTAATGCTGCTAGAAAACTCTCCGATGAGCAACAGTCAGTTGAGGTTTTTTTAACTTGTAACCCTATAGAAATAGCACGATTACCTTGGGAAACTTGGGAAATTGGTACAGATTTAGGTATCCCAGAAAAAATACAAATTTATCGTACCCCAGCTACCATTCGTAATCAACCAGTCCGTCCTCTGCAACGTAAAGCCAGAATTTTGGCCATCATTGGTTATGATACAAGTTTAAATTTTGAAGCTGATCAGCAAGAAGTCGAATCGCTTAAGTCAATAGCAGAAGTGGAGTTTGTTGGCTGGAATACAAAAACAACTAAAGTACTAAATCCAGAAAATGCAACAGAATTAAAAACTCAAATATTTCATGCAATTAATGACGAACGTGGTTGGGATATTTTGTTTTTTGCTGGACACAGTAATGAAACTATTTTAACTGGTGGAGAATTAGGAGTTGCACCCAATGTTTCTCTAGCCATTCAAGATATTGAAGAAGTACTCAAAAAAGCACAAACTAGAGGACTTCAGTTTGCAATTTTCAATTCTTGTAGTGGCATAAATATTGCTGAATCGCTGATTAACCTAGGTTTGAGCCAGGTAGTAGTGATGCGAGAACCAATACACAATCAAGTCGCACGAAAATTTTTAGTGCAGTTTCTTCGGAGTTTGGTTGGATACAAAGATGTCCATCAGGCTTTGTTAGATGCTTGTCAATACCTCAAACAACAAGTAACGCGTTTTTCTTACCCTTCCGCTTATCTTGTCCCTTCACTATATCGTCATCCAGATGCAGAACTATTTCGCTTGAAATCTTTTGGGTTTTGGAATTCCATTAAAAAGTGGTTACCAAAACCTAAAAATGAGAGTTGGTTATTATTGCTTTTACTTATTAGTTTATTACCTAATGTTCAAGATTTTTTGTTAGATAAGCGGATTTGGCTGCAAGCTTTTTATCGCCAATTTACCTATCAAATTCCAAAGGATGAGTCTCCTTTATTTTTAGTTAAAATTGATAATAAGTCTATTAATCAAGATAAAATTAAACAGCCTTACCCATTAGATTATGGTTATTTAGCAAATATAATTCAAAAACTTTCTCAGGCAAACTCTAAACTAATTGGTGTCGATTATATTTTAGATCAAGGTGAGCAGCAGAAACAGAAATCCAAAAAACTCAATCAAGCCATTCGTGCTGCTGTATCACAAGAAAGCTGGTTTGTATTCGGTGCTTTATATCCTCAAGATGAAACCAGCTTAATTGAAAATAGTAAAGAAACTGTAACTGCTGATATTGCTAACTTGCATTGGAGTATAGCAGGTGATATAAATATTACTAAATGGTATGTTGAATTACCAAGTAATACCAATTGTTCTCATAGTTGTCCTTTTAGTTACCTTTTAGCTTTATCTTATTTTTTGCAGCATCAAAAGTCATTGCCTCCTAATTTACCAAAACCTAAATTGTCCAACCAAAATGATTTTCGTGATGCTATTATCAAATCTATAATTTCACAAAATACAAGATATAATTTTTTGCAAAACTTACGCTTACATCCATTATTTAATTTTCAACAGTTTTTTCAACCGATTCTGGATTTTTCAATTCCTCCTACGCAAATTTACAAAAGTGTATCTGCTTGTGAGTTACTTGGTTCTTGCGAGTCAGAAATCAAAATCCCCAATAACCTGAAGAATAAAGTAGTCATGATAGTACCAGCAGGATATGAAGAAGCTGGTATTAAAGGTAAGGGTGAAGATAATGAAACTATACCTTCAGCAATTTCTTTCTGGAACGGATGGGGTGAAGGGATATTTTCTCGAAGTGCAGCCCATGCATACATGGTTCATCATTTACTAAAACAAAGATTAGTAGTACCTATACCAGATTTTTTCATAATTTTATTAAGTGCTTTTTTAGGAAAAGCACTTACTGTTAGAATGTTAGAAAATTCGCCTAATAAACCAAAAATATTCAAGAGATTCTGGGGCATTTTAGTTATTTATCTTATAATTTCATTACAGATTTACACCTCCGCAGCGATTTTACTTCCCTGTTTTTTTCCATCAGTAACTTTGTGGAATTACATCCGAATTACAACAAGGAGAAACGTTCGTGAATAAAGCCAGATTATTAAGATTTATTGTGTTAATAAATGTATTAATAGCTAATTTATGTATAGCAATACCAAGCGAAGCCACGGTTAAAAAACAATATCTTCAAAATTTACTGCTCAATAATAATAATAATACATATATATCATTATTATTAAGTGATTTATTAACCATATTTCGCCGTCAAAAAGTTCCAGCAGGAGGGAGAGGAGACATATGTGCACTCGCTCCCCAGAAACTAGTAGAACCAGGTTCATCAAGTAGTACAAAAAACAATATACCTGTTGAGATTTGGAGCTTAAAACCCTTATTCCTATGGAAAATAAAACAAGGAACGGTCAAGCAAATTCAGTTATTTAAAGATGGTAGTAATAATGACTTATGGAAGGGGAACGGGGAAATTGCACTAGGTCAAACCAGCATTATTTATGATGGTGAACCACTACAACCTGGTCAGTTATACCATTGGCGTTTACATATTCCCTTCCCGATAGAACAACCATCGTTTCAAATTATGGAAGAGAAAAAGCGTAATGAGATTACAAATGAATTGAAACAAATAGAAGCACGGCTCAACCAACAAGGAGCTAGTGCAGAGACGATTACATTAGAGAAAGTAGATTTATTTGTAAAGAAAAACTTATGGTCGGATGCACTACGAGAAATCTTTGCAGTAACGAATCCTTCGCCAGAGTTCAAAAAGATTCAGCAGCAACTCCTATCTTTTGAATATTGCCAAACCAAGGATTAGGATACCCCAGCGACAAATATTTAAATCATGTAGGTGTCTTACTGCGCTCTGATAAATATCTAAGAAATAGCACTGAAAATATAACATATTTATGGTCAAACGTCGTCATTTTTTACAATTCTCTACTTCAACTTTAGCTACTTTGGGATTGAGCCAACTTGATATTTGGCATAAAGGAAATCGCTATGCTCAAGTTTTGGCTCAAGATACACCCCGCAAGTTAGCACTATTAGTAGGAATTAATAATTATCCCAATCTTGAAGATAATAATCTAAATGGCTGCATTACCGATGTAGATTTACAGCAAGAACTTTTAATTCATCGCTTTGGGTTTAAACCTACAGATATTTTGAGATTAACGAGTTATCCAAAAGATATACAACCTACTCGTCAAAATATTTTAAAAGCCTTTGAAGAACATTTAATTAAACAAGCAAAACCTGGTGATGTTGTAGTTTTTCATTTTTCCGGTCATGGTTCTCGCCTAGCTGAAGTTGACAATATTAAGGTAAATAATGATGATTACAATAGTACTTTAGTTACAGCAGATGTTGGCAATGACCCTCTTGCTAGGGATATTATGGGACGGACTCTGTTTTTGCTAGTTTCTGCTTTGAATACAGAAAATGTCACTGTGGTGCTAGATAGTTGTTACTCTGGTGGTGGAACAAGGGGCAACTTATTAATTCGCTCTACACTTAACAATGACAGAAAAGCCTCTCTAGAAGAAATCGCTTATCAAAAAAGTTGGATGAAACGGCTGAATATTAATGCAGAAGAACTTGCTAAAAAACGGCGTGACAAGATTCGTAAGGGAGTAGTTTTAGCTGCTGCTCAAGGAGATCAAATGGCTGCTGATGCTAACTTTGATGATTTTTATGCTGGCGCATTTACTTACTTGCTAACACAATATTTATGGCAACAGACAGGTAATGTAGGAAGCGCGATCGCTCAAATTACCCCCGTACTCAAATCAGTTTATCAGCAAGTTCCTAAAGTAGACGGAGAACAAAAGCAGCCAGTATATTTTATCAATAATAAAGTTCCTCCAATTGATGCAGTCATTATTAAAAGTGATGGTGAAAAGGCTACTTTATGGTTGGGAGGAGTAGATAAAGAAAGTTTAGACACATTTAGAGAAAAAGCTACTTTTTCAATTCTAAGCAAAGAGGGGAAAATCTCAGGAGAGGTGGAGTTAATTTCTCCCCGCCGTGGCTTAGTGGCTGAAGCAAAACTCATAAAAAAAGGAAGCATAAATTCTCTCCAAGCGGGAATGCTCCTGCAAGAATCAACTCGCATAGTTCCGGCTGACTTAAAATTAAATATTGGTTTAGATCCTTCCTTAGGTCAAGATATAAATGCAGCTAAAGAAGCACTAAAAGCTATCAATCGCATTCAACCAATAACAGCACAAAATCAAAAACCACCATATCCCAACGATGTGCAATACATCTTCAGTCGAATGACAGCTGCTTATCGGCAAAAATTACAGCAGCAATCGATAGCAGCTTTACCAGATGTTAACAGTTTGGGTTTATTTACCGAAGGATTAGAACTAGTATCGGAATCTTTTGGGAATACAGGAGAAACAGTAAAAGATGCAATCGAACGTTTAAACCCTAAATTAAAGTCCATGCTGGCAGCTAGTATTGTTAAGAAAACCCTCAATACTAATTCTTCAGCACTGGATGTAGAAGCTGCAATATATTTAGTAGAACAACCCGATAAAATTATAGCAAGAACTGCCACAAGACGCAGCAATAATCATCGTGGGCTGTTAGAAGAAAAATATTCTCATAAGATAAATTTGCAGAAAACTTTCCAGTTTCGAGTCACAAATCACGAATCAAATCCTGTCTATTTTGCTATCTTAATATTTGATTCTAGTGGTGATTTATTTGTCGTATTTCCTTATGAATGGAATGATGCTGAGGAATCAATGTTATTAGAAGCAAACCAATCTATTGATGTTGGTAATCCATTTCGGGCAGTTGACAAAGGTACTGGAGAAGCGTTAATTATTATCAGCCGTAAACCGTTAAAGAATTCAGTAAGAACAATGTCAGCTTTAGCTAGAGAACAAAAGCACGCTCGTGGCTCATTGGTATTAAGAGGTAAATCTAAAAGTGCAGATGATGTTATTGGCGATTTACTGGACGATTTAAGAGATGTACGTGCTGGAGGTATTGTGGCCACACCAGTTAGTAATTCTGATATAGCTACTCTCTCAATTACTTTTGAGATTGGTTGATTTGTCCAGAAGATTTTCTCAGATGGTGTAGATCAAGAGACCCAAGTGCTTTGGGTTGGCAATATAACTCTCAGTTGAGTTTATATCACCCCCTTAAGTAAATCGTTGGCGAATTCTTAAAACATTTAACTAAACAGGTTAGTTCACTAATGAAACAATTAATGTTATGCGTGACGTAGATCAGTGTCAAAACCTGAGAAGGCGGTAGAGAATCGATCTAGTTGTCTAGAACGTATATTTAAAGACAATAAGTTGTTGACGGTTGGTGTTGACTGTCAACTTTTAACTTGTAGAGAGAATTTTTAATGATACAGGCGAGCCAGGTAAGTTTCGCACATTTAGGAATCGCTTGTTATTTTTAGTCGCCAATAGACAAGAATTAGAGCTGAGAGTATTTGGCAACTGACTTATAAAGGACAGAATTACACAGTTACTTTTTACCCTAAAGTTTTTGATGAAATGCCTTCTCTACGATTAATGAATTTTGGCGAACCCTTGTTTGAAGAACTGCTTAAATTAGTTTTGATTTGACAATCAAGCATTGAATTATAAGTATAATGAACTACATAAAAAAATTGTTTTCTTCTGACTATTCTTCTACCTAAGCAAATAAAGTCATGAATTTTGGTTCTGATGCCCCAAAAGTTTTCATTAGCTATAGCCATGACTCTCAGGAACATAAAAAGCGAATTTTAACCCTTGCTAACCGTTTGCGAGCTGAAGGTGTGGACTGTAACATTGATCAGTACGAAGAGTCGCCTGCTGAGGGGTGGCCCCGGTGGATGATGAATCAACTGGAATGGGCTGATTTGGTAGTTGTAGTTTGTACTGAGCAGTACGATCGCCGATTTAGAGGCCGAGAAGAACCAGGTATAGGACGAGGAGTTACTTGGGAAGGAGCTATTATTTCTCAGGAGCTTTACGATTCTCATGTCAAAAGCACAAAGTTTGTCCCTGTTGTATTTTCTTCTAAGGACGGAAATTTTATTCCGATTATGGTTCGCGGGTTTAGTCGGTACGATTTGTATACCGAAGAGGGATATCAAGCCTTCTACCGTCGCCTCACCAATCAACCCTTGAACCCAAAACCGCCACTTGGTGAAAAGGTAGAACTTGCGCCGCGTGTATTACCACCATTACCAGTACGCGATCGCAAACAAACTTTTTCCAGAACCCGCAGCTTTTTTGCTTATGACGAAGCTTGGGTTGGTAGGGAAAGGTTGATTAAAGAGTTGAGCGATCGCGTCCAAGCATCCTGTCGCTTGCTGATTGTCGTTGGGATCGCAGGCATTGGTAAAACGGCACTTGCTGAACGGTTAGCTGTAGAATTGCAAGACTGGTTTGATGGAGACTGGAGTCGCTTTCATCAGGAGAATTTTGACAACGATGAACAAGCTGCTGATTTTAGCAGTGTTGCAGTGCGTTGGTTAGAGAAATGGGGCGAGTTAATTACACCAGATGACCGAAAAGATACGCAACAATTATTAAATCGGTTAGTGAAATACTTAAGCGAGAATTGTTATTTAGTGCAGATGGATTCTCTGGAGAAAATTTTGCAGGGTAATGAGGAAGAAGGCTGGAGTGATTTTAAGGATGAATGGTGGGTGAAGTTTTTTAACGCTTTTCTGAAGATAGAATCTTGTCTGAGCTGCATTATCTTAACTTCTCAAGATTTACCTAAACAAATAGAGGAAGCAGGTACTCGTTGTCGTAATTTTTGGCACTCTCAATTGTTAAGTGGGCTAGATGTGTCTGAGCGTTTAGATTTATTTACTAAGACTGGCTTGGACGTAAGTCAAGCAGCTATCGGTAGACAATACCTAGAAAGAATTGGGGCTGCTTATGAAGGACATCCTCTGGCACTACGGATTGTTGCTGGAGAAATCAAAAATAAGCCTTTTGATAGTAATGTGCTTGCTTACTGGAATAAATATGGAAACGAGGTAGTGGAGGTTGAAAACGCGCTCGCCGAAGCCCAAGAAGGAAAAATCTTTGGTGAAGATAACTGGAAACTGGATCGCTTGACTCGTACCTTGCGAAGAAATGTGCGTTCTCGCTTAGAAAAAGCTTTTATTCGTCTGAAGAAAGAAGCCAAATATGCTTATATATTACTTTGTGAAGCTTCTGTTTACCGTTGCCCAGTTTCAGAAGATTTTTGGTTGAGTCACCTTGAGTATTGGGATAGAAATGAAGATGAGCAGATAGTTGCTCTGGACACTTTGCGCGATCGCTATTTGGTTGAAGAATTAACTGACAACACAAATCAATGTTTACTTCGGCAACATAATTTAGTTCGTAGCGTATCACTTGACCATTTGAAAAGGTTAGATGAACCATGATCAATGCTTCTAGAGAAACAGATAAATCAGTTTTAGCTGAGTTTGGTATTGACCCTTCTAAAATTAAGTTTATAAAACCAGTTTGGAAACGTGCCTATTACCAGGCTGTCAATAACTGGCTGACAAAATATAAAACTCAACCTCATAGCTCGACGTTAGAACAAGTACGAGGTTATATAGAAGTTTTGCATTATCTTAGTGAATTGAAGGAATGGATAACTATACAGCATGTTTTCCGTAAAGCTCTTCCTGTTAATCCCTCAACACTCAATATTTCACTACCTTTGTATGAATACTTACTTTTTAGAGAACTTTCTAGAGAGTTATTAGCAATCACTGAAGATATTATCAATTCTTTAGAAGATTCAGCGCACGATCTAACTTTTATCAAAATGCAAAAGGCAAGAGCCATGTCGGCTCTGACTGATAAGTTGCAAGATTCTCAAAAATTATTTGAAGAATTATTGCATAATACAGAAAAAGATACACAAATTAATCTAGAATCTCTTACTTATCTTGGAATACGCCAAGTCAACTCAGGATTATATCAAGAAGGTATTAAAAATCTCCGGTACGCCTTAATTAAAATAGAGGATAATGAAAAATTTATATTAAATGAAAAGATTCAAGAATTGAAAACTGATATTTGGGAGAATCTAGCCTTTTATGAAATGAACTCAAGTCATTTTCAAGAAGCAATTCAACTCTATAAAAATGTAATAAATATCAGGACAGAATTGGATTTATCCCATAGGCTAACCCACCCCTCAGCTCATTTAGGAATCATCATGAGGAAAATGGGTGAATATGAACAAGCACTTTATTATCTAGAAAAAGCAAAGGAGATAGCAAAATTAGTTGAAATAGAAAGTCAAACTTTTTGGATTAATCATCATTTAGCTTATGTTTACCTAAATAAAGGACAACCTGATTTAGCAGAAGAGTTGTGTATAAATTCGCTTGTAGGACATAAAAAGTTTAAAAATCAGTGGGGAGAATCTGACTGTTATGAACAATTAGGATTAATCGACTTAGCTATGAGTAGATTTAAGAATGCCGAAAGTAATTTTAAAATAGCACTGAACATTAGGCAATCTCTTGGTAATCTTCACGGTACTGCTAGTTGTGTTCTAGATTTAGCGCTTGCTTCATGGCATCAGCGAAGATTTATTAAAGCAGTTTACTATCTATTTAGAGGTTTTTATCTGTATTACAAACTTGGCGTGTTAAATATGACAAGAGTTCGTAGAATGATTAAACTATCTTTTGGCTGGACTATGGGCAAAAGAAGAGGAGCCATGTAAAACAGTAACATGAAATTAGGAATTGTTTGTGGATACGGTACTGATTTAAATAACGATATAGAAGGATATTTAAACTCTGTATTAGAGTTTTCTATAAATAATAATATAAATAAATTAATACTTACTGGAGGTATAACTCAGAAATCATCTAAAATTTCGGAAGCAAGTTTGATGCATCAAATACTTGAAGGTCTAAATCTAGATTTAGAAATTGTGTTGGAGGAAGAATCTATTACCACATTACATAACCTACTGTATTCTAAAAAAATTATTAATACTTTTGATGAAAAAATAGAAAAACTATATATTTTCTGTGATGCCGTGAGAATATTTAAAGTTTTTTGTCTTTCAAAAATTATTTTTAACAATTATTCAGTTGAAACTATTTACTTTCAACGTAAGGAAAATTTCCTGATTTATTGTATGCAAATACCATCGACTATAATTCAAGCTTTAGGTGTTATATTTCCAGAATTGGAAAAAATAATTATAACTAGCCGTCAACAATGGAATGAATTGATGGATAGCTATAAACAAAGCAAGTAATTTTTATGGATTTGCCAATCAATGCTTAATCCTGGTTATACCCCACTCAAAGTATTCATCAGCTACAGCTATGACTCGCCGGAACATAAAGACCAAGTTTTACGATTGGCGAACCAATTGTTTGGGTAATCAAGTTAACAGTCTTGAGGATTTGAAGCATGACGATCAACTTCATTTGAGTACGGATTTACTATATGCTATTAAGTCGGTTGCTAACAAAGAACGAGTAATATTGCTTGTAGACCAGTTGGATGCTGTTTCAGAATTACTAGATAGACAGCCAGGGCGATTAAACGTTTTACTAAATCTCATCCAATCACTTGCTGGAACTAAGAATATCCATATTGTAGCCACTTGTCGTGAATTTGAATTTCGCCACGGCAGCCAGTTTTCTCGACTTGAAGGTTTTGAGCAACTATATTTGAGTTTACCAACATGGGAAAAAATTTCTCCTGTGTTGCAAGATGAGGGACATCTGCCTGATTTCATGGGTGAACCCTTACGTGAACTACTGCAAAACCCTCAAAACTTAAAGATATTCCTTCAAGTTGCCCAACCGGGCGAAGTATTTAATTCTTCCCAAAAATTACTGGATAGATTGTGGGAAACTAAAATTCTCAATCAACCAAATGCACAAAAGTACGTTGCCTTTCTAGAAAAAATCGCGCAACGCATGAAAGATGAAGAGGCGCTGTGGTTGCCAACTTCGGTCGCTGATGATTGTCCAGAAATACGCCAAGAACTTCAGCAAGCAAACATTTTGATGCTTAACCGAGGTAATTCAACCTTTGGTTTTTGCCATCAAACTTATTACGACCATACCCTAGCCCGTGCTTTTGCCCGTGGTTCTCAGAGTTTGGCTGACTTGGTGCTGGAACGTCAAAATGGTTTATTTGTCAGACCTATTCTTTTAAGAAGCCTTAATTATCTACGCGGTAATGCCCCTAAAGAGTATCAACAGCAACTACAAATTTTGTTGAAAAATGCGGAAGTAAATAATTGCCCACTCAAAAATAAAATAGCCCAGTTAGCTCTTAATAACTTAAACCATTTACCCAGCAAAATTCAACTTTGGGCTTTGGATAGTTTGCGATCGCTGCAACTAATTTACGTGCGAACCCATATTTACACCCTATTAATTGAGTTTGTTGGTTCGCAACAAAACCCCGAACAAATTGAAGCAGAACTTCTAATTCCCTTGCTTAACTTAGAAACAGAAACACCAAAAGTTTTAGACGCGATGATTGGTAGTCCAGGTTGGTTCAGGATTTTACGCGATCGCCCTGAATTTAGACAGTGGTTAGAAAAACCACTAACCGAAGCGTCTTATTGCCTTCCTATTTTAATTGCTGCAACTAACTTTGCAACCGATAATGTATGGAATCTTATTGAAGAGTATTGGTTGAACGATACCACATACGATGCATTAAGTATGCAGATTCTACTCAACTTTCAACAGTGGAATCCAGAAAGGGTGTGGCAAACTCAGCAAATTATTCGACGTTGGAATTTGGATATGTACAGCGTATCCACAATTGCAGACAAGGTAGCTGAAACTTTACCTCAACTAGCACCAATAATTATACGTGCCCATTTAGATTATAGACTGGAACAAGCTATAGCAGAAAGCAACAAACCAATACCAGAGTTACCAGCAGATGCTGACGGTGCACAAAGATACCTTCATGCATCTAAATACAATCCTATAAATTACTTTAAAAATTTACTTGAAGGTGGAAGTGATTTTGACGATATCGACACACTTGCAAAAGCGAATCCCAAATATTTTTTAGATGCTATTTGGTCTTGGTTTACTGATGTAACAAATAGAATTATAGACAAAGAAAACTTGATAATGAATAGATATAGCGATGACTGCATTAACAGTCTAGATTTTGATACTAGTGAAATTATACAAGCGATATTATCAGCTATTTTAGAATTAGCAAACCATGACATACAAGGGTTTTTAATTTTTGTTAATCAGAATGAACAATCAGAATCACTTCTTATCCACTGTTTATTAGCCCGTGGGCTAGTACAGATAGCGATTCAAGAACCGCAGGCAGTTTTGGATTACTTACTCGGAGATTCCAGACGCTTGAATTTAGGAAATATGAGAAACTCTTATAAAGAAACAAAACAATTAATATTAGCAGTTTGTCCACATCTTCAACCTCAAGAAATAGCTCGTATTGAACAAGCAATTCGTACATATAATCATTACACAATTGAACACGAATTATCTGCTGATTTACGCTTCAGTTTTTTGCAATATAATCGTCAATATAGACTAAAACTATTACTTGCTTTTCCTGAAGAATATTTGAGTGTAGAAGCAAAGCGATGGCGGGATGAAGAAATACGTGCTTTTCCTTGGGTCGTTAATGAAAAAGACGACGATTACCATACAATTGCACAACTAGTGGGTTCACCTATGAATGTCGAGGAAATGACTCGTGCATCTGACCAACATTTATTAAACTTATTTGATGAATTGGCAGATATTACAGAAGAAGATTATTGGAAGCGTCAACGAGACTTATCTCGTGCTGGGGGTGCATCTTCGCAAGCTTATGAGTTTGGCAAGCTAGTTAAAGACGATCCAGAACGTTTTTTCCGCATTCTTCCACAACTTCAGCCACAGCGTCATGAAAGTTATGCAGGTCATCCAATTAGAGAGCTTGCAGAAAGCGATTTTTCAGTAAATAATTTAATGGAGTTAGTAGTAAATCTTGAACAACGTGGATTTGTTTCGGAAGATTTTCGTTCTGATATTGCATCTGCTTTAGATAAAATTGCTGAACGCAACCAAGGTCTTCCACAATCAATTCTCTCATTACTGGAAAATTGGCTATCGACACATTCAAAGCCTGAGTTAAAGTATTATCAAAGTCAAGAAAAAACGTCGCACAAACTAGAATTATCAATTGTTTTTAACACCAGGACTTCGCATACTTTGCCTAATGGTAGAGGTTCTATTGTACGAGCGATCGCTGCTGGCTACCTTAAGCAAAATCCCCCTGATTTACAAAACTGGGCAAGGTTAATTAAATCTAGGTTAGAGATAGAGCCACACCCAGCTGTTTGGGTGGATATTTTGACACATATGCCACCTTTATTAAATGGCGCTCGCACTCAAGCCACCCAAATTTTTGATACAGTGATTCGCAAGTACCCCGAAGTATTGGATTATCAATGGGCGCTTTACTTTATATCTCACACAATAGGGTGGTTTGAGCCAAAAGAAACGGTTCAAGGTTGGTTAGAGATGCTTTGGGCAAATGGCTCAAATTTTTGCCGTCAAGCATATGGAGAATTGCTGTTTATCCATTATTTTCAATATCAAGATAAGTGGTCAGTAGCAAAAATCGACTATCATCTTGCTCATCATGAGGACGAGGCAGTTTTGGGTGGATTAGCTCACGTAGCCAGCCATATGTGGGTTCAAAGAAGATGCAGAACGAAAGCAGCAGAAATTCTCTACAATCTTGCCTTATCTAACAATGAGGCAATTCAAAGCACAGTAGCAAACGTCTTTTTCCAAAGCCGTGAGCATTTCGAGCTAGATTCTGGAATGCGCTTACTAATTCAAGCAGTGTGTAAAAGCAAACAATTACTGCTAAAAGCCGCCTCAGATATTATTGATATTATCGAAAACAATAGTTTTGTTGATACAGAGCCTCAACTAGTGTCTGAAATTTGCCAAAGCTTACTAAGTAAGTTGGGTAAGGAACTAGACAATCCCACAAGACCTTTAGTTTTTGCAGCAGACAGTCTCACAACACTTGCTATTCAGTTACATAGACAGAATAAATACCGAGAAGTTGGTCTCCAAATATTTGAACAGCTACTTAGGTTAAATTTGAGAGAAACCCGAGCAGCACTTGAGATGCTTGACAGAAAACCTAATAGGTTAAGCTTTTATCAAGAACCCAGAAGAAGACGGCGTAGACGGCAAATTCAATCTGGTAGCAATTAGGTGTAGGTAGTAGGTGAGTTTAATGAATAACGAAAATTTAGTACACAAAAATCGGGATTACCTGATTAAGCAAAGTGAAATGCTACAAACAATCATTGGCAGAATGGCTAGCAATTCACTCACAATTAAACAATTGGGGTTAACAATATGGACAACATTAATGGGATTTGGATTTGCTAACAAAAACAAATCTTTATTTCTATTGGCACTTTTATCATTTGCTATACTTGGCTTTTTTGATGCTTATTACCTATACCTAGAAAAGCGGTTTCGTCGTAATTTTAATCGTTTAACAGAATTAATATGTGGTTTAAATGAGGACAAAGAGGAACTTATAAAGCATGTTCAAGGGAACTTCTTAGTATTAGAAAAAATTAAGTTGGCACAGGTTTTTAATCAATATTTAAGTGCTCTTTTATCTTGGGCAAACCTTCCTTATATTGTTGTATTTAGTGCCACTTTGGTAATTCTAATAATTAATTAGTTGCTGCATTTAATACTATTATTAAAGTAATCATTGTAATTAAGTGCAACTAAAATTTATAAACTTGGTTTGCTAATTCTTCTAAAGAATAAACAATTTGAATCTCAGGACGCACCAAAAAAGTTTGAATTTCTACATCTTCTCTTCTAGCGTAGTTAGGATGAATTCCCACAAATAAAGGTTTATTAGTCATTGACCAAGCACCCAATTCATAGAGAACTATTGGACACAGAGTTTCACATGGAAACCAAAAAAGAATTGCTGTGGCAAGTCGCAAATGCCTAAACTCCCATGCTATCTGCTGTTGAGAAGCACTTGAGTCATGAATGGGAAAATTAGCTTGTCGAGGATTTAAGATTATCCAAGGTGATGGTTTTAATAATTCCACTATTTGTGATTGCCAATCTGGACAACCTGTAATTCCACCAGCAAAAAATATAGCTTTTCCTTCGCCATCAAATTCTGAGGGTGCTTCAATATATTTAGTCATATTTGTTTTTTTAGTTACTTCAATTACATGCTTCCAGTATATTTGCTCCAAATCCTACCTGAGTAATTTTAGCTCACTTTCCAACTATTTCAAGCAATAAAATAATAGCATTGAATGCAAAGTTCACACTCCGCCTAGAGCACCGATTCAGTAATCGCAGAACAAAAGAAAAATCAGCCCAAAGTGAATTGAATAATGGGTAAGAAAGCAGAGTAAAGACTTACCAGATAATACTTATAGCAACAAACAAGCTTGAGGGATATTTAATGAAATCTCAATAATCGGCATAACCTCAATAGATGTAAATTCAGTTAATCAATGTGCATCAGCAACAGCGTCTCCTAAATCAATCAAAACCGCATAAAATAACTATCAAGTAGCCCACACTTGTAACTTCACGCCAATAGAACCAGTCCACAAATAAGATAACCCTAAAAAGCGTTTAACAGTGTACTCTAATCGTTTAAAATATTCTAGTTGTGCCTGTTTATCCTTGTATTCTATAGGTTTTGGCTTTCCTTCAACATATCGACGCATCCGATGCCAACTCATGGAAAGCATTTTAATTATTCTCTTAATTGTTTTGGAACTGACTGCAAATTCCCATTCTTATTTTCCCTTCTGTATTACCTGTTTTAATTGTCTTTGTTCTGCTTTCGTCCACTGTCCAATTTTTTCTTTTTGTGATGAATTAAATTTAGGTTTACATCCTCTTCTCAGTTTGTTATACTGAGCGGAATCAATGACTCTTTTACGTGCGGACAGTGGGACAGACCCACTGGGAGAGTTGGCTATCCACTCATTTTGTAAGGATTAGTTTCATCTTGTTAACACTCAGCTTCTACAAGCTGATATTTAATATGAGAAAAATAATGATTACAGTCTGAGGGGGCGACATGAATGCTAAAACGTAGACAAAATAAGCTCCATAGCCCTCATACCTCGTAAATAATACTCGAGCTTATTGCGATGTAATATCATTAATTTTTGAACAATACACCAACAATTATCTATAAAACTTACCCAGGTTTGACTATATAAACCGACATAAAAACTGCTATGCCTCCTAGTCACTCGTCCATATTCTTTGATTCTAGCAACATATTTTTGTACACCAATACGCTTAATTTTTTGCCCTTGAAAAGTGGACATACTATAAGCAAAAGATATGATTAATATCAAAGATATCAAACGATTACCCGAAACATTCGTATCTTCTAAGTTGTAACCACCACTTTTAAAATCTCGAAACATTTCTTCGATGTCGAAACGTTTTTTATAAGCATTAATAGCCGAGGTAATATCGGTTAAATTCGTTAAGATAAACCACCCTTCTTTTGTTGACCATCCTTTGAGCTTTCGCTTCCATTTAGCAGCTATGTTGAAACCTGGAACCTTTTGACTTTTTGTGACCTTAATATTTTGTAAAAATAAAGAAACCCCCGCTTTTAAACCTAAGCTATCAAGGGAGTGCCAAATTCCATCCTTATATTGAATAAATTCACTCTTTTTTAATCTCAAACAAAACTGTACTTTTTGCTGAGAAAGCCAGTTAGCCAATTTTACAGAACAAAATTCTCTGTCACCTAATACAACAGTCTGATATTTATTGAATAATGGTAGTACTTGAGAAAATATTTTTGATTGCTCATCAAAATTGCTATTTCCCAATCTGGATAAAAATTCCCAATATATTGGGATAGCCCTTTGGTCATAAATTAAACTAATCATCATCAAATTGTTTCGCTGCCATTTAGTTCTATCGATTACTAAATAAATTCTTTGATTTTCCGAAAATTTTTGATTTAACCATGTTTCTATTATCGGAAACCAAATTGATTGTATATTCAGGATTGGTAATGATAAGAATCTTTGAATTTTCTTGCGCCTGCTTTCAAAGAATATTGGTATCGCTAAGGCATTTGCTATTTTTTCTAGGCTGACTTCTTTAATATCTTGTAGTACATTAATCAGCAGATTTAAAAACAAGAATTGAGCCTCAGATAGTTGATTTTCTAAGTTCGTTTGATACAATGGAGGTAACATTTTCAATAGATAGGTCTTCTTGACAATGATTGACCTATCTTTTTCTACCATAATTCTGCCAAACCTTTATACCATCTGCAATGTAGGCTGTATGTCGCCCCCTCAGGATTACAGTACAAGTGTTTGAAAATAAAACTAGAAAAACACTGAAAAATCTAAAAGTCTATATAGATACACCTTAGGGTGGAGGTCTAAAAGTTATTTATACCAACCATGCTTGACACCCTTGCATTGCTTCTATCCAATTGAAACCATATAAACCTATCCAGAAATTACTGTGACGTTTCTCAGTTCTATTTTTTTCTTCTTGGCGACAAATATATGATTCTTGTTTTTGAAATTTAGTTCTTTGCCCATGTAACCAAGCACTAGTCATTGCTAAAGCAATTAAGAAAATTAAACGAACAAGTCTATCAGGGCTGGCTTGAGAACTTTCCAAATTGTAACCCCCTGTTTTACAATCTTTGAACATCGCCTCAATCCCAAAACGTTGAGCATATATTTTGAGGGCGGTGTTTAAGTCAGGTAAATTAGTTAATAAGTACCAAGCTTCTTTGTTTTGTTTACCCCTATACTTCCTTTTCCAATAAACAGCTAAATTGAAGCAACCAAAACCTTTTTTTGAGTAACTTTAACATCGGTATAAAAGGAGCGAACACCCGGATAAATCTCAATGCTACTTAAAGGCTAAAATTTCTGTCTTTTCTGACGAAAAGTAGTATCCTTTTTTTGACGAAATACAAAACTCAGGTTCTGCTTGTGAAGCCAATGCCTAGTTCCAAACTGTGAAATTCTCTATCCCCAATAATTACTAGTTTGTACTTTTTTAATAACCGAATTACTGGGCGTAATAGTTTTTGCTGTTCTTCTAAGTTACTGCAACCATCTTTCTCTAACAGACACCAATATATAGGCCAAGCTCTTTTTTGGTAAATTACACTCACCATCAACACATTATTTTCCTTCCACTGTGTTCTATCCATCGCAATGGTTAACTGCGACCCTACTTTAAAGTGTTGGTTAATTAGGGCTTCAATGATGGGAAACCACAACAATACTACACTTCTTCGCATCCAATGTTAAAAACCTTTGTATATGCCGTCTACGGCTGTTTTGTTGTATTGGTAGAGGTAAGGTTGCTGCTAATCTTTCTATCTTCACTTGTTTCTGATTTTGTAGCAACCACACCAACATCTTTAGGGTGATTAACTGTGCTTTATTTAAGTATTTTTCGCTCGAAGTTTTGGTAGAATGATGCCAGCATTATTATGACGGTCTTAATCAAATTACGAGACCGTTCTTTTTTACCATTAAACTGTACACTACAGGTAGCTGCTTAATAACTGTACAGTTATGCTCAATAAGCACCCACATTTTTCAAGGGGTCTGTGCCTCTCAAAACTTTATCTGGCTTGGTTTAGGGGCGATGGTCGCCCCTTGAACTCCTACACCCCAAAACTCGAAACATACATTGAACTTACTACAAAAAGGAACTCAGGGCTGCCGTCTGCAGCCCTGAGTTCCTCTCCCATATAATGATTATCATTCTTATAAATTGGGGATTTTATTTCTTGGAAGTCCCTTGCAGCAAATGGCCTGAAAGATTTTTTCTGAACTACTAAGGACAAAACAAACTATCTCGTGTCTCTCTTCCTGTAATGGGATTAGTACCCTTTGCAACTTGACATAATTTTTTCTGCTCATCTGGACGCAGCAACACATCCGTAAAATCTGCGCCATCAATAATCGCCCCATCAAACTTAGCATTGGCTGCAAAAGCGCCTTCTAGAACTGCATTAGTCAAATTTGCTTTGATAAAACGAGCTGAATCTAAAGTAGCATTGCTGAGATCTGCTCCCTCAAAATTCGCCGATTCTAAATTAGCCGCAAAGAAGCTAACACCATTCAAGTTTGCACCAGAAAAGTTGCTTTTTTTGAGATTAGCTTTCGTAAAACTAGAATCTGTTAAATCTCGTCCAGAAAAATCAGCTTCTGTCAAAATTTCTTTGTTGTATTCTAGTGCCAAAGCTGTAGGTACAAAACCAATAATTGCGGTAATAGCAACTACTCCCCCCAGCAATACACAGAGTATACTTGTGCAAATCCTAATACTTAATTTTTTATTCATCATATTTTTAACCAATGGTGAATCCTCCTCCATTCCATTATCCCGACATTGGTGACGTAGGTGAAGGCCTAGTAGCACAATGGCTACAATCTACAGGTTGGTTAATTTTGCATCGGCGATTTTTGTGCCGTTGGGGAGAAATCGATATTATTGCTCAATCTCATGACAGTCCCACTCCAAACTCCACCTTGGCATTTGTAGAAGTCAAAACTCGTAGCCCTGGTAACTGGGATATGGGGGGAAGAAGCGCCATCACTGCTAAAAAGCAAACAAAACTTTGGCGGACTGCGGAGATATTCTTAGCTCAACACCCAGACAAAGCCGATTATCCTTGTAGGTTTGATGTGGCAATTGTTTATTGCCAAAAAATACGCAAAAACTTCCATGAACTGACATCTCACTCTCAAGTCTTAGCTAGTTCTGTAGTTGCGGGTTATCAGTTCCAACTCCAAGACTATATTCCTGCTGCTTTCGATTCTGTGAATGATAACGCGTAATTGGTCACTAGCAATAGATATGATATCTAAATTACTAATGACCAATTACTAAAAAACTGGGTCTAAAGCCCCGTGCTTCTAGCAAGGCTTTGATTAAGTTATAATATTTGCGTAGGAGTTTTCCACGTAAAATGATTGTTTTAGAATTCAAAGCCAAAGGGAAAACAACTCAATATACTGCTATTGATGAGGCAATTAGAACCTCTCAATTTGTCCGTAACAAAGCTATCCGTTTTTGGATGGATAACAGAGGCGTAGGACAAAAAGAACTATATCGCCTAAGTAAGTTATTGAGAAGTGAATTCCCATTTGTAAAAGCTTTGAATTCCAGTGCTTGTCAAGCCTCTATTGAACGGGCGTATAGCTCTATTGCTCGTTTCTACGACAACTGTAAAAAGTCTGTTACAGGTAAAAAAGCGGAAAACGCGGTCTTGGGGTCTCCCCAAGTAAAGCGATTTTCCAAGACAGGTTATCCCAAGTTCAAGAAAAATTCCCGCTCAGTGGAATATAAAACATCTGGGTGGGTGCGATTCGTTTCCTCGAAAAATGGAGAATATAAATTCAAAATGTGCGAGGAGCAAGAGTTCAATCTCTCGTATTGATTGAATAAAAACTCTTGATAACTTAATGACCATGAGGGTGTAAGTCCCTCACCATAGGCGCAATGGTTAAAGCGCTTCCCCCATTTTGTGAATTAGCAAACCGCAAGATGAAGCGGGGAAGTTAAATAGGGGTAAACAGTAGCCTATACTGCCACTCCCCTTAGCAGGAATCCATGAGTAACGTAAGTGAAGATGTGTCTGAACCATCGTTAAAGTTAACCAGTGAAATAAGGCTGACACACTGGGAGTCCTAAAAAGGCAGAGGTAGGGAGTTAGAATCTCCAGCCGTTCCTAACAAGCGTTTCCCATACCCTCGGTGGAAAGCATCACTCTAAAGATTCAACCAATGGTCATTAGGAACGAAGTAATTCTTATACATCTCTCAGGAATGGTCGATGCCTGAGTAGGTAGCTAGCTAAATGATGTGTAAGAAAAGGATTGAATCAGAAGCTAAAGCCTCACCTAACAGTGAGGATATGCTGACAGATTCACGATTGTTTGGCAGGAATAGGAACAATTAGTAGTAAATATGTCTAATACAGAGTCAAACATGACGACTGTGGAATGGAAAGATATTCCTTGGCGTAAAATCGAGAGAATAGTTTTTAAGCTACAAAAGCGCATATTCCAAGCTTCTCAACGTGGAGATGTCCAGGCAGTCCGCAGACTTCAGAAAACCTTGATTAATTCTTGGTCGGCTAAGGTATTAGCCGTGCGTCGGGTAACTCAGGATAACCAGGGAAAGAAAACCGCCGGAGTTGACGGGGTTAAGAGTTTAACTCCCAAGCAAAGAATGGAACTTGTCAACCGACTGAGGTTAAACCGAAAAGCAAAACCAACAAGAAGGGTTTGGATTCCCAAACCCGGAAGGGAGGAAAAGCGCCCATTAGGAATACCCACAATGCACGATAGAGCCACCCAAGCTCTAGTAAAAGCTGCCTTAGAGCCTGAATGGGAGGCAAAATTCGAGCCTAACAGCTACGGATTCCGCCCCGGAAGGTCATGTCACGATGCAATCGGAGCAATCTTCAACGCGATTAGGTATAAGCCAAAATACGTGCTAGACGCTGACATCGCCCAGTGCTTCGACCAAATAAATCATGACAAACTGCTATCAAAACTCAATACATCCCCCACCATCAAACGCCAAATCAAGGCATGGTTAAAAGCGGGGGTGATTGATTGGAGCAATAATGCCAATAGGCAAAAAGGCTACAATCCCACATCAGAAGGCACTCCACAAGGAGGAGTTATTTCTCCACTACTTGCTAATATTGCTCTACACGGCATGGAAAATCGGGTAAAGCAGTATGCAACTACCTTGCCTTGTAGACCTGGGTATGGGAAAAAGGTAAATTCAATGAGCCTTAGCCTCATACGATACGCCGATGACTTCGTAATTTTACACGAAGATTTAGCGGTAGTACAAAAGTGCCAACAAATCATAGCAGATTGGCTAAGTGACATTGGCTTGGAACTAAAGTCTAGTAAAACAAGGATATCTCACACACTCACCGAACATTCGGGAAATGTGGGATTTGATTTCCTTGGGTTCAGCGTCAGACAATTCCCAGTAGGAAAGTACCAAACCGGAAAATCTACCAACAAAGAACCACTAGGATTTAAGACCATAATCACCCCCTCAAAGAAAAGCGTGAAGGCACACTGCGAGAAAATAGCAACCATCATCAAAGAGCATAAAGCAGCCCCACAAGCAGCATTAATCTCAAGACTTAACCCCGTCATTCGGGGATGGTGCAATTACTTCTCCACAGTCGCAAGTCAAGAAACATTTGATAAGCTAAATCACATCACCTTCAAACAACTTTGGGCATGGGCAAAACGTCGATGCAAAAAGGACAGCAATGCTCGCAAATACTGGAGAGAAATCGAAGGCAGAAAGTGGACATTCGCTGCACCTGATGGCTTAAAGCTAGCTGAACACCCGGATACACAAATCACAAGACACACAAAGGTGAACGGCAATCAAAGCCCTTACGACGGAGATTGGGTCTACTGGAGTCAAAGGTTAAGGAATTATCCTGAAACCCCTAAAACATTATCCGAACTGCTGAAAAAGCAAAAGGGTAAATGTTCACATTGCGGTCTGTATTTCACCTCAGATAGCTTGCTGGAAATACATCACCAAGATAAAAATCGCAAAAACAACAAGCGAACTAATCTGATAGTCATACATAGACATTGCCATGACATTTTACACGCTATGTGGGAACCAAAAGAATGGGAAATAAGAAGTGATGACTCTTATCAACCCATCCCCTAACCCAAATTTGGGAATAAGAAGTACACATGACAAGTGCCAAACAACCGAGGAGCCGTGTGCGGGAAAACTCGCACGCACGGTTTTGTAAGAGAGGGAGGGGAAGCGATTTCCCTCTCGACTCTACCTCACTTTCTAAGACTAGAAAACAGATAAACTTCACCGACAAAAAGGGTATTGGCAAGCTCAAACTTAAAGGAACGTGGGATTTAAATTTCTACCAATTAGAGCAGATAAAACGGGTAAGATTAGTACATCGTGCTGATGGCTACTATGTCCAATTTCTGATTAGCGCGGACAACAAAGTAGAATCTCCACCGACTGGTAAAACTATTGGTTTGGATGTTGGGCTTAAAGAGTTCTATACTGACAGTGATGGACACAGTAAACCTAACCCAAGATTTTATCGCATAGGAGAAAAGCGTCTAAAGTTTAGGCAAAGACGTGTATCCTGCAAAAACAAAGGCTCTATCAACCGTAAGAAAGCTATTAATAAATTAGGTCGAGTACATCTCAAAATAAGTAGGCAACGTGAAGAACACGCTAAGAGACTGGCGCGTTGCGTAATCCAATCTCACGATTTAGTAGCCTATGAAGATTTGAGGATTAAGAACTTAGTTAAAAATCATTGTCTCGCCAAATCTATTAATGATGTTGGTTGGTATCAATTCAGGAAATGGTTAGAGTATTTTGGGGTGAAGTTTGGCAGAATAACTGTTGCGGTCAATCCTGCCTACACTTCTCAAGAATGCTCTAACTGTGGCGCAGTAGTCAAAAAGTCTTTATCAAGCAGAACTCATGTCTGTGAATGCTCCTTTGTGATGGATAGAGATTGGAATGCAGCGATCAATATTCTGAAATTAGCCTTGAGTACTGTAGGGCATACAGGAACTTGGATATTAGATCCGAACGCTTCAGGAGATTCGACCTCTACTCATGCTGGAGAAATCTTGTACGGGCAAGTTGAGTCTACGAATGAAGAATCTCCGCACTTATAGGGCGGAGAGTGTCAATAAATTATTCTCTATCAATGTAACAACCAAAGGCGATTACGCTAATGTTTCGGGACAATAGCCCAATCCCCGAACGAACTGTTGCCGAAATGCTTCAATTTCCTCTCTTTCTGGGCTACCATGCGAGACTATTGCTACTTGGTAGCGACGCATTACGTCTACAGGGCACTGTCCTGCTTCCAAACTCCAAAGTGCCATTTGTACCCGCATTGGTGGTTCGTAGCTGATTCCTAATTCGTTCATAAAAGCTCGAAAATCACCATCAACCTGGGGTGAAACTTGACCTTTTAGTTTTATCCTAACCACCCAGCCATCTATTTGATGGATGACAGTAACGAACGAAACAGGCATCTGGGGTCTGCCGTGCAGGTATTGAACGACCCTCAGAGTTAGACTGGCATTTGCCAGGTAATACAAGTATTCCATGTTGGTGCTTGGGATCAAAGCCAATCCTACATTTCTATATTCGTAATAATTCCCAGTTCCCGGTAGGGTAGAAGCCCCCGTTTTTAGATAGGGAGGTTTACCCAATTTTCAATTAAGTGTGTCCGTATTACCTAATAGTATCAATTAGAAATTCATGGCATAAAATCGAGCCGCGATCGCCTAGAGTTGTGATGAGCAAGGAAAGCTCAAACAGGCTTAATTAAAGGCAGAATGAAATTCAATGGAGCAACAATTAACACCAGCAGCTTTGACCCCAAACTCAAATAATGATGTAGTAAATACGGAATTAGACCGTTCATTATCTGCGTATGATTACGAACTACCAACCGAACTGATTGCCCAAAATCCGGCTATTCCCAGAGATAGCTCTCGGCTACTGGTAGTTAATTCCCGAAGTATACATCATATTTTTCACGACCTGCCACATTTATTAAAAGAAGGCGATTTGTTGGTGATGAATAATACCAGTGTAATTCCAGCGCGACTGTATGGACGGAAAGCCACTGGTGCGGAAATTGAGGTGTTATTGTTGGAAGAACGCCAGTATAACTGTTGGTTAGCCTTAGTCAAGCCAGGTAAGCGCTTCAAAGTTGGCTCAAAGATCATTTTTGAACCAAGGGGAGCTTTTAAGCAAGGGAGCAAGGGAGCAGGGGGAGATGAAAAAGTTAATTCCTCTTTATCCCTCACAGCTACAGTTTTAGAAACAGATCCCGCAACTGGGGGACGGCTATTGCAATTTGATGTGCCAGGGGGAGTGCCTTTGGTGCAATTATTAGATGTATTTGGAGAAG
This sequence comes from Tolypothrix tenuis PCC 7101, assembly GCF_963874875.1. Classification (NCBI taxonomy): domain Bacteria; kingdom Bacillati; phylum Cyanobacteriota; class Cyanophyceae; order Nostocales; family Tolypothrichaceae; genus Tolypothrix; species Tolypothrix tenuis. The sequence goes on from NZ_CAWNJS010000001.1 coordinate 7,736,505, forward strand.
TCCCTTTACCACCCTACATCACAGCCTCCGAAGCGACTGACGAACAGTATCAAACTGTGTATGCCCAACATCCAGGCGCGATCGCAGCACCAACAGCCGGGCTACACTTTACCCCTGAGTTACTAGAAAAGTTGCGCGATCGCGGCATTAATCAAGCTTTCATCACATTACACGTGGGAGTAGGTACATTTCGCCCTGTAGAAGTAGAAGATGTCACTACCCACCAGATGCATGAAGAATGGATAGAAGTGCCCGCCGCTACAGTAGAGCAAATTCGCGCCACAAAAGCAGCAGGTGGTAGGGTAATTGCGGTAGGTACAACAGCAGTCAGATCCTTAGAAGGAGCGGCTCAATCTGGAGAATTACAACCATTCTGTGGCAAAACAAATCTTTTTATCTATCCCGGATACCAATGGCGGGTAGTAGATGGTCTAATTACTAATTTTCACCTGCCACGCTCCAGTTTATTAATGCTAGTGAGTGCTTTAATTGGTAGAGAAAGATTACTCAATATCTACCAAGAAGCGATCGCTGCTCGATATCGTTTCTATTCCTTCGGTGATGCCATGTTAATTTTGCCATGACTTAAGAGGCAGGGGGCAGGGAGATGAGGGAGATGAGGGAGATGGGGAAACACCAAACACCCCATTACCCATTCCCATTACCCCTTCCCCATTCCCCATCCCCCATTCCCCAAATACATCACTACTGTAAAAACTTTATTTTTGACTTTTAATTTTTCATGTTGTGGTGGGTACTCTGACTAATAAGGATCTAAGGAACAAGTAGAGGCCTGCCACTCATGTCAGAGAAACATCAACTTCGCCAGTGGTTTTGCAGTTTTTCTCAGTTAGCGCTGCACCGAAGTGCTTATCGGCAGCTGCTCTCAACTTCTGTTGCAATGTTGGTATTGGCTGTACCAACATTGACTAATTTACCAGGAAGCAAAGTTTTAGCCCAGAATGTCGTCAGCCAGAATCTAGAAGCCGCCAGTTTCTTCCAGCAGGGAGTGATGCGTTATCACCGCCAAGACTGGCAAGGTGCAGAATATGCCTTCAGAGAAGCATTGCGCCTAGATTCTAAAATAGGAATGGCTAGGAATTATCTAGGCACCATTTTCCTACAGCAAAACCGCTTGGATGTAGCTGTACAAGAGTTTGCAGAGGCAATTAAGATTAATCCTAATTCCAGCCAAGCTTACTACAACTTAGGTTTAGCCTTGCAACGTCAAGGTCAAAGAGAAGCCGCAATTACTGCTTATCGTCAAAGCCTGTTGATAGATCCGACAATCGCAGCAGCAGAATATAATTTAGGCGTAGTATTGTACGAACAAGGGCAAATACCAGAAGCGATCGCAGCTTATCAGCAAGCAATTAATCTGGATACTCACAATAGCAATGCTTACTTTAATTTAGCGATCGCCCAACAACAGCAAGGTCAAATTCAAGAAGCGATCACTACATACAAACAACTCGTAGAACAAGATCCAGACAATGCTGTAGCTTACAGCAACTTGGGCAGCCTAATGGCACTACAAGGGCAAACATCAGAGGCGATCGCTGTTTACCAGCAAGCTATTCAACATAATCCTAAAAATGCCTCAGCTTACTATAATTTGGGCGTAGCTTTATACAATCAGGGTAATTTTAAAACTGCTAATAGCGCCTTTAAACGCGCTCACCATGAGTACAATGCTCAAGGGAACATCGCGCAAGCTGAGAAAATGCAAACGTTAATGCAACAAATGGCTCAAATATTAGCGCCTAAACCACCTCAAGTTGCTCAAACAGAGACTCCTGCTGCTCCCGCCGCTGCCCTTAATCTATTTCCAGACAATAATTTACAACAACCAAATCAACCAGAAGTTCCTCAAGAAAATTCTCAAGAAAATACCCAAGAACCTCAAGGTGAGCCTGGGTATGTACCAATTTTGGTGCCACCACAACCAACATCAATGAATTCTCAGTAATGCGGTTTTTATTTGATTAAAATCAAAATTTTTACCTTAACAAAAGAATAGGTAATACCAACTTTTCACAAACATTATTGTAATTGGTATTACCTGTTAAAAAATAGCTGCCCCATTTCACGTTAAACATTAGAGACTATTATCCAAATTCAAAAAATATCTGCAACTCATCTATATTCAAATACAGTTCAGTTCAGAAAAATAATTGATAACAGAACCAAAAAACTAGTACAACACGGCGTAAAGGAAGCTACCGTTTCAAACAGTCAAAAGCCCAGATATATAAATCTTTTGACTTTTGACTTCCGCCTTGCGGTACTGGTTACTCAACAAAAAAACAGAACAATAATTTTGGAGGGGGTTTGGGGGACGCAACCGTCACCCAATCGGGGGTTTGGGGGAGAATCCCCCAATTCTTCTGGCTTCTTTAATAAGTGACAAATCAATCACTAATGAGCTTAACCCAAGCGTATTAATTTATATTCTGTAGGGACACAAACTTTGTGCCCTTATTTTATATATTTAGCCTATTACCTAAAAACTTAAGTTGATACGTCATTCAATCAAATATTCTGGTGTTAGGTCTGTCAAGGGTCAAGAGTCTTTAACTTTGGACTTTTGACACTTGACCAATGAGCGCGAGATATACAATTTAAATGCGTAACAGCTTATCAATTCACCTTAACTTTGAACCTTATATATCCATAAGAATTAGTCGGAGTCCCAGATCCAGTTGCTTTGGGTAAGGTAGTAGGACTTGTCACTACATTAACCATTACTAAACCATTAGTATTATCTGCAGCTGTCATCGTGGTAAAACTAACGGGTTTTTTACAAATGCTTGGAGGTGTAGTTCCTGGCGCATAAAAGAAACCGCGATCGCCATCAGCAACATTAGTCATGTAAACGGTTGGTACAGTAGGTAAACTAGTGTTACTATTGGCAAATGCTATACCCATATCCGCTTGTGGTAAACCACCTGTATCAGCAGTTAAACCATTAAATGGTGTTCCCAAAAAGGTAGTATTACTAGGAATTAAATCGCAAATCGTGACATTTGTCGCATCTTTAGTACCAGTCGAGAGGAAATAAATTGTATACTCTAGTTGATCGCCTGGTTTAATATTGCTGAGATTGATGGCTCCAGGTAAATAAGTATTTTTAGGAGTAGGCCAGTTAGCATGATCATCATCGCTAGCTTGAGCACTTGTAGTATCATCTACAAACCCTGTAATCTTCACACCATTAATCGCAGTAATTCTTTTCACCAAAAGTAAATTAGGAACACCACTACTAACTGGAACAGTTGTAGTTACAGTAGTTGGATCAATTGTTCCCGCATTTTCTGTTTGATCGATACTATTACTAGGTATAGTGACATCTGCTGGTAAAGTAGTGGTGGGGTTACTATCAACGTTATCTGTTTTGACACCAATACTAGGTAAGTTACTAGCGGTGCCTATACTTTGATTACTTAAAACTGTATTTGCCGGAGTACTACTCAAAATTTTCACAGGAACATTGATAGTAATAACAGCATTAGCTGGTAATGTATAGGGCGTAGAAGCATCAATTAAATTAGCATTAGGATTGGAACCTGTGTAAGCTGAATTAATAGTGGGGGCTGTTTGACTTACTCCAGCAATTTTCACGGTCACAGAAATCGGATTTGCTCCGGTTCTAGTCACATTAGTATCTAAAACATCTGTAATTTGGAAATTACTAATTGGTACAGTACTAGTATTTTTATAAACAATTGTCCAGGTTAATTCATCACCAGCCGTAACTACATTATTAGCATCTATATCATTAGTTAATTTGACAGATTTAAATCCTTGTACTTCAGGAATACTAATTTTAGTAGCATCAACAGATACTAATTGAGTTTGTGCTATACTGCCTGTTTCAATTTGCGCTGATACATCGCTAGCTAATGTGGATGTACTATCTACATTATCTGTATTAACTGCTGCGATTCCTGTGCCTGTACCTACAGCTTGGTTAACTTTATCTCCTACTTGATTAGCATTAATTGTCACAGGAATTTTAACAGCTATTACACCCCCAACAACTAAAGGCACTGTAGTACTGAAAAGATTATTATTGCCGTTACCATTGTAGTTAGTATCAACGGTGGGAGTTGTTTGCCCTACTCCACTGACGCTGACAGTTGGTGTTCCGGTTTTTGTAACTCCAGTTGGTAAAGCATCTGCTATTTGAAAATTGGGAACACTCGCTGTTCCTGAGTTTTTATAAATAATTGTCCATGTGACTGTATCTCCAGGCGTAACACTATTACTTGTATCTGCATCTGTGGTTAATTTCACAGATTTATAACCTGATAATTGAGGCGCAATAATTGTGAATGTTGTTGGATCAATGCTAGGGTTTTGTGTTTGCGTAATGCTACCACTAGGTATGGTTACACCTGTAGGTAATCCGGTAGTGCTACTATCAACATTATCTGTATTTGTAGCTGAGATATTCCCACCATTAGCTGTTGCTTGATTGGATTTTGTACCTGATGCTCCAGCGTTAATAGTTATAGGAATTCTGACTGTAATAATACCCCCAGCTTTTAAAGTAATTGGGGTTTGTAAAAGACTATTATTGCCAGTGCCATCATAACTGCTATTGGCAGTTGGTGCTGTACCTTGAGTATTATTAGTCGTAATATTAATACTGCCTGATTTTGTTAATCCTGATGGCAATATATCAGTAATTTGGAAGTTACTTACATCAACTGTACCTGTATTGATGTAAGTAACTGACCATGTAACTGTATCTCCCGCAGTAATGCTACTACTACTATCTAAATCATTTGTCAGTTTTACAGATTTATAACCTGATAAACTAGGCGTTGGTGTAGTAGCAGGAATATTAATTACAGTGGGGTCAATTGTTCCTGTTTGAGTTTGCTTTATACTAGCTGCAGGAACTTCTGTTACCCCTGTGTCGCTGTCAACGTTATCTGTATTGATGCCTGCGGTCGGTAAGTTATTACCTTGGGCTGTAGCTTGGTTGGATTTTGTACCTGATACTCCGCTATTAATCGTTACAGGAATATTAACAACTATTGTGCCTCCTGCTTTTAATGTAATTCCAGAAGCAAAGAGGTTAGTATTACTAATGCCATCATAACTACTATTAATTGTCGGAGAAGCTTGCCCACCACCACTTGCAGTTACGAGAGTAGGTGTTCCTGATTTAGTCACCCCTGATGGTAATGTATCGGTAATTTGAAAATTAGGAACATCAACTGTTCCGGTATTTTTATAAATTACTGTCCATGTTACAGTGTCTCCAGGGTCAAGACCTGTTGCACCTTGATCGGTTGTTAATTTAACTGATTTATAACCAATTACAGTGGCACTTCCCACACTTACAGTTGTGGGATCAATACTAGAATTTTGAGTTTGCAGAATACTGTTAGTTAGGGGCGTAACTCCTGTAGGTAAGCCTGTCGTAGTATTGTCAATATTGTCTGTTTTTATGCCCACCGTTGGTAAATTTGAGGCATTAGCAGTAGGTTGATTGCTGAGAATTGTGCCATTGGGTAATGCTGCATTCACATTCACAGGAATATCAATTGTAATCACTCCACCTGCTTTGAATGTTACGCCAGCAGCAAAGAGATTATTATTACCTGTACCGTTATAACTAGTATTAGGAGATGGTGCTGTTGCTTGTGTAGCATTAACAGTAATATTCGCAGTAGCTAATGCTGTAGATAGCGTGACTCCTGCTGGTAAAACATCAGTAATTTGGAAGTTGCTAATATCTACAGAACCAGTATTAGCATAGGTCACTCTCCAGGTAAGTTTGTCACCAGAAGTAACGCTATTGGTACTATCATTGTCGGTGGTTAATTGTACTGATTTATAACCAGAAGTATTTGGTGTAGCTGCTAATGCAATAGATTGATTTGCGCTTGCTTCTTGGCGATGATTGGTAGAATCGCCATTCGCAGGATTACCGCTAGCTTCTGCAACTTGACTGACTGTAGGAATGCTGGCATAGCTACTAGGAATAGTTGTCCCATTGGGCAAATCTACTGTATAAACATCAAGATTGCCGTTGGCTGTATAAGGTTGGTTTTGGCTGCTGGGATTGGGAGGAACAGGTGTACTTCCTAAAGTTACAGTAATAGAATTATTCACCACTGTTTCTGTAACTTTGACCGCTACTCGCACTTTTACTGTGCCATTTACAGGGATATAACCATTAGTCGTACCTAACAAATTGATCGTATTATCCCCGGTACTGGGAACATTGACGGCAACTGTTGTCTCTGAAGCCGCACCTGTACCATCAGGATCAACAGCAATAATCTGAATGCCTTCTAATGTTCCACCTGTAATTGTGGCTGTACCAGGGATAAAAAATTGCGTCGGATCGTTGCCAGTATTAGTAATGGTGAAGTCAAAATAGGCCACATCACCTGTATTAATCCCAGCAATTCCTTGATATGTGCCCGCATTAGTCACATTACTAGAGGCTTCAGTTGGCACACTACTCGAATTAATCGTAATTCCTGCCACTTCTAAAACGGTGACGGTAGAGTCGAGGGAGAGTATTATCTCTCGCCCCTCTCTGTTAAATCTGGACGTGCGTATTTCTACGCATCCAGCTTCCGATATTCTTAGACATAAACTATTTATTGGCTGTTCTCTCGTCCCAAAACGAAAGGGGTTTTCGCGCACAAGAGTCTCGGCTAATTTTCGTTCTGTCTTTTGCTCATGTGGATATAATCGTGACAGCTTTCATGTACGACTATCAGATTTTTATCTTTCCAGTTTCCATGATTGCCATCTATGTGATGTAAATCTACCTTTTCTTCTGAGGTCAATTTATGACCACAGTATCCACACGTATGGTTTTGCTTTCGTAATAGTTTTGAGGTTATGCCGTCGTATAATTTATTGTTCCTTTGAGACCAGTAAATCAAATCTCCATCAAAGGGTGATTTATTTCCTTTGACTTTGATATGGGCATTTTCAGAGTAAGAAACCGCAGGGAAGGCTTGTTTTACGAGCTTTTCGGCAGTTCGCCTATCAAGCTTTGTTTCTTTATTAAATACCTTGAATGCTCTGTAGTTCATGTGCCACAGTGAAAATCGTGACCCATCCATTTTGCAGAACTTGTGGTAATTTCTCCAACCTCTAACTATTGGAGCTAATTTCTTAGCCTTGACCTTAGCACCATAATTCGAGTTATTGACGATTCTTTTAACTTTCTTACGGAATGCTTTAAAGTTTTCCTGTGAGGGAAAACATTTTAACTTCCCGTTTTGCTGTACTTTGAATTTCCAGCCTAGAAAGTTAAATCCATCTGTCGAGGCGGTTAGCTTTGTCTTTTTCTCGCTGACTTTTAGTCCTCGTTTTGCTAAGAATTGGCTGATTTTGTCAAGTATTTTGTCTGCGTTGTCTTCCGGTCTGAGAAAGAACACCATGTCATCGGCATATCTAACACAGGCTTTTACTATTTTTGTGTTAGGCGTATTGGGCGTTACCCTTTTGTTTTTGTCTTTATGATATTGATGTAAATCTTCAATACCATTTAGGGCGATATTTGCTAGTAATGGGCTGACCACTCCTCCTTGTGGTGTGCCTTGTTCGGGGAATTCGGGGTTTATCCCCGCCTTTAATGCTCGGAAAATCCCCGTTTTTAACCTTTTGGGGGCGATGAGGTTTTCCATTATGGTGTTGTGGTTTATCCGGTCAAAGCACTTTTCTATGTCTAGCTCAAGGATTCTTTTTGTGATGCCATTACTTACGGATGACAAGTTGTTCGCTATCTGCTTTTGGGCATCGTGGGCAGAGCGCCCAGTTCTGAATCCATAGCTATGTTCGTGGAAAGTTGCTTCGTGTGCTGGCTCCAGTGCATATTTTGCGAGGCATTGCCAAGCTCTATCCGCAATAGTGGGAACTTTTAGGTATCTTATGGAACCATCCTTTTTGGGAATTGGTATCAGTCTAAGTTTGTTGTGATACCAATCTCTTTGTCTGAGTAACAATTCAAGGTTGAATCTTTCCTCATAGGTTAGGGCAAGTTTCCCATCAATACCCGCAGTCTTTTTACCAGCATTTAGCTGTGTTACTTGACGAATCGCCAGAAACCTAGCTGCAAAGGATTTCAGAATCAGCTTTTGTAGTGACCTAGCTTTGCGCTTGTCTCCAACTCGAACAGCTTTAAACACTCTTTTTTGTAAGCGGAAAAGGTTCGCCCGGAATTTCTTCCAGGGTAATGATTTCCAAGATTCACTAGTAATTTTCTTACTGTGCCTAATCATGCTCTACTCCAAGTCGCGTTTTCTGAATACCTCAGAGCAGTTACGCTCTGTCCTACCCGATACAAGGGAGTTCCGTATCTCGTCTTACCTACTGTGGGTTTTCGACCTTTCCCCAGACCCTTATACCGTTTTTACTCGTTCCGTTCTTTCGATTGTTTTGATGGTTTAGGACAGTCCAGTTTGCCTATCCTCTCCTCAGAGATTGCAGCTATTGTCGGCGTGATGCTGCGAGAATAAGAGGATGTAGTCTGCATTTTGTTTTTCAGGTTGCAGCTTTACACTGAGACATTTTTCTAGGACTTGTTTTATCCATGCCATCTCCCCGTTAGCACCAGTGTGGTCTTCCTGCTTAACCTCTGGTTGTGCCCTGTTCCCAGCTTCAGCCTCCATAATTCCGAGTATGGTCACTGTGGGCAGATAGGGAGTCACTTGTCTCCTCAAGGGTAGGACTTGCTTTTCTAGGTTACTAGGCTCACCTACATCAAAAGAACAGTTATATAATTTGAAAGCAGCTTTCAAATTATGCTCTAGCCATACCTCCCTTAATAGGGGTTCCTGCTAGAAACGAGCCGCACGCTGACAGTGTTAGAAGTCACGGTATTAGTAGTGCCTGATGTCTCTCCTTCAAAACTGCCCGTGGCGCTATTGTCGATCGTAGTCCCCGGAGGAGTCGAATCAGCCAAAACCGTTTTTAGTAAAGGTAAGAAACTGCCACAAATTATGGCAGTGGTTAAAAATAAGCGAGTCGATGCTCGAAGAAAGGAGGTTGACATAGCGATTATCTAGTTTTGGCTGTAAAGTAACTCCCCCTAATGGGCAGAAGGGCTAACTCATATCTGGCATTTCTCCGTATAAACCCTGAATATGAGAAAAAGATTGCGATAATAACACGTTATTTATATCGCACTTATAGGCAAAAATAAGGAATTTGGGTTTATTACTGAGTAAATAAATAACATATGTTTGATTTACGAAATGTGGATTAATTAACTTTCACGTTAAAGCGGACGAAACCGTAGGAAGCAAAAGGTGTCCCAGCTGCAGTGGCTTTAGGAACGATAGTGCTAGCACCCATCTCTACCACAACTCCACCATTTGTATTTGTGGCTGCACCACATGGGGGATTGGGTAATGATGTACCGGCACTATAGAATTGACCGCGATCGCTATCTGCAATGTTGGTAAGTTGTACTTTACCTGTTCCTGTTGAAGTACTAGGATCAGCTAGTGCTGTATTATCCCAACCTAAAAGAATGCCATTACCGACGGCGTAAGTATCTGCTTGGAAAGTGGTATTTGTGGGAATGCGATCGCAGATTTTCACATTCTTGAGGTTATCTGTACCACTGGAAAGAAAGTAAATTGTGTATTCTAGGTTATCTCCGGGGAATACTCCAGATATTGAGTTACAAGCATTACCAGTATTGCAGGCGATCGCTCCACGCAAATATTTATCTTTATTCGTAGGCCAGCCAGTTGCGTCATCATTGACGGTGGAATCATTAACAAAGGCAGTGGTAATATTTGTGCCATTAATCGCCGTAATCCGTTTAACTAAGCTGAGATTTGGCACAGCACCAATGCTAATTTTATAGTCCTCAACTTCACCATTAGCGATCGCTCCATTAGGAGTAGAGGTTGTCAGTGTAGCGCTATCACTCAAGCGGAAACGAGCATAAGTATCACCCGCAGTTAATCCTGTAATCCCTGTCCACTGAATATTGATATTTTGGGCTGTAGCACTAACTGCGATCGGTTGGATACCTGCTAAACCTGTATTGGAATCATAGGCCACACCTTCACTAGCTGCAAACACACCATCTTTGTTAAAGTCAATCCAACCAACTAAATAAGCAGCTGCTGCCGTATTAGTAACATTAACTGTAGCTGTGTAAGATGTGGTGCTGGTGTTGATAGCGGGTAAAGTCACACCATCTTCATCATCAGGTGTACCTGTTGTATCATCGGCATCGGCATTAGCATTTTGCAATGTGCCGTCATCAGCATCAATATTTGCCCCCATTTTGAGAGTACTAACAATGTTATGACTGGCTCCTCCATTAGCTAAAGTCGTTTGATAGTCACCTACACCTGTACCACTGCTGGTATCCGGTGCATCGCCATAATCTATCCCAATAATCGTTACATCTTCCCCCGTACTTGAGGCAGAATTATAACTAGCAGTTGTAGTTCCGCTTGTCGATGGATCGTCATAGGTGGCTGTGGCTGGGTTTTGATAGGTTCCTAAAGCAGTAGCGTTAGGAATATCAACTTTAAAAACAATAGTGACAGACTCAGCCTCCGGAATCGTAAACGTCCCCCAACTAGGATTAGTTGCTGCTGTAGTTGGGTTAGTGCTTGTAGGGCGAGTTGCGCCACTGCTCATCGTCACTGAGGTAGTCGAAGCATAAGTGAAACCTGTAGGTAGCAAATCAGAAATTACCACATTAGTTGCTGAAGATGTGAGAGCAGCGTTAGATACTGTGATGGTATAAGTCGCAGTCATCGCACCAGTTCCCGGTTTAGTGATTGTGGGAGTGCTAGTAGTTTTAGTCACTGTTAACTTCGGTAAGCACTGAGCACCACTTTTAATTCCTGGGCTATCGTTGGCAGAAATTGGAGCTACTAAACCTGTGCCGCCTGCTGCATAAAAGTTACGCGGATTAGCATTCATTAATAATCCAGTTTGACCACCAGCTCCTCCTGCTAGGCTAACGACTGTCGCTGCTGCACTAGTACTAATGACAACACCACCACCGCCACCACCGCCAGGCCCGTGAGCTTCTCTAAAGGTTGACCAACCGCCATCACCACCAGCAGCATTCACACTGAGATTACTAATCCCGGTTGTACCAGTACTTTTAACATCATAGGCAACAGCATAAACAGTTCCCCCAGCACCACCGCCGCCAGCACCGTCATTAGCGATACTTAAACCTTGTACACCTCTGACATCAAATATGCCACTGCCAGCGATAGTATCAGCGCGCACTAGAGCAATTCCACCCCCAGCACCACCGCTGCTGTATATCCCAGTACTATTTGCTTTATTATTACCATCAAAATCTGCACCATTCGCATAGGTTGGTGAACCTGTATAGTTTGTCCCCAGGGTTCTACTAACAGAAGTGGTAGCATCATTGGTTGTACCTGCACCTCCACCTCCGCCCATAAATAGGCGTTCACCATTATTAATTAGTGCGGTGGTAAATGCCTTACCTCCAAAACCGCCCGATGGCACTTGACTACTCCAGGCTCGTCCCCCACGACCGCCATCACCACCATTGGCACCCCCACCGCCGCCACTATTTTGGTCATTAGAAGAGGGATTACCATCTGTGCTACCGCCACCTGCGTTGGCGGGTGCACCTCGTCCATAGCTACCATTGGGATATCCTTCATCCGTATTAGTGGTAATCGTTGGTGCCGTTGTGGGATTACCGTTGGTTGCACTAATGGTACTGGGATTAAAGTAATTAAGTACAAACTTGGGTGTACCAGCAATACTTTCTCCCTTGGAACCGTTAAAACCAGTTGTGCTGTTATTCTGGGAATTAGTGCGATAGTCTGTATTTGCACCTCCACTCGTTCCTTTTAATTGACGACCTGCTCCGGGACGAAACCCTTTACCCCGGAGATCGACAATAGTGCCGCCACCCAAAGTCATTTTGCCTGCTACATCTATGGCAAAAACTCCACCCACTGTCCCATCCCAAGGTAAAGCAGTCACACCTGCATTCAAGGTGACGCTAGAGTATTGAGGTACTCGAATAATCTGGTAACTACGTCTGCCACTTGTGCCTGCTGCTGCAGAGCGATATGTATAGTTTAATCCTTTACTAGCTCCAGTCCCCTTAATCCCAATTGTTGACCCTGCCACACTAGTGACAGCAACAAATTCATAGTGTCCAGCATTATTAATTGCCGTAAAGCCACTCGCTCCAGTAGAAGGGGGAGTATCAGTAGCCACTGTAGGCGGTGTTGGCTCAGGACTACTATAGGCTGGCACATCTCCGCCTATCCCATCTCCGTAGCTATCCCCGTTGCTGGAGTCAATGTCAGCATCTTGCATCTGAATAATCATCAGTAAATCGCCAACTGCAATACTGGGGGCATTGGTAGGCAATTTACTAGCTACGTTGACAGTAATCGAAGTTATGCCACTATTGATAGTTCCAGAGTTGGCAGCAAAGTAGGAATTGACAATACCGTTGATGGTGCCAGAGCCATCTTTTCCGGGTGTGGCGCAGGGGTCATTTCCCGCAGCGAGAACAATGTCGTTGTGATAATTGAGAGGACTGATAAATAGGATGAGGCTTAGAAAGCCAATTATAAAATTGCGGTATAATTTATTACTTATTTTACTAGGTAAAATCATCACTACGCTGACTATAATAATTGCTGCTGCAAGTAAGATTATATTTAACATTTCTTGCATTCATCAATGTAAAATTTGATATCTAAAGTAATTTGGTTAGTAACTCTGCTCACCTCTTAATTTTCTTTTTTTATTAGCCTTGATGGTGTGTGATTTGTTTGACTTTAAGGTTGAGATACTTAAAAAAATACGTATAAATTTCGTCATATTCTTAACTTTCCTGGTACTTGCGATTCTTGTTGCTGGAATGGGGTAACTTTTTGCTGCCCGAAACCATCAAATAATTCGTTAAGCTTCAGCGTGATACCTAAATATGGCCCCCCTGCAGAGCGAGTACCAGAAAAATCTCGATCATCAACTCGTCCAAAAACATATCCAGCTGCGAGGCGCAAATTGGGGCTGAGGTAATAGCCAGCTTCAATGACAAAGCCTGTTTCTGTATAGGTAGATTGATTAATGAAACGGGCTTCACCCACCAAATCCATGCTGTACCCTAAGCGATAGGTTGCGCGGAATTGGGCCAGGTTAACTGTAGTAGTACCAACTAAATCGCTGGCTAGGTAAGAGGTACTATTACGTAAAGCATATTTGCCATAAAATTCCCACTGCCAGTTGGGAGCATAGATAGCCTCTAACGCAAAGGTATGATCTTCGGAACCTGTACCACTACCTAACAAAATAGTGTCAGGAATAGTTGCGGGATTTTGACGGTATTCATAACGCAACAAAGCGTTAAATTTATCGCTATGGGGGTCACGGTAGGCTAAACCCACCTTGAGGTTGACTGTATCTCCTAATCCTGTAAGTTTTTGATTAGAAGAGTTTGCCTGTTGATAACGTACTAAAGCTGTCAGCGACGGAGAAATCTTACCAGTTGCAGCTGCTGAAATTACAGTATTGGAACCACCGGCGGAACTACGATACTCATAACGGGCGCTGGCTTGAAATTGCGGATTATCAGAGTATTCCAGCCCAACACTGTAGCTATCACCACCATTAAACCCAATAGCAGAAGCACTTTGACCGGAAGCAAACGGTTGGCTAAATTGTTGACCTGCTGCAGTCTTTTTGAAGAAGCTGCCAAATACATGTTCGTAAGCCAGATTTAACCGCAAACCAGGCGCAATAGACCAACGGTTATTCAAACCTATGGCTCCTTGAGTAGTGATTTCATTAGCACCACCCAAAATTGAGTAACGACCAGTCAAGACGGTATCAGTACCAAGCTTGTGTTCGCCATTGACACTGAGGCTAGTAATAGAATTACCGGACAATTGACCGCTACTGTAAAACTGTTGGGCAAGACTAATATTAATCCCAGGTATGACAGCCCAGTTGAGTCCAAAAATAGTCCGGTCTGGGTAAACAGTATCCTTGGTTGATGATAAAGTCAGTTCATTTTGCGCTTGGAAAGTCAGGTTACTCGCTAAAGGCACTGTCAAACGCGATCGCAATTGATCGGAATTACTACTGAGCGCATTTGCAGGAATCCGATCTTCCCGGTTGCGATGAATCCAATCTAAATCTATAGTGTTACGACCAAAGCGTTGTTGAATCCCGGCAGAAATCGTTGTCAGTGAATTATTTACTTGACTACCAGGAACAGCTTGAGAACGTGGTGAAAACAGTTCTTCAAATGTATCTAGGGGTTGAGGTGCAATACCAAAGTTATCTTCGTGGTCATATTGCAGTCGGATATTGGTAGTTGCAGAAACTTGACCTGTTAATTGTGCGCCATAACGAGTTTGACCTGGGACAAAGCTGATGGTGGCATTATTGGCAAAACCCGTGCCAGCATAACGATAATAGGCACGACCTTGGATACCTTGAAAAATTTGTCCCTCAGCTTCTAAGCGGTAAGCTTCACCGCTAACCTTACCCATAACATCAGAATTATTGGTGGAATGGGCATATTCTGCTATTAACTTGCTGTTACCACCTAAAGCAATCATGGCATCAGCGCCATATAATTCAAAGCCGCGCACCCCTTGGTTTTCTCTGACGTAGGTTGCAGCTAACCAACTTTCCTGATTGACAGCGCGGGAGAAGTTGTATTGTAAGCGACCTGCATAAATATCACTATTAGAATCTTGAGTATCATACTGATAGCTCACAATAATCTTACGGACTAAAACTTGTCCCTCTTGGTCAATATCAGTACGGAGAATCGGTTCGCGGAATAATAGAGTTCCGCGATCGTAATCGATTTCGTAGTCTGAACCTCGGCCTAGTTGTTTACGTTGTAGTACCGTCCCTGGACGGTTGAGTTCTTCTAACTCCAAAAATACATTTTCACTACCAGGAACTAAGATGCGGCGAGACAGAAAGTAATAACCACTAGTTCCATCAGGAGCGATCGCATCTCGTTGGAAACCTTGGAGGTTATTGCCATAGAATGCTGTAAATTGAAGATTTCCTAGGTTGTAGTTGGCTTTAAAACCGTGTAGTTGACGGGTAGTAGCAGTATACTGCTGCGATGATCTAGCAAATTCCTCTGTATTATAGTCACCCCACATAAAATAATCGGGAGTAGACCCTGGGATACCAGATGAATGCTCAAAACGTACATACACGCTATCAATAGAAGGAGTAACAACGGTAGATGTGGAACTATCCCCATAGACAGGATAGTTTTGCTCGCTGAATTGGTTACTACGAAATAGACGGTTCTCACAGTTGCAGTCCTGGTTGAGGTTGCGAGAACTATTGTAAGAGCCAGTAAATAACCAATCACCAATCGCGCCAGTGGCAAATATTGCGGAGTGAAAATCTAATTGGGTTCTGTTATCTCTGTCTGGACGGAGAAAATCACGAAAACTGCCATAATAATCTGTACCTCTAGCACCTAAGCGCAAATCGACTACGCCAGTAAGCAGACTAGGACGTAGCGCTGTTTCAAATTGCAGTTGGGTAAAGGCTTCTAGATCATTCACCTTGGCCAGAATTCTGACAGTTTGGGCTGTCAGATTAGAACGCAGTGTGGCTGTAAATTGCCCTCCTTTCGCCTCCACTTGAAATCCTGGTTGGTCGGGTTTAAAGTCTTGACCAACAAAATCCCCAGCCGTAGGTATTAAAGTGATGACAGCATCTTGATTAGAGCGATTGCCATTTTCATCAATTAATTGACCCTTTACTGTGGCCGTTGTACGTCCATCAGCAGGAATCCGAGATTCTACTGTTTCTAATGTGAGTTGTTTTGGCGTTCCTCTAATTACTACTTCCACTGTCGCTGGTGGTTCTGTACTACCTAAGATTTGTGCAGAAATAGTGTTTTTTCCTGATTGTAAAGAGACACCATACCATGTCTGCGTTACTAGGTTAGTAGTACTATCACTTTCTGTTCGTCCAACTAAAGAAGAGTCTACCAGCGTTCCATTTACCCGCAGTTCCACTTGACCCCCAGCCGGAAATTGTACACTCACCGTAGTTGCTGGTGCATCTAAAACACTGTCAGCTGTTGGGGTCAGGATTTTCACTCCTGTGGAGATAGGGGAAGCATTGGGAGATGGGGAATTAGGATCTATATTCTCTTTGACTCCCTCTGCAATTTTAGATAAACCTCTAGGTAATGTGGTCTCAACTGTTGGTTGAAATATTTGGATTTCTGTTGTTGCTGCTGTACTCTCATTAGAGGCATCAGTAGCAATTTTAGATAAACCTCTAGGTAATGTGGTCTCAACTGTTGATTGAAACGTTTGGATTTCGGTTGATACTGATGTATTCTCACTAGAAGCATCAGTAGCAATTTTAGATAAGCCTCTAGGTAATGTGGTCTCAACTGCTGGTTGAAACGTTTGGATTTCTGTGGTTGCTGACGTAGTACTACTAGAAGCATCAGCCGCAATTTTGGATAAGCCTCTAGGTAATGTGGTCTCAACTGTTGGCTGAAAAGGTTGTATACCTAAAGAAGGCTGTGTTTCTTTCTGACTTACCGTTGTAGCTATTGTGTCGTATTGATCGCTAAATTCGGTATCAAATGTTGAAGAATCAAAATTAATAGATGAACTCTCAATTAAGCTAGCTGTTGTAAGTTGCTGTTGATTGTTCGCAAAAATATCAGCTGAATTTACATCGATTATTGTTTCAGGAACTTTGCTCTCTGGTTCTTCTGAACTGACTGTAATTTGTTCAACCTTCTCAGCCTGTAAAGCAAAATTGAAGTTGTCATTAACCTCAACCGCAAGCTGTGAATTATCAGTAGTTTCCCCATGAGCAACAATTGGGTACAAAATTATACTCAAGGCTCCTGCCATAGCCCCGATCAAGCTGAGGTTGAAAGTAGTTGTATGGTGGAGTCTGGGTTTCATTTCTTAATTTGCTCCGGGAAGGCTGGGGTGACGGCGAAATTCATACGTACAAGCCCACCAGGTTCTAAACGCACTAAGCGAGATTGACTATTACGTTCGCGAAATTTCTCATTAGGAGCTAGAGTGTAACCATTGACGCTGCTAAGATCTAATACACCTGTATGGTTTCCTGGTAAAACATTAGCTACGGAGAACAGTCCATTGGGGTCTGTAGTGATGCGGTTACCATCCTCCAAGAAAATCACAGCATTAGGGATTCCTCGCTCACCTGGTTGTTGTTCACCGTCAAAGTTTCTATCAACAAACACGCGACCGATGATTGTCCCACAATCCGAGACAATTCCGGGACGAATTTTTAATTGGTAAGTGGCTGGCCCATCCTTAGTGCTGAAACCGTTATCAGTTCTTTGTGCATTCACAATTGCACTGTTGCGACCCGTCCCGCGCACCGCATCACTGGTAAGTTGCACCGCATAAACAATATTCAGTGTTTTTCCGGTACTAGCAGTAACATCTGCACTTAATGTAATAATGTTGCCATTGGTTTGTGAAGTTATGGCGACTGGTTGAGAGTCTATTTCACCACGGATTGATTGTGGTAAAAATTTGAATCCTAGGGGTAAGTTATCGGTAATTACCAGATTATTTAAACCAGCATCCGATAAATTCTTGATTGTCAGGCGATAAATAACTGTATCCCCAGGTTCAGCAGTAGCGCGATCGCCTGTTTTGATGATCTGTATTTGATTGGGTTGACACATTCCTGTCGTGAATCGAAATGCTAATAAGTCCAGTCCTACGGTTTCTGCGTTGGGGACAAGGGCTACTGTGTCTGTAAAATTAGTACCGCCTGTAGTGGTGATTGGTTGACCATCCAGGGAAGTAGCAACATACTTAATGATGCTGTTATTGTCATCCCCGTTGTTTTCCACAATTTGAATCTTGATGCGTCTTTGTTGGTAAATTGAGTTTGCAGGTGGATTGATGACTAAAATATAGGTGCTACCTGTATTTGTTTGTCCTTGATTTGGATCTAATAAAAAGTTATAAGTACCTCTTGGTTCGCTATTAGTCAGAAAGTAGGGATTACTATTTTCAGTATTTGGTTTTAATCCACCAGGTATTTGATTGTCAGGAATATCAGGAACTTCTGTCCGAGTTAATGGTAATAATTGCCCTAATTCTGTTCCTGTGGGATCGTTGGGATTGGGTTCATAGACAGCAATAGAAAAGCCTGTATAATCAGGTAATAATTGCCCACTACAGCCTAAAATTCTACCTAATGGGTCAACTAATTTATCAGATCCAAGGTTAATCTGAGAAGAAGTTGCTTCATATTTTTCATTAGTAGCTGTATCTGTATAAGTATATTGAGCTTGATTAATAAATGCTGGACGCACAGTTTGGTTTTCAGCTTCTTGTGCTCTTAGTGGTAGAGAACCATGCAAGATATTGCTAACAAGAAGCGTTGCAGTTAATTTCTGCAACCATCTACTATTAGGAGTGAAATGCTTTTGGATTTGGGGAAATAGCACTTAACATTTCTCCTATGAAATACCAAGTCTGTGAATGAGTTTGGGGAATGGGGAATGGGGATGAGGGAGATGAGGAAGACATAATTAATGACTTTTGACTTACTCGGTAGCGGTACTAGTCCCTCATCCCTTTTATTAACGTACTTGCACTTGATAAGATGCTTTGACTATTGACTTTGCACCTACGGATGGTAGTTTTAAACGGATATGAGTGTAAGCATTGGCTGGAGCAGATTGCGTTTCCACTTTGCCATTGGGTAGGGTAATTTTGACAGTGGGATTTTCTACAAAGCTGCGTCCATCATCAATGCTGTAAGTAATTTTGGCTTCTGGATTAGCATCCACACTTGCAGATTTCAGCACATAAACCATTCCTTTGGGAATGGGTTGATTGAGAGTGAGATTCTTCACGGGATGAGCATTTTTATTTTCGCTACTCAACGTGTAGCGCAGTACATCTCCTGGTTGGACTACAGCTTGACCTTTTAAAGCTTGCCATTTTTTGGTTTGCTTACCCTGCTGATCCTTCTCAATTACTTGCTTTTCTGCATCTAGGCGCAACTGCACTTGACCTTGATATTTGGTATTTTGTGCGATCGCACTTCCCGATTGCCAAATATTTGCTACTCCTGGTATTTGGTTTACAAAGGGAATTGTCGCAATTAAAGCGATCGCTCCCACACCTGCAATAGAAATACGCTTCATGTCAATAAACCTCAGAATATTTTCAGATGTTGATAAGTGATTTATTTTTCCCTACTGATGCTAGAAAATTGTTCTAGTGGTCTATTTCATTAATTTTTCTAAGTCCGTAGTCATGACTACGGACTTGTTAACCCCTCTTCCTTAGAAAAGAGGGGTGAAAGGTTCTAGTTAACCCGACGTTGGAAGGTAAATGTTCTTTGCTCTTGCGGTATAACATTACCGTTAGCAGTATCTACATACTTGGTAACATCTGTCGCTTGAGTGCTTCCAGTTTGGTTACCAGATGGGAAGAATTGGATGGTTCCACTCGCAGAATCCACAGCCTGCGGGTTAGTTATATTACTAGTATCAATGATACCGTTACCATCATTGTCTACTGCCCAATTATTGGGAGATGCTGTACCATCTTCAGTAATTACGACGTTGCCAGCATTCAAGACCACATTACCAGCACCAGCTTGGACATTGGAAATATTTGTGTATCGAATCTGATATTCAATAATATTTCCAGGTGCAGGATTTCTGGGTACATCAGCAACGTTAGAATTTGGATCGATATCTACACCGTTGGCATTTGTGTACTTCGGTGTACTTTCAAAGTCATCCTGACCTGCACCTACTGCTGGCCCACTTCCTTGTAAGATTCGTGAAACTTTGACTAATTTGAGGAAGCCAGTATATACCCGGTCAATAGTGACGTTAGTGGATGTATTTGCACCAACAGTAATAGTGGCTTGAATCGGTACAGGGTAACCAAATTCTGCATCATTTGCATAATCTGTCAAAGTATCAGTTGACAGCTTGGTACCGGTTGGTAGATTAACTTCTAAACCATAGCTAGTAGATGCACCCGGTGCAACGTTGGAGATTGTAATTGCCGTACCACTAGTCAGGGTAAAACCAGAACCTTGAGTATAAGTATAAACTGCAGAATTACTACCAAAGGTAACAGTTGCTGTTGTACCAGTCGGTAAGTCTAAAGGATTGGCTGGTGTGATTGGTGTAAGCGTGATGTTACCTGTTCCTGTACCAGTGTTCTGTAATGTGTTGGTGAAACCTACTGGTGAGGGGTCAATTTTACTACCAGGTAATGTGTTGGCAGGAATTAAAGAAGATTTATTGGTAAAGTCAGTTGCAGTTGTACCATCTGGCCCAGTTGCACCAGGTGCATTTAAAGGCCCATTCAGTACAGATGCAGCTGTAGCAGCTTGAATTTGGAAGGTATTAACTTCACCACCAGGGCCAGCACCAGTGTTGTCATTACTTGCATCAACACCTTGTGTAGTCGGGTCAGCAACACCATTAGTAACGGTATTATTCACTGCTGTGGCGCTATCAGGTAGGCCATCATTATTGAGATCTGTACCAGCAGGAGGTGTCATACTACCTACAGGCCCGTCGTAGTTACTGGGATTTTGGTCACCAGATTCATCGTACACAGGTAAACCACCATTAGGTGTTTGACCAAATACTTGCGCGATGTTGTTGATAGATAAAGTTGCTGGTGTACCGACAACACCTAATTTAATTGAGAAACCTGTCAAAGTAGTATTTACAGGAATATTATCAGCAGCTACTAAAGTCTCTTTGACAAAACCCACACGTGTTACAGATGCTAAGGTATCAGCACCTTGTAAAGTACCGCCTGCTTGGAAGGTTTTCCACTGTACTGATGTACCATCATTCGCCTTAGTTGAACCAATAGCTGTAGTGCTGTAAACTGCTTTCCAACCTGCAGGCGCTGTTGGTGCTGCTTTTAAGACTGTACCTGCAGGAATATCATCAGAAATTAAGATGTAATTTTTGGTGGTATTGCCATCTACGCTGATACCTGTAGTACCTGCTAGCGGATTTGGAGTAATACCTAAACCAGTTACATCATTGCCTTCAACCCTGACGCTCAAATTATAGGTAACACTATCATCTGAGAGATTGGCAGGTGTTGGTGTTCCAGGGGCTGCATCATTATCTACGTAAGCGCCACGAGTTTTCAATAATGTTGCTAAGGCTAGATTCTTCTGGACAGCACCAACTTTAATTTCTTGGATGTCGCTAGCTTCACGAGTTCCATTGACTGGTGCGCCAGAGATTTCACCAGGAGTACCATCTGCGTTATCTACGGTGTAAACGTCACCACCGTTAATATTACTGCCTATGCGTTCTACGTTCTGAGCATTACCTGGTGTGTTACCTAGGGTAACTGTAATCAGGTCACCTGTATTGGCACCGGCTTGGACGGTAACTGGTACACGTACTAATACAGTACCGTTAACTGGAACTGAAGGTGTGACGACCTCAGCAGCATTGAAGTTAAGCCAGGTTGTACCACCATCAGTACTATATTGCAGTTCTCCACTAGTGGTACTACCAGGAAGCGTGCCAGAAACAGTACCAGGCCCAGTTGTGGTTGCTAAATTAGGAATCCGGAATCTGGTGGGATCGTTACCTACGTTCTTGACTTCGTATGTGTAAATAATTAAATCACCGACCTTAACAGGATCAGCAGGAGTCTGATCTTCTGGTACGCCCTTAGGTGCTAAGGTAATACCTGCAACTTCTGCCACTGTCACAGTTACAGTGTTAGAGGTTGCATTAATAGTTGTTCCTGGATTGTTGGGATCTTCGTAAGTTGCGGTTGCTGTGTTGCTGATTGATTGACCAGCAGCTGTCCCTTCAGCTAATACAGGTGTAACAAACTGGAAAATGCCGTTAGCCAATAATACTGTTGCTACCAAAGAACGGTAGAACTTTGAAGGCTGTTTGATAAATCTCTTGGTTTTTGGCATGATAGAGGTGTATATATTCAATCGAATTCTTTCCTGCTGAAACACGCAGGATTTTTTTTAGCCATTCATCTGGCAATTGCCAAGTTAAATTAGCCTAAAACTTTACAGTCTTAGGAAGCTTATTTGCTCAGTTCAATTACTCATCGAACTCCAAAATTTTTCCAGTATAGGTTTAAAGACATCTTTTTCATCTTAAGCAGTATTAATTCTTGAACGCCAAGACTTTTATGCATCAGAAAGACTTCTTATTTGTTTGCACTGCTTAACTCATTGGGTAATTAGAAATCTAGCTTGTTTTGTGGAAAAAAAACTTCCGTATAAATAAGGAATTATTACTTTTAATCGACGAAATTATCAATTGTTTTTTGTTTTTATTTCTTCAAATAAAAATACTATATTTAAATACTTTAGTAGCATATATAAAGTTCTGTCAGTGGTAATTTAATGCTGCATACACTGTTAGTCTAAATATTTGTAATATCAATAAATTGCTGGTTATTCAGTAACCGTAACAATAACTTTAAAAAACCATGAATATTGTTAAGTTATCTTATGTTCATGCGAGAAATTAAAATTTCAACTAGAAAAGGTTTGGCTTGTATCATATAGTTGGAGAACTTAAAAAGTAAGTTGTTATAGCATCACAGACTGATTATTAGCTTTAAAAATTAACGATTTTAAGAAATAAATTAGGTAATTTCAAGATTAATTCGGTTAAATATCTATAATCTGCGTTTATTTCTCATTTAATCGCTATTTGCTGTTATAAAAGTCATATTTACTACATATTAGGGTATCCAAATTAAGAAATCAGCAAGTATAAATTTACAGGTTATTTTGTTATTTACTAACTTAAACCTGAAAAATGAGGAAAATCTGAGGCTGATGGAAATAAGCTACAGGAGTTTGCTTTGATTGCTGAAATGACTCTCGTATAAAAGGAACAGGTACAACAGTGAATGGTAAGCAGAAGGTTTCCACGCTACTTACTACAACCGGGGAACATATCCCCATGTGCAACTGCTGTAATTTACAGGAGAACTCGCAGAGTATCCGGGGGGTGATAGAGAAGAAGGTATAAAGATATACCGAGTTTTTCAAAAACTTGTGCAAGTTAAGAAAACTTTCCAGATGGAATTTTACCCTGTGGATTTTGCGTACTGCTACGTATGAAGTTGTCTACAACAATTGCAATTAGGCTTTTTAACTAAAGATAACATGATTGTGGAGCAATAAGCATTTATGAAAATTTTTTACCCACTAAAATATTACTAATTTACTAAATAGCAATTAATTAAATTACTATTTGGCAATGCAGTTTTAATATTCAATAAGTTAAATTCTCATTTGCAGCCAACTTGATATTTGCTTGCTAATACGCTGATATTGTAGAGTAACTATTCAAGTCCAGTCTGCTGAAATATTTGATAGTTTACTCAAATTGGCAAGCGATTGATATCTTTGTTGTGACCAATTACTACCATCGCAGAACCACGTTCTAAACGTTTGGTGGGTTCTGGATTAATGATAAATTTACCATCTTGGCTGACTGCAATTAAATTTAAGCCATAGCGATTACGCAATTGCAACTCTGTGATGGTTTTGGCATGAAATTCGTCAGGTACAATCAATTCGACAATACTGTTGTCTGGATCGAGGTCAAAGCGTTCTAGGATTGATGGTTTAGTAAGTGTACGTGCAAGGGCGCATCCTGCTTCGTATTCTGGAAATACTACATGATCTGCTCCCACTCGTTTTAATAGCTTTTGGTGAACTTCGCTAGAAGCTTTGGCTACTACATGAGGTACGCCCCCTTCTTTGACATTTAAGGTAGTAATAATACTTTCTTGAATATAATTACCGATGGCTACGATTACAGTATCAAATTCAAAAATGCCGGCTTCTTTAAGTGCTGCTGGTTCTGTGGAGTCTAGCTGTAATGCATGACCAACTATACGCTCTGTAAGTGCTTCAGATACTCGCTTTTCATCTATATCTGTTGCCAATACTTCATAACCTAATCTATGCAATGTAGAGGATACAGAGCGACCAAAGCGACCTAAACCAATGACTGCAAATTGGTGGTTGTCTTTACGTAAACTGCGAAAAAAGTTTAAGGCTGAAAGATTCACAATTACTATCCTTTATTAGTACACCCTTTGTTGATGGCGAAAAATTTATACTGGCTTAAGTAAGTCAGTATATTTTGAAGTTGTTTTATGAGGACAGACAAGATGCCCACCTAATAATGTTCTTGTTGCTCAACGATAAATTTAATTGGTCACAGATTCAAGCATCGATTTTTAATTGGTAGTGTAAATTGTAGCAGTTTGTGTAGTAGCTACTAGGATGAAATATTGACCTATCTATTGACTTCAATTATCCCACTAGTAGATTTTCTTCAGGGTAGTGAATTCTGGTAGGGCGAGGGTCTCCCAGGATAGCAGACATGAGGAGCAATACACCAACTCTTCCAATATACATTGTGGCAATTAAGACTAGTTTGGCGGCGGTGGAAACAGTTGCAGTAATACCTGTTGAAAGCCCGACTGTTGCAAATGCAGATACTACTTCAAATAAAATTTGAATGAAATCTAACTTTGGATCTGTGAGGGAAATTAAAACGGTCGATAAAATTACAGTAGCTACAGAGCCAACTAACACACCTACAGCTTTGAGAATTAGAGAGATAGCTATCTTGCGCTCATATAATAAAACTTCTTCTTTGCCTTGGAGAATCGATTGAGTGCAACTGGTGAGAACTCTTAAAGTTGTAGTTTTGATACCGCCACCTGTACCACCAGGGCTAGCACCAATAAACATCAGTGCAATTGTGATAAATAAACCAGCAGTGGTCATTTTGCCAATATCGATGGTATTAAAGCCAGCTGTTCTAGGTGTTACCGATTGGAACCAAGCTAATAAAAATTTGTCACGTAAATTCATGCCTCCAAAGGTTTCTGGATTTCTGAACTCGATAGCTAAAAAGGCAATAGTCCCGATAAATAATAGTATTAAAGTTGTACTAGTGGCAACTTTAAAGTCGAGAGAAAATATTTGGTTTTTTGTTTTCTTTTGGATGCGATCACGTAACCAAAAGTACATTTCTAAAATTACCTGGTAGCCAATCCCACCAAAGATAATTAAGCCTGAAACGGTAAATACTACTAGAGCTGATGTCTGATAGCCAATTAAGTTATCTTTGAAAAGGCTAAAACCTGCATTATTCCAAGAATTTATACTATGGAAAATTGCTAACCATAGTCCTTGATCTAAACCGTAAGTAGGGACAAATGCTGGTAGTAGTAAGAATACACCCGTGAGTTCAAAAATTAAGGTAGTGGCAATAATAGAGCGAATGACTTGGTTACTACCACTCATTCCTGGTCGGTCTAAAGCTTGTTGAATTGCGATTTTGTCTCTTAAGTCAAATTTGCGCCCAATGAGCAAAATTAAAAAGGTGGTGGTTGTCATGTAGCCCAAACCACCAATCTGAACCAATAGCAAAATAAAGAATTGACCCCAAAAGGAAAAATAAGTCCCAGGATCAACTACCGATAAACCAGTTACACAAACTGCGGATGTTGAGGTGAACAGCGCCACAATTGGATCGTTCCAATTACCACTAGCAGTGGAAAAAGGCATCATCAGTAGGAGAGTACCTACTGTAATGACTGCCAAAAATCCTAAGCAAATTGTTCGGGCAACAGTCATAAATAATTTACAATTCCAAATTCCAAATGAAAAAATCCTCAATTACTGAGAATTCTGGTGGCTGACTGTATCAATTCCCATATCTTACAGCCGTTCACGGTGCATTTAATTATTTGTACTCACAGGTATAAATGGGCTTCCCCCTCCTTGGAACCAAAAATACCCTTCTTTAATTAAAAACACACATGGTAGCCTACGAGTAGGTTTATTTCAGTTCTGCTTTTTCATAACACTGCTTTCTTCATGAGCACAACACTGTACCAACAAATTCAGCAATTTTACGATGCTTCCTCTGGTCTTTGGGAAGAGATTTGGGGCGAACATATGCATCATGGCTATTACGGGCCAGACGGTACTGAGAAAAAAGACCGTCGTCAGGCGCAAATTGATTTAATTGAGGAATTACTCCATTGGGCAGAAGTAGAAACAGCAGAGAATATTTTGGATGTAGGCTGTGGTATTGGTGGGAGTTCGCTATACCTGGCAGAAAAGTTTGATGCTAAGGCGACAGGAATCACTCTCAGTCCAGTACAGGCGAATAGGGCTACCGAACGCGCCCAAAAGCTAAATTTGAGTGATAGAAGTCAATTTTTGGTCGCAGATGCTCAAGAAATGCCTTTTGCTGACAATAGCTTTGACTTAGTTTGGTCTTTGGAAAGTGGCGAACATATGCCCAATAAAATCAAGTTTCTACAAGAGTGCTACCGAGTGCTGAAACCTGGTGGAAAGTTGATTATGGTGACTTGGTGTCATCGCCCAATTGATAATGCACCACTGACCGACGATGAACGTAAGCACTTACATGATATTTATCAAGTGTATTGTTTACCCTACGTAATTTCACTGCCAGAATATGCTGCGATCGCTAATCAAATTTCCTTAAAAAATATTCGCACGGCTGATTGGTCACAAGCTGTAGCCCCATTTTGGGATTTTGTGATTGATTCAGCATTTACGCCTAAAGCGATTTGGGGGTTATTAACTGCGGGTTGGACTACGATTGTTGGGGCGCTGTCTCTAGGTTTGATGAGTCGAGGCTATCAGCGTGGTTTGATTCGGTTTGGGTTACTGTGCGGGGATAAGTGAGGGAATGGGGGAATGGGGAAATCAGGGGGAAGCAATGACTTTTGAGTGTAGACGCGATTAATCGCGTCTATACAAGTTTTGATTTCCGCATTGCGGTACTAGTTGTTTGTTCACCCAAGATTCTATATTGAAGATTTGGCATCGAAAAATTATTTATGAATCAGTATTCTGGGCAAAAGCCTTTTGGTGTTTGGGGTCGTTGGCTTGATGCTTTTTGGCAATTTTCTCGTCCACACACAATTATTGGTACGAGTTTGAGTGTGTTGGCTTTGTATTTAATTGCTGTGGCTGTGGGAAATAGCAATTATGCTTTTTCTGCTGTTTTAGCAACTTGGTTTGCTTGTTTGTGCGGCAATGTTTATATTGTGGGGTTGAATCAACTAGAAGATATTGAAATAGATAAGATTAATAAGCCGCATTTACCACTAGCATCAGGGGATTTTTCTAAAAAACAGGGACAGATAATTGTGGCGATTACTGGTATTTTGGCGCTAGTCATTGCTGCACTATCTGGGCCATTTCTGCTTGGCATGGTGGCTATTAGTTTGGCAATTGGTACTGCTTATTCTTTACCACCAATTCGCTTGAAGCGGTTTCCCTTTTGGGCTGCTTTCTGTATTTTTTCGGTGCGGGGAACAATTGTTAATTTAGGGCTATTTTTGCACTTTAGTTGGTTAGCACACAAGAATACCTCAATTCCCGCTACAGTCTGGGTGCTAACAGTATTTATTTTGGTGTTTACATTTGCGATCGCAATTTTTAAAGATGTGCCCGATATGGAAGGTGATCGCTTGTACAATATCAGAACTTTGACTATCCATCTAGGGCCGCAAACCGTATTTAATATAGCGCTTGGGGTACTCACTATCTGTTATGTGGGTATGATTTTAGTGGGTGTGTTGCGTTTAGCCTCGGTTAATATACTATTTTTGGTAATTACCCATCTAGTAGTGCTGTGTGTTCTGTGGGTGCGGAGTTTAGGAGTGGACTTGCAAGAAAAAAGTGCGATCGCTCAATTTTACCAATTTATCTGGAAACTGTTTTTTATCGAATATTTGATTTTCCCGATCGCCTGTCTTTTGGCTTAAAAAAATGCTCAATAATTTTCATACCATTGATATCTTTGCTATTGTTTTAGTAGCTTCTAGCATTGCTCTACTAATTTATTTTGCTGTCAAAACTTTGATTACATCGAATTTATTTCAAAAAGGTGTCAATCTTTATCAGCAGCAAGACTATCAAGGCGCAGAAGCTGCTTTTCGCCAAGTAATTGCTCGTAATACCACTAATGATATGGTGCGCTTACTGTTAGGAGATACCTTAAATCAGCAAGGTAAAATTGTAGAATCAAAAGAATGGTTTGAAGATGTAATTCTTCGCAGTCCGAAAAATCCCCAAGCTTACTTGCGTCTAGCAAATGTGTTGATGCAGCAAGAACAACGAGAAGCAGCTAAGGCTAATTTGCAAATAGCGCAAGATTTATTGCAAAAACAACGTCAACCAGAAAAGGCTGAGAAAGTTGCTCAGGTTTTAGAAAAAATGAATGCTAAATCCAAGTAGTAATTACTAATTCGTAATTCGTAATTCGTAATTCGTAATTCGTAATTCGTAATTCGTAGTTAGTAATTCGTAATGCTTGCGTGGGGTGAGAAGTAAGCTAAGTAATTTTTCGGTTTAATTTACAGCGTATTTCAGGTAAATGAAGTACATCGTTAGGGGCACAAAATTTTGTGCCTCTATTATTATCTATTTATAGGAAAAAGCTAGGTTCAAAACCTCACCCCTGCTGGGCGAAAAAATCCTTATTTCTTAAGGTAAGTAGAAACCCCACCTCCTTGTGGGTGGCTGTATTTAATTTTGAATTTTGAATTGATTCTTAGGGGGTATAACCCATCAGACTAATCTATTTTTCATCCATACAATATATATACGTGCAGCAATTTTTCCTAGGATAGGAAATCGTACCAATTCAACAATATTTGGCATACATTAATTATCTTTAGGGGCGCACATCTGTACGCCCCTAATCATTTATTTGTCAAATTCATTTTTTATATTGGGTAAGATACTAAAAACATCGACTTAAAAGTATAAAAATCTATATTTAGTGAAAGATATACAAAATTAAATTTATATAAAGTTTTTATGGGAAAAATTGTTTGTGAGATACACAGGATAAGCTGAACTAGAATGTAGGTAAAGTAGTAAAAATGTTAAATATCAAAACTTTGCTGCCTGCGGTAATTATAGGCTTATGTTTTACCCAGACAACTGTTGTATTAGCAACGGATTTAGATAGGAGTTTAGCAAAATTGCAGAACTCATATCAAACAAAAGCAATTAAGAATAAAGCCGCGATCGCTAGCTTAGAAAAGGCAATTAATCTCTATATTCAAGGAGATTTACAAGGTGCAGAAACGGCTTTTCGGAAAGTGATTGAACTGGAACCCAACTATGCCAAAGCCTATATTGGATTAGGAAATGTTCTCGACGATCGCGGTAAAACTAAAGAAGCGATCGCTAGTTATCAAACAGCTATTAGTATTGATGCTAACGACGCTGAAGCTTATTTAAATCTGGGTTTGACGTTGACAAAGCTTGATCGTTTAGATGAAGCGATCGCAGAATATCAACAAGCGATTCGGCTTGCGCCTGATGACGCTGAGGCTCATTATCGGCTAGGCAATGCTCTATATAATCAAGGAAAATTGGCAGCAGCATCAGCCCATTATCAAGAAACTATTCGCTTGGAACCGAAAAACCCGGCAGGTTATGCAGCTTTGGGAAATGCTTTGTACGATCAAGGTAAAACGCAAGCAGCGATCGCCCAATATCAACAAGCGCTTAAAATCGATCCGCAATATGCAGCAGCACACTATTATTTAGGTAGTGCTTTCCAAGATCAAGGTAAGCTGGAAGAGGCTGTGGTGGAATATACAGCAGCTATAAACCTCAAGCCGCAAAATTCTTTTGGATACAGCCTTTTAGGAAATGCTCTGTCTGATCAAGGTAAGATTCCAGAAGCGATCGCTCAGTACAAAAAGGCGCTGAGTTTAGATCCGAACTCTGCATTCGCTTATTATAATTTGGGTGTGTCTCTCAGCAGACAAGACCAACGAGATGAAGCGGTTGCTAATCTACAAAAAGCTAGAGAGTTATTTCAATCTCAGCATAATCAAGAAATGGTTGAGCGTATTGAGCAATTGCTGCAAAAGATTAACTCTCAAATTAATTGATTTCAATTTTACACACCAGATTTTTGGTATTGCGGCGTTGATTTAGCTGCAAAATCTGTAAGAGTAATTTAAAGGAAATCATATCAGTAAAAAATCTCAGCCATGATTGATGCAATGGGTAAAGTTTACCTTGTCGGTGCTGGGCCAGGAGATGTGGCATACCTCACGGTAAAAGCTTACAATCTTTTGCAGCAAGCTCAGGTATTGGTATACGATGCCCTAGTAGATGAGCAACTGTTGCAATGTGTACCGCCTGATTGTTTAAAGGTAGATGTCGGTAAACGTGGTGGTAAACCCAGCACCAGCCAAGCTGAGATTAACAAGTTATTAGTTAACTACTGTCAGCAAGGGAAACGAGTTGTCAGACTCAAGTCAGGCGATCCGTTTATTTTTGGACGCTGTACTGCGGAAATTGAAGCTTTGAAAGCTGCTGGTTGTGCATTTGCAGTGGTACCAGGAATTTCTTCGGCTTTAGCTGCGCCTTTACTTGCAGCTATTCCCTTGACAGATCCAGTTTTAAGCCGTTGTTTTGCGGTGTTAACAGCCCATGAACCAGAGGCTTTAGATTGGGAAGCACTGTCACGGCTGGAAACTTTAGTTATATTGATGGGTGGACAGCATCTTGCAGAGATTGTACATCGGCTAATCAAGCAAGGGCGATCGCGTCTGACACCAATTGCGATTATTCGCTGGGCTGGTACTCCCAATCAAGAAATTTGGGTAGCCCAACTGGGTAATATTCTCGAACAGACGGCTGGCTTATCTCTTTCGCCTGTGGTGATAGTAATTGGTGAGGTGGTGGGGCTACGCAATTACTTACAACCTGAGACAATATCTTCAGAGAATTTAACTTTAGCCCAAACTTTCAGCCCTTCTCCTATGTCAGGCAACTCTCAGCTTCCTCTTTGTGGTAAAACAATTTTAGTCACCCGTGCAGTTGGACAGTCAAGCCAATTTTGCGATCGCCTCACCGCCGTAGGTGCTACTGTAATTGAAATGCCTACTTTAGAAATTGGCCCCCCTTCGAGTTGGGAAGCTTTAGATCATGCGATCGCTAATTTACCTCAATTCGACTGGTTAATTCTCACATCTACCAATGGTGTAGACTACTTTTTTGATAGATTAACCGCACAAGGCAAAGATGCACGTACTTTAGCCAATACCAAAATAGCTGTCGTTGGCGAAAAAACTGCCCAAAGTCTCAAACAACGCGGTTTGCAACCCGATTTTATTCCCCCTAATTTTGTTGCAGATTCTTTAGTAGAAAACTTCCCGGAGAATCTAGCGGGGAAAAAGGTGTTATTTCCTAGAGTGGAAAGCGGCGGTAGAGAAGTTTTAGTGAAGGAATTAACTGCTAAAAATGCAGAAGTCATAGAAGTTGCAGCATATCAGTCTTGCTGTCCTAGTACTATTCCCCAAGCAGCCGAATTAGCTCTGCAAAATCACTCAGTAGATATAATTACTTTTGCCAGTTCTAAAACTGTACAGTTTTTCTGCCAACTAATTAATAGTAGATTCACCAATCACTCAGATATCTTAGCAGGTGTTTGTATTGCTTCCATTGGCCCTCAAACCTCAAAAACTTGTCATGCTTTAATCGGACGAGTAGATGTAGAAGCAGAAGAATATACTTTAGATGGCTTAACTCAAGCTTTAATTAATTGGGCAAAAAATAGGGATTAGGGATTGGGGACTAGGTAATCGGTAATTGGTAATTGGTAATGGGAAGATATAGAATACCAATCCTAAACACCAAATACCAAACCACACGATAAAACGACAAAACAACATGAATAAATGACAAATGAACAAACGGATTATTGGCTTAACTGGAGGTATTGCTACAGGTAAAAGTACTGTCGCTAATTACTTAGCTAGTGCTTACAATCTACCAATATTAGATGCAGATATTTATGCTAGAGATGCGGTGTCTGTCGGTTCACCGATTTTGAGTGCGATCGCTCAACGTTATGGCTCAGAGATTTTACTACCAGATGGTAACTTGAACCGCCAAAAGCTAGGCGAAATTATTTTTCATCGTCCAGAGGAACGTCATTGGGTAGAGAGTTTGATTCATCCGTATGTAGGCGATCGCTTCCTCCAAGAAATTGCGGAATCCTCTGCACCAACAATAGTATTAGTCATACCTCTGCTGTTTGAAGCGAACATGACTAATTTAGTTACAGAAATTTGGGTAGTGTATTGTTCAGAGTCACAGCAAATGCAAAGATTAATACAAAGAAATCATTTAAGTGAGGAACAGGCACAAGCCAGAATACTTAGTCAAATGTCAATTCAAGAAAAAAGGACTTTCGCGGATTACGTATTAGATAATTCATATTCTGTAGAATTATTACTTAAGCACGTAGATGAGGCACTGAAAGCAAATAGCTCCAAATAGAAGATTTTTGTTGTTTAAAATACATGCGATCGCTAGTGCAAAAATATTAGATACTGGCCGATTAATTAATCGGCCAATATCCTACATAAGAAACTTAAATATCAATCAAATCCACACAATATTTTCGTAATTTTACAGTAGACGGCGAGATTACTATTAATGTAGACTATTTATTAAGAGCGCATTCTATATTAAGGGTAGATAATTAACTAGTTACAGATTGGCTACTTCTGGTTTCCATAATTTATGGAGCATTAGTATCACAATAGTGTATATTGTGACACGTTAAAATATATGCCCTGATTTACTTTTGAGAAAAATAATTCTAAATAATAATATAGAATTATTTTTTGCCTTGTTAAAAAATGCTAATTGTTTTTTAGTTTACATTTTTATAGGGTGCAGATAAAACTTGGGTTAGATATTCCTTGGCTTAATTAGAGGTTAAGGTTTATCCAAAAAAATAAACAAGACTAACTAAACTATATGGGGTAATTTCTGCCACTTATAGGATATTGTTTTGTTTGTAATTCGAGAAATTTCAAGGTTATTCCCTAATTAGATTTCACACACAATCTTCTCTCGGCTTAGTGTTCTAAAACCTTGTTACGACCCTCGTTATCAAAGTAACCTTGCGGAGAACTCACTATGTCTCTTATTAAAACAGGTCTTAATTTCAGCTTCAGTTTAGTAAGTGGGTTCTTACCAATGCTTGTTATATTAAATGAATCAAAACAAAAGCATAAAATACACGATTATAGTAAATTAGTCCGTGGTAGAGACTATGTCTTTGATCAATTACACGGAGGCTTAGGGGGCTACATGACTGGTACAGGAAAAGGTATTAAACCCAGTGATTACATTCTGTTGCAATCTGGCTCTAACCCTTATCAATATCAAGTTGAAGAAATTGATTATTACTCAAATCCATCTGATATGTGGATAGCTTTAGTGAAGCAAGTTAAATTGGACTGAAATTTGAGTTAATTAAGAATTTTTTATAAAATTCAGTAGATAGCCGAATTATTTCATAATTCGGCTATCTTATTAGTTATGCATCATTTATTCCAGATTTACGAGAAAGTGTGCAATTAAGGTATTCCTTTCATAGGAAAGTAAATAAAGATGCAAAAGATTGGGGTTATCTTTATCTAGATGCATAATTGAACCATCAACCCCTAATTGATGATGATTAATCCATCTATTTTGAGCATCAACCAAAAAGCTAAAAAAGGGACTTTCATCTGGATGATTCTTTTGTAAATCTTCGTAGCTTTGGAAAAATGGAGGTAAGCTAATACCCAATGGCATAGATAAGCCTTTGGTATAATCCGATATTGCCAACTTCGGCAAATCTTTGAGATTTATACCGCCAATAAACAATCTGTTTTTTTCACCTGTCTTGGTATCCCTAAACAGTAACTCGATTTCTTGTACAGTTGACTGACTATTAGTCGGCTTAATATTCCGCAAGGTTGCTTTTTCAAATTTACCGATTCTCCAGTACTGGGTATTCCAAGGTTGTTCGGGATGATAAAATCCTGGGCTACGGAAAGTAGCAAATTGAATTTCTTGCTGATTGCTATAAAAATCTCTCCAAGTTGTGAGGTTTTTTGTGAGTGTGGTGCGTACTTTTCTACTCTGTTCTCCCGATGATATGATCTTTTCATCAAGCGGGAAATTAGTTAAGACTACCTTTTCATCAATTACATTTCTAAGTAGATTATTCTTAATAATTGCACCGCTTGGTTCTTGCCAATGTTCTAATCTCCACCAATAATCCCAATAAGAAATTTTATTGGCATTTTCAAATATATTTTTATAATGCCCTATGGGAAAATCAAACCAACCTTGATAGTAAAGGGTTTTATTGCTATCTTCTTTAGTGAAAAGGGCAATCTCCCAAAAACCAGCATTTAAGCAATTGTTGGTTAAGGCGATTTCAGTAAGATTTTGTTGTTCAAAACCATCACCACCACTGATTTCGATATTTTCTGAGTTAGCAGGAAAAGTTACCTGTTGTCGGTTCCATTCACGCTCAATCAAAGTAATTAATGCTAAATCTTTATCTTTTTTGAGCCATTCTGGTGTCTTGGGTACTAAGAGTTTTAGGTCAATATTTTTAATGACTATCTTCGCTGTGGTTTCGTTTTTTGGTTCTAGTACAAAATCAAAGTGAGTATCATCTCTCTTGATAATAGTTAACTGGCGGTTAGAATATCTTTGATAGTTTTTGCTCAATAATGCTGGATTTGCTGGATACTCAGCATTAGATAATTCTTGGAGTTTGGCTACCATTTTATTGGCAACTTTATATCTGTTGTAAAACCAGAAACTACCTAAACTTATAGAAACCAAAAACAAAATTAAGCTAGTAAATACAATTCTTTTTTTTGTAACTCTTAAACTTAATCTGCTCAGTAGGGTAATACTGGCGTTGCTTTGCGTCTTGGAAGCGTTATCCACGATGAAATACCTCTCAAGCTAAATCCTGTTTAACAGCAGAGTAAAACCGTTTTAATTGCCAAATTCCCCTCTGCTAGCTAATGCCAATCAAAACTCAACAGGATTTACGCAAAGCATGACCAATGTCAATAAATTTTCATGAACACAATGTCATGAAAATCATGCTCACTGTTCTTAATGGTACGAACAGCTAAAAATGAGATGTGTTTACCCTATGCTTAAAAGCATAGCTTACAGCTTGCTAATTGGTGCAAGCAAAAATGCTTGTAATGGGTAATTAGTAATTCCTAATTCGTAATTAAAAAGGTACATTTTGAACTGAATTATTAATTACAAATTATGAATTTTTTAAGCTTCACCGCCAACTACTACATCCCGAATTCGCAAACTTGGGCCACCACAACCTACAGGTAAGCCATTTTGTCCACCTTTACCACAACCTCCAGATTCATCCCAGTAAAAATCATCACCAATAGCTTCAATATCAGCTAAAGTTTGGAAAACGTTACCTGAAAGTGTGACATCACGCACAGGTTCAGCAATTTTGCCGTTTCTAATCATCCATGCTTCGCCGGCGCTAAAGGTAAACATTTCGCCATTTGTCATGCCACCTAGCCAATTACGAGCATATACTCCTTCTTTAATGTGGCTAAATAAGTCTGCAACTGGTGTTTTACCCCGTTCAATCCAGGTGTTTGTCATCCGCACAATAGGCATGAAGTGATAATTAAGACAACGTGCATTGCCTGTAGGTGGTTCCTCTAATTTGCCTGCGGTTTCACGAGAATGTAATCTTCCTACCAATACTCCATCTTTAATGAGTTGAGTGGTGGTGGCTGGTGTCCCTTCATCATCGTAAAAATAACTACCACGGTGTCCTGGAGGTGCAGCACCATCAAAAATTTGCAGTTCTTCTGGGCCAAATCGCCGTCCGATGGTCATGACTTCTAACAAATCGGGGTTTTCGTAAGCCATGTCTGCTTCTGAAAGATGCCCAAAAGCTTCATGAACAAACAACCCTGTTAGGATGGGGTCAATGACTACAGTATAAGTATTGCCTTTAACTGAAGGTAGAGATAACGCTGCGATCGCTCTTTGCGCTGCATTCTTAACTTGTGCGTCTAAATGAGTTAAGTCTTCATAGCCTTTGCGAGAACCTGTAGTTTCTCTTCCTGTTTGTACAGTTTCGCCGTTTCTCGCAGTAGCGGCGAAGCGCATTTCCATATCTACCCAAGATTGCTCAATAAATGTTCCTTCTGAGGTAGCCAGGATGATTTTTTGAGAACTATCACCGTAGCGTACCGAAGTAGTACTAATTCGAGGATCAACGCTTTTGAGTAACTCAGAATAGCGATCGCACAATTCCTTTTTCTGAATCAGAGAAATTTTTCGCGGGTCTGTTCCTGTTAGGGGTAGGCTGCATATGGCTTGTATCGGTTCAATGGGGGCTAGTATGGTTTCTTCATCTCCCACCATGCGTGCAGCTGCGATCGCTTCTTCAATCCGTGCTGTAATTGTCGAAAGCTGATTAAAGCAGCTTAGACCCCACCCACCTTTATAACAAGCGCGAATATGTCCACCAATGGAGATACCCTCGCTTAGTGTTTCTACTTTATCACCACGCAATAAGATGTCTGTACCTTCTGCTTCTTCTAGGCGGATCATCAAATAATCTACTTGAGATGAGTAGCGGGCGATTAGGTCAGAAAGCAAATTTTGTGCATCAGCAAGTTTAGTCGGCATTTCCAGGTAGTAAGCATGACGAACTGCATTTATTTTCTAATTATTCGCGCAATTTCTGCTAGTGAGTTCCAAAATTAGTAGTTGTACAAAATTACAGTCTTGGACGCACAGATAAGTACTAACGCAAAATTAAATATACATTTGTCACAGGAGTAAATGACACACTCATCTATGAAGCTACCTCTATCAACTCTTGGCGATGACTGGTTAATTCAAAGGTGATAGAACCTACATAGTCTTGAGGAACAATTTTGTTGAGAATGATCAGTTCTGGAATTATTTCTCGTAACTTTTGCGTCAGAACTTCAATCGTAGAAGCTTCTGTGACTAATCCAGACACATCATCACTAGTTGCAACCCAGACTTGTGCATCTGAGTCCCAAAATGCTTCTACCTTAAATGTGATTTGTGTCATCATTGATTGTTTACAACTTAGTTTCAGTTTAGAACACAGCTAGTTGTCTTAGCTCGCTAGTCTCAAACATACTTCTGGGCTACTTTCCAGTAGCGTGAGAAGCGCTTCAGGTCAATATAGCCGTCGTAATCAAAAAATGGTTCTATCTCTAGCACTTCTATCGCTAAAGAAGATTTCACTGCGTTGCAGATATTAGCAAAGCGGGGACTGGGACTAGTGACTGTCACAACTAAATTGGCATTATGCTCTTGGGCGAAGGTTAAAATTTCTTGAGCAACATTACCACGACGAATTTCTAGAGGTAACTCTAGCAAGCATTCGTAGATAAAGGTGAGGCGTTTGAGGCTGAGTTGCCATTCTTCTATTAAAGCGTCGTCCCAAACCCAAATAGCTGGCACATCAGGGTATTTTTGCAGTGCAGGATTGTAGGGGCTCAGACAGTCTCCATGCACCCAAACAATTGGTTTGTTTTGGTTATTTGTCATTTGTCATTTGTCATTTGTCATTTGGTAATGGGTAATTGGTAATGGGAATTTCTGCCCTTGTCCCCAGTCCCCAATCCCAATCATTTAACCGCCGCTAACTGGAGGAATTAAGACTACTTCATCACCATTTTGCAGAGGGGTATCTGGTTCCACAAATATAAGATTAATCCCATAGCGGGTGATATCTCGAAATTGTTTTAGTTCTGGACGATCGCTAATTAAGCGATCGCATACTGCTTTCACTGGTGTACCGTTGGGAAATTCTAATACTAGTTCTGATGTCCCATACGCTTCTTGATAAGCAGCAAATAGCTTGACGGTTATACTGATTGAAGGATTTGACATAAATAAAATTTATTATTCCCTGGCTATTACATTCAGGGATTATTTACCCAAAGCAACTTTTACCTATTAGGGTGATTGTGTTGGAGGTTACTGTAATTTAAAAACAAAAAATTTGCCTAAAAATATAATACTACAGACTTATGTAAAAATTTCAAATAATCAATGAATAACTGCCAATAAACGCTGATAAACGCCGATAGTATGCAGATAATCCAGGTGAGTATCTAAATAGAACTACCATAATAGGGAAAATCATATATTGCATTAATTAAGTGTGTTAATACAATTTATATAA
Source organism: Tolypothrix tenuis PCC 7101 (assembly GCF_963874875.1). Taxonomy (NCBI): domain Bacteria; kingdom Bacillati; phylum Cyanobacteriota; class Cyanophyceae; order Nostocales; family Tolypothrichaceae; genus Tolypothrix; species Tolypothrix tenuis. The sequence goes on from NZ_CAWNJS010000001.1 coordinate 7,774,663, forward strand.
TATCTGAAAAAATCTGATTTTATGACTATAAATCTCATTTTAATAATTACAAAAAGTATGATGCGTTAAGCATTTAGCCTAACGCATCACTAATAATATAAAGATAGTAGATAATTGATTTTTTTGTATTGCTTACCCTAATATCTTAAAAAATCTGATCTAAGCGTTGGAAATCGCGTTGCACCTCATTCCATAAAGCTTTATTATTGGGGTCAGTCTTCAAAGCTTTTTTCAGATAAATTTTGGCTTTTAACACTTGATGTTGATCGATGAGTACTCGTCCCCAAAGTTGATAAGCTATAGCTTGCCACTGGCGAACTTCTGCATCATCTGGTAAACGATCTGCTAAAGCTTCTGCGAGTGCGATCGCTTGGGGAAATCTTTTTTCTTTTAAAAAGCGCTGCAACTGCTCATAAGTCTTCCATTTGAGTCGCTGTTCTATGGCAGTCACGCTGGGTGGCTTTGGCGCAGGTGGTGGCTTTGGCGTTTTTACTGAAGTGGCTGTGGCTTTCTCTTCCTGCTGAGAAGCCGTCTTTGCTGCTGCCTCAGCCTTAGATACTGGCTGTTGACTCGACTTTTGGCCAAAAGTGTCTTCTGGTATTACTACCGTCAACAGGAATTTGTAAGCCTCGGTTAAGGCAATAAACTTTTCTTTAGCTTGGTTGTCATCTGGATTGATATCAGGATGATATTGCTGCGCCAATCGTCTGTAAGACGTTTTGATGTCGGCAAAAGAGGCTCCTGTTCTTAAACCCAATAAACGGTAGCAATCTCCAAGATCCATCTTGAGCTATGAGCTAGCGAATATTCAGCTTAAAGCAAAAAGCTTTAAGTTGAGTTTTTAATAATAAAAAGTAATTTTCTAAGTGTAAGTTCAGTTTTAACAATTTGTCTTGGGTATGGGGCATGGGGCATTGGGCATTGGGGACTGGGTAATGGGTAATTTCCCCTCATCTCCCTCATCTCCCTGCTCCCTGCCCCCTTGCCCCCTGCCTCTATTACGGGCGTTCTTCAATCACGCGGTCAATTAAACCGTATTCTTTCGCTTCGGCGGCAGACATGAAAAAGTCACGATCCATGTCTTTTTCAATTTTGGCTAGAGTCTGACCTGTGTTGTTGGCATAAATCTGATTGAGCTGGTTACGAATCCGCAGAATCTCTCTAGCTTCAATTTCGATATCAGTTGCTTGTCCACGGGTGCCACCAGAAGGTTGGTGAATCATAATCCGTGAATGAGGTAATGCCATGCGTTTGCCCTTGGTTCCAGCTGCCAATAGGAAAGAACCCATAGAAGCAGCTAAACCGACGCAAATTGTTACCACATCAGATTTGATGTGTTGCATGGTATCATATATCGCCAAGCCTGAGGTGACCATACCACCAGGGGAATTGATGTACAAATAAATATCCTTACCTGGATCTTCGGAATCCAGGTATAGCATAACGGCAATAATTTGGTTGGCTATTTCGTCATCAATGTCACGCCCTAAGAAAATAATTCTTTCCCGATACAGGCGATCGTAAATACTGATCCAATCAGTAAACTGACCACCGGGCATCCGGTAAGGAACTTTAGGAACACCTATAGGCATTTTCGCTACTCCGTTTGTAATTAAGTATTTAGTCCAAAGTCCAAAGTCCAAAGTCAAATAATAATGTCTTTTGACCATTGACTCTTGACTCTTGACCCATTAAAGAATGCTTGCAGGTAGAGGTGGATTTGCCAGTTCTTCTTTTTCAAAGACTCGGTCAATCAAACCATATTCCTTGGCTTGATAGGGAGTCATGTAGAAGAGGCGATCCATATCTTTGGTAATTTTTTCTGGGGGTTGTCCGGTGGTGCGATGTATGATGTCAACCATCGAAGCCTTGTTTGCCAAAACTTCCTTCGCCCGAATTTGAATATCCGTTGCTTGTCCTTGGGCGTAGCTCTTGGGCTGATGCAGGATAATGGTGGCGTTGGGTAAACTAGCGCGGCAACCTTTTGTACCGGCACCGAGTAGCATCGCTGCCATACCCATTGCGGAACCGATGCAAATAGTATGGATGGGTGGCTTGATGTATTTCATAGTGTCATAGATAGCGAAGGCTTCGGTTTCAAAGCCAATAGGATCGCCACTATAACCGGATGTACCAGTGGAGTTGATATAAATTTTAATCGGCTTGTCTGGGTCGTCTGATTGTAAATAAAGGAGTTGAGCGACGATCAATTCCGTGACAGCTGGCACCAGTGGCATCCCCAGATAGACAATTCGCTCCTTTAATAAGAGAGAGGGTAAATCTGGCGGCGGTGTCCGGTAAGAGTTATCGCCGTAATAGGGGGCTTGAACAGCCTTGATGGGGGAAATGTCCATAGCAACTGAGCGCCTGAAATTATGCCGTTAACTGTAATACATACTAGCGCGATGCTAGTTATCTTCAAGGTGTGGATTTCTGGCTAATGGCTCATGGGGGTGAGCATCTGCCAATCCTTAGCTTCTAAGATATTCTGAATATAAGCTACTGCGATTTTAAGTTGCATATTTTTTCGTTAAGGTTGTCAAAAATCAAAGCTCAAATTTTTTGAGACCTGTCTCTGTGACTTTTGACATTTCAAAACGTTACAGCTTATAAATCTATTTATTTTCCGTAGCGCTAATGTTACGCTTTGAAGTTATTTATAAATATCTGTATCCTAACTAGGAACTTTGAGTTATGAAAGTTAACTTACAACCGACCCTAAATGATAGTAATTTAGATGCAAATCAAACGAATAGTCAGCGTCAGTTAGCGATTTCCATTTCGGCGATCGCAGAAGTTGTGGATCGCAATGTGCCACTAAATTTATGTTTAATTCTCGATCATAGTGGGTCGATGAATGGGCGACCTTTAGAAACTGTCAAGCAAGCAGCAACTCGTTTGGTTGATAGACTCAAACCAGGCGATCGCCTAACGGTTGTAGTTTTCGATCACCGGGCTAAAGTCCTGATCCCCAATCAAGTTATTGAAGATCCAGAATATATTAAAAGACAAATTAACCGCTTAACTGCTGATGGTGGCACAGCAATTGATGAAGGTTTGCGTTTGGGCATTGAGGAGTTGGCAAAGGGTAAAAAAGATACTGTTTCTCAAGTCTTTTTGTTAACAGATGGTGAAAATGAACATGGCAATAATGATCGCTGTTTGAAATTTGCCCAATTAGCTGCTAATTATAGTTTGACTTTGAACACCTTGGGTTTTGGTGACAACTGGAATCAGGATGTTTTAGAAAAAATTGCCGACGCTGGTTTAGGTACACTTTCTTACATTCAAAAACCCGATCAGGTAGTGGATGAATTCAGCCGCTTGTTCAGCCGCATTCAAACAATTGGCTTGACGAATGCTTATTTACTATTCTCCCTGATGCCAAATGTGCGGCTAGCGGAACTCAAACCCATTGCCCAAGTTTCCCCCGATACAATTGAATTACCCTTGCAACAAGAAGCCGATGGCAGATTTGCTGTGCGCCTGGGAGACTTGATGAAGGATGCAGAACGAGTAATTTTAGCTAATATTTATCTGGGACAATTACCCGAAGGTAAACAAGCGATCGCTAATTTACAAGTCCGCTATGACGATCCAGCTAGTAACCAAGTAGGTTTATTGACACCGAACATCCCAGTGTATGCCAATGTCACCAGAGTTTACCAACCTGCTGCTAATCCCGAAGTGCAACAGTCTATCTTGGCATTAGCGAAGTATCGTCAAACTCAATTAGCAGAAGCCAAATTACAACAAGGCGATCGCGCTGGTGCTGCTACTATGCTACAAACTGCGGCGAAAACTGCTTTGCAGATGGGAGATACAGGTGCAGCCACAGTCTTACAAACTTCCGCCACCAGATTGCAAGCTGGCCAAGAATTATCCGAAAGCGATCGCAAGAAAACTAGAATTGTCTCCAAAACAGTGTTGCAAGATACACCACGCCCATGAAAGTAAAATTACTGTCGGCGCTAAGTGATACTAATATCGATCTGGCTCAATCAAGTAGCCAGCGTCAACTAGGAATTGCGATTTCTGCGATCACGGGGGAATATGATCGCTATCTTCCCCTGAATTTATGCTTGATTCTCGATAAAAGTGGTTCCATGCATGGAAAACCCATCAATACTGTAATTCAAGCAGTCGAGGGATTAGTCGATCAACTCAAAGTTGGCGATCGCATTTCGGTAGTCGCCTTTGCTGGTGCGGCTGAAGTGATTGTACCTAACCAAGAAGTCCAAGACCTAGACAGCATCAAAAAACTGATTAAAAGCAAACTTAACGCTAGCGGTGGGACGGTAATTGCTGATGGTTTAAGCTTGGGAATTACAGAACTGATGAAAGGAACCAAAGGAACTGTTTCCCAGGCGTTTTTACTCACAGATGGACAGGGTGAAAGCAGCTTGAAAATTTGGAAGTGGGAGTTAGGCCCCGATGACAATAAACGCTGTCTGGAACTGGCGCATAAGGCGGCTAAGTTGAACCTGACTCTGAATACTTTGGGATTTGGGACTAATTGGAACCAGGATTTACTCGAAAAAATTGCCGATGCTGGTGGTGGAACTTTAGCTTATATTGAGCATCCAGAACAAGCCGTTGATGAATTTAGCCGTTTATTTAGGCGGATTCAATCTGTAGGCTTAACTAACGCCTATTTGCTATTGTCCTTAATGCCAAATGTGCGGCTAGCAGAACTCAAACCCATCGCCCAAGTTTCCCCAGATACCATTGAGTTACCAGTGCAACAAGAAGCCGATGGACGCTTTGCCGTGCGCTTGGGAGACTTAATGCAAGATGTGGAACGGGTAGTGTTAGCTAATATTTATCTTGGTCAATTACCAGAAGGTAGACAAGAAATCGGGCAAATTCAAATTCGTTACGACGATCCAGCCGGAGATCAACAAGGCTTACTTTCTGCGATCGCACCTGTGTATGCAGATGTGGTGCGAGTTTACCAACCAACAGTTAATCCCCAGGTACAGCAGTCAATTTTGGCATTAGCCAAATATCGCCAAACTCAATTAGCAGAAGCCAAATTGCAACAAGGCGATCGCGTTGGTGCAGCCACAATGTTGCAAACCGCCGCCAAAACCGCCCTGCAAATAGGAGATACAGGTGCAGCCACAGTATTACAAACTTCCGCCACTCGCCTACAAGCTGGGGAAGAACTTTCGGAAGCAGACCGGAAGAAAACTAGAATTGTCTCAAAGACAGTTTTACAAGAATAATTGCTAGGGTGAGTATAATTTTTAATTCGTAATTCGTAATTTATGAAAATCAATGGCATTCATCATATCGCCATCATTTGTTCTGACTACGAACGTTCAAAAAAGTTTTATGTAGAGGTATTAGGGTTTCCGATTATTGAAGAGACTTTTCGCGCACACCGCAATTCTTATAAACTGGATTTACGAGTCGGCGAGAATAGTCAAATTGAATTATTTTCTTTTCCTCATCCGCCGCAAAGACCTAGCACGCCTGAAGCTTGTGGGTTAAGACATTTAGCATTTGCAGTTGATGATATTGAGCAAACTGTAATTGATTTACAATCCCAAGGTATAGAAGTTGAGAATATTAGAATTGATGAAATTACAGGCAAGAAATTTACTTTTTTTAAAGACCCTGATAACTTGCCATTAGAAATTTATGAGAGCTAGCGGTTAATTCCTAAATTTAATAAAACCTACACTACTTGGTAAAATTGCAATTTCTTGGCTGCATCAAAACCCCTCTTCGCTCACCTTCGCTGCAATTTTTATACTTTGTCTATCGATGCCTCCGAGGTGAAATCAAGAGCTAGGTTCGTTGCGTAACAAAGGCTAAAAATCTGTTTATTATACCAATTCAAATAATGTTGGCGACAGATAAATTCTTTGTAAGGGCACGGCATCCTCAATCTTTTGGCATATCAAATATCTTACTGGTGCCGTGCCCCTACTCATCTGTCGCGTTATTTTTTCAAAATGGTATTACATTTGCATCGGCGGAAGTTAGACTAAATCTCTGCTGCAGATTTGGGAATACTAAATCTAGAAAATATCAATATTCGAGTAGTAGGATATGACTCTAGTAAGTATTCCACAAGATGAAATGAGTGCAGAACTATATCAGTTATCGAGGGAAATAGAATTAGAGAAACTATTAACAACTTTTTTGCAAATAGCGATCGCATCAATGGGAGCGCAAATCGGTTGTTTAATTCTTTACCAAGATACACAATGGTTAGTAGTAGCGCAGGGAGATATTAAACAGATCCAAAGTTTAGAAATACCCCTTGAGCAATACCAAGAAATTCCCGAAATTTTAATTGATACAGTAGTGCGGACACAACAGATGGTTGTGTTAGATAAATTCAGTCAAACAGTGAAATTTGCAGGCGATCGCTACTTTACCACCCACCAACCCCAATCGGTATTATGTACTCCTATTACGCAGCAAGAACAATTAATTGGCATTCTGTACTTAGAAAATAAGTCCCTCCAGAACGCATTTACTAGCGATCGCCTACAATTAATTCCACTTCTGAATGCCCAAATAGCAATTTCCCTGAAAAATGCTCAATTGTATTGCCAATTAACAGCATATTCACGCAATTTAGCACAGAAAGTTGTAGCCCGAACTGAGGAATCTGAACAAAAAAGCAAGCAACTATTAGCATTATTCAATGCCATTGAAGATGTGATTATTGTCACAGATGTAGATGGCAGATACTTGCAAGTTGCTCCTAGTAGCGCACCCTTACTATACAAACCTCCTACCACAATTATCGGCAAAACTACCCATGAAATTTTTCCGCCTGAGATGGCTGATTATTTCGTGAAGAACATTCAACAAGCGATCGCCACTAAAAAAGCGCAGAAAATTGAGTATAGTTTACTAATTAGTGATCGGGAAATTTGGTTTGATGCCAGTGTCGCTTGCATGGGAGAAGACAAGGTAGTGATCGTAGCTAGAGATATTAGCGATCGCAAACAGATGGAAAACCAACTGCGTGAACAGAAGGGAAATCTGGAAACAACTCTGCAAAAGCTACAACGCACTCAAACCCAATTAATTCAATCGGAAAAAATGTCAGCGTTGGGACAATTGGTAGCAGGAGTTGCCCATGAAATTAATAACCCGATTAATTTTATTCATGGCAATTTAAATTATATTCATCAACATACACAAGATTTACTGCACATATTAAGTGCCTATCAATCCCACTACCCTCATCCCCCCGCATCGCTACAATTAGAACTAGAAGAATTAGAATTTAGCTTCTTAAGTGAAGATTTACATAACATTTTGAAATCGATGAAAATTGGTTCGGAACGGATTCGCCAAATCGTGCTATCCTTACGTAATTTTTCGCGCTTGGATGAATCAGAATACAAAGCTGTGAATCTCCACGAAGGCATTGATAATACCTTAATGATGTTGCAAGTTAGACTGAAAGCACAGGCTGAACGTCCAGAAATTGCAGTGTTCAAGGAATATGGTGATCTACCATTAGTAGAATGCTACGCTAAAGAAATTAACCAAGTATTTCTCAATATGATTGTAAATGCGATCGATGCTGTGGAAGAGAGCAATCAGGGTCGCAGTTTCGCGGAGATCATTAATAACCCCAGTCGAATTTGGATTCGCACAGCCAAGACAGAAGAAAACCAGGTGCAGATTATTATCGGCGATAACGGCATTGGCATTCCAGAGCAATTGCGATCGCGTTTATTTGATCCTTTCTTTACTACCAAACCTGTGGGTAAAGGCACAGGTTTAGGGCTATCAATTAGCTATCAAGTAATCACAGATAAACATGGAGGTTCAATTCACGTTCACTCGACTCCCTGTCAATCTACAGAATTTATTATCACCTTACCCATCTCAAGAACTTCCAAATAAAAAAATAATCAATCGCTTTACCTGACTTTCTTGAGTAGGTGAGAAAAAACATAAAGTTGCCAATGGTGGTGAACAACTGTGCCCTTAAGGTTAGACAATACTTTTATGCAAACTACCATAATTATTCTTGCAATAAAATAATTCTTACACCCCTACATAGGCAGTTACCAATGTGCCCTCATGAACCCAATAAATAATCGGTGCAGTTAACCTGCACCGATCACAAATTCAGATGGATTAAACATTCTATTGTCTTATGCCAATGCTGAAGCCTGTGGTTTAGCAAAAATCATGCGTCCTGCTGTAGTTTGCAAAGCACTAGTGACTACTACTCGCAGTTCACCGCCTACATAACCACTACCTTCCTCAACAACAACCATTGTGCCATCATCTAGGTAGCCGATTCCTTGGCTGGGTTCTTTACCTTCTTTGAGAATTTTCAAATCGAGGTTATCGCCAGGTAAATAGGTGGGACGGACGGCGTTAACTAGGTCATTGACATTTAAAACTGGTACTTTCTGAACGCTAGCAACTTTTGATAAGTTGTAGTCGTTAGTTAGCAATGTGCCGTTGATATCTTGAGCGAATCTGACTAACTTCGCATCAACTGTGGGAATATCCTCGTAATCAGAAGGATTAATCAGGATGCGTTCTGGATAAGCTTCTTTAATGCGGTTGAGAATTTCTAATCCTCTTCTTCCCCTGACCCGTTTTTGGTCTTTACTCGCATCAGCTACTTGTTGCAATTCTTGCAAGACAAATTGCGGTACGATAATTTGCCCTTCTAAAAACCCGGTTTCTAAAAGTGCTTCAATCCGACCATCAATAATACAGCTTGTATCTAAAACTTTAGTATTAGCAGGTTTAAGAGTACCTTCTGCTACCATCGTTTCTACGGTGTTGGGATTAATAAACCGCAATAAGCCGCGTCCGTGGGTATCTGCCAAATTCATACCAGTAACCGACAATATAATACTGCCAACCACTGCTACTAAAGGCTTAATAAAACTAAAATCTGGGGGAATGGGTAATAAAAATAACGGTGCAAGCATGAGGTTGGCTAACAATAACCCAATCACCAAACCAATAGCACGCGTTAAAATTACTTCTAGAGGCATTTCTCGGACTTGTGCTTCTAGGCGGCGATATGTAGTTTGGAAACTAAGTCCAATTGCACCACCGATGATGGCGGCAAAGACCGCGACAACTAAGCGCAAGGCTTCTAAATTTGTTACCCGGTCTAGCGAGCCATTGGGTAGTAGTTCTATGCTGTAGAACCCAATTCCCGATGCTGCTAGGATGAATGAGAGAATAATAATTGCATCAAGCATGGTTTTGTGGTTTTCCTGCAACTGTATTAACCGAAAAAGTTTAAGTATTTTTTATTTCATAGGCAAATAGCTTTAGAAATGTTTACTTAACTCTAGGGGTTTAAGCAGGTAATATCTGCAAATATTATAACCAAATAGTTTTAGCTTCATATTTTTAATTGTTTTGTTGTAAAACGATAATACTTGTAAATAAACTACTAGTTTTTATCGTTTGTAATTCTCAGTATGATGAATTTTATTGTTTCTTACAATGCCTCAAAAAGTTAATTTTTATAGCACTCCCACTTCTGCTTATGTGCATATTCCGTTTTGCAGACGGCGGTGCTTTTATTGTGATTTTCCGATATCTGTTGTGGGCGATCGCTTGCGCGGTGAAACATCTAATGCGATTTCCCAATATGTAGAAGTGCTAACTCAAGAAATTCCTACCGCACCGAGATTTGGTCAACCTTTAAAGACAATTTTTTTCGGTGGAGGGACACCCTCGCTGCTATCAATAGAGCAGTTACAGCAGATATTAACAGCTTTAGAGCAGCATTTTGGCATTTTACCTGGGGCAGAAATTTCTATGGAAATAGACCCAGGGACGTTTGATTTAGCACATATAGCAGGGTACCGCAGTTTGGGGGTGAATCGGGTCAGTTTAGGTATACAAGCATTTCAAGAAGAGTTGTTAAAACTCGCTGGGCGATCGCACTCAATTGCAGATATTTTTGCAGCTGTGGAATTAGTCCGCAAAGTCGAGATTCCCGAATTGAGTTTAGACTTAATTTCTGGTTTACCGCATCAGTCTTTAGAGCATTGGCAAGATTCCCTAGAGAAAGCAGTGGCGATCGCACCAACTCACATCTCGATTTATGACCTTACCATAGAGCCAGGTACAGCCTTTGGTCGATACTACGAACCTGGTGCTAATCCTTTACCCACAGATGAAACCACAGTCAAAATGTACCAAATGGCACAGCAAACTTTGACTGATGCAGGTTATGAACATTATGAAATTTCCAATTATGCCCAGCCTGGACATCAATGTCAGCATAATCGGGTTTATTGGGAAAATCGTCCTTATTATGGTTTTGGTATGGGTGCAGCTAGTTATATTGAAGGGAAGCGTTTCACTCGTCCACGTAAAACTAAAGAGTATTACGCATGGGTAAAAGCTGGTTGTGTAGTTGATTGTGAAATCACACCGCCAAATGAAGTGTTATTAGAAACCTTAATGTTAGGCTTGCGCCTCGCTGAAGGTGTGCGTTTAGCAGCTTTAGCGGCGGATTTTGGCGAAGATAAACTAGAAGAACTTCGGAAATTTCTCAAGCCGTATTTTGCAAAAGGCTGGGTAGAGGTTATTAATGGAAGATTCTGCCTAACCGATCCCCAAGGATTTTTATTCTCTAATGTAGTTTTAGCAGATTTATTTTCTAAATTTAGTGAATAAGCATTTAAGCTACATGATGATTAAAAAATTCATTGATTGAATTACATTGGATAGAACAAACTGAAATAATCCAGTTATCTTGAGCTAAGGTATTAAATTTATGACTATTAATCTTAAACCTGAACATGAGCAATTAATTAAAGCGCAAATTGCTAGTGGTAGATTTACAAATGCAGATGAGGTAATTGGTACAGCATTGAAATTACTAGAAAAATTGAATGCTGAGTACAGCCAATGGGTAGAAGAAACTCGCCAAAAAGTAGAAGTTGCTATTGCTGAAATGGAAAGAGGAGAAGGATTAGACGGTGAGACAGTTACAATGCAAATACTTGAAAGATTTCAAAAAGCACGTGAGGCGGCAGAATGAGCCGTTACATCATCTCACCTTCTGCAAGCAGAGATTTAAATGAGATTGCAGATTATTTTTTGACAATAAATCTGGAAGCAGGAGAAATGCTTTTTAGAGAATTCAATAAAAAATGTCAAAACTTAGCTAAATTTCCCAATATAGGACGTAGTTATTCTCACATTAAGCTGCAGTTGCGTGGTCTTCCGCTTGACGGTTACGTCATTTTATATCGAGTAGTGAATGACGGTGTGGAAATTTTACGTGTAGTGATTGCGCGTAGAGATTTAGAAAAATTATTTTCAGATATAGACGATTATTGAAAAGTAATTACAATGAACATATTGATATTTTATTTCTCTTATAAGAGGCATAAAATATCAGTAATTATTATAATGATAACTAAAAATTATGCATAATCAATTAGAACAGTTTGCGAGTGATAATTACTCGGGAATTTGCCCCCAAGCGCTAGAGTATATGCTAAAAGCTAATGAGGGTAGCGCTCCAGCTTATGGTAATGATGAATGGACGCAAAAAGCCACAGATTATTTTCGTGAGTTATTTGAAATTGATTGCGAAGTATTTTTTGCTTTTAATGGGACAGCAGCCAATTCTTTATCTTTAGCTGCACTTTGTCAGTCATATCACAGCGTTATTTGTCATGAAACATCACATATTGAAACAGATGAATGTGGCGCACCAGAGTTTGCTTCTAATGGTTCCAAATTACTATTAGCTAAAGGCGAAAATGGTAAGTTAACAGCACAGGCTATAGAATCACTAGTAACTAAGCGCACTGATATTCATTATCCGAAGCCAAAAGTTATTAGTATTACCCAAGCCACAGAAGTAGGGACTTTATATTCTCTGGATGAACTGGCAGCAATTAAAGAAACTGCGCGCAAACATAACCTAAAAATTCATATGGATGGCGCTCGTTTTGCCAATGCAGTCGCCGCTATGAATAAAACCCCGGCGGAAATTTCTTGGAAAAGTGGTGTAGATGTGTTATGTTTTTGCGGCACAAAAAATGGTATGGCTTTAGGAGAAGCAATTATTTTCTTCAATAAAGCTTTAGCAGAAGATTTTGACTATCGCTGTAAACAAGCAGGTCAATTAGCTTCAAAAATGCGATTTATTTCTGCTCCCTGGTTAGGTTTACTCGAAACTGGCGCGTGGTTGAAAAATGCGCGACACGCAAATCAATGTGCTGAATATTTGGAGAATAAATTAATCAGTATTGATGGCGTTGAGATGATGTTTCCTAGAGAAGCCAATGCTGTGTTTGCCAAACTACCAGAACACACAATTAAAATTTTAAAAGAAAAAGGCTGGCAATTCTACACCTTTATTGGTGTGGGTGGAGTTCGTTTTGTGAGTTCTTGGAATACTACACAATCTAGAATTGATGAATTGGTAAATGATATTAAGGATTCAATTTGAGGAGAATAAATTGCTTACTAGCATAAGATGCTTATAGTGAGTATCGAAAAATTTTATGGTAAAAATTTGCGACCTGAATAAAATTGCAGATGCATCCAAAAGAATTGCTGAGATTTATTTTTGCTAGCTATAGCTATACGCTCCTATGCCAAAATGAAAATAACTAATACCATAAGGTGAGCGATACCTACGGCACACTTCGTGAACGCTCTGAAAGCTAGATAAAGGATTGACCTGAGCAATGGCAGACGAAACCAATCAAAATCAAGCGGGAGAGGTAGCTCCCACCACTGACCAACCAGTAGCGACGGACCTCCCTACTGCCAATAAGCCAGATTCCAAAGCAACTGCTGTACCTCCCAAGCGCGAAAAACCTCCAGCTAAAGCCGCCGCAGGAGAAAAACCCGCCGCTACAGCAGATGGAGAAGAAAAACCCGCGGCTAAAGCCGCCGCAGCCAAAAAAGAAAAAGCTCCTGCTGTTGAAGATAAGCCATTTGTAGAGTTTATCCAGCAACACTACTTACCAGCTGTGCAAACAGCAATTACTCAGCAAGGCGTAGCTGATTTACAGTTGTCTTTTGCTAAACAGAAGCTTCCTATCTCTGGCTTTGAATCAGCCGAGGACTGCTACCAACTTGTGGGAAGTTGGCAAAACGGTTTACGCCAGTTTAATCTTTATTTCCCCGATGAAGATATTCAAGGGAAAAAAGGATTCTCTTGTAATGAAGGTAAAAAACCTAGCACACTAGAATCCTTCTTAATAGATGAACGTAAAATCACTCTGGACTTACTAGTATTTGGTTTAGTGCAGCGCTTAAACGGACAAAAGTGGCTAGGTAGAAATTAGTCATTTGTCATTTGGCATTTGTCATTAGGTAGGGGTAATTGGTAATGGGTAATTGGTAATGGGGTTTGGTGTTTGTTATTTTGCCTTATCCCCCTCATCTTCCTTATCCCCAATCCCTAATCCCCAATCCCCAGTCCCTAATCCCTAGCCCCTATTCTAAAGTTCATGGAAATGATAGGTAACGGCTCCAGTCATGGGGTCGTTATCTATTTTGACGTAACCTGATTTAAATATCTCCTTGAGTGCGGCTTCTACTTCTGCAAAGTTAGCTCCTGTACCTTTCACACCTTGAGTCACAGTCAGACAGCCGCCATTTTTTTCTGCTACTTCAATCAGTTTAACTATTAGTTGGTTACCAGTAGGGCGGTAAACTTCAGAGGCAATGACAGGCTGATTTAGTTGTACACCCATAGGGGATAAACCTAATTTACCTCTAAGTTTGAGATCATATTCGTCAACCATATTAGGGATAAGGAATAAATCCACGAACTGCCCAATATACAAGAAACCAAAAGTACACAGCCACAACAAGCCCGTCCCTATTTTGCCGTTATATATCCGGTGCAGGCCTCCCAAGCCGGCAAACCCGAGTGCACACAAGATGTAGGAACCAAGAAGACGGTCTTGATTGGTATGATTATCAACCTTCATGCTGTTTTCATCCCCTGGGATTCGCGCTTGTTCTTGAAGACGGTTTTGCGAGGCTGTTTTGTTTCAGTCCCTAGCCTCTAGCCCTTTGTTTCTACAAAGGTGTGAGGGGATTCCGCAGAATATATAACTATTGTTGCAACTCTTAACGTTTTATCTAAAAATTTTGAGCCTGTACCTTGATAGACTGAACTTTATCAGCCTTAGTGATAAGTACTGTATCCCTTGCTTAAAAGCTAGAGGATTTAGCAATAATATAATTTGTAATTGATAGTTCGTAATTCGTAATGAAAAGCTCATTTAAGAATTACGAATTATAGAGTGTACTTTAGGGCATATAGAAAACTGGGTTAGAGAGCAATCTCACCAGGTAAACCCTAAATGCTTGGAGAGCTACCCATAAACAGGACTCTAGGTAAATACGTAATATCCTAGTTGGTTCGGGTAGGACAAGATATGTAAGACCTAGCCAATTCTAGTAGCATCACTACTAAATGTAACTAGGCAATGTCTGCTCAAGAATCTCCCAAATTTTTGCAGATGGGAGAGCGTCAATGTCGTCTAGTTACGCCTTGAGAGCGTCTGACGTTGGCTTTCTGGTGTACTGAAGATAATAAAGACAGAAGAGAAATCAAAACATGGTAGATTCCCTAAAAAAACCAGGCTTTGAAGAATTGCGTCCAGGGATTAAAGTCCCGGCAAAAGAAACACTATTAACACCCCGGTTTTACACCACCGACTTTGATGAAATGGCGCGGATGGATATCTCCGTCAATGAAGACGAGTTACAAGCCATTCTCGAAGAGTTTCGTGCTGATTACAACCGCCATCATTTTGTTCGGGATGCCGAGTTTGAACAATCCTGGGATCATATTGATGGGGAAACTCGCCGTTTATTCGTTGAATTTTTAGAACGTTCCTGTACAGCCGAGTTTTCCGGGTTTTTGCTGTACAAAGAACTCGGCCGCCGCTTAAAAGATAAAAGCCCAGTTTTAGCCGAGTGCTTTAACTTGATGTCACGGGATGAAGCCCGTCATGCTGGCTTTTTGAATAAAGCGATGTCAGACTTTAATCTTTCTCTAGATTTAGGGTTTTTGACAAAGAGCCGCGATTACACCTTCTTTAAACCGAAATTTATCTTCTACGCCACATATCTTTCCGAAAAAATCGGTTATTGGCGTTATATCACCATTTATCGTCACTTGGAAGCACATCCAGAAGACCGGATTTATCCAATTTTCCGATTCTTTGAAAACTGGTGTCAGGATGAAAACCGTCATGGTGATTTCTTTGATGCAGTCATGCAATCTCAACCACAAATGTTGAATGATTGGAAGGCGAAGCTATGGAGTCGCTTCTTCCTGTTGTCAGTGTTTGTGACGATGTATCTCAATGACCTGCAACGCAAAGACTTTTATGCTTCTTTGGGATTGGATGCACGGGAATACGACATCCATGTGATCAAAAAGACCAATGAAACCGCAGGAAGAGTTTTCCCGTTGATGCTGGATGTTGATAATCCAGAGTTTTATCAACGCTTGGATATTTGTGTTGAGAAGATGGCAAAATTAAATGCGATCGCCAACTCCAACACTCCTAAATTCCTGCAATTCTTCCAGAAGTTGCCAACTCTCGCCTCCATTGGTTGGCATATGGTTAAGCTGTACCTCATGAAACCCATTGATGCGGTTTCTGCTCAAGGTATGGCCCGCTAGTTAATCAGGATTTGACGAAAATTTAGAGTGGTTCTATTTCACTAGAACCACTTTTTTTATGTCACTTTTTGCTCATATTAATCTTGTACTTTAAATAGATAACCGCAAGATTATGCTCTTTAACACCAGGAGGAGTAAATGAGTCAGGCAATCGGACGTACTTGCTGGGCGATCGCAGAAGGTTATATTCCTGCTTATAGTAATGGCCCAGAACCCCAGTTTATTAGTCACGAAACAGTGTGTATTTTAAATGCTGGGGATCAAGATGCTCATGTAGAAATCACGATTTACTATAGCGATAGGGAACCTGTAGGTGCTTACAAAATCACTGTTCCCGCACGACGGACAAAACATATTCGCTTTAATGACCTCAAAGATCCAGAACCAATTCCTCACGATACTGATTTTGCTAGCGTAATTCAGTCAGATACACCGATTGTCGTGCAGCATACCCGGTTAGATTCACGACAAGCAGAAAACGCTCTTCTCAGCACCATCGCTTACGCTCATAATTAAATTTATTATTCTTTGGCGACACTGCTTGATAGCAATAGCTATTTTCAAATAATG
Source organism: Tolypothrix tenuis PCC 7101 (assembly GCF_963874875.1). Taxonomy (NCBI): domain Bacteria; kingdom Bacillati; phylum Cyanobacteriota; class Cyanophyceae; order Nostocales; family Tolypothrichaceae; genus Tolypothrix; species Tolypothrix tenuis. The sequence goes on from NZ_CAWNJS010000001.1 coordinate 7,790,885, forward strand.
TATTTATACCAGCGTAAATATATGAGTAAGAGCGGGCAGATGTGCGCTCTTATTCATCATTGATATGTTGCAATGTCTTTAAAGTTGGGATTACAAGTATTTTTAAATAAATCTTCTGTATAGCGTAGCAATAGTAATAAATATTTTGCTACGAAAAATGCAAACAGATAAATACTGCCGTCAGAACAGTCTAAACAATCAATTATTTAATTCCTACAACCCAGGCCAAAGTAAGGGTACAAAAATTTCATACCCTGAATAATACTCAATGGCTTTAACGACATTTTTAGCAGTTTTACATAGAAAATCACGTATTTTGAAGGTTTTTCCTCGTCTATCAAAGTAAATGTGACATTAGGCAAATTTTTTCAAAGTTTCAGGCTAATTACCAATTAAACCTGAGATAATGTGGCTTTAAGTTCTATAGCATTCTTCAATAAGTCTTGAGCATTTCTAAAAAGTAAGATTTTGGACTACTTGCATAAGTTCAGAATCTTGATTTTGTGCGTTTAAGTAATATCTAACAAAAGTATATGGGCAGTAATCCAATTGTCTTAATCCACGGCTACTCTGCTTCCGGTGAATCTTTCAAAGTGTGGGAAAAAAAGCTAGAAACCCGTGGCTATGATGTCTCAACTATCCATGTTTGTAGCTATGTAACCTTGACTAACGAAGTCACAATTAAAGATATTGCCGAAGGTTTTGATCGGGCATTATCTATAGAGGGAGGGTTAGACCCAGATCAGGAATTTGATGCGATCGTTCACTCAACTGGGATGCTGGTGATTCGCGCTTGGTTAACTGCGTACTCGCAAAAGCGACGAAATCGACTTAAACACGTGATTGGATTAGCACCAGCCACCTTCGGTTCTCCCTTAGCCCATAAGGGACGGAGTTGGTTAGGTGCAATGTTTAAAGGAAACAAGGAGTTTGGCCCCGACTTTCTAGAAGCTGGGGATTTAGTTCTGGATGGCTTGGAACTAGGAAGCAAATTCACTTGGGATTTGGCACATAAAGATTTATTTGGCAGTGAAATATTTTATGGGAACAAAAATGATACCCCTTATGTATTTACATTCTGTGGTACAAATCCCTATAGCGGTTTAGCCAAATTAGTCAGCGATCCCGGAACTGATGGTACTGTTCGCTGGGCGGGTTGTGGTTTAAATAGCCGCAAGATTTTACTTGACTTAACCAAGCAGCAGGAGGAGGAACAGCGTATCGATTTTGACGGTTCTAAAAATGACGGTATCGCATCCACAGTATTAGTTGAGGGGTTGAATCACCAGACAATTATGAGCAATCCCCGCGATGAACTAGTAGATGCAGTTTGTGAAGCACTGCAATTCACCCCCGAACAAAAAATTCAGGATTGGCAGATAAAAACTACGGAGAAACTCTCTCCAAAGACTATTGATTTATGGCAGCAGTTTGTTGTTCGTGCCGTAGATGAACGTGATGATCCAATTCCTGACTACCACATTCAGGTATTCACCCAAGGTAATGATAACTTCCAAGCCATAGATAATTTTGCTGCCAACGTACATACATATAGTGGGGATAAAAGCCTTCGCTGTTTCTATGTCAACTTAAATCGGATTCTCAATCCCCAAAATTTGCAGCAACCAACGAATTTACCAAATTTGATGATGCGCGTTATTGCATCATCAGGTTCACAGCTAATTGACTATTTGGGAGTGAATAATAAAGGAGAATGGGATGCACAGATGGATATCTCATACCTACTACGGGAATCCAAAGTGAGACTTTTCTGGCCGTTTACAACTACTCTGATTGAATTAAAGCTAAATCGCGAACCTCGCAAGGATGTTGCCAAGTTTTTACAGCGGCTACAGCAACTAAGTTCAAATTAGCGATCGCATAGTTTTTTTCACTATACAGTCAAATAGTTATCAGCAGAGTTATACTGCTGATAACTCCAGAATAAAATCCAATACAGTTCAGTTAAGAAAATAAATTGACAACAAAACAAATAATTTTGGAGGGGGTTTGGGGGATGCAACCGTCACCCAATCGGGGGTTTGGGGGAGAATCCCCCAATTTGGCTAGCTGTTTCCACAACTGACAAATCAATCACTAATGATCTGAACTGTATTGGAATAAAATCAGTAATTTAACTTGATTTGGTATCATCTAACCTGCGTTGCCATTCAGCATCAATTTGTGCAGAACGCTCAAATTCCTGTTCTAGTAAATCAGTCTCGCTTGAGTACACCAAATCTTCTTTGCCAATCACTTTATCTGCTGCAAACTGACGAGCATAGTCAATTTTCTGTTGTAAACTAGCATCCACATCTGTTAATAGTCTCGCACGGGAAAGGCGATCGCGGTTACGTGCGCTAATTTGGCGATTGCGCCACTGAATCCAGAAATAACGCAGTAAAGGTAGAGCTAAAAAACCTGTTCCATAAGCTAACAGTAGCCAGTAAATGCTTTGTACAAAAGCTACTAAACCACCTAATTGCGCTGCAACTGTCCCATCTCTTAACAAACTTCCCAATACTAAGGCTCCCACAAAATTGAGTATGCCTAACCCAGCACTGAGCATAATTTGTCCGGAACTTGCGGCACTAAAACGCCACAATGATTCCTCTAAATACACAGGTATTGATTGACGATAATTTTTGCTAGCCCTCACTTGTAATTCTGGGAAGTAATAAACAATTTGCCCTTCTGGACTTACTTCTGGTTGCCCATTAAATCTTATGAGTACAGGTAACATATAGTCTTCGTACTCTTGTTGATATGTCTCACCCAGATTATCCAAATAAGGAGCAATTTGTTCTGCTACCACTGCGCCATGATGATTGCGAATTACAGCCGCAATTTCTTGCCAACGACGTTCTTCTAAGTTGGCGTTAGGATTACCATCACCAAACAAAAAGGAAAATACCGCCTCAAAGAAATTTAGATTACTACTCTGGTTTCTTCCACGTCGTCGTTGCTGATATTCAGTATGATAATTCGGGCTTAAATACCAAAATAAATCTGGAAAAAAGAAGAAGCCTCCACCGCCAGAATAACTACTTCTATTGTTGCTATCACGATCTGAGTTAAGAGAACTTTGAATTAAGAAAATGCTAATAATAATGAGGACGATAGAAACTATTAAGAAAATCCCAAAAGAAATCCTCACTAAGTAAAATAGCGCGCCCCAAATCTTTTGCCACCATTCTTGAAGGCGTAACTGCAAATATTTGTTGCGTAAAACTGCGCGAAAATTTTTGGGAAATAGATAAACAATGTCACCTGATTCTGCTACTTGCAAATGTCCGCCAGCATCAGATGCTAAAGCTAATAACCCTTGTCCAGCCTGTGCAATATTTAATCCTGCCTGGGTAGCGACATCACCAACTGTGACGCGATAACCCAGTTGTTCCACAGCCTGCATAATGGTGGGATTGGGAGTCATTGCTCTCCCCTCCTGTTAAATATCTTTACTATCTTTCTTCAAGTATAAAGTTTTATTTGGAGTGTCTGGGGAGTGCGATCGCCAATTTAAGATTCACCTGCAAACCAATTCCCTATTTTTACAAATTTGCGGTTTTAGTGGCCATTCTATTCATGTTAGAATTATTTTCCTCGGCTTGGTTAAACAGCAAATTTTCTGCTTGCAATATGGTTCAGTATACTCTCGCTCAAAGTCCAGAAATTATCCTCACTGTTTCTGGCAAAGACTCAGCCAAAGCCCGTGAGAAAGCAATGGATCAACTGATGGAACTGATGGATGCAGGTAAGCTACCCACAGAACTAGAAGAAGGATTTGGCCCGCAACAATTAATTGAAGTTAAAGAAACAGCAGCTGATACCGCTAGTGGTGAAGATGCTATTACTCAAGCTGTTCAGATTCTCAGCAACTTAGCTACACTCAAGCTAAAAGTTCAAGAATCACGTAATGAAGCTATAGAAATTCGCAAGGCGGTTGATGTTCTGTTCTCAGATGACTCAGTCACTGAAGAAGAAATTACCCGCCTGAAAGAAGGATTCAAAGTTCTCAAAAATTTTGCCCAAGTTAATCTCCGGTTCCACGAGGCTAGAACTAAAGCCGAACAAGCAAGAGAAGTTCTAGATCAGGCTTTAAAATCACCCGAGCAATAGTAGATAGTACTTAACACTATTGTGGTAATTGTTAATCAGTAGCTAATTTAATTAACCATGAATAACAATTACCTATATTTCTCTTTTAACTGCGGTTAGCCTTATTGATGTTAGAAGAGACATTGGCAGAGTTAGCACTGGTTGAGACTTTCTCCACACTAACTTTCTCACCACTCATGCTTTGTCTGTAATAGTGTTGATAGTACTGATAAGAAACAGGCGCAGCATCTTTAGACTTATTAGCGATCATCCCTAATAGCGGAGTGCCAGAAATTTGAATCTGTTCTAATGCTTGCTGTAGTGCAGTACGTTTGAGCTTACCTAAACCTGCAACTAGTACAAGCCCATCAGTATTGGCTGCTAATAAGTAAGCATCTCCAAATCCTAAAAGTGGAGGTGTGTCATAAATGACTAAGTCAAAACTAACTTGCAATTCCTCCATCAAATTCTGCATTTTTTGAGACGCAAGCAACCTCATCGAGTCTGGAGGAATCGGCCCTGCTGGCATCACAAACAGATTATCTTCGATAGGGGAAGGCTCAATCACATTGTGCCAGTCTAAATCTTGGGAAATGACATCAGTCAACCCCTGAATATTCATGAGCCCAACTCGATTGTGTAGACTAGGCGCACGTAAATTAGCATCCACAAGTAATACTCGTTGTCCCATTGCGGCTGCTGCTTGTGCTAGCTGCGTTGCAATTGTAGACTTACCATCTCCTTGTCCGGCTGAACTAATTACGAGTGAGCGAATTGGTGTATCCGAACCCAACAGCAAAATATTAGTGTATAGAGAGCGGAAAACTTCAAAGAAAGAAGAACCTTCTGTATTTTGCACACCTCTGGAGACACTGTCTTTTGTCCCTGCTTCTAGTTCTTTTCTTAAAGGAACTATTCCTAGTAATGGCAGCCTGGTAGCATCTTTGAGTTCTTGAGAAGAGTAGAAAATATTACTGAGTTTATCTACAACTAAAGCTGTTCCTACACCCAAGATTAAACCCAACAAACCACCCAAGGCTAAATTTCTCTTCGCACTGTCTGAGATTGCCAAAGGTTCATTAACTTTGGAGAGTTGCGGATCTAGCAGCACCCAAGGTTGTTGCTTTTGCGCTTTCTCAATTTGCAAAGCTTGCTGTTTGCCTGTAAATTGGGTCAGAGCTTCGTTAGCAATTTGTAATTCTCTTTGGATATTGTCGTAATTGCGGCTAATCGTTGCTAACTTTCTAACTTCGCTGTAGATATTGTTAATTTTTTCATCTAGGGAGCGATCGCGCGCTGAAAGTTCCTGAATACGGCTTTGAAAGTCCTTTTGTACCCGCGCCTCTTCTTGCGCCAGTAATGGCATTAAATACTCTTTCTTTTGCCTTAAAGTCACCATTGCCGGGTTTTCATCTGTAAACACGGCTGACTGTTGCTTAATCGCAATATCTGCTGCTTGGATCTGATCGAGAATCTTTTGGTAACGAGCATTATCACTTAACAACGAATTACCAGCCCTTTCGCCAGGTTCTTGGGCTAATTCTCGTTGTAAGTCTTCATACTTAGCTATCATTTGTTCTAGCTGGACTCGATTCTCTATTCGCTGTTGCCGGAAAACTGTCAATTGCCCAGATAATTCTTGAGCTTTCTGGGTAGGTTCAATCAAATTATTGTCCAGCCGCAAATTTCGCAATTGCTCTTGCCAGTATTTTAAACTCTTCTCTAATGGCTGTTTTTGTCTATCCACAAACTGAATAGCCACTTCCACATCTGATTGCCGTTCCTGCAAACTATATTGCAGATAAGCATCAGCAAGTAGCTTTAACACATCAGTCACTAGTTGTTGATCTGAGTTCTGATATTCGATGCTGATGATATTTGGCTTTTTAGATGAGATAGTCAAGTAATAGACCAGCAAGTCATATGTGATTCCTGGGTATTGCTCCTGCAGCTTTTCCACAATCGGATTCAATACCTTAGGACTCTGTAAAACTGCGATCGTTGTCTGAACTTCCTTTGTTGACTCAGGAGGTGCTACTTTATCTTGACTACTTATAGATTGAGGAACATTAGCCGTTACCTTATCCTCACCAGTGACTGGTTTGGTAAGAATATCAAAAGTGCCTTGATAAATTGGGGGATCTGTTTCTGCCTTCAGTACTGCTGCTGTTGCGACTAAGGCTGTTGTACCACCAATTAACAATAGTCTACGACGCAGAACTGCTCCCACTTGACCCAGGTTTAATCCACCTTCTTCATCGTTTAACTGGGTAAAGTTTGCTTGTGATAAGGGGTGAGAATATTTTTCCGACTTCAGCATAGCATTTGTCAACTAAACTACTTATATTCCTTTAATCAGGTGAATTCTTCGATTCAATCTTGGATAGGTAGTTAGATTGCTCCGAAGTAAGCTTTTTTGTTTCTGCACCCACGTAAATCAATTGAATTGATTGACTACTTAGATAATACCATTAATAAATGTAGTAATATTTAATACGCAAAAATTACGTATTAGGAAATATTTAGCTTTGACGAATTGATATAAAGCTCAAATAAACTTGAATACATATACTTTAACTACAGTAGCATTACGCAAGAAGAATTGGTGAAATTCTTTAAAAGATTAAGTAGAATTTTCTTAACATAGGTCGGTTTTTCAAGTATAAATACGGTAAAATCACTCTTGAAATATACCTTAGTGCTTATCTTTTCTGAGTATGTTTACTCGGAAAATGCTCCTTTCTCTACTTTATATATTTAAAGTTATTTTCAATACTATTTTCAAAATCTCCTAAAAAGACTGTGGAGCAGGTAAGTCCAGTTCCCATCAACAGGTATAGTTACAAGCATCTAACAGGATTTACTTTTGACTTAGCTCTGCTCACGATAGCTATAAAGGTTGATTGCAAAGCAGCGATCGCTTGCTTTGCTTCATAAAAATAAATAAAAAAACTCAGTGTACAATGGTATTTTGAGTACACTGTGGAACCTCTACAAAAATTTTTGGTTCTTATTTTTGAACTAACTGTTTAACTGGGGCGCTAGGATTCGAACCTAGGGATGGCGGGACCAAAACCCGCTGCCTTACCACTTGGCTACGCCCCAATGCAAGATTGCACTTTAGATAATATAGCAGCTACTGCTGGGTTAGTGTCAAGTACTTTGAGCAAAAAAAATTTAAGATTATTTGCTTTGCTTTATGGAAACATAGTGAATATACTGTCAATATTCATGACATTAGTATAAAATTAGCGACTGGTTTCATTAGCTTCTAGTTGTGCTAGAGGATCAAGCGATTGCCTGCTCATTTGTCGCTGATGCCATTGCAAACCAATCAAAATAGCTACAATCATTGTTTGGCCTGGTTCCTCCATTTGAGTAATGATCAGTCCGTAAATAAACAAAGTCAGCATTAGGAGTTTGCTTAAATCGTCACGACACATACGGCTCCAAACGATATATCCCAAATACAGATAGGTAAGTAAACCCACAAAGCCTAAATCGCCCCAAATACCAGCCCAGCTGAAAAGAGGGATAAACAGGGAAGATTCCAGAACCAACCAATTAGAGTTGACATAAGCCCAAACTTCTTCTGTTACAGGATGAGTGGTAACACCTAACGGAGCAAGCAGCGTTGCATAATCCCGGAATACCCATCCTCCTAGTCTGCTCACAGTATGACCAGGGCCTAAACCGATCAACCAATTCAAAGGAGAGCGAAAATAACCAGATATCATACGAATACCTGCAATTTTAGCCTGATAACCTTCTCCATCAGGAGGAATGTAAAGTGATGTTCTATTTGCCCAATGTTTAAATGCAGCTAAAGCTTCTATATCGAGATTTTCTATTGCCCAAAAGAAACCTCCAATAACAATAACTACTCCTACAAAATATAAGAGCAGTTTACGAAAATCATTAAATTTAGTTAGGACTAATATTATCCAAGCCAGGAAAAAGACTACTAATATTTGTTTAGAGTCAGAAACTACTAGGTGATAAAATGAAGCAAATATACAAAAAACTCGCCACCACAGAGGGGCGGTTTTAGTATTTATAAAATAGTATAAAGCAACGCTTACTGAAACTGAAACAGATACATAATTCCCGGCTCCCGATAAGTAGAATACACCTTGTACGTTATCTAATAATGAATATCTAGAATATTTCATTATCCCTGTAATTAGCAGGAAGTATTGCGCGATCGCCAAAACTATATTAATAACTGCGGATGCTAAAGTAAAAGACCTTAATTTTTTCCAACTGGCTATTGATAGCGGCAGACATGATATCGCTAGCAATAGCATAAAAGGTTCAGTCAGTAATATAAAATCTAAGGCTACATTAATAAAACCTGCACCATTTAATAGCGCACTGGCTACCATTACGCCTAATAAGACCAATAATCCAGCCAGAATTTCCCGCGCAAATTTTATCTGTACTCGATTTCTTGTAGAAGTACTAGTTATAACAATTAGTAATACAACAGGAACTATTAGAAAATGAACAAAATTTATAATTGATGGGGCACCAGCTGCATTAATAATCCGAGGATAAAAAGCACTGGCAAAGGCTAATAATATTAAAAATATGTTTTTAACATATCCAGGTTTCTTTTTTTGATAAATTAGTGATTCATGAACCAAGCTATCCATAGATTTTCCACAAATTTCAGTTGATTAATTGATAGATTATCAATTAATTTTTCCACAACAAGGCTTAATCAGCCTTGGTTGTTAAAAATATTTAAAAAAATATTTTAAATCATATCATAAAATTTGAGATATTGATTTGCAGTGTTTATTTTGCTAAAACGTTGATCTGGAACAATTGCATCAGAATCCTGATTAGATAGGGATTTAGTAATTGCGTTAGCAAGATTTTGGGTTACATCTCCCTCTAATCCAAAATAATTGCAATTATCATTCCCAATTTCTCTAAATATAGGAATATTAGAGCAGACTACTTTACAAGCAAGAGATAATGCTTCAGCTAAAGGCAAACAAAAGCCTTCTGTTGAAGACGGTACAACCAAAAGCTGACAATTCTCATACAACCAACGTAGTTCCTCATCTTTTATTGATGTCATCAGTAGAATACGGTCTTGTAGAGAAAGTGCTGGGATTTGATTATGAATATTTTCTGTTTCTGGGCCAGTACTACCTACAATAATTAACTGAGTAGCATCGTTTATTTGGTTATTATTTAATAATAGATGATATGATTTGATGAGAATATCTAAATTTTTATTTTTGCGATGCTGGGCAACAGCTAATAAAAAAGGTGATTTAATATTAGTAGATTTGATAGCTTGAGAAGTAACATGGCTAAAATCTACATAATTATAAATTACAGCAGTTTGTTTGCGCTTTTCAATTTTAGGAAAATATTCTTGTAATTTATCTAAAGTAGATTGAGAAACACAAGATAATCCATCACTATTACTAATACATTGCTTTAAAAACAGTTGGTTAAATATTACATTAGGGTAGCCGAAATTTTCAGGATACTCATAAGGATATAAATCATGAATAGTAGTTACCACAGGACATGGAAACAGTTGCCGAATAAACGGTAGCGGAAATGAAAGATGAATTAAATCTGCATAATGTTGTCTGGCAAGTTGTGGTAAACCCCATAAATACCAAACATTTCTTTGGAGGGCGGTATTATTAAGATCTACAATTACCAATTTAATTTTTTCTGATTCTATAGAAAAAGATTCTTCAAAATATGCTTTTTGCCATGAACCGATAATCAAACTAACTTTGCTAACTTTGTCTGTGTCAGCTAGGCATTTTGCAAGATTTGCAGCATGTCTACAAACTCCAGTAGGTTTTGTTGGTCTGTGTAAAGCAGCAATTAAAAGATGCATGATTTGATTAAATGACTGATTATTGATTCAGATAAAATGTTGTATTTTTTTAGTAATGAACTAAGCACTAAATAAATATTTAGCAATAGTTCTATTTTTCATTAGCAAATGTACAGCTAGCCAGCTAATAAAAAAACTAGGTAAAGAAAATATCATTTGAGAGAAAATGGTTACTTGTTCTAGAATATGAGGTTGTATTTTTTTAATTAAAATTTCCATAAAATTAATTGCTAAAGGGTGAAATAAGTAAATTCCAAAAGAGCATAAACCCAGATTTCTTATAAACCTGTTGTTACTTAAATGCTGAGACAAAGCAATGCCAAATGCTAGTAGAGAGTATCCTAATAAAACTTCTCTAAAGCCACTAGGTAAAAATAAATCCCTAAATAAGTCGATAATACAAAATATCAAGAATGCTAAAATAGTAGCAGTAAATTTTGATACTGGTAATGTAAAATTGGTTTTAAACAGAATAAATTTCCATGTTATAGCAATAAAAAAGTAAGGCATACATCTCACTAACCAAGCAGTTATTACAGAAATCAATCTCAGCAATTCATTGACCTGGCTAGAGTTAGGGATTAATTCTAGTTTGCCTAGCAAATTTTGAGAAGCTATGTTAGGCCCTAATAAAAATGCATTGTTACTTTCAATCAGTAAGTGGTACGATATAAGGCTTAATAAAGCTAAAATAAATGGGAATATAATATGAATATTTATTTTATCAAAGTACGAAGCAAATATCATAAGTGAAGTTCCTACTAGCAGTAACGGTAAAAAATATAACTGAATTGCTGCTCCTCCATAAAAAATTATTGAAAATGGATCTTTAAATAATTCCTCTAGCTTGTTATCCTGATCTAATGCTAAAAACATTATTGTTTTAACTAGCAAAAATATTCCTGTCCAGATAATATAGGGAAGGAAAATACGCCGTAATCGAACTTGCCAATAATTCCATGAAAAATCAGGATTAAGCCTACAAATTAGTAAATAAAATGAGGTAGCTAAGAAGAAAGGTACAGGAAAATCAAATAAATATGAAAGCTTTGCAGATAAAGGGTTTACTGTAGCCCAACTTTTATCACCAGAATGCAATAAAACAACACCATATGCTGCAATACCACGACATAAATCTATTCCTGCAAATCTTGCTTTCTTCTCCATTTTACTGTCCTCGAATATTTTATAGTTAAACACTATATCATTTATTACCTATCAATATTTGAACAGTCTTTTTGTTTGGTTTTAAGCAATTTTTTTGCAAGGTGTAGTATTACTAATTGGTTTTTAGGTTCAAAAATTTAGCTCAGTTAAGTACTTTTGGTTTTTGAAAAGATATGACTTCTTCATAGACTTGAGCAAGTCGTTTACCCATAACCTGCCAACTATAAGTATCTCGAACTAACTGTCGTCCCGCTTGTCCCATGCGGACGCGCAGTTCTGGATCTTTAGCTAAGGTAATCAAGGCTTTTGACATATCGTCAACTGCTTGCTCAGGATTAATTGCCGCAATTTTGAAGCCAGTCTCTTTTGTTACCTGCTGCGCTGGGCCTCCCAAATCTAAACAGACAACTGGGCGGCCTGTTGCCATAGCTTCAATACATACCCATCCACCAGAATCATGTAAACTAGGGTGAACTAATACATGACAATTTCCTAAATTTTCAAGAGTCTTTTCGCGGGGTAATCTACCCCAAAATTTCACTTGATGTGCAATACCTAAATGGTTTGCCATGCTTTGCAATCGTTCCCATTCTGGGCCATCCCCAACAATCCAATATTCTGCTTCTGTTAGGTTGGCTTTTGCAAAAGCTCGTAACCCTAAGTGAAAACCTTTCCAATGCAAAAGTCTGCCCATACTAATAAATCTGACAGGTTGTTGATTAGGGATTGGGTATTGGTTAAGTGCAGAGATTTCTTCTGTAAGTAAACCTGATTCCGAAATAATATCTACAGATTTCACGCCCATTTTATACAACTTTTTAGCTGTATCTTCAGTTGTGGCTCTGACTACAGCACTTTTTCTTGCAGTTATATGTACAAACGGATCGAGTTCCCCTAAAGAACGAGAGATAATACGTGCTGCTTCGTAAGCTTTGGCGCGAAAGTCAAAATCCTGCCAAAATGCCTTGGGCGCAGTTTCCCCACCACCAACAGGCCCCCATATAAAGGGAATGGGCAATAATGATAAAAAGCTGGGATTGGAATATTTAACAAACGTTACATGATGTGCAACATCGAAACCAATTTCACGATGCAATCTCCGAGCTACAAAGTATGCTTGTATCTGCCAGAGATAGTAATGGATTTGCATTGCCCCATTCGACCCTAAGCGCCACAGCCCACCTAATATAGGTAAGGTAAAATAGATGAAGTGCAAGTTAGGATTTGGATGAGAAGCCAGCTCTGCTTCAATAGCTTCTTTACTTTCATCAGGTCGCGTTAATACCCAGACTTCATTGTATTTGGCAGCTTCCCAAACCACATTCCAGCCGACACCACGCTCAGAGCCTTTTCCAGGTTCACACGAATAAGCAGAAATTAATATTTTCATAAGCAGATAAAGATACAGTCTGGTAAACAAGGTTATTTAGATATTTGCATCAAACAGATGCTAAATAAAAAGATTTTGCGGCCTTAATTTTTATTAGCTAATAATTTTTCATAAACCTCAGCTAGTTTTTCTGCTGTTTTTTCCCAGGTAAATAATTTAGCTCTTGACAGTCCTTTATCGACTAATTCTTGATAATATATTGCGTCATTCTGCAATCGCACTACTGCTTCTGAGATTGCTTGTGGTTCTTGGGGATTAACTAGAATAGCTGCATCTCCTGCTACTTCCGGCATAGCTGAAGTGTTGGAAGTAATAACTGGAGTGCCACAAGCCATAGCTTCTAAAATTGTGATGCCGAATCCTTCATGCAGTGAAGGCGCTATCAGAATATCGGCAGCATTATATATTTCGACTAGAGTTTTTTTATCTGGCTTACCAAAGTAAGTAATATAATTTTTTAACTGATGCTCTTGAATATATTGTTTTTGCTCATCTGTAAAGTCAGCTCCCACTTTCCAAAACTTAAAGGATATTTCTTTTTGTTTTAAAATATTTAAAGATTCAAGTATAGTAAAAATATTTTTACGAGGGTGATTTGCTCCTACATTTAGGAGATAAGTTGTTTGAGCATTGCAACTATGATTTTGGTAAAAAGATTCAATTTCAGATGGAGATAACTGCCGAAATATAGGATCGACAGCATTTGGAGTTACAGTAATTTTGGCAGGTTCTATATTTAATAATTTAGTAGTATCTTTAGCAGTTACACAAGAAACAGAAAATATGTGATTGGCATATTTCATGCCTTTGACAGCAAATAGCCAGACATTTTTACTCACAAATGGCAATTGCACCGAACCTTGAAGATTGCCTGAGTAATAAAAGTTGATTAAATCATGGCAAGTAACAACAACAGTTTTAGCAGTTTTTTGTAACCAATAAACAATATGAGCTTCTGCAGGTTCAATAATATGGAAAACATCTGCTGATTGTTGCCTTACCAACCTAGGAAAGCGCCAAAAGCGCTCATAGTATTTTATAACTCTTAGCAAAAGAGAAGAACTTGTTCTATCGTAATTACACGGTGCTAAATCCACAATTTCCCAGTCAGGTCTGACAGTTTTTAAACCTGAAATAATCCCATTGGCATAGACATCCATGCTGAACTCTTGCATGGTACGCACAATAATTACACGCATGATTAATTCCCCTTAGCATCACACTCCAACTTTCAATTAACCTCAACTTTTGTTCATAGCATAGGCATGAATGCTAGTTTGTCGGATGAGAGGTTGCCAAAGGTTGATTAAACGTTCAGCGATTCTTTCATGGCTATAATGCTGATTAACTCTAGCCATACCATGTTGCTTTAACTCTTGTCGCCAATTCGGATTGCGAATCATTCGCTCTAAAATTGTTGCTAATCCTGCTGATTCGCCCTCTGGAAATACCAAATCGGAACGAGCAATGACGTTGGCAATTTCACCACTACTAGAGCCTACTACAGGAACACCCATTGCCATCGCTTCAATTAAGACATGACCAAATTGCTCTTTCCATGTAGCAGCAGTTAACGAAGGCAGAACTAAAACATCAAATTTACTAATTGCTTCGGGTGCTTGCTCATGACGAACTGATCCACGCCAAACTACTAAATCAGCTATTTGCTGTTTTTGCGCTTCTTGTTTGAGCACTTCTTCATAGGAACCAGAACCACAGATAATAATCCGGGTGTTGAGTCCTTTTTCTTTCAGTAGTCGTGCAGCGCCAAATATAGTATCCACACCCTTTTCAGGCACTAATCTACCGAGAAATCCAATGTGGAATTCCTCATTTTTATTTTCAGATTTATTTTCAGGCGATCGCGGACTAAATAATTGAGTATCCACTCCCATCTGTGGCATAACTTCCATCAGTCCGGTATAGCCCCATTGCCGTAATAAATTAGCTCCATCTTGATTACCTGGAAGCATCAACTTGGCTGTATTCATGACAAATTGACGTACCCAGCGACGCGCAATAGGTAAGCTGCGATCCATATTTTCCCAGCCAAATACAACCATTGGCTTGCCTGTGATTCTGCTCCAAATTGCTAACTCAAAAGTACAAAGTGAGAATACTTCTTCTTCCACTTGCACTATATCAGGTTGAAAATCCTGCAGAACTTGCCACAGATGCCAAGGTGTATAGACATGAGCACCTCCACGACCAGAAAACATTACAGGTGCTGTATAAACTTGAATGTTGGGATAGGGTTTTTCTACTTCAAACTGGCGATTCCACTCCAACGCTTTCCAGTTGCTAGGAGTCAGTAAGCCGATTTCAACTTGACCCGTTTGGGCGATCGCATTCAGCTTACCTTGGTTTACACCAACTACATAAGCGTGACTAACAAAAAGTACACGCAGCTTAGAGTTCGTCATTGTGGGCAATTTTCACTATATTTGAACATAATTTTGCATGACTGCTAAGAGCGATATGCTCGAGCCATGAGGTTTTTTGTGGGTATTCTAGGACGACCTGCTCCTTCGGCAATAAAAATGAGTTGGTGTAGTAAACACAAGTAAGTTTCTTTGAAGCGTCCCAAGACTGTTGATGCAGACCACTGTGGCTTGATCTCAACTTTATTAGCATCAAATCCACCTAGTAATAAAAGATGGAGAAGAGAGTGTTCTGTTACTCCAAATTCGTGAGTCAGGTCATTATATCTGCACAAACAACTAAATATACTACCCATATTAGGTGTTTGAATCACAAGGCAGCCATTGGGTTTCAATTTTTCTCTAATTTGCTTGATAAATTTATTGGCTGATTGCTTTGGTAAATGTTCCAAAATATCTAGGGCAAAAATGACATCATACTTTTCTACATCTCTGAATTTATTGAGTTGTTCTGCATTAAATTTTTGCACAAATGTTAATCCTAATTCATGGCAAATAGCTACATTTTGCTCAGAAATATCGAACCCCGAAAGATTCTTATATCCTTTTTCTTTTAAGAAAGTTAATAAAGCTCCCTCGCCACAAGCCACGTCTAAGATTTTGAGCGACCTATCTATAGGTAACCAATGCTTTAAAGAACGTTGGAAGGATTTACAAATTTTTTCTTTAGCTTTATGATCTTTAACTGTTGGTCTACAAGAGATTTCATTATATCGCTCATAAATCTCTCCTGTGGTATTACGTGTAGACGTAATTTTTAAAGACATAAAATTTGGCCTCCAAACCATAAATTCTGTTTAGAATTGGCAAGTTCTTAGGAAATTGCAATAGCGATCGCATTCAGTAAGCTGGGCTAGCAATAGTAAAGTTAGGGATGGATTAATATCTATTTCTGCTTGTTTATTACTTGTAAAAAAAGCTATTAATAGCTTCCTCCCTACTCTCTCTACTCCATCATACTTGCTGAAATGAGTGCCTTGAACCACGCCTCTTTTTAACTTTTTAAGGTAATGGCAAATGAAGCTATGCACTTAGATAAGTTAGAGCAAACTTTCTGTCAATTAGCCCTTTGATCAAACGCTTGAGACGACTCTGTCCATAGATCAGATCAAACCACTTTTGAAAAATATTATCTGGTAAATACTCACCCCAGCGAAATAGCCACTGTTGAGCTACAGACCAATTGTTAAAATTGGGATGAGTCACAAGCTGTTGGTGTATTTTCCTGCGCTCTAACTTAGATAAATGCTTAAAGCGAGCTAGTAAATAAAGATCATGACAGACTGCAACACTAAAATGCAAATCTGTTAGGCTATCTGCAATTGCTGTACCATAATTTTTTTGGAGAAACAGTTTTTGTTCTTGATGTATACGGGCTAAAGTGACTTGCTCTTTCTCTAAAAAATCTGCTGTCACAGTTGTTTGGCTAGTAGTATTTGCTCCATGTAAGCGAAACTTACTCAGCACTTCCGGTGCTGAACCGATTACTGTGATAAATGGAGCAAAACGGAATATTAAACTGTCTGCATTCCGTACAAATGCTTCGTTTAGGGGAAAGATATAGTTAGCTACTTCGCGTCTGATACTTAAAGCAGATGCTGGAGGAATATTGTCAACAAATCCACCATTTTGTAAAGCAGACTGACCCATCCACCCTGAAGCCAAACGCCTAAACATAGGAGTTGATTTTAAGAAATTACCTTGTCCATCAATTTGAATTACATTATGAATGGCAAAGCCACATTTAGGGTTAAGTCTGAATACCTCCAGAATTTTCTGTAACTTATTATTCATCCAGATGTCATCGGCATCTAACAGGCAAATGATTTCACCCTGACTGTGGCTATAAGCTGTATTTAATGCTGTGGCAACACCTCCATTTTGTTTGCGGATCAACTTGATTCGGGAATCTTTTTGAAGATAACCTTCGATAACTTCACAAGAGTTATCTTTGGAGCCATCATCACAAACTATGATTTCAAAATTGGTGTAAGTTTGTTGAAGAGCGCTGTCTAAAGTTTCGCCAATATATTTTGCATAGTTGTAGTTGGGAACTAAAACTGATATTAAAGGCCTATCTGGCAGTTGAGGTAGTTCTATTGGTTGTAAATTGTGAGTTTGCAATTGTTGCATTTGCTGAATCCTAAGATTTTAATTGATGAAATCTGTGTATTGATTGCTAAATCGAATTTGCTATTTCTTTCTCAAATAAACCCAGAGCCCGCACTACGGCTTGATCCATGTCATAGTACTTATAGTCTCCCAGCCTGCCTGCAAATATTACTGTACCGTTGAGTTTTTCTACTTCTTTTAAATACAAATTCAAGCGATCGCGGTTTTCTTCGTTGAGGATAGGATAATAAGGATCGTTTTTGCCCGGTACATAAGCTTGAGGATATTCCCTTACCAAGGTAGTTTTAGGAGATGTTTGTCCCGACAAATATTTTTGCTCGGTGATGCGTGTAATATCGTAATCATTGGGGTAGTTGACTGTACCAACTTCTTGATACCATTCTTGATCTAGAGTCTCAAATTGAAAGCGCAGACTACGATAGGGCAGTTCGCCATACATATAATCAAAAAAGGTATCTATTGGCCCTGTACAAAGTATTCGGTTAAACTTTACATCATTGATAATCTCGCGGTAATCTGTATTTAGGAGTACCTTAATGTTAGGATGAGCTAGAATTTTACGGAACATTTCGGTATAACCCAGCTTAGGCATAGCTTGGTAAGGGTCTTGAAAATAACGGTTATCCCGACTTATGTAAACTGGAACACGTCCTGTTACTCCCCTATCTAGTTCTTCTGGTTTTACACCCCACTGCTTCATGGTGTAATGGAGAAAGATATTTTGATAAATGTAATCGGCTAAAAAGCTTAAATCTCCGCTAGCACTTTCACGCAGCTTCAGAATAGGTATCTTGACTCCAAAACCGAAGTGCTCTAGCAACAAATTTTCTAGCTTTTCTGCATATTTTGGAGGGAATAGCGCATAAAGAGAGTTCAAATTAAAAGGGATAGGAACCTTTTTACCTTCTACTACTCCCAGAACATGATGATAGTAATTTCTCCATTCTGTAAATTGTGAAAGATAATCCCAAACTTTTTTAGATTTGGTGTGAAAAATATGAGGGCCGTACTTATGAACTAAAATGCCATGTTCGTTGTAGTAATCGTAAGCATTACCGCCGATATGGTCTCTCTGTTCCACTATCAGTACCCTTTGTGCAAGTTGAGTAGCAATTCGTTCAGCTAGCACGCAGGCTGAGTACCCAGCACCTATAATCAGCCAATCAGTTTTCATAATAGAGTCTCCTTTATTAATAGGATGGCTGAGTTATGTTTTGGTCTATTCAATTTTTTGCGTATATTTAATTGATTCATAGTTTCAATGCTGAGTCTTTTGATTTGTGAAAATTTGAGTTAAAAGCGATAGGCGACGAGAAAGATGGTAATTTAAAATTATTGGTATCCTGACGCATAATGCCCAAAAGAAAATTGGATTTTGCATGGCTACAATCCATGCATTTAAAAAATCCCTTTTTTTTATGTATGGTTTGACTTTATAAAATGCTCTCAGTAGCTTCATTTCTGATAAACGCCGATATAAAGAAGCTGCTATTTTTGGATTTTTCTTGGTAAATTCTTGCTGTAAAAGATATAGATTTGTATTGTAGGCTTGCTCATAAAATTGTGTCTGTTCAGTCATAAGTGACCCTGTACGACTACGGTAAAAATAATAAGATTCCGGCACAATTGTGAAGCAAGCTCCATTAACTAAACACAATAAGAAAAGAAAAAGGTCTTCTCCATACTTCAATTCTTCATTAAATTCCAGATTATGATCAATTAAAAATTCACGTTTTATTAAAGGCTTTGTGATGCCGAGGCTTAAATCTATAAAATATGTAGCATCTATCTTGAGCGGAGTTTTAAAGTTTATTTTTTTTCCAGAAAAATATGTATTATGAGAGTAATCTGTATCATCTTCGATTAAATGCATATCATCTGCAATCAAGTCTGCATTTTCTCGATCAGCTACTTGCAACAGCTTTTCTAATCTGTTTGGTGCATACCAGTCATCTGAATCTAGTAGAGCAACCCATTCGCCTTTTGCCTCTTTTAGAGCACGGTTACGTGAGTAACTTGGCCCTTTATTATTTTCATTAACTAATAGTTTAAGGCGCTGATCTCTAAAAGTTCTCACCACTTCTACAGTATTGTCTGTAGAAGCATCATCAACTACGATGACTTCAATGCTTGGCTCAGTCTGACCTAATGCAGATTCTATTGCTTTTTTGATGTAGCTATCGGTGTTATAAGCAGGGATAATAATAGAGACTCTAGGATTCACAAGCTTTCTCTCTTGACTTCTAAAATTGATTTAGCTATGCAAAGAAAATTTGTTTCTAATTAATATTTGTAATAAGTGAGGACATACCATCAAGAGATTGCTCCAAACTTAATACAAATAGTTATGTTTGCAAATAGCTTTTTATCCTACGTTCAATACCTTTTTTCTTTGTCAACAACTTACCTTTAAACGCTAATTTTAATTGCTGAGATAAGGGAAGTTTCTGGCGATAAGTATTTAGAATTCGCTCTATACGCTCTAGCGTCTGACCACTTTGATTACTATTGTAGGTCTTTGTGCCTTTGATTACTTGGAAATTTCCCCAAGTTTCATCTACATATTTAACTGTAGCAATTTGCACTACTTGTAAGAGGAAATGTAAATCCATAGCATCATGATCATCAACATCGTATAAACCGATTATTTGATGTATTGAACTATGATAAAAATATGCGGATGGGTTTGCCGGGAAAGGGTTTATATGCCATCCCAACAATAAATCATTAAACTGCATTCTCCGTGGCTTATTAATTTGAAAAAGCTCACCTCTATCGTTCCATAAGTTACAGTTACCCACGAGGAAGCTAGGATCGGGTAAGGTCTTAAAAATTTCTATGACTCTATTTAAAACATCCGATTCATAATAGTCATCTACATTCAGAAATCCGATAATCTCTCCCTCCGCTAGGGTAATACCTTTATTCATGGCATCCGACTGTCCCTTATCTTTTTCAGATATCCATCTAATATGTGGATATTGTTCTGCATAATTTTTAATAATTTCTACAGTTCTATCTGTGGAGCCCCCATCGACAATAATATGTTCAACATTAGTACAGTTTTGATCAATAACATTTTTGATGCAGTCTTCAATGAAGCGATCGCCGTTATAAACTGGGGTGATAATGCTAATCATGCTTTACCTCTAAGGATTAAAAACAATATTTGCCAAGAGCGAGATACTAAATATGTATTAATTGTTTTGAACTATTATGCTGTGTAACCACTGATAGTAAAATTTCATAAATTTTCTGAGAATAAGTTTCTATACTGTACTCTTCAAAAACTCTCTTCCATGCGTTCATTCCTAGCTGCTTTGCCCAGTCAGGATTTTCAATAAGTTGCTTCATACATGCTGCAAGCGCCTCATGATCGCCTCGATATAGCAGACCAGTATATTCATGTTGAATAATCTCTGATGTTCCGGCATTATCATAACCAATCACAGGACGACAAACAGACATTGCTTCTACGGTAACTCTACCCATCCCTTCGTTTTTAGAACACATCAAAACCACATCTGAAGCTAGATAGGCTTGATATGGATCGTCTAGATAACCCCAAAATTCAACTTGATTTGAAACACCTAAATCTTCAGCTAATTTTTTAAGTTGAGCGAGTTGATCGCCAGAAGCATCACCAACTATTAATAGACGTACTTGAGAAAAAGTTTGAGTTAGTATTGACAAAGCTTTAATTGCTATATCTTGACCTTTATTAGCATGAATTAAACCAACTAAGGCAAAAGTAAATACTTTATCAACTCGCAAAGAATCATTTCCTAGTTTATATAAACGTTCTAATTCTAAAGTTGAAGCGATACCGTTATATACAACATGCATACGCTCTTTAGAACCTCTACTTGAAAAATGGTTGCGAATCGCTTTAGAAATAGCAATTTGTGCATCAGATTTTTGAATAAAAAAATTACATAATAACTTTCCCCAATCAAGGTGTAAATTGTAGTCTAGATCGAGAAATTCTCTAAGATGCCAAATATGTGGTATTTGAAGTTTCTCTGCCAGTAATGCACCTGCAGGAGTCGTGGAGGAATTTGTATACACCAGATCAACATTCCATTCCTTTACGATATCTGCTAACGAAGGAATTAGCTGAAGGTTTAAATAAAGACGTTTAAAAGCTTTAGGATAAAATGCAGCTATTCGGTATGACTTGTGAACAAAGTTACCTGCAGATTCAAATTTATCTGCCCACCATTGGATAGGAACAATAGCAAATTCTATATTGCGAAGTTTTAAAGTCTCAGTAAATTGACCCTCAAAAGGAGAGATAACATAAGGTACAACACCATATTTTTTTAATCCATCTATTAAGTTTAGAAGGGAACGATTGGCACCATACAAGTTGGGAAAATGAGTAATAAAAACTACTTTCATAATTCAAATAAAAAGTCATAGTAAGTATATTTACATATCAATAAATAATTTCCTTAAAGACAAGACCGATATATATCATTTGTAATTTCAGCAATATATCTCCAGTTGTACTTTTCAGCTAACTGTCGATTATGCTGTCCCATAGTTGATAAATTCGCGTGTTTCTCTAATGCCAGTTTCATAGTTTTCATTAAGCCATTTTCATCGTCTATCTCATATAAAAAAGCACCTGCGTCATCAAGCACTTCTCCAATACACCCTTTGCGTGGTGCAATACAGGCTTTACCGAAGGACATTGCTAGAAGAACGGCCCCAGATGTCAAAATATCTCGATATGGAAAAACAACTACATCACAAGCATTCATGTAGAGTTGAATCTGATTGTTGGGAACAAAACCTGGAATTAACTTAATGTTTTGGGCGTTAGCTAACTTTTGCGCCAGCAAATTTTTCATTTCTAGACTATCTTTATAAATCTTGCCTGCTATAACTAGTTGAGTCTTTTCACTATCTAATTCTTTGAATGTATCAATCAGTTCAGAAAGACCTTTGTAAGGTCTAATCAAACCCAGGAAAAGAAAAACAATATCGGAATCGTTAAAACCTAAGGCTGCTCGTGCAACTACTTTTTCAATTTTGTTTTCGTAACAGTCTATATAATTACCATGTGGAACAACAAATATCTTATCCTTATTTTTTACAGAGAATTTTTCTATAACTTCTTCTTTAGCTACTTGACAATGAGTAATAATAGCATTAGAAAATTTAATAACAGAAATACTGCATATCCAATCTAAAAATAAATTTATATTTTCATGGTTTTTGAGATTATGTACTGTCCAAACAATTTTTATTCCTAGAATTCTTAAAATAATTATTTGAATTATAAATATTACAGCTTTTATAAAAGACTTAATTGAATTTTCACTAGGTACTAAAAATAGAGGTTCCAACCAGTGTAAATGTACAATATCTGGTTTCCAGTTGGAAATCACAGTAGATAAAAATAGAAAATTATTATTTTCTCTTACTACTTGAATATTGAATTTCCCTAAGTTAGCAATAAGCTGATTCTGGTAAGGATTATCATCACTTGCTTTGGGAATAAAAATTGATTTTAAATTTTCCATATTAACTTAAATTGCTGTTATTTAGGTGTTCATAAAATTATCTATTTCCACACAAGACAAGATAATTTTTTATATTTGCTATTTTCTCCTCACTTTTTGAGTTTGCTTAACAAGTAGATATAGGCTACTTGGCACTGTTGAAGTAGGGGTAGCTTTTTTATATGCTTTTTTCTGATGTAGTTAGCAAGCTGGGTATGTTGACCATTAAGCTTAGTTAAACTTGTTTTTGTTCCTTCTATTGAGCGATAATTCCCCCAAATTTCATCTACATACTTTACTTTTTCTGCTCCTCGAATTGCTTTAAATATAAAATCTAAGTCCATGACGTAATGTTCATTAATATCGTATAATCCTATAACTTCATGTAGTTTCTTGTGATAAAAATAAGCCGAAGGATTAAAAGGATGAGGAGCTTGTTTAAGTAATATAGGTATGATATTTAAATTTTGAGGTTTGTTGATATGTATAATTTTATCTTCCTCATTTAAGACATTACAATTACCAACCACAAAACTTGGATCTGGCAAGGTTTTGAAAATTTCTAGTATTCTATTTAACACGTTATAATTATAAAAATCATCAACGTTCAAAATTCCAATTATTTCTCCTTTTGCAGCTAAAACTCCTTTATTCATAGCATCTGATTGTCCTTGATCTTTTTCAGAAATCCATCGAATATGTGAATAATTTTCTGCATAATGGTTGATAATTTCTACGGTAAGGTCTGTGGAACCTCCATCTACAATAATATGTTCAACTTCAGGGCATTTTTGGTCAATGACTACTTTGATGCATGATTCAATAAATTTTTCACCGTTATAAACTGGAGTAATAATGCTAATCATCTGTCTATTAATTGATATTGTGGCGTTGTTTAAATTATAGAAAGCAGTATACTAATTTTTGTCAAATTTTTATTGGGATTGCGGAAAAAATTTGGTAAATTCAAAAATAGTTATAACCAATTGATTATCGCTAATTAATATATGGATTATCTGCTGATATAAGTCTATATATCTTAGTTAATTTGTAAATATATGGACTATTTAGAAATTGCGATCGCTCGGCAGTTTTACTCATGTGATCGCATAGTTTTTATACAGCTTTTTTCAACCAGAGACTACCGCCAGTATTGCGTAAACACAAAGGCATTTTGTGCTTAAGTTCCTGTTGATAAAATTCACCCATAAATGAGTTAAAGTATAAAATCTGAAAGACGGAATTATATTGAAGAAAAGCTCTCAAGAAGTAACCTTCATTCCATGCTCTTCCCTCTTCCAGCCACTCTTTTGGATACTCAAATGAACAAAAAATATCGTGAAAATGTACAATCACTCCTGGTTTCAGCCGAGGAAGTATCTCGAAAATGATATGTGCAACATCACTACCAATTTTAACTACGTGTGATGAATCGATAAATAAGATATCACCCGCATCTAGCATTTGATATAAATCTATATCAACTTCTTGAACTGGTTTCTCAATCACTTGATGCTGAAGCTTATCTTGTTCATTTAATAAATTATAAAGACGTTCAGGGTAAGGTTCGATAAATGTAAAATTTACAGCGCTACCCAGAAAGCCTTCATTTGTGTCCAGCATAACTGCTGAAGAAAAGCCAGAGCCAACCTCAATCACTTTTTTAGGCTTTAAATGACGCAACATAGCATATAAAATAATTGCGTCTGAGTAGCAAAAAAATCGATTTTGATAGTAATATCGACAAGATGTATTTGGTTCTTCTGAAAAAGGTAATTCTTTATAATAGATAGCAAGCGAATCAAGCATTTGCAGTTGCTCTTCTTGCCTTAAATCTACACCAGGGAATTCTTTTTTGTATTTAAAAATTAGCTCTTCTTTGTCTAGTACATCACTGAGATTAGGAATAGGAGAATAGAAATGGCCAGGTGGAAAATTTTTGACAAATGGAGAAGAGTATAAATTATCAATGTCGTAACCCTGTTTAATAAAGGTAGACAACTTACGAATTCCGGGAATACTATAGACTAATGTTTTAACTTTGCTCATGATGCCTACTTCTATTAAATAAATTGCTTCATCAATGAGTACTAAATCTTTGAATAAACGTTGAGAAATTTTGTGTTTTCTACATTAAGTTGCGAGCTATTAATTATGCATTTTACAAAATTTGCTGATACAAATCGATGTATCTTTTAGCCTGTAGTTATACTGGATATTCTTCAGCATTAAATGCACAATAAGTTTAATTATTCAAGATGAAAAGCCTTGTCCTTGTATCTGAGAATTTAAAATTTCTTCTATTCCTAATAATTGTGCTTTTTTTCTAGCTTCATAAATCCGACGATCTATGGGATTTAACTTTGAAATTTGATAATATTCATTTAATTTTCTTCGCCATGATTGCTTCTGTATATTGGGCAATTTCCCTCGAAACGAGTCTAGTATTACATGAGAATATGTCATCCCTTCGATGAGTTTTACTATATATTCTTCTCCTAAACGGTTAGCAGGTATTAGATGGATTACTTTTAAATCTTTAAACTGACCAGTACCTAATCCAATATCGCAAGCTGTAAATGCTAAATCTGAATCTCCACCACTCATTAGCATCTTTCCCTGCCTATCTAATCCTAGTCTTTTTAAGTCAGTGCCTACTATATCACGATATTTTTCAGCTACAATTTTCCGAACACAAATTCCAGCACCACATGGTGTTGTTTCGTACTGATGAAGTAAATTTGACCATTTATCTTCTTGAAATTCTCGAATAGCTAAAAAAGGCAAATAAGGCTTTGTCCATTCAGGAGGTTGAACTTCGAATTCACCCTTAATTTGTCCACCCCAAGCACCTATAAATGGATAATCTTTACTAATTCGTAAAGCAATTTCCAAATATTCTGAATCTAAAACATTATCATCATCAACGAATATTAAAGTTTCTGCTGTTGCTTCTCTAATACCTCTTAAACGTGCAGGAGTTAAACCTAGTTGTTCTTCTCTAATATGGCGAGATTGAGGATGCCAGCTTAAATCTATTTCTGAAGACAGAATTTGGTCACTGGCGTTGTCTACTAATAAAAGTTCCCACTGTTCTACTGGCAATGTCTGAGCTTGTAAAGCACTTAAAACTTTATCAAGATAATTACGCCGAGGATTGTGAGTACAGATAATGACGCTTAAAGATAGTTTCATAAGTACAAAATAATTAAATTATGAATTGGCAGGCTGTCTCCAAGGTAGCCCCGATAAAATCATCAGGCGAAAAATTGGGATCATCAACTTGATAGAAGCTCTCACTATTGCAATTGACAAGTCACAGTTTAAAGCTTCCCGCAGTTGGTTCCTAGCGCCATAACTATCACCTGCGCTCAGAAAATCTTTTGCAGAATTGAGTGCATAAAAGGCATAGTTTCTTAATGCTGTTCTTGAAAGTTTATTAGCAGATTTGCTTGGCAAATATTCCCGCACAATATTAACTGCCTGACGAAAATCTTGAATATTCTTACCAGTCCGTACAGATTTTCCAGTTAATGAAGTAGCACCTCTGCGGTATAAAGCAAGTGGCTCAACTTCGTACCATACTGGATAATGAACAGCAATACGAACCCACATTTCCCAGTCTTCGCCCCAACAGGACATACGGCGGTCAAACCCGCCTAGTTGCTCGTAAACATCACGTCGCACAACAATCGATGGCGCTTGAATCAGCTGCTTGACAGCAATTCGCTCTAACCAATTGCTCAAAGTTCCACTTTCTGGCTGTTCTAGATAGGAAGTCCAAATTGGATTTCCTTGCTCATCTATGTGTATATGGCGACAAAAAGCTGCCCCAATATCAACATTTTCTTCAAAGCCACGTTGAAGCTTCCGATAAAAGCCATCTCTGACGCAATCATCGCCGTGCAGTAGATGAATTAACTGTCCACGCGATCGCTGCAAACAAGTCTCAAAATTTTTGATATAACCTACATTCTCTGGTTGACGGTAAAAACTAACGCGATCGCCTGCTAGTTCTCTAACAACAGCTTCGGGATCATCTTTTGTTGAATGGTCATCAATGACCTCAATCTGCATTACTTCTGTCCCTGGATCTTGCGCCAACACACTTACTAGTGTTTCGCGTAGATAGTTTGCACAATTGTAGGTAGGAATCATCACTGACCAAAGAGGACGTGGTATTCCCTCTGGGACTGGTACAATAGTTGCGCGGTAAGGATGTGGCTCGTTCATGGCAGTCTTAAGTGCAGCTAATTCTTTGTTTTAAAACGATTAATTATTCTCTTCAATTTAGAGAACATTCCTGATTCTTTTTTCACTTTAGTGGTATTACTTATTTTTTCCTTATTGAGTTCTTGAATTCTAGGTAAAGATAAGTCTACTTTGTTGCTATCTTGAAAATTTATTTCACCTATTTTAACTAGATAAAAAACTGGATGAATCACAGAAAGTGATGTGCTATTTTCTACTATAAAATTTTTGAGCTTTTTCTCTAAAATATGATTATTCTCCAAGTAACTGGAATGAATAAATAGTAATATGTTTTGCCGATACCAATAAGCTACTTTAGAGTTATTCCAAAGTTTTGGTCGAATATAATCAATAGCCACATAATCCCTTTTTCTAAATTTTTCTGCCCAATAATCTTGCCACTGCTCATTAATATGGTTATCTCCACCCTGATGAGGTATTGCTGCCGAGAATAAAACCACAGAACTAAGATTTACTAGAGAATTAACGAATAATTCTGCACAATCTTCCGGCAAATGTTCAGCAACCTCTAAAGACATAGCTAAATCAAATTTTTTGTCTATTTTTAAAGGTGCTTTTAAATCATAAGGTATAAAGTTTTGCTTCGGAATCAATAAAGTATTTTCATCAACATAACTACCATCAACTCCTAATATTTCTTTAACTCCATTTTCTTGAAAAAGCTTTAACCATGTCCCATCTCCACATCCAACATCAATTACCTGATTACAATGCAGAATCTTTAAAATTAGAGGAACTATTACCTCAGCAGATTCCTGTGCATAATCATGAAGTTGATTATAAAAATCTTTGGTATAGTAATCTTTCTCAGTTTTCTTTAATGTTTGCATTTTTATCTCCAATTACTGCAAAAATCGAATTTATAGTTATAAAACTAACGTTGATATTGAAAATTTAGTCTGATGGAATAATTTCCCAATCAGGCTCAAGAAAAATAACTCCCATATTGGCGAATGGAGTACGACCAGTTCCATATATATCTGTCTCTTCTATACGAAAACTTAAATACCCACTTAAAGTGTCAACATCAATAGATCCATTACCTAACCATATATCTACTGTGTATTCTCCTTGAAGAAAAGGAGGATTTTTAAGTGTGCAACACATAGTAGCCGATTCATAAGAATTACCATTAGTTTCAAAACCTGTCATTCGGGTGTTTACACCACCAATAGTGCCAAACACTGCATGATTGATTACAACACCCATCACAGGATCTGTTATTTTTGTAATATTTGTTGCATCAAATGTCATTTCAAACGTGATATCTGAACCTAGAGGATAGCTGGTTTGCTCACGCCCATTTGAATCTAAAACTCGTGCAGAAGTGATAAAAGGTTTTGCCCAAGATGGACGAAAAGCTTGTAAATTTCTTTCAGCTTCTTGTTGACTTTGAATTGAAGCTTCTAAATAACGTTTAATTGCATCTTCTGTTTTCCCATAAAAAATTAATTCACCACTTTGAAGCATCAATCCGGATGAACACAAATTACTAATAGCTGCCATTTGATGACTAACGAAAATTACAGTCCTTCCTTCAGAAGCCACATTCTGCATTTTGCCCAAACATTTCTTTTGAAACTGAGCATCTCCAACAGCTAAAACTTCATCTACAATTAAAACTTCTGGTTCCAGATGCGCCGCCACCGCAAACGCTAAACGCACATACATACCAGATGAATATCGCTTTACTGGCGTATCTAAAAATTTTTCTACTTCTGCAAAATCAACAATCTCATCAAACTTGCGTTGAATTTCAATCTTGCTCATCCCCAAAATTGCACCGTTGAGATAAATATTTTCTCTGCCTGTCAATTCTGGATGAAACCCTGTACCAACTTCTAATAAACTTGCTATCCTTCCTTGAATGCCAATCCTACCACTAGTTGGCTCTACAATTCGGCTTAATATTTTTAATAATGTTGATTTGCCTGCGCCATTACGCCCAATAATACCAACTCTTTCACCCTGCTTAATTTCAAATGAAACATCCTTCAAAGCCCAAAATTCTTCACGATTGGGATTATATATTTGCTGAACAGAAGGTTTAAAAAGTCTTTTACTTAGCGAGTCAACTCCTTTAGTAATAGAATCTCGCAAGGTTTTGTTTTTGCTGTTGACTTCTTTTTGATGACTAATAATGTACTTTTTACTCAGATTCTCAACTCGAATTATTGTATCAGACACGCAATCAACTCCTTGCTAAATCACATCAGCAAATTTCCGTTCCATCTTGCGGAAATACCAAATTCCGCTAAAAAAAACTAGGGCAACTAGTCCTACCGATAAAGCAAATCCTGGTAAATAAATGCTTGCTTCTCCTCCTAAGATTGCCCAACGAAAGCCATCAATTACCCCTACCATTGGATTGATTGAGTAGAGTAAGCGCCACTGTTCTGGCACAACACTACTACTGAAACCTACAGGTGAAATATATAAACCAAACTGAACAATAAAGGGCACAATGTAGCGGAAATCTCGGTACTCTACATTCAATGCTGCTAACCATAATCCTGCACCCATTGATGCGGCAAATCCAATCAATATAAATATTGGCAGTGTCAAAATTCGCCAGTCGGGCACAAAGTTGTACCATGCCATCAACGCTAACAGAATCATGCCAGAAATCATGAAGTCTACAAAGCTTACAATTACCGAACTGGTAGGTACAATCAAGCGAGGAAAGTAAACTTTAGAAATTAGGTTAGCATTTGCTATCAAGCTGTTGCTACATTCACTCAGCGCATTGGAAAAAAACTGCCAAGGTAACAAAGCCGAGAATACCAATATCGGGTAAGGCGCACCCCCTGAAGGTAACTTGGCAATATTACCAAATACGATTGTGAATACTACCATTGTTAAAAATGGTCGAATTAAGGCCCATGCAAACCCAATTACTGTTTGTTTATAGCGCACTAAAATATCGCGCCATGCTAGAAAGTAAAATAACTCTCTGTATTTCCACAGGTCTTTCCAATACTGGTTCTCAGTTCGACCTGCCTCAATGATGAGTTCTCTATTATTCATTTACTTAGTCGTAAGTCGTATGACTATATATGAGCAGTATGTAATTGTTTGCAAATCTGCAAAATCTGCATTTTTCCCAAAAGATACTTCTTCTGGTACTTACGCAAATATGATTCTTCAATCTCCTGTTCCATTCAGGAAGACTTCTGCAAAACGACTGGATGAGAGTAACTGTTTTGTAGCCAGCCACATAAAAGGTGGAATTGTTGTCATATAACGGCTCCAGAGACGGCGCGGTTCTTGAATCCAGCGATAAAGCCACTCAAAACCTAACTCTCTAATTAAGCGAGGTGCGCGCTTATGGATTCCTGCGTAAACTGGGAAAACTCCGCCGACTCCAATCATTACGGCTTGAATTTTACCTTTGTGTTGAGCCATCCAGTTTTCTTGTTTTGGACATCCTAAAGATACAAAGACTAGACCTGCACCACTTTTATTGATTTTTTTGATCAAATCTGCGTCTTCAGTTTCAGTCAGAGGACGGAAGGGTAAAGCTTCCATCGCTGCTATTTTCAGGTTGGGAAATTCTTGCTCTAGCCTTTGCCGCATTCTGGCAAGGATTTCGGTTTGGGAACCTAGAAAGAAAACACTGACATTTTGTCTTTGAGCTAGCTTACATAATCCTTGTAGAATATCCATTCCGGCTACGCGGTCTTGGGAACTCGCACCCATCCGCCGCATCATCCAAACTAACGGCATTCCATCAGGAGTGACGACATCTGCATTTTTTAGTACTCTAGCAAACTCGGGATTCCAATGAGCTTCCATGAGCATATGTACATTGGCAACGCAGACTGTTTTACTCTCTCGAGCGATCGCCCACTTCAGTATTGTTTGTATTTGGTTTTCAAAAGTTAATGCAGTAATGGGAAAATCCAGAACTTTTTGAGTAGGTACTAATTTTACCTCTCCCATAAATTCCTCCTGTGTCAAAAATCCTAAACATCAATTAGTTCATTGCCAACTGTGGAACAATCAGGTGATCCTATTGCTGACTTTCTTCTCAGTTCTTGGCATGGTCTGACTCATACACATGGAGATGCAATAGCTTTATCAGTAAGATTCTGGTTACCCTGGTATTTTTAAAACATGCGTTTCTCGTATCTTAGTTTACAAGCTTATCTGAGGCTTTTCCCAAAATTTACTATAAACTTTATGGTTACTTTATATTTACTTTGCAATTTCTTTACAAAAATATTACATTTTATGTAAATATCATGAACTGAGTAAGAGATCATCTGGAAAAAGAATTACGTAGAACAACTGGAAAATAATATTTTCAAGCTTCTAGCTCGAAGATAGTAGAGACAAAAAATCTCATGAACTCTCTGAAAATAGATATTGGCAGTAACTAAAGTTGTAGTTAATTAATATACATTTTGCTACGGTATATTGTTGTTTGTGTATTCAATTAGGGTGATTATCTAGAGATTTCCGCATCATCCAGAACTGGTTGCAGGTGCTGCGCTCATCAGTAAATTGGCTGAAATTGGTATCAAACTCAAGCTAAAAATCAAAAACTATGTAAGCTGAAGAATTATCTGTGTGCATATATTACACTTTAATCAAATTATAAAGTATTAATTTCCACACAAAAGCAAGTTTAATTTCCTAATTAGCTAATGACTGCCTAACACAGTAATAGTTCCCTGATAATGTTGCAGATAACTGTTTCGTACATTGATAACACAGACTCACCTGATTGTAAACGCTTTTTGACCTGATATTTATTACCTTGATTCTGCAATTAACAGCGTCATCTTCCCTAGTATTGATTTCAGTATTGGTGTCTGATTTAAAATTTAATTTTTAATTAAATGACTTAATAATTTTTGTTTATATTTCAGGCAATTATCTTTTAAATCTATATTTTTTGCATTTGCAACTAAATAAAAAAGGAGAAGATTAATTGTTCTTCTCCTTTGGCATTATTATTTTTATTGTCCGATTTTTGAGTTTCTTTCAGTCTTTGTCGCAACATTTGCCTTTGTTTTTTAAGTTGTCGCTGTCTTGCTGAACCACCTTTCCCTTTATCATTCCTGCCTTCTCGGCGAGGAGATTCCCATCTTTTTAATCTCATATTTTTTTACTCTCTGTGTAACTGGAAAGTGAATAACAATGGTGACTATGACGAAATGCAGACACAAACTTAATCAATTAATTTTGATTAGGCAGGAATTCTTACATCTCATCGTTAGCTCATAACTATATTAGCATTAAATCTTAATGGTTAGTTAGGCATGAAAAAAATAAAAGTATAAACACTTATTATTTAAATAAATATTATACATACTATACAAGTATAAAAACAGAGATAATATGTAACATTAACTACTTTTTACCAAGTCTGATGAGTCTTGGTTTTGATAGTTGATGATTTCGGAGTTTGATATTGAAGACCATAATGTATGGAATGCAGATAGTATCATTTCAAAATCTAGACGCAGTTAACTGTTGTATAGTTTCCTTTGTCCAATAAAATAATTGGCGCTGAGATGATGTTCCATATTCAAATTGTGTAATTCTAGTGGATAAAATGCCTATCTCACAATACTTTCGACTTTTTAGGCGTATTACTAGATATGCTTTAGCTGAGTAAGCTAAAGACTAGTCACGCTAGCTTGTAGCAAGTATTAACTTGCTTATCTAAAAAAGTCAATTACGATAATTTGATGACTCTTGTTAGAGAGCCGTTCAGGAAAAATTCTGATAACTCGGTTATTTTAAAGTGGGCAGGAGGAGAATCGAACTCCTATGACCGCAAGGTCGCCACATTTTGAGTGTGGTGCGTCTACCAGTTTCGCCACCCGCCCTTAGATGCAACTTTACTAATATACACTATCTGAGAGTTTTTCAACAAGGATGGAAAATTATTTTTCTGCGGATTTGACTAAACTGGAATCAATATCCTCTAGTTTGGCACAGCCACTTAGTGCCATAGCTAAACTTAACTCATCCTGTAGCAGCGAAATTACATGGGATGCACCAGCTTTTCCAGCTACTGCGAGTCCCCATAAAATCGGCCGCCCAATTAGTACAGCTTTTGCGCCTAAAGCTAAGGCTTTAAGAATATCTGTACCACGACGGATTCCACCATCCATCAAGATTTCGGCTTTACCATCTACTGCGGTGACAATCTCAGCTAAAGCATCTAAAGATGCGATCGCACTATCCAATTGTCTGCCACCATGATTAGAGACAACTATTGCTTTGACTCCGCACTCGACTGCACGTATGGCATCATCTCCTCGTAATATACCTTTTATCACCAAGGGTAGAGGGCAAATTGATTGCAACCATGCTAAATCATCCCAAGTTAGTGCCGGGTTTAGCTGTTGAGCAAAATAAGTAAACAACCCAGATTCCCCTTGTGCATGGGGTATATCTAACCCTGAGATGGTTGCAAGATTAGCGGCGTGTAAACCTGGAGGTAAGGAAAATTCGTTACGCTGATCGCGTTCGCGCCTTCCCAACATGGGAGCATCTACAGTTAAACATAATGCTTTGTAACCTGCATTGTAGGCTCTTTCGACTAAAGTGCGAGTTAAGCTTCTATCTTTATGGATGTAGAGCTGGAACCATTGCAAGGCATCAGGGAAATGTTGGCGTATCTCTGCAACTTGTTCAATGGTTTTAGTCGCCAAAGTACTGAGAACCATACCTACACCTGCTGCAGCCGCAGCTTTGGCGGTAGCGATTTCTCCCTCTGGATGGGCTAGACATTGAAACGCCATTGGTGCAATGAGTAAAGGTAGGGCAAGAGGTTGCCCTAAAATTGTGGTAGATAAATTGCGATCGCTCACATCTACTAACATGCGCGGACGCAACTTTAAACGCTCAAATGCAGCGCGGTTATCTCGTAATGTAATTTCATCTCCAGCACCGCTACTGTAATAATCAAGCGCCATCTGCGAAAGGTGGTTTTTCGCTAACTCTTCGTATTCAAAAAGGTTGATCGGTTGCAATTGATTGTGGATGTTGGCTAGGCGTTCGGTATTTTAATATCTCACGCCTAGATGCAGAGGTGCAAAGGAGAAGACAAGATGCTTAACTTACCAATTTCGCCATCCACCTTTGGATGTAAGTTCGGTTGGTTTATGGTTGTACAATAAGTTTTGATATTCTTTGCTACTTGCCCATCTGTCAATTTCTCTGGCTCGCAGTACTGGTACTGGGTGAGTTAATTGGGCTGTGCGGGCGGCTTTGACCATTTCGCCGAGTTCGTTCTTGCTAATATCATCGTAGGCACGAGCTTGAGCAACAAAAGCATCAAGGTTGAGTTGCGGTGCTAAAGTTGGCGAACCACCAGCTAACTTCATCAAAACTGACATCACAACTTTGGGATCTTGGGTAGCTAACAATGCGGCGCGATCGCAAGTAAACTCAGCACAGCGTACCCACTCTAACAGTTGTGTTTGTATTGCTTGAGCAATGAAAGAGCCGACATTAGGCAAGATTGCGGCTGCTAAGATGAGTAAATTTACGGGGGTTAGGTAAACACTATGGTCGCATTTAAGATGTCCTAACTCATGGGCAATGACAGCTTGAATTTCTTGTGGTGTCAGGATATCGATTAGCGAAGTATGCACCACAATGAAAGGTTGCTGACCTCGCATTGCAAAGGTATAGGCATTAGGTGCTGGATGTTGCCTGATATATAACTGAGGAGGTTCTATATCTAAGATTTTGCAAGCTTCTAACAGCAATTTGTATAAATCTGGCAGTTGGTTTTCACCTACCAAAACGCTAGAGGCAATATTTTCTACATAAAAAACCTGCTCTGCCATTGGCCCAAGCAGATTCCGCACCATCATATCTAAACCTGGGATCTGTTTGAGAGTTTTTGTAGCTTCCAAGTCTAAGGGATGACGAAAGGAGTCGGCTTTTAAACCAATCAGCGGTGTTTTTAATGACATGGTGTGAGAAGCGTAAAAGGGAATGGGAACTGGGTATTAGGGATTGGGTATTGGGGAGGGGAGGATTGGGTATTAATTATTTTTCCTTTGTTCCCCTTATTCTTATTGTCTTCCCAGTCCCCAGTCCCCAGTCCCTAATTCCTCATCCCAGTATAACGATTTAGCAGGGCGGGTATTGCCCAACTACTTACTAGGACTGAATGGAGGCGGGGGAATTACTGGTACTAGCAGCTGCGCCATCTGCGGATGGTTCGCCTACACGCAGAATTTTCGCACCCAGCTGTTGCAACTTGAGATCGAGTTGATCGTAGCCGCGATCGAGGTGGTGTAAACCCTGAATTGTAGTTGTGCCTTCTGCTGCCAACCCTGCTAAGACTAGCGCTGCTGATGCTCGCAAGTCCGT
This sequence comes from Tolypothrix tenuis PCC 7101, assembly GCF_963874875.1. Taxonomy (NCBI): domain Bacteria; kingdom Bacillati; phylum Cyanobacteriota; class Cyanophyceae; order Nostocales; family Tolypothrichaceae; genus Tolypothrix; species Tolypothrix tenuis. Next base: position 7,826,117 of record NZ_CAWNJS010000001.1, read on the forward strand.
GCCTAATACTGGTGCGCCTGATAACATTGGTACCCCTCGAACAAAGGCAGTGTTACCTTTGACACGAATATCAGCCCCTAAGCGATTTAATTCGGAAGCATGACGTAAGCGATTTTCAAACACTGATTCGTTAATCAGGCTGTCACCTTCTGCCAAAGTTAGCAAAGCCATAAACGGCGCTTGCATATCTGTGGGAAACCCGGGATGCGGTAGAGTTTCTATATCGGTGGCTTTGAGGGTTGTCGCAGGGAGAACACGTAAGCAGTCGGGCGCTTCTTCAATAATGGTTACGCCAATATCCCGTAACTTAGCAAGAACTGGGGTTAAATGCTCTGGACTGACTCGTGAGAGGAGCAGTTCTGAGCGAGTAATCGCCCCTGCTACTAAAAATGTACCAGCCTCAATGCGATCGGGAATAATGCTGTATTCTGTCGAATGCAACTTGGACACCCCGACGATGGTAATTGTACTGGAGCCAGCACCTTGAATCTTGGCTCCCATTGCGTTACAGAAATTTGCCAAATCAACTACTTCTGGTTCCCGTGCGGCGTTTTCGATAATGGTTTCGCCATCTGCAAGAGTAGCAGCCATCATCAAAGTTTCAGTTGCGCCCACGCTGGGGGTATCCAGATAAATTCTGGCTCCTTTTAATCTGCCATTGCTTCCAGGAACATAGGCATTACAAATGCCATGCTCAATCTGAACTTCGGCTCCCATTGCTTGCAGTCCGCGGACGTGCAAATCAACCGGTCTGGCTCCAATTGCACAACCTCCTGGTAATGGCATCTGGGCTACTCCCAGCCTTGCCAAAATCGGCCCAATGGCAAAGAAACTTGCCCGCAGTTGGGTAACTAATTCGTAGGGAGCCTTGGAAGTGGTAATTTCACTGGCATTGATATCTAAAATGTCGCCGTTGCGTGTGAGACGAACGCCCAAAGCAGATAAAACCTCACCCATCCGTTCCACGTCCGCTAATAAGGGGACATTATGGATACGGCAATCTCCTGAACATAGCAAGGTTCCAGCCATGATCACCAGTGCTGAATTTTTCGCCCCGCTAATTTTTACATGACCCCGCAAAGGATGCCCGCCCCAAATTTGCAAGACTGAGGAGTCTGCTTCCAGAGTGGATTTGGCATCTGGTAAGCTGCTAGAAGGATTAATAAGCCTACCTCCAAGATAAATATGTCAATTTTATAAGGTTTGAAGTTGGTTCTGATTCTACAGTAAAGATTTGATTTGTCTACATTCTGTGCCTATTTCTTGCATCAATAAATGGTATTTTTCGGTCGGGGCTAATGGCTGAAAACGAGTAAGGGCAAAGTTTATAAGAATTTAAAATTTCTGATAACTAGCAAAAATATAAATTCTTGGCTGGTACCATCCGATACCCTGAAAAACCAGACACAGGAATTGACAAATTTAGATAAATGCGTAATAATCATAAATGGTCATGTTAAATGCCAGCGGAACTGGCGGAATTGGCAGACGCGCTAGATTCAGGTTCTAGTGCCGCAAGGCTTCCGGGTTCAAGTCCCGGGTTCCGCATCTGAGTAATGAGTGCTGAGTGTTGATTCCTGAGTAGGAAGAAGACTCAGCACTCAGCACTTTTAACTCACTACAGTCATGTTGACCAGTTTACAAAATCCCCTAGTGAAGCAAATTCGCAAACTACACGCAGCGAAGGAGCGACATAAGCAAGAATTATTTTTATTAGAAGGGACGCACTTGTTAGAAGAGGCTTGTGCGGTAAATTATCCTTTAGTGGCAGTTTGTTGCACTCCCGAATGGCAAGCTTCTCATCCTGAACTTTGGGAGCAAGCTTGTAATCTTTGTGATCGCTCTGAAATTGTCAGTGCAGAAGTTTTAAATGCGATCGCCACCACAGTCCAACCAGATGGGGTAGTCGCCACCGCCAAAAGGCGCGATCAAAAAACACAATTACCTGTGACTGGTATAGTTCTGGCTGTAGAAACTTTGCAAGATCCCGGTAATTTAGGCACGATTATTCGCACAGCCGCAGCCGCAGGTGCTTCAGGTTTATGGCTGAGTGGCAATAGTGTAGATTTAGATAACCCCAAAGTTTTACGCGCCTCTGCTGGACAATGGTTTCGTTTGGCAACAGCAGTGACAGAAGATTTAACAGCGACAATTGTGCAAAGTCAGCAAGCGGGAATGCAAGTCGTCGCTACTTTACCCAGCGCTAAGTTAACTTACTGGGAAGTAGATTGGCGCAAACCCAGTTTAATTTTATTGGGCAATGAGGGTGCTGGTTTGTCACCAGAGATCGCAGCAATGGCAGACAAGCAAGTACAAATTCCCCTCAGTCCAGGTGTAGAATCCTTGAATGTGGCGATCGCAGCTGCGTTGATGTTATATGAAGCCCAAAGGCAAATGATTTATCGTCAGTAATACTTGATTTAAGTAAGTTGGTGCATATAGGCTTTAAGCCCTTACCAATAATACCACTTGCTTTAAGCCGGGAAACCCGTAAGGGCGCAGTGGCTCACAAATGACTAAGGTCAAATGACAGCCTTTCCCACTTATCTTTAAATTGCGCCAGCCTACTTATTTGATGCGTTCTGCCAGATATTTCTCAATATCAGCCACCGCATCTTCAAAAGCTTCTAGATCGATAGCAGCTAAATCTTCTTCTTCAGCCTTGAGTTGAGCATCGCTGAGACTACCGTTAGACAATCCTGATGTAGTTTGCTCTGGGATGGGATTTCCTTGTAACATAGTCTCCAATTCATCCAAGGCTGCTTGAAATTCTTGGGCCGCCGTTTCCCGTTCTTCTTGCTGACGTTGCTCCATAAGATTGACCTGAGAATGTGAATTTATTGGCACGATTTTGAATGCAGTGACTAAATTTGTATCTTTTTGAGATTACATATCATAGTCTTAACTTTCCGGAATCATCGCGTCATATTGTATCAAATTTACATATTGAGAGTGGAAACTGGAACCGTGATCATTACTAGAAAGTTTTCATCAGGATTTCATACATAACTACTAGTTCGTGGAGACGCTAGAGTTTATTATTGCTGAGAATTTATCTAACATCATAGTGGGAATGGGTCGTGGACGCATGGTTTTAGCATCTACCCATACCCACATAGCTTCGGCTGTTACTAGTAACTCATCTTGGTTTTGTTTACGAATTTCATAAAGTCGGAAGCAGCGAGTCCCCCGTATTTCCCGCAACCAAGTTGTGACTTCTAAAGTATCACCTGCTACGGCTGGGCGGAGATAGTCAATTTCTACCCGCCGCATCACAAATACACCACCCGATTCTTTGTAGACATCTAAACTTAAACCTAGGTGTTCCGAGTGTTCAATCGCTGCTTGTTCAAGATAATTTTGATAGACAGCATTGTTAACATGTCCGAGAGCATCCATTTCGTAGTGACGAACACGTAGTAAAGTTTTGAAGAATTGCATGGAGATTTGTAACTTGATCGGTGTTTGAGACTTTCTTTATATTAGTTTTTTTGGATCAGCGAGATTTATACCTTTAGAGCAGCTCAAATCTTGCTTGGAAGAAACGAAGATATTTAGGTTCATAAACCATCTTCAATCCCCGCAAGCGATGGCGATTGTAATATACTTCGTCTACTGCTTCTGCAGTTAAATCCATGTGAGCTTGAGTATAAACGCGGCGAGGGATTGTTAGCCGCACTAGTTCTAACTCTGGATAATAGTGGTCACCTGTATCTTTGTTGCGTCCTGCGGAAACAATACCACGTTCCATTGCTCGAATACCCGCTTCTCGATATAGTTCTGCTGCTAAAAGCTGTGCAGGAAATTGGTCTTGGGGAATGTGGGGTAAGAAAGCTTTCGCATCTAAATAGATTGCATGACCACCAATCGGCACAACAATGGGAATATTCCAATCTAGTAGCTTTTGTCCTAGATACTCAACTTGCCCTATCCTTGCCCGAATATGATCGTCTTGGACTGATTCTTCAATACCTATGGCCATAGCTTCCATGTCACGCCCAGCCATACCGCCGTAAGTATGCAAACCCTCATAAATAACAATCATGTTACGTGCTTCTTCGTAAATATCGGGATCGTTCAAGGCTAGCCAACCACCAATATTTACTAATGCATCCTTCTTACCACTCATAGTGCAACCGTCTGTATAGGAACAAAATTCCTTTAAGATGATGGCAATTGATTGCTGGTGATAGTCTGCTTCTCGTTGCTGGATAAAGTAAGCGTTTTCTACAGCACGAGTAGCGTCAAGAATGATACGGATATCGTGACTTTTAGCTAATTCGTAGACAGCACGTAAATTTGCCATAGAAATTGGCTGTCCACCTGCCATATTCACTGTACCAGCAACGCTAATATAAGGAATGCGTTCCGCACCAACACGTTTAATCAGGTCAGTTAACTTTTGTAAATCGACATTACCTTTAAAGGGGTGTTGCGATCGCGGATCGTGGGCTTCATCAATAATTACATCAACAAAAGTACCACCAGCCAACTCTTGATGTAACCTGGTGGTGGTGAAATACATATTACCGGGTATGTAATCACCGGGTTTAATCAAAATTTTGGAGAGAATATTTTCCGCACCGCGTCCTTGGTGGGTGGGGAGAATGTAACGATAGCCGTAATATTTTTGGATAGCCTCTTCTAAACTATAGAAATTTTTGCTACCAGCGTAAGCTTCATCTCCCACCATCATCCCAGCCCATTGGCGATCGCTCATGGCAGAAGTGCCGCTATCAGTCAGCAAATCTATATAAACATCTTCAGAACGCAATAGAAAAGTGTTGTAACCAGCCTCTGCGATCGCTTGTTCGCGTTCAGCACGAGTAGTCATTTTTAACGGCTCAACCACCTTAATTTTATATGGTTCAGCCCAAGAGCGACGACGACGTGGGCGTTCTGGTATAGCGTCTGTCATAATTCTTGACTCCTTCATCTAGGCTTGCTGAATATTTGCATACCATTTTGGTGTGTGAAACCAGGATTGCCAAGATTGTCAAAGTAATTCGTAATTGATATAACGAATCAACTCTGCGAAAATTCAACAGCTAATAGAGTTGATTAAATTGTAACGCTGCTCATTTGAGGGAAAAGGCGATCGCTTAAACTGTTCGCTTCTGTTGCAACTTCTTCACATATTCTGCGATCGCTGTTTCCATCATGGGGATGTTGTGTATCTGGAATCGAGTATAAATCAGTATATTTAGAGAACTGAGGGTGATGATGCGATCGCACTCAAAGCTATACTAAATCTCACTCTAATAACCAAGCAAACAACTCTTTGACTGTCAGCTGTAACTTACCCGCAAACAATGGCGTAGGTAGAATTGCATCTGGCTCGTCAAACACCTCAGTTTCTTGCTTAGGGCGATAAACAAACACCGTTTGCTCATCTGGATCAATCAACCATCCCATTTGAGTTCCATGCTTGAGACAATGGAGAATATTTTTGGTTACCTTTGTTTGGCTTTGATCGGGAGACAAAATTTCAATTGTCCAATCGGGAGCAATGGGGAATATGTTAGCAACTTCTCCATTTTCATCGCGAGGAATCCTACTCAAGATAAACACTGCGATATCTGGTACAGTTGAACGTCCGCCAAATGTACAACGCAATTCAGGAAATGCACGAGCAATACGCTGAGGTTTAACTACACAATTGATCGCAGGTATAAGTTCTCCTTGCAACGTGCTATGTTTCCCTTGTGGCATTGGTTTGGGGATAATTTGACCATCAATATACTCACTAGCAGGTTTTGTTTCTGGTAGCTGCAGAAACTCCTCCAGTGTTAGAGTTTTGCTTGCGGCTTGTAGCATTTAGGGATTGGCTCTAGAACTGCTAGACTATCTCAAATCTTTATTGTACATTTTGGTAATTTTGGTCAATGGCGATCGCTTTCGGTGTTGCGAAAGAAAGCGAGACCGCTTAATTGCTTATTCACTTAAATTACTCATTTCTATTTATAAAGTACAACTGCCGTTATTGTTTGCCTCCGATCAAATGACTGAATTGAATGTAATTTGGAGAACTGATTTTAAGCATTTGCTCTGGAATACTATGAGCATCAGTTATTTTCTCACGTGTAGTTCTCTTATTAATGTTGATATTTCTGATAGTAACAAAGCGGTAAACATAAGTGTCCAAGAAATTTTTTTCACCCCAAAACTCTTTACCAATTTTCTGGCAATAGGTTATAAAACACTTAGCACCCTTAAGTTGCTGAATGATTTCCCATTCTGGACTTGTCTTAGTCTTTGCTTTCATTTCAATGCAGAGAATGACCTTTTTTGTATCAGTATCAGCAACGATGACAAAATCTGCACGCTTACACTCACCTTTTGAGCCAGAAAAGATGGTTGAAGGCGATTGAAAAGCATCGGCCTTGATGACAATAACTTGATCTTCATTAGGCATTCCATGAATTGTGACAATACAACTGGGTAAATCCGGTTCTATAAGTTTTACTTGCTTTTTGTTGTGGTGCGCTTCCAATGGAACTGTAGCGGTTGCCTTAATCATCTGTTTCAGGATAGCAATATCAGACATTAATCCTGACCCCAGACGATCGCTTCTTGAATCCTATTCATGGTTTCTATGGTTGTATCAAAGCTACGAGCTTCAATACCCAGTTCTAGATTAATGTCAGCTGGTGTTAAGGTCTGGCATTTAATTCTTTTTGTTTTTCCCTCTAGTATTATTGGTGCTTCTTCCGCAATATAAACTTTGATTTTTTCAGGAGAAATCAGTTCTGCTGGGCGATAACCTTCTTCTTCAGCAATTCGCTTGAGATGGGTTTTATCTTGATTAAGCATAATCAGCGTATTCAGTTCTTTGATGATGTAATCACTGTGGGTGGTGATGAAAACCTTAATACCGAGGTTTACCAATCGAGCGAAAAGCCGTGCAACGCGTCGCTGGTTTTCCGGGTGTAGATTCATTTCGGGTTCGTCCACCATCAGTAAATCGCCAAGTTGAGCCTCATGTCTCAGGTAAAAGCCTATATCTAGTAAGGAACGCACGGCACTAGAACTTTCATCCATAGAAAGCCTGACTCGTTTACCCTTGGGCACATAGTAAAGCTCATCGTTGCGAGTCACAGTATACTCGCCACCAATAATATCAGCAAAATCATCCAGTACATCTTTATGATGTTCGGCAATAAAACTGCTTTTTTTGACAATGCTTTCAAGCTGCCGAATAAAGTCCACATTTGTCTTTATTGGTAGAGCATAATCATCATAATCTTTCAGTAAAAGCTCCCTTGGGTCAATGTTTTTATCCACCTGACCCATTTCTTCCAGCAGCCGATTCCGGGCGAAATTCAACTCTTTGCGAAAAATAGCAGCACCAGTTCTTTCTGCACTAGCGATAAAAGGACGAGGAAAAAGCCGCTCAAAAATAATGTGTTTAAGAGCATCAGCAATAATGCGTTCAAGGACATCGGTAGGAATTGTTACCTGCTCTTTCTCAACAAGTAAGGTTACAACTAATTCTGTGCTTTCTTCGCTTTTAGTGATCGAAAAAAGTTCTGCATTAGCGGCTCTCATTTTCAAATCAAATCTGTCTACCAAACGAATATTCTGGATATCCAGAATTACCTGAAAATTAGTTGTTTTAAATCGTTCCGTCTGTGCTGCAAAAATCTTAGGTAATTGCTGAGTATATGCCTGACAACCATTAGCAACAATCTGCTCAGACTGTTTGATGTATTCTTGTATATTAAGACGAACTACGCCGTTTGCCAGAAGTTGCTCTATTTTATCGCTGCTAATTGGGATCGAAAACATTCGCTGCCAAGTATATAAAAAGCCAAACAAGGCATAAGTAGCGTAGGTCTTGCCTGTATTATTGCAGCCACAAATGATCGTCAGGTCGCCAAGCATAAATTCGGCTTGCTTTAAAGCACCAAGATTTTTGACTTTAATTTTCATTGCCGTATTCCTTTAGCGATCATCCCTTAGCATCCTCCTCAACCATACCAGCTGGGTTTGGGCAATGGGTAAACCTATGTTCACTGTTGCTTTGGTAGACAGATTTGACGTAATTTCAGTGCAATGGCATAAATCTATATCTTCATCATTCATGACATCTAAGCGTTGCCAATAAGTCTGCGATTTGTTCAAATTAGTTTCTCTGTTCATGGTAGGCTCCTAACTAATCAAACTACGGCAGCTTCTGGAATCGCACCTTGCATTTTACTCATAGCATCAAGTAAACTCTGCAATTGTTTATCAGCTTTGAGAACTGCTAAACCTCGCACTGTTACTTTACCTGGAGAATAGACAAAGCGTGTTTTCAAACTGTCTGGTAAATTCGCCGCTAGTAAGTTCCAAGCTGGTTCTTCCATTGGGGTTTCTAAAATGATGTGCTGTTTATTTTCGGGTTTAATGCGACTAAATCCTAATTTCTTGGCTAATTGTTTAAGTTCCATTACTCGCAATAATTGACTAGCTGGCGCTGGAATTGCACCGTAGCGATCGCTCCATTCGGCTTGAATCTGGTTTAATTCTTCTCTAGATTTCGCTGCTGCTACTGCACGATAAGCACTCATCTTTTGATCTAAGTCGGGGATGTAATCAGCAGGAATGAATGCTGTGAGGTTAAGGTCAATTTGCGTATCGTCAACTTTGGGAATTTCCTGTCCGCGGATTTCACGAATCGATTCTTCCAACATTTCCATATACAAATCAAAGCCGATCGCATCCATTTGACCGGATTGTTCTGCACCTAGCAAGTTCCCGACACCGCGTATTTCCATGTCGCGCATTGCGAGTTGATACCCAGATCCTAATTGCGTAAATTCCTGAATGGCTCGTAATCTCTGGCGTGCAGCTTCCGATAAGGTTCGCTGCTGGGGGTAAAATAACCAGGCGTGAGCTTGAATCCCCGCACGTCCCACACGACCCCGTAATTGATACAATTGCGCTAACCCGAAACGGTGGGCATCTTCAATTAAGATGGTGTTGACTCTGGGAATATCTAAACCAGATTCAATAATTGTCGTACAAACCAAAATCTCTGCATCACCATTGTTAAAGGTAAGCATTGTTGATTCTAGCTGTCCTTCATCCATTTGACCGTGAGCTACGGCAAACCTAGCTGAGGGAATGATTTCGCGCAATTTTGTTGTTGTCTCTTCAATGCCTTCTACTCGGGGAACTACGTAAAATACTTGTCCACCTCTGTCTAGTTCTTGACGAATAGCTGTACGGATAGTTTCATAATTCATCTGAGCCAGATGAGTTTGAATTGGTCGCCGAGATGGCGGTGGGGTAGTAATTAAGCTCATTTCCCGAATCCCCGATAAAGACATATACAAGGTACGGGGAATGGGTGTAGCAGACAGTGTTAGCACATCCACCTGAGTTTTGAGGCTTTTAATTTTCTCCTTTTGGTTAACGCCAAAGCGTTGTTCTTCATCCACAACCAACAGTCCTAAATCGCGGAAGGATACACCTTTGCCTAAAAGTTGGTGTGTTCCCACTACTATATCTAGTTCTCCCGTAGATAAGCGCTTTTGAATTTCTCGCCGTTCCTCAGCAGTGCGGAAGCGATTGAGTAAGCCAACATTCACCGGGTAAGGTGCAAAGCGTTCTTTGAGGGTGTGGTAATGTTGCTGGGTGAGGATGGTTGTCGGCGCAAGTAAAGCCACTTGTTTACCAGCAGTGACAGCTTTGAAAATGGCGCGAATAGCAACTTCCGTTTTCCCGAAACCCACATCGCCACAAACCAAGCGATCCATTGGGCGATCGCTTTCCATGTCGCGTTTGACATCTTGTACAGCTTTTAACTGGTCTGTAGTCGGTTGGTAGGGGAAAGAATCTTCCATTTCCTCTTGCCAAGGCATATCTGCTGGGTAGCTAAAGCCTTGTTGTTGCGATCGCGCCGCATACAATTTCAGCAAGTCCACTGCCAATTTCTTGATGGCTTTGCGGACTTTATTTTTGGTATTCTCCCAAGCTTTACCCGTCATTTTGTGCAGTTCGGGTGCTTTATCGGCGGTGGTGCGGAACCGAGATAAAGAACCAACTTGATCGGCTGCAACTCTCAGCAAACCGTCAGCATACTGCACCACAATATAATCACGGGTTTCATCGTTAATTGTCAGACTTTCGAGTTTGACAAATTTACCAATCCCGTGGCTGCGGTGAACTACATAATCTCCCGGACGTAGCTTATTAGGGTCAACTTGCTTCGATGCAGCTTGGCGGCGCTTGCGAATATAGCTAGGAGTAGCTAAGGAATGCTGTCCGTAAAATTCCCTGTCTGTAACTACTACCAAGCGGAAGGTGGGGAGAATAAAACCTTCCAGTTCCGCCAACCCAGAATATTTAAGCGCTACAGGTATATGGTTAATTTGTAGCTTCTCAATTGCGAGGTAATCACGGGGATTTGGGATAAACTGCGCTGGACAGTCATGTTCTTGCAACAGCGAAACCGAACGGGAAGGTTGAGCCGAAATTAGCCAAGTCGAAAAATTGCGATCGCGTTCTTGGCGTAATGTGTCAGCAAGTTTGGCAAATTGATGTGGTGTAACCGGAACAGGTCTACTGGCAAGATTAATGCCAGTATTTTCTTCTGCCAGTTCCGATAAATATACTCGTTTAAACTTCTCTGCTGTTGCTAAACAGTCATCAAAAGACCGATGGATTTTTGGCAATTGTAAAGAACCCAGCCCAATTTCCCCAGTTCCCAGAGACCATTGTTCCTCAGCATTTTCTACCCAGCGATCGCTATGAGCATGACATTGTTCTGGCTCATCGATGGCAACTAGAGTATTTTCGCTTAAATAGTCTAACAAAGATGCTGGTTGCTCAAAAGCTAACCCTAAAAAGCGACGGCTACCTTCTAAGAGTGCTGAGTCTGAATCTAATTCAGCAGTTATGGCTGCGAAATCAGCACGATTTTTTAGTTCATCTGTGACAATAGGCGCAAAGCTGGTAGGTGTGAGAACAATGTGGTCAATTTTGTCAAGGGCAGATCGTTGAGTTGAGGGATCGAATTCCCGGATTTGTTCGATTTCGTCACCAAACCATTCCAACCGCACTGGTAACTCTGACGCTACCGGAAAGATATCAACAATATCACCGCGCCGACTCCATTGCCCTTCTGTTTCTACCAAGGGTACTCGTTCATAGCCTAAAGTAGCGAGTTTCGTACTAAAGGTATTTAAGCCAAATTCCATCCCCTTTTTTAAAGTCAAGCAATAAGGGATAAAAGCCTCTGGTGGTGGTAAATGAGGTTGTAGCGCCCCCGTTGTCGCTACAATGGCAATTTTTGACTGTTGACCTTTGACCGTTGACTCTTGACTCTTCACCAAATCAGCCAACACCTGCATTTGTCCCCAAGTCATTTCCGTTTCCGGGTCAAAAGGCTCATAGGGTGATGCTTCGGAGGTGGGATAAAAATAGACATTTTTCCATCCCATTGCTTCTAATTGTGCATAAGCGCGTCCTGCTTCCTCCAAAGTGGCACACACCACAAATAAATTCTTTTCAGAATGCTGTGCCAATGCCGAAGCCACTAAACCCTTAGGAAGGCGGGGAATACCATTTAACCGCAAATCCTGTTGACGATTGAGTTTAGAAACTAGCTCGGTGGTTAGTGGCGATCGCACTAAAGCACGCACAATAGAAGAAAATGCCATAACTTTTACTATAAATTTGGAGTCGTCGAGTAGCAGCTTATGTCAACTATTTTAAATACTGTTAACAGCCGTCTGGGGATTGGGGACTGGGGACTTGGGACTGGGGATTGGGGACTGGGGAGATGAAAAGACAAGGTGAGAAATTCCTATTACCAATTACCAATTACCAATTAACCCATGCCTAATGCCCAATGCCCAATGCCCCATCCCCCATTCTCTTTATGTACAATTAAAGCGTTTATCGATGCACCTTTAATACTAGATACTAAGAGTTAAGCTAAGTTCGCTCTTGATAGCGGCAATTATAAGAATGTCCTCCATGACTTTTGAAATTTTAATCATTTTGGTATTAATTATTGCCAATGGGGTGTTTTCTATGTCCGAGATGGCCATCGTCTCGGCGCGTAAGGTCAGGTTACAGCAGTTGGCTAATCAAGGAGACGCAAAAGCAAGAGCAGCATTGAAACTCGCTGAGTCTCCCAATCAATTTTTTTCTACCATTCAAATTGGGATTACCCTGATTGGAATCCTGACTGGTGCATTTGGTGGCGCGACTATTGCGGAAAAGTTAGCGGTTTATGTGAAGTTAATTCCGTTTTTAGCAGCTTACAGTCAGCCAGTTTCATTCGGGCTAGTAGTTTTAATTATCACTTATTTGTCGCTGATTGTGGGCGAATTAGTGCCGAAGCGCTTGGCATTGAATAACCCAGAAGCCATTGCTGCGTTTGTAGCCATACCGATGCGGGCTTTAGCTGCGATCGCATCTCCAGCCGTTTACCTTTTAAGTGCTTCTACGGAAATGGTGTTGAGGGTGTTAGGAATTAGACCATCTACTGAGCCGCAAGTCACGGAAGAAGAAATTAAAATCTTAATTGAGCAAGGTACTGAGGCTGGTACTTTTGAAGAAGCTGAACAGGACATGGTAGAGCGAGTATTTCGCTTAGGCGATCGCCCTGTCAGCGCTTTTATGACTCCTCGCCCCGATATTGTCTGGCTGGATTTAGAAGACAGTGCAGAAGAAAACCGCGAGAAAATGGTGGATAGTGCCTATTCTCGGTATCCAGTTTGTCAAGAAGGATTAGATAACGTCCTAGGTGTCATTCCAGTGACAGATTTATTAGCTAGGAGTTTTAAGGGTGAGCCTCTCGATTTAACTGTGGGATTACGACAGCCTGTATTTGTGCCAGAAAGTACCCGTGGTTTAAGAGTTTTGGAGTTATTTAAACAAACCGTTACTCACATGGCACTGGTAGTAGATGAATATGGTGTAATTCAAGGACTAGTAACCCTCAATGACATCATGAGCGAAATTGTGGGTGATGTGCCAGCCGATCCCAGTCAGGATCAACCCCAAGCAGTACAAAGAGAAGATGGTTCCTGGCTGTTAGATGGAATGTTACCTGTAGAAGAATTTTTAGAAATATTTGATATGGAGGAATGGCAACCAGATGAGCGAGGTAGCTATCAAACTTTGGGTGGCTTTGTGATTACTCATCTAGGCCGAATACCCGCCGCCGCAGATCATTTTGAATGGCAGGGGATGCGTTTTGAAGTCATGGATATGGATGGCAATAGAGTTGATAAAGTACTGGTGATTCCCAGAAATCATAAATCAACAGAGTCCACAGAATCTTAGACATGAGTCAAAAAAGTCAAGCATAAATAAAGCAACTCATGTATAAGGGCGTATATATTGCGCCCTTAAATTACTTGAATATTGTTGCTAATAATAAAATATAGTTCAGTTAAAAAAATTAATCGATAAGCTGTTCCATATTTAACTTGCATATATTGGGCGGGCAAGATGCCCCACCCCACAATAAACATACAATTTCAGATTATGCAAACTAGATGTGGTTTGGCTTAACAAAACCAAAAAACTAGTTACTCAACAAAGAAAACAGAACAATAATTTTGGAGGGGGTTTGGGGGATTCTCCCCCAATTCTGATGGCTTTTTTAATAAGGATAAATCAATCGCTAATGAGCTTATACCACTTCAAATAATGTTTGCTACACATAACATCAATATATTCTAGAGGGCAAGGCATTTCCTTGCCCCTAAGTATGTCGCATTCTTTTTTCAAATTGGTATTAACTAAACCTTATTGGCTTATAATGATTTTTCTGACTTACCGGTAATACATCAAATGACAGAAAATATACCTTAATAAATTAGAGTTTTATTTAAATAAAATTGCAATATTTTTCCACCTAAAACTCATACAATAATTATCTAAACTTAATTTTATATTGCACAACTTTGGATACGATCGTACAACTCATACCAACAACCCCAATTGTTTATATTTTTCAAATCTTTTCTGAGAAATAAGTTGGTGAAATCAAAGGGAAGATGACCTAAGGGAGCCTCAAGACTATAATTTATTTGCTCGTCTTTGAGCCACTTACCATTTACAATCCAAGCGACATGCTCGGTAAAATCTTTGCATTTTAAATTTAGATCTTCAGATGCTTGGCTTGCTCTTTGCCAAATACAAGTTTGAATACTAAATCCAAAATGTAAATTACTATAATTCAACCAGAGCTTATCAATGATTCGCAAATCTTCACAAGGGAAATTTGCAATAGATTCACCAGAAAACAATATCTGATTCATCATTGGTAACTCTAAATTCAAGTTGTTTATTTGTTGACTGGCAATAGTGAAAATAATTTTTGTGGTTTCTATATCTGCTGCTTGCCAGTTTTTTTCTGATAGAAGAAGCTGCAAATTAGAGTAATCTATACTAAATTTATTGTTAAAGATTTGAATATCGTCTTGACTAATTCTAAAATATTCTGGCTTAATTATGCTTTTTTCAACTCCGATATTAATTTCACTAAATTTTGCAGATTTTTCATGAATTAAATAGTTCAAAGTCTCTTGATAGGCTTGCTTTTGCTGTAGATAAAAATCGTGCAAGATATCAGTATATGGTTTGAGCAAATCTGATGAGCATTGCCCAATTGCCAACTCTGGCTCTAAATCAAATAGTTGTGGTTCGTATAAATGATTGAGATGTAAGTAATACCAATCTGTGAGTAATGCTGCTAGTAGTTGGTGAAGCGTCACTATAATTTGCCGAATAGTGCGAATAGCCCGCGTCTCATTATAATCAGCTGCTTGTAAAGCTTCATAGGCTTCTTCCCAGTTCCAAGTAGGTAGATTAATTTTAGCTATCTTGCTATTATTGGGATGCCAAAAATTTGCATGAAAATAAACTTCATAATCAGTGATTTTGCTGTGCAGTACGACTGTAGGAATAGGCGGCAAAATTTGTTGTAATTGAAGGATATCCGTATCACTAATGGCACGCATAAAATAGTCGCCATAAAATTCTACAGGGCATAGATCACTGTTGAGAGGATAATCTCTATGGAGAAAAGTTTTTAATTTTTCTGGAAGTTCAATTGGTAAATCATGTTGCAAAGAAGATGGACAATGAGGACTAATATGTGGTGGTGCTACTAATACTAGTAACCGATGTTTTTTTTGCCCATTACTTAAAATATTGTAAGTTTCTTCCCGGCTAAAAATATTTGATAAATCTCTTTGTTCAAAGAAGTTGCGAATATCTGGTAATTGACGCTGAACTTGATTAGCTTGCCATTCACCTAATAATTCAAGAAGTTGTTTACTACACTCCACACGCAACTGTTTTGGTAACTCATTGAGGTGATTGTCGCTAATTGCATGAGATTGTATGATTGCTTCTATGTAGCGATTGTCATCTTTAAATAAAGATCCTAAGAAAACTGAAGTACTATAACTAGTAGCGATTTCATCAATTGTTCTGCTAATGCTATTAGCAGTACTTTTAAGCAAATTTGAAATAATTGTGTCAACTATAAGAGGTAAAGATACCATTTTTGCATACTTCTCCACAAAGGAGTAGATTTGATTGTGTGCCAGAATTCACTCTGTTGTAGCCTGTGACCAGGAAATGTGTCACTAAGGGACTTCCAACTAAAAAAATTATTCCATCCCTGCGGGACGCTACGCGAACGCTGTGTATGCAGAGGGGGCAGAGGAAGCAGAGGAGAAAAAATCTATCACTATGAACATGGGATAAGGGACTTCCAACTAAAAAAATATACTATCGCTTTCTTGGCAGGGGGCAGGGGGCAGGGAGCAGGGGGAGAATAAAAATATTCTCGGACTATATTTGGATAATTTATTTTCTGGAAGTCCCTAATTTATTTTCTGGCAGTCCCTAAACTCTTAGCTGTAATATTATTAGCTAATTTGGTTAAAAATATTTCTTATTAGTAAATCTTCAGCCTTGAGAGTCGCGGCTAGTTTTACAGCATCTATAATTAATCTTGCCCTATGAGCGTTCGTTACCATGTCGGAAGAAGATATCCGTGCCACGAGGCTGGAAAAAATAGACCAGCTAAAACAACTGGGAATGAATCCCTATGCCTATCGATGGGAGTCTACCCACCACGCAGCACAACTACAAGAAAAATTTGCTGATTTACCTAGTGGTGAAGAAGTTGATTTAGAAGTTGCCATTGCTGGGCGCATTCTGGCGCGTCGTGTCTTTGGTAAACTGGCTTTCTTCACCTTGCAAGATGAAACAGGCACGATTCAGCTTTATTTAGAGAAAAATCGCATTCAAGAAAGCATGGCCGATATTGATGCTGATGCTTTCAATCACCTCAAGCAACTCTCAGACGCAGGCGATATCCTGGGAGTCAAAGGCACTATAAAACGGACTGAAAAGGGCGAGTTATCTGTCTACGTCAAACAATACAGTATTCTAACCAAATCCCTATTGCCTCTACCCGACAAGTGGCACGGGTTGACTGATGTGGCTAAACGCTACCGTCAGCGTTATGTTGACTTGATTGTCAACCCTGATGTGCGGCAAACTTTCCGCCGCCGCGCCCAAATTACTGCGGGGATTCGTCGCTATTTAGAACAGCGCGATTTTCTAGAAATTGAAACGCCAGTGCTGCAAAGTGAGGCTGGGGGTGCGGATGCACGCCCGTTTATCACGTATCACAACACCTTAGAGATGGAGTTGTATCTGCGGATTGCCACAGAACTGCATTTGAAAAGGTTGATTGTTGGTGGTTTTGAAAAGGTATTTGAGTTAGGGCGAATTTTCCGTAACGAAGGAATTTCAACTCGACATAACCCAGAATTTACCACAATTGAAATTTACCAAGCCTACGCCGACTACAATGACATGATGGAGTTGACAGAGGGAATTATTACCACTGTTGCCCAAGAAGTACTCGGCACACTGCAGATTACCTACCAAGAAGTAGCTGTTGATTTGACACCACCTTGGCGGCGGGTAACGATGCATGACTTAGTCAAAGAATACACAGGCTTGGATTTTAATGCCTTCCAAACAGTGGAAGAGGCAAAAACAGCCAGTAAAAATGCTGGGATTCCTGGTGTAGATGAAGCTCAATCTATTGGCAAGTTACTGAATTTAGCCTTTGAAGAAAAGGTAGAAGCCAACTTAATTCAGCCAACTTTTGTCATTGACTATCCCGTTGAAATTTCGCCCTTAGCGAAGCCGCACCGTTCTAAGCCTGGTTTGGTAGAAAGGTTTGAGTTATTCATTGTAGGGCGGGAGACTGGTAATAGTTTCTCAGAACTGACCGACCCCATTGACCAAAGAGAACGTCTCGAAGCCCAAGCTGCACGCAAAGCTGCTGGCGACTTAGAAGCCCAAGGTGTTGACGAAGACTTTTTGACCGCTTTGGAATATGGAATGCCACCTACAGGCGGATTAGGGATTGGGATTGATAGGTTGGTAATGCTATTAACTGATTCTGCCAGTATTCGGGATGCGATCGCCTTTCCCCTCCTCAAACCCGAAAAATCTGACTCATCCCCAGAGGCTACAACTTAATCCTAACTAGCAATTACATAGCTAAAAACACCTGTAAAGACGTAAGCTTTTGCGTTTTTGCAGGTTATTAATTAAGAATGCTATAAAATAATTTTATAATTCTTGCCGCTCACTCCAGTTTTGAGGTTTATCATTATTTGCAAGCCAAAGATATTAAAAAACAATTAAGATTACTCATAGATGAAGCATCTTTAATAGATCCTGGTTTAGCGAAAAGGTTAGAAGAGATCAATCGTTGGGTAAAAGATGTTAAGCCTGGTTCTCTAACATCTAAGAAATTTGTACTTTTTTTTCTGCAACAGATAATTAAAGATGCGCTGATTTGGCTTGATATTCAGTCTTCCGCATCACTAGAGGAGCGGCAACAATACTATGAACGGATGACACCAACGGAATACTATTGGTATAGTTATTTATTCCCCAAATGGTTGAATCAAGCAGATCCAAAATTCTCTATTTGGAAACAGAAATTGATGGCGGGGGAGTATCATCAAGCGGATATCAATGTTCTGAGATTGATTGCTAGTGATATCATCCATCGGGAAGGCACTTTTTGGCAGTGTTATATAGCCGACTTCTCAATGGCAACTGATATAATTGTTAGTAATCGAGAGAAGCAACCACTGTGTATTCAGATCACTAGTCTTTCGGATGAATTTTCTCAGGAAAAATCTGATAATTGGGAAAATACCTTGCTACTTTGGAGCATAGATAGAGGTTTGTTCTTAAGTTACAATCCCCACATTACGGATTTTGTCAATCAGGTAGTGAATATATCACTATATAACAGCGATCGCTTGCCAACAGGTATTTACTTAAAATTCAATTTATAGTTGTAGACCATTTTCCGTCACTGTCTTCACCAAACTACATGATTATGGGGCACAAAATTCCAGTTGAACCTCAAGCAAGATTAGAAAATTTTTTGGCACATTTAGAAGCAGCTAGGCAATTACAAAGAGAATGGATGACTTATGGACTTGACTGTGTAAATTTATATTTTGATGATGTTGATGAAGATTGGTGGGAAAAATGGGTAGAAGAAGAACCGCAGAGTTTTGAAGCTGCTGTAATAGCCTTCCTGGAAAGTGATAACTGGGTAGCTGTTAGGGTACGCAAGCAACTGCAAGACAAACCCATCTGTGAAATTGCTAGCAAGCTGGACAAATATTTGAGTTTCCCACAAGAAGACCAGATTTTTGCTATCAAAAACTTTTTAGCAGGTAAAGTGGTTGTGGGAGACAGTTACCGCTACAGCACAATTGAAATTGATGAAATTGAACTTTTTAATTTAGCAGCAGAACTCTTAGAGAAGTTGGAAGAAATTCGCGGTAGAAATCTCTAGATTTTTGAGTGCTGAGTTTTGGAAGTAGGGTGTGTTGTCGCACAGCGCAACGCACCGAGATGACACCAAAAATTCGCAAACCTTGCTACCCAGATTCCCGACTTTTTCAAAAAGTCGGGAATCTAAATCTCGCTAAAGTAATATCAAATCAAATAATGTTTGCAACACATCAATATATCTAGAGGGAAAGGCACTGCCTTTCCCCTACAATCTGTCGCATTCTTTTTTCAAATTTGTATAAGGGACTTCCAAATAAAAAAATAATCAATTGCTTTGGTAAGCAGAGGAAGCAGAGGAAGCAGAGGAAGCAGAGGAGGCAGAGGAGGCAGAGGAGGCAGAGGAGGCAGAGGAGGCAGAGGAGGAAGAAGACAATTATGTTTTTCCCTCCGCAAAATGGTTAATTTAATTTCTGGAAGTCCCTAAGTGACATTTCATCCTATAAAACTAATACAGAATTTGTCAGGCGATGCAGTAGGAATTTAATTATTATGTTGTTGCGAAATAATCAAATTCTAAAAAATTTTGCACCCAATAATATGTAGGGGCGCAAAGCTTTGCGCCCCTAACTCATGGTTACTGATGACTACACCCCTAATTAATAACTAATTCGCAACCTCAGCCATTTCAATAATGCGTTCTTCATAATCCTTAACTAAAAAATTAAGGGGTTTTTGGTTGCGAATTTTAAACTTCAAACCGCGTGTTTCTACTCGCATTAAAATCATTTCTAGGCAATCGCGGTCAAAGCAAACATGGCGTTGCTGGTTTTTTGTGCCTAAACTAGCGCCAGTAATCACGTGCAACTGGGTATTTTTCTTTAACTGATACCACAAACCTTCACTGGCATTACTCATCATTTTGTTGGAGAAGCTGGGCCCTGTAGACATATAAAGTGGGTCTATGCCTGTTGCGCCTATAGTTTGTTCGTAGTTGTAGTAATAGTGCAAAGGCACTTCAGCGGCTGGCAAATCTAGCAGCCCTTCATACAACTGTCGCGCAATTTCCAAATCTGACACCATAACGGTGTGTACTTTGGGCGCACTGGTGAGGAACATCCACATTGCTCCCGCGTAAGCCGCCAGGAGCAATACCATAATGCCTTGGGTGGAGAGTAGGCTATCCAGGGGCAGGGAAGGCAGAAACGAGCCTAAAGTTAAAGGACTAAGTTGGAACGATATCACACTAGAGGCTATAACCATGAACAAGTCAAATATTGTATAAGGGAATGGCTTTTATTATTGTCGATAAAGACTAAAATTAAGTCCTTGTTTATAGTGTATCAATACTCCAGTGGTGTGAGTCTGAAGCAAAATTAGACAAACATGAAGTTATTGTGCGCTAAATGGGAGACTGACAATCCCAAATTTATATTAACAACTATCAAACCTACGGCTCGTGCAAATCCCTCACTTTCCCGAAGCTAATCACCCCCTGGTTAAGTCGCTGTTCCATCAAAGTGACCAAGAACTAGTAAATCTGTTTCAACGCTCTCCCGAAAGCGGAAAGTACTTTACAGCGATTTTTTGCCGCTATAGCCCGATAGTTTACACCTTGATTCGGCATTCAGCGCGATCGCCTGTGCAAGCAGATTATTTGTTCGCCCTCACTTGGCGACATATTTACTATGAACTCGGTGGGCTAGATTTAAATAGCCCAACACCCAACCAAGAACCCTTAACTCTACAAAATTGGCTGATTAACATCACCGCCTACTGCATTAATGAGATTGAATTACCACCCACAGAAGCAATTCATTATTCTCTCAAAGCTACTTCGCCTGCTTTATGGTGCTATGTTGAGCAAGCCTTGGATCAACTACCCCCTGTTTTGCGCTTTGTAGTCTTAATGGCTCAAACTTTCCGCTGGAGTGAAACGCGAATTGCTGCTTACCTCCAAGCTGAGGGTGAAAATTTTACACCGAACGAAGTAGCCAATTTTCTCCAGGAAGGATATCGTATGTTAGAGGACAAATTACCTGGAGACATTCGTGCGATTTATTTAGGCGAAGATGCAGCCTAATCTAGCTTAAGTATATACACGTAAATTTAAAATTTATCCGAGGTAGTTTTAACCTTGCTTATAAAACCTTCTACTTAAAAGCGACATTTCTCGGGTAAGTTTTATGAAACAACGGTATTTCTTACCAGAGGCTAGCATTCTCAATTTAAATCCCCGCCTGAACTCAGGATTAAAAAGTTGGGATTGTGCTATCCTCGCCTCGCGCCAGGGTGGTAAATCCCAATTTTTGACTGCTTGCTTGCTGATTTTGGCTGTGGCTTTTAGTCCCCTAGTAGCCAGTGCTGCGGATATTACTCAACAACTGCACCGTCCGTTAGATCGTTCGACGTTGCGAGACTCAAGAGATCAAGCAGATAGCTTATTAAATATCGGTGAACAACAATACCAGTTAGGTTATGCCGATAAAACTCTTGATTCTTGCTTGCAAGCACTAGAAATTTATCACTCTTTGGGTGACTACAAAGCCCAAGGTATGACCTATGATTTGCTAGCGAAAGCGTACATCCAGTTAGACCGTTTGCAAGAAGGGGAAGATGCATTACGGCGGAGGTTGGCGATCGCTCGCGATACTAAAGATTTTCAGTCTCAGATTTTTGCACTGAATAATATTAGTACAGTTCTGCTACAAAAAGGAGAATTCATCCCAGCAGGTAAAACCGTACAAGAAGCACTGGAAATTGCCCAAAATGTGCAAAATATTGCCGGTGAAGGCTTGTCTTTGAGTAATTGGGGACTGGTAAATGCCAGAGTCGGCAATTACAGCAAGGCAATAAAATTGTATGAAACTGCTTTGTCTTTCCGTCGCCAAAGTGGTGATGTGATTGGTGAGACAAATACCCTCAATAATTTGGGTGATGCTTACCTAGCAATGGGTAATTATGACGATACCATTGGCACTTATGGCGCTGCTTTGAGGATAGCGAAAACTACACGCGATCGCACTAATTATGTAAGAGCAATTGACGGTTTAGTCACAGCTCATAGTTCTGTGGGACGCAATGAGCGTGCTTTTGACTTATTAGAGCAACGCCTAGCAATGGCTAGAGACTCGCAAAATCTAAGGGAAGAATTTGGAGTTTTTATGACCTATGCCAAGATATACGAAAAACTCAATAATTATCTCACTGCTCGTAACTTTTACGAAAGAGCACTCGTATTAGCGCGAACGCTGGAAGACAGCAAGCAGGAGGTATTTTTGGTTGACAAGCTGACTAAATTACCCAAACGCTAATACAATTTTGGATTTTGGATTGTGAACTAAACAAATTGGTATGAAATATTGCGTTTTACCTTTTGGTTTTTGAAGGCAATCACTTGATAATAGTAGGGTTGGACATCACCAGCCCTACTATTATTTTTACAAATAACAAATGACAAATGACAAATGACAAATGCCTAATTCAAAAATACTGAGCCATTTGATTGAATTCGCATAGCTTTTGCATCTTGAGCTACGTCTGTGGTTTCATCCAATCTGACTTCTAATAATCCGGTTTCGGAGGGTTGTGCATTCACTGACAATAATCCGCCATCTTCGCGTTGGAATGTCACTGTGATGGGCGCACGTAAATTTTGTAGTACTATATCAGATTTTCCACTAAGCGATCGCTCGTTAGTATCGCCAATAACTTGATAAGTTACATTAGCGCCAGTGTCATTCACCAGTCTGACATTAACACTACCATTGTTGAGCGCTACTGTGGCTACTGGGCTTTGTCCCTGTTGTCTGATAGAGGGTTCAGTTACAGAATTTTGTTGAGAAGGAACCTGCTGTGGGGTGGAATATGTAGTTGAACTCTGAGTTTGTGTACTCTGCTGGGAGCGATTATAAGGCGCTTCGTTTAAAACACCAGGATTAGGATTAAGTTGTGAGTTAGAAGTGCTTCCCGGTGCTTCTCCACCTACACCTGTATTTGTTTGATTTGCTGATGGGTTAGCAGAATTATAAGGAACTGTTCCTTGGGATTGCACTTGTTGAGTTAATGCATTAGGCGGACATCCTTGAGGAACCAAAACTCGACTGTTATGTGGTTCTTCATAGAAAATTCTGGGACAAGGATTAACTTTCCCTACAGAACTAGGTTGTGGTGTTACTGGTATTGGTGTTTGTGCAAGTGCTGGTACACTCATCAGTAAACCGCCGCACAGAGCAGCCAAAAATTCAGCCGACTTGCGAAACTTTTGCGAATTGCTATTCATTGTACACTCCTAGAAAATCTCACCTGAAATTATTGATGAATTTGATAAATCAGCAAATTACATTAGGTAATAACTTTGCATTTATTACCCTTAATCATTGAAATTATTTGCTTTTTATAATCTTGATT
The DNA here is from genome assembly GCF_963874875.1 of Tolypothrix tenuis PCC 7101. Taxonomy (NCBI): domain Bacteria; kingdom Bacillati; phylum Cyanobacteriota; class Cyanophyceae; order Nostocales; family Tolypothrichaceae; genus Tolypothrix; species Tolypothrix tenuis. The sequence continues at coordinate 7,849,331 of NZ_CAWNJS010000001.1, forward strand.
TCAGTAATTTAAATTTAACATTTTAGCGACTTTTTTATATCTAACCAAAGGTCGGAAAATTAATTAAATTGCAATTATTGTTTATTTCCAAGGAATGAGAAATTAATGATTATCTGATTTTTTATAAGTTATACTATTTTGAAAAAAGAACTCGAGAAATGGGCAGGTAAGGGCACGGCATCCACAATCTTGTGGTATATCAAATTATCTTACTGGTGCCGTGCCCCTACAAAGAATTTATTTGTCGCAAACATTTTTTGAATTGGTATTACTACTTGCATAATAAATTATGAGTAAATTAACCAACCTATTGAAAATGAGTTAGTAAAAATAAAATCTGGAAAAATATTAATTAAATCAAATTTGATGCAGCTAGAGTTAGCAGTTTATTAAAAGGATGTCATCAGTATTGAGAGTCAAAATATCTCAATACGGCGTTTTACTATCTAAGTTAGTAGGGAAAGCAATTGTGTTTCATCTGTCATAAGAAACAAATGTCAACTCCAGCATTAAGACTCAAGAGTTACGGGTAAAGTAACTGTAAAAGTAGTACCCTTACCTAGACGGCTTTCGACTTGAATTTGGCCTTGGTGATGTTCGACAATAGCTTGGGCGATCGCTAACCCTAATCCTGACCCAGTAGAAATTTCTGTAGCTGTATTACCATTACTATGGGTACGCGCCGGATCTACCCGATAAAAGCGGTCAAATAACTTTGGTAGTGCATCCCCAGGAATGCCAACCCCCGTATCACTAACTTTAACTTGTAATTGAGCACTACTGTAGCGCAAGCCAGCAACTCGATTGATACCTTCTAAACGCGCTAATTCTACATTTACCTTGCCTTCAGATGGAGTGTATTGCACAGCGTTCCCAATCAAATTAGTGAATAGTCGCACCAATTGATCCCAATTAGCTACAAGTGTGAACCAATCTTCAGACAGTTCGGGGTTAGTGTCTCCAAGTGCAGGATCTACCAAATCCAAAGCCAGGTTGATTTTCTTTTCTTTAGCTAATAATTGCTGTTCTTCTAGCACTTCCATCAGCAAAGCATCCAAAGGACAAGAGGAAAAGTTATCTTTGCTGATACCACTATCTTGACGTGCGAGGAACAGTAAATCATTAACTAACCTACCCAAGCGTTGAGTAAGTCGTTCTACTAATTTTAACTGTTGGCGATAGTGTAAAGATGCCGTAGGTTCTACCTCTGCTGACTCTAAATCAGCCAAGGCGACTTGTACATTAGTTTGAATTAAAGTAATTGGACTTCGCAATTCGTGAGAAGCATCGGCGGTAAATTGTTTCAGCCGTTGATAGGAATCTCCTACCGGTTCCATTGCTTTACCAGAGAGAAACCAACCACTAGCACCCACAGAAAGCACCATTAACCACGTACCAATAGCTAAATCCAACATGAATTGACGGCTGGGTTTACTAACTTCAAACCAGGGATGGCTAACACGCAGATAACCTAATACTTGGCGACCAAATTCTACCCGATGCGTAACTTGACGTAATAACATTGGTGACTTTTCCTCGCCTTCATTCCCCACACGCACAGTTTCACCAGTACGATTCGCATGAATGGGAATATTCAAAGGCGTGGATAGCGTTGACCAAAGTAATTCTCCGTTAGCGCTAAACCATTCCAAATCAATATGATCGTCTTCTACTGTGTCAGTATTATCACGAAAACTGGCTTCTAAATTAATGCGTAATGTATCAGTGCCACTATTGACTGGCTCAATGATGAGCGATCGCTCTACTACTTCCACAACATGATTGAGAGTATCATCAATCCGCTCAATCAATGTATTGCGGACATAGAAATATACTCCACTGGCAAATAATAAGAGTAATACAGCTGTAACGGCAGTGTACCAAAGAGCCAGGCGGCGGCGAGTAGCTTGGAACATGGGGATTGGGGATTGGGGACTGGGGAGTGGGGACTGGGGATTGGGGATTGGTAATTGGTAATGGGTAATTGGGAAGAACTCCAAAATTAATCTATACTCAGCACTCAGGACTCAGCAATCTTGTACAGACGCGATTAATCGCGTCTCTGCAACTCAGCACTGATTACTTATTGCTAAAAAGCTGCTCGCTTGCTTACACTATTTCATTTACTATGTTTATTATTCAGTTGCATGGGCTGCAACTATCCGCCCTAAGGTGATCATGGCAAAATCCAAAAAGAGCGCTACTACTCCCATCAATCTGAGCGATTCACAATACTACATCAACCGAGAACTAAGCTGGTTAGAGTTTAATAACCGAGTTTTACATGAAGCTTTCGACCAGCGAACGCCTCTTTTGGAAAGACTCAAGTTTTTGGCGATATTTACCTCTAACTTGGATGAGTTCTTTATGGTGAGGGTTGCAGGTTTAAAGCAACAAGTCGAGGCCAAAGTCTCACAGTTAAGTCCTGATGGCCGCACGCCACAACAACAGCTAGATGATATCAGGTTTACCCTCAGTCCCCAGGTAACTAAACAGCATCAGCATTTTGAGCAAGTACTCAGACCGTTATTGGCGCAAAATAAAATACATATTCTGGATTATATAGAGTTAACTGATAAACAACGGAATTATTTAGATAACTATTTTGAAGAACAAATTTTTCCGGTTCTAACTCCCTTAGCTGTCGATCCCAGCCATCCTTTCCCCTATATTTCTAATCTCAGCCTGAATTTGGCTGTGGTGGTGAAAAATCCCGAAACAGAAGAAGAATTTTTTGCCAGAGTTAAAGTTCCCAAAGTTTTACCGCGATTTATACCTTTACCACCAGAGTTAGGAATTTATCACAACGGTCAACCTGCTCACTGGACTGGTGTACCTTTAGAACAGGCGATCGCACATAATTTAGATTCCCTATTTCCGGGGATGAATATTCAGGAATATCATCCTTTCCGCATTACTCGTGATGCTGATTTGGCCTTGGAAGAGGATGAAGCCGACGATTTACTCTTGGCGATTGAACAAGAACTCAGAAAACGCCGCATTGGTGGAACCCCAGTCCGCTTAGAAATTCAATCCCAAACTCCCGAAACAGTGCGATCGCGTTTACTAGAAGATTTAGAATTAACCGAAAGCGATATTTACGAAGTCGATGGACTTTTAGGATTGCGGGATTTGATGTACTTTATGTCATTACCGCTACCAGAATTTAAAGATCCACCACGACAATCTGTAGTTCCTTCCCGCTTGCAATGGTTGAGAGAACCTAGCGTCAGTTCGGAAATTCCTGAGGTAGAGGAAGGAAAAGACTTTTTTGCGGTCATTAGTGAAAAGGATTTGTTAGTACACCATCCCTATCAATCTTTTTCTACAACCGTGGTGCGCTTTATTACCCATGCTGCCCATGACCCGAATGTCCTAGCCATTAAAATGACCCTTTATCGGACTTCTGGGGACTCGCCTATTGTTAATGCTTTAATTGCAGCCGCAGAAAATGGCAAGCAAGTATCTGTATTAGTGGAATTAAAAGCGCGGTTTGATGAAGAGAATAATATTTATTGGGCGAGACGGTTAGAAAGAGTCGGCGTTCACGTTGTCTATGGTTTAGTGGGGCTGAAAACTCACTGTAAAACTATCATGGTCGTGCGTCGAGAAAAAGACCGGATGCGTCGCTATGTCCATATTGGCACTGGCAACTATAATCAAAAAACTGCACGACTATATACAGATTTAGGATTATTCACCTGCAACGAAGAAATTGGTGCTGATATTACCGATCTATTCAATTTTCTCACAGGCTATTCCCGGCAAAAGTCCTATCGCGAATTATTAGTTGCACCTGTGAATATGCGCGATCGCTTTTTAGCACTAATTCATCGGGAAATCGAAAATGCCAAAAATGGGATTACTGGCAGAATTGTTGCCAAAATGAATTCTTTAGTAGATCCGCAAATTATTGCAACTTTATATGAAGCGTCCCGGGCTGGAGTCCAAATCGATTTGATTGTGCGCGGTGTTTGCTGCTTGCGCCCAGGGCTGAAAGATATTAGTGAAAATATTCGGATCATTAGCATAGTCGGTCGCTTTTTAGAACACTCCCGCATTTTTTATTTTTATAACAATGCCCAGGAAGAAATCTATATTGGTAGCGCCGATTGGATGCGTCGTAACCTAGACCGTAGAGTAGAAGTAATTACTCCAATCAAAGACCCAGATATTGCCAAAGACTTGCAAGAAATCTTAGGAATCATGCTAGCAGACAATCGTCAAGCTTGGGAATTACAAGCCAATGGCAGCTATATTCAACGACAACCATGCGATCGCGCCCCAGAAGCGCACTCACAAAAAAGCCTGATCAATATGGCATTACGCTCAACTAGCATTAGCTCAAACCTGATTGATACAAAAAAGAATTCCTTCTATCTTGACAATTAGCTAAATTTACTACTTTTAGAAAACTTTAATTTTTCCTCACAAAATCTAAATTATTTAGTGCGCTAAAAGCCTAATTATTCAACCATAGGATAGAGTAACTCCCAGGACTAATTACCATAAACTATAAAAGTTATCGTACTTAAACTTTTAAATGTTAATGTTGTCCTGTGAGTCTTCTACCTTGCGTGTTTTAGTGGTTGACGATCACGAACTAACCCGCCTAACCCTACAATTAGCTTTTTCTTGTCAAAAAAATATCCAGGTAGTAGGTTTAGCCAGCAATGGTCAAGAAGCTATAGAAATGGTTAAACGCTATCAACCTGATGTAATTGTTCTAGATTTACAAATGCCCGTTATGGATGGCTGGAGTGCTTCAGGGCACATTAAAGCTATCTCTCCCAAAACACAAATCTTGGCTTACTCTTCAGTGGAAGATGCTAATTTTCATCCAAATGGTATGTCTAACTTTGATGAATTTTGCAAAAAAGATGTACCTACTACTGAACTCATCGCTAGGGTGAGAGAATTAGGAGACCGAGCAATGAATGGTTAATATCATTTTGGACTTGAGATTTTAGATTGTGAAAGATTGATTGACTGAGCTTTTGCGCCATTCATTCTGTCGCAATCATTTTTCAAATTGGTATAAGTTCCAAGATAAATAATGCAATATAGTGAAAGTGCTTGATTAACCCAAGCGCAAGAGAATTCTGGGGATTGAGGGACATGATAGCTATTAAAAGCGTTGGTACAGTTGATCGATAACTATGTACCAACGCAATTTTGTTGTTATTTAAACAAAGATTGGCTTAGTTATTTCCTGCCTCTGGAACAGTGCGTCTAAATTCATCCAGCAGATCATCTAATTCTTCTAAGGCTTGATTTACATCAATTCTCAAAGTACCAATATTTGGTTGTTCTAAGAGACTGAGTAAATAATCACGCTTGCTTTGAACGATGGCAATTCGTTCTTTTATAGTTTGTATATCCATTGTTTTGTTTGCATTCTTTAACTCTCTTCCAGTTTAACTGAAGCGTTGAAATTCACCCATTCTCTACAGGTGGGAAATTAATAGCAGTTAGAAAAAGAATGCAACAAATTCATGTATGGTATGGTGTGTTGTCGCCAAGCCAAACGCACCAACGCAGCATCCATAATTAAAGTAAGGGCACGGCATCCACAATCTTTCGGCATATCAAATATCTTACTGGTGCCGTGCCCCTACAAAAAATCTATCTGACTAAATTGGTATTAAGCTTGTATATTAAATGACTCATGATATGAGACGAGTCCAGTTGGTATGTGCCCGTTAAAGGAAATAGCTTGGAAGTATTCAGGTGGAACATCGGCTAGAACCAAACTAGGCTCTGCCTGAAAACCAAAACGGCTGTAGTAGTTAGGGTTTCCTAGCAATACACATCCAGATGCACCCAGCTGGCGTAGAGTAGCCAATGCTTCCCTCATCAGTTGTGAGCCAATCCCAATGCCTTGATGCTCGGGCGCTACAGAGATTGGCCCCAGTCCATACCAACCTTGAGTAGCATCAGAAATTGCAACTGGGGATACAGCAACCTGCCCAACGATTTTCCCTTCAGCTTCAGCAACTAGAGAAATTGTTAAATTCCCTGAATCACGCAAAGCATTTACAATCAACTGCTCAGTGTGGCTACTATAGGCCATATTGAGAAACGCTGCTGTTGTCAAAGCTTCAATATCAGCAACATCACCAGGCACTTCTTTTCTGATTGTGATATTCATTATTGATGTTCTAGAATCTGCGCTATTAGCAGCATTCTTAATCAACGTAGAGAAATTTAGATCCCCGACTTTTTGAAAAAGTCGGGGATCTGCTGATCAATCCAAAATCTAAAATTCTAAAATCCCATCGCTGCGGCAACTGCGCCTAATTCTGCTTCAATTCCTTGTTTAAATTGGCTATGGCTGTGCTTAATGGCTGTATCTGGATCTTTTAAACCATTACCCGTAAGGACGCACACAACTGTTGCTCCTGAAGGAATTTGGTCTTTCACCTGCAACATCCCAGCTACGGAAGCGGCGCTGGCTGGTTCACAGAAAACGCCTTCTGTTGATGCTAACAATCTGTAAGCATCAAGAATTTCCTCATCAGTAACGGCGTAGAAGTTTCCTTGGCTAGCTGATTTCACTGCTACAGCTTTTTCCCAACTTGCAGGATTGCCAATGCGAATCGCTGTTGCTACTGTTTCGGGATGCTGTACTGGCTGTCCGTTAACTAAAGGCGCTGCACCTGCTGCTTGGAAGCCCATCACTGTGGGTAAGCGATCGCATTTCCCTACTTGGTGGTATTGACAAAATCCCATCCAATATGCTGAGATATTCCCCGCATTGCCAACTGGGATACATAGCCAGTCTGGGGCGTTACCTAAAACATCAACAATTTCAAAGGCGGCTGTTTTCTGCCCTTCTAAGCGGTAGGGATTAACAGAATTCACCAAAGTGATGGGGTAGCTTTCTGCCATCTCACGGACAATTTCTAAGGCGCGGTCAAAGTTGCCTTTTACCGCCAGCACTTCTGCCCCGTATAGTAAAGCCTGTGCTAACTTACCCAGCGCTACATAACCATCGGGAATCAGCACAAAAGCTTTCATCCCTCCACGTCTGGCATAAGCTGCGGCTGCTGCTGAGGTGTTACCTGTACTAGCACAAATTACCGCCTTTGCCCCTGCTTCTTTCGCCTTGGAAATAGCCATTGTCATTCCCCGGTCTTTGAAGCTACCAGTGGGGTTAAGACCGTCGTATTTGACAAAAACGCGGACTTGTCTACCAATGCGTTCTGCGATCGCGGGCACTGGAATTAGCGGTGTATTACCCTCTAATAAAGTGACAACGGGCGTTGTTTCGCTGACAGGCAAGTATTCACGATAGGCTTCGATCAGTCCGGGCCAAGGTTGGCGATGAGATTTAGCAGCAGATAGGCTTACAGTCACGGTAATTTATATCAGTTTTTTCGTGCAAACAGAAAAATTTCAATGGTAAACATCTTGCACCAAGAGACGCTCTCATCACAAGAACAGAGTAATTTTTATAGTGCGGGCGTTTTACCTAGATTTTTATTTACCATTTTCTAGTCAGCTTTGTCAGAAGTTTTGCCAAAAGCGAATCTTATCTGTGATGTTTTTTCTGGAACACAGCCATCACAATTTGAGTCTCTTATCACAAAACTATAAACCCATTAGAGTAAATGATTGAAAGTATACAATCATTTAACAAAGCTTAAAACTACATTATTATATTATCTCTAATGGTGTGAGTTGAGTTGTGGATTTAAATAACTATGTCTACCAGTTCTTCTACTAGTGTTTCTGACCGTCCTTGCCAAGATCTTTGGAAAAGCCAATTAAACAAGGCTTACTACCAAGACGACCAACAAGCTAAATTAATGCACCTGCGAGCAGAGGTAGAATCTTTGCTGTTACAGTTGCAAAGCCTGAAGGAACAACGCCTGTCTGCTGATAGCCCAGAGCAATAAGCTAAACGCAGGCTGAAGGTTGAATTCTGGAGGCTCAAGGCTAAAACCAAATTAGCCAATTTTCTGCACCCCTAAATTAAACTCATCCTTTATACTTCAGCCTTCAACCTTCCTGCGGCTGTTATTCAAAGCGTTGATTTTTCTTTGACCAGCGCTTGAGGCTATATTTATCACCATTTTCTACTAATAGCGCTAGAGATTGTCCATCTGCAAGTTGGGCTATCCCCGTTAGTGTTTGGTGGTAATTTTGCTGAAACTCAGTATAAATTACCTTACCACTATCAGACAAGATTAAAGTGCGGGGACGAGAAAGATTTTTGGCGGCTGCTTGTGTGTCAACTCCTGGATGATTTAAAGATGCGATCGCTTCATCTGAGATAGTCAACACGCTTTCTGGATGCGTATTATTGGTTAAATTTAAGACTTGCACGGGCCAATAGCCTATTTGTTGCAACATCTGTGGCACACGGGGCATGGCACCATTGGGGATTTGACCTGATTGTTGTAATGACTTCCACACTGTTGGTAGCATTGCTGATACTCTGGCTGGATCTTGTTGTGATAGTTCTTGCAGAGTGATGGGAGATGGTTGTACCCATTCCAGCGCCGCATCTGTTAAAGCTAAAGGTCGCGGTTGGAGAGAATTTTGATTTTCCGCGATTGGTTGTCCAGATACTAGCAAGCGTAAAACCCCACCTTGCAATTGCACGCCTTTAATTGTGGCGGTGGTCATTTGTTGTTCTCCGTTGGGTAACCAAACCACTATTAAAATTGTCGGGTCAGCACTGATACCCAAGGTGTCCCACATAAATTTTGCTGGAGAGATTTTAGGTAATTGGAAATTTCCAAAGGGGAAATTTAGCCAGCGTTTACCATCATTAAATGCACTCACCTCTACTTGATACCAAACTTCGTTATCTGTGAGTTGCAGGTCTGTTGTCAGGTTTGGTCTTAGCCAATCATTTTTGTTGACTTGGGTAATGAGTTGCACTGAACCCACAATTCGGCTGGGTTGAGTGGAAAGGATTTTTGGTCTGATACCTTCGTTACTGAGTGTGGCTAACAAACCTTCAATATAAGTCATCGTTTGGGGCGTAATTTTAGGTTGTGCTTTCAACCAAGAAATCGCGTGTTCTTCCCCCCGTTGCACAGCTAATACCAATGCACCCCAAGCGATTACCTCTGGTCGATTGGGGTTGACTCGCAATGCTGTGGTGATGCGATTCCATAACCTACCTCCATCCATTTGCAGCAGAGTGGCAATTTCCGGGACATTTTGCGGTGAAGCTTCAAATACCTGTAAAGCTTTTTGCCAGCGACCATCAATTAAATCTGCTAGCACCTCTTGAGAGGGAATTGCCCAAGTTTTATCAGCTTCGGTTTTGGTAAGTTGGGAATGTAAACGAATTACATCAATTTGTGCTTTTACATCTGCTGTAAGTGCGGCTTTTTGCTGTTTCTGCAATGATTGCAGCCACTCCAAAGCTGGAGTCCAAAGTCCACTCCGGGCTAGTAATAAAGCATTTTGGTAAGCAGGATTTCTCAGGGCTGGTATTTTTAAGGAAATTTCTTCTAAAGCAATGGGATGGAGAAATAATTTTAAAGGTTTAATTTGATAAATGCGTAATCTTGGCTCTAAACCTATAGTTTGATCGATAACTAACTCTTTAACACTATCTCCAGTCACCTGCTGCCATTTTGGTAGTTGTCCATTGGGGCTTTTCCACGTCAACATCTGTTGCAAAGTGCTACGTTCTGGATTGTAGTAGACAATGTTACCGTAGGCGATCGCACTAGTTCCTTGAGGTAGTTTACCTTGTAGATTTAGCCACAATCCTGATGATGTGCCACCCGGAAAGCGATTTACTTCAGTTAACGGTAAGGTTTGGCTATTTTCTGGGTTCTCTAATTCCACTTCATCAGCAGTAGAAACCACAAAAGATTCTTCTGGCCCAGTTATGGTTAGTTGACTGGCTAAACGGTAGTATTTTTCGGTTGGAGATGGTAACTCCAAATCTTGAGACTGTTGATAAACCCTCAGTTCTACCAAGGCTTGACAATCATTCAGGCAATCAGGACGCTGTTGAAAAACTGGCAGCAAAAAAGACTGTTGTTTATCCTTTGGTACAGCTATAGTCTCCCCAGCTATGAGTTTTTTTTGACTCAGGCTAAGTTTAATTTGTTTGAGAGTCAGGGGTTTATCTTTGTAATTACCTCGAGATATTTGTGCCCATTCAGGTAAAAATTTATTCATCCAGATAATTTGCTCTGGATTGAAAATATAAAGAATACTGAGCCACGAAAAAGAAATTAATACACCAACACTACTCAACAATATGGCGATCGCTAGAGTTGATGTCAGCCTATTTCTCCATTGAGAATTTTCTTTAGGTGTTGTGGAGGTATCTTGATTTCTCCCAACATGAGACTGGTTTTGCCATGAGGGTTTTAAACTTAGCTTTCGCAATCGATTGACCATGTTGGTTTGCACTCTATCTAGAGAGTAATTTGAGGCTGCATAATTTATCTTTTATACTCGCGGTTTTTCAATATTGCCCAAAAATTTTCCAGTCTAATTTGACACAAAAACCGTAAAATTACTCAAGCCATTTATACATAAACGTGAATACACTCATGGCCTAAGTATGGAAGCAGAGTAGAAGCCAATGATACGCCCCACGAAAAGAAAGACCTGGATGCTGGCATGGTTAATAATTGCGGGCGTAAACGGATTTTGCCAAAAAGCGATCGCTCAAGATTATAGTTTGCCATCTTCTAGCGAAGAGTCTTCTCTAGAAGCTCCAGAACCGATGGAGCAAGTAACATCGGTATCACAGCTAAACGACGTACAACCTACAGATTGGGCATTTCAAGCATTACAATCTTTAGTAGAACGCTACGGTTGTATTGCAGGTTATCCCAATAGTACTTATCGAGGCGATCGCGCTTTGACACGCTATGAATTTGCCGCAGGTGTAAATGCTTGCTTAGATAGAGTTAACGAGTTAATCGCTACAGCTACCAGTGACTTAGTTAGCCGCGAAGACTTAGCCCAAATCCAAAAATTACAATCAGAATTTGCCCCAGAATTAGCCGCTTTACGGGGTAGAGTGGATAAATTAGAAGCCCGCACAGCCGAACTTGAAGCCAATCAATTTTCCACAACAACTAAACTCAGTGGCTTCGCCATAATTGGTGTACAAGGAAGAAATAGCAATCGTGGTGACGTTAGCCCTAGAGATGGTATCAAAGATACAAATGACCTAGGGACAAATACTAATGTTATCTCTTTGAGTCAGCTGTATTTAACTACTCAATTTACACCCCGTAGTTACTTATTTACAGGTCTTTTACATGGAATCGGTGCTAGTAGTCCGAGGTTTAACAATAGCGTTTCTCGGAATGATGTTTTGCTGGGCTACGAATTTCCTACAGATGGCTTCGTCATTAGTGATCTGCATTATCACTGGTTAGCGGCTGATAACTTAGCGCTGATGATCGGTACAGAAAACGTCAATATGACAACCGCTTTCCGCGGCCCGAACCGGGCAGAAAGCGGTGCTACAGGCCCACTATCACTGTTTGCACAACGCAACCCTATTTTAAATATAGGGTTTGGTCATGGTGGTATAGCTGTGGATTGGCAGATTGCTAAACGCTTCAGTTTACAGGCACTTTATTCTAGTTACAATCCTGGTAATCCAGGTAAAGGTACTGGCATATTTGATAGTAATACTACGACTGGTGTACAGTTACTTATAACGCCAACGGATGCTGTAGATTTAAGTATTTATTATGTGAATAATTACTCTTCGGATGGTTGCTTACTCAGCTTTGTAGGTGATGAGTGCTTAACAGCAAATTCCGCACCTCTACAAACCAATGCTGTGGGTGCAACCGTCACTTGGCAAATTTCACCCCGCATTACTCTTGGGGGATGGGGTGGTTATACCAGTTCTTACATTCCTGGGCAAACGGGAAGTGTGGAAACAACAAATTACATGGCATTTGTTAATTTTCCAGATTTATTTGCTAAAGGAAATTTGGGCGGAATTTATGTCGGACAACCGCCAAAAATTACTAGCAGTAACTTACGCACAGGTAGCAATGTCCCTGACACAATTAATACGGGTTTAGGACGTGCAGGTGGACAACCAGGAAGCACACTGCAAATCGAAGCTTTTTATCGCTTTCAAGTCACAGATAATATTAGTATTACACCAGGAATCATCCATATATTAGAACCAGGACATACACCTAATAGTGACCCTGTGACTATTGGTATACTTAGAAGTACTTTTCTGTTTTAATTGTTTAAAATTGCTTGTTTTCCTGTTCTTTATTTACTGGATACAAACAACATATAATGAGTTTTTCAGATGCCCCTTAAAAGTCTAACGGCTTAGAGGGAACGCGTCGTTCACGAAACAAACTTGTCATGTAAATTCCAGTAATTAGCAAGCCTAGTAAGCCAATTCCATTAATAATTGGGAAAACGCCATCTAATCCAAAAGTTTCCAAAGTGTGGAGGTGGATGAGAAAACCTGCTAATTCCCGTTGATGCATAGCTTTAGCAATGGGAAAAGTAATACCAGTGATTGTAGTTAGCAGTAACGGTAACACACATATAATTGCTAACCAACGATGATATTTGCGAAAAAGACGATTCATAAAAATTCCAAACTTAGATGATGAAAGAAACACTACCCCAACTGTATGAAAATCATTTCTCTGCAATTGGGTTAGTGTGTTTATGGGTTACCTGTATGGGAAAAACAGCTTGTTTTTGAGACTTCGGTAAACGGTGTTTTTTCTAGTAGTTAGTCCGTTGACCTTGTTAGTATCTCTGACAAGAGAATTATTTATATTTATGATTAAAGTATTAGAAAATTACAGTTAGCCTGACTTTTAAATTACAATTTTGTAATTTTCGTACCTAGTAGCGTGCGTTAGGCGTAGCCGTAACGCACGAAAAGCATTGACATAGGTGCGGTACGCTATCGCTAACATACCCTAAGTAAAGCTTTGGCATTGATGCGTTACGCTATCGCTAACGCATCCTACATAAATTCAACAATTTATGCTAAAAATGTGCGGAGATGTTGCACAAATTCGCTGGTATTTTCAAAGTGAGTATTATGCCCAGCATTTTTAATTACCTTTAACTGAGCATGGTGACAAATATCAGCCATTGTCTGATTAATATCTATAAATTTTTCATCATATTCCCCAACTAATAAAAGCAGAGGATTCTTACTTCCTTTGAGTTCTTCCCATAAAGAAGGTTGATATCCCGTACCCATAAAACGTAGGGATTTATCTAATTCTAGGGGATGATTTTGCAAGCGACTTTCGAGCATCAATTCGTATTTGGGATGATTTTTGATATCACCAAAAATCGGCTGATTATACCAATTTGACAAGAATTCTTCAAAATCACTTGTCTCCAGACTTCTGATTAATTTTCTGCCTATATGATAATCATGTTGAATGCGAGCTAACCGTTCGGCTTCTGTTGCTAAACCTGGACAAGCAGATTCTAGTACCACTTTAAAAAAACGTTCGGGGAAATGCAGGGTAAGATATAAAGCCAATCGCCCACCCATTGAATAGCCAACTAAAAAGCATTTGCTAATTTGTAGTTCATCTAACAAGTTAATTAAAGCATGAGCAATGTATGGCATGGTATAGCATTCATCAGTTCCTAAAACTTGCGTTTTGCCATGCCCAGGGAGGTCAATATTCAAATAAGAGAATTCATCAGATAGTAAGTTGATGGCTTCATCAAATTCATCAATTTTTCCCATAAAGCCATGCAAAAAAAGAATTACTGGCTTATTGTAGTTTTTAATGAAAGAGTAGTTAAATTTATAGTTTGTTAAAGGCATTTTTATAGATAGTCATTCACCCTAATGAATAAAAATTATGAAGATAATTATTGATTGATAATTAGCTATTTTTAAGGCAAAAATCTATCTAAAGCTGCCTTAAGTTCGGCAATTTCCGTATCAATATTACCTTCTTGGGCAGCTCTAGCAATACACTCAGTTAAATGTTCATCGAGTACAATTCGCGCTACCCGATCCAATGCACCCCTGACTGCGGCTATTTGCAATAAAACATCCGGACAAGGGCTATTTTGCTGCACCATTGTTTTAATACCACGAATGTGACCCTCTATACGCGAAAGCCGATTTACAATTCGCTTTAAAGACTCTTCGCTATGCACGTGAGGATGTACCGATTCTCCATGCACAGAATGATGATCAGAATGTTCGTGATCTGTGCTGTGATTGTGCGAGTGTTCCGCAGGCTGAGATTTACTCAAGGATTCTTCAGACGATCGGTTTCCATTCATGGGTTATCAAAGTGTTGGCTAACTAAGATAGTAGCGTAGTGGGGATGAGGGATTGGGGACTAGGGACTGGTGACTGGGGATAAGGGGTAATGGGGATTGGGAGATAAATTCCAATTACCAATTACCCAATGACAAACACCAATTACTAATTACCCAATTACAACCACCAATCTTTAATTGTGGCGTGAAATCCGAACTTTTTTAGGGGAAATGTCCATAATAGCTTTTGAGGTAAATATACAATTAATTTGATTACAGGTGTTCACTCTATGTCTGGGCATTGTCAGGGAGAGCAAGGACATATTTGTTACTTAGCTCCTAGACTCTAGCTCCTGTCATGGTGAAACATGAAGTAGAGTGCAAGCGTCTATACGCAAGCATTCTCGTCGATTCTGTAAAAATAAATTTAGATAGAGTTGTCACGACTAAGTAAAAATTACGCTTCTAGATTTAGGTTGTGATTATGAGAGTTCCCAAACTAACCCGGTCTATACGCCAACTCAGTTCCCATGTTTTAGCCATATTTCTAGGAGTTGTGCTAACTTTTACGACTTTGCGGGTGTTACCTTCGGAAGCTGAACCAGCACCCAAGGCTACAGCTGCAAATCCACCAGAGTTGCTGACGCAACGTCAATCACCAGCTTCAGCGGCTATAGGTAGCAGCAGCTTTGTCACAGCCGCTGTTAATCGTGTAGGGCCAGCAGTGGTGCGGATTGACACAGAACGCACAATTACCCGTCGCAACGATCCTTTCTTTGAAGACCCATTTTTCCGCCAGTTTTTCGGTGATGGCTTCTCACAACAGCCATCTAGAGAACAGTTGCGCGGTCTGGGTTCTGGTTTCATTCTGGATAAGAGTGGACTAGTTCTTACCAATGCCCACGTAGTTGATAAAGCCGATCGCGTGACAGTTCGACTTAAAGATGGTCGCACCTTTGACGGTAAAGTTCAAGGTATTGATGAAGTTACAGATTTGGCGGTAGTTAAAATTAATGCAGGGAATGATTTACCAGTTGCTCCCTTAGGTTCTTCTAGTAACGTACAGGTGGGAGACTGGGCGATCGCAGTTGGTAATCCTTTAGGATTTGATAATACCGTAACTTTGGGAATTGTCAGCACCCTCAAGCGTTCCAGCGCTCAAGTCGGGATTACAGATAAACGTCTAGAGTTTATTCAAACTGACGCAGCAATTAACCCTGGTAACTCTGGCGGGCCGTTATTAAATGGTACAGGTGAAGTAATTGGGATTAATACCGCCATTCGTGCTGATGCAATGGGGATTGGCTTTGCAATTCCTATAGATAAAGCCAAAGCGATCGCAGAACAACTGCAACGCACGGGTAAAGTTGCTCACCCCTATTTAGGCGTGCAAATGGTATCTTTAACACCCGAGTTAGCCAAGCAGAACAACACAGATCCTAACTCTCCTATTCAAATACCAGAAGTTAACGGAGTTTTAGTGATGCGGGTTGTACCTAATTCCCCTGCTGCATCTGCGGGTATTAGACGCGGGGATGTAATTGTGCAAATTGATGGACAAGCAATTACCACAGCAGAACAGTTGCAGAATGTTGTTGAAAATAGTCGCCTCGGTCAAGTGTTGCAGCTAAAAGTGCAACGAGGTAATCAAACACAACAACTATCAGTCCGCACTGCTGAGTTACAAAATGCTTCGTAATCAGCGCTGAAACATAAGTCATTCTAGGGGCGTACAGCTAGCTGTACGCCTCTACTTTTTGCAGATATTTTCACTTTTGTTGAGTATCTCTAGGTAGATGATGAAACAATTTTTCTGCCGTTACCAAAAATTTTTTCGGACATAATAGTGTCAATTTTTGTTACAATTATTATATTTGTTGCAGTATAAATATAGGCTCTAGCCTTCTTAAAACCTGAAAACTGGGATTAATCCTAAGTGGAACAAAATCCATATTAAAACCATCTTGATGGTTATATTTTTGACCAAAAAATAGCAGGCTACAAGTTCCTAAATTTATTGATATTGTTGGCGAATTAATGTAAGTTTTACCTCGATAATTCATGCCTAGCTTTGGAAATCAAAGCTGTATCAAGAGGCGAAGCCCGATAATTAATTAAAGGTAGAACCTCTGGAATAGCATTCCTAAACAGAAGCTTGATAATGAGGAGGTGTAGGGTTATACCCCTCATTCATTAATCGGCATTATCATTATATTTAGGGAGATTGTAATGTTAAATTTTAAAATTTCCCCAGGGTTTAACTGCTGAGATATACCCTGAAAAAGAATGTAAACGGTGTTTTGGCCTTGTAGCCACTATGAGCGTGAATGATACTGCACACACAGATAATTTCTCTTGGAATCGGCAAGTATATCACCGATTAAAACTTGCCTTAAGCCTGAATTTGCGAAGGCAATTGTTCTTGGCAGTTTGTGATGATTTACACTTAAGAAATCAAGTAGCCGCCCGTTTGCATTCTACTTTGGCTTATCCTGTTGGACAAATACTTTATCAACCAGAAGATAGCTTTGAAAGTAGTACGCCAGCTTATCCGCGTTTAGCGACTTTGCGCTTAAATTTAAACGATCCCAATCCCATAGCGCAGATAAATCAATGGCTGACTAGTTATCCACCGCCAATTATTGGAGCATCAAAAGATACTCCAGGAAGACCTTTACCGATACCAGCGTTTCAAATTGTTGGTGTCGAGCTACTCACTAAGCAACCAGTAGCCGTACAGCGATTATTCTTACACTACCTCCGCTTAAGCGAAGAGTATTTAGCTAACCAAGAGTCCAACAGTTTCCTCGAATCTAGTTTGCTGTTGTGGGTACCACGTCCTTGGTTATCTGCAATTCAGCAGTCAGCACCACAGTTTTGGCGTTGTCGTACTGGTGTGTTTATGTTTGCTGGCGAACCAACGCCAACATCTCATAATGGTGCTTATCCAGAACGTTTTGCAGGTTCTAGAAGTTTAGATTTTGATGATTTTGAACCATCCCTGTTAGAAGAAGCAGTGGCTCAGGCGGAACTCAAAGCTGTAGAAAGTAATGAGCTGAAGTTTGAGGATGATTTAGATTTTGAGCCAGAAGCACCAGTAGATACTACACCACCTCCGGCAGTACCGATTTCCACATCAGAAATTTTACAAATCCAGGGTAAGCAAGAAGCACCTCTAGCAATATCAAATAATGGTAATAAGCTTCCACAATTGCCATCTCTGGCTCATATCAGCAAAGATTTAACTGAGCTAGTACTAGAAACTATTAATTCTAAGATTATTCAAGATGACGAGGATATTTCTCTAGCGCAGCAAATGCTAGTGGAAATTGAGAAATTGCACTCGCAGGAAGCCTCTGGGGAAGTACTATCAGCAGCGTATCATCGTTTAGGCAACTACTATCGCCTTCGCATTGAACAAGGGCAGTCAAATTTAGAAAACATCATGGTAGCAATTCTCGCCTACCAGGAGGCAGTCACCTTTGATGAAACCTCACCACAGCTACCGGATATTTTGAATGACTTGGGTACACTCTACTGGATGCTATATCGCACACCACCCAATTCCGAAGAAGGACAAACTTATATTGAGCAGGGAATTGAATTTTATAAATTAGCTTTAAAGCTAATTTCACCCCAAACTAACCCAGAAACTTACGCGCGGGTACAAAATAATTTAGGCACAGCTTACGGTGATTTAGCGCGGTTTGGTAACCCCGCCGAAAGTTGGCAGCAAGCAGTGATAGCGTATAACGAAGCACTACGCTATCGTACAACTGCAATGGAGCCATTAAAGTACGCAGCTTGCCAGAATAACTTGGGTACAGCTTACTGGCATTTAGGGCAATACAATCAACCAGTAGTCAATTTAAAAAAAGCGATCGCAGCTTATAATTTAGCACTGGCTCACTATAGCCCTGAATATGAACCGCTCAAATATGGCATGATTCAAAACAACATCGGCACAGCCTACTGGAATCTTGCCCAATACGAGCAACCAGCGCACCATCTGAAGATGGCTATTGATGTTTATACTGACGCTTTAAAATATCGCACACCTGCGGCTGTTCCTAGTGGCTGTGCAGCTACAGAAAATAATTTGGGAACGGCATATTGGCATTTAGCAAATCTTTCGCAAACAACTAAAGAACAGCGGCATAAATATTTGCAATTATGCATCGCTGCTTATGACGAAGCATTAGCATTGGCTCACTCACTTAATCCTGCTGTTTTAAGTTTTGATGTCCTATCTACTCACAATAACTTAGGTTTAGCTCATTATCAAATTGCCACAGATCAGTATTTTAATGCTGATAAAAAAGTCCGTTCTCAACATTTAGAAGCAGCATTAGAAAATCATTTGCAAGCCTTAAATGGATTAAGCAAACAAGCAGAAGCTTATCAAACCACCTTTTCTTATGTCGTCAAAACAGTACGTGCATTCCACAGTGAACTAGGAATTCAAGGACAAAATCAAGCTTTATCAAAAGTGCCTTCTCAGTTGTTACCAGAAATTTTGCCGAAGCTTTAGGGATTGGGGATTGGGGTGGGAAGGCAGGGGGGCAGGGAGCAGGTGAACCAGCGCGGTCTTGGGGGTTTCCCCCATGAGCGACTGGTGAACCAGCGCGGTCTTGGGGGTTTCCCCCATGAGCGACTGGTGAACCCGAAGGGGAGCAGGGGGAAATTATTAATTCCAATTACCAATTACCAATTACCCATTACCTAATAACAAATGACAAATGACAAATACCAAATTGATGACTTAGGTCACAAATGAATTTTCAATTATTAGTGACTTTAGTCATGCACTCAATTTACTAATTTTAGTCGATAATTACTAGCATGAATTTATACGATAAAAGCTCCCAGGTGATACTTGCAGACTTAAAAAACTAGCTTTTTCCTATTCCAGAGTGCAAATGACTATTGATTCATCACAATCTATCGATTCATCACCATCTGTTGATTCATCGGCTTTGCTTCCCAAAAGCAAAAGAAATTTCAAAATTCGTTGGCTGTCGTGGCTACTTGCTGTTGGGCTTTTGGGTGGAATTGGCTCTGCAATTTATTACCAGGTAGCTGTCGTTCCCACTCAGCAAGCTAGACGAAGGGTGCTGACGCAGCCTCTAGAAAGACAGACTTTAGCAATTACAGTGTCAGCAAATGGTACAGTCAAACCTGAGCGCTCAATTAACCTCAGCCCCAAAAATTCTGGCATCCTCAAAAGACTATTAGCAAAGGAAGGAGATATTGTCAAAGCAGGACAGATTGTCGCCTATATGGATGATTCCAATCTGCGCGGACAACTTACTTCTGCTCAAGGACAGTTAGCGCAAGCCGAGGCGAATCTGCAAAAGGCGCAAGCGGGAAATCGCCCCCAAGATATTGCTCAAGCACAAGCCGCATTAGACGAAGCCGAGGCGAATCTGCAAAAGGCGCAAGCTGGGAATCGCCCCCAGGATATAGGTCAAGCACAAGCCCGCTTACAAAGCGCTCAAGCTACCTTAAGTAAAGCGGAAGATGATTATCGCCGTAATCAACAACTGTACAATTCTGGCGGTATTGCACTACAGGTTGTTAACCAAAAACGGGCAGATAGAGACAGCGCCCAAGCTGCTGTTAATGAAGCGCAGCAAGCCTTAGCTCTACAAAAAGCTGGTTCGCGTCCAGAAGATATTGCCCAAGCCAGGGCTACAGTTAACCAAAGACAACAAGCTTTAGCTCTATTAAAAGCCGGAAGCCGCCCAGAAGATATTGAGGTAGCGCGTGCCCAAGTTACATCTGCGCGCGGTTCACTGCAAAATATTCAAGCTCAAATAAATGACACTATTATTCGCGCACCTTTTGATGGCGTTGTAACTAAGAAATACGCCGATCCAGGTGCGTTTGTGACTCCTACAACAGCCAGTAGCGATGTATCTTCTGCTACTTCTTCCTCGATTTTGGCGTTAGCTTCTACGAATGAAGTTGTTGCTGATTTAGCAGAAACCAATATTTCTAAAATTCGCCTGGGTTTACCAGTGACAATTCAGGCAGATGCTTACCCAGGAAAAGTTTTTGAAGGTAAAGTCAAGCAAATCGCCGCCCAATCTGTAGTGACGCAAAATGTCACGAGTTTTGAAGTCAGAATATCGCTTACAGATCCCCAAAGATTATTGCGGTCTGGGATGAATGTGACTACAGATTTCCAAGTTGGTCAAGTAGAGAATGCGCTGGTAGTGCCAACCGCATCTGTTGTGCGTCGAGAAAATAGCACAGGTGTGTTTGTAGCAGGGACAGATAACAAACCTATATTTACACGTATTGAAACTGGCGTAACTGTTGGTAAATTTACGGAAGTAAAATCAGGCTTGACTGGTGACGAGAGAGTATTGCTCAGTTTCCCACCAGGTTCACGACCACAATCTACACCACGAGGCGGAGTTTTCCCTGGCGTGGGAGGCGGCGGTGGTGGCGGCGGTGGCGGCGGTCGCCAAGGTGGTGGTTCTGGTGGCGGTCGTCAAGGTGGCGGTGCGCCCTAAAGAAGTTGGTAATGGGTAATTGGTAATGGGTAATTGGTAATGGGTAATTGGTAATTGGAATTAATAATTTCCCCCTGCTCCCCTTCGGGTTCACCAGTCACTCATGGGGGAAACCCCCAAGACCGCGCTGGTTCACCTGCTCCCTGCCCCCCTGCCTTGCCAAGTCCCCAGTCCCCAATCCCCAATCCCCAGTCCCCAGTCCCCATTACCCCTTATCCCCAGAGGGGGCCCCGAGTTCCCCAGTCCCCAGTCCCTAGTCCCTCTCCTGTTCCTCAAACAGTATGTTTAAGCTATTTAAGGGGTTTTATAAACCTAAAAATACCCGGACTGTTCCGTTTCTAGAAATTTTGACAATGGCAGCGGAAACGCTGTGGAGTAATAAATTACGCACGGGATTGACGATGCTGGGTGTAATTATTGGCATTTCCTCTGTGATTGCCATTACCTCTGTGGGACAGGGCGTGCAAAAGGGTGTTGAGCAGCAAATCCAAGCATTAGGTACAGATGTCATCCAAATCTTGGCAGGTGCGGCGAGAAGCGGAAATATCAGCCAAGGGATAGGTTCTAGTAGTACTTTGACATGGGAAGATGCAAAGGCGATCGCACAACAAGCACCATCGGCTCAGATGGTGTCAGCTTATTTACAACGCAATGCACAAGTAGTTTATGGAGGGCAAAATACATCAACCACCATTTACGGTACTGATTTAAGTTACCCAGATATCAGAAATACTCACCCGCAACAAGGCAGATATTTTACTGAGGAAGAACTGAATACGGCTGCACAGGTAGCTGTACTGGGGCCGACAGTATTAAATACTCTGTTTGGTCAAGGTGCTAATCCCATAGATGAGACAATCCGGATTCGAGGAGAAGCTTATAAAGTAATTGGGGTAATGGAACCGAAAGGTTCTCAAGGGCCAATGGATCGAGATGACCAAGTTTTCATACCGCTAACAAGTATGTCTGCCAGATTAGTCGGTAACAATGCTCTAGCAGGTGTTTCTGTAAGTGGCATTTTAGTTAAAGGTGCCAATCAAGAACAGTTAGAGGCGGCGCAGTTTCAAGTTACCAATCTCTTACGTTTACGTCACAATATTTATCCACCACAAGCTGATGATTTCCGGCTAACGAACCAAGCTGATATTGTCAGCACCTTTACCAATGTCGTGGGATTGTTTACCGTCATGGTAGTGGCGATCGCAGGCATTTCGCTAGTAGTAGGCGGTATTGGGATTGCTAATATCATGTTGGTGTCGGTAGTGGAACGTACCAGAGAAATTGGCATTCGCAAAGCCGTTGGTGCAACCAATTCAGCGATATTGAATCAATTTTTAGCCGAAGCGATCGTTATTTCCATTGTCGGTGGCGTAATTGGGATGGTAAGCGGGATTGCGATCGCTTTTGGTGCAGCGAATATTTTTAAGTTCCCCTTTGTAATTTCTGTTCTCTCCATAATTGTTGGCTTTGCACTCTCGTTAGGTGTCGGCTTAGTCGCTGGCGTAATTCCCGCCAGAAACGCCGCCAAATTAGATCCAATTACAGCTTTACGTAGCGATTGAGGAGGGATTGGGGAAAAGGGGAAAGGGAAAGGGGTAAAAGGGAAACAAACACCAATTACCAATTACCAATTACCAAATGACCAATGACAAATGACAAAGGACAAACATCATTATGCCAACAATGATTTGGATGGAATCGATTACCAAAACCTACCACTTAGGGGAAGTTGAGGTTCCTATTTTGAAGGGAATTCAACTTTCTATTGAGGAAGGCGAATATGTTGCGATTATGGGTGCATCAGGTTCGGGTAAGTCTACACTGATGAATATTTTGGGTTGTTTGGATCGTCCCAGCGCAGGACATTATATTTTTGAAGGCAGAAACCTCACCACTTTTGATGATGATGAGTTGGCTTATATTCGCAATCAAAGAATAGGTTTTGTGTTCCAGCAATTTAATCTTTTGGCAAGAGCAACAGCGCTAGATAATGTCATGCTACCAATGGTTTACGCTAATTTACCTAAGCCGAAACGCCGCCAAAGAGCATTAGAAGCATTAGAAAGAGTAGGATTAAAAGAACGTGTGGCTAACCGTCCTAGTCAACTTTCTGGGGGACAACAACAACGAGTCGCGATCGCGCGTGCTTTGGTGAATCGGCCTGCATTAGTTTTGGCAGACGAACCTACAGGTGCATTAGATACAGAAACTTCTTACGAGGTCATGAATTTATTAACAGAATTGAATGAACAAGGCATCACAATTATCATTGTTACCCATGAACCTGATATTGCAGCCCAAACTAAAAGAATTATCCGCGTGCAAGATGGGTTAATTGTGGGCTGAGTTTTTTAGGGTTGTGAGTTGAATTTTATATTTTAAATTAAATTTTATTGTTGAATAATAGTTTACAACATCAAATAAGTAGTTAGGGCAAAAGTAGGGAAAGGAATCGCAAACTACACAAAAGAATAAGATAAGATGTTTAAGTGTATTTAGGGTGCGTAAGAATAATTTATATTTAAAAGCTGCTCTAACGAGTTTTAGATATAATTCAACATTACCAATAAAAATTCAAGATTTACTATCCTATCAAACCTATTTACTACATCAGCCATGAATTTTATTTTATTCCGCGTGCATTCTACCTGGGTCACATTATTAGTTGCAGTTCTCATGACGACTTTAGCCAAAAGTGCCAATGCAGAAACTACAGCACAAACTCTACAATCTCCAAGTCCTACAGTTAATAATTCTAGGTCAATTATAGATAATCTTAGCCCTAATCCTAACCCTTTACTGTTTCCTACCAAACCTGAAGAAGTGAGGATTCAGGGAACTGTACCTCTGAGTTTGGCTCAAGCTTTAGAATTAGCTAGACGCAACAATCCGACTTTACAAGCATCGCAATTTCAGGTAGAACGTAGCCGCAGCGCATTACGAGAAGCTCAGGCGGCTTTACTTCCTAATGCTAATGTGAGTGGGAATTTGGCTAATAGTGGTAGTAATTTATTTACTGGTGGTTCAACTCAATCCAGCACAGCTTTTAACGGTCAAGCACAAGTAAATTATAATCTCTATACTTCTGGTAACCGACAAGCTAATATTCGTTCCTCTGAAGAACAAGTACGTATAGATGAATTGAATTTAGAAAATCAATCTTTAGTAGTTGGTTTAAATGTTGCTACCCAGTACTACAATTTACAAGGTGCAGACGAACAAGTCAGAATTAATCGCTCTGCGGTAGAGAATGCCCAAGCTAGTTTACGAGATACGCAAGCACGATTGCAAGCTGGAGTGGGTACGCAGTTTGATGTTCTGCAAGCTCAGGTAAATTTAGCTAATGCTCAACAACAACTGACTAATTCTATTGCAAATCAGCAAATTGCCCGTCGTCAGTTTGGTACTCTCTTAAATTTGCCGCAATCAGTTGATATTACTGCGGCCGATCCTGTGCAATTAGCTGGTTTATGGCAACAAACACTAGAACAAACTATTGTACAAGCTTTTCAAAACCGCCCGGAATTGCCGCAATTTTTAGCGCAACGCAATCAAGCCGAACAACAGCGAAGACAAGCACTTTCGCAATTAGGGCCGCAACTGGGTGTAACTGGTACTTATAATTTTCGAGATATTTATAACGATGCGATTAGCGTTGTTGATGGCTATTCGGTGGGGTTACAAAGCAGTTTAACCTTATTTGATGGTGGTGCAGCTAGAGCTAGAGCAGCTCAGTCACGGGCTAATATTGCGATCGCAGAGACTCAATTTGCTAATCAGCGTGATCAAATTCGCTTTGATGTCGAACAATTTTATTTTCAGTTGCAGTCTAATTTAGAGAATGTGCAAACTTCCACTTTGGCTTTAAGCCAAGCTAGGGAAGCTTTGCAGATAGCTAGGTTGCGGTTTCAAGCAGGAGTAGGTACGCAAACAGAGGTAATTGCGGCTGAAAATGACTTAACAAGGGCGGAAGGTAATCGCGTTACAGCTATTTTGGATTACAATCGCGCTCTAGCTAGTTTACAGCGTTCTGTCACTTCTAGAGCCACACGTTAGTGCAGAAATCACGAGTCAAAAAGGTGATAAATCGAGCTTTTTGAGAGATTTACTGAATTGCTGCCAAGGCATATAATTTAGGGTCACGGCATGAAAATACTTTCGCTCTCTACAGAAATTGTCTGAATGTTGTGACCCTACTAATGTATTTTGAATGTTTTTTTAGGATGGGCTGTGGTGATTTTATTTTCTGGGAAATATTGCAGCAAAATTTGGATAAAAAAGCAATATTTCAATTAGGGATAAAAGCATATAGGAATCAGCACGGATGCGTTACGCTATCGCTAACGCATCCTACATGAACTTCAAAAATCGGCGTTGCATATTGGCGGGATGAATTCAGACTTCGGGAAAAAGCTAAAAGTCGATTCTTTGTTCCTTTGCACCTTTGCGTGAGACAAAAATCATCCAATCAATCAGCAACGCCCAAAAATCAAATATGAGTCTTATAGAGTCTAGGCTAATAAAACTTAGGGCGGAATTTTGATATTACTTCAGAATTCACACTTCATACTTCAGCCTGATTTTGAGTCACCCAGTCAGGTGAAGCCACGCAAAGAAGTGAATAGCTAATATGAAGGTATCTTAATATGCAATAACTGAGCAAATGAATCTTGAGGTCGTTGATTAATATATAACCTTGATTATGAACTTTATTTCCTTCTAAATTGCAGTAATAGCCCATTAACTAACAGCTATTCCAGCAAAACAATCTTTATCGCCTGGTATCATGAATACGCACATAGAAATCCCCATAGTTGGCAAAAAAATTAAGTATCCCATGCGCTGGCTGATAGGGTTAATAACAGCTGGTGCTTTGGTTGTGGGCACTACTACTACCTATAATTTGGTGAATCGGGGAAATACTAAACAAGATATATCTCAACTAACTGTTCCTGTAGAAACCCAAAGTGTGACGCTGCGGATTACGGCGAGTGGGAAGGTAGTACCAGTTCAAAGTGTAAATATCAGTCCCAAAAATCCTGGGGTGTTGGGTGAATTATATGTGGAACAAGGCGATCGCGTGCAAAAAGGGCAAGTAATCGCCCGCATGGATGTTGGCGAAATTCAAGCGCAAATCCTGCAATATCAAGCTAATATCGCCCAAGCACAAGCCCAACTCGATGAAGCACGGGCGGGTAGTCGTCCCCAAGAAATCGCCCAAGCAAAAGCACGTTTAGCGCAAGCCCAAGCACAACTAGCCGCAGCGCGTGCGGGTAATCGCGCTCAAGAAATTGGACAGGCGCAAGCGCAAGTCGAATCTGCAAAAGCTCAGGTTAATTTAACGCAAGCGCGGGTAGTACGCTATCAGGAATTAACTAGACAAGGCGCAACTTCTCAAGATCAGCTCGATCAGTATATTAGTGAAAATAGCCGCGCCAAAGCTGCTTTAGAAGAAGCGCAAAAACGCCTATCTCTGTTGCAAAGTGGAACTCGTAGCGAAGAAATTGACGCGAAAGAAGCAGCCGTTACTGAAGCCAACGCCGCTTTAGTACTGTTACAAAATGGTAGCCGTCCTGAAGAAATTGCTCAACGCCAAGCCGCAGTCAAAGCAGCTCAAGCGCAATTAAAAGCCGCCCAAGTCAGGCTTGCAGATACAGAAATTCGCGCACCTTTTAACGGTATAGTTACGCAGAAATACGCTAACGTGGGTTCATTTGTCACACCTACAACTTCCGCATCTAGTAGTGCATCAGCTACATCTAGCTCCATTGTCGCCGTGGCGCGTGGTTTAGAAGTGTTAGCGCAAGTCCCTGAAACCGACATTGGCAGAATTAAGCCAGGACAACAGGTAGAAATTGTTGCTGATGCTTATCCCGACCAAGTATTTAAAGGTCGTGTACGCCTGATTGCACCAGAAGCGGTAGTAGAACAAGGTGTAACTTCTTTTCAAGTGCGAGTTGCATTAGATACAGGGATAGATAAACTGCGTTCTGGCTTAAACGTAGATTTGACCTTTTTAGGCGATCGCGTCAACAATGCATTAGTTATACCCACCGTCGCTATTGTCACCGAAAAAGGACAAACTGGCGTACTCGTCCCCGACGAAAACAATAAACCCCAATTTCGCCAAGTTACCGTCGGCGCACAAATCCAAGACCAAACCCAGGTTTTAGAAGGCGTGAAAACAGGCGATCGCATTTTCGTAAACCCACCGAAGGATTACAAAATCGAAAAAGCCAAGGAGCAGGGTAAGTAAGGCATTGGGGACAAATCAATTCAAAATTCAAAATTCAAAATTCAAAATTAAAGAACTCTTGGGGAGTGGGGATAAATTACTCTTGACCTTTGACTTTTGACCCTTGACTCTTGACAATCACCCATTACCAATTACCCATTACCAATTACCAATTACCATGAACCTGTTAGAAAGTATCCAAATGGCGGGGAAAACCCTGCTGGCGAATAAGTTACGCAGCGCGCTTACCATGCTGGGGATTGTCATTGGTAACGCTTCGGTGATTGCAATGATTGGGATTGGCGAAGGTGGACAGAAGTATGTTTCGCAACAGCTGGAGTCTTTGGGGCCTAATATCTTATTTGTAATTCCCGGTAACCAAGAAACGCAGCGCATCTCTAGGGATGTACCGAAAACTCTGGTTTTGGAAGATGCGAAAGCGATCGCCACTCAAGTACCCACAGTTGCAAATGTGACGGCGGAATTAAATAGCCGTCAAGTTGTTACCTACCGTAATCGCAACACCGATGTTAATATCATTGGCACTACTCCCACGTTCTTGACAGTTAGGGATTTTGAAACCGCTAAAGGGCGATTTTTTACTGACATCGATATGAAGCGCAGCAACCAAGTTGCTGTATTGGGTGCAGATTTAGCCCAAAGACTGTTTGGTAGTGCTAATCCTGTAGGACAGCAATTAAGAATTAAAAATACTAGCTTTCAAGTCATTGGTGTACTCACAGCCAAAGGTTCTAATTTAGGCGTGAATTACGACGATGCAGCTTTAGTACCTATTATCACCACAGCTAATCGCTTAATTGGGCGAACTTCTCCCTACGGTTTGGAGTTAAGCTATATTGTCGCCTCTGCCAAAAATGCCGATAGCGTTGATGCAGCAGAGTTTCAAATTACCAATTTACTGCGCCAACGCCACAAAATTACTGGTGAAGATGACTTTACCATCCGTTCTCAAAAAGATGCTTTGCAAACAGTCGGACAAATTACAGGCGCACTAACAATTATGCTAGCTGCGATCGCAGGCATATCTTTGTTTGTCGGTGGTATCGGGATCATGAACATCATGCTAGTATCCGTCACCGAACGCACCCAAGAAATTGGATTGAGAAAAGCGATTGGCGCAACAGAGCAAGATATTTTGCTACAGTTCATGATTGAGGCGGTAATTGTTTCTGCAATTGGTGGCTTGGTAGGTACTGGCGTAGGTGTGAGTGGAATTTTGTTAGTCGCAGCCTTAACGCCATTACAAGCTGGCATTTCTCCCGTAGCAATTACAATGGCTGTTGGTATCTCTGGCGGAATCGGCTTATTCTTTGGTGTTGTTCCTGCACGTCGCGCCGCTAAACTTGACCCAATTGTCGCTTTGAGAAGTGCGTAGTGCCGCTACAGTCCGAATTCAAAATTCAAATTAAAGCACAACTAATTTACTCATATCAATTTGAAAAAAATGCGACAGATTGTAGGGGCAAGGCATTGCCCATACGTGTCAACTTAAGCTAAAAGCTATATACGGCGAGTGTTGTACAAATACCTCGCACCCTCATCCCCTAACCCCTTCTCCCGCAGGAGAAGGGGAACTAAATCTCTTGCTCCCTTCTCCCTGAGGGAGAGGGGCTGGGGGTGAGGGCGAAACCTTGCAACCAAGCGGGTTTGGTGTTAAGTTGACACCAATAGGCATTGCCTTGCCCTCTAGAATATATTGATGTGTCGCAAACATGATTTGAATTTTTATTAGATAAACTGCTGTGTGAATTTTAAAAAATTTTCTACAAGAGGTGTGAGACTATTTTCTTGCCAGATGACAGCAGTTTCTATAACGGGTGCTGCTTCTAGTAGAGGACGATAAGTCACACCAGAACGTTGCAAATTTTGTAGAACAGATGGTGTAATCGCCACACCCATTCCCGCCGATACTAAACCAATAATGGTTTGCATTTGAACTGCTTCCTGAGTAATTTGAGGTTTGATATTTCTCTGCCGAAAAAGACTCATAATCAAATCGTAAAGTCCGGGTGCTAGATAACGAGGAAACATAATCAAAGGCTCATCCTCTAATTCCTGCACCTGAATATGTTCTGTTTGAGCTAAGGAATGATTTGACGGTAACGCGACAACTAAAGTTTGCTGGTGAATAGATTGATAGGATAGCGTGTCATCTTCTAAAGGTGGATGGGCAAAACCTACATGAATTAGGGAATCTCGAAGTGCTTGTTCTTGTTGACTTGTAGTTAACTCTCGTAAGACTAGTTCTACTTGGGGAAATTGCTCGCGAAATTGGCGCAAAATTGAGGGTAATAATTCGTAGATTACCAAACTCGTAAATCCTATTCGTAGTTGACCAGTTTGACCTCTACCAATCCTTTGAGTGAGTACGATCGCAGTTTCTAGTTGTAGTAATAATCCATAAGCTTCTTGTAAAAAAACCTTACCCGCTTCTGTTAGCTGTACCTGTCGCTTGGTTTTGCGTTGGAAAAGTTCTACTCCTAGTTCTGCTTCTAGCTGCTGAATTTGTTGGCTGAGAGGCGGTTGCGCTATATGCAGCCTTTCTGCGGCTTTACTGAAATGTAGTTCTTCAGCTACAGCAATAAAGTAACGCAGGTGTCGTAGTTCCATTTTTTAATATTTAAAAGATATCAATTTGAAATAAATATATATTGGACATCTCAAAAAAGTCTACATATCATACTCGTACAACGATGTTGAATGAGGCTAGAGCAATGTCTGAGAAAACAATCTCCGAAAATTTCCGTAGTAAAGCAGTCACGCAAGGGGTACAACGAGCGCCAAATCGAGCGATGCTGCGTGCAGTCGGTTTCCAAGATGGGGATTTTAATAAAGCAATTGTGGGTGTGGCTAATTCCTACAGCACCATTACTCCCTGCAACATGGGAATTAATCGGCTGGCACAAAGAGCCGAAGAGGGAATTAAACTAGCTGGGGCAATGCCGCAAATGTTCGGCACAATTACCATTAGTGATGCCATATCTATGGGAACCGAAGGGATGAAATATTCCCTAGTATCACGAGAAGTAATTGCTGACTCCATTGAAACCGTCTGTAATGGTCAAAGTATGGATGGTGTGATTGCCATCGGCGGTTGTGATAAGAATATGCCAGGGGCAATGATTGCGATCGCTCGGATGAATATCCCTGCTATTTTTGTTTATGGTGGCACTATCAAACCCGGACAGCACAAGGGTAAAGATTTGACTATTGTCAGTTCTTTTGAGGCTGTCGGTGAATACAGCGCCAATAAAATTGACGAAGATGAACTATTAGCCATTGAACGCCAAGCTTGTCCGGGTTCTGGTTCCTGTGGTGGGATGTATACAGCCAATACCATGTCTTCTGCTTTTGAAGCGATGGGAATGAGTTTGCCTTATTCTTCTACAATGGCAGCCGAAGACGATGAAATAGCCGACAGTACGGAAAAATCAGCCAAAGTATTAGTAGAAGCCATTCGCCAGCAAATTTTACCGAGACAAATTATCACCCGCAAATCCATAGAAAACGCTATTTCTGTAATTATGGCTGTGGGTGGTTCCACAAATTCTGTATTACATTTTCTCGCGATCGCTCATGCAGCTGGTATAGAACTCAGTCTAGATGACTTTGAAACTATCCGTGGTCGTGTACCTGTGTTGTGCGATTTGAAACCTAGCGGTAGATATGTGGCTACAGACTTACACAAAGTAGGCGGTATCCCCCAAGTTATGAAGATATTACTTGTGCATGGTTTACTCCACGGCGACTGTATCACCATCACAGGTAAAACTATCGCTGAAGTTTTAGCAGATATCCCCGATGAACCACCCAGCAATCAAGATGTGATTCGTCCGTGGAATAACCCGATGTATGCTCAAGGTCACTTAGCCATCTTAAAAGGGAATCTCGCTACCGAGGGAGCAGTAGCCAAAATTACGGGAGTGAAAAATCCCTGTATTACCGGGCCAGCGCGGGTATTTGACTCCGAGGAAGAATGCTTAGATGCTATCTTGGCAAATAAAATCCAAGCTGGCGATGTGATTATTGTTCGCTATGAAGGCCCCAAAGGCGGCCCTGGAATGCGGGAAATGCTAGCTCCCACCTCAGCAATTATTGGTGCAGGTTTAGGCGACGCAGTTGGGTTAATTACCGATGGACGCTTTTCCGGCGGTACTTACGGGATGGTAGTTGGTCATGTTGCTCCCGAAGCCGCCGTTGGTGGTGCGATCGCTTTAGTTGAAGAAGGCGATCGTATCACTATCGATGCTCATTCTCGCTTACTGCAAATCAATATTTCCGATGCAGAATTAGCCAATCGCCGCGCTAAATGGCAACCTCGTCCACCCCGTTATACAAAAGGCACCTTAGCCAAATATGCTAAGTTAGTTTCTTCCAGCAGTGTTGGTGCTGTCACAGACTTAGATTTATTTAAGTAGGGCGTTTTGAAAATAGAATACAACATCATTGGTAGGGGCATGGCAATGCCCATTGGTGTCAACTTAACGTGAAACCCGCTTGGTTGCAAGGTTTCGCCCTCACCCCCAGCCCCTCTCCCACCAGGAGAGGGGAGCAAGAGATTTAGTTCCCCTTCTCCTGCGGGAGAAGGGGTTAGGGGATGAGGGCGCGAGGTATTTGTACAACACGCACCGTATATAGCTTTTAGCTTAAGTTGACACGTATGGGCAATGCCATGCCCTCTAGAACATATTAATGTGTCGCAAACATAATTTGATTTCTGAAAAAACTCACTAAGCCGTAACGCACCGCATTCTCAGCCTGGATGCGTTAGCGATAGCGTAACGCATCCTACGTGAACTTAATTCATAGATATTCTTTTCAATAGCATCCGCGTTCACTTTTCATTCACATTTATCTGTAATCCTAAAAAAAGGATGTGAGTAAAAATAATCGAACTGAGGGTTAAAACTCATGCTTAACTCTACAGTTCTTTCTGCAATTGAAAAATTATAGCATTCCTATTCGCTCCCTTAAAATCATCACTGATAAAGCGAATCAGGAATAAAAGAGAGAGTTTTGCACAAATCAATCTTATTTCGCTAGTATTTTACCTATTTATATTTAAATAACACTAATTTTTTAAATTAATTATTTTCAGAGGAGAAGTTGTGATGAATGCCAATTCAGTAAAAAATGCTATAGGCATTATTTCCAATCGTCAGGCTGTAACACAAGTGCTTGATGAATTGATAGCGATTGACTTTCCTATGCAAAAAATTTCTGTGTTTGCTACGGAATCAAAACAAAAAAAGTTGCACAATACTCGTTCTGGTAATCAAATTGTGACTCCTATTGAAGGAGCTAAAAAAGGTGCAATTACAGGAGGTACAGCAGGAGGAGTATTAGCATTTACCACTGGACTGGGTATTTTAATGATTCCCGGTTTTGGCCCCGCATTAGCGGTTGAATCTGTTTTGACTACACTACTGGCGGGTGGAGCAAGTGCAATATTTGGTAGTTTATGTGGTGCATTTCAAGGTTGGTTCGCTCCTGAAAAGCAAGTTAAACTTTGGCAACCTAGCGAAGATTTTTTGGTAAAGGTAGAGGGGACGGCAGACGAAATTCAGCAAGCAGAATATATTCTTCGCTACTGGGGTGTGCGAGAGTGGAATATTTATGAACTGAGCAAAAGATTACTGTAACCACAGCAATTTTAACTAAAAAACGACAGATTTCAACAGAAATTAAAGCTGATGAACTTGAACGATAAATTACTGCAATAGATAGTTAAATCAGGATGTAGAAATGCCAGCAAATACCATCAATACAAATAATTATTCCCATCTAGCAAAAGATGTACTCAATTATGAATGGTATACTCTACCAGAAACAGAGGTTGTGCAAACCTTAGTTAGTCATTCAGAAGCAGGCTTGAGCCATCAAGAAGCGACCAAGCGGCATCAACAGATGGGTGCCAATCAATTGAATATTCAAGCGAGAAAAAGCCCTTGGCTAAAATTTATTGAGCAATTTCATCAACCATTGCTTTATATATTAATAGCTGCAGGAGTGGTGACTTTACTATTACGAGATTGGATAGATGCAGGAGTAATTTTTAGCGTCACCCTGATTAATGTCATCATTAGCTACATTCAAGAATCAAAAGCAGAAGATGCGATCGCAGCTCTATCTCAAGCTGTGACTACAGAAGCTACTGTGATTCGCGATGGTCAAAAAACTCGTCTGGCTTCCACTGAACTTGTGGTAGGGGATTTGGTACTGTTAGCCTCTGGGGATAAAGTACCTGCAGATTTGCGGCTATTAACTGTACGCGAGTTACAAGTTGATGAGTCGGCTTTAACTGGAGAATCGGTTCCAGTAGAAAAAACAACTGCATCGCTGGCTGTAGACACACCTTTAGCCGAACGCAGCAATATGGCTTATGCCGGCAGTTTTGTCAGCTTTGGTCAAGCCGAAGGGATGGTAGTGGCGATCGCAGATGCTACTGAAACAGGCCGCATCTCGCAGTTAATTGAAAGTAGCACGGGGTTAAAAACACCACTCACCAGGAATATTGACAAGTTAAGCAAAACTTTACTGTATGCCATTTTAGGTTTAGCTGCCCTCACCTTTGCAGTTGGATTAGGACAAGGCGAATCTTGGATTAATGTTTTCAAAGCTGCTGTAGCTCTCGTTGTGAGTGCCATTCCTGAGGGTTTACCTGCAATTGTCACAGTCATTTTGGCGATTGGTGTTTCCCGCATGGCGCGACGTAACGCGATTATTCGCAAGTTACCTGCTGTGGAAACATTGGGAAGTACAACCGTTATCTGCTCTGACAAAACTGGCACGTTAACCGAAAATCAGATGACGGTGCAGCGGATTTACGCAGGTGAACAACACTACACCGTCAGTGGTATTGGTTATGCTCCAGATGGTGAAATTTTGCTGAATCGCCAGCCTGTTGATTTAGAAGGAGAGGCACAGATTGCTCTTGGGGAAACCCTAGCTGCTGGATTGCTGTGCAACGATTCTCACATCGAATGGAAAGACGAACAGTGGAGTTTAGTAGGAACTCCCACTGAGGGAGCATTGATTACGGCGGCTAATAAAGCGGGATTAACTCCAGAAGAATTGCCCAGAATCGATACTATTCCCTTTGAATCTCAATTTCAATACATGGCGACTTTGCATAAATTGGAGACTCAGCAAAGACAGAATTTGATTTATGTCAAAGGTTCTGTAGAGGCTATTCTCCAACGTTGCGATCGCCTGCTGGATGCTCAAGGACAACAAACTGCACTCAATCCTGCGGTTATAGAACAGGAAGTGGCGCAGATGGCAAAGCAAGGTTTACGAGTGCTAGCCTTCGCCAGTAAAAAAGTTACTGGTAAGCTTTCCTTGGAGCGTCATGATATCGATACAGGACTAGTATTTTTAGGACTTCAAGGCATCATCGATCCGCCTCGTGAAGAAGCGATCGCAGCTGTTGCTGCTTGTCAATCTGCTGGCATTCAAGTGAAAATGATCACTGGCGATCATGCACTCACCGCAGCAGCGATCGCTCGCCAAATGGAAATTTCCTCGGCTGAAGAACAGGTGTTTACAGGCAAGCAATTAGCTCAGATGGATGAAGCCGAATTTAGCCAAGCAGCTGAACAAGGCAGGGTATTTGCGCGAGTTGCGCCAGAACAAAAGTTGCGTTTAGTCAAAGCCTTGCAGCATCAAGGTGAAATTGTGGCGATGACTGGAGATGGTGTCAATGATGCACCAGCTCTCAAGCAAGCAGATATTGGTGTAGCGATGGGTTTAGCTGGGGCAGAAGTTGCTAAAGAATCTGCAGATATGCTGTTAACTGACGACAACTTCGCCGCCATTGAAGCTGCTGTAGAGGAAGGACGGGGAGTGTATCGCAACTTACGCAAAGCGATCGCCTTCTTGCTACCAATCAATATTGGCGAATCTATGACAATCTTGATTGCCATTTTCCTAGCGATCGCGCTTCCTATCTTACCAATCCAAATTCTCTGGCTAAATATGGTGAGTTCAGTTGGTTTGATTGTTCCCCTCGCCTTTGAGCCAAAATCTCGCCGGGTGATGCAACAACCACCACGCAACCCCAGAGAAAAGCTGTTATCGGGTAGCTTACTCCAGCGCATCTTGGCCATTTCTCTCTTCAACTGGCTGGTAATTTTTGGCGTTTTTCAATGGATACTGCAAACTACAGGTAATGAAGCCTTAGCTCGCACAATGGCAATTAATGGGTTAGTAGCAGCAGAAGTTTTTTATCTACTCAGCATTAGCCAGTTTGTGCCATCTGTAATTGCCAGAATTCAAGGTAAACGCAAACCCATAGCCTATGCCCCTGTAATTGGCATTGTGGTTGTAGTGACTTTACAATGTCTGTTCAGTCAGTGGAGCATCATGAATCAAGTTTTTGACACCATACCTTTAACATTTACTCAAGCCCTCATTTGTGTAGCTGTAGGTTTGCCAGTCATATTGATAGCGCTCATCTTGCAGCGTTTCGATCCGCTTGACTAAAGAATTTCTAGGGGAAGCAGGGGGAGCAGAGGGAAGGGGACAAGGAGATAAATTCCAATCACCAATTACCAATTACCAATTACCAATCCCCAATTCCCTATATCAAATATGACTGCAATAAACTAGGGTTGTAAAAATTTGATTTTACTCCATCCTTATAGAAGCAGTATTTACATCAATATCCAAAAATACTTTCTCAATTAATTTAGGTATTATTATTTATTGAAAATTTTTACTCTTTATAATCGATACAAGTGAGTAAAATTTTCAAATATTAAAATTTAAGTTTCTGTAAATTTCGCTACAGAATATTGCCGTTGATACTTCCGCATCATTAAAATGAATTTTATGCATAGAAAGATTTAAATTTCTGTATAAAATCACTAAGTTTTATGCATAATAGATACAAATATCATAGGCAAAAAATCTGGTTTTTACATTAGATAGCAAGAGTAAATCGCTCTTTATTGCTCATCTAAATGCAAATACTATTAATAACCCTTGATAAATGTTGCATTTGGTCAAAGTTGTGAAAATTACAGAGCAATAGTCGTTAAATAAAGGCTATGAAAGTGCAAGTCATTTATCTAGATTCCATAAGCTAGGACTTGACTTTATACAACGAATCAATGTAACGTATTTTACTTTATAGGTGTGCAGAAAGAACTTAATTAATTGCTGTTTATAGCAATTAGTTAGGCGCATTTCGTGGAGAGGAAAACGGAAATATGTCTAATAGATTGTGGAAAAATCTGGTATTACTTCCAGTATTTTTGGGTGCGAATGCATTGGCTTCATCCAGTGTGATGGCAGCAGAAATTTTAAATGCTTCTGACTCAAAAGCTGCAAATATTGCCACAGAGCAACCAAAAGTTAATCAACAGTTACTTGCTCAAGCTAAAACTGATGAGAATAGAGTTTTAGTTAGTGAAGTTAGTAGCCAGGATTCAATGTCTCAAGTTACGTCAGTTTCTCAGTTTTCTGACGTACAGCCAACTGATTGGGCATTCCAAGCTTTGCAGTCTTTAGTTGAACGCTACGGTTGTATTGCGGGTTATCCTAACGGAACTTATCGCGGAAATCGTGCTTTAACTCGTTATGAATTTGCTGCAGGTTTGAATGCTTGTTTAGACAGAGTTAATGAACTAATTGCTACAGCAACTGCTGACTTGGTGACAAAACAAGATTTAGCCACCCTCCAGCGTTTGCAAGAAGAATTCTCTGCAGAATTAGCAACTTTACGTGGTCGAGTAGATTCTTTAGAAGCACGTACTGCAGAACTAGAAGCCAATCAATTTTCTACAACAACCAAGTTAGTAGGTGAGGCAGTTTTTGCAGTTACCGATAACTTTGGTAATAACGACAATAACAACACTGTATTTCAAAACAGAGTACGTTTAGATTTACAAAGTAGCTTCACGGGTAAAGATACTTTACACACCCGGATTGCGGCTGGTAACTCAACTGGATTAACTTTGCCAAATGGCACATTTGAGGGTACTCAAACCTTTAATCTTAGCCCTAGCACCAATAATAGTGCGTTTATAGATTGGTTGTCTTATTACTTCCCACTGGGTAACTCCCAAGTATATATAGCAGCCAACGGCGGTATTCATAGCGATTATGCTCCTACACTCAATCCTTACTTTGAAGGTTTTGATGGTGGTAACGGTGCTTTATCTACCTTTGCATCTGAAAGCCCAATTTACCGGATTGGTGGTGGTGTAGGTGGTGGCGTTAATTTTGTTTTTGGTAAGAGTAACGCTGCTTTCCAACCTTCATTAACTGTAGGTTATTTAGCATCCCAAGGAAACAACCCAGGAGCTCGCGCTGGCTTGTTTGAAGGTAACTATGCAGCTCTAGCACAGTTGAATTTGAACGTAGGCGATCGCCTGTCTTTTGCTGCTACCTACGTCCACGGTTATCATAATGCTGGAACTGCTTTATTTGACCTAGGCGGAGCTGGAAATGTTGGTGTAGTAGGTACTGCACAGGCCAATTTAGTTGGTGGTGGTAACCCATATAACAGTAATTCCTATGGTTTTGAAGCTGCTTTCAAACCTAGTAACAAACTCTCGATTAGTGGCTTTGTGCTTTACAGCGATATTAGCGGCGTTGTAGGCAACAACAATGATGAAGTTTGGAGCTATGGTCTTGGTGTAGCACTACCAGATTTCGGCAGACAAGGTAACGTCTTAGGTATTTTTGCTGGTGCCCAGCCTTACTTAGGTCGTATTGGAGGCGATCGCCCTTATCATATTGAAGGGTTCTATAAATATCGTGTCAGCGATAATATCTCCATTACCCCTGGTTTAATTTGGTTAACCAATCCTGGTCAAGTTGCTAATAGCGATAATGCCATCATTGGTACTTTGAGAACCACTTTCACCTTCTAAAACACCGATTCCTTCATTATCAGGAATTTTTGTAGGGTGGATACTTGCGATCGTTAGGGTTTAAACCCAAGATCCAATAGTGTCTACCCTACGCTCATAAAAATGATAGCTATTGTCAACAAGCCAGAACTCAAATATCAATACAGTTCAGATAAGATACTGGTGGAAACAGCTAGCTCAATTGGGGGATTCTCCCCCAAACCCCCGATTGGGTGACGGTTGCGTCCCCCAAACCCCCTCCAAAATTATTGTTTTTGTTGTCAATTTATTTTTTAACTGAACTGTATTGACTCAAATATAAATGTTGCATCAAGTCCGGCTAATTACTTGCGATATGGTTGGTCTTGTTGGTCATTGGTAATTGTTAAACTGTATTTTTCTTTCCCATTACCCATTACCCATTACCCATTACCCATTACCCATTACCCATTACCCATTACCCATTACCCATTACCCATTACCCATTACCGACCTTCACATATACGATAATTTTTCAACTGGACATGATATTAGATGGATTTTCGCACTCTCTCTTTGTTACATAATGACGATAGCGAAACATTGCTTCTAGTTGTCCTTGAACTAACCAACCACTAAAAAGTTCTAATGTTTGACCTCCAGGCAAAGAAAAAGAAATGGCATCAGTCAACTTAGTCTTGCCATTTTCAGGTTCAAATTCATGCCTGTGTACCCAACTTTCAAAAGGCCCAGAAATTTGTTCATCAACAAATAGGCGGTTCTTTTCGCATTGAGTATGACGCGCTAACCAAGTTAAAGGTACAGGCCCAAGAAAAAGACGAAATTCTGTGATAGCGCCTATCTCCAATTCTCCCTCACGGCGCACTACTTTAACAGGTTGCCAAGGTGGAGTTAGCATTTGCAAAATATCTGTTCTTTCGTGAAATCTCCACACTACTTCTGGTGGTGCATTAATCACAGATGAATGTTTAAACTGCAGCATGGAAACACAAACCTAAAATTCAACAAATTAATTACTAATTCGTAATTCGTAATTCGTAATTCGTAATTCGTAATTCGTAATTCGTAATTCGTAATTCGTAATTCGTAATTCGTAATTCGTAATTCGTAATTCGTAATTAAAAATTTGGTGGAACCCCAACCTTATATAATCGCACCGTTATGTTTGTTGTAGTTGCTATAAAGTAATTACAAATTGTTAACCTTCGTATTCGGTGTCAATCTCAATATCTAGAGTGTCTTCATCAATTCGCACATACAAAATATTGGGGTTACAGCAAACTTGACAATCTTCTACATAAGATTGCTGTCCGCCAGCACTCAAATCAATAAATGTTAAGTTTGGTTCCCCGCAATAAGCGCAGTAATACTCAGCTGTTGTTTGCATTAATCTGTACGTTATGAATTTAATGGCTGAAGTTCTTTTGCGGATGACTCAAAATGACTAGTCGCCTCAGCCAAGTGTTTAAGTAGTGTAGACTGCGGTAGCGGCCCTTGCAAGTGATTCCAGGGTAAAATTTGCTCTGTTGACCAATTAGTATGGACGTAAAAATCTAAGTCTGGGATTTGTCCTTTGAGTTGTTTAAAAGCGCGTTTGTAACTGCCTAAAGAATCGCCAAAGTTACGAGTAAGTTCTAATAAGTGAGAGAGTCTGCGATCGCCTCTCGATAACAAAGCTTGGATAATAGACCAATTATAGCTTTCTGGGCGAAAATCTATGCCTTGGGGTTTTAGCTGTTTTTGTAATATCTGCAACCGCTTCTCGGCTTGTTTATTTACGCCAAACCATTGAAATGGTGTATGAGATTTGGGTACAAAGGTGCTGCATCCTAGTGTTAACCGCAATCCTGGAGCTGCTTTTTTAACATTACGCATCATGGCGACAGTTTGCTCTAAATCTTCTGGTTCCTCACCAGGAATTCCTACCATTCCATAGAGTTTCAAACTCGACAAGCCACCAGCTTTGGCGTTGACTGCGGCTTGAATAATTTCGTCATTATGTAGCTTTTTGTTGATAATGCGGCGTAATTTTTCCGAACCACTTTCTACAGCAATGGTAAGCGATCGCGTGTCTCGTTGTGCCAGAGTTTTTGCTAGCTGTATAGTAACTGTATTGGTGCGTACTGAGGCAATGCTAAGACGCACATCATCATACTTGGGCTGACTGATATAATCTAGCAACGTCTCAAATTCTGGATGCTGAGTTACAGAAGCACCTAACAAACCTAACCGCTTGGTAACTTCTAAGCCTCTTTCAATGGCAGGAATTAAAGAACTTTCAAGGCTTGCAGTTCTAAATGGTAATGTCAGATAACTAGCCAAACAGAAGCGGCACATTTCTGGACAACTCCGCACCACTTCTACCATATAAATATTTTCCCATGCAGCCTTTTCTGTTACCACAGTTGAGGCTGAGAGAATATTTCCGCGATAAGTTTGCTTTTGGACTATGGCAGGAATTTCAGCATCAATTGGTGTAATTGATTTTATTTCACCATCTTTGGCATGATATTCCACCTCATACAAACTCGGCACATAAATTCCTGGAATTTGTGCCAGAGTTTTCAGTTGAATTTTGCGAGAAGCATTCCTAACTTCTTTGTAAGCTGTAATAAAATCTCCCAGCAGATTTTCGCCATCTCCTAGCAAAATTACATCAAAAAAATCAGCGAAAGGTTCAGGGTTAGCAGTGAGAACTGGGCCACCACCAAATATTAGTGGATGACTATCCTCTCGCAAAGATGCGCGAATGGGAATTTCTAAAGATTCTAGTAAATTTAAGATATTTACATAATCTAATTCCCAAGAAATAGAAAATCCGACAATTTCGGGATTTATTGGCAGTTGTTCATGAATATCAGTAAACAGGCGACTCACCTGCACATCATCACGCATTGCCAAATTTGCCCACACTACTTGATATCCCAAGCTTGTGATCCCCACAGTGTACTCATTGGGAAAAGCAAAAATTAGTGGGATAGCATCGGTGTTAGGGGTAGTGGGAGTAAATAAAAGCCGTTCAGCAGAAAATACAGATGATGTCACAGGCAATTTTTCGGGGGTGTTTTTTATTTATTATTTTCATCTATATCTAATTTTAAGCCATAGAATTATCAAGTTAAAAAATAATGTGGCGGCATTAGCTAAAATAATAGGCAATTGTTGCAATATGATTCCATATATCAGCCATAAAAATATTCCTGTATTAAAACAAATCAACATCATAAACGAGACATCTTTTGCTGATTTTGTTTGCCATATTTTCATCATTTGTGGCAAAAATGAAATCGTCGTAATTGAAGCAGCAACTAGTCCTAAAACTGTGACAAAATCCATTAATGCAACCCTTTAAAATAATAATGCTATGATGTGTTGCAGTGCCATATTTTCGGCACTAACACACCCTACTATAATTAGATATATTTAAAATTGGTAGTTTTTTAGCTAAATCTAGCAATTAATTCTTCACGAGATAACTGCAAGAGTAAGGGAGTAAACTCTTCTGGAGGTAACGCTAATAAAGACGAAATAATTGCTTGCAGTTCATTATCTAATTCACCAAAGCGAACTTTGAGTAAGTTTTCTACTACTAGACGTTCTCCTTGTTCAATTCCTCTTTGTTCGCCTTCTTGTACAGCTTGTTCTCGGTCTTGTTGATAAAGTGGTGCTAATCGCATAACTAACTCCCTGTCATCTTCATCTTGACTTTGAGTGAATTGTAAGTTTTGTTGCAAGTTGTACAGTAATTCTAACGCGGCTTTTCTGAAAAGATTAGTAGGAGGAAGGGCTTCTAGTTCATCAATTGCTTGTTTTTGCACATTTCCCCTACCAATAATTCTCAACCATAGAGTTTCAGGAATTCTGGGTAATTGGTGAATTGCTACTATAGCTGTACGCAAATATTCTGCCATGAAGTACACTCCCGGCAAGCTATTACTTTTACTCTTAGCACCAAATCCTGATAAAATTTGCTCCGATGCAGTTGGTGTGAGAATCCATAGTTTGGGAATTTCAGCTTCTTGAATGCGAGTGTTATTGCGATTGGCTTGCCGTTGTAAATCACCACGTACTTCTAACAATTTTAAGAGACAATCGCAAATTTCTGTGGCTGAGGCGGCGTTACGAAATGGTTCAAATAATGCTGGGGTAGTAGCAAACTCGCCTAATAATCCCAGAGTTTCAGAAATGTTACTTGCTGGGGAGTTTGGGATAAAATAAACATCAATTTCTCTTACTTCTCCTGCTACTCGTCTTGCTGCTTGAACTTCGCCATAAGTAGTCAGTAATTGTTCAAGGTAGTCTTTGGCAAATTGGTCATGAATAAATCTAGTCATGTGTTCAATACAGTTCAAATAAGATTATTAGTGATTGATGTGTAACTTGTGGAAAAAGCTAGCTCAATTGGGGGATTCTCCCCCAAACCCCCGATTGGGTGACGGTTGCGTCCCCCAAACCCCCTCCAAAATTATTGTTGAGTTTTTTGTTGAGTAACTAGTTTTTTGGTTTTGTTTTCAATTAATTTCTTAACTGAACTGTATTGGTCATGTATTGTTATTTTGATAATCAACCTAGTTTAAATAATGATAAATTTTATGCAGTAAAGTCCAAATTTAATGCGTATCTTTATGGCTAAAACTGCATAGGCTTAGAACAATCAAATTTATCTAGGATAAATATTATATGCGGCGGATTCAGTTTTAATTACTGTACTTTGATTTGATTCTTGAATCTTGAGTTAAAGTCATAACTCAAGACTCAGAAATTAGGACTCAGAACTCAACACATGACACTGTCCATGATTCCGTAATAAATGGTCGCACAGAACCAAGGCTACCATTGCTTCTACCATTGGAACTGCACGAGGTAACACGCAAGGATCGTGTCTTCCTTTAGCTGCTAATACAGTTTCTTCACCTTCACAAGTTACAGTTTTTTGTTCTTTTCTAATTGTCGCTGTCGGCTTAAATGCAACGCGCAAAATGATATTTTCTCCGTTAGAAATTCCCCCTTGAATCCCGCCAGAACGATTAGTTACAGTGCGAATTTCACCGTTTTCATCAATATAAAATTCGTCGTTATGTTCAATTCCTGTTAACAGTGTTCCCGCAAAACCAGAACCAATTTCAAAACCTTTGCTAGCAGGAAGAGACATCACAGCTTTGGCAATATCTGCTTCTAATTTATCAAAGACTGGTTCGCCTAAGCCTTTGGGTACATTCCGCGCTACACATTCAACTACACCACCGATGGAATCACCTTGTCTACCAGTTTGCTCAATTAATTCAATCATGCGTTCTGCTAATTCGGCATCGGGACAGCGAACGATGTTGCTTTCCACTTGTTCTAAGGTGACAGTGTTGGGATCGATAACGCCTTCTAAGTCTTTGATCCGCTTGACGTAACCAATGATTTCTAGGTTTGCAACTTGGCGGAGAATTTTTTTAGCGATCGCACCTGCTGCGACTCTGCCAATTGTCTCACGTGCTGAAGACCTACCGCCACCTTGCCAGTTACGAATCCCATATTTGGCATCATAAGTTGCATCAGCGTGGGAAGGGCGATACTTCAAGGCCATCTCGTCGTAATCTTGGGGACGAGTATCTTTATTTCGCACCAAAATGGAGATTGGGGTTCCTAGAGTTTTACCTTCAAACACTCCAGATAATATCTCGCAGATATCAGCTTCTTTGCGCGGTGTGGTAATTTTACTTTGTCCTGGCCGTCTTCTATCTAGCTCTACTTGAATTTCCTCCGCCGAAATCTCTAGCCTCGGCGGACAACCATCAATCACAACTCCCACACCGCCGCCGTGGGACTCTCCAAAAGTAGTAACGCGAAATAGATGACCAAAAGTATTGCCCATGATATTGAAAAAAATAGACCAGGCTTATGTATTTTACCTATAGTTCCGATCAAAGTTAATTTTTCCTTTAGGATTTACCACTGGCCTGCAATGGTATTATTTTGTCAAATGAATGACTATAATTCTGTAATCATTAGCTGATAATTCTTGATCAACAGCAAAACTTACTGAACCACCTATAATTTTAGGTTTGTGCAAATTCATTCTTTCTCAGAATTTGACCCCAGCCCACAAAGTAATTATGAGCGGGGTTTGCAAAGGGTACTAGACCGTCTAGTCATCAGGATGCAGCGAGATGCATTAGTTCGAGAAACGATTAACCTACTGAGAGATTCGCTTCAGGTTGACCGTGTAGTTTTATATTACTTTTACGGCAAATGGCATGGGCAGGTAACGGCAGAATCTGTAGCCTCTAGTGAATACTCGATTTTTGGTTCCAAAGGGCCAGATGATTGTTTTAATCAAGAGTATGCCAATTTGTATTTAGCAGGACGAGTCAGAGCGATCGCGGATATTGAATTAGAATCATTGCATGATTGCCACAAAGATTTTCTCCGCAGTTTGCAGGTGCGTGCCAATTTAGTAGTACCAGTGTTGATACCTAAAGGCTTATGGGGATTGTTAGTAGCCCATCACTGTCAAGCACCTCATGTTTGGTCGTCATCAGATATTGAACAGATGCAAACAGCAGCAAATACTCTAGCAACCGCACCTTGTATCGTCGAAAGTTAAATAGGTTGCTTGCTTATCTAGATGCATAAACTAGATATAATCTTTGTTGTTGATACCAAAGATATTTAGGATAAAACTCATTTTTCGTTATCCATATTGTGGTGCTGGGCAGCGGTTTTTTAATGAAATCTTTAGGTTGATTGCTTTCCTGCCATTCTCTTGGCTTCAAGTCATAAGGTAGTTTATTTTTCAATTCATCATATTTGACTAAATTT
Source organism: Tolypothrix tenuis PCC 7101 (assembly GCF_963874875.1). Classification (NCBI taxonomy): domain Bacteria; kingdom Bacillati; phylum Cyanobacteriota; class Cyanophyceae; order Nostocales; family Tolypothrichaceae; genus Tolypothrix; species Tolypothrix tenuis. The sequence continues at coordinate 7,894,015 of NZ_CAWNJS010000001.1, forward strand.
TTCTGATTAATTAGAGTTTGAAAATATTCCTTTGGGACATTGACAGCTATTCTGACTTGTGGATCGGGAGTATCACTAATAATTTCATACTTTAAATCTGAATAATTACTAGGTAAAGGCGCACCCAACCACTTTTCTATTACCTCTAAAGGGGGTTCTTGTTGATTTTGATGACTGTAGTTATTACCGAAATTTAAATTTAAACACCCTATCAAAAAAAATAAAGGTATTAATAATATAAGTTTTTGATTTTTCCACATATCTTTGCATTTACAGCAACTATAACTAAGGAGAAACAAAGATGAAATTTGGTTATACAGTGATTTGGGTAGATGATGTGATGAAGACCGTTGAGTTTTACGAAAAAGCTTTTGGTCTTGTTCGTCGCACTATTCGGGAGCAGAATCAAGTTACTTGGGCAGAAATGGAAACTGGTGAAACTACCCTAGCTTTTTCCTCAACTAATGAAGCCCAAATGTTATTTCCTAATGGCTTCTATGCTAACGATATTACACAATCACCTTCCTTAATTCAAATCTCATTGATCACACCTGACGTTGCTACTGCTTATATGAGAGCCTTGGGAGCAGGTGCAAAATCATTAGATGCGCCAAAACGTCAAGCTGGTGGACAAATGCTGGCTCGCGTCCGCGATATTAATGGTGTACTGGTGTCATTAGTAAGTGGATAATAAAAATGACAATATTGCGTAGATTAGCCCATCTTTTACTAGGATTAACTTAACTTTTGATTTCCTGATTCACAACAAAAGGAAAAACAGTTACAGATAATTGTAATGTCACAATATGTTGTGTTGTTAGAAAATACTAAAAAATAAATTTTCAATAAATGTTAGGATGCGTTACGCTGTCGCTAACGCATCCTACGTTGACTAAAATCAAGTGTAATTTAAATTAGTATATTCAAATTAAGTTTGAAACTTTGCAGACTATAAAGCCAAGTTGGTTTTAAAGTAAAAATTGATAATCAAATTAATAATGATAGTCTCTCTCTACACAAAATTTTATGGATTCTAATCAGGCACTTTGTAAAGCTATTGCTAATCGTATTCAAACTAGTCCCCAACGGCGAATTACTTTTGCTGAATACATGGATATGGTGTTATATCATCCTGAACATGGTTATTATTCCAGCAATGCAGTCAAAATTGGGTTTGAGGGTGGTGATTTTTTTACTTCTGTCCATCTTGGCAATGACTTTGGGGAATTACTAGCAGAACAATTTCTGCAAATGTGGGAAATTTTAGGGCACCCGGATACCTTTTCTCTAGTAGAAATGGGAGCAGGGCAAGGTTTGTTAGCATCACATATCCTTAATTACTGTCAGCAGAACTATCCCAAGTTTTTTGCTGCCCTGGAATATATCATTGTGGAGAAATCGCCATCACTTAAGCAAGAACAGCAGCAAACTTTACAAGATTTCTCTGTACAGTGGTGCGATTTACAAGAAATAACACCCAATTCCATTACAGGTTGTTTTTTTTCTAATGAATTGGTGGATGCATTGCCAGTGCATCAGTTTATCCTAGAAGTAGGGGAACTGCGAGAAATTTATGTGACAACCAGGGGAGAGGGAGATAAGGAAGATGAAGGGGATATTGATTTTTCACCTCTACCAACTTTCTCATCTGCGCCTGCTAACCTATCTTTTCCATCATCATTTGTGGAAATTTCAGGGGAACCTTCTACGCCTCGGTTAGCAGAATATTTCGATTTAGTGGAAATCGAAATTACCCAAGGTGCTTATACAGATGGCTACCGTAGTGAGATTAATTTAGCTGCTCTAGATTGGTTGAGTATAGTGGCAGACCGCTTGCAGTGTGGCTATGTGTTAACAATTGATTATGGCTACCCCGCTAGTCGTTACTATAACCCCAGGCGATCGCAAGGAACGTTACAGTGCTATTATCACCATCGGCACCATGACAACCCTTATGTCAACATTGGGCAGCAAGACATTACAGCTCACGTTGATTTTACTGCTTTGGAGCGATGGGGCGATCGCTGTGGGTTAGAAAAAGTTGGTTTTACCCAGCAAGGATTATTTTTGATGGCTTTAGGGTTAGGCACTCGCATTGCAGCCCTTTCTCATCAAGAAAAATCAATTTCACAATTGTTGCGGCGGCGAGAATCTCTACACGAACTTCTCAACCCTTTAGGACTAGGTGGCTTTGGAGTCTTAGTTCAAAGCAAAGGATTAAAAGACAAAGCCATCTCGCAATCACTCAAAGGATTAACTGTGCCAGAGTGAAAGTAGGTTGGGGACTGGGGATTGGGGACTGGGGATTGGGGGACAAGGGGACAAGGGGAATAATTTTTAACTCAGAACTCAGAACTCAGAAATCAGCACTCACCACTGTCACCCCAGATGAAAACTTAAAACTCTATGTAATGCCGTACTAGTCTTCCGAGACTAAGTAACACTGTTACAGTGAGAACTAAAGCATCAGGAATTAAAAATTATGAGTACTCATGACTTGTTAATGCTAATAACACTACTGACTCCCGGTATTTTACTGTCGGTTGTGATTATGGCGACTTTTGCCGCAGGTGGCTAATCACCATCCGGGAATCAGTATTCAGTTACTAGTTATCAGTCAACACTGTTAACTGGTAACTGTTAGCTGTTAACTATTAACTGATAATGGAAAAGCGATCGCTGTACCAAAGGAACGTAAACAATGAAGGTGGCATTTCTGGGAACTGGATTAATGGGACTACCGATGGCCCAAAGGCTATTAGCTGCAAATATAGAGTTAGTCGCCTATAACCGCACCCCAGAAAAATTAGCACCACTACAAGCAGCTGGTGCAGAAATTGCGACACATCCCCGCTATGCAATTCGAGCTGCTGATTGCATAATTCTTATGCTCACCAATGCTGCTGCTATTTATAGTGTCTTGCTTTCTGACACTTCCTGGCGGACTCTTTCAGGACGTACCGTTATCCAAATGGGGACAATTACACCCACAGAAAGCCAAGAAATTCGAGATGCGGTAGTGGCTGCTGGTGGCGAGTATATAGAAGCGCCTGTTTTAGGTAGTATCCCAGAAGCACAAACAGGCAAACTTATTGTCATGGTAGGCGCTCGTGAAGATCAATTTCAGCGCTACTTAAATTTACTACAAAATTTTGGCCCGGAACCCCGATTAGTAGGCCCTGTAGGCGCTGCTGCGTCTGTAAAATTGGCACTTAATCAACTAATTGCTTCACTGACAACTAGCTTTGCGTTGAGTTTAGCTTTTGTGCAGCGTCAGGGTATTGACGTAGAGAAATTCATGGAAATTCTACGAGAAAGTGTACTTTACGCTCCTACTTTTGATAAAAAGCTGGCACGAATGTTAGATGGAAATTTTGCAAATCCCAATTTCCCCACTAAACATTTGTTGAAAGATACAGACTTATTTATCAATGAAGCGAAAACAGTTGAATTGGATGTCAGCAGTATTAAAGGTGTGCGGCAAATCTTACACTCAGCAATGAAAATGTCTTTTGCTAATGATGATTATTCAGCTGTTTTTTACGCTATTAAAGCATGGGAAGAAGGACGTTGGGAATAGTGATTGAGTCAAAAACCAGAGGGGAACTAAAAATTAAATATTAAGCACTAAATGATGGCCGCTATCTGACTTATTGTTGATTTTATAGCGGCATCGCTGGTATTTTGAGGACAATTGAATACGAAAATTGAATACAGTTAAATGCGATCGCCTAAAATTGAACTATTGGGCAAACGACCATAATTAATGACCTATGGTAAAGTCTCAACCATATCATGCTCTGCCAACCAGCGCTGAACTGCCTTGTTCGGACGATACGCCAGTGGATAACGAAGACCAAAACTTTATTCCTAATTTACTGCTGTTTCTCCTAGAGTCAATTTGGGCAAACAGGAATGACTGGTTTTTTGGGGTAGATATGGGTATTTACCACACAACTGGAGTGAGCCATCTAGTACCAGTAGTTCCCGATGGTTTTTTAAGCTTAGGAGTGCAACGGCGCAAAGCAGATAAATCACGCTCAAGCTATGTAGTTTGGGAAGAAGAAAACATTGTACCCAAGTTGGTTTTGGAAGTTGTTTCTAAAACGCCTGGTGATGAATATGATAATAAGCTCAAGATCTATGCCAAATTAGGTGTCCTTTACTACCTTATCTACAATCCGCAGTATTGGCGACGCGACCAACATCAACCCTTTGAATTGTATAAATTGATTGATGGCGAATATCAACTGCAAATAGGCGAACCTTTTTGGATGGCAGAAATTGGATTGGGAATTGGGCGATCGCGTTACACATCTGGCACAATTCAACGAGAAGCGTTGTATTGGTATGACGAAACAGGTACTCGCTACCCAACTGCAGAGGAAGTTGCTCAAGCTGAACGCCAACAGCGAGAACTAGCTCAACAACAGGCTCAAGCTGAACGTCAACAAAAAGAACGATTAGCAGCCAAGCTCAGAGAATTGGGAATCGATCCAGATAATATTTAAGGGACTTCCAACTAAAAAATATACTATCACTCTGTAGGCAGAGGGGCAGGGAGCAGGGCGCAGGGGGACGCTAAAAGTTAATTACTAGTATCTTCTGTTTTTACCAGCCAAAAACTGCTGAAATGTAATATGAGAAAAAGAGTAAATGCCCTTTGCTCTCTCTACTAATAACCCATTTTGAACTTGAATATACTTGAGAAGCACTGCGCTATCTATTTTCGCTACATCGATGTTTCTCTTAGCATCAGATAAGTTCTGAATATATTCACAAATCTGCTTCTCAATCGCTTCTTTTTTAAAAAAATACTCTCTTCTGTCCCAAGTATTTTGGGCAATTTCACTTAATAATTCTTCGATTAGCTGTGGATAAATTTGCTTATTACTTCCATTTCGTTGAATATAACGCTGCTCGTCCCATTGTTTAATTAATATATTCAATGCTTCTTGATAAATTTGTGCTTGCTCAAAATCTGCAACTTCTGCAAAAAATAAGCATAAAAATGTAAGTAATAAAGGATTATTCGCTAACTCTTGCAGAGATTGATTTTCTTGCAGCTTGTGTAAAACATATTGTGCTTTTATTGGTGCTTCTTCCTGAAACCACTTGCTAACAAACTCAGTCATCTGCTGCTCATCAAAATCGGCAATTTCTACTTCTGTAAACTGTTCAAAAATATATTTGCGTGCCGCAACTCTACAAGTAATTACAAAGCGATTGGTATAAAATCTGGTTGTAAACCTGCGAATATCCCGTACAACTCGTTCAAAATCTGCATCCTGAATTTCATCTAACCCATCCAACAAAACGAATGCTAAACCTTCAGTTAACAGGTTTAGCACTGCATTGGGTAAAGTAACCCCGCATTCTTCAAACTGTTCTGTGATGTACTCTAATAAGTTTGGTTGTTCCCTCGCCTCTGCAAAGTCTTTGAGATGAATAAAAATCGGGACGCGATCGCCTCTATACTCGCCTAAGTTACACTGAATAGCCAGCCACTTTAAAAATATCGTTTTCCCGCTTCCCGGTTTACCCAAAATCATCAATTTATCGTGGCTTTCTACGGCTTCTAAGGCTGGTCGGCGGGGTTGTTGTAAACTACCTAAGTTAAAGCAGTTAAACTTCCCAGGCTCAAAATTTCGCGATATCTCCGCAATATTCAGCCGCTTTCGTCCACTCACTCGTTCCCAAATCTTGACTTCAGTGTAGATAGTATCCAACCTTCTTGGCTGTTCCATATCTAGCACCCGCATCACCCCACAACGCCTTTGAATACTGTCGTGGACTTTTTCGCGGACAATCTGCACCAAACTTTGCATTTGACTAACGCTGGCTGGCTGTTCCACCTCCGGGAAGGATGAGGAGATGATAATGTCTTCCCAATTGAGGTTAAGCTTTTCGCAAATTGTCACGAAGATATAGCGATCGACTGGTTTACCTTGAAAAAACTTGGTGACTGGCTGGCGACTAATTCCCAGTTCTCCCGCTAACCCTTGCTGCGTCAAGGAATTACGGATTAGCGCAGCTTCGGCCTTACTAATTCCCTTAGCCGATGCTTGGAGCGATCGCCTAGTCATTACCCCTATCTCAAATGATTTTGTTAATTATATTACTACTTTTAAGTAAAATCATACATAACTCACTCAAAAGTCATACATAAATCATGCTCAAGAATGATTGTAAATCATACATGAGAGTGCGAATCTAGAGATCTAGGTATTTGACATCTCTTACATAAAGAAGTGAATATTATGTTATGTGGTCGGCGAAGGAGGGATTATGAGCGGCATTAACGTCACGATTGACGCTCCTACCGGAAAATATGTGAAACAAGCACTAGAGCTAATCGCTAGAGAATTTCAGGATTATCTCAATTCCTTACAACCTGAGGAAATAAAATGTTTAGCTGAACGTTTAACGCCTACTAATATCAAGCCAAAGTATTCTCAAGCTGAAATCAACTTTGCTGCCAAGCTTGGTGCCGATCAAATCAGCGATGAGGAGCATAGTAAATTAGAACTGGCTGCTCTGACGAGAAATTTTAAATGGAGACAAGAACTACTTAAATCTTCATTAACGGCTCCACAAGTAGCCGATTTGTTGAACACGACCCGTCAGACACCACACGATCGCTTAAAAAAGAATAGCCTAATTGCCGTTCAAGATAACGGAGTTTGGAAATTTCCCACCTGGCAATTCGATCCGGAGGGGCCAGATGGAGTAACCGCTGGGCTACCTGATGTTTTAAAGGCTCTCAATGTTCCTGCTTTATCAAAAATTAGTTGGCTAACTAAACCCAACAGTGCTTTAAATGGGCTAACCCCCATCGAAGCTTTGAAGTTTGGGCAGATAGACGATGTAATTGCTGCTGCTAGGACTGTCGGAGTTTTATAGTCATCTTGCAATCAAAAAATGAGCATCAGAATCAACGCGGAGCAGTTGAGACGCTTTGACGTGGAGAATGAAAATTCCCCGCGTCTTTGCTATCTCTACCTCCGCGTCTGCTTTCTGTGCCTTTAAGTATAAATCTTGCCTAAAAATCATCTGAGTGGCTGACAAAAGTTACAGAGACTACACTTGAATAGATAAAAATGTCCGGAAATACGTAGCCGACTTTTGAATTTTTGTGTAGATGTAGTTTTAATGTACTAGTTTACAAAGGCAGTCAAAATCTGCAACTTCAATTGAAGGCTATTAGCGCAGTGTCTCCGACAGGAGAAGCATAAAGCATAAAAGATGAAGTAAACCCTAGAAATAAATATGAGGCAACTCAGAACGGCGGTAGGTTTGCTTTGATTTTCTTAATGGATAAATCCCAGCGAATCAGAGCAAACTTTTATTGTTGTTTCATCTTTCATCCTTTATACTTCTGCGGTCAAGTATTCCCATTTTGTCAGTTAACCAGATGAGGAGTAATCAAGGTGGTCAAACTCATTGTCCCGCCACCTCGCTTTGGCAGGCCAAAACCAAAATTTCATATTTTAAAAAAGGGCACGGAATTTTTTCGGATTTTTCGCACAGACTTTGGCACGACTGCGCTGACTTTTCGGGAGTGGGGGCCACTTTTTCGCTTCGATCATCATCGCGGCAATTTTCCCAGTTTTTCCTACGAGCCATTGGATTACCAAGCAGCCAATGACCAGGAACGCGGTATATACTACATTGCGCCAAAACTTTCGAGTTGTCTAGTAGAAGTTTTTGGTGATATTGGTTGTATTGAAATCACTGACCAGTTGATTGCGATTGTTACTGCTACGAGGGATTTAAAATTACTCGATTTGCGCGGAAACGGAGCCATGCGTGCTGGTGCAAATGAAGCGACTCTCGCCAAGACAGAAAAGCGTGGTCTTAGCCAAGCTTGGTCACGTTATTTTTATGAGCAGCCAGAAATTTACTCCCAAATTCACGGGTTAATTTATTGCAATGCTCATAACAATGAAGATGCGATCGCTATTTATGAGCGTGCACAACATTTCTTCAGTTGTAGCCCAGACAATGTATTGCCGCTAAAACATGAGTTATTACGCGGGCCAATATTAAAAGCGGCAGATGAGAATAATTTAGAAGTAATTCCCTATTGGTAATTGGTAATTCGTAGTTCGTAATTAAGGAAGTTAGCACAAAATATCATTGGGCGAGGAAAACTTGCCCTTTACGAAAATTTATATGTCGCTATGATTAACTGAATGCTTACCCATGACAAAGCGCAAAGTCTGAGCGGAGGTTTCCTCCGCTCAGAACTTTGTAAGAGAGGACAAATGACAAATAACAAATGACACCCCTTGCTAATTATGTTTAATTGCACTGCCCTATAAAAATATGAATAGCAAATCAGATAAAGAGCCTAGTAACAACCAGATTTCTCGGGAAGCCGTAGATTGGCTGCTAAAGCGAATTATTCACGTCCCGAAAAACTGGTTAATTATTAGTAGTATTTTTATTCTTCTCAGCACCTTTCAAGTTAATGGTGGTGAAAAATTAACCTTTAAATTTCAAGTTACAAATACAACAGCTATTTTTTTAGCTCTAACTTGGCTACCTTCTATCCTCAAAATATTTGCATTAACTGGCGGAGCGGTAAAGACACCTGCGGGTGAAATTACAGGCTCCAGTATGATGCCAATGTTACAGTCATTAACGGGAGATACCTTAGGCTATTTGATTGAGCAGACCAAGCTAGCAGAAGATGTCGCACCACCTCAACAGCAGCTAGAAATGCGGCAAATACGCCATGAATGGCAGAAAGCCTATGCCTCAACTGTTCCTGTATCGGAAGCCAGGCAACAAATCGAGCGTTTAAGTCAACGTTATAAGGAACTCAGAAGTTCCCTACCATCGGGAGCAAAACGCACATTTGAAATGGAGTCGATTGCTGGACGAATGCGGGCGCTGGCTCCGGAGGTGAATTTTTCTGCCGCAGAAGTAAATAATTTACTCAAATCTAACGACCAAGGTAAGCGCTTGCTAGGACTTTCAATCGCGGAATGGAGTGGAGATGCAAATTATTTTTATGCAGTGCTGAGTATTATTAATAGCTCAGAAACAGCCTTTGAGCAGACTTGTGCATTGCGTGCAGTAGAAAAGATGGTATCCCATCTCAACGAACAACAGGAACAAGACTTGCTGTCAGCGCTGATACATCAACGCAATTTCAATGAAGCCGAAAAGTGCTGGATTAGGCCTAACTCTAATCGCTGGGCATTGAGCGATCGCATCTTATCTCTGTTAGAAAAATAGGTATATTAGAATATCTTCCCTCTTCAACAAGGGAACAGAAACTAGGGAACAGGATTTCCTATTTTCTGTTCCCTTGTTAATATATGCTCAAATTCAGGTGGAATTCTCCCTAGATATACCTTTGAAAGATTGTCTAGTTTCTCGTTTGAGGCTATGAATATCTACCAACAGTCAAAGCCTCGTTGACTTTAACGACAAAATTTGCTTTTCGTCTAGAGCGCAGATCGTTTAAGCTAGCTGAAAGATTCTTTGGATTTATGGGTAAAAGGCGGTAAGAGTGTGCGTAAAAATTTTGGATTAATGTCTCTTCTGGTAGTCTGTAGTTTGTGGGGTATGCCAAAAGCAGCGCAAGCACAGGCTCTACTACCTCATACACTGCAATTAGATGCCAGCAAATTAGAAAAACAAGGTTTGAGCTTGGCACAAGAAGCTGCACAACTGAGTCAGTTTCAACAGTTTGAGTTAGCTTTGCCACGTGCTCGTTTGGCTAGTCAACTAGCTCCAAAAAATGATAAAGTTTGGTTTCTATTAGGTGGATTGCATCTGCAAAATAAAGAGTTTGACGCGGCACTCGCAGCCTTGAAAAAGGCCCAAACTCTCAATCCCAAAAATGCCGACGTTTTATTTGCAATGGGTTCGGCTAATTTTCAGCAGAAAAAATATCAGTTAGCTGTTGCTAATTACCAAGCTGGTTTGAAGTTAAAACCTCAAGATGCAGACGCTTTGTTTGATTTGGGGAATGCTTATTACATGATGGGTCGCTTACCAGATGCGATCGCCCAATATAATAAAGCCGTCTCCTACGATCAAAAATTCTGGCCAGCAATTAACAATACTGGCTTAATTCAATACGAACAGGGTGATACCCAAAATGCCATTAAACAATGGCAAAGGGCTGTATCTTTAGATAAACAAGCCGCAGAACCTTTACTAGCGCTAGCAGTCGCCCTATATACTAAAGGCGATCGCCAACAAGGGTTAGCAATGGGAGAAGCTGCACTCCGCATTGACCAACGTTATGGTGATTTGGATTTCCTCAAGCAAAATCTTTGGGGTGAACGTCTACTATCAGATACCAAAAAGTTTCTCGAATTACCGAGGATTCAAGCAGCCCTCCAGCAGAGGGAAAGCCCATTAAACTCTACCCAAGAACCTCAATAGAAAATGACTAATTGGCAATTGGTAATTGGAGCCGCTTTTACCCATTACCTCTTACCTCTTGCCTAAAGCCGCCATTTCATAGTACATATATACTGGTTGATAGCAAGTAGTGCATTCCTGAAAAAAGTCACCAATTCTCGAATACTAGTACACCCGTTGCGGGTATAAATTATAAAAAACAGTTCAACAGGCTCAAATCAGAGTCTTTTGACTGCCGCGTAGTAGTGCTAGTCTTTGGGTAGAAGTGCCAGGATCTGATCAACAAAAAGTTGATGGTCAACAACAGGCTTAGAAATGTAGCCATCAGCGCCACTTTGTTTCAAAAAGTTCTCGCGATCGCCTTCCATAGCGTGAGCAGTTACCAGAATCACAGGTAAATTTGCTGTTTGCGGATCGGATTTCAACATTTGTGTAATTTTGATACCGTCAACAGATTTGCCCTGGTAAACACTCCGAGACAAAGAAACATCCATTAAAATCAGGTCTGCATCTCCAGATTGGGCAATTTTTATTACCTCTTCCACATTTTCTGTATGCTTAACATCTAAGCCCCCGCGCTTGGTCAAAATTTTGGAAAAAACGCGAGCATTAATGAGATCGTCTTCTACAATCAAAACAGTTTTCATGAGAACTTAACTTATAGGAATTTGGGGGATGAACATCTGGAAAAACAGTTGTCTGCCTCCTTTTTAATCTTCAGTGTGTATCCCCGTCATCAAGGATAATACTACTGCTTCTTATCATTTGACTAACAATATTTGGTTAGAAATTGCTTTTCATCCGTTATGCTGTGGTTGTTGCAGCGTTAGTTTCCAGCGACTTTTGTGTAATTAAATTTCAGGGAAAAAGCTCATGGCAAAACAGTTAAACCTTCTCTCCACGGGACAGGTAATCACAACAGCCCTGCACACAGAGATGCAACGGTCTTACCTCGAATATGCCATGAGCGTAATTGTCGGGAGAGCGTTGCCAGATGTGCGTGATGGCTTAAAGCCAGTACATCGCCGGATTTTGTATGCAATGCACGAACTAGGTTTGACACCAGATAGACCATATCGGAAATGTGCCCGTGTGGTGGGGGATGTGCTTGGTAAATACCATCCCCACGGTGACCAATCAGTTTATGATGCCTTAGTTAGGTTAGTGCAGGATTTTTCCAGCCGCTATCCCTTACTAGCAGGACATGGTAACTTTGGCAGCGTTGACAATGACCCACCAGCCGCGATGCGTTACACGGAAACCCGCCTAGCAGCCATTGGTCATGAGGGAATGCTGACGGAAATTGGCGATGAAACTGTGGAATTTATCGGCAATTTCGATAATTCTCAACAAGAACCCACAGTATTACCCGCTCAGTTACCCTTCCTATTACTTAATGGCTGCTCTGGAATTGCGGTAGGGATGGCGACGAATATTCCCCCGCACAATTTAGGGGAAGTCGTTGATGGATTAATCGCCTTAATTGATCAGCCAGATTTATCGGATGAAAAATTATTTGAGTTAATTCCAGGGCCAGATTTTCCCACAGGTGGAGAAATTATTGGCTCAACTGGAATTCGGGAAGCTTACACTACAGGTAAGGGTGGGATTGTGTTGCGGGGTGTGGCGCAATTAGAAGAAATCGCACCCGCAAGGGGAAGCAAGCGACGGACAGCAATTATCATCACAGAACTGCCATATCAGGTAAATAAAGCCGCCTGGATTGAAAAAGTTGCAGAATTGGTGAATCAAGGGCGATTGCAAGGTATTTCGGATATTCGCGACGAAAGCGATCGCGAAGGGATGCGTGTGGTAATTGAACTCAAACGCGATATTAATCCCCAAGAAATCCTTCAGCATTTGTATCACCAAACTGCCTTACAAACTAATTTTGGGGCGATTCTCTTAGCTTTGGTAGATGGACAACCCCGTCAATTAAGCTTGCGTCAGTTATTACTAGAATTTTTAAGTTTCCGCGAGCAGACACTCTCCCGTCGCTATAGCTACGAGTTGGGGAAAGCGGAAAATCGGCTGCATTTGGTGGAAGGTTTACTCTTAGCTTTATCTAATGTTGATACAGTAATTGAAATTTTGCGCCAAGCACCTGATGGAAGCACCGCAAAAATTACTCTATGTAGCCAACTGAATTTAAGTGAAGTCCAAGCAGATGCAATTTTAGCTATGCCATTGCGTCGCTTAACAAGTTTAGAACACCAGAATTTACAACAGGAATTTGAGCAACTCACACAGCAAATTAATTTATTACGCATCTTACTCAGCGATCGCAAAGAATTACTCAAAGCATTGAAAAAAGATTTGCGATCGCTCAAGCGCAAATACAGTGATCCTCGACGGACAAAACTAGTCAACCTGAGTGCTGAGGAAATTAAAAAACAAGGAGAAACTCAGACCAAAAAAGCAGGCGATCGCGACGCGGAAAATCTTAAAGTTAGCTCGGAAATTCTCAAATCAGAAGTTGCCGCAGAAGAAGCAATTTTAGAGTTCACTCACCGGGGATATGTCCGCCGCATTGCAGTTAACGGTAAAAAACCAAAAACAGAAAATGGTCTGAATGAGAACGACTTTATTATCCAAACTCAAATAACTGATACAGATAAAGAGTTGTTGGTACTTACTAGCGGTGCGAAAGTTTACCCAGTCAGAGTAGGCGATATCCCTGCAGTGACGGGGCGTTCTCCCAAGGGTACACCACTGATTACATTGCTCTCCAATACAGCCCAAGGTACTCAAGAAGGGGTGATTAATCGCTTGTTGTTACCAGACAATGTTGAAAACACCCAGATGATTCTTCTCACAAAGCAGGGGCGAATTAAGCGCCTAGCTTTAGAAGAATTGAGCAACCTGACTCGTCGAGTCACAATTTTAAAACTGAAAGACGATGATGAACTGATATATAGCCAATTAATTACTACAGGTAAACATCTGATTGTTGCTAGTTCCAGCGGACGGCTGTTGCGATTCGCTGTAAATGACGAACAACTGCCCATAATGGGACGTGCGGCTATGGGATTACAAGCATTACGGATGTTAAGACAACAGCAGATGGTGGGCTGTGGTGTTGTGAGTGGACAAGAAGAGTTATTGCTAGTGACTCAAGAAGGATATGCCAAACGCCTAACTGCTAATCAGTTAAAAGCTGCTAATCGCGGCGATTTAGGCACGCAAGCGCTGAAATTCACTAACAAAACCGACAACTTAGCCGCAATGCTGGTGGCGATCGCCTCTGGTGAGGTAGCGTTACTCACCAATAAAGAACGAATAGTGCGACTACCTCTAGAAACCGTGCCTTTTGCTGATCGAGATAGCAAAGGCCAAAGCATTCTCCAACTCAACCGCGATGAGAAAATCATCAGTGTTGTGGAAGTGCGTTAGTCAAAAAAGCAAAATATATTGTGCGATCGCAGGTAGTCATACCAATTCAAAATTCAACTGGACAAGACTTTGAGTCTGTGTATCTGTCGCATTCTTTTTTCAAATTGATATCAGGACTTTATTCCTGATTTGTTCACATTTCTCACCTCTTAAATGTGAACAAATATTAATATTTCTGAGAATCAGACTAATAGTAAATTGGCAAAAAAATACGCCAGGTACTTGATAGAGACGTGAAATATCAAGTCTTTATAGGTAGTACCTAAATTGTCATAATTTTTTGAAATTGAGCAATTTCTGAAATCCATGTAGAATAGTTGCAAAACTATTTCAATAAATTATCGCTTTACTTGCAGTAAAGTCATGCAAATTCAGCCTCTAACTTCAGAAGAGGCGATTTTTTCAATTTGTCTGAGTATAATTACTCTCTCTCCTTACTAGTAGTTCAAATCTGCTCCTACCTCTAAAGATAGAGATTTTCGTCTCCAGGTATCAGTTGGTGTTTTCTGCGTCAAGTTTTAGCAATAAAACTAAAAATATATCCTTGCAATTATGAAAATCATTGTTATATTAGTTTACATAACCACATAAATCTTATTATAGTCTCTTTGGAGTACCTACCATGACAAACGCAACCAAAACCCTATCTGCACCTGTAGTAGAAGATCGCAACTCTTGGCGTTGGGGCTTTACCCCGCAAGCAGAAATTTGGAACGGTCGTTTAGCAATGATCGGCTTCTTAGCAGCAGCTTTAATTGAGCTGTTATCTGGGAAAGGCTTTCTGCACTTCTGGGGTATTCTCTAATACCAATCTTTAATTTGCTATCAATCTTAAAATACAAAATTAGGTATAAATAAAAAACCTGGGAATTTATAAATTCCCAGGTTTTTTAATTTTTGTTCCTTGTCCTTGGTCATCAGCCATTTGCTAAAAGCTAATGACTAAGAACTCACAATAAATCACTAACGGATATATTCTTTAAGAACACTGTTACGATTTGGGTGGCGTAACTTGCGGAGTGCTTTAGCTTCAATTTGACGAATACGTTCTCGAGTCACATTGAAAATCTGGCCAATTTCCTCTAAGGTTTTCATGCGGCCATCATCCAAACCGTAACGTAATCTCAGAACATCTCTTTCGCGAGGGCTGAGGCTGTCGAGGACTTTTTCTAAATCTTCACGCAGCAGATTTTTAGAAACTTGGTCTTCTGGAGTTTCGCCATCAGATTCAATAAAATCGCCTAAGCGAGAATCTTCTTCTTTCCCAATAGGTGTTTCTAAAGAAATAGGCAATTGAGCAGATTTAGCAATAAACCGTAGCTTCTCAATTGTCATTTCCATGCGAGTCGCAATTTCTTCTTCAGTTGGTTTGCGACCCATTTCTTGAGAAAGTAGCTTAGTGGTTTTCTTGATGCGGGAGATGGTTTCGTAAAGGTGAACTGGAAGGCGAATAGTACGAGATTGATCGGCGATCGCTCTGGTAATTGCTTGACGAATCCACCATGTAGCGTAGGTAGAAAACTTATAACCTTTTTCATGGTCAAATTTTTCTGCGGCGCGAATCAAGCCTAGGCTACCTTCTTGAATTAAATCTTGGAAGGATAAGCCACGATTCATGTATTTCTTGGCAATTGAAACTACAAGGCGGAGGTTAGATTGCACCATCTTATCTTTCGCCCTGCGACCAACATGCAAACGGTAGCGAAATGCCGGCAAGGGTAGTTGCACAGCTTCTGCCCATTCGCTATCGCGAGGATCGCGTTCCAACTGTTCCGAAAGCCTTTCCCGTATTCTTTCTAATTCCAGTAAATCAGCAATTTTACGTGCTAATTCAATTTCTTCATCTGCCCGCAACAGACGAATGCGACCAATTTCTTGCAAGTAAAGGCGAATAGAATCTTCGGTATAGTGCTTTTTCTTGCTTTGTGTCCGACGACGCGATTTAGCGGCTTTTCCAGACTTTGCGTCGTCCTCATCAGACTGAGGCTCTAAAAAATCATCAATGTCGCCATCATCAGTTATCAGCAAGTCCTCTTCATCTTCTATTAAGAGTTCTTCTAACTCGAGCTCAGGCTGATTCATTATTTCTAGGTCAGGCTGATATATGCTTTCGAGTACGTTGTTAGCCTGGTTCATGCCGCGTTCCTCATGCTCCTTGCAGAATCAATTACTCAAGATGTGTGTATTGCTCTTTTATTAAGATATTAAGAGCTATTTACCACCGAAAATATTTTTTTGGCCAGGTTGCCTGAGATATTTTCGGAAATTTTGCTTCTCCTATTGGAGAGTTTATTACTAAGTGTGGAAATCGCTGTTGTAGCTAACTTACTCACACAAGTAAAGGCTATGCGTAATTATTAGCGCATATTACCTTTAACTAACTTGTCTAAAAAAAGACATGTCTTGATAAAAAAATTTACCACTACAGTTAAATAAACATAACTGTTGATAGATTTTTTCCGTAAAGACTGTTCCGATTGTAGCCTGTTTCACAGAAATTGCACTCTTTTTGTGTGTTAATCTTGTAGTCCTTAAGGCAGGTAAAGCCACTATTATCAAAAACAACTTCCAAACGGTAGTCATGCCCTTAAATATTTTTTGAAACTTTTTGGAATTGCAGTGGCATTGTCATTAGATTAAGACTTAGGTATCCCTGCCCATGCACGATTTCAAGTACAATGCACAACATTTATTACTTAGAAACAGCGCATTTTATATTAACTCAAGCGAGCAGCTTTAGCGCACGTATTTTTACATTTCCTTCATAAAGCAGTAAATCCGTGAAGCTAAGGCGGAAATTCCCGCTAGGTAGATACAGCTAATATGCTGGTGTTTGTCTGTAGGGAATCTTCATTTTGTGTGCTAATTACCTAAACTGAGGAGTTGAGGTAATGACAGAACCAACGTGATGTTTCAAATGAAATTGAAATAAAGTTGGTCTTATTCACACGTTAGCGCACTCTGAAGATTTCAGCCCTATGAAACTTGACAAACTTTTCCTATTGTATACAACGATATTTTAATCAATTCATAAAGGATTTGACATTACTGATGAACATTAATTTTCCTACTGAAACTAAATAGTTTAAAGAAGGGGTTATACACCTACTTAGAAAACCGCTTAAGTAAAATATTTGTAATTTTTAATACTCATTACTACAGTAGTTTAGAAGTTCTCTTGTTAACCAGGAATATTGCAGCTGCTGAACAAATCCCTAAGCGGATATGAAATAGCGCTTTGCTATTCAAGGATAGCAAATACATTTCTGAGTGGGGCAAAATTTACTGATACTCAATAAAGTAAGACATTTGTACCTTCCCTATTTGAAATATTGATGAAGTTAACAAACTTATCGATGCTTAACTACTGAGAATAAAAGATATAGCTTGACAAACAAAACTTTCCATGTAATGTGAAGTTTTCGTGAATTTTATTATTTTTGTGATTAAAGTTTATGTATTTTATCAACTATTCTCATCATTAACTATATAGCTTTTGGATGCGTGCTATACGGAAAAAATCTGAGAGTAATTATAAAAGGCGCGATTAACGCGCCTGGCAATGTGGTTTATTAACCTATAGGACTGAAAAAGTGCAATAAGTTAATAAACAAACAAAATTGCACTTAATTTTTCCTGCTTGGTACTCAAGAGTTCAAATTTCCGGCAACTTTAACTCTTGAATAGCTGATTCACGTCACAACTTATTAGATATCTAGATCCGTTAAATTCAGTTTAGAACCATAGGTTTCGATAAATTCCCTTCGGGGTGCGACGCGATCGCCCATTAAAATTGTAAAAATGCGATCAGCTTCAGCCGCATCCTCAATCTCTACTTGCTTCATTTTGCGGGTTTCGGGGTTCATTGTCGTTGTCCAGAGTTGTTCTGGCATCATTTCTCCCAACCCTTTAAACCGTTGGATAGTGTAGTTGGCATTGCTAGGAAAGGCAGCAATCTTTTGTTGTAATTCGCGATCGCTATAGCAGTACTCATGATTGCGTCCTCGTTCTAATTTATAAAGTGGAGGACAAGCAATATAAATGAAGCCCTGCTCAATTAACGCTCGCTGATACCGATAGAAAAATGTTAACAACAGTGTACGGATATGCGCTCCATCCACGTCAGCGTCAGTCATAATTACTATGCGATGATAGCGCAACTGCGAAGCGTCGAATTCTTCACCTTTGACACCTAAACCTAGTGCTGTAATTAACGCTTGGACTTCATTATTTTTATAAATTTTGGAGTCGTCAGTTTTCTCAATATTGAGGATTTTACCGCGTAGGGGAAGGATGGCTTGAGTACGGCGATCGCGTCCTTGTTTAGCACTACCACCTGCAGAATCGCCTTCTACAATATAAATTTCCGATTCGCTAGGATCGCGAGAACTGCAATCTGCCAATTTACCAGGTAAAGGCGAGGATTCTAGCACCGATTTGCGGCGCACTAACTCCCGTGCATGACGGGCGGCTTCGGCGGCTTTAAAGGCTTGGATAGCTTTATCTAAAACTGCATCAGCTACACCGGGGTGAAATTCTAGGTATTCGGTGAGGACTTCCCCAACCAAAGAATCAACAATCCCGCGAACTTCTGTATTACCCAGTTTAGTTTTGGTTTGTCCTTCAAATTCGGGATCGGGAACTTTGACAGAAATTACTGCTGTCAGTCCTTCACGGACGTGTTCACCACTAAGATTGGCTTCATTTTCTTTAATTTTGTTCCGCTTGCGCGCGATCGCATTAAGTGTCCGTGTCAGAACTGCCTTTAAGCCTTCTAAATGCGTACCACCATCAACTGTACGAATATTATTAGCAAACCCTAGAACATTATCTGTATAAGCATCAGTACACCACTGCAAAGCTACTTCTACTTGAACATTATTACGTTCACCCTGCACATAAATAATTTCTTCATGCAGAGGCTGCTTCTCGCGGTTCATGTAGGCAATATATTCTTTGATCCCGCCCTTATATTCGTAGGTTTCTACCTTGGGAGTATCGCTTTTGAGTAATTCCAGGCGGTTGTCAGTAAATGTAATTTTGACACCTGCATTCAGATAAGCCAGTTCCCGCAAGCGACCCGCTAAAGTAATGTAATCAAACTCAATGCCTGTAGTGAAGATTTGAGTATCAGGCTTGAAGGTAACAGAAGTTCCGGTTCTCGCTTCCTTGTAAGCCTTGGTTTGCAGGTCAGAAGCAGGGATACCTCGTTCATAACGCTGGAGATGAACCTTTTTATCCCGCCAAACTGTCACCTCAACAAACTCAGACAGGGCGTTAACTACAGAAATCCCTACCCCGTGTAAACCTCCAGAAACTTTGTAGCCGCCACCGCCAAACTTACCCCCGGCGTGTAACACTGTTAACACAGTTTCCAACGCTGATTTTCCGGTTTTTGGGTGAATATCAGTAGGAATACCCCGCCCATCATCTGTTACAGTAACAGAGCCGTCAGCGTTGATATCCACTTCCACATGAGTGCAATAACCAGCTAAAGCCTCATCAACCGAGTTATCCACCACCTCGTAAACTAAATGATGGAGTCCCCGCGGGCCAGTGGAACCGATGTACATACCTGGTCGTTTGCGGACGGCTTCCAGACCTTCCAGAACTTGAATCTGATCGGCACTGTAACTGCTCGTCATGAAAATTCTCCTGATGCGTGGGGTTGAAAATCGCCAAAAGGCTAAAAAAGTCAAATCACTCCAAAATTCTAACACATCAGCCTTGCTAGCGTCTGTAGGGCAATTTTGTGGGAGGTTTATACAGGGGCTGCACCCCTGGGATTGGGGACTGGGGATTGGGGATTGGGGATGAGGGGGAACGGGGAAGGGGGAAAGGAGAAAGGGATAAAAGGGGAACAATTACCAATTACCAATTACCAATTACCAATTACCAAATGACAAATAACCAATGACTAAATTAGTTGTAATTTGTGGAGCGACGGCAACGGGGAAGTCGGGTTTGGGTTTGGCTTTAGCTATGCACTTGGAGACTGTGATTCTCAGTGCTGATTCTCGCCAAGTTTATCGCGAGTTTAATATTGGCACAGCTAAACCGACATTAGCGGAACAAAAATTAGTGCCGCACTATTTAATAGATATCTGCGCGCCAACAAACACGATGACGGTAGCAGATTACCAAGAACAAGCACAAGCGTTAATTACTTCTGTTGCTAATTCTCCCCTATTAATGGTTGGAGGCACAGGTTTATACATACGTTCTATTGTTCAAGGCATGAAAATTCCGCGAGTGGCACCGCAATTAGAACTGCGATCGCAACTCACAGAACTTGGTCAAAATCAACTTTACGCTATGTTGCAACAAGTTGATCCGGTTGCTGCTCAAAAAATTCATCCCCATGACCCTGTACGGACTTTAAGGGCTTTAGAAGTATATTATGTGACGGGAATCCCTATTTCTGACCTACAAGGGGAGAATCCGCCAAATTACCCAATTTTACAAATTGGCTTAGATTGCGCTACTGACGCGTTACGCCTACGCATTCACCAGCGTACTGAGCAGATGATCAAAGAGGGATTAGTGGCTGAGGTCGATTATCTTTGCCAGAAATATGGTGCTGATTTACCTTTATTAAACACTTTAGGTTATCAAGAAATTAAGCAATATTTAGCTGGGGAAATTTCTTTAGAGGAAGCTCAAGAATTAATAGTTTTACATACGCGGCAATTTGCCAAGCGACAACGGACTTGGTTTCGCGCCTATCCCCAAATTGAATGGTTTGATGCCAATGATGCTGATTTATTCGCTAAAGTTTTGCGGCGTGTGGAGGAGTTTATGGACAAATGAAAAAGGAATTACTAATTCGTAATTCGTAATTCGTAGTTCGTAATTCGTAATTTGTAATTCGTAGTTCGTAATTCGTAATTAAAAATTTCTTAATTGCAGGGCATAACAAAGTCATTGATTAAGCAAAAAATAAATTTATTCATGATTGTGCTGCTCCTTTTAGAGATTGGTATATAGCGTCTAATCTAGCTTGGATAGCAGGCGGTTTAGCAGTGAAATGAATATAAAAACTGCCATTTTCTACTGGTTTATCAAACACCTTGGCATATATATCTTCTTGAAGCTCTGGAGGGATGTTTGGTACTAATAATTTGAGTTTGATATTAGTCTGTGCTGGTGGTGGAGAAACTTCTGGTGCGTTTTCCATGCGAATTTTAGCACCCTTAGCTGAGAGTTCAACTATACTTCCTTGATATATAGTTGTGCTAATATGCTTTTCTTCTAACAACGCATATTGTATAGGTATGATGCCTGAGAGTGGTAAAAATTCCTCTGCTTCTATAGATAGAAAAAGATTGTAATCTCCGCTAATTCCATAAACTTGGTGTACAGTAATTGGCTGTTTTACTCCTTTTGGCTGTACTTGTCTATTTCCACTTAATTGCACAATTGAGCCAGCAGCTTTTAATGTTTCATCAGATATTAAAACTTCACCTCCTGTTGTGTAAGATTCAATGCGATAAGTAAGGTTTACCTGACTACCCACGACACCATATTTAGTGCGTTTTTGTGAGCCGATATTACCTAAAATAACAAGTCCAGTATTAATCCCAATTCCCATGTCTAGTTGAGGAAAACCTAAATGTTGTAACCTTTCATTAACAGCAGTCATGGCTAATTGCATGGCACAAGCACAAGCTACTGCTTTAGCAGCATCATCTTCTTTGGGCATAGGCGCGCCAAATAGCACCAAAATGCCATCACCCATGAATTCATTAATAGTTCCTTGGTACTGGGTAATGACATCAGCCATGTATTCTAAATAGATGTTAAGGATTGTGATGACTTCTTCTGGTTGCGATCGCTCTGAGATGGCGGTGAATCCTCTTAAATCAGAAGTCAGGATTGTAATTCTCCGCCTCTCACCCCCAAGTTTCAATCCTTCGGGACTATCTAACAAGTTGGCGACAATTTCATCACTCAGATAACGGCCAAACACTTGGCGAATTAGGGAATTTCTTTTTTCTAAATCTGTATTGGCTTGAGCTAAATCAGCCGTGCGTTCTGTGACACGCACTTCTAATTCTCTAGTTGTTTGACGCAACCTACTAATAACCAAGGTTAACCCAGCTAGTCCTAGTACAGATAATCCTCCCAACATCACAAATGTTGTTTGCAAACTTTTATTAGTTTTTTCTGTAAAACTGTCTAGAGATTGAGTAATCGCCAAAACTCCCCGCACGTCTCCTACTTGCCAATCGCGTTTTGGACTATTAGGATCACTGTCGTGACAAGCGACGCAGCTAGCCTCCATACGTACAGATTGCCCATATCGCCATAAGCTACGACCATCTTGTTTTTCAAGACGAGAAAAATTGTTCTCTTCAGGATGTTGTCTTAAGTAGGTAAGTGCCTGTTTCTCAAAATCATCTCTGGGCCCACCTTCAGCTTTTCGCCAGGGATAGGGGTAATCACTGTATAACCTGACTGCCATCCCCGCTTTTTGTTCGCTGATGTTTTTTCCGAGTTCAATGGCGTAAGTTGCAGGTGGGGGAATTGCACCTTCTTTGATCAGGTAGTTGTGGATGACGCTAATTCCCTTAACTTTTCTGGCGCGATCGGCACCTGCACTACTGTAAAGATTCCAAGCATCAATTATTGATTTTGCTTGCAATTCGGCATTCATCAGTGCTTGGGATTTTATGAGGCTAGTCGAAAGACTAGACATATTTGCCAACGCTACACCTACTCCAATAGAGAATAAGAGCAGAAGAATCAAAACAGTTTGTTTAAAAAGCAGACTGAGGAAAAATCGCCATACGCGAGAAATAAACGTATTCATCGCTAAATTTGAGTACTATTTATTACTTTATTTTTTCACAAACTATTAATATATCTCAAGAAACATTGTAGATAAGTTATATGTAACAGGACTTACGCAACTGGTACACACATCTTCTGATTTAAGAGTCAAGCGTCAAGAGTCAAGGGTCAAAAATTCAGGTCTTTTGGACTTTTGACAGCCTAAACGAAAAAAATGTGACACTCGCGTAAGTCCTATGTAATTTATCTACATTTACTTGCTAAAACTGCTAACTGTTGTATTTGTATTTTTTTCTGGCAATATCTACGAATGTGAAGTTTTCTATTCTTTGATAAATATCTGCAACGCTGATTATTGCAAGTGTTATTTATAGTTTAGTTAACTGAGCTAGGAAACAAGCAGATTTTTTGACTTAATTTCGCCCAACGCATCATCTCTAAAGCTAGAGATTTTCTAGAAAAATGAAGATAAAAACTCCGGGAATCTGCTAAATTTTCCGATACTTTAGCATATATATCTTCTTGCAGTTCTGCTGGAATATTTGGTACTAACAAGTTGAGTTTAATGTTTGTTTGTGCAGGTGGTAAACAACCCTCAGATACATGATCGCAGTAGACTTTAGCTCCCTTTTCTGAGATTTGGATTACACTTCCCTGAAACATAGTTTCATTAATATGCTTTTCCTCAATCATGGCGTACTGGATAGGGATGATTTCAGTCAGAGTGAAGAATATTTCTTCTTCTCTGGGTAGAAAAAGGTTGTATGGTTTGCCAATACCGTCAACACAGTAAATATTAATTAGTTGTTTCACTCCTTTAGGATGTACTTGCTTTTGCCCGTTGATTCTGACAATAGAGCCAACTTCTTGTAATGTTTGTTCTGAAATCAGAATCTCACCCCCTAGACTGTAAGATTCAATCCGGTAAGCTAGATTTACTTGACTGCCGACAATACCATACTTAGTACGTTTCTCTGAGCCAATATTTCCCAAAATTACCAAACCTGTATTGATACCAATACCCATGTCTAGTTGAGGGAAATTTAAATACTTCAACTTTTCATTCACAGCATCCATCGCCAACTGCATAGCACAAGCACAAGCTACTGCTCTTAGCGCGTCATCTTCTCTAGGCGTAGGAGCACCAAATAGCACCAAAATTCCATCACCCATGAACTCATTAATGCTTCCCTGATACTTGGTAATGACATCTGCCATGTATTCAAAATAGATGTTGAGGATACTAATGACTTCTTCTGGTTGCGATCGCTCTGAGATGGCTGTAAATCCTCTTAAATCGGAAGTCAGGATCGTCATTTTTCTTCTATCGCCGCCAAGTTTCAATCTTTCTGGGCTTTCTAGCAAATTGGCGACAATATCATCACTTAAATAACGTCCAAACACTTGACGAATCAGTAAATTCCGTTTTTCTAAGTCCATATTGGCTTGAGCCAGTTGGGTAGTGCGTTCCTGTACTTTTTGTTCTAGAGTTTGGTAGAGCAGTGCATTTTCAATGGAAATAGCGGCTTGAGAAGATAAAATTTTTAAAACTTCCAGGTGATTTTCCGTAAATGCACCTGTGGTTAGGTGATTTTCCAAATACAATACACCCATAAGTTTGCCTTGATTTAGGATGGGAGTACAAAGAACTGATTGGGGTTGATTTTCCTGAATCAAAATATCTTTAATAAATAGCCCTTCACAAGTAGCATTGCTAAGGACGACATCCGACTGGGTTCTAGCTACATAATTGACGATGACTGTTGGTAGCACATCGCTGTGATCCACTGGCAATGATTGCAGAACTTTGACAGTATCGCTACCCACTTCTTTGACAGCTTTAATCCACAGTTCACCGTTTTGGCAGAGGATTAAAACACCTTTAGTTGCTCCCGCATTTTCAATCACGATCGCCATCAATTTCGCTAGTAAATTCTCCAAGACAATTTCACCTGCGATCGCTTGGGAAGCTTTGATTACAGTTGCCAAGTCTAGCGCTTCAGCAACACCACTATCACTGCTAGAAGAAGTTGCGGAAGTTGTCAGCCTATTAAGAGTTTGACTGATGCTGGTACGTGCTTTTTCAAAACTACTAGATTGCCATATAAGCAGATGAGAATAGGTCTCTTCTAACTGTCTAACTTTGGCGAGCGCTCCCCATCGCTGATAACAATAATGGGCATCCACCATGTAAACCTGAGCAATTTTGGTCATGCCTTTTGTTAAATAAAATTTGGCTGCTAGTTCATTTGCTAAAGCTTCTTCTTGTAAATATTCATGTTCTCTAGACAATTCTATGGCGCGATTATAGTTGTCTATTGCCTGAATATCTTCACCCAGAACTCGATGCTTTTCTGCTGCCACTAAATGATACTTCTGTAAGAAATTCATCGGTGCATGGTATGCCCAGATTTGCATTTTTTGTTGGTTAGTATGTACTTTATCTAATATCTGGACTTTTTCATCGCTTTCAGCCTCTGCATATATAGCTAGTTGGTATAAAGACTCATAAAAATTAAATATAGCTCCGAGAATAAATGCACATCCACTATCTAGGTATGTTTCTGCTAGCACAGCATATTTATTTACTAGTGGAAAATCTTGCAGTAAGTAACTAACTATCAGTCTGTTAATTGCCAAAACAAAAATTGTGTTACATAGATTAGCTTCTAGCAGAAATTTTAAGAGTTTTTCATCATTAAAATCCCCGCAGTTACAACCAACTGTGGGTTCAAATCTGTCCAGTAATTTCAAAATAGAGCGACGAATTATTTCATTCTTACAAAGTACTGATTCCTGTTTTAATTCCAGCATTAAATGGCTGTATTTTGACATATCCTGTTCAGTTTCTACCAATGGATACCCTGCGAGATAAGAATGGCAACCATAATGTAAAGCCGCTCGGGCAGCATATTCAAAATCTGCCATTTCTATACCGATTTGATAACTACTAAGTAAGGGTTTTAGTGTTTCTTTAACATGGAATTTCCACGGCATAATAAAGATATTAAAGGCAAAAAAAGTCTTAGCTTGAAATTCTTTAGCATCGAATTTATCTAAAATCTTTAATGCCAATTGACCAAACTCATAACCTGTATCAATATCATCCACAATCCCAGACAAAAATAAGCCATACCAAGCATAAGATGAAGCAGCAACTGCAGAATTACCATACTGAACTAATAGCTTCACTTGTTGCAGAGTCATCAATTGAAAGATGATCGGCGCTGTATTGTAAGCACTAATAGTCACATTTGACATTAGCCGGAGAGCGGCTATTTTATAGGGATCTGTCATTTCTGGTAGGTCAAGTAAATCCAGAGGTTCTTTACCAGCTAATGCATATTTTGTTTCTGTATAACTCTGTTGAACATCTAATTTACTGGGATTTTGTGGAAACCTAATTTCTAGTAAATCTAAAATTTCTAAGGTTGTTTCTATCGTTCCCTGCATCTTATTACGAGCAGCACAAAATTGGATTTTAATTTCATAGACTTTTACTTTATCAAGCACAGTCTTTGCTTGTTGTAAAACTATTTGCATATAACGCTCCATCTCTGCAAACTCGCCATTGATGTAGGCTGCTTCGACGGCTTCTTGATAAAGTGCTAGTGTTAGTTCATATTGCTCCTCCCAGCTACAATTACCTAACAGCTTCATGCCATTTCGCAAGTAATTCATTGCCGAATTATAGGCGGCGGATAGTTTGGATTTTTTACCAGCACAGAGATTTAATTCTGCCAATTCATACTTTTCTGATTGATTAGTAATCAATTGCATTCCAAAATTGAGTTGATTGACAATATCAAAAATTTTTTCTTCTCGTGCACATTGATTATTTTTGAGCAGTAGTTGCCCTACTTGTAGATGTACTATTTGTTTTTGGTCTTCGGGAATTAAGCAATCAGCAGCTTGCTGTACGCGATCGTGCAAGAATTTGTAAGATATCAAAGCTGGGAGATGAGAAACAGCAAATTTTGACTCTGTTTCTGTCTCTTGCTTGATCCAATCCTCAGTCCTCAGCAGTTGATCCTCATTTCCCAAAGGCAGAATTAGCCCTGACTCAATTGCTTCCCATAAATCACTAGCAGTTGCGATCGCAGTTTTTTTATAGACAATGGATAGGGTTTGCAAATCAAATTGATACCCAATACAAGCCGCTAGCTTTAAAATTTGTTGAGTCTGAGCAGAGAGTCTTTGAATTTTATCTGCCATTAAATCAACAACATTATTTGTAATGGGTGCAGCTTGAATATCCGCTATATTCCACTGCCATACTCCTTGATCAAAATCAAATTCTACTAGTTCTTGTGTGTATAAAGATTTCAAGAACTCATTCACAAAAAAAGGATTACCATGAGTTTTCTCAACAACCAGTTCCGCTAATGGCATGGCTCTCGATTGCTCACAATGTAGAGTTTCTGTAATTAACTGCGTAATATGAGCTAAATTTAACGGAGAAAGAGAGATATGATTGAGCTTAGGAAAAAGATTGTTACCACAATTGCTTTTATGATTGTGCTTTTGAATTTCTTTTAATGTCAACATTAATGGATGAGTTGCATTAACTTCTTTATCTCGATAGGCACCTATGAGAAATAAATAATGACTATTTGCTTCTGTCATCAGCAATTGGATCAGTTTTAAGGAAGCAGAATCTGCCCATTGTAAATCATCTAAAAAAAGTACTAAAGGGTGTTCAGGTTTACTAAATATATGGATGAAGTTTTGCAAGACTCTATTAAAGCGATTTTGTGATTCTACTACCCCTAGTTCTGCTACAGCAGGCTGTTGACCTACAATTAGTTCGATTTCAGGAATTACATTAATAATCACCTGGCAATTAGTCGATAAAGCAGCTAAAATTTTTACCCGCCAAACTGCAATTTGGGCATCAGATTCTGTCAACAACTGGCGAATTAATTTTTGAAATGCCTGAATTATAGAAGCATAGGGAATATTCCTCTGCAATTGGTCACACTTACCAGAAATAAAGTATCCTTTGTGCTTAGTAATTGGTTGATAAACTTCTTGTACTAATGCTGATTTGCCGATACCAGAATAACCAGATATAAGCATCATTTCTGAATAGCCAGATGGGGAATATAAGCATAATTTGTCTCTATCTCCCCCTAGTACTCGTTCACAAGCAGCTAACAAGGTGGCAATTTCTCTATCTCTGCCATATAATTTTTGAGGAATTTGAAAGATTGGTGAAATATCTTGCTGCCCTAATGGAAAGTATGAAATTTGCTTAGTTTCGCATAATTGATTGAGGCATTTTTGCAAATCGCCTCTCAATCCATAGCTACTTTGATATCTTTCTTCCGGCGTTTTGGCTAACAATTTCAAGATAATAGCGGAAATTGTTTCAGGAATATCCGAATTCAATTCATGAGGTGGTAGTGGCTGTTTTGCAATATGACAATGAACCAACTCCATTGCATCGTTAGTTTCAAATGGCAAATGCTGGGTGAGCATTTCATAAAAGGTGACACCTAAAGAGTAAAAGTCAGTCCGATAGTCTATTGATCTATTCATCCTTCCTGTTTGTTCTGGCGACATATAAGCTAATGTCCCTTCCAAACGATTGAGATTACAGATGAACTGGGTTTCTCTAGAAACTCGGGAAGCGATCGCAAAATCTGTAATTTTGATCTCGCCAGTTTGCGAGCTAATAATAATATTGTGTGGCTTAATGTCCTGATGAATAATTCGTTTTTTGAATAATTCGCCTAAAATATCTACTAATTTAATGGCAATTGTCAAAAATTCTGTGATTTTTAGGGTTTTTATTTGAATATATTGATATAGCGATTCTCCTCCAAAATCTTCTAATATCAATGCTAGAGAGCCATTAGTATTTTTCAAGCAATAAGACTTGACAATTCCTGGCATATTCAGAAATTGGGTGATGTCATATTCATGCTTCAATCTGGCGATATCATTAAGAGTGGGATATTCGTTGTTAACCACCTTCACAATTATTGGTTGTTGATCCCCTAGTCTAAAGCCCCGATAAATAACCGTTTTTGACCCTACATAAATAGTTTCTAGAATTTGATGCCCTGAAACTGTAATCATAGTTGTATTCTTGACTCCCAATAAGTATTACCTATTTTTTGATTTTCAATATTGAGGAATCACAATCAATTCCTCAATATTGGAACATCAACCATTTGGGCAGATGATTGGAAAATTTTTCATCTTAACGCTTGTAAGCTTTAAGAACACTGACTAAAGAGTGTTTATGTTGGGAAAGCTTTTGCAATAGCGCTAAAGAATATTTACAAACAGTTAATCCGTGAAGAGTTATCTATCAGTTATCAAGTGATTAATGTTAAGTAATCACTTGCATAACGAATTTAATAAACAAACCTTAAAATGTAGTTTTTAATACTGTTTATCAAATATGTTTATGGAATTTAAAAAAAGTAGATGAGAGAAGTTTAATAAAAGTATTGATTTGCAAATTTTCTTAGTAATGAAAAACTGAATAAATGATATTAGCTTGATTATCAAATCATGATAATCATAATTTGATAATCAAAAACACACAAGACAAGCATAATGCCGATTAAAAAAGTTTTCTCTAATCAATAGCGATGATGAAGTAGGTTAAAAGCAAATACAGTTCAGTTAAGAAAATTAATTGATAACAAAACCAAAAAACTAGTTACTCAACAAAAAAAACAGAACAATACTTTTGGAGGGGGTTTGGGGGACGCAACCGTCACCCAATCGGGGGTTTGGGGGAGAATCCCCCAATTGAGCTAGCTTTTTTAATAAATGAGTTTAACCCAAGCGTATTGTTGTGATCTAGTACGCAATAAATGCAAAAAAGGCGATCGCACTCTTGTAACTCCTGTCACAATATTCTTGTATGAGCCATGCAATTGCAGGCTCAGGTGCTTAACCTGGACTGCATCCTACCCCAATACTGCTCGGTTAAGGATTGTCAACTCTTAATTTGGTTTGGGGAAAAGGTGAAAGGGTAAGGGTTAAAGGCTTTTTCTTACCCCTTTTGCCCTTAACCGACAAGTATTGCATCCTACCCCTATCAGAAAAAAGTTATGCTCACCCAAGACAAACAACAACGTAACTGGAAACCTATTATTCAAGCATTTGAGGCTGTTCTGGGTAAAAATGGTGTAGTGCAACGCCGTGAGGAACTAATTACTTATGAATGCGATGGTTTAACAGGCTATCGTCAGCGTCCGGCGGTAGTTGTACTTCCCAGAACTACAGAACAGGTTGCAGCGGCGGTAAAGATATGCAACCAATACTCTCTTCCCTTCATTGCGCGGGGTTCTGGGACTGGGTTATCTGGTGGCGCTTTGCCTGGGGAAGATTCAGTTTTAATTGTTACTTCTTTAATGCGGCAAATACTCAGCATTGATTTAGAAAATCAACGTGCTGTTGTGCAACCAGGAGTAATTAATAGCTGGGTAACACAAGCAGTAAGTGGTGCAGGTTTTTATTATGCACCAGACCCCTCTAGCCAAATTATCTGTTCAATTGGCGGCAATATCGCCGAAAATTCTGGGGGCGTGCATTGTCTGAAATATGGTGTAACTACTAACCATGTTTTGGGATTAAAATTAGTGCTTCCTGATGGTGAGATTGTAGATGTAGGGGGACAAATTCCTGAAATGCCTGGTTATGATTTAACAGGTATATTTGTGGGTTCAGAAGGTACTTTGGGGATTGCTACAGAAATTACCCTGAAAATTCTCAAAACTGCAGAATCAATTTGTGTATTGTTAGCAGACTTTACGAGTGTTGAAGCTGCTGGTGCTGCTGTTTCCGATATCATCAGTGCGGGGATTATTCCTGGTGGTATGGAAATGATGGATAACTTTAGTATTAATGCTGTGGAAGATGTGGTAGCAACTAATTGTTATCCCCGCGATGCTACAGCAATTTTGCTAATTGAAATCGATGGTTTAGAAGTAGAAGTAGCAGGTAATAAACAACGGGTAATAGAAATTTGTAAACAAAACGGGGCGCGTAGTGTCACTTCTGCCAGTGATCCCGAAACGCGATTAAAACTTTGGAAAGGGCGGAAAGCTGCTTTTGCGGCTGCGGGACATTTAAGTCCAGATTATTATGTGCAAGATGGCGTAATTCCTCGAACTCAGTTACCCTATGTGTTACAAGAAATTGAGGCATTAAGCCAAAAATTTGGTTATCGAGTTGCCAATGTATTTCATGCGGGAGATGGTAATCTGCACCCACTAATTCTTTACGATAACTCCATACATGGGGCATTAGAAAAAGTTGAAGAATTAGGAGGAGAAATTCTCAAGCTTTGCGTGAAAGTCGGCGGTAGTATTTCGGGCGAACATGGTATTGGTGCAGATAAAAAATGCTATATGCCAGATATGTTTAGCTCAGTGGATTTAGAAACTATGCAATGGGTAAGGCAAGTTTTTAATCCTAAAGGGTTAGCTAATCCAGACAAGATATTTCCTACACCACGCACTTGTGGAGAAGCTGCAAATGCAGTAAGCACGAAAAATTTTGAAGGAATGGAGAGATTTTAATAATTAATAATTCGTAATTCGTAATTCGTAATTAAAAGCAAGATAATTACGAGTTACGAAGCAAACTGAGCAATTAGAAAGTTTTGAATGATGACCTGATCATGAGAATTATGTTGTATTCAGTCTAGATTTCTAGTAGAAATTACGATGAGATACATTGGTAGGGGCAAGGCACTGCCTTGTCCTTACAATTGTCTGGCTTTGCGCCCGCATAATTTACGTAATACCAATTCAAATAATGTTGGCGACACATCAATATATTCTAGAGGGCAAGGCAGTGCCTTGCCCCTACAATCTGTCGCGTTATTTTTTCAAATTGGTATAACGCAAAAAATATTTGAATTTGTATGATTTTTGGCAGATCTAAATCTCTGTTGATGCTGCAATTTGTCATTCTAGCTTTAATAACTGATGACGAATAACTTTGAGGACTGCTATAGTATAAAAGCCTGCTAAACCAGGCTTTTTTTGCATATATTTACTGTTTGATAAGGATGAGTATGTTTGTTATTCTCAAAGATTAAAATAGTTAAATTTGAGCAAATTTGATTTTGAGATATTTGCTAAAGTTGATGCTATAACTACATAATCCGGAAGCTGGAGATTGAATTTGTAGTTATATATTTTCCTTCTATCCTTTCTATCTCTTCAAAACGAAGTCAAGCCCATAAATGAATCGGTTTGCCCGCCGTTATTTTTGTTACTGGCTGTGTTTGGAATTATTATTATGCTTCATCGCATTTTCTCTTCCTTCTCATTCAGTTTATTACCAAAAAGCCAGTCCTCCAACTACAACCGAAATTCGTGGTGTTTGGCTAACTAATGTTGCCAGTGGTGTATTCTTTGTCCCTTGGGGTATTAACCGCGCTGTCAATCAACTTTCAGCGCTTAACTTTAATACTATTTATCCTGTAGTTTGGAACAGAGGACATACTTTTTACAATAGTGCAGTTGCCAAAAGAGTAACAGGTGCAGATACTCAACCTTTACTCAAAATTATGCATGGTGGACAAGATGTTTTAGCAGAGTTAATTCAACTTGCTAAACTTCAAGGTATCAGAATTGTCCCTTGGTTTGAATATGGGTTTATGACACCACCATATTCTCAATTAGCGCTACGTTACCCGGAATGGCTAACAAATGGGCAAGAGGGTATAAGGTCAATTAATGAAATTCCACCGGAAGAAATTGGTAATAATCATGTTACTAAACTAGCTTGGCTTAATCCTTTGCATCCACAAGTTCAAGAATTTATTCAAGAACTAATTGTAGAAGTTGTCAGTAAATATGATGTGGATGGGATTCAGCTTGACGACCATTTTGGGATGCCAGTACAGTTTGGTTACGATGCCTTTACTATCGAACTTTACCAACAAGAACACCAAGGTAAAAGTCCACCAAAAAATCCTTTTAACCCAGAATGGATGCGTTGGCGATCCGAAAAATTGACTGATTTCATGGCAGCAATTTATCAATCTGTCAAAGCAGTTAAACCTTATGTGAAAATTTCTTTGTCTCCCAACTCTCAAGCTTTTGCTTACAAATATTATTTGCAAAATTGGGAAGATTGGGTAAAAAAAGGTTTAATAGATGAGTTGATTTTACAGGTATATCGAGATAACAAAAATAGTTTTATTAGGGAACTAGAAAAGCCTGCGGTGGAATTTGCTCGCAGTCAAATACCTGTAGCTATTGGGATATCAACGGGCACATTGCGCGATTCCGTAGAGATAGCCCAAATCAAAGAACAAGTTAAGATAGCGCGCGATCGCAAATTTAATGGTATCTCATTTTTCTACTGGGAAAGTTTATGGGGTTATATCTCACCAGAGTCCCCCCAAAGGCGACGCAGGGCTTTTCTAGAGATGTTTAACACCAAAGCTGCGACACCAATTCTCCTACCAAAGAAAATTTGATGTTATTTGTACCTGTAAAAACTCAATTTAGCTTTACTTTGCAGTGGACGATAGCCACTTTGAGCGGTTTTTTGGTGAGTCTGCTATTCATTGAAATTGGCGAAAAGCCAGATTTGGGTTTATTACAGGCGATGATTGGCGGATTAGCGATCGCACTAGCTCAGACTATCATGCTCACCCATACCAGCTTTTACCTGAAGTGGGTATTGTTCACAATGGGGGGTTGGGGTGCGATCGCAATTATTGGTATAGGTGCTATAGGTTGGATTGTACCCACAACTGACTTACTCCCGACGAGGATGCTTTATGAGGCGCTTTCTGGGTTAATTGGCGGTTTCGTCATTGGATTTGCTCAATGGTGGGCTATTTACCAATCAGTTCCTTTAGCTTGGCGCTGGATATTTATTAGTGCATTTAGTTGGGCAATAGCCTTGCCCATCGGTGCAGCTATTGGCTTGATTTTACGCCAACTCACACAGTTTTTTCTAGGCGAAGTCATCGGTTTAGCGATCGCTTGGCTGCTGGTTGCTATTTTGACGGGGATGAATGCTTATAAGTTGTTGAAGTGATTGGGGGGTTGGGGATGAGGCAAGGGGGCAGGGGGCAGGGAGCAGGGGGAGAAATGATTAATGGCAAACACCAATTACCAATTACCAATTACCAATTACCAATGCCCAATGCCCAATGCCCAATGCCCCACCTATTAAGAATAATCACAATAATTCATAATAGTCCTTGATTATACTTAAAATATGTGCAAAAATCTTTAAGGAATTATTAACAAATCAATATCAAGTAACTTTACACTAACCTGCCCATGTATTTTATTCTTCAACCAGCAGGATTTGTTAAGCTTACTTTTATGGGCTTTCCGTAATTTCTGAAGAGAAATAGAGAAAGACGCAAATATCAATAGATCCAAGCTGACAATCCTTTGCTTTAGGCGCTAAGGATAATTTTTACGACCGTAACTATACAAGAGAGCGCCTAGATGAGTCAGTTATACCAGACAGGGACTCTCGCATGAATATTAACCAATCGGAATCAACTGTAGAACTCAAACCACTGTCTCCGCCTTACTTTCTCTTCGGCAAAGATGCGGACAAAAGTAGTAGTGAGCAGTTTCTACTCAGCATCTACGATTCTGGACAAGCATCGATTTTTGTAGTAGATGTGCTGGAAGATGGGGATTTTCGCTATGTGGCACTGAATCCAACTCATGAACGCTGGCTGGGAATGAGCTCCGAGGAACTCCAAGGGAAAAAGCCAGAGGATATACTATCGCCTATGGATGCGGCGAAAGTACGTCAGCATTACAATGATTGCGTACGCTTTGGCAAAACTATTTCCTACGAACAATGCTTGCAATTCCAAGGTGTTCCTACATGGTGGAGTACGACGCTGACACCGTTGCGAGATGCGAATTCAAAGATTTATCGCTTGATTGGTACTAGTAGCAGTATCAGTCCAATCAAGCAGATAGAACGTAACGGGAAACTGCAAGCAGAAAAAGCGCAACTATTGGCAGATATAGACCAAAAAATTTGCCAATCGCAAGATTTAGAGACAATTCTGCCACAAATAGTTAAAGAAGCACGGAATTTATTAAGTTGCGATCGCGTTTTAGTTTACCGCTTCCAGGCTGATGGTACTGGTGCGATCGCCGCAGAAGCCACTATAGTTGCTCATGGCCCACTATTAGGGAAAAACATCCATGATCCTTGCTTTACTACTAAACATCAAGAACGCTACAGAAAAGGCGGGATTCAGGTTATTGAAGATATTTATGCAGCGGGGTTACATCCTTGCCAAATAGATTTTCTCGCCTCTTTGCAAGTTAGGGCTAATTTAGTTGTACCAATTCTCTTACACCAAGATTTGTGGGGGTTATTAATTGCCCAGTATTGTGACAAACCCCATCAATGGCGAGATGCAGAAATTGACTTACTCAAGCAGTTAGCAGTGCAAATTGGCATTGCTAGCCAGCAAGCTAAACTGCAGCAACAGGTAGAAAACCTGAAAGCTAAAATGGAGTTGCAACGCCAAGAGTATGCAGTTCAAGTCCAAAAGATTCAAGACTTTCAAGCACTGTGGCAACGCATCACAGAACAAATCCGCGACAATCTTGATATCAGCCAAATACTAGAAACAGTAGTTCAAGATTTAGCGCAGTTACTTAAAAGCGATCGCTGTCATATCGAACTCTATGACACTGACTGCACCTTAGCAACTATTGCCTATGAATACACCCATAGTTCACCTTTGTATCAAGGTGTAAGCAAGCAAGTTGCAGACTTCTCGGAAATTTACCAACGCTTGTTGCAAAAACAATCCCTGCATTCTGTGGAAATTCTTCACGGATGGCAACCAACATTGCAGGTAATTACCCAGCTAGCTTATCCAATTTTTGATCGCCAAGGAATGCTCGGCAATCTATGGCTGATCCGCACCACCCAACAGCCATTTGATGAATGGGAAAATGGCGTAGTGCAGCAAATCGCCAGTCAATGTGCGATCGCAATTCGCAATTCGCGGCTAAATCAAACTATCCAAACCCAAGCGCAAGAAATAGCAAGCATTGAACGCCTCAATAACCAATTTCTCCGCGCTTTAGCGCAAGAACTCCGCACACCCATTACTAGCATTAATCTTGCAGCCCAAACCCTTGAAAGTATGCTTAATCTAGAAGGGCTATCAGATAAAGACATAGTGCCACAACTATTGCAGATACTTCATAGCGAATGTGGTAGAGGTAGTAACTTAATTCAAGACTTGCTCACACTTACCCAGCATCAAACCCCACCCGATCCCCAAACCCTTATTCCCATCGACTTACAAACCTGGTTACCCCCAATTGTCGAGTCTTTTCGGGAAGTCACCGCTTGTCAGAAACAACAATTAAAGCTGAAGATTGACACTGCACTACCAACTTTAGCAACAGAGATTACCGAATTAGAGCGAATTGTTACAGAATTGCTTAACCATATCTGCAAATACACACCTACTGGTGAAACCATAACAGTATCAGTGCAATTGATAGCAGATATGATGCAGATTAGGTTCCAAAACTCCGGCTTAGAGATATCTGCTCAACAACGAGCAAGAATTTTTGAGCCATTTTATCACATCGCTAAAAATGACCCCTGGAAACATAGCGGCACCGGGCTAGAACTAGCATTAGTGCAAAAAATGGTCACCAATTTAGGTGGTAAAATTCACGTAGAAAGTGTAGCAGGAAAAACTACATTTATAGTAAAACTCCCTAGAGCTTAAAACCCGCTCCCAGACTGCACTAGTAAAGCCGTCAGCAATTTGCTATAATCATTATTCGTGTGGGTGACTAGCTCAACGGTAGAGCATCGGACTCTTAATCCGCTGGTTCTGAGTTCGAATCTCAGGTCACCCATTACGTTTTAGCCTTTGCAAAAATCAGGCTTGACTAGAATTTGACTAGATTCCGCAAATATCCCCCTCGAAAATGCTTGTTTTGAGGGGGATACAGCTATTTTGTCCTTGACTAAATTTGATAAAAATCCCTAATAGTATCAGCATTGCGATCGCGTGCTTGTCTGCCTAGCATTAATCGGTCTACAATGCAGTATTAAGCCTATTTTTGACTGTCAGATAGCTGTCAAGACTAATTTTTTACTTCGAGTTTAAGTGGCTGTCGCTAGATAAAGACTCCGGCGGGTAAAAAATTCTCTCTAGTCCCGTGACGGATTTGACCAACATTTTTCAGTATTGCCAAATAGCAAATTGTCCTCGCTGGCGATCGCCACCTTCCAGTAGCCTCAAACCCTTACTCTTTCGTTAAATGTCAGTTTGCCATTTGGCTAGTCTTTGTCGTGTTCATATTCCCGAATTTTAAACACCCCCTGCCCTTGCAGGAAATGCTCTACGTCTCTCATTGATGCGGCTACCCTGCCAAATTTATGATTTATCTTTTCATCTAACTGACGGCAAATTAAGTTAACAGCTTCTACCCTGTTTAAATAGTCTTGTACATGCAGGTCTAGCCGCTTATCCAGTCCAGTGTATTCTTTTTGTAAAATCTCAGTTTTTTGGGTAGATATATTGACAGTATTTAAATCTTCCCTGAGATTTTTAATTTCAGCCTCTAGTGCATTAAATTTTGAGACAGTTTTAATTATTAAGCCTATTAGCACTGAAAGACTAACGGATGCACTTAACAGAATGCTGACTGTTTGCAGATTAAAGTTAATAGTTACGCTGTTAGGGTTAACAGCAATAAAATTTCTCATTTATAAATTATTAAGCGTTGACTTAATCTCGTCTATAGAAGTTTTGATAACATCAACTTCATCCCCGGAATATTGCCAAACTTCTACCAACATTTCCTGATGCCAAGGTGGTACTCTAACCTCGACATAATAAGGGTAAAGCTGTAATTCAGGAAATTGGATTAATGTTAAAGTTCCTAGTCTTAAATCCTGTCTTGCAGTTTCTACACCTGCTGCAAATAATGAGGTAGAAGATGGCAAGGTAAATAAATTCATGTATGCCGTCCCAGCGTATCTCCAAGTATCTTTAGCCTGGCGATTTCGCATACCAATCATTAAAATACGGCTATTGACAATTACGGTTAAAGGCTTAAAAAAAGCTGGTTTATTAGGGAATTTGACAGGAGTTAGTTTCGTCCTCACCACCAAATCCCAATTAAGCCGGTCATGAATTCCGGTCATTATTTAGTCCGAAGTATCCCACCTAATAGTCTGTCCTGCAGGCGTTCTAATTCCAACAATTCCCTTGCTTTTCCCATTTTTTTGAAAATAAAGAATAGCATCGGTAACTGTACAGCCACTGCCCAATGGCAAGGCAACTGTTTTATATGTTCCTGGTGACTTCCCTACTGTTTTTGCTTTGCTAAAAATTAGCGTTATAGAAATACGTCTATAACTTCCTTGAGCGTTAACGCGCTTAAAAGTTGCAGATCCTTTAGCCGTTTTTGAAGTAACACTTTGAGTAGGTAGCGTAGTAATAGGCTTTAATCCAAGCTCTTTAGCAACGTTCTCCTTAACTCTGACTAACTGACTCTTTCCAGGCTTTCCTTTAGCAGAGGCAACTGTCCGTCCAAAAGGCAATTTAACCAAAACCCGCCCGCCCTTAGTAGGCCCTTTCCTCGTAGCCATAATGAATCAAGTCTCCTAGATTATGGGTTTATGGATGATTACGGCAAGTAATCAGTAGCAGTCATTACTGGCTTACCAGCAGAGTCTAGGGACGGAACGATTGGGAGAGTTGCGGTAACAGTAGCGGTCAATCCTTCCAAATCAATCGCAATAGTAATGTTATTGGGTGCAGTAGGGGTAACCGCTTGCTCCGCAGATGCAAGTAATTGAGCCATTTCTAAAAATGCAGCCGGAGAATGAGACCCTTTTAACTCACCACCAGTGCCTACATTGAATGGGGCTGTTCCTAAGTAGTTGGTAGCAGTGATCACGATTTGACCAGAAGAGTTAATAGCACTGCCCACTGGTAAAGATGCTGTAATTGTTGCTGTTCTAGCTTCAGCATCATAAGCTACGTTGAGGTTGTTGAACGTAACATCAGCTGTCGATGCGGCCCGCTCTGCCTCATTAAGAATATGCGACAATTCCAAAAAAGCAGCCGGCTTATTTGTAGATTTGAGTGTTCCACCACCATTATTAAAAGTGCTCATGTTCTACGTCCTTGTACGGAGTGATTTAAGACACTATCTTTATAACAGTATTTGAGAATAATCTTTTGTCTGGAAACCTCGCGCTGTCATAACTGCGCGATTAAAAGTAAATGCGCCACTGTGGATTAGGAACATTTTGTCCATGAGGGTAATAGTCCGCTCTAATTGGTGTCATTTCATCTCTTTTGACCTTGGACGGACTGCCCAAAACAAAATTATCTTTATCTTTGATAAACTTGTCATCGACAAATTTTAAAAAATACCTAATAACTGATTTACCTTCGTTCTCAGATACAGCATTTATTACTATTTTTGTCCTATCTTTTAAATTAAAAATGACTGGTTGATTCCCCTTTGTATACTTTGGAGGCTTGATACTTTTGCTTCCTTTGTAATGAGGAATATTTAAATCATAATAACCTTTGCGTTCTTTGCTATTGGTTCTATAGATAATTTTTAACTGAGGGATGTCTGTACCCGAATGAATTATCCAGCTTTCAGGGTAAGACAATACGCTATTCTCTGCAGCAGTCAACCGAGTAAAAAACATCTGCTTATTTGCAACAATAATAGCTGAGTCGTTCTCGTAAATAAGTAGACAATCTCTTATTGCTTCTCTGCCAGTATTTGCACCACGATAAGTTTGATTGTCAGCATCAGTTTTTAATGTTTTAAAGTATTTTTTGACTTCTCTGTTATGAGTGATGCGTATAACTTTTCTCGTGAACTTCCAATTTTTGTAATTAACTGGCACTTGTTAAAACCTCATCATCAGCGTTGATTTTAGGTGGATTGCTTGATTTATCTAGTGTTGATTCTGTGCCTGTTTGTTCTTTCTGTCCACTAGTCAAAGCTTTCTTAAATTCGGCTTTTTGATTAGTTAACTCTTCTACATCTTCTTTGATGCTTCTGACTGAGCTAGTAACGGTTTCGATGCTGCTTGCTGCATCTGATAAGTTATCTAACTTGTCTACCATTCTTTGTAGTTTGGTTGTACCCAAATTAGTAGACATTGGTTTATATGCGTCATCACTCACTACACCTTCATTTCTTAAGGCGTTGCCAATGTCTGCTACATTCACACCTGTAACAACAGCGATGTCTCTAGTACTATCTATAATGTTTCTGACAGTACTGAGGATATTTGCACCGGCTTGATAAATTCTATTAGCTTGCTTCCAGGCTAAAGTTAACTTTACATAATTTTCTAAACCTAATGTTCTCTTTAATAAGTCAGCGATACTGCCTTTTATTAGGTCTCCGGCATCATAAGGATTGCCTTCAGCATCTTTTAATCCGAAAACAGCCAACGTATTAGTAATACTTGATGTTAATGTACTGACTATATCGTTAGATAGCATTGTTGCATTATGCAGTGTTGTAGCTAACGTTATTAAATTTGTAATTCGGTCTAACATTGACCAGGAAGCAAATCGTTGAATTTGTCCTGTTATGCCACCAATAACTTGAGAACCTAGCTTGAGGTTAACAATATTTGTAATACCTAAATTCGTAGTAGTTTTAGCCTCTATTCTGGCTAATGCCGCTTTGATAAAATTCAAATCTGCTGGGTTCACATCCTTA
Source organism: Tolypothrix tenuis PCC 7101 (assembly GCF_963874875.1). Taxonomy (NCBI): domain Bacteria; kingdom Bacillati; phylum Cyanobacteriota; class Cyanophyceae; order Nostocales; family Tolypothrichaceae; genus Tolypothrix; species Tolypothrix tenuis. The sequence continues at coordinate 7,934,313 of NZ_CAWNJS010000001.1, forward strand.
CCATCCTTTCCATCCTTTCCATCAATCCCAGGTCTTCCATCTCTGCCAATCCCTACATCTCCTCTATCGCCTTTATCCCCTTTCTCTCCCTTCTGTCCAGGTAGATAAATGCTGTAAATGAAACCATCCTTTCCTGGTATTCCTTGTAATCCTCTATCGCCTTTTTGTCCTGGTAAACCTCTCAAGCCTGGTAAACCTGGAAGACCTCTATCACCTTTTAAGCCTTTAAGTAATTTAATTCCCTGATAAAGGCTGATAGCAGTTAAGGCAGTTGTAAGCGCTACACCAGCTTTACCAAGTGCATCACCACCAATTTTTAATGCCTTGTCACCTATCTTTTTAGCTAGCCCTGCATTCTGATCAGCTATTTCAGCCTTTGCTTGTGCCCTGATAGCATCAGCTTGAGCTTTTTTCGCTGTAGCACTTGCACCACTAGCAACCCTTACCGCAGTGTTAGCCGTACCTTGTGCGCTTTCTGCTTTCTGGAATGCATTAGTTGCTAGTCCTAAAGCAGATGCAGCATCCTCACGAATTTTAGGTATTTGGTTGCTGGCGTTGAGCGCTTCTATCCTTGCTTGGTCAGCAAGTGCCTTTACTGGCGGAACGGTAGCGCCTACAGCTTCAATTCTTCTGGTTAGAGTAAAGAGCTTGCCTAGTATTCCGCTTAAATCATTACCCAGTGCATCTAATCCCCTTTCTACAGCATCAATTCTTGCACCTAAAGTTTCGAGAATTGCTATCTGTTCAATCATCGTGAGAATAGTTGCTACTACGCCGATTATCTCAAGAATTTTTCCTCCCCACTTAGCAACTGATTTTAAAGCTTCCTCACTAATACCTATTGCTTTACCAGCTTTTAAAATTGCATCTCCTGCAAGTTTTTCAGCTTTCTCAATAGTGCTTGAAAGTTTGCTAAGTTGACCCTTGAAACCATCAACTAAACCTCTTATTCCCTTAGTTTCCTTGATAGCATCCTCAGCTTTACTAGCAGCACTACCAGCTTTTGATACTGCGTCAAGTGATTTGTTAATAGCATTGCCCGATTTTAAATCAGCCTGGTTAGCAACATTTTTTGCTAATTCTGAATTTTGAGAGGCAATCCTAGCGGCATCTTTCGCGGATAACGATTCTCTTTCGGCTATTCGTGCTTTAGTTTCTGCGCTAACTGCTTGTACTTCTACAGTGTCAGCTTTGCGTTTAGCTCTTGTAGCAACCTCATCAGCTTTCTTAGCAGTGCTATTAGCGTTTTTTGCTTGCCCATTTGCATTTGTTGCTTCTCCTTTAGCTTCATTAGCTTGTCTCTTTGCTTCTACTGCTTCACTAATTGATTTTTCTGCTTGTCTCTTAGCTTCTAATGAATTTTTATTACTATTAGTAGCTGCACTATCAGCTTTAAATGCTGTTTCTAGTGCGTCTTTGGCTTTGCTTGCTGCGCTATTAATTTGTGGTTCTAATTTGTTATAAATTACCGTTGCACCTGCCGCTACTGCTACATCAATCCTAGGAACAATACTCATCTCAGAACGTTTAACAGCTTGAGCAATAATAGCGTTCTCATCAATTGTTTTTAACTTTGCTATTTCTCGTTTTAAAGCTTCAATCTCAGCTTTTAATTGTGTGCAATTATCAGCCATACTTGACCTTACCTTTACTGTTCACGATTTGAACAGTATTCTTAATTTGTCTAACTTGACTCGCTAAACTTGCACAATCTTGGCAACAGTAACCGGGATAACTATCACTTTCACATCTGCAAGTGCCAGCAGGACAATCAGCACAAGCAACTTCAAAACTACCTGGGTAATCTCCCTCAGTTGTAAAAATAATTGTGCTTGTACCTGCTTTTTTTATCTCTAGTTTTGACTTACGGATATCTGGTTTTGTCGTTGGGCAAGATGCGTCATTGTGAGTAGTAAGCGTAGATGGATTGACAGCAAATACAGCCTCTAAAACATCAGAATTGCAGTACTGAACATACAGGGTATACCTAAAGATTGGGTCAGAACCAGCACCGTTATCTACTATTTGATAGTTTCTGACTGTTAGATTGACGTATTGAAAATTGTTTGTGCTATAGACATTTATTCTGTACCCAGTACTAGAGAAATTAGCACCATAAGTTGAGTAATCCGTCATCGATACATCAATGGGTGACTCTTTGGAAGAATAAATCTGTTTTGATTGTCCATTGAATTTAAAATAAACTTTTGGACTGTCTCCGATATTGCAATAACTCATATTTTGTTACCTCTACAAAATGATATGTAGTGAAATTATTAAGCAGATATCGGGAATCCTCGACCGGGAATTATTGATAAATCCTCAGCACGATTAGAGAATCTCAAATCATCGATATAACCGTAAAAGTAATTGTTAGCAGTAGATTGTGCCCTACCTACTGTTAAAGGTAATGAGTTATTCAAACTTATGGTGTGTGTTGCGCTTCCGTCTCTAACGCCGTTTATCCACAAAACCAGTGATTTATTTGTAGGATGAATTACCGTGTCAACCGTTACACGAACTCCGATGTAACTCCACTGTAAAAGCGGTAATGATACGCTTCCTATGATGTCTGTCCAATTACTAGTAGAGTCAGCCCTTACAACAAATCTAAGCTTATTACCGTTAAGTGCAAGAAACCAACTCCATGCAGTAGAAGCGCTATATCTATCAAGTATTACCCGCGTACCCGTAACACTTAATGGCTGTACCCATGCCTGAATAGTAAAGTCACTATTGCCAAAAGATAACTCGCTTGCTGATGGCATAGACAAGCTACTTGCACCGTCAAAATAGATACTACTACCATCAAACCTGGATTGACTAACAGTAATTATTGGGCTTCCTTGTGTGGTAATAGTTCGATTGTAGTTACTGTTATCAGTAAATGTTGATTGTCCGTCCGAACCGTTGCCTTTAAGCAATAGCAATCTATTTGAGTAGTTTGCATCATTCCCATAGTTAGGCGTAGTACTTGGCGCTAGTCCCGCTACAAAGTTAGATGCTTTGATGCGGTATGTTTGATTATTTGCGTCATCTTGAAGTACAAGCCAATCATTATTAACACGTGATGTTTTTATGACTGCTAAGTTTTTAATATTGCTCATAGCTAATAGACCTCAAACTCATGTAAGACAAACTGAAAAATCCTGTAATTTACGTTTCCCTTTTTCTTAAATATCGTTCTCCAATATTCAAGATAGAAAGTATCAAGAATATCACCTTGATTAAAAGTGATGGGTACGCCGTTTTCGTCGGTAATAGGATTACCGTTCTCGTCAGTGAGTTTACCCGCAAAAGTGTCTAGTACCTTTAATAAAATAGCGACTAGCAAAGATTCCGCAGTATTATTGCTAGCCGCTAAAAGTCCAGGTAAGTCACTTTTTTTAATTGTTATGGTGTCAATATTTTGAGTTGCACCATCACCAAATAATTGTTGTAAAGTGACTTGCATTTTTAGAATAGGTCAGGGTCAACATCAGTACTTGCATCAACTACTTGCAAATTTACAGTTTTTGAATACTGCCTATATTGCGTTGTACCTCTAGTTGTAATTTGCTGGTAAGAATCCTCAATACTAATCTGTTGCTCTGTATTAGCTTCAAGGTTTGTAGGTGTTAGATAGGTTTGCCAAAGTTTGAGTAATGAGACAACTAATGACTCAGCACTGTTAGTTGATGAAGCGGTCAAACCAACGGCTAACAAATCAGCTTTTTTAATCACTAAATCGGTTGATGTCTGGCTAGCATTTGCGCCGAAAATTTGAGCTAAAGTTGGTTCTGCCATGTTGCTAAGTTACATAAATTCTTTTTCTTTTATAAACAACATTTTGATTAAAGGCGATCGCATTTCACATAAAACATCTGAAAAGTACGATCGCACTCGTTGCAGAACCAGCGCTGAATTTTAGCGCCGCTTTTGTGCTTGTTATGCCCATTGCGGTAGATATTCCTGGCTTTGCAGTATGGGCATTCCATCGGCTTTACATCATCGGTCATAACGGACATTTAAGTTTGTCTTTTTTGACGTACTCTTGGCGGCCAGAAGCAAACTCAACTTGTAGCTTACGTCCCCCGCTAGCAAAGCCAACAATTTCAACCCATTCCCCGCCGTAATCAGCCAACTGACCACCGCCAATAGGATTCCAGGGTTGTGCTGGCAATGGGTACAAGTCGCTCCAAAGTAATCGCGGTTCCGATGCACTGTCACCTTTGATCAACACATCAGCTTTTTTGTTTTTGTATATTTTGGTTACTTTCACCTGCTGCTTGAGCGATCGCGATAAATAAACCCCTCCCACCTCAATGTTTTTGCTATTTCGTTTGCGATTTCGTACTACAGATTCAGGTTTTGAAAGGTGATCATCGCTTGAGGTGATCACCTGGTGATCAGCTTGGTGATCACCAGCTTTACAATTTGGAGTGCTTGCAGTGCAATTATCCTGGGAATTGTTAAGCAAGCTGATCACCTGATCATCCTTTTTCTGCCTATTAGGGACAATTTCTAAATTCGTTTTTTTTGCAATTTCAGGCATACTTAGATGATCAGCTTTGTAAAGTTGTTCAGAATTTTCTTGATTTGCAATGCTTTGAGGTGCTTTACAAAGCTGATCACTCAAGCTGATCATAGGGGTGATCAAGGGTGATCCATCGTTTTTATACAAGTCGCCAGAATCAGCGCTATCACTTGTCTGACAATGGATTTGTTGTGTTTCAGGGGTGATCCACTGATTGGATGTTACTGTTAACGATTGTAAAGGCTGTAACGGACTCTTAATACTACAATTTCCGTCATCACGGCTGATGTAGTACAATTTCTTCGTTCCGGTGGAAGTTATTTCCTGACAAGAAATAACCCCGTCACGCGCTAGTTGAGAACAGCAGCGCCGTGCATTGCCATCTGATGTACTGATTTGGCTAGCAATCTCTTCTGCCTCAAATTTGATGTTGGCGTACTCTTGTAAAAATTTGATGATGCGGGCTTTAGTCGAGTTGTCAGGGGAACCCATTTCTTGTCCAACTTCCTCCAGGAGCGTAAAGCTAAAATCTTCCTCATTGAAGAAAAGGCGATAGCTGCAAGGGAATCTACGCGATCGCGATTTTTCAATGGTGAGAATTTTCTCTTGGGGGTTAGCTGTTGGGCTGGTGTCTCTCTCCAGCTTGACCACCTCAGAAACAGCGTTTTTAATTGCCGATGCACCCCTAGCTTTACCTTCCTTGCTGGAGTGGTGAACAATAATGATAGTTTTGCCAGTTCTGGCCGCGATTTCGTTTAACTCTAGGACTGGGCGGGAATATTCGGTTCTGTTTTCGTCATATATTGAGTAGCGGTTAACAAAGGTCAGTGAGTCAATCATGATCACTGCCGGGTCAAATTCCTCAATGTCCTGGTAAAGTGTGGCGATCGCGTCGGTGTTCCAGCCAAACCTAACCTGAGTTCGCTGACGGGCTTCTGTCCCTGGGTTGAATCCGCGCTTGTTTAGCGCTTGAAGCATATCGTGCTTAGATTCATCACCCTGATAAATTAAGACTTTTCTTCCTTCAGATGTGGCCGGAAAGTTATTCCAGTTTTGACCAGTGGCAAGGCAGAAAAGCAGGTCATATAACCATTTAGTTTTACCTACCCCACCGTCAGCATGTACCAGCATGGTTGTAGCGTCTGGTAATATCCCCCCCAAAAGCCACTTCCTAACGGTTGTGCCAACTTCCTGCTCAAGTTCATCTAAACTCCGGCGGGCTTCAACGTTAGCGCAAAGCGACTTCATATAAATTTCTTCCAGGTCTTTGACTCTTCTGCCTGGGGTGCGATTAGCTAATTCTTGAAGCTTGTATAACTTGAAACCTGGATCTGAAATTCTCAGGTAAATTTCTTGCAGTTCTTTGAGTAGCTGATTGTAATGCCACTTCTGCCTTTCGTTCTCTGTTTGGAACAGTGGTGACTCGATAACAGCCTGAGTTTTTTTACCAACAATAGAAGCAATATCTGACCATTCTTGCTCAGTATCGTAGGCTAAATAGTAGGCTTCATTCAGTGTTTTAAGCAGTTCACGGCGTTTAGCCTTTTCAATGACTTTCTCTGTTAAAAAATCAATATTTACTGAGCTTACTGTTCTGTCTATAAGTGTTGCTAGTTTGTTCCTTCCGCCAATTCTTTCTAACAATCCTTTGTCTGATAACCAGCTAGTAACACTCAATAAATCGGTCGGTTCATTTCTTTTACAGAGTCTTAGACAGGCTTGATAAATATCCTTGTGAGCGCCAATATAAAAATGTTCTGGTTTTAATCTATCCTTGACTCTATAAATAGCTTCTGGGTCAAGCATGATACCACCAAGAATTTCTTCTTCTGCTTCAATATGCTGTGGTGGTAATCTATCAAGGGCAGGACGAAAGTCTACTTCATCTGTGTAAGTATAAGGTACTGCTACCATTTTTCAGTACCTCCATTTCCGGTGAAAGTGTTAGAATATATAGAATATTCTTTGTTTTGCTTGCCCCCTTTCTGGGCATTTTTTTTGTAATCAAAGAATGTCATTTTTATTACCTTTCTGAAGTTAATTTTCGTGCTGCTTCTTTGAGTGACTCCGGTATTTCCGAGTTAGCTGCAAAGAATCCTGGTGTAGCTTTTAAGTACATGCAGGTCATTAATATTGCTTGTTCTCGTGTTAATTTGGGGTCTAATGACCGCATGAAATTAAGTAGTTCAATAACAAACAATATGAGGTTTTTTATCAGTGATAATTCCCTGAGCATTTAAAAACCGCCTCCAGTTTCAAACCATCTCATGTCTAAGATTTTGAAAAGCGTTTCCCAATTGTTCATGTGCAATTTACCGTCCTGTCCATGTCGTTGGAAGAATGCTTGTATTTCTGGGTCACTGGAATCAATTTTCAGAAGTGACATTAATTGTTGGCATTGAAAGTAAAAGCTGAGGAATTTGGTTAAGCGATTTAGGCAATAGTCTGAGGCTTGTTCAGGTTTGTTGATAAATCTGCCGGTTCTGAGTTCTACTTGTTGGATAAATGCCTGAACTCTTGGGTTCTGCCAAGTCCATTTAAGATTGGCAAGTGCTTGATTAAGGTTGTTGATTGTTTGTTGTGTTGGCATGGTCATTGGTAAGCGATCGCTTATAAGTTCCGCATAAGCATCTCTAGCAACTTCTGAGCCTGTTTTTGGCTAACAGTAAAAGTTATTCGATTGCGTTTCTTACTATTGAACTGGATGGTTATTTTGCATTGTTGATTTTGGTCATTCATTGGTCATTAGGTATTAGGTAAGCGATCGCTCTTCTTCCATTCGCTTTCGGGAACACTTAGGAAAAGCAGTCCAAGCTGCAAACTGGACTGCTTTGTTGTTAACGGAAAAAATGGAATGAACAAAGTTAATTTGACTGATGATGATGTTGTATCTATGAGTGAAGATGCCAGCTTTACCAAATCATCAACATCAACAGCTAGAGAGTTAATGTCCGCGCTAGAAGAATTACTTTGCAACAGCGATTTAAATATCACTGTGGTTTCAAGCTGGGCTGACGGAATCGGAGTAGATTGCAAAGTGATACAAGCTAAAGGTGGCGGCTGGAAGACAGGAAAGGTAAGACTCCAAATTGAATTTATTCCTGACCAGCCGGCTACACCTGTTAACCGTGATTTTTCACCATTGGACGATTTAAGGAATAATTTATGATGTTGAGTTAATACCTACAAATAAAGCCGTCCTACTCACTTGTAGGGCGGCTTTATTCCTGTTCATCCTCACTCACTTCGTTTTGTGAAGCTAAATTGTAGATTTCTTGTTCGAGTTCTTTTACCATTTCTCTAAAAGCAAGTTCTCGCTCCTTGCTTTCGTTCATTCGCGTCTCAAGCCGTTCCTGATGTCCTTGAAGATATGACAAGTACTCATGTTCTATTATTTTGAGACGCTTTAGGATTTTCCCAACGCAATGGCTTGTTGATTGATCTGTCCAAGCGGTATTTTCCCTTGAGCGATGAGCCTGATTAATTCGGATCGAGTTACCCCCATTGCCTTGGCTTGAGCATTGAATGCTTCCCAGTCCCTTTCGCTGATCCGGACTGTTGCCCTCATCGTATCTTCCGTCAATTTTTTCGGTCGTGCCATTTATCGAAACCACAATAACTACCCCATTATTGTACGAACAGAATAATTTCGTATGAACAAAATACTTGACAAGGTTGTTTTGTTCGTCCACTATTATATTCATATTATGGACGAACAAAACTAAAATATACAAGCTCCCTCCCGCCTAGACCTTGCGGGACACACCAGTAACCACGGAGCAAGCACCCGCGCCAATTCGCTGAAAGCGCAGCGCGGAAACACCCTACCTGATGCCAAGAGTTGTTTAGTGGAGGAAACGCCTATAAGTAAAGGGAATTGTGACTCATATTTGTTGTTGCTTACTTCAAAATTTTTTTGTTGCCAGCGCACAAGGCTAATGTCGCTGGTAACTTCCCCACCATGAAACAAAACGCAGATATCACACAAGACTTGCAACTACTGGAGTCAAGACTACAGCATGTCTTGCAATCTCCAGCCTATGCAAACCTAGTCAGGTCAGGTAATTACAGCCCTTACCTATCACTTTTAGATGCACTTCATGCCGTCCAGGAGTGCAAACGTACCAACTTGGCGTTAACGAAAGGTAAACGCTAATAAAAATCCATCGGCATTGTTGCGATGCCGATGGATTTGAACGAATGGAAATAAATTATCTAACCAATGATTGTATGACAAAACCACTTGGTTATTACACCAGCAATACCCCACCAAATGAGGGCGTATTAGCTGAGTTACAAGATGCCTTTGGCGCACAGCTTCAAAACTTAAACAAAGCTCAAAAGCTGGTGCTAATCGCAATCATCGCTGGTGATTTGGCCTGCCAATACTCAATGACCGATCAACCTTATGGGAACCAAGTTTTTAACTATGTTTCCAAAATTCGCGAGTTACCGCTATCAGACAGAGAAGGGCTAATTGAATGCTTAATCAACGGAGTGAGGTATCAATGACAGAGTATAAACCCTGGTCAGTTCTATTTTACAACTCAGGACTAATTCGGCAAGAGATAGCACGTTATAGCCTTCGCGGTGATGCAGAAACTCACGCTCAAAACTTACGGCGAATGATGCGTACCGCTAAGGTTGAAGTCGTTTTTAATCAGCCAGTGGCAACGAGGTAACATTATGCAATTAAAAAGCATCAGTTATAAACGTGTTCTCAACTTAGGAAATTATGAGAACAAACATCTAGAATTGTTCGCTGAAATGGCAGACGGAGACGATGAAGACACTGGAATTCAACATTTAATGGAATTAGTTGAACGTAATATCCGCTCCCAAATTGGCAAGGATTTTCAGAAACAAATCCTAGATTTAGAAGCCAAAAAAAATACTTTATCTGACGAGGTTTATTACCTTAAACAGGAACTTGTCAAACTCGGAAAAATTAAGGACGAGCCAGCAAAGGAGGATAATCCTGATATCCCTTTTGACTCCGGGAATGCTGCTAATACTACACTAGACAACTTTTAACTAATTTAGGCGATCGCTGTGGGGCGATCGCTTATTTAATGAACAGTGTGGAAAAATGTTTCAACGTAAAAACAAAGCTCATAATGTCATTTGCCCTAAATGTGCCAGTAGTAACTCCATATTTCTTGTCGAAACAATAGCACGACTGGGACAATTTCCTTTTGTGTGTGAAAGTTGCTCACATAGCTGGTTAATTGTTAGGGATTACAAACCCCATGATCCGTTTGTTAGAGAAGAAGCTGATTTTAGATGCCCTTGCGGCGGGTTTCATGACCTTGTTTCTGATGAGGATGAAGGTAGTTATTACTGTCAGAAATGCCACTCATATATTGTTTAAAAAGCCACATAACACAAAATCATGAAAACGATTTGTCTCGTATATCACGACTTAGTAAAAGAGAAAAAACACGGGCTCTCTGAAGGAGACACACTCACCGATGAATCGTTAGTAGTAAAAGAAATGGTTATTCCCGGAATGCTTGATTATCCACCTATGTATATCAGGCACTTAAATTTAATGTTTAAGGGCAAGCGATATTTCATAATCAGCATGACTGATTACGAACTAGACGAAACTAAAAAGCAAGAAATTATCAATGGGGCTGAACAGTTTGTAAAACAGTTGAACTGATGGAATGAAAAGAACACAAAAATACTCTAAAGCACTAGATTTGCTAACATTTCCTCATCAAACCCAAGACCAACTCTACAGCGAGCTAAACCGACTTGGGTGGTACTGGGAGCCACAGCGCAAGGAGTGGATAAGAGATGATACTCCAGCGAAGGAAGCAAGCAAGTTAATTAGAATTCGGGTATGGGCTGCTAGCGATAAAGTCGCCGATGTCGTTGATTCCTTTGTGGAAATAGCTGAGGATAGCGGACTAAGGCTTTTAGAGGAATCAGCACCTTATCCTTGCCGTCCACCAAACCAAAACGACAGCAGAATTTACCTAACTTTTGAATAAAAAGAGCGATCGCTTTTAATTAGGCGATCGCATTATCTATATGTAATTGGGTGCGTTAAAAATCTCGGAATGTTACTGCAAGGGGAACACCCCATCAGTAAGGCGATATTAACACAACATCAAAAATAAGTATGAGTGATGAAATTTTACGCCAAAAAGCTATTGAAGCTATCCAAGACATTTATCAAGAAGCTAGAGACAAGAAAATTAAGCAATTAGCTGAAGACTATATAACTGAGCAATACGCACCAGTTGGACAACGTGTATATTGTTGGGAAGTTTGGGACGACCCCGACGACGATTTAAGCTCATATACAGAAAGTGGTATGAGCGCCCCGGATGAAGCTGATTATTATTCTTGGTCAAAAGTTACTCATTGCGAAATTATTAAAAGTCATATCAGCGAAAGCAACGATGAAACCGGAGAATATTGTGTTGATGTTCATTGCTTAATTGCTACTAGCGAAGGCACGCAAGCAGACGAGGACGAAGATGAAATTTATGATATAGAACCCAATGACCACATAATCTACGTTCATATCGAGCAAGACGACGAAGGAGATTATTGTGTCGTCGGGACAGAAGAATAAAACAGCTACAGTTTAATATTGGTAATGAGTATTGAACAGAGAATCAAAGAGGCAAATGGAAGATTGCAGGCTAATAGCTACAAGCTAAAAATAGAAAAAATTGGCAATAAATTGATTTTAAGAGGCATACTACCACCAAAGCCAAACTCAGGTAAATATATTTATCATCAGCAAAGAATTAGCATTGCTTCTGCTAATTTTGAAGGCGTTAGACTGGCTGAGAAGAAAGCTAAAAAAATTTCTATTCAACTAGATAACAAAGAGTTTGACTGGGCTGATTATCTCGATATCGAAAGCTTAGTCAAACCTAAAACTATTGGTATGTGGTTAGAAGCATTAGAGAAAGATTATTTTTCTAGACGCGCCAAAAATTATAAATCTGAAACAACTTGGTATAAAGATTACGAAATTGTTTTTAGGAATTTAGATGTTGATAATAAGTTAACACCTGAAATTATCAAGCAAGTTATTCTCTCAACTCAGCCGGATAGCAGAACTCGCAAAAGATACTGTTTGGCACTAGGAGTTTTAGCTAGATTTGCCGGAGTCGAGTTTGACCCATCCTTGTACATGGGTAACTACAGTCCCAAACGAAGGAAACCGCGTGAACTGCCAACAGACAAACAAATTAGCGAGTGTTTTTTAACAATTGACAATCCTAAATGGCGTTGGGTATTTGGAATGCTAGCCACTTATGGCTTGAGGAATCATGAAGTGTTTTTTCTTGATTTAGATGACCTCAGAGACGGGAACAAGGTCTTAACAGTTTTAGATGGTAAAACGGGATTTCGTCGGGTTTGGCCTTTTCACCCTGAATGGATTGATCAGTTTGATTTGACATCAGTCAAAATGCCCCAAATCAATTTAAACCGAACTAACACGGCTATCGGTGGCACAGTTAGCCAACATTTCCGACGTAATCAACAAATTCCGTTTAAGGTTTATGACCTTCGCCACTGTTGGGCAATCAGAACTTTAGAGTATGGCATCGATGTTTCATTAGCCGCACAACAAATGGGGCACAGCTTACAGGTACATTCAACTCTTTATCACACCTGGATTACTTCGGCTGTCCATCAACGGGCTTTTGACTTGGCGCTGCAAAAGAGCGATCGCCCCAAACCACCTCAAATTTAACAATCATAATTTTTGGTTATCAAAACCAGTGGAGTACTACTGGTCTTTTTTGCGTGAAAACCTGATGTAATAGCGTCTCTTAATCCGCTGGTTCTGAGTTCGAATCTCAGGTCACCCACCTCTGATGAATTTTTCAACTATCTCAATAGCGATCGCATTTTGGTTGTAGTGAAGAGAATGCGATCGCGTTTTAGTATTTGCGTACTACCAATTACCAACGCTCTAACACCATCCAGAGCAATCTCACCACTCATTTATATCAACCTGCCGACATTCTGCTACTATTGACTGTCTTATTTCTTCTGCTTCAACATCACTTAAAATGCCTGCAAATTTGGCGAGGGGATGAATTTTGCGTGTAGCTTTTACTCTATTTAAACTGAACTTCCCCCTGTGCAAATGTACTAAACAGACCTAAAAGGCTTGTATTGCTTTGGATACAGGCTTTTGTTGGAGAACGCTTGTACCCATGTAATTTAAGATTATTTTTAGATTATAGAGGGCAATAAAATCGGACAATTGTAGACATGTATATAGAACGTGTCCCTAACAGAAACTCTCCTCCTGCCGTACTACTTCGCGAGTCGTATCGTGAAGGAAATAAAGTCCGCAAACGTACCCTAGCAAACCTCTCAAAATTACCTGATTCGGCTGTAAATGGGTTGCAAGTTTTATTGAAAGGAGGAGTGGCAATTGAAAGCTTGCCATCAGCGTTTAAGATCATCCGTAGTCGTCCTCACGGTCATGTGGCAGCAGTATTGGGAAGCTTAAAAAATATTGGTTTGCATAACCTAATTAGTGAAGAAAATACCAGGGAAAGAAGATTAGTATTGGCGATGATAGTAGCGCGGATCATCGACCCACGTTCAAAGCTAGCCACAGCCAGAGGACTCAGCGATGAAACATGCTTCTCTAGCATTGGAGAAATATTGAGGCTAGAAGGCGCAGATGAAGACGAATTATATCAGGCAATGGATTGGTTGCTGGACAAACAAGAAACAATTGAAAATAACTTGGCAGCCAAGCATCTAGCCGAAGGAACATTGGTTCTTTACGATGTATCGAGTAGTTATTTCGAGGGAAAAACTTGTCCGTTAGCTCAGTACGGTTATAACCGTGATGGCAAAAGAGGTAAATTACAAATAGTATTTGGATTACTTTGTAGTCAAGAAGGCTGTCCAATAGCAATAGAAGTATTTTCCGGGAATACTGCTGACCCAAAAACATTTACTCTTCAAATCAAAAAACTTAGAGATAGATTTGGTATCAAACAGGTAATTTGGGTTGGGGATAGAGGAATAATTACTTCGACAAGTATTAAAGAAGATTTGAAAACAGCAGGTTCAGTAGACTGGATAAGTGCTTTGCGTTCGACTCAAATCCGTTCTCTGGTTGAGCAAGACAGTATTCAACTATCTTTATTTGATGAACACAATCTCGCTGAAATATCATCTGATGATTATCCAGGAGAAAGGCTGATTGCTTGCCGTAATCCTATCCTGGCAGCAGATAGAGCCAAAACTAGAGAAGAACTATTGCAAGCAACACAAAAAGAATTAGACAAAATTGTGGTGGCGACAACTAGAGAAAAACGTCGTTTAAAAGGGGAATCGAATATTGGCTTGAAAGTTGGACAAGTTCTCAATCGTTACAAGGTAGGGAAGCATTTTAGCGTAGATATTCAAGCGGATAGTTTTAGCTATGAACGTAATGCACAAAGTATTGAACGCGAAGCTGCACTTGATGGGTTATATGTGATTCGTACTTCTGTAAAACCCGAAGTTTTAGGAGCCAAAGAAACTGTTAAGACTTATAAGAGCCTTTCACAAGTTGAACAAGCTTTTCGCAGTTTTAAGACCGTTGATTTAAAAATACGTCCTATTTATCATCATACAAGTCAAAGAGTTAAAGCACATGTGTTTTTATGTATGTTAGCTTATTATGTCGAATGGCATATGCGAGAAGTTTTATCTCCAATTCTTTTTGATGAAGATGATTGGGAATCCGCTGAACTCAAACAAATATCTGTTGTTTGTGCTGCTCAAAGTGATAAAACTTTAGCTAAAGCTCAAACCAAACGTACTGAAGATAATTTGCCAGTTCATAGTTTCCAAACTTTATTAGCTGATTTAGGCACTATTGTTAAAAATCAAATCCAATCTACTCTTCAGGGAGCTAGTGACATCATTTTTGACAAGATTACTGAACCGACTCAATTACAACAAAAAGCTTTAGATTTGCTTGGCGTTTCCTTGATTTGTACCCAGTAAACCCGCAACTAAATTCTTGAAATCCCTTGCTATGCATTGCATACAACTTTTGTCAAAGGGGGAAGTTCAGTTTAAAAAATCTAGCACTGACTGAACTATATCATCGGGAGCTTGTTCTATTTCCTGAATCAGTTCTTCACGATTCGTCATACATTCAAATGCTATGGACTTGTTGTTTTAAGTTTAGTACTATTTTGAAAAAAGAATGCCATAGATGAATGGGGGCACGGCAGTGCCCATTGGTGTCAACTTAAGCTAAAAACTATATAGGGCGGGCGTTGTACAAATACCTCGCGCCCTCATCCCCTAACCCCTTCTCCCGCAGGAGAAGGGGAACTAAATCTCTGGCTCCCTTCTCCCCGTGGGAGAGGGGCTGGGGGTGAGGGCGAAACCTTGCACAAGAGCGGATTTCACTTTAAATTGATACCAATGGATGCCTTGCCCCTACAATCTGTCGCGTTCTTTTTTCAAATTGGTATAACTAATATCTGCTGATCAAGCTTTGCTTATGTATTGATACCCGTGAGGGTATCAAATACTAATTAATGAGTTTGTGAATATCAAGGTCAAGCTTTTAAAACCACATTGAAGGAATTTAAATAGCCATTAATGGTTTTAGCTAAACCGTGGCGTTGTTTTCTGGTAGTTATTGCCATCACTTGATACAAGCGCCCTTCAGCAAAATACATTCTACTTTTAGTGACTTTACCACCAGAATTGATATACTCAATTTCTTTTCCTGGGTGACCATTTGTACTACGAATATCTCGTTGGCTAATTAAATTGCTTTTCGTAGTTTTTAAAGCCAAATCTCTAGCATTATTCAGTACGGCTTGCGGGTTTGCCAATTCACCATAACTATAGGGGAAATCATTATAAGTAACTACATAAGCTACTTCCTGTTTTGGTGGTTGAGCGATAAATATTTCTAGGTTGATTTTCCCCATATAGGTTTTTTGCGATTGAGTATCTCTTTTGGGGATTCCTGGCATTAACACGCTAAAGCGTCCATCTGGGCCTGTATACACCTTCCATTGTGGCTGCACAGGTTGAGTAACTGTGGCTTTAGCGGGAGTAACCTTTGGCTTGGGTTGACTTGCATCTACCAACAAAGATCCGCTACACACAAGTGTGGCGGCAAATAAGGGCAATAAAAATTTGATTGTCATAGTTTTTGCTTCAGAGATGCGGATATCACTGATGCTGCTAGTACAGCAAAGCGGAAATAAAGTTCAGATTCAAAAGACAACAAAAGCTGATAAAGCAAGCCTTGGGAAATTTGAATTTTGAATGAAAGAATTTTAAATTCCGCCTAGTGGTACTAGCTGTTATAACCTAGCTGCATATAAAGCAGCACCAATTAGTCCTACTTGTTGGTTGAGAATAATATATATCGGTATTTCTTCGAGGAGAGAACGCATCCTACCTTTTTGGGTGAAGTTTAACAGGAAACTACCCTCTTGCATTAAAGG
This sequence comes from Tolypothrix tenuis PCC 7101, assembly GCF_963874875.1. Lineage (NCBI taxonomy): Bacteria > Bacillati > Cyanobacteriota > Cyanophyceae > Nostocales > Tolypothrichaceae > Tolypothrix > Tolypothrix tenuis. Next base: position 7,950,297 of record NZ_CAWNJS010000001.1, read on the forward strand.
CAGAATTTTGGGAGCAATACCACCAGCAATATACAACCCGCCATAAGGTAGAAGTTTAATGGCGAGATTTCCGGCTTCTGCACCATAAATTTCCACAAATAATTGTATAGTTTGTTCCGAAAGGCGATCGCGTTTTTGTAGGGCAGCAATACCAATAGTTGCAGCTGGATCGACACTTTTCTCTAGCTTTCCTGCCTCTTGTTCCCAGGTTCTCACAATTTGAGCGATATCTGGTGATTCCACAGCAACTTTTTGATCGCGCAAAAATTGGTAAATCGAGACGATTCCCAATCCAGAAACTACCCGTTCTACAGAAACGCGCTGGATGTCATGTTTATCCAGCAAGTATTTCATCAGTCGAAATTCTAACTCGTTACGCGCCGCAAAGTCGGCATGTCCACCTTCTGAGGGAAAAACCTGATAATGTTCTCCCTGCTTAATTAAAAAGCCTTGTCCTAATCCCGTACCAGCACCAATAATGGCAATCGGTGCTTCGTGTTTTGGCTTCCCAGCTTGTAAAGTCACCAAATGTTTGCTGTTTAAGCCAAAAATGCCGTAACCTACGGCTGCAAAGTCATTAATTAGCGAAACCGAAGCAATTCCCAGTTCTTGTTGTAGACGTTCGCTATCCAAATACCAAGCTAAATTTGTCAGCTTGGCAGTATTATGAACCACTGGCCCTGCGATCGCAAAGCAAGCCTTTTGTGGTGTTGCGGACTTGGCTTTAACGAGGAACTGCTGAACTATAGGCACTAAATCAGGAAAATCCTGACTGTGAAAAGTTTCCTCATAAATATTGCGTAAAGCCTGTGCCTCTGCTGACTCCGTAATTCCTGGTGAGTCTGCTATTTCACTCAACCGCAGAATAGTTTTTGTGCCGCCAATATCTCCCGCTAGTAATAATGTCATAAAACTTATCAGTAAATTAGTAACTTTCTCAGTAAATGGCAATGTATCTAGATTAGCGGAAGCGAGGATTTTTAAATCCTCTTAGGGATTTAAACAAATCGAATTACTTCCTCTACTTCCATTAAATGAGAAGTATCGCCCTTCAGCTCTAACAACCATTCTGAGTCTTGAAGCACTACTTTTACTAAAGAACATAAAGAAGCTTTAACTTCAGCTTGAGCAATTTCTCCTACTAAACCCATAGCTGCCCCTAATACAGAAGCACCATGCCCTACTAATAAAATGTTCTGTGGGTAATTTTCCACTGCTAAACATCTAGCTGTTTGTCCCGAACGTGCCCTTACTTGTTCTTTAGTTTCGGGATATTTGGCAGCAATCCGTGGCGTATAACTCACATCAATTCTGGGGAATAATTCTGCTAATGCTGGCGTTGACAGCCTTTGTGGTTCTTCTGTCATCCAAGCAGGATTTAGCCATTCACTCAAACCAGTTTCTAATTTAATCGGTAAATCTAGCGCTTGAGCAACCGCATTGGCTGTTTGCACTGTTCGCAGAAAAGGAGAAGCGAAAATCTGACTGATTTTCTCTTGTTTGAGGCGGTTAGCTAGCTGCTTGGCTTGAATAAAACCATCGTCAGATAAAGGTGGATCGTAGCGTCGTTCAGCAGTGAGGAACCAATCAGGGTTAACGAAGTCGAGGCGGTTAGCGTGTCTTGCAATCCAGATAATTTGGCTCATAGATTTAGTAATTTATGCTAATAAAATTCGCATCTATACAAAGATAGATACTTAACAATCAGGCTAACAATCTAAATATATGATAAATATTGTAATCTTTTGTAAAAACTTAATTCATACCAATTCAAATAATGTTTTCGACAAATCAATGTATTCTAGAGGGCAAGGCAGTGCCTTGCCCCTACAATCTGTCGCATTCTTTTTTCAAATTGGTATCACTTGCAGAAGATTAAAGATGTATCAATTTTTCTTACAAGCAAGAACAGAGAATAGTTCCCATGAAAAATTGTTACCCTTATGTATAGAAAAGGGATAATAGAGATAGAGAAATCACAAGATAAATTAATTACTTTTGGCTCAAGAATTAGCAATCAGAAGTGTTTACAAGTAAGAGCTAAGAAGAAATTTTAATTTTTATACACGCAATATTAGCCTGCGATTTGAGCGTCTTCACAAGCTCCGTTACAATCAATAGAGATAATAATTGTATGACCGCCAAATAGCTCACCATCATCATAAAAAAGGTCGGCACTACCGTCAGTATTAATATGAACTGATACCAATTTTATTAGTTCTATAAAAGTTAAGCAGTCAATTTCTGTACCATTATTCCAGTGCTTATTATATCGTTCTAGAAGTTGGTTAGCTGCAAAACGGCGAAGATTGATTTCTTGTGCTTGAATTCTGGTAAAAGAATGGCAAGCAGGTATTTCTGTATCGTCAATATCAACACTCAAATTTACAATATTGCCTGGGATAATTTCAACTTGATTAGACCACCATTGAAGCTTACTATTCCAAACTAATTCACCTAAAATATCATTTTGAATTTTTTGTTCAGGCATTGGCTATTGCTCATTATTCTATAGCTTTAACCAGCCAAATAATTGCCCTACAGTCAATTGAAAATTTTTCACTAATTCTGGAACTGGTAATATTTCATCTTCTTCTTGTAAAAGTAGTGGTTGCTGTTTTGGAGGATAGACTAAAACAGATTTTTCATCTGGATCTAGTAGCCAACCTAAACTACTACCATACTTAAGACAATGCAAAATATTGCCTGTTACTTTCGTTTGACTTTGGTCAGGTGATAAAATTTCAATTGTCCAATCTGGATACGCCTCAAATACATTTGCTATATCTCCGCTTGCATCCAAAGGAATTCTTTCCCAAGCAAACACAGCAACATCTGGAATAATTGAACGTCCGCCAAATGTACACCGCAATTCAGGAAAAGCTAGGGCAATTTTCTGAGGCTTTACCAATGCATTGATAGAACTGACTAGTTCACCCTGAAGTATACTATGTTTTCCCTGTGGCATAGGTTTTGGAATAACTTGTCCATTAATATATTCACTAGCTGGCTTCGTTTCTGGGAGTTTTAAAAACTCCTCTAGAGTCAGGGTTTTAGTTGGTGAATGTACCATATATTTTGACCTCCCAAATCTTTACCCTAAATAAGCTTTTTTAACTTGCTCATCTGTCAATAATTCTGAAGCTGCACCTGTTAAAGTAATAGAACCAGCTTCTAAAACATATCCTCTATCAGCAATTTGCAGAGCTAAATTAGCGTTTTGTTCTACTAACAAAATTGTTACACCAGTAGCGCGGAGATTTTCAATAATAGTAAAAATTTCTCTAACAATTGCAGGGGCTAAACCTAAGCTAGGCTCATCTAAAAGCAGGAGTTGTGGTTTACTCATCAAAGCACGAGCGATCGCTAACATTTGTTGTTCGCCACCGCTAAGAGTTCCTGCTAGTTGATTGCGTCTTTGGGCTAACCGAGGAAATAACTCATATTGACGCTGAATATCTGCTTTAATCCCTGCTTGATCGTTACGAATATAAGCACCTAATAATAAATTATCTAAAACTGTTTGCCTTGCTAACACCCTCCGTCCCTCCGGACAATGGGCGACACCTAATTTCACCACCTCATAAGCTTGGCGGCGAGTAATATTTCTGCCACTATAAATAATTTGACCGCTTTTAGGATTGACAATTTTCGAGATAGCGCGGAGAGTTGTAGTTTTACCTGCACCATTCGCACCAATTAAGGTAACTACTTCACCTTTTTTAATTGTCAAATTGATATTTTTTAGCGCTTGAATACCGCCATAATTAACATCAAGGTCTTTAACATCTAAAATCGTAAAATCTTCTTTATCATTTACATATCGGCGTTCATCTGCGTTCATCTGCGGTTAAAATCCTCATGCATTTCCCAAATAAGCTTCAATTACTGCTGGATCATCCCGCACTATAGCTGGTTCACCCAAAGCAATTAATTGTCCAAAATCTAAAACAGCAATGCGATCGCACAATCCCATCACTAAGGGTACATGATGCTCAATCAGCACAATCGTTAAGTTGAAGCGTTCCCTGAGATTGCGGATAAATTCGCTGAGTTGCTGCTTTTCGCTGGGGTTCATTCCCGCTGCTGGTTCATCGAGGAGTAAGATTTGCGGTTCTAAAGCTAAAGCGCGGGCGATTTCCAAGCGACGTTGATCGCCATAAGCAAAGTTTTTGGCTTTTTCCTGGGCGCGATCGCTTAATCCCACCATCTCCAATAATTCTAAAGCCTGTTGTCTACTTTTAGATTCTTCACTTGGTGCGGGTGGTAATCCTAAAACCCCTTTAATCATACTACTGTTAGTATGTAAATGCCTGCCAACAATCACATTTTCTAAAGCTGACAGTTCACCAAACAGGCGAATATTTTGAAAAGTCCGCGCAATCCCTAAACCTGCTATTTTATGTGGACGGAGTTGCGAAATATTTTGATTTTGATAAATTAATTCTCCACTCGAAGGCGGAATTAAAGCAGTAATCAGATTAAATAATGTAGTTTTACCTGCGCCATTAGGGCCAATTAATCCAAAAATCTCGTGTTTTTTGACTGCAAAAGATACATTATTGACAGCCACTAAACCACCAAATCGGCGAGTTAAAGATTTGGCTTCTAGGACAATACTATTGTTATCGGCTGTTTGCATATTTAGAGATTAGGAGCTATGAACTAGTTATGATAATTAAAAATATCTGGTATTTTGAGCATATTTTATTGCACGTTTATGCATCAATTTTTTGCTTCTTTTGCAACTTGCCTTTTTTAAAAATATCTGGTGTCACCAAACCTTGAGGGAAAAAGATTGTTCCCACTACAATCAGTAAACCAAAAATAATTAATCTCCCGTCTCTGAGGAATTGTGCTAACCAATTTGGTAATCCCCCTGTATCAGCTATTCCTCGGAGAATTTCCGGTAAAGCTGTAAATACCATCCCGCCTACCACTGAACCTAAGAAAGTTCTGGAACCACCAATTAATACAAAAGTTAGGTAGATAATACTAGCATCAAAAGTCCCTTGCCTAGAATTCCAAGTATTGAGGAAATGAGCGCTAACTGCACCAACCACACCTGCCAAAATTGCACCTAATGTAAATGCTAAAACCTTGTAGTATGTAGGGTTAATTCCCATTGAACCGGCTGCTAATTCATCCTCTCTAATTGCAGTAAATGCCCTACCTACCTTAATCCGTTCCAGACGGTAAAACATTACCATTGCAATTATTAGTAATGGCAAAGCAATCCATAAATATTCGATTTGGCTTTGGAAGGGTTGAGGGATACCAAAAATTCCCACAGCGCCACCTGTAATTTCCAAATTAAGGGAAATAACTCGCAGAACTTCTACAAAAGCAATTGTGGCGATCGCTAAATAAATTCCTCGCAATCGTAACGCGGGAATTCCCACAGCTACGCCCAATAAACCGGACACGACACCAGCAATTAACATTTCTAATAATAATAGCGGGATAGGAAATGAACTATTATTAGATGCAAAAACTGTGGTAGATAAAATAGCAGCAATATATCCACCTAAAGCATAAAATCCAGGGCTAGCTAAGGATAATTGTCCAGTCATTAAAGGGAGATAAAGTGATAGCCCTAATAATGCCCCTAATACCATAGAGACAATTAACGAAGCGTAGGTTGAGAGAAATTCATTGGGAAACATTGTAATTATGCTGTTAGTACTTGCTCTGCTGTCAAGGTGAGTTCGGGAAAAGTCGCTGATACGATTATTTCAGCACCTCTAAATTGAGTACGTTGGTATTTGCCATTAGCATCTAAGAGAAAAATAAACACAGTCGGAACTTTAGGATTACCTAAATATTCTCTTAGCCCAATTGCTAAATAATCAACAATCCAATATTCTTTGATACCCAACCGTTGATATTCATCCAATTTATCAATGTAATCATCTTCCCAATTTGTTGATGTTACTTCTACAGCTAACTGAATAGGTTCTTCCAGTGCTGAATAAGCATTGCGATTTGCGCGCCATATATCTTTATTGATGACGCTGACATCAGGTTTCCGTCCTTGTTCTATGCCTTCCGCAGTTCTAGTTTTAAATACTGCTGTGTTTTTGACTACATAATTGAAATTCAGCCGTTTAATTTCATCTTTGAATGAATCAGCAATGAAATCGGCAACATCATCATGATTTCTAGTTGAACGCACTTCTACAATTTCTCCATTCACCAGTTCATAAAAACCCTCTTCTGAGCATTGTTCAAGAAATTGCTCAAAAGTTAATTTCTGTTTAGTAAATGTTGTCATACAGTATTTAAACCTTCTGAATAAATCGCCGTCCGAGTAAACCTTGGGGTCTAACTAATAGCATGACAAACAAAATTGCAAATGCGACAGCATCTTTATAACCAGAATATTCACCAGGAACAAATGCTTCCACTAAGCCAATAACTAAACCGCCTAGTACTGCACCGGGAATACTACCCAAACCGCCTAAAACAATAACTGCTAAACCTCTTAAACCAAAAGCAATACCAAAGTAAGGCCCCGCAATACTCACACTAGAAGCGACTAAAGTTCCCGCCAAACCTGCTAAAAAACTGCTGATAAAAAATGTCAGCACAATAAAGCCATCGGTATTAATTCCTAACAAACTGGCGGTAGTTGCATCTTCTGCGATCGCCTGCATTGCCTTACCATATTTAGTACTGTTAATAAAATAGGTAAGAATTGCCACAATCACTACAGATACCGCAAAAATCACTATCTGGACGCTACGAATGGGAATTGGGCTTTCTGGGCTACCAAAATTAATCGAAGCAGGTAAACTTCCGTAAGCATCTGCGGGGAATGTATAACTTTCCGCACCTACTAAATATTGGATGAGGTTAACTATTACCACCGCCACACCCAAGCTAGAAACTACCGTGAGTAAGGGGTCAGAACCTTTACGGCGCAAGGGTTGGAAAGCGATCCGTTCCATCGCGATCCCCACCAAACCGGCTATACTACTGCCCAAAATTAAGGCGATCGCAAATGGTAATTTTATTGGTAGGGTAGCATTCGCGAGTAAGCCATTAAATCCAAAGGTACCACCCATGAGTGCATAAGTGAAATATGCACCCAGAGTAAATATTGCACCATGAGCTAAATTGATGATGCCCAAAATCGAATAAACCAGGGTATATCCTAAGGCGAAAATTGCATAAACGCTGCCAATGGATAACCCATTTAAAAATTGTTGTAGGAACAGAGTCAAAGTCATAAATTAACTATTTCAGAAATGCAAATTTACCCTGACTACCATCTTTATCCATTTTGATTTGGGCTACATAAAAATCTTTCTGCACAACTTCACCTACAGGAGTAAAAGCAATTTCTCCGAGTGGGGTATTGTATTTTCCAGCTAGTATCTGTTTATTTAATTCATTCCGCAATTGTGGCAAGGCTAATTTATTCACTTTGCTGTTTTTATCTACAGCTTGGAGTGCTTCTACATAAACTTGGACTGCGGCAAAAGCTTGGGCACTAAATTGCGGTGGTTCTTTTTTAAATTGTTCAGTATAGGCTTTACGAAATGTCGAGTTAATTTCACTAAGGTGTTCTGGGCTATATGCTTGAGCAATTAATACACCGTCACATAGTGCTTTACAAACTGGGAAAATGTTAGAAGTGTTCATTCCATTCCCACCAACAATTAAACCTTTATAACCTAGTTCTCGTAGTTGTCTAACTAAATTCCCACCATCCGCAGCTAAACCAGAAATAATTACTAAATCAGGTTTCAGGTTAATCGCATTTGTGGCTTGGCTTTGAAAATCTGTATCGCTAGTTTGGAATTTTTGGACTGTTACTAATTCTAAACCCTGATCCTTAACAGTTTTCTGAAAAATTTCTGTTTCTGACTTACTAAATGCATCATTTTGGGCGAAGAAAACAGCAACTTTTTTAATGTTAGGATTTTGCTTGAGTGCTGCTTTTATAGAATTAGGCGCTACCACAGAAACAGGCGCAGAAACACGCGCTACATAATCACCAATTTCGGGAATTTTGTTAGCAGTATTCGAGGCTGCTAATACTGGTACTTTAGCACGCTCGGCAACAGGGTCAGCACTAAAGGCTTGCTGTGATAAAGTAGGGCCAACAATACCGACAACTTTATCTTTATTAATTAAAGTTTGAAAGGCATTAATTGCTCCTGCTTCATCACCGCTAGTATCTTGAAACACCAATTTAATTGGAGTGCCGTTAATACCACCTTTATCATTAAAATACTTTTCAGCAATTCTCGCTCCAGCAACTTGTTCTTGACCGAGTAACGCTACATTGCTAGTTTGAGCAAAAGCAATACCAATAGGAATTGCACCTGATGAGTTTGTTATTGAGCCAGTATTATTTGCAGTCTGAGTTGGGGAAGTATTGCCTACATTTGTAGCATTATTACCACCACCACAGGCTGTGAGGAGCATGGTAACACTGGCTAAAAATGTAGTTGTTAAAGCACCAGATTTTTTCATGGATGAAAAATTATGTCTTTTGGAATCCTCTTTATTTGACCACAGGGAGATGCAGATTCCAATAGTAATATGTTCAGTTTTGCCAATACCCCAGTCAGCTACCGGCGAAAAGCCTCAGTTTGCTTACACCAACTTTGCGTGTATAGCGATATAGCGATGATATTATTTTGGGTAAGCTAAAATGCATTTGGTGTTGCATATTCTTTGCTTGAGACTGTTATTTGTCCTTGTTAATACAAAGGGCAAATAACAAAGGGCAACCTTAATAATTGTTTATACAATGAATGTGGATTTTAGCTGATTATTTGTCTTTATGAAAACCTGCGATTTCTGCCAGAGTATACAGTGGTCTTTCTTTTACCTCTTCATAAATCCGCCCAATATATTCGCCCAAAATACCAATACTAACTAATTGCACTGCGCCTAAAAAGAAAATAGCCATTAATATAATGGCCATTCCTGTTAAAGGAGAATGGGGTTGAATCAGTCGCCAGTACAAAACCATCACACTCATAAATAGTGAAATTAGCGCAGCGAAAAAGCCCATATAAGTTGATAGGCGTAGCGGTACTTTAGAAAAAGAAACGAGTCCATTAATAGCTAATGCTAGAGATTTGCGAAATGTATATTTCACATCACCTGCAAACCTGGGATCTCGCTCAAACTTAATAGCTATTTGATTAAAACCAACCCAAGCACGCAATCCCCGAATGTAGCGATTGCGTTCTGGCATTGAATTTAATAAGTCTACAACTTTACGATCTAATAAACAAAAATCCCCGGTATCTGTGGGAATATCTACATCTGCAAGTTGTTTGAGAATGCGGTAAAAAGCATAGGCTGTAAAGCGCTTAAACCAGCCTTCTTTGCGGCGTTGGATGCGTTGGGCATAAACAATTTGATATCCTTGTCGCCATTTTTCCACCATGTCTGGAATTAACTCTGGTGGATCTTGTAAATCAGCATCGAGAATCACAACCACCTGTCCCCGCACATAATTTAGCCCTGCTGTCACAGCAATTTGATGACCAAAATTTCTCGCCAAACTTAAGTAAACCACACGCGGATCTTTTTGATGTAAATCGCGCATCATTTGTAAAGAGCGATCGCGGCTACCATCATTGACCAAACATAACTCTACCTCACCATCCATCCGATCCATCACCTGGGAAATGCGACGATACATTTCTTCTATATTTTCTTCTTCGTTATAAATCGGTACTATAAAAGAATACTTAGGTAGCATACAAATCCGGTTTGATTCCTGAAATTACTTGCTTAGAAAGGGAACAGGGAACAGAGAGTTGGGAATAAAGGTTTACCTGAATTCCATCATGTAATTAAGGTTTGCGACGAAACGGAAAACTACGACGACGGCGATACCAAGTAGATCCCGCAACTAGGATTCCCAGCAAGGCTAAAGCACCAATCAGTGGTAACACTTCTCCGGTGCGGATGGCTTTAATGCCAGAACTACCCAGCAAAACAAATGGTAATATCCCTGGTACGGTTCCTAAAGCTGTACCAATTAAGTAATCTTTAAAGCTAACTGAAGTCAAACCAGCAGCAAAATTCACCAAACCATAGGGCATAATCGGCACTAGGCGAATGGCAAACATATAATAAACTCCGCCTGCTTGCACTTCTGCATCAATTGCTTGCCAACGTCCAGCCAGTCTTTTAGCAACCATATCATGCCCAATTGTCCGGGCAAATACAAAAGAAGCGATCGCGGCCACAATTGCTGCTACACTTGTCCAAAATGTCCCCAGCCAAGGGCCGAAAATTGCTCCCCCAGTTAAATTCAGGGCTGTGGAAGGCAAAACTAGAATTGTAGCAACCACATAAATCACAACATAAGTTACAGGTGCCCAAATTCCAGAGTTTTTCAACCACGACTGAATCAAGGCGGGATTAATTCCCCCTAAATAATAGGCTGTTGCGCCTGTAGCCACCAAACAAATCACAAACAATAAAATAAAACTAGTTTTAAAATTGAGCATCAATCAACTAATCCTAATACTTCACAGTTCATACTTCTCCTGCGGAGACGCTACGCGAACAGCCTTAAGTTGACGTAGGGATGTAATTGCTAAGACTAAAACACTCAAGGTTATTCCTAAAACAGCATAACTTGGTAATGTAAATATAGTTACTTTTAAAATGTAAGGTAACTCACCTTTTTTCCATTGCCAATTGTTGGCTAAAGAGGTAAGTAACCAGCCATTAATAAACTTTGTTTGTATGAACAGGCAAGCAATTCCTCCTAACCAAACAGATATTCTCCCCCATGAAAATGAACTATACCTGATTTGAAACAGTAAATCGTTGATTAAAAAAACCACAGCAGGTACTAACATTACAGAACTAGTCGGCTGTGAATAGCTAATAGCAATACTTAAGCAGAAAATTAGTGCTATTTCCGATAAGAAAATAGTTTTTGACCAGGCAGTTTGCAATTGTTTTTGATACCAATACCAACATCCTAAGCCCAGTAATACCAAAACAATTAAATCAGAAAATAGTTTGGCTAAGAACGTGTTATTCGGAAAAAATCTCGGGCCGACAACTCTTAAATCGATGCGGCTAATCGAAATATAAGGATTATTTGATGGATCGTTCAGCCACAAAGGAACTCCACGCGCTGCATCTTGAAGAAACTCTGTTACAGAATTACCTGTCAATACTAAACCGATAATTCCCAGGAGACTGGCTGTAATCAGACTGGTTAAAACCAAAGAAAACCGTCTTTTCAACAACAAATAAGGAATAAATAATATAGCTAAAGTTGGTTTAAAAAGGGCAATACCTAAACAAAATCCACCTGCAATATTGCTATCTTTCTTAGCAAAAATCAACATCCATAATAAAAGTACTGCAATAAAAGTAGCAACGTTACCAGTTTGCAAATCAAAAATTAAGCCAAAGAGCAAGGCAACTGCAATGGTACAAATGTTTCGCAAAGCAGGCGATCGCGACTCTAAAAGTATATTTGCTCCCCATAGCAGCAATCCGATGGCTATTAAATGCATTACCGTCCAGATAGTAAATGCAGTATTAATCGGAAAATAACCAAGAAACCAAATTAGGGGAATAATATTAGGTGGATAAACAAAAGGAGGAATAGAACCACAGACTTTTGTGAAAGTACAAAAACCCTGTTGAAAAATATCTAGATTAAAGGGACTTAAATGCTGATGAGCTAACTTACTTGCTGTGTAAAACCATTTGAAATCCCAGAAAGGTGGATCTGATTGATTGAGTAAATAAACTAACCAACCTGTATAAATAACTAATCTGCTAACTAACAATACAATCACTGCTTGTAAAGCAAAATTAACTATCGGTTGCCGACAAAATTTGATTAATTTACGGAGAAAACCGTTTTGTAAAAAAATTGAATCTTGCCAGAGGATTTTTTCATCATCTAAACGCCAATTATGTTTGAGTACTAAAGCTACTAACATCACAATAATTAGATTCCAAAATCCCAAGCTAATCATAAAATATTGAATTGGACAATTATTTTTTTACATATTTACACTGTAATCTTTAGTCATATATCATACATCAGTAAAGTTGCTAGCAATTTATAAAAATTTGCCGTTCGTGATTAAACAAATGTCAGACTCTTTTGTCAGGGAAACTTCTTAGCCCTTATTTTTTAACCCTCTACTAAAGCGTTCCATAAAGCGACGATCAAGCCAATCTTTCCAAAACCACAATAGTTGATGAGGTGGTAAGGTAAATGCACCTCTAGTTGCGATCGCTTTTCCATCTCCTGTACCAAGTAAACTCAAATATTGCTTCTGGGGTATATAGCGTTGCAGAGGCTTACCTTGTAAAAACCGCCGCAAATTCTTAAACAAAGGCTTACCTTGACGTACAGCAAATACCCCAGCTTTAGGACGGGTATGATTCACCATTGTGGCAATGTCACCTGTGGCAAATACATGAGGGTGGGTAAGCGATCGCAATGTATCATCCACTAAAATAAAGCCTTGCTCATCAGTTCCCAAGCCAGTTGTTTTTAACCACTGTGGTGCAGATGCTTGGGTTACCCAGAATATTTTGTTGTACTCTACTGTTAACCCTGAGTCACATTTAATTTGCAAAATATCTGGATTTCTTTTCTCTGTTAAAGGTGTAACTTGAGTGACAGTTTCTCCTAAATGTAGTTTTATCCCCCGTTGGGTGAGAATTTGCTGAACTAACTGCCGCACTGAGTAATGATGCTTAGGCATAAGTTCGCGATCGCGCTGGAATAAATGAACTTCCAGCATCCCCAACTGTGACACAATCTGCTGTAAATGTGCTTGCATCGCCAGCGCCAACTCTACACCCCCAGCACCACCACCTGCGATCGCAATCTTGATCGGTTTTTGAGGATTTTCTTTGACATTTTTGAGGAATTCATCCCAATGTTCTAATAGTTTTGATACTGGTTTCGCTGGTATCACATATTCTGCACCATCTGATACAGATATTTTGGCTGGTGTGCTGCCAATATCAACAGATAAAATATCAAATTCTATCGGTGGGTGGTTGGCACAAATTACTCGATTATTTTGCAAATCTAATCCTACAACTTGGTCAATATATAATTGTGCTTGAGCAAATTTAGCTAATTGTTGTAAGTCAATATGGCATTGCTCGTGGTTGTAGAAACCAGCAATATGTCCTGGTAACATTCCTGAATATGGTGTATCTGAGTTCATAGTAATCAAACTTAAATGCACACCAGGTAGAGGTTTCATACCAAACATCTTCAACACAATTGCATGGCTGTGTCCACCACCAATCAATACTAACTTTTTCAATATAGGCTTTTTATTTGGCTGCATTTGCTTAGTTTCGTATTTGTCTAATCTAAAATCTAAAATCCAAAATTGATTGACCGGAAATTAAGCTACCTAATTACCCTTCTCTGCTGGTCTCAATTAAATTTATTCTGAAGAAATAATTTACTAGGTTTACTACGTATAGCAATCTGACTCAATTACTCAAAATACTTATCTAGAAAGAGAAAAGGGAATAAATAAGCAGGAATAATGGTATATCTAGATTTGAAAAAAATACATATGATTCCTAATATATATTACTGATTATTGCTAAATTAAAGCAATTAATAGCATTTTGAAAGATTAGTGATATAATGTCATAGCAGTTATATTGTTTTTTATCTGAATATTTAATTATTCAAAATTATCTTGGGTATGTTAAAAGTATTTGTAACTGCTTACCAAAATGCCAAAAATTGGAATACTAAAAATATCAGTTTCTTAGAGAGAATCTTTCTAGCGATAAGTAATAATCAACAAAACATTTTAACAAATACTAATATTTCTAACAAAGAGAGTTTCAAATTAGCAATTGAACAACTTGAGCAAGAGAACTTAGAAATTAGTTTAGCTGTATTTGATAATTTAGCCAAAATTGCCCAAGCAGATCCCAAACTTCACTGGCAAATAATGAAAGCTCTAACTAATTTTGTGCGAAATAATGCTTCTAGTTTGCCTAACACAGAAATTAAAAGCAATACCGCCACAATACGTGCAGATATCCAAGCAGCTTTAACAGTTATTGCTAACAGAAATCCTCAACAAGATTTAGAAAATGAGCAACTAGATTTGAGCCATACAAATATCAGTGGGGTTAAACTTGCTCAAGCAAATTTAGCACAAACAAACCTTTACCAAACCAATCTCTCTGGTGCTGATTTATGTAGTGCTAATCTGCAAGGAGCAATCCTCAGTGCAGCTAATTTATCTGGGGCTAACCTCTCCGGTGCTAATCTAAAAGAAGCAATTCTCAGCGCAGCTAATTTATCTGGTGCTAATCTTGCTGGAGCTAATTTACAACGGGCAAACTTCTATTTAGCCAAGCTTAATGGCGCAATTCTTAATGATGCCATAACCACTGGGGCAAACTTCCGAGATACAGAATTTTCCCAGGTTATCAACAATCAAAGCATATCAAATTAAAACCACAGATAAAAACCGATAAAAATCGATGAATATCTGTGGTTTGATGTTTTTAATGGTCAAGAGTCAAGAGTTATTTTCCCAATTACCCATGACCCATGACCCATTACCATTTCCCTAGACAGTCGTAATGTCCTTTTCTTTTTCTGCCAATAATTCGTCGATTTTGGCAGTATATTTGTTAGTTATTTTTTGCAGTTTATCTTGTTGGTCTCTAGCTTCATCTTCAGAAATTTCTGCGCTTTTTTCCTGTTTGCGAATAGAATCTAAAGCATCGCGGCGGATGTTGCGAATACCAACACGACCTTCTTCTGCATACTTGGCAGCAATTTTGACTAATTCTTTACGGCGATCGCTTGTCAAGGGCGGTATATTCAGCCGAATTACAGAACCGTCGTTGCTGGGGGTTAAACCCACATCTGACAGGGAAATTGCCTTTTCCACAATATTCAAGCTACTGCGATCGTAAGGTTGAATGAGAATGGTTGAGGCATCAGGTGTACTGATATTTGCCAGTGATTTTAAGGAAGTAGGCGTACCGTAATACTCTACTAATACCTTATCTAGTAGGCTGGCATTGGCACGGCCAGTACGAATTGTGTTAAAAGCCCGTTGAGTTGCCTCAACAGTCTTTTGCATATTACTCTCAGCTTCAGCTAATTTCACAAGAACCTCCCACAAGGGTGCCGATCGATTCTCCCATGACTGCGCGGTGGATATTACCTCGCACCGTTAAGTCAAATACAAGAATCGGGATATTATTTTCTTTACACAAGGCAATCGCGGTAGTATCCATTACCCGCAAATCTTGAGCCAAAACATGGGCGTAGGTGAGGCTGGTGTAACGTTTGGCATCAGGATAGACATGGGGGTCAGCATCATATACTCCGTCTACCTTGGTGGCTTTAAAAATCACTTCTGCGTCGATTTCTGCGGCTCTTAACGCGGCAGTAGTATCAGTCGTAAAGAAGGGATTTCCAGAACCAGCGCCAAAAATAACCACCCGCCCTTTTTCAAGATGACGGATGGCACGACGACGAATATAAGGTTCAGCTAATTCTTGCATAGCGATCGCTGTTTGCACGCGAGTCTGTATCCCCATGCGTTCTAACGAATCTTGCAGCGTCATGGCATTCATTACCGTGGCAATCATTCCGATGTAGTCAGCGGTTGCCCGATCCATCCCCGACGAAGCCGCTTTCACGCCTCGAAAAATATTGCCGCCGCCAACGACGATCGCGATCTGAACGCCAGTGGCTACCACCTCTCCTACTTCTTGCGCTATTTCCTTGACCACTTCTGGATCAATGCCATAGCCCATATTGCCCATTAAAGCTTCACCGCTCAGTTTAAGTAAAACCCGTCGGTAATTCGTTCCCATGAAGTTACGCTTTGTCGAAAAAGTTGCAATTGCCTCCAACTTAAGATAACAGTACAGGGACTATCTGTGTCTAGTTACGCCACATTATTGAAGTACCTACTGCCTCAGTTTCTGGTGGATATATTTTATGGCCTTTCAGTAGCGATGCGATCGCTTTTTTTAAATAATCTTGTCCAACACCTAGGGGGCTGTCAGGATGATCGTCAATCATGCCTTTGTAGCAAACAATACCTGTATTATCTATTAAAAAAGCCATTGGTGTTTTATTGGCACCAAAGCTGCGAGTAACATCTTGGGTAGGGTCCCACAGATAAGGAAAGTTTAATTGGTGACGCTGGGAAAAAACTTTCATATTGTCAAAACTTTCTGTTGGATGCCCAAAAGTTGCACTGCCGTTCATACCAATCAGTGTAAAACCGATGTTGGCAAATTCTGCCTGCATCTTTTTCAGTCTACCTAAATATAAGCTTACATAAGGGCAATGGTTAGACATTGAAACTACAGCAACTGCACGGAACTTGTTGAGGTAACGGCTCAGATGGTGTACCTGATTGTCAATCCCTGGCAACTCAAAGTCCGGTGCATAGCTTCCAACAGGAGTATCAATTGATTCAAGTATAGTCATTTTTTTCGGTACGGAGGTACTAGCAACAAAAAAAATTCGTCAAATTTCGCGTCACTTTCCTAGTTGCAAACTACTCCTTGGCAGATGCTTAATATGCAATAATTTTATAGATGAATTTAGTTATCGTAAATTGGGAAACTACTGAATCTACTACTGGTAATCATTCCCATAAATTCTTGCTAATGACATGAGAATTTTCACGTAATTACTAAATAAAGCTAATCAGTGCAGATCAGTTTAAACCGCTAAAGGCTGAAACTCAAGTTAGAAACTGCTATTACAGGTTCTATTTTTATTGGCAAAAATCTTTGTCAGAGCAATATTCGTCAAATTAGCCCCATCATTTTAGTTATTGGGTGTAATTGATTGCTTTGAATCTACGAAAAATTCAAATAATCATCTTGCAGGTAAATCAAATCCTATCTCCTATTTTCTTAATGGCACTTCTAAATAATATAAATTTAGCTTCAATACTCGTAGCTGTAACGACTTTAAATGACAAGTTCTCATCATTTTACTCTGTACAACCATAAAAGCAATTCAATTATTTATCTGCCATCACTAAACCAAGCTTTGAGGAAAGTATAAGCTTATAATTATATTCATTTATCAAGAGATAAATATAAACTAATTTAAAATATGAAAATTTACTGATGCCTTTAAATAATAATATACAACAAAATAGGTATTAAGAAACACTTATAATTTAAGTGTAAATACTAGATACGTTAAAAATTAGCCCTTACACTTAAAGTAATGCCTCTAATATCAAACTGGAGAATTTTGATAGACCAGACGATAGGAAATATTTATCTGGCTAACAATCTATAGTATGAAGAAATATGAAGTATCATCAATAACAACGGTACACCGTCACCAGCAAAATATGCTGTCTGTTAAGGGTTTCACAGTGTTTTTTCTGCTCCTGCATATAGAATCTAATTATTTTCAAAACTTCAAGATTTTTATAAAAATTCAACAAAGATGGCAATGGCAAAACAATCTAGGTCAGGTTCCAGCATTTAGTAAGTTCTATTTCACAAACTGCTTATGAAGACTTCTATCAATGGATTTACCGCAAGTAAAACTTGGGTTTGGCAAGAATTTTCCATTTCCTATCAAACTCAAGGAAGTGCTGGGCCAGCAGTTGTGATGATACATGGCTTTGGAGCCTCTTGGTGGCACTGGCGGCACAATATCCCCGTATTAGCTGCAAATTGCCGTGTTTATGCCATTGATTTAATTGGCTTTGGTGGTTCCGCTAAACCCAAGCCAGGCGAAAAAATTGCCTACACCTTAGAAAACTGGGGACAGCAAGTAGCAGATTTTTGTCGTGAGGTGGTAGGTGGGCCCGCTTTTTTGGTAGGAAATTCTATTGGCTGTATTGTGGCTATGCAAGCAGCCGTAAGCAACCCAGAAATAGCCTTAGGGGTAGCATTGCTCAACTGCTCATTGCGATTATTACACGATCGCAAACGGGTAAGTTTACCTTGGTCGCGTCGCGTGGGCGCACCCTTGCTTCAGCGAGTCTTATCTATTAAACCAATTGGCGAGTTCTTTTTTAATCAAGTTGCTAAACCAAAAACTGTACGGAAGATTTTGTTGCAAGCCTACGCTAATTCTGAAGCGGTAACAGACGAGTTAGTAGATATTTTAACTGCACCTGCCAGAGATCCGGGCGCAGTAGCAGTATTCTTAGCTTTTACCAGTTATTCTACAGGCCCCTTACCAGAAGACCTTTTACCTGTACTACCCTGTCCAGCAATTATGATTTGGGGAACAGCCGACCCTTGGGAACCAATAGCTTTAGGTAGAGAATTAGCCAACTACCCCCAAGTCCAAAAGTTTATTCCCCTCGAAGGCGTGGGACATTGTCCCCAAGACGAAGCACCAGAATTAGTCAATCCGATTTTATTAGATTGGATACGGGAGCGATCGCAGTATGAGGAGAATTAGGGATTGGGGATTGGGGATTGGGGACTGGGGATTGGGGACTGGGGATTGGGGACTGGGGACTGGGGACTGGGGATGAGGGAGATGACAAATTCAATTACCTATTACCTATTACCTATTACCCATTACCCATTACCCATTACCAATTATCATGCCCAATGCCCCATGCCCCATGCCCAACAAAGTCTGATTTTATTCCAGCCTGCCGAAAATTTGTAAATTTTAGAAAATAATTAAGTTAGGTCTAAATAATACAGGACTAATTAATTTCCGCATGGCAAATATTACTCAGTCTTTTCTTGAACGCTTACATAGTCCAGATGCACCGGTGATTGTCTTTGACGGTGCAATGGGTACTAATCTGCAAACCCAAAACCTGACGGCTGAAGATTTTGGTGGGCCCCAGTATGAAGGTTGTAACGAATACCTCATTCATACTAAACCGGAAGCTGTCGCCAAGGTTCACCGTGATTTTTTGGCTGCGGGTGCAGATGTCATTGAAACGGATACTTTTGGTGCAACTTCGATTGTTTTGGCAGAATATGACTTGGCGGATCAGACATATTATCTGAACAAGAAAGCCGCAGAATTAGCTAAGGGTGTAGCAGCAGAATTTTCTACGCCTGAAAAACCCCGGTTTGTAGCGGGTTCTATTGGCCCCACAACTAAACTCCCGACTTTGGGACATATCGACTTTGACACGTTAAAAACAGCCTTTGCAGAACAAGCAGAAGCGCTGTGGGATGGCGGAGTTGATTTATTTATTGTTGAGACTTGCCAAGATGTGTTGCAAATCAAAGCCGCACTCAACGGTATTGAAGAAGTATTTGCCAAAAAAGGCGATCGCCGTCCGTTGATGGTATCGGTGACAATGGAAAGTATGGGGACAATGCTGGTAGGAACCGAAATCAGCGCTGTCCTGACAATTTTGGCACCTTATGCCATTGATGTTCTCGGTCTCAACTGTGCTACTGGCCCAGATTTGATGAAGCCACATATTAAATATTTGGCAGAACATTCACCTTTTACTGTTTCTTGTATTCCTAACGCAGGTTTACCAGAAAACGTTGGTGGTAAAGCCCACTACCGCTTAACACCGATGGAATTACGGATGTCTTTGATGCATTTTGTTGAAGATTTGGGTGTCCAAGTGATTGGGGGTTGCTGTGGGACACGTCCAGAACACATTCAACAATTAGCAGAAATTGCCAAAGAACTAAAGCCGAAAGTTAGACAGCCTAGCTTAGAACCAGCAGCCGCATCAATTTACACCACTCAGCCCTACGAGCAAGATAACTCTTTCTTAATTGTGGGCGAACGCCTCAACGCCAGTGGTTCCAAAAAATGCCGCGAGTTGCTAAACGCCGAAGATTGGGATGGACTCGTTTCGATGGCGAGGGCGCAGGTCAAAGAAGGTGCCCATGTCTTAGATGTCAACGTCGATTATGTGGGGCGTGATGGGGTACGGGATATGCACGAACTAGTTTCGCGCATTGTCAATAATGTGACATTACCCTTGATGCTGGATTCCACTGAATGGGAAAAGATGGAAGCCGGGTTAAAAGTCGCTGGTGGTAAATGTTTACTCAATTCCACCAACTACGAAGATGGCGAACCGCGTTTCCTTAAGGTGTTGGAATTAGCGAAGAAATACGGTGCTGGAGTAGTAATTGGCACAATTGACGAAGAAGGAATGGCGCGCACCGCCGAGAAAAAATTTGCGATCGCTCAACGTGCCTATCGTCAAGCTGTAGAATATGGTATTGCTCCCGAGGAAATTTTCTTTGACACCTTAGCTTTACCTATCTCTACAGGGATTGAGGAAGATAGAGCCAATGGTAAAGCCACTATTGAAGCGATTCGCCGCATTCGCCAAGAATTGCCAGGATGTCACGTAATTTTGGGTGTTTCTAACATCTCTTTTGGTCTTAGCCCCGCCGCCCGGATTGTGCTCAATTCGATGTTTTTACACGAAGCGATGAGCGTGGGCATGGATGCAGCCATTGTCAGCGCTAGCAAGATTTTACCACTTGCCAAGATTGAACCACGCCATCAAGAAATTTGTCAGCAGTTGATTTATGATGAGCGGCGGTTTGAGGGTGATGTCTGCGTTTACGATCCTTTGGGAGAACTTACCACTGTGTTTGCGGGAGTGACGACAAAACGCGATAAAGGCGTTGATCAAAATCTCCCCATTGAAGAACGGTTGAAGCGTCATATTATTGACGGCGAACGCATTGGTTTAGAAACACAACTCAAAAAAGCCTTAGAAATCTATCCTCCTCTAGAAATTATCAATACCTTTCTCTTGGATGGGATGAAAGTGGTAGGTGAGTTGTTCGGTTCCGGACAAATGCAGTTACCCTTTGTGTTGCAGTCAGCGGAAACCATGAAATCGGCGGTAGCATACCTCGAACCTTTTATGGAAAAATCTGAGGCTGGGAATAATGCCAAAGGAACCGTCATTATTGCCACAGTGAAAGGTGATGTCCACGACATTGGTAAAAACCTAGTGGATATCATTCTTTCTAATAACGGCTACAAAGTAATTAATTTAGGCATTAAACAATCAGTAGAAAGCATCATTCAAGCTTACGAACAGCACAAACCTGATTGTATTGCTATGAGTGGTTTGCTAGTAAAATCTACCGCCTTCATGAAAGAAAACTTAGAAGTTTTCAACGAAAAAGGAATTACAGTCCCCGTAATTTTAGGTGGTGCAGCACTGACTCCAAAATTTGTGCATGAAGATTGCCAAAATACTTACAAAGGTAAAGTAGTTTATGGCAAAGATGCATTCTCTGATTTGCATTTCATGGATAAATTAATGCCAGCAAAAACTGCTGGTAATTGGGATGATTTGCAAGGATTTTTAGATGAAGTCGTCACAGATGAACCTGCAATTCAAGACTCATCCTCCAAAACTAAAACCTCAAAACCCAAAACTCAGCACTCAGAACTCAGCACTGAAATTGATACTAGACGTTCTGAAGCTGTAGCAGTAGATATTGAACGTCCGACTCCACCTTTTTGGGGAACAAAGTTATTGCAGCCTGAAGATATTTCTTTAGAAGAATTATTCTGGTATTTAGATTTGCAAGCCTTAATTGCCGGACAATGGCAATTCCGCAAACCCAAGGAACAAACAAAGGAAGAATATCAAGCTTTCTTAGGCGAAAAGGTTTACCCGATTTTAGAACAGTGGAAACAGAAGATTATCAATGAAAATCTGTTGCATCCTCAAGTAATTTATGGGTATTTTCCTTGTCAGTCTGAGGGCAATACTTTGTATGTTTACGATCCGAATTCTAGAGGCGCAGAGAATGCAGAGGTAAAAGCAAGTTTTGAATTTCCTCGGCAGAAGTCTTTGAAGCGGCTGTGTATTGCAGATTTCTTTGCACTCAAAGATTCGGGAATCATTGATGTCTTCCCTATGCAAGCGGTAACTGTAGGAGAAATTGCAACAGAATACGCCCAGAAGTTATTTGCAGATAATCAATACACCGATTATTTGTATTTTCACGGTTTAGCGGTGCAAGTAGCAGAAGCCTTGGCAGAGTGGACACACGCCCGCATTCGTAGGGAGTTGGGTTTTGCTGCTGAGGAGCCGGATAATATTCGAGATATCCTCGCACAGCGTTATCGTGGTTCCCGGTATAGTTTCGGCTATCCCGCTTGTCCAAATATTCAGGATCAGTACAAGCAACTGGCTCTATTGGAGACTGACAGGATTAACTTGTATATGGATGAAAGCGAGCAACTTTATCCAGAACAGTCTACAACGGCGATTATTACTTATCATCCAGTAGCGAAGTACTTTAGCGCTTAGACATTTAGTCTTGAGGGCTTAGTTTCGCACTCAAAGCGGAGATTGGGTTATTTGAAAAGTAACTCAATCTCTAATTATCCTCAATCTTGAGTAATTCTTTTTGAAACAGTTTTGCAACAATTTAGGATTAAAGGCTTAACTCTGAACTTATTCAGTTGTAAACAATAATAAAGTGGGAAACTAAAATTTTTTGTTAAATCCCTACTTAAAATTTTACATTTTAAGCATAAGCTTTTTACGTAAATCTTGTGTTAGTTTACAATATACGAATTAGTTTCCAACTCTATTAAAGTTAAACTTGAAACCATGCCGTTAAAGCCACAGCCAGGGCATCTGAGGCATCGTCTGGCTTAGGTATATCCTCCAAATTTAACTCTCTTGCCACTGCCTCTTGCACTTCATACTTTTCAGCATTACCATATCCCGTTAACGCTAGTTTAATTTGGGCAGGGGTAAACTCCACATAAGGGAGACGACGCTGTGCCAAAGCTAACATGATTACACCCCGTGCTTGTGCAACCAGAATAGTACTTGACATACGATAGAAGAATAATTTCTCGATCGCAACTAAGTCAGGTTGCAACTCTTCCATCAGGGTGTGCAAATCGTCAAATAAGGTACACAGCCGTTGTCCCATCTCCGCATTTGCGGGTGTACTAATTACGCCAAAATCAACCATCTGAACGGTTGTGTCTTGGATCTTGGCTTCATTTTTTTTGCAGTTAATTACCCCAAATCCTAAAATTGCTAATCCGGGATCTAATCCTAAAATGCGTTTTTCCATTAAATTCGCTTTTACTCAATAAATTGTGATCTGAGGGTAAATGCTGGCAACTTTGATGATTTACTCAAAGTCTATAGAGATGAAAATTTTTCATAAGTCTATACTTGGTATTTAAACCACTTAGTTACATTTTCTGTTAATTATTATTTGTCCCACTGCTCCCAACTAGCTATGTCAATCGGTTTTTTTAGACAAGCAATTAATTCTCTGCAACAGCAGTCACGCGGCCGCACTTCCCATCGAGTCAACCAATGGTTTAAGTGGTTATCCCCAGGTTTATCGGTTAAACGTTGGTTACTCATCAGTGTTGGAGGAGTATTGCTGGCGAGTTTGGGGTTAGCTATTTGGATTAAGCTGACCCCAATTTTTTGGACTATAGAATTACTTAAGGGGTTTCTGAGCTTTCTGAGTGACCTCTTACCCAACTATATTAGTGGCCCTTTGGTACTACTGTGTGGCTTGCTATTGCTGCTTTGGGGACAAACCCGCACTGTCGGCTCAATTACTAAGGTATTAAGACCAGAAGGTGAAGAAGAATTAATTGATGTACTGTTGGCACATCACCGCTTGTACCGAGGGCCAAAAATGGTGGTAATTGGTGGTGGTACAGGTCTTTCTACTTTGCTAAGGGGCTTAAAAACTTACAGCGCTAATATTACGGCCATTGTAACTGTTGCTGATGATGGTGGATCTTCTGGACGCTTGCGCCAAGAATTTGGCGTTCTACCACCAGGGGATATTCGCAACTGTTTGGCAGCGTTAGCAGATGAAGAAAAATTACTCACAGAATTATTTCAATATCGCTTTCGGGCTGGAGATGGTTTAAATGGCCATAGTTTTGGTAATTTATTTTTAACTGCAATGAGTGATATTACTGGGGATTTAGAACGGGCTGTGGCAGCTAGTTCTAAAGTCCTGGCAGTCAGAGGACAAGTTTTACCAGCTACTCTCAGCGATGTGCGTCTGTGGGCAGAATTAGCCGATGGTCGCCGGATTGAAGGTGAATCTAGCATTCCCAAAGCTGGGGGACGCATTGTGAAACTTGGCTGTATTCCAGCAAATCCGCCAGCTTTACCAGCCGCAATTAGAGCCATTAAAGAAGCTGACTATATTATTATTGGCCCGGGTAGCCTTTATACAAGCTTGATTCCGAATTTGTTAGTACCAGAAATTGCCGATGCGATCGCACAAACTGATGCTCTCCGCATCTATGTCTGCAATATTATGACTCAACCAGGAGAAACTGAAGGTTATACTGTTTCTGACCATATCAGAGCTATTGATGCATCTACAGGAGGAAGACGGCTATTCGATGCTGTGCTGGTACATAAAAAATCCCCCTCAGCTAAGTCACTCATCCGCTACGCTCAACAAAATTCCCATCCTGTCTTCCTCGATCGCGAAGCTGTCACCCAACTAGGACGTAGAATTGTGCCAGCGAATATTTTATTTGAAGATGAAACAGGTTGTGTACGACACAATCCCCAGAAACTAGCACGAGTTTTATTGCGGTGGTACAGTGGAGCGCATCATGGCAGATAAAACCAAAATTATCCTCGCCAATGCAGAAGCAACCCTAAATTTGGGTATTTCTCTGGGAAAATCTCTTCATGCTGGCAGTGTAATTTTACTCGAAGGTGATTTAGGTGCTGGTAAAACTACCTTAGTACAAGGCATTGGCCAGGGTTTAGGAATTACTGAGTCTATTGTCAGTCCTACTTTTACAATTATTAATGAATATACAGAAGGACGGCTACCTCTTTACCATTTGGATTTATATCGTTTAGAACCACAAGAAGTTGCCGCCTTAAACTTAGAAACATACTGGGAAGGCTTTGAGGTGACACCGGGAATTGTCGCCATCGAGTGGTCAGAAAGGATGCCTTACCAACCAGATAGTTATTTGAGCATTTATTTAACTTATGGCAATGAAGGCGATCGCCTTGCCGAAATTACTCCATACAATGTGGGGATCGGGGACTGGGGATTAGGGACTGGGGAAGCAGGGGGATAAGGAAGCAGGGGTGCAGAGGAAGCAGGGGAGAATTTTCCATTACCCATTACCCATTACCCATTACCCAGTCCCCAGTCCCCATTACCCCCCTCAATCAATTCCCCGTATCTGCTGGTACTGGATTCACTGTTGAACTTGGGGGAATTTGTTCAATGGGAATCAAGGCTTCCATGACAGCTTTGACAATTGGTGCAGCCACGGTGGAACCATAGGCGTTTTCTCCTTTTGGTTCGTCTACTAAAGCTAAAACTACATAACGAGGAGCTTCTACAGGTAAAATTCCCACAAAACTTGTGATTCTTGCCCCTACTTGGTAACCACCAGAAGCACTTGCTTTTTGGGCTGTACCTGTTTTACCTGCGATGCGATAGCCAGGAATTTGTGCTACTTTACCAGTCCCTTCCGAAACCACAGTTTCCATCATTTCTACTACCCGTTGGGTGGTTGCAGGTGAGAAAATTTGCCGTGGCATGGGACGATTAGGTAAATAATGCATCTGCCCTTTGCTATCAACTAGTCCTTTGACGACATGAGGCGTAACTAATTTACCGCCATTAGCTAAAGCACCATGCATTTGTACTAGCTGTAATGGAGTTAAAGAAAAGCCTTGACCAAAGGAAGTGGTTGCAGGTTCAATGGGTGAAGAAATAAATTCTTCTTGGCTTTTGAGGCGACTTCCAACTTCAAAAGGTAAATCTGTATCAACAGTTTGACCTAACCCCAAGCGTTCTAGCCAGTTGTAGTAAATATTGGGCTGTAATCTTTGGATAATTTGCACCATGCCAATATTGCTAGAATGTTGCAAAATTTGAGCAATATTAATCCGCCCGTAGCTTTTGTTCTGAGCATTTTTAATAATGCGGTCAGCTACTTGAATTGAACCAGGATCGTTAAAGGTATCGTCTGATCTAATGACACCATTTTCGAGAGCGATCGCGACATTTAAGGGTTTAAAAGTCGAGCCTGGTTCGTACAGATCCGCTACTGTCCAGTTTTTAAATAGTGAAATATCGGCTTTAGAATATTGATTTGGATCGTAACTAGGTTGGGAAACCAAAGCCAATAGGGAACCGTCGGCTGCATCCATGACAATTACTCCACCTCGTTTTGCACCAAACTTTTCCATCTGTTGTTTGAGTGCAGAACGAGCTGCCCTTTGCAACCTACTATCGATAGTTAGTTGTAATTGCAAGTCATCAAAGTGCAAAAATCCTTCTGGTGCATGATCTGGCATTAATGCACCATTTCCAGCACGACTTAAGCGCACCGTTTGCACAGAACGTTCGAGTAACTTCTCCTGACTATATTCGACTCCAGCCTGACCACGGCGGTCAAGATTAACATAACCTACGATATCAGCAGCTAAATCTTCTTGGGGGTAAAATCTGGCGTATTTTTGCACAAATTCAAACCCATTTAAATTTAACCGCATAAAGCGATCGGCAAGTTCTTCGGGTAATGCCGGAACTAATGTAATACCACTTTTTTTACTTTCAAATATTTTCACCAAGTCAGCAGCATCTTTATTTAAGATAGGTGCCAGCAGCTGTGCTATTTCTTCATTAGGTTTATCAAATAACTTGGGATGAGCAAAGACCGTATATACAGGACGGTCAATTGCTAACAAATTATTACCACGATCTATAACTGGACGACGGGGCATAAAAGGTCGCAAATTCACCATTTGTTGCTTGCGCGCCTTTTCTGTGAGTTTTGCTCCGTTAACTATTTGTAGTTGATACAAATTAATTGCTAAACCTAACCCTGCTGCCATCAATAAACCCCATGCGATCAACAGTCGCGTTCTCGTATTGGGTATTGGTTCTTGGCTGGTAGGAGTAGGCTTTTCTATTAACCCTCGTTGAGTACCCTTCCTCTGCCGGGTAAAATTGGCAGTCCGAAAATTTTGGAATTTACTTCTACTTGGTGACTTACGCATTTAGATTTATCCATGTCCTTTGCCATTAGTCATGAGCCACAAGTTTTATACCAATTCTCTCTAATAGAGCAACAGATTAAACCCTCTAAACATAGATTAAATCTGACTTTCATAATTACAAACTACGAATTACTTACGAAGAGCTACAAATTACAAATTACGAATTGGTATTAATCCTCATGACCAACGACTAATGACCATGACTTTTAAATTTAATATCCCAGCTGCGAGGAAGTTGGCGGCTGCGTTGGCAAATTAGGTGTGGTCTCAGTAGGTGTGGAATTAGGATTATTATTGGCAGGCGGCAAGAAAATTGTACGCGCTGGAGTTGGGGATACAAATCCTGCTGTGGGTTGTTCTGCTTCTTGCGCCATTTTATTAGTTAGGGTGGCGTTAGTTGTCGTCAACTGCCGTTCATGGCGTTGCAGGCTTTGCAATCTCCGATATCCCTGACTCCAAAGCTCTTGTGAATAAACTGTCCAACCATAAACCATGAGTGTTGTTGCTACTAACAAAAATGTCAGCACAGAGGAATAGCGATGTAATGTATAAAAGCGCAACAGCCACACAGGTAAATTGCTAGAGTTATTCGTTCCCGGCAACTTGAGGAAACCCAACCGGGAATTTTTATGTACAGTACTCGCAGTACTTAATTGCCCTTTGAGATTAGCAGTTTGTTGTTTACCAGACGGCATGGTAGTTGGCATAACCAAGCCATTTGTGGAACCAACAGATACATTTTTTGAGGAACGCCGTTGTCTTGTTGAGGGTACTGGTGAAGGTTCAACAGCAGGTTGAGACATTCTAGGCGCAGCTGAGTTTCTATATGCTGAACGCCTCTTCACTCCAGAAGGAGTAGAATCTCGTCGAAACCAATTACCCGTTGCAGAAACAGCTGATTTACGAACAGCAGCCATAACTTTTTCTTGAGGTGAAAAAACTGTATTTTAGATTTGGTTGTCTGTTTTTGCTAAGGTTCCAATCCCCCTTATGCAATCAGCACAAATAACACCCTAAACCCTTTTCAGTGTTTTGACAGGTAGCTGCACCAAGGTTTGCATCACTTGAGTATTGCAATACTAGCAATCAGCGAACTGCACCAGGACAACTGAAACCTTTGGGCATCGCCTCTAAAGTATGGCAATGCTGGGCAGCAAGCGGCAAGTGTCTGCGACAACATCACAATTTTTGGTATGATATCCCGAATTGCTACCTAATTATCCAAATCTCAACTGGAGTGATTAAGTTATCTTCTTGCTTAGTTAAGAGAAACTAATTACCCAAGCCTGCTGATAATGTTACCCTCAAGAAAAAATCTTTGATTGTATTGCCTGCAAAATATGTACCTCAAAGGATTTTAAAAAAAAGCAACAAATAGGGTATCGTATTCATCAGGCGAAAATTTTATCTTGCCATAAATGGTGAACGAGGAGTTATGAAAACAAAAATCTTTGGTTTGGCTTTAATGTTAAGTCTGGCAACATTTCTAGGTGCTTGTGAAGGTGGTGGCGGTGGTGGCGAAGGTGGTACTGGTGGTACTGCCACAACCAGTCCAGCAGCTACAGGCGAACCCACTGATTCTGGAACTGCAACCAAAGCCCCAACTACTACAGCGACTACCCCATCTACTGCAACTACTCCTGCAGCTACTCCAACTAAGACCCCCTAGTAGCTCGATCTTACTCAAGCTCAAAACAAGTTAGTAACTACGATGTTCACTGCATCGCTTGCGCTATGTAGTGGAGATTAATAACTAAGTAATCTCGTGTTGCTAAATGAAAACTTGAGTTAGCTCAAGTTTTTGTTAACTGAATTTCCAACATAGAGGGCATTGGTGAAGAGGTGTATTACTTTGAGCCAATGCCTTTCTATTCAATGATTTGGGTAATTCAGAGCTTTGACTATTAGAGTGCGCGCACTTTCTCTAGCCTAGATAGCGTTTAGCTTGCACGAAATTGGGAATTCTCAACAATCGAGCAGCTAACTCCCCTATATTTATTCTGAATCCTGCAAGATAGAAGAAAATATATCATTCAATCGTTAAGCATTATTTTCCAGCCCAACTTGCTCTCAACTATAAGTAAATTAAATATTCAAAATTGCATTCAAAATTTGTCAAAAATATATAAGTTGCTAGATATCGCGCTCGATAGGGTTTGAAAATATCAAAGTAGATAGAATCAAGCAACCCCAATCTCAGTTACAGGATTTGATTGCCAAAGCTAATGGGGATGGAATTAATTTCGTCTCTATTGTTTTTCCTCTAGTCCCGCTGCGAGGTGTTATGAAGCGGATCAAATTTTTCCTTTTGAGCATTAGTATCACCATTCTGGTGGGTTTAAGTAGCCATTGGGGGACAAAAGCAATGGCATTACCACCAGTAGAAGACATACCAGAAGAGATATTACGCACACAGATCATTATAGAAGCGCGATCGCCTGTTGATGGTAAACCGCTAACTGCCGCCGAATACGCTCAATTACAAGAGCAACTACAAGTCATCCCACCCCGACAGCTAGATCCCAAAATTCGGGATCAAATCTTCTTACTCAGAATACGTAAAGGCTTGCTCCAACTTTTCCCCTTTTTAGGAATTTAATACATTTGGTGTTTGGTGTTTGGGGTTTGCCAAAAGTCAAAAGTTATTCAATTATTTTCCCTAGTCCCCAGTCCCCAGTCCCCAATCCCTATTACCCCTTATCCCCAGAGGGGGCCCCGAGTTCCCCAGTCCCCAATCTCCCATTACCAATTACCCATTACCCATTTCTGATGTACGATAACGGTGGCGACAAAATTGCAAATAAATGTAAAGAATATATATATATTTTACAAAAGCCTTTTTAGTCAATCACTTTATTTCAAGTAGGTAGCTTTAATGTCCATGACCACGATCGCTCCTGAACAGGTTAACCGCATCGTTTGGAATCAACATCAAGACCCCTTTGAAGTACTGGGTTCTCATCTCATAGAGCAGAATGGCAAAAATGTCTGGGCGGTGCGAGCCTACTTACCAAATGCAAGTGCGGCTTGGGTTGTGATTCCACAGGAACGCAAAGAGTACCCAATGCAAACAGCCCACCATCCGAATTTTTTTGAATGCATTATTGAGACGGGAGAACTAGCAAATTACCAGTTACGGATTAAAGAAGGGGAACATGAGCGTGTCACCTACGATCCTTATGCTTTTAGATCTCCGCACTTAACAGACTTTGATTTACATTTGTTTGGTGAGGGTAATCACCACCGAATTTATGAAAAGTTGGGAGCGCACGTCACAGAAGTAGATGGCGTAAAGGGCGTTTATTTTGCAGTTTGGGCACCCAATGCTCGTAACGTTTCTCTGTTGGGAGATTTTAATAGCTGGGATGGACGCAAACACCAAATGCGAAAAGGCCCCACTGGCGTTTGGGAATTGTTTATTCCTGAATTAGGAGTGGGAGAACACTATAAATATGAAATCAAAAATTTTGAAGGTCACATTTACGAAAAATCCGATCCTTACGGTTTCCAACAGGAACCTCGTCCAAAAACTGCATCAATTGTCACTGACTTAGATAGTTACAATTGGAGCGATCGCGACTGGTTAGAAAAACGTCGACATACCGATCCTCTAACTCAGCCTGTGTCAGTTTATGAAGTGCATATAGGTTCTTGGTTACACGCTTCTACTGCGGAACCTGCAAAATTACCCAATGGTGAAACTGAACCTGTAGTTGTAGTTTCTGAACTTAAACCCGGCGCACGTTTCCTCACCTATCGCGAACTAGCCGAGAGACTTATTCCCTACGTTAAAGAACTCGGTTATACCCATGTAGAGCTTTTACCAATTGCAGAGCATCCCTTTGATGGCTCTTGGGGTTATCAGGTGACTGGCTACTATGCGCCCACCTCTCGGTTTGGTACTCCTGAAGATTTCATGTATTTTGTTGACCAATGTCATCAAAATGGCATCGGTGTGCTTGTAGATTGGGTTCCCGGCCACTTCCCTAAAGATGGACATGGTTTAGCTTTCTTCGATGGTAGTCACCTCTACGAACACGCTGACCCGCGTAAAGGCGAACATAAAGAATGGGGAACGCTGGTATTTAATTACTCGCGCCACGAAGTGCGTAATTTCCTAGTAGCAAATGCCCTCTTCTGGTTTGACAAATACCATATTGATGGTATTCGCGTCGATGCTGTAGCTTCTATGCTTTACCTCGACTATTGCCGTAAACCGGGAGAATGGCTACCTAATCAGTATGGTGGTAGGGAAAATCTGGAAGCTGCCGAGTTTCTGCGTCAGGTAAATTATCTAATTTTCAGCTATTTTCCTGGCGCGCTGTCCGTTGCAGAGGAATCCACTTCGTGGCCAATGGTATCTTGGCCTACCTACACAGGTGGTCTGGGCTTTAACTTAAAGTGGAACATGGGTTGGATGCACGATATGCTGGACTACTTCAGCATGGACCCTTGGTTCCGCCAGTTCCATCAAAACAATGTCACTTTTAGTATGTGGTACAACCACAGCGAAAACTTCATGCTGGCTCTGTCCCACGATGAAATCGTGCATGGTAAGAGCAATATGATTGGCAAAATGCCAGGGGATACATGGCAGAAGTTAGCTAATATACGTTGTTTATTTAGTTATATGTTCGCTCACCCAGGTAAGAAAACCATGTTTATGAGCATGGAATTTGGGCAATGGAGCGAGTGGAATGTGTGGGGTGATTTAGAATGGCACTTGCTGCAATATGAGCCACACCAACAGTTAAAACAATTTTTCCAAGAGTTGAACCACCTCTACCGCAGCGAACCAACCTTATACACCCAAGATTTTGCCGAACCTGGTTTTGAGTGGATTGACTGTAGCGACAACCGTCATAGTGTGGTTTCCTTCATTCGCCGTGACAAAGATTCAGAAAATTTTGTGGTTGTGGTTTGTAATTTTACACCTCAACCCCATTCTCATTACCGTATAGGCGTACCAGAAAAAGGCTTTTATACCGAGTTATTTAATAGTGATTCCCGTCAATATGGCGGTAGTAACATGGGTAACTTGGGCGGTAAATGGACAGATGATTGGTCATTACACAATCGTCCTTATTCCTTAGACTTGTGTTTACCACCTTTGGGAGTATTAATTCTCAAGTTGGATCAGGAGAAGACAGTAGCAGCTTTGGGGGCTTAAGGTATTGTCAAGGGTCAAAAGTTGTTTGCATAGACTTTTGACTCTTGACTAGGTAAAAGTTATTGCATAGACACCGATCATATAAAAAAGCGATCGCAAATTTGCGATCGCTTTCCCTTAAATATCTGATTCTCGGATCATCCCGACTCAGTACTATTGCACTAAATTAGTTGGGAAAGCACCAGGACGCACCGCAACACTGACATTTTGCCCATTGCGTCGCAACTCTAAGCGCACATCGCCACCAATTTCGCTATTATCTACAGCTTTTTGGATACTGCTAGCGTCTGTTACTGTTTGACCATTGAGTTTTTGAATCACGTCACCTGCACGAATTCCGGCTTTAGCTGCTGGTGAATTCGGCACGACTTTCACAACTAAAACACCTTTATCTTCTGCCACACTCAAACCACTATTAGGATCTGAGTTGATGTTTTGCTTTAATTCCGGTGTCAAACCCACCATTTGAATTCCCAAATATGGGTGTTGTGCTTTACCTGTAGCTATTAGTTGATTAGAAATACGTTGTGCTGTATTGATGGGGATAGAAAAGCCCAAGCCTTGCGCGCCTTGAATAATGGCGGTATTCATACCAATGACTTCACCACGGGAATTCAGCAAAGGCCCGCCAGAGTTACCGGGGTTAATTGCTGCGTCGGTTTGAATAAATTCAACTCGTTTATCAGACGCACCAATTTGATTGCCACTCCGTCCGGTAGCGCTGATAATCCCGGTTGTGACAGTATTATCTAACCCTAGAGGATTACCGATCGCGATCGCCCATTGTCCTGGTTGCAATTGGTCAGAGTTACCAAGGCTGACTGTTGGTAAATTATCTGCTTGAATTTTCACCACAGCAACATCTGTTAACTCGTCTTTGCCTAATACCTTACCTTGAAAACTGCGACCATCTTTGAGAATAACTGTCACAGTATCAGCACCGTCTACTACGTGGGCATTAGTCAAAATCCGACCATCTTTACCAATGATAAAGCCAGAACCAGTACCCCTTTGTACTTGGTTTCCTTGTGGTAGTTGAGAACCAAAGAAACGGCGGAAAAATGGATCGTTAAATTCTTCTGGTAACTGAGTTTTGACTGTGCGTGAAGAGTTAATTCGTACCACAGCCGGGCCTACTCTTTGCACTACCTCTGTGACAAAGTTGGGGTCTGTACCTGCTGTAATTGGAGGTGCAGCATTTACTGGACTAACTGCCAAATTCGATGCACTCTGAGATAGCTTTTGAGGCTGTCCAGCTAAATAGCCACCTGCCAATGTCATCCCAGATCCCAGCAGCACCAGCGAAAGAGAGGCAGCTGCCTTAGTCCAGGGTGCATGATTACGGTGTTTAGTACCAGATGTATTCAATGAATTGTTGTTTGAGAAATTGTCTCCGTCGCGTGGTTGGTTTTGCATTGCTGTCTGGAAGGATATTTAGATGTACTACTAATTATAGATATCGTTTTTGACGCTTTTGTTGCACGGATATTACTCTGGTGTGAAATAGTTCTTGATAGTAGAAATTATTTCCGTGTTTTTATGCCGTTGCTAAAACTAAATATTCACATCTAGCTTTAATTGCAACTATAAACAGCGATCGCAGCGATAGTTAGATTTACTACTAATTATAAAAATTGTTTTTGACAGTTCTGTTGCAGAGGTATGGCGCTGATGTGAAACAGCGCCGGAGTAGAATTAAAAAAACTGAGATATCTCAAACTTGCTGTGAGTGCGATCGCTTCTCAGCAATTTTATCTATAAAATTACTTCAACTTTGCGCTGTCCCACCACTTCCGGCGCACTTACTTTTAAGCTCATTTCTTGAGAACTTATAGTTAAAAATGGCTGACCTAAACCTATTCCCGCAAAAGGACTTTCTCGGGGAACCTCTAGCTTTGAACTAATCAAACCCAAGCGAGATTTCATTCCGACTGAAAATAATAATAAATCATTATTTATAGCACTGAAACCAGAAGCATCTAACGATTGCCGCCACGCCAAACTTTGTTGAGTGTAATTGAGAGTACACAACTTGCGGTTTCCTTGGCGAACAGTTACATTGTTTTCTTGCCATTCAAAATCAGCTAATTCTTTTGGTAATCCCCAAATTTCCCGACCTCCAGCTACCGAATCAACATGGTCTACATAAATATGGGAAATCCAACCGCCTATTTTACCCTGATAACTAACTACTGCAGGAACAACAATTAACTCGCTATACTCCAGCACTGAGTTAGAACCGTAATAGGATAAATAGACACTAGCAACAGTTTTACCAGGCCAGACAGAGATAATATCTAACTCTAAAGGAACTAAAGACCGCACTTGCTCAACATTGACTAAATGCAGAGTCTGCACAGCCTCGCCTTGCAGTATCCAAGGTGCTTGTGGATAGGACATAGTAATTCAAAATTCAAAATTCAAAATTAATTAGGGTGAAGGTAATACCATTTTGAAAAAAGAACGCGACAGATGAGTAGGGGCACGGCACCAGTAAGATATTTGACATACCAAAAGATTGCGGATGCCGTGCCCTTACAAAGAATTTATCTGTCGCCAACATTATTTGAATTGGTATAATTTACCTCTTTATTAATAGGTAGCAGTTGATTACCTAAAAAAAATCCCCACCCAGGCTAATGCTTAGGTGGGTAAGAAGAGTTAAGGATGCGATGTCTACGACGGGCTATGCCTACGCATCCTTAACCACCAGATCAATTACTTGCTTTCAGTGAAGTCAGCATCAATTACATCATCACCGCTACCGGAAGGAGGAGGAGTGGGGCCACCATCCGAAGGGCTGGGTCCACCAGGCGCAGCACCACCACCAGCTTGTTGATAGATGTTGCTACCAACTGCAAATAGTGCTTGTTGCAATTCAGGTGTCAGCTTCTTAATTTGCTCATCATCTTCCTTAGCTACTGCTTCACGCAGTTCTTTGACTAAACCTTCAACTTTGGTTTTGTCAGCTTCAGGAACTTTATCACCTAATTCTTGCAACTGCTTCTCAGCTTGGTAAGCCAAGGAATCAGCTTGGTTCTTACGTTCAATTTTCTCACGACGTTCTTTGTCGGAAGAAGCGTTTTGTTCAGCTTCTCTCACCATCCGGTCAACATCAGATTTATCCAAAGTGGAAGCACCTGTAATGCTGATGGATTGTTCCTTACCAGTACCTTTATCCTTAGCAGTTACGTTGAGGATACCGTTAGCGTCGATGTCAAAGATCACTTCAATCTGAGGTACGCCCCGTGGTGCTGAGGGAATACCATCAAGGCGGAAGGTTCCCAAACTCTTGTTGTCGTTAGCAAATTCCCGTTCACCTTGGAGAACATGGATTTCTACGTTGCTTTGACCATCCACTGCTGTGGAGAATACTTCCGATTTCTTGGTGGGAATTGTAGTGTTACGAGGAATAATCTTGGTCATCACACCACCCAAGGTTTCAACACCTAAAGATAGTGGTGTTACGTCTAACAACAAGATACCAGTAACATCACCAGCTAATACCCCTGCTTGAATTGCTGCACCAACAGCTACCACTTCGTCTGGGTTCACAGTTTGATTAGGATCTTTACCTAACAACCGCTTCACCAACTCTTGGACTGCGGGAATCCGGGTAGAACCACCAACCAAGACAACTTCATCGATATTGTCTTTAGTTAATTTGGCATCTCTAAGCGCATTTTCTACAGGGATGCGGGAACGGTCGATTAAGTCAGAACAAAGTTCTTCAAACTTAGCGCGGGTGAGGGTTGTATCCAGGTGCTTTGGCCCATCCTGGGTAGCAGTGATAAAGGGTAGGTTAATTTCCGCTTGAGTAACGCTAGAAAGCTCAATCTTGGCTTTTTCTGCGGCTTCGGTCAAACGTTGTAAGGCTTGTCTATCTTTGCGGAGATCAATACCTTCGTCTTTTTTGAACTGTTCGGCTAAGAAATCAACAATCTTCTTATCGAAGTCATCACCACCTAAGTGGGTGTCACCAGAGGTAGCTAGTACTTCAAATACGCCATCACCAACTTCTAGTACAGATACGTCGAAGGTACCACCACCAAGGTCAAATACCAGGATAGTTTCGTTGCTTTTCTTATCGAATCCGTATGCTAGAGATGCCGCAGTCGGCTCGTTGATAATCCGCAATACTTCAATACCAGCGATTTTACCAGCGTCTTTGGTCGCTTGACGTTGGGAGTCGTTAAAGTAAGCGGGTACGGTAATTACAGCTTGAGTAACTGTTTCACCAAGATATTTGCTAGCGTCTTCAACTAATTTACGTAGAACTTTCGCAGAAATTTCTTCAGGAGCAAATTGCTTACCAGCACCAGGAGAATCTAGTTTAACGTTACCGCTACTGCTTAATACCTTATAGGAAACTTCTGTAGCTTCGTTTGTAACTTCATCAAAGCGGCGACCAATAAAGCGCTTCACTGAATAAAAAGTATTTTCTGGGTTCATCACCGCTTGGCGTTTGGCAATTTGTCCTACCAAATTATCGCCATTTTTCGCAAATGCTACAACCGATGGTGTTGTCCGAAAACCCTCTGCATTAGCAATAACCGTGGGTTTACCACCTTCCATGACTGCGACGCAGGAGTTCGTTGTACCTAAGTCAATTCCAACTACTTTTGCCATTTTTAGCGCTGGCTCCGTATAACTACAAATGAATGGGATTATTAAGGACTAAATTTTTGAACCAACTGTGCTGAGAGAAGCAGCCAGTTCAGCATGAATACCTTTGGTTTGGTTTTCGGAGTTAAGACCCCATAATATGCTGATATATATACTGAGCTTATATAGCCAGTCCATTAAGGGGGGTT
Source organism: Tolypothrix tenuis PCC 7101 (assembly GCF_963874875.1). Classification (NCBI taxonomy): domain Bacteria; kingdom Bacillati; phylum Cyanobacteriota; class Cyanophyceae; order Nostocales; family Tolypothrichaceae; genus Tolypothrix; species Tolypothrix tenuis. Next base: position 7,987,274 of record NZ_CAWNJS010000001.1, read on the forward strand.
TCCCGAACCTTGATTGGGACGGTTAAATTTAAGAATCTATTTAGTTGGCTCATGAATTGATTTGCTTTCACTGTGTACTAATGTATGAGAATTAATACTTTCAGGAATTGGGGTGAACCGTAACACCAGAGTGGGGTTTGCCGTCTTTATAATGAACTACATGGCATTTTTTGGTTGGTGTTCGGTGTTTGGTAATTGGTAATAAGTGTTTGTCATTAATTATTTCTCCCCTGCTCCCTGCTCCCTTGCTTTTCCTAGCCTCCCTCATCCCCATCCGCCGATTGATTACGCTCTGAGTAAGTGACGCTAGACTAAAAATGTAAATAAATGTAACAAAACTAAATGTTTACAAACACGGAAACCATCACATTGGGGAAAAATGGCCCGATTGTTACACCCCTTTGCCTTGGAACTTGGGCATGGGGTGATAAACTTTTTTGGAATTATGGAGATGGCTACGGGCCAGAACAATTAAAAGAAGCATTTACAGCCGCGCTAGAAGCTGGCGTGACTTTCTTTGACACAGCAGAAGTCTACGGATTGGGAATCAGCGAAACTCTGCTGGGGCAATTTTTGCAAGAAACCCAGCAACCAGTGCAAATTGCTACAAAATTTGGGCCTCTACCCTGGCGCTTTACGGGACAATCTGTCTCTGATGCTTTAACGGAAAGCCTTAAGCGCCTACAATTAGAGCGAATTGAACTTTATCAAGTGCATTGGCCGTTTACCTTCTTTTTAAGCCAAGAAACACTGATGAACACCCTTGCCGATGAAGTGCAGCGAGGTAGAATTGGCGCAATTGGTGTAAGTAATTATTCCGCAGCGCAAATGCGAGAAGCACAACAAATTTTAGCGGCTAGAGGAGTACCCTTAGCAGTTAACCAAGTCCGCTACTCTTTGCTATCTCGTCAAATTGAAAGCCAAGGTATTCTTTCCACAGCGCGTGAATTGGGTGTGACAATTTTGGCTTATAGTCCTTTAGCCCAGGGATTGCTCACAGGTAAATACACAGCCAATGCTGGTGAAACCCCCACAGGTGCCAGAAAATTAGACTCACGATTTAGTAAAGAAGGGCTACAAAAAATTTCACCTGTGATTTCTTTACTACAAAAATTTGGAGAAAAATATGAGCGCACTCCTGCTCAAGTTGCTCTAAATTGGTTAATTGCTCAAGGTAATGTAATTCCTATCGCTGGGGTAAAAACAGCGCAACAAGTCAAACAAAATGCAGGCGCTTTAGGCTGGAGACTGAGCGATGATGAAGTGAGCGAATTAGAAAGAGTTAGTCGCCCTTGGTTGTAAAATTTTTTTGGCAAATAGCTAAGTTTGAGTTGCAATTTCAATTCTCAACTCAAAATTTTTAGTAATAATAATTCTCCAGAATTTGGCTGCAAATAATTGTTTTAATGCAGCAACAGGAGTAGGGGCGCAAAGCTTTGCGTCCCTACTTAATATCTTCGTCTCATTTGGTTTTTCAACTGGTATTACAATGCCGATTTATAAATAAAATACGGGAAATTTTTGTAGGGTGGGCACTCACAAATATCTGATTTGCAACTTCATTATGAAGGTTGCCCAGCCTACTATTTACCCAAAATCTCTGTAATACCAACGCTCTAAACCTGAAAGATTTACTATCAGGCTATAGCTAATCCATCTTTGATGATGTTGTGAACAAATCATCAACAAGTTCAAAGTCAAAAGTCAAAACTGTGAAGTACGCACCACCTAACTATTAGTTAGAGTCGGGTACTTTTTACCTAAATTTCCTTAATTTCTCGCTCTTGACTCTTGACCCTTGACTATTGATTTATGAAGCAGACTCTCTAGCTGAAGATGAACCTAGCTTGTGATTAACTGGGGAAGCATCACGACGGCCTGCGCGCAATTTTGGCTTGGGAGTAGAACGTCTTTCGTCTTCGCCAATGTTATCTGATTTGCTCCAATTGGAACGGGAACGATCGCCTGAACCATCACGACGCTGTTTTACCAACTTGGGTTTAGGAGTCGGGAGATTGTCTTCTTGGGGAATTTCAATGTCTGAACTTAACCAAGCTGGACGAGTTTGATCGTAAGCAATTTGCAATGCTGCAGCTGCGATCGCTTGAGCATCGTATTTTTCGATCAGTTCGCTGACTATGGGCAAGAATGAAGCTAAACGTTCGCCAGCTAATGCTTCTCTAACTTGCTCTTGTAATTTATTGATGTGCCGCGCTTCAATTTGGGCCCTGGTGGGGATTGAAAGCAATTGCCAACTTTGACGGTTATGGCGTTCAAAGACTTGCTGCTTGCGGCGCTCAAATGGTTGTACTAGTGAAATGGCTGTTCCTTCTTTACCAGCACGACCAGTACGACCAATACGGTGGACGTAGGTTTCTACGCTATCGGGTAAGTCGTAGTTGATCACATGAGACAGTTGATCTACATCTAACCCCCGAGCCGCAATATCGGTTGCTACTACCCAGCGGACTTGGCGATTGCGGAAGCGGCTGAGTAAGCGTTCTCTGGCTTGTTGAGATAAATCACCGTGGTATTCATCAACACTATGACCGGCTGCTTGCAGCTGACTGGTGAGTTCGGCTGCGGTGCGTCTGGTACGGACAAATATCAATGCTGATTCTGGATCTTCCATTTCCAGAATTGGCTGTAAAGCTTTGGCTTTTGTCCAGTGGCGAGGAATCAGGTAAGCTACTTGATTAATTTTGGTGGGAGCAGCTTTTGGCTGTTCAACGGTAACTGTCGCAGGCGATCGCAAAAATTTGTTGACCAATTGCCGAATTGATGGTGGCATGGTAGCTGAGAATAGCGCTGTTTGCCGTTCTTCTGGCGCTTGGGACAAGATTTTAATTACATCATCGATAAAGCCCATGCTCAACATTTCATCGGCTTCATCCAACACAAACCACTTCACTTGATCGAGCTTCAAACAACCGCGATCTAGCAAATCAATTACCCGTCCGGGAGTACCCACAACCATGTGGACACCACGTCGCAGTTGTAGAATTTGGCGATCAATTGATTGACCACCGTAGATTGCTAATACCCGCAATCCTTCATCACCAATAAATTGGGTAATCGCATCGTGAACTTGCATGGCTAATTCACGAGTTGGTGTTAATACCAGCGCTTGCACGGCTCTTTGAGTCACATCTAGCCGTTCTAGTATTGGCAATGAAAAAGCTGCGGTTTTACCAGTTCCGGTTTGAGATTGTCCAACCACATCGCGTCCAGCTAGCAGTTGGGGAATTGCTTGAGTTTGAATATTGGTTGGTGTGGTGAAACCAATTTTTTCTAGTTGTTCAACACGTTCTTGTGAAATGCCTAGTTCTTGAAACGAAAGATTCATTAACTCTCCTAGATTTTATTTTTGATTTTTGGGGATTTAGTCATTGGTCTTTAGTTATTGACAAATGACAAATGACAAATTAGTTATTGACAATTTGACCGTAGAGGTCGTATGTATCCGCACTTTGGATCTCTACTGGCACGATTGTTCCTAACTTCGCTTGGCCAACGACATAGACCTGTCCATCAATCTCTGGGGCAAATCGCCCAGAACGACCAATTAATTCTCCTGTTTCCGGATTTTCTTGCTCAATCAGGACATCAACAATTTTGCCTACTTCCTGTTGATTCTTCTGCCAAGCAATCGGCTGTTGGAGTTCCATGAGGCGGTTTCGGCGATCGTCCATCACTTCTTGAGGTAACTGATTTGGCAGCTTGTAGGCTGGGGTTTCTTCTTCGGGAGAAAAAGTAAACACGCCTACGTGGTCAAATTCATGTCGCTGGACAAACTGAAGTAAATGCTCAAAATGCTCTTCTGTCTCTCCAGGGAAACCAACAATAAATGTTGTCCTTAGTACCGCTGATGGTAGCTCTTTTTTAATGCGTTCAATAATCCCATCGTTGACTCGCCCTTGCCAGGGACGGTTCATGGCGCGGAGAATGTCAGGATGAGAATGTTGTAAAGGCAAATCTAAGTAAGGTAAAACATTTGGTGTTTCTTGGATCGCTGCTATGACATCTGGTGTCAACCCCGTGGGATAAGCATAATGCATTCTGATCCACGGTACATCTACTTCTCCCAAGGCGCGCAATAATTCGGCTAACTTGGGCTTGCCGTAAATATCCAAACCATAATTAGTAGTGATTTGGGAAATCAGAATAATTTCTTGTACCCCTTGACTAGCTAATTGCTGGGCTTCAGCAACAATGGATTCAATCGTCCGCGATCGCTGGTTTCCTCTCAAAAAAGGAATAATACAAAACGCACAACGATAATCACATCCTTCGGCCACTCGCAGATAAGCTACGCCTTCGGTTGTAGTGCGGTAGCGCGGTGTAGTTTCATCGGCAATATAGGTTGGTTCAATACTAACCTGCTTTACCCGTTCTCCTTGTTCTACCCGCTCAATTACATTTACAATTTTGTGATAATCGCCTGTACCTACTACGGCCACGGCTTCTGGTAACTCTTCCAATAATTGTTCTTGGAAGTGCTGGGCCATACAGCCTGTGATTACGATTTTTTTGTTCGCCTCTGCCAACTCTACCAAAGTTTTAACAGATTCTGCTCGGGCTGCTTCAATAAAACTACAGGTATTGACAATAACGTAATCTGCTAATTCTTCATTACTATCTACGCCATAGCCTGCTTTGACCAGCAGCCCTAGCATATGTTCTGTATCAACTCTATTTTTCTCGCAGCCTAGGTGAGAAATTGCAATTGTTGGCTTGTCACCCATATTTTGAAAAAATTTTCACTTTTTTTCTTGTCTTCAAACACAGTCGAGCGTTTGCGGCGCTCTTGTTTTTTCTGCACCCCGAAGTGACAGTACTAAAGTGGAAGGTTAGCATTGCCTGTCCCCGTCTGCAAACCTATGACCCGTACCAATGTTTAGGTCATGTTATGATGCTTTTATTAATCTGTTTTCCCAGGGTAATACTCAGTGTCTTAGATTCCTTTGACACTTGTTATGTTTTTTAACAATTCGCCTATTGGTATTTTACATTACCGTGGCGCGTGCGTTGTTAATTTACCCATCGGGAAGCCGCCCAAAGGGCTGGTTGTGAGAAGTCGCTACCCTCAGGGAAATCGCGTTCGCTCGCGACTACGCCTAATCAAGCTGTAATGCTACCCTTCAGATCAGGCTTTGCCTACGAAGTCCGCAGGTGATAGACCTAAACCGTGGGAAGCTGCCTCGCGTCTTGTGAGTTGCAAACTCCTCTTGTAGTCAGGTTTTATCTTAACATATCTTATGGAAGGTTTTACGCTAATTTCCATCCTAGGGAGGAGGCGGGAAACCGTCCATAATCAAATCAATTATTCATTAGTCATTTAGTCATTAGTCATGGTCAAACAATTCTAGACTCTAGACTGATGTACTGTGGACTCCGCGAAGCGGTTAAAGACGTGGACTTAGATCAGCTATTTAAAACTCGAACACCAATTATTGGCGTGGTTCACCTATTACCACTGCCGACCTCGCCCCGCTGGGGAGGTAACCTCAAAACCGTGATTGACCGGGCCGAACAAGAAGCCACAGCCCTAGCAAGTGGTGGGGTGGACGGGATTATTGTCGAAAACTTTTTTGATGCGCCCTTTACCAAAAATCAGGTCGATCCGGCGGTCGTGAGTGCCATGACTGTAGTGGTGCAGCAAATACAGAATTTAGTGACATTGCCGATTGGTTTAAATGTGTTGCGGAACGATGCGAAAAGTGCAATTGCGATCGCCAGTTGTGTGCGGGCGCAATTTATTCGCGTCAATGTTCTTACTGGAGTGATGGCAACCGACCAAGGATTAATTGAGGGAGAAGCCCATCAATTACTCCGCTATCGGCGAGAGTTAGGCAGTGATGTTAAAATTCTGGCCGATGTATTGGTGAAACACGCTCGCCCTTTAAGTTCTCCCAATCTCACGGTTGCTGTCAAAGACACAATTGAAAGGGGTTTGGCTGATGCAGTGATTTTGTCAGGTTGGGCTACTGGTAGCCCGCCTAACATCGAAGATTTGGAACTAGCTTGTGGTGCTGCTAATGGCACGCCAGTCTTTATTGGCAGTGGGGCGAATTGGGAAAACATTGCTACACTAATGCAGGCCGCAGATGGTGTCATCGTTTCCAGTTCCCTAAAACGTCACGGTAGAATCGACCAACCAATTGACCCGATACGTGTCAGTCAATTTGTAGAAGCCGCACACCGGAGTTGGAACTCTAAGGGTGAAACTAAATCAGTTTCCTCAGTAACTATTCGTTCCTAAGGACTGGAGACTAGGGATTAGGGACTGGGGACTAGGAATTAGGGACTAGGGACTAGGGAAAGCAGGAGCAGGGAAAAGAGGAGAAGGGGAAGCAACCAATCCTCATGAACCCAGTACCCAATCCCCAGTACCCAATCCCCAATCCTCAGTACCCAATCCCTAAACCCAACCCCCAACCCCAACCCCCAATCAAGTTTATGATTCGTCGTCGTTCTACTCCTTGGATTCATAAATGGTCGCGTCCGTTGATTGCCGCGATCGCTGGACTTGGTGTCCTGGTTACAGGTTATTTAACTTACGAGAAATTAACCGGAGGTAGTGCAGCTTGTCCTGCCCAACAAGCTGGTTTTAAAGGCTGTGGAGATGTGCTTTCTAGCCCTTGGGCAACGGTTTTTGGTCAGCCATTAGCCTTATTTGGGTTATTAGCTTATATCAGTATGTTGATATTGGCTTTGGCTCCTTTAGCATTGAAACAGGGAGATAATAACCGCAAGCAAATAGAAAATTGGACTTGGTGGCTGCTGTTAGTAGGCGCGATCGCTATGTCCGTTTTCAGCGGCTACTTGATGTATGTACTAGCATCTCAAATCAAAGCCGTGTGTCCTTATTGCATAGGCTCGGCTATTTTCTCTATGAGTATGTTAGTACTCACTATTCTGGGTCGAGCTTGGGAAGATGTTGGACAAATCCTCTTCACTGCCCTAATTGTCGGCATGGTGACACTGATTGGCACATTGGGAGTATACTCAGGTGTCAATCCATCAGCTAATACAGCTACTTCTACCCCTGGACAACCACAGAAAATTCTGCCGTTCTCACCAACAGTAGATCCTAACCCAGAGTTCGGTTGGAAAATTACTACTACCTCTGGTGAAGCAGAAATTGGTCTAGCCAATCATCTGGCGAAAATAGGAGCGAAGGAATATGTGGCTTTTTGGTGTCCGCACTGCCACGAACAGAAGTTACTCTTTGGTCAAGAAGCTTACAAAATTATTGATAGCAGCGGCGTTAAAGTAGAATGCGCTCCTGGTGGGCTAAAAGCTCAACCAGATTCATGTAAAGCTGCCAAAATAGAAGGTTTCCCCACATGGATTATTAACGGGAAAAGCTATAGCGGAGTACAAAACTTAGAGGAACTAGCCAAAGTTTCTAATTATACAGGCGCTCGTAACTTCAAATATTTCAGATAGGTAGCTAGAATTAGCTTTTTCAGGAAAAAATTAGCTATTTATTGTCAGTCAACTGGTTGCATAAAGCACATTCCGGTTGACTTTTTTATTGAAAGTGACAGGAAACTCAATACTTGTCGGTTAAGGGCAAAAGGGGAAGGAGAAAAGGGGCAAGAAAAAACCTTTAACCCTTCCCTTTCACCTTTTCCCCAAACTAAATTCCGAGTTAAAAATCCTTAACCGAGCAGTATTGATAGAAAACTCCATCTTCTTGTGGATGGTGAGAACTTACCAATACCTTCTACGCTATGTCCAAAAATAAGAAATTGGAGTTTTTATTTGTGACTTTTAATACATCTATAAAAAAGTAGGGATGTACAAACTTTAAGGCTGCTAAAAATGATTTATATATTGCAAAATTTTTATTCTTAGTATAAATAATGTTCAATCAAAATATTCTAGTACATATAAATTCTGATTTTTCGTAAATTAAGACAATAAATATACCATTAGACATAGAAGCAATTTATACGAATCTATCTAATGGTGGTTTGCCAACATTGAGTAATTAGATACAATTTTTTTCTACCATAACTCTACAGGTAGTTATCATCAACCCAAAAATCAATGTTATCTAATAACTAGATATTCAGTAAAATTACGCAAAGTATTGTTAATTTACAGCAGTTAAAAAAACTTTAAACCGCAATTATGCAAATATATAAGATTCGGCTTTGACTGCTAAAATCTTCTATAAACATACTTCTGTAATTAGGCAACAATATTTAGACTGAATTTGTGATATGGGGCGCGACAGTTCAAGTTACCATTTCATTGCATGATGAGTGGTTATGTATAGAAATAGATCTCAACTACCCAAGCTAGTCTTGAGGAATTTAACAGATGCGATCGCATTTCTATTCAATCAACATCTCATGAGCTAATTTCGCCTTGTAGTTGATAGAGATTGCAAATCAAGAATATTTCTCCCCACTAGGTAATGGGAATGAGTAAGCAGGTAAGCAAGCATCTTGTGCGGTTTATATCAGGACTAAAAAAACCGCTTAGTCAAGGAAAAAGGGAATTAATTACCGCTTCCAGCGTTGCAGTCTGCATCTTGCTTATACGCTCTTTAGGATTACTGCAATTCTTAGAGTTAGGTGCTCTGGATCAATTATTTCATCTTCGCCCACAAGATCTACCAGAAGAGCGTATAACTATTGTAGCGATTGATGAGGCTTCCTTACGCCAAGTTGGTTCCTGGCCAATTCCAGATGGCGTAATTGCCGAATTATTGCAAAAATTAAATAGGTTTAAGCCCCGTGCTATTGGCTTGGATATCTACCGGGATTTACCTGTGGAACCGGGATATCAAAAATTGGTAAAAACATATAAGTTAATGCCAAACGTGATCGGCATTGAACAACTAGCTAATAATAAAAATGCCAGTGTTTTACCACCACCAGTACTCAATGAACTTGACCAAGTGGGTTTTAATAATGTTTTATATGACCCCGATGGCAAAATACGTCGCAGCTTATTGTATTGGCACATTGATAATCAGGCGCACGAAAGTTTTGGTTTAAAGCTGGCTTTACTTTATTTAAAATCGGAAGGTATAAATCCTAAAAACGCCAGTAGTAACTCTGAGTATTTACAGTTAGGTAAAGCTGTTTTTACGAGATTTCAGGCTAATGATGGAGCCTATGTACGAGCTGATGCTAGAGGCTACCAAATTTTGTCTAACTTTCCCAAACCCCTGTGTGCGGATGCATCAAAATCTTGTAGTTACCGCCAAGTATCGATGCGGGATGTGCTAACAGGAAAAGTAGACAAAAGCTGGATTAGCGATCGCGTTGTGTTAATTGGTTCTACTGCACCCAGCCTGCAAGATTTTGTGTTTGTCCCCCACTCGCGCAAGCCGATCGCGGGAATTGAACTGCAAGCCTATTTGATTAATGAGTTAATAGCTGCTGCTGTAGAAGGACGACCATTATTGCAAGTTTGGTCAAAGGTATGGGAATACTTGTGGATTTTTGGCTGGTCTTATTTAGGTGCAGTCACAGCATGGCGAATTCGACACCCCATTAAGATATCCATCAGTATTTTACTTTTTTGCTTGTTGTTAGCTCTGTCTGTCTATGTAGCTTTTTTATTTGGTTGGTGGATACCTTTTATTCCCCCATTGCTGACATTTGCTAGCGCCGCTATTGGGGTTACCTGTTATTTTGCCTATATGCAAGAAGAGTTTAAACGCTCTAAAGAATTTTTATATCAAGTCATTAATACAATTCCTGACCCGATTTTTGTCAAAAATCAACAGCATCAGTGGATTGTGTTAAATGAGGCTTATTGCGAACTGATTGGTTATCCCTATAACTTATTACTGGAAAAGTCAGACTATGACTTTTTTCCCCAGCATCAAGCTGATGTATTTCGCCGCAGAGATGAGATGGTTTTTCAGACACATCAGCCTCATGAAAGCGAAGAACAATTTACTGATGCTTATGGGTCAACTCATCTGATTGCGACGAAGCGATCGCTCCATAAAGATGCGGCTGGTAATTGCTTTTTAGTTGGGGTGATCCACGATATTACAGAACGCAAGCTGATGGAAGAAAAACTTAAACGCAAAGCAGCGCAACTATATAAATCTAATAATGAATTAAAACGCAAAGAAGACCATCTGCGTTATTTGGCATATCACGATCCTCTGACTGGTTTGTCTAATCGCAAATTCTTCAATGAAAAACTGCAAGAATCTTTGGCTTGGGCACAGAGTAATCATTTATTACTAGGCTTACTGTTTATTGACCTGGATGGGTTTAAAAGGGTGAATGATACTCTAGGTCATGAGATAGGCGATCGCTTATTGGTGACTGTCTCTCAAAGGCTCAGTAATTGTTTGCGGGGTAGCGATACAGTCTCTCGCTTGGGTGGTGATGAATTTACAGTGATTTTACGCGCAATTCCGCAAGTGCAAGTCGCATCTAAAGTAGCTGAAAAAATTCTCAGTACAATTAAAGAGCCAATAGTTTTAGATGGATATACTACCAACGTCTCTGCTAGTATTGGTATAAGTATTTACCCTATTAATAGTAACGATAGTGAAACCTTAATTAAACAAGCAGACAGCGCTATGTACCGCGCTAAACACCTAGGTAAAAATCGTTATGAATTTGCTGGATAATTGATATATATGCGGTTAAGCACTTTTCAGCGCAGCAAAAACTATAGGACTCCTATTCGGTTTTTGAAATTTACGTAGTACTTTACGCTAACGCACCTCTAGAAGCGCTTTTTGTGCGTTACGGCTCACGCCTAACAGACGCTACATGGGACTAATTAGTATATTTATTAATATTAAAAGTTATAATTTTACATATAAATGTACCTAATTTTTCCTAGGAAATTTTATATTGCATTAGTTTTTAGCTACAAATAAAAATTTAGCGATAATTTATTTTTTCTTGCTCAATTGCAGAACTATAAATTTTTGCTTTACAAATCTTAACCACACTTTTTATTTTATCATAGCTGTGGCTATCCCATTCCTAGGATAGAAGTTTTTTATCTCTTTTAGTGGTTAGGTTATTGTTAACGATTCAATATTCAGCTTTATGATAGGTATTTTAAGAAATGATTCAATAAACTGACCTGCCTCAAGAGATAGATACCAAGAGTAGCACCTCTTGAAATGATCATTCTTGATAAAGTCATACGAAATATTAAATTAACCGTTTTTATTATTGGCAGTTTCAGAAAACCAATATCTTGACAGATAGGATTTTTTGGTTAACCTCTGCAAGCTGATAGGGAGAATTTCAGGTGAACATAGAATTATTTTTCCAACGCACAGAAGCATTGCACAAGCGGTTAGCAGATTTATATCAAACGGCTACTGTCTTGCCTTGGGTACCACAAGATATGCTACCCCAAGCCTTTGAAGAACTGCATAGCACCTCCAGAACGGTACAGTTAGCAGTAGAGGAACTATATCAACAAAACGAGGAGCTGATACAAACACAAAATTTTTTAGAAGCAGAACGCCAACGCTACCAAGATTTATTCGAGTTAGCACCAGATGCCTATATAGTGACGAATACAGAAGGCAGAATCTACGAAGCCAACTCAATGGCTGCTCAGTTATTTAATGTTTCCAAAAATTTTTTAGTAGGTAAGCCACTGGTGAACTTCGTTCCTCTCGAAGAACGTCAGCAGATTCGTACCGAACTCAATAGATTAGTTCAATCAGATAGAACCAAAGAGTTACTAGTACGTTTGCAGCAGCGTCATGGTAAAACTCTCAATGCGGCTTTAACTGTAGCAGTTGTCCGAAATCAAGATGGTAAAGTCGTATCTTTCCACTGGTTAATACGCAATATCACTGAGCGCCAACAATGGCAATCATCAGAAGACAATAGCATTAATAATATTCTTGAGAATCGGCAATTGTCTAAATATTCTAAAGGAGAGAATATAACACTCAACCCGCTAGAAATTTTCTATGTGAATCAGGGTTGGGTGAAACTTAGTACTTTTTGCGAAACTGGTGAAGAAATCCTCATAGGATTAGCTGGGCCTGGGATGGTTTTTGGCTCTAGTATGACATCTTTAAATATTTACCAAGCGATCGCTCTATCTAATGTTGAATTAATTTCAATATACACAACAGAGATACCAGCTTCTTCTACTCTCAGTTCCACGATTGTACCAAAAATTAATCAACGCCTACAGCAGACAGAATCCTTTTTAGCTATTTCTGGAAGGAGGCAAGTGCAAGAACGCTTGCGTTATCTTTTGGAATTTCTCAAACAAGAAATTGGCGAACCTATTACACAAGGAATTCGTCTGCAAGTTCGGTTGACGCATGAAGATATTGCTAGTGCTTGCTGCGCTAACCGAGTCACAATTACAAGATTGATGAGTAAATTACGCAAAGAAGGTATCATTAGCTTTGATACCAAGAAACACATCATCTTAAAAGATTTCAATTAAACTGCAATAGTCGACAGCCAAGGCTCAATAATGGCAAATATGGAGCGATCCGATCGCTGATCTTTGGCACACAAAACTTTGTGTTTACAACTGCAATATCCCACATCCACAGGAAACTGCACCCCTATTAATTCCCTAGAATTGTTTGCAAACCTTGAACTAATCTCTCCATCCCTACTTTTACCGTCTCTTGTTGCAGCGCACCGTAAGCAACACGCAGATAGCATCCATCTTCCATGCCAAAGGTTGTACCAGGAATTACTGCTACTTGATGTTCCTGTATGAGTCTTTTGACTAACTCAAAAGCATTCATTTGGGTATGAACTTTCAAGAAGAAATAAAAAGCACCATCCGCAGGGGTAATGGTACAGAGGTCTTGTAGATGATTGAGCGATTCCAAAACTACTTCCCTGACTTGAGAAATTGCACCAATATTTTCTTTTAAATACTCTTCTTTAGCTTGCAATGCACCTAACGCCGCATACTGAGAAATTACTGGCGCACAAATCAAGATAGTATCTTGGACTTTTTTCACCGGAACTAGCAGATGTTGGGGAATCACCATATAACCGATGCGCCAACTAGCAAAACCGTAGGCTTTGGAAAGGCTATACAAAGAAATGGTGTAATCGCTACTATTGGCAAAGGCAGCCGGAGAAATATGTTTTACGCCATTATAGGTAAAGTATTCGTAGGCTTCATCGCTAATATGATAAATCCCGTTATTGCCACATAATTGATTAACTTGCCGCAATGCTGCTTCTGAATACACTACCCCTGTAGGATTATTAGGGGAAATGGTGACGACTGCTCTGGTTTTAGGTGTAATTGCTTGGGCGATCGCATCTGGACGGAGTTGGTAATTTTCATCGGTATCTACTAACACCGGACGACAACCCGCCATTGCGATCGCCATTTCATGATTGAAATAGTAGGGTTTATTGAGAATAATCTCATCACCAGGGCTAGTAATCGCTAGAATGGCGTTCATAAACCCCATGTTGCTGCCTGCGGTGACAACTATGCAGTTATTTTGATTTATTTCAATGCCATTAAAGGCTTGTAATTTTGCTGCTAATGCTGTTAATAATGGCGGAATTCCCTCAACTGCTTTGTATAAATTATTCGTTGGTTCTGCCAAGAATTTGGCTAAAAACTCTTGTGCTTGTGGTGGTGGATTGTAGGAAACCACACCTTGTCCTAAAGAAATTGTTCCCGGCGAATTTGTAATCAATTCCCCAACCACAGGAATGATTGGCGTTTGCACCGCCTGCATACGAGATGTTAGGGATTCCATATCAAATTAAGCTGAAAGGGGCGGAGGAAAGCGGATATCGGCATTAAATTGCTCAACATTGGCGCTGCGATGAATCGGTAACACATATTCTAAATTTTCATGGGGACGGGGAATGATGTGATGCGAAAGCACTTCACCACCATTCACTCGTCCTACAGCTTCTAATCCTGCACCTACTGCAACATTTACCTCGCCCACTTCCCCCCGAATCAGCACCGTAATCCGCCCCAAATCAGTATTTTCATACCCTACCAGGGTGATACGCGCCGCCTTACACATCGCATCCCCAGCTTCCACTGCTGCGGGTACGCCATAAACTTCAATCATGCCGAGTGATAGTGTCATAGGTTAGGGAATGGGGAATGGGGACTGGGGAATGGGTAATTGGTAATTGGTAATTGGTAATGATCATTTCTCCCTCATTTCCCTCATCCCCCTCATCTCCCTCATCTCCTCTATCAAGTACTTGCCATACTCAGCTGCGACTCTTGACGCGCACGCTTACCTGTAATCACCATTTTGACACCATTCGCAGGCGCGAGGGTAAGACCTCGACGGCGAGCTACTTCTGGTTTATTATCAGCTAAAGCGAGTTGATAGCGCGAAAGAATTGTTGCCAATACTATTTTCATTTCAAATACGGCTAAAGCCTCACCTAAACAGCGACGGACACCGCCACCAAAGGGTATAAATTCATAGGGGGAAAATTGACGTTCGAGAAATCTTTCTGGCTTAAATTGCTGATGTTCTGGATACAAATCCTCTCGTTGATGGGTGAGAAACATACAGCCAACAACTACTGTATTTGGTTGTAGAGAATATCCTATGAGTTCCACAGGTTCTTGTACTACTCTGGGAAATGTTAACATCGCCACTGGACGAATCCGCAAAGTTTCATTACAAACAGCGGTAAGATACGGCAGTCTGAAAATGCTCATAGGGTCAGGATCATCACCCAAATTGTCTATTTCTTGTAATAATTTGGCGCGGACTTCTGGTGTTTGGTGTATCCAATATAATCCCCAAGCCATAGCTGTTGCGGTCGTTTCGTATCCAGCAACTAACAGAGTAATCAACTCATCTCTCAACTCTTTATCAGTCATCTGATTACCCGCTTCATCTGTTGCGGACATCAATAAAGAGAGAATATCTATGCGTTCAGGATCTGCTTTCTGGCGACGTTCCGCAATTTCTGCATAGAGTAATTGATCGAGTTTCTGCTGATCTCGGAGAAATTTTCCCCAGGGACTCCAAGCACCTAAATCTTTTTGTAAAGCAGGGAAAAAGAGAAAGCTAGAAGTTAAAGGAGAGCGAAACAGATCCCCCATCAACTTTAATTGTTGCTTCAGTTGTTCGCAACGTTCTCCCTCATAAACACCAAACACTGTTTGTAAAATGACTTGCAGAGAAATCTCTTGGGTAGTGTTACGAGCCGAAAATATCTGATTAGTTGGTAATTGATTAAGTAATTTTTCAGTCAAATCACGTATTAGCTGACCGTATGCTCGCATCCGATCGCCATGAAAGGAAGGCATGACTAATTGTCGCCGCTTTCTGTGGCGATCGCCATCTAGCATGACGATTGAATAGTCTCCTAATAAGGGCTGTAAAAGTTTATTTTCTTTACCAACTGCTAAAAACTTCTTGCGGTCGTTAGTTAATAATTCTTGTAAACCCTGGGGATGATTCACAAAGACTATGTTGTTACCAAAACCAATTATACGGGCAGTGAACAGATCAGGATATTGTTGGGCTGCACTTTCCATATATCCTACAGGATCAGCCACCCATTGGATTCTTTGAAGAAAAGGAGGATTTTTCAGCTGATTGGGTAGTTGCATATCAAAAAAAGTGAATTCATGCCTGTGCTAAATATGCAGTGTAACTTTTTATCCGAACCTTGACAAAATAATCTCCGATTCGGAATTTGTAATTAAGTAGCACGACTCATGAATACAATAAAACACATATATAGAACTTATATTTGATTTTTGAAATTACGCACGTCGTAGGATGCGTTACTAACGCATCTATTTTCTTTCAATTAACTACGCTTTTGGGTCAGCATATATCTATAGATAGCTGCGATATTTCGCGCATCGTCAATACCGCGATGGTGTGTACCCTTCAGTTCCATTCCTAGATATTCAAGAGCCTGCGCCATGCCAAATCTTTTAGATACACCAAGATATTTGGAAAATTCCTCTTTAATATTTATATGTTCTGCACTAAAAGGATAAGGAAGATGATGATATTTACAGTCTTGAATAAACTGACTTTTATCGTAATTCCCCCAAGAACAAAAAATATTATTAGGAAATGAACTCGTCCATTCTTTGAGATTGGCGATCGCCTCGATAAATTTAGGCGCTGTCTCAATATCTTGTTGCTGTATACTAGTTAAATTTGTGCAGAAAGGTGTTAATTGCGGATTTCTCACAGGTTGGATAAACTGTTGAAACTCTGAGTCAATTTCCCAAGTATTACCATTGAGCATCACTGCACCAATTTCGATGATCTCCATTTCTTGACGTGGAACAGTCCCGCGATCGCAGCAAGTAGCTTCTAAATCGATGATCAGATAATAGGAATGATTTTGATTGTTCATTTTAATAAGTAAAAATATCTAATTTAGTTTTTTGACCAATTGCCTATATAGTCTTATATACAGCCTGATAATACATATACTACATAGTGTAATGTATGAAATCAGGACTCTGCAAGCAAAACGAGGCATTAATTTGAGGAAAAAGGTTTCAGCCAACCAAGTTTTATAGCAGCATCGAGTGCGATCGCTGCGATCGCAAACCACAATATACTCTCCAGAGCTAGGACAAGATAAGGTAAGAGAGAAACTGTAATATTCCCACCGACTTCTATTTGAGTTAATCCTCTGACTAAACCAAAAGCAAACACACCGCCTGTGTTTAAGTGAGGGTTGTTATCTTTACGGATGATATAGCGGTAAGTAACACCAAATAGTAAGCCAGAGAAGCAAGCGATCGCACCACTCAGCAAAAAATGTAAAGTTAGCGGCTCAATTCCCACAGTTGCGAATAGGGAAAAATACTTTGCCAGCACTAAAGTATTCACCAGACTAGTGGCAATAAAAGCCAAAACCAGCGCTAAACCGCCAATTATTCCTGCTTTCAACGATTCTAGGCGTTCCGCCATCAATTGAGCATCTAAAATTCTATTCACAATTGTCCAACGCTTCCTTACAAATCAACCAATAATACCAATTCGTAATTCGTAATTCGTAATTCGTAATGAAGAAAGCCAGATTTCCCCAATCCCCAATCCCCATTCCCCATTGCCCCTTTCCCATTGCCCCATTCCCCATTGCCCCTTTCCCAGTATGATGAATAGAAGAACTGTTTTGTAATCATTTTAAAAGTGGGACTATGGCGATTTTGACATTGGGATGGGTATCACTGTTGGTTGTATTCACTTGGTCAATTGCAATGGTAGTTTGGGGCCGTAACGGACTATAGAAGCATCGTGGAAAGTCCATTTCTGAGTATTTTGGCATTATTTGCTGTAGTGCTGCTAGTCGCAGTCACCGGAGGCGTTGGTTATTTAACTCTGGCAGATTGGCGCGATCGCCGTCTTCGAGAAAATGAAAAACGCGAAACCAAACGCAGTACTCCCAAGCGGAAGTAATTTCTGCTTGGCATACTACAGCCCAATTTTCTAGAGTCAAAAATTTTGTCTGAGGGGTAGCGATCGCTACCCCTCACTTGTATTAAAATATACTTTATTTATACTATTTTTAATAAATTGGAGTTATTATACCTATATCTAAAGATAGATATGTATAAGTTGTATGTTATTTCACGTATGCCTAAAGATACAAAACTTAAAAAATTTGTTACATTCAGCGTATTTATGGGCATCTTAAATATAGAAGACTCGTAAGTATTTAAAGCCCTATTTGGCATGGAAAACTCCTTTTCGCTACAATCTTCAAACCCAAATACTGAGCAAGAAGCATATCCGCCAGATCAGAGATATTCCCTCTATCAAGGCGATCAACATAGAGCTTTGTCTAAAGTAATTGCCCGTATCCGCGAATCTTTAGATATAGAAACTATCTTTAAAACTACAGTCAAGGAAGTACGTCAACTGCTCAATAGTGATAGGGTGGGAGTTTTCCGTTTTTACCCTGATTTGGGATGGGAAGGAGAATTCATCTATGAAGATGTGGCTGCAGAATGGAGTTCAGCTCTAAAAGCTAAACTGCGCGATCAATGTTTTGCTACAGAATTTGCTGGGTTGTATCAGCAAGGGCGAATTAATGTCTTACATGATATCTATCAAGCTAATATTAGTGATTGTCATATCAAGCTCTTAGAAAGATTCCAAGTTCGCGCTAATATCGCTGTTCCCCTGATGAAAGGTAAAGATTTATGGGGATTGCTATGTATTCATCAATGTAGTCAACCTCGGCAATGGCAAGCATCAGAAGTGGAATTTGCCCAACTCATTGCTGAACATTTAGGAGTTGCATTACTACAGGCAGATTATCTCGAACAAGTAAAAATACAATCAACACAATTAGCCCAAGCAACAGCCAGAGCCAAAGTAGCAGAATGGCAAAAAACTATAGCCATAACTGTAGAAAAAATTCGGCAGTTTCTCGATTTAAAAAGTATTTTCCATGCTAGCACTGATGAACTGAGAAAATTGCTGAATGCCGATCGCGTTGCTATTTACCGTTTCAATCCAGATTGGAGTGGTGAATTTGTTTTTGAATCAGTAGCAGCAGGTTGGACTTCTTTAATTGAGGAACAGTCACAGCGTCCTGAATTAGGTGAAAATGTCAGCGAATGTAGTGTTAAAGATTTAGCAGAAATTCCCTTAGTTGATACTTACTTACAAGATACAGAAGGTGGACGTTTTACTAGAGGCGAAGTCTACCGGATTTGTAATGATATTTATCAAGCTGATTTTAGTGAATGTTACATTAAAGTTTTAGAAAGTTATCAAGCAAAAGCTTATGTAATTATTGCCATTTACCACGGAAAAAAACTTTGGGGTTTGCTAGCTGTTTATCAAAACGATAGCAGCCGTGATTGGCAAGAAGATGAAGTTTATTTGCTCACTCAAGTTGGTACTCAACTAGGTGTTGCGTTACAGCAAGCAGAGTTTTTAGAGCAATCGCAAAATCAAGCAGCAGAACTCACCAAAGCTGCTGAAAGACAAAGGGCGCTGGCGAATACCGTTGAGAAAATTCGGCAATCATTAGATCTTGACACCATATTTAAAACTACTACTCAAGAAGTACGAGGATTATTACAAGTAGAAAGAGTATCAATTTATCGCTTTAATCCTGACTGGAGTGGTGAATTTGTCGCAGATTCTATTGTTGATGGCTGGACAAGAATAATCCAACCACAATCTGCAACAGAACAGGCGCTTTTACCAGGAACACCACCAGGTAAATATGCGCGTCATGAAATATTTGTACCTATTTCTCAAGGCGAAAAACTTTGGGGTTTATTAGTAGCTTATCAAAACTCCCAAGCACGTTATTGGCAAAATGAAGAAATCAATTTGTTAGCACAAGTAGGCGTGCAATTAGGAGTAGCAATACAACAAGCAGAAACCTTGAAGCAGGTGCAGATACAGGCGCAGCAATTAGCTCAAGCAGCTGAAAGAGAACGGAAAGCTACTGAAAGAGAGAAAGCATTAGCTGCAACCGTTAAAAAGATGCGTCAATCGCTTAATCTTGATACCATCTTTGCCACCACTACTCAAGAAGTGCAAAGATTATTAGAACTTGACAGAGCCACAATTTACCGTTTTAAAGAAGACCATAATATTGAATTTGTATCTGAGTCATTAGCAAATAATGGTACAGTTAATCGGCAAGTTGTACCTTTAATTATTAGAGATTACTTCCAACAAATTCAAGGCAGAGATTACCAGAACAGTAAAATTCTGGCTATTAAAGATATTTACAATACAGAAGATTATACCAATCATATTTCTCTGCTACATCCTGTAGTAGCTAGAGCCTATATGATTGTGCCAATTTTTCAAGGCGAAGAAATTTGGGGATTGCTAGCGGTATATCAAAATAGTAAATCTCGCGATTGGCAAGAAGATGAGATTGATTTACTTGTGCATATTGCTAATCAACTAGGAGTAGGAATTCAACAAGCAGAATTATTAGAACAAACACAGCGCCAAAAAGAAGAACTGACACAAACGCTGACAGAACTGCAGCGAACTCAAACTCAGTTAATTCAAAGTGAAAAAATGGCTGCTTTAGGACAAGTTGTGGCTGGCGTAGCCCATGAAATTAATAATCCGATTAATTTTATTTATGGCAATATTTCCCATGTCACTGAATACACGGAAAACCTGCTGAAACTGCTGCAAATATATCAAAAAAATTATCCTAATCCGAAAGCAGAAGTGAAACAGCAAGCAGCAGAAATAGATGTAGAGTTTATTGCTAAAGATTTACCAAAAATTTTGAGTTCTATGACTACTGGTGCAGAACGCATCAGTGAATTAGTACTTTCATTACGTACTTTTTCACGCCTGGATGAAGCAGATATGAAACCTGTGAATATCCATGAAGGTATTGACAGTACATTAATGATTTTACAACATCGCCTGAAACTGCAAGCTGATGGGAGTGGTATTGAAGTAGTGAAGAAATACTCTCAATTACCTCCAGTTGAGTGCTATGCAGCCGAGATGAATCAGGTATTTATGAATATTCTCAGTAATGCAATTGATGCCCTAGAGAATGCAGCAAAAGTGAAAAAAACCATTGATCATCCTCAAATTCATATTTATACAGAACTGGTAGATGAAAATTCTATCCAGATTCGGATTGTTGACAATGGTTGTGGTATTCCAGAAAGTATGCGATCGCGAATTTTTGATCCATTCTTTACCACCAAGGAACCAGGTAAGGGTACAGGCGTAGGATTATACATTAGTTATCAGATTGTTGTGGAAAAACACGGCGGTCAAATTCAGTGCTTTTCTGAACCTGATGAGGGTTCTGAGTTTTTAATCCAAATTCCGATTAAACGTGCAGTTAGTTAAAAATATTGCATAGTATAAAACAAGCAATTTTAGATTTTGGATTTTAGATTTCAATCTCATCCAAAATTTTTTCTATGCCCTATGCCCCATGCCCTATGCCCTATGCCCTATGCCCTATGCCCCAGAAATGCTAAACTCGTAGAACACTGGGGTCAAAGTGACTTGCTAGGCTTGATGCAACAAGTGGGAATCATCCCAATACCAGGGCCAGGTTTAATTCTGCGAAAATTGTATTTGGCGGTAAGCGGAGCTATGCCGAAGGCTTATCGCTTCAATTACTCGTACATTCAAGCTCTAAATAACTTAATGAAAAAGTATCATTAATATTGCATTTTGAATTATTGATATGGTTACTCTATCTCCTAGCCTCAAAGCTAGACTCTCTCAACCCCTAAAAATCGGTGCTTTTGCAGTCAACAGTCGGGTTTTACAGTCGCCTTTATCTGGTGTCACGGATATGGTATTTCGCCGTTTGGTACGTCGCTATGCACCAGATTCGATGATGTACACCGAAATGGTTAATGCTACGGGGTTGCACTATGTGAAAGAGTTGCCAAAAATTATGGAGGTAGATCCCAATGAACGACCAATTAGTATCCAGCTATTTGATTGTCGCCCCGATTTTTTAGCAGAAGCAGCAGTCAAAGCGGTAGAAGAAGGCGCTGATACTGTTGATATTAATATGGGTTGTCCTGTAAATAAAATTACTAAAAATGGTGGCGGTTCTTCACTATTAAGACAGCCAGAAGTAGCAGAGGCAATAGTTAGAGAGGTAGTTAAGGCTGTTAATGTACCTGTAACAGTCAAAACCCGTATTGGCTGGAACGATAAGGAAATTACGATTCTCGATTTTGCCAAGCGGATGGAAGACGCAGGCGCACAAATGATCACCGTGCATGGACGTACCCGCGCTCAAGGTTACAATGGCAATGCGCGTTGGGAATGGATTGCGCGTGTCAAGGAAATCCTTTCTATCCCAGTAATTGGTAATGGCGATATCTTCTCAGTGGAAGCGGCGGTGAAATGCTTAGAGCAAACTGGTGCTGATGGGGTGATGTGTTCTCGTGGAACTTTAGGTTATCCATTTTTGGTGGGAGAAGTTGATTACTTCTTAAAAACTGGAGAACTATTACCGCCACCCACACCAATTCAGCGTTTGGAATGCGCGCGGGAACATTTACAAGCTTTATGGGAATATAAAGGCGATCGCGGTGTGCGTCAAGCCCGTAAGCACATGACTTGGTACGCTAAAGGCTTTGTCGGTGCTGCTGATTTGCGTGGACAGCTAAGTGCTGTAGAAACTGTCAATCAAGGTTTAGATTTGATTGATCGCGCCATTGAACAATTGACTAAGGGTTATGAACCGGAATTAGATGCAGAATCTAATTTTGCTTTTGTCTCATAAGTTGTGACGCATTTAAATTGAGGCTACGCCAACAAGCCAAAATTTAAAATCTCATATCAATTTTAAAAAAGAATATGACAAATGGGGAGGGCACAGCAATGCTGTGCCCTACGAATAATTGATAGGTTGTAAATATTGTTTGAATTTAAATTGACTTAACTTGATGGCGTTTACTCAAAGATAAACCCAACAGCGTAGCAATTAATCCTAATCCTGCCAAAGGTGTTGGTTCAGGAACACGTTTTGGTTGAGATGGAGTAGTTGGGGGTGTATATAAATTGCCATTAAATAAGTAATTATGAGACTCTCCATTTCCAGTTAAAGAACCTACAATTACGTTACCATTAACTTGACCGTTATTGAAATTGAAATTAGCTAAAGGTGCCAGAATACTACCTTCAATGCCAATTCCACTAGCAGTTAAATTAGTGGCTTCATAGAAGTTGTAAATCACCTTTTGCTTATCTGTACCAATGATATTAAATCCGAAGTTTTGCATTGACACATTTGTACCACTGATATTCACAACAACGGTAGCATTTGCATCAGCTTTGATTTCAAAATAGTTGGTTTTAGAAACATCTGCACCTGAAAGATTAAACACATTAAAAGCACTACCGCTAGCAGCCAGGTTAATCCCACCCCAAGATTGCACTGTAGTTTTACCAGTGGGAGTCAAGCTTGCCAAAGATTGTGAGAGCGATCGCAGTTCTGCTGCTGCGGCATTAAAATCTATGGGATTGCCTTTGCTGAGGGTACCATTGGGGAAGCCAACATTATTAGCAACCTTGGCAACGCCTCCATAAACAGCATTACCGTGGTAAACTTGACCGTTACTTAAAGTCAAGTTTTGCCCAGCGACTACTACATTTCCGCTATTATTAGCCAGTTTACTTCCCAATCCACCCACAAAATTGATATTACCGCCAGCAGCTAGCTTACCTTCAATATCTGTATATTGCTGAGTTACATTTCCTAAAGAAAATACGTTGTAACTAGAGGCGATTCCTAATCCGGCTGCATTTGCTTTTTGTGATATACCAAAAGATAGAGTTACAAGCATCGGTGCTGCTATCCCAGCACATAAATAGCTGTTGAATTTCATAATCTGATTGTCTAGCCAATTTATTGATGTTCATAATCATCCTACGAGACAAACAATATCTGACATTCTTCGTTAGGAGAAATTTATTGCATCTTTTATGTGTGTTGGATTTAGATGTTATTCTTTTGAAGTTTTTAATTTGCCTGTAAGCTTACTGTTGACTCGATTAAATAAGTTTTTAAAATAAAATTTTCCGTAATTACCGATTGATTGAGTCACGCAATATTTTTATTCTTTACTAACAAATACTGTAATTTTCTATTTGATAACTTTGAGATTGGATAGGCTAGAATCTTCGCAACCAGTAATAAAGCCGCCTGTTGCTTGGATTTGTTGCAGGTATTCAATGGCAGATTTAGTAATTAATTCTCCCGGCATTAATACGGGTATTCCCGGGGGATAGGGACAGATGATTTCGGCACAGATGCGATCGCAGGTTTGTTGCAGAGGTAAAGTTTCTGTAAGGGCAAAAAAAGCCTCGCGGGGAGAAATTTGCACAGAATTACCCAGTTTAAAAATATCATCCCATAAAATTAACGTCTTTTTTTCTGGCTGTGTTGGGTGCATCTGAGACAGAGTAGTAAAACCCTCAATCAATTTTTCAATATCAGCTTGGGTGTTGCCGTGACTAATAATAAAGGTGAGATGTTGTAATGAAGCGAATTCCGGCGTTACACCCAGCTTTTCGTCTAAAATTTCCTCAGCTTCAAATCCCGTGAAACCTAACCCGGAAACGGTGACGGTGAGGCGGGTTTTATCTAAAGCTGCAAAGCCTGGTGACCTCACCCCCAACCCCTCTTTGCCAGCGGAGAGGGGAGTAGGTGCTGATAAAACCGATAAACCTGGAATTTGGCTAATGCTGGTTCTAGCTGTATCTGCAAGCTGCAAAGTATGAGATAGCAGTTGTTTGCCAGACAATGCCATTTGCTGACGTGCGGCATCAAGAGAGGCTAAAAGTACATAGCTGGGGCTGGTAGATTGAACTAATTGCAAAGCTTTACTGATGCGGTTGCTATCTATGCGATTGCCTTGAATGTGGAGCATGGAAGCTTGCGTCATCGCTCCCAGGGTTTTGTGGATGGATTGCACAGTTAAATCTGCACCTGCGGCTAAGGCTGGAGTAGGTAATTGGGGATGAAAGGTAAAATGTGCGCCGTGGGCTTCATCAACGAGTAAAGGGATATTGTATTGCTGGGTAATTTGGGCGATCGCTTTTATATCCCCGCAAACGCCGTAATATGTGGGGTAAACTATCATCACTGCTTTGGTATCAGGATGCTGTTGCAGCGCAGATTCCACAGCATGGGGTGTAATACTGTGGGCAATATCTAAAATTGGGTCATATTCTGGATTGAGGAAAATGGGAATTGCACCCGAGAGAATTAAACCCGCGATCGCAGAAGAATGTACATTGCGCGGCAAAATAATTTTATCGCCAGGACTACAAGTAGCAAGAATTGCCGCCTCAATCCCACAGGTGGAACCATTAACAAGAAACCATGTTTGTGATGCACCAAAGGCTGCTGCTGCTAGTTGTTGCGCTTGTTGAATTACCCCTTGAGGTGCAAACAAATTATCTAAATCTGCTAATTCTGTTAAATCTGCGCGAAATACAGCTTTACCCAGCAAATCTGCTAAGGGTGCTGCTATTCCCTCTCCCTGCTTATGCCCTGGTGTGTAAAAAGGAGCATGAGGACGTGATGCCCAGATTTTGACAGCATCTAATAATGGTGTTTGGTTTTGATTCAACATAAAAATTGCAGAGGAGTCAAGAAGCAAATCAATTCAGAATTTCCAGTCAAACTGTAAAATCTGAATTTTCTGCCCCTCATCTCCTCTGCTATGAGCCAAGAGTATAATTACATGCAACTATTATGGAGCTAAGGCATTACCACGCAACAGACTACCAAGGGTTTTGGCAGTAATTTTTAGTTGAGTGATGGGGTTGGCGGGGACAACAGTCTTATACAGATAGCTGTCGAATGTGAGCTTTTGCACATCTAAGTCAGCACACATTTCTACAAACGCCTCGCGGGTAGCATCAGAGCGATAAAATACGGTTTGCAGAATGTCCAACACCTTGTAGGTGAGTCCGTATTTTTTATCCCAACGCTTCAGGTAAAGCTTGATGTCTTTTTCTGTGGGGATAGTTTGTCCATTGTTGGATATTTCCACAATTGTTTCCGCACACATCCGTCCAGATTTAGCAGCAAAGTAAATACCTTCACCAGAAGACTTGGTGACGTAACCAGCCGCATCTCCAACCAAAGCGACTCTACCGACAACGCGGCGAGGACGGGGATGTTCGGGGATGGGGTGTGCTTCCACCTTGATGATTTTACCGCCTGCCAATTTTTCAATAGCACGGGCGCGAATACCTGCTTGTAACTGTTTAATGCTGGCTTTATGTACCTGCATTGTGCCAGTACCGACAGCTACGTGGTCATATTTGGGGAAAACCCAAGCGTAGAAGTCAGTAGAAACGTCATTGCCAACATACATTTCGGCAAGGTCGTTATAGTAAGCCATTTTGTCTTCGGGGAGACGAATCCGCTCTTGAAAAGCGATCGCATAATTATAATCCCCTGCATCGATTTCTTTAGCAATGCGGGAATTTGCCCCATCTGCCCCAATTACTAAATCCACTTTTAAGGTTTTGGCAATCCCTTGTGCTGCACCTTCTGTATGGTCAACGTAATGGATAGTATAAGGGTCAGTATTGTTGGTGGGTATATCCAGTTTATGAACGGTGGCGTTTATTAAAGTTGCACCGAGTTTCGCTGCACGATCCCGCAAGAAACCGTCCAACACTTCCCGGCGGCACATTCCTATATATTCATCTTCATTTATCAGATTGATATCAACCTCACGATTTGAGGGTGATATCATTTTCATCTTCCGCACTCGGCGATCGATAATCTCTGGTGGTAGGTCAAATTCACCCACCATACACAGGGGAATCGCACCCCCGCATGGCTTCGCATTATCTAGCTTCCGCTCAATCAGGTAAGTCTCAATTCCAGCTTTTGCCAGTGTTTCAGCGGCAGATGAACCAGCTGGGCCTGAACCAACAACAGCAACCCGTAGTGTCAAAGGTTTTCTCCCAATCTTGACATTTACCGAAAGCATCCTACCATGTACGTTTGGCTCATTTCTCGCTCTGGCTTCTGGTTTTGAAGTAAATGCAATATTCCTTAATATTTCGATACGAAGCTGCTAGGAAGGATGAAGGATGAAGTATCAAGTATGAAGAATGAAATTTAATTTTTTATACTTCATCTTTAAGTTATGGAAATCTCTCCGTTAGATTTACTGGGCAGAAGAGTCGGTGTGATAGCAATTACTGGATATCAAAAGCACATTTCTCCCCGGAAAGGCTTTGTTTGCGCTCATCGAGTATTATATGGCGGTGAATCTTGCTCGCAATACATTAAGCGGGTAATTGCCGAAGATGGATTTGCAGCATTACCTGCCAAGTCACGTCAGCGATTTCAAGCTTGTAAGGAAGCCAACCGCATTTTAAGGTCACAAGCTGAAGAATCAGAACCAATCGCCCAAGAGGAAGAGCAAGAGGAGAAATCACCAAAAGCATTACCAGGTAGAAAAGCTCAACAATCATCATCAAGTAACAATACCTGTGGAGATACTAGTGATTGTGCTAACATCGCCGATGCTAGTTGCGACTGTGCTGAACTGCTGAATATGACTCCAGATTGTAGTCCTCCAGATTGCAGCACCCCAGATTGCAGCGCTGCTGATTGTAATTCCTTAGATTGTGGTTCCCTAGATTGCAGCGCGGCTGATTGCAGTGTCTTAGATTGCGGTAGCTGCGGTAGTTAAAATCTTTGCCATGCAATCTAGCCCACAACCCATGCTCTATGGTATATATAAAACACGGTAAACCTAGCAATTAGCCGTAGATCAGATGCAAAGGGAAGGGAGCAGTGGGCATATTAGTTGAGAATGTATCCAAAAACTTTGGAAGTTTCAAAGCTATCGAGCAGGTAAATTTAGAGGTAAAGACTGGTTCTCTGGTTGCCTTGCTTGGGCCATCGGGATCTGGTAAATCTACGCTGCTCAGGCTAATTGCCGGGTTAGAATTACCAGATACAGGTAAAATCTACCTCACTGGTAAAGATGCGACTTACCAAAGCGTGCAAGACCGGAACATTGGCTTTGTGTTTCAGCACTATGCCTTATTTAAGCATAGGACTGTCCGGGAAAATATTTCTTTTGGCTTAGAAATTCGCAAAGTCCCAGCCAAGAAAATTCAAGGGCGAGTCGAACAATTATTAGAACTCGTGCAATTAACTGGGCTAGGCGATCGCTATCCATCGCAACTTTCTGGTGGTCAAAGACAACGGGTAGCATTAGCGAGAGCCTTAGCCGTAGAACCAGAGGTATTGCTACTTGATGAACCCTTTGGGGCGCTGGATGCGAAAGTTCGCAAAGATTTACGCGCATGGTTACGCCGCCTCCATGATGAAGTTCATGTTACCACTGTTTTTGTTACCCATGACCAAGAAGAGGCTATGGAAGTCTCAGACGAAATCGTAGTGATGAATAAAGGACGCGTCGAACAAGTAGGCACCCCCGCAGAAATTTACGACCATCCTGCTAGTGCCTTTGTCATGAGTTTTATCGGGCCAGTTAACGTTTTGCCTAGCTCTTCCAGTATTTTTCAAGAACAAAGGTTTGAAGCACCAAACCCTGAAGTCTTTTTGCGCCCGCAAGATGTCGTTGTCGAAAGAGTAGCTAACGGCACGACTACACCTGCCACAGTCAGCCGAGTCATCCATTTGGGTTGGGAAATTCAAGTGGAATTGAATTTAGACGAAGGGCAAGTAGTGATGGCCCATTTAACACGCGATCGCTTTAAGGAATTAGAGTTAGAACCAGAACAACGGGTGTATGTGAAGCCGAAAGATGCGAAATCATTCCCCTTGTATTATTCAATTTGAAGCAACTCACTCAATCTAGTAGTCTGCCAACCCAAAAATGTTAGGTGGAGGTTGGGTAAAGGTTAAAGGGAAAAGGGTAAGGGACAAAAACCTTTCCCCTTTACCCCACTTGCGTTGCCTTGGCATACTAGTTCGTTGGGGAAAGAGAAAGGGGGAAAGTTGAAATTAACCCCTTATCCCTTTCCCCACAATCTTTTGGGGGCATAGTCAGGGTAAGATTTGCAACTGAAATTTGATTTGGTTAAGCGTTTTGAAATCAAAATTGGTTTTGGGGAAAAGGTTAATGGTTAAGGGTTAAAGGTTTTTCTTGCCCTTTTCCCATTCCCTTTTTCCCCTTAACCGACAAGTATTGCTCTAGGTTGTTGCTTGTGCTTTTTTGCCATAGCATCCCTTCCCCCTTTCCCCGTTCCCCCTTCCCCCGTATTTCTTATTGCCTTTCAAACATTGTGGATATTAATACGCTGTATATTAGTTTTTGATGACTGCTGTGTGTTGATGGGAGCAAACAGCTATCAGCTGCCAGTTAATGGTTAATAGTTCCAACTATTAGCTGTTGAGTATGGACTGTTGGGCGCTGAATGCTCTTGGCTTAAATTTTTATTTCAATTTGATGGAAAGAGGTAGAAAATCGTGAAAGGATTGGTGCGTTTATTAACAGTGTTTAGTTTGTTGCTTGGTTGCTGGGGATGGCTGGGAACAACTCAAGTTGCCCAAGCTGCCACTTTTAACAGTTTTGCTTTACCCCAAGTGCCAGTTCTAGCAGTTGGGCAGAATAAGGCAGACGCTAAGTTAGGAACGGAATTTGGTAAAAAAATTGATTTGAACAATACCAACGTCCGCGCTTTTCAACAATATCCAGGGTTGTATCCTACTCTAGCTAAGAAAATTATCAAAAACGCACCTTACCAAAAGGTAGAGGATGTGTTGGAACTAGAAGGATTGAGCGATCGCCAAAAACAAACTTTGCAAGCCAATTTAGATAAATTTACAGTTACAGAACTAGAACCTGCATTCAACGAAGGCGACGATCGCTTTAACAACGGCATCTATAGATAACTGTCTTTGCAGTTAACTTGAGAAAATCACAGCCTATCTCTGCTATCAGGGTATGGCATTTAAACGGGGAGATGTACAGAGACAGGAGATTAATTTCTCCTAACTCTTACCTCTCCTGTTCTCATATAAAATCTTGAGCGCAAAAAAATTAGGATACTAGCCCCTGGATGTCTGGGGTTATTTATTTTGAATTTTGAATTCCCCAAAGGGGTTAACCTTGCCTGCAACAAATATTCCTAGCCAGTTTGATGTTTTAGTAGTTGGTGCAGGTGCCGCAGGGCTGTATACGGCACTTTGTCTCCCACAATCTTTGCGAGTGGGATTAATTACTAAAGAAACAGTTTCCCTATCAGCCAGTGATTGGGCTCAAGGTGGCATTGCCGCTGCGATCGCCCCAGAAGATTCCCCGACTCTACATATTGAAGATACAATCCGGGCTGGGGCGGGCTTGTGTGATAAAGCTGCTGTAGAATTTCTCGCCGAACACGCCCCTAGCTGTATTCAATCTCTCGTCGATTTGGGCGTGGCTTTTGACCGTCATGGTAATGCTTTAGCCTTAACTTTAGAAGCTGCCCATTCCCGTAACCGCGTACTTCATGCAGCTGACACCACAGGTAGGGAAGTTACCACCACCCTCACAGCCCAAGTACTGCGACGGCCTAATATTTCAGTTATCCAGCAAGCTTTGGCTTTGAGTTTATGGATGACACCGCAAGGCGATGTCTCCGACGGGCTACGCCAACGCATTCAAGGCATTAGCTTATTTTATCAAGGCGAAATTCGATGGATTCAAGCACGTGCGGTGGTACTGGCAACAGGTGGTGGTGGGCAGGTATTTGCCCAAACTACTAACCCAGCTGTAAGTACAGGTGATGGCGTAGCGATCGCCTACCGTGCTGGGGCAATTCTCCGCGACTTGGAATTTATCCAATTTCACCCCACAGCCTTAACCAAACCAGGTGCAGATCGTTTCCTCATTAGTGAAGCTGTACGCGGTGAAGGGGCACACCTCGTCGATGATCAAGGGCGACGTTTTGCTTTTGATTATCACCCGGCTGGCGAACTTGCACCACGAGATGTCGTTAGTAGAGCCATTTTTAGCCATTTGCAACGGACAGCAGCCGATCCCGCCACTGCCCATGTCTGGTTAGATATGCGCCCCATCCCCCCAGATAAAATTCGGCATCGCTTCCCCAACATCATCAAAGTTTGTCAACATTGGGGTATAGATGTCTTTACAGAACCCATACCTGTAGCCCCAGCTGCCCATTATTGGATGGGTGGAATTGTCACAGATGTGATGAATCGCACCAATATTTCTGGTTTATATGCCGTAGGCGAAACCGCCAGTACTGGAGTACATGGGGCAAATCGCTTGGCAAGTAACTCGCTGCTTGAATGCATAGTTTTTGGCGCACAGATGGCTAATCTTGATTTGGCAGATGTAGAGTTGCAATCAGAGATACCCATGCTGCCATTGCGAGAATTTCAGACTAATGAAAGCGAATGGCACAGACAGCAAGCAAGTATAGCAGCACTGCGGCAGAAG
Source organism: Tolypothrix tenuis PCC 7101 (assembly GCF_963874875.1). Classification (NCBI taxonomy): domain Bacteria; kingdom Bacillati; phylum Cyanobacteriota; class Cyanophyceae; order Nostocales; family Tolypothrichaceae; genus Tolypothrix; species Tolypothrix tenuis. The sequence goes on from NZ_CAWNJS010000001.1 coordinate 8,018,144, forward strand.
TTACCCCGTCTAGTTTGGCAAAGCGCTGGTATTTGTCGTTCCCAATCAGCATTAGAAGCCGCAATCACCACCATAGAATCTTGGCAACAAGATTTTGCTAATTTGCCTGTGAGTCAATTTCTACTATCTTTAAAAGCCACAGAACCAGCCCATTTGCAACTACCAGATATAGAAAGGCAACTGCGGCTGTGGGCAGAGACTCGTAATTTATTAGATGTAGCTGATTTAATTCTGAAAAGTGCAGTGTTTAGAACCGAAAGCCGGGGTGGACACTACCGATTAGATTATCCAGAACCAGAATTTGATTGGCAAGCTCACACGCTTGTCCAACAAAACCACTGGTGGAAATCTCCGGTTTTGAACTCTTAGCGAAATACTTGCTCAATCTCATAAGAAATCATTTTGACTTTTTTAGCGAGTACCGCTACCATGCTCACTGTCAGGGCCACCATAGTTAGGAGGAATATAAATATCTTTCTTTTCCGAGGAATTAGCCTTAGTGCTAGTTAAGCTTTCAGTACTATTCGTACTGAAGTGATTGGCATTCAAACTATTTAAGGCTGTAGTCGTATCAATATTCTTGAAAATTACCAAGTAACCACTGATTAACAAGATAGCAATACTTGTAACTCTTAGATGAAGACTAATAACTCTCGGTAAACTTTCGGTGTAGGATTTCATAGAATTTATTAATGTTATTTTCAGTAGATATACGCATTTGGCTAGAAAATATTAAATTTTGATTAAACGTTTTTTAAATGCAAATAAATGAATTTTAAGCAGGAACTGATAGTACAAACGTGCAGTGCTTAGGAAGAAGAAGATAAAAGAGCATAAAGCTTGTAAATGCTAAATTTTAGACTTTTTCAACTGAATCTTAATTTGGGATTTGCTGTACTACTAGCTAGCAGACTGTGAGCGGAGTTGTGCATGAAATAACCTTGACATTTAATAAATACTAATTAGTTGTGTTTATAACATCGGTCAAAAGTAAGAGATTATTAGGTGCCAAGAAGCACGTGCTTTTACTAAATCTAAAATACTTAATACAATCTTAATATTGATGTATGTAATTTCTATGTTAACTGGAACACAAATCAAAAAATAATGTGAATAATCTCCTAATTCACTAATGTTAAGAAATATATACATCAGTACAATCCCTCAACTCCAGGCCCAAAATACCTATGTTCTACTCTTGGCTACAATAGGCAAGCCATAATTACAGTTAAAATACTGATAAGTATAAATACTGCCTAAGTATAAATGCTGAAAAATCTCGGAAGATGAGCGAACAGGTGGGAAAAGACGACAAGGGAAGTATTATTCCCCATTACCCATTACCTATTACCCAATCCCCAATCCCTATTTGTATTAAGTATTTAGAATAACTGTAAAAAATTGCTGCAAATTCAGCTTGGTTCTTGAATTTTGTTGGCAAATATTCAGATCATAATTTAATAATCAACAAGTTTTAGGAGCGAATCAGTTGCTTACTTCGACCTTACTTGCCGCTACCACTGTGCCCACCACTCTACAATGGAGTCCCTCCATTGGGATCATCATGATTCTGGCGAATATTGCTGCCATTGCCTTTGGTAAGTCAAGCATCAAATATCCTAATGTAGGGCCAGCTCTACCTTCACCCAATTTCTTTGGTGGTTTTGGTTTACCTGCACTATTAGCAACTACCGCCTTTGGTCATATCTTAGGAACAGGTATTATTTTAGGCCTGCATAATCTGGGAAGATTTTAGGCTGGGATATATTTGATAACTCTTTTGTCTCCAATCATTAAGCCAGAGATTCAAGTCTCTGGCTTTTCTTTGTTCATTACCAAGTTGCATATAATTGTCACAACTACCTTGTTTTCAGTAGTTTTTTAGTATTAATAAATACTCAATTTTTTGGATTTTAACTTATTAAGTTGCTAGACAGGCATAGGAGCCAAACCATGCAACTGACGTACAGCATTAATACAGATTGGACAATCACAGCCAAACAATTTTATGGCTTCATCACTTTCTGCATCCGTAAATTCCAATTCCGCAGGCTGATTTGCTGATTGTACTTGCGCTACTTTCACCTCTGAGTTAGCAGGAGTCCCAGAAGCATTGCTAACCTGGATACATACCTGTTTTGCTGTGGCTGAGTGCGGGGAACGTACACAAGATAGATGAGTACCCACTGGGGTAACTGTTTGTCCATGAGCTGGTTTAGTCATCATGACCATAGACAGCATAGACATAAACACTGCTGGGGTGGAAAGCAAGGATAGGACAAATTTTTTGTTCATTAGTTCTCCAACATTGGTAATGAAAGACGCATTTTATCTTTTCACACAATTGGTGAGCGATCAGTCTATCTTATACAGATTCTTCGGAAATGGCTTGAGGCTTACTGTAAAAATCGAGTCAGAAGCAAATTGGTTTTACTTGAGGATAATCTGATGCTTCCTGAGCCACTTATACCTATTGAAAATTCAAAATACCCTGCGGGTTCGCTGTTCGGTGGAGCCGTTTCTCTACTCTATGGAGAAATCATCTACACGTAGCGTCTTTGAAAGGAGAAGAGTAAGCGGTTTGTTGATTTTAAATGCTCTGTTTATTTAAGCGGTGCTGTACCATAGCACTCATATTTGATTTTTGAAGTTCACGTAGGAGAGTCAGTAACGCATCAGTACCAAAGCTTTTCGTGCGTTACTAATTACCATCAAAGGTTTAACGAAGCTTTTATTCTGTACAAACAGATTTTTACGGCTCTCAGCAATTGAGACAGTTTCCAGTTTTTAGCTTGAAATTAGCTGTACTGCCATAAATGATTATTTTTGCACAATTTGAAATTATCTATTTCTGGAAATTTCATTCATCACGATATCTTTAACGCTGAAGTAAATAATTAATGAAGTTAATAAAAATTGGGCGAATTGTAAAATTGGATCTAATCGCCAGCCTTGAAACACAAAAATAAATCCACAAAGCAACATAATACTAGGAATTAATAATGCTTGTATCAGGTAAATTATAAAAGCTATACTTCCTAGTCTGCTAGCACGTTTAAATAATAAAAAAACCATAAATCCCATATAAAATATAGCAAAAATTATATAGAGAAACCCAAGTAAGCTAGCTATATTTAAACCAGAATAAATCTGCATAGCAAATTCCTAAAGTCGTAACGCACAAAAACCATTGTTATAAGTGCGTTACGCTATCGCTAACGCACCCTACGTAAGTTTCAAAAATCAAATATGAGTTCTATAGATGTTTAAATCTATAATTCATTCTTTAATCATTCTATAGCTGATTTCTCACCTTCTTTTTAAATTATGATGTCAACTTTTTTGTCAGAAACTATCTATTTTTTAATTTAGTAAGCAAATGAAATATCACAGTTTTTATCAGTCGCTACTGAGTAGAAACAATTACTGTGAATAAGCTAATGAATTTTGAATTTTGAATTTCCAATGAGCAAGTAAATTTTTTATGTTTTCTCATCATTTTAAATGTGTAAAATACCTCAGCAAGCTTACCTCTTTTTAGGTTGTGAAGGATTTCGCTGAGAAGACATATCTGCTTGTAATTCTTGTCTACCATTGGTGACAATTCGCAACATATCTTTAAGATCCTGTTCAATGCCTTCTAAGACGCTATCAGCATATTGATCGGCTCCATTTTCAATTTCTTGCGCTTGAGCGATCGCAGTTTGTCGCATTTCCTCTAACTCTTGCATACAAGCACGCTGTTTTTGCTCAATTTCAGCCAAAGTTTCTTGCATTAGAGCATCACACTCTTGCTGTACTTGCCTTCTTAGCTGTTCAGCTTCTCGCTCTGCCTGTCTGATAATATCGCTTTCAGCTAAGATTTGCGCCCGTTTAGCTTGGGCGGCTTCCACAACTTGCTGGCCATACTCTTCTGCTTCTAGCAGAATTTCCTCTTTTTGGTCGAGGATCGTGGCTGCTTCTTGAAACACAGATGGTAAAGAAACTCGGATGAAATCTAGCTGTTCTAGCAGCTTTTCTTCATCTACAAGGGTGCGTCCAGTTAGGGGAATTCGCAAGCTAGAAAGAATAATTTCTTCTAGTCGATTCAGTTCCTGGAGAATATCTATATTTCCCGCTCCTTCGGTATATTCTTGAGGGGCGTGATTGTTTCCGTTGTGATTGGGTTCAACATTTGAGAGTTGTGGTTGTAGCATTGGTATATTTCTAGGGCAATGTGTGGGGGAACGAGATGATCGACAGAGCCACCAAACCTTGCAATCTCTTTTACCACACTACTACTTAAAAAACTATACTCATTTGAGGTTGCTAGAAAAACAGTCTCTATCTGAGTTGATAGTGTTTTATTAGTATGAGCCATCTGAAGTTCAATTTCAAAGTCTGAAACTGCCCGCAAACCCCGTAATAACACTTGTGCTTGGCGCATTTGGACGTAATTGACGGTTAAACCATCAAAGCTGTCTACACCCACATTAGGTAAATGTTGTGTAGATAGCTGAATTTGTTCTAGCCGTTGCTGCACACTAAACAATGGTGTTTTATTTGGGTTACGCAAAACAGCTACAATTACTCGCTCAAACAGCCGACTACCGCGCTGAATGATATCCAGATGTCCCAATGTTATGGGGTCAAAGCTACCAGGGTAAATAGCAATCACAATCGTAGATACATCAAAGTTATGTAGGTGATTATATCGGAACCTGCCTCTAAACCTTTGAGTATGAGGAAACTACTAATTTTTAATAGCAAAATTGCTACTCAGTGTTTATTATAAATTGGCTATATCAGCATATTAGTAAACTTTTATTGAAAGCGACGGGAAACTTCATTGCATCCCCTTTTGGGTGGAAGAGGTTGTTCTCCCCGTCGCTTGAGGCATTGGGCATTGGCAAAATCTTGCCCATGACGGCAGTTGCTACAACGAGGGGGAACCCCCGGCACTGCCTCCCCGATGCCCAAAAACTCCATCCACAAGGGGGTAGAGTTTTTTGTTTGATTTATAGAAATCCACGGTGATTGCAGAAATTATTTGCGTAATGAGGAAATCAGCAACAAAACATCTATTTATGGTGAGTTTTTCACAAATCAAATATTAGCAATGGATAGTTTAAGATTTTGCTAAACTAGCCCTCTTTACCTTTGATTTATTGCAAAAGTCAGATGCATATTTCATTTAAATCAGTAGTTTTTAGTACTGGAGTATTTTTGATCACAGATAATCTTTACTTTATATAGTTCTAATGAAGTATTTTAATGTCCCTAAATGAACGGTATAAATGGAATATTAAAACATGAACATTTTAATTTTATTTTTAATATTTAAAAGCTGTTTTTATTAATGTATTTACTGTAAATATGTTTATAAAATTTAATTTTTATTCAAGTAGATTTTTCATCTTCACAAGATTATAGGGAGTGACATGATGGCAGATATTAATCAAGACGAACTTCGCAGATTTATTTATCCTCACAGTCGTTATTACGGTTCTTTTAAGGCAGAAACCTTAGTTTTTAATGCTAACTTGCAAGAATTTGCTCAAAGAGTTGGTTATATCAGTGTTTTAGAAACATCTGGAAAACTCTCAGGAGAAGAAGCCTATAGACAGATTCAATCACTCTGGAAGGAGTTGAAGCGCAGCAAAAAAGAATTAGGAATTGGGGAAGAAAACTCAGATGCTAGTTAAAGCTAGAAGCTAATCGTCATTTAAATTGCATCATTGTTTATGCTGGTAAAAGCTGCACACCCTCTCCCTTGCTCCCCTTCGGGTGAATCCTTCGGATACGCTACGCGAGCGCCAGTCCCCCATCGTGACGGAGACCGCCAAGACGGGGGCTGGTCTCACCTGCTCCCTGCCCCCTGCAGTCTCAATGTGCTTTCTTATATGCTTAACAGCTTACAATGCTGCTGTTTCCGGCTTGGGTTTCCGCTTGAGAAAAATTGCACATCGCGCTAGTCTTCATTAGCGTAACCGCACGCTGTATAATCAGGCGATGACAAACCTGCTCTCTTCCGTAATTTCCTCTTACACTTGGAATCGTCCCATTGGTCTTGCTTGGGATAAGCCCTACACTGTCCGCTACGCTAGCAATATTGATGATGGCCCTTGGCATGGTATGCCTTTAGGTGGCTTTGGTGCTGGTTGTATTGGTCGTTCTTCTCGGGGAGACTTTAATTTATGGCATATTGACGGGGGAGAGCATACTTTTGAGAATATCCCCTCCTGTCAATTCAGTGTGTTTGAGTCTCATGGCTCATCTTCCCAAGCTTATGCTTTATCTACCCAAGCACCAGAGGATAAGAGTTTAGCTGCTTGGCGCTGGTATCCAGAAAGCAGGGGAGCAGGGGAGAATTTTCATACGGGGGATTATCATGCGCTCTATCCCCGCAGTTGGTTTGTTTACGAAAATGTTTTCCAAGCACAGCTAAGTTGTGAGCAGTTTTCACCCATTTGGGCAAATAACTACAAAGAAACTAGTTACCCAGTGGCGATATTCCTTTGGAAAGCCCATAATCCCACGAATGCACCTATTAATCTCAGCATTATGCTCACCTGGCAAAATATGGTGGGCTGGTTTACTAATGCTTTGAAGTCGCCGGAAGTGAAAATTCGCGATGATGGTAGCCCAGTTTATGAGTATCAGCCGCGTTTGGGCGAGAGTCAAGGTAATTACAATCAATTAGTGGAAAATGAGCAGCACTTTGGTTGCTTTTTATCGCGGGTTGCTGGTAATGCACCTGTGCAAGAAGGCGATGGTAGCTGGTGTATTGCAACTGTGAAGCATCCCCAGGTGGAAGTGTTTTATCACACGCGCTGGAATCCAAGCGGTACAGGTGATGAGTTGTGGCAAAGCTTTGCAGTAGATGGTTCTTTGCCCAATCATGTTGATGATACGCCAGCAGCAGATAATACACAAATCGGGGCAGCGATCGCACTGCGTTTTACTCTGCAACCAGGGGAATCTCTAGAACTTCCCTTTGTCGTAGCATGGGATTTCCCGGTAACAGAATTTGCTGCAGGAATTAACTATTACCGCAGATATACAGATTTTTTTGGTAGAGATGGTCAAAATGCTTGGGCGATCGCATCTACCGCCTTAACAGAATATCAAAATTGGCGATCGCAGATTCAAAGTTGGCAACAACCCATCCTCGACCGGGAAGATTTACCAGCTTGGTTGAAAATGGCTCTATTTAATGAGCTTTATGACCTAACCAGTGGTGGTACTCTCTGGAGTGCAGCCTCAGAAAACGATCCTATCGGTCAGTTTGCGGTGTTGGAGTGCTTAGATTACCGCTGGTATGAAAGTTTAGATGTGCGGTTGTATGGTTCTTTCGCCCTATTAATATTATTCCCTGAACTGGAAAAGTCAGTAATGCAGGCTTTCGCCAGGGCGATTCCCCACAGTGACGACCGCCAACGTGTAATTGGCTATTACTATACAATTGGCGCAGACACGACAACTGCAGTCCGCAAAATCGCAGGCGCAACACCCCACGATTTAGGCGCACCTAACGAGCACGTTTGGGAGAAAACTAACTACACCTGTTACCAAGACTGCAATTTATGGAAAGATTTAGGCAGTGATTTCGTGTTGCAAGTATACCGAGATTTTCTACTCACAGGCGCTGATGATGTGCAGTTCCTTGCAGATTGTTGGGATGCAATCGTCCAAACTCTCGACTATCTGAAAACTTTTGATTTAGATGGTGATGGAATTCCCGAGAACTCCGGTGCGCCGGATCAGACTTTTGATGATTGGCGACTGCAAGGTGTGAGTGCATATTGCGGGGGTTTGTGGTTAGCGGCGTTAGAAGCTGCGATCGCCATTAGTGATATCTTATTAACGAAACGCAGAGGCGCAGAGAACACAGAGGAGTTAGCAAGGCAAAAATCTATCTATGAAACTTGGTTAAACCAATCTCGCCCCATCTACGAAGAGAAACTCTGGAATGGTCAATATTACCGCCTGGATAGCGAGAGTGGTTCGGAAGTAGTGATGGCGGATCAACTATGCGGACAATTCTACGCGCGATTGTTGAGATTACCGGATATTGTAGCGAGCGATCGCGCCTTATCTGCACTTAAAACTGTGTATGATGCTTGCTTCCTCAAATTCCAAAATGGTCAATTCGGTGCTGCAAACGGTGTTCTCATTGATGGTTCCCCAGAAAACCCCAAAGCCACCCACCCCCTAGAAGTCTGGACAGGTATCAACTTTGGACTAGCAGCTTTCCTCGTACAGATGGGAATGAAAGAAGAAGCATTGCGCTTAACACAAGCCGTAGTCCAGCAAATTTACGACAACGGGCTACAATTCCGCACACCCGAAGCTATCACCGCATCTGGTACCTTCCGCGCCAGCACTTACCTACGCGCAATGGCTATCTGGGCAATTTACTTAGTTTACTAGGGCATGGGGAATGGGGAATGGGTAATGGGTAATGAGTAATGAGTAATGAGTAATGGGTAATGGGTAATTTCTCCCTGCTTCCTCATCCCAATGCCCAATGCCCAATGCCCAATGCCCCATGCCCAGTATTAATTTTTGATTAACTAATTTCAATTTTGCAATCAAATATACATACAGAAAAATATCTACGTTTTATTATTTACGTTTTCAAACCTACTTCGTTTGTAGCTGATTTCGTAAGTATTTTTATCTGTTGTTTTATTTTCCGGGTGTTTCTTAAACCAATAGAAAAGAGTAAGTAATAGTAACAGGGTTGTAACTTCTTGAAGACTCAGGACTGTTGCTTTCACTGGATTCTAGGTTTTCAGCTTAAATTATTGAGGATACTAATCTCTAAAAATTTATGTTCATGGTTAACATTTTTTACCGGAAAATAAATTTATTATTAATTATTTTTTGTAGCAAAAGCTACTATGAATTTAACTGCTTGTTGTAAAAAATCTCTACAGATAAGGTAATATAAATTTTTTACATTCATTCTACGTATTCTTATATACAGTAACAAGGCAATTAAATCAATGGATATTGATTAAAGAGTAGGTAAAATTTTGATAAAGTAGGGAGTATATATTGGCGATCGCAGCCAAAACCTCAGAAGCAAACATTAGCCATTGATTTAGACTTGACTCCAAATTTCACAGTCATAAATCATTTGTAAATCTTTCCTATTCTCCATTCTCAACTTCCAGAAGTAATTTCACAACTCCCAGAGGAATTACTATACATCAGTATTTGCCAGTACTTTTTGAAACTTTCTCTTAGGATAAGCCACTGAAAAATGATAACTCTGCAATTGGTGATTGATAACACAAATAATTGCGTTTTCCAGAGGCTGTTGGAATGACAAAATCCAAACAGTGAAAAATTTTACGTCTTTTTTGTACTGAAAGTACTCGTCTATTTAAAACAAGCTTACCCAAAACCCAAAATTTAGCCATGAGCTGCTATTTGCCGTTTAGAGTTCAGGGAGATCGAGAATTTCAAGCCAACCAGCAGTCTCCTACTCCAAAAGCGTCTATTCTCAGTTTTTTGAGGGTAGTTGTTAATCAATTAAAAACTGAGTCAGAGAGATTGGAGACTACTTAATTCTCCATGCTCTCTGATGTTCACAGGCTTGCTGCATATATCTGTATCTTTGTTTGCAACCGAAGTATCATTTTGAGAAACCACACCGATGCAAAACTGATAGTAATTATAGGTTTTTATCGCTACTAGTAATAATTAGATTTTCTCATGTAACCATACTTAACTACATCAGTTAGATATTAATTCTACAGTCAGGCTATTTAGAACTATTACTATCATCTCTGTAGAGAATATACCTATATGCTGCTGATTTTGAGAGCAATTTATAGGCTAATTTTGATACATTATGGTTGATTTAGATATGAATCGGTGGTGAATTTGCCAGAGTCATTTGGCACTGGTTAACAAAGTTTATATATCATAGCATATTCTAAAATTTTTTGCATATTACCTGCAGCAAAGTATGGTTTATCTTGATGCAATATTATCAACAAACATATTCTAATTGTTTAGATGCGAAACAGGTAAAACCTTTATATAACAAGGAATAACAAAAAAACAAACAAAGATATAAGTCAGATCAATTCTAAAAAAAATTTTCAATAATTATGTCTTTTTTAGATTTTTTTAATAATGCCTATATTCCTTGTTACTCGGCTTTTAAACCACATACCTCGTGGTAAAATTTCTTAGTAATGAGATGTCAATGAAATTTCGATATGTATCTTATATGAGGGGTAAAACCCCTCAGTATTTATAAAAAAGGTGACAAAATGCTAAGTTACACAATACATAAGTAGATATCATATGAAAATCACTAAATTTAACTTATAAAGACATCAATTTAGGAGATGACATTAGCGCAAAAAAATAGTATAAATAGAAATGTTGTTCTTGAACTTCAAGAAAATAGAACTTTGAGTTCCCACCCAAAAACTTAATCAGTTTTACTGAGTAACTCCTAATGTTGTAGCAATATATAATACTTAAGCTATATCAGGGAAAAGTAATTAAATTAGGAGTTGGGAAATTTAAAGAGGACGAAACTGCATCTACCAAGAGCAAACCGAGACTTTTTTCTGCCATTTGTCTGAACATAACAAAAGGTAAATTTTTACCAAGCGTTAACTACTCAGCAAGAGCGATAGCCGAACACTAACTAACGGCCGAGTTCAGTTCTTCAGTACCTCTTACCACTCAGTAAAGGCTGTAGAACTTGGCAGAGGATGTAAATCATGACGATAAATCCACAGGCTTGATTTCAAACAGTCAAGTTTATCAAACAGGTCAGCTCATGGAAAGAATCATCAAGTTAAATGCAGTGGAAACCGCAAGTCAAAGGAGTAGTTATAGGATGAAGGTTGATTATTTGCATCCTTACTACGATCCAACTCCTGAGAAAATATCGATTTATCACAGTGCGCTCAGTATAACTAGAGCGACTGTACCAGAAACATCTACCTGCGATCGCTACATAAAATGCCAAGAATGGAGCCAGGAGTCTCAATTCAGTGGCTTTAGTCTTCAGGAATAGCAAAATTGACTCAGAACTTTTGGTATTTCTGCTTGTACCTGTTAAGAGGGTAGTGTTCTCCCTAAATAGTCTTTAATACCGCATTGCTGATTTCTGTTTTGGAAGCTAATTCAGCAAACGTAAATAGGCTAGAGCAGTTTGTTAACTTCAATTTAAATCCCAACAACCGCAGAACCAGACTGGTTTACTTAAATTAAGACAACTAACACTATGAACCACGATATTTCTGACATTAGTAGCAAGTTAAAGAACTCTATCCCTCCTGAACAATTTGATCAAGTCGTGGAAGCGATTCTTTCTGGAAAATATTCCTGGGCCTGTGTATTAATGTTACGTTTTGCTGGTTACAATCCTTTACATTACATTCCTTATCGGACTTACAATCGATTGCTCAAAGAAAACTCCCTGATGAATCGGTCTAACAACCAGCAAAATCCCACTCTGAACGTTGCCAAACCATCTGCTGATAAAAGGTCTGATACAAATGTCTCACCAACTAACTTAAGCAAAATTAAGGAATTTCCTTATCTTGAGGTCGTTGGGAAGTAAAAAGTAGAAATTTGTGGTGCTAGTTAGGATAGGTGGCTGACAGAGTAAGTTCGAGAACATAAATCAAATACTAATTCAGGCCAGAAAGTACTCAAGATACTTCTGGAAAATTCTGTTGATTAATTAATATATCCATCAATTAACTACAGATTTCCAGTCATTGAGTAACTATCTAATTGCCATGCAGATTCAAGATTTGTAGCATGGCAGCTTTGTAATGGTATTTGTTGCTTAAATAGACTGCTTGTAAAAATCCAGCCAACAGATTCGCTTTGTGATTGCGACCTCCAAAACTCTTACCTTATATAGTCCTCCTCCTTTAGGGGGACTACCCTTTATTTGTGAGGTGATTGTTTTCCAGGCTAAACTTGCAATATTTAACAATCAAGTTTGATTGCTGAAATTGCTGGCCTAGAAAGGTAAGAATAATCAGACAGGAGTAATAAAGGTATACCGAAGTTTTTTTAATTAAAGATGAGTTTTATATGCTTTGATTGTCCTAGTAGTAGGACTAACAATCATAACGGATAGAAAAATATAATCAAACCGTATATAGTCTATCAAAAGCAATATAAAATGCGACATATTTGCATTAATCGCCGAGGAGATAATTCGGAAAATCCTCCTATAGTTAAGTTTTTTGAAAATCGACACAACATTATTGATACAATCTGCCAATTTGGCAAATATTACCAGACAAAATTTTATAAATTATAGATGCCAACTGAAACATCAAAGCTTGACTAGCAGATTTCATGGTGCGGGACGAAATCAATGATGAGTACCAAACATGAAATCTATCAACTCGATTGGCGAAGCAGTCAACATCTTATAGAGTAGATAAATCCAAGACCAAAATAGACAATTCAACTGTTGCTACTGGTGGTTCTGTTTCCCAGGAAGTTAGAACCAATCAAATTGGGAGTGGTAAATTTTTCCATGCCAAATTTGAATTGTTCCCACCTAGTTTAGAGATGGTGGAAACAATAGCGAGATAACTTCCTTGACTGTAGTGAAGTGAATTTAGCCCAAAAAGTTCACATTTCATACTATGAACATCTGTGGAAATAGAAAAAGCGATAGTTAAATTAAAGTCAAGGCTGGTGGAATACATAACTCTTACGCTTCTATAAACGACTATCGTAATCCTTGTCCTCCCAAACAGGATTATGGCTGTTTTAGAAATTAGTAATTTATACAGTAAATTTTGGAAGCTACAAACTTGAATAGCTTCCAATTTTTTATGTTTTTAAGAGAGAGAAAATAAAAATGTAGGCAGTTTGATTCACAAATCCAATAGGAATATCCTGCCCTAAAATTAACGATTTAATGGTAAATTTCGGAATCTGTATTCAGTTGTCCTGGTCTTGTAGAGATTATCGGGTTCTGATTTTGTATATATCAGTAACTTTTCTTCTTTGGGACTTTTACGACAGAGAATATTTTTTCTCCCCCTGCTTGTAAAGACGCGATCAATCGCGTCTCTACGCTGCCCCTCTGCCAAATAAGCGATAGTATATTTTTTGAGTTGAAAATCCCTAAAACTTAGTTGCTGACTGATAGTGGCGCTAGTCGAGAATGTATATTGGGCTTAATAGCCTATTATTTTGAAACCTAACAATGTCAGCAAATGGATAAAGAAAACGTAAGCGACGAACAAAGCAATTGTGACCAACGCCTAGATAACTGCTATGCAGAAAACGCTATGGTGCGAATAAAGAATGCATATCAGTATTTGAACTATGTGTCAATCTAGCCGTAAATTCTCCTGTTAACTAGCAGCAAAGTACTGCATCTGCTGCTAAACTTCATTTTTTACGATTCTTTACATATTGCAACTGTTAACTCGATTTTAGAGTTCATTGTAATTTGTACAATGCAGCTGTGACGTGGATTTTTTCCAGATTGGGCTTCCTTAACGATATTCATGAGCATTTCGACTTCCGTGCTGAGTGATCTGCTACAGTTCCTCCCCTACCTGCGCCCCCAGCTATATTTCAAGGCTTCGCTAACGGCGCTCTCCCATGCGATGGAAGACCAGGTTTTGGCGGCGACTTTAGTTGAGCCTTTGGTAATTGCTAGCTTCCAACGCGAGCGGTTCTACCGCCAAGAAGCTCATCGCTACCAAAGGCTATCCGAGCGTAGTAGCCATGTATACGTGCTATCTGCACCAGAAACTGATTTTACTAATAGCTCGGAATACTACGAAAAAATAGCTTTTGAACCAGATGACGCTTTAAGCCAAGAATGGCATTTAGTAGTAATTGCAGATAATTATGCTACTTGCTTGGTGTGCCGAGAAAACTTAGGCTCCATTGCCAAAAATAAGCAGGTTCCCGATCTAGTGCCTAGTCTGGATATGGATACAGCACGTAGGTTTGAAGGCGTTTGGACATCAGAAAGGGGAGTCAGCCTGAAAGCAGCCCAATTGCTATTAGAAAGGATTGTAATTTACAGACCAGATTTGCTAGACAAAGTCGAGGAAGCACGGCAGAGGTTTGGTATAGGGAAACCGCGCAGCGCCTCTGGAGTAGTGCAAACTAGCGAATATGCTTGTGACATAGATACCGATCCTTTTGTGCAACGCTTAGTAACTTATTTGCAAGCAAGTCAGTATAAATTACATAAAGCCTATCGTTCGATTACAGCCCAAGCACGCAAAGAACGCTTAATTAACTCCATTAGTACTGCCATTAGGCGATCGCTCGACCCTCATGAAGTCCTGCAAATAGCTGCACAAGAATTAGGGCAACACATGGGGGCTGGTCGTTGTTTAATTTACCGCGTGCAAGCTACAGAAGCCAAAGCCATCATTGAACATGAATTTTTAACCCCAGGGGTGACATCTGTGAAGGGGCAAACCTGGGAGTTAGATAAAAATCCTCTATTTCGGGAAATTATTCAACGGGGAGAGGGTGTTTGTGTGAGCGATACCTTAACCGAACCTTGGGTGAATAGTTCCACCATGTTGTCTGCGATCGCCAAAAAGTTTGCTATCCGTTCTTGGCTGATGGAACCAGTGTTTTATCAAGGACGATTGTTAGGTGTCGTAGAGCTACACTATTGCACCATGCCTGTTCATGAGTGCCAACCCGCAGAATTGGACTTGGTAAAAGCGATCGCTATCCAAGTAGGAGCAGCTTTAATTCAAGCTGAAGCCTACGCTAACCTCGAAGTCCTCAATCAGCAGTTAGAAGCCCTCGATCGCACCCGCAGCAACCTGATAGCCATTACTGGGCACGAACTCCGCACGCCCTTATCTACCATCCAAGTTTGCCTGGAAAGTCTCGCCAGCGAACCAGATATGCCCCAAGATTTACAGCAAGTCATGCTGAGTACAGCACTATCTGATTCCGAACGGATGCGGAAATTAGTGCAAGATTTCTTAACACTTTCTAACCTAGAAAGTGGGCGTGTGGAATGGCACCCAGAATCTTTAACTGTACAAGAGTGTGTTGATTTAGCCCTCAGTCGGATGCGGACACGCTCAACCACCGAAAAATATCCCCAAATCACTACGGAAGTACCCCAAAACCTGCCTTTAGTCAAAGCAGATGGTGATTGGCTAGTGGAGGTGATAGCGAAACTGGTAGATAACGCCTATAAATTTACCCCCGCACAAGGAGAAATCAGCATTAGTGCCACTTCTAATGGACACAAGATGGTTGAGGTCACCGTGGCTGACACAGGCAGGGGTATCGAGCCAAATCGCCTAGAAATAGTTTTTGACAGGTTTTACCAGGAAGAAGGCGCACTACGACGCAGCGCTGGCGGCACAGGTCTGGGGTTGGCAATTTGTCGTCTGATTGTCAATGGTTGGGGCGGTAAAATTTGGGCAGAATCCAAAGGTAAAGACCAGGGCAGTCAATTTCGCTTTACCATCCCCATTGTTCAGGTTATCCAAGAGGAGAAGCGGACGAGGAAGGGGAGGTAGGGGATT
>NZ_CAWNJS010000001.1:8033706-8077931 GCF_963874875.1 Tolypothrix tenuis PCC 7101
CTGGGGACTGGGGATTGGGGACTGGGGACTGGGGACTGGGGACTGGGGACTGGGAATGAGGGGGAAATAACTAATCTCCATTACCCATTACCCAATGCCCAATGCCCAATGCCCCATTCCCAATGCCCCATTCCCAATTAAAAACTGTTACAGTCTATAACGCGATCGCAATATGATCCGGTCGGCGGTGTTAGGATGCCCTAAAAACGTTGAGAGACTACTTTATGGCAGAAACACTTTCTGGACAAACTCCACTGTTTGCTGGCAGCACTGGCGGCCTCCTCAAAAAAGCAGAAGTGGAAGAAAAGTACGCTATCACCTGGACTAGCCCTAAGGCGCAAGTTTTTGAACTACCAACAGGTGGTGCAGCCACTATGCAACAAGGTCAAAACCTGCTGTACTTGGCTCGGAAAGAATATGGTATAGCTTTGGGTGGTCAACTCCGGAAATTTAAAATCACAGACTACAAAATTTACCGGATTTTACCCGGCGGAGAAACCTCTTTGATTCACCCAGCTGATGGCGTATTCCCTGAAAAGGTGAATGCAGGCCGTGAAAAAGTACGTTTTGTACCACGCAGAATTGGCGAAAATCCCAATCCATCAGCGATCAAGTTCAGTGGTAAATATACCTATGATGCATAGGTACTAGGTACTGGGGACTGGGAATTAGGGACTAGGGATTAGGGACTAGGGACTGGGGAATGGAGAAGAGAAAAACTTTGATCCAATCTCAATACCTGATACCCTATGCCCTATGCTCTATAACCCAATCCCCAATACCCTATACCCAATCCCTTACTGTGTTTATGATTTTTCCCGATTTTTCTGATTTTTCTCAATTAGCTTCACAAGGTAACTTCGTTCCCGTATATCAGGAATGGGTGGCAGATCTGGATACGCCAGTATCAGCTTGGTATAAGGTCTGTGCTGGTCAACCCTACAGCTTTTTGTTGGAATCTGTGGAAGGCGGGGAAAAGCTAGGTCGTTATAGTTTATTGGGTTGCGATCCGCTGTGGATATTAGAAGCTAGGGGTGATAGTACAACCCAAACACACCGTGATGGTTCGCAAGTGGTGTTTGCTGGCGACCCTTTTACAGCTTTAGCCAATTGTTTAGAACCTTATAAACCAGTTAAGTTACCACAACTGCCACCAGGAATAGGTGGGTTGTTTGGCTTTTGGGGTTATGAATTGATTAACTGGATAGAACCCCGGGTGCCAATTTATCCACAGGATGAAAGAAATATTCCCGATGGGTTGTGGATGCAGGTAGACCACCTGTTAATTTTTGACCAAGTCAAGCGGAAAATTTGGGCGATCGCCTATGCTGATTTACGCGATCCAAATGTGGATTTACAGGCAGCTTATCAACAAGCTTGCGATCGCGTCTCCCAAATGGTCAGTAAGTTATCTTTGCCGTTGTCACCAGAGAAAACTATCTTTGAATGGACACCTCCAGCTAGTAGAAGTAAAGTTTCTTCCATAGAGGAATATACGAGTAACTTTACGCGTCAAGACTTCTGCGCCAGTGTTGAAAAAGCCAAACAATACATCAAAGCTGGAGATATTTTTCAAGTCGTTATCTCTCAGCGATTGTCAACAGAATATACAGGCGATCCTTTTGCCCTTTATCGTTCGTTGCGGCAAATTAATCCATCGCCTTACATGGCGTATTTTAACTTTCAGGATTGGCAAATTATTGGCTCCAGCCCCGAAGTGATGGTAAAAGCAGAACGCGATCGCGATGGTGATATTATCGCCACAGTCCGTCCGATTGCGGGAACGCGCCCAAGGGGTAAAACTAGCAAGGAAGATGCAGCCTATGCCGAAGATTTGCTGCAAGACCCCAAAGAAATTGCCGAACACGTGATGCTGGTAGATTTAGGAAGAAACGATTTAGGACGTGTTTGTCAAAGTGGTAGTGTCAGGGTTGATGAATTAATGGTAGTGGAACGTTACTCTCATGTGATGCACATTGTGAGTAATGTTGTGGGTAAGTTAGCAGATGATAAAACCGCATGGGATTTACTCAAAGCTTGCTTCCCGGCTGGTACAGTTAGCGGTGCACCGAAAATTCGTGCTATGGAAATTATTCACGAATTAGAACCCAGCCGTCGCGGTGTTTACTCTGGTGTTTATGGTTATTACGATTTTGAAGGACAATTAAATAGTGCGATCGCAATTCGCACAATGGTATTTAATAACCATCAAGTTACTGTGCAAGCTGGTGCTGGTTTAGTAGCTGATTCTGAACCAGAAAAAGAATATGAAGAGACACTCAATAAAGCCAGAGGTTTGTTAGAAGCAATTCGTTGTTTAAGATAAATTAATTAACACCAAGGCGCAAAATTGAAGTAGGATGCGTTACGCTAACGCTAACGCATCCTACTAAATTTCCACTGCTTCAAAATGTTCAACAGTGGGAAAAGGCTCATAAAAATGATGTAGTAACTTTTTCCACTCTTGATAATCAGCAGAACTTCTAAATTCTACAGTATGAGATTCTAAGGTTTCCCATCTGACGAGTAAGAGATATTTACCATTAACTTCAATGCAGCGATGGAGTTCATGAGATAAATATCCCTTAATGGAAGAGATAATCTTGGAAGCTGTTTTAAAAGAAGATTCAAATTCTGATTCCATCCCGGGTTTGACATGAAGCATAACTGCCTCAAGAATCATAAACTATCCCTTGAAAACTGAAGATGATGCCGTTTAGTATAATGCGATCGCATAGACTATAGGCAAATCAAAAATAATTCTTGAGTAAATAAATAATAGCAGCACAAAACGGAGTATATTGTCCGTTCTCATCGACTTGATTATAACCTTCAGCAAGCTGCTGTATTTCTTCATCAGTTAAATCTTCAATACCCATTAACGCCGCATCAATTGCTACTTTTCGCATATTTTGTAGCTTGTTAATATCGAGTGCTAGCTTCTCTATAGTCGTTTTAGCAGCAGCCTGTTTAGCTGGATCATCTGTTGGTTGGATTTCTCCCGAAGCAGGATATTTAAAGAAATCGGTGCAGTTTATTTCTAGAGGTGAAACCATCAGAAGCTCATCATACCAATACTTTTTATGATGTCCACAATGTACGGGAACAGGAGGAGGTTCTTCACTTTCTCCTTGACATGAAGCGATGAGATTTGTATATTCCAGTGCTAAATGTTGGTAATGACTACGAGGCTTGAGATGTTCTATATGGCTTGTTTCTCTGGTGATTCGCATTCCGCAATAACAGCAGATATATCCCTGTTCTTGTAATAGGGAATCATGCACAATTGCTTTTTCAGGTTTTTGAAAATTATCATCCCAATTAGGTTTCCAATCGTCGTTTTCTAAAGCCTTCCAATTGCTAAATTTTCCTGGTTCAGAATTCTTTTTGATGTACTTCATCGATTGAGAATTTCCTTTCGGCGGATGAGTACATCGGCGCGTACAAACTCAGGTTCATCTGCGCCTATTTCGGCTGCTAACTGTTGACGTAGTTTTCTTGCATCTTCTAGATTACCTGCATCAATCAATCTAAACAATTCTAAAAGACTTGTCTTAATTTCTTGTGGACGTTCTGGAACATCCATTAAGTCTTCTAAAATACGATTGCTATCTCTACCAAAGGAACTTTCTGGACGTTTTGCTATAACACCATTATCAGTCTTTTCTAATATATAAATTCCTTCAGGTTTAACTTGACTAATTACCTGTGGGGAATGTGTAGTAACAATAAATTGACAATTAGGGAATGTTCTTGTTAAAGCTGGGATAATTTCTCTTTGCCATTTTGGGTGTAGATGTAGTTCAATTTCATCAATTAAAACCACGCCAGCGCCTTGGAGTGGTTCTGATAAACCTGGGTTAGCTATTGCTAATCTTCTTGCTAAATCTCCTACCATCGCTAGCAAGCATTTTTCGCCGTCAGATAGTTGATTAACAATGAGTTCTTCACCTTGTTTTCTCACAGTCATTCGCAAGGGAGAACGCTCAACGCGTAAGTCGGAAAAATCTGGTATTAATGAAGAAATAGCTTGTCTTACTGCTTCTAACTGTTTATCTCGATAAGCTGAGTTATCCCGTCTTCTCTCATTTTCTAAATCTTCTCGATTTCTAAACCATTCAAAAAAGCTTTTGAAGTCTATTATTCCTCCCATCAGTGCCCGCTCATAAGCGTCTACTTGTTTACATGAATATGCTTCTGAAATTTCAAGAGGCATATCAATGACAGCACGATTAACAGGATAGTAGACTGCTAAAGGAATATTAGCTTCAGTAAAGGTTTCTAACTTACTATTTAAATAACTAACTGCTATTTTTAAATCTTCAACTAAATGGCTACGTATCTCATTCTCTAATGATGTACGTAGATTTTCTAATTTTACCCTAATATTGTCTATATTTTTAGTAAATTTAAAAGTATCTTTTAGCTTTTTTTCTAATTTAAAAATCTCTTGAATCTGATTTTGTAAATCAAAATCCTCAGCAGCTAATGACCATGTTAATTCTTGTGATTCAAGCAAAATAGTAATTGTATTTTGCGTTTTTATACCTCCATTAGCAATATCTTGTTTATTAAAAAATCGTAAAGAATCAATCGAGCCTTGAATCTGCCCTGTAACTTGTGATAGTAGAATAGCTAAACATTCAAGAATACTTGATTTACCAACGCCGTTGATACCAATTAGGATAGTTGGTTCTTTTTCATTTAAATCTAGCGTGAAATCACCGATTCCACGGAATGATCGCATTATCAAGCGCTTGACTTTCATAGTTTTAATTACGCTGTATGTAATTCATTGGGTGAGAAATTCCCACCCTACATATAATTATAAAGCCAGGTATTAAGCTGATTTTAACTGAATTACTCCCCTATCAAACACTTGGTTATCAGTGCCAATACCGCTGATTTCTATTCTATCGTCATAGACTTCATAGGCGGCAAAACTTAAATTGCTAGTCGAGTATTCTGTCCACTCATTTTTACCTACCGGACGATTACCTGCGCCTGCGCCACATATTAAATAAGTTGTGCCATTAATTGAGCGGGTACGTTCATAATGGTGTTCATGACCATTGATATAAAGTTGTACGCCGTATTTTTGAAATAAAGGCGTGAAAGTTTTAATAAAATCGGGATTACTACCATAGGCTCCCGATGCATAAATAGGATGATGTCCAAATACTACTTTCCATGCAGCTTTGCTGAGGCTTAATTGTTTTTCTAACCAAGTTAGCTGGTTTTTCCAGTCAGCGTTACCGTTAGTATCTAGCGCAAAAAATTGTACATTTCCTTGGCTAAAGGTATAGTAGCGTCCCTTCATATTAAAGCCGGGATATTTAACTTGTGGATCGCCATTTGCAGTGCGAATATCATGATTGCCTAAACAAGCTTGAAATTTCACACCTTGCTTGAGTAAATCTTTATAAGGAAGCTCAAATACATCTGCAATTTTTTCAATTTCACCGTTGTTATAAATATTATCACCAGCTAAAACGACTAAGTTATAAGGATTTTTTTTGTGATAATTAGTCATTGCTCTAGCTACAGCATATTGTCCTTTTGCACCTGTACCTGTATCTGCAACTGAGACAAAACGCAGTAGTAAGTCTTTTTTGGGTGGATTAGCTGCGATCGCTGTTTCTGCTTGAGCTAAATCAGCACTTTGACTATTTTGCCGAGTTAATATCCAGGTTAATCCTGTACCAACAAAACCAAGGCTACTTAAAAATAAAAATTGGCGGCGTTTTAGGTTCATAAATGATTCAATTCCACAACTAGTCAGTTTAGCCAGAGCAATGGACAATGAAGTGATACATTAAGGCAGAAGAAGCTGCATTGCTCAATAATGTATTTGATTTTTATTTGATTCGTTGCTCTTGGTGAAAGTTCCATGTCGCAAGACAATCCGAAATCACAACGTCCCCAAAGACCTTATCAGAGAAACCAGCCAGTTTGGAAGTCTGCTATTATCCAATTTCTCAGGGGGACAATTAGGCTGTTAGAGTCGGCGGTGGTGAAGCTAGAAACAGCACCGCCACCGGGAACTGCGGAAACTCCTGGTTTTTGGGGTGGATTGCTGGCTAAAGTTCGCAATTTTTTACCAGCGAATTTGTCTGCAAAGTTGTCTGATACAGCTTTGACAGGGATTATTGCTAGTATTGCTGTGGTTTTAGTGTGGACAACTACTAGCTTGTTTACGAATAAGCCTGCTGAAGTTGCGATCGCACCTCCTGCTGAAGAAGTGACAACGCCAACGCCAACGATCACTACTCCGCCTTCGCCAGAGTCTACCACCCCAGAAACTCCAGCACCGGAAGAAGTAACACCGTCGCCATCAGCAGAAGTTTCGCCACCGGAACCAGAAATAGAACCAACACCGACACCGGAAGTAATTCCAACACCAGAAGCAACGCCAACACCGGAAGCAACATCAACACCGGAACCGACACCAGAACCAACGCCAACGCCAGCTGTGCAATTAACACCAGAACAAGTTTTAATTGCAGCTATCGAAAATCGAGTAGCGGAGATTAGCGATCGCGTTGCTTCTGGACTTATAAAATCAATTCAAGCCAATTTTCGGACTAGTAATTTAACGGTAAAAATTAGCGATGATTGGTATACCCTCAGCGAAACTCAACAGGATACACTCGCAGCCGATATCTTACAACGCTCTCAAGAACTCGATTTTACTCATTTAGAGGTGGTTGATTTTCAAGATAGATTGATAGCGCGGAATCCTGTTGTTGGAAATGAGATGATTATTTTTAAACGGCGTGTGAGTTAGTAGAGAAATAAAGAAATGAGGCGAGGAGGAGACGTGATTGTCTGAAAAATTCATCCCAACCCAAGAACAAATGCGAACTTGTTTTATTCTTGGCTATTGGGCAACTAAGATGTATCTACCAATATATTTAATTCGGATAGATGAGCGTACAAGGGATGTTGTCATTTTAGCTGGAGAGGAAACCGAAATTTTAATTTACCCAAACGGGAAATGGAGATATTTATGAGCAAACCGGATTTTATATCAATGAACCGTGCTGAATTGCGGAAATATATCCTAGAACACAGGGAAGATGAGGAAGCTTTTCAAGTTTATATAGATAGATTTAAATCGGAAAGTAGTGAAATATTTCCAGCACCACAAACCATAGACGATTTAAGCAACTTTCCAGAACTACAGCGTCTGCGTCAACAACAACGCAATTCCGGTTAACTCCGCAGTTAACGAAAAACCCGGCTTTTTTAAACCGGGTTTGAGAGTCAACTATTAAGTTCCGAAATACCTATTAATTGGGAATCTCTAAGCTACAGGAGTTGCAGATTTAGCTTCTAAAGTAGCCAGTCTGTCAGCTAACAGTTTTTCTAGGTCTTCTAAGGCTTTGGTGAAACCTTGAATACCTTCTGCTAGTTTGTCAGTAGCCATGCGATCGCTAGCGTGCATTTTGTCAAAGGTGGCTTTGTCGATGGAGATTTTTTCAATTTCCAAGCCGGCTGCATTAGCGGGGTCGAGTTTGCGTGGTAGTTCGCCAATGGTTGCTTGCAGTTCAGCTAGCAATGATGGGGAGATGGTGAGCAAATCGCTACCAGCTAATTCAGTGATTTCGCCAATGTTACGGAAGCTAGCTCCCATAACTTCGGTTTTGTAGCCGAATTTCTTGTAGTAGTTGTAAATCTTGGTTACTGATAATACACCTGGGTCTTCTGCTGGTGCATAGCTATCCCGTCCAGAATCTTTCTTGTACCAGTCGAGGATGCGACCGACGAAGGGAGAAATGAGGGTAACGCCAGCTTCAGCACAGGCGATCGCTTGGTGCAATCCAAACAATAGTGTTAAGTTACAATGAATGCCTTCTTTTTCCAGGATTTCCGCAGCCCGGATACCTTCCCAGGTGGTGGCAATTTTAATCAACACGCGATCGCGAGAAACACCCGCAGCTTTGTATTGAGCAATTAATTCTCTGGCTTTGGTAACAGTAGCTTCGGTATCGAAGGATAAGCGCGCATCTACTTCTGTAGACACCCGACCGGGGATAATTTGTAAAATCTTCAGCCCAAAAGCTACCGCCAAACGGTCAAAAGCAATGGTGACAATTTGCGCTTGGCTAGCACCTGCGCCAGCATCTTTCTTAGCTTGGAGTAGAGTTTGATCGACAATTTCCTGATACTCAGGCATTTTCGCCGCAGCAGTAATCAGTGAAGGATTGGTAGTTGCGTCTTGGGGTTTAAACTTTTCAATCGCTTGGATATCACCTGTATCCGCAACCACTACAGTCATAGTGCGTAACTGTTCGAGTAGGTTTTTAGACATAAATTGCTCCGTTTTGTTTGCTTATTTAGGATTTACTGCATAAAGGCATCAAGTGCTGAGTTGGAGAGACGCGATGAATCGCGTCTGTACAAGAGTGCTGAGTGCTGAGTCAAAATATTAGTCCCTAATCCCCAGTCCCTAATCCCCAGTCCCCAATCTTTATCGATTACCCTCTTATTTACACTTATTGCTGTTCCTTCTATTCTGATTCTGGCAACTTTTCTTAATTGTTGCCCAAGTATACTGATCACCTTAAGCTTCAGCCCTATTTTAGAGACCTTATGCCAAGATTGGCTGTCCAATAGAATGCACTTTAATTAAGCTAGTTGTTCCTGATTTACCAATTGGTACGCCGGAGGTAATCACGACTTTATCGCCGTCTTTGGCTAAACCCATGTCTACGACGCTGTTGACTACGTTCAAAAACATTTCTTCGGCGCTGTGGACTGGGGGAATTAATAAAGCTTCTACACCCCAGGAAAGTGCTAGCTGACGGTAGGAGACTTCATCAGAGGTGAGGGCAATAATTGGCGTTGATGGACGATATTTAGAAACTAACTGCGCTGTACTTCCCGAAGAAGTATTACAAAGAATTGCCCTTGCGCCTGTTTCATAAGCAATTCGACAAACTGCTTCAGCTACAGATTCGGTGACACTCAAAGTCCCAGCTTCACGACACCAAGAATGTTTGCTGCCTTCATGCAAAGACTGTTCTGTGCGAATGGCAATATTGTGCATCATTTCCACTGCGGCAATCGGATATTGACCTACAGCCGTTTCCCCAGAAAGCATGACAGCATCTGTACCATCCCAAATCGAGTTAGCAACGTCTGTGGCTTCGGCGCGGGTGGGATCAGGCGCGCTGATCATCGATTCCAGCATTTGAGTGGCAGTAATCACAGGTTTACCCGCCTGATTACAACGGCGAATAATATCTTTTTGAATTAGGGGGACTTCGTGAATCGGCATTTCCACCCCTAAATCACCACGGGCAATCATAATCCCGTCAGCAGCTTCGAGAATGCTGTCAAAATCCTTAACTGCTTCTGGGCGTTCAATTTTGGCAATTACCCGAATTTTGCCCCCAGCAGATTCAATCATCCGTTGAGCTGGTTCTAAATCTCGGGGTGATTGTACAAAAGAAACTGCTACCCAATCCACACCCAACTGGATGCCAAACCGCAAATCCTGCAAGTCCTTTTCGGTGATGGAACTCATGGGTAAACGAGTTTGTGGTAGGTTTACCCCCTTATGAGTGGAAATTAAACCGCCAATTTTCACATAAGCCCGAATGCGATCGGCATCGCGATCGCTCACAACCAATTTTACACGACCGTCATTAATCGAAATCGGTTCACCAGGTCGTACCATTGCAAACAAAGTTGGCAATGGCAAAGGCAGTTCATCAACACTTTCGCCCTTTTCTTGTAAAACAAAGGTGACTTCGCTACCAGCCTCAACCATTAGCCCTTCTGGTGGTAAAGTCCCCAAGCGGATTTTTGGGCCACACAAGTCTTGCATAATTGCTATTGACTTGTGCTGTCTGCTACTAATTTGTCTAATGTAGTGAGCAGTTTGACCGTGGGCTTCATAAGCCCCATGAGAAAAATTCAGCCGTGCCATATTCATCCCCGCATCAATCAAAGCTTCTAGGCGCTCAGGAGAAGATGTAGCAGGCCCTACAGTACAGATAATTTTGGTTCGACGCATAAAAATTGGGTGTTTAGGAATATCCTGGGTTTCATCCCAGAACCTACAACATAGATAGCTAAACTATCCGAAATTGCAAGTGCTTCATATAACTTTTATGCCCGTAAAAATACTTTCTATTTTCTTTTGTTGTCAAGGTAGGGATTGGGGGAATTTGGGGATTGGGGATTGGGGATTGGGGACTGGGGACTGGGGATTGGGTACTGGGGATTGGGGACTGGGGATGAGGGGAAAAATTCCAATTACCAATTACCAATTACCAATTACCCATTACCCATTACCCCATGCCCAATGCCCAATGCCCCATGCCCTATACAAGCGCCAATTGTTCTTTCTGCGCCATTGATAACATGAGGTCAACTACACGATTTGAGTAGCCCCATTCGTTGTCATACCAAGCGACTACTTTAAAGAAGTTGGCGTTGAGTTCAATGCCAGCACCCGCATCAAAGATACTGGAGTGGATATCGCCCTGAAAATCGGTGGAAACGACTTCTTCGTCACTGTAGCCAAGGATTCCTTTGAGTTCTCCTTCAGAAGCAGCTTTCATGGCTGCACAAATTTCTTTGTAACTAGTGGCTTTGGCTGTCTTGAAAGTTAAGTCAACTACAGAAACATCGGGAGTAGGAACCCGGAACGCCATCCCAGTTAACTTACCCTTCAATTCTGGTAAAACTAGTGCTACAGCTTTAGCTGCACCAGTGGAAGAAGGAATGATATTTTGGGCTGCACCTCTACCACCGCGCCAGTCTTTTTTGCTAGGGCCATCTACTGTTGGTTGAGTAGCGGTCATGGCGTGAACTGTGGTCATCAAACCTTCGGTCAAGCCGAAATTATCATTGATTACCTTAGCTACGGGAGCCAAACAGTTGGTGGTACAGCTAGCATTAGAAACAATTGTATGCTTACTGGGATCAAATAGCTGATGATTAACACCCATCAGCAAAGTAGGAACTAGGTCAGGATCTTTAGTAGGAGCAGAGATTACTACACGCTTGGCACCAGCTTTGAGGTGATTTGTGGCTCCCTCTTGTCCGGTAAACAGCCCTGTAGCTTCCACAACGTAATCTACACCTAATTTTCCCCAAGGTAACTCAGCCGGATTACGAACTGATACACAGGGAATAAAATGCCCATCAATAACGATGCCATCTTCCCTTGCTTCTACCTTACCTTTAAATTTACCGTGGGTTGAATCATATTTAAATAGATAAGCCAGGTTATCTGATGGTACTAGATCGTTGATCCCCACAAATTCAATATTGGGGTTATTAATGCCAGCGCGAAGCACAAGCCGCCCGATCCGACCAAATCCATTAATACCTACTTTTAACTTAGCCAAAATGAAACCTCCCGTTTCGACAATTGCAATTTAGGGCTATTACCCTATCTTCAACGCTGCATTCAGCTTGCATGATTTGGGTCTGACTTAGCTGATCGTTACAGTCAAAAGTTGTGAAGAGCCTATTTTCTTGGCATATTTTAAGGTTTTGGGCATGGGGAATGGGGACTGGGGATTGGGGATTGGGTAATGGGGATTGGGGATTGGGGACTGGGGATTGGGGATTGGGGAAGGGGTAATGGGTAATTGGTAATTGGTAATGGGAAGATAAAGGATTATTGAGCTTTGTTAGGGACTTCCAAATAAAAAATATCACAGTATTTATTGTGGGGTGGACATCTTGTCAATGGTGTCAACTTAAGGTGAAACCCGTTTGGTTGCGAGGTTTTACCCTCACCCCCAGCCCCTCTCCCACAGGGCTACGGTGTACACACAAATCGGAGTTATTTTGAGATCCGGGTTTTACCCCCCTTAATCCCCCCTTGACAAGGGGGGAAACAAGAAAATCAAGTTCCCTCACGCCACTTGCTACAACGGGGGGAACCCCCGCAACGCAGTGGCTCCCCTTTGCAAGGGGAGGGTTAGGGTGGGGTAATTCTAGGACTGGTAGTGATTCGATAACTTGTGTGTACACCGTAGCTCCCTGTGGGAGAGGGGAGCAAGAGATTTAGTTCCCCTTCTCCCGGGGGAGAAGGGGTTAGGGGATGAGGGCGCGAGGTATTTGTACAAAGCCTGCCCTATATAGCTTTTGGCATAAGTTGACACGTATGGCATCTTGCCCGCCCCACCAGATGGAATAATTTATTTCTTAGAAATCCCTTATAACCAATGTGATGATGTTGGTCACCAACGTGATGAGGTTGGTCACCAACGCGATGATGTTGGTCACCAACGCGATGATGTTGGTCACCAACGCGATGATGTTGGTCACCAACGCGATGATGTTGGTCACCAATGTAATGAGGTTGGTCACCAATGTGATGATGTTGGTCACCAACGTGATGAGGTTGGTCACCAACGTGATGATTTTTGTTAAGTTATGGAATTTTCATCTCCTCATCTTCCTGCCCCCTGCCTATTAGCAGTCCCTAGTAGGGCCATTGCCAATCGCGAATTTCTGGCATATCTTCGCCATAGCGCCGAATGTAGTGTTTATGCTCAATGAGCTTATCTTGCACCATTTGCTTGACGTAAGCTGCCTTATATCCTAGTTGCGGTACGCGATCGCATACGTCCATGACTAAGTGGAAGCGATCGAGATCGTTGAGGACAACCATATCAAAGGGTGTGGTGGTGGTTCCTTCTTCTTTGTAGCCGCGGACGTGGATGTTGTTATGGTTTGTATGGCGATAGGTTAAGCGATGAATTAGCCAAGGATAGCCATGAAAAGCAAAGATTACTGGTTTGTTGGTAGTAAAAATGGTATCGAAATCTTTGGGGCTTAAACCGTGAGGATGTTCGCTTTTTGGCTGTAGTGTCATTAAATCGACTACGTTGACTACCCGGACTTTTAAGTCGGGGAAATGCTGACGCAATATATCCACCGCCGCTAAGGTTTCTAAGGTGGGAATATCCCCAGCACAAGCCATAACTACATCTGGTTCGCTGTTTTGGTCGTTACTAGCCCATTCCCAAATGCCAATACCTTTGGTGCAGTGTTTGATAGCGGCATCCATATCTAAATATTGTAGGGCTGGTTGCTTACCAGCAACAATCACGTTGACATAGTTGCGGCTTCTCAGACAATGGTCGGTTACCGACAACAAAGTATTGGCATCGGGGGGAAGATAAACGCGAATGATTTCTGATTTTTTGTTAATCACATGGTCGATAAAACCAGGGTCTTGGTGAGAGAAACCGTTATGGTCTTGTCGCCACACATGGGAGGTTAGCAGATAATTCAGTGATGCAATAGGTCTACGCCAGGGGATGTGACGGGTAGTTTTTAGCCACTTGGCGTGTTGGTTAAACATCGAATCAATGATGTGGATGAAGGCTTCATAGCAGGAGAAGAATCCATGACGACCTGTAAGCAAGTAGCCTTCTAACCAACCTTGGCAGGTAGTTTCACTGAGAATTTCCATCACCCGCCCATCAGGAGAAAGGTGTTCATCCTCTGGGAGAGTTTTAGCAATCCATGTCCGGTCTGTAACTTCAAATACCGCATCTAGGCGATTTGATTGGGTTTCATCTGGCCCAACAATGCGGAAGTTGCGGCTTTCCTGGTTCAGTTTAAGGACATCGCGTAGAAACTGACCGGAAACTTTCGTAGCTTCACCAATGACCTTTCCTGGTTGCGGAACATCAACAGCGTAGTTTTCAAAATCGGGTAACTTTAAGTCACGCAGTAGAATACCGCCGTTAGCGTGGGGATTATCGCCCATGCGCCGATGTCCCTGAGGTGCTAGTTCTGCTAGTTCGGGAATTAAGCTACCGTTAGCGTCGAAGAGTTCTTCGGGTTTGTAACTCTTCATCCAGTCTTCGAGTAATCTCAAGTGTTCTGGCTTGTTGGCGATTTCCCCAAAGGGAACTTGATGCGATCGCCAAAAATCTTCAGTCTTTTTCCCATCTACCTCTTTCGGCCCTGTCCAGCCTTTAGGCGTTCTTAAAATAATCATCGGCCACTGCGGACGGTCTTTAAAACCATGTACGCGGGCTTCTCTTTGAATACTTTGAATTTCCGTGACTATTGTATCCAGCGTAGCGGCAAATAACTGATGTACGGTTGCTGGGTCGGAACCTTCGACAAAGTAAGGCTTATAGCCATAGCCTAAAAATAGGTTCTCAATTTCTTCGTGGCTTAACCGTGATAGCAATGTGGGGTTAGCAATTTTATAGCCATTGAGGTGCAAAATCGGCAATACAGCGCCATCATTGACAGGGTTAAGAAACTTATTTGAATGCCAACTCGCTGCTAAGGCTGCGGTTTCAGCTTCTCCATCACCAATTACACAAGCAACCAGCAAATCGGGGTTGTCAAAAGCAGCACCGTAGGCGTGAGATAAAGCATAGCCTAATTCCCCACCTTCATGAATTGAACCGGGGGTTTCTGGTGCAACGTGGCTAGGAATCCCGCCAGGAAAAGAAAATTGCTTAAACAGGCGCTTCATCCCATCTGCATCTTGGGAGATGTTCGGGTAGAACTTGCTATATGTGCCTTCTAGGTAAGTATTAGCCACCAATCCCGGGCCACCATGACCGGGGCCAGCAATGTAGATGGTGTTGAGGTCGTATTTTGCGATCGCGCGATTGAGATGAACGTAAATAAAGTTCAGTCCCGGTGTTGTTCCCCAGTGACCCAACAGTCTGGGTTTGACATGTTCTAGCTTCAGTGGTTCTCTTAGCAGCGGATTGTCCAGAAGATATATTTGTCCTACTGAAAGATAATTAGCGGCGCGCCAGTAGGCGTTTATCTTCCGCAATTCTTCATCCCTTAAAGGCTTGGATTGAATCGGACTTGCTAAAGTCATATCAAACTCCATTTACATGAGGATTTTGACGAATTCATTACAGTCAGTATGCAAGTTTACTAATCTAGAGGCTGTGTGTCATCCTACCCATGACAAAGTTTTCCAGTATTTATCTGGAAATGTAGCAAGTAATCCTTGTCACATACAGTTATTCGGTCAAATCTAAAATAAATCTGAAGAAATACAAAGGAAAAATCCTTTGTCAGCGTAACCAATTTAGCAGGTTACCTAGATATTTTTAAGCTTATTTTAAAATTAAATTAATGTTTTATTTAAAAGCTTAAGACATTATGAATTAGTGTTTTAAGAGACATTTATTGCTTTTTTGATGGCATTAATAGATAAAAAAGCAAAATATTAACGGGGATCAAAAATATGACCTCTGTTCAATTGCTTATACCAAATCAAATAATGTTTGCGACACATCAATATATTCTAGAGGACAAGGCACTGCCCAGTTGTGTCAACTTAAAGGCGTTGTACAAATACCTCGCGCCCTCATCCCCTAACCCCTTCTCCCCCGGGAGAAGGGGAACGAAATCTCTTGCTCCCCTCTCCTGGTGGGAGAGGGGTTGGGGGTGAGGGCAGAACCTTGTCGCCAAGCGGATTTCACGTTAAGTTGACACGAATGGGCAGTGCCTTACCCTTACAATCTGTCGCGTTCTTTTTTCAACTTGGTATTAGGGACTTCCAAATAAAAAAATATCCCAGTATTTATTGTGGGGTGGACATCTTGTCCGCCCAGTTTATGTGGCGGGCAAGATGCCATTGGTGTCAACTTAAGTTAAAAGGCTTGCCCCACAAGCATTTTACCCCTCCCCTAACCCCTCCCCTTGGCAAGGGGAGGGGACGTTTTGGCTTTAGACAAAACTGGGGAGGGGTAACGCGGATCTTGATGGTAGGCGATTTGATGCAAAATTAAGTCTTGATGAGGGTTTCACGTTAAGTTGACACCGATAGCAAGATGCCCGCCCCACAAGATGGAATAATTTATTTCTTGGAAATCCCTTAGATGCAAATTTTGAACAATTACGAATTACAAATTACGAATTACGAATTACGAATTACGAATTACAAATTCATCATTAGATTTCCAATAACCCAGGCGGGGGCGTAATTTCTATTCTGCGCGCTGGTATATCTACAAAAGGTGCGATCGCTTCTACAAAGGGAATTAAAACAGTCTTTTGTTTTTTATCTGGTGCAAATGTGGGATCTAACTCTACTTCTAATAAATCATTACCAGCCGGAATGATATCTACAACTTTACCTACCAGTTCACCCGATGCTTGCAAAAACACTTCTAAGCCAAGCAAATCGGGAACATAAAATTCATCTTCAGCCAATTGCGGGCGATCGCTTTCTGGCACCATAATCTTACAACCACGTAATTCCTCTACTTGGTTGCGATTTTCCACACCAGCTAATTTAATTACATACAAATTTTTGCCTTCGATGTAACGCCCAGCGATTAATTCTATCGGTTGCGGTTCCGTATCACCAGGACGCAATAACCAGCGTTTCCCCGGTACCTCAAACCGTTCGGGAAAGTCGGTATTCGGATACACCCGCATTTCCCCAGCCAAACCTTGAGGTGCAACAATCTTCCCAATCTCTAGCCAATCATCCAATTTTGGATTTGGGATTTGGGATTTGGGATTATTCTCTTTTTTCTTTTCTGGCTTCGTGTTCTTTGCGCCTTCTCGGTTCATTCTCAATATTTAATTTAAAAAACCAAAAATCTTGGATGGTGCGTTAGCCTACGGCATAACACACCCTACCGGACTGACAAGACTAAAATGTGGCAACATAATTTTCTTTTGTGGGGTGGACATCTTGTCCGCCCCGGACGGGCAAGATGCCCATCCCACAAGAGTTTGAATAATGCATATTTTAGTCTAGACATACCCTACCGAATATATTAAGCACTTACAGCCGCGCCTTGATAGGCTTGTTCTGCTACCTTCGCCAGTCGTCGCATTCCGGTAACTAATTCCTCATCGCTACCAGTGAGACTGATGCGGAGACATTGCTGCTTGTGGGGCCATTCTTCTTTTAAGCCAGGGAAGAACGTACTACCGGGAACAACAATTACACCTACTTTCTTCAACTCTTGGTAGAATTCCCAATCGGTAATTGGTAAATCTTTTAACCACAACCAAGCAAAGATAGCACCTTCACCACGATGTAGGAACCAAGGTAAATCCTTGGGCATTGATGCATCTAGTGTATTTTCTAACACGCTGAACTTGTTTTGATAGAATGGGCGGATCACTTGTTCGGCAATTTCAGCTAACGCACCTGAATTGATAGCACGGGCTGCGATCGCTTGTCCATAACGCGAAGAATGCAAGCTAGCATTTGTTTGGAATGACTCTAAAACTTGAATAGTCCTTTCATTCCCAATCGCAATTCCAATTCTTTCCCCAGGTAAACCCGCTTTGGATAAGCTAGTGCAATGAATGATATTTTCCTCAAATATTAAGGACATATCTGTAAAATTCAGCGCTGGGAAGGGAGGCGCATAAGCGGAGTCAATTAATACTGGCACATCGTAAGGCGCAGCGAGGGCGGCAATTTTTCTCACTTCCTCATCGGTCAGCACATTCCCTGTAGGATTACAAGGACGGGAGAAAATCACGCAACCCGTAGTTTCAGAAATTGATAGCTGGCTAAAATCAGGGCGATATTTAAATCTGTGGGCAGACTCATCAATATCTAAAGCTGGTTTATAAGCAATTAAAGCTTCTGGAACCAAGCAAATTCCACCATAACCAGTGTAGTCGGGGCTGAGAGGTAAGACAATTTGCTTCAGTTCGCCAGTAGTAGTGTAACCACCAAAAGCATTAGCAGCGTAAAAATAGAGAGTTTGGCTACCGGGAGTAATTAAAATATTGCGATCGCTTAACTTTAACCCATAGCGGCGATTAAAATCATTGGCGATCGCTTCAATTAATGGTGCATAACCTTGGCTAGAACCATATCGGCAAACCACCTCACCATATTCCGAACTAGCGAGTAAATCTGCCGTACAATCCCGCCATAATCGTTCTACTGCAGGCAAAATCAACGGATTACCCGCACTCAAATTAATTAATTCCTGCCCTGCATTAGCTTTTAACGTTTCCACAATATCTTTCATAATTGCGCGAACGCCAGTCAGGTTGGACATTTGAGCGCCAATTTTCGTAAGGGCAGGATTCATAGGCTGTAAAGAAAATAGATTTATTGAGAAAGTGACAAAATTCTTATGAGGGGATTGCTGCTATCACAAATTTTACGCTGTTGCTCCAACAGCTATTTCCACCTTTAATTAATCTAACTAGAGAATGACATTTTAACAAAGTCACAATATTTTTATAATTTTTTTGTGTTGGGTGTTTGGTAATTGGTAATTGGTAATGGGTAATTGGTAATTGGTAATTGGAATTAACTATTTCCCCCTGCTCCCTGCTCCCTGCCCCCCTGCCTTCCCAATCCCCATTCCCCATTCCCCCAAACTTTCTGTACACTCAGATCAGCATACAGGAGGGCTGAAGTTTGGAAGTTAAAGCCGCAGTCGCTTACGGCGCGGGTAAGCCGTTAACTATTGAAACTGTTCAATTATCCGGGCCTCAAGCTGGGGAAGTATTGGTGGAGATTAAAGCTAGTGGTGTTTGTCATACTGATGCTTACACTCTTTCTGGTAAAGATCCAGAAGGCTTGTTTCCCGCAATTTTGGGACATGAAGGTGCGGGTGTAGTTGTGGAAGTAGGCGCTGGGGTAACTAGCGTCAAGCCTGGGGATCATGTAATTCCCCTTTACACTCCAGAATGTCGCCAGTGTGAATATTGTCTCAGCCAGAAAACAAATCTCTGTCAAGCTATTCGCAGCACCCAAGGACGGGGTTTAATGCCGGATGGCACAAGTCGCTTTAGTATTGGTGGAGAAATGATTCACCATTACATGGGTACATCCACCTTTGCGAACTATACAGTGTTACCAGAAATTGCTGTAGCTAAAATTCGTGAAGATGCCCCATTTGATAAGGTTTGTTATATCGGCTGCGGTGTCACCACAGGAATTGGCGCAGTGATTTATACAGCCAAGGTAGAAGCAGGCGCAAAGGTAATAGTTTTCGGCTTAGGTGGTATTGGTTTAAATGTCATCCAAGGCGCGCGGATGGTAGGAGCCGATATGATTGTTGGGGTGGATTTAAATCCCAAAAAACGCGCTTTAGCTGAAAAATTTGGCATGACGCACTTTGTTAATCCCCAGGAAGTTGAGGGTGATTTAGTTCCTTATTTAGTTGACTTAACCAAAGGCGGCGCTGATTACACTTTTGAATGTATTGGTAATGTTAATGTCATGCGCCAAGCATTAGAATGCTGTCATAAAGGTTGGGGTGTGAGTGTCATTATTGGTGTTGCTGGTGCAGGACAAGAAATTAGCACTCGTCCATTTCAATTAGTAACTGGACGTGTTTGGAAAGGTTCTGCATTTGGTGGTGCTAGAGGACGTACAGACGTACCGAAAATTGTTGATTGGTACATGGATGGCAAGATAAATATTGATGATTTAATTACTCATGTCATGCCAATTGAACAGATAAATCATGCTTTAGAATTAATGCATGAAGGTGAATCAATTCGTAGCGTTGTCACATTTTAATTGTTAGATTTTAATTAAGGTGTCTATTGCTTTTATATAAAGCATATTCGTAGGTAGGGTGTGTTACGCCGTAGGCTAACGCACCTCATACCAATTTCAAACAAGAACGCGACAGATACACATTCCCAAACCCCCGTTATATCTGGATTTTGAATAGTATTAGATTGTTGGTGGTGCGTTGCGCTACGCGACAACACACCCTACACAAATTTATATATAGATTTTCATAATTACCAATTACCAATTACCAATTACCAATTACCAATTACCAATTACCAATTACCAATTACCAATTACCAATTCACCAAATTAGGAGAGTTACATGGTTACTACCAATGAAGCGATAAACATCACTCCTAAAGAAAAACCATTTGCAGAAAAGCGCGTCACCTTAAATAATATCAGTTGGAATGCTTATGAGCAGATTCTTGATGCTTTAGGTGATAATCGAGCCGCTCTAATCACATATTATCAAGGTGTTTTGGAGATTATGACTCCATTAGAAGAACATGAAACTAGTAGTGAAAATATTGGGATGTTGATTCAAATTCTGACAGAGGAACTCAATCTCAATATTAAAAGCATGGCTTCTACAACATTAAAAATACCAAATTCAAAAATTGGTGCAGAACCAGATAAATGTTATTACATTCAAAATGAACCTGCTGTCAGAGGTAAAACAGTAGATTTAGCAGTAGATCCACCTCCTGATTTAATTTTAGAAGTAGATATCACTCATACAGATATTAATAAAAAGCAACTCTATCAGGAAATGAAAGTTCCTGAATTTTGGTGTTATAACGGTAGCAAATTAACTATTTATGTTTTGACGCAAGGTGAATATCAAGAATCAGCAACTAGCGCCATATTCCCGATATTAACCAAGTCAATGGTGTATGATTTCCTAGCACAATGCAAAATTCAGGGTGAAACCCAAACTAAGCGCGCTTTCCGTAAAATGTTGCGTGAACAAATCCAGCAGTAATTGATTTTAAGTTTTCCAGAACAGCTTTAGACGAGTACATAAGCTTGTAAACAAAGCAATTGGTAAAGTGTAGACTATTCCTTTAATTACTCCCATCACAGGTGTAGTAGTATTGGCTATAATCCAATCTTCTATCCCCGTAAGTTGTAAGATTGGCCAGAGAAGATTTGCAAAGGCTACATAAGCAATCATGGGATTCTGCCCATTATCAATTAAAAATTGCAGCCATTTTTTCTTGCCAAAGATGTCAATTACTATAGTAAAAACTATCAATAAAAAAATGGCGATCGCACTTGTGACAAAATAATAGCTATAGGTAGAGGGGTCTTTATGAATTCCTCCCTGGAAAGGCTCGAAAAATAAGCCTAGCAATAACCAGTAAATCCCCCATTGATAAAATTGCTTGAGTAGATAATCTATCTCTGTTTCTGGTTGCTTAAATAATAGCCAGCTTGCGCCACAAATCGCAGCACTTACTAGAGTTGTTTGCCAAATCCAACGTGCTTGCAAGCCTACTAATAATACTAAGCAAATCATCAGCATAGATACAATAATCAAGCATAAACGCTGACTATAGCGAGAGCCTAAACTTTGCTGATTCGCTGATATTTCTTGAGATTGACTACTTTTTTGTATCCATTTTAATATCAAATCACCAACAATAGTTCCAGGAATGATGATGAACAAATACTTCCAATAATAAAACTGAAAAATCCAAGAAAATTTTAAATCATTTCCTAAAATTGGTATAGCTGAAGCTGTCCATAATTCTTTGATCCATCCATTTGTATCGGCAGATAATTGCAAAGCAATCAAATATCCTAGTAATCCCAACCGTAAAAGCAAATTAGAGCTTGTCAATAACCAAATTAGCGAACCAAAAACTGCCATATTTGCTAGTACCATTAATATTGGATCGCTACGTTCCAGTAAAAAGCCTTTACCACCATATTGCAGTTGAGAAATAAGAGCGATCGCAGCGATAAAACCTGCTATATTTAGCCACACACCATATTTACTCCACCTCCCTAAAATCGACCAACTCCCAAACATTAAAAACAGCAACACAAAACCCAGCATTGCTACATACCATGTTTCATCAGTTGGGTTATTATTGATAGTAAAGGGGCGGAGATGTTGCAGAATAATTGCAAAGGCTCCTAGCATGAAGCCGCGCTTTAAAATATATAAAATAATTCTAGAAATACTCCATCCTTGAGCAATACGGCGAGATAGTGCTAAAGGTATAGCAGCACCCATTGCAAATAAAAATAAGGGGAAGACGACATCTACCCAAGTTAAGCCAGCAATCTGAGAATTAAAGGCATGAGTTGGGGGTGGCTCTTGAGCATGATACATCCAAGCAGGCAAAATTTTATAGCGAATTGTGCCAGAAAACACCATCGCTAGGATTGCCAATCCCCGCAGTGCATCTAACGCATCGGCGCGTTTTATATTTGTGGTAGTAATGTTACTTTCCTGAGTCAATGGGATTACCTGAATTCAGGAAACTTAGTATAGCAGTCTTAAATTAATTGTGAAAGTAACTTACCGTAAAAATAAACTATATTTTACTCTCTCCAAAATGAATGCTTAAGAGTAGTAGGATGCGTTAGCGATAGCGTAACGCATCAGTTTCAACTTTTCATGCGTTACATCTTACGCCTAACGCACGCTTAATTTAAGCAAAGAACAAACAACAAATTACAAATGATTATTTAGTAGGATGCGTTAGCGACAGCGTAACGCATCCATGTCAAATCTAATTGAAACAAATGAAAAATAACAAATGACTATTTAGAGATAGTAAAAGACCGAGTAGCCATTTGAATCAATCGTTCAGGTGATTTTGCACGATTTACTGTGAGGCGTGAAATCCGATATTTATCCTGTAACCAACGGAAGCGCAAAATTGCGCTGTTATACAGATAACCTGATTGATAATACTTTGCTGCATAGGTTTCTACTTGTTGATTCATAGAACCATAGGGATATGCAATATGCCTAGCAATCTCTTGCGGTGCTGCTAATCCTGCTAGACATTCTCTAAGTTCAATTTGAGCTTGAGCCAATTCTTGATTTAACTCAGAAACAGTAATTTTAGCTAAATTTTTGTGGTTTTCTCCATGAGATTGAATATCATAAAATCCCTTAGCAAATCCTGTTCTTAAATCCTCACAACTCAGGTATGTTGTTGAGGGATGATGAATTTTAGCTAACGTACCAGGATTGACAAATAAAACTATTTTGATTTTTTGCTTAAATTCTTTTTCTAACCTTTCTAAAACTGGAACAATATTAGTATATACAGTTTTATAACTGTCATCAAAGCTTAACATTATGGGTTTTTTACCTACATATTCTTGCGGAATATCTCGGTTGCGGTCAATAAAATAATCATATAATTCTTGAGTTGATAAAAACCAGTAATTATTACGAGCTAAGTATTCTAAAAACTTTTCTAAATCTTGCATTGTATAAGACATTTTTGCAGCTATTGGATTCTGAATAAGCCCGAAATTAGGATTATTCATATCAACAATGCCGTGAAATCCCAAAAGTGGAATTCTGGGAGCATTTATATAAGCAAGAAGTAGTGTAATTGTCAAAAAGAATACAATAATATATAAAGAAACAAATTGTAAATTAGATTTATTTTTTAGCTTAAATTTATGCCTTCTAGATATCAAAACCATTGTTCTGTAATGTAAATAATAATAGATTCGCTTTACTCAAGTAATGATGTGGAAGCTGAGTAGTGGAAGTGAGGGTATTACCCCTACCACCAGTAAGTGAGTTTTTAGATTACGCAAATAGAATGTCTTGAGGTTTCCTGATCGTCTGATTGCCAATTTCTCTATATCTCATGGCATTCAGAACTCTTGGGGTTCCATCCGAGACAAAACTATTTAGATATTTTTTGCAGGTTATTTAGTCTGCTATCCAACTAAAGACTAAACTGGTGCAAATGGTATTTGGCAAACCTAGCAAGGATTCTGGCTCAAGAAATCCATTTTGTCAAATTCATAGGACTTAAGCAAAAATGCTTTGGTGCATTACTTAGGCTAAGACATACTAAAAATATAATTGAATAAGTTATACCAATTCAAATAATATTTGCGACAGATAAATTCTTTGTAAGGGCACGGCATCCTCAATCTTTTGCCATATCAGATATCTTACTGGTGCCGTGCCCCTACTCATCTGTCGCGTTCTTTTTTCAAATTGCTATAAGAGGTTGTTTGAAAAGTTTTTCCCTGTGATTTTAATTGCACTGTTACCCCCCTTAATCCCCCCTTGTCAAGGGGGGAGACCGGAAAATCCAGTTCCCTCCCCTTTCTAAGGGGAGGGCTAGGGTGGGGTAAAAAATATTTGATACACTACTACAGACTTTTCAAACATCCTCTAAATTGGTATTCAAACATTAAGCCTTAAAC
Organism: Tolypothrix tenuis PCC 7101; assembly: GCF_963874875.1. Taxonomy (NCBI): domain Bacteria; kingdom Bacillati; phylum Cyanobacteriota; class Cyanophyceae; order Nostocales; family Tolypothrichaceae; genus Tolypothrix; species Tolypothrix tenuis. The sequence goes on from NZ_CAWNJS010000001.1 coordinate 8,057,615, forward strand.
CTTGAGCATTAAGCCTTAAACCTTGAGCATTAAGCCTTAAACCTTGAGCATTAAGCCTTAAACCTTGAACATTAAGCCTTAAACCTTGAACATTAAGCCTTAAACCTTGAGCATTAAGCCTTAAACCTTGAACATTAAGCCTTAAACCTTGAACATTAAGCCTTAAACCTTGAACATTAAGCCTTAAACCTTGAGGATTAAGCCTTAAACCTTGAGGATTAAGCCTTAAACCTTGAGCATTAAGCCTTAAACCTTGAACATTAAGGGTTAAAGTTTAAGCGATCGCCTATGCAGGCAATGTTATTGTATACAGCAGATTGCAAGTTGGTGAGTTACAGATAATTGTCAGGGCAAGGCACAGTGGTTTCAACTTAAGCTAAAAGCTATAGAGGGCGGGCGTTGTATAAATACCTCGCGCCCTCATCCCCTAACCCCTTCTCCCTCAAGGAGAAGGGGAATTGAATCTCTTGCTCCCCTCTCCCTGTGGGATACAGCTGGCGAATGGTAGGTGACACCCCTCACCACCACGATTTTATAGGGTTTAAGACGCAATCCTCATAATGCGATCGCCTTTTGAAAGCCTTGTTTTATCGTTTATTTGAGGGGTCTTACCCCCTATTCGCCAGCTGCATCCTCAAGGAGAAGGGGAATTGAATCTCTTGCTCCCCTCTCCCACAGGGAGAGGGGCTGGGGGTGAGGGCGAAACCTTGCAACCAAGAGGGTTTCACGTTAAGTTGACACAACTGGGCAAGGCATTGCCTCTACAATCTGTCGCATTCTTTTTCAAACTGGTATAACTTATTGCGGGGAATGTATCTTTTATTAACTCCAAAAATGCAGACAACAAAGAGAAAGAAGTTCCATTTTAAAATTAGGTTTAATCTGCTGGTTTATTAAATACATCTAGGATTTGACGACAAATTTGTTTTAGCTTGTCTTCGATATGAGGGGAAGGAATAGAAGTACCAACAATACTCCATTTATCTATTGTTGAAAGTCGCCATGCTTCACCTCGATGATCGAATGCAGCGATTTCTATACCGATCGCACGGCGTGAATTATTGACTGGGTCTTGATAAAATCGGATTTGAATTAAGACGCTGCGACTTCGCCAAGATTTGCTGATTCCAGGAAAGTGAAAACCGATGTCTATAGAGTCTGGATCGACTAACTCCCGTGTCTCTGGATCGTTCTTCCAAGGTTTAAGATCCGATTTGGCATCAGGAAACTCAAACTTAAACAAATTAACTACTGTAGCAATCTTGCTGGCGAGTTCAAGGTTAGTTGCTTGTTCAGATGCGTTCACGAAAAAACACTCCTATATTGCATCGGCTTAAGGTAAATCTGAAGTTAAAAACCGCCAGAAGGTCTATGTTATTAGTGTTTCAGCTTATCAATGTCTTTTGGTGTTTCGCAACTCTAAATTATGTTTTCCTAACAATCATTGTGCATAAAAGCTGTCAAAAAGTGCTGATTGAAGTTTAGAGGTAAACAGAAATTACGCAACTGGTACAGCCATCTTCTAATTTAAGAGTCAAGTGTCAAGAGTCAAGGGTCAAAAATTCAGGTTTTTTGGACTTTGGACTCTTGACCCTGGACAGCCTAAACGAAAAAAATGTGACGCTTGCGTAAGTCTTAGTAAATCAAGATATCTTGAGTAATTATACTTAAATTTCCCAAAAATTACCCAGTCAATTGGTAATTTTTAGAAAATCAAAGTTGGTATGAAAAATTTTGGCAAAATCCTTTTATGGTAAGAACTATAACTGACACTTGCGATCTAAAATTACACTGTTAGTCGGCAAACAAACAGCAAATTATTTCAGTATATGTCGCGTCAACGCTCTCTTTTGTCATTGGTTTTCGTATTATTGGCAACCCTACTGATCAGTTGTGGCAGTCCTACTGTCGCCAAAGCACCACCTACTTATACAACAGCACAACTGACGAAAATTCAGACATATGTGCCAGAGATTCAGGCTGTGCGCGATCGCTTAGACGAACTCAAAGACCTCATCCAACGCAAAGATTGGATATTTGTGGGTAATTTTATACATGGGCCTCTGGCAGAAGCTCGGTTAGACATGACTTATGTAATTCCTAACCTCTTACCCCAGGATGAAGCTGTAGCACGTCAAACAGCACGTGATTTGTTTAACCACTTGGTGAAAATCGACCAAGCTGCAACATCTGGCAATAGTATACTTGCTTTAAATAATACTCAAGCAGTAGTTGCAGATCTAGATAAATTCCTCAATCTGCTTCCCAAAACCAGCGCTGAAGCTGAGTCATAAGTACGGAGTTTTAAGGACTTCCAAGTAAAAATATTCCACTATGATTGTTGACGGTTGATGGTTAACTGTGAACCGTCAACAACCTTAAGGGGGATAATTGATTTTTTGGAGTTCCTTTAAGCTATGAGTTAGGAGTTAGGAACCAAAAATTTCTAACTCCTAACTTTTTGGATCAAGTCATGAGTCATGTAGTTATTATCGGTTGCGGTGTAGTTGGGGCAGCGATCGCCTATGAACTAAGTCAAGTTAAAGGTCTGAGTATCACTGTTTTAGATAGCCAGCCACCCGCCCAAGCATCCACTGGCGCTGCACTTGGCGTTTTAATGGGTATCATTAGCCAAAAACTTAAAGGTAAAGCTTGGCAGTTACGACAAACTAGCGTCCAACGCTATGAAACTTTGATTCCCGAATTAGAAGCAATCACAGGGCGAAAAATCCCTTTTAACCGCCAGGGAATCGTCAGCCTTTGCTTAGAAGGGGAAGATTTAGCAGACAAACAAAAATTACTAGAAATTCGCCAATCCCAAGGCTGGGAATTAGAAATTTGGGACAAAGCTAAACTGCAAAATCTCTGTCCGCAGATAGTTAACGAACAAGTTACTGGTGCTGTCTATTCGCCGCAAGACCGCCAACTTGACCCCACAGCTTTAACATTAGCTTTAGTTGCAGCTGCTCAACACAACGGCGTTACCTGTAAATTTGGCGTGACGGTATTAAACGCCCAATCTTCACCGCAGTTAACACCAAGCGAAAACTCTCCCCAAGTTTGTCACCAACTAGAAACCACAGCTGGAACAATTACGGCTGACTGGGTTGTTGTCGCTGCTGGTTTAGGTTCCACACCCTTAACATCGCAACTCCATCAAAAAATTGACATCCGTCCTGTATTGGGACAAGCATTACAAGTTAGTTTAGGGCATCCATTAGGAAATCCTGACTTCCAGCCAGCCATCACGGGGAATGATGTGCATATTGTTCCTATTGGTGGTGGCGATTACTGGATTGGTGCAACCGTAGAATTTCCTGGCGATCGCAATGAAATTCCCCCCAATCAAGAACTACTAGAATCTGTCAAACAACAAGCGATCGCATTTTGCCCAGAATTAGCCAGCGCAACAATTGTCCGGACTTGGTCAGGTTTACGCCCCCGCCCCGAAGGTCGCCCAGCCCCAGTTATCGGTAAATTACCAGGGTTTAGTAATGTCCTCCTAGCCACCGGACATTATCGCAACGGCGTTTTACTCGCACCCGCCACAGCTTATGCAATTCGTGAGATGATTATTCCTAGTAATTCTCAATAAAAACCGACTTTTTTATCATTTTGCTTTGGCATTTCATGCCAAATTTTTTTGCCTGAAAAATTGATACTTGGTCATTAGTCATCAACAAACAAATGATACCAATTCAAATAATGTTTGCGACAGATCAATTCCATGTAGGGGCACGGCATCCACAATCTTTTGGTATATTCAAATATCTTACAGGTGCCGTGCCCCCACCCATCTGTCACGTTCTTTTTTCAAAATGGTATGACTAATGACAAAGCGCAAAGTCTGAGCGGAGGAAACCTCCGATCAGAACTTTGTAAGAATAACAAATGACAAATTGATTTAATAGGAACCTAGCGTGTCAATATCAGAAAATAAAATCACCGTTAATTCATTAGATTGGTTCTATCGCGAAGCTGTTCCAGTGGGTAGAACTGACTTAATACCTGTAGTATTACTACATGGCATCGTTGCACAAAGTTACAGTTGGCGCAACATTTTACCAGCTTTAGCCAGCCAAGGAACAAGAGCGATCGCCCCCGATTGGATCGGTTATGGCTTCTCCTCAACTCCCGAAAAACGAGATTTTGCCTACACTCCAGAAGCTTTTATTACAGCTTTAGCAGGATTTATTAAAGCCTTAGAAATTGAAAAATTTTCTTTAGTTGTCCAGGGTTTTTTAGGTTCTGTGGGATTACAATATGCCTTACGCCACCCAGAACAAATTGCTAACTTAGCTATTTTAAATGCCCCCATTTCCACTGCTGCCAAATTGCCTTGGAAAATTAAACAAATGGGCTTACCTTTAGCAGGTGAGATGATGACCCAAGACCCCCTTTTAGTTGATAGAACCTTAGAAGGTGGGAGTCGTTATCGCATAGGAGATAAAGATTTAGATGTTTATCGTCGTCCATTTTTGAAAAGTTCTGCACCTGGGCGGAGTCTGCTGTCAACCATCCGCAATTTGCAACTAGATTCAGCCATGCAAGAAGTTGAATCTGGTTTTAAACAATGGCAACAACCAATTTTAATTCAATGGGGAGTGATTGATCCTTGGTTATCTGTAGACATAGCACAAAGTTTTGCCGATTCCGTACCCAATGCAGAATTAGTCAAACTAAATAACGTTGGACATTACCCACAAGAACATTATCACGAAACGATTCTCGAAGACCTTTTGCCCTTTATGCGGCGTGCGGAATCTCAATGAGCAGTTTTCAAAAATAACAAGGGTTTGGGGTTTGGCGTTGGGTTTTGGTATTTGTTCCCCTGACTCTCTTCCTCTGTGCTTTCCCCATTACCCCTAATCCCCAATCCGTTACACTTCTTAATTGATTATGCTCGTGAGCAATCAGCCTTCGCATAAGGTTTTACCGTAACCTGATAAAGGGAGTACTTGCGGCCATTCAGGCGATCGCTACTCTACAACAACTTGAGAAAGGCAGGTTACAATTCATGGCTTATTCTTGGTTTAAAGCTTTTCATATTATTGGCTTCGTAGTTTGGTTTGCTGGGTTATTTTACCTAGTGCGTCTTTTTATCTATCACGTTGAAGCGAACCAAGAACCAGAACCAGCACGCACGATACTGAAAAATCAGTATCAAATTATGGAAAAACGCCTCTACAATATCATCACTACCCCAGGAATGTTAGTGACGGTAGCAATGGCAATTGGTTTAGTCTCTACCGAACCAGATGTATTAAAAGAGAGTTGGTTACATATCAAACTATTGTTTGTTACTCTCTTAATTGGCTATCATCATTACTGCTCTCGCCTCATGAAAAAATTAGCAGTAGATGAATGCCGTTGGAATAGTCAACAGTTACGTGCTTTAAATGAAGCGCCTACAGTGATGTTGATGGTGATTGTATTACTGGCTGTGTTCAAAAATAATCTGCCTACTGATATCACCGCTTGGGTTATTTTTGCATCGATTATTTTAATGGCAGTGACTATTCAGCTTTACGCTAAAAAACGCAAACGCGATAAAGAAAAGCTAGAAGCACAAATAGGCCAGGTTGTACAAGAACAAAGCTAATACAGCCCAGTATATAATCCCCAATCCCCAGTCCCTAATCCCCAATCCCTTTGATCATTGGCAGGTTTAGTTTGTTAGATAAAATAAACTAAACTTGCCAAAATTTATAGGAAGTAAATCCCCAATGAATTATCAGCAATTTTTTCACAATCGTGTGGCAATACTAGCAACCATGCATCATAAAGAGAAAGCTATTGCCCCTATATTGGAAGAATTAAATATTCAAATTATAGTGCCGCAGGATTTTAATACTGATATTTTTGGGACATTTACAAGAGAAATAGAACGCCCTGGAACTCAAATTGAGGCAGCTAGATTAAAAGCAGAAAAAGCACTAGAATTGACAGGTGAAAATTTAGCGATCGCGAGTGAAGGTAGCTTTGCACCTCATCCTTATATACCTTATCTTTACTCTAATCGTGAAATCGTCATTTTACTAGATAAAGAAAACGACTTAGAAATTATTGGCGAAGAATTATCATTAGAAACTAATTTTAATCATCAGATAGCAGAGAATTTTACCGAAGCCTATGATTTTGCCTTAAAAGTTGGGTTTCCTGAACATGGTTTAGTTGTGAGTTGTCAGGAATCACCCAAAGATAGCAGTGAGATAATTAAAGGTATTACTAATAAAGAAAAACTTCTAGAAGCGGTGAATTGGGCATTAAATAATTCTCCCGATGGTAAAGTGCATCTGGAAACCGATATGCGCGCACTTTATAACCCCACCCGGATGAAGAATATTGCCAAAGCCACTCAAAACTTAGTAAACAAGATAAAAAGCCAATGTCCACAATGTTCTACGCCTGGATTTGAGATTACAGAACGCATCCAAGGCTTACCCTGTGAAATTTGCGCTACACCCACAAATTTGTTACTTTGTGTTGTTTATCAATGCAAAAAATGTGGTTTCAGCCAAGAAAAATTGTTCCCTGAAGATAGAGAGTTTGCAGATCCGGCGCAATGTATGTATTGCAACCCCTAGCTGAGATTTCACCTCATAATTTTACTCAATGGAAAGGTTAGAGGTCTTTTTCCCTTTCCCCCTTCCCCTTTTTCCCCTTAACCCACAAATATTTGTATATTTCGTCCCTAAAATAAAAAGAAAAAACCCCCTTGCCATTGACAAACAAGAGGGTAACGGTATGGTGTGAGGAGCAAACTCAATGTTTGCTTAAAACTAGTGTAACAACTATATAGGGAAATTACATAAACCTCGTATGAAAATCATGCGAACTATGTATGAAGATAGGTAAATTTCATGAGTTTTTACTTAATGTACTTTTACTAAATTTCATAGATAAGTAGGTAACAAAATTGCAAATGCTTTTTCTATTTACCTGCGGTTTTACTCAAAGCAGCTTAAGAATAGTAACTATAAGACTCTCAGTAAGTCCATTCAGTCATCAAACCATATTCATATATAATTCAAGTTTACTGATTTAAGTAAAGGCAAAAATTGTGACGCACATCAGATTGTCACCCTCTTGGCAAACAGTACTAGCTGAGGAGTTTGAGAAACCATATTTCAGTAAGCTACAAAATTTTTTATTAGCGGAACGCCAATCTTATACTATTTACCCACCAGAAGAGCAGATTTTTTCAGCTTTTGAATTGACACATTATGAGAACGTGAATGTGTTTTTATTAGGTCAAGATCCTTACCATGACCAAAATCAGGCACATGGATTATGCTTTTCTGTACAACCTGGTATCAAGCCACCACCATCGCTAATTAATATATTTAAAGAACTCAAAGATGATGTAGGTTTTGAAATTCCCAATCATGGGTATTTAGTATCATGGGCGAAACAAGGTATTTTGATGCTGAATGCAGTATTAACAGTCAGGGCGCATACACCAAATTCTCACAAAAATCAGGGTTGGGAAACTTTCACAGATGCAGTCATCAGCAAAGTTAACCAAAAGCTAGATCCGGTTGTGTTTGTGTTGTGGGGTGGATACGCCCAAAAAAAGCTGAAATTAATAGATACAACGCGACATACAGTGATTCAATCTGCTCACCCTTCACCTCTTTCTGCGCGTAATGGCTTTTTTGGTAGCAAACCTTTCTCAGCTATTAATTCAGCTTTGCGTTCCTTTGGTAAGCCAGAGATTGATTGGCAAATTCAGGATTTATAGATTAGCGGCTAGAGGCTAGATACTTTTTTCAAGCCCAAATTATACTAATTCAAATAATGTTTGCAACAGATAAATTCCCTGTAAGGGCACGGCATACACAATCTTTTGGTATATTCAATTATCCTACTGGTGCCGTGCCCCTACTCATCTGTGGCATTCTTTTTCAAAATGGTATTAGTTAGAAGTCCCTTAGAGGTTGTTTGAAAAGTTTTTCCCTGTGATTTTAATTGCACTGTTACCCCCCTTAATCCCCCCTTGTCAAGGCAGGGCTGTTTCATTCCACAAGATGAAGGAGTTTGTCAATATCATGAGAGAGAAATCTGTGAGCAATTGTGATGGAATGATAACCATTGCGACGAAGAATATTGAGTGCGATCGCTCTGATAATGGAAAGATTAGCAGGAGCGTTGCCAAGACGGATTGTAGAACAATCCTCTTTGAAAACAACGTCTTTCACCCAGTGAAGGCAGTTTTCGATACCCCAATGACCACGAATACCGAGAGCAAATTCCTTGGCGCTGGCGATCAGACTGCTAATATAACAAACAATTTCATGATATTTCTTACCCTTTCTCGTACCAATTCTTTCGACCCTGACTAAAGATTTTATTCCAGTCCATAACGGGTCAATTCCATTGATATCATGAAAGACTTCTACAGTACGTGTTGTACATCTATCTCTAGTTTTTTCGGTCTCAACTATACGAGAAGTAGGTTTTTTTGTAGCAGCAATACGTTGAATATGACTATGTAGTTTGGGCTGATTATCTTTAACAGCAATGACATAATCATTACCGCCCTCGATAATTATTTGACAAGTTTTTTTTGACAATGTAAGGAATCAAAGCTCAAGACCACACCTTCTAGACCCAATGCTGTGACTAACTCTTGTACAACTTGAATTTCGCTTTTATGCTGGTTCTCAAATTTCTCCATCCCGATAACCAGCCCTTTTTTTCCAGCAAATACTGATACTATGCTCACAAAATTCTGATGAGATGAACTATAGTTTTGTACTGTACCCTTAATACTTTTGCCGTCTATAGCACACCATTGTGATACCTCTAAATCCACATAATTTTTTGCCCATTCATTAAATTTATGAGCCAGTTTATCGAAATCCACTCCCATGACTATACGTCGGATTGTTGAATATGAGGGAACCCCATGTTTTTGAATGCCAAATTTATTTATTAATACTCGACTATGCCTTTTGACGAAATCCCCCCATCCCCGATATCCCACGTATCCATTCATTGTTCCCATTATGACAAATAGCAACACCAGCCACAGTGGATGTCTTCGTCCATCAGTCGTTCTAAAATCTTCCACTTGCTTTAATTGTTCAATCAGATCTGCACCCATATTTTTTCCCCTCAACACTTGCTATTTTACGTGTTTTAGGGAATGAAACAGCCCTGCCTTGTCAAGGGGGGAGACCGGAAAATCCAGTTCCCTCCCCTTTCTAAGGGGAGGGCTAGGGTGGGGTAAAAAATATTTGATACACTACTACAGACTTTTCAAACATCCTCTTAGCCGCCTTCGCTAAATTCACCAGTAACTAATAGCCAAATTCTTGAGGGAAAATAGCCCTGCACAGGATTTTTTTGCAATGATTTCGCCAAAATAGCACCTAATAATCCCCTGCGTACTTCTGAATCTGTTACCCCTGATATTGCTTGCGCCCTAGAAAAATTGATAAATGCTGTATCGTAATCATCTTTATTAGCCGCCGCTTTGATAGCAATACGCATTAACCGCCCATATTCTGTACCATAGCTGGGGTTGATCCAAAGTCCATTAGGTATGCACTCTCCTGAGAAGAGATTACCCGCTTTCCCGGTAATTTGGCTGATGCATTTGGTCTTATCCTGGGCAGATACACCTGGTATGTTGATTGCTGTAACAGTAGTCATAGCAATCACTACTCCCAGCAAACCCTGATTAACTACTTGTCTCACTGACGTTTATCGAATATAGATTTACTATTTCTAATTTTTATTAGTTGTTTTACTGCTATTTTCTAGCTTTTAGAGCGTATTTTTTATTTTCAAGGCAATTTGTCACAAAAAGCAAGTGAATACTTGTCGGTTAAGGGCAAAAGGGGAAAGGAAAAAGGGCAAGAAAAACCTTTAACCCTTACCCTTTCCCCCGCCTGTCAAAACAACTTTGGCAGACTACTACTAAGTTGGTGCGGCGCTTGGCGACAACACAACGCCAGTTCGCTCAAGTCGGGAAACCCGCCCACGCGACTGGCTCCCCTACATCTCAAATAATTAGTCGCCTTTAGATACAGTAGGCGGTGAACCAGCTGTGACAATGACTACATTCTCTGGTTTAATTAGCTCCTGAATTACCTCCTGCACATCTGACATTTTGACTGACTCAATGCGCTGAGGATACTCGCGAATTTCTTTTGGTGAAAGTCCAAAGACGGAATTGCTCAAAATTGTAGATGCTAAATCGCTGGGATTAGCTAACTCTACAGGGTAGCTGTTGGTAAGAGAACGTTTGGCGGTGTTAAATTCTGCTTCAGTCACGCCTTGTTCTCGTACCTGTTTAAGTAACGCCAAAGTGCTGGCGATCGCTTTGTCAGCATCTTGCGGAGCTGTCTGCATCTGGATAAAGAAGGGGCCAGGATTAATTCCCGCAGTAAAGTAGCTATAAATCCCGTAGGTTAAACCTTGGCGATCGCGCACTTCTGTACCCAGGCGGCTAGATAAGGTATCGCCACCTAAAATTTGATTTAGCACCATTGCTGCGTAAAAACGCGGGTCTTTACGGGAGATGCTGTTGTAACCGATATAAGTAATGGCTTCGGCTTTACCAGGAATTGCCTTGTTCAAGCGAGTCAAAGTCGTAGGTAAATCTACTTTGGGTAGATTGAGAGTTGGCGGCTTACCTTTGACTTGCCATTTGCCAAAAGTCTTATTGAGTAACGCTTTTACTTGAGTGGGGTTAAAGTCACCCACCAGTGCGATCGTTGTGGTGTCTGGTCGGTAATGTTCTTGGTAGAAGCGAACCAAATCATCACGAGTAATACTCTTGAAAGTATCAGCCGTAGGGAAGCTGTGGAAGGGATGATTGTCTGGATAAATTGCTTGCTGGAATACTCTTCTAGCCAGAGTTTGAGGGTCATCAAGTTGCACTTTCAAACTCGTCAGCGCCCGTTGTCGTGTCAGTTCTAACTGGTCGGCGGGGAAGGTAGCATTTTGTACTACATCACCCAAAGTTTGAATTAAGACGGGCAGATTTGTTGAGATTCCTTGACCGCTAATAATCACTCCTTCACGACTAGCACTAAAATCTAACTCGGCTCCTCTATCTTCTAAGGTTTTCGCCAAAGCCAGAGCATTTTGAGTTTTTGTGCCATTCATTAAGTTTCTAGCAGTTAAATTCGCTAGTCCAGATTTTTGATTACCATCAAACTCAGTACCAGCATCAATTTGTCCGTTGAGATTAATTGTGGGGACACTGTGGTCAGGTAACAGCAGCACCCGCAAGCCATTTGCCAAGGTAAATTGCTCTGGTAACGCTTGCTTGCTGGAACTGGTAGCAGAGGTAGCAGGAGGTAAGTATTTCGCCAGTTCTGCTGGATCTACAGGTTTTCCAGGGCTAAAGTTTTCTACAGTACGTCCAGAACCACCACCAGCAGCTTGTTGACCATCTGCTTGAGTTGGTTCAAAGAAACCAATGGTTTGTTTATCCAGATTGAGGTAAGTTTTCGCCACCCGTTGCACATCTTGTGGCGTAACTTTAGCGATCGCAGCTAAATATTTTTCAACAAAATGGTAATCTCCAGCAATAGTTTGGTTATATCCCAGTTGGTTGGCTTGGCTGGTGATGTCTTGGTTACTAAGAATAAATGAAGCTTGTAGTTGAGTTTTGGCGCGGTTTAGTTCTTCGGTAGTAACTGGTTGCTGTTGCAGTTTTGCCAAAGATTGTTGCAATACTTGGGAAATTTTCGTTAACTCTTTACCAGGAGCAGCTGTAGCATTAATTTCATACCATCCCGGCTCGAGCAGTTCGGCGGCGCTACCACTAACTGAACTAGCAAGTCCAGATTCTACTAAAGCCTGATAAAGCCGAGAACTACGTCCACCTGTGAGGATAGCATCCATCACATCAATTGCTGGCACATCAGGATGCTTGATATCTGGTAAAGGATACACAGCTTCTAGCAATGCTGCACTTCCTGGTTGCTTTAAAACAATCGGTGCTTTGTTTGCAACAGGGGTATTAGCAGGATTCTCTACCTGCTTTGCTTCTGGTGAACTTGTAGCTTGTTTTGGTCGTGGCGCAACCTTACCAAAAGTTTCTTTTACAGCCTTAAGCGTCGGTTCTGTGGCAAAATCCCCTGTAATTACCAAGGTGGCATTTTCTGGGCTGTAATATCTTTGGTAATAATTTCGTACCTGATCTACAGTAAACTGCTCCACATCGGCTTTTGTTCCTCCCACAGATAAACCATAAGCACGATTGGGAAATGCAGCTTGCATCACTGCTTTACTCAAACGATAGCCAGGAGAATTTTCATATCCTTGCAACTCGGATATTACCACCCGTTTCTCACTCGTGAGTTGCTCAGGCCCAACTAACGCATTTTCCATGCGATCGGCTTCTAAAGTCAGCAGTGCTTCTAGCTTGTCTCGCTGTACCGTGCCAAAATACACTGTTTCGTCATAGCTAGTATAAGCATTAAACTGACTACCTAAAGCACTAAATAACCGTCCAAACTGCACGGGGCGTTCTTTAGTACCTTTAAACATCAAATGCTCTAATTGGTGGGAGATCCCATTTTCGCCTTTACCTTCATTGCGAGAGCCGACTTTATACCATACCTGCACGCTGACCACAGGTGCAGTATGCACTTCTTTAGTAAGTACTGTTAAACCATTGTCCAACACAGTTTTTTGCACACCCTGGGAAAGTGCAAGACCAGATACAGGTGTGACAGTTGTGGGTGTTGCTGCATTAGTCAGATTGCCAGAAATCGGCGCAGTACTAAGCAGCAAACTCAGTAATAAACCTATAAGCATGTATGAGCGTAACTTCATAAACAGTTCAAAATGGAAATTCTCAATTTAACTGAGAGTAAAAATAAATGGTAGCAATCTTGAGATAGGGGTTTGGGGATTGGGAAAAAAAGGCGATCGCGAGAATAATGACTCTTCTTCCTAGTCTAATGAGCGATCGCTTTTTTCGAGGGGTAATCGCTCACATTACCTCACCACTAAATCTATGACAGAATAATTTTGTTGTCCTACAAGTAATGCGATCGCCTACGACTTATGATTTCTACCGAGCGCCGCTACACTTTGGATGAATATCGCACCATCGAAGAAAAAGCAGAAGGACGCAGCGAATATCGAGATGGAGAAATTATACCCATGCCTGGAGGAACGCTCAAACACAGCCGCATCAGCGGTAACATTTTTGCTTTTCTCAAGTCCCTACTACGCGATACTCAATTTGAGCCAATAAACAGCGATTTGCGGCTGTGGATTCCAGAATATAGACGTGGTGTATATCCAGACGTAATGCTTTTTGATGGTGAACCGCAATTAAATGATGGCCGCTTAGATGAAGTCTTGAATCCTTTGGTGATTGTTGAAGTACTATCTCCTTCCACCGCAGATTACGACCGCCAAAATAAATTCCGTATATATCGCTCAATTGTGAGTTTTAGCGAATATTTATTAGTTGAGCAAGATGAACCATTTATTGAACGCTATAGTAAGCAAACTCAAGGTTGGTTGCTCAGTGAATTTAATGGCTTAGAAGTATCAGTTTCTCTTGATTCAGTTGGTATTGAATTACCAATGGCGGAAATTTATCGCGGTGTTACTTTTGAATAAAACGGATTTGTGGAAAAAGGCGATCGCTTCTAATTTAAAAAGTAATAAGCAATCAATTATCGGTTTATGGAAATACGATTATTTCAACAGCAAGATGCTGAACAAATAGCACAATTATTCCACGAAACAGTACGTGAAGTGAATCTTGGTGACTATTCAGAAACTCAAGTTAAAGCTTGGGCTCCAGATAATCTTAATTTTAGGAACTGGGCAATAATCTGTGCAGCAAGATTCACTTACGTTGCTGATGACCGAGGTGTAATTGCAGGTTTTGGCGAGTTAGAAACCAACGGACATATAGATTGCTTTTACTGCCATAAAAATTACCAAAAGATGGGTGTGGGTAGTAAAATTTATGCGGCAATTGAAGACAAAGCCTATGAATTAGGAATTAATCGCTTATACGTTGAAGCTAGTATTACCGCCAAACCTTTTTTCCTGCGTATGGGGTTTTCCACCATCACTGAACAACAGGTAGAACGTCGGGGAGAAATTTTTGTGAATTATGCAATGGAGAAATTTTTAATTTCTCGCTGATTGATTGCCATTTTACTGATTGGATTATAGGTGATCGCTAAATATTTTAATCCTATCAAACTCCAAATTTTATCTACGGCTAATTTTCTAAGCAACGCCATAATCCGTATACTGCCTTTTATATGGAGGCTGCAATCCTAAAACGATATCTTCTTTAGGAATCCCCATCTTAACTAACTCCTCAGCAGGATTCTGATCTGTTAAATTCTGCTGCAGCCATATTTTGCCATTTTTAATATCAAAATGAATTACACATCGATAAATGCGATCAAATTCTTGCCATCCGACATTCATCCATTGATAATGATCTCGTTCCGTATCAAATATAAGTAGGGTTTCTATATCTTTATCATCAACATCATCATGAGCATAACAAGTGAGTAATTTCTGAATAGATTCTCGATACTTTGCTATTTTATCCATTGCACAATCACCTCATTCACAGGGTCATATACAACTAACAACATTTGATATTTTTGTACTGCTGTCTGTTTAAACTCCAGTTGAAAGAAAGTTCGATAGGCATCTACTGGAATTGCTAAATATAATAATCTATCTGGCTCTGTTTTTTCCAGCGCTAGGCGATAACTCAGGAATTGACCCAAAGCAGCGTAAAAATCGGTGATTGCAGAAGGATTCAGGAGGAAATTAAGAAAAAATTGTTACGAAAAGAAAATGATGCAAGTAAAGCCGAGCAAGGCGATCGCATCCTTTTATGTCAAAATAATCATGAACATGGTCATCGCGTCACTCATGTGGTAGAAACTGTAACTGCTACTGCTGAAGAACAAGATGGAATGTGGATACGCCAAGTTAAAGTAGTATGGGTGGCTCAAGATCCTTGGGAAAATGCACCGCAGACAGAAGATGTAATTGGTAATGAATTTTCATTCAGAGGTGGTAATTTAATTAGCGTTGATGCACCTTCAATTAAGCTTAATTTAGATAAGTTAACTACTGCCAAAGAAACGTCTCAATGATCAATTTATCAAGCACGTAATTTGTAGAGGCGAGGTTAACTCGCCTCTAGCATTTGGGGGAATTTATGTTTTGGTATTTTTTTAGTTTTGTGGTAGAAAGTTTTTCATACCTCTGCATCAGGCTAAACTTTGATATCCAAAGTCCGCACCAAAAACGCCCACTTATCTGTTAGTTCGTCAATAGTTTTAGTTGTAGGTTTACCTGCACCATGTCCGGCTTTCGTCTCAATTCTAATGAGTACAGGCGCATCACCAGCTTGAGCAGCTTGCATAGCCGCCGCAAACTTGAAACTATGAGCAGGAACCACGCGATCATCATGATCGGCTGTAGTAATCAATGTTGCTGGATAAGCTGTTCCTGGTTTAATGTTGTGCAATGGTGAATAGGCATATAGCGCTTTAAATTCTTCTGGGTTATCTGGCGAACCATATTCCGAAGTCCAAGCCCAACCGATGGTAAATTTGTGGAACCGCAACATATCCATGACCCCAACTGCTGCTAAAGCCGCACCAAACAAATCGGGACGCTGAGTCATACAAGCACCCACCAATAAACCGCCGTTACTACCACCTGCGATCGCTAGTTTTGCAGATTTGGTATAACCATTAGCAATTAGCCACTCAGCCGCAGCAATAAAGTCATCAAAGACATTTTGCTTTTTGAACTTCATTCCGGCTTCGTGCCATTCTTCACCATACTCGCCACCACCACGGATATTAGGCATTGCATGGATACCACCCATTTCCATCCAAACCAAAAGGCTTACAGAAAAACTGGGTGTCATTGAGGCATTAAAACCACCATAGCCATAAAGATAGGTGGGATTATTTCCGTCTAATTTAATGCCCTTTTTATGAGTGATAAACATTGGCACTTTGGTGCCATCTTTGCTTTGATAAAATACTTGTTTAGTTTCGTAATTTTCGGGATTAAAATCAACCTTTGGTTGCCGAAAAACTTCACTTTTTCCCGTCACCATATCATAGCGATAGATAGTGCCTGGTGTAGTAAAACTGGTGAAACTATAAAAAGTTTCAGTATCATAGCGCTTACCATAAAAGCCATCAACTGAGCCAATCCCAGGTAATTCTATTTCCCGAACTAATGCACCTTTCAAGTCAAAAATTTTAACTTGGCTGCGAGCATCTTTAAGATAATCAGCGATAAACTGATTATTTAAAATACTGACACCTTCTAAAGTTTCTGCTGACTGGGAAATGATTTCTTGCCAGTTTTTCTTTGCTGGCTTTTCAATATCAATCGCAACAACTCTGCCCCGGGGAGCGTTGAAATTGGTACGAAAATAAAAAACACTATCATCACGCTCAATAAAACTGTAATCTGCCTCAAATTTATTAATCAGTTCTACAACTGCAGATTTAGGATTAGTTAAATCTTTATAAAAAACCAAATTTTTGGAATCAGTCCCTAACCAAATCGATATGATTAAATACTTACCATCCTCTGTAACTCCACCATTAAAACCCCATTCTTTCTGGTCAGGACGTTGATAAATTAATATATCCTCTGATTGTGGAGTACCTAAGCGATGATAGTAAAGCTTTTGATAATAGTTGGTATCTTCTAACTTAGTTTTATTATTTGGTTCGTCATAGCGGCTATAAAAAAATCCTTGATTATCATTTGTCCAAGAAACATCAGAGAATTTGATCCATTTCAAATGGTCTGGTAAATCTTTACCTGTTTCAATATCACGAACTTTCCACTCTTGCCAATCAGAACCAGATGTAGATAAACTGTAAGCTAATAATTGACCATTGTTACTAATAGATAATCCTGACAACGCCACTGTCCCATCTTCGGAAAGTTTGTTGGGGTCAAGTAAAACCTTTGGCTCAGAATCAAGGGTTTTTAGAGTGTAGAGAACGCTTTGATTTTGCAGCCCATCATTTTTGAAATAAAAATAACGTTCAGTAGAATTATCTCCGAAAGATTTGCCTTCTTTAAATGGAATACTGTATCTTTCGTAATTCCATAATTTAGTGAGGCGCTGTCTAATTTTTTCTTTAGCAGGAACTTGATCGAGGTAGGCAGAAGTAACTTGATTTTGTGCCTCAATCCAACTTCTGGTTTCTGCCGAGTCGGGATTTTCTAACCAACGGTAAGGATCTGCTACTACAGTACCGTGATAGTTATCAACTTGATTGCTTTTGCGGCTAGGTGGGTAAGTCAGCATTTTTTTTGATGGAACTCGTTGCTGTGCATATTGTTTGAGGAAGTGACTCCTCTGCAAATTTTCCCCATCTGTGAATTTCTCAACTACTACTTGTGGAGAGAACTTGCTGGAAATTTTAGCATTAGCGACAGCAGCAGGTAGCAACCATTGGCAAATTATCACTGTTGCCAAAAAGGTTGCTAAAAGCCGAGTCCATTTGGCTTTTAGCATTGTGAATGATGAATGATGAATATTGGAATAGTTTAGGCAGTAGTATTCAGAATCAGTTTTTCTCCTTTAAGCATCCGTACTGCAGCTTCTAGTAAAGCTTCTTCTAGGTAAGGCTTGGTAAAGTAACCGCTAGCACCTAGTTGGATTGCCATTTGTCTGTGCTTATCTGCACCGCGCGAGGTGAGCATAGCGATGGGGAGGTGGTTGAGGTTGTGATCTTTCTGGATACGAGAGAGCAACTCCAGTCCGTCACAGCGAGGCATTTCAATATCGCAGAATACGATATCACAAGGCAACCCAGAGCGGAGTTTATCCCAAGCTTCTTGACCATCTCTTGCTTGTTCTACCCGGTAACCTGCCTTATTAAAGGTGAGAGAAAGTAATTCTCGTACTGTAATTGAGTCATCAACAATCAGCACTGTTGGATCAATTTTCTCAACTGCGACTTCCGGTAGAGTAGGAGTAGATTTTTGCTGCCAAAGGCCACCACTTTGTTTAGACATCCGTCCTTGGAAGATGTCCATAATTTCTAGCACGTCAGCAATCGGCATAATCCGACCATCTCCTAAGACGGTAGCACCTGCTACACCTAAAGGTTTGGGTGCTGGCCCTTCAAATTGCTTAATTACAATTTCTTGCTCACTCAGTACTAAATCTATTTGTAAGGCTAGGAGGTTATTTGCCGATCGCACTACGACCACAGAAACCATATCATCATCGCGAGTTCCACCGTAAACACTACCGCGACTGATTTGGCGATTGAAGGCTAACAGATCTTTCAGTGGACGGAATGGCAATATTGTGTCTCGCCAAGCAATAAATGTTTGGCCATCGGCATTCTGCTGAATACTCTTGACAGGGATATCTAAAGTATCTTCTACCCCGTCCATTGGGAAGGCAACTCTGGCTTTATCGGAAACACAGCAAAGGGCTTTACAAATACTCAGGGTAAGTGGGAGACGAATTGTAAAGGTAGTTCCTTTACTGATCACAGAATCAGTGCTAACTGTTCCGCGCACTTCGCTAATTTCCGAGCGTACGATGTCCATTCCCACACCACGCCCAGAAATCTCATCCGCTTCGTCTTTAATACTAAAGCCAGAGTGGAACAGCAAATTGTAGATTTCCATGCGCGTGATGGTTTTTGCTTCTTCTGCTGTCAGCATTCCCAACTTCAACGCTTTGGCTTTGATTTTTTCAGTATCGATACCTGCACCATCATCGCCCACAGAGATCACAGTTTGGTTACCTTGGTGGAAAGCGCGAATCTTGATTTCTCCCACAGGATTTTTACCTGCAGCTTGTCGCACATCTGGCGTTTCAATACCGTGAGCGATCGCATTATTGAGCATATGAGTTAGTGGATCGGTCAGGTGATCCAAAATCATTTTGTCAATTAAGGTATCTCCACCCTCAATCATTAACTCCACTTGCTTACCATATTTAATGGCATTATCCCGTACTCCTCGCCGCAAGCGATCGATCGCTTGAGAGAAAGGCACCATTCGGGCGCGTGTCAATCCCTCTTGCAGTTGAGTTGTGGCTTGGCGAAACTGTCGCGCGACTCTCTCGGTTTCTTCCGTCACAAAGTCAATGTCACTCGCTGACTCACGTACCCTGACGATCATTTCAATCATTTCTTGGGACAGTGTATGGAAAGGCGTAAACCGATCCATTTCCAATTCACTGAAACCCCTGTCAGAATTGGAATCACTTGATGAGCCACCAGATTCTCTATGTTTGCGAGTAGCTAACAAAGAAGCTTCCAAAAGCGATCGCTCGTATAATTCTTGCATCCGCGCGCCAACATCAGATAGCTGTTGTACCTGAATCAACAAGTTATCTAGCGACTGTCGCAGACGTTCGTGATCCTGCTCCAAAGTATTGCGATTTACTACCAGTTCCCCCACTAGATTGCTCATATCATCTAGTTGCTTCACTGGAACTTTCATCGTTTCTTCAAATCTTGCACCCCGACGGGTAGCGGGACGTGCGACTTTACCTGGGGTTGATTTGATTGATGGTGAATGAGATATTGTTTGATCTGCTTCCGCCAACAATTTTTCTAAGTCACCAAATTCATCTTCTAATTCTGGTGATGTAGCAGCAGTGCTGGCATTATTGTAAGCGTTAGGTGGTTGCGATTGTTGTGGGTAAACAGGTAAAGGTGCAGCTGATGGCTCTTCATTGAGATCTGTATCCAACAATGCTTCCAGAGCCGCAAAATCTTCTTCTTGTAACGGGGAAGCTAATTCCTCTTCTAGTAATGTTTCTAATTCAGCAAATTCATCTTCTGGAGTTGATGGTGGCACATCCAATTCTGCTTCTGCTGCGGTAATTGTTGCGACTTCATCTGTCTGGGTTATGTTCTCCAATGATGCAGACAAATCACTTGCAGCATCTAATTCAACTACATTGTTGGCGTAGGCGTAGCCCGTCGTAGACATCGCAGCATCAGTGTCTTGGGTATTCGCTGTGTCCTCCAGCGTTGCTTGGGCTTGCAGTAAAGTTTCTGTTGTTAATAAATCATCTAGTAAACTTAATTCTGCGCTATCAGCAATAGTCGTTTCTGCAGTATCTAAAATCTCTGAAGTTACTTCAGGCTGTTCTAATGCTGTTGCTTCGCCGAAATTCAATTCTAAATCTGCTGATGTTGCTAGTAACTCATTACCTAAATCTAATGTTGCAAATTCATCATTATTTGTTTCTGCTGTTTCAACATTTGCTAATAAATCTATATTATTTTCCGGCTGTGCTAATTCTGCTACTTCACCAAAATTCAGGTCTAAA
>NZ_CAWNJS010000001.1:8077973-8248624 GCF_963874875.1 Tolypothrix tenuis PCC 7101
CAGTAACTCATCGCCTAAATCTAATGTTGTAAACTCATCATTATTTATTTCTGCAGTTTCAATATTTGCTAATAAATTTAGATTATTTTCCGGCTGTGCTAATTCTGCTACTTCGCCAAAATTCAGTTCTAAATTAGTTGCTGTTGCCAGTAAATCATTACTTAAACCTAAGTCTAACGCTGAAACATCTTCATTAGTGGTTTCTGCGGTTTCGACATTTGCTAATAAATCGATGTTTTGTGGACGTTGTTGTACTTCTGTGGATTCGTTGAAATCCAATCCTAAATCATCTGCTGTTGTTGGTAAGTCATCACCTAAATCTAATTCGGGATTCTCGGAAATCCTGATTTCTGAAGGGTCAAGCTGAATATGTGTTGAGTGAGTAGTGTTGATATCCTCAAATAACAATTGTGGATTATCGCCGCTATTTTCGTTGATGACTTTAAACAAATCATTATCCGCAGAACTACCAAATGTATTGTCTGTTGATGGCTGATTGGTAAATTCTGGGGTGAAATCTAATTCGGGAGGTAGTGTTGTTGAGGGGAGTGGAGAGTGTAGACTCAGTCCTTCATAGATATCGCTTTCCTCTGGTATCAAGCTGCGAATTTCTGTCACAGGTAATTCGGTAGTATCAGTAGAGGAAATAGCTGTGTTGTCTGATGTCAAATCTGCAAATAAATCATCTCCAGTATCAGATCCAAACATCAGATTGATTTGCTCATCATCTGGCTGAAAAGTCAGATTAAAATCTTCTACTTCAAAAGGCGGTGCTGAGGATTGAGCTAACTGGCTATCATCCAAAAAGTCATGAGATGCTGTAAACAAACTCTCCTCTAAGGCTTTGGCGACATCTTGCTCAACCCGAGAACCCAATTCTAGCTGTGGTTCTGCGCCAGATTCTTCATTCCAGAAGTTGCTTAAATCTTCTGCAGAAAGATCGTAATCTCTAGCTACTGTTGCTTGCGGATCGAATAAATCGTCAACTGTTGATTCGCTAGTAGAAAGTAGAGAATTGTCTCCCAAGTCAGTAAATGGATTATCCAAAGATAAGCTTTCTGGCTGTGGGAAGCTAATTGGAGAAATTTCTTCTAACAGACTTTCATTTGCAGTTTCTGAGAATAAGTCATCAAAACTAGCTTCTGGTTGATTTAATTCGCCTAGCGACAGCAGATTGTTATCATCTAGCTCTAAACCCAATAAATCTTGTACTACATCCTGTGGGGCAATATCACCAGGATATTCTTGTAGAATTTCTGTAAATTCTCTGAGACTTTCATTAGTAGATGAGTTTAAATTGATATCGTTTTGAGAGCTATTGCTGATATCAGATTTGCTTGCTGATGTTTGTTGAGGGTGCTGTGTAGGAGTTTCTTTTTCTAAGAAGTTTTCACCAAATAATAGACTGAAATCTTCGGTTTGAATAATAGTTTGTTTAGACTCATCAATACTCGTAGGCTCGTCAAAAGACAGTAAGTCAGCTAAATCGTTATCAGCATCTTCAGTATTACTAGTACTGATCTCAATGCCCAATTTGTTGGCAGCATTAATGTCTAATATTTCTTCTTGTTGCCAAGTCTCATCTAGTTCGGGAGCTTCACCTTCAAATAAATCAGCAAGTGTATTTAACTCAGCAATTCCAACTTCTGGCCCTTTAGGGTCAAGATTATGATTCGTTAGTACTGCTTCCTCTTCATTATTTGGCAATAAGTTAAATAGCTCAGAAGTCTCAGGCTTATAATTTTCTTTATTCGTGAAAATATCTTTCTCTTGTTGAACTGGTGCTGTTAGGTCAGGTAAGCTAGCTATATTGTTATTAGTTGTATTAACAAAATTATCCAGCCTTGGAGCAGCCAATTCATTAGCGATCGCTTCAGTATTAGCTTTAGCAAATAGAGTTGTCCCAATTGCAGATTCATCTGCTAAATCGGTAGAGATATCAAATAAATCAACTTCAGGGAAACTCAAGAGAACTTCTAGCTGCTGGCTAATGACAATCTCAGATTCTTTACCTTTAAGAACTAATTCCTGAGCTTTTTTAATTTCTGTAATGACAATTTTTGCCAGAGTTAGATAACTATTATCTGGATTAGCGATCGCATTTTCTGCGGCTTCGCATAACTTACACCAGTTGGGCAAATTAAATGTTTCACCCAATATGACTAATTGGTGACAAGTTTGCTGGAGATTTTGCCGACTTTCCTCGGTTGTCCCTTGTTTAAATAGCTGCAACATTTCTCGTAGAGTTTGCAGCACTTGAGCTTGAAATTCACCCCAGTTATCATTTGCTTTAGTAACAACTGGCGCAGGCTTTTGGAGTGGTGATTCTTGCGGGACGGGGAAATCCCGTTCCATGAAAATTTCTGTCAGTGTATGGGAGTTATCAACAAAAGCTGGCTGTCTTGCTGGTGCAATGCTACTGTCTACACTACCGCTTGCTTGTTGTACAAGTAGTTCTAAATGCTCGTTGAGCCATTGAAAGACTGGCTCAGTTTCCGACATCAATGTATTAGCTGTCTCTTCTGACAAACCAAATGGGCCGCTCAAATTCTCCAGCAGCGCTTTGAGTGTATCAGAAACCCCTAGAAATAAGGACTCTAACTTTTGGTCAACCTTAATCGGATTTTCTTTGAGGACTTTGAAACAATCTTCTAGGCGGTGAGATGTATGCTGGATGCTACTCAAACCAAGCATCGCCGCTCCTCCTTTAATGGAGTGAGCCGCCCGGAAGACTTCGTTGATCATTTCTGGATCGTTCAGGGTACTCTGAAGATTTAACAACCCCTGCTCAATGGTATTCAGGTGGTCTCTTGCTTCTTCAATAAAGTAACCTAAAATGCGCTGTTGTTGTTCCGGCAGCATAGGACATGATGAAGGATAAAGGATGAAAGAAAAAGATGAAAGATAAAGGTTAAAGGTTAAAGGGACTGAAGCATGAGTAATAGTTCATACTTAATATTTCATACTTCACATTTTATACTTCATCCTTTATCTAGATTCGAGAGTATCTACCCGGAAACGTTCCACAGAAGCAATTAAATCTCTTGATACGCCCACTAAGTGTTGTAGCGCACCAGATACTCTTTGTGCTTCCTGGGAGGTTTCTTGTGCTGTTAGTTCTACGGATTGCATAACGTGAGCTACTGCACGGGAGGTTTCGGTCTGTTCTACAGTATCCGAGGTAATTGAGCGCACCAAGATATCAATACGATTTGCTACTTGAATAATATTTTCTAGCGATCGCTTGGCTTCTTCAGCTAATTTAGTACCTTTAATTACCTGTTGTGTCCCTTCCTCCATTGCAGTCATTACAGAGCCTGTTTCACTCTGAATTTGCATCACGATTTGTTCAATTTCTTTTAAGGACTTGGCAGATTTGTCTGCTAGCTGGCGGACTTCATCCGCAACAATTGCAAACCCGCGTCCGGCTTCACCTGCCCTTGCTGCCTCAATACTAGCGTTGAGCGCTAATAAATTGGTGCGGGAGGCAATTTGTGAAATTAACGCCACAATCTTAGAAATTTCTTGCGAAGATTCAGCTAGCCGTTTCACTTTGCGAGTAGTTTCTGCCACAGTTTCTCTGATTTCTAAAATACCTGCCACGGTATTTTCCACGGCTTCACCACCTTTTAAGGCGATGGTGCTGGCATCACGGGCAACAGTTTCCGCTTCTCGCGCGGCTTCCGCTACCCGTTGAATGGAGTCAGTCATGACCTGTACAGAATTAAGTGTGACTGCTAACTCTTCTGCCTGCCTTAAAGCATCACTAGATAAGGCTCTAGCAAATGTTTCGGAGTTCGTTGCACCCTTGGTTACATCTCTTGCAGCTACTTTTACCTGTTGCACAATATCCCGCAAGTTTTGAATTGTCAGGTTAAAGGCATCAGCTACGGCTCCTAGTACGTCAGCTGTTACTTCAGCTTGTACTGTTAAATCGCCTCTGGCTGCTCCTTCTACATCATCCAACAGGCGAATTACTTGGCGTTGTAGATTTTCTTTGGCTTCTTCCTGTTCATCAGCTTTTCTTTGGGCTTCATTGGTAGTAGTAAAAATTACCCTTGCCATTTCATTAAAGCCAGTAGCCAGCAGTCCTAATTCATCTTCAGAATAGACTGTGGCCTGAACATTGAGATTACCTTGACGAACAGCATCAAACTGAGCTTGCAAGTTCTGGGTGGTGCGGCGAACCTGCTTGATAGTGAAATTACCCATAAAGGCTGCGGTAGCAAAACCAGCCAGTCCTGCTGCTAGTGACATAGCCCAGCCAGTGTTCCGCACTGATTCCCTCTGTTGTGGTGGTGAAAAGGTCGTAGCGCCAAAGCTGACTGTTGCGACCACTAGCGCCGATACTACACCTACAGTTCCCGCAATCAGCCATTGTTTCTTTTCTAGGGAAGCATTTTCTAAAGGCGCTAACCAACCTTGTTCAACGCTGACATTGGCTTCTAATTTAGCAACATCTACTTGGGTAAAAACTGGGACTGCTTCTTGTGAACCAGTAATTGAAAACAGTTCATCTTCGCGATCGCCTGTTTCATCAATTGCAGATGGTTGTCCGGTTTGACTGTGAGGGAGATTACCTATTTCCAATGGGCCAGAATCCATACTTACATCTCGGAAGTTGGCTTCTGCATCTGTCAAATCAAATCCAGGAATGTTACCTAGGTCGTCAAATTCATCAAAGTCATCTAAAAAATCTATATTAGTTTTAGAAGTCTCGTGATGAATTTCTCCTCTACTGATATTGCTTGGTTGGATATTACTTGGTTCTTCATCGGGACTAAAATCATCTGTGCCAAAGGCAGATTCAAAAGCCTCCAAATCAAAACTATCATCAATATCAGAATAATTTTCTTCTACCTTACTAACTTGTTTTTCTGGCTGTTTTTCTTGGTGAAAATTTTGCTCGGTAGCGCTAACTACCTCTTTTAATGTATCTTCAGCTTCTATCGGTCCCAACCAATTATCAGGTTTAGTTGGGGATAAATTTTCTTGAGGCTGGGATGGCAAATTGCTAGTTGTTGGGGCACTTTCCTGGAGAAGTGTTTGGTTTTTGACTAAAGTTTCATTTTCCAGGCTATTACTCTTCCACTCGAAATCAGCTTCGCTAGGTTCTGGATAGGTTTCTGAGGTTAAGAACTCAGTAGGTATTTCCCAATTATTACTGGTTGAAGTATCAAGTTCTTCAACTTCTGAAAACGGTGAATCGCTATAATTTTCCGAATTAGTGAAACCTTTATTATTTGAATTTGTAGTAGCTTCTACAAAAGGATTATTTATCCCTGAATCATCAATAGTATTTTGATTGTTGTCTTCTTGCCAAAAAGCTGGTAACTCTAATTCTCCTTGTTTTTCCCAAATGTTAGCATTGGCATCGCGATCGCTAGCTTCCTCGGTAAAACTAAAGGGATCGTTACTCAAAGGTTCTGAATCATCTGGTAATCCATTAAATGCACTGCTACTATATGCAGAGATATCAAATGAACTGTCTAAAGAACTGTCCAATGATAGCTCTTCTATTTCATCTCCAGATTCCTGGTATTCGCCAAAGGGATTGTCGCCAAAGCTGCCGCTAGCAAAATTATTATTCTGTGGCAAATTCTGTAATTCTTCTGTATCAGCGAACCGATCATTGGATATTGCTGATGAGGAAATATCCTCATTATTTTCACTGATAGTAAACGCATCTGGTAATGATTGTTGATATTGAGCAATACTTTCCAGACCATGCTGGGCAAAATCAATTAATTCTCGATTGTCGGTTAACTGTAAAACTTGTTGATATTCAGCTTTGGCTATATCGTACTGCTGTAAAACGTAGTATATGTGACCCCGTAACAAATGGGAGTTAGGGTCATTTGGCAAATTTTGTACCACTCGATCCACTAAAGTGGCGGCAACATCATAGTTCTGTTGCGCGTAAGCTGTACAAGCCTGCTTATATATTTCTAAGTAATCATCTATACTTGCTGCCATGTCCACCCTCCCAATATCATCCTGCCCACCTCGCACTCCGCAAAATTGCCATTTGATCCAGTAGTCTTAAAGACTTATTTGTTTTGGCATCTATTAACCACTCACCGCGCAGAAAGGGAGCCATCGTATCCGGTACATGAGTTGTTAGCATCAGATGCTGCACGTCAAGCCAGTCCATACCACCTATTTCTTCTACCGCTAAACCCACTATTGTGTCTTGTTCTTCGATAGCGATTACCGGAATTTCTGCTCTATCTGTATTTAATGCGGTTGCTTCTCCTAAAAATTGACCTAAATCAGCTACCCAAATGACTCGACCTCGTAAATTTAGAGTACCCAAAAGTAAAGGAGAAGCATTAGGAATCGGAGTGATTCTATCAGGGCTCAATTCCATTACCTCTCGAATTCCAGTTGCTGGTAGTGCAAACTCTTGGCGCGAGGGGATGTAAAACCGCAAATGTAATTCACCTTCAGGGCTTTCTACTTGTAATTCAGGACGGAAGTGGTCTTGACTACCACCACTTAAAAAGTCCGGTTTACTGACCATTTTCTTTTCATCCTTATCCTCGCAGCAGTTGTTTGACTGTTCCCACCAACTCAGTTGGTTGAAACGGTTTGGCTATGTAAGCGTCTGCGCCCTGTTTCATACCCCAGTAGCGATCGAATTCTTCACCTTTGGAAGAACACATCACAACGGGGACATTTTGGGTTTTCGGATCGGATTTTAACCGACGGCAAACTTCGTAGCCGTTCATCCGGGGCATGACAATATCCAAGACCACTAAATCGGGAGGTGTGCTTTGAATGGCCTCCAAAGCTTCAACTCCATCACTGGCATGGGTGACCGTTAAGCCACTTGCTTTCAGGAGGTCTGTAATCATCTCCCTTTGTGCGATACTGTCTTCCACAATCAGAACTGTACTCATAAATGCCTATCTACCTCCTGATGTAGACGTTCCTACTTGGAACATTCCCTGATTCCCCCGCAAGTATTTAGTGTATAAATTAAGTCTATTCCTTAACTGATTTACTAGATAATAACTTTATACTGGTTGTACTGGGGCTGGCTGATTCTGTGATAACATTTTTTACCTCATCTTTTATACAATCAACAACTGTTCTATCTCTTATGTATGCCAATGTAAGGCTGTTTATTGATATATTTTTCTACGAGCGTGAGTAACTCAGTATTTTGCAAAGGCTTAGTCAAATAATCGGTAGCCCCGACCATACTAGCTCTGACTCGATCGATAAAACTATCTTGACTACTCAGCATAATAATCGGCACCAGCCGAAATGCTGTAGACTGTCGCAACATGGCACAAATCTCATATCCATTTAATTCCGGCATGGTAATGTTGCAAAAAATCATCTGCGGCTTGAGTTGAAAAACAAAACTGAGAGACTCTAAGGGATTAGTTAAAGTTAACACTTCATAACCTTGTTGCTGCAAAATAGCCTCTATAGTCTCACCAATCGTTGTTACTTCGTCAATACATAATATCCGTGGTTTATAGTCTACCTCTACTACTAGCTCCTCTGTATTAATACTGAATATATTAGTACTGGGATATACTAATTTCAGCCAGCCCTGTTGGACGTAGGGATATATTACCTTGGCAATTGTCAAAATGTCTCGGTTGAGATAACGAGCAAGTTGCCGTAAAGATGTTTTGCCATCTGCCCAATGCTTAAGTTTATTGACTGTTTCTGCTGGTAAAGATGAATTCAATTGCACCATCTCAGAAAGTATGGGCACTTGATCGGCAGACTGAATGTGGGGATACAACTGCTGCCAATGTTGCAGTTGCTTGGCAATTTTACTGACTAGCGGAGCTATCTCCCAAGTAGTTAATTGTGGAGTCAGGGCCGGACTTTGATGGAAGATGAAACTACCTGTGTGCAAACCCAGTAAATCAAAGAGCGTTTCATACACCAGACTATGCATGATATTACGCGCTACTTTGGGGTTAATCATATTTTGCTCTAACAGTACCCAAAGATAGCTATATTCTTTTATATTCAGTGGATCTATGGAGGCTAGCTGGATTTCGTTGAGCGGAGTCTCCACACGGTAATGTCTTAAGTAATCGTTAATCCTTAATGAAGTACCATCCCCTTCTTGGCAATAGAGAATCTGGCCATTTAAGAAAAAGACGAACCAGTACTGTTGTGGTTGGTAGCAAAAGGAATGGTGATGTCTGTTCACCTCTTCTCTAGTTTGGTTGCTATTGCGAAAGTTATGAGTTTTCACCAACAGTTGGCCTGTTCGCTGGCCCAACTCAATCAATTGCAGGATACTACGAAGATCTATTTCATTTAAATTTCCCTGCATTTAGCTCAAAGGTGCTCCTTGCGATCCTGTTGATATTCTTTAATTAATTTTGCCCAGTAATTTTTTGATGTTTTAACTAGCACCACCGATCTACACTAAATTGATAATTTCTGCCTAATGTGAATTTGGTGTAAATTATCCCATCAGGGTTTCTAGCCTAGCCCAAAATTACAGTTTTGTGAGGATCTACGAAATTACCAGGGTTTTCCGGCTGGATTTACATTTTGTGTAATTTGTTATATACAAATAAAATTACTGCCTATACAAACATCTCTAGCAATAGAATACGTTCAGCAATATTCCTTAATTTTTTGTAATAAACTTTGATGAAGCTAGTAATCACACGGTAGCCATCATTATTACCATCAGCACACAATATAAAAGCGCGATCCAGAGTAAGCGCATCTAGATTTATATATATCAAGGCGTGATATGTCATGTCTATAAATAGTTTTGCCAGTTTGACTTTCCCTAACTGTGGTTAAATCAAACTGGCTCACAGAATTATCTATGGTATAAACCAAATCACGGACATCAAGTACACAAAAGGACTAACGGTGTGCTGTATTTAGCAGAAGTACAAAAGCAAAAAGGCGGCTTACTTAGTGGTAGTTCCAAAACCGAATTGAAACTGCTGGCTTGTCAGCGAACCGACCAGATTTGGGGTACTGTGTCGGAAGAAGTGATTGCGGCAGAGGAAGCAAGTAAATTAAATGATGGTGCATTAGTACTAGTAGAAGTGAATCCCAACCGCCAAGTGCAACGGATTCAAGAAGCTGGACGGCCACTGGTTAATATATTGCAGAATTTTTCTCGGCAGTTAGAAAAATTTAAGCTCAAGGAAGACGAGATCGATCAGTGGAAACAATCACTGACATTTCAGGCGCAAGAATTGAATCGCCGTGAATTGGACATGGAAGTCCGTATGGAGCAGTTGCAACAAATGGAGGATGAGTTTCAACGACTGGAAGCTCAAAAGCAGGAATTTGAAGCCTCCCGTCAAGAAATTGAAAAGTTGCAACAACAAATTGAACGCGATCGCACGGAATTAGCCGGGGCTTGGGAGCATCTCCGAGGTGAGCAGCGTCGTCTGGAAGAATTTCAAGCAGATGCCACACAGAGTAAGGTGTTAGACGAAGAGCAAAGTCGAGTATTAAGTGAGTTACTCGATCGCTTGTCTAGTCGTGTGGCTCCGACAGAGACAGTAAGGGAACACCTGAATTTTGCTTTTGAATTAGTCGAAAAACAGCAAGCGACTCTCAATGAACACTGGCAAAACCTAGAGCAGCAAAAAACTGTAGCAACTCAACAGCAACAAGAAGTAGATAGCCTTGCCCAAACCTTGAGCGATCGCCAAAATGGTTTGCAAGAAGCACAAAATTCGCTACAGCAACAAACAGCAGAATTAAAAGTTAACAGCGCAATTCTCACAAGCAAGCAAGAATACGCGCAAATTTTGAAAGCGCAATTGCAAAGCCAAGAAAATTTATATCAACAGATTCAGTCCTTGGCTGCAAACTCTAGTGACATGATTCTTTGCGAAGTAGATGTCAAAGCTTTAGAGAATATGCCTATAGATGAACTGCAAAGATTAGTACAAGATTTGCAGGAGAAATACGATATCGATTCTAGTTTTGTCCACGATCAGGAACAAGAACTGGAATATAAAGAAAAAGCTATAGAAGATTTGCAGAATAAGATTCACCAGGCATCCGATCAAGACGTAATCAATTTGGAAATGGAACTAGCAGATGAAAAAGACCTCTACCAAATGCTGAATGAAAGTTTGGTAGGGCAACGTCGTAATTTGCTACAACGGCAAAATTTACTCAAACAACACAAAACTATACTCTTACAAAAGCAAGGACAGACAGTTGTTAATGAACCAGAAGCAGCCAAAATTGATTTAGGGCCAATTCTATTGCAAACTGAAAATCTGCGACAAATACAATCTCAAGATTTGCAAAAATTGGAACATGAGATTGAGCAGATGCATTCTGGTATTGAGTTAGCCCAAGGAATGATTGATAATCACAACCATGACTTGGAACAGCAGCAGCAAGAATTGAAAGCAATGGAAGAAAACTTACTCAAATTGAGAACTGCAACTAGTGAATGCTGGGGTAGAGTGAATCTTTATCAAGAAGCACTACAACCAATTCAGGATAGTCTTGACGATTTACGACAAAAGTTGCAAGCAATGGTGGAAGCTTTGGGACAAATTCAAGAAACGGGCGATTATCAACTGCAAGCTATTGCCCAAATGCGCCATACTCTTCTGGATTTACTGTCTCAGCCAGAATTACTAGCATCCTGAAAATGGATAAAGTATGAAGTATCAAGGATAAAAAACTCCATCCCCTTGTGGTTGGAGTTTTTGGGCTTATGAGAGAAATGATATTCAGCCTTGAAACTTCAGCCTTCATTGTTGATATTTATCCAATCACCTGCGACTTGAGCGATCGCACCTCCGGGAAATGGATCGGTTTGGGAACGATTGGGTGCTGTAATTAAAGCAGTTAATTTTTCAATATGTTCAAAACTGGGAGCATCAGGGAGTATTTGTTGTAAGATTTGACGCATGACTCGACGCTGCAACGCCACTGGTGCTGTCTGCAATACGCGACGATTGAGCCGTAGAGGAAAATTATCTGGATTCTCTGCTGTTAGTGCTTCAGCTTTCAACTTTTGGGCGGCTGTCTCTAAATATTCCACTTCTGCTTGCAAGAGTTCTGCAGTTTGGGCTAAAGCTGATTCGACTTTGGGATTGAAGTGTGCTTGTAAATAAGGTAATAACTCGTTGCGGATGCGATTGCGAGTGTATTTTAAATCCTGATTTGTGGAATCTTCCCATACTGGCAGATGGAAATCATCACAAAATTGTTTGGTTTGTGTACGAGTAATTTCTAAGAGTGGGCGTACTAAGGTAATGTCTATTGTTAGTGGACGTTGCCAAGTTAGAGCTTGTAAACCATCTGCTCCCGTACCGCGCATTAAATTATAGAGAAGAGTTTCTGCGCGATCGCTGGCTGTGTGTCCTGTGACAATATAGTGATAATGATGCTCCTGGGCGATCGCACTCAAAGCCTGATATCGCCAATCGCGGGCAGAAGCTTCACTAGTTAAAGGCTCTTTTGCCGTTTCTAAATAAAATAATGTTTCCCAGTTTTTTGCTAACTGTTCTACATGAAGGGCATTAGCTTGGGAGTCTTCACGCCAGCGATGATCGCAGTGAGCAATACCTAAATGCCATCCCCATTTTGGTTGTAAATCTAATAGTAATTTTATTAAGCATAAAGAATCTTGCCCACCGGAAACTGCGATTAATAGGCGTTGATTACGCTCAAATAGATGGCGCATTCGGATAGTTCGATGAATTTTTGCATGAAAGGGAGTCCATACCATTGTGAATTTTGCACGCCAAATAAACCCAGGACATTATATATTTTATCTACATCATTTTGGGGTTCCCTAACTAACCAAAACCAAAAAGCTGCGTCAATATATTTGGCGCAGCTTTTAATTTAGTATTCATTTAAAACCTAAAAAGTCGGGCTATGTTGCTCGTCCCAACACTTATTATCATGCCAACTCCTATCAGTATATTGGCATTCTGAAGGATTATCAATCCAAGGAATAGATGTCTCGTGCGCTGAAGTGTTTTGGGAGGTAAATAATGATGAAACTGAAGAGGAAGTGGATGAAGATGACAGGAAACGGAAAGTAGCAAAACTACAAATTGGTAGAATTATGAGACCTGCTACACAAAGTAGAGTGTTGTTTAAAGTCCAAGTTTTCTTACCAATTTTTGGCTGAATAACTTTTTTTGCTTTTTTGGAATTTAATAACACAATTTCAATCCTTAAAATATAAACTTGCTGGTATAGATTCATTACCTTTCAAGTTCATTCTATAGACGGATGTTGAAATTAACCATGAGGATATCACGGTTTTTGGATTTTTAGGTTGTAGATAGTTAGTAGGATTAAATACAAAATATTTCTAGCAAAATTAAGTTTTTATGCTGAAAGTATTTTAAGAATATATATATGCTTAATAAATACTTTATATCCCTTTCTGAAGAAAGATAGGGGGAAAGGTGAAAGTAAGTGAATTAACAATATATCTCTAACGCATTGGGGGCGACACACCGCCCGTGCAGTTGCTCTTAATAAATCGTAACTTTTTTAGGAGAGAGATACTGATTTTTTAGGTAAAAATAGCTGAAACTATAAATCGTCTCTAGCTTTACAAAACTTTTTCAGCAACTTTACTGTATCTTTATTGAAAAAATATGAAAAAATGATAACTTAATTTTCAATACTCCGGTTTGCTTGTATTAGTTTCAACTCAATAAGTTTGTCTTTTTAGGAGAAATCTTCATGACTCTGAATCAGTTTTTACAAGATGAAACTATTGATACTACTGAAGAAATTAACACAAATATTCTCAAAATTAGAGGTAAAACTCTAGTATTTGGCAACGTTATATATCAAATTCATAATATTGCAAGTATTGGATTAGTTAGTAATATAACAACTCATACAAAACCAATGCCAAAATTATATATAGCTTTACCTATTATAGGTATTTTTCTATTTTTTATAGCCTCTGAAGTGACAAGAATATTAGGATGTTTGATTATTGTTTTAGCAATTTGGTTAATCAAGAGACATAATGCAAGTAAAACTACAATAGATGGAAAATATGGAATGACCATTTATACCAATGCTGGTACAAAAAAAATTTTTAGAAGCAGAAGTGAAGAATTTGTTAAAAAAGTTATTTTAACTTTGTATAGCGTCATGAATAGTGATGAATTAAAGGCTATTACTTTTAATTTTGAGACTTTGGATGTGTCTACAGATAATTCTATAAAAATTGGAACAAATATAGGTTCTTCTGTTATATCAGGTCATGTTGTTGGAGACGTTGCTAGTCAGGTTTAAAATCATTAGTTTAAATTATTTATTAACTTTAACTATTTTTCAAAAATTTGTAAAGTAGAAACATGGAAGATAAATCGATAAAAATAGAGACAAATATAGGTTCTTCTTTAGTATCAGGTCATACAGTAGGTAATATTTCGAGTCAGGTTCAATATTCATTTAATACATATACTCAAGAGCAGAAACAAAATTTGTGTGAAGCAGCAGCAGAGATTCAAAAACTTTTAGAATATCTGGAACAGTCTTATCCGACTGAAACAACTAGTGGAAAAATGGCAGTAGCTACAGAAACTATTAAGCACATAGAAAGTAACCCCACTTTGAGCCGGAGAATAATTAGTGCCTTGAAAACAGGAGGTGTTAAAGCTTTCGAGCAATTTCTGAGCCATCCAGCAGCTAGTTTTGTTATTGGTGCTTTGGAGGATTGGGAGAAAACGAGGGGTAATCAATCATAATTTGATATTTCTTGAATAAAGATATTTAAGTGCGATTGTGAAGTGAAAAATAAATATATTTTTAGTAATTAATAACAGTAATTATTTATGGATATTAATCGACATTTTAGACAATCCTTGCCCCTTAAGGTTGAAGCTCATGAAGAAAATTTGCTCCAGGCAAGAAATGAGATACAGAAATTCATCAAGCTATCAGAGGGTCTGGTATTTGGGAAGTTGGGGCTTGACGCTGCCATTGGCCTTCTTCCTATAGTAGATGGTTTATACACGGGTATAGCTAGTTTCTGGCTATTATTGCAATCCTACAGAATCAAAACTGATTTTCCGGAAAAACTATTAATTATAATTCTTAGTTTTGCAGATATTTTGCTAGGCTCATTTCCTGGAGCTGGTGATATTGGAGACACATTTTTTCGAGTTCATGCTTGGAATGGCAATCGTTTGATTACACATATAGACAAGCAAATTGCATTAATTAATCGTGTTCGTGAGCAATTAAATCAAGGACTTAATCCAGATATAAGTGCTTTAGAAGATATCCTATTCAGAAATGGAAAAACACACAGATAATTACTTATTGAGGTTATATGTGTTATTGAATTTTTAAGGATATATAGCAATCCTAAATGAGTTGTGAAATATTAAATTATAGGATTGCTATCCTTGTTTAATCTGTTGTAAAGCATACATTAATTGGTATGATTGCTGGCTGATTAGCGCTTTTTGATTTATTAAATAATTCTTACACTTTGTCTTTTTTTCCGTATTTCTTAAGAGTCCCTCAGTTTCACTAAAAAAACCTCCCACGGGGGGAGGCTCATACAGGAAAGCGGAGACAATTTGTCAAACTACAGCCGAACGACAGCGATCGCTCCTCCTAATGCGGAGAAAATAGCAGAGACAACTGCTGTCGCAAATAACCACCAAGCTGCTGTAGCGGCGGCTTTGCGGGTTTCTTCGGCTTGGCGCTGTGCTTGATGCTTGACTTGTTCGAGGCGGCGTTGGGCTTCTTGCTGTAAGCGTTCTGCTCGTTGTAAAACTGTGTTGCGCGCCCCTTCAATTTGGTCGATAATCCGGTTGGCATCTTCTTCGGAAATATCTTCACGGGAACTGATCAGTGCGACTAGGGTATCGCGGTTAAAGGAAGATAGGCGATCGCGTAAAGCGTCAAATCCGGCTTGGGGATCGTCAAATAATTGACGCACATCGCGCTTAATACTATCGTAGTTGAGTTCGGGGCGCTCCAAGGAGTTGAGGTAGTTGCGGATGCGGGCAAATACGCCATCAATCACATCTTGGATACGGCGCTGAATACCCCGTACTTGTTCTACAAATTGTTCTTGTACGGAGACAATATTATCTGCAATTTTCGCTGCTTCCTCATCGGAAATATCTTCGCGGATTTTCAGCAGGGCGATAATTGTGGAACGGTCAAAATGCGCCAGGCGATCGCTAAAGCTTTCAATCCCCACCCGTGGATCATGCAATAACAGTTGTAAGTCGCGCTTGATACCTTCGGGGTTGAGTTCTTCTTTACCTGTCTGCCGTAAATACTCTTCTAAATAAGCTTGGAAGGTTTCTACTCTTTGCTGGGTTCTGGTAGCCAGGCGACGCGGCGCACGCACAAAATTGTGAATCGAATGTTGTACGGAATTAATGACTTCATTGACTTGCTGTTCGCTCAAGTCTTGACGCTGACCAAGTAATTTCACTAGGGTATCTCTGTCTACTTGAGACAAGCGGCGGCGTAGTGCTAAGGCTCCTTCTTTGGGGTTTTCAAACAGTCGATTTAAATCGCGTTGAATACCTTCGGGATTGAGTTCGCTTTTGCCAGTATTACGCAAGTAATCAGCAATGGTTGTGCTAACAGAGTCATATTGCTCTTTGGCTTTATCTGCTACCGCCTGGGGTGCGTGGCGGATACCATGCCATGACTGTTCGACAGTATCAATGATTTGATTGGCTTGGTCTTGGCTAATATCTTGGCGCTGACTCAACAGTTGTACTAGGGTATCGCGATCAAAACGAGATAACCGCGCTCTAATTGCAGCCACACCCGCTTGCGGATCTTCCAGCAATCTTTTGAGATCGGCTCGAATTGCATCGGGGTTAAGTTCGCCTTTGCCGGTATTACGCAGATATGATTCTAAATTCAACCACAGGGTTTCTGCTTGGTATTTTGCCTGATCTGCCAAATTTTTAGATTCAATTAACACGCGATCGCGTTGTTTTTCTAAATCCTCGAGAATTGCGTCTAGTTCGTATGGCTGGATGTCGTTGCGTTGATACAGGATTTGCTGCATTTGTTGGCGATCAATCGCCGCTAACCGCCGTGAGAGGGTTTCATAATCTGCGTCTGGATCGGACAACAGGGGTCTAAAATCCCGTTCAATACCTTCAGAGGTTAAATCAGACTTACTAGTAACGAGGAGGTAGCTGGATACTCGACGCTGCAAGTCTTCTACTATCTCTCTTTCTTCTACCGCCTTTACAGTCACCAATACTTCTTGGCGGACAGTTTCTAGTTGATCTGCAATCCGCTGTATTTGTGCTTGGGTAAGCAGTCCCCGCTGTTGCAAGATGTTGACAAAATCGTTGCGGGATAGGCGCTCTAATTCTCGCCGTACTACTCCAGGGTCGGCTGCTGCATCGTAGATCACATCGCGGAATTCTTGGGCAATTCTTTCGCGGCTGAGTTGCCAAGCAAAGGTATTAGCAAGGTAATTTTCGACATCCGCCCGAATGGGACTGTAGGGTTGCGAAGCTGCGGGTAAACCTAACTTATCAGCTTGTTCGCTAATTTTGTCTTTAGCAGTGGATAGGGATTGCCAAATTTTTTCTACATCTAAATCTGATAAGTCTGTTCTGCCCAAAACAATACCAGTCAAAGCCGAAAGTCCTTGCTGGAGTGTGCTCTGGATTGGCCCAGGGGTAGCTTTTTGGTCGGCTACTTTAGCGTCACGAGTTTCTGCAATTAATCTTTCTAATTTGGTATTGAGTTCATCTGTTTTGGTTTGCCCTGGTGGTAAGGATTTTAGATAATCGACTAATTCCCCGAGGCGGTCTTGGGCTGGTGCTTGCTGACTTACTACCTGCTGCCAGATTTTATATAATGTGTCAGCGATGCGTTTGACATCGCGTTTAGATAGGTCTGTGCGACTGCTGACTAAATCAATAAACTTTTGACGGTCGATGTTGCGGAGGTCAGGACTACCTGCGATGGCTTGGAATTGGGGGTCTTTGAGTAGGTTTTCAAACTCGCTGCGGATTTTGCCTAGATCCAACTCTGGCGGACGCAACCTGTCTAGGTAATCCTCTACATTTTCTCGAATGCTCGTGGGGTCGATCCCGCTTCCTAGTTCGCGGCGCATAGCGGCGGCGGCGGCTTCGGCTGTGGCTACAACTTGGTTATTTACAGCTTTTGCACCTAGTGCAGCTGTCGCTGTCCCCATAATTGCTTGAAAGCCAGAGGTGGCTGTGTTGACTACTGAACCAATTAAGGAACCGACTGTGGTAGAACTAACCCACATCAGTAATAAAAAGTAGGCTCCCCAAATTACTAAGCCCAGAATTGCTCCCAATCCTGGATCTAAAACCAGGAGACTAAGTTTAACTGCTAAGTAACTAGCAATTAAAAGAGCCACTGTTACTGTGACTAAAGTCCAAATCCCTACAGCGGTACCAATTTTGCGAATTGTGCCGCCTAAACTTCCTGCTTCATTATCGGAATCTGAGTCAGATGAATGTCCCAGGTAGGAAATCCCAGCAGCCAGGGAGAGGTTTGTTAATACTAGTTGAAAAGCAAAGGCTAGAATTACGCCGGAAATTAAGGCAATAAAAAAGCGTGGCCCAGAAGTGAGAACCGATGCTTGTGCTGGTGAAATGTCTGAAGTGGGGTTGACTGGAATCTGTGCCAACCTAAAAAGCGACTGGTAGAGTCCCAGGATAATTTCTGTACTTTGAAACATTGTATTTCCTTTCTCTAAGCTTAAATTTGGGGAAATTTAGAATTACGTTTGCAGAAACTCTGTATTTATGGTGATACCTAACTCTTGTAAGTCTCAGAATCGTGGAAATTGGGTATGAAGAGCATCTCTCCACAGTTTGAACAGCATATCTAGCGCTAGATAGAAATTTCACTAGCCAAAGGGAAAATCTTCATTGGATAGGTTGCAAAAATGCGGATTTCTTAGTTATCAAGGCAGATAAATAGCCATATTCATGCATATAAAGAAATATGCATGAATTTTGTGGAGAATTTATTAATTGATGAGTAACATTTCTCAAGTAAATTCTCCCAATATAAAGTTGTTTATGTTGTCTGCGTTACATTTATTTACAAATAGTTTTTTATCACCATCTGCAGGTGGATATATTAGTTGCGATCGCGTTTTAAGCTTCATCCATAAGAAGTGGCTATTCTTTGTACCTCCAGACAGAAAGCAACTTGTTTGTAAATCGTTACATTTAAGGTACGAAACAAATTGTTAAGGCAAAAAATGGAAACTCGCTCTTCCACTGATTTACCAACAATTACTAAAGAATATAACGGCATAGATCGCAATGCTTTTGTATTCGGCTGGACTCCACAGGCTGAACTCTGGAATGGTCGTTTAGCAGCGATTGGATTTTTAGCTTATTTACTTTGGGATTTAGCAGGTTATAGCGTTCTACGCGACGTATTACACCTGATTGGTTACTAAAAATTAAATACAAAAAAATGTAATTTGGGAGTAAAAAAATGGAAACTCGTCCTTCTACTGATTTACCACCTGTTGCTACAGAATATAACGGCGTAGATCGTAATGCTTTTCTGTTTGGTTGGACACCACAAGCTGAACTGTGGAATGGTCGTTTAGCCGCTATTGGTTTCTTGGCTTATTTACTTTGGGATTTAGCAGGTTATAGCGTTCTGCGCGATGTATTACACCTGATTGGCTACTAAAAATTAAATCCAAAAAACGCGTAATTTAGGAGTAAAAAAATGACAAATCGTTCTTCTACTGATTTACCACCTGTTGCTACAGAATATAACGGTGTAGATCGCAATGCTTTTCTGTTCGGTTGGACACCACAAGCTGAATTGTGGAATGGTCGTTTAGCCGCTATTGGTTTCTTGGCTTATTTACTTTGGGATTTAGCTGGCTACAGCGTACTACGTGATGTATTGCGCATTATTGGCTATTAAATTATAGCTAATTAACACAGCATTAAAATACCCGATTTTTTAAATAAAAATCGGGTATTTTATAATATTAAAATTGATTTAGCTGTAAATTAACGACCACCTAAAATTTCTGAGATTGCCGATACAATATCAAGATAAAAATTACCACCTACGGCGCGAAATAATTCAAATTTAGAGCCAGGCGAACCGAAAAATGGTCTTAGAAACCAGCCTAATTGCACACCAACAAAACCATACAAAAATAGCCAAGAACGTAAAATAGTAGTGCGAGTTTTTTTACCAACTTCATCTTGTTGAGAAAGTAACTGCATCCCTTCATAGAGGAATTTTACACCAAATATACCTGTGATGCCAAAAATTAACACATTCAACAGCTTAAAAAATTGGTAAGAATTAGGCGCAGTGATCATAAAAAATAGTGTCACTGGTGCCAAGCTGAATAACAGCACGCTGATTACAGATACAGCTGTGAGCAAAACCACAAAATGCTGTTGAATAGTGCTACGGGAACCAAATAAAACATTAAAAAAGAAGAGAGTCGGGAAACAAATAATCAGTGTGAGCAAGTAAAATGCTGGGAGTTTGATAGCACCAGATAATGCTTGTCCCCAACTATGAGATGCACCGATAATTGCACCATAGATGGCGAAACAGATAGAACTGGAAACAAAAAGAGCGCTGATTTTACTTTGTAACCTGATTCCCTGGCTAATTTCTTCTAAAAAACCCTGGCGATCGCGTAGTAAACTGATGAGAATATTAAACTGCTTATTTTTGTAAGAAGGCTTATCAAGCATAGTGGTGTAGTAAGTAGATTATGGGTAATTCGTAATTCGTAATTAGGAACTGAGCTTTGGATATTTTATGAGGCTGCTGAATTGTAGGGAAATTGTAGAATTACAAAATCTATGGCTGTATTAACGCAATCCTAAAAGATAGCCGATGGCTTGCAGTACACTTAGATAAAAACTACCTTCTCTGTCTCTAAATAGTTGGAAGATAGAACCAGGAGTACCGAAAAATGGTCTGAGAGTCCATCCAAGTTGGCTACCTACAAAGGCATAAAGAAACAACCAAGATAGGATAATTTTGCGGCGTGTTTTGCTACCTTCATTGTCTTGTTCTAAAACTACACTTGTGGCTTGATAGAGAGAAGAAATACCAATAAATCCTGTAAAGCTAAATATCACAACATTCAGCAGGATTAAAAATTGATAATTATTAGTAGTAATTAAGAAAAATAGCGTAATCGGTGCAAAGCTAAATAATAATACGCTAGTTACAGAAACCGCAGTTAGTACTAGTGCAAAATGCTGTCCAAAAGTCCGCTTGGAACCGAAAATAATATTAGAAAAATAGAGAGTGGGTAGACAAATCAGTAGGGTGATTAAATAGAGTGCTGGTAGTTTAACCGCAGAAGATAAAGCTTGCATCCAGCTATGATATGCGCCGATAATCCCGCCATAAATCGCCAGAAATAGAGAACTACAAACTAATAGTGAAATGATTTTACTTGGTAGTCTAATACCTTGGGTAATTTCTTCTAAAAAAGCTTGGCGATCGCGC
The DNA here is from genome assembly GCF_963874875.1 of Tolypothrix tenuis PCC 7101. Taxonomy (NCBI): domain Bacteria; kingdom Bacillati; phylum Cyanobacteriota; class Cyanophyceae; order Nostocales; family Tolypothrichaceae; genus Tolypothrix; species Tolypothrix tenuis. The sequence continues at coordinate 8,098,443 of NZ_CAWNJS010000001.1, forward strand.
AGTAAGCCAATCAGTACTTTAAAATATTTGATTCCTGAAGATTGTCGTTCAATCATCATTATCCTCACACAAATTTGAGAAAAAATTACTAATTCGTAATTTGTAATTAAGAGCCTAGTAAAACCTTGTTGCTTGATTCGAGATTGCCAGAGTCAAAAGTCAAAAGTTAAAAATTTGAATGAACAAGTTTTAACTCTTGACATTTGACTATGAACTCTGATAAAAAAATTTTATTTTTTATTAAGTTATTCATCTAGATAATCACTACCAGAACCGAATTTCCAAGCATCAAATAAACGATGCCAATAATATTGTTGGGGGTTTGGCAAATACTTAACTAATGTTTCTAACATTGGACTTAGCCAAAATAAGGCGGTATATATACTTAAATTTACATAATGCAATATCCAATCTAGTAAATTGATAAAACCTACTTGAGGAATTATTTTGGCAATTAATCCCGGATTTGCCAAACCTGTTTTTACAAGTGTTAGCGTTAATGCAGGAAACTTTACTATATCTTGTAAAAATGGCTTAAGTACTTTATTTCCTAATTTTTGCATTTCCTGAAAAACGACAGCAAGCAATTGGTTAATTTGCTCTGGTGAAATATTTTGATTTATGCCCACACTCATGGCTTTTTGAAACAACCAAGTAACAGCTAAACTAGGCTGATAAGGTTGCAGTAAAGCTAGCGCTGTTGTAGATAATTGTTCGGTTTGCAATGCTTCTTGAATACCAAATGTTAAGCGCTTGAGGTGTCGTACCATTGCACCAAAACCGCCGAAACTTAAAGGCGATTGACTGCCGCTACTATCTCCGACTGGCAAAATGCGATTCCAAGGGGTTTTGAGGGGACTTTGGCGATAGGTAGGAAAGAAGCCAAACAGTGCCCGTTGAAATTTCAACTGGCTCAATTCCACACCCTGATATTGTGGTAGAAGGCGCAAATATTCCTCAAATAAAGCTTCTAAACCTAAGCGTTGGGGGTGTGCATCCATGTATGTAAATAAGTAGGTTGTTCTACCATCCCTAGCTGGGAAAGCTTCCCAAAAGTACTGACATTGATTTTGCAAGGGTGTAAAAGATAATAACAAGTCCCCACTGTGATTTTCCGGAAATCCTTGGGCGCAACTTCCCACAACTAAGCATAGTGCATCTGGCTTTTGTCCTTGGCGCGCTTGTTGGGCGATGGGAGAGAGGTGTCCCATTGCATCAATCAATAACCGTGTTTTTAGCTGGTTGTTTACCATCACCCCATTAGGATGAACTACAGCTTCACTCAGGGGTGTGTTTTCCCACAACGCACCACCAGCAGCCAAAAATCGGGTTTTCAAGGTTTCTAAGAGATAGACTGGATCGACACCAATGTTAAGAACATCTTCTACCCATACCTCTGTACCGCCTTGAAAACTAACACGGGCTGGGTTATATTCAGTAGCGATCGCTTGGTCTAATTCTGCATTGGTAAGTAAATTTAATTCCAAAAATACCTCTAACTCTTTGCGAGAAATATTCCATTCTTGTTCTCTACCACGCAAAATTCCCCGTTCAATCAAGCCTACCTTCAGTCCTTGTACCGCTAAGGCGCAACCGATTAAAATCCCCAAGGTTCCACCGCAAATAATTACATCCCAGTCCACATTGTCTAAGAGTTCAGGGTTTTCTTTTACTACCATTGGGATTGGTGCTTGATCTGCCCTCAGTGATGCTAAAGTGCGATCGGCACTACGTAAGCCTGCCATGACATTGCCTGGTAGTTGAGAGAGAATATCTTCGGTGATGCTCATAGCATTTTGGATTTTAGATTTTAAATTTTGGATTTTAGATTGGGAATTACTGTCTCTGTTGGGATTCTGTTAATCCATAATCATTGTGCTGACTTGGCTAGGAATTAGGCAACTAGCGCTGACTATGCAAACAAGCGATCGCCTTGAATGGGCATGAATTCCGTAAAATTATGTAACTGTTATTTGGTGTAACTTAGTATATCTTTGTACTCTTTTGGGAAAGTATGGAGTATAACGTATCAGGACTGATACTAACTAAGTATTTTCCTGCATATAGTTAGAAAAAAATAAACAGATACAACGTATGTTTAAACAAACCACTATACTTTCAGCAACGGCTGCGATCGCATTACTGTTTACAGGTTGTGGCGAGAGTAAAGTCGCTCAATGTAACAAAATAGTTAAGGTAGCAAATCAAGCAGTAACTATCGGTCAAGATTTTGGTAAAAATCCCAATAATGCCAAAACGGGTTCTAAAGCCTTAAATGAAGTCGCAGGTAAGATAGACACAATTACTACAGAGATGAAAGCACTGGAAATCAAGGATGAAAAGTTGCAAGGCTTTCAGCAGCGCTTTACCACCCTTTATCAGAGTACAAGTCAGGGTTTGAAGGATGAAGCTAAAGCTTTAGATAAAAAAGATTTAGCTAGTGCAAAACGTTCTTTAGTAACGTTGAAAAAGAATAGTACTGAGGAAAGTACTTTAGTAAAGGAAATTAATACTTACTGTTCTGGACAATAGACCCGTCCTAAAACTTGCAAGCCAATATTTACAAGGCTTTGAGACCAATCCTTGCAGATTCTCTTTAAACGTAACAATTAGGGTTTGATCTCTCTTTTGTTACTTTAGGGAAAGAAAAATAGAGAGAAGATTAACTAGCAATAGAGAAAAGAATCGGAGAAGCTCGAAAACCATTCATCAATTCGATTAACTTAAGGAAACAGCGTCTCATCCCAGGAATGTTGAATACATCTAAACAAGGTAACAGCAAATGGTAGAAGATATAAGGCTGAACAATTAGTCTCAAGTTATTCAGGGAACTTTTCCATGTCATGCCCGGTTCCCACTCTCGATGTTGGCGAAATTCAGTAGTTGATGCATTGATGAATGAAGAGGAATCAGTGCTAGAATTTGGAAGATTTTCAGCTACTGGTTTCTCAGCTTCTAATTGGAAATAAGTGGACTGAATGCTAACTAAAAGATAAGCACTAAAAATTATCTCCCACCAGCGCTCAATGCTTTCATAGTCTGTGAGGCGAAAATCAGCCCAGCCAAGTTCATTCTTGACTTGTTTAAAGCCATATTCAATCCAGTTTCTCAAACTATAATGATGTAGTGAGTGACCGTCTTGGAGTCCTACTATTTTGGCTATCTCCGGCAGAGATTTCTGTGGCATTTTTGATAGCATTCCCAAGTGTAAAAACTTGAATTCTTCAAAATGTCTCACATCCTCAAATCATGAATAATAGTGTTGACAATAGTTATCTATGAAGGCAACAGTGCTTACTGCCTGTCTACGCGGCGTAACCATCCCTATTCCTTACTGTTTCTGGTTTTCTTCCTGATTATACTTTCCCCGTAGTAACAAAAGAGTGATAACACAAGAGGTTTAAATCCAAGAATTAAACAACATTCGGAGTTTATAACCCTCAGAAGTGAGAGGTAAGCCTAAATAAATTGGTAGCCAGAAGATAAAAGCAGCCAAAATCATAAAACTAATTGTGACACCTAATGCTCGGAGTTCGCGGTGATAGCTGCGAAGACATTGATCAACAAACCAGGCGATCGCTAAAAATACAAAGACGACTGCACAGATATAATGGTAAATAAATACGCATCTCGTGACTTTTACCCAGGGTAATAAATTAGCTGCATAATTTATTACTATGTACAACGCAATCCAAGTATCAACAGCAAGATGGTCAGATATAGCTAAACGCTGCTTTTTCCACAAAGGAATTACTAATTTTGACAACAGCATTGCGGCTATAAATAACATGGCAGCCATACCAAACCACCATAAAAATGGATTACCCATAGCGTGGACATCATATATTACCCGTCCATCAGCAGCGGGTAAATTCGGCCCCATCACAGGTAATGGATCGCTGAAATTACGCGCAGTTTGATAATAATAAGCCATCGGTCGAGTCATGAAAGGCCATTTATACCAAGCTGCACAATATGGATGCACGGCTGGACTATTTCCGCCCATGTGCAAGTGAAAGTTTAAAATTTGCCGATGTACTTCAATAAAATCGTATCTTGTATCTAAGCGTAGGTGAGGAATCCAAATTAAGCTATAGACAATAGCCGGGATGATTCCTAAATAAGAGATCATCTGAAAAATGTTTAGCTGAGTCAGATTTTGTAGCGGTGTCTGAACTTTAGTTAATAAGGGTTCTATAGCTGTTTTATCTATGCTTCCAAAAAAGCTTTTTTGGCTAGTCCAAGAATGTAAAAACCGAATTAACCAAGCTGTTATCCAAAGTAAATAAGCACCTAACAAAAACCATAAACCATTCCATTTAGTACCAGTTGAAGCACCAAAGGCAATACCAGAGGCAATTAACCATAAAGCACGACGTTGTTTTTGATTGTCTAAGGCTAATAATAAAAACCATTGCCCTAAAAGACCAAAGATAACAATATAAATATTATTGAGTGCATAACGAGATTCCACCAAAAATAAACCATCACAAGCAGTAAATAACCCTGCTAGTAAAGCAAAGCTACGGCGATGACTAATTTGATAAGCAATAGCAGCGACAACTACAGGAATAAATGAACCAGTGAGAGCATTGATCCAACGATAATTCCAAGGCGACAATAAAGAACCTGCTAGCCCATTAACTGGTTCTTGCCCAAAATGAAAATGACTCCCAAGCCAAATGCCGATACCAATAATATATTGACTTAATGGCGGATGAGCATTGAAAAACGGCTTATTAATGAGATAGTTATTACCAAATGTGGCGAAATAAACTTCATCAAATACAAGAGTATTGAATCTACTCAATCCCCAAAAACGCAAAGCGAATGAGAAGAGAAATATACCTACTAAACCAATTTGGAACCATTTTTTATTTGTCATTGGTTATTTGTTATTTGTCATTTGTCATTTGGTAATTGGTAATTGGTAATTGCTTTTCTCCCCTGCTCCCTGCTCCCTGCCCCCTTGCCTCACCTACTGTTCAGAATTTATCGGTTGTTTATTATTTGTGGTTGCAATAACTCAATAGCGATCGCAACTACGGCGTTTGGATCAATTGGCTTAACGATATGCCTTTGGAAACCTGCGGCGATCGCTTTTTGCTGGTTTAATTCTCCCGCATAAGCAGTTAAGGCGATCGCGGGCAGAAATTTATCTGGCTGTGAGGCGCGAATAGTTTGCATGAGCATATAACCATCCATCTCTGGCATACCAATATCGCTAATTAATAAGTCGGGGACTGCTTCGACTAAAACTTTGAGTGCTTCTGATCCGGAGGCTACGGTTGTTACTGTTGCTTGTTGTTGTTTGAGCACAAAGGTAAGAAACTCACGGGAGTCTGGCTCGTCATCCACTACTAAAATATTGATACCCTCAAGATTGACATTTTGTTGCTCTGATGCTGGTAATGCAGGTGTCGGCACCGAATTTTTTGCTAAGGGTATATACACTGTAAACGTTGCGCCTTGTCCTTCACCAGCACTATCCACCGCTACAGTACCACCATGCAGTTCTACTAGCTGGCGCACAATTGCCAAACCCAATCCCAAACCCCCAAATTGGCGAGTAGTAGAGCCGTCTTCTTGTTGGAAATGTTCAAACACATAGGGCAAAAACTCAGCACTAATACCTTTACCTGTGTCTCGTACCTGAATCTGGGCATTTGTGTCCACACAGGTTAAACCAACTTCTATTTTTCCACCTGATGGTGTAAATTTCACGGCGTTGGATAAGATATTCCACACTACTTGCTGTAATCTTGTAGGATCGCCGATGACGCTGACCTTGGGGGTGATATGGGTGTGAATTTCTAGGGACTTAGCCTCAGCTCCTAATCGCACCGTTTCTAAGGCTGATGAAATGATGCTACATAAATCCAGGGGGATGGCATTTAAGATCAATTTACCCCGGAGAATCCGCGAAACATCCAGCAAATCGTCAATTAGTTGTACTTGTAACTTGGCGTTGCGCTCGATTGTCGCCAGTGCTGCGGCGGTGGCGCTGGGGCTGAGTTTACCATTTTGCAACAACTTCGACCAACCAAGAATCGGGTTGAGGGGGGAGCGTAATTCGTGAGAGAGGACGGCGAGAAATTCATCTTTGATGCGGCTGGCTCTTTCGGCTTCTTCACGGGCGGCGCGTTCACGCAGCAGTAATAGTTCTCGCTCTTGTTCAACTTGTTTACGATCGCTAATATCTTCGGCAACGCCTGCAATACGATATGGTTGTCCATCCTCATCGCGAACTAAAAAACCGCGATCGCGTATCCAGCGAATCGTACCATCAGGGCGGATAATGCGGTATTCTTCTGTATGATGACCGTTAGTTATGCATTTCTCTGTAGCTTTTAGAACTAAATCTTGATCGTCGGGGTGAATCATCTCTATCCAACTGCTTAAGTCGTGATAAAGAATTTCTGGGGAACGCCCCCAAACTTGCTCATAAGCAGGGCTGACATAAAGTAATTTGTTTGCGGTTGCATCGGATAGCCAAAAGACGCTTTCAATTGTTTCTGCCATTTGCCGAAAGCGTTCTTCGCTCTCACGCAGAGATGCTTCGATTTGTTGGCGATCGCTCAATGCAGCTTCGGCTTGCATTCGTAAGTCTTTTTCGCGCAATTGTGCTTCTTGTCGTAGTTTTGATAATTTTAGGCTTGCTTCTATACGTGCCAGTAATTCTTTGGCTGAAAATGGCTTGACGATATAATCATCGGCTCCAGCTGCTAGTCCTTCAATCCGCGATTCTTCCCCGGCTCTGGCTGACAATAAAATTATCGGGATATATTGAGTTTTGTAATCATTACGTAGCGATCGCAATAATTCAAAGCCATCAATTCCTGGCATCATTACATCAGTTAACACCAAATCTGGTGGATTTTGCCTGATTGCATTCAACGCCGCAATCCCATCCCCGACTGTTTCTACCTGATAGTAATCGCTCAAAAATCGCCGCAAATAATCGCGCATATCCGCATTATCATCAGCCAAGAGAATGCGGGCTGGGGGAGTTGGGGAAGCAGGGGAAGTCAAGGAGGCTGAGGAAGAATCGCCAGTAAATTCTCCCCCTGCTTGCAAAGACGCGATGAATCGCGTCTCTACCCTGCTCCCCTCCGTTCCCCAACGCCGCGCTTCCTCTACGTAAGGAGTTGCACCTAATGCTGTGGAAGGTGATGTGCGACTAGCGCGGAGGGATTCTTGGGGTAAGTGCTCATAGCCAGTAGGAATTGTCACTGTAAAACAGCTTCCCCCTCCCCAAACACTGGTAACGCTCACCTTACCGCCATGAAGTTCGACAATTTCCCGCACTAGCGATAATCCAATTCCTGAACCTTCAAAACTTCGCCCGTGGGCACCTTTAATCCGATGAAATCGCTTAAATAAATTGGGTATTTCTTTGCTGGGAATGCCTATGCCTGTATCTTGAACTAATAAATTAACGTGGTTTTTAAAATACTCTAATTTAACGGTAATTTTACCAGAAAATGTAAATTTAAAGGCATTTGATAACAAATTAAATACAATTTTTTCCCACATTTCCCGGTCAATATAAATTTCTGCGGGTAAGGGCGTACAATCGACGATTAGCTGGATTCCCGCCTGTTCAATGGTGGAGCGAAACGCACTAGCAAGTTCTGCTGTAAAGGTAGCTAAATCCGTTGGTTCATATACTGCTTGAATTCTTCCGGCTTCGATGCGAGAAAAATCGAGTAAGGTGTTGACTAATTTTAATAAACGTAATCCATTGCGCTGGACAATTTCAATTCGTTCTCGTTGAATTGTAGGTAAGGAAGCAGTGTTATCTGTTAACGCATCTTCCAATGGCCCCAACATTAAAGTTAATGGGGTGCGGAATTCGTGGGAGACGTTACTAAAAAACTCGGTTTTGGCGCGGTCAATTTCTGCGAGTGCTTCGGCGCGTAACCTTTCGGCTTCGTAGGCGCGCGCATTTGCGATCGCAGTGCTAATTTGTCCTGCTACTAAATCCCAAAAGCCTTGGTAATCATCATCAAACTGACGGCGGGGACTGATACCTGCAATCAAAAATCCGCTTAGTCGCTCTTGTGTGGGGGTGGTGAGGGGTAGAACTACAGCTGTTGTGGGTGATTCCGGCCAAGCACCACCGGGTAAATCAACAAAACCTGACTTTACCAAATCTACTACCTGACTTTTCCCATCAGCAATGACAGCAGGAAGTAACCAGCGATCGCATATTTGGCTATCGGCGTTGATGTCTATTCTTTGTGGACTGGCGGTAGTTCCTGGGGGTAATCGGGTTGTACCTACTAGTCTTGCCTGAGTTGCTTTCTCATCCAGCAGATAAAGCAAGGCAAAAGGCACATCATAAGGATTATTATCTAAGGTTTTGGCGGAAATCTCACAAGCATCTTCAACAGTTTTCGCCTCTGCGGTATTAGCTGCTAGTTCTCGCAAAATCCGCAATCTGCGATCGCCCACAACCCGACGGGTTTCTTCAGTACAGGCGCAAAAGACCCCACCTACAGTCCCATCGTCTTGAGGGATGGGACTGTAGGAAAAGGTAAAGTAGGTTTCCTCTGTGTAACCATTGCGCTGCATCACTAAGAGCAATTCCTCATTCCACGAAGATTGCCCTTTTTGCAGCACGGCTTCCGCTTGTGGCCCCAGAGTGTCCCAAATCTCCGCCCATACTTGGGATGCTGGCTGACCTAGCGCTTGAGGATGGCGTTGACCCAAAACCGCAATGTAAGCATCGTTATAAAACTTGGTTAGCGACTCTCCCCACCACACAAACATGGGGTAGCGCGACCCTAACATGATGCGAACAGCAGTTTTTAAGCTTTGCGGCCAAGTTTCCACAGCACCAACAGGGGTGGTTGACCAGTCAAGCGATCGCATTAGTACCGCCATCTCGCCTCCACCTGTCACAATATTTTCACATGCTGCTGATTTTTGCTGAGTGCCCACAATCTTTACTCCGCTCTGGAAAAGTATTTCATAAAACCTCACGGTCACGAAGGAAATTCGCTTTTTGAGAGGCGGGGTCAGATGAACAGGGTGGCTTGAGTTTGTGAATTAGCTTCATTGTTAAAGGGGAGGGGGTTGCCAGTCCATTCTCCCAAAGATAAATTTGGGGAAGCTCAACCCCTATGGGTAATTCTGCCAAATAAACAAGTTCTATTGTAATTTTTAAGTAGAATTACCTGCTATGTCTATATATCCTGAGAAAGAATGAATTTAACGCTGATTATCCTCAACTTTGGCAATTTCTAACATTGTTTTTAATACTGAATCTGGATTCAAACTAATGGAATCTATGCCTTGTTCTACTAAGAATTGGGCAAATTCTGGGTAGTCGCTGGGTGCTTGTCCACAAATGCCAATTTTGCGATTATACTGTTTTGCCGCTTCGATGGCCATTTTGACCATGCGTTTGACACCAGGAATGCGCTCATCAAATAATCGCGCTACTAAGGCAGAATCTCTGTCTAATCCTAGTGTTAGCTGAGTTAAGTCATTGGAACCAATCGAAAAGCCGTCAAAAACTTCCGCGAATTCTTCCGCCATAATCACGTTATTGGGTAACTCGCACATGACATAAACTTGCAAGCCGTTGACACCTTGCTGTAAGCCATTTTTTGCCATTTCCTCTAATACTAAACGTCCTTCTTGGGGAGTACGACAGAAGGGAATCATGGGGATGACGTTGGTTAAACCCATATCTTCCCTGACGCGTTTAAGGGCGTAACATTCTAAAGCAAACGCGTCTCTGTAACCTTCATCATAGTAACGTGCTGCCCCGCGCCAGCCTAACATGGGGTTTTCTTCATGGGGTTCAAATTGTTGACCACCTAACAGATTGGCGTATTCATTACTTTTAAAATCCGACATCCGCACGATCACGGTTTTTGGATAAAATGCAGCAGCAATTCTGCCGATACCTTGAGCTAATTTATCAACAAAATATTGGGGTTTATTCTCATATAGTGCGGTGATTTCGCCAATTTTGGCTTTGACAAATTCATCTTTTAAATTGTCATAGTGGACTAAGGCCAGAGGATGAATTTGAATTTGATTGGCGATAATAAATTCTGTCCTAGCTAAACCTACGCCATCATTAGGAATAGCAGATAAGCTAAATGCTTCTTGGGGATTACCCACATTCATTAAAATTTGCGTGCGGGTGCGGGGTAAGTTTTCTAAGGGCACTTCTTTAACTTCAAAAGGTAATAAGCCGGGGTAAACTCTTCCTTCTTCACCTTCCGCACAAGAAATCGTCACTTCTTGCCCAGTTTTTAAGATTTCCGTTGCATTTCCACAACCAACAATTGCAGGTACACCCAATTCTCGCGCAATAATCGCCGCATGACAGGTGCGACCCCCAGAGTTAGTGATAATTGCACTAGCCCGTTTCATAATCGGTTCCCAGTCGGGGTCAGTTCTATCGGTGACTAACACATCCCCAGCTTGGAACTGGTCGATTTTATGCACATCAAGAATTAGGCTGACTTTTCCTTGGCTAATCGCTTCCCCAATGGCGCGTCCAGTTACCAAAGGGACAGGTAATTCAGGATTATGGATGAGGGATTGGAAAGATTTTTCCCCAGCCCCCAGACCCCATTCCCCAGTCCCCAACAACAAGCGATAACTCCGCAACACGTTACCTAACTTCTGCGATTGCACAGTTTCCGGACGTGCTTGGACTACAAATAATTGATTGGTAATACCATCTTTTGCCCATTCAATATCCATGGGGGTGTAATGGCCGTGAACTTGAGAATAATGGTCTTCAATCACGCAAGCCCAACGCGCTAGTTGTAAAATCTCCTCATCGGTGAGGACAAATTGACTTCTTTCGCTGGGAGGAACCAGAACATTTTTCGTAAATTTTGAGCCGTCATCATAGACCATTTTTAATTCTTTACTGCCCAATTTTTTATCGACAATTGGGCTAAAACCAGCTTTTAAAGTTGGTTTAAACACATAATATTCATCTGGATTTACAGTACCTTGCACAACATTTTCCCCTAAGCCGTAAGCAGCAGTAATTAACGCTGCATCCTTAAATCCAGATTCCGTTTCAATAGAGAACATTACCCCAGAAGATGCTAAATCAGAACGCACCATTTTTTGCACGCCCACAGCCAGCGCCACACTAAAATGGTCAAAGCCCTTAGTATGACGATAGGAAATAGCGCGATCAGTAAATAGGGAAGCAAAGCACCGATGACAAGCGCCTAAAACCCCCGCCACACCCACAACGTTGAGGTAAGTTTCCTGTTGTCCGGCAAAACTTGCATCGGGTAAGTCTTCCGCCGTAGCGCTAGAACGGACAGCGACATCTGTATCTGCATTGTAAGACTCACACAAACTTGCATAAGCATTGGCGATCGCACTCCGCAATTCTGGGGGAAATGGTGTGTGCATTAATAGCGATCGCGCTTTTTTACCTCGTTCTTGTAAATTTTTGACATCCTCCACATCCAAATCTGCAAATAGTTCTCTTAGCTTGGCTTCTAACCCCGCAGACTCGATGAAATAACGATACGCATAAGCAGTAGTAGCAAACCCCATAGGCACATTAACGCCTTTGGGTGTCAACTGTTGAATCATCTCCCCGAGTGAGGCATTTTTCCCGCCCACTAAGGGAATATCCGCAATCCCCACCTCATCAAACCAAAGGATCAGCGATCGCTCTTTGGTATCAACAGACAAAGTATTTTTAGCTACTGTTACCATCAGTATTACCTCACAAGTAAATGCTCTGGTTGTAAGTGCGAAATCGCTAGTACTGCTACATTGAAAGTCAAAAGTCAAAAGTCAAAAGAATTGTATTCTCGGCTTTGGGGCTATTTTTTTAGAAGTTTGATTTTCGCCGTACTAGTACAGCTACATATATTGGGCAATATTCAAGCTTTGAAGATTAGGGATCAACGATAAGAAGGAGCGGTTCTTAAATTCTTATTTTTTGAATAGAGTCTTGATTTTTGCCATGTTGTACTAGTACATAGCGACCAAAATTAAGCTAAAAGCTGAAATCAGTAAAAAGCTTGTCAGACAAGCTTTTTTACTTTTTACTTTTTACTTTTTACTTCTGCCGTGGTGTGCTAGTATTTTTTGCCCATGTTTAATTTTAGATATTAAATTTGGGATTGTGCTATAAATTGCCAGGATTTAGTCAAGAAAAGTTAACAATAATTGGCGATAATATCTCTATTGAGAATTAGGGATATAATATAAGATGGCGCAATTAGAACAATTACTGAAAATGGCAGAAGACGAGCTAACTGAGTACAGTACTGATGCTCGCAAAATCGAAAAACTGCGCCGTAAAATTGGCTTATCAGTATCTTTAGCAGAGCAGAGGCAAATCAAAGCTGCCTTATTAGCTACCATGCAACCAAATCAAATTGCCCAAATAGTCGAAGAACAAAGACAAGTTGTTGCTTTACCATTTTGGGGAATTGCAGGTTTGGGTTTATTATTAGGAATTTCTTTAAATCAGCCGATAGGATTATTAGCAGCTATAGCTGGTAGTGTCGCTGCTTTTAGAATTCAAAAATGGGGTTGGCAATTACAAGCAAAACGCCTATTATTGCAAACATTTGAAGATATTGAAGCGCGGATTGCTCAACCAAATAAGTAAAAAACAGATACACACAGATAAGTTATTTGTATATGTCTGTGTGTATCCATATTTTGTAGCGACTGAAGTTGCATCTATGTGTAACACATTTGCCACTTATTGGAAGCAAAAGGTAGCAAAAATAATATTTAATCTTAATAATTAAGTTAATCACTGAGTATTTTTACTTCTTTAGAATTTTCTAGATATCTACTAATAACTACAAGAGCATATGATGCATTCTTGCTCAAGTCAGTGTAATCTCCAGGCTTAAAAGAATTTGTTATGGAAAATCTTTGGCATACTCTTTCTAACCACTTACGTGAATGTTTCCTTAAGATTCCACTAGATAATGGTGTGTAATATAAATCTGTATCTACTACATTAACAACAAACTTGCACTTGAACTTAGCAGTCTCAAGTTCTTGACCTTCTAATGTCTTTGCAAATTTAATTAATTCATCTACATTTACTTGAAACAAACGTGAAAAACCTGCTTCAAAATCATCTAAACCTCGTTGAATACCAACGGTAGCTTCTTGTAAATCTTGCAGTTCCCACTCTAGCATACGAGTTAAAAGTTCAGCCGCTACAAGACTTACATCTTGCCCTTGTTGTGCTGCTTTTTCACGGAGTTGTGCTTCTATTTCTGGACTAAGGGAAATAACGATAGACATATGCTTTTTTTGCTATCAAGTGTTTGTGCGTCATTTTAGCAAAACCCCCAAGAATGAAGCCTAAAGTTTGAAGTTACATAGCAATCTGATTTGATTTCTGAAAAAATCTCAGTAACGCACGAAAAGCTTTGGCATTGATGCGTTACGCTATCGCTAACGCATCCTACGCGAACTCTTAGAAAACTTCTTTCCTGAGTTCATAGAGCTATTTTTCCCCGATATCGGTAATTGCTACCATTGAACCAGCACAGGAGGAAGAAGTTATGGAGATTGTCACAAGTTGGGAACGTAGAGCAAGTCAGAGAGAAGCTGTGACGATGGTTCTGCGCTTGCTCAATCGTCGTGTCGGTGCGTTAACTCCCCTGTTACAGGAACGGATTCAACAGCTATCAACCCCTCAGTTAGAAGATTTGGGTGAAGCCTTGTTAGATTTTAGTGCGATCGCCGACTTAGAAAACTGGTTGATTGCTCATGAAAGTTGAGGATAAGTAAAAGCGATCGCCTTGGCTTTGTAACTACCCATAGTGCAATCGCTTGGACATTTTCAACCTTCCTAAGATTCCCTTCCCGATGTCCAGGTATCACGCCATTTCACAGTACCTTCTTTGGCAATTACCCAGCGACGAGGAACGGTATTCTCCCGCAGGGGCGATTGCCCTTCGCGCCACATGGCATATTTATAACTAATTAACTTACCAGTACTCTCATCAAAGGGAATCTCTGCAAACCAGGTGTTGGTGTTGATGTACTCTAGGGGATAGGCTTTGCTGATATCCCAGTTACCCAACTCTGGACAATCTCCTGTAACTACGATAATTTCACCAGGTTGAGTTTGTACACCGTTTAATTGCACGCGGACAATTGTTTGTCCTTTGATTCTTTCACCAACGTGGCTGAAAACAATCACTCCCCGTTCTGCAAGTACTAAGTTGTGAATTTTGCCGTCTTTGACTTCATACTTATTGCGTGTGATTACACAAGTATGTTCACCATCTGGTAATTCTGTTTCGACTTCCTCTAGAGTGACTTCTCCCCCGCGATTCAAAGCGACAAAGCACAAAGAATCACGATAACGGCGCACGTAGCAATAAACATCTTCAGTTAAGTATTTTTGCCAGTGGCTACCCATTGATATGGCTGGGTTTAATCGCCGTAAGCCAGATAATAATCTGACGTAACGGTAAATTTCTGTATCAGTATCCCAACTTTCCATCATTGGGCGATTGTAGGGATCGTTTCCGCCATCGGTATCGTTATGCAGATATTGTTCTGTGCCGTAATAAATGCAGGGAATACCACGACAAGTCATAATGAGAGCGATCGCAACTTTTAACATCGCTGGATCAGGGTTCAGCGATTGGAAGCGAGACATATCGTGGTTATCGATAAAGGTAATTAACTCTGTAGCACCACTGTAGCGATGGTCTTGGTCAAAGATATATTGAATGGTATGGAAACCGTTTTCTGAACCTTGAGCTAATGCGGCTCTAATGGCTACACACAACCCAAAGTCTAGAATTGTCATCCCTGAGTTATTGGCAAATTCCACAGAGCGATCGTCACTGGGACTACTATAAATCCATTCGCCAAAAATAAAGACATCTGGCTTGTGATTGCACATATCACCAGTGAATTCTTGCCAAAACCAAATCGGCATATGCTTAACAGTATCCACCCGTAAAGCATCTACACCCCGATCTAACCATTGTTTAATCGCCGACTTGATATACTCCCGGTATTCGCTATTATTTTCATTAAAGGTTGCTAGACCAGCTAATTCGCAATTCTGAACTTGCCAATCATCTTCCCAGTTTTGCACTTCACCGTAGTGATGATACCAATGATTTACATCATCATTGAAGTCAGCAATTTTCACGCCATCATCATATAATTCGCCTTTGCTACCACTAGTATCTGGAGTGCTATGGTTGCAAACAATATCTAGTATTAACTTCATGTTGCGCTTATGCATTTCTGCAATTAAGCGGTCAAAAGTTGTATCTTTTGTCTCTTGAGTAGCGTTTAAAGAAGGGTTTTCGTCTTTAGCAATAAATCGAGGATTGAGTCGCTTAAAGTCTTTTGTCCAGTAGCCATGTATGGCAGCATTACCAACAAATAATTCTTCAACTTGTTCAAATAAAGGAGTTAGCCAAATAGCTGTTACTCCCATGTTTTTCAAATAGTCTAATTTATCAATTACACCTTGTAAATCTCCACCCCAGTATTTACCCCAGTCTTGTCCTGTGGGGTCGTAGAGTTCTGAGTTGATACCTTCGCTATTATCTGGATCGCCATCATGAAAGCGATCAACAACGATAAAGTAAATAGTTTCTTGACGAAATTCAATATCTCTGGTGTAGAGAAATTCTAAATTAATGTCTGTCTCAGTTGGCGGTGATTGAATAATATTTTCTACTTCTTGATTGGGAGCATCTACTTTGTATTGCTCTGGAGAAAATTGAGATGGGGGAGTCTGTACCATAAAAATTTCAAAGTTATAGAGAATAAAAGTTTGCAGCCTTCAGAAGATGTCGTGGTGAACTTATTCATGTAACTGCAAACATGGGTATTATCTAATCATATTTCTGCTTTAGGCATCTATCTCCAGTTACTAACAGCTTCTGTCTTTGGTATGACTTAAAGCAATAAGCTATATATCTTGGGATATCAATAGCTAGAGAGCAGGCATTTTATGGAAGCGATCGCTGTATATAAACGAAAGATAGATTTATCGTATGGGCAATGCAATATTGTTATGCTCTTTTGTAAATTCCTAAAAATATTTTCATTAATACAGTCAAAAAGCTCTCATATTTAAATGAGAGCTTTTCAATATTTTATATGGTTCGGCTAATTATTATAGAACTCATATTTGATTTTTGAAACTCAAGCGTAACGCATTTTTATTGCTTCTGTTCTGCTTGCGGACTCGGCACAACATTGACAGGTGAAATATTCTGATTTGGTTTTTGAATATTACTTCTCCTTTGTCTATATACTTGGTTTTGAGCGCAATTGATGCTAGCAGTATGTTCACGGTTCTTTTTTGCTGCATTCAAGCAATGAACATAAGCAGCTCGTTCGCGCCCTCGCAGTCGCCCACCTGCATTAGAGCGAATGTTATTCACTGGTAAATTGGTATTATCTGTTGATACATTAGCGTTGGTTTGTTCAAGTTTAGGTTTAGCTGAAACGCTTGGTATTGTCAGCAAAGAAAATAACAGCAAAATTGAAGCTGTGTAACAATATTTTTTCATAGCTATGTTTGCCAAAAATTAATAATTTTAAGAGCGTACTCTTAGAGGATGTTTGAAAATTCTGTAGTAGTGTATCAAATATTTTTTACCCCACCCTAGCCCTCCCCTTAGAAAGCAGGGCTGATTCATTCGATAAGGTATGTATTTTGTCAATATGATTGGCGATAAATATTCGGGCAAAAGTCATGAATTATTGACCATATTGATGCCTAAGATTGAATGCCAATTGAATACCTTGCTGATTTTTCATCTCCTGAACCCTTGATTTTTCAAGGCTTTTAGGGAATGAAACAGCCCTGCCTTAGAAAGGGGAGGGAACTGGATTTTCCGGTCTCCCCCCTTTCCAAGGCAGGGCCGTTTCATTCGTAAGGATATGTATTTTGTCAATATGATTGGCGATAAATATTAGGACAAAAGTCATAAATTCTTGACCATTTTGATCCCTAATATTAAATGCCTTGCTTATTTTTCATCTCCTGAACCCTTGCATTTTCAAGGCTTTTAGGGAATGAAACAGCCCTGCCTTTCCAAGGGGGGATTAAGGGGGGTAAAAGTGCAATTAAAATCACAGGAAAAAACTTTTCAAACAACCTCTTAGATTAAAAATGACATTAAATATTCAAATAAATAATGTTGTAAGCACCTAATATTAAAAATTTATTGTTAACCAATTGCAGTGTAAATTATTATCTAATTGTCAGTAAAAATATTTATTATTTATGATTTTTTCTAAAAACAATATATATGTCATGAAATTTACTAGCTAACCTGTGCAAATTGTCATAAGCATATATATGCAGTATTAAAAATCAAAAAGCTGATAGTTTAATACTTAACAAGGCTTACTGATCCGATACCCAAATTTTCAAAAAGTCGGGTATCTAAATCCTGTGTCAATCCTTGGTGGTGCGTTAGCCTGCGGCGTAACACACCCTACCCCAAGTACAGGTTTTCACAACAATTTAATCAGCAAAAGCAGATATTGCTTACTCAAAAGCAGCTTTTGCTTTCTCATTGCAGTGTATTTAGTAAGTCAAAGTAAATATGACTTATTCAAAAGCAGCTTTTGCTTTCTCATTGCAGTGTATTGAGCAAGTCAAAGCAGATATGACTTATTCAAAAGCTGCTTTTACTTTCTCATTTCAGTGTATTTAGCAAGCAAAAGTAGATATGACTTATTCAAAAGCAGCTTTTGCTTTCTCATTTCAGTGTATTGAGCAAGTCAAAGCAGATATGACTTATTCAAAAGCTGCTTTTACTTTCTCATTTCAGTGTATTTAGCAAGTCAAAGCAGATATGACTTATTCAAAAGCTGCTTTTACTTTCTCATTTCAGTGTATTTAGCAAGCAAAAGTAGATATGACTTATTCAAAAGCAGCTTTTGCTTTCTCATTTGCGTATTTCCTTGCAGAAATCGCAGCATAAATACAGCAGATGGCAAGTTAGTGAGGTACGCTGTATGTTAAGAATTTTTGATGGTGCTTCCTTATTTTGAATTTCGCCTTGCGGTGCTAGTTTGTCAATCAGTTTTGTAGGTTAGATATTTATGTTTCCCAAGCGACGAATTTTTTCAGCAACGATTATCGCTATTGGTATCTTAGTGACATTTTTAGGAATTAGCAGTTTTCAAAGTTTACCAGCAAATTCTCAGGAAATTCCAAAACCTACCCTTACAGCAACTGTTGACTTGGGACGCTCATTTAATCAGTTGGGTATTCAAGGTTCTATTTTAATTTACGATCGCAACAACAAAAAATTTTACGAACACAATGCGGCGCGCAATTCACAAGCGTTCCTACCCGCTTCGACTTTCAAAATTTTTAACTCGCTTGTCGCCTTGGAGACTGGAGTCATCCCCAATGATGTGGCTGTGTTGACTTGGGATGGTATTCAGCGCCAATTTCCCAGATGGAATCAAGATACCAATATCCGCCAAGCATTTAAAAATTCTACAGTTTGGTTTTATCAAGTGCTGGCGCGCAGAGTTGGTTACGAACGGATGAATAAATTTATCCAGCAAGTTAGCTATGGAAATCGTCAAATTGGTACACCTGAGCAAATTGATAAATTTTGGTTAGAAGGGCCACTAAAAATTACAGCCAGACAACAAATTGAGTTTTTAGAACGTCTCCAGCGCCAAGATTTACCTTTCTCACAGCGGACTTTTGATTTAGTCAAAGATATTATGATTTACGAAAGTACTCCCGACTATATACTGCGAGGAAAAACAGGTTTAGCTACAAGTGTTACTCCTAATTTTGGCTGGTTTGTAGGATATTTGGAACAGAATAATAATGTTTATTTCTTTGCAACAAATATTGATATTCGCAATGAAAATGATGCTCCGGTTCGCATTGAAATTACTCGGCGTAGTCTCAAGGCTTTAGGGTTATTATGAGGTGAATTGTGTAGTTAATTTCAATTTGAAACAAGAATGTGACAGATTGTGGGGGTAAGGCAATGCCCATACGTGTCAACTTAACGTGAAACCCGCTTGGTTGCAAGGTTTCGTCCTCACCCTGTGCCCCTCTCCCTCAGGGAGAAGGGAGCAAGAGATTCAATTCCCCTTCTCCAGGGGGAGAAGGGGTTAGGGGATGAGGGCGCGAGGTATTTGTACAACGCCTGCCCTATATAGCTTTTAGCTTAAGTTGACACCAATGGGTAAGGCAATGCCCATACGTGTCAACTTAACGTGAAACCCGCTTGGTTGAAAGGTTTCGCCCTCACCCTGTGCCCCTCTCCCTGAGGGAGAAGGGAGCAAGAAATTCAATTCCCCTTCTCCCTGAGGGAGAAGGGGTTAGGGGATGAGGGCGCGAGGTATTTGTACAATGCCCGCCCTATATAGCTTTTAGCTTAAGTTGAAACAGGTGGGCATTGCCTTGCCCTCTAGAATATTATTGATTTGTTGCAAACATTATTTGATTTGGTATTAATACCAATTTGAAAAAATCATGCGAAAGATGGTTAGGGCACGGCATCCAAAAATTTCTGGTATATTCAATTATCTTACTGGTGCCTTGCCCCTACAAAGAATTTATATGTGGCAAAGATTATTTGAATTGGTATTATTACCCTTTACCCTTTTACCTTTCCCCCTTAACCCTACACTAGGAATATTTAACTAAAACGATTTGCTCGTTTGCGGCGTTTTATTTCTGCTTGAATGGCATTAACCACAGTTTCAACTACTTTAACTCTGGCATAATATTTATCATTAGCAGCAACGATTGTCCAAGGCGCAGTTGGGGTAGTGGTGCGTTGAATTGCTTGATTAACTGCAACTTCGTAATAAGGCCACTTTTCCCGATTGCGCCAATCTTCATCGGTGAGTTTGTACTGTTTAAAAACATCATTTTGGCGTTCAGTAAAGCGCTTTAGTTGTTCCTCTGGGCTAATGTGTAGCCATAATTTAACTAAAACGTAACCTGCACTGGTTAATTGGGCTTCAAATTCGTTAATTTCTTGATAGGCTCTGCGCCACTCGGTTTCTAGTGCAAATCCTTCGACTCGCTCAACTAAAACACGCCCATACCAAGAACGATCAAAAATACCAATTGTGCCAACTGTGGGTAATCGTCGCCAAAATCGCCAGAGGTAATGATGGGCTTTTTCTTCATCTGAAGGTGCAGCAAAGGGATGGACGAAGTAACTCCGGGGATCGAGGATATCAGTTAAACGCTTAATAGCTCCACCTTTACCTGCTGCATCCCAACCTTCAAATAGCACTAATACAGGAATTTGATGTTTGTGGATGCTTAACTGCAACTGACGCAGTTGTATTTGTTCTCTAGCTAATTGCTCCTCGTAGTCTACTTCGGAAAGACTTTGGTTTAAATCAACCTGAGCCAGGATGTTAGGTTCTGTGGGTTCTAAATGCGCTTGTGGCGGTATTATCGGCGCAGGAAGTTTAATTTCTAGTCTATCCAGCGCAGTTGTTAAAGTAGCTACTAGATGAGTTAGTACTTTTACCCTAGCCCAGCGTTGGGAATCACCTTCTATTAAAGTCCAGGGAGAACTCCCAGTACTAGTTTGCACTAGCATTTCCTCAGCAAAAGCCGTATAGCGATCGTAATGTTTTTCTTGCTGCCAATCTTCCTTACGTACCCGCCAAGCTGTCAGGGGATCTTTAGCATATTCTTTCAAGCGGCTTTTTAATTCTTTACGGCTGAGATGTATCCAAAATTTAGCGATCGCAACTCCATCATCTACCATTTGCCGTTCAAAAGAATTAATTTGCCCCATTAAGGTGGGGATTTGAGCGTTTGACACAAGCTCAAATAAACGGTCTTCTAAAACATGGGTGTACCAACTATGGTAAAAAATGCTGATTACGCCTTGGGATGGTAGTTTTTCCCAAAACCTCCAGAGAAAGGGATATTGGCGTTCTTCGGGTGTAGCCGCCCAAATGGGATGAACTTTAAATCCACGGGGGTCAATATAAGATACCATTTGCTTGACTAACCCACCTTTACCAGAAGCAGCCCAACCTTCCAAGACGACAATCACAGGTAATTTTTTTTCCCAACAAGCAGTTTGCAACACCCGCAGTTGATGCATGAGTCTGTCAATCTCAGACTTATAAGTTGCTTTCTCTAAAGTCAAGCTTAAATCTAGTGTATTTAACATAATAATTTTTAATTCGTAATTCGTAATTCGTAACTCTTAATTAAGAATTGCGAATTTTTCGGGATACTGATTGCTGAATTATAGATAATATGCCGAAAACACTAGAGTAAACATAAATGGTAAGTGAAATATAAATTTGTTAACAACTATTTAAGGAATTTGGCTTCAGGCTCGTGACAGTATAAATAGCAGCTGCCTTGCTGCTTAAGACTGTATACAAGCAGTAGTGGGCGTGGATAGCCAATCCAAGTCAACTACTCAGGGTAAAACTTTTCTCTAATGGTGATTGGCATGACTGAAACACCGATGAATGTGAGGTTTCCTCAAGGACGCACAGCTTTTTTGCTGATTCATGGGATTGGCGAACAAAATCCTTATGAAACTGTAGACTATTTTGCTCAGAACTTCCTCAAATATTTTCAAGGGCAGAATTTACCAACTGAATTAGAACATTTAATTGCTAGGCGTAAACTAGCTAATGGCGGTGCGTGGACAGAAAGCTTTGTTAGGTTAAGTCCTCCTCATAATGAACAAGATTTAATTGATGTTCATGAATATTATTGGGCACCTGATACAGAAAATAAAACCACTGTACCTGAGATATTACAATGGGCGGAACAAACCCTAGATGGGACAATTAAGTTTTACAACCGTAAGGAAAATAAAGATTTATTAGATAAATTACTGGATAACCAACATCGCCAAGGTGTATTTAAATTCCGACTGCGATCGCTGACTTTATTCTTGCGGTTATTTAACTTCCTTTACCCTGGATTACGATTAGCAATTTTGTTAGTTTTGTTATTAACTGGTCCTATGCTCAAAGGACGTTTTTTACAATCAGCATGGAAACTTAGTAAACAACTAATTACGCCACCTTTGGTTAATTTTGTGGGTGATGTTTCTATCTACACTAAAACTAATCCCAAATCACCTTACCAAAGAATTCGTCAGCAAGTAATTACAGATTGTCTAGCTTTGTTGCAACAAATTAGCCAAGACCCGCACGCAAGATACGATCAAGTGATTATTGCGGGACATTCCCTTGGTAGTTGTATTGCTTACGATACCTTAAATCTTCTCTGTATTGAGGCCAGCCTGGATAAGGAATCTAGTGCAAATATGGGTATTGATAAGCTGAAAGGATTAATTACTTTTGGCTCACCTTTAGATAAAATTGCTTTTTTCTTTCGCGAAACTGCAGAGGAACAGCAATATATTAGACAACGTATTTTAGAACACCTTAATTCTTTCCGCGTCAAGCCAGAATTTACGCGCAAAATTTCCTATTTATCGAAAAATCCAGTAACTTGTAAGCTTGAGCAACTCAAATGGGTGAATTATTTTCACTTGAAAGACCCAATTAGCGGTAATCTAGATTACTACGAAAATTTAGAAAATGAGGAAATGACCGATAAAACAAAGTGGGGAACTGATGGTCACTTAATTTACTGGACTAGTATGAAGTTCTATGAGAGCATTACTAATCACTTTTTATATGTCTCAAAAAAATAAGGCAGCAAAAAACCTGACTTTATACTAAAAGTTATTCGTTGGTTGTTAAATAAACCTTAAATAAATTATGGCTACAATGGCGAATCTTCGTTAAGGGAGATTCGCTTTATTGCGAAACTTGCCATTCTCTCTTTTAATCAGTGATGAATAGAAAGCTATTTTTTGGAGGTAGCAATAATGACTCGTTATGATAAGATTTTTAACTCAAAAGAAACCACAGAAGATGTTTTGAATCCAGAAGAAGCTGTAGCCGCGATCGCGGTGATCACTGCGATCGCAGATTCTTCTCTAGAAGATGTAGATGCAGAAAGTTTAGCCAGCGTTCTGTGGGATTTCGAGGTTTTTGACGAATATGCAGAAGAGGAAATCACCGAAATCGTCTATAGATTAATCGACATCGCCGAAACAGATGGACTCGGCGCTTTGTACAATATCGCCAGCGCCGCCTTAGGGGATGATATTGTACTGGATGGGTTTGCGGCTGGTGTCATTGTACTTATAGACGAAGAATTGACGATTCCGCCAGCAAAACAGGCTTATCTAAAAGAATTACAAGCAGCGTTGGATTTAGAAGATGAAGAAGCACAGGAAATTATTCAAGAGGTAATTGCTGCTGTTGAAGAAGGAGAAAATGCTGAGTTTGCAGATGACGAAGCGGAAATTACCTTACCTGAAGACTATCTTGATTCTGTGTATGAATCGCCTTTAGGAAATTTTACAGTTCCCATTCCAGTTAAATCAGAGAATGGAGGGAGAATTCAAAGCCAGGAAGGAGTAGTTGGCTTTTCTGATGACATAGGGACTTTATTACGAATTGATTATTATCCACTTCTCCCGGAATACCTTGAAGATATAGAAACTGTTGGACAGGAAGAATATCTCCAATCAATTTTAGTAGAAAAATATGTACCTCAAGCAATTTATGCTAATGTACCCAATTCGGAAATCAAGTATGCTGAATATTTAGAAGATGCCTTAGATGGTGCTTACTACGTATTAGTTGATATGCCGCAAGGTTCAACAATTTCTAAGCAAGAAAATAACGGCAATGCTAAAAGATTAGATGCCTACCGAGGGTTAATTACCTTTATGAATTCTGATTTTTTATATATAGTCAGCAGTCAGCGCAGCTTCTTGAATGGCGACAAACCTGCACCTTTAGAAGAAGAAATCGAGAACATTAAAGAACAGATTTTAGATTTTGTAGAAAGTATCGAGTTTAATTAGCAAAATTATAGTCATCCCTCTGTAGTGAAAGCAGGGGGATAAGTATTTGGGGAAGGGGTAATTGGTAATTGGTAATTGGTAATTGGTAATTGGTAATTGGTCAATTTTGTAGGGTGGGAACTGCTAATATTTCTTTAAAAAAACAGATTTTGATTGCTTTTTAAGGATTAAATGTTTTTTCTTTGCCTTTCCCCTTTCCCTTTTTTCCCCTTACCCTACAAGTATTGAGAGTGGTTGACAATTTACTAAGAGTGATCGCATTATCCAATGGTCTAAAAATGCGTGGAACGAGCAAGTTCTTCTGTAAGCTGAAATTAGCTCTTTTCTCTATGGGAGAAAATTTATCAGATGTCAAATGATGAATAATTTGGGTGGTTGAGTTGGTAATATGTCAAACTATCATCGGCACGTGTATTAGCCGGATCTGATAAAAACTTGCTATAACCTGTGTGCAGACAGAATCGTCATTTCTCGTTGAATCTCATTGTGAACCCTAAAATATATGGCGCAGCCACTCTCACCTCCTCAAGAACCTTTTGACACTGGGACAGCAACTAAAGGCAAACACAAACTTTCTCCTCGTTTGTTGATACCTTTAGGTTTATTACTCACAGGTATTGGGATTTTCACCTCCTATGTGATTTCCTCGAACTCACAAGCCAATACGCTGCGAGTAACTGGTCGGATTGAAGGTTATGAAACTGATATTGGCGCTAAAGTAGCGGGAAGAATTGAGTCTGTAGCGGTGCGCGAAGGCGATACTGTGCAAAAAAATCAAGTTATTGTCAAGCTAGACGACGCAGAGATCCAAGCTCAACTTAAAGGTGCATTGGCGCGTGTGGATGCGATGCAAAAGCAAGAAGAACAAGCACGCTTGCAAATTAGTATTTTAGAAAGTCAAATTTTAGAAAATCAATTGGTTTTAAAACAGGCTTTGGGAGATGCGAAAGGTCGGATTTTTCAGGCGGAATCATCAGTAGCCTCCAGTCAAGCGCAGCTAAATCAAGCGATCGCCAATGTAGAACAAGCCAAATCTGAGTTGAAATTGGCGCAAATGAACCGCGATCGCTACGCTAGATTGGTAAATCAGGGAGCTGTAACTAGGCAACAATACGATCAAGCGCAAACTAGCTGGGAAACTGCTTTAGCTAACCTCAGATCCCGTCAAGCGGCTGTCGATTCTTTCCGCAAATTAGTCAATTCAGCTCAAGGACAATTAACCCAAGCTCAAAGTTCTGGGTATAACCCCTCCATTCGCAGCACTCAACTCACTGGCTTAACCACGCAATTGGCGCAAACTCGCTTGAAACTCGCCGCTGCACAAGCTGATGTCGCCAATGCTAAAGCCTCTCAGCAGGAAATGAAAGCCAAAATTGCCGACCTCAACGTCATTAGTCCAATTAACGGCGTAGTTGTCAGCCGCAGTGTAGAACCAGGTGCAGTTGTAACCACTGGCAAAACTCTCCTGACAATAATTGATCCCAAGACAGTCTATCTCCGTGGTTTTATTCCCCAAGGCGATATTGGGAAAGTGCGCGTCGGTCAAGAAGCCAAGATATTTCTAGACTCAGCAGTTAAAAAACCCCTGAGTGCTAAGGTTGCTGCTATTGATACTCAAGCATCTTTTACCCCAGAGAATATTTATTTCCAACAAGACCGAGTAAAACAAGTCTTTGGTGTGAAAATTACCATCGACAACCCCGAAGGATTTGCTAAACCAGGAATGCCGGCAGATGGGGAGATTGATATTTCGTTGGAGAAGTAGGGGTTGGGGATTGGGGACTGGGGATTGGGGACTGGGGAGATGAGGGAGATGAGGGAGATAAGGTAGACAAACCCCAATTACCCATTACCAATTACCCATTACCAAATGACAAATGACCAATGACAAATGACAAATGTGTCGTAATTGAAGTGGAGGCTTTACAAAAACGCTACGGCAAATTAGTTGCTGTGAAGGGGATTGATTTTGCTGTCAAGCAGGGAGAGATTTTTGGCTTAATTGGCCCTGATGGTGCGGGAAAAACTACGACATTCCACATTTTGGGTGGGGTGATGGAAGCATCGGCTGGGAATATCCAGATTTTAGGTAAGCCTCCCCGGGATGCACGTTTATCTATTGGTTACCTAACACAGCAATTTTCTTTGTATCTTGACCTCAGCATTGATGAAAATCTCCGTTATAGCGCTGGCTTGCGTGAAGTTCCTGAGAATGTTTTTGTACAGCGTCGCCATAAATACCTGCGATTAATGAGTTTGGAGAAATTTGGCGATCGCTTGGCGGGTCGTCTCTCCGGTGGGATGAAGCAGAAGTTGGCTTTGTGTTGTGCGTTGATTTCTCAACCAGAAATTTTATTGCTAGATGAACCGACGACGGGTGTTGACCCAGTATCGAGGCGGGAATTTTGGGATGTTTTAGCGGCGATTGCGGCGGAAGGTGTGACTGTAGTGGTTGCTACACCTTATCTCGATGAAGCCGAGAGATGCGATCGCATTGCTTTAATGTATGAGGGAGAAATTCAGCAAGTTGGTACGCTTTCCCAGTTGCGAGAAAGTTTAGGTTTACAACGTTTAGAAGTTCGCACCAATCACATAGAAGCAGCAGAGAAAGTATTACATGAAGCTAGCAATAATACCCAAACATCTATTGTCGATATCCAAACTTTTGGCGATAGGTTAGATGTCTTAGCAAAAGACATCGTTACAGCACAAGCCGCAGTCGAGAAAATTTTTACACAAAACAAATTACAACTAGACAATATTCAAGCTGCAGATGCAACCCTAGAAAATGTTTTTGTCACCCGTTTACGTGCATCTGGAAATGACCCAGAATTCCTTCCTTTTCCTCGTACTAAAAAAGGGACTGGGGACTGGGGACTGGGGATAGGTGATAGGGTAAACAATTTTGCTTCTGTGGCAATTGGTGCAAATAACTTACGAAAAGTCTTTGGGGATTTTGTCGCAGTTAAAGGTGTAGATTTAGAAATTCGCTATGGCGAAATTTATGGATTATTAGGAGCAAATGGTGCAGGTAAAACAACTACAATTAAAATTCTCTGCGGACTGCTAGAACCAACATCAGGAAATATTACCTTAGCGGGACAAACTCAAAATTTACGTAGCAGTGCTTTACGACAACGCATTGGTTACATGAGCCAAAAATTTACACTCTACGATGATTTAACTATTATCCAGAATCTCGAATTTTATTGTGGAGTTTACGGCGTACCTAGAAGATTACGCCGCAGAAAAATTGATTGGGTATTGGCGACTTGTGGCTTAGTCGGTAGAGAAAATATGCTTACCGGACAACTTCCAGGAGGTTGGAAGCAACGCGTCGCCTTTGGTGCTTCCGTAATGCATGAACCAGAAATTCTCTTTTTAGACGAACCCACATCAGGAGTAGACCCCTTAGCGCGTCGTCAATTTTGGCGCTTAATTAATGAGTTTGCCAGATCCGGAACAGCAATATTAGTAACAACCCATTATTTAGAAGAAGCCGAACAATGTAACCGCATGGGCTTTATGGTAGCAGGTGAAGTAGTAGTTCAAGGTTCACCCAGCGAAATTAAAGCCGCTCAACCAGGACAATTAATCGAGATAGTCACCGACAAAACGCAAACAGCCTCTAATTTACTGAAAACACAATTAGCAGCTTGGCGAGTCTCAATTTTTGGCGATCGCCTCCACCTAGTTCTCGACTATCCCGACTCCGAAATTCCCCATATTCGCTCAACTCTCGAAAATAATAGTATCAATATTCATTCCCTACGCTCTATCCCCTTCTCCCTCGAAGATGCTTTCATTGGCATAGTACAGCGCATAGGGGGGACTGGGGATTAGGGATTGGGGACTGGGGACTGGGGACTGGGAGATGAGGAAGATGAGAAGAAATTCCCATTACCAATTACCAATTACCAATTACCAAATGAAAAGAATTTTATCTCAATGTCGCAAAGAATTAGCACAATTTAGGCGCGATCGCCTTTCTTTAGCGCTGGCGTTTCTTTTACCATTAATCACCTTAATTATTTTTGGTTTTGTGATTCGTCTGGAATCGAAAAATATTCCGTTATTTATCCAAGATTTCGATAACAGTCCTCTCAGTCGTAGCTATATTGAGCGCTTATTTGCTACTAATCAATTTGAACCTATTCAAAATTCTAGTTTTCCTTTTTTTCCTGCAAAGGAAAGTCCAGAAATTCGCAATCCTCAAACAGCCATTGATCAAGGATTAGCGAAAGCTTCTATCGTCATTCCTCCAGATTTTAGCCGTCGCATCAAATCAGGTTTAAGTACTGATGTTCAAGTCTTAGTAGATGGAACTGATGTAAATAATGCCCGAATTATTAAAAACAGTATTCAAGCCACCACAATATTTTTCTTAAGAGATTCTGGTTTGCAATCTGCATTTGATAAAATCATTACTCATATCCGCCTGTGGTTCAATCCCGGTAGAAAAGAATCCTTGTATATCGTACCTGGTATTTATGCCGTTATTTTGTGGATTTATCCCTCATTATTAACAGCAGTTGCTATGGTACGCGAAAAAGAAAAAGGTACAATCTTACAAGTTTATGCCTCTAGTCTCACTGCCGAAGAATTACTTTTAGGCAAAGGTTTAGCTTTTCTACTAATTGGTATCTGCATAGCCATAGTTATTATGCTGATCAGTGCTATCATTTGGCAATTATCTTGGGTAGTAGAGCCAACTTCTTTATTAATAGGAACGCTACTATTTTTAATAGATAGTGTCATGTTTGGTTTATTAATTGGCGTGCGAGTCCCTAACCAAAATGCTGCGGTTCAAGCTGTAGCCTTATTAGGCTTTCTCACAGCTTTACTACTATCAGGATTTATTTATCCTCTCAGCAACATACCATTTCCACTCTCACTATTTTCTGCAATCATTCCCGCCAGATACTATATTACAATTACCCGTGATGCCTACGTGCGCGGTACTGGCTGGGTAGGTATTTGGTTTTCTATAGTAATGCTAATTATTTTAGGATTATTATTATTTAATGTTGCACGTCGCATTTTAAAGCGAATGCAACTTTCAGATTAGCTCACACTACCGATTAGCAGAATTAATGTATAAACAACCTGGTGAGTTTCCACAACGGATGAACAATGATAACTACAGATGCAAAAAAACTTATTTTGCTTCTAGAATGCAAGCAACCCTGCATTCATCAAATGCTAGTGAATAAGTATTCAATCCACTATATAAAGGTGAATTAGCTATGCATAGTATTAAATTAAAAAAGCGTATTGGTGCAGATGGAGTTTTACATTTAGATATCCCAGTGGGGATAACAGATAAAGAAGTGGAAATTATGGTGATTTATCAAACACTAGAAACACAAACTCAGCTAAAAACACCAGAGCAAAGAGGCTGGATGCCTGGCTTTTTTGAAGAGGTAATTGGTGGTTGGGTTGGAGAACCGCTAGAACGACCATCCCAGGGAGATTATGAAATTAGGGAGCAGCTATTTTGACTTATCTGCTCGATTCAAATGTTTGTATCCGCTTAATCAATAACAGTAGTCTGGTGGTAACAAATCGGCTGGCATCCTTACAACCAGAAGATATTGTAATTTCTACGATTACCCTATTAGAACTTTATTATGGTGCTTACCGTAGCATTCAACTGGAGAGAAATTTAGCAATATTACAACGTTTTTTTAGTCAGTTTAATATCATACATTTAGATTCAGCCGCCGCAGTCATAGCGGGGAGACTAAGGGCAGAATTGGCTGCGAGTGGTACCCCGATTGGCCCCTATGATGTACAAATTGCTGCTATTGCAATGGCGAATAATTTAATTTTGGTCACGCATAATACGCGGGAATTTGGGCGAGTGAATGGGTTGCAGATTGAGGATTGGGAGGAAGAGAGTTGATGAAAGATAGAGAAGAAGTTAACTTTGACTCTGGGATTGGTGATTCAAATCCATTAGCGGCAATCAATTCGATTTCAAAAATCAACTCTTCCCCATCACCAAATCCTCCTAACTTTACCTAAATATGAACTGGATTCAAACCTTATTTAATAGCCGATTCTGGAGTTTAGCAACTAAAGAATTTCGCCAAATATTACGGAGTCGAGAAACATTAGTATTATTAATTATCCCTCCAACAATCCAAATGCTACTTTATGGATTTGCACTCAATCCAGATGTGCATTATTTGAAGTTAGGAGTAGTCGATTATGCAAACACCTATGAAAGTAGAGAATTAGTTTCCGTTTTAACAGTCAATAAAGTCTTTACCTTAGAAGAATATCTATACAATGTTCAAGATTTAGGAGAACAGGTACGCCAAGGAAAAATCACCGCAGGTTTAATTATCCCGCCAGATTTTAAACGGAATTTAGCAGAAGATAAGTCTGGCGAAGTGCAGATTTTAATTGACGCAGTTGACGCAAATACAGCAGGTATCGCCCAAGGTTATCTCAATCAGATGATAAATCAATTTGGTCGCCGCTTATCATCTAATCAAGCCCCGCCATTAATTACTCCCCAAACCACTTTT
Source organism: Tolypothrix tenuis PCC 7101 (assembly GCF_963874875.1). Lineage (NCBI taxonomy): Bacteria > Bacillati > Cyanobacteriota > Cyanophyceae > Nostocales > Tolypothrichaceae > Tolypothrix > Tolypothrix tenuis. The sequence continues at coordinate 8,128,885 of NZ_CAWNJS010000001.1, forward strand.
CTTTATAATCCGGGATTAAAAAGTAGTTGGTTTTTCATCCCAGGAGTTTTAGGATTAGTTTTAACTCTAATTAGTTCTTTAGTCTCTTCAATCACAGTTGTGAGAGAAAAAGATACAGGAACACTAGAACAATTATTAATGACTCCTGCAGAAGCCTGGGAGATTTTATTGGCTAAAATTGTGCCTTTATTTGTGTTACTAATGGGCGATGTAATTTTAGCTTTAAGTATAGGAAAGTTAGTTTTTAGTGTCCCTTTTCGCGGAAATTTTCTACTGTTCTTAGCCCTATCAGGACTATATTTATTTGTCGGAATTGGTATTGGAATCATGCTAGCTACAGTTTGCCGTACCCAGCAGCAAGTTGTGCTGACATCATTTTTTATTAATTTACCCTTGATTCAACTTTCTGGTGCCATTTCCCCGATAGAAAGTATGCCCATTTTCTTTAAGTATGTATCTCTACTAGATCCCTTGCGCCATTATATAGAAATTGTGCGCGGCATACTGCTCAAAGGCGTAGGATTAGAAGTACTTTGGTGGAATGCGATCGCACTTTTTCTCTTCGCTACATTACTCTTATCCATCAGCATCAATCAATTCCGCCGCCAACTGAGTTAATGGTTATAGCATCAAGTCAAAATCGCCCCACCCATTAACCTTTCATACCTATACTTCAACTCTTCCTTCATTAAATACCAACGCTCTAAAGTTGCATCTATTTCAATCACTTTCTCTGCTGCTTGTCGCGCTAATATCAAAACTTCCTCATCTTCCACCAAACTCGCTAGGGTAAAATCAGGCACACCCGATTGACGAGTTCCCAAAACTTCCCCAGGGCCGCGAAAACGCATATCCATTTCCGAGATAAAAAAGCCGTCCTGGGACTGTTCCATCACTTTTAGCCGTTGTTGTGCGTCAGGACTTCTGGAACTACTCATTAACAAACAATAGGACTGCGCCGCACCACGCCCAACCCTTCCCCGCAATTGATGCAGTTGTGATAAACCAAATCGCTCTGCATTTTCAATGAGCATTACAGTCGCATTCGGCACATCTACGCCTACTTCTACAACGGTAGTTGAAACCAAAATTTGCGTCTTGTTCTCGCGGAATTTGGTAATTGCTTCGTCCTTCTCGGCGGAAGTCATGCGACCATGAAGCAACCCGACTTGAAACTCCGGAAAAACGCTTTCTTGTAGCTTTTGATGCTCATCAACAGCTGAACGCAAATCCAGTTTTTCTGATTCTTCCACCAACGGCAAAACTACGTAAATTTGCCTTCCTTGGGCAATTTCTCGCCGCATCAGGTCGTAAGCATGGCTGCGTTGCTGACCTGTCAGCATTGTAGTTTGAATCTTTTGCCGTCCTGGTGGTAACTCATCAATTTGGCTAACATCCATATCTCCGTGTATTGTCAATGCCAATGTCCGGGGAATGGGAGTAGCTGTCATTGTTAATACATGAGGTTGTTCGCCTTTTTGCTGCAATCTTGCCCTTTGTTGCACCCCAAAGCGATGTTGTTCGTCAATTACTGCTAACCCCAGTTGCCTAAAGTTTACCGGGTCTTGAATCAAGGCGTGAGTGCCAACTAATAAAGGTAATTCTCCTGTTTCTAGCTGGGCATGAATTTGTCGCCGCTTCACAGTTTTTGTTGAGCCTGTCAGTAATTCTACTGGTAAATGCAGCAGGTTAAACCAACTTACTAACTTGCGGTAATGCTGTTCTGCTAACACCTCAGTGGGAGCCATCAGCGCCGCTTGGTAGCCAGATTGAATCGCTGCTAAAATAGCCACCACAGCCACCACAGTTTTCCCAGAACCGACATCACCTTGCACCAACCGATTCATCGGTGCAGGTTTTTGTAAGTCGTTGAGAATATCGTTAATAACTCGCTGCTGCGCGCCAGTGAGCTTAAAAGGGATAATTTCGTAGAATTTCTCTAATAGCTGACCTTTAGGAGCGAGAATAGCGCTAGTTTGGATTTGTTTAGCTTGATGTTGCCGTTGCAATAAACTCAATTGCAAATAGAAAAACTCGTCAAAAACCAGGCGACGACGGGCAACTTGCAGAGAAGCACTATCTGGGGGAAAGTGAATATTAGCGATCGCATCTTTCAATTCGATCAAGCCGTATTTATCTCGCAAACCACTGGGTAAGGGGTCTTTGAGATTTGCCGCTGCGGGTAAAGCAGCTATCACTGCTTGCCTGACCATATTCGCCGCTATACCCTCAGTTAAGGCATAAATTGGCACAACGCGACCAATGGTCAAAGAATCAATCGTATCACCAGGATTTCCTAACACTTCTAATTCCGGATTATCCAGCGTCAAGCCGTATTTGCTGGCTTTCACCAATCCGCAAGCTGCAATCACACTACCCACCGGATAGCGCCGTTTTAAACTTTCTTGCCAAGCGCGACTGGTAAACCTTGCACCCGCCGAAAAGCGACTGACTTTGATTTGTCCGGTGTTATCCTTCAGTATCAGTTCTAAAATGGATAATTTCTGATTTTTCGGACTATTAAAACAGTTGCAGCGCTTCACTGTCGCGACTATTGTCACCGTTTCACCCGCTTGCAACTCGCGTATATTTACCTGACGTGCATAGTCAATATGGTCACGGGGATAGTAATAAAGTAAGTCGCGTACAGTATACACACCCAAACGCGCCAAATTATCAGCTTTTCTAATGCCGATTTCTGGTAAATCGCTGAGTTTTTGGTCAATTTTGGGTGCTAGTCTCCGACTCACTTCAGCCACAATCGGCGTTGTCGGCTGTTGTTTTTTCGATTGATAATTTCTCTGCTGCGCCTCAGCTACCCCATTATTTTCTGGTGGCTTACCGCTATCTTGCTGTAATTGATACAGATACCTGCGTGTTTCTGCTACTAAATGTTGCCTATCTTCCAAGCCCAAATGAGAATATTTTGCAAATTGCAGCGCTAATTCTTGCCAGCGACGGCGTTCAGTTGTGGGTAACCCAATAGGAAACTTGCCCAGAGTCAAACTGAGAAATTCACTAAAGCGATATTGCCTACCCATCAAATCTGTAAAACCGTGTTCCGCCTCTACAGCTAAGGCTTTTTGCAATCTTATCCAATCGGGTGTTTCATTAGTCATGGGGCATTGGGCATGGGGACTGGGGACTGGGGACTGGGGATTGGGGACTAGGGATATGGGGAAGCAAGGGAAGAAATTCTCATTACCAATTACCCATTACCAATTACCAAACACCAAAACTAATCATCATCCCAAATTGCACGCCATGCGGCTTCTGCTTCGGCAATTGAGCGTTCTCGCTGCTTTTTTTGATAATCTTGCCCTAGTTTCTTGAGCTGAATTAAGGTGTTACGAATTTGTCGGCGTGCAGATGAGAGTTTGGCATCAGCAAATTCAATTTCTCCTAGTCGCAGGTTAATAGCCATAACTTTTGTCAGGCTAGATTCTTCTGCATCCTGCTCATTTGGGATTTCAATGACCACGTTTAATAAGTTAGGTGGCCCAGGCATAACTTCGGCAGATGCTTCTGATGCCGCCGCAGCTACTTCTAAAATCGGTTCAGGTATTTTGTTAGGTAAAATATTGACTTTTTGCAGGGCAGCATTAGCATCATGAGAAACTTTTTTGAGTGTATGTTGAGTTAGCTTCTCTAGGCTTTGTTGCCATACTAGTAACTGCATCGGATTAGAAGGGTCGGTCAATTTCAAAGTAGAGATTTGGGATTTTGCATTGCGATGACCACCCGCATCAATCTTATCTACCTCATCTTCCTCATCGCCCACCCTATCGGGAAACTGCTTCGCATCTACCTCATCCCCATCATCCCCCTCATCTACCTCATCCCCATCATCCCCCTCATCTACCTCATCTACCTCATCCCCTTCATCTACCTCATCTCCCTCATCCTCCTCATCCACCGCTACCGCATTCTGATTTTCTTCACTACTAACAATAGCCAGTAATTGCTCACCAGCTTGCTTACCTAATTTGCGGATGGCTTGTTGCAAATTGTGCCGTTGATTCAATGACAAGCTCAAGAACTTTTCGGGATAACCCTGGGTACACAGGTGATAAGTTGCCAGAATCAACTGCTGACGAACAGCTTGCCCTAACAGGTCTAAGTAAATAGCATAAGATTTTTGCAGTTCTGTGGCGATCGCAGCGATCGCTTCTTTCAGCAATGCAATATCCCGATCAATTCGCTCGATTGCTCTAGCCATATCTTCTCTTAATTACCCATCTAATCCCGATTATGGTACAAATGTACGAATCTATTTTAAATGAAATATTTTTAGGATTTAAGATTTTCTCGAAAGTATAGCAAATCTACTCTAAATAAAATTCTCGGTTAAAGGGGAAGGGGCAAAGGGAAATAAAATACCTTTAACCATTACCCTTTTACCTTTCCCCAAGCCAAACAGGTATAAAAAATAAAATACAGGCCAGCAAATTTTGCTTGACCTGTCTTAATAACAAGTCATTTGTCATTCATCATGAGTCAAATGACAAATAACAAATGACAAATGACAATAATTATGACTTAACGCCCATTTGTGCAGCGACTTCTTCAGCAAAGTTGCTTTCTTGCTTTTCAATGCCTTCACCTAAGACATAGCGCACAAAGCGTTTGATTTTGATGTCTTGGCCGACTTTAGACTTAACTTGCTTCACCAAGTCTTCTACTGAAATGCTTTGATCGCGAATGAAGGGCTGATCCAGCAAAGCCAATTCTTTAAGACGTTTTTCAATCCGTCCTTGAACAATCTTTTCTTTGATGTTCTGTGGCTTGTTGGATAAGTCATCCCGCCCCATTTCCACTTCTTTTTCTTTATCAGCAACTTCAGCAGGTATTTCGTCTACACTGACATACTCGACATTGGGGCAAGCAGCTACTTGCATAGCGCTGTTCCGTGCTAAAGCTTGGAAATCTTCATTGCCCACGGCTGCATCAGTTTCAGATTCTATCTCAACTAACACACCAACTCGACCGCCAGTGTGAATATAGCTGTCTACTATACCTGCTTTGCCTTCCGCTAATGAAAAATTGACAAAGCGGCGCACCTGGATATTTTCACCAAGTTGAGCAATCAATTGCTTGATGGATTCATCTACAGTTGCACTTGCATCTTCAATATAAGGTTGAGCCAATAAAGCTTCAACGCTATCAGCTGATGCTGCTTGCTTTGCCAGATTTTTAACTAAAGCCTTAAAAGACTCGTTACGGGCAACGAAGTCGGTTTGGCAGTTAACTTCTATCAGTACACCTACCTGAGATCCAGGCTGGATGAAGGTGTCTACTAGACCTTCTGCTGCAACGCGATCGCTTTTTTTACCAGCTGAAGTGATGCCCTTTTGACGTAACCAATCTATGGCTTTGTCAATGTCACCATCATTTTCTTTTAGTGCTTTTTTGCAGTCCATCATGCCAGCATTGGTTTTTTGGCGTAGCTCTTGGACTAGTTTTGCAGATATTTCCGCCATGTTGCCCTCAATTCCTACTTGACCTCGAGTTGTAATCGCTAACTGGTGTTGAGTATTTCTATCTTACTCAGCGCTGAAGAAAGTATGAAGTTTGAAGTATGAAGTCTGAAATTTTCTCCTTCATACTTCATCCTTTACCCTTACCTATTCTTCTTCGTCTTCGTCGCTAGCATATGAGCCTGTTAGCTCAGTTTCTTCATAGTCGTAATCTTCTTCAGCACCTTCGTAATCTTCATAGTCATCTTCTGCATCCAGCTGACCATGACGACCTTCATAAATCGCATCCGCCAATTTGCCGACGATCAGCTTAATTGATCTGATAGCGTCGTCATTTGCGGGGATGGGAATATCTACGACATCGGGGTCACAGTTTGTATCTAACATTGATACAATCGGAATTCCCAATTTTTGGCACTCTTGAACTGCGTTATACTCCCGGCGTTGGTCTACAATCACAACGACATCGGGAACTTTCCGCATGGTTTTAATCCCGCCCAAATATTTTTGCAGTTTCGCCATTTCCCGGCGTAACATTGAAGCTTCTTTTTTGGGCAACAAGTCCAATGCTCCGGTTTCTTCGCGGCGCTCTAAATCTTTGAGGCGGTCTACTCTGGTTTTAATAGTTGTCCAGTTGGTCAGCATTCCGCCCAACCAACGTTGGTTAATGTAGTGGGAACCGCAACGGCTGGCTTCTTGGGCAATAATACCCGCAGCTTGCCGCTTGGTGCCGACAAACAAGAATTTCTTCCCTTGTTCAGCTTGTGTACGCATATAAGTATATGCATCTTCCATCAACTGGGCAGTTTGCACCAAGTCGATAATATGTACACCATTGCGGGAAGTATAAATGTAAGGAGACATTTTTGGGTTCCAACGCCGGGTCTGATGACCAAAGTGAACCCCTGACTCCATCATTTGAGCCAATGAAACGACTGGCATATATTTCTAACTCCGATTCGGGTTAAACCTCCACCCAGGCGTATCTCCCAATAGGGAAACACCCGAATTCCTGGATGTGCGAGATTAATGAACCATACTAGGGTAGCACATTTGGGATCAGGGGTAAGTCAAAAAGGCAAGGGAGCAGGGAGCAGGGAGCAAGGGGGAGTGCTGCAACAGCCTCAAAGCCAGTGCTAGTCAGCCTCCTAATTTGCTAGGGTAACTTGCTCCTAAATTTATTGACAATCAAAACCTGAGCAATAATACCTCTACCGTCTAAAATCTCAATGTTCAGTGTGGTTTCTTTCTCCCCTCTGCCCCCTGCTCCCTGCCCCTTTTCCTCTTTTCCAATGCCCAATTATCACAGTTTTAAGAATGCTTCAATTGCGCGTAGGCTTCGTAAACACCCTTAACGTTGTACCAATTAAGAAAAATTCGGGCAACTTCTAAAGCTAATTGGGGTTTACCTAAGTTAATTAGCCATTGTAAAAACGGTGCCATTGTCCGTTCGTTTAGCGCACCATTGAGGGAGAGAATACCCCAAAGCAAACGATGTATCCAAGTCATTTGAATCATCATCCGCACTTCCCAAGTGGGGTGCTTTTGATAAAACAAAACTCCCATGCGTCCGCGTTGAATTTCTTTGTCAATTAAGTTAGGAATTTGCTCTAATCTAAATGCTGGATGCCAATGATAACCAACTGCTGCTGGACATTTAATTAGTTGTAAACCGAGATTTTTTAGCCTGACACCAAGTTCTAAATCTTCCCATCCATAGAGTTGAAATCTAGTGTCAAAAAGTCCTACTTTCTCTAACCAATGTTTAGGAATTGCCACATTACCTGTAGCGAAAAAAGCTGCGGAAAAATCTGTGACTTTATAAGGTTCAGAAGTGGGATGATCAAAATTAGCAGTATTAATCACTGCACCGTAGGTAAAAAAGCGATCGCTTCCCAATTTCTTTTGTCCTTGTACCAGCGCCTCAGCATGAGCCTGCAAGAAGTTGGACAGCACTACTAAATCGCTGTCAATAAAGATAATTGTGTCTCCCTGTGCTTGTTCTACTCCCAAATTCCGCGCCGCAGCAGGCCCTTGATGGTCTTGCTCAAAGCATCGCACATGGGGAAACTCTTCTTGATGTGCAGCTAACCATTCTAAAGTGCCATCAGTAGAACCATCATCTACCAAAACGATTTCATAACCTGTAATCGGGGTTGAATCACCCAAATCCTGCACTTCCAAAGCCCGCAGACACTTTTCTAAAATTGGTTTGCGATTGTAAGTTGGTATAACAACACTGAAAAACACATTCTCACCCACAACACTATTACCCATCTCCAGAATAGGACAACTGTGACGCTAGCACTGTTCCTCTCCCCAAATTTGGACATCTGCTAAATAATTAACCTGATGGAGATGCTTCTTCTACAGGACGAATAATGGCTGGTGCTGGGGTTACTTCTGGTTTAAAGATGGCTTGTAATGCTTGTTCTAAAGTTTGTGCCATGACAATTCGGTTTTCGTAAGCTACAACTACCCTAACTAAGGTAGGTAAACTATTTTTTGTAGCTTCTAAATAAATTGGCTCGACATAAAGCAAAGATTGTTCTATTGGTATTACCAAGAGATTGCCTTGTATAGCTCTAGAACCTTGGCGATTCCATAAAGAAATTTGCTGAGAAATTACAGGATCTTGGTTAATTCTGGCTTCGATTTGTTCTGTCCCGTAAATCAGTCGTTCTTTGGGAAATACATAAAGTAGCAATTTACCGTAATTTTGACCATCCGATCGCGCTGCTAACCAAGCAATTAAATTCGTTCTTTGCTTGGGAGTATAAGGTAAAAGCAAGAGAAATTCTTCAAAGGGGTTGGTAGGTAAGCTGGTAATTAAATAGTACGGTTCTACTGGACGCGCTTGATTACCATAGATTTCGTTGGGAATTTGCCATTGGTCTTCTCGGTTGTAAAATACCTGAGTATCTGTCATGTGGTATGTCATCAACCGTTCAGCCTGGATGTTGAAATAATCAACGGGATAGCGAATATGGTTGCTGAGTGTTTTCGGCATTGCACTCAGGGGTTTAAATAGTTTGGGAAAGATTTTTCGCCAGGTGGTAATTATTGGGTCATGGCGATCGGCAACATAAAAGTTAACAGTGCCGTTATACGCATCTACTACAACTTTGACAGAGTTGCGAATATAGTTAATGCCATCTTGATTAGGATCGGAATAGGGATAGTGATGACTTGTTGTGTAGGCATCAACAATCCAGTAAAGATAATTTTGGTTTGTTGAGTAATCTTGATTGCTATTATCCAGATTGGCATTGGCAACTGCTAAATAAGGGTCACTGTCATATTTTAAAAAAGGTGCGATCGCTTGAATTCTTTGTTTAACATTGCGGCGTAATAAAATTTTTGTTTCTGGTAAAAAGTCCCTGGTTAACGTTATCTGCCAGTCTTTTAAATAGGCTGCAAATAGCCAACGTCGCCAAGTTGTCCCAATAGAAATGCCACCGTTGCCATCGTAGTTATTGTAAACGTTGTCACTACCACTGGGATAATCGAGTTCTCTGATTTTAGTACCAGTCATTACATAGTTATTCGTAATTTCACCGTAATAAATCCGGGGTTGCCCAATGGGAATACTGTTGCGAATACCTTGATTGGCAGTGGTGAGGGCACTGCTATCACCGCTAATATCTTTGACAAAATACTCTGGTAATCCACCGGGGCCAACTACATTTACAGGACTCAGAGTAAAACCAAAACCGTGGGTATAAATTAGATGGCGGTTCACCCAGGTTTGTGCTTCTTGGGGAACTGCACTGTAGTCTAATTCCCTGGCTGCAATTAATACTTGTCGCCGTTCTGTAATTTCCTGAGGTGGGGATGATGATTCCTGTTTTGGTGCTGCAGGACGGCTACTGGCGGCTTCTGTTTCTAGAGTGTAGCGGTCAATATCAGCGCCGGGAAATTGATAGTAGGGTCGAATTTGCTGCAACTGACGGTTAGTTTCTAAAAGTGGGCGCTGATCCCACAAGCGAATATTCCGAATGGTCAGCTCATTTGCTTTGATATCAGCTTCTGTTAATTCACCTTGAGGGTTGAAATTTCTGGTATCAATTGGTTCCAAATCGAAGGCTTGGCGAGTTGAGGCAATAGTACGCTGAATGTAGGGTTGCTCTCGTTGCAATTCATTAGGCTCAACTATTAAATATTGCACTGCATTTGGTATCAGCAAACCACCTACCAGCGCCAACAAAAAATAAACTCCTAAACCATAGAAAGCTAACTGACGATGGGGAGATTTCGGCCTCCAAAAGATTGTTCGCCATAAGAAGTAAAAGGCGATCGCTACTGCTAGGGCGCATAAAGTATTGTAAGCTGGCAGCTGTGCTACTACGTCGGTGTAGCTGGCACCGTAACTTACCCCACGCTTGGAATATACCAATTCATAACGACTTAATAAATAACTAAGAGCCACAGCTACCATAAATGCACCACCCAAGCCATATAAATGACGTTGCTGTGGTGGCGAAAACCCTGGAAAAAATCCTTGGCTGAGACTGTCGCCGGATAGGAGGTAGGTAAGAGTAACGGCAATTAAGCCATAAAAAAATAATCCCACTAGCCAGAGTCCTAGTAATTCTAATACTGGCAGGGAAAATATATAAAAGCTGGTATCTTTAATAAATAAAGGGTCAGTGTCGTTAAAGGCAGTACGAAAGAAATATTGCAGTATCTTTGCCCAATTTTGGTAAATTATCTGCCCAAAGAGCAGACTTATGACAATAGCGATCGCCCTAAGCGACAATCGAGGATAAATTAAAATAGCGATCGCAATTCCCAAAACTAAGCTTAAATACCAAACTTGGGAAAATATTTGCCTTGCCAGCTGCCATATTGTCTCTAGCTGAAAGCGATCGCTTACAAGTAAACTAGTCTTACTAAATGCTGGATTCCAGTAAGAAATGGCAATTTCACCGTAGTAAGCCAGCATTAATCCCACCAACAAGCTGAAGCCCAAAGCCAGAGGTAGCAGCCAATGCAATCTGATGGCGGGAAAGCGTCGAGGATCGAAACTACGGGCTAAATTGCGAGGATCGGACTGAGGACTGAGAAGCCTTGTAAACTCACTGCTGAGTGGCTGACTCGTCACTGGCGGAGGATACTTGAGCCGTTCTGCCAAAAAGAGGTTTACCAGCAGATAGACAGCAGTTATCCCAACTACAAATACCCATATAGTAGTCTTAGTAACCAGCCTGAGCAGAAATACTTGGAGGTAGCCGACTTCCTGAAACCAGAAAACTTCGACTGGTAACCGGGAACCCAGAACTACGAGTAGCCACAGCCCTAGGAAGAATATTAATAGGCGAAAGCCCCATTTCCACAACATTCCTTAGCAGTCAACCTTTTCTAAATTACAGTTATCAATGAATTGCCGCTGATGAAGCAAAGCTTACTAGTCAGCCAGTTCACTGATGCCTTTAACTGATCCTAGTACTTCGTTACAGAAATTATGATTGCTACGTAAGTAATTAGGCGCGATCGCACTGATAATATGTAAACTTTTGTAGGGAGAAAGGGGAAAGGGTAGCAGTACTGCTAGGTTAAGGATTTTCAACTCGGAATTTGGTTTGGGGAAAAGGTTAAAGGTTAAAGGTTTTTTCTTACCCCTTTTCCCCTTCCCCTTTTGCCCTTAACCGACAAGTATTGTAAAGGATACAGGTTTTCTCTTTTACCTGCCTCTTGAGCATTCTTAGATATAGTTATGCAGGAATCAAGCAGATTTATGCTGGCGAGCTTTGGCAAGTGTTATCCTACTAGCTAACGATTAAAGATGACCTACAATAATGTTTGATTTTTAACTCGCAATCATGCTAACCAGCGTTGACCGTTTATTATTTGTGCGGCGAGTCCCGATTTTTAAAGAATTGCGGGATGATTTTATCGTGCGGCTTGCTTCGGTGATGAACGAGCTAACCTTTCCCTCAAATCACGCCATTTTTAGGCAAGGAGAAGAAGGGCGATCGCTCTATATTGTAGTATCTGGCCGTGTTAAAGTTCACATTGGCGAAAAAAAGTTGGCAGAGGTAGACAAAGGCAAGTACTTTGGCGAAATGGCAGTTTTTGATACACAACCCCGTTCCGCCTCAGCCACGACTTTAGAACCCTGTGAGTGTTTGGAACTTACCCAAGAACAACTCTATGATGCTATTGAAGAAACTCCTGAAATTGCGGTGAATATCATTCGTGAGTTATCGCGTCTGATTCGCAAACTCAATGAAAAATGAAAATATTACTATTAGTTATTGGGTGTTTGGTGTTTGTTAGAGGTGATTTTTAATATAGAACAGAAAATAATTTTAAATTTTTAATTAGTATAATTTTTACAATTCAGCTTTTATACTTCTTCTAATAGACAAGAGTGTATTTTCTGCTGTCAGCGTCACGCAGCATCTAGAGCTTAACATACAGAATTTACAGAAAAGCAAAAAATTCATGCCAACTGATGCGGTAATCTTGCGCTTAGAAAAAGTAACGGAACAGCACGCTGATAACCTTTACTCTTTTATAAGCAATCCACTTCTGTATGAATATATTGAAGATTCAGTTCCTAGCCTCATAGAAATTAGGAGAAAATTTCAGTTTGCAGCGCTAGAAAAATCACCCGATAACCCAACGATGATTTGGCTCAAATGGGCTGCTATTAATGCTCAAAACCAATATGTAGGTATGGTGGAAATCGGGATTTTTGAAGATAAATATGCAGAAATTGGCTTTATGACATTTGTGGGTTATCAAAACCAAGGCTACGCCAGTGATTACTGTTCTTTAGCTATTGCAGAAACACAACGACGCTTTCACTTGTTATCGCTGCACGCATCAGTTAATCAGCACAACCTTGCCTCTCGTAAAGTACTTGAGAAGCTGGGGTTTAAATTGTACAAAGTCAAAAATAATGCAGAGTTTATCAAAGGTAAATTTTCTGATGAATTAATTTATCGCGTGAATTTCTCAGAATAAATTGACGTTGATTATGAGGCTATTTTCAGACATTCTTTAATAAAAGACTGCGGAATTTCTAAACTATTCCCCCAGTGTAAATGAACATAAGAAGCATAAACATTGATAGGTGAACTCCATCCTTCATAACCCATATTTTCATCACAATCATAGCGATAGGTTTCCCATAAAGGCTGAGGATTAGTCAAAGTCAAATGAGAACGATGAAACTCATGTCCGTAAACAGTTTTCCCTGTCTTTACTAACAGATTATCTTGCAAAGCTACAGCACGACGGTATCCTAAAGTTAAGCGTTTATCCATCGTTGCAGATGTTGGTAAAATTCCTACCATTGGCCAAGATTCGCCTGCAAAATCAATAATTTGCTCACACAAATACATTAATCCCCCACACTCAGCAATTACAGGTATTCCTTGCATAATTGCTGTTTTTACAGCATCGCGAGCGCTAATATTTTCTGCTAGTTGCTGGGCAAAAACTTCTGGAAATCCGCCACCAAAATAAATACCTTGGACATCTTTTGGTAATTCAGAATCTCCTAACGGACTCCAAAAAACCAGTTCTGCACCCAACTCTTGCAACAAATCAAGATTATCTTGATAGTAAAAATTAAAAGCGCGATCGCGTGCAACTGCAATCCTTATTGAGGGAGATGAGGGGGATAAGGGAGATGAGGAAGAAATGTCTTGTCCCCTTGTCCCGTTGTTATCAGTCCCCAGTCCCTTATCCCCAGTCCCCAACATAGGCAATAACCTTTCCCAGTCAAAGCAAGTATCCCCTAAATCAGCAAGCCGACTGATCACTGCATCTAATTCTGGGAGTTCTGCTGTAGGCACTAAACCTAAATGGCGATCGGGAATGGTGATATTATCTTGACGACGCAGTACCCCAAGAATGGGTAATTGTAATGATTCTAGAGCGTCCTTGAGTAGAGAAAGATGGCGATCGCTGCCTACGCGATTGAGTATTAAACCCGCTATTTTAATTCTCGGATCAAAAGAACGATAACCATGAGCGATCGCTGCTACAGAACCAGATAAGCGACTGCAATCAATTACCAACACCACAGGTAAATTCAGCAGCCTTGCAATATGTGCAGTACTGGCAAAATCGGTTATGGGTTGGGCATGGGGCATGGGGCATGGGGCATTGGGTAATTGGTAATTGGTAATGGGTAATGGGTAATGGGTAATGGGTAATTTGCTATTTTTCCCCTGCTCCCTCTGCTCCCTCTGCTCCCCTGCTCCCTCATCCCCTTGTCCCCTTGTCCCCAGTCCCCAAGCCCCAGTCCCCTTAATCCCATCAAACAGCCCCATTACGCCTTCTACCAAAGCATATTCACTATTTTGGCTGTGACGGGCAAAACATTGCTGAATATAAGCTTCAGAAGTCAAAACTGGATCTAAATTCCGACAAGCACGACCAGTTACGTGCTGATGAAACATCGGGTCGATATAGTCCGGGCCGACCTTAAACGATTGTACTGTAATACCCCGACGACATAATGATGCTAAAAGCGTCAGTGTAACTGTTGTCTTACCTACTCCACTACGTTCTCCAGCAATCACTAAAGCCATAAACCGCCTTTCGATTTGATTTCCACAAAAATTTTAGGTGCGATCGCCAAAGCTTAAATTAATTTAACAATAAAATCAGTGCGATCGCCCCATTACCCCACATCCTCTCTTCTGGCAACTCCTGATAGACTAACCAGACTCCCACGCTTCAGCACTTCTAAATATGACTAAAAACTTAGCATTTCTCACCATCCACGGTATGGGAGAAACGGAACAAGAATATTACCAAAGCCTTAAACAATCTTTAGAAAAAACTTTAGGTAAAGATATTTGGCAAAAAGTTCACTTTGAAGCAATCTATTATCAATTTGAGTTGCAAGATTATCAATATAGTGTTTGGGAAAATATGCACCAAAGTGCATCTCTAGCTTGGCAAGATTTACGAAAATTTATGCTCTTTGGTTTTAGCGATGCATCTACCTTAGAACACCGAGCTACTGATGATGGCAGCTTGTATAAAAAAATCCAAAAATCTATTATTTATTCCCTAAATCTTGCCAGAATAGCCTTGTCTTCTAATGATATTTCTGTAATTATCTTGGCTCATTCTTTAGGTTGCCAAGTTATCTCTAATTATCTTTGGGATGCTCAAAATAATAAGGGAATTTGGCAGATAAATAGTCTAGATTATCCAGTATTTCAACCAGAGCATGAAGATTTCTTAAGATTGAAATCACTGCAATATCTTATTACTACTGGTTGCAATATTCCATTATTTGTAGCTGGCTTTGCCAAAATCATCGCAATTAATAAACCCAATCCTAATTTTCAATGGTTTAACTACTATGACAAAGATGATGTTTTAGCATGGCCTTTAAAACCCTTATCGCCTTCCTATAATTTAATAGTTGAGCAAGATATCGAGATTGATTCTGGCAACATTTGGCAATCGTGGAATCCGCAAAGCCATGATGGTTATTGGACTGATGAAGACTTTATTACACATTTGTCAAACATAATTAAGAGTTTGAGTACATAGCGCCACGTATATATAAAAGTCTCAATGGTATTTTTACTCCACACTGTTGTACAGACGCGATTAATCGCGTCTCTATTGAATCAGCACTTTCCAATCAGAGAGACTTAGCACTCAGTAATTTTAACGTACAGCTTTTTTATATGCTCAAGCGGCTGTAATATTAGCATCAGAAGATTCTGGTGGCAATTACCATGAAAGGCAGCCTATCACTAAGTATCTTGAGCTACTTAGATTCACTAAAAGTATTTCGCTTTCGCAGCTCCAATAAGTTGGATTGGTTACTCATATTGTCTTCTGTGCCTGTGTTGATTGCTGCTTCTGCGGTAGTCACAATTGCTGCACCACAGAAAATCTCCCAAGCCACTCCAGGAGTTAACTTTAACCGCCCTACCCTAAACATTGGTAGTCAAGGAGAACGGGTATCTGAACTGCAAGCAGCTCTCAAACTATTGGGCTTTTATACGGGTAACGTTGACGGTATTTATAGCACTAATACTGCAACTGCCGTTTCTCGATTTAAGCAAGCAGCTGGCTTAAATCCAGACGGGATTGTTGATGCTGTGACTTGGCAAAAGTTATTCCCCAACCAAGCAATAGCACCATCAACAGTAACTTCACCTCAGCCTAACCCTACATCTACACCAGCATTAATTGCGCCTGCTTCCACGAACAACCCTAATAGAAATATTCCTAAACCAGAGCCAAAACCTGCTCAACCTAGACAAAATACAACTACCAAACCCCAAAGGACACCCACCCGTCCTTCTCCATCTCGGACTACGCCAGCTCCTACTACGCAAATCCCACGTTTTGTTGAACGTACCCCTGGTATTCAATACACCACAGATGGATTACCAATTTTGCGTTTAGGGAACCGTGGCTATGAAGTAGGCAAATTACAAGAAGTATTGAAAAAGCTGGGATTCTTGGAAGGTGGCGCAGATGGAGACTTTGGCCCCTCAACAGATGCAGCAGTCAAAGCTGCACAAAGCCGCTATGGGCTAGAACCTGACGGCGTAGCTGGTGGTGAAACCTGGCAAGTACTGTTAGGAAGATTGCAGCGACAGCGTTAAATAAATAAGAAAATGGGTATGGGGTGTTTGGTAATGGGTAATGGGTAATTGCTAATTGGTAATTGGTGTTGGGTGTTTGGGGTTTGCCACTAATTATTTCTCCCCTGCTCTCCTTTGGATTCGCCAGTCGCTCATAGGGGAAACCCCCTTGGCGCTAGCCTCTCCCCTTGGGAGAAGACCGCGCTGGCTCACCTGCTCCCTGCCCCCTTGCTTGATCTCCCTCATCTCCTCTCCTCCCTGCTCTAGCCCCTATTCCCTTACAACTTGCGTATGAAACACTTTTTATTAACTTGGCTGGCTACTGCGGTGGCTTTATTAATTACCTCGAGAGTTGTTTATGGCTTCGAGGTCAAGAGTTTTGTAGCGGCGTTGATTGCTGCTGTGGTTATTGGACTTGTTAATGGGTTTATTCGCCCAATTTTGCGGTTTTTCGCGTTTCCAATTACTTTACTGACTTTTGGTTTATTTTCCTTTGTCATCAATGCTCTAACTTTGTGGTTAGCCAGTGGACTAACTCCTGGTTCGGGTTTTGAGATTAAGGGTTTTATACCAGCTTTGTTAGGATCAATTGTGTTAGCGATTGTTTCTAGCGTGCTAAATTATTTTCTGAGAGTGGTGGAATAAGAGCTGCCACGGCTATTGTCACTGCCTTTGGTTCATCATTTAACCGAAAAATTTGTTTAGGTACTAAGCACCTAACTCCAATATCAATTAAATACGGAGTGAGGTTCGCTAAATGTGCATTCAACTGTAGAGACTGATGGGTTGAAAATTGCTCCTCATTTTCCCCTATCTGTAAGCCTATCGTTGATTGGCAATCGATATTTGCTGCTGCAAGCATAGCCGCTGCTTCCGCTACACTAGGTGTTCCCATTACTTGAGCCGTAATTTCCCCTGGGTTGGGAACAGAGACCAGCCGGAGAATTTCTGCAGGATATGTTTTTAAACAAAAATTATGTAGCTGGCAAAATTCTACTAAACCCACTTCTGAAGCTTTATTGTTGATGGTAGCAAGACCTGCGATGGCTCCGCCAAAGCCTTTGGCTAACGCGCTTTGATTCAGTTGATTTTCTCTCAACACTTGCTCAATTGCCGTCTCAATCAACTTGCTCGATACACCTTGTTGGCAGCCTAATCCTACCCAGAAGTGTTGTGACAGCTTTTGCAATTCGGGCATTGTATCACTCACTGCTAAATTTATCCTCAATTAAATTGAAAATTTTTATTGCATCTGTAAGGCTAAAAATACCCGTATCCACGACCTTTTGTATGAGTTGTATACTTTCTGGTTCAGTATGATACATCAAAACTGATCGTTACAATACTTTTCCTCAAAACGAAAAACTATATATTGTGTACATCTAGCACAGTAGGAAACGCCGAGGCAGAGAACAGGTAAAAGGTAAGAAGAAAAAATAAATTTTCTGATTGATTTTTACTTCTCTAATAAGCTTGAGGCGCAAGCGTTTTGCCTCCTCTATCTTGGTGTTTCAATTTCTTCCTTAATCTTGTGCAGCAAAGCTTTCAGAGCCAGAAATATATTCTTACTCTCTTCAATATCTATAGATTATTGATAGACAAAACTTGCTTCTTTATATCTTAGCTAAAACAAGTATAAAGCTTTGTTAATTTAAGTTTTGATTACTCAAAAACATACAAAATCTGTTGCAAAAAGCAGCTTGATTTTTCTGCTATTTTTTGCTATAATACCAATCCAAGCAAATACAAATAGAAAAATTTATCGACTTAGCCTAAATCATAAAAATTAAGCATAAATAAAAGTAGTCAGTAATTAAAAACTACTGTTTATTGATGAGGCTGAAGATAATTAATCATGAATATTGTGTACCATGAACAAGAGATCGCGCTTGAGTTGCGATCCCAGCAATAAAGTTTTCTGCTTGTAAACTAATCAAGGAATCATAGCTCAATTAACCAGCCGAAAGATGACAAATTGGCACAAAAATGTGGGGCATTAGGCATTGGGCATTGGGCATGGGGTAATTGGTAATAGAGATTTTTCCTCATCCCCAGTCCCCATTACCCCTTATCCCCAGAGGGGGCCCCGAGTTCCCCAATCCCCAGCCCCAAGCCCCCAATTCACTCCTGCGCCCCTGCTTGTTGCAGACTCCGCACAATCTCTCTAAACCCGTTAAATTCGGCAATCATCAAGGCTGTATAACCACCACGGTTTTTTAAGTTCAAATCTGCACCACCTTGAATTAATATCTTGACAGACTGAGGAAAACCGCCGGAAGCTGCCCACATTAATGATGTTGCCCCGGCTGAATCTTGAAAATTGATATCAGCCCCCCTAGCTATCAGTAACTGCAAAACCCCTGGGTGGTTGCGTTGAGTTGCTTTCATTAAAGCTGTTTTACCATCCTCTGCGGGGATATTGGCATCAGCGCCATAGTCTAGTAAAACTTTCACGGTTTCAACATGGCCTTGGAGTGCGGCTAAAGTCAAAGGGATCTCACCGAGATTTTTATCATGAACATCCGCCCCACTACGCAGCAGCGCCTCGACAATTTGGCTATGTCCCTGCAAGGCGGCTACAAGTATTGGTGTATCACCCAGGTTGTTTTTAATATGGACATTTGCACCACGGTTGAGTAATGCTTGCACTACATCTAGATAACCTTCCACAACTGCAAGGTGTAGGGCTGTCTCTCCATCGCTATCTTGAAGATTAATATCGATATCTCTATCGAGTAAAGCTGTGACAATCTCAATGTTGCCAGCAGCAGCTGCGGCGGATAGTGCTGTGCCACCATCCTGATTTTTGACATTCACATCAACCCCAGCCGCTAGTAGTGTCTGCACAACTGCGAGATGTCCTAAATCAACCGCATTCATTAACAGCGTCTCACCATCTTCATCGGGGAGATTGACATCTGCACCGCTTTGAATAAAGGCTTCTACAACTGCTGCGTGTCCTTGCTTGACTGCTAACTTTAAAGCTGTGTCATCATCTTTATCGGTGATTTCCAACTTAGCACCAGCAGCTATGAAGGCTTTTACCACATCCACATGACCTTTGAGTGCGGCTGCCATTAACGCAGTACTACCATCTTCATTCGTAGCGTTGACATCCGCACCTCTAGATATTAATAGCTGCACAATATCAAGTTGATTGGCGCTAGCTGCTAGCATCAAGGCTGTAAGGTGATAACGCTTTCTAGGGAGGTTAACATTTGCCCCAGCATCTAAGAGCGATCGCACAATTTCGGTGTAGCCTAAATTAGCCGCAAACATTAACGGCGTGGTACCATCGCGATCGCACACGTCCGCTTTAGCACCAGCAGCCAGTAGCGCCCCCAGCCGCTTGATATCACCGCTTTTGGCAGTTCCTAGCAGCAACATATCAGTGTTTTCAGTCATGGAAGAGATTTTGCCCTAGCAGTTTTGATTGATCTAGTCCCAGAATTCAGTCTGAGATTGTTTATCCACTTTTGCAAGGGGGTTGAGTCACTATTCTAGGTTGAGATTTCGCTATACTGGCATCTTTTTATTCTCTGCCGCCAATACAGAGAAATAGAGTTATGCTAATTTTTATGAAGATTTAAGAATCGGGCGGGAACACTATGAATTTGGAACTTTCTCCATCTTTAAAATATTGGCTGAACTTCTTTCACCCCATCATGATGTGGGCATTATTGGCAATCTCCATCTATGCTGCCTATTTGGGGCTAAAAGTACAGCGTACTAGAAATGCTCAGGGTGAAGAGAAGAAAGAATTGATTAAAGGTAGATATAACATCAGACATTATCAAATCGGCTCTATACTCTTGGCTTTGATGGTAGCGGGTGCGGTTGGAGGGATGGCTGTCACCTACATCAATAATGGCAAATTATTTGTAGGCCCTCACTTGCTAGCAGGCCTTGGTATGACTAGTTTGATTGCATTTTCCGCTGCCCTTTCTCCTTATATGCAAAAGGGTGCAAATTGGGCGCGGATGACTCATATTTTATTAAATTTCACACTCTTAGGGCTGTTCGCTTGGCAGGCTATCACTGGAGTGCAAATTGTTCAAAGAATTTTGACGAATGCATAGTTAAGGGTTAAGGGTCAAGGGTTAAGGGTCAAGGGTCAAGGGTCAAAGATTAGCCTTTCAAGGTAACTTGCTCAATCTCTTTTTCTTTACCTGCACTTGACCTTTATACAGACGTGATTAATCGCGTCTCTGCGACTATTGTACAGACGCGATTAATCGCGTCTCTGCAACTCTTGACTACTTACCGCTTTTTCTTAGCAGCAGCATTAAAGGGTATACCCAAAGATTGGTGGAAATCTTCTTGGACTTTGCGGGTTAAGCGACGAGATACTTGACGGACGATTTGATTCAGTACGCGATCGCCTGTAGATTGAATTAAAGACTTGGGCAGTCGTTGTATGAACTTAGGGAAGTGAAGTTCCACGACCAAATCTAATTCCCATTCTACTCTCGTCACCTTAGCAAAATTTTCAGTAGCGTCAGATACATTTTCTACTAACTGTAGGGATGCTCGATAATCTACATCATAACCAGGCGATTGATAATCAGGAATTGGAATAGTACGAATACGATATACGCCTTCATCAGCAGGTAATAATTCTAACCCTATTTTTGGTTCAACTTCATAACCAAAGGAGCCAAAACGACCAATGATTAAAGCGTAGCCATTTTCTCCTAATGGTTGAACTTTCATCGGTTCAGCGCAACGCGAAAACCAGGAAGAGTGAGTATTAAGATACTCTGCAACCATTACCGAGGGCGCATACATCTCCATACAATCACTGTAGCTACCATAAAATTTTGTAGGCATTGCTACAGGTAATCCTGTTAATGCGTCCTCTGCTGCTGTGGCACTGGACGCTACAGGTAAAACATTTTCTTTTATTTCTAATGATTGATATTCGCCGTTTCTTGAAAGCATAAATGCGTTCCTGCATCCTTTGGCGTTGGTCTATATTAATCGTTCCCAGCTAACGTGGGGTATTTCGCACTTAGATTCCATTTTGACGGAATCCTCATGAATCTGTCATGGACTTCGTAGAATTACTACAATAAAGAACTGAACAATCACATATTAGTTTCCCAGGATAGCGTTTCTCATGAAAGCATTTGTAGCAGGGGCAACAGGTGAAACAGGCCGCCGGATTGTACAAGAACTCATAGCGCACAAAATTCCCGTCCGTGCTTTAGTCAGGGATACTGAGAAAGCTAGGGAAATATTGCCCGCAGAGGCACAGTTGGTAGTGGGTGATGTGTTAAAACCCGAAACCCTGACAGAAGCTTTGGGTGATAGTACAGTCTTACTGTGTGCCACCGGTGCCAAACCCAGCTTCGATCCTACTGGGCCCTATAAGGTAGATTTTGAAGGTAGTAAAAATTTAGTAGATGCCGCTCAAGCAAAGGGAATTGAGCATTTTGTCTTTGTTTCTTCCTTGTGTACTTCTCAGTTGTTCCATCCCCTAAATTTGTTTTGGCTAATTTTAGTTTGGAAAAAGCAAGCTGAGGAATACCTTCAAAAAAGCGGCTTAATCTATACGATTGTGCGGCCTGGTGGATTGAAGAATGAAGATAACTCTAATCCGATAGTGATGCAGGGTGCTGATACGTTGTTCGATGGTAGCATTCCTCGGCAAAAAGTTGCCCAGGTTTGCGTAGAAGCCCTTTTTGAACCCACTGCACGCAATAAGGTTCTAGAGATTATTTCTAAACCCGAGGCTACTGCCAAAAACTTTAGGGAGTTATTTACTAACGTTGCTTGATTTGGGGTTTGGTAATGGGTAATTGGTAATGGGTAATTGGTAATGGAAATTTCTTCCCTGCTCCCACAGTCCCCAGTACCCAGTCCCCAGTCCCCAGTCCCCAATCCCCAGTGTAGAAAGTTTTGATTTAAGAAGTTAAAACAGAACACAGTACTGCTGCGCTAAATTCTGCCGAAATTAGTGCATAAGCTATTTTTGTTAGATAAAAGATAAAGATTAAGGAGTCAAACTCTGAAAAGCTTTAAATTTAAAGGTGTAGAAAAACTAATTGGGCCAATAGCTGCGCTGCTTGGCTTCGTCTGCTTATTACAGTGGTATATTACCGGAGATTTGCGATCGCCTTCCGATCCCACATTTGAAGGTCAACAACCTCCTTTAGTAATGAAGGGCGGAGATCCTTACATCCGTGCTTTAATGCGAACTATCTCAGCTAGTGAAGCCAGTGGTAAACGCCCTTACTCGCTGTTATATGGTGGTCAGCAGTTTAATGACCTCAGCCGTCATCCTCAAATATGTGTCACCATTGTAACTGGCCCTAACACTGGCAATTGCTCAACTGCTGCGGGTAGATATCAAATTATTAACACTACTTGGTTTCAAATTGCCCCCCGCTATCATCCCAAGCCGACGCAGTTTATGTTTTGGGTTTCTTATAGTTTTGAGGCTGAATATCAAGATGTAGTGGTTTATCGTTGGTTGAGCGATTCTCAATTTTGGGGAATTAATATTTCACAACTGCTGCACCAAGGCAAATTGAATGATGTTTTACGGCGATTGTCTTCTACTTGGACAAGTTTAGGATATGGCATAGAAACTAATTCTGTTAGTAGCTCTTTGCCTAGAATTTATAAGAAAATATTGCAAGAAGAATTAGCAACTATCAATCAACCATCATCACAAAATTTACTGCCTATTCCGACCCAAAAGTCAACGCCTAAACCTCTAGAAAGCTCAAGAGAAAGGAATAATTCCAAGCTTCCCCCTTATAGAGGTAGTAGCGGCAGTTTAGAACTCAGATTAGATAGCCTCTAATAACAAAGAAAATAGTTAAGCTTGCTCCTTTGTCACAAAATACTGTTGTATATTGCTATTTAAAAGACACTTGATTTCGCTATTAAAATGTAATTCTTTCAAGTAGGATGTGTTAATAACGCATCCTACTTGTTCATCTGAGTGCTATATGGAGTAAAAGCATGATCCAGTTAGAACAACCACCTAATACAGAAAATAAATTTATTCCAGCATTCAGAATTAAATCTCAATTTGAGGGACTTTTAGTTGCTATTTTAATTATTATTGTATGGGCGATAAGCCAGATTTTCTTATTTTGGATTGATTTTTCTCAGTGTAATGTTTGGATATTATTAGCTTTTATAATTTGGCAAACATTTTTATATACAGGATTATTTATTACTGCTCATGATGCTATACATGGGGTTGTATTGCCTAGTCATCCAAGAATCAATCGTTTTATTGGGTCTCTGTGTCTAACAATATATGGATTTTTACCTTATCAAAAATTATCACAAAAGCATTGGTTACACCATCATCATCCTGCCAGTGAGTTAGATCCTGATTTTCACGATGGTAAACATGATAATTTCTTTGCTTGGTATTTCCATTTCATGAAAAATTATTTGAGTTGGCGGCAGATAATTTCTATAACTATTATCTATAGAGTTTTTCTTCATTTATTTCACATACCTGCCGCTAATCTAAATTACTGTTGGGCACTGCCAGCGCTTTTAAGTTCATTACAATTATTTTATTTTGGTACTTTTCTACCACACAAGCAGCCAATTGAAGGTTATATTCCGCCTCACAATACTCAAACTATCGACCGTCCAATTTGGTTGTCATTTATCACTTGCTATCATTTTGGCTACCACAAAGAACATCACGAATATCCCCATATTCCTTGGTGGCAGCTACCAGAAATTTATACAATGTCTAAAAATAAATTTTGAATTGGCATTACCATCTATGCAAAGATGTGTTAGGCGTTAGGATGGTTATTTTGTGAAAAATAATATCGAAAATGTTCGCCTAACATTACCTCCCCGCACGCAACTTTCCGCAAAATCCAAAATCCAAAATCGCATACCCTGGATGAATCTGGAGGCGTAAATTTAATTTGTCACTGTTTGTTGCTGACTAGATAATGTGTCTAATTCCCTTTCTGGTAGAGATGGACGGACACTTAAATAGATGAGGGGGCCGAACAAGGGAATTAAAGTGATTAGCCAGAATAATGCAGGATTTTTCCAATCGCGACGTGCCATATCATCTGTTAGTAATGCAGGGAATAATAGGCACAGTAAAGCGAAATCTAGGCTCATCACATGGATGAAGCGGCTAGTTTGCCATTGTTGTGCAAAATCGCTCCAATTACCTTGTAAACCATAGGCAACTAAAATAGCTGTGGCTATAGTTAAACCAACTCCCGTTACACGAGAATCTAGCAGTTTGAGAACAGCGTTTTTTTGTCCTTGAAACTGTGGATTTGGTTGGCGTAGGGCTAAGTAGGGTAAAAGTGCAAATGCTCCGACTGCAAAAGATGCACTCGCAAATGGCCAAGCTCGGATTTTTTGTCCTCTCCCATCAAAAAGTGCTAAAGCACTGTAAATTACAGGCCAAATACCCATGATGTAAAAGAGAGCAATGACTAAAGGGTTAATACCTTGCCATTGCCCAATGCTCAAATTTTTGATTAACTCGAATGTATCAGGGCGATCGGGTGGGGCTAGAAAAAATGCATAAACAATAAATCCTAGCCACAACAACCCAAAGCCAATTTTTCTCGTCATGATGTCATCTGATTAACTGAAAGCCTCCGATAGGTAATCAGCAGCCGCAGCTACAACAGCGATCGCACTTTCGTAATCTAGGCGTGTGGGGCCTAAAACTCCCACACTCCCAACGGGAATGCTACCCCGGCGATAAGTAGAACTAATCAAGGTACAGGTACGTATTGGTTCGAGTGGGTTTTCTGCACCAATGCGAACATTTACCCGTGGCTTGTTCTGATCTTCAACCTCTGGCTGTTCAAAGATTAATCGCCACAGCTGGTCTTGTTCTTCTTCCAACAGATGGATAATTGTTTGCACTTGTTGGACTTGAGAAAATTCTGGCTGACGCAAAACTTCCCCCACACCCCGAACCATAATTTGTGTGGCTGTAGGTGCAACAGTTTTACGGGCTAATTCTGCAACGGAAGTTTTCAGGAATTCACCATAGCGTTGGAACTCTTGATCTAATTCACTCCAATCTAGGGTGGCTAATTCCAACAAACTGCGCCCCCGCAGGTGGCTATTCAAAAAGTTAGAGACGATTTGCAATTCGCGATCGATTACTTCCGCATCGAGTTTGGTTTCTTCTCGTGTTGGTGATAAATCCATTAACCGCGAATGCGTCTCATAGTTGTCTGTCACCACAATCAGCATGATCCGCCCCGTTTCAATTTGCATTAATTGCAAATGGCGTAACAATGCTGTATTAGTTTGTGGCATGGTAATCAAGCTGATACAACCACTCAAGCTAGCTAAAATCTGCGCTGCGCCATGCAATAGAGCTTCTAAACTCCAATCTTCCCAATGTAGGCGTTTTTGCAGTGCTTGTTCTACCTCTTTAGCCAATGCTTCTGATGGTGTAATTAGCTGATCTACATAAATGCGATATCCAGAGTCCGAAGGTACTCGTCCAGCAGATGTGTGTGGTTGGAATAGTAAACCAGATTTTTCTAGGACACCCATCACATTGCGAATTGTGGCTGAACTCACCCCTAGGTCATACTCTTCAATTAACGCTTTTGACCCTACAGGTTCTGCCGTAGCAATATAATGACGTACTGTTGCCCAAAGTATATGCTGTTGTCGATTTGTCAACTGGACTTGCATAAGGTATTCTTGGCTGAGGCAAAAAATTTTAATGAAACTTTGCAAAAATTGTCTGGGTTTCCCCGCAAATGAAAAAAAATTATTAATAGTAACCTACTATAACTAATTGTGAGTTAACATTGCTAACTATTTATCTAGCAGAAATTAATTAATATTAATTTATATTTTAATTGATTCTTCAGCCGCTCTGGAAAAGGGCTTGACTATTATCATGAAAGCTGGTTGTAGTCATCTACATTGTGGCTTACATAGGCATATTTTTCCACAAACTTTTAGGAAAAAATGTATGTGTTAGCACGGATTTTTTTTCACTTTAGATATATATCTACAGGGTAATTGCGGAAACGGGAATAGGGCATGGGGCATTGGGCATGGGGCATTGGGCATTGGGCATTGGGTAATTGGTAATTGGTAATGGGTAATTGCTTTTCTCCCCTGCTCCCTGCTCCCTGCCCCCTTGCCTCTTCCCCAGTCCCTAATATTGCGGCACTGAAGGGTCAACTAGCTGAGAATAGGCAGCGATGCCACCTGTGATATTTTTAACATTAGTAAAACCCTGAGCGAGTAACCACTGGCACATTTGAGCAGAGCGCATACCGTGGTGGCAAAGCACTAGGGTTTCAGCATGAGGATTTAAGAGGGTGGGGACTTGCTCGCCCCATTCTGCAAATTCACTGAGAGGGAAGTTAACAAAACCCTCAATGCTAGCGATCGCGAGTTCTTGGGGTTCGCGCACATCCACTAGCTGAATACTGGAATCTTTGGTTGAGAGAAGTTGTGCAAGTTCCTCAACGCTAATGTGGGCAATGGGTTGATTAGGAGAATTGCCTGTCATGAGGTTTTGTAAACAATCCTATATTATTTATGTTGACATGAAGATCGTAACCGTAGCATGAGCATCGATTCCTAAATTTTTAACTTTAGTATGTTAAATGTGAACAGGCAAAGCTCGTTTTTCACCTTCCTGGTAGCAGGTGCGATCGCATTCATATTGTTTGTGATTGGTGGTTATTACTGGTTTTTCGTGAAAAGTCCAGTTAACCTTGTGGCTTCTAGTTCTCCGCAATCTAGCGCAGCTATATTTGTATCGAAATTTTCTCCGATTACAGTTTCTCTATTAGTAAATCCAGACAAATTACAGGCGTTAGAGCGTGAAGGTGAATTATCGAAGCTAAAAACTAGTTTATTGGCTAAGAGTAATATCGATTACCAAGAAGATATTCAACCTTGGTTAGGTAATGAAATTACTCTCGCTGTTACTAGCTTAGATATTGATCGCGAACCAGAAAATGGACAACAACCTGGATATTTACTGGCGCTAGCAACTACGCAACCACAAAAAAGTCGTGAGTTTGTAGATTTGCTGTTTTCTAAGCGGGTATTGGCTGGGGGAAATTTAGCAACCGAAGAATATGAAGGTGTAAAGCTAATTTACGACAATCCACCACCCAAGCAAGAATTTCTCGCTGGTGCGGTTGTTGGGAATGAGTTTGTCTTATTCGCTAACGATTTGAAAGTACTCAAAGATGCGATTAATAATGTCCAAGCTCCTGATTTAAATTTAAACAGCTATGTGCAATATCAGAAAGCTACAGAACAATTACCTAAAGGTGCTGTGGCTGCAGCTTTCTTAAATTTCCCTTCCTTAGCAAAATGGCAAGGGTTAGAACTGCAAGAATCAACTTATGACAGCGAAATAATTTCTTTTGTATTGAACTCCAAAGGATTAATCGCAGAAACAAGCTTTTTAAGTGCAACTTCCCTAGAAAATGTGACTGCTTCTCCTGCGCCATCGTTATCTAAACCTGTAGGCGCTTTGCAATATATCCCCACATCAGCTGGTTTAGCTATCTCTGGTACTAATTTAAGTAATTTGGGTGACACCGATTTAGCCAAACTCTGGAAACAGGTTACAGCAACCCTAGCGGTTTCTAAGGAAGGTGTGAAATCGAAGATGGCGAAACCATTAACAGATTTGCAAAACCGTTGGGGGATCAATCTACCTGAAGATATCTTTAGCTGGGTAGAAGGCGAATATGCGATCGCACTTTTACCTCAAAAGCAGCCAGCCAGTAACAGTTGGGTGTTTGTTGTGGAACAATCACCGAAAGTAGCCGAAGGAATTGCGCGGTTAGATGCGATCGCGTCAGCTAAAGGGTTGAATGTGAATTCTCTCAGCCTCAATCAACAAAAAATCTCTGCTTGGACTGAACTAATCGCTAATAGCAATAAAGCTGATGTTAAGCCTTCCGCTTACACAGTAGAGACAAAAGTTCAGGGAGTGCATACTACTTTAGGGAATTACGAAATTTTCGCTTCCGATTTAGAGACAATGGCGGAAATTCTCAACGCTAAAGACAACTCTTTAATTAAAAATCGTGATTTCCAAGATAGTATTGCAGCTATTCCCCAGCCTAATCAAGGTTACATATATCTTGACTGGACAAAAAGCCAAAAGCTTGTAGAACGCCAGTTACCGATTCTTAAACTAGTAGAAGTAGTAGGGAAACCCTTTTTTGAAAATCTGCGATCGCTCACAGTTAGCAGTTACGGTAACGATCCGGGATTGCTCAAAGGTGGCGTATTTTTAAAGCTTAAACCTTAATAGAGGTGAAGGGGGAAAAGGTGAAAGGGTAAAGGGGAATCAATCCTGACTTTTTCCCTTTTACTCCTGCCAAACAATTTTGGATTTGCGATTGATTCCACAGATAAATCTGGGGGCTTGTAACATTAAATAACTATTGGTAAAATTAGCGCAAATTTCATTTAATGATATCAGCCTGTAGCTGGTAAGATGCCTGCTCCACAAGAGTTTGATAATAATTTTTTCTATTTCATGAAACAGCTATTTGCTGTATGTTATCTAAATCATGAACCTAAAATGACATGGCGGAACTAAAGCTACAATTCTCAATACCTCAAATGGTCGGCTAAGAGGAAAAAGGAGAATGGGAAAAGGGAAATCAAAAACCTTTAACCCTTAACCTTTAACCTTTTCCCCAAAACCAATTTTGGTTTCAAAACGCTTAACAGACTATATCCATCTCTTACTTTCATACTTTTAGCTTTCTTGCACTAAATATTACCTTCCTTTTATCTAGAAAACTTGACATAGTCAGCCTAAATTTGACCTATTACCAATTCTTTAAAATTGGCACAGATTAAAATCTTAAAACCCAGGTAAAATTTGATTTAATTAATTACCAATCACCAATTACCAATTACCAATTACCACTTTTAAAATGTCTATTGCAGACCCGGAATATCTTCTTCACAGAGGATGGATGACCCATGCCTTAAAATTGGCACAAGCTGCCGGTGATGCAGGAGAAGTACCTGTAGGGGCTGTAATCGTCGATGCTGGGGGTAATGTGCTGGCGGAGGGTGAAAATAGAAAAGAACGCGACAAAGACCCTACAGCTCACGCAGAAATTATTGCTTTAAGGGCAGCTGCAAAAATTTTACAAAATTGGCACCTGAATGAATGTACTCTCTATGTCACCTTAGAACCTTGCCCGATGTGTGCCGGTGCCATTATACACTCTCGCCTGAAATTGTTGGTGTATGGAGTAGACGATACCAAAACTGGTGCCATTCGTACTGTTATCAACATCCCCGATAGTGCTGCTTCAAATCACCGTCTCAAAGTCATTGGAGGCATTTTAGAGTCTACCTGCCGTCAGCAGTTGCAAGCTTGGTTTGCTACCCGACGACATCGAAGAAACTAGCAGACAGAGATGAAACTGTCCAATAGGTAGGACACAAGTAACAAAAGAAAAATTACGGTGTAATTAATCAAGGTTTCGTCACAATCTATCACAAAATCAGCAGCCACCACGATGATGGAATTTTACTCTGCTCATCCTACCTGTCAAGAAACAATAGCAACTACCGCCGCAAATCACAAGGTGGCTCACACTACCTCAGGGGTTTCTTCTTGGCTAGCGCCTGTTGCGTATCTTTTAGGTCGTCACGTCCTGTTACCAGCGTTCTTTGGTCACATTCAAATTACCGGACAAGAAAATCTCCCCACCACCGGGCCGATAATTCTTGCACCTACCCATCGTTCCCGTTGGGATGCGTTACTCGTCCCCTATGCTGCGATCGCTTGTCGGTCAAAAAAAGACATACGATTTATGGTGACTAGCAGCGAATGTACAGGACTCCAAGGCTGGTTTGTGCGCCACTTGGGTGGTTTCCCTATCGATCCCAAGCGTCCAGCAATTAGCACTCTGCGTCATGGTATTGAGCTACTTGAGCAGAAAAAAACTTTAGTTATTTTCCCAGAAGGCGGGATTTATCGGGATGGGGAAGTTCACCCCCTCAAACCCGGAATTGCACGGTTAGCTATAAGTGCGGAAGCCAGTCAGCCAGACTTGGGAATTAAAATTCTACCTATTAGTATTAATTACAGTCAGCCTTATCCCAATTGGGGTACAGATGTGATGATTAACATTGCCCCAGCTATCAAAGTTGCCGATTATAGTAACGGTTGTGTGAAACAAAATGCTAAACGCTTAACTGCTGATTTAGCTAAAGCTTTGCAACAATTGAGTCACCAAGAAACAGAAATTACTCATCCGACATTTGTCGAAATGCCTAATTCTTAATTTTGGCATTCATTTAATAGCTAATACCCCATACCTCATACACAATTTCTTATCGTACATTCAAGGGTTTAAGACCCCTTCGTCTACAAGTAGAAGATTTTCAGTGGTGGTTTAAATTCCCGACTGAAAATGTCTTTAATTTTGAATTTTGAATTTTGAATTGTTAATTCTAATGCCCCATGCCCTAAACACTTAAAATTAATTCCCAACTATTAAGCTGACCGATATCTTGGGGTACATAATCAATAATTTGCAATTGCCAGTTACCTTTAGCTGATATGGATAGTAGCTGTTTGAGGGCTGGATGCGATCGCACTGTATAAGTTGCTTGTAAGTTGGTACGACGACCTAAAGTGCGGTTTTGTAATAGAACTGGCTGGTTATTGGGAGCAATTACATAGATTTCTACATCCCCTAAGAAATCATGGGTAATATTTACTGATATTTGAATATCTTGAATCAAACTCGCCTCAGAAATGGCGATCGCACTTTTGATTCCCTGTTTATTGTTATCTGGAATTCCTAATTTACTGTCATTTCTGCCCTTGACTTGCTTAGTAGCAGTTGATGTACCTGCACGCATTTGCTGTGCAGCTTGTACTGCTTTAGCGGCATTAACTTTACCATAGCCGAACCATTGGGAATGACCGTTACTATCATAGGTTCCTTCCTTGAAACCCAATTGCGGATCGGGGTTGGTGTCCACAATTTTATCGGCGGTTTCTTGCAAGATTCGCCTAACTTGTTTGGCGGTTAAATCGGGATTTGCCGAGAGAATTAGGGCTGCTACACCTGCAACTACAGGAGTTGCGGCAGAAGTACCGCCAAAGTTGCTGGTAAAATCGCCAGCATCGTAACCTGCTGCGCCTAATTGATCGGTAGTTAGCATTCCTAATCCTGATAGTGTAGTGGCGATCGCAGGTTGTGTTTCCATAAACCCTTGATCCTGAAACCACATCCCAGGGGGAGCATTGTTACTTGGAGCACATACGGCAATGTTTTCACCCCAATTGCTATAGGCAGATTTCTTAGCCAAACTGTTAGCTGCTGAGATAGCTAGCACATCTGCGTGTACCGCAAAACCACTGAGCCAATCTGTATCGCCAGAAAGTAAATTTTTTGGCCAATTACGCTCAAACACAGTACCGCTAATCGGGCGGTTGGCGTTTCCAGCCGCAAACAAAATCACGCAGCCTTTACCATTGCGTCCCTTGGTAGCGGCACGGGTAATAGCTGCACTTTGGCGCAAAGATAAGGGGAAATAAACAGCCGATGCTCCCCAACTGCAAGAAATCACACTAGCGCCCTTTTCAATTGCCCAATTGAAAATATCTTCAATCGATTCATCATCTAAAAAACCAGTGGTGCGAATGGGCATTAAAGCACAACCTGGGGCAACTCCGACAATGCCTTTACCATTTTCTTCAGCTACAGCCAAACCTGCACAAGCTGTACCGTGGCTAGTTTCCTCTACATCTGGTAAAGGTAAAAAGTCATTTTCCTTCAAGTCTCTAGGGGCAACAATCTTACCATTGCCTTGAAAATCGGGATGGTTCAAGTCAAAAGAATCATCTACCACCGCTACAACTACAGAACGGACACCGCGAGTAATATCCCAAGCCGATTCTACAGAAATATGAGAACCCGCGGCTAATTGGTTGCTGCCATTGTGGTTAAGATACCATTGCTTGGGATAAAGCGGATCGCGGGGTTTGTAATGAGTTTCTTGCCGTACCAAAATATTCGGCTCAGCTGCTAATACTTCTTTGATTCCTTGCAATTGATTAGCAATTTTAATGGGATTTTCTTGGGCTTGTTTGCTGACAAGAAACACAAAAGTGTTAGGTAAACCCAGGACTGGTTTATCTTGCACTAAATTAAAGGAAGTAGCGAGAGCATTGATTTTAGCTGCATCAACTCCATTGGCAAATTGAATTGTAATTTGGTCATTGAGATAAACAAAAGTCCCAGGATTATCTTTGAGTTTGTAAATATGACTGGCAAAAGCCACATTTTGGTCAGCACGTGCTTGGGACATTGCCGTATCTAACTGGTTGGGTACGACTGTAAAAACTTCTAGCCTCGCTTGGGGAATGCTTTGGTGCCAAGTTCCCCAACTAAATTGAGATAATTGTTCGCGAGGAATATCGGTAGAAAGACGGACACTGAAACGATCCAAAACCTTTTCTAAAATTAATTCTTCACCACCGCGTTGTAACACTATGCCCAGATTGCTGGCTGGTACACCTGTGTTACCAGAATTTGTTAAATTGTTGGGATCATTCATAGGAGCAATTTTAGATACTATGATTATGGGCTGAGGGAACACAATTAAGCTGTTTTTCAGTCTAAAACAAAGAAACTTAGTATGTTACTTTGCTTGGTCAAAGACGAAAACAGAGTTAAGATACCCGAAGTTTCCGTTACTTTTTATATACTTTGTCGCACGATTTGATCCCATGAACCTAGCCGCTGCTGTTCCCTGGATGCGCTTCAGTTCTTTATCACTCATAGCAGCCCTCTGTCTGCTAGCACCAGTGAATGCTCAGGTAATTAATTTACCCAGCAATAACCAAGCACAACCAATTGATCCTAACAATCCCAATAACCTACGTCCTGTAGCGCAAAATAGCACTCTATTGAGCATTGAAAGTGGCGATCGCTTGATGAGCGAAGCACAAGCCGCTGTGGATTCCCAAAAATATGACGTAGCTGCCAAGAAACTCCAAGAAGCGCGTCAGGTTTTTAACCAGCTATCTAATTTTTACCAAGATCTCAACTCGAGTTTTTCGGGAATTGATATTAGAGTTTCTGATTCTCAGCGGAAAAAAGCCCTAGATAGCGCCCAGAAGCGAGACGAAGCTACTTATAGACTAGCATTAGTACATCGGGCGCAAAATCAGTCAGAATTGGCTGTACCATTGTTAATCCAAATTATCAAAAGTCAAAACCCCACCAGAGAATTAGGCAAGAAAGCTTACCAACAGTTATTTGAGTTAGGTTTTGTGGATACTCCCTATCCCCGCCAAGGTGGAAGTTCGTCCTCTTCTCAAAAATAATCAAAATTTAGCAGTTTTCTCTTTTGTAACAACAGTGGCTTCTCAATACCCTACTGGTAGGATAAAATTAACTGCCAGCCGTTAATGTATTCTCGAAAACCCTTGCTTAGAGCGAATTCAGCCGTAAACCTGCCAAAACTTGCGACTGGTAAAGGCGATCGCTCTATATTTGTTAATAATAGAAAAGAAGTTTTTTCAGGAATTGCGATGATTAGTCCGCAGCAGGTTGAGGAAATGATCAAAGCGGAACTGCCAGATGCCCAGATTCAAGTGCAAGATTTGACTGGTGGTGGTGACCATTATCAGGTAACAGTAGTTTCATCGCAGTTTGCAGGTAAGAGACTGGTACAACAACACCAGTTAGTTTACGGTGCTTTGCGGCAAGCTATGTCAACTGAAGCAATTCACGCCCTAGCATTAAAAACTTATACTCCTGAAGCTTGGCAGACAACAGCCGCTTCTTAGCAGTTTAAATACTGACTGTTGATTCTCGACTATAAGCAAAAGTAGGAAACATCAAAACCATGTCACCAGAAACTCAAGAGAAAATTGATAACCTGATTAAAGAAAACAAGATTTTTGTTTTCATGAAGGGAAACAAGTTAATGCCCCAATGTGGTTTTTCTAACAACGTTGTGCAGATTCTTAACACTTTGGGTGTACCATTCGAGACTTATGACGTGCTTTCAGATGCCGAAATTCGTCAAGGAATTAAAGAATATTCTAACTGGCCAACAATTCCCCAAGTTTTTATTGATGGTGAATTTATTGGCGGTTCAGATATCTTAATTGAACTGTACCAAAAAGGTGAATTACAGCAATTAGTGGAAGTTGCATTAGCTTCCTAGATATATTGCCATCATCTCGCTTAGTAAAGCAGAGATTATTGTGCATTATCTGATTTCATTAATATGAGAAAGCTGCAAGGTTATTTAAATCTTGCAGCTTTTTATTTACAGCAGTAACGCACAAAAAGCTTTGGGGCTGATGCGTTACGCTAGCGCTAACGCATCCTACTGAACTTCAAAAATCAAATATGAGTCTTATAGTAATTACGAATTACAAATTACGAATTATGAATTCATAATTATTGATTCAAACCCATAACTGAACGATAATGTGCTGCAAGTTGGGCTACAGTTTGCGACTGGCGCTGAGTATCCCACTGGCTTTGATGGAAGATTTTTTGTCGTAAATCATCAACGTTAATGGTGGTAACTCTGCCATCAGCAACAATTTGTTTTCCATTTACCCACACACTATTGACTACATTGCTGGGTCTGCCTAACACTAATAAACCAATAGGATCTGTGCGAGGTAAAAGTGATAAATGGGTGAGATCGTAAAGTACTAAATCGGCATTTTTACCTACTTCTAAAGAGCCAATTTTATCGGCAAAATTTATACCTTTTGCTCCGCCTAAAGAAGCCATTTCTACAGCTTGCCGGGGTGTAATCCATTGTTGATAATCTAAGTCTGTAACATTATGCAAAATTGAGCCAATTTTAATAGCTTCTAGTAAATCTTGGGAATCATTACTAGAGGCACCATCACACCCAAAAGTAACATTAACTCCCGCTTGCTGATATTTCAAAATAGGGGCAATACCACTGCCTAAACGCAAGTTACTGAGGGGATTGTGGACAACTGTAGATTGCGTTTCTGCCAGGATATCAATATCAGCTTCACTTAACCAGACACAATGCGCCAAAGAAGTGCGATCGCTTAAATAGCCAATCCGCTTCAAATGTTCCACCGCCGAACAGCCATATTTCTCTTGGGCGAGTTTTTCCTGCGCCCTAGTTTCCAGCAAGTGCGAGTGACGACTCAGATTATAGCGATCGCTTAATTCAATGCATCCGGTGAATAAAGCATCACTACACAATTGAATCCCTGTAGGTGCAACTAAAATACTCACGCCCTCATCTGGGCGATGAAACTGCTGTACAACTGCTTCGATAATTTCTAAAGTCGCAGCAGTGGAACGAAAATAAGGCTCGTGGTTTTGTTGTGTTTCTCCCGATGGTATCCCGGCTGTTAAAGATTCATCTTGAATTAATGGGGCGATAAAAGCGCGAATTCCGACTTCTCTGTAAGCCCGAATCGCCGCTGCGATCGTTTCAAATTCTTGCCCAGGAATTAACACCAAATGATCTACTACACTCGTACCGCCAGAAAGTAAAGTTTCTACCGCCGTTCCCAAGGCGCTGAGATAAACCTTTTCTAAATTTAGTTGCGAAAATTCATACAGTGCCGCTAACCATAATTCTAAAGGTAAGGGACGAATTGCCCCACGTTGCCACATTTCCGAAGAATGGGTATGAGCGTTAATAAACCCAGGCAGCAACATTTGATGTGTGCCATCAATTACCGTACCAATAACATCTAAATTAGAACCAATAGCAGCTATTTTACCGTCCACAATTTGGACATCAACAGTTGCATAAGCATCATCTGTGACAGTCAAAACATTCTGGATAGTAAACTTCATGATTTTAACCTTAATTAAGTAATCGAACGCCTAAGTGAATTTCAGGGTACAAAATAGAAAATGGTGTTGGGTTTTGCAATTTTATGAATCAGCCTTTTCACTCCTTGGGAGTTGCACCAAATGCTTGGACAGTCAACCATGCGATCGCAGATATTACACGCCCGCAAAAGACCCCACAACCCGCTATCTTATCAACAGAAACTAAAACACTGCGCCTGGATTTAGCAAAAGCTACCATCATCGTCATTGATATGCAAAATGACTTTTGCCACCCCGATGGTTGGTTATCGCATATTGGTGTAGATGTGACTCCAGCCCGTCAGCCAATTGCACCTTTACAAAATTTACTTCCCCAACTACGTGGTGCTGGTGTCCCGGTTATTTGGCTGAATTGGGGAAATCGCCCCGATTTACTAAATATTAGTGCTGGTTTACATCACGTCTATAACCCCACAGGCGAAGGTGTAGGTTTAGGCCATCCCTTACCTACCAACGGTGCTAAAGTCCTCATGGCAGGGAGTTGGGCAGCCGCAGTAGTAGAGGAACTGCAACAGTTACCGGAAGATATTCTTGTGGATAAATACCGCATGAGTGGATTTTGGGACACACCCTTAGATAGTATCTTGCGGAACCTGGGAAAGACTACATTATTCTTTGCTGGTGTCAATGCCGATCAATGTGTCATGACTACCCTATGTGATGCGAATTTCCTAGGATATGACTGCATTTTAGTAAAAGATTGTACAGCTACAACATCCCCCGATTATTGTTGGCTAGCAACACTATATAACGTCAAACAATGCTTTGGTTTTGTCACAGATTCCCAAGCAATTTTAACAGCCCTGAACCAAAATTTGCAGAGACACGATTAATCGCTTCTAAGATGCAGAGACGCGATTAATCGCGTCTGTACAAGAGTTAAAATTTATTCCCCAGTCCCCAATCCCTAGTCCCCAGTCCCCAACCAAGGAGATACATAAATGCACGCTACTCGTTGTGTAATTCCTCTAATTAAATCTCCCAAAGATTACCAAGTTTACCGCATTAGTCCCAATGATACTAATCGGTTAGCAATTATTTTTGATACAGCCAATGCGAATACTTCCTTAACTTGTTGTGTTGAAATTTTTGATGTCGGTGGACACACACCACCAAATCGTCATCAATGGGCAGTAGAAATGTTTTTTGTTCTCAAAGGAGAAGGGGTAGCTATTTGCGATGGGAAGAAAGTTGCAATTAAAACTGGTGATAGTTTATTAGTACCGCCAACAGGCACTCATTTAATTAAAAATACAGGTACTTCTCGCTTGTATACGTTAACAATTATGGTGCCAAATGAAGATTTTTCGGAACTAATTCGTAGCGGCACACGCATGGAATTAGATGCAGAAGATATGGCAGTTTTGGGAAGAGTGGATGCGTTGATGCCGTGTTAGGTGGTGAGGAAATGAGGGGGATTAAGGGGATCAATACCAATTACCCAATTCCTATTGCCCCTCATTCCCGAATTATCCAATTCCTTCTGCTTCCCAGCCCAAATTTTTATCACTTTAATAATGATCCAAATACTTGGGTAGAGGGTTTAGCAATGCTAAACTCCTACAGAAAATTATCTGGATCAGGATTTTGGTGGATTAGTATTATCTGACCGCCTGACCCTTCTGATATTTATGATGAGTCTTTAAGCGAAGAAGATAAGATAAACCACATCTAATTTATATATACACAATGTCTATAAAGTCTATAAATCTTGTGGGGTGGGCATCTTGCCAGTGGTGTCAACTTAACGTGAAACCCGCTTAGTTGGAAGGTTTCGCCCTCACCCCCAGCCCCTCTCCCTCAGGGAGAAGGGAGCAAGAGATTCAGTTCCTTGTGCAATTAAATTCCCGATATTTGTGCCAATTTCAACAATAAAAGATAGGCATCGCCAAATGTACAATTCTTAAAAGTGCGATCGCGCACATCAGGGAATTGTAATTTTCACTTTTTTCTCAGATATTGGACTATATCTATCCCAAGTCATAGGAGGTAGCCAGATAAATATTCAGCATGAAGACATAGAGGAAATAACTAATGATGTTTGAACTTTTCTGCTTTACCTTTTCCCTTCAACCCTTCCCCCTAAAAAGGGATGGGTTGAAGGTTGGGCTTTTTGTACACTAAGCTAAATCATCTATTGTCTATAGCTAGTAATACATAATTGATGATTAATTGAGCTAGCATCATGGGAGGTTGCTATGAAAAAATAACGTTTAATCAGTCAAATTCTCAGTCCAGTACAAAAGATCTATAGAGCATGAATCAGTTGAAACCCAGCATCCTCCAGAGAGTATTGAGCATCCAAGTGCAGATGTTTGGTTATGACTCACCTGCAAGCTAACTTATAAAAGAGGGTAAATTTCCCGATCAAACTCTTCCTTGTTGAGGGTGAGTGAAGAGGATGTCCAAAGGCTGAGTGTATCAACTAAGACTTGTTAGACAACCTCAGAAAGAATAGTAGGAAATTTTTCTTCATACTCCATGAGATTGCTGCTATCACACAACCTATAGAGTCAGCAAAAAAATAGCTAAAACTGGCAACTGGATACATACTGATGTTATTTGATTTGCTTGAATAGCTATATTGATTAGAACGGAAATTACCACTCGTTATTATGGCAAGTAAGTTAATCAGCGTTAGAGAATACACTGTTAGAGCGCATCAAAGAGAAATTCACACTCGTGTTTTTAACTTTATTTGTAAGCAGTGTAACGAGACGACAAACCGCGAGACTTATGGCCCAAGGCCTTTATATTGCGAACGTTGTCGTCCTCCCCAACCGCCAAAGAGACAGCAGCTAAAGCCAGCTGCAAAAGCGAAACCAAGACCAATGACTTACAAAAGCAACACTGATTTGGATTGATTAAGGTTTTATGACTTTTAAGGGACAATTGGAACCACCTCCTGAAACTTTCCTCACACCTCTGTTGGAATTAAGAGACTACTATGCGGGGATGGTAGAAGAGTACGAACGCTTATATACACAGGCGCGATCGCATCTCGATCATGTAGAAGCTTTGTTATCTACCTGGTCACCATCACAAGAAAACCACATCGCCAAACTAGAAGCGGCTGATCTTACGCCTTCTCTTCTCCCTGCACAGAAATTTTCACCCAATGGTATTTCTGAGTCTGATCACCATTTAGAAGAGTCTACTGCTTCGGAACTTCTAGACTCAGACAATGTAGAGGTAGATAATTCATCAGCCACTACTACCGATACTAACGAGTATCAATCTGCTAGTCCACAACCAGAAATAGCACCTGTACCTCCGCCTAAAGAGCAAACATCCAAGGTACAAGACTATCCGATGCTACCGGAGTATCAAAACTCAGTGAATCGGATTGAAGCTATTAGAAAGCTCTTGCAAAAACATCGCGGTACAGTGTGCCATATTGATTTCATTGTGCGATCGCTATATGGAGAGTTAGAGCCTACTGTCTTCAAAGTAGTTAAAGGTAGAGTTCAATCTTCGTTGACACAAGGTAAAGGTAGTAGTTGGGTGGCAATTCCTGATGAACCTGGTTGTTATACCCTAGACTTAAGTCTACTCAGCTCAAGTAAAAGTGGTAATTCTACCAAAACTCTCACATCGAAAAAGAAGAAACCTCTGATACTTCCCAAAAACAAAGTCGTACCCATGCTCACACAATATGAGGGTCAATTTTTAATTGATGCTCTTACCTCTTTGTTAGAGGAAAATGCTGGGAGAATTATGACAGTTGCGGAAGTCATCAATGGACTTTATGGAGAAATAGATGCTGAAGACTTGAGAGAGGTTAAAAGTAAGGTTCTCAATGAATTATCACGAGGCTATCGTACAGGAAGGTTCGCCAGAGTCCCTGACACAGTCGGATTATATACCTGGGATAACAGTTTGATTCCCAAGAAAAAATCAAGCTAAAAGAGGGAACAGGGATGAAGGCATACTTGTCGGTTAAGGGGAAAAGGTTAAGGGGAAAGGGGCAAAAAAAGACCTTTAACCCTTACCCTTTCTCCTGCAAAGACGCTACGCGTAGCTTGCTTAAGCGCAGGGGTACACCTTTTCCCCCAACCAAATTAAGAGTTGACAATCCTTAACCGAGCAGTATTGGGGATGAAGGGAAATAGAAGATAGGGGAAAGAGAACAGAATTGGAGACTTAATTTTGAATCTCTCCCTCATCTCCCTCATCCTCCTCATCCCCCTCATCTCTCTCATCTCCCTCATCCCTTCCTCCACTACTCAATCCTGGCACGCAATGCCGGAGCGCGGAATAGGGCTTGGAATCCTGCTTTTCTTTCTGCGGCTGTTTCTGGGGCATATTCCCAAAGACTTTCATAATAAAAGAAGGCTACACCTAAGCCACGTTCTTGAGCCGCTCTTACTTGAGCCTTAATTTGCTGTATGGGAACTGGGTTATTTCGTAATCCTGCCATAATCCCCACACCAGTAGGAATTACTTTTTGTGCTTGTTGGATTTCAGCGCGGGAAATATTAGTAACAAAGCTTTGAAGATTTGGACGATAAATTTGCACAATTAGCTCATCGACAATATTCAACTTAATCCAATTGAGCCAGTCTTGGAGTTGAAATTTATAAGCAAAGTCGTAGTAGTTGGGCGATACAGAGAAAATCGAGCGAGGCTTTTGCGCTTTGACAGCTTGGTTAAGTTTGACCATGAAGGCTGTAATTTTATCTGCGCGCCAACGTACCCAATCTTGATCTTCAGCGTTACGAGGAGGGCTTTTCTTGGTTTCTTGAGTGTACAACGCCACTGTATATGGATCGTAGCCAAATTCGTGGGGCAAACTCATGTGATCGTCAAACTGAATGCCATCAGCATCGTATTGGGTGACGTTTTCTAGCACTAGGCTAGTAATAAACTGCTGCACTTCTGGATGGAACGGATTGAGCCACATCACCTCTCCAGCCGCACTGATGGAAGTTTGACTCCCATCTCGCTTGCGTGTGAACCAATTGGGATGCTCCATCACCAATTCTGATGTTGGTGGAGCCATAAATCCAAACTCAAACCAAGGAATTACCAACAGACCTTGACGATGGGCTTGGTTGATTAAGTCTGCTAAAATATCATGCCCATCTGAGCCTCGTAAAACAAAGGGTTGAATCCCAGTACGCTTGGCCACAGCGCTGGGATACATGACATAGCCAGAATTCCAGATGACAGGATAGATAGTGTTAAAGTTGAGTCGCCGTAGTTGACTCACAGCCTCCAGCACCTTGGGGCGTTCTTTAAGGATGTCCATATCGTTGTTCGTCATCCACACTCCGCGAATTTCCTCACGGGGTAACTGCGAAATCTGAGCGATCGCAGGGGTAAAATTATCAACAACGAATACCGTCAGGCAAGATATTAAGGCAACTATCAAGTAAAGATACTTGCGTAATCTTTGGGGAAAAGTCGCCGCGCGTCTTTGTCGCCAACTTTGAACAGCAAACATTGATTTCAAAATTGATTTCATCGGTTTTATTGATGCGTTAGCTACACACACGCGCCATAGCAGGCTTTTTTTTAGTAATCTACTCGCCATATAGTCTACAAGCATTTATGCTTACTAGAAAATTGGTTCAACGGTAGTTAGGCATTCCCTGTGCTGGACAAACTTGGCATCAGCGCCACTAAAGCAGACTCAGCAATTTAACTAAAATTATTGACGCAGCTAATTGTCATTGGTGCCCAATTTAGCAGAATTTATCAGCATAATAACTGGAATCTCCTTGTCAAAAATCCACTTAAGTGGTAAGGAGACAACCCAGAAAATACTGAGAAATTTTGATTTCTGTTTAGATCATTTCACAAAACAGGGACACTTTTTACTGATGGTACATTGCGATCGCAATTGTGTGCCCTTTTCTCTAACTTCAATTAGTTTTTCTAATCTTTCTTGATGTAGAGTTCTTTATATGATAAGTCAGCGTTGATGCTTTTGCTCTACAACAGTTGACTTAATAAGCTTTAATCGCACTTACTTAAATTTTGTATAGAACTTATATTTGATTATTACCAAGCTAGGTATACTCTCAATACTGCTCGGTTAAAAATTGTCAACTCGGAATTGGGTTTAGGGAAAAGGTGAAAGGGTAAGGGTTAAAGGTTTTTTCTTGCCCCTTTTCCCCTTACCCTTTTGCCCTTAACCGACAAGTATTGGGTATACTCTAATCGATCTTCCCTATTTCATTCGCCCTGTACTTAACTATGCAAGTAATATCTGCGAATTAAATCTTATTAATATCTATTAGCGTATCTCGATTCTTGCAGAAAATTTATACATCTCTGCCCTCAGCTAGAAGCCCCAGGGATTGCCCTTAACTATTATTAGAAAGGAAATGTACCTCTAAATAGCAGTTGTTACAACTATCTTTGTTGAGGAGAGAAATACATGAGGTCGTGACCTAATTAAAGTTCTGGGATTCATCTATGCATGAGCTAGTTCAGGCTGCTTTAAATAGTGACGATAAAAGTGCGCTGCATCAGTTAATTCTTAATCTGAGTTCTACAGGTAAGCGTTACTTTCTCAGGAACGAAATTTTACAAGCTTTTGCTGACTATTGCCAACAATTCCAAAAGCCTACATATTTTTATCATTCTTCTTCTATAGGTCAATTAATTCATTATTGTCATGAAATTATTTTGGAAGATGACAGTATTTGGTTTGTTGTCCGACCGAGAATTGCTAGTCAGGAAGTTTGGCGATTAACATCTGATTTGGCTCAATTTGAGCTAATGACTTCCCAGGACTTGCTAGGCGTAAGAGACCGTCTAGTAAATCGCTACCAAACTCACATTTTAGATATAGATTTGCACCCTTTTTATGCAAATTCTCCCACGATTAGCGATCCCAGAAATATTGGTCAAGGTCTAGCGTTTCTCAACCGTTATTTGTGCAGCCAAGTATTAATAGACCCGCAATACTGTTTAGATGTACTGTTTAAAGTATTACATCGGCTGAACTATGATGGTATTGGCTTGCTAATTAACGATCGCATCCAATCGGGTAATCATCTAGCCCAACAAATGCAGCAAGTCCTGAAATTCCTCAGCCAGCAACACCCTGATGCGCCTTACGAAAAATTTCGCGTTGATTTGCAAGAACTAGGTTTTGAACCAGGCTGGGGTAATACTGTCTCCCGAGTGAGAGAAACTCTAGAACTATTCCAAAGACTGATTGAAAACCCACAACCTGCAATTTTAGAAGCATTTGTGGCGAGGATTCCGGCTGTGTTTCGTGTAGTTCTGATTTCTATACATGGTTGGGTGAGTCAAGAAGGTGCTTTAGGTAGAGATGAAACCCTCGGTCAAGTCGCCTATGTTTTAGAACAAGCGCGCAGCCTAGAAAACAAGCTGTGGGAAGAAATCAAACTTGCTGGTCTTGATGTGATAGGAATTAAACCGCAAGTAGTTATTCTCACTCGCCTAATTCCTAACTGTGAAGGGACATTTTGTAATCTCCGCCGGGAAAAAATTGAAGAGACAGAAAATGCTTGGATTTTGCGCGTACCTTTCCGAGAATTTAATCCCGAAGTTACAAATAACTGGATTTCTAAATATGAAATTTGGCCTTATTTAGAAACATTTGCCCAAGATGCAGAACAAGAAATATTAGCTGAATTCCAAGGTAGTAAACCACATCTTTTAATTGGTAACTATACAGATGGGAATTTAGTTGCTTTTCTGCTATCGCAAAAGCTGAAAGTTACCCATTGCCATATTGCCCATTCGTTAGAAAAGCCAAAACGTCTCTTCAGTAATCTATATTGGCAAAATCTTGAAGAACAATATCATCTTTCAGTGCAGTATAGTGCTGATTTGATTAACATGAACGCGTCCGACTTCATTGTTACTTCTTCTTATCAAGAAATTGTCGGTACGCCAGAAAGCATGGGACAGTATGAATCATATAAATGTTTCACAATGCCGGAACTTTATCATGTGATTGATGGTATTGATTTATTCAGTCCTAAATTTAATGTTGTACCACCAGGGGTAAAC
Source organism: Tolypothrix tenuis PCC 7101 (assembly GCF_963874875.1). NCBI lineage: Bacteria > Bacillati > Cyanobacteriota > Cyanophyceae > Nostocales > Tolypothrichaceae > Tolypothrix > Tolypothrix tenuis. The sequence continues at coordinate 8,172,811 of NZ_CAWNJS010000001.1, forward strand.
GAAAGTATTTTCTTTCCCTACAGCGAAGTAGAGAAAAGAGATGAGAATCTCCGTAAACATCTCAAGGAATTACTTTTTTATCAAGAAGATGATCAAATTCTCGGTCATTTAGAAAACCCTGATAAGCGACCAATTTTAACTTTAGCGCCAATTATATCTATTAAAAATCTCGCGGGTTTGGCTGAATGCTTTGGTAAAAGTCAGGCTTTGCAAGACCATTGCAACTTATTTATTTTAACAGGCAAATTGCATCCATCAGAAGCTTCTAACCCAGAAGAAGCCGAAGAAATTCAAAAACTCCATGAGATTATCAACCAATACAATCTGCACGGTCATATTCGTTGGTTGGGAATGCGTCTACCTGGACGTGATATTAGCGAAGCTTATCGAGTCATAGCTGATAAAAAGGGAATTTATGTCCATTTTGCCAGCTTTGAAGCTTTTGGTAGAAGCATTTTAGAAGCAATGATTTCTGGTTTACCAACTTTCGCCACCCAATTTGGCGGTGCTTTAGAAATTATTGATGAACGAGAACATAAATTTACGCTTAATCCTACAGATTTAGAAGGGTCAGCCAATAAAATTGTAGAATTCTGCCATCAATGTGATACTAATTCTGAAAATTGGGAGGAAACTTCCAATTGGATGATCAGACGAGTTCGCAGTAAATATAACTGGACTATACATACTAATCAGTTACTTTTGCTAGCGAAAATTTATAGTTTCTGGAACTTTGTCGCACCAGAAAATACCGAAGCTAGGGTTCGCTATATGGAAACATTATTCCATCTAGTTTATAAACCAAGAGCAGATAAAATTTTGGAAAATCATACAAGGCGATAGTTAAGGATGATGAGGGAGACAAGAGGATAAGGAGAAATACCCATTACCAATTACCAATTACCAAACCCCAACTGCCAAATTGAACTAATTCAAGACATTTACGATGGATATAACAGGTAATTATCACGATTTTATTTATAAAGACTGGATTTTAATTGAAACCCAGTTTAACCCCGATCAATTACACGCCAGAGAAACCATTTTCACAATCGGTAATGGTTATTTGGGGACACGCGGTAGCTTTGAAGAAGGGTATATGCGTGCATTACCGGCTACTTTTATCCACGGTGTTTATGATGAGGTTCCGGTTGTCTATACAGAACTTGTCAACTGTCCTGATTGGCTACCATTGGCAATCACGATCAATGGCGATCGCTTCCGTATGGATCAAGGCGAAATATTACAATACGAACGTCAGCTTGATGTGCGTCGGGGTTTAATTAGCCGTTCTGTGCGTTGGCGTAGTCCTACCGGAAGTACGGTAGACTTGCAATTTGAGCGTTTCGCTAGTATGGCAGATGAGCATATTTTAGGGCAACGCTGCCAAATAACGCCCCTAGATTTTGATGGTTTAATTGAAATTCAAGCTAGCATCAACGGTTATCCCGAAAACCCTGGTTTTAATCATTGGGAATGGTTAGATCAAGGTAAAACTGACCAAGGTGTGTGGTTACATCGCCGTACTCGTAACTCATGTATTGATATTGGGATGGCGACCCGGTTGCAAATTTTTGGCGCTGAGACAACTTTACAGGTGAACAGTGCGCCTGGTTATCCTACCTTGAGTGCGTCATTTTCAGCGACAGCTAATCAAACAGTAACAGCAGAAAAGATTGTTACGGTTTTTACTTCACGGGATATAGAAGCGCCATACAAAGCCGCACGGGAAAAACTCGCTGTTCTTCCTAACTATGTAACCCTCCTCCAAGCCCAAGAACAAGCATGGAATGAGTTATGGGAAAAAAGCGATATTGCCATTGAAGGCGATATTACAGCCGCTTTTGCTGTCCGCTACAACCTATTTCAGCTATTAATTGCAGCCAGACGAAATGATGATCAGGTAAGTATCCCCGCCAAAACCCTTTCAGGTTTCGGTTATCACGGTCACGTCTTCTGGGATACAGAAATTTTTATACTACCATTTTTTATATATACTCAACCCGAACTCGCCCGGAATCTTCTCAGCTACCGCTACCATACTTTAAAAGGCGCACGACGCAAAGCCGCCCATGATGGTTATAAAGGGGCGATGTTTGCCTGGGAAAGTGCAGATACGGGAGATGAAGTCACACCCCGCTGGGCATTACCTAACGATCCTTACGGCGAAGACGTGCGGATTTGGTGCCGCGATCGCGAAATTCATATTAGTGCAGATATCGTCTATGCTGTATGGTACTACTGGCAAGCCACTGGTGATGATGAGTGGATGCGAGACTGTGGCGCAGAAATTGTGTTAGATACGGCGATATTCTGGGGTAGCCGGGTGGAATTTAACCCCAAATACGAACGTTATGAGATTCGCGGTGTCATTGGTGCAGACGAATATCACGAATTTGTCCATAACAATACCTTCACCAACCGCATGGTGCAATGGCATCTGGAAAAGGCAATTATCATCGATGATTGGCTGCGCGCCAACTTCCCAGAACAAGCCAAGGAACTAGAAGAAAAATTGCATTTGGGTAGTAAACAGCGATCGCGCTGGCAAGATATCATCGCTAATATCTGGATTCTCTGTTATCCAGACACGGGGTTAATTGAACAGTACGAGGGATTTTTTCAATTAGAAGATATTGACTTGAGTAAGTACGAACCCCGCACCCGTTCCATGCAAGCTATCTTGGGTATTGATGGTGCAAATAAGCGGCAAGTACTCAAGCAACCAGATGTTTTAATGTTGCTGTATTTGATGCGGCAATCAGCAGAATCGCCCTACAATCAAAAAACATTGCAGATTAACTGGGACTACTATGCACCCCGTACAGATATTACCTATGGTTCTTCCCTCGGCCCAGCCATTCATGGCATCTTAGCCTCAGATTTAGGGAAATCAGCCTTAGCTTACGAACGCTTCATGCAAGCCGCAATGGTAGATTTGCAAGATGTGCGGGGCAATACTAACGACGGAATTCACGGCGCGAGTGCTGGCGGTGTTTGGCAAGCAGTAATTTTTGGCTTTGGTGGCATTCAAATGCGCGAAAATGGACCAGTAGCCCAGCCGCACTTACCCCCAGGTTGGACGCGTTTGAAATTCAAATTGCATTGGCGTGGTAAGTGGCACGATTTTGATTTGCAGCCAGGATTAGGGACTATGGAAAAATCCAATTCTCCCGATATTCGGGGAGTAATTTTTGATTTAGATGGTGTTCTCACAGATACCGCAGAATATCATTATCGCGCTTGGCAAAGGTTAGCAGATGAAGAAGGTATACCCTTTAATCGCCAAGCTAACGAAGCATTGCGTGGTGTCTCGCGGCGGGAATCTCTGATGCTGATTATTGGTGATAGACCGTATTCAGAAGAGCAAATTCAAGAGATGATGGCACGTAAGAACCGCTATTATGTGGAATCTATTGAGAATATTTCACCTGCCGATTTATTACCAGGTGCGATCGCACTTCTTGATGAACTACGACAAGCGGGGATTAAAATAGCCATTGGTTCCGCTAGCAAAAATGCCCAAACCGTTGTCGATAAACTGGGCATTGCTGATAAAGTAGATGCGATCGCAGATGGTTATAGTGTCGAAAAACCCAAGCCAGCACCGGACTTATTTCTCTTCGCCGCCAAACTGCTAGGACTCCCGCCAGCACAATGTGTAGTTGTCGAAGATGCAGCCGCAGGTGTAGAAGCCGCTTTAGCTGGGGGAATGTGGGCTGTAGGACTCGGCCCTGTTGAACGAGTTGGTGCTGCTAATGTCGTGCTGCCAGATTTAAAATGCATTAAATGGGCAGATATCAAAGGTAAATTAATAATTCGTAATTAGGAATTACGAATTACAAATGTGATTGTGTCAATGGTTCTGTCCATTGTCTACCCTTTTCGTGGGGCGATCGCAGCCATTGGTAAGCCACAACATTTAGTAGTAAACCCACACCCAATAAAAGCGCCATCAAAGCAATTTGATACCAAAAAATTGGTGTTACAAATAAGTCAACAATCAGATGCAGTAAATTCATCACGCTGTAAAATATAGTCAATCCAAAATGAATCACTCTATAGCGTTTAGAATCAGCAAAAGCAGTCGCAATAATTGCTAACATCGGTAACACAAAAAAGCCCAACATTAACCACATAATCCCTGAAATTTCATTCATCGATGTGGCTTTTTGCGATTCCGCAACCGATAAACTGTGGAACAAAGGCATTAAACCGAGTTGAGTGTGAAACAGTGTTCCTAATAAAAATACTGTCCACAACGCGATAATTTTTTCTCGATAATTAATAGCCATTTTTACCTCACATTTTTTACTCTTGAAAATATTTCAATAAAAAAGCGAGTTTGGCTTAGATAAAAAAGCCAAGAATTGTAGAGACGCGATTCATCGCGTCTTTAGTCAAAGTTCTCATCCCCTTCAAAGCTTATACCCAATTTGCCGTAAAAATCCCTGACGGATTTTGACATCTTCAGCTGTTTCTAAACCCTTGGGCGAAAAACCATCAACGACACCCAGAATACCTCTACCTTGCTCGGTTTCAGCTACAATTACCTCTACTGGATTTGCTGTAGCACAGAAAATTGAGCAAACTTCTGGACACTGCTTAATAGCATTGAGAAAATTAATTGGATAAGCTTCTTTAAGTAAAATTATAAAACTATGGCCTGCACCAATAGCGAGAGCATTTTTAATTGCTGTGTCTTCTAAAGTGCGATCGTTTCCTGTAGTTCTGAGTAAACATGGCCCGGAAGCTTCACAAAAAGCAATACCAAACTTTACCTGTGAAGATATATTGACCATAATCTCATATAAGTCTTCCACTGTTTTAATAAAGTGGCTTTGTCCCAATATCAGGTTACAGCCTTCAGGAATTTGCATTTCAACCGCTTTGAGTTCCATTTTCTTGTTGTCCTCATAGCTTTGAACTCAAATATACCAATTCTCCTTTGAATGCAATAAATAGGTAAGCATAAATAAACATAACTATATTAAAAAGGGAACAGGGCAAAGTGAAACGGAAAAAACCTTACCCTTTAACCTTTCCCCCTTCCCCCTTCCCCTGCACAATATTGTGACTCTGATAACTAATTCCTCATTAGACCCGTCCTAAATATAATCTAGGCACAAAAAAGTGGTAGAAATTAAAATTGAAAGTCTACTACTCGGATTTAAAATGTGTATGTCTTCGATTATATCCAAAAATACCCATCGAGAACAAAACAGATTTTGGGCATTAGTCACGAACAGTTTCAAGGGTTACTTCAATCAGCTTTAAAAGAACATCTTCAAATCCAGAGGGTTAATCATGTGTGGTACGTTATGGCTCTTACTTAAGCAAAAGTTGCTGCCCAGATCCCCAACTTTTTTAAAAAGTCGGGGATCTAAATCTCGCTACAGTCAGCGATATTCAAAGGATATATATAGCAGTAACTACAAGATAAAATTGTTGAGCTTGCTGCTATTAATCACTGAATTTTTCAATTAATCTCTATAAACAATTAACCAGCCATTATCTGCCTTGATCGACAGTTATCACTTACCTTCTGCGTAAATGTGGTAATATTTAACAATGATTTAACAATAGAAAATACGTAACACAACTACATACAAACGAATCAATTAATCACCTGTTATTCATATAACTTATCTCTACAAAACTTGACTGCCTGTTAAACTGTGAATGCAAGCAGATAAGGGAGATACTGCGTGATGCCACGTAAAAGTAAAAGATTAGCAACATCAGAATGAATCAAGTACTGCAGCTTCAGAGAATTAGCTATATAGTCGATAAATGACCAACTTTTGTTAATTTGTGAATTTATTAAGGTTTTTATAATTTGTATTTCTTTATTCTCTGCCCGTGGCAACTGGTGTATTGCGAGCATTCCTTCCCAACATCTGCAATTAAATTTCCACATCTAAGTAGGGTGCAAACTTCAGTAAATGTTTAACATTTATTGATACTCTACTTTTGATGCTCCGGTAAAATAGAGGAGAATCTGAATGGTATCCGAATTCCAAGCACAAAGTATTAATGTAAATAGCTTAAAAGAAGCAGCTATTCACGTTTGTAGTCAAATTCAGCCTCATGGTGTCCTCTTGGTATTGGGGGAACCGGAACTGAACATATTACAAGTTAGTAGTAATACTTGGAGTGTTTTCGGCATATTGCCCGAAGATGTATTGCAAAAAAAACTCGAAGATTTACTCGACCCCTTCCAAATCGAAAGAATTAAAGCCGGTATATTAGAAGGTAACCTGGATTATATTAACCCGACGAAGATTTGGGTGAGAAAGAAAGGTGATGACTACGTAGTATTTGATGCGGTATTTCATCGCAATCCAGAAGGAATGTTGATTCTAGAATTAGAACCAGCTATTTCTCAAGAAAATATTCCCTTTTTAAGCTTTTACCACCTAGCAAGAGCATCTATTAACCAGTTAGAAAAAACCACAAACCTGCGCGATTTCTGTCAAATTATCGTCCAAGAAGTCCGCAAAGTGACTGGTTTTGATCGGGTAATGCTCTATAAATTTGATGATGATGGGCATGGCTCAGTCATAGCTGAAGAAAAGCTAGACAGCATGGAACCTTATTTAGGTTTACATTACCCAGAATCAGATATTCCTAAACCAGCAAGAAAGCTATTTGCTTCTAATTTCATCAGATTAATCCCCGATGCTCACGCAGAACCAGTACAAATTCTGCCGATTAATCATCCGCAAAGTCAACAACCAATTGATTTAACTAACTCAATTTTGAGAAATGCGGCGAATTGCCATTTAGAGTATTTACACAACATGGGTGTAGGTGCTTCTTTAACTATTTCCTTGATTAAAGATGGCAAACTTTGGGGATTAATTGCTTGTCATCACCAAACACCGAAATATGTTTCCTATGAATTGCGGAAAGCCTGCGAATTCTTAGGTAGAGTCATATTTACAGAAATTTCCACCAGAGAAGAAACAGAAGATTACGACTATCGGATGAATTTGGCATATATTCAAACAGTGTTAATTGAATATATGTCTCAGGAAGAAAACTTCATTGATGGGTTAGTAAAACATCAGCCGAATTTGCTGAATTTAACTAGCGCTCAAGGTGCGGCTGTTTGTTTTGGCGATCGCTGTACAGTAATTGGACAAACTCCCAAAGAAGAAGACCTCAACTTTTTACTGCAATGGCTGAAGAATAACGTCCGTGAGGAAGTATTCTACACAGATTCCCTACCCCGGATTTATCCAGATGCCGAAAAATTTAAAAATGTCGCTAGTGGTTTATTAGCGATTCCCATATCTAAGCGCAACTATGTTTTATGGTTTCGACCGGAAGTGATTCAAACAGTCAATTGGGGTGGTAATCCCAATGAAGCGTTTGAAGTCAACCAAACAGAAGGAAATCTGCGCCTAGTTCCGCGTAAATCCTTTGAATTGTGGAAAGAAACCGTTCAGTTAACATCTTTACGCTGGAAAGCTGTTGAAATCAAAGCTGCACTAGAATTACGCAAAGCCATTATCAATATTGTGCTGCGTCAAGCCGATGAACTAGCACAGTTAGCACACGACTTAGAACGCTCGAACGCAGAATTGAAAAAGTTTGCTTATGTCGCCTCCCATGATTTACAAGAACCGTTAAATCAAGTAGCAAACTATGTACAGCTATTAGAGATGCGCTACGAAAACAAACTTGACGAAGACGCGAAGGAATTTATTAACTTCGCCGTTGAGGGAGTTAGCTTGATGCAAACCCTGATTGATGACGTACTTGCATATTCCAAGGTAGATATGCAAGCGATCGCATTTGGGTTAACTGAGGTAGAAACGCCACTCAATCGCAGCCTTAGTAATTTGCGCGGGCGCATTCATGAAACTGGGGCTATGATTACCCATGACCCCTTACCCACTGTGATGGCTGATAGTACACAATTAATGCAGCTATTTCAAAACCTCATCGCCAATGCAATCAAATTCCGCAGCGAACAACCACCAAAAATTCACATCGGAGCCGAAAGGTTAGAAGATGAGTGGTTATTCTCCGTCCAAGATAACGGTATTGGCTTAGAACCAAGATTTAGCGATCGCATTTTCGTCATCTTTCAGCGCCTACACACCAGAGAAGAGTATCCCGGTACAGGTATGGGCCTAGCCATCTGTAAGAAAATTATCGAATGCCATCGGGGACGAATTTGGGTAGAGTCACAACTGGGCGAAGGTGCTACCTTCTACTTTACGATTCCAGTCGGAGGCCGCGAGCGTGAGCGTAGAAACGGAAGACAAACACAAAAAGATCTTTTTGGTCGAGGATAACAAAGCTGATATCCGCTTAATCCAAGAAGCACTCAAAAACAGCACCGTACCACACGAGGTAGTGACGGTCAGAGATGGTATGGAAGCGATGGCTTATTTACGCCAAGAAGGTGAATATGCTAACGCCTCACGTCCTGACCTCATCCTCTTGGATTTGAACTTGCCCAAAAAAGATGGTCGTGAAGTCTTGGCTGAAATTAAAAGCGACCCCACACTCAAGCGCATTCCTGTAGTCGTGCTCACCACCTCCAGAAACGAGGATGATATTTTTCATAGCTACGACTTACACGTCAATTGCTACATTACCAAATCTCGCAACCTGAGCCAGCTGTTTCAAATAGTCAAAGGTATTGAGGAATTTTGGCTTTCTACGGCGACATTACCGTCGGAGTAGGGGTTGGGGATTGGGTAATGGGTAATGGGTAATGGGTAATGGGTAATGGGTAATGGGTAACTCGGGGCCCACAACCTCAGCAAGTAGGGTTATTTGGGATTTGGCATTTGGGATTGGGAATAATGAGGGAGATGAGAGAAACTAGCTAATAAACTTTGACCTTTGACCCTTGACCCTTGACCTTTGACCCTTGACCCTTGACCCTTAACAAATCAGGAGGTGACACCAAAAAATGACGGCGACAGGCTCCGTAAAAATCTTGTTGATTGAGGACAACTTGGCAGAAGCGAGATTGTTACAAGAGTTTCTCAAGCAAGCCCAATCTAAATATTTTAGTGTTGTTCATGTTCAGCGCTTACAAGATGGAGTTAAGGAATTAAGTAGGGATCAGTTATTTGGTGCTTACGATGTCATTTTGTTGGATCTCACTTTACCTGATAGTGAGGGATTATCATCCTTACCAACGTTAATTAACTGTTTGCCCAGTATCCCGATTGTGGTATTAACAAATACCAATGACGACAAGCTGGCAATTGAAGCCGTGCGTCAAGGCGCACAAGATTATCTAGTCAAGCGTCAAGTGAATGTAGATTTGTTAGTGCGCTCCATACATTATGCGATCGAGCGTAAACAAGTTTTGGAATCATTACGCACCACCAATCAAACATTAGAACACTGCGTTGAAGAACGTACCGCCGAACTGGTAAGAGCCAAAGAAATTAACCAGTTCAAATCGGAATTTGTCTCGATGCTTTCCCATGACATCCGCAATCCTCTGAACACGATTCTCCTAGCCGCAGGATTGCTGCAAGACAACGATAATAAATTATCCACAGAAAAAAAACACTCTCACTTCCAAATGATTCGCGCTGCGATTAAAAACATGGCGCAGCTTTTGGATGAAGTTTCATTAATTGGTCAAGCTGATTCAGGCAGATTACAATGCGATTTAGTCTGCCTGAATTTAGAAGCTTTCTGCCGTCAACTAGTTGATGAAGTTCAACTTGCTAGCGCGGAAAAACAGATTACTATAGTTTTTCACAGTGCTGGAAAATTAGAAGATGCACTCTGGGATGAGAGTCTACTGCGCCATATCTTAGGCAATTTAATTACTAATGCAATTAAATATTCACCACCAGGTAGCACAGTCAATTTTGACCTCATTGGGCAACATCATGCGATCGCGTTTCGGATTCAAGATTATGGTATTGGCATTCCCGAATTAGACCAACAACGCTTGTTTCAGCCTTTTCAACGGGCTGAAAATGTAGGCTCGATTCCGGGTACAGGCTTAGGTTTAGCGATTGTGAAAAAATGTGTTGATGCACATGGAGGCGAGATTTTCGTCGATAGCAAAGTTGGCAGTGGTAGCACCTTTACTGTCATACTGCCATTGCTGAACTTGTAATAGCAATTCGTAATTCGTAATTCGTAATTTGGAATTACGCGTGATGTGAATTAAAACTTTTCCCTTTCCCATCAGGATTTCAAGGCTGCTTAAAAAATCCTGGTTTGGGAACTATCGACGAAATTACGAGGGTTTCAGGACTCAATTGACATTAGGCGTTAATTAGAAATTTGTATGACTTTAGCTTTTCTACCTAGTGTGACTTAACTAGATATATTACGATCAGCATCAAAATACATTTATTTTTCCAGGTATTGGAAGCTGACGTTCATGAGCCGAGAGCAGTTATTGCAACGAATTCTGCTAATCGATGCTAACCCAGTTGAGCGCGCTCTCACAATCCAAGCACTAACTCAAGACTTACCAGGGCTTCAGATTGAAGAAATTGTGAATGCTGATGAGTTAGCACAGGCGATCGCAGAGCGTAATTTTGATTTGGCGATCGCTGATTATCAGTTACCGTGGACAAACGGACTGGATGTTTTGCAGACTCTCAAAGCTTATAGCAGCAATTGTCCTGTAATTATGTTTACAAATGCTGGTAGCGAGGAAATTGCTGTTGCAGCGATGAAAGCAGGGTTGGATGATTATCTGATCAAGTCACCCGCAAATTTCAGCCGGTTGGCGCAAGCAGTTATGAGTGTTTGGGAGAAAACTCAAACTCAGTTGCTAGCAAATCAAGCTTTACAAACTAGCGAACGTCGCTTAAATACTTTGATTAGCAACTTACCTGGTTATGTGTACCGGGTGGCTAACGATCGCAATTACACTCCTGAATTTATCAGTGAAAGTGTATTTAATATTACTGGTTATTCTCAGAAAGAATACTTAATAGAACGCACAATTTCTTGTGGGCAGGAAATTCATCCCGAAGACCGAGATCGCATTTGGGAAATGGTTCAGCAAGCAGTTGCACTCCAGCAACCCTATGAGTGTGAGTTTCGGATTATTACGAAATCGGGAGTTGAGAAATGGGTTTGGGAACGAGGACGAGGTATATTTTCCGACAGTGGTGAACTCCTCTGTTTAGAGGGCTTTGTTACTGATATTACCGCTCGCAAAGCCATCAAAACAGCACTGCAAGAGTCACGACAGCTATACCAAAATTTGGTAGAACATTCTCCTGATATTATTGAACGCTTCGATACCCAGCTGCGCCATCTTTACACTAGTCCAGTCCTGACAGAACTCACAGGAATTCCAGCAAAAGTGTTTTTAGGTAAAACCTGCCGCGAATTGGGATTCCCAGAGACAATGGTTAATGCTTGGGAAACTGCTGCCCAAGCACTACTACAAACCGGGCAAAAGCAGATCATTGAATTTGAAACTCCAACAATCAATGGAGTACGTTCCTTTGAAATGGTAATCGCGCCCGAGCTGACTCGTGACAACCTGATTGAGTCCATATTATGTATTTCACGAGATGTTACCGAGCGCAAAGCCGCTCAAATTGCTTTACAACTTCAGGCGCAGCAAGAGCAAACTTTAAATCGAGTAGTCCAAAGAATTCGTAGTTCTCTAGATTTATCGACAATTTTCTCAACCACAATAGCGGAAGTAACTCAATTATTGGGGCTTCAGAGAACTACTATTGTGCAGTATTTCCCAGAACGTCGATGTTGGCAAGTGCTGGCGGCTCATCGCCAAGATGCATCACTAACAGATACAACAGGGTTAGAAATTCCCGATCAAGACAACCCCTATGCTGCACAACTCAAACAACTCCAGGTAGTGCAGGTAGATACATTAGATAGCATTCAAGATCCAATTAACTTAGAAATTTCTCAGTTTGCTCCTCCTGCCTGGTTGTTAACGCCCATCGTTGTTAACGGTAAAATTTGGGGCAGCTTATCGATATCTAAGCCTGCCGCAGAAGCGCCTTGGAAACCACAGGAGATAGAAATCACTACTAAAATAGCAGATCAGCTAGCGATCGCCATTCAGCAAGCACAACTCTATCAACAAGCACAGCAAGAACTGCGCGATCGCCAGCGCGCGGAAGCTGCATTACAACAACTCAACCAAGAGCTAGAACAGCGAGTTCAAGAACGGACTGAGAAACTGCAAATAGCGCTTTCTGCTGCCAAAATGGGCACTTGGGACTGGGATATAGAGACAAACCTGGTTCACTGGTCGCCTGAAGAATATAAACTATTTGGCTTTCAAACCGATGCTGCAGGACGTGTCCTCGATGAGAACGGAGCAGAAATTAGTCCTCATCCCTCCTTCGAGTTGTTCTTGAGTTGTGTTCATCCTGATGATCGTGATTATGTGGTGCAAGAAGTCCGGCACGCTTTAAAACAAGGTTCTTCCTATGACATAGAGTATCGCCTGATCTGGCGAGATGGCAGTATTCATTGGTTGTATGCCAGAGGCGCTTGTGTGCTGGACAAACAGGGAGAACCTGTGCGGCTGATGGGAATTGCTATGGATATCACCAATCGCAAACAAGCAGAAGCCGCTTTGCGACGCAGCGAAAGGTGGTTGCAGAACTTTAGCCAAAAAATTTCTGTAGTGGTTTACACTATGGTTCAAGAAACCAATGGGCAGATTTGGTTTGAATATATTAGCCCAGCCTGTAAATCCATCTTTGAGGTGACAGCAGAGCAAGCAATGCAAGATGCTTCCTTTTTACTCAAGCTGATTCATCCAGATGATCTACCGCCTCGCGCTGTCTTAATGGCCCGTTGCATCCAGAACTTAGAACCTTTTTTCATGGAATATCGCATCATTACTCCCTCTGGAAAACTCAAATGGGTGCAAGTAAATTCGCAAGTGGAACCACGGGAGAATGGAGCTTTTGCTTGGCATGGAGTTTTACTAGATGTGAGCGATCGCAAACAGGCAGAAACAGCTATCAGACAGCAAGCCAAGCAGGAAAAAGCACTGCGACTGGTTACCCATGAAATTCGCCAGTCTCTAGATTTGGATGCCATTCTCACTACTGCTGTCAATGAAGTACGACATACATTGCAAGCCGATCGAGCGGCGGTTTATCGTTTTAATGCCGATTGGAGTGGCAACTTTATTGTCGAATCAGTTGCCCCCGGTTGGATAAAGTTGGTGAAACCCAACTTCAAAAAACTTTGGGAAGATACTTATTTGCAAGAAACTGAAGGAGGACGCTACAAAAACTACGAAACCTTTGCGGTTACAGATATTTACACAGTTGGACATCAAGAATGTCATATTGCGCTGCTAGAAGAATTTCAAGCTAGAGCCTATGCGATCGCGCCGATTTTTTTTGGAGAAAATCTTTGGGGTTTGTTGGCAGTTTATCAAAATTCGGCTCCTCGCTCTTGGCAAGCTTGGGAGATAGATTTGTTACAACAAATAGCCAACCAATTGGCGATCGCCATTCAGCAGTCTGAACTTTACAAGCAACTGCAAACCGAACTGCAAGAACGCCGACAAATTGAACAACAAATCCGAGCATCCCTCAAAGAAAAAGAAGTTTTATTGCGGGAGGTGTATCACCGAGTTAAGAATAATATGCAAATGGTTTCTAGTCTATTAAGTCTGCAAGCCAGTAGTATTGATGACCCTGCTGTACTGAAATTACTCACCGAAAGCCAGCGTCGAGTCAAAACAATGGCACTCGTCCACGAACGTCTCTACCGTTCTGAAAACCTCGCCCGGATTAACTTCGCAACTTATGTCGAACACCTTGTCAGTGATTTAGTACGTTCTTATACTTCCAACAAATCGGCTATCCGTTTTGTTATTGAGGTGAGCGAACTGGAACTAGACCTAGATACGGCTGTTCCCTGCGGATTAATCATTAATGAGCTAGTCTCAAATGCTTTAAAATACGCTTTCCCCAACCAAAAAGGTGAAATAGCACTGCAATTTTGGTTGCATACTCCTGAGTATTATTGTCTAGTTGTCAAAGATAATGGAATTGGGATACCTGCCGATATTGATCCACAGTGTACTACTTCATTGGGAATGCAACTTATACAAGGTTTAGTAGAGCAACTTGGAGGTACACTGCAACTATCTAGACAAGGAGGCAGTCAATTTAAGATTCTCTTGAAAAAAAGGTTGTAATATGATATGGCACAACAATCTTCTAAACCCAGTATCTTGATTGTTGAAGATGAATGGGTGATTGCTTTAGACATCAAACAGCATTTGAAAAAGTTAGGCTACAACGTCTCTGGAACTGCTAATTCTGCCGAAAAAGCTTTGGAACTGGTTGCAGATCACAAACCAGATTTAGTGTTGATGGATATTTATCTGCAAGGTGACAAAAGCGGAATTGAAGCAGCAGATCAAATTCGCCAACAATTTCAGATACCTGTCGTGTTTCTCACTGCCCATGCTGATGAGTCAACTTTAACAGAAGCGATCGCCACCCATCCCTACGGCTATATCGTTAAACCTTTTGAAGAACAGGATCTAATTATTGCGATTCAGGTAGCTTTGGCTAACCATATTGCCGAACAAGCCATTCGACAAGCACTACAAAAAGAAAAACGGCTAAATGAGCTGAAATCTCAATTCGTCTCCATTGTTTCCCATGAATTTCGCAATCCCTTAAGTTCCATACTCTTAACCCTAGAACTCTTAGAACAGCCAGACATACTCAATTCCCAAAAACGACAAGCTCATATCGAACGGGGGAAAGCAGCTATCCAGCACATGGCGCAATTGATTACAGATGTGTTGGTTCTCGGCCAAGTAGAACAAGAGCAGTTTCACTATCAACCAACACCAATTAATATTTACCAGTTTTGCTCTTTCTTGGTAGAGGATTTACAATCCCGTGCTCAAAATACAGATAGATTTATTTACAACGTTTCGGGATGTGACGAACCAGAAAATCTTTTTTATGAACTCGATCCCAACTTATTGCAACATATCCTGAACAACTTGCTAGAAAATGCTCTAAAATACTCTCCCAATGGCACCCCAGTCACATTTAACTTACACTGCGAGCCAGATTACATTCAATTTCAAGTTCAAGACCAAGGAATTGGGCTAACAGAAAAAGATTTAGAAAAGCTATTTACACCATTTCATCGCGGAATTAACGTCAATAAAATTCCCGGCACAGGATTAGGGTTATCAATTGCGAAAAAGTGTGTTGATGCACATGGTGGGCAAATATTAGTTGATAGCACTGTTGGAGTCGGCACAACCTTTACTGTTACTCTACCCTCTTTAAAACTGGAAAACTCCAACTCTAACCTCTACCAGCCCAACCATGATTAACCTTCACAAATTCATAATTTTTGTGTAAGCAAAAGTTAGTTTGACATCAACAATAGTTAAAAAAAGCAATAAATTCACCAAGTCGTTTAAGTAAAACTTATAGCAATTTGTAACATTATCGCTACAGATTTAGGTTGGGTTGAGCAAAGCGAAACCCAACACTATACCAAATTTAGATATTAGCTTGAAACTCTTTAGATTCATCACCAAATACAGGCGCAATAGCTAACATATCCTACCTTTTCAAATAAACAAACTAGGCGCAACTTTAAAATACTCACTCAAAGCTTTAGCTTGCGCTTTACTAATCGAACGCTTACCATTGACAACCTCAGACACTACACCACTTGAACCAATAATTCCCACTAAATCAGCTTGACGAGTTCCACTCTCTTCCATAATATGCTGGAGAATTTCATGAGGTGCAGATTCTTCCATCGGATAATGTTCTGTCTCATAAGCTTCAATCAAGATGATCAGCAGCTTGTATAAAGCTTGCTCTTCCTTAGTGCGATTCTTCTTAAAAGTTAGCTGTTCTACTAGCTTGAGAATACGTTCGTACTCTTGTTCTGTTTCTATTGCGACAGGAACAACTTCTGCTAAGAGATGACGATAGCTATTTTGGTCAAAAGTAAGGGTCATTTTTCCATTTATCTTTATCGTATTCAGCGTGTGTCAGAAAATACTTGTAATAGACAACCTGGTTTTCGTAATCAATACCAACAATTAGACGATAATCATTGCCTTTAATATTAAAAACAGTAAAATTTCCTACTGCTTCTGCATCACGATAAATTTTTCTTACATCTTCGAGGTTTTGCCAATCTGCCTTCTTAACAGTAGTGTACCAGTCCTCTATTTGCTTTTTGACATCAGGAAACTGAGTAGTATCAATGCGGAGATTACGAATTGAAATTAAATGCATTCGTCTTTGCTAGTCTAAGCATATTTATTCATAAAATTCCACAACTCAATTTATCCTCTCATTTTGAGAGTTAAATGTCAATAATTAAAAGTAGGATGCGTTATAATGCATCCTACTTTTAATTCTGATTATCTATTCTTCAATTCGTGCATACTTTTCACAACTTTTGTCACCAGCTTTCTGGGTGTAAACCTTACACTTTCCGTGAGGATTCTATTTCTCAAGCCAGGAATCACAACTGTTTTATTTGCCATTAAACTGCGATAACCAATTTTAGCAACCCTTTCTGTATTCATCATCCGATTGACACTGGCAATTTTTGAGTCTTCCATTGCAGCAGTTTTTTGAAATTCCGTTGCTGTGGGGCCGGGACAAAGTACAGTAACACTAACACCTGTACCTTCTAATTCCTGTGCGATCGCTTCTGAAAATGATAAGACATAGGCTTTAGTTGCAAAATAAACCGCCATTAAAGGCCCTGGTTGAAAAGCAGCAACCGAGGCAACATTTAAAATTTTGCCATAGCCTTGCTCTACCATATCCTTGAGGAACAATTTTGTTAAATGAGTGAGACTCACTATATTGACCTGTAGCATATTCAGTTCAGTAGTCAGATCTGTTTCTGCAAAGACTCCATAAGTACCAAAGCCTGCATTATTTACCAACACATCAACTTTAATAGATGATTGTTGTAATTCTGTGAAAATTTCTGTGGGAGAGGTAGGTATAGATAAGTCTTTGGCAAAAGTTTTGACAACTATGTTAAATTTTTGAGCAAAGTCTGATGCAATTTCAGCTAGCTTATCCGCGTTTTTATCTACTAACACCAAATTGTAATTATTTCTACCAAAAATGTAGGCTAATTGGTAACCAATACCACTAGCGGCTCCGGTAATTAAAGCAGTTTTTTGACGCGGACTTTTTGGGGTATTATTCATCTCAAGAATATGGTAATTTATTGAGTATGCATAAATACTCAATAAAGATTTAGAGAGTTTTATAAAAGAATTGAAGTTGATAACTGCTGATATATGTTGCCAAATTGGCAACAATTAATCTTTTTAAGACAGTAGCAATTTATAGAAGTAATATTAAATTATTTATTGTGATTTACGGCACAAATTATGCATATTTTTTCATAATTAATTACATGATGCGTTGTAACAGAAGTGAGAATTTTGTGTTGTAAATAACTAAAATCATGCATCAGTTTAAATGAAGTTAGCTGTCATAGACGCGCAGCAATTTATCACAGGCTTTTTTGAAGATGTAAGCTAATAATTAATATGTGTGTTTAAATATGAGGATTAAATTTAACTTCTTCTTGCGATGAGGCTAATTTATGTTTGAAACAACAAAATTCATACTTCATATTATGAGGCTTTCATTTGAAGTTAATTCAACCATTAGCGAACCTCAGATTTAGCGTCATTCTTGGAGATTAGTGCAAATAATAACATTTTGAAATAAAGAATGCGATAGATGGGTAGGGGCACAGCACCAATAAGATATTTGATATGCCAAAAGATTGCGGATGCCGTACCCTTACAAAGAATTTATCTGTCGCAAACATTATTTGAATTGGTATTAGCTATATAATTTAAAGCATTTATTTGTTTCTTGTTGAAAAAGCCTAAGTTTGGGGGAGAATCCCCCAAACCCCCGATTGGGTGAAGTTTGTGGGGAAGGTTTCCTTCCACAAAACTTCGGACGGTTGCGTCCCCCAAACCCCCTCCAAAATTAGTTTTCGGTTTTTTGTTGAGTAACTAATTTTTTGGGTTTTTCTCGATTGATTTTATTCTGCGTTTAAAAATTCTAAATAGTTGTTGCTGAGTTCTTTGACGGCTAATTCATAAAATTGCTTACCATGTTCTGGGGTGGCTAAGGCGGGATTTGAACCCATGCGTCCATCGGGGTAATGTAATCGAAAGTCGGCTGCACTGTAAATTCTGTGTCCTGAGGCTACTTCTGGGGAAAGGGGTGCTTGCTTAATTGCTTCTGGATAAACATATTGGGTAACAGCTACTTCGCTAGGGGTAGCATGGGAACCTTCTTGATCCCCATATAATTCTTTCGCCAGTTTATAGACCGAACTGCACATAAACCAATTACCTACTTGGCATTGTACCCGTTGGGCGTTGGGAATCTGCAAATCTTCTAAGTGGGCGTAAGTTTCCGAGAAAGCTGCTTTGAGGGTGGCGATGTTACCGCCATGTCCGTTGATAAAGTAGAACTTGGTAAAACCTGCTTTGACTAAACAAGTTACATAATCTCGCACTACCTGAATTAAAGTGCTGGGACGCAGACTTATAGTACCGGGAAAGGCGGTATGATGTAGAGCCATGCCAACATTGATTGTAGGGCCTACCATTGCTTGAGTTGCTTCACCAACACCACGGGCGATCGCTTCTGCACAAATCGCATCTGTACCAATTAATCCGGTGGGGCCATGCTGTTCTGTGGAACCTATAGGAAAAATCAGACCTCTAGACTGCTGTAGATAAGCTTCGACCTCAGGCCAGGTACTTAAATGTAGTAACATTTTTAGTCAACTTCCTCTTTAATATGGCGGCGGGAAGAAACATTGTGCTATGAAATAGCATCGTTATTAATCAGCCTCCCACTAACATGATTATGAACTCCCTGGCTGTGAGGTGGAGGTAATAACTATGAAATCTCGTGATGTTTGGCTAGGTTTGGCTGGGTTGACTGTGGGATTGATACTAATCAATAGTGCGATCGCGCCTCCAGCTTTGGCGGGACGCTATGTGTTAAATCAAACGCCTCAAACTATTGAACGCTATTTTGGACGTTACATTACCAAAAAAACTAATGGTGAGCAAGTTACTTATACTTATGCTCCCAAAAGTTTCCGACAGCTATTTAAGCAGTTTCCTAAAAGTGATTTTTCTATCACTTTTGTCAGAAATCAAGCAAAGTCTATAACCTTAAACTTCAACGGCGATTTTTTCCAATACCCAGGCAGCTATAATTACGATAAAGCTGAGGCTACAAAGTTCTATAACTATATATTTGGCTATCAGCCGCCTATTTGGAAGGAACTTTCTGCCAAATTTAGCGGTAATGAAACCATCTATTTTTACGAATATTGTCTCGGTGATGGAGTTGCAACGAATTTTGAGAGATATGGATATAAGCAATTTACAGATTCTGCAACTTTATCCTATAACAATCGTTGCGAACCCCCATACAATTTGAGTAAGAATTGAGATATTTAGATATTTACTTTCCCAATGAGATGAGAAGATATTGGGGATCAAGTTTTATTTTGATTAATCAAAGGAATAATGTTTTTTCACGTCACTGGTGATTTCCCATGTACAAGACATTCCAGCTGGGAAGACTACTAAATCACCTTTACCCATTTGCACTGGCTGTCCACCATCTGGCGTAACAATTACATCTCCTGCCAAAAAGTAGCAAGTTTCTTGAGAATCATAAGTCCAAGGGAATTTTGAAACTTCTTTTTGCCAAATTCCCCACTTTTTTACACCTAACTCTTCGAGGCGTTCTTGACTGGGTTGATGCTCAATTTTAATTTCCATGCCGCACTTGATCGAATTTTATTTAGCAGTAGGATTGGATATCCTCTCCGCATTTATCTACTAAATAGCATAGTGCGCGAAAACGCAAGCCGACAAATTGATCGTAAAGAGGATTAAGCTTGCACATAGGGGGAATATGAGCAATTTTGCGCCCAAACAGCATGATATCGCGCTCAAAGGGGCATTGTGCAGGGATGAGTTTGGCAATAAATTTCGCAACTTTCTGATTGTGAATTTCCAAATTGTCAAGCCATTGGCGTAATGGTTGCAATAAATCAAATTTAGGATTGTCTTTTTCGCTAAGAGGGCTAATAAAAGCGGAGAAAACAATAGGTTGGTTTGCGGTTTTAATCATGGTCTTAAGTAAGGTTTTTGCTAGAAATGAACTATTTACCAATTTGCAATTTAACTCGCATCTCGATTTAAGCAATTTACATTGCACTTGGCAATATAAATTAGCCTAAGTCAACCAATTAAATATGTTTGAGAATTTATTGCCTATGGTGCAACTAATAGATATTTAAACGCACCACCTGCTGCAGAACTGTCCAGTTAAATACAAAATAACAAAGAAATTATAAAGATGGTATAGCGAAAAGTTATTAATTCCTTATATTCCACATACCAATCTTATATATCAAATGTAGATCCGAGTTAGGAAAATGCACAGTATCCTGAGATGTACTTTTGTCTGTATAAGCGCGGTTTTAATCTGACTATAGCCAGATTTCGCTAGGATTATACTCTAAGGAATTTGATTTTAAAGGTATCAATATCCAGCAAATTGTTATTTATGTTACAAAAGTATAGAAAAAATTTATCTAAATAACTAGTAAATCAAATTTTACCCAGTAAAGCCTCATATAAGCTCTCATGATACTTCTAATAATTGGTTAAAACTGAGTTGAATTTTAATTAAAGTTTCAGGCTAAAAGTTAAATTACAGGCTCAACATCATATTAGATGTTTAGTACGAGCTAAACAATAAAAGTAAGTTGCAGAAAATAGCACAATTCTCTTCTTCTATGCAATAGATATTTTCACAAATTAATTCTGCATTCTCAGAAGTTATTTGTAGGAACTGGAGACAGATGGGTAGGTAAGGGCACGGCACCAGTAAGATAATTGGATGTACCACAAGATTGTAGATGCCGTGCCCCTACAAAGAATTTATTTTTATTTGTCTATTGCAATATCAAGCATATTTATAGCTACAAGCGCGCATAATCAATCGAGCATAGGGTATTTGTCGCTTTGCACCCTCTGCCCAATTTCTTCTAAATACGGTTCGGTTAAGAATTTTTCGTCAGGATTTTGGGTTTGTGGAGACGCGATAAATCGCGTCTCTACAGGATTTAAACGTCAATTGATTGATATTAACCGAACTGTATTGTGCTGACTCTGCTAAGAACTAGAGCAATCTTAAGTAGTTGGTTGGAATTAAATATAAGATGGACGTAGGTTGGGTTGAGGCACGTAGACGCGCAGCGGCTTCCCGTAGGGTAACCCAACACCCGCATGGGTTACGCTATCGCTAACCCATCCTACAAATAATTATGCCTCCCTACTTATAAATAATTGAAAAATTCCGTCGGTACTAGTGTTAATTCGCCTGATTTGAACCGTTCAATATTAATCCAAAGTGCCCGATGTTTATGGTTTGGGGACTCAGAAAAGAAGAGGCTCTCTAATTGATAAAATTTAGAATCGGCAAAATCACATTGATAAAGTTGAATAATTTCGTGTCCTTGCCTGCCATTAAATATAAATAGGTTCTCTATACAGCCTAAATAGCGAATATTGGTTAATTCTGCTTGAATTTCTTCTTGAAATTCCCTTTTTAGGGCTATGAGGCTGGTTTCACCAAAATCTACTCCACCGCCTAACGCTCGGTAAAATGTAGACTGCTTGGCGGGATCGTAGCCTTCGGAAACAAATATCCGTTCACCATCGCGAATTAATCCCAAGGCTAGTACCCGAATTTCTCCTGCTTTGCTCATTTTTGTAACTTAAGTCACTAATTATCGTACATAGAGTAAGAGTTGTTTTCGTTCTCCTCTATGGGCCAATCTTCGTTTTCGCCACCGATATATAATTCCTCAATAGTGACATATTCCTCACTAAGCTGAGTGAGAGCGTTAATTAAGATATCTAAGGCGATCGCATCACTGGTTCCCAAATCAAACCAACAGCGTCCCCACTCCCCTTCATACTCAAATTCACCCATGTTATGCATCAGCGCCAGCAAGCTTTTGTCATAACCTTGCTCGTCGTAATTCATGTAACTAATATCCAGTCCTGTGTCTTGCACCTGAAGATTTTCGGCGTTAAAAGCACCCAATTTACCTAAATAAAACCAAGAATTGAAAACCTCTTCTATATATTGCCTTTCACGCGCCGAAGGAATCGTGCTAAACCTCAGCCAAATCCATACATCAAAAGGATTAAACTCACGAAACTGGATATACATTGCTGTTATATTTCTCCGTTACAGTTTTCTGAAAATAAGCATATCAGGATTGGGGATTGGGGACTGGGAAAAAGCAAGGGGGCAGGGTGCAGGGGGCAAGGGGGAAAAAGAACAAATTAAACAACATTCCTCTTACCGATTACCCATTACCGATTACCCATTACTGATTACCCATTACCGATTACCCATTACCCAATGCCCCATGCCCATTTCCTAACTAAAACTCTTCAACCGATTATTCGCATTATTGCGTTCGGATTCGATTTGTTGGACTAAGCTGGTTGGGAGTTGGGATTTTTTGCTTAAGGCGGTGTCGAAGTTAGCGATCGCTTCTTTAATTAATTCACGGTTGTTGTCTCTTTTTCCTTGGGCGTGGAGGATTTGGGCTTTGAGATAATATAACTCTGGGTTGTCAGATGTGCCTTTTAAGGCACGGTTGGCGTACTCTAGGGCTTGAGAGTAATTTTTTAAATCTCGGTAGCCAAGGGCAATCCCCCGATCGGCAAGATATTTAGGCGCAGCATTGTTTTCTAGGCGTTGAATCGCTTCGTCTGGGTTAGAAAAAGGCAGATTAACAGCGAGTAGCAAATCCATATAGCCTCTAATGAGGTTTACTTCTGGATCGTTGGCTGAAACTGCTTCTGCTTTGTCTAAATATTGGTAAACTTGCCGCAAGCGACTTAAGGCTTGTGCTGCACCACCTGCGCCTTCACGGGTGATCATCGTTGCTCCCTCTAGGAAATTCCCTACTGCTGTGTATAAATTACCGCGCAGGGGGTCTTTCTCTATCAACTTTTGTCCGGTTTCGAGGGTTTTTTTACTGTATGTGTCTAAGGAAGTTAAATCTTTGTTGGCATAGGCTAGAGATGCCTTCATAGCATAGGCTAAAGGTTCATTCGGTTCGCTGGATATTGCTTGATTTAAGTAACGTTCTGCTTCTTGATAGTTACCTTTTTGAAAAACCGCTTTAAAAGCCGCTTCTGTTTTATCCCCAATTTCATGAGGTGCATTACGACGGAAAGGATCGCCAGCCAGCGTGGGGTTCATTCCCAAATTGAATGCGATCGCAGCAGCAAAAGTTGTCTGAGCAAGCTTAGTGACTCTCGCAAACACAATTGCTTGAGGAGCAGAAAACCATTTTGTCATTGTAACCCTCAGAATAATTGCGGTTGAAATAGTTGTTTATGTTACCTAAAATGCAAAAAAATGATTAATCTGTACTTAGGTTGATTTTTGCCAGCATTGTCTACATAGTTCGACCTCTCTAATTTTTGCAGGTTCCCATCAAGCTTGTAGCCATTCTTCAGGGGGAAGTTTGCCACAATAGAGAAAAGTAGAAGGTTGGCTTTTGTTTTAGTGTTAAAACTTGAGCTAGATAGGCTTGTGACTCCTAGTTATAAGTACATGACTCTAGCCGTGAGATTAGGTTTTTAGGCAGGTTATGCGTTATGAATGTTTTGGGAAATTTTTAATTGCTCTGCGTGTAGTTAAGCGTCATCGATTCAGTTATTCGCCAACTTTTTGGTAATCTTAACAAATGCTCTATCTTAGAAATCTGGTTTATCATCCAACAGCCAGCCCCACAGCGATTCTCAAAGGAATAAACTTGGAATTAGCACCGCAACAGCTGGGTTTGATTATTGGCCCTAGCGGTTCTGGTAAAAGTACCTTATTAGAAATTTTATCTGGACTAGCTGAACCTACATCCGGCGCAGTGTTCTGGCGCGAACAAGAACTGATTTCCGAACAGCTACAACAATTAGCTGGGTTAGTATTTCAGTTCCCAGAACGGCACTTTTGCGGCGGTACAATATTAGAAGAATTACGCTTAGGGCATCCAGAACTAGGGTCAGAGCGAGTTAGGCAAGCATTAAGCGAAGTCGGATTAGAGCATTTATCACTGTCAGCATCACCCCATGCATTAAGTGGTGGACAACAGCGACGTTTAGCTTTGGCGGTACAGTTAATTCGCCAACCAAATTTATTATTATTAGACGAACCAACAGCCGGGTTAGACTGGTCAATGCGTCGGCAGTTAGTCAGTTTATTGGCAAAGCTAAAAAAAGATTGGACATTGTTTGTCGTTACACACGACGCTGGAGATATGTTAGCGATCGCAGATTCTTGTTGGACACTTAACCACGGTGAACTTAAATCTGTCGATCCAGAGGTATTGAAAGCTAAAGTTCAAGAACCCCAGCCGGCGGTGTGATTGGGGATTGGGGACTGGGGATTGGGGACTGGGGACTGGGAAAAGCAAGGGGGCAGGGAGCAGGGAGCAGGGAGCAGGGGAGAAAAAACAAACACCAAACCCCAAACACCAATTACCCATTACCAATTACCAATTACCTAATGACAAATGACAAACTTATTGCCCGAAATGGCAGAAATCTGGCAAAAAACTCTCAATTGGCAACCAAATACTCAACAGCAGTTACAATTTCAGCAGCTTTATGAATTAATTCTGGAAGGAAATAGCCAGTTCAATTTAACTCGCATTACTGAAGCTGAAGAGTTTTGGGAGAAACATCTTTGGGATTCGCTGCGGGGAATTGCGCCACAGATGCAATTTATTGATTCTCTAGCAGCAGGTGCATCTGTGATTGATATTGGTACGGGTGCGGGTTTTCCGGGGATTCCTATTGCGATCGCATCTGCTAATTCTCAAATTACGCTGCTCGATTCTACTCGCAAAAAAGTTACTTTTATTGAAAAAATCTTGACTACACTGGGTTTGAGTAATGGCAAAACTCTTGTAGGTAGAGTTGAAGAAATCGGCCAGCAACGCCAGCACCGACAAAATTATGATGTAGCGACAATCCGCGCTGTTGGGCCTGCTTCTGTCTGTGCGGAATATGCTTTACCATTGCTGAAAGTTGGGGGTTTAGCAGTTATTTACCGAGGTAATTGGACACAAGAGGAAACTACAGCTTTGCACAATGCTGTCGATCAGTTGGGTGGGGTAATTGCAGTGATAGAACAATTTACTACTCCTCTGAGTGATAGTATTCGTCACTGTTTATACCTGCGTAAGGTAGCAGCTACACCAGCCAACTTTCCCCGTGCTGTGGGTGTACCAACTCAAAAGCCACTTTAGCCAGTATGTGAGGTAGTCAGCCTTGATGAGGGTTTTAATCCCCATCACAGGCAGTTTCTTTTTCCTTTTCCTCGTTGAAAATCAAATATAATACCAATTCAAATAATGTTTGCGACAGATAAATTCTTTATAAGGGCACGGCATCCTCAATCTTTTGGCATATCAAATATCTTACTGGTGCCGTGCCCCTACTCATCTGTCGCATTCTTTTTTCAAAATGGTATAAGTCCTATATTTTCTATTTCTTGTTTTAATTAAAACAAGGGTATTTCTATGATAAATTCTGTGCCTTCTCCTACAACTGAGTGACATTTCAACTTACCACTATGGCTTTCCTCAACAATTTGTTTAGCTATAGCCAACCCTAAACCCGTACCTTTACCCACTGCTTTAGTAGTAAATAAATGGTCAAAGATTTTTTGTTGAATTTCTTCACTCATCCCTTTACCGTTATCTGCAATGATAATTTTAACTAAATTATTTTCGACTAAAGTTGTCACAATAATGCGGTTAGGATGAGCTTTGATTTCCTCAAGATTACGTCCGTGATTCGATTCATCTAGTGCATCAATTGCATTAGCTAAAATATTCATAAATACCTGATTTAATTGCCCCGGAAAACATTCAACTTGGGGTAAATTAGCGTAGTTAGTGATTACTTCAATCGCGGGACGTTGTTCGTGAGCTTTCAGACGGTGTTTGAGAATTAAAATTGTGCTATCAATGCCTTCATGAATATTAAATGGTACTTTGTAATCTTTGTCAGCACGGGAGAAAGTGCGTAGGGAAGTACTGATATTTTTTAGCCTATCGCAAGCCATTGTCATAGAATCGAGCATTTGGGGTAGGTCTTCTATGCTATATTCCAAGTCAATTTCTACCTCATGGTCGAGGATTTCTTCAGTCTTATCACTTAAAGTTTCTTGATAGAGTTTCAAGTGTTCAATAATATCGGCAAAGGTGGGTTTAGCTTGTTTAAGACTGGCAGAAATAAAACCTAAAGGATTATTCATTTCGTGGGCGACACCAGCGACTAAGTTACCCAAGGCGGACATTTTTTCACTTTGGACGATTTGTAATTGGGCTTGTTGTAAGTCTTGTAATGCTTGTTCTAATTCTTGGGATTTTTGCTGTATGGCAAGTTCTGCTTGTTTGCGATCGCTAATATCTCGCATCACAACAACCGCACCAACTTTGTTACCCCAAGAATCAAAGATTGCTTGTCCGCTGGCTAACAAACTCCTGCGATCACCCTGCTTTGGTGCAATCACCATTTCGGCATTTTCGACGATTTCCCCTTGTAAGGCTCGCAACAATGGTATTTTTGTTGTTGATAAA
Organism: Tolypothrix tenuis PCC 7101; assembly: GCF_963874875.1. Lineage (NCBI taxonomy): Bacteria > Bacillati > Cyanobacteriota > Cyanophyceae > Nostocales > Tolypothrichaceae > Tolypothrix > Tolypothrix tenuis. The sequence continues at coordinate 8,199,535 of NZ_CAWNJS010000001.1, forward strand.
AGTGTCTGTCCATCCCCTTGATAGAGTGAGAAATGTTCTGCCCATTGTTCTGGTGGTAATGATTTCACTGGTAAGCCATGAAATTCTTCAGTTGCTTTGTTGAATAAAATCAGTTTGCCACTCGCATCACAAACAACAATCCCATCGGTAATATTTTCAATAATCGCCTTCAAAAACTCTCGTTCTTTGGCTAGAGAGGCTTCGGTGTGTTGTAATTGTTCTAGTGATGCTTGTAATGACTGAGATTTCTCCTGTTCTCGTTCATAAAGTTGGGCATTTTCTAAGGAAATGGCGGCTTGGGTGCAAAGTAAATTGAATAGTTCTACGCGATCGCTCGTAAACGCCCCTGTCACTAAATTATTTTCTAGATATAAAATCCCTAACAACTTACCTTGATGTAAAATCGGGCTACACAAAATACTCTTAGGTTGCTGACGGATAATATAAGGGTCATTGGCTAAGGTGGTATCTGCGGTTGCATCCAATAAGACAACAGTCTGTTGACTATGCTTGACTTTATAAATCAGCTTGTGGGGGATATCTTGGCTATCTGCAATGGAAAGACTTTGCAGCACAACGGGTTTTGTCCCCTGGGTAATTGCACCTTGAATGAGTAAATGATTGTCTTGTTGCAGCATTAACACGCATTTATCAGCCCCAGCATTTTCAATCACGATTCTCAGTAACGATGAAAGTAGTTTGGACAGTTCGATTTCACCAGAAATAGTTTGAGATGCTGTGAGAATTGTTTTTAAATCTAGAGTATCTGAGACACTGCTGCTAGAACTGGAAGATGTGACAGTCCCCAAGGCGAAGATAGTTTCATTAGTTGAAACAACAGAACGGCTTTGCTGTAATATCGGGGTGAGTAATTGGGGATAGCGTTTTTCTAAGTGGGCGACTTTGGCTTTTGCTCCCCAGCGCGCATAGGCATAGTAAGCTTCAATCATATATTCTTGAGCTAAACGCTGTTTGCCCCAAGCTAGGTAGAATTTAGCGGCGAGTTCGTTAGCTAGTGCTTCTTCTTGGATGTATTCATTGGCTTTAGCTAGAGATATTGCTTGGTCATAGAGTTCACTAGCTTCGGCTTTATGTCCGAAAAAGCGACTTTTTTCTGCCTCTACCAAATCAAACTTATGCTGGTGATTCATGGGTGCATAGTGCGCCCATAGCTGTAATTGAGTTTGATTTTTTTCCACCCTCTCTAATAGGCTTGATTCTTCACCGGAGAATTGATTTAATTGTGCTAAAGCAATCAATGAATCATAAAAATAAAAAGCAGGTTCACTAATTTTCCCCGCGCCTCCCATGAAATAGTTTCTACACTCAAGGGCATAATTGTTAGCTTGCTCAATTTCCTCAAACAAAAAGCAAAGGGTCAATTTAGATGAATGGAAAACAAATAATCCATAGAAATCATTTGCAGACAGCAGCAAGGGGAGTAATTCTGTTTCTTGGAGAGCGGAACCAGATAAAATAGTAGGATGCTCTACAAAGCCTAGTAAGTTTAAAATTACTTGCCAATAAATCAAACAATAATTAGCTGTTCCCAACTGCTTCAATTGCACTAAAGCATTGTAGTAAGTCTGGGTTTCTCGTTCTAAGGTGGCGAGGGGTTGACCACACCAAAAAGAATATCTGCAGAAAGTATGACCACTATATCCAGCGTATTCGAGGTTGCCAACGTCTAACCCCAGTGTGTAACTTTCACTCAACAGGGGTAATGTTTCTTTGAGGTGAGATTTACGATGGAAAATATAACTGCTCAACAGAAATAATACTTCAGGTTTGGTGGTTTTATCATCAAAATTTGATGTTAAATTCAATGATAATTGCCCAAATTGTACCGCCAAATCTATATTTTGCTGTATATTACAAACAACCAAACTATAGCAAGCATAGTTAGTTGCAGAAATAGATATATTGCCATACTGGAGGAATAATTTGACTAATAAGGTAGCTAGTAATGGATACAAAGGAGATCCACAGGTGTAAGCTGCTGACATGATGCTGCTAGCAATCTGGGCAATGGCAATTTTGTTTGCATCTGTCATCACCGGGAGGTTAACAAAATCTGTAACTTTCCGATCGCCAATCAGGTCACTAATTTCTTGAATTGACTGTTGAATATCTTCTGGTGTGGGTGATTCGTTGATTGTTTCGCCCAACTTGTGCAGCAGATCAATACCAATTTCTAGCACTTCAAGGAGTTGACGGTGGGAAATTTTGGCTTGAATTCTAAAACGATAAACATTGACCTTCTCTAGTAAAGAATGTGTCTGTTGGATGACAGTATCAATCAACTGTTCCATCACCTCAAAATCACCACTCAGCATGGCGACTTCCGCCGCTAATTCATGCAAAGCGAGACTCATTTCATACTGCTGTTGCCAAGCATTTTCTCCTAACAAAGACAATCCCACTGTGGCATATTCACGGGCTGCTTTATAGGCGGTGGAATTTTTGGCTTTGCGACAGGCCGTGAGGTTAAGTTGGGCTAGTTCTATGAGTTGTGTTTGTTCACGAATTAAAGAAGTTCCATAATTTAATTGATTGACGATTTCAAAAATCCGTTCAACTCTTGCGTCTGGAGAAATTTGTTGCAGAAGTAGTTGACCAATTTGATAGTGAGTTGCTTGTTTCTGGTCATTAGGAATTAGAGAATAAGCCGCTTGCTGTACTCTGTCATGTATAAATTTATAGGCAACAGTTTGTTGATTGACTGATATGTCTACAAGATTTTCTTGACCAACATAAAACTTATAAACATCACCAATTGGGACAATTAACCCTTCTTGTAATGCTTTCCATAAACAACCGGCTGTTTCAATTTGCGATTCTTCTACAACAACTGCTAAAGTCGCTAAATCAAAAGAGTTACCAATACAAGCTGCTAACTGCAATACTTCTTGTGTGGATGACGACAGTTTACGTAATTGCAGACTCATAAAATCTACAACATCATCTGTAACCGCTTGCATTGTCACTTGGGAGATATCACATTGCCAACAGCCCAATCCAAAATCAAATTGAATTAGTCCATCTTGATATAACGTTTTAATAAATTGGGTAGCAAAAAATGGATTACCTTCTGTTTTCTGATAGATTAATACAGAAAAATTCCATGCTAATTCTTCTGGACATTTAAGTGTGTCAGCCACTAATTTATTTACTTGTACATTACTTAATGGTTCTAAAGTAATGGTGTTAATTGTGGCTGGTGTCTTTTGGATTTCACTCAAAGTCATCAATAATGGATGTCCGGAATTGACCTCATTATCACGATATGCACCAATGATAAAAAGATGACCAGTATCAGCCATTAATAGCTGCATTAACTTGAGTGATGCAGAATCAGCCCATTGCAAATCGTCTAAAAACATCACTAAGGGATGTTCTTTGCTGGTAAAGACTTGAGTAAATTTTTGAAATAATAAATTAAAGCGATTTTGTGCGGCTGTTCCTGATAGTTCTGTAGCTGGTGGTTGTGTACCAATAATGTTTTCTAATTCGGGAATAACTTCAATAATTACTTGTCCATTGTCCCCAACAGCATCTAATATTTTATTTCTCCATTGCTGAATTTGCACATCACTTTCGGTCAATAATTGCCCCATTAAATCGCGGAATGCTTGTACAAAAGCACTGAAGGGAATATTCCGTTGAAATTGGTCATATTTACCTTTAATAAAATAACCGCGTTGTCTGACAATTGGTTTATGCACTTCGTTGACAACGGCAGTTTTCCCAATTCCAGAGAAACCAGCTACTAGCATCATTTCTGTTGCACCCTGACTGACTCTTTCAAATGCTTCTAGTAGAGCTTGAACTTCCTTGTCTCGTCCATAGAGTTTATCGGGAATAATGAAGCGATCGCACAAATCCTTAGTAGCAATTTCAAAGTCTCTAATCTCACCAGTTGCTCTTAGCTGAATTAAACATTTTTCTAAATCAAATTTCAAGCCTAATGCACTTTGATATCTATCTTCAGCGTTTTTCGCCATCAACTTGCTGACGATTTTTGAGAGAACAGTGGGGATTAGTGAATTAATTTCATGTATTAATGGCGGAATTTTCGCCAGATGAGAATGTACCAATTCCATTGGATCGTTTGATGCAAATGGTAATTCTCCTGCCAGCAATTCGTAGAAAGTTACTCCCAGGGAATAAAAATCTGTGCGATAATCAATCCCCCGATTCATTCTCCCGGTTTGTTCGGGAGATATATAAGCTAGTGTTCCCTCTAATACATTGGGGTTAACGAGGGTTTGGGTTTCTCTGGGTAATAATGATGCAATACTAAAGTCGATTAATTTAACTTGTTTAGTTTCGGGATTAATTAAGATATTGCCGGGTTTAATATCTTTATGAATAATTCTCTCATGGTAGAGTAAGTCTAGGATGTCACAGAGTGCGATCGCTAAAACTAAAAACTCTTCTAAAGATGTGACACGCTGATTTTTCGTAAAATAATCCTTGAGGGAAATTCCCCCAAAGTCTTCCATGACTAACATATAGCCATTTTGCAAGGTTTCAAGGCTATAGGTTTGGATAATTAGAGGTGAGTTGAGATTTTTCCCGATGGTGTACTGATTGCGAAATAACAACAGTTCGCTAAAACTGGGATAAGGATTTCTCAGTAGTTTTATAACTACTGGTACTGAGTCACTTTCTCGAACTGCGCGATAAACTATTGTTCTCGAACCATTGTAGATTTCTTCACTAATGCGATATCCGGGAATACTGATAAGAGTGCTAACCATATTGCGCTCATCTGATATTTTCTCAATCTAGTATTCCCAGATAGATAAGTAGAGTTACAATTAATACGGTATTTCAATTATAAATTCAGTACCTTTACTTAAAATAGATTGGCAAGATAATTTTCCACCGTGGCTTTCTTCAACAATTTGTTTGGCTATAGCCAAACCTAAACCTGTGCCTTTACCGACAGCTTTAGTAGTAAATAAATGGTCAAATATTTTGTGTTTTACTTCTTCGCTCATACCCTTACCATTATCAGCAATGGAGACTTTCACATATTTATCTGTTATTGATGTAGTAATTGTAATAGAGTTAAGATGAGCTTGAATTGCCTCAAGATTACGTCCGTGATTTGATTCTTCTAATGCGTCAATGGCATTCGCCAAAATATTCATAAATACCTGATTTAATTGCCCAGGAAAACATTCCACTTGAGGTAAATCACCGTATTTAGTGACTACTTCAATCGCGGGACGTTGTTCGTTGGCTTTGAGACGATGTTTGAGAATTAAGATGGTGCTATCAATGCCTTCATGAAGATTAAATGGCACTTTGTAATCTCTATCAGCACGGGAGAAAGTGCGTAAAGAAGTACTGATGTTTTTTAACCTATCGCAGGCCATGACCATTGCATTCATCATCTTCGGCAAGTCTTCTAAGCTATAATCTAATTCAATTTCTGACTCGTGGTCTTGAATTTTATCACTCTTGTCTGGGAAAGTTTCCTGATACAATTTGATGTGTTCACTCAAATCGGCGATTGTTGGTTGAGCTTGTTTGAGAGTTGCTGCAATAAACCCAAGAGGATTATTCATTTCGTGAGCGACACCAGCGACTAAGTTACCCAAGGCGGACATCTTTTCACTTTGGACTATTTGTAATTGAGCGTTTTGTAAGTTGTCTAATGCTTGTTCTAGCTGTTGGCTGTACTCCTGAGAAGATTCATAAAGTCGGGAATTTTCTAGAGAAATGGCGGCTTGTGTGCAGATAAGGTTGAGTAATTCGATGCGATCGCTTGTAAACGCCCCCTTTGTTAAGTTATTTTCTAGGTATAAAATCCCCAGTAATTTACCTTGATGTAAGATTGGGTTGCACAAAATACTCTTTGGCTGTTGACGGATAATATAAGGATCATTAGCTAAAGTGATATCTGCGGTTGCATCCAGTAGCACTAGAGTCTGTTGATTGTTTTTGACTTTGTAAATCAGCTTGTGGGCGATATCTTGGCTGTCTGCAATGGGAAGACTTTGCAGCACTATGGGTTGTGTTCCTTGGGTAATTGCGCCTTGAATTAATAGATGATTGTCTTGCAACAGCATTAACACACATTTATCAGCCCCAGCATTTTCAATCACAATGGAAAGTAATGATGAAAGTAGTTTTTCTAGTTCAATTTCACCAGAGATAGTTTGAGATGCTTTGAGAATTGCTGTTAAATCTAGGGTATTTGAAAGACTGGTGCTGTTGGATGTGGCAGCACTGGTAGATGTCACAGTTCCCAAGGCAAAGATAGTTTCGTTAGTGGAAACCACAGAACGGCTTTGCTGTAATATGGGGGTGAGTAATTGGGAATAGCGGGTTTCTAAGTCGGCGACTTTGGCTTTTGCTCCCCAACGGGCATAACAATAATATGCTTCCTGCATATACAAAATGGCAAATTTTTCTCTACCCCAATCGAGATAAAATTTAGCAGCCAGTTCGTTAGCTAAAGCTTCATCTTGAATGAATTTGTTTTCTTTGGCTAGGGAAATGGCGTTGTCATAACATTCAATCGCTTCAACTTTGTTACCCAATACTCGATGATGTTCGGCTGCGACTAATTCCCAGCGATGAAGATGATTACAAGGTGCAAAAGTCGCCCAATGCTGTAATTTATCTTGATGCTGTTGTACTGTGAGCAAGATTTTCTGACGCTCTTGTGTGGATGCTGCTGCATACTGGGTTAATTGAATTAGGGCATCATAAAAACGGTAAAGGGGAACCATAAATTGCCCCACGCAACCATCCAGATATTGTCCAGTTTGAGCAGATGCTTGAAATGCTTCACTATTTTGTCCAAAGAGATAATAGAGAAAGGCTTGGTTGAGATGCCACATACACAACGCCGACCTTTGATTGGCAGCTTGTAGTTTAGGGAGAGACAATTCTTGGTTAAAAATATTTCCACTCAGGCGATGTGGTACTTCTGTTTTACCCAATAAATTCAATACAGTTTGTTGATAAACTTCTTGACAATCTAGAACGATTTCTTGTTTGTATCGATGAATAATTTGACGATAAACATCCATTGTCTGTGCAAGTTCTGTTAGTTCTATACCTGTATGGTAAGCGTAATAACAGTATGAAGAAGCACCTCGGCAGCCCATTTCAATATCTCCGGTTTCTAGCCCACTGTGGTAGGTTTCTTCTAATCCAGAAAGCACTTGAGAAAGAGGAATTTTCCAATGTTTAATGCAGAGATAAACTATATACAAGTTACGGGTTTTTAATGATGTAAATTGGAATTTTTCTCGCAGATTTAATGCTAATTCTCCAAACTGATAACCGGTTTCTATATCGCCAATAACGCCACATAAAATCAATCCATAATCACCGTAAGCAAATACAGAAACAGGACAGTTACCAAATTTGATAGATAATTCTACCTGCTTGAAAATTAGCAATGGCATGAGATTGGGAGCAGCCATATAGGCAGGAGGTATCAAGGCCGTCAAGATTTCCATTGCTGCTACCAGATGGGGATCTGTCATAGTTGGTAGAGATAAGAAACTGCTGGGATCTTTGTCTGCCCAGAGTAACCGCGTTATGCCAAATGCCTGTCCAATATCTGCTTCGGTCGGTTGTTCGGGAAATTCAATTCCCAAGGAATTTAAACAATTTAACCCAATTTGCAACGAATTTAGGAGTTTTCCTTGGGCGTTAGCTCCTAAAATTCGAGTTTGTTGAATTTTGATAGTATCAAGTAAGGTTTTTGCTTGTTGCAATACCACACTTGCCCAGCATTCCATCTGCTCAAAATTGGTGTTGAGATAGCTGGCTTCGGCGATTTCTTCATGGAGTGCTAAAGTCAGGGGATAATGACTTTCCCAAGCAGTTACAGGCAACAATTCTATACCTGTGCCTAAATAGTTAATGGCTGCACTATAAGCGGTGGAAAGTTTCGCTTTACGTCCAGCAGCAAGATTTAATTCAGCTAAATGTTCTCGCTCTTGGGGTGTTGTAATTAGGGCAAGACCAACATTGTAATGATTGACGATATCAAATAATCTTTCTTCCCTTTCACTGGGGTGAGAATTGTCTAATAATAGCCGACCGATTTGCAAGTGAGTGCTTTGTTTTTGCTCTTCAGGAATCAGCGAATAAGCTGCTTGTTGTACTCGGTCGTGTAAAAATTTGTAGGTAACAGTTTCTTGATTTTCTAATGTCTGTAATTGAATTTCTTGTCCGACATAAAACTTATAAACTTCATTAATTGGTAAAATCAAACCTTCTTGTAATGCTTTCCACAAAGCGGTAGCTGTTTCTGTTTGAGATTGTTGGGAAACAATGGACAAAGTATTTAAATCAAAGGAGTTGCCAATACAAGCCGCTAACTGCAATACATCTTGAGTTGATTGTGATAGTTTTTGCAGTTGCAAACTCATAAAAGCGACAACATCATCTGTAACTGCTTGAGTTTTTATTTGAGCGATGTCACATTGCCAACAGCCTAAATCAAAGTTAAATTGAATTAACCCATCTTCATGTAATGCCTTAATAAACTGTGTGGCAAAAAATGGATTTCCTTGAGTTTTTTGATAGATTAATGTTGAAAGATTCCATGCTACTTCTTCTGAAGATTTTAGGGTATCAGTTATTAACTGATTGACTGTATTTTGAGTTAGTGGTTTTAAAGTAATTGTATTAATCTTGGCTTGTTTTTTTTGGAGATCGCCCAAGGTCAATATTAATGGATGTCCTGGTAGGACTTCGTTATCACGATACGCACCAATTAATAACAGATGACTGGTATTAACCATTAACAACTGCATTAACTTTAATGATGCCGAATCTGCCCATTGCAAATCATCTAAAAACATCACTAGGGGATGTTCTGCACTAGTAAAGACTTGGGTAAATTTTTGAAATAATAAGTTAAAGCGATTTTCTGCGGCTGTTCCTGATAATTCTACGGCTGGAGGTTGTTCGCCAATAATTTTGGCTAGTTCGGGGATGACTTCAATGATTACTTGACCATTGTCACCCACAGCTTCTAAGATTTTTTGTTTCCATTGCTGAATTTGGACATCATTTTCGGTTAATAATTGCCCCATTAAATCTCGGAAGGCTTGGACAAATGCACTCAAAGGTATGTTGCGATTAAATTGGTCGTATTTACCTTTGATGAAATAGCCGCGTTGTCTAACAATTGGTTTATGTACTTCGTTAACAACAGCAGTTTTCCCAATTCCAGAGAAGCCAGCTACTAGCATCATTTCTGTAGCACCCTGACTGACACGTTCAAAGGCTTGTAATAGTGTTGATACTTCGGTTTCTCTGCCATAGAGTTTATCAGGGATAATGAAGCGATCGCACAAATCCCTACTCGCAATTTTAAAGTCTCTAATCTCACAAGTTTCTTTTAGCTGATTTAGACATTTTTCTAAATCAAATTTCAATCCTAATGCACTTTGATACCTATCTTCAGCATTTTTCGCCATCAATTTGCTGACGATTTCTGAGATAACATTGGGGATATCTGGATTAATTTCATGTACTAGTGGCGGAACTTTCGCAATATGAGAATGTACCAATTCCATCGCCTCATTAGATGCAAATGGTAATTCTCCTGTCAGCAATTCATAGAATGTCGCACCCAGAGAATAAAAATCTGTGCGATAATCTATCCCCCGATTCATTCTCCCTGTTTGTTCGGGAGATATATAAGCGAGTGTTCCTTCTAATACGTTGGGATTGACTAGGGTTTGGGTTTCTCTGGGTAATAAAGATGCAATACTAAAGTCGATTAATTTAACTTGCTTAGTTTCGGGATTAATTAAGATATTGCTGGGTTTGATATCTTTATGAATGATGCGCTCATGGTAGAGTAAGTCTAGGATGGCGCACAGTGCGATCGCTAAAACTAAAAACTCTTCTAAAGATGCGACACGCTGATTTTTCGTAAAATAATCCTTGAGAGAAATTCCCCCAAAGTCTTCCATAACTAACATATAGCCATTTTGCAGAGGTTCAAGGCTATAGGTTTGGATAATCAGGGGTGATGTGAGATTTTTGCCGATGGTGTACTGGTTGCGAAATAACAACATTTCGCTAAAGCTGGGATAAGGATTTTTCAGTAGTTTGATCACTACTGATAGTGAATCACTGTCTCTGACTGCGCGATAAACTATTGTTCTCGAACCATTATATAGCTCTTCACGAATGCGATATCCGGGAATACTGACAAGATTGCTTACCATATTGTGATTCTGATATTTTCTCAATCTAGTATTCCCAGATAGATAAGTAGAGCTACAATTTACAAGGGAACCTCAATGATAAATTCAGTACCTTCACCCAGAATAGATTGGCAATCCAACTTACCACCGTGAGTTTCTTCGACAATTTGTTTAGCTATAGCCAAACCTAAACCTGTACCTTTCCCGACAGCTTTAGTAGTAAATAAATGGTCAAATATTTTGTGTTTTACTTCTTCGCTCATCCCTTTACCATTATCAGCAATAGAGATTTTCACGTATTTATCTGCTATTGATGTGGTAATTGTAATGGAGTGAGGATGAGCTTGAATTTCTGCAAAAGTCCGTCCGTGATTCGATTCATCTAATGCATCAATGGCATTAGCTAAAATATTCATAAATACCTGATTTAATTGCCCAGGAAAACATTCAACTTGGGGTAAATCACAGTATTTAGTTGTTACTTCAATCGCGGGACGTTGTTCGTTAGCTTTGAGACGATGTTTGAGAATTAAAATTGTGCTATCAATGCCTTCATGAAGATTAAATGGCACTTTGTAATCTCTATCAGCACGGGAGAATGTGCGTAGGGAAGTGCTGATATTTTTTAACCTATCACAAGCCATTGTCATAGAATCGAGCATTTTAGGCAAGTCTTCTATGCTATATTCCAAATCAATTTCTGACTCGTGGTCGAGGATTTCTTCAGTTTTATCGGGTAAAGTTTCTTGATAGATTTTCAAATGTTCAATAATATCAGCAAAGGTGGGTTTAGTTTGTTCGAGAGTAGCATAAATAAAACCAAGAGGATTATTCATTTCATGAGCCACACCAGCGACTAAGTTACCCAAGGCGGACATTTTTTCACTTTGGACGATTTGTAGTTGAGCATTTTGCAAGTTGTCTAAAGCTTGTTCTAATTCTTGGGCATATTCCTGAGAACGTTCATACAATCGCGCATTTTCTAGAGAAATGGCGGCTTGGGTGCAGAGTAGGTTGAGTAGTTCGATGCGATCGCTGGTAAACGCCCCCTTTGTTAAATTATTTTCCAGATATAAAATCCCCAGCAATTTACCTTGATTCAAAATTGGGCTACACAAAATACTCTTGGGCTGTTGACGGGTAATATAGGGATCGTTAGCAAAGGTGATATCTGCGGTTGCATCCAATAAGACAACAGTCTGTTGATTGTTTTTGACTTTGTAAATCAGCTTGTGGGGAATTTCTTGACTGTCTTCAACGGGAAGACTTTGCAGGACAATGGGTTGTGTTCCTTGGGTAATTGCGCCTTGAATTAATAGATGATTTTCTTGCAGGAGGATTAACACAGATTTATCAGCACCAGCATTTTCGATGATGATGCTAAGTAACGATGCAAGCAGTTTTTCTAGTTCGATTTCCCCAGAGATAGTTTGAGATGCTGTGAGAATTGCTTTTAAATCTAGAGTATCGGAAATACTGCTGCTAGAAGCCGAAGAACTGCTTTTTGTGACAGTCCCCAAGGTAAAGATAGTTTCGTTAGTGGAAACAACAGAACGACTTTGCTGTAATATGGGGGCGAGTAATTGGGGATAGCGGTTTTCTAAGTCGGCGACTTTGGCTTTGGCTCCCCATCGAGCATAACAATAATATGCTTCCTGCATATAACCTGCGGCGACTTTCTCTTTTTCCCAATCGAGATAAAATTTAGCGGCGAGTTCGTTAGCAAGGGCTTCTTCTTGGATATAGCTGTTGGCTTTGGCTTCTTTAATGGCGCGATCGTAAAATTCTATGGCTGCTGTTTTATCATCTAAAACTCGATGCTTTTCCGCTTCCACTAAATAGAAGCGATGCAACTGATTCATGGGTGCATAATTTGCCCACTGTTCCATTATCTGTTGATTTTCTGCTACCTGCTGTAAAATCTGCTGTTGTTCTGTGGATGATGCAGCAGGATATAAAGCAAGTTGCACTAAAGAATCATACCAGTTGAGCAATGGGATGTTAGTCATTGCATATCCTAAGCCGGAAGCTTGACATTTTTTAGCTTTAATTGCATATTCCACTGCCAAATCTAGGACTTGAAACAGATAACAAAGCATCAGTTTGTTGACACAAAAATGCCATAAACTATTAGGATCGCTAGCTTGTTCATTTAATAACAGCATTGACTTTTCATCGTAGGCTGTACCAACTAATTCCCAAGGTGTAGCTGTTGGCTCGATTAAATTCAAGACAATTTGGTGGTAAATATTGTGATAATTTAGTGTCGCTTGTTTGTGAATTTTGGCTAAAGCTGCACCATAAATCGTCAACTCACTCGCTAGTGTAGTTAATTCTTGACCAGCAACATAAGCGTGGTAGCAATAAACAGATGCACCGTGACAGGCAAAAGCTAAGTCCCCAATGTCTAAACCTCTGGCATAGGCTTGCAGTAAGGGCTTGAGGGTAGCGGTGAGCGGTTCTTTCCAGTGGGTGATAAAACCATGAACAACTACCAGGACTCTGGCTTCATATTCACGATCGCAAAATTTGGAAAGCATTTGCAAAGCTAACTGACCAAATTCATAACCAGGGAGGATACTGTTTGATTGACCACTCAGCATCAGTCCATACCCTGAGTAAAAGAAGGCACTGGCTGAGGAATTGCCGTATTTGATGGATAGAGACAGTTCCTTCGGCACTAGCAAGCGGTGGAGTTCTGGTTTTCCGAGATAAGCAGGAGTGTCTACTTTAACTAAGACACGCAGGGCGGCGCGTAATTCCGGCTGCTGCATTTCTGGTAAATCGGCTAACTGCGCTATTGTTTTATCACTGAGGAGAGCTTGAGTTTCCTGTAAACCCAGAAAGAAATCTTGATCTGTGGGTTCTGAGGGAAACTCAATGCCAATCGGTCGCAAAAATTGCATGGCTGTATCAATAGCCTTCAAAAACTTACTTTGAATCGCGTAGGCTTCAATTTTGACTTCGTAGACTTTGGCTGTATCAATAATTGCTTTGGCTTGTTGTAAAACTTCCTGGGCAAAGTTTTCCATTAAGTCCATTTCGCCACTGAGGTAACTGCTTTCGGTAGCTTCGTTATATAAGCTTAAGGTGAAATCATAGTCAGATTGCCAAGGGTTGGTGGGGAGTAAATCAATACTGATTTTCAGGTAAGCCAGTGCAGCATTGTAGGCGGTTGAGTCTTTGGCTTTTTTCCCAGCGATGAAATTTAAGCGGGAGAGTTGATGGCGTTCTTGTGGTTCATGAAATTGTTCTAGGCCAATATTTAACTGATTAGCGATCGCAAAAACCTGTTCCTCTATTGCTGCTTCTGGGGTATTTGACCACAATAAACGACCAATTTTGACATGGGTTGTCTGTTTTTGGTCTTCTGGGATTAATGAGTAAGCTGCTTGTTGGACGCGATCGTGCAGGAATTTATAAACAAAAATTTCCCCATTGTCTTGATTTACACCTTGGTTTTCTGTACCCACAAAAAACTTATAAATCTCTGTCTGCGGTAAAATCAAGCCTGACTGCAAAGCATTCCATAAACAAGTTGCAGTTTCTACTATAGATTCTTGACCAACTAAAGCTAATGTTTTTAAATCGAATTCATTCCCAATACAAGCTGCCAGTTTTAAAATCTCTTGGGTGGCTACTGGTAGCTTTTGCAATTGCTGCGCCATAAATTCGACCACATCATCGGTCAAAGCCGCCTCTCGCACTTGCACAATATCACACTGCCAATGCCCTGCGCCCCAGTCAAAGGTAATTAACTGGTCTTGATGTAATGCTTTCAAAAACTGGGTAGCAAAGAAGGGATTCCCCTGAGTTTTCTGTATGACCAGTTCTGTCAGTGGTTTGACTACAGATGTGGGAGCATGAAGGGTATCGGCAATCAGATGATTGAGACTGGTAAAATTCAGGGGTTGTAGGGTGATGGTGTGGATTTTTGCCCCTGTTTTCTCCATGTCATTCAGGGTTAGCATTAACGGGTGGGCGGCAAATACCTCATTATCCCGATACGCACCTAACAGTAATAAACAGCCCGTTTGCGACTCAGACATTAACACTTGAATCAAATTCAATGAAGCTGAATCCGCCCATTGCAAATCATCCACAAACATCACTAACGGATGTGCGGGGATGCTAAAGACTTGAATAAACTTTTGAAACAACAAATTAAACCGATTTTGGGCGGCGGTTCCTGATAATTGCGGTGCTGGGGGTTGTGCGCCAATAATCTGTTCGAGTTCAGGAATCAGTTCTACAATCACTTGAGCATTTTCTCCCAGTGCTGCTGAAATCTGATTTTTCCAGTGTTGCAATTGGGTATCGCTTTCGGTCAATAATTGCCCCATCAAATCGCGGAAGGCTTGCACAAAGGCAGAAAAGGGAATATTGCGATTAAATTGGTCGAATTTGCCCTTAATAAAATAACCGCGTTGTCTAACAATGGGTTTATGCACTTCGTTAACAACGGCTGTTTTCCCAATTCCGGAAAACCCAGCCACCAGCATCATCTCTGTTGTACCCTGGCTAACTCTTTCAAATGCTTCTAGGAGGGTTTGAACTTCGCCTTCCCTGCCATATAATTTATCGGGAATGATAAAGCGATCGCACAAATCCCTTTGTCCAATTTCAAACTCTCCAATCTCACCAGTTTCTCGTAACTGAATCAGACATTTTTCTAAATCAAATTTTAACCCCAACGCACTCTGATACCTATCTTCAGCATTTTTCGCCATCAGTTTACTGACGATTTTTGAGAGGATCGAGGGAATATCTGGACGAATTTCAGCTATTAATCGCGGAATTTTCGCAAGATGAGAATGCACCAATTCCATTGCATCATGATATGAAAATGGTAATTCTCCTGTGAGCAGTTCATAAAAAGTCACACCCAGGGAGTAAAAATCTGTGCGGTAGTCAATCCCCCGATTCATTCTCCCTGTCTGTTCTGGAGATATATAAGCCAGTGTTCCTTCTAAAACATTGGGATTGATTAATGTTTGAGTTTCTCTGGGTAGGAGAGAAGCAATACTAAAGTCAATTAATTTAACTTGTTTAGTCTCTGGGTTAATTAAGATATTGCTGGGTTTGATATCTTTGTGGATAATCCGCTCATGGTAGAGTATGTCTAAGGTGTCGCAGAGTGCGATCGCTAAAACTAAAAACTCTTCTAAAGATGCGACACGCTGATTTTTCGTAAAATAATCCTTGAGAGAAATTCCCCCAAAGTCTTCCATAACTAACATATAGCCATTTTGCAGAGGTTCAAGGCTATAGGTTTGGATAATCAGGGGTGATGTGAGATTTTTGCCGATGGTGTACTGGTTGCGAAATAACAACATTTCGCTAAAGCTGGGATAAGGATTTTTCAGTAGTTTGATCACTACTGATAGTGAATCACTGTCTCTGACTGCGCGATAAACTATTGTTCTCGAACCATTATATAGCTCTTCACGAATGCGATATCCAGGAATACTGACAAAATTGCTCACTATATTGCCCTAATTCTAGTAATTTCTGAATTTAGTATTCCCAGATATCTGAAGTTAGTTTTAATTTTGAAATTCAAATCTATAGAGGAATTTCAATAATAAATTTAGGAATTTCAATGATAAATTCAGTACCTTCACCCAAAACAGAGTGACAAGACAACTTCCCACAGTGGGTTTCTTCGACAATCTGACGCGCGATCGCTAATCCTAATCCGGTACCTTTACCAACTGCTTTAGTGGTAAATAAATGGTCAAAAATCTTGTCTTTTACGGATGCAGCCATCCCTTTACCGTTGTCTGCGATCGCAATTTTTACTTTTTTATCTACAACTGAGGTGGTAACTGTAATCAGGTTGGGATTAGCTTGAATTTCTGCAAATTTTCGCCCCTGATTGAACTCATCTAAGGCATCAATAGCATTGGCTAAGATATTCATAAATACCTGATTTAATTGCCCAGGAAAACATTCCACTAAGGGTAAATTTCCATAGTTTGTAATTACTTCAATAGCGGGACGTTGTTCGTTAGCTTTGAGGCGATGTTTGAGAATTAAAATCGTGCTATCTATGCCTTCATGAATGTTAAATGGCACTTTGTAATCTTTATCAGCACGGGAGAATGTTCTTAAACTAGTGCTGATATTTTTTAATCTGTCGCACGCCATCATCATCGATGCCATCATTTTTTGTAAGTCTTCTAAGCTATATTCCAAGTCGATTTCGTCGGCATGATTAAGAATTTCTTCTCCTGGCTCGTTAAATCTTTCTTGATAGAGATTTAAATGTGCAAAAATGTCAGTAAGTGTAGGTTTAGCTTGTGCCAAACTAGCAGCAATAAAGCCCAAAGGATTATTCATTTCATGCGCTACCCCAGCTACCAAATTACCCAAAGCTGACATTTTCTCACTTTGGACGATTTGTAATTGTGCCTGTTGTAAATCTCGCAATGCTTGCTGTGCTTGTTGATAAAGCCGCGCATTTTCAATTGATATTGCAGCTTGGGAGGAAAGGAGCTTAATTACTTGGAGGCGTTCGTTAGTAAATACTCCAGTTGTTAACTTATTCTCGAGATAGATAATTCCTAACAAATGCCCTTGGTTCATAATTGGTGTACATAATACACTATGTGGTTGATGTTGCAGCATATATTCCCCAAGTAACCCAGGAATATTTATTTGGCAATTATTGATCACCACAGTTTCTTGAGTATTTTTAACGTAATTGATTAGGCTGGTTGGGACATGATGACAAGTATCTAAGGGTTGTGGATCAAGAATGGTTTTTATATCTGTTTGGGTAGTTGATTTGTGATCGATAAAAGTCAACGCCTGGACTCGCCATTGATTTTCTTGGGGAAGTATGATTACAGATTTTTTTGCCCCAGAATTTTCGAGGATAATCAAAGTTAGTTTAGCAATCAATTCGTCTAATTCTAAAGTACTAGAAATTGCTTGCGCTGCTTTGAGAACTGCATTTAAGTCTAGGACATCAGAAATACTAGTTTTAACTGTGCAACTAGAAGAAGATGTGGAATTATTAATAATAGTGGCAATGGTTTCTAGGGGATCTAAACCAAATTTTTGTTGTTGCAGGATGGGTTGTAGCAGTTGCGGATAGCGTTTTTCTAAGTCATCAGTTTTGGCTTTTGCACCCCAACGAGCATAGCAGTAGTATGCTTCTTGCATATAGCCTGCGGCAACTTTTGGTTTACCCCATTCTAAATAAAATTTCGCTGCTAGTTCATTGGCTAATGCTTCTTCATAGCCATATTCATTGGCTTGCGCTTGGGTAATTGCTTGGTCATAAAGTTCAATTGCTGCAGTTTTTTCTTGATTGAGTCTGGCTTTTTCTGCTTGGATGAGTAGACATTTGTGGAGGATATTTTCTGGACAAGCTGTTGACCAAAGATTTAACTTTTCTTCTAGCGGGATGAGTGATTGCCAATGGTGTTGTTTTTCGGCATCTTCGTTAGCAGTTTCAGCTAGCGCTAAATGCATTAATGCTACGTAAAAAACACTAGAAGGAACTTTAGCATGGCTAGCAATTGTATTTTCAATGATGCTGAGTTGCGGAATTAAATGAGGATAGGCAATTCGGTCATCAAATAAATAAGCATGGCGAATTTTCACAGAATATAACCAAGCCAAGTTATAGGGAGAATTGTGATATTTTTGCAAATATTGGGCTTCACTAAAACTGCCATCATCAAAAGTAAATCGCGTTTTTGTTAATCCCAGAAGATTGCGAATTGGTTGAATTACTCCTGCTATTAAAGCATCCAAATTATCTAAGCTTTTGATATGCGCCATAAAAGCAGCGTGATTTTGCGCGATCGCATACAAATCTTCTAAGTTCTTTCCGTAAGTCAGGCGATCGGAACCACTCTGCATCATCATAAAGCCAACTGTCAGCCAGTTTCCGGCTTCCATGCCATATTTATAGGCGTTGTTATAGTATTGATCCGCCTCGCGAATTGGGCGACTCCAGCTATGAACATCAGCTGCAAACAAAAAGTTAGTCATACCGCGCACATCAGCATTATCAAACTGTTCGCACAGCTGTACCGCCATTTCGCCAAATTGATAAGCTGTAGCACAGTCTTTAAGTACGCCATTGGCGATTAAGCCATAACCGACATAACCAAAGGGAGACATATCGCTGTTACCATACTGCAAAGACAGTGTGGTCATCTTAGCGAGTGCTAATAATGCTAAGGTGCTTTGACCATCCAGCCATGCAGCATAGAAGAGAATTTGTAAAATTCGCAGGATTTCTGCAATGTTGGCATCTTGCATTTTGGGAGCTGCAAGAATGGATTCAATGGTGTGCTGCTCTAAAAATTGTTGAACTGTGGCGATTTCTGCATCTAGGCTAGCTTGGATCGTCTCCTGTTCTTGTGGCATTATCCACCCAAGCAGCTGTAAACTTTGACGTTGAATCGCGATCGCCTCAGCATTTCTTCCCTGAAGTTGGTACTGAGTCATTTGCACGCGATAAATTATCGCTTGATCCAGGGGAGTTTGAGCATAGGTAAGTGCTTCTCTATATAAAGCTTCGGCTTGCTCAAAGTGACTACAAAGATAAGCGGCTTCGGAACCATCGCGATGTAAACTGTACATAAGCGTATAGTTCGTATGCCAAGTATTTTCAGACAATAAAGCGATACCAAGGGTGCAATAATCCTGTGCCGCTTGATAAGCGGCTGAAAGTTTGGCTTTTTGTCCTGCTTTTAAATTGAGTGCAGCCAATTCTTGTTTCTGTTCATCTGTGGCGATCACAGCTTTTCCCATATTCAGCTGGTTCACCAGGTCAAAAATTCGCTCCTCTTGTTCTTGGGTGGATAAGCCTTGTAACAACAATTGACCAATGCGGAAATGAGTATACTGCTTTTGCTCCTCTGGAATCAATGAGTATGCTGCTTGCTGAACGCGATCATGTAGGAATTTGTAGGTAACAATTTCTGAACCTTTCACCCCATCCTGCGATTCCCGCCCGACATAGAATTTATAAACTTCACTCTGGGGTAAAATTAGCCCTTCTTGTAAAGCTTTCCATAAAGCTGTAGCGGTTTCAGTTGCCGATTTTTCCCAAATAATCGCCAATGTCACCAAATCAAAAGAGTTACCAATACAAGCCGCAAATTTGAGAATTTCCTGTGTGGTTTCTGGCAATTTTTGTAACTGCAATGCCATAAATTCGACAACGTCATCAGAAAGCGATAAGGCTTTTACTTCTGCAATGTCGCATTGCCAATTGCCTTCATACCAATTAAATTTAATCAATTTATCTTCATAGAGTGCTTTGATAAATTGGGTGCTAAAAAATGGATTTCCTTGAGTTTTTTGGTAAATTAATTGTGTTAATGGCTGGGCAATTTCGGATAAACAACTTAAGGTGTCAGCCACCAATTGATTTAAACTAGAGAGGCTCAAAGGTGCTAGGGTAATGGTATTGATAGTAGCTTGAGCTTTTCTAATTTCGTCTAAAGTAAATATTAAAGGATGGGCGGCGGAAACTTCATTATCTCGATAAGCACCAATTAATAATAAATATCCTCCATGAGATTCACCCATCAGTAATTCAATCAACTTCAGTGATGCTGAATCTGCCCATTGTAAATCATCTAAAAACATTACTAAAGGATGTTCTTTAGTAGTAAAAACCTGCACAAATTTCTGAAATAATAAATTAAAGCGGTTTTGAGCCGCAGTTCCCGATAGCTTGGTTGCTGGTGGTTGCTGTCCAATAATTCTTTCTAATTCGGGAATGACTTCAATAATTACCTGACCATTTTCTCCTAAAGCCGCTAAAATCTTAGTTTGCCAAATTTTGATTTGAGCATCGCTTTCTGTAATTAATTGCCTCATTAAATCACGGAAGGCTTGCACAAATGCCGAAAAAGGAATGTTGCGATTAAATTGGTCGTATTTACCTTTAATGAAATAACCACATTGACGAACAATCGGTTTATGTACTTCGTTGACAACTGCAGTTTTACCAATCCCAGAAAACCCTGCTACTAGCATCATTTCTGTTGTACCGTGACTAACACGCTCAAATGCTTGCAGCAAGTTTTCTACTTCGCTGTCTCTGCCATATAATTTATCAGGAATAATAAAGCGATCGCACACATCCCGTTGTGCAATTGGGAAACTATCAATCTTGCCAGTTTCCTGCAGTTGAATCAAACATTTTTCTAAATCAAATTTCAGTCCTAATGCACTCTGATAGCGATTTTCAGCATTTTTCGCCATCAATTTGTTCACAATTTCTGAGAGTACAGGAGGAATTTTTGGGTTAATTGTATTTGCTAAAGGTGCAGTTTTCGCAATATGACAATGTACTAACTCCATTGCATCTGGCGTTGTAAATGGTAATTCTCCAGTGAGTAATTCATAAAAACTAACACCTAAGGAATAAAAATCAGTGCGATAATCAATCCCCCGATTCATCCGTCCAGTTTGTTCTGGAGAAATATAACCTAATGTCCCTTCCAACACATTGGGACTAATTAAAGTTTGCGTTTCTCTTGGTAGTAAAGATGCAATACTAAAGTCAATTAATTTTACCTGTTGCGTTTCCGGGTTAATCAGGATATTGGCAGGTTTAATATCTTTATGAATAATCCGCTCGTGATATAGAATATCTAAGGTGTCGCAGAGTGCGATCGCAATCTTTAAAAATTCCTCTAGAGAGATACCACCCAAAGTTTCTATCCTAGCAAAATCCTTGAGGGAAATCCCCCCAAAGTCTTCCATTACCAACGCATAGCCATTTTGGTAAGGTTCCAAGCTATAGGTTTGGATGATACTGGGGTAGTTGAGATTTTTGGCGATTGTATATTGATTGCGAAACTGCACTATTTCGCCAAAGCCGGGATAAGCATTCTTGAGCAGCTTGATGACTACACCTAAAGAGTCAGCCTCTCTAACTGCGCGATAAACTATAGTTCTGGAACCGTTGTAGAGTTCTGCACCAATCTGATATCCAGGAATACTAACTACTGTGTTAAGCATACTGTCGCATTTTTTAGACCTCAGGAGTTAGTATTCCCAGTTAGTGATACTAAATAATTGATTGTTAACTAAAGAGTTATTATAAAACGCTTCGTTAATGCAAAGCTAAAAATGCTTTAGCGTTCTTCTATTTTCGTAAATAAACTAATGATGAGACTACTGGTTTGCAAAATTTTTTTAATAACTTCTATGTACATAGTGGAAGCTAGAAAAAGTTAACCGCTGCTCTAGGTGAAAGTAATTATAACTGGTTGCATAATTGGTAAAATCGGGGAGATATTCAGTAATTCTTATTTCTCCCCGTTGCCTTTATCTAAGCGAACTTACTAGCAGTAGCAAATCGCTGATTAATTTCATCCCAATTTACCACATTCCACCAAGCTTCTAAATAATCAGCACGGCGGTTTTGGTAGTTGAGATAATAGGCGTGTTCCCAAACATCATTACCTAAAATTGGGTATTTTCCTTGGCTGAAAGGAGTGTCTTGATTGGCTGTAGTAGTTACTTCCAACTTGCCATTTTTATTGCGAACCAGCCAAACCCAACCACTACCAAATTGGCCTGCACCTGCTTCATTAAATTGTTTTTTGAAAGCTGCAAAATTACCGAAATTCTGATTTATAGCAGTTGCGATCGCCCCTGTAGGTTCACCACCACCTTTAGGCTTCATAATTTGCCAAAACATCGAGTGATTGATATGACCGCCGCCATTATTGCGTACAGTTTTGCGAATATCAGCGGGTACTTTGTCAAGTTGACGTAACAGTTCTTCAACAGTTCTGCCTTTAAGTTGTGGATGTTTCTCCAACGCTGCATTCAAGTTTTTCACATAAGCTGCATGATGCTTATCGTGATGAAACTGCATAGTTTTAGCATCAATATGTGGTTCCAGCGCATCATAGGCATAAGGCAGAGGCGGTAATTGAATTGCCCCTTTAGTATCTGATTTTGGTTCTGGACTTGTTGGGTTTTCGCTAGGAGAATTCTCCGCCAAAGCGCAAGCCTCCAGTGCAAAAGTACCTACACCCGCACCAACTAAAAACAAGAAATGGCGACGATTGATACTCATAAAAAATTTTGCAGCCAATGAATAAAATTACTAGACAGCTTTTATTGTCGTAGATTCAGGCTGCAAAAGAATGAGAATTGGGTATGGGGCATTGGGTATGGGGCATTGGGTATGGGGCATTGGGCATGGGGCATTGGGCATTGCTGATTTACCAATTACCAATTACCAATTACCAATTACCCATTACCCATTACCAATTACCCAAAATGCTGAATAATTGCATCGGCAAATTCAGAACACTTTAACGGCTGTACTTGTGGTTCGAGTAAACGTGCTAAATCGTAGGTGACTTGACGATTGGCGATCGCACTTCCTAGGCCTTTCTTGATCAGGTCTGCGGCTTCTTGCCAACCCATAAACTCTAGCATCATCACCCCAGACAAGATGACCGAACCGGGATTGATCCGATCTAAGCCCGCGTGTTTGGGTGCGGTACCGTGGGTAGCTTCAAAGACGGCGCAGGAATCGCCAATATTTGCCCCTGGCCCCATTCCTAAGCCGCCCACAATGGCAGCAGCGGCATCAGATAGGTAATCGCCGTTTAAATTCATGGTCGCCAGAATCGAATATTCATCGGGTCTGGTTTGGATTTGTTGAAAAATACTGTCAGCAATCCGGTCATTGACCATGATTTTATCTTTCCACTTGCCGTTGCCGTGGCTGTCCCAAATTGTGTTAAGAACAGTTTCAACTTCCTTGACAATTTGCGCTTGTTTCTCTGGAGTTAGGGCATCAAATCCAGGGTCAACTTGACGGGCGTTGTCTTCTAAGGAAAGATTGGGGTTTTTCTCCTTATTACTTAAAATCCAAGATTCCCGTTCGGTGACCGTTTCTTGGCGAAATTCGGTGGTTGCTAGTTCATAACCCCAATCACGGAAAGCGCCTTCGGTGTATTTCATGATGTTGCCCTTATGCACCAAAGTCACCTGTTGCTTGTTTTTAGGCAATAACAAGGCGTGTTTGATGGCACGGCGGACTAAACGCTGGGAACCCTTTTTACTAATGGGTTTGATACCAATACCAGCATCGAGGGGGATCTGCTTTTTCCCATGTTCTGGGGTGGCGGGGATCAATTCTTCATTGAGAATTTTAATTAAGCGATCGCCAATTTCGCTGCCTTGTCGCCACTCAATCCCCAAATAAATATCTTCTGTGTTTTCCCGATAAACGATCACATCTAGCTTTTCGGGATTTTTGTGGGGTGAGGGTGTACCTGCATAGTAGCGGCAAGGACGCACGCAAGCATACAAGTCAAAAATTTGTCTCAGAGCCACATTTAAAGACCGAATACCGCCCCCAACAGGAGTGGTCAAAGGGCCTTTAATAGCAACACCATATTCTTGAATAGCTGTGAGAGTATCCTGTGGCAAATACTGGTATGTTCCGTATAAATCACAGGCTTCATCCCCAGCGTAAACCTTAAACCAACTAATTTGTCGCTTACCGTTATATGCCTTTGCTACCGCCGCATCCAGTACTTTTTGGGTAGCAGGCCAGATATCTATACCCGTTCCATCACCCCGGATAAAGGGGATAATTGGGTTATCAGGAACAACAGGCTCACCATTCTTAAAGGTAATTTTTTGACCCTTTGTCGGGGGGGTAATCTTGTCGTACATACATACACTCCTAATTGATAAATACTTTGGGTATGGGGCATGGGGCATGGGGCATTGGGAATGGGGCATGGGGCATAGGGCATGGGGCATTGCTAATTCTTTCTCTTCCCTAGTCCCCAATCTCCAATCCCCAATCCCCAGTCCCAGCCTTTGCAGCACAGATTTCCCCCTACTTTCCTTGTACAGTATTTAGGGCTAAGGTGTGGGATTGAGTGAAATCAGCGCTATTTTGTACGATCAAAAATAGTAAACTACTTTTCGCTATCAGTGTTTAATCTTTAAGAACACCCGATAGCCGATCGCATTTTCAAACTCCCACTACAACGAGTAATTGGCATGACAGACCCAATGATTGTATCAGGCACTGCTAATGACATCGACTCCCTCCGAAGAACGCTAATCGCTGGGTCTCTTCAAGTCCAACAGCAAACAATCCCAAAGTTAGCTGAGTTGGGTGATGCGGGATTAGATGTATTGATGGAATTTTTACAGAAACGTAGTGATACCCCAGCGACTTGGATTGATGGCAAGGCCTATCAAGTACTCTACAACTCTGATGCACCTAAAGCCAAAGAATTTTTGCTTTCCCATTTTCCTGAGGGAATTGTACCTCTAAAATCAGATTGTGGGATTAATTACAATTCTTTGCAACAATTACTTGCCGCCCAAGACTTCCAAGCAGCCGATCGCGTAACTATCGAAAAAATGTGTGAACTAGCAGGGCCAACGGCATTACAAAGAAAATGGTTGTATTTTACCGAAGTAGAAAATTTTCCCTCGGTTGACTTACATACTATTAATAATCTGTGGTTAGTTCATTCGGAAGGCAAGTTTGGGTTTTCCGTTCAGCGAGAAATCTGGTTAGGTTTAGGTAAAAATTGGGACAATTTCTGGTCAAAAATTCATTGGAAAAATGGTAATAATTGGACTAGATACCCTAATGAATTTACCTGGGATTTAAGCGCACCTAGAGGTCACTTACCCCTTTCTAATCAACTACGCGGCGTGCGAGTCATTGCTTCGTTATTTGCTCATCCTGCTTGGAAGTAGTCATCAGACCAATTTTGGATTTTGAATTTTAGATTTTGGATTTTGGATTAACATTTTAATAATCTCAAAATTCTCGAAATCTCAAAGACAATCACTAATCCAATTTGGTATCAGTCATCAGTCCTGAACAATCAAAATCAAGGACAAATGACCAATGACAAACTACAAATGACAAACTACAAACAATGGCAAACGTCCGTTTAGAAGACATCAAACGTAGATTTAACAACGTAACTGCTATCGAGGATATTTCTTTTGAAATTCCCGATGGCGAGTTTTGGGTTTTAGTAGGGCCTTCTGGTTGTGGGAAATCTACGATTTTGCGAACGATCGCTGGTTTAGAAACAGCCACATCCGGTAAACTCTTTATTGGCGATCGCTTGATGAACAATATCCCAGCTAGACAGAGGGATGTAGCGATGGTTTTCCAAAACTATGCCCTATATCCCCACATGACGGTGGCGGAAAACATCGCTTTTGGGATGCAGATGCGGAAGGTTGACCGCAAGGTAATTCAAGATAGAGTGTTAAATGTAGCGCGATCGCTTTCCCTAGAACATTTGCTAGATCGCAAACCCAAACAACTTTCTGGGGGACAACAACAACGGGTAGCATTAGGAAGAGCGATCGCGCGTCAACCGCAAGTCTTTTTACTCGATGAACCTTTGTCTAATTTAGATGCCCAATTACGAGATGATACAAGAGCAGAGTTAAAGCAGCTGCATCAAAATGTGGGAATTACCACAGTATATGTGACTCACGATCAAGTTGAAGCAATGACTTTAGCAGATCAAATTGTCGTACTGAATCGTGGACGCATTCAACAAATTGGCGATCCACAAAGCATTTATGCCAATCCCGCTAATCAAATGGTGGCATCTTTTTTAGGCAATCCACCCATGAATATTTTGCCTGCGATCGCTCAGTATGAAGGTTTTAATGTTAGCGGACAGTTATTAGAAATTCCCACAACTTTACAAGCTAAATTACAACTGCATCAAGGAAAAAGTGTGGATTTGGGCATTCGTCCCGAACATATTACCATCAACACAGATTCAGCAGCTATTACCGAAAACTCTGCACTATTATCTGTGGAAGTCAAGGTGGTAGAACCCTTGGGGAGAGAAACTTTAATTCGCGCCAGTGTACCTGATTCATCAGTACTGCTGAACGTCCAGGTAGGTGGTGCGGTGCGTTTACATCCAGGCGATCGCCTTTCCCTACAACTCGATTTGAATCACTTATTTGTCTTTGACTCTACTACTGGCGACAGAATATTTCCTGGAAAATAACTATGATTTTACCGAAAATACCAGGTGTAAAATCAAATTCATTTCTTGGCTATGGCTAAGAAAAATTAGTAAAAGCAATACATATATTTTTGGCTAATTGTCAGTAATATTCCTAACTTTAAATAACCGTAGTAGTATTGCATAATACTAAAGATAATGAGGTAAATATTATTCCAGGTACAACTGTGTAGTTTAGTTGAGTCTAATCAAAATAAACTAACAAAATTAGTATAATTTTGTTAGTATACATATTCTTGAAACATCCATGCCTGCTAAAGATATTTACCATGATACTGTGAAGTTATCTTTAATTAAAGATGGATGGACAATTACTCATGATCCACTTCTACTGCAATATGGGACGAAAGATTTATTTGTCGATTTGGGAGCAGAAAAAATTCTAGCTGCGGAGAGAAGTGGAGATAAAATCGCAGTTGAAATTAAAAGCTTTATTAGTCCTTCTCCCATGAATGATTTAGAGAAGGCTATTGGACAGTATATCCTTTATAAAAACATTCTTGAAGAAATTGAAAAAGATAGATTATTATATTTAGCTGTTACAAACATAGTCTATAAAGATATTTTTGCTGAACCTATTGGAAAATTAGTTATGCAAAAAAACCATTTAAGGTTAATGATATTTAATTCTCACCGACAGGAAATAGAAGAATGGATAAATTAGAAAGATATCGAGCAATTATTATCAAATTACTACAAGAATACGCTAGTATACCTTATTCTTATGGTGATTTGGAAAGAAGATTTATCATTAGTGAAGACAACAATAATTATTTATTAATAACATTAGGCTGGCAAAATGACCAGAGAGTTCATGGCTGCCTAATTCATCTAGAAATCATCAATGATAAAGTTTGGATTCATCGAGATGGTATAGAAGACGGTATCGCTAATGATTTAGTAACCGCTGGTATTCCTAAAGCCGATATTGTTTTAGCATTTCATCACCCAGAAGTTAGACAATATACAGAATACGCCATTAACTAAGTATTATGTAGGATGTGTTAAGACTGAAGCCTTAACACATCAAATCTTTGGGTAAATGTGCGTTATACTAGGGCTACGTGCATTGCAAAAATAAAATATGAATCATATAAATTATTTTTGAATCTCCATCTGAGAAATTAGAGATTCTTTTTTGCTTTTGCCGCAAGGTTCAGCACTTTGGCAATCACTGACTGACTCAATTTTATAAGTTAAACTGACTTTTTTATTTAAAAATGTTTCGGGTTTTTCGCATACTTCAAAGGTAGCACCCAAATTATGTTCAGTTCCCTTTTCATCAACTAAGGTAACGTAGCATTTTAAATCGCCATTTACCATTTCTTTAATCGTGCCAATTTGCGGTTGTGCTGTTTCAGATGTCTCAGCTTCATCACTTTTGGCTTGATTATTAGATTTTTTATTCGTAGCTTCTATTTTATTTTCTGTAGTTGTGGAAGTTGCTTTTACAGTTTCCGTTTTTGTGGGTGCTTTTTCTGGAGTTTCCTTGGCACTTTCACTGGCTGCATTACTGCAACTAGTAATCCAGATAGAACAAAGAACTACCGCAATTGTTGTGGCTAGCTTTTTCATGAGTGTAAATTGAAAGTAATGCAGTTAGGCTGATTTCACACCCATAAAAAATTACAGGTAAAATTTTTAATAGTGTGAAATCTTACATCTAGATTAACTAAAGCTTTTTAGCAAAACTTCCGTGCTAACACAGCTATAGTACATAAAGATTTAATGTTTAAAAATTTACACTGCTTGCTTGACTTGAGATTTTGCTAAGTCACTAGGAGCAAAGGCACCATTTTCTGTAATGATGGCTGTAATTAACTCTGCTGGGGTAACGTCAAAAGCTGGATTATAAAAGTCCACCCCTGAAGGCGTGAGGATAGTATCACCTACTTGATAAATTTCTGCAGGATTTCTTTCCTCAATCGGAATTTGGCTACCATCAGATAATGCAAAATCAACAGTAGATAAAGGCGCAGCGACAAAGAAGGGAATATTATGTGCCTTAGCTGCGATCGCTACACTATATGTACCTATTTTATTGGCGGTATCACCGTTAGCCGCAATTCTATCGGCACCGACGACAACAGCATGAATTAAACCCTGTTTCATGCAATGGGCTGCCATATTATCAGTAATTACCGTCACGGGAATTCCTTCTTGCACGCATTCCCAAGCTGTGAGTTTAGCACCTTGCAAGCGGGGACGGGTTTCATCAGCAAACACTCGTGCTAAACGCCCTTCTCGCCAAGCGGAACGCACCACACCCAAAGCTGTACCGTAACCAGCTGTAGCCAACGCCCCAGCATTACAGTGAGTCAAAATTGTCAACTTTTCGGGATTTTTAGGCAATACTGCTAACCCATTGTCACCAATCGCCTGGCAAGTTTGTAAATCTTCAGCATGAATAGCTTGAGCCGTTTCCAAGAGATTTTGTTTAAGTTCTGCTACGCTTCCCAAGTTTTCATAAGCAGTTTTCATCATGCGGCTAATTGCCCAAAATAAATTTACTGCTGTGGGGCGAGTAGAACGCAACAATTGAGCAACCTGTTCTAAACGCTGCAAAAATTCCTGATGGTTGCTGGTTTCAATTTCCCTCGCACCTAGATAGATACCGTATGCAGCCGCAACCCCAATTGCTGGCGCACCGCGAACAATCATAGTTTTAATTGCCCACGCCATATCTTCGCTGCGGTGAATTTCTACAAAAGCATACTCATTAGGCAGGCGGGTTTGATCAATTAATGATACTGTGTCGTCATGCCAAATAATTGGATAAACCTGATTTTGAGAATTTGTCACGTTGCTTTGCTCCGAATTTAAAATTAAAAATCAAAATTAACAATTCCCTGATGCACAAAATTTTGCTGTTAATGAAGCAACAAAATTAGGCAGCAATTTTTGGAGGGTGGACATTGGTAGATATTTCGTTGCAACCTGGATGCTAACTGTTGCTTAACCAGGTGAATGGAAAAAGGAAAGACAATACCTTTAACCCTTCCCCTTTACCCAAGCCAAATTATGAGTGCAAAATACTCAACAAGTTGTATTGCTACTCACTCTACTATGCATATTTGAAAAATTAGCTACTCATTTTATCTCAATTCAGTCACTCAATACCCTCCTTGCTGAAGAGAAACCACCCTCAGCAATCTAGGGAATAGCCCAATTACCCATGACCCATTCCCCATTCCATTACCAATTTTCATCTAAGTTAATTTTTCTAACACTCTGCCCCGATCATGTATCCGGTGTAAATAAAAACTGCTGTAATAATGCTGAAATCCTAGCGCTGAATTCTCAAAATTAAGTGCAGGAAATTGGTTTGCATCTGAATTAGTAGATCAAGGACATTCGGACTCTATTTATGCAGTTATTCAAAATTTTCTGGAAAAGAACTAGCAAGAGATATTATTACCCTCTACTATCTCTAGTCCTAGCTTGCATCTTAATATTTACTTCAATCAGCTTTAGCCAAGCGCAAGAAGATAGTAGTAATAGCCAGCCACCTAATACCAACTCTACACCAATAGAGAATACATATACTCCTCAGCAAGCTAGCAATGAAATGTGGAATGCACCGCGTGTGACTACAATTAGGAGTGTTAGCCCCAAGGAATTGTATATCAGCATTCCGCAATCACTTGTACCGGAAAATATTAATAACTACAAACAAGAAAGAGTGAATTTAGTTATTACAGGTGATAATTTTCCCAAAATAGATAATTCACCCAATAATAAAATTGCCGTCAAAATTGGTAATCCACCGGATATTGCTACGACAAATAATATTAGAGTTGCGGATGATAGAAGGGCAATTTATGCAACTTTTAATAGCGAGCAATTAAAAAAATTAAGCAGAGGATTACGCCCTGTAATTGTAGAGGTAGAAGGAAATGCCACTAATATAGACCCTTCCCTAGGTGCAGAACAACTTCAGGTCACAGTCAAGCGTCCTGTGAGTGAGTTAACTACTTTCATTGTGTTTGCGATCGCAGCTCTGTTCACGTTCCTAATTATAGTCATCATCTATGTGCTGGCTACAGAGTCGAAAAAAACCGACTTACCGCAACCAGTCAAAGAAAGCAATACAAGAAAGTTTAATTCTTTAGAGTGGTTGATTCTTGATCGCCAAACCAATACCTTTAGTTTGGCACGTGCTCAGTTTGTTTGGTGGCTGACTATTATTGTGTTTGGCTATTTATTTCTCTTCATCGGCCGCGGACTGATTCAAGACATTTGGGAGTTCATTCCCCTATCAGGATTTGCCTATACCTTTTTAATTAGTTTAGTAACATTAGTCACAGCCCAAGCCACTTCCGCTGTGCGTGGTAGTAAAGGTTCCGGGCAAGTAAATCCTGCATGGTCAGATTTAGTGGTACATGGTGGTGTAGTAGCCTTAGAACGGGTACAGCAGGTAGTTTGGAACCTAATTATTGGTGTTGCTTTTATCGTGATTCTTTTAGTCACCTATACCACTGCATCTTCCTTACCAAGCATCCCCTCGGAAATTTTAGTACTGATGGGTATCAGTGCTGGTGGTTACATCGGTGGTAAAGCAGTCCGTAAACCAGGGCCTAATATTAGCCAAGTAGTTTTGTGGGGCGAACCAATTGACTGGAATACAAATCCTCAGCTTACCGTCGCCGGAGAGCATTTTTCCCAAGCTGGCGGCGTAATTGTGCAAATGGTTTACTTAGATGATTCTTTGAATGAAAAACCAGAAACACGGATTGAAATTAAACAAGACAATGTTTATACCCTAGAGCCAGATCCTACGAATCCTGGTGAGTTCTGTAAAAAGCTGCAAATCAATTTTAATGGCTTGAATGCCCTACCAGATTCTGAATGGTCAATATGGCTACAAGAATTTGCTAGTAATTTTACAGATAAAAAAGTCAAAATTACTTTAATTAACGCTGATGGGCAACGGGCTGTCTGGGATGGTTCCAATCCTGTACCTGAAAGAAGAGATGCTCCCGCACTCCAAGCACCATAGGCATTGGGTTTAGGGAAAAGGTAAAAGGGTAAGGGTTAAGGGATTTCCAGGAATTCAATTATCCAATTTCTGAGAGAAAATATTTTCTTTATCCCTCCTGCTCCCTGCTCCCTTGCCAAAAAAGCGATAGTATATTTTTTTAGTTAGGAGTCCCTAAGGGTATTTTCTTGCCCCTTTCCCCCTTCGCCTTTTCCCCCTTAACCCATCAGTAACAATAAATCCCAAATAGTATTTGATACCCTTACAATACGCGCAATAAGCTAGGAATGCTATCGATCGCGGACAATTCCCGTATTTCTGCCAAAGCTTGGCGAAAGTCCCCTTCTTTCACATCATGGGTAACAACCACAATCTCAGCTAGTTCTCCCTGAAACCCAGTTTGGACAACAGATTCTAAACTAACGCCGTAATTGCCAAAGCAGGTACCTAATTTACCAATCACTCCGGATTGATCTCTAGTTAAAAACCTGGTATAAAAACGAGTTACTAATTCGGAAATTGGGGCAATTTCACAGTAGTCTTGATGCCGACAAGCTAAGAGAGGATTGGGGTTAGCTGTACTAGTTTTCAGCGTTGCTACTAAATGTAAGATATCTGATGTGACAGCACTGGCGGTTGCGCCAGCACCAGCACCCGGCCCAAACAACATGACTTGCCCAATGGGTTCGCCTTCTACAAGAATGGCATTATACACACCGTTAATGCTGGCTAAGGGGTGTGCTTTGGGCACTAAAGTCGGATGAACTCTTACAGATAACTTTGAGCGATCGCTAGCATGAAGCTTGGCGATCGCTAATAATTTAATTACAAATCCTAATTTCTCAGCATAGGCGATATCGGTCTTACTGACTTGCCGAATCCCTTCTGCATAAACATCTTCCAGGTGAATGCGTCCACCAAAGGCTAAGGATGCCAAAATCGCAATTTTATCGCCTGCATCTAAACCATCCACATCAGCGGTAGGATCGGCTTCCGCATAACCTAATCTTTGAGCATCAACCAATACATCCTCAAAGTTGCTACCTTCTTGCTGCATCCTGGTGAGGATGTAGTTGGTAGTACCGTTAACAATACCTGTGACGGCGTGAATGCGGTTCACACTTAAAGATTGTTTGAGTGGTTGAATCACAGGGATACCACCACCAACTGCAGCTTCTAGCAAGACATAGACTCCAGCTTCATTAGCAGTGGTAAAGATTTCATCACCAAAACGCGCGATCGCAGCTTTATTGGCGGTAACTACGTGTTTACCATTTTTTAAAGCTTGGAGAATTAGCGATCGCGCCGGTTCCAATCCACCTATGACTTCTACAACAATATCTACCTCTGGATCGTTGACGATAGATTCTAAATCTGTGGTCACTACTCCCTCTGGTAGTTGTACCTCACGCGGTTTATCAAGCGATCGTACTCCCACTCGGTAGATTTCTACCTCCTGCAACAAGGGGTTACGGTCAGTTGTATCTTGTAACAACTGTACTGTACCCGTCCCAACAGTTCCTAATCCCAGTATTCCTAGCTTCACACCCACAAATTTTGTACCAAATTCAGTTTTGAGTGCTGAGTACTGAGTTCTGAGTTCTGAGTAATAAATTACTACTCAAAACTAACAACTCTTTCTCAGGTATCTATATAAAACAATTGTAGGGTGGGCACAGCCCACCCTACACACTTAGAATTCTATACTCAGAAACGCCACTTGCTTCTCCCAAGGGGAGACGCTACGCGAACAAGTCGGCACAGCCGCCCAACGCAGTGGCTCCTCAAGACTCAGAACTCAGCACTTAGTAGGTTTCTACGTGCCAGCGACCAGCTTTCTTGATTTCCTTCTGATAAGTACTCCAGGTTACGCCTTCTTTTGCAGCCGCCGCAGTTAACGCTGCATCAATACCATCTTCCATACCGCGTAAACCGCAGATGTAGGTGTGGGTTTTTTCATCTTTAATCAATTGCCACAGTTCATCTGCATGTTCTGCAACTCGGTCTTGGATGTACATTCTGCCACCTTGGGGATTCTTTTGTTCCCGGCTGATAGCATAGGTGAGACGGAAGTTATCTGGATACTTTTGCTGCATTTCTTCCAGTTCTTCCTTGTACAGGATGTTAGGAGTTGTGGGTACACCAAAGATTAACCAAGAAAATCCCTTGAACTGGTATTCAGGATTAGCGGCTCTTTCTGCATCTTTAAACTGTCGCCACAGGTAAGCACGCATGGGCGCAATACCAGTTCCAGTTGCCATCATGATGACTTTGGCATCGGGGTCACTGGGTAATAACATTTCCTTACCCACAGGCCCAGTAATTTTTACTTCTGCCCCTGGTTCTAAGAAACACAGGTGAGTTGAGCAAACACCGTAGACTGTTTCGCCACTTTCTGGGTGTTTATACTCTAACTGACGTACACACAGCGATACTGTTTTGTCATCGACATCATCTCCATGACGAGTTGAGGCGATGGAATACAGTCTTAGCTTTTCTGGCTTACCGTTTTTGTCTACTCCGGGTGGGATAATCCCAATACTTTGACCTTCGATGTATTTCAAATTGCTACCAGAAAGGTCAAATTTAAGATGCTGAACAATACCAATGCCACCTTCTTTGACTAAAGGCTCGTTAGATATACACTTGCCAATAAAAGGTGAATTGGGGCGGTAAGTGTTTACAGGAACATCAGCATGAGAGTCTTTTTTAGCTTTCGCTTGAGTCATGGTGTTGCCTTTTTGATCCTTATTCTGAAGCTGTGTTTCAGCTGGTGGTTTTGCATTCGCAGGTGTGGCTTGACCATTCCCCTCACTGTTAGCAACCCCTAATGAGGCTTTACCATTTAATTGTTGTAGAGCGCTTGCGGGTTGAATGCTCACAATTTTTCCGCCTAGGCGAGTGATACGTCGCATTTCTTGATTCATGCGGTTGTAAGGCACTCTGATGAACACACTGCCACTTGAACGAATTGGGTAGTTTGTGTTATCAGTCTCTTCGTTCTGATGCAGACCAACCACTTCGTAAACGAAGACGCGGCTACCTGATTCTGTGTTGGCAGCACCCTCAACAGCACCTTGGTTATACATTCCTTCTACCACTCCGATGTTTACTTAACCGTTTTTCAAAAAAAAACTTTTCCTATCACAAGCCAGCTTTAGTTTACCGGATTTTCGCTTCACTAAACTGGCGTTCTAGGAAAGACGGCATCATCAATGTAATGCCTTGCTAAGTACACTCACCAAAGACATCCAGGCAGCGCAAAAACACACCTGTTCACCTTCTAAGTTAAAGGATTAGTCTTGTGGAGAATGTTAATAATGAATCAATTTAATGTTTTCTTCCTGAACCAAAACACCCTAATAGGGAGATAGTGAGCTATTACCCAAAGGGCACGTCGCCATAGCAAACTCAGTATAAAGACAGTTTTGATAGGTAGAAGCCACCACTCATTTTGCCCTTAAAAGCCGCTACTACGCTTGCCTGTTTGCGGCAGATATCTCCAGTAACACCAATCGCGGAAGCTTTGTTCCTTGTAGTTGGATTTCCCGGATTGCACCTTTTTTCTTCCATTCGACAGAAAACTTTTGTGCAACTTGCGTAGAAAATCTCTTTAGTTGCATTGCTCACCCGATCAGGAATAATTTCCCAATTAGGTTAAGTTTATCTGTAAAATCGAATGATACACGAAGAAATGAGTTAAGCATCTATATTAAGTTTTACGTGATGCGATCCATCTGTCAACCTCTATCAATAGAGTTTCAGAGGCTCTGATTTGCATTTGATGATGTTCACAAAGCTACAACAATAATTTTTTGATGTAATTTAATTAACTCGTTCTTGAGATAGATATTAGCTATGAATATCTAGAGTCTTGCTCGCTCGCCAATAAAAATTACCACAGAGCAAAAATTTTGCGGCCGCAGAAAATTATACCTTATACACTTGAATAGTAAAGTTAAAAACTTCTAGCAGCCTTTGCTAGATAGCTTGATGGTGATGAATAGGTGGCTTTTAAAATTAGTTACTAAATCATCAACATGATTGATGAACCACTAGATTCTTCTTGACAGTAAACTTGTATAGAATAACCCCTTCTGTTAAAATCAAATATACCACTAGGATTAAATACTTACCAGCAACGAATTCATTTTAGACAGACGAGTAACAACTATGACTGTGTTGAATACCCGTCTGACTTCGTTATGGCGCTGTGGGTAGCAAGAACGCGGGATGAACCAATGGGGTAAACTCCTAGCTTCAAAATCTGCTGTGTGAAAAAATTTATTGAATTGACACATCTTTAGTATCTAGAGGAGATTTATGACAAGTAAGCCGGAACGCGTGGTACTAATTGGAGTAGCTGGAGACTCTGGTTGCGGTAAATCTACGTTTTTGCGTCGTTTGATAGATTTGTTTGGTGAAGAATTAATGACAGTTATCTGTTTGGATGACTATCATTCCCTAGATCGCAAACAGCGCAAAGAAACAGGAATCACCGCTCTTGATCCTAGGGCAAACAACTTTGATCTGATGTATGAGCAAATTAAAGCGCTCAAAAATGGTCAAGCAATTGATAAGCCGATTTATAACCACGAAACCGGCATGATCGATCCGCCAGAACGGATTGAGCCGAATCACATTGTAGTGGTGGAAGGGCTGCATCCTTTATACGACGAACGGGTGCGCGAGCTAATTGACTTCAGCGTTTATTTTGATATCAGCGACGAAGTCAAAATTGCTTGGAAAATTCAGCGCGATATGGCAGAAAGGGGCCATCGCTATGAAGATGTCTTAGCGCAAATCAATTCCCGTAAGCCTGACTTTGAAAAGTTCATTGAGCCACAAAGAGAATTTGCTGATGTGGTTCTGCAAGTATTACCAACTAACTTAATCAAAAACGACACAGAGCGCAAAGTTCTGCGAGTACGGATGCTTCAGCGCGAAGGTAAGGATGGTTTTGAGCCAACTTACCTGTTTGATGAAGGATCTACAATTCAATGGACTCCTTGCGGACGCAAGCTTACTTGTTCCTACCCCGGTATGCAACTGTACTACGGTTCAGATGTTTACTATGGTCGTTACGTCTCAGTATTAGAAGTAGACGGTCAATTCGACAATTTAGAAGAAGTTATTTACATCGAAACCCATTTGAGTAACACATCCACCAAATACCAAGGTGAGATGACTCACTTGTTACTCCAGCACCGTGAGTATCCAGGTTCCAACAATGGAACTGGTTTATTCCAAGTGCTAACAGGCTTGAAAATGCGTGACGAGTATGAGCGTTTAACAGCAAAGGAAGCCAAATTAGCAGTTCAAGTTTAAAACAGCAGTGTTTGTGTCAAAGCTTTGGGGGATGCTGAAGGGTATCCCCCTTTTTTTGTGTTGCTCAAAACATTTTAGCCACAAGAAATTATATTTTTTCTTCGCCCAACATTTAATACCAGTATAGTTTTTTATAACTTCAGAAGACACTAACTATTTCATGTGTAAATATTGTTATGATTTCAGAAATTAGAGTAACTGAACTGAATCACTTGATTTAGTCAGCGAAGCACTCTTAAAAGGAGGAATGCCTTTGTCTCGTCGATATTTATTTACCTCCGAGTCAGTTACTGAAGGACATCCAGATAAAATCTGCGATCAGATTTCTGATACGATTCTGGATGCTTTACTGACACAAGACCCCACTAGTCGTGTGGCGGCTGAGGTAGTTGTTAATACTGGCTTAGTGCTGATTACTGGAGAAATCACCACTCAAGCCAATGTCAATTATGTCAATCTGGCTCGCCAAAAAATTGCGGAAATTGGTTATACCAATGCCGATAATGGCTTTTCGGCAAATAGTACCAGTGTATTGGTAGCATTAGACGAGCAATCACCTGACATTGCCCAAGGTGTGAACACTGCTCACGAAACCCGCGAACAGGATAGTGAAGAACTATTCGACAGCATCGGTGCAGGCGACCAAGGGATTATGTTTGGTTTTGCTTGTAACGAAACACCAGAACTGGTGCCTTTACCTATTTGTCTTGCTCATCGTATTGCTCGCCGCCTAGCAGCAGTTCGCAAAACAGGTGATTTATCTTACCTACGTCCCGACGGTAAAACCCAAGTTACTGTAATTTATGAAGATGGGCGACCAGTAGGTATAGATACTATCCTGATTTCTACCCAACATACAGCTTCTATTGGGGAAATCACTGATGAAGAGGCAGTCCAAGCCAAGATTAAACAAGACCTCTGGACAGCGGTAGTGGAACCTGTGTTTGGTGACATTGACATCAAGCCAGACGAACAAACCAGATTTTTAGTCAACCCCACAGGCAAATTTGTCATTGGTGGCCCGCAAGGCGACTCTGGTTTGACAGGACGGAAAATCATCGTTGATACCTACGGTGGTTATTCCCGACATGGCGGCGGTGCTTTCTCTGGTAAAGACCCCACCAAAGTAGACCGTTCCGCAGCTTATGCAGCTCGCTATGTAGCGAAAAACATTGTTGCTGCTGAGTTAGCAGAAAAATGTGAAGTACAGCTCAGTTATGCCATTGGCGTAGCGCGTCCTGTGAGCATTTTTCTAGACACCTTTGGGACTGGCAAAGTCGATGACAATATCTTGTTGGAATTAGTCAAAAAGCATTTTGAACTACGTCCTGCAGGAATTATCCACGCTTTCAATTTACGTAACCTACCAAATGAAAGAGGCGGACGTTTTTATCAGGACGTCGCGGCTTACGGTCATTTTGGGCGGAATGATTTAGACCTACCTTGGGAACGTACCGACAAGGCCGACTTGTTAAAGCAAGCAGTTAACGAGTCACTGACAGCCGCGATCGCCCAAGCACTGAAGTAAACTGGTGTAATATTCCAGAAAATTACTGAATAGAGGGGTATGAGTAAATTTTATGGGTTTACTCATACCCCTTTGTTGTTTGGGGGATTGGGGACTGGGGAGTGGGGACTGGGGAGGTGAGGAGGATGAGGAAGACAAGGGGACATAACAAACACCAATTACCATTACCCATTACCCATTCCCCCATCTTGGAGAATCCATAAAATTGATGATAAGATTGGAAAACAGTTGGCCTGCGAAAAAAAGCAGTGGTTTTGATACTTTTTGGTGTAGGAAGCTGGTTTAAAATGCTTTATCCATGTTGATGGAAGCTAATTGAAAGCACAAGCAGGGTAAATTAGTTGCTGATATGCCAAGATAGCTGTAATCAACTCTTGTCGAAGTCAATCAATAGCAAAAATACGCTTAGAGGAGTGCATTTTCTTGAGGGAAACGCTTTTGCTAGTAAAAGCGATTTTTGATGACGTTAGTGTTGATATCTATAAGTCATAGAAAAATAACTTAAATATAATAAAGGTCATGCCGATTATCTAATGAGCTATAATTTGCTCTTGTCATAAAAAAAGATAATTAAAGTGTTAATCACTAGTCAAATTGCTAGAAAAAATAGAGCTAATGTGATGATTTTTACAGGAGGGTAAGGAGATTTGAGTGATGCAAACTCAAAAGCCAGCCCCTGTTGAGAGCAGTAAAGAAAGCAAAACAGTGCCAGGTGAAGAGCCATATACAGACGAACTCCCAACTATTGAATTTCCCTCCAGAGGGAAACTCAAGGCTAGTTCCTGGCGCATACATCAAAAAATTGGCTACGGATATTTTGTAGCGATTGGAATTGGCTTTTTTGGCTCACTCACAGGTTTAGTAATCGCTAATCATTATCGGGGAAGGGAAATTAGGCAACTTAACCAAGCTCATGAGCAAGGACAACTACTGACCAATTATAAAGATGCAGTCATCGGCGCACAATTATATAGTTCTAACTTAGTTGCAGTTTTGGAAGATAGCCACAGGCTGCAAACGAAAAAAGCTGAATTTCTCAGAAGTGTGGAGAAAGCCAAGCACTTAGAGCCACAAATTACTGGTTTTATTGAGAAAAAGCCGAAAACATTAGCAGCAACAAGTTCTACTTTAGAGACTTTATTGCAGAATTACGCCATTAATTTAGAGTCTTATGTTAATCAGATAGAGCCTGTATTGAGGGAAATTGACAGGAAAAACGTGCAGAAGCAGGAACTGGACTCAGTCCGGGAGCGATTGCTAGCAATTATGCGCGGTGACACTGCAATGCAGCTAGAACAGCTGTCGCAAACACTGACTAACATTTTAGAAAATGCTGAAGTCAAAGAAGATGAAAGGACACTAGCTGTAGAACAAGCGAAAGGAGTTGAGAGACTGATCGTGATTGTGAGTATGCTGGTTTCAGTGGCGATCGCAGCTATTGTAGCTTGGCGGACTAGCCGTGCGATCGCAGAACCAGTCATCACCGTCACTCAAGTTGCTGAACAGGTGGCGAGAAAATCGAATTTCGATTTACGAGCGCCAGTCACTACAGAAGATGAAATTGGCTTATTAGCTAAATCTTTGAATCGTCTAATTGAACGGGTATCTGAGCGGACGAAAGAACTGCAACAAGCCAAAGAATTAGCTGAAGCGGCTAGTAAGGCAAAAAGCATTTTTCTGGCTAATGTGAGTCATGAATTGCGTACACCATTAAATGCGGTAATTGGCTTAAGTCAACTCCTACAAGATGATGCAACAGATTTAAGTTTATCGGGAGATTTTATTACCGACCTAGAAACAATTAATGCTGCTGGCAGACATTTATTAGAACTAATAAATGACATCCTCGATTTATCTAAAATTGAAGCAGGGAAAATGACTCTTTACCCAGAGACATTTGAAATTGCCACACTCATTAATAATGTCGTGCTTACAGTTAGACCTGCTGTTGAGAAAAACGGCAATATTCTAGAAATAGATTATGACGAAAAACTGGGTACCATGTATGCCGATCAAACCAGGATGCGGCAAGTATTGTTAAATTTGTTGAGTAATGCTGCCAAATTTACCACCAATGGTAAGGTCACATTAACAGTTAAAAGTGAAAAGGATGACTTTGTCCCCGAAGCTCCTTTTGGTTTCATTACTTTTACTGTAAGCGACACAGGAATTGGGATGTCTCAAACTCAACAAAAGCAGTTATTTCAACCCTTTATTCAAGGTGATACATCAACTACGAAAAAGTATGGTGGTACTGGTTTAGGGTTAGCAATTAGCCGCCATTTTTGCCAAATGATGGGCGGAGAAATTACTGTTAAAAGTCAGTTAGGGATGGGTTCTACTTTTACTGTACGCTTACCTTTAACTGTGCAAGACTAAGTTAGATTGAGATGGGTAAATGCATAGTGGCTTATCGTAGAAATCGCCTCATTCATCATTAGATTCCGAAAACAGCGATTTCAAATTGCGATATCCGCTTACTACACGCACGATTTCTATTCCGTCAATAATCACGCGGTAAAGAATAATCTAACTATCAAGGAGAATGCCTCGTAATGATGGTTCTATATCAGCATAACTGCGTCCCATATTGGGATATTTGGCTAAATTTTTGCACTTTTCTGCAAAAGAATTGACAAAGCGATCGCCTGCATCTAAATTATGACTAGCAAAATAATCAGCAATCTCATCTAAATCTTGAATAGCTGCTGGAGAAATTATATAGTTACTCATGCTTGGCGATCGCGAGCTTGACGAAGTTTCTCTTGCAATCTATCAATCACAATTTCTCCGTCTACTCCTTCTCCTTGCTCAAGCTGTGCTATGCCAATTGCGACTTTTTCACGGGTTTCTTCTACCCATTTTTCATAATGCTTGTCTCTTGCTTCTAGCAGTTGTAACGCTTCTACAATTACTTCATATGCAGTTGCATATTTACCAGTTTCCAACTTACCTTGAATAAATTTTTCTTCTTCTGGTTTTAGGTTGATATTCATAAGTGGAAATTTTACTTTTTCTGTTATTATAGCTATCTCTCTACTTTCCTGTGACACCATAAATGTAAACTGGATTCTGGCAGTTGAACCCCAGTATTAAAATTTCCCACAGCTTTAGAGCCAGTTACGAGCAGTTTCAAGCACTTGCAAGTGTAAATCGTGGCTTAAGGCGGGAAATAATAGCAGAGTAAGATTTTTGTACGGAAATTCAGCAAAGTCAAATTGAGATATTTGAATAGCCTAGAATAATAGGCGTTGAGTACGATACTCTCAAAATAAGCAATTCTCTGCCCAGTCATCCATGACCACAACTATTGACTTTCTCAGCCATCTTAACCCCAGCCAACGTCAAGCCGTAGAACATTACTGCGGCCCGCTGCTAGTTGTGGCTGGTGCAGGTTCCGGTAAAACACGCGCGTTGACTTATCGGATTGCTAACCTGATTCTTAAACATCGTGTAGCGCCCGAAAATATTTTAGCGGTGACTTTCACAAATAAAGCCGCTAGGGAGATGAAAGAACGGATTCAAAAGCTGTTTGCGGAAGAAGAAGCAATCAAACAACACGGAACTAGGTTTGATTTGTTGACGGAATATCAACAGACGCAACTGCGATCGCAAGTTTACCGCGAAACTATCAAAGATTTATGGTGCGGTACTTTTCACAGTCTGTTTTCTCGCATCCTCCGATTTGATATTGAGAAGTACCAAGACGAAAAAGGTCGGCGGTGGAATAAAAATTTCTCAATTTTTGATGAATCTGACGCTCAAAGCTTGATTAAGGATATTGTTACAAAACAGCTAAATTTAGACGATAAGAAATTTGACCATCGTTCGGTGCGTTATGCAATTAGTAACGCTAAAAACCAAGGTTTATCACCACAACAATTTGAACAGGAGCAACCAAATTATCGCGGAAGGGTAATTGCTCAAGTTTATAATTCCTATCAAGATAGGTTGGCACAAAATAACGCCCTTGATTTTGATGATTTAATTCTCATTCCTACTCGACTGTTTCAGCAAAACGAACAGGTATTAGGTTATTGGCATCGCAAATTTTGCCATATTTTAGTTGATGAATATCAAGATACTAACCGCACTCAGTATGACCTAATACGCTTGTTGGTCACTAATGGCGAAGATAGAAAGACTGAATGGAATTGGCAAAATCGTTCGGTGTTTGTTGTCGGTGATGCTGACCAGTCAATTTACTCTTTTAGAATGGCTGACTTCACAATCTTGCTAGAGTTTCAGAATGATTTTGGTGATGGTTTACCAGATGCAGACACCAGAACAATGGTGAAGTTAGAAGAAAACTATCGCTCTTGTGAAAATATTCTGCAAGCGGCTAATGAACTGATTGAAAATAATACTCAACGGATTGATAAAGTTCTGAAACCGACGCGGGGCGCAGGTGAGCAAATTTATTGTCACAAAGCGGATAATGAATTAGATGAAGCCGCGTTTATCATCGATCAAATTCGCTCTTTAGAATATCAAAATCCCGAAATAAACTGGGGCAGTTTTGCCATACTTTATCGGACAAACGCCCAATCACGCCCCTTTGAAGAACTGCTGGTGAAATATCAAATTCCTTACACAGTTGTGGGGGGAATGAGATTTTACGATCGCAAAGAAATCAAAGATGTGATTGCTTACTTAAGAGCGATCACCAATCCTGCGGATACTGTGAGTTTGTTACGAGTTATTAATACTCCCCGACGTGGTATTGGCAAAACAACTATTGATGCTTTGATTAACGCTTCCCAGCAATTAGGGACAACTCTCTGGGAAATACTGTCAGACGATACTTCAGTTAATACCTTAGCGGGACGAGGTGCGAAATCGGTTAAAGCCTTTGCCGAAATGATTAGCCGTTGGCAAGGCGAAATCGGTACCATGCCAGCCGCAGAAATTGTGCAAGGTATATTAGAAGACTCTGGTTATGTGCAAGACTTGCTCAGTCAAGGTACAGACGAATCCCAAGATAGAATCCAAAACGTCCAAGAACTTTACAACGCTGTACTGCAATTCCAAGAAGAAAATGAAGATGCTACCCTACAAGGATTTTTGCAAAGTACTGCCCTGAGTTCCGATTTAGATAATTTAAAAGAAGGAAAAACAGCAGTTTCTTTGATGACTTTGCACGCTTCTAAAGGGTTGGAATTTCCTGTAGTCTTTTTGGTGGGATTAGAGCAGGGACTATTCCCCGGCTACCGTTCCCTCAGCGATCCTGCATCTTTAGAAGAAGAACGCCGCCTGTGTTATGTGGGAATTACCCGCGCCCAAGAGAGGTTATATTTATCACACGCTCGTGAACGCAGGCTTTACGGTTCGCGTGAACCTGCAGTGCGATCGCAATTTTTAGACGAATTACCAGAAGAATTATTAGCTAATGGTCGCAGAGGTCGTCAAACCTATACTAAACCTGCTACCACTACCAATGGTAATGGTAAGCAGAATTGGCAAGTAGGCGATCGCGTTTTACATAAATCTTTTGGGGTAGGTGAAATCACTCATGTATTTGGGGATGGACAGAAGCTTTCTGTAGCAATTAAATTTGCGAATTTGGGACAAAAAATTATTGATCCCAGAGTAGCGCAGTTACAAAAAGTAGATTATTGATCCTCTCTGGACTAAAACCTACAGAGATTCTTGGTTTCGCAAATCTAATTAAGATTTATTTGATGAATAGTCTCTAAAGTAATGTGACGAATGAGTCCAAGACAGTGCACAGATATGCTTATAGCGGGCATATCTGGCGTAAGTTCATCCCAAA
Source organism: Tolypothrix tenuis PCC 7101 (assembly GCF_963874875.1). Lineage (NCBI taxonomy): Bacteria > Bacillati > Cyanobacteriota > Cyanophyceae > Nostocales > Tolypothrichaceae > Tolypothrix > Tolypothrix tenuis. The sequence continues at coordinate 8,243,393 of NZ_CAWNJS010000001.1, forward strand.
TCAAATAATGTTTGCGACACATCAATATGTTCTAGAGGGCAAGGCAGTACCATGCCCCTACAACCTGTCGCATTTTTTTCAAATTGGTATTATGTTTTGAATTACTAATTAGTTAAATAGTAATAATTTTAACTTTAATATAAGTAAAACTGATTACTTATATTAGTTTTACAAAACTATTAGTACTTGATGAACTTTTGTAAATGAGTGTAAAGTAAGTTTACAGGCAAAACAAACCTTGTCTGATTCATAAATCACTAATCGCATTCATAAAACAATGACAGCAACCTTACAACAGCGCTCTAGCGCTAACGTATGGGATCGCTTCTGCGAATGGATTACCAGCACCAATAACCGTTTATACATCGGTTGGTTCGGTGTCCTCATGATCCCAACCCTACTAGCTGCAACCGCTTGCTTCGTAATCGCATTCATCGCAGCACCTCCAGTAGACATCGATGGTATCCGTGAACCCGTTGCAGGTTCCTTAATCTACGGAAACAACATCGTCTCTGGTGCAGTTGTTCCTTCTTCTAACGCTATCGGTTTACACTTCTACCCAATTTGGGAAGCAGCTTCCTTAGATGAGTGGTTGTACAACGGTGGCCCTTACCAATTGGTAATATTCCACTTCTTACTAGGAGTATTCTGCTACCTAGGTCGTGAGTGGGAATTGTCTTACCGCTTGGGAATGCGTCCTTGGATCTGCCTAGCATTCTCTGCACCAGTAGCAGCAGCAACAGCAGTATTCTTGATCTACCCCATTGGTCAAGGTTCCTTCTCAGATGGTATGCCCTTGGGTATCTCCGGTACCTTCAACTTCATGATCGTGTTCCAAGCAGAACACAACATCCTCATGCACCCCTTCCACATGTTAGGTGTGGCTGGTGTATTCGGTGGTAGCTTGTTCTCTGCAATGCACGGTTCTCTAGTAACAAGCTCCTTGGTTCGTGAAACCACCGAGAACGAATCTCAAAACTACGGTTACAAGTTCGGTCAAGAGGAAGAAACCTACAACATCGTAGCTGCACACGGTTACTTTGGTCGTCTAATCTTCCAATACGCTTCTTTCAACAACAGCCGTTCTTTACACTTCTTCTTGGCTGCATGGCCAGTAGTCGGTATCTGGTTCACCGCGTTGGGCGTAAGCACAATGGCGTTCAACTTGAACGGTTTCAACTTCAACCAATCAGTGATTGACTCTCAAGGTCGTGTAGTTAACACCTGGGCTGATATCATCAACCGCGCTAACTTGGGTATGGAAGTAATGCACGAGCGTAACGCTCACAACTTCCCCTTAGACTTGGCTGCTGGCGAGCAAGCACCTGTTGCTTTAACTGCTCCTGCTATCAACGGCTAATTTCTGAGACAAAAGTAATAGCTTCTCTGTGAATTAAAAGCGCCCTCCCAATTGGGAGGGTGCTTTTTTTGTGTATTTATGTTGCGATCGCAAAACTCATACCATTTTGGATTTTAGATTTGATACCAATTCAAATAATGTTTGCGACAGATAAATTTTTTGTAAGGGCACGGCATCCTCAATCTTTTGGCATATTAAATATCTTACTGGTGTCGTGCCCCTACCTATCTGTCGCGTTCTTTTTTCAAAATGTTATCAAATGATAAATTGCCAGCGTTATAGACCAAAAAACCCCTGGTAAGCAGGGGAGAAATCAACTCTAGGAGGTCTTTACTTATTTACCCATCAGCCCATGTTGGCAAGTTTATGCAAAATTGGAAAAAATTTTGGGGATTGGGGATTGGGTAATTTCTTCTTGTCACCTTTCCCCTTATCCCCCTACCTACACAGTGATGGTATATTTATTTTTTGTTGCAAGTCCCTAAGCCTGTTTTTTGGCGACGATGGTTCGATGGCGAGGATCGCTGGCTACGGTAATTGGTTGAGCAAAGCCGACTGACTGCAATGTGGCTTCAATATTAAAGGTGTAGTAGTCATCGCTCCAGGGTTCGGTGCTTTTCATTAATGTAAATAGCACTGGTGGCAGGTTTTGGATGACGCTGGATTTTGGGTTATTATCTACCAGTGCGATCGCACCACCAGGTCGCAGTAGTCGCAAAGCTTCTGCGAAAATTGCTTTACTAGCATACCCAGGAAGTTCATGAGTCACAAACTGGAGTGTGACTAAGTCAAAAGAGTTATCTGGTAGCCCTGTATTTTCAGCTTGGGCGTGTATCCACTCGGATATCTCATGATTGACATCGCGTTTGCGGGCGACGGTGAGCATATAAGGTGATAAATCCAGCCCCACTGTCCGCACTGGATGACTCTGCTTTTGTTGGTAGTAGTGGTGTAAGGCTTGAGTGGAAATACCCACTGAACAACCTATATCGAGAATATCTCGTACTTCTTGCGGCCCATATTTGGCGAGAACTTCGTGAAAACTACTTCTAAGCCTTGTATGAGCTACTTCCCATGTTAAGTTTTCTTTCGGCCAAACCCGTAACGCCATTGCATAAGTAGCTGGTTCTGTTTCAAAAGCAGCATCCCAGCAAAGGTTACCTTCAGTGTAGGCGTGGAAAGGTACTTGATAGTAGTCAGGATAAACAACATTGGGGTTAGTCACCTCCGCCATTTGCTGTGTTACTCCCGATGATTTGAGCGCCTCGTAGTTTTTGCGCCAGGGAACACCATTTTTCTCAGCAGTTTTGATGAGTACTTTCCTGGCTTGCTGCTTCATCAATTTATAGATGGGTTTTGTTTGGATCAAGAGATTGACAAACTTGGAGAGTGTATCTTCTCCCGCCCAGTCTGGTTTTAGCTTGTTGTTCATCGGCTTGCAAAAATAGAGGCAAGATAACTAAGTAGACAGGTGGAAACCAAGATAATTATCAGGTTTATCAGTTGCCTATGGTCATTAAATAAAACTGAGCAGCCTGAAAACTGCGATCGCCTGAGTTTATATTGGTTTATCGCTATATGCTTATGTATTTTATTTTTTGGGAGTACCAAATTTCGTGAATATTAGTAACGCACAAAAAGCTTTGGCTGATATCTAAAAATTGCTGTACAAATTATGTCTTTGACTTATATCAAAAAATATTAAGAATCAGAATCAGAGAATAAAGCTGATAAATTTCGATAACCACTGATAACACGAAAAATCTCAACATCTTCTCCTATAGGCATGTATAGAATTAGCTAGTTATCTATTGGGAAGCTACGGAGACCGGGTAAAATCTCATCACGCTTTCGTCCCAAGTTGGGAAACTGAGCAATTTTAGTAAATTTCGCATCGAGCTGACTTAAGAAAAGCTCAGATTGAACCAAACCAGATTCTCTAGCAATGTAATCTGCAATCTGTTCGATATCTTGAATTGCTGGTTGAGTTAGGCGAAATTTTTGGCTCATACTTCGTCGGAAACACCGTAACGCGATTCCTTCGGAAAGCTTTGCTAACGCAAATTGGCACGAATTTGAGCCATTGCAGTTGAGCCTTCAACAACTTCACCCCGTTGAGATGCTTCTAAACCAATCTGTGCTGCTTGTTGCAGTTCTTGTAGTCGTCCTTGATAGATATCTTCTTGTTGTTCTAGCAGTTTGATCCCTGCAAGAATCACTTCGATGGCGTTTTGATACTTCCCGCTAGTAATTTGGCGTTGTACCAAGGCTTCTACTTCAGGTGGCAAAAAAATTTGCATGGATTTTTTAGGAGTAGGAGTAATTTTAATTTTAAGCGATCGCTCCGCCAACGCCTGCGGCAAAAGCACTTCTTTCCTAAAACCAAACCAGCTTTGTGAACTTTCATAACAAGGAGCGATGAGAATTTAGCGCAAAATAGAGATGTAATTTGTTCTCAATCTCACCTTGACTGAAGCCAATCCAGTGCGTAATTTGCAAGAAACTCATTTAAACCGTGCGCGTGCTAGTCTCCGACAAGCGTTGTCTTGGTATGGATATCTTCGCAAGTCAGGACAGCTTGCATCTAATCCAGAATTGGCGGGTTTGGTAAAGCCAGAATTGGAGGCTTTGAGTATCACACTCAACAAACTAGACTCGAATGTAATTAAAATTGCGGCTTTTGGTTTGGTGAGTCGGGGTAAGTCGGCGGTGTTGAATGCTTTATTAGGGGAGAAGGTTCTGCAAACTGGCCCTTTAAATGGCGTGACGCAATGGCCCCGTTCTGTACGCTGGCAACCTGGAGGTAAAGTACAGGTAGAATTAATTGATACACCGGGATTAGATGAAATTGAAGGCGAATCACGGGCGCAAATGGCCAGAGAAGTAGCGCGCCAAGCCGATTTAATTTTATTTGTGGTCTCTGGTGATATTACGCGCACAGAGTATGAAGCGCTACTAGATTTACGCCAAGCCCAAAAACCCCTAATTTTAGTATTTAACAAAATCGACCTGTACCCAGATACAGATAGAGCCAAGATTTACGAGAATTTGCAGCAGTTAGGTGCAGGACATCCCGAAGCAGAACCTTTGTTACCCGATGAGATTGTTATGGTAGCGGCGGAACCTGCACCAATGGAAGTGCGGGTTGAGTGGCCTGATGGGAATGTGACTTATGAATGGGAGACACCACCCACCCAAGTAGACGAACTCAAACAGACAATATTAAATATTCTCAACCGTGAAGGGCGATCGCTGTTAGCGTTAAATGCACTTATCCAAGCAAGGGAAGCAGAAGCCGCGATCGCTCAGAAAACTATCGACTTACGCCAACAAGAAGCCGAAGAAATTATTTGGCAATTTACCAAATATAAAGCCTTGGTAGTCGGACTCAACCCCATCGCCGTGTTAGATATTTTAGGCGGTGCTATTGCCGATTTACTATTAATTCGTTCCCTAGCGCGGTTGTATGGCTTACCCATCACCAGCTATGAAGCCGGGAAAATCCTCAAAACGATTTTATTAAGTTCCGGTGGCTTATTGCTCAGTGAATTAGGCAGTAGCTTTTTATTCGGTTTAGGCAAAAGTACCGCAGCCATAGCTAGCGGTGACAATCCTATCAATATTACCGCCTCCGCTGGCAGTGCGATCGCCCAAGCCGGAATCGCCGGTTATGGAGCCTATGCTGTTGGAAAAGCCGCACAAGTATACCTAGAAAACGGTTGCACCTGGGGACAATTAGGCGCTAACACCGTCATTCAAGAAATTCTCTCCCAAGTCGAGCCGAACACGATTGTCTATCGGTTACGCCAGGAGTTAGGGGGATTGGGGACTGGGGATTAGGGATTGGGGACTGGGGATTGGGGACTGGGGAT
>NZ_CAWNJS010000001.1:8248666-8252504 GCF_963874875.1 Tolypothrix tenuis PCC 7101
GGGGATTGGGGACTGGGGATTGGGGACTGGGGACTGGGGATTGGGGACTGGGGATTGGGGATTTGGGATTTGTAATATTTTGATAGTCCATCACCAATTGCTTAATCGAGTGCCATACTCTTCTTTACCTTGTTGCTGGGAACGAATGAAACGACAATAACCATTAAGACCTTTTTCAATCTGGTCTTTAAGCTGACTGACCCAGTGTAATTGTTCTGTATTGCAGTAGCCCAAGTTTTCAGCAATAATGAAAGCGCTTTTCGTCTCCGCTAAAGAGCCACGAGCAATATACATAAAACGCAATCTATCTAAATAGTGATAGCGCCCGTAACCCTCAGCTATGTTGAGTAAAATACTAGCTGATGCTCTGTGTAATTGATCGCTCAAATTGTAACGTTCACAATCGGGTAAACTATCAGCCAGTCGATAAGCTGCTTTTAGTAACTTGAGGCTATCTTGATAGAAGCCTAAAGTTTCAAAACCCCTATCACCCATATCATCCCAATCTAAAGTTTCTCAATTTTATGAGACATTCTTCCTAACACCCAGCCCCCATTACCCCTAATCCCCATTACCCCCAATCCCCAATCCCCAATCCCCAGTCCCCAATCCCCAATCCCCCCATTCCCTATAATCCCTGAGGCTGTAACAATAGTGATGGCAACAGCTTGGATTATGATCTACCAGTGAACGTTTCTACCAGTATCTCGGCACAAACTCAGTCTCGGAAAGCGGAACATATTCGTATCTGTTTAGAAGAAGATGTTCAATGTCACGAAATAACTAGTGGATTGGAACGCTATCGTTTCAGCCATTCTTGTTTACCAGAATTAGACCGTAATGATATTGATATCAGTACTAATTTCTTAGGAAAACACCTAGGCGCGCCTCTGCTCATTTCTTCCATGACAGGGGGAACTGAAGAAGCGGGAATTATAAATCGCCGCTTGGCAGAAGTGGCTCAAGAGTACAAAATTGCTATGGGTGTGGGTTCTCAGCGTGTAGCGGTGGAGAAACCCCAGGTGGCTGAAACTTTTGCGGTTCGCAAGTATGCTCCTGATGTGTTGTTATTGGCAAATTTGGGGGCTGTGCAACTGAACTATAAATATGGTTTGGCTGAATGTCTGCGCGTCATCGAGATTCTGGAAGCGGATGCTTTGATTTTGCACCTCAATCCCCTACAAGAATGCATTCAAACCAAAGGCGATACGAATTTTCGGGGCTTGCTTGACAAGATATGTATATTATGCAATGAACTGCCTGTACCAGTGATTGTTAAGGAAGTAGGTAATGGGATTTCCGCAGTGATGGCAGAGAAACTGCTAGCGGCAGGAGTTAAGGCGATTGATGTGGCGGGTGCAGGGGGTACTTCTTGGGCTAAGGTGGAAAGCGAACGGGCGGATAATGCTTTGCAACGTCGTTTAGGTAAGACTTTTGCTGATTGGGGTTTACCTACAGCCGATTGTATTACAGCAATTCGCGCGATCGCACCGGATGTCCCATTAATCGCCTCTGGTGGGTTGCGTCATGGCTTGGATGTGGCAAAAGCGATCGCACTAGGAGCAAATATCGCCGGTTTAGCAATGCCGTTTTTGCAAGCAGCAGCTTTATCCGAAGCCGCAGTGAAGGATTTAGTTGAGGTATTAATTGCTGAAATCACAACAGTTTTATTCTGTACTGGTAACGCAACTTTAGAACAATTAAAGCTTTCTGGAAGTTTACAACGGATACAATATTAACCATTGGGGACTGGGGACTGGGGACTGGGAACTGGGGAAAAGGATTTTCTTCCCTTGGTTGATTCTATGTGCGGCTAGCTTAACAAGTTTTGCGTTATTTATAGTTCATCATTCATATTTCATACTTCATACTTCATTCTTCTATGCGTACTTTTGTTCAACAAACCTTTGCTAGCTTGCTTGGCAGCTTATTAGGACTTATTATTTTCAGTGGTATTGGTACTACTGGACTATTTTTATTGCTATTTGCAGCCGCTAGTTCTAAAGATACGGGGCCGGAAGTCAAAGATAAATCTATGATTGTTTTTGACTTATCAATGAACATCACCGATGGCGAACCAAAAACTGATGGCTTTATTCAGAAGGTAGTCTCAGGTGTAGAAGAAAACAGAATGGGACTTCGCAGCGTTCTGGATACCTTAGAAAAGGCGCGACGCGATCCACGAATTGTGGGTATTTACCTAGATGCAAGCCAATCTGGAAGTAATGGTGCAGGGTATGCATCCTTAAAGGAAATTCGCCAAGAATTGCAGCAGTTCCGTGCGGCAGGGAAAAAGGTGATAGCCTATGGTAAAGACTGGGAGGAAAAGGATTATTATCTCAGTTCCGTAGCAGATACAGTTGTCCTGAATCCCTTAGGGATGATGGAAGTTAACGGTTTAAGTTCTCAGCCGATGTTTCTGGCTGGTGCATTAGAGAAATATGGAATTGGCGTACAGGTGGTGCGCGTCGGTAAATTTAAAGGCGCAGTCGAACCGTTTATCTTGAAACAATTGAGTCCAGAAAACCGCGAACAAACACAGAAATTGTTAGATGATGTTTGGCAAGAATGGCGTAATGCTGTAGGCGCAAGTCGCAAAATCGCACCCCAAAAAGTGCAGGCGATCGCAGATAATCAAGCAGTATTAGAAGCACCACAAGCGAAATCTAATGGCTTAGTAGATCGGGTAGCTTATCTTGATGAAGTAGTTAGCGATTTGAAAAAGTTAACCGATAGCGATAAAGATGATAAAAGCTTCCGCCAAATTAGCCTGAGTGAGTACGCCCAAGTTCCTGGTAAATCATTAGGTGTAGAACACAAATCCAAGAATAAAATTGCTGTAGTCTATGCAGAAGGCGAGATAGTTGATGGTAAAGGCGGTGATGGTGAAGTTGGAGGCGATCGCTATGCGAAAATATTCAACAAACTCCGCCAAGACGATGATGTTAAAGCTGTGATTTTGCGAGTTAATAGTCCTGGTGGTAGCGCCACAGCCGCCGAAGTCATGCAACGCGAAGTGCGACTGACTCGCCAAGTCAAACCAGTAGTAGTTTCTATGGGAGATGTCGCCGCCTCTGGTGGTTACTGGATAGCTAGCGATTCTAACCGGATTTTTGCTGAACCCAATACAATTACAGGTTCCATTGGCGTATTTGGCTTACTGTTCAACGGGCAAAAATTAGCCAATGATCACGGTGTCACCTGGGATTCCGTGAAAACTGGACGCTATGCAGATAGTCAAACCGTTTCGCGCCCCAAATCACCCGAAGAGTTAGCACTTTACCAGCGCAGTGTTAACCGCATTTACAATATGTTCCTCAATAAAGTCTCTCAAGGGCGCAAACTCCCAGGAACCAGAGTAGCAGAAATTGCCCAAGGCAGAGTTTGGTCTGGTACAGCCGCCAAAGAAATTGGTTTAGTCGATGAAATTGGCGGATTGAGTGCGGCGATAGAATATGCAGCCAAACAAGCAAAACTCGGCAAAGATTGGCAAGTCAAAGAATATCCCCAAAATAGCAGCTTTGAAGAACGCTTTTTTGGCATATCCACCCAAGAAGCGCGCAGTGTTTTAGGAATTCCCAAAGCGCAGGTAAAACAATCCAATCCCCTCACCGCAGAATTTGCCAAACTCCAAGAGGAATTATCAGTTATGCAAAAAATGAACGATCCCCAAGGAGTATACGCACGTTTACCCTTTAACCTCAAAATTGAGTAGTTGTCATTTGTTATTTGTCCTTTGTGAATGCAAATGACAGCTTCAAAGAGAGAAAAAGAATGCGACAGATTGTAGGGGCACTGCACTGCCCATACGTGTCAACTTAAGCTAAAAGCTATATAT
>NZ_CAWNJS010000001.1:8252546-8431051 GCF_963874875.1 Tolypothrix tenuis PCC 7101
TTCTCCCCCAGGGAGAAGGGGAATTGAATCTCTTGCTCCCCTCTCCCTGAGGGAGAGGGGCTGGGGGTGAGGGCAAAACCTTTCAACCAAGTGGGTTTCACGTTAAGTTGACACCACTGAAAACTGCCATGCCCTGTAAAATATATTGATGGGTCGCCAACATTATTTGATATTGTACCGTTTTGAAAAAAGAACGCGACAAATGGGTAGGGCACGGCACCAGTAAGATATTTGATATGCCAAAAGATTGTGGATGCCGTGCCCCTACAAAGAATTTATCTGTCGCCAACATTATTTGAATTGGTATTAGCTGATCGTTGGCGGTGCGTTACTGTAGTAACTTGCGCCTCAACATTTTCAGGTTCTGCTTAAGTTGTAGAAACTTCAGTTAAAGCTGTAGAAGCTTCAGCTTTAACGTTTCCGTGTTCCGCGCAAGCTGTAGAAGCTTCAGCTTTAACGTTTCCGTGTTCCGCGCAAGCTGTAGAAGCTTCAGCTTTAACATTTCCGTGTTCCGCGCAAGCTGTAGAAGCTTCAGCTTTAACGTTTCCGTGTTCCGCGCAAGCTGTAGAAGCTTCAGCTTTAACGTTTCCGTGTTCCGCGCAAGCTGTAGAAGCTTCAGCTTTAACGTTTCCGTGTTTCGCGCAAGTTGTTACAGAGTAAACCAACGGCGAATCAACTCTATACCAAAGCCATAATCTTGCCCAACTTCCTCAATCAACTCCCTTGGCAACAGCAACTTGAGAGTCTGATCAGCATTAGGAAACTGTTACGATATAGCTTGAATATTCACCTTGCAACAGCAGTGAGTACTTGACTCTGGCTGTAAGAACTTCTCTGATTCAGAGCAGCATCTACATTCTCACTGAATTTTACTGAAAATATTTAGCAGAGTGCTAACTGGGCTATCTAGTTCGGCAGATGTCAGACTGCGATGAGACTGGCGGATAGCTTCCATATTTGTACAGCTTTCTCAACGTCGTGCATTCAGTTCAATTTGTGCTGCTTGTGCTGCCCAGCGTTGATGACTGGTAGTTAAGTATTCCAGCGCTGCTTTTCCTTCAACTGGGTTATGTTCGATAACGAAAAGCAAATACTCATCTAAGCCTGGCAGATGTAAACGCTGCCACTCATCCCAGAAAGCAGAGTGATAGCGAAATAAGCAAGGGCTTTTAGCATTACGTATTTTGTCTAATCTGAAGAGTCGATAATTCCATACTGTCAGAAATGGCAAGAATAAGAAAGGTCGCCATGAGTGAATAGTTAAACCCAAGCCTACCGCCAAGCCGAACGTCAAGCCTACCGCCAAGCCTCCCACCAAGCCTACCGCCAAGCCGAATGCCAAGCCTACCGCCAAGCCAAACGTCAAGCCTGCCACCAAGCCTTGCGCCCAGCCTACCGCCAAACCAAAAGTCCAACCGAACGCCAAGCCAAACGTCAAGCCGAACGCCAAGCCAAACCCTAAAACAAACGCCAAGCCAAAAGTCCAACCAAATGCCAAGACAAACATCAAGCCGAATGCCAAGACAAACGCCAAACCTACCGCCAAGCCGAACGCCAAGCCCACTACCAAGCCTACCGCCAAGCCGAACGGTACGCTAATAAATATAGTTGCAGTTGGTGTACCTAATGCCCACAGCACCAAACCCAGCAGTAAGTTAACCAGGATAGGTAAGATGATGTATCCCTGAATAAAAAGTCGCCACAGAGCAAGATTCCGCCATCTTCCTTGTCCTATAAAGGTAATTAAAGAGATATCGGTGTCTAACGTTGAGTCAATGCGTTTGAGGTGATTACGCCAAGCTGCGGGACGAAAGAATAGCCAAAATAGCAGTTGCAGGCTACCCAGTATCAAGTTAGGGTGTTGCTCTGGTGCATCGGTGTAGGCGTTGTGGGGTATGTTTGGTGATACCATAGTTTCCCGGTTCGGGTTGACGCTAACTTTTTGATACATCAAATTATCTTACTGGTGCCGTACCCCTATGGGTATACCTTGGTTGTGAATGCGATCGCCTTCTCTATGAATGCTCATTCATAAACAAACCTAACTCATACCAATTCAAATAATGTTTGCGACAGATAAATTCTTTATAAGGGCACGGCATCCTCAATCTTTTGGCATATCAAATATCTTACTGGTGCCGTGCCCCTACTCATCTGTCGCGTTCTTTTTTCAAAATGGTATTAACTTTTCTACGAATTTACACGCTACCATCAACAATCGGCGGTGCGTTGCGCTACGCGACAAGACACCCTACGCATCCTATTACCAATTACCAATTACCAATGACCAATTACCAATTACCCAATGACAAATTACCCAACTTTCTCTGCTTGAAACAATTCAATCACATCACCAGCATGACGGGCGTGCATATCAAGCAGCTTCATTTCCCAGGGTAAAAATCGGCGTGGTTCGCAAAAATGTGTAGATAATACGCCGACTAAATTACCTGTGCGGCTGGTTAGGGGTGTGGATTGGACGGCGCGATATCCTGCGGCTTTAGCGATCGCACGCCCAGGTGCAAAATTGGCATCGGTTTCGATATCTTCAATAATCACAGTTTCTCCAGAACGCAAGGCGCTGATACAAGGCGAATGTGCTGCGAGACTGACTGTTTGCAAGTTATCGATGGCAGTTGCATTAAAGCCGCGTTGAACTGCAATCTGCTGCTAGCAGGTATCTCTATCAAAAAGATGAATGTAGCCCATATCTGTGCGATGCATAGCGATAGTCCCCAATCCCTAGTCCCCATTACCCCTTATCCCCAGAGGGGGCCCCGAGTTCCCCAGTCCCTAATCCCTCCCCGCCAACGAAGCAACAATCAACACCAACTGCCTCGGTTCAACGGGTTTGGCAATGTGCATTTGAAATCCGGCTGCTAGGGCTTCTGTGCGTTCAGTATCTTCAGCGTAGGCGGTGAGGGCGGCGGCGGGAATTTGTCCGCCAGCTTCAGGACTTAAGGCTCTTACTTGACGAATTAAATCGTAACCGTCTTGTTCTGGTAAACCAATGTCGGATAATAAAATATCGTAGCTGTTGGGGTTGGCTATTAAGGTGGATAGGGCTTCATGGGCGGATGCAACGGTTGTTACTTCTACTCCGTACTGCTGCAGGGTAACGGTAAATAACTGGCGAATATCGGCTTCGTCATCGACAACTAAAACCCGCACACCTGCTAATGATCTAATATTCTCAATGGGGATTTCTGGCTCGTTTGGTACAGGGGCTAACTGTGTAGCCACTGGCTGAGAAGTTGCTGGGGGCTGTGTTTGCAAAGGTAGCCTGACTGTAAAAGTTGCACCTTGGTTTTCACCAGGGCTTTCTGCTTCAACTGTACCGCCGTGGAGTTCTACTAAATGGTGCACTATGGAAAGTCCTAGCCCTAAACCAGGGTTTGAGCGTTTTCTGCTACCATCAGCTTGCCGGAAGCGCTCGAAAATATAAGGCAGAAAGTCGGGTTTAATACCTTTGCCTGTGTCGCTAACTTGAATTTGAGCAGAGAAATCGGTGTAATTTAGGGTGATATTAATTCTGCCCTCGTTTGGGGTGAATTTAATGGCGTTAGAAAGCAAATTCCACATTACCTGCTGTAAGCGATGGGGATCGCCGTTGATGCTTCTGGGTGTGGAATCTAGCTGCGATTCAATAGAGATATTTTTGGCTGCAGCGGAGAAGCTAACTACTTCAATGGCGGCTGTAATTATCGGTAAAAGCTCGATAGGCTCTGCATCCAGGCGCAGCCTTCCGGCGCTGATGCGTGAAATATCTAACAAATCTTCTATGAGCTGGGCTTGAGCTGTAGCACTGCGGTTAATTGCTTCTAGCCCTTGATTAATTATGCCTGGCTCGAGATTGGGCCGCTGGAGTAGTTGTGCCCATCCCAGTAAGGAATTGAGGGGATTACGCAGTTCGTGAGAAAGAATTGATAAAAACTCATCTTTGGCGTGGTTAGCTGTTTCCGCCGCCGCCCGGGCTGATTGTTCTTGTGTGAGCAACTGAGCGCGTTCTGCTTCGAGTTGCTTTTGTTGGGTGATATCTTCAATTACCAGCAAAATCAATTGCATATTCTCGATTTCCGGCATTCTGCGGGCATTGAGGCGCATGATTTTATGCCCAATAGATTCAAAGTTATGCTCAACTTCCAAATCTTGAAATGGGGCATTGCTGGGAATCACATCATCTAAGAGCAATCTCAATCGCGGGATATTCCATTGTCCATTGCCGAGTTCAAATATCAAGCGCTGTTCTGTTTCTGTGGGCAATACTTCAAAGGTTTCGTAGAAAGAGCGATTAGCTCGAATTACTCGTAAGTCTAAATCCAGCACCAAAATCGATTCCCGCACTGTATCTACAATTGCTTCGGCGTAATCTCTGGATGCTCTGAGCTGCTCGGTGCTGCGTTTGAGTCCGTCAATGTCAACTAATACCACCACAGCACCGTCAATTTTATCATCTATTGTGCGATAGGGTCTGATTCGCAAATCATACCAGTGTCCTTCCGAGTCTTGTAATTCTTGGGTTTTAAAGTTGAGATTCCCAATAACTTCTAAAATTTGTTGCTCTAAATCGGAGATATTTAAGTTGTGATTAATATCACTAATTGGTCGCCCGATATCCGTGGAAATTAAGTTAAAAATTGTGCCAGCCACCGGAGTAAACCGCCGAATCCGTAAATCACCCCCTAACATGAGAATGGGAATATTAATATTACTGAGCAAATTCTGCAAATCGTTGGTAACTTGAGTTGACTCAATATTGCGCCGTTGCAGTTCGTCGTTAATGGTATTTAATTCTTCGTTGGTTGCCTGAATTTCTTCTTTAGCGGTTTCTAATTCCTCATTTGTGCTTTGTAATTCTTCGTTACTAGAAAGAATTTCTTCATTAGCTGCTCTCAGGTTTTGATTAGTAGCTTGCTGTTCCTCAATGATTGATTGCAGATATTCTTTAGTAGTTGCTAGCTCTTGCTTAAGTGCGTTAATCTCATTCTCAGCCGCAGCTTGTTTTCCCCGCCGAGATTTACTACCAGCGCTAGCTGACTCTGAGGAAATAGCTGTTGCCGATGGCATATCTGCAAACATTACTAAAAAGTAGCTTTCATCGTCACGGACAGATTGAAACGGCACCACATCAACCTGCACCACCCTAGCTTGGCCGTTCTCAATAATTTGAATACCTTCTTTTGTTACTGAAGTTTGTCGCTGTTTTGCTTGGTGGATAGCGGTGCGTAACTCTAGCCGCAGTTCTTCTTTGGCCATCTTCAACAAATTAAAGCTAGGCCTACCTGCAGGGGGTTGGAGATAGGAACTAGTCTGCCCGCGAAATTGCACAATCTCTAAATCTTTGTTAATCACTACACCCACCGGAGCATACTGATTTAACACTATTTGGTCAGCAGTTCTCTGCATTTCCATCTCATCCCAATCATTCTCATTCACTGGTGAGCGTTGGGTATTTGGTTTTAGAAGATAGTTGCTGGCGATCAGATCTATACCTAACTGAGCCGGAGCCATTTTGCGGCTATAAATTTTGAACTTTCTATCTACTAAAGTGAATAAATTAGCAAACTCCCCTACTGTCTCTGAAGTACCTAACATCAAGAAGCCAGTGGGTCTGAGACCATAATGAAAGATGGGTAGAAGTTTCTTCTGGATAGGAGTTCCCAAATAAATCAGCACATTGCGACAGGTAATCAAATCCAGGTGGGAAAAAGGCGGATCGGCAATCAGGTTTTGCCGAGCGAAGATACACAACTCCCGCACTGGCTTACTAATCTGGTAGCCACCTTCTACCTGCACAAAAAAGCGGTGTAGACGTTCTGGCGAAACTTCTGTGACTTGGCTGGGCTTGTAAAAGCCCATTCTCGCTATTTCAATGACCGCTTCATTAACATCTGTAGCAAAAATTTGGATTGATGTATTCATTACCTGATCAGCCAAAAACTCTAGCAAGCAAATCGCTATTGAGTAAGCTTCTTGACCAGTGGAACATCCCGCCACCCAAATGCGGATAGGTATATCTGGCGTGCGATTTTGGGTAATAACAGGAAATACTTTGGTTTTTAAGGCTTCAAAAGATTCGGGATCGCGAAAAAAACTAGTGACGGTAATCAGCACATCTTGATATAACGCCATGACTTCTGTCGGATTTTCTAGAAGATAGCTGACATAATCTTCCAATCTTTCCAGTTTGTATAAAATCATCCGCCGCAGAATGCGCCGCTTGAGCGTATTTTGCTTGTATTGGTGAAAGTCAACCCCTGTAGCAGAGCGTAGCAAGCTAAAAATTGTCGATATAGCATCGCTGCTTTCTGGGATGACTTCAGCCTTTGCTGCTTGCTGCTGGCTCTTGATATAGGGATGACGGCTCAACTTTGTCAGTTCCTCAGCAATCTCTCGTGGGCTGAGAATAAAATCTACATTACCCGAAGCTACAGCATTACTCGGCATCCCAGTGACTTTTGCCGAGTCTTGAGTCTGGGCAAAGGTAATACCACCAGCTTCTTTGATATGTTCTAGTCCCCGTGCGCCATCGCCATCGCTTCCTGAAAGTACTACGCCAATTGCTTTACTTCCCCGTTCCTCTGCTAAGGAAATCAAGAAAGCATCCACCGACATAAACAACCCATAGGTTTTGGCCCGGGGAGTCAGGTTCAGCACTCCCTGAGAAATGGTCATCTTGGCATTAGGCGGAATCACATACACATGATTTGGTTCCACAACCATGCCATTCTGGACTTCTACTACAGGCATTTCGGTTGAGCGTGAGAGAATCTCGCTTAACAAACTTTTTTGATTAGGACTCAAGTGCTGCACTATGACAAATGCCATCCCGGTATCATTGGACAAATGGCTCAACAATTCTGTAAAAGCTTCCAATCCCCCCGCTGAAGCACCCATCCCCACAATCGGAAATAATTCATCTTGATTATTCTCCTGCTCATTATTCGATAATTGAGTAGCCGGGGCATTAGCTAGAGATTTTTTAGCAGACCGCTTAGAGTTCATTATGTGAGCAGTGATACGGTTGGATGTTACATAAAGTTAGTGCTTGCTTGCCCACTTTTCCCACAGATAAAATGAGCTTTAGTCTTGAGCAATCACAACAACAGATATTGTTTGCACTTTATCAGAGATAAGTCCGAGCAGCTAGCCAGTCAGAATTTGAGCTTACAAGTGATAATCGAGCAATTCGATTTAAGTTCTCAAATTATATGCCTAGGCAGGTAACTTTTAATAGAGAACAGCAAATAAATAATCAGGCTCTACTGATTTTTTTGATAAATCAAATATGAGTTAGATATATATGTAAAATATTGTTTATGTACATTTAGTAGATATTACTTGAATACATAAATTAATTGATTCCCTCTTTAGGCAGAAATTTGCAGCGTTGCAAAGACGCGATTAAGAAGACGCGATGAATCGCGTCTCTACAAGATTTATGATGCCTTTGCTAAATTCTTCCCTGATGCTCAGTTTTAATCCAACGTGATCGCGGTTTTTGGAAACATAACTTGAATGTGGTCACAATCATCGCCGGAATCCAATGCACCATGTAAATTGAACCTTGGATAGTTGCCCAAAGTAAAGACCATCCTTTTAAATTTTGATATTGGTAAATCCCCGCTATAAAAGCTACTGTGAGAATAATGCTGAGTAAGGTTTGTAGGGGTAACAAAACTGGGCGATCGCTTTTGATGATTGTCCACAATAAATCAGGTATCAGCCCAATAGGAAGTAAAAATTGTAAGAGAAAAAATAAGAGTAAATCAATAGATTTAGCCCAGCCCAAAGTTAAAATTTGGGGAAAATAATCAAGGTAACGCTGATAGCCACCTTCCGCCCAGCGACAATGTTGCAGCCATAAGTTTTTCCAAGTTGTCACCGCTTCTTCTTGAATTGTGGGAAAGGTAACAAACTCAATTTCTGTACCTGCTAAATACAACTTAAAACAGAGATCCAAATCATCAGTAACAGTGTCTTCACTCCAACCTTGACACCTTTGCAGCAATTCTCGCCGCACTAACATTCCATTACCTCGCAGTTCCGACATTCCCCCAACAGCAATGCGATGAGTTTGCAAAAAACTATCGCAATTCATCTCCATTTGCTGACAACGAGTTAAGAAATTAGTCTCTGCATTCATAATTGCTTTTCGCACCTGTACAGCACCAACACCAGGTTTCTGAAATACAGGTACAGTTGCCATGAGAAAATTAGCAGGCAGTAGCGCATCAGCATCACAAACTAAGATAATTTCTCCTCGCGTCAAAGGAAAAACTGCATTTAAAGCGCCCGATTTACCACCTTTTGATTCCCGTTGATGAACTTGTAGCGTCGGAAATTCAGCTTGTAATTGCTGTAAAATCTGGGGTGTAGCGTCCGTACTACCATCATCTATCACCCAAATATCCAGGCGATCGCGCGGATAATTTAATTCATATAAACTGTAAACTAAATCAGTTAAGACAGCACTTTCATTTTTAGCCGGAACTAAAATTGATACCTGTGGCAAACCAGCATCACTCTCAATTACCAAAGGCGCAGGCTTAACTATCAGCATTCGCAGAGTTTGCACAGCCAAAATTACCGTTAACCCCACCATCAACCATTGCGTTTGGGGTAGCCAATGCCACAAACTGACAAAACCCCACACCAGTAATAATACTAGAGTTGCCTGCAAACGGCGATCGCGATGAGCGCGAATATCCTTCCTGGGCTGATAGATGCTTCTTCCCACTGTTTAGCAATTATCTTCAGTTTGCATATATATTAACGTGTTCAGTACTGGCTGAGGAGCAAGGAAAGCAGAGGGATAAGGGGAAATAACACTTACCAATTACCCATTACCAATTACCCATCCCCAGTAAAGATTTTTATCATTTTAATTTACCAAAGACTTGTATTACTATATAGTTATATCATATAATAAGAGTTATAAGGTAAAACTGCTGTAGGATGTCAGTCGCAAACCGCCTTATGGTGGTATCAGTAGGTGAACCTTGTAACTAGTATGAGGAGCTGGTTGACTCTGGCTGTATTAAATAGTTACCGGGGGGAATTTTATGGCTCGAATTGTAGTGATTGGTGCTGGAATCGGGGGATTACCCATTACCTACGAATTGCGACGACTACTGCCAAAAGAGCATCAAATTACACTGATTTCCAATACCCCTAAGTTTACTTTTATTCCTTCCTTACCTTGGGTAGGCTTGAATATTAAAGAACTTGAGAGTATTCAATTAGATGTAGAAAATCTGCTAGTAAATCGAGGAATAAATTGGATATTAGGAGGAGTTAGCCAAATTCAGCCAGAATTACAGCAAATTGTTGTCAACGATACTGTAATTCCTTATGACTATGTAGTGATTGCTACAGGTGCAGAGTTAGCATTAGACGCAATACCTGGATTAGATCAAGGATATGTGCAGTCAGTGTGTAATCCACCACATGCACTCAAAGCCGCGGAATGCTGGAAACAGTTTCTCAAAAAGCCAGGGCCGATAGTAGTAGGTGCTGTACCCGGCGCTAGTTGTTTTGGCCCAGCTTACGAGTTTGCATTGCTAACAGATTGGCTGTTGCGGCGGTATGGGATACGGAGTCGCGCCCCCATTACTTTCGTCACACCAGAACCCTATGTTGGACATTTGGGAATTGGTGGGATGGCAAATTCTGCGGAATTGGTAACCAAATTACTCAAACAAAAGGAAATTACAGTACTTGAGAACACCGCTATTAGCCATATTGGGCCAAACACAATTTACCTATCAGATGGGCGTTCTCTACCCTTTGCTTTTAGTATGCTGCTACCGCCATTCCGAGGGCCGCGATTTTTAAGAGAAGCATCTTCTCTAACCGATCCCAAGGGATTTTTACCTGTATTACCCACTTATCAACATCCTCAGTTTCCCTCAATTTATAGTGTTGGAGTAATTACCCAACTCAAACCACCCGAACAAACTCCCATTCCTATTGGTGTACCTAAAACAGGTCAAATGACCGAAGCAATGGGAGTAGCTGTAGCTCATAATATTGCTGTGCAACTAAAGGTAATTTCTGCACCTTCGGTAACTCCCACCTTAGAAGCACTTTGTTTAGCCGATTTTGGCGACACAGGAATTGCATTTTTAGCAGACCAAGTTTTACCAGATCCAATTACTAAACAAAGACGCAGAGCCATAGCTAAAGAAGGGCTTTGGGTAAGTTGGGCTAAGACTGCTTTTGAGAAGTTTTTCCTAGCTAAAATGCGTTGGGGTTTAGCAGTTCCTTGGTTCGAGCATTGGGGATTAAATATGATGAATTTAACCCTAGTTAAACCAATTGAAGAATTGGAGATAACACAAAATCATCAACCTGTGAAAATGAATTTTTAAATCGTAATTAGAGATGTAGGGTGTGTTGTCGCGCAGCGCAACGCACCAATGCAGAAGGCACCAAATAAAGGTGAGCTAATGAACAGTGACAAGCGCAATAGTCAGCTAAAAATTTACTTTCACTTAGTAGATATTTTAGCGTTAATTACTTGCTGGACTTTGGCATTCTTGACAGGTTTTTTATTGTGGTTTCTCCCTACAGGAAACAGTGTGAATAGAGTCGCTTGGTTTTTCGGTTTGTTAAAACATGAATGGGGCAAACTTCATTTATTCATGAGTGTAATTGCTTTGTGTATCACAACGATTCATATTGTAATTTCTTAAAGAGTTTTACAAAGTTTGAATCATCGTCACAATTTATGGGAATAATCTTTATTAAAGATGTATGGAAATTGCACTCAACCCGAATGAATTAGAACTACTAGCACGCCGCTTTAAAGTTCTTGCAGAACCCACAAGATTGCAGATTTTAGGGGCATTATGCAATCAAGAGCAGACCGTACAGGAAATATGCGATCGCACTGGTCTTAAACAAGGAAACGTTTCTAGACACCTACAACTGATGAAAGATGCAGGAGTCTTAACTTGTCGCCGCGAGGGTTCATGGCGCTACTACCGTGTGATCGACACCGAACTTTTAGCCATGTGCAAAAATCTTTTCCGCAACGTTATGAGGTGATTTGTCGTTAGTCATTTGTCATTTGGTGTTTATCCCAATTACCAATTACCCATTACCCATTACCCAATCCCTTGGAGTTAAAAACATGACAGAATTATTTTCCCAAGCATGGATGCAAGCTTACGCAGAGAAATGGAATCAAGAACCTGAACTAGCAGATGCGCTCAATCAAATTCATTTCAATTCTGTAATTGGTTATGGTTTTGAAGATGAATCAGAACCTAGAGGTGTACTCACCATTGTGGATGGAAAAGTCATTGAAGCAAGTGCTTACAATGGGCAAAAACTCAACTGGGATCTGCGTGCTGACAAGGATCATTGGCAACAGTGGGTAGCTAAGGGCTTAAACATGATGGGTTTGAGCATGGCTTATATGTCGCGTAAGCTGCAATTCCGTGTGGGAGATTATCTCGCCATGATTAAAGATCCACGCATGGCAGGGCCATTTATCAAATCTTTCTCGGTTATGGGTAGGGTATGAAAAGGGCATGGGGCATAGGGCATAGGGCATGAGAAAGACAGATTTTCATGCTTGGTTGTGCCAAAACCTGCCGTGAATGGCTCATGAGATGAACTCTGCGCCTCTGCGTCTCTGCGTGAGATAAATTATCCCGCATTTATGCAACGCCGAAAATTACTCCCAATCTAAAATCCAAAATTGTCATGAAACGTACTCTCAAAGAAAACGAACAAAATCAAACTCAAACTCAACCTTTCAGCTTAAGCGCTAGACAACTGCGATCGCGGCAAGCAGAATTCGTAATTATCGATGCTCGCAGTTGGATGGAGTACGTTCTTGGGCATATTCCCGGAGCACGTTACCTCAGTCAAAGCTGTATCCTGAAGGAAATTCCTCAAGACCAACTCATAGTAGTCACTTGCCTGTCAGGACACCGCAGTTTATCAACCGCAAATTGGTTAATAGAGCAAGGCTACAGTAAGGTTTACAACTTACAAGGCGGCATCATGACATGGCAACAGTTAGGCTATCCTCTGCAACGCGGAAACAATCCCTAGCTATTTGATGCTGAATTTATAGAAGAGCAGAATCAATCTTATGTTTAACGATCAATCGTCCCTCAACTTGGAACCAACTCATACAGACACTACCCCAGAACCAGCCCCAGAACTACAACCCAAAAAACCCAAGCGGCTGGGGATGATTGCTTTGATTACTGTTTTTGCGTTAGCTTTGCTCGCCGCAGGCATCGCATTTGGGGGTGTGGCTTGGTTCTGGTTATTGCGTCATCCTTCCGAATCTACGGAAACTGCAACGGTGCATCTTGAACCTCTAGAGGTGGAAACTACAACGGCTGCTCAAGAATCTATAGCTGGTGACAGCAGTCTCACTGGTACTATCGAATCTGTAGAGACTGTCACCACTACCAGCCGTATTCAAGGACAAATTAAAAGTCTCCCAGTGGTAGAAGGAGATCAAGTCAAAGCCGGTCAAGTCTTAGCCATCATTGATGTTAAAGATATCCAAGCCCAAGGGAATCAGGCATTAGCAGCCATCGCCCAAGCACAAGCGGGTGTGACAGTCGCGGCGGCGGCGCAAATGCAAGCAATGGCTAGTAAAACTCAGGCAGAAGCACAGTTAAATCAAGCCGAGGCCGGACAACAACAAGCCGAAGCACAATTACAAGAAGCAGCAGCACAATTAGCTGATGCCCAGTTAAATCAACGCCGGATGACAATGCTGCAAAAAGATGGTGCAGTTAGTCAGTCACAGTTGGATCAAGCGAATACACAGGTAGCATTAATTCAAGCGCGGATTAAACAAGCCAATGCGGGTATCGATCAAGCTAAACGCGGTATTGATCGCGCTAAAGCAGGCGTACAACAAGCCAGTTCCCAAGTTCAACAAGCCCAAGGCGGGGTAGAACAAGCACGTTCCCAAGTCCAACAAGCCAAAGCCGGACAACAGCAAACCCTCGCTAATTTAAACTATGGCACTGTCACCGCACCCTTCGCAGGCGTAATTACCAAAAAACATACAGAAGTTGGTGCGATCGCGGGGCCAGGACAGCCGATAGTAACATTAGAAAGCACCAACCGCCTACGTTTAAGTGTCGCAGTCCCCGAATCCTTAATTACTTTAGTCAGACTGGGAGACGAAGTGACAGTACAGCTAGATAGTGTTAACCGTTCTGTTACTGGTCACGTGCGGCAAATTGTACCTTCTGCTAACTTAAATTCCCGTAGTTTTACGGTGAAGGTAGCCTTAGATAATTCCTATAAATTAATGCCAGGAATGTTCGGCCGCTTAGAACTACCGCGAGAAACTCGCACAGTGATGATGATTCCGCAAAATGCTGTGTTTAAGCGTGGTCAATTAGAAGGAGTATATGTAATTGCTGCTAATAATATTGCTCAATTACGCTGGGTAAAAACCGGGAAAGTACAAGATAACAAAGTAGAAATTGTCTCCGGGTTAGAAGCAGGCGATCGCATCATTACTAGCAATGTTGAAGAACTGCGTGATGGACAGCAGGTTATCGCTAATAAATAAAGAGTTTTGTCTCACGCAAAGGCGCAGAGGCGCAAAGAATTAAAAACTCTCTTCTCCTCTTATTCCTTAGTGTTCTTCGCGTCTTCTCTGCGAGACGCTTCGCGAACGTGGTTCGTTTATATCTTCCCCATCTCACAAAACTGCATATTTTATGAACGGTAAAAGTTCAGAATCCAAACTTGGTTTTGTTGGCAAACTAGCCAAAAAATTTATCGACTCTAAATTAACTCCCCTCATTATTTTAGTTTCATTATTATTAGGCATTGGGGCAACGATAATTCTCCCCCGCGAAGAAGAACCGCAAATTACAGTTCCAATGGCAGATGTATTCGTGCAAATGCCTGGTGCAACTGCTAAAGAGGTAGAACAGCGGGTTACTTTTCCAATGGAGAAGTTAATTAAAGAATTACCTGGTGTCGAGTATGTTTATTCTACTTCTAGCCCTGGTTCATCTGTCGCCATTGTCCGGTTTTATGTAGGGCAAAAAACCGAAGATGCTATTGTTCAACTTTATAACAAGTTATATGCTAACTTCGATAAAATTCCGGCTGGTGTTTCTCAGCCATTAATTAAATCTCGCGCCATTGATGATGTCCCGATTCTAACGCTCACTTTGTGGAGTAATGAAGCCAACGCTACCGATTTACGGCAAATTGCGGCTCAATTAGATGAGCAAATCAAGCAAGTGCCAGATGTATCGGAAACAACTTTAATTGGTGGTCAAAAACGACAGTTACGCATCGAAGTTGACCCAGTTAGGTTAAATGCTTTCGGATTAACTCCCTTAGATATTTCCCAAGCATTACAGTTACAAAATACAGAACTAGCCAGCGGTGCTTTGAGCCAAAATAATCAATCATTATTAATTAGAACGCAAAGCTTTATTCGCTCGGCAGAAGATGCACAAAATTTAGTTGTGAGTGTGGCGAATAATCAACCTGTATATTTGCGGGATGTCGCCACTGTTAGTGATGGTGCAGAAGAACCCGCTAGTTATGTATTTTTCGGACAGGGTAAGAAACAGGGTGAAGCGGATGCAGTAACAATTGCGATCGCCAAACGTCCGGGAGCAAATGCAATTCAAGTTTCCCATCGCGTATTGCACAAGTTAAAGGAGATTCAGCACAATTACATCCCCAACTATGTACAGCTAACAGTCACGCGGGATTATGGCGAAACCGCCGCCGAACGTTCTAACGAGTTGTTAGTCCACATGGGTATTGCAGTAATTTCTGTAACAGTTCTCATGTGGTTTGCACTGAGTAAGAAAGAGGCAATGGTGGTGGCAGTTTCCATCCCTGTAACCTTGGCGCTAACCCTAGCTAGTTTTGTATTTTATGGCTTTACCCTTAACCGTGTAACATTTTTTGCGTTAATTTTCTCTATTGGTATTTTAGTTGATGATGCGATCGTGGTTGTAGAAAACGTTGGTCGTCATTTGCAACTTCCCGAAAACAAAACCCGAATGCAGTTATCGCACAATCGCCAAAAGACGCTACAAAAAATTGTTCTCGAAGCTGTAGACGAAGTAGGAAATCCCACAATTTTGGCGACTTTAACCGTAATTGCGGCAATTCTGCCAATGGCATTTGTCGGTGGATTGATGGGGCCTTATATGCGTCCAATTCCTTTGGGTGCGTCTGCGGCGATGATTTTCTCCGCGTTAGTAGCGTTTATTGTTGTGCCTTGGGCAACGATGCGCTTTTTTGGCAATTACAATAGTCACAATCACGGACATGAAGAAGAAGACTTTCTCAGTCGGCTTTATCGCCGCTTCATGGGGCCGTTAATTGCGCGTCGTCAATGGGGAAACGCCTTTATTGCGGTGACACTGGCGTTATTAATCGCAGCCTTGGGATTAGCGGGATTTCGGTTAGTTATCCTGAAAATGTTACCCTACGACAACAAAAGCGAATTGCAGATTGTCCTCAATATGCCAGAAGGGACAACCCTAGAACAGACGGCTAGGGTAACGAAAGAAATGGGGCAATATCTCACCACAGTACCAGAAGTCACAAACTATCAAAGTTATGTTGGTACTGCGTCACCTTACAACTTCAATGGCTTGGTGCGACATTACTTTTTACGTTCTGGTGCCAATATTGCAGATATGCAAGTGAACTTTTTACCGAAGGGGGAACGTAATCGGCAAAGCCATGATATTGCTAAAGCTATCCGCCCCCACCTCAAGCAAATTGCTGATAAGTATAACGGTCGTGTGCAAGTAGCGGAAATACCCCCAGGGCCGCCAGTGTTGCAAACTTTGGTTACCGAAGTCTACGGTGCAGATTATGAAAAACAAATTGAACTAGCTCAACAAATCCGCCAAATTTATAAAAATACCCCTGATATTGTGGATGTGGATTGGTACATGGAATCACCACAAACAGAATATCAATTAGTAATTCAACGAGAAAAAGCCGCCCTCAATGGTATTAGCCCAGCGCAAATTTCTCAAGTATTACAAATTGCTCTTTCTGGGCAAAATGTGGGTTTACTTCATGATGCCAACTCTCGTGAAGATATCGCCATTAACTTGCGGTTAAATAAAGCAAATCGCACCAGTTTGGCAGACCTGAAATCTTTAAAAATGAAGGGAATCAATGGTAATTTAGTCGCTGTCAGTGACTTAATTCAAACTGAAAAGACCACCGCCAATCACAGTATTTATCACAAAAACTTAAAGCCTGTAGTTTATGTCACGGCTGATGTTGCTGGGAAAGTCGAGAGTGCAGTTTATGCCATGCTCAATGTGCAATCTCAAATAGACAACCTCTCCCATACTAAAGGCTATAACATTACTACCCACTTCACCGAACAACCCCCAACTACAGAAAAATTTGGCATTAAATGGGATGGGGAATGGCACGTTACCTTTGAAGTATTCCGCGATTTAGGAATTGCTTTTGCTGTAGTTTTAGTGTTGATTTATGCCCTCGTAGTTGGCTGGTTCCAATCCTTTATTACTCCCTTAGTAATTATGGCAGCAATTCCCTTTTCTCTAGTAGGAATTATGCCAGCCCACTGGCTAATGGGAGCATTTTTCAGCGCTACCTCTATGATTGGCTTTATTGCCGGAGCCGGAATTGTGGTGCGAAACTCAATTATTTTAGTAGATTTTATTGAATTGCGTCTGAAAGAAGGAATCCCTTTAGAAGAGGCAGTAATTGATGCTGGTGCAGTGCGCTTTCGCCCAATGTTACTCACAGCAGCAGCCGTAATAGTTGGTTCCGCAATTATTTTAACTGACCCAATCTTCCAAGGATTAGCAATTTCCTTAATGGCTGGTGAAGTCGCTTCTTTATTATTATCGCGTTCAGCCGTACCCATTTTATATTACAAAGTCTGGCGAGGTAAAAAATCAAAACAAAAAGCTATCCCTATTCCCTCTGCAATTGTCAATTAAATATTACTCAGATTTGATTTTTGCAATCATGTAGGATGCGTTAGCGATAGCGTAACGCATCAGTGACAAAGCTTGTGTACTAGGCTAAAAATTTCATATAGTAGTAAAAGCCTTATTAGACAAGATGTGCTTAAAAACAATCAAACTACTTTATCAAAAATTTATAGTGAAAATACTTACACATTTTAATAATGCATAGGATATGATTGAATTTATCGGATTAGTCATCGATTAAACATTGGGTAATGGTGAACGAGCGACATCATTTTACAAGTCCAGAACAACAAGAAACAGAAGTCTGGATAGATTTAATGCGTGAAAGACTGAAATGTCTGCCTAATAAATTATTGGCTGCAGAAATTGAGCATTATTTAAAAACAATTGAAGAAAATTTGCATAATGAAAGTCTTATTGATAATTGTCTCTACAACATTCAAATCTTACGACTCAAAGGTCAACAACAGCACTGGACAAAGTTAAATTAGCCATCACTGATTGAAATAAGCTAAAACATATCTAATTTGCTGATTAAATTTTATCAATCTCTTGTGGGGGAGCCACTGTGTTGCGAGGGTTCCCCGCGTTGTAGCAAGTGGCGTTGGGCATCTTGCCCGCCCAAGTCATGCAACTTAAATGCTGATTAGCTTAACCTGTTTTATAGACTTGAGTTACAAACTCAAAAATGCGAATGTGGTTCTTTTTTACAACCATCATTATTAAATTTATTAAATTTGTAAGGGTGCAACATTGTTGTACCCTTACTTGTATATCTCACTAATTCACTACTTGCTATGGTTCAGCCTGGGAATTAAATCAAGAATGCTTTACTTCTGGGAGGAAAACTATTGTAATTGCAGATTACTGCCAAATGTAAATCAGAATAAACAACACAATCCAGATCACATCAACAAAGTGCCAAAACAATGAAGTGGCATTGACACCAAAGTGACCAGTATCATAATTACCCGGATTAAAAGAGCGTACCAGAATAATCGACTGTAGCAAAATCCCGGTAAGTACGTGCAAACCGTGAAAGCCGGTGAGCAAATAGAACATCCCACCGAAAACGCCAGAAGTAAAACCAAAGGCGAGGCTGTGCCATTCAAGCGCCTGTCCTAATAAAAAGTAGCTACCCATAGCCATTGTAGCTGCAAGAAACAGACGAAATTTCAGTAAATCGTGACGTTGTAAAGCTCGTTCTGCCAAGTAAATCACGAAACTACTGGAAACCAGAATCACTGTATTGATTGCGGGGTCTTTAATTTCTAATCCAGAGACACCAGCCGGTAGCCAGTTAGGAGTGGTGATTTTGTAAACAATATATCCAGCGAAAAAGCTTAGGAAAATAACACTTTCTGATAGCAAGAAGACGATGAAGCCAAACATCTTATTGCCTTCTTCGTCGTGGGTATGTTCACCACTTATGTGATGCGACTCCCCAGAAGTGAGATAACTGTCCATTGCGGAAATTCTCCTTAACCAAATTCAGTAATGAGTGCTGAGTGGAGACAAAGTAGTCAACACCTTGATTGCAGAGGGTAATAAACGAACCGCAGAGGACGCGGAGGACTCAGAGATATGAAACTCTGCGTTACTCAGCGTTAATCCTGCTTCCTCTGCGGTTAAAAATTACTTACCTCAAGCGAACGGCTTGTAGGCGGAATCGGACGGGGCCTTAATGTTAGCAGTCAATGGTTCAGACTTACCGTAGCCGTAGGGTTCGCTGATAACGATGGGGATTTCTTCAAAGTTTTCTACTGGTGGTGGTGAAGCAACCAACCATTCCAAACCAATAGCGCGCCAAGGATTAGCAGGTGCTTTTTGACCATGCATCCAGGAAACTACCATATTGAAAATGAAGGGTAAGGTAGACATTCCTAAGAGAAATGAGCCAAGACTAGCAATGATGTTCCAGAATTCATACTCTGGTGCATAGGAAGAAATCCGGCGTAACATCCCTTGCAATCCTAATGGGTGCATGGGTAAGAAGTTGAGGTTAGTACCAATGAATGTTAACCAGAAGTGCAATTTGCCCCAGCTTTCGTAGTACATCCGTCCGGTCATTTTGGGGAACCAGTGGTAGATGGCTGCATACAAGCCCATTGTCACTGTTCCGAATAGGACATAGTGGAAGTGACCAACTACAAAATAGGTATTATTGACGTGAACATCTACAGGTACAGAGGAAAGCATAATGCCAACGATACCTGCGAAGACGAACATGATCAACGCACCCAAGGCAAATAACATGGGTGTAGTTAAGCGCATCTTTCCACCCCAAATTGTTGCTACCCAAGCAAACACCTTAATGCCAGTCGGTACAGATACCAACATTGTGGTCACCATGAACAGCATCCGCATCCAAGCAGGTGTACCACTGACATACAAATGGTGTACCCAAACAATGGCGCTAACGACTGCAATTAACAGAGAGGAAATCGCAACTACTTTGTAACCAAATAAAGGTTTGCGGCTATAAACAGGGAAGATTTCGGAGAAGATGCCGAAGATGGGCAGAATGATCACATAAACGGCAGGGTGGGAGTAAAACCAGAAGTAATGTTGGAACATTACTGGGTTCCCGCCTCTGCTGGGGTCAAAAAAGGCTGTGCCAGCAGTGAGGTCTAGTAGCAACATGACTGCACCAGCTGTCAAGGCAGGTAGACCAAAAAGTTGGATAATTTGGGCGCTAAACACTGCCCAAACGAATAGGGGCATTTTAAAGAAGCCCATACCTGGTGCCCGCATCTTGACGATGGTGGTGACAAAGTTAACTGCCCCCATAATTGAGGAGACACCAGATATTGCTACTGCCAACAACCAGACAACTTGACCATTAATTAGGTGACCTGTGGGGTTTTGCAAGCTAACTGGAGGATAAGCCCACCATCCAGCTTGGGCTGGCCCACCTGGGACAAAGAAGCTGGCCATCAAAAGAATCCCGACTACTGGCACCATCCAAAAGGCGACGGCGTTGAGGCGGGGAAAAGCCATGTCTCGTGCCCCAATCATTAAGGGCACTAAATAGTTAGCAAAACCAACTAAAGATGAGCGTACAAGGGACACCCACAGATCTTGCAAGACGGGGAGCATTCATCGGTGATATTTTAAGATAATCTTGTTTTTGTCAATTAGAAATTATGCTGAAAATTGGTAAAAGTCAGTTGTCCAATGCCACCGCCTAAACCGCTATGGTGATTAGGTTGGGCGAATTGTTCTGGTAACCAATCTTGTTTTTTTAGAAGTCTTGCAAAATGGGGTTCTAGGGTATTGAGAGTTGCTTGGCGATCGCCTTCTGTGTATGAGAGAATTTGTTTTGCGATCGCTACAAACTCACGTAAGTCAGGACTATCAATAAACCATTCGTCTGTTGCTAAGGATTCGAGAATAGTTGTATGAGTCATAACATTCCATACAGGGTTGGCGAAATAAGTATTTTTTACAAATATTAAAAAAATATGTAGTTTTTTTAATATCTATTTTTTTTTGATTCCTGCTTCAATGTGCTTGAACAGAAAAATTTATACTCTTTTAAGATGCTGAGAAAAAATATAAATTTTCCTCTCAGCATCTTTTTAGATAGGAAAATTTTGGCTGGTAAAAGGCAGATGTAAATAATGTTTTTACCAGTCAATATCTCAAGATTATGTATCCCAATCGATCCCAGGTTAATACTCAGTACGCATCACCGTAAAAGGGGGTCGTAAATATCGAAGTTTGACGTTGGCTAGAGTGAAATTAAACCCAACTAACTAATGATTGAATTCTCCAATGTAGACTGTTGACTGTTGACTGTTAACAGCCCTGATTAGTAGTTATGCAATTTAGACGGGCGTTAGCTTAACTCTGGTTATACCTATACCTGAGTTGTTATCAATTAATAATTCTCCCAATAATCAACTTTACTCTGCAATATAAAAAGTCAAAGCTTGTCTCAGTTACATCAGACTCAATCTTGAGCTATCGCCTCTCAGTTTTTCAATTATTAACAAATCTCCTCCTGTGGTGAGGTGGTAATTATGACAAACTTGTCAGTTTCGCAAAGGTCAGGAAGCATTCAATTAGCTGAACTGGCTAAAGATACTATTGTGGCTTTAATCATTCAAGTGACTGGTTTAGTTCTGATATATCTCCTGCAAATATTTCTGGCGCAGTGGATGGGAAGAACTGAATATGGCATTTATGAATATGTCATGTCTTGGTCGTTATTGTTGGCAGTCCCAGCAGAATTAGGTTTACCTACTACGGTTTTGCGTTTGCTTCCTGAATACCGAGTTAAGCAGGAATGGGGACGTTTACAAGGTTTAGTGCGTGGTTGTTGGTTACTCGTATTTTCCAACAGTTTACTGTTGATTATCTGCGCTACTGGGACAATTTTAGTTATTAATTATTACCATAGTTTTGTCTATGCAACTCCGCTACTGTTGGGGATGGGATTAGTATTACTACAGAGTTTGGCTAGGTTCCAACAAGAAACAGGAAGGGCGATGGAAGATATTCTTGTAGCCTTTATCCCATCACAAATTATCTGGCCTGTTTTGGTGCTGGTTGGTGGATTTGTATTTATGCAAACCCAAGATTATTTGACTAGCGTACCAATGATTGCGATCGCTTCCGGTATGTTTATGGTGATCGTTGTCGTGCAACTATACTTATTGTGGAAGAAATTACACAGTAACTTTGAAACAGCAACGCCAGTCTATGCTTACCGTGAGTGGTTAAATATTGCTGTC
Source organism: Tolypothrix tenuis PCC 7101 (assembly GCF_963874875.1). Taxonomy (NCBI): domain Bacteria; kingdom Bacillati; phylum Cyanobacteriota; class Cyanophyceae; order Nostocales; family Tolypothrichaceae; genus Tolypothrix; species Tolypothrix tenuis. Next base: position 8,274,250 of record NZ_CAWNJS010000001.1, read on the forward strand.
ATTTTGTTAATTCAACAAGCATCTTTTGGAATTTTAAGCCAAACAGATACAGTAATGATTGGTTCATTTATTGGCCCGGAAGCAGCAGGTATTTACAACGCAGCCGTGAAAACAGCCGCCTGGACAAGCTTTGTTCTACAAATTGTGAATATGGTAGCTGCACCTGTATTTACAACTTTGTATACCAAAGGTGACATTCCAGAATTACAAAAAGTGGTTTCTTGCGTAACTAATTGGATTTTCTGGCCGACTGTCGCTATGACAATTTTACTCATGACTTTTACGCAACCAATACTCAATCTGTTTGGTGCAGGTTTTATTGAAGCTAGTTTGTCCTTAAAAATTCTGATTATGGGACAGATGGTAAATGCTTTATGTGGTTCCGTAGGGATTTTAATGATTATGACTGGTCATCAAACTAAATCCTTACCTGTAATTGTTGTTAGTGCCTTACTTAATATAGTCTTGAATGCGATATTAATTCCCATATTTAATATTACTGGGGCAGCTATAGCAACAAGTTTCACTATGATTGTCTGGAATATTTGGCTAGGTGCTTTAGTTGTTAAATATGTTGGTGTGCGTCCTTCAATTTTCTACACTCTGTTTGATAGAGAAAATGAATCTGTAACGTAAGGAAGCGCAATTAATCCGAACTATTTAGAGTTTTAGGGGAAAGGAGAAAGTTTAAAGGTTTGTCTTTTCCCCTAATTGTCATCCTGAAAGCATAAATGCAAAAGAAATGATAGCCATAAACCGAAGTTTTATCTCAGCTAATTTCTCTAAAAAACTGGTATTAATCTACCTTTATATTCTTTATTGATGAAATCTCTAACTTGGGGATTTATAAGCAGCTTATTTAACCTTTGAATTTTTTCTTCATTTTCTCGCCCCTGCAATGTGACTAAAGCAAGAGCATATTTTTTGTCCTTAACTGTTTCTGCTCCCATAGAATTAGGTTCTATCCCCGCTAAAGCAACAGTTTGAGCCGAAGAAACGATGAAATCTACATCATTAATCGCTCGGACAACTTGGACACCTTCTACTTCTTTAATTTTCAAACTTTTAGGATTAGCTGCAATATCTCTTTGCGTCACAAATTCGCCAATATTATCTTTTAACTTAATTAAACCATTAGCTGCTAATAATCTTAACCCTCTATCATTATTAATTACATCGTTAGCAATGGTGACAGTGGCATTTTGAGGAATTTCATTCACTGACTTAAGATTTTTAGAAAAAAGGCCCAGAGTATTGAGATAAATTGTATTCAACGGCACTAAATTAATTTTAAGTTCCTTCACAGCATTATTCATAAAAGGTTTATGCTGAAAGAAATTAGCATCAATTACCTTATCTCGTAATGCTGTATTAGGCTGTATCCAGTCATTAAATTTTACTACCTCAATTTTTAATTTCTCTTGAGGTGCAAGATTCTTGTTAACGAATTTCAAAATATCTTCGGAAACTATCCCAGTCACCCCAACTTTAATAATTTCTTCTTGTTCAGTTTTGGCTACAGTTCCAGAAATTCGGCTACAACCTGCAACAACAAGTGAAGCAGTAAATGCACTTCCTGCTGTCAGGAAAAAACGGCGATTAGTTTTTGTCAAGGGAAGTAGATGCTGCTGCTTCTTCATAAAAAAATATTTTTAAAATTCATTAAAATCTCACGCCGAGGCACAGAGAAGCTAGCAAAGTATCTCTAAAAAACTCTGCGTACCTCCGCGCTAACTTTGCGTTTCTCTACGTTAAAAAGTTACTTCTTCCGCAACTGTCGTGCTAACAAATCACCAAAAAACTGGATAATTTGTACTAGCAAAATCAACACAATAATTGTGGCAAACATGACTCCCACATCAAACCGTTGATAGCCGTATTGAATTGCTAAATTACCTAAACCGCCGCCACCAACAGCCCCAGCCATTGCAGAAGAATTCAAGAGACTCACAATTAAAATTGTCACCCCCAAAACAATCGAGGGTAACGCTTCCGGAATCAAAACTTTCAAAACAATTTGCCAATAGTCACAACCCATTGCTTCTGCTGCTTCTATTAACCCTTTATCAACTTCGAGAATACTAGTTTCCGCAATCCTCCCAAAGAAGGGAATCGCGGCGAGAGTCAAAGGTACAAGTGCGGCGGTACTACCGATAGAAGTACCAACAATTAATCGTGTTAAAGGTGTGAGGACTACAAGTAAAATAATAAATGGAAAAGAACGCCCAGTATTAACTATTGCACTTAATATTTTGTTGAGTTTGGGAGCATAGAGAACATTACCAGGGCTAGTCATTACTAACAATAAACCCACAGGTAAACCCAAAAGTATCGCGACAACGGCGGAGACTCCCACCATGTAAAAAGTCTCCTGACTTGCGAGCAATAAACTGTTAATTAATTCCCATCCTTGCATTAATGCACCTCAACTGCATATTCTGAGTTATGTAAGTATTCCAAAGCTTGCGTTACCTTAATCCCTGCAAGTTCAACTTGAAACTGACCGACACGGCGATCGCCTACAGTTTCTACGCTACCATTGAGGATATTCACATCAATATCAAAACGACGCGTCAAGGTAGTAAATATAGAATTTCTCGCACTTTCATTAGCAAATGCGACTGTTGCCAAAACTGTCCCAGGACGAGGTATATAGTTATGAGAACGGGGAAAGAACTCTCTAGCTAATAAAGAATCAGGTTGGGATGCTAAATCGCTAACGCTACCTTGTTCTACAACCTTACCAGCATGGAGTATCGCCACGCTATCGCAGATTTGTTTAACTACACCCATTTCATGAGTAATTAGCAAAATCGTCAATCCCATGCGTTGATTCAAGTCACGTAATAGTTCTAAAATTGAACGTGTCGTTTGGGGATCGAGGGCTGATGTTGCTTCGTCGGAAAGTAATACATTTGGTTCTCCCGCTAAGGCGCGCGCAATTCCCACCCGTTGCTTTTGTCCCCCAGAAAGTTGTGCAGGGTAAGCATTGGCTTTACCTTCCAAACCCACCAATGCTAGCAATTCTTCAACTTTAGCTTTGCGTCGCAATTTGCTATAACCAATCACCTCCAAAGGGAAAGCGATATTTTCAGCTACAGTTCTACAACTGAGTAAATTAAAATGTTGAAAAATCATTCCTATACGCTGGCGTGCTTGACGCAAAGCTACGCCGCTAAGAGATGTGATTTCTTGTCCGTTAACTCTTACATAACCAGATGATGGTTTTTCTAATTGATTAACGCAGCGAATTAATGTACTTTTACCTGCGCCACTTTGTCCTAATACGCCAAATATTTCACCTGCTTTAACGTGTAGATTTACACCATCTAAAGCGACTATTTTGTGTTCGCCCTGGTGGTATATTTTGCGGATATCAATAAACTCTATCATTTACAAACTTCTCCATATATACGAGTTAATTTTTTATATTCTTTGCGTCTCTGTCTTGAAAAGTTCAGATCGGAGGAAACCTCCGCTCCGACTTTTCGCTGCGCCTTTGCGTGAGATTTATATCTTTTGTTCACAGTGTGTTTATAAAAAGAAAAAACGAACCACTAAGGCACAAAGGGCGCAAAGAAGAAATTAAGGAATAGGAAGTACAGCACCTTGATATTTATCTTTGATAAATTGCTTTACTTTGTCATCGCGTAACAATTTATGCAGTTTTTGAATTCTCGGATCGCTTTCTTTTCCTGCTAATGTGGTTACAGTCACCGCATAAAGTGGATTTTGTGCCGACTCTAATGCTAAAGCATCTTTATCTGTTTTCATCCCAGATTGCACAACCCAATTACCTGTAATTCCTGCTAAATCTACATCAGGGAGAGTGGGAATTGCTTGCGATCCAGGTATCTCTTTGATTTGCAAATTTTTCGGATTTTCAATAATATCTTTGGGACTGGCTGGTTGAGCATTAGGTTTGAGTTTAATTAGCTTTGCTTCTTCTAATACCTTTAAGGCGCGATGAGCGTTACTAACATCATCAGGAATTGTCACTAAAGCTTTATTAGGAACTTCTGCTAAAGATTTATGTTTGGTAGAAAATATCCCTACAGGATTTAAATGAATTTGAGGAGTAAAAGCATACATTTTGAGGTTTTTGCGCTTGTCATAATCTTCCATATAGGGAATATGTTGGAAGTAATTGGCATCAATTTGTCCATCTTTTAACGCAGTATTATTTTGCACGGGGTCGTTAAAAGTGACAATTTCAATATCTAACCCTGCTTCTGGTGCGACATTTTTTTTCACAAATTCTAAAATCTCCCCAGCGGGAACAGGCGAAACTCCGACTTTGATTTTTTCTTTTGCTCCGGTTGCAACAGTATTTGCAGCAGTTGTTGCAGTAGGATTAGTTGCTGTCGTCGTTGTACCGTTATTTTGGGGTGAACTACAACTAGTTACCGTAGCTATAAAAGATGCAGTTGCTATAACAAAGAATCGACGTTGAATATTCATGCGATCGCCTCTCTTAAATATTGACAAAATCCCACTTTAATGGATTGATAAATCCAGACACAAATGACCTGAGGACAATCTCAGCCGGTGCGTTGCGCTACCCGACAACACACCCTACAAAATGTATTGTTTTTTCTTAATTACAGATTTTGAGAAATCCCCCTAAAATTAGGGGGAACAACAAAGAGAACACGTTTTCAAACAGTACGCGTCACTCGCTCACACTCACAAGCTGAGGAAGTTCGGCAATGGGAATATCAAGAAAGTAAGACAGTACTTCCCGTCGCCAAGCATCATAAATTACTCCAATTCCTGCAATTTCTGCACCAGTCGCATCGTGGACAATCTGCCAATGCTTTTGCAAATAAGGATTGCGTCGCCTTTGTCCCTCTTCGTCGAGTTCTAATAACTGCGCTGCAATTTCTGCTTTCTCTGTTTGTGAGGCTTTATCATATTTACTTTGCCACCAAGCTAAAACTCCAAAACGGTGGACGGCTTCATCAGGTAAAATTGTTTGACTGGCAAATTTAGAAGTCACTGGATCGACAATTTTTGTAGTACGGCTGTTTAAAATTAACTGGGCGACTATATGCAGTTCATAGTGTAATTCAAAAGCTATGAAACCCAACCAATTACGAATTGGTAAATCTCCCATAAATTCCCAGTGATTTTGGACTTCTTGAACAATTTTTTTTGTAGGGTCTTGTCCAGATAATTCCCAAACTCGCTGACGCGTAAATTGGGCGTGTGCGCCATCATCACCAATTTGACGACTTAAAAATAGTTGCAAGTCTGGGTCGGGTATTTGGTCAATAATCTTGCTACAAACTTGAACAATATACAAGTCGTGGGCTGCGCCACCTATGCGGAATCGATAGAACTTCTCAAACTCTTCTGCTGTGGTTAGTTGTCGCGGTTCTTGAACGCGAGTAGTAGGAAAATTTGGGGCGTGTTTGGCAATGATTTTATCAATGGTTTCAATTTCAAAATCAGTTGTCCAAGCTGGGCGCGTTAAGGTTGCAGTCATAAAGCCTTCCTTGATTATTGCAGATTAAGCTACTAGTTCTCGCGATCGCACTCGTGGCATTACTTCTTCAGCAAAACGTTTCATTTCTGGGGGAAAAGGTTGGAATTGCAGCATGAAAGTATCTACACCAACTTCCACAAAATCTGCAATTCTGGCGGCTACAGTGTCATAACTACCAACTAACCCAGCCGCTGTACCGCCATTACTTCCCACCCCTGGATATTTCGCCATATTCTTGAACATGACTACATCGGGTTCCACGCCTTTCATCAGTTCGGTTCTGTCGTCTTGTTGGGCGAGTTCTCGCAGGTATTCATATTCGGCTTGGGCTTCTGCATCAGTAGGACGCGCAATGACAAAAGCTGACATCGCAAACCGCAGGGGATTGGGTTTTTTTCGTTCCCGCTTTCTTACATCAGCAATAGTTTCCCTAATGACATCTAAGGGGCGACCATTGAGAAAGAATACATCTGCTGTTTCCATTGCCAAATCCTTCGCTGCATCTGATTCTCCTCCCAGATATACAAGGGGATGAGGTTGCGCTATAGAACGCGGACGCAAGCATAAATCACTAATTTGAAAATATTCGCTGTGATAATTAACTTTTTCGCCACTCCATAAAGCTTTTACCACTTCCATCCACTGCTGGGAATAGCGATAGCGTTCATCATGAGGTAGGAAAGGAATTCCGGATTTTTGCAATTCCGGCATAAACCAGGCGCTAATTAAATTAATTGCAAACCTACCACCACTAATGGCATCAATATTTAATGCCATCTTCGCCAACACTACTGGATGAAATAGCAAAGGTTTAATAGCGGCGATAATTTCTATAGATTTAGTTGCTTCTGCTAGGGCGGCTGCGGTTGTCCAAGTCTCTAGCTGGTCTAATTCTTGATTTCTCGGATTGATAATGTGTTCGGCGATGAGAGTGGTGGTAAACCCATAGGCTTCTGCTAGTTGGATGAGTTGCTTGGCTCTGTTATAGCTAGCATCACGGGGTTCATACGGGTGGTTCATCGCGCCACAATTGCCGTAAACGGGAATCCAAATCCCGTATCGTGGCTGAGGCATATTTCTACACCCTCTTATACTAGAGGCTAATTGTGCTGAAATTTAAGCGGGACAGGAATTTGAACGTTTGATTTGATGAATTTGAATAAACTCCGGTTTTTTGACCAATTTACCGTAGTATTGGTATATAATAATTTCACAAATAGCTGACAAAAGCAATGGGTGAAGTAAAGAAAATTTGTAATTGTCAGTAGGTGGGGGTTGGGAATTAGGGAATGGGTAATGGGGAATGGGTAATTGGTGAAGGGGAAATAATCTATGGCTTTTGACTCTTGACCGAAAACCCTTGCCTTTTGTTGTTCAATATGTGAAACTTTCTTTAACAAAATACTAAAAATCTACCAAGTTACTGTATTTTTAATTAGATTGCGTAAATTTGCATAAAATCTCATGGCAAAAATGCCAAAGATTAATGTTCCTTAGCTAAGGATTGTAGGTCAAAAGCTTATTTTTATAACTCAGGGTGACAATGCCGATTGTAATTGCTTGAGACTGCGTAGTTTATATAGTTATCTCTATTTAGAGATATACCTAAGAGAGCAAAAAACGCAACATTGATGGCTCATGAGTAGAGATTTCAAGATAGCAGTAAGCAAAATTTCTACATTTATATTCACAGACAATCACTCATAGATTAGGAGGTTTTATCGCATGGCATTGGAAACACGCGGAATGCACTTGACGTTGAAAGAACTAAGCAAGTCTTTTGGGACAAAAACAGTTCTACAAAATATTGATTTAGAAATTAAGCCAGGCGAATTTGTGGCTATTGTTGGTCGTAGTGGATGCGGCAAAAGTACAATGCTGCGGCTAATTGCCGGCTTAGATGCACCGAGTGCAGGTGGTGTGTTTTTGAATGATGAACAATCCCACCAGCAAATAAATCCCACCATCCGTATGATGTTTCAAGATCCGCGACTTCTGCCTTGGCAACGAGTCATAGCAAATGTGGAACTAGGCTTACTGGGTTCTAACTCTAAAGCTTATGTAAGGCAGACAGCTTTACAAGTGCTGCGGGCGGTGGGATTAGAAGACCGCGCGCATGAGTGGCCATCTGTCCTTTCTGGGGGACAGCGCCAACGAGTGGCGTTAGCAAGAGCCTTGACTAGCAATCCTTCGCTATTGCTGCTAGATGAGCCTCTAGGGGCATTGGATGCCTTAACACGGATTGAAATGCAGCAATTATTAGAGAATTTATGGCAGGAGCAGCAATTTACAGCCCTGTTAATTACTCATGATGTGGAAGAAGCTGTAGTGTTAGCAGACAGAGTAGTTTTGATTGAAGATGGTCAAATTGGTCTGGATGTCAAGATTGATTTTCCCCGCCCTCGTTCTCGGGGAGATGCAGAGTTTGCCAAGACAGTTGAGAAGATTTTACAACGGGTAATGACCAGACAAGAAAGCGATCACGCGTCTGATTATGCCCTTGATTCGGAAGCAGCTTAGAACAATTCCTAATTCGTAATTAAGAGGGGCGATGGTACAACTATTAGCTAAAGAAGAATCTCAAGATTGGATTTCTATAGCATCCTCGATAGCTGCAGAGTTGACGGCTACTGCAGTAGAAAGAGACCAAAAAGCCGGACTTCCAGATGTAGAAATTCAACTGTTGCAAGAAAGTGGTTTACTACCTTTAGTCGTACCCCAAGAATATGGCGGTACTGGTGCAACTTGGGCAGAAGCTTTTAAAGTGATTCAACAACTCTCAACAGCAGATGGTTCTATTGGCCAGTTGTATGGCAATCACCTGAATTTGACAGCTTTAGCTCATGTTTCGGGCACAGTAGAGCAAAAATCAAGATATTATCGCGAAACAGCCGAAAAAAATCTCTTTTGGGCAAATGCGATTAATACAAGAGATACCAGGCTGAAAATTACTCCTGATGGCGAAAATTTCCGGGTTGATGGAGTAAAAAGCTTTGGTACTGGTGTAGCGATCGCAGATTTGCGTGTCTTCTCTGCCCTCCAAGATGGTGTAGAAGTGCCCTGGTTGTTTGTGATTCCTAAAGATAGACCTGGGGTAGTTTCTAACCAAGATTGGGATAACATCGGACAACGTCGCACAGATAGCGACACATTCACCTTTCATGATGTATTGGTAAAAAAAGATGAAATCCTGGGATATCCTCATCCTACTGATAGTGCTTTTGGTACATTTTTGGGAATCATCGCTCAATTAACCAAAACCTACATATATTTAGGGATTGCCGAAGGCGCATTAGCTGCGGCGAAAGAATACACCAAAACTCAAACTAGAGCTTGGATTACCTCTGGAGTAGACAGCGCCAGCAAAGACCCGTATATTTTGCGGCATTATGGCGAATTTTGGGCAGAACTGCAAGCTGCCATTGCGTTGAGCGATCGCACCGCCGCCCAAGTGCAACAAGCTTGGGATAAAGGCGCTGATTTGACTTTTGAAGAACGAGGAGAAGTGGCAATTGCAGTTTTCTCCGCTAAAGCTTTGGTTACCCGTGTGGGGTTAAATATTACCAACGGCATCTTTGAAGTCACTGGTACTAGATCCACAGCTACTAAATACGGCTTTGACCGCTACTGGCGTGACTTACGCACCTTCACCCTCCACGATCCAGTCGATTACAAACTCAATCACATTGGTAATTGGGTACTCAATCAAGAGTTACCAATTATTACTCAGTATTCTTAATTGGGTAATTAGTAATGGGAATTTATTTCCTTGTCTCCCTCTGCTCTCCAATCCATAACGGGAAATTGACATGACAACAACAACAGACCTCGATTTTCGTGCGCGCGAGGCACTACGTTTAATTGGCCCCGATCCCGACAACTGGGTGAGCGATCGCCCAGGCATTGACCACAATGTCACCATAGTAGGTGGTAGTGGTAGCGGTAGCGTCTTCGCATTTGCATTACGGCGTGCAGGTATTGGTCGCGTAACTGTCATTGATGCAGCTAAGGACGAAGCTCTGGCTGGCGTGTGGTTAACAAGAGCGCGGATGAAAAAGCTCCGCACACCAAAAAACCTACCTGGCCCAGAATTAGGGATACCAGAATTATCTTTTCAAGCCTGGTATGAAGCGCGACATGGTGCAGAGGCCTACGCAGCAATTGACCGGATTCCGAGAGTACTTTGGGCTGAGTACCTCAGCTGGTATCGGCAGTTTCTGGGTATTTCTGTGCGATACCAAACAAAGTTGGTGCGAGTTGAACCTGTTGATGATTTCTTTCGCCTGCACTTAGAGGTAAACGGTGTACCGCAGGTGGAGACTACACGCAAAATTATCTTTGCTAACGGTGTGGCTGGTACTGGTGGCCCATACATACCTCCAGTACTAACAGATTTACCACGTACACTGTATGCACATACCTCTGATTTAATTGACTTTGAAGCACTGCGCGGTAAAACTGTCGCAGTGTTGGGTGCGGCAGCTTCTGCTTTTGATGCGGCTGGGGTAGCGTTGGAATCAGGAGCCAAGGAAGTACATCTATTCGCACGGAGAGATGCGATCGCATCTTTACCAATCAATCGCGTGCGTGGCTATCCCGGTGCTTACTTCAACTATCCAGAACTATCCGATGCAGCTCGCTGGTTTCAAGCTTGGCGATTTCGGCAAGTAGGTTCGACACCACCACCTGATGCAATAGAAAGGGTAATCGCTTTTTCTAATTTTTACCTGCACCTGTCTGCACCTTGGAAATCTGCAAAGGATCAAGGCAATCGCATTGTCGCCCAGGTAAACGATAATGTTTTTGAGTTTGATTTTGCGATCGCAGGTACTGGTTACTTTGTTGACCCGACAAAGCGCCCCGAACTAGCCGACTTTTCACAGCATATTGCCCTATGGCGCGATCGCTATCAGCCACCAACCGAACAGCTCGACGACGATTTAGGTACTCACCCTTACCTTGGCAAAGCCCACGAATATTTAGAGAAAGTACCTGGTACTGCACCACACCTGAAAAATATTCATGTCTTCAATCCGGCTGGTTTTGTCAGCTTTGGTCTACCAATTGGTGATGTACCCAGCATTCGCCGAGACATACCTGCAATAGTGTCCTGCATTAGCCATGACTTATTCTTCGCTGATTGGGAACAGCATGAAGCACGCATTACTGGTAATAACATCGCCCCCGACTTTGAAGACTCATTGTACGCCGCAGCAGTTTGGAAACAGCCAGCTAAGGTAGGGACTGGGTACTAGGGAAATGACCGAAGCAATTTTAGATTTTAGATTTTGCGGAAAGTTGCAAGGAGGGTTTCCCTCCGTAGCAAACTTTTCAAGACGGATTTTGGATTAAATGAAAATTTGAAATCTAAAATATTTGGTCTCAAGCCTCTGGGTTAACCCAGAAGAAAAACAAAAATTTTTCAATGTTTAAGCCTCTTCTTCATAAGGAGAGGTTAATCCAAAAGACGCTCGCGGACTTGCTCTAAGCGTTCGCGGTAGCGTCTCGTAGAGAAGCTATGCCGTTGGCGAAGCCTCTCGAAGAGAAGGCTTTACGCTGCGCTATCGTCAATCCAAAATCCAAAATTGAATGACAATTTGAAACAAAAGCTAGACAACATCACCGCAGAATATCGAAGTGTTCAACTAAAGTGAAAACGAGACTTAGACTAGCCGATAAACGAGATGCATCACAAATGCTGGCAATTTATGCGCCCATTGTCCGCGAAACAACAATTTCTTTTGAGTTAGAACCACCTAGCGAAGTTGAGTTTCAACAGAGGATCGAGAGCTACCAACAGCAGATGCCTTGGCTAGTTTGCGAAATTAATGGTGAGATTGTTGGCTATGCTTATGCTAGTCCTTATCGTACTCGTGCAGCCTATCAATGGTCTGTAGAATCTTCCGTATACGTTGGTGAAAAATATCGTCGCCAAGGAATTGCTAAAGCCTTGTATACAGCACTATTGAAGTTACTGCAACTACAAGGATTTTATAATGTAGTGGCTGCGATCGCTTTACCTAATCCAGCCAGCGTAGCTTTACATGAAGCTATTGGTTTTGCGTCTGTTGGAGTCTTTCACCGAGTTGGGTTTAAATTTGGTAAGTGGCTTGATATAGGATTTTGGCAATTATCTCTCCAATCAGAGCCATCTTTCTTAATTAATCACCACAGTACACAATCTATCAATCCACCACTTTCCGTATCAGCAATCCAAAAATCGCCTTTGTGGGATGAAGCATTAACAACTGGACTATTGCAACTGCGAATTTAACTCAGTAAAACTCTGCGGATCTCTGCGCGAACTTTGCGTTCCTCCGCGTTAAAAAACCTTGCTTTCAAAAAACACCTAAAATATGTCAGAAATCACCAACCTCTCTGCATCCCAACTAATTTCACTATACCGCGATCACCAATTATCACCCGTTGAAGTTACCAAAGCTGCCCTAGAAAGAATTGATACTTACAATAACTTAGTTAACGCCTTTGCGATCGTAGATGAAAACACAGCTATTGCTGAAGCTCAAGCCTCAGAAGTTCGTTGGTTAAATGGTAATCCCCTGAGCTTTGTAGATGGAATACCCTTTACAGCCAAAGATTTATTGTTAACAAAAGGTTTACCCACACGGCGGGGGAGTAAAGCAATTAACGCCAATCAACCTTGGGAAGAAGATGCACCAGCAATAGCCCGTTTACGAGAACAGGGTGCAGTATTACTGGGAAAAACCACAACCTCAGAATTTGGTTGGAAAGGTGTCACCGATAGCCCTCTGACTGGTATCACCCGTAATCCTTGGAATACAGAACTTACCCCCGGAGGTAGTAGCGGCGGTGCGGCTGTGGCGGCTGCATTAGGTTTGGGAACAATCCACCTGGGTACAGATGGCGGCGGATCTTCTCGAACACCGGCGGCGTTAACAGGGGTATTTGGTTTCAAACCGACTTTTGGGCGTGTTGCTGGTTATCCCTCAGCCCATACTGGAACTTTGTTTCATATTGGCGTTTTGACTCGCACTGTTAACGATGCAGCCGTCACCTTAAATGCGATCGCTCATCCGGATGTGCGTGATTGGTATGCTTTACCAGATATACAACAAGACTATACTTTAGATTTAGATCAAGGTGTAGCAGGATTGCGAATCGCCTACAGTCCTAACTTTGGATACGCCGATGTCGATCCAGAAGTCGCCGCCTTAGTTAAAGTTGCAGTGGATGTATTTGCCAAACTTGGTGCTGTTGTTGAAGAGGTAGATCCTGGCTTCACTAATCCCCGCAGTATTTTTCAAACATTATGGCAAGCCGGTGCAGCCAAGTTACTACGTGGTTTTAGTGCAGAACAGCAAGCTGTAATTGAAGAAGGTTTACGGAATATCGCTCAAGAAGGCGATCGCATTACATTAGCAGAATATATCAGCGCTCAAGATGCACGGGAAGCATTAGGAAGACATCTGCAACAATTTCACCAAAACTATGATTTATTAATTACTCCCACCTTATCTGTAGCTGCTTTTCCCGTCGGACAAAATCGTCCGCCGTCATATATTGACAATCCCCAGCGCGATTGGTCACCGTTTACATATCTGTTTAATCTCACACAACAACCTGCGGCTTCTGTACCTTGCGGCTTCACCAGTAACGGTTTACCTGTAGGTATCCAAATTGTCGCCGCTAAATACCGAGATTTACTAGTATTGCAAGCCGCTAAAGCTTATGAAACGGTTTCACCTTTCGTTATGCCTTTAGACTTGTTTAAGGCTAGTAAAAAACTCTCGTAGTCATTGTAGTTGGGAAAAATATCAGTCGCACCTTCGTTAAATAATACTTGGGCTGCATTGTCTGAAGCGATACCAATAAATGCATATCCTAACTTACGTGCGGAACGAATATCCCAAACACCATCGCCAATGTAAACAACATCTGAGAAACTTTGATTGTAATAAATTTCAGATCGAGAATGGGCAATCGCCATTATCCCCTCTCGTGAATCGTCATCATCCGAAAATGCATAGGGAATATTATCAATAGGAAGGTGAGCCGATTTTAACTTGAATATTGCTGATGCAGTCCAACCGCCTCCCGCAAAGGCTACCTGATAGTCATCAGACGCAAGTAGCCTTTGCAACATATCAAATGCACCTGGTATGGCGTTGACTCCCCCATTTGCTTGTGCGCCATCAACGAGTAATTCTAAAAAACGCTGTTGAAATACTTCAACCTCTCTAGATGTAGGAATGCGAGCAAGTTTACTCTGACAGACTTCTTTTAAAATGCAAGCATCTGTGACATGTGTATATGATGTCCAGTCCCTTGATACTTCAGAAACAGCAAATACTTCAGACAATGCCTGTAAATATGATTCATCATCCAGGTGATTGGATTCAGTCAGAGTGCCATCAATATCAAACATTACTAATTTCACCATATTCACCGCAACGCATGACTAATCAATTAGCATTTGTCAAATCTATGCTGAAAATATAAAACTTTGATAGATCAAGTCTCATTTTGGGAATTTACATTACTTGTGTTCTGTCGATGGACATGAGATGCTAATTTATATTAAGTACGTTTAACCGATAAAATTACAGTATTTTATTTGTGAAAGCAAATAAAATATAGATTTGGTGCAGCTTTTAATCAAGGATGTAGTAGGAATTTTTTTGCAGACTTACACAATATTCGTGCGAGATAGTAGGGAGTGGGAACATGAATGTAAAATATTTCTTGTCCAGGCTAAGAAAACCCAAGGTTAAGCCGAAAATCTTTGCTGCGTTAGCAATGTTTTTTGCTGTATTATTGATTATTCCTTTATCACCACTTTCAGCATTTTCAGCTAACCCTAGCGCTAAAATTCAGTTTGTTTCCCCCAATTGGCTGGCAGAAAATTCTCAAGATAAAAATTTACGAATTTTAGATGTCAGGAATTTTCCTCTCGACTATATAGAGGGACATTTATCTGGTGCTGTAAATATTGCTGATACTGCTTTTCGCGGGCCAAGAGAAGGTTTACCCGTACAGTATTGGAATAACGAAAAGTTAGGACAAATCTTTGCCAATTCAGGATTAACAAATAATAGCCGCGTGCTTGTATATTCAGATGGTAGAGATGTTTTAGGGGCAACAATGGTTGCTTATTTACTAGAACGTTCTGGATTAAAAGATATCGCTGTATTAGATGGTGGCTATACAGGTTATAAAGCTGCTAACAATGTCACCAAAGAATTTCCGCAGTACAAAGTTGGTAAATTCCAAGTCAAAGATAACCCTTCAGTTCGCGTCAATTTAAATGATGTGAAAAAACTGATTGGTAAACCAGGAGTGACATTTATCGATCCTCGTCCTGAAAAGTTATTCCGAGGCGAAGAAAATATTTGGATACGCAATGGACATATTCCAGGGGCGCGAAATATTCCTTGGGTAACATTTATGGATGCCCAGAATCCTCACAAATTAAAGTCATTAGATGAGATTAAGAAGATTCTCGCTGATAAAAAGATTGACCCCAAAAATGATATTATTGTTTCTTGTAGCACCGGACGAGAAGCAACATTACAATATGTCGTCTTAAAGCATCTTCTGGGTTATCCCAAAGTCAGAATTTATGAAGGTTCTTGGACAGAATATAGCGCCCAAAAAGATTTACCAGTAGCTACTGGAGATGAGAAATTAACCTAATACCAAATCAAGAGAAATCCATGAAATATGCAATTTTGTTAATTGCAGCATCTCTCGTAACATTCTGCCCCATAGCAGATGTATTTGCAGCTAACAATCCTACTCAAGATAACTTAGTTAGCTGTAGAAGAAGTAAAGACCAACCACCAGAAAGTTCTACAAGCGATCGCTCTGGCGCTTAGTATAGTATTTGACCATTTCATAACGAATTAAATTTAGCAATACTCTGCTAACAGGTGTACTGACTCTGTGTCCCCACCGAAATAAGAGCGGCGGTTTCCGTCGCTCTTATTTCTTTGTAATTTTAACAAGATTACGAAACACCCCATATAAATTTGCTTGTCTTAATGCATAATCGGAAAATTTTTGCATCATGATGTAGATAGATTATACATTTCAAGTATTTTTTGATAGTAAGTAAAAGGTTAGTATAATATTGGACAGTAGGCTTATTTACGAGAAAAGCGAGTATGCGACAGTCAGCTTCTAGTTCTCAACAAAACCTTGCTCAAAAAATTGCAAAGTGGAAAGCTGGACTGGCTGACTTGGGAAAACGAAATCCTCTCATCAAATTTCGGCAAGATAGCCCTCGAATTTTAGAAATTCTCACAGAGGAACCAGATGTTCTCTTCAACAGTCTTACAGAAGAGAAAAAATCGCTACATTTTAAAATCGTTGATAGCGAATATCAAGATATTATTCAGTCGAGAAAAAATAAAGCATTACCATCTGAGAAATATCCTCTTGAATTAATTACTCGTCAAATAGGTAACGAGCAAATAAAACGGCTGAATAAATTGCGTCTTGAGGCGCGACGTTCATTTGAGGAACGAGGAGTAAATAGTCTATTTCTGGCGCTTGGAACGTTGACATGGTACGACAAAGATAAGCCAGAGGATGCTTTGCTCTCGCCACTAATTTTAGTTCCTGTGGAATTAATTAAAGAACCTAGAAGAGATGCTTATAAAATATCCGTCTTAGAGGAAGATGTTGTATTAAATCCAACGTTGGTACAAAAGTTAAAGCAAACTTTTGGGATTGAGCTTCCAGAGGGAGAAGCTATACAAACGCTAACTTATAAAGAAATTATTTCTGAGATTAGGGAGCTATTAGCAGAACAAAAGACATGGCAAATTAAAGAGAATGTATTCCTCTCACTGTTCTCTTATGCCAAAGCTGCAATGGTTCGGGATATTATCGAAAATGAAGCTCTAATTTTTGAACACCCAATTTTACAAGCGATTAGTGGTGATTTAACTAATTATCAGTCTAACTATAGAGAACCCCTACCTGCATCTGCTCTAGATTCACAAGTTAAACCTGAACGAACATTTCAAATTCTTGATGCTGATTCTAGCCAGCAAGTTGTGATTGAAGCAGCAAAAGCTGGTTCTAGCTTTGTAGTTCAAGGCCCCCCAGGAACAGGTAAAAGTCAAACTATTGTAAATATGATTGCGGAACTGATTGGCAATGGTAAATCAGTTTTATTAGTTGCAGAAAAAGAGACAGCGCTGAGTGTGGTTTATAAACGCTTGGCTGAATGTGGTTTAGATCATGTGTGTCTTAATCTTCACCATAGTGGTACAACAGATAAGCGAGAACTTGTAAATAATCTATCAAAAACTATTGAATACATTAAACAAATTGATAGTGCAGAAAATAATCACCTTTTCTTTGAAAGGCTTGTTTCTACTCGTCAATCGCTAAAATTATATCTTACTAGTTTACACACTAAAGAAAAACCTTTAGAAAAATCACCGTTTGAGATATTTGGTGAGCTTTTGAAAAAAGAACGCGAAAGAGTTCCCAGTATCAATGTCAGCTTTTCTAACTTCAGTCAATGGAATCCTAGCAGATTACAAGAAGCAAAAAATTTATTAAATCAATTAGCGCAATTCCTGCCTTTCTTTAAAAGAGAAAAAACAACTATTTGGGCAAAAAGTTCTCTAGATTCTTATTCCTTTGAAATGGAATTGCAAATTACAGAGGAAATAGAGGAATTTCAGCAAGCAATTTTTTCAGTCCAAAAGATTAATCAAGAATTACAAGAGATTCTACAAGTTCAACCTTTGTTGAATTTAGAGTCTCTCAATAGGTGTTATCCAGCCCTAGAATACATACGAAAAGCTCCATCCAATCTGCCAGAAAACTGGACTGGAGTAGATATATCAATTGCTCAAGATGCTTTCATTATTCTGCAAACAGACGTTCACGAGATTGAAAAAAATAAGCTTTCGCAAGAAGCACAAAATCTGCTGAGTCGTATTTCTTCATTTCTACCATTTTTAAGAGGAGAAAAAACAACTATTTGGGCAGGAAGTACTTTAAAGTCTTGCTCTGAAACACTGGAATTAGAAATAAATAATAAAATCAATAAATTTCAACAAGTAGTTTCTTTAATTCAGGAAACTAGTCAACAGCTTCAAATAATTCTTAAGCTTCAACCTTTATTGAATTTAGGAGACTTAGAAGCTTGCTTTCCTGCACTTCAACATATATTGAAAGCTCCAAATAATTTACCTGATAACTGGACTGGAATAGATATATCAACTGCTCAGAATACTTTTACTATTCTGCAAGCAGATTTTCAAGAGATTGAAAAAAATAAACTTTCGCAAGAAGCACAAAATCTGCTAACTCAGATTTCTTTATTACTACCATTTTTAAGAGGAGAAAAAACAACTATTTGGTCACAAAGTACCTTAAATTATTGCCCGGAAAAGCTAGAACTAGAAATAAATAATCAAATCAATGAATTTCAACAAGCAATTTCTTTAATTAAGATAACTAGTCAACAGCTTCAAATAATCCTCCAGCTTCAGCCTTTATTGAATTTGGGAGATGTAGAAGCTTGCTTTCCTGCACTTCAACATATATTGAAAGCTCCAGATAATTTACCTGATAACTGGACTGAAATAGATATATCAATTGCTCAGAATGCTTTCACTAAGTTAAAAACGGATGTCACATTTCTAAAAGAAACTGAGCCATATTTAAAGCAAAAATATTATCCTGAATTTTTCTCCGCAGAATTACCTGCTTTAGCTAATAGATATCAGAAATACAGCCGCTTTTGGTTTCTTCGAGTTTTTAATCCCAGATATAGGCGTGATTTCAAGCTTTTAAAAAAACTAAGCATTAAAAAAGGACAGATTTCCCACAACGAATTAAAACGTGATTTGGCACAAGCTGTTCAAATACAAGCTGCACGCAACAAGCTATATCAAATCAATTACCCAGCACGTAAGGTTTTTGGCTCTTTATTTAATCCAGAAGTTTCTAATGAAGCAGAATTAAAAGAAATTGAACAAGCTTTAAATTGGTTAATTGGCTTACAAAAGTATTCGCTGGCTGCTGATTCTGTCCAGCATATTGTAAATTCCCCCTCTGGGCGGCGCGAACTGGCTGAATTAGTTAAAAAACTTGAATCTCTCCTTGAAGATATTAGCCGAGGAATGAATTTCTTATTTTTATACTTTAATGAGAATGATATTATTGGGCAATATCGGCCTCACAATCAAATTTTATTTACCGAACTGGCAAATTTTTTAAACATAGCTCAATCCAATTTACCCGACTTCCGCAAATGGTTAACGTATAAAGAAATCTATGGGCAATTAGAAAGTTTAGGACTCCAAGATTTCTTAAATGCTTTGCGAGATAACAAACCTAATCCTATTGAGTCTGTACAAAATAAGTTAAGTCATATTAACTACCAGCCTCGTCAGGTTTTTGGCTGTTTATTTAATCCAGAAGTTTCTAGTGAAGCAGAATTAAAAGAAATTGAACAAGCTTTAAATTGGTTGGCTGGCTTACAAAAGTATTCGCTTTCTACTGATTCTGTCCAGCGCGTGATAGATTCTCCTGCTAAACGGCGTGAATTGGCTGAATTAGTTAAGAAATATGAATCAGCCCATAACAGTATTAGGAAAGGATTAGATTTCCTATTCTCTCACTTTGATGAACATGACATCACAGATTCTTACCTACCTCGTAATCAAATTACTTTTGTTGAACTAGAGACATTCCTAAACTTGGCTCAATCTGAACTACCTTATTTTCAAGAATGGCTAACCTATAAAGAAACTTACCAGAAAATTGAAAAGCTGGGTAATGATAAATTCTTGGATACTTTGCGTGACAACCAGATTGAGCCAGAAAAGTGGTTTCCAGTTCTCGAGAAACGAATTTATCAAATATGTCTTGATGCCATCCTTGCCAGAAAACCTGAGTTAAAGAATTTTAACTTTGAAGTACATGAACGACAAATCAGCGAGTTTTCTCAACTCGATTATAATCAACTAGATACTGCTAGAAAACGTCTAAAACAGCTTCATGTGCGACGCTGGCAAAACTGGGAAAAGACTCCGCTTTCTCAAGCTGAGTTGCCAAATTTGAAAAGAGAAGCGACTAAGAAAAGACAACATTTGCCTATACGTAAACTCCTCAACAATACACAAAAGGGGATACCAAATTTAGTTAAAGCCTTAAAGCCTTGCTGGATGATGAGTCCACTTTCAGTTAGCCAATATATCGATGCAGATGTAGTACATTTTGATGTACTCATTTTTGATGAAGCATCTCAACTTCGGACAGAGGATGTAGTTCCTGCAATTATCCGTTCTAATCAAGTTATTGTGATTGGTGATAAAAAACAACTTCCTCCCACATCATTCTTTTCAACCGCCAAAGACAGCGAAGAAGATAGTAATGATGAGGATGATGCAAGCTATGAAAGTGTTTTGGATGAATGTTCAAATTTTATGTTTGGGCGAATGCTGAAATGGCATTATCGCAGCCAAGATGAGCGTTTAATAGCTTTTTCTAATAAGCATTTTTATGACTCTCAGTTAGTTACATTTCCAAACCCAGTTCAAAATCCAGATTTGGGAGTGTGGTTTAAGCACGTTCCTGATGGTGTTTATGATCGCGGTAAACGCACAGATAATCGGCATGAAGCACAAGTAGTTGCTCAATTAGCGTTAGAGCATTTTCAACGGTGCCCCGAACAATCTCTTGGTATTATTGCGTTTAGCGAAGCCCAAGCGGATGCGATTCAGGAGCAAATTGAGATTTTAGGCAAAGAACATCCTGAGTTGGAGACATTTTGCAGCGATAATTCACCGCAATACTTTCTTAAAGCACTGGAAAACGTCCAGGGTGACGAGCGAGATGCAATTATACTCAGCGTCGGCTATGCTCGTGATGATCAAGGTAAACTTTTTCTCAACTTTGGCCCCTTGAATCGCCAAGGTGGAGAAAGACGGCTTAACGTAGCTGTAACGCGGGCAAAAAGTAAAATTACGCTGGTTTCTTCCATCCTAGCTGGTGACATTGATTTAACACGTTCTCAAAGTAAAGGTGCAAAAGCACTACGTGATTACTTGGAATACGCAGCAAGTGGTGGAGAACGACTGCAAGGAAACTCTTACACGGATAAGCTTCATTTTGACTCGCCGTTTGAAGAAGATGTTTACCATGCTTTAGTGCAGCAAGGATACACTATCCGCACTCAAGTTGGATGCTCAGGATATCGGATTGACCTTGCCGTAGTCAATAACAATTGCCCAGGAGAGTTTTTACTAGGAATTGAGTGTGATGGTGCATCTTACCATAGTTCACCGACTGCCAGAGATCGCGATCGCCTTAGACAACAGGTGCTAGAAAGGCTAGGTTGGAAAATTTACCGGATTTGGTCAACAGATTGGTTTCGTAATAAACCTAATCAAGTGCGTCTGTTGATAGAAAGAATCAAACAACTTGACAAATAATCATTTGGTTAAGGGGGAAAGGGGAAAAGGGAAAGTTTATACCAATGCCCAATGCCCCATCCCCCATGCCCCAAAATCACACTGTAACTAATTCCCTCCTAACAACTGCTGACTCAGGTTTGACCCAAATATTATCTAGTCCACCACTGAGTATTCTGTATTGCTGATTGGGGTCTTGTTGGGGATAATCTTCCCGTTTATGCATTCCTCTGGTTTCTTGGCGTTGCAAACCACTGTTGTACATCCAACGAGCGGTAGCAACCATCGCCGCAGCTTCGCGCGATCGCACAATTTGGCTATCATCTGGAGTTTGACTGTTGCGAATCTCTTTCCACAGGTGATTGAGTCTATCTAAGGATTCACTCAAACCAGTTGCACTGCGGAAGAGGTTGCGATCGTAGGGGAAGACTTCTGCTTGCGTCGCGGCGATCGCATCTTCTGGCGATACATGATGATTCCCTGCACCTTGCAATCCCGCTTCACCAACACTGCGAACACTCCGCAAGCTAGCTTTCTCACCCAAACTCAAAGCATAGGTAGCTGCCGATTGTCCAGACCAGTAGCCTGAAGACATAGCCCAAGCTGCATTGTGGCTACCTCCACCTGTGAAGCCACCACAAATCAACTCCCTAGTCGCCGCATCTCCCGCCGCATATAGTCCACTCACTGAAGTTGCACAGGTGTAATCTGCAATCCTAATCCCACCTGTACCGCGCACAGTTCCCTCTAAACGTAGAGTTATTGGGAAACGTTGGGTAAAGGGATCAATTCCAGCGCGATCGAAGACCACAAAGAAATTCGCCTGAGAAGACCGCATCCAAGCTTTAGTTTCCTCATCCATATTTTGGTCGAGGCGGGCATAAACTGGCTGAGTCAGCAAAGTTTTGGCAATTACAGAACGACCGCGTTTAGAACCTGCACCCTCAATTACCGTACCATCTTCATAGGTAAAAGATGCCCAGTCATAATAACGAGTCTTGGTAACTGAAGAAAACGCCGGAGAAATTGCATAAGCGTTAGAAAATTCCATACCAGAGAAATCTGCACCAGCTTCAGCCGCCATTAACAAACCATCTCCAGTTAGCACATTACAACCCAGGGCTTTACTTAAGAAAGCACAACCACCAGTAGCAATTACAACTGCCCCAGCTTTGACTGTCCAGCGTTCCCCAGATTGGCGATTGATACCTCTAGCGCCAGCCACAGCGCCTTCTGCATCCAGCAGCAACTCTAAAGCCGGACTATGATCTAAAATTTTGACACCTGCTTGCTTAATCTTTTTCCGCATAAACCGCATATAATCCGGCCCCTGTAAAGAGCGACGGATAACTGTACCATCGGCATCAACGCGGAAAGGATAACCCCAATCTGCAAGCGAATTAATATTGTCATAGGTGCGATCCAAGACACGAGTCATCCAATTGCGATCGCACAAAAATCCACCCATCGCCTCCCGACTCGCCATAGCAGCTTCTCGCTGTTCTGCATCTGGTGGAACATACCACACACCATTCCCCGATGCTGCGGCTGCACCACTTGTACCGCAATAACCCTTATCAGCCAAAATCACACTTGCGCCACTACTAGCTGCACTCCAAGCCGCCCAAGTTCCAGATGGCCCGCCCCCAATTACCAATACATCTGCTATCAAATTGAGATGAGAAATATTCTCTAAAGACCCTTTACCAATAGAACTATTCACAAAATCTACTCCTGACATTTATTTAGACAGTAACTCGTACATTTTTCTCTGCGCCTCTGCGACTCTGCGTGAGACAAAACCTAAATTAGGAAAATGGATAAAGAGTCAAGATAATAGCAATTCCTTAAAATTCAGTAATCGATTCAGCCCTTAAAACCTAGATGATGCAGAACTTTCTGAATTTTGACTTTTGAATTTGTATTGCCTTTTTCCCTTTATCCACATACAGCGAGAGTAGCTTTTAGCAGAAATTTAAAGATTAGGAACCTGCCAATCTTTAATATCAAAATCTGACCTCAATAATTTCTGAACGGTTAAAAACTGCTTTAACGTTTTAACCCTTCTTACTGATAGAGATGATCCTGACTTATTTAAAAATACTGTTTATTGACCAATTAAACGGGGTTTAATTTAGGAGTATTGCATGGCTATGTGTAAAATTCAAGCCTTTAGACAATAAAATATCAGATTGTATAAATTTATGTAAGACCAATATTTAGTTTTACTAAATAAGTTGTTTTCTAGGACAGGTGCTGGATTTGACGTTATTTTCAGCTTACTAGCAGCCTCTTCCCCGATTCTGAACTCAGGTTAAGTTACATATCCTTAATCTTGACTAAATACATGGATTTACTGGAGAATAAGTCTCGCTTATGTCAGTCAAATCCTTTTAGTAAGGAGATAGACCTTGAGTAACGAAAATCTTACACTCAAGAAAATAAAGAACGAGATCAGTGGTACGGTGTTTTCTCTACCATACTACGTAGCTCAAGAGCAGGGCTATTTTGCCGATGAGGGGCTAGATATCGAGTTCGTCCAACGAGGGTCAGGCGATCGCTCACCCGGTATCCAGCTGGTTGATGATCATCGGTTGGTAAGTTCTTTTGGTGGCCCTTCGCTGTTCGAGCAAGGTGAAAGTAGCCTCTATCGTGCTTGTGAATGGGGACAAGTACGTCGTACTTATGATAGTTCCCGTGGTGGACAAGTTGTGGCAAAACGTGCGGCGATCGCTAGCCAAGCAATTATTGTCCGGCCAGACTCCCCCTACAATATCCCACAGGATTTAGCTAACGTTCCCGTGGGCGTGAACTTTCACCACGGCTCCCACTATATCGCTATCCAAACCCTTGAAGGTTTCTTACCCAAAGAGGAAATCAAAGTAGTACATATAGATGGTGGTGGCGATCGCAAACGCTTCAACCGATTTGTAGCTCTACGTGATGGGTTAGTTGATGCAGTTGCAGTCATGGAGCCTTGGATTACAGTAGCCGAAAAACTAGGCTACAAAATCATTGCCGAGGCTCACTATGTAGGGTTGGAAATTGGTAGTCCAGAACTAGATCAAGAAACCTTCGAGGCGATCAATAAGGCAATCCGTCGAGCAGTGAAGGATTTACAAGCCGATCCCATCCGCTATGTGAAGTATCTCATTGATGACGTAGCCGAGGATATTGTACGCCTTGAGCCTTCAGACTTCCGTCGTAACCGACTACGCTACGTAGATCCAGCACCATACCCAGAAGCCGACTTCCGTCGTACCTACAATTGGATGGTAGAGTGGGGACTCATCGAGCCTGATGCCACTTTCCAACAGATTGTTGATAACCGAGTTGTCGCGCTGACATAGTACTGAAAAAGGGTCTAGAGACTAGTACCACCGTAAATTCAAAATTCAAAATGAATATAGCGTTAGCGTTTCATTTATTTGGGATATAGCGTTAATACCAATTTAAACAAAGAATGCGACAGATTGTAGGAGCAAGGGCATTGCCTTGCCCTCTAGAGTATAGTTATATGTCGCAAACATTATTTGATTTGGTATTATTTACGCCGTGATGTACTAGTCCTATAGCCAAGCTAAATACACACACATAAAAGTTGGGGCAAGGAGCATTTAAAAATTCAGAATTTCAGATTCAGAATATCTATCTGATAGTAATTTGAAAAAAGAATGCAACAGATATACAGCAGATGATAAGTTGGCGAAGTACAGATAATTGTAAGTGCAAGGCAGTGCCTTGCACTTACCTCCTTTACCTAAAATAGGCTGTATAGTCTGAAAATTTGCTGATTTTTTTGCTTTCTTAATTTTGAATTTTGAATTATTTGCCTCAATCTTTTCTTATTGAAATCGCTCTTGAATCTCCCAATGTATACACGTAGAAACTTTTTTAAATATGCTTCCATAGGAGCAACCACCGCTCTAGCTACAATGGGTTGGGACAGCATAATTCAGCCCGCAGCCAGTCAGGGAACTATTAATGTCAAACTGGGATCAGTAACTGGTATTAACTCCATTGATGTTTGGATTCCCGAAGATTTAGGTTTTTTCCAAGCTGCTGGTTTAAATGCAGAAGTAATTACATTTCAAAGCAGTGCCAAAATGCGAGATGCTTTGATTGCTGGAGAAATTGATTTCTCGGCACAAGCACCTTTACATGTTTATCTATCTCGCCTGAGAGGTGTGCCTTTAAACGTTGTAGCTAATCGTCGCAATCTTGTTGATACTTCTTTAGTTGTACGTTCTGATTTACGCTCTCAAATTAAGTCAGTTGCTGACCTTAAAGGTAGAAGAATTTCGGCAGGTGAAATTGGTACTTGGAGTTGGGCAGTATTAGTCAAATATCTGCGTCAAAATGGTCTGAGCGATAAAGATGTTGAATATGTGCAAAGTACAACTGCATCTACCTATAGCCTGGTAAAAACTCGTCAGGCTGATGCAGCTATTGCTGGTGCGCCTGATTTGCACAGATTACTTAAAGAAGGAACAGTATTTCAACTACTAAATGCTCTCGATCCCAAGGTGCATCAAAAATATTTTGGTGCTAGGGAAGCTATGACTCGTGCATGGCTCAGTCATCAGCGCGTCACTGAGCAAAAACCCGAAGCAGTTAAGAGGTTGATTGTTGCAGTCAATCGTACTTTCACATATATGCACCAAACTCCACCAGAACAAATCCTCAAAGCAGTGGGCAAACGCTTTGATAATGCGAATTTAGATGCAATTTTGACAGGTCTTCGTACTGAACTCAAGCGCTCAGTTCCCAAAAATGCCTCGATTAGTCAGTCTGCATATCTTGCCGATCAAAAAGTATTTTACGACACGGGAATTATTAAGAAATTAGTTCCCTATTCTCAAGCAGTGTTCGATAAATTTGCTGGAAATAGAGCATAGTTAACAATTCAAAATTCAAAATTCAAAATTCAAAATTAAGAAACTATAAAGGAGGTTAGTCTTACTAATTCATCATACCCAATGCCCAATGCCCCATGCCCCATGCCCAACTCAATGATTGAAACTCAAAATCTCTCCATTTCTTATTGGAGTAAAAATAAGCGGATTGAAGCTTTACATGATGTTAGTTTGAGCATCAATGCTGGTGAATTTGTCACACTTATTGGCCCTAGTGGTTGCGGTAAGAGTACCTTATTGAATGTGATTGCAGGGTTAATTAGTCCTGGTACAGAGGTACAAGGGACTTTTAATACTAGTGGTATCAAACAAATTGGCTACTTGTTTCAAAAGCAAACTTTGCTACCCTGGCGCACAGTTTTAGATAATGTTACGGCTCCTTTAGAGATTCGTGGTGTATCGCGAACTGAAGGGAGAAGAAAAGCCTTAGCGCTACTGGAAAAATATGGTTTGTCTGGTTTTGAACATAGTTTTCCCAGAGAACTATCGGGAGGTATGCAGCAGCGTGTGTTGCTGATTCGGACGCTGATTTATGAACCCGATGTAGTGTTGCTTGATGAACCTCTGAGTAGTCTAGATGCTCAAACACGCGCTTTGTTACAGGATGAATTCTTGCGATTATGGCGTGATACAGGATGTACCTTTTTATTGGTAACTCATGACCTGGATGAAGCGATCGCACTTTCCCAAAGAGTATTTTTATTAAGTTCACGTCCTGGCACAATTGTCAAGGAATTTGAGATTAATTTACCAAAAGATAGATCTGCGATCGCAATTCGCACTGATTCTCAATTTCAAACTATCCAGCGTGAGATGTGGTCAGATTTAACTAAACAGGTATTACAACAACAAGACCAAGGATTCGCACTCTTTCAACGCTAACAAAGAATAACATGAGAACCACCCGCAATAAGAGCGTATCTGTCGGACAATCTGCGCTTTCTGCTAATCGTAAACAGACAAAAATTTCTGGTTCTATTCCCAACACAATTACCTGGGGTCAACGCATAATACAATTAGCAATTCAACTCACTCCTTTAGTAGTAATTTTAGTTATTTGGGAACTGGGTACAGGCGCGTTCAGCTTTCCGCAATTTATTGAACCTGCGCTAGTTGGTAAACCTAGTCTAATTGTCAAAGAATTACAGCAACTATTTGCTGAAGGCACAGTATTTAAACATATATTCGTCACCTTTCAAGAAGCAATGGGTGGGTTAATTTTAGCCATGACTGGAGGTATAAGTTTAGGAATTTTATTAGCTTATTCTCCACAAGGAGCAATTATAACTTTACCTTACGTCCAAGTCTTTAATTCTATACCTCGTATTGCCCTAGCTCCCTTTTTTATTGTCTGGTTTGGTATAGGATTACTCTCCAAAATCTTGCTTGCAGCTTTAGCCGCTTTTTTTCCCATCTTTTTTACCACATATCAAGGACTTCAGAGCATAGAACGCGAATTAGTTGCAGCATTTCAAGTTATGGGTGCTAATCGCTGGCAAATATTAAGGATGGTTGTATTACCTTCAGTTCTAACTTGGGTAATTGCAGGAATTCGTACAAGTTTAGGTATGGCTTTAGTCGGTGCGCTTGTAGCTGAATATATCGGTTCTACTAAAGGTTTAGGCTATCTTTTAATGGCAGCACAAGGAACATTGAATGTTGATAAAGCTTGGTCAATATTAATAGTTTTAGCATTTATTAGTGTTTTACTCGATTGGGGCGTTCGGATTTTAGAAGCGTATCTTTTACGCTGGCGACCTAATTCTAGAGAATTATAAGTTTATGAAATAATCAATAATTGGTGTAGAATATCTGGCGATCGAGAAACATAATGTCAAATTTATATATTTTTTTGTTGCAAAATATTCAACTTGTCGTCATAAACACGGACACAACCAATAGTCCAACATATATGATACTTACTTGTTGCATTTTCTAACTTTCCTCTTGCCAATTGTAGGGTGGGTAGTGCCCACTCTACTTTCCAAATAACTGACTGCTTTAGTGTCTAAAAAATACTAAGGTAAATCTACCTATGGTTTTAGTTAAAAACAAAAGCCAAACAATAAATTGCTGAATCTGAACCCAGAAAAAACTTGAAAAAATATCCAATTTACTTGTGAGTTCATTACATATTTGAGTCCAAAGTATATCTCATGAAAACACTTCCTACCTACGACCCAACATTATTTGAGGGTGCTGCTGAAAGCTATGCTCAATACAGAACCAAGTATCCATCAGAGGTATTTGCTAAACTCACCGAAATCTTTCATATTAACGGACAAGGAAGACTTTTAGATTTAGGTTGCGGCCCTGGTTTAATCGCAATCCCTCTCAGCAATCAGTTTCAGGAAGTAATTGCTGTAGATCCCGATCCAGATATGATCGAAGAGGCTAAACGCCAAGCCCAAATCGCTGGGAGAAATAATATTACCTGGCTTGAGCAAGGTGCAGAATTAATTAATTCTAGTTTGGGTGAATTTAAACTAGTCACTATTGGTAGAGCTTTTCACTGGATGCAACGTGAAATTGTGCTTGAGCGTATTTATGAATTGCTCTCTGATGATGGTGGATTTGTACTGCTCAATACTAATGAAAATCCTTGGGAAAGTTCACTTCCTTGGAAGCAAGCTGCAATCAGAATTGTCAAAAAATGGTTAGGTGAGGAAAGACGAACTGGACAGAGAGGAAAGGGTATTCGCACTCCTGTAGATCCTCCTCATGAAGTTCTAATTGCTCAATCAGCTTTTGCTCGTCAAGAAGTATATGAAGTCTCGTTTGAAAAGAGTTGGACAGTTTCTAGCTATCTTGGTTATTTATACACTACAGCTTTTGCTCTCAAAATTTTCTTTGGTGACAATGTAGAGCCTTTTGAAGCAGATTTGAAACAAGCATTACTGGAAGTTGAGCCTTCAGGAAATTTCACCGAAGAGATTACAGCATCACTGCGAGTTGTTTGGAAGCATTAAATTTTCACGTTCCTAATTCATAGGAACAGAATATTTAAATCTGTAGATACGGAAAAATCAAGGTAAAAAAAGATGAGCAACACTAATTCTACTACTACTACCGCAACTAATGGTTTTGCCCAAGCCGTGCAACCTATTTCTAACCAAGTTATCACCACCGATACTCAAGGTTTGGTTGCAGGATTTGTGAATATTCCTGTCAAAGATGGCGAAATTCCCGTTTATAGAGCGCAACCAGACACAGGTGACAATTTCCCGATTGTCCTGGTAATTCAGGAGATATTTGGTGTACACGAACACATTCAAGATATTGCCCGTCGCTTTGCTAAGTTGGGATATTTAGCGATCGCACCGGAATTATTTATCCGTCAGGGTGATGTGTCAAAATTAAGCAATATTGACGAAATTCGCCCGATAGTAGCAACAGTACCCGATGCTCAGGTGTTATCTGACCTTGATGATACTATAGCTTGGGCTGTCAAATCTGCGAAAGGAAATGGCGATCGCGTCGGAATTACAGGCTTTTGCTGGGGTGGTCGGACTACTTGGCTATATGCTGCACATAACCCGCAAATTAAAGCAGGTGTCGCATGGTATGGGCGACTGCTAGGCGATACAACAGAACGTCAGCCTCAGCATCCCGTTGATGTCGCCTCTAAGCTAACAGTCCCAGTTCTCGGACTCTATGGCGGTCAGGATGCAGGTATTCCCCTGGATACAGTAGAAAAGCTGAAAGAACAACTCAAATCTAGCAGCAGTAAATCTGAAGTCATCGTTTACCCCGATGCACCCCACGCCTTCTTGGCTGATTATCGCCCCTCTTACCGAGAAACAGAAGCTAAAGACGGATGGGAGCGCCTTCAAGCTTGGTTTAAGCAGCATGGATTGTAATATCTAGCGAAATAGCTAATTTTTAAAGTTACAGATGAGTACAGAAGCGATTTTTGTGGCTCATCTGTATTTTTTGCTTACAAAAGAGTTTGTTAATAGGTGACCTGGATAAAATTGGGCAGCAGGGCCGGGAATTACCGCCCATTGTAAATCGTAGGGTAATCCCTCCAGCACCCCAGAGGCGGCAACAGTTTCTTGTAAAGCGTTATCCTGCTGTCCGACGATGAGCTTGACTCGCCCATTGCTAGCACTCATAGGTGCAGCCGTGACTGAAGTTTTACCATTTTCGCTTTTTTTCAAGTCACGGCAGCTAACGATCGCTCCCGCAGTTAATACGCCCAGGGATACGAGAACATCCCGCCGGCTAAATTTCATGATGAGTTCTCACCTGTCAGCGCCTCCTCTAGAATATAGACTTCTGCCCAATTAATCCGCACCAACCAAGCAGCTGTAATCGCCGCTCGAACTCCATCTGCATTATCGACTAAGACAATACGAGAATTTCTGGTTCCTACCCACTGTCCTGTCTGCTGTACCAGCTGTCCGCCGGGTGCTAAACGCGATCCGGGTAAATGTCCGGCTGCAAATTCTTCTTGTCCACGGACATCTAGTAAATAAAGCGATGGCTGCGCCAACGCCAAGGGCGAACGCAATCCAGCATCTTGCTCATTTTGGAAATGGTTCAGGGTTTGCTTGTCTATTGTTTTTAGACCAAAACGTGCTTTTAGTCTATTAGCAGCAGCAATTGCTTCTTCTAAGGCAGAACCAGTAGGTAATGGTGCAAAATTTGACTTCCCAGAATCTAACTCTAAGCCTTCTATCAGCCACGCCATTGTGCCGTTTTCTAGGGATGCAACTTTGTTGGGTACACCTGCATCAATCAGGGCTTGAGCGCCAATGATACTGCGGGTTCTACCAGCACAATTCACTACTACTAGAGAATTGGGGTCTTTGACAACCTCGTGAAAGCGGTAAACGAGTTCAGCACCAGGTAATGCGATCGCACCAGGAATACTGAAGTTTTGAAATTCGGGAAGAGTGCGGCTATCTAAAACTACAATATTATCGCCAGCATCGATACGAGACTTGACTTCACTGACTGACAGGTGAGGCGTACTGTAGAAATGTTCGACAAATTCACCGAACGCTTTGCCAATTACATTTACCCCTGTGAATAGCTCATATCCAGCTTCTCGCCATGCCGCAGTTCCACCACTGAGAATGCTAATGTTGCTATAGCCCAGTTCTGCAAGCTTTTTGGCTGCACGTTCTGCAAGTACATTATCCCCTCCATCGTAGAGGACAATCCGAGTATTACGGCGCGATACTAAGGACGCGATCGACAATTCCAAATGGCTAAGTGGTAGCGATACACTCAGAAGGATATGTCCATCACGGGAATGTACACCAGTCTCGCGAACATCGAATACTGCAAGTTCTTCTCCATCTACGAGTAGTCCCCGCAGTTCCAAAGGTGTGAAGCGCCTAAAAGGTGTATCATCCTTGTCTAGAACGGTGTCAAGTTGAGTTGTGGAAGTCACGTCGCTTCGCTCCGAATTCAAAATTCAAAACTTGTACTGAGCTTGTCGAAGTATTCAAAATTCAAAATTACAATCCCCAAATAATCTATAAACTACTAATAATCTACCGATATACCGTAGATTATGCTCCCAAATTTCCCACAAGTTGTCAATTTGTTGTAACAATCAGTAAGCTTTTAGAAAATGGGCATGGGGCATTGGGCATCTGTGTCAACTTAAGGCAAAACCCAGTTACCGCAAGGAACTGAAGTTTCTTGCTAATAGCCAAAGTCATCGTCAGATTCCTCAATATCCTCAAAATCTTGAGTCTACTTCAGTAGGGGCGGGTTCACAGATATGCTCCAATAATTCACGACTATCTCGCTTAACCCGCCCCTACTTGGGTTATGAGCCTGAGAATTCATTCTCAGGCGGGCGACAAAGCTAAGTCCAAGACTATTTTTAGCTTAAGTTCATTGATTTTCATGCCCTTTTTGTGCGATCGCTCACATCAGAGTCTAGAAAAAGGCTCCTGTGGGTAGAGGTGTACCGTTGATTTCGTAGTTGCCGATCGCACGCGCTTTGAAAGCAGCTGGATTGTGGGAAGATAGGGTGCGGGCGTTGCGCCAATGACGATCTAAATTCGAGCTTTTTTTAGTTGTGGAAGCGCCACCAACCTCAAATAACAAGGTAGTTGAGCGCAATGTCAATTCATCGACAACTAATTTAGCTTTGGTTGTTCGCAAAGAAGCTGCGAGGGAAGCAGCTGATTCATCTTCGCCTTTAGCGCGGGCGGTAATAATTTGATCAAGTCCATCGGCGGCTGCTAACACGATCGCTTCCGCAGCAAAGGCGTTGGCGGAAATTTGCCCTACTGTTTGCTGGATGAGTGGATCGTCTGCTGCTTGCTCGGCTACAGCATGGTAGAAAGTTCGGGGTCGTTTGTGGACAAGGTTTGTAGCATCGCGCAGCACGTTACGAATAATACCTGTGTTAACAGCAGTTAAGAACAATTGCGGAATCGTAGCGTTGTAAGTAAGGAGACTGTTATCTGCATCCGTATCAAAAACTACTTCATCTGCCTCTATGCGAACATTTGTGAATGTTGTAGTTCCTGTACCTGTTAGGCGTTGTCCAAAGCCATCCCAATCGTCTACAAGCTCAACCCCTTCGCGTTTAGTGGGTACAATCGCTGTTGCTGGAGTGCCATCGGGTGCTAATAGGCGCACAGCAACGAAATCTGCATACAAACTGCCAGTACTGTAATATTTTGAGCCATTGAGCCGATATCCACCTGCTTCTGGTGTGAGTTTCGTATTCAATACTGTGCCACTACCAGCTCGTTTAACTTCTAGTTCACTACCAGCAAATCCGAAGAATGCACCATCAACAACCGCCTTCAGCCAGCGACGATTTCTGTCGCTGCGTTCAGATCGCAAAATTCGCTCAATTACAACGAAATGATTGCGGATAATATGAGCAACGTTGGGGTCAGCATCTCCCAGGCGAATTATGACTTCAAACAGTTCGCGTAAAGTGCTACCACCGCCACCTTCAGCTACAGGGACTCGCAATGCACCCAAGCGCGATCGCCTGAGCAGGTCGATAATATCAAAAGGCAAAATGCGATCGCGATCGCGTTCCGAAGCACCCAGAGCAATAAAATCAAAAAGCTGCTGGAGTTCCGGCGAGTTGGCTTTTACAGGGGTTGTAAACTCGAAGGTTTTATCTGCAAGTTTCTCTGGACTCTTAATCATTATTTCTCTCTCTAAATATCGTGGGGAAAATCTACCATTAGCGACTGATGGGTAAATCCAAAATCTAAAATCCAAAATCCAAAATTGATTTACAGTGCTGGGCGTTGTTGATTTACCCATAACTGCACAGATGGCCTTTCCCATTGATGCTTGGCGTAAGCTACCAATTTATCGGGTACTGAGTCGCCGTTGAGAATTAGGCGATGGAGTATTAAGGCCAAATCCACATCAGCAATAGACCATTGACCGAATAGGTTTTCAGTGTTGCTAGCAAGCAGTAATTCAGCAGCAGAGAATAATTTCTCAGCAGCTTTTTTTGCTTCCAAAGAAAGCGGTGGCTTTTTGACTCCGTAGAAAATAACCTCAGTCGAGCGTTCTTGTTTGATGGGCGCGAGGTCGCTGCGTAGCCAAGCTTGTACCTGACGCGCTCTAGCTCGACTCTGTGGTTCTTTTGGGTATAAAGGAGTACCGGGAAACACCTCATCGATATATTCTGCGATCGCAGAGGATTCAGACAAAGCGAATCCGTCATGAATCAAAGTTGGTACGCGCCGCGTTAAGGACTTGGCTGCAAAATCTGGCTCGTTTTGGACATTAGCAGCTAAATCAAGAGTTTGGATATCGAATGCTAATGCTTTTTCATGCAGAGATACGAAAGCCGAGAGCGCATAGGGGCTAGCGTACTGGGAATCGACATAGAGAAGAAGCGATGTAGATGACAATGTATTCTCCTATGGTGGCTAGTAATGTTTTTGACAATTGTTGTATAGATGCAAGTAGAAATTGGGAAATTTTTAATCTGCAATCTTTAAAACGCAGGTGCAATTGTACCTTTAAGATAGTTACTGATATACTCCTTTAACTTGGGATCTACAACTAGCTGATTGAGCTTTTGAACATTTGGATCGTTGATTTTTGATTGCACAGTTGCTAAACCAACTGCATAATTTTTGTTAGCCATACCAACTTCATCTAAGATAATAGGTTCTAGGGTTACCTTTGCTTGGACAAGAAAAGATGCAGATGTCACAGCTAAATCTAAATCATCCAAAGCTCTGACAATGGCGTAATTATCTAATTCCTTAATTTGCAGTTTTTTGGGATGATCAATAACATCCTTGACACTAAAATACTCACTGGACTTTTCTTTTAAATTGATTAAGTCGATGTGCTTGAGGAATTTTAAAGCCCGATCCTGATTGCTATCATCATTAGAAATTGCGATTGTTGCCCCTACAGGAACTTCATTCACTGATTTGATTTTCAGCCGTTTAGAGTAGAGTCCAGTTATAGAGGTATAACTACGATTTAACATCACAAAATCCGCGTTGAGTCTTTTGGCGGCTTGTTTCATAAATGGTTCATGCTGGAAAAAATTAGCATCAATTTCTCCACCCTTGAGAGCATCGTTAATTTTCACCGAATCAGCAATAGTTACAATCTCAAAGTCGAAGCCTTGACTAGGGGCTATTTCTTTTTTAATGTACTTTAAAACATCTTCAGTGGTAGTATTACGAGAACCGACTTTCAGTAAAGCTGTCTTAGCTGGCTGAGTAGTGGATTGACTAACTGCCTGGCCACTTGGCTGACTATTGGAGGAATTTTTATTTGATGAACAACTGGCGAAAAGAACGGATAAAAGCGTGCTTACCGTTACTAGCAGAAAATAGCGGCGGTTGATGCCTGTAAAATTAATTCCTTGATATTTACTCCTCATCTTTTTTATTTCCTAATTTAGAATGAAGGTACGATAGTACCTTTATAGTTGGCGTTGATAAAATCCTTCAATTTGGGATCTATAACTAATTGATTTAATTTTTGAATATTCGCATCATTAGATTTTGATTGTACAGTTGCCAAGCCTGTGGCATATTTTTTATCTGCCATACCAATTTCATCTAAAACAATGGGAGTTAGACTTATTTTGGCTTGGAGAAGTAGAGATGAATAGGCAATACCTAAATCGAGGTCGTCTAATCCTCTGCCGATGGCATAATTATCTAATTCTTTAATTTGCAGCTTTTTAGGATGGGCTATGACATCTTGCACAGTGTAATAATCGCCTGATTTTTCTTTTAAGTTAATTAAATCTAGGTGTTTGAGAAACTTTAAAGCGCGATCCTGATTGCTATCATCATTAGAAATGCCAATAGTTGCCCCTACAGGAATTTCGTTAACAGATTTTATTTTGAGCCGTTTTGAGTAAAGTGCATATACAGTAGTATAGCTGCGATTGAGCATGACAAAATCTGCATTTAGTCTTTTGGCAGCTTGTTTCATAAATAGTTCATGCTGGAAAAGATTAGCATCTATTTCCCCATTTTTTAGGGCATCGTTAATTTTTACAGAATCACCAATTGTCACAATTTGAAAGTCTAAATTTTGACTGGGTGCGATTTCTTTTTGGATGAATTTTAAAATATCTTCTGAAACAGTATTGCGAGAACCAACTTTGAGTTGTGCGGTTTTAGTTGATTGGCTAACTGGTTGGTTGGTTGATTGACTAGTTGAGGAATTTTGGTTTGATGAACAACTGGCGAAAAGAGTTGATGCAATAGCACTTCCTGTTCCTAGCAGAAAATATCGGCGGTTGATTCTCATTGAACGAATTATTTGAGATTTGACACTTATTTTTGATAGTTTGTTTGAGCAGGGGTAATATTAATAGGACTTACGCACAGGTTATAGAAAATTAAACCGCAGAGGACGCAGCGAAAAGTCGGAGCGGCGGAAACCGCCGATCTGAACTTTTCAAGACAGAGTACACAGAGAGAAGTCTGAGCGCTGGCTTCCAGCGAACAGAACTTCGGTGGTAATAAGAGTTTGAGAGGTTTTTGCGTAAGTCCTAATCAATTCAAAATTGAGAAAATTTGAATTTTGAATTCTGCGTAGTGATACTAGAAAAATCCCCCTATCGGTAATGCAGTACCGTTGATTTCGTAATCTCCAATAGCACGGGCTTTGAAGTGGCTGGGATTATGGGATGACAAGGTGCGGGCGTTGCGCCAATGGCGATCTAAGTTGTAAACAGTCTTGGTGCTGGAAGCGCCACCGACTTCAAATAGTAGGGTGGCTGAACGCAGTGTTAGATCGTCTACTATCAATTTTGCTTTGGCAGCCAGCAAAGAAGCATTTAATGCCGCAGCGTTTTTAGCTTCTTCACCTTGAGATAGTGCAAGATTGAGACGATCAAGGGCATCTGCTGCTGCTAAAACGATCGCTTCGGCAGCAAAGGCATTAGCAGAAAGTTGACCGACGGTTTGCTGCAATAATGGATCGTCGCTGGCTTGCTCAGATACGGAGTGGTAAAAGGTTCTCGGACGTTTGAGGACTAGATTTTTGGCATCGCGCAAAACGCTGCGGATAATCCCTGCGTTCACAGCCGTTAAAATTAAATGGGCGACAACTTTGTAGGGTACATTGTCTGCATCTGGATCGGTTTCTTTGATAACTTCATCTGCTTCGACGCGAACATTTGTGAACGTCGTCGTTCCTGAACCAGTCAGCCTTTGCCCAAAGCCGTCCCAGTCGTCTACTAGGGTAATTCCTTCGCGGTTGGTGGGAATGATTGCGATCGCAACAATACCATCAGGAGTCAGCAGCCTTACATAAATTAAGTCTGCAAACAAACTGCCTGTACTATAGTACTTGATACCGTTCAAACGATAGCCATCGCCATCAGGCGTTAATTTCGTACTGACTACTTCACCACTCCCGGCGCGTTTGGCTTCGAGTTCAGTGGCGGCGAGTCCAATAATTGCACCATCAACTACCGCCTTTAGCCAGCGACGATAGCGATCGCTCCGTGCAGAACGTAAAATCTGCTCTGTGACAAAGAAATGATTCCGCAGAATATGTGCAACGTTAGGATCGGCATCCCCCAAGCGAATTACAACTTCAAATAGTTCGCGGACATTAGCACCACCACCACCTTCAGCAACGGGGATGCGTAATGCACCTAGCTTGGAACGCCGGATGAGGTCAATGACATCATAGGGTAAGATGCGATCGCGTTCTCTCTCAATAGCCCCCAGCGCAATAAAATCGAAAAGCGCTTGCAGTGCCGGCGAGTTGGCGGTAACTGGAGTTGAGAACTCGAATGTAGAATCTATAGCTTTTTCTACTGGTTGAATCATGATTTTTCTCTGCAATAGATAGCTTCGGTGGCGATTTACTTAGAAAAATCCTCGTGGTGGGAGTGGTTTGCCGTTAATTTCATAATCTCCCACCGCACGGGCTTTGAAGTGACTGGGGTTGTGCGATGCTAAGGTGCGGGCGTTGCGCCAATGCCGATCTAAATTTGAGCTTTTCTTAGTTGTGGAAGCACCGCCAACTTCAAATAATAGAGTGGCTGAACGTGTTGCCAAGTCATCAACAATTAATTTCGCTTTGGATGCACTTAAAGAAGCTGCCAAAGCTGCTGCTAATTCAGATTCTGCACCTTGGGCTTTAGCAGCAGGGAGGCGATCCAGCGCATCAGCAGCAGCCAGGACAATTGATTCCGCAGCAAAGGCGTTGGCGGAGATTTGCCCGATAGTTTGCTGCAATAGGGGGTCATCTGCTGCTTGCTCGGCTACGGCGTGGTAAAAAGTTCTGGGGCGTTTGTGTACAAGATTAATAGCATCGCGCAACACGTTACGAATAATCCCTGCATTCACCGCAGTTAGGAACAATTGCGGCACGATATTGTAGGGTAGATTGTCTTTGTCTGTATCTGTCTCTAAAATTACTTCATCTGCTTCGACGCGGACATTGGTAAAAATAGTTGTCCCCGTGCCTGTTAGCCTTTGTCCAAAGCCATCCCAATCATCGATTAGTTCAACACCATCGCGATGGCTGGGAATAATTCCCGTAGCTGCACTGCCATCGGGTGTGAGTAAGCGTACATAGAGATAGTCTGCATAAAGACTACCTGTGCTGTAATATTTCGTCCCATTCAAACGATAGCCATTGCCATAGGGTGTTAATTTGGTATTCGCCACTCCGCCACCACCGGCTCGTTTTAGTTCTAGTTCAGTGGCGGCGCTACCGAAGATTGCGCCATCAACTGCGGCTTTAATCCAGCGCCGATTTCTTTCGGTGCGTTCCGAACGCAAAATTCGCTCTGTAACGGAGAAATGATTGCGGACAATGTGAGCAACATTCGCGTCAGCATCACCCAGACGAATAGCCACCTCAAACAATTCCCGTGCAGTACTACCAGCGCCACCTTCAGCAACGGGGATGCGTAATGCACCTAAGCGGGAACGCCGAATCAATTCAACCACATCATAGGGCAGAATGCGATCGCGATCGCGTTCCGCAGCCCCAACAGCAATAAAATCCAAAAGCTGCTGGAGTTCTGGCGAATTGGCTCTCACCGGTGCCGAGAACTTAATTTGATGGTCTAGAACTTTCTCTACAATTTGGGTCATTGTTTTTCTGTGTGAATATTTGATTGAGAAAATCGCGCTTAGTAGTCTGTCGCAAAAATTTCGAGGGGTAAAAAACGAACCTCAAAGACGCGAAGTGGGCTAAGGAAGAGAAGAAGAAACTTACCCTACATAATTAATGCGTCAGACTACTAGAAAAATCCTCGCTGTGGTAGCGGCGTACCGTTGATTTCATAGTCCCCAATAGCACGGGCTTTGAAGTGTCCGGGATTATGGGATGCTAAGGTGCGGGCGTTGCGCCAATGACGATCTAAATTCGAGCTTTTCTTAGTTGTGGAAGCACCGCCAACTTCAAATAACAGAGTTGCTGAACGTAGCGCCAAGTCATCAACAATTAATTTCGCCTTAGCTGCACTCAAAGAAGTTGCCAAAGCTATGGCTAATTCTGCCTCTTCACCTTGACCTTTAGCAGCCGTCAAGCGATCCAAACCATCAGCCGCCGCCAGGACAATTGATTCCGCAGCAAAGGCGTTAGCGGAGAGTTGCCCCACGGTTTGCTGTAATAGGGGGTCATCTGCTGCTTGCTCGGCTACGGCGTGATAGAAAGTTCTGGGGCGTTTGTGGATGAGGTTTGTAGCGTCACGCAAAATACTGCGAATAATCCCTGCATTCACCCCAGTTAGGAACAATTGCGGCACAATATTGTAGGGCAATTTATCTGCATCTGGGTCTGTATCAAGAATTACTTCATCTGCTTCAACTCGGACATTTGTAAATGTAGTTGTTCCCGTGCCAGTTAACCTTTGCCCGAAGCCGTCCCAGTCGTCTACAAGGTCAATGCCCTCGCGCTTAGTTGGAATAATTACTGTAGCAACAGTATCATCAGTTACTAATACCCGCACGAAAATTAAGTCTGCAAAAATGCTGCCAGTACTGTAATACTTTGTCCCATTCAAACGATAGCCATTGCCATCGGGTGTTAATTTTGTAACTGCTACTGCACCGCTACCAGCACGCTTGACTTCTAATTCAGTTAAAGCGAGTCCAATAATTGCGCCATCAGCAACAGCTTTCAGCCAACGGCGATTTCTCTCGCTGGGTTGAGCGCGTAAAAGCCTTTCTGTGACCGAGAAGTGATTCCGCACAATGTGAGCAACATTCGGGTCAGCATCTCCTAGGCGAATTACAACCTCAAACCATTCCCTTGCAGAACTACCAGCACCACCATCAGCAACGGGGATGCGTAATGCACCTAACCGAGAACGCCGGATCAAGTCGATGACTTCAAAAGGGAGAATGCGATCGCGATCGCGCTCACTTGCACCCAGAGCTATATAGTCTAATAGGGTTTGCAATTCCGGCGAATTAGGCGTAACAGCAGCCGAAAACTGCAAGGTAGAATCGATAACTTTTTCTTCAATTTGAGTCATGGTTATATATGGGGCATGGGGCATTGGGCATTGGGCATGGGAAATTAATAAACTTCTTTCTTTTCCTCCTCTTCTTTGCACGCCAGTTGCTTCAAGTCGGCAGAGCCGCCCAACGCACTGGCTTGTCTCTGCGTCTTTGCGTGAGATAAATCATTCCGCAATTATGCAACGCCAAAATTCATTGGCTCACGCTCAAAAGTTTTGGTAGTTGCTCAACGGGAGTATCAAGCAGATAAGCGAGAACTTCTCTGCGCCAACCGTCGTAAACGGCGTTAATACCATCAACTCCGGTAATACCCTTGGCTTTATGAGCAGTATCCCAATGGTCTATCAGATAGTTCGTGCGTCTTTGCTGAATCTCTTCATCTCGCTCTAACAGTCGTTGAGCTAGTTCGGCTCGCTCATTTGCTGATGCTTTATCATAAATTTGCTTCCACCAATCAATGACTGCTAACCGATGCGCTGCTTCATCAGGTAGTATTTTGTCTACAAAATAGCTGGCGGTTTTGGGGTCGCTAATTCGACCTACTCGGCTTTGCAGCAGGAATGGCCCGACAACATGAAGCTCATAATGGATTTGAAATGCAGCGAATCCCAACCAATCCCGCACAGCAGAGTCACCCATAAATTCCCAATGTTCTTTTACCTGTCGCTGAATCTCATTGATGGGGTCATAGCCTAATAACTCCTGTACTCGGAGGCGACTATTAAGGGAGTGTGCGCCATCATCCCCTAATTGGCGACTCAAAGATAATTGCCAATGGGGATCGTCAATTAATTGTGCGATCGCTCTAGCAATTACCTGTACAATAAACAAATCGTGGGCGGCTCCAGCAATGCGAAAGCGAGCAAAATTCTCTTTTTCTGCCTGTGTCTCAGGCGGACGAGTTTCTACTTTTTCTAAGTTGAGTAAATAAGGCGCATGTTGAGCTGCTAGCTTATTGAGAATTTCAGTTTCGTATTCTTCCGTCCACACAGGTTTACTTAAACTTGCAACCATTAGTTTTCTCCTAAATTTAACGAGCAGAAATTATCAAACCTTGAGCTTTTCGTCTGGGCGGTTTAATCCAAAGTGTTCTCACAAGGTCTTTCCTGTATATTCGTAGCGACAAATTACCATCTAATTGAACGAATTATTGTGTTATTTATCCTCATTTTTGTAGCCTCCTAATTTAGAAGACTGGTAACACAGCATCTTGATAGGTACTGTTGATAAATTCTTTGACTTTAGGATCGATAATCATTTGATTCAGCTTTTGAATTCTGGGGTCATTTTCTTTACCCTGCAAAGTTACTAAGCCTAGAGCATATCTTTTATCATTGGTTGATTCTTGAATAATCGGACGCAAATCTAACTGTTTTGCTTGAATCCGTAAACTTCCTAAAAATGCACCTAAATCCACATCATCCAATCCTCTAACAATAGCTGGCCCATCTAATTCTTTGAATTGGAGATTTTTCGGATTCTCTGCAATATCTTTCACAGTGGCGAGATTTCCTGATGTATCTTTCAGCTTGACTAAATTATTAGCTTGTAAAAAC
Source organism: Tolypothrix tenuis PCC 7101 (assembly GCF_963874875.1). NCBI lineage: Bacteria > Bacillati > Cyanobacteriota > Cyanophyceae > Nostocales > Tolypothrichaceae > Tolypothrix > Tolypothrix tenuis. Next base: position 8,315,560 of record NZ_CAWNJS010000001.1, read on the forward strand.
TTTAAGGTACGATCCTTATTACTAGCATCACTTTGAATAGCGATTGTCGCACCATTAGGAATTTTGTCTAGAGATTTAATTTTTTTAGAATAAATACCCAAAGGTGTTAAATATGTTTGATTCAACATCACTAAATTCAGGTTGAGTCTTTTAGCCGAATCTTCCATAAATAAACGATGCTGAAAATAGTTAGCATCAATTTCGCCACTCTTTAAGGCGTTATTAACTTGTACCCAATCACTAAATTTTACAATTTGAATTTCTAAACCCTGACTGGTAGCTAATTCTTTTTGAATAAACTTCAAAATATCTTCAGCAATTACAGACCAAACACCAATTTTAATTGTGCTGCTTTGTTGTGAGTTTGATACATTCTGACTAGTTGGTGTGCTGGTAGATTGATTTTTATTTGAGGAACAACTAGCAAAGAAAACAGATGCGATTGCACTTCCACTTCCCAGGAGAAAATAGCGACGATTGATAATAATTGCACGAATTCCGTCACGGTTACTACTCATGTTTGTTTTCTCCTGGCTGGTATTGCAATTAATAAAAGTGGAATAGCATGATCATAAATTTATTGTGGTGCGGGCATCTTGCCCGCTATAATTATCATAATTAAATGCCGATTAGCTTAATCATTCGCACTAACTAACTGAGGCAATTGATCCACTGGAATATCTAGCACATAAGAAAGAATTTCTTTTCGCCATGCATCATAAATAGCTGGTTGTTCTTTGACTTCTCCAGTACCAAGGGCTACTTGATTAATTTTCCAATAGTTTTTTAAATAAGCATTGCGGCGTTTTTGTCCTTCATTATCTAGTTCAATAATCTGTGCGATTAATTCTGCTTTTTCTGCACCAGAAATTTTGCCGTATTGATTGCGCCACCAATCAATCACACCAATCCGATGTTCTGTTTCATCTGGGAGAATTCTTTGGGCTACAAAATTACTTGTTTCTGGGTCGTTAATTTTAGTTAACCGCTTATTGACTAATAAACCTGCAACAATGTGGAGTTCGTAGTGAAACTCAAACGCTAGAAACCCGAACAAGCTACGAGTAGACAAATCGCCAAAGAAATCCCAGTGTTCTTGTACCTGGCGTTTAATTTCATTAATCGGATCGTATCCCAATAATCTCAAAACGCGATCGCGGCTATATTGAGCATGTGCGCCATCATCGCCTAACTGTCGGCTTAAAAATAGTTGCAAGTGTAGGTCATCTGGAACTAAATTAGCGATCGCCCGACCGATAACTTGCACTATATAGGAATCATGGGCCGCACCTGCAATCAAGTACTGTGCAAAGTTTTCCTGCTCTTCTTTGGAAGTAATCGGTCGAGGTTCATCTATAGGTGCAGGTGGAATATGGGGCGCTAGTCGAGCGAAAATGCGATCGGCGGTTTCAGTTTCAAACTCACGATAGCCTGGACGCGCTAAAGCTACAGTCATGTATTAACCTCACTGCAAAATTATATAACTACCAAACTATTTATCTCACCTGACAGCAAGTCGCTCTTTTTCAGGTGAGCGTAAAACTGAGCTAATTAGATTGAGTAAAAAGCCGATGGAATGCCAACAATTGATGAATCTGCGGATTTGAGAATTAAACTCGACAATTAGAATTAGCGATCGCCAATTCTTCTACTCTCTACATTATGCTTAATTCAAAAATCTTTGTGAGAGATATAAACCTAATTTTAATATAGGTTTATAGCAGATTCATTTCAGAAAATCAAGTATGCGTACTAATAAATTCTTGCGAAACAATAAGAGTTAAACCATTCTCAGTCTGGAAAAGTTTATCTACCATACGGTAGCCTATGTTCTGGGTAAATCTTTTGGGAATCTCTCCTGTTTTACTCGTATTTGCTAGCTCTAATTTGCTGTTAAACCTTTGTTAATTAACACAGGTCTTGAGCAAAATGTATAGTTTGTTGACAAAGAGCTTGTAACTTCTGTGTCTTTCAATTACTATTATTGCATTAAACTACTGTAAATCAATCGACAATAAGTATTTTCAATGCTGCTGCAATTGGCATAGTCACTTACAGAAGACATCTACAAAAGATGTCTTCTGGTCTTTACTATAGGATTCCTATGTGATTTTTGACATCTAGATTAGTAGAGTTAGCATCTCAACTCTACAATTAATCTCTTAGTCTAGAGGGCGTTTTCCATAATCAAGCTGGATTCCTATATTCAGAAATTAGGTGTTGAACTTAGTCTCAACAGATAACCTTTGTGTATAAGTCTTGAGTCCAAATTCTTCACACCCAAAAAGGCATGAAATATGAGCTTCAACAGCCAAGTTATCGATAAACTAGCTTCTCAAGATTTGCCATACGTAGAGGCCAACCTCAATTACCTAGTCCCGATGGCGCAAAAACCTGTCAACTATACCTATGAACCACCATCAGGTATTCCCCGTTCTAATACAGCCTATGAGATCCGCAAATCTCGAATCTACAATGCTCGTTCTAGAAGAGAGGATATTCTACTGGATCGAGAAGGATTTGCTTTTACCGAACATAATACCAATGTCCGCGACTTCTATAACGAAGACGAAATACGTCAAGTTTACTACCCAGAAGCAGAGCAATTATTAAAAGAAGTTACAGGTGCAACTAAAGTAGTAATCTTCGATCACACCCTACGCAATGCCGATATCAGCAAGCCAGGTGAAAATAAAATTAGAGAACCTGGTAAGCGCGTACATAATGACTTTACCGCTAAATCTGGCTATACAAGAGCGCGCTGGGAGTTAGAAAAAAGAGGCTTAGGTAATGATGAGATTGAAGCCCTCTTACAGAAAAGATTTGCCATTATCAATGTTTGGCGGGGAATTGCAGATACAATTCAAGAATCGCCATTAGCATTGACTGATGCACGCACTATTGAACCACAAGAACTAGTAGCTGGTGATTTAGTATATCCAGATCGCACTGGTGAAACCTACGCCGTCACATATAACCCAGAACATAAATGGTATTACTTCCCCGAAATGCGGCGAAACGAAGTCATATTTATTAAATGTTTTGATTCTGCAGAAAACGGGCCTGCACGTTTTTCCGCCCACTCAGCCTTTGACGATCCAACTAGCCCCCCAAATGCGCCAGCAAGACAAAGTATTGAGTTGCGAACATTCGTCTTTTATCCTGAGTAAATACCTCAGATGTTACGCATTTAAATTGTATATTTTGCACTAAGGTTGTCAAAAGTCCAGAGTCAAGAGTCAAAGGTTAACTTTTACTCTTGACGCTGAACAAACTTAACGCGAATATATTGAATCGAGGCTGGTATTCATTCTTTAACTCTGCAATTACGAATTACGAATTACGAATTACGAATTATTTGCACTGATTAATTGCATTAGTAAAAGTCCCATCCCATAGAGGCGTAACATTCACCTTAGATGGAATTACACCAGTTTTTGCAAAGGTATCTGCTACCCTTTGTTGAGAAGCGATCGCTTCCTTGGATACGGGACGAATTTGAGAACGGCGTTGTTGTAACCCCTCTTTAGCATCATCTAGAACTAGCTGGAGATCTACACCGATTGCTTGTGCATAGGCTTGAGACCAAGTTTCTAAATTCTTGCTGTTGGCTTCTCGCCAACTTTGAGCTTTTTTGAGCCGACAAAGAAAGTCACCAATTGCAGCTTTTTGATTTTGATCTGCGATCGCCTTCGGAGATGCGAAAATCAAAAAGTTACCACTAAGAATATTTTTGGCTGACTTTAATTCTCTAGCACCATCTTTCTTTGCTTGTTGAATTGCATAACCGTAAGTAGCCCAAGCATCTAAATCACCTCTCCTAAAAGCTGAAAGTCCATCAGGAATAGTTAAGGCAACAGCATTAATATCTTTGAATGAAAGCCCCACTTCTTCTAACATTTTGATGAGGAAATAATGGGCTGTAGTCGCTCGTACATAACCCACTTTTTTACCTTTAAGGTCGGCAACAGTTCTAGCTTTAGAATTTTTGGGTACAAGTAATGTTTGTCCCACAGTCGGCCCTCTGTTAGAAGCAATTAGCTTGACTGCAGCATTAGATTGAATGCCAAAAATGGGCGGTATCTCACTCCCAGAACCCACATCAATTGCATTAGCATTGATAGCTTGTACTATCAAATTTCCGGCGGTAAATTCTTTAAACTCAACTTTGTAAGGAAAGTTATCTTGTTTTGCTAATTTTAAGAGTAAATCCCAGCCACCTTTATATTTAGCAACACGCAAAGTCACATTTGATAAGTTTTGTTTTTGTTGAGCCACTGCAATATCTTGAATATTACTTGCAGTCAACCCCACAATAGACAAGCTCAAAACTGAGCTAAAAGCGCATATAGCCGGAATAGTTTTAAATGAAACTTCCTGAGTTAGTTTTTTAGGTTTTGAAAAATCAAGCCAATTAGCGATCCGTTTCAATGCGGTGAATTTCATAAATGACTCTATAGCTCCTAATTCATGTTTGACAAAAATCTGCTTTATAACAACTACAAAGAAAGATAATTTCCTTGTAATATCAAGAAATAACTATTTATGCTGATTAATTGCATTAGTAATAAATCTATCCACTAGGCAGCTATTAGCCGGATAGAATGATATTTACCAAGCGTAAAATACTGTAATTCTATGTGATTACGTGTGTTAAATTAATATCGCATAAAAATCTATCTAAAGCAATAGACAATGAATCGACTTTTAATTTCTAAAAATTCATAAAATTAGCATAAAATCTATCATGCCTTACTGTTGATATTTAATGCACATTTGATAGTGGGGATTGTGAGATGGCTGAATTATTACAACTACCAGAAGCAAAAGACAGAGAAACTATATATATTGCCTTACTACCGCAAATTAAAAATTTAATTGCAGCAGAAAAAGACTTAATTGCAAACTTAGCTAATATTACGGCTGTTTTGCATCAAGCATTTAACTTTTTCTGGGTAGGATTTTACAGGCGGATTGATGATGAGTTAGTACTTGGCCCATTTCAGGGAACTTTAGCCTGTACTCGCATACATCTTTTTCAAGGTGTTTGTGGTGCAAGCGCTTCTCAAAAACAAACAATTATTGTCCCTGATGTTGATTTATTTCCTGGGCATATTGCTTGTAGTTCTGCTTCTCGTTCCGAGATTGTAGTACCTCTTGAAGACGCAGGAGAAGTGCAACTAGTACTTGATATTGATAGTGACAAAATAAATGATTTTTCTACCAGCGATGCTTTTTATCTTGAACAACTTATAGAATTAATTAAACAACGACATTTTGATAGTTGCAAACATAACTACCAAGAATAGAAGTGGCTGTAATTCCAACTCCATTTTCATTAGAAAACAAAATTGCCCTAGCGACTGGCGGGAATAGCTATGGCATTACTGTTAATGCTGTAGCACCAGGTTGTTTTGCTACAGAAACCAACGCAGATTTAGCAGCCGATCCAGAAATCGCTGATTGGCTGAAAAAACGTACTTCCCTTGGACGTTGGGGAGATCCCAAAGAAATGGCTGGTGCTGTGGTTTTTCTAGCTTCTAACGCTGCATCTTATGTGACAGGTCAGATTTTAGCTGTTTATGGTGGATACTTGAGCCATTTGTAAGCAATAACTCAAATCTGCGATCGCTCTTTTCCTGGTGATGAGAAGAGGAAGAAAATAGCTAAAGAATAGTTTCTTCCTCAGTTTTCTCTAAGGACGATTTCCCGATGGATATTGATGCCCTAAGATAGGATGGGGTGTGTAAGGTTCTTCTAAAAATTTGAGTTCGTCTTGAGAAAGCTCTAAATCTACAGCCTCCGCAGCTTCTTTGAGATGTTCTATCTTACTAGCGCCAATGATGGGAGATGTCACACCTGGTTGATGTAATAGCCAAGCTAGAGCAATTTGTGTCGGTTTAACGCCTCGTTTTCCAGCTAATTCAACGACGCGATTGACTACTTGAAAATCAGAATCTTGATAGTAGAGATTGTGAGCAAATTCGTCAGTTTTTGCCCGCAGAGTTTCGCCATATTCTGATTTACTGCGATTCCCTGCTAAAAATCCCCGCGCTAAGGGACTCCAAGGAATAATACCAAGTCCTTGATCGAGGGCGAGGGGTATGACTTCTCGTTCTTCTTCCCGATAAACTAGGTTGTAGTGATTTTGAATTGAGACAAAACGAGTCCAGCCGTGAATATCTGCTGTATAGAGAGCTTTAGCTAATTGCCATGCAAAAACACTAGAAATTCCTAAATAACGGACTTTACCAGCTTTGACAATATCATGCAGCGCTTCTAAAGTTTCTTCAATCGGTGTTTCATAATCCCAACGATGAATTTGGTACAAGTCTACATAATCTGTCTGTAATCGCCGCAAAGAAGCATCGATACTGTCAAAAATATGTTTGCGAGATAGTCCTTTGTCATTCGGCCCGTCGCCAACTTTACCATGTACTTTGGTAGCAATTACAACTTGGTCTCGTTGAGCAAAGTCTTTCAAGGCGCGCCCAACAATTTCTTCACTCGTACCCAAGGAATAGACATCGGCGGTATCAAAGAAGTTAATTCCCAAATCCAAAGCCAGTTTGATAAATGGGCGACTTTCTTCTTCTTCTAATACCCATTCGCGTAATTTCCGAGAGCCATAAGTCATCGTACCCAGGGTAATACGCGATACTTTTAGTCCAGTTTTGCCAAGATTTACATATTTTGTCATACTGCCTGCTCTACTTTTTGTTGAAATGCTTAATAATGTTGTGTGCGATTTTGCTATAGCCTTTTAACCATGATTTCCCTAGATAATTGCAGGGCTATAAGCATGACGTTGCAAAAGCTAGTATAATACTACTGTAACTTAATCGACTTACCGGAGTTAATGAATATAAAATTAAGAATTGCACATAAATGATAAATAGGGAACAGTATATCGGGAAATATTTAACAGAGGCGGGTTTTGGCAAAATATTCTAGAGCAGAAAAGCGATCGCACTCAGCACAAAATCGAAACAGAAGCTCAGGAGCATAGTGAAAACTATCTCTACTGTGCAAATTTCAAGATAAATTCTCTAGTATAGTCCGGTTAGACTATAGAATTAACGTATATTAAAATTAATCTAGCTATAATAAACTAAAGATAAGTTGTTATTACTGTTAAATAAAATACATTAAAGTATCGATTAAAACTTTAATATATCTGGCTAACCATAAAACACAATATTAGGCACAAATAATGAATGTATCTAATTATTCTGCCTAAAGATTTAAGAATATATGTTTTCTAAATATAAAAACAAGACTTTAGTTGATTTAATTTAGTTATGCTAATATTTAGATAGCCTAATGCTCATTAGAAAATATTAGTTTTCTCGTTTTAGTGAGTTACATCTCCTTGTGTTGAGGGGCTAGAGGTGATGATGTACCTCATGCATATCTTTCTGAAAATACAGGATGCATCAGAGTAGTTACTGTTTTTATTGCAAATGCTATTGCGTTAGTCCTGTTTTGTAGCTTTTCAGCAATTAATTCCCATAAACTTTGTCTTTCACTATCTAGAAAGATAGGTAGATACTAGAAAGCAAAATGCGTAAGTAATGAAAATAGGAGATAGGAAGAAAATAATACTCCTAATTTCTCATGATTAGCTATTTTGTCATCATCTTCAACACTAGGAGAAGCATGAAAAATACTCAAGTCGTCATTAAAAAAACACTTAGCGAAACAGTTTGCAAAGCTAACCAGAAAAAACTCACTTGCAATAAACCACCACAACCAGGTTCAACCCAAGGAAATTGTCCTTTTGATGGTGCAATGGTTTCTGTAGGCGCTATTACTGATGCTATTCATTTAGTACATGGTGCTGTTTCTTGTACTCACAATCCTTGGGCAAATCATGGTAGCCTTTCATCAGGCTCACAGTTATACCAAACTGCTTTTACTACCGATTTTAGTGAGGGTAATATCGTTTTTGGTGGAGAAAAGAAACTCTATAAAGCGATTGTAGATGCTGCTCAACGCTATCATCCGGCTGCTATTTTCGTTTATGCTACTTGTTTGTCTGCTTTGATTGGTGATGATATTGAAAGCGTCTGTCAACTAGCTAAACAACAAATTAATATTCCCGTTATCTATGTCAATGCGCCGGGATTTCTTGGGAGTAAAAATTTAGGTAATCGTATCGGTAACGAAGTTTTATTAAATGCTGTCATTGGCACAGCCGAACCTGAATTTACTACACCATTCGATATTAATATTGTTGGTGACTATAACGTTGCAGGTGAAACTTGGAATATCTTACCCTTATTTCAAAAAATGGGAATTCGGGTTCTTGCTAAAATTACAGGCGATGCGCGTTATCAAGAAGTTTGTTATGCTCATCGTGCTAAATTAAATGTAGTGCTTTGCTCAAATGTAGCCATCCAAATGGCACAAACTATGGCAGAGCGCTATGGAATTCCTTATATTGAAGAATCTTTTTATGGTGCGGCTAACTTAAACAATTGCTTGCGGAATATTGCAACACAATTAAGTATCTCTTTGGGAGATAATATTGTTGCTTATGATTTACAAGAACGTACAGAAAAGTTAATTGCTCAAGAAAATGCTGCTCTCGATATTGCTTTAGCTCCTTACCTTGCTGATTTAAAAGGAAAGCGCATTTTGCTTTCTACAGGCGGTGTCAAAAGTTGGTCACTTATTTTAGCAGCCCAAGACTTAGGAATGGAAGTTATAGCAGCTACAGATGGCAAAACTACAGAAGAGGAGAAAGCTAAAATTAAACAATATCTTGGTGCAGATGGAATGCTGTTGTCTGATACAACTCCCCCAGCAATATTAAAGGTATTAAACCAAAGCAAAGCTGATATTTTAATTACTGGTGCTGGTAATAAATATACAGCACTCAAAATGCGAATTCCTTTTTTAGATATTAACCATGAACGTCATCATGCTTATGCTGGTTATGCAGGTTTGGTAGTATTAGCACGGGAATTACATGAAGCTTTGTATAGTCCTATATGGCAGCAAATTACCAAATCTGCTCCTTGGGATGACAAAATCAGCTATCAGCTATAGCCACAAGTTTCTCCTGTAAAGTTCGGTGTCATGAATCATCTCCTATACACCTTTTGGTTAGTGGGAGATGTTTTTTTATAAAAACCAGGTTTATTTCAAATAAAAGTTAATACAGTTCAGTTAAGGATAATTGTAGGTTGGGGAGCCAGTGCGTTGCGGGGGTTACCCCCGTTGTAGCAACTGGCGTTAGAGCGATAGCGAAACCCAACATTCTCGCGGAAATGTTGGGTTACCCTGCGGGAAGCCGCTGCGCGTCTACGTTCCTCAACCCAACCTACTGAACCGTATTGAAATAACAGTTACTTATTCGCTAAAGTTTAGATTTTAGATTGAGTATATTTTAATCAAAATCCAAAATCTAAAATTAATTTATCGCTCTATCCAACGTCTCACAGTTGCCAATTGTGTAGAGAACCATAACGCACCTAAAATGCTTATACTACCACAGACAATTAAGGCATGAGTCGCACCAAATTTGTCAGCTAAAGTTCCAGCTAGCAAATTTCCAAAGGGGATTGTACCCACTGTTGCTAAAGCATAAAAACTCATAACTCTTCCACGCTTATCCTCAGCAACTAGGGTTTGAATAATCATATTGCTACTTGTAATTTGTAGGATGCTAAAGCAGCCTGTAAACACCAGTACGATGATGGAAAGCTCGACTTGACGCGATAGTGAAAAGGATATCAGACTTAAACCGATCGCAACTTGAGATACTACAATTACACGCTCTAAGCCTCCAATCCCTCGCCGCATACTTAAATACACACAAGCCAGGAACGAGCCAATCGGCGCTGAGGTGCTGAGGTGTGCCATTGTAGTTGCATCTCCATTTAAAACCTTAGCCGCAAAAACAGGCATTAGTGCAATATGAGACATCCCCACTAAACCATTTAACGTCAGCATGAGTAACATGACTTTAATGGCGTAGAATTGGCGGACATATTCAAATCCCTCCCATAATTTCAGCAACGTATCTCTAATACCACTAAGAGCTTCCATCGGTCTAACTGGTAGCCGCATTGCTAGTATGGTGAGGATAGCAGGAATATAGCTAAGGGTATCGTAGAGAAAACAGTATTCTACCCCTAAAGTAGCTATCAAAATCCCGCCCATAGCAGGCCCCAATACTAAAGAAGAACTTAACATGACTGAATTTAGCGCGATCGCATTACTCCAATCAGCGCGATCGTCTACGGTTTCAGTGACGATTGTATGACGCACGGGCATATCTAAGCCCTTCAGCAAACCATTGAGAACACTCAGTACCAATAGGCTAGGAAAAGTAATCCATTTAGTAAAAGTCAGAATTGTTAATGCCAAGGAAACGCTAATTCCCAATATCTGCACCAACATTAACAAGTCACGACGACTCCAGCGATCAGATAATATCCCCGAAAAGGGAATCAGTAATACAGTAGGTAAAAATTGAACAAACCCTGCAACCCCCAACAACCAAGCCGATTTAGTCAAATCATATACCAGCCAAGGAATAGTTAATTGCTGGGTCATAAATGTCCCAGACATTGATAGTAACTGTCCTCCGAAAAGCAGGCGAAAATTACGCCAGCGTAAGGCGGGTAAATAGTGATACGTGATATTCGTGATGCTTTCCCCGAATTGTCTATGCCAAATTTTCATGAGGAAAATTTCATTATGGTCTACTAATAATTAGATTAACTAATGATACTAGAATAATCGCTATTTGCTTGTCTGTTTGCCCTAACACTTTTGCCTACTGGATATTGGCAGAGAAAAATCTAGACCAGAGTATGTATGCAAATATAGAAAATTCCTATTTAGTGATTGCATACTACGTTAAATCTATCGGAATAATGTATGATAATCTCAGTTATGCTCCCAGGATAAGAAAGTTGCTAGTAAATATTGGATATCGGCAACATTTCTCAGGAAATCGGCGAGTGTGAACACCTCCTGACAGATAAAATTCTGGAGAATCTTCATGGGCTATAAACATATAGAAGTTAAACAAGTAGCTGGTTACATCGGTGCAGAAATTGGTGGTGTAGACCTTTCCCGCTCTCTTTCTGACGAGCAAGTCCAAGAAATTCGTAAAGCATTATTAAAGTGGAAAGTCTTATTCTTTCGTAATCAGAACATCGATCATGCTGCCCAGGTCGAGTTCACATCTCGTTTTGGCGAAGTGACTTTCGCTCATCCCTTGGGAGAACCAGAACCAGTTCCCGGATTTCCTCAACTCAAACCTGTAGACCGTAAGCTTTATGAACGCCAGTATGGTTTCCGCACTGGCGGCCCTTGGCACACAGATGTTACAGCAGCCATTAACCCACCAGCCGCATCAGTTTTACGCGCAGTGACTGTTCCTAGTTTTGGTGGTGATACCCAGTGGAGTAACCTGGTTGCTGCCTATGAAGGACTATCTGCACCATTACGCGATTTAGCAGACACACTAAAAGCGGAACATCGCTTCAATGGGAGGGGATATGAAACCCGCGACAACAAATTTAATGAGCGCATTGCGGTTAATCCCCTAGTTTCCATTCACCCAGTCGTCAGAGTTCATCCTGAAACTGGTGAACGTGCTTTGTTTGTTAACCCTGGCTTCGTCTCCCGCATTGTGAATGTCTCCCCAGACGAGAGCAAGTATTTGCTAGAGTTGTTCTTTAAGCAAGTCACTAAACCTGCCTATACTACCCGCTTCCGTTGGAACAGTGGTGATATAGCTTTCTGGGACAACCGCGCCACGGTGCATTTAGCTCCACAAGATTTGGATCATTTGGATGTGGAACGTCTGCTTTATCGCACCACCATCACAGGTGATGTTCCTGTAGGTGTTGATGGTTCTCGTTCCGAAGTGGTTCATGGTGAAGCCTTCAGCGCTGAAGTACCAAGTGTATTCAAGCAAAAAGCTGGGTCTGTGGCAGCACAACCAGCACTTTCATCAAACTAAGTTTTGAGTCATGATTGCTGAGTAAATTTAAAAATACTCAGTAATGATGAACGCAGACATGAGCCCTTGTAGCTCTACAAGGGTAACTTTGCATAACCTAAATCTCTGGAGAATAAATTATGGCGTTGCATAATAGAGGGATTAATTGAGGTCATCTACTATGCAATGTCCATACTGCTGTATCTGCGTTGTATGGGTCATAATGAAAGTCTCCAGTCAATTTGGATAAAAGGCGATCGCAATGTTTCTCAGGCAGGCGATCGCCAAAGTTTTTGATCTACAAAAGAGCGCTGTACAAATCTGGGAATTACGAGCGTATGTGCGATAAATAACCCACAATATCTGCGTCACCTGTTAGAGGTGCAAAGTCCTGATATGCTGTTAATGCATCTTGTTTGACTTGTTCGGGAACGATGGGGAATGTGGTAAGGATGTATGCAAATTCTGCTTCGGTTAAACCGTAGAGGTGAGCTATAATTCCGTCGAGTTCTGCGCGGAGTTTGGCTCTTTCGCTTTCGTCGGTGACTCCGTTGGTGTGGGAATCGAGTCCAACTTCTTGTGCTAGTTCGTCAAATTCTGGCGTGGTGCAGATGAGTTTGGCTGCGCGTTGTACAATTTCGTTGAAGTATTTGCCACCTTCTGTTAAACGTGGGATAGGTAGTTGGTAAACGTAAAAAAAATTTACATTAGCAGTTACTCTTAGACGTAGTAAATAATCTAAAACAAAGCTATTCCAAACTCCGCCAACATAAAGCATTACATCATAGTTGATTTGACGATTTCCTTCATAGTCATATGTACGAACAGATTGAAAACTTTCGGCATGGAAATTAGGAGGAATTATTGAGGAAATCATTGTTCTTGCATCTGTATTCCTCGCAATTTTGCGAAAACCAAGTCGATAACTTTGATAGTCAACTTTTTGTCCTTTATCTTGTTTTCTTCCAAGTACAGCTGCTCTTCCTTCTTTTTCAACAATCCAGTAGCGTGGTTTTTCAAACTGGTGGTTAAATTGGTGAATCATTTTGCCTTCATATAAAGGCATCATTCCAGGTTTGCTATCTTTGCAAAAGAGATAGCTATCATTGGTCATGTGAAATTCGCTTTGTAAACTAATATTCCAACAGTTATTTAGCTTTTGACCTAAAAGTGGATATTTAGAAACTTTTTCTGCTATTGAGAAATCATAATTATTCGCAAATTCAACTATTCCTAAACTATCAGGTGATAGTTTCCGTACCAGATCAATGGTAATTGGCAAACTCTCATTACTTGGGAACATTTGAAGTTCCTGTACATCATGACGCATAAAAGCAGATGGAAATTCTGTTGTTTTTCCACCCTTCACAAAGGTAAGTACAACAAATTTAAAACGACTATCAACTTCTTCAAAAATTGTTTTGCGATTTTCAAAGCAGAATAAACCTGTAATATTTGTTTGATTAAACAACATTTCTCGTAGTTGTTTAGCACCTAAGTCAGTATAAATACCGCTAGGAATTACAATTCCACACTCACCATTTGGACGCAAAAGGTTAAAGCACTGTTCGAGAAATAATTTGTAGAGATTAATATCCGTTCCAGCTTTCTTCCCATTCACAACAGAAATCTGATTTTTGTACTGTTCAGATGAACGAAAATAAGCACTTATATGAGGATATTGGCTTTGATATTCTAACCAAGCTGCTGCAACTTCAGGATTTTCTAAAAGTATTTTCTGTTCTTTTTCAAAAACCTTAATATCCATCTTATTCTTCGTCACTAGTTCATTATGCTGTGCGAAGAATTCTTTCGCCTGGGGCTTAAAAATTTCCCAAGGTGGATTAGTTATAATCGCGTCAAACCCACCCCTTCCCAAAACCTTATCAAAGTGATAACCCCAGTGAAAAGGCTTCAACGCAGCAATATCATCAACATTTAAAACCCGCTTCTTTGGTTTACCAGTTAACTGAACTTCCTCATATTTAATACCTAAGCGCGTGCTAAACTCATCCAAAAGTAAAACATTTAATTTTTCTTGTGACTTATTATTTATCTCATCAATAGATGCACGCAACAATAAAAGTCTTTTATCTTGATGTGTTCCTTCATCTAAACCCCCAACTTTCTCCTTTCCAGGGATGAAAGCGTGTTTTTTATACAATTCAATTGACTTATTCTTCTCCTCTAAAATTGACTGATATGTATAATAAGAACTAGATTGGAATAAACTTAATTGCAAATCGGGATTTTCTTGTTTGTATCCCCGTGCTTTAGCTTTCGCTGTTATTTGAACTTTATCAAATACAGTTGCATCAACTTTCATCAATCCAATCAGCGAATTACCCGCCATAATATTAAAATCAATATTAGGCAATGGTTCTAATTGATTCACATCATGAGCAGAAGACACCAAAGCTAAAAATAAGCGAAGTTTAGCAATTTCTGTCGCTTCCTCCATGATGTCAACCCCATAGAGATTATCAGTAACAATCCGTTTTTTTAAGTAATAAGATATAGATTGATGTCTGTCTCGAATATCTTTAATTTGTTGCTTTAAACTTGCATCTCCTATGACATCAATCATCCCAATTACTGCACCGTAAACTAGGATAAGTGTTTTCATCGCCGCCACAAGAAATGCACCCGAACCGCAAGCAGGGTCAAGAATTGATAATTTTGGCAGAATATCATTAATTAATAAACGACAGATATTTGCATCTAGTTTAAATATCAGTTCGTTATAATCTTCAAAAGGTCTATACTTATCAGATAAAGAATCATTAACGCGGTCTAAAATGAGTTTATGAATCGTTCTATCACAAATATATTCAGTGATTTGCGGACGAGTATAATAAGCACCAAATGCTTTTTGATTGACGTATTTTTCCAGTATGTAGCCTAAAACGTCCGGCGATATTTCGTCGTCTTTACCTTCTGGTGTATCATCTAAGTTCCAAGAATATTTAGCAAATAACTCTAAAACTTTTTCAAATGCTATATCAGGAATTGAAATATTATTTTCTTGTTCAATGCGATGTTGAAGGAATAATCCACCATTGAGGTATTTAATCACCCCGACCAACTTTTCTACTGATGGGTCACGGTCTTCTTCTGGTGTAGCAAAACTGTCAAAAAATAAAACTTTCAGAAAACTACTATAAAAAAGATTCTCACCTTTATCTTTACTTTGGTTGAGCCGATTTTGTAAATAATTTAAATCTCCGTTATCCAGAAAACTCTTACGTTGGAGGAAATAAACGAACATCATCCGATTGAAAATTACCGATGCATACCAACGTTTATCAGCCTCGTTGTTGATTCCTTTTATATGCTGTAAAAACTGCTTATGTTCTTCTTGAAACTCTTTATAAAATTTCTTGGTTACAGGTTCTACATCAAATGCATCTTGAAGACGACGTGCAATTTCTACAACCGAAAGATTATCATCTTCGAGTTCAGTAATATCAATAACTAAAGAACCGAGCTTACTTAAAAATAAGTCTCCCGGTTGACCCTTGACGTACAAAGGCTCACGAACTGTAAAGACGCGATTAATCGCGTCTCTACGTTCTCGCTTCACCCAATACCAAAGACTTCGAGTACGCTGACTATCAATAAATATCAACAGATTTTCAGCGATTAAATTAGTAACTTCTTTGTGAATTTCAGCCCGAATTTTTGCATCAGGAATATTACCATCTGCTGCTGTAACTTCAAAAATAGCTACACCAGAACTCTCAGCAATTCGCTGGTATTGGTAAGTTTTTTCTTCAATTTCCAAGTGTACAGCTTTTTTCTGCGAAGAATCTGACCAACCCAATTGTTGGATAAACAAATCCTGAAATTGAAATTTATGTAATAATTCTCGTGTTTGTTGAAAATTAAGTGTCATGATATACTACCCTGGCAGATAAAAATAGAATTTTGTGTAGTAAAAAACGAGCATAAAAAATATGCCCATAGACCAAAATCTTGGAGCCACGACCCTTAATAAATAAGGATTTCTTTATAAAAATGGAATAATACTGATACTTTGATAACCTTTTTCACTACTAAAAGGCTCAGTCTTAATACTGCTAAATCACACGTTTTTATATGAGCATATAACGCAATTAGCAGTATATTTGCGGTTAAAATTTGGCAGTATAAAAATATTTTTTTAATTAAATCTCAGTTTATCAACCTAATAAAAGCTTAAAAGCTTATCTAATAAGGCTTTAGAGAACTATAGATAATTACTTAGGAAAAGCTAAAGATAGCCTCAGTAACACTGAAATAAAAGATAAAATCAATACGCGCTTTTGCGTGTTTATTTATGGTTATATAAGGAATGCGATCGCAAGATAATTATTTTGTAAGTATTTATGCAGCAAGCTGCCGCACAATTTTTTAACTAAAGCTCAAACAGCCAAAGACATCCTCTACAGATAATTGCCAATTTCCTAATACGCTGAGGACAGGTAAAATATCTTTTCCTTGTTTTATTTCTGGTAATTGATTGGGCTGAAAAACCATTATTGATTCATCATCAGAGTCAAGAAACCAACCTAGCTTTGCACCATTTTGGATAGAAAATGTGATTTTACGAATAACCCGGTTAGCAGATTGTTCTGGAGAAAGAACTTCAATAATCCAATCAGGAGGAATTTCAAATTTGTTGGCAATTCTGCCATTTTGACGTAAAGGAATACGTGACCACTCAAAAATAGCAACATCTGGAACTAACGACATCCCCCCAAATGTGCAGCGTAACTCTGGAAATGCGTAAGCTAACTTTTGTGGTTTGCCAATCTCATTAATACTAGTCACCAAAAAGCTTTGTAAGGTACTGTGTTCTCCCTGGGGCATGGGTTTTTGGTAAATTTGACTATCAATATATTGGCTGGCTGGTTGAGTTTCCGGTAATTTCAAAAAATCTTCTAGGGAAAAATTTGAGGATAAGTGAGATGATAATGTCATAATTAATTACCCAATCCCTATAATTATTGTACGATATGTTGCTATCCCTCAAACAATCCTAAAGAACAAATGATTTGAGGTTCCCTTTTCTCAATTTCTTCGCTGACAATACACAAGCGATCATCCATCCGCAAAGCAACTACTAATTCTGCTAATTGCTGAATACTAATACCGCTTTTTAATTGCCGATTTAAAGTATCAATCGCCGACTGTCTTAATGGGTAACGATAAATATCATCAATCGCTTTTAATAGTTCCTCAGTTACAAATAAAGTACCCTTCATCTCCTGTGCATAACTTTTCAATCGTTCGTAACTACGGAATCTTGCACCCGATGGTCTACCCAATTGACCACCCATATTTTTTTCTTCCTCAGCCAGCAATTGGGCACCTTTTTTAACTAGCTCGTGATGTTGTTTATCTTTAGCTATTGCTGGTGTAGCTTCATCACAAGCTGCCATTTTTAACACAGCTAGTTGCGATTGAGTAACACTATTACCATTGCGATCAACGTAAATTAAAGCATCATTACCCTCAGTGGTTTTCATATACATTAATACCCCTTCCGGTTGCACTGGTTGAGGTGTATGTTCACGAGTAGAATAAACCACATTCGGCATTTCTTCGATAGTTTTTTTCAACCCTGGATTATCATCTGTTGCTTTTTTCCAAATTTGAAATGCTTCTGATGTTAAGTCAACTTCTGTATCCTCATCCCCATCTAAAATACCCGATTTCTCATTATATAAATCCAAAATTACTTGTGCATCATCATCCTCAAAAAATGCCTCATCAGTTCCTACAACTTCGGCATTTTCTTGCAATCTTTGCTTGAGTCTTCCCCGCAAATTAATAATCCGTTCCACACCTTCAGCAGGAAGAAAAGAATAACAGAGAATTTTATCAGCATTTTGTCCAATCCGATCAACCCGTCCAGCCCTTTGAATTAATCGAATAATTGCCCAAGGTAAATCCCAATTGACGATAATTGCACAATCTTGTAAATTATGACCTTCACTTAAAATATCTGTGGCGATTAATATACGTAATTCATCTGTTGATGATACCCTATCTCGCTGATTATTACTCACAGGGCTAAATCTTCCCGTCAGTTCCGTAGGATATTGCGATCTCCCGGTTACTCCTGCTACTTTGGTAATATTTTTTGCCTGTAAGTTATCTGTTATGTAGCGTACCGAATCTGCAAATTGTGTGAAAATTAATACCTTTTCACCAGGGTGAGTTTTTGTTAACAGATTGATTAAGGCTATCAATTTTTCATCTGTTTGAGAATTCCATTTACCAATATTTTGTAATATATTAATTAGTGCTTTCGCATCGGCTAATAAATCTTTATTGAGTTTTTTAATATCAAATAATGACGAACGCAACCACTTGAAGCGACGTTGATATCGGGTAGTATATTCCTGATAAATTGACTCTGCTTGTTGTCTAAAAACTTTTTCGGTTGACCCCATCCCTGCTGGCGAGGAGAGAATTTCTTCTCCGGCTTTTTCTCCCTTCTCTGCTGGCGGAGAATCGGGTGAGGAGGTGAGGTCATCTTCTTCTATTTCCACATCAAATAAACTTGCTGTAACTGAATCAGCATCCTCATCATTATTCCTCGTATCTAATAATTCTGCATCTTGAGTACCAATAGGGATATCAAGCGCGTTTTCTAAAGCATATAAATAAATAAAATTCCGTAAAATGTGACGTTCAATTGATTGAATAAAAGCAGAACCACTACTTTCTAAGCGTTTAAATAAATTAGTGCGGGAAAAACCCATCAACCTCCGTCCCCCACGAAATAAGCCACTAATTTGGCGCTGTTCTGCATCTGTGGGTGGTTGTTTAGGTTTTGCAACTACATAATTACCCAATCCATAACGGGGTAAATTTAATTGATTAATTACTTCAATTACTGCTTCTGAATAAAGACCAGAATAGGAGTCATTAGCAGTATCTAAAGTAAATTTAATAGTGCGCGGTAAACGGTCGGGAAAATAAGAACGTCTCCCATCGGGAAACTCTAAATATTTGCGTATTACTTTTTGTTTATCTTGAGTAAGAGAAGCAGAATTGAGGTCTGATTTGGCATAATTATCTTTAATAAATGAACGAGTCCGCCGCACCATATAGCGTTTCATCAATTCTCGCCAATCGTCGGGATGTTCGCTTTTTTCAAAAGCAGCAAGAGATTTAACAGAACATTGATGCTTTCTAATAAATTGCAATTCGCCTAAGGAACCGCCACCCAATTCATTAATTAAAGCTTCTGGTCTAAAACCCAAATCCTGGTCTTCAGGAACAAATAATCTTAATTGAGCAGAAAGGTCAAGATAAGTTTTATTATATGGTGTTGCCGAAAGTAAAATACATTTGCTTTCATTGGCTGCGATATATTCGGCGATCGCCCGATATCTTTTACCTTCGCGATTGCGTAAGTTATGACTTTCATCTATTAATACAACCCGATAGCGACGCAATTCTGGTAATAAATTTTGGACTTTACTAATGGGCATCACCTTAGCATAAAGCCGATAATCATCGACATAGTCCTGCCACATCAAAGTTAAGTTTTTTGGACAGATAATTAAGGTTTCCCAAAAACAATCTTCTTGTAAGATTTTTGCTAAAGCTGTTCCAACTAATGTTTTACCTAGCCCCACCACATCACCAACAATTACCCCACCACGGCGAGTGACATGACGCGCTGCTAGCTGTACGGCAGCTTTTTGGAAATCAAACAAATTATTAAATTCACGAGGAATTCGGAATTCGGAAATTCCGGCGATCGCTTCATGGGATAAATGATAAGCAATCTTCAAGTAAATATGATAAGGGGGAATTAATTCTTCTCTTGCCCAACTATTATCAATTATTTCTGCAAGCTCTTTAGAAATATCGATACAGCCGTAATCTTTCCAACGGTCTTCAAACCACTTTTGCAGTTTATTCGTTGCATCATGGTCTAAAATATCAACATTTAATTCCCCTTGTTTTCTCAACCCTGCCAAAGTCAAATTACTACTACCTAAAAACCCAACTATCGGACTATTGGGGTCATGACGATGAACGAGGTATAACTTAGCATGGAGGGGATGGGCTAAAAATAATTTAATAACTAATTTCTTCGTTTTTAGTTGACGACTTAAGCGACGTAACCCCACTTCATGATCGTCTGTTGGCGCACCTATAGTAAGCTGTTGGCGAAACTCCGCCGCTATCTTTTTTTTGAGACGAATAATAGTGCTATTATCGAGCTTACCCTCCCCTGCACCCAACGTAAATGCCGTATGCACCTCATCGCTGGGTAAACCTTGCATCCCCACTAACAACCGACAACAAGAAGTTTCTCCACCCACATACTGTTCGATTAAATCATCAAGCTTGCGCCAGCCTCTGAGGTTAAAATAACCCACGCAAAAATCAGCCCGATAAGATATTTTGAGGGTATCCCGCAAAATCGGTAGCAGTTGTAAGTCGATGTTGTCAAAGATGCGTGGCATGATTTCATACTCTGTTGGAAATTTTTGGTGGTTTAATGGTAGTTTTCTATGAGTATAAGATCTTGGAATTGTTTGTACCAGATGAGTAAATAGCCTAAAACCATGCATTGGCTCAACTGCTTACACTGCCTGTACTTTCACCTAAGATTTAACTGCACTAAGCTTGAATCCGGCGGCTAGAGAAACTCCTTTTTGGCAATTTGGCACCAGATTATTCGCGATATTTACTCGCGAATAATCTTTATTTTTTGATGTTTGCCAAATTGGGCTGCTCCCGTTGTTTGAAACAACGGTATTCTTTACGAAAAAGATAAGGTTCAAAGCCGTACTTCGTCCCGCTACGCTAACGCCTCTTGTGGACGATGGCTTCCTCGCTTCCTTGGTTGAAGCCCCACCCGCAAGTGGTGTGGTTTTTCTCCTCTGCTTCCCTGCTTTTTCACGCCTGGTTGGCTCTCTCTAGGTCGATGGATTGTGCAGCTTGACGAAACGATGCTATCGACGTAAGGCGATTGGAGGGACAATCCCACAGAATGTATTTGAAGCAATCAGGAATATCTACCATTCGCAGCTTTTTTGCACTCCTAAGCAGGTGAATATTTTGATTGTGGCAAGCTTGGAGGTTGTAATTGGGGATTCTGTCACAAAGATGATGAATGTTATGGTAGCCGATATCGGCGGAAAACCACTTTAAAACCGTGGGTAACTCCAGATAACTGCTGCCCTTAATTGCTCCTTCGAGATAGTCCCACCCTTCAGTTTTGTGGGCGTAAGAGCCATCAAAGTTGTGCTGAACAAAGAAGACGCAGATGAGGATTGCCCCAGCACCAGTTAGCGTGATTGAGTAAACGCTCACGAAAAAACCAAATCCAAGTAAATACCCCAGGAAAATCCAGCTGCCGACTACACAAATGTTGTTGAACAACAGATGCCAAAACTCAGCCGCAGTATACCAATTTCTAGACTTATGAGAGGAGATGATTCGAGGTAAATCCATAGCAGGATCTTGCTGCAAGCAAGTCAGTAGATGAGTGATAAAATCGTATGTTCCTGCAATCAGGGCGAGTCTTGGCTTAATCGCGACATAGAAAAAACCTCCAGGAAAGATCATCAATGGGTGCCTCAGTAGTTCATAACGCCTTTGGGCAGATGGGCTCAGACGAGCAAACTCCTCAGTAGAGATTAATGCACTAGGACCGCGATAGCGTTGCCAATCACCGTTGGTTTTGTGGTGATAGGCATGTCCTCTTGACCACTGATATTGAGGGATCGCGTTGATTACCCCCAGAATAAAACCGATAATTTGATTAACCCTTTTTGAACGAAACAGTGAATAGTGTCCGCAATCATGCATTAAAGAAAAACAACGCGCTGAAAACAGCGTCATCAAAACTATAGTAGGCACAAGCAACCAAAAACAAATAGCTGCTGCTTTGTGTGCTAAAAACCATAAAACTATATAAGGCACAACCGTATTCAGGATTTGATAAGTTGCCCGCAAGTCGCTGCTGTTCATGTAAGGAGTCAGGACAAAATCTGACTTTTTCACTGCGGTTTCCATTAAATAAAACTTTCTCCTAGCGGCTAGTGCAAAACTGAACATTGCAGATTCAATGCAGAACAATATCACAGATCCCATCCTGAAGCTGCAAAGCCACAATAACACTCTGCTGTTAAGTCTCCTAAAACTGAGGGCTTGAAAAACGAGATTTTAGATTGTAGCCAAGAACCAATTTGTCAAACCGCAGAGCCAGAGCTAACCAAATTACTCGCTTTGCTGTCGTTGTGGGTTGAGGCGATCGCATCTCTTGCACTGAAGAAAGAACAAGCTTCCTACAATTGGAAGGGTACGATTGTGAGGATACACCAAAAACCGGAACTGTATTGGTCAGCTTAAGCGAACAAGTGCAAGAATTGAAATTGCGATCGCCCAAAATAACCAAGCAGTCAGGGGGAATTGCAAGTCATTGAATAACGTAAAAGACAGATAGAATCTATCCGTCTTCAATAAGCGTGCGTATCATTTCAGCAATTGCGATCAACCCACCATTTGCCAAATGCGTAGGCGCAGCCAGCCTTTGGCATCGCTCGTAACAGAAATTTTCAGCCGACAAACTAATCTAAAAAGAGAACGCCACAGAGAAATCATGTCTCAAAGAAAAACCGAATTTGATGTGTCTCGCTACATTCCAAGGAAGAACGAAACTCTATCCGAAAAACTGCTAAGGCTAGCTATATTATTTCGTTTGGTGAAGCCGTTGAATGTAGATAAAGCAACAAAAAAAATGATCATGACAAACCCAGAGTTGCTACCGCAGTATCTCAACCAACAACACGGCGATGACATTGCCGTTTAGAACTTTTACTTCCTTGACAAATTTTTTGTACAAATCCTTCTTGGTTTCATCTGGCATGACCTCAAGGAACTCAACATCACCGAAACTGTCTATCAACTCTTTTTGCAAACTTGCCCCAACAAAAGCGAATTGAATGTTTTGTTGCTGAAGTTGCTGAATCTTGACTACTGTTCGGTCGATTGCTTCTTCAATGATCGAATCTCTGGGGAGTTTTCGCAGTACCTCAAGACGAGATTTAAGCTCGATAATTTCCGGAGTATCTTGGTTCGATGGCTGGTTGCTGACAACATAGTCCCTGAGTTTGATCGCTCTTGTTGTTAGGGCAGCGTCAACAGCATCGACAACCTTCAAGAGTGAAACTGCGGTTCTATTGCTACAAGCAGTTTCGCCGTAAACCCTGCGACGTTTGCATCGCAATCCCATCGATCTCTTAGCATCATGGACATAACATTTCCCTCCGCAGGAACCGCAGATAATTTGCCCAGACAATAAACGCGCGCCAATATCTGTTTGTGTGGCACCCTCAAAGTTCCTACCCCACAAGCGTTGATTTTCTCTAAGCCGAGTTTCAATCTGTTGGTAAACTTCTTTTGAGATCAAAGGCTGATGGGTATTTTCTCGAATATCCCATTTTTCGGGGTTAACGCGATTAAATTTGACGTTATACCTAGTGTGACCTCGCAGCACTGGGTTCAACAACCAAGAGCGTAGCCCTGGAGGGGAAAACTGAATATTGAATTCTTTTATAAAGTGTTGAATAGTATTTCGCAGCGAAGTTTTTTCAGATAAAAAATATTGAATAATTTCCTGGGCTATTGCCCAATTAGTTTTTCCACTGGGCTGATGTATAGTCAGATCAGCAACATATTTCCCGTCAACTCTAGCGAACCCGAACGGTGGCTGATAAGCTTTGTTTTGTTCGCGAAAATGCTCTAATCCGTGGTTTACTCTGCTCTGTAACAACCGAGATTCAAACTCGGCGAGTCCTGCCATTTGATTGAGGGAAAACCACCCAAATGGGCTTGACGCATCTTCTACGGGGGCATCTAAGATAACAAGTTTGATATTCAACTTTTCGAGTAGTGCTATTGTTTTAGCGATGGTCATCACAGACCTACCCAATCTATCGATTCGAGTGATAACGATTTCTTTGATTTGTCCTTCGCGGCACATCGCGAGCATTTTGTTGAAGTTTTTCCGGCTGTCGCTTCGCCCAGATTCGATGTCAGAAAAAATCAAGCTACAGCTAGCTTTTTCAATTCTGGCGGTCTGCTGAGTCAGTGCGTCGCGCTGTTCAAATTTCGATACTCTAACGTAACCGACCCGCATAAAGCTCTAAAACTCAATGTCAGAGCAGTTTAGCACAAAATGTCCGTTGTTAGTTCAACCAAAGAAGGAAATGTCCACAAAAACAGCATCACAGTGCCGTGCATGGTGAACATCCCGTTATAGAAAGTGCGGTCTACTAGGTCTGATTCGGGTGTAATCAGTTCTCCCCGAATCACCATTGCAAAGATACCGCCGACTAAAAAGAAGATGAATGCGGTAACGAGGTATTGGATACCAATGACCTTGTGGTCAGTGCTGAAGCTGAAGTATTCTTTCCAATTCCCTGGTGATTCGTGGTGAGGTTCCTCACTAGGGAGATTAACGTTTTTTACAGAGATGTTTGTCATCGGTGAGTTTCCTTTCAACCAGGATAATTGACTAGAGGTGCTGATTCAGGTGCGACTGTAGCCCATCCGGTTTTGCCTGACTGACTGGTTGCTTGGGCATACTCATCAGCTGCTTGATTGTATGCGGGAGTAGGTGCTTGGGTTGCAGCTTGGGCTAGCCATTGGTGGTATGCTTCGGGAGATTCAACCACTACATTGGCGTGCATGGTGGCAAAGTATGTACCACTATATTGAGAGTCGGTCAGTTGGTATTTGCCAGGACGAATGGGAGTGAACTCAAAGTCAATATTGTGGTTGGGAATGATGTCTTGCTTCAGTCGGAATGCAGGGATATAGAAGCCATGTAGTACATCTTCTGATTTTAGTGCCAACCGGATGCGGCGATCGCTTGGTAGATGTAGTTCGGTACTAGTAACATCTCGTTCGGGGTAATGAAATACCCAAGCCCATTGTTTCGCAATCACATCGATGTTTTCTACTGGTTCAGCTAAAGCCTCAACTGATTCATCTTTGGGTGCTGCATAAGCCGATTCCATTCCCATCGGATTATGCAGATGCACTAATTCCATTGGGCCTTGAATGCCCATTTGTTCGTAAATTTGGTAGCTGTAAGCTGCAATCCAAAAGACTAGCAAAATGGGGATGGCTGTCCACACAACTTCTAGGGTGATATTGCCCTCAATTGCTGGGCCATCACTATAATCATTCTTGCCAGCACGATGGAAGAGGACAGAATACAACAAAACGCCAGTAACACCTAGAAAAATAAACGCACCCAGGGTTACTAAAAAGCTAATCAGATCATCAATGAGTAGAGATTCAGCCGCCGCCTGTGGAGGAAGCCAAGAATAGGACTGTTTACCTATCCAGAGACTCATAACAGTCACGGCGATCGCACCGATTATCAGTGCCACAATATTAAAAATCTTCTGGATTGTCATAGTCAGTGGTAATTGTTGGGCATGGGGTATTGGTATCAGTCATGAGTCATTGCACAAATGACAAGGGACAAATGACAAATGACTAATACTGATTAATTGAACATAGTGTTGAGGTCTTTGCCCAATCGCAGCAAACTATCTGCGGTGTTGTGAACACCAAATTCAGCAGCTAATTGTGCGCCTAAGGTGCCGTGGAGGTACATAATGAACATGACTGTCACACCTGCGATGAGATAGCGCCATTGCACTTGTTTTTCTTCATCCCGGCGAGTAACAAAGCGCTGATATCCTCTCCAGACAGTCATACCGATGATGATGGTTAATAACAGCACTCCACCAACACCATGCCAAATCATTGTATCCATTGCTGGGAGTCCCCAAGCACTTTTGACATCGGCTGGTGGTTGCGCTAACAGCATCTCATAAAAGCCAGCAGCAACTGTAAAACAGGTAATTACTGATGACCCTACCATGTTGTACCAGCCAACATCAAATAGGTTGTCACGTTCCACAGAAATGGCGAAAAATTTGAATACCCATTTTTGGAACGGGAACAATGCCCCAACAATATCAAAGGTAATCCCAATGATAAATAAGCCTAGGGTGAGATGAACTAAGTTGGGATGAAGCGGAATACTGTAAGGTAAGCCGTTGGGGCCTAGTTGGTCGCCTAATTGGTTAATTAATTCTGCGTTCATGGCGAGATATTATCCTTGAGTGCTTCTACAACTGGTACTGTGTGCAATCCATATACCCAAACCAGTTCATCACCTAGGTATACTTGCAAGCCAACTATTGCTATCAAAATTAGCCCAGCTCCCAGATAATAAAATGTGATGCGCTTGGGATCGCGGGCGCGAATTACATAACGCCAAGCTGTAATCGCGGCAATAATTCCTGATAGCGACCAGCCAATGAGTGTATGTACGTTCAATACAGATTTAGCAACTTCGTAGGGTTTGGCTAAACCTGCTTCAAATTGACCGAAAATGATGGCGACAAAGATAGAAATTGTCGCAATCAACATATTCCACCAACTTACCTCAAACAACCGAGAGTTGCGGGTAAAATAGCCAATTACATCACAGCAAAAGGCAAACAATACCATTGCAATTACGAAGTGAACCACAATGGGATGAATCGTATCTGGATAGGGTAGATTGTGGTCGTTTAAATTTGTGAGATAATCAAACACGGTATTCTCCTAGGCATATCGGCTTTACCTCAAACAAACTTCTGTAATTGACACCCAAGAAATTTCACCAAAAATTATCTACCCATCACCGGAATATAGAAATACATTATAGTTGGGGCGCTATCCGGTTGTTTAAATATTAAGGTTGTGGTAGACAATTTGAGCGAGTTGGGTGCAATTACAAATTCAGAAGTTTAGTTTTTACTCATTGATTCATCGTGGCATATTGAGATAACGGCTCTTAATGTTTAACAAAAAAATCGCCGTTTGCTCATTGCTTTCTTAAAGCTATCTTTTAGCTTAAGGATTTTTTTAGTACTTGTCAAAAGAGTCAAAATAAAAAAGTTTGGAGTAGTGTTTTTAGCAAAAAAACTTTATTGAAAACGTAGCTATTTTAGCAGCTTTATAAAACGTAAATGTAACATACCAATTTTTAGTTAATAGCTGACAATTTTTAAATATTAATTTGTGATTTTAATTACTAAAGCTAGCTAATGGAGCTATTTATCTAAATTAATTCGCTGCAATTAATAAAAAATATATGCTCAATCTCACTATAGTAAAATCTATCAAATTACTGATTGTTTTGGTGTGAATACTGCAAATACAAGGCTGATACAAAAATGCGGCTGATGTTTTGAGCAATCTTTAGAGGAATAATATATCTCGCAATAGGATTGTTTAGCAATAAATCTCGAAAATAGGGAAGTGCTACAGAGATGCGATCGCATACATAGCTGGTGGTGTTGAAGGTCAAGAGGGTAAAAAAGCGATCGCTTATACTAGCTTTGAGCATAACCGACTTAGGTACTTGGTGACTGCAACAAAAACTAGAAGCAAGGTCTTCCAGGCTACCTGTATGATCAAAGCAATCTGTAGAAGTGAGAAAAATATGAGTACTTACAAAATCGAGTTCAAAAATGGGATTTTGCGAGTTAACTTTGGTGAACCTGCCCAAAATGACCAGATTGTCAAAGATGCAGCCGCCCGATTGGAAAAAATGGCGGAGTCAGGAGAACTTGTAGGAGGCCCACTGTTGAAGATTAACGGGCCTATTTCTATACCTGTGGCGTTTGTTTTAGCACATAAACTAGCTCATATTTACGGTGCAGTTGGTTTTTTCGATCCCAAAATAGGTAAATATGTGATTTCTATCACACATAACCCTGCATATAAATTAGGCGACTTGGTTGATTGAGTAGCCAATTTAACTCTCTGCTGTTGCATAAATTTGGGGATTTACGGTGATGATACAGCGGGAGTAGTCGCATTTAAGCAAATTCACCCATGAGATGTATGCTTGCGTTTCTTGGTGAGGTGTGGTTGAGAATTGCTGGAGTATGTACAAATGACAACACAGATGGATAAGACAAATTCTATAACAATTGCTATTGCTTGGTGTTTGGCTTGGGGTAATAAGCGCGAACCTAATGATTTAGTCACACAAACTCGTCAATCGTTAAATCAGAGGAAAGAATTACCAGAAAAATTTCAAGAATTCATGAGACAGGTACAGAAATTACAGCAAGAAGAATTTCCTGATTCTCTAGAGAAATTAAAAGTCTTACCTGAGAAGTATCCAGAATATTGGAATAGGGAAATTGGTTTAGTCTATGGTGGTGCAACTAAGATTAAGCAATATGTATTTGAATCTTCAAAAATTCAAGATATTCGCGGTGCATCTGCCTTATTAGATAGAATAAACCTGATTGATTTACCTGCATTCTTTAATCGTAATTATGCCACTGCAGATAATCCTAATCGTTATAATGCTGAATGTAATGAAGTTAGAGCATGGCTAAATAAAAACTTCCACAAAGATATTAACTTATCTGAAGTTCTGATCCCAGAACTAATTATTTATTCTACAGGCGGTAATATTCTGGCTTTTTGTCCAGCTGCATTTGTTGATGATTTGGCCAATGCGATTGAAAAACGCTATACAGAAGAAACTTTAACAGCAAATTCTTGTGCAGTTGGAGAGAAATTTAAACTACTAGAAATTCACTTTGGCTTGCTCCGAGAGCCTATTGAAAATACATTCTGGTTAGATTGGTATCGGCAAAATTATCAGCAACCGCTAGTGCAAGCTTACTTTGGTAATTTAGAAAAAAATCTCAAAAACTCGCAAACAGAAAAATGCTCTAATTTAGCTGTTGCTGTTGAAGAGGCTTTTGCTGACCGTAAAAGTTTTAATGAAATCACTACCAAATTAGCAATTTTATTTCATCAACGTCGCAGTGGTCATGACTATTTTAATCGTCCTAGCCGACGTTATCCTCCTATGTTTGAAACTCATCCTTATTTGATACGTGATGAGGGAGAACGGAGAACAGCTTTAGTAATTGTTCAACCGCCAGAACTACCTAAAGAATCTCATTTTTCTGAGGTTTCGGCTCGTAAACACTTAGTCGGTTACAAAGCAAAAAAAGGAAAACCCAGAATCCCTGAATGGTATCAAAATTCTCAATTAACATGGAAAATTCCTATCATTGAAGGCTGGGTAGATAAATTTAAGTCATTTCTCAAAAATAATCCTAATTTAGCTCAAAAATACTATGCAGGTATTGAACCTGAAGAGATTGAAATATCTCAAAACCTCAGCCATATTGCCAATGCTAGTAAAGGGTTTGTAGCCTATATCTATGCTGATGGCAATAATATGGGTGGTTATATTCAGAAAATTCGTACTCCAAAGCAACATCAGACTTTTAGTAGAGATGTAGAATTAGCCACAGAATATGCAGTGTATCAAGCACTAGCACATCACCTTCATCCTCATGAACTCAAAAATCTTAATGAGGAAGAATCAGAATCAGGTTTACAGAATGGTGATATAGTTCATCCATTTGAAATTATCACCATTGGTGGTGATGATATTATCCTCATTGTTCCAGCTAATCAAGCATTAAATATTGCAAAAACTATTGGTGAACAGTTTGAAAAGATTCTTCTCAAGGAAGTACCTTTAACAGAAATAGCAGGAAGTGAGACTATCCTTGGCTGTTATGAAACTCAGTCAGACAATAAGCCAATAGAACAGAAAAAAATACATCGTTATAAACCTATAGAAGCTAAAATATCTAAATGTCAACTCAGCACTTCTATTGGTGTACTAATTACCGCATATAATACACCTATTTACTATGCTAGAGACTTAACAGAACAGTTACTTAAATCAGCTAAAGAACGTGCTAAAAAATTAAGAAAAGCTGGATATTGTGGCGGAACAGTAGATTTTTTGGCTATGAAATCAGTTACGATGATTTCTTCCGACATCAAAGAATTTCGTAAACAAGCATTACTAAAAAATCTAAAGCCAAAGCTAAAATTGTATGCTGCTCCCTATACCTTTCATGAATTAGGAGGTTTGATCAAGGTTATAGAAGCTTTGAAAGAAGCTAAATTTCCCAAATCACAACTTTATCAAATACGCAGTTTACTAGAAAGAGGTAAGCAAACAGCTATTCTCAATTATCGTTACTTCCGGGTAAGACTCAAACAAGGAAAACCAAATTTACAAGAATACTTTGAAGAAGCTTGGTGTCAGCCTAAAGATGCAAAAAATAATGGAAATCTAGCACCTTGGATGTATGATGATGGCTCGCTGGAAGATGATAAATCAGATTATCCTTTGTTTGAAACAATTTGGCGAGATGTTGTTGATTTGTATGATTTCATTGCTGCATCAGATGATGATAGTGATGTCGATGAAATAAAGATTGTGACTAGCAAAACTGAATTATGATCTATCTCCAGCAATTATCTAACCCTATTACTTCCTACCAAATTACAGCTGTAATTAAATCAGCTTTATGTGTTGGTGCAGGGGGTTCATCAGGTTCCCTAGCAGATAAACCAATTGTGCGTAACTCTGAAGGAAATTTACTTATACCCGCTTCTCAAATTAAAGGTCGGCTACGTCATGAATGTGAAAAAATTGCCAGGGGATTACATTGGTCAATTTGTGATTCTCCTAATCCTCAAACTATGTGTCCTCAACGAGCAGGATTAATTGGGAATTTTGAGCGTCCAGAATATCAAGTCTCAAGTGATGAGGGAAATTATCATTGTTTAATTTGTCAAATATTTGGGAATCCGGTTTTAGCTTCTCGTGTTATTTTTGATGATTTAATTTGTACAGAAGACCCTGATAATTTACCAGAAGTATTGCGTCCAGGCGTGACAATTAACCGCCGCCGACGTACCGCCGAAGAAAATAAACTTTACTTTTTAGAAACTTCACCAGCTAACACTCAATTAAGATTTACAGGACAGATTCATCTATCAGGCGCTCCAAGTTATGCAGGAGCATTAATTTTAGCGGGACTGCAACATATTCATGCTTTGGGTGCTAGTAAGTCAACAGGTTTGGGATGGTTACATTGGGAATTACCAAAATTACCTCTAGAACAAGCCGCGTGGGATTTTTTGGCAAAAGGGTTTGAGCAATGAAACAAATAAATTTAGAAATTAAAGCAC
The DNA here is from genome assembly GCF_963874875.1 of Tolypothrix tenuis PCC 7101. Classification (NCBI taxonomy): domain Bacteria; kingdom Bacillati; phylum Cyanobacteriota; class Cyanophyceae; order Nostocales; family Tolypothrichaceae; genus Tolypothrix; species Tolypothrix tenuis. Next base: position 8,346,647 of record NZ_CAWNJS010000001.1, read on the forward strand.
TGTCTCCTTTAGCTATTGGACGACAAAAGCCTGGGGGTTCTATAAGTGAGGCGGAAACTTATATTCCTGGTTCTGTGATTCGTGGGGCGATCGCATCTGTAATATTAAAACGAGCTAATACACCCATCACGCATGGCGACGATTTTCACGAGCTATTTTTAGGTGAAAATCCCGCTATCTTCCACAATGCCTATCCTGCTGATTTTAAAATTAAATCGGAGGTCAGAGTATTACCTAATACGGCTTTAAGTTCCAAAAATAAGCCAGGTTTTAAATCACAACCTAACGATCCTAAACATAATGGTGTTTTTGATACATTAATAGACCGTTTCTGTGCTGAAAGTTTTAGTCATATTTACGATCCTAATTGTCCTGTTGATGGTGGTAGAGTCGATGCTTTTACTGGCTTTTATCAAGTGCAGAATAGATATTATCGTAATTCGACAACTAGCCGTTTATTAACTAGAGTAGGTATTAATCGCCGCCGAGCGACTTCTGAAGAACAGGTGCTTTATAGTATAGAAGTGTTAAATGAATCTCAAGATTATCAAGAAAAACCAGTCATATATAGAGGGACAATCTTCGTTGCAGATGATTTAGCAGAACCTTTATACAATTTTCTGAACAATCATCCAGAAGATTTACGTTTAGGTGGCGCAGCTTCACGGGGCTTAGGAAGAGTCAAAATTACAGTTAATCTACCTGGTGAAATCAAATCAACTGTTAACAATAGAGTTAAAGAATTTAATCAAAGATTACGCCAACGCTGGGAAGAATGGAAAAATATATTTGGACTTCCCATCCAAGATTTACCAGAAAATCGTATTTATTTTACCGTAGATTTGCAAGCAGATGCCATCTTAACTGATAACTGGCAACGCACTACTGTAATTTCGGAAAAGATGCTTCAGGATTTTGCGGGTATTAATAATTTTTTGGAACTTCATGCAACTTATAGCAGCTATGACTATCGTTCCGGTTGGAATTCCGCTTGGGGTTTAATGAAAGATGTGGAATTGATTACTAATAAAGGTTCTGTGTATTTATTTAGTGTAAAATCAGAGGATTTATGGGAGAAAGCCTGGGAGAATTTAGAAATATATGGAGTAGGCGATCGCACCTGTGAAGGCTTTGGAAAAGTACAAATTTGTAATGAATTTCATCTAGTATTGAGAGAGGAAGCAGTATGAGTAATTTATCAGAACAACAGACAGATTTACAAGTGCAAAAAGGAATTCGCCTAGCTGAAGATGAGCTAGTTATACTTATTCAGTCTGCATTAGACACAGGAAAATATGGAGATTTAGAAGAATCTCAATTTCGTAATTTATTGCGTGTATCAGACACTACTGATAGTGTAGAAGTAATTAAAAACTTTATCCGTTATCAAGTAGGTAGAGATAAAAAATGGGGTAGAGGTAAAGGTTCTCTCGCAGAGCAAATTATCGAAGATATTGATGGCAATATCAAGAAAAATGCTCAAATAATTGCTGAATGTTGTCAAAGTGATTATAAACCTATTTGGCTAGAATTGATTCGCCGTTATTTAGGCTATGGCGCACGTCATCTGAAGTATCTAAAAGATGGTAAAATTTAGGAATTTTCCAGAATTAAATTAATAGTTAAATGAACAAATTAAAGGAAATAAATATTAATATATGTCGGAAAGAATAATGTTAGTCCTGATTGGAGGTCGTAGTGGAGTTCCAGCAATTGCAGGAGTTCTTCAATTTCTTGATCAAGTTGATAGAATAAAATTTTTGCTGTGTATAGAAGAGCAATATTTACAATTTCAAAAGAATATAGAAAAAGTTATTAAGCAAGAAAGAAAAAATTTAGTTTGTGATAACGAAACTGATGTAATCAGTGTTGATCCTAACAAATTTGATGAAGTATATATAGCTGCACAAAAACTTTGTCAAGGTGTAGAACAGTTAAAATATGTAAATTTAAGTACTGTTCCTCAATCAATGGCTTTTTCAGTTTATAGTTATGTTCAGGAAAAGTATAAAGATGTTTTAGTATTTACCGTAAACACAGATCAATCGCAGATCATTCCACTAGTTTTTGGTAAACAACCTGTAGCTTTTAATAAGCAATTAACTGTAGAAAATTATGTTGCTATGTATGGTTTTAATATTTTCAAAAAGAAATTATTCCATGAAAGCAATATAGAAATAATAGCAAGATATATTGTGGAAAATATTGATATTTCAAGAAAAGTTCTTTCTGTGATTCGCAGTAATGCAGGTAGTGGGAACAGTATTAAAGCGCCAAGAGGATTCAGAATCCATGCAGAAGATTTTACTAAATTAAGGATATTAAATAGTGAATTAGAAACTTTTTTTAAACAATTAGAAGTTTATTCAATTATTCATAAATTTGAAATTTTGAATAATATCATTAAATTTCGCATAGAAACAAAAGAAAATTATGCTTTTTTGGCTGGAGATTGGTTAGAGGTATTCGTATACTCCTCAGCTAAACAGTGTAGCTTTGATTCTGTAGAAATGGGAGTTGAGATAGATAATTATCGAGGCGAGATAGATGTGTTTTGTTTAAACAGTGCTAATGCAATGATTTGTGAATGTAAAACTGGTGGAAAACTGGATGCTGACGATTTGTCTGTTTTGAGTTCAAAAGCAGAGAAACTAGGAGGAAATTACTGTGTAAAATTATTCATAACAAGCGAAGGTGTCGTAGGAGAAGAATTTCTAAATAAGGCAAGAAATAATAGAGTTGTAGTGGTGTCAGGAAATGAACTAATTAGGATGAGTAACATCTTAGGAAAAGAAATGCAATCTCCTACGTATCCGAGGCGCTAAATAAATCTACAAAATTAATAAAAAACTATGTTTGACACATTCAAAAATCGCTTAGAAATTACAGGCGTACTCACCACAATTACAGCATTACGTATCAGCGCAGGTCGTTCGAGTGAACCAATTGGATCAGATTTACCTGTAATTAAAGACAGTTTGGGTAATCCATTAATACCAGGATCTAGCTTTAAAGGTGCAATGCGATCGCGCTTAGAAAGTTTCCTCAGAGGTATTGTAGGAAATAATCGCAAATTAGTAGCCAATCCAGCTATTGAGGATGAATGGTCAATTACATCCCAGGAAATGAAGCAGTTAAAAGACGCTTACGATGATGACCAAGCTTTAACTGAAGCTATTCTCCAACATACTGACTTACCATCTCTGCTATTTGGTTCACCCTGGATTGCTAGCAAATTCCAAGTCAGAGATTTAACTGTAGTCCCTGATACTTGGTTTGGACAGTACCAAGAAAGAGACGGGGTAGCTATTGATAGAGACACGGAAACCGCAGCAGATGGGAAACTCTACGATTTTCAAGTAGTCCCAGCAGGAACGCAGTTTGAGTTTAAAGCGGTGGTAGAAAACGCTGAGGATTATGAACTGGGACTGTTGATGATTGGGTTACATCAGTTTGAGACAGAACAAATACCTCTGGGTGGAGGGCGATCGCGTGGCTTGGGTGTGGTTAAACTAGATATTGACAAAATGTACTGGTTAGATGTCAGCAACAACCCAGAAAAATTACTGACATACTTGCAAGAATTGGTAAATAGTAATTCATCAGATAAACTACCCAGCTATCAAGATGTCAAAGAGTCCAATTTAAAGCAAGATTGGACAAATTCGCTGATTCATTATTTACGAGAAAATCAAGCTAAGACTCAAACAACTGAAGTCACGCCAAATTCTTGAGGAGGGTAAATATGGCTTTCAGCAGTTTCAAAACTATCGGGGAAGTTCTTAAAGCGTTTCAAGTGACTTATACTGAAGCAAATTTTGTCAGTGAAATTGCTTTTACTATTCCTGACTATTTCCGTGAAGATTTAGAACTAATGATGCGGGATGCTGTTGTTGATAATTCAGAGTTTGCAATTTGTGAAAATTTGATTTATCCCGTACTCAAAGAAGTTTGGAAGACTTACCGCAGTAAGTTTATTTTATGGAGTCATCAATCATTAAATTATGACGAGAAATTATCAGGTTTTCCTGAATACATTTTAGCTAAACGTTCACCATTGGGTAAATTCGTATTTGAAAAACCATACTTTATTTTAGTAGAAGCCAAGCAAGATAACTTTGAAACTGGCTGGGCGCAATGTTTAGCAGAAATGGTTGCAGCCCAAAGACTAAATGGTGAATATCAAATAGTGATTTATGGTATTGTTTCCAATGGCGAACGCTGGCAATTTGGTAAGTTAGAATCAGACATATTTACCAGAAATAGTACTTTCTATACTATTCAAGAACTAGATAAATTATTTGCTGTTGTTAATTTTGTATTTCAACAATGCGAAATACAGTTAAATAATTTAGTAGCGGCTTAATCTGCAATATTTCTTTAACTAAATATAGCTATGCATAAAAGATTTGTTAACCATTGTACTATTGATTTAACCCTAATTCCTGATGGGCCGATGCTGATTAAATCGGGTAAGGAAGGAGCCGATCCGACTAAGCCGGATATGGAATTTGTGGAAACGTATCATGCTGGTGGGCGTTCTATATATTTACCTGGAAGTAGTTTAAAAGGTGCAATTCGCGCCCATGCTGAAAGAATTGTCAGGACTGTAGGTAGAGATAAGCGCGATCCAAATAACTCAAATTTTCTTTGGGCTAACGATCCATTAAGTGATAAATATGATTATCTCAAAACTAAAGATGGTAAGGATTTACCTGCACCAGATATTTACAAATTATCTAGTTTTACTGACCAATTATTTGGTAATACTTCTATTGCTAGTAGATTGAGAATTGAAGATGCTTATCCAGATAAATCTCAGCCTCTGAAAATTGAAGAACGTAATGGTGTAGCAATTGATAGGGTTTTTGGTTCGGTAGCGGTGGGGCCTTTTAATTATCAAGTTTGTACTGCGGGGGAATTTAAAACTAAAATTCACCTCAAAAACTTCACTCTTTCTCAACTAGGTTTAATTGGTTTAGTGTTGCGCGATTTAGATGACGGTTGGTTTGGTTTAGGTTTTGCTAAATCTCGGGGTTTGGGTACTGTACAGGTGAAATTGAATCAAGCAGTTGTGCAATATCCTGGTTGTGTTTTATCGGAAGATAAACGCCAAATTCAGGCTATTGGTAGTCAAAAACAATGGAATCATACTTATCTCTTAGGTGCGGGAGAATTTTTGGCAGATGAAGACGCACAATTATATGGTTTCTCTAAACCCGATTATCAAGATACTCCTGTAGCAGCACAAGAGATGAATTTAGGTTTTGGTGTGCAACTTACTTGGCGAGATGGTACGGTTACAGATTTATTTGAACGTGCTGTTAAATCTTGGAGTAGTTTATTAGGGGTATCAAGATGACGGCTTTTGTTGGTGTAAAAGAAAAACTTTTATCAGTTGCAAAATTACTTGATTTAATTCAAGAATTTGCAATTGAACCTAGTTACTACTTCCTGAGATGGACTCATAAAGTTAGCGATAATTGGAAACAAGTACCCACAGAAAATGACTTCCCGATGCTGGAAGGACAAATGTTTAATCAAAATTGTGAATTGCGGTGGAAGTATAAACGTAAAGATAGTTATGAAGTGCTGCTTTTAAGTGTTGCTGGTGAGTATGCTGATTTTAGCCCTGTGGGTAAAGATTGGGATATTCAAGATAGAAATGCTCATTTATATGGATCTACAGAAACTCGTTTCCCTAAAGGATTTCCTGAGAAAGCAGCAAATATCGCCCAGCGTTATTTTATCGATAAACAAACTTCTACAGTTCACTTTGTCGCTTTGACAATTACACAGTAATTATGACAGTAAATCGCCCATCAAGACCTCAACAACCACCTAATCGCCCTAGCGGTGGGGATTCATCATCTGAACTTCCAGAAAAACCTTATAAATTCGTTTCTTTTCCCCAAGAACGCCCTAATTTACAGCGTCCGGCTGGACATCATAAATATTTTAGCGATCGCCTGCATGGTACTTTGTATCTTACCCTAAAAGTGCAGACTCCTCTCCATGTCTCTACTGGGGTGGTGGTTATGGGTAGCGATATTGGTCAAAAAATTCCCCTGATTAAAACTATGGTACAGGGTGTTGACCAAAAACTCTCGATTCAAGGTAGTTCACTGAAAGGTTGTATCCGCTCTGTATATGAGGCGATTACTAATAGTACTTTAGCAGTTATTACTAATAGATATAGAGATAAAATTCCCCCAGAACGCTTACCTTGTCGCCAGAAAGAACAACTTTGTCCTGCTAGTAGAGTTTTTGGTGCTTTAGATTGGCAAGGTTTGCTAGATTTTAACGATGCAAAGTGTGAAAATATCAGCTTTTCTACAGGGTTTATACCTTCATTATATCGTCCTCGTCCTGATGAACGTGGGGCATATTTTATTAGAGGAAAAGTTGCTGGACGCAAGTTTTATTACAATACTAATAGAGCAATTGATAAAGGTCAAAATGCGGGAATGCCTGTACAACAAGCTGGTAGAGAATATATTTTTACGACTCAATTACATTTTAAAAATTTGACAGCAGAAGAATTAGGTACTTTATTAATTGTCTTAGGACAAGATGCTAAATATCCGATGGCTTTAAAAGTTGGCGGTGGTAAACCGATAGGGATGGGAACAATGACTGTTAATATCGATAAAATCCACCAACCGCAAAACTTGAAACAGCGTTATTCTTCTTATAATCTCAATCAAGCTGATGAGTTGATTGGGGAAAAATTACAACAATTTATCCAAAAAAATATTCAAGTAGCACATTCACGCTTGATTCAAAAACCGCAATTAGAAGAACTGGCTGCAATTTTACGCTATCCCACCGAACGCGAACCACCATCGGGAATGTACTAAATTATGACAATAGCTGAATTATCATCCGAATCTCTCACAGATGCACAGTGGGAAACTGCCCATGCGATCGCCCAAATTTTAGTTAAAGAAAATACAGATGTCAACGAGTTGGGTAAAGCTGTCGCTTATCTCCGCGCTTCTGTAAACCAGCCAAATGCTACTTCCCGGTTCTTCCAATACCTGAAAACCCTCGTCAGTAATGGTAGACAAATTGGACACAGTGGTAAAACTACCGATTATTACCGCAGTATTGAGAAAGCTTGTAGCGATTATCTCAAAGGTGTAAACGATGCTGATACGATGCTGCAAATTTTAGGTTGGGTATCGCGTCTGATGCGTTATTACAAAGATGCTGGTGTCCCGATTGGGGAAATTGCGACTCCCAAAGCGCTACCTGTTGAGTCAGCGCGTCAAGCGGAAATTGCGAAAGTAGCGCAAGCTCAAGATTTTCAAGTTGAGCAAATTATTGAGGCGAAGGTTACCAAAATCAATGGTAATAAAGTCACCTATGAAATTTTGGGGACGATTAAGTTAACCGAGAAGGAACCGAAGCAAGCTAGTTCTCTCCATGAGGGACAGGTGGTGAAGGTGAAAATTTCGGCTGTTAAGGATGATGGGACGATTAAAAGCGTAAAGTATGTAAGTTAACTCAGTATTAATGCTTTAAGTTTTTTATAGGTAAGGCTTGACGAATATATATCTGTGAATCATATTATTTACATTGCAAATTTTTAGTTAAGTCTTACGTGCTTTCTCTAGGCTTAATAGAGAACAGAACCTTGAAAATTGCATAAATATCTTGGTTGTTAGGGTAGATTTCCATACTACCCTGAAAGGAAAAAGTGGTTTTGCGGCCGGGTTACCAAATCGCTGAAACCCTAGTTTTTTCGTAGACCCTGCCGATTGCTTATTCTGTAAGGCTTTCAGGGATTTTTTCTGGTTATTTTTGGAGGGGAGAAAAATAAAATGAGTACCCCGTCGCAAACCGCCTCTGGAAGCTATGGGTGATAAGGGTTTCAAAGCGAGGGGTTACAGTTACCCTTACCCCGCAAGGGGATGGAAACAATTGCTTCGCCTATAGCAAAAACAAAAGGAAACAACATAGGTTACAGTTACCCTTACCCCGCAAGGGGATGGAAACATCAACCACATCAGCTATATAGAACACTTCATGGAGTTACAGTTACCCTTACCCCGCAAGGGGATGGAAACTCATACCCGTGAATCGCTCACTCTTCACAGGCTTCAATTTAAGCTTACTTTTACCCCTTAAGGGGATTGAAACAATTGAAATTCAGCACTGAAGTCCTTGCTACGAGACGGTTTTTCAGAAGTAATTTTTGTATTGCGTGCGGTGTTTACTGTTTTTCAAACCCTGAGTGTTACTGCTCTGAAGAATGATGGAAGTATTAAAACTGTGAAATTGATTGATTAATAATGAATTCTTACTACTAACTTCTTCTTAGGTCTAATAGTATATAAAGTAAGGCTATCTTAGCCAGCAATCTTTATAGGAACAAAACATGAATCAACAAATAACCACATACTTGGGTGAATCGCCCCCTGTTCTAGCATTAAGCTCAACTGAATCAACTTTTCAAGCAGCATACAGTACGAAGTCTTTAATAAATAGGAAATTATTATACATGGCAATCGAAGTAGAGTATATAGACGAGTTCGAGCAGTGGTACTTAACGCTTGGCGAAGCAGAACAAGACTCTATTGATGTTGTAGTAGAGTTGCTTGAGGAAAGAGGTGTGAATCTTCGCTCCCCCTATAGCACAGATATCAAGGGTTCTCGTCACGGAAATATGCGAGAACTTCGGATACAACATAAGGGAGAGCCATACCGAATATTGTATTGTTTCGATCCTCGTAGGATGGCGGTACTCCTTTTAGGAGGTAACAAAAAAGGTAACGATCGCTGGTATGAGGAGAATGTACCCAAAGCTGATAGACTCTACGACGAATTGCTAAAAGAGCTAGAGGATGAAGGATTGATATGAAGACAAAGCCTTTTAGTGAATTGCGAAAGCAGATGTCACCTGAGCGAAGAGAAAGAAATAAAACTCGCGCTCAAATTGCATTACTTCATCTTACCCTAATGGAATTGCAAGAATCCTTGGGATTGACACAGGATGAGTTGGAAAAAAAACTCGATGATTTTGATTCTACAGTTTTAGAGTTAGAGAACCAAGAGGACATTCAAATTTCCGCCCTCTCACGCTATATTAAAGCTCTTGGTGGGAATCTCAAAATAGTAGCTGATTTCCCCGAAGAGGAAATTGTTCTTGCTCAATTTGAGTAAAAACTAGTTCTTTTTGAAAAAGAAAAACGCTAAACAGTATCTTGACTTATCAAAAATGTCAAGTTATCATTTTTCTGGCTAGAGAAAAAGTGTTTTCCCCGCAAGGGGATTAAAACACTCCTCTAGTATGGTGATTGAACAGTTGTTTCAGTTTTCACCACTTCCCCGCAAGGGGATTAAAAATTAGGTATTATATTTATTCAGATTGTTAACCTATAAAATCAGGCTGAAAAAGAGCGATCGCTTTTTCTGAGAATGATTATTTTTCGCATCAAGAATTCACCAAGCAGACTACAGCAATGCGATTGGTTGAAGTTTATGACTAACTGTGAATTGAAAGGATGAATTTTACACTAAAAAGTCAAAAAAACTAATTTATTTTTAAGTCATAAATAAATTCTCTTGGAAACAGAAAAATAATCACCAGAATATTGAGCGAGTGTTTTACAATCTGTAATATTTTGCTAATTACCTTGAAAATAAACAATTTCAGCAATTAAAGACAGCGTAAAAACCCAATTTTTGCTTTACATAACTCAACAATTGTAGAGTTAATAACTAATTACGAATTATGTTGAAATTGATCCCTATTTATTTTTAATTCAATGTCCAATGCCTAGAAATTACATAGATATCAATACCACAAGAGATAACATTTTAAACTCATATCAATTCTTCATGAAGCCGCATAGAATCAGATCCCCCCTAGCCCCCCTTTTTAAGGGGGGAACCGGAATAAATCTATCAAGTCCACGCCACTTGCTTCAAGTCGGCAAAGCCGCCCAACGCAGTGGCTCCCCTTATTAAGGGGGATTTAGGGGTATCTAAATATGTGCAGCTTCACAGACAGGAAATGTTTTCCTTCCCAATCCCCAATCCCCAATCCCCAATCCCCAATCCCCAGTCCCCAGTCCCCAGTCCCCCACAGGGGATGAAACCACAGTAAAATATTCCACATTATTTGCATAGCAAGCAGCGATGGCAAGAGCAGCAATATCTACCACTCGCAAAGCCAAGTCCAAATCTGTATCTACGTCCTCTGTTCCTACGTGGGCTGATGATACAGAATTGTTGGGATTGGTGTTTGACCTTGAAGCTATTAGTTCTACTTCCCTATATTCGCAGTATACAATTGGGCTTCATGCTTGGTTTCTTGACCAAGTAAGACAATTCAATCCAGAACTCTCGGCTTATCTCCATGATGGCGAATCGGAAAAGCCTTTCAATATCTCAGCGTTGGAAGGTCAACTCGTTCCAACTGGTAGACAGCTACATCTAGAAGCAAAGCAGACTTACCACTGGCACGTTAACGCCCTATCTCCGAGGGTAGCGCAGTTTTTGGGTCAATGGTTAACCCAACTGCCACAAACTTTAGCTTTAAGAGATGCACCCTTGCAAATCAAACAGGTGAGTATTGCCCATCCACCCACAACCTACGCGCAATTGTTGCAGTCATCTGTGGAGAAACAAACTAACATCAGTCTCAGCTTTGTTTCCCCTACCAGTTTCCGCCGCAAAGGTCATCATTTCCCACTTCCAGTTCCTGTAAATCTCTTCCACAGCTATTTGCGCCGTTGGAATGACTTTTCGGGAATTCCCATAGAAACAGAAGCTTTCCTCGATTGGATAGATGAAGGGGTGATCATCCATCAGCATCGCTTGGAATCGGTAAAAGTGGCGGCTGGTAAACGTGGTTCTGTGACTGGCTTTACAGGGGCGATTTCCTGTGGTTTGAGTAAAGCTGCTTTAGCTAATACAGAATTTACCCGCTTGTTTTATGCCTTAGTTCGACTTGCACCTTACTGCGGTACAGGACACAAAACCACCTTTGGACTCGGACAAACGCGCTTAGATTGGTTGGAACCAGAACCAACTACACCCACGCAGTTACTGACAAATTTGCTGGGGGAGAGGATTGCAGAATTAACAGAGATATTCACCGCCCAAAGGAAACGCACAGGAGGCGATCGCACTGATAAAATTGCTGCAACCTGGGCGACAATCTTGGCAAGGCGCGAAATGGGAGAATCTTTGCAAGTAATAGCCGAAGATTTAGAAATGCCCTATACTACCGTGAAAACTTACGTTAAGTTGGCGCGCAGGGCGTTGAAGCAAGACTAGGGACTGGGGATTGGGGATTGGGGACTGGGGACTGGGGATTGGGGATTGGGGATTGGGGATTGGGGATTGGGGTAATGGTGGAGTACACTTTGGTGATGCAGTTAAATTTAAATCTTAAATAAGCATAAATACTAAATAAAAATGTATAGTTTATAACGTTTTTAGTTGCAAAAGTTTAACATTACAAAAGTAAATATTGGCTAAAAGTCTACAATTTAGATGGTAGCTTCCTCAAAAGATATGTGTAACACTAAGGAGCTACTTCAAGCTAATTTTAAACGGAGGTCAGGCAATGGCTATCGCCACCATTAATCCTGCCACTGGGGAGACAATCAAGACTTTTGAGGCGCTGAATGATACAGAAATTGCTGCGAAGCTAGATTTAGCGGGTCAGGCTTTTGAGCATTACCGCAAAACTAGTTTTAGGGAGCGATCGCAATGGCTGATCAAAGCTGCTGAGATTTTAGAACAAGAAAAGGCAGAATTTGGCAAGTTGATGACCCTGGAAATGGGTAAGCCTTTAAAAGCTGCGATCGCAGAAACTGAAAAATGTGCGGCTGTCTGTCGCTACTATGCAGAAAATGCGGCTGATTTCTTGGCAGATGTTTCTGTAAAAACCGATGCTAGTCAGAGTTTTGTGCGTTACCAGCCATTAGGTGTGATTCTCGCCGTGATGCCGTGGAATTTCCCCTTCTGGCAAGTATTTCGCTTTGCTGCGCCAGCACTAATGGCAGGGAATGTCGGTTTACTTAAACACGCATCTAATGTACCGCAATGCGCCTTAGCAATTGAAGATATTATTCGCCGTGCTGGGTTTCCCCAAGGTGCTTTTCAAACATTATTAATCGGTGCAGCGAAAGTTGCTGACTTAATGGCTGATGAGAGAGTCAAAGCTGCTACCTTAACCGGAAGTGAACCTGCTGGTGCATCCTTAGCAGCTGCGGCGGGCAAGCAAATAAAAAAAACAGTCCTAGAATTGGGTGGAAGCGATCCATTCATCGTGTTAGAGAGTGCTGATATAGAGACAGCAGTTGTCACAGCTACTACAGCACGAATGTTGAATAGCGGGCAATCATGTATAGCAGCGAAACGTTTCATTGTTGCAGAAGCGATCGCTGATAAATTTGAAAAACTGTTGTTAGATAAATTTCTGGCTTTAAAAGTTGGCGATCCCATGCAACTAGACACCGACTTAGGCCCATTGGCAACTCCTGATATTCTCGAGGAATTAGACCAACAAGTTCAAACTGCCGTTAAAAGTGGCGGTAAAGTCCTCACAGGAGGACAACTTTTAGCTGATCGTCCGGGTAACTTTTATCCACCAACCATCATCACAGATATTCCCCAAGATAGTGTGATCGCCCAAGAAGAATTTTTTGGGCCAGTAGCCTTATTATTCCGTGTTCCCGATATTGACGCAGCCATTAAACTCGCGAACGCCACACCCTTTGGCTTAGGCGCAAGCGCTTGGACAACCAACAACCAAGAACGCGATCGCTTAGTTACAGAAATTGACGCTGGCGCAGTATTTATTAACGGAATGGTGAAATCCGACCCCCGCCTACCTTTCGGCGGTATCAAACGTTCTGGGTATGGCAGAGAATTGAGCATTCAGGGAATACATGAGTTTGTCAATGTTAAAACTGTGTGGGTTAAATAGAGAGTCAAGAGTCAAGGGTCAAGAGTCAAAGGTAAAAGGTTAAGGATCAAGATTTGTAGAGACGCGATTCATCGCGTCTTTAGTCTAGGGTCAAGGGTAACAAATTATTTCCCTTCCCCTTTCCCCCTTCCCCCTTCCCCCATCCCCCATCCCCAATCCTAATGAGGAAACAAATATGAATACAGCAGAATTATTAGTACAGTGTTTAGAAAACGAAGGTGTAGAATATCTTTTTGGACTTCCTGGTGAAGAAAATCTCCATGTTTTAGAAGCGTTAAAAAAATCTTCCATTAAATTTATTACTACCCGTCACGAACAAGGCGCAGCATTCATGGCGGATGTCTATGGACGCTTGACTGGGAAAGCTGGGGTTTGTCTTTCTACCCTTGGCCCTGGGGCGACAAACTTAATGACAGGGGTAGCTGATGCTAATCTTGATGGTGCGCCATTAGTAGCAATTACTGGGCAAGTGGGAACAGATAGAATGCATATCGAATCCCATCAATATTTAGATTTAGTGGCAATGTTTGCCCCGGTTACTAAGTGGAATAAGCAAATTGTTCGCCCCAGTATTACACCCGAAGTTGTGCGAAAAGCATTCAAGCGATCGCAATCGGAAAAACCAGGTGCAGTACATATCGATTTACCAGAAAATATTGCCGCTATGCCTGTAGAAGGCAAACCTCTGCGTAAAGATAAAATTGAAAAAACCTATGCATCTTTTGCTAGTATTCGCGCTGCTGCTGCGGCAATTTCCCAAGCAGTAAACCCATTAATCTTAGTAGGTAATGGAGCGATTCGCGCCCAAGCAAGTGATGCAGTTACCCAATTTGCTACCCAACTGAATATTCCCGTTGCTAATACTTTTATGGGTAAAGGCGTGATTCCTTACACTCATAACTTAGCTTTGTGGTCAGTGGGATTACAGCAACGTGATTTTATTACCTGTGGCTTTGATAACACCGATTTAGTAATTGCTATTGGCTACGATTTAATTGAATTCTCACCAAAAAAATGGAATCCTGACGGACAAATTCCTGTTATTCATATTGCCCTCAGTTCCGCAGAAATTGATAGCAGTTATATTCCCCAGGCAGAAGTAATTGGTGATATTTCTGATTCTCTGGTTGAAATTTTAAAGTTAGCCGATAGACAAAATAAACCCAATCCCTACGCTATCAGCTTAAAACCAAATATTCGTGCCGACTACGAAGAACACGCCCATGATGATGGCTTTCCTATCAAACCGCAAAAATTAATTTATGACTTGCGGCAAGTGATGGGCCCAGATGATATTGTCATCTCGGATGTAGGGGCACATAAAATGTGGATTGCCCGCCATTATCATTGTCATAGCCCCAATACTTGCATTATTTCCAACGGCTTTGCGGCAATGGGAATTGCCATACCTGGCGCTTTAGCTGCAAAACTCGTTTATCCCAACCGCAAAGTAGTGGCTGCAACTGGCGATGGTGGCTTTATGATGAATTGCCAGGAATTAGAAACAGCCTTGCGCGTCGGTACTCCCTTCGTCACCTTAATATTTAATGATGGTGGCTATGGATTAATTGAGTGGAAGCAAGAAAATCATTTTGGCCCAGGACAGTCAGCTTTTATCCGCTTTGGTAATCCTGACTTTGTCAAATTAGCCGAAAGTATGGGTTTAAAAGGTTACAGAGTTGAAGCTGCTACAGATTTAATTCCTGTCCTTAAAGAAGCGTTAGCCCAAGATGTACCTGCGGTTATCGATTGTCCTGTAGACTATCGTGAAAATCGCCGCTTCACCCAAAAAGCCGGCGAGTTAAGCTGCAAGTTGTAGTCCTCTGATACTACTCGGTTAAGGATTTTCAACTCAGAATTTGGTTTGGGGAAAAGGTGAAAGGGTAAGGGTTAAAGGTTTTTTCTTACCCCTTTTCCCCTTCCCCTTTTGCCCTTAACCGACAAGTATTGAGTCTTCTGGTGCACATCTTCATGTTGGGATAGCCTAACGCACTGCCAACAATATCAAATGCCCAGATACCCGACTTTTTCAAAAATTCGGGTATTTAAATCTCTATCAAGTTAAGTGAAATTACACCTAATACAGTTCAGTTAAGAAAAATAATTGACAACAAAACCAAAAAACTAGTTATACCATTTTGAAAAAAGAACGCGACAGATGGGTGGGGGCACGGCACCTGTAAGATATTTCATATACCAAAAGATTGTAGATGCCGTGCCCCTACAAAGAATGTATCTGTTGCAAACATTATTTGAATTGGTATGATTCAACAAAAAACTCAACAATAATTTTGGAGGGGGTTTGGGGGATTCTCCCCCAATTGAGCTAGCTGTTTCCACAACTGACAAATCAATCACTAATGAACTTATCTGAACTGTATTGCCTAATAATGACCCTTACCAAGGATTACCCACCATTGTAAATGCTGCCCAATAATAAGGATGAGACAGGGATCTATCCGGTTCATCAATACTTGCAGCAGGTAAAGGCAAACTGGACACAGGTTCTAAACCTTGAATTTGACCATTTTTGAGGAAAACTTTGCCTGTAGCCATAGCTACTTGTGCTTGTCTTAAGGCTTCAGCGCGAATAGGTGCGGTTTTCAAGCTTTCGTAGAACTTCGTCATTAAGGCGGCTGTTCCTAAATCGCTGACATACCACAGACTCGCAACACTAGTTTTGACTCCAGCTAGAACAGCTAAACCAGCAAACCCAATCTCTGCTTCTTCGTTTCCGATCGCAGTGCGACAAGCACTTAATACCATCATCTCAACTTGGGGGTCATTTAAGCGTAATTGCCGGATTTGGTCTAAACGTAATTTATCTTCCCACAATTGAATATAGGATTTATTCAAAGTACCTGGCTCAAAGTCTGCATGGGTAGCCATGTGGATAATCCCAAATGGTTCTTGACGACGAACGGCTTTGAGATTAGCTAAAGTCGCTTGTTTATCTAACAGCAACTTACCTTGCCATAGTTTCGTCACTAATGTTGATATTTCCACTGGAACTGCTGGCAAAGGTTCTTGTCCTTGGGTACTTTGGGAAACACCTAAAGCTAAAACTTGGGATTTTTTAATGTCTGTATACAGGGTATTAGTTAAACTAAGACTGGGCATTAAACCCACGCTATATTTTTCTACCAAAAAGCTTTTACCATCGTGAAGGGCTGCCATTGGTGCAGAACGTAAGCCGATGTCTGGCAGAAATACTAAATTGGTGATTCCTTGTGTTTGCAATTCTGCATTGATTGGGGCAATTATCCAATTATAAAGTTGGTGAGATGGGCGCAAATAAAGGTTATTGCCTGGATTGATAACCTCTTGGCGGAATTGATTAGCTGCTTTGAGAACTTTGGTTTTTGTCGCTTCGGGAATGCGTTTACGAATAGGATTACCTTTGCCTGTAATTACTACTATTTCCAGTTGTTCATTATCTTGTTCGGCTGTAGTATTTAGCTGTTTATTAGCTGAAGTAGGTGCAATTTCTACAGGTACAAAACTGAGGTAAATAAATGCTGGTTTAACACCAGTGGCTTTCTCAATTTCAATAGCTATTTCTTTGGCATCATCTGGTGATTTGAGTGTATTACCACCGACACCTAAACGTTGCTCATATTCCCCAGTGAATTTCTCTTCTGGGAGTTCCTCGCCAACTTTTTTATCTTCACCACCACCATTATTATTTACAGGCTCGTCAACTTTTGTTGGTAGACAATTGAAATTGCACACAGGAATATCTGGCTTATTTGTCTGTGTGACGTTGATACCTATCTGCACAGGTGTGGAAGTAGAAACACCATCACTGGCGCGAATGGTGAAGGCATTGAGTACACCAGTAGTATCTGTTGGGGGTGTGTAAACTAAGTTAGAACCGCTTGATACTGTAGTCACACCAGGAACAACAGCCGCACCATTGACAGTTAAAGTACCAGAATTGACTGCATCAATGCGAATGGTAGTGTTGTCGTTGTTAGCATCGGTAACTACTGCCCCTAAACTACCAAAGTTGACTGCTACAGACTGATTTATTTGAGTATTAGGTAATGTTGTGCTGGCTGTTAATGTTGGGGGACTGTTGACAGAATTAATTGTAATTCCGGTGGGAGTGCCACTCGCTGCACCGCCATTAGGTAAGACAGGTGCACTCAAACTACCCGCAGTAATGATGGAAGTTCCCCCAGCGTTGAGTGCGCCTGCTGTACCGTTGACGCTAGCATTACCTACAGTAAAAGGCACATTATCAGGGCCGCCATCATGTTGAATTGTGATGTTACCACCGATAGGTGGTGCAGAGCTACCACCTCCCCCAATGGCGGCAATAATACCACCAGTGGCGATCGTATCTCCAGTAGCTAATGTCCCTGTTCCTCGCACCAGTCCATTAGTTAGGACTTGGACATCACCGCCAGTTACAGTACCTCCCGGTTCCGTCGTGGCTTGGCTGTTGATTGTGGTAAAGGTAATTGTGCTACCAAAAGGATTAGTCGTTCTGAGAGTGACGTTTCCAGCTGTAGCCGTAGCATTACCATCGACATTCAGTGGGGTAGCTGAGGAATTAATTGCACCAGTCGTAATATTAGCCGCAGCAGTTAAGTTTACTGCACCGGATGTCGCCGTATAATTGCCACTCGGCCCGCCTTTGATAACGGATGAGTTAATATTGCCTGTCGTGATACTACCCCTACTACTAGTTGCTTGAACGGTTCCGCCTGTAGCTGACTGGAAACCCCCAGTTGCAGAGGTATTAATATTACCTGTATTGATATTGCCGACAGCAGTTAAATTGACAGTCCCCGCCTGACCCCCAGTCACGTCACTGATATTGGTGCTAAGATTTCCCAGGGTAATCGCACCCCCGCTACTAGTAGCAGTAATATTACCTCCGTTATACCCACCACCGTAGCCTTCACCCCCAAACACAAAGCCACTAGTATTAATATTGCCCGCAATAATGTTACCTGTTGCAGATAAATTGACATTACCGCTAGGAACAAAGTTACCTGTAGTGTTGAGATTTCCTAGTGATAAACTCGCACCGGAGATGAAGATATTACCTCCAGTTGTATTGATAGTATTGCTGGTATTGGCAAAGGTCACAGCACCATTTTGTGAAGTTAGCCGGAAATTACCTCCACTGCCTAAGTTTAGCGTCGCCACACCAGCTGCAGTAGTTACCCCAGGTGTATTCCCAGTAATGGGGTCAATAGTAATATTTCCTGTGGCTTGTAAATCAATATTGGCACCAGCAGTACTCAACGCACCCCAAGAAATAGTATTCGCACCATTATCAGCCAATCCAAAGGGAATATTACTCGGTGTCCCATCAAAAGTACCACCTGCGGCGGCATCAATAATTCTTAAGGTGCTGGGGTCGAGTAACAAAGTCCCCAATGTACCATTAGCAGCAGAAGTATCTACCTGACCATTGAAGGTGAGGAAATTTTTACCCGATACTTCCACAAAACCACCATTACCACTATTCACACCGCCACGTGCTGTAATTTTACCGAGAAATTGGGCGGTGTCATTAGCCCAAGTTATGACCCTTCCCCCATCACCATTGAGGTTACTATCGGCAGCAATTACCGATTTACTGTCAACATAAGTGTTAGTAGCAGTTGGTACAGTTCCCTGACCTTTATAATCGCCACCTATCAAGACTGTACCGCCACCGTTATTCCCAGAGGCGTTAATATTAGCATCAACTAAACCGACTTGTTGACCTAAAATATTAATCTTCCCGCCTGTTGCACCGGAGGCATAAACTTTCCCAGACACAATGGTTGTACCGGGAGTAGTGGGAATAGTTGTGTTAGACGCGGAAAGTTTTACAGTTCCATCAGCATTAGCAGTTAAGCCTGTGTTTCCGACAGTGAGTAATTCTGGTAAAGAGGGAATGGGGATTGTCCAGTTATTTGGTTGATTGCTATTAGCCGCTGACGGTTGAATTTCTAGACTCAGCAAATTACCAGGCTGGCTGAGGCGTACCCAATTTTCCCCCGGTACAGATGTCACTAAAATTTGCCCAGATGGTGCTGTCAGGGTTCCGGTATTTACTACAGTTCCACCTAACAGGCTCAAACTTTGCCCATCAGCCACAGCCAAATTACCAGCATTTAATATAGCTCCTGGTTGACTCATGGTAAAGGCGAAACCTGTGGGATTACCAACTAAAACTGAGTAGTTATTTGCACCAGTAGCATTAAACCAACTATTACCAAAAGCAATTCCGTTGGCTGTGGTGGCGGTAAACGCACCAGGAACATTTAAGCTAGCATTCGGCCCAAAAACAAATCCGGCGGGATTCATCAGATAAAGGTTAGCAGTCCCTCCAGTTACCTGAATTAAGCCATTAATAATGGAAGCATTACCACCTGTCACCCGACCTAAAATATTTTGCAGATTGGGATTGGCTTGGAAGTTAGCAATTTGTTCTGGTGTTAAACCAAACTCTTGAAAACTGTGGAATAGGTTAGTACCATTACTCGAAGTCTGACCACCAGTAATATCCAGCCTGTTGCCATTGGGTGTAACTATAGTATTTGTACTATCGTTAGCAGGTATAATTTGTTGGGCTTGGGCTGTGGCAGCAGTTAGAGTTGCAACTAAAGGGAGGATTCCCAAGCAAAGTGGCTGGGGTTTGGGTAAGCGTCTGAGAACTGAATTGCTGTTTAAAAAAGACTTTGCACCTTTGAGAACGTTAGTGAGAAAATGCTGTGAGGGTTGCTTGTGACGTAAGAAAAAGTGACCAGTGGAGAGTTCAACATCGATTTGATATTTATCAGCCAGTCCTCGCCGTTGCAATGCTTGAGCAATAACCTGTTGAGAACATAACAGTAGTTCTAGCTGGGCTTGTTTAGTGATATTCCCTGCATGGTGGCGGTAATAGTAAAGTGGCTGCTGAATATGTGCAACTTGGGTGACTTCCGAAAGCCGCAAACATAAATCGTAGTCTTCCGCATAATCCGGGGAACCATTGAACCCATCTACTAAGTCATAAATAGAACGACGAATTAGGCGGAATTGAAAAGTCATGAAATCAACTAACAGTCGTTCTTGAGAGTAGGGAATCAGACTGCGCCGACCATATCTAATAACTTTACTCTTGTCGTCAACATCTAGATAATCTGTGTATACAAAGCCGATTTCTGGTTGACGATTGAGGATAGTAACGGTTTTTTCCAAGGCGGTTGGTGCTAAGTAGTCGTCACTATCTACCCAGCCGATGTAGGTTCCTGTAGTTTGAGCGATCGCATCTCGCCGTGCTGCTGTTATTCCTTGATGCGGTGCTGCTACTACCCGCACCCGCCTATCTTGCCCCGCATATTTTTGTGCGATCGCTACTGAATTATCTGTAGAGCCATCATCCCACACCAGCAACTCAAAATCTCGCCATGTCTGCCTCAGGACGCTGGCGATCGCCTCTCCTAGAAAATGCTCCCGATTGTAATTCGTAATGACAATGGAAATCGGCAGTGACATGGAAGTTCTCCAACGCAATTTCTAATCTCTTACCAGCATATTTATCCTATCGGATATCACTGATAATTTTGCAGTGTTAAATGTAATTAAATATATTAATTTTTTTGAATATGCATGGCAAAAATATGATATTTAAATATTACTGTGGCTAAAACAATTTTCCGGAATCTCAACTAGCCAGGTGTTTAACTAAGTAAACAGTAATTAAGCGTATAGTGCAGTTTTACAAAGCTCTAGCGCCTTCTGCAGTTTCTTTGAGAAGGCGATATATTGGCCATGAAACTGATAGCTTATACCTGATAACTGAGAACTTTATACATCATCCATTTCAGTATAGTGAAATGAAAAAAGGTATAAAAACTAATCTTAATTCTGAAGTTTTAATTCCGCAAAGTACGAAAATATATCAAAAAATTGATTCTTTGGGAAGTACCCGCAAGAAATCAATAAAATGTCGATATCAACGCCAGTTTTTAGCTACCGTCCATCAAGCTTTTAACTATATTTTTAATAGGAAATTTTTTATATCATTCTTGTATCAAAGTTTTGGTTTCAAAAGCAGTTTGTTCATTCTGCATTTAATTGGAATACTAGCTGTCACGGGCTTGAAAGCCACAGCTAACCAAAACAGTACTGAGTTAAAAGTACTGACTCCTGAGTCGCAAAATAGTCCTGAGTTGCAAAACAGTCCTGAGTTTCAAAGCAGTGCTGAGTTAAAAGTCCTAAGTCCTGAGTCAAAACCCAATTACCAATTACCAATTACCAATTACCAATTACCAATTACCCAATCCCCAACTCCCCAACCACCAGAAACTACCCCACCAGAATTTAGCCCCCCAAACCCACCACCAGCAGTCACACCAACAACTCCTGAGCGATTTTTCGTCCGCAAAATTAATGTTGTAGATAGCACAGTATTTACGGAACAACAACTAAATCAGGTGGTTCAGCCATTTGAAGGGCGGGAATTGACAGTAGAGGATTTGCGGAAAGCTGCTGATGCTGTAACTCAGCTTTACCTGAACAATAACTATATAAATTCGCGGGCGATTCCCGTGACGCAACAGCCTGGAAATACAGATGGTGTGGCGGTAATTCGCATTATTGAAGGGCGAGTATCAGAAATTGAGGTGCAAGGAACCAAGCGCTTAAACCCTGCATATGTGCGCGATCGCATTCAATTAGGTGCCGGAATTCCCTTAAATACAATTAAGCTGGAAGAAAAACTCAAGTTACTGCGACTCGATCCGCTATTTAATAATGTGGAAGCTAGCCTTCGCCCTACAGGAAAAGTTGGTGAAAGTATTCTCATCGTCAGGGTTGATGAAGCCAATCCTTTTGTCAGTAGCTTGAGTATCGATAACTATTCACCGCCTAGTATTGGTTCGGAAAGATTAGGGATTCAATTACTCCACCGCAACCTAACTGGGATAGGAGATGAACTAGCAGGTGCTTATTATCACACCCTGACAGGTGGTTCTGATCGCTTTGATTTTAGCTATCAAATTCCCCTAAATGCGATGGATGGGAAGTTACGCTTGCGAGTTGCACCCAATCGCAACGAAATCACCCAGCCACCTTTTGACCAGTTTGGTATCAAAGGTGACCAAGATGTCTATGAAATTAGTTATCGTCAGCCATTAATGCGATCGCCTAGAGAAGAATTTGCCTTGTCTTTCGGCTTTACTTATGAAGATGGGCAAACTTTTCTCTTCGATCAACTTCCTACCCCCTTTGGTATTGGCCCTGATGCGAATGGCGTTAGCCGTACCAGTGTCTTTAAGTTTAGCCAAGATTATGTCCGACGCGACCCCCGAGGAGCTTGGCTGTTACAATCGCAATTTAGTTTAGGCACGGGTTTATTTGATGCCACAATTAATAGTGACCCCATTCCCGATAGTCGTTTTTTCAGTTGGCTAGGTCAAATCCAGCGCGTACAGCAGCTAAATAATGATCACCTGTTAATTGTCCAAGCAGACTTGCAACTCACACCAGATAGTTTGTTACCTTCCCAGCAATTCGTCATTGGTGGCGGACAGTCTGTGCGTGGATATCGGCAAAATGTTCGTTCTGGCGATAATGGATTCCGTTTCGCAATTGAAGACAGAATTACAGTGCAACGTAATAAAGCCGGATTATCTACCCTACAGGTGATACCGTTTGTTGATTTAGGCGCTGTTTGGAATCAATCAGACAATCCCAATAAGCTACCCAATCAAACTTTTTTAGCCAGTGCTGGTTTAGGGCTATTGTGGAATCAAGCCTTGGGCATTGATAAATTAACCATGCGCCTAGATTACGGCATCCCCTTTGTAGATTTAAGCGATCGCGGTAATAATGCTCAGGATGATGGGTTTTACTTTAGTATCCGCTATCAACCTTAGAAGTCTGGGATAAGCTTTCGGGCTGGCTAAGTAAAAAATACTAAGTTCAACGGATTTTGCGGAGGGGGTCAAAAGCTGAGAATCTCACCTATAATCTTCATTCCCCAAAATTCCGTTGCAATGATTTGTTATACAGTCGCGATTTTTATTCATCATTAGTTATTTGTTGCTCATATTCTGCAATGATGCTTTGAATATCCTTTGCTGCAATATCAACTTGTTCAGATTTGGCATAAATAGTCAGCAGAATGATTCCCGTTGCTGTTTTGACATAATAAATCAGACGATAGCCACCACTTTTACCCTTTTGAGTGTCGCTATTTTGGACTCTCAACTTGAATACTGCGTAACCAACACCAGGTATTTGATCTCCTGGTAACTCTCCCTGCTCAAGTTGTTCGATAATAGGTTGTATATCATTCCGAATACTGCGATATTTCTTAGCAAGAGTACGTAGATTTCGGTTGAACGTTGGCGAAACTTCAACTTGAATGCAAGGCTGATCAGCCATCTTCAAAGCCTTCCCAAAGTTGAGACAAGGGAATTGTTTGCCCAGTCATAGCTTCTTGCCAAGCTTGCCGGAAATCTGCTAAGACTTCTGCCTGAGATATCTGATCTGGGGCTTCATCATCTGGGATTAAAACAATGACTTCTACACGACTATTTTTATCTGTTGTGAGAGGATGATCTAAGGTTAATTGTCCTTCCTCATTGATTGTTGCCATAACTTTAAGTGCTTTCATTGCTACTTAGAGATGTGAAGTGGTCGTGGTTTGCTTGTTTCAAGTTGCTGATTATCCCAACTGTTGCGATCGCTTGTTGATCAGCCTTATCTAACTAGTACTATTCATCTCCGCCGTTCTTGCAACTTCCGATAAACGGCTTTGACATCAACTTTGTGGTGTGCTAAAGCGACCAAAGTATGATATAGCAAATCTGCAACTTCGCCTGCGATCGCATCGGCATCATCATCCTTAAATGCCATGACAACTTCCGCAGTTTCTTCACCTATCTTTTTCAAAATCTTGTTATCACCACCAGCGAATAACTTACAGGTGTAGGAACTCTCAGTAGGATTGTCACGGCGATCGCAGATTACTTGAAATAATTGTGACAATGTATCGCCTGGTGGAGCAACGATTTGCCCATCTATTTGATGAAAACAACTGCGCTCTCCTGTATGGCAAGCAATATCTCCTATCTGTTCTATGCCAATAAGAAGTGCATCACTATCGCAGTCATAACGGATACTTTGCACTTTTTGCAGATGACCAGAAGTCGCCCCTTTATGCCACAACTCTTGACGCGATCGACTCCAAAACCAAGTTTCTCCGGTATCTAAAGTTTTTTGTAAAGACTCCCGATTCATCCACGCCATCATTAAGACGGTGCCATCAAGATAATCTTGGACTATTGCCGGTACTAGACCTTGTTCGTCATAACGAATTTTTTCAACGGGGATGGCGTTGTGTAGTGAATGCGGTTCTTTAGAGAACATACCAGCTAATTTTTTGCGTGAGAACGATTCCTTGATTCACGATACCATTCTCAATAGGTCAACTCGCACGATTTTTTTATATAGTCAGCCAATTATATAATCTTAAACTAGAGCATTCTTATCCATAGCAGATTGCATCTTTACTGCACTCAATGCTACCTTATGCGCTTTTGCGGCTTCACCATACCAGTGAACTGCCGAGTTAAAAGCTGCCCGATAAAGATCCTGGTATGCCTCAGATAATCGCGAGCGAATTTCTAAAGGCAAATCTTGATTCGAGTTGTATAACATATTGTTATTTTTTTGGTTCTGGTAATTTTATAGGATAGAAATTCTGAACAGTTTTTAACCCTATCCTAAGATAGAGCTTTTAATTTGCCCCTCACGTAGGAGAAAACCTTGGTAAATACGTCGATTAAAACCACAAAATCACAAGAGATTTTCGCCGCTGCCCAAAATCTCATGCCCGGGGGAGTGAGTTCCCCAGTCCGTGCCTTCAAATCTGTCGGTGGACAGCCAATTGTGTTTGATCGCGTCAAAGGCGCATACATTTGGGATGTTGATGGTAATCAATACATCGACTATGTAGGTACTTGGGGCCCTGCTATTTGTGGTCATGCTCATCCAGAAGTAATTGCCGCACTACATGAAGCCTTAGAAAAAGGCACGAGTTTCGGTGCGCCTTCTGCACTGGAAAATGTCTTAGCAGAAATGGTCATTGATGCCGTTCCCAGCATCGAAATGGTCAGATTCGTGAATTCTGGAACTGAAGCTTGTATGGCTGTGTTGCGGCTCATGCGGGCGTTTACCAATCGGGAAAAAATCATCAAGTTTGAAGGCTGCTACCACGGACACGCTGATATGTTCTTGGTAAAAGCTGGCTCTGGTGTGGCGACACTCGGCTTACCCGACTCCCCAGGAGTACCAAAATCGGCAACTGCTAGTACTCTCACAGCACCTTTCAATGATTTGGAAGCTGTGAAGGCTTTGTTTGAAGAAAACCGCGATGAAATTGCTGGCGTAATTTTAGAGCCAGTCGTGGGTAATGCTGGGTTTATTACTCCCGATGCGGGATTCTTGGAAGGGTTACGCGAACTTACCCATGAGCATGGCGCATTATTAGTCTTTGACGAAGTCATGACAGGCTTCCGCATTGCTTATGGTGGCGCGCAGCAAAAATTTGGTGTTACCCCCGATTTGACAACATTGGGTAAAGTCATTGGTGGTGGCTTACCTGTGGGAGCTTATGGCGGTCGCCGCGATATTATGTCAATGGTTGCCCCTGCTGGCCCCGTATATCAAGCTGGGACACTTTCTGGTAATCCCCTAGCGATGACAGCAGGGATCAAGACTCTAGAATTGCTGCAAAAACCCGGTACTTATGATTACCTAGAGCGCATTACCAAAAAGCTAGCAGATGGCTTACTACAAATTGCTCAAGAAACTGGTCATGCAGCTTGTGGTGGTCATATCAGCGCTATGTTTGGCTTATTCTTCACCGCAGGCCCAGTGCATAACTATGAAGATGCGAAAAGTGCCGATACAGCTAAATTTGGGCGTTTCCATCGCGGTATGTTAGAGCGTGGTATTTACCTAGCACCATCTCAATTTGAGGCTGGATTTACTTCTTTTGCTCACACCGATGAAGATATTGACCAAACTTTAGCAGTAGCACGGGAAGTACTTTCTAGCCTGTAAAAAGTTCTGAGTGCTAAGTGCTGAGTATCTAATGGATTTCAAGCAAGTAGCGTTACTAAGTTAACTTATTTCTAGTTTTGTTGTGAATAATCACCAACCTCTACTACAAAATAGATGAGGTTGGTGATTTTTTTAACCAGGTAATACCGTTTCACTTTAAGATTGATACAAATAGGCAGCAGGGGGCAGGGGGCAGGGAGCAGGGGGAAAGAATTAGAGATTAATCATTTGTATCAGGCATTTCGTGAAATGGTATAATACAAAATTTGCAGCAGTCAGACTGAAACTGATACCAATTTGAAAAAAGAATGCGACAGATGGGTAGGGGCACGGCACCAATAAGATATTCGATATGCCAAAAGATTGCGGATGCCGTGCCCTTACAAAGAATTTATCTGTCGCAAATATTATTTGAAGTGGTATCAGATCCTGGGAATTTTCCGTAAGATTAGGTTTTTAATAAATTAATTACACAATTAAGGGCGCACATTTGTACGCCCTGACAATTTTTTTCAACAACAGCAGAGATGAAAAGTGCTGATTCTCAGGCTATCGCCAGCAATATCATCTTCTTGGCAGAATAGGTGGGGGAGCAGGGGAAGAGATTTTGAAAATACCTGGCAATTGGCTCCAAATCAACAATAACCTGGTAAGGGGTTCTGTTCTCTAGCCCTGCCCATTTCTGCCCTGTTGAGATGGTTATTCTTCGTCTGAATCGACTTCTTCCTCTTCCTCGTCGTCGCTGACTTTGGTTACAGAGTTAGCAGAAACAACAGCTCCTTTATCTAGCTTCTCACGCACCAACTGCTTAATTTGTGCAGCAAATTCTGGTTTTTCTTCTAAGTATTTGATGGCGTTGTCTCTACCTTGGGAAATATTTTCGCCATTGTAGCTATACCAAGCTCCTTTGCGGAGCAAGATGCCTGTTTCTTCAGCAAGGTCAACAAGACAACCTATAGTGGAAACTCCCTTACCAAAAATAATGTCAAATTCCGCAATTCTAAAGGGTGGTGCTACTTTATTTTTTGCTACCTTGACTTTAACGCGGTTACCAAATTCATCTGTACCTTTTTTCAAAGTTTGAATCCGGCGAATATCTAAGCGTACAGAGGCATAGAATTTTAAGGCGTTACCACCAGTGGTCGTTTCTGGGCTACCGTAGGTGACACCGATTTTTTGCCGTAGTTGGTTAATAAAAATTACTGTGCAACCAGATTTACCAATATTACCAGTAATTTTACGTAAAGCTTGGCTCATGAGTCGAGCTTGAAGACCAACGTGAGCATCACCCATATCGCCTTCTATTTCTGCCCGAGGAACTAATGCGGCGACAGAGTCAATGACTACAATGTCAACAGCAGCAGAGCGCACAAGCTGATCGACAATTTCTAATGCTGCTTCACCTGTGTCGGGTTGGGAAACCAGAAGATTTTCAATATCTACGCCTAAAGCTGCAGCATAGGTGGGATCAAGGGCGTGTTCAGCATCCACAAATGCAGCAATACCACCTTCTCGTTGCACTTCTGCGATCGCATGGAGCGCTACTGTTGTTTTACCGGAACTTTCCGGCCCGTAAATCTCAATTACCCGTCCCTTGGGTAAACCACCACCCAATGCCAGATCTAAGGTGAGTGCACCAGTGGAAATGGTCTCTACTCGCATCCGAGTAGCATCCCCGAGGCGCATGATTGCTCCCTTACCAAAGCTGCGCTCAATCTGGTTGAGTACAATATTCAGCGCTTTTTGCTTGCCAGAAGTATCGGTATTGATAGCCATTCCTGCCTCTAAAATATATGGATTTCAGGATTGTATAAGATTGGAGTTGAGTAGAACAGATATACTATTTTAGCCAGAAAATTCTGGATATGACTTTTTAAACAGGGAAGTGTGACAAGATCGTAACCTGATCTGATACATTCGCGGTGAACATTACCTTCATACTTTATTTTGGCTTTTAGAGGTAAAGTTGGGTGAACTAAGATCATTATCCCTTTCAAGCCGCTACAAATATAGCAGTTCTCAGTTGAATGTAATACAGCTTAGAGGTAGGGTATCGAAAATATTTGGGGTTCAGCAAGCTCTACAATAAAATAATTAACATTGGTTACATTTTATACGTAAATTCAACCAACTGTTTTTTAATCAATAGACGCTGACATGACCATCGTTCAGCAGATAGAGAGAGCGATCGCCTGGGTTACGCTTACCAGGGCGAAGTTCTAAGCGTAATGTCCCAAAGTTAGGTTTAGAAACTACTGCTTGGAGTGGCAATCCCATTTCATGCCAAAAAACGAGAGACATAATTGCTTGTCCATCTTCTTCCTGCATAAATTGCAGTTCTTGTCCTGGTCGTAGGGGAATTGGCTCAGTTCCTTGAATTCTTTCGAGTTTTACGAAACCTGATGTTCTATTTACAACCTCTAATCGGATACTTTGGCCGGGAGTAAATTGAATGGGATGCGGGCCACATTTAGAGGCGCAGGTTCCGGCCAGTGTTGTGCCAGGATGATTAGCGGATGTGATTAAAAAGGCAACGGCGGCTAAAGCGCATGGCAATAGTTTAGACATAAGACCCAGTATGAGTACTTAACTGAAATCCTACTCTAATCAAGTACTAACAAGCCTCAGCAGATTTTCCAGAATTTGTAATTCTCTTACATTAGCTGCTCATACTAACTCAAAAAACTCTCTAGAACATATCAATCATCTGTAAGCGTGAATATGACTTGACTTTAGGGAAATTTAATCTGGGACTTTTTCAAAAAGTCCGGGATCTAGTCAGCAACTTTTGCTTAAGTAAATACTAAAGCCACAACCAGTTAAATTTATACTTGTATAATTTAAACAAGGCTCTCAGGGACAGCACTCAATACTTGTCGCTTAAGAGGAAAAGGGGTAAGAAACAACCTTTAACCCTTACACTTTCACCTTTTCCCCAAACTAAATTCCGATTTGACAATCCTTAACCGAGCAGTATTGGGACAGCACTACAGTATTAATACCTTTATAAGCGTGATTCTAGCTTCTATATGTAGCTTGTATTGCTGAAAAGGTAAATCATCAGAATCTATATTTTCTTATCTCTAGCCTCTAGTCCCTATGATCAAAACTCCTTTAGTCGCTACTTTAAGTGCTGGTTTTGCTTTGCTGATAGGCGCGAAT
This sequence comes from Tolypothrix tenuis PCC 7101, assembly GCF_963874875.1. Classification (NCBI taxonomy): domain Bacteria; kingdom Bacillati; phylum Cyanobacteriota; class Cyanophyceae; order Nostocales; family Tolypothrichaceae; genus Tolypothrix; species Tolypothrix tenuis. The sequence goes on from NZ_CAWNJS010000001.1 coordinate 8,375,823, forward strand.
TCTGCCAGTGCTGCTGTTCTATACAACGGCTTATCCATTCCTAGCCAAACACCTGCTCAACAAGGATGGCTATATCTCAACAGTTTTGCCATCCCTGTTCCTTCTGCAATCGCCACTAACCAAGGTACGATTCTCGATAGCAGCGGCACTAACGCCAATTATGCTGGTTATTTCCGCTCATCACCAATTATTTTGGATCGTAGCAAAGGCTACACTCTGACGTTTAGGGTACAAATTAACTCTGAAAGCCACAGTTCTACGAATCGCGCTGGCTTCAGCATCATTGTCATTAGCAACAAGCTGGCTAGTGAATCACAACCCTATGGTTTAGAACTGGGCTTCTGGGAAGATAGTATTTGGGCGCAAAATGTTGGCTTTACCCGTGGGGAAAATGTGTTGTATGACACTAAACCTGCAGCGAAAACATATAAGCTATCCGTCAAAGATGGTAGTTATCAACTATTTGTTGACGGACGTACCACACCAATTCTCAAAGGTAATTTACGACAATATACAGGCTTTACACCACCTCCTGGCTATCCCAATCCTTACACCACACCTAATTTAATTTTTATGGGTGACGACACGACATCAGCTAAGGCAAAAGTCACCATAGTTAGTGTTGAGGTTAATTGAGATGAGCAGCTTAATTTAGATGAAGTACTTGCAATATTTATTAAAAATCACTTTTACAAGTGATTAACTAGAGTTAAAAAATTTTGCAAAATTGCGTAATTTCTCGTAAGTACAGAAATACTATCAGATGGTCGAATTACAGGCAATTTAGCCGAAAACCTTTGTATGAGAAGATTTTTTGGCTACAAGGCAAAGTTTTTATATATTTCATTTTAATTCCTAAACTAGATGATTTTACTGAATATATATTTCATTTTAATTTCTAAACTAGATGATTTTACTGAATAAGCGTGTAAAATGATGACAATATGAGGTTAAAGGAATTGTGAGACGTATGATGTTCTAATTAGAACCTTGGAACAAATGTACTTTTATGGAGGTCAAATCCTTAGCCAAAAATCAGTCCAATTAGCTTAAAAACACATCTACCCAACTCATCAGCAGCATCAGACATCATTTCTACCTAGTATTCAGGGTTTAAGCTATGTCCGTTAAGATATTACGAGTTCCATTTCAAGCCCCGACAAACTCGCCTCACAATGCAATGCATAGTTATTGCCAACAGGTAAAGATTGTACTGTTATCTTAGAAACCACGCTTCATCTAGTTTTTGGTCAATTGATAGCTAACAGTACTCCTCACTTTAAAAGTTGTTCCCTACTTAAAAGTGATATAAGAGTAACCCAGTACTGATTCACGGTCAGTACTGGGTAACACTTGGACTCACTCATATCCGCTTGTACTGATTCACGGTTAGTACTAGCAAATTTTGTCATGAATCTCATTTCAAGGAATTAACACCATGATATCGAACAACAACCAAAAACAATTGTTAAGCAGTACTCAAATTCAAGTTTCTTTGACTAATTCCAACTCCAGCCAGCAAATCAAAACTAAAATGAATGTGACTCAAGAGCGTTTGCGGCAGGCTAGGTGGAGCTTTAACTTAGCCTGGGTGATGAGTGCAATGTGCGGTATTGTGAGCTTAGTTGGTGTGGGATTGTCACTTTCAGGAAATTTGCCAGAGGGATCAATCACAATTATGGAAGGGATTGTCTCTAGTGTGCCTTGGTTACGATTAGCAAAGGATGCTAACGATCGCTTGGATCGTCTGATCAGCGAGGAAGAACAAATTTAAGAGATATCTGCAGAATATTTTCTCAGCTGATCGGCATTTAAGTTGCATCATCAAGGCGGACAAAATGCGATCGCATTCTTGCAAAACTCATGCGATCGCATTACCTCAACTGCCTATTTGTCGCTTACTTTGATTTCATCATATTTAGCACGCACTGCTTGTATATCCTGCCACATCAACCATTTCGGGCCGCCTACTTCCCTAGAAGGGTTTCGCAGTAGATAGGAAGGATGAAAAATCGGCATACACAAACGTCCCTGCCATTCTATCCACTGTCCGCGAATTTTCGTAATGCCTCGCTTATCGTTAGTTAAACCTTTAACCGCAGTTGCACCAGTTAATAAAATGATTTTTGGATCAACTAAACGAATTTGTTCCAATAAGTAAGGTAAGCAAGCTGCCATTTCTTCTGTAGTTGGCACTCGATTTTCCGGCGGGCGACATTTGTTGATATTACAAATGTAGACATCAGTCTCAGTACTCAGATTTACAGATGCCAAGATTTTCTCTAACAACTGCCCTGATTTACCTACAAATGGTAAACCTGTTTCGTCTTCGTTTTGACCTGGTGCTTCCCCCACAACCATAATTGGCGCTTTGAGGTTTCCGCGTCCTACCACAGCATGAGTGCGGTTATTTCCTAATCCACAACGATGGCACTGATTACAGTGTTGTGCCAACTCTGGCATATCAGAATAGGTATTGGCAGGTATGGGAATTTTAGCGTCTGTGGGAATCAGATCTCGCTGATTAAAAGTTGAATCGTCGAATAGGCTCAGTTGGGTTTCGCTGCTCATGACAATCTAGATTTTGGTGAAAATACCACCTGTCTCATCTGAGTGCAACACTAGTGGAATACTTGTGATGTCGAAGATTTTTAGTAAATCAGCTATTGCTGAAATTTTTTATTTACAGAATCTTTATTGTATCAGTTGTATCGGTATCATGAGCAAACCAAAACTATCGTCACGCAGAGAGCGTTGAGAGATGAGGGGGATAAGGGGAAATAACAAACACCAATTACCCAGTCCCCAATCACCAATCACCAATCCCCAGTCCCCAATCCCCTTCACCCCATTGTTTCATATTGCATGACTTTGGCATAATCGCCTAAAGCATAGCAGGCAACTTTCAGGCTGGCAAAAGCTTGTTCTTGACTGCGAATGTCGTTGAGACTAATGGCTAAGAGTAAACGCTGTTCGTGGTATTCAACGGCTTTGGCGTAATCACCCAAGGCTTCACAAGCAACGCCTAAACTCCCTAAAGACTGTTCTTCAGTTCGCTTGTCTTGGAGTTCTCTGGCTAATTGCAAACGCTCTTGATAGTAAATAATGGCTTGATTATAGTTACCTAAGGCATAGCAGGCGTTAGCGAGATTCTTCAGCACATGAATGGCGCTACGAAAGTTTTTCAGCCTGCGTGATATGAGTACACACTTTTCATAATATGCGATCGCTTTTGGGTAATCATCCAGTGCATACCAAGCATTACCCAAGTTCTTTAGTACTTGTTCTTCTCCCCAATGGTCTTTAAGTTCTTGTAAAATTGCTAAACTTTGTTCTTGATAATTAATTGCCTGTGTAAATTTACCCACAGCTTTATACACTAATCCTAAATTATTCAAAGCTGCTACTTCACTTCGCCTTTCTTGTTTTTGCTGGGTAATTGTTAAGGATTGCTCTAAAAACTCGATAGCTTTGTCATATTCGTTGAGGTGTCGGTAAGCATTACCTAAATGAGACAGTACTTGCATTCTCACTGACAAATCTGAACTATCCTCCATCAAGGAGAGACACTGTTGGCAGTAGGAGATAGTTTTTTGGTAATTACCGAGTGTATAAGCTATTAATGCTAGCAAAGAAAGTACTTTTTCTTGTTTAAGCCTATCTCCAATCGCTTGAAACAGTAACAGCGATTGCTCTAAAGAGTTGATTGCATTCGCTAAATCACCAGCTTGCTGCTGTTGTACTCCTTGACGCAATAGCTTGGATGCTTCTAATAGCTGGATGTTCGTTTCTGATGAAACAGGAATTTCTTCTAGGGTAGCTTGGTCAAATTTATGGACAATGGTTTTTTGCTTCCCTAAATTCCGATATGGTGTTGGAAGTTTTGCGGAATCTGCATTTGTGAAATCATTATTCCATCCGCCTGTAGACATCGACCAAGTCCTGGTAAGTTTGCTGATAGTCTTTAGTATTCCCAGAATACTTAAGATATATTCACATCAGCCAGTCCTTGATAAAAATTACATAACTTCAGTCAACGATTCATAGGCCTTTTTGTCTGCCATATTTGTTCAAATTCTGCTTTATTAATAGCAAAATCTTTGACATCCTCTTCATTAAGTTGTTTGTCGCACAATCTGCCATAATCATCTGCAATGTGGCTGGGATCGTAAAACAAGACATTGCCATTTTCGTAAATTTCTATTTGTCTAATTGCATACAAATCATGACCAAGTTCCAATAAGTAAGTGCTAGTACCCCAATTATCATAGTCTCCTCCCAGAGATTCATCCCAAAACCATTTGCAATAGCTTTTGTTGGTTAGTGATAGAGACATAATTGGTTAACTCCTATACAGAGATTGTTCACTTGCTGCTTTTAGATAACATATAGCAATCCGATTTAATTTGCATCAGTTATTTGCGTAGCTAGGTAAAAGTTAAGAAGAAATTAAAGTATACCTAGCTTCGCAAACATCAAATATGAGTCCTATATATTTAGCCGTTATGCTGAGAACGAAGTATTTCTCGTACTTCCATTAAAATTAATCCCAACATATTTTTACCACTACCATCAGATCCGCAACCCCAATAGAAATCAATGGGAGAGTTTTCTACTAGTTGTTCATCACCAGTAGCAAGGAGAATTTCTTTGATATCTGCATGGGTTTGAAATTTACGTAATACTGCTTTTCGCATAATATCGTCTTTAACTTGTTCCCAATCTTGGCGCAGCGGACGACTTCTTTCACGCCCCATTCTAGCAGCATCTTTAGGATTTTTGACTAACCGAATTTGTTCTAAATGTGAGGTACCAACAAATTTTTGGGCTTGAAAATAATGTTCGCTAGTAGACCAATACAAACCATCTAACTCAAAACCATGAGGTGAAAAGTTAGAAAAACAACCATATTGTTCGCGAACTGCATAAAAATAAATTGTCATATGTGTAGTTACTAAAATGAATATAAATATTGATAGGTATCCGTGCAGGAGTTGTGAAATTACTCGTTCAGGTAGGGACAGTAAAGCAGAACTTACAAATCACAAATTAAATAGGAATGCTATTTAAATGTAAGATTAACTATCTGAGATGCAATTTTTATTGTAGCAGCCTGAAGAGAGAGCAATTATCAATACTAGTGATAGTTTTTAGCACTGTCTACTGTAAAAATACGGTTATTAAGATTATTTAACAGCAGATGGCGAGCAAGAGCGATCGCATTCTCTAGGCATCTGTACAGGAATTGCGAAATCACTCGTTAAAATAGGCATAAAAACCTACAAATGTACTTATTTTCTGACTTAATTGCAAAGATAAACTATTTTTTGTGCTATTTCTTCTGGCGATAAAATCCAGTCTACAGCTACAGCATTAATTGCTGCTTTTGGCATTACTGAACATTCAGCAGTAGTAGGTTCTTGAACTATTGCGATTCCCAAACGTGACTTGATCGCTTTTAAACCTTGTACACCATCTTCATTGGCTCCTGTTAAGATTACACCAATCACTTGTTCGCCATAAATATCCGCAGCAGACTCAAACAAGACATCAATTGAAGGTCGAGCATAGGAAATTGGCTCATCAGTAGAAAGAGCAAAATAGCCAGATTCTACTAATAAATGATAATCGGCTGGTGCTAAATAAACATACCCTGGGAGAATTTCGTCTTTGTCTTCTGCTTCCCGCACTTGTAAAGCTGTATGCTTTTGTAGAAACTCGCTCAATGTATTGTAAGATTCTCGATGCCGATGCTGTGCAATTGCTATAGGAGATTTTAAGTTTTGAGGTAGGTTTCTTAATATCTTTTTTAAAGCAGCAAATCCCCCTAAAGATGCACCTATGACTACAATTTTAAACACCACTAATTCAACCTCCGATAGAGCTTTTCGCCTTTGACAAGCTCTTGGTATTGATTATCATGGGGAGTAAAACGAATTGACTCTTGTCGTCCTAATCCGAGAATACCAAAAGGACAAAGGCTATTATAAAAAAGTTCATGTACTTGCTTTTGTAGGGTTTGATTAAAATAAATTAAAACATTACGACAAATGATAATATGAAACTCATTAAAAGAGCTATCTGTTGCTAGGTTATGTTGAGCAAAAACAATATTTTCCCGCAAAGCAGCACGAAAAATTGCACTGTCGTAAGCGGCTGTATAGTATTGCGAAAAAGATTCTTTGCCTCCAGATTTCAGGTAAAGTTGGGTATAATCTTGCATGAGTTTTAACGAAAAAATGCCAGTTCGAGCTTTTTGTAGCACTTTTTCATTAAAGTCAGTAGCATAAATTCGGCAACGTTGATAAAGGTTTTCCTCCTGTAGTAAAATTGCCATTGAGTAAACTTCTTCTCCTGTGGAGCATCCCGCGTGCCAAATGCGAATAAAAGGATAGGTACGCAATAGCGGAATTACCTCTTTTCTTAAAGCTAGATAAAAGCTAGGGTCACGAAACATAGAAGTAACATTTACTGTTAGACTTAGCAAAAATCTTTCTAAACATTTGCTATCATGTAGCACTCGTGCTTGCAATTCTGAAACACTTGTACAGCCTTCTATTTTGATAAAACTGTGGATACGACGTTTGAGAGAAGAAACAGCATAATTCCGGAAGTCGTAACCCCAGTAACGGTAAACTCCTTCAAGTAGCAACTGAATTTCAATATCTTCTAATTTTGCTTTGGGTAAAGTCATAACAGAGGCGAAAGAAGATAAAAAAGTCTTCTTACTGTAAACATTTCAATATAAGCTATTTGCTGTGATTGCTGAAATTACTGGCGTAACAAGAGAACGGGGGAACAGTGACAGCAAAGAAGGAATAAAGTTATACCTAGCTTCGCAATAATCAAATATGCATCCCATATCGCTAATTGCTATTACTTAGTAAACCATGTTTTGGCAATATTATCTATTACCGCTAATCGGTAGGCAATGACAATTGTGACTGCCAGGACAATCATTATTTAAATGATGGATGAGATTTTGTCGTGAAAATTGAATCTGCTTTAGCTGTACTGCTGCAACTGTGTTTCTGACTATTGCTTTTGATGTATTCATTAGTCCGCAAGGTTTATATCAATGTTTTTATATATTCAAAATAATATTTTGTCACTTAATTTTCTACTCTCTAAAGTGAGACGAAGATATTACCCAAAGTTAGAATTGCATTTTTTAATATCACTAAATCTGGGATATAATCTTAAATAAATATGAAAAATATTTCACTAAAAAAGCAAAAACCGGGTCTATTTAAAAACTCGGTTTTCCTTGTTATTTTAATTTTTGAATTTACATTTACCCTATATTTTTAATCAAACTCGCTCGTATAAGAAAATAAAAATCAAAAAGTAACTGCGCTCAATTTATTTGGCGCAATAGCTTTCAGAGTATTAATTTGTATCTTACTAATGCAACTAAAAAAAGCACATCATACTGCAGAACCAAAAATAGGTTCGCTTCTTATACCTCAAGATTTATGGGGGTCATTCGCAAGATAGCAAGCAGCAAGATGCAGCAGTTTTGATTAATTCAAAATTAGACTTCAGTGATACAACCAAACCCGCAGCAGGGAAAGTAGTTGTTCCGTGTCTACGGGCTTGGTAATATAATCTGAGGCTCCTGCTTCGATGCATTTTTCGCGATCGCCTTGCATAGCTTTGGCGGTTAAAGCAATAATCGGTAATGTGCGGAATTCCTCTAGCTGACGGATGGCGCGAGTTGTTTGATAACCGTCCATTTCTGGCATCATGATATCCATTAAGACAATATCTATATTAGAGTTGGCTTGCAATGTAGCAATGCCATCTCTGCCATTCTCTGCAAATAATACTTGCATCTGATAGCCTTCTAACAAGCTAGTCAAAGCAAAAATATTCCTGACATCGTCATCGATAATTAAAATCTTTTTATTTGCCAGTATGGGATCGGAATTGCGGAGTTGTTCTAAGATATGCCGTTTTGACTGAGGTAAATTTGCCTGGATACGGTGTAAAAATAAGGCAGTTTCATCAAGTAACCGTTCAGGCGATCGCACATCTTTAATAATGATTGTCTCAGCCAAGCGTCGCAATTGCGTTTCTTCTTGACGCGAAAGTTCTTTCCCGGTGTAGACAATAATCGGAATTTTTAACCAGTTGGGTTGTTGTTTGATTTCCTCAATTAGTTCTAAGCCAGTCATGTCAGGCAAACCCAAATCCAGCACAATACAATCTATATGCTGGGATTGCAGTGTAGCTATGGCTGCGGCGGCTGTATGTACTGCTGTACTGTGAACATCGCCATTACCGATTAGCTCAATAATACTGCGGGCTTGGACTGGGTCATCTTCAATTACCAGCAGATTTTTTACCTTACGCTCAACAAAGCCTTTAATATCGGTTAAAGCACCAACCAGTTGTTCTTTAGTCACCGGTTTTTGTACATAAGCGATCGCGCCTAACTCTAAACCACGTTGTTGGCGATCATCAATGGAAAAGATATGTACGGGAATATGGCGCGTTTGGGAGTCATGTTTGAGCCGATCTAGCACCATCCAGCCATCGATATCTGGCATACAGATATCCAAAGTAATGGCATCGGGTTTAAACTGTTGTGCTAGAGCTAAACCTTGTTTGCTGTTTAAGGCTACCAACACCTTAAACCCTTGTTGGCGCGCCATATCTAGCAAGATGCGAACAAATTTTACATCATCTTCAATCACCAGCAAAACGCGATCGCCTGCTTGAATTGCGTCTCTATCGTCTGCAACTTCGGTTTGCGGAGTGATCGGAACTGCGGGAGGTGGGGATGCTTCAGCAGGTGCAGGAATTGGAGGAGGTAGAGAAATTTTCTGTTTATCTTGTAAAGTATCGCCTCTACTTTGTCCTTGGCTGCGAACTCCCTGGATTGGTAAATAAAGTGTAAAAGTGCTTCCTTGTCCTAGTTGGCTAACTAGTTCAATTCTCCCACCTAGCAAGTGAGCTAGTTCCCGACTAATTGATAAACCTAAGCCTGTACCGCCATATTTGCGGCTGGTTGTCCCATCTGCTTGTTGAAATGCTTCAAAAATTAATTGCTGTTTATCGTTAGGAATACCAATACCTGTATCGCTGACAGCAAAAGCCACCGTATCTGCGTTAACTAGGCTAATTTGTAAGGAAATTCCTCCTTTATCGGTAAACTTAAAAGAGTTTGCTAATAAATTATTTAAAATTTGTTGGAGACGTTTGGAGTCAGTATGAAATGTGAGTGGTAAATTGCCGTCAACTTGGATATTAAAACTCAATTTTTTCTCGAGTGCTAGCTGGTGGAAATTCCCTTGTAGATAACTTTGCAAAGTTATAAATCTGACTTCTTCTCTTTCAATCGCAAACTTACCAGATTCAATTTTTGCTAAATCTAAAATATCATTGATTAATCGCAGTAAATCATTGCCTGCACTATAAATTGTTTGACTATATTCAATTTGCTTCTCGGTTAAATTACCTTGGGAATTTTCTGCCATTAAGCGCGCCAATATTAATAAGCTATTCAGCGGTGTCCGTAATTCATGGGACATATTAGCTAAAAATTCTGACTTATATTTTGAGGTTAGCGTTAATTGTTTGGCTTTTTCTTCTAAAGACAGTCTTGCTTGTTCAATTTGTTGATTTTTAACTTCAACTTCTCGTTTTTGCGTCTCTAGCAATTCTGCTTTTTCTTCTAATTCCTCATTTAATTGTTGTAATTCTTCGTTGGATTGTTGTAACTCTTCTTGTTGTTGTTTCAGCAGTAATTGCGATTCTTCTAACTCCTGCGCTTGTTCTTGTAGCCTTTGATTACTCAGCTTCAATTCTGATTGTTGATGTTGTAATTCTTCGGTTAAATCCTGAGACTGCTGGAGTAGTTCCTGAGTGAGCATATCGGACTTAATCGCGTTTAAGACTACGCCGATAACTGTAGTAACTTGCTCTAAAAAAGTTAAATGTAATTGGTTAAAAGTTTGGAATGATGCGAGTTCAATAACAGCAACTACCTGGTCTTCAAACAATACAGGTAAGACAATAATATTTAACGGTGGCGCTTCACCTAAGCCAGAACTAATACGAATATAATCATTGGGAACTTGGGTAAGTAAGATTCTTTGCTTTTCTAAAGCACATTGTCCTACTAAGCCTTCCCCTAAGTGAAATTGATTGGCTAAATTTTTTCTTTCATTATAAGCATAGCTACTCAATAACTTCATCACAGGCTGATTTTCTACGGAATCCACCACGTAGAAAACGCCTTGTTGCGCTCCCACTAAAGTAGCTAACCGCGATAATATCAATTGTGTGACATTGGCTAAATTTCTCCTTCCTTGAAGACTGTTACTCAAATCAGCCAGATTCGATTTTAACCAGTTTTGCTCTTCATTTAATTGCTTAGTTTCTCGTAAATTAGCAATCATTTGATTGAAACTATGTGTGAGTATCCCGACTTCATCTTGGCGTTCTGTATCTGGTAAAGTTGTAGATAAATCACCATCCGCAATTTTGCCAGCGACACGAGCAATTTTCTCCAGAGGTTGAGAGATATTTCGAGATAGCATATAGCCAATTAAAGCTATCAAGATAAAAGATATAGGAATGCCATAAACGATAGTAGCAGTAGTTTGTTCAGCTGCTGTTTTTGCCTGAATTGAACGTTGTGTTAATAATTCACGCTCGTATTGTTTCATTTCCTCAGTCAGGCTGCGAATGTGATCCATCAACAGCTTTCCTTCATTCACCAGCACCAACTTCTGAGCAGCTTCAAAGCCTTGATTTTGTCGCGCCGTAATCACCTTTTTCAGGACATTTATCCTTTCGTTGACTAATGGCTCTAAAATATTCAGCCGACTTTGTTGACTGGGGTTATCAGCAGTTAACTTGCGGAGTTTTTGGAGAGGTTGCTCTAAAGATGCGATCGCAGCCTGATATGGTTCTAGATATGGCTCTTTTCCAGTAATAATGTAACCACGTTGTCCCGTTTCCGCATCTTTAACTTTGGAACTTATTTCATCCAGCAGTCCTAGCACCTGATATGTATGGTTTTCCCAGTACGAAGTTGTAATCAGTGCTTGGGTTGTGCGATAGGAAACATAACCAATGGCGCTTAAAATTGCCAAACCTAAAGCGAAACTAGCCCCTATTTTACTTCCAATCTTCAAATGGTTGAACATTTCTCTTGTCAATTGCAACTATATCGGCTTGCGAGCATGAATTTTTATCTCCTCTTCCCCAAAATAAAGCTATGGAAGACATTGCATATTTGCTAGCTACTCAATAGCTTTTAAAGTATACTCTAAATTTTTTTAATACTTTTTAGTTTATTTTAACATAGAGTAATATTAATTAAAATCTTATGTTATTCAGGATACCAAATAATTTAATAAAAGCTGATATTCATTCTAGAGATTATTCAACTTGATTCGGAAGAATTAAATAAATAATGCCTAAATTTAAACTTGCGATAGAGCAGGAAATAACAATAGTGCATTATAAATTGAACTAAATAGATGAAATAAAAACGGTGATTGCAATGAGTGCAAATAGTTTGACAATACCTAAATTTTCGCCTGGGGAAACAGTAGAATTTATCGGTGGTATGGGAATGATAGTCAAGTGTAGCCCTAATTCAGAGACTTGGGCATATTATGTAGAAATGGAAATGGGAGACGAGCCAGAAATGGGTAGAATTGGTTATGAAACCACAATCTTGTTGTTAGAAACAGATATTGATCGTTAAAAACTCAGATGATTGCAGCCTAAATCCCAAGCTGATATCGAGTTCAGGATGGTCAATTACCAACTAGCTCAAAGTCAATTAACTATACAAAAACATAACTCTTACATTTTGCCATCTAACAGCCTGCAAATAAGCTGTTGTTAGAGAAAATTTAAATATAGCAATCCTAAATTAGTTCCGAAACGACAAATTAAGGTAGGGAACAGGAAGAGAAACATAGAACTGTAGATTGGCTTGCACATATAGGAATGCTATACATCATATTTCAGGCGATCGCGCACAGTAGGGGCACAATATATTGTGCCCCTAAAATTATATATATCTCATCAACCCGCTACTGTAGGATGTGTTAGACCCAAGCCGTAACATATCCAAATCTTTAGGAAAGGTGAGTGAGGGGAATATAACTGTAAATTCCTGAAATGCTTTACTCCTCAGGAATCCGCTATTTAATTCTTCCAATTACCCTATCACCAGACAGAGAACTTATTATCTAGAGATAGAACTGACAAAGAGCCTACCTCTATCGAGAAATTATTCCTAGAAATCTTCAAGATGAGTTGAGCTAGCCCAAAATTATATATAGGGAATTATCAAAAAACTGATCAATTATCTTCTCAAGATAGAATCGCCGCAAAAAATAACAAGCTAATCTATAAACATTGAATGACTTGAACCACATTAAACAAATAACTAAAACTTAGGAGCAAATGTATGAGTTTAGAAAATAGAGCCAAAGCTGTTGCCAAAAATATCGAAGGTAAAATCCAAGAAGTTGTTGGTGACATCACTGGTAACCCCAATGATAAGGCTGAAGGACAAGCAAAGCAAGTAGAATCTCAAGTGCGCCATACAGCCGAAAACGTCAAGGATGAAATTAAGAAAGCTGTAGATTAATTAACAGATATTTGCATAAGAAGGTAGAAAATAATGACAATAAAAATATTATTTACTCTACCTTCTTGCTTTACCAAATCATATTCGGACTGATGTAAATTTGATTTTGAATGCAGGAATCAGGAAATCCAATTATCAATTCAGGTTTAACTAATTAATAATTTAAGGTTACAAATTTATGTTCAATGTTGCCTTTGCTTATTTTCTTACAGAAGCTTCATTAGCTACAGAAAGCAGTTTTAATTACTCACTAGTACTCACAGTAGTTTTGCTTGTAGGTTTTATTGCATCTGCTGTGATTGGTTCTATTGCTTGGTATAACTCTAAACGTCCTCTAGGTTGGGAAGATAAACAACGCCCCGATTTCGTTCCAGATGTAGATAAGTAGTTGAATAAGTGTTTCCTTGTTTGCCATAAGTTTATGATAGTGTTTGCTCATTTCAACAGCAGACACTATTTTTTTGTTGATTCTTTAACTCATACCAAATCAAAAAGGGTTTTTTCTTTTCATCTTTTTATTTAGAATACCCGGAAAATGACACAAGAGGGGTATCTATGCTATCCCTCCATAAGGTGAGAATTTTGAATTTTTGAGATTTGATGATGAGCCAATTGTTGGCTGAAAAAACGCTCTAAGATTTCAGACTTATCTTCTAGAGTGACGTGAGTATGCTGATATTTAAAATTATTCATTAAGCTTGAATCGTCACTTAGATGGAAAGCATGATTCAATTTTTGCATAGGAAATTCTGGTGGCTCACTGCCCGGGGTAAAGATTTTTTGGGGATTGTCATCTACACCTTGAACAAGGTGCATCAATAATTCCACAGCGACTGTTGGTAGAGTACGGCAAGAATGATTAATAAAAAAATCAAAAGTAATCAGCCCTAAGCGAATGCGATCGCCATCATGAAGTTTCGTAGGCTGAAAAACTTGTTCTCCATTTACAAATGAGCCATTGCTGCTTTTAAAATCAATTAAGTAGAAGCCTTTATCGTTAATATATTGAATTGCAGCATGGCGTTCAGATAGATATTGGTCATCAATCGCGATACCATTACTAATATCCCGACCTATAGTCCAAATTTGCTGTGACTGGTGTAAATTTTGTGTTTTATTATCACAAAGATTAGTAATGATATAAACAACTGCATCATTCACTACGCCTTGTATATAAATAGGTTGCATTGCTAGAAACGATTCCTGAGCAATGTTCTCGAGTTGGAAAATTTCCTCTAAAAGACTACTATTTTGTTCATATAGCTTGACGAATACCTGAAACAAATTTAATCGTCTTTCTAATTCTTTATCTTGTAACTCAACTCTCATAGATGAGCCTTTTGCCTTCAAGAAATGTAAATTGCTAATTTCGGTCATTAATTTGATTTTTTAGCCTAATATCAGGAATAATGCTTAAATTATAGCAAAAACTGAATTTAGCCTATTCTATTCGACAAACACACAACATTTCATCTGTTTTTATCTGATATATGCCGATAAAACAGAATTTTGCTATTAATCTGCTGCAGTTTTATTGCAGATATCTGCTAAAACGCTTAAGCAGTAACAAATATCAAATTTTTCATTTCGATGTAAAAATTTCCTTCATCCAAGCATTCATAAATTTTAGTAAAAGTGTTGAGTACAAATATTGTAACTGTTTATTTTTTATTGTAAATTATTTTTCTTTGTTTGTCATATATAGGAATAAAATTGGCTTCATTAGATTACCCGTTAAGGTTATAAATTGTTAATAGGCTGTAGGGAATATAAAAAGCAAGGAGGTGTGTTAAGCATTTTCAAAAAATCAATGCTAATCTACTATCAGGCATATACATATATTGTTATAAAAATCTTAACTAACAAAATAATGCTATTGACATAATGCGTTAGAACGCATATGTAATGCTTTAGCATATTACTTTTAGCTAGCATACCTACGTAATTCAAAAATAAATTGGATAATATAGAGTAGTTATTGCTATTAGTTTTATCCCTAATTGTTGAACTATATAGGCATAGAGCTACTTTAATTGTGGAAATACTTTTTGTATGATGCTTGATAGCTGTGGCATAACATAGTAATTCCAGATTTTATCTCTATATTTTCAGGAATAATACCAATTTTTATCATAAATTCCGCAAGAATTGCGAATTAAAATTTTGAAGCTATTGCTATATTTTAGATCCTTAGTATGGCATACCTTAAATATACTTAAATGTTTTCACTTACCGACTTAGATATAGCCTGGCAATTAAATTTGTGAAAGTTAAATTATATTTGCAATTTCATCTGTAAGTCAGTTAATCAATCATTATGCCTGCTATATATTCGCATATTTGTAGCGCTACGGACAACTCAAAATAAGTAAATTTACTAATACTAGTATTCCCACTAGACTAATAGATAGTTAGCTACTAACATCTAAAAATTTTAAACTTTATATATACCAATAATTCCAAGAAGTGTTTTTAAGTAGTTAACAATCAAAAACACTTGCCATAGCTAACATTACAGCAAACCTCTTTTACCATTGGGACGTACAGTCATCCAGTTTGTCTTGGCTAGTACCAACTGCTCATCAGTAATTTTGGCACCAGTGAGAATAGCTCCACA
Organism: Tolypothrix tenuis PCC 7101; assembly: GCF_963874875.1. Lineage (NCBI taxonomy): Bacteria > Bacillati > Cyanobacteriota > Cyanophyceae > Nostocales > Tolypothrichaceae > Tolypothrix > Tolypothrix tenuis. The sequence goes on from NZ_CAWNJS010000001.1 coordinate 8,391,062, forward strand.
AAGGTTAGCGCCTCTAAGATTAGCATTACTGAGATAAGCATGGCTGAGATCAGCACCTCGCAGATCTGCTCCTTCTAAATCAGCATTACTAAAGTAAGCTTTAGTCAGGTTAGCATCCCTAAGATTGGCATCAGTCAGACTAGCTCTACCAAAGTCACTGTTATTGAGGTTAGCGCCTTGAAGGTTAGTTTTCTGCAATTTAGCCGAATTGAAATTTGTCCCCGATAAATCAGCGCCTTGCAGGTTGAGCATACTCAAATTGTGGAGAGCAAAATCCCGCCTTCCTTTCAGATAGGCGGTGAGTAAATTCTGGGTACTTAACTTACGTACCACATTGGGATTGTGGTTTTGCGAACCATGACTGTTGTGGTTTTCAAAGTTGGTAGACTTAGCCATCATCGCTTTTGGACGCATTACCCCATTGGCTCCATTTTCGGCTGTTTTAGCGCGTCTAGCTCGGATTGCTGCGGCTACCTGTGCTACTCCTGCACTACTAGCACTACCAGGTGGACTACTACATAAAATAGCAGAATTTGCTATTTGGTTATGTATATGCTCTTTCGCTCCTACATCAGATTTAGCCAGCATTCCTTTCGCTAAACTTTCAATGTAGGGTTCCATTTGCAACCCTCTGAGGACTTCTTGCGCTGTTTTGTAGCGGTTGCGTACTGATACCTCTAACATTTTCCGCAAAACGCTTGTTAAATGGTCACTTACCTGTACAATTGGCTCCCAGATCATTTCTCCAGTAGTGGGATTGTATTCTAAATCTTTAGGAGTTTTACTACTCAGTAGATAAATACAAGTGACTCCTAATGCGTAGATATCACTGGCGTAGACGGGACGCATTGCCATTTGCTCTGGTGGCGCAAAACCAGGAGTACCAATTGCATAAGCAGTTAAGGCTGTTTGTTCTGATTGGCCGTTTACGCCTTGGGTAACTTGGTTTTTAACTGCACCAAAGTCGATCAGTACCATTCGAGCATCTTCAGTGCGGCGAATCAAATTTGCGGGTTTAATATCACGGTGTATTACCTTTTGCTCGTGAATATATTGCAGCAATGGCAAAATTTCACTTAAGAACTGCTTGACTCCAGCTTCGCTAAAATTGCCGTTACGCTGAACCTCTTGTTGTAAAGTAGCGCCGCTAATGTATTCCTGAACTAAGTAAAATTGCTGATTATCTTCAAAATAGTCTAATAGCCTTGGCAACTGAGGATGATTGCCAATCTTACCTAAGGTTTTGGCCTCTCGCTCAAACAGTTCTCGCGCCATCTGCAAAACATGTGGTGCGGTGGCTGTGGGACGCAGCTGCTTGATTACACAACTCGGTTCTCCTGGTAAGCCTTCATCGTAGGCTAAGAAAGTTGCACCAAAGCCACCCTGACCTAATGGTTTGAGTACTCGATAGCGATCGCATAAAAGTAACTTTGAGCCACAAGACTGACACCTTTGGCTATAGGCCAGGTTTTCTGGATGGGGACAGGTAGGATTTAAGCAGTAGCTCATGCATTCTTAACTCGCTGCACGAATAATTATAAATAGCGTTACACTCTGACCCCATTATGGTGATGGAAATTTCACTTATGCCAGGTAATTTTTGCGGGAAATGCTTTGAAGACTTCCTAAAGTTTAGAGAAAGCAGAATGCATCCTATCGTAAATACACTGTCATGGATTTTACTGAAAGTTAAATGCAGTGGATGAGCTATCTTTTTAGCTAATTTACAAATAAAAATCTGCTTTTTGTTCAATTTGCTATAAAATTCCAGATTTTTTGGCAATTAGCAAAGATTCCTATACCGTACCTCGCAGTTGATTGATGTGCATTTGCATTTTTTCGCGTAATGTTTGCGCTTGTTGATAAACTATTGCTCGTTCTTTGTTTTCACCATCAATAATATTTTGCTCTACAGGTTGAATAAAGTAACGCAGACGCGTTTTCATTGCCCAAACACCCATTGAAGGAAATAGTAGCAATAGCAGCATTAAAGGTGATAAAGGCAAAAAGGGTAATTTGAATAGGCTTTGTAATTTTTTGAGATTCCTTGTCCAAGGATGCAAAGATTCGTTGCCGATGCAAATAACTGGGACAATGGGAACTTGATAGCGATCGCTCAACTGCATAAAACTCACATCAAATTTTTCCAGTTGATAGCGTCTGTGCCAACCTTTCTGCGGCCCGCGTAAACCTTCAGGTGCGTACAAAACAATTTTACGCTGCTGTATAGCCCCTTCAAAATCATTTAACTTGGCGCGCACACCACCTAAAACTCTTGACCATCCAGGCGGTAACCACCAAATTACCCAAGGATGTTCAAATAATGATAGTCCTGCTAAAGGTTGTACTGTCCATCCTTTTTCCTGGCTTAATAAATAAGCCAAAGTGATAAAATCCCAAGGAAAAGACATACCTGCATGATTCATTGCCACAATTAACGGCTCTGTTGCTGGCAAATTCTCTATTTGTTGTAATTCCCCTTGAAAATAATATTTAACAATGGGAGCTAGAATTTCGTCACGAAAAGCTTGTTGATATTTTGGTTCAAATTCACCAATTTCTTTACGGGGTGCCCGAAAACCAAGACGCAGCCAACGACTCAGCATTGCTAAATAAAATCCACCAGGCAGTAAAAATAATAAATATTCCCACCAATTCCAACCATCTGGATCGGCATGATAGTGCTGCCAGTGGCGATTAAATAAAATCAACCAACCTGGGGGATACCATAAACAAAACCAGTCAAACCAACTAAATTTATAGCTCTCTAATGATGGTGTTTGTGCATCAATATTGAGGATGTTTTCAAAGCCTTGATTGCTCACAGCTTTTATGTAGATGATTTAAATAAATGTCTAACTTAACATATATATAATTTTAGCTATTTATATTTTTGATTTGCATCCCGCCCGAGGGGGATGAGGGAGATGAGGAAAAAATAACTAATGACAAACACCAATTACCAATTACCAATGCCCCATGCCCAATTCCCGACAATTACTTGTAATCTGAGAAAAGATATATATATCTGAAGCTAGATTGCGCGGTTACAATCACGCGCACTCAGGCTCAATCTAGGAAATGAGAGGGGAATTTTCACGTCGAATCCACTCATCCACTAATCTAAAAATCAAAATTGATATGGCTCCTTTACCAGACTACCGTCCTAAACAATTGTCCGTAGGCCCTTTAGAAGCAGAAATCTTGCAGATCATCTGGGAACTGGGTTCAGCTACAGTGAAGGATGTACACGATCGCATTCTCTCTGACCCCAACCGGGAGTTAGCTTATACCTCTGTAACTACCGTTCTCCGTCGCCTGACTGATAAAGGTTGGCTAGCTTGCGACAAAAAAGGAAAGGCATTTTATTGGCGACCGTTGCTGACAAAGCAGCAAGCTGAGATGATTAAAGCCCATGAACAATTACAGCGATTTTTGGCAGTGGGTAATCCTGATGTTATTGCTGCTTTTGCCGATAGTCTCGATGAAGCCAGCAGCAATCAAATAGAAGCGATCGCAAAACGCATTCAAGCCGCACGTCAAGCCAGGGAGGGGAAATGATACATTTAATCATGATTTTGACTGCTTTGGCAGTTGCTTGGTGGTTAAGATGCTCATGGAATCAACCCCAAGGTAATTGGAGTTTACGGTGGAGGCGATCGCTATTTTTATTCCTCTTCCCGCCTTTACTACTATTTATGACTGCGATCGCTGTGCTATGCATGGGGCCACAAGGCAAAATGGGCGGAATGTATACAGGTTGGGGCAGTTATATCTTAGCGTTTAGCTATCTTGCAATTTTTAGCGTTTTATGCATTAAACACGCTTACCAAGGATGGCAGTCTGTAAAATCTGCCCGTAATTATCCTTTAGTACCTTTCGGTGACAGAAACCTCCGACTGCTCAACACAGGGGCACTCTTCGCAGGTCAAATTGGTTTTTGGCACCCCGAATTAGTTGTGAGCGAAGGATTACTGCAAACACTCTCACCAGAGCATTTAGAAACAGTCTTGGCACATGAACAAGGGCATTACCATTACCGAGACACCTTCTGGTTTTTCTGGCTGGGTTGGATACGTTCCTGCACCGCTTGGTTGCCTAATACAGAAGCATTGTGGGAAGAACTGTTAGTTTTGCGTGAACTCCGGGCTGATGGTTACGCTGCATCCCAGGTTGACCCCTTGCTGCTAGCAGAATCACTGTTGTTAGTAGTGAGTACCACCCCCGTATTATCGGAAGTATGCTGTGCAGCTTTAGGTTCACCAGGAACAGGCGATCGCTTAGAACAAAGAATTGAAGCACTATTAGCACCACCGGAGCCAATCCCAACAGCGCAATTGTGGGTCTGCCCTAGCTTACTCCTAGCATTTCTACCATTAGTTACTGTAATATTTCATACTTAATACAGATAATGGGTCAAGAGTACCCGAAAACGATATTCGGGTACTTAAAATACAAAGGTGCGGAGAATAACATAACTAACGCAGCCGACAAACTCGCTAAATACCAGCAACTTGAAAAAACCTCAGTAAACTTTTAGCGACTTCCAGAAACTAAATTACCCAATTTTGAGAGCGAAGATAATTATCATAGTTTTCCTCTCTGTTTCTCTGCTTACACAGCTATAAAATATTTATTGATTTGGAAGCCCTTATTCTTCTTCCTAGTCCCCAGTCCCCAACCCCCAATCCTGATACCAAAACTACGAAATCTCAAACCATGCCACTATAGATAAAAGAGCGTCAAATTGAGTAAGCAAGAGGAAGACTAAAGAACGCTGTGCAGATCACATTTTTAGGGACAAGTTCCGGTGTACCCACAAGAGCGCGTAATGTTTCCAGTGTTGCCCTCAGATTACCCCAAAGGGCAGAACTGTGGTTATTCGATTGTGGTGAAGGTACTCAGCATCAGCTTTTGCGGAGTGAACTGAAAATTAGCCAACTATCCCGAATTTTTATTACCCACATGCACGGCGACCACATCTTTGGTTTGATGGGACTGCTTGCTAGTTGTGGTTTGGCTGGAAACGTGCAACGAGTTGATATCTATGGCCCGCCGGGGTTAAATGAATATATCCAAGCATCCTTACGTTACTCCTACACGCACTTTTCTTACCCTGTAAAAGTTCATGCCATCCGTCCAGGGGTAATTTATGAAGATGATGAGTTTACAGTTACCTGTGGGCCTTTGCATCATCGCATTACAAGTTTTGGCTACCGAGTTGCAGAAAAAGACCGCGCTGGACGCTTTGATATTGACAAAGCCAAGGAATTGCAAATTCCTCCAGGACGAGTTTATGGTCAACTCAAGCGCGGTGAAATAGTAACTCTCAACGATGGAAGAGTCATAGATGGTAAAGACCTGTGCGGCCCTACAGAAATCGGACGCAAAATAGCTTATTGTACAGACACAGTTTTTTGTGAAGGTGCAGTGGAATTAGCGCAGGATGCAGATGTGTTAATTCACGAAGCAACTTTTGCTCATCAAGATGCAGACATGGCTTTTCAAAGGTTGCATTCCACCACCACAATGGCAGCACAAACCGCTTTAGCTGCTCAAGCACATCGCCTGATCATGACTCATTTTAGCCCTCGTTATGCACCGGGTAATGTTATAGAGTTGAAAGATTTACTTAAAGAAGCTAGAGCTATTTTCCCCAATACAGATATGGCTCATGATTTCATGATTTATGATGTACCTAGACGACGCGAGTTAGAGTTAACCGAAGCTAACGTATAAGCCTTTATCTAATATTAGAAGTAGGGTGTGTTACGCCGCAGGCTAACGCACCATCAAGATTTACTGCACATTATAACTAAATCCTAACTCAATACTTGTCAGTTAAGGGGAAAAAGGGAAAGAAAAAAACTTTAACCTTTTACTCAAAACTAATTTTGAGTTCAAAACGCTTAACCAAGTAGTATTGAATCCTCAGTAAAACTTTTTCACCTCGCAGAACTGATGAATTAATTTCACCCAATCATCAAAATTATCATTTACCATTAAATTCTTATTGGCATAATCCACCCCTTCAGCACCTATAGTAGTAGCAATTACAGGTAAACCAGCCGCCAGCATTTCCAGTGTCTTCAACTTAATCCCGGCACCCTCAAGTAAAGGCACAATACCTATTTGTACTTGCTCAAAATATGGTGTAGGATCTTCTACAAATCCAGTCACAATAATTTGCTCAGTTGCTAAGGTTAAAACTTTTGCTGAAGGTTTAGCACCAACAATATAAAGTTTAAAATTTGGGTCTTTTTCTAGCAAATAGCGAAAACAACTATCCACAAAATTGAGGATTGCTTGTTCATTTTCTGGTCTATCCATTGCTGCCCAAAAAAGCAGACTTTTATGCTCAATGTTTGCAGGATGACGCTTAATTTGGGAGAAAAATTTATTAATTTTTGGCGGATTAACAAGAATTTTTGTTTCAGCAATAGCAAATAAGGAAGTTAAAATATCACGGTCTTTTTGAGATAAAACCCAGATTTCCTTAGCGGCGGAATATAGATTTTTCTCATATTGGAATAATTTGGCAGCTTCTATACCTAAAATATGGTTCTTTTCAGCTTTGCGTAAAAATGATTGAAAAATTAAATCATGTACACTAATGATAATTTTTGTAGCTGGTGAATTAATCAAAGGCTGCACATATTGCAGATAAACTGCTGCATGAGGATATTCAAAATGCACTACATCATAAGTGTAAGTTTGCAACAATTGCAGCAGTTGTTTTGCTACTATATTTTGCCACCGCGTAGCAAATTTTAAAGGGATATGCAAATGAGTTAAACAACTAATCACTTTATCCCATCTTTTTAAAGGATAAGTATAAAGATGATTACCAACAAGCGAAATTAAGTCAGTAGCAGCAGTAATTTCAGCTTGATTAGCAATCACTACAACATCTACAATTGCGCCAGTATGAATATAGTTTTCTAAATGTCTCAAAGCTATTTTTTGCCCAGCTTGAGGATAGTAATTTGTAGGCGCGTGTGCAGAAATAAATAAAATTCTAGTCATAAATTAACTACCATTTACCATATTCATCGGAAATAGAATTTTTAATAAATCTATTGAGTATTTTTTTGAGCTTTCTAGCCAAAGGTGGTTTTAAAAAATATCGAGCCGGAATTGCAAAAATCTCATTAAAAATCCATGCTAGATAAGCTTGTAAACGTTGCTTGTTGAGAGTACTATCTAAATTAACAGATGCTTTTTGACTAATTATCCAAGACTCTTTAATTAATTTCGCTCTATCCCAAGGTTTAGTTGAAGAACTCATCCCATTCAGTGAATAAGCAGCTAAGGGAATATTGACAAAATGAAACTTGAGTTTGGCTAAATATAAACGTAAAACTAAATCATAATCTGCTGTAATTTTGTATTGCAAATCATATAAACCTACTAAATCGTAGGCTGTCTTTTTAATAAAACAGCTAGGATGGTTTAAAGTAAATCTAATGGGTAATTTATCTAAACTGCCAGGCATAAAGGTAGCAATAAAATTACCAGAGAAATAATTATCTACAGGCGCGTAAATTATATCAATATCTGGATTTTGTAAAAATGCAGACTCTACTATCTTCATAGCCTTGTCGTGATACCAATCATCGGAGTTAATAATGCCAATAATATCGCCTGTCGCTAGACTTACTCCCTTATTCATAGCATCATAAGGGCCATTGTCAGGTTCAGAGACAAATACATCTATAGAATCTGCATATTTTTGCATAAATTCGCAGGTTTTATCTGTAGAACCACCATCAATAATGATATATTCGATTGCTGAGTCACGTTTTTGAGAAATTACGCTTAAAATTGTTTTTTCGATAGTTTTTTCGGAATTAAAACTGGGCGTGATAATAGAAAATTTCAGCGACATTGTGATATATCAATACTCAAGATTGTTGAATAAGATAATTTTATTAGATTTTTGAGTTTCTACTGACATCGCCAAGATACTGATAAATAGTAATGGTGCGACTCCTTGCAGTCCAGTATGCAGAAATAAGCAGAAGAATAGGTAAGAGAAAATATATTTTAAATTTTCTTGAGTACAGTAGCCACTAATAACTTTTAACAAAATGAAGAAATAAAGTACTCCCAAGGGAATACCAGTATATGCAATTACTTCTAAAAATGAGTTATGGATAATCGCGCCTATCGGTCTAAATACAGATTCGTAGTTTTCTCCATAGCCTTTTAAGGCTAAACTTAAATCATTGGTATAAGAATTAATTAAAAACCGATTCGCCTCAAATCTCACTAAATTAGATTTGTCATTAAAAGACAAGAGACGACTGGCACCTGTGTCATAAACAAAGCCAACTTCTACTTGGTTTAAAAAGAACTCTCCTACCAATAAACCAAATAAATTAGCTAAGAGAAAAATCAGAGAAAAATGAATTTTACTAAATATCTTAAATAAAGGCTTTTCTAAAAGAGCTAGTAGAAAAAATATACATAATGTGAGAAAATAATTACGGCTTAGAAAAAAGACTGTAGAGATCAAAGCTAAAATTATTCCTGGTTTAAATTTAATTTTGACACATAGATAGAAAAACAAGAGCATGAATAAGCCAGAAACATTAGGGTCGCCATTGCTTAAAGCAACTCTTTGGCTATTATCAAACTCTAAACGCCTATAGCTTAACATTTGGTAAATCATCGATGCTAGAGAAACCCAAGATAAACCTACTAAATAGCTTCTTTTGATAGGAATATAAGGGCTACCACTAAAGCAAATTGCAGTGAGGCAGATAGGTAAACTATATCGAAATAGCTGATAGCTAGAAAAATTGAAGATAGTTACTACTAAAACCAAACAGACAACGATAATATCACCAATGAGTAACTTACTTTTGTAATAACCTAGTTGTAAAATTAGAATAATTGTGAGTAGAGGTAAACAAAACCTAGCGTATGGCAGTTTTAGGTCATAGGGAATGAGATATAACACTGCTATGCTGTAAAGAATCAAGATGTAGAAAAAATAATTTGTTTCTCCTTTGGAGATGTTGGTGTTGATATTCAAGGTTTCCTCTTCAGTATTTGAGTTCAACATAGCGGTTCCTAATCTGCTGAGTTAGAAATTTATCTGTGTTTATCCTCCTAGACTTCACGAATTTAGAAATTGCTAATAGCAGTCAGCCCTAAATTCCTGACTCCGAATTTATGAGTATTTCTCTAAACAAATTAGAATAGCGTTGTGCTTGCAAATCTTGGGAAAATTCTTGTTCAGCTTTTTCACGGGCGCGTTGTCTGAGTTTTTGTAAGCGATCGCAATCTGACAATACCCAAACAATACCACGTGCCAAGCTCTCTATCTCCAAGGGTTGCGCTAAGTAGCCATTTTGTTGATGTTCTATCATATCGGACATCCCGCCGATATTAAAAGCGACGCAAGGAGTACCGCAACTAAGAGACTCCATCACCGTATTTGGTAAGTTATCTTGCACAGATGGGGCGATAAATACATCTGCGGCGGCGTAAACTAAGGCTAAGGTAATATCATCGTTGAAACTGCCTAAATCATGGCATTTAAAGCCGATATTTTTGGTGGTATCGGGTGAAGAGGAACCAAAAATTACCAGTTCCATATTGTCTTGATATCCAGCTTGTGCCAAATTTTCTAAGGCTGACAACAACAAATTAAATCCTTTTCTGGGATGATTAGTTGCGGCTGCACCAAATAGCACTAATTGCTTATCTTGGGGTAGATTGAGCCATTCTCGGGCTATATCTCGGTTTAACGGTTTATATCTTTGAATATCTAAACCATTGGGAATCACTTCTACACGAAAGTCCTGCAATAGAGAACTTTTTTTAGCACAATCAGCTAGCCAAATACTTGGTGTGACAATTGTACAATTTTGCGGCTGCCAGGTTTTAGCTTTGCGTTGCCATACCCACCGCGATAAATCCTGCTGTTTGTGACTTTGCAATTGTACACAAGCACCACAAGAGTTGAGGTAGCGATCGCAATCCAAACTATAATAACAGCCACCTGTAAATACAGACATATCATGCAAAGTCCAAACCACAGGTTGAGTAAATCTCGCCACGCTTTCAATTTGCAGATAACCACAAGCCCAATGGATATTAATAATATCAGGAGATAGAGATTTGAGCTTAGGCTGAATTAAGTCAGGAAACCATTGCGGAGAAAAGCTTTCATCATGATTACCTGCATAAAACTTCAGCGGTAAGTTATCTAAAGTCGGCCGCATTTGGTTGAGCCATTTTTCTAGCTTATTTTGATAACTAATCACTGTGCGATCGCTGCTAGTTTTATACTGTACTAGCATTTGCGAATCTATATTAATTTTTCTTAGCCCTTGATGCAAACGATACGCCGCGCGCGCCGCACCACCATTAATATCAAAAGTGCTAAGAATTAAAGATTTCATTGGTATTTTAAAGAAACATATCTAGAGTATTCAAATGAAGAGTTAATATTACAGTTACGTTAGAGTTTTTGAGAGCAGAAAATGTAACTGTCGAAGATGCCATTCTTTTGGTCTAGATAATTAGAAAAATCTACTTTCGTGGTAAATCCAATATTTTCTAATAACTCATAAATATCAATACCAAAAGTTCTATAAGCCAAAATCTTGCCGCGAATTCTGTCCCCGTGATACTCTGGCGGCAGTAAATGAATATCTTCTTTACCAGAAGTATCGACTCTCACAATAGTTGCACAATCAAAGTTACAGGGCACTGTAAAAATATGGTAGCCACCTACTTTTAAAATCCGGTGTATTTCTCGCAAACCTCGTTCATGATTTCTGACGTGCTCAAATACATCTTCGGTAATCACAACATCAAAACTTTCATTATCAAAAGTCAAATTTTCTAAATCTTGACAAAATACCCCTGGACGGATTTCAGTTCCCGGTTTAACTTCGGGAGAGAAAGTAGAACAAATATATGAATTTTGATGATGTAATATTTGATAGAATGCATCATCAACATCAGTATTATAAATAGTTAATGACTGGTTTTTAGCAACATCAGCTATTGCCTTGCTTGTTGGCAATACTTCATTAATCAATATTTTAGCAACGTGCCTTTTTCGTGAAGAACTACGGCAAAAAGGGCAGTACATATTATTACGAACACTGAAAACATCAATGCAGAGAAAAACTGTTGGACTACCACATATATTACATTTCCCAAATCTGTGGTTGCCTAAGTTTTGCATCACTTTTGCAACTGCATTGATAAATTTCATGTTGCTACCCCTAGTTATTGGGCTACGGTAGAAAGCATATTTTACGCTATTGGCCTGATGACGATTTTCACGTTGAGGGCATTACCCAACTTTAGATGCTTCTCCATTTATTGAGAATGTTAGCACAGAGACTGTTCAGCAAATTCCTCATCTTTTAATTAGTAGATAAACTGCATTGCCTAATAATTATTCAGTAACATTTTTTACATTTTAATTATTTTACTCTAGAGATAGACTAACTTATTTATACAATTAAATCCATGAAAATACGGTATTAGTCAAGCATGATTTCGGGAGTATCGATATTGATGCTTCTAATAGCAATTCAACATTTTGCTACAACAATATTGATGTAAAATACAATACATAAAATATTATAATTTCAGAAGTTTTGCCATTTTTTTCTCGTATAATTACGACAGAAATAGTATAAAATCATCATGCAATCTACTTTGATAAGTACTAAATTAGTGAGAGAACGATCAAAATTACCAGGAATAGTTTACTGTAGAAATACTATAATTCTCGTATCAATATTCCCAGTTGGTTGAAATTATACTCTCCATGAGTAAAATTATCTGTATGTTGCATAACTGCTTGACAAAATTGAATACATATAATTTTTTATAAAATTTCAATTAGCTATATAACCATTTAGTGATAAATAAGTAACCAAATCTAGTTTCGCAATTAGATGCTAATTTATCTGTAAAAACTTTTCCAATTTAGCTTGAGGAGGAATGAAAAAAGATAACCAATTTTGGATAGGAATTGTCAATTTATTTAGGTGTTGATGGCGATGTAATCGTCTTCACACACATAAAGGTGTTTATGGGAGTGTGTAGCTCATGACAGTTATCAACGAGCTTTCTTTTATCATTGTTTCTTGGAACTCGTCTCAGACATTAAGAGGTTCAATAGAGTCATGCCTGTCCACTATTAAAAAGTATTATGCAAATACAGGCAAAATAGTAGTTTATGACAATGCTTCTGTTGATAATTGTCCGCAAATCCTCGATGAATTTAGTAGTAAATATCCCAACACTTTTATTGGCATCAAAGGCCAGCAAAACTTAGGTTTCGCCAAAGGTAATAATAGAGCAGTTGAAGCTTCCCCCAGTAAAATCTATGTCTTGGTGAATCCAGATGTGACATTTAAGCCAGAGGTAATTACCCAATTAGCTGGAACTTTAAACGCAGCCAAAGATATTGCGATCGTTTGTCCACAGCTAGTGTATTTAGACCGTTCTGTGCAACCATCAATTCGCAGATTTCCTACCTTTACCTATTTATTTCTCAAGCAATTATTGGGCGAAACTCTGCAAAGTATCTTACATCCGTTTGATTATTATTATTCTCAGATGCCTCATCCACAAAAACCAGTTGAAATTAACTGGGCAATAGGGGCATTTATGATGGTATCGGGAGAGTATATTGCCAAATATGGTTTATTCGATGAACGTTTTTTCTTATATTTTGAAGATGTCAGTTTATGTTTAGATGCTTGGCAAAACGGGTATCGAGTTTTATTCCAACCTGAAGCATCTGCATTACATCTTTATCAACGTTCTAGTACTAGTTCTCTATTTAACTATCTGAGGGTTGTACATATAATTTCAGCCCTCAAATTTTTTGCCAAATATAACCATTATCAAAAAAGATGGAAATTGGTTATTTGGTTATTAAATATCAATGCCAAAATCAAGAATTATTTCAGGTTATTCATTGCAGTATTGACTCAAAGGTTGCAAAAAAAAGATTTTATATGTTAGGTAAACTAAGGTCAACAGGGGTGATTGTTGAGTTGTCAACAATAAATTCTAGTCCCTAGCCCCGCAACCAACAATAATTTATGCATGAGCTATCGAAATTATTTCAGAAAATGCTCGTAAAAACAAAATTTTGGCAGGAACATTATCTGATTCTCCAGTTATTTCAGCCTTTGCGGTTAACTGCTGCGATCGCAGTTCTATTCACTTTACTAGGAGCAGTACTTGAGGCTACTGGAATCGGTTTAGTAGCAGTTTTATTACAAGGTTTAACTAATGCTAACCAGCCACCTTTACAATCGGGAATTGGATGGTTTGATGTCTGGTTTTTGGGAACCCAGGCTAGTGCATCGGAGCGTATCTATCGAATATCTGGCTTAATTTTAGTTAATGTTTGGTTGCGGGGTGGATTCAGCTACGTGGGGCGTTATTACGCAAAATTTTGTGAAGTAAATTTAATAGATAGTTTACGAAAAAAAATATTTGAGCAGTTTCAAAGTCTGAGCTTAAGTTACTATACAGAAAAGCGATCGGGAGAACTTTTTCAGACATTTTCTACTGAAGTTAGTGAAATTAGCTATGCCTTTAATGAAGTAATTAATTTTGTTAGCAAAAGCTGCATAATTTTGGCATATACTCTCGCCATGTTTATGATTTCATGGCAACTAACCTTAGCTACAGTCTTGTTATTTAGTTTACTAGCAGCAGGAGCCGCAAATTTAATTAAGCGAGTGCGTGCAGCTAGCGTAGAAATGACTGCGGCTGGTAGTGAGTTAGCATCCACAGCAGTGGAATTTGTTAGTGGGGTGCGAACTGTACAAGCATTTTGGACTCAAGATTTTGAACGCAGACGCTTTGATCGAGTAGCGGGAAAAGTTACGAAAGCCTGGATGAAAACAACCTCAATTAGTGCGATGGTACAACCATTAGTTGAGGCATTGGCGACCACAATTTTAATCGCCATGATTTTAGTAGCAGTCACGACACTTGTAGCTACTGGGAAACTCCATGTTGTATTGTTACTAGCTTTTTTATTTGCCCTGTTTCGACTGTTACCAATTATTGCTCACATGAACAGTTCTTGGGGGATAATTGCTACTTATTATGGGTCATTGCGAAGTGTCAACGAGCTGTTAAGAACTGATAACAAGACTTATCAGGAAGATGGCGAACTAGAGTTTGCTGGTTTAAAGCAAGCGATCGCATTTAACGGCGTAGATTTTAGCTATGACGATCGCAAGTTAGTTTTAGAAGATATCACGCTGACCATTAAACGCAATCAGATGTTGGCATTGGTGGGAGCTTCTGGTTCTGGAAAAACCACCCTAGCCGACTTACTGATGCGCTTTTACGACCCTACTAGAGGCAAGATTTTAATAGATGGCATCGACTTGCGGCAATTTCGCCTACAATCACTGCGATCGCGCATGGCGGTAGTCAGCCAAGATACTTTTATTTTCAATACCACCGTCAAAAATAATATCGCCTATGGCTTAGAAGCGGTAGACGAGGCAGAAATTGAAGAAGTAGCTAGACAAGCCAATGCCCTAGAATTTATTTTAGATTTACCCCAAGGCTTTCAAACTAAACTAGGCGATCGCGGAGTTCGCTTATCAGGGGGACAACGTCAACGAATTGCGATCGCCCGCGCCCTCCTACGCAACCCCGAAATTTTGATTCTTGATGAAGCTACCAGTTCCCTAGACTCTGTTTCGGAACGCTTAATCCAGGATTCTTTAGAAAAGCTAGCAGTGGGTAGAACAGTGATTGCGATCGCTCATCGATTATCTACTATTTTTCGAGCCGACAAAATAGTTGTCCTCGAACAAGGTCATATTATCGAACAGGGTGGATACCAAGAACTTTTGCAACAGCGTGGCAAATTCTGGCAATACCATCAAATGCAATATGAATTAGGTGTAAGAGATTAGGTACTAAAAATTAGGAATAGTATTTTCATTTGACAAATGACAAATGTCAAATGACCAATAACCAACACCAAATGCCAGTAAACTTATGAATACTGCTGTTGCCTTAATTATCTTTAATAAACCAGATACTACCGCCCAAGTTTTTGAGGTAATTCGGCAGATTAAACCTCTCAAGCTATTAGTAATTGCGGATGGCCCTCGTCAGCACCATCCTGAAGATATAGAAAATTGTGCTGCTGCTAGAAAAATTATTGAACGCATTGATTGGGATTGTGAATTACTTCAGAAAATATCTGATATTAATTTGGGATGTAAAGAATCTATCTCCACAGGTTTAGACTGGGTTTTTCAGCAAGTAGAAACAGCAATTATTCTGGAGGATGATTGTTTACCTCATCCTACTTTTTTTCCATATTGTGAAGAGTTATTAGATAAATATCGTCATGACCAACGCATTATGACGATTTCTGGAAACAATTTTCAGTTTGGTCGCCGACGTACTGAAAATAGCTATTACTTTTCTCGCTATCCACTAATTTGGGGTTGGGCAACTTGGCGACGTGCATGGCAAAAATACGACCGAGGAATGCAACATTGGGTAGAAGTTAGAGATAATAATTGGCTGCAAGATATACTCAATGATGCCACTGCAGTAAAATACTGGAATCGACTTTTTGAAAAGTGTTACAAAGGCAATATTGATTCCTGGGCTTTTCGTTGGACTCTCACTTCTTGGCTACAAAATGCTTTAACTATTTTGCCAAATGTCAACTTAGTTTCTAATATTGGATTTAGTCGCACAGCCGCAAACACAAGAGATATTTATAGTCCATTTGCTAATCATCCTACTCAAGCAATAGATTTGCCGCTCAAGCATCCAGAATTTATGATTCGTGATGTACAAGCCGATCAATTTACACAGCAAACTCAGTTTCGGACTAGTTTAATATCTAGCCTGAAAAGCCGAATTAAAAAAAAACTCTCAAATTTACTTTAATCTATTAGTCACAATCCCTTACCAAATTTCATCTAATAATTTGCAATTTTAAATTAATAAATAAAAATCATATTATTTTCTTGCTCAGTAATCAATCT
The DNA here is from genome assembly GCF_963874875.1 of Tolypothrix tenuis PCC 7101. Taxonomy (NCBI): domain Bacteria; kingdom Bacillati; phylum Cyanobacteriota; class Cyanophyceae; order Nostocales; family Tolypothrichaceae; genus Tolypothrix; species Tolypothrix tenuis. The sequence continues at coordinate 8,407,096 of NZ_CAWNJS010000001.1, forward strand.
AAATGAGGAGGTCAGTTATTTCACAAATCAAATAGCATTGCGATGACAACAGAATTATCAGCATAAGTTATTTATGAATACTGCTGTTGCTTTAACCATCTTTAATCAACCAGAAATTACAGCAAAAGTTTTTGAAGTAATTCGTCAGGTTAAACCGCCAATTTTATTAGTGATTGCTGATGCACCTCGTCCCCAACATCCCGATGATTTCCATAAATGTGCCGCTTGTAAAAAACTGATTGAGCAAGTTGATTGGGATTGTAGAGTACTCACAAATTACTCCGAAGAAAATTTAGGCCCTAAAATACGTATCGCCACTGGCCTGAATTGGGTTTTTCAGCAAGTAGAAGCTGCAATTATTCTAGAACATGATTGTTTACCCCACCCCACATTCTTCAGATTTTGTGAGGAACTATTAGATAAGTATCGTCACGACCAACGCATTATGACGATTTCCGGTAATAATTTTCAGTTTGGTGAACAACGTACTGAATATAGCTATTACTTTTCTCGCTATCCCTTAATTTGGGGTTGGGCTACTTGGCAACGTGCATGGCAAAAGTATGATTTAGAAATGCAGCACTGGGTAGAAGCCAGAGATAGTAACTTACTAGAAAATATACTTGATGATTCTACAGCAGTGAAATATTGGACGAGAATTTTTCAAAGTTATTACCAAGGCAATATAGATACTTGGGATTATCCTTGGACATTTACATCTTGGCTACAAAATGGGTTAACTATTCTGCCAAATGTCAATTTAGTTTCTAATATTGGCTTTAGTCATGAAGCTGCTAACACAAAAGATATTTCCAGCCCTTTTGCAAACTATCCCACACAAGCGATGGAATTTCCGCTCAAACATCCACATTTTATAGTTCGTCATACCAAAGCTGACCAATTTACTCAGCGAACTCAGTTTCATACTAGTCTTTTATTTAGACTGAAAAACAAACTTAAAAAACTGTTTGAAAGAAACTTCCATATATTCGCAAAAGATTAATAAATAGCTCAACATTGAAAAATAAAAAATAGAATATTTGCGATTACGTCGCTTCTCTCCTTGAGAGACGCTGCGCGAACACTGCATTCCTTTCCCTACGGGAAAGCTTTCCGCCTACATAATGACATTTTATGTTTAAAAGTGCTGAGTGCTAAGTAAAAATTATCTTGATACATTTAAGCTGGTTAATTGCTGGCTATTTGTCCACTGAAAATAATTATACTTTGAAATATCAATGTATCAAATTTAGCCTTAAAAATATAGCAATAATTTTAATTTTTATGAGATAGAAATTATTAATTACAATCTTAATACGTACAATTATGGAAAATAATTTCTTTTGTCAATCAGGAATCATTTATCATAAGATTGCGTCTATACTGTCATAAAAATTCCCTTCCAAGAAATTTTCTGGTAATCTTCCTGATTTATTATTTCGAGATTAGAGGACTTTTATAGTGGCTAACACTAGTCTGAATCAAGGACAAATGCTCATTAACTCTCCACAAAACGCGGTTGACATTAAACAACTTACTACAATTCTGTTTCACCGACGTTATCTGATATTGGGTATTTCCTGTGCAGTGATGTCAGTTGCGAGTATCCTTGCTCTCATTGCCAAACCAACTTACCAAAGCTCTATGCAAATACTGGTAAGTTCCAACTTATATGAAGGAGTACGCTCAAGTAATGTTCAGGGAAATCCAGAAAGCGAGTTTACAGATCCCAATTTTCAAGTAGTTGACTATACAGCCCAACTGAAACTAATGATGAGTACTAAGCTCATCCAAAAAGCTGTAGCTTTGCTGCGTCCTACTTATCCAGATATTACCTTAGAAGATATTAAAGGCAAAAAAGAAAAAGGGGAAAAATCTCCTTTAGAAGTAGCGCAAATTGAGGGTGGTTCTGGTATTAATAAAATCCCTAGTCAAGTATTTGAAGTAACTTTCAAAGATAAAGATCCAGTTAAAGCCCAAAAAGTTTTACAAGCACTACAAAATGTTTATCAAGATTACAACATAGAACAACAAAACGAGCGATTACACAAAGGACTTTCTTTTGTGAATGCGCGTCTACCAGAAATTAAAAAAGAAGTCAGCCAAGCAGAAAAAAATTTAGAAGCATTTCGTCGGCAGCATAATTTATTAGATCCAGAAGTCCAAAGCAAAATTCTTTTGGAATCTCTAGCTGATATTCAAAAACAGTTAGAAACTACTCGCGCCCAACTTCAAGATAATAGAGCGCGTCAAGCTAACCTAGAGCGAAAAATGGCTGCTTCCTCTCAAAATGCCATTATTTCCTCGCGATTAAGCCAATCTACACGCTACCAAGGGCTACTAAATGAGATTCAAAAGACTGAATTGGCTTTAGCGCAGCAGCGACTACGCTATACAGAGAATTCTCCCGTCATCCAAAATCTGACACAGCAACGTCAAAGTCTACTAGCACTCTTACGCCAAGAGGCGGGAAGATCGGTAGGAGAAAAAGGGCGAAATGTGGCAAATACCCGCCAACCGCTATTAACTCAAGGGCAAATGGTAGGCGTTGATTTGAAGCTAGTAGAAGAGGTGATTCAGGTACAAACTACTTCATTAGGGCTAATTGCCAATGAAAAAAGTTTAGTTGAATCCGAACAAAGGCTACGTTCTGAACTGAGTAAATACCCTGCCCTTATAGCCCAGTACAATCGTCTCTTACCAGAGGTAGAAACAAATCGCAAAACACTTGAGCAACTACTACAAGCACAACAATCTTTAGGGTTGAAAATTGCTCAAGGTGGATTTGATTGGCAAGTTTTAGAAGCACCTGATAAAGGTATGTATATGGGTAGCGGCAGAGTATTTCTCTTAGGTGGAGGAATAATCATTGGGCCGATTTTAGGGATAGTAGCAGCCCTAGTTTGGGAAATGTTTCATGATGTTATCTATTCCGCCAGAGAACTACAAAGGCTGACGAATTTAAGACTATTAGGAACAGTGCCAAGGCTAGGCGGACGTGCAAGAAAACGGTTAGCAAAACTACCTGGAAATAAGCAAGATAGAGCAATTCCCTTAGTATTAGAAAGTAATCCCAAATTGCCATATCATGAGAATTTAGATATGGTTTATCAAAACATTCAAATAGCAAGATATCCTCAGCTTTTTCAATCGCTGATGTTAACTTCAACACTAGCAGGTGAAGGGAAAACAACTTTGTCTTTAGGGCTGGCTGTGAGTGCTGCTCATATGCATCGTCGGGTATTATTAATTGATGCTAACTTGCATCATCCTAGCTTGCACAATATTTTAGAACTGCCTAATGATTGGGGTTTATCTCTGTTGTTAGAGGAAGAAGCGAATACCCCAGTTGCAGATTATATTCAACCAATTCATCCTGATATTGATGTTTTGACTGCTGGCCCCACACCAGAAGATACAGTTAAGCTACTCAGTTCAGACCGGATGAAAGAGTTAATAGAATTGTTTGAGCAAACTTACGATTTAGTTTTAATAGATGCTCCAGCTATTTTAGACAATGTCGATGCCAGAATTGTTGCATCTGTATGCAGTGGAATTGTTTTAGTAGGACGTATTGGTCAAATTACCCAAAGCGAACTCATTCAAGCTAGAGAAATTTTGAGTAGGTTGAATTTGATTGGCATTATTGCTAATGATGTGAAGGATTCGCCAAGGGTTTAGGGATTGGGTAATGGGTAATGGGGAAAAACAGCAAACACTCTATGTTGCGGTAAACCTAGTTTCTGTACACACAGCTTTTAAAGGTTTATCCCAATGTTCAATTGGTATTTGGGGTAAATAGGCGAAATCAAATAAGATGCCGATAGTTGGCTTGTTTTGCCATTCTGGTGAACTGAGGAGGCGATCGTAATATCCGCCGCCATAGCCTAAACGGTATCCTTGATAATCGCAAGCAACGCTGGGGACAAGTATTAAATCTACCTCATCTGGATTTATTGTGGGTGCATCCGGGCGGGGTTCAATAATGCCATAGGTGCCAATTGCTACAGCGTCCTTGGGAGTCCAACTATGCCAAAACATGGATTTACCAACGCAGCGCGGAAATCCCCAACGGTATTGAGGATGAGCAAATAGCAAACTAATATCGGGTTCTTGGCGAAAACTAAAATATGCCAGTATAGTTTTTGCTTGTGTAAAGAGGACAGAGGTTTGGAGTTGCTGACAGATGCGATCGCTTTTTTCTCTCCATTCTGTCATTGACATTGATTGACGTTTTTTTAAGAGAGTCCGACGTAGTTCTGCTTTTGCTGAAATGTCCACACTTTGAAGCTGTTACTGGATTTGGGAAAATTGGGATTATGCCACAAAACAAACACGTAGGGCATATGCCCTACGTCATTGATAGTTTTGGATATTGGGTTTTAAACCCTTACCCACAATAAATTGCTGGTATATTTTGGGGTATTGTGGGTAATTATAAATTCATTATTTACTAAGTGCTGCTGATTAAGTTATGCAGCGTGTTGGCGATACCATGCAATGGTATTCTTTAGCCCTTGCTCAAAGCTAACTTGGGCTGTGAAATTAAAGGCTTGCTTTGCCCTTTCGGTATCTAAACAACGACGAGGTTGCCCGTTGGGTTTGTCTGTTTCCCAAACAATTTCCCCGTCAAACTCCATCAATTCGCAAATCAGATTAATTAAATCCCGAATGGAGATTTCATAACCTGTGCCCAGATTAACTGGTTCTGAGTCATTGTAGAATTGAGTACCCATAACAATGCCCCGTGCGGCATCTTCAGAATAGAGAAACTCACGGGTAGGACTACCATCACCCCAAACAGGTAGTTGCTTGTCGCCTTTGATTTGGGCCTCGTGGACTTTGCGAATTAAGGCTGGAATCACATGAGAACTTCCGGGGTCAAAGTTATCTTCTGGCCCGTATAAATTTACAGGTAAAAGATAAACACCATTAAAGTTGTACTGCTGGCGATAAGATTGCAGTTGAACTAAAAGGGCTTTCTTAGCTACTCCGTAGGGAGCATTGGTTTCTTCAGGATAGCCATTCCAAAGATCATCTTCTTTGAAAGGCACTGGGGTAAATTTGGGATAAGCGCAGATAGTGCCAACACAGACGAATTTTTCTACTCCAGCTTGATAGGCTGCATGAATTAACTGGGTTCCCATAATCAAGTTGTCGTAGAACAACTCGGCTGGTTTTTCGCGGTTGAGGCCGATACCACCGACGTGCGCCGCTAAGTGGATGACGATATCTTGCTGATCGACTACACGTTGGTTGTTTTCCCAGATCCGCAGATCGCAATCACGCGATCGCGGTACTGTAATTTTCTTTTGATCTGCTCCTGCTTTACACAGCTGATCTATTACCTGACGACCTAGGAAACCCGACCCACCAGTGACGAGAATCCGTTTATTGTTTAATTCTAAGGCAGCCATATTTTTATCCTCAGCGACAGTTGAAATCAAAAGTGGAGCGCACCCAGTTGTTGACGAACAGTCGCAATATCATGCGGTACTGACGAACTATTGCCATTGGGAGAAGTGATACCTAATGCTTGGAGGTCTGCTTCTACCATTAATGCTACAAGTCCCTCAAAGGTAACTGATGGTGTCCAACCCAACTTTTGCCGTGCCTTGGTAGCATCACCAATTAATAACTCTACTTCCGCAGGGCGAAGATAGCGCTCATCAAACTCTACATAATCTTCCCAGCGGAGATTCACATAATTAAATGCTAGTTCTAAAAATTCACGTACTGAGTGGGTTTCACCAGTAGCAATTACATAATCATCTGGTTGCTCTTGCTGCAACATTAGCCACATAGCTTTTACATAATCCTTGGCATAGCCCCAATCCCGTTTGGCATCAAGGTTACCCATATAAAGTTTTTTCTGTTTACCTGCAACAATTTGAGCAACGGCTCTGGTAATCTTACGGGTTACAAAAGTTTCGCCCCGTCGAGGTGATTCGTGGTTAAAAAGTATGCCATTACAAGCAAACAAAGAGTAAGATTCACGATAATTTACTGTTTGCCAGTGGGCATAAACTTTAGCGCAAGCATAAGGACTACGGGGATAAAAAGGTGTGGTCTCGCTCTGGGGTACAGCTTGTACTAAACCATACATCTCCGAAGAACCAGCTTGGTAAAAGCGCACCTCAATTCCAGTACGCTGTTGGTAATCCCGAATGGCTTCCAACAAACGTAATGTTCCCATACCCACTGCATCTACTGTGTATTCTGGTGAATCAAAGCTGACTCTGACATGGGATTGAGCGCCAAGGTTAAAGATTTCTACTGGCTGTACTTCTTCTAAAATGCGGCGTAGGGTCGTCCCATCTGTCAAATCACCATAGTGAAGAAACAACCGCACCCCTTCTTTGTGAGGGTCTTCGTAAATGTGATCAATGCGGTCTGTGTTAAAGGTAGAAGTCCGGCGAATAATACCATGTACCTCGTAACCTTGCTCTAGCAAAAACTCACTCAGATATGAACCATCTTGACCAGTAATACCGGTAATTAATGCTCTTTTCTGCTGCGTCATGCTTAGGGATTCCTTTGTATATTTTGAGTAAAATAGTTACAGCCTAACTGATACAAGCTAGCAGTTAATTGCTAAATTGCCTAATGGGAAACTACTAAATTCTGATTTAGTACGTAAATTTCTCTGTAAATGTATGTACTTAATTTATGATAATTATTAAGTAATTTTACTAATCAAAGCTGAAAATTTTTACTTTTGTGTCTAAAGTTGCCAAAAATCTTTACCAAAACTTTATATAAACGAGAATTTTATTAAATCTAAGTAAATTTCCTCTGGGGGCAGAAGGTGCCCCACAGAATAAACTCTTAAGTATCGTTTCAGTAAGCCCCGTTATTTTTGGGCATAATAACGACATCAACTGTTTTCAAAATTATCCAGAGGTCGAGCCAAAAATTTCTAAATTTCACATAGTGTAAGTCTATTTGAACTCGCCTTGGATAAGGAATGTCATTGCGCCCAGAGACTTGCCATAACCCAGTGATTCCCGGTCGGATAGTTAAAATCTGATCGATATGACAACCGTATTTAGGAAGTTCTTCCGCTACTAAGGGTCGCGGCCCGACAACACTCATATCCCCTTTTAAGACATTCCAGAATTGGGGAAATTCATCTAAGCTAGTAATTCGCAAAAACCGCCCAATTTTTGTAATGCGGGGGTCGTGTTTTAACTTAAAACTACTCTCAAATTCTTGCCGCATCTGGGGGGAAGTCTCCATCATTTGTACGAGCATTTCATCGGCATTGCTCACCATCGTGCGGAACTTAATACAATTAAAGGGTTTGTAGTTTTTACCAACCCTTTCCTGGACATAAAAAATCGGGCCTTCTGAACTCAAAGCGATCAGTAAGGCCAAGATTAAGTACACCGGGAAAAATAAAATCAACACCAACAACGAAAACACAATATCAAACAGTCGCTTGGCAAACTCTCCGTTTAAACCTTGAAAAGACAAACCTTTAGGTTTTAACCTAGGAGCCTTTTTCTGTTGACCACGTTTTGAGAAAGTACGACCAGACGCATTAGCATCTTGCCGTAGGCCTCGCTTGCCGGAGAGGAGTGAGCTCTGGGCAGTCATCATACTCCTTAACAATCCACACCACACATAGTCCCAATCTTAAAGCTAAAAGTAGGTGCTTCTGGGTTTAAATTTCCAAAAGCCTACAAAACAATTCAAAAAATCCTGACCATCACTCCCATGAAGGCGTTTTTTTGCTGCATCGATCTACAAAATCTAGATAGCGATCGCCAAAAACCCGCCGAGAAAATTTACTAGCATGTGTTCGCAAATACTCAGGATTAAATTTGTCTTGATACATTTCAAACTTTTCTACTGCTGTTATTAAAGCAGTTTCTGTTTGTTCGTTAAAGAAGATACCTGTGCCTGTATCGTTCCAGGAACCTATATCTCTGACAGTTTCTAGCGCTCCTCCAGCACCGTAGGCAATAACTGGAGTGCCACAAGCTTGTGCTTCAACTAAGGCAATACCAAAATCTTCACAAGCGGCATACACAAATGCCTTGGCTTTTGCCATATATTTTGTTACTACATCATTCGGTTGCCATCCTAGTATTTGAATATTAGAATTTGCTATCTGGCGAAGATATTTCATTTGCGGGCCTGTACCAATTACTACCAATGGTTTTTTGAGATGATTAAAAGCTTTGACAATTAAGGATACTTGCTTGTAACTCACTAAACGGGAAACTATTAGATAAAAATCTTCTTTGTCAGCCACAAATGGTAATTCTTCTACATTAACTGGTGGATAAATCACAGTTGATGTTCGCCGATAGCAGCGCCAAATTCGCCGAGCTGTGTGCTGCGAATTGGCAATAAAATAATCAACACGATTAGCTGTCAATACATCCCACTGACGCAAACGATGTAGTAAATATCTCGTTACCCATCCAGCTAGACCGTTTCCCAATTTGCTTTGTTGCAGATAATCAAAAGTTAAGTCCCAAGCATAACGCATAGGGCTGTGGCAATAACAAATATGTAATTGGTCAGGAGCAGTAATTACTCCTTTGGCTACAGCGTGGGATGAAGATAGAATTACGTCATACTGCCGCAAATCTAATTGTTCAATAGCCAGTGGTAACAAAGGTAAGTATTTTTGTACACCATTGCGGGCATAGGGAAAGTTTTGCAGGAAAGTTGTGCCAATTTGACGTTGGTATAAATAACTTTCAGGATTTGTGGATTCAAAATTGATTAGCGCATATAAATCAGCATCTATATGCTCCAGAATTGCTTTTACAACTAATTCTGAACCTCCAGTGGCTTTAGGTGTCAGCCATTCATGAATCAGAGCATATTTTAAGGGCACAGCTAACGTGAATAAGTGGAAAATACTGAGATAAATTAATCAGATTAACCAAAAGGTTTTTCCTTGGGATGAAGGAAGAGAAAGCGATCCAGATGAACTCGAAGACGCGATTCTCCAAAAACAGGTTCCAGAGCGATACTGTAACCTGATAACCTCAAATAGGGACTGGGGATTGGGGACTAGAGATTGGGGACTAGGGATTGGGGACTGGGACAACAGATTAAAAATGAGTTTTATACTAGCCTCTAGCCCCTAAGCTTTAGCTCCTAAGTTCTAGCCTCTAATCCTTAGCTAGCCCCTGCATTATTAAAAGAGCTAAGAGGGGAATTCATGCGGATTTTGATTATAGGTGGTACTCGGTTCATTGGTGTTTATCTCACCCAACTGCTAGTAGAACAAGGACATGAGGTGGTGCTGTTCAATCGTGGTAATCGTCCTGCACCGTCTTTACAGGGAGTAGGACAAATTATAGGCGATCGCACTGACGCTACGCAGTTAAAGGCGAAGTTATCACAGGAAAATTTTGATGTCATTTTTGACAATAATGGGCGGGAACTTGCTGATACTCAACCATTGGCAGAAATTTTTCAAGGCCGTGTACAACATTTTGTGTATATGAGTTCTGCTGGAGTATATCTCAAATCTGACCAAATGCCTCATGTGGAAGGTGATGCTGTAGATCCCAAAAGCCGTCATCGGGGTAAGCATGAAACAGAGGCTTACTTAGCTGAATTGGGAATACCCTTTACCTCGATTCGCCCTACCTATATTTATGGGCCGCGTAACTATAACGATTTGGAAAGTTGGTTTTTTGATAGAATTGTCCGCGATCGCCCTATTCCCATTCCGGGAAATGGCTTGTATATTACCCAGCTAGGTCACGTAAAGGATTTAGCAATGGCAATGACTCAAGTTGTGGGTAATCAACAGGCCATAGGGCAAATTTACAATGTCTCAGGCGATCGCTTTGTTACTTTTGATGGTTTAGCCCGTGCTTGTGCACAAGCGGCTGGTAAATCACCTGATGCAGTCAAAATTGTCCATTACGATCCAAAAAAGTTTGATTTTGGTAAGCGCAAAGCTTTTCCCATGCGAGGACAACATTTTTTTGCTTCGGTCAATAAGGCTCAGAGTGAATTAGGTTGGAAACCTGAATATGATTTAATTTCTGGGCTAAATGATTCATTGGAAAATGATTATTTAGCATCTGGGCGAGACAAAACTGAAATTGATTTTTCTGTGGATGAGGAAATTTTACAAGCTTTGTGATCTAGAGATAAACTGCAAATCACATCAATAGTGCTGGGTGAAAAGTTCTGAGTTATCAGTTAAAAGATTGTGCAATGTAAGCTTTTTCTCACTTTTAACTCAGGACTCAGCACTTAGTACTCAACCTAAGCGTCTTCTGATGCGAATTATTACAATATTGATGACACAAATATTTTCTACAATTATGCCTACTTTATTAGTTACCGGAGGAGCCGGATTTATTGGAGCGAATTTTATTCTCCAAGCAATCAAGTCACAATGGGCTAATGTAGTTAATTTAGATAAATTAACTTACGCTAGTAATCTCCAAACCTTAGCAGAAATAGCAAGCAATCCTAACTATCATTTTATTCAAGGTGATATTGGCAATGTCGAGTTAGTCAGTTACCTTTTAGAACAATATCAACCAGATGCAATTATTAATTTTGCAGCCGAAAGTCATGTTGATCGCTCAATACTTAGTCCTCATGACTTTATCCAAACTAATGTAGTTGGGACATTTCAATTATTAGAAGCAAGTAGGCTGTACTGGCAAAAACTCTCATCCACCAAACAACAGCAATTTCGCTTTTTACACGTCTCTACAGATGAGGTATACGGCTCTCTCCAACCTCAAGATCCAGCTTTTCGGGAAGATACTCCCTATGCGCCTAATAGCCCCTATGCTGCATCAAAAGCTGCATCTGACCATTTTGTGCGGGCTTATTATCACACCTATGGACTACCAACTTTAACCACTAATTGCTCAAATAACTACGGCCCGCGTCAGTTCCCAGAAAAACTGATTCCTTTAACTATTCTGAATGCTTTAGATAGTAAACCACTCCCTATATATGGAGATGGTCAAAATGTTCGTGATTGGCTTTATGTGATCGACCACTGTGAGGCTATTTATCTTGTGTTACAACAAGGTAAAGTTGGTGAAACTTATAATATTGGTGGTTTAAATGAACAGGCCAATTTAACAGTTGTAGAAAGAATTTGTGCAATTTTAGATGAGTTAGCGCCCAAATCTAACTCTCATTATTCTTCTTTAATCACTTTTGTTAAAGACCGTCCTGGTCACGACCGGAGATATGCAATTGATTGTAGTAAAATCAGCCGTGATTTAGGTTGGCAACCTCAAGAAAATTTTGACAGTGGTTTATTAAAAACAGTTCAATGGTATCTCAATAACTCGGATTGGGTAAATCAAGTTCGTTCTGGTGACTACCAAAACTGGCTGAAACAAAACTATGAAAATAGAAAATTATAAGTAGATCGGCAAAATTAAAGATAATTAGCTGAGGCTGTCATTAGTTATTTGTCATTTGTCATTAGTAACGTCGGTTTGGGTTGGATAAAACTACAATCCAAAATCCAAAATCCAAAATCCAAAATCTAAAATCTAAAATCTAAAATCTAAAATCTAAAATTCTTATGAAAGGTATTATCTTAGCAGGTGGCTCTGGTACACGTCTTTATCCTCTAACTTATGCTGTTAGTAAACAACTGATGCCGGTGTACGATAAGCCCATGATTTACTATCCCTTATCTGTATTAATGCTGGCAGGGATTCGGGAGATTTTAATTATTTCGACACCTAATGATTTACCATTATTTGAGAAAATCTTAAAAGACGGTAGCCAGTGGGGTTTGCAGTTTAGTTATGTTGCACAACCTCACCCCGAAGGATTAGCCCAAGCGTTTATTTTAGGCAGAGATTTTATTGCTAACGAGCCAGTATGTTTAATTTTAGGTGATAACATTTTTTATGGGCATGGGTTAACAGAAGTTTTAGCTAGGGCTGCTAACCTGCAAGCAGGCGGATTAGTATTTGGGTATCAAGTAAAAGACCCTAGTCAATATGGAGTAATTGAATTTGATAGCAATGGACGGGCAATTAGTATAGAAGAAAAACCTCTACTACCTAAGTCTAAATATGCTGTTCCTGGTATCTACTTTTATGATTCGCAAGTAGTAGAAATTGCTGCTAATCTCAAACCTTCTGCTCGTAACGAATTAGAAATTACTGATTTGAATACAGTTTATTTGCAACAAGGTCAACTACAAGTAGAACTTTTGGGGCGTGGATATGCTTGGCTAGATACGGGAACTCATGAATCACTACATCAGGCTGGTAATTTTATCCAAACACTAGAAGAAAGACAAGGGCTAAAAATAGCTTGTATTGAAGAAATTGCCTATCTTAAAGGATATATTGACTCAAAGCAACTGCGCCATTTAGCTGAACCGATGGCGAAGAGTAGTTATGGCCGTTACTTGATGTCAATTTTAGAAAATGACCAAATTTATCTCACTATGGAGCAGCAAAATAAATTAGACCAATTAGATGATACTATACCTGTTGCTTCATACTATCCATCTTTATCTTTCAATAAATTTTCTGGTTAACTGAGGTAACGATAATGCAAATTACCAAGACGGAAATTCCTGATTTACTAGTCATAGAGCCGCAAATATTTGGAGATGAACGCGGTTTTTTTTATGAAAGCTATAACGAGAAAGTTTGGCAAGAAAAAGTAGGAATTAATCAGCATTTTGTCCAAGACAATCATTCTCGTTCTGGCAAAAATATCTTGCGTGGTTTGCATTATCAAATTCAGCAGCCTCAAGGTAAATTGGTGCGAGTAGTTGTAGGTGCGGTATTTGATGTAGCAGTAGATTTAAGAAACAGCTCCAAAACTTTTGGTCAATGGGTTGGTACAGATTTAACAGCCGAAAATAAACGTCTGCTTTGGATACCACCAGGTTTTGCTCACGGCTTTTTAGTACTTTCTGAATATGCAGAATTTTTGTACAAAACTACAGAATATTATGCTCCGCAGCATGAACGCACTATTGTGTGGAATGACCCTGATTTAGCGATCGCCTGGCCAATTGCAGCAGAACCAATCTTATCGGCTAAAGATAAAGCTGGTAAGCTGTTTCGAGACGCAGAGGTATATCCATGAGAATCTTATTAACAGGGGTAACTGGACAAGTCGGTTGGGAATTACAACGCACCCTCATGACTTTCGGTGAAGTAATAACTGTAGAACGTAGCGCCAGTCATCCCAGTTTACAAATAGATTTAGCCCAACCTGAGACTATTCGCCGCATCATTAGAGAGATAAAACCTGATTTAATTATCAATCCAGCGGCTTACACAGCAGTAGATAAAGCAGAATCAGAACCAGATTTAGCAATGGCGATTAATGGAATTGCACCAGGTATCATCGCTGAAGAAGCAAAGCGAATAGGTGCAGCTGTAATTCACTATTCCACAGATTATGTATTTGATGGCAATAAAACTACTGCATATACTGAGCAAGACCAACCAAATCCCCAAAATATCTACGGTAAAACAAAACTAGCAGGCGAACAGGCGATCGCATCTGTTGACGTACCGCATTTAATTTTACGCACAAGTTGGGTTTATAGCCTACGCGGAAAGAATTTTTTACTGACGATGTTAAGGCTAGCTCAAGAACGGGAAGAAATTCGAGTTGTAGATGACCAAATTGGCGCGCCTACTTGGAGTCGCATGATTGCTGAAGCTACAGCCCAAATTATTTCCCAAGCTTCACAAAATATATCTGAATTTTTAGCAGCTAAAGGTGGAATATATCATTTAACTGCAAGTGGTAAGACTAGCTGGTATGGATTTGCCAAAGCAATTTTTGAACTTGAGGACAAAAAAAGCGATCGCAAACTGCAAAGGTTGATTGCAATTCCCTCTCAAGAATATCCCACACCAGCCACTAGACCAGCTTATTCTCTATTAGGTAGTCAAAAATTATCTGATAATTTTGGATTGGTATTACCAGATTGGCAAAGAAGTTTAGAGTTAGTACTGGTTAAAAATAACAGCTAAATAGAGTTTGAGAATAATAATCAAGCAATTTGAAGCGTGCTAGGTTCAGGGATAGACTCACCTTCAGCTTGCCAACCTTCCAAGTACATTTCTATTACTTCCTCGCCGTTACGAATTGCTTCCTCACGAGTTTTGCCGTGAGTACAAGGCATGATCACGCGATCAGCAAACTCTGGGATTGTTACTAGAAAAAGCTGATCTTCATCAGACCATTGAATAATCATGCTGTATCGACTCATAAATCCTCATCCTCTCTTAACTCTTCCAGTTCAGCTAATAATCGTGCTAACTGCTTCTCTAAATAAAGCGGTACATCATCTCCATCTTTACCTGGAATTGTCAGTGTCTTTCTGAGCAAAGGATGTCGCCAGCGTTCATGGCTTCCTTTTCCGCGCTTGGGCAGATAAACAAATCCTTCACGTGCAATTTGAGCTTTTAACTCCCGAATCTTTCTGGGCATGGATTTTGTTTACTTATCCATCCTATTTTCTCATTTATTGATTTTATCAGGCAAATTTCTGTAAATTTGCTGATTCCAAAGAGGAGGAATTTACGTAAATACTGGCTGAAATGCGATCGCAACTTACAGAATAGTACAAGAACAGGCGATCGCTCTCACTTTAGTTATGCAACGCAAGCATTTTAAACGCTACCTACTGATATTCTGGGCGACAGTTTTAGCTGTCTGGGTAACTATCATTCCTGCTAGGATAGCGATCGCTTCTTACCAAGCTCCCATACCACAGGCAATTTTTGTCCTGGGAGGTAATCCAGAACGCATGGAATTTGCAGCTAAATTTTGGCAGGTTCACCAGAATTTAGATATTTGGGTTTCTGATTTTGAATCTGGTCTAGATTTTAACCGCAGCATTTTTGCACAATTTGGGATTCCTGATGAACGCTTGCGGTTGGATGGTCGCGCCACAGATACAGTAACTAATTTCACGACACTAGCAGCAGATTTTGCTCGCCAGAAGTTACAGCATCTTTATCTGATTACATCGGATTATCACATGAGGCGAGCCAGAGCGATCGCAACTATTGTTTTAGGTAGCCAGGGAATTACAGTCACCCCAATCGCAGTACCTTCAAAATTATACCGAGCAGAATCACTGCAGCGAGTCTTGCGAGATTGTGGGCGATCGCTCTTGTGGATTTTTACTGGCAAAAGTGGGTCAAGTTTAAATCCTCACCTTGATAGGTAAAGTTTGGTAATTGGTAATGGGTAATTGGTAATTGGTAATGGGAATTTATTTCCTTGTCCCCAGTCCCTAATCCCCAGTCCCCAATCCCCAATCCCCAACCTCACGATTTCACAGCCTGAACAGGTGGCATATTCAAATCTTTAGCTAAACCTACTGTTTTTAAGCACCAAATCGCCCACCAAGTAATGTCAATCTCCCACCAGCGCCAGCCACACTTAACGACATGGGGATATGCATGGTGATTGTTGTGCCATCCCTCGCCATAGGTGAGAATAGCAGCCCACCAAAGATTACGGGAGTTATCGTTAATTTCAAAGGTGCGGTATCCCCACATATGGGTGACTGAGTTAATCAGCCAGGTTGTATGCCAGAGAACAACGGCTCTAACGAATACGCCATACACGACAAAAGACCAACCACCCAGTGCATACAGCAACAATGCTACTGGTAGTTGTAGTATTAAAAAGTTGCGATTTAGCCAGCGATAAAAGGGATCTCGTACTAAATCGGGTGCAAATCGCTGGTAGTAGTCATAATTGAAGAACTCTGCACGGGGATAAAAAATCCACATCATGTGACTCCACCAGAAACCTTTGCGGGCGGAGTATGGGTCTTTTTCCTCGTCTTCAGTATGAGCATGGTGCAAACGGTGTCCAGCCGCCCAAAAGATAGGGCCGCCTTGTAATGATAGGGCACCCAAAATTGCGATCGCATACTCTAAAAATCTCGGCACTTTAAAGCTACGATGGCTTAAAAGTCGGTGATAGCCTAAGCAAACTCCAATACTACCAAATAGCCAGTGTAGGAAAAGAGCAACGCCTACAGCAGACCAAGAAAAAAACCAGGGAGCCAAAAAAGCCAATGCATGAATAACTCCAAAAAATAACACACTCAGCCAATCAAGACGCAAAGGTTGGTCTTTTTCAGGCAAATTTTGTAAATTTAATCTCACGAATACTTTCCTCAAGCACAAAATATAGGGGACTGGGGATTGGGGGATGGGGGAGATGAGGGTGATGAGGGGGATGAGGGAGAAATTCCCATTACTCATTACTCATTACTCATTACTCATTACCAATTACCAATTACCAATTACCAATTACCAAATTTCTAAATACTGTAATCCAGCACTACCTCTGGTACTGCATTACTACGATGAGTATGTTCTGTGCTACCAACTTTATATTGGCGAGTAATTAAATCGAAAATATGCTCACCAACTACTGCTTTCACATCTGCTTCTAACTCATGAACGAGATTTGCATTTAAAGTAAAAGCATGGTTGGCTTCGTCTACAATTTTGAGAATCATTGACTCATCTACAGGCAAGGAATTTAACGCTTGACGGTATTGTTCTTTAAATATCCGCTTATTTTCAGGGGTAGGAATTTGGTCAAATTCATAAATGGCAGTACCCTGAACCGTAGGTAAATCCATTGCTGAACGAGCAATTTTTCTTAATGCTTGTCCACCTGATAAATCTCCTAAATAGCGGGTATAGGCATGAGCAATCAACAACTCTGGTTGCGTATTTGCTACTTCATGAATGCAATCAACATATTCTTGAGCTGCCTTAGAAGGAGCTATCAACTTCCACCAGTTTTCACCGTAATAGAAAGCTAAATCTTTCTCTAAATTTGCTTGACGATTCAGTTCTGCAAAGTACATTAAACCGACAACTGAATGATACTGATGGCGTTTTAATTCTGCTTCTAAAGCGCTGTAAATGAAGTAGAGATTCGCTAGGAATTTACGAAAAAAGCTCTTTTCGACAATTCCTTGGAGAAAGCATTTCATAAACGCGGTATTTTCTGCACTTGTGTGAGAATGTTTAGTACCTTCTCGCAAGCGCATATCTAAATGGCTGCTCATAATGAATGCCCATGAAGAGAAAATAAGGACTTATATAAATTCGTAATTCGTAATTCGTAATTCGTAATTCGTAATTCGTAATTCGCAATTCGTAATTTAAAAAGTCCGATTTGATTGAGGTTTTACAGTTTAAATTCGTTGATCCAGCGTATTTCAGGTAAATAAGGTACGCAGGTAGGGGCATGGCATTGCCATGCCCTTACAATTATCTATGCTCACCTACTTGCAATCTGTTGATATATTGCAGAGGATTGATATTACGCAACTGGCATTTTGCTTTTTTGGGGAAATATTTTTCTTTCTCCCCTGGCCTCTGCCTTTTCAGTTACACTTTACCTAACAGTTTTACTCGCCCAATCTTGAGGTTGTAGAAAGATTTCGGTGAGTTGTGCTTCTGGTGAACCGGGTTCTGGCTGATAGCAATATTCCCAGCGTGTGAGTGGTGGTAGGGACATTAATATAGATTCGGCTCTACCATCGGTTTGTAGTCCGAAAACTGTTCCTCTGTCGTATACCAAGTTAAATTCTACGTAACGACCGCGACGGTATAGTTGGAATTGGCGTTGGCGATCGCTATATTCAGTGTTTTGGCGGCGGTTTACAATTGGCAAATAAGCAGGTAAAAATGCTTTACCGCAGCTTTGCACAAAGGCAAATAAATCTTCCCAATTACGTGTAACTTTTCCTACTTGCTGACTGTACAATGCGGCTGGAGTGTCCGTTTGGGAAGTCACATATAGGTTACTATTACCATCTTGATAGTCAAAGAATATACCGCCAATCCCTCTTTGTTCTTGGCGATGGCGCAAGTGAAAGTATTCATCACACCAGAGTTTGAAGGCTGGATAATACTCTGGATGGTGTGGATCGCAAGCAGCTTTTAAGGTTTGATGGAAATGAATCGCATCTTCGGCGAAGGGATAGTAAGGTGTTAAATCTGCGCCGCCACCAAACCACCAAATTGGGCCTGCTTCAAAGTAGCGATAGTTAAGGTGTACCGTTGGTACGTAAGGATTGCGAGGATGCAGCACCATCGAGGTTCCAGTGGCAAAAAACTGATGTCCGGCTGCTTCTGGGCGTTGAGTCAAAATTGAAGGAGGTAAGTTATCACCCCAAACTTCCGAAAAGTTGACACCACCTTGTTCAAACACTCGCCCTTCCCGAATCACACGGGTACGTCCTTCACCACCAGCTTTGCGTTCCCACCTGTCTTCACGAAATGTGGCTTCGCCATCGAGTTGTTCTAAGCCGCTGCAAATTTCATCCTGGATGTTTTGCATAAACTGCTTCACCCGTTCGCGTGAATCTGCGGGTGGTACGTTTGCTGCATTGACAGCAGGTGTTAGCACTACTGTGTGATTTTTGGTTTCCTGAGAACGATTGTCTGAATGACGACCCATACTGAATCTCTCTTCAACTCTTAGTAAGCCTGATTACTTTCTCAAATTACTTTATAGTTATTGAGTTATTTTATTACAGGTCAGTTGAAAAACTTAACAAATGGGATGGGGCATTGGGCATGGGTAATGAGTAATGAGTAATGAGTAATGAGTAATGGGAATTTCTCCCTCATCCCTCTGCTCTCCTAGTCCCCAGTCCCTAGTCCCCAGTCCCCAGTCCCCAGTCCCCAGTCCCCAATCCCCAAATAAAGGATTGTAAATCTTTTACCCCCGGGGCTAGTCAAACAATTACACTTATCATAACTTGATAGTTATGTGATTGTTAAGCTAACTACCGGAGAACTCATGGTTAATACCTTATCCCAGTCTGCACCTAAAGAACCGAAGCAGGGAATTAAAGCACCAAGCAAAGAAACCGTATTGACTCCCCGGTTTTACACTACAGATTTTGAAAAAGCGGCTAGTCTGGATCTCTCTGCTCAGGACACGGAGTTGCAGGCGATGCTAGCAGAAATGCGGGCAGATTACAATCGTCACCATTTTGTACGGGATGAGGCGTTTGCACAGTCTTGGGAACATATTGAAGCGGAAGCACGCCAGTCTTTTATTGAGTATTTGGAACGTTCTTGTATTTCTGAGTTCTCTGGATTTTTGCTGTTTAAAGAACTTTCGCGCAAGCTGAAAAATCGCAATCCTCTGTTGTCGGAAATGTTTAATTTGATGGCGCGTGATGAAGCGCGTCATGCAGGATTTTTGAATAAAGCTATGGGCGATTTTAAATTGTCGCTGGATTTGGCTGATATTACTAAAAGACGCACCTATACTTTTTTCCCGATTGAGTGGGTAATTTACACAGTTTATCTATCAGAAAAAATTGGCTATTGGCGTTACATCATTATTTATCGCCATTTGCAAAAACACCCAGAAAACCAGTTTTATCCAATTTTCCGCTACTTTGAAAGCTGGTGTCAGGATGAAAACCGTCATGGGGATATTTTCAAAGCTTTATTACGCTCTCAACCTCAATTGTGGAAAACTTGGAAATCTAGACTGTGGAGTCGCTTTTTCTTGTTATCGGTATTTGCTACCCACACTTTAACAGTTCACGAACGAGCAGGATTTTATCATTCATTAGGGCTGGATGCGAGAGAATTTGACCGCCAAGTTGTTTGCGAAACTAATGAAACTGCTGGCCGTGCTTTTCCGGTGATGTTAAATACCGAACATCCCAAGTTTTTCTCGCGTTTGCATCGCTGCTCGGATTACAATTTAAAATTGGTGGAAATTGACCGCAGTTCTCAGCCGAAATTTGTGAAATTAATTCGGAAAATCCCCTTTGTGACGGCTATTGTTTGGAATTTATTGCTACTTTACTTGATTAAACCAATTGATACCGAAGCTTTGCGGGGACAAGTTTGTTAGATATAGCGGTTATCGGTTGAGTGCAATACATTCGGGAGGGCATGGTAGTGCCAAGCCCCTACAAGGGACGATATAATCTTGTATTACATTTAAACCAGAAGCACTATATTTGAGGCGATCGCACTTTAGCATTTCGGGAAAACAAGTTTACTCGTGCAACCCTATACCATGTAGAGATTGTTCCACAGTCTCTACATTTTTTTTACGTCTGAAGAAAACACTTAAACATTAACATTGAAGGTAATTGCAAGAACCCTGAAGTTGATTCTGGGTACGCGAAACACCGAAACGTCAACCCTGAAGTTGATTCCGGGAACCCTGAAGTTGATTCTGGGTGCGCGAAACACGGAAACGTCAACCCTGATGTTGATTCTGGGAACCCTGCAGTTGATTCTGGGTGCGCGAAACACGGAAACGTTAACCCTGAAGTTGATTACGGGAACCCTGCAGTTGATTCCAGGAACCCTGAAATTGCTACACAAAAAATGGATTAATTGTTATTGCGATCGCACTTTTACACCATATTTCAGGTAAATGACCTATGCGGGTAGGTACAAAAGCCCTCGCCCTCATCCCCTCACCCCTTCTCCCGCAGGAGAAGGGGAACTAAATCTCTTGCTCCCCTCTCCTGGTGGGAGAGGGGCTGGGGGTGAGGGCGAAACCTTGCAAATAAGCGGGTTTCACGTTAATTTGACACCAATGGGCACTGCCATGCCCTTAAAATTATCTGTACCTCACAACTTACAATCCGCTGTCAATTGCTGTTGTGGAAAAGCGATCGCACTTTTGGAATTAGGCTGTAATTGCGATCGCACTTTGAAATAGGTGTAGTGAAGGTGCGATCGCTTTTTTCATGTAGCAGCTTTTTTCATTACGAATTAGGAATTGCAAACTACGAATTACAAATTATTATTGCTCATTCTGCAAGCCCTTCATATCATCATCTGTAATTTGATTCTTTGCATTCACTCCTTGTTCCAACCGAAATGGAGTTTGGCACGTTGGCAAATCTGCTAAAACCACCGGATGTTTAATTAGATAATCATTCAGCAATTGACAACCACTGCGTAATAAATCATCGAAGTCTAAATTCCATAAAATTATCGTTTTGTCACTACTACCAGAAGCCAATTTTTGCCCATCCGGGCTGAAGACGACGCTAGTAATGTAACTGCTATTCCTGGTGAGGGTTTTGATAACTTTGCTGGTGGTTATATCCCAGATTTTGATGGTTTTGTCACTACTACCAGAAGCTAACTTTTGCCCATCAGGGCTAAAGACTACGCTACTGACGTAACTGCTATGTCCAGCCAGGGTTTTGAGTAATTTACCTGTGGTTATATCCCAAATTTTGATGGTGCTATCAGCACTACCAGAAGCCAACTTTTGACCATCAGGGCTGAAGACTACGCTACTGACGTAACTGCTATGCCCAGTCAGGGTTTTGAGCAATTTGCCTGTGGTCAGATCCCAGATTTTGATGGTTTTGTCAGCACTACCAGAAGCCAACTTTTGCCCATCCGGGCTGAAAGCGACGCTATTGATTGGGCTGCTATGCCCAGTCAGGGTGTTGAGCAATTTGCCTGTGGTCAGATCCCAGATTTTGATGGTTTTGTCAGCACTACCAGAAGCCAACTTTTGCCCATCCGGGCTGAAGGCGACGCTATTAACCGGACTGTTATGCCCAGTTAGGGTGTTGAGCAATTTACCTGTGGTCAGATCCCAGATTTTGATGTTGTAATCAGCACTACCAGAAGCCAACTTTTGCCCATCCGGGCTGAAAGCGACGCTATTGACTGGGCTGTTATGCCCAGTTAGGGTGTTGAGGAATTTACCTGTGGTCAGATCCCAAATTTTGATGTTGTAATCAGCACTACCAGAAGCCAACTTTTGCCCATCCGGGCTGAAGGCGACGCTATTGACCGAGCTGTTATGCCCAGTTAGGGTGTTGAGGAATTTACCTGTGGTCAGATCCCAGATTTTGATGGTGTTATCAGCACTACCAGAAGCCAACTTTTGCCCCCCACGGCTGAAACTAATACTCTTGACCTCATTGCTATGCCCAGTTAGGGTTTTGAGCACCTGGCCTGTGGCGATATCCCAAATTTTGATGGTGTTATCAGCACTACCAGAAGCTAACTTTTGCCCATCAGGGCTGAAGACTACGCTAATGACTCCACTGCTATGCCCATTCAGGGTTTTGAGCAATTTGCCTGTGGTCATATCCCAAATTTTGATGGTGTTGTCACTACTGCCAAAAGCCAACTTTTGACTATCAGGGCTGAATACTACGCTACTGACGTAATTGCTATGCCCAGCCAGGGTGTTGAGCAATTTGCCTGTGGTTATATCCCAAATTTTGATGGTGTTATCAGCACTACCAGAAGCCAACTTTTGACCATCAAGGTTGAAGACTACGCTACTGACATAACTGCTATGTCCAGTTAGGGTTTTGAGCAATTTGCCTGTGGTCATATCCCAGATTTTGATGGTTTTGTCAGCACTACCAGAAGCCAACTTTTGCCCATCAGAGCTAACGGCGACGCTATTGATTGGGCTGCTATGCCCAGTTAGGGTGTTGAGCAATTTGCCTGTGGTCATATCCCAGATTTTGATGGTTTTGTCAGCACTACCAGAAGCCAACTTTTGCCCATCAGAGCTGAAAGCGACACTATTGATTGGGCTGTTATGCCCAGTTAGGGTGTTGAGCAATTTACCTGTGGTCATATCCCAAATTTTGATGGTTTTGTCAGCACTACCAGAAGCCAACTTTTGCCCATCACGGCTGAAGGCGACGCTATTGACCGGGCTATCTCCTTTTAAAGTATTAACTTCTATAGCTCGATTTTCTTTTGGCTCGTTGGGTTGCAAATAAACTGCTTGCTGTAATGTTGTCACAGTTCGCATTTGGGTAAAAGTGTCTTTTGTTTTACCATCTATAGATTTGAGTTTTCCTCCAGCTTTTAAAGCCTCAATTAAGGCATCTGGATATTGTCCAGAAACGGAAAATGCCTCAGAAGAATTTGTTAGGGCATTGATTTCACTTATAGCCGCTTTTCTGGCTGAATCCCATGCTATAACTGCTAACCCAGCCAATACTAATCCGGCTGCAACTGAACCCATCAGGGCGCGTTTAAGAAAACTATTAAGTTTGGCTTCACTAATTTTTCTTTGCCTTCTTTCTGCTTTCAGTTCCGCCATCAACTGTCTCAATTTTTTTACTTGCTCTCTTTCCTTCTCAAGTTCCGCCATGACTTGCGTTAACTTTGGTTCCTGTTGTTGACGGATAAAGGTGGCTAAATAATCATGCACGAGTTGATAACGGTCTGCGGGGCTTTCTGGTAATAAAACAACTAAGCCAGATTTTACAAAAATCTCTAAGACCAAATCTAATTTATTGCTGTCTGTAGCAATATCTGACACTAATACTTGCAAATCTCGTTCTAGTTCAGCGCGAGTCTTTAGGGGGCGAGTTCCTTTGTCATCGGTAAGCAAATAAAGCAACAATTCTGCTGCTGGCTGATTTTCTGTACCGCAGTCATCAACTACCTCTCTTAAGTAACGCTTCACTAGTTCTTGTTTAGCGTTATTCCCAAGTTCTTCATACTTCGCCAGAGTGGTGATATTTTCAGTTTGTAGTTGTGCGCCTACTACCTGCAACTCAATAGGGCGAACTTCTCCCAGTTCTTCTGCTAAATCTTGAACTAGTTTGTCAATTAAAGCAGGTTCTAAATTAAAGGTAGTATGTTGAATTAAGCACTGAATAATTGCCTTAGCATCTATCGGCGAAAAATTCCCCAACTCATAAAGCACATGATTGCTGAGAATATCATTGCCAATAATCTTCAGGCTCAGTAGGCGATTGCATTCCAGCAAATAATGCAAGTAATCTATCCGCAGTGACAAGATAACTTTGACAGAGAGGATGTTCAGACATTCTCCCAAGAACTCAAAAAACTGCCGTCTTTGCTTTGGTTCTGAGTAAACGAAGAAAAATTCTTCAAATTGGTCAAAAATTAATATAGTTCGCAGGTTGCGTTGTGCATTTTCCCGCAGTTTGGTGATTAGGGCGAGAGGG
>NZ_CAWNJS010000001.1:8431093-8700819 GCF_963874875.1 Tolypothrix tenuis PCC 7101
TGCCCCCTGCTCCCTGCCCCCTGCCCCCTGCCCCCTGCTCTCTACTCCCTTCCCCCTGCCCCTCACCCAGCAACTCCCGCGCCAACTCTTCCAGCCAATTGGTATACACGCGGATGGCGACAACTAAATTATCTTGCACACCAATGGCTTTCTGTTTCAAAGCTGGGATGAGTCCCGCATTAACTAAGGAACTTTTACCAACACCCGATTGCCCATGAATGACGATTAATTTATAATCTGGGCGACCAATGCGTTCTATTACCCGTTCTACATCCAATTGGCGACCAGATGCGGCGATTTCTGGGGCGATATTATCTTGATTATTGGCGGGTACTGCTGTTAAAACTTGGGTATCTAATTGTTTTGTGGCTTGTAATCTACCTGCACCAACAAACGCCCGCAAACCAAATTGCTGCTCGATAGAACGCGCTTCTTGCTTGGCATTAAATGCATCGAGATATTGCTTTTGTTGAAAATATAGCTGTTGTAAGTTCTCCAGAATCCTCAGATAAAGCTGGGGGTCGTTGTCTGTAATTCCTAATTTTCTAGCTGCTGCTAAATTATTAATTGCTGTTGGGGTTTCATCTAAATTATGTTGTGCTTGCGCCAGTATTAATAATAATTCTTGCCGATGAGTAGTGATATTAATCCGCGATACTTCTTGTGAATCAGGCTGATTTTCTGTGGCTAAATATGTTAAAGCTTTTTGTGCTAATTCTTTTGCCAGTTGCCAGTCATTCTCTGCTAATGCAATTTCAGCTAAAAAGCCATTATCTTGAGATATTTTAATACTATTATTATCCGCTTCATGAATAATTAAAGCCTGTGCTGCTAAGGTTTTGAGTTGTTGCCAATCTTGTAAACAACGGAGAACAATCCCAAATTTATCTAGAGAGTTGGCGATTAAATCATGGCGTTGAGCAGCCTCAAATGCGGCAATACTTTGTTGAAGATAATTTTTAATTGTCTCCCGATTTACAACCTGCGCCCCAGCAGGTACAGCTACACTATCAAATGCTATATCTCCTGCCTCATGATTTGTAGCTGTTGCGGAAAAGCTTTGTTCTGCTTGCTCCTGTTTTGTAGATGGCGGCAGATTTCTTGCAGTTTCTCTATATTTCTCGTAATAACAAATAGTAATTTGTGTAAGTATCTTGCCTTGACGCTCAAAGTTATTATTAGTCTGCCAATAATCTAAGCTTTGGTTGTAATAACTAATCGCACTATCTAAATTTTTATTAATATATGCAACTAAACCCAATAAAAAAGCACAATTGGCTTTTAATTCAGGTGCTAAATCTTGTCCTTGATGTTGTAGCGTTTGGTAAGCAGATTGAATTTCCGTGATAATTTCTAAATTGATATCTAAAATATCATCGAATAATTGTGCTGCTGTATTTTCGATAAACTTAGTTATTTCATCAATGGTGATATCAAAGTTTTTCGTGGTTGCCCAACTCTCTAAATCGGGGGCTAGTTGCATTAATTGCTTATAAATTTCATCGTTAATCCACAACAATATGGGGAAGGAGAAACTTTTGCGAAACTCTTCCCGCACCTGATTAGCTGCAATCAACATTTGGGGTAAATCGTGCAATTTATCTAACCCCACAATCATCAAAGCTTGGACATTACCCCCAAATTCCTCACGAATGGCGGTGTACAGTGTCCTTTGCGATGGTTTAAGAGTTAAAACGCTAATCTTGACAGCAGAGATTTCCTGTAACCTAGCAATTAAGCGATCGCGCTGTTGAAGATAATTACACCTTGCCAAAATTAATTTAAACTGCCCTACAGAAGCTTGGATGGCCCAAGCTAGTTGTTCTAGAGAGCGATTATTGTTTGTCATGGGGCATTGGGCATGGGGCATGGGGCATTGGTCATGGGGCATTGGTGTCAACTTAAGCTAAAAGCTATATAGGGCGGGCGTTGTACAAATACCTCGCGCCCTCATCCCCTAACCCCTTCTCCCCCTGGAGAAGGGGAATTAAATTTCTTGCTCCCTTCTCCCTGTGGGAGAGGGGCTGGGGGAGAGGGCAAAACCTTGCAACCAAGCGGGTTTCACGTGAAGTTGACACCAATGGATATTGCCCACCAAAAACATGATACAGTGGGCAATGCTTACGGGTTAGGAGGTTAATTCCCTGGCTTCAATCAAGATGGGGTTAACATCAAACCAAGACTCGCCGCGATCGCGATATTCAAAGACAAAGCGGCTGCGAATCAGTTTTTGATATCCTTGGTCGTCGCTGACTTTCTTTCTTTGCTTGACGTGACGTAATAATTGCCATTCTTCATCAGAAATTGGCATGGTCATTTCGTTACGCCGCGAACGAATTACCTGTTCTAAGGTGTCGCGGGATAGGGGAATGGTCATTTCTTCCATAATCCAGGTGTTCAGCAACCGCAATAAGTCGCGCACATGACCACCACTCATGTAACATAAGCGGTCTAAGGTGCTAGCACTGTCAAATATCTCTGTAATATGATTGAGGCGTTCTGCTGCTGGTACGTCAGGAAAGGCTCTAGCTAACACCATCTGCTGCAAGAGTGTCATTCCCTGTTCGTGAACTTTACCATCAGGCCACTGTACGGGAACCATTGGCAAAACTTTCGGGTCTTCGGGGAAGCGCTGGGTTAAAGTGCCATAATCATTGGAAAATTTCAGCGATAGGGGCATTGTATAAACTAAATGACAATTTAGCTTGGTCAAAAATTCCCCTTGATCCACAAATAAATATTCTTGTTGCGGACGACCCCAAGATTTGACGCGGTTATCGATGCGGTCGAGGTTATCGACAATTACCACTAAACCTTTTTTACCTTGCTGCTTGAGTTTAGCGATCGCAGGTTCTAAGAGTTCGCGGTTAATGGCTTCGAGTAATTGGGTTTTCTGTGGCCCTAAATATTGATTGAGTTTTTCCCGCAGGTTGGGGTCGTTCCTAGTTTTGGTGGTAATTTCGCCAATGCCAAAAGCTAAGGAAACTTTTTCTTTTTCCGCCGAGTAACCGACATCGCCAAGATTGGGAACTTTGAGCTTAACTCCCGTCACTTCGGAGTTTAAGACCTTCCAAGCACCTTGCAGCAATTCATTGAGTTTGCTGGTTTCCGCCAAGGTAATTTTATCCAGACTTTGACTCACACGGCGCGCGATCGCTAATAGTACATCAGCAATATCGACATCGGTCATTTCCAAGTCTTCGCTAGACTCAAAATACACCACATGAAAGCCTTGCTTTTCTAGTTCCGCCTGTAACCTTAATAACTCTGTTGATTTACCGCAACCAATATGTCCGGTAAATAAAGTACAGGTCGGTTCATTCGGTTTAAAAAATGTAATCTTCTGTTGCAGTCGGTTAATAATATCACCACCCCGCACTTCAGAAAAGTCTATATAATACTTGGCATCAACTGCATTATTGATAAACAAAGTGCGGCTGGGGTCGGTAGCTTGAAAGAAACTTAGTAAATCTATGGCCATAAAACTAGTACAAAAAGGCAAAAGTAAAAAGTAAAAAGTAAAAAGAAAGAATACTTATACCGCAAGGTTTTTACCTATTTCAAATGGTAGGTTTATTTTCGCCGTACTGTACTAGTATTCTATTTATCTTGTTATGTGCCAGATATCCTTGTTAGCAAGAATACAGTTATTTACAGTAATTTAAGCTGATATTTCGGAGATTTTTAGTTTCGCTGTAAAGATTGCTTAAAGAAAGTCAAGCAAGTTACACAGCAAAAGCCCGACAATTTTTTGATACGATAAAAATTCTGACTCGTGAACTAACAATTTATATGAGTAAAGGTACCCTGTTCGATAAAGTTTGGGACTTACACACTGTTGGGACGCTACCTTCTGGGCTAACGCAACTATTTATCGGGCTTCACCTCATCCATGAAGTCACCAGTCCCCAGGCCTTTGCAATGTTACGGGAACGAGGTTTAAAAGTATTATTTAGCGATCGCACTGTTGCCACAGTAGATCATATAGTACCTACTGATAATCAAGCTCGTCCCTTTGTCGATACGATGGCAGAGGAAATGATTAAGGCACTAGAGCAAAATTGTCAAGAAAATAACATTAGATTTTACAATATTGGTTCTGGCAGTCAAGGTATTGTCCATGTCATCGCCCCAGAACAAGGACTAACACAGCCAGGAATGACCATCGCTTGCGGCGATAGCCATACATCTAGTCATGGTGCATTTGGTGCGATCGCCTTTGGTATTGGTACTAGCCAAGTCCGTGATGTTTTGGCTTCTCAAACCCTCGCCCTCTCCAAATTAAAAGTCCGCAAAATCGAAGTTAACGGTACTCTCAACCCTGGTGTTTACGCCAAAGATGTAATTTTGCACATCATTCGCACCCTCGGCGTGAAAGGTGGTGTTGGTTACGCCTACGAATACGCAGGTACAACCTTTGCGCAAATGAACATGGAAGAGAGGATGACCGTCTGCAACATGGCGATCGAAGGCGGGGCCCGTTGTGGTTACGTCAACCCCGATCAAGTCACCTACGATTACCTCAAAGGTAGAGACTTCGCCCCCAAAGGTGCCGATTGGGACAAAGCCGTTGCTTGGTGGGAATCCATCAAGAGTGATGCTGATGCCGAATACGACGATGTTGTAGTCTTCAACGCCGCCGATATTCCCCCCACAGTTACCTGGGGAATTACCCCTGGTCAAGGTATCGGCGTTAACCAACTTATCCCCAAACCAGAAGAACTACTGGAAGAAGACAGATTTATTGCCGAAGAAGCTTACAGCTACATGGATTTATTTCCTGGTCAACCTATCAAAGGCACTAAAGTAGATGTCTGCTTTATTGGTAGTTGCACCAACGGCAGAATCAGCGACTTACGAGAAGCCGCAAAAATTGCCCAAGGTCGCCATGTAGCAGAGGGAGTAAAAGCTTTCGTCGTCCCAGGTTCCGAAAGAGTCAAAAAAGAAGCTGAAGCCGAAGGATTAGACAAAATCTTCGAGGAAGCCGGCTTTGAATGGCGCGAACCAGGCTGTTCTATGTGCCTAGCCATGAACCCAGACAAACTACAGGGAAGACAAATCAGCGCCTCCTCCTCCAACCGCAACTTTAAAGGTAGACAAGGTTCCGCCTCCGGTCGCACATTACTCATGAGTCCTGCAATGGTGGCGACTGCGGCAATTAAAGGCGAAGTCGCCGACGTGCGCGAGTTGCTATAACTTACTCTGCGTTCTCTGCGTTCTCTGCGGTGCAAAAAATGTTTGTTTTAACCACAGAGACACAGAGAACGCAGAGAATAAAAGCTAGTAAAAATCCTGGATGGTGCGTTAGCCTGCGGCGTAACACACCCTACAGCAAAACTCTCTCTCAATTCTTCCTTTGCGTTCTTTGTGTCCTTCGTGGTTCGTTTTTCCTAAAAATTTATGGTTAGTGAAGTAAAACAAGTCTCCGGTTGCGGCGTACCTTTAATAGGTAATGATATAGATACCGATCGCATCATTCCCGCCCGCTATTTAAAAGCCATCACCTTTGATGGCTTAGGTGAAGGCGCGTTTATCGATGACCGCACAGCACTTAAAGGTGAGCATCCCTTTGATTTACCACAATATCAAGGGGCAAACATTTTAATAGTTAACCGCAACTTTGGCTGTGGTTCCTCACGAGAACACGCACCCCAAGCTTTAGCAAAATGGGGCATTAAAGCCTTAATTGGTGAAAGCTTCGCAGAAATCTTTTTTGGTAACTGCGTCGCGATGGGTATACCTTGTGTAACTGCTGATAGCGCCACCATCAAAAAGCTGCAAGAACTAGTAACAACCAATCCTCAAGCCTCTGTCACCGTCAATCTAGAAACCTTGCAAGTCCAAGTTGACGATTACACAACTCCAGTATCTATCGGTGAAGGTACAAGAAGCACCTTCGTCTCCGGAACTTGGGATGCTTGCGGTCAATTAGTAGCCAATGCCGATCAAGTCCGCGCCACTGCGGCAAAATTACCCTATGTAGCTTGGGGTTATTAAGAGGTAAGGGGGCAGAGGAAGCAGAGGAAGCAGAGGAAGCAGAGGGGACAAGGAGAGAGGTATTACCAATTACCAATGCCCAATGCCCAATGCCCAATGCCCCATGCCCAATCCTAATCCCCCTGCGGATACTCATCCCATAAAGTTGTAATTTCTCGCAAACTTTGGTGGTTACCATTGCCTAAAATGAGATGATCCAGCAGGGGAATGCCTAAAAAATTTGCTCCTGCTAATAATTGGCGCGTTAATTCGATATCTTCTTGGCTGGGTTCCAGGCTACCAGAGGGGTGATTATGTGCCACAATTACCCGCGTTGCACCTTGGCGAATCACTTCTCGAAAAATTTCACGGGGGGAAGCTAAGGTTTCTGTCGCGGTACCAATCGTAATGACTTGCGTTCCCAGCAAGCGATTCTTAACATCTAATAGCAACACTGCAAACCGTTCTTGCGATTGCCACATTAAATTCTGACTCAAAGCGGCGGCTGCGGCTAATGGACTATCAATAGTTTCCCCTTCTGGTCGAGTTTGAAAGGCGCGTTTCCCTAATTCAATCGCCGCTAAAATAGTAGTCGCTTTGGCTGGCCCCACCCCAGGAATTTGCATTAACTCTGCTGGGGTAACTTCTCTTAGAACTGCCAAAGGGTCACGCTGATGTTTGCCTAATTCGCTCAAAATATATTGTCCCAAACCCACAGCCGATAATTTTCCTGGCCCTTGACCAGTACCTAACAAAATTGCAATCAATTCAGCAGTAGCTAAAACTTTGGGGCCATGAGCCATTAAACGTTCACGCGGACGTTCAGTCTCAGGCATATCAGCAATTCTGAGGCAATAGGTCATATAATAGCTGCCGGAAGATTCACCTTAGTTGGAACTATCTTTATTTATCCCTTGTTTGCTTCACAATTCATCTTTATTTGAGAAATTCTTTATTCTTGCCTCAGAATATGGATTCACCGAGGAGGCGATCGCCTATCAATCCCATCAGATGCGATACTGTTCTTAGTGATGCACCTTTAGCAAAATTCTCTATGTAACTGAGGGTGCGATCGCTTGTTTTTATGACACGGCACTAACTAACTTGGCAATAAATTGGCTATATTCATCCTTCATCGGTAAATCTAAATCTCGCCGGATGCGTCGCCGTAATGCAGGTACAATTTCCCCTTTCATGGGGTTATATCCTTGCTTTTCATATTTTTCCCAATACAGCCCTACACCGCGTTTTTGCCAGTTAGGAATTTGATTAAAATTAATTCCATGTTGAAATAACATCTCGTTTTTTTCAGCAACAGATAAACCTTTCATCATGCTGGTTGCTTGAGTTGCATTTTGCCCTTCTCGACGCAAACACCAATAGCAATGAGCATTCAGCGCGTTTCTATGAGCGTCCTCACTCCGCCACCGAAAATAATTCACTACTTCTTCTTGATTGGGAAGCTGAGAAATTCGGCAATCAAAGCAAGCTAAAGCACTCAGTGATAAAGAAAATTTAGCGCTAGCTTCACTGGCTAAAACTGAATTTAGTTTTCTTAATTTCCGGTTGAATGTATTTTCATTCAGGGCAAAAAGTAGTGATATTTCATCACTTTGGGTATAACCATAGATGATATCAATACCGCAATTCATCAAATGTTCGACAGTATCAACCATCAAATCCCGAAAGTAATTATCAAAGGGAGCCTCAAATTGATGTACTTCTTTTGTCAGGCGAGTAAAGCCACGTCCATCTAATCGAGCAACGATATAAATTCCGGGTAGCACACAATGATCGTGTGCTGTCTCAAACACCCGCATCCTGTGATCAAGTTCATCAAATTTCAAGAGACAACTCCTAAATAATTAATAATTCGTAATTCGTAGTTCGTAATTAAGAGTTAAGAAAATAACGGGTAAAGACAAATTTTTAATTATTATCTTTCTCAAATTAAATTTGTGATTATTGTGAGGTTACAACATTGTTGTGACCCCACAAAGGTATATATAAATAACTTTAGAGTCACAGCATCGAGAATTTATATGTAATATAGAAAACTTAACTATGCCTTGCCACTATGAAATTATTAAATAAAAAAATTCGTAATTAAGTTGAGCAGATTTCACCCCATACCTTAATTACGAATTACGAATTACTAATTACTAATTTACTACCTGGCTACCATGACTACGCGGATCATCTTGGCTAGCCTTTGGTGCAACTGGTGCGGAGAATTTAGAAACCTGTCCGCTAAGTTGGGCATAAGGTAGAGATGAATCAGTTGCTAAAGCCTCTAAATTGCTAGCCATAACAGCGCGTGGTTGATCTCCAATTGCTTGGGCTATGGTTTCACCATTCTTACCCAAAAATACAAAATGGGGAATGCCATCTACCCGATATTTCAGCATTTCAGGTAGCCATTTGGTGTTATCCACATTCAGCATGACAAAGTTTAGTTTGTCAGTATATTGCTGTTTTAACTCAGTCATATCTGGTGCCATTTTTTGACAAACAGTACACCAATCAGCGTAAAACTCGACCAGTGAAGGCTTACCGTTGCTGATAGCTACTTCTAGGGGTGTAGAGGCTTCATCTAACTTACTCAAAGAAGCGGAAGTTGTTTCACTTCGCAATCCTACAACTAAAGCAACGCTGAGTGCGATCGCTACTAAGGCTATTAAAAAATTTCTTACCCGCGCCGCTGCTGTAGATTCCGGCTTTGCTGGAGTATTCACTGGTGAATCTTTAGTCATAACAAAATTATTAAATCTTATTAAGCATTATCATCTTAAGTTTAACTGAAGGCTGGGGATTGGGGACTGGGGACAAATCAATTCAAAATTCAAAATTCAAAATTCAAAATTCAAAATGAAAGAACTCCTGGGGACAAGGGGAAATAACAAACACCCAATTACCAATTACCGATTACCGATTACCAATTACCGATTACCCATTACCCATGCCCAATGCCCAAAATTAAAGATACCCTAGAACAGACAAGAGTCTCTGCCAAGCCTGTGAAAAAACGAGTTACTCTCACTTTTCCCAAACGTGCTATACAAATGCCGGTTACCTATAGACTGGCTAAAGAGTTTAATGTTGCGGCTAATATTATCCGTGCCCAAGTTGCCCCAAATCAAATTGGTAAGCTGGTTGTGGAATTACTGGGAGATATCGATCAGTTAGATGCGGCGATTGAGTGGATGCGATCGCAAAATATTAATGTGTCGCATACATTGGGCGAAATTGTCATTGATGAGGATACCTGTGTTCATTGCGGTTTATGTACCGGGGTTTGTCCCACTGAAGCCTTGAGTCTCCACCCAGAAACATATAAGCTGACATTCACGCGATCGCGTTGCATTGTCTGCGAACAGTGTATCCCTACCTGCCCGGTGCAAGCAATTTCTACTAATCTTTAGGGACTGGGAGATGAGGTATATGAGGAAGATGAGGAAGATGAGGGAGAAGTTACTATTACCCATTACTCATTACTCATTACTCATTACTCATTACTCATTACCCATTACCCATTACCAAACTCAACAAATCTGCTATTACTCCACTTTCCCCTATTAACCGACTCTTAGCTGGGGAGTCATAAACTATCAGCAATGAAGGTTTACCAGTCACATCATTTAATAGCGTCATCCCTTCAGCATGATCCTCGCGATTACCATAGGGAATATCTTTTATAAGTTCTGGGTAGCTTAAAATATTTTCGGCTACATTTACGCCACCTTGCCAGCGATAAAGTTGCACTGGGCCGTCTAAATCCATTGTCGGCCCGGCTAATATCAATAAGTCTTCCCCATCTAAAGCTAAATCCCGAATTCCTAAACCATTCAACCACAGAAAATGTTTTTTATACTTTTGTTGATAACCTATTGGTTTTAATGTCATCAATCCTGGGGTAGATTTTTCTAATTCAATTTCTAAAATTACAGCCCAACCTCGTAATACTGGCCCTCGTAAGCCTAGAAAAATTCGATTTTGATAAATGCTGATTCCTTCAATATCAAAACCATTGTCTTTACCGGGAACAGCTGCTTGAATATATAAGCCTAAATGAGGATCGTCTGCTAAGGCTGTCATCAGCAAATTACTCTGGTTAATACACTCTAGTTTGGCAGCACTTAACTGTACATCTGGGTTTTGTGGATGTGGACAAGATGAGAATAATTTTCCATCTACAAGCGGAATTCTGCCGAGAATATAACGATTAGGTTCTGATGTCACGGTTGCTAATCTTTGAATATTTTTGACATCGGTATTTTTGGTTTTTGTTTTTTTACGTTTGTAGCTATGGGAACCAACTAGCCATAAGTAATAATCGGCATAAGCTAGCCCTTCAATATCAATTTCCTCGCTTTCTGGCGCAGGTAAATTGATAAATTCTGCCACACGAAATTGTTGATGGTTACCAAAGTTATTACCATCAATTAAAGAAAGTCTTTCCAAGGTCGAGCTTTCATCAGATCCAAGCCAGAGATATTTGTCAGGAGTTAATAGTAATGCTGAAAGGTCTGTTCTGTGTTCTTGGAAATTTTCTGTAAATGTCAAAAATATTGGTTCTATTAAATTGCAGTTATGCATATTACAGTTTGCCTAAGTATTGTACGAATTGACATTAATTGATTAATGTTATAATCAATACTAGTTTTGTATTTATATTGATAACTGAGAATTATGATTTAAAAATGAGCGATCGCAAGCATAATCATTGTGCTATTGCCAGCAAAAATTTTGAGCAGATAAGCAAAATTTTTTAATTATCTTGGTGTTTTATATAAAGAATTGCTTAAAAAAATATCAAAAGTTATATAAGCAAATTTTTAACTGATGCTATCATGCAATAATCCGCATCGGTATCTTATTGGTTGAACTTATGGAAGTAGATACAAATACCACAATCCAAACGCTAGGAGATTATGCTTATCAGGCGATTGAAAAACATTATAAGAAAACAATCAAGTGGGAAAAATCAGTTAAGAAAGATGAAGATCCAGAGGCTTTGCATCAAATGCGAGTAGGAATGCGTCGCCTACGCACCTCTGTCAGTAGATTTGCGATCGCCTTAGATTTATCTAAGCCAATTAGTGATAAAAATATCGGCAAACTTGCTCGTCGCCTGGGTAATCTCCGAGATTTAGATGTACTCAAAGAAACTCTAGAAAAAGATTATAAACCACAGTTATCTTCTAAAGATCAGAAGCATTTAAATACAGCTTTTGATGCTTTAGCTAAACAACGTGAACACGCTCTAGATACTGTACAAACAACATTAAAAGATGATTCCTATAAGTCTTTAAAACAGGCTTTAGAAGATTGGTTAGAAAAACCCAGTTATCAAGAATTAGCCTCGATTACTATTCAGCAAGTTTTACCAGATTTACTGTTACCAGAAGTGAGCCAGTTTTTATTGCATCCTGGTTGGCTAGTGGGTACAGAAGTTGTGGAATCGCAATTCAAAGTCCGCACCGATTGGGGAGCAAAAAAAGTAGAACAACACTTAGCTAATGAAGGAGAAAAACTTCATAGCTTACGCAAACAAGCCAAACGTGTACGCTACCAAATGGATTTGTTTGCAGATTTATACAGTGAATCCTATGCAGCTTACATTGCAGATGTGAAAAAGATCCAAGATATTTTGGGTGCAATGCAAGATAGTGTGGTGTTAACTGAATGGCTTGAGGATGTCTTTAAGTCAGATATGGATTCTCATGTGCATGGACTGAATAAATTACTCACTGAAAATCGCTATAAATTATGGCAACAGTGGCAACCATTACAAGAGCGTTATCTGACAACTGAAACAAGACATGGTTTTCATTTAACAATTTTACATCCCAAAGACTCTGGCTTTGTGAATGAAGATGAGACTAGCGCCCAGACAATTGGATAGGGGCTTCTAGAGATAAAACGTAAACACTGCTTTGGGGAATCTGCACAATCCGAGTATTTTCTGCGGAACGCAAACCTGTAACTAATCCAATAGCGCTTCCTAACATTGCACCTCGGTCAAACTGTTCAGGATCTCCATTGCTGATAAAGCCCAAGGTACTGCCAGTCAGTCTACCCCAAACAGAACCATTTTCTACAGCTTTATCATTAGCGCGCTTTTGAGTAATAGTAGTGCCAGGAATCATCTGACTTGATGCTTTAATCGAGACGATGCGCCCATTAATTACCAAAGATTGGGCAACAATTTTAGCGCCTCCATCAGTAGGTTTCAGCACAATGGTAACGGGAGTATTTTCTGGTGCGACAACATTACCTTGAGCATCTTTAATTGCACTAGCCAAGGGAAGTGTCAAAGGATAATCCTTCTTTTGCCCAACATCTACGGTAACAGATGCAGGAAAGGAAACAATAATTGCTGTATCTTGAGGGATGGTTAAATCTTGGCTAGCTGCTTGCGGCTGTAGCGTTGGTTGAGGCGATGGATTTGTAGTTGGTTGCGCGCTAGCTGGAACTGTGACAGCACCTAACAAAGATAGAGAACAAGCAAGACTTAACAGCATTTGAGTTTTCATAATCGTTTTCCTTTTGATGTGAGTGGTGTTTGCGAGGTTTCAACCCCTTCACTTCATCAATAGGTTAGCGATCGCAATTTTATGCAGCCTTGAGTAAACAACTTACTAAATTTTTTGGATCTTGTCTTCTATCAAGGGTTGTACGTCTTCAGTGCTATCCGCTGGGATGTCTGCGACGGGCTACGCCTAGGCAATTGGCAACATCTCTTGAATTGGTATAATCTGGGTTAATTATTTTTTGCTATAAATAACCCAAATGAATGCTGTAATTAGCTTTTTATTTTTTGTTATTCCACTTTTGACTAGTATTTATATAGCCCAAGTTTCTAACCCTTTATCTTCTTATCAGCCGCTTCATGTAATAGATGGTGCAGGGTTATATAAAAAAGAATTAACCAATGCTAATACAGCATATTTACAAATAATTGACCTCAGAAAAATGCGGATAGACCAAGTTATTGGTGAGGTTGATAATATGGGTAATGCTCAAGGTAAATACTATAAAGGAGAAGGAGGAAGTTATAGCCCTTATTTTAAAAACAAATTATTTTCGCAAGTAAATGATGAATATAAAAAACTTTATGGGAATGATGTATTTTCCATGATTAATTGTTCGTTTTTCGAGCAATACCAATCAAGTACACAATTATCTTTCCCCATTAAATTTAATGGTGTAGTGATTACCGGAGGTCATAGTCCATACGGGCCAGTTAAGAAACCAGAGTCTGAATTTTATCGCACAATTCGCTTAAAAGCGTTAGTTTGGGATAAAAAGCAAGCATATATTACAGATTATGACCCAGCTAGCGGTGCGCCTCTCAATCAAACAGCAGTAAAAAATGCGATCGTTAGTTATCAATATAGCGACCATCCAGCAAAAGTATTAGCTAACAATCAAGTAAATAGATATCAAGTTATCGGTACTTTAAATAAAGATAACCGTCAGGGTAATGAGCAACTGTTAATTATGACAGTGAATCAAACAACTCTAGATGAAGCTGCTAAATTATTACGCCAGTTAGGTGTTAAAGGAGATATCATAACCGTTGACGGTGGCAGATCTACTTATTTGTTTAATTCTAAAGTGGGAGATATTATCTTACCGCAACTGTCTAATCCTCAAGAAAATCCCACATTTCGAGATTTACCCCATTACCTAGGAGTTCGCAAGGTTGGAACTCAAAAGGTTGTACCGCAAATATTAATCGATCAGCCAGTTGGTAAAGTACAAGTTGAACAAAATCGACCTTATTTAATCTTGTGGCGAGACAATATCAACAGCGATGTGTCGATTAAATTATCCGATCGCAACAACAAAACTATCCAAAATATTTCTACCCATACTGCTAGCGATGGGGTTTATGAATGGACACCGAATATTGCTGTTAAAGAGGGTTATACAATTCGTGTAACTAGCCGAGAAAACCAAAAGATTTTCGGAAATTTAAAATTATAAGTTTGCTGTATCGGTGATGATTTCCATGACTTTGGGATTAACACCATAATTTTTAGCTGCTTCCAACATTTTAAAATGCAATAAACTTTCATCACCAAGTTCTTGAATGATGTTTGGTTGAGATGGCGATATACCCAACACATTGATAATTTCTGATGCAATAGACTTAGCTAAATAAGGAGGTACAGAGTTACCAACTTGGCGAAATCCGTGCCATTTTGTAATATGAAATCTAAACCAATCGGGGTAAGAATGTAGCCTTGCTGCTTCCCTTACTGTGATACATCTAGGTGTAAAAGGATGAATTGGCCTAGGAGAAGTAAAAGAGCCACGATACATATCTGTACCTGCTCTTAATGTGTTGCAAACACCAGCCGGATGTAATTTATGAAAACGACTAATAGGTTCTCTTTCTCCTTGCATTGTAGCTGCAAAGCGTTCCCTAGTAGCATCTGAATGTTTGGTGCGGAAACTGGAAGAGAGAATTTGAGAATTAAATTTACGTGGATATGAATAATTATTTGCTAAATTTTCAATACAGCGAAGTTGGCGAGCATAATTACTAGGTTTAGCATATTCTGCTAATACTGAATCTTGTGAAAGTAACTCATCATAATTTTCTACTTCTGGTATATCACCAATTGCATCCCACACGGTTGGACTCATTGGCAATGATGATGAATTTGGTTTTGCAGAATTATGGTGCTTTACTATTTGAGTAATAGGCTGAGGATATTTTGGTAAAGCTATATCTTCCCTTGCACCTAACAAAAATAATCTTTCCCGTGCCTGTGGTACACCATAATGAGCAGCATTAAGAATTCGGTAATTTTCTTCTACTTGATAGCCTTTACTTTGAAACTCACTAATCAAAGTTTGCAAAATTTGTTTATGTTCGCCAATTGTGATGCCTCGGACATTTTCCATCACAAAAAACTTTGGTTGCAACTCTAAAACTAGGCGCTGAAAGTGAAATACTAAAGAGTTGCGGGGGTCATCAACAGCGCGTTTACCAATTAGAGAGAAGCCTTGGCAAGGACTACCCGAAATTACCACATCTATTTCGCGATCGCCAATTTGCGATCGCTTTCTAATCTCTTCCCCTGTAGTGTCTACAACACTTTGGCATAATACTGTCCAAAAAGGAAAATTAAATTCATGGATGGCACAGTGAATCGGGTCGATTTCCACAGATGCCAGCACATCAAAGCCAGCTTGTTCAAACCCAAGAGTCATACCGCCTGCACCAGCAAACAAGTCAACTGCAATTGGTCTTTGATGAACAGTGCTGAGTTCTAAGTTATCAGTTCTGAGTCTCATTTGT
Source organism: Tolypothrix tenuis PCC 7101 (assembly GCF_963874875.1). NCBI lineage: Bacteria > Bacillati > Cyanobacteriota > Cyanophyceae > Nostocales > Tolypothrichaceae > Tolypothrix > Tolypothrix tenuis. The sequence continues at coordinate 8,446,386 of NZ_CAWNJS010000001.1, forward strand.
GATTCAGACGTTGACCTATGGACTCTGATGCAGGTACGTGAACCAGCGATTACACGAACTATAATAATAAAAATTTAAAGCAATACATTTTACCCTAAAAATAAGATTTGTCCAAGTAGTAGTTGATTATATTAAGTTTGCTATGTTGCAAGATCCCCGACTTCTTGAAGAAGTCGGGGATCTGACCGCTCGCAACAATTTAAAACTAACTTGCATTTTGCATTATCTCAAAGCGCTATTGTGCATTCAACTGATTTGAAATATGAGAGATGATGCGTTTAATTATTACGTCATTTCGTAAATCAAACATTCCATAAAACTTAGTTAAAGCTTCCACAATTACAGAAACATCATTTAAAGAAATTTCTGCTTGTAAATAATCATCAAGTTGTTCCATGAATACTCTTATTTTGCTTGTACCATCTGGGAATTTTTGATTAGCATCAGATTTGTTTTCGGAATCAGTTGTTGTTTCCAGCATTAGCCTTTCCCCTCAACTATCTCGCATGATGCTGTATAAAAAAAAGAAATCCTTCCCTCTTAAGTAAGGAAGGATTAGCTAATGAAGGTTAATGCTGAGTAATTTATTTAAGCAGCAATTTTCTCGGTGGAAACAAGCTCTGATTTTGGTTTCCCAGGTAAGATTTTTTCCAGCAAATCACTAAAGGATTTACTGCGCGGTTCTCTAACAAATATTAGAGGTAACAGCGCTATCAATCGGATAATAGCTGAAAGCGCAAATAGTCCAGGTAAGCCACCAATGATATCTAGCTGGGCTAAGAAGCCTCCTATTGTGGAACCTAAACCACCAGTAACACCAATAACCGCAGCTGCGATCGCAAAATATTGCGAAGGAGACTCTAATGGTGCCATTTCCATCTGAATATTACTGTTGCACAAGTCGATCGCAGCACCAAAGCCACCCCATACTATATGTATAAGTGGTAGCCAAACCCACACAGAAATGAAGTCATTCCCAGTCCCTAGCCAAAATAAAGGTGTGACTGCAATTAAAAAGCCGACTAACAATAGTATGGGACGATTGCCTATCTTGTCAGCCAACTTACCCCACAATACCAGCATGACTAAGTTCGCCCCAGCAATCAAACTACTATAAAGTGTGACTGTACTGAGGTCTAAACCTAAATTTTGCAGCATATAAAGGTTAAAAAATGGGGCGCTGAGGTTGACTGCAAATGTCCACAGCCCAAAATAAACCAGAAATTTGAGAAAATTGAAATCTTTGAGGATGCTAAATGTATTTAGTTTTGGAGTTTCAGCATTTTCTGCATTTTGGCGCGCAGTTTTACTAAAGCGGTAAACTTGGGGATTGACATCCACCATCCAAAATTGACAAGCCAAACTGATCAGGCCGATGACTACTCCTAGTAATAAAAGTACGCCGAAACCTTGAATTCCTCCACCAGGCCAAGCGGAAACCGCAAATCCCAACAGAGGTACAGATAACAAATTAGCCAAGCTAGCAGCACTATTGCGAAAACCAAAATAACGCCCTCGCAAGCGTGGGGGAACCAAAGCCGCCATCCAGCTAAACCAGGCGCAACCACCCAAACCTCCGAGAATATTGGTAACTACAACTATTCCCAGTGTCCAAATTACTAACTGGTGAGGTGGGGTGTGATTGTAACAAAACCATGCAATTCCCGCTACTAAAATTAGCCACAGCAGCCGCGAAGGGCCAAAAATTGCCAAGGTATACCAATGGCGGCTAGTAGTGCGATCGGCAAAATATGCTCCCACTGGTTGCAGGAAATTTGCCAGCATAGGAATGGAAGACAGCAAGCCTATTTCTACTGGGGTAGCGCCTAACTGAAGCAAAAAGTTAATCAGTATTACGCCGCTGGTAATGTTAGAAAAAATTGTGGCAAATACGCCATCTATAGTGGATGCTTTTAGGCTAGTTCGAGTTGCTTGGGGAGAAATTTTTGGCGGTGAGTCTGTAGTCAGAGATGTCAGCAGTTCGTTAGAAGGTACGGGTTCTACAAGTTCTTCAGTAGAGGCAGATAGAGTCTTCACTAGCGGAAAATCAATATATAGATGAGTGAGTGAGAGCAGTCAGAAGCAGCCTACTTAAGTCGGTGGTTATAACCTGACAATAAGCTGGCTAGTACAATTGCGTAACAACCAGAAGAATGATAATTTTTTAAATCTTTTGAAATAAAAATTCAAGTATTCAAGTTCTACTTGAAAATTCAGGCTACCAATATTTGCGATTAGTTCAGATTTCTGGAGCGTTAAGCAGTGCGAATTCTTTAATACATAATTTGGTTATTTTGTCAATACTTATTTTTTGATAGAAATATGAAAAAATACCACTCACGCATTCTTATCATAAGAAAATTTATCAAAATTTTTAATAACTATAGATTAAGTATATAAATATTTTTTGAAATTACGCGTGTAGGGTGTGTTGTTGCGTAGCGCAACGCACCAAAGCCTAGAATAAGATAGCACTTACTTAAGTATATATTGTTGCTCAGATCGCCGACTTTTTCAAAAAGTCGGCGATCTAAAACCTGCTAAAGTAAGTGACATTCCACCCTACACATACTGAGATTTTTTCAATAATCAAATCGGATTCCTATAGTCTTTTACATTTGTTTATGAATCATCTGAAAAAAAGCAATCACTTTACGCTATGAGTTATGAGTTAGAGAAAAACTTGTAACTTTGATTGTGCTAGACATTGCTCCCTCGGAAACATCAAAACCTCGCAGGCGCTTACCAAATCAGCGTTGGCAAATTTACCCACAAAAGGCTGAATTTGCTCAAAAGTTGGCTATATCCAACCATATTTCACCAATTGTCAGCCAGCTTTTGATTAACCGGGGTATTGAAACCCTAAAAGCAGCACAAGCCTTTTTAGAGCCAGAATCGTTAATTTTACCTGCACCATTAGAAGAATTTCCCGATTTAGCGCTGAGTGTAGAGTTACTGCAAAATGCGATCGCTTCATCAGAAAAAATTGCCATCTGCGGTGATTATGATGCTGATGGAATGACTAGCACGGCTTTACTATTGCGGAGTCTCCGCGCTTTGGGTGCAAAAGTTGATTACGCTATCCCCAGCCGGATGCATGATGGTTATGGCATTAATAAACGAATTGTCGAAGAATTCCACAGCGAAGGCGTGGGGTTAATTCTCACTGTGGATAATGGGATTTCCGCAGTTGAACCTATCGCCAGAGCCAGAGAACTAGGATTAAAGGTAATTGTCACCGACCATCACGACATTCCGCAACAATTACCACCAGCTAACGCGATTCTCAACCCGAAATTAATCGCTGAATCTTCACCCTATCGCAGTGTTGCGGGTGTAGGTGTCGCCTATATCTTGGCGGTATCTCTCGCACAACAGCTAGGCGAGACAAGAGGCTTAATTCAGCCAATGCTAGCACTGTTTACCTTAGGAACGATCGCAGATTTAGCACCGTTAATCGGCGTAAACCGTCGCTGGGTAAAACGCGGTTTACAACTCTTACCCAAATCCCATTTACCAGGGATACAAGCGTTAATTCAGATGGCTGGAGTTCAAGCGAGGGAACAAGGGGACAAGGGGACAAGGGGACAAGGGGAAGGGGGACAAGGAGTATATTCTTCCTCATCTCCCTTATCCTCCTCATCTCCCTCATCTCCTCCCAATACAAAATCCCTCAAGCCGGAGGATATTGGCTTTAAGCTAGGGCCGAGAATTAATGCTATCGGTAGAATTGGTGATCCGCAGATTGTGATTGATTTGCTGACTACAGATGATATGGGGATAGCGCTGGAAAGAGCAATGCAGTGCGAATCTGTGAACCAACAGCGCCAGGAAATGTGCGAGCAAATTGAACAAGAAGCGATCGCTTATGTAGAAACTGAATTTATCACATCACTCCCGCAAGACCGAGTATTAGTTGTTGTGCAACCAAACTGGCATCATGGTGTAATTGGGATTGTCGCTTCTCGTTTGGTGGAACGCTACGGTGTACCAGTATTTATTGGTACTTATGAAGATGACACCCATATTCGCGGTTCCGCCAGAGGAATTCCCGAATTTAATGTATTTGAAGCATTACAAGCTTGTCACGATTTACTAGGTAAATATGGTGGACACAAAGCCGCTGGGGGATTTTCTTTACCAGCGCCAAATTTAGCAAAATTGCGATCGCGTTTAATTGAGTTTGCTAATCAATGTTTGGAACCCCAGCACCTCAAGCCACTACTAAAAATTGATACCCAAGTCAATTTTAGTGAAATCAATCACCAGCTTTATCAGCAGCTTAATACTCTGCATCCCTGCGGTATCGATAACCCCGATCCCGTCTTCTGGACTCCTAATGTACAAGTAGTTGAGCAACAAATAGTAGGGAAGGGTCATATTAAACTCACACTAGCCCAAACTATCGAGCAGCAACAGTATAAAATTAAGGCGATCGCTTGGCGTTGGCGCGACTACTATCCCCTACCGTCGCGGGTGGATGTTGCTTATAAACTGCGAGAAAATCATTTTAACGGCAATACTGCTATTGAGATGGAACTAATAGGTGTGCGGCTACCAACGCAATCTCACCTCTTTTTCCGTTCCTCAACTCGTCCGTTAACAACCACCTTTGAGTACAAACAGCGCCATTACACTTGTGGTATCTTTCAACAAAATTCCTTACCAGAATTAAGAATTAAAAATTCTGAAGGCAAAGTTCTAGTTATGCAACCAGGGCATACAATCGGTTTGCTAGGTAACAGTCGTGAAGATGCCAAAGAGGTTGATGTCTGTGAACCACAATATGACAACATCATCCAAGCTGCGCTTCAGGCTTTGTCTGTACTGAGTTCCAAGTCCTGAGTCCTGAGTTTTTGGTTACTGAAGTTAGAGTTGGTAATTCTACAATTTTCTACAACTCAAAACTTTTCACACAATACTCAGCACTTGTAACTCAGCAATCAGCAGTTTTACAGGTCGCCGTTGCGAAATGCTAAAACAAAAATTACCGCAGGCCCAGCAAGTACAATCAACGCCACAAACAGTAGTTGAAAAATCACTTCCCAATTGATATTGGCTATAGCTTCAAACATCTTTTCCTCCGATTGTCTTAAAAAATTCAATAACTGCAATTGCAAAACCCGGTATTGATCATATCCGGCGAAGGAGCGCCAGATTTAATTTACTTAACAAAATTATAAAAAAAGAAATAAAAATGTAAGATGGGGGGCTGGGGATTGGGGACTGGGAAAAAGCAGGGGGGCAGGGAGCAGGGAGCAGGGGGAAAAATAACAAACACCAATTACCCATTACCCAATGACAAATAACAAATAACAAAGGACAAACAACAAATCATGGCAACTTGGCAGTGTATAAAACAATGTGGAGCCTGCTGTAATCTTGATCCAGCAGATCGTCCAGATATAGAAGAGTATCTTTCACCCGCAGAATTGGAACTTTACATGAGCATGGTAGGTGAAGGTGGATGGTGTGTTAATTTTGACCATATCACCCGAGAATGTCGGATTTACGCCAATCGTCCGCGTTTCTGTCGTGTGGAAGCAGAGATATTTCAAGATATGTATGGTATTGAGCCAGAAGAGTTAAACGATTTTGCGATTGACTGCTGTCGTCAACAAATAGAAGGAGTATATGGCGATCGCAGCTTGGAACTCATTCGTTTCAACAAAGCTGTCGGTTTTTAGGCGAAATTGTCACTGAAATCATAAGATGAGCAACTCTGAAAGCATAAGATGGGCAACAGATTGCTGGAAACAGTATTAATTTGGTCAAGAGTAACAAGCAAATATAGGGGTATTGAAAGTATAAGTTGAGCAAAAATATGATTGAGAAAGTATAAGTTGAGCAAACATTTTCAACACTTCGTTCATAAATATACAGCATTGTGCTGAGATCAACATTAGGAGAGACATTGGCAGGCAACACACTCTCCTAACCTAAAATTATGCTTGACAAGCAAGAATTTAATAATTGGTGCCGTCAACAAAACCTCAGTCAAGCAGCGCAGGCAATAATTGAGGAGATTCGCAGCACTAACCCATCTCGTCGAGTAACTGGAGCAAGGAAAAACGTTTGTGGCAGTTACCCCTCAAGAAAAATGGGAGTGACTATTCAATTCGAGAGCCATCATAACGAATTAGCACGTATTTATGAACTCGAACATGACCCATCCGTACTCGAATATTACGACCAACCGCCAGCAATAGAATTAGTCTATCAAAGCAAAAACGGGCGAAAAAACAGACACCAATATACACCCGATTTCTTTATAATTCGGGCAGATTCAGCTTTTTGGGAGGAATGCAAAACCGAACTAGAACTAAACAAGCTGACTCAATTGAATCCGAATCGCTATTGCAAAAACTTAGATAGCAAGTGGCATTGTCCCCCAGGTGAAGAATACGCTCATCGTCATGGTTTGGACTTTCACGTATGGTCAGATGCTCTAGTTAATTGGAAGTTTCAACAAAATCTAATTTGGCTATCAGATTATTTCGGATACTCATCAGGAATTCTCGACGAAACCGAGCAAAGTTTAATTTTAGACACAGTAAAAAATCATCTAGGAATAACCCTGGCAGAACTGTTACAAATTGAAGAAATAAATCCCGATGTAATTTATTGGTTAATTGCCAACGATAAACTTTACGTAGAACTGAATCAAGTCAAACTCTCACAACCAGAAACCGTACTCGTATTTATTAACTCATATGTTGCTTTATCTTATGAGCAACTTAAATCAATAGAGTCAAAAACTCAAGATAGTAATCAAATATTACTCCAAATAACAGTAGGTACTAATATTTCTTGGGATGGAGAGTCATGGGAAATAGTAAATACTGGGACGACTGCTACTGGATTATTACGTGCAGATGGCAAACTTATAGAACTACCAAATGTAGCATTCACAGCATTGATTGATACAGGTAAAATTGTAGGAGTTGAGACAAAACAAACCGCAAATATTCAAGCAGTGGCGGCGGAAATTATTCAAAGAGCAACTTGTGAAGATATTATTGAAGCCAACCGTCGCTACAATTTAATACAACCATACTTAGGAGATAATCCCAGAGCATATCCAAGCAGCACAATCCGTCGTTGGCGTACTCAATACCAAAAAGCTTTACTCATCTACGGTCATGGATACCTGGGATTACTGCCCAAGCATAAAAGTAAAGGCAATCGTACTCCCAAAATTGATTCTCAAACCCAAGAATTTATGCTCGAATTTATCATAGAGCATTATGAAACACCCAAACAACGCAGAAAATTACGGGTCTACGAGGCATTTGTCTTAGCGTGCCAAAACCATGAACCCCCATTGAAACCACCATCGAGAATCACGTTTTGCCAAGCGATTAAACAGCGAAGCGGGCACAATCAAACCAGAAAACGTCTTGGTAATCGAGCAGCTATTGCCGAAGAACCATTTTATTGGGAATTAGAGCAGACTACTCCACAACATGGTAGTCGTCCCTTCGAGATTGTCCATATTGACCATACTCAAATTGACATTGAATTAGTCAGTTCCCTGGAATCTCTAACTAATTGTTATGTTGCTACAAACAACTCAATTCATCACAATTTAGGTCGTCCTTGGGCAACCTTGATGGTTGATGCATATAGTCGCAGAATTTTATCAGTTTATCTGACCTTCGATGAGCCGAGCTACCGTGATTGTATGATGGCAATTCGCATATGCGTTGCTAGATTTGGACGGTTTCCACAAAATATTGTTGTCGATAACGGACGAGAATTCCACAGCCACTATTTTGAACAATTATTGGCATCTTATACTTGCACGCTGAAGTATCGACCACCAGCACATGCGCGGTTTGGTTCAATAGTTGAAAGACTATTTGGTACAGCGAACACACAGTTTATTCATGAGTTGCAAGGTAACACCCAAATCAAACGCCTTCAACGTAAAGTCACTAAATCTGTCAGTCCCGAAAGATTAGCAATTTGGACATTAGAACAACTATACTCTGCCTTTTGCGAATGGGCATATTCGGTTTATGACCAACGATTGCATCCGGCATTAGGTACTAGTCCCCATGATGCTTTTGTCGCTGGGCTAGCAACAGGTGGAAGTCGCTTACACCGAAGAGTGGCAGATGACGAATTATTCCAAATTCTGACTCTACCAGCACCAGACCAACGAAAGCGTAAAGTTCAGCCAGGAAAGGGTGTCAAAATACACAATATTTATTACTGGGCAGATGTATTCCGTGACCCAGAAATCGAGAAATCAATGCTGTGGGTTCGTTACGACCCTTGGAATGCAGGAATTGCCTATGCCCTAGCACAAGGACAATGGGTAAAATGCATTTCTTCTTACTATCAATACTTCCAAGGACGTTCCGAAAAAGAAATCCGGCTTGTCAGTGCAGAACTTAATCAGCGCCAACGCAATTATGGGCGCAAGTTAACAATAACTGATAGAGAACTTGTAGAATTTTTAAACTCAAAACATGCTCAAGAAGGTGCCCAGTTATGCAGACGCAGCTTGGATATTCATTTTGAACGCTACAAAGCTGAGAATGAAGAAGATTTAAAAGCTTTCAGAGGTGTTGTTCAAACTTTCCAACGTCATTTACCTTTTGAAGAAGAGCCTGATTTACTTCAATACTGGGACTTTTGCTACGAACGAAGTTTCGGTTGTGTCGGTATTCTCAAAGATTGGTTATCTCAAGCATTGGCAACGGCGTTACACCAGGGAGCTAAAACTCTCACTTTGTCGCATTTAAAATCTTCTGCTTACTCTTATGAACAATGTATGATTATCGTCAATGAAACAAGATTAGGAGAAAAGCAACTTGAGTTTACCCCAGATAGTTCGGCTTTGAGAATTGCTTTAGGTTTAGAATCTCATCATGGGTCGGTTACACATAGCACTTCCCAGACAACCAAAACTCAATCTCGTCGTTCTTCTACTGGTAACACTAAACCTCAACGTCGTCCTGTTGGAGGTGGTGAAAATGTCGGTTGAAAGTTTGGCTAATTATGAGTCTTGGGACTTAACAATGAACCAACTTCCAAAACGCAGCCATCTTTATTCTCTTCAACCAATAGGTTTTGGTACACCCACAGTTGAAAGTTTTACTAGTTACTTACAGCGCTTGGCTGCTGCACATAGTGTCTCGATTGCTAGTTTAATTCGCTATAAAATTACACCGTTATTTATCCAGAACAATCAACCACCGGATCTCTTGAAAGCTGATGATGCTATCAAAATGCTCATCACTGCTTGGCATCGAGAGCCTGCACTTTTACAACAGCAGTCTGCTAAATTTTGGTTAGACCGAACGCAACATGTCTTCAAAGTGGTTTCCATCGTTGAGAAATTAACTGCTAGACGGGATCTGAGTTTTCTGACTTTACTTCAATGGCATTCCTGGCGACTTAACTTCAATCATATTTTCCATACTGAACAACGTTGGTGTCCTGGTTGCTATCAAGACTGGCGTGAAGCGGGAAAACCTATCTATATCCCTTTGTTGTGGACAATAGAAGCTGTCAGTGTTTGTCCAGTTCACCAACGTTACCTGCAACTGCGATGCTTATACTGTGGTTGTTTTCAACCATTTCTCAATTTGGAGTGCCATTGTCTTGGCTATTGTTGTGCGTGTAATGCATGGCTCGGTCGGTTTTTCGACAATACTGCTAAATCTCAGGGGTCTCGCTTTGATTGGGAAAAGTGGGCTGCTCAATCTATCGGCCAGATTTTCGCCGCTATGCCAACACTTAGTGAGAGTTCTTTTTCTCCAGAACCCCAAAAGTTCAAATATCAGCGAAAACCTACTCTCACTAAGTTTTTAAGGTGGTGTTACAAGCTAGGAATTAACCCACATGAGGGTTTGCAAATTCTCTCGATTATACCAAGTGTACTCAGTTGAACCCAGACCAGAGTTACTTGACGCTGCTTCCCTTATCTAAGTAAGCATAAATTGAGCAACCCGGTTTGAAACCATAAAGTGAGCAATTTGCTCATCTTATGCTTACAGTGACAATACAAAACCTCCCGCTAAACACAAAATAAGAATTCATTATCTTTTATCCGATATTAAATACGATTAATACCTTATGTTTTGATATACTCCTTGTTCTAGCTTTTTAGATAAAATATAATAGCTAGAACAAAGTAATAATAATTATGCCTCAAAAGATATGTGGACTCGGCTTTGATTGTGCTTCAATGATGTTACAACCGGGACTTGACCCTTCTGAATGCCTAAATTATAAAACCTGTGGAGCAGCCACTAAGCTGACTCCAGATGAAGAAATCGAACTAATTCGTGTGCGGCAGATTGCGGCTCAAGAAAGGCAACAAGAGTGGGAACGCATCCAGGAAACCTTTAGAACTACGCGCCGCGAAGCGGCAGTGATGATGCTAATGTCGAGAGGATGTCCTCAAAGTGCTGAATCGCTGGGTGTTGCTGCACAAATGGCCGCGATCGCCGCATCTGTTGCACAATTGCATCAAAATTTAAATAATATAGAAGGATTATACATTGCTCCTAGCGGCTGTGAAGTACATCATTATAATGTGAAGCGCCCAAGTGGAGTTTACGGATACAACAAACTCACAGCGGATGAGCCGATATTTGAACCATCCGAAAAACAGGAAAAAGTGAGAGTTATTCATTTAAGCCATGATGACGATCCGCGCAACACCGAAGCAAGACTAGGTATTGAGCGCCGAAATCAGTTAACTTGTGTACGAACGCTCCTGGCAAAGGCTGTGGAATTGCTACAAGAAGCAGCCAATACTATTAGTGAACAGTCTTCTGATGAAGAGCGCTCAGTTTGAGGTGTCTTCTTTGCCAAACGCTAATACCCGTAACCTAAGTTATATAATGACTAGATACTGTAAAATGTTAGTTTTCGTATCAAATGGTATATGAAGCTATCACCTCGCTTTGAGTGGGGACTGCATTGTATTATTAAGGGGCAGTAATCATTGAGAGTCAAGTATAATTGATTTACTCAAGGAAGATTTAAAGCACTCTAAAAGTCTTCAGAATAGAATAGGATATCAGAAATAGGAAAGGTATTTGGCAATAAACTTTACTGGAGTGTTGCTGTGGATATTAAGCTTTATATTCTATTCTTTTTAAAGATTTTATGTGGTTTGATTATTTAGTATATAAAAACGCTTTTAACAGATATTTTGATATCTTTAAGTAAGATTTATGCAGAGGAATAGTATCAAAGATGAAAGATGCCTTAATGGAAAAACTGTTTAATCAAGCAGTAGAGCAAATCTTTCAAGCCAACAATTTAACTAAATATTCAGCACTCAAACAAAGAGAAGATGAATTTAAATCGTTGTTTAATATTGAATTAGCAGAATATGTTGATTCTAAGAGAGGATTTAACTTTTCTCTGTTTATACGTGACTTTTTGGGTGAAGATAGCTTGCCATATAAAGATGCTGTTACGAAAAAATATGGAGAGCGAGCAGCAGCTTTAATTGGGGAATTAATTTGTATTTGAAAGCTAAAGCTACGTGAGAACGGGCATAGACTTAGTAAACAGAACTACATCTGTGTTCGATGCAACGTGCGTTCCGCTCCACTAACGCCAATTTGTTGAATTATATTTAACCCTCTTCTGGCACTTTCCGGAATAACCAATTAGTAAAGAAGCTAAATCATCCAGAAGCATAACAGGGTTTAAATTGATTCATTGCAGCAATTAAATGATTGAATCCTAGTAACAAATGTGAATTAGGGAAAATAATTAACCAGGGATAAATTAACCAAAATAATAAAAGTGGTTGGATAATGAGACGCAGATTATTTAAAGTATTCTTCCATCCAGATTCATGGTTCCATTGCGGATGCTTAAAAAAATCCACCTTACTATACCAGGAAATGTAAGCCGTAATTCAAGCAGGGACATGGATTTAACCGAGGTAAGACGAACGAGTGGAACAGAGATTGCTGTTACCAGGCAGAACAATACGGCTGAAAGGGTTTCGATCAGTGCGACATACTGGATTTGGGTTGTGTAATACCAGTATTGTTACCAGAGAATGCCAGCAATTTTGACCAGCATGATCGCAAAAGACAAAGCAGCGAATAACGATAGGATGCCAACTGCACACAGACGGAATACCAGAGCGGCAGCATCGACATGATAGAGAACTAGCCGTTGAATTGCACGGGATGTATTTGCAGGCATATACACAAACACACCCGGCAAACTTAGAATTCCGTCGTCATGTTGTCCATATCAAAATCTTTTGGTTTACGCTTTTTTGTGGCTTAATTTTCTTTGAGAAAATCCAGCAGCACAGGGTTGACCTGATCAGCATGAGTCCAGTTGATGGCGTGTGGTCCGCCAGGAATGACCACAAGTTGACTGTTTTTAATCAGCTTCGGGAGTCTTGCTGCGGTAGACTCAAGCGGCAACAGGCGATCGGCATCGCCATGAATAATCAGCGTTGGTACATCAATGCGGGGTAGATCGTCGCGGAAGTCAGTTAGCCAAGACGGTACACAATCCAGTGTTGCTTTAGCAGAAGCTCCTGCTGCCACATTCCAACTCATCTGGATAGCCTCGTTACTGATGCGATCGCCGAGAAACACATCCACGTTGAAGAAGTCTTTGAGGAATGTGGATAGATAGGCTGGACGGTCTTCAGCAATTGCTTTCATAATGCCATCAAAAATATCCTGAGGAACTCCCTCTGGGTTATCATTGGTCTTCAGCAGAAAGGGTGGCACTGGACCCATTAGCACTGCTTTACTGACACGCTCTGAACCGTATTTACCAAGATAGCGAGTTACTTCACCTGTTCCCATTGAAAAGCCGATCAGGACGGCATTACGCAAATCAAGTTTTGTCATCAGCGTGTCTAAATCCGACGCAAAGGTATCGTAGTCGTAGCCAAACGAAGGCTGACTGGAATCACCAAATCCTCGGCGATCGTAAGTGATGACTCGGTAGCCTTCTTTTAGTAACACTCCAACCTGTTTTTCCCAGGAATGACCACTGAGCGGAAACCCATGAATCAAAACCACAGGTTGACCCACTCCGAAATCTTCGTAGTAAATATCAATGCTGGCAGAATTTTCTTGACCGACAGTAACGTAAGGCATGAGAGTCTCCTCTTTGTGAATTGGTTTATTGTTTGATTTCGATCAGCACAATCTCAGTCTTTATAAAAACTGGTTGCACGGCCGGTTTCGACATCCCGTAAGAAACGTTCGAGTACCGGAGTGAATTCTTCCTGCGCTTCCCAGAAAGGGGCGTGCCCCAGTCCGCTCAGGCGATTACAGCGTCCTTCCCACAAATTGGCATACGCGACAGTATCGAAGTAATCAAGATTGACTAAGCTATCCGCGCCACCATTCACCACTGCGAGCGGAACAGGACTGCTTTCCACGATCAGACGCTGGTTCACGCCTTCTCCGGCACGTGCGGCCTCAAACAGCCTCTTGCGAAAACGGCCATCTGCACGCGCGACAGCATCCCGGAGGAATGGCTCAGCCGATTTACCGATGGTGGCTTCAACGAAGGCGTTGATCTCTGCTTCAGATAACTCCTGCTTGCTTGCGATGCCCAGATGCGGTGACGCGTTGAACCCTTGCGACATCTGATTGTGTCTCACAGGTGGGGCACCGCAAATCATCAGCCCTCGCATCCCCAGAAAACGCGGGATCATCTGCTGTTGGGTTGAGAGACTCATGCGGCTATTCTTCCATGACACTTTTCATCTCCTTACAGTGGGCGGTTCAGCCAGCCACTTTCACCGCCTGGTAGGATGTCATCCGGTGTGCCTGCTTGATGATGTCTGCTGCTCGTTCGCCGATGACGACGCAGGGTGCCATCGTATTTCCACTTGTGATCTCAGGCATGATGGAAGCATCCGCCACGCGCAGCTTATTGATGCCATAGACCTTCAGATTACCATCGACTACGGACATGGAATCTTGCCCCATCTTGGCAGTACACGACTGATGCCAGTATGTAACTGCTGCGTTGCGGGCGAAGTTCTCCATTTCGCTTCGACCTAGTTTGCCTGGCAGCGCTTCACGTTTCACCAGCTTCTCGAAGACACTACTATTGCCAAGGTCACGGCAAAGTTCGATGTTGCTGAATGCAGCTTTCAGGTCATCGGGGTGCGACAGCGTGTTTGCATTGATTAGCACCGGATCGTTTACGTCAGGGCCGGAAAGCCGCACCGTACCCCGGCTTTTAGGGTGCGACAGACCCGCAAACATCGTCCAACCGTGCTCTGGAACCCCAAGGTGAGCCGTATCCGCACTGGGTACCGGAAACTCAACCTGGCAGTGAAACATATCGGGCTGCTTGAGGTTGGGATCACTCGTCCAGTACAGAGTAGCTTCCGAGCCGCCATTGCTAATCTTCTGAGGCTCACGGTATTCAAAGATGCAGCCAAACGAAACGTGGTCCTGATGATTCTGTCCAACACCAGGAAGGTGCTGAACAACTGGTATTCCGTGCCTGCGAAGTTCCTCTTCCGGTCCGATTCCAGATTGAAGGAGAACCTTCGGCGTATTGATTGCGCCGAGAGAGAGAATGACTTCCTCCGAAGCGTAGTAATGATTGCGCCTGCCATCCTGGATCACCTCAACTCCGATGACAGACTTGCCATCAAAGATCAGCTTGCTGACAATAGTGTGAGTTAAGACCGATAAGTTAGGCTGATTCAGGAGAGGATAGACATACGACCGAAAGATGGAAGAGCGACGTCCGTTCCGGATAATTAGATCGTTTATAGCAGCGCCTCCGCGCCCTTCCATCATTTCGCCGTTGGGACTCTCGAAACGTGGAATACCCATGCTGTTTGCAGCCTCAACCATGGACTGTGCAATGGGCTGGGGATTTGCTGCGGATTCCACATAAACAGGGCCGCCTGTTCCCCGACGCACAGGGTCACTCGCTCCCTGCCAGTTTTCGATCCGGCGATAGATCTCCAGAACGGATTCATACCCCCACGCCGGATCGCCGGAAGCCTCAGCGAAGTAGTTCCAATCATTCTTGTGTCCTCGTGCCCACACCATGACGTTAATACTTGAGCCGCCCCCAAGTACCTTGCCCATATTCAGTGGAATTGAGCGTCCATTCAGATGCGCGTTGGGCTGTGCAACAAAAGCCCAGTCACGTTCTGATCCAAGATTCAGCGGCCATTGTGCCGGAGTCATCACCTCTGGCACTTCATCCGTTCCACCTGCTTCGATTAGCAGCACATTAACTTGTTTGTCTTCGGCAAGCCTTGCCGCTATTACTGAACCCGCAGGGCCTGCGCCGCAGACGATGAAATCGTAGTGTTCGTTCATCATGAAAGAAGTACCTCCAAATTTCGTAATGTTGATTTGTTCTCGTTTGGGCATCAGACGGTCGGGATTGTACCTCCGTCAATGACATATTCAGCACCTG
The DNA here is from genome assembly GCF_963874875.1 of Tolypothrix tenuis PCC 7101. NCBI lineage: Bacteria > Bacillati > Cyanobacteriota > Cyanophyceae > Nostocales > Tolypothrichaceae > Tolypothrix > Tolypothrix tenuis. The sequence continues at coordinate 8,461,803 of NZ_CAWNJS010000001.1, forward strand.
TGATGTAAGAGGCGCGATCGGACACCAGAAAAGCGACAAGCTCCGCGACCTCTTGGGGGCGACCCGGTCGTTCCATCGGGATTCCTCCGAGTGAGTCCATCAGCCCTTGGCGTTGAGTATCAAGGTCTGTGCCCGACTGCTGAGCTAATCTCTCGATGAGTCTCTCAGCCGCCTTCGTTTCGATGAAACCGGGTGCAACGGCGTTGACACGCACTCCCTGGGGCGCAACTTCGTTTGACAACCCTTTGCTGTAGTTTGCCAGCGCCGCTTTTGCCGCCGCATACGCTAATGTCGCGTCGTAAAGCGGAAGCCGACTCTGGATCGACGAGATATGGATGATAACACCCGACTTGTGTTCAAGCATCCGGGGCAGAAATGCCCGATCCAAACGGACGGCAGCGAATAAATTGTCATTAATTGCCTGCTGCCAATCCCCATCTGTCAGAGCAAGCGCGCCACCGCTTGGCGCAGAAGAGCCGCCGACATTGTTAATTAGGATGTCCACACTGCCGAAACGAGCGAATACTTCCTGCACAAGTTTGTTTACCCCATCGGGCGTGCTGAGGTCAGTCCCTATGAACAAGTCAGGCGATTGAAGGTTTTCAGGAATTGAACGAGCGGTAGTTATGACCGTTGCACCGGCTTGCCTCAGTCGTGTAGCGATAGCTTCACCTATGCCTTTTGTCCCGCCTGTTACCAAGACTTTTTTGCCGAGTAGTTCGGTGGAATCAATTTGTATGTTGGTAATTGTATTTGTGTTCATGTTGAATGTGTTTGTATTTGTGTTCATGTTGAAATCATCGAGCAGTGGTAACAGGCTGAAAATAATTGGGAGTTAATTTGCTGAGTCGCTAACAATTTAATGAATGACAGCAACAATAGCTGCCATTATTTGTTCCACAGTCCAGCGATGCCTGCGGCGGGCTACGCCTACGCTATAGCGAATCCCATTAATAAACAGTGCTGGGGTAGCTGTTACTCCACTTTGATATCCACTCTCGATATTTTGATTGATGCGACCAATGTGAGCTTGTGTCGATATATCTTGCAGGAACTTAGAAATATCAAGTCCTAAACTATCGGCATACTCCACAAGAAAGCCGTTTTCCAGGGCGTGTTGATGCGTAAATAGTAGGTCGTGCATTTGCCAAAACTGACCCTGTGCGGCGGCGGCCTCTACAGCTTCCGCTACCTTTTGCGCGCGGGGATGGAGTGTATTCTCAATGAAATGACGAAATACTACACAAATCCGATTCTCCTCAGGAAAATTAGAAGTGAAATGCTGTTGAATGACCTTAATTAATTGATGCAGTTCTCCGCATTGAGAACATTCGTAGTTTCCATATTCCACAAGTACAACTGGGGCATTGAGCGTTCCCTGGTAGTGGTCACGCTGGGAAGGTGGAACAAGGAGTTGGTTAGAATAGCTATCTTGGTTCATCGGACATTTTGACAAAAGAGTTTCTCATGACATGAGTGACTGCCATGACTATTTATGATTCCTCCTACAATCGTTGAACCTTCCAATACATCCTGATCAAGGAGAAAAGAGAAAAAAGAATGAAAAGCAATTTGTTTTATCTTTACCCTTTGTCCTTTCCCAAAATATTGGAATTTCGCTCCTTCATTTCAATAGCTTTAGCTTACAGAGTTGACAATACTTTGTCGCCAACTCAAAGTTGAGTCTTGAAAAGAACGAAAGGATAGGCGTAATCTATCTCTGCGGCTAATCAGCAACCGAACTTAAGTTCAGTCACAACTTAGCAAGCCCTCGTTTCAATGCTGTAACTACCGCCTGAGTGCGATCGCTCACGCCTAATTTGCTCAAAATGCGATTGACGTGAAATTTTACCGTACTTTCAGTAATATTCAAAGCCACACCAATGTCATGATTGCTTAAACCATCGACCATGAGATGAATGACTTCTCGCTCGCGATCGCTCAACTCTGGATTGTTCATGCGTTGCACCAGCTTGGCAGCAACTTCGGAAGGGATATATTGTTGCCCGCTATGAACGATATGGATGGCATTGAGGAGCGCTTCGGGTTCAGCATCCTTAAGTAGATAGCCTTTAGCGCCAGCGCGTAATGCACGATAAATATCTTCATCACCATCGTAAGTGGTTAGCACAATAATCGGGGCATGGGTAAATTCAGCGCAGATGGCGATGGTCGCATCTACACCGCTCATGTGGGGCATACGTAAGTCCATTAAGGTGATATCGGGTTGTAGCTGTTGATAACAGGCGATCGCCTCCTGCCCATCGCCTGCTTGTCCCACCACGGTCATATCTGGCTCATTCTCAATCATGGCGGCGAGTCCCTGGCGGACGATCGCGTGATCATCAACAAGTAAAACGCGAATGGTTGCGGACTGGCTCATACTGCTGCCTCCCAGTTCACCGTGACAAGCACTTCTGTTCCCTGCCCCAGTTGACTTTCAATTGAGAGCTGTGCCCCAATGTGTTCGGCTCGTTCAGTTATTCCCAGTAGGCCAAATCCTTGTCTGAGCGTGGTAGTGGTGACTTCAAACCCCTGTCCATTGTCTTTTATTCGTAAAAAGCATAAGGTTGGCTCATAAACCAACTCAACTCGAATTTCGCTTGCATGAGCGTACTTGATTGCATTTGTAAAGGCTTCCTGCCCAATTCTCAGGAGATGATTCTCAGTTTCGGGTGGTAGCACATAGGGTGTGCCAATAATGTCGTAAATCAGGTGGGTTTCGGTTAAGGATGACATGGTGGATATAAATCGATCCAGTGCCGTCCACAGGTAGCCATCTTCTAGTAATTGGGGACGCAGTGCCGCAACCGATCGTCGAGCCTCTGTTAGCCCACTACGAGCCAGATCCCGAACCGTATCGATATGCGTCTGCACAGCATCTGGGTTGGTTGCGATTAATCGAGAGACGGCTCCCATGTGAACCAGAATCCCTGTAAAGGCTTGCGCTAAGGTATCGTGAATTTCCCGCGCCATGCGGTTGCGTTCCTCTAAAATGGAGGCTGCTTCGGCACGTTTGCGTTCTTGCAGTGCAGCGTTTCGCTGTTCGCTAATGTCGAAAGATACACCCAACATTCGCACAGGCTGTCCGGCTTCGTTATAGATTCCTCGACCTCGACTAACAAGCCAGTGAATACTACCATCTGGGTAAATTATTCGATATTCACCTTCATAATCAGTATGAGTTGCCAGAGCGGTTGTAAGCGCTTGCTCAACTCGATCGACATCTTCTGGATGAACCCGATCCCACCACACCCGATAGCTAACCTCAACTTCACCAGGCTCTACCCCCAGCAATCGAGTGTTGTTATCATCCCAATGCACTGTATTGTCTAAGATGTTCCAATTCCAACTGCCGATGTAGGCGAAATTCATTGTCAGCCTACGTTGCTCTTCACTTTGGCGCAGGGCGTTTTCAACTTGCTGACGCTGTTCAATCTCTTGTGAAAGCAGCAACGTTCGCTCAGTGACTTGTTGTTCTAACGTTTGGTTGTAGTCGGCTAGCAGTTTTTCTGATTGCTTACGCTCGGTAATGTCTTGAAAGGCGACGATCGCATAAGCCACCTTACCCTGTTCGTCAAAAACTGGAGTGCCCCATCCTTCAACGGGAATAATTGCGTTGTTTTGGTGAATCTCTACGTCGTCAACCCTGGTGCATTCGCCGCTCAACGCTCGGATAATTGGCAGTCTCTCACTCGGATAAATTTGATCGGTTCCCGTTACATAAAATTGATAAACCTCTGAAAGTTGCTCCACTGTGGCGGCAGGATCAACGCCTTTACCCATCAGATCAATGCCGCGCTGATTGACATAGTAAGGGCGACCCATCGCGTCAACAATACCAATGCCTACGGGAATCGCTTCGAGAAATTGAGCCATCTGACTTTCGCTAGCGCGGAGCTTTGAGTAGAGTTTAGCATTTTCGATCGCGATCGCTGCCTGCGTAGAGAGTAGATTCAGAACTTGGGTTCGATCGGGTGTAAAAACTCCTGCCGCTAATTGATTTTCTAGATACAACACACCAACAAGCTTGCTCTGATTCAGCAGCGGCAAACAGAGAAGCGATTGAGTTTGATTATTCTGAATATAGGGATCATGGATGAAATGACCTTCACGCGTTGCGTCATTTAAGAGGACGGTTTCATGGGTTCGGATCACATATTGAATGATTGATTCAGGTAAGCGATTCGTGATTGGCGTCGATTGGAGTACTTGGGTTGTGCGGACACTTTCACCTTCAACCAGATCACAAGCAGCGTCGATTCTCCATTCGCCTGCGTTTTCTAAAAGCAAACATCCGGTTTGCGCCCCAGCATTCTCGATCAGGATCTGCATTAACGAACTAAGCAACCGCTTCAGTTCAATCTCGCTTGAAATTGCCTGAGCTGCTTTCATTACTGTTGCTAAATCGAAAGCAACCTGCGAGGTATTAGAGGTAGTTCCAATTGTGGTGAGGATTAAAGGAGCATTTACACGCGATGATTGGGCAAAGAACTGGGGATAGCGCGTTTCCAAATCCTTGACTTTTGCGGTTGCCCCCCAGCGTTTGTAGCAATAATGAGCTTCTTTCATATAGAGTTGAGCAATCTTCTCTCGCCCTCGCCCTAGATAGAACTTGGCAGCCAATTCATAGGCTAACGCTTCTTCTTGAATATATGCGTTTTCTCTAGCCTCTTGAATTGCTTGTTCATAGAACTCCTCTGCCTCAAACAACTGACCTAAGACTCGTGCTTTTTCTGCTTCAACCAAATGATATTTATGCAAATAATTCATGGGTGCATAATGTGCCCATTGCTTCATCTTTTCCTGACTAACTACAACTTTTTTGAGAATTTCCTCATGCACCTCAGTACTGCTATCAAGATAGGTTGCGAGTCTTGCTAGAGAATCATAGAGATAGTACAAAGGCTGAAGGAAGGCACCTGTTAGTCGGATTAGATGAGTTTCTGCCAGGGCTGCATTTTTAACAGCTTGAGCATATTCACAAAAGAGGTAGCATAGGCAAAGTTTGTTGAAATGTACAGTAAAGATAGTACTTCCATCACTTGCCGCTTCATATTTTGGCAGTTCATTCTCCTCGTTGTAGAATTCGCCGATGAGTTGAGTTGGGCTAGTCGAACGTCCCATTAAGTTGACAACGACCTGCCGAAAGATTTGATTCCAAGTTAGTGCCGTTTCCTGTTTGATTTGATGGATTGCTTCACCATAAATCGCCATCTCGCGTTCAACCTCTGCGAGTTCTTTTCCATTGGCGTAGGATTGAAAACAGTGGGTATAAGCGCAGTAGGCAGCAGACTCTAAATCTCCAGTTTCTAGCCCAATGTGATAGCCTTCCAGTAATGGCTTCAATAATTCTCTAGCATGTTCTTTCCAATGGATGATGAAGTTATTAACGGACAGCAATGTTCTAGCTCTGAGTGTGTGGGTACGAGACTGTGACAACAGCCGTAGAGCAAGCTGTCCAAATTGGTAGCCAGCCTCGATGTTTCCGATCATTCCACAAAGAATTAACCCAAAGGTGGCATAGGCAAAGGGAGATATAGCAGCATTACCGTACTGAATTGATAAGCTGACTTGTTTAGTCACAAGCAGAGGCATTAAATTAGGAACCGCAACATAGGCGGCGATCGTAATGCTTGATAGAATTTTCATCGCTGCTAGCTTGTCCAGTTCAGTCATCTCTGGCAAATCGATCAAGCTCTCAACTTCTTTCTCATGGAAGAGACTGGTGATTGTTTCTAGTTCAAGGTGAATATCTGATTGACTAAGCGTTTTTGGGAAATTAATTTTCAATTGTTGCAAAACTTGCAATGCTGTATTGATTGCTTTTAGGGGTTGGTTCTGTGCAACATCGGTTTGAATTTTGACTTCGTAGGTTTTCACGCTATCAAGAATCGTTTTAGCTTCTTGTAAAACGATCGCTGCCCAGTATTCCACCTGTTCAAAATCGCCACACAGGTACGCGACTTCTGTTGTTTCTTGATATAATTCTAAGGTCAAGTCATAGTATGTTTGCCAGCTAGAAGCGGTTAACCATGCCCTGCCTGTAGCTAGATAGTTTTGCGCCGTACTGTAGGCGATTGCCCCTTTTGCTTTCTGACCTGCCAATAAATTTAGTTTGGCAATTTCATTTCGTTCTGGTTGATCTGTGACAAGCTCAATTCCATGATTAAGATGATCGACAATTTCAAACAGTCGGTCTGATAGTATCTCTGGCAAAATTTTTCTCAGGAGATTACGACCAATTTGTAAATGAACAATTTGTTTTTGCGACTCATCTATTAAGGTGTATGAGGCTTGCTGCACACGATCGTGTAAAAACTTATACTCTTGCATTAACAAATTTTCATCTAATTCAGATAGTGGTTGAATTAATCCAACTTGTATGGCTGTTAGTAAATCTTGAAAAATCGTTTCAGATGGTTGATCACAAACAATCGATAGAGTATCTAAATTAAACTCAGCGCCGACGCAAGCAGCTAACCGGAGAATTTGCTGTGTATTCTCTGGCAGTTTCTTCAACGTGTGAAGCATCAACTCCACAACATTATCAGTGATATCTTGGGCTTGGATCTGAGCTATGTTCCACTGCCAATTTAAGTCTTCAGCATCAAAGGTCAATAAATTTTCGCTATGCAGCATTCTCAAAAATTCACTGACAAAGAAGGGATTGCCCTCAGTTTTACGCAACACCAACTCAGCTAATGGACGAACTGTGTCTGCATTTTGATGTAGTGTCTCGGCAATTAACTGACTCAACGGCTTAAGCGTTAATGGTGTTAGGATAATTTCCTGAAGCACTGCCCCTTGTTTTCGCAGTCTCTCTAGCATTAATGCTAATGGATGCGTTGGATTTACTTCGTTATCTCGATAAGCTCCAATCAAAAATAGTGATTTGGTTTGCTCATCCAGTAGCATCAACTCGATTAATTTCAGCGTTGCTGAGTCTATCCACTGCAAATCATCTAAGAAGATCACAAGGGGATGTGATTCTGAACAAAACACTCGCACAAACTGCCCAAAGATGCGATGAAATCGATTTTTAGCTTCAGTTGCTCCAACTTCTGGTACAGGCGACTGCTTGCCAATAATTAATTCAACTTGCGGGATGATATCAATGATAATTTGTCCGTTGCTTCCCAACGCCGTTAGCAGGCGCGATCGCCACTGTTGCACTTGTTCGTCTGGTTCACTGAGCAATTGCTGCACCAATTTTTGCAGAGAAGAAGCGATCGCGCTGTAGGGAATATTGCGCTGGAATTGATCAAATTTCCCCCAGATAAAATAGCCGCGCCTTTGGGTGATTGGTTTATAGATTTCCTGCACTAACGCAGATTTCCCTACTCCCGCATAGCCAGATACCAACATCATTTCGACTTGGGATTTTGGATTGCCCGCTTGTTCCCTTTGAGAAGTCGTTTGTGAATTGTTTGGTAAAGCCGCGACGCAATTTGACTCTGGACACGCTACGCGATCAAACGCCGCCAGTAACATTGCAACTTCCTTGTCCCGTCCATAGAGTTTTTGGGGAATTTGAAATTGCCCCCAAACGTCTTGAAGCGCCAGTTGAATCCTAGAGATTTGACCGATTTGTGCTAATTGTTCAGCACAAATTTCTAAATCCGCTTTGATTCCCCAGGCACTTTGATAGCGATCTTCAGCATTTTTCGCCATCAGTTTGAGAATGATATCTGAAACTGGCTTAGGAATCGTTGTATTTATTTCATGAGGCGGAATAGGCTGTTTAGCTATATGACAATGGACTAGCTCAAGCACATCTGTGGTGGAAAATGGTAGTTGTCCAGTGAGCAGTTCGTAAAATGTCACACCAAGCGAGTAGAAATCGGTGCGGTAATCGAGCAAACGGTTCATCCGCCCGGTTTGCTCTGGAGATAAATATGCAAGTGTGCCTTCTAAAACATGAGGACTTTTGAAAGTCGGATTTGTGCGGTTAAATTGGGTGGCAATTCCAAAGTCAATAATTTTGACAACACCAGTATCCAGATTGAGAACTATGTTTCCAGGGTTTATATCTTTATGAATTACATTGGCTGCATGGATTCTGCCCAGAATGTCAGAGAGGGCGATCGCAAGACCAACAAAAGTCGATAAAGGCATCGGGCAGAAAATATCCGGACGCTTGTGCATCCATTGCTCTAAGGACTCTCCCCCAAAATCTTCTAAGAGAATCACCAGAGTTCGTTGATAATCCTGCTGGTTGTATGCCTTGATAACTCCTTCCAAGTTGAGGGAACGGGTAATTTTATATTCCTGTCTGTAGCGGGTTAGTTCTTGGAAAGTGGGATAATTAAGCTTTAGCATTTTAACTATGATTCCTACCCCATCGTTTCTTATACCTCGATACACAAGAGTATTAGAACTTTCGTATATCTTGTCTTGGATGGCGATACCAGGTAGAGCAATCATAAAGCAACGCTTGAGAGTATTGTCTGGCATACCTCAAACTATACAGCAATTCTAATTATAATGCCGTTGACAATTTACGAGGGTTCAAAGCCTGTAAAAACATCATTATTCTGCTAAAAGGGTGAGGAATCGTTCTCCTCAATCTTTGATACTTAAGTCTGGAATTGCAAAAACTACCAAAACAAGCAATGAAAGACGATCGATTAGAGATGCAAGACCCCCGGCAGCAATATCCCGCTCCGCCCTTTCCCGAACAACCGCAGCCCGTACCAGGACTTGCTCAAAAGATGCAGCCCCAACCGGATCACGGTGAGCAAAGCTACATTGGATGTGGAAAGCTTGCAGGTCGCAAGGCATTGATCACGGGAGCCGATTCTGGGATCGGGCGCGCTGTGGCGATCGCATTTGCGCGAGAAGGTGCTGATGTCGCGATCGCCTATCTTAAAAGCGAGGAGGCTGATGCTCAAGAGGTCATCCAATTGATTGAACAATCAGGGCGTAAAGCGGTTGCGCTTCCCGGTGACATCACCGACGAGCATTTTTGCCAAAAGCTGGTGACAGATGCAGTGCAATCTTTGAACGGTTTAGATATTCTTGTGAACAATGCTGGCGCACAGACATCTTACCCCTCAATTAGCGATATCACGACTGAGCATTTCGATAAAGTGATGAAGACAAACCTCTACGCGCTATTTTGGATTACCAAAGCAGCCGTTCCACATCTGTTACCCGGAGCATCGATTATTAACACCACTTCGATTCAGGCATATCAACCTTCAGCGAGTCTGCTTGACTATGCGATGACGAAAGCGGGCATTGAGAATTTCAGCAAATCTCTCGCAAAACAGATGATCAACAAGGGAGTGCGCGTTAATGCAGTCGCACCCGGCCCATTATGGACACCGCTACAGCCGAGTGGTGGTCAGACCCAGGACAAAATCGAGAAATTTGGTTCTGAAGTTCCCCTCGGAAGACCTGGTCAGCCTGTGGAAATTGCTCATACAGCCAAATTCAGTATTTATCTTTTTCTACAGAGAGCGAGCGCTAAGTTCTAAATAGTGCCGAAAGTAACACCCTGTTGTTTGAGCCACTTACGGTATGCAATAGAATAGCGATCGCTCGGTAAATGTACTTCTGCTTGCAAATCCAAAGGTAAGCGTCGGGGTTGCTGGGATTCGACAATGGCAATATCCTGACAACTGGAGTTTAGACTAAAGCATGACAAAATGACCCAGCAGCAGTGAGTTGACAAGTTACACATCTCAAAGCAAAAAAACTCAATGTCAAGCGGACTGTGGTTGTTCTTTTTTCGGCTTGGCAGTACTTTTTTTAACTGTAGGATAACGAATTCTACGCAGGCGAACTTTGCCAGCAGGCCAGCCTTGAGACTTTCCACGGGGTTTGGGTGAAACAGACGGTGTACCAATGGCGGCGAAAACTGCTGCCATTGCTTGAGCGACCCGTCCAGGGGACAATCTGGACTGTTTTTTCTGCCAAGGTAAAGGATTGTCATGTACAATCCCATGTGCAAGCCAAAGTTGCCAAGTCATCAGGGGTAAAAGGTCACTCCACCGCTGACACTGTTCTGGGGTACTCAATTGCGGCAGAGTCCAATGCAAGCGCCCTTTGGCAAAACGATACCAGTGGTCAATGGCAAATCGACGGCAGTAAAGCTGCCAGAATGAGGATAAAGCAGGCATAGATAGTCCCACCCACACCAACCATAAAGCCTTGTTTTTTGGCACACCAAATTCATCTAAGCGCTGAATTTGAATCAAATTCATGGAATGATCTTTGGACTGTTGAAAATGAAGATTACACCATAAGCGGATAGATAAACGCCCCATTTTTGGGTCGTTGACTTCAATGATTTGGTCAGGTGTCCACCATGTAGACGAATCGTTGAGTTTAAATTTATCACCGTGGATACGGGGACGACCAGTGCCGCCATAAGGTGGGGGCGCACCATACAGCAGTCGATTGGAGCGCAAACGCATTAATTTGTCTGCGGCAATATCGCTTGTTTGTTTCACGAAACTAGCACACCCGTATTCTGCATCCCACAAGCTAATGGGGCTTGTTGGCAGGTTTGAGCATACTAGTTTTAGTTGTGCGGCAGCTTTTTGAATTGGGTTCTCAAAACTGGTGATGCGTTCATGTAATAGGGGTAATGCCCAACTGCCCTCTGTTTCCGGCACAACTGCAATGGTGCTGTAGCCTTGTCCCAAGGTTACGGGTTTTGCCCCTGACATGGGTTGAACTTGATGCTCATAGGTTCGGTCTTTCAATGTTGGGGCATGTAATCTTGCCCAAGCTGTATGGTCTCCTGCTAAGATGATTTTTTCTGTGGGATTGAGTTGTTTTATATACAACTTCATCAGTTCGGTTCGGGGCGGATTTCCGTCTTGTATTGCCTCGTATACACTCGACCATTGCCTGCGAAACACGGGAGACACTGATAGTTCTGCAAATGAATTAATACTACGTGTTACTAACACTGCATCCATCAAGTCGAATAAGGCATCTTTGGCTTTACCCAGGATAGTGTACACACCTGTGCGAAATTGTTTAAGCTTTTCTAATGTCATGGTCAAGCTGTTAATTTTTTTCCTTTTATCAGCATTGACCAATTTGCGGTTAGTTCAACATCGCTGACCGCTTTTTTTGTTCGCGGATTTTTCTCCTGTTCAGCTATGTCCTTTTTTTGACTATTTTTCTCTCAGTGTTATTTTCCCCGCCAACCCTATTTAGTCTAAAGTCCAGTAATTAGCAAAATTCCGTTGGTTTTCAAAGTAGCAAAGTTAAATTCAAGCATTGAGAACTTTAGAGAGCGCTACTAACTTTTGTTCTAGTAGTGTTCGTAACTGTTGAAGCTGTTCATGGCTAGCTCCCTGTAGCGAATCCTCAGATAGTTCCTTAATTTTTTGAATTACAGCTTTCACTTCTTTCGATTCAGATTTTTTGTTCTTTAAATATTTATCCTTAATTGCTTTAATCAGTTCACGGGTTTCTGGGACTGTCAGGTTTTCGTTTAATACTTTATTTGTGGCGGCAATTCGCTCAGAGGTTGCTTGTTCTTCCTTTATGTCAAGTACTTTTGCTGAAAGTGTTGCCAATGCTAAAGCATGAGCGCCCTTCAAGCCTCTTTGCCTAATTGCATCTTTCAAATCTTGAGGTAAGAATAGCATTGGCATAAGATTAGTTTTTACAGAACTTGGATTTAAGCCTAGTTCTAACAGTGCTAAAAGTAGACTTTGCTCTGTATCTATAACTCCTAACTGTTCTAAACCTTGTTGCTGCTTTTCAGTACTAACATTGATGAGATGTGTTAGTTCTTTACTATTACCATCTCTTTCTATTCGTTTAAGTACTGTTCCTAAGAGCGTAAATATTTCATCTATTGTTAAATCTGTAGACTTAGTTACTTCTTTAAATACCGCCTCTGCCTTATCTAAAGGGTTTAAATCCTCAAAACCAAGAAAAGTAATAAGTGCAGATTGGGTTAAGTCTCTAGGCATTGGAACCACTACAGCGCGAATGGTTTTCCATCCTAGAACCCTTGCACCCTCAGTACGCAGTTGACCATCAAGCAGCATATAGCGTCCGTTTTCCTGAAGTACCAGAATAACTGAAGAAATTTGCCCATGCTTTTTGAGTAAACGTGCTTTCGCTTGAATTGATTCTGATGTAATTGTCTGCCGAGGTTGGTTGGGGTTGGGATCAATCAGATCTAAGTCAATTTCGACTTCTCCTGATTGATTTTGTAACTGTTCTCGAAGTTTTTGCAGTTCTATTTCTAAATCTGGGGATTGGGTAGCTCTTAGGCGCTCGACTTCTGCCTGAAGCTCGGTAATCTTTTGTTCTTGATCTGTTTTTTGAATTGCACCACTGAACCTGTCAGCAATTCTTGGTAAGGCCACGGTTATTTTTTCTCCTTTCTATCTTTGATTAAAGCTGCTAAATCGTCTGCTATTGGTTTGAAATCTTTACAAGCAGGGTGCTTGGGACGGTAGACTTGTAAAGGCAAGCCGTGAGCGCTAGCATTTTTGAATTCATTCGAGTTACGAACTTTGGGGTAAAGCTTCAAGTGTAACTGTTTGGCAATTTCTGGCAATTGCTCCAAATATTGTCGATGCATTGCTACGGATTCATCATACATACTGGGTACAAAACCTAGAATTGGTGGTCTAGGGTCAAGATGTAATTCTTCTGCTGTGGAAATACACCATTCTACTAATTCAGCTGAACCTGAAATAGCTTTCATTTCTAATTGCACTGGTACCAAAATATGTGTTGACGCTGCCAAAGCATTGACATTGAGCATCCCCAAGGTGGCTGGACAATCCAAAATTATTAAGTTATGGGGTAATGGAAAACTCTTGAGGCGATCGCTTAGTGCGTACTCTCCTCGTTTCCTAATTACCAATTCGTTCGCTATCTCAGCTAATAGTGGATGTCCTTGACAAACTTCTACATTGACATTGAAATCTTTCCAGACTGGAGCAAGAGACCAATTTCCTTTGAAATCCTTCGATAAAACTTCTACTAAAGTCTTGGATGGTTCTGCTGGAGCTAGACCACAAAATACATCTAAAGAACGCTGTGGATCTAGATCTATCATTGCTACTGAAAAGCCACGTCGGCTCATTTCATAAGCAAGATGTACACTAAGCGTAGTTTTCCCTACACCACCTGCATTTGCCAAAAGTGAGATAACTATCTGCTTCATAAGATTACTTTTTGTCGAATTTTAAAATTCGACATCACTCTATTAAATATTTACTTTTAAAGATGTTTCTGGTGAAAACGCCCTTAATTGAGACAATTGTCTTTAGAACTAAGATAGGCAGTTGTGTCTGCTACCATATCATGTCTTGCTAGAAGTGCATAGCTACTATTTTGACACTCTAAGAATTGTCAAAGTAATCCCAACATATTAAAAAGCTACAACATTTGATTAGAATAAATGCTGGCAAAATCAATATTATAACTACCACTGAAACTTTTTCTGATGTCGTATTTTAAAATACGACATCTTAGAAATCTTAAATTTACTCATCTTATTAGAATTGTTCTTGGGATTGCTTGTTAGCGTTCTACGCTACTTGGCTTATGGTATCCAACAAAAACAAACCTAAATCTTTATGCAGTGCTTTATTATGTTGCGGACAACCAGTTGAATGTAGACATTTTGGACAACCAGCTTCACAATCACATTCAGATGCTAGCGCATATGCTTTAGCAGCGAAATTGGTCAAGTCAGAAAAGATAGCTTCTGCTGCTCCATTACCACCTTCACAAGTGTCAAAAAAATAGCCAATTGTTCTAGTTTCTTTTTGCGTAACTATTCCATCCACATCTAGGCTAGAGGACAAAACTACAAGGGGTACAGCTTTTACTATCTGGTGTTGGATGCTATGGACTGCTGTAAAATCAGCACTACTAGTCCATAGTGTTTGGTATTGTTCAGGAACTTCACCTCCTGTGGAGGTTATAATTTGTTGTTTGTATTTGTTGACTTGTACTTATATCACTTTTTGCAGGGGTTCATTTATTTCTACCAGTACGCAGGGCGCTTGGTATTTTGTAACATATGGCTCCTCAAATGCTACTTCTGACTGAAGTTTTGTTACTTCAGCTGCTCCTAGAGGATGCCTACACAAGGAACAAGTTTTCCCTTCAAGCGGTTTTTTGTAGTTACCACAACGCTGATTTTTACAAGTCATCCCGTAAGTGCGTTTCATCAACCGATAACCTGTAACAGAATTAGTAATTTCTCCCCAAACAAGGGTTAATCTAACCCTTGCATCTTTGATTTTGGTGGGGATAATTTTGGACTCTGCCTGTGTAGAAAGTGGTTGAATATCTAATTCTGATTCGGCTTCAGTAAATAAATCTGTATCTTTACCTAGAGGATGTTTTAAAAGTAAGAGAGAGCTAAAAATTATGCTAGCCGTCGAACCATAAGACGAATCATAGCAACATAAATGAATGTTTCGGAAGTTTGAGGTAGTCTTTCATAATCTTTGCTTAAACGCCGACACCAATTTAGCCAGCCAAAAGTACGTTCAACGACCCATCGTTTAGGTAAATGGACAAAGCCCTTTTGCTCTAATGGTCGTAGAACAATTGTCACAATCCAGCGAAACATATCCATTACCCAACGCATAAATTCGTCTCCTCGGTATCCGCCATCCATCCAAATGGTATTTAACCGTTGTACGTGATTACCTGTATTGTGAACTCGGTTGAGGACTTTTTTGGCTCCTTCCCGTTCTGGAAGACTGGCAGAAGTGACCAAAACCCTCAAAACTAGCCCTAACATATCCACTGTCAGATGCCGCTTACGTCCATGTATCTTTTTAGCTGCATCATAACCGACATCTTGGGAAATCATCGTTGCTGTTTCTACTGACTGGCTATCAACTGCGGCCTCTGATGGACTCGGTTCTCGTCCTGCTGCCACCCTAACCCACTTGTAAAGTTTGTCGTGAATTTTTAACCATGTACCATCTTTGCTCCATCGCCAAAAATAACCATACACTGTTTGCCAAGGTGGAAAATCTCCTGGCAAGCCTCTCCATGTACATCCTTCACAAAGCACATACACAATTGCATTCACTATCGAATATAAAGCTACTGTTCTTGGACGACCTCCTGATTTAGCTGATGGAAACTCAAGTGCTATCAATTCCCACTGTTCCCATGTCAGGTCACTAGGATATGCTTTAGTCATTCGCTCACAAGGTGCTGTTATCTACAAATCTCAGCATAAACTTTGTGAGCTTTCTTACAATAGCCCACCTCTTTTAAAACATCCTCTGAAACAAGCATTTTCCAGTTCTGGTTTGACACCAACGCCTACAGGCGATGTTTCTAGTACTTCAATTGCTGATCTAAGCTTATCAATTGATGAGGCTTTTGGTTACTGGTTCGATTTTGGGGATGATTGGTGGCACCAGATTAACGTCACAAACATCTTAGACAAGGCCCCTGCGGGCAAATATCCCAGAATTAGCAAGCGCATTGGAGTTAGCCCTCCTCAATACGCGGATTTTGATTAGTATGTCTCTTCAAATGTACGGAGTTGTTTTAGAAATCAACACTAGTACTCTGGCAAGTCAACTTTGCTGGGTGAAAAAACGAACCACGAAGGCACGAAGTACTCAAAGAAAGAGGAAAAGAAGAGAACTAGAAAATTTAATGCACCTAGCATAGTTCCCTTGTCAGACCACTAGTCCTATATTGCAACTATACAAAAGTACAATAGTTATTGCAACTAACCATAGAGAAAATATCAATCACAAAAATTATCAATACGTAAATCTCGCTAGATGTCAGAAACCTGCCAACCAGTGTTACCTACAGACTGGAGAACTGGAGCGTCTTGCACCGGAGCGTAGACGTGAATATATTCTCTTGATTGGCTTTCTACCTCCAAGTCTGGCTGCGGCTCAATGATAGGTTCATCAGCAGAGACTGTCTCGATAGGCGCAACTTCCTCAATTGCTGGCTGTGAAGTAACAGACTTTTTGACAATCAGTAGTTCCGGTTTTTTAATAGGTTTCATGTTTATCTCGGTGCCAAAAGCTTGATAGCAGAAAAACAGATGTAGCTAAAAATTGTGTTAATGCCTCATTTATAGTGAGTGATTGAATAGTCTTTAACAAGTAGTGAAAACAAGGTAATCTGTTCGGTCTCAATTGAGTATGAACAGACAACAATTAAAGTGCAATTCGCTCCTAGAGTACTGCTAGCGATTGTAACTGTACTCTTGCAAGTAGTACGTCATCTGTAAAATCTGCAGTTGAACACTCACGTTTTCCACCTAGCAAAACTAAGCTGGAGATGAAGATTCACCGGGAGCCACTCATCTACAGGCATAGCTGGGCAATATGTACTACTCCCTCGGCAAGGGATTGTACCAGCGATCGCTCGGCAAGAGTAGTTTATCTGACTCAGGTGGGCCCCATGTATTTGGCTCATATTCGTAAACGGGTGTGACGCTATCGAGAATTGACTGGACAATCCGCCATTCCTCTTCCACCGTATCTTCGCGAACAAATAAGGTGGGATCGCCCCGCATGGCATCGCCTAATAGACGTTCATAGGGTTCCATCTCGTCCCCGCCTCCGTAAAAGGCCAAAAGTTCAACCGCAGAGCCGATCATGTCTTCGCCTGGGATTTTAGTGCGCGCACCCAGCCCAACGATTACCTCTGGATCTAGTAGAAACCGAACATAATGAGTGTTTTCTTTTCCCCCTTCTTTGAACACATCTAAAGGTGGACACTTGAGCTTGACCATCACTTCAGTTGTCTTCACAGGCAATTTCTTCCCAGCGCGGATGTAGATGGGAACTCCTGACCACCGCCAGGTATTAATAAATAGCCGCACTGCCACAAAAGTTTCTACTTGGGATTGGGGAGAAACACCTTCTTCGTCGCGGTAACCGCGAAATTGACCGCGAATAATGTCATTAGCTTGCAGTGAAGGTATAGCTTTGAGAATACGCTCTTTTTCATCCCGGATGGCATCAGGAGCATTACTAGCGGGTGCATCCATGCAAACTGAAGCTAATACTTGCAGCATATGGTTTTCCACCACATCCCGAATTGCACCAGTCTCCTCATAGAAGTGCCCCCGTCCTTGAATGCCAAAATTTTCTGCCATGACAATCTGGATGCTTTCAACATAGTTACGATTCCAGATTGGTTCGAGAAATGAGTTAGCAAACCGAAAATAGAGTAAATTTAGCAGTGGTTCTTTGCCCAGATAATGGTCGATGCGATAGATAGAAGTTTCGGGAAACACCGATGCCAGAATTTGGTTTAACTCACGTGCTGATTGCAAATCCCGGCCAAATGGTTTTTCAATGACTACGCGGGCATTTTTCGCACAACCTGATTTGCCCAATCCTTCTACTACTGGGGCAAACAGGCTAGGCGGAATTGCTAGATAGTAGAGAGGACTTTTGGCATCACCCAGGGCTTGACGTAATTTTTCGTAAGTTTCTGGTTTGTTGTAGTCACCAGAGACATACTCAAGCCATGAGGAAAGTTGATCAAATGCTGCTTGATCTACACCGCCATGATGTTCTAGGCTATCACGTGCCCTTTCCCTAAGTTGATCCGTCGTCCAAGGTCGTCCGGCAACACCAATCACTGGCACATTGAGATTACCTCGCTTCACCATTGACTGAAGGCTCTTAAAGATTTTCTTGTATGCCAGGTCACCTGTTGCCCCGAAAAATACCAGTGCGTCTGAATGAAGAGTTTCCATGACGAACCTCTTGAGGAATTAGCTTTTTCATGATGGCTGACAACAGCTTATCAGCAAAATCTTGCTTTACTACGGCAGCTAAAGTAAGCAAACAATACTGGACTTAACACAGGAGCCGATACAGATTTGTTGCTCCTCGCGATCGCTCACTGCCACCAAACCTGAAACCAATAAACAAGTTATCATTTTTGCATGGACAAGCACGATCTCTATTCTCATGATCGTGTTGGGCATCACTGCTCCCAGCGCAGCCCACTGCAGGCATTGCACTTCCTTTAAACTATGAAAGAGAAAAACACTTATGGATCTCCAACTATCAAATAAGGTTGCACTGGTGAGCGGTTCAAGTGCCGGAATTGGACTGGCAATAGCTACTACACTTGCTCAAGAAGGAGCGACGGTCATTGTCAATGGCAGAACGCAAGAGCGAGTAAACCAAGCCCTTGATCAGATTCGGCGCATTGTGCCAAATGCTAAACTTCAAGGAATTGCTGCCGATCTGGGAACCCAAGCAGGAGCTGAATTGTTGTTTCAACAGGTGCCATTAGTCAACATTTTGGTGAACAACTTGGGAATTTATGGCTCCAAAGCATTTGAAGATATCTCCGATGAAGAGTGGATGAACATTCTGGAAGTGAATGTGATGAGTGGTGTTCGGCTCTCACGTCATTACTTACCGCTGATGCTGAAGCAAGATTGGGGACGCATTATTTTCATCTCTAGTGAGTCTGCCTTGAATATTCCCGCCGAGATGATTCACTATGGGGTGAGCAAGACTGCACAGGTGGCGTTGGCTCGTGGTTTAGCTGAAACAACCGCAGGCAGTAATGTCACAGTCAATTCAGTATTGCCTGGGCCAACCCGTTCCGAAGGAGTGGAAATTTTTATCCAGGGACTTGCCAAAGATCAAAGTATTTCACCCGAACAAGTTGAGAAAGAGTTTTTTAGTAAAACTCGCCCATCTTCACTAATTCAGCGATTTGCTTCAACGTCTGAAGTTGCTGTATTGGTGGCGTTTGTTGCTAGTCCCTTAGCCTCTGCGATTAATGGTGCGGCTCTGCGAGTCGAGGGCGGATTGGTGCGATCAATTATTTAACACAACGAACGTGAAAATCCGGTTAGTACCATAGCATTGAACTTCTGCAAACAAGGTATGCAAAACACAAAGCGTTTGAGAAGCAAAATTTTGGTTGAAGAATACATCCGTCAGAATCAATAAGTCGGGGATTCAGACCAGCGACTTATTGAACGCGAGTGCGTCTCCCCTTGGGAGAAGACCACCAAATCTACGATTTGGTGGGGGTGCAAAAACGTCGGTTATTCATCCCTGGAGTTTAGACTAAAGCATGACAAAATGACCCAGCAGCAGTGAGTTGACAACTGGAGTTTAGACTAAAGCATGACAAAATGACCCAGCAGCAGTGAGTTGACAAGTTACACATCTCAAAGCAAAAAAACTCAATGTCAAGCGGACTGTGGTTGTTCTTTTTTCGGCTTGGCAGTACTTTTTTTAACTGTAGGATAACGAATTCTACGCAGGCGAACTTTGCCAGCAGGCCAGCCTTGAGACTTTCCACGGGGTTTGGGTGAAACAGACGGTGTACCAATGGCGGCGAAAACTGCTGCCATTGCTTGAGCGACCCGTCCAGGGGACAATCTGGACTGTTTTTTCTGCCAAGGTAAAGGATTGTCATGTACAATCCCATGTGCAAGCCAAAGTTGCCAAGTCATCAGGGGTAAAAGGTCACTCCACCGCTGACACTGTTCTGGGGTACTCAATTGCGGCAGAGTCCAATGCAAGCGCCCTTTGGCAAAACGATACCAGTGGTCAATGGCAAATCGACGGCAGTAAAGCTGCCAGAATGAGGATAAAGCAGGCATAGATAGTCCCACCCACACCAACCATAAAGCCTTGTTTTTTGGCACACCAAATTCATCTAAGCGCTGAATTTGAATCAAATTCATGGAATGATCTTTGGACTGTTGAAAATGAAGATTACACCATAAGCGGATAGATAAACGCCCCATTTTTGGGTCGTTGACTTCAATGATTTGGTCAGGTGTCCACCATGTAGACGAATCGTTGAGTTTAAATTTATCACCGTGGATACGGGGACGACCAGTGCCGCCATAAGGTGGGGGCGCACCATACAGCAGTCGATTGGAGCGCAAACGCATTAATTTGTCTGCGGCAATATCGCTTGTTTGTTTCACGAAACTAGCACACCCGTATTCTGCATCCCACAAGCTAATGGGGCTTGTTGGCAGGTTTGAGCATACTAGTTTTAGTTGTGCGGCAGCTTTTTGAATTGGGTTCTCAAAACTGGTGATGCGTTCATGTAATAGGGGTAATGCCCAACTGCCCTCTGTTTCCGGCACAACTGCAATGGTGCTGTAGCCTTGTCCCAAGGTTACGGGTTTTGCCCCTGACATGGGTTGAACTTGATGCTCATAGGTTCGGTCTTTCAATGTTGGGGCATGTAATCTTGCCCAAGCTGTATGGTCTCCTGCTAAGATGATTTTTTCTGTGGGATTGAGTTGTTTTATATACAACTTCATCAGTTCGGTTCGGGGCGGATTTCCGTCTTGTATTGCCTCGTATACACTCGACCATTGCCTGCGAAACACGGGAGACACTGATAGTTCTGCAAATGAATTAATACTACGTGTTACTAACACTGCATCCATCAAGTCGAATAAGGCATCTTTGGCTTTACCCAGGATAGTGTACACACCTGTGCGAAATTGTTTAAGCTTTTCTAATGTCATGGTCAAGCTGTTAATTTTTTTCCTTTTATCAGCATTGACCAATTTGCGGTTAGTTCAACATCGCTGACCGCTTTTTTTGTTCGCGGATTTTTCTCCTGTTCAGCTATGTCCTTTTTTTGACTATTTTTCTCTCAGTGTTATTTTCCCCGCCAACCCTATTTAGTCTAAAGTCCAGTCATCCGTCACTCGCACAGAATACAAGCAAGAGAATTCTGGCTCCTGACTCCTGAATTCTGT
This sequence comes from Tolypothrix tenuis PCC 7101, assembly GCF_963874875.1. Lineage (NCBI taxonomy): Bacteria > Bacillati > Cyanobacteriota > Cyanophyceae > Nostocales > Tolypothrichaceae > Tolypothrix > Tolypothrix tenuis. The sequence goes on from NZ_CAWNJS010000001.1 coordinate 8,482,516, forward strand.
TTGATAATCTGAATAAATCACTCTGACAACTCAAGATTCTTCAAATAGGCGATCGCCCCGATGTAATCGTTCTGCAATTTGATAAGTTTGACCTTGAGAACGCATAGTGGGCGAATGAGCTGCTAAATACCGAGATGCAGCAACTAATATATGAATCCCTGCCGGAGTTTTACCTAGGAGTGAGTACTGGCGAAAAGCAGCCTCTATTTCTTGAATAACATGAAAATCACGATTTTCACGCAACATCATTTTACCCAGCATAGCCATCAGTTTTTCTGGCGAACCGCCGCTATATAAATAATTAGCTACTAATTGACCTGTTTGGTTGACTTGCTGCTGACGGTTTAATAAATCTGGTAGCTGTTGGAGTAATTCTTCAGGATTTTCTGTGGTATCTTTTGGTTCTGGTAGCCGTGCTGGTGGTACATTCAAAAAGCGATTTAAATACACACTCATCGCCGCATCAAAAACTCCTTTGAGTAATTCAATTGTTGGTACTCTTCGCAATGCTTGGTGAACAGCATTAGCAAAGGTAAATGGATGATGGGCGGAGTTCCAATCGCCAAAATCATTATTGGTGTGGAAACGAGCGACTCGCAATGCTGCTGCATAAGTAACGATGCTGGCTAATTGTTCTGCTCTACAACCTGCTTGCAGTGCATCTAATAGCGAATCGGCAATCGCTTGTGGGTCTTCACCCAATAAAATTGGTAATAATTCCTCTTGCTTTGACCAAGTTCCTTGTCGAGATTTACCTAGACTTAATGCTTTAGGTAATTGCTCACTAGCCGATTCCAAAATGGCGATTAAATCCACAGGGTAGCGCCAGGAATTAGATTCTTCCATCCTATCGGCATTAGCTAAACCCGGAACTAAGCTAGCCAAAGTTGACTCAGCAGCTTGCCAACCCACCGCATCAAGTGCCTCTAACGCTTTGTTGATAAAATCAAGGGTATGCCCAACGTCAAGATAACGATGATCGCAAGCAGCACAGAATAGCATATCTGCTATTTGTTGTGAATTTGCTCCCGAAGCGAGCGCAGATACTAAACATCTCTGCGCTGCTTCAGTATCCCGTACCTGAATAAATTGGCGGAACCAGCTTTTGAGAGTTGCAACATCAACTGTAGAGTTAGGTAAAGGATGGACAACAAACTCTGGTGGCGAACCTGCACTATCATTCGCTACGGCTGACAATCCATGAAATAAAGCACGGGGTTTATCTTCTGCATCTAGATAAGGTAGGAGATTCATCATGCTTGTGTGGATAGTTAACCCTGTACTCCAACCTGCTTTGTTATAGCGAGTGCCAAATTCTAGCCCCATGAGAAATGGTTCAGCCGGATTGACCCCCATATCTAAAAGTGCGATCGCACTTTTAGCAATCACTAAAGAAATGTTTTGCTCTAAACCATCTTGTAAACGTTGGCGGTGGTGGGTATGAAGGTTATCTGGTGGCGCTAAATTTACCCACACTTCACCATCACGGATTTCTACAGGGAAACAAGGAACATCATCTGCCCAAGAGTCAAAAGTGCCACCACTAGCAAGGTCAAAACGGGCATAATGCCAAGGACAGGTAACAATACCATCCTTGCAGGTGCTGCCTTTGAGAGGAAAGCCCATGTGGGGACAACGGTTGTCAATTGCATAAACTTGATCGTTGGCGTAAAACAAAGCAAGAGTCTGCTTTTGTTGATGCACTAGTAAACTGCCTGCTGCTTGAACATCTTTAAGTTGAGCAACAAGGATATAATTATCTGTTTCGGTTGCACCTTCAAATATTTGAGTCATTGAATTGCACACTATTGATATCCATACTTCCACTGTGTCGAAGTTTTTCTCTTTTGAGCTTGTGTGCAATTATAATTTTTGTTAACTATCGCAATAGTACTTGACGCTTCCTTCTCACAGGAATTAAAAGATAAAGCAGAAGTATTTAAGAGTAAGTTAGCTTTTAAGCGCCAAAGAACTTCTAACTAACAGATGAAGGGAACGAATCAGCCGAAAGTTGTTCCCAAAAAACTTGACCCAATAGAAACCAGTCCAGCAGCAATGATAGAAAAGCCTAAACTAAAAACTAAAAGTTAGGCTCATTTAGCAACGCATCTCAACAGATTAGCAGTTTTTCAAAGTTTGGGTGAGATGCGTCGATGAGCTCAATCCATTTGAACACAGAATTATGCTTGCTTAATAGAAAAGCGTGAATAATTATTAAGTATACATTCTTCGCAATTATTAACCGTCTAAATGCGGGATAATATGCCTGAGCCTTGAGACACAAGTTCTACCATTGGTGCATATTTATCAAAGGAAGAGCCAGTCGCTTCGCTCCAATTCAAAATTATGAATTCAAAATTCAAAATTATTACAAGCCCACGGCTTTAGCCATGAGCTTGTGATAAGGATGCCGCATTTCTTGCACTACGTGCCTCGCAATACATCTTTGTTTTAAAGTGGACTTGTGCCCCACAACTAAAGTTTTTAAGTAGTTTTACATTTTTGAATTTTGAATTTTGAATTTTGAATTTTGAATTGTTTTGTCATTAATGGCTAAAAATTCTTTTTGGAGTCGTCGGGCAATTTTGAAAGGCATGGGTATTGCCAGCATTGGTACTTTAGCTGCTTTACCCACACTAAGTATGGCTAAAGAAAGCTACGCAAGTATCCCTTCAAAAGGACGAAATAAACAAAAAGGAGCGGTAGGCTCATGGTCATTTATTATAAGTTTTGCCAATGGTTCACAAGATAGATCACTGGGGGCTTTCACCTCTAATGGTATTACCATCATTACAAATGAGCGTACTAAATCCACAGGATTTGGAGTTTGGGAAAGTACTGGTTCTAATACATTTACCTATAAATTCCGCGAACCAATATATGAGCCAAATGGTAATTTAGCTGGGGAAGTTTATGTGGTTCAAGACGCAAACTTGAATGAAATAATTGATGAATTTAATAGTACAGGGAAAGGAACTGTATATGATTTAAAGGGCAATATCATAGCAGTTGAAAATACTACAGCCCAAGCAACCCGTATTAGAAACGAAAATTTTTAACTACTTCCAATTTATTATGTGTAAGTTGGAAACTTAGTTAATAGCTGTAAATATTTAATTATAAAAAAGCCACTTCTGGTTGATTAAACAGTCCATCCATCCATAAATATAATTCATTTCCATATGAAGGGGTTTATCTAAGGCTTTAGATTAGTCAATTGGTTAAAAGTTGTGATGACTTAGAAACTGCAAAATATGTTGAAATGTTATTTCTGGTTGTTCAATCTGAGGTGCATGACCGCAATTTTTCAGCTTGATTAGCTTAGAGTTGGCAATATTTTGCTGAAATTTTTCTGCATCTTTAGATGGGAGCATATCATCAGCCTCTCCCCATAAAATCAGTGTTGGTTTGTCAACTTGGGCAATTTTATTCGCCAAGTTACTATAACCACCAGTTTTGACATAAGAAATCATGGCATCATGCCAAAGCGGCATTTCTTGATGTAGCATCGCACACTGAATAGCCAAAGGTATTTCTGGAGCTAAATTAGCTACAATACTGCTTATATTTAATGCCAAAATATGCCGTTGACGTAGGTATTCTACAGCAAAAAAATCAAAAGGAGGAAACAAGTATTTGCTAAAAGTGGGAGCGCCAGTATAACCCAAACTATTAATCAATACTAGTGATTTCACAACTTCAGGATAAGTGAGCGTAAAGTCAATTGCCGTTGCACCACCCATTGATGCACCTACTAGTACGATAGGTTGATTAATTAAAGTTGTCCAAAATTCGTAAAGGTGAATTTTGATGGTATCTGGACTGTATTTGATTTGTTTTTGCCTTTGTGTAAAACCAAAGCCTAACAAATCTACTGCCCATGTTTCATTTTGAGTCGCAAGTAATGGCAACAGGAAACGGAACTCTAGGATGGAACTGTCGAAGCCATGCAACAACAGAATCGGTGTTCCTCCCGCTCCTTTGTGAATGTAGGTTGTCAGGATTGGCTGTTGACTGAGGGAAGTTACAAGGGCGATTGTTTCAATACTATTGATGAAAGCGATCGCTTTTGGATCTGTTATAGGCATGATCTAATAATCAATTACTTTGAACTTTAATGACTAAGAAGCGTTTGCTAGTGCTAATTTTTGCACTGTTGCTGATTGCCCTTTCTTGGTGGAGTGTGGTATCGGCACGGGCTGGTTTAGTAGTGCGTCAACTGCAGCGAGAAGGAGTACCACTATTGTACGTAGCGCCAGAGAATGCATTAAAAGTACCTGGTGTTCTGGTAGCACATGGCTATGCAGGTTCTAAGCAGTTGATGCTTGGCTATGCATACGTCTTGGCTCATGCAGGTTACGCGGTAATGCTGTGGGATTTTGATGGGCATGGATCTAATGCCTTGCCTTTGCAGACAAATTCGCTGCAAAAAAATCTGGATATTGCCTATGCAGCACTGGTGGCACAACCGGAGGTGGATGCATTGCGTTTAGCGACTTTAGGTCATTCAATGGGGAGTGGTGCAGTGATGGCGGCGGCTATTGGCAATGTCAATCGCTATGCTGCGACTGTGGCAGTTTCGCCTACAGGCGCTTCAATTACAAACAATGTACCTCAAAACCTTTTATTACAAGCAGGGAGTTGGGAAAATAGATTTGTTGCCAATGCAGAGCGTTTACTGAGGGCTGGTGGTGGTGAAAATCACCAATTTGCTCAGGGCCAAGCTAGAAAACTCGTGATTATCCCCAATGCCGAACATATTACAATTTTGTTTCGCCATGATAGTCATCAGGCAGCTAAAGATTGGCTCAATAGCACCTTTAGGCTCAACAGCCAGAGTAACTATGTTGATTACCGTATGCTATGGTATTTTTTGCACTTGCTGGCATGGTTAACTCTACTTGCAGCAGTTTCTCCCGTTTTAGCTACTTCTTCTATTATTGACAGAGCAGGACAGTTAAAAAGCTGGATGGGTTTATTAGTAGCACCTTTGGTAGCCACTGGCACACTGATGTTAATTAACCGTTTAGGGAATATTGATAACTTGGGTGGAGTATTAGTCGGTGGAGCAGTTAGTATTTGGTTTGGGGTAGCAGGTATAAGTTGGTTGATTGCTATGGCAAAGCTACAACTGCCATCACCCAGAGCTTTAGTCATTGGCATCACCTTGTTTATCATGTGCGGCTCGTTTCTAGCAAGAACCTCTAGCAACTAGAGGGGTATGGCTAGAGTACAAATCTAAAGTCAACTTTAGAAACTGTATAACTGTTCTTTTGATGTGGGTGATACCAAGTACCCTAGAAAGGTAAAGTCCCACCCTTGAAGAGACAAGTGACTCCCTATCTGCCCACAGTGACCATACTCGGAATTATGGAGGCTGAAGCTGGGAACAGGGCGCAACCAGTTGTAAAACAAGCAGGTAACAACACTGGCGCTAACGGGGGGATGGCACGGGTAAATAAGTCCTATAAAAGTGTCTTAACGAGAAGCTGCAACCTGGAAAACAAAATGTAGACTACATCCTCTACACTCTCACGGCATTCTGTGATAAATAGCCGTAATCTCTGAGAGGAGGATAGGCAAAGTGGACTGCCCTAAACCATCAATCAATCGAGAGAACGGAACGAGTAAAAACGGTATAAGGGTCTGGGGAAAGGTCGAAAACCCCGGTAGGTAAGACGAGATACGGAACTCCCTTGTATCGGGTAGGACAGAGCGTAACTGCTCTGAGGTATTCAGAAAACATTCAAAGGAGTCAGAGCATGATTAGGCACAGTAAAGAACTTACTAGTGAATCTTGGAAATCATTACCTTGGAAGAAATTCCGAGCGAACCTTTTCCGCCTACAAATGAGAGTGTTCAAAGCTGTTCGAGTTGGAGACAAGCGCAAAGCTAGGTCACTACAAAAGCTGATTCTGAAATCCAAAGCAGCTAGGTTTCTGGCGATTCGTCAAGTAACACAGTTAAATGCTGGTAAAAAGACTGCGGGTATTGATGGAAAACTTGCCCTAACCTATGAGGAAAGATTCAACTTAGAATTGACCCTCAGACAACCCTACTGGTATCACAACAAATTAAGACAGATACCAATTCCCAAAAAAGACGGTTCCCTAAGATACCTCAAAGTACCCACTATCGCGGATAGAGCTTGGCAATGCCTAGCGAAATACGCACTAGAACCAGCACACGAAGCAACTTTTCATGAACATAGCTATGGATTTAGAACGGGGCGCTCTGCCCACGATGCCCAAAGACAGGTGTTTTTAAACCTCAGCAGTAAGGCAAACGGAATCACTAAAAGAATCCTAGAACTAGACATAGAAAAGTGCTTTGACAGGATAAACCACACAACCATAATGGATAACCTTATCGCTCCCAGAGCATTGAAAGATGGAATATTCCGAGCATTAAAAGCCGGAATAAACCCAGAATTCCCAGAACAAGGTACTCCCCAAGGTGGTGTAGTAAGCCCACTTCTGGCAAATATAGCCCTAAACGGCATTGAAGAGTTGCACCAATACAACAGACATCTAGGAAGCAAAATAACCAAACACACAAAAAAGGAGGATATAAAAAGTGCGTGTGTCAGATACGCCGATGACATGGTGTTCTTCCTAAGACCAGAAGATGATGCAGACAAATTACTTGACAAAATTAGCCAATTCCTAGCAAAACGAGGACTAAAGGTAAGTGAGAAAAAGACAAAGCTAACCGCTTCGACAGAGGGATTTGACTTTCTAGGCTGGAAATTCAAAGTACAGCAAAACGGAAAATTTAGATGCGTTCCCTCAGAGGAAAACTACAAAGCTTTTCGTAAGAAAGTCAAGAAAATCGTCAACTGCCCGAATTATGGAGCTAAGGTGAAAGCTGCAAAGCTAGCACCAATTGTTAGAGGATGGAGACAGTACCACAAGTACTGCAAAATGAATGGTTCCCGGTTCTCACTGTGGTTCATGAACCATAGAGCATTCAAGGTATTTAACAAAGAAATTAGACAGGATAAAAAATCAGCCGAAAAGCTGACTAAACAAGCCTTTCCTGCGGTTCCTTACTCCGAAAATGCTCATATCAAAGTTAAAGGAAATAAATCACCTTTTGACGGGGATTTAGTCTACTGGTCTGAAAGGAACAGTAAATTATACGATGATACCACCTCAAAACAATTAAAGAAGCAAAACCATACGTGTGGATACTGCAAGTTAAAACTTACAAGTGAAGAAAAGGTACATCTACATCACATAGATGGCAATCATGGAAACTGGAAGAGTCACAACTTGATGGTAGTACATGAAAGCTGTCACGATTACATCCACATGAGCAAAAGATAGAAGGGAATTAGCTGATACCACCATGCGCGAAAACCCGTTATACCAGTTAAAACGAAAGTGACTTTCGTTTGGGAATGGGGGAGCAGGTTAAGGAACTTACTATCTAAGAATATCGAAAGCTGGATGCAGCGAAAGCGGCACGTCCAGATTGAACGGAGAGGGGCGAAGGGTAATACCTTCCCTCGACTCCAACCCTGTGGATTGGTTTTGGGGCAATGGCGCAGGTAGTATGGTTACAGTGGTGGTTGATTGGGGCGCGTTTGCGGATTTTCCCTATTCTGGCAGTTGCTTGTTTTCCTTGGTTTTTAGCTGCTGGAGTGGCACAGCAAAATCTTAATTTGGGAGAGCGAGTTTTATGGTGGCTAGGACAAAGCACAGTCTTAATTAGTGGTTTTATTCTAGTTCTTTATTTTCTGCCGCAACTAAGTTTTATTTACCTTTTGCTGCCATTATTTCCTATATTTATGGCGATTGTTTCATTCTGTTCTGCATTGCTAAATAATCCTTGGAGCTATGCCCTTGGGAGTTCTTTATTTTTTGGTTGGGTATTAGCATCTGCCTTTCCATTATCGAAAATTTAGCCTGCACCTCTTAGGCGAGTATGTGAATGTAGAATCCCCGCGATCGCGCAGTATCTGAATCATACAATTCATTAGGAGAAGGCATCTCACCGCCAAAGCAAAGATAGCAGAACTATTTCCAGATTTTTCTGTAGTTTAACCAATCTAAACAAGCTTTTTCTAATTGGCTGAGGCACTTAAATGCTTTTCAGAATGTACTTTGAATGTGGTGTTGTTGTTTTGAATTATGAGCCGAAACAGAACTAAGACAGGCGAAACATAAACAGCCTTCACATTGCTTGCCCAATTGAAACTGTTGTAAACCCTTAGCCGGACTGAATGTTAGGTTGAACTTCGCGCAACCGACGTTCCAGAAAACGACGCTCACTGTCATTTGTCACTAATTCTAGTGCTCGTGTATAGCTCTGGGTCGCTTTCTCTAATGCTCCAACACGCCGGAATAAATCTGCACGGGTGGCATGAAACAGATGATAGCTGTCCAGTTCTGGAGCAAGGCTATCAATCAGTGCAAATGCGGCTTGAGGACTGTCTGCCATTGCGATCGCCACTGCTCGGTTCAAGGTCACAATGGGTGAGGGCTGCAAGCCCTCCAACACCTCATAGAGCCGCACGATCTGCACCCAGTCTGTTTCTTCGGCGCGGGTTGCCTGACAATGGAGGGCTGCGATCGCCGCTTGCAGGGCATACACTCCGGTTCCAAAGAGCAACGCTTCCTCTACCAGAGGTAACGCCTCAGCAATCTGTAGATGATTCCAACGACTGCGATCCTGATCTTCTAGCAAAATCAAATCGCCTGCCTCATCTAGACGCGCATTGCGCCGCGAATCGTGCAATAACATCAGCGCCACCAGTGCTGTGACTTCAGATGGGGGTTGGGGTGCCAGCAATTGCCGCACCAGTTGCCCCAAGCGAATCGCTTCGATGCAGAGGTCAGCCCGCACGATCGCATCTCCTTTGGTTGCGGCATAGCCTTCGTTGAAAATGAGATAGATGACTCTCAGGACTACCTCTATCCGGGGAGCGAGATCGGTCGTCTCGGGTACTTTGTAAGGAATGCCTGCGTCTCGAATTTTGCGTTTAGCACGAACTAACCGCTGTGCCATTGTTGCAGTCGGTATCAGAAAGGCGCGGGCAATTTCGTCGGTTTCCAGTCCACCCAACATTCGGAGGGTCAACGCTACTTGAGTTTCCGTTGCCAGTGCCGGGTGACAGCAGGTAAAGATTAATCGCAGGCGATCATCTGCAATTTCATCACTGTCATAGGTTGGTTCTTCAGTGGATGGAATTAAACCAGATGCCGCATACCACTCCAGTTTTTCGGTCAGTTTCGTACGTCGTCGGAGGTGATCGATCGCCTTGTACCGGGCAGTTCGGATAATCCAGGCACGGGGACGATCGGGAATACCGTCGCTTTCCCACTGATTCACTGCTGCTGTAAATGCTGCCTGTGCAGCTTCTTCAGCTACATCAAAATCTCCGACCAGCCGAATCAAAATAGCGACAATGCGCCCCCATTCAGTTCGATAAAGGGCAGCAATTGCTTGAGCCACATCTGTTTTTGGGATTGAAGCCATACCTTTCACAAAAAGACATAAAGAATTTTGGGCAAGGTGTCGATTTGAGCATTTGCCGTTCGACTTACTGATAAAGGGATATACAGTTCAATTGTACTAGATAAAATTTTTGCACTCAGGTGTCGATTTGGACAATTCCCGTTCGACTTAATCACAAAGGAGGTTTAGATGAAATATTTGCTGCTGATTTATATGGACGAAAACGCCATGAGCGACACCGAGCGGGAGCATTGTTATGGGGAATCTGCCCAACTTGCCCAGGACTTGCATACTCAAGGACAATTTCTGGCAACGGCTCCACTCCATCCTGTTGCAACCGCAACCAGTGTCCAAGTCCGTGATGGCAAATCACTCGTGACCGATGGGCCATTTGCCGAAACCCGCGAACAATTGGGTGGATTCTTCCTCGTTAATGCTCAGGATTTGGATGAAGCCATTGCGATCGCCACCCGCATCCCAGGTGCAAAAGTCGGCACCGTCGAAATCCGTCCTGTCATCGAAGTTGCAGGACTACCAGCACAGCCCTGACCGTCCTTAACCGCTTGAACGCAAGGAGAACCCTCATGCAAAACAATTCCAAAATCACTCCCTGTTTATGGTTTGACGATCAAGCCGAAGCTGCCGCTCAGTTTTATACGTCGATTTTTCGCAATTCCAAAATTGTCCACGTCAGTCGATATGGAGACGCTGGACAGGAAATCAAAGGAAAACCAGCCGGAGCAGTCATGACTGTCAGCTTTGAACTTGATGGTCAGCCGTTCACAGCACTGAACGGTGGTTCGACCTTCAAATTTAACGAGGCGATTTCCTTCCAAATCTTTTGCGATACCCAGGCGGACGTGGACGATTACTGGCAAAAATTGTCTGCAGGTGGGGATGAAACTGCACAGCAATGCGGCTGGCTCAAAGACAAATACGGCGTTTCCTGGCAAATTATTCCTCGCATTCTGATTGAGTTACTCAACTGCCCCGATGCGGCAATCTCTCAAAAAGTGACCACTACCATGCTGCAAATGAAGAAGATCGAGATTGATGAACTCAAACGTGTCGCTGCTGATTAGCGGTTCCTTCAAAGTTGCGCTTTGTGCTAATCAGCATACCCAACCCAATACTTGTCGGGTTTTTGGGAAAAGGGGAAGGTGAAAGGGGGAAGGGGAAAGAAAAAACCTTTAACCTTTACCCTTTAACCTTTTCCCCAAACCCAATGCCGAGTTGAAAATGCACAAAGCGTGCAGTATTGACACCCAACCCCTTGCAATCTAACTCAAAACCATTCAACAGGAGATTTCACAATGAAAGTCATGGTCTTTGTCAAAGCAACCCAAGACTCCGAAACTGGGGTCATGCCGAGCGAACAGCTTTTAACTCAAATGGGGCAGTACAACGAAGAATTAGCCAGGGCAGGTATCTTGCTCGCCGCTGAGGGGTTTCATCCTAGCTCAAAAGGGGTGCGAGTTCACTTTTCAGGAACCGATCACACCGTCACCCAGGGACCTTTCACTCCAGCGCAGGAGTTAGTGGCAGGGTACTGGCTGTGGCAGGTGAACTCAATGTCCGAGGCAGTTGCTTGGGTAAAGCGCTGCCCTAACCCTATGCCAGGAGACTCCGAGATTGAGATTCGTCCCGTATTCGAGGCAGAGGATTTTGCTGAAGTCCTGACACCCGCCTTAAGGGAGCAGGAAGACCGCATTCGCGCTCAACTTGAAACGCAGCAGCAAGAGTAACGTCATCAGCAACCGCGCAAATGATGTTCATGTGCGAACTATCCGCTCATCAAAACGCAGAATCGATTACAAAAGGAGAAATCAATGCAACTCAATTCTTACCTGATGTTCAACGGCAACTGTGAGGCAGCGTTCAAGTTCTATGAACAATGTCTGGGTGGGAAGATAACTATGATGATGACACACAAAGAAGCACCTTCCGCAGAAAATGTCTCACCGGAATGGCAGGACAAAATCATGCACGCTTGCCTTGAACTAGATGATCGCCTCCTGATGGGATCTGACTGCCCACCAGGATACTTTGAAACCCCGCAAGGTTTCTACGTACAAATTAGCGTTCCCCAAATCGCTGAGGCAGAACGGCTTTTTCATGCTCTAGCAGAAAACGGCAAGGTGAAGATGGCGATCGCGCAAACGTTCTGGTCATCGCGCTTTGGCATGTTGACCGATCAGTTTGGGACACCGTGGATGATCAACTGTGAACAAACCATCTGAGCCTATACCAACATCTGTCATTTGTCCTTTGTCCTTTGTAAATAGCCACTGACCACTGACCAACAACTAACTACACTAGGAGAAACCATGAGTACTCAAATTTTCGTCAACCTACCCGTCAAAGATCTCCAGCAATCGATCAAGTTTTTCACAAAACTTGGCTTTCAGTTCAACCCCCGATTTACCGATGAAACGGCCACCTGTATGATTGTGTCCGAAAGCATCTTTGTAATGCTTTTGACGCATGAGAAATTCAAGACATTCACGCCGAACCCGATTTGCGATGCCACAGAAAGTACCGAAGTGTTGACATGCTTATCAGTTGAGAGCCGAGAAAAAGTGGATCAGCTGGTTCGTGAAGCCGTTGCTGCTGATGGCACAACCTACAACGAACCTCAAGACCACGGATTTATGTACGCGCATGGATTTCAGGATTTAGATGGTCACATTTGGGAACTGATTTACATGGAACCCGAAGCAACCCATCCAGTTGAGGCTGAAAGGGAAGGAGCAGGAGTATGAACCACAACAGAACTTTCAACATACTGAAAAGCTAGTCGCGAAGCTACCAGATCCGCCTGTTCACTCTGTGCCTTCCAGGTTTCTAATCGCTTATGATGCACTTTGCCTGATGTATTGGTTAGCGTTGCTAAAGCAAGGTCAATCATGGCGCTAGAGGCTTCAACAGTAAACCAAAAAGTTTTTCTTCAAAAAGCGATCGCAGAAATTTATGTAACTTATAATACTTATGAATATCGAGTACTCTAACTAGCAGACATAAGATAGATTATGATTACATATGATTAGCTAGCCGATGATGGTTAATATTAACCTGATTGAATATAAATGCTTTCAACTAATTGATATTTACGCTCAATGGCTTGAGATAAAAAGGCTAACATCTGTTTGAGTATGAAAAGTGTACGATAAATTAATCGACTGCCTTTCCTTTTACGACTAATTCTGAGCCAAAGTAAATTCACCCAAATATTAACTAGGAGAAAAGATATACCAACAAAGAGTAATCTCAATACTGGATTTTTATTATTGGTTCTAATACGACAAATATTTTTAAGCCGATAGCTACTTTCGATGCCAAATCTTTGACGATAATCTTGATAAATGTAATCTAAATTTGTTTTGATTTTGTAGATAACATAAACAAAGTATTGAATTCCACGTTTTTTATGCTTTCCTTTTCTATATTTACAGATAATCCATAAATCAAATGTGACTGAATCATCTTTATCCCTAATAATTGTATGAGTAGTTTTATAACTTTTTTAATTCCTCAAAATTGTTGATTTTATTGAGATGATATCTAATATCATTGGCTGTGGGAAGGTTTTTTAATAATTTTGCTGTATTTTCAATACTATCTCCATTGCTAGCAGCATAAGTCAGAATCTCAAATAAAGTCTGTTGGTCACATACTCCTTGAGTTTGAATAGAAAAATTTTCTACTAAGCACTCAATAACCTCTTCAAGGGTTTCTGAGTCTGTTAAAACCAGTTCTGATGATGAAACAGTCAATTTTTTCAGCCAATCTGCTTGCTACACACTACTTTCATCATTTCATTTTTTGAAATCTTTCAGAGCGGTATAAACATTACTTATTTATTAAGTAAAATATAGCACATTAAATTACGCATACTTAATTAGCGATCGCTTTTTGGGAAAAACTTTTTGGTTTACTTTTCAATGCCGATGTAAGAGCGTGCCCCTTGTAAGAGCGCTTCTTTTCCAAACGATGCATCGCCACAGCCGAGATCGATGATGTCAAGCTGGTTGAGGTTACCTGCAAGTTCTAGAAAAATCGGACGTTCCAGTGTGTCATTGGGATTGTCACATTGAGTACGACGGGCAATGTACTTGGCTCGTACATCTGGATTGTCATAAAACTCTTCATGGTTTGACATGATTTTGGGTAGGTAGATTCGCAAGTATCTGGAGAGGTATGATTTCTTCCTTAACGATTTGTTTGTTTGAATAGTCCGGCAGCAAGCAAAACAATACCCGTTAAGAAGAGATAAGCGTTTTGAAGGAGATAGCTGTCAGCCGTCATGCTTCTAAAAGCAATAATCTCTGGGCTATCTCCGATGACTCTACCGCCCTGATTAACCAGTGAGGAGATTAATAAATTGAGACGAAGGTTAACCAGTGACGGCAGAAAAAATAGAACGATGAAGGCGATCGCAATCAAAATTATGCCGATCGTGACTAAATTGGAACTGGAAGAAAAACGTCGCAACATGGCTAAATTGTCGGAAAATGAGAACCTGAGAGAGTAATCCTTGCTTTGTCATCCCGTCGCTTTATCATCTGCTAAGCGATCGCGACTCTGGACTGGTTGCGGTTAGGTTTTCTAGTTCCCAGGCGATCGTTTGCCGCAACGCTTCCTCTTTAGTCATGGCTTCAACATAGCCTAACTCTTCTTGAAAACGAGTTGTGTCAGTTGCCAGATGATACTGCCACTGTAAATTCATCTGCAAATGAGAGGGGAGTTGATCTCTGGGAAGAGTTACTATCTCGCCATGCCAATTCACCAAATTTCCGAGCGCCTGGATTCGCTCCCGTAAAGTTGGAGTGGATGCTTCACCCAGGTTGTAAATGCGTCCAGCGGCACGATCGTCCGTGACAGCGAGTGTGATCGCTGCTGCAATATTCTCTACATAGCCATGAGAGAAGCGCCAATGGGCTTGTTCCTCCTCCAATAGAATCGGTTGCTGGTCAAACATCTGCCGAAGATAGGGTAGAAATCGATGCTGGCGCTCGCCAGGACCATACATAGCTGGCAACCGGAGAATTGTGGCAGGAAGTTCTGGGTGCTCCATTAGCATCTGTTCCACCAGGATCTTGTCATAATCCTGCTTAAACTCAAAGTCTAACGCCTCCAAGTCTCGATAGGGGTATCGCGTTTCCCGCAGTGGTGCATCTTCAGTTAAGGGCACTGGGTCAGGGGGATGGCTTTCCTGACCTTGCAAACCCTCATAGTTACGGTAAACATCTCCACTACTGATAGCAACAAGACGCTGAGTGCAGTTGCTAAACACCTGAACAACATCCTGTGCTTGTGCTTCTGTAAAAGGGATGATGTCGAGAACAACATCGGGAGAAAATTGTTCAAATTGGGCTTTGAAGTTGGGTAGTTGATTGCGTCTGCCATAGAAATGGGTCAGCGAATTTAATTCACTAGTAGTGGTGCTACCTCGGTGAAACAGGGCGACTTGATGCCCTTGCACCATTAATTGGTGAGTGACATGGGAACCAACAAAACCTGTTGCCCCGATCGCAAGAATTTTCATGGCATAGGATGAATCATAGGTAGAAGTTGCTACGCTTTACGCTTTGCCACTTTTGTCAGCCAAGCAGAGAAATTACCACAAGTGTCATCCAATACAGCGATTTTGACCTCTCCCATTGGAGTTGGTTTGGAATGAAAAACCACACCCAATTTCTTCAAGCGTTTATAGCCTCAGAACTTTTTCCTGGTCATCAACAAACACACTGTTGAGTTTGATCTTCACTGCTCCTGCTCCCAAAGTTGAGGATAATCAGCGATCGCTTTTGGGTCTGTTATTTGATTAACTTGTGATGGGAGAGAATTAGGCACATCGCGTTAATATAAGTATTCGAGTTCTGAGCTATTAGCATATTTACTACGAAAAGGCTATAAAATGCTTTTATTGTTTACATAATATAAAAAATTTGCACAAGTTTGAGCAAGTCGCTTTTTGCAGGTTCCCCTTTATGCAACCATTTGATTAACTCATCAGGATTTAACCAAAAACTCTCAATAAAATCATTTTCATTGTATTCTGGTTGAGAATCTAATTTGATTTCATAAACTTTCATAAAAGCAGATACTTGATGCTGATGTGGTATGAGATATCCTAGTAAACGAACTTTCAGCATTTTGAGTTCTAAGTTTAATTCTTCTTGAAGTTCGCGTTGCAGAGCATCTTCATAAGTTTCTCCACTCTCAACATGTCCGCCCATGCTGACATCAAGACAACGGGGAAAAATTTGTTTTTGAGCAGAACGGCGAGGTATCCAGAGTTGACCTAATGAATTAACAACAAAAGCATTGACAACTCTAAAATTGTATAAACCTTGATTATATATTTCTGAACGTTTCTTTTGTCCAATAACGCGATCTCGTTCGTCTACAATATCAAGTATCTCATCATTTTGCATCAGAGTTTTATCTTAGGCGTTATTTATATATTTTGGTTTTTAAATAAATTCTATATGTCTAGCAAAAGTTCAATTAAACATCTTTTTATTAAGCATCAGCATGGTTCAGTCATGCGTGAAGTAGAAGAACTCAACTTAAAAGTAGGTTATGGTATAGAAGGAGATATTAATGCTAATCCTATCAGCCCTAGGCAAATTTTAGTTGTGAGGTATGAAGATATTAGAGAATTAGCAATTTCCCCAGGAGAATTAAGAGAAAACCTAGTCATATCTGGGGTTGATTCTGCAACTTTTACTCCTGGTGCTCTGATAAATTTTGAGAGTGGTGCAGCGATTCGTTTAACTTTCCATTGTGAACCTTGTAAGCGCATAGCCTATTTAGTTGATTCCTTAAAAACTATTCAAGCTAAAAGAGGGATTTTAGGTGTAGTTATCAATTCAGGTAGAATTTATGTGGGTAATAATCTTCGTATTCAGGGTCATAAATTTCCGGCATTATCTGAACAACCTTATGAACGCTTTCTAAATTTTATAGTTAAAGTACCATCAGGCAAAGTAGTAACTTACAAACAGATAATTGCAGCAATTGGTGTAGATAACAGTTATCTGCGAGCGCTGCCGATATATCTCAAAAAAACATCTCCTGATGATTATCCAATCCACAGAATATTAAATTCTCAAGGTCAATTAATTAGATATATAAATAATCAAAAATCTAAATTAGAGTCCGAAAATATTGAAATTTTATATAATTCGGGTTTAGACAGGGAACCTCATACCTATTTTGTAGAGGTTGATAAATATCTATATAACAATATAACAATGTGAAAAATATCGGTTTTGATGGTTAACTGTGAACATTGAAAATCATTTAAGCTGAACTTCCACTTTCTCTAGTAATGATAGCAGCGGTAATCAAATGCGCTAACCGTAAAACCTCTGCTACTTGGCCACAGTCAGTTAAGCAGTGAAGTACAACAGCTACTATGGCAAACTTGTGATGGCAGAAAATTAGTCAGCATTGGTATTCAATCCAAACTAATTTTCCATAAACCTTCTAGCGGATTGAACTGTTGCAATTGACTATCGGTGGCGCTAGGCCAATCACTGCCATATATCAAGCCAACACTGAAGAAATTATTCACCCGATACTGCCCAAGTTTTCCAAAACCTTCGATATTTTTTGCGTCCGCGATTACTTGGCTGTTCAACTGTATATCCATTTGATTGCCATTATCAAAGTAAATCGTGGCTCGTTGTTTGTGAAAGCTGACCTGAATGTTGTAGACTCCACCAGTCGCATAATAATACGCTCTAGCAGGCAGCTTTTGACCATCAATGGAATGCCCTTTGTATTCAACTGCCATAGCAGGTGAGCTGAGTAATAACAAAGCAGATACAACCAACCTGAAGATTTTCATTGGTTTGTTAACAACAATCGTTGATCAAACTATTTTCTAGTCTAAAAGATAAATTTCATTGACGGAGCAATTACAAAGTATCAGTACGATAGATGGATTCAATCAACTCCTCAACTTCTTCTTCGTCTAAGCATTGTTTCACTTGGTTATTAAACCACTTTATCTCTTCAGGTTCTGTGTTTTGGAGTTGGTAAACCAGTAGTGTTCCTGCAACACGGGCAAAAGTCAGGGGTGATGGGGAAAGGTGGCTCAGTAGTTCAGATGCATTCTGGTATATTTGTATGACTGATGTTTCGTCCAAAGGAGACCCCAATTGAGCAGAAAGCTGTTTTAAGCTCTCTTGAATAGATAAATAAAAGTCTGGCTCTTGTTCATGTGACATAGGGTTACTTATAAACGCTGATCAATATGATTTTTTCTCAACTCGCAAAAAATTTAGGCACTGCTTTTACATCTACCGTAGCTTTTGAATCTCAGTGTTAGCTGTATTATAGCGATCAAGTTGTTTTTGCTCGAAAGCAAGTTTTGCAGCCTTTTGTAAATCTTCTATCGCCTGTGGCTTATAGCCTAAATTTGCATAAGCACGCCCTCGACTCATGTAGTAACTAGGAAGATAAGCTTTAGGGTCGTAGTCGTCTAAAAGCTCAGGAATACGAGATAATTTAGCTTTTTCAACTGCATCTTCAGTGACTTCAATTGCCTTAGTAAAATCCGCAATTGCACCGGGAATATTGTTGATATGAACGTAAGTTAGTCCTCTAAAGTGATAAGCTTCTTGCTTGTATCTGGAATAAGAATTATCGTCAATAACTTTTGTAAAATCTGCAATCGCTCCCTGAAAGTCTTGGAGCTTGTCTTTTGCAACTCCTCGAAAAATATAGGGAAGGTCTTTAGTTGGTAAAGGATTTTGACTCAGTAGCCAATTAAAATCTGCGATGGCTTCGCCAAAGCCTTCGGCTAACGCATCTTGTGGTTTTCCTAAGTCAAGGTAGGCTCTACCTCTCTGAAAATAAGCATTTGCCAGATAATTCGGCTCAAGAATAGAACGAACTTGCGGATTGATCTGAATTATTTTAGTAAAATCTGCAATCGCCGCTTGTTTTTGTCCTAAATAATTAAAACGGGTTTCACCACGCTCAGAATAAGCCTCGACAAAGTTGGGATTAACTTGAATCGCTTGATTATAAACTTCTACGGCTTCTTTGGGTTTATTTAACTGGCGAAGAATTTCACCTTGCTTAATGTACGGCTTTTCCAGTTTCGGGTCTTTACTAATGGCTGTTCTATATGCATATAGTGCATCCTGTTTCTTACCTTTACTAGCTAAAGCAAGTCCCTCATAGTAGTGAAACAACCCTGTAGATTTGGAATTAGGAAGAATTTCTTGCGCTTTGCGAGCATCCTGAAGCGCACCTTCATAATCTTTATCTCGCCATCGAGCAAAGCTCCTTTGTCCGTAAATAATTGCTAACTGCTGATTTGGAGCCAGAACTCGTTTGCATGTCACCTCAAATTCGCTCGTTCCTTGGCGAGCAAGTCTAAAAGTGACGGGTGTATTAGCTTCACCCTGGAGCATTTTCTGTAATTGGATATCTGTTTTATTGACTGTGGGTTGATTGTCTATTGCCAAAATGCGATCATTTTGTCTAATTCCGGCTTGAGCCGCAGGTAATTTATAAGGAACATCAGTAATAATTGGTAGTTTGGTATTGGGGTCAATACTAAATTGGATACCTACTTGCGATGTCAGAGGTTTGAGGTAACGTAGAGCTTGCGTATAATCTGCGATCGCTTTTTTGGTGGAATCGACATCGAAAGATTTACTCTGACTATACCCTCGCCAAAAGTAGGCTTCACCATTTTGGGGTTGAATCCGCAGCAGTTGGTTCAAATCTGCGCTAGCTGCTTGATAGTCTTCTCGGTTAATTTTGGCTCTAGCTTGTTCTAGAAGTACTGAAGCCTGAGCATTTTGCTGATGATTCTGCCAAAATGCAATTCCCAACCCACTGAGTAAAATAACAGTCACTCCGCCAGCAACCATTAACCAAACTCGCTGAGGTAACTGACGCAAGCGGTGAGTCACATTCACCGACTGTTTTACAGGCAAAGATGAAGGTTGACGGGTTGCTATTTTCACAGTATCTCGCAAAACTGTCAGTGCGTCTGCCGCAGTTTGATAACGCTGGCGGTAATCTACACGCACCATGCGATCAACAATAGCAGCAAACTCAGAACTTACCTGAGCGCGATCGCGCCACATCATCTCACCAGCACTAAGATTATCGGGATCTTTTAACCTTAAGAGGTCACTTATTCCTAAACCTGTCAGAGCTTGAATCCCCATGATCCCAACAGCGTAAATATCGCTACTATATTGAGGATAACCATTCAATTGTTCCAGTGGCATATACCCTCTAGTGCCAATTACCACTGTTGAAATCACCTGTCCTTGAGAATTGACGGTTTGTGTAGCCAGTTCTTTTACGGCTCCAAAATCAATTAAGTAGAGCTTGCGATCGGACTGGCGGCGGATTAAATTAGCAGGCTTAATATCTCGGTGAATCACTCCTTGTCCGTGAACAAAAGTTAAAATTTCCAAGACTGCAATTAAGAGTTGGCGAACTTTTTCTTCAGACCAAGGATGTCCAACTTGAATTTCTGCTGCCAAAGTAGAACCAGGAATGAATTCTTGAACTAAATAAAACTCTTTTTGTTGTTCAAAATAGGCAAATAATCTCGGAATTTGTGCATAGTGACCCAATTTTTCTAAAGTTTCTGCTTCCTTAGCAAACAGGTCACGGGCAATTTTGATTGTATTCGGGTCTTGATTTGGGGGACGAAGCTGTTTAACAACACAAATAGGATTACCAGGACGCTTCGTATCTTCTGCTAGATACGTATGTCCAAACCCTCCTGCAGACAGAGAGCTAATAATTTTATAACGCCTGTCTAAAAGTAGACCAATCACAATCTTTGGATTTGATAAATTATCGAAATTACAGACTGTATAATTTCATTTTTTTTCAATAATATTGCTAATATAACGCATCACTCGTGTCATATCATGTAACTAATAAAATATTTCTAAAGTATCAATTTTTAGGAAAATTCTACCTAATTCTTGCTCAACTGTCGTAGAAATGTTTAATTCGCTCCAGTAAATATTTTATCAATATTACCAGCGAGAAATTTTAGGCGATCGCTAATTCAAATTTCTCACCTCAATCAGCAAATTTCAGTATAATCGCTAATTTCTAGCTGAGTATGATAGGAAAATTTTTTTGAGCAAATAGCATAACCTAGCTTAAAAGCATCTAAGAGTTACGTAGCGTTTTTATAAAAAATTTCAAATCCAAATAAAACTAATTCTTTAGATAGAAGCACCTCGAAAATATCAGTTTTAGGTTTAAGGCTAAGTGTCGTAACTACTTTTCGCACAAACAATATTGAAGAGCGCATAAGAGCTTAACTACTAAACTTCTTAATCATAGCTAGGATATTTTTTTGGATTGGTGCAAACAGTACAGTTTGTTTGGGATAACACTCAGGAGATAACAACAATGACAATTAATCATGGGATATTATCGCAACCAGGTGAGGGGGATAGTTATTCAGTAGCAGGTGATATAACCACTATTAAAGCTACGAGTGAACAAACAGATGGTAAGTATGCATTGTTTGAAGTAGTACTTGCACCCCAATTAGGCCCGCCACCGCATATTCATAGTCGAGAAGATGAAGCATTTTACATTCAGGAAGGTTCAGTTGAGTTTTATCTTGATAAACAAACGGTTTTAGCCACTCCCGGAACATTCTTGCATTCTCCTAAAGGTCAACTCCATAGTTTTAAAAATATTGGTTTTACACCTGCAAAAATGTTGATTTGGGCTACTCCAGGTGGAATAGAAAAGTTTTTTGCACAAGTCGGAACTAAAGTAGAGAATTCGTCAGTTCCACCATTACCGATAACTCCAGAAGTGATTGAACGGATATTAGCAACTGCTCCTGAGTATGGAATTAGAATTTTTATTTCTGAACCTGGTATTTCGCAATAAAAACCTAAGCAAGGTTAGATTTTTTATCATAAAGTTATTAGTTTAGTGGAGGCGACACAGACAATTAAGCTAACACTAAGTGACAGTGAAGGTGGCATACCTTGTATACTCCAGCGTCCATTCAGCAATGAACCTACCACCCTTTCAAAGGTAGTTGATACAAATAGCCAACTATAGATTGTAGATATGATCAGAATTCAGGAGCCAGAAGGGTTAAAAAATGAGGATAAATATTTGAGAAGTTAATTTACTAATCTATTAAATTACCTCTAAAATCTGAATTCTGGCTCCTGGGTGCCGAATTATTAATAGAAATGCACTTTTAGAAAGATATTTTATCAACCCCAAGTTAGAAATCTTTTATATTTTACGGTAGAAGATTTTTAAATTTTAATTTAGTAAAGTAATTCATTATCTCACTAAAGTTTTTTGAAAAAACATATCTTTCGATTAGAAAATACTAAAATTTATGCCTTCAGAATCATCATCTAGCGACCTGACACAAACACCTAAAACAATTGATATAGATGGACAGCGCCCAGTTGACCCCAGTAATATTGAAATTAAGGAAACGCTGCATATAGATGGGCAGCGTCCGATTGCCAAGGCTGAAAATTATTCAGAAAAAACAATTGATATAGATGGCCAACGCCCGATTGCTAAGAGTGATTTTCCAGAGCATGAGATGTTAACAGTAGATGGCAAACGTCCAATTGATCCTAATAATTTAGAGATAGAAGAAATTCTCGAGATAGACGGTCAACGTCCGATTGCTAAGAATAATTTTCAAGTTCAAGATACTCTAGAAATAGATGGTAGCCGTCCAATTTCAGAGAACGCTGTTGAAACGCAAATGCCCGCTGGCTATATGGATTAAAATCATCAAATTCAACGATTTTTTCTTAGCAATCGCTACATCATTCAGAATTAATCAGCCAAAACAATTGCTCAAGTTACAACTAACTTAAATCCCTCATAGAGATTGAAACTAACTACTAGCAAGATTGTAAAAGTTGTTTCTGACAGGCTCTTAGAGAAAACTCTTGTATTTTTTAGTGACAAAAACTTGAACGCGCATCGCCAAAGCTTAGGCGGCGATTGTCACCTCGGTAGTGTCTACTCCTTTGGTGCCATCTACTTTGGCGGCTACACCTTCAAGAGCATTTAGGATGTCCTGGCTTGACACAGAACCCTTGAGGACAATAGTGTTACCATCTTGACAGATTTGTAGAGTTTCAATTTCATCGATATGTGGTGCTTGCTCGAAAGCCTCAGCCACACGCTTAGCTAAGCCTAGTTGATCGTATTCACCCTCAAGTCCCATATATTCAGGAGGTGGAGGAGGTTGATGCTCTCCAGCCTTCTCACGTCGAGCTTGATCGTATTCACCAGTCAGCCCAGGACTCATACTCGTCTCCGATTGCCCAGCGTCCCTTGTTTTTAGTAGGCTGCTTGTTTCTTGTTCACAAACTCTTTTTAGCCAACTCATGAGTCTTACCTAGTTACCATAGTTTATATCTTTCTACTCGCTTGGCTGTTGATTTTTTGGTTTCCAAACCGTAAATTCTTACAGAAATAAGGCAATGAATTAAGCTTCATTTGTGATTAGCGAGTATTTCTTTCAAGATAACTATCATTACTGTTGATAACTTCTACTAAAAGAAAGGGTTTTATATTAACCTTTAATTCCCACGGATCTAAAACATATGCAGAACGCGATCAATACAGCAAAAAGCAGTACCAAGGCAATAATAAGCCAAATAGATGGAAATTTTCATACAAATACATCAATTCAAGGTTGTTTGACCATTTTTAATGAGAAAGCATAAATTTGTTAGCGATATTTTTCCCTCAACTTGCTTAAGGTTTCCGCAGCAGTACGGCGAATCATTTCATCCGCATAGTAGCTGTTGGGAATAGTCGTCGCCCTTTCCAAGGCATCTAGAACGGTTGGAGTCGGGTTATTTAATTGATTTAGGGCATCAATGACATTTAACGGGACACAGTATTCGGTACTGCAAATATGAGTTGCGATCGCATTTACCATTTCATCATCCCCAAAGCCCAACGCACCACTCGCCGTTAGTACCTCATTCAGCACCCGAAAATCTAATGGTGCTTCAATATAGCGCAAAAAAGCATTGCGGGTGTCACAGATGCGATGGCGGCAGCCACTCCTTCCAGGAGTATCGCCCCAAGAACTGAGGATTTGAGGACACAAAGAACAAATCGAAGGTTCTGGATCGTGAAAGAGTGTATATCGAACCACTTCTGCGTTCTCATCTGTCCAAGGTTCATTCCACAAATCCGTGAAAAAAACATAGCGATCGCTCGGATCGATGGGTAAAGCGTTTACGTTCATCTACAAGCCAAAAATGCGAAGCAATTTTCTATAATTTAGGATATAAGCTCGATGGAGTTGAGTAGTTTAATTCGCCCTCCTTCCCATCCAGTAATCAGTTGATACTGATTGCCATGTATTTCCATTCGTAAGGTTTCAGGTTGTTCCAGTTGGGCAGTTCTGAAGGTAGCTAAAGCGCGTTCGCGAAGCGACTCCAAAGGAGTATCGCGAAACTCAACATCATCCATGATTCCGACTGGATAAAGCGGATCGAAGACCATCCAGTCCAAACTTAAATCAAATTCCTGAATTGGCATATCCCCTACCATCCAAAGAAATTCAGCCTCATCAACGCATCGTCTCAGATGAGGATAAGTGCCCATTAGTTGGGAATAGACGCTTTCAGGTATTTCGCAATTGAGCAATCCGACAGCATCAAGTTCCTGAAGCAATTTTGTGCGACAGGGTTCTACTAAGTTGGGTTGATATAGGTGCCCTTGATTGGCAAAAAACTGCATATAATCCGCAGCAATTGTTTCTAATTTTCGGAGAACGCTAGGGACGAACCCAGTTACCTCAGCCCAGCCAAACCGTAAATCCCACTCATCTTCGGAAAAAAGCTGTACACATAAAGGAAAGTTTAACTCCCCCGCTTTAATCTGTTGAGTGACTTGAATGATTTTGTTAATGCTACTTTGCGGGATATAGTGACCGCAACCATCCCAACCTGCAAAGTTTGGACTTACATACCAGAAAGGTTCAGTGGGTGGATATCCTGTTCGTTGCTGATATCGCTCGATTTCTTGCTGGAATTCTGCACCCTCAATCGCTACATCATGCCCCAAAATCGACCGAAGCTGGAAATAAATGACTCCATTACCGAATTCTTGCCCACTGACAAACGCCTGATGTAATTGATTATGGATGCTCTCAACTCGCGTTGAACCTGACTCAAAGACAAAATCCTCACCTGGTTCTGCCAAGGGTAATAAAAATTCGATGATGTTTTGGTAATATCCTTCAGATATAAAGCGCAGCTCATTATCTTTTGCCAAGACGACGAGGGGGTAATCATCAATTAACAATCGCAGATAGATTTTCCAGCCTGGGTATTCCATCAGTTCGCTCTTTCTATCACGAGTTACCGGTGGTTTCTTTGTCGTTTTCTAAAGGGGTAATTGCTTGTTGACCCTGCCACTTTCTCTGCCACATTTTCTCCACTTCTCCTCCTGGGAATCTATCCCTTCCCCGCTCACCATCAAACATGGCTGTTACATCAACGCTCACAAACTCAATTCGCCTTGCTGGCGAGTAATCCCGCAGGTATATTTCGTTACTAATGCGGTAAAGCAAATCATCTAACCAGGCTTCATCTTGAAAGACAGAGCGATTTACCATACCAGAAACGACCCACGCGCGATCGCCAACCTCTCGAAACCAAAGAAATCCCAAGTCCGGAAATGGCGCAAATGCATCAGATACAGATCCCTTTGGCTGAGTGAGGGGATCGGTTAATCGACAGACCCAATCAGAATCTGCACCATAGCAGGCTATTTCAATTTTAGAATTATCATCCAAAAATTCTACCGCAATTTTTCTCATCATCCATTTCACCGTCTCAATTTTAGTAAAAAATAATATTGTTCTAGGCAATATTTGAGATATTCAGCACTAGGCAATGAAGGATCGGTGCTGAGGTCTTCCAGTTCCTCTAGCAACCCCAGCGCACCCCAATCTACCAAAATATCCCAATTCATCACGCGACCAAATCACCACCATTGGTTGATAGTCTCTTGCTTGATATGTAAAGTAATGAATGTAATCCTTAGCGGTTTTTTCCAGTTCCTGTAAGATGCATCGCCGCTCGATTGTCCAGTCAGGATATTCTATTTCTTCCATTATTCTGTTACTACTCCCCTATGAGCCAGGTCAAATAATACGCCTCATATTTCAAACTTCAATTTAACTACAAGTTCACTTCTAATATTTACGAGAATATACTGAGTTAAATTCAGAATCAACAAAGTCACTATATTTTTTATACTGGATTGCATATTACTTATGGAGTGAACTGTTCACAGGGCTGGCTATGAAAAAACGCTCAGTTTGGCAGTCGGGGATAGTGGTTGAAGGCTACTGAGGATTGTTAATTATGGAAAATGATGAAATTTAAGATTGCGATATTTACGAGTGTCATTTTATTTGGAACTCAGCTTGGTGTGGAACCGAGCCAAGCTCTCCCTGCGTCAGATGCCAAGCCACAGACTCCTCTACCTGATCCAACCGTGATATTAGGATTTGGTGGAGTTTTGCAACCGGACTGTGTTCGACAGGTTGAAGCGGGTGAATATCGCTGTGCAAAGCGTTGGGCAGAAGTAACCCATTTGCTCAAATCATTGGTTTATCAAGATGTTGAGTCCCAGCTTATTGCACCCCTGCAACATCAACTGGCGATCGCAGATCAATCCTGGCATCAGTTTCAAACACAACACTGTCAACAGTTGACTCAACGCTTACGCAATACGCCAGATTTTCCAATTGCAGCATCTGTCTGTTTGGCGCGATTAAATAACGATCGCATTCTAGAATTACAGAGAGGTGGTCAGATTATTACCCTCCAATCCCGCGATCCTCGATTTGAATCCTTACTTGATCGACTCAAATTGAGAAATTCATCGGTGCAACGTCACTGGGAGCAATATCAAACTCAATATTGCCAGATCGAAAAAGCTCTATTCGTTTTTAACCCCCTGAGATTGGCTCAATGTCATCAGCTTCTCAGAGAGGCTCGACTTCACCAACTAGAAGACCTTTTGGCAGCACCTACTCGTGGCTTGGATCTGTTCAAGGATTCTGTACGACCTGGAATTCCAGAGCTAAATTGTGTGGATGAGACACAGATCGGATTAAATCGATGCGCGGTCTATTGGTCGAA
The DNA here is from genome assembly GCF_963874875.1 of Tolypothrix tenuis PCC 7101. Taxonomy (NCBI): domain Bacteria; kingdom Bacillati; phylum Cyanobacteriota; class Cyanophyceae; order Nostocales; family Tolypothrichaceae; genus Tolypothrix; species Tolypothrix tenuis. Next base: position 8,509,167 of record NZ_CAWNJS010000001.1, read on the forward strand.
AACAACTCGGCTTTTGCAATCAAGCATTTATGGCGATTGGGCAAAAAGACTATCGAAGCAGTATCAGCAAACATTTGCGATCTCACAGAAATACTGGCAAGACTATCGGGAAGCACATTGTACTGAGTTGGTTGAACCTTTTAAAGAAAATTCTATGGCACCGATGCTCTATCATCGCTGTTTAGCTCGGCTAAATAACGATCGCATTGCGGATCTAAAGGGGATAGCTGTATATGATTCAGAAGACGAGCCGCAGCAAGCCCCAGTTACATCTCGGCAAGATACCACTCAAGCTCTTTGGGAACGTTATCAAACTCAGTATTGCAAGTTTGAGTCACTGTTTTTTGGTAGTCAAACCAGAAGTAAGCAATGCCCAAATCGTTTAAATCTGGGACGGTTACACCATATCAAAGCAATGATGAATACTAGATAAAGAGGCAAATAATACTAGTTTATTACTTCCTAGAAATTTTTCGATATCAAATAGCGTTGCTCCCTCTTGCAATTCAAGTCAATCTATTAATAAACTTCCTTTTAATTGAGATTGAGGATAATTATTATTTTCTTTCAATCTAATTGCAGTTTCATCAGAATTCCAAATTACTTGGAAATCATCCTCTGTTTTGCATCTTCTCTGGGAATTATGGGAAATTGAGCCGATTTCTTTTTCCAGTATCCAATAATGTCTAAAAACAGCATGATGACAGTCCATATAACATGTCTCGTCAATTGCGATAGATTTTTTCCCACTAGGAGAAACAAAGTCAGTTCTACATCCTGCTCCAAAAATAAAAATTACTACAAACAATTGAAAAATAAATAAAGTTAAGGGCATTATCCCCAAGAATTGAGGTATAGACAATACGAATTTTAACCACCGAGACAAATTTGATTTAAAAATTAGGATAACTGCTGTAATAGAAATAATTAGGACTAAAATCGTCAAGAAAAAACTACTAAATGCTCCTCCTCTGAGTGAATATTTAGTATTTCCCGATAACCAAATCAAGGATATCAAGGATATAAAACCGAATATAGATAGTATGTATATGTAGAAAGTGGGACGATTTATAGGAAAAATATTGATATTCTTTTGAGTATTCATATAGAAAATTTTCGTGAAAATATATAAAAAATCCAGAAAACCAAGTTGAAGATATTAGCTATCATCAAATATAATTCGGAAGAAGATGGCAATTATCACAACTATTGCAAATAGAGTTGCAAACAAGGTGAAAGAGGTACGATTAAATCTCAACCACTTGAGATTAGAAAATTGTTTAAGCACAATTGATTTCCTGGGTTTGATTCGCCAGGGTTGTAACATTGTTCTTTAAAATTGGACTAAATTGATGAATCCAATTAGTAAGCGATTTGATTTGTAGTCTATTGCGATCGCAATTAGTGACAGTTGCGATTCCCTTTGATAAAAGCAGTTTTAGGGATTGCACTGCATTTAACCCCTGGAGAACCAAATCCACTATATTGATCGAAACTTCCTTGAACCTGCAAATCTGGGGGGAGCTTGGCAATGCTAGTTTTGTACAAGAAAAGGTTTCCGTCAACCACCATTGCAATGGGCAGTTCTTCAATGTACGTACCGCTAATAGTTAGGTCGCCTTTGACGGTTAGTTGATTAGGCAGTCGCTTGAGATTACCTTCCAGGGTAACGTTACGATTTATGATGCAGCGTCCTTCTTGTTCGAGCGCGCCAAATTTTTTCAGGCTTCCACAAGGTGCGGGGGGAGCTGGTTGCAGCAGATAAATTCCAACCACCACCAAGGGAAATATGAAAAGCAGCGATGCTCCAAGGGAGCCGCTACGCGATCGCCATCTTAGTTTTGAGAACATACAATTCTAATTTAGGTTAACTTAATATCTTGCACCTTTACGTATACATACAGCAAAATTAAACATCTGGGCGATATAGCTACAGTACCTTTGTTTGCTTTTAACACTAAATTAATACTTTTAGCTTTATGCTGAGTATTTAATCTCACTATTTTTGCTTGGAAGATGTGAGGAGTATGTCACAAGAAGCAGAGGAGCAGGGAGCAGGGGGCAAGGGGGAAGACTTAGAACGGGGCTTGATACCCATGTTCCGCTCCGCTCCACGGCTCCAGAACAGGGGACTGCTCCCCCTGCTCCCTGCCCCCTGCCCCTCCGCCTCTTTGGTCAATAGAAAATCCAAGTCCTTCGAGAGTTGCTGGATGAGAGATAAGCATGGAAAAACGTTTGTTCTAATTGATGGGTATACATTAGCGATCGCACAAAGCGATTCAGGCGTGTTATTCTCTGGTCGCCACAGTCGCAAAGCCATAACCCGATATGACGATTCGCTCCTAATTAAGTTTTTGGCACGTCATGCCCAACATGATACTTTTTGGCAGTGCTTTCAGGCGCGTGAAATGTATGAGAATGAGGATAATCGCTTCTTTGTTAGGAATTGCCAGCAGCTTATTGGCGAACGCAGTTGGAAATTACCGCAAGTTTATCAAAATTGGGCGATTTGGGAACTGATAGATCAGCTGTTTCAAATTCATGGCGAGTCTTACAATGAACCGATTTGTTTATGGCATCCAGGGAGTTACTATCCGATGTACGGTATTCCCTATGGAACTGCATTGAAGGTGATACAGGTTGCGCGGAATTGGAGCAATCTGCAAGAAATCGAGGGAATTGAACTGCTCAATGAAACCCAGTGGAATTTACGCTTTGCGTCTGCTGCGAGTCCTACTCACTCTTTACTAATCCCGCAGATTTTGTCTGAGATTGAGGAAGCCGCTAGTATATATCTACTATTTTTTGAAGAAAAAGCACGCTTATATACACCCAACCAGGTTGCAGCAATTCGATATGAACTGCTGCATCAGATGGTGATCGCCAACCTACTCAACCGTGAAATCTCACCAGAAATTCTTGCTTGTCTAGTTGCTTATCCAAATCTGCAACGCTGTGTCATTCAAGCTGAAAAACTATGGCGTTATTTAGATGGTGCTTCTGTGAGCCAAGAAAAAAATAGTTTGTGTTTAGATTGGATGTTTTTTGATCCACCACTACCTCAACCTGACTTTCATCAGCTTTGCTTACAGCATTTTCAAAAAGCAAAATTGCAATACCCCTATACGATTCCCTTTGAAGCCGATGGGAAGCAATATCGGCTGGTGACAGGAAGTGTACATCACAATGCGATCGCCTTGTTAACGGTTTTAGAAATTACAATGACGATAAATGCAAATGCCTTATTTAGCAACGTGAATGAGCCGACGTACCTAGAGTTAGTTGTCTGGGCTTCGCTGGAATCCTGCTTACCTCCCGTCGAAGATTGGGAAATGTCTGTTGATTGGAGAGGAAGAGAAGATGAGTTGCTCACTTTAGGAACAGATCCTTCCTTGCCTAAAGCTGAGTTTTTCTTGAACTGTTTAGCATCTCACCTGGCAAGACTCTGGCAAAATGGGGAGCGAACGGCGTTGAAACAAGGATTGCTCCCTTTGCAAAGTTATTTCCCAAAAGAAACCTACTTTCTTTACTGTCGAAGTCAGATGCTACTATCCGGGGAACTGCGATTTCACTATGGGGAATGGTTTGATGGGGGCTTTCTCCGGCTTTTTCGGGCAGAACAAGGGGAGTCTTAACAATTCAAAATTCAAAATTCAAAATTCAAAATTAATGGCGATGGCTAGGAGGGCAAGGTGTATGGATTGCAAAGCACTAATTTACGACGCGGTAAGGAAACAGGCGATTCTCCATAGGAGACACTTCGTGAACGCACCAATATACCCTCATTCTTTGGTGAAGTGGGATATTTCCCAACAACCCCGGATAATTGGACAAATCGAGTTACCCTATGATTTTGAATCAGTACCAAGTATTGTTTTGTTACCGGATGGGGAAAGGTTTGCTGTGGCTCCTTCTGAGGTTACGCCAGAATTTGGGATTGAGATTCGTCGCTGGGATGATTTTTCCGTTTTGCAACGAGTTGACTTACCCCATGCACCCTATGAGGAGAATTCCCAGGAGGATGAGTATTATGGACATGGTAAATGTACTCATATTTCCTGGTTGGGATTAACACCTTGCCAGGGCTATTTATTGGTTGGTGAGGGTTGGGGAGATATTTATCTAGTTAATTTAGAAAGCGGTGAGCAGATTCGTTGGTTGCGTCGTTGGCGAGATTATAATGCTGCTTTTGCCATCGATCCACAAATGCAGTTTCTCATTGTTAATTCTGTAGACATGGATGAGTCCCATCAATTTTACAGAATTGACAGTATGCTTGAGGATAAATTGACCTATTTGGGGGAATATTCAGGTGGTGTGCGTTGTCATCGTGGCGGCTTGAGTTTTAGCCCAGATGGTCAGCATCTGGCTTATACTGCATATCGATATCAAGGTGTTGATTTATTAAGTTTTCGGCTTGAACGCTCGATATTAAGCACTTTATCCCCGCAAACGCAGGAACCACTCCATGAAATATGGAAAAAATGGGAAAAATCGTCACAATATCGCGCGAAAATGTGGGGTCAATTCTTTCGGTTGTACCATGACCATGATGGATTAAATCCTTGGCAAAGTAATATCGTTTGGCTAGATAACAACAGGTTATTGTGTGGTGTAGGGCAAATTCTGGCAGTGCTGTCAGCTCAGACAGGGGAAATAATAAAAACCTATGACGTGGATGCAGTGGTTAATACTTTGGTGTTTGACTACACATCTTTCCAAGCAATTGTTGCCACCAAGCAAGGGATAAAGGTGGTTGCGATCGCCTAATCAATGTAGCGGTAAAACCTATGATAACAAGTGAAGACATAACTGGCGGTGATTGAGATGGGTGTTTTCGAGGTGAGTAAATGTGGGAATATGTTCAATATCTGAATGCAGAGTTACTTGATCTTAAACTTTGGGGCGAAGGTTGTCGCCTGTATCAAATTCGCCAAATGGGTGATGATGAGATTTGCTTGATTCAAACAGATGATAACTGGCAAGTCTTTTATACCGAGCGTGGTGCGGTTCAACAACTGCTGTTTGAATTTACGGATGAGGCGGAAGCTTGTGAGTTTATGTATCGGGAGATAAAGACAATTAAGCATCCTCATCTTGTGGGATTATTTCCGACTGATGATGATGCAGAGCAATTCTGTCAGGTGTTGACTCAGTTACAAATTCAATTCTCTCACGACCCGCAAGGAAGGGTGAGAGTATACGATCAAGACATTTTTACAGTGGAGCGTCATTTCGGTTGCCAATTACCCCTGCGAAAATGGTTAAGCGTTCCTGAACGAATTCACGTCACCCTCGCTCGATTGCGAAAATTCGATCCATACAATCGCTATACCCAAATCACGACTAATCCGCCAATTGGTTCTGAAGCAAAGTTGAGCGCGTTAGAAGCACAACATGGAATTAAACTGCCTGAAGTTTACAGAACATTTTTGCTAGAAGTTTGCAATGGTGGCAATTGGGAACGGCTAGGACATTACTGGTCGGCTGAGGAAGTTATGGCAAACAATTCTGTAGAACTATGGAATCAGCCTTTACCTGAGTTCCTCGCAAAGTTGAAAGCAGCAAAGTCGGGGGATTGGCTCAAAAATGCAGAAAATCGGCAATATCCAGGGTTGTTACGAATTGTCGATTGGGATAATCCTGTGCGGGATTTGTTTCTCACTCAGGAAGGATATGAGGTGGAAATTCAGGGGGATTGGATTCGTTTTTGTGAGTTTTCCCCAGAACAATGGCTCAAGGATTTTCTAGATGATATTCAATATGGGTTATCTCCAATTGAAGGATTACTGGCTTTTCTTCGCTCTGGGGAATTAATTCGAGATTATCCATACTTGCACACTGTGAATGTTGCCAGACTCCTTGCAGAAACGATTGGACTCAATATCGAGCCTGAACTCACAAATGAGCAAGTGAAGATGAGCGATGAAATAGATTATAAAATCAACCAATGGCGAATTGAGAACATGGGTAAGATGCGGTACAACTTTGGGTTTAATGCAGAGCAAGCTGAGGTGCGAACGCAACGAATTTTAGAAAGGCTGGAGTACCTAAAAAAAATTATTTAGCTTTGCTTGCATCTGGAGAAAAAAAGTTACGAAATAATAACTATTAATACAAAAATTGGTGCAACTTTTTATTTGCTCTTTATTGTTCTTCCAAACCGATGACGCAGTTGTTAGCACTATTAATTTCTTGGGTAATTGAAATACCTGTGGTGTTAATTACTTTAGCAAAGACACAGCAATTTTCTTCCCGTGGGGATATCTACAATACGTCGATTATAGCCTTTGCTGCAACCCTCTTCACCCATCCCCTAGCTTGTGAAAGTAACCAAATACTAATTCCTTACATGGACTTTCCTCTGAGAGTAGCACTGATAGAAAGCTTTGTGGCGATCGCGGAAGGTATTCTCTATACAATAATTTTAAAATTAGCTTGGCAAAAGGGTTTATTTTTATCTATCATTGCCAATGGAGCTTCGTTTTTAGGAGGTTTGCTAATCGCTGAATTCTGGCGATAATAAATATTGATTAATTTCAGCATTAACCATTTACTTTACTCTCTTCTGGTATTGCCAAAGCTAGGAGTAAAATTGGAATTTCCACCCAAGCATGTACTGCTGCCACAATCCCATACACCGCACGAGTATTGATGAATGATATAGTAAAACCGACAAATAATAACGCACTTAAGAATGTAACGAACCAGCGAAAATGCTTTTTTTCATAATATGTTAAAAACCTGTTAGATGTTCTACATTGATTAGCATTATCCCACTTCGGTAACACACCTATAACCACAGCATAGTGCATAGATTGTAAAAATACTGCTGCGGAAAAAGCATGAATCGCTATTACTTGGTTATGTAGTTGCTTTGGTACAAAAGCTCCTAAATGAAACTCCAATCCTCCAACTGGAAATAAAGATGCTTCTAATGTAACCAAACCCATAGAGGATAAAAACTTGTAGGGTATTCCAGAAAGAATTACTAAAGGAACAAGAAAAAAGACTACAGCACAAGCGAATAAAGCGCGATTGCGTTGCCAACCCCGTAATTTTTCCGCTATAAATCCCACAGGGGTAATGTTATGTAAAATCGCGAATAATAACAGTGTGAGAGTCGCTGACCAAAATATCCCAACTGCGAGGATAACACATAAAATAGTTCCCAAAACTCCTAATCGCCAGTCTTTTTTAGCTAAAATCGGGATAACAAGTGAAACTAACCCAACTACGCAACTTAATTCTAAGCTTATGCTTAACCAAGTTGGAATTAAGCCAAATACTTGTAAAATGCGAAAACAAATTACTAGTAGAAGTAACTGACTAATTCTCAAACGCAAACTATTTCCTAGACGCTGATGAAAGCGATGATTAACATAATGTAATTCCGTTAAAACATGGGTAAGTCCAAATGTTGCTAAAGTAAATGTGTATGTAGCTAAAGGACAAGCTACTGCAGATATTGCACTAACTAAAAATAGAATAATAGCAGCAAAGATTGACATTTTCTAATAATTAATTCTGTTTGTTGCCAAATTTGATTTTTTTATAAACCATCGTGATACCAACTAGGGATATTCCGGGAATTATCAAGTTGAACCAATTCAGATTCTTACTCAATGAAGGTAATGGTCGTGTATCTTGCACTTGATAAGCTTTTGTTTCTGAATTTCCTTGCTTAGAAGTGTAAACAACTTCCTTATATCTTAAATCGAGAGATTTGGGTGCGATCGCGACAATTTCTAAAACATCAGCAACTTCTTTTATGCCATATCTATCTGGTAGCAATCTCAGAGATGTAATACTATTCTTGGCTGGAATTAACAGAGCTTTTTTACTATTCAAATCTTTAATGGATTCACCTTCTTCACTCTTGACAATATCTTGCGATTTAAGCAAAGTTTTTTTAATTGCATAGATATCACTATATTCTCGATATCCATTTAAACCCAAACATTTACCTGACCGAAGAATTCTGTTAGATGTTGGCAGGTTGGGATTTTGTGATTTAACATGTGCAATCAAAAAATACTTGGGATATTTGTCAATATTGGCAATTTTAAAACAGTAATTAACTGGAGATTCTCCCGGAGGTAAAACATCTGCCCAAGCAACAGGTACATGAATATTGTTTATTAGCGTTACTGTAACTAATATTTTGAGAATATCTTTCATAGATTTCATCATAATAAGATAGAAGTTAATTCACAATTCATAGTTATATCCTAATTTTGTATAAATAATTGATAATTTTCTTGAATCAAGTTTGGCAGTGGGTGTAATATTCGCTTTACCTAATCATCTGCCAAATATTTTTTCACGGATTCAATAATAGGATTCATGGTGTCATTATTTGCTTCCAGGCTTAGTTTTCTCATTTTAGAAAATATCAATCTTTAAATTTTCATCAATTATCCAAAATCATATTCATAGGATGCAGCATCTGTTGTTTGAAATACCTGAATGATACTTTCTATTCTCTCGCTCATAAAAGCTAAATCTTCTTGTTCTAAAGTATAAGAATGTAAATAAATCAATTCTTCTACAATTCTAAAAATATCTTCTGTTGAGACGACATTTAAAGACCAATCATGAAAATGACTGATTAATTGTAACCCAAGACACCTACAAGCCGGCAACCAAAATTTGTAAAATACTTCGCTAGTTGCAACAGGAATCACCTCATAATTCCCGGTATTAATTTGGAGAATTTCCATCTCTATTGTCATCTCATTATCTCGTAATATTTCAGATTCAAATCGGTTGAAAATTATATAATTACTGCGTTGGTTGCCAAATACAGCAGATTTCGTGATTATGAGGTACAAATTATCATCATGAAACTCTTGTGGGGTAGGCATCTTGCCCGCCCAAAGTGTACATCATTACACCGGAAAGTGCTGTATATTCAGGAATTACGCAGGCTGGAGTACATACATCATATTAAGAGCCATAATTACATTTACTATCGCTAAACTGAGCAAATTCACTCTGATATTTTTCATGACTATATAACGGTGCTGCTTGCTGTGTTGTAATTTTTTTCAAGCAGATTAAGCGATAAATTTCCAATCTACCATATGTACTAATTGGATTGGCTCCATTTTCTTGAGCTTTACCTTCAATTGCTACTTTTTTGTACCAAAATAAAGCCTTTTCTATATCTATTGGAGTACCCAAACCTTGCTCATACATCTGACCAATTTTTTGCCAAACAAAGGCATTATCACTATTAATGAGAACCGCTAAGGCTTCTGTGTAACGTTTGGCTTCGTAGAGCGCATCACCATATTTGTGTATTACCCAGTTATTATTAGGAGTTAATATATATATTTGGCGTAGAGATTCAAGATAATTCCCAGCATTTTTTGGGATTGTTCGCAAGTTGATGAATTTTACACTTGGGTCGCTAAAAGCAACAAATTCCATCAGGGTTTCGGACAATAATTTTCCAGAAGATGTTTCCTTGGCTTTATGCAGCCATTTGCTAGCTTCATTTTCATCTTTTTGTAAACCCATCAATCCAGAAAAATAGGCTCTGTAGAGAAAATATGCAGCAGGTGCATAATCAAGCTCGGCTGATTTGTGATACCATTTCAAAGCTGATTGGCGATCGCTCTGTTTTTTAATGCCAAATTCTTCCAAATAGTAGGTTTTTGCCAGCCAGTAACAAGCAACTGCATCATTTCGATCGGCTAAGGGTTGTAGCCGTTTGCGGAGAGCGATCGCTTTTTGGTGGTTAAATTTACCAAATTCAAAAATCTGATTAAATTCGGTAATTTCTGCTGGTGAAATTTGAGTTTTTAAGGGATATTTTTCTGATTGAAGTTCTATTTTATAAGTTGTTTTGGCATCAATATATCCAGATTTCCCGTTAATTTTCACCTTCCATAACTGGGGTAATGAATTCTCTTGTGCAGACTTCACTGTGATAGAAGATATTGATTGATGAGTATCACTAGATATAGATGGTGTTGGAAACAATGCTAGCCCAGTTATCGCTACTAGCAAAATTAAGGGATGGTGAATATGAGATTTCATATTTGTGACTTAATAAGTAGTAATGTCACTTATCCATAGCTCAAAACTAGCTTAATTGTCATCCCTAAAAATCATCGGATACATGAAACCAATACCAATCACCGCACAGGTAAAATACTTGGTAATTAGCAGTACCAAATGGACTTCCTTCACGATTAGGTTGATGGACAAAACCATAGGATATGGTATCAGGACTTAGACCATCACCACCCCAGAAGACACGAAAATATAGACCACCACGGGAGTCCATAGCGTATTCATCAACTTCATATAAACCGAGTTTGCGGTTTAATGTGATTTTTCCTGTTGCAGAAATAGGAAGTTGTACCCGAACTTGTTCAAACGCCGATTGCGATATCATAAATGCTAAACGACGGGGAATGTAGAACTTGAGCAGGACATAACAAACTAAAACTATACCTGCAATGATAGTAACTTCTCTCCAGGGTACAAAAGTGTGCCAGGAAAGCCTAATACTTTTCAAATCTTGTCTTCCTAAAGTTCTCAATCCCCAGAAGAGAATTGCCAATACTGTAAATATTGGTACACAAACAATTGACACCAGCATGACTGGAAAAAAGAAACTATTTAATGCACCAGGATAAATACTGATAATTAGAATTGCGACACAAATAAATAAGGTTATACATATTGCTATTTTGCTAAATATTTTCATGGAACAATTCATCCATATTTAAAAATTTCATTTTTAGTAAACATTATATTTTTGTGCTATTTCTACTGAGTTACTATTAGGATCGCTTTGGTTTGGGTTCCCAGTTAAAATCATGAGGACAATCGCATTCTTGCGCTTGGTTGCAGTTAATTACCATCATGCTAAAGCAAAAATTTAGGAGAGTCCCGTTGTCAAATTTTACTTGTAAATTGCCTGGACTACGAAAACCAGCACCACTATAACCAATAATTTGATACTTAGAACTTAAGTTTGATACATTAAAGAAATATGGTTTAGGGCTGAAGCTGGAATCACCCTTTAAATCATTTAAACAAAAGGCTTTTGTAATATATCTTTGTGCTATAATTTCTGCTTCTTTTGCAGATGGATCACCAATTGCACTGATAAAAGTGTCGGATATCTTGGTGATTTTATTAGCTTGAGTACAGTCAACTATATAGGTTATGGGAAAAGCAATACGTAATAAATGATATGTCAAACCTAGTGATAGAATTATAATAATTGAGATTTGAATAAGTTTTTTCATTGATGCCAAGGGATAGTGCTGTCCTAACTTTGTGTTGCTGATAGATCAAGTTTGTTCACAAAGTGCTACAGATGATGGTAAGCAAGCTGAATTGTGTATATCCTTCCAAAGAAGACTCTGACAACATCTGGGGTGTATCTGAAACATCCAAACTTACCAATTTATAACGCTTTTTATCAAAATCTAAAGTAATTGCCTCTGATCGTAAATTAAAGTTTTGCAGTTCATTTTGGAACTGGAGTTTAGACTAAAGCATGACAAAATGACCCAGCAGCAGTGAGTTGACAAGTTACACATCTCAAAGCAAAAAAACTCAATGTCAAGCGGACTGTGGTTGTTCTTTTTTCGGCTTGGCAGTACTTTTTTTAACTGTAGGATAACGAATTCTACGCAGGCGAACTTTGCCAGCAGGCCAGCCTTGAGACTTTCCACGGGGTTTGGGTGAAACAGACGGTGTACCAATGGCGGCGAAAACTGCTGCCATTGCTTGAGCGACCCGTCCAGGGGACAATCTGGACTGTTTTTTCTGCCAAGGTAAAGGATTGTCATGTACAATCCCATGTGCAAGCCAAAGTTGCCAAGTCATCAGGGGTAAAAGGTCACTCCACCGCTGACACTGTTCTGGGGTACTCAATTGCGGCAGAGTCCAATGCAAGCGCCCTTTGGCAAAACGATACCAGTGGTCAATGGCAAATCGACGGCAGTAAAGCTGCCAGAATGAGGATAAAGCAGGCATAGATAGTCCCACCCACACCAACCATAAAGCCTTGTTTTTTGGCACACCAAATTCATCTAAGCGCTGAATTTGAATCAAATTCATGGAATGATCTTTGGACTGTTGAAAATGAAGATTACACCATAAGCGGATAGATAAACGCCCCATTTTTGGGTCGTTGACTTCAATGATTTGGTCAGGTGTCCACCATGTAGACGAATCGTTGAGTTTAAATTTATCACCGTGGATACGGGGACGACCAGTGCCGCCATAAGGTGGGGGCGCACCATACAGCAGTCGATTGGAGCGCAAACGCATTAATTTGTCTGCGGCAATATCGCTTGTTTGTTTCACGAAACTAGCACACCCGTATTCTGCATCCCACAAGCTAATGGGGCTTGTTGGCAGGTTTGAGCATACTAGTTTTAGTTGTGCGGCAGCTTTTTGAATTGGGTTCTCAAAACTGGTGATGCGTTCATGTAATAGGGGTAATGCCCAACTGCCCTCTGTTTCCGGCACAACTGCAATGGTGCTGTAGCCTTGTCCCAAGGTTACGGGTTTTGCCCCTGACATGGGTTGAACTTGATGCTCATAGGTTCGGTCTTTCAATGTTGGGGCATGTAATCTTGCCCAAGCTGTATGGTCTCCTGCTAAGATGATTTTTTCTGTGGGATTGAGTTGTTTTATATACAACTTCATCAGTTCGGTTCGGGGCGGATTTCCGTCTTGTATTGCCTCGTATACACTCGACCATTGCCTGCGAAACACGGGAGACACTGATAGTTCTGCAAATGAATTAATACTACGTGTTACTAACACTGCATCCATCAAGTCGAATAAGGCATCTTTGGCTTTACCCAGGATAGTGTACACACCTGTGCGAAATTGTTTAAGCTTTTCTAATGTCATGGTCAAGCTGTTAATTTTTTTCCTTTTATCAGCATTGACCAATTTGCGGTTAGTTCAACATCGCTGACCGCTTTTTTTGTTCGCGGATTTTTCTCCTGTTCAGCTATGTCCTTTTTTTGACTATTTTTCTCTCAGTGTTATTTTCCCCGCCAACCCTATTTAGTCTAAAGTCCAGATCCTAAGTTTTAGAAGTGGTGATTGAGGTTGGTACAAGGATGTTGCGCGTTGACTTTTCTGGTTGGGGTGAAAGTGCAGAAGCTTTGAGAGAAAAAGCATTGAGAGCAGAGCATCCCCGTAGTCGTGAGCGGTTTATGGCACTTTACGAGATTAGTGGTGGTAAAAGTGCAACTCAAGTGGGTCGGGAAACGGGACGCAACCCACAAACGGTAATGGAATGGGTGCATCGTTACAATCAAGCCGGTCCAGAGACACTAGTTTACCAACGTAGCGGTGGGCATCCCCCCCTTTATCTATAGAGATAGAACAAGCATTAGATCAGCAGATTCAGGATGCCTTGAAATTAGCCGCAACACCACCCCAAAAGCGTCAAGAGCAACCTCAACCCCGTTGGACGTTAAAACGTTTAGTCACATGGATCAAAGCCCAATTCAATATCGATTGCTGTCGCGACACCGTTGGCAAGACCCTCAAGGTATTAGGGTTGTCTTGGAAAAAAGCCCGTAAACTACTCAACAAGGCAAATCCCAAAAAACGTGCCGATTTTCTCTTAACTCTCAAGGGTTTACTTGATGATGCCCTCCAAAATGGGCAGATGCTGATTTACATTGACGAAGCTCATATTCATCTTGATACTGATGAAGGCTACGGTTGGTCGATTAAAGGTGAACGTTTTTGGGTGAGTTCTTCTTCCCCCGGAAGAACCAAGGTCTCTTTCTATGGGGTCTACATCTATAATTTGGGTGAGGTGAGAATTTTTCCCTACGACACCGCCAATGGTCTCAACACTATTGATGTCCTCAATACCCTCAAAACCGAATTCCCTTTTCACCCCATGACATTGATTTGGGATGGCGCTCCTTATCACCGCTCACAGAGCGTTAAAGATGCGGCCGCAACACTGGATATAAAGATAGAACCATTACCCGCTTACAGCCCGGACTTTATGCCTGTAGAACATCTGTGGCAGTGGTTACGCTCAGATGTTACTTATCATGCTTGCTATGAGCATCAGTCTGACCTGATTGAACAGGTCTCGGCTTTCCAACAACGAATTAACGCTTCTCCCAATACAGTGGCGGATCGTTTATGGGTGACAACTCATCTCAAACCTAATGAGGAAAAACTACGGGTTTCAACCTAGACGAGGTTTATCTCCCAATTTTTGACGCAGGGTAAAGGAGCGGTATTGCATCCAGACCGCTATCTAAATTTGTTAATTTGAGTGAGCAGCAATTTCTACTGCTGCCCACAGTTGGTTTTAGACTGTTACCAATTTTTGACCTTGGGCTGCGCCTGAAAGATGCGATCGCCATTCTCTAGGGCTGAGGTGTTCAAGTAGTCGATATCCCAAATATTCATCAGCTGCGCTCTCTGACAACAACTGCACAGCATCTGCTGCCGAGTTACATGGAATACGTTGACTATCTTGTGCTGCACGTACTACCCACCAACGACCATCAGTGCATCCGACTTCACCGAGCTTTACATCATTCTGGTAAATACCATCGTCAAGCATTTCAAACCCATAGTTCTCGCATTCAGTAAAAATTTCAGCCATGATTTCGTTACCAGTAGCCCAAGGTTCTTCCGGTTCTAACTGCTCTTGCAATGGAAGTTTGCCTTGCTGGTACTGCTGTTTAATATAGCTGTGGCATCTAGCAGGACTGATGTCTCGGAAAATTTCCTGTCCGTTAATCATTACCCGCCAGTACAAATTCTGGTAATTGCCGTGGTCATAGCTAATGCTGGCTACCAATTCATCCCCAACAAATGCCTCTTGGTCATAAAACGAGATTTCTAAAATTGTTGGGACTTCTGGTACTTCAATTTCACTTTGTGGGTTAAGTTTTCCATCAAAAGAAGAAGTCAGAAATCGGAAGTCGGAAGTCGGAGGTAATTTACTTGCGTCTTCTATCTGCAAAGTTCCAACTTTATCTTCAGAGCATTTTTCCACTTTCGACTTCCGACTTAATACTTCCGACTTAACTTTGTGTTGCCATTCGATGAATCGTTGGCATTGGGCGATTGTGTTATTCCGGAAAATCTCTTCGCCGTTGACCATGACTACCCAAGGTTGTGTAACAAACTCGTCATAGTCGTAGGCAATGTAAGCGACCAGTTGGTTGAGTGCGTAAACTTCGTAGTGGTAGCAGTTGATTTCTACTGTGGTCAGTTGAGGGGCTATGCCTTCGGCTTGATCTGCAATGTACTGGTCGAGTTCGGCTTGAGCGAGTGCTTGTTCGTCAACTTCCTGAAGTTCGGCTGACTGGTGAGTGATGATTGCGTTGCTCCAGGTGTTGGATGCTCTTTTATCTCCTGTGGGTTTTACGCCAAGGTCAGCAGCAATTCTTTTGAGCCGTGGCAGATTGTAATGGGAAAGCTCTTGCTGTGTATATTTGGCATGGGTCATAATGATGATCTCCATAATTAAGTGGAACAAAAAGCGATCGCTTCCAATTTGCGAGAGAGGGGGGATCGCTTTTTGCTAATCATAAATATAGCGACCTCGCTATATTTATGTCAAGCTTGCACTTTAATTATTGTCCTTGCTATATTTAGAGGAATCGCTTTAAGTAAAAAGCGATCTAGCTATAAAAGCATTAGTGGAGGAAACTATGAGAGTAAGGAAAACAAAAAAAGACTCTCAAAAGATGATTCGTTGGCGGCTCAGAATATTAATGGCAGAGAAAAAAATCAGCAACAAAGAACTTGCTGAACTTTCAGGTATCCACCCAACGTCCATTTCAAAGTTGAAAAACGCTGATGAGATTGAGCAGATAAGTGGGAGAGTTTTAAACAGCTTATGTAATGGCTTGACAAAAGCGTATCAAGCCACAGGGGATAACCGAATAATTACCCCTGGAGATTTGTTTGACTATACTTTCGATCATGATGGCGATCCTACAACTGGGGATATTCAAGCGAAAACGCTAGAAAAAGCTGAAGATGGGCAAATATCTAATCCTGGTAAATCATCTAAAACTAATACTCAGGTGGTATGGTTAACGCCTAGTCAGGAAGCATCATAAGCATTTTTGTTTCTGGTCAAATTAACGTATTAACCTTGCCATCACTTGAGCTAGAAGAGGTGGATGAATGGACAACCCACCCCGTAAGCGCAAAAAAGCCACCTCTACATCCAGTGACTTACAACCAGCAGTTAACCCACAAAATAGCTCTCCTCAGAACAATCAGGATGTAGTAACCATTGATGTTCCTGCTGTTGAAGTACCTGAATTAACTCCAGAGGAACAAAGCGATCGCCTGCACCTGGAGCGAAAAGTTGAAAGAGCGTTTTTTGAAGCGGGTAAGGCACTGGCAGAATTGCGGGATCGCAGACTCTATCGCTCCACCCATCGCACATTTGAGGAATATTGCCGCGATAGATTTGGGCATAGTCGGCAACAGTCGAATTATTTAATTGCCGCAGCTGGTGTTTACGAAAATCTGACAACCATTGGTTGTCAAAATGTGGCGAATCAAGATTTGACAACCATTTGTTGTCAAATTCTGCCCACTAATGAGCGTCAAATTCGCCCACTCAATAAGCTAGAACCCCAGCAGCAACAGGAAGTTTGGCAAAAAGCAGTACAGAAAGCTGGTGGTAAAGTACCGACGGGAAAAATCGTCAAAGATATCGTGCAGAGTATCATGGAACGCACCCAAGTACCCAACAGCTACCAGTTGGGTGAAGTCTGCCAAATCTTAGCCAAGGACAATCCCGAACTCAGGGGCAAAGGCGGTTGCTGGGCGATTGTCACTCAAGTTAACGACTTCACTTGCACCGTGAGGACTTGGGATGGAGAACTGACGGTGGGGCTGAAGCATCTGAAGTCTTACGAATACCTACCTGAGGACTGTCAGCAGATGCAGGAGGTGTGCGATCGCATTTCACGGGTGTATTCAAGTGGGCTGGGGGAATCCGTGCAGAGCTTTCTGGAGTCGTTGGGGAAGCTGAAGCGGGTTTATTTGACGGGGTTGGAGGAGAAGGTGTTGAGGGTGCTGGAGACTGAGATGAAAGACTGATGCAATAATGCTTTGGGTAATTTATTGTGTAAGGATGAAATTTTGGTACTGATTATCAGAGAAAGAGCGACGCTAGAACAAGTTGAGCAAATGCTGCAAACGTTGAAAATTTACATTAAAGTTGCAGTAGATATAGAAAGAGGGATATTAGCAGGGGGAGGAGAAAAACACGCTTTCTGTGAAGCAGCATTACTCGAAGATGGTAGTAGACAACGAGATATTTGGGGTGCTGACTGGACTCCTTTTAACCAATCCATTGCCTATGAATCGATTATTAACATTCGCCCTAGTCAGAATAATCGCTCAATGCTAATTCAAGACTCAGCAATTCAAGAACGTGTTAAACAAATCACTCAGGAGTTAATCGGTGGTTATGAACCAGAAATTAGATGAAAAACAAGCAAGGTTTCAAAGTGAAAATACATCAAATCGCTTAGGACATATAGCTTCTAATTTAGCCAGGTTGAGAACATTTTGCAACACAGATTACCCTGAAGCAGTTGAAAGTGTGGCAGATGAAACTATGTATTTTATCGAATGGACAGCAGCAGACATTGAACCGGAATATGCCGAAGAATTAGTCAACATTCAAGTTCAAATAGCACGGTGGAAATTAAAATTTGATAGTCTTTGGTCTGATGAGAGTGAACGCAGAAATATGTCCGAGCAAGCTAGTACTTGGTCAGCGCGAGTATTAGATATGTCAGGTTTGTTGTCCGAATCTATCTAAAATTTTAATCGTGCTCGCATTTCTGGAGAGTGCTTTTGCGTTACCCTCATCTCAATTAAGCTCGTTACGATTATGTGTCGGCAATTGAAGCACTTCAGAAAAACGTGAATACTTAACCGCATCGGTAGGAGGATAATCTGCTGACACTGCGATTAACCCAATTTTTATATCCTCGAAATAAATCACACCTCCAATACGCCGTTCAGCCTGGAAAGGCCCATGAAAAAAATGATACTTTGCAAGATAAATCGATAAAAAGTCAGTAATTTTTGTTTCCCTGCCAAACATTTGGTGACAAGT
Source organism: Tolypothrix tenuis PCC 7101 (assembly GCF_963874875.1). Taxonomy (NCBI): domain Bacteria; kingdom Bacillati; phylum Cyanobacteriota; class Cyanophyceae; order Nostocales; family Tolypothrichaceae; genus Tolypothrix; species Tolypothrix tenuis. The sequence goes on from NZ_CAWNJS010000001.1 coordinate 8,527,297, forward strand.
CTTGCGGATGACAGTATGTAGATATTCATTATGGATAGGCTCACCCATATCAGTAAATTCCGGATGATCTGCAAAATGATCCATATAAAATAACCAGATATTAGACAAGTCTGCGTCATGAGTCAGTTTTTGCTTGAGTTCTTGCAATCGATTGATATTCATATTGTGGATATTAATGCGGTGGAACGAGCAAACAGCACTGTTAAAAATCTAAGTAGATTATTAGAGAATTTAACTTAATTCAGTCTTGGCTCACAGTTTCTCCTATTCCTCAACTATTATTAGGATTTGCTAAACTTCAATAAGAGTGTTTATAGGCTCACTTCTCCACTTTTTATATTCCTGACTCACCCCGATTTTGTATTTTCCTCTGCTTAGAGTGACAAATGAGGGTTAAATTCGATCAACTTTTCCCTGCCTTGAACTTCAGTTTAAGGCAGGGAGAAGTTTTTTATGTCTAGCTAAATGGACACCAAATAAACCGTCGAATTTACGTTCCAATCAGTTGAGAATCTTTTTGTGAAGGCATACTATCTTGTACTAGAGAACGATTTGGTGATTTGCCTTGTAACAGATTACTAGCAAATGCAAAAGTCGCGTTGACTTTGCGAGTCCGCCACTCATCTATAAGCTCTTGTACTTGGGTAAGAGACATTCGCTTTGTCATTGCTTCATAAAGATAAGCAGCATGAGTAGTTTCATCTTTGGCGACATTCAAAATACCCAGTTTCAAATTGCGAGCAATAGGTTCATCATCGGGTAATGCCTTCGCCATCCTCGGAAAGTCTTTGCTAGCATCTAACTCCAGAATGTAAGTGCTACCCATGAATACATTCCAGTCAATCACAGCAGGTTTTAGTTGTTCTGGAGTGTAACCTTCAAAGAAGGCGGCAAAAAATGGACTACGCTGCTGTTTTGATTTATCTGTAGATGTGGTTTGGGGTTGACTCTTCCAATCGATAACTTGTTTATTGAGTTGTTTTAAGCCATGAGCGAAAATTTGACCGTGCCGAGTTTCATCTGATGCGTGTTGTTTGAGCTTTTGAGCTAACCATGTGTCGCCCTCGGCTGCGGCACGTTCGCTGAGTGCTGTTAAAAAAGGCACAGAACCAGATTCTGCTAACTGAAACCCAGCCAGGATATTAGGGCGAGTTTTAGAGTCACGGATCTGAGCAGCACTGTAGTAGGCGAAAGCACCAGAACCTACTAGATGCATCACATAAGTCAACAAATTCATGAGAGATTCCCGCTAACCTTTCTTCTTATGGTAAACATTGAGCATGAGGGATTGGGGATTGGGAAAATTATAAGAGCGTCAGTACATGGAGCAACACAAAGCGGGGGTTAGGGGATTTTGCGGGTGTTAGGAGTGAAGAAATGATGCTTTTGAGGCTATCACCCCAACGGCTGTTGAAAACTCTGGACTAACCGAGCCGTAACATAGCAATCAACTTTTATTAAAGCGAAGCTGTATTTCAGGCGTGAAAACGTGAAACTATTGCTATGACTTGGCGTAGATGGTTAGATGTAGGGTGTAGTAAAAATCAAAAAAGCCCAACATTAAGTGCAACCTTAATAAATTTAGCGGAATTAGAAATTAACTTTAGCTATGGAAGACCAGCCTTTGATAGGTTTCCCATAGACCTGTAGCGCAAGTTATTAGCTCGTCATTGTCGCTCACGTGCAAGTGTACTTGATTATACGGTTTATTCAATGGGGTATGAACCATTTAGGCAGGCGATCGCTTCTTATCTAGCTCGTTCTAGGGCAGTTCAGGCGCAGGATTATCAGCAGATGCAGGAGAATGCAATCGCACTTCCCGGGTGTATTCAAGTGGGCTGGAGGAATCAGTGCAGAGGTTTTTGGAATCGTTGGGGAAGCTGAAGCGGGCTTATTTGACGTTTGTTAAATAATATTTGACAGTTCTGCTCGTTACCTCTGGTTGAAATAGGCTATTTATGTAATGCTAAGGGGATTTAGGAGATGCCAAAAAAGAGCCAGAGCAATTCTCAGGGTAATCTTAAACAAGAAACCTCTGTTGGTTCGCGCATCCTTGAAGCACTTACCGAAGGTGAAATTTCCCAGCTACTCGACTCCTTATTTGTGGTTTTATCTGACGAACAGCAAGAAACTGCATTTGCTCAACTGCAAGCGAATACCCGGGAAACTTTAACTCAAATCATCACTCCACCTCAAACAGTAGAACAGGTAAAAACAAGCAATATTCGACCAACTTCTAATGCAAAATTAGCTCAAACTTGGTCGCAACTATGGGAACAATGGAATCAGATTATTTGGCAAGCATCCCAAGAAGAGGGGAAATATATAGTTCAAGAAGCCAGCTGGGAAGAACCTTATTTTGATGATTGTACTTTTGTTGAAGATTTAGAAGTAGTTGCACAACAGATGAAGCCATTGGTAAAAACAGCTTTTGAGAATGGCTTTAGTAATGACGATGGTTTTGCAGCCAGTTTGTTATCAGCAGAAAGCGAAATTTCTAATGGTATACCCGACTGGATGGAAATTGCTAACGGCATTAATTTGGAAGGAGCAACAACAAGCTGCTTGTTGGAGTGGGAGTGGTTGTTGGTGCAGTCACAAAGACAAGATGGGTTCAAATTAGCTCAAAAAATTAGGGAATGGTCAGAAGAATTTACTGATACCAGTTTAAATGATGAAGCTGTAATCGATTTTTTCTCTAATTTATCTGATGTTCAAAAAAAAATAATTTTAGATGGAATGACAGCCAATAGAGAAAGTAAAGAGTGGAAGTCAGAACTGGAAAACACTTACTCCTATTGGCATATCATTTACATGGAATTGATGCAGGAATTTGCAACACCAGAGATATATTTGAACAATCTCCGGGCTACTATTTCGCAGCAATGGCAAAATGGTTTACCTGTGATTGAGGATTTATTGGGTAAACAGGAATATCGAGAAAGTCTCACAGTGATTCAAGAGACTTTGGATGCGTTGTTAAAAAACAAACAAGATCAAAATCCCTGGACACCAGAAAATTCGCTGCTGTTTGTTGTTGTGGGCGGATTTTCCTACGCTGCTGGGAATGGGGAAGAGCACAAAACTTTACTTCGCTATTATCAACAAGCTGTTCGAGAATTGGGAGAAATAGAACGAGCGAATGCTTTAGAAATTCAGCATATTGCTTTTGAATATTGTTACGACTGGTCGAGTATGCTCAAAGCTTTTGCTGAGATACCAGTAAGTAAAGATACTCAGAAATCCTTGTTTACTTCTTGGCGTGAATCAATAATTAAACGTAGTACACCTTACAGATACTCAGATTTTTATACAACTTCAAAAACCGTAGATAATTGGTGGTTGCATTGGTTACTAGATAGTATTACGACAGAAGCAAAAGGACATACTTGGTTTAGGCAACGAATTATCGAATGGTTGGAGAAATTACCTGGAGATCCGGCACAACTGGGTAGGGAATACAATGTAATACATTTGTTAACAAGAGATTTGACCCAAATAAAGTACCAAGAAAAATCCCCATTACCTAAATTTTATGAGGTCGTGATTCAAGCAAACCAACTATCGACACCAGATGAGATTTCTCGGAGAACGTATCTCCAAGAATATGCACCCCCCGATTTATGGGAAAGAGTCTTGGCTTATTGGCAAGCAAATTTACATAATTTCGTACCATTACCAGAAGCATCTAAAAGCTCAGATTATACGAAGAATGCACAATGGATGTCTGCCTTAAAAGAGTTAGCACCACAGAATTATCACAGCTTGTTGTCCCAATGGAAAGCCCAGCACAAGCGACGGTCTAATTTGTGGAAAGCGATGAGAGATTTGGGATTGATGTAAACTCACCAGATAATGGGGGCAAATGAAGCTTTGTTTGAGCCTTGCTACTTCCTTTTGCCACGCTAGATAATTTCTACCAACTGTTCCTTGACAATTGGTTTAGTTCTTCTTCCGTTTTGGCTTTTACTGTCTTTTAGCTCATGACAGTGATGCTCTGGCACTAGAGTATCCTCTGTATACTGGTAACTCGCTGGCTACCTACCCTACCACAAGCACGGTTTCGGATGGCAGGGGGAGTTTAGCAATAAATTCCCTCGACCCTAGCTAATTTTTTGTGCCACTATGTAGTGCAAAACGGCGTTCAGCGGGGCGTGCCCATATCGTATAGACGGCATAAGCGCTGATTGCAAATGCTGCCATGACACTAGACATAGCGATTGCGCTGTGTCCATCATAAAGAAAAGCCACTAACCCACTAGCTAGTGAGCCGCCTAGCATTTGCAGAAATCCGACTACGGCGGCTGCAACTCCGGCATTTTCTGGTACTGGCTGGATGGCACTATGCATCGCATTCGGTGAAACTATTCCGCGACAAAAGGTATTCAGCACTAGCAACGGCATCAGGGTAGCAACTTGCGCTGCACTACTCATTGACACAACCACAAGTGCTACCGTGGAAACAACACCAACAATTAAGCTAACACTCAATAATCGTGAAGGTGGCACACCTTGGATACTCAAGCGCCCATTCAGGAATGAGCCGACCGTAATTCCGAAGGCGGTGGATGCAAATAGCCAACCGTAGACTGTGGTTGAGACACCGAAAACGTTGAGCATCACTAGTGGCGAGCCGGCAACGTAGGCAAACATACACCCAAAGTACAGTGCATTAACCAGGGCATAGCTAAGGCAAATGGGATTGGTGAGAATTTTTCCGTAATTCTTGATGAGCCGACGCGGTTTAATTGCATTGACATCACGCTTGTCTAGAGACTCACTCAATCCAAAAGCAACAGCCAGTACCAGCAGTAATCCTCCTACAGCCAGCACACCATAAATTCCTCGCCAACCTACAATTGCCAAAACCCACCCACCAATTGTCGGTGCAATCATTGGTGCTACACTCATCACCAAGTTGACGTAAGAAAGTTGTGCCCGTGCTTCTGACCCCTCGAATAAATCGCGGACAATTGCCAACGTCACCACCATACCAGCACCAGCACCAGCACCCTGAACTAAACGCCAAGCAATCAAAGTCTCAATTGTTGGTGCCACAGCACAGATTGCACCAGCCAATGCAAAGATTCCACAGCCAGCTAGTAAAACGGGTCTGCGTCCATAACGATCTGAAAGCGGGCCAAAACCAAGCTGCGCGATCGCAAAACCAAGCATAAACAAACTAAGTGTTAATCCCACCGCCCCTGGTGAAGTGGAGAGCGCCGCACCGATCTGAGGAAATGCTGGTAGCCCCATATCGATTGACAAAGGCGGTAGTGCAGAAAGCGCTCCCAGCAGGATTGTAAAGCCCAGAGATTTGGGTTGAATTCGCATTTTGTCAGCTTTTTAGTTGTTCACAACTTTGAAGATTCATCCTTCTGCTAAGCTATAGCGTTTCTCAGTCTGGTGAAGTACGAAATTACCCCTCCCCAACCCTCCCCTTGGTAAGGCTACGGTGTACACAGAAGTCTTGAAATCCTACCTGGAAGGGGTTTTAAACTCAGATAAAAATCGCTCAAAACCTGTCATTGCGAGGAGGAACGACGAAGCAATCGCAAGGTGCTGGGATTGCTTCGCTACGCTCGCAATGACGATTTAAGGGGGTTGAAATCCCTGAAACGTATGCGGAGAGTACTTGTGTGTACACCGTAGCCTTGGTAAGGGGAGGGTGCGCGATAGCGCGGGTGGGGTGTATTTCATTTGCTTGGGAATTGCTATAATGCGCGCCTAAATTGTATAACTACTCAAGAAGGCTGTTAACAGTTGACTGTCAACGGTCAACCGTCAACAGCCCTCATGAGGGATTGTGCAACTTAAAAGCAGAATAGCTTATCTGCTTTTCTTTAGTAAGAGTGCTTTGAGTATTTTAACTGATAGAAAAAAGGCGCTTTATTTTTAAATCTTACAGATGAGCGATTGTAAAATAGTTGCACTCATATTTTCGTAAATTTTATGGAATTCATTATGCACTGAACACAAGTAAGCGATCGCTGCCTGCTTGCTGTGATTAGGAACTAGGAAATCCTCAATGGCGTAATCACCCGAATATCGGTTGCGGTTGAGCAAGCAGATGAGTTCGGGCCAATTTACCATCCCAGTACCAACGGGTGCCCATTCCCAAGACCAGCCTTTGTTACTAGAGAACCAAGATATATTTTTCACATGGATGTTATCGATATGGGAACCGATTAACTTCAAACCAAACTCCCAATCTTCTTTGCCTTCCACCATCATATTGGCGGGGTCGAAAGTAATCGCGATACAGCCAGGATCGAGGTCGGAGGTTAACAGATAAGCGCTGCTAAAACTACTCATTACCGTTCCCCAGTGCAATTCCAGTAATATCTTGACACCTGCTTTGTAAGCTTTGCGTTCGATCTGGCGTAGCTTTTTGTTTAAAGTTTTGATCAACTCCACTGGTTCGCGGTCAGTGACTTCAAACGAAGGAATGATTTCCTTAACATTAGCAATTTTGGCTACGGATGCACCATAACTTTTAGGTAGAACCAAGCGTGCTTTTGGCACAGCCATTTTCTGGCAGCATTCAAGCAGTTGGTCTACGGAGCGATCATCTTCTACAGGTATGTAGGTGTTGAGCACTGGTACTGATAGATTAGCCTGTTGCAGTTGTTTCTTGATGAAAGTACCTTGAGCGCTCAACTCCTGCAAACTTTTGTGGTAATCATCACTAACTCGCAGTTCGATTCCATGATAACCAGATGCTAAAGCGATTTCTACTACATCTATAAACGAAAAGTTGGGTAAAGTTGCCGTACATAAATTCAGATTTAGAGACATTGGTAACTTCTCAATACTGTGTACAACTAAATCAAGGCCATCTCCTTTTGGAAAGGATATATGAGTAGCCGATCGGGATGATTCAGGTTTTGCAAGGCATACGCTAATAATTCTTGAGTCCATTGTGTAAACCAAGCAAACACCAAATTGACTTTTTCAATAGCCTCAGCACGTGTTTGTTCATCCATTTCAATCTCTGCCAGGATGGCATGGTCGTTTGTCATCGCATGACCAGATTCTTTACTAAAATGGAATTCCCCACAGTAGCGTAATTCTATACCTGTTTCGGCTTCAATTTGTTTTGCTAATTTGCCCATCAGTTCAAACAAAACGTTGCCTGTTTCTTCAATGGCTTCGATAATAGCTAGACGTACAATACTCGATGAACTATAAATCAAATGAGCTAGCTTGTGTGATAATAGACGATTCACTGCTGTGCGATCGCCCCAGAAAAACTGTAAAGACTCAGTAGCCGAAAGTTTTTCGCGATCAAAGCCCAATTTGATAAAGTCTTCCAAATACCAAGGCCAGTGATGATCGTCCTCATAGGAATGTTCGTTCACCATTGCCTGATAAGGATCTGCGGTTGGTTCTTGGCGCATGACGTAGCGATTTAGATCGCCAAAACTCATGATAAAAGGAGCCATGCAGGGATAAAATTCTAGCCGCTGACGAGCTGATAATGTCTCATCCCGTAAAAAATCAAAAAATGGCAGATGGCTGTACTGTTTCTTGAGGTTTAAAATGTGACGTAACGTAGTTTTCATATTTTCTTTCCTCAGAATTAATCAGAAATTTGTACTTTGTAGATGAGCGATCGCTGGCTGAAAATAATTTTTTACCTCTTCTTTGCAAAGTTAGAATCTTTGGTGAGGTGGCGATGCTCCCGATTTGAAAACAGGCAATCTATTTCTGTGCTTAAGATTTTTAATAGTTATTACCAGCTTCCCCTCTAAATCTAAAAACGTAAATAGGGATAAATTAAGGAGTTTGATTTTCACAAATCAGCTACAAAATAAGGTAACTTAAGCTTAAATAAGAAAATTTAAGGAGAGGTCATCTCTGCGCTCACCCATTCGTGAGAGGTTAAGGTAATTGCACAAATGTCTGCAAGGGTGTAGGAAAAGGAGATAAATCCAGCTTGAAGACTGGCTTTCGTATGGCTTTGACAGCGCTTAAATCTTGATTTTCTGGAGTAGCACAGTACTTAATAAGCTCATCCACCTTCCCCTCCTCCGCGCACGATTATCATTCTTCTTTAAATTATTGTGAGTATTTTAACTGATTGACAAAATGCGCTTTATTTGCAGCTCCCCCGAATGCACGTGGTGCAGGCTTGCCCGTGCCTTCTCAATTACACTTCGAGCAAGATTTCGATTTTATATAAGAAACATTAATCCATAACCAGTGAATCTGAACTCCGCACCCCTTGTCGAATGCCCTGAGAATCGACGTAAAGAATCCAATCGCTGTAGTCACTGGCCCCGGAACGTTTCCGACAAGCCTTCCGCCGCTACTTAGTGCCTCTACGCCGCAGTGATTGATCCGTATTCTGACTCCCCACCACTTGAACTTCCAGCACACTCGGCCATTACTACAGCCCTGTTTCGTTTGGAGGGGAACCTCCGCAGATTGCTCGTCTTGCCTTAAGGCTGCAGCTGTAAGATCGCCAGCAGCAACGGCGGTTTGAAATCCGTTCACCAAATTGTTCGCGGCTTGTTTTTCCTGAGCGTTCAAAGAGGCAACTGCTTGCGCGTTCACTGCCAGTGTTGGCCGTGCTGCCGCCTCATCGCCTCCAGCTACGGCACTATCAACAGGTGCTGAAGGTACGGTGAGTTGAACAAGGTTGCCTTCAAGTGCATCTAGTGCCTCATCAATTTGATCTGCTGATGCAGCCAGGGACTGCGATCGCCTTGCCGCATCTTGAGCAGAGAGACGGCTCGATGGAGCCGTTGCGATCTCAGAAACTAACACCTGTCTGACGTTCCCCGTCTTTACTGGTATCCCTGGGCTTGGGGTGCTTGTTTGCGCGAAGCCCTTCCTTATAAAACCGCTTCCTAACGTTACGAAGGTACCATACACCATCAGCATAAAATTCCTGCGCTTAAAACCGTTTTGCATTACAACTACCTCTATCTCTGTTGATTGAATGAGCATCAATATGGTATTGAGCCCTTGCTGTGTCTGGGTTTGATAATTTTTTTTCCAGGGGCGACAATCGCCTCTAAGCCCTGCAGATCCTAAAGATATTTGTTTAGAACTTGGTATTGGAGTTTGGACAAATTTTCAAGAAAACTAAATTTGTCCAAAGCCAAATCATTGCTATCACTTTTATTACCAGTTTGCCTTTTGCACTCAAAAAGTAAAATGGGGATAACTTAAGGAGTTTGATGAAAAAATCTAGCTATAAAAAAGGTTTAGTTAAGGTTAAGTAAGAAAATTTAAAGAGAATAATCTCAGTAGACCGATTATGGTGAACCATCACCAGATGAAGCACCATATATTTTCCCACCCAACTAGGCAAGCTATGGATTTCAGCCATTTGAATATTTTTTGGGAAAAAATCTGGAAAGTTAAGATCTCAGACTGTAGCTCAATAATTGTAGATGTTATACATCCCTGAGCAATGGACTTTGAAACAGCATTGAAAATAGTAGATGCAGCAGTTGTTGCCCACACAAAAAGACATCTAAAAGATATTGAAGTGATCGTGCTTCGCAGATCTTGGCAAGGCCAGAAGTATAAAGAGATTGCCAAAACTTATGGCTACACTACCGACTACCTACAACATGATGTTGGCCCTAAGTTATGGCAGATGCTGTCAGCAGTATTTGGGGAAAAGGTTAGTAAAAAGAATTTTCAGGCGGCAATAAAGCGGCAGATGGGGTTACAGTTGTTGGCAGTTCCAAAGCCTCCAGGGGTAGAAGAAGTAGAGGAAGTAGCTAAAATTTCCCATTTTCAGGCGCTTAATCATCGGTATCAAGATTGGGGAGAAGCAGTTGATGTATCTGTTTTCTACGGGCGTACAGAAGAACTGGCTGTACTAAAACAATGGATTGTCAAAGACCAATGCCGAGTTTTGGCACTACTGGGTATGGGCGGTATGGGGAAAACTGTCTTATCTGTAAAGTTAGCCGAACAATTTCAGGAGCAGTTTGACTACGTGATTTGGCGAAGTCTGCGTCATGCTCTACCCCTCAAAGACCTGCTCGCCGAGCTAATCCTATTCTTATCCGACCAACAGCAAACGAATTTTTCAGAAACGGTAGACGTTCTAATATCACAATTGATTAATTATTTACGCTGCTCCCGTTGTCTGCTAGTCTTGGACAACTTCGATGCGATTTTAGACAGTAGTGGTGTGTCAGCTGGGCAGTACCGAGAAGGCTATGAAGAATATGGGGAACTACTCAGACGCTTGGGAAGCGAACGCCACAAAGGCTGCATAGTATTGACTAGCCGGGAGAAGCCCAAAACGCTGGCACTGTTAGAAGGCGAAACCCTACCCATTCGCACTTTACTACTAGCAGGTTTAAGCGTAGAAGAAATCAGCAAAATCTTGCAAGCCAATGGATGTTTCTGTCACTCACAGGCTGATTGGCAGAGCTTGAGGGAGCGTTATTCCGGCAATCCTCTAGCACTCAAGATTGTCTCTACAACTGTGCGAGATTTATTTGATGGTAGCATCAGTGAGTTTTTAGAACAAGGAGCGATCGCCTTTGGAGAAATTAATACATTGCTAGACGAGCAGTTTCAGCGGCTGTCACAGATAGAAAAGCACCTGATGTATTGGTTAGCGATTAATCGAGAATTGGTAACGCTTGCCCAATTGCGAAAAGATTTTGTGCCAACGATATCGCAGCCAAAATTACTAGAAGCATTGCAATCTTTAGGGCGACGATGTCTAATTGAAAAGAGTAATAGGCTGTTCACTTTACAGCCTGTGGTGATGGAGTATGTGACAGAACAGTTCCTCGAACGGGTTTATCAGGAAATAGTTGAGAAAGGTGAGGACACAGAGGTTAGGAATGAAACCAATCCTTCATCTTTGTTTCTCAGTCATGCCTTGATGAAAGCTACTGCCAAAGATTACGTCCGAGATAGCCAGATTCGCATCATCATAGCACCACTTGTAGCTCTGCTAGTCGGCAAGTTTAAGTCTAAAAAGGATGTGGAGTATCAGCTTCATCAAATTCTATCTGGGTTGCGATCGCAAAGCGCGCCCAAAGAAGGGCGATCGCAATTTGCCAATTCCGTGGGATACGCTGGCGGAAATATCATCAATTTATTGCGTCAGCTTGAGATTGACTTGAGGGGTTATGATTTCTCGCATTTGACTATTTGGCAGGCTTACCTCCAGAATGTAAATCTGCAACAGGTAAACTTTGCCTATGCCGATCTCGATCAAACTGTTTTTACCAAAATTATCGGTGGTGTTATTTCCGTCACATTTAGTCCGGACGGAAAGCTATTAGCTACAGGTGATACCAATGGTCAGCTGTGCTTGTGGCAAGTTGCAGATGGCAAGCAACTGCTCACCTGTGAGGCACATGACAGTTGGACGCTTGCAGTTGCCTTCAGTTCAAATGGTCAAATTCTCGCCAGTAGTAGCATTGATCGAACCGTGAAATTGTCAGATACTCGTACGGGTCAATGCCTCAAAACCTTACTGGGACATACTGCTTATGTAGATTCAGTTGCCTTCAGTCCAGATGGTCAAACTCTCGCTAGTGGCAGTTGGGATCAAACAATCAGGCTATGGAATATTTACACGGGTGAATGTCTGAAAATTTTGCCAGGACATGACAATCATGTCCACTCAGTCGCCTTTAGCGCAGATGGTCAAACTCTCGCTAGCGGTAGTTTGGACTGTACTGTCAAGCTCTGGGATGTGCAGACAGGTGAATGCATCAAAACACTTCAGGGACACACCAGCCGAGTTTGGTCAGTCACCTGTAGCCCTCAAGGTAAAATCTTGGCTAGTGGCAGTGACGATTGTACCGTGAAGCTCTGGGATCTACACACAGGTAAGTGTCTAAAAACATTTTCAGGACATACTGATAGTGTAAAGTCAGTTGCCTTTAGTCCTCAAGGTGAAACCTTAGCCAGTGCCAGTGTTGATAAAACCATTAAATTATGGGAGGTCAGCACGGGGCACTGCTGCCAAACATTGCAAGGACACAGCAACCAAATATGGTCGATTACATTCAACCCAGCTAGCCACACCCTCGCTAGTGGTGGTGAAGAACAAGCAGTGAAGTTATGGGATACCAAAACAGGCAAATGCCTGATGACGCTACAGGGTTATAGTAATCCCATATTTTCAGTTGCTTTTAATTCAGAAAGTCAGACTATTGTCAGTGGTAGTGAAGACGGAGTGGTAAGGTTATGGAATGTTTCCACGCGTGAATGCAGCCAAACACTACAGGGGCATAATAAGCGGATCTGGTCTGTTGCTTTCAGTCCCGACGATCGAACTCTAGCTAGTGGCAGTGAAGATCGCACCGTGAAGCTTTGGGATGCCTATACTGGCCAATGCCTACACACATTGCATGAGCATACTAGTTGGGTCTGGTGCGTTGCTTTCAGTCCCCATAGTCGAACTCTAGCTAGTGGCAGCGATGACTGCACCATAAAGCTTTGGGATGTCCTCACAGGGCTGTGCCTCAAAACGTTGCAGGGACATACTAGCGTAGTTTCGGTAGTTATCTTTAGTCCAGATGGTCAATTTATAGTTAGTAGTAGTTTAGATACCACAATTAAATTGTGGGATGTCCGCACAGGGCTGTGCCTCAAAACGTTGCAGGGACATACAGGCCCAATACTTTCAGTTACCTTCAGCCCAGATGGGCAAACGCTGGCTAGTGGTAGTTTCGATCAAACGATCAAGTTATGGAATTTCCGGACAGGGCAGTGCCTCAAAACATTGCAGCAACCCAGCCAGATCAAGTTCATGGCATTCAGCCCAGATGGTCAAACCCTAGCCAGTAGCGGTGTTGAAGACCAAACGATTAGCCTATGGAGCGTCAGGACTAGCCAGCGTTTTAATACTTTGCAAGGACACCTGAAAATAGTATCATCATTTAGCTTCAGTTCGGACAGTCAGACTTTGGTCAGTAGCAGCTTAGATGAGACGATTAAGCTGTGGGATGTGAATACAGGTGAGTGCTTAAAAACCTTGAGAGTTGAAAGACCCTATGAGGGCATGAAAATCACAGGTGCTACAGGTCTGACAAAGGCACAGAAAGCCATATTGATAGTGCTGGGGGCAGTAGATTAGAGTTGACACCTGTACGACCATGACAGTTCTCAAAGCCTGAGTTGAAATTTCATTGAATCTTTATGAGAGAGGGAGCAATGCTATTTTGTGAGGTCGGATAAAAAACAAGCGTTCACGCAGTATGCCGTAGGTATCACTAAAAACCACATTTAAGTAAAAACTAATCAACAAATGTATAAAAATTTGATGCAAATGAAGCTATTAGCTTTCTTCGACAAAACACTGGTATCTTACAGCGAAGTGGCGCATATAGATGGCTTAATTGAAAGGATAGTTATTTTTGCCCACCGACATAAATATGAGAATAAGAAGGTAGATCGCGATGCCTTAGTGATAAAGAAGTCAGGTTTATGGCTTATGCTAACTGGATTATCAGCGAGCCTGAGAATTTCAATATCAATTCAACCAGACAAAACTGAAATAACATTAAGTGATTATGTCAAAGAATTTAGGCTAAAACAATTTATTTTTTTAGCTACTTTTTTGATTAGCTCTCCACTATTTTTTTGGAGTAATTTTGCTGGCATTTTTCTCATTCTAATTTTCCCTGCCTATGGTGCATTTAGGCAATATAAGTTGATAGAGGACATGAAAGTAGAAATTGATGATTATTTTGCACAAAGATTGGCAAAGCCGAATACAGCACGAAGGTAGTGTAGTGCGATCTCCCCTAAGGTAAAGCAGTGATGATTTGGGGAGAGGTTGAGAAAGGTGTGATGAGGGGTGATCGCTGTACAATGTTGGCTAACAACCCCAATGCACACCCCTCTGTTGTTCAATTTACACCCACAAAAGTTTTTGTCTACCATTCGACCTCATGATTTGTAGATGAACTTGAAAGTATTATTGAGTAAACAACATTTGCAATTAACTGTTTGGAGAGAATTGAGTGTGGTTCTGGCAAAAGGACTCGATTGAATACGAAATCTTCAAAAAATACGAGCGAGCATTAGTTAGCATCGGCGTTAACTTTTCTTCTGATGAAGTCCAAAGCGCTCTGGAAGCTGGTAGTTACGGGCTAGAGGATGCTTTAAGAAGCACTATCGATTACGTGCTATGGTTGCATCAAAATGAAAAGCAAATTTTTCCCAACGCTATATTAATTCGTGCTTTAGTTGAGCAGTGGAAGCCAAAAGCATGGCGTGATGATTATTTAGAACTACCAATGTTGGAATCGCCAGGGCAAAGATGGTGGAATGCCGCAGCATCAATGTGGGGGTATGATACAAGAAATCAACTTGTTGCTGATGTTTGCTATCTTGACGGTAGAGAATTCATCAAATTTACCAATGGCAAAGAAATAACGGTAGAGACTGCTTGGCGCTGGGAATGGGAAAGAGTTCTCAAATATGCAACTAGTTGAAAGCGTTGTTTGCAGGATTTGCCTCAGGGACTTCCAATTTCAAAATGGCACTTTTGTGCCAATAACTTGGTGATTTTTTGCCAACTATTAACGGCTCAGTAAGGGTAAACTATTGAATCCTTGTAATTAGATAACAGGTTGAGCAACATGCAATATTCCAAGTAGTGCCTAGACTATGATCCACAGTACTAACTATGACCAACCCAAAATCAAGCCATAAACTTTATCCAGATAAATAATGTCTTTTATATTGATATCTATAGTTGGAATTACTGTAATTTCAATTTTACTGTGGTTGCTCGCATCCAATTACAGAACTCAAAGAGCATTAAGGTGGTGGCATAGTAGGCAATTAGCAAGGATGCGTCAGGAAGGAGAAGCTATCCGCAATGAAGTGCTACAAAATACATTTGTTCTGCGTCGGCATTTGGAGTCGCCTTTACCTACTAGTTCTGAGAGTCAGCATAAATTAAACACACACTATTTAGAAAATATCGAAAAATTCCATTATTCCCTTAAAGAACTAAGCGACTATTTATACCCTGCTTATGTTGATGAGAGTTTACCCTTAGCAATTCGGCATATGCTAGATACGTGGAATAAGCGCTTTCCTAGCCTAAATATACAATACGAGCTACCAAATGAATGGCGCGAGGAATCGCGCGATCGTAGTCAAGTAATTTTAATAGCACTAGAAGAATTACTTAATTACTGTGTATCGAATACTTCAACTAATTTTTCTCTATTCGTCAGTTTAACACTACAAGGAAACTTGAACGAATTGATGATTAAATTTACAGATTTAGATGTATCTAAATCTACTTTGACCGCAGCTACTACAGATGATTTACTTCACCTCTGTCGTGCTTTGAAATTTTGGCTATCCGGTAAGTGTTCTCGCTACCGACAAAATCAGACAGAGATTTGGTACTTGCGTTGGTAATGTCCTAAATGAGACTGTAGAAGAGAATAAATTTGCTGATTTGACTTTTTAATTGAAAAATCGTCTTTTTCTGTAGCTTATCAGGTGATTAATTATGTCTCAGGCAGTTTCCGTGGAAAATTTGACATTTTTGGTGGTTGACGATCAAGAGTTAGCGTTATACGCAACAATCAATGTCTTGAAACCGCAGTATCCAAATGCAAAGATTATCGAAGCTCAGACTGCACAAGAAGCACTCAACCTGATAGTAAATAATTTGCCCGACTTGGCTATTGTTGATTTGTCAATGCCAGAGACAGCAGGAGAATCTGCCCGAACTGATGCAGGAATTCAGCTATTGCGGACGTTAATGGAGAAGTATCGCAGTCTCAATATTGTAGTGCAAAGTGCCTATCCTCGCTCTTTAATTCGTTTAAAACCTTTAATTAGCAGTCATGAAGGAGGGTTTACCGTTGCAGATAAAAGTTTATCAATGAAGGAGATGTTAACTAAGGTCGATTGGGCACTTAATGGTGTAATTTATACTCCCAAGGAAATGCGTGTAGTGCTGGAGGTCAAGCCGGAATGGTTGGAGATGTTGGATTTGGCTTTTAATAAGGGGTTACAAGATAAGGAGATTGCCAAACAAATGCAGATTGCCGAACGAACAGTCCGTCACTATTGGAAAAATGTTCAGGATGTTTTGGAAGTTTACCCAAATGAAGGTCAAAATCTACGGATTCAAACAGAAATTCGGGCAAGGGAAGAAGGTTTAATAGATTAATTTTTGGCTACGAATTTAGTAAAAATTTATTATTTTGATGGAAATTTGATATTCAGAAATATGAGTATACGGCGTATTGGTGTATTACCGGGAATTGTGGCAATTGGTTTTGTAGTCGCAGCACGAATGCTAGGTTCACTGCAATCATTAGAACTGGCTGCATACGATACGTTTATGCGTTTGCGTCCAGATGAACCCATAGATGAAAGAATTTTGATTGTGGGAATTAACGAAGAGGATATTCAAAAATTAAAAGCTTATCCAGTTCCCGATAGAGAAATTGCTAAGTTATTACGAACATTACAAAGTTATCAACCTGCTGTGGTTGGGCTAGATATTTATAGAGATATGCCTGTTGAACCAGGACATAAGGAATTAGCTAGTGTATTTAAGGAGATGAAAAATTTAGTTGGTGTAGAAAAGGTTTTGCCAGATATTAGTGGTATGACAGTAAAACCACCTCCAGATTTACCAAATGAACAAGTAGGCTTTGCTGATGCAATTTACGAAGCAGATTGGACAAGACGTAGAGGTTTATTAGGTACTTCAAATTTACAAGATGAATGGCGATTTTCTTTGTCACTTAATCTGGCAAAGATATATTTAAAAGAAAAACAAATTTCTTTAGGAAATGTAACTAATGATCAATATGGAATGAGCTTTGGTGTCACGAAAATTGTACGGTTTCTCTCTAATTCTGGTGGTTATATTTCTGCTGATGATAAAGGAAGCCAGATGTTAATTAATTTTCGTAGTAATTCTAATCCTTTTCGTGTTGTTTCTTTAGAACAAATTGTAAATAGGAAAATTCAACCTGACTGGATTAATGGCAAGATTATTTTAATTGGGATGACTAGTCCTAGCACGAAAGATTATGTATTATCTAGTGCAACAAAAAATCAAGCTCCTCCCTGGATTTATGGTGTAGAAATAAATGCTCATATAACCAGTCAACTGATAAGTGCTGTGCTAGATAAACGACCTTTCATCAATTCACTGGGGGAATTTTGGGAATATCTATGGATTATTACTTGGGCTGTTATTGGTATTTATTCAGCAAGAAAATTTAGTTTCCCGATAACAATTCTTAGCCTAATTTTTCTATCTTATGTATTACTTGTTTTCTGTTGGTGGCTTCCAGTTGTTCCGCCTCTTTTAATATTATTTTTTCATGGAATCGGTACAGTTTTCGCAGCAGTTGAGAGAGAGAATGAAAGTTTACAAGTACGAATTCAGGAACGTCAGTTAGTGATTAATCAAACTTTTGACATTATTCATAATGGCCCATTACAAATTCTAGCTCGGATGATGAGACAAGTTGAGGATAATAATCAGGAAATGTCACCACAACAATTTTTATTAGAACTACGCCAACTTAATCAAGAGTTACGAGGTGTTTATAAACTCGTAAAACAAGAAAGCTTGATAGGTGGTAATAATTTTTATCTTAGTCAAGAACGAGTAATCGATTTACAAAAACCTATACATGAAGTTCTTAATGAAGTATATTTGGATGTGTTTGAGAGAGATTTCCCAGGCTTTAAAACAATTAAAATTAATGTAGTAAAGTTTGAGCCTCTGAATGAGAGAAACTTGAATATTCAACTAAGACACAAAATTTGCCGTTTTCTAGAAGAAGCACTATGTAATGTTGGTAAATATGCTCAAGATACTACTCGTCTTGAAATTATTTGTAAGCAAAATGAAGGAAAAAATATAATTAGAGTTACAGATAATGGTTTGGGAATTAATCAAGTGAGTGACTCATCCCATCAAGGATTTGGAACTCAGCAAGCATTGACTTTAGCGAAACAGTTGGGAGGAGAGTTCCAGCGTTGTGCTAATTCCCCTAAAGGAACTATCTGTCAACTCACTTGGTCTTCTGAAAAGATATTGCAGTGGAAGTGGTAAATAACAAGTTATGAAATCATGAAAGAAATCTATAACTCTGATTTTTGTTAGCATTTAATCACTAATCAAATATAAGTAATGGCACTTTTCTGTCAAATTATTTGCATTTTTTAAGCAAAAGTTTGGCATTAATGGTTAGTTACTTCTCTCCAAAATTTGCTTATATTTATGCATAAGTAGAGTTTCGTTATTCCCACAGTCAGCTATGAATACAAATTATTTATCTAAAAAGTATTGGACTGGTAAATTACTGCCAAGTTGTGTTTTTTTATTATTTTTAGCCACTAGTAATATAGCTTGGGGTAACTATATTCCACCAAAAAAACCTTCTAGACCTTCAACACCAACTGGTTCAGACTCTGGAAGAGGTAGAGGTAGCTGTAGTAACTCTGCTAACACAGAGCTAGCAGTTCTTGCCCCTGCGAGCTATTTTGGACAAGCAGTTTCTATATATCCAACATTTGCTTGGTTTGTACCTAAAGAGGAATTACCTAATAAACCTGATATCGAGTTTAGCATTTATGAATATGATGTAAATACAAATGATAAAAAAGGTAGCTACATCCAAAGGTTACGACAACCAAGTATACCTGGCATTATGAAAATCTCTCTTGATAAGGAAAAACCTGGTTTAGTGGTTGGGCAAAAATATTTTTGGCAAGTAAAACTTATATGTGAAGAAAATGATGATTCTAAGTCTATAATTGTCAATGCAGTAGTGGAAGTTGTTGCCACATCTCCTGGTTTAAAACTCAAACTCTCTGATGGCAAAAGCAGTCTGAAAAGGGCTGAAGTCTACGCAAAAGAAGGATTATGGTATGAAGCTTTAAGTACAACCTTAGAAGGCATAGAAAACAAAGAATATCAGCTAAAACTTTTAGAACAGTTGAGCAATTCAGAACAAGAAGAAGCAAGAGGTATTAGTAATGATGAGTTCAAAATACAATTAGAAAAACAAGCATTAAACCTTCGACGAATTGTTAATGATGAGAAAAAACAATGATGAATAACAAGAGGATGGATAAATTATAATGCAGTAAACATAACTGTTCAGATTTAACCATCCCTCTTTACAACCAGTTGCCAATTAATACAATTCCAGACCAATAATACGGATGTTTGTCTTTATCTCCTATCTTTGTATTTTCAATAATATTTTTTTGTACGAGTTGTAAAGCTTCGGCTTTAGTGAGGTAAGATTCATTCTGCAAGTTAGCATAAAAACCTGCTGCAATGGATGCCGTTGCCCTATCACTAATTGTCCAAAGTGAAGCTAAAGCACTTTTTGCTCCTGCTTGTATTGCAACACCTCCTAAACCGAGTGCAGAGCGGTTGTCTCCAACTGCTGTTTCACAAGCAGTCAAGGCTAATAGCTCTAATGGTTCTGTATTGCGAGTAAAACGACGAATTAGAATATCTAAATCCTTAAATGTTAGTTTTTCATTGTTGTTTTTATCGTTCTTAGCGCCAGTTACAATGAAAGTATCTTCTGGACGAATACCAAATTGCCCGTGAGTTGCTATATGAATTATAGGGTAAACTTGTTTACTTAATTCTGTTCTTATACGTTCGCGTGTAAAATTTTGATCTCTCAATATTAGCGAATCTGGAATTTTCTGTGTGATATCTTTGATTTCTTGATTGACGTAGTTAAGCTCGTTTAATGGCTGTTCATCGACAATTGCTTTTTCAGTTAAGCCTAAAGCAAGTACACGCAATTTACGAAGTTTAATTAATTCTGCTTGTGTCAAAGTAAAACTAGGGATTGTTGCAATTGCATATTTTTGAATTAAAAATTTTTCACCATCATGAAGTGCTGCCATTGGAACACTTCTAAAAATACCATCTTGAATAAAAACTAATGTCTTAATAGCTCTTGATTGTAATTTTTTATTAAAAGGGGCTATTAGCTCTTTATAAATATCTTGAGAATAAGAGATATCTGGTTTTTTATGATCACCTTTTTTATAATCACCAATAGTATCCCCTTTTTTTCTTAGTACATTTCTAAAATCATTGATTTTCTGTATCATTTCTCCTTTATTTATAGAAGACCAATGCAAAATGTTCTCAATATTATCCCCATCTAAAGTAGTTAAAATAACAGCTGTCCTATTTTCTAGCATAAAGGTACTAATAAAAGCCGTACCTTTTGAAATTAGACGCGATTTAAGCAACTCATTCAAGAACGATTCTGGCTTGATATTACGTAAATTATCCCTACTTTTGTTGAATGCTGGAAAATTACAATCATCGCCAAAATAGTTTTGTAATTCTGCTAATTTTAAAGAATCAATAGTCTTAAGAATAGAACTGAAATTACTTTTACCGTCTTTAGGCTCAATAGATTTACCTGATGCTTCAACCGATGACTCTAAACTGAGTTTCATTGCAACTAAATCGCGGTAAATTGGCTCGATACTATCTCGGAAGTCAAATTGAATATCTCGATTTGCTGTTAAAATATCAGCACGGGTGCTTCCTTCTAATGTATTAATTGCTCGCTCGTAAGCTTTAATTGCTTCTTCTGTCTGGTTTTGCGCCTTAAGAATACGTCCAATTTGCCACTCCCACAAATACAAGCTATCTGGCGACTTTGCTGTTTCTGCTGCGACTCTGGCTTTTTCGGTAAATGCGATCGCACTCCCATATTCTTGACGACATTCGTACATATAACCCTTTTCTCCCAACGCAAATGACTCTGCACGACTATCTTTCAGGGTTTGGGCAATATTAATAGCATCATCGAGTAGTTCTTCAGCTTGCTTATCAAAATTTGATGCTATACATTTCCTCACTGTTGATTTTTGCAAATTGATTAAATTTATAGTCGTATATACTCGTTCTCGATTTCGGGGTAAATCTTTTAAGATATTATTCCCTTGACCTAATAATTTTTTAATTTCTTGGGAAGGATTAATTTTATTAAGTGTGTTATCAGTATCTAGAATTTCTTTAAATTCTTTTTGTTCTAAAGTTTTGTATAGATGACCTAAGCTTTCTATTGCTTTAATTTCAGATTTTTTATCTAATTGAATTTGAGCATTTGTCAGGCTTTGCTGTAAATGAATATATGATTTTTTGATTTCTTCCTTGGCATATTGTTTAAATTTGGAAGTATCATTAAAGCTTCCGACTGGACTCAAAGCGCGACGGTAGTTTAATAAGGCTTTTTGTAAATAGGTGTTACCTAAACTATTGTTCAGTGAAGTAAAATAAACAGGATTTTTCTTTTCTTTTTCTTTTGCTTTCTTTAAACCAGATTCAAGATAGTAAATTGCCTTTTCGTAATCGTCTGTTCCTGTTAGGCGATAGGCATCACCTAAAGTACCTAAAATAGCTATTTCTAAATTAGTGTCTTTGACATCGGCAAATTGCAAAACACTATTTTTTGTACAGTTATCATGATTATCTTTTTGTTTCTTCTTGTCCTCATTATTATCATTTTCTTCAGGATTACACAAAAGCGCGATCGCCTTTTTTGGTTGTCCGATACTGCTGTATACCTGCGCTAACTCAGTTGTGGCTCTAGCGATTTTTTCTTCTCTGTGCTGAGTGCTTTGAAGTTTTCGATATAAGCTAATAACTTGCTCCCAATTCTTAATTGCAGCTTCTGTTTGACCAATTTGTGGATATGCTCTCGCTAAATTTTCTCGGACAATAGCTTCGCTAACAGGGTTTTGATTGTTTTTGTAGAATTGTAGCGCTTCGTTCCAAAGGTCGATCGCTTGTTGAAAATTTCCTAAACGATAACTGTCGATACCTTTTTGAACTAGTTGACTTAGGTTACTATTTTGTGCTGTTGCGATTTCACCTATTTGCACCTGTAAATTTGTGGATGATAACTGACCCAACCATAGAGAAAGAGTAAAGCCGATAACGCAGAATAATGCTATCAATCTATGTTTCTGATATCGGCTTGACACGGGTTAACTCCTGTAGCTGATTGTGGTTTGAAAATTCTGTGCAGAGAAAAAATATACACATCTCACAGAAGGCTTTAATTTAATAGACTACCAAAAAGCTTGTCACTAGAAAATCATGAATCCTAGCTACTGAGTTATCAAAAAAGATTGCGTAAGTAAAATTAGATATTCTAGTGTTTTACAGAGTACACACATGATAATCTGAGAAATGGAATCAGTATAAATACAGATTTAGCGATCGCGTTTTGCTCTAGAGCTTTGAGTGGTGGGAGTGGGGAAAGTGAAAAAACTAGGCAGGGGTAGAAAAGTTAGGCGATCGCATTGTAGTGCAAAAAAAGCATCGCCTACTTCGGTTTTGTTGGGATGCTTGGGTGCGTTAGCGAAGCTTTCCTGGGGAATCGCACAGTTTACCGTTGGAATTGCCGCTTTCATCAGTCCAGCTTTGGCTCAGAGTAACATAGTACCGGATAATACACTCGGTTCTGAGGCTTCTAGGGTAATATTCAACTTTAATGGCACTCCCAACGAGGTGATTGGAGGTGGAGCGCAACGGGGACAAAATTTATTTCACAGTTTCCGAGAGTTTAATGTTGGTGAAAATCGAGGAGCTTATTTTTTTGTTTTCGATCCAAACATTCAGAATATTTTGGCACGGGTAACGGGAAGCAATCGCTCAGATATTTTGGGTATTTTAGGGACTCGGCAAGTAATTGATGGTGATCTTTTCCGTTCTAATGCCAATCTATTTTTGATGAATCCCAATGGTATTGTTTTTGGGGAAAATGCAAGTTTAGATATCGGTGCTTCGTTTTATGCGACTACTGCAAACGGGATTCAATTTGGAAATCAAGGAAATTTTAGTGCGACAAATCCCCAGACACCAGAGGTGTTAACTGTTAACCCATCGGCTTTGTTTTTTAATCAGATTAATCAAAATGCAGCTATTCAAAATAACTCAATCGCACCAGCAGGAATATCTCCTTCAGGACTTAATGCATCTGGTTTACGAGTGCCAGACGGGAAGAGTTTATTACTTATAGGTAGCGACATCAAAATGGATGGAGGCAGATTGCGAGCCTATGGTGGTCGAGTTGAGTTAGGAGGATTGTCTGCTGTTGGAAACATCAATCTTCAGCTAGATGGTAATAATTTTAGTTTGGAATTTCCAGAGAACATCACGCGGGCAGATGTATCTCTCAAAAATGCTGCAAATATAAATGTGAGTGCTGGGAATGGCGGAAGTATAATAGTCAATGCTCGTAATATAGATATTTTACAAGATAGCGCCCTCATTGCTGGCATTACACAAGGTTTGGGTACATCTGAAACTGTTGCGGGGGATATA
This sequence comes from Tolypothrix tenuis PCC 7101, assembly GCF_963874875.1. Taxonomy (NCBI): domain Bacteria; kingdom Bacillati; phylum Cyanobacteriota; class Cyanophyceae; order Nostocales; family Tolypothrichaceae; genus Tolypothrix; species Tolypothrix tenuis. The sequence goes on from NZ_CAWNJS010000001.1 coordinate 8,550,626, forward strand.
ATTCTAAATGCTACGGGAGAAATCAATGTTTCTGGACTTGGGAGCGGAATTTTCAATTTTGTAAATTTGGGAGCAAAAGGTAATGGAGGTAATATTTATATCAATTCTAGTTCCCTCCTATTACAGGATAGCGCTCTACTCGCTGCTTCAAATTTAGGAAAAGGAAATGCGGGAAATATCGTTATAGATGCTCGTGAAGATGTTTTGTTTGATAGGGCTAATGCTTCTAGTACAGTTGGAAATCAAGGGCTTGGTGATGCTGGCAATATTTCCATTAAAGCTGGGTTAGTATCTTTGAGCAATGATACATACTTATCTGCTAGTACTAGTGGACAAGGAAATGCTGGCACTATTGAGATCAACGCCCGCGATAGTATATTTTTTGATCAACAGAGCTACGCTTATAGCCTAACAACAACTGAAGGGGTAGGAAAAAGCGGCAATGTTAATATTAATACCATGTCTTTGTCTTTGAAAAATGGTTCACAACTGAGTGCCAGCACTTTTGGACAGGGAGATGCTGGTAATGTAACCATTAATGCTAGCGATACAGTCCGCTTTGATGGAAAAGCTAGTGCAGCCTTTAGTCTTTCAGGGACGGGAGCAGTAGGTAAAGCTGGTGGCATTAGTATCACCACTAATTCACTATTTGTCACTAATAATGCGGGGCTAGATAGCAGTGCTAGTGGAAGAGGAGATGCTGGAAATGTGAACATCAACGCCAGTAACATCACTGTCTTTGATATGGGAAGCCAAGTATCTGCTCTCGTAAATGCTAGGGGAGCGGGAAAAGCAGGTACGATAAATATCAACACTGGAAAGCTCTCTGTCAATAATGGTTCACAATTGAGTGTCAGCAGTTTTGGTCAGGGAAATGCTGGTAATGTAACCATTAACGCTAGCGATACAGTAAATTTTGATGGAGCAGGTAGTGCGGTTTTCAGCATCTCAGGAGCAGGAGCGGTAGGTAAAGGAGGTGGTATTAACATCTCCACAGGCTCATTATCTATGACAAATGGAGCTTTTTTGACTGCTAGCACCCTTGGACGTGGAGATGCAGGCACAGTGAGCATCGATGCTCGTGATAGAGTAGTTTTTGATGGTGTAGGAAGCAATGGACTCAATAGTGCTGCTCGCAGTGCAGTATTGTCTGGAGCGGTAGGTAATGGTGGTGAAATCCGCATTAATACAAGGTCATTATACGTTAGTAACGATGCTGAACTGACTACTAGAACTAGTGGTAAGGGAGATGGTGGCAATGTCACAATTAATGCTCGCGATATAGCCTATTTAGATAAAAATGCTAGGATTTCTAGCTTTGTCGAAGCAACAGGTGAGGGTAAAGGAGGGGATATAAATATTACTACTGGCTCGTTATCTGTAACGGATGATGCCACAATTTTGACTAGCACCCTTGGACGTGGAAATGCAGGCAATGTCTTCATACAAGCCAAAGATTCTGTTTCTTTCTCAAATGGTTTTATATTTAGTTCTGTAGAAAGTGAAGGATTGGGTAAGGGTGGAGAAATTAATGTTACAGCTAACTCTCTTTCATTAGTGAATGGCGCTCAATTTGTCGCCACTAGCCGTGGAGCTTTTGCTAATGTAGAAATTACTCTTGCTGGAAATCCTTCCATAGATTTTTTTGACTTTATTAGAAGTTCTATTAACGCTGGAAATATCCAGATTAATGCAACTGACAATGTTAGTATTTCTGGTTTTAATCCCATCAATGGCGATTCCAGCGGATTATTTACAGATACTGAAACTTCAGGTAACAGTGGCAATATCACTATAAATACTGATGTTTTTAGTATACTTGATAGTGGTTTATTAGACGCAAGAACTTATAATTTTGGTGATGCTGGAAACATTACAGTCAATGCACGAATAGTCGAGGTTCGTAATGGGGGACAACTTACTACAACCACCACGAGAGGTGGTAATGCAGGTAAGATTCTAGTCAATGCTAAAGACCAAGTAATTGTTTCAGATACCTACATAAATCCCAATAATACAGAAGCTCAAGTTCCTAAAAGGTTTCTGAAAGATGATACTAATAGTGGTTTCTTTGTTCGTTCTTCAGGCTTTGGTGTTGCAGGTGATATTGAAGTTAACTCGCCCAAAGTTACTTTAGATAAACAAGGAAGATTAATCGCTGAATCAGCATCAGGCAATGGGGGTAATATTAAGCTGGTAATTAGGGATTTACTCCTCATGCGCCGTGGTGGTCAAATCTCCACCAACGCAGGGACGGAAGAAAAGGGCGGTAATGGTGGTAACGTCAATATCAACTCAAAATTTATCATTGCTATTCCCAAAGAAAATAGTGATATTGCAGCCAATGCTTTTGAAGGGAATGGTGGTAGAGTTCAAATTAACACTCAAGGAATATTTGGTACAGAGTTTCGTTCCCAAGAAACAAATCAAAGCGATATTACTGCTAGTTCTAAATTTGGTGTTTCTGGTATTGTCACAATCGAATCTCCCGATAATAGTGCGATCCAAAACAACCTGGGCAAACTTCCCCAAACCGCCATCGATACCAATGCTCTCATCGCCAATAGTTGCATAGCCCGCAGAAATCAACAACAAAACGGTTCCTTCTTCATCACTGGTTCCGGTGGTGTAGCTGTACGTCCTGGTGATGCTCCGCTTCCTTCCTATTCCACTGGAGATGTGCAACCAATCCCAGCAGAATCAACAACATTACCAACACAAACACGACCTTGGCAAATTGGCGATCGCGTTATCGAACCAACTGGAGTATACGAACTGCCAAATGGCAAACTTGTACTTGGTAAAGAATGTTGATTTTATACCCCAACTAAGCCCTAACAATAGTTACAGAACGCCCATTTTTTGTAGTTGTGACTTCAGTTGTTAATCGTTCTTCGATGGGTAAAGCCTTGGCACGTAAATCGAAAATAATTAACCAACCAAAATTTACCCCCAACCTTGCCAAATAGGAATCTAACTGTTCAATACCTGATTCCATTGGGTCTCTTCTTTTATCCCGCCAAGCTTTTAACTCGATTCCTAGAGTAATCTTGCCATATCTCAGACATAAATCCATGCGATCGCGTCCAATGGCATATTCCCTTTCTAGGGTTCCACCCCCATTCACCACCCGATGTAAAAATGCCATTAGTACCAAATGGGGAGCAATCTCATGGTAAGAAGCACTACCAAGTAACGGTTCCCCATGTTGTTGCCAAAACGCTAAAAATGCCTGTAATAGCTTATCCGTATCTAACTCACCTGACTGAGTTAACCAAGTAGGTGCTATTTGAGGCAAAGAAGCCATCGGTGTTACTGTTAATACTCTAGGTAAAACCTCCCGATAAATTGGATTAGCGATCGCCAGTCCTCCCAAAGCGTGCATTTTACATAAGCCCAGGTCAATGACAAATTGGATATCATCATTTGGCACATCCCCTAGTTCTAAACCTGCAAGTATAGGCTCAATAATTGCCTTAACTCTCGGTTCTCGCAGTCTTTCGGCTAGGGAATCAAGATGGGTATCTTGCCTTTTAATTAGTATTTCTTTGGCTGCGTGAATATGCCCAGGTGTAATTGCTACATTTACATCCGTCACCATCTCTTCGACAATTTCTTTAGCAAGGGCATTTACCAACCAAGGTTGTCCCTGAGTCAAATCAAATGCTGTTGCGATCGCTTCCGGGGTAAAAACTTGTCCCGTGTCTTCGGTATGTTGTTGGTATAATTGTTCAACTTCACTGGCATTAAAATCTCTCAAGGTGAGGGAGCGGACTTTGATATTAAAGGGGCTTGCTGTATTTAATCTATTACTTCCACCAGAAGCAACCTTATAATCTCGTACATCTCGCAAACCGATTAACCCGACAGATAAAGGAAAGTTTTTTGGACGTTCGGGATAACCATCACGTAACTGCCGCAAAATTGAAATTAGGGCTTTATCCTGCAAAGAGTCGATTTCATCAATAAATATTACTAAAGGTCGGGGTGAAGTTTGCGCCCATGCCTGCAAACTAGCTCGAATCCTTTGTCCTGCATCCTCAAACTTCCAAGCAGGTGGTTGTAGTTCTTGGGGTAAACGGATTGCGATCGCATCACTCCAAGCACCAAGAATTGCTAATTCGGCTGTTCCAGGATCATCACTAAACGGTGCGCCAACTTCCACAGATACCATGACTGCCGCATAGCTGCCGCTTTCTGTAAGTTGTTTTGCCAAAGCCAGCATTGCCGTGGTTTTACCCGTTTGGCGAGGAGCATGGATGACAAAATAGCTTTCTTGGGCAATTAGTCGCTCCAAAGAAGGCAACCTCACAGTTGGCGGTAGCATGTAGTGAATGTCGGCTTTACAAGGACCTGCGGTGTTAAACCAACGAGGCATAGGGACTTGATGACTATTGTTGAGATGTCCTTAGTGTAGCGCTTCGGGCCATAGCTATTTTTCGCTTATTTTCTTTTCTGTAATGTTCTTACGTGATATTGTGAGGAAGAGAATCAGTGTAAATACTAGTTTTATTATTAAATTTAAAACTTTTATTTGTGGGAAAGAAAAGAGTGCAAAAATTGGGCTGGAGTGGGAAAGTGTGGCATTTCCTTGAAATATCGTCTGCTTCGCTTCTGTTGGAATGCAGAGGTGCAATATTGCAGGGATATAAAACTCTGTTGCTTGCATCAATTATCTTTTCTCCATTTACGGGTTCCCAATGGCCAGTTTTGGCTCAAAGTAATTTAGTCCCGGATAATACACTCGGTTCTGAGTCTTCTAGGGTAATCAACAGTAGTAGCAACGAATTTATTCTAGGTGGAGCGCAACGGGAGCAGAATTTATTCCACAGTTTTCGAGAATTTAATGTTGGCGAAAATCGAGGTGCTTACTTCTTTGTTTTCGACCCAAGTATTCAGAATATTTTGGCGCGAGTGACGGGAAGCAATCGCTCGGATATTTTGGGTATTTTAGGGACTCGGCAAGTAATTGATGGTAATCTTTTTCGTTCCAATGCCAACTTATTTGTGATGAATCCCAATGGTATTTTGTTTGGAGAAAATGCTCGTCTAGATGTTGGTGCTTCGTTTGTGGCGACAACCGCTAACGGTATTCAATTTGGCACTCAAGGAAATTTTAGTGCGACAAATCCCCAGACACCAGGGGTGTTAACTGTTAACCCATCGGCTTTATTTTTTAATCAGATTACTCAAAATGCAGCGATTCAAAACAATGCTAGCTTATCAGTTTCTGAAGGTAATAGTTTGCTGCTGATAGGTGGGAACGTCAATATTAATGGTGGAATATTGTTTGCTCCTGGTGGACGAGTTGAGTTGGGGGGTTTGACGGAAAAGGGGAATATTGAAATTCAAAAAGACGGTGATATTTTCAGTTTGACTTTCCCAAACCAATTGCAGCGCGGTAATCTGTCGCTAAATAATAGCGCTCAGGTATATGTGGTTTCTACTGGAGGAGGTAGTATTGCTTTCAATTCTCAAAATATCGATATTTCCGGAGCAAGTCAGATTTTTGCGGGGATTTTGAGAAATTCTGAGACTGTTGCAGGTGATATTAACCTCAATGCAACGGAAGCAATCAAAGTAGAACAAAACAGCTTTATAGGAAATTTAGTTACTTTTGGTAATGGAGGTGATATTAATATCAATGCAAACACCTTTTCTATCTTTGGAAGCAGGGTAAGTACCAGAACATCTGGAGAAGGGAATGGAGGGAATTTAACAATTAATACTAAAGACTTGCTTGTGCAAGATGGAGCGCAAATAAGTGCTGGTACACTTGGTTTAGGTAATAGTGGAAATTTAAATGTTAATGCCTCCAATAGTGTCAAAGTAATTGGTGTAACAGGTAATAACATTCGCAGTACTTTGGCAAGTCAAGCACTTGAAGGGTCAGATGGAAATGCAGGAACTTTAACAATTAATACTAAAGACTTGCTTGTGCAAGATGGAGCGCAAATAAGTGCTGGTACATTTGCCGCGGGAAATGGAGGGCAATTAACTATCAATGCTACTAACAGCGTGCAAGTGCTTGGTTCATCTGGCTTGTTTGCTGCTGCTGAAAGAAATTCAACAGGTGATTCAGGAGATTTAACAATTACCACTAAAAAATTGCTATTAAGCGATAACGCACGAGTTAGTGTAGCGATGGGTGGTGTTGGGAAAGCAGGAAATTTAAATATTAATACTCAAAATTTATTAGTAAATAATGGGGGGCAGATATCTGCTGGTCTTTTTGGGTCTGGAAGGGGAGGAAATTTGATTGTAAATGCCGAGGAAGTGCAATTAATTGGTCGCTCTGATGATGGTCGTTTTGGTAGTGGTTTATTTACTAGTGCTGACCCTGATTCAATTGGTAGTGCAGGAGATTTGACAATTAACACCCAAAATTTACTTGTGCAGGATGGGGCGTTAATTGGGGCTGACACATTTGGTAGAGGGAACGGAGGTAATTTAACTGTCAATGCCTCCGGCAAAGTTGAATTAATTGGTACATCTGATGATGGTCGTTTTGGTAGCGGCTTATTTGCTCAACAGAAAGAAACGGGTGGAATTGGAAATGCAGGAAACTTGAAAGTTAACACCCAAAATTTAATAGTTCGAGATGGTGCGCAGATAAGCACTGCTACATTTGGTGCTGGTAGAGGAGGTAATTTAACTATCAATGCCTCAGGAAAAGTCCAATTGATTGGTAGGAGTGCAGACAATAGTTCCCCTAGTGGTTTAAATTCTGCTGCTGCAAGAGGTTCCACTGGTGATGCGGGTGATTTGACAATTAATGCCCAAGATTTATTTATACGTGATGGAGCAGAGGTCATTACTGCAACAAGAGGTGCAGGCAACGGAGGAAATTTAACTATCAATGCTCTTGGTAAAGTCGAACTTATTGGTAGGTCTACTGAGAATATTTATGGCTCTGCTTTGAGGACTTCTGTAGGCCCGAGTGCAAAGGGGAATGCAGGTAACTTGATCATTAACACTAACGATTTATTTGTACGGAATGGTTCACAAATAAGTGTTGGGGTTTTTGGAGCAGGCAAAGGGGGAAATTTGATTGTAAATGCGATGAGGAAGGTAGAAATCACAGAAGAATCTACAAATAATTTTTTTTCTAGTGGATTATTTGGTCAAACAGAGTCAGGTACTACCGGAGATGCTGGCGATTTGACAATTAACACCCCTGAGTTACTGGCAGAAAATGGTGCTGGTATATCCGTACAAAGTTTTGGAACAGGTAACGCAGGTATTTTGAATATTAATGCAGCCTCTATACGCCTAAACAATAATGCTCTGATCACTGCCAACACCCAGAGTGTTAACAAAACACCAAACCGTGAACAAGCAACAATCAACCTCAACACAGAAAATTTACTTCTCCGTCGCAACAGCAACATCACCACCAATGCTCAAGGTGAAAATGTCATTGGTGGCAATATTAACATCAATACAAAATCTTTAATTGCCTTAGAAAACAGCGATATTGGTGCTAATTCTACTGACTTTCGCGGTGGGCGCGTTTCCATAATGGCGCGAACTATCTTTGGTACCCAAGCCCGCAACACCCGAACTTCAGAAAGTGACATCACAGCAACAGGTGCAACACCTGAACTGATTGGTACAACTGAAGTTAACTCTCCCGATAATAGCTCGATCCAAAACAACCTGGGCAAACTTCCCCAAACTGCTATCGATATCAATGCTCTCATCGCTAATAGTTGCATAGCTCGCAGAAATCAACAACAAAACGGTTCCTTCTTCATCACTGGTTCCGGTGGTGTAGCTGTACGTCCTGGTGATGCTCCACTTCCTTCCTATTCCACTGGAGATATACAACCAATCCCCACAGAATCAACAACATTACCAACACAAAAACGACCCTGGCAAATTGGCGATCGCGTTGTCGAACCAACTGGAGTATACGAACTACCAAATGGGAAGCTTGTACTTGGTAAAGAATGTTGATTTTCTATAAAGGAGAGACAAAAGCGGTGCAACAGGTGCTTCAAAAAATAATTATTTCGGTATTGGCGATCGCCGCTTTTAATCCAATTTCTCTCACCGCAACAGCCCAATCAACTCCCCCTGCTGGTGTTAATATTCCGCCAAATATTCCCGAACAAATCGAAACTATTCCCAAAACCCCTGAACCTCTTCCCCCAGCAGAAATTCCTTCTCCTGCTCCCACTTCTCCACTACAAACTCCTTCTAATCAACAACCCCCTCAACAACCAGGGCTGTTTCATTCCCTAAAACACGTAAAATAGCAAGTGTTGAGGGGAAAAAATATGGGTGCAGATCTGATTGAACAATTAAAGCAAGTGGAAGATTTTAGAACGACTGATGGACGAAGACATCCACTGTGGCTGGTGTTGCTATTTGTCATAATGGGAACAATGAATGGATACGTGGGATATCGGGGATGGGGGGATTTCGTCAAAAGGCATAGTCGAGTATTAATAAATAAATTTGGCATTCAAAAACATGGGGTTCCCTCATATTCAACAATCCGACGTATAGTCATGGGAGTGGATTTCGATAAACTGGCTCATAAATTTAATGAATGGGCAAAAAATTATGTGGATTTAGAGGTATCACAATGGTGTGCTATAGACGGCAAAAGTATTAAGGGTACAGTACAAAACTATAGTTCATCTCATCAGAATTTTGTGAGCATAGTATCAGTATTTGCTGGAAAAAAAGGGCTGGTTATCGGGATGGAGAAATTTGAGAACCAGCATAAAAGCGAAATTCAAGTTGTACAAGAGTTAGTCACAGCATTGGGTCTAGAAGGTGTGGTCTTGAGCTTTGATTCCTTACATTGTCAAAAAAAACTTGTCAAATAATTATCGAGGGCGGTAATGATTATGTCATTGCTGTTAAAGATAATCAGCCCAAACTACATAGTCATATTCAACGTATTGCTGCTACAAAAAAACCTACTTCTCGTATAGTTGAGACCGAAAAAACTAGAGATAGATGTACAACACGTACTGTAGAAGTCTTTCATGATATCAATGGAATTGACCCGTTATGGACTGGAATAAAATCTTTAGTCAGGGTCGAAAGAATTGGTACGAGAAAGGGTAAGAAATATCATGAAATTGTTTGTTATATTAGCAGTCTGATCGCCAGCGCCAAGGAATTTGCTCTCGGTATTCGTGGTCATTGGGGTATCGAAAACTGCCTTCACTGGGTGAAAGACGTTGTTTTCAAAGAGGATTGTTCTACAATCCGTCTTGGCAACGCTCCTGCTAATCTTTCCATTATCAGAGCGATCGCACTCAATATTCTTCGTCGCAATGGTTATCATTCCATCACAATTGCTCACAGATTTCTCTCTCATGATATTGACAAACTCCTTCATCTTGTGGAATGAAACAGCCCTGCCTCAACAACCCTCTCCTACAACTCGGAAGTTTCGTAAGAAAATCAAATTTGATGGTAGCACTGTTTTCAAAGAAGAAATTAATCAGAAAATAAAAAATTTTCAGCAGAAATATTCTGATGGATATACTTTTGAAAATCTAATTGAACTCCGTACTGAAATTAGCCTGCTTTACTTTAAGAACGATTATGTTACTTCGGGAGCATTTATAGTCTTTGACAATCATGAATTTGAGAAGGGTATAATCACAATTCAAGTAGTAGAAGGACAATTAGAAGGTATTGAAATAAAGGGATTAAACCGCTTACAAGAAGGATATGTGCGAAGTCGTTTGCAAATCGCAGCTAAAGTGCCATTAAACAAAAAACGCCTTGAAGAAGCATTGCAACTATTACAAATTGACCCCTTACTAGAACAAGTCAATGCCGAATTAACAGCAGGACGTGCCCCTGGTTTAAACATTTTACAAGTACGCTTAAAAGAAGCTCCTGCTTTTAATGGTGGTATTATTATTGCTAATAATCAATCCCCCAGTGTCGGCTCAATTCAAGGTAGCGTTTATACCAGCTACAACAACCCATTGGGTATAGGAGATAAATTCACTGCTGAATACGGATTAACTGATGGATTAAACTTGTATAGTTTAGGCTATAGCTTACCAGTAAATGCCCGTAATGGTTCTCTGAGCTTTCGCTATAGCAACAATAACAGCAAAATTATTGAATCCGACTTTGAAGAGTTAGGTATCCGTAGCGACTCTGAGAGTTTTTCGGTTGCTTTTCGTCAACCTGTTATTCAAAAAGTAGAAAGCGAATTAGGTTTGGGTATTGGTTTCGATGTCCGTCGCAGCCAAACTTACATACTTGATAACATTCCTTTTTCCTTTTCTGAGGGGCCAGAAGATGGTAAATCAAGAGTTGCGGTAATTAGATTTACCCAGGATTGGGTGAAAAGAGATGCTACTAGAGTTTTAGCAGCGCGATCGCAATTTAGTTGGGGTATCGGTGCATTTAACGCAACTATCAATGATTCAGGAACAGATGGACGTTTCTTTTCTTGGTTGGGACAGTTTCAGTGGGTACAGCAATTATCTCCCAGAACATTAATGCTTGCCCGTCTCAACACCCAATTAACCCCAAATTCGCTGTTATCCCTAGAAAAGCTGAGTCTTGGTGGTGTGGATACAGTTAGAGGATATCGCCAAAACCAACTGGTATCAGATAATGGAGTGTTAGCATCAATAGAATTTCGCCTTCCCCTCAGCAATCAATTAAAAACAGTTCAATTAACGCCTTTTTTTGAAATTGGTGGTGGATGGAACAACCGCGCTGAAAATCCCGATCCTGGTATAATTGCTAGTCTTGGTACTGGCTTGCGCTGGCAAGTTACACCTGATTTAAATCTGAGTTTAGATTATGGAATTCCTTTAATTGCAGTCAAAGATAAGGGGAATTCACTGCAAGATAACGGATTATATTTTTCTTTAAATTACCAACCATTCCGATAAAAATTATATCTTTTTAGGAATATATTTACCAGATGAATTAATACTAAACCTGTAATAATTCCATTTATAACTCCCATTGTTGCTCCAGCAATTGCTAAATGGAAAAAACTTACCTTAACTATACTCTTCAATCCCAAAAATAAACTTACAGCATAAGCGAAAGCATTACTATTAATCAACAAAACTACTTCTTTTATACCTAATCTTAGACATTTCTTTATGGCTAAACCTTGAGCTAAACCCATCACTGTCCCCATAGTAGCACCGAGCCACAATAACCTAACAAACAGTAATGAAGTTGGTAATACCTCAGTGGTCAAAGCGAATTCTAAGGCTGTTATCACACTTACCACTAACATAAATATCCAGCCGATAAAGGCTCCAATTGTTGTGGCAATTAACCAAGAGAAAAAATTAAGAATATAGCGACGCAAAACAAAATATTGAGTAATTCCTAATATAATACCTCTGATTAAACCGATGACAATTAAAATCTCATTACCATTTATACCTTCAAATATTGTGACTGCTTTATTTACTATCGCAATCAAAGTGAAATTGAAAATCTCTGCAATTACATTTGCAATTACCCATCTTTCCCATAAAATGAACCCATGTCTGCGGTGAAAGTTTCGGGATGTGGGTCTTATACTTTGCATCGTCACCTCTCTCACAAAGCTAATTATTACTACCCACATTTCCCGAAAACTCTGATTAAACGGGTTTTGGGTAAAATTTATCCTTGAAGCAGCTAAAATTTAAGCACCCAAAAATATACCCAAACTTTGACCAGAAGCGAGTGTGAAAGTCCCAACTGGTAAACTTGCAGCAAAGGTACTACGGACATCTGCAACTAAATCAAAAACAGACCCTCTAGCAACAAATAAGTCAAACCCAGCCGCATCTGGTCTAGCAAAATAAGTTTCACCGATTCCTAACTGAATCACATCTCCCCTAGATAAATCGGAAATTTGAGCATAATCTGCATTACCAACAAAACCATAGTAAGACCCACTGCGATCGCCTAAAATAAATGCATCATTATTAGTGCCACCAACCAAAACATCAAATTCTCCTTTTCCTCGCGAAAATTGATTGCTACCTAACAAAATGTCATTACCAGCATCACCTACCACCAAATCATTACCAGCAGAACCAATTAAAAGGTCATTACCACCAGCACCAAAGAGTGAATCATTACCAGCAAAGCCATCAATCGTATTATTGAAATTATTACCAATGACTTTATCCTGATTAGCAGTTCCCAACACATTGCTAAAATTCACAACTTGAAAATTTAAGGAGCCAATTGTCGGGATATTATTAACAGTAAGTCTATTTTGACCTAAATCAACATTTAATGATGCTCCTCCCGAACCACTAGAAGCATTAATTGTATTACCTTGAACATTAGGAGCAATAATGCTTTCAACATTTAATATTTGGTCAGTTCCAAAACTGCCTTTACCAATACCACCACGCGGGAAAAGTGAGATGGCTTGTCTAAAATTACTATAATCAACAGTATCAAAACCATTACCACCAATAATGACATCATTGCCCGGCGAAGAAACGAAAATATCATTACCTACAGAACCCACAAGTCTATCATTATTTTGAGTACCAAAAATTGTCATTTATTTGCCTCCAATCGCAATAGTTTAGTAGGTGCAAAACATTGTTTTCAGAAATTGGGCAACATTAGATAGCGGATAACAGCTATTCAGAAAGGCTTTCCGCAGATTTAAAAGATTTAATTTTTATCTAAAACTCACAGGACTTATACAAAAATTTCCCAAATCATTAATTGATGGAACCGCCTTCTCTGCGAGAGGCTTCCGCCAACGCGCAGTGTCTCCCCTTGGGAGAATAATTCGTAGAGTGTGTGTAAGTCCTAACTTAAAATGAATGAAATCTTTTCATCTAATGTTGCGTAATCTCAACATGGATTAATATTCAGCTAGTGCTTTTACGTTTGTTCACAGGTATTCACTACCAGAAGCACTTAGACAGATATATATAGAAGTTACTTAATTACTTCTAAATCTACATGAGAGCATCTTTCCATTCTGTCACAAGTATAAAATATTGGGCCATCAGGAGTAAAAGAAAATAAAAAGTTGTCAGGAGAATAGTCTATGGCTTTTTTAGAAGTTCCATCATATACAGGATCGGAGCCTATTAAGAATAAGCCTATGGGTATTGACTTGAGTGTCATATTTTGTCTAACAACTTCCGTACCCCTATCAGGGTTGTAATATCTCGTTCTCATCACCCCACTAAAGCCATTCATCTTTAAAATGCTTTCGTAAACAATCGCATCAACACTGTATGTCAGTTTGAATGTTCCATAAATTGGAGATTTAGCATCTGTTATTTGCGAGTTAACTTGAGCAATTGTATATGATGAAGATGGTTTTTCGGAATTATTTCTTGCATCTACAGACTCAACTCCAAATAATCCAGTCACACTAATTAATAGAATCCCTAGAGTGGCAGTTGTCTTGAATTTCATACTCTTGATTATCCAAAATACTAGATTGTCATCAACGATGAATTAATGAGTAATGTGTAATAACTTTGGGTTTTAGATTTTAGAACTTATATATATCCCCATATCTAAATCCCAAAACTTTATTCGCTATTAGAATTTGTAACCAACACCAAGCTTCCAAAGTGTTCCACCTCCATTAGTAAAGTAAGTTCCATCACCATAGAGAACAACATTTTGGCTAATAGCTCCCTCCGCACCAGCCTGTACCACAGCACCAGTACCCAAAGAAACAGAAGAATTACCATCACTTATAGAAACCGCAGAACCACCAATACCTGCGTAAATATTTGCGTTTTTACCAATACTTAAATCATAGGTAACAGTTGGTATTACTAAAGTTGCACATAAACCACTATCACAAGCACCAGTAACAGTAGTTCGTATCGAAACAGGGTTTAAATCGATACGTCCCGTTACAGCTGCTGCTGCACCACTTCCATCAGCATTAACACCGATACCAACATAACTCCCGCGCATTCCTTCTTCTGCATTAGCTGGAGAAGTTTTGACTAATATGGGAACAGATGCGATCGCACAAACAGCACTTATCGTCACCACAGAGTTCAAGAAGTGTCGCATAATAACCTCTATTCAACTAAGTTCTTAATTTTTTTCAGCTTTAGGAAATGCAAACTCAAACAGCTATATCATTGCTTTTTGGCTTGAGAATTTGATGTTTGAGCCGTCAGTGCTTTCACTGACATTTTTATCATAGAGACATAATTATTGAGATAAAATAACCCTATCTACCAGTCTTTTGGCACGAAGAGTTATAAGTAATGGCACAAAACTGCAATCAAGATAAATAACCCTGGCCATAGGTCAGCAGTATTGCTTCATTTACTCTTTAAGCGGATACTGTCGCATCATCTGTTGCAAATCCACAGGCTCCCCATCAGGTGTATAGACAACCTTGCCAGACATTGCTGCAACTATCCTTTGGCGTTTTGCCCATTCATACCAAGCAATTACATCTGCCGTCGCTGTGTTTTGAGGTTTCTTGCCTTCTTTACAAGCTGCGATAAACACGCCAGTGGGTGAGTTGACTGATTGCCAAGTTTGGAGTGCTTCTTTGAGATATGCAAGTGCCCCGGCAACATTGCTCCAATATTTCTTCACCACTCCCAAACATGGCTCTGGGTTTATTCGTAACCGCCGTAACTCAGTACAAACCTCAGCAACCTCGTGCTTGCTAGGCTGATACGTACTTGAACCGACTTTGACCTGCGCCTCGGAAAACTCGTCCTCATGAGGGTCTATCTCCCCTGTCGATTTATTCAGTTCTAATTCATCAACAAAGCGAGTCATCTGGGGTTGCTCTGGTTGTGGTGCTTGGTGAACTGGCTCATATTCACTCTGTTCTACCCCTTCATCCTTTTTTTCCCCAACAGCAGTGTTGTTGTCTTTTAAAAGGTTTAAAGTAGTTTCAAATGTTGCTGGATTATTCGCACATCTTGTCGAAATATCTGGCACATCTGTGTCAATTTTTTCGCATCGTTGAAAAGCGAGTAATTGTGTGAGCTTTTCCCGATTCAATTGATACTCACAAGCTGTATCCTTGGGAAATTTCTGAGCAGCCTGTTCTTTGATTAAGTCATCGAAAACTAACTCCTTCATATGACGGCTGATAGTTTCTCGACAGTAACCCAAAATATCAGCCAACTTCTCAAATGTGATTCTTACCCATTCATGCCCATAGTAGTGCTTACCATCCAGCCAAGATAGTATTGCGGCTTTGCACTTCTGGCGACGGTTAAAAGTCGCCAGAAATTCAGAGAGAATATTGACGGGAGTGTGTATTTCTCCAAGTACTGCGGAGGTAAAGCTAGTCATTTTCTACCTCCCACATGCGGACGAAAAGTTAGATTAATTCTTGTGCCAACCAATTTCTTGGTCTTGGGAACTTGATGAAGGTGCGTGGACTGACATCCTGGGTGCATGAGCAACAAACTCCCATGCTCCAGCCAGAAATCAGTCGGCTTGCCCCCGATGGGCTTTATCTGAAACTTTCGCTCCACACCCAAACTTACAGATGCGATGGCTGGATTAACACCCATCGACGATTCATTATCTGCGTGCCAGCCACCCTTCGGGAATTCAAAATGCAAAATGCAAAATGCAAAATTAAGATTTGTTCCTTTCATTTTGAATTTTGAATTTTGAATTTTGAATTGAATGCTGTATTGATTGCCGATGACTATGTTGAATTTGTAGCCAGCCAGAGCAGTAATCCTATCCCTCAACTCGGCCAGTAATGAAGTCCAAGGCAGTGGTTTCAGTAGCACGCTCTTGGAATACAAATACTCACAACCTTCGTCACCATAAATGCATTCTAGCCGGGGCACAAGTAAAGTTTTACCGACCATTTTGATTTGATTCTGTTGCCATTGCAGTTTTAGGCAGTGTTGGTATAACACGCCAGCTTCTTCTTGGCTGAGGAACTCTGGGTAATAAGTGACTGGTAAAACTGGGGTTAGTTGATTAAAAAGGGACATCTGTATCATCTTGTTCTCCTTGTAACCAAAGTTGTTTCAGTGCTTGTTGTTTTGCTGCTTCTAATTGCTGTTTCTCCTGGGCTGAGGACTCACCGACGAGCTGCTCAAATTCTGCCCGTTGTCGCTGCTTCAATTGCTCAGTAGTTACAGGAGGTAATGCCAGTTGCTCATTTGTGCCTTGACCAGAAGGACGGAAGCCACGACGACGATACAAAAAGCGAAAATGACGTTTGTCCTGTGGGGCAAGCTTTCGCCATACTTCTTCATTCCAGCCTGGCGGGATGAAGTCGGCAGATGGGGGCAGGAGGTTTTGGATTTGGGATTGGAGTTGAGCAATCTCCTGTTGCATAGTAGGGATGCAGTCAAGTAATGCCAACTGCTCACTACTAACAGATTGAGGAGAGTAACCAGTTTGCGACCAGATGAATACTCGTAGCCCTGCTCTGGCAACCATGCGGTAATTTCTAATAGCGACCTGTTTACCTTTGTATTTCCGGGCATCTATCGCGTAGTATTCCAAAATCGCGTGGCAGACTTCATCAATAATGAACATACTGCCTTGAGCTTCATTCGTTTCCAGCCGCAACCGTTGACCTGCCAAAGGTTTTAGCGTTTCTGGCAGGTTGTTCGTTTCCGGGTCTGAATCCTCAATTTGCGTTAGTAGATTAGAGATAGCAGAGCTAGATCCAATTGCTAGTCCGCAGAAATTAGACAAAGCTCTCACCGTCATCCCACTGACCCCATCATTTTGACGGGTACAAAATCCCAACTCATCTTTGATGTGAAATGCGCTCGCGTCCATAGTTACTCCCAATTTTTGACGCATGAAACTGTTGCGGCGCTTGAATATGCCAATCGAGCGATAACTTCTTTTAGTAGTGCGTCTGCTATACCAACAAGACACATCTGCGAACTTGAGCTACGCTTACGCACTGTCTGGTATCGGAAAATAAAATTGAGTGAGCAGCAGTGGAAATTGCTGCCCACAGTTGGTTTTAAGCTGTTACCAATTTTTGACCTTGGGCTGCGCCTGAAAGATGCGATCGCCATTCTCTAGGGCTGAGGTGTTCAAGTAGTCGATATCCCAAATATTCATCAGCTGCGCTCTCTGACAACAACTGCACAGCATCTGCTGCCGAGTTACATGGAATACGTTGACTATCTTGTGCTGCACGTACTACCCACCAACGACCATCAGTGCATCCGACTTCACCGAGCTTTACATCATTCTGGTAAATACCATCGTCAAGCATTTCAAACCCATAGTTCTCGCATTCAGTAAAAATTTCAGCCATGATTTCGTTACCAGTAGCCCAAGGTTCTTCCGGTTCTAACTGCTCTTGCAATGGAAGTTTGCCTTGCTGGTACTGCTGTTTAATATAGCTGTGGCATCTAGCAGGACTGATGTCTCGGAAAATTTCCTGTCCGTTAATCATTACCCGCCAGTACAAATTCTGGTAATTGCCGTGGTCATAGCTAATGCTGGCTACCAATTCATCCCCAACAAATGCCTCTTGGTCATAAAACGAGATTTCTAAAATTGTTGGGACTTCCGGTACTTCAGTTTCACTTTGTGGGTTGAGTGTTCCATCAACTGAAGAAGTCAGAAATCGGAAGTCAGAAGTCGGAGGTAACTTACTTGCGTCTTCTATCTGCGAAGTTCCAACTTTATCTTCAGGGCATTTTTCCACTTCCGACTTCCGACTTACTACTTCCGACTTAACTTTGTGCTGCCATTCGATGAATCGTTGGCATCGGGCGATTGTGGTATCCCGGAAAATCTCTTCGCCATTGACCATGACTACCCAAGGTTGTGTAACAAACTCGTCATAGTCGTAGGCAATGTAAGCGACCAGTTGCTTGAGTGCGTAAACTTCGTAGTGGTAGCAGTTGATTTCTACTGTGGTCAGCTGAGGGGCTATGGCTTCGGCTTGATCTGCAATGTACTGGTCAAGTTCGGCTTGGGCTATGGCTTGTTCATCGGGGGTAGCATCAATGACTGTCTCAACCCTGATTGCCTGATACTCGGCGATCGCATTCATCCAAGCATCCTTGCACCGCTTGTCAAGTACCTCAACTGTGCAGCCGACTTCACAATAGATTTGCTTTAGTCTAGCTATGGATTTGTGTTGCAGCTGTTGATGAGTGTATTTGAGATAGGTCATAATTTATTGGTACTCCATCAGTATGGTGGATGTTTTGCAAAAGGCGATCGCTGCTCCGGCCAAGAAACGCGGTCGTCTTTGTTTTTGTTTATTCACAGCAGTGTTAGCAGTCAAAAGAGCTTTTTAGGTTATGACGGTAGCTGCGAATACTTTTAGCTTATATTTTATAGTATTACTTGTCAAGCGAGACTAGAAAAGTTATGCTTGAAACGTGAGGAAAGAAACGCTATGATCTGAGTACATTAATGGAGACGTGAATTTATGAACTTAATGCAAGTTACTTTGTCTGTTGATCTGCCTGGGTTGGGCAAACGAATTAGAGAAATTCGTGAGACTAAAGGATTATCACCAACATGGGTTGCAGCACAAGCGGGTATGAGTGTTGCTAACCTTTACCGTATTGAAAGCGAAGATGCAAAATCTTTACCTCGTGAAACTTTGCGAAAACTTTCTGAAGCTCTTGATGTAGATTTTGATGCAGAGGTGAAAGCTGCTTTAGCTCAAGAAGTTGGATAAAACATTAGCTCAATATAAACGTTGATGATCGTTAGCTGTAATGCTCTAACTTCCTGTAGTGATGCTTTGTTGTTACCAATGGTAAGCCCAACAGTAATTGCTCATGAACATCAAAATTAAACTCTATCTGCAATTGAATTGAGCAAATGCCACTGAACCAAAAGAGGTGGAATCATGAATATCCCACCCCGTAAGCGCAAAAAAGCCACCTCTACATCCAGTGACTTACAACCAGTAGCTAACCCGCAAGATTTTTCTCACCAGGACAATCAAGATGTAGTAACCATCGATGTTCCTGCTGTTGAAGTTCCAGAATTAACCCCAGAAGAACAAAGCGATCGCTTGCACCTGGAGCGAAAAGTCGAGAGGGCATTTTTTGAGGCAGGTAAGGCATTGGCAGAATTGCGCGACCGCAGACTCTATCGCTCCACCCACCGCACATTTGAGGAATATTGTAAGGACAGATTTGGTTACAATCGTTCCCGTTCTTATCAATTGATTGATGCGGCTATCGTTGTGGACAATCTTACTGAATGTCCACAAATTGTGGACATTTTACCAACAGCAGAAGGGCAAATTCGCCCACTCACTAAACTAGAACCCCAGCAGCAACAGGAAGTTTGGCAACAGGCTGTAGAAGAAGCTGGCAGTAAAGTACCGACTGGTAAAATCGTCAAAGATGTAGTGCAGCGCATCATGGAACGCACCCAAGTACCCAACACCTACCAGTTGGGTGAAGTCTGCCAAATCTTAGCCAAAGACAATCCCGAACTCAGGGGCAAAGGCGGTTGCTGGGCAATTGTCACTCAAGTGAATGACTTCAGTTGCACCGTGAGGACTTGGGATGGCGAACTGACAGTTGGGCTGAAGCATCTGAAGTCCTACGAATACCTGGCGGAGGATTGTCAGCAGATGCAGGAGATATGCAATCGCATTTCACGGGTGTATTCTGGTGGGCTGGAGGAATCCGTGCAGAAGTTTTTGGAGTCGTTGGGGAAGCTGAAGCGGGCTTATTTGACGGGGTTGGAGGAAAAGGTGTTGAGGGTGCTGGAGTCGGAAACTAGCAGATGAGACAAGGATTACCAGCAGGCTTATTATCACGCTCGAGTTTTGGAGTGAAGGCGACATCAAAGTATATTCCCAAGGCCTTGCTGAAGTGAGTTCAGCAGATGGAGTAACAGAAGGCACATGTTAAGGACATATTGCAGATATTGGGAGTGATGAAATGATAATGTTGAAGCTATGACAGTAACTCGCTTGCACCTCGAACGCAAGGTAGAACGGGCATTTTTGAGGCAGGTAAAGCGTTGATGGAATTACGTGATCGCAGACTCTATCGCTCCACGCATCGCACATTTGAGGAATATTGCCGTGATCGATTTGGGCATAGTCGCCGCCAGTCTTATCTTCTAATGGATGCAGCTGTTGTCTTTGATAACTTGGTTGGAAATTGGTAAAGTTTTATAGTTCCCCATACATTTTGCGTAAAATCTCAAGCTAAGGGAAGATACCAGAATAGATATTCCCTACTGGAGCGATCGGAGTGTGAGATGACAAATGATTTTCCTCTAAGAGACGACACGCTCAACCAGGAACTACAACAGTTAGTTAATGAAGCCAAGCAATATCCGGCTAACAGTCAAAATCCCACTGACAGAGCCAGGCGACGTATCGCTTTAAATAAACTAATCAATGCTATTAAGTACTCTGGAAAATTGAGCAAGCAAAGTAAGTGGTTGGGATCGCCTCACTATCAAGATTATTATGATGAAGCATTACAACTCACATTTATAGAAATTTGTCAAAAAATAGAACAATATAAGTCAGAATATGATGTAATGACCTGGGTAAATACAATATTCTCCAGGCGAATGTCTGATGTAGGAAGAAAGGACCAAAAAAGAGGAATGACTTGGAGTCCTAAGCAACAAGAAATTAGCTCTTTAGATACATTAAACGAAGATGTACCTATAGAGCATGAGATATCAGATCAAGAGCAACTAAAAGAAATTATCGAAAATGATCCAGAAAAATTTTTAAGTAACGAGTATATAAAAGGAAATCCACAAGCTAGTTTAAAAGTAATTCTGCTACTGATTTTAGAAGGTAAACAATGGAAAGAAATTTCTGAAGAATTAAAAGTACCAATTTCAACTGCTTCTACTTTTTATCAGCGTCAAATGCGTAATATTGTTCCCTATTTAAAGAAGTATATATAGAAATTCAATTAATTTTTTCTAAAAAATGGAGATTTCTGATGAAAAGTATGACTGAACAATTGACTTTTAGCATAACTCTAACTAGAGAAGCTCATACTATTGCTGAAGAATATAGCAAATCAATTTCTAACTCTCTTAAGCAACAACAAATTTATGTGAATACTCTGGCTGTATATGCTGTAGATTCCTATCTCCAGTGTATGGGTTTTGCTACTGATTTGCAAGCGAGTGATAGCCGCGATCGCCTGACAATTAAATTGATGAATGTAGCTGATTTAGTAATAGAAAATATCGGTAAAATAGAATGCCGTCCGGTTTTAGCAACTGCTGAAGTTTGCGAAATTCCGGCAGAGGTTTGGTCAGATAGAGTCGGTTACGTAGCTGTACAATTAAGCTCTGACTGCAAAGAAGCAACGATTTTAGGTTTTACGCCTCAAGCGGAAGCTGAAATTCCTCTAAGTCAATTACAATCTTTAGAAGATTTTTTACTTTATCTGAGCGAACTAGAAATAGCTAAATCTCCCCATCATGAAAATTCATCCACTATTGTGAATCTGGGACAGTGGTTGCACGGATTTATCGATACAAGTTGGCAAAGTATAGAACAACTATTAAACCCGCAACAATTGGGATTAGCTTTTAAGAGTGCTGTGACTACGACGCGGGGACAAAAAATTGATTTGGGAATGCCCATTGAGCAAATATCTGTGGCTTTAGTAGTAAAAATTTCTGAAGCAACAGCAAGTGAAATTGAGATTTTAACCCAAGTATATCCTATTAGAAATAATGTTTTACCTGAAGGAGTCCAGTTAAGCATTAATGATGAATCAGGAGATAATGTTTTATCTGTCACATCAAGAAATGAAGATAATTGGATTCAATTAGAATTTAGTGCTGAACTAGGAGAAAAATTCCAAATTATAATCACTCATGGAGAATTCCAACAAAGTAGAGTATTTGAAGTTTAATTTAACTCTCTGCGTGAGATTCACACAGTCTTTGTTCGCAAAACCAAATCGTCTAGTTTTTATGAATAAAACTATTATCCTGATAGCTTCCTTACTTTTGTTACCCTCCCACACTTTTGCTACTCAAACATTCTTGGATAAAATCTCTCAAGCAGAAGTAGAAACTACTGCTTGCAAAATCGCACCAGAAAACCCAGAAACCGGGGAATATTCAGAAAAAAAACTGCAAAGCCTCGCTAAGAATATTACAGTAAAAGTCATTGGTGACAATAACGGCGGTTCGGGAACATTACTTGCGAAAAAAGGTGATACCTACTTAGTGATGACTAACTCCCATGTTGTGAGAGGAGTGAACAGCATTAAATTACAAACATCTGATGGTAAAACTTATTCTGCACAAATTCTGCCCAAAACTAACTTCGATAAATTTGATTTAGCCTTAATTCAATTCCAGTCAAACCAAACTTATTGTCTACCCCAAGAAATTGCTGCGTCAGTTCCCAACCCAGAGACATTAGTTATGGCGGCGGGATATTCTTCAGAAAAAGGAGAGTTAGTATTTCGCACAGGTAAAATTCAACAAATTGCACAACGACCGCTTAAAGAAGGATATCAAATTGGTTACACTAGCGACATTGAACAAGGAATGAGTGGCGGAGTAATTCTTAACTCGCGTGGAGAACTAATTGGGATAAATGGTAGAAGTGCTTATCCTATTTTAAATACAGGTTATGTGTATCCTGATAATTCTCGTCCCACAGAAGCAGAAATCCAAGAAATGCGAAAACTCAGTTGGGGAATACCAGTATCCACCTTTTTAGCACAGGTGAATACAGAAATATTGACAGCTTATTCTTTACCTTTACCAAAAAGTCCTGATAGTAATAGCCCAATTAAATTAACCGGATGGTTAGGGGAATTAGAAGAGAAAGCCAAAAAAATTACCGTCAGAATTGACAGTACAAGTGGCGCAAATGGTTCTGGGGTAATAATTGCTAAAAATGGAGATACATATACAGTATTAACAGCAGCACACGTCCTTTGTGAAAGACAAGAGGCTAAACAGCCTTGTGGTGATTATAAATATCAAATACTTGCGCCCGATGGTAAACAATATCTTGTAGATAAAAGCACGATTAAAACAGAAGAAGGTGTAGATTTAGGTGTTTTTAAATTTACTGCTAGTAACCAGAATTATCAAGTTGCGACTTTAGCAAATTATAATCCTAATACTGGTAACTATATGTTTACTGCGGGTTATCCCAAATTAGGTGATAAATACTCTCCTTGGCGGTTAACAATAGGGCAGATTTTTGAAAAAGAACTGGGATTGCTCCAATCTAGACAATCCGATTTCCAAACTGATAGCTCTGGTAGATTACAAACAGCCAGTTCCCTAACGGGAGGATATGAATTAGTTTATACTAGCATTACTTATGGTGGGATGAGTGGTGGCCCTGTATTAGATTCTTTAGGAAGAGTGATTGGGATTCATGGACGCGCAGAAGGGCAAATTTACGAACAATATACAAAAGAGCAAATACAACTAGGCTATAGTTTAGGCATTCCAGTCAGTACTTTTTTAGGAATAGCAAAACGATTTGAAGTACAGCCACAGAAAGTAGAAACTATTTCTGCACCACAACTCAATACACAACAAAGTAAGGCTATTCAAGAAGCTGTATTGTCAATTAATGTCTCCAGAGGGAATACAACAGCGCGTCAATGGATAGAAAGGGGAAATCAACTGTGGAGGTTACGTCGTAGTGAGGAAGCAGTTATAGCATTTGATACAGTAATTAAACAAAACTCTAATTTTGTTTATTTAGCTTATTATGGTAAGAGTTTGGTATTATTCCAAGATAGAAAATATAAAGAATCAATAGCCGCGTTAGAGTCAGCAGTTAAACTCAAACCAGACTTTGTTAGTGCTTGGCAATCACTAAGTGTATTTCACCGACGATTCAAGCAACTAGATAAAGCATTGGTAGCTATAGAAAAAGCAATTATACAACAGCCAAACAACCCAAACTTGTATAATGAAAAATACGCGATTTTAAATGGTTTAAAACGATATCTAGAAGCAGAAATAACAATAAATAAGGCTATTGAGATTCATCCACGCGCTGTATTTTACAACAATCGTGGTGTTTTATACTATCAGCTTAAGAAATGGAATTTAGCTTTAGCTGATTTCAATAAAACTATTACAATTAATCCTGAATCTGTTTATGGTTATAATAACCGAGGGCTTATTTACGAAGAGCTTCAAAAATGGGATTTAGCTCTAGTTGATTTCAACAAAGCTATTGCAATTAATTCTGAGTTTGCTTATGGTTATAATAACCGAGGGTTTATTTACAAAGAGCTTCAAAAATGGGATTTAGCTCTAGTTGATTTCAACAAAGCTATTGCAATTGATCCTGAATTGGCTCAAGCTTACTACAATCGTGGTGTTGTATACGATGAGCAGAATCAATGGGGTTTAGCTCTAACTGATTACAACAAAGTCATTGCAATTAATCCTAATGATGCTGATATTTATAATAACCGAGCAGGTCTTTATTATAAGCTTCAAGAATTTAATTTAGCTCTAAATGATTATAATAAAGCTATTGAAATTAATCCTATATTAGCTCCAGCTTACTATAATCGAGGGATACTTTACTATAAGCTTCAAGAATTTAATCTAGCTTTAAATGATTATAATAAAGCTATTAAAATCAATCCTATGTTTGCTCTGGCTTACAAAAATAGAGGAATTCTTTATTATGAGCTTAAAAAGTGGAATTTAGCTCTAGCTGATTTCAACAAAAATATTGCAATTAATCCTAATGATGCTGTTGCTTACCACAATCGTGGGCTTCTTTATGAAGAGCTTAAAAAGTGGGATTTAGCTCTAGCTGATTATACCAAAGCTATTGCGATTGATCCTAAGTTAGATATAGCTTACAACAATCGTGGGCTTCTTTACCAAAACTTCCAGGAATGGGATTTAGCTGTTGCTGATTATACTAAAGCTATTACTATTAATCCTGATAAAGCTAATGCTTATTACAATCGGGGGTTAGTTTACTCTGAAAAAGGTGATAAACAGAAAGCTATTCAAGATTTACAGCAAGCAGCCCGACTTTTCCAAGCTCAAGAGAACACTGTTAGTTATGAAAGAGTGATAAATTTCTTAAAAGAATTACAACAATAAACATCATAAATGGAAGGATTTTTTCTCACGCAAAGGCGCATAGACGCGGAGCGGCTTCCCGCAGGGTAGGCGCAAAGAAACTTAAGGATTACAAGGTTATTACGGAGTGATGCTATGCGCGAGTCTGTAATTTATCAGGATATTCAGCAGGAAAAAGCTTTGGCGATTGTGACACGACTACTTCGCCGTAAAGTTGGAACTGTACCACCTGCACAATTATTGAAGATTCAAGCTTTGGAATCAACGCAGTTAGATGATTTAGCAGAGGCTTTACTTGATTTTTCTAGTTTAACTGATTTAGAAGCTTGGTTAGTGCAATATCAAGCTTAGTATTATTTTTAGCTTTGCTTCTGGGAGTGTAACCCAACAGCGAAAATACTCGGTTTATTTGGGTTTCACTCGGTTGACGATCGCCCAGCTTGAAAAATCTGTTCAGCAGTCAAATTTAACTCTGGGAATGTTGGGGATATCAGGCGATCGCTTCCTCGAAACTGGTTAACTTGATACTCATCTTCTACTAAATAGTAAATAGAAATAGTTGGTTGTTTGGGATTACCTATGTACCGCCTACCACCCAAAGCTAAATAATCCACAATCCAATATTCAGGAACGCCGAAAGTTTCATAGTCAACTAGCTTGTGTGCATAATCATCTTTCCAATTGGTACTCACAACTTCTATAACTAGGGGAACAGATGCAGCTTGAGTCACCGTTGAAGATTTTTTCCACATCGGTTCTGATGAAAGATGGTTTTGATTAATCACTATTACATCGGGTGAATACCCAGACTCTTTATCAGGAATTTTGACAAGTGCTTGCTTGGGTATGATGTAAGGAAGTTTTAATCTTTTAAACTCGTAAGTTACTTCGCCAGCTAAAAAACCATTAATCTCTTCATGATCTCCTACTGGCTGCATTTCAACAATTACCCCATCATGTAATTCGTAACATCCGCCATCTGGCTTCCAATTCAGGAATTCTGCAAAAGTTACTGTTTTCGGTAAAGCTTGAAACATGAGACTTGCTCCTGACTCTGGTTTAAAGTTTAGCACCAAAGTCTTGCACACTATAGTTCTCAAGCTATGGGATATGGTAGCGCGATCGCTATTTACATAGAGTAAATTTTTGTAATAATCTTAGACATTCGCGTAAAATATTGCCAAGCAAACCGAATTGAAAATAGAGAGAGGTTTTTGCTGGGGTAGGAGTGATGAACAAATTAGTTGTCCTCAAACTGGATGGTGACTTCTATGAGGGGTTTCGCGTTAGTCTAGAAATTGGCGAAGATGGTTCGCCTGCTGATGTCGAGTTAAGTGACAACGCCTTAAAATTATCTCCCCTTCCTACCCTACCTAACATCTATCAAGATTGGTCTAAAAGTTATCGTAGTCTGGATGGATACCGCATTAAACCGAAAAAAGACCAGATTACTAATGTTAAATTTCAAGCTTTAAAACAAGAATGTTACACTCAAACGGATATTCTCAAACAAAATTTTATTACTTGGTTACAAGCAGATTCATTACGACAAATTAAGGAATTATGCTTAACACATTTAAATATTGCTGACGAAGTGCGCGTCATTATTCGCACAAATGAAACTCAACAGCGAAAATTACCTTGGCATTTATGGGATTTATTTGAGCCTTATGCTTATGCAGAGATAGCTTTTAGTTCTTTGTCATCCTACAGACTGCCAAAAAGTCTACGCCTAAATCCCCGCATTTTAATTATCTTGGGCAATAGTGAAGGTATTAACGTTGCTGAAGATGAAAAATTACTCAAACAATATTGCCAAGAAGCCGCCGAAATCGTCGTTTTAGCTGAACCTACACCCGCAGAACTCAACAAATATCTCTGGGATGACACAGGCTGGGATATGATATTTTTCTCTGGTCATAGTCGTACAGAGTCAACAAAAGGGAGAATTTTTCTCAATCGCACCGATAGCTTAACAATGGAAGAGTTGCGGTATGGGCTGCAAACCGCCGTTACCAAAGGGTTACAGTTCGCTTTTTTTAATTCTTGCGATGGCTTGGGAATTGCATCTGAGTTAGAAAGTCTGCATATTCCCCAAATAATTGTGATGCGCGAACCCGTACCAGATAAGGTAGCCCATCACTTTTTAAAAGACTTTATGCAACAGTTTACAAGGGGAAAATCTTTCTATCAATCTGTAAGTATTTCCCGCAAAAAATTACAGGGTTTAGAAACAGAATATCCTTGTGCTAGTTGGTTGCCTGTAATTATACAAAATTTGTTATCAACACCTCCCACTTGGCAGAGTATGGGGGCTGTAGCTAAATGTCCCTATCAGGGTTTAGCGGCTTTTCAAGAAGCAGATGCACCCTATTTTTATGGACGAGAAACGGTGACGCAGCAGTTAGTAACTGCGGTGAAGCAAAAAAATTTAGTAGCCGTTGTTGGGGCTTCAGGAAGTGGAAAATCTTCGCTGGTGTTTGCGGGGTTGATTCCCCAATTGAAGCGAGATAAAAGTCATCTTTGGCAGATTGTGTCTTTTCGTCCTGGGAATAATCCGTTAGAATCTTTAGCGATCGCACTTTCTCAAGGATTGGGGAATAGGGAAAGATTGCGAGAGTTGGAATTGGAAGTCGAGTTAAGAAACAGCGATACTGCCTTGCAAGACTTTTTAGAGTCTACCATTACAGCCTCACCCAAATCTCATATAGTTGTGATTGCTGACCAATTTGAAGAACTCTACACTCTTTGTCAGGATACTAAAGAACGCACAATCTTTTTAGATCGTCTCCTGAATGCGGTGAAGTTTGTTCCCAACTTTACCTTAGTTTTAACCTTAAGAGCCGATTTTTTTGGTGAAGCTTTATCTTACCGTCCTTTGAGCGATGCCTTACAAGATGCCCAATTAAATTTGGGTGCGATGAATGCCGTAGAGTTAGAGAGTGCGATCACTCAACCTGCCCATAGTCTGAATGTACAATTAGAACCAGGATTAACCCAACGCCTCATTGATGCGGTGTTAGAGTCTCCCAGTCACTTACCCTTACTCGAATTTACCTTAACTCAGTTGTGGCAACAGCAACAACAAGGATGGCTAACCCATCAAGCATACACAGACATTGGGGGAATAGAAACCGCCCTAGCCAGCCATGCAAATTTAATCTACACCCAACTGAGTACAGCAGACAAGGAAAAGGTGCAACAGATATTTATTCAGCTAGTGCAACCAGGAGAACACAACGCAGATGTCCGTCGTTTAGCGACTCGTGAGGAAATTGGGGAAGCAAATTGGCATTTAGTCGCACAGTTAGCAGATGCGCGGTTAGTTGTAACTAACCGTAACGAATTGACTAAAATTGAAACCGTGGAAATTATTCATGAAACATTAATTAAACACTGGCGCACATTGAAACAATGGATGATTAATCATGGAGAGTTCCGCCGTTGGCAAGAACAATTAAGGGTAAACATCCGACAATGGGAAAATAGTCATCAAGATGATGGGGGTTTATTGCGGGGAAAACCTCTATTTGATGCCGAAATATGGTTAATGCAACGCCCGACAGAAATTAGTAATTATGAACAGGATTTTATTAATTTAAGTTTAGCACTGCGGCAAAGAGAAGAACAAAAAGAACTTAATGCTAAAAGAACAAAAATTATCGGTTTGACTGGCGGAATAATAGTAACTTCAATATTCGCTTGCTTCGCCTTCTTTCAATGGCAACAAGCCGATTTTCAACGTCAACAAGCACAAATTAACGAGTTAAAATCCCTAAGTCTTGCAGGTAAATCTTTAACTAACTCAGGAGATGAAATAGCAGGATTAATACCAATATTAAAAAGTTTGACAAGTTTAAAAACATTAACCAATTTAGATAACAGCACTAAGATAGGTATATTAGGTAATAATCTCGAAGTTATCAATCAAATCCGCGAATACAACCGCTTAACAGGACATCCAGACGAAGTTGCCAGTCTTAACTTCAGTTCTAACGGTCAGATATTAGCATCAGCCAGCCGAAACCAAATTAAGCTATGGGGACGCAAGGGAAACTTACTGCAAACCCTGAAGGTAAATAATAATCATATTTTTAGTGTAATTATTAGCCCTGATAATCAATATTTAATAACGGCTAGTTTTGATAATAAAATTACTGTTTGGCGATATAATTCTGCAATCAATTTATTTGTAGAGAAACCTATTTTAAATTTTCTCGAAAAAGATGGATTATGGGCAACTAACATTAGTCCTGATGGTCAAACTATAGCAACTGCTACAAAAAACGGTCAAGTCAAGCTCTGGACAATTGATGGTAAACTCTTAAAAACTATTTCTGCTCATAATAAAAAAATTTGGCATTTAAGTTTTAGTGCGGATGGTCAAAAATTGGCAACCGCCAGTGCTGATAATACTGTAAAAGTCTGGAGTAGAGAAGGCAAATTATTAACAAATTTACAAGGTCATAATGATGCGGTTCTCAGTGTCAATTTTAGTCCAAATGGTCAAACTTTAGTTACAGGTAGTAAAGATAAAAGTGTGAAGGTATGGGATATAACAGGTAAATTATTAGATACATTTACTGCTCATAGTGATGAAGTTTTAGATGTCTGTTTTAGTCCCGATGGTGAATTAATCGCCTCTGCAAGTGCTGATGATACAGTTAGAGTTTGGAGTATTAAAGATAAAAAAGAACTCTACAAATTTGCAGGACATGGTGGGAAAGCATCAGAGGTAAGTTTTAGTCTTGATGGTCAAATTTTAGCAAGTGCAAGTGCAGATAAAACGGTGAAACTTTGGCGTTTACAAGGTATTTTACCAACTGTCTCTGGTAATTATGTAGCTATCAGTCCAGATAAGGAAACTATCGCAGTCAGTAATCAACAAGGTATCGTCAGCTTGCGACGACGGGATGGGACATTAGTACAAAGCTTTAAAGCACATAGCACAGAAATTATCAAAGTAATTTTTCATCCCCAAGGTAAAAATATAGTCACCATTGGTGAAGATAATCAAATTAAACTTTGGGATTTATCAGGAAACTTATTAAAAAGTTGGCAGGGACATGATATTACTCCTCAGAATGCAAATATCTTTGAACCTATTCAAGATATTAGTTTCAGTCCTGATGATAATCAGATTGTCACGATTAGCAGAATTGACAAAAAAGTAAAAATTTGGAACCTAGAAGGTAATTTATTAAAAAGCTGGCAGACTGATAATCAGTTTCTAACTAGAATTAACTTTAGTCCTGACGGTAAGACTTTAGCAATGGCTGGAGATAAAACAGTAAAACTGTGGAATTTATCTGGAGATTTATTAAAAACTTTATCAGGACATAAAGATAATGTTTCTCACGTTAATTTTAGTCCCAATGGGAGAATAATTGCGACGGCAGCAGCCGATAAAACTGTGAAGCTTTGGGATAGTCAAACTGGTGAAATGCTACGTAGCATAGCACATAGCGACAATGTATCTGATATTGCTTTCAGTCCTAACGGCGAGGTTATGATTACAGCCAGTGCAAACAAAATTCAGTTTTGGAATTTGGATGGAGAACTACTGCATACCCTCGTAGGACATAAAGCAGATATTTCTCAATTTAATTTAAGTTTAGATGGGAACTTTCTAGCTTCTGTAGACATCAAAAATCATGTAATTTTATGGAATTTCAATATTAGTGATTTACAAAAACGTAGTTGTGATTGGTTGCAAGATTATTTGACGACAAATCAAGAGTTAGATGTAGGCGATCGCAATATTTGTAGTTGAGCGAGCATTGTAAAATATTTTCTATATGAGCAATCAACAAAAACCAGAGTTATTATAATTACCAATTACTCTCATGTTCTGCCTCAAAATACCTGTTACTTGTCTTAGCCTGATAATTGCTACTTCTACTATGTATAACGTAGTAATTTCAAAAGTTGAAGCATCTCCCATCCCTACCCAACAACAGACAGCTACTAACTGGCTTTTAAAAGGTAAACTTAAAGTTAAACAACAAGATTATTCAGGGGCGTTATCAGACTTTACACAAGCTATAAAAATAGATCCTAAAAATGCAGAAGCCTATTATCAACGAGGTTTAATTTATGTTCGATATACCCAACCACAACCATTGAATTCGGATGGAAATATACCAGGTTGTGAAATAGTTGATAAATTAAGAATTGTTTGCCCTTTTGCACTGATAGATAAAGTTGCAGAATATAAACGCAAAGCAATTACAGATTTTAGTCAAGCAATTCAACTGAATCCTCTATATGCAGCAGCTTATCATCAGAGAGGCTCGATCCAAGAAGAGACGGAAAAAAAGTTAGTAGATTTTCAAGTAGCAACAGAACTTTATCAGCAACAAAGTTTAGAGTTGTTAAAAACAGATCAATTTGCAGAAGTTCTAAGCATCTGGGATATTATCGATCAATTAGATATAAAAACTCAATCACTCAGTAGATTGCAAGTGCTACAAGAATCGCAAGACTTGAAAAATCCTATAAATTCTTCAACTGTTTCACCTGAATCTTGCGAACAATTGGAACAGCAAGGGCGTATGGCTTTGAGAAATGGAGATAGGAATACAGCACTGCAAAAATTTAAGAGGTTAGTTAGCAAATGTCAAGGTGCGAAATATCAAAGAAGACAAGCAACTATTGAAGCACTGGAAAAAATTCGTAATTAGTGGAACTTAGATAAAAAGTAGGTTTAAAAAAAGCATCAAATGTATATACACAAAGACTTTGATATTGTTTTACACTGTTTTAATATATTCATCACTTTTTCATAATCAGCAGTATTACCTTGAGCTTGAAATAGTTGGGCTGCTCTTTGGAAATTTTCAATAGCTTTTTGTTTATTACCAATTTGTGCATAAACTAATCCTATGTTTCCATAAGCTTCAGCGTGCTGATTATTAATCCGAATAGCTTGAGTATAATCAGCTAAGGCTAATTCCCATTGCTTAAGTTCAGAGTATAAAACACCACGGTTGTTATAAGCTTGAGCAAATTGAGAGTTAATCCGAATAGCTTGAGTATAATCAGCTAAGGCTAATTCCCATTGCTCCTGATTTTTGTATAGAATACCACGATTGTAATAAGCATCAGCATATTGAGGGTTCATTTGAATAGCCTTTGCATAATCATCAAAAGCTAATTTCCATTGATTCAGAGCAGAATATAAATTTCCACGGTTATTGTAAGTAAGAGCATCTTGAGGATTAATTTGAATAGCCTTTGTGTAATCAGTCAGAGCTAATTCCCATTGATTCTGTTCATAGTATAAAACGCCACGATTGGTGTAGAATACAGCACGAGGACTAAGTTTAATGGCCTCATTTATTGCTGCTTCCGCTTCTTTATACTCTTGCATATCTCCTAAAATTAGAGATTTTTGGTTATACAGTATGGGATTTTTTGGTTGCTTTTGTATAGCTTTATCTATCGCTAATAATGCTATTTTTGGTTGGTTTAATTTCCCATAGGCCACACTTAAACTCAGCCAAGCAGGAATAAAGTCATCTTTGAGTTTCACTGCTTGCTCAAATGCAACCATAGCTTCTTGATATTTCCCATCCCAGCCTAATGCTAAACCCTTGCCATAATAAGCCAAGTAAACAAATGATGGTTTTTGCTCAATCACTTTATCAAAAGCTGCGACAGCTTCTGATAAACGATTTAATCTCCACAGTTGATTTCCTCTTTCTAACCCTTGACTAGCTATAGTATTTGTTTGAGAGATATTATTTGATAATACTGTTTCTTCAATAGACTTGACTTGATGTGTATTTAGCTGGAGTGGTTTTGTGTTTTCTACTTTTTGTGATGTAATATCAAAGCGCGTCGCCAACCCTAAAAATGTACTCACAGGAATACCTAAACTAAAGCCAATTTGTGTTTGACATTCAGCATTAATCCCACAATCTCCAGTTTTCTGATCATAAGCTACTTCTGCTTCTGCGCGTCCATGAATCCCAATAACTCGACCGTTTGAATCTAGTATTGGCCCACCACTCATTCCTCCATAGGTGATGCTGGTGTAAACTAATTCATAGCCTCCAGTTAAGGAAGGTGATGTTCGTAATCTGCTATCATTTTCACTTTGAAAATCTGATTGACGAGTTTCTAATGATCCCTGTTCCGTTTCAAAAATTGTTCCCATTGTCAATCGCCAAGGCGAACTATTTCCTAATTTGGGATATCCCGCAGTAAAAATATAGTCAAAATTATTCGGATTATAATTTGCTAAAGTTGCAACTTGATAATTCTGATTATTAGCTGTAAATTTAACAACTCCTAAATCTACACCCTCTTCCGTTTTAATCGTACTTTTTTCTACAGGATATTGTTTACTATCAGGCGTAAGTATTTGATATTTATAATCACCACATGGTTGAGTAGCATCTGGTCTTTCACAAACAACGTGCGCTACTGTCAATACTGTGTATGTATCGCCATTTTTAGCAATAATAATTCCTGAACCATTTGCGCCACTTGTACTGTCAATTCTGACCGTGATTTGTTTAGCTTTTCGTTCTAATTCTCCTAACCATCCTGTAAGTTGCGGTTGTGGTAGGCTATCTCGCACATTTGGTAGGGGAAGGGAGTAGGCTGTTAATGTTTTTTGGTCTACCTGCGCTAAAAAGGTAGAAACTGGTATTCCCCAACTGACTGTTCGCATTTGTTGAATTTCTGCTTCTGTGGGCTTTGTTTCATCTGCATAGATAAAACCTGTGTTTTGTAGGGGATAGGCACTTTTACCATTAATACCTATGAGTTCTCCGCGACTATTGATAATTGCACCACCACTCATTCCTTGTTCGATATCGCTGGTGTAACCAATTTGATATCCTTCTTTGAGTGGTCTATCTGGTATTTGTTCCACTGTTCCAGGGCGATAGACTATTTCTCTTTTTTCGATGGAATATCCGGCGGCGATGACTGGTGTTTGCTTTTTGGGGATGAAATTTGCGATTTGTCTAAGACAGTAGTTTTGATTTGTTTGAAATTCTAGCAGGGCTAGGTCGAGGTTTTCTAAGTTGGGGTTGGGAATAAGTTTTGCTGTGTGGGTTTTGTTGTCTGTAGTTTGGATTTTGATGTCGTTTACACCTGTGATGACATGGGAGTTAGTAACGACTAAGTAAGTATTACCTCGTTTGGTGAGTAGTGTTCCCGAACCGCCGTTGCTATTTCCGATAACTCTGACTGTGGTTTGGCTAGCTAGGGTTTGCAGTTGTTGTGGAGAGTATTCGCCGCTTTCTGCTTGGGCGGGTTCTATTTCACAAGTTTGGGGTTGGTTTTCTTTAGCTATGACGGGGATGGGTAAAAGAGTTAAACAGGTAATTAGGATAATGATTTTTTTCATCAGAAGTAATCAATTTTTAATTTATAATTCGTAATACTCGCCAAAAACGAAAAGTAAGCTAACTAATTCTTAATCATAAGATGGAGTGCTGTCACACAAGAAAATGCACTCCACACTTATTAGATTATTGCTGAGTATTGGCTGATGGTTCGATATCCATAATAGGTGATTGAGCTAAGAAAGCTTGTACAGGAATATATATCTGATGACCTGAATTTTGCAGTAGTGGTTCTGATGCTTTACCTTCTGAAATATCCATCAGTCTGCGGATAACTTCATTCGGATTAACACCAGATTTCAGGGTAAATAGTTGATTATCTAGATTGCAAGTTTCTGCTAGGCTAGTAACTCCACAAATAATCGGATAACCGTTGTGTGTGCCGCCTGTGATGTAATTTAAGCGATTCTGGGAGTAAAATTCTTGGAATTTCTGAGTTACGTGTTCACAGCGTTTTTCTGGATTCCATGCGGGAAAATATTCAGATTTCCAGCCGATAAAATATACATGATTTCTTTTTTCAGGAATCCAAGCAGCCGTGGTTGGTATTCTTTCGCCACTTGCTTGGTCAAATTTTTTTGTACACACAAAAGTTACTTGAGAAGGCTGTGATTTAGCAGCCGTTGATTGACTGAAACTAGGAGAAATATAGGCAAAGCTAGTAATTGTTGTGCAAACAGCAAAGACTAAGTTAATAAATTTTTTGGAGTTTTGCATAGGTCTAATTATGTAAACTAAACTAAAGTTGAATTCAGCGAAATCCGATTCAAAAATGGTGTTGATTTAGGGTTTAGTCGTTGCTTGTAAAACATAATTGCCTGTTTCTCCTGGATCTAGAGAACTGGCAAATATTAAATAAACCCCACTTTCTGGCAATGTAGTGATAATCTGTGCATTCAAATCACCAGGCCCTTTGTCATTATTTCGGGCGATTTCTTTACGCCGACCATCACTCGTAAGTTGGTACAAAATTAGCACTGAGTTGAACATTTGACTGTTCATTTCAATGACTACTTGTTGACCAGTCTGACCTTGAAATTGGTACAAATTGACAAAACTACCATTGTCTCTAACTAGACGGCTTTTACCTAAGTTATCGTTAATCACTCGACCATTGAGTGAGATAGTGGTAGGATTTGGTTTTTCCTGGGGTTTAAATATAGTGGGTACGCTAGAAATTTCTTTTCTTCTAGCTGCGGCGATGAAAGAATGAACTTGCGAAACTGGGATAGCAAAGTTCATACCTGTATTCAGTTCCCCAATCCCTGCTGTATTCACTCCCACTACTTGACCTTGGGTATTCAGGAGAGGCCCACCAGAATTACCACCCATTATCCTTGCATCAT
The DNA here is from genome assembly GCF_963874875.1 of Tolypothrix tenuis PCC 7101. Classification (NCBI taxonomy): domain Bacteria; kingdom Bacillati; phylum Cyanobacteriota; class Cyanophyceae; order Nostocales; family Tolypothrichaceae; genus Tolypothrix; species Tolypothrix tenuis. The sequence goes on from NZ_CAWNJS010000001.1 coordinate 8,586,321, forward strand.
GTTCAATTTCGCCATCTGCTGAGTTGATGCGAGTGATGTAGCCTTGCGTAAAATTATCTTTAAAGTCTGTATGCAGGGGAGTCCCCAAAGCAAAAATGCGATCGCCTACTGAAGCAGATCCAGCCTTAGCCAAAGGTAGTGTAGTCAAGTTTTTTTGATTGTGGATTTTGAGAATAGCTAAATCTACTCCTCCTTTACCAAAACCCAACACATCAGCCGCTACTGTTCGCCCATCAGCAAAAATCACAGTCACAACGCTAGGAAAATCATAAGGATTATAATTGTCCGGGTTTTCCCCTTTCCTTGGTGATGGTTTAATCACATGGGCGTTGGTAACAATTAATCCATCTTGACTAACAACAAAACCACTACCATGACCTCTACCCGTCTGAATTGTGACTGTAGCAGGACTGGCTTTTTGATAAATTTGCTGGGAAATTCCTTCCTCTGCTGTTTGCGCTACGGCTGTACTATCATTATTCGGTAGTAGCTGTTCAATACTAGTGCCACTAATCACAGTCAATATAGTACAAATTGCTAGCGTGCCAAATTGTAAGAATTGGTTTTTCATTGCTTAAGAACATATTGTTGTATAATCGAAAACAAGCCAAATCGGAAATTCGGACACTTTTCAGCACACAGCACAAGTTTAAAGTTTTTGAAACCGTAAAGACTATAAAGATTCGGTTAATTTTGCTAAAATTTTGGCATATTTAACCACAAGCTTCATTTTTTTCCCTGAATACATAGATGTTTTATTTAGGCAAGCGATCGCTTGCTTCTATGGGAATTTCATCTGAAGCCTATGGTTTATACGCACAGAGGTATTTTGGTTACAAAAGTTTATATTTTGCAGAGGTAGACTCTGTAACTAAATACTATTGACTTAGAGTTTTGAGAAAACCTACAGTTAATAGATGCTGCCCTAAATTAGCGTTAAAGTTCTTGAGTTCCCAATTCCAGTACCTTTGATCCCCTTGAATTCTCACAATTGCAGCATAGGGTTTATTTTCTTCCCAAGGGTGTTGCCAGTCCATTCTCACATAGGCAATAAAAGCACCTTCGTTAGCAAAGTATGTGCATTCTTCAATCCTTGTACGCAGATTCAGAGGTAACAAGAAGAACATATTTTTCTCTTCAGTTACAATTCTGGTTACATAACTATTGGCAGAATTATGAACTTGAAAAGGGCAGTCTTGAGCAGAAAGTGCAGGTTTATGAGTAGCTGCGATCGTACTCAAGACTAATGTTGGTATGACAAACATTGTCTTGAGTAAGGATGGAAAACGGGGCATTTGTTTGTCAAAGCTATTGTCAGAATCATTTTTCTTAGAGAGAGTAACCATCAATCTAACCTTTTGTATTGCAACCAAGTCTGTTCTTTAAGTAGTTCGTAGTTAGATTGAAAAAATTACGCACACTGCCAAAAACTTTATTGTGCAGTTCTTAGTGCGTTAGCCGGAGGCTTTGGCAGAGCGATCGCCAGCGATCACCCTCTGAAAAAAATTTGCTAGTTTGCGTAATTTATGGGATTTGGCTGCGAAATACTTCTAGCGCATTCTTTTTTACCCACCTTAAAAACAGAAAATCATGGAAATTATCACAGGTAGCGGCAACGACACTGTTATCAGACCAGTTTCTGTCAATGGCGCAGTGTTTCGCAGTAATGATACTATCAGCACTGGTGCTGGTAACGACACCATTAACCCTGGACTAGTTAAAGATGACCATGTTGATGGTGGTGAAGGTTTTGACCACCTCATCATAGACTACTCCGTTGGTGATACGGGGGGCGCTATGTCTTTTAATAGTGGTGTTAACCCTAATTTAGGCACTACTAATCGACATCAAAGCGGTTCTCTATTGGATTACGTCGCCTTCAAAAATATTGAGAAATTCACCGTCATCGGTACTAGCAAAGATGACACTATCAAAACATTCTATGGCAACAATGTCATTCAAGCGGGTGCTGGTAATGACAGCGTGACTGCTGTTGCTGGTACTTTAGATGGTGGTTCTGGCTTAGATTACCTTACCCTCGACCTCTCCACCCAAACGGCTAACCTTAACCTTTCTGACCTCACCAATATCAATATTTCTGGTGTTGTGACTGCTATTAATTTTGAGGGATTTTCGATTACTACCGGCAGTGGTAACGACATTGTTACCCATTCGGGAATTTTTAACGGTGCTGTACTGCGGACTAACGATCTCATTAGAACTGGTGCAGGTAATGACACAATTAACGCCGGACTAGGCGGTGGAAGTATCAATGATGGTGATGTTGTTTATGGTGGCGATGGTATTGACCGCCTCATCGTAGACTATTCTGTTGGTGATACTGGTACTGGTATGCGTTTTAATGGCAGTAGCATTTATGGCACAGCCATTAGACAAATCAGCAGTACAAATAATACACGCTTGGATTTCATTGGTTTCCATGATATTGAGGAGTTTACAGTCATCGGCACGAGCAAAGATGACACCATTAATACTGTTGGTGGCAACGATATCATTAATAGTGGCGCTGGAAATGACACTATCTATACAGGCGATGGAAATGACACTATTGATGGGGGTACAGGTAACGACACCATTGATGGCGGTGCAGGTAGCGATCGCATGACTGGGGGTACAGGTAACGATACTTACATTGTTGACAGCACCGGAGATATCGTCACCGAAACCTCTACAATCAGTAGTGAAATTGATACAGTTAAAGCTTCTATTACTTATACCTTGGGAGCCAATCTAGAAAACTTGATTCTCACAGGTTCAGCCGCAATTAATGGCACTGGTAATACCCTGAATAATCAGTTAACTGGCAATCAAGGTAAAAATATCTTGAATGGTGGTGCTGGTAATGACACCCTTGACGGTGGTAATGGAGATGACACTCTTGAAGGTGGCGCTGGTAATGACACCCTGATTGCTAATTCAGGCTTCGATGTGATGAAGGGTGGTACTGGTAACGATATTTACATTGTGAATGTTTCAAATGATGACATCATTATCGAGAATGCAGACGAAGGAATCGATACTGTTCAAGCACCTTATACTTCTACCCAGGGCTATACCTTGGGTGCTAACCTAGAAAACCTGATTTTAGTGGGAGGAGGAACGAAAGGGACAGGCAACTCCCTCGACAACGTTCTCACGGGTAACTCTAACAATAATACTCTCAGTGGAGAAGGTGGCAAAGATACCTTAATTGGGGGAGATGGTAACGATACCCTAATTGGCGGCGCAGGTGATGACATCTTAACAGGTGGCAGTGGCGCTGATTTTTTCCTTTACAATACCAATGCTGCTTTTAGCAGTGCAGCTATTGGTAGCGATCGCATTACGGATTTCGTCAAAGGCAGCGATAAAATTATCCTGGATAAAACTACCTTTACAGCTTTGCAAAGCATAGCTGGTAATGGGTTTAGCATTGTCAATGAATTCGCTGTAGTTAGCAGCAATACAGCAGCTGCTATTAGCTCTGCCAAAATTGTTTACAACCAAAGTAGTGGAACGCTCTTTTACAATCAAAATGGAGTTGCATCTGGCTTCGGTACTGGAGCAGAGTTTGCTATCTTTACAGGTAACCCCTCACTGACTGCATCAGATTTTACGATCCAAATTTGATGAGGATTGAGAAGGTCTTTCTCGCCTACTGCTAAATTTCTCTAGATACAAGCGTAGACACAGCCCGCATTTGGCATCGCAAGTTTGACATACTGGGTACTAACTTGAGTATGACTTGCGATCGCCTCACTTTATAGTCAGGCTAACTCAACTCTCGCGATCGCCGAGAAGTTAGCTCAACTCATCAATGCTTTCAAAAAACCATCTGGCTCTTCAACAATTAATGGTATATTAGTACAAAAGCACTAATAGCTGCTTACCACTAGTTTATTCCCTGCAATAGACATGACAGATTCTCATTCTCTATTTTCGAGTTATGAAGAGTTAGTGCAAAATCATGCCAGACAATTTGACCCACAGATTGCACAATTGCAACAGCTAGTAACAACAAGAATGCAAGAACTTCGTGCCGCAGAGCAGACGTTGGTTGATGCACAAGCAATAGAACTTCAAAATATTTTTAATGCTCTGGCTACTGATGCTCGCTGCTTGTTGCCAACGCCAGAATTCAGAACATTTGTGCAAGAGTTAAAACAGACACAAAGTCATAATTGGTATACGCGCAAATCTGAATTTAGTATTGCAGAAGATCCAACTACTTGGTTATTAGCAACGCTCGAACTACCGATAGGTTTGAGCAACTACCAGATTCACGAAGACCTTGATGGTTATGATGACGAACGTAACTATATTGGGTACAGCTATACTCTGTCTTTAAGATTTGGTTCGGTCGAGCATTTGATAGAAATACTTTATAAACGCATCTATAACGTGAACGACTGTACAGAAACTTCTATAAAAGAGCAAATTGACTACTATATTTGGGGTGAAGTTGAAGATTTACTCACAAATATGCCATATCCAAAAGAACAACAACAGCAATTAGCTCAAGAAATAAGTGTTTTAGTAGGATATTCGAGCAAAGTATTTGCTTTCAAACCTAGAACTGCAATTTTTGAATATTCATCGACAACACAAGAACAATGAAGTTGTATCTGAGTTTGTCAGCCTATGGTGGAGTGTCAACCCGTGAAGCCTTAACAGTATTTTGGAATGCAGGAGTCCGGTATACTGAACTAGCAATTGGGCCTAAACCTGATGCTGATGCTGCACAAGCAATTTTCGACTTTAGAAAACTGGGAATGCTCTATCGAGCACACCATGCCTTTGTTTGGGGCGATCGCCACTATCCTTTGAATCTAGCCCAAACCCAAGATTGGGATTATTTTAAGCGACTAACAGATTACTTGGCCAGTATAGATATCACAGCTTATTCAGTGCATGGAGGCAGTTTTTCCAAAACCACTGAACGTATCGAAGCATACACAACATTTGTAGAAAATATTCATTGTCTTCACCAGCTTTGCCTGAGTCGAGGTATTGTTCTGGGTGTAGAGACAATGTATCCCACACTTGGTATCAGCGCTACCCAGAACCTTTTGGATCATGCTGACGAAGTTACCCAATTTTGCCAAGATGCTCCACAAATGAAGATAGTTATTGACTTAGCGCATCTCAACATTTGGCATAATAAAAATTCACTAGTACTGAATCAATGGTTGGCACTACCACTAGAAAGACTTTTAGAAATTCATATTTCGGATAATGATGGCAGACAAGATATACACTCCCGGATTACAGATGATACTTGGTGGTTACCGCAGATTACTCAATTTCCAGATGAAGTTCCTTTGGTATTAGAGAGCCGATTAAATCGGTTGCCTATAGTTGTAGTACAACAAGAGTATGAGCGGATTACGAACTTAATACTGGATCTCCAATCAGATCAATGTAGCGATCGCTGTTTTCCATACACTAGCATCGGCACCCGTTTGTAAGCAGGCGTACCGCAGCGTGTTTCTGTTCTGGCTTTAAAAATGACATTCACTTGGGGATAAAACATCAACGCTGCCCCTTCTCGTACAGCACCATAAATCACTTCCACGTTCTCTAGTTTGTCGGCATCGCCCTGTACTGTGACGAGATCATGTTGGGCTAACCCAATTTTTTCTGCGTCTGTGCGATTCATCAAAATACAGCGGCGATGGGGCATTCCTCGATATTGATCATCAACTTTGTAAACCACCGTGTTGTGTTGGGAATAGCTGCCTCCAGTCATTAATGCCAGCACGAGACTATTCGCTGGGCGAAATCATCCCATGATTCAGCCATTGAGCCTATTCTTGCTTCTTTTTATGGTAAATAAGTATAAGTACTCTAAATAATACAGACAGAAATAATGACATCTGTTTTTTTTGGATTGGCTTGGGCTGTTTACGGATTTCTTCTAGGAGGTCTGACTCCCACAATATTTTATTTCTTGCTGTATACATTTTTATCTTTTGTCAGCCCAGATTCTGGGGTATATAAATACACGAATAAATACATAGAGCCAACAAAAGTCATACAGATATGTGCATTATTAGGTGCTATCTCCGGATTTTTCTTTGGTATAACTTACTAATTTAAGATGAGAGCAGCTGAATTATGTCTATATTTGCTGCTACCCTTTGTTTTTGTGTTTCTTGCTCTTTTTTAAGTTCTTGAATCTTTATGCACTTATGGTAAGTTCTTGAATCTTTATGCACTTATGGATTGATTGGTCAGCAAACCAGACATATCTAATACTCGCACTGACCAAGTAGATGCACAATCTGCCATATTTGCGCTTTGGGTCGATTCGCTCCAAGTGTTGACCCAATTGAGTTTCCAGTCTTGTAATACCTCTATTAGTTGATTTAATTCAACATAATTAACTTCACTGTTTTGCTGTATCAAAGACAAATACAATAAGCTCTCTTCTAACAATACTGGAACTATTTCGCCCTTTGCACTATTTTGTACCCAAGATTTAAGCCGTGCTAGACAGGCTGCCAATTCCCCTAATTGCTGTGGCTGGGTTAGATGTAAAAAACTAGTTTCAATTGCACTCCAGTTAGGCATTACAATCCTCCTAGCAATTGCTTGGTAATTTGGCTGACTTGTTCTCGAATCTTTGGTGACTGTATGATCATACTACGGTTGTTCTGGCTTGGACGGATATTGATAATTGACTCAAACACTATCTCCTGAGTATATGGTGACCAATCAGCCCCCCAAATATCGCGTTGTCGGCTTCCATCTTTAAGCAATTCTTGTTCACATTCGTAGTGGCGAACCCCACCACCTGCAAGAATTTGACGTTCGATGTCTACTGCTATTTTAATAAATACATCCCAAGTTTTCAGCATTTCCTCTATTTGTTCATGGGTAGCAGGTTCCCGAATAATTAAAACCAATTGCAACTCATCCTACTTAATAATCAACAACATCAATTTATACAATCCTTAATATAAGGATTAATACGTAGACAATAACAGTTCAAGGGTACAGTCTGTAGCTTCAAAAATTCTCTATACCATATACTCCTTTCACCAGAATCTCACAGGTCTAAACTTAATGAACTTGTCATCTGGTGATAATTCCCACTTTTTCCTTGATACTAATAGTTGCACTTTACTCTTGTTTTCGTCAACTAAAGATTGCATAATATGGCTAGCCAAGAACAGATAGAAGAGGTAGTAATGTTACCACTAACTGAAGTGGGATCTATTAGATGGACAAAGGAGCGCGGGCAGAAAATGCGCTCTTTGCGTGGTGATATGCCATTAGTAACTTTATCCAAAAAGCTTGCTGAATATGACGTAGATATGTCTCGGCAATATTTGAACCGGATGGAAACCTTCACAGAAGTCAAAAGTGCTTCCCCAGAACTCGTTACTGGCTTATGTAAAGTATTTGGCTGTACTTTGGCTGAATTACTGTGTTTAACAGAAACCAAAATTGTGCAATTAGGGGTTGACAAATGCAACTTTTAGTTGCACTATATTGTTAAGGAGAGCAAGAAGAAGTCAGGAGTCAGAATACAGGAGTCAGAATCAATCAGTTGGGGATTCAGATCCGCGACTGATTGAACGCGAGTGCTTCTCTATGAGGGAGAAGACCAGCAAATTTTCAATTTGGTGGGAGTTGGTGGGAGTGCAAAAACGCCGTTTATTCGCCCTAAGGGTGACGCTCCTGCGTTGCTAATGCTGCGCTAACGGCAGTTCCTTTAAGCGGAGGAACCCCGCCAACTGACTGCCGAACCAGTCGGACAGAATACAAGCAAGAGAATTCTGGCTTCTGGCTCCTGAATTCTGTTTAGATACCCACAAAACCCAATGCCACCGGGACTAGCAGCCGGATGCCAAACTTGTAATGCTCAAGCCGCCGGAGATGATTCCGATGACCTAACTAAGTCTGAAAAATTGGTTATTTATCGCATATACGCCCGTAATTCCAAGATTTGTACAGCTTCGCTGATTCTGTTGTGAGAGCGTTTTGTCATTTGTACAGCGCTCTTTTGTGCTTCAAAAACAAAGGCGATCGCCTGCCTGAGAAACATTGCGATCGCTTTTTATCCAAATTTACTGGAGATTTTCATTATGACCCATACAACGCAGACACAGCAAGCAATTTTCGCTTCTTTCACCGTTGACGAACAAGCTCTAGCTCAAGCCCAACTAGAGCAGCACATCACACAACAGGGTGAGGTTGTAGCAACCGAAGAATTCACCGTTATCGAAATCAGCTGCTACGACTATGAAATTTACGTTGGCGACAAACTAATAGCTAGCATCACCTACGACCACGACGAATTCATAACCCAACGCTGGGTAGTGAGTGTGAACTCAACCGAAGTACACCGTGCAAACAGCTGGGCTAAGTGCCACAGCCACGTCACTTGGCACCACAAGCAAGGCACACTACCTGTACAAAAGCAAAAAGTTCCAGCCAATACTACGGGTAACGAAGTGATGGCACAAATTGCTGTGGAATGTGAGAAATTTGGCTTTGAACTCCTCGATGACGGTATCTACAACAACGACAAAAAGCTAGGCTCGGCAGGATGCACTGACGGTCGCTGGTGGGTGAGAAGAGCATCATCAGACCATCAGCAGCAAGTGCCCTGTGATTCTGGATTCGATGCTATGTGGTCGTTGTCGATGGTTGAAGTATTGCCTAGTGTAGAAACTAAGTCTTGTGATGAATTGTTGGATAAACCATTTGATCAACTGACGAGCGAGGAATGGAAGCGGCTAATGGAGTATCAGCCACTTCCAGAGAGTATGGTGTTAGTCGCGTAGTTTAAGAGAGAATATGGTGGGTGCATTGTACCCACCATCTCAATATCAGCATAATAAGCCGGACGTGAGAAGTCTTATTAGATTCATTCAAAAGAGTTAATCATTAAAAAAGTTTGAGTTTAAATCAACAAACAGCGCTGAATCAATTTCAATAAGATGAAAATTGACTGACTCGCGCTCAAAATTAATTCAATTAGCAAAATCAACTGCAAATATCCACTTAATTATTAGGAATTGAAAAACCTGATGGATATTAAGACTATTGCTGTCACCTATCACAGAAAATTTAACTTAGGTGACTATGAATCGTTGGAATTGGGTTGCTCATTATGGGCACAAATCGACCCAGAAGAAGATGCAGAGGGCGTAACACAATTTTTATATCAACAAGCCAAAGCCTCTGTGAAAGAAGCTGCAAGGCCTGTAATTCAAGAATCAATTCACCAGATGAATAAAGTCAAGATGCAAAAACAATCATAAGGATTCAGAAGTCAGGAGTCAGGAGTCAGAATAAATGAGACAACCAGCAAGAACATTTCAAGATTTGATAGTTTGGAAAAAAGCGCATCAATTCGTTTTAGCAGTGTACAAGCTTACTAGTCAATTTCCTAAATCTGAAATATATGGTTTAACTTCTCAATTTAGAAGAGCGGCAGTGTCAATCCCAGCAAATATAGCTGAAGGTTTTAAGAAAAAAGGAGCAGCAGATAAAGCAAGATTTATGAATACAGCACAAGGTTCTCTAGAAGAGTGTCGCTACTATTTAATCCTCACCAAAGACCTTGGGTATGATGATACCTCAGAATTAATGCTCCAACTTGAAGAAGTTAGCAAGTTACTGACAAGTTATGCTAATTCCATTCTGACTCCTGGCTCCTGACTTCTGAATTCTAGCCAAACTGAACTGGATGATTTTTAATTATGCCTGAAATTAAACTTGGATTAGGTAATCCACCACAGCCAATTTATCTGTATATGAAGAAATTAGAGGTTGATGGTTGGATTTATGCTTGGTATAACTGCGAAATTGAACAAGATAAGAAGATTCCTGTCAGCCAAAGAGCATTAACAGGTTATGTTTTAGAGCTAAGACTAACAGATAAGGATTTCAAAGGCAAGGATAATCTAAAATTAGATATTGTTGTTCAAGCTGATGAAATTTATATCGTCCGCAGTGGCATTGAAACTAACTTTGCTAAATCATTCTTGTTAGCTGCATCTGTTGTGAAAGATTTTACTCAGCCTATAATAATTGTTGCTACTCCAGGTGATGAAAATTCAGTTTTCTGCAATCTTTATGACGCTTTAACTAAAACCCGTATTCGTCGAGAATGGAATCCTAACGCTGACTGGGGAGCAATTATTCGTGATGTTCAATCTAAGTTAACTCCAACTTCAGATTCAGTCGATTATGCTCAATCTGCACAACCGCAATCAAATCCAAAGCAAACTACTGTAACATCTGCAATACATCCTCAAGATTTACGGGTAAAACAAATTCGTAAATTACTAAATTACCCGCTTGATTTAATCAAAGAATGGTTACATTTTCAAGATGTTAGTAGTCCCAGTGAGCTTCATCACAGTAAAGTTGATGAACTTGTAAAAACTATGTGTATTGCTTGGGCATCAGGGAAGTTTGACCACCCCAATCATGCGGCTAATTCCTATCAAAAATATGTTGTTAGTGCTGTAACTGATGGTGTGGATGAACTACAAGCAATTAAGGGATGGATGCAGCAAGTTCAACAGCAGATTGTTGCAAATATGGTATGAGCCAATAGCTTCTGTATCAAAACAGAATACATTCGTCAGGAGTCAGAATTCAGGCTGAATTCTGTGCGACTGCCTCACCAAATTATTTGGTGGTCTTCTCCCAAAGGAAAACGCACTCGCGTTCAATCAGCCGCGGGTCTGAATCTCCGATTGATTCTGGCTTCTGAATTCTGACTGCTGAATTCTTCTTCAACTTAGATAAAAATATGATTGAACCAACTCTAGATAAAGCGCTGTACTTAGACAGTAGAACCAGAGAATCTGTGCATGAAGAATTAGAGAGAGTCTTCAATTCACTAGTATATTTTCAAGAGCATAACTCACGAGTTTATCAATTCTTATGTGATAACAAAAGGGATTTGAGTTTGGCAGATGCAATACAAGCGCTTGCACAAACTTTGGAAGTTTTGAAACTAGATGAATAGCTTTGTTACAAGCAATTACCAAGATTTAGGTTAATCAATATGGACGTACAGCAACAAACTCAACAAGCTTGGGATGCATTAATGGGTATCGACAAGCGACATTATGTACTCACTGGCTTTTATGCATTAGGAGATGCATTTTTTATCAGTGGTCAAAATCCTACTTATCAAAACCAAATAGTTCTGGTAGAACATCGTGGAAAATCTCAAATTAATCACTGGGATTTCAGATGTAATCGTTCGGAATGTAGACAGCAGCCTACCATTACAACCAATGGGGATGATGGCAACGGTAATTTGAAGCGAAAAGCTCCATCACTTCAGGTGTACAGCTAAAAAGAAGTAGAGACCCAAAGCTCAAAGTGTTAACTTTCGTCCCTGAGTGCTTGTCCCTAATGAAGAAGAATTCAGAAGTCAGAATTCAGGAGTCAGAATCAATTAGTGGTGGGTCTGAATCCCCCACTAATTGTTCGCGTAGCGTCTCCCCTTGGGAGAAGACCACCAAATCTACGATTTGGAGGGGGTCTTAAACCCGTTTATTCATCCACCAGTCGCACAGAATTCAATTCTGAATTCTGGCTCCTGACTCCTGAATTCTGTTTGATCAACCTGGAAGGAGAGAGCAAATGTTACCAAAAACTCGGATTCAGGAGATATCTCCATTAACTTTTTGTAGAAAAATTAAATCCGCCTATAGTGGAATGTCTTTGCAGACTGTAGAAACTCAAGAGAGCGAACGCGGAACTTTCAAAGAATACTGTTCGATTCTGTCACAAGAACTAGATATTCCTTTCAAAACAGTACAAATTAAATGGGGGCCTGGCATAGAATTTCCCAATATGCCTCAAAGAACAAGAAGTATGCTGAAGTTCGTTTTAATAGCTCGTTTATTAGAAATGAAACAAATACAAGCTGCCTAATTATTAACTAAGAGTTAATCAAGTGATGACCTGCTTTGTCTGAGCAGGTATTTTTATGTTGATGGCATCAATAGTTCCGGTCAAATTCCGGAACTTGACCGGAACTCAAGGAGAACTCAAGGAGGCGAAAAGCTTGTTAATTCAAGGTAATTGCGTAGTCGAACAACCTCTCACACGAGAGCAAGTAGCAAAGAATTTGCAACCACAGGTGACGATGAGGCAATTGCAAAAGTATTTAGACTTAGCCAGTCTTTACTTACCAGAGTTTGCAGATTTTAGAGATGAAGAAAATGGGGGATTAAATGGACATATCAAGTTAACAAACTGGCATATCCCAACTCTGCAACTGATTAGAACTTCAGTACTTACCAAAGGGCTGAAAAAAACAGCAATAGAATTAGCCAACTACCCAGAAAAATTTACAGGAGTTTAGATAATGACTATTAAAGAATATGCAGAATCTATTGGTATCAAGCCAGGTAAGTTAGTTGACGAGTTCCGCAAGAACTTTCCAGGCCAAACTTGGACAATTAATTCTCAACTCCCTGAAGAATTTCTTGCTGCTCATTCAAAAGTCAAACAAGACCAAAAGCCGGACTCGCAACCATTCAATGGCATGGGAGAAGCCACAATTACAAAGGCTGACGAGGCAATTCAGCAAGCGTCGTACAAGCTAACAGCAGCAGATAAACAGACGATATCAGGAGCGATCGCGGTTCAAAACGAACAATCGAAAATCTTGGGTGCCTCCACTGGGGTAACAGGCGCATTGTTGTTCATGGAATCCTTGATTGCAGCTAAAGGAACTGTGCTAGATGCTTTTGCCGAGCAATCTCTGCTTGAAGTTGACAATCAAATAGCGGAGATTGATCAGAGCTTAATTAACCTAGCCCAAGAAGCCTCAACAAGATTGGGGGAGTCCATCCGCAAACAAGAACAACTAAAACAGCGACTGAACCTTTTGAGAGAACGAGTCAGTTCAATGGGGACACAGATTCGCTTCTAGAAGCTTATTCAACAGTAGCGCTTGCTCTACAACTTCAAACGGAAACTGTCGCTACTGTTGCTCAAATACAACTACTGCAAGAAATCTTGAAATCCCAAAGGAAAAAGACAGTTATGGATATTCTCAGTACCAGTTTATTCACCACTTCAGTTTTAGGTGCTTTGGGTGGTAGTAGCTATCTCGTAGGATGTGCGATCGCCACTGGTGTACTTTCTGCTGGATTGCTCCCAGCTTTAGGAATAGTTATTGGTGCCTGGACTTTAGACTAAATAGGGTTGGCGGGGAAAATAACACTGAGAGAAAAATAGTCAAAAAAAGGACATAGCTGAACAGGAGAAAAATCCGCGAACAAAAAAAGCGGTCAGCGATGTTGAACTAACCGCAAATTGGTCAATGCTGATAAAAGGAAAAAAATTAACAGCTTGACCATGACATTAGAAAAGCTTAAACAATTTCGCACAGGTGTGTACACTATCCTGGGTAAAGCCAAAGATGCCTTATTCGACTTGATGGATGCAGTGTTAGTAACACGTAGTATTAATTCATTTGCAGAACTATCAGTGTCTCCCGTGTTTCGCAGGCAATGGTCGAGTGTATACGAGGCAATACAAGACGGAAATCCGCCCCGAACCGAACTGATGAAGTTGTATATAAAACAACTCAATCCCACAGAAAAAATCATCTTAGCAGGAGACCATACAGCTTGGGCAAGATTACATGCCCCAACATTGAAAGACCGAACCTATGAGCATCAAGTTCAACCCATGTCAGGGGCAAAACCCGTAACCTTGGGACAAGGCTACAGCACCATTGCAGTTGTGCCGGAAACAGAGGGCAGTTGGGCATTACCCCTATTACATGAACGCATCACCAGTTTTGAGAACCCAATTCAAAAAGCTGCCGCACAACTAAAACTAGTATGCTCAAACCTGCCAACAAGCCCCATTAGCTTGTGGGATGCAGAATACGGGTGTGCTAGTTTCGTGAAACAAACAAGCGATATTGCCGCAGACAAATTAATGCGTTTGCGCTCCAATCGACTGCTGTATGGTGCGCCCCCACCTTATGGCGGCACTGGTCGTCCCCGTATCCACGGTGATAAATTTAAACTCAACGATTCGTCTACATGGTGGACACCTGACCAAATCATTGAAGTCAACGACCCAAAAATGGGGCGTTTATCTATCCGCTTATGGTGTAATCTTCATTTTCAACAGTCCAAAGATCATTCCATGAATTTGATTCAAATTCAGCGCTTAGATGAATTTGGTGTGCCAAAAAACAAGGCTTTATGGTTGGTGTGGGTGGGACTATCTATGCCTGCTTTATCCTCATTCTGGCAGCTTTACTGCCGTCGATTTGCCATTGACCACTGGTATCGTTTTGCCAAAGGGCGCTTGCATTGGACTCTGCCGCAATTGAGTACCCCAGAACAGTGTCAGCGGTGGAGTGACCTTTTACCCCTGATGACTTGGCAACTTTGGCTTGCACATGGGATTGTACATGACAATCCTTTACCTTGGCAGAAAAAACAGTCCAGATTGTCCCCTGGACGGGTCGCTCAAGCAATGGCAGCAGTTTTCGCCGCCATTGGTACACCGTCTGTTTCACCCAAACCCCGTGGAAAGTCTCAAGGCTGGCTTGCTGGCAAAGTTCGCCTGCGTAGAATTCGTTATCCTACAGTTAAAAAAAGTACTGCCAAGCCGAAAAAAGAACAACCACAGTCCGCTTGACATTGAGTTTTTTTGCTTTGAGATGTGTAACTTGTCAACTCACTGCTGCTGGGTCATTTTGTCATGCTTTAGTCTAAACTCCAGTGGTGCAGGTTTTGCAATTTTGGGGCGTGTTTCAAAATGAGCCAAAAACTCGTGGAAGCATTGCAGAAATTAGCAACCAGCCCAGTCAAACCAATTCGCAATTATGAATTCGCAATTCGCAATTAATACTGTCTGTTTTTTTGTTCATAGTTGAAATTAAAAGCTTGTAAAAACAATGAATCAATTGAAACTTTTGTTCATAATTGCGAATTGCGAACTGCGAATTGCGAATTGTTCGTCTGCTATGACTTTAGGCTTTACTGGCGGTATATCAGCGAAATTGATTGAGGATAAATCGTGAGTACTAGTGCTAATAAATACCTTGGACAAGCAATACTCGGTTTTATAGGAATCGCTTTAATTGCATCTCCTTTATTCCTAAAACTCCCATCCCAATTTCAATCATTTAACGCAGCAGCAAGCATTGAGCAGAGCGAAGATGTAGAACGCTCACGCATCGAGCAACGCCAGCTGACAGCTTTAAAGTTAGCTCAAACCCAAGTTATACCTAATACTCAAAAACTGAAAATCCGGCAGTACATTGACAATCCAAAACGAGATCCGCGCCCAGAAACTACAGGTTGGTTGGAATCGGAAGTGATTTATGTTTATGACTCTGCGGGTGCTTGCATAGGGCGGATTTCTGCTCGGCAATGGCAATGGAAATACTACTACAAAAATGCTTGTAATGATGCACCAGGTTAGTGGTGCGCCACACAAACTTCGCGTGGTGACAGGCTGGGGAGGCTGGGGAGGCAAGAGAGTCATTGAACAATAACTCTTTTCTCCCCCAGCACCCTCAGCTACCCCCGCTCCCCCAGCTCACCCTCGCCTAATAATTTCGGGTTAGTGGAGGAATAAAGAGAATGGATACTCAGAAAAATTCATCTTCTGAGCAAGCAACCGAAAAGCAGACTCAGAAAAGGAAGGGAGTTTCTGATTACATAGAAATCCTTGCGGGCTGGATTGTTGATATTATCTCTATCCCTGTATCTTTCGTTTCCCATATCCTGGCACAGTTCGTCACTCCTGGTTCTGGCGGTACGAAAATCATCGGCGCACTGGGCTTTTTCATCGGTTCGTTACTCAGTACTGATGGCATTTGGCAGACTATGTTTGCTGGAACTCCTCTTTTGCCCTGGTTCGAGCAAAATTGGATTGGGTGGATTGGTTGGCTAACACTACCTTTCAACCCATTATTCTGGTTATCTTTTGGCATATCTGCATTAGTCCAAGTAATGCAAGCTCGAACATTGCGTGGTAAACGTCCAGAAGAAGCTAAAACCGAGTTTGAATATTCCAAGCAGTTTACATTAGGCGGCAAACCCAGTGGCACCATTGACCTAACACTGGCATTGTGGCGAGATTACAAGGTTGCTGGCATGAAAGAACGACACACAGGCGGTGCAGTTGCTTTGTTCTTTTGGATTTTCGACCTGACAACCACTTTTGTTGGACGGAACCCTTTTGCTTTCACCAATCCCAGCACTATCCTTGCTTGCCTTATTTACAACTTAGGCTCAATGATGGCTGGCGAAATCGGCTACACGATTTGGAAATTAACCAAGTGAAGAAGAATCCAGAAGTCAGAAGTCAGGTGCGATTCGTTGTGTGATGAATCACGGTAACCAGTCCGTACATAATCACACCAACCTGGCAGCAGATTACTGCCACCAAGGGTTGAACTCTCGGTCTGATGCGGGTGAAAACCCCGCCTACCAGACTCAGGTATGACTCCCTACCTGCCCACACCGACCAGACTCGGTTTCTGGAGAGTGAAGCTGGGAACAGGGCGCAATCAGACATCTGTTGTGGGATGACACTGGCGCTAACGGGGGGTTCCTATGGTGAAACAGAACCTAAAAAAGCGACCTACTGACAGGCAAGGGCACAACAACAAAACCCTGACCTGACTGGAGACAAACCGCATTCCCGCCATACATCTGACTACGAGATGGCACGAGTCTAGGGAATCCAGTGGTTGAATTGGTTCCACCTAATGGGACATAAGAATCTAGCCGAGGGAACGAAGAAAAACGAATTGAGGGTCTAGGGGAGGTCGAAACCCTTTGTAGGCTAGACGAGTAGCGGAACTCCCTTAATTCGGGTAGGACTGACCGTAACTGGTCGGAGGTGTTCAGAATACACACGCTTGGAGTCAGAGCTTGATTAGACACAGCAACAATGCTAGTGAATCCTGGAATAACCTACCGTGGAAGCAATTCCGCCTTAACCTCTTCCGCCTACAAAAACGAGTGTACAAAGCCGTTCTAGTTGGAGACAAGCGCAAAGCAAAGTCCCTGCAAAGGCTGATACTGAAATCCACCTCGGCGATATTACTGGCAATCCGTCAAGTAACACAGCTAAACGCTGGGAAAAAGACAGCAGGAATTGATGGCAAGGCATCGCTCACTTTTGAGCAAAGGCTTAAACTGAGTGAAGAACTCAAATCTAAAGCCCATAACTGGAGCCATCAACCACTACGGGAAATCCCAATCCCTAAAAAGGATGGTAAAGTCCGTATCCTTAAAGTCCCGACGGTGTATTCATATTGCACCTTGATTCAATGAAGTTTAGGGATATTCTCTCCTTTATGATTATTCTCCACTCAATGAGCTGCAATTGGGTACAGATTTTCTCACAAGCGAGCGATGCCAAAGGCGGGCTACGCCTACGTGAAAAACAAAGCAATCAGAAATAGAGGTGAACTTAGCACTGAGGGAAGTGAGCTACGAGTGAGTCACCAATAGGATAGGTTAGAGTATTCTCTTTTTGGACACAGATTTTTGCCAACGAGGGAGCCTTCCAAAGAGAGGAGCTTGGCTAATGTGAAAAAAATTAGTGCAGAGTGAGCTATAAGTGAGCTACTCATAGGGTAGGCTAAAGTTGTATCAACTGTGGAAGTCTACCAACAATGGCAACAAAAAATCCCCGGATAGCGGCCTACCCACCACCCAAAGTCTATGAACTGTTGGTTGAATTTAAGCGCTCTCAAGGATTAAAGTCAGATTCTGCCGCTATCGTGGCAATTCTGGAGACTTACTTATGCGGTAGCATACCCAATGTGCTACCAAGTGAGCTATCAAGTACGCCAAAGCGAATTGAGGATTTAGAGGTGAAGGTGAGTAGTCTGCTTTCTGATGTAGCAGTACTCAAGCAGGCAATGAGTCAGTATACCTGTCAAGGTTCTGGTGAAGACTTATCGCACAACGAATGTCTGCATCAACCTGATAACTACGAGGCATTAAGTGAGCCACCAAACGAATCACCCAACATAATCCTTGACTTGACAAACGAAGCTGTAGTTACCTCCGAGAGTATATCTAGAAGTGAGCTACAAATAACTGGAGCAGATGTTGACACTGAATTATTGAAGTCATCTATTACTGAAACCTTATCCGCCAACAGTGAGCTATCAAATGAGTCACTATTGGTCACACCAACTGCCGAATCTATTTTAAACTACACACTATTTGAGGAGAACACGCCTCCCCATAATGAGTTACTAAGTGAGCTACCATCAAGTGACTCACTGGAATCGGTCAATAGTGAATCACTTACTGACTCACTTGATGGTCTACCACTGTCTGAAGAAAATAATCATCCCAAAGTATCATCGGGCAATAGTGAGCCACTTAATGACTTACAGGATAGCTCACTAGAGCCAGACGAAAGTAAAAATTCCCTGCAAATTCTATCTCACCTGACTGGTGCAGCTTTAGCCAGAAGACTAA
Source organism: Tolypothrix tenuis PCC 7101 (assembly GCF_963874875.1). Classification (NCBI taxonomy): domain Bacteria; kingdom Bacillati; phylum Cyanobacteriota; class Cyanophyceae; order Nostocales; family Tolypothrichaceae; genus Tolypothrix; species Tolypothrix tenuis. The sequence goes on from NZ_CAWNJS010000001.1 coordinate 8,604,794, forward strand.
ATGTTTCTCCCAGCACCCTTCGTCATAAGAAGAATGCTCCCAATTTTGGGCAATGGACTTCTGTTCATGATCCAGATGGAATTGCTTGGCATTTTGATGGTGAAAAATTTATCGAAAAGCCCTCACCCGATATACAGTAAAACCCCTGGAGTAGAAAATTACTCAAAGGGGTTAACAGTATTCCAGCTATTGTTTTCAGCTCACTATCAAACTGGTATTATTCAGATTTAACTGGCACACGGCGGATTTTTTCACGTAAAGTCTCTAAAACTTCGGGTGTAACTATATGCCACCAAGGGCTTTTGGGAGTTTCCTGGAAACCCTGAATAATTCCTTTTTCTCGCCAGTAATGGATGGTATGAATTCCAACACCCAGTTTTACAGCAAGAGCACTGGTGGAATAGTAACCTTCCGGACTGACCCCTGATTTGGCAACATTTGGATCACTTAAAGGCTTATCAATACCAAATTTCCAACGAATCCATGCTATACCTTTTTTGGTAAAAGCTCGCCCAGTAGCATTCACTAAACCCCGACGATTCAGTTCCGAGGCAATTTCGGTATCAGTTCGACCAGGAGTTAATTCTTCAATGAGCTCAATGATTTGCTTGGGTGTTCGGAATTTTTCTGCATTTGTTGGGCGTGTCGCAATCAATTCGCTTGTAACTCCTGTATGCCAGAGTATTTGGATACGAGTAGAGCGTTCTGGAGTATCTATTGGGGTGATAGCAACTTGTTTTACTAACAACCCTAGTATTTGTTTACGCTCAAGGTTAGTCGTAGTACTGGCGTGCCAAAGTGTGGGAATATCGTTGGCTAACTGTAAAATTTGTTGCCGTTGCCCTGCTGTTAATTCCAGCCTTTCTACTTGATGGGCTTTCTGGTATGCCTCTTCTAATTGCGCTAGCTGTTGTAATTTTTCATTCCAACGCCTTTCTAGTGTACGGGCGACTAAACGATTCTCTGGCTCGGTTGCATCATATTGACGAAAAGCTCTGTCAGCTTCGTAACGTGCCCTTTCAAGTCTTAGTTGCCATGTTTTATCTGCCTCATGTGCTTGATTTTCAAGCTCAGATAGCACTGCAAGGGAAATGTCTAGTTGCTCTTCCGTAAAAGCTGACAGCACATGAGCCGTTACGGCTGTATCAATTGCTGCTCCCGCAACGCTCCAGCAAGCACCGACGCTACCATCAAGTTTACGAGCTTGGGTACATTCATAAGCTGCCCTACAACCACCATTACCGTGGTAGCGAGGACTCATTTTTCGTCCGCATTTACCACAAATTACTAAACCTTGAAGAAGAGCAAAGCCTTCCCTTGGTGTTCCTGGACATCCATCAGACATAGAAATTGGGCAATTGCGTCTGAGTTGCTCACAATTAGATTCATACTCTGACCAACTAATATAAGCCTCGTGAGCGTTGTGAATTACAACTTTCCACTCCTGTTGGGGTAGTAGTTGGGTTTTTACCTTGGTTATTTGTCCATTCTCAATCACGTTAAGACTGCGTCGTCTACCATACACATAGGTTCCCGTATAAGTAGGATTACGCAGTAAGGCAGTTATGCGGCTAAGATTGGCTGGCCCCCAATGAAGTGTACCAATATCCCCAGGTCGCCAACGTCTTCTTGGGAAAGGAATTTGATTCACACAAAAGTAGCGCATCACCTTAAATGCCGTTCTAAATTCGCGGAACTGTTGAAAGGCTAACTGTATTGCGGCAACTACACCTTCATCTGGGTCTAACACCAATTTTCCTTCTGGGTCGTAGACATAGCCAGTAGGTGGAGAGCAGCGCAGTTCTCCTTTTTTCGCCTTGTTGAGTTTGGCTCCTTGTAAGCGTAGACGCATACCGTGTAGTTCTGTGTGGCTCCAAGTTCCTTTAAACCCCAGTATCACTCGGTCGTTAAAATCATTTGGGTCATAAATTCCGTCGTGGTCGATAACCAAGGTATCTGTAAGGGCACAGATATCTAAAAGTTTATGCCAATCTGCTTGGGAACGAGAAAATCTTGAGGCTTCCAGAGCCAAAACAGCCCCCACCTCCCCTCAACCAACAGCAGCCATTAGTCGATGAAAATCTTCGCGTCCCGTTGTAGTTTGACCACTTTTACCAAGGTCACTATCCAATACGGATATTTGACTCTTGTCCCAACCCAAGGTTAATGCACGGTCAGCTAGAGCATATTGTCTTTCAGTACTTTCACGGTTAAATTCTACCTGAGTGGGTGTTGACTGTCTTAAATACACAACAGCACGGCGTTCCAGATGCCTCGAACTAATTTTATTATTCATCTGGTTCACTCCTAGTTATCGCGTTCTGTGTCTGTTGAGTGGAGAGGATTTTGTCCACTAACCTTGCTGTTAGCTTTATGAGGCGATTTAGCCTTTCTGAGTTTTTGGCTTGAGCGGTTGCTAGTAGATGCTTTTTTCTCATTTTTTTTCTTGTGTTCGACTTCAATATCATCAAGAACACAAGAAGATTCGGACGTGATAATTTGCGATCGCGCTGCTACCCATTCACTCAATCGCAGTAGTTTTTCAGGTAAAAACTTCTCAACTCTTTGGGTTGTGAAAACTTGTTGTGTCCATAGGTCAGTTTCCGTTGCTGGTAGAGATAAAAATCCTCCCAATGGATTTTCCACAGTTACTTTCATCTCAATCCCTACTTTGCGGATTTGCTGTACTACAACGGACTGACCATACAGTGGATGAATGGGATTGGTGATTGTGACACAACTTCCCAAAAGTGACTTGAGGTTATGTGCAGTCTTATTATATTGTGCCCACTATTGCAGATAGGGCTTGGCAAGCAATCGCCAAGTATGCACTGGAACCAGCACATGAAGCAACGTTCCACGCCCGGAGCTACGGCTTTCGACCAGGACGAAGAGCGCACGACGCACAAAAAATCCTGTTCCTCCACCTAAATTCCAGGGCAAACGGAAAGGAAAAACGAGTCATCGAACTCGATATAGAAAAATGCTTCGACCGGATAAATCACTCAGCCATCATGGAAAGACTCATCGCCCCAAAAGGCATCAAAATCGGAATCTTCCGATGTCTCAAAGCAGGAGTCAACCCAGAATATCCCGAACAAGGAACCCCGCAAGGGGGAGTGGTGAGTCCCTTATTAGCTAACATCGCGCTCAACGGGATAGAAGACATACATCATGCAGTCCGTTACGCAGATGATATGGTCATTCTACTCAAGCCTAATGATAACGCAGATAGAATACTTGACAAAATCAGCCAGTTTCTCGCCCAACGAGGAATGAACGTCAGTAAAAAGAAAACCAAGCTGACCGCTTCGACAGATGGGTTTGATTTCCTCGGCTGGCACTTCAAAGTGCAAAGCAACGGAAAATTTAGATGTGTCCCTTCAGTGGATAACTTCAAAGCACTCCGTAAGAAAGTAAAACACATCGTCAACAACTCGAGTTATGGAGCCACAATCAAAGCCAAGAAATTAGCACCTGTGGTCAGAGGTTGGAGGAACTACCACCGCTACTGCAAGATGGACGGCTCACGATTCTCGCTGTACCACATTGAACACAGAGCGCTCAAGGTATTCAACAAGGAAGCTAAACAGAACCGCAAATCCAGCAAAACATTGCTAGAAAAAGCGTTCCCCTCAATTCCTTACTCCGAAAATAAACACGTCAACGTCAAAGGGGACAAGTCACCATTCGACGGAGACCTCGCCTACTGGAGTGAGCGTAACAGCAAGCTCTATGACGGAAAAACCTCTGTTTCCCTAAAACGGCAAAACCATAAATGTGGGCATTGTGGATTAAAAATGCTCAGTGAAGAGAAGGTACACCTACATCATGTAGATGGAAACCACAACAACTGGAAAAACAAAAACCTTCTAGCTATTCACGAAAGCTGCCACGATTATATCCACATGGGCAAAAACGGAAGTTAAGAACATCGAAAGCTGGGTGCAGGGAAACTTGCACGCCCAGATTGAACAGAGAGGTGCGGCGGATAACACCGCCCATCGACTCTAACGAGTCAGAATGCAATTAGTGGCGGGTCTGAATTCCCCACTCTCTTACAAAGTTCAGATCGGAGGAAGCCTCCGCTCTGACTTTGCGCTAATTGTAGACCGCTAAATTTTTAATTTAGCGGGGGTCTTAAACCCACTTATTCATTCCGCCCTACGGGTTCGGCAGTTCCTTTAAGCGGGGGAACCCCGCCAACGGACTGCCTCACCAGTCGTACAGAATTCATGACTTTATTCTGACTCCTGACTCCTGAATTCTATTTTGATAATCAGTATTGGTGAACTCTATGGATTTTCTCAATTATCAGCCAGACTCTGCATCTCATCAAAACCAGACTCATCAGAGCAGCCAAGTACCATCTTTAACTACGCTAGAAACTGCTCGACTCAGAGAAGATTATCCTTCTATTGAACACCTGGAAGCAGGAAATGTTGCGGCTTGGTTAGTTGAACGCACCGATCAGCTATTAATTAGAGCCAAAGATGAGCGAGCCGGGATGAACTTATCGAAACTGATCACTCTTGCAGGTGGGGCAATTGGAGCGGTATGTTATGCAACCAGTCCTTTGGCACCCATCGGTGCCTTAATTGCCAGTGCTGGGTATGTTTGGGCGGTTGCAACTGACATGAATGCTTCCCATCAGTTTGCTCCCATACCTTTTATTAGAGGTAACTTCTTCGAGTTTTTATCAGCAATGGGTGATAGTCAGGCTAGAGAAGAATGGTTTTCAAACCAAAACGAATTTGTTGACTTGATGCATCATTTAGAACCGTGCGAGCGTTATGAATTTGCCATGCTCAGGCAGCACACCCATACTTTAACTGAGTTTATTAATATTGTGGAACCTGGGAAACGCTTTTACGCTTACCGATATTTGCTGGATTGCTTTGTCAATTTTCGCGGTGTCTTCCCTACGTTTGACCAACTCAATCAGCATCTTGCCAAAGTTTCATTTGACCCCAGGGTGAACTATCACCATGTTCAAGCGATTCAACAAATACGCCCACCACAATTAGAAGCACCTCAAATTAACTTACCGCCTCCGCCTATTGCTCACTTACCTTTATCTGCACCAACAACTGATTTACCGCTTGGTATTCCTTGCTCACCAACTTCAGAAACTAACACACACATTGATGAATACAGCCCCCAAGCTCCTCAAACACTTGATGTGATTGAGAAGATGTCACAACGGATTTCTAACCATTTAATCATAGGTATTCCTGGGGCTGGAAAAGGTTTGCTTGTCAGTAATGCTTTGCGGCGAATTAAACAGTTGCATCCGCAGACTACCATTTTCTACATTGACCCCAAAAACGACCCAAAGGAAACTGGTTATTTCTCTGGTTGTGTAGATGTCCTCAAACGGGCTTCTACTCCATCTATGACTCCTGTTGAAATTGTCAGTTGGTTTCAAAACTGCATCAAAGAATTCGATGCCCTCAGGGGTGACAAGTTGCTGGCTTTTGATGAAGGGACACAGATTGGTAGTCAGTTCAAGATTGCTAAACAACTTGATTGGCTCAAGGGCAAATTGACCAGTTATACTTCCTGTGGTGACTCAGCAGGGATTAGAGTTTGGATTTTAGCCCAGAATCCCCATACTGAAGATTTAGGCATTAGCGGCGGATTGCGCTCGCAGTTTACTCCCCTGGCAATTGTTTCTGCTGTGAATATTGCAGCCTATAGTGCCATGATTTCTACTGGTTTTATCCCCAGTTCTCAGAAAATCAGTGATGCCAAACTTCAGGAGTTCATTGATGCTTCACCTGTAAATCGAGCAGTTTATCATGGTGGTCTCAATCGTTGGTTTGCAATGCCTAAGCTGGAAAATCATTCTGGCTATGACCGTGATTCCAGAACTTTTCTTGAAGGATTTCAGCCGCCCACACCAGGAGAATTTCTCAGTTCTGATATCGACACTATCAAGAGATTGGAGTCAAGTTTCTTTACTGATGAAGCCGTTTCGGATTCCTTACCTGGCGAAACGGCGAAATATTCATCCGAAACGCCGAAACAACGCGAAATCAATAGTTTCAGTTCACAAGAACAGCGTTTCACCCGTTTCGCCTTACTCCGAAACGAGGCAATAGCGGAGATTTTGCGCTTGCGAAACGAAATGAACCTCAACCAGACCCACATCATCAGAATCCTTTGGGATGCAAGACCTGGGGAGAATGAGGCTTATCGAAACGCTGTTTCGGAATATAAAGACCTGATGGTAGATTGTGATTAAGAGTAACTATTAATACGGATGTATTCTGTTCGATAAAAAGCAACCCGAAGCATTTTTAACTTGGGTTGCTTACATTGTTTTTGAGGAGTTAGAACGAACTGAATCCAAAATTCATTAACCGTGAATGGCAGGAGCAACTAAAGCTACAGGTTGAATATCTCCAGCCGCTAAATCTAAGGGGAAGTTGTGAACATTGCGTTCGTGCATGGTTTCCATTCCCAAGTTAGCGCGGTTTAAAACATCAGCCCAAGTATTAATTACACGACCTTGAGCATCAAGAATAGAGTTATTAAAGTTTAAACCATTGAGGTTAAAAGCGAAAGAAGATACGCCTAAGGCAGCACACCAGATACCAATTACTGGCCAAGCACCTAAGAAGAAGTGTAAAGCACGACTATTATTAAAAGATGCGTACTGGAAGATTAACCTGCCGAAATAACCGTGAGCCGCAACAATATTGTAAGTTTCTTCTTCTTGACCGAATTTGTAACCGTAGTTTTGGGATTCAATTTCAGAAGTTTCCCTAACTAAAGACGAAGTGACTAAAGAACCGTGCATGGCAGCAAATAAAGCACCACCGAAAACACCAGCTACTCCCAACATATGTAATGGGTGCATGAGAACGTTATGTTCTGCTTGTAGCACAAACATGAAGTTGAAAGTACCACTAATCCCTAAAGGCAAACCATCAGAGAAGGAACCTTGACCTACAGAGTAGACTAATAGTACCGCAGTAGCAGCAGCAACAGGTGCGCTGTAGGCGATAGAAATCCAAGGACGCATCCCTAAGCGGTAAGATAATTCCCACTGCCGACCCATGTAGCAGAAAATACCAATCAGGAAGTGGAAAATAATTAACTGGTAAGGGCCGCCATTATATAACCACTCATCTAAGCTAGCTGCTTCCCAAATGGGGTAAAAGTGCAGACCAATAGCATTGGAACTAGGCACAACCGCAGCAGTAATGATGTTATTGCCATAAAGTAAAGCACCAGCGACAGGTTCGCGAATACCATCTATGTCTACAGGTGGTGCAGCAATGAAAGCGATGATGAAACAAATGGTTGCTGTTAAAAGTGTGGGAATCATCAGTACACCAAACCAACCAATGTACATACGGTTGTCAGTACTGGTAACCCAATTGCAGAATTTCTCCCAAAGATTGTTACTACTTTGGCGTTGTTGCAGAGAAATAGTCATAATGTTTAATTCCGAGGTTAATCGTTGTTCAAGGCAAGTTAACCTTATTTGTATTATAACCATATAGTTATATAGCTTGTCAACAAAATTGTTGAAGTGACTAGCGATCGCTTAACATCCTTAACACCAGGATTGTTCTCCCGGAGGATTGTGCAGTAACTCCCGAATATTGGCTTCAATCACCCGGTAGCCTACATTGCCGTTGAGTTTCTGCCGTCCTTCATTAAAAATCAGGGTGGGACTAACTGTAACCGTATGCTCTTTGACTAATTCAAAATCTTTGGATAGCTCGGCATAAGCTTCACCGCTATCGATCTGAGCTTGGATAGCTGCGATCGGCAGTCTTAATTCCTCCGCAATTTGAAATTGCACCTTGCGGTCAGAAACATCTGCCAGTTGGGTAAAAAACGCCTCCCGAAATGCCCTGGTTGCTTTTTCAAATACCTGTTGATTTTGCTCCACTAAACCCTTCGCTTCTAGTATTTGAAAGTTAAAACACCTGCGAGTGCTACCTATTTTAGGAGAAATTTATGAAGTTTCAAAAGTCAATCCAAACTCTACTGCTCGCCATTGTTTTGTCGTTCTGTCTGTTTTTAAGTATTCAACAAAACTTGATGGCATCGGAAATTTCCACTTCATCTGGCTCAATAGCTGAAACTGATATTTTGTCAGATCCCAAAGGATTTCCTAAATTGGAATCAGCCATAGATCAGTATCTCATATCAATACCATCAGGATATTATACGATCGCCAAGGTTGAAGACTTAAAAAGTTTGATGGCAAGCCGTCAGCCGTTATTGGTTGATGTGCGAGAGCCGTCAGAGTATCGGTCTGGTCATATCCCTGGCGCAATCAATATTCCGCTCCGAACGCTAGCTCGTAATCTAAGTAAAATTCCCAACGATAGTCCTGTGGTGATGTACTGTTCTACTGGCTATCGTTCTTCTATGGGGGTGATGACATTGCATCTGCTTAATTATGATAATGTCCAGGGTTTTCCACCTAGCTTTGCAGGTTGGAAGGCTTCAGGGGAGGAGATCGCCAAGTGAACAGAAGCAAATCTGGTCAGCGTACCAGATGAATTCAAAAGCTATCCTCAACTGGCGGAAGCTAGCTTTGTTTTCTACCAAGAATTTGAATGACTGCGGCTGTGCCATTGTGGTAGCGCCCTTCGAGTAAATCTCGTTTCACTTCCCTAGCAATTTCCCAGTGGAGATCAGCTAGTTCCTGTTGCAACGTGGCAAGAGAAGGGAGCATATCTAGATTTTTAGGGCCACCCGTATTGTATTGTAGTTGTTCAGGTGCAAAAGCTTCGAGTACGAAAACACCATTCGGTTTCAATCCCATCACAGCTAGGCGGTACACTTTAGTTCGCAACTCTGAGGGCAGATGGCAAAATATCGAAATAATCCCATCCCAAGATTGAGGTGCGATCACAAAATCGGCGAGATCACTTTGGATAGTTGCGATCGCTACTTGTTTCTCTTGCGCTAGTTTTTGAGCTTTTGCTAGTCCCACACTAGATTGATCTACAGCTACCACTTCATAGCCTAAAGATGCTAGATAAGTTCCATTCCGTCCCTCTCCCTCTGCCAAACAGAGGATTTTCCCTTGGGGAATTTTGGATGCTACCGAAACGAGAAAATTATTTGGTTCAATACCGTAGATATATTCTGAAGTCCCAAAGCGTTCATCCCACATAATTACTCAACCTTAATCAATCCACTGCCGATTAGCTAACAAGTTCCCCAATTAATTCTGCAACAGACATAATACATTCAGCACGTCCAGCATTACTCCCAGCAAAAATTAAACCATTTTCCACATCACCACGGGCAGCTTTATCTAATGCTTGTACAATACAATAGGTTTGTTGATTATCTCGGCATTGGCAAACCTCTAAGCAGTTGGCGATACAGCGTTTTTCCAAATCTGGAGAACGAGCGATTGCTTTTTCCACAAAAGTATTTTTTAATGCCCTTCCCGGCATTCCCACAGGAGAAGGTATAATTACCACATCTTCGGGGCTGGCATGAAGATGAAACTCCTTGTAACGAATATCTGCATCACATTCATCGGTGGTAATAAAGCGAGTCCCCATCTGTACCCCTTTAGCACCCAAAGCCAACATCCGATCAATATCAGCACGATTCCAAACTCCACCAGCTGCAATCACTGGAATATCTGTACCAACTTCTGAACACAGATATTCCACCAATTCTGGAATGACTTGCTCCGCATTGAAGGCAACATTCCCTAACTCTTGGTATTTTGCACCCAAATGACCCCCTGCTGTATTCGGGTTTTCCACCACAAAGGCATCAGGTAAACGTCCATAATTACGTTCCCACTTCCGGCTAATCACCTTTGCAGCACGAGTACTGGAAACAATCGGCACTAGTGCGACATCTGGATAACTCTCTGTATATTCCGGTAGATGTAATGGTAAACCAGCACCAGAAATTATTAAATTCACACCATGCTCTACGGCTATACGTACCAGAGTTTCATTATCTCGCGCTACCATCATCGAGTTAATCCCAATCACCCCATTTGGACTAATTTGACGAGCTTTCTGGAGTTCATCAATTAATGCCAAGCGATTTGCTTCAAATAACTGATTTTTTCGGTGTTTAAAGCTGAAATAGGGAGAATTGAGTCCTAATCCCACGGCAGAAACAATACCAATCCCACCTGCATTAGCCACAGCACCAGCCAGATTCGCTCCAGAAATTCTGATTCCCATTCCCCCTTGAATAATCGGGTAGCGGGCAATATGTTTACCAATAATTAGTGGTGGAAGTATTGTCATATTTGATTTTTAATTTCTTAACTATGAAGTTTTGAAAGTTACCAGCAGTTCAAAGTATCTTCTTTGTGCTTTAGCGTCTACTTGATGAAAAGTAGAAAAGTGCTTTGATAAAAAACTACTAAGATACTAAATATTTTCCTGTAGCAGTATACTAGAAAAGTACTAACCTTTTTCATTATATAATCATTTAGTTATATAAGGGTAGCGTTCGGCAGATTTTCCTTGGGTTTAGTTTCAAGGTTAGAGGAGTTTGACTGTAGATTAGTCGGGTGTGCCAATGATTTTCTAGCTGTGGCAATCGCCGTTGCTGACGATTCTGCATCAAAACCGAAACTGCAAACAAAAAATAACCAAAAGTTTTCTCAAGTCTATTAGCTGTAACAAATTTAGTTAAGTACGTACTTAACATTGTTCCCACACTAGCAGCCACAATGACAGACAACATAGTATTTAGCCGAGATACGGATACCGTTGGCGAATTCCCTAAACAGATAAACTGAACCAACTAGTTCAGTAATAAAACGATTTATTTTACACAAAACTTGATATTCGCGAGACTTACGCAATCAAGCAGTGGTTAAATTTCTTTGTCAGGTCTATGTTTTGGGCGTTAAAGTTCCGGTTGAGTTCCGGAAGTCAATCGGAACTTAGCTAACTATATGCATTCTGTTGCAACAAGACGGTTGAGGAAAATTTTCCACAAGCGTTGACATTTTTGAGAAGCAGTGTTTAGGTACTCCTGTCTGTGGTGCATCATCATCTCAAGCACGATGGCACTGGCACTACTTATTACATTTGCGATCGCTTGAATTAAAAGTTGAGGTTCGATTGGTTTGGCAATATGTCGCTGAAATCCTGCCGCCATTGCCTGCTGATAATTAATTTTTCCGGCATCAGCAGTAAGTGCGCTCGCTCTGATTGTACAGACGATCTAGTGAGGGACGCTGAGGTGAAGGGCAATGCAGGCTTAATTTTATTAAATAAATTTATTTGCGTTTATTAAGCGAAAAATTTTAATATTAAACTATTAAAAAAATTAATGCTCTCTAAAAATTTGAATTTCGCTTTTTAAATTTACTTTATGGAACTTTCGCATAAATTTGAATACGCTCTGGTTGCTATGTTAGAAATTGCCAAAAGCTACAAAAGTAGAGAACCACGACAGATTAAAGAGATAGCAGAAATACAAAATATACCTGTTAGATATCTGGATCAACTGCTGGGAATATTAAGAAGTGGTGGTCTAATTAAAAGTATACGTGGTGCCAAAGGTGGCTATATTTTAGCACGAAAACCTGAAAATATCTCAGTGCTTGATGTTTATAGATGCATTGAAAGGTTAGATGATGTTGTATCAGTTTTTGACACTAAGATTAAATCACCAAATGTGGCTCAGGAAATCTGGCAAGAAGCAACTGATGCAGCGCAGTCGGTTTTACAGAAATATACGCTCTTTGACCTTTGTGAAAAACTAGCAGTTCGTAAACAAATGGAACTTATGTACTATATCTAGACGTAAATTGGCATAAAGATTATGTATCATGTTAGATATTTAATTTGATATTGAAGTGTTATATACAACCAGAATTTCATAGCTTACTAAAAGCTGCACAGTTCGATATAGAAAGTGCAACCAAATTTCGTTTTAGTCTGGTGTGGGAAAGATGATTGCTAAAGCTATACCACAGAGTTAGTATATAGCAATCCGCTCTTGTATTTGCGAAATCTTACATCAAGGATTGTTGATTGTTAACAGCTAAAACCGATATTTTTCCACAGATGAAATAGGATTAATACATTACTAAATTACCTCTATTATTTCTGTGCTAGTTTGGTTCCACATGACCGTGCTGAGATAGCGTTCTCCAGCACTGGGTTGGAGAATCAAAATTCGTTGCTGATTGTAGTGATCTCGCTTTCCTATTTGTAACCCAGCATAAACCATTGCACCTGTGGAGATCCCACTAAGGATGCCTTCTACTTGGGCTAATTTTCGTCCTGTGTCGTAAGCTTGCGTCTCGCTGACTGTAAAAATTTCATCGATGAAATCGACTCGCAAAACATCGGGAATGAACCCTGCACCAATACCCTGTAAATTATGTTCCCCTGCGGATTTACCACTTAGCACCGCACTATTAGCGGGTTCAACGGCAATTATTTGGAGGTGGGGATTTTGCTGTTTGAGATAGCTGCCAGCACCGGTGAGAGTGCCGCCTGTTCCTACACCGACAATTAACATGGCAATGTCACCATCAGTATCCTGCCAAATTTCTGGCCCAGTGGTATCGTAATGGATTTTGGGATTGGCGGGATTGCTGAATTGATGGGGTGAGAAAGCATTGGGAATGGTGGTGAGAAGTTGATTCGCATGGGCGATCGCTCCTTGAATATCTGCGGCGGCCGGAGTTAAAATCACCTCTGCACCATAAGCTTGGACAATTTGCCGTCGTTCCTGGCTCATGTTTTCTGGCATAGTCAGAATCAAGCGATAGCCCTTGGCGGCACATACCATTGCTAACCCAATCCCGGTATTTCCAGAGGTGGCTTCGACAATGGTGGAAATTCCCGGTTGGATTAACCCCGTCCGTTCTGCTTCTCGCATCATGCTGATAGCAATTCGGTCTTTCACCGACTTGGCAGGATTCATCCCCTCCAATTTCAGGACAATCTCCGCCACACAGCCAAACAGCTGCGGTAAGCGTTGTAGTTTTACCAGGGGAGTATGTCCAACAATTTCTGTAATGTCATGATAAATTCGCATTCAGAAAATTATGTAATTTACTCTAAAATCATCAACCGAAACAGGAATGCTGTAAAACCCAACATCAATAAAAGATGGGGAAGATTTTTAAATATTGGTCGCTGAGTAATTCGTAACAGGGGATAAGGGCTGAAAATCATTGCTGAGAGTAGCGTTACCCCTTGGAGAAATTGAGCCACATCCCAACTCCAGGTAAGTGTGGGTAAGGAAGCACCACTAAATCCTAAGGTTCTGGCTACTACAAGTAAAATTTGCCCTGCTTCCATCATGGCAGCGGGAATGTAGTGAGCGAGATTGGCTGCTAAAGTGAAGGGAAGATAGGCGTAGATGATGGTGAGATAGTGCGGTTGCTCTGGATCGAAGAAACGAGCGATCGCATGAGTCAAATAAGTCAAGATGGCGGGAATAGCCAAAAATACTAGGGCAATGGGAATGCTCATCAGTAAATGATCGGCATCGATGGGAATCCCACCCCATCCCAACCATCCCAGAATTGTCTGGGTATGGTGCATGAATACGCCACCAAACAATAACAGCAACAAAGCCGCTTCTGCCCAGAAACCGCGATGATTGTCTAATAAATCTGATGCCGGAAACCTAAGATTTAATTGTGCTGAACGATTGGGACAGGCTTTCAGGCAAGTCATGCACAGCATACAGTCTCGGTTATCTTGCAACTGTGCTGGGTGGGAATAAAGGGGACAGCCGCCTGTAGCCTGTCCTTCATTGGGTAAAGCATCGGCAAAGGTCACGGGTGTAGCATCACTGCCCTTATAGCAGCCAAAGGTGTTGCACTGACTGCCACACACCTGTTGCGTTGAGCGTAACTCCACCATTGAGAGTTTAGCAAACATTCCATTCATGCCCCCAATTGGACAGAGATAGCGACACCATAACCGCCGTTCATAAATCAGGCTAAAAATCACGGCTCCGGCTGTAATCACCACCAGTAACCAGGCAGAAAGATAGGCATGGTGCGGTAAATCCCAGAGTTTTTCCCACAGATAAATCGCCACAAAACCTGCAAACAAAATCCAGGCTCCCCAACGGTTGAGCCATTGGGTATTCCACGGGAGTTGTTGACGCGGCCATAGCCACAGAGACAACCTTCGCAACCATTCGCCAGTAATCATAAATGGGCAGACAGCACACCAAAGCCGACCGACAAAGGCAAACAGAAACAAATACCCAGGCCACCACCATGCCCAAAATAAATTCAGGGTGACGCTGCTCTGGCGTTCTTGGGGGCCGATAAATCCTAGCACCGTCACAGGCACAAAAACTGCCATCATCACCACCCAGATGCCTTCGGGATACCACCAACTCAATAAAACTCGTCGCAACCAAGGGACATGAGTTAACAAGTCAAGGCGAAACGCATTCTTTGTGGATTGCACCGACCACAAGGCCTGCTCGGGAATGACTGTATGACCAGATGGTGTCATAATCACAGCGCGGTGCAAAATTTCTGCCAGTTCTGATAAGTTGCCGGGATAGTCGTAACTGAGGAGACGGCGTAGATTGGATTGATCTAGCCTTAACAACGAGCGATTCTGTTCTCGGCAGAACTGAGAAAGAAAGTAACGGGCAAAGTCGAGGATATCTGCTTTGCGTTGGGGTAGAGTAAAGAGTCTGATGGTGATGGCCTTAACATCGGGCAACTCTAGTTTGTGAGGAGATGCCAGGATTAGCCGTACCCAAGACTGGATGGGTTGAGGTGGTTGAGTTGCCAAATCCGTTTTGCTGACAATGCCATGATTGGGCAGCACTAATCCGGTTTTGAGATAGTGAATTAAGCGAGTGCGATCGCCTTCACTCAAAACTTGGACATTTTCTAACAGCAGAGTACCCCGCTCCAAGAGTTCCAAGATGCCAGGTTGCTGACCGATTCTACCAAACAAAGTATCGGTATTCAGCCGACCATCTTCAGAACGTGGCAAATTAGCACAGTCCATTTCTGCAAAGGGTTGCGTTGCCAATGCAGAACGAGCATGGATTAGCCCTGCTACAAAGGTTTTACCTGTACCTGCTTGCGCCTGTAAAATTACAGGTTGGAGATTTGCGGCTGCTTGATGAATCTGCTGTGCGAGTTTTTGGGCTGCTTTACTACTGCCGAGAATGCTGGCTTCGTTAGGAACAGCTTGAATGTAGGATTTTAAACCTTGGATTCGCATCTGTTCTTTAGCAATGCGCGCCGCATATTCATGCAAATCTTGATCGAGGAGGGAATGAATTACCTGTTGTATTGCTGGGTATTCCCCAATTAGGGTTTGAAACTGAGCTTGGGGGAGAAACCAAATTTCACTTTTGGTAAGGGCGATCGCACTGGTTTGATAATTGCCCTCAACCGCATTGGCAACTAGTGTATAGCCAAACAAATCTCCGGCATTGCGGTAACGAATTAGCGATTTCCCAATGAGGGATTGACGGAAGATTTCCACACTTCCCCATTTGATCAGGTACATACCAATGGGCGTTTGTCCTTCCTGGTAAATAAACGTTTGTGGTTCTACATGAAAGCAGTAAAAAGATTGAGCGATCGCCTGTAATACTTCTTTGGGCAATTTACCCCAAACCCGATGAAAACTTAGCCAACTGCTACATTCAGCCACTAACGACTCATTCAAAGTTACAGCACTAGCGTTGTCTGTTCCCAAAGGGGATATTTGTCCTAGCATTACCAGAACTGGCTCTCTTTGAAGACTATTGGTCAAAGTTTCTCCAAAATCCATAACGCTATTTTATCGCCGTAACTCGAATCATCAGTACATCTTAACTGTACCTATTCTGAGTGCTTTCGCTGGCATTGATGAGCAGTTAAAAGCAGATGATTTTGCTGGCTACCACACTCCGTTTCTACGGGCGCAAAATCTGCTCTCGAGCGTGACAAAATTTAACGATTCAACCCTTGACTTTATACCAAAGTATAAGGTTTAGAATCAACACACTTGGATCGGGAAGGGTACAAAATGCTGCAAGTTGGTGAAGTCTGCCGCAAAATGGGCTTGAATCCGCAAACCATTTATTTTTATGAGCGAATTGAGCTAATTCCTGCACCAAAACGCACAGAATCTGGTTATCGTCTGTTCAGTGACAAAGATGTCGAACGCCTAAGTTTTATCAGTCGGGCGAAAGCATTAGGCATGAGCCTCGATGAAATCAAAGATATCTTGAAACTCAAGGATGGGCGATCGCTCACTTGCCAAGCCATGCAAGCACGATTGCTGAAAAAATTGCAGGAAATCGAAGACAACATTCGACAACTCCAGGGATTGCGGGATGAACTGTTACCTTTAGTTGATCGCTGTCGTCAGAATGCAAACCATCCCGATCCCAGTCATGAATGTGTTGTCCTAGAGGAGAGTGAATAACTATGTTAAAAGTGGAAATTCTCGGTCAAGGTTGCAAAAAATGCCATCAGCTAGCAGCCAATGTCCAAGAAGCGATCGCTACTCTCAAAATTGATGCTGAAGTTACACATATTACAGACCCGATGGAAATTGCTCAACGGGGTATCATAACCACTCCAGCTCTAGCCGTTAATGGCAAAGTGGTTAGTAAAGGTCAAGTTTTACCTTCCGAGCAAATTCAAACACTTTTGTAGTGAAGTCTGCGTTCTTTGCTCCTGTCCCCAGTTTACTGCTATTTCTGGAAGGACTTTCTGATGTTTGACTTATTCTATCCCTTTGACTGGCTCTCGACCCAAATTGTTACCCAACTATTGAGACTATCACTCACATCACAATTAGGAGCCAGTTTGCATTTCTTCTTCTACGATGTTCCTAAAGTATTGACCTTGCTGCTGGCGATTAGCTTTTTGGTGGGTACGGTGCAAAGCTTCCTACAACCGGAACAAGTTCGCTTTTGGCTAGGTGGGAAGCGCACCTTAATGAGTAATATGATGGCGGCAACAGTAGGGATTTTTACTCCCTTTTGTTCCTGTTCGGCAGTGCCTTTATTTATGGGATTTTTAGCAGCAGGCGTACCTTTAGGGGTAACTTTTTCTTACCTCATTTCTGCCCCAATGGTGAATGAAGTTGCAGTAGTCTTACTATGGGGCTTGTTTGGGCTAAAGGTCACCTTATTGTATATTGGCTTTGGTGTAGGATTGGCGATCGCTACAGGCTACATTATCGGCTTACTCAAGCTAGAAAAATGGGTAGAACCTTTTGTTTGGGAACTGCAAAAAGCCAGATGTGAGCAGCCAAATAGCCCAGAAGAGTTTGAGACAACTCAATTAACATGGGGCGATAGATTTAAACAAGGACAGTTTCAAGCGAGCGAGATTTTTAAGTCAGTCTGGATATATGTAGTCATAGGCATAAGTGTGGGCGCTGGGATTCATGGTTACGTTCCTACAGAATTGATCACTCGTTGGGCTGGTGCAGATAATCCTGTTGCTGTTCCCATTGCAGTTATCTTAGGCGTTCCTCTCTATGCCAATATTGCCGGAGTTCTGCCGATTACTGAAGCTTTAGTCAACAAAGGAATGCCTTTGGGAACAGTGCTATCTTTTACAATGGCTGTGACAGCGTTGTCATTTCCTGAAATAGTTATTCTCAAAAGGGTACTAAAACCTCAATTGTTGATAGTATTTGTGACGCTCATCGCCTTGGGAATTATCAGTATTGGTTATCTATTTAATTGGTTGCTGACTTTGAGATGAGAAAAGCGTAGAAGAAGCGATCGCCCCTAAATTTACTTTGTTATTATATAGCTAATTAGTTATATTAAATCAAGTTACAAAAACAGGATTGCAAGACCAACAAGGTATTTGCAATCTGTTCAACATGGGAGATTGCAGCTATGAAAACGAATGTTGGCTCGCTAGATCGCCTGATCCGCGTGTTGTTAGCTTCGGTGTTGTTTTATCTGGAGCTATTACTTTACAAAGGTACAGGATTGGGTATTGGCTTAATCGTTGCAGCTGGGGTATTGCTGCTGACTGCCCTGGTAGGCTTTTGTGGTCTTTATAGCCTTCTGGGTATTCGTACCAGCCAAACCAACGAACAACTTTAACGACTCTTGGGCAAATTACTGTTAACTCATCTGTATCTAGGAGGCTCATCATGGATAATAGTTTTCCTCTCGACAATCCATCCCTATCACGGCGGCAGTTACTAAATTTTTTGACTGGAGCAACCGTTGCTGCTACGGCTGGTTCTGCGCTTTACGTTGCTAGCAAATTCTTCATTGCGCCACCAGAAACCACAGGAGAGGGGGGTGCAATTCTCGCTAAAGATATTTTGGGTCATCCGATTCCTGCCGCGCAAATCTTGGCAGAGCCACCGGGAACCCGTGCTTTAATTGCAGGTTTAGCAGGAGAGCCTACTTACTTAATTGTCAAAGAAGACAACACCCTAGATCCTATCGGGATTGTTAATAACTGCACTCACCTTGGTTGCACCTTTCCCTGGAATCCCATAGATGAGCAGTTTCAATGTCCTTGTCATGGTTCCCGCTATGCTGCTGATGGGACAGTAGTGCGCGGCCCTGCTCCTTTGCCACTAAAGATTGTCCAAGTTGCCGTAATAGATAACAGCATTTTAATTTCGCCTTGGACACAAACCGATCCCCGCACTGGAGAAAAGCCCTGGTGGGTTTAACGATTACAACAGATAAACAGGCTTTAAACCCTCTCCTAACAAGAAAGATAGCTGGCTTAAGAGGAGGGGGATACCAGTTATTTTTAAGTACATTGACTTACTGATTTATATCTTTCCGTCGCGTAAAATCCTATCAATTTCTGACAAATCACTATGCAACTATCTAAACTAGAACTTCAAAACCGCAGCGATCGCGTCTATGATACCTTAATTATCGGCGGTGGTGCGGGCGGATTATCAGCTGGCATTTATCTTCAACGCTTTCGGCTTTCCGGTTTGATTGTAGATAAAGGTAAAGCTCGCTCTTTCTGGATGCAAGAATTGCAAAATTATTTGGGACTACCCCCCGGTACTCCCGGAAGAGAACTGTTACATCAGGGTAAAAAACATTACTTGTCGCTGAATGGTGACTGGCTCAATGGTTTTGTGGAAGAAGTAGTAGATGAAGGCGAAACCTTTGCTATCCGAGTTAAGGTTGGTCGTCAGAATAGTATTTATCCAGTATTGCGAGCAAAATACCTGATTGCCGCCAGTGGCATTAGGGACATCCAGAAAATAAATAATCCTAATTTATGTCTAATGTGAATTAGATCGGTTGAGATTGGAAGGTGAGGAGATTGATACCAAAAAGACGACGAAGCAATAGACGTAGAGTGTGAGAAGCAGCATCTAATAAAAGTTTAAATTTTACTGAGAAACTCATAAGAATTTTCTCAGCCATATATGAGTATTACCACATTTTATATTTAGATAATTCTAATTGATTAATTATTGTTTGAATTAATAATTAATAATAATAATAGGTTCTAGATTGAACACTATTAAATTGTTAAATGACCAAAAAAATTGGTTGCGCTATCATGCAGACAATACGAAAGCATTATCCTGAATACTTGATTGAAGCTGCGGGTTTGGGCATCTTCATGATTTCTGCCGCAGTAGTAACTGCACTGTTAGAGCATCCAAATTCACTAATTAGACAGGCAATTACTGACCCAATTTTACGGCGATTTATTATTGGTATAGCAATGGGATTGACTGCTATTTGTATTATTTACTCGCCTTGGGGTAAGCAGTCAGGTGCACATATTAATCCAGTTGTAACTTTAACTTTCTTCCGTCTGGGCAAAATTAAACCTTGGGATGCAATGTTTTACATCTTGGCTCAGTTTATTGGTGGATTGTTGGGATTGCTAATCGCAGTGAGGATATTGAGAGATGCGATCGCAGATCCATCTGTCAATTACGTTGTTACCATACCCGGTAAGCATGGAGCAGGATATGCATTTTTGGCTGAATTAATCATTTCCTTTGCTGTGATGCTGATGATACTGTTTGTATCGAATAATCGCAAACTAGCCCCATTTACGGGAATGTTTGCGGGGTTGCTGATTGCAACTTACATTACTGTAGAAGCACCGCTTTCAGGTATGAGCATGAACCCAGCTCGTACCTTAGCATCGGCAATTCCCTCTCATAATTGGACAGCTATATGGGTTTATTTCACCGCGCCACTGTTAGGAATGCTTTTGGCAGCCGAAGTTTATGTGAAGCTAAAAGGCAAAAAGGCTGTGCGTTGTGCAAAACTACATCATCACAACAACAAACGCTGTATTTTTCGCTGTAGCTATCGATATCTAGAAGCAGATCAAAAATGGTTGTTGAGTGATAAGTTACCTAAGCCCTAAAAAGGCTCGCCACAAAATTTCCGTCTAGTCTTCTGTTTGAGATATTATCTGTTCAAATCCATGTCAGCTGATTTCACAATTCGCACTTTTACCCATCAAGATTATCCAAATGTAGACAAGCTCATAGAGCAACTGCAAAACTACGAATGGCAGCTACACCCAAGTAGAGCACCAGGGAATGTGGTTGGTAACAAACACTTGGCTTATCTTATCAAAATTGTTCAACGGCAGAATGGGCAAATATATGTTGCAGAGTCGAATCAAGAAATTATTGGTTTTATAGTTTGTTTTGTTGAAGAACTTGATGAGGGCGACTTACATATAGTTGAAAATGAGCGAAGATATGGTTACATTTCCGATTTATATGTTTCGTCACAAATTCGCGCAAAAGGTGTAGGTGCTGCCTTGATGGCAATGGCTGAAAAGCATTTTCTGGATTTAGATTTAGAAATGGTAAGACTGAGTCTTCTGCACAACAATGAGGCTGCGGCAAGTTTTTATCAGCGAGTTGGTTATCAACCCTATGAACTTGTATATGAGAAAAAATTGTGAATGTTAATGTAATTAATTTATGAGAGTACCGCTATGGCTGCAAAATTCAGCAACAAGATAACTGGGGCAATTCTATCGACGGTTGTTTTCGCCACAATAGCTCTAGCTCAAAATCAGGTTTTATCTAATGTTAACCGGCATAAAGATAGCGATGATGCACAAATAGTCCAGAGCCAAATATTAGCATCGCAGCCTGTAGTGACCGCAGTTGAATCTGTAGGTATGACGGTTTCTGATATGGATCGTGCAGTTGAATTTTATTCTCAGGTGCTTTCATTTAAGAAAGTCTCAGATGTAGAAGTTTTGGGTACAGAATACGAACAACTGCAAGGATTATTTGGTGTACGGTTACGTGTGGTGCGTATGCAATTAGGTAATGAGACAATTGAGTTAACTGAGTATCTGACACCCAAAGGTAAACCAATTCCAATAGACTCACGCAGTAACGATCATTGGTTTCAACATATTGCGATCGCAGTAAGTAATATGGATAAAGCTTATCAGCATTTACGCTCATTTAAGGTGCAACACGCTTCCACCGCACCCCAACGCATTCCCAACTCCAACAAAGCCGCAGCCGGAATCCGCGCTTTCTATTTGGCATCACCGTGCCAAAAAAGGAAAATCGTACGCTAAGAAAATTCGGAGCCAGTGCTACGCACAGTCGTTGCGCGGTTGAGGCTTGATAAATGCCCTCTACAACTGGCTTTCAGCTACAAAGTAAGAAACGCAGCTATCAACGTTTCTTAAACGGAATTTCAAGTTACGTCTCTATCTAATGAAATATTACTTCAGATATACATGGCTGAAAGTATTGCTATATAAAGCTTTCAGCCTTAGCGTACGATTTTCCCGTTTTGGCACGGTGATGCCCAATTGCTCAACGTTTACGAATTAATAAATCTGCGTTTGTTTCTCCTAGTGTTGTGGCAATTCCTGGGCAGACATTAGGGTTTAAAAAGGGGTTTTTGGTTAGAGATCCAAATGGTCACATGATGCGGATTGTAGAGAAGTAATCAAATGAGTAACCAACAGAAAAATATTGTTACTTTAACGTTAATCGAGAGCGATCGCTTTCGCAGTCAATACTCAAGCAATTCGTAAACGCTCAATATCCTTCATTGGTGGCGCGCCAAACATACGGGAATATTCGCGGCTAAACTGAGAAGGACTCTCATAACCCACTTGGTACGCCGCATAGGTTGCATCCGCATTTTCAGCCAGCATTAGACGACGGGCTTCCAATAGCCTCAACTGTTTTTGATATTGCAACGGACTCATTGAGGTCACTGCCTTAAAGTGCCGATGAAATGATGCAGGAGACATACTCGCTTGCTTTGCCAAATCATCAACGCGCAATGTTTTTGTAAACTCAGCTTTAATCTGTTTAATCACCTCTGCAACGCGCTGCATATGGCTGCCAGAGGTCGCAATCTGCCAAACTGCTTCGTTTTGATCGCCCATCAAAAGACGGTAGTAGATTTCGCGAACGATCATCGGTGCCAGGAATGGAATATCCTGGGGCGTATCCAGAAGCTGCGTGAGTCGGGTGGCACAATCAATCAACGGGATATTAGCATCACTGACAAATAAGCCTCTGACTGAACTTTCTTTTTGAACTCGATTGCACTGGATTTGATCGATAATCTCCCAAAGCCCAGTCGCGTCCAGGCTTAGTTTAAAGCATAGATACGGCTTATTCGGTGTCGCTGCGACAATATTTCCACTAAGTGGTAGATCCACTGTGGCAACAAGATATTGAGCAGCACCATAGTAATAGGTTTCCTTGCCTAGTAAGGTTTCTTTTTTACCCTGAAGAATAATGCAAAACGTCGGTTCATACACAGCGCAGACTGCTGTAGGCGCAGTTGATTCCCGGATAAATTCCAACTGAGCGATCGCCGTTGAATGAATCCCATCCCCCCTGCCATCCGTGTGACGGGTCACTAATTTCGTCAGTTCTTGACAAGCATCTATTGTGGTTTCGTGCTTTCGGGATTCATCTGCCATACTGTGTTCTTGTTAACGCTTAGCGGCGTGTCGTGAGAGAGATATGTCTCACCCTTTTGCTGTGCCTATTATAGAGGATTCTGTTGAGCATCGCCCTACTGCTTGAGAGGATTAGGCAATAACCTGCAAGGTTTGTGTATTTATAACTTCTTTTCTAAAGCCTATGATGAACCCATACCAGAAAGGCAATGAAAGGATAAGGCAATCAAGGAGATCAACCAATGACTCAGAAAACATGGTTCATTACAGGTGCTTCCCGTGGAATTGGAGCCGAAATCGCGAAAGCTGTTTTGAAAGCAGGAGACCAATTAATTGCCACCGCCCGCAACAAGACTGATCTGGATCAATTCGAGTCAAACCCCAATGTATTGACACTGAGCCTGGATGTTACCGACGAGGCTCAGGTGCAAGCGGCAGTTGCAGCAGGATTGGAACGCTTTGGGCAGATCGATGTGTTAGTCAACAATGCCGGATTCGGTGTACTGGGCGGCATCGAAGAAACCAGTGCAGACGAGGTTGAGCAGGTATACCGCACTAATGTCTTCGGGCTGTTGAATGTAACCCGCGCGGTATTGCCCAGTATGCGCCAGCACCGAAGAGGACACATTATCAACCTGTCGTCTGTTGGGGGCTATCAA
Organism: Tolypothrix tenuis PCC 7101; assembly: GCF_963874875.1. Lineage (NCBI taxonomy): Bacteria > Bacillati > Cyanobacteriota > Cyanophyceae > Nostocales > Tolypothrichaceae > Tolypothrix > Tolypothrix tenuis. The sequence goes on from NZ_CAWNJS010000001.1 coordinate 8,628,308, forward strand.
TCCTATCCAGGGTGGGGCATCTATTGCTCAACCAAATTTGCAGTTGAAGGCATTACCGAAGCTCTGCATGATGAGTTAGCGCCTCTGGGCATCCATGCAACTGTGGTCGAGCCGGGATACTTCCGAACCAATTTTCTCGATGGCAGCTCGCTCCAGCGAACTGCAATACAAATTCCTGATTATGCGGAGACTGTCGGTAAAACTCGTGAAATGGCATCCCAACGGAACTATCAACAACTGGGAGACCCCACCAAGCTCGCCCAAGCGATGTTACAGATCGTCAATGCAGATACTCCACCTCTACGCTTACCACTCGGTACAGACACCCTGCAAGTCATTGCTCTTAAAAACGCTTACGTCGAGCAGGAAACAGATCAGTGGCGTGCTTTAGCTGAATCTACTGATTACAGATAGTGGGCGGTTCAACGGTTAGATTTGTGGCATGGCCTGTGCCCGTGCCTTTGCGACACCTTGAGCAGTGGCAATGAACCATTTTTTGGAACGGCGGGTTCACTTCAAATTTCACCGTTCCACAAAGGCAACTACCCTGAATGCTAGAGTTGTTCATCTACCTCCTTGTTCAACTTTCGCATACCCAGCCTATTAATATGTCGGCTTTCTGTAAAAACCTTCTATCTTGAGAGGGATAAATAGTAACTATACCACATGCAAAATTACCAAAGTATGAATTGCCAAAGTAAGGAAACTCATGAGTTCATTTGTTCTTTGTTTTCAAGATATTGATCAAACAAAACTCACCTTTGTTGGGGGTAAAGGCGCGAAGTTGGGGGAACTATCCAGAATTGAGGAAATCGCACGCCCTTGTAGGTACTGGTGGTAGTTATTGGACGATTTAAACACAATCTGCGGTTCGGTTGTGATTGCCAAACCGCAGATTGATTACGGGAACCGAAATGTGCGATCGCTTTCTACAGTTAAGTTGTGTTCAGGTGACAAAGTTAATTACTCGACCGGGAACGTAAACCACACGCCCAAGCTCCTGATTTTTGAGATACCATTGAACTGCTTTTGTTTGTCTGGCGATCGCTATTGCTTCCTGTTGCGAAGCTTGCGGTGAAACGGTAATTGTCGTTCGAGTACGTCCATTGATTTGCACTGCGACTGTTACCTGTTCGGTAATCAAAAATTCTGGCTCGAACTGAGGAAAAGTCTGCTGATGAATCGAGCCTGATTCACCCAATTGTTGCCAGAGTTCTTCAGTTACATGGGGTGCAAAGGGAGCCAACATCAACAGATATGACTTCAATTCCACCTCTGCAATACTCAACTTGGACTGCAACACATTAAAATAACTCATCAAGGCGGCGATCGCTGTATTATATTTCAGCGATTGCATATCTTCGGAAATCTTGTGGATTGTTTGATGTAAACGCCGCTGTGATGCCAAATCTGGGGAATTGGGTTGCAAAGTATTTTTGTGTTTGCTCACCCATTGATACACTCGATCCAAGAATCGCCGGATACCAGCAATCCCGCGATCGCAAAAATCGCCACCTTGGTCGTATGGCCCCAAAAACATCAAGTAAGTCCGCAATGTATCTGCACCATATTCCTCAATGTAGCCATCGGGATTCACCACATTGCCCTTCGATTTACTCATTTTGCCACCCTGTTTAGTCAGCAATCCGTGGGCGCGGAATCGCCGAAAGGGTTCCTCAAAGGGGATATGCCCCAAATCATGCAACACCATTGTGATGAATCGACTGTACAACAGATGCAGCACAGAATGTTCTGCCCCACCAATATACATATCTACAGGTAACCATTTAGCGGTAATTGCAGAATCAAATGGCACATCAGCGCGATCGCAGCAGGGATAGCGTAAAAAATACCAAGCGGAATCCAAAAAGTTATCAGACACATCCGTTTCTCGTCGCGCTGCACCACCACAGCCAGGACAGGTTGTATTGACGAATTCTGGAATGTCTGCCAAAGGGGAATTCCCAGTTCCTTGAGGCAACCAATTCTCAGTTTCCGGTAACTGTACTGGTAATTGCTCCTCCGGAACAGGTACTATACCACAGCGATCGCAGTAAATAATCGGAATTGGCGGCCCCCAATAGCGTTGCCTGGAGATTAACCAATCTCGCAAGTGATACTGTACTGTGCCATCTATTTCGTCACGCCCAATCCAGTTGCGTTGAGCCGTTTTGACTTTTTCTGACCAATCCAATCGCTCCAAATTGTCTAACAATTTTTGAGCATACTGAGTGATTTTGAAAAACCACTGTTCCAATTCTCGTTGAATGACAATGGTATTGCAGCGTTCGCATTCACCGCTAATCACCTGCTCATCGGCAAGTACTGTCTTGCATGAAGGACACCAGTTCACCGCCGCTTTTTTGCGAACGGCTAACCCAGCTTTGAACAACTGCAAGAATATCCACTGCGTCCATTTATAATACGCAGGATCGGTGGTCTGAATTTCGTGATTCCAGCAGAAACGATTGCCAATTCTTTGCAACTGCGTTTCTCGAAATCGCTTCACATTACGGGCTGTCAATTCACGGGGATGAATCCCTTGCTTAATGGCAAAATTCTCGCTGTGAATGCCAAAAGCATCAAAGCCCATTGGCTCAAATACCGCTTTGCCCTGCATCGCCATGAAACGACCATAAATGTCTGCTCCAGTAAAAGCATAGACATTCCCAACGTGCAAACCCTCAGCAGAGGGATAGGGGAACATCATCAAATTGTAAAAAGGCTGAGCAGTTGTTGCTAAATCGACCTCATGCAGTTGTGTCTGCTGCCAGATGGATTGCCATCGAGCTTCGATTGCGCGGTGGTCGTAAGTAAAAGCAGGTGGAATAGAATTGATCGGATCTGTTTGATCCGGCTTTATAGGTCCCAGTCGTGCATCATAAAATTCTCAATGCTTACTTGTAATATTATTGTAATACAATCAATAGAGTTTGTTGCCAAATTCTAGCTAGGGAAGTACGCGCATTTTCGATTCCTGAGATTGGCTACATTGACATCCACTCCCGCTAACCTTGCGGTGTAGCGGGAGATTCCCAAGACTCACGACTTAGGTTTCTGTTTCTTCCCATTACTGGTTTTTCGCAACTGCCCTTTAGACTTATGCCCATCAGGTCTTATGTTCGCTCCACAGACTGTAACGGTGTGTCCCACCGCCAAAATATTTCGACTGGCGTTGATATCCCTGTCGTGGTGTGTTCCGCAGTTGGGACAATCCCACTCTCTGATATTCAACGGCAGTTTATCAACGATATGCCCACAGTTTCCACAGCGTTTAGAACTAGGAAACCATCGGTCAATCTTTACCACTGTTCGACCATACCAAAGAGCTTTATATTCCAGTTGCCTGACCAACTCGCCCCACGCTGCATCACTGATAGCACGGGCAAGTTTAGGATTTTTGACCATGTTCTTAACTGCCAAATCCTCAACTACTATCGTTTGGTTTTCACGAATCAGTCGAGTTGTCAGTTTGTGCAGATGGTCAATTCTTGCATCGGAAATTTTAGCTTGAAGACGAGCTACTTTGAGTCTTGCTTTATCTCGATTGCAGGAAGATTTCTGTTTGCGACTCAAAGACTTTTGTGCTTTCCTCAACTTTTGATAGTGCGCCTCATACGCCTTGGGGTTAGCAATCTTTTCACCCGTACTCAAGGTAACAAGGCTACTCACCCCAACATCCAACCCTACAGCACTATCAACTGGTTGCAAAGTTTCGTCAGTCAGATTATTAATCCGCAAGCTGACAAACCATCGCCCAGAAGGTTCAAGCCTAACTGTGATGGTACTAGGTTCGCACAATGCAGGCAGTTGTCTAGACCATTTAATCGGCAAAGGTTCAGAACACTTAGCCAAGTAGACTTGCCCATCCTTCCATCGGAAAGCAGACTTGGTAAACTCTGCACTACCCCCACTACGCTTCTTTTTGAAGTTAGGGTAATTTGCCCTACCAGCAAAGAAGTTAGTGAAAGCAGTTTGCAGATGTCTCAAGCCTTGTTGCAGTGGTACGCAGCTAACCTCATTCAAGAACTGAAGTTCTTCAAGTTTTTTCCACTGCGTCAACATAGCAGAAGACTGAACATAATCAACCTTCTGTTGTCTCTCATACCAAGCTTCGGTTCTCGCTGCCAAGGCTTTGTTAAACACCAACCGCACACAACCAATTGTCCGGCGCAATATCTGTTCTTGCTCGGTAGTTGGGTAAAAACGGTAGCGGTAGGCTTTTTCCATACTTCACATTTTATCATTAAATCTGTGAAATACCTACAACTCGCTATGCATCAAAGTTTATTTACTCACTCGTCGCTCACCCCGTCACCTGTTTTGGCTTTGCCTAAATTCGGCTCAGGGGTGAAGCTCAAGCGGACTCCCCATTCCTGCGCCAGCGCTGCGGGAGGGTTTCCCTCCGCAGGCGACTGGCATCCTCACTGCCAAGCTGTCGCTGTGGCGGGAGTCTCCTGGGGGTGTTAGATGAGAATCTAGATATTACGGAAAGTCAGCCGGAAAAGCCACTCCATCTAGATTCGTTAACTGCTGACACTCAATGCACTGTAGCTAGACCCAGGAAAATGGCTCAGAATCCTATAGAAATTAGAACCAAGAAATATTTCCACCTCAGTTCACAAATTGCTCAGTTAGATAATGCACAATTGCTTTCTTTGTTTAACAATAGTGAGTCGAATGATTCAAGTACAGGTTGGGGGAGAAATTACACCATAACTCTGGGAGAATCCCAGGTTTTCGTGAAACTTGTTCCTGTGACGGACATTGAATTTGACAACCTCTTTTCTACTAGAAACCTCTATAACTTACCGACTTACTGTAATTACGGCTTAGGTTCCACTGGTTTTGGAGTCTTTCGTGAACTCGTAACCCATATCAAGACAACTAACTGGGTATTAGCAGGTGAAATTGCGACTTTTCCCCTAATGTACCATTATCGGATTATTCCCTTTTCTGGGCAGCGTGCTGATGTAGATAGAGAGCATTACAAAAGTTACATAGAGTACTGGGGTAATAGTGAGAATGCTGGGAAATATTTATTAGATAGAGCAAATGCCAACTATGAATTAGTTCTCTTACTAGAATACATTCCCCATATTTTGGAAACATGGCTACTCTTAAACCCGGACAAACTTCAGCAACCCTTGGATGAGTTACGCACAACGATTGACTTTTTGAGGATGAAGGGAATCATTCACTTTGACGCACATTTTCGTAATATTCTCACTGACGGCGAGCAAATTTATTTGAGCGATTTTGGCTTGGTACTGGACAAAAGTTTTGGGTTAACAACAGAAGAACAATCTTTTTTTGAGCAGAACAAATTTTATGATTACGGCGAAGTTCTGCGAAATCTAGGTCATTTGATTCGCGCACCTTATGATTCATGTTCAGAAAACGACAAACGCAGAATCAGAGAAAAATATAGCATTCAAGAAAGTTTAAAACCTTATGAACAGCGCTCAATATTACTCGACAACATCGAACAAATATATGCTGACGGCGATATCAAGTTAAATGTTTTCTATGTTGCCAGCATTATTAAATACCGTAGCATCATTAAGCTGATGCAAAACTTCTTTGCTGCAATGTGGGATAACAAAAACAAGGATACAAAATTTCCGCACGCAGAACTAGAAATACTGCTCAAAGAGACAGGATTTATCCGTGATGCTGGATAACACGGCGGATAGTTCTCTTTTAATATTATTAATTCCTGCTGTATGCGTGTTTTTGAGAACTTCAATTTTGACTTTGCAAATATTCTGCATATTCAATTTTGAATTCGCGTGCATTCTTGAAATCAGTAGAAAACTGCGAAAGCACTTCTACAACAGCATCTGTATCTGTTTGAGCTAAAGCGATAATTCCGGGCTGTTGAGGGATGCGAAACTGGTTGTGGTCGTGAAAAGTAATGGTGACAATTGTTCCTAGCGAATCTCCTTTTATTGACTTGATAGTACTCCACATCCAACGCTGTTGATTTGTTTCTTCATGATTACCCCATTCTCTAGATATACTAAAATCACCAGGGAACCTCGGGTTTGGATATAAACCAACCTGTTTTATCTGTATATGAACTAGTCGAAACAGGAAATTTAAATAAACTCCATAAGCCATATCTCCCGCTTTGTTAAATGCACGCAATAATTTATCATTATGCTTTTGAATTAAGGTTTCCCAATTGATAGCGATGTGGGCTTCAATGTATTTACCAATTGTAAAAATATCGGTTTTTTGGTTGGCTGATACAAATTCTGTTAATAATTCCATTTATAGAAACCTCACGATTCTGTTGCATCTTAATTTTGGCGTATAAAATATGGGAGGTATTGTAAAAAAATGACCTTAATCTGGTAAGACAATATGGCAGGGATGAAGACCTCGGTGTTTGATATACTCGCTAGGAGTGCAAAGAGCTAAACTGCGGAAGTCGTGGATAAAATGTGCTTGGTCAAAGTAGCCACAAGTGAAAGCGATATCATTCCAATCAGTATGTGTTTTTCCAGCTAATAGAGAAAGAACTCTTCGCAAGCGTTGAATGCGACAAAATAGCTTGGGTGTTAATCCCACATAGTTAGTGAATAACTGACCAAAGTAACGGGGACTAATACCAATTTGATTTGTAATTTCTCTAACTGTGGGTGGATGTAAATTTGCAAACTGATTTAATGCAAAATCAACAACTGGATGTTGTGGGGATGATTGCACCATCATAGTTAGGAGATAATGCTCCAAGATGCGGAAGCGAGTTTCTAATTGGGAAACTTTGAGCAACTTTTCTCGCAATTCGTCAGCGCGATTGCTCCATAATTCATTGAGCGAGATTACCCGATTATGTAATTCTTTGATGGGAATCTGAAAAAATGGGACAGTACCACCAGCTTGGAAACGCACGCCCATAACGGATATCTGGCTGTGCTTGTCAATTATCAAGCTTTGAGAATGGATTCCCAAGATTCTCATGCTGCTTGTACTACCGCATCGTTCCCCGCTGTTACTATCGTACAGAGGTATTGTATTCTCCCGGAGATTTATCAGTAATTCCATTGAGCCAATCGGTAGCAACTTCACCCGTGATGAAGGTAAGTTATCGCCCTCACTCGACCACAAAAATTTGACGAACTTAGATAAAGGCGATCGCGGAATATAAGTATGGTAAATCATCGTTTTTCCTATAGAATTCGCTTTTATTGGGGGAAATTATTTGTGTATTCAGGTGTAAAATTTGTCTCAAATAAATGGTCACACAAACTTTATCTAAAAATGTAAGTTTTTTTGTATTTCCAACACAACTAAGATGCTTCTCAAATAATTAGTTAAGAAGCACCTATGCTTTGAATCATAATGTGAGAAAAATTTTGATCCATAAATTAGAAAAGAGTTAACGAAAATTCAGGCTTTCGCGCTAATCACAAATTAAAACTTTGAATCAAATTATGAGTGAGAGTTAAAATTCTGAATCATAAATAAAGAATGAGTTGAAAAAACACAATTGGACAAAACTTGCACAAAAAATCCCTGACAAAATTGTTCTAACTTAAACTTTCAATTCAAAATATGGTTCAAATACCCATGTTATAGTTCAAAACTTTTGTTTTATTAGATATCTGAGTAAAAATCAAATATTTCATTGAACATGCGATCGCCCAACAACAGAGCGATCGCTAACCTCAAATCGTAGCTGAGTAATAATGATAATCAAGCCAAAGGATTGATACAAATGTTGCTTGTATCAGTCTTTTTATCCCTTATACGATAATCATTATTAGTAAAAAACTCGAATATAAAAAGTGAACTATAAACTGGATACTCATTTCTGAAGCATATCATGAGTTAAAATCTCAATTTTTAGTTCAAATCACAACATTGTCTATCGTAAATAGGGACTCAATTAAGTTGGATTTAAATTTACCCAACAACTTGAATCTTAGCCGCTCTGTTAGAAGTTTCAAGTACTAAAGTAAAACGACAGGAAAACACCAAATATGTGACGATAAGTATATATGCATAATATATTTGCTATATCTTAAAACTCTTCCATCGACTAGTTTTCATATTCTCCTGCTGGCGTAAGTTCTTGCTGATGCTAAAAGAACGCCGTATATTATCAAGCTACTCGTGAGTTGTACTATCCGGCATGATTGCACCAGTGAGCTTTGCATTTTCCAATGTAGCTCCACTTAGGTTTGCGTCTTTTAAATTAGCTTTTTCTAGCTTGGCATGATTCAAGTTCGATCCACGCAAGTCTGCTCCAGTTAGGTTAGCTCCTATCAGGTTCAATCCATAGAGAGTTGCACCACAGAGATTTGCTTTACTTAAATTTGCTCCACTGAAGTTAGCGTTGATACTTAAACCAACCAAATTTACCCCACTAAGGTTAGCACCGCTGAAATTTGGAGCATTAAATTTTGCGTTTTTCAAGTTTGCATTACACAATTCTGCGGCTGTTAAGTTAGTGCAATTTAAGTCTGCTTGCATCAGGTTGGCTGTATTGAGTTTGGCAGCAGTTAAGTTAGCACCAGCCAACTTTGTCTCACTCAATTTTGCTCCACTCATATCCGCTTGAATTAGTTTTGTGTTGCAAAGATTTGCTCTAGTTAAATTCGCACCACTTAAGTTAGCTTCACTTAAATCCGCACCTTCCAGGCTTGCTGAGTTGATGTTTGCCCATTTTAAGTTGGCTCCAGTTAGGTTAACTTGTTTTAAGTCAGCACCAGCTAAATTAGCATTTGTTAATGATGAACACGGAGCTATCAAATAGGCATTTTTTTCAGGAACAAAATCTGTAGGAAAGACAGTATTTTCATTGTAAATCGCTTGTTCTAGATTTGCTCCAGTTAGGTTTGCTCCTTCCAAATTTGCTTCTAAAAGATTAGCATTACTCAAATTAGCATTACTTAAGTCAGCACCAATCAGCTTTGCTTTTCTCAAGTTAGCCCCAGTTAAATTTGCTCCGCTTAAGTTTGCTTCGCTAAGGTTGATATCACAAATATAAGCGCCACTGAGATTAGCTTTTCTTAGTGTTGCTTTCTCTAGATTTACCGAGGTTAGTCTTATCTTTAACAGGGATGCACCGTCTAAGTTAGCTTCACTCAATTTTGTACTATGTAGAGTTGTATCGCTAAGATTTGCTCCAGTCAGGTCTGCTTTACTCAGATTGATATTGCTGAAATTTTTTCCATTCAAATTTATTTTTCTCAGATTTTTCTCAGTAAAATCACGTTCTCTAGCATCATACAAACTTAAGAAGTCTTCGGAGTTAATAGGTATTTCCTGGACTGACTCCTGGGCTGCATAAATTCTATTGGCTAGCCACATCATTCTCTCAATCTTGAAGTCTTGCTCACTAAAAGCTCTGCTATTTTGAGCCTGTTCTTCAGTTATATCAATTAGATTATCTTGCTCTGTTTCGTCAAGAGAAACATTTTCGACAATAGTAACTGTATCTAGTGTTGGTTTTTGCAGTTCAACCCTTTCAAAAAACTTTTTTACTATTTCGTCATCATCAATATCTACTTTCTCAGTAGTTGTGTTAGTAACATCATTATTATTTAAATTATTCAAACTGTTACTCAAAATAGATGAATGATTGAAGTGCTGTTGCAACTCAGCAACTTGTGCAGTTAACTGCGAAATTGCCTCTTCCATACATTGAATCTGCTGTAACTCAGGCCTGTTCTGGAACTCCTGTTTCAAGGCATCAAAATAGTGTTTGAGCCAGGCAATATTTTTCCTTCGCAGATGTTGCTCTGCTTCCAACTGTTCTATCCGTGCAGCTAAAGATGCTAAATCCATTTTTGAGCTAAAGATATTTATCAAATTATTGTCAACAGTTGTGTAATCGATACTACTGAGTACTAACTCAGTAGTTTTTTGCAACCCTACATATAAATATTGCCCAGAATCAAACCCAAAGTAGCAGCCAATGCTCATACAGCAAAACTTAGCTTTGGAAGCATTTGGCTTTGATTCCCATCTGGGAGATCTGGGATTGCTCTTTCAATGGCTTAATGCGTGTGGTGAAAACAGGTATCGCTGAACTGGCATTTTAAGCTTTTCTCTAAAAATGGAAACATTGGAAACTTTATAGAAACATGACAAATTTTTCTTGACCCTGAATGAAGGAAGTGCCAAAATTGGGCAAACAAGCGCGATTAGGAGACTGATCGATGAAAGCCACCAGACATCGAGACAAAATTTTGGCAGCGCTACGGGAATGGTTTCGCATTCACAAACAGGCACCCACTCTGGAAGAGTTCTGTGCTGAACTGGGAATGCAACCCCGTCAGAAAGCAACGCTGCAACGATGGTTGCAGACGATGCGAGGTATCGATGTGGATTGGGAAGATAATGCTGCTCGCAGCCTTCGCTTGCTTACCCCTGACCCAGAAGAACCTGGGCTACAAATACCTGTAACAGAAACATTGCGATATCTGGCCACTGGCTTGACAGAATGGGAGAAACGAGAACCCGAACACAGATCGCATATTCCCAAAGCCCTGCGCGTGGGGATGTCCAGAATGTACTTAACATCTTTGCTCTCTGGAGATGAACAGGCCCCTTCAAACCTGCCAGAATTTTTTGACTGGGCAAAAAAACCAGTTGTTCAATGGAAACCCGCAATAGAGATTAAACACCTTTCGCCGGAAGTCACTTTTATAGAAGATGGGATAGCTTCTGACTTTGCCCTCCAGTGGCAGGTTACGGGTGCTGATGTAGAAATGCAGGTGCAAGAGAAAGTCCTGCAAGATGTTCTGGAATACTGTCGAGCCAACCAACTAGAAGAAAATTATCGCACTTTAAGAAAGCTGATTATTGAGCGTCCTATCCTCCCATACTCTGAATATCGCCGCCTTTTGTCTTCATCTCAATTAAGACCTCTACGCGATTTCTTATTGCAAATCTATGTAGATTTAGTTGACCTAACCAGTGAAAGTACTTACCATTTCTGCCCCCGCTGCAAATATATAATGCGCCGTCGTCGAGATGGAACTTATAACTGTCGGAACATGACTTGTGAACAGCTGAGTGCAAAACTCCGCCTCCCTCCCCAACCGCAAATTCCCAAGCATGAGGCAGAAAATTGGAAAGCTGTTACTCCTGGCGTACATCGGTACGGCACACTGCCAGGAATTTGGGAAATTCAGCTAGCCCAAGCCCTTACAAAACTGGGAGTACGCGTCACTCTTTGGCCGGAGATTGATGAATTCGACTTACTCGTGGAGTTTAGCAAGAAAGTCCGCTGGGCGATTGATGTCAAAGATTGGTCGTACCTTGATGAGCAGCGTTTGAAGAAAGTGCAGTATCGCTTTGATACTACAGAAACCTTTATCGTCTTTCCCGATGAGCGAAATGATGTATTGCGAATTGAGGTGGAACGTCAAAGACTCGAACCTGAATTAGACTCTGTGCGTTTGAAGCTGGTTAGCGAAATTATCTCCCAGGCTAAAAAAATTCTGGAGAAGAAAAATCATGCGTAACATTTCTCAATGGGGCAAGCCATTACGCCAAGCCCTTCGCAAATCACAGGAATTAAAAGCTTATGTAGAAGAGACCTTACCTGATGCGGAGGCTAATCTACAGCAGCGGGAAATAGCACGTCTTGCCTTACTGATTGCTGAGGTCGAATTAGGGTTGACTTTACTGATGGAGGTAGCAAAAGAAGAAAGTGCAACTTCTGTATCAACGTTACTTTTGGGATACCGTTTCCCTGTCGAAGCACTTAAAAGTGATGAAAACTGGCTCCTTGTAAAAAAAGCGCGTTTTTACCTCGTGCGCCGCAAAGGAAGGCAATGGGAACGCTCTTTGGCTGAATATATCAAACTACCTGAAATTATCAGAATATTCAGCTTAAACGATATTAACGATGTTCCCCAATGTATCCCGTCTAGCACCTACCCCCAGCGCTTACAGCTATATCGCCAAACCCTATCAATCACTCCGCAACACAAAAAACGAAAAGTCAAACTAGCAACTTCTGGATACTGGTATGCCAAAGTTTCCCACAATGGTCATTCTCCAGTCGAGGTTCCCATAAATATTCCGGAAACTGTTGCTAATCTTGCGCCTTCACCACAAATATCTTTTCAGCGCACGCGTCAGGGCATTAACCCTAGCTATACCGTTACTTTAAAAAAGTTATGGGAAACTGCTCAAGAAATGGATGAAAAACTAGCGCAAGCTAAGTATGAGCCAGAAAATTATCATCAACGCCTTAAAGGAATTGCCTTAAGGTTATACGACTCATCAATAGATGATTTTCAAGCTTCCCAAGCAGATACCGAACTGGAACTAGAGCAACTTGTCCACATTGTCGGTTTATTGAACGTGGGCAAATCTACACTGCTGGAAGTTCTCATTTACCACTTTGCCAAACAAGGATATCGCTGTGCATTGCTTGTCAATGATGTTGTCGCAGCAGTGCGTATCGCTTCTTTATTTCGAGATGGCTTGGGAATTCTGGCGGCCCCTGTGTTGGGAAGCAGCGATCGCTTGCAACACTTAGAAAAAGTTTATGAACCGATTTTGTCCACCAAGGGTGAAGAAATAGAAGCAGGAGCAATTCACCCCGCATGGCGTTGGTTTAGTCCCGTCTGCCCGCTACTGGCTTTAGTGCCATCAGAGGATAAGTGGGAGTTTGGCGACGAACCCTGCCATAATCTTTACCAAAAACAAACCCTAACTCAGAACGATCATTCCAACGCAGAAGATGAGGATTTAGAAGATTTGGAGGAGGGTGAGACTGAAGATAAATATACCTGTCCCTTTTATTACAAATGTCCGCGTCACCAATTAGAACAAGACATAGCCCAAGCTATGTTGTGGGTATTAACCCCAGCCAGCTTTATTCATACTCGTGTTCCTCTCCAAGTTTTTGCCGAAAAACTAACTTTCGCTGAAGCCGTTTACCGTGAATGTGAGTTTTTCTTCGTTGATGAAGCTGACAGAGTACAGGTACAGTTTGATGAAGCTTGTGCCCCTGATGAAGTCTTAGTGGATGCCTCTGGAAACTCCTTATTAAATAAGTTAGGAATCAAATTTGCTACTACCATTTACAATTCAGATCGCCGCAGCATGGCAGCTGAACTTGTGGCTGCGGCAAAAAGAGCCAATGACTACGCTCAAATTGCTACAGACCTAATTCTCCCTCGACTTCACAACCAGCCAAAACTGGTGGAATGGGTGGGACATAACCCCTTCACAGGTCGTTCGCTGTTCGCCCATATTATCCGCGACATTCTGGAAACACCGGAAACTGAGGAACAAGAATTATCTCCCCAGTTCAGCCGAGCCGAACGCAGCAAACAACGGCATCAACGGATAGAGGCGGGTTTACCTCCTGAAGAGGAACGCCAGCGCCGTAAAAAAGTCATGCAAACACTAGAGGGATTTTTGCAATCTCCCCTGAATCGACGGCAAGGAGGAGAACTTTCAGACCTTGCCTTGAGCCTACTTAGTGCCGAAAATGATGCTTTGGCATTAGCTGAGGTTGCTGATTGGTTGCACAAATGGTTGGAATCTCTAGGAATTTCTATTGAAGAAAAAACCAAGTTTGAAGAAGTTAAGCGCCATATGCACTTAGCTATCCTGGTGACGGTACTCAACGACAGACTGGGTTTTTTAGTTGACAACCTCAACGCACTGATGCGGGCGCGGGTCATTGATCTACACGATACTAGTTTGGCTTTAGTGTATCGCCCACCCCGTGACTATCTGCCAGTTGTGCCATCTTCACCAGTTGGCAATATCTTGGGTTTTAGATATACCCGTGACCGCAGCAACATATCTGGTGGGAAGTTAGAGTATTTCCGCTATGTTGGGCTGGGTCGCTATTTACTGCTTAATTTCTCCACTCTGTTTGCTGTTGATGGTTGGCAAGGCCCCCATACAGTGCTGATTTCAGGTACGAGTTACGCTCCAGGAACACCTGCTTATCACATCACAACCAAGCCTACTATATTGCTAGAACCTGCTAGTGATAATGACACTGCTGGTGACGCAGGAATTAGCGAAAGTGAATTTTTCTTCAAACCTCAACAAAACACAGCAGGATATCATATTGCTTTGTCTGGACTGCCGCCTGCTGAGAGAAAAAAAGCTGCTGATGATATGGTTAAAGCTATTTGTCGCAGCCCTGGAGAAGCCAAAAGCTTTATTGCTGAGTTATTTGAAACGTTAAAAGAGAAAGAACACAAAGACCCAAAACGGTGGAAAGATCGCCAACGCTTGCTGCTGATCACTAATAGCTATAACGAAGCAGAGTTGGTTGAATCGATTTTAAAACCCCTTTACCGCGTTGAAAATCTTGATGGCATTACCACCCTACGCCGTGACAATGCTCCTGCTCACTTGAGTGGTATCCGTCGGGGAAAAATACGAGATGTCGCTAAACTTCCCACTCAGATTGTCGTTGCTCCTTTAATGGCACTGGAGCGGGGTCACAATATTCTCAACGAGAACCGGATAGCTGCATTTGGGGCGGCGGTATTCTTGAGCCGACCAATGCCAGTTCCTGATGACTGGCAAACTACCGTCCAGCAGCTTAATCATTGGGCACTGGAAAGGTCTGCCGATTTGAGTCTTTATCAAGCAATGCAAAAACGAGGTGATGCTCTGACGCTGAAGAATGTAGAAAATGAGTTCTACCAATATGCGGTAGCAAAGATGCTTGACTTGAACTGTCGAGCAATGTCCTTCAAGCAGTTGACCTATGATGAACGGTCTGTACTCTGCTGGACGCAATTTGTAAGTATTTGGCAAATTGTTGGCCGCTTAGTACGGGGTGGTGTACCTTGCATTGTCCATTTTCTAGATACCAAGTTTGCACCTAAATCAGTTGACAGCCAACTCGATAGTGAAGTCACCTCACTTTTAGTTGGCATTATTCAAGAACTTCAACTTGCTATAGATGCACAAAGCAACCAACCTTGGCAAAGAAGTTTAGCCAAATCGCTGTACGGAGCTTTCTTCAGAGCACTCAAAACAACAAAGGGATTACATTATGAGTTTTAAATATATTCTTCCTGGAGCTTGGGAACTGACTCAGGATGAGCAATACGAGCTTTTTTCTCTTCATGCTCCTATAGCTTGGCAGCAAGTTGCTAAATCTCTGGCGCAAAAACGTGTCAAGCTTCTTGGTAAAGGTTATCCTTCCGTCCCTGTCTACTCTCTTGACCGTATTATCTCTGCGAGTTTTCCCAGAATCGTTCAGACAGTTCGTCATGGCTGGCAACGCCCTGGTGTCCCTTGGCTATTAGCCGCGGAACGCGCCGAGCTTTTCGATTTACCTGGGTTGATTAAAGATTGGTTGCGTGAGGAATTTAGCAATTACTTAGGTGATGATGAAGTCGAGTCTATTTTCGACAAACTTGATGATAGTGCTTGGCAATGGGAGGAAGAGCCGACAATCTATCCCTTGCAACTGCCAGCAAAAAACCCATACAACATAGATATTCGTTTTCAGGCAATTCCAGACTACTTGGCTATGAAATTTCTGGAAAAGCCACAGGTTATTTTCGGTTGGGACAATCAGTATCAACTTACTTTTTATCGAGTGGTCAGTCTTAACCAAGGAGCCGAACTCATGTCATGGCCTCCCTCACAAGTTCCACTCATTAAAAATCAAAAATCTGTTGGCACTGCCAACATTTCTTTTGTCATCAACTTCAAATTGCAGACGGTTCCTTGGCGCAATCAACCAATTATTTACCATCAACTTTCAATTCGACGATGGATTACCGAGCCTAAGGAAAGTCTACCTTACAGAGGTGTTACCGCTTTTATTGGTGATAATCGACGCTGGTTAGATGGCAAGAGTCAACCATTCTGCTTCATTCCTCTGGCAATCAAGCAAACGATGACATCACAAGGGAGGGAACCAAGATGGCCCAGAGCTATTAGCGAGTTACTTAAAATTAATGACTCTCCACTTCCAGATCCTAACACCTTAGCTAGTGAACCAGTTTACAATTGGTCAGCATTTGCTCCCGATCCGATTGGTATACAAGCTGCTATTGCTTATGACACTCGCTATCGCGGCGATGTACCTTGTCTTCCCGGTGTTAGTCCACTGGATTTAGCAAGTTTAGATAGGGCTATTCAAAATCTAATTGAGCAAGAGAATTTCCCTGTTCGTCGAGTTGGTGAAGCTGTAAAGAAATCAGGTGTATATCTGCCTTTCTGGGGAACAGGAAAACCACAAAAGAAAGGTAGTAAAGAACTGAAAAATCCTGACGATTTATCTACGCCAATGCTGCGATCCAAAATTGCTGCACCTGTAACATTTAGTTCGTCAGAGAATTCGCCTAACACGATATTAATTCTTTGGGAAACTAAAGAATGTCGAGATGCGTTGATTGCTGAAATTTGTAAGTTACTTTTATTGTTACCCAAAGGGGAAGCAAAAACATATGAAACTATTCCTGGTATAACAGGAGAAGAAACTATTTATGAAAGTCCTTACGGCTGTCTGCATATTAAAACTCAGCATGTCTTAGACCTCACACAGATATTTGATGTTGATAACCCTTCTGTGGCAGGTAATAACAGACAACAACGGCGCATTAATTTAATGGATAAACGCATTCATCAAATTATTTCATATTTACCTAAACCAGAGGGATTAAGCGGTGCCTTAATAGAAATTAAGCCCAAACCTTTGATTCCTGAATCAGATCCCAAGCTAGCATTGCGGATTGGGGTGATGCAAGCAGGCTATGTTAATCAGCATATACACGCATTAACAAATCGTAAAAAGAATGGCGAGGAATATGTCACCAAAGATGCTCCAAATCGAGTACAAAGAGCCGTATCGGACTTAATAAGACAATTTGGGATTTTGCCTGCACCTTTAATCGACACTGAAAAGGATGGCATAGATCCAAATATGTGGTTGACTTGTTTCCATGTTTTACGCCGCACTCGAAAAACAACAGCTAATAATAAAGCTTTCACTGTGGCGCTAATGGTACGAGTGAACCCAGTAACGGGAACCGTACAGGTTACTACCCCTTATTTATTTGCTACCCAAGGCTGGGTAGTCTATCCAGAAGCACTTGGATACCTACTGAATGAAAAATGGAACCCTGATTCCTCTGCTGATGAAACATCTAGTGACATTAGCAACGAACAACAGTCTGGCGATATTAGAAGCGAACAGCAGCTTCTTAGTAAATTTGTGACTGACTGTCTGCGCGATTGTTTAAATACTCCAATTGCAGATGAAAAACTTGAGCGCGTGCTATTCATGGCAGAAGCACAAAATGCCCGCCAAATGCTGACGTGGCTGAGAAATCCTGAACTACCAGCCAACGATTTACCTGATGAATTTAAACGTCACATGACTGAATCTGAAATCAATCGTCTTTTGGTTGTCCGCTTACGCTTTGGAGGTGGAGGTGAAGTTCCGCTAGGTATTGTTAAAGGTTCTCCTGGTAGCAGAATCAGTAAGGGTGGTGTCTTCTGCTGGCAAGATGTTTGTGACGATAAGGAGACAGCACTTTACCTAAGTCTTAGAGAACTGTTAAATACCGAACAAGGTACAAATACATTACAGCAGAAACAGTCCCGGCTTGATAATGGCAAGTTACAAGCAGGAAACCCCAAGCCATTGGAAATAGCCATTATTCATCACCCAGGAATAGAACGCGATCAATTAGCTTGCTTTGTCCATAATCTTCGGGGTCGCTGGCCTTACTTTGCTCATGATGTTTCTCTACCTTTTCCGTTTCCTCTGGCGACTTTAGCTAAGGAGTATGCGGTCAGTGCTAGGGATGTGGTGGAATTCGTTGACTTAGAAGACTTGGAAGAATCAGCGGAATCAGTTGATTAAGTGGTGTCAGTAGCATTGAAACCAACAACCGCCTTTGGGATGGCACTATCATCACCATTGATGCAATGGGAACACAAACCGAAATTGCCAAACAGATTATCACCGAAAAAGCCGATTATGTCCCTGCGCTTAAAGCCAACCATTCGACTCTCTATTCTCAAGTCAAAGAATCGTTTGACAAAGCGCAAGCACAACAGTTGCGATCGCTTTGAGCACAAAGAATGAAATTTCTTTCGTGCCATTTGATTCTGAATTTTGTATTCTTCTTGAAGAGCACCTGCAAACTCATACAAGAAGACTATGCCAAAAATTTGGGCTTTGAAAGTAGATCAGTTTTTCAATGCAAATTCTAACTGCATTGTCGCTACCGCCCATGTAGATACCTTTCCCACTGACCTTCCATTAGAGCCCAATATCAGAGAACCTAACCGCAAAAGTTCCACTTACAGACAAATCTACGACTCATTGACCACTGAACCTGAAAAATTCTTTGAGCGGCATGGCGGAATCGTGCTGTGTGCAAATAAGGTTAAGCCTAACAGTAAAAAGACACAGCTAGAGTTAGAAATCCTTGAGGCACAAGAAGGTGGTAGCGATGGCATCATTAACGGGGGGCATACGGTTTTGGCTTTTCAACAGGCCAGAGGCTACAACTTTGACCTCTCGAAAGCCAGGGTTAAAGTTACCATTCATATTGGCTTAAGCGAGGATGAAGCAAAAGATATCGCCTTAGCATCTAATACATCTGCCCCTGTAGATGCGCGCTCAAAGGTCAATGCCAGGGGTGATTATAAATTCATTAAACAGTTTTTAGCGCAACTAGAGCGTGACCAAGAAACAAAATTCCGCATTGCCTATTACCAAAACCAAAGCGGTGCACCCAAAAGTCCGCAATGCAACGTCAACCATTTGATTAAGTTGATGAATTGCCTGGACAGAAACAAATACAACCCAGACAGCAAGAGTAGAACCAAACACCCACCTGTCAGTAATACACCGTCCTTGAGTGAAGCGGAAAGACAAAGACTATCGAAATTACTGCCGCTACTGCCAAAAGCATTGTGGATTGAACAACAATTATTTAAGACTATTGAGGAACATATCACCAAGCCCAGAAAAAAAGGAATCATTGACTTAGCCTCAATTGACCCACGCAAGAATACGCTCTTGCCAGATAGCCGATATTCTTTTGGGTTTAGCGCGCCTGCTGATATTGCTATGCCCATTGTTGCTGCTTATCGGGTGTTTTTGGACGAGCAGTACAATTGGATTATTCCTTTTGATGAGTTCGCTCTTGATTTCCTTCAACATCTGTGGACTAACTATTACAGGAAATACTTGGTGTCAGAAAAATTAGCTGGGAATACAGTTGGGACTAAAATCTGCCGCAATCCGGTAATTTGGGATAACCTTTATGTTTCAGCACAAAGCTACTTGAATCAGCACTTGATCAAGATGGTTGGCTCAAACACCAAGCGCGAAGATTTGAAACTAGTGAATTGATTACTATGGTGGAAAGCGTATTGTTAGACTTCGATTGCAAAATGCGCTTTCCAAAAAAGCATCACCATAACTGGTATTACTCATAAAAGCGATCACTACTATCAAGCTAGAGTATTTAGGATTCTGACATCTATCTACTGCGAATTCAATTAAAGTTTTGATTAATTCCAGCAGATTCGATGTTTATGAGGTACAGCAACTGAATCAAATTCAAAGTTTAACAAGTATCCCTAAAATTAGTGTACCTCCCTTATCTCAAAAGTGCTGTATGTGCGTAATAAACCAATGCAATTGCATTTACAGTAAAGGTTGAATTAGAAATGCGATCACTTTGCAGTACGGGTTAAATTAAAAGTGCAATTTGCTCCCGTTTTGTGAGATGTGTAGGCGTATCCCATCGTAGACATCGCTTGATAAGTTAGGTAGGAGCCAATAGTACTTTGCACACCTTAACGATGAGGTAGAATGGTAATACTCTCAGATAAATAAATTAAGTTATGTCAGCAAAGGATAAATTTCACGATATTGTGAGATTAGCTTTGGAAAAAGACAGGTGGAATATTACAAACGACCCTCTGTATATTGATTTTGGTCAAGTTCAGATGCGTATCGATTTGGGAGCAGAGAAGTTACTTGCAGCAGAAAAGGAAGGTGAAAAAATCGCTGTTGAAATCAAAAGTTTTCTAAATCCATCAGCTATCACTGATTTTCATCTGGCTCTGGGACAATTCCTTAACTATCGTACTGCTCTGAGAGAGAAAGAACCAGAGCGTCACCTATATTTAGCTGTTGATCTAGAAACTTATAATGATTTTTTTACGCTTCCATTTATACAACTTCAAATTCAGGAATTTCAATTAAAGCTAGTGATTTACGATACTGAAACTGAGGAGATAGTAAGATGGATAAGTTAGAAAAATATAGGGAATACATACAGCAACTTTTGACAAAATATGGTAGTTATAAACCTTCTTATGGCGATGTAGAAGTAGAACAAATATTTGATACTGTACGCGACCATTATCAACTTGTTAATGTAGGCTGGGAAAATAAACGTCGTGTGTATGGTTGTTCAATACACATCGATATCAAGAATGAAAAAGTTTGGATTCAGTGGAATGGAACCGAGATAAATATTGCGGAAGAGCTAGTTTTAATGGGAGTTCCAAAACAAGACATTGTTATCGGATTTCATTCACCTTATAAAAGACAATTTACAGATTTTGCTGTAGGTTAGCAAGTAATAAATAAAAAAGCTATAGGCACAGTTTTGTGAATGTAGTTTATGAAGCTAAATACAGTCGGATACAGACATTAAGTTGATGGTGTGTGTGCCTTGAGTATGTCAAGTGCATTTTCTGTAACTCTTGGAGAATTAATAGCTTTATTCATGGGCGTTGCCTCCCTCTAGTTGCTCAACAGCTTTGCATTACTTCTATTTGAGTGGCATCTGTGCTATGACTTACGCGCTCGTGCAAAAAGCAGATACAGCAATTTTTCTAGGAACCTTTGAATACTGCCTAGTTTATTTTTCTCAAATTCTAATGTGCAATTAAATTTTTGTAAATCTTAATATTAACTGGGCTTTTCCAGATTAATTCCACAGCTTTTCCACAATTATTTCCGCAGTTTTCCACAAAGAGTTTACAAGCTCATAGGCTTTTGTTACTTGGCTGGGGATTTCATCTTCTTAGCGTTCAGCCTGGTTATTTACTGAGTTCTAATTAAGTAACGTAACAAAAATCTGTCTCTAACTCTGATTCTGTCGTAAATATTTATTTATTCTGTACTTGTACTTAATATTTCGTAGCATTGACAAACCTACCCTCTCTAGTTGCACAATAATTCGACTAGCTTGTATCGTTCCTTGAACTCGTAGAACAAACTGTATAAATTTATCCAAAATTTGACACAGTTTGTTCAGTAGTGAAAGAATGATTTGCTTTTGCTAGAAATTCTCATTGTGTCAACGACCCAACACTCTTGGGGTCTCTTGGAGGTTTTAGATGAACGCAACTGTTAGCATCTTCACCGAAATTCCCTCACCCCTGCATGAGTGTCTGCAAGACTACTTGCAGCAGCATCCTGATTGGGATGAGAACCGCTTATTAACGGCGGCTGTGTCTCTGTTTCTGCTACAAAATGCTGATAGCGATCGCCTTGTTGCTCAAGTTTATCTTGATGCTTTGTTTCAACGTCCTTAAATCAGCATCAATTGCACTGTATTGTAAATGTTTAAATTTATCGGGATAAACACAACCCATGTCACAGGTAGAACGAGACGAAGAGCGAGAAGAACGTATTGATATGGAAGCCGTTGTTGATGCTTACGATGAAGAAGAACGCGCAATGGGTTGGTACTATTATCTGGAAGACAGAATTAGTTTTCCCTTTGCAGCAAAATGGATTAGCCGTAAGCGTCCACAAGGAAGGGATGTTGAAGCCATAGAGATGTCCCCAGAGGATGAGTGTTTGCACGATATGTTTGTAGAAGTGCGTTATCACGAAGGAGACATTGACGATATTTTTTCTGCACGCCTGTCAGAAATCAACCCTATTGAGGTGGATGAGGAAACCACCCAAGCGATCGCTGACTGGCATTATTGGATTGCAAGAGGATACGAATTTTAGCTCAAACAGCAAGAAGCTGCATTGATTTTAGTGGTCAAAGTGCCAACAATCTAGCTTTTTTCAGCCGAGAGAGTAAACCTGAACGGCTACTGTAATCCTTTTGTATTTGTTGAATGCTGGCTTGAAATTCATCTAACGCTCCTTGATGTTCCGCCAAGTCTCGCAAATCAACAAGATATGCAACTGCTTGTTCATAAGGTTTTGATTGCTTCAGTTCGATTAGCTTGTATACTTCCAACCACACTTGCTCTTCTTTCAAAGCCAGTGCTTCTAATTTAAGGATTTTCTCCTGTTGTACTCTCAGGAATTCCTGTTTATTGCGGCGTTCATTTTGCTCTTGAGCACCTGCCAATAATTCTGCTAAAGAGCGTCTAGTAATCTTATCATTACCAGAATTTTTTGGATTTTTAAATATTGCTCTTAGTCTCTTAATAAGCTGAAGCTTAACATTAGGTTCATCCCTAATTACTTTGAGTAGAAAGTCATTTTTCTCCTCTGATGACAAAGCACCAATCCATTCTTCTATTGGTTCAACTTCATCTTGTTGCGAAACACTTTCTTCTGTTGCAAACGCTATCAGATCTCGGTCGATATCAAAAAATTCTACAAAAGCTTCTAAATAGATGGGTAGTTGATTCAAGTTAGCAGGTACAGGTGGTTCAAGCAACTCCTCTTGCTCTTCATAGATAGAGATGGAAGTAGCTTTTAGCCAAGCAAGGTATAAAACTCTAAAATCTCCCTGTAAAATGTCATCTCGAATCTGCAATAACCTAGTTAACCATCCTTCACCTTCTATCCAAGTTCGATATTCTTCATCATCAATATTGATATCTAAGATTATATAGCTTGAGTTTGTAAATACTGTAATTTGCTCGGGTATACAGTAAGGCTCAAAAATTGATGGATCAATGACCGATTTTGGTAGACGAAATACTAATTGTCTAGTACCCCAATTCGCCATATACAACATCATGTCAAAGCACTTTTCTAGAAGCTCTTTAGGTTCGCCTCGAAAATCTCCATAGCTATAAGTAAAAATTGCACTTCTTGATGTTAGCTGTACACGGCTAGAAAAGCTACTAATGTAAGTTTGTTCTGATGTATTTAATGGTCGCTCTAATGCTTGAAACTCTTAATATTGATATTCACTCATTATCTTTTTGACTTTGGGGATGCTGATTAATTACAAAAGCTTACCGCAAAATTAATTTACTTCAATCCCACCAATAACTAACAATAACTCCATCACTGGCAGTTTCAAGGTGCCTGAAGGAACTTTAGCCTTTGCAACCTGGTAGTTCCGGTTGGTCAGTTGGCTCTGTCCCAAAGCCAATACGCTTCATAGGGCATTAGTACCCTGCATTTTTGTTTGGTTTAGGTGCGGTGACAGCAGTTACCCTCTGCTTTGATGATTATCACTACCAAATCAACCGCGATCGCTATGGAAGTATAAGAGCTAAAGTCATGAAAATAGTAGGCGGTGTCAAAATTAAAACTACTGAAGTATCAGTTACAGAATGGAGTCAAGCAGTAGCAGCAGCATTAGTGCAAGTATCATCTCGCAATACCGAGATGCGCACCGCTTTAAGTAAGTTTATTTTGGGCTAACAGTTCTACATAAATTTCCCACATCAATGAAATTGGACTGCTATGTATGGGATTATTCGCAAAACTCACTAACCAGATTTGGACTGCTACTAAGTTGGGAGTAGGTTCTATATCTCGACAGAGTTCTTCAGTTCCTAAAGCGGGGTTTACCATTCCTACTCATCGGGTCAAACAACACAAAGATATTGATAAAAAGTCTGGCAAATCTTTCTTTACAAGCGATTTAACTACCAATGAATATTTACTCACCCGTGAAACAGGTTGTGAACCTGTGGGTTTGGTGATAGGAACTAGCTTTTATAAAGTCGGATTTTATGGTTATTTTTGGGGCTATCGTAACCAAACCGGAGAGGTAGCTGCTTTAACTCAAGCGCAACTAGCAGCACGAGAACTGACTGTGAGTAGAATGCAAGCAGAAGCGGCGATGTTAGGCGCTCATGGCATTATTGGAGTACGTCTGCATCAGCGTCGTCAAGTTTGGGGTGTGGGGATGGTGGAATTTACAGCGATTGGGACTGCTATTCGCATACCTAACCGTCCACCCACAAATAAACCTTTTACCAGCGACTTGAGTGGACAGGAATTTTGACAACTACGTCAAGCTGGTTATTGGCCAAAAGGCTTAGTTTTTGGTGCTTGTTCTTATTATGTGCATAGCGATCGCACTACTCGCGCTTTAATGAATAACTCTGCTTGGAATCTTTTATTTGGTCAAGGTAGGCGTAACCAAGAATTAACCCAGTTTACTCAAGGCTTTCAAGATGCCTGAGAATTAGCGATGATGCGACTTGCAACCCAAATCAGTCAATTGTCGGCTAAAGGTGCAGTCGGAATGCACATCGAAAAAAGCGAAGAAATTATTACCTGTATTAGCGCCACCTAGTCCTAAGCATTAGGATTTTGCTGCAAGATTTGCTGTTACGAGCTCAGCTAAGCCATTCCACACTAATATTTAAAATCACCAATTTTCAATAAAAAATCACTTAGACAGCTATTTTTCACAGAGCACTTGCAGAACTTTTAGATCTACTAAAAGCAGTCAGCAGTAACTAACTAATCGGCTCGATCTCTGATGGGGGTCAACTTCTGTGACTAAAATTAAAATTGCCTTGTGATAATTTCAAGACTTTGGTTTACCTTTTTGAGCTATTGCTAGCCCTTTGTTCCCCCGGTTGTAGCAAGTGGCGTGCTACTTCTTAGACTTTCTACTATTAAGTCGATTATAGCGTTTCTCAATCTAGTGAGGTACGTTTTTGAAGCTGATTGTTTTGATATAAAAGGTTCGTGTGTACTTCAGTTGCCTGGGAAACGCTATAAGTTATATTTCTCTTTAACGGTAAAACTATGGTTAGGGTTCAATATTCCCTTGGTTGTCTATAAAGAAATACTTAATACCAACCACTAGAGTTATGACTTGGAACAACAACGGGAAGCAACGCGATCGCTCAATAGCAAAATTTACAATTAATCTTCCTTTTGAGCTTCCGCTTGTTCCTTAGCCACAGCAAGAGCAATAGCCTGTCGTAGCCATTCAGAACGGTTGGGCTTGTTACGCACATAAGCATCTAATTCCTCTGGCAACAGTACAGATATAGGTTTTGCACCAGATTTTACTCCTACTCCTTTTGATTGAAAGCGAGTAGCAATATCGTTTCTTTCCATAGTAATTAGCCTTTTGCTATAAGTCTATCTTAGCAAAACCCGTATATATACGGCAATACATTAATTATTTTAATCATTTAATAGAGGCGAAAATATTGAAATGCCCATATATATATGGGATAATAAAAGAGTGGGAGATAGGAAATGGAGCGCCAAAAAGACTCTCGGCAACGGAACCGATACCGAAGCGTGAAGTTTTAAGATGTAGCGCTAAATCCAAAACTCTTACATACACAACAGAAAAAGCACCCCCGACGACCAATCTAAAGGTGCTTCTTCTGAGTTTTAATACCAGAAGGATTCTAACACATGAATTTACTTTCTAACACCCTAATATTTCACTCAGAACAAGATGCTCAATTAGTTGCCCAACAAGTTTACAACTGCCATCTTGAAGGTAATCTTTTAATCTGTCCAATTCGAGAACAGAGGGCAGTAGATTTAGCAATCAATTTAGCAGGTGTTGCCTTACCAATAGTTGAAGGTGCAAGCTGTTTACTTCCTTTCCCCAAGCATGAGCGTGAGTGTCAAGATGACGATGCACCACAGATTTATGCAGCCTGTTTATCTGCGTACAATAACGGGAAATTACACGGAATGTGGATCGACTGTACACAAGATGCTTCAGACATTCAAGAGGACATTGAATGGATGTTATCATGGTCGCCCTGTCGTAATTATGAAGCCTGTGAAGAATGGGCAATACATGCTTTTCAAAACTGGTATGGTATTCATCTTGGAGAA
Source organism: Tolypothrix tenuis PCC 7101 (assembly GCF_963874875.1). Lineage (NCBI taxonomy): Bacteria > Bacillati > Cyanobacteriota > Cyanophyceae > Nostocales > Tolypothrichaceae > Tolypothrix > Tolypothrix tenuis. The sequence goes on from NZ_CAWNJS010000001.1 coordinate 8,654,292, forward strand.
TACGAAAGCATAGAAAAACTAGCCGAACTTGCTCAAATTTTATCAGAGCATGGTTCAGCCTATGCAGCTTATTATGAATATGACAGTAGTGAGGCTAGCGTAGAGGATTTTCAAGAACATTATTGGGGTGAGTACGAAAGCGAAGAAGACTTTGTTTATGACCAATTAGAACAACAGGGATTGATTAAAAATTTAGAAGACATGGGTATTCCTAGCTTCTATCTTAATTGGTCAGCAATAGCCCGTGATTGGTTTATTGACTCTTACTATTCAGTAGAAGAAAGCTACAACAAAGTCTACGTTTTTAGCCGTCACTAATAAACAAAAATGACCAGAGGGAAATCAAAAATCCCTCTGGGGTCAATATATGAATTGATAAATTAGAAATAAACTAATCCAAAATATCAATCTCTTCATCCTCTTGTTCAGGACAGAGCCGCAGTTGCAAAGCATCCACTAGAAACTCACCAACTTTTAGCCAATCAATTTCGTTTAGGTCTATTTCTGGAAGTGGGTAATTTTTTAGAATGTTGCCACAGCTAGTCCAGTCATCCCAAGTGCCTTCAGCCAAGTAGTCAAGTTCTTCATTCGTAATGAAGTGAGTATCAATATCCAGTTGAACTCTCTCCTTAATTTCTGTCAAAACTGACAGAGACCGCTTGTTTTTTTTGATGATGTTTGCAAACCAGCTAATAACTTTAGTGGATACATGACCAATTCTCAATAGGTATTGTTCAGTTTTTTTGGCGTGTTTCTTGTTGAGGAATAGGAGGAATAATCACTGTTGTTTTATCCAAGCGGAAAAAATAGCAGTAACTTGTCAGACTTGGACAAGCAATCACAGATGGATAATTAACCCCCAAGCCAAAACCTAAGAAAGCGAAGATGCTAAACGAAGTCAGATAAAATAACCAACCTGACCACCCTGAAGTCATCCAGCGCGCATAGTAAATTAGATTAACTTTGAATTCCTGAGAGCGCTGACGACGTAGTTTTGCTTGCTTATGTTCAGCCTCAATCCATTGCTGAGATTCATTGAGCTTGGTTAAGGCTATTTCTGTGGCCCTCTTTTTGGCTTTTTCCTCAATAATTTTGTGTGCTTTGACCTCAATAGTCCGCTTTTCCTCATCTAAGAGGATGTTGACCCATTCTCCGATGTCGGTGGCAAGCTCATCAAAGGCAACTGATGCGGGAATGTTGGGGAAGTTGGCTTTTTTCCCATGATCCTAGCTTTAAAAGCATCCCGTAGTTGCTGCCATTCCTGTTGAAATTGTGGCGATTTCATCTCCTCAATTAAGGACTGCAAATACAACTTGGGCAAACCAGCCATATCACCCTTAGCTTTCTGTCGCACCATTTCCCTAATTAACTCTCGCTCCTCTTCCCCCAGTAAAGCTGTAGTCTCTCCTAGTTGTTGCAGAAGCTCATTTGTATCTACATCCTCAAATTGTGTAGGGTTATCGGTAGTTACCCCAAAATGTTGTGCCACTTCCTCAACGGATTTGTTTTGCTTTTTAATTAAATCGCAAGCTTCGAGAAAGCGTAAGCACTCGGCTTGGTTATATTCATCCTGGTCTTGGAGTCCACAAGACAGCAAAATCTCCAGAGATTCCGAGAGCGTAATTCTTGTGCCTACTCGCTCCTTGGCTAATGCCAGTAATTGAGAAATATCCTTTGGTTCAGTGTCTGCATATGGCTCATCTGACTGGGCTTCATCTGAGCCAGCAGAATTTTTTTGTCTCTTAGGTTTTGGCAGAACTTTAGTTGCAACAGCATCACGCTGCTTTAACGCTTCTATCACCTCAGAGTCAGTTTTACCCTGCTCAATTAATTTACGACATTCGCGGAAGCAGTCAGCTTCATCCTCTGTATATTGTTCTTTTTGGGTAATACCACACAGAGACAAAGTTCTGATGATTTCTTCTGGTGTAATGCTATTAGAAAGTTCTGACTGACGATACATAAAAGAATTCCTTAATCAAAATGAAGTGAAATTGCGTTGTGCTATCGAGGTTTCAACGGATTAAACCATTCTTGTTCTTCAGAAGGACTGTCCACAGGCTCCTCATTTTGTTGCAGAGTAGTTATATCTGCGTGGTTATCGTGTAATTGATTACTCACCACTGACTGCTCAGACTGAGTTGTTGATAATTGACCCAGATGGCTGTTTGCAGGTAGGGAATCAATTAAATCATCTGCCACACTCCCATTACCTCCTGCCAGCATTTCTTGCAAATACTGCTGGTGAAGTTTCAAGCGATATATACAATCTTTAATGCTTTGTTCTAGATTCTCCTTAGCCACCTGACCAGCAGCGCGATAGGCTAATGGTAGCCAATAACTCATCAGTGCAATCATCGCCATATCCTTGGAAGGATAGAGAGTAGCTTTGGAGTTAAGATAGTTCAGTAAGATAGCTTCTGAACTATCTCTTAAAGTTCTGGTGCGGAGACGAAATTCCAAATCTTCTAGCATGGTGTTATTTTCCATAGTTACGTGTCTGCTAGAGCATGAGAAGGTGAATAAGTCACCTGATTTTGCAAATATCGAAATAATCCGTAAACATCAGTTACACGAAGAATGAGCGCATCTTTGTGGGGAGGTAAGTTAAATGCTAGACGCACATCCTCTTCTAATTCAGCTGCCCAGGAAATTTTGGTATGGGCAAAAAAGGCTTTTAGCTCGTTACTTAAATATTGAGATGTACCGCCGCCAACGATCACCTGATCAACGTTGGCAGGAACATGACTTTTAAGCCAATCTGATACCTTCGCCCAGTATTCCTTTCGTGCCATAGTCGCCACTTCAATAATTTGTGTGACTTCCTCGGCTCTGAATTCAGCTTTCTTACTCCTGGCTAAAGATTTAAAGTATTTAGCTTTAGGGGTAGCTCCTGAAAGATGAATCGCCAATAGTAAATCTTGTAGATTCTGCCCAGAGGTGCGGTTTTTAATTTTTTCTAGCATCCAAGCCAAACCCAAACTAGCTGATGAGCCAGAAGATAATCCGCGCTCAAACCTAACGGCGGAGATATCCCGAAAGCCGAACATCAACACAACTATACTCAACTGATTAAAATTCGCCCCCAGTTTTTTGCTTCGGGTCAGTATCAGCCCCCCACCTTCGGGCATACATTCAAAGCATTCGAGATTTATAGAAAACTGCTGACCACGAAAGGAGAAGTTAGACAATGCCGCAGTTAAACCCCTTTCCAATCGCTCTCTATCTTCCCATTCCCCATAAGGCAACAACAGTGCTAATGATAAACAAAAGCTAGTTCCTAATCCCAACTTCGTGGCGATCGCTCCTACGGCGGCTAACACTTTGGGGATGGCATTTTCATACTTGAGTTCAGACAACTTGACCTGAGCCTCAAAATGCTTTTGTGCCAGAAATCCTACTGCATAATATTCCGAGTCAAATTCTACCCAAGCTTCATTTTCTGGATTAGGGCTATTGAGCCTACCTGACTCGTACAGGTCAATTGATTCTTTAGCAATGGCAATTAACTCTGGTTCCATACAAAATAATTCTGGCGGCTTGTATGGCATAGAATCAAGGACACGGTAAATCATTTTAGTCATGGAAGAACCAGGGTCAAGACTGAGCAATAAATTCACTGCCAGCTACCTCTTTGTTTTGTGACTATTAATTGCGAAATCCTGCTAATAAAGAATTAGGCACGATTTTTCAAGGGTTTCGATGCTATACCCTGTTCTATTTTGTTTGAAAAGCCTTCTATTTATCGATGGGAACTATTAAAAAGTTATTTTAGTTCCAATAAATACCAATATTACCCTACAAAGAAAAAATATATTACCCAAAAGGTAGATTTTTGTCCCAATCTTTCCCAATTAATCCCAAGAATCAACATGATTATTATACATTATTGACAAGATTGTCATTAATCTTAAAACTCACCAATTTGCACCAATAATTATTAGTTATATCCCCAGATTTCCCAATATTTCCCAACATCTCCCAAAAGGGAAACACCTCTGAAATACCCAAAAAAGTTTCGCACAGTACGCAAAAAAGTTTTGCCCAAAAAAATGGAGTTTAATTTAAAATTTAAAAAGGTATCAAAGCCGTATTAACAAATATTAAGTTTTGAATTACTCAGTACTACAAAAAGTAACTATTGCGCTTTTAAAGACTCAAGCGCAGCAGATGATGTCAATGTGTTTCTGGAAGCACAGCCATTACTGGAGTAGTGGTTCATCTTCTAAAACAAGGGATTCTGGTAGTATCGTAGTCCGTATCGCCTATTTCAAAACGCTTGACTGGATAGGTTTTAACTTTTGTAAATATCATCCGGACGCTGTGGAAGTATTTAGAAAGCTACCCAAAAGTGACAAATTTTTTTATGAGATAAAGCCCAACCTTTATGCTTCATTCAAAGTTTGGTGTGTTAATGGTCAGCACTTTGAAAAGACCATCAGCTTCCTCAAGAATGTCCCAGACATAGAACTTGAATTTGTCATTAGTGAGCCTAACCAAATACCTGAATTATTCCAACCGCTAAACCTGACATTTCATGAAAGGAGTGGTTAGTGTTAACAGCTAAAAACTCAGACCCACAACAAGCAGTACATTACTTCCTAGAAGGGTATTATCAGGAAGGTACTTCACGTTGGTCTGGTCAAGGTGCAAAGAAACTGGGATTATCAGGAGCAGTAAATTATCAGGAAACATTCTCTAACATTGTTAATGGGAGATCGCCTGACGGCAGCCAAAACCTCTGTGCTAGGAAGTTGAACTCATCTCAACGTCGCGCCGCAACAGACTTTACCTTCTCTGCACCGAAAAGCGTCAGCTTGCAAGCCTTGGTGGGTGGGGATGAAAGACTGATAACAGCCCATCAGTTAGCAGTACAAAAGACATTAGAACTGATTGAACAACGTTATAGCTACACCAGAGCCACAACTGAACAAGGGCAACAACTGATCCGGACTAACAACCTAGTAGTCGCGGAATTTGACCATATTGAAACCAGAGAATTAGACCCACATCTGCATACTCATGCTTTAGTCATGAATATGACTTATCTAGAGCAGGGGAAGCTGGGGAAGCGGGGGAAGCTCTTGGAGAAGGAAACTCATGAAGTGGAGGAAGAAGAACAAAGTAGAAGAACAGAAGAGTTATTAAAAAGTAATTCTCTTTCTCCCCCAACTATCCCAGATCTGCCTGTTTGTGATCGCGTTTTTGAAGGAGAAGGGCATTCCTCCCCAGCTTCCCCAGCTCCCCCAGCCCCCCCAGCTCATGGTTCTTGGTACAGCCTGTTCAATGATGAGATTTTCAAAAATAAGAAATTTCTCGGCATGGTCTACCAAAACTACCTAGCTCTCGAAATAGAAAAACTAGGGTATCAGGTAGAACCTAAAAAGCACGGGCAGTTTGAGATTAAGGGCTTTCGAGACGAAGACCTCAAAGAATTCTCCAAACGCAGACAGCAGATATTAAATGCAGCAGGGTCTGATGCAACCTGGGCAGAGCGAGAAGCGGCTTGGACTGCCACCCGTAACAAGAAGCAGAAAATTAACCTCCAAGAGTTAAAAGCGTCCTGGAAAGAAGAAGCCTTAGCACTGGGTATCAACTTTGTACAACCTCTCAACCCACAAACCCAAAGACAACCCCGATTAGTCAGCAAAGAGAACCTAGAGGATGCGATCGCTCACTGCTCAGAAAGAAACGTAGCATTCACCCAGGAAGACTTAGAAAAATTCATCCTCACCCAGGGATTAGCCACAGATGTCAGCTTGATTGAGCCATTAATTAAAGTTAACTCTGAATTATTGAGCCTATCTCAAGATAAACGCGACTTTACTACCCTAGCAGCAGTCAATCGAGAATTAGCAACCATTAAATTGATGCAGAAGGGGCAGGGTCAAGTTAGCCCACTTGCTCAAGGAGAAATAGTTTCTAATCACCTAGAAAAAACTGCTTTAAACCAAGATCAGCGTCGAGCGGTACTAGATGCAGCAACCACAACAGACCAATTCATGGCATGGCAGGGAGTAGCTGGTGCTGGTAAGACTTTTGCACTCAAGGAACTAAAAGCGATCGCCACCGCATCAGGCTACACCATCAAAGGCTTTGCCCCCAGTTCAATGGCGGCTAAGGTTTTGAGTCAAGAGTTGGATATCCAAGCCGAAACAGTTGCTAGATTGCTAGTATCTGAACCACCCCAACAAACAGAGCTTAATCAAATATGGGTAGTAGACGAAGCTGGGTTACTCAGTGCCAAAGATGCCCTAGCTCTTTTAGAACGGGCAACTGTTGAACAAGCCAGAGTTTTGTTAGTAGGAGACACAAAACAGTTATCCGCCGTAGAAGCTGGTAACCCCTTCAAATCGCTGCAACAGGCAGGAATTAAAACCAGCCACTTAAACGAATCGAATAGACAACGTGCGCCGAAACTCAAATTAGCAGTAGACCTAGTAGCATCCGGTCGAATTCAAGAGGGATTTGAACGCTTAGATGAAAATGGCTACATCCAGACTGTAACCCCAGAATCCAAAATTGAGGCGATCGCTGCTGACTATATCAAATCCACGCCCGAAGAACGAACAAGAACCCTAGTATTAGCAGGAACAAACTTTGAACGTTTAGCCATCACCCAAGCCATTCGGGAGCATTTAAAAGCTGAAGGCAGTTTAGGAACCGCGACCAATATCACCCAACTGCAAGCCAAAGACCTGACATCGGTACAAATGCGCTACACCCACAACTTTGAGTTGGGTGATCTGGTTATGCCCACTCGCAGTTATAAGCGTCGGGGGCTATCCAAGGGTGAGTTGTATGAAGTGGTAGGCAAGGACACCGACCGATTGCTACTAAAGGCTACCGATGGCAAGCAACTTGAAGTAGACACGGGATTTAATAAAGCAGTTTACCAACGACAAAGGATTGAAATAGCTAAGAGCGATCGCCTGCGCTGGACAAAGAACGATAGACAATTAGGACGGCGCAACGGTCAGGAGTTTGTTGTTACTGCCATTGACCTTCATAACGCTCAAATCCAGTATTTAGATAGCGGTCTAACCGAATCAGTAAACCTACAACAAGCCCAGCACTTAGATTATGCGATTGTCAGCACTACATATAGTAGCCAAGGGAAAACTGCCGATAGGGTGCTGCTAGCTGCGGATCAGACTATTGGGCAGGAAAGCTTTTATGTTGCTGTTAGCCGTGCCAGGTATGACTTGAAACTATACACGGAGGATAAAGACAATTTACTAGCCTTAGCGCAGTTGAGTAAAGCTAAAGAAAATGCTCTCTTTGTACTGCGGCAGAAAGAGTTGGAGAAGCAACACCAGTCAAAACTAGAGAAAGAACAGGTTGCAAATGCTGTAATTGTAGCTAGAAGCCCGGAAGAAGAGGAGCTCTGGAGCTCTGGAGCTCTGGAGCAATCTTACAGTAAGCCTTCCCCTCTACACCCCAGCACCTCTGCCCCTCTGCCCAATTCTTCCCCTCAGCACCCCAGCACCCCAGCCCCTCCGCCCAATTCTTCCCCTCTGCTCCCCAGCACCCCTGCTCAAGAGCCTCCCGTTCCTACTCAACCGCCTGTTATTAAAAAACCAATCCTAAAAACAGCACAGCCAAAAGTAGCATTTTGGACTCCCGGTAATTTGGGTGAAGCCCCCGAAAGACTAGACTCTCAACACTTGCGAGAATTGGTAGAAGACAGTGCCATTCACCCAGAAATTGCCGCCCTTAACTTCAAAAGTCTGCATCAAACTCTCGATTGGGAGCATGAAGCTTGGGAATACCTGATGTACAGCGACAAACTACCACGCACTAACACAGGTAGACTCTCCAATGCCATGATCAGCAAATATGCTCACATTGAAGATGGTGGCTGGTGGTGTGACGCTGGCGTTAATCCTCAATCCTTTGCTAACCTACAGCCTGGAGATAAACCCGATAGGAAGTTATGGGGATGCTATAAACCCAATAACCCAAGAGAAAAAGCTGATAAACCCGGCAAATTCATTAAATATGAGCATCCACCAAAAACTGAACTGAGTATCTTCCTGCTTGATGTGCCGGATGATATTGCAGAACGTATGTATGAAAAATTTGGGGTAGAACCAAGCGAGTGCGATCGCACAAGCGGATTTTGGTACTGTGTTTGGAAGCACAATCTACCAGTCACAATTACTGAGGGAGCCAAGAAAGCTGCCAGTCTGTTGAGTCAGGGACACCCTGCCATTGGACTACCAGGGATTTACGCCGGTTATCGCAGTAAAGATGAGAAGAGGGAAAAGATGAAAGCTAGACTCATGGATGAGTTAGCTGTTTTCGCCACGCCAGACCGGGAAATTAGTTTCTGCTTTGACTACGAGACGCGACCTGAAACTCTGCAACATATAGAAATTGCCATCTCGCGCACTGGTAGATTATTGGAGGAACAGGGCGCTAGGGTCAGTGTGGTGACATTGCCAGGCCCTAATAAAGGAGTTGATGATTTGATTGTGGCAATGGGGCCACTGGCATACGAAAAGGCATTTTCCTCAGCATCAACCCTCAAAACATGGCGAGATAACAACAATAAACAGCGACATATCCCACCTGCACCGCCCAAAAAGTTGAATGAACAGGAACGTAAACAACGACTGCAACAACGTTTTTCAGATAAAACTACTTTTTCATCATTCAACAAAGTAATCAATGAACTAACTAACCAAGAGTTACTGTACTTAGAACAAGCTGTTAATGAATATTTCTCAGATTCAGTAGCACAACTGCCACCGACAATTGATAGACAAGCAATTTCTAGCCAAATTAATCAATTACAACAACAACTTGACAGTTTATGGATAGAACATGCTATTCAAGAGAAAGCTATCAGAGTAATGGAATATTTCCCACTTCATAAATTGAGTAATAAATATAACTCGGCTTTAAATAAACAACTAGAAACTATAGGAACTATTAAAGAATTATTTACTCAAAAACAAAACTTAGAATCAACAATCCAGCAATGGGAATCCCAGGTTCAAAATCATGAAACCTGGGAGAAAGAACAGAAAACTCTAGAGATGAAAACTATTGCCGATGTTTTAAAATCGCCGATACTGCAAGAAAGATTGACCACTATTAAAGAAGAATTATGGCGAAAAGAACAACAGAAGATAGCTAAAACAGTAGCTAAATATGAGCAATCACCAAAACCTACGAGGGGAATGAGAAGATAATACAAATTCAAAATTCAAAATTCAAAATTAATAGAGCAAGAATTAGTATAAATTTTAGAGGTTGCATCTTATCATATTTTTACTGAATTGGTATGAAAGAATATTTTGCCAAACTTGGAGAATTAAATCTTTCAAATGATTATAGGGCTTGGATTTCACTTCTTGTTTATAAAACTTGATTGATGCAGAAAAAATTAATCCTCAAAGCAAGATTAAATCCAAGCCTCAAAACTTGCCTGCTATTGTTTTCTAAAAGTGACAAGACAGCGTTAAGACTATTAGATTTTAATACATTAAAGTTAACAATCTTCTTTATTCCCTACACTCCACACCTTGTATTGAAGAAGCTTTCAAAAACAAAATTATACCGATTAAAAAAAGAAAGCTATAGATGCACACTCGCACAACCAGGTGATATGTAGCTCTCTTAATTTTGAATTTTGAATTTTGAATTTTGAATTTTGAATTGATACTATCTTCTCAATTTTGCTGATTGAGATTGGGTAGGGCTGTGCTTTAAATAATCAGAAACTACTTCTTCCACTACCTCCAAAGATTCAACATCTTTCTTTGTAGCTTGAGCAGTCAAATCACCATCTATCATTACCGCCCGGCCATCTTTAGCCGTAACAGTAATACTATCGCCATTTTGGTAAAAATTGTAATTTTTACTCTCATAACTACGAGAACCATCTTGATGCAAATCACCAAAAAGATGCAACATAGAATCGACGCTCTTAGCAAGAGCCTTAGTTTTGATATCCATCACAGTGTTAGTAACTTTTTCCACATTCTGCTTCACAGCATGATTAGTAGCCGAATGTAAATCGCCAACGGCTTTAGTCATCTGTTTGTGGACTGTATTAACTTCCTGTGAAACCTTACTCCCAACAGCACCCATAGCAGATTGATGACGCTCCATACCATGCTGAATTTCATCACTAACTAACTGTTTAACTTCACCAATACCATCCTTAACTACACCCACTTGTGATTCAAACTCACTTTTAACAGCAGCAATTTGTGACCTCATTTCAGCTTGAAAAGACTCCATTTGTTGATTCATCTGCTCTTTTAAACTAGTAATTTGAGTCTGTAATTGAGTTTTAACTTGGTCTACTTTAGGAGTAAGAGCAGTTTTTACCTGTTCATAAAGATTTTTGGCAGTATTCTTAGCCTTAGCCTCAATCGAGTTGAGCCAATCATTTAGAGTAGCATTGTTGAGAGTAGGGTTATTGTGTTTATTAATAGCCTCCAGACCCTTCTGCAATTTCTCAATCGTTTGTTGTTGAGCATCAAAAGCTTGTTTCAGACTAATCAAATCAGTTGATAACTTTTGAGTAACTTCAACACTTGATTGCTTTTGAGTAGTAAAACTATCAATCAAACTTTGCTGTGATTGAACTTTCTGTTGTAAAGTTTCAACCTGCTTTTGTAAATTCTCAAGAGATGAAGATTGTTGTACTGTTTTGACTGGTTGTTGAGACTGGGATTGATTCTGGCTCCGGAGGTTATTCAACCCCAGCTTATCACTTAAAACCTTTCCATCCTTCACATGATAGACTTTATCTTTGCCAATCATGATACGGACAGAACCTTTAAAATTTTGCGGTTCGTTGATAGCCGTATTGATTTTATCTACCAGTTCTGGAGTCATCAAATTGACAGAAACTTCGCCATCAGGATGACCCTTATACTTGGGTTGGTTACCAACGTAAATGGATAAGTCTTTAGTGATGTCTAACTCTTGAAACTTTCCCTTCTCTAACAGCTTATGCAGAATATCATCGAGAATTTCTAAATAATCATGTTGCACTTGTTTCCCCTCAGATTTTATTTCATCCATGATTTATGACTCCTACCAAGGAATTAATCAGACTCGATGGGCTAACTAAAACATCAGGTAAAATCACACCTCCTAAACGATTGAGAATTACTTGACCCTCAATTTGGACATAAGCCCATTGGTCATCAATTAAGACTGAGATTGACTTAGTGTTATCAGGTAAATTGGTGACGTTATAATCTTGGAGTTCCCCATTTACTATGAAGATGTGAGGACTTTCGGCATCGCCATAGTAGATTTCAATAAATTCTGGGACATGATTTACTGTCAACGGTGGCTCATCCCAAAATTCAGCCGCATTGATAATATCAGTACGGTAATTCTTAACCAACGCTGCAATATCAAGCGGCAGTTTGCTTAATAATTGCAATTCATATTCAGATAAATTATTCATCAATGACCTCCTAAAGATTTTTTAATTTCTGATTTGCTTCTGCCTGCTTCTCAACTAAAGGTAATAATCTTTCCGCTGCTAAATTTCGCCTTTCTAGCTCTTTAGCAGATGGTATAAGCAGAGTAGATTGGGAAATAAATTTTTGTTGGAGTTCGTACCATTTCTCAATACTTTTAGACTCCAAATTCATATCAGATGGCGGAATCCGAATCTGTTCTAATAACGGAATACTTACATTTTGACCAGAGCGAAAACCAGGACTGACAATGACGGCTCTGCCTTCCGGTAAAGTATTAAATTGGTTCACCTCAAATAAATTGCGAGTACTATTTTGCTCAGAAATTGAGGTACTTGCACCACCTTTACCACCAGAACTACGTGAACGTTCTCTATACTTAATTTGTTCATCACCTAAGAAATTACTAAAACGTTCAGCCGCTACATCATCTTGAGGATTAAAGAAAGCCTTCGTAGCACAACCGCCAAAGATAGCGTTGGTAGTTTCTCTAGAATAAGACTTTTCAAGCTGTGATAAATTTTGTAATCCCAATAAACAAATTAAGCCATCCTCCCTATTTTGATTGAGCCAATCTACCAAAGCGGGTAAATACAAAGTAGGTAATTCATCCAGTGCTAAAAGCAATGGTTCTGTGCGTTTATCAGCCAAATTACGAGAACATAAAAGGTGCAGAATAGACACCAATAAAGGAGAAATCACATCTCGCTTCTCCTTATCCATGCCAAAAACCACCATCTTCCGCCCTTTCAAATCCAAGGGAATATTTGTTTGACCGCAGAAGCCAGAAAGAGTAGATGGGGTCATAAAGCGAGTAAATAACCCACTCGTAGTACCGACAATACTAGCGGCAGTTTCTGGAGAACCAGCCACAGACAAAAATTGGTCAAAAGCAACTTTTACCCAAGGATTTAAAGCCGCTTGTTGAATGCGGTCAATTAATTTCGGCAGACTGAGAATTGCATGGCACATCATAATGTCTGGGAAATCAGTACCCCTAGCCAACATGAAAATTGCTTGAGCCAACTGATCTCCAGCATTGACAAAGAAACCACCATCCGAGACATCACCACCAGAAGATAATTTAAAATTGCGGTTGAGAACGATCGCTAACTGACGTGCCATCTCTGCATCAGTTTCACTCCGCAGAAAATCCAGGGGGTTAGCCACACAGGACTCAGGGAAGCCGGGGGCGAGGATAGAAACCTCATACCCATGCATAGCTGCATATCCTGCTAATTTGGGTGCTTGACCTTTAGCCCCAGCAGTAGCCGATTCTTGGTGAGCATATTTAAAATCGTAGAGAATAATTGGTAGTCCCTGGTCGATAGCAGAACGCACCAGGGGATTAATCATCGAGAAGGTTTTACCCGAACCAGCACCGCCGCAAACCAAAATCCCCCGCTGCACATCTGGCAGATAGAGTCGGCTTTTATCTTCAGGAATATTGGTAATGCGTTTGTTGTCAACAACCTGAGATTTTGTACCCACAGGCGTACCGATGTAGAGAGCAACTCTGTTATGTCTGCGCTCAGTAATTTGTTTGCAAGCTAACTTACGGGCTGCTGTTTTCTCCCTAGCACCTGCCCATCGCGCTCGTGCTAATTTGTTGGATGCGCCGCGTCCTTCCATAGCTTTTGCCAACATTAGCGCCCCAACACTTACAAGTAATGCCAAGCCCATCGGGGAGAAGAAGGCATTGTAAAAGTTTTGAGGAACAAGGTTATCTACTTGTTGGGTAGTTTTAGCGATTTTAGCCATCTTCATCCTTTACCTAAAATGACTAAATCATTCTCCTTAACTGGAACCCAAGGAACTGGCCCAATAAAGTAAGGAGTGCAGGATTTACCAGTTCCAAAGAAGTTAACGCAGATACGAAAAAATAGACCAAAGTTAGCTGTACCTGTTGACTCATTAACACCCGTAAGGACGACTTTGAAACCAGAACCATAGACCAGCCTCCCTGTAGGTTCTTTACCACCATTGACACGTTGCAATATGCCAAAACCACCGTCTACCTTTTGTGAAGAACCAGAAGCCCAACGTTTACCGTAAAGATTGCCTTGTTGCCCTGCAACATCCCCCAGTTCCAAGTAAGGGCATTCTTGACCCACTCCACAGGCAACAGCAACAGTTTGATTAGAACGAGTTACCTTACCTGATACAAAGTAATTTTCTCTTGCCCTAGAATCTCCACGTTCAGATTTACCTAAAACCACAGAAGCAATACCAACTACATCCAACCCTGAATTAATTGGTTGGGGCATTTTATCAAAAGGTACTTTATTCAACCCAGGAACTTGATTAATAAAACTTTGCTGCCAGTTGAGAAATTTGCTAATTCTTGTTTCTGTTAATTGAGGAATTGAACTTAATGGATAATTACTTAAATCTAAATTACCAAGTGGAAGATTACTTACTTTTGGATAGTCATATAAAACTTGTAAAATTGTACCATTGGGAGAAATACCTGACTTCTGAAGTAAGTCTTGAATAGGTTTAATTTGGCTCACATTAATATTGTTCAATTTGGGAATTGCTTGAGCTAATGAACCGATAGTCTGCCACTTCATTAAACCAAAATCTTGTAATTTCAAAGAGTCAATCTGATTTGAGGTTATGGATGCTATCAGTTTCAAAGTAAATTGACTTTGTGTAAAAGCTTCATCCACATCACCCAACATAATCACAGAATCAATATTCTGTCCGGCTGACCAAGAACGGGAGGGATTATAGCCTAATTTAGCAGCAATATCTGCTGAAACATTGATGTATCCAGGCTCCTGTAATGGATCTAAGCTACTCCAGTTTATCTTTGTCCAATCCGGGGATTTGAGTTGATATTTCCCAGTAGTATGAGTAACTGTTGGGATTTCTGCAATTGCTGTACTTGGTAATTCTAATAGTGAAATAGCAATTAAAGAAGTAGAAATTGTTGAGAAAATAACTTTATTTATAATCACCGCCTTTGCCCCCATTGAATTAATTGATTAAAGAGGTTTTGGGGAATACCTGATAATCGGATAGCTTCTACTCTTGGTTTACCTTTCCTCAGTAAGCGAATAGTATCTTGTGCTTTCCGCCATTCTCCAGATTTGGGTTTAATTGTGCCGTTACCAACTGCAACAGCTAAACCAACGGCAATAGAATTGGCATCATTTCTTAATGATGAAGCATTTAAAACTGGAGAATTATTGTTAGATAATCTATTTATTGGAGTCGAATTTTGATTTGCAGTATTAGTGGGAGCGTTTAAATTCCTGTTGTTTGGCTTTTCAACTAATAGAGGTTTTGGTCTATCAGAATCAGGTTTGATAATGAGACTTGTGTACTCTGGCTTACCTTGAGCCGGAATTAACTTAAATTGATACTGTTTTTGACCAAGAGAACTATTAGTAATCACGGTCATCACAGTACTGCCATCAACAGAAGAAGTTAGAGATGGGAAATCAATCGGTTTAATCTGCCTCAAAAATAAAACTGTTGCCCCTCCAGTTCCACAATTTTCATCATTTGATGCACCACGCTGACATAAATTGCCATTAGAACTAAACGCAAAATGGGAAGGGTCTCCTAGCCAAACTTGCTTAATAGTTTCACCTGTAGAGATAAAGTTGATAGTTAGCCCGTAACCACTCCAAACTTTTAAATCAATCCCATTGGAGTTGTGACCTTGAGCATCTTGTGAATATACATTTCTAGCTGGCGGTAGTGCTAAAGATATGCCAGGTGTAGCACTGATAAATAAAGTAGTTATCAGTAATAAACTTAAACGTTTCATATCATAATAGATTAATGAAAAATATCGAAGAATTCAGAATCCAGAATTCAGGAGACAGAATAATGAAAAATGCAAGAGAGCTTTTGATAAAATAATTAGCAATCATTATGATTTTGACTTCTGGCTTCTGACTCCTGACTCCTGACTCCTGAATTCATATCAAAATAGATTGATTCACAAAAACTTGTACTTGCTTACCGGCTTCAATGACAAACACTTGTTGTTGCTGCTGTAGCCCTTGTAATTGCTGCTCATTAGAGTTTTTCATCCTACCCAAAATCTCATTAATACTTCCTTGAGCAAAACCAGCTACTAAATCTTTCTCACTATTACTTGTAGTTGTCGTAGTCGTACCTAATGAGCTAATTGTTGTCTCGGAATTAGCTCGATTTTGAATTTCAGCAGCCTTAGATAAACCTCCTAGTAGAGATGCCATGAGCGAATTACCTAAATTACTGCCACCTTTACGAGATTCAGCTTTTAGTAAATTGCCGTTTTTACCTAATATCAAAATAGAATTTGCTGGCAGTTGTCTTTCTTGTGTCTGACCATCAATGTTAATGAGTGCAGAAACTGCTGTCATCTGAGCTATTTCTGAGTTAGTAGGATTAAGGATAGCAACAATATAAGACCCCTTGGTTAATACTTCTTTTCCATCAAATCCTTTAAGAGGTTCCGATAGTTTAATCAAACAATTCTGTGCTTGCTGCTGATTATTTACGCCACTACCCACCCAAGCAATGGGAGTTTCCATTACACCTGTTGCACGAGTTCCAACCAATACCCGTTTGCCATCATAGTTAGTCTGCGGTGACTGAGTTAAAGCTGGGGAGGCTGGGGGGGAAAGAAAGTTATTGTTCAATGGCTC
Source organism: Tolypothrix tenuis PCC 7101 (assembly GCF_963874875.1). NCBI lineage: Bacteria > Bacillati > Cyanobacteriota > Cyanophyceae > Nostocales > Tolypothrichaceae > Tolypothrix > Tolypothrix tenuis. Next base: position 8,670,397 of record NZ_CAWNJS010000001.1, read on the forward strand.
TTGTCTCCCCCAGCTACCCCCGCTACCCCTGCTCCCCCTGCTCGCTTTAAGCGGTACTTCTTGGTTGCTAGAAACACTGGCTGGTCTAACTCCTGTACTTCCTTCCACGCCTGCATTTTTTAAATCTGTCACCTCATTGTTTGATTCTCCACTGCTAGAATCGCTAGAAGCATAATTGCCGATATTGGCTACTGCTAGCCATTCCTGCATCGGGTCTTTGGGCGTGGTTTTAACCTTTGGTAATGGGTTGGTATTGCCAACGTTAGATTTTACGGGTTTAGGTTGTGGTGCAGGGGTAGTTACAGAAGCAAGCTGTCTAACCCTTGGAGTAGCTTGATAGCTTGTACTAGGTCTGGTAACTGGAATAGGTGGTGACGGTGGTGCTTGATAAGTTGTTGGCGATCGCGTTATTCTTGGTTGAGTCTTAACAGTAACAGTAGCTGTCGGGGTAGTTGTCGGTGATGGCGTAGGTGATACATCCCCATTATCTTTTTTACTAATAGATTGCAATTCACCTTTTTGGGTAGTAATAGCCATTGCTGTTTTGAGATTTCCGTCCTCCTCCTCCTCCTTGTCTTGTTTCATGTCTTGACTAGTTTTTGCACTTTGTTGGGTTTGATTATTGCCCTTCTCATTTAAAGCTCCTGTCAATGTGCCAATCATCCCCCAAAAAATCAGAACTAATAGCAAAACTCCACCAGAAACTGTCAAGCCTTTCAACAAAGGATGTCCCGCTATCGGGCGAGTTGTGACAACTTCTTCTGGTTCCTTTGGTTCCTCAGAGAGGGTTACTTCTATCGATGATGATGAGTTTTTTTCAATCTCTGCACCATTCATCTGAGCAAATTCTTGGCTACGATTGTTAGTTTCGGTAGTAGCTGAAGAATTTGAATTTTCAATAACCTGACTTGACATAACATCACCTGCCCAAATCTACGTCTTGGATGCGATAAATTTCCATTCCCGCAATTCTGGCGTTATAAGCTGCTAACTGTTGAACTGAAGGATTATTCGGTAAAGGTGGAGTATCTACCGCTCTGACAAAGATAGTTTTATTAAAAGAAATTCCTTTACCTGACTGGTCTTTACCTTTAAAAACCACCAAATTGGCAACCATATCTATGCGCCATTGTCCAGGAGATAATTTTTCAGGAGGCGCAAGATAGCGCACTACTAGGGCTGATTGTGTCTCACCATTAAATACATCAGATGGCGTTAAAGCTGCTATTTCTCGTAAGAAACTAGCCCGAAAATCTTCTGATAATGCAAATCCTGCATTCCAAGTATTTGTAGTAACTTTTTTATCAGCTATTTGGATACCAGGGTCAATTTTTAAATTCCTGGGATCAATATTTTCGTCTGATGATTTAGGGAGAGCATTCCAACTCATTAAATTCATCATAGTCCGCCCCACAAAATCCATAATAGCTTGGTCAGTGCGGTCTTTTTCTCCCATCGCAACTGCCCTAATAGAAGTTCCATCTTGCAGTTCAACCAGAGTCGGCTTGCTATTAGAAATCTTTCCCAATCTACTGGAATTAGCTATAGTAATTAAAAATAAAAATATTAAAATAACAGTTTGTCCTATGGATACCAAAGGAGTAAAATTAATCTCTTTCTTATCCAGTAATTTCATCTGAATATCCTCCCTGAGATTAACCTACCACTACTGGATAAACCGGAGAAAACTGCCATTCCTCCACCCGCACCTATTGCTATTGCTAAAATCGGGGATAAAATCGCTTCTATCAATTGTAAAAACAAAGGATTATTACTATCTGCATTCACAATTGAGCTAGCAGCAATTCCACAAATAATTGAATATGACATCAGTACTAAAGTAAGTGCCAGCCTGCAACCCAAGCATAGATAGGTTTAGTGCCAAAAGGGAAAAGCGAAAGTACTAAAAAGATAGGAGCAATATAAGCATTCAATAAAAATGCTACCTGCACAACATACTGAAACGCTGCTTGTAACCCGCTAAAGATAATCCATGATAAAGCTTGCACCATTGAATTGATAGTTTGACCAGCAATATCTAATGGATTCCAGCTATTTGAATAAGCAGGTAATCCATATTTATCTCGATAGTCTTGAGCTTGCTTTGTCACCTGATCCGCCTTCTCTTTTTGACAAATCTCTCGCGGATTTATTGGGTTTCCTTGATTATCCTTGCCACTGGTAGGCTTTTTTTCACACTCTTGCATTTGGGCTTGGGCTGAAAGCGCAAAAGCCTGATTCATATTGGTAGTGCGAATTGCATCTCTTAAACTAATACCGTTGCGCGTAATACTTAGCACCTTATCATTTAAATTAATAGCTGTATTCCGAAACATTAAAGAAGTACTAGCAAGTAACTGTCCATTATTAATTGTCAGCATCAAACACACCAATAATGGATATACCATCTCATTTAAAACATCATGGCTCCATCCTTCTTGCATCATGCGTGAATACCAACCTACTGACCAAAAAGAAACAAATACAACACCACATAAGGCAGAGATAGTGACTACTGCTTTATATATTTCACTCTGTCCATTAGCTAAATCTTGCCAATCTTGAGTAAATGAAGATACAACTAATCGTGAGCCATTAATAGCACCATCAACGATATCTTCAGCATTAGTATGTCCAGTTACATCTAGTAAGTACCAGAACGTCAGATTATTTAGCATCTTGCTTACCCCAGAAACTATCAGCAAAAGCTGCCGCACCTATAATTTGTTTAGCACTGGAATTACTATTAGCTTGTTCTTGTCTCGCTTGTTCATCTAACCTACTGGAAATATCACTCAGATTAATGTTCGCGGCTGATAAAGCCCGCGTTTGTTTTTGGGCTTCGCTATGAATTGACTTAGTAATAAGTGTTGTTTGCAGATTCTGTACTGCCATCTTTTTTAAAATGTCTTGAGTAATCACATCATTTTGAACTTCATCTGCATTATTAGATGAAGTTGCCAAAGCCTGATTAGACATTTCACCCTCTTGGGCTTGAGTTTTCTGTCCTTCTCTACCCAAAACCGATTCAGCCAGCCCATAAGTATAAGATTGATGCCAGTTTCTTTGAGCATTATCACCTTGGGTTTGCGAATCAGTTTGCACTAAATCTGTCTCTTGTTCTTGAATAACTACCTTAATTTTTTTACCAGCTTTTAAGGGGTCAGGTATTCCTAAATCTCCCACTGTAGAACTGATAGTATCGTTTAAATCTGCATTTAATTCTTGCCACTGCTGGCTAAATTCTTGTTTGTACTGCTCAATAGAAGTTTTTAGACTGGCAAGAACCTGCTGAAGTTGCTCCAGAAAAGATGCTCCAGCCCTAGCTGGTAAAGCTGAAAATAGGAGAAATAGAATAATTAAGCTGCTAAAAACTGCTAAACGGCGGCAGATAAGGGGTAACGTCAATTGGTTGAGTGATTTCATATAAGTTCTCTCTTGAGACTGTAAAAGATTTAGGCGAGCAAGCAGATATTACTTCTGCTTGTTTTCCCACTAATTTCTTACCAGTTACTATCAATGGTGCAGGAGGTTTGTTATCAGTTTGTTTAGAAAGCCTTGCAAATAAACTTCCCTCATATCGTGGGGATTCTGGTATTAGAGATGCTGGCTGAGAATGCATTAAAATATAATCTTTATTCGCTTGAAATTCAGTATTTATACCTGGTTGCTTTAATTGAAATCTAGATTTTTTATTCATTAAACCTGCATAATAAACAGATTTGAGAAATCGGTCACTTTGAACATCATTACTAGCCGTTTCTATGGCTTGCTGACAAGCTTCTTCTTTCTGAGCAATATATTTCTCATGTTGTGCCTGATTCCATTTCCACCCTTCAAAAGATGCCCATGCTGCTAACACTCCTAAAATTGCCAGCAACACTTTATATTGTGCTAATCCAGTAACGATTTCTAACTTTTTCATAGAGGCTTACCCTGTTTAATGCAATCCACGTAATATTTAGAAAACTCCGCAACCCATTGAAATTTATCTGCATACATAGCTTTAAATCTGTCACGGGCTGCTTGCTCCTCCCGACTGTTTGCCACCAACGCCAACATTGAGTAAGAAGGATAGTAACGACAGCGAATATATTTGTTGTTGTAATCCAACAGCCAGAGCGTATATAACTGCTTAATATTGGGGCGAAAGCTTTCATTTTTATCAATAATGTCTTGAGGAATTCCCAAATGCTCAGAAAAACTCTTAGCAGCCCCAGGTACTATCCGCCCAATCAAACGACAGGGCATATTTTGCAAAATCTGCTCACCGGCTTCTGAATTAGCAATCGACAGAATATCTTGTCCTGCCAGCATAACTCGACAACCAGATTTTCGGGCTGTGGCACATTTACGGCCTACCAACCGCGATAAAGCAGCGAACCGCAACAGCACACTGCTTTCATCCATGAAGAATGCGCTATTCGGTGCTGATAGAGATTGGCGAGATGCGGCGATATATGCAGACATCCCGAAAACCTCTGCATCCTTACTGGATTGCAAGTTCGTCAGCGCAAAGGTAATCAACTTGGCATCAGTATCAAAAGTTGAGGGACGGCAGATGGCATTGCCGATACTGCTATTTTTCCAATATTGAAAGCGCAGTCGGATATAATTAAGCGATCGCTCTACATTCTCATCTTCATATCCCAGGCTGATATGCTCCTTGTCAAAGAAATGTTCCATATCTGCTAGCGTTGGGGTATTCTCCCAAGCCGCAGAACCCAATCCCCCTGACTTAGCAAGAGCAAAACGTCTTTGAATATCATGATCATCGTAAAAAGCTTTTGTCCCCAGAGGAATCAAAGACTCGATTGTTTGCGACAAGAAGCCGTCAAAAGTCTGCGAACCCAAAACTAATTGCAGAACAATCAAGTTCACATCATTCCTGTGCGCCTTAGCTCGTTCTTCTCTTTGCTCTACAGGGATTTTTGATAAGTCCAAAGGTTGCACCAAATTATTGGACTCCTTGGAGATATCAAAGTAAAAGCCGTTGTGATAGGGTGTGTAATCCCCAAACGTACCTGTACCATCATCATTGGGCAAGTCAATCATCAAAACGCTCATATCTTGAGCTTGGCACTCGGCAATGATGGATGAGACTAAAACCGACTTACCTGAGCCAGTTGTACCCAGAATTAAGATATTTTTAGTTTTTGAAAGGTCAATTTTGACTGGTGAATCTCCCTCATCTGCAATCAACTCAAACCCTTGCATATCTGCGGGACTATTCTGTACTATATTGGTCAGTCCCAGAATTTCACTAGCAAAAAAAGTTTGCCGCCGATTGTACGGGCGCATCAGAATTGGTTCTAGCCTGATTAATAATGTCTGCAACCAGATTAACCAAGCATATTCCACTTCACGGGTGAGTTCTGTAGGTTGAGAAATGTAACCAGAAATCAGTCTGCAAGCATCATCTATTTCCTCTGCTGTATCTCGATAAACCAGCACCACCAAGCTTAAATTGAGTGGCACATCTCCTGTATACAGTTGTCGTTGTGCTTCCACTGACCTTTCTACATTAATTTGAGCAGAAACATCAATGGATTTTTTCTGCTGCACATTTAAATCTAACGCCCTGGAGCGTTTGGTAATCATTTGCTGGGCAGCACGGGTAATTCCTCGGTCAGCTGGGGAGAATTCTGTGATGATTTCCACATCAAAAATGTTGTGGCGCGAAAATAAATCCCACAGGAAACGAATTTGATGTTTGGTGTCAGCAAAGATTTCTGGTTTGCGGCTCAATACCATCACGCCTACATACTTCTTCTGGTCACCATTTGGTAAGCAAATCCAGCGCTTATCTGCAAACGGCACACCATTGTTGAGGATTATTGAAGTTAGATGAGGCTGATTGATAATTTCGATTGGTTTATCAAAACAAGCCTTCTCATCAATTTCTTCTCTCACACCTTGCTCATCAAATACCAAAGTGTGCGGAATAGTGACTTCTTTAGCTCCAATATTTTTACAAAGTTCTTGCCATAAATCCTTATCTGTTTTTGGTTGAGGATTTAACCCCATCTCTGCAAGAATTTGCTGGTATCTTAATGAGGCTTCTAGAGCTTTTGTTAATATTTGCGTTAACCTTTTTAGAGTTAATTGATTCACGCCAGAATCTGTAAATCTGCGTTGTAAGAAATTAGCCAATTTCACCAAAAACTTATCTACTGGGTCTGAGGTTTCTAAAGCTTCGGAAGCTATAGTAAATGACCAGTAAATATTGAGTTTGATGTTCTTCCGGGCTTTTTCTTTGGTGAGCTTTTGTGTGCGGGCAAGTCTTCCCCAATCTAAGAATTCGCATTCTAGAGAAGCTGGATGATTCAGGCGCTGCATCAAATATTCTGCACTATCGCTATCATCACAGAAAGAACTCCATCTAAACGTGATTTTTTCTCTTTGTGGTATTTTTTTACAGCCACTCTCAAAAGCTTTGGCAATTGCTTCTATCTCTTGTGCAGAGTTAAATAGAGGATGAATTCCCGTGCAGGAATAACCAAAGATTAATTGCAGAGTATTACTACTCTCAGTCAGATGCTTTTTACTTAGTAGATAGGCTCCAATAACGTAGGAATCTTTTTTGAGTCTGACTATTGTAGTTAAATCCAACCAATCTTCAAAAGGGTTGAGAGTTTTTGGTTGAGATGAGCGAGTCAATTTAACTTTTCGCGTTCCAACTTTTTTCTTGTGCTGTGCTTGAGTGTAAGTGGCATATCCTCTTGTCCATCTGGGAATAATTGGGTAAATTTTAGACCAGTAAAGATATGGTTTATCTCCTGAGAGTAGGGCGATTGAAAAACTTGCCCAGAATGCCAAACCTAAGCCCCAGAAAATATCTAATCCTAAAAGTAGGCTCAAAAGTCCAAAAACTACAGAGAATACACCCGCAAAAATTACAAATTGTCTGCCTGTAAACGGGCCAAATTTGGGACTTTCACCTAAACTCTGATTGACTTTGATTATCTCTTGTTTCATCAGATTTTTAGAGCCATAGCATAGGGTGTCTGAAAGCCAAGCTAGAATTAACTACATGCTGCGTTATTACCAAAAAGCAGTGATTGAAATACTACAATCAATATCACAGATATAAAAGTGAAAATTGGCTGCTGAATCACATTACTTACTTCTTCACCACGTCCATAAGCCGCAACTCCTTGATATACAGAGAAGCAGAAATAACCAAATAAAACTATTGTCAAGGCGGTAAATAAAATCATTGGCAGACTAGTCAGAACTGCATTACTAATTGCTCCACCTGCTGAGGCATTAGTAATTATGCATTCCATTGCTTTTTGGGCATTAGAAAATATTGAATCTGCCCTTGCTGCTCTTGATTGCAAGGCAACAGAGAGCGTGGTTGCGACTGAAACTAATTGCCAGCGTACTGGAAATAATCTCTCGAGCAAGCTTTTTATAGCTCGATTAATTCTTGCTTTACTATCTACTTGCATAGATGCTGATGTAGATGCTTTAAGCAAAGCTAAAGCCACAGGGAATATTTTTCTTTGCATAATGCCGTCTTATTAGTAAACATGGTTAACTGTTATTTGAAGGCTGCTGCCTTTCATTGGAGGCTATTGTGAGGGTTTTCCCTCTACTATTTTAAAAATCAGAAGCCAAAATTCACAGTTGGGAATTTAGAATGCTCTATCCCTTTATAGGTAGAGTTTTAAGACGAGAATGTTTGAATTTCTTATCGCCCATAAGGGGACGAGGTTTTAACCTATACTAATCAGCTAGTCGTACAGAATATTTAACTGAATTCTGACCCCTGACTTCTGAGTTCTTCTTGATAAATGCTGATAATGAACTTTGGTTATTAACCTTGATAACTAACAATAGTTAAAAAATACCAGAATGCAATGATTCCAGACTTCTTCGTGAGCCTCAACCAAAATATTTTAGATTGGAATACTTTAATCCACAATCTAAAATTCGTTAACTTAGATGCTTTTACCCTGACCGTCCTTTGCTTCAATGAATTCCAATAGTGAGGAATAAAGCTTTTGTGCTAACAAGCATAATTATTTTGCAAAGGAACAATAAAAAAACTGTAGTCCAATTTATCTGGAATAAACAAAGCTTGCAAAATTTGTTTTACTTTCTATATATTTATTTACCGATTTTTACCACTTTGAAAGATTGACTAAATAATACATCTATGTATTCAATCAGAATTTCCTTATTATTTGTTTACAAATAACAACTTCTTAGAAAAATGTGCATCAAAAATACATAAACTACTTCGCCACACAGATACCAACAGTCAACCCCTGACCCATCACCAATGAAATATGTCCAAATCTATGGTTTTCATTTCTTCAATTAATACACAGTCGAGCCAGTATGTTTTTTTGTATGACATCATTTAGTACACTATTAGTGTATAGTGTGTTAACTAATAGCTGACAGTGTATAGAAAAACTAATAGTTAACCCCTTACTCTAGGAAGTGATAATGTGATGAATACCAGAATGCGAATTAGACAGGTTAAAGAAGTTGAAATTGAAGGGTTAGGGGAGCAGATCAAGCAAGCTCGATTAAATTGCAGTAAGTCTCTCGAGCAAATATGTGATGAGGTTGGTGTATCGCGCACTTACTGGTACGACATTGAAAAAGAAACTCTCAAAGGAGCGCTTTCAATTGAGAACCTTCGCAAAATCGAACAAGTGTTGAGTGTAGACTTTGGTGTAACTCTTGTTGGCGAGAGTAACGCTTAATTACATCGTTCTTCTTCCTATACTGCTACTTTCAATTTGTTGACTGGAGCTATTGCAACTATCCAGATAATAGAGGATTTATTTGCAATCGACCTCAAATTTACATTATCAAACTATAAGAGATGGGAAATCATGAACCAACCATCCTCTAGTAACTCAGAAATACCTGCAACAGAGGCCAATAAGGATATCTCCCATCAAGCAGATTCAGTTTCAGCAACTATTACAGTAACATCTGTGGAAATTTCTGAGCTGACAGAGGAAGAACAGCGAGATCGTCTACACTTAGAACGGAAGGTAGAAAGAGCATTTTTTGAAGCAGGTAAAGCGTTGATGGAGTTGCGAGATCGCAGGCTATACCGCTCTACTCATAAAACTTTTGAAGATTATTGCCGTGATAGATTTGGTCATAGCCGCCAAAAGTCAAATTACTTAATTGCCGCAGCTGATGTCTACGAAAATTTGACAACAATTTGTTGTCAAATTTCGCCAACTGAAGATTTGACAACAAATTGTTGTCAAATTCTGCCGACAACTGAGGGGCAAGTCCGACCCATTACGAAGCTAAAACCGCAGGAACAGTGGGAAGTATGGCAGAGTGCAGTACAACAAGCAGGTGGTAAAGTACCAACTGGTAGAATCGTCAAGGATGTTGTACAACGCATCATGGAGCGTACCAAAGTACCAAACACCTACTTTGTTGGCGAAGTCTGCCAAATCCTAACTAAGGACAATCCAGAACTTAGAGGTAAAGGTGGCTGTTGGGCAATTGTTACTCAAGTCAACGAATTTAGTTGTACCGTGAGAATGTGGGATGCAGAGTACACCATTGGGTTGAAGCATTTACAATCCTTTAATTACTTGCCTGATGATTGTCAGCAGATGCAACTTCTTAGCGATCGCATAAGTCGAGTGTATTCCAGTACCTTAGAGGAATCAGTGCAAAAATTTTTGGAATCTTTGGGAAAAGTGAACCGTCCTTATTTAACTACTTTGGAAGAGAAATTGTTGCGTGTATTGGAGTCGGAAATTCTCGCTTAAGATTCACCAGGCGGCTTTCATCGAAAATATGGGTCTCTTACCCCGTCCTTCAGCGAAGCGAAGGACGGCTTTACATGGATCTAGCAAACAACTACCAATCCGTTTGAACGCCGAATTAGTTGAATCTTGCTAGCTGCTATCTGTCCAAGCCTTCTCCAACTTGCATCGCTGACAGATATCTGTTTTTGTGTATCCCCGCTGACATAGCCAACTCCTTTAGGTGAATTGACTAAATCTCCTTTACGGAATCCATGACCAGTGGTAGTGCCGCCATATTTTCGGCGAACTCCACCTTTGGCGGGGAGCATTAAATGCAGTTGTCGCCTGGAATAGGGAGGGCGACGAATTACGAAAAATTGTGCAGGGGTAATAGCAACAGAGCCAACCCAATGAGCTCCGTCCTCTTTTTTTCTGTGATACTGTCGATACTCGACAAAGTGAGTCGCTGCGATGGCAACTCCATCTACTGTATGAGTGTTAAATTCTGCCTTGGATTTATCGGACTTGTTCTTGACCAGTCCCAGGTGCTTGCGGGTTGAGGCTAACACCTGTACCAATCAGGTTTAGAGTGAATCCGGGCTAGGGAAGTACTCGGAAGTCTGTGACATCTAGCAACTCAAATGGGCTATTCACCGCTTACATTGTCCAAATTGGTTTGGTCAATCCTCGTCCCTTTTAGGGAGAGGTTGGTGAAATTTGCAACATCATCAGCAACACGGAAGATATCAGCCCGTTTTAATACTGTCCAGGAGCAATTCATGTTACTCTAGCGAAAGTAATGATACCCAGAAATGGTCTTCGTCGATGTTTGAAGGAGGTGAAACCGACAAAAGCAATATATTGAGATAACCAGAATGTGAGGGGAGTCGTTAGAAAACAGGATTGGTGTCCGAAGGACTTGGCGGTCAAGAAAACACCAAAATTGTTTAGAGCCTAACGATACCTTACGACCGACCCCTGTTGCCAATATTAGCATATAGGGGATGGAGTAGTATGCCTTTTTTTAGACAAATAGCAAAAAAGGCATCTAGCGCTACAATTTCTCCCAACTCTAGCCCGACTCTAGGTGGAAAACATTTTGATAGCTAGATCTAACTATTCACAAATAGTTTAGGCAGAAATTTTTCGGCTAGATGCCTCTTATATGAGGATAATGTCGTGAATCATCAATTTTTCGAGCTAAAAGCTGTTTTGTTTGACCTTGAGCTAAAACATAGCACTGATTTTTTTATTTTTTGACTGACAACGCCCTAAGCATTACCTTGACTTAGGGAATTTTGGCAAGTCACTCCAAAAAGAAATCGGTTAGCTGCCCACACGCTAGACATACGCTATGCGGTTAACAACTAACCGTAACAAATATAAAAGCAATTTCAATGTAACAATGTCTGCGTCATAGAGGTAAAGTGAGTGTAACTTTAATTAAGTGGTATCAAAGAATGCCAAACTAACTTCTTAAGTTTCGTTCCTTAGAATTTCAGCCTTTTAAGGAGCACAACTGGTTTTTTATAAATCTCAAATCTTTTTCTTAACTGAGTTGAGATGAAGTTGTTAGCTTTTGGTAACACATGATATTAACGCCACTACTTTCGCCTCAAAGAGTAGGGTTAGGGGTCCTTTCAAAAGTAGGTATTTAGGTTGGCGAAAAATAATTGAGAAATATCTTCAATTATGTAATGAAATTTTAAGGTTTTGGACAATGATATTTGTTTTAAAAGCCAAAATTCAAATCTGAACAACCTCAGCTTGAGAAAGAGTAAGAAGTAGGAGAAGAATCTTCACTACAATCTACAACCCACCCTCTCAAACAGTGGGTAGCTCCGATGAACACAATCATCATCGGAGAATGAAATAATGACACTTCCCAATGTAATTAATATCAATGTTACGAATGGAAAAGACCAATTAACAGAGAACCATTGGCTTGAATGGGTAACAGCTTCAGGTGTTGACCCCCAATTAACTGCTCTCAATGTCCGTTCTTTGGGTGGAGCGATAGTATACGAATATTTACTTTACGCACTACCCCAAACAGCCAGACGTAACGATGGGCGATTACGAGATGGATACTTAAGAAAATATGCCCACACGACATTGGGGGGATGGTGGGTAAATGGACTAGACCCACTCAACAATTGGCTTCCTATGGAATGGGGGCGTTTCAAACCAGATCATCCCCGCATTGATTTTGAGAAAAACAAACCCGTCAAATACGAATCTCCTCCCAAAACACCCAACCGCATCACTTACTTTGATATCCCCAACTGTATTTGGGATAAAATTGCCCAGCGGTACAATATCAAACGATATCATTCTCCCTTAGGATTGCGTCTGTTTGACCGACTCAACCCACGCTTATTTTGGGAGTGGGTGCAGTTACATAGAGAAATTCCCATCATTCTTTGTGAGGGAGAGAAAAAAGCAGCCTGTTTACTCAGTCATGGATTTGTAGCGATCGCACTTCCAGGAATTTGGAACGGACGCGTGGGAGCGCAGGATTTTGATGAACGGTTACACCCAGACTTAGTACCATTAGCTGGGAGCGGACGCAAGTTTATTATTCTCTTCGATTATGAAACAAAAGCTTCGACCCGCTGGTCAGTTTTTCAAGCAACAGTTCGCACTGGTAAAGCAATTGAGGCATACGGTTGCACAACTGAAGTGGCGCTATTACCAGGGCCAGAAAAAGGTGTTGATGATTTTGTGGTCTCTAGGGGTAAGGATGCTTTAGCACTGCTGTTGGCAATCATTGATGATGCCAAAACACTGGCTGATTATCGGCGCTCGTATCGTGCTAGAAAATGGGGACTGAGCAAATATAAACCAGATGTGACAGTCAATATCAAATATCTCACCCAAGCTTTGGAGATTCCCAATTTTGATGAGGAAGCAAAAGCACAATTGTTCACCTCCAAGGTTAATTCTCATTGTCCACCTCAGTCCCTAAAACAACACAGTCAGACACAATTAGCTTTACAGCAACCCCAAGACATGACTCCAAAAGCTGAGTCACAAGAAAATTCTCTCACCTGTGCCCAATATACTTCTGGGAGCAGAGCATCTTTTCGCTTTCCTCAATCAGGGCTTGTGGTTTTGTGGAGTGATATGGGTACAGGTAAAACTGAACTCATGCGCTGGTGGCGTAACCAAAATCCAAAAGCAAGATTCCTCAACAACGGACATCGCGTTAACTTGCTGAAAAATTTGGCTCTGCGCTTAGAAACTGCCATGTACTCAGAATTAGGTTACGTAGGCTTAGCTCAAGCTACTGCTTTGAGCATTACTATTGATAGCTTGCATAAGCTCAACACTCAAGCCCTCACCTACGGCTGCATCTTTATTGATGAAGCTTGCCAATACCTCACACACCTTTTGCACAGTAACACTTGCAAGGAACATCGCGCCGCAATACTCGAAGTACTGGAATATATAGTATACAATGCACCACTGGTTGTCATAGCTGATGCTCACATGGACGACGTTACCATCGACTTCTTTCGAGCAATGCGACCACAACCAGAAGTTCCATACATCGTTAAAAACGAGTGGCGAAATGGAGAGCGGACTATTTACTGGTATGAAGGTAATAATTCCAGCGCTCTAGTTGCTCAAATTTCAGCAGCCCTGATGAGTGGGCAAAAAATTATGGTAGTTTCTGACTCGAAGCGCTTTATTAAAAAACTTGAACAGTCACTCACAGTGCAAATCTGCTCAAAAGACGACAACAGCGCTGACAAGCAAAATCTGCAAGCCTTGAAGAATCAGCTACGCATCTGGTCTATCCATTCAGACAACTCCGGGGCTGAAGAAAACATTGCTTTCATCAAAGATATTACCAACGCCGTCAAAAACCTCGATGCTTTACTAACCTCTCCCAGCCTCGGGACTGGAGTAGACATTGCCCAATATCATTTTGATTTGGTTTTTGGTGCGTTTCATGGAGTTTCCCAAACTGCAACTGAGTGCGCCCAACAGCTGTATCGTTATCGTCCCTTAGTTCCATTTCACGTTTGGGTGGCAAAGCGCCCTCCCTTTGGCTACAAAGACACTAACGCCGCCAAAATTAAAGAACGCTTACTGCAGACTAACGAAATGACAGCTTTTTTGTTGCGAATTGACCGTCAAACTGGCTCTCGTGGCGCAGAAAAAGATTGGGCTCTAGAGGCTTACTGCCAAATTTTGGCCAACCGCAACCAGTCTATCAATAATCTGCGTGATGATTTGCGCTCGCTGCTGTCGGAGATGGGCAATACATTTATCTCCGTAGGGAGTGATGACGATCTGCTTTCCCTGGAAAATTTGAAAAAATCTGCGGCGGTTTTGGATACTGCTTATCATCTGGCTGTTACCAGGGCTAATGATATTACAGCAACTGAGTATCGTCAGCGTAAGAGCAAAGATTACTTGCCACCAGAAGCAGTTTTTGAGTGCGAGAAGTATCGTATTCGGTCAGCTTACGGTATGGAGGTCACCCCCCAACTCGTTGAAAAAGATGCGGGTGGTCGGCTAATTGGTGCGCTTGCCGACTTAGAAGCAATTTTAGAAGCACCATTCGATTCAATTGTTGACCCAAAAACGGGGAGGCAATATCCAGCACCACCAAAAATTGTCACAGATAAAGACCGCACCGAACGCGAAAAATTACCTTTATGCATCGACTGGGGGAATTACTCGGCGCGATGGCTGGCCCGCTTCAATTTGGGTTTACATCACATTCTTCAACGATTGATAGCCGGGGGCGAGATGACGGCAACCGACCCAGACTTACTGAATATGAGGGAGATTGCCTCACATTGTGCTGCTCATATTAAAGCAATTCTTGGTTTTACCGTCCCCTCTGACTGCGAACCCATTTGGTTACTAGCTATTTTAGTTGAGCAGCTGGGACTCAAGTTGTCCTGCCGCAAACAGGGGCCACGCGGTCAACAAGTGAAAATTTACTCACTTTCACTAGAGGAATTAGAATTTGCTTTTCATGTAATTGCTCACCGTCAACAAGGGCGTACCTTCAAAGAGTCGAATACAAGTTTTGCCCACAAAACTCCCACTTCATTACAGGTGATCGTGCAGCCCCAATCTGCTGTAGAACGAAAACAACAGCCCGTATCCACCCCCCCCCATAAATGTATAGCTAACTCCCCTCATCAGGGGGGGGATACTACGGATTTTAGCTGGAAGAGGCAGGGGGGAAGTGAGCAGGGGGCAGGGGGAACAAGCCCCGCCCTTCCTGGGTGCTTGACTGAGGAGGAATACAAGCTCCATCCCGGTCTTCCCCCTCGCTTCCTTCCCCCTGCCCCTTTCCCTCTTGCTAACCTACCTCCTACTGACTCCACTACCCTACTCCATTGTGTGGAAATGCTTCGTTCTGTTGTTGCTCAAGGAGTGGACGCAATTAAAGTCATTCTCAAGCGATGGAGTGGAGTTTTGCGCTGGGAGACTGTGTTGGAGTGCGAAGTGAGATATCCTCATGAACTGCGACAACTTCATGCTGCTGTCCCAGAATTTTATGCCTTGCTAAATGAGGAGGTTTTACCGATGGAAGGATAAAGTCGGCAATAGGGGAGCGGGTAACCCGTCCACCTCACTGCTCACCAAATCTTAGATTTGGAGGTCTTGAATCAGTCGTGGGTCTGTATCCCCGACTGATTGATTCTTACGGATGTATTCTTCAATTCTCTTTTAGGTGATCGCTCTGCCACATTGAACTACACTAGCATTTCTGGAGCGATGGGTCTTTCCAGTACTGTTCGGAATGTCCAGTGCGATCGCCTAAGTCTTGAGCATTTTACCTTGTACAACCTCAGCATTCTAAAGTAGCTAAAGCGTATATTAAATTACATTTATTATGAAGAATAATTATAGAGAATTTGTTGGTTGAAAGTGAGTTAGGGAAAGCATATTGCGGGAGAATAGGGTTGATATCGAAAACAGCCATTTTCGTGCCCAATGCTATGGAAGATACTGCATATTCCCAAGAGCGTGCATCCCCAAAAGCAAACGATGATACCGGATTTGATGATGCGGTGGAGTCATTAAAAAAATCTCTAAGAGCGCCAATTGAGCGGTATTTTGCGGCAACTGCTGATGAGCAGGATGTTATTGCTTTGATGCTTGCCAATATCCGCGCCGCCAGTACGCGCCGCGAATACCAAAAAGATTTGCGGAAGTTTTTTGTCGCGATGACTGGGATTGAGCCGAATCCTGACAGTGTGTTAGAGTTTTTGCACCTCAGCGAAAAGCGGGCAGTGGCAGTAGTATTGAAATATAAAGCTAAACTGCTAGCTCTGGGATTGAAAGAAGCAACGGTTAACCGTCGCCTCAGCAGTATTAAATCCTTGGTGAAGTTTGCTCGCAAGTTGGGTGTATGCAGTTATACCTTAGAAGAGGTTGAGTTGGAGAGGGTAAAGGCGTATCGAGATACCACCGGGGTAGATGCTGAAACCATCAACAGTGCAATTGGGCTAATTGAGCGCTCAACTGTTCGTGGAAAAAGAGATTACGCGCTATTGCGTCTTTTATGGGAAAATCTGCTGCGTCGCGATGAGGTCAGCAAATTAGATGTGAAAGACTTTGATCCCCATGAGTGCAGATTACGGATTTTGGGGAAAGGAAAGGGCACGAATGATGAATGGGTAAAACTATCAATGGCTTCGATGAATGCTATTTGTGATTGGTTGCAAGTGCGAGGTAATGTAAGTGCCGCTTCACCTCTATTTATCTCTCTTGATAACCGTAGTAAAGGACATCGACTAACTGGTGATGGCATTCGCAAGATTGTGGTCAATTATTTTGATGCAGCTGGTGTAAAAAAGTTAATGTCACCGCATCGCATTCGCCACAGCGGGATTACAACTATTTTGGATGCAACTCAAGGAGATGTGCGGAAAGCACAAAAAGTTAGTCGCCATGTGAAGCTGGATGTATTAATCCAATACGACGATAACCGCAAACAAGGTCAGGATGAAATGACCAATTTATTGGCAGATATGATTGATTAGCTTTGCACTTGTAACACCAAAGCAGACGCTACATATGGCTTGCTTCCCTGTTGGGTACACCAGGCAACTGGCTTTGAGCAAACGCAGTGGCTCCAAAATCTAAAATTGGTATAACCTATTGCGCTACTGGATGGTAAAGACCATCTTCTGGGTGGAACTCCCAACCAATACTTCTTGGGTCGCGGTTACGAGTCCAACTGATGAAATCTTTGGTGGAAAGTTTTTCAAAGTGGTCTACAAGATATGACGCTGTTAAACCTAGTCTTGAGGCTAAGTTTTGGGCTGGTAATGGTTGAAGTTCTAGTTGTGGTGGGTGGTAATTATTTGATTTGCGCTTAGCGCTAGGATATGAGCGCCCAGAGAGGACAGAAATTGCTCCTTCTATTTTTGCTAAGCGTTGGGCAATGGCTTCGGTTTTTTGCTCTAACAGTGAAAGTCTTTGTTTTGAGCTATCTTCTACACCCGATTCTATACTATCTTCTTGCCTATTAGCGAGTGCGGTCAGTTGGGCTTCTAGATTGTGTAGACGAGTTTCTATACTCACTTCTGTACCAGAAATTGGCCCCAGGACATGATACAAACCCTGGATAACTAAATCAGTAGCAGTGGTGTGACGTTCTCTTGCGGCAGTGCGGAGTGCTTTAGTTAAGGTTTTGGGAAGTTTGAAGTTAATTGATTCGCGTTCCATAGCAGCCATGTCTACACTACTTATATACTCTAGTACAGACAGTTTACCGCGTAGAAGTCGGGTTTTTGAGGAAAGGAACTGTTGCCCAGAAGTGAAAAATTAGTACTATAGGAGAAAAGAGTCGTGCCTGCTGAATTATATAAAGCTGGAATTATTGAGGTTGATGAGGATATAGATTTTACTGAAGAGGAAGAACTTTGGGATATTACAGTTCATTTTAATGGTGAAATGTTTACTCCAAAGCTTGCCTGTATCAGCAAACCTCAAGCTTTTGAAATCGGCAAAAGACTTTATAATTGGCTAGAGAATAATTATCGACGAATACAGGGATTTGAATTTAAGTGGGAAAAATATTCTGTAGAAAGAACCAGTATTAGAGAGTATCCTTGTTGTTATTTGCCATATTACTTTTTAGAAGAAGGTTTAGATGTTTTTACCTTTGAAGAACGAGATTCTGAAGCAATAGCATATGGCTGGATTACTGCTAGTCCTTTACCTTACTACATCGGATTAGAGGGGTTGATAGTTATTGAGGATGTCACAGATGATGCTCATCAGGCAGGATGGTGTCCTGCTTGGAAATTAACTAGAAAAAATTTTTTTTGAAATCGCCCCACTAGTCATTCTGAATTCAGAATTCTGGCTACTGAGTTCTTTTTCCCGCAAATATTTCTCCTCATTATTTAACCCTTCTGGCTCCTGAATTCTGATTCCTGTATTCTTAAGGTTTCATTGCTGTAGTGATTTTATCCGAAAAATCTCCAGATATAGCCTAATAGTATTTTAACCAATTGAATAAATCCAAATTAAGAGAGTTTGAATTAATGAATTTTGAACTGGTTTCCTTGCAACTACAGGTACGTCCGAATGATTTAGATAGTTTTGGTCATGTTAACAATGCTACTGTTTTAGAGTATTTAGAAACTGGGCGTTGGCATTGGCTAAAACAACACAACTTACAGGGCAAACAGAAAATTCTTCCGGTTGTTGCTCGGATTGAAGTTAATTATCGTAAAGAAATTCTCCTGGAAAATGTGATGATTCATACCAAGTTAGAATCAGACAAGAAAGCATCTAACTACCAAGCAAATTTTTGGCAATCAATTGAAATCATCAAAGAAGGCAATCCATTAGTTGCGGTTGAAGCTCGCATCAAATTAGTATTCATTGATTCGACCAAACGAACTTTGCGGACACTACAAGAATTTTTAGAAGGGGCAAACGATAATACTTTAACTACTTGAGCTTAAATAAAATTTCTACATTAACCAGGTAATAATCTGCCCACATTCAAAATATTTCATTTATTTTGGCTATCGTTTTTTATTATCCAAATATTCTGATTCTGATAAAAATCTCCACGCTGCTCTAAATTAAACCCACCCAGCAGCAATCCCAACCATACCTCTACCATCGGCATTTTCAAAGCATGTTGAAGTTGGGGAAGCGAAATTTCATTTTGGATATCTGCAAGGTAGTAAGCGATCGCAGTTTGCCACTTGTGCACATCTTCATCACCCGCAAGCTTGTGAACATCTTCTACAGTCCTGACTTCCTCCAACATTTCTAAGACTTTCTCTTTCTCAACAGGTGCTACCACTGAATCACCATGTAAGGCAGAGTTAGAAAACTGATGTGGCCCATGTGGTCTGAAAGTCTGCGGTATTGGAGATTCAATTAAATCATCCAAATCCAGCTGCATTGTAGTTCGCACCAACCCAGCAAAAATACTAGTGCTGACAATCGGCCCCTCAGGACTATTGATCTCGCGCACATCTTGCAACAGCATCGTCGCCCGAGATTTGAGAATCTCTGCAATTTGATTGAACGCAACACCAGCAGTTTCTAACTGTGCTTCCACAGATAAATCGTGGAGTTCTGCATCTAAATAATCCCACACCGGAGCAAGTGAAGAAGTTGGTGGCGCAACTGAAATTTCATCAAGCAAATCCCAAATTTTCATAAATTCAAAATTCAAAATTCAAAATTCAAAATTATAAATGGTACATTTGTACTAAGTTCAGTTAAAATATTTATTGATGATAGAGTTGTATAACAATGAATCAACAACAGCATATAACAGATAGAACATTTAATTTTGCAGTAAGAATTGTAAATTTATGCAAAATATTAGATGAAAAACCTGGAGTTGGAAGAGTTTTATATAAGCAGTTAATACGTTCTGGAACTTCTATAGGTGCTAATGTTGAAGAATCCCAATCGGCACAAAGTAAAGCTGATTTTGTGAGTAAATTACAAATTGCTTTAAAAGAAGCTAAAGAAACAAAATATTGGTTAAGAATATTAGTTACTACTAGTATTGTGGAAGAACACAAGCTCTTGCCTCTTATTACAGAGAATGAGGAAATCATCAAAGTTCTTGCAGCCATAGTAGTTAAAACTAAACAAAATCAGTCATCATAATTTTGAATTTTGAATTTTGAATTTTGAATTTTGAATTAATTACTCCGGATGTAGCGGACAGGGACGCACTGGACAGTGACTAGGACTAATCTCAAACATATCCTTATATTGATACAGCGAGACACCATATTCTTTGGCAAAAGCCTGCAACACCTTATCTGTATAGGTGCGTATCTTGCCAGCAGTCAGCCCAAAGCAGTGAATTGGTTCCAGACGACAAATGGGTTTTTGCCCCAACCATAGTTCAGCACCCAAGGCATGTAATGGTTTATCTCCTGGCTCCTTGTATAAATACAGTACAGCAAAATACGTGGCAGGTGGTTCGACTGTGAGCGAATCAATCTGCCCAGAATCATCTTGAGTGCGACGGCGGTAGAACGAACGGCGATTGTGGCAAATGCGCGGATTCCAGCAGCCATCCCCTTCTGGCCCGTGCAGCACCCTAGCCTTAGTTGTTGGTAGCTTGGCGCATAACTGACACTTGGGGTCTAATGGTTTGGGCATATCTGTTTTCAATTGCTCAGTATGCCAACCAAAATTTCCATTAATCCTGGTAATTCTTCAGGCACCCGATATAATTTTAAGTCTTCAGTTATCTGTTTCTCTTGACGAAGATATTTAGCAAATCGCCAATCTTCACCAGTAGTTACTGCTCCATAAAGAATAGGCGTATCTGAGTTTATCCATTGGTCAAGAGCAATTAATTCCACTGCTAGTTGGATAAATCCTCTACTTAAATCTGCTTGCTTGGCTTCAATTACTAACAAACCTCTACCTTTATCAATGTAATAATCCAAACTACCTTTTAGTTGGTCACTCACATTAATTGGATATTCAATATTCAATTGAGTTTGCGTAATTTCACATACTTCTAATAATATAGGTGCAATAATTGCTTGCTTGCGTGCATCTTCACTTAGTAGCTTGACTCGTCTGAGATTCCGCTCAATCAATTCTTGTAATTCTTCTGTTCTCTTAAGTCTAGATTCTAATTTTGGTAATTGTAAACGTTCACGTTCATAAACATAACCCAGGTCAGCCAATATATCTACTGGAGAAAATGGTAGCTCAAAATATTTACTAAATGTATAACTTTGTCCTGGTTGAATTATTCGTGGGCGACTCATAATTTTCTAGTGTAAAAATAACCAATTATTATTCTTCTTGATCCTCTCCAATAGCACGATAATAAGCAGCGATCGCTGCCTCTTGTTCACTACGTAGAGTATAACGCCGAAATGCTTTCTCGCTAGTATGGCCCGTCAGCTTTCGCGCATGAGTTGGGTCTACACCTAACAGCAATAAATCGGTGGCGTAGGTATGCCGAAATTGGTGGGGATGTAAATCTTTAATGCCAGCCAGTTCACCGATTTTCTCGACAGCAAAGTAAATACCGTGATAACTCAAGCGATCACCCTTATATGAAGCATGATGTGAAATCATTAGTGGGCTTTGGCTATTTAATTCTTCACCATGCTCGGAGCGCGATCGCAAATAAGTAGCCAATACTTCTCGGCTTTGGGAGCGCAGTGGTACTAAGCGTGGTTCATTTGTTTTGGTATCTGGTAAGAAAAGGAGTTTACCATCGAAAGAACCAACATTTAACTCTACAATTTCCCCGGCACGGAGTCCGTGAATGAGGATATGGACAAGTGCAGTATCTCGAAGTTTTGTTTCTCCCAGATACTGCAAAGCTGACCAAACCAATTGCATTTGTTCTGTGGTTAAACTCTGGGCAGGTGGCAGAGGTATTTTTTCTAGTTTTACCCCCATAGTGGGATTAGTAGTAATGATTTCTGGATAAGTAAAACACATCCATTTGAAGAAACTCTTGACCGCAGCTAGGCTTGCATTAATGCTACTTTTGGAAAGTGGTTTACCTGCTTGTGTACAGAATTCTTCCATCAAATATTGTTTGTACTGCCCTATGTGACGCGATCGCAGTTCATGATAGTGTAACTGTGTCCATCTCAAAAACCGCTTGAGTTCGCGTTCGTATAGCTTACGGCTGTTGGGTGCGAGATTGTTGCTGCGTAAAAATTCCAATACCTTAATCCATCGGATATCAGTTGGTGAGGCTGTTAAAGTAGCTCTTTTAATACCTGTTATCTCTCTATTAACTGTGGCATCTTCAATTGGAATTAATTTAATAGGTGGTAAATATTCGGGATTTTCCATCATTTATTATTTAATAACCGCCAGTACTTTTATCAGCAAACTATAAAATTACATTTTCTAGCTGTCATGCTCATGGCTCATCAGTATCTTTTGCTGCCATTCACTTTATATTCTTATAATTTTCTACCTGTTCATTTTTAATTAACTGCATAGTCTGTAAATTGACGCTTGAATGGCGAATGAAAGCCAATTACAATATCTTGTTTAGGTATTCCCAAATGAATCAGTTCTTCGGCAACTTCATCTTCTGTACCATTGTGTTGCAGCCAGACTTTTCCATCTTTAATATCAATATGTAAAAAACAGCCATAAATGCGACGCTGATTTTTCCAACCCACATTCATCAGTTGATAATGGTCGCGTTCGGTATCAAATAGCATTTGCGTTTCTACATCTGGGTCAGGACTACCAATTTCTGCATATGACAGTAGAAGTTGTTTTACTATTTCTCGATACTGATTTATTCTATCCATTCCACAATTTCCTCGGTTTCTGGGTTATAAACTATTAATTTTAGTTGATGAATCCGGATAATATTTTGTACAAGCCGGATGGTAAAAAATGAACTATAAGCATCAATTGGTACTGCTAAATACAGTATGCGTTCCGGTTCAATTTCAGATAGTGCTAGTCGGTAGTTAATAAATTGTCCCAGTGCTGTGTGAAATTCAGAAATTGCTGATGTTCGTACAAAACTTTTGATCTCTACTGCAATTTTTACCTCACCCCTTTGGGCAGCCAGAAGCTTTTCGGCACCCAAATCAATATACATATCCCCTAATTCAAAACTGACTGGCAATGGATCGTGGGTAATTTCCCATCCATCGGTAATCAGTCCATGCTTAACTGCATCGTGAAAAACATCTCTTGCTGGCATATTTTCAATCTTCTCGAAATAGAACCTCCATATTTAGCGTCCCCTAAGGGAAACCCATCGAACTGGCGATTGCTCCCGTATACTCAAGCCTCAACCAGACTATGCCTGACCCCACTTCTGTGCTTCCAGGATAGGCTTTCTGGGAGCAGGCTTCAAGAGCGTAGATAGCGATCGCCATCCTCCGCACTTAAGAGCATAACTTAGGTCTTTGCTCATATTATGGTTTAGATTACATTGTTGTCACTGAAATCATAAGATGAGCAACTCTGAAAGCATAAGATGGGCAACAGATTGCTGGAAACAGTATTAATTTGGTCAAGAGTAACAAGCAAATATAGGGGTATTGAAAGTATAAGTTGAGCAAAAATATGATTGAGAAAGTATAAGTTGAGCAAACATTTTCAACACTTCGTTCATAAATATACAGCATTGTGCTGAGATCAACATTAGGAGAGACATTGGCAGGCAACACACTCTCCTAACCTAAAATTATGCTTGACAAGCAAGAATTTAATAATTGGTGCCGTCAACAAAACCTCAGTCAAGCAGCGCAGGCAATAATTGAGGAGATTCGCAGCACTAACCCATCTCGTCGAGTAACTGGAGCAAGGAAAAACGTTTGTGGCAGTTACCCCTCAAGAAAAATGGGAGTGACTATTCAATTCGAGAGCCATCATAACGAATTAGCACGTATTTATGAACTCGAACATGACCCATCCGTACTCGAATATTACGACCAACCGCCAGCAATAGAATTAGTCTATCAAAGCAAAAACGGGCGAAAAAACAGACACCAATATACACCCGATTTCTTTATAATTCGGGCAGATTCAGCTTTTTGGGAGGAATGCAAAACCGAACTAGAACTAAACAAGCTGACTCAATTGAATCCGAATCGCTATTGCAAAAACTTAGATAGCAAGTGGCATTGTCCCCCAGGTGAAGAATACGCTCATCGTCATGGTTTGGACTTTCACGTATGGTCAGATGCTCTAGTTAATTGGAAGTTTCAACAAAATCTAATTTGGCTATCAGATTATTTCGGATACTCATCAGGAATTCTCGACGAAACCGAGCAAAGTTTAATTTTAGACACAGTAAAAAATCATCTAGGAATAACCCTGGCAGAACTGTTACAAATTGAAGAAATAAATCCCGATGTAATTTATTGGTTAATTGCCAACGATAAACTTTACGTAGAACTGAATCAAGTCAAACTCTCACAACCAGAAACCGTACTCGTATTTATTAACTCATATGTTGCTTTATCTTATGAGCAACTTAAATCAATAGAGTCAAAAACTCAAGATAGTAATCAAATATTACTCCAAATAACAGTAGGTACTAATATTTCTTGGGATGGAGAGTCATGGGAAATAGTAAATACTGGGACGACTGCTACTGGATTATTACGTGCAGATGGCAAACTTATAGAACTACCAAATGTAGCATTCACAGCATTGATTGATACAGGTAAAATTGTAGGAGTTGAGACAAAACAAACCGCAAATATTCAAGCAGTGGCGGCGGAAATTATTCAAAGAGCAACTTGTGAAGATATTATTGAAGCCAACCGTCGCTACAATTTAATACAGCCATACTTAGGAGATAATCCCAGAGCATATCCAAGCAGCACAATCCGTCGTTGGCGTACTCAATACCAAAAAGCTTTACTCATCTACGGTCATGGATACCTGGGATTACTGCCCAAGCATAAAAGTAAAGGCAATCGTACTCCCAAAATTGATTCTCAAACCCAAGAATTTATGCTCGAATTTATCATAGAGCATTATGAAACACCCAAACAACGCAGAAAATTACGGGTCTACGAGGCATTTGTCTTAGCGTGCCAAAACCATGAACCCCCATTGAAACCACCATCGAGAATCACGTTTTGCCAAGCGATTAAACAGCGAAGCGGGCACAATCAAACCAGAAAACGTCTTGGTAATCGAGCAGCTATTGCCGAAGAACCATTTTATTGGGAATTAGAGCAGACTACTCCACAACATGGTAGTCGTCCCTTCGAGATTGTCCATATTGACCATACTCAAATTGACATTGAATTAGTCAGTTCCCTGGAATCTCTAACTAATTGTTATGTTGCTACAAACAACTCAATTCATCACAATTTAGGTCGTCCTTGGGCAACCTTGATGGTTGATGCATATAGTCGCAGAATTTTATCAGTTTATCTGACCTTCGATGAGCCGAGCTACCGTGATTGTATGATGGCAATTCGCATATGCGTTGCTAGATTTGGACGGTTTCCACAAAATATTGTTGTCGATAACGGACGAGAATTCCACAGCCACTATTTTGAACAATTATTGGCATCTTATACTTGCACGCTGAAGTATCGACCACCAGCACATGCGCGGTTTGGTTCAATAGTTGAAAGACTATTTGGTACAGCGAACACACAGTTTATTCATGAGTTGCAAGGTAACACCCAAATCAAACGCCTTCAACGTAAAGTCACTAAATCTGTCAGTCCCGAAAGATTAGCAATTTGGACATTAGAACAACTATACTCTGCCTTTTGCGAATGGGCATATTCGGTTTATGACCAACGATTGCATCCGGCATTAGGTACTAGTCCCCATGATGCTTTTGTCGCTGGGCTAGCAACAGGTGGAAGTCGCTTACACCGAAGAGTGGCAGATGACGAATTATTCCAAATTCTGACTCTACCAGCACCAGACCAACGAAAGCGTAAAGTTCAGCCAGGAAAGGGTGTCAAAATACACAATATTTATTACTGGGCAGATGTATTCCGTGACCCAGAAATCGAGAAATCAATGCTGTGGGTTCGTTACGACCCTTGGAATGCAGGAATTGCCTATGCCCTAGCACAAGGACAATGGGTAAAATGCATTTCTTCTTACTATCAATACTTCCAAGGACGTTCCGAAAAAGAAATC
The DNA here is from genome assembly GCF_963874875.1 of Tolypothrix tenuis PCC 7101. Lineage (NCBI taxonomy): Bacteria > Bacillati > Cyanobacteriota > Cyanophyceae > Nostocales > Tolypothrichaceae > Tolypothrix > Tolypothrix tenuis. Next base: position 8,696,250 of record NZ_CAWNJS010000001.1, read on the forward strand.
CGGCTTGTCAGTGCAGAACTTAATCAGCGCCAACGCAATTATGGGCGCAAGTTAACAATAACTGATAGAGAACTTGTAGAATTTTTAAACTCAAAACATGCTCAAGAAGGTGCCCAGTTATGCAGACGCAGCTTGGATATTCATTTTGAACGCTACAAAGCTGAGAATGAAGAAGATTTAAAAGCTTTCAGAGGTGTTGTTCAAACTTTCCAACGTCATTTACCTTTTGAAGAAGAGCCTGATTTACTTCAATACTGGGACTTTTGCTACGAACGAAGTTTCGGTTGTGTCGGTATTCTCAAAGATTGGTTATCTCAAGCATTGGCAACGGCGTTACACCAGGGAGCTAAAACTCTCACTTTGTCGCATTTAAAATCTTCTGCTTACTCTTATGAACAATGTATGATTATCGTCAATGAAACAAGATTAGGAGAAAAGCAACTTGAGTTTACCCCAGATAGTTCGGCTTTGAGAATTGCTTTAGGTTTAGAATCTCATCATGGGTCGGTTACACATAGCACTTCCCAGACAACCAAAACTCAATCTCGTCGTTCTTCTACTGGTAACACTAAACCTCAACGTCGTCCTGTTGGAGGTGGTGAAAATGTCGGTTGAAAGTTTGGCTAATTATGAGTCTTGGGACTTAACAATGAACCAACTTCCAAAACGCAGCCATCTTTATTCTCTTCAACCAATAGGTTTTGGTACACCCACAGTTGAAAGTTTTACTAGTTACTTACAGCGCTTGGCTGCTGCACATAGTGTCTCGATTGCTAGTTTAATTCGCTATAAAATTACACCGTTATTTATCCAGAACAATCAACCACCGGATCTCTTGAAAGCTGATGATGCTATCAAAATGCTCATCACTGCTTGGCATCGAGAGCCTGCACTTTTACAACAGCAGTCTGCTAAATTTTGGTTAGACCGAACGCAACATGTCTTCAAAGTGGTTTCCATCGTTGAGAAATTAACTGCTAGACGGGATCTGAGTTTTCTGACTTTACTTCAATGGCATTCCTGGCGACTTAACTTCAATCATATTTTCCATACTGAACAACGTTGGTGTCCTGGTTGCTATCAAGACTGGCGTGAAGCGGGAAAACCTATCTATATCCCTTTGTTGTGGACAATAGAAGCTGTCAGTGTTTGTCCAGTTCACCAACGTTACCTGCAACTGCGATGCTTATACTGTGGTTGTTTTCAACCATTTCTCAATTTGGAGTGCCATTGTCTTGGCTATTGTTGTGCGTATAATGCATGGCTCGGTCGGTTTTTCGACAATACTGCTAAATCTCAGGGGTCTCGCTTTGATTGGGAAAAGTGGGCTGCTCAATCTATCGGCCAGATTTTCGCCGCTATGCCAACACTTAGTGAGAGTTCTTTTTCTCCAGAACCCCAAAAGTTCAAATATCAGCGAAAACCTACTCTCACTAAGTTTTTAAGGTGGTGTTACAAGCTAGGAATTAACCCACATGAGGGTTTGCAAATTCTCTCGATTATACCAAGTGTACTCAGTTGAACCCAGACCAGAGTTACTTGACGCTGCTTCCCTTATCTAAGTAAGCATAAATTGAGCAACCCGGTTTGAAACCATAAAGTGAGCAATTTGCTCATCTTATGCTTACAGTGACAATTTGTAACTATGGCTAAACACTAGTTGCAATTTATTACAACAATCTGAGAAAATGAGAAGAATATGAAAACAATCTAGTAATCCAAATCTATTGCCTGTGAAACTTGATTCTGCACCTCTAAGCCTTTCTGGAATATCTCAGACTGAAAACCAGCCAGAACTAAAAGACAGTACCGATATTAACTTAACGACTGCAACCATTGAGCCGCTTCAGCCTGTAGTAGCCGATAGCCCCAAAAAGCCAGAATCAGTAGCAGTTATTTTTGGTACTACCTTTGTTACCATCTTTCTCGCCGAGATTGGTGATAAAACTCAGCTATCTACCTTATTAATGAGTGCAGAATCTCATGCACCTTGGTTAGTGTTTATGGGTTCTGCAGCTGCATTGATTACAACCAGCTTATTAGGCGTACTGTTAGGAGGCTGGATAGCCAAGCGACTCAGTCCCAAAACCGTAGAGACATCAGCAGGTGTGATGTTATTGCTAATTTCCATCATGCTCTTTTGGGATGTAATCATCGGTTAATAGCCAATAGTCAACAGTTAAAAGTCAATATTCAACAGTTCCCTTATCTCAATTAATTATGGATTGGCATCTTTTAGGACTAAGCTTTATTACAGTTTTTTTATCAGAATTAGGTGATAAAAGTCAGTTAGCGGCGATCGCGCTTTCGGGACGCAGTCAGTCTCGACGTGCTGTGTTTTTTGCGACTGCGATCGCTCTAGTATTAACTAGCTTACTAGGAGCATTAGCCGGGGGAGCAGTGGCAGAATTTTTACCCACCCGTGTTTTAAAAGCGATCGCGGCTGTAGGATTTGCCATACTCGCAGCACGTTTACTGTTATTTAACGATTCCGAATCAGCTTCATAGCTTTTGTTTTGTTGTCATTGGGTAATGGGTAATTGGTAATTGGAATGAAGAATTTCCCCCAGCCTCGCTAATTCCCTATCCCCCTGCTTCTTCATAGGAAATCCCTTACATACTGGACTTTAGACTAAATAGGGTTGGCGGGGAAAATAACACTGAGAGAAAAATAGTCAAAAAAAGGACATAGCTGAACAGGAGAAAAATCCGCGAACAAAAAAAGCGGTCAGCGATGTTGAACTAACCGCAAATTGGTCAATGCTGATAAAAGGAAAAAAATTAACAGCTTGACCATGACATTAGAAAAGCTTAAACAATTTCGCACAGGTGTGTACACTATCCTGGGTAAAGCCAAAGATGCCTTATTCGACTTGATGGATGCAGTGTTAGTAACACGTAGTATTAATTCATTTGCAGAACTATCAGTGTCTCCCGTGTTTCGCAGGCAATGGTCGAGTGTATACGAGGCAATACAAGACGGAAATCCGCCCCGAACCGAACTGATGAAGTTGTATATAAAACAACTCAATCCCACAGAAAAAATCATCTTAGCAGGAGACCATACAGCTTGGGCAAGATTACATGCCCCAACATTGAAAGACCGAACCTATGAGCATCAAGTTCAACCCATGTCAGGGGCAAAACCCGTAACCTTGGGACAAGGCTACAGCACCATTGCAGTTGTGCCGGAAACAGAGGGCAGTTGGGCATTACCCCTATTACATGAACGCATCACCAGTTTTGAGAACCCAATTCAAAAAGCTGCCGCACAACTAAAACTAGTATGCTCAAACCTGCCAACAAGCCCCATTAGCTTGTGGGATGCAGAATACGGGTGTGCTAGTTTCGTGAAACAAACAAGCGATATTGCCGCAGACAAATTAATGCGTTTGCGCTCCAATCGACTGCTGTATGGTGCGCCCCCACCTTATGGCGGCACTGGTCGTCCCCGTATCCACGGTGATAAATTTAAACTCAACGATTCGTCTACATGGTGGACACCTGACCAAATCATTGAAGTCAACGACCCAAAAATGGGGCGTTTATCTATCCGCTTATGGTGTAATCTTCATTTTCAACAGTCCAAAGATCATTCCATGAATTTGATTCAAATTCAGCGCTTAGATGAATTTGGTGTGCCAAAAAACAAGGCTTTATGGTTGGTGTGGGTGGGACTATCTATGCCTGCTTTATCCTCATTCTGGCAGCTTTACTGCCGTCGATTTGCCATTGACCACTGGTATCGTTTTGCCAAAGGGCGCTTGCATTGGACTCTGCCGCAATTGAGTACCCCAGAACAGTGTCAGCGGTGGAGTGACCTTTTACCCCTGATGACTTGGCAACTTTGGCTTGCACATGGGATTGTACATGACAATCCTTTACCTTGGCAGAAAAAACAGTCCAGATTGTCCCCTGGACGGGTCGCTCAAGCAATGGCAGCAGTTTTCGCCGCCATTGGTACACCGTCTGTTTCACCCAAACCCCGTGGAAAGTCTCAAGGCTGGCTTGCTGGCAAAGTTCGCCTGCGTAGAATTCGTTATCCTACAGTTAAAAAAAGTACTGCCAAGCCGAAAAAAGAACAACCACAGTCCGCTTGACATTGAGTTTTTTTGCTTTGAGATGTGTAACTTGTCAACTCACTGCTGCTGGGTCATTTTGTCATGCTTTAGTCTAAACTCCAGTCAGTTCGGTTCGGGGCGGATTTCCGTCTTGTATTGCCTCGTATACACTCGACCATTGCCTGCGAAACACGGGAGACACTGATAGTTCTGCAAATGAATTAATACTACGTGTTACTAACACTGCATCCATCAAGTCGAATAAGGCATCTTTGGCTTTACCCAGGATAGTGTACACACCTGTGCGAAATTGTTTAAGCTTTTCTAATGTCATGGTCAAGCTGTTAATTTTTTTCCTTTTATCAGCATTGACCAATTTGCGGTTAGTTCAACATCGCTGACCGCTTTTTTTGTTCGCGGATTTTTCTCCTGTTCAGCTATGTCCTTTTTTTGACTATTTTTCTCTCAGTGTTATTTTCCCCGCCAACCCTATTTAGTCTAAAGTCCAG
>NZ_CAWNJS010000002.1:0-292325 GCF_963874875.1 Tolypothrix tenuis PCC 7101
TCCGACGGTGTAGGCAGTACCATTGAAAACTACTCTTCCAGGAACATCTTCCATATCGACAGAAGAAATATAACTGGGAACGCGAACAACATCAAAACCATCGACTAAAAGTTTGATGCTACCGTAACCGTTATCAAAGCCGGAGGGAAAAATTTTTTGTAAGGTGTGAATGTTGGTCATGGGGGTCAAGTGGGGTATAAAGTATGAATGAGTCAAAAATACCCTAAGCATCACCTATATATACCCTATATAGGAGGTAAAATGAGCATAAAAATTTTCAAGTATTTATAGGGTATATATAGCACCTACTTATACCCCATAAATTTTTGTAGACTGCTAACAATGTCAAATTTTGTACGCTGCTTTCACAAAAGCAGTAGAACTCATCCAACTGACTGTTTGATTGAGCAAGGAGCGCATAAATAGCTCATTGAGAGAATGTATTTCAAGAGATGTCAGATTCTGAGCTAGTCGCTCACCATAACTGGGTCGATTTGCATTAGCTCTAAACAAGCGCTCAATAAAGCCTGGGGTAATGTGTATTGGTGTTGTGTTCTGCTCAACTAATACTTCGACTGCTAACCCCGCATCTTCAAAAGCTTGCTGCAAATCAAAAGCATCCCAGTTCAACATCGGGTCTGATTGATTCGAGTAAATAGCCTCTTCAGCCGTAACTAAACGCTGATACAATTTTTTATCCAACTTTTCTGGCTCAATTAAGCGATAAAGCCTTTGTGTGTGGCGTGGGATTGATTCCGCCAGCAGTATTTTTCCTGAAGAAGGCAGTAATTTAGCTAGAATTTGGGCCGCGCTCGCTTTATCCGTTTGGGCAAACAATACATTGCGACCAATAATGTAGTCAAATATTACTCCTGGCGTTTGTGAAGCTAACACAGCAGGTAGTTCAGTGATTTGGGCATTTAATATCACTGGACGCATCAGTTCTGGAAGTGCTGCTGCTTGTTCAATTAGAGCAAGAGCATCATTTTGATTATTAACACAAGCATAAACTCCACCTTCCCCGACACGGCGGATTGCTTCCCAGGTGAGTAAACCACTACCTGCATTTAAATCCAAAACCAAATGATGACGTTGTAATTGGGCTAAGGTGAAAATGTGATCGCGTATTACTGCTAATTGCGTACCTACTTGCGAAAGAGTACGTTGTAGCCATAATTCACTAGTTCGGTCGATACTGCTATAAGTTAGTATTTCTAGAGGAGCAACACCCATTCCTTCTACTAAAGCAGCTAATTGAGCTTCACGGCGGCTGGCAACTTGAGCATTAATTTTTTCCTCCAATCCCTGCATTGATGGCTGATAAAATACTTGTCCTTGCAAGCTAGCAGGCAAGTATTGCTGCGCCACCCAATGGTCTCGGTAAGCGTGAGGATACAGATAGCCTGCTCCATGCCCAAATCCTTTTTTATCTCGATTAGCATCTTTGAGATGATTGGGGATATCTGCTGACCTTTCGCTCTCAACAGCTGCCAAAGCATCGAAAAAGCCCATAATGCTGTTGGACTTGGGTGCAGTTGCCAAATAAAGTGTTGCTTGCGCTAGGTGATATCGTCCTTCAGGCATACCGACGCGATCAAATGCTTCAGCGCAAGCATTGACTACAACAACAGCATTGGGGTCAGCTAGTCCCACATCCTCACTAGCAAGAATTAACATTCTGCGGAAGATAAAGCGAGGGTCTTCACCTGCATACACCATTTTCGCTAGCCAGTATAGTGCTGCGTCAGGATCTGAGCCGCGTAAGCTTTTGATAAAGGCGCTAATGGTATCAAAATGAGCATCACCTTCTTTATCGTATAAAACCGCTCGCTGCTGAATTGATTCTTCGGCGACTGCCAGGGTGATATGAATAACATCATTAGAAGTAGCTGATGTCGTCTCTACAGCTAATTCCAAAGCATTCAATAGTGAACGAGCATCACCATTGGCAACATTAACTAGGTGAGCTAACGCATCATCATCAATCTGCACTTTCAGCTTGCCATAACCACGTTGAGAATCATTTAGCGTTTGCTCAACAATCCGGTACAAGTCTTCACCCTGTAATGGTTTAAGCTGAAAAATCCGCGAACGACTGACTAGCGCTTTATTAACTTCAAAATAAGGATTTTCTGTGGTTGCGCCAATTAAAATGACTGTGCCATTTTCTACCCACGGCAGCAGTGCATCTTGTTGCGACTTATTGAACCGATGGACTTCATCCACAAACAGGATAGTCCTGCGGTTGTGGAATTTGCGTTGCTCTTGTGCGGTTTCAATGGCGGCGCGAATTTCTTTAACTCCAGAGAGTACGGCATTAATAGCAATGAAATGAGCGCGAGTTGTATTAGCTATCACACGCGCCAAAGTTGTTTTACCAGTACCTGGTGGCCCATAGAAAATTAGTGAGGATAGTTGGTCTAGACTTATGGCACGTCGCAGAAGCCTTCCTTGCCCAAGGATATGGTCTTGACCAACAAATTCATCAAGAGTCAAAGGTCGCATTCGGGCTGCGAGTGGAGCTTCCACTGCTGTGACTTGGGCTAAATGCTGATCGAATAAGTCCATTCAGTAAGAATCTCCACAGTAAATGTTAACGAAATAACACTTTAAACTCTATATATCTTTGAACGGATAGCAGTCACTAGCTCTGGATAAGGGCATCCTTGTTTCAGCCTTGCTTGCACATCTTTTAGTCTTTTTCATCCTCTGTTCTGCATTAATTAGAATTTTCCTTGGTGGGGATATAGAATCAGTAGTTCAAAACTTTTTCCTGGCTTTACATTTTCGTATTTTGCCTGTAAAGTCGCTTTACAAAGGCGAAGACTTGAACTTCAATTTGCAATAAAAGCAGAGAATTTAGCACATCATATATTGATATATGATATCCAAACAGTAAACGTCCGAATCTTAAAACAGCATTTAAAGCAAAACCATGCAAATTCGACTAGCTGTGATCAGCAATGCTGGGGGCAGTGGTAAAACTACACTTTCAGTTCATTTGGCTTATGAGCTAGCAAAACGTAAATATAATGTAGCTTTGCTCGACCTAGACCCCCAAGGTTCATTGACATTATTTTGTGGATTGAATCCACCAGAGCCAGAACAGACTTTAGCAGAGGTTCTTAAAGATAAATTTGAGGGTGCTTGGCCACTAACTCCATGCTGGAGTCAGTACACCAATAAAGTTGCCGTGTGTCAAGGAGGAATGATACTAACTGAGACGGCAGATGAGCTGGTGCTTCACAAACGAGGAGCTTACCTCTTAGCGGACTGCTTAACTGACTACCCATTAGAACAGGACGTAATTATTTTTGATTGTCCAGCAACTCTCGGTCCACTACCTTTAATGGCTCTAGCAGCTTGTACACATATGATTATTCCCGTACAGTTAGAGCCAAAATCAATTCAGGGAGCAGCACATCTATTGGAGTGGTACTACTACCATTGCAAATACTTGCGTTTAAACCCCACTCCTGAAATTTTAGGATTTATCCCTAATCAATATGATGCCCGCAGAAGTACTCATCGACAGATACTGGCAGCATTACCTGAACAGTTGGAACAAATGAAGATTCGAGCATTTTCACCAATTCGAGATAGTGCAGAATTTGTCAATGCTAGTGGTCAAGGGTTACCATTACATATTTATCGTCCTAGCCATCCTGCTAAGGATGATTTTCAGGAAATTACTTCTTATCTTACAAATTTAATTGGAAAGCCTAAGACAAGTAAAAGAACAAAATAATTATGTGTGCTCGTAAAACTCCTAATCTTACGAATTATTTTTCAGGTGCAAAGCAATCTCAGCATTTATCTGCCGCTGAGGAAGAGATACAGCAATTAAAAGCAGAAATTGAGGAACTCCGTTCTAAAAATTCTAGCGATCTAGAATTACAACTTAAAGAGTTACGAAAACAACTAGAGTCTCACTCAGGGATTCTATCGATTTCTCTCGAACAAATTGAGCCGAATCCAGAACAACCTAGACAAACATTTTTGCCTGAAAGTATTGAATCAATGTCTCGCTCTTTAAGTAGAGACGGACAACTACAACCCGTTATTTTAATTCAAAGAGGCAATCATCTATTAATATTCGATGGAGAGCGACGCTGGCGAAGCGCTAAAATTTTAGGTTGGCAAACTATACAAGCAGTAATAATTCCAGAACCAGTTTCTTTACATCGCAAAGCATTACTGACTTCTCTTCATCGAGAAGATCTTAATCCCCTGGATAAAGCAGAAGCGATTTTACGTGAAATATCCACAATTACTGAATTAGATGTTCAAGATATTCCGCGCCTTCTGTCAACAGTAATACGACGTTTGAACTCACAAAAGCGTATAAAGCCCGTTTTTGAACTAGTAACAGCTGATACAAAAAAACAAGAGCAAGAACTAGATATTTTAGATATAAGTGAGTCAGAGAGGGCAGTATTAAGAGTGTTGTTGGATTTACAACTAAATCCTGCTTCTATCGATGCCAACATTTTTCCCATGCTGTCTTTAGCAGAAGACCTAAAAATTGCAATCCGAAGCGGACTCAAAGGTGTTCATGCAATGGCATTACAAAAATTATCAGCCAAAAATTTAGGATTATCTGAACAAAAAGCCAAGTCCATTAGAGAAAAAACTACGCAGAAAGTAATATCTGAAAAATTATCTGCTATTGCTACACGAAAATTAGTTACTGAGGTGCTGGCATCTCAATCACAATCATCAGTAATAAATGATACTAATACTCAGGATGTAGCACAAACGTCTCATCGTTTGCAAAAACTTTCTTTAGAGTCGCTCAAGAAAGCAAATCCTTCTGAATTGCTACAGTTTAAAGAAGTATTATGTCAAAAATTAGCAGAAATTGAACAAGTACTAAAACAAAATTAATTTGTCTTTGGTCTACCGCTAATGCATGATAACCAGAGCTATGCTGTAGTCCTATCGCATATACATATGGCGATGATTATTTGCGCTCTGGTTCATAGATGAGCGCCACAACGTCTGAACTGAAAGGCTGTGCTTCCAGAAGCTTCAAAGTCGTGGTGGTATCATCTTGAAACAGGTGCTTGCCTTTGCCCACAACTACCGGATAAACAAGCAGCCGATAGATATCCTATTTTGATGCCGTCATTTTATCTGAGTGTGAACTGCAATGTCTACAACAGCGCCAAATGCTCGATTGATTTTGAAAACTTTACTACCACATCTTGTAGTAGCAGCCGCCTACGCCCGTTCTCTGCAAACAAAAATCGCTATACTTCCTGCCAAAGGACAAGGCGAAAACTTTTTTGCGACAGCATTAACTGATGCGGACTTAGCTATTCAAAATCTCGTGGAAGTAGTACTACTAGCGAATTTTCCAGAAATTCCCTTTTACGGCGAAGAATATGAGAGTTCTCGCAATACTAAATATTTTCATACTACCCAACTGAGTACAGAACATGATTACTTAATCACGCTAGACCCAATTGATGGTACTCGATTTTACATGGATGGGCATTCTAATTACCAGATTATTCTCAGTATTCTCAATCAGGATGACTATGAAGCAGTATTAGCAATTTCTCCTGCCCAAAATATTTATTATTATGCTCTTCGGGGCGAAGGCGCGTTTCAAGGAACATTGGAGATGAGCTTAGAAGCCTGTACATCTTTGCGTGTAATATCTTCTGCACCTCATGTATTGTTGGGATGGGGAATGAGTTCGTTAGCAACTGCGCTCAAAGAACAATATCAAGTCATTGATATCGCTAATGATTACTCTAATGATATTCAAATTCCTAATCTCAACGGTATCCTTAGTGGTGAATTAAGTGGAGCAGTTATTTCCTCGGGCAAATTTATTGACGGTGCTGCACTTGCTTTCATTGCCAGAGAAGCTGGTTGTATTGTTACTACTTTAGATGGCTCGAGCTTACCGCCACTACATACTTGTCTTGACTATAGTCTGCCTGGACTGATCGTAGCTGCCTCATCATCGATTTATCAAAATTTGCTAGCAGCAACACAAAGCTTACTTGTGTAAATGTGCTGGTTAAAAATTATGATTGAGAGAGGCTCGCTAGTACAATTGCTTGGAGATTCAAAAGCAATTCTGAAAAAATGCTCCTATCAGCATAGTGCAAGAAATTATGGGTAAAACTAAAAAATCAGAAAATGTTGCTAAAAAAGTAGTTAACTCTTCTGCAGATGGGTTATATGTGCTGGATGTATTTTTAATTGATGGCCCCATTACCGAGGAGTTTATTGCTGATAATTCAGTAGTGTCTCGAACTATTGAGATTAAAGGCAGTAATACTTTGCAGGAGCTTCATAAAATCATCTTCAAGGCATTCGACCGCGAAGAAGAGCATATGTATGAATTTCAAATTGGAGGAAATGGCCCGCAAGATCCAAATGCCAGAAGGTACGGTTTGAAACAAGCATTTTCCAGTTCCGGTTTGACACCAACGCCTACAGGCGATGTTTCTAGTACTTCAATTGCTGAGGTGGGCTTATCAATTGATGAGGCTTTTGGTTACTGGTTCGATTTTGGGGATGATTGGTGGCACCAGATTGATGTCACAAACATTTTAGACAAGGCCCCTGCGGGCAAGTATCCTAAAATTACTAAGCGAGTTGGGGCTAGCCCTCCTCAATACGCGGATTTTGAGTAGCAGAGAAAGTTAACCTATGAGGAGCGATCGCAACTGCAATCTTCGATTTCTAGCTAACTTGCTGCGGTGAGAGTGACTACAGGGACGCACCCTGACTTTAAAAGTCAAATTCTGTGATAACTAACAAATCACACGTAGTAAGACTTTTTCGATTATTCGGCATCTCCAATTAATGTGAATCCAGCCCAATTTTTGGGATTTGGATGTGTTTTCATGGTATCTAACATTGCTTGACGTAGCGCTTGGGCTTTATCAAGGTTGTTGTCCAGGTAATACTTGTAAAATTTGGTCATTAGTTCACCAGTGGGAGCATCAGGTACAGACCAAAGAGAAACCATAACGCTGGGAACTCCCTTGCCAATAAAACTACGCGACAAACCAAAGATACCATCTCCTCCAAGCATTTCTCCCCGACCCGTATCGCAAGCGCTAAGAACTACCAAGTCGGCATTAAGGTCTATTTTGTAAATTTCTTCCGCAGTCAGTAAGCCATCATTCGACTCCTCATCTCCAGAAGATGCCAGTACGATCGCACCTGGAATTGAGCCTAGTTGGGGGGTAGTGCCACGCATATTGGTGATTAAGCCGTGGGTTGCTAAATGAATCAATCGCGCTGTCTTCATTCGTCGCACTACTTCTGATTCTGTTGCTTGTGGCCCAATTAAAGCTTGGGTTTTAAGCTGTTTGGCGATCGCAATGGCTTCTGTTTCAGATGCGGGCAATGGATCGATGCGTATACTTTTAAATGTTGGATTGATTTTGCTGAGGTTTGGCATTGTTGGATTGCCCACAATCAATGCATCGTTAGCATTCCATGATTTACTTCTAGTTTTTTGCCGTGACTTGCTGGCGAAATCTAATACTTGTATGGATGGTGAGGTAAAAATAGTATGTTTTTCTATCAAGTATTTTCCTTTTGCATCTTGAAGTGCGGCAAAGGGGGTCAAAAATAAATCTCCTTGAGGAATAAAGATAACTCGCGCTTGAGGATTTTGTGGTAGAAAGTTTTCAATTGGCTCAATCAGTAGTTTATGTAGTTCCTGCAAGCGTGTTTTCTGTTCCTGTGGATTAATTTTGGCGACAATTTCGACATCACTACGACCTCTAGCACCGATCACATTTCGGCTGATGGTAATCAAATCACTCAAGGGTAGTTTAAGTTTTGCTAAGTCGATACTACGAAAATCTATTTTCCCATTGGGCTGAATTACCCAAATATAGAGTAAAGAGTCTTGAGGTTTATCAATATCTGGAATTAATGAATATTGAACTATTGTTGCATTTTGTGCTTTTGCAATTTCTTGAATGCGTGTGAGGTTAGGAGATTCAAAGCTTATTTTTTGTTTTGGTTCTTGGTTATTTGAAATTATTTTTCGATTAATTAATATTTCACCTAATGCTTGACTGCGGCTACGTTGAGAAACTTCTAGCGCTTCTTTGTTTTTACCTTGTTCAATCAATGCACGCTGTAGATAATGATAAATACTCTCTCTGGTGTAATATAGAAATGCAACGTCAAGACCTAAAGTTAAACCACTGGAGCTAGTGCTTGCTAAATGCTCTTTTCTATAAGCTTTACTTCCTTCCCATAGCTTAATCGCATCCGAAAAAGCTTTTTCAGCTTCGGCATATTTTCCTGTTTTGAGTAAAATTTTTCCCTGTTGTTCTAATGTTTTTTCTACGGCATAGGAATCGCCAGTTTCTTTTAATATAATTAGGGCTTTTTTATAGAGATTTAATGCTTTATCTGGCTGTTCTAAAAGCTCATACAGTAGCCCTTGATAACTCAGGATATTACCTTCTAATGCTCGGTCGTCTAATTCTTGAGAAATCGTTAATGCTCTTTGATAATACTCGATTGCAGCATCTATTTCCCCTCCGCGTAGATAAAGCAAGCCAGCAGATAATAATGGTTGAGATGCTCTAACTCCTAAAACGTATTTTTCATCTTCCAAATCAAATCCCAAATCAAAAGAAGTCAGAAGGTTGTAATAAATATACTCTAATAAATTTGCTATTGGTATTTTCTTTATTACAAAATTAACTTTGTTGCTAAAATCAATATTGATGGTTTTATTAACTTGCCTCTTTCTTGAAGTAAACATATGCATCAAGCTTAAGTAATCTAGCGCTTTTGCTGAGTGTTCTGAATTACCATAATTAACAATAACAAGTAAATTAGTTATCTGATCAACAGTACTATTTGGAAATCTCTCATAAATAGTACTATCATCTATCATTATGTTTGTCTTATTAGAATCATTTTGTTCTAATAATTTGTCATAATTGCTAATAGGTGAATTAATGATTTCTAATATGTTTATCTTTTTACCTTTTTGTACTAATAATAAACTGCGATGAGTTTCTAGAGCTTTGAAGTAATACCTCTGACTTATATATGCTGATCTAATGAATTTTATAGTATCTATTTGACCAGACATATTATTAAGCTTATGATAGATTATGAATGCTTCTTTATAAGCATCTAAAGCTTTAGAAGAATAGAAAATTTGTCTTTGATTGGAAACGCGCTTCAAACTATAGTATTTTCCTATTTTGATAAGAGTAGTTGCTACATTACTATCATCTTTTAAGCTTTTCATAAAGCTAGCTGTTTTCTGAAAATATTCAATTGTCTTGTCGAATTTGCCTAATTTATCCCAAGCAACTCCAATCTCGTAGAGAGTATTCGCAACTTCGGTATTATTTTTTAAATTTCTAAAAATAGTCAAAGCCTTTTGGTAAAACTCAATCGCTTCCTGATGCTTACCTTCCTCAGTATAAAATTTAGCAATGTTTAAAAGTACAGAAGCTTCTCCTGGTTGGTCATCAATTTCTTGGTAAATAGTTATTGATTGCTGATAAAATTGGAGTGAATTGTTATATTTTGCATCTCTAGTTGCATTTCTTGTTGACTTACCCCATTGCTGATAAGCATATGCAATATTGATTAAAAATTGACTTTCTTGTCTACGTATCTCTTTCAAACTAATTGCTTTATTGTCAACTGTTTTTAAAACTAATAATGCTTGTTGATAAAACTCAATTGCTTGAGAATATTCATTTAAATAATACCAAGAAACTCCTATAGAGTTTAGTGTATTAGCCACTTTGATTGCATCTTTTAAATTCTTAAAAATGGCTAAAGCTTTTTGATAAAACTTAATAGATTCATTATGCTTTGATAGCTTGCGATAAAGTATTGCTATTCTCTCCAGTGAAGAAGCTTCTCCTGGAGAATCATTTAAGTCTTGGTTGATTTTTAATACTTTTTCATAAACTCCAACAGCTTGTTCATAGTGTTCATATTTTGCATTGAGGGTTTTTTTAGGAGAGTCACCCAATAGCTCATAAGTAGAGGCAAGATTAGCTAAATATAAAGCTTCCTTACTTTGCCTATCTTTTAAAGTAATTTGTTTATCATCAACAGTTTTTAACACAGATAAGGATTGTTGATAAAACTCAATAGCTTTAGGGTATTCACCTAAATTAGTCCAAGCAACGGCTATATAATTGAGTGTGTCAGCCACTTGCAAGTTGTCCTTTAAATCTTGAAAAATGGCTAATAATTTCTGATAAGCTTGAAGTGCTTCTTTATGCTTTGATAGCTGACTATACGCTTGAGCAAGGTTAAATAAAAATAAACTTTGTTTTCGTTTAATATCTTGTATCGACATTTTTTTGCTATCAACAAGCTTAAGTGCCATTAATGATTGTTGATAATAGCTAATGGCTTTGGTATACTCACCTAAATTAGACCAAGATAATCCTATATAGTTGAGTGTGTCAGCCACTTGTAAGTTGTCTTTTAAAGATTGGAAAATTGCCAAAGATTTTTGATAAAAATCAATGCTTTTTTTATGCTTTAATTGCTTACTATATATTTCTGCAATTCTTCCATATAAAGAAGCTTGGTCATGAGCAGGTGCTAATTTCTGATAAATTGGCACTGCTTTTTTATAATACTCAATGGCTTTATCATATTTTTGGTTTTTGGTACTGTCTTGAGTTGAATCAGCAAATAATTCATAAGCATTAGCAAGATTTATTAAAAATTTACTTTCTTTGGTTTGTATGTCCTTAGAAGTAACTTGTTTTTTATCAACAAGTTTCAATAATAATAATGATTGTTCATGAGATTGAATTGCTTTGGGGTAATCTTCCAAATCTCTCCAAATAGTTCCAATCTTATTCATGAAATTTGCTGCTTCCAAGTTTTCGCCTATCTCCCGATAAATTGCCACTATTCTTTGATAGGATTCAATTGCTTGTTTATATTGTTTGGATTCATTATGAATATTACCTATTGATTCTAGTAACCAAACTCTCTCTAACGGCTCAATTTGACCTTGATAAGTTGATAATATTTGCTGAAATAAATCAAGTGCTTTCTCTTTCTCTTGTAATTCATAATATTCTATCCCAATCAGCGTCATAATTATCCTTTTTGTTCTGGGCAATTTACCTTGTTCTGCTATTTTCAAAGCTTGCTGATAGACTTCCAGTGCTTTTTTGGGTTGCTTTTGTTTACTATGAATTAACCCAAATCCAGTCATACTAAGCGCTTCTGCATCGCTATCTCCTTGCTGTTTTGCTGCTTGTATAGTGCGCTCAAATATTTGCCGTGCTTCCTCTAGTTTTTCTTCATGAACAAGTGACAAGCCTTTTTCAGCTTGTAGGATGAGTTCTGATTTTGGCTGTGTTTTTGTCTGAGCTATTACAACTCCTATTTGCGGAGAAAAAATAGGTGCAGCAGCAAAGGGGACTAAACCACAAAGCAACAGCAACAGATGAAAACAATATTTTTGAGGATACATGAACAACTCCTACGTATGATGATATTGAGACAAATGAATTATTTTTTTCTTGATTTTTATCTAAAAAGCGCAATGCAGAATAACTAAGATTCAACCACATTAATAATGGTTGAAATTGCTGCAAGTTGACTTTTAGCGACAATGCGATCGCCTGAACTTTCTACTCTAATACTCCGGGTATTTCGTTCTAAGTCCCCTAATAGCTCTTGCACCCACCCTAATGCTTGCTCACCCTCGATGTTTACAGGAGTTCTTCCACCAGGATTTGCTATATCTGCAATGCTCTTTAATCCTTTCAAAGCATCACGAATTGGCAAAAAACTTGCTAAGACCAAAATTTCTTGACTTCCCACTCCTTTAAGCTTGAAACTATAGCCATCACTTTCTTGAGGAGTAATAATCTCCTGTTGTGGTGCGAGAATGGCTTCTATTTCTGCCGAATTCCAGTAGGGGAAAAGCGGTGTTATTTTACCACTACTACCAATACTAATAACAGCTATATATAAGTTATTCTTTTCATTGTTACGTACTTTTACTTGTACATCTGTACCAGATAAAAACTGAGAAGGTGTGGTTCTTGTACTACTACCTTTAGGGATGATCGCAGTCGTAACATTCAATTTTGTACCATTGCCACCAAAAGCTGCATCACTGCCTGTAATCAGTTTCAATAGTTTGCCAGCTAATAATGATATTAAACGTCCTTGTAAGCGCTCAACAGCTGATGAAGCTGATTCTCCTGATTTTTGGAAAGTGTTGGCTAAAGGAGTGAGTCCTGGTAAAAACAGCCCAAAACTATCTACTGCTGGTAAATCTCGAATTTTCTTTGGTTTTACCTGTTGCAGATAGCTACTAGTCATCCTTCCCAGAATATATTCTGCCCCGGTTGAAACCACTTCGATCCGATCTATAGAAGCTAAAGAAGCTCTTGCTATTTCTAACTGCTCACCCAAGGAAACATCTAACCCAACCCGCAACTTAAGATTTTCGGGAATACCTCGTATCTTTTCTCTGAGCAGGACACCAAGTTGAACGTTTTTACTTTCCCCTTTAGTCAGTTTGCCATAACCGACCAAACCCTTTCTGTCCTGTTGCTCAATTTCGCCAATTTCTTGTCCCTTTGCATCAATTAACGCCCAAATAATTCCTTTTGGTTTTGCTTCTAGGCTCAAAGCAGAAATACCACCTAACCAATATTCTATTTCTCCACCAGGTTTTACCTTTCTCACAACCGCTTCAGCCCAGGGTTTGACGGGATTCAGGAAAAATGTTGGTTTTTGGCTGTTTGTTTCTGGATTAGCAGCAATTATAGGAGTTTGATACATTGATGACTTAATAGCAAGATCATTGGTACTACGCTCTAAATTCACAAAAGTATTACCTATACCTTCTACAGAACTTGCTTGCCACAAATAACGAGTAAGGATATAAGTAAAGGCTCCACAGTGAAATGTATCATTATCAAACTTCGCTTCTGCCGCAAATTGGTCAAATTGAGCCGAACCAATTGCCACACCTTTAGCAATACCCTGACGGCGCATATCATAAAGCTTTGCTTCCGATAGCTGCAAGTCTTTCATCCACCGTCGCTGAAATTCTAATTCCGTTTCACTTGGTTGAGCCGATTCCCCACTATCAAGTCGAGACGAAACAGCACGAAATACCAAATCACCCCGCGTACCTCCCCCTGAGTGACAGCTATCTAAAATTGCTGTGACGTTGTTAGTTTTTAGGGCATACATCAACAAAAATAAACTCCGCCCCATAATATCTTGAACTACATCGCTACGTTCTGTATTTCGGTCACGAGGTACAAGTGTACCGTTAAGCTTGTTGGTATTAGGAACTACTTCGCCATTGATAATTAGTTCCGGAATCGGATAGGGATCGATAATCCGCGAGCCATGTCCGGAAAAATGAAAAACAACTACATCTCCTGGTTTTGCTTGGTCAATTAAATGGGTTTGAAATTGATCTAAAATATTTTGCCGTGTTGGCTTTAAATCTGCTTCATCTGTAATGACAACGATATCTTTGGGATTAAAGCCAAAGCGATGTACCAGTAATTCATATTGCATTTCTACATCACTGAGACAACCTTTTAGGGATGGGATACCTGATGGATAGGAATTTACACCAACGAGTAAAGCTAACTTTCGTGGGGTATTTTGAGCAATTACTTGAGCATAGCGATTAGCTTGCTGGGTAAAATTTGATTGACTTAGTGCGATCGCGCTGAGTGTAGAACCAGCAAATTGGAGAAAATGGCGACGTTTGATGGGAGGCATTATCGAACTTCCTTTCTTGAGTTAGCTTGAAAATCGCTTGATTGGCACAAATAGCATCTAGTTACTCCTAGTATTTTTACGGAGAAATACTAAATTATTGTCTTACAGATATGTAGGCAGGTATAAAATTTTTTGTGCGTAGGCGTAGCCCGCCGCAGGCATCGCCAACTAGACTATACAGATGCAAAATCACAGGTTTTGACAGTTGTGCAAACATTGATGTGGCAGTAGTTCCAGTTCTCTAACTAATCAGCCCTGGAACATCACCACTTATCCCTATCTGTTCTTTACAGCTTGCACCGCAGCATCAGCATTAACTAAACCACGACCGAAGAAATACTCTTGGGCGGAAACAGGTTTCGCCTTAGGGAAAATACCAGAAGGTCGCGAAACTGGAGCATCTACAACAGTTCCAAAGCCGACTTCCTTCTGCAACCTATAGCGATTAGCATCCGCTTTAGAAAGGTTTAGCCCATCATAGGTCGCAGTCTGATTGAGAATTGAGACAATTTCATCGCGACTCAAACGCCGTTTTGGATCTTCTCCCTTCATCAGGGCCACTACTCCTGAAACAATGGGAGCCGAGAAAGAAGTCCCCTGTACCTGGACATACTTACCTAAGGGGTCTAACGCCAAACCCCAGGCGTAATCTGGTACAGACATTCCCTGCCAAAAACCATCCAACCAAGTACCACCTGTTGTTAAAATTCCACCACTGAGACTATTTTGGATTTCGCCGCCGGGTGCGACTAAATCTAATCCACCGCCATAACTGCTGTAGAAGGTGCGATTACCCGTCATATTTGTGGCACCTACTGATACAACCCCAGGAATACCAGCCGGGAATCCGACTCCATCCAAATTTTCATTACCAGCAGAAGCAACTATTACCAAATTACGATGAGCATCCAACACATCAAAAATTTGCTCGGTTAATCCCTCATCAGGAAGCAAACCACCCAAACTCATATTGATCACATCAACATTTCTACTGGCAGCATAACCAATGGCTTCGGATAAACTTGCCATATTAATCGCACCACGTAAACCAAAAACCCTAACTGGCAAGATTTGGGTATGAGGAGCAACTCCCAGAATACCTGCTTTATCTTCCGAATTGGCAGCAATCACACCCGCAGCCCAAGTACCGTGAAACTCGCTACCAATTTCAGCACGAATCAGATTGCGAATGCGATGAGCAATTTCACTGTCTGAAGCTTTAGGGTAACGCTGTTTTAAAATACCGGAAAGCTGTTGATATTTCTTTAATAATTGGTCAGATGGTAATTTAAAAGTGTCTTGAAATTCTGCTTGAATCTGTGACATTTCTTGAGAACTCAAGCGTGTATCAGCGTCACCTTCACCTTGGCTAGAAAAATCCCAGCCATATTCCTCACCAGGTAATTTATCAGAGCGATCGCCAGATTTATAGGTCTTCTTCACCAAGTCGGGATGATCCCATTGAATTAAGCTATCAATTACTGCCACAACAACCCCACGTCCGCCATTACTGTTGCGCCAGGCTTCCGTAGCGCGAATATCAGTCCGAGCTAACAGCTGACCCCGCCGAGGAGTACTATTTAAATGCCATTGCAAAGGTAGTAAGTTGGAAGAAATCGGAGTATCTTTTGGTTGGGGTAACTGTGCCAACTGCTGTTGTAAGCGTTCGGCGGCGTGAGGAGTTTCTGGTAAATTGGCTGCTGTTGCCAGCAATTGCGACATATGATCGGAAGTCGCTTGAATAAAATTCGGTGTTGCTGATTGCACTCCTGCTACTTGAGTCAGTTGATTAGCTACATGCAAAATTTCAGTGCCAGATACTGATTTAGAACGCACTAAGTAGCGGTTTTTACTAAATCTCAACGGGCGAAGTACTTCTAAATTGTGGCGCAACAGGATAATTTGCCTTTGACTCTCGGACATCTCACCTGCAAAACTAATGACAATCTCGTTGGGTAGTACAATAACTGACTCAGATTTTGTTTCTGGAGATGCTGACTGTGATTTACGTGATAAGATAGGTAATATTTCTTGCACGTAAGGCTGTTTTTGAATCTGCAGTTGAACTGTATTCAAGGAAGCACGAGTACCAGAAGGTAGGTTAACAAGGGCGATGTTTTCTCCTAAAGGTTTAACATCTACATCAGAGCGATGATTACTACCAATGCTGCGAGTATTACCGCCACCACGTCGTAAATCTTGTTGCAACTGTAAGTATAAAGGTTGGATAGAGCGAGAGCGTGTATTCCTGGGTTTAAAGCTCACAGCTACGGTATCACGGCGCAAATCCAAAGGAATTTTTTGCCCATAAAATGTATAAAACAATTCATCTGCTGTTTGTGCCTGCGCGAAATCACGGTATTGCTGAGGAAGCAGAGAAAAGCTGGTAGCACTGAAAAAACAACCTGCCAAAATCAGACTGGAAATCAAACGTCTCATAAGTGCGAACTGAGGATTAATTTTTCTGGATATGTGTATTTCTGAGGATTTGGAGGATATGCAATTTTTCAGCACTCAAGACTGGTGCAAAATTGCATAAGGTCGATTTCCTCAGAAGTACTAAAAAATGAAGGCTCAAGTTTTAAAAGGCAGAAGGCAGAGGGCAGAGGGCAGAAGGTTTTATTCAGATCGGAGTCGGAGTAACACCCCTCCTGTTGGAAGTCTTAAACCCTTGTTCCTTAAGGTCGCCGGCAGAGGGGGCATGACAGGTACGCAGGGTTAGGAGTAACTGCCGTGGCAGGAAGCAGAATTCCCTTCTGCCTTCTGCCTCCTGCCCTCTGCCTTTCCCAATAACTGTTAAATCAGGTACTCAGTATGGAATCTCAAAAAATGGCTGCACTTGCGTTGAAGAGCATCGGCAATGTGACAATTAACAATGACCAATAAATACAAATACTTATGAGCGAGGCTTCAAGATATTGGCAATTGGTGAGAATTGATGCGGGAGGGAACCGGAGAATTCAACAGATACCTGCTGCGAAGTCGTTTTACGCACAAGTATTTGAGCATTTGACACCAGATGATTTACCAGATGCAGACATCCAGCGTCAATTGCTAGATTTATATCGCCATAGTTCTGGCGAGACTGCTTTACTAGCAGAACGTTGTTTGCTGTGTTTTCTATCTTGGATTCTCGAGCAAGGATGTCTGCAATTAGAAAGAAAATTTGGTCAAAACCATAATTTTACTGCTAGCGATTTGTTCCCTTATGTCTTGGATGATGATGGTAGATTATCAACAGCAAGTTCTTATAAATGCTTCTCGCAAAAAATTCTCCAGAGTTTTGATCCGCAACAAAGTAGTCTGACTACTTGGGCGATAATGAAATTAAAGCAACAGCCTGACTTGAATAAATTTTTATTAGAATGCGGTCTTTATTTAATTAGTAATTGGGCGATTTTAAATGATACTCAACCTAAACAGTTAGAACGCATTTTCAAAGAATTTCATATTTTTAGGCAGGGTGGTTTTAGCAACGCAGCAATTAAAGAAGCGCAATCTATTTTAGAAAGCTATCATAATGTCTACCGCTTGCAAAGACTGCAACAACGGAGAAAAGGTTTGAGGAGTAAATGTATTGCGCCTGATACTCAACAATTACAAGATATCGCCCAAGATATTCAAAAGCATACAGGTCAACTTTTTGAGATTGAGGTTTTGAGTCAGAAACTACAAAAGCTGGCTGCTCAATTGCGCGAGTACCGAATTTATGTTCGGGGTGGTTCTGTACAGACAAGTTCTCTAGACGCTGTGTATGGAAGCAAGTATAATTCTTTGATAGAAGAAATCCCGGCGACTGAAACTAATAATATTGTAGAAAAAAACGACGAACAAACCGAATTTTTGCAGTTTTATCGCCAGCAATTTCAACTTTGCTTACAACAAGCTTTAGCCCAAGTTACAGAATCGCGAGTTAGATATTTAGAACGGAAGAAAGGCGATAAAGCCAAGATGTTTTTAACTGCTCTGGAACTATCTCAGTGTCAAAAATTAGCAATGAAGGAAATTGCTGAGTTCTTGGGATTGAGAGCGCAATATTCGATAACGAAGTTATTAAAATTACAAAACCTGCGGACTGATGTGGAACAGGAAATGTTGGTGATTTTAAAAGATTCTGTGATAGAAAAAGCCAAAGTATATGCTGATATCCAAGCTTTGAAAAACCTAGATAAGCAATTGGAGGTTATTTTTTTAGAAGAAATTAGACAGATGATGAAAAATTCCGAGATTCAATCAAGAACAATGAAAACTCACCTAAAAGCTGATATTTTCGCCGAACGGTTATGTGAATATCTCCAAAATAGAAAAACGAATTAAACCAAAATTATGACAAATTTATTAAGTAATATTCCTCCCATGTCTTACCTTGATTTTGATGCTTTACCAACTTCAGCAGTTATTCTTTCACCTGATGAGATTGACCAAGCCGCAGTCTTCAGTAATCAAGTTATTAATGAATCTAAGCAATGGCAAGCTTATCTTCATTATTTAGCTTTATCAGCTTTTGAGCAATGGCTACAAGAAAGAGCAGAATCTTTAACTATTAATCGCGAGCAATGTACAATTCTACAACCAGTTTTAGCAAATTTTATTAGTGGCGTTGCTAATTTACAAGTAGGAGCATTCAAAGTCTGTTTAATTGCTACTGGTAGCTTGAGCGATGAAATGGTGAATATTCCCAGAGTAGTTGTAGATTTACCAGAGTTTATTCCCCACTTTTATGTTTTAGTGGAGGTGTTGGAAGAACAAGAAGCAGCGAATGTTTATGCTTTTTTAAGCTATGAAGAATTACAAGATAATTTACAGACAACCTCTTTACAGTCAGATTGGAATTATCAACTTCCAATATCCTGTTTTGATAGTAATCCAGACCGTCTCTTGCTTTATCTACGATGTTTGGAATCATCAGCAATCTCTTTACCTGTAATTCCATCCAATCGTAGTGCGATTTTAGCAAATATACAAAATCAGTTGGTGGAATTATTACCTCAGTTACAATCACCAAAACGGGAATTGTTTGAAGTTTTAACTTGGGAACAAGCTGCTGCTGTTTTAACGAGTCCAGAATTAATCAATTGGGTTTACACATTACAAACACAAGCAGCTAAAGAGAATCTAGAGACGGGTAGCGCCAAGCCAGAATCAACAGATGCTTTTGCGTCTCTACAAGATGTAATTAAATTAATTACCCAACCTGCTTTAAATGCTGGACGTTGGTTATGGGATGAGTTGGATGATTTAGCTGCTTCACTTTCTTGGGTGCTGTTACCCAGTTTTGCAGATGCTTCCCAAATGCGTCCAATACGTAGTCCAGAGGAAGAATTTGAGGTAATAGCCACTCAATTACGACAGAGGGGTTTAGAAATTCCCGTACAAGCGCGGGGTGCGTATCAAGATTTACTTTTAGCTGGGATACCTTTGCGGTTGTATGCTGTGACTTGGCATTTACTATCGGAATCTGACAAGCCAGAGTGGAGTTTGTTACTAATTTTAGGCGCACCTGCTTTAAGTAGTTTACCGTCTGGGATTAAACTTAGGGTCAGCGACCAAACAGGTATTTTGGATGAACCGGGATTAAATGCAGAGAGTGAAGATTCTTATATATTTACCCGTGTGGTTGGTAATTGGGATGAGAAGTTTTTGGTGAGTGTGAGTTTGATAGATGGCGTTGAGGTGACTTTACCACCCTTTGCTTTTAATTTGGAGCGGTTACGGAATTGACGTGATTGGATATCAGAAACTGGGCGATCGCTCTGACAATACTACTCTTGGGAGGATAATTGCAATAAGCGAGTAATTGTTGCGAATGTCCGGTATGCTTTGGTATTTTCTTCACAATATCTTTAAATAGCTTGTGATCTCCAGTATTTATACGGTCTGTCACATCAAGGTATCGTAATTATGCTGAGGTCATTTTTAAATTTTGGCATAACCTGGTTTGTCCTCAGAAATATAAGAGATTGAGTAATCAATCTTCTGTAGCCATATCAAGAGGAATAACCAATGTTTAAGAGTTTGAAGAGTTTCGCCCTAGTTAGTTTAGTGTTTTCACTGACTTGTGGTGTTGGGTTAGCGGCGAATGATGTGATAGTGAAGCATACTTTGGCACAAACTGCAACAAGTTCAGATACTAAAGCAGATGCAGATAAGTTGTTTGAGGAAGGTGTTCAGCAGTTTCGTCGTGGGGAGTATCCCAAAGCATTGCAGACTTATCAACGGGTATTGGAGATTCGGCGACAATTGGGGGATAAAGTAGGGGAAGCTGCGACTTTAAATAAATTGGGTGAGGTTTATAACGGATTGAATCAACCTACCCAAGCTTTGGAAGTTTTGCAGCAAGCTGTAAATCTGTATCAAGTGATTAAAGATAAAGCTGCTGTTGGGGAAGTTTTGGATAATATCGGCACGAGCTATAGATTAAATTTTGATGCTACTAAGGCATTAGAATTTTTCCAACAAGCTTTAACAATTCGTCGGCAAGTTAATGATAGACAAGGTGAAGGTAAAACTCTCAGTAATATTGGATTTACTTACAGTAATCAAGAGCAATATCCTAAAGCTTTGGAAACTTTACAGCAAGCTTTAGCTATTCATAAAGAAGTAAAAGATAATTATCGGGAAGCATATACATTAATTAGAATTGGAATAGTTTATAGTAATTTGCGTGATTACAAACGTGAATTTGAGTCCTATGAACAGTCATTAAAAATAAGTAAAACCCTCGAAAATAAAGACGGAGAGTTGAGAGTTTTATTTAATCTAGGATGGCACTACAACAGTCAGGAAGATTATGTTCGTGCTGTGGATTATTGGCAAAAATCATTAATACTAGCGCGAGAAATTCAAAATAAATTATTAGAAGCTAGTAGCTATGAAAATATTGGTGATACTTACTCTGTTCAAAAAGAATATGGAAAATCTATTGAATTCTATCAGCAAGCATTAGCTGTAGCGAGAGAACTCAAAGATAAATCAAAGGAAGCAGATATTCTTAAAATGATAGGGAATGTTTATTTTTTTCAAAAACAGTATAAGCAAGCTAGTCAAATATATGAACAAGCATTAGTAGTAGCTAGAGAAGCTAAAAATAAATCACGAGAAGCCAATATTCTGGCAGTAATTGGAGATTTTTATGTTCAACAAAAACAATATTCACAAGCGATTGAAACTTATCAAGAAGCATTTAGTGTAGCACAAGAATTAAAAAATAATTCTCTAAAAATAGGTATTCTTAGAGAATTAGGAAATATTTACTTCCAGCAAAATCAGTACGAACAAGCAATTAAAACCTACAAACAGGCATTAGGTATTGCTCGAGAGGAAAAAGATAAATCTCTAGAGATTCGTATTTTAGGAGAGATTGGAGATGCTTATAAAGATCAAAAAATGTATGACAGCGCACTTCCATTTTATCAGGAAGCCCTACCACTTCTATCAGCAATTGAAGATAACGTATTCAAAGCAAATTTTCTAATTGTTATCGGTCAAACTTATTTATTTCAAGATAAAGACGACCAAGCAATTGAATTATTTCAACAAGCATTAAAGATTTATCATACACTGCAAAATAAAGAAGGACAACTGACTGCTTTGCAGAAAATTGTTGCAGGACATAATTCTAAAGCTGTAGACTTCTTTGTTAGAGAATTATATAGTCAAGCGAAATTTGAATATTCCCGTGTCATAGAACTAGCTCCATCAGTTATTAATCTTGCAAAAGAACTAAATAAACCAAAAATTCAAGCATCTACTTTGGCTGATTTAGGTGCTGCTTATGCTTTTATACGTGAAAATAAAAAGGCAGTTGAAACTTTACAACAGGCTGCCAAGATGGCTCGTGATCTGAAAGATTTAGTCACTGAAGCAACAGCTTTAGGAACCTTAGCCAACATTTATCGGTATCAAGGGGAACATCATAAACAATTAGAAGCAGACCAACGATATTTAGAAATAAAAAGAGAAGAAAAATCAAAATCAACTCAAGAATATGGTTTATTGGGAGAAGTATTTGCTTTAAAATCTGTAGCTAGTACTTATAATGTTTTGGGAGAGCATGAAAAGGCAGTTGCAACATATCATGAGGCTTTGCTTATAGCCCAGCAAATAAATATTGATAAATTACCATCCAA
Source organism: Tolypothrix tenuis PCC 7101 (assembly GCF_963874875.1). Classification (NCBI taxonomy): domain Bacteria; kingdom Bacillati; phylum Cyanobacteriota; class Cyanophyceae; order Nostocales; family Tolypothrichaceae; genus Tolypothrix; species Tolypothrix tenuis. The sequence continues at coordinate 21,891 of NZ_CAWNJS010000002.1, forward strand.
TGTTCGGGATAATGCTGTCCAAGCGGAAATTTCTGCTTTGGGAGGTCTACAAACAAGTTATAGTGTCCTTGGAAAATCTAATCAAGCTTTAGATTTTGCCCAACAAGCTGTCAAAAAAGCTCAGGCATCAGGTATAAAAGAATATTATGCAGAAGCTTTAATTGACTTAGCTAAATCATACAGTGATGACTTCAAAGATTTTCCTAAAGCAATCGATATATGTAAGCAAGCTTTGACTATAGCTCAACAAATCAAAGAACCTAAAGTTGAAGCACAAGGATTAACACAACTCAGTAATATTTACACCAAACAGGGTAATCATACTTCTGCCCTAGAATCTGCACAACAACTTTTGACTTTAGCCAAGCGAGTAGAAAGTCCCTCTCTGGAAGAAGATGCTTTAAATAACTTACGAGATATTTACTTTAGTCAGGGTAACTTTAGTAAATCTCTAGAGATAGCACAACAAAATCTGCAAATAGTACAAAGCAAAATGGTTGGGAATGAAATTATTGTTTTGCTAAATCTTATTGAGAATTACATTTATGTAGGTGACACAAATAAAGCATTTGAGACAGCACAGCAAGCTTTAGCTTTAACAAGAAAGCAGTCAAATTTATTGTTTGAACCAGGTATTTTAGTATATCTCAGCAAAGTATATAAATTCCAAGGAGAATATGACAAGGGTATTAAAACAGCAGAGCAAGCAATAAGTATTTCACGTCAAATTAATAATTTTACTTTAGAAATCGAGTCTATAGCGGCTTTAGCTACTATTTATGAAGCCACAGGACAGTACCAACAAGTGACGGCTTTTGGTGAACCTTTACTTGGTAAAATTCAAAAGTTAAATAATCCAGTCAGAAAAGCAGAAGTTTTAATTGTTGTAGGTAAAGCATACGGATTAACTGGTCAATATAGTAAAGGTAAACAATTAGTTGAACAAGGTTTGACAACAGCCCGTGAGCTAAAAAATCCACTATTGGAAGTCCACGCTTTGACAGCATTAGGTAGTATTTACAGTTCCCTGAATAATTATGGACAAGCTTTAGATTTAACAAAGCAAAGTTTAAAAATTGCAGAGCAACTCAAAAGTCCTATCATTCAAGTTGATACCTTATATTTTTTGGGAGAGATTTATAGCAAACTAGGAGACTACAAAAATAGTGCTAAGTATTATGAACAAGCATTGACGATAGTGAAGCAATTCAACAATCGTCAGGGTGAAGGTACACTATAAAAGGTAATAACTCTACCAACATAAATATTGATAAACGTGGTGCTTACTTAGAACCAGGTGCATTACCCAGAAATGAACAGCGAAAAAGTAGTTACTCCCACCCCTACTACTGGGCACCATTTATTTTAATTGGTAACGGTTTATAAACAACATCAGAGATGCAATGAATCGCATCTCTCCTCACTAATAAATAATGCACTACCAATCAGTAAGCACACATGAGCAACTTTTATCTCAAAGTTCAACACATTGAAAAACTTTGTTTATTTCAACTCAGTTGGGGAAAAGGACAGCAGCTAAATGTGACAATTCCCTATCCTCAAAATCTCACCATACTTTATCAAGATTGGCAACGTTCCTATCTAAATTATTACAAAAATTACAAAACACAATCAGTACGTGGTCGGATAGCAGATAGTGGTGTAATTTCTACTCCTCCGACTGATTGGCAGGCAAAATTAGTGCAAGCGGAAGCTAAATTTTTGTTGGAATTTCATAAATGGTTGCGTTGTGGAGAATTATATGAAATTCGTATGGCTTTGGCTAATGTAGTAGGAGAAAAAGAAAAAATAGAAACCCCTGCTCAATCACCCCAGATTACAAATCTTTTTGTTACTTGTAACACCATAGATTTAGAACGCTTTCCTTGGGAATCCTGGGAAATTGGTACAGAATTTGCACTTTCTTCTGGTAAAATTCGCATTGTTCGTACTCCTGTAAATATTCATCAAGGATTTGCACAGAAAAATACTCGGCTTACTCGTAAAGTTAGAGTATTAGCAATTTTAGGTGATGAAACTGGCTTAGATTTCAAAGCTGAGAAGCAAGCAATGCGTCAATTTAAAAATATAATTGATGTCAAATTTGTGGGTTTACAGCCAGAAACAAGTATTGCAGATTTAAAAACTAAAATTAAAGATGCTCTTACCTCAGAATCAGGTTGGGATATCTTATTTTTTGCTGGACACAGTAATGAAAATAATATCACAGGAGGAGAAATTAGTATTGCAAAAAACGTTACTTTATCGATTAGTGAAATTGCACCATTATTAAGTATTGCAGTAGAACGTGGGTTACAATTTGCAATTTTTAATTCCTGCAATGGTTTGAATATTGCTAACTCTCTAATTGACTTGGGTTTGAGTCAAGTTGCTGTGATGCGTGAACCAGTTCATAATGCGGTAGCAGGGGAATTTTTACTACACTTTTTACAAGCTTTGGCGGAATTTAAGGATGTTCACGAAGCTTTATTATTAGCCTCGCAATATTTGAAGACAGAGAAAAATCTTACATATCCCAGTGCTTATTTAATTCCTTCTTTATTTCGTCATCCAGAAGCACCTTTATTTAAGGTTGAACCATTTGGTATTAAACAAAGACTCAAAAATATTATTCCCGCTCAAAAAGAAGGCATAGCACTTACAGCTTTATTATTAATTAGCTTACAAATTCCCATACAAAATCACTTATTAGGACGCAGATTGTGGGTACAATCTCTCTATCGTCAACTAACAGGAAAAGTTGCAAAGCAGGATATTCCTCCTGTTTTACTAGTACAAATAGACGACGAATCAATTAAAAAGTCTAAAGGTAAAATTAGTAACCCTAGACCGATGAACCGTGAATATATTGCGAGTTTAGTCAATAAGCTAACAGATAGGAGCGCGAAAATAATTGGGATTGACTTTGTATTAGATCGACACCAACCTCAAAATGATAAAATTTTAGCTCAAGCAATCAAAACAGGGGTTAATAAATCTCCTAATCCAACTTGGTTTATCTTCGCAGGAGAAGAATCTGATGCTGGAGTTTGGCAGACTGTTATACCAGAAATTGCTAGTTCCAATTGGAGTTTAGATGGGGAAATTGAAATCTTATTTTGTGATGAAATCCAGCGTATACCTTGTTATATAACACTGTTACCATCGTCGGGCAATAATTCAAAACCTTTTCCTTTTGCGGGTATATTGGCTTTATCGCATCAATTACAATCTTCTACTAATAATTTAAGCAAAGATAATAAAAATAACCTTCAAATTCCCCAACCAAAATTAGATAGTCAAAGTAATTTTTGGCAGCAGTTAAATAGCCATCTTAACAAGAATAAACAGAATATCCGAGAGAATACGATTTTGAATTCACCTCGTTCTCGGTTGCAACCAATCACAGATTACAGTACTATCCTTTCCCAAATGTGGCTGCATCCGATTATTGATTTTTCTATTCCTCCCAATCAAGTATATGAATCCGTCCCTGCGTGGAAATTGTTAGAACAAGATAGTAAAAATCTACCTTTAGCGAACCTACAAAAACAAGTAGTTATCATTGCAGCAGGGGGATATGATGAAGCGGGAATGTCGATGGATAAAGAAGATAATTTTGATGTACCCCCAGCACTAGATTTTTGGCGACTTCAACAGGGAAACAATAGCAAAATCATACCTGGTGGAGAAGTTCATGCCTATATGGTGCATCATTTTCTTACGCAGAGATTGGTTATACCTATTCCCGATGTTTGGATATTGGGGATTGCTGTCTTGATGGGAAAATATCTCTACTTTTTATTACGCAAACATTCCCACTATCGCTGGCAATGGCTGATACTACTTTCTTTACTAACAGTCGTTTATGGAATTATTAGTTTGGAAATATACATATCATCCCGAGCAATTGTAATACCTTGGTTTTTACCATCTGCGACTGTTTGGACATATTTCACATCAGCTTTTTTACGGAGAAAGGTTTATGAATAATTACAACTGGATTTTACCCAGCTTGTTGATATCTGCGATGACTGCTACATTTATCCCTGTTTTGCCCAATCAAGTATCCCACGCAGAAAAGCGTCCAGTACAACCGTCTTTTTCTTGGTGGAATATTTTTCGGAGGAAACCTCCCGTGGGAAGCGGAACAGGTGGATCGCGTCCAACGATAAATGGTGTTTGTATTGCTGCACCAGATCGTGGTGAAACTATTTGGAGCGATCGCCCGTTTATAATTTGGCAAGGGAATCTGAAAAAAATCGGACTTTCTCAAGGTATTCCCGATGCGAGTGCGACTGACAATATCCAAACAGGACAGCTTTATGCAACTTATACAGGGAATCCCTTGCAACTTGGTCAAACTTACCGTTGGTTAGTAGCAGTTATTGACCAATCGTGGACAGGAAATATTGCGTTTAAAATCATGGAACCCCAGCAAAGACAGCGCATTACCAATGATTTGCAGAATTTGGAACAGCAAGAAAAAGCTAAGGGAACAAGTGCTGAGGGGATAGCGTTTGTAAAAGCGGAGTATTTTTTAGCACAAGATCCACCATTGCGCTCAGATGCTTTGCAGCAAGCTTACTCGGTGGACAAACCTTCACCAGAGTTAGTCAAAACGCGGGAAGAGATTGTTAAGTCTTTGTGTAGTCCTGATGCATCTGGACATTAAAAATCTGTAGTGCAAGGCTCTTACTGAGGTTTTTGAGTAGTTAAAAAGATGCTTGCATCATAATGGCACTTTTTGAATGCTCAAAAAGCATAACCTCATTTGCCTAAGACATACCAGTCTTTTTAGGAGATATTTATTCAAGGGTTTGAAAAATGCGTAAAAGTCTGAGTTGCTTTAAATACCAATCTAATAATGCTTATAAAGCCAAAAATAAATTATCAATATTGGTTTATCAGGCTACCTTGATTACTTTCTTAAGCTCCTTTTGTTTAGCAGATGTTGCAGATTCACATACAAAGGGTACAATGCAACAGATTACACAGGTACAAAGGATTTCAGAAACTAGGAATGAAGGAGCGCAACTCAATCGAAGAGGTCTCCAGCAATTAAACACAGGTCAGTTTCGACAAGCTTTGCAGTCCTTTGAGAAAGCATTAGTTATTTTTAAAAATATTAGAGATGAACAAGGTAAAGGGGCTATCTTAAACAATATTGGGGAAGTTTACCGCAATCTAGGACAGTATAGTAAAGCCTTGGAATTCTATCAGCAATCTTTAGGCATTCGTCAAAAAATTAGTGATATAGAAGGTAAAGCTGCAACTCTCAACAATATTGGCTTGCTTTACAACGGTTTAGGACAGTATGATGAAGCATTGAAATACTATCAGCAAGCTTTAGCTGTTGTCAAACAAATTAGCAACACAGTTGGTAAAGGAAGAGTTTTTAACAACATTGGGTTGGCTTACGACAATTTGAAAGAATATGATAAAGCTTTGGAGTACTATCAAAAAGCGTTAGATATTGCTAGAGAAATTGACGATAAAGCAGGTCAAGGGCAAACTCTAAACAACATTGGGGCAGTTTACAGTAGTTTACAACAGTATGCGAAAGCCTTGGAGTCATTTCAGCAAGCTGTAGTCATACTTAAAACAATCAACGATATAGCAGATGTAGGACAAACTCTTAACAACATCGGATTTGTTTATAAAAAACAAGGACAGTATGCTAAAGCTTTAGACTACTATCAGCAAGCCTTGGCTATTCGTCAACGAATTGGTGATACAGTTGGCGAAGGACTAACTCTCAATAATATTGGCGCAGCTTACAACAGTTTGGGTAGTTATGCTGATGCAGAAAAAACTTTATTAGCAGCTATTGAGGTTTGGGAATCTCTGAGAACGCGGCAATTAACTGATGATCAAAAAATATCAATTTTTGAAACGCAAGCTTTCACCTACCGTTTTCTACAAGAAGCTTTGATTGGCCAAAATAAAATTACTACAGCATTAGAAATATCAGAAAGAGGTAGAGCCAGAGCATTTATTGATTTGCTAGCCTCACGCACAAAAACTTCCATAGCAGATACGGCTCCGCAATCATCCACTCCATCAATTGCTCAACTCAAAAAAATTGCTCAACAGCAAAAAGCGACATTTGTCGAATATTCCGTAATTGACAACTCAGAACTCTACATTTGGGTAGTCAAACCGACAGGAGAAATTGCTTTCAAAAAAGTAGATTTAAAATCCCTCAAAACACCTCTGAAAAAATTAGTAGAAACCAGCCGCCGTTCTCTTGGTGTTATGGGCGCTGTTGCCAAAGAACGTGGGCCGAGAATTGAAAACCCACCCCTACCAAGTCCAGAAACTCAAAAACGACGCTTACAACAACTCCACGAACTACTCATTACACCGATCGCCAATCATCTCCCCAAAAATCCGAGCGATCGCGTAATTTTTATCCCCAATGAATCCCTATTTCTCGTCCCCTTCCCAGCGCTCAAGGATGCAAACAACAAATACCTGATTGAAAAGCATACCATCCTCACCGCTCCAGCAATTCAGGTATTAAACTACACCCGTAAAAACACAGAAACATTGAATATTGCATCTCTGCAACCGGGAGATACATTACTAGTAGGGAACCCAATTATGCCAATTACAGGGATTCCCCCCGTACAACAACCTCCTTTACCGGGTACGGAAAAAGAAGCGAATAAAATAGCCCCCATCCTCAACACTCAACCTCTGATCGGTAAACAAGCAACAAAATCTGCCGTACTGCAAAAAATATCAACCGCCAAAATAATTCATTTAGCCACACATGGATTACTTTATGGCTTTGGGGAAAGAATACCAGGTGCGATCGCACTGACTCCCGATACTCCTGGTGTCAACGAAGGATTGCTCAAAACCACCGAAATAATTAACTTAAATTTGAACGCAGACTTAGTAGTTTTAAGTGCTTGCGATACTGGTGGAGGCGAAATCACAGGTGATGGAGTCGTGGGATTATCCCGTTCCTTGCTGACTGCGGGAGCAGAAAGCGTCATTGTTTCCCTGTGGGCGGTTGATGATAGTTCCACCTCAGATTTAATGGTGGAATTTTACCGCCAATTACAGCAAAATCCTGACAAAGCCAAAGCCCTACGTCAAGCAATGTTAAGCACAATGAAAAAATATCCCCATCCCATACACTGGGCGGCTTTCACCCTCATTGGCAACGCCGAATAAACGGGAATTCAAAAAAAATTTCACCAACCTGCAAAATTTTGGCATATCCTCCTTTCTCCCAGAAATACATATAACCAAGAAAGCACAAGATACTTCCAGAACGGAAAAACAATTGTAATTCACTCTGCCGAAAGTATCTAGTTTTCTTTTGCCAACATCACCCAACAATCATCAATAATTTAGGAAGCGAAAAAATGAAAAAATTCACAATAGCACTTGGCATGGCTGTATTAGGTGCGATTATTTCTAGTCCCAAAGTTTTGGCAGAAAAACTTAATCAACCAGAACCAATCCTGATTGCTCAAACTCAAACTCAACTCAAGCCACAACTACAGCCACCATCAATCAACCCTCAATCTACACATACCTACAACTCTGGAAATAGTAACAATATCGAGACCTTATTAAATCAGGCAACAGAGTATCTACAAAAGGGCAATTATGACCAAGTAATTGAGAATTGTAATCAAATTTTACAACAAGATAAAGATAATTATGGAGCTTATATACTGCGAGGTTTAGCATATATCCAACTAGAAAAGTATCAGCCCGCAGTTGATGATTTTAATCAAGCAATTCGGATTGAGCCAAATTCCCATTACTCATACTTTGGTAGAGGTTATGCTTACTTATACTTAAAAGACTACGAACAGTCACTAGCAGATTTTAATCAAGCAATCAAATTAGATTCAGACTTCGCCCACGCTTATTTCTGGCGTGGTATTGCTCAGGGGAATTTAGGTAATAAACAGGGAGCAGTTGCAGATTTAAAACAAGCGGCGGAACTGTATAAAAGAGAGGGTAAAACTGAGAATATGAAGACAGCACTTGACCTGCTAAAGCAAATTAGTTAATGCAAATATTAAGCCCAGATTCCCATCTGTTTGGAGGGGAATCTGTAGCACTCGCATTTGTGATTACTGAGTTTTATGGTAATTTAAGCAGAAATACGGATAAAGCGGGTGCGTTACGTCAAGCGATGCTGGAAACGATGAATAAAGTATCCAAATCCTCGCGATTGGGCTGGTTTTACTTTGGTTGGTTTGTTGTAGTGGGGGTATGGCTATGCGTTCCTGCAAAGTTGGGTTAGGTGTTTTGGTTTGTCTGTTGGCTGTTGTTTCGACTTCCTTGGGTTCTAGTTTGCCGATGGTGTTTACTGAATCGCCAGTTTTGGCGCAGACGCTGGATGCACGGAAAGCGGAAGCTGATAGATTATTTCTGCAAGGTATTGAGCAGCTTAAAAAAAATCAACTTGAAGCAGCATTACAATCTTTTCAACAAGCACTAAAAATCTACCGAGAAATAAAAGATCGTAAAGCTGAAGGTAACGCTCTGGGAAATCTCGGTATTACTTACTTATCGATGAAAAACTATCCAAAAGCGATTGAGTATTTGGAAGAAGGTTTTATACTCGCTAAAGAAACAAAAAATCGTAAATTACAATCTGAAGTCCTTCCGTCAATACTATTTATTCAACGACTAAACGACAGGCGTTTTGCAGAAGCCAATTTACTGTTAGATCAAAGCGTTTTAATGTCCAACACTAGCCAATTTAAAGCTGCTATAGAATTAAATCAACAAGCTCTAAAAATATATCGAGAAATAAAAGAACCAATTAGCGAAGCGACCGCCTTAAACAATATAGGAATCAATGATGTTTTCCTGGGAAATTATGAACGGGGAATTGGTTATATTGAGCAATCTTTAGCTATGGCCAGAAAAAATAGTGACCCCCTCAACGAAAATCGAGCATTAGGTAATTTAGGAATTGCTTACCGTAGAAAGGGAGATTATCCAAAAGCTATTTATTATTTTCAACAGCAACTAGCGATCGCACGAGAAATTGAAGACAGCTTAAGTGAATTAAAAGTATTAGCTAATCTAGGGAATGTTTATCAAAACCAGGAAGACTACGAACAAGCTATTAGTTATCACGAGCAGTCTTTAGCGATCGCACGAAAAATGTATAACCGCTTACAGGAAGGAATGGCAATAGGTAATATCGGACATTCTTACAGTCTAATAGGAAATTACGGAAAAGCTATTGAACTCATACAACAAAGCATAGCGATTGCAGAAGAAGTCAATAACCCTTATGGCAAGCAACTAAATTTGTCAATTCTAGGAAGTATTTATCATTCTTTCGGAGAATATTCTAAAGCAAAAGAATATTATTTAAAGAGCTTAGAAATTGCAAAGCAAATAGGCGATCGTGAAGCTGAAGCTGGAGTTTTAGGGGACATAGGATATGTATATAATTCTCAGGGAGACCACAAAACAGCAATTAGTTACCATGAGCAGCATTTAGCAATTGCCAGAGCAATTAGCAACCCTGCCAGTGAAAGTCAAGCATTATCTGATTTGGGAGGTAGTTATTTTTATTTAGGATACTTTATAAAAGCTATTGATTACTATGAACAATCTTTAGATATTGCACGAGCAATGAAAGTCTCCGAATCAGGTGGATTAATGAATTTGGGTAATATTTACGATGCATTGGGAGATAGTACTAAAGCAATTGACTACTTACAGCAAAGTGTAGCAATTGAGAGAAAGACAAACACATTTGTAGGTTTGGGTAAAGCCTTACATAACCTTGGAGTCGCTTTTAAAAATCAAGGAAATCTCCTAGCAGCAGAAAAAGCACTAACTGAGGCAATTCAAGTAAGGGAATCTATAAGAGTAAATAGTGGTAATAACTTGAATCGAGTCTTAGTTTTTGATACTTTAGCTAACACATATCGCATCCTACAAGAAGTCCTTGTCGCACAAAATAAAACAGATGCAGCTTTAGAAATTTCCGAAGCAGGTAGAGCGAGAGCTTTGGTGGATTCGTTAGCAAAATTTGATAATTATAATCAAACTCAGCCGAAACAATACCAATTAAAAATTGAACAGATCAAACAAGTCGCTAAAACTCAAAATTCGACTATTGTTCAATATTCAACTATTAATTATAAATCCCAAGTTGAAGGTCAAGTCAAAACTGAAGAATCAGAACTTTATATTTGGGTAATCAAACCCACGGGTGAAGTCACATTCCGCAAAGCCGATTTTAAAGCATTATGGCAGAAAGACAAGACAAATTTAGAACAATTAGTTCAAATCAGCCGTCAATCAATTGGTGTCAGAGGTGCAAAAATGGAAAACCCACCTCCACCAAATCCAGAAAACCAGAAAAAACGCTTACAAAAACTCCACGAAATATTAATCTCACCCATCGCTGACCTATTGCCCAAAAAAGAAACCGATAAAGTAGTATTCATCCCTCAAAGCTCATTATTTCTAGTTCCCTTCCCTGCATTGCAAGATAAAAATGGCAAATACCTGATAGAAAAACATACCATCCTCACATCTCCATCAATTCAGGTTTTAGATTTAACTAAAAAACAATATCAAAAACTTGGCAACCAACCCCTACAGAGTAAGAATATGCTGATTGTGGGTAATCCCATCATGCCCAAAGTCACAATAAAAATTGGCGACAACCAACAAAAATTACCACCTTTACCTGAAGCAGAAAAAGAAGCAAAAGCCATTGCTAATTTATTTAAAACTCAACCCTTAATTGGTAAACAAGCTACAGAATCCACCGTAGTTCAACGCTTACCCCAAGCACAAATTATTCACTTTGCCACCCACGGATTATTTGATGATATTCGCGGTTTAGACAGTTCCATCGCTCTCACACCAGAAAATCCTAACTCCCTTTCATCCCCCCTCAGCAAAGAAGAGCAAAAACGCGATGGACTCCTAACCGCAGAAGAAATTTTTGGCTTGGAACTCAAAGCTAATTTAGTAGTTCTCAGTGCTTGCGATACAGGTAGAGGAAGAATTACAGGGGATGGTGTGATCGGTTTATCTCGCTCTTTTATTAGTGCAGGAGTACCAAGCGTCATCGTCTCCCTATGGTCAGTAGATGATGGTTCAACTGCATTTTTAATGACTGAATTTTATCAAAATTTACAACAAAAAATGGATAAAGCCACAGCATTAAGAAAAGCCATGCTCGACACCAAGAAAAAATATTCAAATCCATCACAATGGGCAGCTTTTACCCTCATCGGTGAATCTCAATGACCTACCCTTGGCAACGAAATAGAAAATTTTAAAGCCTTTATCTTTACAGAAAAGAGGTCAAAACTGGCATATCCTCCCACACCCCAGAAATACAAATCACCAAACAATCTAAAATCCAAAATCACCATGTCCTACATCAAACGCCGTCAATTTATCCAATTCGCTGGTTCTGCTTTAGCCACAATGGGTATCAGCCAGTTAGAAATTATGCGTCAAGGAGAACGTTACGCAAAAGCCCTAGCACAAGATACACCCCGCAAACTGGCGTTACTGGTGGGAATAAACGATTATAAAAATGGCATACCGCCTCTACAAGGTTGCTTAACCGATGTTTCCTTACAACAGGAGTTACTAATCAACCGCTTTGGTTTTAACGAAAAAAATATTCTGACTTTAACCGACTCACAAGCTACACGCCAAGGAATTTTACAAGCATTTGACGAACACCTCATCAAGCAAGCCAAACCGGGTGATGTAGTGGTATTTCACTTTTCCGGACATGGTTCGCGGGTACTAGATAAAGACAAAGATATGCCCGATGGGCTCAACGGTACAATTGTCCCAATTGATAGTTCCTTACCTCCAAATGGTGGTGTGGTGAAAGATATCATGGGACACACGCTGTTTTTACTCATGTATGCATTGCAAACTGCAAACGTCACTGTGGTGTTAGATTGCTGTCATTCAGGGGGTACGAAACGAGGAAATTTTGCTGTTCGTTCCCGCGATGGTGGAAGTAATTTCTTACCCAGTAAAGCAGAATATGAGGAACAGGGTAAATGGTTGGCGAAAGCCGAACCCAGACTTACACCAACAGAATTTATCAACAAACGCCGCCAAAATGTTGCTAAAGGAATTGTAATTGCAGCTGCAAAACGCGACCAATTTGCTTGTGATAGTCAATTTAGTGATTTCAGTGCAGGGGCTTTTACTTATACTTTAACTCAATATCTTTGGCAGTTAAATAGAAATGAATCTTTCGCAAGAACTTTTACAAGTGTTAGCCGCAATGCTCAGAATCTCGCATTGCACAGAGGAGGTTTTCAAGAAGCAGAAATAGAAACGAATATCACAAACTCTAACTCCCCATTATACTTTTTACCACCTACACCAATTCCTGCAGAAGCCGTAGTCACAGGTGTGAATAGCAATCAAGTAAATTTATGGTTGGGTGGAATCGAATCCCAAAGTATAGAAGGTTTTAATAAAAGTGCAATTTTAACAGTTGTCGATGAAAAAGGAGAACCACACGGACAAGTACAAATTGAATCCCGTAATGGCTTATTTGCTAAAGGTAAATTACTCAACACTACACGCGCACAAACACCATTAGCAAAAGGAACTCTTTTACAAGAGCGTATACGCAGTATCCCGAAAAATATAACTTTAAAAATCGGACTTGATGATAGTTCTCTTGATAGAAATACTATTGCTCAAGCAAAACAAGCATTACAAGCAATACCCAGTATTGAAGCCTTACCTCTGCGACAAAAAGAAGTGCAATATATATTTGGCAGGATGACTCAAGCCAAATATCAGGAATTACAGAAACAAAAAATCCCAAATTTACCTACGGTGGGTAGCTTTGGTTTATTTACACCTACATTAGATGCAATTATTGTTAACTCTTTTGGCGATGCTGGAGAAACAATAAATGCCGCAGTTAAACGCTTACAATCGAAACTTCAATCATTCTGGGCTACTCGAGTTGTTAAAGATATTCTGGGTAACAAAAATACATCAAAAATTAATATTTCCGTTTCGATGATTATTGCTGATACTCAAGAACCTCTCGCCAAGACTTTTACACCTCGGGGAGCCAAACTAAATAATGATACTGGAAGCGAATCAACACCAAGCAAACCAGTAAATATTTCTGATTCTGGAATACCAAAATTACCCTTGGAAACAAAAATTGCCTTCCATGTTGATAATAAAGAATCAGTGCCCCTTTACGTCAGTATTTTAGGCATAGATAGCGCTGGTGAAATAGGAATTCTCTTCCCCTATGATTGGTCAGAAGAACCCATATTAGCCGCATCAATAGAAGCTACAAGTAAAGTATTAATTCCCAAAGCCGAACATCAACGTAGCGGAACAAGGATAAACATTGGCAAGCCATTGGGCTTTTCAGAAATACTTATCATCGCCAGTCCAACACCATTACGGGATTTACTTGATAATCTACAAAAACTTGCAGATTCCCAAAGACAAGCTGGTAAACGCAGCCTCATAACAGCAACCGGAGATGAATTTTTAGGTTTAACTAATAATTTGCTTGATGATTTAGACAGAAGCACTCGCGGTGGAATCGTTGTTGAAAATATTCAACTTCCAGAGGGAGAACGTGGGGTTGATACAAATAAGTTAGCTGTGATGTCGATTCCATTTGAAGTGGTGAGTTAATCAGATTGAGTAAACTTACAGTATTATTGTTTTATTTGTGGGAGGTCAGGTATTTTACCTAACCTCATTTATTTCAATTCACATTTAAAAAGCAACGGTTCATCTAGAAGGAGTGGATCGAACTTTCTCACGTAATAAAAGTCCAGGTTTTAGTGATATAGATGTTGGAGATTCTAGCAATTTTGCATATCCCACCAATCCTCTACGGCTTTCAAGCTTAACTATTCCTTGCTGCTGACCTTCAGCATTGATGATTTCAAAAACAGCACTTTTATTCAAGTTCTCCAAATTTTTTAGATTAACACCACCAAGCCAAATTTCTATTTGATTTTCCTTAACTTGAGTAATTACCGCTTCTGCCCTCGGTGTTTGTACTCCAATAAAATACATGGGACGTTGCTGATAATCACTGTTGGTTTTAACAAAAAGTACAGGCTCTTGAAAATTACCTTGCTCAAAACTCAAAGCCTGGACATTGCGAGCAATATTCACAAATGATTCACCCAAAGTTAGATTTCCACTTTGCTGCCAGAGATACTGTGTCAAAGTATAAGTAAATAGTCCTGCATTAAAGTCATTAAAGCTGGCATCGATGGCAAATTGATCGCGCCTTGCACTTGCAAGCACAACTCCTTTAGGTATTCCGATTCTCCGTTGTTTTATAAATTCCTCTGCTGGCAAACCTAAACGTTGTAACCAACTTGCTTGGTAAGCCTTTTCTTCGGAGCTAACTTGAAATTTCTGCTTTAACTGAGATGATTTCAATGGGCTACTGACTAAACCACCAGAATAGATAGTATCGATGACAAAAGTCACATTTTCCGTCTTTAATGCTGCCATCAATAACCAAAGTGTGTGTCCTGTAACCTCTTTGGTGCTAGAAGAATTTTCCGATGCTAATTGACTATCAACAGCAACCAAACTACTAACAAGACCATCTGGATTATCCCGATCCGCGTCAATTACTCGTGAACCATGTCCAGAAAAGTGAAATACTACCACATCCCCTGGTTTAGCTTGCTTAATCAAATGCTCCTCAAAGGCTTGTAAGATACTTTTGCGCGTGGCTTGTTTATCAGTTAGAGTCAAAATATCTTGAGGATTAAAACCAAAGCGGTGAATTAATAACTCACGTTGCAATACAACGTCATTAACACAACCCGATAACTGAGCCACACCATCAGAGTATTCATTAATTCCTACCAATAATGCTAATTTTCGCGGTGTGTTTTGGGCATAAGCTTTAGTATCAAAAATTCCCTGTTGACTTACATCCAACTGCCCTAAACCTAATGTTGCTAATGTTGAGCTTGCGAGTAGCAGAAAATGACGGCGTTTAAATGAAGACATGATTATCCCTTAGTCTAAGTATGAGAACTAAACAGTTAGCTGTCACAATTACTGTATTTCTCAGTGACTCAAGGATATGCAAATCCTGTAATAGCAATTTCGGCAAGAACAAGCTCATTTTATTGGCGGTAAGCGTAGCCATATCGTCAGGCTTATCGCCTTGGTAGTCTCGACTTTGGCGGTGTTCGATGTGCGCCAAAATATTTCTCACTGCGATAACGCAGCCACACCCGCAACACTTGCGGTATCTGCTGTTTCTGCTCTTTAGTTAATGTGTTGTAAAGGGTCAATGCGCGCTCGCGCTCACCTCGACAAGCGGCATTTTTATGAGCATCCCAATAGCTACGAGCTACTCGAATGCGACGACAGACTTCTTTAATTAACGCTTCTCCTGTGAGCGGAGCATCTTGCTTTGCCATACTTAAATCTGCTCAATTGATAATGTCATCGTAGCGAATCAGACTTATTCTCACAATTGTAAATTGACAGTTGGTAAGCTATGCCTGTTTTTAACTGCCGACTGATTTTTTAGTTCCGAAATCACTTAATCTTTTGTTGTAGCTATTGTGTAACTATAATTTGTCAAGTATATAAATTGTATGAGTGAGCCAAAATTCCACACAATAGACCCTGAAGCTATAAAAAATATTTCTATTGAGCAGATTCAATCTCAACATCATCAAGTTTTAGAAACTGCTGACTACACTATCGCTGTACCGACAACAAATCAAACTATCCCTCACTACAATGGTATACAGCACAATGGGTCGCGTTCGATTCTCATACCCAAACTCGATGCTCCATACCGAGGTCGAATTGGCGGATGTTAATAGTTAAAGGATTTTCAATAATCCCAGCTAATACTTTTTTAATAATAGGTTTTCTACTAGATATTAAACAGTTATAATCTAAAGATTCAATATCATAATAGCCATATTTTGATTGTAGATTGGATGCTGAACTATTGCTATACGTGTAAATCCATATCTTTGATAATAACTTTCTAAAGTTGGATTATCCATAACACAGTCTATATATATCTGAGAAATTTGACGATGAAGTGCGGTTTTAATAATTTGAGGAATAACTTTTCTTCCAATCAATTTATTTTGTCTTAAATTTGTACAAAAACTTTTAATCAGCCAAATATTATCATCTGTTGTCAGTGAATGAGGATAATAATCTGGCAGGAATTTAGCGACCGAAAAAGTACATAACAAAACTCCACTTTCATTTCTAATTACAAAAGCCTCTCCTTTGAGAATATTGTGGGAGATTTTTTCTAAATCGTACCCTTTGTCCCATTGCTTTATTCCTTTGTTTTTATAATACGTAGTAGCGAATTCAAAAAGTTGACATATCTCATAAAAATCAGAAAATGTTGCTTGACATGCGAACTCTGCAAAGAGATTTGAAAGATTATACTTTTTTGTAAAATCTTTACGCTCGCTGTATATGTTTATTTCTCTCAACATTAGAGTGTGCTGAAATTTTTCTATGATAGTTTTTACATAACTTGCTTTTTAAGTAGCTATTGAGAAATATTCTCGCAATAGCTACTTAATTTAAGCGATAGCTGAAGGATTTATATTTGATTTATATCCAACCTAAATCTTTTAAAGCTTGAGCAACCTGTGGGCGTAACTGCCATTGCCATTCTCGTTGAGTAGTACTTTCGGTATCTTCCAATGTCTTCCAGTACCCCGAAGCCAACATTAGCGACCAAAATGGTTTACCATTATCGTCACGCTCAGGGGGTACGTAGTTTAAGTGATTTGCAACCAGTTCCGCTATTCTGGCGTATTGCAGATTTGCACCACCGAAATTTTCATATCCAGCTGCCTTTGCTAATCCAGTTGCAGTAATAATTTGTGCAGGTGCATGGTAGTGCGCTTTCAGCATAAGTTTATGGCTATTGGTCATTTGACTACTGATAGTTATAAAAGCTTGCTTATAGTCCTGTGTTGACGGAAACTCTATAGTAAGAACCTCTTGGACAACATAGCTTTTGAACTTGTCTATGTCAGTGAAGTAAAGATAACCAAGGCGATTAGCAATTGATTCTATTTCCTGATCTGCATCAATTAGTAAAGCAATAGGTTGGCTTTTGCCCTCTTGCAAACCATTAGGCCACGCTAAATCCAAAACAGCGATCGCCGCGCCTGTGGAATCAATCAGTTCATACATCAATTCACCAATCGGCAATCCCTGCTCTTGCACCCATGCATTACATTCTTCTAAAACTCTCTCTTCAGCCACTGGCATAACCGTAGTAGAGCTTTCGATGTCTTGATGCTCCATAATAGGAGGAGTCGCTTTTGCTTCGGGAATATCTCCAGCAAGTAAGCTATTCAAAAAGCTATTAGCAGCTTGAGCTAGAAGTTCACGGCGTGCGGCTAAGAAATCACGATAGTTTTCAATTTGCCACAAACTGCGTTCCATCGGTATCCAGTGGGTTGCGATCGCCCCGGGTTGAGTATACTCGAATGCCTCAAAATACTCCGAAGGATGACGGTTTGAGACTTTGAGATTGGTGTGTTGCGTTAAGAAGGTGAGATTAGCGATCGCATTAACTTCTGATTTTGGGTATCCAGCTTTGTAAAGTAGTGATTTGGGAAAAATATGATGAACTTCTAAATAGTTGTGCTTACCTAAAAGATGTTTAGACAGTTCAATACCACTATCCCAATCTTTTGCTTGATGCACGCGGGTGAGCATGTAAACCAACGGATAAAATCTTGCTCCCATACCCCAGCCCTGAAAATCAATAGCTTTGATTTCCAAGTCCCCACGATTCTGCCGTAAGTTGGCGATCAGTTGGTCAAGTGGGTTATCCGAAGATTGCAATACGTGTAAATCTTGGGTTAAAACGCTCTCAGTTGAACCGGCGTACCGTCCCCACAATAAAGTATGCACGTACCAGTACAATAGTTTGTCACGTTCTTTGTAATCACTCAGATACCCACCACACCCAACAAGGTAACGCACCATTACGGGGAATGCATAAATGCCACCAAGTACGCGATTGTGGTCGAGTCCAAGTCGGCCGGAAATCAAGTTGAGCAGCGTATCAATCGCTTTTTCTGCCTTGTATAACCCGTCTTTAAATGTGGCAGTATCAACATCTTTGAGTGCAGAGAACATAGCCTCTCCGGTAATCACTGCATTAATGCACCGGAGCAACCACTCCAAACGAAAGTCAAATCCTGCTTTATTCCATTTCGTCAGACTTGCTTTAAGTTCAGTGCGGGCATCAGGCCATTGGGCACAAATTTTTGCTAGTGCTAAATCACCCTTAGATAGTTTGGTTCCTCCACTATTAACAGTGTTGAAAATTTCGACAACGACATCAACAGTTTTATCTTCACCGCTAACTTCTTCAATATGAAGGTTAATATTTTTAGTGCCTTCAAGTTTATTCAAACGATTGATGTAAATAGTTAATTGAGATTGAATCTCTGGAATTTTTATTAAATACCCAATGAAAACTCCTACACCTTGCTGCATCAGTTCAGTAACATTTACCCACAAGGGGTTATCCTTCATTTTAACAGGAGCATAAAATTCAAATATTTCTTCTTCTAGGTTGAAGTACAATCCAGTGAAAGCTTGAGGATTGCCATCAAAAAACTGAGGTGGTCTGCCCCGGACGATACCGTAGAAAGAAGTAATACGCTGTTGACCATCAAGCAACAGTTTAACTGTGCCTGTAGATAGCTTGCCATCACCACGAGCATGGTCAATTGCTTGTTCAGTTTTGGTTTCCCACACTAATAAGCTACCAATGGGATGCTTACGGTAAAGTGAATTCATCAATCCACGAACTTGGTCACGATTCCAAACGTAACCCCGTTGGAATTCTGGTAAGGCAATACTGCCCATGTCAATTTGGTCAAGTATAGTAGTAATATTCATGAGTCATTTTTCCTTTTTTAAATAAGTTATAAAGTAATTAACTTCTAGTTAAATAGAATTAAAATATTTTAAAATTAATATCTATATATAAAAACTATTCAATAATTGCTATAAGCTTGAATGCCTTAATTTTTTAAGCATATAAAAAGTAAAATAGATGCAAAATACGCACTCGTTTCTCAAGATATTTGATGGATATCAACTAAAGATCCAAGAAAGATAGATTTGAGCGCTACCTGAAGTAAATTATAGTCAAGTAAGTGACAAAATAAAAATATTTGCACATATAGCTTACTTGGTAGCACTTGGTTAAATTATTATGTTCAAATCATCTACTGTAATCTATCGGGTAGATAGTCTATTGATACTGCATTAACTGATTGCACGATTGCGCTGATATGCCCAGATTGCTAAAAAACTAGCAACACAAGTAGTCCAGACTAACCATTCTAGATGTATAGCTAGATAGTTATTGTAAAATTCAGCTATCTGTATATGTCCTGCCCACATTACAATTTGAGCGTAGTGGTAAAACGGTGAGAAGGGAATCAAATTTTGCAACCACTCTGGCATTCCAGGTAATGGAATACTACCAGAACTGAACACAGCCAGACCAATAAGAAATGCACTTACTAGAGAAATACTATTTGCATCCATTGTATAACCAATGACAAAACCAAAGATTGCAAAAGGAACAATCCCTAAAATTAGGCTGAAGAAAAGTATTACCCAGTCAAAAAAAGGTTGGCTCATGCCAACTTTGAATATCCCCAAGCTAAACATTAAAATTATGCCTGTAAAAGAGACTATAAAAGCAATAATCACCTTTGAGGTTAGGTATATCCAAGCTGGTAAAGGAGTAACTCGGAGCAATTTTACCCACCCTTGTTTTCGCTCAGTTGCAATTTGTATACTAAGTGTCTGAATTGCAACTATCAGTAGGTTGATAGTTGCAAGACCTGTCATATAAAATAGAGCATTTGGATCATTTCTTGGGAAAAGTGCCACAACACTATATAGTGCCAGCATACTTAGCAGAACTATAGGTTGCCGAATTAATTTCAATAACTCCACCTTTGTCTGTCCAAGCAACATAGAAAATAAATTCTTTGGTTTGACGACTGGTTGTTCAGAGCGACTGTATGCTCCTCCAAACTTTGAAATTGATTGTTGAAGCTGTTCAAAATTGTCAGTACGAACTTCCTGAATTTTTCCATGACTAAGTGTTAACGTTCGAGTTGCTAAGTCCGATATTGCATCTGCATCTGATTCAATATGGCTAACTAGGAGAATAGTTTTTCCTTCATTTGCAAAATCTCGAATTTGCTGTAAAACCCTACTTCTTGCATGAGGATCTAGACCTGTAGTTGGTTCGTCTAAAATCAAAAATTCAGGGTTTCCTGCAATTGCTAACGCAAAATATAGCGATCGCTCCTCTCCTCCGCTTAACTCATCAGAAGAAGCCCAGCTATAGCGTTTCTGCTCTAACTTGCTTCTAGTTAATAATTCTGCTGTAGAATATGATTTTGGATAAAAACTGCGAATAAGATTTATCGTTTCCTCAACTTTTAGATTTCCTGGCGCTCTAGTTTTTTGCAACATCAAACCGAGCTTAAGCTTAGATTCTGGTTGTTCTGGAGCATAACCGAAAACTCTAACTGTACCTGATTCAGGTATTTGTAAACCTAATATCAAGTTAATTAAAGTGGTTTTTCCAGCTCCCATTTCACCTTTGAGGATAATAAATTCACCCGCTTGGATAGCCAGGTTAACATTATCTAGAATTTTGCGTTTCTGCCCACTTTCCTCAAAAGACTTAGTAACATTCTTAAGTTCAACAATATTCATGAGTAATTATCCTTAAAGCTTTTTAAAGCCAAAATCTCAGAGCAAACCAGGCAAGTACGCCTACAACTGCTGCTGGAGCTAAAGGAGTACCAAAGACTGCTGTCAAAGAAATAGTTGTTAGAAATCCAACAAGAATTGTTGAAAGTTCGTACCCAGTTTTATGAATGTCAGGTTGGCAAGAAATACTAAACCAGCAATCAGAATGGGAGCTAAGTAAATAGATAACACTAGCTGCAAAAGCTAAAATCACAATAATTCTGATTAAATCCGTTGAAATAAAAGAACTTAATTGTGAGTTCTGATTTGAATTATTTTGAGAGTTCATAATTATTGCGCCTCTATATTACATAAAATTTTAGAAATCTGGAAAAGTTAGTACTAATGCTCTAACTACAAGGAAATGGAATGACTGCTTGCCAATTATGTATTCCTGTAGCTGTTGCTGAACCTAAAGCTAAGGCAGCTGGTAAGGGTACGCCAATAACAGTTGCTCCAGCTGTAACAATTGAGCCAGCACCAATAGCAAACCAGTTTATTCCTCTAGGAATTTTCACTGTAGTAGTTGCACGTTGGTTAAAGTTCTGTTTTGAAGTAGCAGTGATTTGTACTTCGCCTTTCGATATCGCAGTTACAAAGCCATCGCTATTAACAGTTGCAATTTGGTCATTGCTAGAAGACCAATATATAGTCTGATCAATCGAGCCTATACCTTTAACTGTCGAACACAATTTAGCTGTACTATTAATGTCAAGCTCAAGTTGTTGAGGTTGAACAGTAATGTAATTAACGATAGCTGGCAAAACCTCTAAGTGAATCAGGTCTTTTTTACTATTATCTTGGTTAGATGTCGCTGTAATAGTTACACTACCAGGTGACATTGCCTCTAATTGCGCTGTATGCCCGTGTCCAAGAACAATTGTGACATCTGAATTGCTAGAAGACCAAGTAATATCTTCACTATTGCTTCCTAAGCCTTCAACTATTGCTGTTATTGTTTTAATTTCTCCCACTCTCAGGTTAGTGAGCGGCTCATTATTATTTATAATGACTCGTTCAATAATGACATTATGAGAAACAGTCAGTTTAGCATTTACATATTTGTGGCTATCTTGTTTAGAAATTGCTTGAATAGTAGTTTCACCTTGTGCAATAGCTGTAACTAAACCACTATTACCAACAGTTGCAATATCTTTGTTAGCTGATGACCAATTAACAGCAGTTTCAAAGTTGCCAAAACCATTAACCTTGGGTATTAATGTTCGAGATTCTCCTACCTCAATTACAAGACTCTTAGGTTGAATTTCAACATTAGTGATGCCTTCTACCAATAAGTCAAAAGTATCACTTTTACTTTTGTCTTTTTTAGAAACTCCTGTAATCTTTACTACACCAGGGGCAACTGCAAAAACTTGACCTTGAGCATTAACTGTAGCAATCTTTTCATTACTTGAAATCCATCTTACTTCTCGGTCTACTGAGCTGGTGTTCGTCAGGTTAGTTTTGACTAGAACATCAGCCTTAAGTTGCCGCGACCTCCCTACTTTAAGCTTTAGCTCTCTAGGGCTGATAGTTACTCTTTCAATCGGGCAGCGATCACCTGCCCAATTTACTAAGGGAAAACAAGAATGCTGCACATTCCAAGTCTGCATTAGGATTAAGGGTGTCCACAGCAAAACTACAATTAGCAATAGATGCTGTGATAAAAATTTAATAATACTTTTAGCAGTTGTTTTCGTATCCTGTTGCTTGACCAGTTCTATTAAGTTGGTATGGAAAGCATTCATGAACATTCCAATAGTAAGGTGGTTTATGCTTGCTCTCTTATACTGCCCAGTTTGAAGCTATCGTTAACACAGGCATGAGGTTATTGAAGCTTCTCTAAAAGTCTCCTGATGAGTTGATGTGAGCTTCCGCAGATTGTTGTATTTCATCTATTTCTGGGAATTTTCTGTTACCAAAAATTACAGATTTTATATTTCTCAATACTTAAGTAAATAATTGTAACATATTCAACAGTTTGTGTCTATAATATTACGCAGTCAAAACTTCTTTCAATCTCATGCACCAAAGCAATCTCCGTAAAAAGAAATTTCCTGTTCAGAATAGTCAGCACAACAAGAAGTATAGGACGGGGGTATACAATCACTTCGACGTTTAGGTTAAATAAACTAGGCTGATATGGAAACACTTGCTCCTGGTGCGCGGATTGTTGCTAGAGATGCTGAATGGCTTGTAAAATCCACTTCAAGAACACCCAATGGTTCTGTGGTAATAGAAGTTGTGGGTGTAAGTGATTTTATTAAAGGTCGCACTGCACGGTTTGTCAAAGAATTAGAAGAAGACCTAGAGGTTTTAGACCCGAAAAATACTAATTTAGTATCCGATAATACTCCTGGCTATAGGAATTCGCTGCTTTTTCTCGAAGCTCATCTGCGGCAAACTGCTCCCACTGATACTAATCTTTACATTGGTCATGAAGCGGCAATGGATGTGCTGCCTTACCAATTAGATCCAACGCTCAAAGCTCTTTCTATGCCGCGGCAGCGTTTGTTAATTGCAGATGCTGTTGGCTTGGGGAAAACTTTGGAAGCAGGAATTTTGGTTGCTGAGTTGATGCGTCGGGGACGAGCAAAACGCATTTTGGTTGTTACAACCAAAAGTATGCTGACTCAGTTCCAGAAAGAATTTTGGGTGCGTTTTACTATTCCTCTAGTACGTCTTGATTCTGTGGGTATTCAGCGCATTCGCTCTCGTATTCCCACCAATCATAATCCTTTCCACTATTACGATAAAGCTATTGTCTCAGTTGATACCCTGAAGCAAGACAGGGAATACCGCACTTACATTGAGCAAGCTGAATGGGATGTAATAGTCATTGATGAGGCACACAACGTTGCTCGTCGAGGACGTGGTAGCAGTGCTTCGTTACGTTCTAAATTGGCTGACCGTTTAGCAAGCCGCTCCGATAGTTTAATTATGTTATCAGCCACACCACATGATGGACGCGCAGAAAGCTTTGCTAGTTTGATGAATATGCTCGACCCAACGGCGATCGCCAACGAGTCGAACTACACTAAGGAAGATATTCGAGATTTGTACGTCCGGCGGTTTAAAAAAGATGTTGTAGCGCAACTTCTCAAAAAATTCCCAGAACGACAGGTTTTAGCGGTGGAAGCTAATGCTTCTCCCCAAGAAGAAAAAGCGTTTGAAATTCTCGATAACTTAAAATTAGCTGGGATTGACGCGAAAGCTTCTACAGGTAAGTTGTTTAAAACTACTTTGCTAAAAGCTATGCTGTCTAGCCCTATGGCTTGTTTGGAGACAGTATGCAATCGCATCAATCGGGTAGAAAAAACTGGTGATCGGCGTTTTAGTGCTGATATTGATGAATTGAAAGCTTTAGCAGCTGCTTTAGTAACCATCAACGATCAAAATTTCTCAAAATATCAAAAACTACTAAAACTAATTATCACAGCAGAAGATGGAGGCTTTGCTTGGAAGGGTAAAGATCCAAAAGACCGGATTGTAATTTTCACGGAACGTTTGGAAACGATGCGCTTTCTGAAGGAGAATTTAAAGCGCGATTTACAGCTAACAGAAGAAGCGATCGCTACTCTTGATGGGGGAATGCCAGATGTTGATTTGATGGAAATTATCGAAGAGTTTGGTAGTGAAAAATCTCCGCTGCGGCTGGTAGTAGCTACAGATGTGGCATCGGAAGGGATTAATTTACATTATTTTTCACACCGTCTCATACACTTTGATATTCCTTGGTCATTAATGGCCTTGCAACAGCGTAATGGGCGGGTTGACCGTTATGGGCAGGAACGACAACCACAAATTCGCTATTTATTGACTCGTTCATCTAACGAAAAAGTTGATGAAGCAGAGCGCATTGTTAGCGTGTTGGTGAGGAAAGACGACCAAGCAATTAAAAATATTGGCGACCCTTCTGTTTTTATGGGAGTGTTTGATGCTGATAAGGAAGTAGAGGTGACAGCCGCAGCTATCGAAGCAATTGAGCAGGGAGAAACGGCAGAAACTTTTGACGCACGCCTGCAACCAGGTGAGCAGACAGAGGATGAGGATAACTGGTTTGCTGATTTACTTAGCGATGACCCAGAAGTGAGTGAGGAACCCCAAGCACAAGCTGCTATGCAGAAAATGCCAAGTTTATTTCCCGATGACTATCATTACACCTTAGCAGCGTTGGGTGCGGTTAATGAGGAAAATCCTTTGCAGCTGCGTAGTTTGGAGGAAGAGTTGTTAATCGAGTTAACAATGCCCAATGAATTGCGATCGCGTTTTGAGCGTTTACCAAGAGAAATTCAACCTGCATCAAATCAAGCATTGCGTTTGTCTGGCGATCGCAATAAAGTGATGCGCGAACTAGAGGAATCACGAAAATCTGAGGAACGCTGGCCCTCGATTCAGTATCTTTGGGAACTGCATCCGGTAATAGATTGGTTAAATGACCGTGGGATAACACTTTTCGGTAGGCATCAAGCACCTGTCATTGTTTTACCTCAGTTACAAGCCAATGAGGTTATATTTGTCATGTCAGGTATAATTCCTAACCGTCGTGGTCAACCTCTAGTCAATAAGTGGGTAAGTGTAGTGTTTCAAAATCAAAAGTTTAAGCATATAGAAGATTTTGAGAAAACGCTACAGCTTACTGGATTGGGGCAGGAGCCGATTCCCAATCAAATGTTACCTACTGATGAAAAACTTTTGAATTTACGTGAGATAGCGGTTGTAGAAGCGCAAAAGAAAATGCTAGAAGCACGTAAGAATTTTGAGGATTCAATTAATGTTCAATTACAGGAACAATTGAATCGTTTAAATAAACTCAAAGGTCAACATTATGAGCAACTAACATTACGTTTTGCAGACGGTACTCCTTTAAAAGAAGAGAAAAAATCAAAAGCAGAACGAAGGATTGAGCAAATTTTTAATGATTATTGGCGTTGGGTAGAGGATAGCATGACTACCGAACCTGCTCCATATATCAAAATCATTGCAGTTTTACAGGGAGCTAAGGTATGAGTAAACTAACAGGAATTACTAATGAAAATGAGTTTTACTCAAATCACTACCTGGATGCTATCCTCAATGATGATATTAAGGGAATTGCTCAACGCTGGCGAGAAGCTGCGGCTGAAAATGAAACAAAATCTCCCCCTGAATTATTGGGAAGTTTAGCTGCCCCTTATTTTAGATTGATAAATAATTTTAATAAAGAAAAAGATATTGCAGAACGTATAATTCTTCAACAGCAATGGTTGTCTGATTTTTTTGGCGTTTTAGGTTATCAGATTGAACCTAGTCAACGTATTCTCGATGAAGGGCAAATACTCCCCGTATTGTGTGAAATTAAAAAAACTAATGGAGTGCCGTTACTCTGGATTATAGAAGCTTTACCAGAAGGCGATGAAGTTATTGATATTTTAGATTTAAGTCTAAATAAAGCACAATTTACTGAACAAGATAATGATGATATAAATGCAGAATTAATTTCGTCTGAAATTACGATAGAAGATATTATTTCTGATTATATTTTTTCTCAAGATGAGCCGCCCCGGTGGTTATTGCTTGCTAACGTTCATCAAATTATTCTGATTGACCGTTTCAAATGGAACGCATCACGCTTGTTGCGGTTTGATTTATCAGAAATTCTCTCACGTAAGGAATCAGATACTTTATTAGCAACTGCAACATTACTGCATAAAGAACATACCTGCCCTAGCGAGGGTACAGCTTTACTTGATGAATTAGATGAAAATTCTCACCGTCATGCTTTCTCTGTTTCCGATGATTTGAAATATGCCCTCAGAAAGTCAATTGAAATTTTGGGTAATGAAGCAGTTTGGTATGTAAGAAATAAGCTAAAAACAGGGGTATTTTCTGGGCAATTAGACGCGGGACAATTATCAATTGAATGTCTGCGTTATATGTACCGCTTGCTGTTCCTTTTTTACATTGAAGCACGGCGAGATTTGGGTTATGCACCGATGAATGCTGAAATTTATCGGGAAGGTTACAGTTTAGAATCGCTGCGGGAACTAGAGCAAGTAGAATTGCGGACAGAAGAAGATAAAAACGGTTATTTTATTAATGCTTCTCTTCGCAAACTATTTGACTTAATTTGGAAAGGGTATACACCAAGCAATGTGGGAACTCTGTATTTACCCGAAGAAAAAATTTATGATAACACTTTTGAACTGGCACCGCTAAAGAGTCATTTATTTGACCCAGAGCGTACTAAATTAGTGTATCGTGTCAAGTTCCGTAACAGCGTACTAAGAGAAGTAATTGAATTAATGTCGCTATCGCGGGAAGGGAAAGGTAAGCGTCGGGGACGTATTTCCTATGCACAATTGGGAATTAACCAGTTGGGTGCTGTGTATGAATCTTTACTGTGTTTTCGGGGCTTTTTTGTTGAGCCTGAGACTGGTTTATATGAAGTGCAGCGTGCAGAAAAAACAACAAAAACCTCTGCGGGAGAAGATGACGAGGAAGAAGTAGAAGAAACTCCCAAACGAGGAAAAAATAACTATGACGAATTAGATGTTGCTTACTTCGTCAAGTTGGAAGATTTAGAAAATTACACCAAGGCGGAACGGGTATTTAATGCTGACGGTACGCCAAAAATGTACCCCAAAGGTAGTTTTATTTATCGGTTAGCGGGAAGGGATCGCCAAAATTCTGCTTCTTATTATACCCCAGAGTCACTAACACGCTGTTTGGTTAAGTATGCGTTGAAGGAATTGCTTAAGGATAAGACAGCAGATGATATTCTCAAGTTGAAAATTTGCGAACCTGCGATGGGGAGTGCAGCATTTTTGAATGAAGCTGTTAACCAGTTAGCAGAGAAATATCTGGAGTTAAAGCAAGACGAGTTAAATAAACGCATTCCCCACGACGAGTATTTACAGGAAAAGCAGAAAGTCAAAATGTTTTTGGCTGACCGCAACGTATTTGGGATTGACTTAAACCCGGTTGCTGTGGAGTTAGCAGAGGTGTCCCTGTGGTTGAACTGTATTTACAAACCAGAAAATAGAAAGGCTTTTGTACCTTGGTTTGGGATGCAATTGCACTGTGGTAATTCGCTAATTGGTGCGCGTCGTCAGGTGTACAGCACTACGTTAATTCCCCGGAAGAAGAAACAACCATACTGGTTTGACCATGAACCCCAACGGGTAATGGTAGGGGATAAGTTACCTGATGGGATGGTGTTTCACTTTTTGTTACCCGACCCAGGAATGGCCAATTATACGGATAAAGTTATCAAATCTCTAGCACCAAACGAAATTGAAACTATTAATAATTGGCGTAAAGAATTTTGTAAAGCCACTTATGAAGATTTTGATGTTGACCGTTTAGTAACATTATCTCAACGCATAGATGAACTTTGGCAACGTCACACTAATGAATTGCGGATGATGCGACAACGTACTACTGACCCGTTGAGTATTTTTGGTTATGAAGAAGATGCACATCAAAGCAGTAGTTTGGAAATAAAAGATAAGATTTTAGCGCAAGAGAAATTATCTGAAGGTGTAGGTAATTCTAGCTCTTACCGACGGTTAAAATTTGTCATGGACTATTGGTGTGCGTTGTGGTTTTGGCAAATTGAAAAGGCTGATTTATTGCCGTCAAGGTATGAGTATTTTATGGAATTGGCCGTAATTTTGGGTGAAACAGAAATGACGTTTGAACCCGAACCAGAGTTACCTTTATTTCCTGAGACTGCAATACAAAATGAAGTGCAAAAGTTTGTTGATGATTATAAGTTTGTCAATGTTGCAAAGTTGGCGGAACGGTTTCCCAGGTTGGGGTTAGTTGCGAAAATTGCGGAAGAAAAGCGCTTTTTTCATTGGGAATTGGAATTTGCAGACATTTTTGCAGATAATGGTGGTTTTGATTTATTTTTGGGGAATCCTCCGTGGATTAAGGTGGAATGGCAAGAAGGAGGCGTATTAGGTGATGTTGAACCTTTATTTGAATTACGCAATTTTTCAGCCAGCCAATTGACTACGTTGAGAGAAGAGACATTAGTTAAATATACTCAACTCAAGTTAATCTATTTTAATGAATATGAAGTTTTTGAAGGAACGCAAAATTTTCTGAATGCTTATCAGAATTACCCTATGTTAAAAGGAATTCAAAGCAATTTGTATAAATGTTTTATTCCTCAAAGCTGGACAATGGGTAATCCTCAAGGTTTTTCTGGATTTGTTCATCCAGAAGGAATATATGATGACCCAAAAGGGGGAAAACTGAGAGAAGAAATATATCCACGTTTAGTGTTACACTGCCAGTTTCAAAATGAATTTCAACTATTTGTAGGAACTAACGATCATGGAAGAATGCGTTTTGGTACGCATATATATAAAAATAGTAAATCTACAAAAATATCTTTTAAAAATCTCAATAATTTATTTAATCCATCTACCGTAGATACTTGTTTTGAACATGATGGGCAGGGAAAAGTACCAGGCATTAAAAATGATGAAAATAAATGGTGTATTGAAGGTCATGCAAAAAGAATTATTCATGTAACTGAAGAAATACTAGACTTGTTCTCTAATCTTTACGACTCAGAAAACACTCCTCCATTACAAGCAAGATTACCAGCATTACATTCTCAACAACTTTTGAGTGTATTGGAAAAATTTGCTTCACAAACTCGACGATTAGCAGATTTAGAAAGAGAGTATTTTTCACTTGAAATGTGGCATGAGACTAACTCTCAAAAGGATGGAACAATTCAGCGAAAGACTTGTTTTCCTGAATCTGTAGATCAATCTATTCTCTCCGGCCCACATTTTTATGTAGGAAATCCTTTTAATAAAACACCACGAGCTATTTGTACAGCAAATGGACATTATGATGTCGTTGATTTAACAAATATTTCTGACAAATATTTACCTCGTACTAATTATATCCCTGTTGGTAATTTCAATCAATATCAGCAGCATATTCCTAACATACCTTGGATAGAAAATGAAGATGGAGACAAACAGATTAAAAAAGTTACAGATTATTATCGTTTTGTTCATAGAAGGCAATTAAGCCAATCTGGTGAAAGAACATTAATTTGTGCTATTATTTCTATTTATACAGCACATATAAACACTATAATTAGCACGGCTATTAAAGGAAATAGCAGATTAGTTAATTTTGCTGGTTTTTGTTTTTCTCTTATATATGACTTTTACTTAAAAAGTACAGGAAAATCTGATTTATATGGTTCTCATCTGGAAACATTTCCTTACATTGAATCAAAGCAAATTGCTTTACGATGTTTATTATTAACTTGTATTACTACCAATTACACTGAACTTTGGGAAAGCCTATACAGCCTTGAATTCAATCAAGACACCTGGACAAAAATTGACCCCCGTCTCAACAACGACTTCTTCAAAAACCTAACCGCCCACTGGCAACGCAACGTCGCCCTCCGCACCGACTACGAACGCCGTCAAGCCCTAGTCGAAATCGACGTACTTGCAGCAATGGCATTAGGGCTAACCCTAGACGAACTAATCACAATTTACCGCGTCCAATTCCCCGTTATGCGCCAATACGAAAAAGATACTTGGTACGACCAAAATGGGCGCATTGTATTTACCATTAGCAAAGGACTTGTAGGTGTTGGCTTCCCCCGCAAAGGTAAAAAAAGCGAACAGGGATGGGAAGACATCAAAGACATGAAAACAGGTACAGTCGAACGCAAAGTCATAGATGACACCATGCCAGGTGGCCCCATCGAACGCACCATTATCTATGAAGCCCCCTTCGACCGTTGCGACAGAGAGGAAGACTACCGTATTGCTTGGGAGGCATTTGAGAAAAGATTTGCCGAACAGGAGGTTAAATTATGATACCGTCAGTAGTCGCCTCAGAAGTTCGCGCCAGCATTGAAGACTTCCTCAAAACTGAATTTCGCCCTGCATCCCCTGGTTTTGAAGGGCTGATGCAACGCTTCTTAGCAACACCGGAAGCTGTATTTAAAGGCCCTTACCTGTCTGTGGGTTTGCCATTCCGCCCCGGTTCTACAGGTGCAGACTATTTCCCCGACGTGCCAATGGCATTTCCCCCACACCGCCATCAGGAACAAGCATTCGCTCGATTAAAAGCACCTTACTATCAATCAACCCTTGTCGCCACAGGAACAGGTTCAGGAAAAACAGAGTGTTTTTTGTTACCCATCCTCAATCACTGCTACCAGCATGAAAGCGAACCGGGTATTAAAGCACTGCTAATTTATCCGATGAACGCCCTTGCTACCGACCAAGCAAAGCGATTAGCAAGTCTCATCTGGCACAACCCAAAATTAAAAGGTAAGGTAACTGCTGGGTTATTTGTCGGTGAATCAGAACGAGATCCAAAGGCGATGATGGGTGAAGACCATATCATCACTGACAAAAATATTCTGCGCCAATGTCCCCCCGACATTTTGTTGACTAACTACAAAATGCTCGACTACCTGCTGATTCGTCCTGGCGACCAACCATTATGGGCAGGAAATGCACCAGAAACCCTGCGTTATTTGGTAGTTGATGAAATTCACACCTTTGATGGCGCACAGGGAACAGATTTAGCTTGTTTAATCCGCCGCCTCAAAGCTAGATTGCAAACTCCCGAACGTCATTTAGCTTGTGTCGGGACTTCTGCAACCTTGGGTGGTAGTGGTAATAAATGGGATATGTTGAATTATGCAACTACTGTTTTTGACGAACCCTTCGACCAAAATGCCCTAGTTGAAGAAGATAGGCTAACTTGTGGAGAATTTCTCTTTGATGCTTACATTAATCCCCTCCCCATTCCCGAACCAGATAAATTAGACATTCTCAAAGCTGCCAACTACCAAACTATCGACGAATATATCTGCGCCCAATATCAGCTATGGTTTGAAGCAGCAATTACCGAACAATTTAATAGTAACGAGTGGCGGGTTGAATTAGGCGATCGCTTGAAATCTCTGCCCATCGTCCACAACTTACTCAAAGTTTTAGACCAAGGAGCGATCGCCCTACCTGAACTTTGGCAAAAACTCAGCCGAAAAATGCGCTTACCAGATAGCGATGACCCAATTTATCAAGCTGCTTTATTTGATAGTTTAATTGCTTTGTGTGCGATCGCCCGCCGCCAATTGCACACTGCACTTGTCCCTTGGGTGAATATTCGTCTGCAATTTTGGCTGCGAGAACTGCGCCGCATGGTGGGAACTGTAGAGAAGCAACCCGAATTAGTATTTGCTGATGACCAAGCATCAGAAGAAAAAGAGCGTGTTCTGCCAGTGATACACTGTCGAGACTGCGGTAGTACGGGATGGGGAGGATTAAGGCAACAAGTAACAAACCATAAAATAGCTTGTGACCTACGAGATTTTTATAAAGCGTACTTCGCAAACGACCCATTAATTACCTACATTTTCCCCCATCGCAATCCAGATAATGATAGAGGTTGGTTATCTTGGAAGCTTTGCAAAGAATGCCTAACCCTTAACCGCACAGATGCTCATCGTTGTTCTAAGTGCGCCAGCGAAGAATTTATTTCAGTTATTGAACCAGACCAAGATGCGATCGTTCGCACGATAAAAACCAAAAATGGTAATCCCCGGCGCGTTTCTAACCATGATTGCCCCTTCTGCGGTAGTAAAGATGGTTTAGCAATTCTCGGTTCTCGCGCTGCGAGTTTAGCTAGTGCCGCAATTGGTACATTATTCTCATCAGCTTACAATGATGACCACAAACTAATTACTTTTTCTGACTCCGTACAAGATGCAGCGCACCGTGCAGGCTTTTTTGAAACTCGTACCTTCCGCACAACCTTAAGAAGTGCCTTACGCCAGCATCTTGATAATAAAGCCAAAGGATGGAATTTAGCGGATATTCGGGCTGACTTTTCTCAACATTGGCGTAATGAAATTGGTGGCGATGGCGATTATATTGCCACGTTTATGCCTTCAGATTTGGAATGGTTGCGGGAATGGGAAGAATTACAACAAGCAGGAACAGCAAAACCCAGCCTTGTTGACCTGATTAATAAACGACTTGATTGGGAAGTAATTGCAGAAATTGGCTTGCGGACAAATTTGGGTGCTTCATTAGAACGCACTGACACCTGTGCAATCTATCTTGATAGTAATTTACTCAATCTTGCTTGTTTAAACTTACTCGAACGAATTCGCAACGAAATTGGCGGACTAGAAAATCTCGATCAGCAAACCCTGCACCGTTTTCTGTTGGGGTTAATTTACCATCTGCGGCTACAGGGCGGTATTTTGCATTCGGTAACAGAAAATTATATTGAAAGTGGTGGTCAAACGTTCCGGTTGCAGCAACCCTTATTTATGCCTGGATTTGGCCCATCCTCACTTACACCCGTTTACTTTGTCCAAAATGGTAATTTTCCTCGTTTTGAAGCCTTAGTCCGACCATCAGGGAAAATAACTTGGTGTGAGAATTGGGCTTTTAAATTGTTTTCTAGCTACACTCCACTAATTGTCGCCCAGGTAGAAACCCTTTACAACCTAGTTTTAAATCAACTGGTGTCTCATGAGATTTTTGGAGTCAGGGAAACACGTAACGGCGCAAAAGTCTGGGGTATCGAACAAACAGCATTGTATTTGGATATTACAGCACATCACCTTGAATGCGATAAATGCGGACACAGCATTACCTCTTCTCCACAAGAATTGACGTTATGGACAGATACACCTTGTATGCGTCCGAAGTGTACGGGGAAATATCAACCATCGGAACGAAAAACCCGCGATTTTTACCGCCACTTGTATTCTAAAGGTCGAGTGTGGCGCATTTTTGCCAGAGAACACACCGGACTATTAGAAAGAGATGTCCGCGAAGAATTAGAAAATCGCTTTATCACAGGTCGCCACCGTTACGACCCCAATCTTCTGTCTGCTACTTCAACCCTGGAAATGGGGATTGATATTGGTACGCTTTCTTCTGTTTTATTGTGTTCCGTTCCTCCAGCCCAAGCCAATTACCAACAGCGTATTGGTCGTGCAGGCCGTCGAGATGGTAATGCTTTTATCGCTGCGATCGCTAACGGTACTCCCCACGATTTATATTTCTGGGCTGACCCCATGTTAATGATTGCAGGTGGGGTAGATACTCCCGGTTCTTACCTCGATGCTTCAGCGATTTTACAACGCCAACTCACTGCTTACTGTCTCGACCGTTGGGTATCCCAAGGTATCACCCCAGACCAACTACCCGAACGATTTGGCACTGTTTTAGATAGCGTCCAGCAACGCGATTTAACTCGCTTTCCTTATACATGGCTAAATTTTATTGAAAATCAACAGTTAGAACTACTGCAAGATTTTCTCGATCTCTTCCAAAATCAAATATCCCACCGTAGCGCCGAACAGTTAAGAATATTTATTGAGAAAGGCGAAAACGATGAAGGGGGATTGCGTTGGCGCATTGTCAACCGCTTGCAGGAAGTAGTGGAAGAACGCCGACGCTTAAAAAACCAAAGTGATACCTTACGGCGACGTATTAAAGATAAGGAAAAAGCTGCTAAGAGTCAAAATCATGAAGAAGAACTAGCGGAACTCCACCGCGAACGGGGGGGGTTGATGGAGTTAGTGAAAAATATCAGCGATAAAAATACCCTCAACTTCTTTACTGATGAAGGGTTGCTACCTAACTATGCTTTCCCTGAACCAGGTGTAATGCTCAAGTCAATTATTTGGCGACAAAAGAATATCAAAGGAGATGGTGCATCTGGCAAATACGAAACCTTTACCTTTGAGTACGAACGCCCTGGTGCGATCGCCTTGCGGGAACTTGCTCCTTCTGGTGTATTTTATGCCGAGGGAAACCGCGTCAAAATAGACCAAATCGACTTAAATATTTCCCAAATTGAAGAGTGGCGCTTATGTAGAAACTGTTCCTATGCTGCTCTCACTATTTTAGATGCAGCTAAAGAACCAGCTTGTCCACGCTGTGGGGACAGAATGTGGTCAGATGCAGGACGTAAGCGCAAAATGATTCGTTTACGCCAAGTTATAGCAACTACTAACGCCAGAGAAAGCCGTATTGGTGATGACAAAGATGAGCGCCAACCAGCCTTTTTCACTCAACAAATGTTGGTAGATTTTGAACCGGAAGCACGGGAAAAGACTTTTGTAATTAAAGATGATGAATTTCCCTTTGGTTTTGAATTTATTTCACGAGTCACCTTTCGAGAAGTCAATTTTGGGGAGGGTAATTCCCAATCTGAAAATTTTGAAGTTGCTGGAATTAACCGTCCCCGTCCTGGTTTTCAAATTTGTCGCCATTGCGGTAAAGTTCAAACTGATCCAGAAAAACCAGAACACGCCTTGACTTGTTCTAGACGTGAAAATAGCAATGAAAATGATTTTACTGATATCTTGTACTTGTTTAGACAATTTGAATCGGAAGCAATCAGAATCTTACTACCTGTAGATACCTTAACTTCTGATAAAAAATTACATTCATTTATTGCCGCCTTGCAACTAGGGTTAAAACAATACTTTAAGGGTAAAGTAGACCACCTCAGAACCCTTATTAGTCACGAACCGCAAGAAAATACACCTAGCTTGCTACGCAAACCTTTTCTATTTTTATACGACACCATTCCTGGTGGAACGGGATATCTACGCGAATTACTACGAGATCCAAATAACTTTTTCTCTGTGTTTGAACAAGCATTAGTTATTTTACGTGCTTGCGATTGTAATGATGGCTGTTATAACTGCTTGTACGGTTATCGTAATAGTTTTGACCGAGATCAAACTAGCCGTAAGACAGCGATTGATTTACTTAATATGATTGTTAACCGTCGTCTGCAATTAACTGAAACTCAAGGAGGGCTTTCTCAAGTTAAACTCAATGCTTTATTTGATAGTATTCTTGAATTACGTTTTATTGAAGCACTAAGACGCTACCGTCATAATAACGAACCAACAATCGTTCGTAAAGAAATAGTTAATGGTAAAGCTGGTTATTTTATTAGAATTGCTAATCAAGATTGGAACGTTGAACCACAGGTAGAACTTGGCAGAAACGAAGGAATTGAAGTTAATAGCAGAGCAGATTTTGTTTTTTATCCTGCTAAAAATACAACAGCGATTAAACCGATAGTCATATTTACCGACGGTTGGCAATACCATGCTCACCGCATTGCCGAAGATTTTCTTCAACGTATGGCAATTGCTAAGAGCAACGAGTATCACGTTTGGTCTTTAACTTGGACTGATGTAGAATCGCAGTTCTCAAACAAGCAAAATGATGTTTATGTTGACCTTTTAGAACTTGGTAATAGTCAGCAATTTAAGGCTAAGGAAGGTACATTTTACGAAAAATATAAATGTGTAGAATTACGACTGATTGCTCAAAAAAACAGTTTTATTTGGCTGGTTAATTTCCTGGTTAATCCAAATAGAGATTTATGGAAAAATTTTGCTCTGATGAGAACTTCTGCTCAATTTGATAATGCTCGTTTTAGCCAGCAGGATGCTCGTCTATCTTGGGTTAATGCAGTATTAAAGAAAACCAACTCTTCAGTTGTAGATGCGTTTAAACCCATAGAAACTGGAAAAATGTTAGGTTTAGTTTCTGGGGCAATAAATGACGATAAAAACTTAGTCAAAATTTATATCTCAGTAGATGGTAAACGTCATTTAACTCTAGATAGTACTGGCTCGTTTGTCACTATTTATTTAGATGATAAAGCAATAGAGAATGAAAAAGAATTGCAAAAATTATGGATAGGAGTTCTACGTTATTTCAACATATTACAATTTCTTGACCATAGTTATGTTGTGACGGCTCAAGGTAACGACAATGGTTTAAATTCTGCATTAGTACCTCCCAAAGCAAATCAGGCTCAATCTCAACCGACGGTTAAACATAATGTAGCAGCTTGGCAAAAACTAGAGGAACTAGTTTTTGATGAGACAACATTAGAACTGTTGCACTATATGCAAGAACATAACTGGGATTTACCAGAAGTTGGTTATGAGTTAATGGATAGTAATGAAGTTGTAATTGCTGAGGCTGAGTTAGCTTGGACAAAACGTAAATGTGCTGTTTTGATTACAGCAGATAATACTTTAATGCTATTTAAAGCAGCAGGATGGCAAGTAGCTACTATTAGTGAAGTTATGGCTGATCCAGAAACATTTTATAGCCAATATATTAATTAATAATGCGATAGGAGATTATTCAAGGAAGTAATTATATGTTAAACCATCAACCAAAACTAGCAATATCCGCAGATTTTCTCGATGCTTTTAGTAGGATACCTCGACAAATTCAAGGTAAAGTAAATGTATTTGTTGAAAAATTTAAGAAAGACCCAACCAGTTCTGGTATTAATTATGAGTCAATTAACGGCAGGGACTCTCGACTAAAATCTGTTCGCATTGACTTGTCATATAGAGCTATTGTTTTTAAACCTGATAAGGGCAATACTTATATTCTTTTATGGGTTGATAACCATGATGATGCTTATAGCTGGGCGCAACGCCGGGTTTGTAAAATTAACCCAGAATCAGGTGCATTACAAATTATAGATATTGAGGAAGCAAGCGCAATTGAAGCAGAAATTTCTAGTCGTAGAATACCACAAATTCCTGGTCGATTTGATAGCATACCAGATAAATATTTATTGCGGCTTGGCATTCCCGATGAATTATTAGGTGCAGTTCGTGCAGTTGTAACTGACGAAGATATCGATAAATTAGTGTCTAAGTTACCCGAAGAAGCGGCTGATGCTTTACTAATGTTGGGTGCTGGATACTCTATCGAAGAAACTCTCACAGCACAAGATAAAAACCGCGAACAGACTATCGACACAGATAATATTGATGCAGCTTTAGAAAAAGACGACAGTAAACGCCGCTTCCGAGTTGTTGAAAATGAAACAGAATTGTTAGAAATTCTAGCTGCACCTTTAGAAAAATGGCGCGTATTTCTCCACCCCAGCCAAAGACGTTTGGTTGAACGCGACTGGAAAGGGCCAGTACGAGTATTAGGTGGTGCAGGAACAGGGAAAACAGTAGTTGCAATGCACCGTGCTAAATGGCTGGCAGAAAATCGATTTACAAATTCAGGCGATCGCATTTTATTTACAACCTTTACCCGTAACCTTGCAGTTGATATCGAAGCTAACTTACGTAAAATCTGCTCTCCTGAAACCATGCGTCGCATACGAGTTGAGAATATTGATGCCTGGGTAACATCATTTTTAAAAAGTGAAGGTGTCACTACTAAAATTGTCTACGATGACCAAGTAGCAGAACTTTGGGAAAAAGCTTACGAATGCAAACCTGAATCTCCATCGTTAACACTTGCTTTTTATCAGGATGAATGGCGTGAGGTAATTCAAGCTAATAAAATCACAAACTTCAAGCAATATTTAACAGTTACCCGCACTGGACGCGGTACAAGACTCAATCGAGCCGAGCGAGCTGCTATTTGGGTTGTTTTTGAAGAATATCGTTCATTACTCCAACAAAAAGGTTGGAAAGAAGCCGAAGATGCAATGCGTGATGCTTGTAGTTTATTACAAAATAAACCAGGAGAAACTTTACCTTTCAAGGCTGTAATCGTAGATGAAGCTCAAGATATGAGCGATGCAGTTTTCTCACTAATTAGGGCAATAGTTCCACCGAAAAACGACGGCAATGATATTTTTATAGTTGGCGACCCTCACCAACGTATTTATGGGCGAAAAGTTGTTCTTAGTCGCTGCGGTATTGATATTCGCGGTCGCTCCCATAAATTAAGAATTAACTACCGTACAACCGATGAAACCCGCAAGTGGGCAACAATAGTGCTGGATGGTATTACTTTCGATGACTTAGACGGTGAACAAGATGACCTTAAAGGATACCGTTCTTTACTTCATGGAGATCAACCTGTAGTTAAAGGATTTTCTAGTTTCGAGGATGAAATGAATTTCATCAGCGCGTATCTTCAGCAGCTAGAAAGTAGTGGTACTCCTTTAAGCAATGTTTGTATTGTGGTTCGCACTAATTCTTTGGTAAAACAATATGCTTCTGCTCTTGAAAATCTTAATGTCAAAGTGCGAGAAATTAAGCGTACTCAGCCTGATAATTTGTCTGAACAAGGTGTTCGCATTGCAACAATGCACCGAGTAAAGGGTTTGCAATTTGACTATGTGGTGTTAGCCAGTATCAATGATGGTATTTTACCGTTAAAGTCAGCATTATCTAATACTGCTGATAAAGCAGCATATAATTCACTAATTAATTCAGAGCGTTCTTTAATCCATGTAGCTGCTACTCGCGCTAAACGTTGCGTTACGCTTACTTACTATGGACAATCAAGTTCTCTCATTCCAGCAACAAAAGCTATACCTTTACAAAAATAGAGTTTGTTTAGCTTTTGTGGTAATAGTCAAACTTTATTATAAACCTGAATCAACTTTAAATTTAGATTAGTGATTCTAAAGATGTTGACCAGTTACAGTTTCGTTGTGAGCATCCTATATAAATACCCTTATAACTTTTGTAAGCAATTGCTTGTTGCTTACAAACTGAACAGTTAATGTTCATGAATCTCATCAAAAGGGTCGTATCTTTCTCGTTCATTTTTCTACGAGAATGGTTAGGCTGTTTAGAACAAGTAATATAAGCCCCATATTCAGTACGGCTATACCAGCGAGGTTGCCCACAATCAGGGCATTGACCAAATGGATTTTCACCCTGAGTAATTTTAGCTGTTATGGAACCTGGATCTTGTTCAGGTACTAAGCGTAAAAAACTATATAGCAATTTTGTAGTTTGTGCTAAGTCTATCTGAATAACTGGGACTAATGATGAATTAGCATTTAAATATATCCACAAACACTTGCGGTCAATACCAACTAGCCCAATATTTGTATCGGCTTTATTATCCCAAACATGAGTATTTTGTAGCCCAGTAGCTATAGAATTGCGATTTTTACCTGTAATAAAAAATCGAATATTACGAGAACTACACCGCTTTAATGTGGATAAAGGAAGCTGATTATTATTTGAATTTGACCAAGCTATAGCTATTTCTTCCTTAGAGGCAATTAAGTCTAACTTTATTTGTTGTAAAGCATCTTGGCTTTGAGAAAAGTAAGTTACTCCTGGTAAATTGCTGAGTGGTTGTAAAGCCCATGTAAGTGATTGAATATTAGCTTGAGCGTATATACGGTCAACAAATTTCCGAAAAATATTAAAAGAGCCAAGAGTTTGCTGAATATATTGATAATTAAATAAACCAATGAATTTACCCTGCGCTCTACTAATAGCAACATTTGCCAGCCGCATAGCTGTACTTTGCGTTCCACCTGTAACTAGTTTTCCTGCCTTAGCTTGTGGTGAACCTTCAACAGTATCAAAAATAATGATATTCTGTTCTGCTCCTTGGAAGCGATGAACTGTAGCGACTCTTACAGACTTGTCCGTAAGGTCTAAATCTTGCAGCAAACGTTGTATTAAACGTGCTTGGGCATTGTAAGGCGCAATAATACCGACGCTGGAATTATTCGTCTGGGTACTTTGGTAAGCTAGATTGACTGCTACTAAAGCTGAGATAATATTAAAACGGCTGTGAGACTGCTGTTCTTTAAAACAAAAAGCTGAGAGTTGGCTCAAGTCATACAAGATTAAAGCAGATCCTGGATGTGGCTGACTTTGGACAATCGGCATTGTCTTTTGCTCTACACCAGAGCCATCTTGTAGTTGACCATTGTAAAAAAGCTGATTTGGTATTTTAGAAATAGCTGGATTCATGCGGTACTGTGTTTTTAACAGCACCATACGTAAGTCAATTTGTCCCTTGTTTACCTTTTGAGTAATACCCGCTTCGTCAAAGATATCTCGTTGTAGCCATTCCTGCGCTACTTCTGTCTCTGCTTGTGAAATTGGCCCTAACTGACGAAAGTCACCAAAAATAGCAATGCGGCGATTAGCAAGGGTGCTGATATAAGCACAGTGGGGAATATAAGCCATACTCGCCTCGTCCACTACTATGGCATCAAAACGGCGTTGGTAGATTTCTTTGGCGATCGCCGCTTTAGATAAGGTGCAGCCGACTACTGTGGCTTGTTTAATCAGTTCAACTTCTTTCTGCTTTAACTGTTCTTTGAGTGGTTGCAAAGCTTGTTTGACAGTGGCAATGTCATTTTGGATACTTTGACGTTGCAGTTCGGTTAGCTTTTCAATACGAGATCGCTTGACTAAATCTCTGCGTTGTCTTTCTAACCGTTCAATTTGCTCTATTAATTTTGGATTCTGCTGACGTGCTACTCCTCTAACGTGTAACTGTGGAAATTCTTCTAAACTACCAGGAGTTGCAACTCCATAGCGCAACACTAAACCATTTTCATAAATAGGCGCACCTT
The DNA here is from genome assembly GCF_963874875.1 of Tolypothrix tenuis PCC 7101. NCBI lineage: Bacteria > Bacillati > Cyanobacteriota > Cyanophyceae > Nostocales > Tolypothrichaceae > Tolypothrix > Tolypothrix tenuis. Next base: position 63,084 of record NZ_CAWNJS010000002.1, read on the forward strand.
GCAAATACTGGGCTACACTTTTCATAGCTGTATCAACAGCAGTGTTGCTATGAGCCACTACCAAAACTGACTCACCAGCTTGAACCAATGCAGCTACAGTGATTCCCAAAGTTTTCGTTTTCCCTGTTCCTGGCGGCCCCCAAATAAAACTGACTTGGCGATTAAGTACCTTGTCAACAGCAGATTTCTGATATTCATTACAACCTATTGGTTTTTGTGATCGCTGCTCAATTTGATTTAACAGTTTTTGGCTATTGCTGCTTGAAGAGTTAGTTTCAGTTTTATCACCTAGTAATATTTCCGCTAAGTTTCTATTAGATAACTTTAAATTAGAGCTTTCTAGCAAACGCTTTTTCAATTCTTCCAATAAAAACCAGGGAGAAGTATAAAGTATAGCTGTAGAAATTGAATCTCCTAAATTTTTCTGTAATGCCAAAATAATATCAAAGCCTTCAACGGAAACTAAAATTCCGCTATATCTTTTGGTTTTATATTCTAAATCTACTGGAGTATCATCAGGGAAACGCAGTTCAGTATCGGTTGTAAATGAATATATATATTGACCGCCACGCTTACCCAACAATGAACCATCACTCAAAAAAGTTTTTTGTCCACCACTTTTTCGTAATGCTTGAATTTCGTCATCAAGCGCTTTGTGAAATTGTTTTTGATATTCTGTGTAACCCATTGGGGCACCCCTTAAAAAATTCTATTTCCAATTTGGTCAAAATTTTTTCCAATAGCTACGGTGTAAACCGTATTCTTTGATGTACAGTATGGTGGTTTTTTCAAGCAGGTTGGGTAATCGACAATCCGGATGAACTTGCTACTATCTCGCAATAGAAGTCTGAAATTCAACAAGCAATTGCAATCGCGGCGATACTTAAGTACTTTGAAAATTAGTCTCACCAGTGACAAGCCAGCGCAGACAGCTTTCTAGAGATTTGAGTCATTAAGCCAATCTCACAGTTACAGCAAGCTAAATCAGTATATTTACTATTTATTAGTAATACGTAATACAAAATATAATAAGTATAGTTTATGTTTCCTTAATAAATTTATTTATGTCAAATAGCTTGCCATCATTACCTACAAAAGCAGGAAAGATAGATGAAATAAATGCTGAAGATTGGGGTTACAAGTTTGTTGGCAGGTCAATTGACAACTTTATTAGGGATGTAGAAGGAGAAGCCGCTTTAATAGCCAATTCAGATTTTCGCGATCGCCGTGCCTATGCTGAAGATTTAATTTTTAATTTGGTTGGTCTAGATCCTTGTCTATTTTATGTGCGTCGCAAAGAACAAGGACAACAAGCAGACGAAGAGAAATGGGAACTGACAATAGCTACAGACTTAGATAATGTCGAACTACCAGCAATACTGCGTGAGTGTAGTAAAACTTTGGGATTAGTGGCTATAGTCAGTCAAGGTGGTTATGGTGGTTTAAAAGTACTGTCAGCCAGATTGCTACCTTTTAATAGAGGACAAGCAGATAGTTTTGCTGTACCTTTTCGGCTACGTTTGCGCTCCAGCCATAGATATCACATTGGAGTACCCTCTTCTGCATGGGCGCGTATAGTAACCATGCCTTTACTCAGTGATTCTAAACCCACAGAAGAGCAATTACAGGCTTGGAAAGTATTTGAAAATATTGAAGAGCGCCTTGCCAAAACACGTCAATTTTGTGTGCCTTTTGTAAATCATAACTATGGTGAAGCTACAAGAAATATTACATTTATCATTGATGCTAATTCCGCCACTGTAGATGGAACTCTAGAATCTTTAATAGATGTTGATGATTTTTGGCAAAGAGCAAAACGGGCACGCAATCAAAATCTCAAAGCGTTAGAAACAATTTATAGTAAAGGAAAAAGTGACGGACGTGAATTAGGAACAATTGAATCAATCGAAGTAGAAAGCAGCAGAATTAGAGTTAGGTTAGATTCTGAAATTTTCGACTTGATATCTGGAGGGCTTTATCAGCTACCAGATACAGGATTTCTATCTTTTGAAGCTGCTGGTGATATTGTTCAAATAAAACGCAAGAAGAAAGCATTACAAGATTTAGAATATGGGCGCACGCAAAATCCTTATTTAAGCCAATTTTTATTTGATGCATCCAAAGCAAGGCTTCCTCAAGAAATTATTACAATTCAACAACAAAATTTATTACTTAAAACCGCAAATTCTTTTCAGAAATCAGCTGTAGAGATAGTATTAGCTGCACCAGACTTAGCCTTGATTCAAGGGCCGCCAGGAACAGGTAAAACTACGGTAATAGCAGAGATTTGCTATCAAGTTGCATTGCGGGGAGGACGTACACTCATTGCATCACAAGCAAATTTAGCAGTAGATAATGCCCTTAGTCGTTTACAACACAATCCAGTTATCCGTGCTGTACGTAAAGGCAAGCGTGGTTCTGTTGCTCCGGAGGGTGAGCAATTTCTTGAAGACAGAGTTATTGGGAGATGGCTGCAAAATACTGCGACTGACTGTGAAAAAAATTTATCTATACATATTGATAATATAAACATTCTACCACAATTACTAGCATCATCTCAAAAATTTGAAGCTTATTTAAATTTAGAAAAAACATTTGATTTTAATCAGAGAAGATTACAAGAATATGTAAATAATTTAAAATCAAATAAGCAAATAATAGAAAATCAGCATAATCTAGCTAAAACTAAACAAACAGAATTAGAGTTTCTGCTTTCTAGCTTAAATGATTTGCTTGTTTCCTTTCCTCAAATAAATTGGACAGAATCAAAAGTTAGCCATTTATTCGTTCGTCTCCAGCCATACATCAATAGTCATAGAGCAGCACAAAATCTAGCTGCAAATTTACATATAGTAATTGAGAAAATAAATCTTAATCCTACAGAGCAAAATTTATTTGGCAAAGCTGCTTGGGTAAACAATAAAGTCAACAATGTGTTACCTGAAGTGAGAACAGCATTAAATCAAGCAAATAATACAGTTATAAAAATGCGTGAAGTTGATGCCGCAAATCAGGTTTTACAGCAGCACCATCGAGATTTAATTCACTTACGACAAAATTACAACAACAGTTTTTCTATCCAAAATAGTCAACACCAAGAAATTGTGAGTCTGCAAAATCGTATCTCAGAAATTGGTTTAGCAGTAATTGAGTTAGATAGATGGTTATCTAATAATCAAAATTTGCGTCAATTTTTGTATAATTTTTTGCAAGAACGCAAGCAATTGAATAAGAATTCAATAGAATTATCTCCTAGATTATTAGCGTTATTTGCTGAGATTAAATCTAATCCTTGTGAAGGAACTTTACAGGACTTTGCAGAAAAATTCAATAATTTAATTGGAACATATCGTCAGTGGGATCAAGCCTACATTATTGCTAGTAAACTTGATGCTTTCATCTCTTCTATATTGAAAAAATTATCTACAAAACCTCCTAGTGAAGAAGCCATTTCTAAAGCTATGAAGGCATTGTCACTTAAGGAACTAACTTCTTTATCAGCTTTACAAAAGCTACGCCAATTAACGCATTCCTGTATAACAGAATTAGAAAAACCATTAGGGTTTTTGGCACAAATTATGGAATTTATTTTAGCTGTTGCATCTCAGCTAAAGCTATGCAAGCCTAGTCGCCGTACCACTGCTATGGCAACTCTAGAAGCGGTAAAAAGGTTAGCTCCTATTATTATCCAAAAATCTCAACCAAGTAACATTGATACTGTTGTTAATACCTTTACTGATGAACTTGTTAATACTATAATCTTCAATGCTCGTACCTGGCTCAATGACCTGCAAGCAAATACACAACACAGGATGGAACTGCTGCAAGAACAATTCGATAAGCAAAGGGCTTTGGTTTTAAACCTTGAAGAGCAAATATCTCGAACGGAAGAGCTTATAGCAACAGCTAGTACTAATATTGACTCTCAATTACATCAAGTTACCTTGCTCTGGCAAAGGCTCTCAAATTTACAATATATACCAACTAGATTACGCATTTTAATTGAAAATTATCAACATAATCCTAAGGCTAGTTTAGCTCAAGTAGCAGAGTTTGCTGCACAGTTAGATTCTTGGGAACATTATATTAACGAAATAGAACAATTAATTCCATCATTAAATCCTTTCAGTGTACTTGAGAATATAAAAAATGAAATAGCAGTTGAGCATACTCAGCAAGAAACAAATACCAAAAATTTATTAAATCAACTTCAAGAGAGCAAACAAAAGCTTTCTAACATTGATAGACAGTTACAGCAACAACAAGAAAATTTACAAAAAGAAAGAAATTGGTGGGAACAATATTGGCAAAAAATTCCTAAAGAATTTAAGCCAAGTATTCCATCAAATGAGTTATTCAATACAATATTTTTACAAAATTTTCAAGCTCAATTTCCTGTTTGGCAACATGAATTAGAGAACTCACAAGCTTATCTCCAGCGATATCAAATTTTAGTGTCTGATTGGATTACTAAGTTACATCATCCTACAGAACAAGACCGGAAAGAGTTACAACGGATTTATTTAGATAATGCAAATGTTATTGGTATAACTTGTAGTCAATCAGCTAGTAGAGATTTTTCTGAAGAATTTAAATCATTTGATGTCGTTATTATTGACGAAGTTAGTAAATGTACTCCTCCAGAGTTACTAATACCCGCTTTAAAAGCTAAAAAATTAATTTTAGTTGGGGATCATCGTCAGTTACCACCTATGTTAGATACTAATACTTTAGAAGAAATTGCTGAGGAATTAGGAAGTACAAGAGAAGAAATAAGTTATTTAGAAGAATCTTTGTTTAAAAGTTTATTTGAACAAGCACAAGAAAGTATTAAAGTCATGCTGAATACTCAATATCGTATGCATCCCATGATTATGGGAGCAATTAACCAATTTTACGATAATCAGCTAAAATGTGGCCTCGAAAATCCTGACAAGCAAAGGGCACATAATTTTACTAACTCGATAATTCAAGATAATAAGCATATTGTTTGGGTTAAAACACCTATTCAGCAAGGTTTTAAAGAACAAGTAGATGGAACTTCATTTGTAAATATTAAAGAAGTTGATATTATTGAAAAGTTATGCGACCAATTTGAGCAAATTTGGTCTAGCAAGGTTAAAAAAGGTCAGCCTAGAAAAGAAATTGGAATTATTACTTTCTACGGACGACAGATAAAGTTAATCGAAGACCGTATAGATATTAGACGTTATCCTTCATTGCATATTCGCACAGGTACGGTTGATAGATTTCAAGGTATGGAAAGACAAATCATCATAGTAAGTATGGTTCGGAACAATGGCCAAGGAAAAGTTGGCTTTGCCAAGAAACCAGAACGTGTGAATGTTGCTTTTTCTCGAGCTCAAGAATTGTTAGTAATTGTTGGTTGTCACTCGCTCTTTACACAGCAGCATGGTAGCGTCGGGGCTATATACTCCAATGTTTCAAATATTGTACGTATTAATGGAGGTTTTATAGATGTTTCTGACATCCTCTGCTAAACCAATTGACCAAGAACTGCGTGAATCAGTAGATAAGATTGAAAGGCAAAGTCCTAGTTTATCAGTTTTAGCAGCTCGTAGCTTCCGCTATAGGGTTACACAAGCTGTCGTCCAAGTTACTATCAGCGAGTCTCGCAAATTTAATATCTTAGAAGAGTTTTTACTTCGTGCAGGTATAGAACTTCAACCTCCACCGACTGAAGATGAATTAGCTGCTATTTTAGGTTTAGACTCTATATTTATTCGCAGCACTACAGCAAATCTTCAAGGGTTAAACATACTAACGGCAGCATCTAACTACCAGATTCAAATAACTGCCCAAGGACGAGAGTTTTATAATATAGGTTCCCTACCACAAGAACCAAAGACTAAAGAAATTTTTGCTATATTTGACCCATTAACAGAAAATATTTTATTTGATTATTCACCTTTAAGTAACTTGAAGATAGGTAATATACCTGATTTAACAGAGGCTATAAACATAAATAATATTTTCAATTTTTCTTCAGTATCTATAGAGGAATTACAGCAATTAGTCAAAAACTCAAATTTAGGACTACATATTCCTGATGAAGGTAACCTAGTTACCTCCTGCGGTGTGGTTGCTTCTGAGATACTTTACCAAAAAATTTCAATATTTATCATTTTCGATAGTATCGAAAATCAAATAAAGCTAGAAGCAAGACGTGGCAATAAAATTATCCAAGATGCATCAAGTGTATTGAATAGAATTGTTGGTGAATCTCAGGTATTGTTGCAATCTTTATTTGAGTTGACCGACGAAGAAATTAGATATCAGTGTGAGGAAATACTTAGGCACAAAAACGTTGAGGTTGAGAATCGAATAGAAAATATTCGCAAACAAGTGCGAGAAAATGCTTTACTAGCATCGCAAAAACAGCAGAGTTCTGATTCTGAGACTAAAAATTTTGAATCTGGCACAGCTGTGCAGTTACGTGGCAGCAAAATATCTCAAGAACTAGAAAAAATATTAGATTCTGCAAATAGCCAAATTCTCATCTATTCTCCTTGGATAAGTAGGAAAGTCGTAAACAATGAATTTATTAAACGACTTCAGAAGTTAGCTGAAAAAGGGGTTTGGATTATTATTGGACATGGCATTTCTAAGAGTGAAGAAGCCGAAGAAAGACCTATTCCTCCACAAGTTGAAGAGCAACTGCGTGCTATTCGTACTCGTGAGGGATTACCAGCAGTACAAATATTCTGGCTAGGGGGTTCTCATGCCAAAGAAGTGATTGTTGACCAAAAAGTTCATCTTTTGGGTTCCAATAACCTTCTTTCCTATCGTGCTGATTGGCGATTATGGGATGAATCTGTATATAAAGTTACACTTCCTGAGCAAGTCAAGGAAGCTTACGAATTTTATGCAAAGCGGTTTCAAGCAAAAGCAAAGCAATTATGGAGTCAAGCCATACAAAACCGTGATACTACTCTCGCTACAGAGGCCATTTGTTTGTGCGGTTCTCTATCCCTAGAAGAATCTGCTTTAAAGATAATCCAACAATATTCTTGGTTGGAACTTTATCCTATATGGTTACATATGGTATCTCAAGGTTTGAGATCTAAACAAATATCACCATCATCAGCTTATTTTCCAGTTGCGCTTTCCTTGTTAAGTCAGATTTCATCGGATGCTGCTTATATAGAGTCGGTGCGTGAAGCTTGGAAAAAAGTAATAGGCAGGATTGCGTATTTAAGTCAAGATACTGCTCTGAAATTAGTGAATGATTCATGGGCTGAATTTACCTACCTTAGTATTACTCAGCAATCTATCAGATCACCCGCCCAATTTATATCTAAATACATAATGGCGCGACAATAACAATCAGTTAAGTAAATCAACCTTAAAAAACTGAAAATAGATTTTGGAAATTACTTTGCTCCACTGTGTTACTTACCCTGGGGGAATGCGTTTCCCAATGTAATGCTATTAAATTAATCAAGACCATATGATATATATTTCCCACATTTCTACGTTGCTATCAAAATTCGGCATGAGAGCTTTGGCAAGCCATTTACTCTTTTAGCTCATCCGGAAACCGCCGCATCATCTCCTGTACTTCCACCGCATCCCCCGAAGGCGTATACACGACTCCTCCAGACATAGCAAGTGCAATCCTTTGCTTCCTTGCCCACTCAAACCAATCACTCACATCCGATGTCACCACATTCTTGCTCTTAGCCCCACTCTTGCAGCTGTTGATAAACAACCCAGTCGGATTGTCACACCATCCCTCGTGAATTGCTTCTTTTACACGAGCGATCGCCCCAGGTACATTCACCCAATATTTCTTCACCACCCCCAAGCATGGCTCTGGGTTTATCCGCAGTCGCCGCAACTCAGTACAGACCTCAGCAATTTCGTGCTTACTCGGTTTATACGTACTTGAATCGACTTCAACTTCCGGCTCGGAAAATGGGTCTTCATGAGGGTCTATCTCACTCGTTGAGTTATCTTGTTCAATTTCATCAACGAAGTGAGTAATTTGGGGTTGCTCTGGTTTTGGAGCTTGGCAAACTGGCTCATATAAGCTTTGTTTTACTTCTTCATCCTTTTTTTCCCCAACAGCAGTGTTGTTGTTTTTTAAAGGTTTTAGAGTATTTCTATATGTTGCCAGATTATTCGCATCGATGCGCGAGTTTTTTGGCACAGATATGTCAATTTTTTCGCATCGAAAAAGTACTTTGGGTAGCAGATGTTGGTATTGAGCAAATCCTAGTAGTTTTGAGGCATAACCTAACACGACCTCATCAAATTCCAGATTAAGCCAGCCCAGATTTAACCTGTATTTATAGGCTGTGTCCTTTGGGAAGCGGTTTGCTCTGAGCTTTTCTACGAATTTATCTGCTACTAGCTCTGTGAGATGCCTGCTGATTGTTTCTCGACAATAACCCAAAATATCAGCCAATTCCTCAAAGGTGATCCTCACCCACTCTTGTCCATAGTAGTGCTTGCCATCAAGCCAAGAAAGTATCGCTGCTTTGCACTTCTGGCGACGGTTGAAAAATTGCAGAAATTCCTTGAGGATGTTGACGGGAGTGTGTATTTGTCCGAGTACTGCGGAGGTAAAGCTAGTCATTTTCTACCTCCCACATGCGGACGAAAAGTTAAGTTAATTCGCGTACTAACCAATTTCTTGGTTTTCGGAACTTGATGCAAGTGCGTGGACTGACAACCGGGGTGCATGATCAGCAAACTCCCATGCTCCAACCAGAAATCAGTCGGCTTGCCTTTGATGGCCTTTATCTGAAATTTCCGCTCCGCACCTAAACTGACGGATGCGATGGCTGGATTTAGGCCCATCGATTGCTCATTGTCAGCGTGCCAGCCGATAGAATCCTGTCCGCTCCTGTATTGATTGCCAATGACGATGTTAAATTTGTAGCCAGTCAACGCAGTAATCCTGTCTCTCAACTCGGCCAGCGATGAAGTCCAAGGCAATGGTTTTAATAGCACGCTCTTGGAATACAAATACTCACAACCTTCGTCACCGTAAATGCATTCCAGCCTGGGCACAAGTAAAGTTTTACCCACCATTTTGATTTGATTCTGTTGCCATTGCAGTCCAAGGCAGTGTTGGTATAACACACCTGCTTCTTCTTGGTTAAGGAACTCTGGGTAATAAGTGACTGGTAAAACTGGGGCTGGTTCGTTAAAAAGGGACATCTGTATCATCTTGTTCTCCTTGTAACCATAGTTGCTTCAGTGCTTCTTGTTTTGCTGCTTCTAATTGCTGTTTCTCCTGGGCTGATGACTCACCGACGAGCTGCTGAAATTCCGCCCGTTGTCGTTGCTTCAATTGCTCTGTAGTCACAACAGGTAAAGCCAGTTGCTCATTTGTGCCTTGCCCAGAAGGACGGAAGCTACGACGGCGGTACAAAAAGCGGAAATGGCGTTTGTCCTGTGAGGGGAGCTTTCGCCATACTTCCTCATTCCAGCCTGGGGGTATGAAGTCAGCAGATGGGGGTAGGAGGTTTTGGATTTGGGATTGCAGCTGGGCGATGGCTAGCGAGTATTCTTCAATTACCCGGTTCTGCTGTTCAAATTTCTCTAATAGTTGAGCAAGTAGTTCTGAATTTTGCGGGGCTAGCTCTGCTTCACGAGTTTTCACTGCAAAGTAATTTTGTGCAGCCGCTATCTCTGGTTTACGCGGATCACCGTTCATCGCCACCAAATAGCAGGCGTGTCGTGATAGCTTGTAATCTTTCAGCACTTCTCGAAATGCCTGAGAAGCCCCAATTTGCGCCATTTGGACGACATCGACCAGATGGTAGGATTCATTTAACCCGGAATTCCTGGCACTGATTTTTGCTCTTTCAACTGTGTCTTTGATTCTTTTCCAACTCTGATAACCCAGTAGTGTTAACAATTCAGTTGCTAACCAATACTCAGATCCATCGGTATCAACCTGTTTAATTTTGTCAAATGGGCTGCTGTTACTTTCGTACTTTATAATTGCGTCCATACTATCTCCCAATTTTTGACGCAGGGTAAAGGAGCGGCATTGTATCCATATCGCACCGCTATCTGAATTTGTTAATTTGAGTGAGCAGCAGTGGAAATTGCTGCTCACAGTTGGTTTTAGACTGTTAGTAATTCTTGACCCTGATCTGTGTCAGAAAGCAGCGATCGCCATTCTCCAGGAGTGAGGTGTTCAAGTAGTCGATATCCCAAATATTCATCAGCTGCGCTCTTGGACAACAACTGCACAGCATCTGCTGCCGAGTTACAGGGTATGCGTTGATTGTCCTGTGCTGTGCGTACCATCCACCAGCGACCGTCAGTGCATCCGACTTCACCGAGCTTTACATCATTCTGGTAAATACCATCGTCAAGCATTTCAAACCCATAGTTCTCGCATTCAGTAAAAATTTCAGCCATGATTTCGTTATCGGTAGCCCAAGGTTCTTCCGGTTCTAACTGCTCTTGCAATGGCAGTTTGCCTTGCTGGTACTGTTGTTTGATGTAGCTGTGGCATCTAGCAGGACTGATGTCTCGGAAAATCTCAATACTGTTAATCATTACCCGCCAGTATAAATTCTGGTAATTGCCGTGGTCGTAGCTAATGCTGGCTACGAGTTCATCCCCAACAAATGCCTCTTGGTCATAAAACGAGATTTCTAAAATGCTTGGGGCTTCTGGTACTTCGGTTTCAGTTTGTGGGTTGAGTGTTCCATCTTGATGATGCCATTGGATGTACCGATAGCATTGAGCTTGGGTTTGGTGGCGGAAAATCTCTTCACCATTGACCATAACTACCCACGGTTGGGTGACAAACTCGTCATAGTCGTAGGTGATGTAAGCGACCAGTTGCTTGAGTGCGTAAACTTCGTAGTGGTAGCAGTTGATTTCTACTGTGGTCAGTTGTGGAGCTATGGCTTCGGCTTGGTCTGCAATGTACTGGTCGAGTTTGGCTTGAGCGAGTGCTTGTTCGTCGGGAGCAGCATTAACGGCTGTCTCAACCCTGATTGCCTGATACTCGGCGATCGCATTCATCCAAGCATCCTTGCACCGCTTGTCAAATACCTCAACTGTACAGCCGACTTCACAATAGATTTGCTTGAGCCGAGCTATGGATTTGTGTTGCAGCTGTTGATGAGTGTATGTCCGGTAAGTCATAATAGTATCCTCTTGTAATAGAGCCAAAAGGCGATCGCTTCCAAAGTTTCCGAGGCTGAGGGCATCGCCTTTTGTTATATCCCTATATTCGCATTTTTAAGTAATAGCGTCAATATGCGTATTCGCATTTTTATGGCATAATATCTATTATGAGAATATGGAGGTATGACAGTGCAAAATCAAATCAAAAAATTTATCGAAGAAAAAGGCATCAGCCGATATAAGTTCTGGCAAGACACTAAACTTGGCAGAGACACCGCTTATCGTCTATGCAATGACCCAAGCTATATACCTACAGGCAGTGTATTAGATAAAATCTGCACTACTTATAAGGTTCAACCAGGGGAGTTGTTGGTTTGGCTTCCTGACGACGAGCCATTTGTAGAAGCAATGGCAGACAGTAAAAAATCTCAACCTGAGGAAGTATCGAACATTAACAAACACTCCGGCAACCAATCAACAGATCAAGCAGATGGAATAGTGTTGCCATTTGAGAGGAGATCAGCATGAGTGTGTTATGTCAAAAGCATTTACAGCTTTTGATGATTAGTTTTGCCACTGTCAATTCTTCTGTTTATCTGTATGTATTCTTCTTCAATCAGCAATTACAGCTATCTAACACGCCCAAAATCTGTCTTTACTCAATTTTGAACAAATACCATTGAACCAAAAGAGGTGGAATCATGAATATCCCACCCCGTAAGCACAAAAAAGCCACCTCTACCTCCAGTGACTTACAACCAGCAGTTAACCCACAAAATATCTCTTCCCAGGACAATCAGGATTTAGTAACCATCGATGTTCCTGCTGTTGAAGTTCCAGAATTAACCCCAGAAGAACAGAGCGATCGCTTGCATCTTGAACGCAAAGTCGAGAGAGCGTTTTTTGAGGCAGGTAAGGCATTAGCAGAATTGCGCGATCGCAGACTCTATCGCTCCACCCATCGCACATTTGAGGAATATTGCCGTGATAGATTTGGCCACAGTCGCCGCCAGTCTTATCTTCTAATGGATGCAGCTGTTGTCTTTGATAACTTGGTTGAAAAATGTGATCGGAACGATCACATTTTGCCAACTAATGAATGGCAAGTTAGGCCGTTGACGAAGCTAGACCCAGACATTCAGCCCCAAGCATGGCAGCAAGCTGTAGAATCTGCCAATGGGAAAGTACCATCTCATCGCATCGTCAAAGATATCGTGCAGCGCATCATGGAGCGAACCCAAGTACCCAACACCTACCAGTTGGGTGAGGTGTGCAAAATCTTAGCAAAGGACAATCCCGAACTCAGGGGTAAAGGCGGTTGCTGGGCGATTGTCACTCAAGTGAATGACTTCACTTGCACCGTGAGGACTTGGGATGGCGAACTGACGGTGGGGCTGAAGCATCTGAAGCCTTACGAATACTTGCCGGAGGATTGTCAGCAGGTGCAGGAGATATGCGCTCGCATCAATCGGGTGTATTCAAGTGGGCTGGAGGAATCAGTGCAGAGCTTTCTGGAGTCGTTGGGGAAGCTGAGGCGGGCTTATTTGACGGATTTGGAGGAAAAGGTGTTGAGAGTGCTGGAGACTGAGATGAAAGACTGATGCAATAATGCTTTGGGTAATTTATTGTGTAAGGATGAAATTTTGGTACTGATTATCAGAGAAAGAGCGACGCTAGAACAAGTTGGGCAAATGATGCAAACTTTGAAAATTTACATTAAAGTTGCAGTAGATATAGAAAGAGGAATATTAGCTGGAGGAGGAGAAAAACACGCTTTCTGTGAAGCAGCATTGCTCGAAGATGGTAGTAGACAGCGAGATATTTGGGGTGCTGATTGGACTCCTTTTAATCAATCAATTGCTTATGAATCAATTATTAACATTCGCCCCAGTCAAAATAATCGCTCGATGCTAATTCAAGACCCAGCAATTCAAGAACGTGTTCAACAAATTACTCAGGAGTTAATCGGTGGTTATGAACCAGAAATTAGATGAAAAACAAGCAAGATTTCAAAGAGAAAATACATCAAATCGCTTAGGACATATAGCTTCTAATTTAGCCAGGTTGAGAACATTTTGTAACACAGCTTACCCGGAAGCAGTTGAAAGTGTGGCAGATGAAACTATGTATTTTATCGAATGGACAGCAGCAGACATTGAACCGGAATATGCCGAAGAATTAGTCAACATTCAAGTTCAAATAGCACGGTGGAAATTAAAGTTTGATAGTCTTTGGTCTGATGAAAGTGAACGCAGAAATATGTCCGAGCAAGCTAGTGCTTGGTCAGCGCGAGTATTAGATATGTCAGGTTTGTTGTCCGAATCTATCTAAAATTTTAATCGTGCTCGCATTTGTGGAGAGTACTTTTGCGTTACCCTCATCTCAATTAAGCTCGTTACGATTATGTGTCGGCAATTGAAGCACTTCAGAAAAACGTGAATACTTAACAGCATCGGTAGGAGGATCATCTGCCGACACTGCGATTAACCCAATTTTTATATCCTCGAAATAAATCACACCCCCAATACGCCGTTCAGCTTGGAAAGGCCCATGAAAAAAATGATACTTTGCAAGGTAAATCGATATAAAGTCAGTAATCTTTATTGCCCTGCCAAACATTTGGTGGCAAGTTTTGTGGATAACAGTATCTAGATATTCATTATGGGTAGGCTCACCCATATCTGTAAATTGTGGATGATCTGCAAAATGATCCATATAAAATAACCAGATATTAGACAAGTCTGCCTCATGAGTCAGTTTTTGCTTGAGTTCTTGCAATCGGTCGATATTCATAGTGTGGATATTGATAAAATATAAGGAACAGATAGCACTGTTAAAAACCTACCATAGAAACTGTTTATGCTCCTAGAGCCTGAATATGGAGAAACATAAATTCAGTACGACAAACCAGTAATTTGGGTGTTCTAGTATATATTTAATTTATTGAGAAAAACTATAATAATAGTAATAAATTTTTGATTCATTTGGAAAATTAAAAAGTTTAAAATGTCTACAAAAAATCTAAGTATATATTTTATTGAGAAAGTCCCAGGAGATATTTTCAAAGGATTAGGCTGGATAAAGATTGATTGTGACATAGCTCACAGATTACAAATTCCTGTTAAATATACTGGTGTAATTAAAATTCCCAACCCTGAACCTTACTGCTGTCCTATTAACCCAGAGGATAAATTACCTTGGATTAAGCCAAATTACCATTCACACTATTATATCCATCCTCCCGAAATTAGAGGGAAGAATAAAAAATTTATCATTCATATAAAAGGAGAAAATACTAATTTATATGCACAATATTCTTTAACTGTTGAAGCTATAGTCTCGTGGTTGCTTTCGTGGGCAGACAAGGATGTGAGACTCATTACTCCTGGCAATAGAAGCATTTCTTTATCTGGAAATATAAAACTTAATCAAGCATTCGTTTACTTCATTTTTAACTCTGATAGCTATGCTATTAAAATTGGTAGAGACTCTAATGTTGAGAAGCGATTGCAATCTTTGCAAACCAGTAGCCCCGTTACATTAGAAATTCTCAAAGTTCTACCAATGGAAAGCCTCAAAAAAGCTCAAGAAGTGGAAGCATATCTCCATAAGAGATTTGGACATCTAAGAATGAGTGGGGAATGGTTTAGAGCAGATCCTCAACTAAGAGATTATATAACTCGTTGTGATGAATCTTACTTTAAAGATAAATTTTTAGCACAGCCTAGCCCCAGGTCTAGTGTTAGATTATCAGAATTATAATTAACTAAAAAATCAGCTAAATTTTTCCCTAAAAAATAGTAATATTGAAGAAGAATTCAAAAGTCAGAATACATCTGTCAAAATTAATTAGTTGGGGATTCAGATCCGCGACTGATTGAACTTGAGTGCGTCTCTATGAGGAAGAAGACCACCAAATTTTCAATGATCAACGTACAAATTTGAGACTTTCGATACTAGAGCCAAACATATCAGTGAAAATGCTCATCACTGTCCGCTCACGCAACTTGATATTACCAGTAACCGACATCCCTGATTGCAAAGTCACATTACGCCCATTAATCAAAATTGACTGTCGCTCAAGTCGCACCTTAGCAGGAAAACGGTAGAAGGGATAAATCTGATCTGGTGGGAGAGCATCTGAACCAATCCAAATTAACGTACCTTTGACATCACCAAATTCGCTAAAAGGAAACGAGTCAATTCGCACATCTACCGTCATGTTCTCTTTGACAAAACCAATATCTTTATTGGTGATGTATACTTTAGCAATCAGGGCATCATCAGGAACAACTTTGAGAATTGGTTCGCTTGATGTTACTACAAACCCTGGAGTATGAGCTTTGAGTTCAAAGACTGTACCATCAACAGGAGTAATGATTTCCTGATATTTCAAGTTCATTTGCGTTTGACTCAACTGAGAATCAATTTCCGCAATCTTTTTATTATTTTCTACGATGGCTTTAGTAAGTTGAGAGTCAATCTCTGCAATCTTTTTGTTATTATCTGCAATTTGAGTAATCCAATCCTTACGTGAAACAGCTACAGTTGAATGCAACTTAGCTTGGGCTTGTCCAATAGCAGATTGCAGACGCAAGCGCTCCTGCTGTAATTGCTCAATTTCTGACTGAGCATTACTTACTTCCTGTTGCTGCTTCAGGTATTGAATTTTGGAAATTGCTCCATCTTCCATTAATGGAGTAATATTGTCCAAAATCCCTGTATTCATAGCTAAAGTATCTTTAGTTGAAATCAGTTTAATTTCAGTTTGCTTAAGTTGGCGGCTTAATTGGTCAACTTCTAAATTCGCAGCAGCAACCCGTGCATCTAATTCTACTTGATTTGATTGTAGACGTTCCTTTTGTTCTATCGTCAAGGGAGTCTTGGATAAATTCCCATCTAATTGAGTGCGGTATAGTTGATTTTCAGCAACTAAAGTAGCTCGACTTTTTGTTAAGTCAAGCATTTGATGAGAAATTTGCAAACTAGTAACGCTAACAGCACCCCCACCCTTCATTTGAGATTGGTAGAATTGATTTTCAATGACTAGAGATGAGCGAATTTTATTGAAAGAATCAAGTTGAGCATTCGCAGTTGTGGGGTCAAGACTTAATAGCTTTTCTCCAGCTTTTACTTGCTTGCCATCTTCAACATATATTTCTTTAACTACTCCACCTACAGGAGCTTGTATTTCTTTAACAGTGCCAGATGGTTCTAGTTTACCAGTAGCTGAAACTGCTTCTTCAATTTTGGCAACATTTGCCCAAATAATCGCACCAGTTGTAGCACTGATTAAACCCCAAAGAATAGCTCGCGACCATTTGCGGGATTGTTGAAGAATAACAGGTTGGTCGAATTTAGGAACGTAGCGACGTGCAGTAGAGGGCGGTTTGGGTTGTATTTCTTCGGGATTTGGCGATGCTTTAGGAGCTAGTTCTTCTAATTGTTGGATGGAAACTACTGAAGGTATCGATGAATTGCCGTTTCCATTATTACCCGTTCCCTTAGTCCCGTTACTGTTATGATTTCCCTGACCGTTATTGCCATTATTATTATTAGTATTCATAAGTAATTAAGGATAAAATTTAACTTTTTTGTTTTGACTGGAAAACAAGCCTTTATAAATTACTTTTAGTTTTGGTAGTGAGTTAGAATATTAATTGTTGCTAGCTGATGATTAGGGTTTGATTGGCAAATTCCAGTACAAAAATTTGAGTTGTAAACCAGTAGAGAATAAATGGATGCTGAATTGCATCCGCTAAAAATTAACAGCTAACCGCTAGAAGCTTCTTGCTGCTGGTATAAACAGTAATAAAGCCCTTTCATAGCCATAAGTTCTGCATGAGTACCTTGTTCAGCAATCCTTCCGGTACTCATCATCAAAATTACATCAGCATTCTGGATTGTTGCTAACCTGTGAGTAATAAAGAATACTGTCCTGCCCTTAAATGCTTGTGCCAGGTTCAAGCACACCTGACGTTCGGTAGCATAGTCTAAAGCACTGGTGGCTTCATCCAGAATTAACAGCGGTGGGTTTTGCAATACAGTGCGGGCGATCGCAATTCTTTGTCTTTGTCCTCCAGATAAAGCCGAACCCCTCTCCCCCACACGGGTTTCGTAACCTGAAGGCAAATTCATGATAAAATCATGGGCACAGGCAATCTTGGCAGCTTCTACAATTTCTTCTGGTGTCGCATCAGGCATAGTCAAGGCAATGTTTTCCTGTACTGTAGTGTCAAATAGCAAAGTATCTTGCAGCACCATGCCAATTTGACAGCGTAGAGAGTAAAGTTCTACCTTGTTAATGTCATAGCCATCGATTTTGATGCGACCAGAGTCTAATTCGTAGAGGCGGGGTAGAAGTTTGGTTAATGTACTTTTACCTGCACCACTTTGACCGACAACTCCGACAAACATCCCCGGAAGGATATCGAGATGAACGTTATTCAGTTGTGGGTTAGGGCTTTTACCAAAACTAAAGGTCACATTCTCATACTGAACTGTACCAATAATTGCTGGCATGGGAATGTTATTGCGCCTAGCAATTTCTGTTTCTTGGGGAGTATCGAGAATATCGGCGAGGCGTTCTAGTGATAAAGCAGTTTCTTGGAAGTTCTGCCACAGTTGAATTAGCCGCAGTAAGGGACTTGTAACATAACCTGCGATAATGCGGAAAGCGATTAACTGTCCCAGAGTTAATTTTTGCTGCAATACTAAATATGCTCCTACCCAAAGCAGCAGTAAACTAGATAGTTTGTTGAGGAAATTGCTGAGAGAACTAGCAGTATTAGAAGTCAGAACATTTTCAAAGCTAGCGCTAATATATTTAGCATAGCGAGATTGCCATTGCCAGCGGGAATTAAGTTCAATATTTTGGGCTTTAACTGTTTGAATCCCAGATACCACCTCAACTAAATATGATTGAGTTTCGGCATTGCGTTCGGCTTTAGTTCGAGTTTGACTGCGAATAATGGGTGCAAATATAAAAGTAAGAAGTGCAAATAGCGGTACTGTTGCTAGTGCGACGATAGTCAGCAACCAGCTATAAAAAATCATCACTGCAATGTAGATAACAGAAAAAATAGCATCTAAAACAACTGTCAGGGCAGTACCTGTGAGAAAAGAACGAATGTTTTCTAATTCGTTGATGCGGCTAGAGATTTCGCCAACAGGACGCTTCTCGAAATAACGCAGGGGTAAGCGCAGCAGATGGTCGATAACATCTTTACCTAAAGATAAATCTATGCGGTTGGTAGTATCGACAAACAGATTGGTACGCAGCCAAGTAATTACGCCTTCTACTATAGCCATTGCGATGAGCAGAAAGCCTAAAACGTTGAGGGTATTAATCCCGTTTTGAATAATAACTTTATCAATAATGACTTGAGTAATTAGGGGATTAGCTAATCCCAATAGTTGCACAAATAAAGAGGCGATAAATACTTCTATGAGTACAGTGCGGTGCTTTTTAATCGCTGGGAGAAACCAAGATAAACCAAATCGCTTAGTAGGAGTTTCTTTAGTAGGTTGCAGAAGTAGGACTTGTCCTTCTTCACCCCAAGTTTCAGCAAAATCTGCGGGCTTTTTGCGGGTAATTCCTTGTTCTGGGATGGCGAGAATTAGTTCTTTTTCTGATGCTTTGTAGAGAATAGCAAAACTATCTTGCCAAGGAATGAGGACAGGGGTTGGTAGTTTAGAAATAGCGACGGCGGGAACGTTGACTAGTTGGGAGGTGAGTCCCATGAGTTCTGCCAAGGCACCGCATAATTGAATAGAAATGCTGCCAGTGCGTTCTTTATTATTGATTAAAGCACGGCGCAGGACATCGCGGCGAAATGGCATCCTGTTGTGTTGCGCTAGCATTTGAAAGCAGGCGAGGGTGCCATCCACAGGCCCGCGACCTGATATGTAGGGATATTTGACTTGTGAAGTTTGTTCTAATTCTTCTGGTTGTTCTGGGTTGAGGGAGGCGTAGGGGGCTTTTTCCCAAATATCAGAGTATAGAGATGAGGAGGTGAGGAGATGGGAGGATGCAGCGATGGGGAGTGTGGGGTCGATAAAACCGACTAAGCGAACTTCTCCAGCGATTTCGGCTTGGGTTTCGGCGGGATTGAGGCGATCGCCTACTGTATAGTTTGAACCTTTACTGCTAACTAGCCACAGCAAATTGGGGTCTAATTGCTGGAGTGGCGTTTTACCAGGGGGTAGGTTAAGGATGGTAGCTTGTTCAGTAGCAACTATGGCTAGTTCTTTTAAATTGTCTGGACTTTTGCCCCGGCGTTCTAGTTCTGCACCTAATAAATCAAAAACTTCTATCAGGCTAGGATGGTTGCAAAAGGCATTGACGAAGGTGGGTTCAAGTTCAAGTAGAGTTAAAAAATCTCCTGCTTTCAGAGTGAGGCAAAGGGTTTCAATGGAAGCGATCGCTGTTTCGCAAGGAACGCCACGCAGCAAGCTTGTCCAACCTAAAATTGACCCCGGTTGAAGTAGTTGTAGGGTATCTGGAGCAGCCGCACCAGGAGCATATCCTAGTAAACGGACTTGACCTTGGTAGAGAATGGCAACTCTAGCTGGTTGGGTTTCGCGCACGAGAATTGCTTGTCCCATACGGTAGCGTAAAGGTTCAAGTTTTGTGGCGATGCGCTCAATAGTGGCG
Source organism: Tolypothrix tenuis PCC 7101 (assembly GCF_963874875.1). Taxonomy (NCBI): domain Bacteria; kingdom Bacillati; phylum Cyanobacteriota; class Cyanophyceae; order Nostocales; family Tolypothrichaceae; genus Tolypothrix; species Tolypothrix tenuis. The sequence goes on from NZ_CAWNJS010000002.1 coordinate 82,864, forward strand.
ATATCCAGTTGGTCGAAGGGGTGGATGCTGGCGAGAAACTCTTTAATTGTGGCAGTGCTTTCTATCATCTTGTTACTAAAGTGGGGGTAGGTGCATCGTCATGCAGAGTTAAGGGTGCAGTGCCCATCTCTTCTGCTAGGCAAGTCTCAAATAGATGATTGAGGAGGGTGGAGCGCATGGCATCATCTAGAGAGGCAGGAATTAGCTTTTCGAGTTTGACGATTACGACCCAGTTATCCAATCGCATTGGGGGCCACAACTGTCCTGGTTGGGAGATGGCGAGTTTTTGGGCGATCTCTGGGTGAGGTTGACTAATGGGAACGGGGCCTAGCATTCCTCCAGTTTGTGCTTCAGATCCTTGCGAGTATTCCTTAGCACATTCGGCAAATGTCTGTTCTCCTGCTTTGATGCGAAAGTAGAGTTCTTGAGCAACTTCTGCGTCAGATGTGCGAATTAGGGAATAAATAACTTTGTCTAGCTGAGATTTATATTGCAGGAAGTACTGTTCTAGCTTGCTTCCCCAAGTGGCGATTTTAAATTTTTCAATTCTTAATTCTCTGGTGGCGAGGGCTTCTAGTTGTGCCTCGCTCATACAGTAATGCTGGAGGGTTTTTGTGCGTGCTTCTGGGGTGGTTAGCTGATTTTTTTGGTAGAACTGCTCTATGGCGCTGGTTTTTTCTTCTGTGGTGAGGGAGTAGGGAGCGATCGCCTGATCGATGATTAAGTGGCGGCACAATTGCGGTAGCATTTGGTAACCAGCAAGCATGGGAAAAACTTCTGCATTGCTGATGCGGTGGTTGCCAAATTGGAGAATTTGAGCCATAAGGTAAGATGCAGCAAGGTGAGGGGAATGTTAGTGTTTCCCTACAGCATCATGGCTTGATGGTTTTCAATATGACAATGATGAGTATACGTAAGTTGGTTAGAGGAATAGCTGTTGAGTACTTAGAAATACTGAGAATAGCTTTTTAGAGGATACAAATTCTGCACCACCCCATCTTGAAAAATTTTCTGGTGAATGAAGAAGATAAAAATACCCGAATTTTTGAATAAACTCCTCTTTTACAGTGCTTGTAGCGATACTGAATGAGCCTGCGATTGCAGATTTTTAACTATCTTGCACTCTTATATTTCTGGAAAACAAGCTAAATATTATTATTTAAAGTAACAAATAACTTGGTATAAAGTATTACTAAATTATAAGTAATTAAATATACATTGAACTTGGGAATAATTACGAAATAAAAGTTGGCGATTAGAGTAAATAATTTATGAAAAAAACTATTTCCATCATTATGACGGTCTACAACGGGGAGCGCTATCTTGATTTAGCAATTAAAAGTGTTTTGAGCCAGACTTACCCCGACTTTGAACTATTAATCTGGGATGATGGTTCCACTGACCGTTCTGTGGAGATTGCTCGTCATTTTGCTCAGTTTGACCAACGAGTGCGTATAGTAACAGCACCACATCAAGGGAGAGCGCGTTCTCTCAAAGCCGCAATTAAACAAACTAGTAGTCCCTATATTGGATTGGTAGATAGCGATGACTTATTGGCACCGACTGCTTTGAATGAAACAGCTGCCATACTAGATGCACGCAAAGAAGTTGGATTGGTTTACACAGACTACCAAGTTATTGATGAAAACAATAAGCTCACGGGTTATGGGCAACGCTGCCGCATACCTTATTCTAAAGAGCGTTTGTTAGTTGACTTCATGATTTTCCACTTTCGACTGCTGCGTCGGGATATTTATGACCAAGTTGGTGGTATCAATGAGAAATTTGAACTAGCTCAAGACTATGACCTGTGCCTGCGACTTTCTGAGGTGACTCAGATAGAACATTTAGCAAACCCGCTTTATTATTATCGCTATCACTATGAGAGTGTGTCCCATCAAAAGCGAATCGAGCAAATTTTGGCAGCGCGGGATGCAATTAACCTTGCCTTACAGCGCCGGGGACTTGAGAAGCATTATGAACTGGATTTGCAAATAGTAGGACGTTACTCTTTGCGTCCAAAGGGATGAAACTATGGTGTAGGTCGTAGGGTATAGGTGAAGAACCCAATTTCTTACTACACCGTATACCCTACACAGTTGTTAACTTTCACCAATAGCAGTAACAGTGGCTTGACCGTTAAAGATGATATTACCTTTGACATCAATTGAGCCAAATAAAGTTGAATTGCCATTGTAAGTAAAGTTTTTAGCAGCTAAGAATGTTCCCCTTGTATTAGCAGAGCCATTGTAAGTCAAATCCCCTTGCGAAATCACTTGCAAATTGCTGCTCTCATCTACTGTCGATGTCGCCCCATTAAAAGTAATATTACCTTGGCTACTACCATTTGCAAGTATTGTATTGCCTGCAAACCTAGCGCCACCATTCATATTAATCGAACCAGAAACCAACACCGACAAATCCCTAGCCTGTACAGTAGACAAATTGACATTGCCGTTATTAGTTACCAACACGACATTATTGAGATTATGTCCACTGCCATTGAAATTGATATCTCCTTGTTCGACAATAATTACATAGTTGTTGAGGCTGACGTTAGCAGGGATATTTAGTCCTCCTCCTGTCACCCGCACCACAGTAGGATTGCTTGCAGTACCAGAAGGTGGAAACTTCTTCGCCCAATCAGCAGCATTGTTCATCGGGTTTTGCTGCATATTGAAAGTGAGTGTGGTTGCACCTGTCGGAATTCTGCGTTCTAGCTCCTGCTGTTTTACTGACGCATAAGCTGGCACAATAATAGTTTGCGGCTCGACAATTTGGGGAGGCACTAAATTGGCATACTGATTGCTATTAGAAGCATTACTAACGGTATACCCTGGTGCTACTGCCACAGCATTTTCGATGAGAATCAGCTTACCCTGAGCATCTCGTATGGGATTCCCTTGAGCATCTCGTTTCACAGGTAGTACAGGATTGCCATTGATATTGAAACCCTTGGCTGCATAAATTAATGTATCATCGTACAAGTCAAGGGGATTACCGTCAAAGTCGCCACTACCATTGATAGTGACTGTGCCTTCGGCTCGAATCGCAAATCCATCAGTGCGGTCATCGTCAACAATCGTACCCGTTCCTTGAGCATCAGCGATCGCAGCATTGGTGGCGTTACTCAGATTAATCGCGAAGGTTTCATCAGCACCCCTATTGTGATCGCCTATTACCTCTACAATAATCGTTTGACTGGTTTCACCAGGAGCGAAACTGAGAGTGCCGCTAGTTGCTTTATAATCACTACCAGCGATCGCAGTACCATTAGCGGTGGTGTAGTCTACAGTTATTGGTTTAGCACTGGCTACAGACAGACTGACTGTAAAGCTCATGTATGTAGTCCCATTGTCACCTTCAGTAATAGTTTTGTCGTTAATCGTCAGTACAGGTGGTGCATCGTTGTCTAAAATTGTCCCTACTGCTTGAGCATCAGTAATCGTAGCGTTGGTAGCATCGCTCAAGTTGAGGAAGAAGGTTTCATCATATTCATCAGTAATATCGCCGTTTAACTGCACTGAGATAGTCTTGGTTGTTTCTCCCGGAGCGAAGGAGAGCGTACCACTAGTTGCAGTATAATCGCTACCAGCGATCGCTGTGCCGTTGGCAGTTGCAAAGTTGACAGTTACTGGCTTACCACTGGCTGCGTCGAGGCTAACGGTGAAGATAGCTGTGGTTGTACCGTTATCTGATTCGGTAATAGTTTTATCTGTGATGGTTAGCGTTGGTGGTGCGTCATTGTCTAAAATTGTTGCTACTGCTTGTGCGTCAGCAATGGTAGCATTGGTAGCATCGCTCAAGTTGAGGAAGAAAGTTTCGTCATATTCATCAATGCGATCGCCATTTATTGCCACTGTAATTGTTTGCGTAGTTTTACCAGGGTTAAAGGTAATTGTTCCGGTTGTGGCTAGATAATCGCTGCCTGTAATTGCAGTGCCGTCAGCAGTGGCGAAGTTGGCAGTTACAGTCCGCAGGCTGGCTTCTGATAAGCTGGCAGTGAATACAGCGTAAGCGTTGCCATCATCGCCTTCAATCAATGAGATATCGTTGACAGACAGTGTAGGTGGTTTCTTCACTGTCACAGTTAATGTATTGTTGGTTACGCCACCGTCATCATCGGTGACGGTTAAGGTAACGCTGTATGTGCCGTTGCTATTGTAGATATGGGTTGGGCGTAAAGTGCCAGCAACCGTGTTACTATCGCCGAAGTCCCAAACAACGGTATGGGTATCTAATATACCAGGGTCGGTAAACTGTCCCCAGAAGGCGACTGTTTCGCCAATGTACATAATTTGATTATCACCAGCTGCCACTGTGGGTGCAACATTGTTTACCTTGGTAGAAAGCGTCTTTGTTGTGGAAGCGCCATCTTCATCGCTGACAGTCAGGGTAACGGTGTAAATGCCGTTATCTGCAAATGTGTGATTGACATTTTGTCCAACTACTGCATCTGTACCATCACCAAAGTTCCAAGTGTAGGTAAGGGTGTCGTTGCCTGGGTCAGTAGCAGTGGCGCTAAAGTAAGCTGGTGTGCCTTCATCCACATTTGTATCGCCGGAAATATCGGTGATGGTGGGGCCGACATTGTTGACTGTAACAGTGAGGGTGTCTATGGTAACGCCACCGTCGTTATCCCGGACTGTGAGGGTAACGTTGTAGATGCCGTTATCTGCATAAATGTGCGTTGGGGTTAAGGGGGAGTGGGGGGGAGTGGGGGCGTGGGGAGTGTATTCTAGGGTAGTGCCGTCGCCAAAGTCCCAAATGATGGTGTGGGTGTCAAGAATACCAGGGTCGGTGAAGTTACCGTTGAATGTGACTGCACTACCTTCATCCGTTGTGAAATCTGCGCCCGCGTTGACTATCGGTGCGACGTTGCTGACACTTAGTGTTAGAGTTTGCTGGGTGGCTGCACCATCCGGGTCTTGTACTGTCAGCGTGACTGTGTAGTTCCCGTTGTCGGCGAAGATGTGATTGACATTAGAGCCAATTACTGCATCTGTACCATCGCCAAAGTCCCAGGTGTAGGTGAGGGTATCGTTGCCTGGATCGGTAGCAATAGCAGAAAATGTGGCAGTTGCACCTTCCTCAATATTAATGTCACCTGCAACATTAGTAATGGTGGGTGCGACGTTATTCACGCTTACTGTCAGGGTGTCGCTATTTTCACCACCGTCATTGTCTTTGACTGTCAGTTTGACGGAGTAAACGCCGTTGTTGAAAAATACATGGTTGGGGGTGAGTGTACCTTCTGCTGTTGTACCGTCGCCAAAGTCCCAAGTGATGGTGTGGGTATCAAGAATGCCAGGGTCGGTGAAGTTACCGTTGAAGGTAATGGCAGTACCTTCGTCAGTTGTTAAGTCTGCGCCTGCGTCCACGATGGGTGCGACGTTGCTGACATTTACTGTTAGGGTTTCCTGGGTGGCTGCACCATCGGAGTCTTGTACTGTCAGGGTGACATTATAAGTGCCTTCATCGGCAAATTCATGGCTGACATTTTCACCTGTCTTGGTAATACCATTGCCAAAGTCCCAGGTGTAAGTGATGCTATCATTGCCTGGGTCGGTGGCTGTGGCTGTGAAGTTGGCTGTTGCACCTTCATTAATATTGGTATCACCAGAGATGTTGGTAATTATGGGTGCAGCGTTGTTGACACTTACTGTCAGGGTTTCACTGGTAATACCGTTACTTGTATCGGTAACGGTGAGGGTGACGGTATAATTACCATCTTGGGCGAAGATATGGTTGACTGTTTGCCCAACTACTGGGTCTGTATCATCGCCGAAGTTCCAGGTGTAGGTGAGAGTATCATTACTGGGGTTAGTAGCGGTGGCTGTGAATTTAGCGGTTGCACCTTCATTAATATTGGTATCGCCTGAGATATCGTTGATGATTGGGTCAATGTTGTTGACGGTGACAGTCAAGCTGTTGCTGTTAGTAGCGCCATCATTATCGGTGACGGTTAGTGTGGCAGTGTATACGCCATCTTGATTATAGGTGTGGGTGGGATTGAGGATGCCTGTGGCTGTGGTGCCGTCGCCAAAGTCCCAAGTGATTGTATGGGTGTCTTTGATACCTGGGTCGATGAAGCTACCGTTGAAGGTAATGGCAGTACCTTCATCTGTTGTGATGTCTGCGCCTGCTTTCGGTATGGGGGCAATGTTGTTGACATTTAGCAACAGTGTTTCTACGGTAGATGCACCAGCGGTATCAGTGACGGTGAGGATGGCGGTGTAAGTGCCGTTGTCGGCGAAGGTATGGTTGACTTGTTTTCCGGTGACGGGGTTGCTACCATCGCCAAAGTTCCAAGTGTAGGTGAGGTCATTACCTGGGTCAGTGGCGATCGCGCTGAATGTGGCAGTTGTACCTTCTGTAATATTTGATTCTACTGTAATGTTGTCGATGGTGGGGGCGATGTTGTTGACGGTAATTGTGACTGTTGCCTCGTTTGAGATGGCGTTATTGTCAAGGATGATGTAGGTGAAGGTATCTGTGCCGACGAAGGTGTTGTTGGGGGTGTAGGTGAGGGTGCGGTCATTGTTAATAATGATGCTACCGTTAGTTGGGGCTGCGCCTAGTTGTACTGTGCCTTGTGTGCTGTCATTAGCTAGGACGTTGATGGCTACAGGTTTTGCTTGGTCGGTGGTGGCGATGTCGTCGTTGGCGATGGGGGTAATGAGGTTGTCGTCAAGCAGCATGACGTTATCGATGATGATTTTAGCATCTTTGGCACCGAAGCCCAGGAGGTCGAAGTAGAGAGTGGCAACGGTTCCAGGGGTGATGCTGCTGATGTCGATTTTGACGGTGCGCGGTGTGTTGAGGGCTATTTTGTCGCCGGAGGTGTTTGCACCTGCTATCTTGACTTTATTGCTAAAATATGCATTGCCGGATTGCTGGAGGTTGAGGAGGGAGTCGGTTTGGGTGAGTCCGGTGGATGTGCCGAGTAGGGGGGTGAGGGTGCGGGCATCGAGGAGGGCGACTTCAAAGGCATCGCTGGGGGCGTTGGTGTTGGTTCCCAGGTGGGTGTCTAGGATAGTGAATTGGAGGTATTTGGCGTGTTCTGGGATGATGAAGGATTGGGTGAAGTTGCTGTTAAATGGGGAGTCTTCGGTGAGGACGGCGGCAGAATTGAGGATTGTGGCTGCACCGCGAGTTGTCCAGCCATATTCGGGTTTGGTTGGGTCGCTTTCGGAGAAGTTGCCGTTGGTGATGTCGGCTAGGAGTATTGCTGTTAGTGGTGCTTGCAGGTTATTCCCCCACTCTCCCCCTGTCCCACTCCCCGACTCCAAGGAACGGATGGCGGTGAGCATTTGCAGGTTGAGCCATGATGGTAGCTTACGCACGCCTGGGGCGAGGGTGTTGTTCATCAGGTCGTAGGGGTGGACTTTGGAGTCGAGGTGGCTACCATCCGGGGTGAGGGTGGCGGTGAAGTTGTCGCCGATGAAGGTTTTTGTGCTGTTGACGGTTTGGATGTAGCGGTCGAAGCCGGGGTTGCCGGAGATGATACCTAGTAGGTGTCCGGTTTCGTGGAGAATGGTGGTGAGGAGGTCGTATTTACCGAATGCGTCGCCTGTGGTGGCGCGGTAGGCTGTGTCGGTTAGGGTGGTGGTGAATTCGCTGTTTTCCCAAGGGGTGGGGTCGATGAACCAGCCTATGCCGTTAGCGTCGGTGTCGATGAGGATGGTGCCGCCGTTGGGGCGACCATATTGGTCAAATTTAGTAAGTTGGGCTTCGGCTAGTTGTTTGGTCGGGAGGTCGGTGATTTGAAAGGTAAGGTCGAAGGGGTTAGTGGGGTCGAATAGGGTGTTCCAGAGGTTGAGTGGGTTATCTTTATATGTGTTGGTTAATGCAAGAGGTAAGTTATGGATATTGAAGAATTGCTGGAAAGGTATGCTGCTGGAGAGAGAGATTTTAGGGACGTTGACTTGAGCTACAGCGATTTGATTGATGTTAATCTCAGTGATACCGACCTGAGTGAATCCGATATTAGTGCTACCAATTTCACCAATGCTAACCTCAGTAGGGCTAATTTGAGTAAGAGTATGGTGATGGGTGCTATCTTTGAATGTGCCGACTTGAGTTACGCCAACTTGAGTGCTTCCGATTTGACGGAGTGTGACTTCAGTGACGCTAACTTGGTTGGTGCTAATTTCAGTGGTTCGGAAATGTTCACTGCCATTTTGCGGGGAGCCAACCTCACTGGAGTCTGTCTTAATAATGTGAGTTTGAATCATGCCAATTTGGCTGGTGCTAATCTGACCGACGCTGATTTGAGCGGAGCTTCTCTCGACAGGGCTAACCTCACTGGTGCTAATTTGACTGGTGTTAAAAATGCCAACATCAGCGGAGCTATTATATACACTACCACCACTATGCCAGATGGTAATGTTGTGGAGCATCGCCAAATCTGTGAATGAAGAAAAAGTATTCTCTGTTAATGATTGCTCATAAGTATCTATCCCAATAACTTGGTCGCTCATTAAGGGTGTAGATAATTTAGGCGACCATCCTGTAGGAATAATGCCGTTATCAAAAATAACAGTATTATCTTCAATTTCATCTTGGAAAGTCTTGTCAATATTTGAGAATAAATCATATCCCGTTTTATTCTCAATCCAATTAACAGATTTAACTGTTAATTTCCATTCGTTGGGAGTACTAGATATTCCTGCTGCATTATTACTAGGTCTTGAGTATTCGCGATTTTCCAGATAAAAACCAATAGTATAAGAATTATTTGTAGGTTCTTTATCTGGGTCAATTACTAACATCGCCATCCAAATATTTTCCGGAATGGTAATATCACCACCACTTCCTATTACTTTAGCCTCTCCACTTCCATCTTTTAATTTTTTGATTCCGTCCGTACCTGCTGTTATATAGACTTCTTTGTTACCTTTTATGGCAAATTTTGCCGCTAAATCTTCGATTGCTCTCCATTCTCTCTGATTATTAGAAGATTGTTGTGGAAAAATATTTGATATCAAATTCACTGCCACTATATCTTTGTTATGTCTATTTCGATGTTTCACAGGAGTCAAATGTCCACCATCGTATGAGATACCATCAACTTTTGCACCATAAGGGTCTGTAATAGCAGCAAAACCAGGAGGAAGTGTAGGGTCTTTAGCGAAGTTTCGCTTATTTTGCTGGTCTGCAATAGGATATCCTTTACCTTTGATATAAAACCAATATTTATCTAACTGCCAACTAGCCCAATTCGCAGTATTAGTAGTTCCATTGAACGACAAGGTATATTGTGGTCTTTCTAGCAACAAATTATCTTTATACGGATTGGGATCGGTATCACTATACCTTGCCTCTTTTGGGTTGCCAAACTTGAGGTGTTTACTCTTATAAGCAACATTATCTATGTAAACAACAGTTTCATTGCTAGGATTCAGTAATTCAAATTTAATTGTTGCTGACTTACCTCTTAACTTGTCTGATATATTCAGATGAAATGTCTCAAATCCAAATGTTGCATAACCAAGTTTTGTGGTATCTGCTAAATAATTTGAGTTATCTCCCACTGCATCAACAAGATCGATAATTATATTTTCAAAATTATTTTTGTCATTTGTGTCTTGTACGGTAACTTTAAGTTGTCCTGAACGATTTCCAAGCTTAGACTTAGGCGCATGAATGTCAAATCTTAATACACCCCAATCAGGAACTATTTCTGGGTTAGTTGGAGGAGGAGTTAGATTTCCGCCTCCAATCTTGAGAGTAAAATCAGCAGATTTTCTCCTGTCATCAACAGTCAAAGCTGCAATTAACTGAGGAGTTTCTTCATTTAGCTCATCTTCAAAATCGCCTTCACTTACTGAATCTAAATTAATTAAAGTAGGAATGGAGCTTTTCTCTACTAAATATTTTCTTAAAAGCTGTTCTCCATTATGGAAAGACCAACCAGCAACAGGTGCATTTAGATCATCACTTAAACCAACATCAAAACTGCCGTTGAAAACAGTCGGTACTGCAAAATCACCACTAACAATATCCTCATCGGTATTATCAAAATCAACCGACACACGCTTACTCATGTCTACAGTCGGACGTTTACCACCTCCTAAAGCAGAGTAGAACCAACCAACACCAATACCCTCTGTGGAACTTTGATTTCCATTAGAAGAATACCAGGGTGTTAAGATAGCATTATTTTCTTTTAGATTAAGCAACTTTTCTAAACTTCTTTCACCCAGTTGATCGTAAACAGGTAGCGCCTCTTGCGTATACCCATTATCAACTTCATCTATTGCTAAATCAGTAGTACCTGCATACCAAGAAAATACATTTCCGTGCGGGCTTCCCCTGCGGTCATCTTCGGTAAACCCAGTGCGACCATCAAGCAAAATATTGACATCAGCACCCTCAATAAAACGACCATTAGGAGTAAAAGTAGAACCATTAGGGTCAGCTACAGTTTGATAGTAATTATCAGCAAATGTAACATTATCCCAAACTTGAACTGTTGGCTCATTGAAATCTCTGAAATCCTTTATTATAGGTGTCCCAGGAATTGCTAAATTTACCTTCAAACTCTCCTGATAAAAATCATGAGGGTCAATAGTAGTCATCTGCAAATCACGAACTAGCTTACCATTACTATCAACAACAGGAGTTCCATCAGCATTAATCTGTCCCCCTGCATAAGGGAAATAAGTTCCCAAACGTTGAATTATTTCACTATTAACAACCGTACCGCGACTAAAACCAATAAAGTGTAAATGTGAGTTAAATAATGCCCCCTGTTGGCGAATTAAATCCCCATCTTCATCATATAATCTCACCAAATTACCAGCAGCATCATGTTCACCAACATCACCACCCAATGCTTGGTCTAATTGCACAATCGAAGCAAAAATGGCATCAGCTGCTGCTTCAGTAAAACCGCTATCAGGTTGCGTTGATTCACCATCTGTAGACCATTCAGGAAGCAATACTAATGCTTTATTTTGGTTAATATACTTGCTCTGAATATTATTTGCCAATGTTGTTAGATAATTTTCATCTCTAGGATTAAGTCCACCTGTCAAATTAGTCAGTACTCGTGCCTTCTTATCTACAGGAATCCACAATCCTGTAGGCTTGTCATAACGCAGAATTAACCCTTTCTCGCTGGGTGAATCTCCATTAACGGAAGCAATACTGTCAGCTAAATCATAGAAATTATCAGGAATTCCTGTCTTTGTTGGAAATATCGTGAAGCCATGAGTAAGAACAGTTACACTACTAAAAGGATTTGCACTTACAGGAGCAATAGTGTCAAATTGTCCAAACTCAATTTCTGTCTGCCCAGTTGAACTAATAGCTTGTACAGCCCAATGGTAATTTTGACCAGCAGTCAGCGTGCGAATATCCGGTAAAGTAAAGCGAGTATTGTTATTTTCCAGGTCATTAGTCGGTTGAGCAACAACCTCCGTACCATCGTGCCAGTACCAAGTATTGGTTTCTCGCTTCCAAGTCGCTGTCACAATCCGTCCTGGATTGAAATCATCATACTCATTCCAAGATTTCGTCAGCAATTGCTGCTTTTGGTATTGATATAACTCAGGTAAGAATGATGGATCGGATAAATCAACTACCTCATCCCAAGGTAACAATCCTTTACCTTCCGTGAAAGTACTGATAAAGAGGTTAACTTCGTTAACTTGCTCATCAGGTATTTGAAAATCCCAAGTGAAAGTGGGAGTCAAGTCTCCTTCTTCGACACCATTAGGACTTGTCAACCTCAGCAAATCAGGAGGTGATACAGCCAGATTTCGAGTTATACCAACATTCACAGGAGCGCGATCGCTTCCCTCAAACACACCATAAGTAAATTGATTGCGTGCCCTATCTTCAGCAATAATTCCATAATCGGCAGCAATACTAATTTTTGGGTTAATATCGTCAATTGGTACCGAACCAAAATCAAGGATATTAGCCGGACGCTGGTAACGAGGGTCAAAGAAACGAGAACCTTGAGGTCTGCCAAACTGGTCAATAATATAGTCAGTTGGGCTTTCTAAGGTTTTAATCATTTCCTCGACATCAAAAACGTATATTCCACCTCCTAACGGGTAAGAAGCATAAAGATATTGATCGTCGTTAGAAAGTGCTAAGTCAGTAGTTAATCCCAGAGGAATGGGGCGAGTGGCAGCAAATAACTGTGGGTTTTCTCCCAATGGGTCTTTAATGATACCAATATTACTGCCAGCCTGTACGCCATCGATACTTTCAATGCCAGAACCAAACTTACTACCGTTATAACCAGCTACAAACCCGTATTTTTTGTCTTTAGTGACAACAACTGACACACCCTCATTGACATCAAAATAGTCATAAATACTACCAAGGTTAAGTTTGGCGTAGCGTGTGGTAGCAGCAAAAAAGATGGAAGGTTCATCATTGGTGATTTCAACAACACCGTAACCAGTAGCATCGCTTTTACGATTTGTGAAGGTGAGAAAACGTGGGTCAGCAGTAGTAGATAATCCCTCTGCACCTTCAACATCAATTGCAGCAACCTGCTCGTGCCATCGTCGAAGATTATTTTGGTAGTATTCGGGTTTATCTTCGGGGTCTATATTGACTACCACAATCTTACTTTTTGCTGTACCAGAAGCAGGTGCTGTGGCAAACAGTTTGCGACCATCAGTACTAACAACCAACTCACGCAATCCCAGAGGTGCTCCATTAATTTGTATGTTCTGAATTACCTGATGGTAAGTCTTGGAGTTGGGATTGATATCCAGTACATAAATAATCCCCAGTCGCCCATCAGCAATGTAAGCATATTGGTCTTGGTTATCAACAACAATTGCACGGGGTGAGGCAGCAGTTGGTAACTTAATGGTGTCAATTTCTTCAGTTTCAGGTTTTGTATCTATTTGTTGCAAGAATAATGGGTCAACCAGAGCAATGCGACCAGAATTTTCTAAGGTTACGTAAGCACGGGAGCCATCCCTGGTGAAAGCAATATCTCGCGGTCTATCTACTACATCATCTGTACCTACGGGAATGCGAGCTACTACTAAGTCATTGCTGCTTGTAGCTTCAACTACTGCTTCTGGGTTTGTTCCTTGTAGAACAGCTACTCTGTCGCTAAAAGGTTGTGCTGCTAAAACATAACCATTATTAGCTGACAAGTGGATGGGATTGCTATCGTATTTAACTATTTGATAACTAGAGGGTTCAGTACCAAAATATTCTTTTTGAGTTCGCGTGATGGAAATTTCGGCGCTTCCTAACGCTATTTTGTTTGAAGACTTGACCCTAACTTCAAACTGATTGTTACCCAAGTCTTTTCCAGAAAGAATAGTACCAACGTATGTTTGATTGCCAACATGGAAATTAACAATCAAATCTTCAAATCCAGCATTGGAGTTATTGGCTATAGTGTATGGCACTATAAGGTTGCTGCCTGTTAGAACTAATACTGGCTCTTTTGTATCATCTTCTTTGGTTTCAATTTTTAATTCTGCTTTTTGTAAAACAGGGGGTGCAGATGGATCGGTTGTCGTTGGTGCAGGTAAATTTAGCCTTGTTTCAAAGGTTGCTACCCCATCTGGGTTGAGTTGTACGTTGGCAGAAGTTACTACAGGTAAGCCAACTGTGGGAACTTGCACGATATCTACTTTAGAGATATCGTAAGAAACTTTAAATGCTGGAATGGAAACAAATAAATCTGGATTCAGTAATTGTCCAAAAGCACTATAAGGTTTCAGTACTTCAGTAACTTTCTTCAGAACTTCTGCATCAAGTTGTCCTTGCGATAATGCTGCTCCAACTTCTGCAAGAGTTTTTGCTTTTTCTATAATTTTTGTAATGTTTTCAATAGTTTCCAGTGGTGCTTTTAATACTTGAAGAACACTGCCAATTTGTTTGAGGATTTGATTTTTGCTATTGGGAAATGTTGCTAAAGCAATACCGAATCCAATCTTTTCAAGGTTAATATCGGGTGGTGGTGGAATCAGCAATCCATAGAAGGCTGGTGGGAATTTATATTCGAGAGTTACCTTGCCCTTGACTACGCTACCACTACCAGCAACTCCTGAGTAAAAAGCTGCATATTCACCAGGTTTGGTAACACCTGGGAACGGAGGAGATTGAGTGCGAATCATTCCATCAGCAGTAACAACACCTGATTCTTCCAACATCCACATGGGCTGCCAAGTTCCTGTTGCATCAGGCATCGAACCTTTACGCATGAAGTAAACTTCAGTACCTACGGGTAAATCAGCAGGTGCAGGAATGGCAATTTGGGCTGGAATCAGGAGAGTATTGTCACCAATGTTTAAGTTAAAGCCACCAGCAAACTCAAAACCACCAGGAAGTGGTAATGATAAATCTTCTTTTTGGTCTAAAAGTGTAAAGTTAACGTTTGTATCTTCGAGCAGTGCGCCTTGAGATAGCATTAGCAGTGAACGGTTTACACCATCACCAAATTGAATAATTCCGCCATTGATACCAAGTGTAGTCTCACCCAAATGAGGTGTTTCTACACGTACAGGTACTATTGCTTCTGCTGCACCGTAAATTACCGTTACGTTGGTTACACCTTCATTTAAAGCAGTAATTAACCCATCGTCACCTATTTGCAAAATTCCAGGATTGCTGACATAGTAGCGAGTTCCTGCATCTTTAAATTTTAGATCTGGAGATTCTTCTACTCCGTATAAACCAACTAATAATTGTCTTGTTGCACCTTTGGTGAGCATGACGGACTCTGGGTACAAATCTAGACCTTCTTGTTCAGCGATCGCTACGTTCAATTGTGCTTGATTTATTGGCAGCAGTTCACCCACCCTAAGCGCAGTAACCGCAGTAATCCCATTCCGCGCCGCACTCAGCACAGACACCCCATCCGATAACCCCATCACCTTACCCGCAGACACCGCCGCCACCGCAGTATTATCCGATGCCAACTGCAAATAAGAATAAGGCAGAATCACATTCTCTTGGTCAGCAAAATCTCCAACCACAACCAACTCAGCACTTTCACCAGCATCCAACCGCAAACCGCGCCGTGCAAAATCCAAATTCACCAACGCCGCATTACTGACATTCACCGTCACTAACGCTGGTGCAGAACTACTGTACCCATCATCAGCAACAACTTCAAAACTCGCCGTTCCCGAATACCCAGCATTTGGTGTAAACCTTGCAGAATGACCATCTGGAGTAAACGTCACCGCCCCATTCACCGGATTAATAATGCGGTAAAAGATGCGATCGCCTTCAGCATCAGTAGCCAATTTATCCAATGCAATACTAGTTTCTAAATCAGTATGCGTCAGCACAGATGTAGCTGTAACCACAGGCGCACGATTAGCAGCAAACCCATAATTACTACCTAAAATCTGCACATCAGCAGCATTTAACACACCATCGCGGTTGAAATCGTAAGTGACATCATAATTGCCAAAAGCGATCGCCCCCCTTAACAACCCACTATCAACCCCATCAACCAACCCATCGCGGTTAACATCCCCAGCAACAGATAGTTGCAACGAATATGCACTTCCAGCACCACCTAACTGAAGTAAATTCAACCCAGCAGAGGAGACAGCAAACAAAGCAAACGCACTATCAGCATCACTTTGACTAACAATTGGTGTCAAGCCGCTAATCAACGGTATAGCCGGATTTAGCGCAGCATTTACTGACACCGCTAACAGCACAGTACCAGTAGCAGTAGAGCGTAATTCAGAATCTCTCAGACTAAAAGTAAAGCGATTGCTCTCACCCAAACTACCACTAGTCGTCTTAAGAGTAAACTGCGCCGCACTACCCAAATCAGCCAACACAGGCGATACTTGTGGGGTTGTGGAATAGGAGATCGCCTCCCCTCCTATCCCCGGTGTTCCCGTTGCTAAAGTCAGCACAGAAGAGGAATAACCATAACGACTCGATTCACCAGATGCAAGATTACGAGCTGAGACCAAATTACCTTGAGTATCATAGCCGTAAACCACCAAACTACCATCAGGTGCAGTAATCTGCGTTAATCTTCCAGCAGAATCCTTGACAAAACGCACCGTTTCCCCTGCGGAACTAGTAATCCCGCTATCGCTGTAAACCAACCTTGTACCATTAGCAGCAATCTCCTCAGTAACACCACCAGCAGAACTCAAGTGATAAACAGTACCATCAACAGCAGTCAGCGTATACTCAGCATCAGAGTAACTTCCCCTGCCAGGATTGTAAGCTAGACCCGTCTTCAAGTCATACAAGCGATTACCAGCCAAAGTCAATGTAGCATCCGCCGACTCCAGCTTGTAATTTACTCCAGAGTCTGCCACCCAAGCAGGCGTGTAATAAGTAAGACCAGGAATTATGTGTTTCTGCGGTGCAAACGTAAACCCAACCCTTTCCCCAGAAGGAGTAGTCAAGTAAAGCCTTGTTCCCACACGGAACGGTTCGTAAACACCCAATGATTCCCGCCCAGTCAGTGGTACATTAGTTTGAATATTGGTATCCAGCGTCGCCCATTGCCAACCATTGCCAAAACTACCAACTTCATCAGAATTCAGAGAACTGTAGGTGCGTATGAGGTTGAGGGAGTGAGGGAGTGAGTCCGGGAGGGTGGAAGAGAAAGTGATGGATAAATCAGTTTGGGTTCTGGTATAAGCGCTTGGTTTTGTGGCAGTATTTACCTCGACTATTACCTGAGTTGATGAAATGCGATCGCTAATATCAGTCGCCCGTAACCGCAACTGATAAAAACCATTTTCTAACTTACCGGGGTCAAATTGAGCCAAAGTTATATCGCTTACCGCACCATTCCCACTAGCCAGCGTCCTGTATACATCCTCACCAAAATCAGCGATTTCCAGCACCCAGTTATCAAGATTGACATCGCTCACGCTGCCAATAATATTAGTAACATTAGTCAACTTCGCTCCATCCAAACCAGGAGCAAAAGCAACTATGGGTGCAGCCAAATCTTGTGGATCTCGCACCTTCACCACAGTACTATTATGACCAACGCGACCATCAGCATCTGTTGCTGTAACATCAACAACCAAACGCCCAGGCGTAGTTGGGATAATCTCAATTCTGCCTTGAGTATCAACAAGTACAGTATGCCCATCAATAGTTGCACTCAAATTAGCGATCGCCGCTAAAGAGGAAGCGAGAGTCTGCACTATTACCTTTTGTCCCGGAACTGCGGGGAAAGAAGGCGTGAGATCAAAATTAACAATTGGTGGTGTTGGTGCGATCGCCACCCGCACAGTAGATGTCTGCGTTACTGTCGTCTCACCATCACTAACAGCATAAGTTACAGCATAATCCCCAACTTGACCAGGACTTGGCATCCAGCTAAACATTCCTGTCGCCGCATCCAGTACTGCCTCATCCGGTAAATTTGCGGCACTAAAGGTAAGATTTGTATTGTTATCTGGGTCAGTACCAACAACTTGAAATTGCAGCTTTTCACCCAAAGCTACTGCATGGGGAGACACAGAGATGACTGGACTGCGGTTAACATTGGCAACCCGCAGAGTCACATCACTCTGACTAGTAGCATTCTGGGTATCTTTGACAGCAAACTTTAATACATATTCACCAGCTTGTTCATAATTGGGCTTCCAAGTAAACTTGCCAGTGCGCGGGTCAAGGACAGCACCAGTAGGCAAAGCTGAAACAGCCGAGTAAATTAATGAATCGTTATCAATGTCTGCCGCCGCCAGAGTAAACTGGATGAGGTTATTTTCTTGTGCTGTTTGGATGGGTAACGGTGCTAATACAGGAGCCTGATTTGTATTGTTAACTGTAATTGCGAAGCTTTGAGAACTGCTCTTATTGCCATCACTAGCAGTCAGGGTGATGTTATTGTAAGTTCCCGCCTGGGATAAATTAGGAGTCCAAGTGAGTATACCCTGTACTGGGTCAAGCACTGCACCTGGGGGCAGATTGGTTGCAGAATAAGTCAGCGTGTCTCCATCAGCATCACTGGCTGATAATACCAAATTGAGAGTTTGCCCTTCCGCCACAGAGGAATTGCCAATTGCTGCCAATACAGGTGTTGTGTTGGCAGTGCGTACAATTAAATTGAACTGTTGCTGACTGACAAAAACTTCATTGGGGTTGCCATTACCACTGTCACTGACAGCAATTGTTACAGGATATGTATTAATATCAGCAGCAGTTGGTGTCCACTGGAACAGTGCTTCACCATAAATTCCAGTGGGTGTGAGAGTGGCACCAACAGGCAAACCGCTTAAATTAAAGCTTAAATTATCTTGGTTGCGATCGCCTGCTTTAACAATAAATTCCAAAGTCTCGCCCACAACTGCAACCTTGTTACCAATGAAAGGTAATATTGGCGGGTCATTAAGTGTATTTACTGAGACCACAAAGGTATATTCATCTGATTGAATGGCATTTGCACTACCATTACCATTATCAGTTGCGGTGAGAGTAAAGGAATAATTGCCGCCGTCATTTATACCTGGTGCCAAGCGTAAAGTAGCAGTGCGATCGCCATTATCTATAAATCTTACAAAGTCAGGAATACCATATCCCGCAGATTCTGCTTTTAGTTGCAGTACCAAGGGGTCGCCATCTGCATCTGTTGCTTGTAATACCAGTTCTTTGACTTCACCCCGGTTAAGAGTAATGTTGCTAAACTCGTTAATTTCGGGTGCGCGGTTGCTATTGAGAACAGAAATCGGTACAGTCAGGGAAGTTGCTTTAGTTATTCCCGTACCATTGCCATCATCAGTAGCAGTAAATGTGACATTGTATGTACCTGCACTGGTATACCCTGGTGTCCAGACAAACATTGCTGTAATTGGGTCAAAAGTAGCACCAACTGGCAAATCAGAGACAGTATAAATAACAGATGGGTCGCTACCTTCTAGAATAGTGAGTTGACCGTCAGCATTGCGGTCTTGAGGTACAAAGCCTGGGTTATCAGGGTCAAAAGCAAAAGCACGGAAGCGGACTGATTGTCCTTCTTGTACCTGCCAAGTACCGATATTATCAAAAATAGGTGCAGCGTTGGCGTTGAGTACGGTAATCTTTGTAGTTTGTGTAGTAACTGATTCACCATCGCTGACAGTGAAGGGAATTTCAAACTCTCCTGCTTGGAAGTAAGCTGGTGTCCATTCAAACAATCCCGTGCGTGGATCGAGGGTGGAACCGCCAGGGAGGAGGTTGCTATTGTAGGTGAGGAGGGAAGTCGGAAGTTGGAAGTCGGAAGTCGAAAGTGGGGGAATAGAAGCGATTATGTCTGCGTCGGTGGCTTGTAATTGGATGCGGACTTTTTCACCTTCGCGGACAATTGTATCAGCAGGGCGGATGAGGGTGGGTGCTTGGTTGATGTTTGCAATCAGGATAGTTGCAGTCTGCGTTACTCGTTCTACACCATCACTAACGGTAAACTGCACGTTTTCATATGTGCCTGCTGCATTGTAGTTAGGATTCCAAGTTAGAATACCTGAAGAAGAGTCAAAAATCGCACCATTAGGTAGATTATCAGCCCAATATGTCAGTTTGTTGCGGTCAGCGTCGGTTGCGGTAATTTGAATTTGTAAGGGTTTTCCTTCTGCACCTTTGATTGTAATGGGAGTAGCAGAAGAACCAGAAACTGTGCCGTTAGAGGATGAAACGATAATTCCACCACTGACAACAGGAGTATTAAATACAGGTTTGTGATTACCTCCTACCACATTTAAGCTAAACGATTGTGTGGTATGAGCGCCGCGCAGGTCGTATACTTGCAAAGTCACATCAGCACTCACTGGACTTTGCTGTGTTGGCGACCAAGTAATTAAACCAGTATTTTGGTCAATAGTCATTCCAGATGGTGCATCATACAGCAAATATCCCAACACCGCACCATCTGGATCGTTAGCTGTCACCTGATAACTATATGCTTGACCAGTATAAGCTGTTAATACTGGATTAGAAGTAATAATCGGTGCTTGATTCGGATAAGGAAGCGCATAAATTCCCGGCGTAAACTCCACCCGCAGCGCGTCTGGGTTGTAAACTGTAATTGTATGTGCAGTAGTAGATTGGCCTGCCTTGAGGACACCTTGAGCTAAATTATCCTTTAAATCTACCATATATGCCCCAGATGTATCGCGTGTTGCACCTGTGGGAACGCCTGTAAAGTACTGTGCTGGGTCAAGCAACAGCATTACTGGTAGCAGTAAATCATAACTTGCCTTACTGGTCAGAGTGACATCGTAGGAAATTGTTTGATTTTGCCTGTCGGAACGGGGATTGGTAAACTTAAAGTCTACTAGGGCGGAAAAGTCAGAAATTGCTGTAAACTGCTCTTGATAACCACCAGTTAATTCAACTCCAGCAGTACTCTTGAGATTCTGGGACACCCGTAGTGAGTAATGATCGGGAGTAAGGGTATTGAAATCCAAAAGTACGGTGCGGGTTTTAGCATCGTAACGGACTGACTGCGGTGTGAGAGTACCGTTAGCACTTACCAATTCAAAGTTTGCTGGGTTGAGAACTGAAGTAGAGTCATTAACAGCCCCAGCATACATATCAGAATCAAAGGTAATGCTAATTGTACCTTGAGGCAAAGCTACAATCGCATCAGGTGCAGGGTTTGTCGCCGCCACTTTCGGTGCAATCACAGGGCTAAATATATCAATTTGCTGCGACTGTGAAAGTAAAATGCGACCGTCATCAGTGGTTTTGATATTTTCACCACGGCTACCACCATTAGCCACTTTAATGTGTTGCAAGGTTGCTAAATCAACCATTTGCAAATCGCCATTGTTGTTAGAAACAAACAACAATCCCGCCAAGCGGCTACCAACTTTACCAAAAGCAATAGAATCTACAGGTGAATCAAACTCAAGCATTCGCTCTGGTTTACCATTTTCATTAAAGCGAACAATATCGCCGCGTTCAGGCCAGGTAGTCGCCCAGAGTTTTCCGTCTGCGTCAAATGCTAAACTATCAACACGCAAATCGCTGTAGTGAGTAAAAGTTTCATTGATGGGATTGAAGATTTCAATACCCTTACCAGAAGAAACATAGATTAATCCCGTACCAGGTTGAATTGCCAGCGCTTGCGTGATACTATCTCCATACTGCTTGACAATTTTACCAGTTTGTGTATCAAGTTGGAGTAAAGGGCCGCCACCTGTAGTTGCCCAAAGAGTACCGTTACCATCTACAGTCATATCGAAAATCGGATACTCTAAGGTAACAAAAGGAATCGGAGAATTTTGTCCGCTATTTAAAGGTGCACCAGTTTGAAGGAAGCGATAGAGAGAACCCCGGTTAGCACCACCGCTAGCTAGTACCGAACCATCTTTGAGAACTGTAATTGCTAAAGGTGCGATATTAGCATGGCTGGTGGGAATACCCGTAGCAAAAGCTTGGGCAGTGAAGGGACGCAAAACACTGCTAAACTCAGATGGGCGAGTTGTGGGGAAAGCCGCAGGTATACCTTGTTTTGCTGCTAGGAATAGTTGATTTGTTGATGGTTCGGGGTTCGGTTGGGGAGGAGTACCTAAATCAGGTTGCGTGGTCTTCTCAACTGTCGGTAGAGTTCCCAGATTCACCACAGAACCATCATTGGGTGCAGCAATTCCTAAACCTGGTTTTTCTCTATTCCCGGCATTATCCGTCGCTAATGCTAAGAATTCATAGGTGTGTCCGGGACGACCAACATAAACACCAGAATTTTCCGTAGTTTGTTGTTGCCAAATCTTAAAGTCCCCAGCATCTTCTGCGACATACACAGTTACGTGCTTGATTCCAGAACCAGCCGCATCATCAGTTGAGTGCCATTTTACTAAGTAGTCGGAGCCTCCTGCTACTAATGGTGTCACAGTCAGCGCGGTGGTTGGGGCACTACCATCAATAATGTTAGTAACTCTTGCTGTATCTAAGGGAGCAGCAGTGTTGTAAATAACTCTAGCTTCACTAGTAATTTCCGTACCTGTAGCGCTACCAACTTTGGGGAGGACGGTGTAGCTAACAAAGCCACTACCTGTGCCATTGGCGTTATTGGGTGGTAATAAACCGATATCGCGATTCTGCACTACCTCTCCGGTATTGGGATCAATCGCTTGAATCAGCCAAGTAGCAGTGTTAGAAATTACATCTAATCCAGCTGCCACTCTCAGAATAAATCCCTTAGTGCGAGTAAAGTCAAAGTCGCCAGAGAAAGTACCGCGTCCTGCGGGAATATGAACTTGAATATCACCTAAACGCAAAGAACCCAACTGGAAGTTGCGCGGGTCGAGGTCATCATCGAGTTTTGTAACAATTCGTACTTCCCCAACTGTTGTTGCGGCACTGGCTGCATTTTCAAAGCGGATGGTGTAGGGTAGTGCTGTACCCAAAGGTATGATGTTTTCTGTACCGTAACCTAATGGCCCAGTAAGGGTAGCCAAGTTACTGACTGTACCAGCGGCGTTGAAGAAACTGCCAAAACTTGGTGGAGGTACGGTCACGCCTTGCGGTAGTTCCACCCTAGCATCCCCAAAGGGAACGTAGACGTTAAAGGATTGGACGTGGGTTTTGTGCGACAGTCCCAAGTCGTATTGTTGCGCGTTAGGAGCCTGTTGCTCTCCTGTTAAACTGGGGTTATGACCGTACCACTTGCGGACTTGTTCAAAGAAGCTGACTAGGTTGTTACTAGAGATAATTTGATTGCCCGCCGGGCCTAGTAACAAACCAGTGGCCAGGGTTGCCATTAAGCTAATTACTTGAGGATTTTGGCGAATTGGTGGTGCTTCGTTTTCCGGGCGCAGCAGTCCTGCTTCTTCTAATGCTGCTAAATATGCATTCGTCCAGGTGTTAGCATCAGCCGCCAGCACAGTCAGTGAAACTGAAGCTGTTGAGTCTTTGAGGATAGCATCTCGCAACCGCAGTGCTTCAGTAGTTTGTTGGGCGATGAACTCAGCACGAGTCATTGCCGTTGCTGTGGCTAGGATGTGGAATTTAAAAGCAATTGCGTCGTCGGGAACGTCCTCTAAACCTTTGGGGTCTTTTGCCAGTTCCGCTTGCAGTCCTGGATAAGTTTGGATGTTGAATGTGCGACCGACAAAGGAGGCGTTGGGGAAGTCAAGTACGTAGCCTGGTGCTAGAATTTCGCCGTTGGTATTGACATCAGAAATAAGACTGGCCCAAGGTACGTCTTGTAAAGTATTTTCCGGATTGCCCCGCAGATTGGAACTGAACTCTGTGTAAGGCAGATTGAATACTTCTGAGTTTGTCCCCAATTCCGGACTGCCAATGGAGAAATGTACGTAAGGTGTGTCAATGTTGGTTAAACTTTGTACTGATACACCATAAGTGCCTGCATCTCCTGGCGCGAGGATATTTGGCCCTCCCAGTCCGACGGTGACATCTGGTTCAATTGCCCGTTCTACTAAATAGCGGTAGGGTACAATTGCCACCCGACCATCTGGATTGATAACTTTGACATCGTAGAGACCGTGGGGTGCATCTGTTAAGTCGAAGATGGCAGTAATTTTCGTACTGTCAATGACTTGGTATCTAACTGGGTTATATTCAGCAATTCCCGGACGTACTAATTTGACAATTGCCCCTGGCTGGAATTGTGCGCCTAAAATATTGGTAGTGACGTAGCGACTATCTCCACCTTTGTCGGTGATGACATCAGTAATTTCAAAGGGTAAGACATCAGCCAACAGGGTGAGGGGTGTGTTGTTGCTAGGTTCAAAGTAACCGCGTACCAAGACGTAGTAAGTGCCGCTTTGGGTGGTGGGAATGATTACTGATTGATTTGGCCCTAGTATTCCAGTGTAAGCTGCGTCATAAGCAATACTTGTAGGTGCTTGCTGGTAGCGGACGAATATCTCGTTAGCAGCTTCCTTAGCATCCGAGTTAGCATTAATTCGCAGGGTTTGTCCAGCTTGGAGATTGATTGCAAATAGCCTTTCAAATCCGGTACTCAGGGTTGTTTGTTTGGCTACACCTAACTGTAACTGCTCAACGGTAACATTGAGAGAGTCAGCAGAAGTAGTGCGGTTGTTAGCTTCGTTTTCGGCTTCGTAAACTTGATTGAAGATATCTGGTCTAACAATAATGCGATATTGTCCGGGGGTGGCTGGTGGTAGGATAGCTGTCAGGGTTGAAGTGTATTCAGCACCACTTGCCAAGTTACCACTGTAGGAAACTCGCCCGATGGGACGGTCATTAATATCCCAAACTGCATCAGCAGATAGGTATACTGCATCACTCCACTGACCGCTAGCTGGGTTATCGCCGTAGTTAGTAACTTTCCAACTAATTTGCACCGATTCGCCAGATTTGGCATTACTGGGGATGGTAATTTCGTCAACTTGCAAATCTGCTGGCGGTGGTAATTCTAGCACCAAGGGTTGGAGACTGGGTGTAGCATTGTTGCCCTCATTATTACCTTCAAATACTAGACCACCAGCGCTAGATTGAGGAGCATCGGTGATGACAAATACGTAGTAGGAACCAACTAAGTCATTGGGCAGTTGTAGTGTTTGATTAACTGTATAGCTACTGCCAGCAGTTAAACCTCCTGTATGTTCTACATATCCCAGATAGCGATCGCTTTGTAAATCTAAAAATTCATCTCTAGACAGATAAATTAAATCGTTCCAACGATTTTGTCTGGTAGGTGTGTTGCCAGTACCTTTATTTTCTACTGTGTATTTTATATTAAAGCTTTGTCCGCTGGTGGCGCGTTCGGGAATAATAACTGAAGTTACTTGTAAATCTGGTGGTGGTTGCAATACAACTTTCATTGGTGCAGCCGTAATATTGTTACCTTCATCCCGGAATTCAGGCACGCGAGCAAAGGTCGAGTTGCCCTCAAAGCCAAGTTTATTGTATTGTTGATTAATATTCGCGTCAGTAAATACCAGTAGGTAAAAGTTACCTGCGATGCCATCTGGCAGAGTAATTTGGCTGCTTCCGGTGTAAGATTGACCTTGTTGCAAGCCGCCGCGCCGAGTAAATTCTCCTAAAAATGTGTCATTGAAGTCTAAAGATTCGTCGCGGGAGAGGTAAACGCGGTCGTACCAAGAAGATTCTCTGGTATCGCGTGTACCTATGTTTTTCACAGTCCAGCTAACACCGAGGGTCTGACCAGATGTGGGTGATGTTTCTGGGACTATCAAATTAGTAACTTGCAAATCTGGTTCTTGGTAGATAACAGGAATGGTGGCGCTGCCTAAATTATTGCTTGGGTCTTCAAATACTCGATATTCAAAGCTTTGCCGATAGGAATTGTTATCGCCGCTGTTGGGGATTTCACCTCGGAATTTTTCGGTGTTGCGATCGTAACTGTAATTTGTACTAACGTAGATATAGTATTCGCCATCAATCCCCGCAGGTAAGGTAATATCTTGCCTTTGGGTATAACTTTCCCCAGTACGCAATGGCTGTTGGGAACTGTAGGGAACGAATCCAACTTTGGTTGCGCGGTTGAGAATAAAGGTGGGGTCAGGCGAAACCCAAATTTCGTCATACCAGTACCGCGTTAGAGACGAAATATCTGCACCTATATTTTTTACTGTCCATTCAACGGTAGTGCGTTCTCCAGAAAAGTTTTGTGGTAGAGTTTTTACCTTCGCTACAATTAAGTCGGCTGGCGTGCTGGTGACGTTAGTTTCTGCTGAACGTTGATTGTTGTCAGTATAAGGCCCTTCCCAAACGCTATTGCCATAGTTAGTCTGAACGATGATGTAGCGACCGCTAGCCCCAGGTGTCAGGATAGTCTCAAGCTGTCCAGTATAGGTTCCACCAACTCCTAAACTACCATCATGTCCAACGCTACCGAGGAACCACCGTTTAGCTCCTGGTGCGTTGAGTGTGGGACTATCAGATAAGTAAACGTTGTCAACCCAATTACTTTGTGCTGTGGCGTTCGCGCCCTGGTTTTGTACTGTCCAGGTAACGCTAAATGGCTGTCCACCCAATGCTTGTGTTGTGGGTGTAACTGAAGTTACGACCAAATCTGGTGGTGGTGTTAGCAGGATTGTAATTGGTCTAGCTTTGTAGTTATTGTTGTCTAGTTCGTTGGGGTCGTCTGGGTTGTTATTGATAGATAAGGTATCTTCTAAAACAATATTGTATGCATCCGACCAAGGTGTGATATACCATTCTCCAGTAACTTGGCTCGCTAAGGTGAGTTCAACTTCTGTTTCATAGCTTTCACCCACCTTGAGGGAACCACTATGCCCGACACTGGTCAGGAGAATATCTTCTGCGCCTCCATCTCTATTTGCAGGAGAGGGTCGATTTTTGTCACGAGTCAACCAGATGGTGTCAGTCCAGACTTCGCGGTCGGTTTCGCCAATACCCAAGTTGGTGACGGTGTAGCGCACCTTAATTTTAGAACCTTCAAATGCAAGGGTGGGCGCAATTACTTGACTAGTCACCAAATCGGCAGGTGGTAGAGAATTGATATTTATCTCAATTGCTTGAATATTGTTGGATTCTTGGGGATATTCATCAACTTGCCCAGCCGCATCAGTTTGGACAATCAGGTATGCTTTACCTCGGAAATACTTGGGAATTACCAAGGTATTAGCTTGGGTGCGGTAACTTTCGCCAGATCCTAAGGCAGCTGCATTGCTAAAGCTACCTAAAGACAGGTCATCGTAGCTAATTTTGTTATCTAAAGATAAATAAACTCGGTCTTGCCAGTTGGGGGTGGTAGTGCCAACAGTGCCTTCATTGGCAACAACAAATTCTAAGGAGATTGTGCCACCAGCATTAGCAGTTGTAGGTGCGGTAATAGACTTGACTTGTAGGTCAGGACGGGGAGTCAGGCTGACCAAAAGGTTGTTGGGATTGGTGCTGCTAGTGTTGTTGTTAATTGCACCATTCTCATAAAGAGAATTGCTGGTGTTGGTTTTAACTACAACTTCGTACAATCCTTGAATTGTCGATGGCAGAGTAAACTGTTCAAAGCGGGAGTAAAATTTCCCAGCTTGCAAACCATTGCCATAATTAAATGTTCCTAAGGAAATTAATTGTTCGCTACCGCCTACTTCTTTGAGGAATACCTGGTCTGTCCAACTACCAACTGCATCACCTGTGCCGGAGTTGGCTACTGTCCAAGATATGTCAATTTTATTACCAGATTGAGCATTGCTTGGAGAAGTTACATTGGTGACTGTTAAGTCTGGAGGAGGTGTAAAGGTGACAGCGATGGCGTTGGAGATGCGGCTGTTGTTGTTAGTGTAGATGAATTCAAACGGCCCGCCTGTGGTGACGACTATATAGTAATTACCAGAAATGCCGTTAGGGAGGGTAACATCTACAGAACGGTTATAATTGCCACCTATTGCTAGTGCGCCTGCATGTTCAAAGCTTCCCAAGTCAGCAATGATATTTTGACCTTCTGGGTCACTGGTGAGAAAAACGCGATCGCTCCAGGAATTACTATTGGTTGTACCAATGCCAGAGTTAGTCACACTCCAGGATACTTGCATTTGTTGACCGCTACTAGCGGTTGCTTGTGCCTGGACTCTAGAAACCAGCAAGTCTGCGTAGGGAATGGGGACAACGCTGAAGGTATTAGGGGCAGATGCGGTATTATTTGTTTCTAAGTTGTTCTCGAATACGACTTCTGTGGCATCAGTCTGGACAAATAATTTATACCGACCTTGGAAACCTGGGGTCAATCGCAATCTTTCTGTGCGAGTGTATTTTTCGTTGTCATTCAAAAATCCTTCGTGGGTGAAGTTAGCTAGTACAATGTCGTCTGTGTTACCGAGTTTTTCGTCGGTCGAGGCAATAATTCTGTCAATCCATGTGCTAGTTTTACCGCTACCCTTGCCAAGGTTGGTTACTGTCCAACTAACGGATACTGTTGCTGGGTCGCCAATAGTCAATTCTTCTACTGTGACGTTGTTAACGGCTAAGTCTGCGTATGATGCTAGTTCAAGTTGAATAAACTTGTCAGCATTGTTATTTTCTTCACCACCAAGTTCTTTGATTTGGTTGTCAGCATCGGTTACTACTAGTAAGTAGCGATAGCGATCGCTGCTAACGTCTAATGGTATGGCAATGTTAAGTTCTAATTCATCAGTGGTGGCACCAGAGGAGAGCGAGCCATTATACTTGCGTTCTGTGAGGAGTAAATCGCTGGGATCAAATTTTGTATCTGAAGATAAATATATGCGGTCAACCCAGCCGCCTACAGTATCAGCTGAACCATTATTGGTTACAGACCACTTTAGGGGTATTGTTGTACCGGATGTAGCTGTAGCGGGAGAATAAATAATTGTTGGTACAAGGTCAACGTGACCAATTGATAAGACTTGCTCAGAAACACGAAGGTTGTTTTCATCTTTCCCTTCAAGTATTGAGTTGTCAAAATCAGTGATAACAACAATTCGATAGTCACCATCTTCTACTTCTGGCAGCAGTACTTTTCTGACAGGAGTGGTGTATTCGTCATTAGCTGCTAGACCAGTCTCATGGCGTAATATATCTAGGAATATTGCACTTGAGGGTAATGTTACACCATCGAAGGTTCCATTTGTGTTCTCTTTGATGAGATATACTCGGTCAGTCCACGCTTGGGTAGCTGATAATGAACCTGTGTTTGCTACAGTCCAGCTGATATCAGTAGTTTGGCCGATACTCGCTGTGGGTGGAGTAAATACTGATTTAACTATTAGATCTGGTGCCTTTGTCTGAGAATTGAGTGTATAGGTTCCTGTAACATCAGAAAAATCACTAGTAACTCGCACTTTATAATTAATGCCAGACTCAGGAGTGAAAACAATAGAAGAATTTGAGTTATTATTTATTTGCGTGTAATAGCTTTCAGTTATTACTTTCTGGGTATTTGCATTGATCAGTTGTAACCGGGTATTAAAGTCGGGAGAGGATAGGTTAAGGCTTACAGGTTGACCAACTGTGAAATCTCTTAGTTGGTACTCATCGCTGAATTTATGTGGATAACTAATGTAATAATTAGACTGAGGTGGAATCGCATTATAAAAATCATTTTGAGTCAGTGCGCCATTAACTGTACTATTAACAGCAGAAATTGTTGGTAATTCTGTAGTATTTAAGGTGTATTTTCCCGTTTGATTATTGTTGTAGCTGGTAACCCTTACTATATAGTTAATCCCAGACTCAGGAATAAAAAATACTGGCGTTCGCTCATAGTTATAGTAAGTTGCAGACTGAGTAATTACGTTAGTGGTATTTGCATTAACTATCTGTAAATAGGTTGTAAAATCAGGAGAAGATAGCTGAATACCAATTTCTTGTCCAACAGTGAAATTAGTCAGTCGATAATCATCACTGAATGTTGCCCAACGATCTGGATTAAGAAAATCATCTTTACTTAGTTGTTCATCAACTTTACTACCATCTGCTGAAATCGTAGGTAATTCTGATAAGGAAATTGCTTGAAGTTGGTAGTTTCCTATTTGATTTGAGGAGTAACTACTAACTTGAACTCTATAGTTGATTCCCAATTTAGGAGTGAAAATAATAGAAGAATTTGAGTTGAAATTTATTAGCCTGTAATCACTAGAATTTATCAATTCATGGGTGTCAGCATTAAAAAGTTGTAGACGGCTTTGAAAGTCGGGAGAGTAGAGATTAAGTTTTACAGGTTGACCAAATGTTAAATCGTTAAGTAGGTACTCATCGCTGAATGTATTTTGGTAGTCATCATAAAAATCATTTTGACTCAATACACCATCAACTTTGCTATTAACAGCAGAAATGGTAGGTAATTCTGTAGTAGTTAGAGTGTAATTTCCTACTCGATTTGAGTAGTAACTTGTAACTCGCACTATATAATTAATGCCAGATTTAGGAGTAAAAAATAATGGTGATGCCTCATAGCCATAACCATAGCCCTCGTTAGATGCAACAATAACTTCCTGAGTATCTGCATTAATTAATTGTAGATAGGGGTCGTAAAAGTCAGAGGAAGATACTTGAAGACCAATAGCGTGGCCGACTGTAAAATCGGTCAATCTATAATCATCAATAAATTTATTAGAGTTAGTAGGGCTAATAAAATCATCTTTACTTAATCTTTCAGCAACTTCATCACCTGCTGCTCTTATTGTAGGTAATCCTGAAAAAGTAATTGCTTTAAGAGTGTAATTTCCTACTTTATAGGAGTACCTACTACTAACTCTTACTATGTAGTTAACGCCAGACTCAGGAACAAAAGTTAACTGTGAATGATAAGTATTATTTAAATAATTAGAAGAACTGGAGCTAATAACTTGTTGAGTATCTGCATTTATTAATTGTAAATAGGGTTCATAAAAGTCCGCAGTTGATAGGTTAAGTGTAACTTTTTGACCAACAACGTAATCAGCTAGCTGATAATCGTCACTATAACTTTCCAAATTATTAGGATTACTTGCATCAGTTAAACTTAAACTCTCATTAACTGTACCGTTGGCAGCAGATATCACAGGCAAATCTGAAAAAGATATATTAGGAAAATGCCCAAGGTCTGCATTGAGAGTGTAAGCTCCTTGTTCACCATAAATATCACTAGTAACTCGAACTAGATAGTTAACGCCAGACTCAGGGACGAAAGTTAGTAGTGAATGATAGTTGTTATTTGCAAACGAATAACTACCATATTTGATAGTTTGCTGAGTATCTGCATTAACTAACTCTAGATAGAGATCTCTATAGATATCAGAATCAGCATAAGATAGGTCAAGCCTTACAGGTTGACCGACAATGTAATCAGTCAGTCGGTAATCATCACTGTAAGTTCCCAAATCATTAGGGTTATCTGCATCAGTTTCACTTAAGCTGTCATTAACAGTACCGTTGGCAGCAGAAATAACAGGTAAGTCAGAAAAAGATGTATTAGAAAAATGCCCAGGATAAGCATTGAGAGTGTAGGTTCCTTGCTGACCATAGTCATAACTAGTAACCCTTACTATATAATTAACGTCAAGCTCAGGAATGAAAGTTAGTAGCGAGTGATAGCTATTATTTGCAAACGAATCACTGCCATATTCTATAACTTGCTGGGTATCTGCATTAACTAACTCTAAATAGATATAATAATTGGCAGAGGATAAGTTAAGCCTTATAGGTTGACCAACAGTAAAATCAGTTAGTTGGTAATCATCACTGTAAGTTCCTAAATAATTGGGATTATCTGCATCATTTGCACTTAAAGTGTCGCTAACAGTACCGTTGGCGGCAGAGATTGCAGGCAAGTCTGAAAAAGATGTATTAGAAAAATGTCCAGGATTTACATTGAGAGTATATGTTCCTTGTTGACCAGAAGCACGACTGGTAACTCTTACTAGATAGTTAATACCAGATTCAGGAACAAAAGTTAGTAGTGAGTGATAGTTATTATCTGACCACGAATAACTACCATATTCGATGACCTTTTGAGTATCTGCATTAACCAACTCTAGATAGATACTAGAGTTGGCAGAGGATAAGTTAAGTCTTACAGGTTGACCGACAGTAAAATCAGTTAATTGGTAATCATCAATAAATGAGGTTTTCCAGCCATCAAAATTAATAAAATCATCTTGACTCAGCTGTTCATTAACTTCATCACCTGCTGCTCTTATTGTAGGTAATCCTGAAAAAGTCACAGCTTTAAGATTGTAATTTTCTACTGGATAAACAGAGTTACTATCAATCCGTACTATATAATTAACACCAGATTCAGGAGTGAAAGTTAAAAGTGAGTAATAGTTATTATTTAGAAACGAAGAACTACCAGATTTGATGACGCTTTGAGTATCTGCATTAACCAACTCTAGATAAATGCTAGAGTTGGCAGAAGATAAGTTAAGTCTTACAGGTTGACCAACTGTGAAATCGGTCAATTTATAATCATCCCTGTAGGTTCCCAATCGATTAGGGTTATCTGCATCAGTTTCATTTAAGCTATCATTAACCTTACCGTTGGCAGCAGAGATAACAGGCAAGTCTGAAAAAGAAGTAAAATGCCCAAGATTTGCATTAAGAGTGTAGGCTGCTTGTTGACCATAGCCAGAACTAGTAACCCTTACTAGATAGTTAACGCCAGACTCAGGAATGAAAGTTAGTAATGAGTGATAGCTATTATTTGAAAACAAAGAAAAACCAGATTTAACTACTTTCTGGGTGCCTGCATTGACCAACTCTAGATAAATGCTAGAGTTGGCAGAGGATAAATTAAGCCTTATAGGTTGACCGACAGTAAAATCAGTCAGTTGATAATCATCACTGTAACTTCCTAAGCGATTAGGGTTATCTGCATCAGTTTCACTTAAGCTGTCATTAACCGTACCCCTAGCAGCAGAGATTGTAGGCAAGTCTGAAAAAGAAGTAAAATATCCAGGCTTTGCTTCAAGAGAGTAAGTTCCTTGTTCGTAGTAATAGTAGTAGTAGTTCCAATAGGAATAGGCACCAGTAACCCGTACTATATAGTTGATACCAGATTCAGGAACAAAAGTTAGTTGTGAACGATGAACACTATCATCGGAGAAACCGTAGCTAATTTCTTGCTGTGTGTCTGCATTAATCAGTTGTAGACTGGTGTGAAATTCGGTAGAGGCTAAGTTTAGCCTGATCGGTTGACCGACAATAAAATCAGTCAGTTGATAATCATCTCTGTAACGTCCCCAAAGAATTGGGTCACCCGGACTTAAAGAACCAGTAATTAAACCGCTAGCAGTTGAGATTTTCGGTAATGCAAGAGTATCGAGCTGTGCTGTTTCTCGATCGGATTCTTTTTCTTGAGTAGAGTTTAAATCTCCCTGCAAAGGTAAGAGTCGGGTTCCTATTGGCAATGTGGCACTCATTATCTGGTCAGCTTCTATATGATGCAGACCAAGTACGTGGCCTATTTCATGAGTCACTACTGTCAGCAAATCCACATAAAAAGAAGCTTTTTCGTTTTCAATAGCCTCTAACTGGCCTGAGGAAATAATCTTGCTAAACTCTGAATCATCAGCAGGAGAAGAATCAATAAACCATCCAATACCCGCAGCATCCGTATCAATTGTAACAACCTCTCCCAATGCTGAACCTAGTACATAACCAGGTAAATCTGCAATTACAAGTTGCACTTGTTGAAGAATACCTTGCTCTCCTGGTGTGATACCGACATTCGCCCATCGTGCGATCGCTTCAGTACGGAATCTTTCCAATACATCTGGTGTGAGTTGGTTTAAGTTCTGGCGATTATTGTTATCACTGGGTAAAGTTATAGTGCTTATCAGCTGGTCAGACTGCTCTTTGTCATCGCTAGGTTCTGTCTTAACAGGTACATTTAGTCTGCTTTGGGGAATTTCATCTTGACTCAACAAGCCAACTAATAGGTCATCACCTGTAAATCCTGTAATATTGTCAAAGCTAGCGGTTGAGGTGTTGCTTAAGTTTGATTTAGGAAATAAAGAAACTGGAGCTACGGTAAAGGGTTGTTCTCCGAGAGATGTCGATGAATTATAAGTATTAATTATTATAAGGTCGGTGCTGGCAGAGCCAACTGTTGCTGTCGTGGGATTATTTGGAGAAATTCCGATTACTGGACTCGATTTGAACGGGTCTTCTGCAATCACGGGCTTGACTATTGACCCATCAAGAGAAAACATTGAGTCTGCGGTCGGGAACAACTCGTTTATCCCTGACATATATACCTCTGTTCAAATTAAAAAAGTAAGTATTAAAGAAGTCGGAAGTCGGAAGTCAGAAGTACAGTTTTGTAACAGGGATTGAGACCCCGCAAAAACATACTTGTGGCTTCTCTTGTCGCCCGGGACTTAACCCGCCGTTGGCGCAGCCTCTCGCAGAGAAGTTTGTTAAGATGCGATTGTATTCTCTAAGAAAATATCGCTCAAAGTAGATTTATAAGCACAGAATTTCGGCGGGAGTGAATACTCTATCCGCCGAAATATTCAGATACTTATTGTCTTGCTTGACTAATAGTTCTCACAAATCATTAATGTATAAAATAGGATGTTAGCTATTAGTTTTAACTAATAGCTATGTCGAGAACGCTGCTATTTAATATTGATTTACAGCCGCACTTAAACAGCAGCACTCATAGAGAATACATCAGGGACTATAGTTTTTTCTTCGCTATTCTTACCAAGAAACTTGCTGCTAATAATATCTTGGTAAGCTGATAAATCTGCTTGCCAATTATTCAGGGCTTGATCTAGATTATTCTTGCGAAGGGAGCTACTTTCACTTTTTACTTCGTAGCTAAAGCTACCACTGAATAAGACAATAGGAGTAGTTGTTTCGTCTGGGTTACGCAGCATTGCTTCATTGATGCTTAAATACAAAGGACCGCGCTCCAGGGTGTAAGCCAGATTGAGTGTAGCTCGCATAGATGCATTTCCAACTTCTTGCCAATCTCCCGGAGATAGCAGGGTTTCAGCTAGGAACAAGCGGGCTGCATCTTGGGACTTTTCAAAAGCAACGTAGCCTCTAGGATTAATACCTACAGCTTCATACTCTACATTAGGAAGAGTTTCGACATATTTTTTTGCAATAGCTGGAACAGCTATTTCTGTGACTGCTTTACCTTCAATTGCTTCGATGAACATAACTCTCGTCGGTTCAGCGACAATCACAACGCCGTTGGTGAAGGCGACTTGGGATACGCTTTGGGTATATATCGGTTGACGAGCCAATTCCCACTCAGTTGGGACAATACCACTGTATTGGAGAAATTCTGGATTAAGGATGGTAGGTTTATGATTTTTAGCAGCAATAATAATCCCGAATTCTTGCGTAATTAAGGTTTGGCTCATGATGTTTTCCTGATAAATGAAATGTTAATTTCAATAACCTACTGGAGCGATTGTGGTTTAGTTCTTTGTATTTAATAGGTAACCACTAGTTCCCAAAATTCAACCCTGTATATTTTATTTGTATACATTATTATTAAGATTTCCATCTGCGAATCTACGCAGATTTTTTTCCTAGCGATATTTAAGTAATAACCACATTTTAGAATATTGTTCTGGTAAAATCACATTTTATCTGAGTAAATATGCTTAAGAAAAAGATTCACATCTTCTTCCGAGAAATTAGAATTTTTACAAATTTCTGTTTTGCAGTATCTGTTATGGCAAATTCTTAGTTAAAAAAGGATTTGTCAACAAGAGGAAAAGGGGCATAGTGACAAGGGGAATACTGGGATTCCATCTCAGTCTCCGCCCCAGTCAAGCACTTTGGAAGGGCGGGGCTTGTACCTATGTTCCCTTGAACCCTATCTCTTTCGGTCAACAAAAGTTGACGATATTGTTTGTTTTACCTTCAACAGCAATAAAACATAAATCATTACTTCACTTAACTCTGTGTACAACTTATTACCCGTAATTCAAATAGTGAAATTCATTAAGCCACTCCTAAGGACTTTTTACAATCTATCCTTAAATCACTTGTCATTTGGTGATAATTCCCACTTTTTCCTTGATACTAATAGTTGCACTTGACTCTTGTTTTTGTCAACTAAAGATTGCATAATATGGCTAGCCAAGAACAGATAGAAGAGGTAGTAATGTTACCACTAACTGAAGTGGGATCTATTAGATGGACAAAGGAGCGTGGGCAGAAAATGCGCTCATTGCGTGGTGATATGCCATTAGTAACTTTATCTAAAAAGCTTGCTGAATATGACGTAGATATGTCTAGGCAATATTTGAACCGGATGGAAACCTTCACAGAGGTCAAAAGTGCTTCCCCAGAACTCGTTACTGGCTTATGTAAAGTATTTGGCTGTACTTTGGCTGAATTACTGTGTTTAACAGAAACCAAAATTGTGCAATTAGGGGTTGACAAATGCAACTAAAAGTTGCATTATATTGTTAAGGAGAGCAAACTGCCTGCACTTAAACGGCGAAAGGGTTGCAAATCGAAGCATGGAAGAAGGAGTCAGGAGTCAGAATACATCAGTTGGGGATTTAGACCCGCGACTGATTGAAGACCAAATTTTTAATTTGGTGGGGGTGCAAAAACGCCGTTTATTCATGTGCTAGATGCACAAAATACAAGCAAGAGAATTCTGCCTCCTGACTCCTGAATTCTGTTTAGATACCCACAAAACCCAATGCCGCCGGGACTAGCAGCCGGAAGCCAAACTTGTAATGCTCAAGCCGCCGGAGATGATTCCGATGACCTAACTAAGTCTGAAAAATTGGTTATTTACGCATATACGCCCGTAATCCAAAGATTTGTACAGCTTCGCTGATTCTGTTGTGAGAGCGTTTTGTCATTTGCACAGCGCTTTTTTGTACATCAAAAACAAAGGCGATCGCCTGCCTGAGAAACATTGCGATCGCCTTTTATCCAAATTTACTGGAGATTTTCATTATGACCCATACAACGCATGTACAGCAAGCAATTTTCGCTTCTTTCGTCGTTGATGAGCAAACGATAACTCAAGCAGAACTAGAGCAGCACATCACACAACAGGGTGAAGTTTTAGCACCCGAAGAATTCACCGTTATTGAAATCAGCTGCTACGACTATGAAATTTACGTTGGCGACAAACTAATAGCTAGCATCACCTACGATCATGACGACTTCGTGACCCAACGCTGGGTAGTGAGCGTGAACTCAACCGAAGTACACCGTGCAAACAGCTGGGCTAAGTGCCACAGCCACGTCACTTGGCACCACAAGCAAGGCACACTACCTGTACAAAAGCAAAAAGTTCCAGCCAATACTACGGGTAACGAAGTGATGGCACAAATTGCCTTGGAATGTGAGAAATTTGGCTTTGAACTCCTTGATGAAGGTATCTACAACAACGACAAAAAGCTAGGCTCGGCGGGATGCACTGATGGTCGCTGGTGGGTGAAAAGAGCCTCATCAGAGCATCAGCAGCAAGTGCCCTGTGATTCTGCATTCGATGCCGTGTGGTCATTGTCGATGGTCGAAGTATTGCCTAGTCTCGAAACTAGGTCTTGCGAGGAATTGTTGGATAAACCGTTTGATCAACTGACGAGCGAGGAATGGAAGCGGCTGATGGAGTATCAGCCACTTCCAGAGAGTATGGTGTTAGTCGCGTAGTTTAAGAGAGAATATGGTGGGCACAATGCGCCCACCATCTCAATATCAGCATAATAAGCCGGACGTGAGAAGTCTTATTAGATTCATTCAAAAGAGTTAATCATTAAAAAAGTTTGGGTTTAAATCAACAAACAGCGCTGAATCAATTTCAATAAGATGAAAATTGACCGAGACAATTTTAGATTTTAGATTTTGGATTTTGGATTAAAGTCAAAAGTTAAAATCTAAAAACAAGGTTTCAAGCTTCTCCATTTATGGAGAAAAAGAACAAAAATTTCATTTTCATCAAGCCTCGCCATTAATGGAGAGGTTAATCCAAAAGACGCTCGCGGACTCGCTCTAAGCGAAGCTATGCCGAAGGCTTTACGCTGCGCTATCGTAAATCCAAAATCTAAAATTGAATGACTGACTCGCGCTCAAAATTAATTCAATTAGCAAAATAGATTGCAAATCTCCACTTAATTATTAGGGATTTAAAAACCTGATGGATATTAAAACTATTGCTGTCACCTATCACAGAAAATTTAACTTAGGTGACTATGAATCGTTGGAATTGGGTTGCTCATTATGGGCACAAATAGACCCAGAAGAAGATGCAGAAGGCGTAACACAATTTTTATATCAGCAAGCCAAATCCTCTGTTAAAGAAGCTGCAAGGCCTGTAATTCAAGAATCAATTTATCAAATGAACAAAGCCAGAATCCAAAAGCAGCCTACTAAAGCTCAAACTGAAGTAGATGATTTCTAATTATGCATGAAATTAAACTAGGACTTTGTAATCCACCACAGCCAATCTATCTATACGTGAAGAAATTAGAGGTTGATGGGCGAATTTACGCTTGGTATAACTGTGAAATTGAACAAGACAAAAAGATTCCTGTCAGCCAAAGAGCATTAACAGGTTATGTATCAGAGCTAAGACTAACAGATAAGGATTTCAAAGGCAAGGACAATTTAAAATTAGATATTGTTGTACAAGCCGATGAAATTTATATCGTCCGCAGTGGCATTGAAACCAACTTTGCCAAATCATTCTTATTAGCTGCATCTGTTGTGAAAGATTTTACTCAGCCTTTGATAATTGTTGCTACTCCTGGGGATGAAAATTCAGTTTTCTGCAATCTCTATGATGCTTTGACTAAAACTAAAATTCGTCGAGAATGGAATCCAAACGCTGACTGGGGAGCAATTATTCGTGATGTTCAATATAAGTTAACTCCAATTTCAGATTCAGTCGATTATGTTCAACCTGTACAACCGCAATCAAATCCAAAGCAAACTACTGTAACATCTGCAATACATCCTCAAGATTTACGGGTAAAACAAATTCGGACTTTACTAAATTACCCGCTTGATTTAATCAAAGAATGGTTAAATTTCCAAGATGTTAGTAGCCCGAGTGAGCTTCATCACAGTAAGGTTGATGAGCTTGTGAAAACCATGTGTATTGCTTGGGCATCAGATAAGTTTGACCACCCCAATCATGCTGCTAATTCCTATGAGAAACACGTTGTTAATGCTGTAGCTGATGGTGTGGATGAACTACAAGCGATTAAGGGATGGATGCAGCAAGTTCAACAGCAGACTGTTGCACAGATGGTATAGATACTCGCTGAAAAAAGACACATTTGGACAGGGCAACACTATTAAGTTGACAGCAAAAATTCTTGAAGGAGAATTCAGGAGTCAGGAGTCAGAAGCCAGAATTCTCCAATTTAATTCTGTGCAACTGGTGGATAAATTGTGGTTTAAAGCTCCCGATTTTAAGGCTCTAAAAGACTCGATAACGCTACGCTGTCGTGGAGACAAAGAAAAATTTTTCTTGTTTGAAACCCCTGATTTTAAACATGGGGTATTCTGACTCCTGGATTCTGACTTCTGACTCCTTTTCATGCCTTTAAATACAATAGATATCACATTGTCAATATGACTCGAAAGCCTTACGATCAATTTTCAAAGCAACTACTGGAAGAATTACTTTTGCCTTTAGGAAATGTGCAAGTCAATAGGGAGGTGACTGATGAAATCCGCCAAGTAGATATTTTGTTTTCTGCCTCACCAACACCCCAAGCTAATCAACAGTCATTGGGGCTACTTGGCAAAATAGCTGTAGGAACTTCTCTGCTAGAACCATTTCGCAATCAACCAACGAAAACAGAAGTACGCAACTGTCTTCTGAAGGTCTTGACAGTCATGGCAGACTCACAACGGAAAGCTAAGCGAGAGGATGTAAGCTTACCAGAAGATAATCTTGCACGATTGTGGATTTTAGCACCATCAGCTTCTCCCAGTTTGCTTAACAGTTTTGGCGCTAAACTGGAGCTAGACAATTGGTCTGCTGGAGTTTATTTTCTAGCTGACTCGTTGAGAACGGCGATAGTCGCGATTAACCAGCTACCA
The DNA here is from genome assembly GCF_963874875.1 of Tolypothrix tenuis PCC 7101. NCBI lineage: Bacteria > Bacillati > Cyanobacteriota > Cyanophyceae > Nostocales > Tolypothrichaceae > Tolypothrix > Tolypothrix tenuis. The sequence goes on from NZ_CAWNJS010000002.1 coordinate 122,236, forward strand.
GTAACCAGTGAAACATTGTGGTTAAGGCTCTTAGGTAAAGGAGAAACTCAACGCCAAGCTGTCACTGAATTACTAGCACTACCCGATAACAACGTAGTACGACAAAACACTCTTAAACTAATTACCAATTGGCGAATTATTTCAATTCAACAGCCGGAAAATCTCACACAAGATGACCAGGAGTTAATCATGAATTTGTCACAAGCATATCAAGAATGGGAAGAAACTACAAAGCAAAAAGGGCAACGTGAAGTTGTAGAGAATTTACTGAGAGTCAGGTTTGGTAATTTAGATGAAGAGCTATCAAGAGTAGTTGATAGGTTGTTACAGTTACAACCAGAAGAATTTACGCCTCTATGCATTCAATTAAGCCGTGAAGAATTGTTGACAAGATTTGCTGCAACTTGACAGCAATCCGAAGACATATTAGTAGCAACTTACCACAATCTATCAATCACCAAGCGCTTTGTTATTAACAGAGCGCTTCTTTATATCGGATAGAAATCATGATTGAACAAACTCTAGATAAAGCACTGTACTTAGACAGCCGAACCAGAGAATCTGTGCATGAAGAATTGGAGAAAATATTCAATTCACTGGTAGATTTTCAAGAGTATAACCCACGAGTTTATCAATTCTTATGCGAGCGCACAAGGGATTTGAGTTTGGCAGATGCAATACAGGCGCTTGCACAAACTTTGGAAGTTTTGAAACTAGATGAATAGCTTTGTTACGAGCAATTACCAAGATTTAGGTTAATCAATATGGATGTACAGCAACAAACTCAACAAGCTTGGGATGCATTAATGGGTATTGACAAGCGACATTATGTAATCACTGGCTTTTATGCATTAGGAGATGCATTTTTGATCAGTGGTCAAAATCCTACTTATCAAAACCAAATAGTTTTGGTAGAGCATCGTGTGAAATCTCAAATTAATCACTGGGATTTCAGATGTAATCGTTCGGAATGTAGACAGCAGCCCACCATTACAACCAATGGGGATGATGGCAACGGTAATTTGAAGCGAAAAGCTCCATCACTTCAGGTGTACAGCTAAAAAGAAGTAAAGACCCAAAGCTCAAAGTGTTAACTTTCGTCCCTGAGTGCTTGTCCCTAATCAACCTGGAAGGAGAGAGCAATGTTACCAAAAACTCGGATTCAGGAGATATCTCCATTAACTTTTTGTAGAAAAATTAAATCCGCCTATAGTGGAATGTCTTTGCAGACTGTAGAAACTCAAGAGAGCGAACGCGGAACTTTCAAAGAATACTGTTCGATTCTGTCACAAGAACTAGATATTCCTTTCAAAACAGTACAAATTAAATGGGGGCCTGGCATAGAATTTCCCAATATGCCTCAAAGAACAAGAAGTATGCTGAAGTTCGTTTTAATAGCTCGTTTATTAGAAATGAAACAAATACAAGCTGCCTAATTATTAACTAAGAGTTAATCAAGTGATGACCTGCTTTGTCTGAGCAGGTATTTTTATGTTGATGGCATCTAATAGTTCCGGTCAAATTCCGGAACTAGACCGGAACTCAATGAGAACTCAAGGAGGCGAAAAGCTTGTTAATTCAAGGTAATTGCGTAGTCGAACAACCTCTCACACGAGAGCAAGTAGCAAAGAATTTGCAACCACAGGTGACGATGAGGCAATTGCAAAAGTATTTAGACTTAGCCAGTCTTTACTTACCAGAGTTTGCAGATTTTAGAAATGAAGAAAATGGGGGATTAAATGGACATATCAAGTTAACAAACTGGCATATCCCAACTCTGCAACTGATTAGAACTTCAGTACTTATCAAAGGGCTGAAAAAAACAGCAATAGAATTAGCCAACTACCCAGAAAAATTTACAGGAGTTTAAATAATGACTATTAAAGAATATGCAGAATCTATTGGTATAAAGCCTGGTAAGTTAGTTGACGAGTTCCGCAAAAACTTCCCAGGACAAACTTGGACAATTAATTCCCAACTCCCCGAAGAATTTCTGGCTGCTCATTCAAAAGTCAAACAAGACCAACACCAACAGCAAGCAACACAACCATTCAATGGCATGGGAGAAGCCACAATTACGAAGGCTGACGAGGCAATTCAACAAGCGTCATACAAGTTAACAGCAGCAGATAAACAGACGATATCAGGAGCGATCGCGGTTCAAAACGAACAATCGAAAATCTTGGGTGCCTCAACTGGGGTGACAGGCGCATTGTTGTTCATGGAATCCTTAATAGCTGCCAAAGGGACTGTGCTAGACGCTTTTGCAGAGCAATCTCTGCTTGAGGTGGACAATCAGATAGCGGAGATTGATCAGAGCTTAATTAACCTAGCCGAAGAAGCCTCAACAAGATTGGGGGAGTCCATCCGAAACAAGGAACAACTCAAACAACGACTCAATTCACTCAGACACAGAGTCAGCTCAATGGGGACACAGATCCAGTTCTAAGAGCTTATTCAACAGTAGCGCTGGCTCTGCAACTCCATCAGGAGACTATCGCTACTGTTGCTCAAATACAACTACTGCAAGAAATCTTGAAATCCCAAAGGAAAAAGACAGTTATGGATATTCTCAGTACAAGTTTATTCACCACTTCAGTTTTAGGTGCTTTGGGTGGTAGTAGCTATCTCGTAGGATGTGCGATCGCTACTGGTGTACTTTCTACTGGACTGCTTCCAGCTTTAGGAATAGTTGTTGGCGCAGGTTTTGCAATTTTGGGGCGTGTTTCAAAATGAGCCAAAAACTCGTGGAAGCATTGCAGAAATTAGCAACAAGCCCAGTGAAGCTTGACCAAATAGCAATTACAAGGCTTGAAAAAGAGTACGGCGCTTCTTTAACAGACATTCTAACTGAGCTGGAAGATTACGCAATCGTACATCAGGTGATCAACGACCAAATAACCAAGCCAAAAAACAAACCATTAATTGCTATTACGAATGGTTGTTTTTGGGCAGCTTTAATTGGGATTTCAACATTACTAATAAAGCCCAATGTCACTATAGCTGCGATGACTTTAGGTTTTACTGCTGGTATATCGGTGAAATTGATTGGGGAAAAATCATGAGTGCCAGTGCTAATAAATACCTTGGACAAGCAATACTCGGTTTTATAGGAATCGCCTTAATTGCATCTCCTTTATTCCTAAAACTCCCATCCCAATTTCAATCATTTAACGCAGCAGCAAGCATTGAACAGAACGAAGATGTAGAACGCTCACGCATCGAGCAACGCCAGCTAACAGCTTTAAAGTTAGCTCAAACCCAAGTCATGCCCAATACTCAAAAACTGAAAATCCGGCAGTACATTGATAACCCAAAACGAGATCCTCGCCCAGAAACTACTGGTTGGTTAGAGTCGGAAGTAATTTATGTTTATGATTCTGCGGGTGCTTGCATAGGAAGAATTTCAAGCAAGCAATGGCAATGGAAATATCACTATAAAAATGCTTGCAGTGATGCACCTGACTAGGAGGAATTAAGAGCATGGATACTCAGAAAAATTCATCTTCTGAGCAAGCAACCGAAAAGCAGACCCAAAAGAGGAAGGGAGTTTCTGACTACATAGAAATCCTTGCAGGCTGGATTGTTGATATTATCTCTATCCCCGTGTCTTTCGTTTCCTATATCCTGGCACAGTTCGTCACCCCTGGTTCTGGCGGTACAAAAATCATCGGCGCACTGGGCTTTTTCATCGGTTCGTTACTCAGTACTGATGGCATTTGGCAGACGATGTTTGCTGGAACTCCTCTCTTCCCGTGGTTTGAGCAAAATTGGATAGGGTGGATTGGTTGGCTAACACTGCCCTTCAACCCATTATTCTGGCTATCTTTTGGCATATCTGCATTAGTCCAAGTAATGCAAGCTCGAACATTAAGGGGTAAACGTCCAGAGGAAGCTAAAACCGAGTTTGAATATTCCAAGCAATTTACATTAGGCAGCAAACCCAGTGGCAGTATTGACCTAACACAGGCATTGTGGCGGGATTACAAGGTTGCTGGGATGAAAGAACGACACACAGGCGGTGCAGTTGCTTTGTTCTTTTGGATTTTTGATTTGACAACCACTTTTGTTGGACGCAACCCTTTTGCTTTCACCAATCCCAGCACTATCCTTGCCTGCCTTATCTACAACTTAGGCTCAATGATGGCTGGTGAAATCGGCTACACCATTTGGAAATTAACCAAATGAAGAAGAATCCAGAAGTCAGAAGTCAGGAGTCAGAATGCAATTAGTGGGGGATTCAGATAGTGGGGGATTCAGACCCGCCACTCTCTTACAAAGTTCAGAGCGGAGGAAGCTTCCGCTCTGACTTTGCGCTAATTGTAGACCGCTAAATTTTTAATTTAGCGGGGGTCTTAAACCCACTTATTCATCCGCCCTACGGGTTCAGCAGTTCCTTTAAGTGGGGGAACCCTGCCAACGGACTGCCTCACCAGTCGTACAGAATTCATGACTTTATTCTGACTCCTGACTCCTGAATTCTATTTTGATAATCAGTATTGGTGAACTCTATGGATTTTCTCAATTATCAGCCAGACCCTGCATCTCATCAAAACCAGACTCATCAAGAAAACCAAGTACCATCTTTAACTACTCTAGAAACTGCTCGACTTAGAGAAGATTATCCTTCAATAGAACACCTGGAAGCGGGAAATGTTGCGGCTTGGTTAGTTGAACGCACTGACCAGCTATTAGTCAGAGCCAAAGATGAGCGAGCCGGGATGAACCTCTCCAAACTCATCACTCTTGCTGGTGGGGCAATTGGAGCAATATGTTACGCTACCAGTCCTCTGGCACCCATCGGTGCATTAATTGCCAGTGCTGGGTATGTTTGGGCGGTTGCAACTGACATGAATGCTTCTCATCAGTTTGCTCCCATACCCTTTATTCGAGGTAACTTCTTTGAGTTTTTATCAGCAATGGGTGATAGTCAAGCCAGAGAAGAATGGTTCTCAAATCAAAACGAATTTGTTGACTTGATGCATCACTTGGAACCGCTTGAGCGTTATGAATTTGCCATGCTCAGACAGCACACTCATACCTTAACTGAGTTTATTAATATTGTGGAACCGGGGAAACGCTTTTACGCTTACCGATATCTGCTTGATTGCTTTGTCAATTTTCGCGGTGTCTTCCCTACGTTTGACCAACTCAATCAACATCTTGCCAAAGTCTCAGTTGACCCCAGGGTGAATTATCACCATGTTCAAGCGATTCAACAAATACGTCCACCACAATTAGAAGCACATCAAATCAACTTACCGCCTCCACCCATTGCTCACTTACCTTTAGCCGCACCGACAACTGATTTACCGCTTGGTATTCCTTGTTCACCAACTTCAGAAACTAACACATACATTGATGAATTCACCCCCCAAAGAGCGCAAACACTTGATGTAATTGAGAAGATGTCACAACGGATTTCTAATCACTTGATTATTGGGATTCCTGGGGCTGGCAAAGGTTTACTTGTCAGTAATGCTTTGCGGCGAATTAAACAATTGCACCCGCAGACTACCATTTTTTACATTGATCCCAAAAACGACCCAAAGGAGACTGGTTATTTCTCTGGTTGTGTAGATGTCCTCAAACGAGCTTCTACTCCATCGATGACTCCTGTTGAAATTGTCAGTTGGTTTCAAAACTGCATTAAAGAATTCGATGCTCTAAGGGGTGACAAGTTATTAGCTTTTGATGAAGGGACACAGATTGGCAGTCAATTTAAAATTGCTAAACAACTTGACTGGCTCAAGGGAAAATTGACCAGTTATACTTCCTGCGGTGACTCTGCGGGGATTAGAGTTTGGATTTTAGCCCAGAATCCCCATACTGAGGATTTGGGTATTAGCGGCGGATTGCGATCGCAATTTACTCCCTTAGCGATTGTCTCTAGTGTGAATATTGCTGCTTACAGTGCCATGATTTCTACTGGTTTTATCCCCAGTTCTCAGAAAATCACTGATGCCAAACTTCAGGAGTTCATTGATGCTTCACCTGTAAACCGAGCAGTTTATCACGGTGGATTAAATAGTTGGTTTGCAATGCCCAAGCTAGAAAATCATTCTGGCTATGACCGTGATTCCAGAACTTTTCTTGAAGGATTTCAGCCACCCACACCAGGAGAATTTATTAGTTCTGATATCGACACTATCAAGAGACTGGAGTCGAGTTTTCACGCTGATGAAGCCGTTTCGGATTCCTCACCTAGCGAAACGGCGAAACATTCATCCGAAACGCCGAAAGAGGGCGAAATAAATAGTTTCAGTTCACAAGAACAGCGTTTCACCCGTTTCGGCTTACTCCGAAATGAGGCAATAGCGGAGATTTTGCGCTTGCGAAACGAAATGAATCTCAACCAAACCAACATCATTAGAATCCTTTGGGATGCAAGACCTGGGGAGAATGAGGCTTATCGAAACGCCGTTTCAGAATATAAACAACTGATGGCAAATGTTGAATAGTACTTATCCCGGAGGCTGGCAGATTTTCTATGTTTTATCTTAACCCCCACTGAAAAGATTTAAATTCAGCGGGGGTTTATTTTACCTAGGAGTTCTATTGAAGTAATTTTGCCTGGTTTTGCAGTTTTCATAAAACTTGATATTAGCTAGACGTAATTGAGTAGCGGTTAAATTTCTTTGTCAGGTCTATGTTTTGGGCGTTACAGTTCCGGTTGAGTTCCGGAAGTAAATCGGAACTCAGCTTACTATATTGTATTCTGTAGCAAAAAGACGATTGAGGAAAATTTTCCACAACCGTTAATAGTTTTGTGAAGCAGTGTTTACTCCTGTCTGCGGGTGTCTCCTACCGAGCAAGTGGGATAAGGCTCTAAATTCAATGCCCATTTTTCATATCGAGCGCGTAGCTGTTCAAATGTTTCTTTCTGCTGTGTTTTTAAGTCTACTTCTTCCGTTTCATCGGTCGCTAAGTTAAAAAGATATTCATTTTCTCCCGATTTTAAATACTTCCAATCCCCACTGCGTACCGCACCTTGTAGCACCTTTGGCGGTAAAGCTGGGTTATCAACGCCTTTATGTCGCCAGAAAAGTGTCCGGGGAGTAACAGGCGCTTCACCTTTGATCGTGGGGAGTAAGTTCTGACCATCTAAAGGATAATTGGGATCGGGATTTGTATTTGTAGCTGCCAGAATGGTGGCTGTAATATCGTGGGTGATAATCACTTGCTCGCTCACTTGGTTTGGTTGAATCACTCCCGGCCAGCGAATAAATGTAGGGACGCGGATACCACCTTCATATAAATTCCCTTTCTTACCTTTAAAACCACCCAAATTTGAGAACTTCTCACCTCCATTGTCACTGGCAAAAATCACAATGGTATTGTCCGCAACGCTAGCATCACTCAATGCTTGCAATACTCTCCCAACTCCATAATCTAGCCTCTCCACTACAGCAGCATAGGATTCTGCTGTGCCTGTATTCACCCAATTTTGCACGTTATCTTTGCCAATCAAGGTATTACTGAGTTCAATATCATTTGGGCCTTCCCAAGGCCAATGGGGTGCAGTGTGGTGCAAACTCAGATAAAACGGGCGGTTGTGGGGTCTTTTGATAAAATCTATAGCCCGTTCAGTAAATAAATCTGTCACATATCCTATTTCCTTTACTGATACTTCAGCTTCCCATAAGTCAGGCTCTCCACTTGTATCTACATGCCTAAAGTAGTCAATAGCACCGCTTAAATTGCCAAAAAATTCATCAAAGCCACTTTTTAATGGGCCGTATTTGGGTAAATAACCGCAATGCCATTTACCAACTAAAGCTGTTTCATAGCCGTTGGCTTTCAGTAAAGAGGCAATGGTTGGATGTTCTGGAGGTAATCCTACTTTGTCTCCTATTTGTTTAAAACTCAATAAAGGCTCTCGCACACCAAGGGGAATTCGTCCCGGATAACGTCCCGTAAAAAAGCTAACGCGTGTTGGTGTGCAAACTGGGGAAGCAGAATAAGCATTACTAAATCGTATTCCCTCTTTAGCCAGATTATCTAGATGAGGTGTGTGATAGTTTTGTTGTCCGTCAATGCTGAGATCGCCCCAACCTAGATCATCAGCCAAAATGAACACTATATTAGGATGCTGTGTAGTCGCAGAGCTAGTATCAACCATATCCCACAAACTTTACTAACTTGATAGATTTACAGTAGTTTATTAATAGAGTAAGAGTATTGCACATTTGGAGCGAGTAAAGCAAATAAGTAGCCGTCACAAAATTAAATTCATTCGTGGAGGGAGGGAATAGGAAACAGAAAAACTATGTGTGTAATTAATTCTGTTTAGCTACTTATTGCTGATATTGAGATATGCATCAAACACAAAATATTGATTGGCTTATTGAGCGAAGCAAAATTATAGAAGTAATTGTTGGTTTTGCGAACGCATTGGATGAAAAAAATTGGCAGAAATTACAAGGTTATCTAGCAAATGAAATCGAGATTGATTATTCAGATTTTCGAGGTGAAGCACCTCAACGAGTAACCGCCCAAGAATATGTACAACAACGAGTCGATGGTTTGGCAGGATTACGGACTTTGCATATCAGCACGAATCATGAAGTCACAATCGAAGAAAATGTAGCTTATTGCAGATCAGCTTATTGCATTTATCGAGTTAATCCCACAGTTGAAGCCGGACAAAATCGGCTGGATACGGCAGGAAACTATCTTCATCAGTTGATTCGAGTCGGTGAAGAGTGGCGAATCAATGCAGTCAAGCAAACAGTGGTGGTAATAAGCGGCAATCGACAAGTGCATGGTGCATTTCGCAATAGCTCATCATAAAATGCGGCAAAAGGCATTAATCTGTTCGCACGATGAACATGGTAAGGTGTTGACTGATAAAGTTCTGATTGTGCGAAATACCGCCAATAAGAAATTAGTTGCTGTCAGTCCACTATGTGCTCATAAAAATTGCGTCGTTGATTGGAAACAAGACAAGCAGCGTTTTGTTTGCCCATATCATGGTTCTGAATTTGGTACTGACGGCAAAGTGGTGAATGGGCCAGCGGCCAGCAGAACGCGGACTTAAACCTTTTGAAGCCAAAATCGAAGATAACTGCTTTCTCATTAAACCTATCCAACCGAGCAAAGTTATTTCATAACTAATACAAAGCAAGAAAAATGATTGTAACAGATACAAACTTATAAACCTTTGTTATGTTTGGCTTTCTTAATGTTGAATTGGTATAACTATCAGCGTATGACTGCCAGAAAAATTTGTAACCTCACACCAGAACAGTCAGAATTAATTCCGGTTTACAACCAGAAGTGGAAAAATATTGCGCTTTCTACTGAGCCTATAGACCGAAGAGAATCAGTAGAAATCATTAAGGAGCTGTATAGCTTTTTGGGATTAAATGAGCCTGAAGTTGTTGTTTGTGTTAGTCCCGCAGCTGTTCTCAATTTTTTAGCAGAACCACCATATCCGGCATCCAATCGAGAGATGTATTATATCTATTCTCTTCTGAATAATCCATTGCGTCAGGAATTATATAGTCAGTTATATGATGCTTTAAAAGCAGAACTCAGGGTTCGGCTCTCTATGAGATTTACCCAAAACATACACTACTTAATTGAGAGGGAAATATATAATTTTTTTGATAAAAGGTATCTTAAATATAGTGAAGATGGAGAAGGCGACATCAAGGGATTTGGTATAGATTTACCAGAACCAATGGAGTCTGGTTGTGAGCTTGACTTTTGTATTTCTGTACTCAACTGTAATTGTTCACCTGTACGGTGGCAGATTTTTGAATCTTTAGCCAAAAATAGCTTCTGGCTTTTTCCTTATGACAGGCTAGCAGTAGTATGCGAGCGCCCAACCAAAATCTCCTTTGACGACCAACAACGCCCCCATGCTGTTATGCAACCTGCCATTCAATTTGCAGATGGATACAGTATTTATGCACATCATGGTGTGGTAATCCCTGAAAAATACGCCAATCTGCATCCCCTACAGTGGCAAACTCAATGGCTGTTAGAAAATAATACCCAGCTGCGAAAACCTTTTATTCAAGAAATTACGGATCATCAAAGAATCGAAAGAGCACTTGTGACTCAATTAGATTCTCAAGAAGAATATACTTTATTAGAAATTGATGACAATGTGGATGCAAAGACAATTTATTTCTTAAAGATGACTTGTCCCATTACTAGAGAAATTCATGCTTTAATCCATGTACCTGCTGATATTAAATCTGTACACCAGGCAATCCTGTGGGTAAATTGGGGAATTGAGCCTGAAGAATTTGTTATGCCATATTTAAGCTAAATGCTCGAAATGCTAAATTATCTAAAAGTTTTGTACGTTCAATACATTTTGTATTTTGTTTGAGTTGTGAAAAATTACAACTCAAACTTTGATAATTATTAACTGTTTTAACTGCTCTTAAGTACGGTAATTAAAACGCTGTCACTGAACAATTAAATATCAGCTTTTACGCCAGATCAATATCGCTCTTGTAAGTCATAGGTCTTGGCAGTGCTTTCTTCTTGGGAGGCGCTGAAGATTTCTTCGGTGGTTGTGGCGCACGGCATTTTTCACAGTAGAGTGGTCGTGGCCCATAAGTTTCACGCTGCGTTGGTTGTTCGCACTGCTTACACACAAAGTTGAAAATCCGAGTGTGAATCTCACGTTGATGCGCTCGAACTGTGTATTCTTTGACGTTGATTACCTTGCTTGGCATTGTCTATAGTAAATAGGGACTCAATTAAGTTGGATTTGAATTGACCCAACAACTTCTTGAATCTTAACCGCTCTGTTAGAAGTTTCAAGTACATATATCAAAACTTGAAGTAGATTTGAATAGTACGCTTGCAGTTTCCTGTTTTAGGCAATTTCTCAGAAGCTACATTATAGCTGGCGATTTTAGAACCTATTTTAGATTTTGTGAAATATTCCTTAATGGAGTTCAAAAAATGACTCTTGTCCTAAATGTTTTACATAATTTTTGACAAGCTCCTGAAGAGTGCTTTGATTCCCTATGTCAATCCAGTCATCAATTCTTCCTAAAAAACAATATCTTTGGGTGATAAATCTCCGCTTCTGTTCATCAATCAAAATAAACCGAAGCATGGGCGAATAAGAGATTGACTTCTTAAGTCTAGTTTGTGCTTCTCGCAATTTATCTATTAAACTAAAGTTTAGCAGTTCTGATAGCAGATTAACGTCTTGATCTGGTGTATATACAGTAATAGTCTCTTTTTTTATCAAACAGAATTCAGGAGTCAGGAGCCAGAATTCAGAATTGAATTCTGTGCGACTGGCGGATGAATAAACGGGTTTAAGACCCCCACCAAATTGAAAATTTGGTGGTCTTCTCCCAAAGGGAGACGCTACGCGAACAATGAGTGGCGAGTCTGAATCCCCCACTGATTGTATTCTGACTCCTGAATTCTGACTTCTGAATTCTTCAAATCTATTTGGTAGGATTCTAAATTAGAAAACTTTTTTATTCCTTCTTCTACAGTTGACCTTTCTTCATCACTAATAATTTTAGGTTGAACCTTTCTCAGAAAAACCTGAGCGTTAGGATTTTCATAGATTTCATAGCCTTTAGGCATAGCTTCAATTACATGCCCTTCATTTTTCATAGAAAAGAAATACTTTGGTTTACCAGTTTTGGTCATCCCTTGATGAAGATAATATATCTGTTCTTTTCTATTCACGTATTTTATCGGCATTTAACCTCATACCTTGCTACTATTTTCTTAAATGACTTTTATATAGCAGAATTCAAAAATCAGGAGTCAGAATTCATACTGAATTCTGTGCGACTGGTGGATGAATATTGGTTTAAAACCTTGCCCCTAGTGGGCGAAACTAGTATTAAATATTCAACAATAATTAAAACTCTATCCCTTTATGGGTAGAGTATTCTGAATTCTGAATTCTGTCTTCTGACTCCTTTTTATATCCTCAATCATACCAGTCATCAACCTGGTGGGGAGACAATGCAGTTCAAGAAGCTAAATACAGTCGGATATCGTTTGGAAAGCGACGTAGAGTATTCATGACTTGTTGTTGGATTTGGCGTACTTTTTGGGGACTGATATTTAACTGTTGTGCAACTTCTTGTGCAGTTAGTTGGCGCTCGCTGTCTAGTCCATATCGCAGAATTAAAACTTCCCTTTGGATCGGTTTAAGAAATGCCAACAACTTTGCGAGGTCTTCACGCAGACACTCCTGGGTAACAAGCTCATCAATAGAAATGCTATCTGAAGGTATGATTTCTTGGAGTTCCATTTCTCGCTCTTCGCCTACAGGCTTTTCTAAAGACACTAACGGACGAAATGCCCCTAGATATTCCCGCATCTGTTGAGGCTCTACCCCTATAACTTGTGCAATTTCTTCAGTACTTGCTCTTCGACCCAGTTTTTGGGATAGTTCTCGCTGTACTTTTCTAATTTGAACAAATTTTTCAGTCAAATGCACAGGTAAGCGCACTGTGCGAGATTTTTCTGCAATAGCTCGCATGATTGCTTCTCTAATCCACCAGTAGGCGTAAGTAGAAAATTTATAACCTCGATTGGGGTCAAATTTTTCTACACCCCTTTGTAAACCAATGGCTCCTTCTTGAAGCAAATCCAGCAGCTCTAATTTACTCCACTGATATTTTTTCGCAATCGAAACCACCAACCGTAGGTTCGATGTTACCATCTTCTGTTTGGCTCGTTGACCTAGCTGTTGAATCCTGTTTAATTCTGTTTCATCTTTGCCCACATCCGCCGCCAATTCAGCTCTCATCGGTTCTCGATGCAGCTTTTGCTTGAGCGCACTTGTGGCTTGCTCAATAGCTATCATCTGCTGTATCTGTCTGCTATAAGCAATTTCCTGTTCGGCACTCAATAAGGGAAAACGGCTAATTTCTTGTAGATACTGGCGAACCATATCTTGATTGAGACGGGACATACACAAAAATTCACAAATTCGGTAAATAAAGAAATTACTATCGCAGAATCATACAATAACTTCTACCGAAAATCACAACCCATCAAAGCATCACGCCACTCCCAGCGCAGCGTCAGTTAAATTGGTTGATCCAGAATCTTAGTGGATGGGAGTTAACGGGTTGTGGCGATCGCTTTCATAACTACTTTTAAATTTCTTTCGTGCCATTTGATTCTGAATTTTGTATTCTTCTTTGAAGAAGCTGCACTCCTTACATGAGAAAAACTATGCCAAAAAATTGGGCTTTAAAAGTAGATCAGTATTTCAACGCAAATTCTAACTGCATTGTCGCTACCGCCCATGTAGATACCTTTCCCACTGACCTTCCATTAGAGCCAAATATCAGAGAACCTAACCGCAAAAGTTCCACTTACAGACAAATCTATGACTCATTGACCACTGAACCCGAAAAATTCTTTGAGCGACATAGCGGCATCGTGCTGTGTGCAAATAAGGTTAAGCCTAACAGTAAAAAGACACAGCTAGACTTAGAAATCCTTGAGGCACAAGAAGGTGGTAGCGATGGCATCATTAACGGGGGGCATACGGTTTTGGCTTTTCAACAGGCCAGAGGCTACAACTTTGACCTCTCGAAAGCCAGGGTTAAAGTTACCATTCATATTGGCTTAAGCGAGGATGAAGCAAAAGATATCGCCTTAGCATCTAATACATCTGCCCCTGTAGATGCGCGCTCAAAGGTCAATGCCAGGGGTGATTATAAATTCATTAAACAGTTTTTAGCGCAACTAGAGCGTGACCAAGAAACAAAATTCCGCATTGCCTATTACCAAAACCAAAGCGGTGCACCCAAAAGTCCGCAATGCAACGTCAACCATTTGATTAAGTTGATGAATTGCCTGGACAGAAACAAATACAACCCAGACAGCAAGAGTAGAACCAAACACCCACCTGTCAGTAATACACCGTCCTTGAGTGAAGCGGAAAGACAAAGACTATCGAAATTACTGCCGCTACTGCCAAAAGCATTGTGGATTGAACAACAATTATTTAAGACTATTGAGGAACATATCACCAAGCCCAGAAAAAAAGGAATCATTGACTTAGCCTCAATTGACCCACGCAAGAATACGCTCTTGCCAGATAGCCGATATTCTTTTGGGTTTAGCGCGCCTGCTGATATTGCTATGCCCATTGTTGCTGCTTATCGGGTGTTTTTGGACGAGCAGTACAATTGGATTATTCCTTTTGATGAGTTCGCTCTTGATTTCCTTCAACATCTGTGGACTAACTATTACAGGAAATACTTGGTGTCAGAAAAATTAGCTGGGAATACAGTTGGGACTAAAATCTGCCGCAATCCGGTAATTTGGGATAACCTTTATGTTTCAGCACAAAGCTACTTGAATCAGCACTTGATCAAGATGGTTGGCTCAAACACCAAGCGCGAAGATTTGAAACTAGTGAATTGATTACTATGGTGGAAAGCGTATTGTTAGACTTCGATTGCAAAATGCGCTTTCCAAAAAAGCATCACCATCATCGCAGTACCGTAAGTAAGCGATCGCACGGTTAGAAGCCTTGTCATTACCCACATTTTCTTATAACTGGCGATCACCCTTTAGCGTTTATACTTATACTTATTAGATAAATACAAATATAATTAGCTTAAGCCCGTTTAATTAAAAATGCTACACTTGTAGAAATTACTTCTGCAATATCTGCTGGATCGAGTAAATAAATTTGTGCTAAGACTTCTCTTTTAATCTCTTCAGAACTCAAAGTTTTACGTTTTTTTATACCTTGCAATTTTTGTTTCTCTAAACCTTGGCAGTATGTCGATAAGGAAATTTCTCCATCTAAATAAAGCTGTAATGATTCACTATCGCCACCAGTTACCTTTGCTAACCGCTGAAAGTTCCTAGAATCAGCTTCGGGAACAGTTTTTCCTTTCAACCACCGATAAACTGTTGTGAAATCTACACCCAGCGCTTCAGATAAGGTCGTTTGAGTCCAGCCATCTTTTAACAGCTGCTCAACCAACTGAGCTAATCGTTTCTGGCGTTCCTGCATTGTAGAAGACCCGGAATTAAAAGTGGCAACTGATACTTGAGGTTTCATACTTACTTAATTTAATTTAGTATTTATACCACTGGATACTAACCACTAAAGGAT
Organism: Tolypothrix tenuis PCC 7101; assembly: GCF_963874875.1. NCBI lineage: Bacteria > Bacillati > Cyanobacteriota > Cyanophyceae > Nostocales > Tolypothrichaceae > Tolypothrix > Tolypothrix tenuis. The sequence goes on from NZ_CAWNJS010000002.1 coordinate 137,330, forward strand.
ACTAGGGCAGCTGTTGTGGGCTTAGATTGCTAATTTTAATATAACTAATTTAAGACTAAAATTCTAATATTTACAAGGGTTTCAGCTACCCCAACTGATTGTAAAGAAATAGACAAGCACAAATTTATTTCCTAAATCTCCAGATTCTTAGGGCTACTTTCAGCCTAATACCATCAAATCTGGAAAGCTCTTAGCACGGTGATTAATTTATCTCAGTCTTAAGAATTTTCAACAATACTTATTTTTGCTGTCTTGGTTTTAGAGCTAATTTGTAAACTTAAGTAAACTCTTCGTATCGTAAGGGTTTCAGGAATTTAAATTAATCAAGTCTTTATCCTGCGAAAGCTAGAAGCTAATGAGCATTTAAGTTGCATAACCCCAAGGCTGAACCGCTGACCACAAGCGACTCATCCCGGAAAAATGAATGACGATTAGCTTACCCAGTAATGAATTGGGTGTCCTTAAGATTTTCTTTACGAATTAGCCCTTAATACAGGCATTTTGGGCTATACATGCCTACTTCTCCAAATAAGCATACTTACAACATCATAGTTAAATCGTATTTGTTGTTAAATCTGCTACTTTTATACTGCTAGACTAGACCTCTAATTTTAACATTCTGTATTGTAGGATACAAATTATAAATATTAAGAAAATTTAAGCAGCTATGTAATTATTATTGCACTGTGCAATAGTAAGTATTGCATGGTGCAAAAGAAATACTATGTATACAAAAATATCTGTTAATCACAGCATAGTTCAGTATACCTCTAGTTTAAACAAAGACTTAAAACCTTATCAGAGGAGAAAACATATTAATGTCATCCTCTAGCTCTGCCATTAATTTGGATAAACTTAATCTTCTTACTTCCACACCCGATTGTGAGCCAGTGGATTTAAAGAAAGACCATGAATATAACAAGACTAATGGTGAAAATATACAAAACAGCGAAATTATCAGCGAGGCTGAGGCGCAGGAACTAAGGAGGTTAGAAGCTAAAGTAGAACGTGGATTAAGAGCATTTTGGGAAATAGGACAAGCCTTACGCCAGATTCAAGATCAACGTTTATATCGGCAACACTACAAAAATTTTGAGGAATATTGCATTAATCGTTGGGAGATGTCACGACGTTCGGCTTATCAACTGATGGAGGCAGCCTCAGTTTATGAAAATGTGCGCCATGGCGCACAAATTCTTCCCGCCAATGAGCGCCAAGCCCGTCCTCTAACAGTACTACCTCCTGAAAAACAACGAGAAGCTTGGAATAAAGCAGTTTCCACAGCTCCTAGTGGCAAAGTGACATCTATCCACGTTGCCCAAGTTGCCAAAGAATATCAGCAAGGTAATGTAGTAACCAAATCTAGGAAAAATAAAACTCCTAATCTACAACAATCAACTAACAACTCTAAACCATCAGATGAGCGTAGCTGCTGGAACTGTCTTCATTGCAGCAAAGAGTTTGTTGATGACCCCCACAGTTTCTATTGCTATCAACTAGGGAAATTAAGCTTTATCGAAAAAGACGGTAATCAACGGGCACAGTCATGCAAATTCTGGACTCATCGACAAGCAGAATTAGATGAAATCAATCAGTCTCGGCCAACCTCACAAGAAAGCTTTACTTTAACTCTACAACTGCCTGCATATTTACAGCCATTAATACAAGATGCTGCCAAAGAGTCTGGTTTAGTTGTGGTTGATTGGGTTACAAATATTTTAAAAGCAGCTGTTCTTAAAAGCGAAGAATCCCGCAATACGCAGATTCATCAAGAGATTATTGATATTCAAGTTTCAGAAATTGCTTGACCAAAGCAAAACTATATTCGCTGTTATGTAAACAGAAATTATTTGCTTAAACCTTTCAATACCATTCCAAAAGCCTATATAGGACTACTACAAATGTTCATTTAAAGGATGAATATACACCTAAACCTCTAAAAAAATAACTATACTTGTCAGATATACATAAGTTTTATTATACGCTAGATAAGTCAAAGTTAGCTTATTATTGAGCTAAAATTTCAGCAAACATAAGTAATTTTAGAGATTAATTACAATTTTTAATATAAAATTTTCCCAAGAATTAAGTCTTCAATTCCTGTTACATAAACTTAGTAATTACTAATCTGTAGCAGTGCAAAATTTGCTGCTCGCTTGTTCAAAGAACAATTTGTAGAATTCTGGTTTAGTCCATGAGTAAAAAAGCAGGCATTTCTAAATGTAATTCAAATCATTTACAATTTTTGGCATTGAAAGCAATATGGCTTAAAGCCTTAGATAATAACCTGAAAATAATGTTGACATTTACTGCTCAACTCAATTCTCTAACACATATCTTACATGGCTGGGGAGGGCAGTTTTGATGTCGGTCAAACATAATAAAATAGAGTTAGCTGACCCTCAATCAGCAAACTATCAACTAGGAATATCTGGATTAGAAGTACCATCTACAGCAAAAACAACCAAGCGTCTTAGAAAACCGAAGAACCTTCCTTTTACAAAACCACCACTGTTTATCAGCAAAAACTACGAGATGACCGCAACAGGCGCACCAATTATTAGTGCCACTCAAGCCTACTTAAAACATCCAGACTGGAGTCAGTACAGTAATGGCAGCCTTTACTTCCAAAAACCATTTGGGAAGGGTCGTTATATTGAATTTTACATTCTGCACAAACAAGAGCATCAACCACAATACATCTCAGACCTTGCCGAACATCAAATTCTGGAGCAATATGGTGTGATGGCGGCAAGACTTCATGCTGTATTCGCTACATATGCAGCTGCACAAGCAGAACCTTGGAAGCAACCATTTGTGTTGCGAGGTTCAGAACTGATCAAAACACTGAAGATATATAAAAGTAAAAAACTAACAAAATCTCAAAGACTGAAGGCGATCGCAGACTTAGCTTTGGTAGTAGGGACTTTAGGTGCAGTTATCCACTGGTATGAAGGAGAGTTAAATCTTTGTATCAAAGAGCGCTGCCTACTTTGGATAGTGAGCGTCCAGGAATATAGTCAACCAAATTTGTTCGGGGAAGATGATGATCTTTGCGAAGCGATCATCCGCGTACAACCAGGTCTTTGGACTTACAATTTCCTCAATTCCCAAGGTGAGCAATCGAGAACCGCTTTGTACCAGTATGGATTTATCCCGAAACAAGTCTTTGATCTAGATCCACATCAACATAAACTAGCATCTAGCCTAGCATTGTACATTATTCAAAATAGCCGCGCTCACAAGAATGGGATTTACACAGTTCATAGCCTATTGAGCAACGTTTTACCGTCCTATCAAATAGAACAAGCAGTCAATGATTATCGTTATGGTTGGAGACTGAAAGAAAATTTAGAAGAAGCATTGCTAGTTTTAAAAGATAAAGTTGGTATCAAAGTAGAGTTTGATGATGAAAGCTACCCACAGTGGCTTAGACCTTTATGGGCGATGCCAGATGAATTGAGTTGCCTACCTGCTAAACAAAGAAATCAGCAGTTACTAGGAACTAAGCGCTTGCCAGATAACTATATTCAGAACATTTTATTTCCAGCAAAGTTGACTTTTAAGCTTCCTCTATCTGCTCAAAGACATCAAAATCAATTCAAAACTCCCAAAAGCAATGAAGTCTCTGGCAATTCCCAATGCCAGAAAAAAAATCACGAAACTCTCACCTCAGCCAGTACTCCTAAATTAGTAAAAACATCTTCAAAAACAAGTGATGTTCCAAAAATCATAGATTTAGACCAAAATAAGGAGCTTACAGGAGATATTGTCCGGCTTTTAAGAACAGCCAAACGAATCAGTCAAAGGAAGCTTGCTCAGTCCGTAGGGATGAGTCAGAGTTGGATCAGGGATATTGAAAATGAGGGTAGAAATCAACCGATTCCTGAAAAGTACGCAACTAAGCTTAGAGAAATTTTAGCTTGATCAAAAAGCTACCCTTTGCAGAGAGCCTCGCATACAAGAGAGACATGGGACAGATGGTTCGCTCAAGTCGAGCCAGCCGCTTGCAAAGAGAAGTCTGAGCGGAGGGTTCCTACGCCACTTGCTCCACTTGGAGAAACCTCAAACGCTCTCTACGAGACGCTGCGCGTAGCTTGCTTCTCCGTAGGAGTACGCGGATTCGCTCTAAGCGTAAAGCCTACGGCATAGCTTCGCTTAGGGCGCAGCCTCTCATAGAGAAGCTATACCGTACCACTTCGTGGAAGCAAGCTACACGTAGCGTCTCCCCTTGGGAGAAGACCGCAGTGGTTCCCCGTTGTGCGGACTGGCGTGGGTTTCCCACGCAACTTTCCTCATAAATTTTTGGGTGATAAAGAGTTAACTGATTAATGAGGCTTTCAGCTTTTTCTGATTAACTATATTTTGAGATATTTCCGCTAGCAGCCCCACACCTATGAAAAGCTTATGAAGTCAGGGTTTGAAGGCTTTACTCTGGTTCTTATTTATCAATGTTTATTGAGGTCACACAAGAATCAGGGTTACAAAATCAGATTTTAGAGCGATCGCCAGTTAGAAAAAAATGTGGGTAATGGATCAAAGTTAGAAACTAGGGGCTTGCGCGGCATTGCTCGTCGGTCAACCAAGCTCTCTAAAGTTTTAAAGGTTTTTGAGTACTCAACTTTTTGTTTTAAATCAAAATTATCGCCCCCTGGCGTGATAATAACGCCCCCTGGCGTGATAATAACGCCCCCTGGCGTGATAGTTACTTTTTTTAAATGCTTACCAAATAAGGGTTTCATCCAAAAGTACTCACCTGATCATATTGATCATATTGATCTTTGAGTACTTTTTTAGCCAAAAAAAGTGAAACGGTATTCTAGTGACGCATATAAATTTCGCTAATTAGACCAGCAAAGCTCTGTCCCTGCGTCATGAAACGTCAATACACTTCCAAACGCAATCCCTGTCCCGTCTGCGGCAACCATCACGGCTGTGCCATCCATGTCAATGGCTTAATTGAGTGCTTGCGGAGTTTTAGCCAACAGGATGCACCCACAGGTTATCGCTTCATCAAGTTGCTACGTAATGACATGGGCGGTTTATTTGTTAAGGACGACAGCAGTCACTACTCTCAAGAAAAGAAACTAGAATTTCGACAGCAATACCACTCAGGCAATAGCAAGGTCAAGCAGTGGTTGAGTATAGAGAAACGCAATAAACTATTCGGACTGCTGTTGCAAACATCTGTGACAACTTTGAGTACTCAACACGCCTTGCATCTACAAGAGAATAGGCAATTGAGTACTGACGAAATTCACTGGCTAGAAACGTTAGGTTGGCTAAGAAGTTGGGAACCAGGTCTTTATGCTCCCCTTGGCATAACATCCGACCTCCCTGGCATTTCCCCCTTTGGTAAGCTTTTAGGCAGGGAGGGGATAGCGATCGCAGCCCTCGACCCCAATTTTCAAATCACTGGCTTTCAAATTGCCACTTTGCGTACTAACCCCAAATACATCTGGCTGAGTGGTATGAGTCAGGGAGGAACGGGGCCACAACTACCAAATAGTGAATTACCAGTATTTTGCTGGAAACACCCCAACAATAAAAGAGTAAGAGTAGTAATTCTTTGTGAGGGGGCGCTTAAGTCTCTACTCACAGCAATTTTCTTATGGCGTTCTGGACAAACTGACATTGCTGTCATCGGTACAGCCGGTGCTGCTCATTACGGTGAAAAAACCCTAAAGGATTACCTCAAACGCTTGCGTCCTAAAGAAATTCGCCTCATGCCTGATGCTGGGGCAAGTCTCAATCCTCATATCGCTAAAGCTAATGAACAAACACTGCAACAATGCCGTTCGCAAAAATCTCATCTGGCGGTGGGTGATTGGGGGCAACTGGAGACTAAAAAACACTTGGACATTGACGAATTACTGGCAGCAGGTCGCCAAAATGAAATTAAACTAATTACCACTGCTGCTTACCTCAACAAATGCCATATTCATCACCAAATCAGAAAATTACTCAAAATCGGTTCGTTCCATCGAGTAGAAGACAAACTCATTGAGTTGCGTCCAGCCCTAGACTCTACAGAAAATTTAGATTTAATCCGCCAGTATGCCAGAGGTGTTGAGTACTGCCGCAAAGGTGGATATCAGGTAGGTGTAACTTGGAACAACGACACGCTACAACCAGAAGATTTCTTTGCCTTATGTCCGGAAGCAATCCAGAAAGCCCTTGCTGGTGTAGATAGAGAATGGGGAATGCTCTACAAACTCAAGCTGTGGTTTCGGCGAATGGTGGAGCGTTATCGACCCAAAAACGGTTTTGGTAAACAAAATCCTACTATACACAGAAGCATAAACCACACTGAACAAGAAAAAATCACTCCAGCGACAATTGAGTACAAACCAGGGAAGTTACCCAGATGGGGTGACTTTGAGCATCCACCGAATATAATCTTCAAGAAAGGTCAACGGTTACAAGTTTACAAGGAAGCCATTGCTGCCGGGTGGAAACATATTTTAGACAAAAGTCCCACGGGAACATCCAAAAGCTATGATGCAGGGATTGTTCAGCCAGAAACTTTAGGGGTAGAAAAACTTTGGTACTTTACTACTCATGCCAGAAACGTAACCACAGAAACTATTGAACGTAATTACAAGTATCTGGATGTTCGCAATTCAGGGATGGTATGGGACTCAACGCCTAACGGTAAACAATATTTGAGATGGCCTAAAAATGGGGAACTCGCTGACACACCTGGTAACTGCCATCGCAGTTCCATCTTTGCAGCCTTACGGAACAAAAATATCTCAATTCAGGAAGGTACAGAAAATCCAGTTTGCAGTACTTGCCATTTACTCGAAGCTTGTCGTTCTCTGACAGGTGCTGGGTTTGGACATCGCTTTATGCGAAGAGAAGCTCTAAAGTGCGATCGCATCCGCGCTCATCCTGATAGCGCCCCTGGTACTGATAACTTCGACTGGTCAAATAGCGGTGTCTTCTGGGATGAAGCAATGCGGACAGTACAACCAATTACTAAGATAGCTGCTAGCCTCAAAGACTTAAATCAAGTAATTGCCCAAATAACTGTCTACTACCCCCAAATCAATACTCAGTTGCAGCCGATGTGGATGTTACTGCGTCAATGCTTGACAGGAGAAATCAAGCAACCATTATACGGGTGGAATGATACAGCCGTGCGAGAAATGCTTGGTGAATTACCAGATAATTTAGATGAAATCATCGCTGTGGTTACAGAAATTTTACATCCCAATTTAGAACATCTATTTAATACTACTGGGGAATATGGAGCCAATCTCAATGATTTACCTAAAACATTGCGAAAACGTTTTGGTGAAAAAAGCTTTGAAATCACACAAAAAATTCAGCAAGATATTCCTCTAGATTGGGTTGTACCATTTTTACAAATCTGGGGTAGACAAATCCCAGGTAATTTCCGAATAGAACAGGGTCAGTTACTCATTTCAATTCGTAATGAAAGGCATATATCAATAGCACAAGCTGCTACTTGGAATGTTTATCTAGATGCGACAGCTTCTCCTGAATACTTAGCGTGGTGGATGGGCATTAATAGTGAAGAAATTTTAACTATAGAGCAAGAGGTATCAGTAAACAAAAATTTGAAAATTATTCAAATCACAGGACTGGGACAAGTTTCTAAAAACCGCACTGACTATTGCCAAAGTAGAGTTAATGCACTACGGGCAGAATTATCAGTAAAGCACTCGGATATCAAATTCATTGACTTTGTAAAATTCTGCCAAGAAGGTGATGGTGGTTGGTTTAGAGATAGTCGAGGATCAAATGACTTTAAAGATGTATCAGCTTTAGGCACTTTTGGTATTCCCTACCAAAATATTGGCTCTTTAGAAGCGCTTTACTTAACTTTGCATAATAGCGATTATATTTCAAAATCGACTATTGATCATGAAGAATTTAATCGTTTTATAGATTGGTCAACACAAGCTGAAATTAGACAGTGTATAGGACGCTTACGAGCGGATAATCGAACTAAAGAACAACTTTACTTCTACTTCTGTGCTGACTATGACCTTAGCTTTATTAACCAGGAAATAGAAATTATTAACGCTGCTTCAATCACCATTGAAGCAGGTTCTAAAGATGAAAAATCTTGGTGGAAAATCAAGCAGTCAGTTAAAGAACTTTGGGAGAAGGGACAAAAAATTACTCAATCCGCAGTTGAAGCAGTTTCTGGTATTAGCCAAGGATATATTTCTAAATTAGCAAGTGAATTTGGTGATTGTTGGAAAAAGTGGCTAAAAATATTCCTATCTGTATTAGAGACTGATAATAGTAATATGAATAATTTAGAACCTGAATCACATAATTTAGAATCAGACAATAATTCATTAGTTAGTGATTGCCAATCGAATCCTAATTTATTATCAATAATCCATTATGATTATGAAAATTTAGAGCAGCATTGTCATTTGATGTTGAAAACAACTACTTTGAAAACGCAAGTGATAATTATAAGTATTTTACTTTCAATACTGCCTAAACCTTGGCATCAAGACTTTTTACTAGAGGTGATGGATAATTTCAAAAATTAGATTTGGCTCATCCAAATAACTCCCGGTGCTGATAAGCAAATCGAGAAATATCTTGACTAGCTACAGGTTTAGCATAAATAGCCTGATTGCGAATTGCCTGTATCTGTTCTGACTCTCGCTCCATAGCTGGTGTAAATTCTTGTCGCTGTTTTAGCAGATCCTCAAACTCAATTTTCCCAGGTCTACCTTGGTAAAAAGCCTCTTCAGCACAACGATGGACTGCATTACCAATTTCTGCTGGGCTGCAAATACGATATTCTGCCAACAACCTACGCCATTGGTCATCACTCCAAGGTGAATTATTGTTTCTAAATGCTGGAAAATACTTGGCTAAATGTAGATTGAATACTTCATATCTTGCCCCTTCATGGGGTAAGTCCATAAAAAAGATATCATCAAAACGACGCACTAATTCCGCAGGTAACATTTCTAAGCGGTTGACAGTAGCAATTGTATAAACTGGCTCTTGATGCTCTTGCATCCAAGTAAGTATTGCAGCAGATAAACGCCGTGCTATACCTCCATCTGCATTAGAGTCCCAGCCAGCAAAGCCTTTATCAAAGTCATCCCAATAAAGTACACAGGGAGCAAGGGAAGTCACCAAAGCAATAAACTCCTTTAATGCTCTGTCGGGATGAGAAGTACTCAATAGTACACCCCAATTAGCTGCTAACAGTGGCAATCCCATTTTCTTAGCTGCTAACTTGGCACAAAGACTCTTACCAGTACCCGGTGGCCCCCAAAGTAGCATTCCAGTGGGAAACTTCAATCCATATTTCTCTGCTTCTGTTTGAAGTAGATAGGTAATAGTTTCCAACCTTTTTTCTAGTAAATCTAATCCCCCTGCTGAAGGTACATCCGGTTGGGCAATGTATTCTAAACCTCGTCCCCGCAATTTGCTAACTTTATGCTTTAGCACTAATTGGGCGATTTCCTCAAGCTGTTCTGCAAAACCCAGACATTGCTGTAGTAGCATATTTATCTCGCCTATAGGTAAACCCTGACAGGCACGAAAGAGCGATCGCAGTGCTTCTGTTGTTTCTGTTGTTTTTAGGCTTGGATAGCGATCGCATTTCGCGCAGTTCTGAAGGCGATGATCGCTATGCCCAACCCAAGTATCACAAAACTGCTGCACAACTATCTGTACCTGCTCTTTGTCTGGAAGTGGATTTGACAATATGGGAATAAAAGGCTGTAATTCTAGCGGTAGTTGAACGTAAGTTTCCAATAATACCCAGTAATGATGTTTTTTACTCCAGAGAGCCTGATAACAGGCATTGAGTAATTGATAGCTACATTTTTGACTGATTTTGCTACCATCACTCTCATTTAGCACCCCCTCCAGTAAATAAATGCCTGGTTGATATTCCTCCAGAAGATACTGAATAATGTCCCAATCTTTACCCCTGTCAGTTGACTGTAAGATGTACTGACCTTGATGGCGAATTAATTGCTGTAGTCCACAGTAACCAGGATTCCAGACAAAGACTGACAAAGAACGCTCCTCACCCCAATGGTAAAACTGTTGTAATATCTGCATTCTGTCAGGCGTATGATACTCCACAGCCACAATTGCAGTATTTTGGTCAGCCAGAGCAGGCCAGTCTGTCAACTTCATAATTCCAGCTTGAACAACTTACTTCCCCCTTTTAGAGCAAATTGGTTACTGATGCTTTAGCCACACGGATAATTATCACTAACGAGTTGGCTATATTTATTACATGAAAAAGAGCGATGGCTACGCCCAGAGCAGGCATCGCCTCCAGCACAGTGTTAATTTCAGAAACTGCTCCGCATAGGTTTGAAATTGGAAGTAAATGGATGTGAAAGCCGCGATTGCGGCAAGGAGGTGAAAAATTCACTTTATTAAAGGAAGCTGTAAAATGGCTTACGCAAAGCGCTCCGAAGGAATCGCTAAAGCTACAACCAATAACAACAATCGCAACGGAGCTAATGCTAAAACATCTGCCAAAACTAATGGTACATCTGCTACAACTAAATCAAAGGTAGCGAATGCTTCACCACAAGAAGAGGCATTAGCCTTGTTGAAAGAATTGCGGAATCTAATCTTCAAGGAATACGGCGTTAAATTACAGTTACGAGATTCCCGTGTTTCCACAAAAATCGGTCATGCAGCCCGTGAAAAACTCGGACTTGACATTGCTGCTCAAGTGAAAAAGAAAGGTGGTAACAAAAAGTTTGATTGGCAGAAATGGAATACCAAATTATTTCCTAAATTGTTTGGACAACCAGATGCACTCAAATATGCACCAGAAATAGTGGCAATTTTCATGAGTATGCTGTATGACACTATTAGCACTGATCCAGAGCAAGCAATAGCAGATTTAGTGGAATTCAATCGCGCCTCTCTGGAACGTCGTAATTCTTTCCAAGAACAAGAAGAGGAAGAACTTGACGATTTAGATGACGAACTTGATGAAGACTTGGATGAAGATGAGGACGATATTGAATATGAACTCGACGAAGATTTAGATGAAGATGACGAATTAGATGAAGAAGATGAAGACGAATAAATAATTCCGGTTTATTCTCAGTAATTCACAGATAAAACTTGAAATAGCCATGTATTACCTCAAACAATACATGGCTATTTTTTCCTGTATTCAGTTAGATAAAACAAGATAAATTGCATCTTTCGATGCGGTTTTTATGAAAAAAATATAAGTATGAAGGAGTAAATCTCATGGTTAACATTAGCGCTCGCAAAACTGCCAAACCATCACGTAAAATTGAAAGGCATATTCCTGCTTTAGAACGAGTGATGACTTATCAGGAAAAAGTACACTTGATGGTAGTTGAAGTATTGCGGGAAGAATCAGGAAGAGAGTTAGCAGCAGCAGCCAGATTTAATGGGATTGTGTTTGATTGGGACAAACATAATTCCCAATTCCGTAAGGATTATGTAAATACACCATTAAAAGAACTGGTGAATTATGCCCGCAGACTTTACGGCTTGAATAATCTTGATGAAATTCGAGATAGACGTGCTTCTCATAAAGCTGCTCGGTTTAGACGTATGGACGTACTCAATAGTTTGAGTAGCAACTCTAATGACTTGATAAATGATGATTTTGAAGAAGATGAAGATGACGAAGATATAGAAATTGACGATTAATTACAATGCTCTGAATTATCTAATTCAGGGCATTTTATTTCCCACCCACCCGCATCCAAAAAACAGAATTGAAGGAAGCGATTGCTGTTGAATTCAAGAGGTTCAAAAGTGGTTGACCGAGTAGCTTTATTTTACTGAAGATGCAGATTCGCACCCCACCCCACCAAATGTTGTAATTGTCCGACTGGAAAGTTTACTGGTCATTAAATCATGAATCTGCTGGTTTGAAAGTTGAGTTGGCTTGACCTCAACTGTAGGTGCAGTTCCTCCCTTGTTGACTTGAATCATCGAATCAGCCCAATAAAACTGCTGCTGGGAAGGTTGAGAATAAACAGGATAACAGCCTTTCGAGGCGATCGCCAATTTATTCTCTACGCTAGACACTGATGGCAGAGAAATACCAGCACGAACTAATTTTGCCTCTCCTACTGGCCCCCACAAACGTAATTCTTGATTGACACAACGTTTTCCTTCCTTTAGAGGGGCAATGATGTTGCCACAAACTTTAACATCCACGTCATACATTGGTGGATAATCAGGCACAGTTTCAGCTTGTGCTTGAGTTGTATTCCTCTCATCCTTGTCATTAAGATTTACAAGAGTAGGAGGGGTACAGGCTGTAACTGTACCTCCTATTACCAGCAGCCAAAGCCAGTTAACTTTACGGGTAAACATCTGCTGAATTCTCCTCTACGATTGAGAACTTGACAAACAAGGGAACGCCAAAAAAACAATTATCCCAATTTCTGGACTCAACAAGACTGTTCCTGTTTTCCACCCCTGTTCTAAATTCTTACCCCTATGGGTAAGCAAGCTAAACTTAGCGTCCCAAAGGGAGAATATTTTTTTAGTTGAAAGTCCGTTAATTTTTGGGCTTAGATACAAATTGGCGTTGATTAGCAGGTGATATCCATAATGTGCAGAACCCGGACAAGGCTTTTCTGCTACTTCCTCCAATTTGAAGTGTTACCCCCAAACGCTTGACATCCTTTGTACAAGCAAGTTGACCATTTTGGTCACGACTCAGCAAATCTTGATTCCATTGCATTAGATTGTGAGCAAACTTACCTTCATTACTGGTTGCCCATTCCAAAGCATCGGCTTGGGCTTGTGTAAGTTGGCGTGGCCCAGTAGGATCTAAATTACTGAATTGATACCAAGACGTTCCAGCTACACCTACCAGTCCACCAATTCCTGCTGCAATTAATAGCAATATTCCCGCAGCAATTAGAGAGGGAACTGAATGAATAGCACGCTCAAATTCACTACGTCTGATTAATGCTGTTACTGCCTGAGCGATCGCTTTTTGCTGGCCTTTCACTGCTATCTTTTCATATGTCTGGAGATGGTCATAAAGCTGCGTTTGCCACAGGTCAAACATTGCCTCCATTTCTTTGGGATTGTCTTCCAATAGCACTTGTAGCCTGCCAGTAGCAATCATCATCAGAAATGCTGGGTCGTCAGGGTCTACTCCAGTTTGAACTACTATTTCCCAAACCCTAGCTTTAAATGAATCATCTTTACCTCGAATGGCTAAATCTAGTAAAGTTGGGTAAGGAATTTGGCTCAGTCCTTTACCTCTAGCAGCGACTGAATTCAAAAATTCATCGTCTAAATCAAGTTCTTCTGTGTGAGATTTACTCATATTTGTATTTACTTTTAGCTAATTTGCCCCTTCTCACGCTCATTTGGTAATCTGGCTTGATGGTGAGAGATGTCATTAAGATTACTTTTTAGTAGCAACTTTTCTGTTGGTATTAGAATTACCAACTTTTTCGCTTGGGGAAGTAATAGAAGCTGCGGTCAGATTCCAAATTTTAGCTTCTTCAATTTCCTCAAAAGCTTTTTTGAGAAAATTGTGTAATCGCTGCTTACCTAATACACCTAACTCTCCATAATTTCTAGCCGCAGAAAAATTTATCTGATTAGCATCGAGGATATCCCGTTCTCGATAGCTAAACTTGGGAAAATTAATGACAGCTACTTTATAGGTTTTGATTAATTCCTGTAAATTCTTACGTCCATCTATGTGTCTCCAGTCATCGCATAAACCAAAATTGCGTACAAATATGTGCTTAATCTTGTTTTCAAATCGTTCTAGAGATTGAATAAATAATTGAACACTGTCATATCCACCGCTACAAACAAACCATTTATATATTTTGACCTGATTTTTTCCAGTAATTTCTAGGATTTGATTACGCTCAATCCAGTCAGTTACTGCTGGGTAGACTTGAGCAGGTAAATTGACAATCACAGAAGTTATGAGTGCTGAATTAAAAATTTCATCAGCATCATAAGCTTTACGCTCTGATTCGCTAAAAACTGCTTTTTTATGATTATTTGGGTAAAATGCGCCCACATCAGGATTACTTTGGTCTGCTTCTACTAACTCATAAGATATTTTATTGTCAATACAGTATTGCACCATAACTCGTGCAAACAAAGACTTGCCAACTCCACCTTTTTCACCGTCAATAAAGTGAATTGCCGCCATCTAAAATCTCCTTGATAATTATCCTAAATGTGCATTAATAAATTTTTAGATATCATCAAACATACTGTCTGTTTCATCATAGAAAGACCCCGTACCAGGAATGAATAAATCAGAATCTATCTTATGTTTTTGCTGGTTGTTATTCTGACTATTCTCATTGCCTTTGCTCTTACCTTTAGCACTAGCTTTAGGATAATTTTCATCATTACTACTGCTATTACCAATGTTTAAACCGAACATAGTAGCAAGTGTTTGAGAATTGCTCATAGTGCTTAGAGGTACAGATAAAACATCACTTGATTGATGTGGTAATTTAAGCGCCATTCGTAAGTAAGCCAAATGTTGCTCTAAAGCATGACAACAAATTAACCCTACCTGATGTACTTCTTGATCGCTAATTTCTACATCGACATTTGCTTGCGCTTGATATGCTAAAGGCAACCAACACATTCGTAATGCCTGTAATACCATCTCTTTGCTACTACTGACTCCATTTCCCTTTTGCAAATATATAATTAGCTTTCCATCAACAGTATTTGAGTAAGCACGAATCCGAAAACTCAAATTTTTATATTGTCTTGGGTTGTCAGTTTCTTCAGATAGTTTGCAACTATTACTGGACTGTCTTTTATTGTCATTATTTTTGGATTGTTTTTTATTTGTGGTCATGCTACTTTTTCCAATTGCGCTCTAAATCGCATAAACAAACCAAATGCATCAATCAACCTAAACGACAAAGCTTCCTGTTCTCGGAAATTACGGTAATAATCATTACTTTTATCCTTGAATACTTCTTGTACCTGTTGCTGTAAGTCAGCACCCCAATAAGTTGAAATTTCTTGAAAACACTCTTGTAACTCTGGCTCCAAGTACAATGCTGCACCACCGCTCAAAATCACCTCGTTCACTGCAGGTAAAGTTGATTCGAGCCAATCGTAAAGTCTAGACCAATACTCAGCTTTAGCCGTAGCAATGGCATTAACAATCATCTGCAATTCATAATTAATGTTGTTAGGTTCTCTGCTTTTCACCAGAGTGCGAATTGCTTGGTTATCAGCCGTGATATGTGAACCAGCTGCATAGATAGCAGAGGTCAAATTAGTAGCATCCTGTCCAGATGTGCGCTCAATTACTCGCTTTACCATTTGGTGAAAGCCCAGCCCATTGGTGTAACCCGCAGTCATTTTGCCCCGTTCAAATAATAGAAGGCTGGTATTGCGATGTCCAAACATTAGCACTGCGATGGTTTGGGCGTTGAACCATTCTTTACCATTTTGGCGTTGGCGAATCATTGCTAATCCCGCACCTTCGGGTAAGCACTCGAATCGCTCCAGTTTCACCCGCAATCTTTGACCCCGAAACCTAAAATCCTTGAGTGCAGACTGCAATTGTTGCTCAAATGCTTGGCGATTTTGATATTCACCATAGGGTAGTAGTGAAGTCAGTGAGAGTGAAAACCTGTTAGGCAAGTTGTTATTTTGAGCGATCGCACCAATAACCGCTAAGGCTTTGTGAATTGAGGTTTCGTACTTGAGTTTATCAAGTCTAGCAGATGCTGAAAACTGCCGTGCGAGGAATCCGACTACTGTACATTGTCTATCACCATCCGCAGGACTTGACACCCAGGCTTCATCTACTGGTTTAGAAGATTCAAGACCCCTGCGACTTGACATATAAGCGTCAATCGAACTTTGAGGCAACTTCAGCATCTCTGGTTCCATTGTCATCAAACATGGTCTACCTTCAGTTGCTAGTTCGTAAACAATCTTAGTTAAGGAAGCGCCAGGGTCAAAACTGACTATCAGGTTTGACATTGATTGTGGTTCACCTAAAAGCTTTCCTTTAAGTTAGGTGCAAATATAAATCATGCCAATCTACCCACTGACCATTTTTATAATGCGAAAAATTAGCCTATTGGTTATTTTTTTTGCTGCATTCTCGGAATTGGTCATTCTTATGTATTAAATTCGCTTCAAAAATACGCCACTCGAATGCCAATTCAACGCCAATTGAATGCTAATTGAACGTCAATTAAATACCAACTAAATACAACTTGAGCGCCAATTCAATGCAACTGCGTACATTATGTATATATTTTTATTGCCAATAAAAGTGCTTATTGACAATACAATAGTCAAAAAATGCCAATTAAGTGTCGCTTAAATGCCAACTCAATGCCACTCATGTTTTTAATTCGAGCAGCCCAAAAAACGTTTGGTGAGTAGCAAGCTATGTTGCTGTCCGGACATTTTTTCTTGGGAGAAAAAACGCACCCTCAGGTGTGGCAACAAGCTTGCCCTCCTTTCACGGTTCCCCTACCTCAGTAGGTTAACCACCGTGACAGAGGGGAGATAATACGAAAATAATCAAAATTAGAGTGCCGATCCAGTAATGGAATAGTTATACGTATTGAGGAAGTTCCCAATACCTACTCTAGGCAGTGAATTTACTTAGAAACGAATCGCACACGGAAAAATTTTGTATAATACCCAAAATAGGGGTTTAAAAAAGAAGTTTTCCGTACAATAAATAATTGTGCATCTTACCCAGCACCTTTGTGCACCGCTCCAATTAATAGGTAGAAAATGTCATCCTCCGAGCCAATTAGCATTCGTCAGCTTTCCGCCAACGACCTGACACTTATGGAGGGCTTATTGATTACCTTCGGTGAGGCTTTCGATGAAGTTGATACCTATAGCTCGTCTCGTCCAAGTAATGCCTATCTCAAGCGTTTGTTAAACAGCGATTATTTCATTGCGCTTGTAGCATTAAAAAATGGATCAGTAGTTGGAGGTATCGCCGCTTACGAACTCCAGAAGTTTGAGCAGGAGCGTAGTGAAATTTATATTTACGATCTAGCTGTTGCAGCAGCGCATCGACGTGAAGGAATTGCCACCGCATTAATCCAGGAATTAAAGAAGATCGCTGTAGCGCGAGCAGCTTATGTTATTTTCGTGCAGGCGGACATCGGGGATGACCCTGCGATTGCACTCTACACAAAGCTTGGGGTACGCGAAGATGTGCTTCATTTCGATATTGCTGTTCCTGTCGGCGATGAAGATGCATAACAACCGGAATGCACCGGAACTTTGGAGTATACTATCTAGTAGCTAGAGTTGTAGGAGTCCGGCGAGCGCGAACGTTAGCTAGCAGGTGTTGAGCCCATCTCAATTAAGCAAAAAGGAGAAGGATTCTCTTGTTTTCAGAGAATTTTCTACCCCAAGCAACTGAACGGCTGATTCTCCGTCGGTTTATTGATCTGGATCTGGAACGATTTCTTGCTTACCGCCAAGACCCTCAAGTATCTCGGTTCCAAGGTTGGTCAATGCTCTCTGACGCTGAAGCAAAACTCTTTATCAACGAAATGCAGACAGCAGTAATCGGGATACCAGGCGAATGGTTTCAAATTGCGATCGCACACAAGCAATCCAATTTACTCCTTGGTGACATCGGGATGCAGATTTATGCCGAAAATCCAACAATTGTGGAAATTGGTTTTACTTTGAGTCCTGATGGGCAAGGTAAAGGATATGCTAAAGAAGCTGCTCAAGCTCTAATTGATTCACTGTTTGAGCTTGAAGCTATCAACAAGATTGTTGGTCTAACTGATATGCGAAATGAACCATCCATCAATCTGCTTAGACGTTTGGGAATGAATCTAGTGCGATCACAAGAGGTGGAATTTAAGGGTGAATTATGTATTGAGCAAACTTTTGAATTAGGCAGAAAAGATTGATTACCCGCTCAAAAAAATTCCGATGAATAAATAATGAGAAATTAGAACAATATTGGCAGTCATATATAGCATAACTTCCGAATATTTCATCTGGGTTTTTTAGTTAGGAGGCGCATCAATTTGGTGATCCTTCTGCTTTGGTAGATGGACTCGGAGCTTTAATTCTAAAGGGAGTTAAAACTGCATATTTAGCCATAAATCAGCATTTTACCAAAAATATCATGTCTGCTTGAACAGTTACGTTAAAAATAACGCTGATATCCTCAAAATAAAGACCGTGGAAACTTTGATATGGTAACTAACTACCAGATACGAATCAACACATAATTTTGTCTTTGTCAATTTATATTAGTGAACTGACGCTTTAGAAGTGACGGTGCAAGAGAGTGATCGCCTATAGCACTCTCCCACAGTAATGGAAGTGCGTAGTGATCGCACTAAATTTGTTGTAGTTGCTTTTGCATTAGACATCTCCGAAATAGTAACGTTGTGTGGTAAAGAATATAATAAAAGGTTTTTACACCAAGCTTATGAGTTCTGTACTAGATCATATCGAAGCGAATCCTCAAGAAACACAACGGTTAATTGGTCTAGGGTATCCGGAGCTACAAATATTACTTCAAAATGCGGAGCAATTACACTATGAAAAACAAGCTCTGTTAGAGTCACAGAAAATCAGAATTATATCGGGTGGTGGTGGTCGCAAACCCAAACTATCTATCACTGAACAGATAATTTTAACATTGGTCTATCTTCGACACTTGATGACATTTCAACTTCTTGGCATCCAGTTTGGAGTGAGTGAATCGACAGCGAATGACACATTTAATTATTGGTTACCAATATTACGAGAATTACTACCATCTAGCCTAATTGAACAAGTAAAAAAAAACAAACTAGATTATGAAGTTGTTAAAGAAGTTTTGACAGAATATGAACTAACTGTTGATAGCTACGAACAAGTAAGAGAAAGACAAGCGAGATAATGAGGAGCAAGAAAAGTATTTCTCAGGAAAGAAGAGTCATCATACATTTAAAAGTCAAATGATCGTATTGCCTGATGGTCAAGACATTGTGGATGTTGTTGCAGGTGAACCAGGACCAAAGAGTGATATAACTTTGTTTCGGGAGAATCGCGACCGCTTTGACCCAAAACAAAAATTTAAAGGAGACTTGGCTTATATAGGAGAAGATTTAATTGAAACTCCTATAAAGAAACCAAAAAATAGAGAGTTAACCATTGAACAAAAATCATCAAACAAAAAGTTTTCAGCCAAACGGATATTTGTTGAACATCGAATCCGTTCCGTAAAAATATTTCGAGTCGTCCAAGAAAGATTTAGGTTAAATTCAAAAAAGTATGAGCAAGTAATTCTGACTATTTGCGGATTAGTAAGATTACGAATAAAAGCCCTAATTTTACCAGAGAAAAGACCTCCTATTTCACTCTTTTAAAAGAAATGCATCTTACTATATCTTTTGGGGCTGTTAACATCAATAAATATCTCAAAGTCTTATTGTATCGTATAAACTAGTTAATCTGCTTTGCCTGTCTTTACAGCTTAGAACTTAGTCACAAAGAAGCTTTGAGAGTTTTCGGAGATGTCTATTACAAATTCAAAAATAGACAGTTGGTTGATGACTACTTGTAACAATACTGTCAAACTGAAAAAACCAATGACTAATGCACTGATAATGCAAAAGCGCTCCTTAAGGATAGATATTAGATTGACTCCAAAAGAATATGAAAAAGCACAGCAAATGGCATCTGAAAACAATCTCACAATTAGTGAATTGTTTCGTAGCAAGACTCTGAAAAACCAATTGCCCCGGCGTGTCACTAAAGTGGCAGGTCAAACTTACTGGGAGCTAGGTAAAATTGGCAATAATCTCAATCAAATAACTAAAGCAATAAATACTTCAGTACTAATGGGAGAACCGATTGTTGTAAATAGAACATTGTTAGAACAACTTAGGGATATGGTGAAGCAAGTGCGACGAGAGATTACCGAAATCGATTTGATCAGCGATTTACAAGATGAAGCGTGATTGGCAAGCAGATTAAAGGCAAAAGTTTTCGGGGACTACTAAACTATCTCTTTAGTAAAAAAGGAGCTAAACAAATTGGTGGGAACATGGAAGCAAACAACCCACGAGAACTGGCTGCTGAGTTCCGCTTCTCCAGACAACTAAACCCAAAAGTTAGTAGGGCTGTTTATCATGCTTCTCTCAGCTTGCCTCACCAAGAGAGTTTGGATGATGAGACTTGGCATGAAATTACCCAAAAATATTTGCAAGCAATGGGTTTTGACATGAATCAATATACAGTAGTGCGTCATATTGATCGAGAACATGACCATGTACACATTGTTGCCAGCCGCATTCGCTTAGATGGTACTACAGTTTCTGATAGCTGGGATTATCACAAAAGTGAAGTGGTAATTCGCAAGTTGGAGCAGGAATACAATTTACAATCTGTGCAACCCAGTTGGGGAAAAGATAAGCACAGTCCAACTACAGGCGAACTTAGACAACTTGCCAGAACTGGCGAGGAAAGCGTTAGAGTCAAACTTCAGCGATTCCTTGATCTAGCAACTCACGACAGTCCTACAATGTCAGAGTTAATAGAGCAAATGCAACAACAAGGTATTAATGTCCGCGTCGGTTATACTCGCACAGGTAAAGTCAAAGGCATAAGTTATCAACTTGACGGTGTAGCTTTTAGTGGTACGCATCTCGGTAAAGCATACACTTTTCCTGGTTTACAAAAACATCGCGGTATAAACTACAATCCCAAGCGGGATGATCAACGCATTCAAAAACTCATAGAACAAGCTGTTGAAAATTCCACACTAGCAGTGCCAAAACAGGATGATAAACGCAGAAAGAAACTAATAGAGCAAACTGTTGAAAATACTGCGTTCTCTGTTTCTGTGACCAATTCCTTGCCCATACCAGAACCAGCAAACTGGGAGCAAATACGCCTAAACCTAAGCAAGCAGTACAATTTACCTAATTCTCTGCTCACAGAAGTATATGAAAAGGGTTGGCTTTATGCGAGTCTTGCAGGTCAAGCAATATTTGTAGAACGCACACTCAATGATGTTCCGACTCAAGCCAAACAGCTAGAAGCAACAGGTAACTTCACCACTATTCCCCTTAACTCGGAGATGACGAAAAATGGTAGCTTCTGGATGGCTACAGATACCACAGTCAAAAGAGCAGTGCTACTAAGTGACCCGATTGAAGTTCTCTCTGTCATTGCCTTAGAATCAACTGTTGACAAAGAAAAGCGCAAACCTACATTGTATTGGAATGTAGGCGATAGCGAGCAATTACCTCTAGAACTTTTGCGATCGCTTGATACAGTAGTCATCGCTTTTAAAGATCATGAGAAAGTTGAGGAATTGATAGCTGAAATATTGGCTGAACTACCTCAAGCTAAACAAGTTTCTCCCGGTCAAGCTGGTTGGAATGGGATGCTAACCCTGAACAAACATCAACTCAAGCAAAGTCGAATAGCAGATTCTCAAATTTGGGAACTTTAATATTAGTCACCAAAATTCATCTAACATCCTGCCAATTTTTACTCATAATCTACTGTGTATACATATCTTTGAACAGCATTAAAAAGGTGTGAGACAACTCTAAAAGATTTGTGTGTACACAGTAGCTATATTCTGGGGAGACTATATGATTATTAAAATTATTCGTAATTGAATTAGTTGCTAATTAAGATAATAACAACAGACAAAGATAGCCAAAAAAGCTAGTTTATGATTGACTTAACCCCATAATTAAGATTAAAAAGTATGAATTAGTAATTCGTAAAAGGTAAGTCTGGAAGCTAATACCTCTCGTTTTAATTTCCCAGTTTTAGTAAATAAGACTGGCGATAATTCTTCTTAGCCATCAGTCTAGCTTCACGCTTTGTCCACTGTTTTTGTAAAGGAACATCAGCCAATCTTTGCAATAATATAAATACACTATCATCTCCAGTCAACCGAGCGATGATTTGAGCGATCGCCTTACAACAATTCCAAGGATGACGCACTACCTGAACTTCTGCAAATCTCACCACGCCCCAATTGCGTTGCAAGAAAAAACGGTTACGGATTTTATCGTCATCAACATCAATACAGTGGTGAGGTTTACCTGTATTTCCGGTGTAAGGCTCATCAATTTCAATATCAAGAGCTAACCCAGAAGATTGATGGTAGAGAATAAAATCGGCTGAATAGCATCGGGGTGAACCAGGAATTTCAAACTCAACCGCTTGACAGATAAGATTTCCTGGAAACGCACACAGTAAATAGCGATAAAACTCCTTTTCGCTTACACCTTGCTTGGCTGTACCATTTCCATCTGGTAATGCAATGTATCCTTGAAACAATGTTTTTAAATACCCCATTCCTTGGTCGTCGTTAGCAAACCGCCTTGCTAACGGTGGATAAAGAATAACCGGATAATAGCCAGTAGACATTAGTAGTTATCAATTTGCTTGTGTTTAATAATTAAATCAATGGCAAGAAGCTAGTATTGCTTATGGTAAAGCATTGGCAATTAAACCAGATTCAACTGAGGCAATGGAAAGAGCAAAACGACTAATAAATTGGAATTTTTAGAATTGTGTCAGGATTTGAAATCATATCCATTGGCAGAGAAAGTTGCTGCGCTTACCAGACGCGCTATCGCGCCATTGTTTTTGGCGTTAAGCAAGCAAAGTTTATGCAAACATTGAAAATAACTTCAACATCACCTAACTCAACTACTACTGCTTGTAAAAATCCTCAAATTACACAAAAGGTCACTTCAAATTTATATGACAATACTAATTTAGATTCAGGAACTATAGCTATTTTAGAACAGATTGAAGCTGAATATGAATACTACCAAGTTTGTCAGGAGTGGTAGTTATGAATTTAGCACTCGCTCAACAATCCTTAGCAGAACTTTCCCAAACTGCTGCTCATCTCTGGGAACAGCTGAGTAATTGCCAGACTCCTGAAGAGGAAGCTGCTATTATCACCGCTATTTGGGAAACTCAGGAAGTTCAAGAAGAAGTTATTGATATCCAAGCAGAACTAGCATTACAACTAAATGCTGAAATAGCGGCTATTAAGCAACGACTAGAACATCTAAAAGCTGTACATCAATCAGCATTGTTAAGACTAGAACGCTGGCGACAAAAATTAGATGAAACAATTTTAGAACAAGCCGCTACCGGAATTTTACCTGAACAAATGATCGGTAATTCACTTCGCATCACAATTAAAGAAAATCCACCAAGTTGTGAGGTGCTGATAGATGCAGAACAATTGCCTCCTAAATACCGCAAAGAAAAGACTGTTTACTCAGCAAACAAGAAAGCTATTATTGCTGCTTGGAAAAAAGGTATTCCTGTAAATGGCACTCATATCGAACGTAAGCGCCGAGTTGTCTATGCTTTAACAGCAACGGCAATCCACAGCTTCTAGCAATAGCTTTAACTAATTGAGTAGCCAACCACAGGAATTTCACTGTTTTGTTGGCTGCTAATCATAAATCTTGTTTGCAACTTACAACAGTTTTCATGTTCTTCAAAAAAACTCTTATATTCCTATTTACACCTTGGTGTGAGATAAAAAAATGTGGTTTATGTTTTTGCTTTTGGCTACCGCCACAATCGCTTGCATACTATTTAACAATACCAACAAGTTATGACCACAAAATGGCTAACCCCAGAACAGGCCATTGTCAAAGCCAATCTCACTGTTACACCTGAAACCTTAAAATCTTACATTTGGGAACAACAGGGAAAAACTACTGCTGAAGAACAATTCCAAGCTTTAGGATTGCTATTTGACAGGGAACGCTTGCGTGCAGGTAAACCTAACTTTTTGCAAGTTTTAGAACCAGTAAGTGAAGAAAATAACTACACCGACGATGAAATCGATTCTCATCAGTTAGACGGTGATGAGCTAGAAACATCTGCTACCAACAGAGTAAATCAACTAGAGCCATTTATTTTCGAGCAATGCAAAGTTCAAATCGTTATCACCCTACTACCTACACAACCAACAGGAGATAGGCCTGTAATGATTGCTGCCAGCAGTCACGGTGATTTTCCTGTAGTTACCCTACTCAATCAAGAAGAACTAGGTGATTTACCACCTGCAATTGTTCAACTACTAGACGAACTGAAAGCTGATTTTCCTAAACGTCAAATTCGCCGGAATATAGCCCAGACTCAAAGTGCCAAAATTAATAAGCCACACATTCCTCAGACTCCAATTCGCAGTCAAACTACTAGCTCAGATACTACCAAGCCACTTAGTAATAATACGCAGATTTCACTGTTTTAAATGCCATGACTAACATAAATAACAACAAATTACTTGTGATCTATGAAGGTCAACAACACTGGATTCCGGAGGCGATCGCCATTGACGACCAATTACTACGGGATGCTTTTACTCCTCTTTGCGCTGAACTGGCCAATGCACACATTGAGCGTCAACCGGGAAAACCCATCCACATCATCAAGAAGCCTGGTAAAAAAGGCACTTTTTCTCTAGATTGCCTGATAATGGCTTCTGAAGAAATCAACCCCGCTGTCCAAATGTGCTACCAAATGCGTCAACGTCAGGTGATCACTGGAATTGACTGGCAAAATGCAGGACAGCTATCAATTCAGATTGAAGAGGCGATCGCATCTGGGACAAAATTTTCTCAGTCACTCAACCAAACCCTAAAATCCCTCAAAGCCAGCATTCCCACATCTAGCGTTATCTCTGAAGGTTTTTGACTGCTGACAAAAGGGGTTGGAAATTGACTTGAGGGATAAATTATTGTCCGAATTACAGCAGTTTGCATTTTGACTGAAGTCCACCCCACACCCTAACTCTGTCTCTGTGTTATTCAATTCCGACCCCAATAAATGACGAGTCGCACTAAAAAATGTCTCACCTTGTACCCCTCACTATGGCAGAGGCAATTTACAGCCTTAGTCAGTATCAATTTACCTTAGATGCTACTGAATCATTTGAATATCTGGAAACCCAACTCAATATCTACTCCTTATTAGGACTGTATCAGCACTACTTCCCTAACGAATGGAAAGCCAGTCAAGCCACTATTTACTCACCTACAGATATAGATTGCCATAGTCCCAGAGAACTGGAATTCATTGTACTGATTTACACTCATTTGTTTCCCTTATCTGACTGGACTATAGAAACAGCCCACGAACAAAGATTGCACAGTATTCCTATTACACCAATGGGTATTGATTGGACAATGGATGGAGAAATTGAACATCTTAAAGACGGTTGGCAACTACTTTTACCTTTTAGCCATAATGGTCGCTGTTGGCTTGATGACATAGACCCAGAAGGTAGCGATTGGTTTGATAGTGAATTTGCAATTTACGAAATTACGTACAGTGACATCGACCACCCAGACAAAATTGACTACAAAAAACTAAAACGGCAGTGTCATAACTTAGATAATCCTTTAAAGTTTCTGCCTTTAACTTTAAAACTGCTAGATCATGAAACTAAAAACCTTTGGTTGGACCAGTACGCAGAAGATTATTACCACCAACCTGACTGCACCTCTTTACCTTGGTCAAAAGCATCTATTGATTTTCTCACCAGAAAATGGCAGCAAGCTGACCGAATCCTGAACTGTGCAGCTAACTTAATAGATTGGTTAGAAGCAGACTTAAAACCTCATGCTCAAATCCTACTAAAACTATGGAAACAAGCATTGAAACCACATTAATTGAAACTACATCGACAGCAGTTTTATCAGGCGAGATTTTACGAGCAATTTTGGCAGAACATCCCCGAACATCTCCAGTAATTCAAGCAGAATTGCTATTTTTGGATGGTATTTACATCTTCCACCACAAAGACACAGAAATTCCCGAAGCTCATATTTACAAATGTATTTCACCCGCAGCTTTGAGAACTGCTTTCAGCAATGAACCCATTGATACAGGTTGGATGGAACCAGGAATTGTGCGTTGGGGTACGGGCAGTACAGACACATATCTGGTAAAATTCATACCACCAGCCACTTATACGATCAATTGCGATGAACTTGGTACTTTAACCGTTCCGCTACCTGCAATGGTGTTTGTGGGTAAGGGATTAAAATACTGGGTTTGGGCAATTCAAGAACAGGAGTTTACTCCTCAAGCGCCGGCCTTTCATGCGCCACTACCCAATATCTACAGTTCTGGACAGGTGTGTTGGGGAGTGAACGAACCACCTGCTGCTAATGGTCTATCAATTAACCATGCTTGGAATTTGTTTATTTCTAGTATTTTCACTAACCATTTAACAATAAGTAAATCACAAAAATACCGCAAGGATGTTCGCCAGCAACTTCTAAAACTGCACAAAAGATGTAGACGCGCAACCTATCCTGTATCTGACCTTGTGCCTATCGGCAATCAAAAAAGTGTCGCTATCCTTGTGCAGGAAATCCTTGATGAACCTATTGCTTGAAGGTATTATTGGTTACAAAATTGTCACATCTTCATCTCTGCCTACACACACCAGCAGTGGACTAGAGTACCTTTATGCCGGAAATGGTATCTTTGCTAGAGCCATTCGTCCTGGTATAGAGGTATTAATGCCCATTTGCTTGAGTACCCAAACTATCAAAGGGCTACCTCATTTAACGCCTTATCTCAAAGTCACTCCCTTAATTCCCAAAGCTCTGCTACTGGAAATGTGGCGGTTGAGTTATCAAGCTGGCAATCAATTTCACGAAATTCTCTTTCACCTCCACTGTACTGATGCAGGCTGGGATTTACAAGTCCCACAGCAAATTCAAACTCCAACTAGCTGTCAGCCAACCCATTCTGGTAGCGACTCTTCCCACCATAAAGCGGCTTTCGATATCCATTCCCACGGTTCCTTAGCTGCCTTTTTCTCTACTACTGATAACGCTGACGAATCTGGCTTTCGTATCTATGCGGTACTAGGTCGAGTTAATACCAAAAAACCAGAGATTAAATTACGGGTTGGACTGTTTCGCCACTGTTGGGATGTACCTGCTAGAGCAGTGTTTGACATTGAGCGAGACTTTTTCATGGTTGATGTCTCGCTTTTATCTGGATGCAAATTTTACAGTACTGATGTACCGCCCATCAACGTGATGGAGAACTTATGGAGCTAAATCTTGATTTGGCAAATGCTTGTCCTGTAGTGAGTTTCAACTACTCGAAAATAGAACTGTGGTTAGTTGGGTGTGGTGGTACTGGTTCTTGGTTGGCTGCTTCTTTGGTTCGGTTAGGCAGAGTTCTTTCTCAGCAAGGTAAACAGGTGAAACTTTGCTTTGTTGACCCGGATCGTGTTGAGTCAGCTAATGTTTTACGCCAGTGCTTCTGTGATGCAGAAATTGGACTCAACAAAGCCAAAACGCTGGCACTGCGCTACTCCCTGGTTTGGAAGATGGAAATTAAAGCGATCACTCAACCTTTCCAACCCAAATGGATTGTCCCCAGCTACAATACCCTGATTGTTATCACTGCTTGCGTAGATAATGCCAAAGCCAGAGAGTCAATTACCAAAGTACTTGAGTACAATACTCATCGTTCTGCCCCTAGTATTTGGCATTTAGATTGTGGTAACTCTAAGCGTAGTGGTCAGGTACTATTAGGTTCTCATCTGTCTAATAATCCCAATGACTATTATTTTGAGGCTTTGGGCTGCTTTCGTTTACCTGCTCCAATCATACAGCAACCCGACCTACTGGTTCCACAACTAGAAGAGTTGGCAGACAACAACTTGTCCTGTGAACAAATGGCTTTGCTTAATAGCCAGTCCTTGAGCATTAACCAGCGAGTTGCTGCGGAAGCCTTTGATTATTTGTTGCAGTTGACGACGGGGAAACTACGACGATTTGCTACTTATTTTGATTTAGAGAGTGGTAGCGGCAAATCTCTGTATACAACGCAAGGCAGTATTATGCAGGCAATTAGATGATTCTCCCGAGCCATTTCTGTGCTTAGTCGTAGCTCGTCGTAGATAACCAAGCACTGTACAGAATCAACTGTACAGTGACTTCAATTAAGCAAACCAGCCCGCAAAGCTAATACAGCCGCTTGAGTGCGATCGCTTGCACAAAGCTTGTCCAAAATTCCACGCACGTATACTTTTACACTTCCCAAGCTGAGATAAAGTTTTGTAGCAATTTCTTTATTGGTATAGCCTTGGACAATTAACTCGAGGACTTGTTGCTCGCGATTTGTCAGTGGATTTGCTTTCAGAATGCTTGCTTGCTCCTGGTCAATTGCAGAGATAGTTACCGTCTGAGTAGCATTCGGTTTCACCACAGTCGCTGCTCCAGTACGAGTATGCTTGAGAACAATACGAGCGATCGCTGGATCAATCCACGACTGACCTTCATAGGTCATGTGCAGCGCTTCCAGCAACAACTCGAACTTAATTGTCTTCACACAGTAAGAGTCTGCTCCGGCTGCAAACGCTGCTAGTACCATCTGCTCTTTGGCAAAGGAAGTGAGCATTATAACTTTAGTCTGTGCTGCTGATGGTGCTAGAGATTCTCGAAACTCCTGCACCAGACATATCCCGTCTTTATCTGGCAAACCAATATCAATGATCGCTATATCTGGTTTTGTGCTTTGGAGTAGTTTCAAGCCATCAAAGGCTGTAGCTTCATCACCTACTACTTCAATACCTTCTTGTTCATTGAGAGAACTACGCATCCCAATCCGCGTTAAGCTGTGGTCTTCAATAATTGCCACTCGAATATCTCCCATCATTCACCTCAGCAACTTGGTAATTAGTGCTTTTCTAAATGTCGAATATGCTTTGAAGCAAAGGATTACTCTATTGGACGAAAAATTTTAGCTATTGAGCCAAAAAGTGGCTATTGAGGCATAAAGCAGCTACATAAATAAGTCTGCACTAATATTTCCAGCCATGTTAAGAAATTTAAATTTAGTGATTTAATCGAAAAATTCTCTAAAAAAATCTTCCTAAAGTCTTAAAAAAATATAAAAACACTGAAGTTAGACTAAAACGAATACACTTTATTCTCACCTGTGTCTACATCATACCCACAGCAGGATGCATCTTATCTCTAACCAAGAACCCTGGCTCTAACATATCAGCAGATTAAGAATCCGTAATTACGAATTAGTAATTGCATTACAGATGGGAGTTTAGACCCCAGCTATAAGATTGCGACCTGTAGAGTTCAAAGAGTATAACCAGTTGTTTAATGAATATAACTTCAGAAGAAACAAACCAAAGAATTCTGCTTGTGGATGACTCAGCTGATAGTCTCCGCTTGCTGCAAGTCACTTTGAGGCTGAAGGGATACAACGTGACCATAGCCCACAATGGTACTGAAGCATTGGTACAAATTGCTGAATCTCCTCCGAATTTGGTACTGCTAGATGTAGTGATGCCAGATATGGATGGCTATGAAGTTACTCGGCAAATTAAGCACAACTCAAACTTACCTTTTATTCCAATTTTGCTAGTAACAGGTTATGAAAAATCAAGTGTTGTCAAAGGTTTAGATGCAGGTGCAGACGAGTTTATTCGTAAGCCGATAGATAAGGAGGAATTACTGGCCAGGGTAAGGGCTTTGCTGAGACTGAAACACAGTATGGACGAACAATTTTTTCTCAATCAACGACGGGAAGATTTTGTAACTCGACTGACTCACGATATGCGAACTCCTTTGATAGCTGCTGACCAATTCTTGAATTTGCTGCAAAGAGGTGTTTTTGGCAATACCTTATCAACAATGCGTGAATCTTTAGAACAAATGGCTCAGAGTAACCAAACTTTGTTGTCAATGGTCGATACCTTGTTAGAAGTTTACCAGTATGAAGCTGGAGGCAAAACTCTAGATTTCTTTGTGGTTGATCTGTGGGAATTATGCCAGCAGGTAGTGCAAGAACTAATGCCTTTGGCTAATGTTAAACAGTTATCTCTCAAAGCTGTCTTGGCAGAAGGTACTGAAGCTTCTTTATTTAAGGTTAGAGGCGATCGCCTGGAACTACGCCGACTCCTCACTAACTTAGTCGGTAACGCCATTCGCTTCAGCGATGTTGGCTCAGTAAAAGTTCGCCTCAATTCTACTGTTCAAGGGGTAACGATTGAAGTACAGGATACAGGTATTGGCATGAGTCAGGAAGAACAATTACTCTTATTTGATCGCTTTCGACAGGGCAATCATCAGCGTCGCGGGAATGGTTTGGGATTATATTTGTCTCGTCAAATTGTTGAAGCTCATCAAGGAAATATTTCTGTTTCATCGACTGTTGGAAAAGGCAGTATTTTCACAGTTTATTTACCTGTCTACTCACCTGATTGCTGATTTTATTCAACTAAAAAATTTTGTTACCAACCACGAGTAGTTGAACTTTTATCACCCAGTTTATCAATTGCCCCAGGATCGCTATTGAGGAATTCATCTAAATCTTCATAACCACTTGGATAATAAGAACCTGATGTATGTTTGACAGTATTTTCCTTAATTATTAAGCTATCACCAGTTTTGAGATAAGCGTATTCGGGATAATGCTCATCTTGGGATATATGAAGAGAAGGAGTGATTAATTCATCTCCTGGCGAATCTGGGTCATCATCATAAAGCATGACTAATAAACCATTTTCGAGTCGTTGAATTCTTTTATTCATAAAATCTAGGTTGAGCTTCAAAAATTTGTAGCTTGAGTAACACAGTGGAAAAATGATAATACGATTAAAAGTTGTGTTCAAGTTTTAACTTTTGAGAAAGCCTGCTAGCAAAGCTAATAACGTGTAAAATACCGTTGACCATAAAATCAGTAAATTATCCACTTGGATGATTTTATCGCGTGTTATTTCATGCCAAGGTGAATATTAGAGTCTTATGCTTGTTAAATAAGCAGTATAATAGATTATTCGTAATGGATTTAACCACTAGAGTCTTAGAAGGTTCTGGTCTGAGTATACCTATCTTTGATGGGTCGTATAACAATGGTAAGGGGAGATATTTATCTGAACCAGAAATCATTAAAAATTCTCTGCTCGAACAGATGTTTGAAGCAGAAGATTTACAATCTCTACTACTGGTTAAAATCGATAGTAAAAATCCAGATGCTAACCATTTAAGACATAGAACATTTCAGGATGAAATCCAACGTAAATTAGCTTTCAGTTCTGGCAATAGTTATTACTTTGCTGATGATTTGCTGCATAAAAAAATTAGACGCTTATTCGCTACAGAACCGGATACTGCTTGTCGCTATGGTTCTTTGCTAGTTAGCAATTGCTATAAAGGCTCAGAAACTTTTACAGGGCTGCGAGTTAAAATTGTGGATTTTGAAGATTCACAGTATGCTCATTATAAAACAGGAGACTGTCACGGCAAGATTTCGCCCCAACTTGCCAAACTATTGGGAGGAGAACGCAATTGTCCATTCCAATTTCGGTTTGCTTGGAGGAGTAATTGGGCTGAATCAGATAATTCCCAGTGTCCAAAAACCAGCTTCTTGTCCAAAGGTACTTTTCTACCCGATGCGAATTTGACCGATGTTGAAGGCTACGACATTATTATGGATCGTTCCTCAATTAAAGGCATTAAAAAATCAGAACTTAAAAACTTAATACCTTGCGGTGACTATGAGTTTCCTCAAGCGGTAATCGGTAATCGAGGTAACGCCAAAGCCACCAGCTACGATAATAGTTGGCAGTTTACCATTTGGTACTCAGAAGAAGCAGTCAAACAAGATTTGAGCCAACCCACCGAAGAAAAAGCTAGAGAACTGGCCCAATTGCAACGCAATCCCTTAGCGTTGGCAAAATACATCATCCAACAATATGATAAACAACAGCGATCGCCTACGGCGGGCGTTCCGCCATCGCAGCAAAAGCAGTCAGAAGAAGCTTTTAACGAAATTGAGGATAATGCTAACAATCAAGCACAGGAATCTCGCTGGATTTCCTTATTACGTAGCGATAAATATGGTCAATTGATTGAAACCCCGAAATTCCGCAAGTTTGCTACCGATTACATAGCCAATCAATGGCGTGACCTAGCAATTAAGGGAGGATACAACCATAATTCGGGTATGGCAATGCCGTGCGATCGCCTAACTCGTGGCACAATCTGTGTACCCCATCTACCGGAAGGAGATGTCATTCTCACCCGTTACCCCATCGTCAACTCAGACAACATCCGCCTCTACCAAAACATCCACGATCCAGAATTGAAAAAAACTCGCAACGTAGTCTGGATTCACCCCAAGGATGCCGAAGAATACCACCAAGCCGATTTTGACGGCGACCAATTAATGGTCAGCCCAGCCAGTAAACTGCCTAATATTGCTCAAGAAACTCTCCGCGCAGGTGAACCAGGAAAATTTGAACCAGTTAAACAACGCCCTAAGCTGGCATATACGGAAATTACAGATGAAGAAGGCAACTTAAAATACAAAAGTTTAGCAGAGATTGCTGCTGCCAGCAGTCAAAATAAAGTAGGGCTAGTAGCAACAAACATTGGGCGTGTACAGTCATCGATGCCCAAAGAAGGTGAGAATGTGGAGCGATTTGGCAGACGACAAAGGAAGTTACTAAATCGTCTATTTCAAGCACTTCAGGTAGAGGTAGATTCGCCCAAAAGTGCAGAAAGATTGGAAGACATCAAAGAAATAGATGGGGAAAATTTGCTAGCTGATGCCAAACAATGGTCAGAATCTCATCCCAGTTACTTTTTTGACTTTAAAAAAGATGAACGGCTTTATCGCTCCTTTGCTATGCCTGCGGATGCTCCCGGCTCAATTAACGTCATTGCCAGAGTTGTTGTCAATCCTTTGTGGGAACCAACACGCATTCGCAGCAGAGACAGGCACGAGTTTCGCTACCTGTTTCCCA
Source organism: Tolypothrix tenuis PCC 7101 (assembly GCF_963874875.1). Classification (NCBI taxonomy): domain Bacteria; kingdom Bacillati; phylum Cyanobacteriota; class Cyanophyceae; order Nostocales; family Tolypothrichaceae; genus Tolypothrix; species Tolypothrix tenuis. The sequence continues at coordinate 170,130 of NZ_CAWNJS010000002.1, forward strand.
AAGAGATGCTATCTGTAGATGCCCTGGAATGGGCAGAAGAACTGAAAACAAGGTTTCAACAAGCTAGAGACGAAATTAAGGAACGGGTGGGAGATGACAGGGAAGCCTTTAATGAGGAATTAGGAAAGCTCTACGAAAGCTATCGAGCGGAGATTGATGAATTATTCACCACTCCAGAAGAGAAGTTTGTCAGTCCAAAAGGCAGACTCCGCCAACGCACAGAAGGTGCGGCGGCACTGTGGCACACACAACACACTCGTCCAGAATTAGATCGGCATCGCAAAGACTGTTTAAAGCTGGCAGAACAGATGGAAATTACGTTTTCGTTTCAGCACGATTATGAACTGCCAAGCGTTGCATTACCACAAGATATTTATGTTTTGAGTGTTCCTTTCGGTGCAGGTGCTGTTAAATGGAAAGAATCTTTAGAACAAAAGGGAATTAAATTTGATGCGACAATTCATCCTCAATTACCTTTAATTGAATTTGCTTTGAAAGACTTATCCCCCAAAGTAGTTGATAAATTAGCAGCTAAATTTGGTGAAAACGTTAACGATTTAGATGAACTTAATATCCCCAAGGATTTAAGAATTATCCCGCCAGCAGATCATAGTTGGGCAACATCACGTCAGGATTCAGGTGTTGGTGCTTTGGCATATAACCTATTTACAGATGAAGTATGTCAGCAGCTTCAGGATTTTCAGTTTGATGAAATTAAAGTGTTGGGTATCAAATACAATGACTTCGCCAATGAAAACTTTGCTAGTAAGCATTGGAAAAAGCGCAGCGTTACTTTGGAAGTAGGAGTTTTTGAGTTACCCGAATCACACCCAGAGTTTTATCGTTACAACGGTACACCGATATTACAGATTGATGGCAAGAATTTAGGGACTTTTGCTCCCGACAGCCCAAAACTACCAATTGGTGCTACATTTGCAGCTACTTTGCAGCCAGATGGCTCTAGTATTATCCTCAAGGTTAATCCTGAGTCAATCAATCTACCAGAAGTTCCATTACCGGAATCAGAACCAACGTTAGATACTGCGGGGCAATTGGGAGCCATTCACCGTGAACTCTGGCGTAAAGAAATGTTTGATAATTTAGTAGGAGCGATCGCTATCACCTACGAACAGCGACAAGTCCATCAATCTACAAGTAATGAAATTGAGCAGTTCAAAATTGGTAGTCATTGGACTGCTTATGTGCAATCCAGTGGTGATTTTATTGTGCGAAATGAAGGTAAGCGGACGATTTGTCGAGGCAATCTCGAGACGGGTGAGGAGATATTTCCACTTTCAGAAGAACGTGCCAGTGAGCTAGAAGCGATGATTTTAGAGAGAGCGCGATTACTTCACAGAAAACATGATGTATCACATAATTTACACCATATTAGCAGTCAGGATATAGATTTGAACTAAAGTGGTAAAAGAGATTATTTAAAATTATTTTGGCAACGGTATTGACTATGTGAGATGTTAAATAAACTATCGGAATGAATTTGACACTAACCTTGTTGGGGTTAGTTAACTATGCAAGTGAAGCTAACCCAAGTGTTAGAATTAGTATCCCCCGAAAGCAACGCTTAACTCTAGAATCGTTACTAGATTTAATAGCGAAGGTAAAAACAGCAATATTAGCCAACTGGACAACTTATAAATCGCCATTTGGTCTAGCTGTTTTCAGATCAAGCCTTGTTAGGTTAACTCTTAAGGCAATCAGCTTTGAGTACCTATGGCTACCAAAACACTGACCAAACCTAAGCAAAGACAAAATTCTCAAAATCGCTCATGGGAAAACCTGACAGATCGCCGTAAACTCCGCCATATTGAAAACACATTGGATAAAGCGATCGCATCTTCAATTCAGAATGATTCTATCCAGTCCCACGAAGACTTTAAAGCCTATGTAGAAAATTACAGCCAAGAATCGGGCAAAGCCCCCATTACTGTAGAACTCTGCGTAGGAGGTGGGGATAATGACGAGATAAAAGGTTATCGTTTCTACCTCACCAGCGATCCCAGCCACAGAACTAGCGGTAAGTACCTAATTAAAAATTTAGAAGGAATTACCAGCAAAGATGAAAACTACTTCACCCCTTCTAACATTGCTGAAATTTGCGGTTTTGCTGCAACAGAACTTGACGATATTGATGATGAATTAGAAGATAATCTGCTCGATTTAGATGAACAAGATGAAGAAATAGAAGCTATAAACAACGAACTAGACGACCTGTCAAATGACGATTTCAACACTCAAATAGACGAATTAGATGATTTAGGTGAAGAAGACGAGTCATTTATTAGTCGTGTGAAGATACCCCCGACTAAAACTCAAGCCAAAACTTCAGCTAAAACCCAAAGTAAGCCCCAAACCAAAACACAAGCTAATCTTCAAGATAGAGCTAAGACTAATAACACTGTTGCCAAAAATACCAACTCCAGAGAACCTATAGACGAAGCTTCGCGGTTAAGTGCCACAGCTGCTACCAATGGACGAGAAGTAAATGGTGTGAATTTAGCTGGACTAGCTGGACAATTGGGAACTCTGGGAATTGCGGTGGGACAAGGTATTTTAGAACAGCTAGCAGCCGAAGCTGATGAAAAGCGGCTGGAACGAATTCTTAAAGAACTACAAAGGCAAAATGACCGTGTAGATAACATAGCTAGTCGCTTGCAAGAAGCAAAGCCGGACTCATCAGAGTCTCAAAAGTCTCAAGATTCTCAAACTGTATCTGAAAAATCAGCCGCAGACAATCCACTGGCTGTAGCTGCTACTAAAATCGGCTCGAAAGTAGATAATCTTGGTTCCAAACTAGACCCCAAATACCAATCTCAACCATTTGAATTAGATAAGAATGCCAGCATCAACGAACAGCTTAACCAAATTGAAGCCTACTTAAAAGTTCTTTCCAAACGACTTGATAGTTTAGAAATGGTAGTTAGCCGATTGGAAAAACAGATAGTAGCACAACAAAATAATTCTACTGTTGTTGAGTCAGAAACTGATACAGATATTGTCCCACCTAACTCTACTAGTCAGCCACCGACAGAAGTTGATATTTTAGAACATCTGACGAAACGCCAAGTACAGCAACAACAAGCTGCCTGTGCCGATGGTTTAGTGGGGTTTGCCAAAGTAGCTGGTGAATTACTTGACCAATCACCCCAAGACGGCATTCCTATTTCCAATAACAAAACTTTATGGGTAGAAGGACAAGGTAAACAAGTAGCGATCACCTTAAAAAATACCCAAGGTGAAACACTTTTTGCTGGTACTCGCACTCAGGGACAGTGGGCGATCGCACAAGACAATCTCAGCAGAGATGAAAAGACTGGTATTTGCAAACTACCACAGTCTAAAGAAGAATACGCTCTCAAAGCCAGCACCCAAGCATTAATTCAAAAATTTCAAGAACAGCTACCTAACCCATTTAACAGCAACGATGAATCGACATTCACCTGGACTGAAAAGGGCAAAGTCAAGTACGAGTTTGAAGTAGTGAAACTATCCAATGGTACACAGCTACTTCAAGGATTTAACCCTAATCGTAACGATGAACAAGTGCTTGATGCCGTTTTAGTACCAGGGCAGCCCCCAGACATTTTGCAGTGCAGCATCCCCCTGCGTGAGATAGAAGCGGTACTAGACAATCAGCAATCAACTCGCTCTACCCAAGCCCACACTGATAAAGATACTGCAAAACAACGCCAGAAACAAACTCAAAGAAAAGCCAGCAAACCAGAAATGCAAGTTTAATTTATCGAGAAGAGAAAGATGAATAACACTAAATCTCACAATTCTCAGTTTAAGCTGCTGTTATCTCGCAATTTTTCAACCAAATTGAGAAAGCTGAAAATCAACTGCACAGATTTACTTTTCATTGTTATATCTCTTACGATTGGAATTTATTTGTTAATTACAAAACCTATATTTGTCACTATTTTGGGATGTGCCAGTATTGTTTTCTCGAGTATTGGATATGTAATTCAGACAGTACCCATTCTAGAAAAGTATTTAGGTAGAAAAATTCGCTTCTGGCATATTGTTGCCGCCATTATTACTGTTACTGCTTTACTCGATACCTTTGCAACTCCAGCCCAAGCTATTTTCTTAAGCGGGTTGGAAAGCTTCTTCAACAATCTAGCTCAACAAAGTTCCCAAGCCGGAGGCGGTTCCACTAGTACTTTGGATGCCAATGTTGTTGGTTTAACATTTAACCTCATCCGAGGTGCATTCTTGCTGCTGGTTGCTGCTGCTTCTTTATTTGCTTACAACCAAGCACAGCAAGGTAATGATTGGCGACCAATTGTCACCCAAGTTGGTCTGGCGTTCTCCATTGTAATTGCCATTGATGTCATCACTTTCATATTTGTCGGTAATGGCACAGGAACACCCAGCTAATCTCAAATTACTCTCAATTTTCACCGCTAAATTCAGTTATAAATTAAACCCAACTTGATTTTATACCCATTAATACCAATTCTCCCAAGGAAGGTTACAGATGATGACAATAGGACTGCGAGATTGTGAATCGGTATCAGAAAAAATTGTCAAAATAATCAATGGAACATTCAGAGGATAATCAGAGTAGCAAAAGCCAATCAGCAACATCGTGTTATGAATTAAATCATGAATATAAGTTTAATTAGTGCATCATAATGTGACCAAAAGTTGAATTTATGTGTTGTTCAAAAAATGAGCATCGAAATACTTTAATTTCATTCTCAACTTTCAACATTAAATATGCTTCAAAAACATTTCTAGATAAAAATTTAGTGATTAGTGATCGCATTAGCGCAGATATGTTTTCCTGGCAAGAAAGGCTTCCTTGCTCTCTCGGAATTTTTTGAGCCAGGTTACTGCTGTAACTAGGTTTTAGCTTATTTAAACTCAAATTATCAGTTTGAAGTTTATCGTGTCCTTTTTGCCCAAGTTAACGATAAAAGCCCACAAATGACAATATCACGGCACATTCAGCAACTTAGGTTACTAATGCAGCACCAAATAATTACACAACTATGGCACAAGACAATCAAGAATTCATCAAAGTCAACCGAATTCTGGGCAAGCAAGCTAGCATTGGGCCTATTCCGGCGGAACAGCTACTTCCTTGGATTGCCATTATTGTAGTTTGCTATGTTCTCACCAATGGTTTACTCAGTTTGGGTATGGGTTGGTTCTTTGCCACCTCCTTTTGGCTAATTATCAGTTGGTGGATTCTCACAGGTAACCAGCCCCATCAGTTTTTAGATCGATGGCGTAAGCCACCGGGAACAGAGTGGTGCAATAGTAACAGCATTTACATCTCACCGATTCCCGAATATCGACCAGCTTGGATGCATCGGCGCTACGGGGACTCGCAAGTGCAAATCCGATTCAAGCCGCTGATTGTACCGAATCAATATGGAGGCAAAAGTAAGTTTATGCCCTTCCAAAATGAAGTAAACATCTGCTGTATTGCAGAAATTAAGAAAAACGATCGTGAAGTGGCTGCCCTGTTATTAGATCAAGGCAACTGTCAGTATCAACTTGTGTTTGGGTTTCACATCGCTGGACTGCATGACATACTGCATGAAAATGAGGTTAGCGAATTTGCTCACTCTATCGAAGAGGGTTTGAAAGAACTACCCCCCGGTGAAAAAATTACCTTTTGTACTGGTTGTTATAGTGATGATACTAAGTCATATTCCTTACCGACAGACTCTGCCAAGGGAGTACCCCACAAACGCCAAACCCCACTTACTGTCTTAGCAGACGATTGCCACTTAAAACCAGTTTCTGTGCTGCTTCGCAACGAGCAATTGCGGGTGGAACAACTCAAGGAAGCAGGTTCTCGCCAAATCTGGAACCAAATCGCTTTCTGTACTTGGACGAGCGATGATGAAGCTGGTTCACAGTACAAGGATTTTGTGGGTGGACTGATTGAAAAATGTAGAAAATTCGGCTCTTGGGCAGTTGAATTGATTACAGGGAATAAACGCACCTATCAAGAGGAGTTTTTCAAAAAGCTTTTACTGCAAGGGTTTCAGCAAGGATTTATCCAGTGGGAATTGCTACTCAATACCAAAATTGGCTTAGAAATAACACCTTGCAGTGCTACAGATTTGTGGCAGTGGCTGTGGAATCGATTTAATGAGGGTGCAGCACCTCCTATTCCCCAAGTTATTACACTGAAGGAGACTGAGACAGGACTGGAGTTAACAGAAACCCTAACCACCGACAAGCACATTTGTACATTACTGATTGAAGGACAACATGGACATTCTGCTTGTCCCGAACATCGAGGAGATCATGACCGAGTTTACCTGACAGGTAAAAGCAAGGTTTGTGGAGTCATGGTCGTAACAGATCCCCCTGTTGGTTGGTCTAATGCTCAAGAGCAGCTAAAGTGGGTCTGGAAAATCCTTGCTTCCAGCTATGTCCACGATACAGAAGCTTGGATTGAAATTAGCCGCAGCAATGACTTCTTCATCCAAGACAACCTGGCGCGTCAAGCAAAACAATCGAAAACAGCCCGTACTTTAGCCATAACCAAAGGACAGGGACGGGATATTGGAGCAGAAATCAAACAGGAGGAATCTTTTGAAGCCCAGCGACGACTTTACGAAGGCACAAAAGCGTTGCACTGTGCGCCTGTATTTTTAGTTTACCGCCACAGTGCCCAAGAGTTAACTCAAGCTTGCAACTTGTTGGCTAACAGTTTTGAGACTGCCAAAGTAATTCGAGAGCGTAATATTGCTTGGGAAATTTGGCTGCAAACTCTGCCGATTACCTGCAAATGGTTACTGCATGGAAGTAATCTCAGCGAACGCAGAATAACTTTAGATACCCATACTGTAGCTGGGATTATGCCCCTAACTGTTCCCAAGGACATCGATAAACAAGGTGTGGAATTCCTTACCAATCGTGGTGGCAAGCCTATTTATGTGGACTTATTTCACCAGCAGATTGGACGCGCTCTAATTACAGGTACTTCCGGCTCAGGAAAGAGCGTTTTGGGATGGCGCTTTGCTCTAGAGGCATTAGCTAACAATATTCCCGTTGTTGGTATCGATATCTCTGCCAGTGGTAACAGCACTTTCAAGACGGCAATTGAACTTTTGGGGGAGCAAGGAGCATATTACGATATTTCCAGTGGCAGCAGTAACCTACTGGAACCACCAGATTTGCGACGGTTCAACAAGTCAGAACGGGAACGGCGCATGGAATCTTGGAAAGAGTTTATTCGCAAAGCATTAACAGCGATGGCTTCGCCCGCCTTCGGCAACGCAATGGGTAAAGTCGAAAATCCCCATCTAGCTCAACGGGTTGATGCCTTGCTAGTCAAAGCTTTGGACGTATTTCTAAAAGACCCAGAAATTATTACTCGCTACAATCGAGCGTTTGAGATGGGGTGGCTTTCACCAGAATGGCAGCAGATACCCACGCTACCAGATTTCGTCAAGTTCTGCACCAGAGAGCGCCTTAATCTGAGATCCTTTGAAGAAATTGACCGACAGGCACTCAACCAAATCCAGAATCAGGTTAGTGCTTTACTGGTATCTAGGTTGGGGAAAGCGATCGCTCGTCCCAGCACTTTTTCCCCAGTACCGGCAATTAAATTCTTTGCCCTCAGTGGATTGAGTAACGAACAGGATGCTTACTTAATGGCAATTAACGCCCACAGTGCCTGTATCCGTAATGCCCTATCCCATCCTCAGAGTTTATTTATTGGCGATGAGCTTTCCGTATTGTTACGTAAAGATGGTTTTGCCCAGATTATAGGCGAAACCTGCGCTACAGGAAGGAAAGAAGGCATTGCTGTTCTGCTGTTGTCCCAGGACTTGGATACCATTTGCGAGTGTTCTACAGGCGCTCAAATTATGCAGAACATGACCTACCGGATTACCGGACGTATTACCAGTAGTGGTATTGCTTCTTTCCAACAGTATCTGAGTTATCCCGTCAATATTATCAGTCAGAATGCCACTGAAGCATTTTTGCCCCGTACCAGCGACCTTTATTCCTGCTGGCTTCTAGAAACAGGTGGTACATTCTGGCGTACCCGCTTTTATCCAGGGGAAATGATGTTAGCCAGTGTTGCCAATAACCAGGATGAACGAGAAGCACGAGAACGGGTGATGGCTCAGTATCCAGATACCACTAAAGGCAAGCTGTTAGGACTGAGAGCATTTACTGATGCATACATTCCTGCTTTGAAGGAAAATAGAGGCTTTAAACATATTGGTCGAGAAATACATCAAACCCCAGTATTGCGCGATTCGCTATGCCCTGCTGTAATACCAATTCTCCCAAAGGAAGCAACAGATGATGACGGGGGGAAACGGAGACGCAAAGAGGCGGAAATTCATTTGTAGCAGGATTTTAGAGAAAAGGTATAAGTCCTGCGGACAGTCTTTACCAAAGCGGAGCATCTGTGCTCTGGAGAAAGCGATCGCCAACATAGTAAAAATGAGCAACAGACTCAAGAACGCCTGATCGCAAGTTTATATATCCAGAACTGCATTAAGGGAAGTGAATCATGAAATCTAAACTTACCTTTATCAGATTGATGGTACTGATTCTAATTTTGGAACTAGGTTATATGGCCAGTCCAGCCCTTGCTCGGACTCAAGACAATGGTCGAGATCCAGTAGCTGCTGCTGTTGATAACAAAACTACTGGTGCTATTTTTACCTCAGACACAGCATCTCAAATCAATGATTTTGTGGGAGATATCAAAAATTTCACTCAAAATGAGCTATTGAATCCTCTTGGCAATCTGCTCAATTCTGCCTTGGGTGCAATTCAGATTCCAGATTTAAACAAAGTTTTGGCAGGAATCATGAACGGTTCTGCCAACAACGACCCTGGTGCGGTGCTGTCTGAAACTTTGGAGAACAAAACCAACGGTCAAAGCTCTTATGGTATCCGTGAAGACCTTGGTAAATATGCTACTAGAACAGTTGCTACAGGTATTGCCGAGCGGGCTACTTTGAGCCAAACAGCCCAAAGTCAGATGGCTCAAATTAAGCAAGCTACTCAACAAGATACTCAAGAAAGCGTCAGCTTGGGTGAGGAATCCCAAAGTTTAGATGTCACTCAACAGATTTTGCAAAACCTATCCCAACAGAGTGCCATTACCAGTCGCGTCAACGAGCGGATGCTTCAAGAAGCCCAGCAAGCACGCATTGACAGGGCATTGAGTATAACCATTACCGCTCAAACTGCCAAGGAACTTTCAGCCATCAATACTGCCGATCGCCGTAAAAGTGTTGCCGCAGGCAATGCTGCCACTCAACAGGCGGGCTTATTGATCATGCCTGGTGGCATTACCCTTGGTTCTGACAAGTAGTAGCTTTGATTTCGACACTTATGATCCATATTATTATTGCTCAGTCATTTCCGGTAACAGGTGGAGAACCCGATGCCCTAGAAATTATCTCCAGTTCTTTAGAACTTTCTCGCGCCACAGTTGAGTCGTGGAATAATGTCTGGTTAGTTACTTTAGATCCCCTCGGTTCGGCATTGTGGATTGGCTTGATTAAATTGGGCATCACCTTGGGAGCCGCTAGCATCTTATTTGTGGCGTTGACTACTGGTAAGGAAATCATTGAAAAGCAATCATGGTCAGAATTGGCATCAATTTTTGTTTGGCCTATCGCGATCATGATTTTTTTGGGGGCCAATGGCAATGTACTAGCTAAGACAATTACTGTTATTCGAGGCTTTGCTTACAACCAAGTGCAAAGCGTCCTTCAGCTTCAAGTTGGGGAACTAACATTTCGAGATGCTATTACCAATGTGGCTATTAGCAATATCGCTAGACAACAGCTAGAAAACCTCTATAGCGAATGCCAAGGAAAAGTTGGTACAGAGTTAGTTGAGTGCTGGAACTCAAAGCAAGCCCAGGCACAGGCAATTGTTACCAAAGCTGAAGAGGAAGCTAAATCTCCACTCAAACCACTACGAGATTTTGCTAGTTTCCTCTGGAGTAGAACTTTACCTGGTCAAATCGGTACTGCTGTTCAGTTTGCTAACGATCCAGGTAGTGTATTTCGAGATACTGCCATCCCCATTATTCGCTTTATCCTGTATGCCCTGCAATGGGGCTTTGTAAATATCTTGGAAGCTGCTCTACTGCTGACAGCATTATTTGCACCGATCGCCATTGGTTTATCTTTACTGCCATTACAAGGTCGTCCTATTTGGGCATGGCTGACAGGCTTTATTTCTTTGTTTGGTGTTCAACTTGGTTACAACATTTTAGTAGGTTTAGCAGCTGTTGTACTGGTAAAGTCGGGTGCTGAATTAGCATCTGATGTAGCATTTTTATGTTTTTTGAGCATTTTTGCACCTATTTTGGCAGTATTGATAGCCGGAGGTGGAGGGATGGCGATTTATAACGGTATTTCTGCCAATGTCAAAGGCCTAATCGATATTTTTAGCAGTGTCATTGGAACTGCAACCAGTATTGCTCTACTCCGCAGGGGGTAATACCAAATTTCTTTGGGATTTTAGATTAAAAACCTTTAACACAAGGCTGTTCGGTGGATTCTCAAACAATACTACCTATGCCCATTTGGTATGACTCTGCAAATTAAACGACTTCAATCTCCATTACTTCCAGAAGCTAAAAACCTCCTGGCTGTTTGTTTTCTGTGTCTAACTGCATTTAACGGTTTGATATTATTGTTGACTCTATTCACCGCTTTCAGGGTCAATAAAATTGCTGATCGCAAGACAACCTTTGCCCAGTTGGTAAATGGCGAGACAATCTACGTTTCCGAGCAAGATCGCAACTGGCGCTATCCAGATGTAATTCAAAAGGTAGTTAGTGACTGGACAACCCTAACATTTAACTGGGATGACAAACTCACTGGCACTAATCAAACAGACCAAGGCATTCAAGTTGGTAGAAATGGGCGTATTCCCACAAATGCTTGGTTTGCTTCCCTGCTGCTAGAACCGGAATTTGCCAAAGCTTCTCTACCGAAGATTGCTGCATTAGTTCCTAGTAGCTTATTTTCAGGTCAGATGCGTAGTACCACTATTATTTCCTATTTGTCAGAACCGAGAGCAGTACGACTTGGGGAATGGGAAATAGACATGATTTCTACCCGGATCTTAGTTGACCGTACTACTGGTAGAGATGAGCGTATTCCTTTTAACCGCACCTTTACCGTCCAAGCAGTGGAGATTCCTCGGTCTTCTTTAGGTAAAGATGCTCCCCTGGTAGAACAGAAAATTTATGAAGTGCGATCGTCTGGACTGCAAATTACCAAGATGGTTGAGTTCAATTCTCAGCAACGACGCTAAAGTAAAAAGCTATAATTATGACCAATTCAAATCAAAACTATGAATTTGATGACTTAAACGAAAATTATGCTGATTTGCCGCCGGAAATCAACACTCATAACGGTAATCATCGTTTTACCCAAGCCACTGTGGTTGCTGATGATGATATCACCCCTGAAGAGGAGCAGTTGTTAGCAGGTTATAACCCTACGGCAAGTAATCTCATTTCCGAAGAATATCGCTTGAAACAAGATGCAGAAGGAGCCGTAGAGCGACCGTTAGCAGAAAAACCTAGTGTGCGGCTAGGTTCAGTAGTTGGCTTAGTGGGAATAGTTATTGGCTCTGTAGGACTGGTCTGGTTTGGATTTCTCCAACCTAAACCTCCTGTAAAACTTGTAGTGCAAACTCCTACTCCATCTCCCACAGGCGAACCAGTTTTGGATGAATCTGCCGAACTTAAAAGCAGATTAGCGTTTCAAGACCAACGGCAACAACTGAAAGTGGAACCTGTTGCTCCTAAATCCCCAAGTCCAACCGTACAAAATAAACCCAAACCAAAGCCATCTCCACCTCAAGAAACTTTTTCACCGCGCACAACTCCTACATCGCGCATAACACCAATAACTCCTGTAAAAATTTCTCAACCTCCGCCCCCAGTAGTGCGGTATATTTCTCGAAATCCTGTAAGTTATCAAGCTTCACCACCAAGACGACAGCCTGAAAGTCATGTCGATCCTTTCCGGCAGTGGAACCAACTAGTTAACCTGGGACAGTCGCAAATCGGTAACTTTAAAGTAGCTGAAACTCAGTCAGAACCTGTAGTTAACACTCAAACTTCAACAGACTCCAAACCAACAGCTAGAGCATCCATTTCCACTCCCGAAGACCGTGATATCCAAACAGTTTTAATTGGCTCCAAAACCACTGATAGTACAACTGATAACTTAACTCCAGGGATGATAGGTATCCTCAATCGCACTCCTGTAGCTCCAGATACTGTTAATCTAAGTAAAACTAAAGAGGTAGCATTAGGTACATTTGCCCCAGGTAGAATTATCATGCCAATGATTTGGGATGAGGGGGGGAATAATCAAAGCGATCGCTTTGCTATCGAGTTGACTAAACCTATCACAGCCACAGATGGTACAGTGGCACTCCCATCTGGTACTGTTGTAGTAACGAGAACAGTGGCAGTAGGTAAAAAGAATAACTTAGTATCTGCTAGTGCGATCGCACTTATTTACCCTGACTCCCAAGGCACAGTCAAACAGGAAACCATTCCGCCTGAAACTCTTTCCATTCGCGGTCAAGGACAGCAACCGCTAATTGCTAAAAAGCTGAATGATGTAGGGACAGATATTGCCCAACAAGATTTATTAGTGGGATTACTCAGTAGTTTGGGTAAAGTGGGAAACATTGTGAATCAGCCCCGCACTCAATCTAGCACTGTTGTTTCTGGCGGCACTTTCAACCAAAGTATTGTTACTAGTAACTCTAATCCTCAGATTTGGGCAGCAGCGCTAGAAGGCTTTTTTAGTCCAGTTAGTGAACGTCTATCTAGACGCTCTGACCAAGCAGTACAGGAATTACTTCAACGTCCAAATATCCAGTTTTTACCTGAAGGTACGGAAGTCTCGGTTGTCGTTAATAGTTTTTTGAAAGTTGAACGATGAAACAGTTTGCTGCTCTTAGCATCGTCATTAGCTCATTACTGCTTGGTGTGACAGCACCTATTGTACAGGCACAAGCACAAACTCCTGCATATCGCTTGATTGAACGGGATATGGCTGCAAGTAATAGGATTCAGGTTGAAGTTACTCCAGGACGTGCTACGCCTATTAGCTTCACCCAAACCGACGAGGCGATCGCCTACATTTTGTTAGCAGACCCTTCACGACTGGTCTACACCACAGATACAGATTTAAAAAGTGGACGTGCCACAACCATCTTTCTGAAAGCCGTCCAACCGTTAAAGTTTCTAGGGGCTACCACAACTGCCATTACTAACTTACTTGTCCAAACTATAGACCAAACAGGACAAAAGCGACTCTATAACTTCGATATCGTTCCAGTGCGTAGAAACACTGGGTATGTTGGTATTCAGATTGCAAATGCGTTCGTCGTACCTCCAAGAGAAAGCAAGCTAGCAAGAGCGTCTCTAACAGGAGAAGGTATCACCTCTGGTACTGCGCTTTGGCCAATTGCTGGACAGCAGACACTATTAATAGATAAAAATCGCAGAGCTAGAGTAGATGATATTGAAACTGGGCTGAGAATTGCTATTAATCGGGGTTACACCAACAAAAGCGATCCAGTTGTTCCTAAAATGCAGCAAGTTTTATACCTATTACGAAATAGTAGAGTCACAGTAAAAGAAGCAGCGACATCTGTTGGTGTTCCAGTTGAGGTTATTTCTGAATTAGGAAGAATCGCTTTAAATGACCGTCTACTCAGACTAGGACAGCAGCGCTACAGGTGATGCACTGGTTAAATTACAAAGCAATTGACAGTGAGGCGCTGTGACTCATCTCTAAAACCCGTTACTGTGAGTCGGTTATTGTGCAGGTTCCGAGTTGGGGGCAAATAATCTCTATTGCCTTACCCTTGAAAAAAACAATTCTGTGTTCGTTATCTTCAGAGTCTCCTAAAGTGACTCGTTTACGGATACTCATGTTTTTCATATCAGAGACGGTATTCTCAAAGAAATCCGATTGATGTCCACAGTCGCAACGAAAGGATGATGGATACATTTCTATTGCCATCTTACACACCATGACGAACCCCGCCAAATACTACCATGCTAGTCAGGCGATATTTGACGGGAATAGTAATACCAATTTGAAAAAAGAATGCGACAGATTGTAGGGTCAAGGCACTGCCTTGACCTCTAGAATATATTGATGTGTCGCAAACATTATTTGAATTGGTATAAGGTAATCAGTGGGGTATTCAAGCAAGAATACCTCACTCGCCAGCTGAAAGATGTCCAGAAAACCCTGTGAGATAAAACCAGGATACTGTTATCACATTACTAATAATCATTGATACACAGGAATTTTTCAGCTATTTTCTTTCTTACAACTGCTTTAGGATTGCTATACTATTGATCAAGTTTTTAGCACCTTGATTATCTTGTCCACGAGCTCCATTGGCTTAATTGGCTTGGTAATAAAAAGTTGATACCCTGCTTTTAAAATACGTTGCTCATTTTTGGCTCCAGCAAATGCGGTAAGAGCGATCGCCTTTGGCATTACTTCGTTTACCGCTATCCTTTGTTTCCCTTCCTTTATGCTGCGGGAGCGAACCTGACGAATTAAGGTAAAGCCATCCTCATCTGGCATACTGATATCACTAATCAGTAGAGCGGGCGATCGCTGTTCTAAAAGTGCTAATGCTTCTTTGACTGATGCTGCCACTAATACATCTGCCCCGACGCTTTGGAGAACAGTCTGCATTAACATCCGAGCATCTGCATCGTCATCCACAACCAGAATGCACAAGTTCTGTAATTGAGCAATTTTCTGATTGTCATGTAGCAATTCTCCCAGTACTAGTTCATCATTGCTCAATCGCCCTGTCATGGTCACGGTAGGTAGCCTCACCGTGAATGTCGAACCCTTGCCCAATCCCGCACTGGTTGCTGTGATATTGCCATTGTGGAGTTGTACAATGTAATGAGCGATCGCTAGTCCTAACCCTAATCCACCAGCAGAACGAGTAGTGGAAGGGTCATGCTGACTAAACCGTTCAAAGACGAATGGTATAAATTCTGCTTCAATGCCCCTCCCTCTATCAATAACAGTAATCTGAGCTTGAGACTCAACTTGTTCCAACCTGATCTCTACACTTTCATTGTTGAAACTAAACTTAATTGCATTTGAAAGCAAATTCCAAACTACTTGTTGTAAACGAATGGCATCACCTAAAACGTTGGATACAGCAGCATCAAGATGTAATTGAATTTGAATACCCTTTGTTTGGGCTGACAATCGAATAGTATCTGCTGCCAACCGAATTACACTTGCTAGGTCAACAAGTTCCATCTCCAAATTCATTTCGCCTTTCTGCATCCTAGCCAGATCTAACAAATCATCAATTAAGCGAACTTGCAGACAGGCATTCCGCTCAATTGTTTCCAGTCCCTCAATTTTCAGTGCTTCATCCATCTCAGTTTCAGTTAGCAATAATTGCGCCCAGCCATGAAGATTATGTATTGGAGTACGTAACTCATGAGACAAGACAGCAATGAATTCATCTTTTACTCGGTTGATTTTTGCCAAATCCTCAGCCTTTTGCCTCAGTTCCTTTTCTACAGTTTTTAGTTCTTGAACTTGTTTATTTAAAGCTTGGTTCAACTCAATAATTTTTGATTCTGCTTGTTTGCGGTTCGTGATCTTTTGGAAGATTGCTAAGCCTGTTATGATTTTGCTATTTTCATCTTTGACTGGGAAAGTTTGTAATAGATAAACTTGATTGTTATCAGGGATTTCAATACACATTGCAGTACCCTTTAAGGTACTACGGTAAGCTGGTTCTATCAGCTCACAAATCTCAGGGAGAACAGTTTTGTGCAGGGTTTTATTTTGGAACTCTTCTTTTCCTAAACCCAAGATTTGCAGTTTTGTGCCCTCAGCACCAATAAAGCGCATATCTCGATCAAAGAGAAAAACTACTCCATTGGGTATATTTTGGGTTAATGTTCGGTATAGTTTTTCACAGTGACGGAGTGAATGCTGACTCTGTAATAAATCTTTTAGATTGATTAGATCTGCTATTTTATCAGTATCGGACTGCTGTTTGCTTGACTGGAAATTAGCAGTTAGTGTACTGATTAATAGAGCCTCGATGACAAATAATACAAATTCCAGGCTATCGAGAGTAGAAGATGGGTCTGTAAAAAAGTAATGACTAGCTAAAGCAGCTAAGAACACTGATATCAATCCTGAAATGATGCTACCGTACCAAGTACTTACAGAGATAGCAATCAGCCACAAGCTAAAAGAACTTGTAATTCCAGTTAAATACTCTAGTGCCAGCTTGACTAGCAAGGTTGCTCCCACACTGAAAAATGCAATTCCGTAGGGCAGGTATTTTTGTTTGATAAATAACATAGACATAGGAGTAACGCGACTTTGCAAAGTCGGATAAAAAACGACCGATGCTTTCTCTACAAGACGCTACGCGTGCTTGCTTCTCGGTTGCCCCTGGTGTCCTGTAATAAGAAATCTGAAATACCTATTACAAATGATGCTACATATTCAGATTATAAAGAGTTACTAAAATTTTTATCCACTTTACCGGAAGACCCTACGTGTAATGTAGTCGAACTTGGGGATGAAGCAAGACTAACAGCTATCGCTGCATTGAGTGGATCAATTAATGGAATTAGCGAAGCGATGATGATCCAAACAATTCCTACGTTCGCTGCAACAGGTTATTTTCCATTTCAACTCACACAGCAGCAGCAAAAAGCTTTAGATGCAATGTGGACATTTATACAGCCAACCGTGGTGTCTGCTTTATTTCTGCTGGTTGGCTATGCTGGAACTGGCAAGTCAACTATTGTTTTCCAATTAGTTAAAGTTCTTGTCGCTACAGGTAAGCGAGTTGTACTGACTGCACCCACTAATAAAGCTGTAGGCGTGCTGCAACGTATGGCGGCAGAAAATGGCGTAACTGGGGTAGAATTCTTCACCATTCACCAGTTATTAGGACTGGGTATGGTAACTAGAGGTAAAGAGAAAGTACTGGATCAAACCGGGCCTTCTTATATCAATCTATTTGATGTTGTCTTTATTGATGAATGTTCCATGATTGGTAAACAACTGTGGCACTGGATAGAAGATGTTGCTAACCAATCATCCATCTGGACAAAAATCAAAATTATTTTCATGGGCGACCCAGCACAGTTAAATCCAGTGAATGAAGGAAAATCCCCTAGTTTTCAAGTACCAGATAAAGCAGTATTGACTCAAGTTGTGCGTCAGGGAACTGGTAGCCCTTTGTTAGAATTTGTCACTGCTTGTCGCTATGCAGTCATCAAGAGTAAGTTTCCTTTTGAGCCTTATGCCAAATATCTGCCTGATAAAAGTAATGGGGCGTTGATGGTTAAACGTCAAACTTTGTTGCGCTATGCTTGCAAAAAGATGTCTAGAGAATTTGCTCAAAACCCAGATTGTTTCCGAATTTTATCCTGGACTAATACTCAAGTTGACTTTTACAATCAGCAGATTCGCACACATTTATATGGTGAAAATATCAATCGCTTTATTCCAGGAGAGAGATTAATCACCAGAGATCCTGTGATGGCTCCTGATGGTAAAACTACGATTCTTGCTACATCTACAGAGTTTACTGTTTTAGATGTCTTTGAGGATCGTTACAACAATTATGATACTTGGAGATTAAAAGTAGAGACAGATGAAGGTATTGTCCGTCAAATCTACGTTTTGCATGAAAATGAGCAAAAACAATTTGACCAAGAAAGCAAACGTTTACTCACAAGTGCCAAGCGTAATCCCTTTCTGTGGAAGCAGTACTACAAACATTCAGAGCAGTTTGCCAACATCAGAAACTGCTTTGCATTAACTGTTCATAATAGCCAAGGTAGTACTTTCTTAGAAGCGGGTATTGATGGTCAAGATTTGAGTAAGCGACTTTATCCAGAACCAGGAGATGATCGTAAGGCAATCTTGTCAAAAATTAGAGAGTTTAATCGTCTGTACTATGTTTCTAGCTCACGGGCTAGGCAGCGAATATTAGTTATCCGCTAAGAATTAATTGTGTCTAGCAATCTCGAAACTAAATTCCGGATGTGACTGTTTTTCATACTTTGAGAGATGTGTTTACACTCATCAGTAAAAACACTCTCTTCAAAAGGAAATTGTTCTGTTTTAATTCATAAACTATGAGATACACGACTTCTCTAATAAGTCGTGTATCTGGATAGCACCTTTTTTATAAAAAAGCATTTCGTATACAAAGTAAAAGAATAAAATTTCTAATTAAAATTATCTCAAATTTTAAATTTTAATTATTATAAAAATCCTTGAGTTGTATTGAATTTTTTAAGAATAAATTCTTTTTTGTATAAATAGACTAATAAAAATTTGCAATTTATTTTTAAATATAAGTTAATTAAATAATTTGATGAATTTTGTGAATAAAAGCTGCTTTCAAATTAGTAGCTATCAGGTAAAGCTAACGCTTTAGTTTACAGAGGTTAAAAACATTAATATTGCTAGGAAATAGGGTAGAAGCAGTGATTACAAATTCAACCGAAACTTTTCTAAAAGATGCTGTTGTTGAAAGATATAACCTCTCTAAACTGAACAAAACTCGCATCCGCTTCAAGATTCAGTTAAAGAAGACAACTAAGAGTAATGCTCCCAAATGGAAAGATGTTCTCAAATATTCTCAAGAAGATGAGCAAGAATCTGACTTAGTGAAGGTCACAATCTCAGAAGTTGGTTTAAAGGGCATCAAGGTTTTTAAAGCTTTAGACGAAGCAGCGAACCAATTAAGGCAAGAAATTACTTCAGTGCAAGAATGGATGAATTATGACAATGGTGATTGGATTTGCCCTATAGACTTAGCACCCTTGGTCTGGAATCAACTAATCGAAATTCGGGATAATATTGCACCTGTTTTACGCACTCAATTGAGAGAAGAGTATGACAAGGGGTACACAGACTATCAAGAACGTATTGACAACTTTCTCTCACTCAATGCTTGGCAATTATCTGTAGAACAACAACAAGAAGTTAAGCAGAACCTAGTAAAAGCTTTTCCTTGTTTAGAGGAATTAGAGGACTATTTACAAGTAGTAATTGGTCGTCCTGTTATTATTCCTGCCATCAGTGAACAACTGTCAGAGAAGCAAGCTGAATGCTTAGAGCAAATAACTCGGTTTATCGAACAGTATGACAGAAATTTAGAACAAACATTGAGGGAATCAGCGATCGCTCTCGGTGAACAACTAGCAGCCCAGTTGCTCGAAGATTTGAGCAACTGGGAACCTGGGCGCAAGCCGGTTAACTTCAAGAAGAAGATGGAACGCCATTTCAAAAAAGTCCAAATGCTTTTGGCTAACGCCAGCTTTGAAGCAGGTAGCAGTCTTGGACACATGATGACTCATCTAGAGAATATTCTCGAAAACGCTTCTGTTGATGCCAAAAAGCTAGATTCACAAGGGCGTTCTCAGTTGCAGAAAAAAATGGATGAAATTTGTTCCAAGCTTCTGGATGAACAACGCTATCTCCAACGATTAGCAAGCGATGAGGGTATGGGCTTAACCAGGGCTACAGCGATGTCTCTCAAACTTCGCTAGAAAAAACAATCAAGGATGCACTTAGTATCGTCCTTGATTGCAAACGGGGTGTGGAGTGTAGAGGAAGCAATACGCCCACACTTCCCAAGCTTGCTACGCAATTAAAAGAGGAAGTGATAGGTATGAACTTTTTGCTTCCTTGTGTATCACCATTGTTTGCATTAATTTACCAGTCCACAGTATTTAGAGGTAGGAAATGTCACATTTTTCAACTGTCACTACAAAACTAACTAACCGTGAATGTTTAGTACAAGCTCTACAAGATTTGCAGCTTACTGTCCAAGTTTATGAAAAACCACAATCGCTGAGAGGTTATTACGACGACTCCCAGGGGAAAAGTGCTGAGATTGTTGTCCCTGGCCGTAGTTTAAGTGTCCGCGCAGATATCGGGTTTAAGTGGGATCAGGAGGCAGGGGTGTATCAACTCATCCATGATGCTTATGAAACTGTACCCCGACTAGGAGAAGACTTCTTTTCGCACACCTTAATACAAGCCTACGGACAGAAGATGGTTCGCGCTAAAGCAGCCCAGTTACAAGAACATCTGGGAGAATGCACCATCACAGAAGAAACCAATGGTCAGGTACATACTTTGCGTCTCGCATTTTCAGCACATCAGCAAACTCAACAAGTTCGGAGATAATTTATGGAACGGGCAATCTTGATACATTTTGACACTGTTACAGGCGAAGTAAAAATAGAAGCCGAGGGATTTGAGGGATTGTCGTGCCTAGAAGCAACCCAACCCTTTGAGGAAGCTTTAGGCATAGTGCAAGGCGAACGCACTTACAAACCAGAATCTCAACAACAGCTTCGTAGTACGATTACTCAACAACAACAGTTGTACCAATAAATGATCGTGACTTACGTACAGGTAAGGGAAAATCAAACCGCAGAGGACACGGAGAAATAGGAGTTTCAGAGAGTTATTGCGTAAGTTTTAATGATTACAAGGGAGAGACTTCTTTAATAATTCCTTATCTTCGTGTCCTCCCTGTACCGCCTTTTCTTCACCTAAATAAACGTGCCATTTTGCCAACAAACATTCGATGGGGGACGAGGAAAATCCCCCTGCACAATTTTTCTATGAGCGAACTACCTGAAGATTATCCGATGCTCCATATTTACCCCTCAAAAGGAGCGCGGCAACCAGTAATTATCAAAGGAAATGCAGAGGGACTGTGCGCTTTAGTCAATGCTCTAATTTCCGCCATTGCTCATCCAAATTCTTCTGGAGTTGCTGAAGTTTTTAATGGCGATGCCGAAGTTTACGAAGTAGTCGTGAATCTTGTTACCACTCACGAAAAACTTTCTCCCGTACCCGATCAAAATTCACAACAATGAAACTATCAAACTTGATTACCACCATTGATTCTCAAATACCCATCGTGGCAATAGATGTTCTTTCCCCCGAAGAAGCCACTATCATTCAGTGGTTAACTACTGAAGTGATGGACAAACTTAACAGTCCTGTGTACTTCTGGAATTTGGGAGTTTCCGGCTTAGAACAATGTCTGATTGCTGACGACGGTGGACTGGTGTTCAAATCAGTCGAGACGTATAAAAAGCCGCCTCACATAGACCCTTTAATATATGTGTTCGAGTACATCAATAATTTTGGCAGTAATGGAGTTTTTATCCTGGGAGATGTTCACCCTTTTGTGGGTCAAAACTCCCTGCAATTAAGTTGGGAAGTCCTCACTAGAGTCAAAAACTTGTACCATCGCCTGAAACCAACTGAAAAGCGAATTGTATTTTTAGGTCAAAACATTCAACTGCACGAATCTCTGCTGAGATTGATTCCTTGCTGTGAAGTTCCTCTACCCTGTATTGAGCAAATTCAAGAGCACTTAGAATCATATGTGTTGTACTTGCAAGAATCTGCCGGTGAGCAAGAGGTAACTTTTACCGTATCTCTAACCACTGAAGATAAAGAAACCTTAGCAAGAGCAGCATTAGGGCTAACCTTGGAGGAAATTAGCGACTTTCTGCGGCTGACTATCAAGGAGCGATTAACTTCTAAAGGTATAGTAATTGATGCTACGGCCATCCCTTTGGTTGTGGAATACAAAACCCGCCTACTGGCTCAAATGGGTATTGAATTAGGTAAACCGGCGACCATACCTTTTGGTGGACTAGACCTGTTGCGGGATTGGTTGCAACGCCGTCGTCGGTTATTTTCCCAAGAAGCGCGATCGCTCAATCTACCTCAGCCTAAAGGAGTGCTACTGGCTGGGCCACCAGGAACAGGTAAATCAATAGTGGCGAAAAACATTGCAACCATACTCAACCTTCCACTGCTGCAATTAGATATTGCCTCAATGCTTGGTAGCTTGGTTGGAGAATCTGAGGGCAATGTCCGCCGTGCACTCAAGACTGCTGAAGCAATCGCACCCTGTATCTTGTGGATTGATGAGGTTGAGAAAGCACTTTCAGCTAATGGCGATACTTCTGGAGTCTCACAAAGGATTCTGGGAAATATCCTCACTTTTATGTCTGAATGTACCGCGGGAGTGTTTGTAGTGGCAACTTGTAATGACCCAACAGCGCTGCCTATTGAGTTCAAGAGGAAAGGGCGGTTTGATGAGAATTTCTTCGTTGACCTGCCTACTGAGTTGGAACGCTGCCAAATTCTTAAGATTCACTTGGAACGGTTTGGTATAGAAGTTCCGCAGGAATATTTAGAGGCGATCGCTGCTGCTACTGACAAGTTTAGTGGTGCTGAGTTAGAAACCCTGGCATCAGAAGCAGCACTACTGGCTTTCGATGAGGGAAGACCTCAGCAGGTCACACTGGCTGATTTAGAAAATTGCCAACAAAACATCACCCCTTTAGCTGTTCAAGATGCTGCTGCTGTTGAGCGGATGCAGTCTTGGTCAAAGATTGCGCGACCAGCTTCTAGCCCTGTGCAGGTGTCTAAGAAAGGTCTTCGTACTTCTAGATTCCGTACTAATTAGGTATTCCCAAATTAGTAATGATTTGAAGCTTTTGTCAAATGAACATCTCAACAACAGATGTTCATTTGACATGGTAATACTTTACTCTAAATTATGTCAAAAACATGGAAGTTTACTTAATATTTGTAGATGCGGCTCAGAACAGTAACAAATTCTGGAGTGCAAAAGTTGAGCAAGGTAATCTAACTGTTGAGTGGGGTAGAGTAGGCTACAAATCTCAGCAAAAAGTTCACTCTTTTGGTAATGCTCAACAAGCAGTTTCTAAATTTCACAATCTCGTGGCTGAGAAGAAAATGAAAGGCTACCGAGAAAGCCAACCTCAAATTGATAGTACTTCTGATTCTCTAGAAATTAAAAGAGCTATCCAATTATTGGAGATTTTGCGCCCTTATGTAGCACAAAGACAATTTACCAATAGAAATTATCTAGAGACATTAAACCAATATTTAAAAATCGTGCCTACACCTTTAGGAATGAAAATAGATCCGTCTCTAATATACCGCGATGTGGCAGATGTTGAGCATCAACTATCACTGCTGAACTCTTTGTTGGCAACTGATTCTGTGCTAGCTGATAACGCTACAGAAGAATCTGGAAATACAAGCAAAGTTATGAGTTTAAAAAGCATTAGAAAGAACTTTTGGAGGAATTTGTAGAACTTCAGAATTCTGGAGCAAAGCTGGATACGCCGAAAGCTACGATCAGAATAAAAGCTTACCTGAGAGCCGTTAAATGGAATATATAGCAAAATTCAGGAGTCAGGATGGGCTGCGCTAACAGAAATAAAACAGGCTTTATATTTGGCTTTGAGACGAATCGTTGTGTACTTCACTAACTTTAAATCCGCTGTATCAGTAAAACTCTGTATGTCTCACAGAGTAAAAACATCCCAATCTTTCTTTTCTGCTATCGCAGTCATCTTTCTAAGAATGACGCAATTAGAATTAAATTATCATGGTTCAAACAGCATCAAAACAAAAGGTAAAGCCTGCAATGCAGACAAAACAAACAAGTGTTGTTACTCCTAAATGCGAAAATGAAGTATCAGCAAATATCCCAGAAATACCAAAGGCTAAAAAGAAAAAAACTACACCTCCAGATGTTGATATTTCAGCTGAACCTATCTCAAATAAGCCTACTAATAAACGTTCTGCTAAATTAGAGTCAAACTCGCAACCACTTATAGAATTAGGAATGGAGGTAATCTGCTCACAAACTAAATTTCACGATGCACTCTCTTTAGTTAGTTGCGCTACTCCAGCTAAACCTATCCATCCGATTCTTGCTAATGCTCTAATACTTGCAGATATCGAAACACAACAGATACATTTAACTGTTACTGATTTAGCATTAACAATTCAGGCAAGTTTTGAAGCCCAGGTGTTGCTCAAGGGTGAAATTACTGTGCCAGTGGAAATGCTATTTGATATAGTTAAGCATTGCCCTAATGCTAATATCAACCTCAATAGCCAGACTCAGATTATACAGCTTAATGATGAGGATAAGCAAACAAAAATATGCTCTCTGGGTTTATCTGATGCTGATGGAAAATATGAAATTAGAGGTATTAGTGCTGAAGAATTTCCACCTATTTATACAATTGATGCAACTCCCATTCCTCTGCCAGCAACAGTTTTTAAAGATGGGTTGAAAGGTGCAATTTATGCTATCAGCACTGATGAAAATAAATATATCTTGACCGGAGTTCATATTCAACTCGCACAGGAGAAGTTAAAGTTTATTGCTACTGATGGACATCGAGTCGCAATTACTGAACTTTCAATTCTAGGAATTGCTAGAAAACCACGCAAACAATTAGAATCTGAAGAAATAATCCAATTTACTCTTCCTGGTCGAGTCCTTAAGGAACTAGTACGTAACTTGGATGAGTCTGTCGAATTCATTAATTTGTGGTATGATTCCCAAACTAATCGCTTGGGTTTTGCTTGGCAAGATATTATCCTCAAATGTCAATATTTGGAAGGAGCTTACCCTGACTGCGAACAGCTATTGGCAAGATTTAGCTTTGACCGAGAAGTAATCCTAGAAAAAGCATTCTTAGTCAAAGCATTAGAACGGTTAGCTGTGTTAACAGATAAAAAAGAGAAAGGTATTTACTTACAGTTTGATGGAACTTTACAGCAGCTAAGACTATCAATTGAACGGGAGTTTGGCAAAGGCGATCAGGTTATTGCTGCTCATCTACCATCAGAAATGTCATTGAATATCCAGTTTAACCTCAAGTATTTAGTAGAAGCAGCCAAAGCAATTCCTAGTACCGCGATTAAAATACATTTGCAACAATCAGATCATCCTGTCATGTTAGTTCCTTATGGAGATAGACAAAATCCAGAACTAGAAATGTCCATGCGTCAATTCTTACTGCCACTGTATACTCAAAATGCTTAATTTTGAATTTTGAGTTTGTATTAGCTGCTAATTTTGAGTGAAAATTCTACCCCCTTAACAGGGGTAAGGGCGACAAATTAAGGTTAATGTATCCTATGTCTACAGTCGCCCTACATCAAAAATATCGACCCCAGACAATAGCCGAATTAGTTGGACAGCCCTACATCAAAACTGCTCTGACTAATGCTGTCAAACACCTGCAAATTGCACCAGCTTATTTATTCACAGGTTCTAGAGGTACAGGTAAAACATCAACTGCTCGGATATTTGCTAAATCCCTCAATTGCCTTAACACTAAAAAACCAACTGACCAACCTTGTGGTGTTTGTCAATCCTGTCGTGCAATTGAAACCAGTAATAGCCTAGATGTTAGTGAAATTGATGCTGCTTCTAATAATGGTGTAGATGATGCCCGTGCTTTAATTGAACGCTGTACCTTAGCACCAGTTGCAGGACGCTACCGGATTTTTATTCTTGATGAGTGCCATTGTCTAACTGGTAACGCTTTCAATGCTTTACTTAAGTGTATTGAAGAACCGCCACCTCATGTTGTTTTCATTCTCTGCACAACAGAATTGCATAAGGTGTTACCTACCATTGTCAGCCGTTGTCAGGTGTTTAATTTCCGTACTTTGTCTGTTCAGGCAATTGTGCAGCACCTCGGTATTGTAGCAGATGCAGAATCTATCTCTATTGATGATGACGCACTAACAGCGATCGCTCGACTTAGCGATGGTGGATTGCGGGATGCACTGCAATTACTGGGTCAGGTGAGTCTTTTAGATGAAGATATCACTGCTAATCATGTCATGGAAATCGCTGGTGGTGTGACCCAAACAGAATTAATGTCAATTTTACAGGCAATATCCACCAACAACACCTTTAACTTGCTGCAAGTAGCAAGAGTTTTAGTAGATTCTGGGAAAACACCCAAATTGATTCTCTCCAACTTACTGCAAACATACCGAGATTTATTGATTATCAAGTCTTCACACAAAGAGCAATCCTTGCTGACTGGTTGTGTTAGCTATGCTCAACTCAAGGTTTTAGCAAATCACTGGAATTTCGAGACGCTGAATTTGTCCCTAACAGAGTTACAAAAAGCAGAAAACTATCTGCGGTACACAGTAAATGCTGCTGTGTGGCTAGAAGTTTGCTTACTGAACCTGATACCCAGTTTATTGCCTGTCAGTGCAACCAAGACGCTAACTGTTAAACCTGTGCATGATGGCAAGCTGCTACCAACAGTTGGAGTATACACCACAAATAAGGTGACAGCTAAACCTGTAGATGACAAATTGTTACCAGCAGTTGCAGCCCAAACTACTAACCTGGCTCAAATTTGGCAGCAGGTGATGGATACAGCTAAACCCAGCAATCAAAAGCTGTTGGCTCATGCTCATCTCGTTAAATTGCAAGGTGACAAGGCGATTTTAGAGGTTACACCAGCTTACCTCAATAAGTTTGAGAGTAGTAAAGAAGCGATCGCTAAAATGCTGCAACGAGCTACCCAAAGTCAACAACCAATGACTGTGTTAATTAAAACTGCCAACAAGAGCAGTAACGGGAGGGTAAAAGCATGATTGTCTTGCTGACAGGCGACGACCAACACGCCATCCAGGAACAGCTGAACCAATACAAAGCAGAGATTGATTCCCAATGGCTCACACTTTGCTATCACCGATTTCCAGCCGATCGCCTTGACCAAGCTATCAGTGTAGCTCGCACTCGTTCCCTGACAGGTGGTAAAAAACTGGTAATTGTGGAAAATTGCCACCTCAAGCAGTGGGGTGATACTGAGTTAGAAACTTTGCAGCAGCTTGTTCAAGTGCCTGAATTCACAATTCTGGTGTTTGTCGCCACCAATGTAGATAAGCGCCTGAAGATTTACAAACATCTTGTCAAGTATGCCAAGTTGTTTGAGTTTCCATTGATACCACCTTGGCGTACTGATTTGATTGAAAAGGCGATCACAACTCAGGCGAAAAAAATCAAGCTGGTGCTGTTAAAGAATGCGGTGGAATATCTAGCACAAGCAATTGGTAACGACATGACCCGTGCAGCCACAGAGTTACGCAAACTGTATCTTTATGGTAATGGCAGACAACTTGAGCTTGCAGAAGTAAAACAGTTAGTGCCATGTCAGACTCAGAATAGCCTACAACTGGCATCTGCTATTCGCCAAGGAGAAAGTAATCAAGTTTTGCACCTGCTAGATGATTTACTGTCACGCTCGGAACCATTACTGGTGATTGTTGCTACTCTCCTAACCCAGTTTAGAACTTGGCTGTGGGTGAAATCAGCGATCATTTCTGGGGTTAAAAAAGATAGTGAATTAGCTCAACTGTGCAATATCAGCAATCCTAATCGCATTTACTATTTGCGTCAGGAGGTAGCAAATACAACTATCAATACTTTAGCTAAAGCAGTGACTATGATGCTGGATTTGGAGATGTCTATCAAACAAGGTGTTGATAGCGGAGCGTTAGCGAGTCATCGAGCGTCGGCTAAAGATTTACTACCAACAATTCTTAGTGTTAGCAGGTTATTCAAGTTAACTTAATCAGATAAAATTGACCGATAGTTTTGGATTAAAGCAACTTGCGATCGCCTCCACCAGGGCGTAGCCCATCGCTACACCTGATGTTTGACAAGAGCATCGTCGTAGATATCGCTCAAATTCCAGATTTTATTGTTCCAAATACTCAATCACTGCCTCCAAGTCTGCAATCGCCCGATTAAATCGATTGAGCATTGCTTCTGCTACTTCTGGTTGGGCGTTGACAGTCGGTAGTTTTCCCTAACTACATTTTTGATTGCTTCTAGCCACAACGACAAATTTGTATGTCGAACTGCTGTCAACAATCCCATATTGGTGAGAACAGACAAGTGAAACCCAAGTTGGTCTTGTCCACCATAACCCAAATATCCGTTACTAAGTTCCAACTTTTCTGGAGTAAATTCAAAATACTGGTCAGAGGTAATACCAGCAGATTCTAGTTTGGGTTGTGGTAATGGAGGTTGGGATTGAGTCATTATCAGTTAGGATTGTTGTACAGCAGGTAATTTTGACATTTGCAAAACACTGTCTGACCAAATACCAAGTTCTTGAATAATCTGGTTTTTAGGTTCCGTGTTATTCCAGGCTTGTTCCCAGTTAAACAGCCAGCGTGTGAGAAACCTTCCTAAATTTGCTAACTCAAAAGCATTGTCAATATCTATATCTGGGCCTATCCACTCAATAAAATACATAGTCTCTCTAATCAGGCTTTTGACCACATCCTCATCCGTAGAGTCACTGAAAAGTTGACTTATCCGTGCTAAATTAGTTGCCAATTTTCCCAATCTAACAGGAATACTATCTTGCACAAAGGTTTCTTGCTCATAAGTTAAGCCACTATTCATCCCAGAAACTCCATAATAATTGCGGCAACCTGTTCTCTAATCTTAACGTCGATAATTTCCATCGAACGATTCTGTCGGGGACGGAGATTAACCATAGACTCATAGATTATCTGTTGGGTGTCAGGTCTGAAGCTAGCAGCCCAAATATCCTCCTGCTTACTGCCATTTTCTAGCAACGCCTGTTCACAGTAAAAGTGCATTTCACCTCCCCCAGCCAGAATCCGACGCTCAATATCTACCGCTACCTTGATATAAAACTTTAACTCTTGTAACATCTGCTCCATTTGCTCTGGTGTAGCACGAACTCTAATAATCTCAATCAAAAAACTTACTCCTATTAAACATACGCTTGCCCTGGCTATCTTGCCTAATTACAGCAGCCTTCAACTATCAACATTAAAACCCAATTGGTGCGTAGCTTTGTAACTAAATTTTGTACTTCCTGCCAGATGCAATATTTTGTATATCTGTATTGAAGCATGATTAATCGAAGTAATTAATTTGCAGCTTACCGCTGCATGGGAGAGATGTTATATTCTCTTCACCATGCCAGTAATTAATCTTGCCGATATTCAACAAATTACTAAAACACAACAACAAGTCCTATTCCCAAGTCAAAAATTTCATCCAAATCGCTCTGCCTTTGACTCTATAGTTGCAGATAATTTATCTTTGGTGATGAAACAACTATTTTTAGGACTGACTGTAGAACCTTTATTAAATGCCTATCCTCAAATTGCTCAGTGGGTTTCTCAAATACAGGAACTTGCACCGGAAATTTTTCAATCTCAGAAAAAGTTATTGGTTGATAGTCCAGTTATTGCGCCTCTTGCAATTAATGAAGATAATTACTTTATTCAAGTATTAACAAATATAGCATTTAAACAAGGTATTCCCAGGCTTTATGAATGGGCTGTACGCAATCCTGATTTAAGCTGGCAAGACCGGGTAAAGTTGTGGACTACGGCTAGACAATACTCAGTTACTCCTAACCAAATACAACTCGTAGTTTTAGCATTACATCCTGTTAAACCAGCCCAAAGATTAGATGTAGACTGGAATACAAAGAATCATAGACAGACTGAAAAATGGTTAATTAAACTACTAACTCAATCTCCAGATAACAAATCACAATCAAACATAGTCATTCCTGAGTTATCGTCAATGGTCAATTTAGAAGCGATTCCAGAAGTCAAGATTTAAGAGGCTAATGCCTCTGCCATTGGCAAATGTTTATTAAAGATAACCCCAATGGTACTCAAATCAACCTTGGACAGCCAGGAAAAAATGTCATTAGGGACTTCCAAATAAATATCCCATCGATGCATGAAGCTGGGGAGGCTGGGGGAGGAAGAATCCGATTATCATCTTCGTGCTTCAAAATTGGATAATTTAATTTCTGGAAGTCCCTTAGCGTAGGCTTGAGCCAGTCTCATCCCCGTCACATTTCCGTTTATCTCACGGTTCCTCAAGTCGCCCAGTCTTTAGAACTTTCACCCCATTGGATCTACGATCGCATTGTTGATTTTGTCACAGGTATCGATAAAATCCTCCTGGATCAAACCACTTTTACCACACTTACTAACACAGCTAACGGTAGTCTTACTGCCAGCGAGTTTGCTGTTATTGATGAATCTGTCAACGGTGCAACAGTAGTAGGTGCAAGTATTGCCCGTATTGTGTTTAACCGCTTTAATGGTGATTTATTCTACAATCCCGATGGTGCTACAGCAGGCTTGGGTTTAGGTGGATATTTTGCTAAGTTATCGGGTGTGAGTTCGATGTCTGCAACAGATTTCGCGTTGCAAGCTTGATTTGGGGGATGGATGATTTGGGCAGAAATACTTGTCGAAGTTGCTGAATTTCTTAGCGAATCGCAAGTAAGGGCGATCGCATAAGTTTTGCTTCGGACAGATAAAAGATTATAAAATTTTAATTTCCTGGACTAATTCATTATAAAGATTAAAATTTTTACTTGATACATTCCAGCTAGGGTGTATATTTCCTTTTTGGGAGTAGCAAATAAATTTGATTATTTTAAGTAAATTATTTTGCTCATAGGGTGTCAATTTAATAAAATTATCTAGTAGTTGGATATGTAGCTCAACTGCGAGGAAATTATGACCAAATTTATTAAGGTCTAAAAAATCAAATATATTTAAGTCTACTTTATAATCACGTTTATTAACACCGACAATTAAATCTGCATAGTGTGTTTTCATAACTTTTTTATAGCTATCTTGACTCTGGAAATAATCAGAAGACTCATATCGATATAAAAATATAAAAATAGTTAATAAATTCTCCTTTTCTTTGTTGTCTATCTGAGATATTAGTATCATCAGTTCTTTCACACGCTCTAAAGAGAATAATTTTTCCAATAAATTTTCTCCAGCGACATAATCATCTATGGATTCTGAGTTGGTTGTATTTGAGGCTGTAAAATCTGTTGTTCCTGAATTTGGGGTTGCTGTATCTGCTGAGGTTGGAATAGAAGTTTGAGACTGACTAGTATTCCTGCGACTGTTATCGCTACTATTAACAGAATTATTATTAAGCGAATTGTCTGGTTCTTTGGTGGAGAGTCTTCCCGAACTGTCGAAGGTTGGGACGGTGTTTCTTCCTTTTTTTTTTCCGGTGATTGAATAACTTCTTTAATGGGTTCTTCTACGTTAGATGCAAAACCTCTCCAAACACCTGCATCATGGAGAATAGTTCTTTTTTCTAAACTTTCTGTAACTACAAGCAGGACACCATCAGTTTTTGTATTTTCATCCCAAGCAATCCAATTTTTTGGTAGTGGTTGATTGATTATTTCTTCTGCTAATTTTTCTAAAGCGTTACTAGATGTATGCTCTATTTGATAGCTTCGCTTAGATTCAATAGTATTATTCTGTTGATAATTAATTTGTTCGACAGACTGGATAAATTTACTAATTATATCTAAATCAACCCGGAATTCTTCTAGCTCAAAAAAGTCAATCGATTCTTCTACCATTTTGGAGAAAGCTAAATCTTTCTTCAAGAAACTCTGAATTGCACTGTAGGCAATTTTTCGGAGAATCACTTCATTTTCTTCCAAATCATCCGCTATCCAGACAATAGAGTTTAAAACTATTCTACCTAATTTCTCTGAACGTTGAGGCGATTCAATCCCTGTGACTTCCAATAATAGCTTATTATCTTTTTTATCTCGGAAAATAAGTAAAGATGGTTTAACTTCATCAATTAGATCATTAACAATTGTAATTTGATTGTTATTCCCTTTGAATAATTGACGTTGAATCAAACTAGGTTTCCCTATTGGTTGATGTTCTTGAGTCTCAATTTTACGCCAGTGGATACCGGTTTTACCTAGCGCAGAAGTTTTGACATAAGTTTCAAAATTATTCATAATTCAATCATCCTTAATTATATATTAGAAAATATTTTGAGGGAAATCTAACCATTTGTGACCTTGAAGAATTGCGAAGCCATCATTATTTTTACAGCCCATAGCAAATCTAAATAAAGCATTATTAAAAGCATTAATTTGCTCTTGAGTTGCTTCAACTGTCCGCAATGTTGATTGTAAATTTGTCTGCACCTCTGATACTGTATCTTGCTTTTTATCAACTTCTTGTTTAGCTTGAGAATAAGGTGTTTCCCTATCATCGAAAAAGTTAGCCACTTCTCTAAATAGCCACCACATTTTATTCCGCTCATTCAATAGCTTTTGCTTCTTCTCAAATTCTTGTTTGGCAAACTCTAACTTGTCTTTTTCTGTATATAAAGTTGTTTCCAAATTTTGTAGGTTTTCTTGTTCTTTTTGCAAGACCTGCTTTTTGTTTTCTAGAAATACATTTATCAGAAAAAGCAAAATATACCGTAAAGGCTGTTCTCCGTCTTTGGGTTGATAGGGAGCATTAATTGGAGTTTTATGATAATAAAACCTTGTAAAATTGTTTTCGTCAGTTTTGTAGTGGGAAAAAGTTATATTACCAATAGTTTGTACTGGAGTAACAACCACGGCAACTTTATTAATTAAAGCGTCTGATTTGAAGAAATCGAGTAACCCACTATAACCTGTTTTTAGGTGATACAGTAAATTCTCTGCATCTGTACTTGTTTTAGTATAAGCTTCGCATTTGATGGGCGCAAAAATTACTAAGCGAGGCGAATCTATCTGAGAAAACGCATCCTTAATCAATTGAGTAATGCGCTGAGAATTATTCTTCTCTTCGTGCCATGTTCCAAGTTCTCCATGATTGACTCTACCTGTCTTTTTTTGCATTAGTGCAGTCGCATCAACAGGAATTACAATAGCATCACATTGATTTAATTGTTGTTTGATGTAATTTTTTTGCTCTGGTGCTGCATCGGGGTTAAAATATTCACCGGAAGGGTCAGTAAACCGCAATCCCATGAATTTTTTATTCCCACTTCCAATCTCAAAATAAAAGCCTTGATCATTCCAAGGATTATCCTTTGGTTGTGTTGGAGTAACTTGCTTTTTTAAACGTGGGTCTATATTTTTGAGAATAGATTTACATTCTTCTATTGCTCTTAAGCTATTAGTATCATCCACCCATGTTTGCAGGTTAGCACGCTCAAAGGTTTTGTGGAATTCTTCATGCATTGCTGCTAAGAGACTCGTTTTACCAATACCTCTTAAAGCAACCATTAAAATTTTCAGTTCTTCAATTTCATTCATAATTGTTATATAAACTCTATTACTTGGTTATTTTCCTAAACTTTATAGTTTCTATAGAACAAAATAGAAATATTCTTGTTTATTTACCATTGTAACTTGGTTGACTGCTTGTACCCATTCCTCTCTCATTTGCCTATCCTGCTCTTTTTGCCCAAAAACATCAGACCAAATTTTGCCACGATTTTTCCTCAAAAAACTTTTCCATTCTTTTTGGATGTCTTTTTGAAGAATTACATTATCGATGAATTCTTCGACCATTGCGTATACAGCTTCAGCCGGCTCACATAAAAGTTCTTCCAATGCTGGTTGGATAGTATTAATTGCTTTTTCATAATCAATTTCTAAAGCTGTAAGAATATCTTCTGCTGTAGTTTCTTTAGAAACAGCAAGTGTTTTATCTACTGGTTCTAACATTTGCCCATACTGTCCAGCGATAGGGCTAATATTAGTCAAACCATCTAAGTGATGACGAATTCGAGGAAGTATTAAGCCACGGTAGGATAGCTGAAAATTAGCTAACACTTGAAAACCTGATTTTAACTTGAATGCTTTTTCGGGAATAAGATGAATTATTTCTGTAAAAAAGTCTGAACCTTCTGCGAAGGATAAATTAGTTAATTTGCCCTTTGATTTGAAAATCTCAACAACTTTATTCTTAACTAATTCAACTTTACGTATTAAGCTCTCATCTAAGGATAAAAACTTATGGGATATTAAGACCCTTAGTTCATCTTGATAATCTGGATAAGCCCTAAATGCGCTACTCATCATAATACGAGTATTAATTTTTTCGAGAGCATTTTCACATGAGATTATACCTTTATCCTGTTCACAGTTTTCTATGGCTGCAATTACTCCTTCGTGTAGTTCTTCGTCAGGTATTTGACGTTGATACCAAAGTTCTGTTCTCAGTTCCTGAAGACTTAAGGTGATATCTCTCCACCAACCACTGTCATTATTTCCAAATAATTCGCCAAAAATTTCTTCGGTTTCTAGGTAATCATCTTCTGAATCTTGAGGCAAAATTGTTTTGGCTTTGCTTAGTACTGCATTCACAGATTCATGAATCTCAACTAAACGCTGTTGACATGCTTTAGAATATTTCCGATCAAGTTCATCTATACTATTTGTTAAATAATCTAAAATCTCATCTAATAATTTATTGGCAGCTTCTTTATCCGCACAATTAGTAATTAAACATTTTTCAACTAGGATATATTTTTCTTTGATTGTTTCTGATAAATCATGACAATTTTTTATATTATCGCCATTATTGGAATTAGGGCTAGTTTGATTTAGTACCAAAAACGACCATAAATTAATTGGTAATTCAACTAAGGCTGAACGCGCAGCATCGTATAACTTAACATCTACATCTGCCCAGTAATCTCCTGAAGATTTGGGCATTCTGACAAATAAAACAAAATCAATATCTTTCCCTAATGCTTGAATGAGTCTATTTTCATCTCCCAATCCGGTATCACCTAGTCCGGGCATATCAACTAAAGCTATTTTTCCAACATTTTCATTTGGAAACGTACAGGTAATCTTTACTTCTTTAACTGCCAAATAATTAAATAAAATTCGTTGACCATCAGTAGTATCTTGTGCTGTATACTCCCGTATTTGATGCTTTTTAATAATTTTTGGAGAAGGTTCTGTCAATAGATGGCGATATTGCCCAAACTGGGAATGATATCGCTTTAAATGCTCATACATTGCTCCTGGTTCTGCATAACCAGGAATGTTTTGAGGTAATTGTGGTAAGGGTTTATTTACGAATTCATCCACAGTTAGAGGTTTTGCCCCTAAATGAAGCTTTTCGTAGTAGGGGGTGATTACTTCGTCGAGGAACGATCGCTCTGTGTGAAACCACACCTCACCATAAGTATCTACATTTGGGTTGTGATGAATTGTACTACGCACTCCCGTACAATGCTGGCGATCGCCATCGGGTATTTCTGCGGCACTCAATCCTGTTAAACTTTGCAATAGTCGGCTTTTTCCCTGTCTCGCACGTCCGATGACACCGATATTGAGGGTATCGCGGGAAAAACGGTTTTTCAGTCGAGTTAAAGCTTCCAACTCAGAAGCGATCGCTAACTGGATGTGAGAAAAATCGACTTCCTTGAGTTTTCCAATGACGTTCGCATCTCCAATTTGATTGGAAAGATAATTGCGACGCTCCTCAAGTCGTTGGAGAGTAGCAGATAGGGTTTTTAAATTTCCTTCCACCCCTTCTATTCTCTGAGCCAGAGGTTTACGCTTTTCGATAATATTGGCGATGCGTGTGGTTACGTCCATTGGGTATGATTCTGAAAGTAGCATTTAACTAGTATATTTTCTTACTTAAGTATTTGCTACAGACACCACATAAAGTTGTGTGTAGCAATCGTCAAAAAATTTAAACTTTACGTATCTTTCTGCCAAACAGGCTTACTTACTCCAGCATCAGGTAGAAAATAATGTTTTGCTCAGTATTTCGCATACCTTGTTGCATAACCCAGAACGTTATCTGGGTAAGCCTTATTTAGCAATTGTCCAAACAAGTGGTGAGATTCTGGCTGTTGCCATCCGCACCCCACCCCAAAAATTGATACTATCCAAAGCCCAGAATATGGATGCCTTGCGGTTGATTGCTCAAGATTTACGTCAAGAGCAACTGCTAGACCAGGGATGCCGCCATTGTTTTCTCATTGCGGATTTAGCCAATCCCACAGCCAATCATATTTATCAAGCGATTGGGTATCGCCCCCTAAGCGATTGGCACGAATACTCATTCACCTCGAAGCATTAAAAGCTACCAGCTTCTTATCCTTGCAATCCTGGAGTTTGATAAACTCGTGCTGGGAAATTTTCTAAAACATCAGGTTCGCTACTACTAGACTCCTGTGCAGGTGCTACATCTTCTTCTGGTAATGGCAACATCCGCGCTGCTGACTCAATTCGTTCATGTAATGCTTGTGTTAGCGTTTTAATATCAGGAATTGTCACCTGATTTGACAAAGCAGGTTTAACTTGTGTGTCCCAAAGAGCCTCACTATCATGCGCCCGTTTTTCATCGGCTTTGGACACCGGAATAATTAAAGGATAGGGAATAGAAGCTTGTCCCTCGGAACTATAACCAGGACTGGTAATTACGCACTTACCTTGAGGAAATTTCAAAATTTCGTCAGCACTGATGACAGGCATTTTTTGCAAATTCTCACTCCAGCTAATTGAACGGCTCATTTGTCCGCCAAGCGATCGCCCTGTGGTACGATTTTTAATTAGCACTTCCTTCTCACCGTAACGCTTTGAGTAATCCTCAGCCGTTTTATAATTACCAGGATTAAACAAAACATGGGTACTACAAGCAGAAGCGATCGCACTCCCCATTTTATCCCCATAAATATCGTAAAGTTGCTCTAAACTTTGGATACCCAGAATAAAGCAGGCACCATTGGAACGATATTCATTAATCCACTGTGGTAATCTGTCCAGCTTAATTGATGGCAATTCATCCAAAGAAATAATCAACGGGTCTTTGCGGGGACGGCTTAAATTACCGACAATCATCAAGTGCATTGCAGCCGCCAGCAGAGGCCCAACCACACTGCGGCGTTCATCATCTAGCTTGAACACCACCATCTCTCTACCTTCAAGCTTAGTGGGAATGTCCGATTTCCCCATAAATGCCCTCAGCAAATCAGCTTGGATGAAAGATGAGAAAGTCCCGGCTGCTGTGGTTAAAATCCCAGAAATAGTCTTTTCTGCATCCTTGGCACTCAAAAATTGCACAAACGAAGTCGCCACCCATTCATCCAACCTTTTTGACTGTACTGCATGGTCAAGACGCTGTACCAATTTTGGCAACCGCAGCACCGCATAAAGCATCGCCATATCTGGGTAAGGTGAACCCTTAACTAACTGTAAAAGTGCTTTAGCTAACAAGTCCCCGGCTTTAGCAAAGAACTCATCACTTTTACCACCACTAGCAGCATTGCGGTTAATCACTTGTCCAATTTCTCCCGCCATTACCCCATCGCGTGCATCACGCATATAATCCAAAGGATTAATCACACCGCTAAAGGGTTCACCGGGAGCAAATACTCGCACTTTGTAACCATAACGGGCTGCTAAGGGTGCATGGAGTCGTAGTTGGTCGCCCTTCTTGTCGTAGAGTAAAATCGGGAAACCCTGCTGCATAGCACTTTCTAACATCCGGTCTATGGTTGAGTAGGTTTTACCAGACCCAGGTGCACCTATTACCAGTGTTCCCCTTTCGGCATTGGGAAACCAAACTGTAGGTGCTGCACCAAGTATAATTTGTATGTTAGCCAGCAACCCCCGCCATTTACCTTTTACCCAATAGTGAGGAGTACCAGACCACAGGGTAACTTTATTGTGTTTGTGTTCCTTGATTTGCTTGAGTGCTAGGTTAGTCGCTGCTAGTTTTTCACTGATACCGCAGACTTTACCAGTGGTAATTTTGCCTTTACCAGTACCACTGATTTGCAGTAGCAGTAAGACGAAGAGCAATCCTCCTATCATTGTCCAGCCTTGGGGGTTGTTGTACTGTTGGAACAATTTACCGAAGTCAATACTGGCTAGGGGTGCTGGGTAAGATGAGACTTCAATTAATGTCGAGTTAGCAATAATATGGCTGTCTGGTAGATTTTTCTGGTAAAGGTTCATAGCAATGGAGAATGCGTTTACCAGCAATTTTAGTTACAAGTCAAAACTAGGGAATTGACCTTATGGATATTTTTGAGAGTTTCTAGATTATGATTTGATACTTTTGGGTTAAATAGAAAGCAATTTTTTTTTCATAATAAGCAGATTCATTAATAAAAACTGGGTAGACAGTTGATTCACCTTCGTAAGTAATAGTCTGTCCGTCAAAAGTCAAAAACATTGGTTCACCTGGAGCAAGTGGCTGATAATCTTGAAACTGGAGTTGCGGATGAATCATCCCTTGCAGTTCACCAGATTCATTTCTGGGGTAGTCAATATTCCCTATTTGACGATAAATGGTAAGGTTATTATCAACAGATACAATTTCTCCCCGATTAGATTGCTCCAAGTAATCTAAAATATTGATAATCAAGGCTTCAGTTTGCTCAAAAATATCAGCTTGTAAAACTCCTTGAGCAACTGCACCCACTTCGATAGCAAAACCCAATTTACAGAGATTTCTCAAGTAAGGATGGTCTTGATTCAATGGGTATTGCAAAACTTTAACTAAAGGATTTATCTTACTTAGATAAGCAGCCAAATTTAACAAGTAGGGATGATGATTGTGCAAAATCACTGTCAGACCCATGTTAGAGGTTGTACTATGCAAATCAATAATTAAATCAATCTTTGACTGCTCAATAGTAAAAGCGATTTGTCTAGCAAGTAACTGCTCATGATTAATCAGCTTTGGATTTTGTAAATCTTGAGGTTTAAAGCAGCGATTAAGGTCAGTATCTATATACCGTCGTCCTGCCGCGATCGCTTGAGGGTTTGCTAATAAAGTTAAGATTTCAAAGCTGTCGCGCCTAATTAAATGAGAGTTTTGTTCGTACTTCTTGACTAGAAAAATTCCTGTCAGTTCGTTTCCATGAGTTCCACCAACAAGAGCAATGTTTTTGATTGGTGAATGAGACATAAATTTTTCTCCTTTAAGATGTTGAATTCAGCTTAAAGGAAAGTTAAATTTACTGCTACTAGATATTTGAGATAATATCATATAAAAAATCATATACCCTGGTTTTGTCAGCCTCCGAAAACCAGAATCAAAAGCCATGTTTAAAACTGTTAATGTAATTGAGTTTGTGTCTTTATTTTATAGTAAAATAAACATCACTATCACGAAGAAATGAAACTCTTGTGCAGCAAGGATTAGTTTCATCTAGAGAAAGTGAAGAAGAAGGGTATCATCAAGAAGGTAATGCTCAATGGTATTTCAACGCGGACATAATGTTGAACTACAACACTTGCGCTACTTTATCGCTGTGGCACAGCAAGAAAACTGTAGCATTAGCAAGGTGGCGGAACAATTGCACATGGCTCAGCCCAATCTCAGCGATAAAATAAAAGACTTAGAAAAAAAATTAGGTGTTTCTCTATTTGACCGTAATAAAAATCGACTACAGCTTACGAAAGCAGGACTTGAGTTTCTCAAAGAAGCCCATTTAATCTTATCTCAAGTTGACCATGCCATTGAGACGGCAACACTCGCTAGTCAGGGAAAGGTTGGACGATTAATAGTTGGATTCAATAGCTCAGTTTCTAATAGCGTTCTCCCCAGTCTTTTGAGCAAGTTTCGTACTAACTTCCCCAATGTCAAACTTGTTTTACAAGAACACACTGCTTACAGTTTAATTAAGGGTCTGGAAACCCAACAAATTGATATTGGGTTGATGCACTGGTCAGCTTTGAATCACCAAGACACAGGATT
This sequence comes from Tolypothrix tenuis PCC 7101, assembly GCF_963874875.1. Classification (NCBI taxonomy): domain Bacteria; kingdom Bacillati; phylum Cyanobacteriota; class Cyanophyceae; order Nostocales; family Tolypothrichaceae; genus Tolypothrix; species Tolypothrix tenuis. Next base: position 209,627 of record NZ_CAWNJS010000002.1, read on the forward strand.
ATATGTTGAGGCAATTAAGGAAGAGTCTTTAGTTTTGGTTCTACCATCAAACCATCCTCTGGCTGCTCAGGCTGAAATTTCTTTACAATCTCTTGCCCATGAGTCCTTTATCCTACCACCTTCCCATCTGTCCTATAGTTTGTACCAGCAAATTGTTAGTTTGTGTCAGAAAGTCGGTTTTGTTCCCCAAGTGACGCAAGAAGCTACTTTGATGTTGACAATTCTGAGCTTAGTTGCTGGAGGGCTTGGGATCAGTTTGCTGCCTGCTAATGTGAAAACGATAGAACGTCAGGGAGTTGTTTATCGAGGGATTCAAGAACCGACTCCAATGCTAAAGATTGTAGCTGCTTGGCGATCTGATAATTCTTCTGCTGTCTTACGCGAATTTTTAGCAGTCTGTCGCTTAATTTAGCATAGAGATTAAGCGAAATAGTACTAAGGAAAGCGATCGCACTTGACAGTTAACACTTAATAGTGAACGTTCAATATCATTGAATATGCAAGCTTTATGTCTAACATCTGGCTGGGGTCATTCTTTATAAACACTGAGAGGCTAACGCCTCATGCTTTGGACAATCATATTTATGCAGTCCAATGGTTAAATCAAAAGTTACAAACGACTCTAATCGCCCCCATCAATCTACTGCCAAAACTGCTGCTGATAAACCTAAAGGTGGTCAAGCTAGAACAACTGATACTGATGATTATGACTTTGAAGGAAGCGAATTTGAAATAGATCCAGAACTTTTCAATGATAATTATAACCAGGTTCGCAAACCGATTCTTCCCTATGGTATTGTCGTTAACGATAAACCTGCTGGACTTTTGATTCCAGAAGACCAGTTAGAAAAAGCTGGTTGGATTGAATTACCAAAAGAAGATGACCTAACTACCGTCACTTTGACTGAAGATGTCACCGGACTATTAATTACTGAATGTCGGTTACTAGTTTTAGCTTTTGCACCAGAATATATCCGCTATAAATCAGATGTTGAAGAAGTGGGTGGTTCTTTCGTCGGATTTTATGAAGATTACAGGCATAGTCTTGACAAGAAAACAATGGATGTGTGTTCAGAACACGCACTCATGTTTCTTGATGATAGGAATCAGCCATTACATACTATTCCTGTTGTAGTCCGGTTTAAAAATGTGGCTCTCTGGAGTTTTAAATCAGTACGTGAGGAGTTTTACCGTTCATTAGAGAAAACCTTCGCTGATTATTTCCAAGTGCCATTTAGTGGTAAAAGTGATAAATGGCGGAGTTTAGGTGTGCTAGAAGTTGAGTTTAAAGCAATTAAAGAAGGTGAAGGTAAAAATAAACATAACTGTTGCAAAACTGTAGCTTATACTAAACCAACAGTTGAAAATCTGCCGCAACTGTATTTGGGTAAACCCACAGCTAAAACTCTAATTTGGCAACAACATGATGCGATCGCTGGTTTTAATGAACCTCAATCCCTACCAGCTTTACCAGGAGAATCGGTATCACGAGATGTGGAAGTATTGCCACCAAATAAGAATAAGAACAAAACTCAAAGCGTTCGTAAATCCAAACCAGCAACCAAGCCACCTCGAAAAATTCAACTTATTGACTATGACGACTTCCTCGATGAAACCGACGATTTGGAAGCTGATTTAGACGATGATTTTGAGAACAACGAGGAACTAGATGATGAGGAATAGCCCAATGCAACTATAGAGTATGTCACATGAAACACTCTACCCACGGATCGGAGTTTTCCGCCGACTTCCGATGAAAATACCCTGCTGTAGGCAAGAAGACTACGGCAGAGTTTTCTTCTAGATTTTGAGTGATCAACTTTGAGAATTTTCACGCCTTGTAAAAAGCTGACTATCAGCAAGTTGATAGCCAGTGCCATTGAAACAAAAATTCAATTGACGTAGCTGCTCTTGCTCGGTTTGCAGTACCTTAATGCACGATAATGCCTGACCTCGGTTCTCTCCCACCTCCAATAAATGCTTACCTGGTGGCAGATTGGGATTCAAGTAACTCAAGAATACCTGAGTGATTGGTTTGTCCTTTCTGACCCAGTAACCAGTATACAGACATCCCAAAGCACCGCAGACATCAGGCGTATTAAAGTTGAAAACTGCCAACCTGCCGTCTTTTCCTTCCACACTCCAAGCCAGTATATTTTTAGCAGATGCTTTGGCATTTAACGCTGTATTTTCTACAATTACCTGTTCAATTACTGAAGTAGACACAAAATTAGTAGCTTTATTCCAATTAACGGTTGCCGCATTTAAGCTACAGCCTCCTAAGCTAATAAAAACTGACAGCAACAAAAAGATGCCCAAGCCAATGCGAAACCAATGAATCCAGTAGCGTACCCTCATAGGAGGTGCTGGTAATTCATACCCAGTTGTCCTCAGTGGTTGAGACTGAGTAAAGGAGCCAGAGGAAGAATCAACTTCCTTGCCTTGCGCTGTTTGTCCAAGGTGTTTTTTTGAATTGGTATCAGTATCAAGTATTTCTTTTATCTCATGGGCTGACGTAATAGAGGTTTTAGATAAATCTGTCATACTCTACCTCCCATTTTCAGTATTTTTAGCACTGCTGATGTAGCTATAAGTTACATTAGGAGAGCAGGTTAAGCTTCCGTTCTCGCTATTACTGTTATTGCGATAACGAGCTAAAGTGCTTTTGCCGTAATCTTTGAGACTGAGACGGCCAAGGGCATCTGAGCCATTTCCATCCACTTTGCTGTAATCACCACCAAAATGCTTTTGAGCCACTCGTTCAATTAGGCGTTCGCCCGTAAATGGCTGTCCTGTAGCCGGATCGATTTGCTCTTGTGTTACTTGAATTTTGTTAGCCATATCAGCCATAAACGCCCTATCTTGGTCAGCAGTCGGAAAAAACTCAAATAGTTCAGCCTCTGTTGGTTGATGCCTTTGCTTGACTTGATTCAGGAACTCTTGACCTCCAGGCTTGGCAGCAATTAACTGCACTACATAGGGGTTATAACTCATGAACTGGTAGCGACCGAGAGCGCGACCACAATTTGAACCTCTATCAGTACAGGAATATACGCCAACTGCTTTGTAATCCTTGCTACTAGCGCTCTCAGTTTCCCCAATTGCATTTAAGAGCGATTGCGCCAAGCGCACTGCCGGAGGCAATCGCAAATCAATACCGGAGAACGATTGACCTGTTATCGATTTACTATCATTACTAAACGTACATGGATTAATCTTCTCTGTTACTCCAGTACCGTTGGTAGCGCTAGCTTGAGGCTCTCTTGTCGCTCGAACTGGAGCATACGCAGTATTTGTCCTCTGTTCGCTCAAATTGCCTACAAACATCAAGGAGTTAACCTTGTAGCTGAAAAAAGGAACAGGCCCGATAAAATAAGGTGTACAACCCATTCGCCAAGCACAGAACCGAAAGAACAAAGCCGTATCTACCGTATCAGTAGTTTCATTCGGCTCCATTACCACCACCTTAAAAGCTTTACCAAACGGTAGCCTTCCTGTTGGTTCCCGACCGTTATTCACTGCTTTCAGGATACCCTGCCCGCCCTCGACTTCTTGGTATTTACCGGAAATCCACTGCTTTCCTTCTAACTTACTGCGATCGTGGAACTCCCTACCACCTGCATTTTCTAAATCATCTAATTCTAAGTAAGCGCAGTCTTTTTCATTACAAGGCACAGAAAACCCTTGCACATCTGAACCAGAAATCGTATTGTTACGCCGATTTTCTGCTGGCCCATAAACTACATCAATCCGCATTACCAAACTACCAATTTCAGTCATGGGATTAGGCATTGACCCTAAAGGTACTTGTCCCAAACCAGGAATATCCCAAACATTGCTATTCATCCAGCCTGTAAATTGTTGTAGCTGTACTGCATCTAAGTTAGGAATTGAAGAAATAGAAAACTTTGACAAGTCAATTTGTCCTAGCTTCATTTGCCCAACTTCATACTGTTTGAGTACCTGAGCTAATGTTAAATTAGATGCGGCAATTCCTTGAGATTTTAGTAATGCGTTAACTGGTGTAATATTGTTTACTTGTATGTCAGCTAATTCTGGAACAACCTGAGCTAAGTGCATCAATGTTTGCTCCCCAATTAGAGGAAATTTACTCAAGGTAATTTTGTTTAAATCTATACTTTTAATATCTGTGTTCGCCTCTGGTGCTGTGCGGAAAGCGATCGCCTGCAAAGAAAACTCCTCTGCCTGCAATGCTTCACTGATATCTCCTAACTTCAAATATTGGTCAGGAGTCATACCTACATTCCAACTGCGACTCAAGTCATAACCCAGTGTTTGGCTGTATGGACTGCCATCAATTGCACCAGATTGACTGATACCTGGTAGCTGGGACAGAGAAATACGGCTCCAGTCTGGGAGCAAAACTTTAGTAGCTCTTAGTCGAGACTGAGGATTTGCAACTTCTACAATTCGAGTCGGTAAATTGCCACCAAATGTGTTGATTGTAGCTTGTGCAGCAATACTATAAATAATATAACTAATGACAACCAGAAGAAATATCCATGCTTTTGGAATCTTCATAATTTCAGGTTTTAAAATGACAGCAACTATACCCCAACAAGCAAAGTAATTTATTGAATAAAACCCCGGCGTTGCTGAATGAAGGAATGAAAATTAAAAATTCAATCTCTCAACCTCTTACTCTCTGCGCCTGGAGCGTGTTAGCGAAGCGGGGCGTAAGCCCGACAAAAATCATCCCACGGATCAGCAACGCCAAAAACCCAATTACTTGTTGCTTATTGGGTGTAGAAAGAGAGTGAAAATATGACTTATAACTCTAACTCAGGGGATGCTGACTGTTGACTTTTCTTAGACTTGTAACCTGAGCCAGAACCATATCCTGGTAATTGAGGATTAGGATTGGCAGCTGATTCAGTGTAAGGTGTATCCCCAAGATTGATTTCAAAGATATTCTCTTGATAACCATCCCTAAATTGGTCTGCTTGCCAGGGATTATTATTATCTCCAGAACTTGATTGCTTAACACCGTAACATAAAGATTGATAGCCACTGCCAGACTGATAATTACTACTGTCGTCAGGATCAAGATTTTGGTTAATTGTGGGTTCGTTATTCATTGACATTATCTAAAAAACCTGTAGCAATGCCAGCATAAAAATATTTATCTAGTATCAGCCTTCACCTATTGGACATTAATTTTTTAGCCGATTGGCTATTTTTGGTGATGCGCTCATATCGAGATAAAAAATGGAGCAAATGAATTTAATTTCACCAGAAATAATGGCAGAAATTAGTAATGGTAATAGTAGCAAACTACCAGACAACACCCGAAAAATGCTGCAAATTCTGGCAAGTTTAAATATACCAAAAGAATTATTAGCAAGTCTTTTAGAAATAGCTGAATTTTCCCTACACCATGTTCGCTACCTTGCAGGGCCATTAGTAATCTATCGCAGTCCTTGGAGTGATACGATTCCCCAATGGTTGAAGTTTGCTTGTATTCAGGATCGATTGGAACTTATCTTCACTGAATATGAACAGAATCAGGTTGGTGTTTCCAGCACAGCCACAGAAGTTCTTACCTACATGATGCCAGCAACTTACGAAGCACCTTTACATAGGGACTACGCTGACCTTTATCTTTGGGTAGGTAATGAAGTTTTAACCAAATACGATAAATTACCAAAGGGTTGTAAGAGTTTTTATGAATTTATAGGTGATGGTGATACGAGCAATGCCAGCAATAATCGCATCATTCATTTTAATCAGGTAAAAAATGAATTCAACTATCTTAGCAGGTCAATTCGACGCAGCATAGTTAAACACGCAGCACAAGAGGGATGGGGTAAGCGACATGTCAATACCAAGTCGAACTTAGACTCGACCCAAAGCACCCCAACTCCTCAACCTTCATCAAATTCAACTGTGCAAATTAGCTTGTTCTGAATTTTCACTCTTCTCCTCAGCCTATTCAAATTTTTATCTGAGGATTTTTCTGTTAAATGGAAGCGCTCGCTTCTTTAGTTATGAACATCTATTCTCAAATTAATCATCATGAATACTCAAGAAATTCAAGAAGTTTTAAATCATCTCATCATTGGAATTACAGCCTTATATGCCATTGTAATGGTCGTTGATTTTGTTGCGGGAATAGTCCATCTGTGGCAAAAATTCACACTCAATATCGAATACCATACCAACAACACCACATCTGAACAATCACACCTTGAATCTATTGATATTAAGAAATCTCTCAAGTTAGAAAATCAAAATCAATCAACTAACCGTATTATATCAAAACCAGAACCTCAACCAGACAACTTTGTTAGCATTGATGTAGACAAAATTGATTTACGGACAGCCAGAAAAATTGCTACTGCCATAAAAAAAGCTTCAACATCCAATCATGACTTAATTATCAAACAAAAAGTCAACAGTAAAAGTGTTCCTTTAGCCTGGTTGCAATCACAGATTCAGCATCGTTTAGAACTGGCACCAGAAATTGTCGCACCCATTATCAGAGAATTGGCTCCTACTGCTTTTACATCTGTTCGAGAAAATATTCAGCATTCTAACATTGCAAAAACATGTAAACGTCAAGTCAGTTAATCATATAAAGAGAGGAATATCGATAGTATTACCTCTCTTTAATAGTTTTTCAAATCTTTTTATAAAACTAATTTGAAGTTGCTAGATATACAAGCTATCGCTTCTAGGTGATAAATTAAAATTAAATTCATTATGTTTACAAGCTTAATAAATACAAATAATATCAATATTTTTACCATACAATATACTCTTGTTTCCAATGTTTCAAGTCTTAATTCTGCTCTTCAACTTCTGTTTCAGGCAGAAGTTTTAGCCATAGATTGTGAAACAACAGGACTTGACCCCCTAACTGATTCTATTAGACTGATTCAAATAGCTGCACCAAACCATCCGGTAGTGCTGATAGATTTACCAGCTATTCCCAAAAGCGATCGCTCACTTTTAAAACAACTCCTGAGTAACTCTGCTGTCAAAATTGCTCATAATGCCAAGTTCGACTGGCAATTTCTCACACTCGCAGGACTTCAAACCTCCGGTAAATTCTTTGATACCCAACTTGCTTATAAAGTTCTAACCGCAGGATTAAAAACAAGCTCATCTTTACAAAATATAGTTAAAAAGTTACTACACTTTCAACTAGATAAAACTCAACAAATCAGCGATTGGTGTAAACCTCTTACCAAAGCTCAATTGCACTATGCTGCCTTTGATGCTGCCATATTACTTGACCTTTACCCAATTCTCCTCAAGAAGTTAAAGCAGGCAAAGTTACTCAAAATTGCCCGACTTGAATTTCAGTGTATGCCTGTTGTTGCTCAAATGGAACTTAACGGGATGCTATTTGACTTGTCTCGATGGCAGATACTGGGTGCAAAACTAGAAATTGAAAAAACAGATGCTTTAAACCAACTCAAGCAACTCCGTATTGCTAGCTCTCAGATGTCATTGCTGCCAGAACTGACAGATGCAGTAAACCCGAATTCACCTCAGCAAGTTTTGGCTGCTCTCCAAGCTATTGGTATCAAAATCAACTCAACTAATCAAAGTAAATTGGTTTCTTTAGCTGCACAGTATCCCATAATTCAAGCATTGCTAGATTACCGCCGTCTATCCAAAATTATCGGCACTTTTACCGAGAAACTACCGCAGCATATCCACCCCAAAACTGGGAGAATTCATCCCAACTATTATCAATTAGGAGCAAAATCCGGTAGATTTTCTTGCCGCAAACCACCTCTACAAAATATTCCCCGCGATCAAACAGCCCGTAGCTGCTTCATTGCTGCCCCTGGCTATAAAATTATCAAAGCCGATTACTCCCAAATAGAACTACGAATTATGGCTCGGCTTAGTGCTGATATAAAGATGTGCCAAGCCTATCGCCAAGGTGCTGACTTACATCGATTAACAGCATCTCTAGTAACTGGAAAACATATCAATGAAGTAACTGAAGAAGACCGCAGATTAGCAAAAGCAATAAACTTTGGATTGATTTTCGGTATGGGCGCTGCCAAACTCCAAATTTACGCCCAAGTAAAATATGGGGTGGCAATGACATTAGAACAAGCAAAAGCTTTCAGAAAACGATTCTTTGAAGCTTATCCTGGAATAGCTAAATGGCATGAAAACATCAAACATGAATACACGAGAGGCATTAAAGAAAGTCGTACACTAGCAAATAGACGACGGAGATGGGTAAACAAGCCCCGACTATCAGAGCTCTTTAACCATCCAGTACAAGGTTTAAACGCCGACATCAACAAATTAGCTATGGTAAAACTTTCAAACCCATTAGCTAAATTCAAAACAAAACTTATCTGTGTAAGACATGATGAAATTGTACTGGAATGTCCAGAGACTAAAGTTGAGCAAGTTAGCCACACACTACACAATTGCATGGTTGCTGCTGCCCAAAAGTTTCTCAACCCTATTCCAGTTGTTATAGATATTAAAACATCAAATAGCTGGTGAACTACCGTTCTGTCGTTCTGTAAAACCTACCCAAAACTACCATTATCTAGTAAAAAATAGACTTATGTAATTTTGATGTTTACTTCCTGATTCAACGTAGTCTCAAGATGACTCTTCTTGGGTTTGTCTACTCCACAGGCTTACACGGTAGAACTTACCGCCATATCTCTTGCTTTTGGAATATGAATTCCATTTCAGCTGGAAAAATTCCTGGCTGACCAAATTTTCCTCAAACAGATATACTCCCACCGCTAAGGTCGCCCCTTGAACACTGCGACCTTAGCCAAGCTCAGGGATGACAGTTGCTGTAACGCCACAATGCCAAACAATCACCTCAGACGCTTTGTGCCAGAATAATTAAGTATATAACTTAGCATTTAAAGCATTAAATACTTAAGTAAGTGATGCTTTAACATAACTTAATAAATGAGACAGATGTATCCCGAGTACCTGTATTAAGGGACAATAAAAATCAGACCTTATAAAAACAGACAAAACTTAAATTATGTCTGATAAATTTACAGGTAAAACAAATGGCTCTGTCGCTGGTACATGTGAACAACTATCGTCAGGCGATCGCTACTCTATCTCCCAGGCAGGGGGAGGCGAAGTTGATTGCTTTATGGTTGGAAGGGAAGGCAGAGTCATCTGTACAGGCTTACCAGCGTTATACGAAGCGATTTTTGGTGTTTTTGGGGAAACCTCTCAACAAGGTGACCTATGAAGATTTGGTGGAATACGCAACTCAATTTCAGGGTCAAGCTGAAAGTACTAAACGCATGTATTTGGCGGCGGCTAAAAGTTTGATTTCTTTTGCTCATAAAATTGGTTATTTACCTTTCAATGTTGGTATGGCACTCAAGCTTAATGAAATGCCAGACGCAATCAATGAACGCTATTTGGATGAGGCAGATATTAAGTTGTTGGTGCGGATGGCACAGAAAAAATTGGAACAAGTGAAGACACCCAAAAGACAATACACGGCGCGTCGGAATTTGTTGATCGTTAAGCTGTTGTATCAAGCAGGATTACGGGCTAATGAGTTGTGTCAGTTAACTTGGGGAGATTTAAGTTCGCGCGGAGACAGTGGTCAGGTTTATGTTCGTAAGGCCAAGGGCAGCAAAAACCGGACTATTCTGATTAAGTCGAAGCTATGGGCGGAATTGATGGAGTTTAAGGGAAATGCACTCGCGACAGATCCAGTGTTTGCGAGTCAGAAGGGAGGGCATCTCGACCGTCAAAATCTACATCCAATTATTAAGGAGATAGCAGAAGCTGCTGGGCTGAGTGAAAAGGTTTCAGTTCACTGGTTGCGTCATGCTCATGGTTCTCATGCGATTGAGCGGGGAACTAACCCAGTGCTGGTGAAGGAAACTTTGGGTCATGCCAACTTGGCGGTGACTGACCGCTATCTCAAGGCTAGACCGAGTGATAGCAGCGCTTTGAAGTTGATGGATTTGTAAACTACTGCTGTACTGGATGGTATAAACCATCTTCTGGGTGGAACTCCCAACCAATGCTTCTTGGGTCGCGGTTACGAGTCCAACTGATGAAATCTTTGGTGGAAAGTTTTTCAAAGTGGTCTACAAGATATGACGCTGTTAAACCTAGTCTTGAGGCTAAGTTTTGGGCTGGTAATGGTTGAAGTTCTAGTTGTGGCGGGTGGTAATTATTTGATTTGCGCTTAGAGCTTGGATATGAGCGCCCAGAGAGGACAGAAATTGCTCCTTCTATTTTTGCTAAGCGTTGGGCAATGGCTTCGGTTTTTTGCTCTAATAGTGAAAGTCTTTGTTTTGAGCTATCTTCTACACCCGATTCTATACTATCTTCTTGCCTATTAGCGAGTGCGGTCAGTTGGGCTTCTAGATTGTGTAGACGAGTTTCTATACTCACTTCTGTACCAGAAATTGGCCCCAGGACATGATACAAACCCTGGATAACTAAATCAGTAGCAGTGGTGTGACGTTCTCTTGCGGCAGTGCGGAGTGCTTTAGTTAAGGTTTTGGGAAGTTTGAAGTTAATTGATTCGCGTTCCATAGCAGCCATGTCTACACTACTTATATACTCTAGTACAGACAGTTTACCGCGTAGAAGTCGGGTTTTTGAGGAAAGGAACTGTTGCCCAGAAGTGAAAAATTAGTACTATAGGAGAAAAGAGTCGTGCCTGCTGAATTATATAAAGCTGGAATTATTGAGGTTGATGAGGATATAGATTTTACTGAAGAGGAAGAACTTTGGGATATTACAGTTCATTTTAATGGTGAAATGTTTACTCCAAAGCTTGCCTGTATCAGCAAACCTCAAGCTTTTGAAATCGGCAAAAGACTTTATAATTGGCTAGAGAATAATTATCGACGAATACAGGGATTTGAATTTAAGTGGGAAAAATATTCTGTAGAAAGAACCAGTATTAGAGAGTATCCTTGTTGTTATTTGCCATATTACTTTTTAGAAGAAGGTTTAGATGTTTTTACCTTTGAAGAACGAGATTCTGAAGCAATAGCATATGGCTGGATTACTGCTAGTCCTTTACCTTACTACATCGGATTAGATGGGTTGATAGTTATTGAGAATGTTACAGATGATGCTTATCAGGCAGGATGGTGTCCTGCTTGGAAATTAAGTAGAAAAAATTTTTTTGGAAATTCTTAACACTTATATTTCTCCTCATTATTTAACCCTTCTGGCTCCTGAATGCTGATTCCTATATTCTTAAGTTTTCACTGTTGTAGTGATTTTATCCGAAAAATCTCCAGATATAGCCTAATAGTATTTTAACCAATTGAATAAATCCATATTAAGAGAGTTTGAATTAATGAATTTTGAACTGGTTTCCTTGCAACTACAGGTACGTCCGAATGATCTAGATAGTTTCGGTCATGTTAACAATGCTACTGTTTTGGAGTATTTAGAAACTGGGCGTTGGCATTGGCTAAAACAACACAACTTACAGGGCAAACAGAAAATTCTTCCGGTTGTTGCTCGGATTGAAGTTAATTATCGTAAAGAAATTATCCTGGAAAATGTGATGATTCATACCAAGTTAGAATCAGACAAGAAAGCATCTAACTACCAAGCAAATTTTTGGCAATCAATTGAAATCATCAAAGAAGGCAATCCATTAGTTGCGGTTGAAGCTCGCATCAAATTAGTATTCATTGATTCGACCAAACGAACTTTGCGGACACTACAAGAATTTTTAGAAGGGGCAAACGATAATACTTTAACTACTTGAGCTTAAATAAAATTTCTACATTAACCAGGTAATAATCTGCCCACATTCAAAATATTTCATTTATTTTGGCTATCGTTTTTTATTATCCAAATATTCTGATTCTGATAAAAATCACCACGCTGCTCCAAATTAAACCCACCCAGCAGCAATCCCAACCATACCTCTACCATCGGCATTTTCAAAGCACGTTGAAGTTGGGGAAGCGAAATTTCATTTTGGATATCTGCAAGGTAGTAAGCGATCGCAGTTTGCCACTTGTGCACATCTTCATCACCCGCCAGCTTGTGAACATCTTCTACAGTCCTGACTTCCTCCAACATTTCTAAAACTTTCTCTTTCTCCACAGGTGCTACCACTGAATCACCTTGAGAGCCAGTATTGGAAAACTGATGCGGGCCATGTGGTTTGAAGGTCTGCGCTATGGGAGGTTCAATCAAATCATCCAAATCAAGCTGCATTGTAGTTCGCACCAACCCAGCAAAGATATCAGTGCTGACAATCGGCCCCAATGGACTATTGCGCTCGCGCACATCCTGCAACAGCATTACCGCACGAGATTTGAGGATATCTGCAATTTGATTAAACGCAACAGCAGCAGTTTCTAACTGTGCTTCCACAGATAAATCTGGTAGTTCTGCATCCAAACAATGCCACACTGGGGCTAGCGTTGAGTTTGGTGGTGCAACTGAAATTTGATCAAGCACATCCCAAATCGTTAATTGACGGTATGTATTCATCTTTATGATTCCGGATGTAGCGGACAAGGACGCACTGGACAGTGGTTGGGGCTAATCTCAAACATATCCTTATATTGATACAGCGAAACACCATATTCTTTGGCAAAAGCCTGCAACACCTTATCTGTATAGCTACGTATCTTGCCAGCAGTCAGCCCAAAGCAATGAATTGGTTCCAGACGACAAATCGGTTTTTGCCCCAACCATAGTTCAGCACCCAAAGCGTGTAATGGTTTATCTCCTGGCTCCTTGTATAAATACAGTACAGCAAAATACGTAGCAGGTGGTTCGACCGCTATTGAATCAATGCTCCTATTATCTTTAGTTCGGCTACGGTAAAACGAGCGCCGATTATGGCATACACGAGGATTCCAGCATCCATCTCCTTGCGCCCCATGCAGCACCTTAGCTTTAGCTGTTGGTAATTTGGCGCACAACTGACACTTGGTGTTCAGTGGCTTTGGCATATGCTACTCCACTTCTTCCTCACCTATGGCACGGTAATAAGCAGCGATCGCCGCTTCTTGCTCACTGCGAAGTGTATACCGTCGAAAAGCTTTCTCACTAGTATGCCCTGTCAGTTTCCGAGCATGAGTTGGGTCTACACCCAGTAGCAATAAATCAGTAGCATAAGTATGACGGAATTGATGCGGATGCAAGTCTTCAATACCAGCCAATTCGCCAATTTTTTCTACAGCAAAGTAAATACCGTGATAAGAAAGGCGTTCTCCAAGATATGATGGATGGTACGAAATCATCAGTGGACTGAGGCTAGTCAAAACCTCTCCCTGCGCCTCTCGCCATTGCAAATACTCTACCAGTACCTCTCTACTTTCTTTTCTTAAAGGCACCAAGCGAGGTTGGGCGGTCTTTGTGTCAGGTAAGAACAGCAGCTTACCATCAAATGATCCGACATTTAAATTCACCACTTCCCCAGCGCGGAGTCCATGACTGAGAATATGAACCAGTGCGGTATCCCGAACCTTTGTTTCTTCTAAATATTCCAAAGCTGACCACACTGATTCCATCTGTTCTGCTGTTAAACTTTGAGCAGGTGGCAGAGGTACTTTTTCCAACTTGACCCCCTGTGTGGGATTTGTAGTCATCATCTCTGGGTAGGTGAGACTCAACCATTTGAAAAAACTCTTTATAGCAGCAAGTCCTGCATTAATACTGCTTTTGGAAAGTGGTTTACCTGCATCAGTGCTGACTTCTTCCATCAAGTATTGTTTGTACAAACCTATATGACGCGATCGCATCTCATGATAGTGCAACTGCGTCCATCCCAAAAATCGCTTGAGTTCGCGTTCATAAAGCTTGCGGCTGTTGGGTGCGAGATTGTTGCTGCGTAAAAATTCCAATACTTTCACCCACCGGATATCAATTGGAGGAGTTTTTAAAGTATTCCTTTTACTACTTCCTGACTCTTTATTAACTGTGGCATCTTCAATCGGAATTAATTTAATGGGTGGTAAAGATTCTGCGCTCTCTATCATTTTTTATGCAATTAATTAAAAGAATAGTATTAGTTGTTTATTTTGAATAATGCTGTAACTAGACTGAAAATAATGCGATTATAAATTAGTTTTACTCAATGCTCGACTGCAACCACAATTAAATCTAAATTTCCTACTTAATCAGGTATGCAATCAATACTTACGGATATTGTTGTTGGCTCATTAATACTTGCCTTTGCAGCACACGATTGGGAATATTGAACTGAAGTAATTTTGCAGTAGATTTTCCCATCTGAGTTTTTCCTTCAATTCTCCCTGCTTCAAAATAGAAATGTTCATCCCAAATTTGACGGCGTGGGTTAAATAATGGGACAATTTCTCCAGTAGCCGCATCGATAGTAGCGAAATCAGAACCTTTATGACGATTGCATGATAGGCATGAAAGTGCTAAATTTTCAGCCGCAGTTTCACCACCATGTTTCACGGCAATAATATGATCTACTTCATGAGTATAAATTGAATAATCCTGATGGATTAAACAATATTCACAGCGTCCTAAAGCTCTATTGACGACCAGCTTCCTAAGTTCCGTTGAAATTGAATTAGATGTCATCTTATTTGATTACTTTTCCCTAGCTCGCGCCTTGAGTAAAATCATCAGATGTTCTAATTGCTCGTAAACATCTAATTCTGCTATTTCTATTTGAGTGAGTGAACCAGAGCGATTTTTTTCTAATAATGTTTGCAGCCGCATTTGTGTGTGTGGCGAAACTTTAAACCCAACAATTTCTTCTGGCGTTGGGCGCTTAATTAAGAAATCCAGCACTTCCAGATAAACTTCGGGTATTTCTACAGTTCCTATATTAACTTTTGACTGCTCAGTTGTTTGTTTGGGATCGTTATCCAACAATCGCCAAAGCAGTTCAGGTAACCGACTTTGCAAAGGTTCTAAACGCCCGACTAGTTCATCTGGTATTTCAATGGTGAGTTTTGCCACGCTGGAAACCATTAACTGAGTTAGTTGCTCATATTATGCTTGAAATTACATCGTAGTACAACACTACAACACAAAATAAGAATTCATTATCTTTTATCCGATATTAAATACGATTAATACCTTATGTTTTGATATACTCCTTGTTCTAGCTTTTTAGATAAAATATAATAGCTAGAACAAAGTAATAATAATTATGCCTCAAAAGATATGTGGACTCGGCTTTGATTGTGCTTCAATGATGTTACAACCGGGACTTGACCCTTCTGAATGCCTAAATTATAAAACCTGTGGAGCAGCCACTAAGCTGACTCCAGATGAAGAAATCGAACTAATTCGTGTGCGGCAGATTGCGGCTCAAGAAAGGCAACAAGAGTGGGAACGCATCCAGGAAACCTTTAGAACTACGCGCCGCGAAGCGGCAGTGATGATGCTAATGTCGAGAGGATGTCCTCAAAGTGCTGAATCGCTGGGTGTTGCTGCACAAATGGCCGCGATCGCCGCATCTGTTGCACAATTGCATCAAAATTTAAATAATATAGAAGGATTATACATTGCTCCTAGCGGCTGTGAAGTACATCATTATAATGTGAAGCGCCCAAGTGGAGTTTACGGATACAACAAACTCACAGCGGATGAGCCGATATTTGAACCATCCGAAAAACAGGAAAAAGTGAGAGTTATTCATTTAAGCCATGATGACGATCCGCGCAACACCGAAGCAAGACTGGGTATTGAGCGCCGAAATCAGTTAACTCGTGTACGTACGTTCCTGGCAACGGCTGTGGAATTGCTACAAGAAGCAGCCAATACTATTAGTGAACAGTCTTCTGATGAAGAGCGCTCAGTTTGAGGTGTCTTCTTCTTTGCCAAACGCTAAGACCCGTAACCTAAGTGATATAGAAACAATTTGACATGTTTTAGATTGCCTTGGAGAAAATATGCGAGTGTTGTTTTCAGGCTATCCCTGTTCTGTCACTCGCCGAAAACATTTGCCATTTGTGAATTAAGCGAGCTTTTATTTACCAAGGGTTAACACGATTTTTTTTCTAATAACAAATACAACACCCGTTTTTTTCTAATAGCATAGCTTGTATTGATTGCCTGATGCGGCTTCTAGGGATTACCCTCCTGGAGAGTGACAAAAGCGGGCTATTTTAGCGTATGTCTTACGCTAACTAATCTCCCACACCTTTTTTCGTTCACCCTTTTATCTATGTCATGAACAAGCCAATATTCAATAGCAGTTAGGGCAGTGACTTCCTGACTTAGGCATCTATTTAGCGCCTATTATTTTTCGATGATTACTGGGAAGTGTGACGGACTCGGACAAATTTTGGAAGCCTTAGCCCACTACTTAAGGTCAGTCGTCAGACCATGTAAACGTTGGGAGCTGACCAGTGTTGTCGAAGAGTCCAATGCCATAGCTGCCTCCGTAAGGCACAACCATCGCGTTTGAACGGACAGCAGCCCTCGCCCAGTCTGCGTTCCCAACTGCCGAAGCTGCAAGAGCCGCAAGACCAGTGGCCTGTATGCATTGCAAGAAGTATGCGCTAGTCACCAAGAGCAGGTCATAGGTGGGCTGGTCAAAGTTGGTGATTGCGAGGAATACGTTCTGGGGCTGCCACGTCGCCTTGCCCCGTGCGACCCCGGCTGACTGAATCGCTGGAAGTGCATCGGTACCACCAGCGCCGATGACAATCTCGGCGTAGCGACTACCAGTCCGGCTCGCGGCTTGCTGGGCGTGTTTGCGCCAGTTATCGAGCGCTCGGATCTCGTCAACGGCATAAGTGCCGTCGAAGAGTAAGGTTTCGTGATAGATGAAGTAGCCTACAGGAGCTATTGCGTTCGTTGGCTTTGAACCAGCGAGAATCTGGTCGAGGTAGCCCGCGTTGTACCCGTAGCTGTCGGTGAGTCCCTGAAGCTGCGCCCCCCGAAGGCTTGCCTCGGCGTATGCGAGCGCTCCAGCATCATTACCGTTGAATACCGTAAGCGCGGCATTGATGCCTGTCACAATTGAGTCAAACCTCTGCGCGGACGGCGGAAATCCTGGACGTGGGTTTGGTGAACCCGGCACTGGGAAGCGGATCAATGCGTTACGTAACCACACGCCACCAAAGTACCCGGCAAGGTGCATCAACCAAAGCAACGTCGAGAGGGAAGGGTCGCCAGGTTCGGACGGTCGGAGTGTCTTCTCGAACACGTACACTGGGACGTAGCGTGAGAGGAAGTCAATTGGATTTTGAAAAGCAGCTGGGGTTTCACGCGCGTAGCTACTCACGAGCCGATTGAGGAGTTCCAGATCCTCACTCATGACGGTCTTGAGATTGTCAAAGAACGGGTAGGGCGGCAGGTTGAGCCGCAGCCGCCGAGGTGGGCTTTGCGCGCCAGCAATATTGTGGAGTACTCCGGTACTTGAAACAAGCGTAGTGGCAAGGCCGGCCGCTCCTGCTCTAATAGCGCTAAGGAAAAAGGCCCGACGCGAGATATAGTTATGCATGGTAATTCGTTCTGGTACTGAATTAAAATACAGTAAGTTTACTAAATCTCCAATTTCAAGAATTTTCCATATAAATTAATCGGCTTTAACGTTGGTGCAGACTAGCGCTGATGGTTGAGCTAATAAATGTTGTGGAGTTAAAAACAAAGTTGATCAGCGCGATCGCACCTCCAGCGAACCACGAGTTAATAAACGCCGACCCAAAGCTTACCCCTTTATGACTAAACCCCGGCACAAATTACGCCAACAATTACAAACTGCTTAATTGATAAGCCTTTGAGCTTTTCTTAGCGCCATTCTTGTCATTCGTCTATTAAACCCTGACGTTCTAAATAGTGCAGCACTTGGTTAACACATTCTTCAACGGTAAAATTATCAGTTTGACAGATAATATCTGCATTAATTGGTGCTTCGTAGGGGTCAGAAATACCAGTGAAATGCTTGATTTTCCCCGCCCTGGCTTTGGCGTAAAGCCCTTTGATATCACGGGATTCACAAACTGCTAGTGGTGCTTGGACATAAATTTCGATAAAGTTGGTAGTCGTCTGTTTTAGTTCGGAGCGAACTTCACGATAGGGACTGATAGCAGCAACGATCGCAATTATGCCATTACGACTAAGTAAGTTAGCCACAAAGCCAATCCGACGCACATTTATATCTCGGTCTTGTTTGCTAAAGCCTAACCCTTGTGAAAGATGGGTGCGAACGATATCACCATCTAGCAACTCTACTAAGTAATTTCGTTTTTGTAGTTCTTGGGCTACACCGTGAGCAATAGTTGTTTTCCCCGCACCACTTAACCCTGTAAGCCAGAGAATTGCACCTTGTTGTTTCATGTTCAATTTAATACATACTAATGTTAATAGGTATGAATTCAGGTAAAACTGGATGGAATGTCCGCGTTGTGGGTCGTCTTATATCCGTAAGAACGGAAAGAAAAGAGGTAAACGGAATCACATTTGCTGTAATTGCGACGTGCGTTCCGCTAACGCCAATTCATTGATTGGTACGAACCACCTCAAGGATACAGTGATGAAGTGAAACGGGAATGCCTGAAAATTGATATGCATCGCTCTCAAGCACATGAGTGGATGCATAGATTGCAGCCCATATTAGAAGCAGCTTTGGGGCAGAAAATGGCACTACCAGAACGCCATCTCGACAGCATAGAAGCATTTTGGTCACGGTTTCCGGAGTTCAACGGGTAATGATTGATGGGACAGAGCATCCAATTACCCGTCCTCAAGATCGGGAAAAACAAAAACAGAATTACTCTGGTAAAAAGAAACGTCATACACGTAAACACTCAGCAGCTGTTGATCAAACCAAACGAATTTTAGTCTTAAGCAAGGCGTTGTTGCGTGAATAGGCAAAATGGTAAATTTTACCTATCGCCTATCAACTTAGCACCAGAGATAATTTTGAGGCGAAAAATGGCAGTTTCGGACAAAGAACGGCGATGATAACCAGACTCTTGTTTCCACTGCTTACGGGCTTTGTTGCATGAAAAAAAAGACAAACAAATTCGTGATTGAATTAGTAATTAGTCTTCGACTTTGTAAGAGTCTGGCTTACCTAGCTAAATCATGCGATTAAGCTCGGGGAAAAAGCTTATAATCGCATTTAGGCACTACAGGTATGGCGATCATACGAGCTATTATCGCTGGGAAATATGAGCCAAAAGTACTTGTAGCAAAAAATATCACCGTGTCAATAGATCCTGGTATGCATTATTATGAGCAGCGTTATCGTGAGCGAATTGTTAAGAATCTCCACAAAAAAGCCCAGGCTTTTGGTTTTGAGCTTATTCCTCAGGTCTCAGAAAATCTGGTTTCTTGAGAGAGTGATACGGGATCAAAAAGTTTCCGCACTCAGAATAAGGGTTTGAGATGAATCAAAATTCCCAACAATATCAAGAGAATTTTTATTCTAGCCAAGAGGGAGTTAAATTCCCAAAGCACCCAACCAACCAAACTGAAGAAACAGAGCAACGCAAGAGTGAAGCGATCGCTATTATAGGTATTGGTTGCCGCTTTCCCGGAGCTAATGACTACGAGCAATTTTGGCTCAACTTGGAAGCAGGAGTCAATAGCATCACCGAAATTCCTCCCCAGAGGTGGGATACCCAGAAGTATTATTCTCCCAATCCTCAAGAGCGAAATAAAACTATTAGTAAATGGTCTGGACTGATTGAGGCTTTAGACGAGTTTGATGCCCAGTTTTTTGGCATCTCCCCTCGTGAAGCTAAAATGCTCGAACCGCAGCAGAGGTTGATGCTGGAATTGAGTTGGTCTTGTTTGGAAGACGCTGGGTATTCACCATTTCAACTTTCAGGAAGCCCAGTTGGTGTTTTTATTGGAGCTTGTAATTACGACTCAATTCTTTATTTTAACCAGAATCAAGAAAACATCGAGGGACATCTGGGAACAGGAACTTGGACTTGCATGATTCCTAACCGAATTTCTCACTTCTTTGATTTTCGCGGTCCGAGTGTTCCTGTGGATACAGCTTGCTCCAGTTCACTAGTAGCGCTCCATTTGGCAATGAATGCTCTGAAAGAAAAGGACTGTGAAATAGCACTGGTGGGTGGAATTAGTGTTATGAATTTACCGATAGGATACCTGCAAATGAGTCAACTAGGGATGTTGTCCCCAACAGGACAGTGCCATAGTTTTGACAGTCATGCAGATGGTTATGTGCGGGGGGAAGGAGCAGGAATGATTTTATTAAAACCTCTAGCAAAAGCTATTGAGGATAAAGATCATATTTATGGTGTGATTAAAGGGATGGCGGTGAATCATGGTGGAAAATCACGAACTTTGACTTCTCCCAGTATTTATGCACAAGCCCAAGTGGTGCGTGCAGCGTATACCAAAGCCAATGTCGCCCCTAATACGGTTTCCTATATTGAAGCTCATGGCACTGGTACTCCCTTGGGTGATCCGATTGAAATTAATGCCCTGAAACGAGGGTTTAAACAACTGTATCAACAGTATAAGCTGCCAGGATTTGCAAAACCCTATTGTGGTCTAGGGACAGTTAAAACCAATATTGGACATTTGGAAGGAGCAGCAGGAATTGCTGGGGTGATTAAAGTCCTCTTGGCAATGAAGCAGAAAAAATTGCCCAAGATGCTAAATTTTCAGCAATTAAATCCACGTATTGAGTTAAAGGATAGCCCCTTTTATATAGTCACTGAAACCCAAGAATGGCAGCAGTTAAAAACCCTAGCAGGGGAAGTAGTACCTCGGCGAGCTGGTGTAAGCTCCTTTGGGGTTGGGGGTGTGAATGCTCATGTGGTTCTGGAAGAAGCACCACAGCCAAAGACTCAGAGGGTAGGAGTTGAGCGTCCTTTGCACATCTTAACTCTTTCGGCCAAGAATGAACAGGCTTTGGAGGAACTAGTCAAAAAATATCAAGGATATTTGCAGTCAAATCAAGAAGCATCAACAGCAAATATTTGCTTCACAGCTAATAGCGGACGCGCCCATTTTGAAAAAAAATTAGCAGTAGTAGCTGAATCTAATGCTGAATTACAGAAACAACTGGAAGCTTTTCTCAAATTTAATCAGACAAATGGAGTAGTCAGAGGACAACCTAAAGGGGAAAGCCCAAAAGTAGCTTTTCTGTTTACGGGTGAGGGTAGTCAGTATGTAAATATGGGTTGGCAACTATACCAAACTCAACCCACTTTTCGGAAAACCTTGGAGGAATGCGACCAAATTCTGCGCCCCTACCTAGAGCAGCCTTTGTTGTCAGTGCTTTATCCACAGTCAACAGCACTTACAAGAAATTCCTCACTTCTAAATCAAACCGCATACACTCAACCAACTCTATTTGCAATAGAATATGCCTTAGCGCAGTTGTGGCAATCTTGGGGCATCAAACCGGATGTGGTCATGGGTCATAGTGTCGGGGAATATGTGGCAGCAACCGTAGCAGGAGTATTCAGTCTAGAAGATGGACTGAAACTAATTGTCACTAGGGCAAGGCTAATGAAATCCATGCCAGGAGAGTTTGCAGCCGTAGCCCAAGAACTCACCTATAGTCAGCCTCAGATAACAATCATTTCTCATCTTCCTGGAGAAAAAGCAACACCAGAAATCTCCACCCCTGAATATTGGATAGAGCATTTCAGCCAACCTGTGCATTTTGGTCAGAGTATGCAAACCCTGTATCAGTCAGGATATAAACTGTTCCTGGAAATTGGACCCAAGCCAATACTTTTAGAAATGGGTCGTCAATGTTTACCAAAGGATGCAGGATTATGGTTGCCTTCATTAGACCCTCTGCAAGAAGATTGGCAACAAATGCTCTCAAGTTTATGGCAGTTGTATACAAAAGGCTTAAAGGTGGATTGGTCGGGGTTTGACAAAGATTATTCCCGTCATAAAGTGGTACTGCCAACTTATCCATTTCAGAGGCAACGCTATTGGCTGGAAACATCTGAAAATAAGCATCAAAAAGATACCCGAGAAAATAGCCTAAATCTGATTGCTCAACTACTGAATGAAATTGATCCAGAGCAGTTAGCACAGGAGTTGAATTTATCGGAATTACTGACCGAACAAGAGCAAAAATTACTACCTAAACTCTTAAATATTTTAGCTAAGCGATCGCAAGAATATGGTCAATTATCAAAACCATATTCAGAAATTTTACAACAACTTGAGAAAACTCCCCAGACGGAACGCCACCAGCTAATGATAAATTACCTGCAAAGTGTGGTTGGTAAATTGTTAGGATTTCATGACTCCCAAAGCCCAGATTCACAGTTAGGATTCTTTGACATGGGCATGAACTATTCGATGATGCTCGAACTCAAAGATTTATTACAGACAAGTTTAGGTTGTGCTATTGCAGTCACAACATTATCTGAACATTTTAATATTCAAGACCTGGCTAAATATTTAATCACCAAGATTTTTGTGGGAGAGTTAGAGGAAAAATTGGAAATTGATAAATATTATGAAAATCCCAACCAAGGAACTCTGATTAATGGTGAAATAGAACTTCTATCTGAAGATACGATCGCCAATGCCATGACAGAGGAAATAATCGCGACGGCACTTCAAGATGAACTGAAAGAAATTGAATTTTTACTCAACCAGGGAATGTGAAATGACCAATAATTTAACGACAGGGCAACAAGTTGTTTCTTCCCAACAAGTGCTTCAAACTATCAAAGAAATGCGAACTAGACTTGAAGCAGTCAACAAAGAAAAAACTGAACCTATCGCAATTATTGGTCTGGGTTGCCGATTTCCAGGTAATGCAAATGACCCTGACTCATTCTGGAATTTATTACATAAAGGTATTGATGCTGTAACAGAAGTCCCACCTGGCCGATGGGATGTTGATGCTTACTATGATCCTAATCCTGATGCACCGGGGAAAACCTACACAAAACAAGGTGGTTTTATCCAGCAAGTAGACCAGTTCGATCCCCTATTTTTTGGAATTTCCCCCAGAGAAGCAGTGAGTTTAGACCCCCAACAAAGACTGCTTTTAGAAGTGACCTGGGAAGCCCTAGAAAACGCTGGACAACCACCAACAAAACTTAGAAATAGCCAAACAGGTGTATATGTGGGCATTTGCACAGATGACTATGCCCAACGAAATATGAGTCTGGAGAACAGGTTCTTAATGGATGCCCACTTTGGCACAGGTAACGCCCGCAGTATGGCTGTAGGTCGTATTTCTCACTTCCTTGGCTTACAAGGTCCGAATATTCAATTAGATACTGCCTGTTCCTCTTCATTACTAGCTGTACATCTAGCTTGCCAAAGTTTGCGTTCCAAAGAATCCAATCTTGCCCTTGCAGGCGGAGTCAATCTGATTCTATGGCCTCTCAGCACTATCAGTCGTTGCAAGTTGAAAGCCTTAGCTCCAGATGGTCGCTGTAAAACTTTTGATGTTGCGGCAGATGGTTATGGACAGGGAGAAGGATGTGGGATGGTAGTTCTGAAACGTCTTTCAGATGCTATGGCTGATGGTGATAACGTCTTAGCGGTGATTCGAGGTTCCGCTGTCAACCATGATGGACCTAGCAGCGGTCTGACAGTTCCCAACAAAATGGCGCAGAAAGAAGTGATTCAGCAAGCACTACAAAATGCGAGAGTGGAGGCGCATCAGGTGAGCTATGTAGAAGCTCACGGGACAGGAACATCCCTTGGAGACCCGATTGAGATAGAGTCTTTGGCAGCAGTTTATGGCAAAAACCGCCCGATAAATCAACCCTTGGTAGTTGGTTCAGTAAAAACCAATTTCGGGCATTTGGAAGCAGCCGCAGGAGTTTGCGGTTTGATGAAGGTGGTTTTATCCCTTCAGAATCAAGAAATACCAGCCCATTTGCACCTGAACAAACCTAATCCCCATATTCCTTGGCATCAACTTCCTCTGGTCGTTCCCACCAAAACAATTCCCTGGAATGTAGGCAATCAAAGTAGAATAGCAGGTATTAGTGCTTTTGGAATTAGTGGGACAAACGTTCATATAATCTTGGAAGAAGCACCAGAACAAGTCCAACCTGAAAAATCTTTAGAGCGTAAATTACAGATATTATCTCTCTCAGCAAAAACTCCAAAGGCTTTGGCAGAGTCAGTTAGTAGTTATGCTCATCATTTGGAAAATAATCCAGAATTAGAGCTAGAAGACATCTGTCACACTGCCAATACAGGGCGTGTTCATTTCAATCATCGACTCGCAGTGATTACCTCTGATAAAGCTGAACTCGCTACAAAACTCAGCAACATCACAGTAGGTAAGGAAGTTGCTGGACTATTTTCTGGTCAAATCTCTACCAGCACAAGTTCACCTAAAGTAGCTTTTCTGTTTACAGGGCAGGGTAGCCAGTATGTAAATATGGGTTGGCAACTGTACCAAACTCAACCCACTTTTCGGAAAACCTTGGAAGAATGCGACCAAATTCTGCGCTCATACTTAGATAAGCCTTTGTCATCTGTGCTTTATCCACAATCAACAGCACTGGTAGAAAATTCCTCACGTCTAAATCAAACCGCATACACTCAACCCGCTCTATTTGCAATAGAATATGCCTTAGCGCAGTTGTGGCAATCTTGGGGCATTAAACCGGATGTGGTCATGGGTCATAGTGTCGGGGAATATGTGGCAGCAACTGTCGCAGGAGTATTCAGCCTAGAAGAAGGACTTAAACTAATTGCAGCTAGGGGAAGATTAATGCAGCAGTTGCCTAGTGGCGGAGAGATGGTATCGGTGTTGGCATCAGAGTCGCAGGTAACAAAGGTAATAGCCTCCTATGCAGACAAGGTAGTGATCGCCGCCATCAATGGTGCCGACAGCATTGTGATTTCCGGTGTTGGTGAAGCGATCGCCGCAATTTGTCAGAATTTCGCAGACATGGGAATCAAGACCAAACCCCTACAAGTGTCTCACGCTTTCCACTCCGCGCTGATGGACCCGATGCTTGGGGAGTTTGCAGACATCGCCAAAGAAATCACCTATCATCAACCCTGCATCCCTCTAATTTCTAATGTCACCGGAAAACAGGCAACAGCAGCAATAGCCACCCCTGAATATTGGGTGAACCATGTCCGGCAACCTGTGCATTTTGCTCAGAGTATGCAAACCCTTCATCGGCAAGGATATAAACTGTTCCTGGAAATCGGACCTAAGCCAATACTCTTGGGCATGGGTCGTCAATGTCTGCCAGAAAATGTGGGATTATGGTTGCCTTCATTACGTCCGCCTCAAGAAGATTGGCAACAAATGCTCTCAAGTTTAGGGCAACTATACACACAAGGAGTAGCAGTAGACTGGTCAGGATTTGACCGTGATTATTCCCGGCGCAAAGTATCACTCCCAACCTATCCATTTCAACGCCAACGCTATTGGCAGGAAGTGGTAGAAAACAAGGATAAAACTGTTTCTACACCAATTGTGCAATTGCTCAACCAAGGTGAAACCGAGGGGTTAGCAAAGGAATTAGAACTAGCTGGAGAACTGAGCGAACAAGAGCGACAATTACTGCCAAAGCTACTAGGACTTTTAGTGAAACGGCAGCAAAATTATCTGGAGTTTAAAGGGGGTATAGTTCACGAATATTACAATGCTGTAGCAATTTTAGGTCAAGAGCAAGCGGGAAATCAAGCAGATGTCAGATCAGAATCAGCATTTTTAACCTTTGGTTTATTTCCCGAAAAAGTTCCTGGTTTTTCTTGGATTAAATGTCTCACAGAGCCGAATCAAGAAAAATCACGTCAGATGATTGTTGATTCTCAAAAAGAGTTGAGAAAATTATTGTTTGCTGAAGTTGATTTCTCAGCTTGCAAAAAAGTTTTAGACTTTGGCTGCGGATACGCTTCGGATTTAATTCAGTTAGCCAAAAAACATGAGCATCTACAATTGAATGGCTACACGATTTCCAGCGAACAAGCCAAACTCGGTAGTGCCAAAGTTGCAGAAAATCAACTCCAAGGGCGGGTAAAAATATTTAATCGTGATAGTACTAAAGATGAATTTCCTGATCGTTATGATTTGGTATTCGGGTTTGAAGTAGCACACCACATTTTCGATAAAAAATCATTATTCACGAATATCGGTAATCATTTGCACCAAAAAGGTTATTTAGTGTTAGCAGATTTCATCTCTAACAGCGAATTATCTATCGATCATCAGGAAACATCTTCCTACTTTATTACTAAATCAGAGTGGGTAGAGTTACTATCTCAACATCATCTCCAGTTAGTTGCAGCTATTGATGTCAGTCCAGAGATATCTAACTTTTTGTACGACCCAGACTTTGAGGAACGTTTGCAGCAGTTGTATGCCAGAAATCGCAACGAGAACGTCAAATCAGGGTTTAAATCCTACTATCAATTAGGCAAAGTTCTCAGCAAAGGAATAGCCAGCTATGTATTGCTAACAGCTCAAAAGCAAGAGCAGTTATCTCCAGAGCAAATAGCTGAGTGGAATCAACAAAGATTAGCGCAACTGACATCTTACTCAGAGGTGACACCAAATCGCTGGCTCTACGAATTAGAATGGCAGCCCCAAAAACATTCAAATTCCATAGATCAGCAGAGAACAACAGGAAACTGGTTATTATTTGCAGAACCTGGTGATGTAGCCAAAGGATTAGTCGAGAAATTGGGTGCAGGATGTGTGATTGTCTCTCCTGGTTCCAGTTATCAAAAGATAGACGAAAAACATTACCAACTCAATCCCACTGCGCCAGAAGAATTTAAACGGCTGTTGGGTGACATTGCTCAACACTCACAACTCCAGGGAATTGTGCATCTGTGGAGTTTACCAACAACCAACAGTCAGTTAAAAATAGCCCTAGAATATGGTTGTGCAAGTTTGCTGCATCTAGTGCAAGCCTTGATACAGACCCAAAAACAAGTAGCCCCTGTGTGGATAGTTACCCAAGGTGCGATGAGTGTGGTTACAGACAAAGAAGCAGTGCAAGTGCAACAAACACCAGTGTGGGGATTAGGTCGGGTAGTCAGTTTGGAACATCCAGAACTGCAATGTCGGTTACTTGACTTGGAATCGAACACCAAAGCAGAAGAACTGGTGAGGTTGCTACATCAAGAACTGAACTCACAAGACGACGAGAACCAGATTGCTTACCGTCAGGGAGAACGTCGGGTAGCGCGACTAGTACGCCGACAGACAACCACCGAACAAAAGCAAGAGATCACCATTGTTCCTGAAGGCAGTTACTTGATTACTGGTGGACTGGGTGCTTTGGGATTACAATTGGCTAAGTGGTTGGTAGATAAAGGTGCTAAACATTTGGTACTCACTGGGCGTGGTCAACCCTCACAGACAGCACAACAAACCATCACCCAAATCGAGCAAGCCGGAGTAGAAGTTTTTGTGCTGCTAGGTGATGTTTCTGTTGAAGAAGATACAGCCAAGATTTTCAGACAGGCGAATGTATCTTTACCGCCATTACGAGGTGTGATTCATGCGGCGGGAGTTTTGGATGATGGGGTTCTCCAGCAGATGAGCTGGGAACGGTTTATAAAAGTTATGGCTCCCAAAATTCACGGCGTATGGTATCTGCACAAATTAACTCAGGAGTTACCGTTGGACTTCTTTGTGTGTTTCTCCTCAGCAGCATCTTTGTTGGGTTCAACAGGTCAAGGTAATTATGCAGCCGCTAACGCTTTTCTTGATGGCTTGGCAGCTCATCGGCGATCGCTCAGTTTACCAGGATTGAGCGTGAACTGGGGTGCTTGGGGAGAAGGCGGTATGGCTACTCGGTTGGCAGATCAGTTCCAGAGCCGCATTCGCTCTTTGGGTATGAGTAGCATTCCGCCATCTCAAGGGTTACAAATTTTGGAGCAGTTGTTGGCACAATCGGCCACCTCTGTAGGGGTATTTCCTGTGAACTGGTCTGTGTTTGTGACACAATTGCCAGCAGGGATGAAAATGCCTGTATTGGAGGCATTTATCGATGAAGATGATGTAGCAAAAGAAACTCAGACCAACGAGTTTTTAGCACAACTCAAAGTAGCTAAAGCTAGCGATCGCCCCTCACTAATGACAAATTACCTCCAAGGTGTTGTGGGTAAGTTACTAGGATTCCCTGAATCTCAAATGCTAGACCCGCAACTAGGATTTTTTGATATGGGGATGGATTCTTTACTGGCTTTAGAGTTAAGGAATCTGCTGCAAACCAGTTTGGGGTGTGCAGTTTCTACCACGATTTTGTTTGAATACTCTAATATTGACTCTTTAGCTGAGTATTTAGTCACAGAGGTTTTGGCAGAAAAACTAGCCGCGACGGTTGAAATTGCCAACAATGGGAAACAACCACCACCAGCATTTATTTCTGGAGAGAAACAAACAACTTCCCCAGAAATACCAACAGACGCGATTATAGAAAAATTTAAACAGATCCAAAACCTACTCAACAAGGAGGTATAGCGTGAATCAACCTCTTTCATCCCAGCAGTTGTTTGAGCTTTTAGAGCAAGTTCATCATAAGCTAGAAGCAGTTGATCGGGAAAAAACAGAACCAATTGCCATTATTGGCATGGGTTGCCGTTTTCCTGGGAACGCCAACGACCCCGCTTCATTGTGGCGTTTACTCCACGAGGGTGTGGATGCTGTTAGCGAAATACCATCAGATCGCTGGGATGTTGAGGAATTTTACGACCCAGATCCCGAAGCTCCTGCCAAGGCATACACCCGATATGGTAGCTTTATTCCAGAAGTTGACCAGTTCGACCCTCAGTTTTTTGGGATGTCGCCTCGGGAAGCAGCAAGTTTAGACCCCCAGCAGAAGTTGCTGTTAGAAGTGACCTGGGAAGCTCTAGAAAATGCAGGGCTGGCAGCAAATAAGTTGAGAAACAGCCTCACTGGTGTATACGTAGGTATTTGCACTGATGACCATACGTATAACTTAACAATCAACGCAGTGACAAAATTAGTTACTCCATTCAGCAAAAATCAAGAGACTTCCGTTTCTGTGGATGGCTACACTGGTATAGGTGTTGCCCGTAGCGTTGCCGTGGGTCGTATTTCTCATCTGCTGGGTTTGCAAGGCCCAAACATTCAGTTAGATACGGCTTGTTCCTCCTCTTTAGTAGCCGTGCATCTGGCTTGCCAAAGTTTGCGGTTAAAAGAATGTAATCTTGCCCTCGTGGGCGGAGTCAATTTGATTCTGTCCCCAGGAAACACCATAGCTCGGTGCAAGATGAAAGCCTTAGCTCCTGATGGTCGTTGTAAAACTTTTGCTGCAGCGGCAGATGGTTATGGTCAGGGAGAAGGATGTGGCATGGTTGTCCTCAAACGTCTTTCAGATGCCATAGCTGATGGTGATTCAGTTTTAGCGGTGATTCGCGGTTCGGCTACCAACCACGATGGCCCTAGTAGTGGTTTAACTGTGCCTAACAAAAAAGCTCAACAGCAAGTCATCCAGCAAGCACTAGAAAATGCTAGGGTAGAGCCGCATCAGGTGAGTTATGTGGAAGCTCACGGCACAGGAACATCCCTTGGCGACCCGATTGAGCTAGAATCCTTAGCAGCAGTATATGGCCATAACCGTCCTCACAATCAACCGTTGGTAGTTGGTTCGGTCAAGACCAACTTCGGACACCTAGAGGCGGCGGCTGGTGTTTTATCTTTGATGAAAGTTGTGCTGTCGCTTTACCATCAAGAGATACCACCTCATTTGCATTTTACTAAGCCTAATCCTTACATACCTTGGCATAAAATTTCTGTGGTCGTTCCCACTAGAGGAATGCCTTGGGTGAGGGAAGAAAAACCCCGCATAGCTGGCGTAAGTTCCTTTGGGATGAGTGGGAGCAACGTTCATGTCATCTTAGAAGAAGCGCCAAAACAGGTTAAAGGTAAACAATCAAAAGAACGTCCTGTTCATTTACTAACGCTATCAGCGAAAACTCAACAGGCTCTAGAAGATTTAGCCAGTTCCTATCGCAATTATCTGGAAATTCATCCAGCACAAAGTTTGTCCGATATCTGTTACACCGCTAATACTGGACGATCTCATTTTCAGTATCGTCTGGCGGTGCTGGCTACTTCAGGAGCCGAATTGAAGGAAAAATTGGGGCGATTACAAGATCCCCTAGCTATGGAAGAAGCAGGGGATCTAATGTTCTGTGGTCAACTCCGCAGCACCAGCAGTCAACCAAAAATAGCTTTCTTGTTTACAGGTCAAGGCTCTCAGTATGTAAGAATGGGATGGGAACTATACCAGACTCAACCAATTTTTCGTGAAGCTTTGGCGCAATGCGATCGCATTCTGCAACCTTACCTCAACATCTCTCTACTAGAAGTACTCTATCCCCCCACAGAAGTAGAAGAAAAATCTCATCTCCTGAATGAAACCGCATACACTCAACCGGCTTTGTTTGCTTTGGAATATGCCTTAGTGGAGTTATGGAAATCCTGGGGAATCGAGCCAAATGTGGTAATGGGTCACAGTGTGGGCGAATATGTCGCTGCAACTGTAGCTGGAGTTTTTAGTCTTGAAGATGGTCTCAAACTGATTGCCACTAGGGGACGGTTAATGCAACAATTACCCCCAGGCGGTGAAATGGTATCGGTGATGGCATCGGAGTCTCAGGTAAGAGAAGCGATCGCACCTTATATTTCACAAGTAGCCATTGCTGCTTTTAACGGTCTTAAGAGTATTGTAATTTCTGGGGAAAGTCAAGCGATTGGGGTAATTTGTCGCAGTCTAGAATCCCAAGACATCAAGCTCAAACGCTTACAAGTATCCCACGCTTTCCACTCACCACTAATGGATTCGATGCTCAGGGAATTTGCAGCAGTGGCTCAACAAATCAGCTACCGTCAGCCTCGAATTCCCTTAATATCTAATGTGACTGGCAACCTAGCTGATGAAAGCATTGCCACAGATCGGTACTGGGTAGATCATATTAGACAACCTGTAAGATTTGCTCAGGGTCTGCAAACGCTACATCAGCAAGGTTATACAGTCTTCTTGGAAATCGGACCTCAGCCAATACTATTGGGCATGGGTCGTCAATGTATACCAGCAAATCAAGGGGTCTGGCTGTCTTCTTTACATTCAACCCAAAGTGATTGGCAACAAATGCTCTCTAGTGTGGCACAGTTGTATGTGCAAGGAGCAAAAATAGATTGGTTAGAGTTGGAACGAGGTTATGCTTGTTCTAAGGTAATGTTGCCAAGTTATCCGTTCCAACGGCAACTTTATCCGAGAGAACCAATCCAAAGTCTACAAAAACTTCTATCTGGTGCCATCAAGTCGGAAAATACTTCGATTGTCAACTTACTCAGCCAAGGATATACCGCAGAGTTACTTCAACAACTACAAAAAGCTGGTAATTTTTCACAAGAGCAATTAAGATTATTAACCGATTTATTAGCAGTATTATCTCAAAAACAGCAGCAGCAATTAGTAACAGATACTATCAAAGATTGGCTCTATGCAGTCCAGTGGCAACCTGTAAATATAAATATTGGTCAGCAAAAGCCGAATTTTCAACTCAGTCACTGGTTAATTTTTGCTGATTCAACAGGGTTAGGCGAAACTCTAATGACTCAATTGCAAAACCAAGGACATGAATGTAGTTTAGTTTATCGAGCCGATATTTATCATAGTCATCAAAGAGGAATTTATAATATTAATCCTGAACATCCCCAAGAATTTGAACAACTTTATCAAGAAATAATCGAAACAAGTATATTACCTGTACAAAGGATAATTCATCTGTGGAGTTTAGATGAGAATTGTGAGCAAGATTTAACGATTTCTGCTTTAGAGTCAGCGCAACTTTGGGGGTGTGGTAGTGTACTGTATTTGTTACAGGCTGTAGTTAAAAACTCCAAGAATACTTTACCCCAATTGTGGCTGGTCACTAGAGGATCTCAGCCGGTTTTATCAAACACAGCGCAAATAGCAGTCACTCAATCATCTTTGTGGGGGTTAGGTCGAGTTATCTCTTGTGAACATCCGCAAATGTGGGGTGGTTTGATAGATTTAGATCCACAGAGTTCAGAAGATGAGGCGGAAATATTACTGCAACTTTTAGCAGATCATCAAAAAGAAGATCATCTAGCTCTGCGCGATCGCAAACCATATGTAGCTCGTTTAGTCAAACAATCTCTGCCAGAGTTTGCACCCTTATCATTGCGTTCTGATGCAACTTATCTGATGACTGGAGGTCTGGGAGCTTTAGGATTACATACAGCTGAGTGGATGGTATCCAAAGGTGCCAAAAATTTAGTTTTAATTAGTCGTCACCAACCTTCGGAACAAACACATCTCAAAATTGAGCATTTAGAACAATTAGGAGCTAAAATTCATGTTTTGTGTGCAGATATCTCTGTCGAACAAGATGTGATAAGAATTCTACAGCAGATTGAGACATCCTTACCTCCATTGCTCGGCGTAATTCATGCAGCTGGAGTTTTGGACGATGGGATGATACATCAAATGAGTTGGGAGCGTTTTACTAAGGTAATGAGACCCAAGGTAAACGGTGCTTGGTATTTGCATCAATTCACTCAACAACTCTCACTAGACTTCTTTGTTTGCTTCTCTTCCATAGCTTCCTTACTAGGTTCTGCTAGTCAAGGAAACTATGCTGCTGCTAATGCGTTTATGGATGCTTTGGCTCATAATCGTCGTCGGATGGGATTATCTGGATTAAGCATTAACTGGGGAGCATGGTCTGAAAGTGGGATGGCTACTCGTGTAACTAGTCAGCATCAAAGCCGGATGAAAACATCTGGGATAGGTGCTATTTCTCCAACACAAGGACTGCAAGTATTAGAGCAACTTCTACTCAACCAATCTCAATCACAGGTGGGGGTAATACCCGCCGATTGGTCAATTTTGGCAGAACAATGGAATTTAGAAAATACCAGTTCATTACTTTTGGAACTATTAGATCGGGAAAAATTACAACAGCAACTTGCATTTAAACAGCAGAATGAAAAAGCGATTTTAGAAAAATTAAAAGTAGCACCAGAAACTGAACATCAAGAGATATTAAGGATTTATCTGCAATCTCTAGTAGCCAAGACTCTAAGAATCCAAGTATCAGAGATTCCTACTGATGCTAATCTCATCGAATTGGGTATGGATTCTCTTATGACTATGGAAGTCATCAATCAACTTAGCCGCGATTTAGACTTTATAATTTACCCCAGAGAGTTTTATGAACGACCTAGAATAGATTCTCTAACCAAGTATTTAAGTGCTGAACTGGGAAACAAAACTATTACCCTGAACTCGCAGCAATCATCTCCACCAACTTTAGAACTCTTCGAGGCCAAATCAATCTTCAATTCTCCTGCTCTGATTCCCAGTTCAGAGCGTCTTCCTGGGATTATATTTATCCTTTCTAGTCCTCGGTCTGGTTCTACTTTGCTCAGGGTAATGTTGGCTGGTCATCCTGCTTTATTTTCACCACCAGAATTGCATCTTTTAGCCTTTAATAATATGAGAGAGCGGGGGGAACAACTCAATTTTTCGCACTTGGGTGAAGGGCTACAGAAAGCTTTAATGGAAATTCTCCATCTAGATGCAACAGCTAGTCAGGCTGTACTTGAAGATATGGAGTTGCAGAATTTGTCTATTCAGCAAGTGTATCGCCAGCTTCAGGAAAATATAGCTCCCCGGTTACTAGTAGATAAATCTCCTGCTTATGCTGTGAATCGCGCCATCTTAGAACGAGGAGAAGCTATATTTGCTAACTCCAAATACATTCACTTAGTTCGCCATCCCTATTCAGTTATTGAGTCATTTGTGCGGATGCGGATGCAAAAAATGGCAGGGTTAGGTGATGAAAATCCTTACCAAGTTGCAGAGCAGGTATGGACTAATAGTAATCAGAATATCTTAGACTTTCTAGCTCAGATAGAACCAGAGCGTTGTCATCAGATTTTTTATGAAGACTTGGTAAAGAAACCCTCGGAGATAGGAACACAACTGTGCGATTTTTTGCAAATTAATTTTGATCCTGCAATTTTGCAACCTTATGATGGCGATCGCATGACTGAGGGTATTTATAAAAATTCCTTGTCAATCAGCGATCCCAACTTTCTCAAACATAATTTTGTGGATGCGAGTTTAGGAGACAAGTGGAAAACTATTGAATTACCTCATCGGTTAGGGGAAAAAACACGACAGCTTGTTAAGCAATTCAATTATGAATTACCTAACCCAATGGACTTTCCCTCAAATATTGCCAGAAATGAACAGTCACAGGGACAAGTTTTTTTAACTGCACCAAACAAGGAGCAGTTTATGGATGAAAAGTTTTTGGAGTTCAAAGGAAATCAGACTTGTGTATGTAGTTGGGGTTCCCCAGATAATCCTATAGTTCTGTGTATTCATGGAATTTTGGAACAAGGATTGGCTTGGCAAGAAGTAGCACTCCCTCTGGTTGCAAAAGGTTATCGGGTAGTAGCTCCTGATCTATTTGGTCATGGACGTTCAACTCATTTAGAAATGGTAACTTCTTATAACTCTCTAACATTTTTGGCTCAAATAGATCGGGTGATGCAGGAATTACCAGACCAACCTTTGTTTCTTGTAGGTCATTCTATGGGAGCAATGTTAGGCGCAATGATTGCTAGTGTGCGACCTCAGAAGGTGAAAGCCTTAATGTTAGTTGAACCTCCATTACCTCCTGAAGAGAACAAACAAAAGTCAATTAATCAGCTAACAAATTTTTTAGAATATTTTGCCTCTTGTCCTCAACATCCTATATTCCCAGATGTAGAAACTGCTGCTAGGAGATTGCGTCAAGCTACACCTGCTTTGTCAAAAGAATTTTCCTATATCCTCGCTCAACGGACAACAACACCCTGTAAAGGCGGAGTCAGGTGGAGTTGGGACCCGATTCTTCGGACTCGTTCTACTCTAAATTTTAACAGTTTTAATGGAGGTCGATCCCAATATCTAGAAATGCTCAAACATATTCAAATTCCTACCACATTAGTCTATGGAGATAGCAGTCAACTAAATCGTCCAGAAGACTTGCAACAACAGCAAATAGCTATGGCTAAAGCAAAACTAGTTTTTGTTTCTGGAGGACATAATCTCCACATTGAAGCTGCTTCTGCTTTAGCATTAATGATTGAACATAATTATTGTGACTCGCAATTATACTCATGATATCATGTCCGCTTGATTACTGATGATTAAAACAGAAGACATAACTAGTTTTCCACACACAATATAAGGTGATTGAATCTAAGCAATAAATCGGAATTGGGAAAAATATCTAGCTAGGAATAAATGAGCCACAATCATTTAACCTTTTTACACCACTATAAAATAATTAATAAATGAAAAATAGCGAAAACCCTTTAGATATAGAGCTTTTGTGGGAAATCCCACTAGCTTTTTTGTCTTGGATATTTTTTAAAACGGTAAGGCTATTAATACGTACTATTGCAAATAGTAATACAAATTTAAACAAAAAAACAGGTTTTAAATGGCTACTATACTCTGAAGAATTACTAAGAAAACCTTTAATATTACTATCTATTTTAGTTACGGGACCCCGTTGGAACCCCCATGTAATTGCTGCTGGTGCTGGACCATTTTATGTCAAAGAATCGTTAGCCATAGATGTAAAATCTTGTCTAGATTCAGCCCAATCATGGACTATCGGTATTTATAGTTTTCCTAAGGGAAAAGCTATTACACATATAGCATATCATAGTTTAAATTTCCAGGAAGAATGGCATCAAGTAAAACTTAATCCTGGAAAATATACTTTAGGAATAAGATACTATCATTGGTCTGCTATAGTTGATTTACCAGCTATCAATGTAGATGGATATCAAGTTATTAATACTCAATCAATTAACAATGATGATATCAACGATTACCTCAAAAATTTAGCAGCACGAGATAATTTTTTTTACCGATGCCTTAATTATTACATATTTACTCTACTAATTTGCCAAAAATGGATATCACAAAAATGGGTTCAGAAAGAATATTTACCTGTTGGAGATACAAATAACGAGTTTTTTTATGGAGTGATTTATCAGGGGTGTTCTTTAAACTTCCAGATAAATCCGCTATTTTTGAAAAACTATGATATTTATTTAACAATATATAATCGTTCTAGTTTCCCAGTTATCTGGTATCAGATACGGGAAGAAAAACACACAACTTCCATAGTAGAAAAAGATGGTTTCTATTTAATTCGGCTTCGTTCCCACTCATCTTCCACATTTCAAGATGAAGTATCTGATAATTCAAAAATAATTCCTAATAATGAAACATTAAGGATTAATATGTTCAATACCTTCGCTAAAAAAAGAGTGGGAAGAAAGGGCTGAGAGAGGAATGGTACTAAAATAAGCTGAAAAAAGCGGTTTTGACGATTTATTTTTGCCGTTCGCTACAAGTCACAGTGACTTTAGTATCTCTGATTTCGGTGGTAAGCTAATCCGCATTTAAACTGCAATATAGCTACTATTTCCTTTATTTTTGATTTTCCGATACCATTTACAGCGATTTTCAGGTACATGAACCACGTCTTTATAGAGTATTAAATATTGTAGAAGGTGGTATTTGCATTAAACTACGACTGTTAACATTTGTTTTAGGCAGGTTATTGTAAGTTGACGATACAGTTTGTTAATACCAATTCTCTATGAAGATGAGCTTTTTATTTATCCTCTTGCAAAAGTCTTAATTTTCGCCAATTTACTAGAGAATTAGTATCAGCAGTTCAAAATAGTAAATTTACCTGATTTTTATCAGTAATCAAGTTAATTTATTTCAGGAATTTTTCACCAGTGAATAGTATATTATCCTTATCTATAAATCAACGGGAAATCTATCTTGACCAAATGATGTGGTTGGAAGGTTCCCATCTGAATATTGGTGCGACTGTAACAGTTTTGGATGCATTTGATATTGAAATTTTCAATTATGCAATGAATCAGGTAATTCGCTGTCATCCCGGTTTACGGACGCGAATTTATGAATTAGAAGGAAAGCCTTTACAAATTATTGCACCGCACCATGACGCAGCAGTAAAATTAGTTGATTTCTCTAGTTATGAAAACAGCGAAAAATCTGCTGAAGAATATATAAATAAAGAATTTACTCAACCTTTTAGCTTTGGCGAACATAACCCACTAGTTGATTTTCAGCTAATTCGCACCAGTAACCAAAAACACATCATTTTTGCTAAATATCATCATGCAATTACCGATGGTTGGGGAACTTCTATCTTTTTCCGGGAAGTAATTAAAACTTACAACCAAATTATTCACGATGGGGTTGATACCCAAACCGAACAAGATTGTTATTTAACTGAATATCTTCAGGAAGAATCAGAATATTTAGCAGGGCGAAATTATCCGCGCGATCGCGATTATTGGAAACAGCGCCTCACTGGTATTTCTCCCCAAGTTTTCCCCCAAATTAAGGACGCAGGATTAACAGGCGATCGCCAAGCAATTTATATTCCCCGCGAGCAGTATAATCGCGTAAATACTTTATGTCAAGAAATCCAATCGAATGCGTTTCATTTTATTTTAGGCTTAATCGCCGTTTGTTTAACTAATCGTTACCAAAAGCCAGATTTAACTGTGGGTTTATCTCTCCTTAATCGCAATAAGAAAAGCTTTAAGGATGCTATTGGCTTATTTGTCAGTACGATTCCTTTCCGCGTGCCAGTAAATAGCAATGAAACAGTTCACCAACTATTAGATAATATCCGTTCTTTATTGCGTCAAGATTATCGCCATCAACGCTTCCCTCTAGGAGAAATGAAGCGTCTAGCAGGCTTACAATTAAATAGTAAAGAACATTTATTTGAAGTTTATTTATCCTACGAAAGACACGATTACAACGAATGTTTTGCTGATAGTCAAACAAGCTGCGTACCTTTGTACAGTGGACAACAAAAAGTCCCACTGATTATTTATGTCCGTGAATATGCCGAAAATAGCGATATCAAAATCGATTTTGATTATAATCTTGCCTATTTAGATGCTGAAACAGTCAGCCAGATAGTGACAGATTTTCAAAATTTGTTTACTACTGCCATAGAAAGATTAGAAAAGCCAATTTCTAGTCTGGTTGCTAAATCGCCAGAAGCCAATAATTATAACATTATTCAACCAGAAATTTCTCTGGATATTTCCAATTATGAAACATTAGTTTCAGCCTTTGCAACTACCGCCGATACCTATCCAGAAAACCCAGCAGTTAAATTTAATAAAAATACCCTCACCTATGCTGAATTAAATAGCAAAGCCAACCGCTTGGCGAATTATTTAATCAGTCAAGGAGTTCAAGCAGGAACGCGAGTGGGGATATGTTTAGAACGTTCAGAAAATATAGTAATTGCCATTTTAGGTATCCTGAAAATAGGTGCAGCTTATGTACCTATCGATCCTAACTCTCCCGCTACCCGTCTGCAATTAATTCTCCAAGATAGCGGAATTTCTGCATTGATTGCTGAACCAGGAATTTTATCAGCATTAACTAACAAAGAAATTTTAGGTTTCACTCTTCCATCTCTAGAATCGGAACTAATTAATCAACCAGATACAGCGCCAGAAGTTGTCATTAAACCGGAATTTCCTGCTTATATTATTTACACTAGCGGTTCCACTGGTACGCCTAAAGGTTGTATCGTCACCCATAGAAACGCCATCCGGTTAATGCGTTCCACAGAACCTTGGTTTGGCTTTAACGACAAAGATATTTGGACGCTGTTTCATTCCTTCGCTTTTGACTTTTCTGTGTGGGAATTGTGGGGTGCTTTACTTTACGGCGGTAAAGTAATTATTGTACCTTTCTGGTTAAGCAGAACGCCAGAAAGTTTCCGCGAATTCCTCACCACAGAACGGGTAACTGTTCTCAATCAAACTCCTTCCGCTTTCTATCAACTAATTCGCGCCGATGAAGCGAGTGTAGGAAGACTGGCGTTACGTTATATCATTTTTGGTGGTGAAGCTTTAGATTTTCCCACTTTACGTCCTTGGTTTGAAAAGTACGGCGATAAAAACCCGCGTTTAATTAATATGTACGGGATTACAGAAACTACCGTTCATGTCACGTATCGCCCAATTTCTCGGCAAGATTTGACAGGAAATGCTAGTGTTATCGGTAGAGAAATTCCTGACTTACAGGTATATTTACTTGATGACAAATTACAACCAGTTACTGATGGTTTACCAGGAGAAATTTACGTAGCTGGTGCTGGGGTGACTAGCGGTTATTTAAATCGTCCCGCATTAACAGCAGAAAGGTTTTTAGCTAATCCTTTTGGTAGTGGAAAAATTTACCGCAGTGGTGATTTAGGGCGGAGATTAGCCAACGGGGATTTAGAATATTTAGGACGGATAGATCAACAAGTTAAAATTCGCGGTTTTCGGATTGAATTAGGAGAAATTCAAGCAGCGTTAACATCCCATTCTCAAGTGCGGGAAGCAGTGATTGTCACTGATGAATGGGAAGCCGAAAATCGCTTAGTTGCTTATTATGTTCCTGGGGAAACTAACCCCACAGCTAATGAATTGCGTCAGCATTTAAAAACTAAGCTACCTGATTACATGATACCTGGAGCTTATGTGAGTTTAGATGCTTTCCCCCTGAATGTTAACGGGAAAATTGACAATAAAGCCTTACCTGCTCCAGATTGGAATTTGTTAAGGGTAGAAGAAAATTATATAGCCGCGCGTAACGCCGATGAAGAAACTTTATGTGCAATTGTCGCCGCTACTTTAGGAATAGAAAAAGTCGGAATTGACGATAATTTCTTTGATATTGGTGGCGATTCCATTTTAGCTTTACAAGTCATCGCCAAAGCTAAAAAAGCTGGTTTTGCAATTTCCGCGCGAGAACTTTATGAATCAGCGACGGTGCGTCAATTAGCTACAAAAAAAGCAGCAGTTGCTGTATCTAATAATAATATTAGTGACAATCCGACAGTTAACTTGCTATCAGCAGCAGATAGACAAAGCTTACCAAAAGATGCAGCCGATGCTTATCCCCTTTCGAGTTTACAGGCGGGAATGCTTTATCACACAGAAATGCATCCCGAATCGGCAATTTTCCATCAAATTTTCACCTTTGATTTACATCTGAGCTATTCTGAAGTAGCCTGGAAAAAAGCGATCGCGGATATTTGTGATGCTCATCCAGTATTGCGGACTTCCTTCCATTGGACAAGATACAGCACTCCCATCCAAATTGTTCACACCCAAGTAGAATTACCTTTAACGATTGTCGATTTGCGGGATTTGGGAGCAAACGCCCGGCAAAAAGTGGCAGAATGGATTGAATCAGAAAAAAATCGCGCCTTTGATATCACCAAACCGCCTTTATTCCGGTTCCAAATTCACCGACTCGCTGATGCTGAACTCAGCTTTAGCTTTAGTTTTCACCACGTGATTCTCGATGGTTGGAGTGTAGCGACGTTGTTAACGCAACTGTTACAACGTTATATTCAGTATTTAGCATCAGAAACCCTTCCGGCTTTGACAATACCGGAGATTAATTACAAAGATTTTATCGCCCAAGAACAACAAGCGATCGCATCTGGACAAATGCGAGAATTTTGGCAACAATATCTGAGTAATTTAGAAGTTACCACCCTCCCCCGTCTGAATATCCAGAAATCTCCAACGACATCTTTACAACGCCAACTAAAGCGCTTATCTATTAATATAGATGCACAATTAAGCGAAAAAATCCGCCAATTAGCCAAAAAAGCTGGCGTTCCCCTAAAAACAGCACTTTTAGCCGTGCATTTGCGCGTTATCTCCTTTATAACTGGACAAAAAGAAGTTGTTACTGGTAACGTCAGCAATGGAAGATTAGAAACCCTCGACAGCCAAAACTTGTTAGGATTATTCGTCAATACCATTCCCTTCCGCATGGATTTAACATCGGGAACCTGGCTAGAATTAATTCAATCAGTCTTCCGTGCGGAAAGTGACATGCTTCCGCATCGCAACTTTCCCCTCGCCGAAATGCAACGCTTGATTGATAGGCGTCCCTTGTTTGAAGTCGGATTTAACTATGTGCATTTCCACGTATACGAAGGGTTGCTGAATTTACCGCAAATATCAGTCCAGAACATTGATATTTTTGAAGAAACAGACTTTCCCTTCTTGGTAGAATTTTGTTTAGTTCCCGGAAGCAGCGCTTTGCAATTGAATTTAATCTATGATGTAGAACAGTTTGCGGCTGCACAGGTTGAGCAATATAGCCAATATTATCAAGCCGCTTTGACAGATATTGCTACCAATACCCACACACATTACCACAGGCGATCGCTTCTCTCACCCACAGAACGGCAAAACTTACTCCAAGCTGCTAACAGCAATCCTGCTAACTTCCCCTCTAGTGATACCCTCATCTCTGCCTTTAGCCAAGCAGTAGCCGAATATACAGATAAAATCGCCCTGGTTTGGCAAGAAACCACCCTCACCTTTGGCGAATTAGACACCCGCGCCAATCGTCTCGCCCATTACCTCCAAAGTCAAGGCGTGGGGACAGAAAGCTTAGTAGGACTGTGTTTAGAGCGCTCTGAACAATTAATCATTGCCATTTTAGCCATCCTCAAAGCTGGCGGTGCTTACGTTCCCATTGATCCCAGTTACCCAAGCGATCGCATAGAATTTCTTTTACAAGATAGCGGCGTTGTTCTCCTATTAACCGAGCAATCAGTAATATCCCAGATTCCCCAATCTGATACCAAAATCATCATTCTGGAAAATATTGCCACCCAACTAGAAAATTACAGCGCCGATGCTTTAGTAGTGCAGATATTACCAGAACATCCCGCCTATGTAATTTATACAAGTGGTTCCACAGGCAAACCCAAAGGCTGTATTGTCACCCACGCCAATGTGATGCGGCTGCTCAAAGCCACCGCATCTTGGTTTGCATTTAACAGCGAAGATGTTTGGACTTTATTCCACTCCTACGCCTTTGACTTCTCTGTGTGGGAACTCTGGGGAGCTTTATTATATGGTGGTCGAGTAGTTGTAGTCCCCTACTGGACAAGTCGCTCACCAAAAGACTTTTTACAACTACTGAAAAATCAGCAAGTTACAGTATTAAATCAAACGCCATCAGCCTTCC
Organism: Tolypothrix tenuis PCC 7101; assembly: GCF_963874875.1. Lineage (NCBI taxonomy): Bacteria > Bacillati > Cyanobacteriota > Cyanophyceae > Nostocales > Tolypothrichaceae > Tolypothrix > Tolypothrix tenuis. The sequence continues at coordinate 251,641 of NZ_CAWNJS010000002.1, forward strand.
GACAATTAATCCAAGCAGCGACTCAAGAGCAGCAAAAGTTACCTTTGCGCTATGTAATATTTGGGGGAGAAGCCTTAGAACTATCAAGCCTACAACCTTGGTTTGAGTTATATGGCGACGCACAACCAAAATTGATTAATATGTACGGTATCACCGAAACCACCGTTCATGTCACCTATAGACCGATTACCCAGACAGATATCAGCGCCAATCGCGGAAGCGTTATCGGTCAACCCATCCCCGATTTACATCTATATATATTAGATGAGAATCTAGAACCAACCCCCGTAGGAACTCCTGGGGAAATTTATATTGGTGGTGCGGGAGTGACGCGGGGTTATCTCTATCAACCTCGTCTGAGTGCAGAAAGATTTATTCCTGACCCCTTTGCTAAAACTTTAGGTAGCCGTCTATACCGCAGTGGTGATTTGGCGCGGCGGTTACCAGACGGTGAACTAGAATATCTCGGACGCGCCGACCGACAAGTGAAAATACGCGGTTTCCGTATAGAAACTGGCGAAGTTAGCGCCGTTCTCAACAGTCACCCCCAAGTCAAAGAAGGCTTTGTCCTCTTGCGTAAATTTGCCAATGGAGATAAAAAGCTAGTTGCTTATTTTACCTCTAATACAGAGTCAGATTTGACAACAGTATTACCAGAGTATTTAAAAAGCAAACTTCCAGATTATATGATTCCCTCCGCCTTTGTGCCACTAGCAACCATTCCCTTGACTGTAAACGGTAAACTAGACCAAAAAGCCTTACCATTACCCAATGGGAATGCAAGCAGTAAACCTTACATTGCACCCAGAACCGAGCAAGAAGCCACTATTTGTGGATTAATGGCGAATTTACTAAACTTAGAACGGGTAGGAGTCAACGATGACTTCTTTGAAATTGGCGGAGATTCCCTGTTAGTCACACAACTAGCCATCCGTCTGCGTCAAACCTATGACAGCGAATTCCCCCTACCGCAACTATTCACCCATCGTACCCCAGAAGCGATCGCGCTTTTACTAGGTAGTTCGCCAACGGTGCAAACCACCAGCGAAATCCGCAAAGCAACTCGTCAACGCCGTTCTGTAAACTTAAGTGATGACGGCATTTTAGTTAATTAAAATTACGCTTGTAAACCGATAAAGGAGACTAAAAATCATGGCTAACAACGAACAAAACGACGAAACTATATATCTTGTAGTTGTCAATCATGAAGAACAATATTCAATTTGGCCGCAATGGAAACAAGAATTACCATTAGGATGGAAAGCAGTAGGCAAAGAAGGTAATAAAACCGAATGTTTAGCCTATATCGAAGAAGTCTGGACTGATATGCGTCCTTTAAGCCTCCGCCAAGCAATGCAAGAATCATCAAAGTAAACAACTGCTAACCAGGGAATAGGGAATAGGAAATACCCGGCGTTGCTGATTGATGGGATGATTTTTATCTCACGCATAGACACGGAGCGGCTTCCCGCAGGGTAGGCGCAAAAGCAAGCCAGTGCGTTGGGCGGCTCTGCCGACTTGAAGCAACTGGCGCGCAAAGAATCGACTTTCAGCTTTGTCTAGAAGTCTAAATTCATCCCGCAAATATGCAACGCCGAAAATACCCTAATTCCCAATGCCCAATGCCCAATGCCCAATGCCCCATGCCCCATCCCCAAACCATGAGCAAAATTCCCAAAATCATCCATCAGATTTTTTTTCTAGGAGAAGCCGCAATCCCCAAAAATTACCGTCGTTATCAGCAAACAGTTTTGCAAAATCATCCCCATTGGGAATATCAATTTTGGGATGAAGCCAAAGCCAGAAAATTTATGGAATCAAATTATTCCTGGTTTCTTCCTATATTTGATGCTTATCCCCATGATATTCAACGTCGTGATGCCATCCGTTATTTTATCCTTTATCATTATGGCGGATTTTATCTTGATATGGATGTTGAATGTCTCAAACCCCTGGATGATTTATTAGCAGATTTTGAACTAGTTTTATCCAAATTGGTGGGGTTTAGTAATGCGATTATGGGTAGTATTCCCAACCATCCTCTATGGTTGAAAGTATTTGCAGAATTAGAAAAACGTCAACATAATTTAGATAATAAAACCATGCCTTTGTATGTCGGCTACAGCACCGGGCCGATTATGCTAAATGATTGTGTAGTCGCTGGTAAATTTGATCAAAATTCCACCGTACTTGTCTGTCCAGGATACATTTTTGAACCAAGAGCACCAATGGAACTTAACGGTAAAATCTTCAAAAGTCAACCTAACTCACAGACCTATACAATACACCACATGACTACTTCTTGGTTGCCCAAAAAAGACCAAATAATTAGAGTTTTATTTGGTGTAATTGTCGAACCCTACTGGTTCTTTCGCTCTTTGCTCAAAGGTGTGCTTTAATTATTTTATGAGAGTTTTATCAAAAAGAATATTATTTTAATCAAAAGTTAAAATTCTTAAATTTAATACTCACTGAGTATAATACATACCTAATTATAGGTAAAAATCATGACTATAAATGCACAAAATCTATTTGATCAAACATCAATCAATCAAATTGAACGTATTCATAAACCTCAAGTAGATGAGTTTAGAAAAAAAATTTTTTCTTCAAGAAAACCAGTGATTATTACTGGCACAGTAACTGATTGGAAATCATATAGTTTATGGTCAATTGAGTATTTAAATAATCTTGTAGGTAATAAAGAAATTAATGTCAATATTTCCCCAAATAAAATATTTACTTTTGATCCACAAGCTCAATTTACTATAACTAGTAAAAAAATGAATTTTACTGATTTCACAGATTGGATTGTCCAAAAAAAAAACAACAAACGAATACTATTATCTCCAGCAAAGTTCAATTAAGAGCAGCTTTCCCGAACTACTTCCAGATATTGAAGTTCCAGATTATATTGAGCAAAAATTATTCATTATTGCAAATCTGTGGATAGGTACTGGTGGTAATATATCACCATTACATTATGATATGTCAGAAAACTTTTTATGTCAGTTGCGTGGTCGAAAGCGGGTTTTGCTGTTTGAACCAAAACAAACTTCTCTACTATATCCTTTTCCCGCACATTCAAAAATACCACACATGAGCCAATTAAATATTGACCAAATTGACAGCGATAAATTTCCTAAATTTCAAAAAGCAAAATACATAGACTGTATGCTGGAGCCTGGTGAAATGCTTTTTATTCCAGCTTTTTGGTGGCACCAAGTTTACTCTCTCGATCAGCTAAATATTGCTATTAACTTCTGGTGGAAAACTAATTTTAAAGAGTATTTGAAACCAAATGGAAGCCGATTGGTATCACAGATACCTCGTCTGATTTGGCAAAATATTAAGAATTTTGCGGGGCTTTAATACCTTGAACTGGAAGTAGGTAAAAGTAGTAGCAAAAAATTCGTCTTGTTCATCAAATAATTATCTCAGAGAGAGATTATAATGGTTGTAAAGATTTATTTACATACACATATCGCCAAATCTCATCAACTGCGCGTTTAACTCCACCCGCAGCACGACAAGCATCACCCAAACGACCACTATTGACTAAGTTTTATATCAATATTCAACATTTCTGGTTCCTGATGTACGTACTGGAAGCTTACAACCTCAAAAAAACTTACCGTCAAAACAATCAAATTATTGAAGCGGTTAAAAATGTTTCCCTTGCCATTCATCCTAAAGAAGTACTAGCTTTTCTTGGACCCAATGGTGCTGGTAAAACAACGACGATTAAAATGATTGCCGGACTAATTCACCCAGATAGAGGTTCAGTCAAAATTGCCGGCAGCGATCCTCATCGCAATTCAGCAGCACTACAAAATCTAGGTGCAGTGCTGGAAGGAAATCGTAACTTATATTGGCGATTGACTCCTGAAGAGAATCTGGAATATTTTGGAGTACTCAAAGGATTGACCCGACAACAAGCACGGCGGTCGGGAATGGAGCTGTTAGAAAGATTTGGATTAATGCACAAACGCCTAACTCCAGTCCAGCAACTTTCACGGGGAATGCAGCAGAAGGTAGCATTTGCTGTGGCATTGATTCATCAACCCCAACTTTTATTACTAGATGAACCAACTTTAGGACTTGACGTTGAAGCAACAGAAAATGTCAAAGTTTTAGTGCGAGAAATTGTTGCCAATGGTTGTGCTATTCTGTTGACAACTCATCAATTAACAATAGCGGAAGAGTTATCAGATAGAATTGCCATTATTCAAAAAGGTGAAATTTCAACTCAATTACCAACTCAACAATTAATTCGCAAATTTTCTGGCTCATCTTACAAAATTGAAACAGAAACTGCAATAGATGCAAGACGTATTGAAGTTTTAGAAACCATTGGTGCTAAGGTTGTAGAAAGTAATATTATTTATGTCGAACATCCGGAATTCCTCTATAAAGTTTTAGAAATTCTCAATCCTATACCACTGCATCGTATAGAAAAAGCAGAAGCTGATTTGACGCAAATATTTTTAAAATTAATCAGAGAAGGTAATAATATCAATGCTTGAATTATTTCTAGCAGAATTGCGGCGGAGTTGGATTGTTTTTCACCGTTACCCCTTTGAAGCAATAGTAGGAATTTTTATTTTTACTACTTTCTTTTATGGACTTTTTTTAAGTGCTCGTTATATTGCTGGATCAAGCTTTCAATTTGGTGAGCGCCTCGATTCTATAGTTATCGGTTATGTCCTTTGGACTTTAGTATCGTTTATTCAGATAAACATCGCTGGAGAATTACAGTATGAAGCGCAAACGGGTACTTTAGAACAAATTTTTCTTTCTCGTTATAGTGCAATTAAAGTATTTTTAATGCGAACATTCGCTAACTTAATTATTCAGATATTTATCATGATTAGTATTTTAATTATTATTATTATCCTGACAGGAATCCGCCTCAGTTTTCCTCTATCTTTACTTTTACCACTAGCTACTGTCTTAATGGGAGCTTATGGCATTGCTTTTACTATTGGTTCCATCGCTTTATTATTTAAGCGTGTTCAACAAATGTTAACGATATTTCAATTTGCATTGCTATTTTTAATCGCAACTCCCATTGAAAATTGGAGGTCACCACTATACATTTTAGGGCAATTACTTCCCATGACTCCCGGCGCAGAATTGCTGCGGGATTTGATGGCAAGAGGTGAAAGTTTAAATTTTTCAAAATTGATTATAGCTTTTATCAATGGAGGAATATATTTTGCTGTGGGATTATTAATTTTCCGTTTTGCTGAACATACTGCGAAAAAACGGGGAATGCTGAGTGGGTATTAAACCTCACCCCCTTCCCCCATCCTTATCAAGGCTATGGTGTACACACAAGTAGATCTAGAACGAGTTTCCAACCAAAAACCAATACCACTAATATCCCTAATTATGATAGTCTGCTGTTGATGACGCTAAGTTGTATGGCAGCATAGGAGGTCCATTTGAAGGATTAAGCGACCAAGAATAGAGGCTATTTGAAGACATATTCTCCAAGGAAACAGAAAAAAGAGAACGGGAAATTTCTCATGCACCATTTCGCCATGTACTTAATACATTACTGTATATAGTGATTTAATGCCGCTGATGATTTGGGAGTTATGCTTAGCTCGTGATATCGTTACTGAGAATTCTCTACCTTCCTATTTTTTAGCTAAACTGTTAATTAAGTTTTCGCTTGGCTTCTAGAAGCTTGATTTTTTCTTCTGGCGTCATATGTTTTAGGCGTAAAAAGGCTTTGGCGATTTTTTCAGTACGTCCTGATTCCGGTTCTTTTACTAATAGAAGTTGTGCCATTCTTTCAATTGTTACTGTGTCAAAAAGTTCGCGTAATTCCAAATCAATTAAGAAGACTTTTCTGATACGTGCATGAACTTGAGCCACTAACAGAGAATGTCCGCCGAGTTGGAAAAAGTTGTCTGTGACTCCGACTTTCTCAACTGGGAGAATTTCTTGCCAAATATAGGTTAATGCCTCTTCAATGGGATTTCTTGGTGCTAGATATTCTTGGCGATAATCTGATTTATTTGGTAATGGTAAAGCACGCCGATCAACTTTATTATTCGGTGTTAATGGCATGGCATCAAGAAATACCCAAGCGGCAGGTAACATATAATCGGGTAGCTTTGCTAAGATATGCGATCGCAGATTTTCTTCAGTAGGTGCTGCGATTCCTGATTTCACAACTAAATAGGCAACTAGTGTTTTACCGACAGTATCATCAATGGCTTGGACAATAGCTTGCGCGATCGCTGGATGGGTTTCTAAAATGGTTTCAATTTCGCCTAATTCGATGCGATAACCACGGATTTTCACTTGGTAATCGCTGCGTCCCAAAAATTCAATTTCACCATTTCCTAGCCAGCGCGCTAAATCATCGGTACGATATAATCTCTCACCTGGGTTTGTAGCAAAAGGGTTGGGGACAAATCTATCTGCGGTTAAATCTGGTTTTTGGCGATAACCCCTTGCTAATCCAATTCCGCCAATGAATAATTCACCGACAATCCCTTGGGGAACGGGATTACCAGCCTTATCTAAAATATAAATTGAGGTGTTATCAATTGCCCGACCGATAGAAAGCGCATCTTCTGGTTGCTGAATTTGCTTAACGGTAGACCAAATTGTGGTTTCTGTCGGCCCGTAAACATTCCACAGTTCCACCTGAGAGTTGAGAAGAGTAGCTGCTAACTCAACGGGTATGGCTTCCCCACCGCAGAGAATGCAGAAATTATCCTGTGGTTCCCAACCTGCGGTTAACAGTAATCGCCAAGTGCTGGGGGTGGCTTGCATGATGGTGGCTTGGGATATTTGCAAGAGTTGAGCTAGCTTAAAGCCATCTTTGGTGGTTTCTTTGTCAGCGATGACTAATTTAGCACCAGTAATTAAAGGTAAGAATAACTCTAAGCCGGCAATGTCAAAGGAGATTGTAGTTACTGCTACTAAAGTATCCGTAGATGTCAGGTTGAGTTTGGCTTGGAAACTGAGGAGGAAATTGACTACAGATTCATGGTGAATTTGTACTCCCTTGGGTTTGCCAGTGGAACCGGAAGTATAGATAACATAGGCTAAATGATTGTTACCCACAACCGCAGGCGGCGCTGTATCTGGTTGGGAAGATAGATCATCTAACAACAAAACTTTTGCTGATGAATCTGGTATTTGTGTAGCAATTTTAGCTTCTGTAATAATCGCCGTTACTCCACTGTCTGCCAGCATCCAAGAAAGGCGATCGCGGGGGAAGGTAGGATCTAGTGGTAAGTATGCTGCACCTGCTTTCATAATACCTAACAGGGCGACGGGCAAACCTGCATGACGTTCTAAACATACCGCTACCAAAGTTTCCCTTGTTACGCCTAGTTGTAATAGTGCATGGGCGACTTGGTTCGATTGGCGTTCTATATCTGCATAGGTGAGGTCAGGAAAAATTGCGATCGCATCAGGAGTTTGAGCGGCTTGTTGGCTGAATAATTGATGTATGGGTGTAATCGGTAGTTGGGAATGGGTGATTGGCTGGGGTAAATTGGTAATTTCCTGTGCAGACAATAAGCCAATGTCACCGATAAATTGGGGATTTGCTGTGGCAATACTGGTCAATATCTGAGTGAGATATTGTAGTATTTGTTGCCTTTCTTCCTTGCTGCCGATATCCTGCCCAAACGCAATTTTCAGCGTTAAGTCCTCTCCTGGTAAGGCATAAAGGCTTATGGGGTAATGGTTTTTCTCTAGAGATTCTACAGAATGAATCGCCAATTCCCCTGGCTGATTACGCAGAGTTTCGGAGACTGGGTAATTTTCGTATACCACAATTGATGCAAATAACGGTTCTCCCCTGGGAATGTCACTCCAGGCTTGAATATCGACTAAGCGAGTGAAAGCATATTGATTAATTTGCGATAAGCGATCGCGTAGTGAGTTTAACCATTGTCCAAAAGGTGTGTCTGCATCTAATTTCAGGCGTAAGGGTAGGGTATTAATAAATAAACCTACCATTTCTGCAAAGCCGGATAATTCAGTGGCGCGTCCCGACACGGTGACACCAAAAATTACTTCCTCGCTACCGCTATATCGACTCAACAAAATACCCCAAGCCGCTTGTATTAAGGTGCTTAATGTGACTTGCTGTTTTTGGGCAAAGGTTTTGAGTTGGCTGTAAATTTCTTGGGGGATGGCAGTTTGTAAGGTTTGATAATCTTCGCTCGAGTTGTTTTTTATACCTAACACTGTAGCTTCCCGAACACCGCTTAATTCTTCTCGCCAGAAAGATGTAGCGGAACCAGAATCTTGTTTTTGTAACCAAGCGATAAAATCGCGGTAAATCGGCGGTTGGGGTAAAGTTGGAGGTTGGGTATTAGCTTGGTAAAATGCGATCGCATCTTGAAAAACTAGCGGTAATGACCAGCCATCTAACAACAAATGATGGTGAGTCCATAAGAAACGCCATTTTTCTGTTTCGGTTCTCACTAAAGTCATCCGCATCAGTGGCGCTGTTTCTGGTGATATTTTTTGCTGTCGGTCTGTTGTGACTAATAATGACCATTTTTCGGCTATTTCTTCAGCATTGAACTCACGCCAATCTGCATAAACAAAAGGTAAATTCACATGGCGGTGAATGCGCTGTAATGGTCGGGATAAATCTTGCCAAACAAAGGAAGCGCGTAAACTTTGATGGCGGTTAATACAAGCTTCCCAAGCATTTTTAAAAGTTTCGATATCGAGAATTCCTGCTATTTCTCCACTCACCTGTTGTAGGTAAACATCTTTGTCTGATTCGTAATTGCTATGGAAAAGTATTCCCTCTTGCACAGGGGACAGAGGATAAATATCTTCGACATCGATATTTCCGGCTAAAGCTATAGTTAATTGTTCTGCATTGATTGTAGCTAGGGGAAAATCTGCGGGGGTAAAACTATATGCTTGCTGGCGGCTAGTTGCTAATAGTAGCTGCAAATGCTTGGCGAAACTATCTGCTAAATGATGTATCGTTGCTTCTCGATGTAAGGCTTTGCTAAAACCAAACCGCATTTGTAATTTTCCGTTAGCAATTAAACTAGTAATTTCTAGTTGAAAAGCACGCCGATTTTCTGGATGTCGGGATAGTCCTACATCTTCAGTCGCCGGGTTAAAGGGTGCAGTTGGGGAAATATTTTCATCAAACTGTCCCAAATAATTAAATAGGATACCTTCAGGAATTGGTGCTAAAGTAAAGGCAAATTCTGGGTTTTGTGCCAGAATACCGTATGCAAAGCCATTATTGGGTAAGTTCCGCAACTGTTCTTTAACGCTGGCTAAGTTCGCGAAAATATCGCCTTTATTTTCTAATTTTATGGGGAAGAGAGATGTAAACCAGCCGACAGCATCAGAAATATCAATTGCGGTCAAATCGCTTTCTCTACCGTGACTTTCTAAGGCAATTAAGATGTTAGATTCTCCTGTCCATTCTGTGACTGCTGATAGTAAAGCAGTCAAAAGAACTTCTTGAATTCTGACTTTGTGGGTGCGGGGTAATTCATACAACAGGCTTGCAGTTTCTTCTTGGCTGAAATTGCACTCAATTTGACTAGCAGAAATTTCTGTGTTGTTGGCGATGTTATCGGGGAAGTCTAAAGGAAGTTGCGTATTATCAATATATTGCTGTTTCCAGAAATTAACTTCTTCTTCCCAGGTAGAATTTTCTGTTAGATGATGTAGGTGTTGAGTCCACTGTGGGAAGCCGATGCTATGAGTAGCTAAGGAAATTTCTTGTTGTTGTTCTAAAGCATTACAAGCTGTAGCTAAATCTTGTAAAATGACGCGCCAGGAAATACCGTCAACGATGAGGTGATGAATAATTAGTAATAGCTTATCGGCGGTATTGGCATCAGTTTGGAAATAGACGGCGCGGAACAGAGGCCCGATAGCTAAATTTAGTTGAGCTTGAAATTGGCTGGCTGTGGTTTGCAGTTGGGCTGATAATTCTGTTGCCGGAACAGCAGTAAAGTCAACAATATCAAAGTTTAAAACTCGTCTATCATCGTCTAACTTTTGTATCCAGCCAGTTGCAGTTTGCTGGAAGCGCAGGCGGAAAGCTGGGTGAATTTTGGCAAGATCATCTAAAGCAGTTTCACATTGGTTGGCATTAATTTCTGATTTAATATCTAAAAGTATTGCCTGATTCCAATGTTCTGGATGGGGTAAATTCTGGTTGAAGAACCATTTTTGAATAGGAGTCAGGGGGATTTCGCTACCTACAGGCAAAGTTAAAGCATTGGGAATTTTATTTGATGTTTTTACCTGTGCTGCTAACGCCTCAATTTGGGGATTTTTAAACAAATCTTGAGGCGTAAAATAAAAACCAGCATCCCGCGCTTTGGCAATAATTTGTAAAGCGAGAATTGAGTCTCCACCTAATTCAAAAAAGTTATCAGCAATTCCCACTTGGGATACTTGTAATACTTGCTGCCAAAGTTGAGTTAGTATCTGTTCAATTTCCGTGCGTGGGGCGATATATTGCTGATGGGTAACAATATTTTCTTCATCAGGAATTGGTAAAGCGTTGAGATTAATTTTGCCATTGGGTAGCAAAGGCCAAACATCAAGACTAACAAACAGCGAAGGCATCATATAATCGGGGAGTAACTCCGATAAATGCGATCGCAATAATGTTTGCCAATTTGCGGGAGGTGTTTGCAGTTGTAAATATGCAACTAGTCTTTGGGGTTTATCGGTAATTGCAATAGCTTTCGTGACAGCGCGAACTACCCAAGCAGGTTGTTCTAAAGCGGCGACAATTTCCCCAGTTTCGATGCGGAAACCTCGGATTTTCACCTGTTGATCGACACGTCCCAGGAACTCGATTCTACCATCAGGTAAATAACGCGCGCGATCGCCTGTGCGATACATCCGACTACCAAGATTTTCTGCAAAGGGGTCTGGTATAAAGCGTTCGGCGGTGATTCCCGGTGCATAGGCGTATCCCCTAGCTAATTGACAACCAGCAATATATAACTCTCCCGGCGTGCCAATGGGTACAGGTTGCATCAGGGAATTTAGGATATATAAATCTGCATGATTGACTGGTTGACCGATGGGAATTGTATCAGTAATTTCATTTAGTTGGCATTTATGAAATGCTACATCAATTGTTGTTTCCGCCGGGCCGTAAAGATTCACCAAAGGAATCGCTAAAAGTTGTGCAAACTCATCCCAAACCCGTTTTTTCAGTGCTTCACCACCACTAAAAACTAATCGCAGAGATGAACATTCAGCAAATCCCGGTTCACCTAACAGCATTTCTAATAGACTCGGCACCAATTGTAGCAGAGTCACTTTTTCTTGTTGAATAGTATTGACCAAATACGCCGGGTCTTGATGACCTCCCGGTTGTGCCATTACCAATTTAGCACCCACCATCAAAGGAGTCCAAAATTCCCACACCGACGCATCAAAGCTAAATGGTGTTTTTTGCAAGACGACATCGTGAGAAGTTACGCCAAAGGTTGCTAAAAACCAAGCTTGATGATCTGCTAAAGCCTGATGGGAAATGGTAATTCCTTTTGGTCTTCCTGTGGAACCAGAAGTGAAGATAATATATGCAATATTCTCATTTAAAACAGCAATTTCTAAATCTGCAACAGATTGAACTGCAATTTTTTCTTGATAAATATCAACACAGATAATTTGACAATTATCACCGACGAAATCAGAGAAAATTTCTAAATCAGAACGAGATAACAGTAGCTGAATTTGTGCATCTGCTAACATCGACTGAATCCGCGCCATTGGGTAATGGGGGTCAATGGGGACATAACAACCACCTGCTTTGAGAACCGCCAACATAGCACAAACCATGTCAAAGGAACGTTCTAAACAAATACCTACAGGTTGTTCTGCACTAATACCTAATTCAAGTAAGAATCTTGCTAGTTGATTCGCCTTGTGATTGAGTTGGCTATATGTCCAACTTTCTCCCTCACAAATAATTGCGATCGCTTCCGGATTGGCTGCTGCTTGTTGAGCTACAATTTCATGTACTGGGGTAACTGGTAATGGGTAATTTTCCCTTTGTTTCCCTGGAATTGAGAAAAGTGAAATCCCCATTTCTCCGTGAGGATTAGCAATTAAAGCATTGATACTATTTTGATAGTAATTACCAATATTGAAGATTTGCGCCTCTGCAAATTCTTGGCGGTCGTATGTGATATTAAAAGAAATATGTTCCCCACCGACTTCTTCATTCCAAGTTACAGCCAAAGGAATACTCGATTCATCCAAAGATTCGGCTTTAATTAACTCCACATCTCGCCAATTTAGCAAGCCTTGATAAACGTGGAAATGGACAAAATTAAATGATGTTTCATAGAGACTTTGCGATCGATGTAAACGCTGAATTTCTGCCAAAGGAAAGCGACGATAAGGCATTAATTCTTGTTCAGCTTGCCAAGTTTGTTTAATTAAGTCAACCCAAGAACCGCGCTGTAATGATAAGCGTAACGGTATTGTATTTAAGAATAGACCTAAAACGCGATCGCTATCAGTTTCTGTGGGTCTACCATTACTTACCAAACCTGTGACAATTTCTGTTTCTCCCGAATAAAAACTAATAACTTGCAGATGAACCGCTAGAAATAATGTTTTTAAAGGTACGCCTAACTGCTTGGCTAAGGTTTTTACAGCTTGAGAAATATTGACAGGTAAAATAATATCAAATTTACCCATTCTTGACCCTGAAAAAACCACACCCGGCCAGCGCGGAAGTTGAGTCAAGGGAATTTCTGCTAGTTGATTTTGCCAAAATTCTCGCTGTTTGACATCAGCTAAAGCCTGCTGTTCTAAAGCGATAAAGCGAGAATATTCTAAAGTTGGTGCTGGGGGAAGTGCAGGTACACCCCTATTCATTAGATGGAGATATAAGCCTGTTAATTCTGATAAGAAGTTGGCTAAACTCCATCCATCCATGATAGCATGGTGTAAAGTAAAACTGGCTTGTATAACGTTTTCATCCAGCAGATGAATATGAAAACGTATCAATGGCGCTTGTTTATAATCAAAGCGATTTGCCCGCTCTTTAATAATAAATTCTTGGATATAATCATCCTGTGCTGCTGCTGATAAAGCAGTTAAATCAGCAAAAATAATTTGGCTGGGGACTTCTTTAAGAATTACCTGAATTGGCTGAGTAAATTCTGCTAAATAAAATGCTGTTCTTAAAACCCGATGTCTGGCGAACATTTGCTTATAAGCAGCTTCCCAAATCGCTAAGTCAAAAGGTATACGAATCCGAAAACTAAAAACATCATGGTAAGTTGTGGAAGCTTCCGAATATTCACCATGAAATAACATTCCGGCTTGTAGTTGTCCTACAGGATAAGCATCCTCAGCTCCATCTGGTAATTTTTCTCTATCTTGGGGAGCAATTAAGGCGAAAGGTTGGGTATCAAGATGATGATTATCTGTGGCTGTGGCTGTTGTTAAAAACTCTGCTAAATCTGATAGCACAGGATGAGCAAAAATCTGCTCTAATTTTAAGTTTAATCCCTGGGCTTGGGCGAGGGAAACCACGCGAATACTGCGGATGGAATCGCCACCTAACACAAAATAATTATCAAATCTACCTACCTGATTTACCTCTAAAACTTGTTGCCAAATCTTAGCTAAAATCTCCTCAGTTTCTGTCGCGGAAGGAACAAAGGCAACTTCGAGATTTTCTCTTTGAATTTCTGGTTTAGGTAAGGCTTTTTTATCTAGTTTACCATTAGGAGTGAGGGGAAATTTATCTAAATAAACAATTTGCGAAGGTACCATGTAATCAGGTAGTTGCTGTTGCAAATAATTTCGCAGAGTTTCAATTGTCGGTTGCTGACCAGGGGTACAAACTATATAAGCAATCAACCGCTTTTGATGGGTTTCTGTATCAACATCTACTAAAACTATTGCTTCCTGAACTTGGGGAACCTGAGAAATCGCCGTTTCAATTTCACCAATTTCAATGCGGAAGCCACGAATTTTTACTTGGTCATCTATGCGTCCGAGATATTCCAAATCGCCGTTAGGAAGAAAGCGACCTAAATCACCAGTACGATATAAACGTGATGCTGATTTGGCGGTGATATCTGCAAAATAATCTTGCACAAACCTTTCTGCGGTTAATTCCGGTCGGTTGAGATAACCACGCGCCACCCCTGCGCCACCAACATACATTTCCCCAATTACCCCGGTGGGGAGAGGATTTCCATCAGCATCGAGGATATATAGTTGTAAATCAGGGATGGGTTGACCAATTAAACTACCAGATGGGTTGTCTATATCTTCTTGATTAATTGGTCTATAGGTGACATGGACGGTAGTTTCTGTAATTCCGTACATATTCACCAAGCGGGTTTGCTGTTCCCCATAACGTTCAAACCAAGGACGCAAACTGGGGAGATTTAAAGCTTCGCCGCCAAAGATAATGTAACGTAAACGAGAAAAGTTACAGTTAATGTCTCTACAGGCTAGTAATTGTGCAAAAGCTGAAGGAGTTTGATTGAGAACCGTGACTTTTTCATCTTGCAGTAATTGTAGGAAAGTTTGCGGGTCACGGCTAACGCAATAAGGAACGATAACTAACCTTCCGCCATAAAGTAACGCACCCCAAATTTCCCAAACAGAAAAATCAAAGGCGAAGGAATGGAAAAATGTCCAAACATCCTGCTGATTAAATGCAAACCAGTGTTGGGTACTGCGAAATAGACGAGTAACGTTATGTTGGGTAACTAATACACCTTTGGGTTTACCTGTGGAACCAGATGTATAGATAATATAAGCCCCAAAATCTGGGTCAAGATTTTCTATTGTTAAAGCTTCGGTGCTTTCATTTAAATAAGGCGCGTCTGCTGCATCTAAACATATTTTGTGGCTCGATTCTGGAAGCTGAGAACTAATAGCTGTTGTGGTGAGAATTAATTCGGCTTCACAGTCAGAAATAGTAAATTCAATTCTTTCACGGGGATAAGCTGGATCGATGGGCACATACACACCACCCGCCTTGACAACACCCAGCATAGCAATAATTAATTCTGGAGAACGTTCCAGACAAATTACCACTCGTTTATCTGTAGTAATACCTTGCTTTTGTAAATATCGGGCGATACGATTAGAGTTTTCATCTAATTCTTGATATGTAAAATTTTCTTGTTCAAAAGTGAGCGCAATTTGTTCTGGATATTTGCTGACAACTTCGGCAAATATCTCTCTGAGAGTTTCTTTACGTCCTAATGGCTGCGGTTTTGGTTTTGGTAAGCGATAACCAGGAGGAAGTAAAGATAAAGACTGTAAAGGCGCTTGAGGGTTATTTGCCATATTAATCAGCAAATTCCCAAATTGCTCAAGCAGTAATTCCATAGTTACTGCATCAAAGCGAGATGTATTGTAACTTAATTTCAGAGATAGCCCATCCCCAGGAACTACTACCAAAGTTAAAGGATAATGGGTAGTTTCAAAAAAGAAAGATTCGGGAACATTCAAGCCAAAATCTGCAGCTTTTAAAGATTTATCAACGGGAAAGTTTTCAAAAGCTAGCAAACTTTCAAACATTGGTTGTCCGCGAGGAACATCACTCCAGCCTTGAATATCTGACAGGCTAGAATCTTCAAATTGACGGATGAAAGCGGCGCGGGATTGCAGGTTTTGCAACCAAGAATCAAGGGTTTCTGTACCAAAAATGATGACACGAAATGGTAAAGTATTAATAAAGGGGCCAATCATGCCTTCTACCCCTAGTAATTCTGGAGGTCTTCCGGCTACTGTAATCCCATAAACTATGTCTTGATTGCGGCTATAACGGTTAATTAATATTGCCCAAGCCCCTTGAATAACTGTATTGAGGGTAACGCTACAATTTTGGGCTAATTTTTGTAATAATGCGGTAACTTCTGGCGATAGTAGCTGTTTAATTTCTCCGCTGACAAAAGCACTACTATGGTTGGTTTTAGACATCATTAATAGGGGACTAGCACTAGCAAATCCCGCCATATATTCCCGCCAAAATGCTTCACCATCTTGGGGATTTTTCTGTTTTAACCAAGCAATAAAATCACCATAAGGACGGACATTTGGTAAATAGATCTCGATATTTTCTTTAGCTGCTTTGTGCAACATTAAGAATTCACGTAGGAGAATTGGCCATGACCAACCATCTAAAATTATATGGTGATGACTCCAGACTAAATGCCAGGATTCTTCCCCTAGCCGAATTAATGTTACCCGCATCAATGGGGGACGATTTAAAATAAATCCTTGTTTTTTATCGGCTTCAAGAAATTCAGCAAGGTAGTTTTTTTGGGCTGAGTTACTCAGTCCACGCCAATCTTGTTCGGCGATATTAAATACCAGATTCCGAAAGACAATTTGTACGGGTTCGGTTTGCCCTTTGGTAACAATAGCAGTTCTTAAAATTGGATGTCTATCTACTAGGGTTTGCCATGCTTGACGCACTGCAATTACAGAAACTTTACCTTCTAACCGACAGTGAAATTGCTCGAAGTAAACGCCAGATTCTGGTTCGTAAAGGGAATGGAATAATAGTCCTTTTTGTAGAGGTGTGAGGGGAAAAATATTCTCAATTTTATCTTTTAGCTGCATATAACTATCCTTTTGTGGAGTAAATAAAACTTACTCTAAATCATCTAAAATGGCATCTAATTCTGTTTCAGATAAATCAACTAAATTAAAGTCGCTGGCACTATAAAATGCTACGTTGGTAGAGGTAAAATCTGTGAGATAAAAACGTAGATTTCTTTGATAACTTTCGGCGATCGCCTGGATACTTTCCTGATAATGTATATTTCGGCTATAAGACCAATCTATTTCTAGTTGTTCGTTTTGAATCCTCGCATTAATTTCTAAAATATGGGGACGTTGTTGTTGAGCAAATAATCCTGTTCCTAATGGTACATTACTAATATTGAATAAACCATTGTTTTTACCTATGCTATCTGTCTGTCCGAGATAATTAAAGCTGATATCAGGTTTTTGGGCGTTAATTAAGGTTGCTTCTTGACGCAGATAACGCAATATGCCAAAGCTGATGCCATGATGGGGAATAGTTCGGATTTGGGTTTTTATTTCTTTGAGTAATAAATCAGGTTCTGCATTCAGGGTAGGTTGTTTGAGCAAAATTGGATATAAAGATGTAAACCAACCTACTGTTCTCGAAAGGTCTAATTTTTCAATAATTTCTTCTCTCCCATGTCCTTCTAAATCGATGAGCCAAGCATCAGACTCATAAGCCTCGGTGAGGGTTTTTAGTAATGCAGCTAGCATGATTTCTTGGACGCTAGCATGATAGTTTGTAGTTGCTTGTTTGAGTAAGAAATTTGTTTCTGCTGGGGTTAGTTGGTAAGATATAACAGCGCTACTATCTACGGTGTTGCTATCAGGGTTGACTGGATAATCAACTGGTAAGGTAGCTACAGGAGTTGAGAGGATGTTTTGCCAAAAGGGAATATCTTGGATAATTTCTGTTGAGTTAGCCAAGTTTTGCAAAGATGTAGTCCACCGTCGATAGGAGGATGTTTTGGGAGGTAGGGAAATAGGCTGTTGTGCGATCGCTTGTTGATAAGCTTGATTTAAATCTGCAAGCAGAATCCGCCAGGATACTCCGTCTACCACCAAATGATGTGCGAAAAGTATCAGGACGTTGCCATATTCAGCAAGGTTTGTGGCATATAGCACCCGTAGTAGAGGCGATCGCTTTAATTGAAAACTTCCGTGTTGAGCTCCGACAATTGCTGCAAACGCTTCTGACTGTGTATCTGGTAGATGGTTACTAAAATCTGCAATTTGCAAGTCCAGATTAATGGACTCTGTATAAGATTGCTCCCATTCTCCCAGATTTTCGATAAATGTCAACCGGAAAACATCATGATGCTGCACTAGAGATTGTAAAGCTAGATTTAGCGCCTCTATATTTAACGATTCATCAATACTCAAGGCTACTGCTTGATTCCAGTGGTGGGGATGAGGGAATTTTTGGGCAAAAAACCAATTTTGAATCGGGGATAGGGGAACCACTCCCGTTAATGGTTCGATAACTGCTAGTTGCTGTTGTAATGGTTTCGCCCTAGCTGCGATTCGAGAGAGAGTTTGGGCTTCAAAAATGTCTTTAGGGCTAATCTCCCAGCCAGCAGCGCGGGCGCGAGATACTATTTGCAAGCTAATTATCGAGTCTCCACCTAACTCAAAGAAATTATCTTGGGGATTTACCGTTTCTAATCCCAAAACTTCTACCCAAATTTGGGCAAATATCTCTTCTGTTTCCGTTTTGGGAATAGCTGGAGTGGTGATTAATTCCGGTGCTGGTAGGGCTTGGCGATCAATTTTACCATTGGGGGTGAGAGGCCAAGCTGTGAGTAACACCACCCCACTAGGAACCATATAAGCTGGTAAGACTGTGGTTAAATAATCTCGTAATTCGTTGCTGCCAGGTGAGTTTTCTGTGGGGATGAGGGCGTAAGCTATCAGGCGTTTGCGCCCTGGTAAGTCTTGACGCACCATAACTACTGCACTATCTACCTTGGGGTATTTGATTAAAGCTGCTTCGATTTCGCCTAATTCAATCCGATAACCGTTGAGTTTAACTTGGGAATCTTGGCGTCCTAAAAAGCGGATGTTTCCTTGTAAATCATATACGCCGCGATCGCCTGTTTTGTAAAGTCGCGCCCCTGGTTGGCTAGCAAAGGGATGGGGAATAAAGGCGGCGGCGGTTAAATCGGCGCGATGTAAGTAACCCCGTGCTAAACTTATACCGCCAATATAAATTTCTCCGGTGACACCAGGGGCGACTGGTTGCAAAAATGAGTCTAGCAGGTAAATTTCCACATTGGCGATCGCTTGACCTATACTCGGTTCGCCAAGTAACTGGGTACAATTCATTAAGCTAGCGCAGACTGTCGCTTCTGTGGGGCCATAAGCGTTAAAACAACTGCGGTTTTCTGTTCCCCAACGGCGGAATAAATCAAGAGAAGCTGCTTCCCCAGCCATAATTAAGGTTTGTAATTGGGGTAAGTCTGTGGGTGCAATAGCAGCTACGAGGGAGGGGGGAAGGGTAATATGGGTGATGTTTGCAGCAGTTAATTTTGCCCACAATGCAGGCGATGAGGTGCGGTTGGCCGCGTCTTGCAGATATAAACTAGCGCCGCTACCCAAAGCCATAAATATTTCGGAAATCGCCGCATCAAAATTTAAAGAAGCAAATTGATAAACCCGACTCGCATCTGTGACTCCAAAACTCTCAGTTTGCGCTTGTACGAGATTTTGTATCCCTGCGTGAGTGACGAGAACGCCTTTAGGTTTTCCTGTGGAACCAGATGTATAGATAATGTAGGCGAGATTTTCTGGTCTAATTTTTAAGTTAGGACGAGTAACAACCTGTAGGAATGATTCTTTCTCATCTTTTAACAAGATAACTCGCACATCTTCAGCAAACAATCCCGATGGCGGCGTTTCATTGCTGAGAATCACAGCAGTTTGGCTATTTTCTACCATAAATTGCGATCGCGCTTTTGGATAGGAGCGATCTAGAGGGAGAAACGCCGCACCTGCTTTTAACACGGCTAAGAGGGCAATAATATAGTCAATTGAAGGGTCAAAATATAACCCGACAATCGACTCATATCTAATACCTGCATTAATTAGAGTAGCTGCTAATTGATTGGCTCGTTGTTCTAACTCACCATAGGTAATTGTCTTGTCGTCAGCAACTAACGCCACTGCTTGAGGATGTAAATCCGCTTGAACTTCAAACAACTGGTGTGCTGTGCGGAAATCTCCCCAATTAATGACATTACCTTTAGCTGTGTGAATAATGCGATCGCATTCTTGCTCTGATAAAGCCTGAATCGCTCCTAACACCTCATGGGGGTGTTGTGCTAAGTTTACCATAATATTTCGCAGGCGCTCTAGCAAGATGTTCGCGGCTGTAGCTGACAAAAATTGTGTCTGATAGTTGAGTTTTAACAACAGTCCGTCATCGGGTATGACACCTACTGTCAACGGGTAATTAGTTCTTTCATAAAACTCGATGTCATCAACTTGAAAATCCTGACGCTGCTCTTTTAAACTTTTGTCAACGGGGTAATTTTCAAAGACTAAAATACTCTCAAATAATGATTCCCCCGCAGCTAAAGGAATCTGCTTTTGAATATCTGTGAGTTTGCTATATTCATATTCCCGCATTTGCACATGATGCTGTTGAATATTTTCTAGCCAACTCGCCACAGTTACAGACGCATTCAACCGGACTCGCATCGGTAAGGTATTAATAAATAAACCTACCATATTTTCTACTTCTGCCAGTTCCGGTGGTCTTCCAGAAACCGTCACCCCAAATACTACATCCTCGCCTGCACCATGTTTTTGTAAACATAATGCCCAAGCACCTTGTGCAATAGTATTGAGTGTCAGCCTTTGGCTTTGCGCCATCTTTTGCAATTGGGCAAATTCAGCTGCATTCAGGCGTAATTCTGCTTCCGCATAAGCCGATAAATTTGTGGCTAATTCTGATGTTTCTAATTGCCAAGATAGGCGAATTGGTGTAGAAATTTCCGCCAATGTTGACTGCCAAAATTCCTGAGCTTCATGTATATTTCGGGCTTTTAACCATTGAACATAATGGCGATAAGGGGGAATTGGTGGTAAGGAATGGGGAACTTGTTGACAGGTTGATTGATAAATAGTCAAAACTTCTTTAAAGATAATTGGTAGTGACCAACCATCAAGAATAATATGATGATGACTCCATACCCATTGCCAGGTAGAATCATCTAAGCGAATCATCACAAACCGCATTAAAGTAGGCTGACTCAAGTCAAATCCGGTTTGGCGATCGCTAATTAAATATTCCGGTAATTTATCTTTTTGTTGTGTTGCCGATAAATTGCGCCAATCTTGTTGTAAAATATAAAAATCTACATTTTTGCTAACAATTTGTAAAGGCTGGTCTTGGTTATCCCAAATAAACGCACTGCGAAGAGTTGGATGTCGTTCTACAACTGTTTGCCAAGCAAAGTTAAAATTATCGATATCAACTTTACCGCTAATGTTACCTGTAACTTGTTCAAAATAAATCCCATCTTCTGAGTTATAAATTGTGTGGAATAACATTCCCTCCTGCAAAGGCGACAGGGGATAAATATCCTCTAAATTAGGATATTTGGCTTGGAGAAGATCTAAATTAGCTTGCTCAATTCGCACCAAGGGAAAATCTGATGGTGTATATCCACCCACACCAATTTCCCGACAATGGCTGAGTATTTCTATCAGGTTGTTATGAAAACATTCCGCCCATGCAGCAATTGTTGTTTCTTGGTGTAAGTTAGAACTATATAACCAATCAACCCGTAATTCTCCTGCAACAACAATGCCATTAATATCAATGATATGTGGGCGTAAACCTTGAGCATCCCGTGTAGGTTCTATGTCTTCATTTACTAAGCACAATAACTGATTTTTCGCGCTTTCATTTCGCACTTGACCCAGATAATTAAAACTGACTTGCCCTGTAGTTGGCAAGGTTTCCTGATTAATATATCTTAACAAACCATAGCCAAAACCGCGTCGGGGAACAGCACGGAATTGTTCCTTAACAGTTTTAATTAAATTCTCGATCTCTAAATTACTGCTAGCTAATTCCAACCGCAGAGGATACAGGGTAGTGAACCAACCCAGAGTGCGCGTAATATCTAAATCCGCCGATAATTCTTCCCTACCATGCCCTTCCATCATAATTTGCAGGGTGGAATTTTGGCTAATCTGGCTCAAGGTTTTCGCCAAAGCTGCGAGTAATAATTCTTGAGGTTGGGTGCGATAAGCTTTATTTGCTTGGATAAGAAATCGGTGGGTTTGTTCTTTGGTTAATTGTCGAGAAACTTTTTTAATTGATGCTTCTAAATTTTCTGTAACAGAGTGGGAAAAATCCAGAGGTAATTTCGCCGTTTCTCCCTTGACAGTCTCCAGCCAAAATTGTCTTTCCGTTTTTATTGTGCTGGAGTGAGCAAAACTGTACAGAAATTGACTCCATTGTTGAAAAGAAGAAGTTGGCGGTGACAGTTCATTCCCATTAATTATTTCTACTAAATCTTGTAATAAGATTCGCCAAGAAACGCCATCAACAATCAAGTGATGAATAACTATTAATAACCGGGGTTGACGATGTTCTGCCAAATTAAACCACATCGCACCAGCTAAAGGCCCGTCATACAAATTTAATGATTTTTGCAGACGTTCAATAGCTGACTGCATTGCCACATTTTGTTCTAATTCTGTGAAGGCTGCTAAATCAATTAGTTCCCAAGCAAAAGCAGCATTCTTATCAGTGTAAAATTGTCGCCAACTTGCATTTTCTTGTGCAAATCGTAACCGGAAACCATCGTGATGGGAAGAAATAACTTGAATTGCTGAGGCGACTGTTTCTGGTTGTAATGATTTGTGAACTTCTAAAAGAATAGCTTGATTCCAATGGTGCGGGTTAGGAAGATGCAGGTCAAAAAACCATTTTTGAATCGGAGTCAAAAGAACTTCACCTACAGCTTTACTAGCAGCTAGGGCTGGGGCGTACATCATTTGTGCTACCCTAGCTAGGCGTTGTACTGTTTGTTCTTGGAAAATTTCTTTAGGGGTTAATATCCATCCTTGACGGCGAATTTCTGTGACGACTTTCAAAGCTAAGATAGAATCACCACCTAAATCGAAGAAATTATCTTCAATTCCAATCCCATCTAAACCTAAAACTTTCTCCCAAACGTGACAAATTACCTTTTCTGCATCAGTTTGTGGTGGTGTCAAACTGCGTTTATTTGAGGCTTGATTCCAATCAGGAACGGGTAAAGCTTGACGATTAATTTTACCTTGAGCAGTTAAGGGCATAGCATCAATAAACATGAATGCTGCCGGTATCATATAATCAGGCAATAGCTCTTTTAATGCTGTCCTTAACTCATTCTTATCAGCCTGTCCCTTGGCTACTACATAAGCTACTAAACGCTTATCTTCTGAAGTTTGAGAATAAACAATAACTGTGGCTTCTGCGACTTGGGGAAGCGCGGCTAAAGCAGCTTCAATTTCTCCTAATTCAATGCGAAAACCGCGTACTTTTACTTGTAAATCCCGTCTTCCCAGATATTCAATATCACCATTAGATAAACGTCGTGCTAAATCTCCAGTACGATAGAGTCTAGCGCCTGGTTGTTGGCTGTAGGGGTTGGGAATAAACCTTTGTGCGGTGAGTGTCGGGCGGTTGAGATACCCTCTGGAAACACCCATCCCACCTACATAGATTTCACCGGGAACGCCCACAGGTGTAGGTTCTAAAGCATCATCTAATATATATATAGATAAGTCGGGAATTTGAACACCGATCACACTACCACGATTCTGCTCTATATCCTCTTTGAATATCGGACGATAGGTAACATGTACGGTGGTTTCTGTAATCCCGTACATATTTATCAAACGTGGTGAGTTATCCCCATATTTTTCTATCCAAGGCTTGAGGCTTTGTAATTCTAATGCTTCTCCACCAAAAATAATTGCCCGTAAGCTTAATTTATCTGCAAATTCTTGGTCGGCGCGGATGAGTTGACGAAAAGCGGATGGAGTTTGATTGAGGATAGTGACGCTTTCTTGTTGTAACAGTCTGCGAAAAGCTTCGGGAGAACGACTTGCTAAATAGGGAACTACAACTAGTTTCCCTCCATACAATAAGGCTCCCCACATTTCCCACACAGAAAAGTCAAAGGCGAAGGAATGAAATAATGTCCAAACGTCGTTTTCGCTAAACTCAAACCACGCTTCTGTACTCCGCATCAGTCTGACTACGTTGTGGTGCGTTACTAAACAACCTTTGGGTTGTCCGGTGGAACCACTGGTGTAAATAATATAAGCTGCTTGTTGGGGTATAATTTCCGTAGTTACTGTAATATCTGCGGTCAATTTTATCCTGTCAATGACCAAGATTTCCCCTAGCTTAACTGGTAGCTGAGAAAGTAAATTCTCTGTGGTTAATATCAAGCTAATACCACTATCTTCGGCGATAAAACTTAGCCTTTCTGGGGGATATTGGGGATCTAAAGGTACATAAGTCCCGCCTGCTTTTAAAACTGCTAGTAACGAAATTATTAACGCTGCACTGCGTTCTTGAAAAATACCAACTCTTGTTTCTCTCCCGACGCCTTTTTGTTGCAAAATCGCTGCTAATTGCTGAGAACGTTCGTTTAGTTCCTGATAGGTTAATTTCTCTTCAGCGCTGCTGATGGCAATTTTATCAGGATATTTATAGGCGGTATGAATAAACAGTTCAACTAAGTTTGTCGGTTCCCATTCACCAGTGTCTTTACTCCCACCTAAAACCAAAAGTTCTTGGCGTTCCTGGGCTGTTAACATCGGTAAGGCGTTAATGCTAACATCCGGGTTATTCACAACATGAATTAACAGTTGTTGATAATGCGTTAATAACCTCTGGGCTGTTTCTGAGGTGAACAAGTCTGTGTTATATTCCAGTGCAACTTGCCATCCTGATTCAGAAGGTTCTAACATCAAACTCAAATCAAACTTAGCGCCGCCATTATCTATATATATAGGTGTAGCAGTAAGTCCTGGTAATTGAATTTCGCCGATGGGTGCATTTTGCAAGACGAACAGAGTTTGAAAAATTGGCGCACGACTAGGATCGCGTTGGATTTGTAGTTGATCTACTAACAGTTCTAAAGGGACATCTTGATTAGCATAAGCTGCTACACAAGTTTTGCGGATTCTTCGGAGAAATTCACTAAATGTCGGTTGACCAGAAAGGTCGCCACGTAAAGATAAACTGTTAATAAAACAACCAATCAGATGAGCAATTTCACTACGTTGACGATTAGCGATCGCACTGCCAACAATAATATCAGTTTGACCAGAATAACGAAATAATAAAACTTGATAGACTGCTAATGCCACCATAAAAAAGGTAGCACCTTCTGCTTTTCCTAATGCTTCTAACCCAGCTGTCAGGGATGCTGACAGAGGTTCCCTCAGCACAGCACCATTAAAAGTTTGAGTGGCTGGACGTAGTTTATCTAGAGGTAAATCTAGAATCGGTAAAGGTGCTACTAGGGTTTTTTCCCAATTAGCTAATTGTTGTTGAATAGTCTGGGTTTTTAACCAATTTAATTGCCATTCTGCATAATCTCCATATTGAATTGGTAATTCTGGTAAAGCTACTTTTTTACCTGCAACAAATGCACTATAAAATTCTGTCAGTTCTTGAACAAAGATACCCAAAGACCAACCATCACTAATAATATGATGCAAATTCACTAACAGAATATGCTCTTGTGGGGATATCTCATACAAAACTACCCTCATCAATGGCCCAGTGACGAGGTTGAAGGGTATTTGCGCTTCCGTTTCTAAAATACTGTAAATATTATCTATTGGTAAATTGAGAATTTTTTGCTCTAAAAAAAAATCCTGTTCGCAGTGGATTAGTTGAACGGGTTCACCATTTTCTATAGCAAAGGTTGTCCTGAGAATCTCATGGCGATGAATAATTTGCCTACAGGATTTCTCTAAAGCTATGACATCCAACTGACCAACTAAAAGTAAAGCAATCGGAATATTATAAGCAATATTGCCAGGATTTAAGATTTCCTGATACCATATCTGCCTTTGCGCCAAAGATAGAGGTAATACACAAACTTCCATAGATTCCAGTAGATGTAATTACTTGGAGGCGGATTCAGTTTGAAGTAAAATCTTTAACCAATACTCTTCATCAATTTGTTGATTACTGGTTAATGCTTCATTAATGGTAAATGCAGATTTGGTAAAGTCTATTAATAATATAATTCTCGTTTTATCAGATTTATTCCAAGCTTCATGTTCCAAGGTATCATCAAAAATCAAGCATTTACCTTCCTGCCAACTTCTGGTTTCTTTGTCTACTCTAATCGCACAGCTATCAGGAACCATTACCCCCAAGTGGCAGCGTAGTACAGCTTGAGTTGCACCAAAATACGGACCGATATAAGTACCAGGAGCTAAAGAAGAAAACCCTGCTGTGAGCATACCAGGTATTCCTTCTACTAACTTAGTTGTTTCTGGACACAATCGACAATTTTCCGCGATTTTTTGACCAAAAGCATAAAATCCAAAAACTTCCCAGCCTTGATTATAAATATTTTTTTCTGGCCAATCAATAAAGTTTTGAGGTTGTAACTGCTCTAATTCTTTACGGACAGTTAACCAATTGGCTTCTAATGCAGTTGTAAATTCAAATTCATTTGCTAAGAAAAACATTATTTTATTAACTTGAATCAATAAAGTATGGTCTTGTATTTTATAAATTTGGAATTGATTATCAGAAGTATATCATGCTTTCATTTTTGCTGGTCAGCTATGCTAAAATTTCATGACAACTAACACATAATTTTTTCAGTTTTATGACATATATTTTAATATTATATATTGTTAAACTATATGTATTGCTATTTACATATAGTACCAAAAATTTTCAATCTCCAATTGCTAACAAGTGAAAAATTAATATGAAGCTAGAAAATGTGCGTGCGATAATTACTGGTTCGTCTAGTGGAATTGGACGTTGTATCGCTTTAGAATTAGCCCATATAGGCGCGCAAGTCGTAAGTGGCGATTTGGATCTGGATGGTTTGAAAGAACTGGAAACAGAAAGTCTAGAACTATCAGGAAAAATTTATGGAATTCATTTAGATGTAGCGAATGAAACTTCGGTAAAAGATTTTATTACCCAGGCTTTTGAAAAGATTGACAATATTAATACGTTAGTAAACAATGCTGGTATTCTTCGTGATGGGTTACTAGTTACACGGGATGAAGAAGGTTGGCTACGGAAATTACCCACCGCACAATGGAAGCGAGTGATTGATGTCAACTTAACCGGTGCTTTTTTGATGGCGCGAGAATTTGCGGCTGCGGCGATTGAGAGAAACATTAATCCCAGTTTGATTGTCAATATTTCCTCTATTACCAGATCTGGTAATCCCGGTCAGTCGAATTACAGTGCTTCTAAGGCAGGATTAGATGCAGATACACGCACATGGGCTTTAGAATTGGCACCCTTTGGATTTCGGGTAGCAGGTATCGCACCTGGATTGACAAATACCCCAATTCTTAGCCGGGTATCTCCTGAAGCTTTAGCCCAAATGACAGCACAAATACCCCTGGGGCGCATAGCTGAACCTTATGAAATCTGGCAAGCCATGCGTTTTATTATTGAATGTGACTATTTTACTGGTAGCGTCATCGATGTAGATGGTGGTGCGCGATTTTAAAGAGCAAAAATTTATTCAGAATCACCGGAAAGAAGGAGTATAGAGATAATTCTATCCTCTTTGAACTTAGTGTAGACGTAGCCCACCGCAGGCATTGTTTGGGGGTGAAAAATCACCTTGCTTGTGTTTTCTATCTTATAATTAATTCCACCCATGTACTTGTATCCTACTTTATATAACTAAGTAGATGGGAAGTTACTTCTGTATGTCGAAAGTGAGTATCATAACTCCCTGTTACAATGCAGAGAAATTTATTAGTAAGACCATAGAAAGCATACGATCCCAAACCTTTATTGAATGGGAGTATATAGTTGTAGATGATGGCAGCACAGATAAATCTGTGGATGTAGTGTCATCTTATCTAGCCCATGAACCGCGTTTGAAGCTAGTCAAGCAAACTAATGCTGGTGCGTGCAATGCTCGTAATAACGGCTTTAAAGCTTGTGCGTTGGAATCCCAATACTTACTATTTTTTGATGCAGATGACTGCCTAGAGCCGCAAATGCTGGAGGTAATGGTAGAATACCTGGATGCTCATCCTCAGGTAGGACTTGTTTACTGCGATAGTTGGTTTATTGACCCAGAGAATCGGATTTTACTAACACCAGAACATCGCAGATTTGTTCCTGAGGGTTTTGTTATTCGAGAACTGTCTTATGAAACTCCACAAACACCCTTGATTGCGGTTGCTTGTGGAGGAGGGTTATATGAAAGCTATTGTGTGATGCGTAGGAGTATTTATGAACAGACATGTGGATGGGATGAATGGTTAGGACAGGGAACAGAAGGAGTCGATTTATTTACTCAAATTGCGCTGTTGAGTGAAGTGCATTTTATCCCCCAAAAACTGTATAGATATCGCCAATATCCTCTTCAAGCAACCAGGAAAACGATAGATTTGCAAAAGCAGCTTTTCTCGCTGCTTTCTAAGTGGAAAGAGGGTAAATGGTTGACATCAGAGCAAAAGAAGAGAATCGATGAAGTTCTGTGGTTATTTGAACATCGATTAGAGCCTTTCTTTAATATATTACATGGAACCTATTTGTTGCGAGCGGGACAATTTGTTACAGCATTCAAATTATACATATCAGGATTTAGCAAGTATTTAGTTTCATTTTTACCATTACAACTTTAAAGTCACTTTGATTGATTATGAATTATTCAGAAATAGATGATATTGAACTTTTAGAATTATTGTTAGAAGAAGATGGAATCAAACAGGATACAGAACAATTTCTTATTCCCCGGCGCAGTTTGAAGGAAGCGCCATTATCTTTCCAGCAAAGACGCTTATGGTTTCTTTATGAATTAGAACCGACATCTTCGGCTTATAATATTTGTTCTGTATTCAGTCTGCAAGGATTGCTCATTGTTGAGGCTTTACAGCAAGCTTTTCGAGAATTGCAACAAAGACATGAAAGCTTGCGTACCACATTTACAAATTTTGATGGTGAAGCTAGGCAGATAGTTCACCCCAATTTTCTCACAGAAATTAGTTTAGAAGATTGGAGCTATCGCCCACTTACAGAAACTGAACCAGAAATTTTTCATATAGGGCGTTCTGAAGCTGATTATACCTTTGATTTAGCCACAGGCCCCCTCATCCGCGCCCGACTTTTTCGCCTGACACCACAGCAATACATTCTTACCCTGACTCTGCATCATATTATCGCTGATGCTTGGTCTATAGGCGTGATTTTACAAGAAATTGCTGTTTTGTATCAACTAGCAATTAAAGGAGATAAAACAGGAATTCCCGAATTAAAAATTCAATACGCCGACTATGCTGTATGGCAACAAGAAAAATACAATCCTTTAACTTTAGCAGATAGCCTGAATTATTGGGAAAAACAACTATCAGAATTACCCATCCTGCAATTTCCTATTGATTTTTCTCGACCCCGCTTACAAACATTTCGTGGTGATTTAGTAAAATTTGAATTGCCAAACCATCTCACCAAAAACCTCCGCACTTTTAGTCAAAAATCAGATGCGACTTTGTTTATGACGCTGATGGCTAGTTTTCAAGCTCTTTTGTCTCGCTACACAGGACAAGAGGATATACCCGTAGGAACTTCCATCGCCAACCGTCCGGGATTTGATGCGGAAAAACTCATTGGTTTTTTCGTCAATATGTTAGTAATTCGCACTGATTTAGCCGATGAACCGACTTTTCGCTCGTTGGTAAATAGAGTGAAAACAACTCTTTTAGAGGCTTTTGAGCATACAGAAGTACCCTTTGAAACTTTGGTAGAACGCCTAAATATTGAACGTGATACTAGCCGGAATCCTTTATTTCAAATTGCTTTTACTTTATTAAATTCTCCATTACCGAATTTTGGGATAGATGATTTAGAAATTTCTATATTAGCCAATCAAGAAGCAGCGCGTTTCGATTTAGAACTATTTATCACCGAAAGTGCAGATAGTTTGCATGGGGTTTTATCCTATAATATTGATTTATTCAGACGAGAAACAGTAGAAAGATTGGCGCGTCATTTTTGTCAACTGCTAGAAAGTTTAGTAACGCAACCAGATACACCGGTAAGTCGGTTATCTTTCTTGCTTCCAGAAGAATTAGCGCCATTAGTACCTGTTCAAGCCCAGGAAACTTTTTCTGTAACATCCTGTTTGCATGAAGTTTTTAATCAACAGGTAAAATTACGTCCGCAGCAGACAGCGCTAATTTTTGCAACAGAAAAGCTTACCTATGAACAATTAAATCATCGCGCCAATCAATTAGCCCATCATTTAATTAATCGCGGTGTCAAACCAGAGTCAAGGTTGGGGTTGTGGTTGTCTCGTTCTTTAGACTTGGTAGTGGCTATTTTAGCTATCTTGAAAGCAGGGGGTGTGTACGTTCCCTTCGATCCTGACTATCCAAGCGATCGCATTGCTTATATGCTGGAAGATAGTCAAGTTGCAGTTTTGCTCACCCATACCCAATTTCAAACACAAATTCCCCCCCACCAAGCCACAACTATATTTATCGATAATTGCGAAGTTGAACTAGCAACACAACCAACCACCGCACCATCGGTTTTAGTTCATCCCGATAACGCCGCTTACATTATTTACACGAGTGGTTCCACAGGAAAACCGAAAGGAGTTGTCGTTACCCATCGTCATGTTGTGCGGTTAATGTTGGCGACGGAAAAATGGTTTAAATTTAACGCTAAAGATGTCTGGACACTCTTTCATTCCTGCGCCTTTGATTTCTCAGTTTGGGAAATTTGGGGCGCTTTTTTCTTTGGTGGACGTTTAGTTATTGTACCTTATTTAGTCAGTCGCTCTCCAGAAGAATTTTATAATTTACTTTGCGATCAAAAAGTCACAGTTTTAAATCAAACTCCCTCAGCTTTTCGCCAATTAATGCAAGCCGAAGCATCACTGGGTAGAGAAGGAGAATTAGAATTACGCTATGTAATCTTTGGTGGGGAAGCTCTTGATTTAGCCAGCTTAGAACCTTGGTTTGAACGCCACGATGAAGAGTTTCCCTTGCTAGTAAATATGTATGGGATTACGGAAACTACAGTCCATGTTACTTACCGTCCAATTCGCTTACGCGATGTTAAACAACGTCTAGGAAGTTTAATTGGTAAACCAATTCCTGACCTTTCCTTATATATTTTAGATCGTCATTGCCAACCTGTTCCTATTGGTGTTATCGGCGAAATGTATGTTGGTGGTGCGGGTGTGACTCGCGGTTATTTTAACCGTCCGCAATTAACCGCCGAGCGCATGATTCCCAATCCTTTTCACAATTCAAAACCAGAACGTCTCTATAAAACCGGTGATTTAGCTCGTTTTCTCTACAACGGTGAAATTGAATATATAGGACGCAACGATCATCAAGTCAAAATTCGGGGTTTCCGCATTGAACTAGGCGAAATTGAAGCAGTTATCAAACGTCATCCAGGGGTACGGGATGCTTTAGTTATAGTCCGTGAAGCCAGCCAGGAAGATATGAGAATAGCAGCTTATATCGTCCCCAAAAATCAAATTCCTGATCAGGAGAATTTAACCAGGGAACAAACCGAAGAATGGCAATATACTTTTAACGAAACCTATCAGGAAACTGACACAGAAACTGACCCAGATTTTAATATCATTGGTTGGAATAATAGTTACGATAATCAGCCGATTCCCGCCGCACAAATGCGTCAATGGCTAGATAATACCCTGGCGCGAATCCAAGCACTGCAACCCCAAAGAGTGCTGGAAATTGGCTGTGGTACAGGAATGATTTTGTTGAATATTGCACCTCAGGTTGAATCTTATTGGGGAACTGATTTTTCCCAAGCAGCTATTAACCGATTAACAAATATTATCCAAAATCAATCTTTGTCTCATGTGCGCTTGTTCTCTAGAGAAGCCATCAATTTTGCAAACATTCCTACCTCTGACTTCGATACAATTATTATTAACTCCGTTGCTCAATATTTCCCATCCCTTGAATATTTACAGCAAGTAATTGCTGGTGCTTTGCAAGTATTAGCACCGGGTGGTAGTTTATTTATTGGCGATAACCGCAGCTTACCGCTTCTCAATTATTTCCATAGCAGCGTTGCCTTTTTTCAAGCAGCAGATAATATAGATAGAGAGAATTTTCAAATCCAAGTTAACCGCCTAGCAGAAGCGGAAAGTGAGTTAGTAATTGACCCCAATTTCTTTATCAATTTAACTCAAGTATTCCCTAATATCGCCGCAGTCGAAGTTCATCTCAAAGCCGAAAATAACCATAATGAATTAACCAAATATCGTTACGATGTGATCTTGCACAAATCAGGCGCAGAACAAAATGATATTGTTGAGGCTGTTTGGCAAGATTGGGAAAATGCAAATCTTCAATTAGATGATTTACGGCACAAAATTATAGAAGTAGGTGCTATTGGTTGGCGTGGTATTGCCAATGCGCGCTTAATTAAAGATGCAGCTATTTGGCAATGGTTGCAAGGTATTAATAGTAATATTAATAGTCATACTATCAAAGAATTACGCGAATTTATTAATCAACTAGATTTACAATCAGCAATTGAGCCAGCAGATTTATATACTCTGGCTCAAGAAATCGGTTGTGAAGTAAATATCAGTTATTCGCCAGATTCTAATCATCAATATTTTGATGTTTGTTTCTATCCGCAAACAAACGGTAAATGCCGTTCTCCGCTAATGCCAATTAGCAATAAAATATTGCATCAAGTTGCTAATTATTATGCCATCAATCCCCTGAAAGCACGTTTTGCGAAAACCTTAATTTCTCAATTAAAAGCACAGGCGCGGGAAGAATTACCAGAATATATGTGTCCCGCCTCTTTTGTACTGCTAGAAAGCTTTCCCCTAACTCCCAGTGGTAAGCTAGATAGACGCGCCTTACCAGCACCAGATAGAGAACAAGAAATTAGCAGAGAATCTTTTGTTCAACCGACAACTCCCACCCAAACAAAACTATGTCACATCTGGAGTGATGTTTTGGGAATTGAGCAAATTGGTATCGCCGATGATTTCTTCCATTTAGGAGGACATTCACTATTAGCAACTAAATTAGTTTCTCGGATTCGGGAAGAGTTTAATTTAGCTTTACCATTGCGGACAGTTTTTGAGTATTCCACCATTGCAGGTTTAGCAGCAGAAATTGAACGCCTAGCGGAAGGTAATAATATTAGCAATGCACTTTTAGATATTATCCCTCAAGTTAGTGATCGCCAAAATTTACCGTTGTCTTTCTCTCAATCTCGACTGTGGTTTTTAGATTTATTAGAACCGCATAATCCCGCTTACAACATCGCCGTTGCATTTCGCTTAGATGGGAAATTAAATCGAGAAGCACTACAGCAGAGTTTGCAAACCATAATTCAACGCCACGAAGTATTACGCACGACTTTTGACAATCAAGATGGAGTTCCCATCCAAGTTATTCACCCAACTTATCCAGTCCCCTTAATCGTCACAGAACTACAGCAAGCAGAACAACTCCAAGAGTTAATTAGCCAAGCAATTACCACTCCCTTCAATCTGCGTAGTCTACCTTTACTTCGTGTTCATCTCTATCAATTAGCCGAAGATGTTCATGTTTTTGTTCTAGTCATCCATCATATTATTGCTGATGGTTGGTCTTTGGGATTAATGATTAAGGAATTATCCTTATCTTATACAGCATTTTGTCAAGGAGAAGTAGCCAAGTTACAGCCTCTACCTATACAATATGCAGATTTTGCCCATTGGCAACGCACAACTTTTGAGCAAACCCAACTACAAGCACAACTGGCTTACTGGAAACAAAAACTTGCTGGTAAAATAGAGGTTTTAGAATTACCCACAGATTATCCCCGTCCGGCGATCGCTCGTTATCAAGGTGGTACAGTATCCTTTACAATCAACAGGGAAATATCCGCAGCATTTCAGAAATTATGCGAAGGGCAAGGTGCTACCCTATTCATGGGCTTATTAGGGGTATTTAGCACCCTGTTAATGCGTTATTCAGGACAGCAAGATTTCTTAATTGGTACACCAATAGCTAACCGCAACCGCAAACAAGTTGAAGAATTAATTGGCTTTTTTGTCAATACTTTAGTTATAAAAACTGATTTAAGCGGTAATCCTGATTTTACAAATTTACTATTACGCATTAAAGAAGAAACCCTAAAAGCCTACGCCCACCAGGATGTACCTTTTGAGAGAATAGTCGAAGAAATTCAGCCTGAGAGAAATCTCAGTCATAATCCCTTGTTCCAGGTGATGTTTGTATTACAAAATGCACCAATGGGTAAACTAGAATTACCCCAGTTGCAATTAACTCCGTTAGAATTGGAGCAAGTGACAGCCAAGTTTGATTTAACTTTGTTGATGACAGAAACAGAACAAGGAATTCAAGGGCAATGGGAATATAGAACCGATTTATTTGATGTCACAACTATTAATAGAATGGTAGGACATTACCAAACTTTGCTGGAAGCTATTGTAGCTAATCCCCAGAAGTGCATTACTGCACTACCTCTATTAACAGCAACTGAGCAACATCAGCTATTAGTAAATTGGCATAATACTCAAGTTGATTATTCCCAAGATATATCTCTCCATCAATTATTTGAAGTTCAGGTAGAAAAAACACCGGATGCAATAGCAGTAGTATTTGAAAATCAATATTTAACTTATGATGATTTAAATAAACGTGCTAATCAATTAGCCCATTACCTCCAAAATTTAGGAGTTAAACCAGAGGTAGTAGTAGGCATTTGTATTGAACGCTCTCTAGAAATGGTAGTAGGATTATTAGGGATTTTGAAAGCTGGTGGTGCTTATCTCCCCATCGATTCAGCTTATCCCCAAGAACGCATCAATTTCATGTTAGCAGATGCTCAGATATCTATATTATTAACCCAAGAAAAACTACTACCAAAATTGAGCCTGCAAAATAATGTACAGATTATTTGTTTAGATAGCGACTGGGAAATTATTGCTCAACAAAGTATATATAACCCAGTTAGCAGGACAATAGCAGATAATTTAGCTTATATCATTTATACATCTGGTTCCACAGGGAAGCCTAAGGGTGTGATGATTAATCACCGTGCTATTTGCAATCATATGTTATGGATGCAAACGACCTTTGCTTTTCAGGAAACAGACACAGTACTACAAAAAACTCCCTTTAGTTTTGATGCTTCGGTTTGGGAATTTTACGCACCTTTATTAGTCGGTGGAAAGTTAATCATTGCTAGACCTGGTGGTCATCAAGATGTTAGTTATTTGCTGGAAGTGATTAACCAACAACAAGTAACTATTGTGCAACTTGTGCCATCATTGCTGCAAATGCTTTTAGAACAAGCAGGAATTGAAAAATGTGATTCTCTTAAACATATCTTCTGCGGTGGTGAAACTTTACCTTTAGTACTGCAAGAAAGTTTATTGAGCCGACTAAATGTGAATCTGTATAATCTTTACGGCCCAACTGAAGCTTGTATTGATGCTACTTTCTGGACTTGTCAAGCCGAAATAAATCAAAAGAATGTCCCTATTGGTAGACCAATTCACAACGCAAAAACTTATATTCTTGACTCTAATTTGCAACTAGTACCGATTGGTATTCCTGGGGAATTGTACATAGGTGGTGCTGGACTAGCCAGGGGATATTTCAAACGTCCAGAATTGACCGCTGACAAATTTATCGCTAACCCTTTCAATCATATAAAATCAGAGCGTCTTTATAAAACAGGTGACTTAGTTCGCTATCTTCCCGACGGTAATATTGAATTTTTAGGACGCATTGATAACCAAGTTAAAATTCGCGGTTTCCGCATTGAACTAGGAGAAATTGAAGAAGTCTTAAATCAGCATCCAGATGTACTCAATGCGGTGGTAATTACTAGTGTAGATGCAGTAGGAAGTAAAAAGTTAGTTACATACATTGTCCCCGCAACTGAGCAACTTACCTCAGTAAATCAGCTACGGAACTTCCTGAAAAGTAAACTTCCTGATTACATGATTCCCAGCAACTTTGTCATTTTGGATACTTTACCTTTAACACCTAATGGCAAGGTTGATAGAAAAGCCCTAGCTTCACTGAATGTAGAAACAAAAATTGCATCCAGTAAACAAATTTTACCTCGAACACCATTAGAATATAAATTAGTAGAAATCTGGGAAGAAATACTACAAATCAGCCCTATTGGTGTAACTGAAAACTTCTTTGATTTAGGCGGCCACTCTCTCTTAGCAATTCGGTTAATAGCAGCAATTGAAAAACGTTTAGATTGTAATCTACCTGTTGTTGCTTTATTCCGAGAAGGTACAATCGAAAAGATAGCAGCTTTAATAGAGCAAGAGCGGACAACCAGCGATTTAGATGTTCTAGTTCCTCTACAAACCAAGGGAAATTTACCTCCCTTATTTCTCGTGCATCAAGCCGGTGGTTATGCTCTTTCCTACTCCTTACTAGCTCAAAATTTAGGTCAAGAACGTCCAATTTATGGACTGCAAGCTCATGGCTTAGATGGTAAACAAGCGCCTTTAGAAACCATCGAAGCAATGGCTGCTAGCTATATTAAAGCAATTAGAGCCATGCAACCTTCTGGGCCTTATTTATTAGGTGGTCACTCTTTGGGAGGACTTATCGCCTTTGAAATCACAGCCCAATTAGAAGCTATGGGTGAACAGGTAGAAAATCTGTTAATTATCGATACCCATCCACCATTACCCACATTAGAAATTGAAAGTTCTTTAGAAGATGATGCTGCTATTCTTTGCTTCTTAGTTGAGCAAATAGCTATTCATTTTAACACAAATCTCAAAATTCCCTACGAAGAACTATCCAGCCGCAACCAAGCAGAGCAATTTCAGTATGTACTAGAAATCTTGCAGCAGTCTGAAGTTATTCCCCCTGATTCAGGGCAAAATTTAATTGCTGGGTTAATTAACGTTTACAAAGCTAATGTGCAAGCAAGTTTGCATTATCAACCGCCAACTGTTAATGCTGATATTTCACTTTTTAAAACTGCATCATTGGCAGAGAATTTTCCTGATGATCCTACTGTAGGCTGGAGCGAATTAACCAAAGATAAAGTGCGCGTTTGTTGTTTAAGCGGCGAACACCAAACGATTTTGCAAGATCCTCATCTGCAAAAATTGGTAGCAGAAATTAAAAAGTGTTTGTAACTACTGGAGTTTAGACTAGTTCCCGATGCGAAACTCCAAACCTTTAAGGCAATTAATGTATATCAAATATAAGCGCTCCCACGCATAACTTCAGCAGGTGTAGTACATTTGCACGTAAACTTTGGCTAAGGAACCAAATAAATAAGAATAACAAGGCACGACTTCGCAAAAGTGTTGCGCGACATTACCTACGAAAAATCCTTGCTGTGAGCAGATCATCGATTTCATAGAGTAAGTGTTTCTTAGTTTTTTCTTTCTCCAAAACTGGGTGAAGAAAAGAGCAGTGTAGCTCTTGGTGCGAACCAAGAGCTACCCCACTTGCTTACAAATCAAAATCAAGAGTAAAAGTTTCGCCATCTGAAGTTTCTTGAATTTCTTGTGTAGATGGCGTTGAAGTAGACTGTTCTTCTAGGTTTTGCTTTGTAGCATTAGGAGTAACAACAGGTGTATATGTGACTGCTGGATATATCGGGAATGCACCTTTTTTAAACGCAAAATAGCAATCAATGATAAAGTAAAGCGTCTCCAGGTAACTTTTATCTAATTGTTGTGATTCTGCAAATATGCGTTCGCGGTAGCTGTCTTTGATGCGAATTTTTTCTGGGGTTGAGTCTTGTTTATCTGCCATCGTTATCTTCTACAAAGTATGCTTAGGTATTCTTTTTGACAATTGCTTTAGCCATTTCTAATAGCCCAAAGGCATTAGCTTCTACCGGATTATCTAGAATTCGGAACCCATTCTTCTCTAATAACTTCTTAAATCCAGGTAACAGACAACCGCCACCAATCGCCCAAATTTCGTCTCCAGCGTGTTTGGCATCAAGTGTGAGATTCACAACTTTCTTCAAGTATTTTTCGTACCAGTCCTTTAAACAAGCACTGTAGACATCTTTGATATCAATATCACGGCTATACCTGGTATGTCCCATTTCTAGACAAAATCGAATTTTTGATGGGTCACCGATTTTACCGCCATTAAGATGTTTCATCTTTTGGGAGATATCCTCTATGAGGACTTCTACACCTGTGGGATAAGGAGTGTGAACTTCACGCTTACCTTGGCTGTAACGAGAATACAGAGTGGTACCATTGCCAAAGTCCAAAACAGTTAATTTTGGCGGAAGTTGTTGCCCAAACAATGCACCCATTCCCTCGGGGACGACTTTGAGCACTTCTATCTTGACCTCTGAAACTTTGCCAGCAAGTATTGGTTGGTATTCACCGTTGAGTACTTGTTTCAAGTCTTCTGCCAAAGCGACATCATGTAAGCTAACGACTAACTTTAAATGCCAAGCTTTACGGTGTGGCAGATGTGCCAATGCACCCAATAATGTAATCAGTGCATTATTGACTTTATTTTCATTGCTGTCGGTATTGCGTTCAAAATGATAACCCGTACGAAAAGCAGATTCGGTAGAGTCGAGGGAGAGTATTATCTCTCGCCCCTCTCTGTTAAATCTGGACGTGCGTATTTCTACGCATCCAGCTTCCGATATTCTTAGACATAAACTATTTATTGGCTGTTCTCTCGTCCCAAAACGAAAGGGGTTTTCGCGCACAAGAGTCTCGGCTAATTTTCGTTCTGTCTTTTGCTCATGTGGATATAATCGTGACAGCTTTCATGTACGACTATCAGATTTTTATCTTTCCAGTTTCCATGATTGCCATCTATGTGATGTAAATCTACCTTTTCTTCTGAGGTCAATTTATGACCACAGTATCCACACGTATGGTTTTGCTTTCGTAATAGTTTTGAGGTTATGCCGTCGTATAATTTATTGTTCCTTTGAGACCAGTAAATCAAATCTCCATCAAAGGGTGATTTATTTCCTTTGACTTTGATATGGGCATTTTCAGAGTAAGAAACCGCAGGGAAGGCTTGTTTTACGAGCTTTTCGGCAGTTCGCCTATCAAGCTTTGTTTCTTTATTAAATACCTTGAATGCTCTGTAGTTCATGTGCCACAGTGAAAATCGTGACCCATCCATTTTGCAGAACTTGTGGTAATTTCTCCAACCTCTAACTATTGGAGCTAATTTCTTAGCCTTGACCTTAGCACCATAATTCGAGTTATTGACGATTCTTTTAACTTTCTTACGGAATGCTTTAAAGTTTTCCTGTGAGGGAAAACATTTTAACTTCCCGTTTTGCTGTACTTTGAATTTCCAGCCTAGAAAGTTAAATCCATCTGTCGAGGCGGTTAGCTTTGTCTTTTTCTCGCTGACTTTTAGTCCTCGTTTTGCTAAGAATTGGCTGATTTTGTCAAGTATTTTGTCTGCGTTGTCTTCCGGTCTGAGAAAGAACACCATGTCATCGGCATATCTAACACAGGCTTTTACTATTTTTGTGTTAGGCGTATTGGGCGTTACCCTTTTGTTTTTGTCTTTATGATATTGATGTAAATCTTCAATACCATTTAGGGCGATATTTGCTAGTAATGGGCTGACCACTCCTCCTTGTGGTGTGCCTTGTTCGGGGAATTCGGGGTTTATCCCCGCCTTTAATGCTCGGAAAATCCCCGTTTTTAACCTTTTGGGGGCGATGAGGTTTTCCATTATGGTGTTGTGGTTTATCCGGTCAAAGCACTTTTCTATGTCTAGCTCAAGGATTCTTTTTGTGATGCCATTACTTACGGATGACAAGTTGTTCGCTATCTGCTTTTGGGCATCGTGGGCAGAGCGCCCAGTTCTGAATCCATAGCTATGTTCGTGGAAAGTTGCTTCGTGTGCTGGCTCCAGTGCATATTTTGCGAGGCATTGCCAAGCTCTATCCGCAATAGTGGGAACTTTTAGGTATCTTATGGAACCATCCTTTTTGGGAATTGGTATCAGTCTAAGTTTGTTGTGATACCAATCTCTTTGTCTGAGTAACAATTCAAGGTTGAATCTTTCCTCATAGGTTAGGGCAAGTTTCCCATCAATACCCGCAGTCTTTTTACCAGCATTTAGCTGTGTTACTTGACGAATCGCCAGAAACCTAGCTGCAAAGGATTTCAGAATCAGCTTTTGTAGTGACCTAGCTTTGCGCTTGTCTCCAACTCGAACAGCTTTAAACACTCTTTTTTGTAAGCGGAAAAGGTTCGCCCGGAATTTCTTCCAGGGTAATGATTTCCAAGATTCACTAGTAATTTTCTTACTGTGCCTAATCATGCTCTACTCCAAGTCGCGTTTTCTGAATACCTCAGAGCAGTTACGCTCTGTCCTACCCGATACAAGGGAGTTCCGTATCTCGTCTTACCTACTGTGGGTTTTCGACCTTTCCCCAGACCCTTATACCGTTTTTACTCGTTCCGTTCTTTCGATTGTTTTGATGGTTTAGGACAGTCCAGTTTGCCTATCCTCTCCTCAGAGATTGCAGCTATTGTCGGCGTGATGCTGCGAGAATAAGAGGATGTAGTCTGCATTTTGTTTTTCAGGTTGCAGCTTTACACTGAGACATTTTTCTAGGACTTGTTTTATCCATGCCATCTCCCCGTTAGCACCAGTGTGGTCTTCCTGCTTAACCTCTGGTTGTGCCCTGTTCCCAGCTTCAGCCTCCATAATTCCGAGTATGGTCACTGTGGGCAGATAGGGAGTCACTTGTCTCCTCAAGGGTAGGACTTGCTTTTCTAGGTTACTAGGCTCACCTACATCAAAAGAACAGTTATATAATTTGAAAGCAGCTTTCAAATTATGCTCTAGCCATACCTCCCTTAATAGGGGTTCCTGCTAGAAACGAGCCGCAC
>NZ_CAWNJS010000003.1:0-216164 GCF_963874875.1 Tolypothrix tenuis PCC 7101
CCCAGCTGCATATCCTGGCCCGGTGTAACTGCCATTAAGGAGAAAATTCAACAGCATTATTAATAACCACACTCCTACAGCAGCAACACCCACAGGAGATTTAATTACATCAGATAAAAAATATACTGGATACCAGCCAAATCTCCAGGGATTCTGTGGATGCAACCTATGTGCTTTCCAAGTCTCAATATAGGGAATTTCTATCTGAGGAACTCTCGGCTTATAAGCAGTAGGTGCATTAATATACCTAACTTCTACTGGTTGAGTATCATAAGTGGTCATAGGAGAAACGCTAGGTTGCTGATTTACCATTCCTCCTTGCTGTACCTGCTGCAACATATTTTGCAACCGATTGGCAGGCACAATTGCTCCACCTTCAGAATAATCAACATCAAAATTACGGCGTTGATTTCTACTCATAATATGACCTCAAATTAACTAACTAGCTGGCGGGTTTATTATTTATTTGGGAGTTAGTATCTTCCCAAAAATCTTCATCTTGAAGTTGGGCGTAAAACTCTTCTGGAGATAACATTCCAGGTTGATTTTGCACTCCATCTTCAACAAACTGACTACTATCTACTCGCCCTAATCCAGAAACAGTAGAACGAGGAGAAAATTGAACGACATTTTTAGCAGAAAACTCGTTATTAAATCTC
The DNA here is from genome assembly GCF_963874875.1 of Tolypothrix tenuis PCC 7101. Classification (NCBI taxonomy): domain Bacteria; kingdom Bacillati; phylum Cyanobacteriota; class Cyanophyceae; order Nostocales; family Tolypothrichaceae; genus Tolypothrix; species Tolypothrix tenuis. Next base: position 660 of record NZ_CAWNJS010000003.1, read on the forward strand.
ATCCCAGGAGGCGAAACTGGGGGGATTAAAGAAGGCTGAATATCAGTATTAGAAACACCAACATGAAGTTGTTGATTGCCAGAATTTCCTAAGTTATCAGAAACTTCATCTGTTTCTTCAACTGCATTGTTATAGTCAGAAATTCCCCAACTCAAGAAACAAGCAAACCCAGCCAGAAATATAACTGCACTCATCCAATGCACTTCTGAATTGGGAGATGGCATCATTTCAACCGTTGTCCGAGTTGAACCTTCCAGGGTAGTACGAATAGGGGTACGTTTGACTGCCGCTACAACATTGAGCGAACACAAAGCTATGCAAATTATCGCAGCAGCAAACTTAACATACATGACATCACTCCCCTGATTTATTAACAGGCTTTCTATTAGGAATTAGATTAGGTAATTGCTTCTTCATGTGTTGGAGATATATTCGCCTTTCCTCCTCTTTCTGGCGTATTTTCTCGCGGATGTCTGCCACCTGTGCCATCTGTTCTACTGGATCTAAATACCCCCGTGCCCGTAATAGCTGCGCCTGTGCAAGCGAGTATGGTTCTTGAGCATTCCTAATCTGAATTAGCATTTGATTCAGATCGACCGATGGTTGAGATTCCAAATTCTGGGCGTAATCAATCGCCTCTAATTTACCCAAGATCAAAACAGCAGCAGCCCCAGTTGGTATCTTCTCCTCAACTTTCGTACCATCAGTTTTGCGGTATCCCCAGTAAAAACTATTATTTCCAGAAGCCGCTTCTAATAAAACATCCAGCGAGTTGAACTTAACTATCTCTAGTGCTGGCATATAGTGCAGGCGGTAAAACCCAGATTTCTCATTAGCTTGCATTCTGGATATTTCACCCCGCAATTGCTGTCCCCACAATGCCGCCGCCAACTGTCGCCAGCCTGTAAGAGTAGGCGCACCTTCTACTGAGGAGTAACTGGATAGATGGTCTATATTGTAGTCAGTACGGGAAAGCTTTTCTAAGTACACTTCTCGAATTTGGGCAACTTGCGCCTTTACTTGCTGTACCTCCGATATCTGATTACCTGGAATTTGTTGCTTCCATCCAACCATTAATGCAACTGCTCCAATCACAGACAACGCACTAACAGTCGAACAAACCGTCCACAGGGTGACATTTACCTTTTGTCTTCTTCGACTTGGTTGTTTATTTCGCACAGGTGTAGGAGTAAACATAATTTACCCCTCACGTATTATCAACAACCAACAGCAACTGAGGGCGCTTGTTTAACTCGCGTGCGATCGCAATTCCCGCACCACCCACAACTATCCCGGTAAGTAGCAACAGAGGATGCAGGGCAAGCGTGGCCCCCACTCCCAATAGCTGTCCTACCATCCCGGAAACACCCAAGTTCATTAACAAACCACCCGCAGTGTTAACCAAAAAGTCAAATGCTGCACTCATACATCCTCCCTGGTAAACCAAATAACTACTAGTGCCAGAGTCAAACCAACTAATTCACCTATGCTTACACCTACCAAAATTGGCTGGATGCTGTAAATCTCCTGTTTATCCTGCGTTGGGGGAATCGCTACCCATGTCCCAACTACAGTACCAGCTACTACTGAAAGTAAATTTATACCAACTGCTTGGGTAGATGTTTTTCTCAAATTAAGTAAACTCTCATCCCGTATTCGATAGCAGATGGGTAACATCTGAGCTACTATTTCTTCGGAGATTGCCCGGTTTTCGGCTGCGAGGACTTCAACTGTCTCGGCTGCGGTGTCGATGTACCGACCAACAGAGGATGAATCTCTTCCCCCCAGTTCACCTTGCCGAAAAAATCGTTATCAATACGCGAATTGATTCGCTCTTGCGCCTGGTCGTAACCAGCCGCAACGGAAGTATTACCTTCAGCAAGCGAACTACTGCCATGAAAAACAAATTCTTCTAGAGCAAGTGTGGAAGATTCAAGCACCACTTTATGGCGTAATTCTCCTAACTGAATACCCCTGTCTGCATCCCGGTACAGTATTCCTACAAAGCTATCAGGAGAAGCTTGTTCTGGATCTACGCCAAATCGCTGTTTAATATACTCGCGCTTGTCGAACTTATGTTCGCCTACTTCTGATTTGCGATCGCGCATTGCAATCAAGTGCTGGGCAGCTTCTTCAAGGGACATACCTTCACGAGAAGCTATCTCTTTGAGTTGAACTAATTGCTGTTCAATTGTTTCGTCAAGCGTATCATTTGGTTGCAAAGCTAAATCTAACAACCGACAGCAGGTACGTACTACATCAGGCGACACCTGCAAAGTCTCTGCCACTTTGTTGATATGCTTCATTGCGTTCAATTCTCCTAATTACTGCTTGCACAATTGGGTTGTTTTTTTCTTCATCAGATATATGCTTGGTCAAAAAGTTATAAAGGGTTAAGCCATTAACTTTTTGTAAATAAGCATCTAAGCCACCAGCAGGAATTACTTGCTGTAAATATTCCTTATACGTCAACCGCCGAATTTTGGTAGCAACGTAAAAAACATCAGCAATCTCAACTGTTGCTGCATCAAAATATCCTCCCCGCTTTCGCGGTTTTACTATACCGGCATAGGGATACCACTTTTGTAAAGCAGAGATTGAAATCCCATATCTTTCGGCAAGTGTTTTTTGGGTGTAGATAACGTTTTCACATATCATCAAACTCAATTCCAAGTGAAATACAACATCAATAAAAAGCGAATTAAACTAGCGTATTACTAAACTGTTTATAAATTAAAAAATAATTTACCAAATATGCCAGTTTAGTACAGGTATAGCTCAACTCAAATACATCTATATTTCAACCTATCTCCAAATAAACTACACACTAGCCAAGTTACATACTGCCTGTTGATAATGCAAGCACGTTTGTATATATAAGTGAAAAATGGAAAAAAATAACTGTTTAGGTAAGAAACTGCTCTTACAGAAACATATAGGCAAAAATAAAATTACTAACAATTTATGTTTTAAAAACAACAATTAAATCTTAAATAATACGCTTATCAAGAATAGTCAGCGTGTTATAAACTAATAATATTTTTACATAATTCAATTGAATTATGTAAAAATATGGCAACACAGCAGTCTAATTACCGCATATATTAAAGCAACTATATAACCTCAGTTACTTATATTTAAGTTAACTTCTATTACTCTAGAGCTAACTAATCTATTTAATATTTTGATAACAGTATCATCCTTTAGCCATGTTTGAATATATTCATGCCGTTGAAGATGTAACGGTAGTAAATTTTGATAAATAGATTGCTCAGAAGAAACTTCAAATAAAGAATAAAAAATAGCTTCATATCCTTGAGGATGAATTGGTATTGATTGCCAATTAATAGGTGATTTAACTAACAATGAAATATCATCTACTTGGTAATTTCTCTGCCCCGTAATAAGTGCTACAGCTTTATTTATAAAGTATCCTGCAAATGTAAAATAGCGAATTCCTGTTAGCGAACTGTTATAAGGAATACTCTCAAATGTACACACCCTTCGTAGACTAATCACCATTTCTTCTATGCTATTTTTAAAGCATGAGGATAAAACATCAAAACTTAGTTCTTCATTGTGAATAATTTCCCACATCCGATTGCAAATAAAAGCGTCACAAGCAATACCTTTACCAGAATAGGTAAAGTCAATAATGCTGCCTTTTTCTTGCGTTGGCTCAACAATAATACATTCTGTAGATAGCTTACGTACACGCCAGATTTGACCTGCAAAACGCACTAAAACTCCTTGCCTAAGTCTCAGTAAGTTATCAACAGGCACTTCTCCTAATACTTGTGAACCATAACATAGCTCTAGCATTCGAGAGCTTAAACCAAAATTACCATAGATCATTCGATAATCTATAAGTTTATAAAGGTTTTCAGCAGCACCGTACTGGTTTTTAAAACCATGACGCTGGAGATAATTGTTATCTGCAAGTTCTGCCAAGATAGGTTCGATAGTAGAACGTGTAAGATAATTTCTGTGTTCAAATAATTTACACAAATCTGCAATACGTGTAAACCTACCTTGATCAGCTCCAATAACGCTTAGACATTGTTGACCTATAGCTCCAAATAATTCATAAGGAGCGCGAATTGGTAATTCTCCCTTCTTAGCTGCGTCAATTAATGCTAGAAAACGCAACGTATCAATTGTTACATTCTGAGAATCATCTGGTATTAAACAGATAACGTTTGTTTTATTTTGACGACGGTTACTACGGCCAATTCTTTGCAAAAAAGATTCAACTCCACCTGGAACACCCCAAAGAATGACTGCATCAATATTACCAATATCTATACCTAGTTCTAGTGTACTTGTTGTTATACATATTGCCGTTCTTGCAGCTAAAAACTGTTGCTCTGTCTCAATCCTCACTTCTGATGAAAGTGACGAGTAGTGAGTAAATATAAAAGGGCATAAACGTTCTTCATATTTTAAAAGGCTCGCTAATCTTTCGCATTCTCGGCGTGAGTTCACAAAAATCAAAAGTTTAGTTGAACTTCCTTTGATTAGCTTGCGGATTAACTGTAAGAAACTTGTTTCATCAACAATATGTTGAACATAGGCATCAATTAAACGATGAGATGGAAATTCAAGAAAATCGGCACTTTTCTCAGAACCAAATAAGAAGTCCCGCACATCTTGTAGTCGTCCAACTGTCGCCGATAACGCTGCCAATTGCAAATCGTGCTCTAAAGTTTTTTTGAGTCGTTGCAGAAGAATAGATAATTGTAAACCTCGTTGTGTGTTGTATAGAAGATGTACTTCGTCAATAACAACAGCTTGAACAGTTTGCAAAGCGATATCTTTGCGGAAAAGTAAAACTTCTAACGATTCAGGAGTTGTTACTAAAACGTGCGGTGTATGCCCAGATGCCAAATCATCGCGATCGCCGTGGCGTATCCCTATGCGAAGTCCTAGCCTATCTAATGGAGGAAGAAGTCTTTTCTCTAAATCATTAACAAGTGCTTTAGTTGGTGCAATATAGAGTATTGTCAAAGCTCCAGTTTTAGCAGCTTGTCTCCAATAACGGCTTAGTAACGGTGCTAAAACAGCTTCTGTTTTACCAGAACCTGTACCTGAAGATAATACAACGTTTCTACCCTTAATTAACGGCTCAATAGCAGCTTCCTGAACTGGGCGAAGTGTAGCAAAACGTCCGTAAAAAGCAGAAGCAACTACTCGTTCTAATATTTCAATTCCACTCATTCATTTTCCTCTAGCTGTTCGTCTAGAAATTGAACAATTGCTTTAATTGTTTGACGAGTACGGTCTTGAACTGCTATTGAGGCTACTCTCTTAACTACAGAATTAAGCCCTAATTCAATAGTTTCTGAGTTTACATCCCAACCATAAGCGATACCATGTATTGCGCTAATTTTCCGGCATAATTCTTGTAAATTATCCTCTTCAAGTGGACTCATCTCAAAGGTAGGTAGTCTGTCAAATTGAGAATAATCGTAATCCCAATGTCCTTTATTTAAGAGGCGTTGTTTGCACTTATATACAAATTCTGGTGTAACAGCAAAAAAGCTCATACCTTGAAAGCGATTACCAGAAAAAAATTGGAATAGATTCTGAAAAGCTGCTTTTTGATGCTCAATGCTACTAATATTAGATAGTACATCTTCAAATTCATCAAAAAGTATAATTAATCCTTTTAACCCAGCAGCACAAGCAAGGGTATGAATATCTCTTAGTGTAAACCAGCATTGTGCATAAGCATCAGATTTAAAGTTAAATATTATTGAATTAGTTGTATAGTTCTGCCACTTAACAGTATTAGTAAGTGCAAGTTCATGCCTAAAACACATTCGAGTTTTATAAACTAATTCTTGGTAAATTTGTTTTGTTGTATATTTTCCTGTTTGAAATAACCAATCTTCAACAATATTCTTGTCGCATCTGCCACTAATCCAAGCACGTAAAGCAATAAAATTAGCAGGCGAATCAAGAACTTGAGAAAAATCCCATTTATCTTTATTTGTTATTCTTTGCCATTGTTCTCCTGCTACACCTTTGCTTCCATACACTTGCTCACAAACAAAATCAAAAAATGGACGAGCACCTTTACCACTAGCATGAGGTATTTCCAAACCCCGCCATACTGCGCCCAAAATTTGATCCATACGATTGAAGCGAACAGATGATTTTGCATCCAACGTCACTGAACTAATTGCAAAACCTTCTTTTAAAGCAGTTTCACGGATAAATCTTAATAGGTGGCTTTTACCGGAGCCATAATTGGCTTTTAATAACAGTGCGCCGGATTTACTTTGTTGAAGCCTTACTGTAAGTTCAGCAATCTCTGATATCCTGCCTACTGTAAAATAACGCACATAGCCATCAGGAGGAATTCCTAAACGAAGAGATTCAATAACTCGCTGCACCTCTACATTCATTAAATTAATCCTCCCGCAGCCGATCCATGACATCGCCATGAATGGTTTCTACTGTTCTGATTTCTCCATCCTGATAATCATCCAAGTGGGCAATTAAAGCGGTCACAAGAACTCGCCAGAAACGTACACTACTATAAGTAGGATGGATATCAAACAAGTCTTTAACAAAAATATCAATTTCTGGTTCAGAAGGTAATTCCGCTGCGGCTTCTGGATATGCAGTTGCATAAATATTACAAATTTTTTCCGCAGCCGTTTGGTAATTAGATAAGTCTGTGTCTACTTCATCTAAATTCCAGATAGAGTCTAAAGCTCGTGGTTTGCGTTGCTCTGGTTTGCCAATCCTTCCTTGCAAAGCACCGTAAATAATAATCCCATGTTTTGCATCTACAAAGAAGTCTGGTGTTGTTGCATATACAAGAAATAAACCGTTAAGAGACTCAATATTATTTATTAAAGATAAGAGGTTATTATGAGCATCTCTTAACGAAGATTTTCTCATTATAGAATATGCTTGTTCTGCCTCATCAAATAAAATTACTAAACCCTTGTAGCCAGAAAGCCTCACAAATCCAGCTAAAGATTGCAAGATAATTTTTGCATTCTCTTTACTTACTATTTTGTTGACTTCAAATCGCCTGCGATACATAGCAAGGCTACCTTCTCCACTAAACCATTGGAGAATTTCAGACCGATTTTGCTCTTGGAGTGCTATATCGGGTGCTTCAGGTAAAAAAGTTTCCCAATATTTTTGAACCATTTTCTTAAAATCTATATCGATACTGCGCTCTAGCATGAGAAGTTCTCTAGCTTTGACATACTCTTCATAAGAAAATATATTGCTACTCGAGCGCTTACCAGTAGCAAGATAAGCTAGAGATTCTTGCAGCACCCTCCCAAAAGGAGCATTTTCATAAAAAGTATTTTCAGAAAAATAGTCTGGTGTAGAAATACTACGAATAATTGAATAAAAAACTCTCTCAAATTTATTTAATGCGGTATCATCTGCATTTAACTGTACATTAGAAACTAAGCATTCGTTTTGAAAAGCAATTTCTCTTAGTAATCTAAAAAAATGAGTTTTTCCAGTACCCCAAGAGCCGCTTATGAAACGGATAATACCTCGCTCTGTTATGCCATTGAAGTGATACTTTTTTATACCTTCAATTAATTTTTCATGACCTACTGAATATTTATCTACACCTCGTACAGGAGGAATACCTTTACGTAAAGATTCAACGATTTGGGTAGCAATCTGTCTTTGCATATTATATCTTGTTAAATAATATAAAGCCTATATAACGTTTAGTTTCTATATGAAGAAGTAGCCCTTGGTTAGTGTCCTTTGTATGTTGTAGTTCCAGCCTTACACCACCAATTTCTATTAAACCTTTTTCAACTAAACGCGATAAATCTATCAAAAATTCATCAGTACGAAATCCTTTTTCATTTCTTGATAGCTGACGTGTTATATGTCGAACAGGAATACTACTTCCATCTGAAAATTTATCCTTCTTAATAATTTCCAAATATTGCTTTCGTAGTTTTTTTAAAAAAGCTTTCGGGTCAAATTCTCTTCCAAAAACTCTTTTATGCTCGCGTTTTATTGCTTCAACTATGGCTTCAATATCAGCAGGTAATTCCCAAAGTTTTGCAGATTCATAATTGCCTAACCGTGCAGTTCTTTTTTGATCGTTTATGTGAAGCTGAAAAAACCCATTTTCAAATTTGTAGTTTGGATGAGCACTATCACGATCTAAAGGTAGATTAGCAGCATCGCAAGCATTTTGTAAATCGCGAGGAAAGTTGTAAGGCTTTATTTTCGTAGCTTGTTCTTGAGTAAACTGGTAAATTTCTTCTAAGTATGAAATAGTAGGATGGTTATCAACTTTCATCTTTTTCAAGAGCAAATCTTGCTTGTCCATAATGTCCAAAATATGGAACAGCCATCCATGTTGCATAAAAGTGGTAATATCTTCCCATAGTTTTTGGATATTGGCTGCTTCCTCCGCTTGAGCTTTAAGTTCTTTGGCTTTCTGGGCTGTGTTGATTGTTTGCTCTTCGGCTAGATGAAATAAATGGTCTGAAAAAAAATTCTCTTTTGTCATGGGTCAATCTTCATAAGCTGTATGCCACAGTAGTTTATCTGAACATCTGTATCTATTGTTCCCATTTAAGTCGCAACATTTACAGCCAAGTTACGTATTTTGGCAGTATTATGACTTTAAACGTACATTTACTTAATTTTTTATCCCTTCATAGGAACCAAAATTTATTCCATTAATCAGAAAAGCCGAAAAATTTAATTACTCCTGGCGTATCTAGCAAATAATTGCTAACCATCTCGAGAGAATATACTTCTGGTAACGCCCGCTGAAACTTACTTAAACGATATTCTGGTAACTGCGAAAGAATGAAATGTTGGGTAGCTGAATTTTCCCAGAAGGCAGGAGTACTCATCTGGGCGATCGCTAAACTTAAAGTGGCATGACCAACGCTATCGCCTTCAATTTTTAACTTGAAGTTATCAGAGATAATCTTCCAATCATGGTGAAATTGCAAGCCGTACTTGAGGGTGTGATTAATTTGTCCACCTGCAAAAGTCCACCACAGCGCCCGATCTGTTTCTAGCTGAATGCTTGATGTAGCTCCTGCTATTAATGATCTGAGGTCACAACGGTACTCATCTAACACAACTTGTGTTTTAGCATCAATGTAAGGAATAGTACTTTCTGATTGCAGTATTTCCGCAATTTGCTGACATAGTTCAAAACCTAGTAGTTGTGGAGCAAAGCCACCCCAGCTTGGTTTTTTACCACGGGGAGCAGGAACAACTCTAACTGTGCGTTCTTCATGGTTAATGTGCATAACTGTCCAAGCTCGACCACTGAGCAGGAATGAACTCATGTCTGCAACTAATTTATCAACGAACGATTGCTCTAGGGAGCCAATAGTGTAACCTGCTGGTGTTTGTACTTTGTACATTACTGGGCTGCTAAAAACTGCGTAGAGTTCCATAAAGTTTTTGCGCCCAAATACTCGTTCTGCTTTTTCCCCCATTGATAGTAGTCCGCCAGCTAGAAACAGGTAATCCTCCTGAATCATGTATTTGATCAAGATTTCAAATTCTGAGTGGGTTATGCCAGAAAAATCAGGAACTACTGAGAGTTGCTCCCAGCAACGTTCTGGGCTAATGCCACCGAATTGTAGGGTAAGTGCTAGTAGCTGATGTACAAGTACGGGCCATGCGCGTGTTTGATTTGGTATGGATTCAACCCAGCCTTTTCTAGCTAGTTCAATGATGGCGATCGCTTGCAATACTGTCTCTATATTTTCACAGAAAAATGTCGTATTAGCTTGTTGCCCCGTCCTTCGGCCAGTACGCCCCAGCCTTTGAAGAAAGGATGAGACAGTAGAAGGTGCATTAGCTTGCAATACTAAATCGAGGTCGCCAACATCAATGCCTAACTCTAAAGTCGAAGTACAAATAATGCTGGTATTTGATCCTTTATGAAAACGCTCTTCAGCCGCTGTTCGTTCTTCTAGCGAAACAGAACTATGATGAACAAAGACATCTGTACCTCGGTTACGCATCCGTTCAGCAATTTCTTCAGCCAATGACCGACTCTGACAGAAAAACAGGCTTTTCTTACTTTGCGCTAAATGACTGGCATCTTGAGCGATCGCGCCTAGTGTATCACGCAGGTAAACGCGCAAATCCTTTTTTGAGGGAACTTTGGGCGGATCGACAACGCAAAAAGAACGTTTTGATGTACCTTGGAGCCAATGCAGAATATCTACCGGATTACCAACAGTGGCACTGAGTCCAACGCGCTGCACATCGTTATTGGTGTAACGTACTAGCCGTTCCACAACTGACATCAAATGAGTACCCCGATCTGTACCTGCTAGGGCATGAACTTCATCAATAACTAAAGCACGCATATCGCCAAAGATTTTACTGTGAGGAACTTTGGCGGATAACAGCATCACCTCTAAAGACTCAGGCGTGGTCATCAATAGTGCTGTCGGCTCTTTGATAAAGGCACGCTTTTGGGAATCTTTAATATCCCCATGCCAAAGAAAGCGCCTGAGACCAACCATTTCAGTGTAATGACCCAGGCGTTCAGCTTGATTATTCAACAAAGCTTTTATTGGTGCAATGTATATTAACCCAACTCCTTCAGGCTCGCGTTCCATTAGCGTTGCTAATAATGGAAAGATAGAAGCTTCCGTTTTGCCACCAGCAGTAGGAGCTAGAATAATTGCATTATTACCGTCGAGCAGTGCATGTCCTGCTAGTTCTTGGACAGGACGCAGTGAAGACCAGCCTAAATTGGAGACAATAGCGGCTTGTAAACGGGGAGGAAAGCGAGCAAAGGCTGAAGTCATGGCTAGAACTCCACTGCTGCGTAACCTTGAATATCCGCAGGTTCTTCGTCAAAGTAAGCACGACCTTCTCGGATGAGCAATTCTACTTCATTCAAATCTGTGGGTTCAAAACCTTCTGCAATCATTGGGTCAAATTCATCATTTTCTGCTGCTAAATCTAGGATGTTGACAAACTGGCGCAGAAATTGGCGAGGAACCACTCCCACATCACCCTTGAAGCCAGCAGTAACTTTGGTAACTAGCCGTTCAATAAACTCTGAAGTGACTTTATTGACAATTCCCGTTCGATTAGCTGTGGGATAAATTTCTCGCAACTTGAGTGCCACTTCTTTTAGACGGCGTGCATCAAAGGGTTTGAGTTCTAGCTGGGGTTGGCGGGGGTTAGCAAAGCCACCAGGAGCCAGAAACTGGATACGGTCATGCAACGGTTCTAGTCCAGCGACTCCCCGTTTAGTATCAAAAAATTCAGGTGTTCCCGTATAAATCCACAATAATCCTTTGTAACGGTCAGAGGCATCACAGATTTGGCGAATCCCGTTTAAAGATTTACCACGGCTATCATGCCGCATTCGCAATACTGTTTCTACTTCATCAATGACAATAACCAGTCCCTTGTAACCTGCGGCCTTAACAATTTCGAGAATACCGTGCAAGTAGTCTAAGGCATCTCGGCTAGCAATATCTCCCTTAATACCAGCGGCTTTTTTCGCAGTAGCAGCCACATTTTCACTACCAGCCAGCCAAGAAAGCAAGGCACTGGCTTCAGCAATTTCACCTTGCTGTTTAAAAGTAAAAATAGCACGAAGAACTCGTGCCATATCTTCTGGAGCTTTACCTCCTGTCAGGGAGGCAAGTTCTTCTTCCATACGTTGCTGCACTAGAGTATCGAACTCGTCGCTGTTTTCATCTGCTCCAGCAGCAATTAGGGCATCTTCTACACGCGCAATCCAGCGATCGATAATATCGCTTAAAGCACCTCTGGGACAGGAGCTAGTGCCTAATTCTTGAACGACTTTACGGTAAACGTCATCGAATTTGTAAAAGTGTAAATCGTTATCAGAGACGACAACAAAGCTAGTAGCAAAGCCTTGAGCTTGAGCATCGAGGATGGCTAGACGGGACATAAAAGTTTTACCACAACCGTAGCCACCGCGTAAGAACTTGAACACACCTTCGCCATTAGCTGCTAGTTGAAATTGGCGATGAATTTCAGTTCGCTGTTTGTCAATACCGACGGCAAAGGCTTCCAAACCTCGTTCGGGAACAACACCTGAGCGAAGACGCTCAAAGATATGCTCAATATCTCGTTCACTAATTGCCATAGTTATTTTAATTAATACGTTTACTTTTATACATTAATTTCTTAATTTTGCTTGACGTAGCGCTTACCATTACTAGTAGTTTCAATCCTGACTGAAAAAGGAACTTTCTTGAGGTGTTCCTCAAAATCTAAGGAGAAGCGCCGCACCATTCTAGCTGAACCCAGAATCTGATTTAGCTCTGGTTCTGTAATTGAGCCGTGTTGTTGCAAGTGGAGGAACACACGCCGAACGGTTTCATCCGCAAAGCTATCTTGCCAGTCAGTATTTTTGGGTAATTCGGTAGCCGCAGCAACCTCACCCTGGAACGACCCAGATACATTGAAATAAGTTTGAGGAACTACTGACTCTACATCTTCAATACCGTCTGGGTGGTAAATTTCCAAGCGGACACGCTCATCTCGCTGTCCCTTGAGGTCAAAAAGTACCTCAACCCAGCCTCCCTCAACAGCAATTTGGAGTTGCTGGTTTTTGACTTCTGCACCAGGGGCATCCTTAATCGTAACTTGGATATCAGGTCGCTCTGGCACGCGCAAGGCGACATTAATTTCCCTGGCCCCTACGAAGCTAAGAACACCTTGGGCAACAGGCGCGGGCTTAACCCTCACTCGAATACGGCTACAATCTAAAATACTTGGCTCTGGTTTGGCTTCGATGAGATATTTCACCATTGCCAAATGAGATTGATGGCGATGGGATACTGTGAGTACAGGAATTACTCGCTCTTGCAGGCTATTGCCACCATGTACAAAGCTAGCACCAGGAATGCCTGTGCTAAAAACAGCAGTATCTTTACGGAATAGTAAGTATCCTTCTTGCCCCTCGTATTTGAGGGCGTTTAAAGAAACCGTTACCATTTCTTCTTCCGATCGCGGTTCTTTGGCAAGAATATAACGGCGGTTAGAGTCACGGTAGGGTTTTTCTTGGGTGGTTTGGTCTTGCAAGAGAAATCCGTGGTCGGCGGTAAATACAAACTCATTTATACCAATACTTTTGAGGTGGTTCCAGGCTGACTTGATTTGTTGCAGCCAGGTTTCAAAAGTTGCTAAACCTACATTAGCTTCGCCTGCATCGTCAATTTCTCGACTGTGAACAACTACAAGATTGGTATTAGCACAGCTTTGTTTGAGGCTGGTGGTTGACCAATTGCAGACCTCTGCCAAAGTCAGCCCCCGAACTCGTCTACGACCTGCACTGATATTATCAGTACTTTTCTCACTCATTGCCCGGACTCGCTCATCAGGCTTGCGTACAGTATACTCACCTGTTTTAAAACCTTTGAAACCATCATTACCCGCTAATATTACCCGACCATTTTGGGTAACAGGGGCCAGGATGTTCATGCCAACGGCGGTGATGCTGGGTAATTCGGCATATCTCCCTTTCAGCGTTACGGTAGTACCAGCACCCTCAAATTCCTGGATAAGTTCTGTTGCCATTTCGTAGCGGAAGGCATCAATAAGGAAGTAAGCAACTTTTTTGTTACTTTGGGTGAGGGGGTGTATTATTTGCTCGTAGAGAGTGCGTTGCTGGAGTTCAGCATCGGGTAAAAAGCTTTCTGTGGTGCAGATAAGGGCAAAGTCTTGCGCCAGCGTATCTGCCCAATTGCGGTACTGAAAACGAAGTTTATCCGCAGCTTCTAGGAGTTGGGCGAAGTGGGGTAAGGTGGGTTCTAGGAGTTTTAACCGCTGCTGCTCAAAGCGACGGTGTGCTTTGTCTACTTCACAGCCAGTTTGTGTATAGTAGTCTAAAGCTTCTCGCAGGGTTTGTTTGCTCTTCAGCCGCCCTGAACCTTGAATCATATAGCCCAAAGTGGCTGCATCTTTGATTAATGACCATTCTAACCTCGCAGTGCGATCGCGTTCTAGCCAAAATGAAGCAGACTCGGTGCGAGATTGTGACCATTGTAAGGCTTTCTGAAATTCCCCACTCAGCAGTGCTTGTACAGCACTCTGTAAAATGGCTGTTTCTTCCCATTGGAAGGTTTCAAATTGTCCCAAGTCTTCGGGGCTAATTTGATTCAGTTCTTGTTCCAAATGGGATTCTACAATTGCTGCTTTGGCTGCATAAATATCTGGATGGCGTTTTCGCAGATATTCCACCAGTTGCTTGCAGGTTTTTCGCAAGGGTAGAGAAAGTTGGGTCAGGGGTTGAAGTGCTTCAAGATGAGGTGGGCGGTTGAGGTCATGGACATACTCAACACACATTAACCAAGCTGCAAAGGTTTCGCCCAGGTCGAGGAAAGATAGCGGAGTGTCGCCGTGAAAGAAGCACACAAAGGCTGTGTTCATCCCTGTGTGACGGTAAAGATGTTCTGTTAAGGTATTGAGGGCAGTTTGGTCGCTGATTCTTGATAGCAGTACTTTGTCTTCGCCCAGGATACCGTCTACAATCCACTCTAAACTAAGATTTGTTAAATAAGCCGCTAGTCCGTCTTGGGGTTGGGAAAGGTGATTTTGCAGCCACACTTCGGCAGATTGTAAATCAGTGATACCATTGTTAAGGTAGTTTTCGATACTAGCAGGGTTAATGCGCCCTGTGACAGCTTCTCGAATTAATGTGTCAAAGGCTTTGCGGAAACGGTAGCCAGCGCGGTAAAGTTCCAGAATAGGAGTTTTGCGGATGGTTTCTTCCGTATGGCCGGGCATATGAATTAACAACGGTTCGGGATCAAGCCCATTGCCATAGGGTTCCAGGGCAAGTACCATCTCTAAGTAACTGCCGCGAAAAGCAACGACTGGGGCAAAAAAATCACCTCGGTGATAACGGGTGATTAATTCATCAACATAACTGTTGTAATACCCGTCTTTATCTAGCCAAATAACGATACCACGTTGACGCAGTTCCCGTTTCAGTTCTGCTTCTAAAACTGTGGTAATTGGACTTAATTGACTCATGCGGCTTCCTCCTCTTCTTGCTCAAACAGAGGGCCGAAATCTTCTTCTTGGGTTTCTTCTTTTTTACGTTTGCGTTCCCGTCGCTTCTCTTCTTTCTCGATAATTTCTTGCACTAGCTGAGGATTTTCTTTAGCAAAGGCTTGGCGCAGACTATCAGAATTTTGTTCATCAATAGTGAAATCCTCAGAAATTTCATCTTGCAAACGCAGTTCCCACTCGTAAGCTTTAGCTGAGTGATATTTCCAAAAGCAGCCGTGGGCTACGGCGAGGGAAGGATCTACTTTACATTTACCATCAACCCGTTGAGGAAAATAACGGGCGGCTAAATGTGACCAGTCATAATCTTTTTTACCTTGGGCGTTGCAGAGTTCTGACCACCATTTCTTAGGTTGGTTCCACTGGGGTTCAAGTAAAGGCCAGAGGGCTGCACTATTGACCATCACACCATCGTCTAAATCCATTTTGAAACGAGCATCAACTTCGCGCTTAATATCTTTTGCATTGGCTGGGGATGGCCCTTGTTCCGCGCACTGTCTCACTAAGTCGATAAATGCTTTGAGTTCTTCGTGGAGTTTTTGGACTTCGCTGTAACGTTCTTCAGCTTTTGTTTGTGTTTTTTTATCGCCTTGATGTCTGGCTGTGGTCAAGTCGTTGAGTTCGCCTTCTAGTTGGCTGAGTTCGGGGATGAGGTAATCTGCTAATAAGGTTTGCAATGTGTTGTCAGCCCAGCGATGAATGCTGATAAAAGCAACAAAATTTTTCCGTTGGGATGAAAGGGGAAAGTAAATTGGGTGGTTTTCGTACATCCCCAAGTGAACATCTTTAAAGAAGGATAACCGCAACCATTTGCGAAGTTGGGTTCCTTTAGCAATAATTGAGCCGTACTCGTGCCAAGTTTCTTGAATGGGTTTACAAGCTGGATGTTCTAAGCTGTCTTTTTCAGAGTAGGCGGAAAGATAAAAGATGCCGTGAGGGAGTGCAGTTGCGGGGGCTTGGTTGAGGATACCTTCGCCATTTGCACTAAATCGCGCTAATGCTACGCCGATGGAATAGGATATAAAATTGGTTGCGGGTGGTTGTTCGTAGACGGGTTCATAGTTTGGTAAAGGTGTACCCGATTGACGGTCTACTGCTGTTTGTGCCCACTCTTGAGCATATTTCCAAGCGGATGCACCTGGTTTTTTGAATTCTACAGATGTTTCGCGAGCGGCTTCGTGTTCAGTGAAGGCTGTGTCAAGTTGGGTAAAGATTTCGTCTGCTGATTCAATGGGGAAGAGAGGAAGGCGGTTAACATCGCCAACTTGAAAGCTAACTGAAGGATTAAGAGAAGCCATAATATTACGGCTTAACTTACTGTTTAGTAAACAGGTAACCGCAGATGGATTATTTGGAAAAACAGAAGCTCCTTTATCCCCAATAACACTTCTAAACCGATGCTTACGTGCTAAGAAATAACTTCCAATCATGGAAAATGCAATTCCAATAGTGAAGTAGAATTGACGACTTGGGGTTCCGTTACCACCTCCCTTTGAACCTAAATGATCGTAAGCAACTTGTTTTTCAAGAGCTGAATTTTGCCATAAGATAAGCGTATCTAATGGTTCAAACCAACTTTTTCCTGCTGCACCTTTTATGTATCCAACCCACTTGTAGGTAAACAGTTCACCACTTAAGTCTGATTCCATCCTTTTATCAAAACTAGCAAAAGCAACTTCCCAAGGAGTTCTGAGATATCTAATATTGTTAGACGTTTGCATTCCTGCTCTAACAGGAGCAGCTTCTGACAGCTTAAGTGCTTCAGCATAGTCTTTAAGAAAATCTTGTTTCCACCAATAAATAAGAGGTTTTTCTTTGATAACCTCAAAGCGATCGCTCCAAAATTCAAACCGCCCTATTTGTAATAAAACTGCTGCCCGCTTCCGCTTTGTTCGTCCGCTATCTCGTGAATTATCATCTAATGGAGTTGGCTGAATTGCTATACTACATGCTTTATTTGGTGTTGCTTTTTGAAACAGACTCATAACTGTTGCAACTACTTCATCAACTACTTCCTCAAATGCACCTCTATCTACATCTCCTAGTAATCTCAAATCAAAATTGCTGAGTAAATATTCCCGAATCTGCGTAAACTGCTGAATAAACATCCAATTCCGCATCGTCAACAACGCAGACACACCCCCAACTCTTGCTAATTGCAAACCCCGTTCCAAAAAAGCTGCATACAAATCCGCCTTTCCTTTTGGGTAATTCTTCGTAATATATCCAGCATCCGCCATCTTACTCGTTCCCTGATACGGCGGATTACCAATCACTAAATCGTAACTATTCTCACGTACTATGCGGATAAATCTGATACCTGCTGCTAACTGCTCACCTCGCAACCGCAAGCCCAAATCATCGCCACTAGTACACCTTGAGAGAAATTGCTCAAGCTTATCGAGTAAAGAAGCTTTCGTCTGCTGAAAATTGAAGTCTGATTTTTGTTCACCAAAGCCTGTAAAAATATCCCCCTGAATCACCTGTTTAAACTGGCTTTCATACTCGCTAATTGCTGCATCTACCGCGGTATCTACCTTCAACAGCGTTCCTAAATAATCTGCTCCCTGCAAAGCATATACAATCTGATTTGTCAACTTTTCTGGAATCCCCGTGGCTTCTGTCACCTCTCGCCGCAACTCCACCAACGCTGGGTCATCTGCTGGTAAAGAAGCCAACTGAAGATTAGATGCAACCAAATTCAGATGTTTAGGACTTGCTTGGGGAGAAAGTAGCCGCGCCTTCAGTATCAACGCCGCCGCCGCAATTTGTATTGCTCTGGGGTCGATATCAACACCATATAAATTATTCTCTAAAATCGACTCAACAATTTGGCGATCGCTCCAATTTTCCCCCCGATGCCTGGCCTCTTCCTGGTAAAGTGTAAATAACAACCCAAAGGCAATTACCAGGAAATGAGCCGAGCCGGTGGCAGGGTCTAAAATTTTGAGCGATCGCACAGTCTCTGGTGCATGAGTGACTGCATCTGCGGTTAATGGCTGGGGAACCCAATATTTCCAATTTTCTTCAATTCCCGGTTCAATTGGCATTAACGCATCTAAAGCCACTTCTCCTCGTTCGCGCTTTTCTCGCCACTCTTTGCGCCTTGCTTCCAAACGAGCTAAAGTTCCATCAGCTTCAACCTCAGCCGTCCAACCGTGCTTTTTGCATATTGCTAGCCACATCTGCCCCAAACTGTTATGGAGTAACCACTCCACCATGTAACGCTCTGTAAACATTTGGGTTTTACTAGCAATTTCATGGGGTTCTACTTTCCCACCCCCATTTAGCTTGGCATCTAAGGCTTCTCGTTCTGGGTCGTTCCAGTATTGGTAAACCCACCCCAAAGTTGTATCATCGAGCCAAACATCTTTTAATTCAGCAGCATCCAAAGCCTCAATTGCTGCTCTCAAGGTACTGGCGGGAATTGGGAATAGTGCTGTAACTCCGACATTGCCAAATAAACCTGGCAACTCCTGTGCCAGTTCATCGTAGAGTAATTGCAGCAGTGTTCCGTATCCTTCGGTTTCATCCTTGCACAAGTCTGGTGCAAAATCTCTAAACTCCCGATAACTCCGACTCTGCCAACCTCCTGTTAATACAGCAGGTTTAATTAAGCTCTGCGCTTCCATCTGCTTAATTACTACCAGCCGATTGAGCAAGGTTGCAGCTGCGAGTTTGACTGCTGTTTTCAAATAGCGATCGCGTATCTCCGACTCTTGTTTCTTACTTTTACCCTGACTACGGGATTGCTCATCCAGCCATTGTTCTAAGCGTTGTCGTTTTACCTGTTGCTCTTCTGCTAATCCCGCCTTATTTAAGGTTTTAATTGATAATCGATAGGTGCTTTCTATAGCGTTTTGCAAATCAGTGAGCAAACGTTCTCTTAAAGCACGAATTGTACTGGATAATTTGGATTTAGCTTCAGGAGTGAGATAAGACATTGGGGTTGCTGGCTGGATAATGAGGAAGGTTTAGGACAAGCGAATGCGAGTATTGGGTTTGAGTTGAGCCAACAGCCGCTCTCGTAACTGGTTAACTAGTGCATCAACTTCTGCTTCTGTGCTGACTTCACGACCACTAAGATTTAGGGGTAGCTGCACTACTTGTTCTTCAGTAACTTCGGACAAAACATTATCAAGGCTTGTATTTGCAGCCTTTTCAGCTTTTTGCAGCTTAATCAATGCTGAATCTTTGAGTTCTAGCAAGCTGGGGTAGAGTGCATCCTGAGTTGTGTCATAGGTCGCTTCTTGGATAGAACGCAACACGTATTCTCCTTGTTTTTCATTCAGTTTGAGAAAGCCTTGGCGTTGCTTGATCTGCCCTTGAATGGCTTTTGCTTGCTGTTCTTGCGTTTCAATCAAGCTCAAACGCACGACTTTGTAGTGCTGTTCAATTGCTTGTAAGTGAGGTTCTAAGCTGCTAATGTCTCGCCAAGGGCGATCGCTATTTAGCTGTTCTGCCAAAGCTGCGATCGCTTCGGTAATTTCTGCCGAACGCTCAATCTGCTTGAGTTGCGCTACTTGGTTATCCCGAATATTAACTGCCTTAGTTACGGCATCTACAGCACTATCTGTCAAATCTGTCAAGGAAATACCCAGTTCTTGAATCCCATCTCGCAGTGCATCGAGATTTTTCTTAACTGCAATTACAGTGTCTTCAACTTGGCGAGAACGGGTACACTTTTCCAGGGATTCGCGTAACTTGACTAAAGCTGGGGGTAAATTTGGTCGGTTTGGTAGTCGATTGTACCGTCGTTCTAATTCTTGTAATCGTTTGACCTGACCGGGGAACTGCTGGAAAACTGCATCGGCGATCGCATCATTTTCCCGATCCAGTTCAACATCTAATGAGTCTTTGAAGAACTTGCAAATAGCAATTTTGTCACGCGGGGTAATGCTGGTTTCATTGGGAGGTAGCAAATCAGCCCGTTTGATGTCCCTGTCTTTAGTGAACATATCCTTAGCACCAGGGTCACGCACTGATGTAATTTCTGGGCCAGTTTCGGGTCGAATCCGCACCTTAGCAGCCCGGAGTAAACCCACCAAGCAAGCCTTCACCACATCTGCGGGATAGCCGTAGGGCGGCCCGCCAAAGTGAGTTAGCAACACATTACCAGAAACCCCATTTTGGTCTTGAATATACTGCCCAATCCGAGAAGGAACTTCACCGCTACAGGTGGGCATATATTTACCTGCATCTAGTTCGAGTATGCCCAGCCCATCTTTCATAAATTTGTGGGATGGGCCTGATAAGTTCGGCTCTAAAAGTTGCGCTAATTCACCGGGAGTAACCGCTACATCTACATAATGGCTGTAAAGATCCGGCAGAATGGTTTCCCCTAAGCGTCCCAGCATAGTGGTGAAAGTTGTACCATGTTGCTGCTTGTCGATTTGTCGCCCTCGGAAGAAGATTTCACCATCTATAAAGGATTGAGCGATCGCTTTTTGCACGTCCGTCTCTAGCTTTTCACAGCGGCTTTGCTCCTCGAAAAGTAAGTTCTGCTTATCTTTAGCAAGAGATTGTTTGCGACTTTCATATTTACTGATGATGTGCCGGGATTTAGCCAGTTCTCGTGCTTGGGCTGCTACATTATCACAATTACCTACTACCCAAATTAGGCGATCGCGGAAATTTGAGCGATCGCTAGTTTGTATCCAAGATGTAGGGTTTCGCTCGTCTTTATTAGTCAAATAGCGGAAATCAATCGTCAGCACTGCTGGATCGTTTGAACCTTGAATACGTTCATCCTGTCGCTGACGACCATCGCTATAAATAGCCAACCAAGGAAACGGCTTGTTTTTGTAGCGGGGGCGTTCTACATTGCCTAACAATGACTTCAACTTGTCTGCCACAATCGAACTAATAGCATCAGGAATTACGCTGTGATTATCTCGCTCTCGCTGCCATTCTTGCCCCGCAGAACTTTGAATTTTATAACCGAGTTTGTCAGAGTAGGAAAGTAGCCCTAATCCCCGCAGTTTTTCTAAGGCTGCTGTAATTTTTGGCTCATTGTTGCCCATTCCCAACTGCGAATAAAGACATTGACTAACTAAAGTTACAGTTGTTGGTTCTTGTTCCTGAATCAACTCCAAAAGTGCTACGGCTTTTGCCACTTTGATCGCCATTTCGTCTTGAATAACTTCTTCATGGCTAAACAACCGTGCTAGCGTAGTTTGCACATCAGCATCTAAAGCTGACTGTTGCACTTCATAAATACTATCGAGAGTGACCAACGCACCCAGTTCTTGTTCTCCTAATTTCTGTTCTCGAAACAATTCTCCCAACAGTTGTAGTAGCCCGCGAATGGCATGGTCATCTCCCTTAGCACGGCTGGAACGAGTACGCAGATTTGACGTGATTTGCATCAGTAAATCTACGTAACCAGGCAGCATGGGATATACTTCAAGAAAATCCTCTTCAGTGATGGCATCGCACTTATAGCCATAGAGTTTGAGGTCGCTACGGTGCTGGGCAAAAAGCGATCGCAGTTCGGCTTCTTTTGAGGCAGCTTTTTTCAAAAGCCGCTTATGCACAACATCTCGAATGTTGGTAGGTGCAAGGTGAACTCTGAGCTTCGGTGGAAAACGATCCTTGAGCTTACCAATGTTGCTTTCATCCTCACTGTCTTCCAGCTTTTGCTGCCCTGTTGCCAGTAACCATACCTGTCCTTTCAGTTTTTGCCCTAAATCAGAAACAAACGACTGAAGTTTGAGCATTCGCTCCGTATTCTGGTGTATATATTGGCTTACCTCATCTACTACAACGAACAAGGTTTTACCAGAAGCGCGGTGATTGAGCATATTAATGATGGCTTTAGTCGTTTCCGAGGGCGAAGTTCCCATTCCCGTTTGGGCACCAGCACGACTATCAAACCAACTCATGGGGTCAGTATAACGAGTAGGGTACATAGCGTGCATAACTTCAGAGAAAGCTTCTTCAGCCAACTGATCGCCCTTCGCTTTTGACCAAGGTTCTCCCAAAGTCTGCTCTACACAAATTAAGAACTCCTGCCATTTACCATCTAATTCAAGCTTCAGTTCTAAATCAGCGACGTAATTACTAATAGTGCAGTAGCCCAGATGTGCTTGTACTTCTCGCTTGACAGCTGAATGGATATGCTCGTCATCTCTTGCTACGGCACCAATATCAAAGACCACAGCCAAAGGATCGATTTGACCGCGAACTCGATTCCAAGCATCTCGAAACTCTTGGGCTTTAGGAGAATCATCCCGCGCTAGCAATGCACTTGCCACCGTTCGATTATCCGGTAATACCATATCATTGAGAGCCAGCCCTAAAAGTTTGGCAAAGCTCGATTTTCCGGAGCCGTAGAAGCCCGAAATCCAGGATGCTGGTAGTTCAGCGCCACCAGGTTTCTGTAATTCTTCTGCCATAGAATTGAGCAGCTTCACAAACTGCTCGTGAATTCCTGACTGCACACGCTTGTGCCGGGGGTCAGTTTCTGGGTAACCGCCTGTGATGATATATTCCGAGACTTCTTCTAAGACCTTGGCAGGTTTTTGCTCATGGAAATAAATGACTGGGGCAATATTACGGGTGACATCAGCAGCAAAGATTTCCTTAATTAGCATGTCATCACCTCTTTAGTAGTTGTAGTAATAAAGTCAGTCATGAGTAAATTCGAGGCCGATAGTCCCGGTCAGAAGGCAGTTCGTCCATAAAGGACAGGGCATTCAAATCCCTTCTCTCCCCTGGATAAAGGAGAACAACAGGCAAGTTGTTTGTCTTACCATCAATATGTTTAAGCAGTGCTGATGAGCGAAAAAAAGGATACAGCCCTCCAGCACGTCCCAAAAAAATTAAGGTGCGATTGGTTTCACCTGGATGTTTATCTGAAAAATCATCAATTAAGGCAATCACATCTTTGGCAATCCCCTCAGCCCCTTCAATGTAAAGTGCAATTTTGTCTTTTAAATGATTCAGCGCCCGGTTTGGGTCTTTGGCATAGAGACGATACTCTGTGCGAATAATACTTTCTAAAATCCTTGGTTCTTCTCGCTTGAGTCTGTCTAAAAACAAGCGCTGAAGGGATACTCCTAAGACATTCCAACCTTGTCCCTTTAGGTCATCTGTTAGTATCCGAATCTGAGCGCGAAGTTTAAATTCTTCACGGGGGTCGTAAAGGAGAATAGCAAATCGGTAGTTCCGCATTGTGCTAATTTTGGGGCCACCTTCATCGAGCAAGTCGTTGCGTAATGCCTGCACCGCAGACATTTGCAGGTCAAGCAAAGTACCAATCATGCCTGTTCCTCCCACTTCGCTTCATTGGCGTAGTCTCTTCCAGAGAGGATTTGCATTGCCCAAGATTTCAGGTCAACATAATGCCAGCCAAAATCATAAAGATCTCCCATGCGGGTAAATGATAACCCTGGCAGACGGCTCAACCTCTGTTCTAAAAAGCTGTCAAATAAACCAACAGAGTTGAAATAAGGATTACTAAGGAGCGAACCTTCAAAGTATAAATCACGTAAAAAATACAACCAGTAGGCTAGAGCTTCATCAGTCACCTTGGGATATTTGAGGCTACGCATCCCTGAGTTTTCCGAGCAAAGCCCCGCCGCCGCCGCCGTAGCGATTAAACCAGTCGCCATACGAAAGGTTGTTGCAGCAGACCACTCACTTTCCAGCTGCTGAGTTACCCAACGTGCCACTATGTCTCGGTCAATATCAGAGTTAGGTTGTAGACGGCGCTGTTCTAAAAAAACACCAGTAAAATTCCGGTAGATGGGATCGCTCAATTGCATATGCCAATGGCAGATATTTTGGCGAGTTGTGGGATCGTTAGGTTGCCAATGTTTAAGAACTGCCAAGGACATTGGATAGGCTTCAAAGCGATGGCTGAATTCTACTAGTAGGCTGCGAACACGCGCCATGCTTTTACTACCAAACCAACGTTCTTCAAAAGCAATAACTGCCCGTTGTTCTCTAGGTATATCTATTCTGAAGTGTTCCCAGTAGGCGCGGCTTTCTTCAAGTGCTAAAGATGTACGTAGTAATCTAGTATGAAATTGACTGACTTCTTTGCCATGAAACATAGATGGGGCTGCTACTGGATGGGGGAGTTGCCGCTGTCGCTGAATGACTTTAGTAGCCATCGAATTTACTGCTCCTCCACACGGTAAAACGGCATGGGATAGCTCTCTACAATTGGCAAAAGTGCAAATGCCAGCTTCTTAGCACATTCGTCTAATGCCTTGAGCATTTCACCAAAAATTTCCCGTCCACTAGGAACTACTTTAAAATCCACCTTTTGCTGCGGAATACTAATAGCTTCTTCAAAGTCAGCCTGAGAAAAGGGTTGATAAATATCCAAAAGAAAAGGTAAAACATCTAAAGGTTTGGCCCCGCTCTGCTTGTGGAAAGCGAGTCGTTCTGTTAACTGTTCATCAACGGAAAACCCCCAAAAAAACAGCGTTCTTACAGCATCAGGCTTCGCCATATCTAAGCGTTTACGCCGATCTTGCTGGATTGCCGCCTGTCGTACTGCTTGTAAGGATGCCCACTGATGCGTCTTGGGAAAGAGCCGCTGCAATAAGTCACCGCCACCATTTTCATCAATTAAGTCTGTACGCCACCAGTCAAGGCGCTTGGGGTCACAAACTCCCTCTCCAGCCCAAGCAACTACTATTTGAAGGGCTAAAATCTTGTCTAGTGTATCTTTAGTAACTTTATTAACTAGCATTGAATTATAAAATTTTAGTGTATTACTTAATACTATTTAGATTTAAGCTTTTTCATAAACTTAGACAACATTAGTTATTGCCAGCCCTCCTATTGATTAAATGGCATTAAAAATCTTGAAATTTTTAATTTATAATAAGTAATATTTGTTGCAATATTTAGCACACACTAACTTGATATCTCTCGAATTACCCCAGTAATAACACGTAAATTAATTTTTCAAAAAAATTTTTTTCAAAAATAAAGTATATTATGTTACACATAAATCTAAGAAAGATATAAATATTCAGTTATGTAAAAGATATAGCTGCTAATGGAACGCTGATTTGAAAATCAGAAAATAAAACAGGAATGTATGCAAGCCTCCATTTGGCAGGAGTTTCACTAACGCAGACATGGCTAAAAATATGATCGAAAGACCTCTTGATATTAGTTACAGGACTGATACTAGGCATATACTGAAGCTTGGTCTAATCTCGTTAGCTTTATACTGGTGGGTAGCACCAGTAGCAAAAACCTAGTGTTGTGACTGACAACAAACCCACCGATTATGCCGCCATTATCCGCGCTGCCAACCAAACTGTTCCAGAACCTCCCCAATGGTTAAGTGTGGGTAAACAAGTTTACTCCCCAGAGTATGGAGTAGGCGAAGTCATGGCATTATTGGGCAGGCGGTTAATTGTTAAGTTTGTTGAAGAGGTTACTCCAACTCAATTTGGCGATTGGGAAGAAGCGATCGCCATTGGCTCAATTCAATCAAGTAACGCTAACTTGGTTTCTTCCACAACGTTGATTGAAGAAGCTAATACAAGAGCTGCAACAGTTTCCGAACGCATTCACCAAATCCCCCACCTGGCATTTCAGTCTGTAGCTCAAGAATTGATTGCAAGCATCACGGCGGTGGATATCAAAAATCCCAACCAAGGGATAGTTCACACCGTACCCAGCGATTTACCGCCTGCTTTACGTTTGGCGTTGCAAAATAATGGTATCGACAGAATTTATTCTCATCAACTAGAAGCTCTGACAAAATTACGTGCTGGGTTTGACCTAAGTATTACCACGCCCACTGCAAGCGGAAAGACGCTGTGCTACAATCTCGCCATCCTCGAATCGTGTATCAAGCAACCGCAAACAACGGCATTATATATTTTCCCACTTAAGGCATTAGCCCTCGACCAAATGCGAAAGTTACAATCGCTTGTTAAGGTAATGCCCAACAACCGCATCAAACTCGCATTAATGACTGGGGATACACCTACATCCGAACGGCAGCGCTTTTTTATTCCTAATCCACCAAACATCTTGGCAGTCAGTCCCGACTTGTTGCACCACTACCTTTACAATATGCGCCGTCGAGATCAGGGAGAAGGATGGCGGCAGTTTTTAAGACAGTTGCGTTACTGTGTAATTGACGAAAGCCACACCTATATTGGTGCTTTTGGCGCACACTTTGCCAATTTGATGCGGCGGCTCAGATTAGCAGTTGATGCAGTTGGCGGTAATTCTCAAAAATTGCAATTTATCTGTTCAAGTGCCACAATTGGTAATCCCCAAGAGATGGCATTGCGCTTTAGTGGCAGAACCCATCAACCCCAAAGACTACACTTAATTGAACGTAGTGGCGCTGCTAGTGCAGGACGCACCTTATTATGTCTTGCTCCAAATAGTGCAGCTAATGTTGAAGCTTCCAAAATTGTGATTTCCTGGTTGCAGCATAATCTCAGTGGTATTGTCTTCTGTAATTCCCGTGCTGCTGTCAAAGGTTTACTCGGCTTAATTCAAAGAGAAACACAACGACTTGGATTAGGTTATTTAACAAGCAAGGTGGCGGTGTTCTACAGTTCTTTGACAGGCGATCGCCGCCGAGAGATTATTCAAAAACTGCAAGCTGGACAAATTAAAGTAATTATCTCAACCTCTAGCTTGGAAGCGGGAATTGATCTACCTGAGCTAGACTGCTGTTTGCTGCGTGGGTTTCCGGGTAGTTTAATGTCATTTTGGCAACGAGTAGGAAGAGCCGGACGCAAGCAGCATGGACTTGTAATTTATCTACCCTTGGGACAAAATCCTATTGATGTATTCTACGCTCGGCATAGCGAACAGTTACTATCGGGAGAAGTTGAATCTGCTGCTTTTAACCCAGACTATCCCACAATTCTAGGCAAACATTTAGAATGCGGCTGCATTGAAAGTAGCCTGGCTTTAAAGGAACTCAATAGCCGTTTCGGAAAAGCCGCCGACGCAGTTGCAGGTTCTCTTTTACAACAAAACAAAATTTTTCTGAGTAATAATGGCAAACTTTGGGGAAGGGGTTATCCGCACAAAGACATCAACCTCAGAAGCAGCCCTCAAACCTCGATTTCCTTAATTGAGAAGCACACAGGCGAAATTTTAGAAATTATGTCACTTTCGCTTGCCCATCGGGAAGTATTTCCGCAAGCAGTATATATGGTACAAGATGATAGCGGCGAGTTAATAGCCTACCGCAGCGAAAGTCTAAATGAAGAGAAAGGAGAAGCATTACTAGCTTATTTAGGTAAAGATACAGATTTATTTACTGAAGCCGAATCAGAATTAGATATTCAACCACTTTCTACACTGGCAGAGTCCAAAATTATCCCCACCAAAATCAAAGATGCTCGGTTGCGTTTAACCCTTGTTTGGGGAGAAATTACTAATTCTGTTACAGGTTATCGGTTGATGAAACGCACTTACGGGATGACTTGTAAAAATCAGCGTTGTGGTAACTACAAAAAACCGCTTGACGGGAAAACTTGCTCCTTATGTAGGCATCCTCTAGGAGCAGCTGAAGTAACAAAACTTCAGTCAGAAGTAGCATTTGAGGAGCCATATGTTACAAAATACCAAGCGCCCTGTGTACTGGTGGAAATAAATGAACCCTTACAAAAAGCGATACAAGTACAAGTCAACAAATACAAACAAGAAATTATAACATCCACAGGAGGTGAAGTTCCTGAACAATATCAAACACTATGGACTAGTAGTGCTGATTTTACAGCAGTCCATAGCATCCAACACCAGATAGTAAAAGCTGTACCCCTGGTAGTTTTGTCCTCTAGCCTAGATGTAGATGGAATAGTTACGCAAAAAGAAACTAGAACAATTGGCTACTTTTTTGACACTTGTGAAGGTGGTAATGGAGCAGCAGAAGCTATCTTTTCTGACTTGACCAATTTCGCTGCTAAAGCATATGCGCTAGCAGTTGAATGTGATTGTGAAGCTGGTTGTCCAAGGTGTCTACATTCAACTGGTTGTCCGCAGCATAATGAAGCACTGCATAAAGATTTAGGTTTGTTTTTGTTGGATGCGATAAGCCAAGCAACGCAGAACACCTAAAGAGCTATTCCACTAATATGATTTGACAAAAAACAAATTTAGTTTTACCACATAATCCACCATTTCTAAATATAGAAATTTACCAAATATAATTTTAGGTTTTGTTATTATGACATTTTAATTTTTTTAATTAACTCATTCACTTGATTGCTCAAAACTGTACTTTCTTTTGTCGTTAATACTTTGTCAAGTACTCCGAGTTTTTTGTAAATTTGCTTTTTCTCCTGCCAATTTTCGTTATATTGCTCGTTACCCAAAAGCCCAAGGTGTTCCCAATACCAAACATTGTTATTATGTCTTATTGTAAAGTCAGGTTCTTTCCATTGAGTTTCATTATAAAAAAGTTTTTCTTCATATTGAAAATCAATATTTGAACGATAAAGAATATTTGCAATTATCACTTCTGATTTTGAACGAACCCAAATCCCATTTTCAGTTTGATGTATCTTATTTAGTGAATGCTTACTTACGCCTAAATATCTTCCAATATCTTGGTGCATTGAAATTGAACTGTCAAAGTTATCAAGGAGATAAACGAGATAATCTAATAGATTATGTTTATACTCTCTTTTACTTGCAGTCTCATTACTAATTGTTTCAATTTGCTCATCAGTAAGATATTCTTCTGTTGCTTCAATAATTAAGCATTTGTCAAGATTTTTAGCTAATTTTGCCTCATTATCAACTAATGCTTTATAGGTTATGTTGAAAAATTCTCGACAAGTAAGTTTTGAAAATTCGGGTTTTAACAATACAGGAACAACCATTCCCGTTCTTGAAGATTCAATTATTGACTTCAACATAGGGTTTGAGTTAGTTTTGAAAACTTTTAAGCCTGTAAAGCCTTTGCCTTCTATCGTAATTGCACCGCAATTCAAAAAATAAGGTAGAGCCGATTGTAATTCTTCTTCTGCAAAATATTGCAAAGTCTTTTTACCAACTTCATTGTTAGTTGCCTTTTTGAACAATTCTTTGATTTGATCCCCTGGAGGAAATGATTTGTCGATAAAGTGTGTTTTTCTTACCTGAACATTTTTATTAGAATAAAGCATATAGGAAATAGCACCATTTTTGTCTCTTCCTGAACGTCCAATTTCTTGATAATATTGCTCAATAGATTCGGGTATCATAAAATGAATTACAACTCGAATATTGGGAATATCAATACCCATTCCAAAGGCATTTGTTGCAAAAACTAAATTGGTTGAACCATCTCTAAATTCGTTTAGAACACTTTGCCGTTCGGAGCTACTCATATCTCCATGAAATGATAATGCCTTTAGTCCCTTTTGATTTGCAGTTTCACACAAATCTTCCACACCACCTTTGTGGTATTTACGATATAAATAAACCAATACTTTCTCGTTGGTGTGGTTATCTATTATTTGCCAAAGACGAGCTTTCTTTTCTTCTTCGTTTGATAGCTTCTCAACTTTCAAATCAATATCAAATCTTAACAATACATCATCTTTGATGATAGAACTTTTTTTAATTTTAAAATCAGTAGTAATATCGATAAGCTCTTTTGGATTTATTGTGGCTGTCAAACCTAAAATTGTTGGCCATTTATCTGAAAAGACTGAATTAAGAAAAGTTGGTATATGCTTGTAAAATGGTCGGAAATCAAATCCCCATTGGCTTATACAATGGACTTCATCAATAACGACTAATTTGATTTTATTTATCTGCAATGAAATACAGTATTCAAAAAATCCGTCTGTCGCCATCCTTTCTGGACTAGCAAAAATGAAATCAGGTTTAGATTCACCTTGAGCAAATTTTTTTAATTGCTTCATTTGTTCTGAAGCTCCCATACCACTGTGAATAGCTAAGACTTCAAAACCTTCTTTTTCAAGTTTTTCTGCCTGTTCGTCAATAAGTGCTATCAATGGTGAAATAACTAAACAAGTTCCTTTTAGTGCTTTTGCAGTAACCCAATAAATGAGGGATTTTCCACCACCTGTCGGCATTACTGCTAATGTTGAACCATTCTCTATAAGATGGTTAATTACTTTCTCTTGAAATGGTTTTAAAGAAAACACACCTGCTAAAGCAGGAAACTCTTTTTCAAAAACTTCTTTTGCTTTAGTATTCATAATGATAGCTTTCTGCTTTCTTCTTTAAATCGTCAATTTCAGACTGATGAGTTCTTGCGACAAATGAGAGAAAGCTATCCACTAGAACAAATCTATATTCAATAGGTAAGCTTACTCCATGCTTTGCATAAAGCTCTTTTAGTTGCCGATAAATTCTAACAGCGTAAAATGAAAACAAGGCATACGGATAAAAATAATTTTGCTGAGTTGTTCCTTCTCTCGCATTGATCATAAGAAACTGAGAGTCTTCTTTACAACCAAACTTTTTCTTACTGCTTAAATAATATAATGCCCAAACAGCTTCTCTGCTTCTATTTGGATACATTTCAGGAAAAAGCTTGTAAATGAAATGACTTTTAATTCCCCCGCCAATTACTCCATATGCTATGTAGGCTTCTTTATCTAACTCATAATATTCCAAGCCATCGCAGGTATCAATTTCTTCAAATTCTTTTTCTTTATACCACTCATTATGCCATTCATTTGCTAATTGAACAATGTTATAAATTACTTTAAACAAGTCTCCCGGTTGTGTAGTATTAAATGCAGCACGGAACTTGTCAAGTTCCTTTGCATGTATATTTTTCAGTGTTTTATTAATAATCGGAATTTGATTTCTTAAAATTGTATTCTTGAAGGCACTTACATCGATTTTGTATTCTGCCAATGATTCTAAATCAAGAATATCTTGATAACGTTGGCGGTCTTTTTCATAATCCTTGATTGATTCTTTCAAAAGCCTTTCCAGAATTTTTTTTGTATCTTTTGGCTTACTTTTTGGTTTGCAGGTAGAACCAAATTTAACAGCGAGCTTTTCAATTTCGCTTTCTGGGATTGAGTATCCACTTTCTGTATCAATATATTGTTGAAAGTAAGTCGGGATAACTTGTTTCATTTCATCCCATACCTTTTCAATATGATTTTGCTCGTAACAAATTTCTTCAATATCGTTGGGATAATACATATTCTATATCTTGCCTCTTAGTTAATTTTCTTCTGGCTACACAGGCCATTTTTTGCACTTGCCGTATCGTTTGTGTATAATAATTGTGCTTATATTTTTATAACGGTATTAAAACCCGTATTCTTAGTGTTCCCACAAACTTAGTAAATATAACACCCGCTGCTAAGTTTAAGTTGGTAAGCAAAAGTATTGCTTTATGCCTCTTCTTGGAATAAAGCAATACTATATTTGTAGGAGTTTTAATTTTTTGATTCAGTTCGTCACTACATTATCTGCAATGTTAATGTAGTTAAATTCTTTTATTTTGAGCAATGTAGCGTTTTTGCAATAACATTATTTTATTAACTATTACTGTCAACAAGTTTATCTTCATTAATTAGCTCGATTCAAATAAGCATTTTATCTTTTAAAGAATAACAACATTCCATGTGGATTATTTAAAAATACATTTTTATTACTACTATGATTTTTTGAGCCGTCACCTTGTAAATCCTGATTTGAAAGTGAGTACACGTCAGCCGCAACAAGCTGATAACCTTGACTAATTAAATAACCAACTAATTTATCAGGCATTATATGAGATGCACCGTAACTTGGTAATAAATTATGTTCAATTTTATCCTTGTCTAAAATATTTAATTGCACAATACCTGTACGACACAATATATCAAAATCAATCGACTTAACTAAGCCACTTATAGCCATTTCAATTGAATTTAATTCCATTGCCAGTTGCTCTATACTTGCAAAATTCCGCGACCACGGGTTACCTATTAAAAATAGGCGTATCGATATTGCCTCTGGCTGTACTTTCACAATATCAAGTAATGTTCTTGTAACTGTATGTGGTTGTAAGTAATCTAAGACTCCATGAACTGAGACTAGCCGTAGGCTATTAGGAGCGTAAAGTTTTGTCAGTTCAAGTTCTGCTAAATTGCGATCGCAAAAATAATTTAAATGTAGATTTGGGTATTGGCTACGTAAAGCTAAAAACTTTTCTGGCGGATTAGTAGCAATGTCTTGACATACTCCCCCGAATCCGCTTCGTTAAATTCGGGGGATTCTAGCTTCAAACAGCGATTGCTGGCATAGCCAGTCTGATATCACCTAAGCCAACAGTCGATGCCCCGACTGCACAAATATTGCGACTTGCGTTTTCATCCCTTCCATTTACTGATTGGCAAGATGGGCAACGCCATTCTCTAATAGATAAATCCAACTCTTCTAGAACGTGTCCACAGCCAGAGCAAGTCTTAGTGGATGGATACCACTGGTCGATGAAAACAACCAGTTTATTCTTCTTTTTAGCAATCCATTTTAAAATTTGCAGAAACTCACCAAACGCCAAATCTGATATTTTTCTTCCCCAAAGTCGTTGCATTCCCTTGAGGCTTAAGGTTTCAAAGCAGAGAACATCAAACTTATCCGTCAGTTCATGCGCTAACTTCCAAAACCAATCACGGCGACGATTAGAGATATCCTCGTGCTTGCGTACTAGATTTCTCCTAGCCCGTTCCCTGTTGGATGAGCCTTTTAGTTTTTTAGAGTGATGCGAACTTGCTTTTTTGATGGCGTTCAGCGATTGCTTAAAAAATTGGGGAGACTCAATTTTTGTACCATCTGAGCAAGTGAGAAATGTACACAAACCAAAGTCAAAACCAGCGATTTTACCCGTCTTAACTTCAACTTCCGGTCTACTACCTTCGTCAACCACCACGACCATAAACAATTCACCTAATGGTGTGCGTTTAATGGTTAAGGTTTTAACTGTTCCCTCAATGTCTCTAGACTTCCAAAATTGATATACTCGATGCCCAATTTTCACCCTGTTGCCACCTAAAAACTTATAACCAGCTTGTTTGAGAGTGAATGATTTGTATTTTTTAACCTTTTTAAAACCTGGTGGTCTAACTCCTTTTTTATTGTGTTTAAAAAATAGTTGATAGGCTTTCTCTATGCGTTGACAGATATCTTGTACTGCTTGAGAACCTAGCGATTGCCAGAATGGATTACGTTTTCTCAATTTGGCAATATGAGACTGAAGTTTTGCACAACTCAAGTGCTTGTCCCACATTCTGTAGTAGCGTTTGTGTAGAGCAATGCAATGATTGTAAATTACCCCAGCCGCATTAATAATGCACTTAAGGTATTTATTTCTTTTGTGCTGGTACAGTTTAAACTTCAAGGTTTTCATGTGTTTATGATATCATCTTGGCAATCAGATTGTTTCACAACAATCTGATTTGAAATCTTTGTACGGCACGATGCTAGAAGAAGCGAACAAGTTTATGTAACCTAGGATGAAGTTCCCATTCACCCGATTCTAAAATACGTTGAGCTACAGTTTTTTTGTCCATAGCTTTTTGATATTTAATGTTCAAGGCATCGAGGACTTTTTCAATGCAAGATGCTTGAACAGCATGAATATCTCCGATTACATCGTAGAGTGTAGCTTCCCATAATTTAGCAGGTAGCTGATACTTGCTATTCCTTGGACGCAACGCTTTATCTATTACGTATTCTGAGATACCCCATGCCTTAAGTGAACCAAATTCGTTCCACAAATCAGACCGTAACGAACCAAGACGAGAAGATATTAAATCAAGTTCGGCTGACTTCCACTTGTTTAGTTTTAAAGTACCAACAATGGCAATCTTAGTAACTGATTTAACACCTTTTACTTTTTTCTTTCTCGCCATTATCCCGACCTATCATCGTTTTTTTGTCATCTTTCATAGATAGGTCATGTATACTACATGCCTATTTTGCGTCAGATAACTCAGTTTGAGAATACCCCACAGATCATTTTCCGCTAGGCAACTCAGTTTTAAAATAATCCA
The DNA here is from genome assembly GCF_963874875.1 of Tolypothrix tenuis PCC 7101. Lineage (NCBI taxonomy): Bacteria > Bacillati > Cyanobacteriota > Cyanophyceae > Nostocales > Tolypothrichaceae > Tolypothrix > Tolypothrix tenuis. The sequence continues at coordinate 34,679 of NZ_CAWNJS010000003.1, forward strand.
ACCTATACAGCCCAACGAATTACCTAACTATCAGAATCAAGGCTAGCTTCCAATTCTTCGATAGAAATATCTTTATATCGCGCATATTCTGCAAGTTGCTGATTAATAGTTTCAAAGTTTGCTTCTATCCTTGCAGCGATGATTTGGGCAGCAAACGCAGCAGGGGAACGCCCCCGAAGCTTTGCCCAAAGCTTTAACTTCCGAAAGTCATAGGGGGATAGGGTAATTGAAAAACGAACGTTTTCCTCTGCCATGTCTAATACTTCTTCTAGCTGTGTCTTCATTAATGTACATCCTCTTTATTATCTCTGGCGATGGTCTAGTGATGCTTTAAAGAATCTATTTTGTTATTTTAGCGTTAAAGTTGCTTGACAGACTCTCTAGAGATTCTCTAGAGTTATATTTATCTGAATAAAATTTACGTACAAACGAAAAGAAGCCTGAAAGACAAGGAAAAATCCAATTTCAGGTTTGAGCCAAAAAGTTAAATATCAAGAATCTTTGACCTATATGGAATCTCTGCCATGAACCACTACAACACCCTCAAAATCCTCCCAACTCAAGGCTTAGAACCCAGACAATTTCTACGCTACTGCTTCGGTATAGCCGAACTCAGCCCCCCAGAACTTCTCGAAGAAGAAACAGATTCGCAATACCGCAAAAAATGTATCACTGTACTATGTGCAGTCTTAGGTGTGCAAAGACCGACAGTTCGTAAGTGGGGAAGCGATCTCAACTTTGACGGAATACCCAACTACTGCAAAATTTCACTTGCTTACATTCATGCCGCCGAAATCGTGCCAAAGCAGCTAAAGAGCATCTTGAGAGGAGAATACAACGCACCAGAAGTAAATGCTCAAACGTTTCTAGAAAAAATACTCCTCGAAGGGTTAAGCGAAGAACAAGTACTACAAACAGTCTCTCACGCCAATTTTCGCGCAACTTGTGTCAAAACTCTCACGCAAGTATTACATATTGGCACCAAGTCAGTCCAAGATTGGGGTCAGGATATGTCGTTTCACAAAATGCCCAAAATTCACAAACACACCTTGGGCTATGCCTTGGCTGCTATTTCTAAATCATCAAAAGCTTGGGACAAACAAGCAGCCTGAATTATTTGCAGTGAATTAAATAGGTAAGTGGTCTTTTAAGACCAACGAAATTAATGCAAAGAGAATTTTATCATGCCAGGAACTATCACATCAATCTCTTATCTCCAAAAACATCAATTAGATCCGAATCCAACCGCACATATCGAAACCAGCAGTCTAGAATATTTGCACGCCGCTTTCCTACTCTACGAATACAAAACCACCTACAGCAAGAAAGAATACCGAACCTTGCTCGATACATACGGTTGGGATAAAGGAAGCTCTGAGGAAAAACGAGCGATCAAAATAGCCGAAAACTTCCAACAATTTTTAACTTGTCCTCAACACCTAGCCGCAATTCCAGTAACAATACTTCTCAGATTGTGTTCTCTTCAATACAAACCAATTATCAGCCAGCTACAGGATTATCCAATTGGGGGATTGACCTGCAAACTGGTACTGGAGTTAATCGAAGAGAGGAAAGCCCTCCTTAAAACCCAAAAGCAGGAACAACAAAGACAGATATCAATCTGGCGCAGAACTCCAAAAGGCGATCGCTACTGTCAGTTCCCTCCTCAGTGGGAAGAAGATCACCAAACAGGAGTACTCACACAGGAATTGATTGATGGATATGGACTACTTCCCCAGCAAATTCTCCGCGCTGCGATCGCAGATTATCACGCCAAAATCAAATCTCAAGAAAAAGAGCAGCCGCAAGAAGAGACTGCTGAATCTGAAGTGGTTGTGGTTGAGTCAGGAATACCACAAGAGGAAATATCCCCAACAGAGAGCGAAAAAGCTATAGAAGTTAACTCTAGGCTAAAACAAAAGGAACAAACCAGCACTAGTAACGTTACAGAACAGCAGTCAGTTGGGGAAGAAGTGTTAATGCTGGCAGAAAAACTCAAATCAGCTACCAGTTATTATCAAATTAGAAGTGCTATCTACAGGCATCTGGCTGTTAAAGATGAAGCTTGGAAGCAGCTTTCTCCAGAATATCAGTTAAGAATTGAAAAATTGTTGCCCCAGGAAGTATTAGCTCTACAAACAGCCAGAAAAACAGGTTTAATTATTGACTACTATGAGTTAGAAACTGGCTGGTTTCAAGTATTTATTGCAGGTGAAGATAAGCCTGTAAGCATTAGTAAATCAAATGTAATTAGTTGGGTACAAGAACAAGAAAGACTCAACTGCGTAACTACGTAAACCACCACAAACAGCTAACGCCTCAGTTTTCAAAATAATCCTAAAAAAAGCATAAATGGAATTGTCAGGAAAGATACCCTCAATTCCTTGCTGCTACATGATTGAGCTATCTCGTCCGCTTGGAAATGAGAAACATCAAGCTCGTTACTACTTAGGTTCATGCGCGAACCTCAAGAAAAGATTTCAGCAGCATCTACAAGGATCTGGAGCAGCATTTACTCGTGCTGCGATACAACGCGGCATTGAATTCAAAATTGTTTACGTATGGAAAACCTCAAGTAAACAAGAAGCCCGTCAGCTTGAAATTCAACTTAAACGATATAAGAACCATGCACAATTATTAAGGAGAATGCAAAATGCCAAAACGAATTCGACAAAAACTAGGTAGATACCATTTGAGACGTAAGTTAAGTGGGAAAGTTTTGCTATCAAAAGTTACAAGCTTTAGTTGCTATCAACAAAACCATCAAGAAAAAACCTGTACAACTGCAAGGAAATTCATTCGCAATAATGATATTCAACCACCATGCGTTATCACCGTACTCAAGATATCGGGTAGTGAAGAAAAATTTTTCTTGTCAAACAATGGATTGTTTAGCTATAAATATGCCATTGAGAATCACAAATTATTCTCACCAGAAATAGCGTCAATCGCTAGTTAAATCAGCTATAATTTGAATCTACTACAGCCTGTCAAATATGGCAGGCGAATATCTTAGACAGGAATCTAAGCTAGATTATGACTCACTCACGCACCTTTCGTAAACTCAAGATGGGGCGGCAGTCCGCAGGAGGTAAAGTGATTGAGGAATTATAATACGCGTGTTTGCAAACTTAGTGTTCTCCAAATTTTCTAAGATTTCATCCGACAATAAATTTTCACAGAAAGCTGATTGTCTCTACCAATTACGTTCCTCGAATTCTTCTGTTTCCAACTCACGTTCTAAGTATTCCTGTAGAGATTGTTTCATTCTATTTGCAAAGCGCCGAACGCGGAAATTTTCATCTTCTAACCAAGAAGAAATTTCTTCTTGGCGTTGTCTGGGGTGATTTGAAAATCCTCCAACAATTACTCCCGGAGTTGAGTTAATAGAAGTACTAATAGAACTCAGTATGATTTCATTATTTGTAATACAAATAATTTCTCGACTCAAAGAGTAGAAAAGTTGACCACTATTAAAAACACGCAAAATTTTAGCTACTGCATGTAGTTTCTGAACGTCACCCGATTTTACCCACTCCATTAAAACACTGTATAAAGGCTCTGATAAACTACCAGCAATTTCCTTTAATACTTTGGGAGCCTTATATAGCCAAACATCCTCGCGTAGCATCCAGTCACGCACTCGACGCAGTACATTAGAGTATTCAGTACTAGACTGTATGCTTTTTGCAACAAGTGAATAAGGTAAGTGAATTGCCTCATAATACTCAGTTATTCTATGCTGTTCAGCTTGAATTATAATTCGGCGTTCTATAAAATCTATAACATTCATGGGGTCAATTTTACCCATAATAGCTAAACACTCTTCAGCAGCATAGTCTAGGCGTGAAAGGCGTTCAAAGTTTTGAACAATGTTTAACAAATCCTCAGATGTTATGAACTGCTTCCCCCATCCATCTTGAGAATATTTAAAAGACCAAGATAGAACTTCCGCTACACGCAGTAGGACATTTTCATCACTACGATTAGCAATTATTTTGAGAAACTCAATTGAACGTAGTGGATTATGTGGTGCAAACCGCGATATAAGCTCAAGAATTTTTAAATCAACTTGTGAAGATTTTTTATTTATAAGACGGTATAAAACTTCCCATTCTTTATCCTGAAACACGCTCCAATCTAAAAAATGATAACTACCTGCTACAGCCAGCCACAAAACTAGATCATCACCATCAATCCATGATTGTATGTAAGACCAACCCGCCTCTAGATTATTTCGATATAATCCTCCAATTAAGCGACCAAGCTGCTGTTTAATGATTAAATTCTCAGACAGTGCCTTCTCTACTATTTGCGGCACAAGTTCGGGATAATTTTCTCCCACCTTATAAAACAAAGTTTCAAACCAAGATGTACTACTTTCCCCAGCAATTGTACATTGGGATAACATCAACTCTAATTCCCATATTGCCTTTTCTATTGTTGTAGGAGAAAATCCTTCTAAATAATGATGAATTGCTTGTTGATGGCGTTTTTCTAGGGCTTTCCAATCTAGATAATCATCCTCGGAATCATCCCATAGCTTATTCCTAAATAAGGATAGATATAGTTGATATAAATTATTATTTTTTAATTGCTGACTTAACAGTTCCAATTCATCTAATTGGTGACGATTAAAGTGTAGTGCATCGCGTATCCACTTTGCTACAGCATCCAATACAGGTAGTTCAGCATTTGGAATCACTATGTTTAAGAAAAATTTGACTGTATTTTGACAGTCAGGTTTTAGCCAAACCCAAGTTTCTGATGTTACTTCTCTAAAATCGGTTGAAAGAGGTAATAATATTTGTAATTCTAGAGATTTGATAATTTTTAATCGCTCTGGTAGGCTATATGCTTGACTATATGCTTGGTATAATATCTCTAAAGCTTGTTCTCGAACTTGCCGTAAAGATTCAGATGGTTGTAAACAACCACGCTGTATAATTATTCGCATATACTTGGTGGCATCTTGTTTTGTATTATCAACCACCATATTGAGCATAGATTGAATCAAAGAAATGCTCAGTTCTAAGTTGTTTGTAAAATCTTGTTTTAGCCACACTTCTATATTCTTAAGAAGCGTTAACTGTACATCATATAATTTATTAACTTTAATCTCAGCAATTTCAACTAATGCTTTACTTGCTTTATCACGAACATTAGCATACTCTGTTGCTAATGGTCGATATCTAGCCAGTTTGTGCAGGTAAACTATAGAATATTGCAGACTTCCTAGGTAGGTATAACGAAGAATTTCTACAGCTTTACTTAACAACCAATCATGTTTAATTTCCCATTTATCCCCACCAAAACTACCCTGATAAAACTCAGTAGGCTTGTCAGGTTCATCCACGATATCTGCTACGAGCGACAGTGCATCATCGGAGCGCAGATAAGCTAAATCTTGTAGCCATTCCAAAACAGACAGTCGAGTCAGGTAGTCTCCTTTAATTAAGATTTTACGCAATTCATCTAATTTGCAATCTAGTAAAAGACCAGCTTGAGCCTCTCCTTTAACTTCTGCTTCTGCTAAAGTTGTCAAAATCTCTTTAGGTTTTAATTCAAAAAATGGTTCAATAATTTTCTTTTGATAGTCTGCTTGTTTAGTCTGGAAGAAGTGGTGAAGCAAAATATGGTCAGCCAGAACTTCGGAGGTAATTTTTATAGTCTTCCAGTAACGTTCTACTATACCAGCTTCCACTAATCTAGAAATTACTCGGTCTTCATCAGATTGCGATATATTCACAACTTTTTGAACTTTCTCTCGTAACTCCTGATTATTTAGATCAATTGTCCCTAAAGCCGCCAGAATCTCCAGATAGCCAATATAATACTGCTCTTTAAACTCATCTTTAAATTCACCTTTAAGGTCGCGGATGATGTCATTACAATGGTTGGTAAGTACTTGTTCGCGGCTGAGATTTATTACTGACTCACCACGTTGAACTAAACGAGCAGCGACACCAGCAATCAGGGGATCTCCTTTAGCAATACGAACTAAAATATGGCGTGTATCTTCGTGAGTAATTTCGTAGGGTGGGGTTCGTAGGAGTTGATCTATATAAATGTTTTCTAAAGGTTGCACCTCAATTTCATTGACTTTATAGCCAGCCAAATAGCCTAATTTGTAGATGACTGAATCTTTGAAAAGACTACGTGTAGCTAAGACAAGTGTGACTTTGCCGGCTAGTGCGGGGTTTATCAAAATTTCTCCCAATTGGTGTAAAAGTCCAAAGCGGTGAGCATCATCTACAACAATTACATGACGACTGTTACAATCCAATGAAGCTAGGTCATACTCTATAGACTCGGCTCGAATGCGAACGTACCGCATAGACGTTCCAGTAGGAATAATTTTAGGAAGCTCTAGCAAAAAACGAGTTTTGCCAATCCCCCCAGGTCCATGCAATACAATCACATCTGGTGACTCAGCAAGGAGGGATTGAATCTGAGCAAGTAATCCGTCCCGTCCTACCAAAACTTCCCAATAGCCAGCTAGCTTTTTCGCTGTTATTACCGCTGATTTGGAAAATTCGCTGTGTGTGAGTAAGGCAGAAACCTTAAACGATTCCAAAACATCTTGAACGATTTGGTAAACGACTTCAGCATTAGGGCCTTTATAGACCACGTTGTTATCGCCAGTAATAATCACAGAATCACTTATACTGCCGCCCACACCTACAGATCGTTCACCTGGAACGAAGATAATCTGCTTACTGTCAAGGATTTGGCATAGTCTCGCAAAGTCAGCATTATTACAAGTGTTTGCTGCTAGTAGGTTGAGGATTCTCCTCAGATCATTAATATCTGTCACAGAGTCTGCCTTTTGGCTCAAGCCTTACAGATGTTCTTATGTTGTCGCGAACACCATGATTTGGAATTATTGGGCGATCGCTAGAATTCTTTTGGTTGTAGCGTTCGTATTTACATTATTGTAGTATACTTGCCACAAACATCGATTATTGCTCATTTCGTCCCCATAACGTTTGTATTATTATCACCTGTGTTAATAATGCCACTTACGCTACCACTGGTAGCTACGGAGTTATTACCACTAGCAATGACAGACACATTAACTAGCTTTGCCTCTTGCCAAAACCGCGCTACTTCTGCGGCTAAGATTGCATCTTCAGTTAACAGTTTTTTCAATTGGTGACGCAACGCAGCCTGAGCATCTTCGTCAGCAGGATCTTGCGCTAAGTCCTTTACAGCTTCCTGCAAGCTGGGTTTAGCTTCCATTTTAGGCTGGAGTTTTGTCCACAGGGATTGAGCCTGCCCCCATACTGTAGTACCAAATCTCTTAATAGCCTCCCCTGCAACAACTCTCTTAGTCGTTTCTTCAAGAAAAGGTATTATGGGAGCCAGGAAATCAACTAACTCTTTGGTTAATATTGCTACATCTATTGCCATGTTTTCTCCGACAGTTGAACAGTAAATGTGAAAAGAGTTATATTTATGTAATTTCCAAGTACCCTGCTATAGTAGCAACTAAATAGAAATACTATCAAAACGGGCTTTTTTAACCTAACCCTAAAGAATCACTTTGAGCCAATGCTGGGTAACAGTGGTGCAAAGTTTTATCTTCCCAATCCCGAACTGTATCAGGCTTTCGAGTTTTAAGTAAGAAACCGCATCACAGAAGTTGCTTAGTCTTCTTGAGCAAGAATCAAATTTAATATATTCAATTCACGGGAAGTTAAAAGCTGCTTGTCTGTGAATAACTTACCCCTAATTTCGCCTAAACTATAGCTTCTAAAAACAACAAATGGAAATTCTCCGTACTGAGAGCTAATGGGCAAAATGTTGTCTACAGGAAACATACAACGGATATATTCAGCTAAAATATCTCGGAATGATTCTCCATCTGGCTCTTCTACACCCTTGGAAAAATAGTCTTTAATCACTTCATTGCTGGTAAATATAAATAGTGGAATTGCATAATACTGGTCAAAACGCTGACTATTTTGCTCAAACCACTGTGTCCGCCTCATTTGTTTTCCAAGTAAATTAACTAGCTCAATTGCTCCAAAACTTGCTGAACGCAAATTTTCTGGATAGGCTTGATTAGAATTAATAGAATATAACTTTTTTAAAAGTTCATTATTGGCATAAGGTTTGAGTTCTCGCTCTAGACGCATTTCATAGTTTTCTTGAAGTGCTTTATTAGCTAAAGAAACTACTAGCATACTGCCACTAATGTGGCTGGCTTCTACAGGGCCAAAGCTTAATAGCTGATCCAAACCACTACTTACCAACTTCACAAACTGGTCTGCAAAGGACTCTCGCATTGACAGATAAGAAAGGGTTTGTGTCGGCGGGGAATTGTCTAAATCACTCAAGATAATCTTTACACGACCTAACAGTTGCTCTAGACTCGTATAAACCTCTTTCAAGAGCTTGTCACTGCCACGACGAATATGCTCTTTCTTCAGTTCTTTGATTAAACCGGATATCTTACCCGTAAATGTTTCACCTGCTGCAAATACCGACTTTCCCCCAATAGGAATCATCATAAAATGGTCTTTACCTATCTGCCCAGACCCAGAAATTCTTGTCATGACAGATGTCTTGAAAATTAATAGAATATTCACAAGACTCAGCACACTTTCTTGTAAAGAAAGCTCCGGGTCATCAGCGTAATATACAGCCCGCTCTGATAAGTAAAGAATTAAATCTTTCTCCTCATTATCTAAGGTTTTGGTAATTCCATCTTCAAGGTAGTTACCGCGACCCCGGTAAATTACCTGAATAATTTCCATTAAGTTTTGCTCAATGGCAAAGCGAGGGATATCAACCAGAATATGTTTAGCTTTAGGAAATGATAACCCTCGACTAGCTGAGGCGGTCATAAAGACCACTTTTACCTCAGTATTACATTTTTGGATTTCTTCCTTTTCCTGCTCTGAAATATTAGCGTGAATTTCTAAGTAATCCGTAAATAACTGAAAAGTACGTCGATGTTTTTTTAGATATTCAGTCAGTTCTTTTAATCTCTGCTTATCCTGGATATATACAATTACCTGTCCAGCTTCTGGGTTATCCAAGAAAGAATTAATATCTTCAGCTATCTCTGCTTGTACACGGTTAACTAAGCTATATTTCTTCTCTAAAAAAGCTGAATTGCTAAATTTTAAAGAGTCTATAAATACTTTGTAAGTAATGTTTAAACTACGAGCAGGGTAAGAGTTAGAATTGATGACAGTTGCGCCTAAACCTTTAAACTTGAAAATTTGTACTGAAAGGGGGGAGTCGTTATCTGAAGCTCGCCGATAAAATATTTTGTCTGGTTCTGAAACTGTAGTAGAAAGATGTTGTTGAATGACATCTGGGTCAACAATAGAAGCATCAGCTATAATAATTTTGGTATTAAAGCCATATTGGGAATTAGTCAGATCATATTGGCGAAGGATAGAACTGATGCGGTTTAAGAATTCTACACCGCTATGGTCTCCTGTAATCTCATCAACCATGATAAATATATGTTTAATGCGTTGAGAGATTTTCTTCATTTGGTCAGGAATGACTGAACCTTCACTTTGGTTATAGGCGTTCTTAAATATCTTCTCAAAATGGCGGAGAGTGTCTTGACCGTTACCCGTTTTTTTCAAAGATTGCAGCGAAATTGTTGCCACTATATTATTGGAAAGTTGACGGTCTATAATTGTGTAAATAGCTTCACAAATGCTATCTAAAACTCCTTTAGTTTGCTCACCAGCATCCTGAATTAAATCCTCCATTTTGCGCTGGAGTCTTTGAGAAGCTGAGGGACGCCGCTCAATAAGAGCTTGACCATCGATAAAATGAACAGCTTGTTCTGTAAAGTCCCCTTCTCGTAAATCAGAGAAATACTGCACAGTACAGTGTCCACCATTAGCTTGAATAATGTCTGCATTGGTATTGATGCAAAACAGTCCGTGATTCTCCAATGGTGCTGCAATGCTCCCGCCCAATGATTCTCCCGGTTGACTCTTGAACTTCTCAATTACGTCCTTGTTAACGTTTTTTCTGGGACTGACATAGAAGAACAAAAAGCCATCGTCGAGATGCTGTTTGAGAAATTCTACAATGGTTGTGGTTTTACCAATGCCAGGATTGCCAGTTAAGAAAAGATAAGGATTGTCATTAGTCAGGGCAGTTTTAATTAGTGCGGTGTGAGCCGAACGTAGGTCTAGACTACCACTCAGTCCGAGTTGAGCCATTAATTGAGGTGGCACTTCCCCGCTTGAGTTGAAAAACCCTGTTACTCGCTCCTGGTGAGTAACCAAAGTAGTTGTATCAGGTGGTACTGCTAAAAGAGAGTTTATAAATGTCTTGCCATTAACAAAACTCTCAGCTGCTTTCCTTTTGATAATTCTGAGAACTTGTTGACGAGCTTCGGCGATCGCTTGACCACTTTGTTGCTGCTTATAAATGCGGTGGCAGGTATTTAAGATATCTAAATTTTCTCGATTTACTGACATCGCACTAACACCTCGGTCAGTGTAACCCATAATGCTAAACATCACGGGATCAGCTTCTTGGAGAAGAGAGTGCTGTCGTAAAAACTCATAGAAGCTATGAGCATAACTGGCTGCTTGGATTAATTTGACACTCTCTTTGTCCTTGCGCTTGAAAGCTGTAAAATAGCGAGCAATCCCTTCAGAAAAGCTTAATCCAAGTTTTGTGGTGTCTGTTCCCGTATCAATACTAAGTCCAGAGAAAACACTTTTTGAGCGTAAATAACTAATTTCACTTAGCAGTAATTGCCGTATAACTTCTACATTATCTAAATCTTTAATATCTTCAGCTGACTTAATCGAGAACACTGATAAATCCACTGAGAGGATACGAAACTGTTTGCCGTTGTGCAGCAGCATTAAAGTATCAGCCCTAAGAAACTCTCCTTGCTGCTTATAGCGACCGATATCAACCTTGATATTTCCTAATTGTGACAAGATATCTCTAAAGACTTGTTCCTCACCCTTAACAAGAGTACCAAGGCTGTTGTCATCACAAAAGTTACACTGGTAGTATAAAATTTCCAGCTTTCGCTGTTTCCAACCTGTTGATTCCAGGTACTCCCTAAAGAAATTTAAGCCGGATAAAAACCCCTTTTGGAGAAAAAATATACTCCACTTAGCAATGATTTTACTATCACTATCATTAATTACATTAGCGCGGTCAACTATACGTCGATGCAGTTGTGGAAACCGCAATGCTTGTAAGTCACATTGATATAAATCTCCGAATCGGTGATTCAATTGGTTTTGCTGAATATAAGCAAGGATGCCAACATTGAAGCCGATTTCAAATAATCTTCCTAAATCTTCCGCAATCATTTCCGCTCCTCTCCTTCTACATTCAAGGCACGTCTAACTTCAGTTAAAAACGCCAAAGAGTTAAAGCTTACACTCCTAGTGGTATGCTTGAAAACTGATAATTTACCAACGGCATCATCTCCAATGATGTTTTCGTAAGGGTCAAGTTTAAAGCTAATGTTCCGATTCTTTCTGGGAACAGCTTCGTAACGCGAAAAGTGGAATAAGGTTAGATATTGCAAGATATCATTTTTGATAGGATTGTTTTCGCGGTCATAAATTAGTCCCCTACGGATATCTTCATCATCTAGAATGTCATCATAGACATTTAGCAAGGTGGCGTAGGAAATTACCCCGTTGTAGTAACGCTCGTCATCTTGACCGACTTTAATTCCATTGAAGAGATTGAAAAAGACAACAGCTTTCTTGCTGGGATCTTCAACTAAGCCTGTTAGTTCAAGCGTGTCTTGTATGTACAGAGAACTAACAGTCTGCCCTAGATTTACCACATAATATTTATCAAAAAATACTGGATATATTTTGATGTCGTCTCTATCTCCCTTTAAAGCCTTGAGTACAGGTGTAGACATGAAAAATAGTGATTCATCTTCATCACTCTGAGTCATATTGAGAGTGCTAGAATATGGAGACTTGGCAATATACATAAAGTGCCGATAGCCCTGGCGGTACAATTTGTCCACTTCATCAATGACAATAGTAGGTCTTTGAAACATCTGCTGATGTTCATAGTTTGCTGCGAAGGTGTTGAGCCTTTCTAAGCGAACTGTGCCATCCTGTAGACGCTCTACTCCTACAACTTCTCCTAACAAGTTTGATATTCGTTCTCCACCTCGCCAACTGGCATCACTCTCACGGCTGGAGACTATAATAATTGCTAGTTTGTCTAGCTGGGTGTTGTAAGAAGAAGCGTTGAATTTAAATTTTTTGGGCAGTACAGAGTAAAGAGAACTTAGACCATTTTCAATTTTGTAAGGATTCAGGTTTTTGACACAGAATCCTTGAGTACTGGATTGATGTTCTTCGCTCAATAAGTGGGATAAAGTTTTAGAGAGCGAGCGCATAAATTCTTCTTCTGGTGTGGAGTTCTGCTTAGTATTCAGTTGTAACCGCACAATGGGAATAAACAGTTTATCTTTGACAGGTTCAAGCAGTACTTTCAGGCAGATATAAATAAGCAGAGAAAAAGTAAATCGGTAAATAAACGCTTTGGGGGAGTCAGGATTGTTGAAAATTTGCTCTCGTAACTTTTTATGATTGTAGATGAATAAAATTGGTTTTTGATCTTTGAAAGAATTATTGTAGATTTTCTGACAGGTTTCTTCAGTAAAAGGAACCAAAAGAATTGGTAGTGCTTTAATATTTGTGATATCATACGCCATGCTAAATATTTGGCGGTCATCAGTGGGGAAATAGCGAATATCTTCTACTGCAATACTGACAGAAAGATTGCAAAGGTAGCTGCTATCAACATGAGGCTCCCTGATGGCAATATACTTTAGAGCTTCTCGTGACTTCTCACCAAAGACAGGCTTGAAAAATGTAACATCAGTTAAAATGCGGTCTAAATCGCGCTCTAAAATGCCTCTTTTAACGCCGAGATAAAGCGGATACTCTCGTCTTTTTAGAATAGGCTTATCTTTGAGCAAATCCTTAAGTAACTGCCTGAGTTTTTCAATTTTTATTTTGACGTTAAATTTTTCAATTCCTTCCTTAATTTTGGCAAATATTTTCTTTTTAGCTTCTTCGTCAGAACCTTTGAGTACAGGTAATACCTGTTGCTCAAAGACAGAAACAGGTTCATAATTTAGCTCTGAATTTTCTTGGTAGTTATCTGCTAAAGGATTACTCCTAGAAGCAAATATAAAATAGTATAAAAATATTATTTTTAATACTTTTTCTTTGAAATAATCACTTTTAAAAGAGTCCCCTAATCCCGCCTTATGTTCCTGACTTTCTGGGTCGATTAGGTTGAGGTAATAATCTAGTACAGAAAGTGGCTTGTCTCCGTAAGCTTGAACTGTACCGCCAAATTTTAGTTTGAAACCAAAAATAAACTGCTGCTCTCCTTTAGTATCATCTTTTGTTTCTCCTAAATACCCTTCGATTAAGGGAATAATGGGAAGAATATCTAAAGCTTCGGCACGAGAAAATAAGTCTCTGTAGTTGACTGACTTTCCGGCATAGTTTACTTGGTAATGACCATACCCTCGGTTGATATCATTGATATATTCTTCTAGTAATCGTAGCCGTCGAATCAAATCTTGAAGATATATTTTGCCATCTACCCTATCGTTAACATTCTCCAAAATAAACTCTAAATACCTGATTTTCGCCTCTCGTTTGAGCATACCAATAGCTTCGGTATACATGACTCGTTTGAGCTTGTAAAAGTCAGATTTTTGATTTTTAATCAGTTCTTCTAGTGTGTCGCTTAATTCCTCTAAATCACTCTCAGTTTCTTCGCTAAATTCTTGTTGGATATAATTATCAAGACTGGAAGAAAGTTGAGAATCAAATCCCTTGACATCTTTAACTGTGATGATTAGTTTATGAAGTTTCAAGAGAGAATCACTGCCTGAACGGTGGCGCTGAAGACTGAGCCGCTGTTTTTGCAAACCTGTATACTCTCCGAAAGGATAAGTAAATCCCAGAGATGGCTTTGTACCTTGAAAAGACTGTAAATCTGTCAGTAATTGCGAAATCGCTGATTCTACTGTTTTGTTTGGTGGTAATGCGGCAATCAAGAGGTTTTGCAAACGATCGCGGATTAGCCTGATTTGCTCTGGGAAATTTTTACTTGTGCGATCGCTAAGGTTGATAGTTGCACAACGAATCCCGCTAGCAGATGCCAAAGGGCTTTCCACTTGTGAATTAGCAACCAGATCGGCGATTTTGTCAATATTAATCCGCAATCGACTGTCATCTGGGGAGAACTGGAATGGGTTTTGACTGGGCAGCACTTCCAAGATTTTGTTGAGTAAACTGCTGTAATCTAAGAGAGCTAAATGATTGTCACCTTCAGAAATAATATTCACCCTAATTTCTCCTACAAATGGTCGAGATAGTGCGGGCTGTCCTTGCCCAATTGGTAGTGGCGATTCGTGCAGAGCAAACGCATCTCAATTCTGGAAGTTTTGCAGGGCAATACTTTCAATGTTTAATAACTGAAACTCATCTATGAGCCAAATCCCTGTCCAATAAGTATTTCAATCAAGAGATGCATTTGCTTGCTGCGTTATCACTTTACGCGATAGACGCAAAACTCTATATTTTTAAATTGGAAATGTAACGTCAACGCTGATTAAAATCAGCGTCAAAAATAGTACTCTCCTCCCTCAGTTGTTGAACCCACATCACAATCTCTTTAACAAGTTCTTCTATTTTTTGGGTACCATCCACAGTAAAGTCAGCGATTGTTCGCAACACTGTTTGCACTTGTGCTTCTGTTGAATGCGCCTCAAACTGCTGCCATTGTTCTCGGTGGGTTAACCCTCTCTCAATTAACCGAGCTTCGCGCGTTGAGTTGTTAACCGCTAGAAAAACAAGAAGCAACTCCGAGGGTGCAACGAGCCGACGCAGTGTCGAGAGTATTTCAGCGTGACGGATGCCATCTACCACTAATGGTTGTCCTGGTTCCCAGTCCGCTTGTGCTAAAACTGCTTTACAGAAATGTTCCATCCCTTGGTTAACAAGAGTTGCACCAACAGTCTGTAATACTTCTCGTGATTCTCTTAGACCTTGGCGCTGTGCTACAGTCCGAACGTAGTCCCCAAAACTGACACGTTGCCAGCCCAGAGATGAAGCTACCTCGATTGAAAGTGTTGACTTGCCGCTAGCAATACGGCCAGCGAAGCCAAGAATAAATGATTTCATGGAATTCCTAAATCAAGTTGTAGTTGACTGGAAGTTTCATGCAAGACCACCCAACCTCGGCGATCGCGTTTAACAAATTTGATGGGTTCTATGGATTTAACGTTTTGAATTCGCATTAAAGTAGCAAATGATGCTGCTTCACGTTGTTTCCAAAAATCAGGGTCTTGGGCACATATAGCAGTTGCAAAACCCTCTTTAATAGTTTGCCAAGATTCAGGCTCTAGCTGATAAAACCAAACATAAGAAACTTGGCATATGCCTACAATTGGCCCGCTTGATTGTTTTAATAACACAACATCACCTTTCTCCACGCGGTTGTATGGAGCAAATTTGCGTGTAGAAAACCTTGACTCTACCGTTTTTTTTCCATCAAGAATAAATTGGAGATACGGCTCTACCAAAATAGCCAAGTGAAGTCTAAAGGTCGGTGATTCAAGCAATTGCAATGGCTTCAAGTAACTCTCCCAAAAAATATCACCTCGCACAGCTGACAATAGTTCATCAACCAGCGGCGAGAGAGAGTTGTGTATTGTTCCGCTGTTCGCCAAAGAGTAAAATCTCCTTTTGTTCTGTACTAACAATATTTACTATTTGATTGGCAGCGTGGGATATTAGCTCAGTTTCATTAAGATTTAACGGACGTTGTACAGATACAGCTACCGCTTCATAAGGCGATCGCCCAATCTCCATTGCCCGTAGAATCTGCAACAGCACCCCGCGCCCCTGACAAGCGAAGATTCGATTTCCAGAAGTCCAAACATCAGCCAACTGGCGTCGCGAATCTCTTCGACTCACTGATTGAAGCACATCTCCTGGAATAATCGATATCAGGGATGGATCGGTAAATTCAAGTATATTTGGCTGCCGAACACGTATTCTTACACCCAGTAGTACTTCCTCAGTCCATCCATCGTCTAGCGAAGAAATTGTTGGTCGCGGGATTTCAGCTTGATGGCTGCGTAAGAACACAGCTAAATTCCCACGTCGCCATTCCCTGGAAACTACATTTAACCCTTCTGCTCTAAGTACGTTAAGTTCAAAGGGCGGTGTTACATAGGACAAAGCAGATTGCTCTAACTTTACTAAAGTAAGACCTATCTGCTGCGTCCAGTCCAAAATTTGTACCCATTCCTCTTGAATGCCGGGACGAGTTCCGATAGGAGGCATACTCAGTAATATATGGCCACCAATTTGGCATAGTTGGCTAGCAGTCCAGAGAAATGATTGTATATGCTCCGGATACCAAGGTGGATCGAGAACAACAGCCGCAGCTGTAAGGCTCGGTAGTTGCTCTCTCATCACATCGCACTGGATTACCTGGGTTTGCGGTACTACTTGAGCAAGACTATGTGTTACTGTGTGATTTGCTTCAAGCAGTACCAGACGGCGTGAGTAAGATTCTTCAATTCCCATCCGCAGCAAACTGGGTGTCCCTAGTAGTACAATAGTATCATCAAGATTGGTTACTTTTGCACACTCATTCAATAAGCGCCTAGCAGATGCATCGCTAAACCGCCAATCATAATCAAGGGGATGGGGAATTGGTAAAGGAATTTGGTGGTATGAGTAATTTGGCAGTTGCAGTTTTTGTTTTGCTGGTTTTAATACGTTTGCTAAAATCTCGCTAGAAATTTTTTTGGCATACACAAGACGTTGGACAGATTTGAGGGCAACAGAGGGATATACTCCTGGCAGTGATACAACTAATTGGTCAAATGAACGTACTCCACAGGCTATCGCCTCAAGCACCCAACTATCAACAGCATCTTCAAATATCTGTATTTCAGTTTTAGTTATTGTCATCTATATCTGCCCTCATAAAGCGGTATATTGGCAATGTTGCAAGCTCTTTGATCGCTGGAATACCTGGACTCTAATTCTTGAATCCAAGCCTCAATGGCAATTTGCTGATTCTGCAATGCTCCATAGGTGTCGTGATTCAAACGTTGCTGAACTGGAGTAAACTTTTGAATCTGTAGCGGCACTGTCCGCAAAGGGAGATTCTCATCAAGCATTTGCAGATGATCGACAAAGCGACGCATATCTTCTGCTACCCCAACTGCCGACGGCGCTGTGAATGTGGCGTAAGCATATAAGTCGATACCCAGTGTCAACAGCCGTTTCATTAGATGAAATTGCTGGTCGAACAACGCAGACTCTGCACTGGTGTTAAACGCAAATGACTCGGCGTTAAAACCCTTGAAACAACAAACGCGACCGTAGTTGGGGTATGTGGCGATGAGTTCAATGTCTGCATCAGAAAGATATTTCCAGAAATAATCGTTGCTGAGATTGTCATCAGACCAAAGGTAGATTTGGCCTTCAAGCCCACGGCTTTTAATCTCAGCCATCATCCAAGGCACCCATTCGGGGACGAGATCAGGCTGTCCACCAGTCAAATCTATGATGGGTGGAGGGTCAGGCTGGTCGAGATAATGGTTAATTAAGCTAGCGGGACTCAACCAGTCCGAGTAATCAGGATTGGCTTTAAGCAAGTCAAAGGGGACATAACAGTACCAACAGCGCCAGTTGCACGCCGCGTATTGAAAAACCTGCGCTCGAATCGTATCAGTTGATGGCAGACTAAGCGCCTTGCAAGCCGGGTCAATGGGCAAAGGATTAGAAGGCCAATTTGTGCTGGCGGAACGTCGGAAATGTCGGATGCGTCCGATCCCACCACAGTTAGGAGGTTCGCTTAAATCCTTTTCTTGCTCCGTGTTAAGAAAGTTTGTGATTAGGAGGCGCTTACCTTCTAAATCAACTGACGCAGATCGATAACGAGCTGACAAAGCTTCTGTGTTGATTGCCACTGATACTTTTACCCCCCTTCGTCTTCTGTAGACGAACTTTCTTCACAGCGCAGAGGTTTTAGTCGTGGTACTTCCTCCCCATTTTCTGTGAGAAACGGTAATCGCTCGTTAATGTAAAGCATCACCAAATCTGAGAAATATCCTATTTCCTCCTCAGTTAACTCCCGACCGAGAGGAATGTTATGCCAATACTCTATGCATTTACGGCAGCAACAAGCTGTAGCGTGTTGGGCATAGTGAATGGCATTGGCTTTATCTGAATCGGCTCCCGGTGTTTGGCGACCATCATAAGCGGGTTCTGCTGAACCTACTGATTTGCGAATCCGCTTCTCGACTGCATCCCGCATCCCGCTTTTTCCTTTGCGGCGGGCATGATTAATAGCTTTTTGGCTAATTTCAACGTGCCAAAAATAGTGGCGAATTAGTTCACGCTTGAGAGCCGCAAAAGTGTAATTTACATCACTCAAATCGCGTTTTTGGACTCGGCTCCAATCAACCAGGTCTGCACCGCATGAATGGCATTGACCAATTTGGTCAGCTACTTTCTTTTTCTGACTGTTTTTGAAACAGTGCAATCCGTTATCACAGTCGCTGCTAGTGCAAGAAATTTTGAGTGGCTTGAGGGTTATTGTTTGGTTTTGTGTCATAAAACGCTTAGACTCAATTATCTATATCAGACAGTGCTTGCAAAAGTAAGTTTTGATCCACTTCATTTAGTCGTCCGAAATTAGTTTGTTCAAGAAGGAAGTCACGCGCAATCTGCCAAGGATTTTGATCTAGAGATTGGAGATTTGTTGCTGCTCCCCACCAGTTAATACCCTGAAGTGACAAACGAAATGCCATATAGTTGGCAAGTGAATCAGATGGAACGTTCTCTCTGTTAGCAATTTGAGGGACAACTTTCTTTAATCGCTCAACGCTACCGTTTGCTGCTTCTACACACATCTGAGCCAGTTCCTCAGCACGGCCACTTAGCACAACATTCCCAGCCTCTAGATTTACTTCCATCTCTTCTTGAGATTCCCGTCGCTCAATAGCCGTCTCTTCAGCTTCGACAACAGTACGTTCATCTAAATCAGGTTCCCGTGCAGCATGAAAAAGTTCATGAAGGAGGTCAAAAAGCCAACGTGCAGCAGATGACGTTTGTTGTTTAAGAACAATCACGTTGCGTCCTCCCACACGCCAAAAAGCTCCGTGAAACGCACTAGGGTCTTTCAGGGGTAACACTGGTACACCTAGACTCCAAAGGTACTGCAACGCATTTTTAAATGTTAGGCTTCCATAAGTTGAAATAATTGCTTCTCGAACTTCATTAGCATCTGTAGGAATTCGCTTCTTGGGCAAATCTGATGTCGCTTCCAGTAAGAGGAGAGCCAGAAAATGGGCATAAACTGTATATGCGCTTAGACGGCGTTCATCTGTCCGTGCAGAAACTTTAAAACGAACCGTTCCCAATGCTGCTGTGTTTAGCTGCAATGGACTGGAGCTAAAAATTTCAGTTGGTGTCAATTTGAAAACTCGCTGTAAAAGTGTGGCAATACGGAAGATTAAGCTACTTTCTTCTTCTTCAGTTAACTTTTCTGTTTGTATATTCGCCGCTGTTAATTGAGGAAGCAATCGTCTCAGCACAAGATTGCGGTCAATTCCAACTTGATTTAGACGCTGAAACAGCGTAGTTAGTGAACCTTGGACACTACGCAAGAAAACATCTTCTCGCACCTTAATTCCAAGCGCCTGACTTACCTCGACTAATCGCCCGAAGCTTGCAGAGGAATATTCGGTATCTTCATAACGTTGTATCTGCTGCTCTTTGAGTCCAAGTCGTTCAGCCAAATCTTTTTGGCTTAGTCCAGCCGCAATGCGTGCTTTGATCAGGGCGCGTGGTATTTCCTCTAATGATTCAATCTCAAGTACTGCTCGCTGACCTGACTTTAATGCCTCGTATTCCTCTAATTGTTTACGCAGATCGGTAAGCTGGCTCTGTAACGCATCCACTTGAGCCTTTTGCAGTATTGGATGCACCTTTTGGTTAGATTGTGATTGTTTAGCAAGTTCTTCTAATGCACGCGAGAACTTATCTATTTGGGCCTTTGTTATGCGGTACTGCCGCTCGTTCTTGATCATAGCCATGCCCTCCGCAAATCTATGGCAACAATGCCTTTGGGGTTGCCAGTGTTCTTATCAACCTGAAAAAACTCTAAAAATGTTTTTCCAGTAATACTTTCTGATGTTTGCGCTGGGAAGAGTTCTCCTTGGTACTTAATTTTTTGGGCAGCTCGACCATTGTCGAAGTTAAGCAAAATGGGGTCAAGTAGGTAGGGATCAACACCTGTAACATCCCAGCAGCCGTCATAATCATTAGGATTTTCCTTCTCCGTTACGAAACTGCCATCAATATAAATCACTGGGCAACCTGCCTTTGACAGTGAATCTATGGCAGACTTCAGTCCCTTGAGAAGTTGCTGTCGGCGTGGTGTCGTGCCAAATCGTTCCACGAATTCTTGCCATTTAGTCCAATGCACTCCTGGAGGCAAGTTTCCATCAGAGTTAAACGTTGGTATCATGTCACAACTTTTTTGTTGTGTTTTTAATTTAGCACAACTTTTTTGTTGTGTTGCCAAAAAACTGCAAAAATTTCAAAGCTATCTTGTCGAATAGCTGAAGAAGGGCTATATCTTTTTAATCCCGTCCCAAGAGAATCGGACGTGTGGTGCTGTGAGTGACTTAAATGCTTTTGACACTACAGTTAACGACACTAGTACTGAGGAACATTTCTTCTCTTGGTTTGGCTGGGACAATTTCAATGGGTACAGCAAATATCCCACAGAATATTACTCTATTAACCTGTATTGATGCACGGTTAACTCCAGTGAGTTGCCCAACTGATGGAGGGCACATTCAAAAACCCTCAACATCTTCTCCACCCAAACTACCTGAGCCTTCCCCAAAAAGCCAGTCGCTATCACTGTCGGCATTACCTTCGCCATCCACTTGAAGATTTAAGGAAGGTATTAGCTGTTCAATTTGGCTTTCAAGTCGGGATATCGCCAGCGTTAAAGAAGCAAGTTGCTCCCTATCTTTCTTAATTTCATTTGAAATCCCCACCCGCAATTGATTTAACCGCTCTTGGAGGGTATGTACTTCCGATTTGGTCGCAGAAGGAATATTCACCTTCTCTTCCAGGGCGGCGATTTGAGCTTTCAAAGCTTCAATTTCAGCAGCAGTTGCACTTACACCATCCGCACTCTCTTCAAAGAGTGCATTTCTAATACAATCCAGCACAAACTCCTTAAAAGTTAAGCGCAACTCCTCAGCACGCTGCTTGGCCTGCTTCACCAACTCCCGGTCTTCTTCAGACAGAAGTTTTATATTTATCTGCGGATATTCCACCAGTTCCTCGCGCTTTTGTTGTGGAGAAGTGATTTCTAACCAGTTCTTTAACCATTTGCTTCAAGTTCTAATATTTACTTACTCCCCCCACCTCCCCATCTACCTCTACTTCCCCTACTCTTCTCACTACCATCATCGCATATGGGATATCCGCGGATATACGATATAGATTATTTTCAATGAGTAATTTTGTGGTGCTTGGGAAACAACTATCATAAAGATACCGGGAATTACAGTTCTCGGCATCATAATTATCAGTGGGGGTTGGGGAATTTTATTATGGAAAATTTACCCGTCAAAAGCGTGGAATCACTTGCTGTGGAGGTGGTGACTCTACCGCTTGATGAAGCTCGTGTCGCGCTTGTGGATTATTATTTTCCCAACCGCCAGAAAATTAATTCGACACAACAGCTAATTGAGCTATGGGTACATTCTGTCACTATCAAAAGCGACCAAACGCGACGGGCATATCGGCAAATTGGTTATGAGCTTGTCGATTATATGCAGTCGCGGTTTGGGATATCTGATTTAAGGATGGTAACGTTATTCCATCTACACGCTTATCTGGCTTGGCTCAAGGATGAAAAGCCAGTACGGGGAAAGAAAAATACTTATGGAATTAGTAAAAATACTGCGGCTAAATACACGGCGGCGATTAAAAGTTTGTGGGAGTGGGGTACTAGAGCTTCTATTGGTTATTTTGCTATCGACTTGGGCAAGGACTTAAGCATCCAGTGGGATGATAAGCTCGCAGAGCGGATTCTCTCGGAACGCGAGATTGCTAAGTTGGAAAAAGCGGCGATTGAAGTAGACTTGCAACACAATACTAATAAGATGCATTGGCTGCTGTTTACTCTCATCTTTTACAGTGGGGTGAGGGCGGGAGAAATTGCCCGGCAAACTTCTGATTATGGTAAGCGCGTAATTACGCCGGGGTTATTTTGGCGGCAGTTTCGGGAGGATGGAGATTGTCTGTTGTTAACTGTGACGGGGAAACGAAATAAAACTAGAACTATTAGTCTCGATCCGGAGACGAGTGAGGTGTTACTGGATTATCGTGGGGATGCCAGCAATGATCGGCCGGTGTTTCCTAGTCCCAGTCGGCGGGATAGGGGTAAACCTTTAAGCGATCGCGGGTTGCGACTGATGATGGAGGAAATTTCTGCTTGTGCGGGAATTAAGTTCAGTGCCCACTTTCTCCGCCACACTCACGCGACGCTGGCTAAAAAAAATGGAGCTTCTGATTTTGACTTGCAAGCAGATTTGGGCCATGCTTCCCCGGCGACAACTGCAAAGTACATTCACCATGTTGGGCGTGTTGGGACTTCTCACGCACTGCGTAGAAAAAGCAAACATCGGTAAAAAATAAAAAACGTAAATGTACCCCTACGGGGAAGCCACTCCAGAAGGCATCGCCTCCGCCGGGCGGTTAGGCCATCGCACTCATGCGCTCATCATGATAGTGTCAAGGTAGTTATCAAGATGGAAACACGCTCAGTTGTTCCTGTCCGCGGATAATTTTACCTAGATAATACCTAGACATTACCTAGATATGAGCAATACAGGGAGAACAAAGAAGCTAGCATCTTTCAACTGTGACCAAAAGATGTGGGAGCAGTTTATCGCCCGTTGCAACTCGAAAGGCACGACGGCAACAGCGACGCTCACCCGTTTTATTGAGCTATACCTAGATGGTTCTCTAGATGATCTTGATGCAATTGCTGGTAATGAAGATAAACGTTTGGACTCTTTAGAACAAAAAACTGAAGAGATAACAGCCCAAATGAAACAATTTGCTGAGGCGATTATTAAAATTCAAAATTATCTCAACAACCAACCGAAACGGCAGAAGAAATCGTACAACAACAATTCATATTATCAAGGGCAAACTCCTCGAATCCAACCGCTAACGGAAGAAGGTTTAGCTTCAAGACTTGGTGTAAGTGTAGAAACTATACGCGAGCAGCGAATTAATCTGCCACCACCGCTTTTTGTGGGATGGTGCAAAGGCAAGGATAGAGCAGGGTTAGGATGGGAATTTAATCAGGATACGGGATTATATCATCCGGCAAGTTAGAATTTTTATTAATTTTAATAATTTTTGAATTTAGACTGAATACTTCAGAGATTGCAGTTATCAATTTAACCCGGAACAGGTGAAAGCTGCCCAATAATAAGGATGAGAGAAAGGTTTAGATTCTCGACAAAAAAGTTCTAAATCTTTTTTTGCTTGATAAATCAATTTTCCGATTTTGTCGTATTTTTTGTATTCTTCATTGCATTGTTCATATAATAGGGAACTATGGGAATAGCTATCCCGTTCTTTTTGAATTTTTTTACGCAGCGTGTCAGTTTCCTTGCCTTTCTGCGTCAAAAAATAACTTAACTTAGGTTTGTAAATAGTGGTAAGAGTTTCACCTGTAAGGGTACGCAGTTCAAATTGAGCTTGTCTGATTGATTGCAGTCGTTTATTCCCCTGATGTCGGGATTGATAGTAAAATACTGAAAAGAGTGCTGTTGCCAAGTCATTTACTGCCCAGAGTGTACTGATAACACTTTTAGCACCAGCACAAAGGAAAGCTGTTGAAAAAGTGAGAATATCGTCAGTTATTTCAGTCACACTTAAACCAGTTTCACAGCAAGATAGAAATACATCTTCTAACTGGGGATTGCGCCAACTTGGAGTTAATAACTGACTTAATGTAATACAGCCATCTCCTAAAAATAATGCGGATTCTAGAGGATTATCGAGCCGCGAGCGCGCGTGATGACTAGAATGAATTACTTGGACTTTTTGTATCAGTTGCCGATAGTTGCTGACACTAGCTTCTTGACTACCTTTTAAACGTTGATGATTGGGAATATTATATAAATTTGCTAGTTGTTCTCCTTCCCAACTAGCGTAGGGTAAATCTTCAGTAGCATCTTCAACAATACCGTAATTCATAAGACTACTTACTGTGGGGCGGTTGTGACAAAATTCTAAAATTTGGCAGCTAGGAACATAACGAATGATAAATTTATCCCCCAAATATTGATTTTCTCCAATTGGTAAAGCAGCAAAAGGAATTTGATGTAATGCCAGATGAGGAATAAGAATCAATTCATCAATATTTTTCAGATGTTGTGCAATTAAATCATTTAACTTTAAGACTTCAGCTAGTTCTGCTATTAAAAAAATAAATTGCTCTTTCCAAGTATCTTTGTGATGAACATATTGCCCTAACCAGTGAGTTAAAATAGATTCTTGTAAAGTCTCAAATCCTAAGCCAGTGCAAGTGTGCAAAGTAATTTGACTCTGCCGGATGATAAAGATATGAGTGTCATTCGAGGTAGTATAAAAGCTCAGGATAGCTGTGGTGGGTAGGTCAATTAACTGCTGTATGGATGATAAATTCATAGGGTTTACTTGAATTTGACCAGCCAGGACAGGATCTAGACGGCGCATTTGTTCCCAAATTTGCTGTTTGTCAGCTTCCAAATCTGCAATTATTTTGTTATGAGCTTCGATAGCAGCACGGTTCTGTGGGCTTTTACCGAGTTTACTACCATCAAAGTTACTGCTATTATTATGCTGTCTTAGTTCATTATCAATTTGCCGCTGTATAGCTTCAAAATCTTGTAAATACTGTTGAATTTCATCAGGAATTTCACCATCTGAATAAAGGTCATTACTGGCAATTAAATCTACGAGTCGTTTTGAGCGAGAACGTTCGACATATTCAACAGCTTTATTCAGTTGTTTATTATTAATACAAGCTTGCACCATATTTTCATAAACATGGAGAGAATCAGCTAAGATTTCTTGACGGCGTGATTCTAAACTTGCCCAAGTGCGACTGGTTTCTACAGCTTCAATTGCCACACTATAGCCCCTAATCGCTTCAGCCCAATCACCAATGTTAAAAGCAGTGTTTCCCAGGGTTTGTCCTACTTTTAGGCATTCATTAGGGAAAGCGGTGGGAGTGAAGATTTTTAAAGCTGAACGATAACAGCTAATCGCTTCTTCTATTTGCTCTTGTTCTAAGAAGACATTTCCTAGATTCAGATGAGCCATAGCCCACTGTCGCGGAAATTCTTCTTTGGTTAAGACTTGTAAAGCTGATTGATGAGCAGCGATCGCCTTTTCTAAATTTTCGCGCCTATCCCCATGAATTCGGTGAAGATAGGCATTAGCTAAATTCATGTGTACTTCTGCCCAACCTTGGGGGAAGGCTGCTTTTGTGTAGACTTGTAAAGCAGATTGATTAGCAGCGATCGCCATTTCCACATTTTCTGCTGCATCACCTCTGAGTCTTTGACGATAAGCAGAGCCAATGTTGAATTGAGTTTGCGCCCAAAGTTCCGGGAAGTCTTCACGAGTACGAATGGAAAGAGCATTTTGATAACAAGCGATCGCTTTTTCTAAATTCTCAGCCTTGTCACCGAGAATGCGATCGCGGTAAACAAGACCTAGATTGTTTTGTATTTGCGCCCATTGTTCAGGATCTTGATCGTATGTGAAAACCTGCATCGCAGCTTCACCAGCCTGAATTGCTAGTTCTGCATTCTCTACTTGATCGCCACGAATTCTATAACCATAAGTAATGACCAAACTATTTTGAATTGTTGCCCAGAGTTCAGGAAACTGTTCACAGTTACACACTTGCAAAGCATTGTGTAAGTAAGACAGTGATTGTTCCAGGTTTTCTGCTTGCTCACCCTTTATTCGACGGTGGTAAGCATTGCCCAGCATACTTTGACACAGACACCATACTTCTGGTGAATCTTCGTAAGTCAATACTTTAGAGGCAAGTTCATACCCTGTAATGGCAATCTCTAAATTATTCGCCTCACTACCCTGTCGAAATTCTTTAATCAGAAGGCTCAAACCTACAAGGCTTGCAGCAAGGTCTTGTGCATATTCTGGCGGTGCTTCAGACAGCATAGCTTCTGTCTTCAAACGCAATACAGTCGCAAAGCGTTCATCAAGTTTGTGTTTATTTGCTTCCAGTAATGGATATACAACAGCTTTAGGATTGTCTAGGTTCTTGAAAACTGCTTCAAATAGCTGAATCTGAAATAGTTCGCGGCTCGCATCTTCAATCTGTTCCCATTGTTCAGGAAAATCTTTCTTAGTAAAAACACTAGCCGCTACCTCATAACCTGTAGCAGCAATTCTTAAGTTAATTGCTGTATCGCCTTGGGGAAACTCCCGAATTAAATTGCTAAAACTTAAAGTAGTTGCAGCAAGTTGAATGGCTTGCCCTGATGTCATCTCTTTGCAAACATCCTCAAGCCTTTGCAAGTAATGAACAAATTGTTCGTCTAATTGATTCAGGTTATTTTCTAGTATTTGATATACAGCTTGTGAGTCACCATTGCTTTCGCTCGTTGCTTGTAATACCTGCTCAAGAAATTGCGAATTTAAGGAAATTTGTTGAATTTCATTACTATCTAAAAGATTTAAAAGGTGTTGATAACCAGAACGTTCGGCATACTCACTGGCTTTATCTCGTTGCCCATTAGTAATGCAAAATACCACCATATTTGTATAGGCAAGTATCTCTTCTGGAATCTCTTGTTGATGAGAAATACCTGCCCAAATTCGGCTTTGATCAACAGCTTCAATGGCAACGGCATAACCTGCAAAAGCTTCTGTTTTCATGCCAGCAGCCAAGGCTGTTTTACCTAAAATTAATCCGGTTTGTATGCAATCTCTGGGGTAATCGGTAGGAGTGAACACTTGCAAAGCAGCGCGGAGACAGTCAAGTGCCTCAGTAATTTGACTGGCTTCATAATAGGCATTTCCCAGATTGCTTTTTGCTCTTGCCCATCGTTCAGGATAATCAGAAATTGTGTAAACTTCTAAAGCATTAATATATGCTGAAATTGCCCTTTCTAAATTCTGTTGTTTATTGCCTAGAATCCTTCGAGTATAGGCAGTGCCAAGAGTAAATTGACTACTAGCCCAATAATAGGGTGATGTGGAACGGGTACGTACTTGTAGTGCTACTTGATAGCAAGCGATCGCCTTTTCTAAATTCTGTGCCTTATCACCTTGAATTCTAAAAAGGTACGCATTGCCCAAATTATTTTGAAGGCTACCCCAAAGTTCAGAAAGTTGAGCGCGGTTAACAACTTTTAAAGCAGTTTCATAGCAAGCAATTGACTTTTCGATATTTTCAGCTTTGTCTCCTGTAATTCTGTCTGTGTAAACAAGACCAAGATTATTTTGCACTCTTGCCCACTCTTGGGGAAAACCGTCACGGGTATAGATGAGTAGGGCATTATTACAAGCAGCAATTGCTTTTTCTTGATTATCGGAGTGATTTCCTCGTATTCGATTACGGTAGGCTGGTGCTAAATTAGTTTGAATATGCGCCCAAGTTTCTGGGACAATTTGACGGTTAAAAATTTTGGCAACTGCTTCTAAACCTGTAATGCTAATTTCTAAGTTAATTGCCCTGTTTCCTTTACGAAACTGCCCAAGCGAGGTGCAGAAATCAACAATACCCAATCCTACTAATATTACTTGTTCTGTTATTGAGTCGTTGTTGAGTAGGCTAAAGTTTATCCAGTAATTAAACTGTTCATAAAAATCATCATTGAGTTGATCTAAGTTAGCTTTAAGTAGACGATCAAGGGCTTGTGGATTGCTTTTATTTTGTGAGATCGCCCACAATATTTCACCTAAAAAAGCAGGAGGTCTGATAAGATTATCTGTTGCTGAAGGCTCATCTCTATATAATTCCAGTTCCTCACCTAGCCAATGAGCTAAATTTCTCAAAAAGTAAGCAGAACGAATATCTCCTTGGTTAAACCGGATTTGAGCTACCATTTCCAAAGTTTCTACAAACCCAGCATCAACCAAGTGTGCGTGTTTCCTGAGAATCTTCATTTCCCTGCCACTAGGACAGTTGAGTAGCTGTTTAATCAGCTTGAAATAAGCTTTTTGGCGTTGAGTAAAATCTGGTAATTTTTGATAGCCGAATCCTTTAGCCATGACAATTGGATGTTTTGGGTAGTTATATACATCATTCCCAACCGCTCAAACTACGCAACATCTCCCCAAATTTCAGCTAACTTCTCCAATAGCATTTGGGCTAAATCTTGTAATTCGCTATCATCTTGCTGAATTGTTTCACGGGTAGCACCAACAGCAAGAGTATCTCCAGCTAATATTTCTCCTCCGGCGTACCGCCACTCAAATTCATCGACAGTCCGGTAAAGAAGCTCAAATTGTGCCACAATCTCTGATAAAGGTTTATTGTCTAATACAGAACGTACTTGTACTGCCACTGAGTCATCAGTTTGTAGAAAAGCGATCGCTTCTTCAAGACGGGTGATTTGCTCAATCAAAGCGTCAATAGGTTGGAGTTGTGACACTTCTAGCTGTGCAGGCAGATTTACTTCATCAAAGGCAGGTGCAAATCCCAATAGTTGCACTGAATCTAGGCTTTCCTGAAACTGTATAGCTACATAGCCAATCCGATTTTCGCTAGTGCTTGGTAATAATATGACAGTTTCTTGGGGTAAAACTGGACGGCATTCTAAAGTTCCCACATTTGGAATTACCAAATCAGCTGCATTTGATAAAGCTGCTTTTACTGGATTCCAACAATCTGATTCCTGAAAATTTGTTGGTATTTGCAACCATTTTAAATAGCTATGAACTGCGTAAACTGCTAACGCATTCAAATAAACTCGCTTACCTTTTTCTACTGTGCTTTGTTGAGCCGCTAAATGTCTGGCTCTAGAATGAATTTCTAAATCTAGCGGAACCATTAATAAAGGGGAAGTTGTACTACTCATAACGATTGCTCCTGTTTATATCCCAAATTTTCAGCAATTTTTTGCAACATTGGTTCGCATTTTCTCTTCCAATGCGAATTGACAGTTGTTCTAGGAATGCTCAAGTCTCGCGCTATCTCTGCAACTTTGTCAGGTGGTTCTTTGAGTACTAATCTTTGGCTGAGAAATTGGCAATTACACTCAACAGAAGAACGAAGATAACTATTTTTGAGCTTTTCTTCGGGATCTTGCTCAATATAAAGCTTTAATTCTAGACCAATTCGTTGCTTACTTTCTCTCTGAGAATTTTCAATTAGAGCATCCAAACCACTCAAAGTAGAATTGGGTAATTTATCTAACAGAGTTATTTCTCCAAAGTCTGAAGCAATGTTCACATCTAAGCTGAGTGGAGCATTTTTATCAGGAGAGTATAAATCTTGAATTCGCCAGCGAAGGTAACCGTTAACCCATCTCACCAAACTTTCTGCAACCGAGTCAGAATAAGGCTCAAATTCAGAAATATTATTGCTAACCCACTCGAATGTACGATTTAGGGCTTCTGGATAATCAGGATGAGAGGATTTGCGTAATCCTGGAAATTGCTGGATTTCAAGTAGTAATCGATTCATGGCTAATCGCCATTGTAGGCTCTTAGGTACGTGTTGACGTATCTGCGTAATTAAACCGATCAACTGTTGCTCTAGGTCATCCATGCCACTTTTTTAACAGGCGGTTTTTGCGATCGCTATTATGGCATTTGGCTAGATAGCGATATCTAATAATTTTCGGGGGCATCTTTTCATAAAATTCAACTGGATGCTTGTTCTTAGGAAGTTTTATTTGCCAGATCAAAAACATTTCTTAACCGTGGAGGTAACAGACTGTTACCACGGGAATTATTGCAACTGAAACAAGCCAAACGCAAATTCGAGAGACTATTAGATCCACCCAGGCTCTTGGGAAGCAAGTGTTCAATGGTTCTTTCCGATTTGGTCATTTGCTTACCACACCAGCAACAATGGTTTCCATACATTTGTAGTAGTTGGTGTCTCTTGCGACGCTTAGAGGCTGGAGACATATTAGCCATAATTCAGCTGCCTGAGTTTCAAGGTTTGAGGGTGTTCACTTGCTTAACAGGGCAGTATTAAAAAATGACGCAAAATTTTTAAGGGCGTTGTAAAAAGCAGAAACTATAGCAGTTCTTGTTTGGATGCAACGGTAGCTTATTAGTGCCAAATTAACCTTAAAAGTGTGGTTATAAACCGCACGCCAGTCGCCTCAAGTCGAGCCAATCGCTTGCCGGGGGAAGCTCCATTGTGGGGACTGGAGTAGGAAACCATGCACGGCAGTTCCTCCAGGAGAAAACCTCCAAAACCGGACTGCCGAACCGCGCTAACACCACAGCACTAGCTCGTCTACACAAACAAAATTTCCTTCCAGATAAGGTATTAGAAGCAACAGAGCGTTCTGATTATTTTGTAACTGAAAGCTAAAATTTTAATAATGTAGGGGTATATCTGACGAAGCAATGCTAGGAAATGAGCGAACTATATAAGGCTGGAATCATTGAGGTAACAGAAGCAGAAGCCGAAGATGAGGATGAAGATTTATTTGAAGTTGCGGTACATTTTGACGGCGATATTTTTCTTCCCAGCGTTGTTTTTGAAGGCAACGACCACGCATTGCGGCAAGCTAAAAAACTTTATGATTGGCTAGAAGCTAATCCAAAAGAAATTAAGGGTGAGCGACTACGTTGGCAATCATACACAGTTAATCGCGAATCTTTAAGAGAATATCCAGCTTGCTATTTACCCTATTACTACTTCAGGTACGAGCAGTGCTTAAAAGTTTCAGTTTTTGACGAGCAAAACTCCCAAGCGATCGCTTATGGTTGGTTAGAGGCTGAACCTTTACCTTACTATGTGGATAAAGAAGATAGTTTGGTAGTTCTTGGAGACATTTCAGATGATGCTGTGCTTGCTGGTTGGCATAAAGCTATTGATATACGCATTCACATTTACTCTTTTATCTACCAGTCAAATAGCAGTCACAAGCTTTAACAATCAGTTGACAATTAGGAGCTTTAGGTGCAGCGAAAAATCGAGTTAAAAAGGGGTGTTGATAATACACCTGTTGAAGCCTATCTAATAGATTTAGGACAAAAACATATTGATGATTATGTCAATGATTGGGTCGAAAATTTAAGGTTATTTACTCAAGAAGATAAATACTGGGACTGGATATTTAAATTAAGATATATTGCCAATCAAGAAAATCTTGAAGGTTATGCAGTTGAGTGCGGAAACACGACTCAAGGTTTAATGATAATAGAAACACAAATGCACGGTTCACGGTTGAATATTGGTAAGAGACTAGTTTATGTTGATGGTATTGCAACTGCCCCCACTAACCGAATTGAAATTCAGCGTCCGCCTCAATTCAAAGGTGTTGGTCAAGCACTTTTAAATTTTGCAAGAATTAGAAGTGTTGAGCTAGGGTATGAAGGTAGAGTTGGGTTGCATTCTTTACCAAGGTCTGTAGGATTTTACGAAAAACAAAATATGTTTAACTGCGGGCCTGAAGAAGAATACGATAATTTGGTTTACTTTGAGTATGGGGCATTGAGACGGAGATAAAGTAACAATTTATGAATCATCAACAGCAAAATAATAATTCTCAGGTGAATGAGCCAGTAACAACCCAAGAAGCTATAGATTTACTTTTTGGGGAAGGATGGCTCGATGAAGCTGTTCGTATCGAAGATGAAGCCAATTGCACTATTGGTGCTGGTTTGGATTGGGGTAATGCACTACCACCTTTAATGCTTAACCTTCCTTTATTTGGTCGCCTATCAACGCTGCGTGTATCACTTAACCGTGAAATCAGACTAATAATTGAAACATGGGATTTAGGTGTAGGTACAAAAGCGGCAACGGAGACTGCAAGAACACGCATTAAAGAGCGGTTACTATCTCCTGCGCCTGAGCTATTACCTCACTTAGAAGCCACCCTGCTGCAAGATGATTTATACAGTGAAGAGTTTATATCTAACCGCGAAGCTCTCAAATCGCTACTTGCAGTACTTCTTACTGATTCTGATAGAGCAGAAATTGCAGAGACAGCTGCTAATTCAGTACGCGCACAAGTTATGTCGCAGGTGAATTTTTCCGAAAAACTTTCTGCTTAAATACTCAATATAAAAACAATAATATTGCATCAAATTCATCAAAGGAGCAACCGCAAGAGTAGTATATCCTCTGCGTCAATCATTAGCTTGCTCCGCTAGAAATCCATATCGATATCAAAGACTTATATTTTATTTTTTGGCGTAACCTGCGTTATTTAATTACAATAATCAGTGCATATCTATCCTTTTTTAAAAGTCAAGAGTTCCTTAAATACGTAAATAAATTTACAAACCAAACTGAATATAAAAAATTAAGTATATTATGATAAACATTAACGATATAATCAAAATTATTTTTGTGTAACCCAAAAGGACTGATTAATGACTAGCAAAACCCGCAGTCGCTATTCTTCAAACTGGGATACTATCGCACTTGAGGTCAAATCAAAATCCGACTGGAAATGCACGCGCTGTGGTATACAATGCTTACGCCCAACTGATAAAAGAGATGGCTTAAATCGTAGAGAACGCAGTATTAAAACTTTAGTGGTTCACCATTGGAATTATCTGCCCGAAGATAATCGAATTGAGAATCTCGCGGCTTTATGCACAGGTTGTCATCTGCTGTTCCATACGCGACGACGGGGAAACATATCACCAGGACAACTATCTTTGTGGTAGAAAAGCCAGTAGTTAAAGACAAATTAATAGTAGATAGTTATGAGAAATGTAAAAAAGAAATATTATCTTTCTAAGTCAATATCACAACATTTGCTGACGCAATAACTTCATTGAAAAATTGAAGTTGTATAGACATGAAAATTACTACTAATTCTCATCTAAAAGCTAACAAAAAATTAGTAACCTCTGTCCAGCAAATTCAACAAATAAGCACCATACTAAGCGAGGCGGATTACTATGACTACGAAGCAGAATTAGCACAAGAAAAGTCAGATTACTATCACTTGCGGTACGGGTACTAGATTCAATCTCCCTTCAAGCATCACCTCTTCCTAGTAAACAAGCAGTAGCAGGTAACTAGGTAACTGCTACTGGTTTTTCATATCAAAAAGTAAATCATGACTCAAGCAATTGAACGCGAAATCAATCAACTCACGCTCAAAGAGTTAAGCTTAGATGCTGCTAAACTCTGGTCACAGATAGAAGAAGCAAGCGAGTTAGGCGAAGAAGGTAAAGTAGAACAACTCGTACAAGAACTTATGGGTGTTCAAGATGGTATCGAAACCAAAATTGATGCGATCGCCTGGGTAGTTGACCAGTTAAATCTTGACCTTGAAACCTGGGAAGAAAGAAAAGTGCGAGTAGCCGAACTCCACGATCGGGTAATTTCACGTCGTAAAACTCAACTTGAACAAATCAAGCGTACCCTGATCCATCTGCACGAGATTGGATTAATCAGTGACAAAAATGTTGGTAAGGAAAGGGTAATTGAAATCAGGGATAACCCACCCAAAGTCGCTAACTTACTAGTAGAGGTAGATGATCAAGATTTTCCTGATGAATTTAGAGTTATTAAGTACCAAGCTAATAATAAGGCAATTCTTGAAGCCTATAAATCTGGTAAAGATATTAGCGATGTTGCTGAGATAACTATTGGGAAACAGGTACGATTTAAGGTGCAATCAGCTACTAAGGGGCGCAACAAGAAAAACCACAACTAATGGCATACGCCTCAACCATGTAAATCAAACACAGGTATATCCCATCATTTTACAAATATATCATCAAATGGTTAAGAGTCAAATCTTAATCATTTTTATTTTTTTAAAAAAAATACCTCAATTTTAAACTTATTAAAAAAATCATCAAACCTTTGCTTAGATTTAAAATCAGTGAAGATATAATCGGTAAAACAGTAAATATCAATTTTAGCAGCAGTAATTATGTGCCGGTCTAATTACAAATATTGTTATGATAGCTTGGTAAATTTAACATTATTTGGTGTAGTTCAATAATTAATTGCAATTTATTATGTATTTTATAATTTCCAACTATCAAGATAATAATTCAAACTAGCCTTAAGTTTAATCTTAAGGTATGCAATCACCATAAATAAAAATTAAATATTAGCTATCGGGAGCCACCTTCAAATGTCATATCATCAAAATCGAAATATAGTTATCCGTAACGCTATTATCAACAGTTTGTTTATTATTTGGTGTTTAATTTGGCGTACTGGTTTGGGGCTAACCTTTTTCATCATATATGCTTCTCTTGGCTACATATATAACTGGCCATTCTACCTTCCAATTTCGATTATTTTGGGATTTGTCCCTTGGGGCTGGAAAGTGCAAGAAGAAAGAAGGATTAGAGAAGAAGAACAAAAAATAAGGAATTTGAAAAATAAAATTGGAGATGGTGTTATCTATGCCAAAGCCGAATCAAATGTCGAGATAAATTACAGAGGAGTTATCTTCCTTAAATCAGTACTTGGTCTATTTGTTAGCGGATTTTGGGGAATAATACTTGGCTGGAAAGCTATTTTGGGAATGATACTACAGTTAGTTGATAATATTAGAACAGTTGTTAAATATATGTAGAGTGGCATCTTTATTTAAGTAAACCAAGCGTAAGATATTTCACTACTATTACACCATTAATTTATTATCGGATCTTTACTTCAGAGTAAATTTTCACAAGCTAACGCTTTGATATAAATAGAAAGCTGGTATACCGCTTCATTAAATAGCCAGTTACTAGTTATATCAACAGGAGTTAAAACAATGGAATTAGCACAGTATATGCTAACAGGGCTTCTCTACATTCTTATTTACGGATTTTCTACTTTCTTCATTTTCCAATTCTTGCTAGAGATATCTATCGCTTTTGAAAAGCACTGCAACTGCACTACATCCATAAAACCCACTGTAAGTAAAATCGAAAATTTAACTGATAAATCCAAACTTCGGATATCTAACAAAAATCAAGGATCTACAAACAAACATATCACTGTTCAACAGTTAAGAAAAAGATGTTCACAAGCTGGAATAAAATGGAGTTACGCTATTCAAGTATCTAAAACAGGCAAGAAACGACATCTCAATCGAGAAGAAATGTTAATAGCTCTAAACCAGATTAAGCAGTCAGCATAATAAAAATATAAACTGATAGTAATTAATTCTATTATCAGTTTATATAAAATGGACAAGTATTGTATTTGTTGGCGAAGAAAAAATTCTAGTAAAGACGCATCACCCCTAATTTTCAATCATCCAAATTCTAGACAAGAAGCAATGATAAGAGGTGATTATGGAGAGATGGAATTATGGGATAACCTAACTGCTGCTCAAGCAGAAGTAAAAAAATTTAACCACAGATATCCCAATCTTTTCTTTTGGGTAAAAGAACCAAATGTCAAATAATCATCCCTACAAAATTATTCCTGATAGAGTTATCAAACTAGCAGAAAACCAGATTTTTGTATTTGGCATCAACACACAAGGAAGACATGGTGCTGGAAGTGCTTTATTTGCGCGACAGTACTGCAATGCAGAATACGGTAATCCCCAAGGACGACAAGGACAATCCTGGGCGATGGCTACGCCCGCCGCTGCCTACATATTTTCTTAAATTTTTTACCTTAGTTTTTGCAATTTAAGCATCGTCATACATATCATCAGCCACAAAAAACCGACCCCATAACCGGCAATTATGTCTGTGGGCCAATGGACTCCTAAATATAAGCGGCTCAAACCAATAGCAGCAATTAAAATAACTGTCAAACTGTAGATAACTTTGGCAAACTGAGGATAGTGAGTTGCCAACTCATAAGCAATGAAACCATAAAGCACCATAGAACCTAGTGCGTGACCACTAGGAAAACTAAAAGATGTTTCAGAAATCAAGCGATGCCAAAGTTCAGGACGAGGTTTAGAAAAAAACAACTTTAGCCCTGTATTTAAAATCAATGCCCCCAAGCAAGCAAGTACAAAAATTTTTGCATCTTCTCGATAACGTCGCCACCAAAGTAATAACAAAGTAACTCCTGCAACCACAACTACAGTTTTAGGATTACCAAGATTTGTAATGAACAACATGAAATTATCTAAGTTGGGATTGGCAAACTGATGTAGCCATAACAAAAAATTAGTATCAAATGCAAAAGCCTCTCGCTCTAAAACCTCTTCGGCTAGTTTTGCTAAAATAAAAAGAATCAGCAGACAACTAACAAGTCCAACAATACCAATAGCAGCAATTAATGTAACTAAACGAGGATGTATATAACGCAACCAGAAATGAGAAAGTTGTCGTAGCATATTTAAATGTTATTCATCGTCAAAAGACCTACCTACTGCTAGCGTAGGTCGGCGGAAATACAGTTATTAGCTAAAATGGGGAAAAATTTTTCAAAATAAGCATTCGTTTTCTACTCAAGTGGATGACGTATTTTTTTCTCCTTTTGCACGGAAAAGAAGAGGACAAGTGCTAGCAAGATAAAAGCGATCGCTGACGCATATTCCCTTGGTAGTGAGAGACCACCATTTTTGATTGGCTTAGTCAAAAAATCTCCGAAAGTGGCTCCAAAGGGGCGTGTAAAGATGAACGCGAGCCAGAATAGGAGAACATCGCTCAACTTTGTCATGTAGTGAAGGGCGATAACAACACCAATGACGCTAGCTGTCACCAATGCGCCCTGAATATAGCTTAGTCCTAAGTTGCTGGTAAGAAAGTCACCAAAAGCTGTTCCCAAACTGTTAGAGAACACCACAGCCAGCCAATAGGTTGTCTCTGCGTCTTTCCTAATGATGGGATAAACACTCAGGTCTCGATCTCGGTAGTACCAGATAGCAAGAACGCTCAAGAGACAGGCTACCAAAATCAGCGATCCCACTGCGTATCCCAGCCCGAAAGATCGATCCATCAAGTCTGAAACTTCAGTCCCGGCTGTGGTTGTGGCAACGATCGCCACCCAATAAAGGGCTGGACGATATCTATCTCCTTGAATTTGAAAAAATAAGAGAATAGCTAAAATGGCGAACGTTACAGCAAAAGCTATGTAATACCCCAGTCCAAGAGTCATTGAAATGAAGTCACCTGCGGTCTCACCGAGCGTCGTGGCGATAATCTTCATAATCCAGAAGTAAATTGTGACTTTTGCAACTTTATTCATGTATGTTTCCCAAAAAATACTAAGTCATCATTGGCAGTAAGAAAAGCTCTAAGCTATGTCCCATAGGCACTACAGCTTTAAAAGCTATTGAACAGTGAACAGATGAGTCAGGCGATCGCAAATTATCAATCTTCTCGGTCAATCGGCACTAAGGCACTAAGCCTGATTTCTTCCGCTTAAGGCTTAAGTAAATTACGAGGCTGATAATGATACAGAGGAAAAGCATACTGGTTCCAACCGTACCATAGCCAAAACCACCATTTTTAGTAGGTTGAGATAGTAAATCACCTATCGATGCTCCAAATGGACGAGTCAAGATGTAAGCTAACCAGAATGCCAAAACTGCATTCATCCTCAAGTAAAAATAACCACTAGTTATGATTGCAATTGCCGCCCCAAATACTAATGCTGATTGTGCATAACCTAATCCCGAAGCCTCGGCTAATAGGTCGCCTGTTGAAGTACCCAAAGCAAATGTCAGTAAAATAGCTATCCAGTAGAAAAGTTCTCTTTTAGCTGTGTTGATGGAGTGCATGGCTAATGTCTTTTCGCTGAAATACCAAAACGCAAAAACTGCCAACAATAGACAACTAAAAATTATGGTAGTTGTCACCAAACTAACTCCAAAATCGTCTACCAATCTATCAGTAATTAATGTCCCAACGATACTTATCAAAACGACGACTAACCAGTAACTCAGTGGAGCATACCGTTTTAGCCTAAACTGATTTATAAGTGCAATCAGTAATAAGCAGCTCATAATATATGATGTAATACTTAAACCCAAGTTGAGCGTTATTGATAAAAAATCAGCCGCAGTTTCGCCTACTGTGGTTGCCATAATCTTAATAATCCAGAAGTAAATTGTTACTTCTGGAACTCTATTTAAAATATTTACCATGATATTTGTTATCCTTGATTTTCGGTAGAAATGAAATTAGAGAATACTCGATAAACCTATTTTTCTAGCCTAAATTTAGCGTCCTTAATAACAAATCTCCTGCTATTTATCCCAAATTGATGACACAACTACTTATTCTGTCAATTTTTTCATAATTTGAATTACGTGCAGAATAATTAGACTTTACACAGCGAAAGTCAAGAAAAAGTCAAGATTTGATTTTTAATGACGTTTATTTCTGAGAAATAGACTTAAAATAGCTAAATTTTCTAATTAAAAGTGAATTATGCTATTTAATATTTAATCTACAAAATTCAATTTAATCTTGACTATATCTGAACTTTTATTACCTATCGTGAAATTACAAATCCAGAATTTTAGGGATTCTACAAGTATGAAAACTTCAACAAAAATCATTTTGGCAGTAGCTTTTGTTGGGACTTTGGGCTTTGCTGGATTGTCGAGAGTTGTAGGAGCAAAACAACCACAATCTCCAGTAGCAGTTGTACATCAGCATCATATTGCTACCCAAGTTGCCCAAGCCAGTGATGGTGATGGTGAAACAAACGATGATGTACAAGAACAGCAAGAAGCAGCAAAACTGCAACCACTAGCTAAAATTACAGCAAAACAAGCACAACAAGCTGCTGAAGCATCTACAGGAGCTAAGGCCAGTAGCGTCAAACTGGAAAATGATGATGGCAACTTAGTTTACTCTGTAAAAATTGGTCAGCAAGATGTGAAAGTTGATGCTGGTAATGGCAAGGTTTTGTATGCCGAAAATGACAATCAAGAAGATGAAAAAAATCAAGCTATTCGTCCCAAGAGTAGTATTCAAGTTTCAGAGACTGATGATGGTGAGCGCGAAACCAATGATGATGGTAAGTAAGAAACTGTTGTAGCCTAGACTAACTAAACATCTAATACATGGGGATTGTTGAAGATAACCTTCATAAATCCCTAATTTGTAGATACAAGCTCATTATAATTAAGGAAACTTTAAATACTGTGGAAAGGTGAAGTGATATCTAAGCGTTCAACTGGTTTATTAGCAATTGTAATTTATAAGGCTTTTGTTGCTTCCCTACTAGCTGTTACATCTATAGCCTTGCTAT
This sequence comes from Tolypothrix tenuis PCC 7101, assembly GCF_963874875.1. NCBI lineage: Bacteria > Bacillati > Cyanobacteriota > Cyanophyceae > Nostocales > Tolypothrichaceae > Tolypothrix > Tolypothrix tenuis. The sequence continues at coordinate 74,120 of NZ_CAWNJS010000003.1, forward strand.
TTACCCTAAAAAATTATCAGAATTTGGCTCTGTTTTCTGAATCTTATGTTTTAGAAACTAAATTCACAATTATTGAATGGCTAATAGATAAAATTCTCAATATTAGTCCAGCAAAACTCAAATTTAGTGGAATAGCTATTGGAGTTTATGCTATTGTAACGGCAATTGAAGCCATTGGTTTATGGTATGAGAAATCTTGGGCAACACTGTTAGTTCTAGGATTAGTTGGAATTAGCATACCTCCAGAAATATTTGAATTAATTAAAGGAGTAACAATACTAAAGTTGATAGTATTTTTAGTGAATGTAGCGATATTCTTGTATTTATTACGTCATTTTCCTCTACAGAAGAAATAATATTATTTATTATTGATCGAGTTTTGGTAGTTAAGAAGCTGGTAAACGCACAGTAAAACAACTACCAACTCCTAATTGACCAGTAACAGTAATTAATCCACTGTGATTGTGGGCGATCGCTTGAGCGATTGCCAATCCTAAACCAGAACCACCAGAATTATAAGAACGTGATTTATCTGCTCGCCAAAAACGCTCAAAAACTTTGTCGATATGCTCTGGTGCAATTCCCATACCTGTATCTTGCACTTTGACATAAATTTGAGAACCGACACGAGTGGTTTTGATTTCAATCACGCCTTCTAATGGTGTGTAATGGAGCGCGTTTTCAATCAAATTAGAAAATAGCCGCGTTAGTTGAACTGAGTCACCCATCAAGTAAAGATTCTCTGTTAGCTGAGAGATCAAATTAATTTGCTTGGCTTGGGCTTGAGGTTTATAAAGTAGCAATAAGTTTTCTAAGATTGACGTTAAATTGAGACTATTCCAATCCCCATTCGGAACTTTATCCGTACGTGCCAAGAACAGTAAGTCTTCTGTGAGGCGAGTCATCTGGTTAGTAGCACTGGCGATCGCCTGAAACTTTTCTGCATCTTTTGGCCCGATTTCCATAGGATATTCTAACGGTAACTCAGCATTAATTTTGATTGCCATTAAAGGACTACGTAGTTCATGGGAAGCATCAGCAGTAAACTGTTTGAGCCTTTGAAAACTCTCCTCAATAGGTTGCATCGCTTGACGAGTTAGGAAAATGCCACCAATCCCACTAAGAACCAAAGTTATAAGAATTCCACCGCCTAATCCCCAGTCTAATTTTTTGAGAGTTTCATCAAATTCTTCTAAAGATTGACTCACCCTCACATACCCAACCAACTGATTATTGTCGCTATCAATAATTGGTATAGTTGCAGCTTGGATACGAACTTTGCCGCTCTGAACTTCTACCATTTTGCTTGGTAATAATGGTGAGTTTAAGACAGTTTTTCCTTGTTGAGTAACTAAATGACCTTGAGTATCAAACCACTGTAATGCTTGATGACGAGCAATTAGGTCTTGTGGATGAAAGTCACTTTCAACTTTCAGGCGACCTGCCTCAAATTCTATATTTGCAGCTGCACCTTGTCCGATAGCTGTGAGTTTATCTTTAATTTGTTGAGTCAGACTATGAGCGAAAACAATTCGGACTGCGAGCGCAAATATTCCTAGCAGTGATGCAAAAACCACCAAGTAAGACAACAATAAACGATATCGAATTTGTTGAAACACATTTTTAGGGATAGCAAATTATTGGTTATTAACTAAAATTTAGGATGGTACACATATAAGTAATGATTGAGACCAATATTTCTAATTAAACTATTTTACTGATGTCGTAAACGATAACCAATGCCATAAACATTTTCAATTAAGTCTTCTGAAATTCCAGCAGCTTTGAGTTTATTCCGCAAATTTGTAATATGAGTTTTGATACTTCCTTCCCCGGAAGATTTATCAAATTCCCACAGCTTGTCAAAGATTGCTGAACGAGTCACAACTTGATTTGGATGTCTCAAAAAATACTCTAATATCATGTATTCTTTAGGCGTTAATGACATAATATTTCCTGCATAAGTAACCTGTTGGTTGGCCGGATCTAATTGCAAATCACCGTGGATTAAAATTGGTGGGCGCATCTGTGTACTTCTCCGCGCTAAAGCTCTGATACGTGCTGCTAACTCTTTTAGCTCAAATGGCTTGACCAAGTAATCATCAGCACCAGCATCGAGTCCAATAATTTTATCTCCTGTTGTATCTCGTGCTGTCAGCATTAAAATCAGAGCATTAGATGAAGCAGCACGTAAACGCTGACATAGAGTAATGCCATCTAATTTAGGCAGCATTAAATCTAATAAGATTAACTCATATAATCCTGATTGCGACCATTCCCATCCCTCAAGCCCATCGGTTGTGATATCTACAATATGGTGTTGTCGCCTTAAATACTCGGCTAATGGTTTAGCAATGCGATCGTCATCTTCAATTATCAAAATTCTCATAATACTTCATCTCTTAACTTATACAGCTTAGTAACATCAAGTTAGGAATGATTTTAGTTACAAACTTTTACAATGTTATTAATTATAAATGATTTGAATTATTGAACACTAATAACAGTGCTGCCATAATTCACCAGCTAAAATACTTGCTGGTAAAAGTGCTATGCCTACTGCTAGATTAAGAAATCCAAATGCAGTACCTCGTAATGCACCTGGAACTTTATGTGCTACCAGTGCTAACAATACGCCCTGACTCATACCCAAATGCAAACCGTACAGAGCAAACAAAACCCAGACTTGCCAAGCAGCTTGAACAAAGGCAAAGCCCAAGTAAACATTCAGCATCCTTATCAATAAATTTCAAATTAACTCAATACTGATGAACGCTAATGGCTCTCATCAAATTGTCTCGAAATACTTTTTCACATCCTTAGTTTCTTCTCTGGCCAAGGTAGCCTTGGCGGTAATCACTTTTCTTTAATCTGGAAGCTTGACGCGCAGACCACTGACGCATAGGAGTAACTTTCTCTACATGAAGTAGCTTCTGGCGATAAGTATTATTATCTGTCAGTTGGGCGATCGCACCAGCAATAAATCGAGCGCAGCGTTCTGGCTGAGATGAGACTTGGGTTGAGTCGATGAGGGATATTATTCCCCGCACCTCTCAGTTAGATCCGGACGTGCCATTTTCACGGCATCCGGCTCCCGATGTTCTTAGCTTGCGCTTTTGCTGATATGGATATAATCGTGGCAGCTTTCATGAATGGCTAGAAGGTTTTTAGTTTTCCAGTTTTGGTGGTTGTCATCAACATGATGAAGATGTACCTTCTCATCACTAAGCATTTTTAAACCACAATGTCCACATCTATGGTTTTGCCGTTTCAGGGCTTTAGAGGTATTGTTGTCGTATAACTTACTGTTGCGTTCGCTCCAATAAGTTAAATCTCCGTCATAGGGTGATTTCTCTCCTGTGACATTGATGTATTTGTTTTCGGAGTAGGGAACTTGTGGGAATGCCTTTTTAAGTAATTGTTTACAGGTATGGCAATTCTGCTTAGTTTCCTTGTTGAATACCTGGAATGCTCTGTGTTCGATGTGCCATAGAGAGAATCTCGACCCATCCATCTTGCAGAAGCGGTGGTAATTCCTCCAACCTCTAACTACCGGGGCTAATTTCTCCGCCTTTGTGGTAGCACCATAATTCGAGTTATTGACGATAGCTTTGACTTTCTTGCGAAAAGCTTTGTAGTTGTCCACTGAAGGAACGCATTTAAACTTGCCGTTGTTCTGGACTTTGAAGTTCCAGCCGAGAAAATCAAAACCATCTGTCGCGGCGGTAACGAGTGTCTTCTTCTCGCTTACCTTCATTCCCCGCTCTGCTAGGAACTGACTGATTTTGTCAAGTATAACGGTAGCATCGTCTTGAGGTCTGAGTATGATCACCATGTCATCTGCGTAGCGGACAGACGGTTCGATGATACTTTCTGCCGAGGTTTTGTCAGTAATTCTTCTATTAGAATCCCGATGGTATCTATGAATACTTTCAATCCCATTTAAGGCGATGTTAGCTAAGAGTGGACTTACCACCCCACCTTGGGGAGTTCCAAGTTCTGGAAATTCTGGGTTGACTCCGGCTTTGAGACATCGGAAAATTCCCTGTTTTATGCTCAAAGGAGCGATGAGTCTGTCCATGATGGCGGCGTGGTTGATCGTGTCAAAGCATTTTTCGATATCGAGTTCTATGACTCTCTTATCTATTCCATTAGTTTGAGAGTTTAGACTGTTGAACAATTGTCTCTGAGCGTCGTGCGCCGAGCGTCCCGTTCTGAATCCGTAACTCCTAGCATGGAAAGTTGCTTCGTGTGCTGGTTCTAATGCGTACTTAACAAGACATTGATATGCCCTGTCCGCAATAGTGGGGACTTTGAGAATCCGGGTTTTACCATCCTTTTTGGGGATGGGTATTTCACGTAATCCCTGGTGTTTCCAGTTTTTAGCTTCGGTTCTAAGTTTTTCACTTAGTTCAAACCTTTGCTCAAATGTGAGCGCGGTTTTACCGTCGATTCCCGCTGTCTTTTTCCCAGCATTTAGCTGTGTTACTTGACGGATAGCCAGTAATCTTGCTGCGGTGGATTTCAGAATTAGCTTTTGTAGAGACTTCGCTTTCCGCTTGTCGCCAACTTGAACAGCTTTATACACGCGTCTTTGTAGGCGGAATAGGTTACGGCGGAATTGCTTCCACGGTAAAGTCTTCCAGGATTCACTAGGGTTGCCTCTGTGTCTAATCATGCTCTGCTCCGATTTGTGTATTCTGAACACCTCAGACCAATTACGGTCTGTCCTACCCGAATTGAAGGGATTCCGCTGCTCGTCCAGCCTACTTAGGGTTCGACCGCCCTTAGACCTTCAATCCGTTTTTATTCGTTCCCTCGGTTGATTATTAGTTCCGTTAGGTGTAGCCACTTCAACCATTGGAATCCCCAGACTCTTGCTGCTATCGAAGATAGGATGCGGCGGGATTTATCTCCAATCAAGTCAGGCTTTGATGTTGTGTCCTGCTTTTTGCTAGGTTGCTTTTCTAGGCTATATTTCACCGTAGGAACTCCCCTTTAGCACCAGTGTCATCCCACAACGGATGTCTGATTATGCCCTGTTCCCAGCTTCGACCTCCCGAAACCGAGTCGGGTCATCGTGGGCAGATAGGGAGTCATACCTGAGTCTGGTAGATGGGACTTTCACCCATATCAGACCGAGAGTTCAACCTTTCTCTATTGCTAGATGGGGTTGGTTAGCTTATGTACGGACTGATTACCGTGATTCAGCTAACAACGAATCGCACTTCTTCTGCAAACCGGATAACCAGCCAGTTTGCATCGACAAAACACTTGTTTCTATAGTCATCCTCGCCGATACAGTGAGTAGGCTTCCCAGTTGCAAATGAGATAGGTTCATCAACTTCCAAGTCTATGTGTAAGCCAGTATTTGGTTCAATCAACAGAAAATCAGCCGTAAATGGTAGTCGATGCCCTGGTGGAAACATCACCTGCTGGGGAGAAACAATTTCACCAAAATAATGTTTGAGAACATTTTCAAACAGCCCCTCACTTGCCCCAATTGGTGCATCTCCTTGTCCAGACGGAAAAACTAAAGGGGTAAACTGTTTTCTGTCTTTAACTAACTCTGGAATAACAACGATTGGATATTCCGGTGTTTTGGCCATAACTGAAAATCGAAAAACTTGGAAAATCAGAACTCTTGGCAATTATCTAAATTCACAACACCATTACACAATCAACAAAATACTGAAAAGAAACCAACTTTTTTCTAATTTTTTGGATTTAGAAATTAGAAAATTATCAGTTATCGTACAGCATCTCTTCTAGGTAAGATTGCTTCTGATTACGCTACAAGCAACTAAGATGAAGTCTAGCTTTGAGTATCTAGAAGACCTGCTTGCGGACAATTATCCAATCATCGCCTGTGAATCTCCCCTCCAAGAACGTCACCGCTTCCTCATTCGTCTTACTACTTCCTGTGAGCAAGCAGGCAGAAAAGTCTATATATGGAATTTAAGCGAAGACAATATTAAAGAATTAGTCGTCAGCCCTGAAAATAATCTTATTTTTCAAGAGTTTAACGACTATAAACCTTCCATCAAACAAAAGACAGAAGACTATTTTCAAGTACTCAATTTTTGGAGGGTTTATTCTGGCACTGGAGTATTAATCGTTGAGAATATTTTTCCTTGGTTAAAAGAAACCATAACTAAAGATACTGAATCTGTTCTTCTATCAGAATGGATTAAGTCGTCGTTAGTTAATCTAAAATTTCATACAAACAAAAGTGATAAGACTACCATATTACTAGGAGCCAATGCCGAGATAGCAAGCGAGATAGCGGCAGAAATCCCACTATGGAGTCAAGAATTACCAGATACACAAGAAATTATTGATAATTTAATCAACAGTAATTTATTTTCTTTAATTTATACCGAACAAGACTATTTAGAAATTGCTAACGCTAGTGCTGGTCTGTATATTTCTGATATTATTTCTTGCCTAACCGATATTAGAAAAAATCATGACTTAGGAAATTCCAGTGAGATAGCAAAGCTTCTACTAGCAAAAAAAATTCAACTGCTTAACCGCTTGTATGACATCGAATTCTTACCTCCACCAAAAGTCCAACTTGGTGGGTTAGAACTCATGCAGCAGTCATTCAAAAAGTTCAAGCGATTGCTTACGCCGCGTGCCAAACAATACAATCTGCGCGTACCCAAGGGGATTATGCTTGTGGGGCCACCGGGGACGGGAAAATCACACTCAGCAAAAGCCTGTTCCCAGAACATGGGTGTTCCCCTCATTATGGTCGATTGGGGCAACTTTAGAAGTTTTGGCAACCAAGCAGAAATGAAACTCAAACGCTTGTTGCGACTGGCAGATAGGCTCAATCAAGTAATTTTGTATTTCGACGACTTTGATAAAGGCTTCGCCGGGGATGATGACCTCGCCAAACGGCTGGCTGGTCAGCTGTTGACGTGGATGCAAGAGCGCACGTCAGATGTACTGGTCATCGCATCAGTTAACCGTATGGAATGGCTGCCACCCGAACTCACCCGTGCTGGACGGTTTGACTATTTATTTAAAGTAGACCTGCCCAATAATGGGGAAAGATATAGTATCTTCAAACTGCACGCTGCCCGGTTTGACGAACGCTTTCGCAATGGCGGCGACCCCTGGAGTGAGGAACAGTGGCGCAGAATTCTTAAAGCCACCAATAGGTGTGTAGGTGCAGAAATCCAGACAATTGTAGAACGCGCCGCTAGTACGATATTCTGCGAAACCATAACAGAAGATACTTACTCAGAAAGCCAATTCCCGGCACTTGAACTAACAATCGAGGCATTACTAGAAGAACGCCGTCAGATTAACCCGCTTGCTATCCGTGAAGCCGATAGAGTCGAGTCGATGCGTAACAAAGCTGACCAACAAGCTTTACCTAGTAGCCCCCTCGATGAAAGCAAATTTGCTGTTGGCAACATTGAGATTTTCAGCTAGCACGCCTCATAAATCAATTCAAAGTTTCATTATGTTTGGACGAAAGCAAATGTAACCAAAACATTTCAACAGTTCATAATGCTTGCCATTTCTAAACACTTTACTACCTTATTTAGCTAAAACTATGGAAGTTACAAGACAAACCGCTCAAACCAACATTCAAACTAAACAAGCACAAAATCCAGAAAAAAGCCTATTTTTCAAATTCATCAAATTTATCAAATTTGTGGGGCCAATTGCTGGTTTTACTGCTGCCCTCTCACCCCTACCGCTATACTTTTGGACTCGCCAGCCCCAGTATTTACCTATTGGCGCAACCTTTACCAGTAACAATCAAACAGTTCAACTCGAATTAGCAGACGATAGAAAAGAATATGCCCACGGACTCAAATTTCGTAACTCGATTCCTGAAAATCACGGAATGTTATTTGTCCTCAATAAACCTGAAAAAGTTAAACTTTGGATGAAAGATACGTATATTCCTTTAGATATGATATTCCTGCGAGATGGAGTTATCAAATCAATCGTAGAAGCTGCTCCCCCTTGCAAAACCAAAACCTGTCCTAAGTACGATTCAATCTATTCTGTTAACCAGGTTATTGAACTACCCGCTAACAGTACTAAAACCCTCAATCTCAAAGTAGGTAAGAAACTCAAACTCGATTTCAACCCAAACAAAACGCAAAATTAGTTGACGGAGAGTTGATCCATCACAACAACCTAGCGGTAAACAACCGTAATTACACTACATCATATATCAATCTTTGACCCCCGATATAGCTTATATCGGGGGTCAAACATTATGAAATCAATAACTGATTTAATTATTGGAACTTGTCAAGCAAATTTGTCTGAGTTTTTACTGAATGATTTACTGAAAAACATAGTGTCTAAAAATAGAAAATTTTTAGATGATTTTACGGTTATTAATCCCATAAAATAATTCCACAAGTGAGAAGTTGGAGCAGATATTTACTCCAATAAAAACTTTGGTAAAAAGCAGTGTTTCGACCTTAGTTACTCTACAAAGTTTCATCCACTAATTTCTGAAATAATCTTTTTATGAGAACAGACTACGAATCTGATTTTGGCAGCGATAGCGAAGCGCTGCTGCGAAGCGCAGATCGCATTCCTTCCCACGAAGAATACGGATACCCCGCTTCCACCCGCCGCAAAAAGCGCAACTGGAAAGAAAACGCCAGCATCGCCGGACTGATGGCAGTTGGTACTGGCTTGATGATTGCAGATATCTCCATCCACCACATGGTGATGGCATCTCTCGCGTTTGGAACTGGCATTGTAGCGTTACTACCCAAGGAAGCAAACTTGCTACTTTCCAACTTTGAGAAATGGCAGCGCAAGTATGGCATCAATATTTATACTGTCCTGTTTTGCTTGGTAGGTGTAGTATTTATGTTGGATATCGCCACTGCACCTGCAAATGCCCAGTTCATGCAAAACGCAGAGGACTTCTTCACAGAATACTTTACTGGTGTCAATGAAGATATTATTAGGTACGTATTTGCGGTACTGCGCGGTTTGTTCCTAATTTACCTGGGTATTGGTCTTATTAGGGTTGTTCAAGCAGCCAGAAACGACGAAGATTGGCAAACGATCGCCCGTACACCAATTATCGTTGCCCTCACAGTTGTAGTCGGAGACTTGCTCGCAGGGCTGGTAACAGGCTGATACGTCACTCGTCAAAAAAGCCACCAGAGTGGCACAATTCCACAAGTGCCACTCATCAAGATTTCAAAAACTGACTTTTGTCTTTCGTAATAATGGGCAGAGAACGGGAATTTCGTACTGTCAACCGCGTATTAGGAGAACAGCCGCGCCTTGGGCCATTTCCCGCCGACCAAATTGTTCCTTGGAGTGCGATCGCTCTCATCTCCTACATGGTAGTCAAGGGTTTTATGCAAGCTTCCTGGCTGGCAACTGGAATGGTAACTGCTTGGGGATGGGCAACTTGGTGGACGGTAAGTTCCAACAAAGCCTTCTTCGGTAAGTTTGTCGGCACACCCCGCATCACCCGTGGCTATAAACCTTTTGTTTCTCTCGTTAATCCTTTACAACCTCAATCCCAGAAAAAGCACCAGCTGAAAAAACGCAGATAAAGCTGCTCAAGTAAAAAATATCACCGAACGAAACTACAGGCTATGAGTTCGACCGCCTCCACGAAAACAAAGGACAAAATTGGTAAAAAATCCCTCGATACCGAACAATTAGGTGTTGTTAAAAATCTGACACCGTTCGAGGATATTACTCATTTAGCCGGGATTGCAAGTATCTCGCTTGCTGGTCGTAGAGATATCGGCGCACTCATCCTCCAGAAAAAAGAAGATATTCAAATTAAGTTCTGCTTCGACGTACAAGGAGTCCACCCATCTTTACCAGAAGAACAGATTCTGCCAATTTTTGAAAATCTTGAGGGCGGACTCAAAGAACTTCCCGAACGCGAAACCTTAACAATTCATCTTGGTTCGTTCACTGATGATTTCCTCCGGCAGCAGGAACTAAAAAAGATAGAGGATAAATGTGACCTAGAGCAATTAACTTTATTAGTGCGATCGGAACGTCTGCGAGCAAGAGAACTCACTAAAGCAGGAACTCGTAAAAATAAGTTTTTACGTTTCTGGTGTACCTATAGTGTCCTTGCTTCTGAAGATAGTCGCTCAAATGATGCAATTGAAAAAACTATCAAACAATTGCAAAATGCCTGGTTCCAATTTACTGGACAAATTCACGGTGTTCGGCAAGAACGAATTGAAACAATTTTACGGGATAGTTTTACCTCTGGGTTTCAACGGTGGGAACAACTTTTCACAAACTCGATGGGACTTTCAGTACGAGCAGTCACGAGTGAGGAAGTATGGTCAATTCTTTGGAGTCAATTTAACCGTAGCGATGCACCCAAAGTTCCCAATCCCCTCATATTAGATGAAGAGGGACTTCGAGAAGTTCAAACTAGCGATTTCCATATTCGCCACCTGATGCTGGAGAATGAAAAATCTGTCCCGTTTCTCGATCGCAGCTGGGTAAGACTACAAGACAAGTATATCGGCGTTCTTCAGTTTAGCGAAAAGCCCCAAGGCTGGGTAGACGAATACGCACAGCTTCGATATCTCTGGGAGGTAATATCCAAAGAAAAAATCTCCGACACCGAGATTATCTGCCAGCTATCTAAAGCGAACCAGGGACTTGCCAAAACTGCTCTGCAACGGATTACCAAACAGTCAATTACCTCCAGCGCGATGTCTTCGGAGAAGGGATCAATTGACGTAAAAGCCAATATGAACATCGAGGAGGCAGTTAAGGCACAAGAAACTATCCTCAGAGGCAGTCTCCCGATTCATACTGCTGTTGTTTTTTGTGTCCATCGTCACAGTCGTCAAAAACTTGATGAAGCTTGTCAATACCTTTCTAGTTGCTTCTTGCGACCTGCTGTAGTTGATAGAGAAATCGAGTACGCCTGGAAAACATGGTTACAATGTGTACCTGTTGTTTGGGAAAACCTACTTACAAGACCCTTTAACCGTCGCCTCCCTTATTTCTCATCAGAAGTTCCCGGACTCATGCCGATAGTCAGAACGGCTACAGGAGATAAATCCGGGTTTGAGCTAATTGCTGAAGAAGGAGGAACTCCAGTACATCTTGACTTGTACAAGCAGCACAAAAATCTTGCCATTTTTGGTACTACCCGTGCGGGTAAATCTGTCTTAGTAGCAGGTCTATTAACACCTGCCTTGGCTCAAAACATTCCCGTAATTGCACTTGATTATCCCAAACCCGATGGTACTAGTACGTTTACTGACTACACCAAATTTATGGGAGAGGAAGGGGCATATTTCGATATTAGTAAAGAATCGAATAATCTATTTGAATTACCAGATTTAAGGGGATATGAGCCTGAAGTTATTAAAGAGAGAATGACCGATTTCAAGGAATTCTTGAAATCCACATTAATGATTATGGTGTTAGGGACAAATCCCGTAGGGGTAAGTCCGACAACAGTATCAAATATTGAAAGCATCATTACAATTACAATTGAAACTTTTTACAACGATGAAGATATCAAACTTCGGTACAAGCTAGCCCTAGAAAATGGATTGGGAACACCTGAATGGGCAGATATTCCCACACTTAAAGATTTCTATAATTATTGTTCACCTGGATTTATCAAGCTCGATTCCATTACCAATAATAGTAAAGAAATCCTCGATGCCCTTGACCAAATCAGATTGCGATTAAAGTTCTGGTTAAATTCACGAGTTGGGCAATCAATCGCCAATCCATCTAGCTTTAGAACTGATGCTCGATTGCTTGTATTTGCACTGCGATCGCTTGGGAGTGAAGCCGATGCCGCAGTCCTTGCCTTGAGTGCTTATTCCGCAGCATTACGTAGAGCTTTATCATCTAAAGTATCAATATTTTTCTTAGACGAAGCACCAATTTTATTCAATTTTGAGAGCATAGCCGAGTTAATTGGTAGACTCTGCGCTAACGGTGCAAAAGCAGGTATACGTGTAATTTTATCTGCCCAAGAACCAGAAAGTATTTTCCAAAGTAAGTCTGCTTCCAAGATATTTGCTAACATCACAACCCGCCTGATCGGTCGGATTCAAACATCGGCAGTTGACCCATTTGTGAGCAGGTTTAAATATCCTTATGAAATTATCTCGCGCAATAGTACCGAAGCATTCTTCCCAAAACGCGAAAGTATTTATTCACAGTGGTTACTTGACGATAATGGCAAACTTACTTTCTGTAGGTATTATCCTGCTTATTGCTTACTTGCAGCAGTAGCAAATAACCCGAATGAGCAAGAATTACGCACTCTATTTCTCAATAAATATGCCGATAATCCAATGCTGGGTATGGTGAAATTTTCAGAAAGCTACATACAAATGCTTCGGGGAGATGAGTTAAGCCAAGAAGCACAACAATTACTGGATAACAATAACAATCAGCAATTAAAGTCAGCATAAATTATAGAAGAAAAGCTAAGAATAATCTAGATTTATAAAAACAAGAATCAATAACTAATAAACAAGTGGCTTAACTTTAATTGCCACATTGATTATTTTATCCACGAAAAGTATGAAACCAAAATTCAAGTTTACTAAGAAAGGAGTAATAATCGGGTCAATAATTGGTCTGGTTACTTTACTCGGTACAGCACCTAGCTATGCCTTTTCAATTGACGATTTCTTCAAGGTTTTAGGGAAATTCAATAACTATTTTGAGGAAACCAAAAAGGAACTCACTTCAGGAACTAATAAATGGGGTGGGATGAAAAGCGAAGCTAAAACTGCTATTCAGACTGGCAGTATGGATATGCCAGATCCAGTAAATTCAGCCGAAAAGCTCAAAGAGCAACTCAAGAGCAAGGGTAACTGGAATGAAAGCAACACAGTTGAAGCTGCGGTCAGTGCAGCTAACGAACTGGAGAGAGAAACCACCCGCGCTACAATTGCCAGCGTCTTAGGGGAAGTCGGTCAGGAACGTACCAAAAATGAGATAGAAGCAACTGAACAAACTGTAGCTGAGGCCAAAGAACTCGCAGAATCTGCACAACCAATGGATGCTTCACAAAACATCCTCAAGGTCATTGCTGCCCAAAACTCGCAAATTGTCTCAATGTTGGGTCAATCTCGCATTGACGGACTGCAAACACGGCACGATGCCCAGCAAACTAACCTGATGCTATCTCAACTTGCCGAACAAGGGGCAAGCGATCGCCGCCGTCAAAACCTGATGATGGACGGTATCAGCGCCCAGTATATCGAAATCAGTGGGTTTAGCAGTCTCAAAACTACCGCAGGTGAATAATTCACCCTAATTAGTTGGTCATCTCTGCAATTGAGATGACCAACTCTCTATCAGGTACATAATACAGACCATGTTAGAACATCTTGTAATTGCAACCGACCCATTCTTCGGGCAAGACATTTTAGAAAATGCGTCAGCCGGAGCGCAACTAGTAGCAGAAGGTTTCAATGAACTTTGGCAAGAAACCCTCAACGGTAACTTGTACGGCTCGATGTGCAAAGTTGGTCAGTTTTTTGCGATCGCTACACTCACCCTTTTTATGGTTGAGTTAGGCAAAAACTGGATAAATCAAGAAGATATGAAAGCCCTCTCCAGTTGGATATGGCCCATTCTGGTTATCGGACTACTAGCTAACAATGGCACTTTACTCAGAAGTGGAACACTCGCCATCCGGGGATACATTAATACTGTTAATAATGACATCCTGGAATTTACTGCTGCCGGAGCCAACCTAGAAGTAGCATTCAACCGCGCAGTCGGCAATATTGCCCTCCAGCAGCAAGTAGGGGCGGCAATGGAAAGATGCCGTTCCATTCCTGGTAACACGCAAGATTCAATCATCTGCTTGCAACAAGCAGAAACAGAACTTAAAACCTCAGCCCCCGATCTATTTAAAGGAGAAGCCCCCGATAGCGGTAGTTGGGAATTTAACCCACTTCAGGCTTTATCTGATGCTAAAGACGCGCTCGAAAATCTCTCCCCTGGTCAAATCGCCGAAAAGATTGGTAATACTATCACCAGTACAATCGGTTCGATGATTACCGGATTTGTCGCAGTTATCCTCCTCGCCCTCAATAACGCTTACCAGTGGGGTATCGAATTCACGATGCTTTTAACTGCCCTACTTGGCCCGTTGGCAATAGGCGGTTCGCTACTCCCCTTTGGCGCAAAACCTATTTTCGCTTGGCTAACTGGTTATTTCACCGTTGGAATGGCGAAACTCTGCTTCAACATGATTATTGGTTTGTGCGGACAACTTATCGCTAATTCCGAACAAAACCAACCGATGATATTTCTGCTTTTTGTTGGGTTAGTTTCTCCTATCCTGGCATCTGCATTAGCCGCAGGTGGTGGAATAGCTGTTTGGACAGGATTAGGTAAAACAGTAGCATTTGGCTCTGAAATTGCAGCAGGAATCGCTACAGGTGGAGCAAGTACAACTGCTACGGTTGCTGTCAACGCCACCAAATTTGTTAGTTCCAAAATCAAAGTTAAAAAGTAATTAACAAATAATTATGCTTAAACCTAAGTCTAAATCTCAACCAGCTCGGCTCCTCAGTTATGGGCAATCCACATCCACACCTATTGCAATGGCGATCGCCGTAACAGCAGGAGGAACTATCTTATCTACCCTATTGCAAATAATAAATATTGGCATGAGTGCTAGTACAAATCATCATGTCAAAGGCATGACGATTGTTCAACTCCAAGATGGGTCTATTTCACCTGGTAAATTTGCTGCTCCTAACGAACGCGAAGCCGAAACTATCAAACGCTTTATCTCAGATAGCATGATTAAAATGTTTGGCTGGAACGGAATAATCGAAGCAACAGAGAATGGCGAAAATGTTACTAAACCTGATAGGGGAATAGATATTCAAACAACAAAAAATAGTAGAAAAAAAATTCCTACTAGAGCCTGGGAAGCTGCATTTGCACTATCTGAAAATCAAGATTTCCGGGCAAACTTTCTCAAGAAATTAGCAGAAATCGTGCCAAGTGGTGTATTTAACGGTGAAGTTCAAGTTTCGCTCGTCACCCGCCATATCTCTGAACCCAGAAAAGTTAAGGATGGACAGTGGGAAGTTGATTATATAGCTACACTCGTAAGCTTTAATAGAAATGAAAATCAAGGCAAAGGAATCGCCTTTAACAAAACAATTACTGTCGAAGCTGTCGATACTCCCAAGTTACCAAATAAGCCAACTGAACTCGATAAGAAAATTTATTTAGTACGAGAACCAGGTTTAGAAATTACTCAAATCGTTGATTATAACCTCGGTAAGAAATAAAAATCATTAATCAAGCATAGAACTATGTTACAGCTAGAGAATGAGGCTACCAATAAACATATATCTTCCGTAAATAGTCTTTTACCAATCGATAGTGCAGAGGAAGATGAAGTTGAAAATTCACAATTTGAGGTGGTTGAAGAAGATGAAACTGAAGTAGAAGACCCCGCGTTAATCCAAACTAAACACGACTTTGTTACATCTCCCTGGTCGAGGTTAGGAATTATTGGTGGTGCATTTGGTGCTGGGTTTTTAGTTATATTTGTTGTCCTCAACGGCATGATGAATGGGAGTGGTAAAAATGCCAAAAAACCAGAATTAACTACTACTCCAACTCCCACGGTTGCCGCATCTGAGAAAAAAGAAGGCGATGTTTATGCCAAGCTTGCTCTCGCCAAGCAACAGGAAGAACTTGATGCCCTAAATGGTAAAGCTAACACAGAAGACAAAGAGGAGAAAAAAGAAGCTACTGAAGAAGAACAAGCCAAAAACCCAGAGAAAACCCGTTCTATTCGACAACGAAGGGTAGTTGCTCAAGAAACTCCCCCTACTTCCAGAAGACGTGTATACCGGGAAGAAACACCCGAACGTGTTAGACCAACACGTAGAGTAGTGGCCTCACAGCCAATACCACCTCTGCGTCCTAGCGCTCCTCTGCCAAAATTTGCTAAACAAACAGTTGCCAGCAACCAGACTGTCGCCAAAGATCCAATAGCCGAACTTGAACGCCTGCGTAACCTGGGTTCGGTTGGTCGAGTTGAGTATATGCTAGCCAGTACCACTGTCAGTGAACCTACAAACACAACAGTACAAGAAGTTACAGGTAAAACTGAAGAAACATTACGCCCAGCAAAACAAAATAGCGATCGCTCCCGTCGCCGCCGTAGCCGACGCAGCGAGAATACCGAAACATTTACCAATACTCCTAATCAAGTTGAAGAACTGCGCCCGCGTTGGCAACCTGTAACCACAAATGACAGTAATCCTGAGTATGGCAATACTGATGACAAACAGAACAATCAAGCCGTACCAGTTATTTATAGCTTCTCGGTAAAAGAACCACAAATTAGCTCAGAACTTGACAAAGAAAAGACCGTAGAATCCAGTTTTGCTAGTAATAAAGAAAACAACTCTACTCAGCAAGTTGAGCAAGTTGCAAATAACTACCTGCCAGAAGAAGCGCAGATACTCCAAGAAACACAACCACAGTATTTAGTTGTCGGTTCGTTTGCAAGTGCAACCCTGGTAACTCCACTCGTTATGCCCCAAACCAGTAATAACAGTCGTTCCCAGGAGCAGACAAATACATTACGGTTTGTCGCCCGGTTGGACGAGCCGCTTTACAGCAATACTGGTGAAATAGCTATTCCCGCAGGAACACAGGTAACTATCGCCATGATTTCGGTTGATAGCACATCAGGCGTGCGTGCCGAAGTCATGGCCATTCTCAAAGACGGCACAGAATATCCTCTATCACCTGGAACGATATCAGTTTTGGGAGAGGCGGGTTCGCCCCTAATCGCCAGACCTTACGACGACAAGGGATCTGAAATTGCTAAATATGATGCCACATTAGGGACAATAGCTGGTCTTGCCAAGGTAGGGGAAATTATTAACCAGCCGGATGAAGAAGTCACAGAAGATTTACCTTTAGGTGGGACAAGAACCCGCAGCCGCAATAACAATCGCAACCTGGGAGCTGCTTTCCTTGAAGGTGCCTTTGGCAAACTTGGCGAAACAATCAGCAAGCGGACAGAACGTGCTACTGACGAAATCAACCGCCGTCCCAATGTTTGGTATGTGCCTAAAGACACCAAAATCACAATCAAAGTCGATAGGTCAATCAAGCTGTGAAACTAAGAGATATAGCCGATTTTAGTTTAAGGATGCCAAAGGCGATTGCCTCTGGCACTGCGCTCCGCGCAATCGCCTTTAGCGGGTGCCTCACTATCGCCTCCGTGCTTGCACCAAACCAACTTGTACTAGCAAATACTATTCGTCAAGTTGCAGCGTCCCAGGTATCAGGGGAAAATGCTCAATTACAGACAGTTAAGGTGTGGCCTGGACATGGGGTATCAATATCGTTCTACAACACCAGAGAAATCATCAAGAAAATCTGGCTGGATGACCCATCTAGGTTTGTTTTTGATGTAGACGGATGCCTTGAAGGTTTGGGTAAGTGTTCTGGAAACAGCACGGGTGCGGGACTAATTCACATTCGCCACATCGAGACAGTCAAAATCCCCGGTTTACCACCAGCTCCTTACGGGGCGCACATGACGGTGATTACCGAATCTGGCTCAACAAGGAAAAGCTATCACTTCCGGATTGTAGCGGGCAGTGGCACACCAGAGTACAGCCAAATTGAAATTATTGGCGACACTCCCAGCAAACCTGAAGAAGTAAAACCAAAGGTCAGTTACACCGCATTATCTGATAGCAGATATATCGCCAAAGGGATGCAAGTTGCCCTCAAAAACCAGTGGGTTACGACAGACAGCAAGCTTTGGAAGCGTCTGAACCAACTTGTGGAGTTGCGATCGCAAGGAGAGGAACTTGTCGTCGCCGCCAGCACTACCGGAGTATCAATGCAATTGGTTGAAAAACTCATGCTACTGGGTGGAAAGCGCTTGTTAGAAATACCAACACAGCGCAATAACCCTCTCACAACAACAAATCCAGGTAAATCAAGTTTTAAATAAATAGTGATGTATAACGAACATCTGGCCGCTAACAACCAAATTTTAGATACTACAGCAGAGGTAACTGCGATTGTACCAGTGAGAGCTGCAAGTCAGGAAACTACTCACAACAAAACCAATCGAGGGCTTGAGTATCGGATGGAAAAATTTAATAAATTACGCTACCTAATGGTTGCAGGACTTATTGCAGGGCTTGCCCTGCACGGATTAATCCGATATGGAGGTAGCTATAATATCGGCAGTCTCTTATTCGGCGATAAAGCGGTAGCTCAAACAGTTTCATCGAAGTATTCAAATTTGAACACTTCGACAGATAAGACAAAACAAACCAAACAACCACAGCCCGTTGCAACTAAATACGTCAATGGCGCACCTACTCCCGATTGGAGCAGTATCACGTTTAGAAACATGAAATTTGGCGGTGCTGGCAGTGTCGAATTCCCTAATATCAAAAACCCTGGTATGAAGGAGACACGCACCTGGAGTGCTGGGCAAAGCCTTGCCGAAGTCATGGAACTGGGTGATTTTGAAGCAACTGAGTTCAATATTGAAGATTTCACGCTTGGAGATATCGCTGACATCACGGGCGTTCAACTTAAAAATCTCAAACTGTCAGATTTTGAAACACTCGATTGGCAAACACTCGAAGACCTCGCCGAAGCAATTCCTAATTTAGAAGATTCAGAAATCGCAGCCATCCCACCAATTCAAGAACTAGTGACCAAAGTTACAGGCAGCACCGCAAGCTACCAAACTGTTGGTGAGGTGCTGGACAATTATCCCCAACTGGGAGAAGTGGAACTTGGTGAGTATGTCAAACTTGATAAATATAAACTAACCAGCATCCCTGGTATTGAGAATGCACAGCTAAAGGACTTTACTAACTGGCAAAATACAACAATTGGTAAGGTTCCGGGATTAGCTGAGGTACCGTTCGATCAGTTCCCCAGCGTTCCCATCCCTGATGTTAGCTTTATCGGCAAAGTAGACTTACCCCTCGGTTCCCTTGAAAGCGGACGCTGGAAGTCTATATCTGGTAGCTATCAAGCTGGGTTTAATGTCCCGTGCGAGAAAACGTGTGGTCACATCGAAGTTTCGGGTAGCGATATTGTGACTGGCGCACAATGGATGTCCGGTAAAGACCAAAAAGTTAAAGGCGGATTTGGCATCTTGGGCAGCCTCAACGGTGGCAAAGAACCCACAGGTCGCCACCCCTTTGGGAAATCATTTAAACAAGTCATCTGGGATATTAACGAAGCGGACGGCAGTATCACCACCGCGATGTTCTTTCGTATCTGCAAGCGGGGGTGGGTTGACTTGGGCTGCTCGCCCTACTTCATTGGCCCAGTTCCCTTCTTTACCTACCGCGAGATAGACCCAATTATCCTTGGTACGCCCCTCACCGTACCTAAAAATTAACAAGTAAAAAGGCAATCATAGAAGAATTTATCCTCTTTTACTTTTGACTTGGAGAGGACACACCAGATAACTAATGAAGAAATATGCAACTTCACTTCACCGCATATTTCTTCGATTTCCTCATGCAATTAATACAAATTATTATGAATAATTATCTGTTTGCAACTGCTAAAACTAAGACAGTTAGAGAAGTAAAAGCTGCTCATAAAAATAGCAATACTGACTTTAGTAAGTATACAGATAAGTTCATGTCACCTCAAGGTTTGGCACTGGCCGGGGGAATTGGCTTATTATTGCTTTTACAGCTTTTTAGTAATGGTAAAAAAGGCAAGCTTGCTACTAGCTATTGGGGTGGAGCAAAGGAAACCGCCCAAGCTAAGAAAAAAGCTCTCAAGCAAATCGTCACTCCTAAGTGCGATAGTGCCAGTTTATATATTGGAGTACACAAATACAAGGGTCAAAAATTACCCAAGGGGAGTGGGGGAGTTCCAGTTTATGTACCCGATGTCCAACGGGGAACTGCTGTAATTGGCGCACCTGGTAGTGGTAAATCATTCTCGGCTATCAACCCGATGATTTACTCAGCAATTGACCAGGGCTTTGGTATAGTATTATACGATTTTAAGTATGCCAGTCAAGCCAAAATCGCCAGTTATGCCAAATCCAAGGGGTATGACGTACATATCTTTGCACCGGGATTTCCCGAATCAGAGGTATGTAACCCAATCGATTTTTTACGCGACAGTAGCGATGCTGAAACCGCACGGCAGTTAGCTACGGTAATTAACAAAAACTTCCGCCTGTTAGGTAATGCGTCTGAGGATGCCTTCTTTGGCCCCGCCGGCGACCAGTTGACGCAGGCTATTTTAATGCTAACTAAAGAGTTTGGCGACCGCGCTGATATTATGACGGCTGCGGCAATACTTTCTAGCGAGAAGATGGTCGAACGCTTGATGGCAGCCGAACTAAACCCTTGGATTAGGATAGCTTTTGGTCAATTATTTAGCTCGGCTGGTTCAGAGAAAACTGTAGCGGGTATTGCTGGTAGTGCTTCATTGATGTTCACCCGGTTCATGGCAAGGGGTACATTGGGATGCTTTGTCGGTAAAACAACCTTGCCCTTGGAGGTAAAACGCAAACAGATGATTATCTTCGGGTTAGACCGCGAACGCCGCGATGCTGTCAGCCCCCTAATGACCAGTATTCTTCACATGGTAGTTTCCCGCAGTATTGCCAAAAAACGTAAGGAAGACGGCCCATTAGTAGTGTGTCTTGACGAGTTGCCAAGTATCTTCCTTCCAGATTTATTTAGATGGCTTAACGAATCTCGTTCCGAAGGATTCTGCGGTATCCTGGGTTGGCAAAATATGGGTCAGCTTGAAAAGATTTATGGTAAAGAAATCTCTAAAGCTATCCTTGGTGCGTGCGGTACAAAATTTGTTTTTAATCCTGGTGAAGAAGAATCAGCACGATTATTTTCTGCATATTTAGGTGAAGAGGAAATTAAATATAAACAAAAATCCCGCTCAACGGGAGGGGGTAAAGCCAGCACATCTATCAGCGAACAAGAACGGACTCGCAAGCTATTTGAGCCAGCCCAATTCCTCAAATTACCACCTGGTAAATGTCTATTTATTAACCCAGCTTATAGTAATAAAAATGAGGGTTCAGTACCACTATTAAAAAACATCAAAATCCCCAAATATATCATTGTATTAGAACAAGAAAATGAAGCTAACTGGGATAAACTCATCAAAGAGCTTGCTAGGAAAAGTACCCAGAAAAAACCCACACAGGAAGATTTAGATTTACGAGTCAAGGAAGTAGATCGGAAGTTCCCTATCCCACAAGCACCCGTACAAGCGGGCAATGCACCGTTACCTGTTGATGCGTACAAGAGCTTTTTCTAAAAACTTTAAGTTTGATGACCAACTGGTTTTTATAAAGCACAGTCAGACTGTTTGAATTTATAGATTATTTTCACCATATTTAATATATGTTTGACCCCAGGCACACTCAAATTAATGAATCATATTTAGGTACAGCCGATACTGCAATTCAAACAAGTCGAGAATTAAGTAAAAGCCTCATCAATGCACTTACTAAGATAACTAAAGTAATTCTCGAAAAACTCAAAGAAGCCCAAGAAGCAAGTAAAATAGCAGTTGAAGTTGGCAAAGATATTTACAATCTTGTACCTGATGAATCTACCCCTGGTGCATATAAATGGGAAAAGGTAGATTTAACCAGTCAAAGTATAAAAAGTAATCAAGAAACTAATATTGTGTTAATGCCCGATTTATTAGTAGAAGGCCAATACACAATAGAAACTGAACCTTTTACTGACTATCAAGCACAAATAATTGCTGCAAGATTAGTAGAAAATGTACCCAATTTAAATAATAATTATCAGCAAACAAGTGATAATACTCTGAAAATTACAGCTTATCTAGAGTCAGATGGTTCAGAAAAACAAATCGTTATCTACGAACAAAATAGCGAAGGTAAATGTACAACTAATCTCGTCACTGAAATACTTACTCCAGATGAAATAATAGATGTGGCAAGTGAACCATTAATTAAGCTGCTACCACCATCTGCTGACATGATTAACAATTATAAAGATACAAAAGATGATAATGAAAATTTAACTGCTATAGAAGACAATTCATCGTTAGATGATAGTCAATTTTCGACCAATAAGTTAATACAAGATGAAAACAGTTCGCCCATAAATCAAGAAATAAACTCATCTGTTGAAATAGAGGTAGATAACAGTCTTGAAGATGATGTGGTCAATAATCTTCAAGAAGAAATCGCACAGTCCGAAGAAACTATTCAAATTCGACGGATAGTTACTAGTAACCATCAATCTCAAAATCCAGCTGAAGAGGAGGTAAATAAAAATGTAACTCCCAATCAGTTTTTTATACAAGAGCCAGAGGAGCAAGCAACTAATAATCGAAAAAAATATGCACCTGAATTTACCTATCAAGAAGTAGCTAATTCTCAAGATGTAGAGCCAGCAGCGCAACAGTGGGCGCGTCAGGTTGAAGTACCTATTTATCAAATTAATAATAAACAAGCGCGGGAAGAACGTTACAACGGGGAAAATAAAGACATTGCTGAAACTGCGATCGCAATGTTAAAAAAATACGGCACTCTTGAACAAGATGGTTCACGTATTTACCGTAGCGATACATTTGTGATTCGCCAACAGGGAGACACTGTTAGCATTCATCGCCGCAGTGATGAATTATTTGGGTGGGAGAACTCTTTGATGGATTTTAAACTCAACAAAAAAGAGGAACCCAAAATCATGAAAAAGCCTACAGAGATGTTACCTATTGAACGTCAGGAGTTTCTCATTGTGGCAGAATACTTAGGCGACAATGGTAAGCTACCTGATCTCAATAATGCCGATATCCGTGATGTAGCAAACAGCTTGGGGAGTCTTGCACCTGCCGGCACGATTAAAACGCTGGAAGTATTTAAACAAAATGAGATGTTGCACACCCTGAATAATGTCCTCATCCAGGCTGATAAGGAAGAACTTACAGTAAGTGAATTTACCATCAAGCGATCGCGCAACCCCGAAAAAAATCGAGCCAGCTTGCAATTATTTAAAACTACCGAAGAAAAAGGTACTCAGGAACTTGTCCGGTTTGACCTAACTAAAACCGAAGCCGGCATTACCAAAGAAGTCAGCAAGATGAATATCTCTGAGTACGATATCAACCAAATTAAGTTTATTGCCCAAAACGCCAGCAAACTCAACCTGGAACACATCTTTGGTGACGAACAATCTACTTCCACAGCCGCAGATGCACCCAAAAAACGAGTAATACAAGCAGTTGGCGATTTGCCTGTCACAGTTCACCCCTACATCGCCAAGGAATGGGCAAATATGGTCAAGCATGGTGGCCCTGACTGGGGAGGGGCAATGAATCAAGGCAATGAAGAAATTCTACAACGGATAAATGAGAACAACGGCAAGTTACCAATTGCCGACCAGCGAGAGATGTACTTCAAGATTATGACCTATAAGGCAACTGAGGCACAAAAGCAGGGAGAAACAGTCGTCGATTTTGTTCCGCTTAAAGATATTATGAATGACTTACAAGCATGGCGAGGAGAAGAAATTCGGCAGCAATATACCCCTACTGAACACATACCCTCCCCTCAAAAGCAAACTGTCGCTGCTGCACCTAAAACCAAGTCAAGAGAAGTTGAACTATAAATTACCCGTCACCAAGTTTGCAAAGTTGCATTGGCAATATAAAAACTTGGGTTTAGAAGTTCCGCAAATTGACATCAGTTGCAAATTTCAAATTCAACAAGCTTTTCATTTATTTAAATGATTAGTTCATTGTTTTAAATTACACAATTCAAGGAGAAATTACTACGTAAAGCTCACGCAGATACTCAATGTAGTATTTCAAGCGAAAAATCAAAAAGTGAGCTTAACCTCTGAATTAAAAAACAGAAATTCACCTATCAGGAGATGGTTTGACTCTAGACTAAACCAGACAGTTATTAAAATGATTACTAGCCATAACCAACTATTAGAAAATCAAGGAATTATCAAACCAGTTAATGGTGTAGATTTTCCATTGGTAGGAAATGCGATCGCCAAAGCACTTGCTAAATATTTAGGAAGCATCTATGAAGATAAAAGATGCTTTACTAATTGTCTTGCTCAGGTTGGAGCCAAAGTCCTCAAAATAGAATATGCTTTCGACTATTGCATTACAAATTCCAACTCACTTGAAGAAGAAGCTCTAAAGTGTATGCTACTGGGTGCGTTAGAAAATTATGCACGCAGCCGTAACATACATGAAATTATTCAACCTTTTCTACAAGGAGAAAAAACCCTTCGACTTGAACCAGAATATTTCAAAAAATGGCTTCCTACTATTCAAGATACATCTCAAATTATCGGTATTTTACCCCGTACTTGGCAAACTGTAGCTAATCAAGTGAGTGGAAATATCACCTGCAATGCTTCATACCCTTTAAGTGAATATCTTGGAGGTGCTGATTGCCAGATAATCGCTGGAAATACTCTTATTGATGTACGAACAACTGCCAAGAAGCGTCCTTTCTCTGTAGAAAATTTTTACCAACAAATTAGTTATGTTCTGCTTGATAGCAATGACACCTATCGTATCAATCAACTAGTCTGGTTTTACAGCCGTCAACAGTCGGTATTCTTCTATCCCACTAACAAAATATTCCGCGACTTGCGAGCAACAAGAGAAGAATTTAAGAAAATGATTCTTGATAATTATGAAATAAATAGACTAGCAGAACAAAATAAGGGTTTATATCTTCCCCAGGAAGGTTAAAAATATGATTCAAGATTTTCAACTTAACCCTAGCTTCAATATTTACTTTGATGGTATGGAGTATCACGCCAAGATCCACTTTGATGATGCTTTTGAAACTTAAGCAGAAGAAATTGCAGCAAGTGATATTAGCACTCTTGCTACTAAAGTCTCTAATCTTTGGCGGCAGTATCTTCTAAGTATTGCAAATAAATACAGAAATTAATCGACAAATTAGCTCTCTCCAAGCAGAGGGTTAACTTAATGAATTAAAATCAATTAATAATCTCAGGAGGTGATTGTACTGGTTAAAACTAAAAAAGAGAAGAAGACTAAACCTTTAATGGGTATTCAGCAAAACTTAATTTATTGTGATACAGATACAAAAGCTATTCTTAAGTTCTTATGCGAACAATCGAACAGTTTGTATAACTGTGGTGTTTATTGGGCAAGGCAAATATTCTTTAAAACCGGGAGAATAATTTCTAAGTTTGATCCGGTTTATGAAGTAGGGAATAATATCCACGCACAAGTAATGCCATCGGTTCCAGCGCAACAAACTTTATTAAGTGTGTCTGAAGCATTCAAATCATTTAAAGGTTTGCGAGAACTATTTTTCAAGGGAGAGTTAGACCAAAAACCAAAACCACCTAATTATAGAACACCTGGAGGTTTGTTTAAAGTTGCATACCCTAACGTTGGTGCAGGTAAACCAACTCTACTAGAAAATGGCTTAATTCGCTTTCCTCTGGGATTGCAAATTAATCGGTGGTTTAAGGTTAAAGAATTCTTTCTCCCACTACCTATCAACCTTGATTTTAATAAAGTCAAGGAGTTTACAATCCTCCCTAAGAATGGAAAGTTTTACCTAGAGTGCAGCTACGAAGTAGAACGAGTCAATATTAAGCCAGATATTAACCAAGCTCTGTCAATTGATCTAGGAACTTCTGCTAATTTAATGGCTTGTGTTGACACTCTGGGTAATTCATTTCTAGTTGATTCCAGACACGCTAAGTCTATGAATCAACTTTATAACAAGCGAGTTGCTAATTACAAAGAAGGAAAACCTCAATCATATTGGGATAACTTTCTAGATAAAATCACTCGTAAGCGAAATCATCAGATGAGAGACATGGTTAATAAAGCAGCAAGAATTGCAATTAACCATTGCTTAGTTAACGGTATCGGAACAATTGTCATTGGCTGGAATGCAGAAATTAAAGACGGTGCTGATATGGGGCGTAAATCCAATCAGCAATTTGTCCAGATGCCATTAGCCAAATTAAAAGAACGGATTAAACAACTGTGCGGTATTTACAGTATTCGCTACGTTGAAACAGAAGAAGCTAACACTTCTTGTGCCTCATATTTAGATGGAGACTCCCTACCCAAATATGGAGAGAAACCAGACGGGTGGAAAGCATCTGGTAAGAGAATTAAACGTGGTTTGTATCGTTCTAAAGACGGTAGTTTAATTAATAGCGACTTAAATGGAAGCTCTAACATTTTACGCAAGGTAGCCAGAAACTTAGGCATTGACTTAAGCAGACTGGGTAGACGCTGTTTGACCAGCGTGAGAAGAATTAGACTATGGGCAACCAAATCTAATTTGACTCTGAATAATCCCCGTGCATTTACGCCGGGGAGTTAGTCAACTCATCAGGAACGTATACTATGGGCGGAACAAGTAGCAGAAAACCTCATACAAGTTGCATCTTTGGAAATAGAGTTTGTGTTCTTGACGGGCAAGCTTTACAGACAGGAGGTAACACCCATTTTACAAGCGAAGGGATACGAGACAAAAATACCCATGCAGCACCTAGCCATTGGACAACAACTTGCTTGGATAAAGAAGGAACTGGAGCAAGAAAAACAGCTTGTTTTAAATATTTAACCCAGCAGTAATAACACCAAAATGATTTATGGAGACTACAAAGCGAGTAATTAATATAAGTGGAAAATTCGGTAGTTGGACTGTATTAGAAAAACAAGGAAAGCAAGTATTATGTAAGTGTGATTGTGGAATTCAAAAACTTGTTTACAGTCACACTCTCACCAATGGCCGCTCAACTAACTGCGGTTGTAAGAAAAGAAAAGAATCTATCCCAGTTGGTGCAAATTTTGGGAGACTAACAGTGATATCTGATGTAGAAGTTAAGGGGAAAAGGGGCGAACTACTCCTCCTTACCTTATGCAGATGCGGAACCCAAAAATATGTTAGTAAAAATAGCCTAAAAAGAGGGCTTACACAAAGTTGCGGATGTTTGCAACGGGACAGCCTCAAGACCGATAAAACTATCCACGGTCACTGCAAAAGCCATGAGTATAACTCCTGGTTACACATCAAGCGTATCTGCTATAACAAGAACCACCATCAGTACAAATATCATGGCGGGTGCGGAATTGAAGTTGATGCATCCTGGCGTGATAACTTTACCCAATTTCTAAAAGATATGGGATTAGCACCCGAAGGAACAGTTATATCTCGTATTGATCAAGAGAGTGACTTTGCCCCCGGAAATTGTCTGTGGATACCCAGAAAAGAACATTATCGTCAAATACATTTATTAAGAAGAAAAGAATTCTTGATTTCTCAAATTTTACCTAAACCAGTTGTTACCAATAGTGAGATTAATGTTTCACCAAACATTGTTCGAGCAATCATCAAAGATCATGCAAATGGTGAAGCCAACATGAATAAACTTGCTACACAATATAAAATTAGCACTCAAGACGCAATAAATATTATCCTTCACCACGTTTAACTATCAATTTATTTTTAATAAAAGTGCGTCATCAATTAAAAAGGCGCACTTTTTATTTTACAGCAAGTATTTAGTTTTAAAACACACATCAAACTAGTAGATTAATTACCACAATTGTTACACACATCAGCAAGGTAGTCATTGATGATGTGTGATTCAGGAAATAATCACTAATATCTAAAGTGTTGTACCTGAGTATAAAGTTTACTGCAATGAATAATATTTGCAATTTGAAACCAAGTATTCATACAAATACGAAATCATTGTTCAGTAGACCAAGTAACCAAACTTTCTACCACAGACGAAGTTATCAATTAGCTGAACAAGCAAAGCCTCAAGTCAAAATTATAAAACTTGCACATGATAATACACAACGGCTCTTATATCTGGTTTCATGCAGGACAAACTGCTAGATGGGGAACTATAAATGCGATTAAAGCATTGCCATACCTAATGATTGCATATCAAATCGACGGACAATGGTACAGTGACCCCAATTTTTTACAATCTAAAAATTTAGAATATAAACCAGTAATCCCTATAAGTTCAGCAATTATTCATGTACCAAAAATAACAGTTGAGTTACAACCAATTGTTCAATTATGTGCTGGATTTAGGAACAAAAGAATTCATAGTCTTTGGGTGGTTAATGCTCCCGCTCAGGTATTGAAACATATATTAGAGTGCAGCCCATGGGACAGTATATCACTCAAGCAACTACTAGCAACTTTGCACGAATTAATTATTTATGGCTATGAAGTCAAAATACTTCCCGCCAAAAAAGAAACCATATCCCCTATTGAATGGATGGAATAATAATGACTAATAGCAACCAACAACTCACACTTTACTATCCTTGTGTAGTTCAGATTTTAGATCAGTTTGTACAGACAATATCAGTTGAGTTTTGGATACAGAATCCAATAAACGAAAAATGGAATTTGTTACCATTGAAAAATGGTGATAGCAGCATATCAGGTTACACATATGCGACAGCACCACGTATAATGGCATATCCCAATGAAGAATATCCGTCAATAGAAGCATTTTTACAAGCGAAAAAAGAAGAAGGTGTAGACTATCCCATTCGACATAAAAGAACTTATCTTACAGTTAAGGGTGCAGCATCTCACAAACTATTCTGGGCATGGAAAAATCCTCAGACTAATAAAATTGAACGTATCCATTGGCATCCTTTAGCTATAAAAGTAAAGGCAAGTGAAGATGACCAAACTGACTACTCAAATATAACTCCAGTCAAGATTGTAAATGGAAAATTAATCACACTTGAAAAAGACAATTTACCATCAAATAGAGCAGCTTTTTCAGAGTTTATTGCAGACAGAGAAGAAAACCTCCGTCTTGCACTTGAAGCCCTGAAATCACCCAATCCTGATGCCGCACTCGAACTACTGGCCATCATGGAAGAAATATCCAAAGACTGCTTCTACGCCAGTTGGATTATGGGCAATGGATACAATTTAGAATCAATTCTTAAATCATGGGATGGCACTAGTAACGTCAGCTACGGTAGTGGGGAAATCGCACATCAACAATTAGCACTAATGCGCGTTCTTTCTGAACTATGCCAAGGTTGGTGGTTTTGGGATGAAGATAAGGATACTGGCGTAATTTTCCAAAGTTATACTTACAGGGGAATCGCCTGATTATTGGGGCTGGGAGTCTTGCGATCGCTGTAAAAAATTTATTGGTGGCTTAAACTTACAATTCTATATCGCTGTTCCGAATCGGAAAAAACTGATATTGCTTTTGTTGTGCAGCAGCTATTTCCGACGGAGTATTAAATACAGTAGCCTTTGTACCAAGTTGGAGTTCTTGGTATAAAGGCACACCATCACCATCATTATCGCTGAGAAGAATCCTGGTCATGATATGAACAGGGGCAACTTGTGCGAGGCGATTCACTACATTAGCAACAAACTCGTTAGATGCATCGCAGCCATCAAGGTATCTAATCAACATATCAGCAGTAGTTTCAGTCATCTTGGCTGGGTCTGTTACCCCCGCTTCCAGAATAAAGTCATCGTAAATAGCTTTCTCGCTATCAGTAAAATTTTCCTTGCAAGCTTGTTGGATAATTAATTCAACTTGTTGTTTCTGTATATATTTCATAATACACATTTGCAAGCATAAATATTAGTAGTAGATTCTGAATATTTTAAATATGAGTTTAATTAGAAAATTAATAATTAAATATACACGACAAACAGAATTGCAATTAAATTATTATAACTCATGTTACCTGGGTAATTGAACTGTAAAAATGCTACCTTTACCGAATTCACTTTGTACATTTAATTTGCCTTGATGTGCCTGAACAATTGCTTGAGCAATGGCTAATCCTAATCCAGAACCACCAGTGTTACGAGAGCGATCGCTACTTACCCGATAAAAACGATCAAAAACTCGCCTCAGTTCATGTTGTGGGATACCAATACCTGTATCTTGAACTTTAATTACAGCATAATTATCATTGCTTTCTAAGATAACTGTGACTTCCCCTCCTTTAAGTGTATATTGAATTGCATTGACAATTAAGTTAGAAACCAATCGATAAAGCTGATCGGAATTCCCTATAACATTCATATTTTGCTTAACTCGGATTGATGATGTCAACTTTACTCCTGCGGTAGTTGCCATCGCTTCAAATTCTTCAATTAAATCGCTAACAATATCATTTAAACAACAAACTTCATGCTGTAACTTTTGAGCTTGTCTATCTAAACGTGCTAACATCAATAAGTCAACGACTAAAGTTGTTAACCTCTGATTTTGACGCTGTATAGTTTGCAATATATCTCGTGTTTCTTGTTCATCTATTTCTGACATTAAAAGTGCTGATTCTACAGTTGCACTTGTCGCAGCTAAAGGCGTTCGTAATTCATGTGCAGCATCGGCTGTAAACTGTTGAATTTGTCGATATGACTGATAAATTGGCTGCATCGCTAATCCTGACAACCACCAACTGGCACCTGCAATCATAACCATAGCTATCGGCAGCCCTAATATCAAAATTAGCTTTACGCTATCCAAATAATGATTAAACTCTTCTAGACTTCGCCCTACTTGCATATGTCCCCAATCCTGATAATTTTGGGTATGCAGAGATAAAGTAATTTGATGGTATTCTCTGCCTTTGCTATCTTTGAGAAATTGCCAAGTTTTTTGATTAAAAATATTAGGTAATCCCTCTGGATAATAACCAGCATTAGCAATTAATTTTCCTGAAATATCAAAAAAACGTATATAGTAGCTAGTTTTAGTAATAATACCCAGAAGATGACGTTTAGGATGCAGTTGTTTTTGAATACAATTACTATCTTCAACTTTACATTTATCTACATTTGGAAATAACTTGAGTGCCAAAGGTTCCAAACGTCCAGGTTCTTGCAATTTTAGTTCAATACTGTCGTGCAGTGTCCCAGCTACAGTTTCAATTTCACTGTCTAAAGCTACCACATGAGCATGAAACACAGACCTGTAAAAGCTAAAGGCACATAGGCTTAAAATCAAACCCATAACAATAGCGTAATACAGAGCTAAACGAAGGCGGGTGAGCCGAAACAGTTTATTTTGATTCATCTGAGAAATTAAGACGATATCCCATACCGTGCAAAGTTTCAATTGGGTTAGGACAGTCGTTACTTGTGAGTTTACGACGTAACAAACGTATTTGCGCTGCCACTACATTGCTACTAGATTCCGCATTAACTTCCCAAATTTGATTGCGAATTTGTTCAGTAGTGACAATCTGCTTGGGGTGCTTCATAAAATATTCCAATAGTTGGAACTCTTTATTAGTTAAAGGAATACTTTGCTGTTCACCTGTAGTATTTTGTCTGACAACTGTACTGTTGCCATAATCTAAAGTCAAGTTACCAACAGTCAATTGTTGGGGTTGGAAATGTGGAGAACGACGCTGCAAAGCCCGCAATCGTGCTAGAAGTTCCACCATGCCGAAGGGTTTTACTAAATAGTCATCGGCACCTGCATCTAGTCCGGCAACTTTATCTTCCATTCTATCTTTAGCAGTTAGCATCAGGATAGGAAGAGGATTACCTTTATAACGCAATCTTTTACACAATTCTAAACCACTAATTCCTGGAAGCATCCAATCAAGAATCGCTACTGTATATTGCGCCGAACTATTTTCTAAGTAAGCCCATGCGTCATTACCATCCATAACCCAGTCAACTAGGTACTTTTGTTGATTTAAAGTACGCTTAATAGCAGCCCCTAAATCCGGCTCATCTTCGACTAATAGCACCCTCATATCAAACTGGGTATTTAAAAGTTCGTTGTAAATTTGTGATTTTAGCATAGTTTGCCATAGGGATACCCCTATTAGTAGATTGACAGAAGCTTATGAAATTAAGATGAAATTCTTAAAAATTAGGATTAAGCTATACAAGACTAAACAGTCAGCTAAGAGTCTTTACGGTACATAATCAAACAGCAAAGACTCAGTATACAAATTGTCAAAGTATAATTTAAAACTAGTTTGAATAGCTACATAAACTAAGTTGTACAAAATGTCTATTGAGTCAATAATAATTTTGGCATATTAGGTTAAAATTCATAATTTTTAGATAAATTTTATATTTATTGATTAGTTAATGTGCGAATAATGTTGTTTTTCTGCTCTAACTAAAGTTAGGAAATATGCAATAAATATTATAAGTGATTATAATTAATTGGCTCTGCAAAATACTTTTCAAGGGTTAGTAATTCACAAGGAAAAGAACTGGTTCATCAACTTGGCAACAGTAGTTGCTGCGACCTTTATTTAGTAGTATGTGAAAGTTCGATTTTTACCAGAAATAGCGGAGCCACTTCAGCAGCCTATAGAATGCTTGCGGGTGTAATTAGTGAAATAATCGTGCTTTTCTTCGCCCTTCAAAGGAAATAATCAGAGCAATTATGACTAGCTATTATGGCACTATTAACACGGAACAAAAAGTATAAGGAAATAATCAGAGCAATTATGACTAGCTATTATGGCACTATTAACACGGAACAAAAAGTATGATGAAGTACATAATTGCTAACACGACCCAAAACAAATTCTTCCATACCTGAAAGCCACCGCAGCCGTCCAATTACAATCAAGTCTGCTTGACAATTTCGCGCAAATTCACAAATGGTTTCGCCAGGTTGACCAACGTGTTGTTTGTATTCTACTTCTACACCTGCTGCTGTTGCTTCTGTTGTGTATAAACGCAACATCTCTAACTTTGGCTGGGAGAATTTATCTAACATTTTTTGGCTATATTTTACGGCTTCGCTGTCTTTATCTGGATCATAGTAATTTAACAGTTCAGAGTTATCTAGATATCCATCTTCTTCAGGACATACAACATTAAATATCATCAAGTTAGCCTTGGTGAGCTTTGCTAGAGAAAGTGCTTTTTCAAAAACACGCTTGCTAACTTTAGAACAATCTATTGCAACCAGAATCTTGTGAAACATAAAAATATCTCCTGAGTTTTAGAAAAACCTTCAGGGCAGATAGGCATTCGTGACATACTGCTGTACCATACGGTGGGTATTGAAAAATGAAGCATTTAGTGCGATCGCATGTCGCATTAAATCCACCCACCGCTCGCGCTCTTGATAAAACATTGGAGCTATTACGTTTTTCAACTTCTGATATAAGTCCTCTGCATCCTGGCGGTTCAGGACATCTGAACCAGAAAACTCTGGTTCTCTAAAACCAATAGACCAACCAGTCACCCCTTCGATATGTCCCTCAATCCACCAACCATCGAGTATGCTGAAACTGGGAACACCGTTATGTGCTGCTTTCATACCCGATGTTCCAGAAGCTTCTAAAGGTCGCTGTGGCGTATTGAGCCATAAATCCACGCCAGATACAATCAGCTTGGATAGCTCCATGTCGTAATTTTCCAAAAAAACTATAGGTATCTGCTTCTGTAATTGGTGAGAAATTTCAAATATCCGTCGAATTAACTCTTTGCCAGCATAATCTTTGGGGTGCGCCTTACCAGCAAAAACAAACTGTAAAGAACCAACCTGTTTGGCAATTTCCAAAAGTCGATCAATATCGGAAAAAATTAAATCTGCTCGTTTGTAAAGAGTAGCTCTGCGAGCAAAGCCAATCGTCAGAGTCTCCGCAGACAAAGAAAAATGAGTTTGTTCCTGAATGTAAGTTAAAAGACGAGCTTTAGCCGCTAAATGGGCTGACCAAATCTCCTTTTGGGGAATGCTAATAGCGTGCCTAAGCATGGATGGATCGTTACTCCAGCTAGGAATATATCGATTGTATAGGGTTCTAAAGCTGTCACAAGTCCATGTCCATGAGTGAACACCATTTGTGATGTGGTGGATGGGGTAGCCGGGGAACATTTCTTGCGAAACTTCCTCGTGCCGCTTGGCAACACCGTTGACATAGTGGCTCAAGTTTAGTCCTAGCATAGTCATGTTGAGGCGATCGCGTCCCCCCAACATTTGCAGTACATCAAACGGCACTATGTGTCCCAAACTATACTGCACTAAGCCGTAGTCAAACTGGTCGTGTCCTGCTGGAACAGGGGTATGAGTAGTAAAAACGCATTGATTTCTGATGCTACTAAAATCCCATGTTTCTGTATTTATCCCGTTTCGTTCTTTTAGCAACTCTAAAAGCAGCAAACTGGCGTGTCCTTCGTTCATATGGAATCTTTCAATTCCCCTGTAACCGAGGACGTTGAGCATTCTGACACCACCAATTCCCAGCAGAATCTCCTGGGCTAGTCGATATCGCTCATCTCCGCCATAGAGAACATCAGTTAAAGTACGGTCATAATCGGTATTTTGCTCAACACCAGTATCTAGCAAAATTAAAGGGACGTTGTAGTTACTTAAGCCAACAATGTCATATTGCCAAGCTCGAACTTGTACAGTTCTCTGTTCAATTTCGACCTGAACAGTTTCAGACAAAAGGTGCAGGAAATGTTCGGGACTCCACAAAACAGGAAATTCCTGCTGTCCTCCCCACTCATCCAGCTTTTGGTGAAAGTAACCTTTGCGATAGAGTAGACTTACCCCAACCGCAGGTATTCGCAAATCGGCAAAGGATTTCAAAGTGTCGCCAGCCAGTATACCTAAGCCGCCACTGTAAGTTGGCATAGCAGAACCAACAGCCACCTCCATCGAGAAATAGGCAACCCGCCGATTTTCTTTGGCTTCGTCGTAACTAGTGGTAGTTAATATGGTGATGTATAGCTCTGGATGCTGAAAAAATTTGTTTCGACAGAATTCGGAGCAGAAGTGAATTGTTTGCTCCTGGTAAAAGGCAGTGATCTCTCTGCCTGGTTGAACGGTCATGCCACAAACTGGGTCTTTTAAAATAGGGTTCATAGGTTTTCTTTTATTTTGATAGTTATTAACCCTTGTGATGCCCAATCTTTATTTTTTTCGAGTATAAAGCCACATTGTTATCAACTTAATATTCCTGTAATTTCTCCCTACCCTACTGGCATAGGTGATAGCATCAACCGTAGGGTAGGATGAAAATTTTTGCAATAATACATTACTGCCAGATTTACAAAGGCTTTTCATGTATATTGAGTTTTTTACCTAGTTGCAAAGCTGTTGTAGAGCCGAGCTATCAGGGCAGCATATAAAGCTGTGCCTACAGTCCAAAATAAAAGACCAACAATAAAGCTTCCCCAGGTAATCACCCTAGCAATATTAGTCAAGTCCATGTGCAGGACATAACTAAAAAAAGCCATTGCTGCTTTTGGTGCTATTGCTACAAACAGAATGCAGAGTATATAAACTAAGCCTGTAATGATAGCTGTAGCCAGGGAAAGAGATCGCGTGTTTAACTTGTTAATAGAGTGCCTGACATTATGTTGATTTTCTCGATGATGACTTTGCGATAGCATAATTCACCTCTGATTAACTGAGTGGAAAGCTTGAATAAATTCAATTTTTTAAAAATATATTTATTCCACACGCACAATATCTCTCATTCCTAACCAGTTATAGCGTCTAATCAACCAAGGCAACACTATAATTACAATGAGGAAAATAACAGAAATAACCATTCCTAAAGGTGTACCTATGCTTAATGCTCCTCCCATATATGTAAGTAAAAATGTTGAAGGAATCATGCCTAAAAAAGTAGCAAGGGCATATTTAGGGAGAGAAATACCAGCGATTCCCGCAGCGTAGCTAATCAAATCGAAAGAAAATATTGGCAGCATCCGAGTAATAAAAATTAACCAGCTTAGATATGTCTCTCCTTTGTTTTTCGAGAAATAAATGATTTTACCAGTTAAAGCTTTTATTGCCGCTCGCCCCAAAGTTCGTCCCAAAAAATAAGCAATTAAACCACCTAGAAAACCTCCTATTATACTGTAGATTCCTGCTATAACTGCTCCCCAAATAGTGCCAGCTATAACTGCGAGTGGCGCACTGGGAATAGGACTAATAACTACAGATAAAGCCAAAATACCAATATAGACAAATGGGCCAAGTAAGCCTAAATTTTTAACCTTTTGTCTAAATCCTTCCGGTGTTAATATATTTACCTGGGGATTCAGTAGCCAATAACAGACGGCTAAACATAGGAGCAAAATTGCCAATGCAAAGGCGTTTTGACGATTAAACAGGATTTTGATTCTTTCCTGTCTTTTCACTTACTTAGTTCTCCCAATATTTTAGGTATTACTTCTCTTGGTGCTGTCTCCCAGACGAGGGAAAAAAGCTGGTATATTGCTGGTATAGCGATCGTACTCTGCACCAAATTCTGCTCGCACCTCACGTTCTTCTTGGCGTGCCAGTCGTGTATACATCCACACCAGCACTGGAAACATCAATAATGTGAGAATTGTCGGCCACTGAAGCAAAAAACCGAACATGATAGTGATAAAAGCTAAATACTGGGGATGGCGAATTGTTGCATAAGGGCCAGTAGTAGCTAATGTGTGAGAACGCTGGGCTTTGTACAGCACCTCCCAAGCTGATGCCAATAAGATAAACCCACCAAAAATGAGGATGTTACTCAAAATATGCAACACATTAAAGTGAGGATTGCCTTTCATACCCAGCATTGTCCACCAGAGATGTCCTACATCATGGGAAAGTAAATCCAACTTTGGATAGCGGCTTTGCAACCAACCTGAAAGTAGGTAAATTGTTAAAGGTATGCCGTACATTTCAGTGAACAAAGCCATGATAAAGGCAGAAAAAGCACCAAAGGCTTGCCAATCACGGGGACTTTTTGGTTTTGTAAAGCTGAACGCAAAGATGATAAATACCAAAGAGTTGATAATCACCAAAGACCAAAGACCGTAGGCGGGTGCGTTGTTCATTTCTTATTTCCTGTTGATTGATATTTTTTACCGAGATGAACGATCATTTCCGTCACTGTGTCCGCCGTGTCCACCATGTCCTCCGTGCATAAATAAGTGCATGAATGGGCAGGCTAAAAGTAACAAGTAGGGCAGAATTCCAGCTAGATGTGCTAAGTGTTCAGTGATGAGAAAAAATGCAGCAATGGCCAGGAAAACATATAAGGCTATTTTGGCGGGGCTTCGCCACCAACTATCTTGACTAGATTGATGATTCATAGAATTTTTCCCCCAATGCAGTTAGCAATTGCAATTCAACTTGTTGATAATTTGAATCCTTTCAACAGCGATGAATTAACAATCACTGACAAGGAACTCAAAGCCATCGCAGCTGCGGCAATCATTGGGTTGAGTAAACCGAAGGCAGCGATAGGAATGCCAATGGAGTTATAGATAAAAGCCCAGAATAGGTTCTGTTTAATTTTGAGCATCGTGGCACGAGATAGGCGAATCGAGGTGACAACATCTCGCACATCGTTTTTAACCAAAATGATCCCGCCTGTTTCCTTAGCCACATCCGCACCAGAACCGATCGCAATCCCAATGTCAGCAGTTGCTAGGGCTGGTGCGTCATTCACTCCATCTCCCACCATTGCCACAACTTCGCCGCGTCGTTGAATATCTTTAACGACTTGGGCTTTATCACCGGGTAATACCTCAGCAATTACTTTATCGATTCCTAGTTGACGAGCGATCGCTTCGGCAGTACGCTGGTTGTCTCCAGTGAGCATCACAACTTTGACCTTTTCCCGACGCAAAGCTGCGATCGCTTCCTTGGCTTCAGGTTTGATGGTGTCCGCTACTGCCACAATCCCCATCAACAGACCATTACAACCAACCAGCATGGCTGTTTTACCATCAGATTCCAGATGAGTCAATATCTCTTCTGTTGCCGGATTTATCTGATAGCCTTGCTCGCGGAACAAGCGGCGATTACCCAGCAAAATCCTATCTCGATTGATTTCTCCCCGAATCCCATGTCCGGGAATTGCCTCAAAATTACTCACTTTGGGAATATCTAGCATCTGGTGTTTGGCTGCTCGCACAATTGCTTCACCCAAAGGATGTTCTGAACCCGCTTCTACCGCCGCCGCTAACCGCAGAATTTCATCGTTTGGGCGTTCTGCCAAGGGTACAATATCCGTCACACTAGGCTCACCACGAGTCAAGGTTCCAGTTTTGTCGAAAATTACGGTAGACAGCTTTTCAGCTCGTTCTAAAATTTCACCACCTCGAATCAAAATCCCGCCTTCTGCTCCCTTACCCACACCAACCATCAACGCGGCGGGAGTAGCAATACCCAAAGCACAAGGACAAGAAATAATTAACACAGCAATAAATGCCAGTAAAGCTTGCGGAAAGTTCCCGACAAGTAACCAACCGAGAAATGCCAGTACCGCAATTCCCACAACCGCAGGCACAAAATAACCCGTTACTTTATCTGCCAACCGTTGGACTTGAGCCGTACTTGTCTGGGCTTCCTCCACAATTTTGATGATTTGAGCTAAAGCCGTTTCCGCCCCCACACGAGTCGCCCGAAAACGGAAAAGTCCGGTTCTGTTTAAAGTACCACCAATCACCGCAGATTCGGCTTGCTTCTCTACTGGTAGTGACTCCCCTGTCAGCATTGACTCATCTACAGATGAAGATCCATCCAGCACAATTCCATCCGTCGGTACTTTTTCTCCCGGACGGACAACAACTGTTTCATCCACCATTAATTGCTCTGCCGGAATTTCCATCTCCATACCATCTCGGATGACTCTGGCGGTGGCAGGTTTTAAATCTAGAAGTTTGCGTACTGCTGCCGATGAGTTCTTTTTGATAATTTCTTCCATATACTTGCCTAGTAAAACAAAGGC
Organism: Tolypothrix tenuis PCC 7101; assembly: GCF_963874875.1. Classification (NCBI taxonomy): domain Bacteria; kingdom Bacillati; phylum Cyanobacteriota; class Cyanophyceae; order Nostocales; family Tolypothrichaceae; genus Tolypothrix; species Tolypothrix tenuis. The sequence continues at coordinate 112,865 of NZ_CAWNJS010000003.1, forward strand.
AATGACGACGGCAGAAACTTCAAAATAAACGCTACGTTCCTCAACTCCAACAGGTAGAGCATTAGGAAAGAAAATCACTGCCACACTATAGAAATAGGCAACGCTGGTTCCTAAAGCAATCAGGAAATCCATGTTTACATAGCGGCTTTTGATGGCATTCCACGCTCCCACGTAAAATGACCAGCCACCAATGAACTGTACAGGGGTAGCCAGGATAAAAAGCCAGACTCCCCAAGTAAACCAGGGTAGAGCAGAAATCGGCACCCAGCTTAAGATACTTATGCCTGCTGCCAGTCCCAAAAATGCAGCCGCTCGCATAATTGCTAAAAGCAGTACCCCCGTCATGGCAACGGTAACGCGAGTCCGCATTGATTTGAGTTCCCTCTCAGGATCTAAAAATGTGTTTAAGCAAGTTTGGCTGCAAAAATAGTAATTGCGTCCACCTCTTTCTGTCCTCAAGGATGTGGCTTTAGGTACTGTCATGCCACAGATAGGGTCTTTCGCCATCCCGCCTGGTTCGGGTATAACGCTTGCGTGTTTATGTCCCCGATGCTCGTGAGTTCTTGCCATCTTTCAGTGAACTCCTTCATCATGCTGGTTGTGATTCAAAGGTATGCAGGCAAGTCTGGCTGCAAAAATAGTAAGTCTGTCCGTCTCGCTCGGACTTCAATGCTGTAGCCTTTTCTACAGTCATGCCACATACTGGGTCTACAGCAGTCTTTTCACTATCTTGTGGGCGTTTGCGTCTAAAAAAATTCCACATAATTGACCTCCTTGAGAGCAGATGTCAATCGTGTCAGGTCAAAATCTCTCCGGAATTCAACTTTCTTCGGGGTTGGATTTATACCAGGCCTGATACCACTGCTGCATCTGGTTAATTTCAGCTGTTTGAGTTTTAATGATGGACTGAGCTAAATTACGAATTTCTGGCTTGGTAGCTTTTTGAGTCGCCATCTGCGACATCATTACAGCCATACGATGATGAGGAATCATCTGACGGATAAATTCTTTGTCAAAATCTGGTGCATTTTTCAAGGCTGCCAAATCTACATTCATACCCATCATGTTGCAGTTCATCGGCATTTTCATCATGCCTGGGTTCATCTGTTGGCACATACGCTGATGCATTGCCATCATTTCTTGACGAGTCATGGCTGTTACAGGTACTTCTTTCCCGTACCATGCCTTGTACCAAGTTTTCATTTGCTGAATTTCGCGGTTTTGTTCTTGTTTAATAGCTTGAGCTAGCTTTTTAATTTCTGGGTGTTGAGCGCGACTTAATGCGATATCAGCCATTTCCACTGCTTGAGTGTGATGAGGAATCATCATTTCAATGAAATGTTGATCCATATTAGTCATCATCCCTCTTTGGGGAGGAGGAGTAGTTTCTGTAGATGGGTGATGAGTATTGTGTTCTGAGTTTGAAACCTGAGCTTGTGCGTTATTTAAAATTACTAATCCAGCGAGCGTACCACTGGTTAATAGACCGGCCAAGCCATACAAAAATGTTTTTGTTTTCATAGCCCCACCTTGTTTTAGGAGTTAAAGACAACTTATATTTATGAAATTATCGAGAGATTGTGAGGAACTTGTGAGACGAAAAATCTTAAATTAAACTCAATAAAATTGCTCAGAAATCAAGTAATATGCAAGTTTTGTTGGCTTCACTTTTCTTGCAAAAATCAAGTTATTTTTTTCCAATCAAATAGCTAGATCGTTTTATCTTCAACAAAAACCTATACTTTAAGATTTACATCTAGAGATGAAAAGAGGATGAAATATTTTTCTTATACACGTTTCTTTACATAATCAAGGCGATCGCATCCTTACTGGTGTCGTGATAGATGCGATTGCCCGAAGGACACTGCTAAAGGCAATCGCGCTTTTTGGACTTTGTTTGACATCCATACTTAATTCAGTGGTTGACCCACACCCACTGCTAGCAATTGGTCACGAGTTGGTTTACCTGTCAGCACTAACACTCCGTTGATAGCGATGGCTGGAACTGACTGAACTCCATAATGTTCAGCTTTCGCTAGATAAGTCTGCTGCTCCTGATTTGAACGCAAATCATAGACTAATACTTCACAATTTGAACAAGCTAATTCTTGCACTGTACGGACTGTTTCATCACAAAGAGGACAATTGGCTGTAAATATCTCAATTTGACGTTTATTTCTGATGGATTTAGACCTCAATTTAATGAAGTCAGCCAACCTTTGAATTATGCGGCTAGAGCGATCGCTCTAGCTTTGATGGATAGTTCAACTGCTTTTATTTGGCAGACAAGCGATCGCATGGGTAACATCTGGTGGATTATTGATGATTCACTGATCGGAAATCGTTTCCATGCGTTATCTGAAGAGGAAGTTCGCGCTTGGCTTGCACAACATCACTATGCTAAACCTAACTCATCACAAAGTATTTCAAGTGATGTAGACTTTATTATCAAAAAAATCTAGTTTATAACAAACAGAAAGGCAGAGGTAATACCAATTCTGTATGAAGACACACTCATCTAAAAGAGAAAAAACTTAAACAGGAAGAAATGTAGAGATCTTACGTATAAGGTCTCTACAGAGATTACACAAATATGCAAACTGTTGTAGATTTAATTTGATAATGTTTGAAATAAATTCTGTAACGCTAACATTTGTTCTTTTAAGCTAACTACTTCCTGACGCATCAGTGGCGGCAGCCTATCGACTTCTCGGAGTTGATATATCTGAGAACGCAAATGCTCATTTAGCGGTTGATAAATTTCCTCTGGACAAGATAAAAGAAACATTGTTAGCAAATGAGCTAAGTTTTTCTCTTGGAGTTGCCATTTTCCTGTAACAGAAGTTTCCGAGCAATTTCTAGTCAACAGTACGTCTTGAACAACTGTCCATAAAGGATGCGATTTAATTTCTTCCAATAAACAGCACCATATCTCAAAAAATTCATTTGATAGATGATCTCCAGTAATGCAGAGAACAGAAGTTAACTCTGGTGGCAAATTTATTAATATCGTATCCAGTAACGCAAATAATGAATCTGGCTGTTCTTGAGCTAGTAAAGTTGGTGCAATATCCTTAAAATAAGGCGCAACTATCGCCCATTGATGTATATCAACTCCTACATGAAAGAAGTTTTGACTGGAAATATTCTTATTAGAAATAAGGATATAGCCACGACACTTACCAGTTGCAGTATCAGTGGGTTGTAGAGCATCCCATAAAACAGTTAGGGGAATCCAGTGAGGTGGGTATTTAAAACGAGCTACATCTAAAAGCAACACAAGGTCACGTTCCGGATGGTATCCTCCCACTGGTGAAAAGTGTCCATCCCCAGTTTGTCCTACAACTTGTCGTGAATAGCAAACAACTAAATGTAAACCTTGAGGTAGAAAGGTGGCTTGCTTAACAGCTTCTCGGAACTCTTGTAGGTTGCTTTGGTCGTAACGATAAGGTTGTACTTTAGCTCCATTGCAACGCGCTAAACAGACAAATTCGTCAAAAGTAATGCCTTGATTTTTAACTGCACTCAGTGGTTGGCAACATTCGAGAAATTCTTCACCGTACCATCTCCATACACCTTTCCAAATTCGCCCAGGATCAATTGATAAGGCGTTGAGAACCATGACCAACGTACCTAACCCGCAAAAAGCTGGCTCTGATTGGGTATGAAATTGTTCGGCAAGGGGAAAATAACCCTCCATACCCCCTAATGCGATCGCTTCTTGAAAGATTTTTCGTCCATCAGGGGAAGCAAAAGAAATACTAGGAGGAGGTAAGGGACGACGATAAAATCCTTCAGTATCCATGAACAAAGAAAATCCCAAATATGATGGATTGAATTATTGCAGATATTCAGATATATCATTGGTTAGTTATCTGTTGTGTTTAGCATCTAATTGTGTAAGTATAACTGCGGCTAATAAAAGCCCAGTTCCTAATAATCTGGGCGCACTGACGATATGACTCATAACCCCAAATAAACCAAACTGGTCAATGATCAGTGACATCAGCATCTGTCCAAATGCTACAGCCATTGTTGTGTTTGTCAAACCTAATTTAGGAATGCTGAGAGTATTGAGCGTTACGTAAGTTGCTCCCAAAACACCGCCAAAGAAAGCCCACCAAGGAGCTTGAGACAATTGATTGAGGGATAGTGGGCCGATGACTCCCAGCACCATCAGTAGTGCTAAAGTTGTAAATCCAATAGTGAAATTAACAGTAGCAGCACCGATCGCGGAACGAATTACTTGCATTAATCGAACATTAGCAGCACTACCATAAGCAAGCAGTCCGCCAGCAGAACCAGCACCAGCGATCGCTAGCAAAATTTCCATACTAATACTCCAAACTAAAAATTGTTATTTCAAAGTGAGAAAAAAAACGGCTAAGAGTAATAACGCTCCAGCAATGCGTCGGTTAGGCGTGAGACGACGAGGCTGCACTGAGAGCCATCCAAAATGATCTACCAGCATCCCCATGAAAGATTGACCACTGACAATCAACGCAATTGTGAGCGTAGTTCCCAAGTTAGTTGTCAAGTATGCACTTGAGGTTATGTACCAAGCACCCACCAATCCGCCACAAAAAGCCCACCAAGGTGCTTTGGGTAACGCAGACCAATTTGGTCGTCCGAATTTGCCAGTTAATAGAAGACTTACGAGAACTATAGTGCCTACGAAGTAGGAAATATCTCCAGCTAGAGGGAAAGAACCTATTGACCGAGCTAACTGAGCATTAATTGCTGCTTGAATAGGCAGTACGGCTCCATTAAAGAAAGCAATTAACAGAGAAGGTTCAGGGGGACGAATTAAGGTTGAAACAGTGGGAGATTTTGAAACAGTGGTTTTTGTTGAGGGTAAATGGATGATGCTCATAGCTGTTAGTCCAGTGAATTACAAGTCCGACGCTGAACTATGCCAGAACCTCTGAAATGGTATAACCATAGGCAAATTTTGCCAATAGCGCATTCCAAAAGCTTTCCGAACTTTAGATCAAGGTGGTTATTGTTTGCTGGAGTTTATCTTCAAATATCTAGTTCACTGGAGAGTCAAGAGACTTGAACAGAAATTTTTCCCCAGTTCAGTTAATGTATAGGAAATAGCTGCAAAGCTAGTTGAGAAAGGACTTTTTGCGTAGTTCCAATTTTTTTCTTCTACCCCCTTGACACTCCAGTTCACTGGAGCATTCAAGATGAAATCAGTCTTGAACACGACTTGATAATTGGAGCTTTGAAATGGAGAATGCCACACTTAAACTACGCGGTATGAGTTGCGCTTCTTGCGCCAGAAGTATTGAAGATGCGATTAGTTCTGTCCCTGGTGTAAATGAATGTAGTGTGAATTTTGGGGCAGAACAGGCAACAGTTGATTATGACCCCAGAAAAACAGATTTACAAGCTATACAAGAGGCAGTAGATGCAGCAGGCTATTCTGCCTATCCCCTCCAAGAACAAAATCTGATGGCGGGAGAAGATGATGAAGAAAAAAGATATCGCCTGAAAGAATCCCGTGATTTACAACAAAAAGTAACAGTAGGGGGCATCATTAGCATAGTGCTGGTGATTGGCTCACTACCAATGATGACAGGGTTAAACCTACCTTTTATTCCCACATGGTTGCATAATCCTTGGGTGCAATTAGTCCTCACAACTCCTGTACAGTTTTGGTGTGCTGTACAGTTCTACGTTAATACCTGGAAAGCTTTTAAGCGTCATGCCGCGACAATGGATACCTTAATTGCTTTAGGTACAAGTGCAGCATATTTTTATTCCCTATTTGCTACTTTGTTTCCCGGCTTTTTTATTGCTCAGGGATTGATGCCAGATGTGTATTATGAAACTTGTGCTGTCGTCATTACCTTGATTTTACTAGGGCGACTATTTGAAAACCGCGCCAAAGGGCAAACCTCAGAAGCTATCCGTAAGTTGATTGGTTTACAGGCCAAAACAGCAAGGTTAATTCGCAACGGACGAGAAATAGATGTACCCATTGAACAAGTAGAAATTGGTGATGTGGTGCTGGTTCGTCCTGGGGAGAAAATTCCTGTTGATGGGGAAGTAGTTGACGGGACATCCACAGTTGATGAAGCGATGGTGACTGGCGAGAGTGTACCTGTGAAAAAACAACCAGGGGATGAAGTCATCGGTGCAACCATCAACAAAACTGGAAGTTTTAAATTTCGGGCGACAAGAGTAGGAAAAGATACCGTACTGGCGCAGATTGTGCAATTAGTACAGCAGGCTCAAGGCTCAAAAGCCCCAATTCAAAGACTAGCAGACCAAGTTACTGGCGCTTTTGTGCCGGCAGTAATTGCGATCGCTATCCTTACTTTTATCATCTGGTACAACATCATGGGCAATGTCACCCTGGCGTTGATTACCACAGTTGGGGTGTTAATTATCGCTTGTCCTTGTGCATTGGGTTTAGCTACACCGACTTCAGTGATGGTAGGCACAGGTAAAGGTGCAGAAAACGGCATTTTAATTAAAGGAGCCGAAAGCTTAGAACTAGCACACCAGATTCAAACAATTGTGTTAGATAAAACTGGCACAATTACCCAAGGTAAACCGACAGTTACAGATTTTCTGACAGTTGACGGTACGCTCAACGGCAACGAAATGAAGCTGATACAATTAGCCGCATCCTTAGAACGCAATTCTGAACACCCCTTAGCAGAAGCAGTTGTCAGATATGCCCAATCTCAGGAAGTACCATTAGCAGATGTCAGCGATTTTGAAGCGATCGCAGGTAGCGGTGTCCAAGGTATCGTTTCTAACCGTCTTGTGCAAATTGGTACACAACACTGGATGGAAGAGTTGAGTATTAACACTCAAGCCTTGCAACAAGATAAAGAACGCTTAGAATACCTGGGTAAAACAGCAGTTTGGTTAGCAGTTGACGGCGAAATCAAAGGATTGATGGGGATTGCTGATGCCATTAAACCCACTTCCATCCAGGCTGTGAGAGCATTACAAAGACTCGGTTTAGAAGTTGTCATGCTCACAGGTGATAACCGCCGCACCGCAGAAAGTATTGCCCATGAAGTTGGTATTAAACGAGTTTTGGCAGAAGTGCGCCCCGACCAAAAAGCCGCGACAGTGCAAGCAATACAAGCAGAAGGCAAAATTGTTGCAATGGTTGGTGATGGTATCAATGATGCACCAGCTTTAGCTCAAGCCGATGTGGGAATTGCCATTGGGACTGGTACAGATGTGGCGATCGCCGCTAGTGATATCACTCTGATTTCTGGCGATTTACAAGGCATAGTTACAGCAATTCAACTCAGCCGCGCCACAATTCGCAACATTCGCCAAAACTTATTCTTCGCCTTCATCTACAACGTTGCTGGTATTCCCATCGCCGCCGGGATTCTGTTCCCCTTCTTCGGTTGGTTACTCAATCCTATTATCGCCGGTGCAGCAATGGCCTTTAGTTCAGTTTCTGTAGTCACCAATGCGCTGCGGTTACGTAACTTCCAACCTAAAACACTCGCATAGAGGAAATAAAAATGTTCAATCAAACCATATTTTTCGGAACTTTAGCAGGATTTGGATTTCTGCTGGGAGTGATTTCAGGAATTTTAGTTTAGTTGGCAAATTAATCACATTCAAGTAGGAGGTTTTTCAATGGTAAACAAAACAGCACTCATCGGTAGTATAGCCAGTTTAGGAATTGTATTCTCAATTGCATCGGGTGAAGCAATCGCACAAAAATCCCATGATACGCACTCATCCACAACAGTCCAAACTAATCAATTTCAACGTATCGATCAGCCACTAGGGAACAAAATAGCCGTGACTCTCGGCGGATTTGGACTAATCGGCTTACAACTTTGGTGGTTTTTACTCAGTAAACCTAAGTCTCAAAAAGCAGTTGCAACAGGTGGAAATGTCCAAGAAGTCACTGTCACCGTTGATGGGGGATATGATCCAAGTCGAATAGTGGTGCAAGTAGGGAAACCAGTAAGGCTTAAATTTGAACGCAAAGATCCCAGCAGTTGCTTAGAAAAAGTCGTGATTCCAGACTTTCACATTGCCGCAGATTTACCGCTTAATCAAGTAACCACTGTGGAATTTACACCCAAACAAGCCGGAAATTATCTCTTTACCTGTGGCATGAATATGTTTCGTGGTGAAATTCAAGCCGAAGCTTCAGACATTCAATCAACAGTCATAAAGGAAGAAAAAACGATGAAAGAACCACAACCCAAATCCTTCAGTTCAATCGATGAGCATGAAACAACTGTAGATCAAGGAATTCAAAAAGCCAGCATCAATATTGAAGCTGACATCAAATGAGGAACATCAAATGATTGATATTGGACTTACACATATTGCCCTACCTGTGTCAAACATTGAAAAAAGTATTGATTTTTACGCTACCTATGCTCAAATGCAAGTAGCTCATCGTCGCATTGATACTGACACAGGGGTTGCGGTTGCTTGGCTGACAGACCATACTCGCCCATTTGCAATTGTTCTCATTGAAACTAAGTCAATACATCCTGTTCTCTCGCCATTAGCACATCTGGGAATTGGCTGTAAGAGTCGTGAAGCAATGGATGTTTTGTGTGATCAGGCTCGTCAAGCGGGGGTACTGGTTGACGAACCCAAAGATTCTGGGTATCCGGTCGGATATTGGGCATTCTTGCGAGATCCAGATGGTCACACGTTGGAATTGTCTTACGGCCAAGAGATTGGTCTAACGGTGGAGCAGGGGAATACGTAGCACACATTTTTGAAAATAATAGGAGAATTTTTATGAAAGGCGATCATCTGCGCTCGACTACCCAAGCTACAAATTTACAACCACAAAAACCATACAATACCGGACTTCATGCAACTCGCAATTATTTGCCATTGATTGCCCGCATTCTTTTATCTAGCTTATTCTTGTGGTCAGGGTTCAATAAAATTCTTCACCCAGCTGATACACAAGCATATATGGCCGCCTATGGGATGCCTTTCACCTGGCTATTTTTACCAGTAGCGATCGCCCTAGAAATTTCGGCTGGACTGTCTTTACTCCTGGGTTTCTATGCACGCTTAGGAGCTGCGGCTTTAGCCATATTCACCTTCATCGCTACCTTTATTTTCCATAGCAACTTTACTAACCCAATTGAGCAGATCATGTTCATGAAAAATCTGTGCATCATCGGTGGGTTACTAATGGTCATTCAGTACGGTTCTGGCAATATTGCTTGGCGACCACGTTAATGGGTTTAATTAGCCGTCTTTATCTGCGCTCATATGCGTTTATCTGCGGTTAATTATTCTTGATATCTTATTATCTACAACTTTAGATTAATTACTCACCGTTCGCGTAATCCAAATAGGAAATAATTAATTCCCGAAAATTACTTGAAAGTATTGCTATGTCTAGCTTTAATATTTTAAACCAGGGTATAAGTCTCTTGCATACCAACTTTCACAAAACATATTGCCAGGAATCTAGATTTGTTGAGAGCGATCGCAGTATTGATTGTCCAAGTCTCCAAAGTCTAGATATCCCAATGCTTAATGCGTTTCATTCATGTATGACAAAGCTTTTAGCCATTTGGCTCAATTCTTTATTTCCTGAATCGATTACGCGAACGGTGAGTAATTAGGTATCACAAATTAATTTTTCATCTCGTTTAATTCAACACATTCTAGTTCAGAGATGACTATGAAAGTATTAATTGCTGGAGCTACCGGTGTGATCGGTCGTCCACTCATCACACAATTAATTCAAGCTGGATATGATGTAACTGGCCTGACTCGTTCTCCCCAAAACGCCAATTTTCTTACTCAGCAGGGAGCAAAATCCGAAATCATTGATATCTTTGATGCTGATGCTGTTCATACTACCCTTAGCCGTATTCAGCCTGAAGTTGTCATTGACCTACTCACTGCTTTACCCAAAAACTATACTCCTGAGTCAATGAGTGCTGCAACTGCCCTAGACCATCGCACCCGCAGAGAAGGAGGAGCAAACCTGCAAATAGCGGCTCAAGCAGCAGGAGTCCGGCGTTACATTCTCCAGTCCAGTGCTTTCTGGTATGCTCCAGGTATAGGTTTAGCTGATGAAGAAACGCCCTTTGCCTTTGATAGCACACCTGCCATAGCAGCAGGAACACGGATGTATGCAAATATAGAACATCGCCTCTTGTCTGCAAATACTTTAGAAGGTGTTGTCCTGCGTTATGGTTTTCTCTATGGTTCAGGAACTTGGTACGCATCAGACGGAGATATGGCAAATCTTGTGCGACAACAGCAATTTCCCATTGTTGATGACGGACAGGGTGTTTGGTCATGGATACACGTTGAAGATGCTGCTACTGCCACTGTTGCGGCTGTTGAGCAAGGTAAACCATGGGTTTATAACATCGTTGACGATCGCCCTTTAGAATTGCGAATATGGCTATCTGCCTATGCTGATTGGTTAGGTGCAAAGCCACCTGTAAGGGTATCCGTTGAAGACACACTCAAAACTCAAGGAGCAGATGCAGTTTACTATGCCACTCAACTGCGAGGGGCATCTAATCTCAAAGCCAAGCAGGAATTGAAGTTTCAGCCGCGATCGCTCCAATGGCTAGATTAAACTCTGGCTTTTAACTTGTATAAGCCAGAGAAGCCCAAATCATTAGAGAGCAGTTTTTTCAAAAATGATATTTTTCATCCTTGACTCTCCAGTTAGATGGAGAGTTTAGGATATGATTCAGTAATCATATTTCACTGAAGTTTGGTAAGTATGTTAGCTCCAGCACAAGCAAAACAGATTGGTGTAGTTGCCAAAGAAAGCGGCGTACCAATTAAAACTATTCGCTACTATGAAGAACTTGATCTACTCAAATCATCCGGAAGAACAGAAGGCGGATTTAGATTATTTAACTCTGATGTTTTGGAAAGACTGCACTTTATTAAACGCGCTCAAAGCTTAGGATTAAGCTTGTCAGAAATTAAGGACTTTTTAAATATTCATGATAGTGGAGAATTACCTTGCGAGCATATAAAAACTAAACTAGAAGATAAAGTAAAAGCTATTGATGAACAAATTCAGCAATTACTGATTTTGAGACAAGAATTATCAGGATTGCTATCTGGTTGGGAAATAAAGCTTGATAATGATCATTCAACAATTTGTCCAATTATTGAACATGAATAAATATTACAAAAAATAATATGAGTGAAACTATAGTTCGCAAACAGTACGACCAGTTAGCGGGTGTTTACGATTTACGTTGGAAAAGTTATATAACTAATACACTATCTTTCCTCAAAAAATGGGCAGAGATATCACCAACAGATACTATACTTGATGTTGCCTGTGGTACTGGTGAGTTTGAACATTTACTGCTAGCTGAATATTCATCACAACAAATTGTTGGGATAGACATTTCAGATAAAATGCTGGCGATCGCCAAACAGAAATGTAGTGCTTATCCTCAAGTATCATTCCAGATTGCGAGTGCATCAAATTTGCCATTTGACAATGATAGTTTTGATGTGATTGTGTCTGCCAATGCGTTTCACTACTTTGACGATCCACTTGCTGCATTAAAGGAGATGAGACGAGTCCTGAAGCCTGATGGTAAAGTTATGATCCTGGATTGGTGTAGAGATTATTTACTTTGTAAAATATGTGACATTATCCTTAAAGGTTTCGATCCGGCTCATCAGCAGTGTTATACCCAAAATGAATTTCACCGCTTGCTTGAAGATGCAAATTTTGCGGTTTATCGCGCAACCAGAATTCGCTTTGGTGTTGTATGGGGGTTGATGGTAGCTACAGCAATTCTCAAGAATTAAGTTGTTTTATTGCTGCTTATACACTTTTAATTTTACTAAAATTAATACTTTTAAAAGATTTTCACTAATTACAAGAACAAAAATTTCAATTTTATATAAAACCACAGATGCACACAGATAAACAGTGATGATTTATCTGTGTACATCTATTTTTATCTGTAGTTATTTTTTTATTTTTCCTCTTGACTCTCCAGGCAGATGGAGAATTTAAGCTAATTCCAGGTTGAGTAAAAAATTAAAAACTTACTCAAACAAACCACTATTTAGTAGTAAAAGTCAGGAGTTTTCAAAGATGACATTACAATTTACTATTCCTAAATTAGCTTGTTCAGCTTGTGTAAATACCATCACCGATGCAATTCAACAATTTGATGCTGCTGCCACTGTCAAAGCTGACACAAAAACTAAAACCGTTAGTATTGAAACTCAAGCATCAGAGACAGTTGTTAAAGAAGCGTTTGCCTCTGTTGGCTATCCATCTATCTAGGAATTTCAAAAGTATATCAACAGTTATTGTTTTGCTAACTGTTGATAGAAATTTTTCTATTAAAAATTATTTTGGCTCAACTTAGTTTACAGGAAATTTCTCAAATATGAACCCCTTGGAAAGCCAGACTCCTATTCTAGATTTAGACGATGATTTCCAGATTGAATTGCAGTCACCACACTCACAAAAACCTTGGCTTTGGCTATTGCTAACCCTACTCTTGGTAGGTGGAGGTATTGTTGTTTGGCGTGTGCTGACTCCCAGTCAAAAATCTCCAGTAGCGACAGCTGTTGCACCTCCAGGAATTAAAGTAAAATTATCCTCACTACAAGCAAGCACAATTGAACAAAGTTCCAATTTTATTGCTAACCTCCGATCGCGTCGTTCAGTTACTCTCCGTCCCAGAATCCAAGGTCAGATCGGTCAGATTTTTGTGAGATCCGGCGATGAGGTAAAAACAGGTACACCAATTCTGCAAATCGATGCGGAAGAACAAAAAGCAGCAGTTAGCAGTGTGGATGCAGCTGCAATGGCGGCGCGATCGCAACTCGAAAATGCCAAAGCAACTCTCAAATCTATAGAAGCTGAACGTTTATCCAAACAAGCTGATGTCAGGTTAAATCAGTTGGACTACCAAAGGTACTCTTACCTTGCTGCGGAAGGTGCGATATCTCGTCAAACTCAGGATCAATACGCTAACAAACTAGCTACAGCTAAAGCCAACTTGAGTGCAATTGAGGCCCAAATTCAAGCCCAAAAAGCTGCTATCTCTCAAGCCGAAAAAGCTGTACAACAAGCTCAAGCAGCTACCAAACAACAACAAGTCCAATTGAAATACTACAAAATTACCGCGCCTTTTACTGGCAAAGTAGGCGACATCCCCATCAAAATCGGTGATTTTGTCGATACCTCTACTCAATTGGCAACTATTACCGAAAATCAAACTCTAGAAGTCAATATTTCCATACCAGTTCAGCAAGCAACCCGATTACGTCCGGGAATGACATTGCAATTAATTGACGAACGAGGTAAAAATCTCGGAAGCAGTCGCATATTTTTCATCGCTCCCAACACCGCTAACGATACGCAGTCAGTCTTAGTAAAATCACTGTTTGATAATTCCCGCAGACATTTGCGAGCCGACCAATTTGTTAAAGCGAAAGTGATTTGGGACAAACGCCCAGGAGTATTAATTCCCACAACAACTGTCATCCGTTTGGCTGGAGAAACCTTTGTTTATGTAGCTGAATCATCACCCAAGCGATCGCAGTTAGTAGCACGGCTTAAACCCGTAGAACTAGGTAGCATCCAGGGTAATCAGTATCAATTGCTAAAAGGGTTAACCGCAGGAGAGAAAATTATCGTTTCCGGTTTACTCAACTTAAGAGATGGCGCTCCGATTATCCCTGAGCCTTAATTAAATCTAGATTTTCACCCAGAAAGAAATAAGTTTATGTTTGCGAATTTTTTTATTAAGCGACCTGTATTTGCGATCGCTTGCGCTCTCGTCATGCTCATGGTAGGAATCATCAGCATTCCCTTACTACCAGTAGAGCAGTACCCAGATATCAGTCCTGTGCAAATCAATGTTACCGCTAATTACATTGGTGCTAGCGCCCAAGTTGTAGAAGATACTGTCACCACAGTTTTAGAACGCCAAATTAATGGTGTCGAAGGCTTGAAATATATCACCTCAACCAGCAGCAGTGACGGTACTAGCAACATTATCGTCACTTTTGACCAAGGCTATGACATTGATACTGCGGCGGCTGATGTGCAGAATCGAGTCTTGCTTGCAGAACCGAAATTGCCAGAAGTTGTCCGTCAAACGGGAGTTTCTGTCACGAAGCAATCCAGCGGTATCGTCTTAGCGATGGCTTTATATAGTGAAGGCGATAAGTACGATGACACTTTTATTAGTAACTATGCAGACCTGTATGTTTTAGACCGTCTCAGACGCATCAAAGGTGTAGGTAATATTGCGACGTTTGGCGATCGCCGCTATGCAATGCGGTTGTGGCTTGACCCGACTCAACTTGCTAATCGCAAGCTCACAACTGAGGACGTAATTAACGCACTTCATCAACAAAACTTACAGTTAGGTATCGGTAGTATTGGACAGCCACCTGCACCAAATGGGCAAATGTATCAAATTGAGTTGCAAACTCAAGGGCGGTTAAAAGAAGCTGCCGAATTTGAAAACATGGTCATCAAAGCGGGTACAGATGGCACACTTGTGAAGCTTAAAGATGTTGGTCGTGCTGAACTTGGGGCAGAAAATTATAGTTCCTTTGCTCGCTATAGCGGTCACGTTGCTGTTGGCTATCAAATCCTGCAAATTCCTGGAAGCAATGCTTTAAAGATTGCTAATGCGGTAAAAGCCGAAATGGAGCAAATTGCAAAGGACTTTCCACCTGGTTTGAAATATGAATTTCCCTATGATTCTTCACTATTTGTTGAAGCATCTCGCCAGGAAGTTGTCAAAAATTTATTGGAATCGATTGTGCTAGTTGTCTTAGTAATTTTTGTTTTCTTACAAGACTGGCGCACTACCCTCATTCCCGCAATTACAATTCCAATTTCTTTAATTGGAACGTTTGCCTTTGTAAAAATTTTCGATTTTTCACTTAACAGCTTGACTTTGTTTGGTTTGACTTTAGGGTCGGGGATGGTGGTAGACGATGCAATCATCATCGTCGAACAAATTAACCGCTTTATCCAGAGTAAAAGGATGAATCCGCGCCAAGCGGCTAGTGAATCCATGACAGAACTGTTTGGGGCGGTAATTGCCACATCCCTCGTACTCATGGCTATGTTTATTCCTGTGGGATTCTTCCCTGGAACAACGGGACAACTATATAAACAATTTGCACTGACGATCGCTTTCTCAATTGTACTTTCGACTTTTATTGCTATTACCTTAACTCCAGCTCTGGCAGCTATGTTGTTGCGGAAAACTCAAAAACCACGCGGTTTACTAGGCTGGATTTTTGGAGCGATTAATTGGTTACTTGACTGGATGCAAAAAGGATACCAACAAATTCTCCGGTTGCTGATCAACTTTAAAATCGTTGTTGTGGTACTGTTTATTGCATCTTTGGTTTGGACAGGCTGGCTTTACCTGCGCGTCCCGACAGCATTTTTACCAGAAGAAGACCAAGGTTATTTTATTAACTTAATACAGGGGCCAGATGGCACTTCACTCAACTACACCCGTGAAGTTGCGAAGCAAGCAGAAAAAGCACTGCTGAAGATACCAGAGATTCAAGGTACTTTTGCAATGGGTGGTGTTGGTTTTAGTGGTAATACTCCCAACCGAGGCTTGATATTTGCACCGCTAAAATCTTGGGATGTCCGAAAAACAGCCCAACAAACAGCATCAGCAATTGTTAATCAAGCTAGAGGTGGACTGTCAGCAATCAAAGACGCAGCCGTGTTTGCAGTGAATCCTCCGACTATCCAAAGTTTAGGCAGTGTGGGTGGTTTTGTGTTTCAGCTGCAAGATAGAGGAGACAGAAATAATAGCGACATCAATAATTTAGTCAAAATCAGCCACGATTTAATCGGCAAAGCCAATCAAACACCAGGATTGCAAGGAGTATTCAGTACCTACACAGCCAATGCACCACAGTTACTTATCGAAGTAGATCGAGAAAAAGCCGAAGCCTTACAAGTCCCTGTCAGAGATATTTTTAGCACCTTGCAGACTTTCATCGGTTCTCGCTACGTCAATGATTTTAATGCTTTTGGTCGCACTTATCGAGTCTATGTCCAAGCAGATCAACAGTTTCGCGCTAACCCAGAAGATATTGGACAACTATATGTGCGTTCCGGGCGGGGTGAGATGATTTCCCTCAGTAGTTTGGTGAAGGTTACACCAACCACCGGGCCGCAAACAATTAACCACTACAATCTATATCGCTCAATTGAAATTAATGGCGCAGCCGCTCCTGGCTTCAGTTCTGGACAAGCAATAGAAGCGATGAAAAATTTAGCCGCTACTGTCTTGCCAAAAAACATAGGTTACGAATGGTCAGGTATTACCTTAGAAGAATTAGAATCAGGTGGTCAAGCACCAATTATTTTTGGTCTAGGAATTTTCTTTGTTTTCTTAGTGCTAGCTGCTCAATACAATAACTTCGTAGACCCTTTGATTATTTTATTGTCAGTTCCCTTAGCTGTTTTAGGAGCATTGTTAGCCCAATCATGGCGCGGCTTGTATAACGATGTTTATTGTCAGGTTGGTTTAGTCATGTTAATTGGGTTAGCTAGTAAAAATGCAATTTTAATTGTTGAATTTGCTAACCAATTACGTGAACAAGGTTTTTCAATTACCAAAGCAGCCGTGAAAGCTTCTGGAGAACGCTTACGACCAATTATCATGACTGCTATTTCTACTCTATTGGGAACTTGGCCGCTTGTTGTTGCTACAGGCGCAGGTTCGGCCAGCCGGCAATCTCTGGGTACGGCTGTCTTTGGTGGAATGTTCGTTGCAACTTTCTTGAGTTTGTTTGTAGTACCTATCCTGTATATCGTGATTACCCAAATTCGCTTACTGTTTGTAGGTGTACCAAAGTTAAGGAATCAAGCGGGTAAGTTAGCAAAACAATCAGGAATTGACGTACTCCGTTGAAAATAACCGAGAATTCTTAGCTTGGCGTACATCCCCTGGCTTGAGCTTAGGGGGTTTTCACTTTACCCCATTATTTTTAATCGAGTTGATACTTGACTCTCCATCTGACTGGAGAATCTAGGATAAAGTAGACGATTAAATTTAAGAGAAGTAATTATGCTAGTTCAAGAAAAGTCAAAACAGATTGGTGTAGTTGCTAAAGAAAGTGGAGTACCAATTAAAACCATTCGCTACTATGAAGAGCTTGGTCTACTCAGATCATCAGGCAGAACTGAGGGTGGTTTTAGATTATTTAACACTGATGTTTTAGCTCGCCTGCACTTTATTAAACGCGCCCAAAGTCTGGGTTTAACTTTAGCCGAAATCAAAGAATTTTTGAATGTTCATGATGAGGGAGAATTACCGTGTGAACATATAAAAATCAAGCTTGAGGATAAGGTACAAGCTATTGATGATCAAATTCAGCAATTACTTATTTTGAGACAAGATTTGTCAGAGATGCTGTCTGGCTGGGAAATTCAATCCGAAACATATCATC
The DNA here is from genome assembly GCF_963874875.1 of Tolypothrix tenuis PCC 7101. Lineage (NCBI taxonomy): Bacteria > Bacillati > Cyanobacteriota > Cyanophyceae > Nostocales > Tolypothrichaceae > Tolypothrix > Tolypothrix tenuis. Next base: position 130,310 of record NZ_CAWNJS010000003.1, read on the forward strand.
CAACAATTTGCCCCATTATTAATTAAAAATCAGTGTTAATCTAAAAAATATTTTTTAACAATACGCTCACTCAAAAATGAACGTATTTTTTATTAATTCAAATCAAAAAACTAAAAATTTCTTGATTTTACCTCTTGACTCTCCACTCAACTAGACAATTTAAACTCACTTTATCTTGAGTAAAGGAGAAAATCAATGAATAGATTTATAAATGCGATCGCTATCACTACTACTTTGGTAATAGTTCAAGCTTGTTCATCATTACCTAACGCTGAAGAAAAAGCAATGTCTGTTAGTACACATCAGCATGAGGAGCATTTAACGAGCGGAAGTCATAATCATGAAGAGCCTTCAATCAATGAAAGTCATCATGGAGAACATTCAACAAGTAGCACAGTTCATGGTGAGAAGAAAGCAGTGACTCAAGCAAAACTTAAAGTTTCCAGTGAAATCACCCCAAATAAAAATATTTCGCTATTGATTGATGTTGAAGATTTAGAAGGGAAGGCGATCGCCAAGTTTGACACTTTTCAAGAAAAGCTCATGCATTTAATTATTGTCAGTGACGATCTTCAGTTTTTCAGCCATCTTCATCCTACATATAAAGATAATGGTCAGTTCAAAGTAGAAGCTAGTTTTCCCCAAGCAGGTGGTTACACATTTTTTAGTGACTACAAACCTACTGGTCAAACAGAGCAAATTTCAGTATTGAAAACACAAGTTCCAGGAATCAGTATTGCTGCTCCAGAAATTGACATTAAGCGTAGTAAAACTTTCAATGATACTCAAGTCAATCTCGCTCTTTCTGAACCCACTGTAAAAGCAGGTCAAGAAGTGACTTTAATGTTTAAATTACAAGATGCTGCTAACAATCAACCGTTAACAGACTTGCAACCTTACTTGGGAGAAAAAGGACATTTGGTTATCCTGCGACAGTCAAGCTCATTAACAGCAGCAGATTACATCCATGCTCACGCACTCAAAAATACCCCAACTGGACAGGTTCATTTTATGACTAGCTTTCCGCAAGCAGGCAAGTATAAACTTTGGGGACAATTCAATCGTAACGGGAAAATTATTACTGCTGATTTTTGGATTAATGTGGTTTAATTTAGCTTATACTTCTTAGTAACACAAGAGTACAAAACTTTTTGGCTTCTTACTTTGTATGTCCATAGTATATAGGTGAATTCACCACCTTAAACGGGTGGTGAATTCTTGCTTTTAACTCTTCTTATTAAAACTAAGAGTATTATCTCAAGATCTATTGGTTATGAGAAAGCTACATACAGTAACTTTTTGTCTATTAATAGAAACTGTTGTAGGAATTATCTGCCCTGATTGATTTTTAACTTGAATTCTACTACGTCAGGTAACTTAATTGCAAGTTATACCAAAGGTTAACCTATACATTAACTTTAAATTTATGAGTAGCATCTGTGGGATAAGTAGTAATAAGAATGACAACACTTTTAAACAGATGAGAAGTTATAAAATCACCTGTTTCTCCACTTGTTCATACAGCAGAAACCGAAAAATATGTCACTGCTAAAATACATACATTAACATAAATCTATTGTTTTATTTTGTTTCTTCTAACACTTTCTACACATTTTTCTTTTATTATTAGTTTCACATTTATACATGAGAGTTTCATGAAACTCTTTAGCTTATTAGTAAAAAAACATTTAATCAGTAAGTATGAAATGAAGCAACACCTATAGGTATTTCTGCATCAATGCCAACCTCTCTAACTGAGAAACTGTAAACAGAACCATTACCAAGATTTTGTCTTTTTATCCTGTTAAGGTCGATATCAAACTTAGTATTAGGGGCAACTGGTTTGGCAAAAAATAATAGTATTCTTTTACCAGTGACAGTTACATTAGTATTAATTTTTTGTCCCTTTTCATCGACGGCATCGATATCTTGAATATTATTACTGATAATTATATTTGCTGGAATTTTTACAATTAGTTGAGTAACAGCTTTGCTATTTTGCGGAATGTGCAATCGGAAAGTATGCCTGAATATTCCCCACTTAGTGGGAGGAAATTGTGTATTTGAATCAATATGAGGAACCTTACCATCATTTGTTCTGGCACTGGCATAGCTAGGAGCAATAATAGCTATGCTATTTAGAGCTAAGACAACAGTGTAAACGAATAAACTCTTCATATTTACCTCTACAATAATCAAATAAATTAGCTAAATTACATCTCATTATTTATGAGTTAATCTGCTCTTGATAGATATATTAAACTTAGCAAAGCTAAATTTAACTCCCTCATTTGCATAGTCATTAATCAAGAGAAGTAGCCAGTTAGCTTACCATTATCAGGTTTAAATTGTTAGTGATCTTTTTGTTGAAGAGGTATACTACCTCTATCTACTAGCATGACAACTTACAATGAAATCAAGATGAAATTTAAGCAGTTATAATTAAAATTTATAAATAAATTAGAATGAAGGGATTTGAACTTCACCTACAGGAATCTCTACACTGCTACCAACAACTTTAGCCGATAGATGGTAAATAGAAAGAGAACCAGTAATTGGTTGTAGTACTTTATTGAAGTTAATTTGTAACTTATTAGTGCTAGAAGTAACAGGTTCAGGAAAATTTATAATAATTCTTTGACTACTTGCTAAGATATTAATTTTAATTTTTTGACCTTGCTCATCCAATACGTCAACATCATTACTTACAGCTACTTTGGGTGGAACGTCTATAATTAGTTGGGAAATAGCCTTGCCATTTTTAGGAATGTGTAGCTGGAATGTCTGTTTTACAAGTTGCCAACCAGTATGAATATATTGCGAACTATCCTCAATAGTACCTAGCTTATCGTTATCAGTTTTCGCAATTGCATAGTCAGCATAGCTCAGAGATGTGATAGCTAGATTACATACGGCAACATAAATCAGCATTCTCTTTGTTTGGATCATTCAATTAAGAAAATATATCAGCTAGATTGTAGATTTATTTTTAGCAAATAAACCTTTATAAAACCAGTTTGACAGGTCACTATGAAATTAAGATGAAATTCTTAGTGAATTTCTACAAAAATAGTACTGACTTAACCAGGTACCGTGTCTAAAAGTACTTCAGAGAAAATGCTGTTACAAACTCTGCTTAACCTAACTGTAATCATCGCAATAGCATTGCATTAACAAATACCACGACAGTTGAAGCACTCATGAACACTGCTGCTAAAGTTGGAGGAAGCAAGATACCTAAAGGATAGGCAACTCTCTTCAAAATGCTCAATGCGCTAGGTATTTGGTCATAGCACCCGGCACCATTTCAGTAGCGACGAGTGCATGACTTTGGTACTCAAATCATTGATTAAAACTAAACCGACCGTTGACTTTTTCACTGCCAATATTCGCTTTAACTTTCACTTGATATTGACCTGCCGCAATTTTATCTAATTTGGCAGCATAGTGTTTACCCTCAGCATCATATGTTAGGGGAACAGTTTTTTGCTTTCCATCTGGTGACTGAATATCAGCAGTAACTTTAGCATTTGGAATTGCTTCGTGTTTGTCACCTGTTTGCAAATATAAATCTAAGTGAGTTGCGTTATCTTCCTTTTCAGGTACTAACTCTAAGTGATATTTTCCTACTTCGACGACTTGAGAGTTTTTACGAAGTGAGCCGCCATGAGCAGATGTTTCAGTTTTGGTGGCTGGTTCAGTTTTATTAGTATTTTCTGTAGCAGGACTTGAAGGATTACTACGGGATTCAGATGCTTGATTACTACAAGCTCCTAAGAATAACAACCCTGTACCTGCAAAAACAATAAAACCTACTTTAAATGATTGCATGAACTTACTCCTGATTGGTTATGAGGAAAATTGCGAGCAATTATATGGTAATTGCATAGATATCTCTATATTTCCAGGGGGATATCTGGAAAGAATTAATAAATTAAGCATCATATAACTGAACCTGGAGTGACTTGAATATCTTGTAATTCTGTAGTCTTTTTTGATACCAAGAATCTGCCAAATAGTGAATATAAGGCTGGCAAAACTAAGAGTGTTAAAGCAGTAGAGGTAAATAAGCCGCCTAACACTACAACTGCCAAAGGTTGCAAAATTTCCTTGCCTGCACCAGAACCAATTACTAAGGGAACCATACCTAGTGCTGATGAAAGTGCTGTCAGGAGAATTGCTACTAATCTTTCCATCGAACCATCAACAATCACTTGTTTGAGTGGTATCCCTTCTGCTAGGCGATTGTTATAGTTATCCACTAATAACAATCCATTACGAGTAGCTACACCAAATAGAGTGATAAAACCAACCATAGAGGCAACGGAAATAATCCCACCACTCAAGGCTACAGAGATGACACCGCCAATTAATGCCAGTGGCAAGTTAATCATAATCATGACTGTGGCAGGAATGGACTTAACTGCAAAGTAAATCAATACAGAAATTACCGCGATCGCAACCGCACCCGCAATAATTAATGTCTGCGTTGCTTGCTCCTGTGCCTGAAACTGACCGCCAAATTGGATGTAATAGCCTCCAGGAAGTTGAATTTGTTTGACGCGATCGCGTACATCTTTAATTACAGAACCCAAATCCTTTCCAGAAACGTTAGCAGAAACTACAATCAGCCGAGAAACGTTTTCACGATTGATGGTACTTGGCCCTGTGCCATACTCAACTTTGGCAACCTGAGATAAAGGGACTTTCTGCCCATTGGGTGTATCTACCAACAAGTTACCAATTACGTCTAAATTATTACGATAGCGTTCTTGCAACCAGACAACCAGATTATATGTTTGTTGTTTCTCCAAGACTTGGGAAACTGCTTTACCATTCAATCCAGTCTCTATAGTTTCTGCCAGTTCCCCCACAGTTAGCCCATAACGAGCTGCTGCATCGCGGTCAAATTGAATTTGAATTTGTTTAACTGGGACTTGGGGTTCTAGTTGCAGGTCTACAATGCCGGGAATACCACTCATGGCGGATTGTACCTGTTTTCCAAGGATGCGGAGTTGTTCGAGTTCGGGGCCGTAAATTTTGACAGCGATCGCACTTCTTACGCCTGAAAGAATATCATCTATGCGGTGTGAGATAAATCCACCAATATTAGTTGCGACACCGGTAAGTTTTTCAAACTCTTTGCGGAGTGCTGCAACAGTCTTGTCGCGATTTTTCGCGCCTGCTTCGCTAATCTGCACATCCAACTCACCAAAGTTTACCCCTGCAACTTCTGGATCTCCTTGAGCAAACCCAGACCGCAAGGCAATAAAATCAAAGCGGCGATCGTTTTTCAATGAATCCATTACCGCTAAAGCTGCTTGGTCAGTTGCATCTAAGGATTCCCCAGGTAAAAGCACCATCGAATTGACCAAAGAGCGGTCTTGAAACTCTGGCAAGAAGACTTTTCCTAACCCAGGTAAGATAATCATTGATGCGATTAAGCCTGCAAGGGCAATTCCTAAAATCATCCTGGGGTAGCGAATTGAGAACTTCAGCGCCGGACGATAAAGTTGATGTGCTTTACGCTCTAGCCAAGTTTCTGTACTTGGTAAACGGCGATTTGCCAGTAGTAAGGCACATAATGCTGGAGTTAGTGTCAATGCAACCAAGGTAGAAGCAAGAATCGATAGTAAATATGCCATTCCCATCGGCGTGAAAATGCGACCTTCGACCCCAGACAAGACGAAAATTGGTGCAAAGACTACGGCAATAATAACTGTAGAAAATAGAACACTAACACGCACTTCTACTGAGCCGTCAAACACAACTTGTAAAGGATTTTTCGGGTTACCTACTATTTGGTTTTCCCTCAAGCGGCGGTAGACATTTTCCATATCAACGATCGCATCATCTACCACTGAACCAATGGCAACTACTAGTCCACCCAAGGTCATTGTATTAATGCCTTGTCCAGTCCAGCTAAGAATAATCATCCCCAACAGTAATGACAGAGGCAGCGCACTCAGACTAATAATTACCGTGCGCCAGTTCATTAGGAAGATAATCAGGATGACTGAAACTATAATGATGCCATCACGCAGAGCTTCCTCAACGTTTTTAACCGAAGCTTCGATGAATAAATCTTGGTCAAAGGTTTTAGTAACCTTGACATCCTGGGGTAGCCCCGGCTTAATTTCTTCCATTGCTGCCTCTACAGCTTTGACAACAGTAGGAGTATCTGCCGCAGGTTGCTTAGAAACAGTTAAAATCACTGCTCGTTTGCCTTGGAATAGCCCATCTCCTCGTCTTAGCCCTGGGCCAATTTTCACCTCTGCTACCTGTTCCAGTAATACGGGTATTCCTTTAACTGCTTTAATAACCGAACGTTTAAGCTTATCAATGGATTCAATCCGCCCAATTCCGCGAATTAGGGTTTCTTGGTCAGGAGTAATCAAAAATCCTCCTGGCACGTTAACGTTAGCATTCTGTACTGCTTTGGTGACTTCGGGCAAGGATACATTGTACGCTTTGAGCTTATCTGGATCTACCAAGACTTGATACTGCCGCTCATCGCCACCATAAAGAAATACATTACTCACACCTGGGACAGCTAGTAAGCGATTTTTCACATCCCAGTTGGCAATGCGCCATACCTCCATCAAGTCGGTACTTTCAGATGAAAAAGCATATTTGACAGCCCATCCCAAAGGTGAATTTACAGGCAAGATTTCCGGCTGCTCAACTCCTTGTGGTAGTTTCACTCCTTGCAATCGCTCTGTTACTAGTTGACGCGCCCGGTAAATGTCAGTGTCCCAGCTAAAAACGGCTTTAACCGCAGAAATTCCAATAGCTGATGAAGACCGCAATGATTCCAATCCAGGTGTACCATTCATGGCACTTTCAATGGGGCGAGTCACTAAAGACTCAATTTCTTCTGGTGCGAAACCAGAAGCTTCCACTTGAATTTCTACTTGTGGCGGCGCAAAAGCCGGAAATACGTCAAGGGGCATTTGCCCGATAGAGTGGAATCCCCACAGGCTAATTAATATTGAGGCTATAACGATTAGCCACCTTTGAGCGATCGACCATTTAACAATGGAATTGAGCATTTTTGAGACCAATCAAGGGTTTTGCTTGACGATACACTGAACCCGTTTGGGATAATCTGACACTGTATTTAATTTCTCAAATGAAGATGAAATCAGGATGAAATCTAGTTTGAATATTTATGGCATAGTGTAGCTATGATTTGGTCGCTCTTATAGCTGTTCCCACATAGATATGCTAAAAGATAAATTTTCTGTGATATTGTCATCGCTCAAAAACTGCTTTTGGTACTTTGATATCCCCTACAATTGACGTAATACGCTTAGGTAGCAAGAATTTACCAAATTTGGCATATAAAGCTGGTAGAACGACTAGAGTTAGTGCCGTAGAAGTAAATAAACCACCCAATACAACTATCGAAAGTGGTTGAAGAATTTCCTTTCCCGGGCCACTCTCAATTACTAAAGGTGCTAATCCTAAAGCAGAGGTAAAGGCTGTCATCAAAATAGCATTTAGGCGTTCCATCGAGCCTTTAATCAAAACTTCTTTCAGTGGTATACCTTCAGCAAATTTGGTGTTGTAATTATCCACAAGTAACAAACCATTGCGGGTAGCAACACCAAATAAAGTGACAAAACCAACTAAAGAAGCAATAGATATCACTCCACCTGTCAAAGCTACAGAAAATACTCCTCCTACTAATGCTAAAGGCAAATTAATCATAATCATGGCAGTAGAAGGAATAGATTTAACTGACAGATACATGATGACTGTAATTGCTACAAAAGCTATAGCACTCGAAATTAAGATATTTTGAGTTGCTCTTTCTTCTGCCTCAAATTGTCCAGCATACTGGATATAGTAACCAGCAGGTGGATGTACTTGTTGGTTAACTTTGTTTTGAATCTCATTGACAATAGAGCGTAAATCTCTACCACTAGCATTGGCAGAAACAACAATCAAACGGGATACGTTTTCTCTATTTATAGTATTAGGCCCAGTACCATTTTCAATTGCAGCAACTTGTGCTAAAGGAATCTTTTGACCGTTAGGAGTATCAACTAATAAATTGCGAATTGTATCTAAATTTTGCCTTGCATCTGGCTTTAACCACACAGCTAAATCAAAAGTTTGCTGTTTTTCTAAAACTTGAGATACTACTCGTCCATTGAGGGCGGTTTCAATAATTTCTGACAGTTTTCCTATTGTTAAACCATAGCGTGAAGCAGCAAGGCGATTGAATTTAATTTGTATTTGTTCAATCGGTATTTGGGGTTCTAGTTGTAAATCTACAATCCTATTTACGGTTTTCATTACATTATCAACTTGTTGCCCAATGGTACGGAGTTGCTCTAAGTCGGGGCCGAAGATTTTGACAGCGATCGCACTCCTCACCCCAGACAACACCTCATCCATACGATGTGAGATAAAACCGCCAATATTTGGTGCTACTCCTGGTAATTTAGCGAATTCCTGCCGTAACTTCTCAATCGTACCCTCCCTGTCTTTCATCCCTGCTTCGCTTAACTCAATATCCAAATGTGCCAAATTCACTCCAGCTGCGTCTCCATCTCCCGGCGCACGTCCAGAACGCAGTTGCACATATGGAAATCTAGCATCTCCTTTAAGTGCGTGCTGGAGTGTTTCACCAGCAGCATTAGTAGCTTCCAGAGATACCCCTGGGTAAAGAGTGAGTGTATTTACTAAAGTTTGCTCTTGAAACTCTGGTAAAAATATTCTGCCGAAAGAGGGAACAATTACAGCCGCAGCCACCAAACAAGCGATCGCTAAACCTAAAATAATTTGCGATCGCTTGAGTGAAAATGTGAGTACAGGATAGTAAAGTCGCTTAAAAAATCTCGCCACCCAAGGTTCTGTCTCTGGCAAGCGACCATGAGGTAGTAATATGGCACATAAAGCTGGAGTTACCGTCAATGCTGTGATACTTGAGGCGATAACTGCTGCCATATACCCTAATCCCATAGGGATAAAAATGCTACCTTCTACACCAGCTAAAGCAAATACTGGCGAAAACACAACTATGGTAATGATGGTAGCTCCAAATACCGAATCGCGTACTTCTTGACAACCGTCAAATACAACATCTAAAACCGGGCGCGGGTTGGGTGAATATTTATTTTCTCGCAGATTACGGTAGACGTTTTCAGCATCGACAATTGCATCATCAACGGCTGAACCAATTGCTACTGCTAACCCTCCCAAGGTCATAGTATTTAAACCTTGTCCGAGCCAATTTAGTAGTAGCACTCCTAATAATAAAGATAAAGGAAGCGCAGTTAAACAAATAGCTAGATTCCGCCAATTCATTAAAAAAGGAATCAGAATTAAAGCAACAATAATGCTACCTTCAATTAAAGCTTCTCGAACATTTTCAATAGAAGAATCAATATAGTTTTCTTGACGAAAAGTAGGTGTAACTTTGATATCTTTGGGCAATCCTGCTTGAATCTCTGACATTGCCTGTTCTATCGCACGAGTCACAGTAGGAGTATCGGCTTGAGGCTGTTTATTAATCATTACAATAATTGCCTTTTCACCGTTAAAACTACCATCACCCCGTTTGATAGCTGCACCAATTTGCACATCAGCAACGTCAGAAATTTTGACAGGCGTACCATTACGAGCAGTAATTACTGATTGCTGTAATTCTTCGATAGATTCAATTCGCCCAATTCCTCGAATTAACTTTTCTCGGTCTGGAGTAATTAAATAGCCACCAGGAGCATTAATATTAGCAGCAGAAGCCGCTTGTTCTACATCTTCTAAAGTGACATTAAAGGCTCTTAGTTTTGCTGGATCGACTAATACTTGATATTGGCGAACATCGCCACCATATGCCACAACTTGACTGACACCAGGCACAGCTAACAGGCGATTTGTCACTTGCCAATCAACAATTCGCCGCACTTCCATTAAAGAAGTATTTTCTGATGTAAAAGCGTATTGTAATACAGTGCCGATAGGAGAACTTGTAGGGGAAATTTGCGGAGTTTCTACCCCTGATGGCAGCTTACTTTGCGCTTGTTGTAATCGCTCTGTTACCAACTGGCGAGCCTGATAGATATCAGTGTTCCAGTTAAAAATGACTTTGACAACAGAAATTCCTGCTGCTGAAGATGAGCGTACTGCTGTAACTCCCGGAGTACCGTTAATTGCACTTTCAATTGGTAAAGTTACCAAAGATTCCAATTCTTCAGGGGCGAGTCCTGGTGCTTCAGTTTGGATTTCGACTTGGGGCGGTGCAAAGCTAGGAAAAACATCCAAAGGCATTTGGATAATCGTCCGAAATATCCAAATGGTCAGGATAATTGTACCCAGGATAACTAACCAACGGCGAGCGATCGCCCATTTAATAATTGCACTCAGCATCTTTATTGTTGAGTATTTTTAGTGATGATTATGACCTTTGATTCTTCAGGCGCACGATGGTTATCATCTAGGTTTATCGAATCATTGGCAGAATTTTCTGGTATGTTGTAGGCAAGTTCTGGCGTTACTTTAACCAGTTGAGGCTTGCTGCGACGACCTGCCATGAAAGCTACAACAACTATTGCAACTCCTCCACCTGCTCCTAACAACCACAACGTTACTGGTAAGGTAGATTTCACCTCTGTTGTTTGGGATAGAGCTTGTGTATGTTCGTCTGCTGTTGTCTTAGTATCACCCCGCAATGATTGTGCATAAAGTTGCGGTGCGCGCACAGTCACAATCATATCCCCCTCGAATAAGCCACTCTTGACCTCAACTGTATCTCCAGAGGTTTGACCCAAGGTGACTTCAACAGGCTGATAAGCATTACCATTTTGCAGATACACAACTTTTTTACCATTCGCGTCAACTACTGCTGAAGCTGGAATGGCTAAAGTGGCAGAGGACGTTTGGTCTGTCAAGACTTCTAGCTCTGCGAACATTCCTGGTTTGAGTTGTCCGCTTGAATTATTTACTTCTGCTTGAACTGGTACAACTCTTGTTTCTCCTTCTACCACCGTACCAATTCGGGAAATTCGTCCAGAGAATGTACTATCTGGCATACTAACAACTTTTAAACTAATTCTCTGGCCAATTCTTACCTTGCTTAAATCTTTTTCATAAATGTTAGCTGTAGCAAAAAGCCGACTGTCGTTGACAATCGTCATTAATTTGCCACCCGCATCATTGAAAGTTTGACCAATAGTAACTTCTCTATCAGCAACCTTACCGGAGATAGGCGCAGTTACTGTCACTAATCCTTGAGAATTGGGGAGATTTCCCAGTTGAGCAAGTCGAGTTTGATAACTAGTATTACTACGATTAATATTTGACTTTGCTAGCTCGACAGATGCTTGAGCGCGTTTGAGTTGATTTTCTGCTCCGATAACATCCCGGCGGCTTTTGGCTTTAGTGAGTTCGGCTTTTGCTTGTGCTAACTGAGTTTGAGATTCCAAAGCATTGCGACGGGGTAAAGCGCCAGCATCAGCTAATTGCTTATCTTTGTTGTACTTTTCCTGAGCAAAGTCAACTTGACTTTGTGCTTGGGCAATTTCCGAGTCGGCTATTTGTTGATATCTTTGATAATTTTGTTGAGCCAGTCTCAAGTCGGCTTCTGCCTGCTTTAAATCAGCTTGACCTTGTGCTAATTTATCCTGAGATTCTACGCGCAATGTTACTAAATCTGGGCTGGTAACAACAGCAACAGGCTGACCTTTTTTGACTGATGCACCAGGTTCTACCAACAATTCAACTACTTTCGCCCCCTGTATTGGAGTAGTTACTTCTACTTTTTGGCTAGGAAGAGTTTCGATTTGCCCAGTAGTTTTAATGCCAATGGCTAACCTTTGACGTTGAACTGGCTCGACTTTAATCCCTAGCCGTTTGGCTGTGTCAGCATCAACTTGAATAGAATTATTAGTTGAAGTGGCTTCACTTCCTCCTTGAAATTCATTTCCATGTCCGCCATGAGCCATAACAGTTGTAGGACTTGCTAATAACAGCAGGCTCAGTAATGTGCTAGAAACACAACCAATAGCTGTAGATGTTTGAGAACGCAGAGAGTTAGACATCGCTATTAAAAGCCCTTGGATATGGGATGGAAGGAATTGCGATCGCCTTCTTCTGTCGGATACGCTACCCGAAAGGTACTGCGCTCCCTTGCAATCGCTCAAAAGTGCTTTTAAGTTTCACCAAATGCACTCTTTTACTAGTCTTTCATTGAGAAATGAAATTAGGATGAAATCAAGCTTGAACAATTGCTGAAATCACCCTACACATATCTGGAATTTAAAGGCGAAACAATACCTTTATTGGTATTGCACACTTACTTTATGCTTAATACAGATAATTTTGCTTACTGGTTATACCAAGACTTGCGCCACTGTTTCATTTGGTTAATCTCTGCTTGCTGCGAATCAATGATACTTTGAGCCAATTTCTTGATTTCAGGACGCTGAGACTTACTCAATGCATCTTTAGCCATTGCGATCGCACTTTCATGGTGGGGAATCATTGCATTTATGAACCGCAAGTCAAATTCAGTATCGGCGGCTCCTAAGTCCATATTCATCATCATGCCTTGCATCTGCTCGTGAGGCATTGGGACTGTTTTACCTGTTTTCGCATCATAAACCACTGGAGTACTACTTGCTTTGGGATACCAAGCTGTGCGCCATTGTTTCAACTGGGCAATTTCTTGATCTTGAGCTTTGATGATTTCCGAAGCTAGCTTTTTAATTTCAGGACGTTTCGATTTTTGCTGTGCTTGTTTTGCCATTTCTACCGCCCCTTGATGGTGCGGAATCATCGCATCAATAAAGCGCAAATCATAATTGGCATCGGCTGAACCTAAATTCATTGTCATGTTGTGGTTCATCGTGCTAGCACCATGATTCATCATGCCACCGTCATGATTCATCGGTTGCTTGTCACTAGTATCAGTAGCGGTGGTATTAGGGTTTGATGCTTGGTTTTGAGAATTGGTTGTAGAACAGGCTGTTAACACGCTAATGCTCAAAGAGGTAATCGCTACTAAGGCTAATGACAAAAATCTATTTATTAAATTAAACATTTGCAAAATAACTAATTATTTAGAATACACTATTGCCACTATATAGTTTGACAGACAAAAATGAAATCAGGATGAAATCTAATCTTGTTTATGGCACGCAGCAGTTCTAAAAGATAGAAATTTGTACTAAGGTTTTTAATTACAAAAATACTTATGGATACTTAAATGAAATTAGGATGAAATAGTTATAGCTAATTAGTAATAAATATTCTTTATATCACGAGACAGAGGCAAGCATATTAGTAATTTTTTAACTTAAGGGCGAAGAGGTACGAATACTACCTCTTGTAAAATTAATAACCTGAAATCGGAGGTCTAACTATGACGACAACTCAATCTCACCAATCCTTGCTTGAAACTTGCATAGAGGCTTGCTTTACTTGCCTACGCGACTGTGAAAACTGTGCCGATGCTTGCTTAAATAGCAATATGGTACAGATGATGGCTCAATGTATTAAGCTATGCCGAGACTGTGCTGATACCTGCGCTCTCTGCGCCCGTTTCATGTCGCGCAATTCGGATCTCCATACTCAAATGTGTGGAGTCTGTGCGGAAGCTTGCGATCGCTGTGCTAGCGAATGTGAAAAACACGATAGCGACCATTGTAAACGCTGTGCTGCATCTTGTCGTCGCTGCGCCGAGTCTTGTCGCCAAATGGCAACAGCTATGGTGTAAGTATGTATAATTGCTGACTGCTGCGTTGCAATTTATTTATGCTGTGGTCAGCGATCGCAATTTAAATAAAAGTACTAAACAGCATTATTATATTTTTTACTGCTTATACTTTTAAGATACAAATATTTTATATTTAAACAAATACTTTTTATTTTTTAAATAAATTTAGATATATTGAAATTTACTCAAATAGAATATGTAATTAAATTTCTTATTAGAAGCTGTAACTACCTATCATAAATTACTATAAAAAAGTCGTGATAATAGAAACTACGACTTTAACTAACGCCTATTTGCTAAAACAGCAAGTAGGTATCTTTTTATGAACCAGCCTGAATGGTTAGAAGCAAACAAGCAGGTTTATTCCAAAGAACATGGTGTTATCCATATCGCCGCCATCATAGAGAAAAATCTTTACTTTAAAAAGGGTAGTTTAAACCAAATTATTTTCGACTGGGAGCATGAAGTAAATAGCGGTAATTTATTACCTCTAAACCAAGCACCAATAGGTAAAAGTATTCTCTACCAAGAGATAGCTGCTATTCTTAATGGATCTGGAAAATTACAAAGCTGCGAAGTAATTCCTGCTCAAGAAGCTAAACTTTATCCCATCCCAGATGATATTCACCCTCTAGTTAAACTAGCCCTAAGCAAGTCAGGAATCAGTCAATTATATTCTCATCAAGTCGAGGCATGGCAAGCTTACAAAAAAGGAGAAGATATAATTCTCCAAACTCCTACCAGCAGTGGTAAAAGTATCTCTTTTCTCATTCCAATCATTCACGAGTGTCTAAAGGGTAAATCAGCTTTAGTATTTTTTAACTTGAAAGCACTTGCATTTGACCAGGTAGAGAAAATACGTTCCTTTGTTAGCCACTTAGATGAAAATATTCGCCCTCAAATTCTCAATATTAATGGTGATATTCCTCCCCAGGAGCGCAAACAACTTTACAGCAATCAACCCTCAATTTTATGCGTGACTCCCGATGTATGGAACCACGAACTTAACAACTTTCAATTTGATTCAAATTGGGGATTTAGAGAAACAATCAGAAAACTTTCAATCATTGTCTGTGACGAAATGCACTTTTATCAAGGCATATTTGGTTCGCATTTTGCACTACTTAATCGGCGAACTCAACTTATGATAGAGTCTGTCGGCAATGATATTTCAAAATTACAATACATCTTCGCTTCTGCAACAATTAGTAACAGCAGCGAAATTGCCCAGAAGATATCTAATCGAGAAGAACAAAGTAACCTTGCTATTATTGACCAAAGTGGGGCAAAACGCTCGGAGATTACTTTTATTAGCCTCAAACCACGGAACAATACATTTTACCAAACTGCCCAAGTCGCAGCTATGCTCGTAAGTAAAGGCATAGTCGGGATTTGTTTCTGCGATAGTAGAGAACTAGTTAAGGTTTTAACTAATGCCATCCGTAAAGCTTTAATCGAGATGCAACTGCCCCATCTGGGAGAAACCATCTCAGCATTTTATGGGAGCATGAAGGCAAATCAGCGTAACAAAATTATTGCAGATATACAAAGCGGGAAGGTCAAGTTCATTATATCCACAAGTGCTTTGGAAGCGGGTCTAGATATTGGGTGTATTGATGCAACTATCGTACATAGTTACCCCGGCTCAATTCTTGGCTTTCGCCAAAGGGCAGGACGTGCGGGGAGGCAGGAAGCAGGACTATTGGTGTTTATTCCGTCGAAAAGGTCGATTATGGATTCTTACTACGCCAATTACCCAGAACGCCTTTTATCCGATCCTCCAGAAATTATCAACTTTAACCACAATTATGAAACAACTTTGGCGCAGCATATTCTCGCTTGTTGCAAAGAAAGTAAGCCGACACAAGCTCAAATTGCCCGACATTTTGGTAGTTCTGGTAATGCGATCGCGCGACAGTTAATCGGTGATAATCAACTAATCTTCAGCTACAATCAAAGACTGACAACTAATCGAAATCTCGGTTATGTCCACTCAAAAATTAAAGTTAGAGGCAACACTGACCAAAACATCAGTTATATCAATCAAGATAGCGCAGAAGAGTTTGAGGAAAGTTCGGCATCTTCTGCACTAAGAGAAGTTTACCCTGGTGCAATATATCTTGCTCAAGATTTCGACGGCAACCCCGTACAGTATAAATCACAAGAACTAAATTTAACCGAAGGGAAAGCAATTCTCAAGCCAATTGAAGCAACCAATTTATTTAGTCGTCCTGAAGGAAGCCTAAATTTCGAGGAAATTAAAATTGTCGGGGAAGCCAAAATTATCAATCTTCCCCAAGGGGCTGCTAGATTTACACCTGTTTCAGCCAAAATCAAAGAAGAAATTTCTGGCTACAACTTGTACAGGCTGGAACAAAAATGGACTTGCAGTAGTAACAGATGTCGCAACTTCAATTTAAATTTACCTGGACACTTACAAACTTGTCCTGCTTGTAAAACCCAACTGGTTGAACGAGAATTTGTCGAACTCTTGGAGGAAAATAAATACGAAGAATCACTTGCTCTTAACTACAATACATTCTGCGTCAGAGTTGAAATTAACGCTGACGCACGAAAATATTTTTCAGTTTTGGTCAAAAATCACAGAAAAGAAATACTTAATAAACAGAAATATATTACCAATGAGGAGAAACAACTATTTGAAAGCAATGAAACCCAAATTTGCGTTCATACTCTCGCTCATCACCTTATACTCAGTTTACCACTTGTCGAACATGGAGCAAACAGTCGAGATATAGATTTCATGTTAGTAGAAGTGCCATCTAATACTAGGATAGTTGGTTATTTCTTTGATGCTTGTGAACATGGTACAGGTATGTGCGATACCCTCATCAAGTATTTAGAGACTGCCTTTATTAAGGCAAAGTTTCTAGTCGATAATTGTCCTTGTAAATACGGCTGCTCTTCTTGTACAACAATTCAACGCTGTCCTGATGATAACGAAGCACTGTTTAAATCAGTTGGGTTATCTCTACTAAAGGAAATAATCAATCCAACAGAGACAAGAACTATTAATCAATAGTTAAGATAATCCTATCCAGCTTGGGTAGGATTATTTTTTTAGTAATTCAACCACATACATCGCTTACGCACAAGATTGATGAAAGTTTTGAGAATAAGCGATGTACGTCGAACTATTAGCTGATTCAAATCCAAACTCTAAAAGATTTCAAATTATTCACGCACCATCATATTTACTTACAGAAACAAATTTTCAAATAGGAGATTTTGTCGATTCTAACAATATTGATTTTATTATAAATTATGCTGTTAATCTAGGGTATCAGGTGAAAATAACCCATCCTGAAATCCCACAATACAATGAATATCCTCTTCCCAAAATCAGTGATGAACTAGCTGATTTGATAATTAATTATCCATCAGACTTAAAACTGCGAACTAATGGGATGGTTTTTGAACAAAGGGCATATTTAATGTCTAAGGTTTACGATGAAGTGTGCCAAAATCTTGAATCAAAAGCTCTTTTAAGAGAAGCAGAGTATTGGCTGATAAATTACGCACGAGAAGTAATTGCCAAACAATGTCATTACTTACCAGATATCCTAATGAAATTAGATAACCCAACTGTGAGAGCAATGGCAATAGATACACTCATGCTCTGGCAACCAGATTGGAACAATGCTATCTCTCAATATAGAGGAAGTAGATTTGAGGCTGGCAATAATGAGTTTGAGGTTATCAGCTACTATCACAATCAAAAAAAGAAGGGTAGGGAGGGGATAATGGTACTGTGCAAGGTAACAAAAACTATGAATAACCATCTTGAATTTCCTACCTTTCCTTGCAATGCAAACTGTACTCTTGGGACTTATCAAGTCGAAAATGCACTTAACAAAAGATTGGCTTAAAACATAATCACCATCTGAAATATTTATATTATAAAAAATCAATTACTACCAGTAAATTACTGGTAGTAATAAAAAAGATGTTCAGATGACGCTTTGTGTATCATCTGAGAGTGCGATAAGCGAAGCTTAAGCCTTCGGCTATCGCAAATGTTGGATTTGTCAACACAACCCAAGCTCGACTTTATCCATTTGAAGTTGGAGCCATTCTCAACGTAGTAGTTCACAGGATTGAAAGTGTTACCAAGTCTTTTAAGTACACATAGATGGTAAATTAAGGGGCATGGATGAAAACTGCCTCGCCTACGGAATAGAAATATCCGACTCAGATTGGGAAAAAACTCCAGCCAGTGTCAAACAACTGGTGGAGAAAATGGAGCAGTACATAAAAGAATCGGACAAAAGGTTTGCAGATTTAGAAGCCAAATACCAAGAACTATTAGAAAAAATCAATCGAACCTCAAAAAACTCGTCATCTGCGCCTTCATCAGACCCACTCAATACCGAAAAACAAAAACAAAAAAACAAGAGTGATAAAAAGCGAGGCGGTCAACCAGGACATAAGGGGCATAGTCGCCATCTGTATGAGGTGTCCGAATGTGAGAGCGTTTTAGAACACCACCCAGAAACTTGTAATTGTTGTGGGGAGAAGTTAGTCGGAGTTGATAGCAATCCCTATCGGCATCAGATAGTAGAAATTCCACCGATAAATCCTATAATCGTAGAACACCGTCTGCATCAACTGGAATGCCGAAATTGTGGCACTTTAACCCGTGCGAAATTACCACAAGATGTGGCAACCCGTGGCTATGGTGTAAGGGTAGTCGCTCTAGTGGCAGTATTGAGTGGACTATACCGCCATAGTACCCGGATGGTACAAAGCGCGATGCAGGATATTTTTGGAATCACGATGTGCTTGGGTACAGTCAATAAACTCAAGAAAGAAGCCAGCGATGCAATTGAATCTGCGGTATGGGAAGCAAAAACATACGTACAAAACTCTCCTGTAGTTGGAGCCGATGAAACAAGCTTTAGCCAAGGAAACGTTGATGGATTTAATCAAAAAAACCGAAAAGCTTGGCTCTGGGTAGCAGTTACTCCACTAGTAACATTTTTTCAAATTACATTGTCTCGTTGTACGGTTACAGCAAAAAATCTACTGGGGGAAAAATTTGGGGGGATTTTAAACTCAGATCGATATGCATCCTACAATTGGGTTAGTTTGGAACAACGACAATTGTGCTGGGCACATTTGAAGAGAGAATTCATCAAAATATCGGAGCGGACTGGAGTATCCCACGATATTGGCAATGCTCTGGTTCAACAACAAGAAAAACTATTTGAACTGTGGCATCGGATTCGAGATGGAACATTGAGCCGTGATGAGTTTCGACAATTAGTCACTCCGATTCGTGATGCCATCAAATCTTCTCTACAAGAGGCTGCCGATTATAAGATTAGTTCTCAAGAAAAAACTCCACTGGCTAAAACTGTCCGTACCTGTCGTCAACTTTTAAAAGTTGAACCTGCTTTGTGGTTGTTTGTGACAGTTGAAGGTGTCGAACCAACCAATAATGCTGCTGAGAGAGCCATTAGACCTGCTGTCATTTGGCGGCGTACTAGTTTTGGTTCTCAAACTCAAGGGGGCAGTAATTTTGTCGCCCGAATGTTAACCGTTGTGACAACACTGAAGTCTCAACGTCGAAATGTCTTGGAATTCATGACTCAAGCCGTTAGTGCTAAACGCCAGAGTCAACCAACTCCTTCTTTACTTCCTCATGTCCCGGTTGCGGTTGTTGCTGTCAAAAATGCTGCTTAATACACACGAAGTTATACAGATTTATTTTCCGAATTGAATCAGCCTTCTTTTCATCTTTAACTCTTTGATTTTGAAGCGTTTTGCGGTTTTATTTTTTGTGTTATCCCCGTGATCTATTACTTCTCAACGGTGTTTGGATTGCAGCCAAGGAGCTAAACTTTTTCACACATGTGATGTTATACCGCCATCCAGAAAATTATAGAAAAAATCTGGTAAGCCAGAACCATTGTTATGTAAAGGTTCTAGCATTTGGATAAAGTCGAGCTAAGCGTCCCGCCGATAATTATTTGGGGTTCTTTTTCTTTTGCTTGTACCGCTCTAAATGGTCAGGGAAAAAATCATTCATATCGTAGAGTCTAAAAGGGTTAGGGTCATCATGTAAGAGACTCCATCCCTGATTGCTAGCTTTTCCGTCAACAGTGCAGGTAAACCATGAATCTTCCCACTTCATGGGCAATATTTCGATCCGCTTACCCTTCTCAACATACACAGTTGCGTTAGGTGTAGTTTTGATAATGCTGCTAGCGATCTCGCTAAGAAATCTTGCAGGTGAAAAAATAGCTTTATATCCAAAGTGTTGACCAAAGATGCACCCCAGTTCGTAAAAATCTAGATCCTGTCGTTCCTCTGTCCACCCATCACACATACATCGATACCGATGATGTAGCAAATCTCGCTCGACAGCTAGCACACCAGAACGGACTAAGACTTCTACACCATATTTTTTTGTTGCAAGGGAAGACGGTTTCAACCCTACGAGTGCATAAGAATAGTCAATATACCGTGTATCTTTCACCTCAAACCCCTTATATGGGGTGGTATTAGCTTCCCAGTCTAAATCCCAGGTACATGAAGTTTTCCCACCCCCACCGCCAAACAAGTAGTTCTCATCTTGAAAAAACGCTCTAGCCATTTCATCAAGGGATGGAACATAATCACTAACAGATTTATGCCCCCATCTCTCCTCAAACTGGTTAGCGTAAATAACATTAAAGCGAATATCATCGCGATGATGTTTGAAATCTAATACAAGCAGCGTCAGGCACTCCTCAAACAGCGACGAGCCATCAGTTGCGATATGGATAAACTCAAAATCAGTAAATCCTTTTCCCTTGAAAACAAAGGTATAGACAGGCTTATCTCCCCGTGAAATGTAATCCATGAACGTATCATCTTCATTCTCAATATGCGCGAAAATGGCGGCGATGCGGTTGAAGTTCCGAATTAGAAACCGGAAGATTCCGGTTTCACAGGTTACACTACCTGTTTTCACGATCGTCATGCCGTAGGGGGTTTGATAGTTGGCTTGTCGGGGCTTGTCTGACTCTAAAGCCAGCGCATATTCCACCAAGGCTGATGTAACTACCATCGAATCATTGATGAGTCCGGGACGGTGTTTGCGAATTGTCTCAATTGCCTTGGCAATCTCGTCATTCTGGACAACCTGTAAGCGAGGGCGTGAAAGTGCCATCATAACAACTTCTTTTTTGTACTCATTTTGAACTATTATACTCAAAATGAGTACAAAAAAGAAGGTTAAACTCAGATATTGCACCTAGTCAGGTAAACACGTAAAAAACAAATGAAGATAGCAAAATATTACAGCAGTTGAAGAAGCACGACTAAGTATAGCTCCGTAGTTAAATAGACTAAACAAGGCAGGGATACTACATATTCAGCAACAAAAACGACTGGTTGTTGGGATGGTGCTGGGAGCATCATCGGCAAGAGATATGCTCAACATAAAATTGTCAAAGAAATTTGCTATATGTGCCATTAAGGACTGGCAATTGGGGGTAATTTCTACGTCAAGAGAAATATAAAACAAATGATGGGTAGAGTTCGCATCATTCAAGTAGAACCAGAGCCAACAGAAATGAAAACCACTACATAAACTAACGCAATAAGCGTGCAGGAGTCATTTAATAAAAAGTTTTATGAACTCATGCACGCCCAAATCCGTCATTTGGTATCTTCACTTGACAACTTACCCGAAGAATGGCGAATCGTCCCTACCTTTGGTAAACGTCCTCTAGGGAAAGAATGGGAAAAAAACACTTACTCTCCCAAAGAACTACAAACTGAACTCATCCGCCGTCGGCTAAAAGTTTGGACAAATAACAGATTTATCACACCCACTGGTGTAGCCTTGGTTTGCGGTTTCAATCATCCCCAAGGGTACTTAGTAGCTATTGACTGCGATGGGGAAACATCCTGGCGACAAATCATCCAAATTAACGAACACTTAGAACCAAAAGAACTTAACCAGCTAACACCCATCAGCGAAACTCCTACGGAATCGTTACACGATCGCGCTCAACAATATCTCCCTCCCACAATTGCATTTACCTCTGGGAGGAAATATCGCAGCCAACGCTTATACCTCATCCCAAATTCAAAAGCTTGCGATGTCAAATCTCGCAAAATCAAAACTGGGAAGGACGAACACCTGGAATTTCGAGGCAAAAACCTAGCTTCAATCCTCCCCCCGTCCTTTCACCCAGAAGGTAGAAATTACAAATGGCTTCCCGGCTGTAGTCCATCTGAACGCCAAATAGAAATAGCTCCTGATTGGGTAATTGCCCAAATGCTTGCCAAACAGGAGAAAACAAGAAAGTTTAACCTACCCAAAGAAAAATATAACCGCAGATATGGGGTAGACAGGTACGCTCATTTAATTCCGTCAATAGAAACCAATATTCAAACCGCACTTGTGCTACTCGAAGTCATCCACCCTCGATTTGCAGATGATTACCATTCGTGGATTCAAGTCGGGATGGCACTTCATAGTGTTAGTCCCATTTTATTTAAGGCATGGGACACCTGGAGCCAACTTTCTCCTAAGTACAAACCAGGCGAATGCGCCTACAAATGGCAGTCTTTTAACAAGACAGGTATCACTATCCGCACCTTATTTAGATTAGCTAATCTCTCTTAATCATGAGTAATCAAACATCACCTGACGATAATGCAACTGGCTTTGAAGATAGCTATAGCAGTAAAGATTTTAATCTTGATATTCAGGATAATACAAGTTTAGAAGAAACATTAGATGAATCAGTAAATACTGAAGTTATAAGTCAAGATTCATCTAGCGGGATAGTTTTTACGAAAACCGCCATAATAACAATTCAGTTAACACCAAATTCTGAGAAAGCAATTGTAACAATTGGAATTCAAGATGCACCTCCGATTATTAAGATAATTCCTCTAGCTGAGATTAAATCTCAGCCTATCATAAATAACTGGCTACAGGATTTAGAAACATCTCTCCCAGGAATGTTAAATATCTGCAAACAAAGGATGGAAAAGCAGACTACAGAGCAGAATCGACAGGAGCAATCCAGACAAGTACAAAAGCGTAACCTACCTGAAGATAAAGATAAAAATCCTGCACCTAACAACCAACTGTCACTATTTTAATACCATGAAGTACATTGCTATTATTGAAGGACAAGAAATTCCTCTGGATGAGGCGATCGCCCAGGATGACAATACTCTCAAAACAGCTATTAGCGTCTACTTTCCAGAGTATGCTAATGCCGAAATTGAACGACAAACAACTGATGATACAATTTCAATTCGTTTAGTAAAAAAAGCAGGTACTAAAGGAAGTCAATTTAGAGAATTGAAAAACAGTTTTGAAGAAATAAATCCTGCACTAAAGTTAGGATGGCAGATAAAGCTTCTAGAGATAAACAGTCAAATTAGCCTCGAAAATTTAATTACCTTACAACCTGAGATAGATAAAGCTATCAAGCTCGGTCAATCTTGGGAAACGTACAGCGAAAAAGTTGCTCAAAGCCTTAAACAGCAACCTGCTATTACGAGTAAATATCCTGTACTGTAATCACAAATTTATAGCCGCTATAACTCGTAGCGGCTGATTCATTATGCTTGGCAACATCCACTCATTCAAAATACCTATTACTTCTCTAACAGCAATTAATTACCTAGAAAATCTTTCCGAACGAGTGAATATTTTAAGTCTGTATCAAAGATTATTTCCAGAAAAATGGTTAGAATCAACCATACCTATTAATAAACAATCACATCCAACTAGTGCTTACCTAGATAGAGAAATTGAATTTATTAATCTAGTGAACGAAAATCTATTTCCAGTAGAATATATCGATGAAATCGAGTTTAATCCCGAACGTGATAGTATTCTAGTTTCACCACAAAGACTTGAGTGGTGGAATGAAGATTTTGAGGAACTGGTATACTCGGAGAAGTTCCTACTTTCATTAATGGGGCAAGGGTACAATATCAGCCAATGGAAACTAAATTTTGGTTTTACTCCTGACTACATTGCTCCAACAGAAGAAATTTACTTCGAGAAATTTGTAAAGCTGTGTCGTCGTTACAAAAGTCCCCTGCAATATTTAGATATAGCCATACGAATTATAGATTACTCGACTGAAAATATTTGGCTAGATATTACGTGTGAAACAAGCGATTGGCTGGAATGGACTTATGAGAATATCATATTTCTCGCTCAAAAGTGGCAAGAAGCCGTCTCGATGATAGAGAAATCAAATGAGGTTAGCCATTTGTTAGAAACATCTCTTTCTGCTCGAAAAGCAGCAGTGAAAATTTGGAATCAAGCATCAAAAGCATGAATGTAGACACAAATATCTTACCGATAATTAACTTAGAAAATATCTCCCAAATTCTGCTAGCCAATATTCCCCAAGATGATTTACTAGGGCAGTTAATTATCCTCAAAGGACAGTTTATTTTAGTCGAACGCGAAGGCAAAGAGTCTAAATATAAATTCTTGTCTCCTGAAGCAGTAGAGAAAGCCTTTACAAGTAAAACTGCCGCATCTGGATGGCTTTCTAGCAACACGATTTGGTGGGGTAAAAATCCAGAGGGAGAAGCCATTATTCAGTTTTACTCTCCCCAAAAATATCAAATTCAAATTATGGGACAGGAAACTGAAGTAATGACTGTCCCTATGCCTGCATTCTTATTTGCTGGATGCGGTAGTAGATATTACCTGTGGGCAGTTAAAGGGAGGGTATTTAAACCAGACGCACAACTGTACAAGCCGCCTCTACCTAACGTTTGGGAAGATTCTAGCATTTGCTTTGGGGGAAATTCTCTCAGTATGTGCAGTGCTGCAACCATAAGCCAAGTTTGGGATCTGTTCTGGAAATCACCTTTTAACAAGGATTTGTCTCAAGGCAAGTCAAAAACTCATCCCGATAATATCTGCAATCAGCTAATCAAATTACACGAATCTAAAGCTAAATCCTACCCTTCAAGTGACCTTGTTCCCGTTCATAGCTGGAAAGTCACAACCCCAGAAGACATTATCAATCATTTGTTCAGTTAACCATGAATCCTTTTATCGGTTATCACCTCGCTACAAGTAATAACTTTCCTCCTTACAGCCAAAAACTCCAGGAATACTGGCTGGCTGCAAATGGGCTTTTCTTGCGATCGCACCGCCGCGAGTTAGAGATTTGCTTGCAACTAACTCAAACTCAAGTCGCTGGACTCCAACCCCTTGAACCCTACTTTCGTCTGAAAGTCCCAAAAGTCCCCAGCCAAGCGATCGCCGAGATTATCAATGCTGCTAGTATCAACCCCCAACAGGAAATCCTATTCTACTTGGGAGTGACAAACAACCAATGGTGGTGTCATACACCACTGCAAACCGCGTCCTCTACTCATGTCTTATCTTTAGAAAGCGCACTCAATAAAAACTATACAGATAGCTTAGTGGAAATGCACAGTCATGGAACTCTAGCTGCTTATCCTTCAAGTGCAGATAATCAGGAAGAAAAAGGCAAATTTCGAGTGTTCGCGATTATTGGCACACTGAATACCATTCCTACAATCTATACCCGCATCGGGATATACAATCACTTTTTCGATATCAACCCCAATCAAATTTTTGAACTGCCGCCACAGGTAAAATGCTCGAATTAACTACTTACCAACAAGCTTTACCCGTCTTACCTCGCAATCATACTCGTATCAACTTCGTCTTAGTAGGAGTAGGAGGAACAGGCGGGTTTCTGGCAGAAGATTTATGTCGAATTATTCTGCAACTCCAGCGCACTAGGAAAGAAATTAACTTTGCGATCGTTGATGGCGATACTGTCGAACTCAAAAATATCAGCCGCCAAAATTATCAACCAGCTGAAATTGGGCTACCAAAGGCAGAAACACTGGCTGCAAGATGCAGTGCCAAGTATGGAATAGAAATTACAGCTGTTTGCGACTGGTTTGAAGAAGACATGATTCGCACGGCGAGTTGGTGGAACACTCTAACGGTAATCATTGGCTGTGTCGATAACAGCGCCGCCAGGAGCAAAATTCACTCTGTTCTCAAAATAAACAGTGCAAATGAGCCAGCATCTCTATTTTGGCTGGATTGTGGAAACAGCAACTATTCTGGACAAGTAGTCATTGGAACGCACTCTAATTTTGATATAGTCCAAGCTTCCAATAACCCAGACAAACCTCAATTCTGGTTGCATCTTCCCTCCCCGGTGCTGGTTCACCCAGAACTGCTAGTTCCTCAGCCAGAAGAACTTAGCGACAACAACCTTTCATGTGCAGAAATTCAAGCACGGAATTATCAATCACTATTCGTCAATAAAATGACGAGTGCGATCGCAGCCCAGTATTTACTTGAATTAACCCTCACTGGGGGGTTGAAAAAGTTCGCCAGTTATTTTGACCTCAAAGCAATGTCAACCCGAAGTTTATATACAAGCATCGACCAACTTAAAAAATACTATATTCCGCAAACAAATTACCACAAATAGCTTACGCATATATATCCCAAAAACTAAATTTGGGATATATTTTCATGAATCGATTTAATCACAAAACACTTGAACTAGTTGAACAGAATCCAGAATGTTTATCAACGATAAATTATCGTAATCTAACTGTCAAAAGTGAATCTGAAGTTGCTGGCGGTCAGTTTCACCTCATTATGCAACAAATTGGGTTAGGGCTACCAGTCGAAGCTTTATTGAAGGCATACCCCCAAATTAATAACTGGGTTGATAAGGTAAAACCTTTTCTAAATATTCCTGGCAATAAACAATGGAACGCCCAACTTCAATATTTATATCACGATATTCTTCTCTACAGCGAGTGCGACCTGATTATCTACGGTGAAAATCAAGTAGTTGGTTTTGACTGGACAATTCAAAAACCTCCTAAATTTGAAATTCTTGAGAGCAAATGGCAAACTCAACTGAGGTTATTTCTCCTATACGAACAAACTAGAATACCATTGGAGCAAATTAGCCTGGTTTACTTGTTCGTTAACACTGATAGTATTTACCAGTTTACTTATTCTGAAGATAAACATTTGAATTTCAAAGCCCGGCTAGAAGAAACACTAGCTCCTTTTGTAGAAGATGATAAGGAGAAAAAACTTTTAACCCACAAAATGACCCCTCAAGAAGCACATGATAAATGGCTAGCAAAAGAAATATCAACTATGGAATATTTAGCAGCAATTCCTGAAGTTGAAATATGAATCCAACAGAATTAAATATCACGAAAATCGAACTCACTCCTAACAGTGGTTGGACGCTCAATATTCTCTCGCGTCGGGTAGCAACCATTACCGACCCCTTGGGAAATAGAAAAACCAGCTACTTCGGGTTCGATACCAAAGAACAAGCCGAAAAGTTTAGAAATTGGCTTGTCAGAAAAAACAAATGTAGTAGTGCAGTTATCCGTCACTCAGAACGATTAGCCACTGAATGGGAGGTAAAAGCTTGGAATGTGCCAACCTCCCTAATTCTTGAATGCGCTGTCAAAGATTTAAAGGAATCAAGCAATGCAACTATCTCTACTCAATCTACCCTACAACGAGGATAATTCACCTATAGTAGATATTTTCAATATTCCTAATTTAGAAAAAGCAGAAGCCCTCCGTAATTTAGCTGCTTCCATGCAGCCAACAATCGACCAAAAGAAAAATCCTGCTATTGGAAATCAAAGGGTAACAAAGCATCGTAAAACTATAGCTCAAGGGATAATCCAAGAAGGAATTGAACTTGAAATCATCCAATCTTGGTTATTTGCGATCGCACAAATGTGGGAAGCAGGAAATATCGCACCAATACTACGCGGTATATCTCACAAATCGCAAGTAGAAGCCCTATTTAGAATTTCCCAAATGGGAGAAACAATTCAGAAAGTCCAAGAAAAATTGGCAGGCGAATATTACCGAGACTGGGTAAAGTCTTTGAGTCGCGCCGGATTACATACACCAAGCGAAATCATATCCGCAATAACAGAAATTCAACGGGTAGTAAAACCTGAAGCAATTGATACTACCAAGCAACTACTCAATAAGCTTGAGTTAGAAATCATTGGGATGAAAGATGGAGATTTCTTCCCTACTCCTAAACTAGTCTGTCAACGGCTTGTTCAACTGGCAGATATTAAACCAAATTGGCAAATTTTAGAGCCTAGTGCTGGTAGTGGAAATATTGCTGAGTATATCACTGATACCTATCCTAATGTTCAACTAGAGGTGGTTGAGATTAATTACGATTTACGACAAATTCTAGAACTCAAAGGATTTAATCTCGTAGGGAAAAATTTTCTGGAGTTTAACCCCAGTCATTTGTACAATGCCTGTATCATGAATCCTCCATTTTGTGAACTTGTCCAACATATCTACCAGGCTTGGAAGTTACTCGTACCGGGTGGTGTATTAGTTTCAGTTATACCTGAATCAGTTTTCTTCAATCGTAAGTACAAAACCTTCAAAGGCTGGCTACAAGCCAATAATAGCTATGTGGAAATGGTAGATAAAGATGCCTTCTTGAGTTCAAATAATCCTACAAACGTAGCTACCAGAATCATTAAACTCATTAAACCATAGTGTACTACAAGTGTATGGCATACTGCCAAATTGATCAAACTAAATATGTCACGTATATTTTCCCTATATGGGGACAATATATGAGATACAAAATCCTTACACAGCAAGAGTTAGAAGTAGCACTTAATAAGTGCAAGCTTGCTGGTTGGAAGGTCAGTAATATCACCAAACTTAGTAATAAAATGCTTGAAATTAAACCCCAACGAACAAGGAGATAAATATGGCAATTGAAACTATTGCTTCTTATAGATTTATTCCTGGTAAAGACAGTCAAATAACCAGTTATGGATCTCCTGAAGAACAAACAGTCGCAATTCATAATTCAAGCATGGCATCTGTGTCACTGACTTTCACAACTGAAAACACATCTGTTCTTAGACAAATTATCATCAGTCTTCAGCAAATATACCAGACACTTATAAATACTAAAACTGAAATTATTCAGGGAGATACTTTCATTGACAGCTTTACAGACTTAAGGGGAGAGTGTGATGAAAAGTTCATCTAAATAACTAAGCATCAATCAATCTTTCAAGTCGTCTTAACAACAGACGACTTTTATTTTTTACAACGACTTTTTGCTTTACGCATTAAAGATTGATTTCAATTAATTAAAATTATGCCAAAAAGTCAAACAAAGCCTACTAATTCTGCTACTGAAGAAAGCACAGTATCCCAGTCTGAACCCCCTGAACAAACAGTTCAAAATAGTACAAAAATACAAAAGCGTAAATTAGCTATTTCTAAATTTGCAAATCCTGAGTACAATGCGCCGATTAGTAATATCTGCATCTGCCAAGTAATCAATCACATGGAAGCAGAAAAAGTCGGGTTGTTTATCAAAGATAAATACTTAGCAGCAATTAACTGGCAAGGACAAGAACCTACACACAAGCACACCTTCTCTAGTGGCACGCCAGAAATGGGAGTGTTGTTGCAATCGCCCAGGATGCACATTCTTGATGTTTCTCCCAGATATATTGAACAGCGCGATGATGGCAAAATCGTAGGAGTGTACGAATCACCTGATGGGTACGAAATGTACCAAGCAATTGGCAAAGATACCGCAGTACTGAGAAGGTTTTACTTGTTGCAACTTGTTGATGAAAATAATAATAACCTGCACTCAGTACCAATTGTCCTATCAATTAAAGGCGTTGCATCATCAAAATTTGGCGAGGCTTATAAACAGTTCCAACGCGAACTAGAGGTTGCATTCGCCCGATTTACTAATACAACTGTCGCTGAAAAACGTGCAGAGTTTCATCGCCTCGGTGTATTTCAACCCACCTTTACGCCATCTCTTGAACCTAAAGAAGCAGTCAATCAAAGAGATAAATCTTGGGTAGCAGTTGTCACTTCCTACAAATCACCAAACTCCGATGGAAGCGATTTTCTCGAATTCTTCTCAGAAGGAAAAGAAATCGATATCCAAACAACAATGCAGGCAAATCCCGAATTCTCTCACCGCATCGGTAAAACATCAACCGTTGTAGCAGAACATAATCGCTTGGTAGGTGCAGCTGATATGCCAGTAGCAGCACTTCCTCCTAGTACAGCAGGTCAGGCTTATACAGCATACAGTACTGAGATGGAAGAATTGCCCTACTAAAAAAACTATCTCATTTAACCGAAAAGGGTGCTATTTCTAGCACCCGTTAAAACATCATTTACTAAAAGCAAAGTAACAAATGAAACTAAACATTGAACAATCTAAACTCGCAGAAATTCTAGAAACCGCTTATCTCGCAATTAGTTCTAAGCCCACTGACCCAATTTTAGGAAATATCTTACTGATAGCAAATGAAGATGGGATAGTATCAGCAACAGGAACAAACCTTAACCTTACAATTCATACTACAACGACCGCTAATGTAGAAACTTCAGGTCAGGTAGCACTACCAGCCAAACTATTAACTGACACTATTAACAATGTCAGAGGAGAAATTACCTTAGAGGTAGAAAACCAAGCCTGCATAATTACTCACAATAGCGGTAAATGCCGTCTGATTGGCGGAAAACCCGACGAGTTTCCAACTCTTCCCAAGGGAGAAAATCCAATAGAGGTAAATTTAAGTGCCAAGAAACTCCAAGCCGCACTTGAAGGGACACTCTATTGCACCAATGGTGACGAAACAAAGTTAGTTTTAACTGGTGTCAACTTCAAAATTGATACCAACAAGTGGCAAGCTGCTAGTACAAATGGTCACAAATTAGCATTAGTCACAGGAATACTTGATAGCGAATATTCTGACCCAATTGACTTTACTGTTCCAGGTAAGTCACTTAGCGAGTTAAACAAAATTCTCTCTCAAAGTGCCGATACAAGCGTATGCAATATTCTTCTATCAAATAAAACTATTGAGTTTAGTCTTCCTAATACAAAGGTCATTTCCCGACTTTTAGAGGGAGAATACCCCAAAATCAATAGTTTGATTCCCAGAACATTTGAGTATGAATTTACATTAGAACGCAAGGGATTTGAGAGCGCACTGAAGCGGGTAAGTTATCTAGCCGAACGCAAGCAAAAGGTTGTCAAAATTCTCTGGGAATTGGAAGCTACACAGGCAACACTATACACTGAAGCTACTGATATCGGGGATGCAGTTGACTCGGTACTGATGAAACCAGCAACTAGTCATTCAGAAAACATCAGTATTGGATTAAATATCGATTACCTTCTCGAAGGATTAAAGCACATCAGTACTGATGAAATCGTGGTGCGGTGTAACAAACCCACGCAACCAGTTATTATCTGCCCGATGGGAGGACTGCTCAATCAGCTGTATCTGGTAATGCCTGTAGAAATTAAGCAGGGGTTTGAAAATAAATCCACCCCAAGCAAAACGACAACAGCAGAGAAAACTCCTGAAGCATTAGAAACAACAGAAACTACTGTAGTAGCCGAACTAGAAGAAGCCATAAATAATACTCAGACTTCTCAAACGGAAAGCAATGGTGAAACCTCGGAAGTAGAGACATCAACAGCTGAGGCCAAAGCTAGTAACAAAAGTAAGCCAAGTTCGCGTACACGAGCTAAGAAAGAGGCTGCTTCTGTATAAAAGCAAACTCTCCTACCAGATAACTGGTAGGAGGAATTTAAAATAAATTATTGGAAAGAACTATGTACCAACCACTACATCTCAAATACCGTCCCCAGACTCTTAGTGAAGTTATTGGACAAAAACATATCGTTCGCACTCTCATAAATGCGATCGCTCTCCAAAAGATTGCACCTGCTTACCTATTTAGTGGCCCCAAAGGTACGGGCAAAACCAGTACCGCCCGCATCATCGCTAAATCCCTCAACTGTCAATCAAGCAATGAGCCGACAACCAAGCCCTGTGGAGAATGCAATTCATGCAAGGGAATTACAGCATCTTCTTCTGTTGATGTAACCGAACTGGATGCAGCAAGCAATAGTGGAGTAGAACTGATCCGAGAGCTTATATCCACTATCCAGTTTGCACCAGTGGAAGGTAGATTCAAAATATTCATTATTGATGAATGTCATGCTCTAAGCAGCCAATCGTGGCAAGCACTCCTCAAAACCATTGAAAGCCCTCCCCGTCATGTAGTATTTATCTTCTGCACAACCGAGTTACACAAAGTTCCAGAAACCATTGTCTCCCGTTGCCAAAAGTTTGACTTTAAGAGAGTTCCTGTCTCGCTAGTTGCAAGCTACCTAGAACAAATATCTCACCAAGAAAGTATCAACATTGCGCCATCAGCAGTTACCGCCGTAGCTAAAGCAAACAAGGGACATCTGCGCGACTCACTCAAACTTTTAGATCAGTTAACTTTACTAGGTGAAGAGGAAATTACTTCTAACTGGGTTTGGGAACTATCAGGCACTATTCCCGAATACGATTTACTCACCGTCTGTGAAAATATCATCAAAGGAGAAATTACGGGCAATTTAGGCATCCTTCAAGATTGGATTGAATCTGGTAAACAGCCAACTGCCATCCATACAAGTCTTGTCAACTTCCTCAAAGACTTACTTGTGTGCAAAACTAATCCCAATGGCAGATATCTTACACAGCTAGAAGAGGACACCTGGGAGGAATTAGTAAGTATCTCGCAGTTGTGGAATATCGACCAGATCCGAAACGCGATCGCACTTTTAATGGCACGCCAAAATCTCATGCGGGATGAAGACGCGCACCTTTGGTTAGAAGCTACACTTGTCGAGATAGTGCCAACCAACAAGGGTAGTCACCAATCACAACCCTGGAAAGATTGGAAAACTGCTCAAGATGCGATTAACTGGGGCAAGGAACAGTTACCCCACTTAACACAAGCGCAGTTACAAGAACACTGGCAAAAGCTGACACCTATTAATGGTAAAAAGGCACCAGCTTGGGTAGAAGCTGTCCAAAAGCTGCAACAAAAACAACTACAGCAAGCTTAACTTTAAGGAGGGTTATAACTATAGTAATAACCCTCCTTTTATAGTTTTCTAGTAACAGTTAAAATGCTCAAACTACTAAAGGGCTTAATATTTATTAAAATACTCTCATTTAGGCAACCTGCATTAATTCCATACATTTCTTTGAAAGTTCGTCTGCCACTGACACAGATTCTACATCAATACACATAAATCCGAGATTTTCAACCTTCTCCCTCATGCGTTTATTATATAATAAGGTACGGTCTAAAAACTTTTGAATTAGGTGCTTTTTATCCTCACTTACATTATAAAAATTACTTTCACTAAAGATTCGGTAAGAGAAGAGTTGGTCACTAGCCGTAAGCCAAATCGCTTTAACACCATTTTCGCTAACTAAATTCGCTACAAATTCAGGCCATAATGCAGAGCCTTCAAGGATAAGGCATTCCGTTGATAAATCAGACGCATGAGAATGAACGATAATCTCGACTTGCGGTAACACATTTTTCTCATAATGCGATAATACATCTACAAAAAGAGCGTCAACAGACAAAGTTCCATAATGTTCTGCTACGTGTTCTGGAATAGCATTTCTATTTGCACCCACCCAAGGATGTCCAGGATGCCGAGCGAGTTTGTCTGTAGAACGATAACTCCAACCAAGCCTCGCCACCAAAGATTGGCCAAGGGTGGATTTGCCTACATGAGAGGAGCCACCAATTAAAATCACTCGTGTTTCATTGCTTAATTCATTCATAAGTACTGATTAACCTTACTTATTTCTATATTTATTTAATCAAATAACCAAATAAATTAACATTTACTACCACAGCAGCATACGCAGTTAAGTTGATAGTTAAAAATTAATATCAACATGAATTAGGAAAATCTCTAATTAATGAATTATAACCACAGAGATTTTGTAAAAAAATCTAGAGGAATAATCGTTGTTGATGAAGACAAACTAAACATTTATTGGAAAGACCCCTCTCCAATAAAACCTTGGCAGCCCAAAATACAACTCAAGCCGTATCAGGAACTTTCACAAATATTTGTCGATATCGAAACAGCAGGAATAAACCCCTTTGAAAGCCGTATCTATGCTATTGGTTGTATGGATTCAAGGGGATATTCTACTATTTTCATGGATATCTCAGAAGCTAAAATACTGACCAAATTTATCAACCATCTCAGTAAAAGAAATCCAGATGTCATTTTCACCTATAACGGGATGGCATTTGATATTCCATTTATTATTACTCGATGCAACTTGCACGGTATAAAACACCCATTTAAAGTTGCATCTAAATCTCGGACTATTCGTACTGCCCAAGTACGGGGCGAGCCACTAAAAATTCAGGAGGTGTTCATCCAAAATAGCCAACACGTAGACATTTATATCTGCGTTCTGAGGTGGGATTTCATAGCCAAAAAGCTAACTAACGGCAGATCGCTCAAAAAGGCTGTATTGGACATGGGACTGCGCCAGAAGACTAGGCTAGTTCTTCCCTATGAAGAAATCCTCAGTTGTTGGAAAGATGGCCCCAACAGTAAGGGATGGAAACGCCTGAAAGAGTATCTTGTCTACGACCTTGAAGACACCCGGCTAATTGCGAATAGACTTGTACCCTCATACTATTACGAAGCACTAATTGTACCGGAAATGAATCTCCAGCAGCTAACACTTGCTGGTAATGGTACTAAATGGGAACGAATATTTGAGCATCATTATCCAGGTTATAAACCAAAACCCGATCGCAAGTACAAATTCCAAGGAGGGATGGCCTACTCTATTCCTGGACTGTATAGAAGAGTTGGATATGCAGATATTAGCTCAATGCACCCTTGGGCAATGCTAGATAAGGGTATTTGCTCAATTAAAGATACAGAACGTATTGGGCTAAGTATTCTGCAATATTTGGTGAATGAAAAATCTAGGCTGGAACAACTTGCATCTGCTGGAGATGTTGCTGCTAAGGAAAAAAGAGAATCCATCAAGGTTTTAGCTAACTCTGAGTTTGGATTCTTCGGCACGTCTGAACTCGCGTTCAATGATATGGAGGCTGCTGCATTAGTTACAGCCTACAGTCGAAAAGTACTCAAGCTAATGATTGAAATTATCACTCAGCACGGTGGTACTCCTGTGGAAGTTGACACCGATGGAGTGTTTTTCACCCATCCCAACCCAGAAGAGGTACGTAGTTTACTTCAATCTCAATTGCCTAAAGGGATAACTGTCAAGCTAGAGTTTATCGCTGACGCTATGTTTATTCCAGAACGGGGAACCAAAAATTACCTTTTATGGCTTCCAGACGGGAAAATCATCACTAAAGGCAACTGGCGCAACCGCGATCGCTCTCAACTAGAGAAAGAGTTTTCTATTGAGTATTTAACCCTGCTAATTCAAAATGTATCAGCAGCAGAAGATTATTATGCACACATTAAATCCCAGATTTTATCAAGGGAATATCCAAAAGAAAAACTTGCAATCACACGCAAAATTAAAGAGGGCGAAAAAGAAATCCTCAAATTAGGGAAACCTGGAGATGTAGTAACTTACTATTACGGAATTAGCGGCATAACTAATATCAGCAGTAATGAAAATTACTCACGCCAATACTATCTTCACTTAATTGAAAAAAGGCGAGAAGAAATTCTTAAGATAGCTGCTCCTGCGACACTAGAAAGTAACAAACGTCAGTTATCTCTTTTCTAAACGAACAAAGTTGAGATTTTACGTAAATCTCAAAGCTAATAAATATGAATGTTTTTCAAATTCATACATTCTGATTTGTCTGTAACTAATGAAAAATAAATCCTCTTCTCGCAAGCCCAGGCTTAATAAAAAGCAAAGGGCTTGGGTAAACTCATTCCTTTCGTCTCATCCTAATGCCAGAGTTAGAACTATCTACGAATTGGATGGCGATCGCGTAGTTCAAATTGAGTGGTGGGAAAACACAACCCCAGTAATATTAGACCCGAAAAGTTACATCCAAGGAATTATCAGCTACAACATGTGGGTTAAACTAAGAAAGTCTGGCGATCCCAGGAAAACGGCTGAGTTCTCTTATCGCATTACCCCACCAGAAAAACGAAGCGCATCATGGCACTTAACAGGTCAACTCTCTCTAGAACTCCCTCAATGTTACGAAGTTGCAGAACCAAACAACCCAGTTATCATTAAATCAAAAAGGAGAAATACTAAAACCAAAAAAGTTAAAAAATTTCT
This sequence comes from Tolypothrix tenuis PCC 7101, assembly GCF_963874875.1. Classification (NCBI taxonomy): domain Bacteria; kingdom Bacillati; phylum Cyanobacteriota; class Cyanophyceae; order Nostocales; family Tolypothrichaceae; genus Tolypothrix; species Tolypothrix tenuis. Next base: position 166,239 of record NZ_CAWNJS010000003.1, read on the forward strand.
TCAATATACTCTTCCTTTATCAGAGATTAATGTTCAAATTCATACTACAAATATAAAAGATGATGGTGTTACTCTATGTGGACAAGAAATATTACTAGAAAACACATCACACCTAAATTTAGATACTGGTCAAGACACTAAACTTCCCGAAGCTATAGTCAAAATTCTCTCAGAGAAACAAGCCAGCTTAAAGGAATGGGAAACAGCTATTACACTATACGAGGTAGCTGGTTATAGTGGAGTAATAGAGTACCTTCAACAGTTAGATTCTTGGCGCAAATACTTGGGTAATAAACCAGTAGAGAACCATATTGATAAAGATTCAATTCAAAATTTCGTACAACCAGCACAAACTTAAGTAAGGTATTTACTGGTCACTACATAATAAATACCAAGCAGAAAGAGTTAATACTAACTCTTCTTTTTTTAACCACTGCTGATAACTAACGCATGATAATTAGATGTTTATCTAATCTGCAATGCCAGTATACCTATACTACGGCGAAGATACCTATTCGCTCAATCAAAAAATAAACCATTTGGTGAATCAAAATGTTCATACTGAATGGAAAGCTTTCAACTACATCAAGCTATCTGGAAATGAGAAAAATATTGCTGCCAATGTTTTTACTGAGGTTATGACTTTACCCTTTGGAGATGGTAACAAAATTGTTCATACAGACAGCGATCATTTAATTGGAAGCTTATTAAATGAGGATAATAACCAAGAACTTGAAAATCAACTTTCTCGAATACCTGCAAGTAACATTCTTCTAATTACTAGTAACAAAAAGCCAGATTCCCGCAGAGCAGTAGTAAAAACTATCATAAAATATGCTCAACAAGAAGAGTTTCCTCTCGTTCCTTGCTGGGATAAAAAGGGGATAGTTAATTTAATAGGGAAGTATGCAGCTATCCATCAAGTTAAACTTACACCGGATGTGACTGATTATCTAGTTGAAGCAATTGGTAATAACACTGCACGAGCCGATAGCGAATTTGCTAAACTTGCTGTCTATGCAAGTGAAAAAATTATTTCCCTTGAGGAGATAAAACAATTAGTTAGTAATCACAATACTGACTACAAAAAGCTTACTATGGCTATGTTAAGAAATCATTTAAACTTGGCAATAGCGCAGATGGATAAACTACTAGATAGTAATGAACATCCACTCAAAATAGTAGCAACGCTTACGTCAATTTTTCGCACTTGGCTAATAACTAAAGCTGGTGTAGAAGCTAAATTATCTGACATCAAGATTGCAGAAATAGCTGAACTAAAAAACCCTAAAAGATTGTATTACCTCAAAGATGAAGTAAAGTCTGTAGGCATTCAAAAACTGAAAAACAGCCTTACCTTACTTTTACAACTCGAAACGGAACTCAAAAGCGGCACTAACAATTTAATTAGTCGAACTATCGAAATTTGCACAGTATGAAAAATGATTTGTTTACAGAAATTATCGGACAGCATATCGCCAAGCTTCTACTAACTGAAGCAATCGAACGTAATCAAATTGCTCCCGCATACCTATTTAGCAGCGAAGTTGAGGGAGTAGGCAAAGGAAAAATTGCTTTGGCATTCGCAAATGCAATACTCTCAAGAGGAAGTCGCTCCGCGATCGCAGGAGAATCTAAACATCTAGACATCTTACAAATCAAACCAAGCTATACCGAAAACACCTCTCAGCAGAAAAGTGTCCCTGCTATCCGAGTAGAACAGGTGCGCGAGGTAATTGAATTTCTCTCAACTAGTGCAGTCGAGGGCAAGCAAAAGGTGGTGATTATCCACGAAGCAGATATGCTCAACCCTACTGCCGCTAACAAACTTCTCAAGACGCTGGAAGAACCTAAAACTGGAACGTTTATTCTGATATCATCCTATCCTCAAAAGCTATTACCCACTATCAAGAGTAGGTGTCAAATCATACCTTTCCAAAGGTTAACTGATGAGGAGGTTATTTCTGTCCTTAAAGACCAACAAATTGAGGTAACAGAAAAAATACTAGCTATCAGTTCTGGCAGTCCTGGTCAAGCGATCGCCAATATTAAAATGTTAGCTTCCATCTCACAAGAAATCACAAGTCAACTGGAAGTGCCTCCTGACGATATCCTCAACGCACTCAGTTTAAGTAACTCCATCTCAAGCTGGAATCACCAGACGCAGTTATGGTTGCTTACCTACCTGCAATATAACTGGTGGCAGAAATTGAAAAGCACTAAGCTACTAGCTAAATTCAGCCAAGCAAGACAGCAATTGCTGCATCACGTTACGCCCAGAAGCGTTTGGGATAGCCTACTTCTGCCATAGCAAAACACACTCATTATCAAAAAGCACTGCCAGTTAGAAGTATTTCTAGCTGGCAGTATTAGTTTACACATAAATAATATGAACCAGCAGCACAGCTTATTCGATGTCGAAGAAACCATCCGTAACAGTAAAAACCAAAAAACCAGCGAAATATTAAACCCCAGCACTAGAAAGATACTTCAACTACTAACCAGCCAAGGGATTAACAAAGCTGTAACAGCCAGCCTACTCGATCTAGCAGGCGCAAGTCGTGAAATTGTTCAATACATCGCCGGGCCAATTGTCACTCAGCAGAACGGCTGGCAACAGACAGTTCCGTCCTGGGTTTGGCGCGCGATCGCAGTTGATAGATTAGATGCAGCTTTACAAGAGATAGACAAGGGAGAAGTAGGTAAACTCGCCTCTAGTAGCGAAGTTGTTGCATTGATGATGCCAATTGCTTTTGAAGTGCCGCTATCATCCCAATGGACAGATGTTTACCTCTGGGCAAGTTATGATGCCCTTGTCAGACACAGACCTTTCAAGAATTTCAACTACCGGGACTTAAACGAAAATCAAGCCCAAATGTAGCCTAAACTAGCTTTATAAGCAGCAAACACGTCACGATTTAAGTTCAACCAATCAATAAATCGGAAAGACATAGCGGTTCTAAATGCCTCTAAAGCTTCAGTAAAAGTGTTCAAAGGTTTGTTAGCCCATCGTCGTCTCAATCCTCCAGTCAACCGATGCCAAAGAATAAAAGTGTAGGCACAAAAAACCAAAATAAAATGGCGCAGTAAACTCCTTTGCTCTCGAACTTGATATTCCTTAAGCCCTAACCATCCCTTAGCTTCCCTATAAAAAACTTCGACCCAATTCCTTTGAGAATATGTATCAACTATCCATTGTGGTGTAACAATAGACGGTGAAACATTGGTGATGAAATAGTCGATATCAGTGGCTGCTGAGAAAGTCGGAGCATTCATAACGATAGCGATATTTCGCTTTCCACTTAATCCTGATATTTCTACTTCACAAGTTACTACCCATAATGTTTTGGGTTTATCTAACTCTATTTGAATTTCCGTGAAAGCCTCTTTAGATAAGCTCTGAGCTAATTCATCTAACCGAATTGTTTGTTGAATATCATCTGTTTGATTAACTGTTACTTTTCGATTTTTAGCTAACCCTCCTAAATATTTTAACTGCCGTTTTTCCAACTCTAACAAAAATGACGTATTGTTGCCGTATCCAGCATCTACAATTACTATCCCAGGTTGATATTTTCTTTTAAGCGTTTTATCTATTAACTTGACTGCTAGTTCTGGTTTTTTCTCAAATCGAGGGTCTTGTTTCCCTTGAGCTAAAGAATCAGCGTGTTGATATAACTCTATATCTAACGGTAAGCTTTTTCTGCCATCATATAAATGCGTTGTTACTACTACGATTCCATTATCTGTTTTGCCGATTTCTCCAATATACTGTCTCCCCACACCAGCAGTAAAATTACCACTCTTTCTGTGACCAGAATCATCAATTATTAAGCTAAAACCTCTACTAATTCTCGTTTGACTGCACTTATTCATGATTTCTAATCGACGCTCATTCACCTCCCCACTAGACCAAGGTGCTTCGGTTAAAAAGTGATGTAATCGGTGGTACGTTACACCTACAGCATTATCCGCCATTTGAAACAGGTTTTTTCTCTCACTTTCACCTAATAAACCCCCTAGATAGTGCCTAAACTCTCTTTTTTGCGCTTTATTAGTAAACACATCATCAAATCTTTGACACCATCTTTCAAAGCATGGTGGCATCGCTGTGGGAGTGGTTTCTTTCATGAGCTTTTTCTAACGTGAAAGCTATGTTAGTTAAGCATTATACTATTTTTTAGCCTGATTTTTGTTTAAGTCCCGCTACGAAAACCTCTGGGAGAAAATTGGTACAACTCCGGTTTCGTATAATAAAATTCGCTCTGATTATGAAACTCTAGCTACTGATATTCGTTCTCGTGTAGTCAAACACGCAGCGAAAGAGGGATGGGGTAAGAAGTCTTCAAATAACAACAAACACCCTGTTACAGCAACTTCAACTGAGAGTAATACTAAGATGGAGCAATTGTCACTGTTTTAATAACTAATTGTTAGTACTTTTTTCAACACTCCTCCCAAATTCCTTCCTCTCTTTGTCCGTGAGAGGAGGAAGTTCTTCCTTGTAATAAAAATTGCCTAATTTCTGACACTGATTGACATAAATTCGTCTTGCTGATTCACTTGCCCTCAAGTCCTGACGCAAAAGTAATTTAAATGATTTTTCACGCTCCTTCAATTCTTTTGCTGCTACAAGAATTTCTGGTGATAAGGCAGGATTTTCATAAGTAGAATAAAGTTCCTCACTTGATGAATAAACGCTTAGTCTATTACCAGCAGGTTGAGTTAGAAGACGCTGGGTATTATACGAACGCCATAGACCTAACTTTTCGCGCCGTAGTGACTCAATTTCAACCTCACCAACTCGGTCTGGAGTACTGCGCCGCACGTAGATAAAACAAGCTTTATCAGCCGCTACAGTCAAACTCACTTTTACACCATTACCATCAAAATAAAACGAGTCAATTAAGTCGTTATCTGCACTAACTTCTCCAAGCTTCTCTTTAGTTGATAAATCAGGTAACACTTCTGAATTTAACGACGGCGTAGCATTATTAATATTAGCTGAAGATAATGAAGGCGTAGGTGAAGGATTTGATTCTATAGCTGAAACTTTATTTTCTTTTTCTGGAGATGAACATCCAACCACTAAGAATAATAATCCTATAAATAAATATTTTTTCATAAATATAAATTTGTCTTTATTAGCCGATAGCAGAATATTAATTATTGTTTTCCATCCAAACGACCTGTTTGATAAAACTCAAGAAGGTTAGGGAAAGCTTTTTGTAGCAACCAGTTCCGCCCAATTTCTGATTCGGGAATATTTGAAGCAGCCATGTAATAACTACTTCTGTAAGCAGCTACACCTAAACAAGCTTGTAGGCTGGATATAGCCCGTGAAGAAACTGGAATAGCCATCAAATCTTGTATATGACTAGGATGATAATTTTGTCCTACCAGTAAAAAATGAACTAAAGTATGAACCAACCGGGGTAAGACAACTGTTCGGTCTTGCCAACGTTCTAAACGGGTCTTGATACGGAAGTAATCAGGTAAATCAGCTGCTTGAGATTCATCAAGGAACAAATCGCTTTGGCTTTCGATAAAATTAGAATCCAGACCTATAAACTGTTTAAGAAAAACAAGCGTTTTGCCCCAACGTTCGTGTTCCTTAGTTTTAGGAGAGAATGCACCTTCTGAATACTGTGAACCATACTTTTCTTGAAGCTGTACAACCGCTTCTTGATTGATATCACCTTGCCAGTCAGATTCAACAAAAAACTCTTTTAAAATATCTTGCAAGTAGATGGATGAAAACTCATTAATATTTGGCGCTTCATCATCAAAATCATGTTCATAAGTATTAACAATAAATTTCTCTAACTCGATTTCTAACTCTTGCTTTCTATTAACTGGTAGTAATGATTGAGCGTCTTCTAACGATAAAGGAAAATCTAAATAAGGATGACCTTTGGCTAAGTAAGAATCACCCAAATCTGCCAAACTTTCAAGCGCAAGAGTCCGGGCAAAATACTCATCTTGTGGGTGTACGCATATCCCCTCTAATTCCTTATCCACCAACATCATAGTAATTGCCAGTAGAGCAAACCATGAAGCATCGTGCAAACAAGTTGGTAAATCAGCAATTAAATCTACTAACTTCAGTTCTAGAATTTCTCTCCAAACGCCTATCCTAGCGGTATTGGAAACATCACAAAAATGCTCAACCTCTTCTCCAACATATGTTTCTCCTAACCACGTAAGATTTTCTACTTGCAAAGGTGAAGAGTAGTCAGGAGTTAGCTGACTTTGGCTGTCTTCATCGAACTGTATCCACATCAGAGCCAAGAGTATCAGCTTACAAATACTTACTCGCTTCACGAGAAGATATTCAAGCATAAGTCATTACTTATAGTTTTTAGATACATACGACAATAATTGCGATCCCACCATAGCACAGGATAATTGGCCGTTCCTTAGTAAAAACCGCAATGTAATGAGAAACAGGAATCAAAAATAACTCATAAGTATGAAGCAAAAGATGAGCTTTAAATAAAACAAGTCGTCAAAATGATAAATCCTAAAAGAACTAATGCTGACGCAGCAATAAGAGAAATATATAAATTCTCGCGTTATGAAGTATATCAACAAAGTCATGCTAGTTGGCAGATGTGGACAAGAACCCGATCTGAAATATTTCGAGTCCGGTGCAGTTAAGGCTTCAATCTCTATTGCAGTAAGACCCCCCTACAGAAGTGAACAAGCTCTTTGGTTTGATTTAGTCGCTTGGGGAAATCAAGCAGAAGTGATTGGAAATTACGTTCGTAAAGGAACTCAGATTGCAATTACTGGTGAGTTTGGATTTGATCGTTGGGCTGATAAAAATTCTGGCACTATGCGGCAAAAGCCTGTAATCACAATCAACACCATCGAATTATTAGGTTCACCCCGTAAGGAAGAATCTACATCTACTTCTGCACCAAACGAAACACAGGCTGTAGCTAACGCAAATTTTTAGAAAGTTACAAATCGCTTATGCAGTGTAAATCATAGGCGATTAACCATCTAATCAATCTACAAATCAAACGACCATGATTCATAATACTGCAACTATTAATCTTAAATCAGTGAACACAACCCACGACAAAGAAGGTTCCTTGATTGCTTTTGGAATTGCTGAATTCTACTACCGTTCCAAGGAAGGAGTCGTTACTGACGAGATACCATTCCGTTCCAAGGGCGCACCTGCTGTCGTCATCAACGAACAGGGAGAAGGCGTACATGGTACAGCAGAAGGATATCTTGATTTAGTAGTAGATAACAGGGGTGAGTACAAAGAAAAGATTGCCACATTCGTAATTAGAAACTTTATCTCAACACAACCTATTAACGAACTTACCCAAGTTAGCAAAAACTCTCACTCGCCTGAAACTCCTGATTTTGTTAAGGAACTACTCGAAGATAACGTTACTTCGACAAATGAAGACTTAGATGAAGAACCTCCATTTTAGAACCAATTAACTGAATAATGCTAGTCCAGACAGGTTTACTGGTTTGAACTAGCGTTATTTTTTTTCAAAAATCCAAAATAAAAATCCACTGTTTGGTAGAATCGCTGACATGGGTTCACAAAATCGCTTCATTAATATATGTCATCAACCAAAATAATTGCCACTTTCAATCAGTCAGGTGGTGCAGCTAAGACAACTATTACACACAATCTTGGATACCACCTTGCTAAAAAACACCGTGTACTGCTTGTGGATATGGACCCACAAGCATCACTAACAGCTTTTATGGGATTAGGGGAAGTCAAGCTGCAAACTGAACAAACTATCTATGGTGCGATCGCTGAAGAAACTCCCCTGTATATATGGGAAAAACCTATTCACGGGATGCACATTGTACCAACAAATATCCAATTGGCAGGTACGGAGCAAAAAATTTTTCATGACTTGACCATCGACAACCGCCAACGGCTCAAGTTTGTGCTATCAAATGTACTTGACCAGTATGATTATATTTTGATTGATTGCCCGCCTTCTTTAGGAATCCTAAGCATTATGAGCTTAGTAGCTGCTTCACACGTTATTATTCCTGTTGAAACGCAATATAAGTGCTATCTTGGCACCAACCAACTGCTAGAAACAATTGCCCGACTCAAAAAAGGAGGACACCAGAAATTACAAATTGCCTGTATAATTCCAACCAAATACGATAATCGTAATCTTCAAGACACAGGAATACTGGAAGAAATTAAACAACAGGTTGAAGGACGGATACACGTTACTGCCCCCATTCCTAAATCAACAGCTTTTCCTGACGCAACCCAAGCACATCTACCACTTGCACTCCACAAGAAAAACCACCCCGCAGTTAGCATACTCGAAGAAATTACAAAATATATTATTCAACTATGAGCCAAAAACGCGAACTAGAAAAACTTACTGGACTGGATAATTTATTTGGAGATGAAGAAGAACAATCTTTATCTGATTCCACTTTACCTTTATCTCAAATCATCCTTCCGCCGAGTCAGCCTCGTCGCTATTTTGACCCTGTAAAACTCAAATCGCTCGCTGACAGCATTAGGGAAGTAGGGTTACTAGAACCCATTGTTGTTAGAAAGATTCACGAAGATAAGTATGAGTTGATCGCTGGTGAACGCCGTCTCAAAGCTTGTGAAATTGCAGGACTTGAGGAAATCCTTGTAGTCATTATTGAATGCGACGAAAAAAAAGCTCGTAAACTCCGCTTAGTTGAAAACCTCCAAAGGGAAGACCTCAATGCTTACGAGGAAACTATCGGAATTCTCGAATTACTAGCCGAAGAACTCGATGTTGACCAAGAGACAGTGGTCAAACTGCTCTATGACATGAATAACGAAAGCAAAGGTAATTCTAACCATAACGTTATGGTTAGTGATGAAGGACGAATCATACAAGATGTATTCTTGAGGTTAGGAAAAATTACTTGGCAGTCATTTGTAGCCAATCGTCTTCCTTTACTCAAACTCCATTTAGATATCCAAACCGCACTGCAAAAAGGTGAAATTGAATATACAAAAGCTAAGGAAATCAACCGGATAAAAAATGATGATGAAAGACAGAAAGTTTTAAATAAAGTGATCATAGAAAGTTTATCACTATCTGAAATTAGGATTCTAGTAGGAAATATTCTTCAGCAACAGTCAGAAAGTAAGCCATCATCTCATAACCAAGAGCAAAAAGAAAAAGTTGATAAAATATACAAAGCACTTAGAAAAAGTAAAATTTGGAATGATGAGAAAAAGCTAAAAAAAATTAATAAGCTTTTTACTCAAATTGAAGCACTTCTAGAAGAAGAAAACAAAGATGATCCTTCTTTACAGCAAGGTAGTCTAGTCTCGGACAACTCTCTGTAAAAGGTACTGGATGGCTAGAAGTCAACTCATAGATTAAGTCATCATTACAGAGTATATTAACTGAGGATTTCTACATAGCCATCCGTTCCATTAACCCGAATTCTCTGTCCGTCATCGATCAGTTTGGTAGCATTATCCACTCCAACAACTGCACTTATGCCATATTCACGTGCGATAACTGCTCCATGTGTCATTAGACCACCAACTTCGGTAACTAGGCCTTTTATGGATACAAACAATGGTGTCCAGCTAGGGTCAGTAAAGGAGGTGACTAATATATCTCCATCTTCTAGATCGGCATCTTCCATGTTTAAGATGACACGCGCTCGTCCCTCTATAACTCCGGAGGAAACAGGTAGACCTACAATAGCTTCGGCTGGAAGATTTGAGCGTTTGTATCGACCTGCAATGATTTCACCATCAGACGTAATAACACGTGGGGGAGTTAGTTTTTCATATAATTTGTACTCATCTTTTCGTTTGCCGATCATCCGGTAATCAATTTTATTTGTGCCTACGACTTCGCGAAGTTCTTCAAAAGTGAGATAGTATATATCTTCTTTTTCATGAATAACGCCCGCTTGTAAGAGTTGTTCGGCTTCTTTGAGTAAAGCTTTCTTATAAACAAAGTAGCGATTAATCATGCCGTATTTTGGATATTCACGATAACCGATGAAATTCCGGATTAAGCCGATCATTCGTTTTGTCTGTTCGGACTTTTGTTCACCATCCGGTAATTGCTGCAATCGCTCTAATAACTCTTGTTCTTTTTTCAAAGCTGACTGTCGCCCTTGCTCAAATTTGCGATCGCCTGCACCAGGCTCAAAGTTTTTGATATGACTGAGAATCATGGGGACAAGTGTAGTTGGTTTTTCACTCCAACGAGGTCTTGTAATATCGATTTCTCCGGCACATCGCATTCCGTATTTGCTGAGATAAGCATAGATAGCGTCTTGGGTTTCCTTTCCGCCATTAAACTTAACCAATTCATCCAAAAAGCTATCATCTTTTACTTGTTGTAAATAATCAATTACTTCAGGATAAGGACGAATCACATCTGCGACATCCAATAGTTCCAGACCCATTTCGGAAGTAATATTGTTGGGTACAGATTGAGAAAGCGTGTCTGCTACGTTTTTTTCATCTAACCACTCCTGCATTTTTTCATTGATCCACGATGAAGCATTCATAGCAGTCATAATCACGCCAAAACTTTGTGGATCGGATAAACTCTTCTTTAATTTCTGGATATCTTCTTGAATAAAATCAATCAGATCCGCTCCTGATTTCGTCTGGATGTTCTGTTTTAAATCTTCTATCGATGTTTGACTACGCCCAATCAAATCAGAAACGATCGCCGGATCGTATTCGGTCAGCGTTTGAAAATCCAAAGACGATGCACCCTTATTGCTGTTACCGGAACTTTGTTCTTGCTTGTCATCTGGTAACAATTTTATGAAATCTCCCCGATCTAGTATGGTCATAAGTGCGTCCCTTATAAGCGGATCGGATTTTCCCAAAACATCTACCAGAATTGTTCTTCTCACAGGTGAAGCTAAATCATGGGTGATATCAACAAACAAACGTCCACCCGCTTTATACATGGGTCGAGCAGCTGTTAACTGGAATAAAGACAATCCCAATGGTTTGATGGGGTCGGTCATCATTTGTTGATGACTAACAGATACATAAACATGATTTTCCTGATCATTTGCTTCAGGAATGGGATATAAAGTCGTGATGGGGCGACTCTGGACAAGATAAAATGTCTCATCAACCAAACACCATTCGATGTCCTGGGGGCAGCCGAAATGTTCTTCAATCTTTCTACCGATGCGCTCAAGCTGCAAAATCTGCTCATCTGTCAGTGCTTGCCTATTCTGCCGTTCAGTCTCAATCTCCTGTTCTGTCGTCCCGCCATCTTTTAAGGCGTAAATAGCCAGTTTCTTAGTAGATATCTTCTTATCGATCACCTTGCCGTTGCACACTTTATAGATATCAGCATTCACCAGACCTCTGACCATAGCTTCACCAAGTCCGAAGCCCGCATCAATGGATAACACCTTCCTATTAGAAGTGACGGGATCGGCAGTAAATAAAATTCCTGCCACCTGCGGAAAGACCATTTTCTGAACAACCACAGACAGGTAGACTTTACGGTGGTCGAAGCCGTTTTGGAGGCGGTAAATTACTGCTCTCTCAGTAAATAGCGATGCCCAGCACTTGCTGATATGCTGATAGATTGCCTCCTTTCCGATAATGTTCAAATACGTATCCTGCTGACCTGCAAAAGAGGCTGTCGGTAAATCCTCAGCAGTTGCGCTAGATCGTACTGCATAGGCATTTTTTTCTCCAAGCCTGGAGAGAAGGCGGGTGATCTCTTCATTAATGTCTTGAGGAATGGTTATCCCTTCGATGAAAGAGCGAATCTCACCGCTAAGTTCACTGATTTTATGCCGGTCTTCCACCTTCAGAAGCGATAACTGATCGAGTAATTCGTTAATCGACGACGTTTCCCCAATTATTCTTTTAAAAGCTTCACTAGAAATACAAAAGCCATCTGGTACGAGTATTCCTTCAATCTTGGTAAGTTCCCCCAGGTTCGCGCCTTTACCACCAACGACCTTGAGTTTTGTTTTGTCAATATCTTGAAAACAAAGGACAAATGAACTCATCAGTTTTCCTCCTTTGGCAATTGATACTACGGTTGCAATCAGCCGCGGCAAACAGCCTTTGCATTACAATCAGGAGCTTCAAAAGTCCGCTACATTGCAATTGTTAGGCGGCTCCACTCACACCGCCTTTGTGTACTTCATAGCGCAACTCAGCCATGCCAGCACCCATCTGATGAACAGACACTAGGCGCAGAACTGGGCTTAGTACTCTGCGAGGGAATAGCGGCTTACCCTTGCCGAGGGTGGCCGAGCCAACCTGGATGATCAGCTCATCCAGTAAACCAGCATCGTAGAACTGACCAGCCAAATCTCCGCCTCCAACTATCCAGATGTTTTTAGTGCCAGCAGCAGCTCGCATTTGGGTGTGGACGTGCTGCACATCTCCATTGACGAATCGGATGTTCGCACCTTCGATTATTGTCAGCTTGCGACTAGAAAATATCCAGGCTGGCTGAGTGTATGGCCACGCAAAGCCAGTCTCAGTAGCTACCTTTTGGGCGTTGCGTACCATCCACTCGTAAGTTGCTGATCCCATTGCCAACGCACCCACATCTGAAATGAACTCTGGATAGCTGGAGTCATTCAGGTCGCCAAGCGGAAACAGCCAATCTAGTGAGTCATTCTCAGTCGCAATGAAGCCATCAAGACTTGTCGCTGTAAAGTACTGAGTTTTCATTTTTGTATGCAACTCCTAAATATGACTTCAAGTGCATAACGGTGTCCATCACCTGCCGCAGATCGCCTTTGTATCATAACCGATCGCTCTCGGCGGTCGGTGTGCATGGGCGTTGTTATACGGCGTTCACGTTGGCGTAGCCTCTCGTAGAGAAGTGTGCCGTACCCCTGCGGGGAAGCAAGCTACGCGGAGCGTCTTTGACAGGAGAAGGTATCGCTCACTAGCTGCCGCTACCGCGATAGTGACACAACAGGGCTATTTGAAAATTTTTGAAAACAGGATAGTAGCGGAGGCGTTAGCATTCATTTCCAATTTAAGATTGTTATTTTTTACACGGACTTACGTCCAAATAAAGAAGAGAAAGCACTATAGCTAACGCTCAAATCCTTAAAAAGGAACTCTCACATAGGAGATAAAAATTATGGCTACTAGAACCAAAAAAGTTAGTTTAATTGATGACAACGCAATGGGTATTTACAAAATTGCTGACTACAACGAGCGTAAGTTTAAAGCAGTCTACTACGGGCTACAAGAAACCTGGGGTAAAACTATTCAAGCGCAGTCACAGACTAACTGGAATAAAACACAATGGGATACTTTTAAAGCCAGATTTATTGCTACATTCGGCTCAGTCGAAAACCCCAAATATAGTGTACAAGAAATGGTTGACTATTCCATTAAGCACTTCAACAAAGGCTTAGAAGAATTACTCGAAGTCAACAAACGTACTTGGCTACAACGCGAACGTTTATTAGCAAAATAATCACAAATCATCTGATTTTACAGAAAATCTCGCTCATACAGAGTGGGATTTATTTTTTTGACTAATGCTGACGCAGCTAAAAGCGAAACACTCATCAAGGAAACAACTATGGCTGCTAATAAATCTACTAAAGCTCAAGCTGCTACAGTCGATGATTCAACAATGGAGCAATTCAAGATTGAATCATTCGACGTGCGTAAATACAACACAATTTTCTATTCAATTCGTGACCTTTACGGACGCGAATCACAACGGCAACTGGGGTCTGACAATTTCGATTGGAAAGCTTTTAAGCTTCAGTTTGAAATTTGTTTTGGTCGTCCTGAAGATTGTCGTTACACCACAGAACAATTATTGAATTTCGCCAAATACAAATTCAACATGAGTTTGGAAGACTTGTTAGCTTATAACCGTAAATCATGGGAACTCCGCAAAAGACGAGAACAACAATATGCAGACATGGAGCAAATTAACTCTGTAATTCAGCACACTCCAGAAATTACCAATTCTCACGTTGATTGCTCCCAAATGCTAGAGCAACAGCCATACTAAAATCTCAAAGAATCAGTTAGAAAGTACTGTTTTATGCAGCACTTCACTCTAGCTGATTCTTTTTTTACTACATTTATTTTTGCCTGAACCTATCAAACATTTTCGTTTACAGCAATAAAGGTACTAGGCCGCTCACAAGGCGTAAAGTTATACCTACGTTTGACTTCTTCACCTGTATTATTTGTATTACCTTCAACAGATTTATTTAACGGTACAACCTCAGAGCGTATATAACCAGTTAACTTATCAAACTGAATAATCATGTGCTGGTGAAAAGCCCAAACATCCGCCATCCGATTGCCCATACCAGAAGATATTTCATCAGGTATAAAAATATTAGCGTGCCAGGATACTTTCATCCCCTCTTTCTGGAAGTAAGCATCTATTTCTGGACGAATGTAATCCGCAGTTCCTCCGCAAAATACTAGTTCTTCAATATCCTCATCCATCTTTGAGCGCAACCACCTGGTGATCGCACGCCAATATTCGTCTCTAGCAAGTAATAAAGCTTTGGACATCGACTCTCCATCAAGTTGAATCTCATCACCTTTGCGCTTGCGTGAGAGTTTTTGCATCACCTGGGGGTCACAACTGGCTCCAGCTTCTATCAGTACCTCAATAATATTGGAATTATCAGGGCTCAGTCCCGATGTTTTGGAAATCAAATTATTTACTAACCAAGACATACCAAAATTGCTGGTTATTCCTGCACCAATCGAACCACTCCGAAAGGTGAAAATACTCGTGTTGCGATAACCAAGCATTACGTACATCGAAACAGGTACACGATCGCCAAGCGTTCGCCTACGGTGGAAAAATATTCCACTACCTTCAGAAGCTGCATCATAACGAAGCATTTTCACCCGCATCTTACCTGCTGGTGTATCAAATCCCCGAAACGTATCCTTCAACCGAATTTGTAACTGTTCCTTATCTTGCACTTCACCCGGCGGCAGCAGGACACTCAAGTAAGCTGCAACATCATTACCCAGGTTCAACTTCTCCTTAGCCAGCCAAAATGCTCCGCAAATTTTGGGAATTGCTAGTTCATACTTTAACTCCCTCAGTTGCGATATACCCCCAAACCGACGACGAGCAAGTTCTCCCAAGGCGAAATACTCATCGCCTATCCCTACCCAAGCACGAGATTCAGGACTACCTTCAGGTTGGACGCTTTCAACTGAGGCTTTAGCAACATCCGCTATTTCTGAGTCTAAAAGTAAAACAACAGGCTTTCCTTCTGGATACTCCTGAACGATAGCCTTGGTTTTACTTGCACCCATGTCAATCGTAATTACTATCTTTTTTACGTCTGTTTTCTCCTTAATTTTAGGCATATATATTGATGTTTTATTAACTTTTCCTATTGTTACTAATTTACCTGAAATAGGAATGATGCTGTAGTGCAAAACATTTTCTTTACAGGGGTTAACAGGTTTTTTACATACAAAGTAAGTAGAGAAAAAACCATTACAATCATTTTCTTCTATAAAACTAATACCAAACCAAAACTGTAGATTCTAAGTAGACTAATGTATTAAAAATTTCTTCAACACACGCTGGTTAAATTACGTCCTGTATCATGAACAAATTACCCCAATCACACCCTAATTCTGTATCAACTAAAAGTTGAATTACAAAATAATATTTGTCTTTGGCTTGTGAAATAAACAATGTAATTGTGATTATTGCACCCAGTATTACCTCAATCATCCCCACATTTACCTCACTAAAAGCACCACAATTGGGCAGTCTTGTACAATAACAAGGTATGTTCAATGGGGTTTATTACAAATTTGCTTTGCTGCAAAATTGTTGATTGCAACTTTTACAAATGAAATATTATGAAGGCAATTGCACCTCCGGAGTTAGAATGCGATCGCCTCTCTAGTTCGGTCAAATACTGTTAATGCACTCGATCACAAGCTTTGACCAAGTGTATGGCGAAATGGTTTAATCGAAACTTTGAATAATGTAGGTGCTTGGGCAAAAACTTCTTCTCAATGTGCTTTGTACCTTTTTACAAAGCACTTCTTAGCAACAGTGCCTAACGCGATGCCTGCGGCAGGCGTAGCCATCGTACTCTGAAAAATACTGCCCATAATGACAAACAGGACAAAGGAGGGAATTACGTAAGTATCACAAGCGAAGGCAAAGAATACGCTTTTCTCTAACACCTAACAGCCATTCCTGATAATCCCTTTACTCCAGACGAAATCCTGCATCAACTTCTATTTCTGCCTTAGCAATCGGGTCATCCTCATCATCATTAAAGAACCCATCATCTTCAGAATCTTCTTCCAAAACATTTGACCCTACTGATTCTGCCGTAACAGGTAGCGAGTCAGGACTTGGCTCAGTGGAATCAAAAAAAGAAACCGAAGGGGGAACCAAATTAGTTGAAACAGGAGTTACTGTTCCAATTGTTGGTTGTAAGCCAATCACACCCTGCGAGAAAATTCCACTATGAGGATTAACAAGAACTACCTGGGGCAACCCCTCCATCCCAAACGTCCGTTTCATCTTAATTATCTGGGCTTCAAGTTGCGCGATCGCATCATGGAGGGCCAATTGCAATTCCATACCAGATACTCCCGCAGCCGATAGTGCAAAAGGTAGGTAATACGCCCGCAACGCCTCACATACTAACTCGGTTTGCCCTCGCTTCTTCGACTGGAGATAGTTAATTACTATCCCATCCTCAGTATCCTTATTCCGCATGATTCGCGCTAACTCAACAGAATCAGCAGGCTTACTCGCTCTTGCCATACCCTTACTTCTATATAATCTGCAAACCAAGCTTTTCAGTAAGCTATTTGTTAATACTCTTACTTTAACCACACTGTAGGAGAACTTACCCCCGTATTTACTCCTAACTACCCCAATTCACACACTAATTACCCCAATCAATTAAAAATTAGGTCTAATTCTTCAATTAAAAATATGTTGTTAACTGATAAATCAACTCTCACAATTCCCATGATTGAGGTATTCTGAGGGCAAATTGACCCAACTATTTCAGCATTACTTTAAACATCAATTGTCTTGGAACAAAACTCTACACCCCTCTCTGTATATGAGCTTACATCAGTACTGATCCACAATAAACCATTGCTGTTGTCGCACAATCCAGAACTAAAACAAGGTATGTTCAATGGGGTTATTTTATCCTTATATTATTCGCAATAAATTTAGATTAATTGACAATATATTCAATACAATCGTTTATCATGTAGTTCTAATAAACACTACTTCCGTTTTATATTGACTTTTTGATGACTAAGGTATGGTAAATGACCCCGTAAAGCGAACTAAATCCATCAAGGTATACCTCTTTGAGGAAGAGAAAACTACCATTGAGGAAAAAGCGATCGCCACAGGGGTAACTGCATCTGAGTATTTACGTTCCTGTGGATTAAGGCGGGTACTAACGGCAAAACCGTCTGCCGACTTGATAACTATCCGCGCTACTGCTGGAAACCTTAAAAGCGAACTGATGATGTTATCTCACTTAGCGGAAGAAACAAACAACCAGCAAATTTTAGATACTGTTAATAAGGCGATCGCACTTGTAGATCAGACCATCGCAGCTGCATTTAACATAGACGTTCCAGATAAATCACCCTCAAGCCAAGATAAATAAGGCATTGTAGGTTCTATAGCCCTCACTTTCAACTGTCTCAATTTGATTCCTGTCATCTACAAAAAACCCAATTTTATCGACACGCTCAAGTATGTCTTGGGGAAAGATGATGCTGCGATTGTCGATACTAATATGATGGGAACAAAGCCAGACGAATTTAACCAGCAGTTTCTCACCATCAAGTACACCAACAAAGCAGTTAAACGGCAGTGTGCTCACCTCATCATCTCAATCGCACACCGCCCGAACTACCACGAGCATTTATCCAACAGTCAGTACAGTTATGTAGCAAGAGAATATCTCAAGGATATGGGATACTTGCCCAAAGAAGAATCATCTGTAGCAGCTACCAGTCAGTTTGTTGCAGTACGCCACCACGATCGCAACCACGAACACCTGCATATAATCGCCTCCCGGATTCGGTTAGATGGCAGCTTAGTTAATGATTCCTATGATTATTTCAACTCCCAAGTCTCAACTAGACGCATCGCGGCGAAATTAGGATTAGAAGTGACTCCAACAACAAATGAAGCTGTTGCCTCTAGGTTAGAGAAAGAGTACGGCATTATTACACTTACCAGCCCCAACCGATCAAAAAGCATTAGAGCAGTTAACAGTAAACACAAAACTCCAACCAGTAAGGAAATTATTCGCCAAGCAATAGGAGAAGCCATTAAGGACAGTCCCACCGTCTCTACGTTCATTGAACGCTTGGAAGAAAACAGCATTGGAGTATTGCCTAAGATGCAGGGGGAAGAACTACTAGGCTTTACCTACATTCATAATGATGTCAAAATTGCAGGTTATCAAGTATACAAACCTTATAGCTGGAACAAACTGCGGTCTGAATATGGAATCATGTACGACCCAGATAAAGATATAGAAGTAATTCAACAAGCTAAAGCCAGAGCAGTTAACCACATAAATAGCAAAATATTAAGTAATAATAATTACCTACATAGTGATAAATTTGCTAGCAGCAGTGCAAGTGATAGCAATGGTGATACCGATAGTAACTCCAAAACACTTGTTAGTACATATACACTAAACAGTAATTATCCAAGTGAGATTTCGATAATACAACCAAAATTAGAATATAACCCCACTTCGGAAGCAAATAAGACCAAGAAAAAAGTTCAGCCGCATCCAAAGAAACAGCACCCACAACAGGATATTTCAGAAGAAAACGGTCTCACTGCTAAACAATTCCTGGAAGAGCAATCTTCTCCTGTTCCTCCTTCTCTTAACCTTCTGCCTTCTACTCTCAAACATTTGCCTTCTATAATCACTGACTATATGCTTGTTACCAATAACTTCCGTATCAAAGGACGGGAGTTGAGTGCCAGCTTAGATAGCAATACTCTGAGTGTTTACCGTCATGGGGATAATACTCCTGTGATGCAAACCTGCTACAGTCAGAGAACCTGGTACGAAGAAATACCAACTCGACTAACCACAAACGAAATTGAGCAGATTGAAAGTTTGCGTTTCTTTACCCAACAAGCGTTAATAGATAAACCGCGATCGCAAAGAGGTATTGAGCAGTAGTAAATCTGTAGATAGAGAGAATTTAATCTACTTAGAATTAGGGGTAGGACTGGCTAAGACACTGTTGGCGAAGTTGTCACCAAGTGCAAACTAAACAGTTTAGGTTTTAAAAATTTCGTCTAGCAATCCAGGTTCTTTGTCAAGCTGGATGTAAATTTGGGGGCAGCTATTTGTGGATTTGTAGGGCATAAAAAATTGTTTTGTCTATTGGTGTCTAACCATCAAAAGTACAATTTTTTGCATTTATATTTATTAGAGGTAAATTAAACCGTAAAATGTAGAAATTCGCTAACTTCAAGGCGGGTGCGTTCAACAGACAAGCTATCTGGGTTGATTCCGTGAAACTCTAGATTCTTTTTCTCATAAGTTTTTAGCCTACCTACTGTGCTTTCGGCTAATTCCTTAGTTTTAAATAAGCAAGCTTCTTCTATTTCAAAAGTCCATTCAGTATTTGATACGTAATAGTAATTTAAATCTAGAAAATGGCCAAATACTACCCAGACATCTTTTTTAGGCATAACTTTTATTTTTTTTGTCTATTTTCGATTTTATTTTTTTCATAATTGTAAGTAAATTCAGGTATTTTACTAGAGGATTCAATAAAATAATTCAAGTAAATTTTAACAATTTTAATATCTTCCTCTAGTCGATTTTTAGTAGATTTTATTCGGGATAGGGCAATGTACAAATAAGTATCGATTGAATCTTTATCAGTTCCTTCTGCAAATTCTTCTTTTAAATCTTCTAAATTTTCAATTGAAAAATCTAAGTGGCTAATATGACTGCCAAAATCATCTAAATAGCAAGAAACCCTAGCTACAGCTTCTTTAATATCAGATGCTATTGTTTCATCTATGCACATAATCAAAAGTTAGATTTTGTTCCAAAATTAGTTAGCTAATTCTATAATTTTACTTTCTTGTGACATAACTCTTGTTTTTGTCATAAATGTTGAAAGTAATATAACAATTTTACATTGTTTTGCATTTTTGCAGTTCTGCAATGTCTGTTAAAATATAATTCTGACAACATAACTCTCACAATAAAGACAGTTGCCTAAGCGATAGATTACCCTTACGTCGCGTACGAAGACTGAGGTGACAAACTGTACACAATACACATAAGTTTGTCCGATAATTATCTTATGACACAAAATTTTAGAAATTATATGGATATACTCGATGAGCTTTATATATTAGATGAAAATAAACAACCTATTAAGCCCGAAAGTCTTGAGCAATGGTCTGATTGGCGGAAAAATGAGAACAATATACAAGTAGCTTTAGATACTTTTTCGTGGGGAAGAGTATCTACCATCTTTTTAGGGAAGGATTATTCTAATTTCCCTAATCAAGAACCACAGCTTTTTGAAACTATGATTTTTGGAGGCGAATACAGTGGTAAATTCTGGAGATATTCAACTTGGGAACAAGCAGTTGCCGGACATCAAGAAGTTTGTATGATAGCTATTTGAGCCTGTTGGTGAGAAAAATTTAAGCTTATAAGAATAATCCTAAACTAAAAAAATACAATTGTAAAATTGGTGGCAAGTCAGCAATATTTTTCTCTTAATATAGTAAGAATTCAGCACTCATAAGCCAAGAGCCACAATACAGAATTACCTTAATATAATTAATAGTTTTATTTGTCAACTTACACTTATTTTTTCTAACTATTTTGACGAATATATTCTGACATAATTTCTAATCTTATTTTTAGAGAAAAGTAATTTTATTCATTTTATTCGCTCGATTGCCAACTTCAACCAATTCGTTCAGCTTTTGATACAGGAGGTTCTAAAAAATCGAATCCGCTTTCAACAAGCCACTGTTTAGAAATAGCATCAGGACGATTAACAATAAAGCTGCAAGCGTCATCTAATTCTTCAAACACTCTGTTACAAATAGTTGGGTGCTGATAATCTCCTACTCCCACCACCCAAACCTGTTGATCGTAATTAGACAAGTAAATCCTGACTACGTTTTCTGGATAACAATGCCAATTTTTGGGATCGGAAACTACAGATATTGTATCTGTGGGGAAGGGAAGCTCACGATTAATTCTTCCGTCAGGAAACTCAGCACTGTACTTGGCTATATATTCTTGGGTTTTTAGTTTAACCATATTTATTAGCTAAGACACTCAAATGTTTTTACAAATCACAGCGCAACAGCTTAATCTTGAAATACCCTCGTTTAAGTTTCTCACTTCCCCTGACTTCATAAAATTTATCTGGTTTTTGGACAATTTCAACCAGTCCCTGCGCTTCCATCTTCTCAAACAACGATTGCCAAGACGCAATATCTTGCTCAGGCGCAAAAATTCTAACATCGTTTATCTCGCCCATAAGCCTCTTTGTTCTAGCTATATAAAATTATAAAAGTAACTAGAACAAAAACGATAACCCATGCCTAAGAAAAAATGTGGACTTGGATTTGACTGTGCCAGTATGATGCTGCACCCAGGCATAGACCCTGGCGACTGCTTAAATTACAAAACTTGTGGGAGTACGGTTGAACTAACCCCTGATGAAGAACTCGAACTTGTTCGTATCCGGGAAGAACAAATGCGCCAGTATCAAGAACAAATTCGCCTGACTCGTCGTTCTGCTGCCATTATGATGCTGATGAGGCGCGGTTGCCCACAGTCACCAGAATCGTTAGGTATTGTCTCCGCCGTCGAGGCGATCGCCACCACATTAGATAATATTCGTACTGGACTTACTAACTTGGACGGACAGTACATCGCACCACCTAGTTGCGAACTCCACATCTACAATGTTAAACGCCCCAGTGGTACGTACTCATACTATAAACTAACCGCCGAAAACGCAATATTTGCACCTTCAGAGAAAGAACAACAAGTACGGGTAATTCACCTCAGCCATCATAATGATGCGCGGTATATAGAAGCACAACTTGGTATCGAACGGCGAAACAAGTTAACCCAGGTGCGAACACTGCTTCAGAACGCAAGCGCATTGCTTGAGGAAGCAACACGTCTACTCGAACAAACTACAGATATGAACAGTCCAAATGCTACAGTTGAAGTTTTCAACATCGATGAAATTATATCCATCGACTAATAAAACCAGCAAAATGGGAAAATTTACTTCATTACTGCCACAAAATATAAATCCTGAAATACAGGATTATGTGTAAAGCTGCTTTATCTACCAGTGCGACGTGACGATTACAATCAAATCGCTCTGATAGGTATGCCAACAGGCTAAAAACTGACTAGGGAGAAGTGAAAAATGACTATAAGTTTTAGAGAATGGCTCAAACAATTTAAAAATCAAGATATACCTTTTGGTGATTTATGGAGTGATACCACATCGACTAAAAGAGGAAGATTTCAAGATAATATTTCAGATTCTTGGCAGGGTAGCACTATAGAAAGCTTGATAGAGTTTATGGTTAAAAATGAAGCATCATATAAATCTTATAGTGTTCTTAATGAAGCTAATGAGGCGTATCATAATTATTTGGGTTTAGAACCTATAGAAACATCTAAATTGGAAGAATTAGAGAACCAATTTAAAGCTAAATATTACGCAGAACGTCTACAGCACTATACAAGATTATGTCTTTTATATAAAAATCCTACTTGAATCTTGCTCAATATACTGAGAAGTCAAGCTTTTAGGCAGTTTTATTTTTGTTCTAGTTACTTTAAATAAAAATAATAGCTAGAACAAAGGACACACTCAAAATTGAATAACGACAGGAGAGTGTACATTTAAAATAAACGCCTGAAATTTAAAATAAAGTCCTAAAGTAACTGGCACATTCACACCTTACCCTCTAATAGGGTAAAGCCCAAAAATGGGCGGTGTATAGGGGTTTTCTTCTGTATGACAGTTTAAGACTTTATTATTTCCATCTGCGATCGCTTGGAGAGTCCACCTCTCAAACTTCACGACTTTATTATTTCCTACACCCAACCATAAGTACGATACTTCAAGCCTTTCATCTGATGAAACTTTAAGACTTTATTTTAAATGTACAGAGACTAAAAAAATTTGGGAGGCATAAAATTATCAAGGTGCTACCACACGAATTTAGCTTTCCGTCTCAAACTGCAAACATAACCACAATGGTAAACATGAAGAATGTTACTACTGATTTAGGGTTAAGCAAGAAGTAATCAATAAGTCAGTATATTTTTTGGCATACTTAAATTATGGCATTAGGTTCAATAAGGCTTTATTAGGAATAAACTAAGTAATGTTTCTATAAATAAGTATTTTTAAATACCAACATTTTGTTAGTTGATATTAGAAATTTGTTGAATAGATTACTCATAAAGAGAAAGTAAAATTAAACTCTACGGGTATTTTAGTGCCAAAAAGTGAAAATTTATCTTTAATTTTATAAGTTTAATTGTTCATATATGACAATTCAAGCTAAACATTTTGACACTAGATTAAATCAATGGATTCATACAGATGGTAATACACATAATCCAGATTCGCTGTTAAAGGAAGGACTTAATAATACCCTAATAGAATATTTCTTTCCTGGGGTAAACTTTTCGTTCGGGCATATGGACGAAAAGTCTACTGTGGAACAATTAACTAATCATCCTGAAGGTCATAAATTATTATTATCATCAAAAACTCGGTTATTATATGGCCCCGAAGAATGCCTAGATACAATTAGACAATTATGCCCTGATAACAAAGATAGAGGTGCTTACGGGTCTATCTTTCTTGGTTCATGTAGAAATGCTGTCAATAAAGAGTTAAACATCCTAATAGTTGATGATAATAATGGTGAAAATGGCGGCATTATCAGTAATGACCAAGCATATCGCCTAACAGGAGACTGTTATGGACAAATATCAAAAGATCTATATCACGAATTAACCAAGCATCAAAAAGGTGATAAATATCGAGTAATTCAGCACCGCTTTGGTTGGACTGATCGAGACGGAGATGATAACAAATACCGCTTTGGTAAAGGTACACTACGCCCTGCTAACCTTGAGCAAATCCTTAATTATCAAGACCCTAATAACTCAACTAAAATTGACTTAATTCTTCCCTTATCTGCGTTCAAGGGAACTGATAAAGATAATCCTAATGGCCCGACTAAGCCTCAAATTCAACCTGGATTGTACAGGCAAAGTATCTGGCTAGGTGAAAAATCACAATCTGAACTCGGCAAGACAGCTATATCGCAGTTACTCGCTTCATTCCCTAACGGACTGAAAGACTTTACTGAAAAATTAGAACTTGAAGCCAAAAAGCTTAAAGAAGCACAGGATGATCCTCGGCAACTTGCACAACTTTACTGCGAAAAGTACGAGAAACGGAAAGCCTTTCTTGAAGAACAAGCAACCACCCTAGAAGAACAAGCAGCAGAAGATCCAACAGTAGCAGAAGAATTAGAGACTTTGCGCGATCGCATTGCTACTGACTCGTTTATTTACAAACTCATCAAAGCTGACCTGCAAGGAGAGGGGCAACTTCTCGAAACTGAGAAAGTACAGCGCGAACTCGCCCGGTTCGTCCAAAACGAGTGGAAAGAAATCGCCATCGGCAAGACGCTCACATTTGAGCGAGCAATGGTCATTCCCTCCAAAGACTTGCAAAATGGGGAAATTTCCATACCGCATTATCAAGATGACGAAGAAGTTCTCAACTTCCGCTCCCCTTTCCTCAACTCAAATGGTCTGTGCGTCTCAACTAACAAAATTGTAGAAGATATCCTTGGGCCTGATGGTCAACCTCTCGTTGGTGCGATCGCTGTCTCGGACGAAACAAGCGATCGCATTTACAACCGTCTTAATGAGCAAATTAAATCTATCCTGCCAGAAGCTCAAGGAAAAAATCTTCGATTAGAAGGTATTGAAAATTACTTAGACCAAAATATTAGTAAGCTGGAAACTCAAGATAAAATCGAGTTTACTAACAAATTTAATCAGTATATTTTAGAACTAAAATCAGCTGGTTATGAATTAGAAATTCTTCCTCAAGAGTCCGAACAAGAGCGTCAAGCACGCGATTACGATGGTGATTGTATCGGCTTCGAGCGGGCAAGCAAGTATCCCAACCTAACCATCGAAGCAAAAGAGCGCAACCTTCCTGAAAACGCCTACGCTCCAACTGTCAAACTTAAAAAACAATCTTTTTACCAAAAAGATGGCAGTCAGCCAGAATTTGAGGAAATCGCCATCCACATGAGCGATGGCATTAGTGTGGGTGTTATCAACAATCACCTTACCGCAATTGAGGCGTTAGAGTCAGAAATTACGATTCTGAAAAGCTTTGGTAGCGAGAAAGACCAAATTGAATACGTACAGCAGGTAGCCAAACACTACGAAGATTTATTCAAAACAGAAGCCTGGGCAAAATCCAAGGGTATTGAAGGGAAGGAAATTCCAAGCAAGTATCGCAGTTACATGGAAGAGTTCATCAAAACTGTTGGGCAAGAACCCACCAATACACTAGTGGCGATGAACATTAATACCCAAATGTACCGTGAAATGATTGCCGAGGCAGCATTTCAAAATCAAATTGCAGTTGACCTTTTCAAAAGTGCCAAAAAACCTGAAATTGAAATTATTCGCAGCAATAGTCGGATTCTTCACCGTGAAGTCAACTATATTAAGGATAAGAAGAAAGATGTTTATATTGACAATATAATTCAACCGACGGGATACTCACCTGTTGAGTTGCTAATTGCTCAAACCAATCAGTATTTTGAAAAAGCTCGCCTAGAATCGCGTGAAATCGTTCAATTTCAAGCTTTATTTAAAGGGGTTGAATTTTCTCACGAACAGCGATTAAGAGCTACCCTCATCAAAAAAGAATTCGACAAATCATTCAACCGAGCAAGTGAGCTATCTAAACAAAAAGAAACTGAAAAAGGGCCGTCTGCAAATATTACCCTTGCTAATGGTAATCAAGTAAGTGTAACTAATCTTCTACAGTATGATAATGAATTTATCTGGAAAGCTAATACAATTACGATAAAACTATCAGAAATATCTGAAGATAAGCGCAATAATAACCGTCCACATAAATATTTAGTTTATGCTCAAATTAACGATGAAACTGAGAATGGTAAACCCAAGTTTAGAAAATTAGGAACACTGGCGAGGGAGCAAGAAAATAAACTCGAAGAGATAGGAATTACTCTTGGACAAGAAATAAAATCTAACAAAATATCATTCCAGCCTGAACTAAGCGAAGGTCAAATTAAACTTCTTTACCAAAGAGCTTACCAGATAGCCGAGGGCTTTTATAATTCGATTCCAGACGACCAAAAGCTGGCAATGGCAGCTGCCACCTGGGCGGTATCAACTACTCGTGAGAATAGTAATGATAAAAGTAGTGATCGCCAAAATAAAGTTTCTAATTTCGCCTTTGCTGCCTTTCCTCAAGAGATTATCAGTCAGTTAGATACACTCAAGTTTACCGAGTTTAGTATCACTGGATTTGACCGGAATAGTGAGTTTTTTAATAAAAATCAACCTCAGAGTATTCGATTTAATCTAGCTGAAGATGGAAAAAGTGTAATTGAAATCCAGAATCAAGAGGGTAGTTACAAAACATTTGGAAATATTGAACAAAGTAATGCCCGGCTACCAATTGGTACTATTGCTATTGGCAGTGTTGAAAAAGGTGAAGTATACACCACCTCTGTTACAACCAAAGTACCCGGATTACCAGAACTCACTTTCAAAGTAGGCGAAGTTAATAAGTTTGGAAATTCCCAAAGGTTTAATAATGAACCTGTAATGTTAACAATCGAAAAGGTTGACCTGATTCGGGAAGACTATACTATTTATCTTCAAAATGGTAATAAACCTGAAAAACTAGGCAATCTTGATAAAGAATCAATCAAAGAAGGTATTGCTCAAGGCTGGCTAGCAGAAAAGCCTGGCAATGGGCAAAAGTTACATCTTAAAATTCAAACCATTATCACTGGACAAAATGCCTATGCTATAGCAGAAACATCTCAGAGAAATCTGTTACGAATTAATATTACGAATCCAATATACAAGAAACAGGAAATTAACAACCAAGCATTTCAAGAAACTTTAGTCAGGGCATTTGATAAAAAGCACGTTTATATTGCTAAAATTGGCGACCAATCGCTCGGTATTATTGGTCAGCATAATGAACGTCTCGAAGCTGATTTAAATAAAGGGAATGTACAAAAACAGTGGCAAAGGAAAGAAACTAGCACTGTACAAAAATTAATTGATACGGGTATTATTCGCCCAAACCAACAACGAACCACTATCCCTGTACAGATTACCAGTAATGAAAGTACGTGTAAAATAACTATTGATCCAGAAACAGTACAGTATCCTGACAAATGGGTTAAACGCAGCCAGCTTATAAGTAATGAAAAGACTGTCATAACCGAGCAGCAGGAAAAACGCAACCAAATACTCGGTAAAATTAACGAACGCCCTACAATCATGTTTCAAGATAAAGAACAAAAATTAGTCGGGCTTTTAGGATTAGCAGTTGATGAAAATATAACCGAAAAAACCAAAAAGTATCTCGAAAAAATAGGAGTATCATACGAACAGCTTCCTATATCACAAGCTCGGTTAGAAGCCAAAAAAGGAATGACTGTATTCGTACTTGATGAAACTACTATCAGTAGCGAATTAAGACAAACCTTTATTAACCGTGCTGGTGGTCATATCAAAAGTGCAGACACACCGTCACAACCGACTCCAATCATTCCCCAACAAACTGTATATTTTTATAATCCAAATCAACAATATACTTCCCCCGATGGAACGCAGACAGAAACTAAAGAAGCTTTTGGATTAGTAGTTCCTGCACAAGACGCAATCTTTGTAGCCACTTGGTTAGAATCAAAATCTACTGAAAACGATTATTTTATTGAGAGTAACACAGCTACATTTATTTTTAATAAAAATGAAATTAGTGAGGAAATTAAGAAAGAATTTAATAGTTTACTTGGAGAACCTATTAATATTGGTGAAGTTGATGGTTTTGACCGCTACGAACAGCTTATTACAGAGTTAAATGAAAAAGTTACAACTGAAGGTAGTCTTTTAAAATTAAACCATATTCCAGAAAATAGTGATTACCAAAAAGCTCTAAAAGCACTTCCTAACCGTCCAAGAGAACTCAATCAAGAAGATTCTCCAGTACCAATTGTTCCTGCTAAAGCTTTATCTGAAAAGAATACAACTAATATTCAATTAAATACTAACGCCACAGTTGCAGGAATTTCACAAGTCTATCAAAACGCGGTTGAGATACAAGTAGTAAAGAATACACAATTAGAAGCTAAGAATCAACCAATATTACTACCCAACTCCCGTCAAGCCGATCCAACTAAAGCTATCGAAATATTGGGTAAGGTAAGCGAGGAAAAAGTAGAACAATTGCGATCGCATCTTGAAACCCACCTCAAACCCATACTTGAAAATGACAAATCTAACTATGCACCACTGAGACAAGTCGCATGGGTCGGTGCAAAATGGGATTTGAAGGATAAAGATTTCAAGCCAGGGGTACAGGACGACAAGCTAATGGAACTTGTCAAACAAGTATATCCCGACGCTGATATTGTGCTGGTAACTTATTCCGAGAACCCCGGCGCTGGCATTAACTACCACCGCGATGACTCCTACGCCGCGACGGAGGCCCGCAGCATCAATATCGGAAATTCTGACTGGGGCTATCGCGCTGCTAAGGAACGAATGGCATGGACTAGGGAAGAGAATCAGGACGCACCATACCAAGAGTTTAAACTTGAGTCAGGTACAGTAACCCGCTTTAACTGCAAGAACGAACACGCTGCACTGAATACTGAGGCTGGCAGATGGTCTATCAACATCTGGTCAATTAAAAATGATCTGGGCAGAGAAAACAGCGTTCGCCAAAAATTTGAGAACTTCCTCACCTCAAACCAACCTCCGCGTGCGGTAGTCCAAAGCAACAACGACCTCACCATCAAAGCTAACGAGTGGACACCAGGGGGAGAAATTAAAGTAGAGCGCAGTTATACCAGCCTCAGAGAAGTCACCCAAAACATACCCTCAAACTCTTCAAACCAACCAACTGTCGAAGAAATTATCGCCATTGGCAATTCTACTGCGGCACGCGCTGCTAATCCTCAGATTCCAGACAACCCGACTATATCTGGCAAACCAGTACCAATGGTTTATTCGCTGCATCTGCACGGTGAAGCTGTCACAGTACCAGTTAACACAACCATCGATGCTATGCGCGGACACGGTAGGATACACACTACCAGAGGTGTAGACTACCAAAAAACTTATGGTATCAATGAGGGAGATATTGCGATCGCCCAAGGTAAAAACGGCGAGCAAGTTGCTTTTCGGGTAGGTAAGCAATATAAAATTACCACCCAAATGATTCAAGACCCAAGTTACCAGCAAGCCTGGGCGAGATGGGAGAAGCATTCACCAAAAGAACTTACCCAAACTCAAGCGAGTAAAAGTCAGGTATATGGCTTATTCATAGAGCCACTAGGAGATTATGTCAATGGCAAAATTATTCCGTTCCCAACCATCCAAAAACAAGCTGCAACTCCAGTAAATATCAGCCCAGACTCTAAAGATGGGCTGGGACTAGCACTCAGCCTTGCCACTGCACTTGCCAAAGAACAAGGCAAGCTGCAAAACGATTACCAAGTTTCAGTCAATAATAATCCAGAAGCCCCCGCCGGGCAGTATGGATTAGAAACCCATGTCCAAAAACCTCAAGGGGTAGCATACGCATCCGCTGAACACGCATTTAATCACCAAAAGCAGTTGCATCCATCAGTTGATGAATACCAGCTAATGGTAGAAGTGCTTCAAGCTAAACTCGAACAACATCCCCGGCTAACTGAGGCGATCGCCAAACGTGGGGGAATCAATTGGTTAGAGAATTGTACAAGCATTACTAATGCCCAGGATCAACAGTGGCAGGGTAAGGGTAAAGAATCCGCATTTATTCAAGCTCTTAGCGAAGCGTATATATATGTAGTTGCAAAAATACAACAAACTACAGTACAAACCCAGCACGACAAGTCCCAACAGACTGCTCTGCGGCCCACAAATCCACTCTCCCAACTCGAACCTATAAACGCCGCCGTCGCTGAACACATGAAAAAAGACATTGCGATGGCCCAATTAGCTACCCAGTTTATCGGTAAATCAGCTGCACCTCCCGGTACACCTTCAAGCACACGAAATTACGAGCAAGCATGGGGGGAACGCGCCAACACAGGAAATTATTCAAAAGAAGACATCATTATGGTGTCCGGATCTGGCCCGTGGCGTGGAGTAACAAGCGAGCAAATTGCCCAAACATTTGAAAATCACTATAAACCCTTACTTGATAAGGCAATAGCAGCAAAAAGCTCTTTTATAGTTGGAAGCGCACAAGGAACTGACCAATTAGTTAAAAATTATCTCCAAGAAAAAGGGTACAAAGTAGAACAAACTTCCCAAGGATATGCTGTATTTAATCCTGTAGAATACACCAAAGTTAGTAGCGATATTATTTCTACCAATACACAAGTATCAGATAACTCATTAATTGCTAAAAACAAGAGTATTTCTTCATCACAACAAAGCCAACAACCAAATATTGACCAAGCACTCGCATCACTTGCTCAACCTAAAATGCAGCAGGTTGGAGCGATGGATAGCATTATCGAGCGGATGAAAGCTAATACAGTGCAAAATCTCCAAGACTGGTATATGGCGGCTGAAAAACTCGGTAAATCAGACACATATCTCAATAGAATTCAAGAGGTAACTAATTTATACATTCAAGAAAATATTAGTCTTGAGAATACTTTTAAGGCAATGGAACAAGACATTAAAGAATTAGAAAAAGTTAATGAGATGACCAGTCTTGCTCAACGTGTAGTTAAGACAATTGGGCAAGAAGATATTAATGGCATTATGACAGTCCAAACAGAGAAATATCAGATTGCCACTCAAACTCAAAACCAAACTTATCTAGTTAAAGATAAAAAAGATAATATCTTGTTATATGTTAAACAAGGAAAAACTCAAGTAAGTAACATTAGTGATGAAACATTACAAGATTTTCAAGTTATGAGCGATCGCATCAATAATGCACTCAAAGATGTCAAAAAATATTTAGTAGAGAGGTAATTTTAGTATGAAAGAACTAATCGAACTTCCAGTAGAAGGTTTAACTCCAGCAATGCAAGCTTGTCTCCTCAGAGAATTAATCGCACAGCTTAATATACCTGATGAGAAATTTGAAGAATATGCAAAAAATCCTCCAACTGCTGAGGAACGACAAGAGGCTGTGTTAAAGTTAAATTCAGAAATAAATAGAATCAGTGAAATAGCACAAGAGGAAGTCAAGTTAAGCTCCACAGAAATTGAACCTGTCAATTTTGTTAATCCAGTTAGTCCAGAGTCATCTTTACAACCCGAAGCCAGCCAGTACTCAGAAACGAAAATTCAACCAGAAGTTCTAAAACACCTCACAAATAAAAATGACGACAATAATGGCAACCTAGTAGAAGAATGTCAACACGATAAAGTGCAATCTTTTATCGCTAATTTACAAATTCAACAATTTGTTATTCCTGTAATTTTAGATCGCTTAAATATATTTGGAAAACCAGACAAAGAGACAGAAAGTATCATTTATAAAAGTGAGGCATATACTGCAAGTCTAAAATCAGAAGAAGATTCACAAACTCTTAGCCTTGATAGAAATTCGCCTGATTCAGAAGCAAGTCAAGAAGCACTTCTAGCATCTCGTAATAATAGCTCAGAGAATTACTCTATCATCATCAATAACCTTACCCATAATGAATTTGAACGGTTTAAGGCTCTGTTCGATGAGCAACAAGCACGCTGCGAACAGAACCAACAACAATTCAAAAACCAGGATGCTGTTCAAGAGACAGATTAAATTAAATCAACCCAAAACACACACCATACGAAAAAGCTATAAACCCCAAAACTAGCTTGTTATTAAAACTCAAGGGAGTTTTGGGGCAAATAACAACCGCAACAGAAAAATAGTAAAAAGACGCAGTAAAGTCAAACAAACTTGTCGGGTTAACAGGTAATCTGCCTAACCCGACCAAACATAGCATTCCTATTAAAGACCAAACAATAATATTTTCTATCCATCCTAAAAGTTGATTTAAATTCATAAAAAATCGTTTATTACTCCCTAAGTTTGATAAATACTATTAAAACTAAAACTGATCAATAAAATTGCCTAGTAAATAGATTGCTTAATGAAAACTACACAAACCATCCAATCACTTTGTAAATTTTTTAAAATTAAAAATAAAGTTTTTAAATAAGCTGATTAATTTATAGTAACTGTAAAGATTAAGAAACAGTAAAAAGTAAGTGGTATAAGTATTATTATCAGGGACAATACTAAACCAAACAGTATGTAATATGAAACCTATTAATGTTGTCATCATTGAAAATGAGAACATATCTAGGGTCGGTGCGGCGACGATATTATCTGAAACTGGTAAAATCCAGGTATGTGGCCTTGCTAAAACCGGAAAGGAAGGAATAGAAATTGTTGACCAACAAAAGCCAGATATCGTGGTGATAAATATTGATTTACCTGATATCAATGGCACTGATGTCATAAGTTTAATTAAATGCAAACACACGTCAATTAAAATAGTGGTTATGACTGCAAATAGCAGCCGAGATACCATTAACGCAGCAATTAGTAATGGCGCAGACTGCTATTACTGTAAAAATAATGCCAGAGAAGAAGTAGGAGAAAGATTCATTGAAGCAGTAATGGCTGCATACAATAATGAATCATGGATTGACCCAACTATTAATCGCATTTTGATTGATAATCTTAGGTCAAATGACACAGCCGATAAAAATTCACTAGATTTGTTAAGTGATTTCTCTAATAAAGAAATTACAGTTCTCAAATTAGCGGCTGGTGGCATGAAAAATAATGAAATTGCTAATGTCATGTATGTTTCCGAAGGTACAGTCAGGTCATATTTACATAATTCATTTATCAAGTTAGGAGTCAAAGATAGATTAAACGCTATCCGGGAAGCTATCCGCCTGGGAATCCTCAGCTTTGCAGACATGAAAATCGAAGAAGAAGTTACTCAAGAAACCCACACAAGAGTCAAAACCAACCAAAATGGTCAAAAGGATACAGCTAAAACAAGTAATAAGGGATACAAAGGCTGGGTTGCCTAAAAAATTAATCAACTGCAATTATGCAGCCGCCTGAATACTTCTTCTGCTGGCGGCAAGTTTTAATGATGGCAGCGTTTCTAACATAAATACTACGTGCTACCTTACCTTCATTGGATTTAGCCCAATCCAGAAGCTTTTTATCTTCAGGTTGTAAAATAGCAGTTCCAGAAGCCGCCTGCTGAAAAGTTACACTTTCAGCAATAGTTTTGTATGTAAAAACACCAATTGCAGATCCCAAAGCCAGTACAAAACCCAACACTCCCGCTACTTGTGCCAATCGCCAATTACTTACACCCAAGAGAGGCAATGCCCCACCAGCTTGCTTAGTCATCTTAATTAGATCCTTAGCGGCTTGGGCGATCGCACTTTTTTGTTGTTGTATTGCCACCTTAGAAGCACTATTTAACTTATCGTCTACCATGTCAGTCCAACCCACCACAAGCGAGTCAAGCCTACCAGGTAGTTGCTGCAACGCAAATTGGGTTGTACCTAGTTCCGCATATAGGTTAAACAAGGGGTCATCAGGTCGAACACCCAATTTAAGTATCCAATCAGTGACCTCTGCTTTCTTTTCTTCAGAATATTCTGCAATAACTTTTTCAACAACTTTTGCAATATTGGTCATGGGTTGTTTAAATAGTTAATTTAAAACCTCACTGTCAATTTGGTAAAGCTAATACTTACCATTCCTCAGATTCAATATCTTCATTTACATCAAAATTGGAAGGATGTTGTTGATTTGTACCTACAGAAGCTAGTTCTGTACAGTGATTACCTAATCCTAAATAATTCAAAGCAATCTCATTAGAAACAATAGAATTATTAAAATTCTCTATCCAGTTGAATACTATCGAACGCTGAATAGTATTAAGAGGGGAGTCAGTTTCAATAAGTTGAGCATAGGGTAAACCAGTATCCTCAAGCAACTGGTAAAAGTCGTTATGCAACCCGCCCAAAACTAGCTCCAAACCATTTAATTTTTTAATATCGGCTTGGAATTGACTACCTTCATAGTATCGAAATTGCTTGCCAAAGTAATAATTTTTGATAACAACATAGTCAACTTGACTACCAAAATGGTTGTATAAATCCTGAAGATAATCTTCAACACAGTCTTTACGATGTGATATCGGGTGCAAGAAAGTAACGCGATATCCGAGATGGTTAAGATTTTCTATCAGTGCAACATCTTTATCAAAAAACTTGAACTCTTGATGGTTTTGACCTGGCATATCTGTCAAAACTACATCAATATTTGGAAACATTTCTAAGTCCAGTAATAATCTATCCGAATCGCCCCTAGACAATCCCAAATGGTTTATTTCAAAACCTTTTGATTTATACATCGATAGCTTATTACGATAACCGTGGTAGAAAACCCGCGCATTGCATTTACTTTTCAAGTACAATTCCAGCAAGAGCCGAGAAACTGTGGACTTACCCACACGAGCATCACCCGATGTAATTACAAAACGCTTTCCAAACATAAAAACCAAGCAAACTATTCAATTAAGCAGCTATATCTTCAGATGGTAAATTTGCATCTTGGTTTTTAGCTTTTTCTTTTTCTTCGTTTTCTCTAAGCTCTTTAGATTTTTCCACAACTGCTGGGT
This sequence comes from Tolypothrix tenuis PCC 7101, assembly GCF_963874875.1. Classification (NCBI taxonomy): domain Bacteria; kingdom Bacillati; phylum Cyanobacteriota; class Cyanophyceae; order Nostocales; family Tolypothrichaceae; genus Tolypothrix; species Tolypothrix tenuis. The sequence continues at coordinate 201,266 of NZ_CAWNJS010000003.1, forward strand.
AGTAACAGTCATCTGGTTGTATATCAAAACCTAATAAATTAAATGCTGGCTTAATTTGCGCTTCAAACTCACCAAGCCAAGATTTAATTCTTGACTTAATTACAATATTTGTTTCTTTATGAGTCTGACCTTCATTAAAGGTTAAAGCATGACGGTCAAGAAAGTCATAAGACTTGTAGAATAAATCTGGCATTAAAAGTTCTATCAGACCTTCTGCAAGCATATTCTGACGTAAGGAAGAGTCATTATATCGCTCAAATTTTTCTTCTTCACCATGAAACAGATTTTTGACAACAATATAATCTACTTGGTTTTTACAAAGCTCACGAAGTTTTTCTAAAACATTTATAGAGTCAAGAACTCTACTAATGACTGAAACCATTGTCACTCGACAATTAATTTCAGTTTTCAGAACTTCAAAAAATGCAAGCTCTTTGACATAACTTTCAAAAAAACCTCCAGATTGTGCAGGTAAGTCTAATAATGTGATAGGACAATCACTCTCATCTAGATTAATTAATAAATCATCAGCACCACCTCTATGAAAAATATCAATATAACGTATTATAGGGCGGTAATCTTTTTGAAAATATCTTTCTATCTGAGGATTCCTTAAGTCAGCTTCATAAGCAACACAGGGTAAATTTTTATTAATGTAAAGTTGAAATATTGCTCGTGCAAAGGTACTTTTACCCACGCCACCTTTATCACCTGTTATAATTATCAGTCGCTTTTGAGGCTTATCATTAGTATTGGAGGAAGTATTGTTTGACATGGCTGGTTGTTCTTTATTTTTTCTTGTCATAATATTATTTACAAAGTACCTAAACTTTGTTGTGTTAGGTTAATGTCAATCTAACTTTTTAATTTATAAACAAAAATCAATAAATTAATGAAATAAAGAAATTAGCAACTATATTACTCAATAAATTTTTCCTAATTTATTTTGAATAAACTACTTTGAGTATGTAATCTCTTGTTCAAAAAGACAAGCAACAAAATTCCACATTAAACCAACATTTGTTGTTATGTAAATTAGTCATAAATTTTATGTCGTTTAAAGTTACTTGACTTTCAAAAAGGGGATTATGATATTTTGATTGGAAATAATCTATGAATGAAGTACGAGCTGATTACGATGGTGCTTGGAAGGAAGGTGTAGAACAATATTTTGAGGCGTTTCTTGCATTCTTTTTTCCAGATATTCAAGCAGAAATTGACTGGGAGAGAGGCTATGAATTCCTCGATCAAGAATTGCAGCAGTTGATGAGAGAATCTGAAATTGGTAAACAATTCGTCGATAAGCTAATCAAAGTTTGGCTAAAAAATGGAAAGGAAACTTGGTTGCTTATTCATCTAGAAATCCAAAGCCAAGTAGATCCCAACTTCACTAAACGGATGTTTTCTTACCACTACAGAATATTTGACCGTTATAACCAAGAAGTTGTTAGCTTGGCAATTCTGGGGGATAATCAAGCCAACTGGCGACCACAAGAGTATAGTTATGGTCGTTGGGGATGTCGCCTTAGTCTTCAATTTCCCATTGTCAAGCTACTGGACTATGAATCTCGTTGGTCAGAATTAGAACAAAGTGATAGTCCTTTTGCCGTTCTGGTGATGGCGCACCTGCGGACACAAGCGACAACTCAAGATTTAACTGGTCGTTTGCAGTGGAAGTTGAGCCTAATTAAACGAATGTATGAGTTAGGCTATAGTAGAGATAAAATCCAGCAAATATTCCGGTTGCTAGATAGATTAATGACTCTACCACCGGAGTTAGACTTAAATTTCAAAGCAGAATTGGAGCGTTTTGAGGCTGAACAAAAAATGACATACATGACAAGCATAGAACGCATAGGTATAGCAGAAGCTACCCAGAAATATATTGCTCAAATCCTAACAATTCGATTTAAAGATGTTTCTACTGAATTAGTAGAAAAATTAAATAAATTATATGATATTGAGTTATTGAATCAATTGTTAGAAAAAGCAGTAACTACAGGTTCAATATCTGAGTTTGAGCAACAATTAAGTCAGGAAGATACAGATACATAGTGTTAAAGTTGCACGGAACGCTGGCCGTATAGTCATAAATTCTAACTATCAACTAACTTTTTTTTACTTTCAAATACAAATTAATTCCCCAATCAAATCTGCTGCCCGCTTTCCATATTTTTGCTGAATAGCGTCCCTGTACGGCAAGCAATCTTCACTTAAAAAGTCGCGGATAAATAGAGAAAAATCAAATCCTCTTTTCGAGTCCACGTATTCTGCTAATTCAATATTAAACAGTGATTTAAATTCATCCTCTCTTTGTTTCAGTGCTGAATATTTAGTTAAATTGTTGGCTTGGAAGATTGGTTCAACTGCTTGATTAAACAGTTTTTCCATTAAAATATCTTTCATATCTCCTTCTATATTTTTGTACCAAATTTTACTCACAAGTATAATAACTTCTGTAAAGCTGAATCACCTCTTTTTGTGCAGTTAAAGTCTAAAATACCAAACATCTTACCGCCTGATGTCCCTCATCTTTCCCAAAATTTTTCGCTCTCTAACTCCAAGGAAAATGGTAAACATCCAGGATTGGCAGCCGCCCACTCCTTAGCTTCTGCAATTAAAGTTTCGTTACCCGAATCGAGGTAGAATTGCATTTTGGCACTTTGCTCTAAGTGATCGCGTTCTTGAGTGCTGAGAATATGTCCCGTGATTAAACAGTATTGGCGCACCTTAGCCTTAGCTTGGGTTAAAGCCATTAGCCGTAGTTTTGTCACTCGCTTGAGTTCCTCAATGCGGTAGGAAACATCAGCAGTCTCGTCACCAACAGATGCACCGTGCAAGCCGTTGTTGGGGTTTTGGAGTGGTTGTTCTAATGGAACCGCAGCAGGTATCGAAACTACACCCAGCCCGTTATCCTCCGTGTTAGATAAGTTTTGATTATCAATTTTTGACGACGTGCCGGAGCTACACAGGTATATAAAATCCTGATCAGAACTGAATTGATTTGATTGTAAAATATTTGTATGAACTGAATTCTCTAATTTAATACTGCTTTTATTTGAATCAATTTCAGCAGTATTAAAAGAATTTATAAATTCAAGATTTTCCGCAGGCAGGATGACAGCTGAGTCTGACTGAGAAACATCAGGTTGTTCAACTACCTCTGCTGACTCCAGCCCTTGGGGGGCTGTAGCAGTAGGAGGTAAACACCTACAAAAAACCTTCATATAGAAAGAATGAACGTAATTACTTATTCCACAAGGATTTTGAGTATCGTGTTTTACAAATGAGCTTTGAAATTCGTAAAATTGCCCGTTCTCGCTTGATTGATAAGGGTTTAAGCTATTTTCTGCCCAAGGGTCTAAAATGTAGCGTGTGGGATGCCACAAATGTAAGTGCTTTTGTAGTGTCTCTTGAGAGACAGTTTTGTTAAAGCGGCGTTTATACTCAGCACGTATAGCTTTTGCCCGTTCAGTAGCCCCTGCTGGTAACCCACTATCCCACTCTATTGCTGTTACTACTATCTGGATGCGTCTTTGGGCTTGTTGGCTACGTTCCCAGTTCTGCTGGTGGCGACGGTCAAATGGAATTACGTTATCTTTGGGTTGATCGATCCTGCTAACCCCTGCTATGGCTTCTGCAAATGTGTTGGCGAATGTACCCAACAGCCGTTCTGGATAACTAACGTAGGCACTGTACCATTTGTTACGAATTGTGCATTCTACCCAATGCCGTACTCTAGCTTCGATTTCATGTTGGTGTCGGCAATATTGCTTATAGCCAGGGGCGTTGATTGCGGTGGAGACGCAAAATTCGACTAATTTATTGCCTCTTAAGTCTAGAAAGACAATTCCGTAGCCTGCAAAGATTTGTAGGAGGGTGTTTGTTTGTCCTTGTCCTGTCCAACCGATCGCAATTGTTTCTTCCCAGTTGGCACGCCACTGTGCAGCATCAGCAGACTCTTGCTTACGATATCTCTCCCGTGAAATTTGTTTTTTGGCTTTGTTCGCTACCCGTTTTAATTTGGTTAAATCTTGCCGACTGGCTGCGCGATCGCAATAATCGAGGAAGATAGAAACGGAATCGCTAATTGGTTGTAAGTCATCATCAAGTAAAAATGACCCGCTACCCGGTTGCATAGGACAACGGATGGCTTTGTAGTTGGTTATTTGTTTGGCACTATATGGTTTAGTGTTGGGGAAGATTTCTAGGTGTCCTTGACGCAGGATAAAGCCTGCATTTCTCAAGGTAATTTCTAAGGCGCAGGCTAAAGCAAAGGTAGGCAGGGTAGATGCAAAGTTTAAAATCAAATGATAACCACCACTAAAGCTGGACTGGAGAATGACAACATCGACTATGCCGATTTCCTCTAGTGCCGCTTTGATGCGATTTATGGATTCAATGTTATGGTAGTCGCCAAAACAATCTAAATCGATTGTGGCGTAACGGGTTGTGTTGTCAAAACGCAGACCTACTAATTTTGACTTATCTTGGTGCAGCTTCCACAATTGGGAAGGTTGCAGGTAATGATCGATAGTGCGCCATGCTGGTTTTGCACCTTCTACTAAAGAAGGGGCAACTATCGCCCCAAATGGATGCCAAAAACGCTCTATGTAGCGTTTACCCAAAGATTCTGCGGGTAGGTGGGGTTTAATTTTCTTTTTTGCAGGCTGTGAAAGACTTAATTGGGGCCTGTTATCAACATCTGCCCCGAAATCTTCTTGGAACATGAGTGACTGTCCTGATGGTTTTAGTGCATCAGGTAGCCTCGCTGTTGGTCAAAATGTGTTAGCCTAAATTTGAAATTTTTATTTTGATTAAGAAGCGGTTGGTTATCCGCTTGTTGGAGGCGACTGGTAATCGTCTCATGGTTGAAAGCAAACAGAGGTTATACTTGTTTAGGCTTAGACATACGTAGGCTTAGGCTAAGATTTAGTCCAACACGCTTCACCAACAACAATGCGGCTACCCAACTTTTTTTTGAGAGCTATTTAAATACGTCAGTTCTAGCAAAGTTGTTACTAAATCTAGAAAATAGTTTTGGAATAAGAATGCAAAGGTAGTAACACCTAAAAGTGTCACCAAAAACTGGCAGAAGTTAGTACAATAAGTGAAGATGAAATTACACTCCACCAAAGAACTTAAACACAAAAAACAGTCAAATATATCCATACGAGTTCGGCACCCAAAACATGAACTCGTACTGCAATCAGTATTGAGATGCTAATCTATTAGGTAACGTTAAATTGTGGGATAAATTCTCTGCTAGATTAACTGCTCACAGCTACCTATGCAGCACGAATATTATCCTTTTTTCTATTTGTAGACACTTCCATTGCTTGCATTTGGTTCTTATAATCCTCCCAAGTTTTTTCAAATACGTCAGACTCATACATCCGCAATAAAACCTCCTCTTTATCAGTTAAATTTGGTAGTTTTAACAATTCAGCTAAAGATACCTGAACTGGAAAAACATCCCTAAACTTTTCCATTAAGTGAAGTATTCTTGCTCTCTGTTCAGCAGATGGTTCATCTTGCAACTCTGCATCAATCTGTCGCGGACGTAGATTCACAATTTCTAGGTTCATATTTACTAAATTCCTCAATCCAAACACAACAAATTCATTAGTTATACCAATAACACGCCCCACGATTTCTAACTCTGTCCGCAGTCTTTCCTTAAATTGATATACTTGACCAATTTGGAAACGCCGAAACGGATTGCGATCGCCATTCCGCATCCAAGCGATACCATCACTTATACTACCTATCTCGTCTGCTTCAATCAGGTCTATCACCTGGTCACAGATATCTTGATTGCAAACAAACTTGTAAGCTGCATCAATACTCCGGTTAAATTCCGCCTCCAGTGCAACAACTGCCTTAAATTTTTGCAGTTCCCTTAATTGAGAAATATATTCAAATACTTTTTTACCCTTGTGATAACTACCAACGCTTATTCTTAGATTCTCTGAAACCTCCTGAATCACAGGTTTACCTTTCTTTAATTGAAATTGATTCTCATCTATCGAAGTGTTCAAATTTGAATACTTCGTTTCATTCAAACGACGGGCACTTTCCCGTTGTCTTTCTTTCGCTTGGGGACGAAGTACGCTCTCCCAGTACTGCCCCTCGTGAAATTTTTGGTAATGAGTCTTTCCGCCTTCTCGATGAAGATTAAAATCAAGCACTAATTTCAAATCTTCTTCAGGCGAACTAGACTCGACAAATTCCACCTTTACAGCAGAAATTCCCAACTGGCGGGCTATCTGCAAGCGGCACTTACCTGCCAAGACAACATTTACACCAGTGCGTGCAGATACCTTTAAAGATTCCAGAATCCCTTTTTCCGAGATACTTTTTTCTAAAGCGGGACGAACCTCATATTCACCATATATTTCTATCAGCTTCGGATGAACGACCAACTCCGTAGGAGAAATATATGTAATTGCCGGATTATGCACCTCAGACATATCGATACTCCGGGTTACAAATTGCCTAAAAAAGATAAGTTCAATTTTGAAAAGCCTCAGCAGAAAGCAGGAAAACTTAAGCAGCAGAACTTATGACACTTTCTACAGTGAAGTAATATTATTAAAAAATAATTAACTTATGTAAATAATGAACAATTACTTATCAAACAATCTCTTAAATAAAATTTTTCCAGTAGAGAAATATTATTATTGACCCATTTAAAACCAGCGCGATTGAAGAGAGATTTTATGATGTTATTTTTGGGAAAAATACATCTACCTAAAGAAAGGTTTGTAAAACTGGTTAAACTCATGATATGATGTCTCTAGTTAATTAAGTTGACAAAACAATGTTCCGCCTTGTTTTACTAACAGGTGGGCTTGTTTTCTCCTCAAAGCCCTGGTGCAAACAGGGCTTTGGGTGGGTTTTTAGAAAAAATGAACGCTACAAAAAGAGTATATCAGGCTTCATTCCATTTGGCAAAATTGTACAGTAAAGAGGGGTAAATTTTTAGATGCCTCATCTTCAGATATTAAATTCTCTTGAAAAACAAGCACTAGAACACATAGCGGCAACGAGCAGCGATGAAGTTAGCAAAAGAGCGAAAATTCTGCTAGGGCTAAACGAAGGCAAAAAATATGTAGCTTTAGCCCAAGAGATTGGTGTTACCGAAAACTCAATAGCAAAGTGGAAGAAAAGATGGACATCAAGTACCATCTTGTCAGAAACCCAGGAGTCAGCGATCGCAAAAGCTAATGAAGTATTGGGTGTCAACGTAGGCAGACCTAAGAAGTGCAAAAGTACAGAGGCAAGCAAAATTGTCGAAATCAGCGAATGGAGCAAGAACCGAAAACCTAGTCGCTCAAAGCACCACTACCATATGCAGGTAGCAGAAGAAGCCGCTAGGAGAGGTTTACCAACACTATCGCCAAGAAGTATAGGACGCATTTTAGAAGCTCAACCTTAATAGAAAGAGTCATCAAGCAAGTATTATCCTATCCCAAGGGGGTAGTTTTGCAATCCCAGTTTTTACCGAGGCTTTTCATCCAAAATTAAGCTAGCATTTCCATAACCTCGGCTACTTGAGCAGAAGTCACTTGTTGTGCGATCAGAAAATCAACGAGTCCATCGAGTTTTTTATGGTTGTAGACGGTAGAATAGCCTTGAATTCGGCGTTCTTTGCAGAACTGTCGCAGCTTACGCGCACCTAAATCCAAAAGCTTCTTCCTTTCTTCCTTAACGTCTAACAGCACAAGCTGTCTAGCTTCATCCGCAACCCCAGTTTCAACAACTGGCGGCGCAGTTTCAATAATGGAAGATTCTGGTTTGGATAATTCTTCCCGAACAGAAACAGCACCAACACCAGTCAAATTCCCATGAGTTTCCAAAACTGGCAACTCTTCAGAAATCACCCCAACGCTATTACTAACTTGAAGTGATACTGATTGAGCAGGGACAAATATCACATAGAAGATTGGGAAGACCATCAAAAACAACTCGATTGGAAACAAAACATCATTAACAGATTGCACAAAAGGCGATATTGCAAAAGCAGACATAATGTGGTTCCTCCATGAATTACTGATGGGCGGCGTTATAGCGACTTACCACCCAGTAGCGGGGGAAACCCCCGTACTGAGTGAAAGCTTTTATACGTATCCCAACCAATAGCAGGAGGAAGGAGGATAAATTGCCTTTTTAAGCAATTAGATGAACTAAGTTTTCCAAAATTTGCAGTTGTTAAATTGGAGAAATTATCAGTTCAAGATACAGAAATTGCAAAAATGTGATTTTACCGACTTGTACTCGCAGCTTTTAGAAACTTCCTTATTCATCTCAGCACTCCAGATTTTTTACTCTTAAGGTAGTTAACGTAGCTAACCAAGTTGTAGTTATATCTAAGTTCTTGAGGAACGAAAGTTGAGTAGGGATGCAGCGATACACCATCACGACGAAAGCGATGACAGGGCGCATATATATCAAAAAAGATAGATATTTCATCACCATCAACTTCAATTTGAGCTATGCCATTAAGTTCCTTTGCAAACTCTAAAACTCGTCCTGATGCTACGTAGTCAAAGACCACTACATTTCGAGTACGGAAATACTGGATGTAAGAAAGAAGTTTTGCTTCCATACCAAGCTCAAGCAGTCTGTCAGAATGTTTAAGCAAGATACCGGAGTAGGAAAAAGAAAACCTACGGTTAGCGTATTCATCCCACAAGATAAGATTGCCGTAAAATTTGTAAATATTCGCTTGATTGGACGATATTTCTCTATTTAAATTTTCGACAACAGCATCATCTTCAAATGGAAACAACGCCTTACGTTCATCCCATTGTTTATCTGGACAGCAACCATTGTCAAACCATCCATGTGGATGAATCCCACAAACAATATTATTGGCACCATGCAGTAACTTACACCCAGCACATACTCGCAAATAGCAATAACTAAATTCTTCGCTATTAACTGCATTAATATAGCGTCGGTGTATATCTAAATGCTCCTCTAAAGCTTCACAAGGTAAAGGTTTATATGAGGAGAAGGTTTGTCCAATTAATCTGTCTGGATCTGTTTCATCATAGATTACTGCCAAGTCGTCAATTTGGTGAGAACGTAATTCTTCGTAAAGTACGAATTTCCGATATGGTTCTTCCTCAAATCTAGAAGCAACCAAGCACTTTGAATCAGGATGTCTCTCAAAATTCATCACCGTGTAAGTGTAAATTAAAGGCAGACAATCAGATTTTTCAGAGTTCTCAGTTTTTGTTAATACAAGCGGTTTTATGTCAGCTATTTTTGCAGTTTTTCTACTCGAATTAGTTTCCTCCGATTCTTCAACAATGCTTAAGAAAGCACCGCCCAAGGAAGCAAGAATAATTCCGGTAAAGCCCAATACAATAGCACCAGTGCCAATATAGGCAATTTGTCCAGAGCGTTCTTTCTCAACTATTGGGAATCCGCCCCTAGCTAAGTACAATAAGCCCAAACCAGAAAAAGTTGCTATAGTGCCTAAAGCAATAGCAGTCAAAGACACCATTCCAAAAGCAGCATTAAGGTTTCTCAAGCCATTAAACGCAAACTTCTTCAACATAATTCATCCCTCCAAAATGCAGGTCACAAGATTTTTAATTACTCTCGCCCCGGCACAAATTGGGATTTGCTGAGAATTACACTACTAACCTACCCCTTACTCTATTAACAATTCCAAAACTATTTAATAGATATGTACTCGTTAATTTTCAGTCTCAGTAGTAGTTTCATTCCCAATGGTGATAGCAAGAGTCGAACTTGCTTTGTTGCTTAAAACAACAATCTAACCGAACTGGAATATCACCAAATAACAATATCTAGAAATCCCATATCTATTTTCCAAAAGTCCAAGTATTAGTTTCGTTTAATTCCAATTCTTCAAAACAGTTAGCAAAACCCGTAAAATGGAAACATCTTAGCGGCATTCGAGATATTAATAGTAAAGAAAAATTTTCTAGTTTAGCCAAATGTTGCAATCTCAATAAATCGTCGCTAAAACTATCGCTAACAAAGTGCAATCTATCAAAATTATCAATCACAAGTAGTCTATTGAATCCTTCAGATAATTCGGTTACTATATTTTGCCAATCCTGCTGGTAGTACAAATCAAAACCCATAGGAATAACATCAAATAGATGAGCCACACTAAAAGGATATTCAAGATTAAGATAAACAGACTTTAAAGTAATATCTTTAAGTAAACAGTTTTTAACAGTAAAAGTCTTACCAATATCCTGTTTACCCCATAAATTAACATTCTTGCCTGCTTTTAGTTTCCCAATCAACCAAGTATATTCTTTATAACGTAACATTACCATTATCCTTTAGATAAACTACAATTTGTTTGAGATTAAATGTGTGATTTTTTGATTGTGTCTTTCTAAACTTTTTCTAGAAAATTTGTTAGATACAATAAAATTATCTAATAAAAAATCAGGTGATTGTGAAAGTCTTAACAGTACACCATCGTCACCACTACTGCGATGATAGTAATGAACAACAGGTGATTGGATAACTGTCAGGTTATCGTTACGAATTGCTCGTCCTGTAACTAGCCCATCCATAATAAATTTAGCGGCAGCAGCTACATTATCACTATCTCGTGCAAAATTTTTGAGATACCAATGAAACTCAATCCACACTGTACTATCTAAATAAAATTCACATTCTCTAACAAATTCACCAATTAAGTTTGTCCAGTACTTCTTAAGTTCAGCACTTGCTTGCCAACTCGACCGTGCCTGGTTAATAATTTCGTTCATACAAGGGGGTAAAGGCATGGTTAGTTCAAATATCATCTTCACCACCACCTTTAAAGTTATTTAAAAATTCTTCGACAACGTTTCTAAATTTCTTGTATGACCTACCATCTTGACGGGATAAATTGAATACTGCTTTGACAATTTCATCAAGTTGATAGCCCTTTTGATGCAAATTCATAATTGAGTTTCTTGCTTCTTCGTCAAGCTGCACCTTAAAACTAAAACTGCCCTCAAAATCAGTCTTAGATTGCTTAGTTTTAGTAGCAGTAGTGGCTTTAGATTTACCATTATCATTACTCTCGCCATACAAACTAACGACAAATTCATCAAAGTCTAACCCGGATTTCCATGCTGTATAAGGATCGTTCTGGTTTTTTGCTTCCAAGAGTAATTGCTGAAAGTATTCAGGGTCTTCATCGTCAGCAACATATAAAGCTTGGAGTCGTAAAACTTCAGTCGTCTTGTACAAAAAATCACCGTATCCCAGCAAATAAACTGCACGCTTATCTTTATCGTCCCCCAGGATAATACAACTATCTTCAGGACGGGTCGTAACAAAGGCTGTCTTCGCTGGAAAGTTTGAGCGAATCAACGGGTCTATCACGTTTTTGTCAGGTCGTTGAGTATATAACAATACATGAATCCCTGCACCACCCGCTTTTGCAAGCAACTTCATCAGCGCAGTCTCAATGCGATCGCAGTAGTTATCATCGGAAAGCAGGTCAAAACACTCGTCAATTAGACAAATCACTCGTGGCATGATGCAATCAGGTGCGAACCGTGAGTTGTACTGTGCGATCGTTTCAATACTGCTGTGGCGCTCAAATTCCTGGTAGCGCAATTCCATTTCTTCGACCAAGTAATCAAGCAAGTTAGCGGTAGACGCTGCATCACGTGCAACTGGGGCTACAAGATGGGGAAGCCCATCAAATTTACAAAAGGTCACACGTTTAACATCTGAAAGTGCCAATCGAACAACAGAAGGGGGATATCGTCGCACTAAGTATAAGATTGCGGCTTTCTCAAACTGCGATTTTCCACCCCGCGTCCGCCCACCACCCAGGATATGAGTCACGTTATCGCTATAAAGAGGAATTTCGACATAAGTGCCATCAACATCAACACCACCGGGGATAGACACCGAATAAATGTCAGGTTCGCCCTCAAAAGTAAAATAATCACGAAAATAAGCAAATTGTCTGTCTAACCTGGGTATGTCAAATACAACTCCCCCAGGCACTACACTCACCATTGGCGCAACTTTTAAGCCTAATTCTTCACCAAGCTGCTGTACTAAGTCATTACCTATGTCTTCTACTTTTTTATAACTCACACCCCGTCCGAGTTTTACCCTAATACGGTTAAAAGTAGGGCCATTTTTGGCATCAACATACTTAGCATTAATATTAAAATCTTCTAAAGTATCAACTAATAGTTCTCCTGCTTGTCCCATAGTTAAAACATTTGAGCTAGCAATCTCATTATTAGCAATTTCACTATTTAAACCTTTAGGCTCTTTTAAAATAATTGAGCCATCTACAGCCTGCTTTAAAGCTATTGGCTTATCCGTAGCACGGGCAACAAGCACTGCCGTTCTATAGCAATAGTTTTTAATAATTTTATCTTTAGATTTATTGGCTAAATCAGTAAAGTAACTAATTGGTTTATTTTTTAAAAATAAATTATAAAGATTGTGCTGCACTACTTCATAGCCAATATGCTTGAGATAAATATTTTTGATTGATTCTATATATTCAAATAAAGATTCTATTGGCGAGATGCTAACTATCTCAATCATTTTTTGATACACGTTATTTTGCTCCCACTGTGAGGGCATTCGATTGAGATGGATATATTCAAGTGCATAACGTACAAACTCGTACTGATTTAAAGTACAGTGTTCTGCACATATTGATAATATTTCATCATCGTTTGTACCTGCAATTACTGATTCGTATATCACCTGAAATAAAAATTCTAAGTTAAATTCAACAACTGGACGTGATAATTTTGCTCTAAAGTCAATCTGCTTTAAAACAGTTTCAGCATAAGAAACCATTATTTCAGGCAAAGCTTCCCTTACATTTTCTATAATCTCTTCATTGTCTAAACCATCCTGTTTGGCCTGTACAATTGCAGTCCAAAGCTGTTGTTTTTGAAATTCAGGATTAGTATTATTGTCATTGTATGGTAGTAACATTACTAAGTTTCACTTTCTAGAAATTTCAAACTTTTGTAAATGTTGCTGATAATAAGTTCTTAGTTGAGCAATTGATTTAGCATTTTGATTGTAATTATTACAAGGAAACGAAGCCCAAATTCTACCTACTTTGCATACAGCAGTATCAAACCTTCCTGCTTCAATGTCACTTAAAGCATTATTACGACGAATATATTCAATTGCCATCTTGTCCTGAGAAGCTGGACTAAAATCTTTTAAGTTTAACTTTGGCTGAAGGTCGTACCAACTTATATCCAACATTTGATAAGCACCAGCCGCAGTCGAACAAACATTTTTACCATTAATAGGAGCACACTGTTTCTTTAACGGGTGCGTAGAAAAATCATTAAAAGTTCCGTTAAATACTAACTTGCGATAACTTTCTGACTCACTGGTTCCTGTTTCTGCCCAACGAATTGTTGCTAAAAAAGCACTCAACCGTGGTGAATAAAGATGTGGTGAGTAAGAACTTGTATTAACTCTGCTTCTTAAACTATTTGACGACAATGAAGAAACACTATTACCTTGAGAAATTGAGAAATAAATGCCTAAAGTAATTAAGGAAGCAGTTGACAAATGAATAGGTTGAAAACGGGATATAAATTGATGACGAGGACTGAAAATCAATCCTACTAAACCACCAACAACAAACCCAAATTTCCAACTATCAACTGCCTTACCGAAACTACGCACTTGGCAAACACTATCCGCACCCTTGGATACCAATCCACATGGCAGTGAAGCTACTCCGAAAGAAAATGCAACAGAGCAGGCTGCACCAACCACACCTGATATAAAAATCGGTACAATTTGCATTGCTCTTGCCAATAGCTAAATAACTTCAACGATTAGCTAAATACTCGTGTAAATAAGGGCGGGGATTCTGCGCTACACCATTAATCTGAACCTCAAAATGTAAATGCGGCCCCGTCGAAAAGCCCGTACTACCTACTGCTGCAATCATCTGCCCACGGACAACTTGTTGTCCCTCCTGTACATACAGCTGACTGGCATGACCGTAGAGAGTGGATAAACTTCCCTGATGCTGAATAACAACTGCTTTGCCGTAACCATCCCTGTCAGCCGCAAAAACTACTCGGCCAGCATCAACCGCATAAATTGGCGTACCCTTGGCTGCACCAAAATCAATTCCCCTGTGAAACTTGCGATCGCCTGTAATGGGGTGTGTCCGCCAACCAAATTCACTAGTTACAGGAGTACCAGCCGCAGTAGGAAAGGCAATTCGACCGTTATTTAAAACCTTATTACTAACAACAGTTCTAGGTAGTATTAGATTCTGGAGAGATTTAACTAACAATTGAGATTCAATCCATCCAGAAACCTGGGGAATGACCATAGCTGCAATGACAACTGAGGTGGCGATCGCATATCTCCAACTTTCACTCGAATTAGTATCGGCTGTCTCATCCAAACTAGTTACAGTCGAATTACTAACCTCCTTTTTACCGTCAGTTTCAAAGATTATTCGCATTGTCTCAACGCCTTTTTGCATTAGCAGGAGAAACCTGCCAACAACCAATCTTTGCAGTACTCAATACTTCCTCAAAATCATTCTGAGCTACACGGCAATCAGGAGAATTTAGGCCATCTCCGGATGTGGCAGATTCCTTAACTTTAGGGGAATAGCGAGTAGAGACAGGATTAGAAGACATATTCACGCCAGGTGCAGCAGTAGAAACAACTGTTGGCGATAAAAATTGAAGCTTTTGTGCCAATGCCACAGCATTACGCCAGTTATAAAACTGCAAATATCCCGGTTGCAAGATATCTGCAATCCATACCAGCAGTACGAACCAAAAAATTGCCTTTACCCACATTATTCCAATTGCTTAACCACAGGCAGGGCAAAAGAAGGAACTTCCTTGGGTACAACTTCAATCTTCTT
>NZ_CAWNJS010000004.1:0-56669 GCF_963874875.1 Tolypothrix tenuis PCC 7101
TATTGATAGAGAGAGCCGTCTGTCAGTGGTTTACCATTCACTTGTGTAAAGACATAGGAATGATTTGGCTGAAAAACTGACCGCCACTTTGATAACCATTCCTCCAGTCGAGGATATAAAGCTTCTGGAAGTTCTACAATTCGTTTCTGCCCATTCTTACAAAAAGAGTTTCCCGTCTTAAAATCCTCCGCAGTATGTTCAACAAACCATTTGCCATCGCGATTAACTAAAGTCCTACCTACCTCTAACTCCCGGATAGTTCTCGACCTATCTGGAAAAGCACTCAAAAGCAGACAAATCAAAGCCACTTGATGACTTTGGGCAATAACACGCTGACTGCGCTTTTTACCCTTTTTGTCGAGGGGAGCGCATTCTTCAATCAAACGCAGGATACAGGCTTTAAAAGTGGGCCAATCAACCCATTTTTTTGACTCATCAGAGCAGCGAGGTGTGGTATTAACTCGTGCCATCACTTCACACTCAAGTCGCCGTAATTCCTCAATGATGGGAATGTCCCTATATCCCACACGTTTGCTAGCAACTTGCTCACGGGATTGGTATTTAGATTCCTTGTGATACAAAAATTTGGCTACAGCAACCAACGATTCAACACATTTTAATTCAGTATTAGGTGAAGCTCCTCGAACCTCTCTAAGCCACTGTAAATGTTCATCACTCAAATCAATGACCTTATCAATGACATTTTCATCTCGCTGTCCATCGAGAGTCAGACCACTACCAATCACAAGTAGTTTTAAACTCAATTGCTCAACAGGGACACCCTTAAATCGATGGAGCCATCCCAACATTCGTTTAGCATTATTAACGTGAGCCATCGCGCTGCGAGTACGTAAAGGGGCATCTTGACGTTTGCGACTGCCAACAATTGTTGTCTGAAAATTTAAAAAACTGTCTAACTCTTGTTGTAACTGGGTTGAGATTTCCGCAGGTTTTAAGCCATAAGTAAAATTGCTAGATTTGGGTGTCATGTTCTTAGAAGTGACGCGAACTTTATCGCTAACCCGACCTCTTAGCAGGCGGATGGGGGGGCAATAATTTTCTGCATCTGCTTTCTTGGCAATTTTCCACCAAGATTGGTTATGGCACCAAGTAACCATCTTGTTGAGATGAAAGCGATAATTTCGCTCACTCTTAACATCACCAAGAGAATCAAAAACTTCTTGTTGATAGTCAAGCGCGTTATTTAATTCCGATATAGGCACTTTTTTCATAAACTCTAATCCAGCATTTACCTGCTCAGCATTTAGCTTATTGCGTGAGGGTAAAGGGAAGCCAAATTTGGGTAGGGTATAGCGAATTAATGCAGTGCGAATACCTGCCGTCACATCATATTTTCTATCACTGTATAGTAATTTCAGGAATATACAATAAAGTTGGTAAACATCAAAAAGCGTTGTGGGATTTGATGGGATAATGCTCATAATTGAAGCTCCTAGTTTATTTCTTGTTTGCTAATAAAAGTGGTCATGACATAATTAATCGGCATAAATCTCCAAGATTAAAATTAGTAAACATCAACTTTCTCCATTTTTTAGGTATGAAATTAGCGAGAATTATTTTAATCAAGCTTGCTAAATAAACCTCCAGTTTATGACAGTTTATAATAAACAGAGTGCCATAGAATTTACCGTTTTACCTCTCAATTAATGGACTAATAAAAACTCAAAAAACCTGGCAATTATTAGGGAATTAACGTAACTAAACTCTGGTAATGTCATAAATATTTGTCACAGGTATTTATGACGCTAAAACCCTCAATCGATTTGAGATTAATTCGGTAAAAGGTAGATTTACCAAAAAAGCCGGGGATGTAACTCCCCGGCTTAGGTTTAGTTTATTTAATTGTGGTTTTTTGATTTTTATTTGTTACCTAATTATATCTATAGGATAAGTTGAGATGTCAAGGCTGACTAAAAAAAGCGTAAAGTATGATTCAAGTTGCCAATATCTTTGGTGCAGTCATAAGTCACTTGTAAGATTATAAGCGATCTCACTTTTTTGGGTGACTCATACGATAGCCAGAAAACATCACAAGACGATCCCATATTGGCAATGGTATCTTCATCCAAGGAAATTGGATACAGCACTCGTATATGGTTGGCGATAAAGCTCCGGATCGTGGGGGCGATCTCCTGACCTTGAGGTTAGGGTCGCTTAGGAAGGAGATTACCATTTTTAGGGCGATCTTGGTAACTTGGGTGTTAAAGGGATGAGTTTTGCTGAAGTACTAACTCTTGCCCTTGCTCCTGCATCGGTATCAATTCTTTGAGGGTATAAATTAAATTTAGGGCGTGGGCAAGCATTGATAAGTGCTTTGTTTAATTTGGAATTTTACGCCTTTTTTCTCATATTTTCAATCTCAAAGGTAAACCTGACGGTTTTATGTTGAGCAAATCTCTTGGCGATGAGGCTTACAGTACCATTCCAGCAACTAGTCGTTTTTGTTGCTGAATATGTAGCAATGTTAGACAATTTAGTGTATTTGGATACATAAATATATTTAATTATGCTTCTTTAACTGTGAGAAGCGATCGCTTTTAAGCCATCTTCCCAGAGGAATTAAGCAAATAAATCTCACAATCACGTTAGATTAACGAGTGTTTGTGAGATTTTGAATATTATTGAGAATTAACTAATAACTCCCGGTTCGCCCATTTTAAATTGAGTTAGAAAAAAAACTGAACGATTTAATAGGGGTTCCAGCCTATAATACAAATGTACTTTCGGATCGACTTTGCGCGATCGCATAAAAATAGAGTTTTTAGAGTTGGGTGGTAGTTCAAGGTAAATTGAGGGAAATCGTTAAAACTATTACTACACCTAGATTTTCTGTTGTTCGGCAATTTCTCGAACTCCAAAAAAAGTGAGCGAACCGGGAGTTATAATTTGTTTTATCTTGGTTATTTCCGCTGCGCTTTTCGTTTCGCTTGATGTGTTTATAGTAGGAAATTCACCCAGGGAAAGCTATCGGCAGAAAGTTCGGATTGCTAAAAGATAAGCATCAATCAAACTATCTCCACCTAAAGTTGGATATCAAAGGATGAGTCAATTTGGCTTCGCGATCGCAATGGCTTTTTCTCTTGGGTATAGTGACACAAATCACTGTGACTTAAAGTAAAAGATTGCCGCGATGGCAAGCTTATCCTTTAATTTGAGTGTCACTTAAAGGAAAAGATGGCCGGAATTAAAGGATAAAGTGGCCGCCCTTAAAACCTGAAATACTTATTTTTGCGTTGTCCTATTTTCGCCATACTTTACAAGTGATCGCATTCAATTATTTCAAATACGCTTCTGTCATAGGTTCTGTTCTGCGGCCATTTTATCCTTTTAAAACGGTCACTTTATCCTTTAAGTGACACTCTTTTCTAATTTATGGATCAAAATTTTTCTCCCATTATGATTCAAAGCATACTCTTCTTTTCGGGCTTTACATAGCGAAGCATGTCACATTCGCTACTTTTGCCCAGAATTCTTCTCTTACTGAAATAGACTGCCGAGTTCCTTTCGCCAGTCATCTAGTTGCTTGCGTACGTTGGAGACATCAACAGAAGCTGCCTTTAAAAGATTACTGTCGCAGCTACCAACTGCGGTAGGTGCTGGAAATGGTCTTGATGCTTGAATCGGAAGCGACGGACTAGCAATCGATTTCGATAATGTGTTGACGAAGACTGTAGCTACCTCGCGAGCCGCACCTTTCATGTGTTTGCACGCATTCACTGCTGCGTTACCTAGCAGTTCGCCGGAAGGAACCCAGCGTGTCGCGGCATACCAGACTGCGAAATCGTAAAGTTTGGGTGTTAGCTGATCGACTATCGTAGTTATATTGATAATCCCTGCTGTAGACACCTTAGCCCCTAGTGCAGTGGCAAAACGGGAGGCCCGTGTCGACCACTGTGACGTCGAAGTTAAAGGTAGATAGTCGGAAAGGGCATCAGCAATGCCCTTCCCTCCTAGAAATATCGGCGCTCCGCCAGGAGAAGTCCCGCAAGCGATAAGATACCCGCCCACATCGCCCTCAAGGTTGTCCATTACTCCATAGTCAGAGGTAGAGTTGTTGAAGATAATCTCAACCGATGGAAGCCTAGTAGGCGGTGCTGATGCACGTCGACGAGCCAGACTCGCAACACCTCCACCAAGATCGCCAAGCCAAGTAACAACTTCGATGCCAGTGCCGCCTTGTCCAGCGAGATGAACTTCGCGCATCTTTTGACTGGCACGCGTTTCAAGACCTATCAGAACATGACCAATATCAATGTTACGTCCGCGGTCATGAATACTTTGGCTTTCCTGTAGATCATTGAAGAGTCCCGCTCCCAATGCTGGACGGGGGTCAGCTGGTAGATTTCCGCCCGTATAAGCTAAAAAACCAAAGTTACGAACTCGGGCTCCAGCTTCGCTACGTTTGCTTTCGATTTTATAGTCAAGACTCCAATCGGTTCCATAATATATCCCCCGTAAAGTACAAGCTCTATCTAGAGGATTCGTCTGTCCTGCTTTCCTGATCAGCGCATCCTCTGCCTTTCGGATCAGATCAACAATGCCAAAAAAGGTTGTCGCTGCTGCCATAGCCAGAGTTTCCTTAGTATTGGAGAGTAGAACGACGTGTTGCGTGCGGTCGCACTTGGGTACATCACATCTGAGATTATTGTAAGTTACGCTATCGTCGCCAAATTACTCGTCACCGCAATATCAGTGCCAGAACTAGGTGTGTACTCAAACCACTCTGCGATTAGCAACCCCTTTTCACCAGTTTGCATCAATGGAAATGGCGTTTCAGATCCATCATGGGTATGGGAGAGTCCAGTCACAGTGATGTGCGTATTATCAGGCACTGAAACAATAGTTTGTGTTTCTTGTACCCTAGATGCATAACTATCAATAATCACTGAATAACCTACGACGAAGCCCACGCTAGATACAACTGTGAGCGTAATTGGGCTTGTACTGGGTTCAAGTCGATCTTCTGACGTGGTTGCAACTGAGCTACCATCGCCAATTAAAGATCCACCATTCGGATTAGCAGGTGGGATTCCCGGATAATTAGTTCTATCATAGGCTGCAATCTCTTGAGCAATAGTTAGGTAAGGATGACCGGGCGGAAGCAGTAAACCGAAATCACCTAACTCCACGAATGACATCCATGCTTCTTCAAAGCCTTTACGCACCGTTAGAACAACACGGGCACTGCCAGCGCGTAAAAATGCTTGTCGTGTTGCATCAGGGTAACGAATGGTACGGATAAAGTCCCAGCTTTGTGGTACGTCCCAGAAGTAAGAATAAGGAAAATAGATAACGTTTTCCCACTCAATTGCCTCGTTTATAAACTTCACCATTTCCTGGTATTGCATCATGGTGATCCAAGAAGATGCAGTCAACCCTAAATCATTACTAGTGAAAGCGATGCCATGTGTAAGGTCATTGCCATTCCTGTTAAATAAAGTGGTGACTTCTGATGGCATAAAGTCAAATGTCGGACCAAGCAGCCAATGCAGTACCCCCTTCATAATTTCATCATTTTCCTCACGCCGAAGGGTTAATGTATCAACCCTGGCAATTTGATCATTTAGGGCTGCAATTTCATTACTTAGCGCCTGTTGTCGGGTATAGTACTTGGTCTGAGCTGCATTGAAGAGTGCATTCCAGACTGTTGCCACCCACTGTTCATAAGCCTGGGCTGTCAAATGCTGGGTAATGGTAAACGTTACCGCACCAGCACCAGCATTCTGGACAAAGTAGGTGATGACTTGGCTACCTTGTAAGCCCTGCATAAATTTATTTAGATTAACGGTTCGGCTTGGTTCATGGGGATGAAGATCCGTATTCACTGGACTGCCAAAGACGTAGAAGGGACGTGTGTTATCAACGTTACTGAGGAAAATCTCCATTGTCACATTCGTAATTGCATAGCCTTCAGGCACCGTGAAATTCAGTTGATTAAAGTGAAAACTTTGATCGTTATCATTGTTTGTTAGTCCGGGAATCTGTCCACCAATTGTCTGCACCAATTCAGGTATTGGCGGCGGTGGTACTTGCGCTCTATATTGGCTAGCAAGGTCTTGGTAAGTACCTTCATTGATGTCTGAATAATATAATGAAAAAACAAAACTTTGTCCAAGCGCTTTCTGCAATTCATCTAGCCTAGCAAACACTTTACGAAGTGTTGCTCCCGGTTCAGGAATAACGATATCGTAGGTTAGCCTCAGCCCGTAACGGTAAAGACCAACATGCCATTTTCGCATCATACTGAAGTAGTCAATGCGGATCGGGTCGGTCGTGCTTGTGTTTTTCAACATTCGAGTGGAGGTTTCTGAACTCCCAGAAACTGTAGAGGTCGATATCGTTACTTTATGTGATTGCTTTACTCGTGCAGACGCTTTACTGGTAGTGTTCTTTGCGTGTTTACGGCTATCAGCAGCTGAGGCAGAGGTTTGGTCTTGTATGCCGAATGAAGCTGCGATGGATTCCGTGACAAAACCAATTCCGCCTGAAGTATTGGAAGTAATGTTGAACTGATTGCTGTGTGTAGTCTGAGAATTAGTGGCTTGAGAAAGCTCAGTATTCTCGGTGACGCCAGTCTCACTGTAATTATCTAATGAATCAGTCACAATAGACGTAAATTCCTGGCTGGTGACTGACCATTCCTTCTGCACTACTGCTGTTTGTTCACCAGGAGCGAGGGGAATTGTAGCGATTAATTCCCCTCGCTCAATTCCTGCTGGTGTCATTTCTAAACGTTCGAGATTAAGCATCCCGATCGGTGTTGCAGTAACGTTGGCAGCAAAACTTTTCGTCGAGATAATGCTGGAATTAAGCAGGGTTAAAGCCCGACCGAGTTCTAGATTATTTGTAGCTTCTGTCCTTATAGTGGTTGGAAGAGATATTAAATCACTTGATAACGGCTCTGAAACCAATGTTGACACAGCAGTTTCTGGCATCTGTAGGTTATCAACTGTTTGCTGACGTAAAGCAGCTAATGCATTACCGAACGCAATCAAGGTGTTGTGCGGTACAGTGGCAAAGACACTTGGGGAAGGAAGCTTAGAGGATAGTGGTGAACCCTCAAAAGCTTGAAGTATAGTCCATAGTGATTTATCTTCATCTAATGCCAGAGAGAATGCATCCTCTATGTTGGTATCAGACCGAACCATGTCTACTTCTCCCATCTGTAGAGCTAGTTGGCGAACGAATCCAAACTTTAGGACTGCATTGCCAACGTCCCGCCTTGTATTTTCCATCTTTAGAGGAACATAAGTCGCTTTTTGAATTGTCCTAGAAGAATTTGAAAGTTCTGGCATAACTCGAGTTGTAAATGTTGTTTACTCTTGCATAGTGAAAATAACCCTCTGCCTTTCCCCAACAAGCGATCACCAAAAGTTGCCAAGAACCGATAAAGTGACCGTTTTTAAAGGATAAAGTGGCTGCAGCACAGAACCTATGACAGAAGCGTATTTGAAACAATTGAATGCGATCGCTTGTAAAGTATGGTGTCACTGGAAGGATAACTTGGCAGTAAAAGACATCTTATGCTTCCAATCGCGTTCCGGACAAATTATCGTTCTAAGCCCCAAACTTAAGCGAGGTAAAGGTGTATAAAATTTATCCAGTGTTTGTCCAACGTTTTTATTGGGTTTAAAGGATGCAAAATTTTGGGACTTACGCATAGCTTTATGCTTCCATTTTGAGTCAAAGGACAAGTTATACTTCCAATGTTAGGACTTACTGACAATCCAGTAACGCAACAATAAGGGTTTCAGATATTTAAAGACTCGGTTATGCTTCCAGACCCTGAAATCTTTTGGGTATAGTGACAGTTTCAGCCATGCTATATCTACCCCATGTGGACACTGCAAACTTAAATTTGCAGACGGTGAAGATATAAATCTACACCACATAGATAGGAATCATCACAACTGGAAGCTCAACAACCTTACGGTTGTACACCAATCCTGTCATCAAATTATCCACATGAGCAAAGGAAATACCTAAGATTGTCGGGAGCTGGATGCACGGAAAACGCGCACGTCCGGTTCTAAACGGGAGGGGCGGGAGATAATACTCCCCCTCGACCTAACTCAATGCCTTCTTGACTTTATTTGTAAGCGGACTGGTAACAGTTCGGCATCCACACGCAGAACTTTTGTCAGTCCACTGCTACAGAATTGTTAGATAGCTTAATACATCTGTCTTTCTCTCATGGATTAGATTATTAGATGCTGCCTCAAATGAAGAAATTGAATAGAAATCTTCATGACGATCAATCTCGAAAACTAATGTTATTAACATTTTGATTAACCCACTTCAAAATAACAGTTTGCCTACTTTTTAAATTACAATTTTGTAATTTGGGTAAATTCAATTTAACCGACCTCTACAAAAAAATAAATATGACAATAGTCCTATTTCAACAGTTACTTTAGTCACTCTCATTCGTAGTTCCATCAAGTCTTCCTTGCCAGAGGCTAAAGTTTAAGTAAATTCTGAGAGGCATTACCGAGCAAGAAAGGTGCGAGATAATGGCTCTTGAAAGGCATGTAAATCACCCTTTTGAGTAAATAAGAAAATGCCATTGCTTAATTTTTACTTACTAATGCCAAATTCCATAAATAAAATTCTCGTAATTGAGAATAAGGCATTGATTAAAGCCTATGTTAGGCGCTCCTACTGTTCTACCAGATTCTCCACCATTTTAAATATTTAAACTTTCAGCTTTTTGCGTACCTGAAATTGTAAAAATGGTGTGACGGTGCAGTATTTTTGGTGCGTTAGAGATTGATGCCTGACACTACATCATATATCACAATCATGTTCAAATTCAGCAACTGTTTAAGTATTCAAATTTTTAAGTTTTTAAGTACGCAAAAATTCAACTACGCGATTTTAGCCACTCGTCTAGTAGTTCTTGAATTAGCTCGCTAAACTCTCGCTTTTGACCGTTTTGACTTTCTTTAAGCAGTTCAATTTTGACTGCTGTGTGTGTATCCTTGCGGATGTAAGCCGTCACCTGTTCGTAATTGGAGTCAGAGCGTTTGCCTTTGGGTCGTCCCCGTTTTGCTTCGCTTTGAGGTTCAGCAACTGTCTCGGGCTGTAACTCAAGAGACTGTTGAGCTTCACTTAATTGAGTTTTTGGCTCCTGGCTTGGTTGTTCTGGCTCCGGTTCAGGTTCACGACCCTTGACTGCATCCAAAAGACCTTTGAACTTACTACTCATTTCATCACCTCAATACCGATACTTTGGTAATCCCGCCATGCAATCTTGGCCCGTTGGTCACCGACTTTATTAACTGGCACACCAGCTAACGCCGCTTTTTGAAAAGCAACTGCATCGCGGATACTCCCCTTAAATACAGGTAATCCAGCCTCAGTCAACATTTCCCTTGCTTCCTCTCCATCCCGTCGCGGTTTAGGTGGAACTCGAGTGATGAGGATACGATATTGATTAGCCCCTAGAGACTTGAGGACATTGACGGTTTGCATCAAAGCATCAAGAGATAAAGCATCAGGGGTAGTGGGAAGAATGAGTAAATCACAACCTTCTGCTAAAGCTTCTAAATCTTCTTGCTCTGGTCTAGCTTGGGTGTCGATGACAATGTGCTGATAATTTTTAGCAAACTTCGCCGCCTGTCGCTCATCAATCACTTTGAAAGGTAAATCACCTCGCTTTGCCCAACCACTAGCAGAACGATTGGGGTCGCCATCTATCAGAAGTGTTTCACCCAAGGTTTGTAAATAAGTAGCTAAGTGAACAGCTGTTGTCGTTTTCCCAACGCCTCCTTTAAATGAGGCAACTGTGATAATCATGTCTTTGTTCCAAGGTGTGAATATTTAAATCGCTGAAAACTTGAATATTTAAGTATTTGAATATTCGGATTTTTGCGTACTCAAAAAGCTAAAAGTTGGATGTCATTAGTTTAGCAACTTCAGCAGAAACATCAAGTATTTGAATATTCGGATTTTTGCGTACTCAAAAAGCTAAAAGTTGGATGTCGTTAGTTTAGTAACTTCATCAGAAACATTAAGTTTTTGAATATTCAGATTTTTGCGTACTCAAAAAGCTAAAAATCGTGATCGCACTCCTCAACTTCCATGTACTCAACGCTTCGTGGTATCACTGGTTTGGGTAGCTTCAATAGCTGCTTAAAAAGTGCGATCGCATCTTGTTCCCTTGCACAATAGCGATCGCCCCGGTGGAAAAATAAGTATATTGATCAGTTCTTGTGAAGCAATTTTGAAGAATCAGCGATCGCCCTTAGCATTGACGTTCTTAGTTGCTACTATGGGGCAGATATACAGAACTCCTTATACTGAACTTGAATTATCCTCTTCATTTCTTTGAAGAAATATGAACCACATCAAAAGCCCCCTTCATATTCATGGGGGTATTTTTATGGCGAGAGTGGTAAGCTCAGGAGTCATTTGTTGCATAATCCTCAGCCTCATAAGCACGCACCGATACAATTTGAATGATGATTAGCTTGGGCGATCGCATCTCCCAATAAAAAAGCTGGAGTGATACAGTGTGGGCTGGAAGGTTATCGAAAAATTGGGTTGAAAATCGCCAACTATTCCAACCCCAGTTCTAACTGCACCGATTCTTCTTCTTGCGGGTGAGTTTTTTTGGTGCGTCGTGCGCTGGTTTTGGTGGTGGATTTTTTAGCAGTTTTGGTCTGGAGTTTGGCACGTTCTTCGCGGATGCGTTCTAGCAGGACGGATGCAGGTTCGTCGTTGGGGTCTTGGGGGACGAGTTCGCCGCGAAAGGCTTTGGCTAAAATTGATTGATCAAGTGTTACCGCTAACTCCAATTTGTTGTTTACCAAAGTTTTTAATTCTGATACTGTTGAAAGTTGATGTTTTAATAGCTTTATAATTACTTGCAGTTCTTCCTGTGGGGGTATTGGAATTTTAATATTACGAACAATTTCTGTGTTTAAATTAGGTTGAGCAGCACCCTGATTTATTTTCCTTAAAGTTTGAGTCAAACTTGTTAAAAAATAGTAGAGATAAATCTGAATTTCTCCATTAACAAACAATAAAGCTACTGAACCGTCATTAATACATCCTCCAATTTTAGTAATTTTCGGTACACCAAGAGTAGCTCCACTATTAGTTAGCAAAAAAGTTCCAGGTTCAATAAATCTACTAGCTTTGCAACCTTCTGCAGTTACAAATCCAGAGGTTTGTGTTAAATATATCTCATCATCCTTAGTAATTTCGGCAACTGTAATCCAAGGTATATTTCCACCAAAATATTTTGGATCACCCGCAGGTCGTGGAGAAGCACCACGAACTACAAAAGAAATATTATTGATATCAGTCCAAATCCATCCTTCAGGTATTTCGGGCAATTCCTCATTACTAACTGCTTCAGGTTCAATATATTTACCCTTCCATTTATCATCCTTCGGCGTTTTACCACTCGCCTTCATTTTCTCTAATTCCGATTCTTCCCAACGGCGGCGACGTTCTGCACGAATCCTCTCCAACAAAACCTCAGCAGGTTCAACATTACTGCTCTGCTCCCGCCAATCAGCAGTGAGGTCGCCACGAAAGGCGGCGGCGAGGACAGATTGACGGAACTGGTCTAGGAGTTGAGGGATATCAAGAAGCGCCTCCTTCACTCGCTGACTCCTAGCAGCGAGCGCCTCTATTTTCGCAACTATCCGGCGTTGTTCGTTGAGGGGGGGGAGGGGGATTGAATAACTTTTTACGCTTTGAGCAGAAAGATTGGGTTGTGCTGAACCATTATCATATTTACGAATTTCGGCATCACCAAATGGACTTATAAGGTAGTAAAAGAGATATTCATGCTTACTGGAATTGCAAGGGCGAATAATAACTAAAGAAGAAGCTATAGCACCTTGTGTAATATTTTTAACTATTGCTGTTTTTCCTAAGGAACCACGTAGACAATACAAAATGTCGTTAGGTTTAACTTTTCCACTACCTAATAAGTTAAAACTTTCCTCGGTAATGTAGTTCATCTCAGAAAGTTTTATTATTCCGTCCTGAATATGTCCCGCATTTATAAAAGGTATGCCAGATTCAACTAAAGCGTTTTTATTTGGATAGTTTTTGCCTCTGTCACCATTAATAAAAAGTCCTAGTTCTCCCAATTTTGCCCACACCCAACCTTCCGGAAGTTCAGCTAATTCATCAAAACTCACCTTTCTTCCTCCCAATCATCAATCTGCAACCCATTAACTCGCCCAAATTCCCGCGTATTATGCGTTACCAAAATTAAATTATTTGCTATTGCAATAGCTGCAATCTGCACATCATAAGGGCCAATCGGCGTACCACTAGCAGCCAACTCAGCCCTCAGTCTTCCCGCTATGATTGCGGCGGCTGAATCTAAATGTATAATATTAAACTGACTAAAAAAACGTTGCAATATCTCTAAATTTCTCTCTAATTGAACGCTCCGGTAAGCGCCATAATAAAGTTCTAATTGGGTAATCGTAGAAATTACAATATCGTCTGGTTGTAGGGATGCCAGCCGATTTGTTACCGCCAGACTGCTGTTATTAATTAAGCGGATACAGACATTTGAATCCAGCAGATAAGTCAAAATAACTGCTCCCTAATTTCATAATTCCCCTGCTCTGGTCGTTCTAAAGGTTCTCCGACCCAACCACCAATTACCTCTTCAAAAAACCCAGGCATCCAGATCCGTTGCTCCGGTGTTTTTTGCTGAGTTTTTGTTTCCAGTGGTTGATAAATCACCATGATTTCCACTTCTTTATCTGTTATCCCCACTGGGATATCTAAATGTAAAACTCCATCTGCCCCAATACGCTTTGTTAACTTAATACTGTGCATAGCTGATTATCCTATATATAGTGGATTGAATATTTATTTACCTGCATTAAAAACTTGTTCCGCAGTCAAATTTAACTCAGGGAAAGTAGGAGATATAATTTTATCGCTACCCCGAAACTGAGTGACTTGGTATTCCCCATCAATTAATTGATAGACTGAGAAAGTAGGTTGTTTGGGATTACCGATAAACTTCCTAGCCCCCAATGCTGCATAATCAACAATCCAATATTCGGGGATGCCCATCTCCTCATAATCAGCCAGCTTCAGATAATAATCATCGCGCCAATTAGTACTGACCACCTCAATCACTAAAGGAATTGATGTCCCCTGAGTCACAGTAGAAGATTTTTCCCAAAGCGGTTCATTAACTAAAGCATCGTCATTTAGTATTAATACATCAGGGAAATAACCTGATTCTCTTTCCGGTGGTCTTACTATTGCTTGATTAGGGATAAAGTAGGGGAGATTTAATCGGCGAAATTCTAAAGTCAATTCAGCCGCCGAAAATCCTTTTATCCTTTCATGCTTCCCCGTGGGCTGTGACATTTCGACAATTTCCCCATTGTGCAGCTCGTAGCGTACCCCAGAGTTTTGGGGATGCCATGCAATAAATTCGTCAAAGGTAACTATTTTTGATAAGGCTTGGGTCATAACAATTGATTACTGCGGGTTGTGTTTTCATTCTAAAAGCGCAGCTTCCTCCTCAGTTGCTTCTTCCGCTTCCAGCAACGCCGTCAAAGCTTCCATCTCCTCCATCGCCGTTTGCAACTTCGTCATAATAGCGGCAGCAATAACATCCGGTTCCGGTAAATCATCCCCCGACTGCAAACTTTCATCCCGCAGCCAAGTAATATCCAGGTTTTCGCCGCGTTTAGCAATATCCTCCCGCCTAAAGCAGCGCCAGCGTCCCAACTCTCCTTGGTCAACACGGGGACTTCCGCCATTGGAATCATCGCCGTAAGCGGACTCAAACGGCAGAAAATGTTCCTTAGTTAAAGGAGTCCGCTTACCAAAAGCAGGCATATTAGTTCTCATATCATAGAACCATACCTGCTTGGTGTTGCCCTTATCCGTCGTTCCTCGTTGGAAAAACAGCACGTTAGTCTTGACACCTTGGGCGTAGAAAATCCCTGTGGGCAATCGCAAAATTGTGTGCAAGTTACACTTATCCATCAAGTCAGCGCGGATGTTACGCCCCTGTCCATCTTCAAACAGCACATTATCAGGTAACACCACCGCCGCCCGTCCTCCCGGCAACAGTCCGCGATAGATATGTTGTAAAAAAGCTAATTGCTTGTTGGAAGTAGGATAAGTAAAATCATCCCTTGTCGGCAGTCCACCGCCCTTTTTCGTCCCGAAGGGGGGATTGGTTAAAATCACATTTGCCTTGGGTAGCTGCTGCCCATCGCTGGCGAGAGTATCGCCCAAATCCACAGCCCCCTCAATGCCATGTAGCAGCATATTCATTAACAAAAGCCTATGGGCATCCTGCACCAACTCAATCCCGTAGAATGCTTGATGGCGCTGGAATGATTGTTCCGCTTCGCTTAAATCAAATAAATCATAGGTGTGCTTTTTGATATAGCGGTCAGCCGCAATTAAAAACCCACCCGTCCCAGCTGCGGGGTCTTCTATCAGTTCCCCAGCTTGGGGTTTGATGAGTTCCACCATGCAATCAATCAAAGGACGGGGTGTAAAATATTGCCCAGCCCCAGATTTTTTCTCACTGGCGTTCTTCTCTAACAGCCCTTCGTACAAATCGCCTAAGCCTTCTTCCTTGGCGGAGTACCAGTCCAGTTCATCAATGCTTTTGACTAGTTTATTGAGAATTTGCGGTTTTTTCAGGGCAGTTTGGGCATTAGCGAAAATTGCCTGCACCCGTGGTGGCGTAGTGTTAGAACCCAAATTTAACAAGGTGGCGCGGTAAAAGTTCATCTGCTCAATGCCATCCTTAACCACCAAATCACCCCAGCGACAACCTTCTGGGATTTGGCTTTCTGTCCCTGTTTCCTGCGCCATCTTTAGGAATAGCAGGTAGGTTAATTCAGTTACATAATCGAGATAAGTAATTCCATCGTCCCGCAGGACATGACAGAGATTCCAGAGTTTTTGGACGATGTCAGTGGTTGCGCTCAAGGTTTTAAATAAATAGTCACTATATAAATGCCGCTTTGAAATTATACGCAATTAGGTAGTCTTGTCAAAGCCAGCTATTGTGATGATTGGTATAGAGGGGGATGACAGCAGATAAAGTTATTTACCAAATTTACTATAGGGTAAGCAATGCCTATAATTGGCGGAATAATATAATAAATATCCTTAAATTTAAGTTTTCAAAAAAATGCATTAAGTAAGTTTTTATCGTAAAAATTGTCCTATATATTTTTCATAATTATCCTGTCGCCATTTAAGATAATAATCATCGGGCGACCAAATATTATCTTGATAAGATGGTAAAGTTATTCCGTGAAATTTTTTATAGTCTTCATTTAAAAGCAAGGCAGGCTTAATCTCTAATTTCTTAGAGTATGGATGAATAACAATTAGATTCAGGTCAAAAAGAGTATGTAAGTCTGCTCTCAGCAGTATCCCATTGTTAGGATTATTGTTTTTAGATAAAGAATAAGGTTCAACGTGGGCTGCTTCTAGTACACCTGTAACTTCACAACCACTAATAGCGCAACGTCCCTCATAATATGTAATTAAAGCGTTCCGAAACTTTTCTTGTCCCTGTCGCTTTTGAATAGATTTTTTAATTTCACTTAAAGCAGTATTAATTTTTGTATGTAGTTCATCTGTTACCTGTTCTTTAGATTTTCTAGTGACAGACTCTCCTCTTCTACGTGTTTTGATAAGCCCATATTTATAAGGATTAAAACCATCAGGGAACTGAGTCTTGCTGTCATATTCAGCATTAGTCCAATTCGCAATACTATAATCTTGGCATCCTATCAAATTAGCTCCATGAAGCTTTGCTCCTTTGAAGCTCGCTTCATGGAGGTCTGCGTTTTGTAGATTGGCATCTCTAAGGTCTGCCCCTTGAAATCCTGCACCGCGAAGAATTGCTGACTGTAGATTAGCATTTCTAAGGTCTGCTCCTTGGAATTGTGCGCTATAAAGGTTCGCCTCTTGAAAGTTTACTTCTATAAGGTTAGCGCCCTGGAATTGAGCTAATATCCGCGTATCCCGATAATTTACATAAAAAGGTTGAAAATTTTCACCTTGGAAATCTCTACCTTGAAGATTTTCACCTCGAAAATCGAAATCTTGTGAGTCACGGTCAATCATTTCTAAGCAATCTCCTGCCAAAGAGCATCATTAATCTGCACCAAAATATCTTCTAAACTGCCATTAAAAGCTTTATTTAATCGCACAAATCCACCGCCTTGAGTTTTGAATTCTCCCTGATCTAATGATTCCCGATCCACAATAATTTCTACCTTCAACTGCTTGCCAATTCTCTCCAACCATTTACGCTGGGGTGGTGTCCAGTTTTGAGAACCCAGGATTTTCTTCATTGCCTTGTCCACTCTCTCCTCATAGGGAACTAAAGCATCCCCCAAAGTGGCTTGGCGAATAAAGCCAATGATGGAAGCCGCAATATCAGCATTAGTCATTTCCCGCCATGCCACCTGCAATGTCTTCTCAGAATATCCAGCTTGGTCTAACATTAACCGCAATTCTTTCAACTGCGTTCTAGTCAACTCACGGGGACGGGTAGTAACTACAGTTAAAGCCGGAATTTTATTAATGTTCTCGCGTAAATATGCACTGAAACTATCTAAATAATCTTCGGGTTTTTGAGCATTACCATACCCCCTTTCCACCCGCCGCAGTTCATCGGCGTGGCGAGAAATCAGCACAGGTTGTCTACCACCATCTCTAGCATCTAACATTTGGGCGATGCTTGCTCGTTGCTTAAACCATTCCTTAAGTTGCTGGGGGTCGGTTTGACGCAGGTGGTTAATCATGTCCGCCATTCCCATCCCGGCGGCGGCTTCAATATTATCCCGCTTACTATCTCCCAACTTTCTCTGCTGGCGTTGCAATTTAGCTAAGAGTTGGTCAACAATAGTAGCCGCAGCATTGCTGTTATTGACTGTCCTCAATTCTTCTATCAGTTGACTAAAGGAAATCTTGGGATTAACCGCCACTGGTTTCATCGTGGAGAGAGGAGACAAAGCTGCATATAAATTCACAGCATCATAAATATAGAAAACTTCTTTTTTAATTCCATCACAGCGCCTGGTTGCCCGTCCCAACATTTGTTCGTACAGGATGCGCGAATTCACTCGGCGAATAAATACTAAATTGCAAATTTCTGGGACATCAATGCCAGTAGTTAATAAATCCACAGTCACCGCAATTTTGGGATTAGCTTCGTTTTTAAAACGGCGAATTAATTGAGATGGTTGGTCTGCCTTGCCAGTAATCTTGAGAACCGCATCATCTTCCACACTGCCATACTGGGCAATCAAGGCTTGTTTTAATAAGTTAACAACGATGTCAGCATGATCATCTTTCACACAAAATATCAAAGTTTTCCCTGGGAGTTTAGGGTCGATATTTGCTGCTAAAAATTCACAGATTACCCGATTAAATTCTTCAGTAACAACTTGGCGATTAAATTGTTCTACCTCAATTCTGACTTCATCCGGGGCATGAACTAAATCAATTCTGCCCGTGAGGGGGTCAAAATATTCCATTGCTTCCCCAGGTAGCCAAACTATGCCATCTTCTGAGAGGGCGGTAGTAATGCGGATGGGGGGTTCGCAGTCGATGAGATGACCATCAATCACCGCTTCTTTGTAACTGTAGGTAAAAACTGGTTCCCCAAATATTTGAGTAGTATGCAGGGCGGGGGTAGCGGTCAGTCCAATTTTTACAGCATCAAAATGGTCGAGGACGCGGCGATATTTGGAGATGTAATCGTTAAAGTCGCGGAAGGTAATTTCTGCATCGCTTAATTCCCTATCTAGCAAATATCCCCGGTGACATTCATCCACGACGATGCAATCATATTGGTCGGCTGTGGGGATATCTGAGTTATCGCCTGAGTAGAGAATGCGTTTGACAAATGCTTGCACAGTGGCGATGTGGACTTTGGTATCTCTATCCGGTACCGCGTCACCTAATTCTTTAATATCAAAAATGTCAGCGAAGGTTTGCAAATTCTCGATGCGCGTTTCTTTAAAAACATTAGTGGCTTGTTCGCCCAAGGCGGTGCGGTCTACCAAAAATAGAACGCGGCGAAAACGTTTGGTTTTCAGGAGACGATAAACTAAGGCAATGCAGGTTTTAGTTTTCCCGGTTCCCGTTGCCATTGCCAATAACAGTTCCCTTGCACCTATTGCTAATCTCGCTTCAACGGCTTTAATCGCTGTAATTTGGTAGTCGCGCAGTTGCAAGTTATAGTTAAAACTTTCTTGGGCAAGTCGTTGGTGTGCTTGATCTATATCTTGATTGAGGGCATCAATGAAAGCTTCTGGTTTATACCAAGTGGTGAGGGGACGGCGGATATTTTCCGGGCGGCGGACATCACAAAACCAAATGCCGCTTTTAGTTTGCAACTGGCGTAAAAATTCTCGACCGTTGGTGGCAAAGACAAAGGGGACTTGATATTCACCCCAAGGGCCACCGGGGAGGATTTCATGACCTTGAATTTTGTAGCTGCGACTGTAGCGCTTGGCTTGGTCGATAGCTGCATAAACATCGGTGCTTTGACGTTTAGCTTCGACTACAGCCATGACCTGGAGTCCCACAAATAAAACATAATCAGCACGTCCATCATTTGTCGGCCATTCCGCGATCGCCAAATTCTTTCCTTTCTGGGGACGAATACCATTTTTATAGGTAAGCTGTTCTGAGTCTACTTCCCAACCCGCAGCCCGCAGTTGAGCATCGATGAGACGGCGGGTTTCCCGTTCATCCAGGTCAATATTCTCCCCAGCTTGTTGGGAACGCTGGATGGTTTCTTGAATTGTTTGGGCAGACTGACTTTGGGCTGTAGTTTGAATTGTTACAAGATGATTTACGGCAGCTTGTCTTTGGGCTTGGGCTTCTTTGGCTAATTCTTCTGCGGATATGCGGCGCTGTGCTTCTTGTTCGACAGCAATTTGCGCTAGTTCGGCGGCGGTGCGACTGGCTTGTAAATCAATCCTTAACTGTGCTAATTCTTGTTTGAGTGCTTGGGTTTCTCTGGCTGGGTCTTGAGGTGGGACAAAGGAGCCAGGGTGAAAATCGGGATTTTTTGTAGTCACCCGATGAAACCAAATTCCTAGCTGGCGTGCATATTTAAGATTGCTGAGGGCAGTTCTATGGTCGGCTCCCAAGGCGTGAGTGGCATCATTCCCAGCTAAACGCAATTGGTCAAATAAGTCATATACTTTACCTTTGAGAATGCCTCTATCCCGCAGGCGACGCATTAAATCAATTTGCCTTGCTTCTGGATCGTACATCCCCACATTAGCGGCTATCAGCTGCGCTAGGAGTTCGCCAAATTGACGCAGTTTAATTAAGCAAGTATTTGGGTCATCGGTAAAATATCTTTCTGCTAAAGCTCCCAGTCGCACCAGTTGCGGGTCATGGATTTCTAGAAACCCAAAGTTTGGCGATACTAACATTTTGTCAGTTGTTCTCCTGAGAGCTTGGGGGTGTAGATTGCTACTAGCCTAATATCTTTTTAACAGATTATTACTGAATCTACAATCAAACTCCGCTCTGATTGCATTGAAAATTCTCGACTATCGCGGTGGGAGGATTGGGTGCGTAGTATGGGGGGCGATCGCACTTTTTGGCGCTCTTACAATGCTGCTAAAGCATATTGCTCTTTGTTATGTTGATGGTCGTTGGTCTAGTGTATTTAATAAATTCCCATATATTCCAATTTTATTAGAACTACACCGATTAAGCTCCTCAGAAAAGACAATACAAGAACACCTAGAAGATGCCTTTGATAGAGATGGCTTTCCTAACGCCAGACATCTCGGCTCTATGCCCTTTTTGTAAGCTCTTCGGTAACTATTGCTACCTAGTATAACCTCTCCAGAAAGGAGTATTTTCCCTGGAATATAAATAATATGAATATAAATTATCTATCTTGTGGTGGATGCCAGCCAGCTATTACCCATTGTTGCCTGACGGTGACGGCGATGATATTGTTAAGTTGCAAGGCGACGACTGTTGCTCGACCGCAAGCTGTGCATCCGATAATTTGCGAGCCGTCTTCACTCCATTGAAAATGTTGTGACCATTTTTGTTGACGGGGATTGAATAGCTTGACTGTTCGTCCAGTCAGGGGGTCAACAGCTTCTGTTTGCACACCCTTGTAGCTATTGCACAGCCGACAGGCTAACCAAAGATTCTCCTCTTCGTTCGTACCACCTTTGGCTGTGGGAATAATATGTTCAATTTCTAATATTCCTAAAACGTATTTTTGCAAACTCAAACAATAACCGCAGTGATCGCCTGCTTGGGCGCGGATTTTTGCTCGCAACTCATCAGAAATTGACCCTGAACTCATGATTCAAGGGATGCCCGCAAACCGCGCTGTACTGCTTCCCGCAGGGCTTGAGCTTTGAGTAACAGTTTTTCCTGATAAACTTGCATCAATGCCGTCAAGTAAGGACGCTCTGCATCACTTAGCGTTCCGGCTTGCTGACGGTCAAGCAGTTCACTCAACTGGTGGTCTTGATCTGGTGGCATCTGCAATTCGCTCAATGCCAAGACTTCATCATCAGAGAGAGAAGTAACGGATGGAATTAAAGCACTGTCAGAGGATTGAGGGCTAACAGGAGACAAGGAGAGGGCTATCGCCTCGGTGAGTACCTCGGCGACATTGCGGTTGACCATTTGGGCTAAGTGTTCGGCACGGCGATACACTTCATCAGGCAAATTGAGGGTAATTTCAGTAGTCATCTATTGTTCAGCAAGAAAATGACTGCGTTACTAGGGTGTTGATTTTGTGTGTTTTTAGGGGATTTCGCGAAAAATTATTTGTGTCATTTTTGATTTATGGAAAAGCTTCTGGAACAGCCATTTTACGATAAAAGCAGGCGACACATTTTTTGCATGAAGTCTTACGGGCTAAACGTTACAGAGTCAACACCCTACTGCGTTACGGCTTCCAATTCGGCAGCAATGAGTTGCTGTCGTTCGTTGAGGAAGTCTTCAAACTTATCTTGGCATAAAGGCGATGTGGGCGTATCCGGTAGCAGGTGAGATCGCAGGATGGTTTGTAGTTCAAATGTACCTATCGTTTTCTCGATTTCCTGGAGATAATTGGAAGGGGCGCGTTTGCTGATGCGAATATTGGTGTCTTTGTCAATCAAGGTGCGGTTGAGAACGCAGTCCCGCAGAGTTGAGCTAACACTAGGAAACTTATCTTTCAAAAATGCTTGTGGGAAGATGTGGTGGTCGTCGATTTTCTTGTCAAGCATCATACTAGCGGTAATTTTGCCACCTTTGTGAAAATCTTGGGCACCGTGACGCAAAATCAAAGCAATGACACCTCGATAGACTGCTCGTTGACGGGGAGTTGTCTGTCGTAGCAGGTTGATATCAAAGGAGAAATTTGACACAGTTTGCGGTTCTGCTCCTCCTGCAATCCACTGCTTGAGTTCGCTGTAGTCTTTTACCGATTGAGAATTAGGAGAGTTTTCGTAAGTCTGTCCAAATACGGAACACCAAAACCAGCGTTTGAGTTTGTTGCGGATTGCACCAACACTCGGCCCTGTGACGCTACTCACAGCCGCAAGTGTTGCAGCGGCGGGAATCAAAATTGTGTAGTAAGGTAGCCATTGAGGTAAAATCACTCCGCAGTCGTCGCGCAGCATTTGTAAAATTTCGGCTAGGGCTTTGACAATTGGGTTCCAGCCGATTTTGATTTGGTCAACATTCATTTTCAGCACATCGTTGCGCTTGCAGGAAGGGGCGGTGCTGGCGGTATAGATAGTGATTGCTTGCAGGATATAGTATGGATCTATTTCAAAGTCAACAATAATTGGGTAGTTGGTTTTAGCTATATCCCATAAGTCACGGAGACGCACGTCTGCTGTCCAAAAACGGGCGGCTAAGAGGTCGAAGACTGACAGTTTAACGCCTGTGCGGTTGAGGGTTTCAAATATGGTACAGACGGCAGCCGCAGAGGTATTATCATCGAGGGTGACTACAGGGAACTCGTACTCTTCTGCTGGTTCTAACCAGCTTTCCTTAACTTCTCGCAGCTTCGCCTTCAGGGTTACTCTATCCCCACCAGTTTCCGGGCGCAAGTCAATAATCTCATCTAGCCATTTTTCAAAACCATTTTTCACACCAAATAAAGTTTTTAAAGGAAAGACTAAGGCGTTGGCTTGTTGTTGTAAAGACCCAAATTTTTTGTCTGCTTCTTTGTTGTTGAGGTAAAAGATACAATCTTCTAAGTCTTGATCATCAATTAGTTTTTGCAGATTAATAAAGTAGCAATGGTTGCCTGTACCATAAAATGCGTGATAAAGAGAAGTGAGTCGCTGCTGACCGTCGAGAATTAAATAAGAAGGGGCATGATGTTTTAGTTCTGGTGCTCCTGCAAACTCGCGGGGAACGAAGTAAAAACCTTTAGAATTTCTAATCCGCAGCAAACTTCCTGCTGGGTAGTTTTGGCAGATACTTTCAATTAATTCTTCTGTAGAACGGGGTTCCCAAACAAAGTCTCGCTGGAAGTCAGGTAGGGCAACTTCGCGCTGATGAATACTTTCTAGCAGGTATTTCAGTTTTTCAGAACTGGGATAAAAGATTTTGGGCATAAAAATTACTGCCTCTTGCGAGTTTTGGTAGTGCGCTTTTTAGTTTTAGCTTCTGAAGCCACACTTTTACCAGATATTTCAAGCTGTTGTTCTTCGGTTACTGCGTCTGGTATCGGTAAGTCAATAACAGGTTGGGGGAGGTTCTCGTTGAGGGGGATATCCCAATAAGGATCGTATTTTTAGTTTTCACGTAAATATTTTATTATTTTTTCTTGCAATTTTTTATGTCCAAACCTTTCAAGTGAAATCACATTACCATCTTTGCGATAATAAAGTCTGAAAGCGCTTCCCACACGATACTCATAGTAGTTATCGGTTCCTGCAATTAGTTTTATAGGTAGACTTTTAGGATTATCAGCGATGCGTTTTAGATATGTTTGCAGAATATAAAATCCTAAACGATCCGACTGAAATAAATTTTCAGTATCTTTCCAAAATGCTTCTTTATATTGAAAAGGCTGTAGAAAAGGCAGAATTGAATCTATACTACCAGGCGATTTATTAAGAGTTATAGCTGCTCTTCGATAAGCTTCTCCTATTTCCTGCTCATTACCTTTTGATTTCTCTAATTCTTCAAGTAATTTTTCATAAGTAGCTCTTAAAATTTCGTATTGTTCATTAACCTCAACATTTACTTGTCTTAATTTATCAACAGATTCTAATATTCCTAAGTTTTCAAGTACCTCATAAGCTTTTTCCCAGTCTTCTTTTTGTTCAATGTATATATAACGGCGTTCTAAAGCTGCTTCAATAGTGACCCAAAACTGGGCAGGGGAAACTGGTTTCAGCAAATGACCTATAGAACCTAGCTTGACATACTCTGTGGCTAAATTACGATTAGAATGTCCAGTTATAACTACAACTCTATACTGGCAGTAGCCTTTTCCAACTTTTTGTTCTATAGCTTCGATTGCATCAAGTCCTGTTTCCGAACCCAGGTGATGATCTAAAATAATTAAATCAAAATCTTCTGGATCATTTTGATTTTTTATTAACAATTCTAATGTTTCAAAGATGTCTTCTGCTTCTTGACATG
This sequence comes from Tolypothrix tenuis PCC 7101, assembly GCF_963874875.1. Taxonomy (NCBI): domain Bacteria; kingdom Bacillati; phylum Cyanobacteriota; class Cyanophyceae; order Nostocales; family Tolypothrichaceae; genus Tolypothrix; species Tolypothrix tenuis. Next base: position 23,656 of record NZ_CAWNJS010000004.1, read on the forward strand.
AGTGATTCTCTGATTCTAATAACCCACGCCATTGGCGACGAATATTCGCTTCATCTTCAACAATTAAAAATTTAGGCATCTTTAATCTCCTGATATGGGAAATAAAAAAGCAACACTTGCTCCTCCTTCATCATGATTTATTTTCCTAACTTTTCCGTTATGAAACTTTAAATACGCAGTAACTATCAAACTACCATTTCCTCTTAATTCCCCTGCGCTTTTATTTAATCTCTCCTGAGATTCATATAATTTTGGTAGTATATCTAATGGTATACCCGGGCCATTATCAATAATTTCAATAATTGCTAATTTACTCTCTACGTAACATTTAATAAAAATTTTTGGCTGAAAGTCTACAATTTTAGTGTTTCTGCTATGTTTATTTAATGCCGCACTTGAATTATAAATTGCATTACGAATGATGCTACGAAATCGCCAAGGATTACATATTATACTTATTGGCGATTCTGTTAAATCAAACTCTATCTTAGTTCGTTTTGTAATTGTGGGAGAAAGATTTTCTTTTAAATTATGCAATTCACTTTGAACAACCATAGATTGTTCTTCTAAATCAGTTATTTCTCTTAACTCTTTGACCACAAAATCGATTGTTTTAATTGAATCATTGGCATCTCTTAATAACCCTAATAAATTTGAATCATTATGCTCCTTGCTATATGAAGCCAGAATCTCATCAAAATCATCTGTATTTGAGAGCAAAGGAGCTTTTTGGATGTCATGAATAATGTTAATTGTATCTGAACGAAGCCTGGATATTATACCTTTAATTGCAAAATCCAGTTGTTGTAGATTATTTGTAACTCTAGAAGAAAATTCACTTTCAATAACATGAGAGAATGTTTCATTAAGCGTATTTATTCTATCTAGTTCCACCTGCGCTTTTAAAAGATTGTATTTTTGTTTAGATATTTTGAGTTGATATTCAATTATTCCCCAACTCAAAACACCTAAAATTAAAAATAAAATTGTAGTCTGTCCATAAACAACGGATCTGAATCCTAGCCTCAATGGTTTTTTTATAAATTTAATATATTCGTCTAAAAAAGATGGTTGATTTCCCCGAATATAATAAACTCTTCCAATAATACGTCCTAAATTGTTTTTATTTGTTTTTTCTCGCTTATTTAAAAAAAGTTTTGGGTAGTATGACTCTGCGAGAATAGGAGGAGGGTCTTTTAGTAGATCATAAGGGCTGATATCTAATGTATCAATCTGCGGTTCTTTTTTAAAGAATCGACTAGAATAATATAGAATTTTTTGGCTTGAACAGTCTTTACTAGATAGAGAACAATCAGTAACTACAATTCCAAATAATCCATAATTACTATCAATTGTTCTCTGTAATTCTTCTTTAGATTTTTGTGACAACAAAATCGATATTTTCGTCGGTAGGATATGAGAAATAATATTAAAATCTACTGTTTGAATTGTAAAAACAGTCTGCCAGTACCCTTTGTAGCTAACGAAACACCCTGCAACAGATAATATATATGCGACTATATGAATACTTAAAAATCTTAAAACAAGATACTTTTCAAAAAATTTATATATTGGCAACATATTTTTATATAATTAAAATTCTAAAATACAGTTTTTTCACTAGAGAAATCGCCATAAATATAAGACGTTCTACAAAGATATTTCTATAATGCTCAAATTAATAAATTAATATCTCAGTAATATTGCGTAAATTATTAGCCAATATCTTGGCTACTTTCTCAAGACAAAACTAACATAAAAGTTTAAATCAGCATTTGACTATTTTATAAATGCCATCCCCGGTTTCCCTGCGTTCGCTATTGCTTTGGCTTAATCTAACCTCTACTTGAAAATACCGTCATCAGCAAATTATCGGAAGCTAAAAAAGCTTGAGCAGCTGATTCTGCCAGTCTTCGGTAATCTCAAGATGCTTACACCCGATTAACGCCCTTTCTGTGCTGATATCGTCATATATCCACGCTCAATGTTTGAGCCATTTATTGTGATTTTTATTGCCGCTTTTTCCCCACACGGGCTGCTAACTTATTAGTTAACTCCAGTTGATACTGATTTTTATTGTCCTCATAAACCAAAATTGTCCTGGGGTCAGCATGACGACTTAGATGCTGCACCTTTCGGTAATCTCCCTGTGCCAAATCCAGCGCATCAGTAATCCCAGAATGCCGAATCTTATGGGGAGTCATCCGCTTAGAGATCCCAGCTTTTTCACAGGTTCTTCTCACAATTGCATATATCCCATCCCCAGTCAGCTGATGCCCATAATTATGAAAATCCAAAGCAATAAACAAAGGGTCACTGGGTTTAATATTTCTACGACAACCCAGCCAGTCACTAATCGCTTCTGCAACATAGGGGTTTAAGTCAATTCTAGTCAAGTCATTCCCCTTACCCTTACCGTAAACAGTTAATGTATTTTCGTGGTAATCAAAATTCCCCACAGTTAACTGAGCCATCTCCCCCCGCCGCAGAACATTTGCCCACAGCAGCAAAAACAAGGCATAATCCCGCTTACCTTTAGCACAGCCAATATCAATGACATCAAATACTTTATTGTATTCATCCACAGAAACACCCCGCGTATCCCGGTATTTCGTCACCTTCAAAGACTCAATCCGGTCACTATCAAAGTGATAGTGGCAGTGCTTCAAGTTCCGTCCCACCTTAATTAAATACTTAATCGCCGCCAAATAACGGTTAATCGTCGCCGCCTTTCGACCTTCGGCCACCAAATGATTCTTAAACTTGAGGATTAATCCGTTAGCCGTCTGCTCATCTAACCCCCAAAACTCTTCTACATCTTTCTGATTCGGCTCCCTAAGCAGAAAATACTGAAAAAATATCTTGATATTGCCAGCATACCCCCGCTGAGTAGTTTTAGCTTTCTGCTGCAACTCCGCCAAAAAATCATTTGACGCTTGCATCTGGGCAGCCACAGACGTAATAGAACTTTCAGTATAAGCACTTAACTGATTCATTTTTGCCGTTAATGACAATGCAGATTTTCGTTAACGTCTTATATCATTGCATACATTACTTGCGTCTAATCCACATATTCCCTTCATTGTGGATACACAAGCAGTTTTGGCTCGGTTTCAAGAAGGGCTTGAGTTGAGATTTTTGGCTTCTGCGTAATAAACGTAGCTATTTGTACAAGTTAGCAGGCTGAATAGTAAGAAGTTTTAGTTGATTTAGTAATTAATACAACAGTTTTATCAGGCGGAGGTACTTAATCGCTTGTATGGACTTTGACAGGAAAAAATGTTTCTAGGGTAGTCTCCACCCAAGAGGTACAGTGTCTACACGCTGGGTATAAACGGGTGTAGAAATGTTGAAAGTAAACACAAATCAAGTTTGTGGGCGCACATGTCGGTTCGCGGTAAACTGTCTGTACTAGGGTATATATGTGGTGTATATATGGCTAACACAGAACGCGAATCAATTAATTTCAAGCTCCCCAAAACCCTGACTAAGGCACTTCGCGCTGCTGCACGAGAACGTAAGACCACTGCTACTGACCTAGTTATTCAAGGTTTGTATCATGTCCTGGGGCCAACCCCAGGTACAGAAATAAGTCTAGAAACTCGTTTACACCAACTCGAAACCCAATTTAACCAATTCGCCAATCGACAAGATACTCGACAAGAATTGGGTGCAGACGATAATTCCCAACAGAGACTTTCACTGTTGGAACAGAAGACTGAAGCAATTGCGACTAGATTAGCACAACTAGAAGGAGCGATCTCTTTACTCAACCAGCGCTCGGTTACTACTTCTAAGCGGCAGTCTTATAACTACCATCCACCCCAGCAACAACTGCAAGCCTATACGGGAGAAAATTTAGCTAAAAGGTTAGGTCTTTCTTTAGCAACTCTGGAGCTTGAACAAAGTACCCAAACTCCTAAAGATTTTGAAAGGTGGTCTAGGTCAAGAGATCCTAGTTCTATTGGCTGGCGCAGGAGTGACAATGGACTCTACCACCCCATTAAATAATTTTTGTTAATTGTAGAGTTGAGCAACTGTTCGGGTTACACCTACCAAGCTACCCAACTCGGTTTGATTTTTTGATATCATCACTGACATCACAGGTGCAGGCTGGACTCTTCGGTTGCACTCAAGGGCAGATTCCCACTTGCCGACTCTCGCGGTGAAGAGTACTCCCGAACGCGCAGACAACACGAAACCCATCATCGTCGTAGATGAAGGCGCGCTCCGCCCCATTGTTGCTGTCGCGGGACGCGGAACGGCAGAGCATAGGATTGACGTTCCAGGAACCGCCCCGCAGCACGGCTCTTCCTTTTTTTTGAGAAATATTATCATTATTATCATGAAACCATGCTCTGCCATCTGTCGGAGCTCCTTCATAGTTATCGTGCCAATCGTCTAGACACCATTCCCATACATTACCGTGCATATCGTATAACCCAAAGGTATTTGCTACTCCAAAGCTTCCCACTTCCGTTGTTTGTTCTCGGTATGTTCCTTTCACACCTGCGCCATAAGTGTAGTTAGCATTATAATTTGCCAGTTCTGATGTGATTGTTTCGCCAAAATGAAATGGGGTCGTAGTTCCGGCTCTACAGGCATATTCCCATTCTGCTTCGCTGGGCAGACGGTATTGTCTTTTTGTATGGGAGGATAAGCGATCGCAAAACTCAACCGCATCGTACCAAGACACTCGCTCAACGGGGCGATTTGCACCTTTAAAATTAGATGGGTCTGGGTCAAATTCTCGGTTAACTTGCGACATAGCGGCTACTGCTCGCCACTGTGCTTGAGTGACTGGATATTTGCCCATGCAAAATTCGTTAATGTTTACTCTATGCTGAGGGCTTTCTGAATTACTACGTTCTAGTTCATCTTCTGGTGAACCCATCACAAAACTGCCAGCAGGAATCAGCACCATCTCTAGCTCAATTCCTTTACCCAAGTTTTCTACATAGTATTGGGCTGTCTTTTGTGTTCGATTTATAACTATTTTTGGCATTTACTACCACTTGCTTTACTTTCTTGCATAATTGTAAGTTTGGGCGCTTCCCAGACTTAAATTTGAAAGAAATTTAGATCGCTTCGCTACGCTAACAAAGGGAAAAAAAGAACAACTGTAAAGGGCAAAAGGACTACAGTATAAAGGGCTACTAAAAAATACTCTCGAACGCGCAGACCACACGAAACCCAAAATTGTTGCTGAGGTCGACGCGCCCCGCCCTAGCGTTGAGGTTGCGAGACGCGGAACGGCAGAGTCTAGGATAGTAGAGCCAGGAACCGCCACGCAGCACGGCATTCCCTTGTTTTTGATAAAGGTTATAATTATCATTATCAAACCATGCTCTGCCATCTTTTGGCGCTCCTTCATAGTTATCGTGCCAATCGTCTAGACACCATTCCCATACGTTTCCGTGCATATCGTATAGCCCAAAGGCGTTTGCTACTCCAAAACTGCCTACATCCGTTGTTTGGTTTCGGGATGTTCCTGTCATACCTGCGCCATAAATGTAGTTAGCATCATAGTTAGCTAAATCTGATGTAATTGTTTCTCCAAAATGGAATGGTGTTGTTGTACCAGCCTTACACGCATATTCCCATTCTGCTTCGCTGGGTAGGCGGTATTGTCTTTTTGTATCGGAAGATAAGCGATCGCAAAATTCCACCGCATCGTACCAAGACACTCGCTCTACTGGTCGATTTGCACCTTTAAATTTCGAGGGGTTTGGGTCAAGTTTTCGGTTTACCCGCGGTAGTGCTGCTACTGCTTGCCACTGTGCTTGGGTGACTGGATATTTACCCATACAAAATTGCTGAATGTTCACTAAATGCTGAGGGCTTTCTGAGTTACTACGCTCTAGTTCATCTTTTGGTGAACCCATCGTAAAACTGCCAGCAGGAATCAGCACCATCTCTAGCTCAATTCCTTTACCCAAGTTTTCGATAAAATACTGAGATTGCACACGACGACGGTTGACTGCCAATTCTGTTTTTCGTCTGATGAAACCTGATTGTTTTGGTTCAATAGTAGCTACTTCAAATTCAAAGGATTGAAGATTAACAGTTGGCTCACCTTCAAAAGTGATGGTTGCGATTTCAAATGCAAAAACTTGGACTTTTGGTACTATTACACCATTTATAAACTTACCTCTAAAATCTATTCTGCCTTCATTGGGATAATTCAACCATCCCTCAAATAACTTACCTGTCTGCTTGCTTTCCCAAAAATAACTATTTTCACTATCTACTTTAAAAGTGATCCTAGCAGCAGTTTGATTATCATCAAAGCTCCAAGACAGCGTTTGTTCTTCAACTTTTAAATTTTGAATTACCTCCAAACCAAAGCGAGAACGGAACTGTACTTCACCTTGGGAAAAAATTAATAAATGTTCTGGTTCTGATTCTTGTTGCCAAGTTCCATTTGCTCCACCCCATTTGACTGCACAAGCGTATTCTCCAGCATATTCCTGCAAAAATTGACTTAGCTCAAGTTTTACAGCCTCAAGTGCATAATTTCCTCCCAATTGTCGAAGAACTTGAGCTTTGAGTTTTGCAAAGGGACGCAGTTTGGATGCTAGAGCATCATTGTTATGTGTAATTAACTGCGCGTCAAATTCTTTTATTGATATTCCTAGTCGTTTAGCAATAAATTCAGATACTTTAGCAATAACTAAATCAATAACTGAAATTTGTTTATTAGGCGGAACAAAATCTCTTAATAATTCTCTAACACCATCAACAAACTCGTAGGTAACATACTCAGTATCATCTTGATAAGAAACTGGCAAACGTTTCAGCAGTCGGCTCATAAACACTTCTGCCACATGAATTTCTCTTGCATCTGGCAACAAGGTTTCTCGAATTAGGTTTACTATCGATATACTCACAGGAACTGCTGCCATTAATCCTGCTAAACGTCTAGCTTGTAGAGAAGCATTAGCGCGAAACAAATTGACTAAATCATAAGGAGATTGCTCTGGTATGCTGGGCGAGTAATTTTCAGTAGAGTTTTTTGTTTGTTGATGAGAATAAACAGAATAGAATTTAAATCCTGCTGTTGAGATATTTCCTTGACCTGCTATAACCTTTGACCACCTAAGTAAAGGTTCTGGTTCTATGGTAATGATAGGAATAGAAGTTAAGTTTTTTATAATTTCTAATTTATTTTTATTGTTTTCATTTGAAAAATCATCAATATCATCTTCATCCCATAATTGTGCAATTAATTGGGAATTGCAGCCTCCAGGAGCGAAAGCGGAGAGTAAAACAGGAATTTCATAAACTAAAGCTGTTCTATCCCAAAATCTTTCTGGAAGTAACTGAAGAATAGTAATTAAACCACATTTTCCCCATAACTCTAGAACTGGATGAATTAGTTGTTTTCGCCAAATTGGAGAAATACAATCAGTTACCAAAAGAATTAAACGCCTGCCTTTGGGGTCAATTAATATATTTGGTTTATAGGGGGTATATTCATTAAATCCTGTACTATTTTCAGCAAATAATTGTATTTTTGTTTCATCTGAAGTTTCTGCGCTTTTTAATTTCCAAGTCCGCACATCCCGAAAAGCACCATGATGCTTGAGAAGTAGTTGAAATTCTATAATTGTTTGTTTCCAAATCTCAGTGATGCTAGTTTCTTCTACTACTAAAGCTAACTCTAACCATCTTTCTGGAGTGCCTTTGAGAACTGGAATGCCAATTTCATCTTCTCCAAAGCGTTGAACTGTAGCTTCTTCGTCCAATATCTTTTCTGTAGAAGATGGTACTTTCCGCGTAAGAGGACGAAGCGCACGTCCTAAAGCCAGGGAATTTCTCAGTGCTGCGGCTGCGGGTATTTTGATGGGAATCGCTTCTGCGTTTTCTTTGGTGCTTGGCTTTTGCGTTGGAGGCGGAGGAAGAACAACTGGGGCTGTTGGTTCTTGAGTTCTTAGAGTTTCTGGAGTTTCTGGAGTTTCGGTAACTTTAGACTTAAAAGTATCTACATGTTTATTTGGGGTGTCTGGTTTTGGTGCAGGTAATGGTGTTGATAGCTCTGGTATTTTCTGAGGTAACGGTGCTGAAGATTGTTCTATATGAACTGCCAACCAGAAAATGTCTGCTAATTCTCTTGCAGTTAGGTCGTACCCAGCTTGTTGTAGAATAGCGATTGCCCGCTCTATCATAGTCCATCTCTACTATTTAAGTAGCGCAGCAAATGTTCTACTAACTTTGTTTTTGAGTCTTTATCTTTAACTTTCTCCTGATTATCAACAGATTCAAGCATGGGGGAATCAGGTTTATTAGCTGTATTGGTTAATAGATAAATAGCATTGAGTAATTGGTCTGTAGCTAAATCCCCTTGATCTCGTCGCTTGAGAAACTGCTCAATCAGTTTCTCTGCTTGTCCAATAATATCATTGCCTAAATGGGCTTTGACAATCTTATCTAATTCCTGACGGCTTGGTTGTGGTAAATCTAACCTCAAACAACGTCGTAAAAAAGCAGGGGGAAATTCTCGTTCGCCATTACTTGTGAGGATGACAAAGGGAAATTCTTCACATTTAACTTTGCCTTTAACAATGGTTGCAGTTTGATTGTCATAAGTTTTAACGATAATGTTATTTAATTGATTTTTATCGTCTTTATCATCTACGTTGGCTATTCTGGCTAATTCGGGGATATCAAATTCTCCTTCTTCAAAAATATTCAACAAATCATTAGGTAAATCAATATCGCTTTTATCCATTTCATCAATTAATAATACCCTGGGTTTTTTGAATTTTGAAGAAAATAAGGCTGTTCCCAAAGAACCCAATTGAATATATTTACCAATCTCTGCTAAATTATCTTTCTCATTAGCTTTGGCATCTTGTAACCGACCAATAGCATCATAACTATACAACCCTTGCTGTAGAGTTGAGCGAGTAGTAATATTCCAACGTAACACTTCCCCTAAATTTAATTCCTTAGCTACTGCATAAGCTAAAGAAGTTTTTCCGGTGCCCGGTTTTCCCGTTACCAATAAAGGACGACGTAGATACAATGCTGCATTTACTAGTTCTATTTCTTCTCCCCTAGCTTGGTAATTAGAACCTCGTTCTTGTTTATCGAATTTTCGCCAACTAGGAGGTTCAGGAAGTTTTGTGATGCCATCATGAGGATGTTCTGGGGTTCCTTTAAATATTTTCCAAGATGTCATAACTGATATTAATGTAAAACTTCTGGTAGTGATGCAGGTAAAACTTCTGGCGGCAAGATATTTGGATTGTCCCATAATAGGGTTATATGTTCTCCGATATGGTTTTCCTCCTTAAAGGCAACTATACGCTTCTCTTTTACCTTATTCGGTAATTGTGCAATTAAACACTCTTGTAAAATTGCTTCAAAATCAGTTAGTAAATTTGAATTATTCAATTCATTTCTTAACCATAAAGCCACTGGAGTGCCAGTTTGATCAATAACCTTCAAAATATCCTTAGAAGGAAGTTTAAATAATTTTAATCCAATAGCATTATCTGATTGTAATTCAGTAAAAATTTCTTGCCAGTTATCTCCTGACATAAAATAAGGAAAACAGAATTCTTCCCCTCTGCTGTTGAGATTTACCCACTTCTCTTGCCAACGTATAATTTTTTCATCTCGCTCCTTTTTCTTCAATAATTTTTTTATACGTTGATAAGAACGAATACTAACGGTATAATTTACACCAATTGGAATTGGTAATTCATCATCCTCATCTTCATCATCTGCATTTTTTTGTGGAATAAAAGCATCGATTGCTTGGTTAAATAGCTCATGAGGTAAGAAAAATTCGATTGTTTTGGGTAATTTTCCTAGTTGATGAATGCTTTGTTGAATAAAATAGCTCAATAAACTGGGTATTTCTTTAAAATAGAACTTTTCTTTGGTTTGATATGAAATTTCCAAGGATTTATGACTGATATTTGGAATTAACCACGATTTTATAATATAAAGATTATTATCAGCTTGCTGAATACTGGGTTCTATTAAAATAATTAGATAAATATCTATATGTTTCTGTTTGTGTTGGCTATCTTGTTTAGTTTGCTTCAATAAATGATAAAACTGGGGATTATTATGCTGTCCCCATTGTTTTAATAGTTTAGCAATAGCAGTATTTTCACAAAGTTCTGAATTATTTAATAATAGAGCTACAAATTTAGTAATTGAATCGAGAGAATCTTCTTGGTGATAAATATCTTGAAGCGCCTGGTAAATGTCTTCAATATTCTCCGGTAACCAATCACTCGAATAACGAGGTACACAGATAGAGTATGACTGTTGTATTTGTGTAAAGTAGTCTAATTCTAAAGTTTTTAGAATTTTTTGTAATTCATAAATTGCTTGTTCTTCTTGTTCTTTTCTAATAAATTCCAGTAACCTATCGATATTTATTCTGACATCAGATCCCACATTTTCACTAATTAAGTTGAAAAATCCACAAAGAGCTGTTTGTCCGGAATCTGGCATTGTACCATAGGCATCTAGTTTAACTAAAACATTGATAATAATATTATTTAATGTATTATCCCACTGAATCTGATTTAATATAGATTGGTTTGTCCCAAATAATAGACTTAAATAACTTTTACAATCATTTTTATCTGTAAGATGCTGTTGCAGAAAGTTTAGCAATTCTTGCATTAATTTACCACTGATCGCCATTGCTTAATTACCCTGCAATTGTGCATAAATCTCTGGTGCATTTGTTTGCAAATCTTTCAACACAGCTATCATACTTGTACCCGCATTGCGTAAATATTTGCGCTGGGTACTTGGCTCTATTAACATTCCCCCACTATGATGAATTGCAACTACCTGAAAATCATCATCAAATACAGGCGAACCGGAAGAGCCGGGGAGTGTACTAGTAGTATATTGCACATCTTTAGTATCAGCATAGGCAACAAAGTTATTTTGGATGGAGATTTTTTTTAAATGTCCACCAGGATGCTGAATAATTGCTACTCGTTCATCTTGCCGTACTAGCTTGCTTTTAAGTTTTAAATGATTGCCAAAATCGGGAATATTATGAAGTGTTACAACTGTAAAATCTAAATCAGAATTTGTATAGAAATTTCCCTGAGGTAACGCATTGACTGTAATGATAGGACATTGATTACCATTTTTATCTAATTGATAATTGAAGGTATATTCAGCTTTTTCAGCTTCTTCTTGGCTGGCAATAACATGATTATTAGTCATCAATAAATCCGGTGCAATCATAAAACCTGTACCTGCTTCAGTACCTCCGTCCGATTTGGGAACTTTGATATGAACAACAGCTTTAGCTGCATCAAGCGCCATATCTAAAATATAAATGTGGCGTAATGTATCTTCACCGATAATTTTTTCTTTAATATCAGCCATATTATCAGTTCCTCGCCAACGATCAATTAAGCGGTTGGGAGTCGCTGGAGTATCAAGAGGATAGATTTGAAATAAATCTTGGATGAAAGAAGTATCTTCATCGCTAGTAGAGAATTGAATATAATTGAGGAAAACACCTAAAGCTTCTTTGCCATACGCCACCTGTCCAAAATTTGCAAAGAAGTGCACTACCTCAACCGCAACATTCTTCGGATTACCATCCAAATCTAATTGTGCCAAGATAATATTTGCTTTTGGTACACCTTCTAAAGCACCTGCAACTAAACGACGACGATCTCGCACATTAGCAAAGTCTGGTAAATTAGAGACTATTCTGATCAGGCGTTGAAAGTCAGGTTGGGATAATTGAACAGTCATATTTACGATTTATTTGCCGAAACAATCATATTTCTGCTTTAAATACATCATAAGTATCCTCTTTTTCGCATTTTCATGCAATATTCAGTAAATTGGCAAGTTTTTTATTCCCATAACATGGGGATACATCTGTGAATAGTAGAGCCAAGAAATCTCGTTATCTCAATCAGTTTGCTTTTGCTCTAACGTAAAAAATTCATTGTTGGCTAGCCAAGATTGGGTAACAAATTTATCAGCGTGTTTATTCTAACTGTAACTGCGATCGCAAAGCGCTGTCGCCAAAAGCCGATAGCTCATCATCGCAACACCCCGTATTCAAAATCAACTAAATCGTCGTTTGGATTTTGGTTAGTGCTTGAGTGAAGTGTTGGATTGCTGTTGGCTACTGTAATCTAGATATAGCAATGCTTTTGGGTATGTAGGTTGGTTTTGGATGTGTTGGGGAAAAGCGCATATATTCCCCAAAAAGTGCAATTTAGCCAACCCAACCAACAGTCCAACCTAATCGACTAATTTGTAACTATCTTCACCTGTACAAATGACTTTCTCCTTCTGCACAAATAGATTGAGTTCTTCACGGATTTGTGCTTCCGATATACCCTTGAATTTACTACCCGCATTCTGTTTAATTTGACGTGGAGTCTTTGCACCTTTCCCCTTGAGATAATCAACCAGTTTAATTTGAATCTCGCTTAGTTTAATATCTGAGCCAGCTTGATTATCATCACTAGCATTTTCATCAACCGGGTGATTAGTTCTTTGATTAAGCAAACTATTTATACTAGTTGTAGATAAATCAATATCGAATTCCAGCTTCAGTAGATTATCAAGATATTCCGGACTTACTGTATCCAGTTGAATTGCTGGTTTAATTCCTGGTTTATAATCGGTGATATCAGGCAGAATATCCAACTGCATGGGGTCAACTGAGATAAATATTAGCGGTTGTCCTAGTTCCTTAGATTGTGGCTTTAGCTCACTAAATCTTTCTTTTAATGAGGAACGCAGTACTGCATCTTCCACAATCTTGGCATTAGTTATCAGGTTGTACAGTACACCATAGCTGTCATTAACTGTGCCATCTGCTTCAACGTTGTAATTGCCTTGAGCAATGATGTAAAGGTTTTTTCTAATATTGGAATCCCCTATACCCAAGGCAGCTAAATTAAAAGATTGAGTGTCGATAATCAGGCAAACATTTAGTTCTCTACCGACTGTAATAATGGTGCTGATTTTCTTGAGGTAGGGCTGAAACCATGCTTCCAATTTTACTGTTTCGTAGATTGAATGCCAATCAGCCAAGATTAACCTGACTGGTTGATGCTCAAATTCATGGCGGCGGTGTTCCGGTACTCGACGGCGTTGATCGTAAGTGCTGTAAACTTGGTCAATGGCAGCCATCGCCAGTTGTGGTTCTAAAGGGTCAAATAAAAGTACCCGTCCTTTTTTGTCTAGCCCACAGAAGGAATCATTCTTTTGAGCGATCGCCCAAACATCAGCTTTGGGAAACCGTTGACTAAATTTGGTGAGCATATAGCTCTCCGTGACGCTCTTACCAGCACCAGTACCACCGACAATTAGGGTTGAGCGCTTGGCACCCAGTATGCGATTCAGCGGTTCCAAGGTGGGATTATTGCAGGAAGAAGCTGCTGGGATTATTGGTGTCAGCGGTTGGGAGGTGGATAAATCGCTATTTTCGCTATTTTGTTCATCTTGAGTATTTTCGCCTTCTAAACGTGCTTCTTTATTCCCCGAACCTTCTACCTTATCGCCGGGGTCAATTGTTCCCTGTAAAGTTTGGCTTCCTTGCAGATATGGGGTTTTCTGAGATTTGAGAAAGTTAATGTACTCCTGCTTCTGTTCCTCACTCATCCCAACAGTTTCTGCTGCAAACATCACATCGTTAGCTTCTATCTGGGTAATTTTGATTTCGGTTTCACCCAAAATTTCGGCTTTTTGGATGTCTACCGTGTGGTCGTTGGCAATCAGTTCTAACTCAGTCTGCAATTCTACCTGTTTAATCGCAACAGCGCGATAATCATCTAGTAATTCTGACTGTGCCTTGAGTTCAGCCTGTGCATAGCCCCGTTTCTCTGCTACAGTCTGGAAATTGGCTAGCTGGCGTTCTGTGTCCTGCAAGTGCCTGAGCATCCAACCAGCAGCGGCAAACCCAACGAATGCACCCATTGCCCACAGGGGTTTGTAGGGGTTAGTAGCTTTAACCAAACCCTTGGGTGAAATACTCCTATTGGGTACCACAACCGTAGGCATCCCGTCTTTCTGCCACTGCTGCCAATGCCATAAAGTCATGCGGTAAGGGCGATTGTGATTATCGGCACACCGTAGTCCTTGTTGGGGAGTGCGAATGCAAAAGTAAATGCGATCGCTCGCTTCCAAAGTCCAGGAAGCAGCTGCACAGGTTACGCCGATGGTGATGGAAACCCCAATGGCTGCAATCTTCCTATCAAAAGGCAGTTGTCCAAACCACTGCATGAAGCTGGACTGCTGTTGATGAGCTAATTGCTCATGTTGGGGGGTTAAGTAGCTCATCTTCTCGTTCTACTACCACTGGTAATGTAAATCACTAAAACAGCGATAACTACTGCAATCCCTACTCCCGTTAGCCAATTTGATTTGTTGGTAGATGGTGCATACATCTGTTGGATTTCGCTCTGTGCCACAGATTTAGATGTACTGGCTTCCCACCATTCGCCTACAGGTTCCGATAAAGAACACAGCAGGGCAAGGGAGGCACTACAGCCGGTCATGACATTGGTTAGTTGCCGTCCCTTCTCCCCTGCTGCCGTCGCGGTGAAGTACAAATGTGCTACACCTAACGCCAGCAGCAACCCCACGGGGTGAAATTGGAGCAGGTGGAAAGTAAAAATCACAGCGGAGTTAAGGGATGCCCCAGCCACAATCTCGCAGAGATTACCTGCCCGTCGAAATGTCCGTTCTCGGTTGTTTTCTGGTACGGGTGGGGGTTGCGTGTTGGGTTGTTGGGATTTTACCTGTTGTGGTTGTACCAACCCCCCAAATTGAAAGGGGCTGGCGTTAGTCGAAGTTTCTGGTTCTTTCCGTGCTAACATCCAACCGACTCCCCTTTTAGCGATTTCCTAGTCCATTCCAGAAATTAGTCCACCAATTTCCAAAGCCTTGAACTGTGCCACTAGCTGATACGGAACTGGCTGGTGTAGCACCAGCAGCAATTGATACTGGTATGGTTTCTGCTTGCTCTTGGTGGGGATTCAAAACCTTGGAGCCGTATCGGGCACGGGCAAGTAATTCCTGCCTTCTCGCCCTTAGCCCCTCCTGGATGGTTTGACGTTGTGCGCTTACTTGGTGGCGGCTTTCGATGGTAGATATCTTGTTTTCATGTCGCCACAGTTCCGCTTGCAAGTCTTGGTGTAGTTGTACCGCTATCTCAGTTAGTGCATTCTTCCGCTTTTGCTCAATTCGTAGTAAATCTGCCCTATCTTGAGCATCCACCTTCTGCATATCGGCATCAAATTCGGCATTGAGTTTCCTGATTTTGGCGATCGCGTTTGCCACTTTCGAGCCGAACTGTTTCCTGAGTTGAGTCCAAGTCACCTGTCCGTCTGCTAGCTTTTGCATCGCCTCAAAATATTTGGCGGCGTTTTCCAGGAAGGGGTCGAGGTACTGCGCGAGTTGGTCGGTGTTTTGCGCCATGTCAGCAAACTGCTCTAGCTTGCTGACATCAGACAGATAAGCCAGGATATCAGGGTCTACACCACCCCAAGCGAGAGATTTTTCGTCGATGTGGGAGCTATGCCCCATTACTGGGTTTTTGATGCCAAAATCCATAAATTCTCCACAGTCGCTTTTAAGAGCGTCAATTTGATTTGGTTTGAATCGTGGTTTTTCAAGAGTAAATTTAGACAAGACAATTGAAACAGCAGTTATGAGCCAAAGAAAGGATTTTAAGAGCGCCAACACTTGGAGCTTGTCTGCTGTAAGTAATTCAATAACTGGCTAACTGCGGTCTTTGCGTCGCCTAAGGTGACATCCACGGACGGGATATAGTCATCAACAATGGCTTTAAACTCAGCACTGGCAATGATTTCGCCCAACAACTGCTCAATTTTGTTGAGAAGAGCGATTTGGTCTATTGTCATGCTGCCTCCTCATATAAATCGCCTAAGTCTGCGTCAAATTCAAAGTTGTCTGGTTCTGGAAGTTCCTTCATTGTTGGCACATCCGTCGCCTGTTGGTTCAATCCAACAACTCTACTCCCAGGAACCCAACTCATCAGCCAACTAAACAATTTGGCGAATGGTATCTGTTTGGCCATCGACTGTGCCAGCTTGTGTTCGTAGATAATGGCGTTGGTCAGGGTGGTTAACTCAGCACTAGTAACTGCCGATGCTGGTTTGTCTAATACTCTAATAGCATGTGACTTGAGATATTCCTCAATATGTGGCTCTAGGCGCACTCGCTTATTCTCAGCCATCATTATTTCCCCCGCTGCATTCTTGCAAATGCCATCCGTTGCAAACCAATGGCATTAGCCCAACATCCCTCTGCTACTGGGGTAATGCCTTCTCGTTGCAGCATGGAGGCTACCCCTGGCATTTCCACACCACCACCCCAAGCGACAAAGCTTTGAGCAGCATCTCGCCATTCCTCAACTTCCTTCAAGGCTAGGCGCAGGCGGTCTGCTAACCAAGGTTTGAGATGACGAGCGTAAATATGGCGGAAGTTAAAATTGCGAGTGCCATATTGAAATGAATGCGATTCAATTCCTTGGCGAATAATTTCAATGCTGCCTGCTTTGCCCGTTCCCAGGAATTGAACCAATTCTGGATCTGCGGCGATTGCATCTAACAAATCAATACAACCACCGACTGCCAACACTTGGCGGTGGATAATGCTGCCACCTGGGGCGAAAACTGTGGGGATGACTGTGGATGTGCCAAAATCCACGGCGATGGCGTGGGCGCTGCGGTCAATTAATGGTTCTGGTTTAGCACAAACGCAGTAGGAGTAGGAGCCAGCGCCTTCGGGGACGACCAAACTTACGTTCAAATTGACCTGTGACACTGGCGTATTTTTGCCGTTGAAGCTAACTGTGTGACTGCCACTGGTTTTCTCGGTTAACAAATTTTTGAAAACTTTCACATTATGTATAGATAGCACTAAATGCAGGTTCCACTCTGGACGGTAGGGCAGGGTAGCCAACGCCCCAAGTAATGTGTGCAAGCCGTATTCAGCTTTTAGTGCGGGGTCGTCACTGAGTTTGATGTGGGTTGAAGGGGCTTTCCAGGCTGCGAGTGTACCAGTGAGAAATTCCCGCCCAACTAAATCCTGCCTGTCGCCTGAGTGGTAGAAGAAGTGTCCCCCTTCATTGGAGGTCAGGACATCGTGCAATTCTTCCTTTATTTCCAAGACTTTTGAGGGAGTACGGACTCTTGTTTGGGTTGTGCCATTGCCTAAGCAAAGCTTTTTTAGCCCAGCCCCAGAATCGTCTCCTACAGCTATTGCTGGGGTAGTTTGGGGTGTTTCAGCCAATTTCGGAAAAGGAGCAATCATGATTTATTTCTCCAAATATTGGGGATGAACGCGCTCAATCCTTTGTCAGAGTTGATTGAGGCAATTTTTTTGACAATAAAACTCTGTCACCCAAAATAGGCTGCTTTTGAGTCAGCGCAAGGTTTTTGGGCGTTTTCAGAATATGGTGGTAGTATAGCATCACTACTCGTTTACGCGTAAACGAGTAAACTTGAAAAAGCAAAACAGTAATATACGAGGATGAGCGTATATGAAACTTGAGGAACTAATGGCGAAACTACCGCCAAACATGACGGAACTGAGCAGCTATATCGACAAGGATTTGAAGCTGAGATTTAAGCTGGCTTGCACAGCAAAACAAAAAACTATGAGCGAAGTGATAACTGACCTTATAGAAGAATGGCTAGAAGAAAACGAAAACCCCTCGCCCGCCAAGAAAGAAAAGGGGGAAGCATGAACAATCATCTGCAATTGCAGATGCCCTTCAGACCCTGCTGTTTACTTTGTGATGCAGTATGAGCGCGGTTTTGTACATTGGTAAAACCATCAACCTTGCCCCTTGTGGGCGAGCGCATCACTTAGGAGATCAGATGGTGCCGCTGTAAGGGAGGATTAATGAGCGTCACTGAAGTTGATGCTTTAAGTCAAGTATTAACCGAGGCTGGTATTTTGTAATAGTGCATGAACGCCATGAGCAGTACTTATTACCAAGAATACTAACCAATGGACAAGTAAATTATTTTCCAGTCCGAAGGTGAATTGAATCCGCATTAGTTGGTCAGTCTTAGAGATTATGTTAGACCCAGATAATAAGGATTATTTCAAACTTCAAATAATCCGTCTGCTAGAAGAGTTTCTCTTAGAAAGAATTACCAAACTAGACCCTGATATAAGAGGAAAACAAAATATAAATAATGTACCTCTTGGAGTTGAGAACATCTTTTTAGAAAAGTATTTTAAAATTCCAGACGAATTCTGGGATTTGAAATATGAATGGCTACAGCAGGCTCATAAATTAGCTCATAATGAGAAAGAATTACAGAATTTTTTCAATTCAGAAATTAACCCATATCTGGATTTATTCAAAGACATAAAAATTGATAAAACCCTACTTGCATCTAGAAAAAATCCCTCAATATGCAAGCCAGACTCCAGTAAAAGTAAGGCCAATCAGAGTAATAAGGTTGGCGATACTGTATTCGTTATCGAAGATTCTTTAACTAAGTTATGTGCGCTCCGAGTTGCTGCTGAGTTAATACAGAAAATGGAATTGCATAAGCTCAGTTTGTCAACTCTAGAAAATTTATTAGGAGAGCCAACATTAGGAGAGCCAGCCACTGAACCCAAACTACCCGAAATTACAGGCTTACCCACTCCAGCACCTCTGAGGGCTGGTGTTGAGTCTCACTATCGTCCCGATAAATGGAAAAGAAATGCCAATAACCACGGTGTGTTTGAAGCGGCTTCTAAGACTAACCCCAACAATCGGGTAGAAGTTTTCATAGGTGGGGAAAAGGATGGTGATATTTTGGCATGGGAAGCAGCCCTCCAAGTTATCGATTTAATGGGAATTGATGCAGCCAAACTTCAGTTAGTTTTTGCTTCCCATCTTTTTAATCAACATAATCCTTTTCAATCTAATTTCATTTTAAAAGGTACAGAAGTTATTAAGCAAATAGGTTGGGATAAAAAACATCGTTTAACTGTATCTGAAAAACTCGCTGAACTTGCTAGCATCGCCTTTCATTTGGGACGAATGTTAATGGAATGCACCTGGGTTGAAGGCAAGCCGAAGGGCAATAAAGTTGATGTTAGTGTTAGTGTTTCTCCACTATGGGTAATCGAGGTAGATGCCAGAGGACAGAAGAATATATTTACAGGAAAGGTGGATGCTCCTTTGGAGGTTTACATCAATGTTAGTCCTGGGCCTTGGGCTGAAAAATGGCTAAATAGAATGGGAATAAAAGCTGGAATTGCGCTGCATCAATTTGGCTGGCTAGCCACAGAAATCTTGAAAATCGACCCCTACCATGAAGAACTGGCACTGAAACTGGCAATTCACCTCACAATGGTTAGCCGCATCAAAATGTGGGATAAAAACCAGTACGAACACAAAGTTGGCAGCCTGTTAGAAGCCGTAGAGCTTGAGTCCCGAATTAATGCAGCCCGTCAAGAAAAGCGAGAAGCCTATAATCTGAAGCAACGATGGGATAACTCTCTGACTTTATTAATGAGTATGAACTGGCGAGTTATCTTTGACGATTCCACCTACCCAGAATGGTTGAGACCTAATAGCCAAACCGAGAAACCTTCTGATTGGAGAAAAGAGAAAATTATTGACCGACTGTGGAAAGCCAAGTTGACGATTAAGCCGCCTGACCCTATCCCAGCACTGCTAGCTGCCAAGACTGAACCATTACAACTGAAGCCAGTCACACGCACCAAGTCAGAAGGTATCTTAACAGGGGCTGATATCCGAAAGCAAAGGGAAGCCAAAGGAGTCAGCCAAACAGCCTTGGCTGAGTGGGCAGGTAAAACCAAAGCTTGGCTGTGCATGGTGGAGAAGGGCAAACGAAAACTAGACCCGAAAGAAGCGCAAGAGCTTTGGGCGGGTATTGACTTTTTGGCGAATCAGTCAGACCAAGCGTGAATTTACCTTCCCCAAGATAATTTGGAATTGGCGATGTTAAAACCCTAGCCCAAGAGGGTTTCAGAATTTTCAATCAAGCAAGTTGCCCCCCATAGGGGGTTAACATCCTATGGGGTAAATAGTTAACAGTTTTGTTAACCAAAAAAAGTTGCTAAAAAAGGCTTCTAAAGTTTGCACGGCAATACTTTCAGCGGTTAACAGAAAACGCCCCATCGGGCGACCAAAACGCCCCATCGGGCGACCAAAACGCCCCATCGGGCGACCAGCTTTTTTTGAAACCCTTATTTAGCAATAGTTTCAGCCAGAGTTAACAGCTAGATCAATATTGATAAATATTGATGGGAGCGAAAAGTGCTTATTACAAAAGATGCTTTATTCGTGATTATTCCTATACTGGAATAGCCACCGTGAAGATTTCTATACAAAGTACAAGCTTATCTAACTGCTCAATTCAATCGCTTTCTCCCTCACCTTTCTCTCTTTTGTGCCCCATTCCTGGAGTATTGAGGTGTAATAGTGGCAGAAGGGGTGATGCTTCATGAACGACAACACCCCAAACCATTACCCAAATAACCTAACTCCTGCTGAGTACCACGAACTTGCCACCCTTAGCGCCATTCACCCTGCCCTCATTGAGCGCAATTTCATCCATCTCGCAGGAGAAGCAGTTTTCTCCTACCTGTTCATCTCCAATGCCATCCCCCGCAAAAACGCTGGTCGAGTCACAGATAGCTTCTTAAAGCAGTACCAACACGCGCAATTGGGAGGATTATGGATTAGCGGACTCGACCCCCAAAACAACTGGCTCCCGATGGAATGGGGGCGCTTAAAACCTTCCCAACCCAGAATTGACGCGGAAAAAGGTAAACCCGTCAAATACGAATCGCCACCCAAAACACCCAACCGTGTCACCTACTTCGATATCCCTGACTGTATTTGGGTAATGGTAGCGCGACGATACAATATCAAGTGGTATCATTCCCCCCTTGCCCTGCGCTTACAAGACAGGCTTAATCCACGGTTATTTTGGGAGTGGGTACAGCAAAACCCACAAATCCCCATAATTTTGTGTGAAGGGGAGAAGAAAGCTGCCTGTTTGCTAAGTCTTGGGTTTGTGGCGATCGCTCTCCCTGGTATCTGGAACGGACGGGTTGGTAAAAAAGATTTTGACGAACGCCTCCACCCAGACTTGCTGCCAATGGCACAACCAGGGCGCAAGTTTATCATCCTTTTCGACTATGAGGCGAAGCCCAAAACCCGCTGGTCAGTCTTTCAAGCCACCATACGTACTGGCAAAGCTATTGAGGCAGCAGGTAATATCTGCTCTGTAGCATTGCTACCAGGCCCAGAAAAAGGCGTAGATGATTTTGTTGTTGAGCGTAGTGAGTCAGCGCTGCGGGAGGGTTTCCCTCGTGTCGGCTCTGCGAACCCGAAGGGCGAAAAAGCCGACGAGTTACTGACTGCGATCATCGATGATGCCAAAAGCCTTCAAGATTACCAGCGCTCCTACTTCCAGAAACACCGGGGACTCAGCAGCAAATACAATCCACATATTACAGTAAATGTCAAGTATCTAACTCAAGCCATTTCAGTCCAGGGTGTAGAGGAAGATGAGATGGAGTCTTCCTTTATGAGCCATTCCCCCACAGTTGCAAAGTCCCCACACTCAAAGGAGAGTTTCAGCCCCCATAGGCCCATAGCCACCACTCCCGGAGGTGAGTCTAAGCCCCATAGCCACCACTCCCAGAGTTTCCTACTTCCCCAGTCTGGACTAGTTGTCTTGTGGAGTGACATGGGTACGGGTAAAACCGAACTCATGCGACAGTGGCGCATTGCACATCCTGACAAGCGGTTCCTCAATAACGGACATCGGGTTAATTTACTGAAAAACCTGGCAAAACGTCTCAACACCGAGATGTACTCTGACCTGGGTTATACAGGTTTAGCCAAAGCTACTGCCCTCAGCATCACCATCGACAGCTTGCACAAACTTAACACTCAAGCCCTCACCTATGGCTGCGTGTTTATCGATGAAGCTTGCCAATACCTCACCCACCTACTGCACAGCAAAACCTGCAAAGAATACCGGGCACAAATTTTAGAAATACTGGAATACATCGTGTATAATGCGCCCTTAGTCGTCATTGCCGACGCGCACATGGACGATGTGACAGTGGATTTCTTTCGCGCCATGCGTCCTGTGGGCGAAAAGCCTTTTATTATCAAAAACGAGTGGAAAAATGGCGCTCGCCCCATCTACTGGTATGAGGGAGATGATTCTTCTGCCCTAGTTGCCCAAATTTCGGCAGCACTGATGACGGGACAGAAAATCATGGTGGTTTCCGACTCCAAGCGCTTTATTAAAAAACTTGAGCAGTCGCTTTCTATGTCAGTGCATATGGAAGATTCTGCTTTCCAAGGGCAAGATGTTGCGTGTTGCTTGTTGTATGTTGGGGAAGAAAGCACAGCATCTCCCAAAACCCCAAACATTTCAGATAGCAGTTTAGGGGAAAGTACATCACCCATCACGGGAGAAACTAGAGTCAATAACTCCGCTATCCACAGAACCATCCCCCAGAACAATTCCCTGCCTTCGATACCTGCAATAGGCACTACACCCCAAAGTGACCCCACACCCTTAAAAATCTGGGCAATTCACTCGGAAAACTCCGGTAGTGAAGAAAATGTCGCCTTCATTAAAGACATAACTAACGCTGTAAATGGTCTAGATGCCCTTTTAACCTCTCCTAGCCTGGGTACGGGGGTGGATATACCTAATTATCATTTTGATGCCGTTTTTGGCGTTTTTCATGGGGTTTCCCAAACTGCTACTGAATGCGCCCAACAGCTTTATCGCTATCGCCCAATCGTACCGATTCATGTTTGGGTGGCAAAGCGCCCGCCTTTTGGCTACAAAGACACTAACGCCACCAAGATTAAGGAACACTTACTGCAAACTAATGAAATAACCGCTTTTCTGTTGCGAATTGACCGGGATTCTGGCTCTCGCGGTACTGAAAAAGACTGGGCATTAGATGCACACTGCCAAATCATGGCTGCTCGTCATCAATCAATCAACAACCTGCGTGCAGATCTGCGCGACTTGTTGAGTGAGATGGGAAATCAAATTATACCTATGGGTACTCAAGAAGATAAACTCACCCAGGAGTATCTCAAAAATGCCGCAAATGCTTTAGATACTGCTTATTGTGCAGCTGTGGCTCAAGCCAAAGATATCTCCAAGAGCGAATATCGTCAGCGTGCAAGCAAAGACTACCTCACACCGTCTGAAGTATTTGAATGTGAGAAATTTCGCATACTCGATGCTTATGGAATGCCCGTAACTCCTGCTCTGGTAGAAAAAGATAACGGTGGCAGATTATCTAAAGCGATCGCCCATTTAGAAGCAATCCTTCAAGAACCAGAAGGTACAATTGTGGATGCACGTACCGGAAGACAATACCCTTCCCCGCCAAGAATTGTGGCAGACAAAGATCTCTTTGAGCGATTCCACCTACCTTTGTGCATGGACTGGGGCAATTACTCGGCGCGGTGGTTGGCTAGGTTTAACTTGGGACTGCATGATATTCTCATACGCTTAGTAGCCGGAGAGGAAGTTACGGCTCATGACCCCGACTTGTTGAGAATGACCGAAAATGCCAAATACTGTGCGCCTCATATTAAAGCGATTTTGGGTTTCACAGTTCCTTCTAACTGCCAACCAATATGGCTGCTGGGGGTTCTGCTAGAACAACTGGGATTAAAATTGGTTGATCGTAAAGTTGGGCCACGGGGGAAACAGGTTAAACATTTCTCGCTATCTCCAGCGGAATTGGATTTTGCTAATGCGGTAATTGCCCACCGTGCCAGTAAACGTGCCCAAAAGGAAGAGCGAGCTAGACAAGCAGCTTTTGACCAACAGCGATATCAGGCGGCAATGCAGACCAGATATGGTGAGCAATGGGCTGAGGCGGTGCCAAAACGTGAAGCAACTACAAGCCCGAAAGGTGTTGAGGAGTCAAGCTGCTTGGTATCCACCCCCCCCCATAATGGTATAGGGATACCCCCATTGGCAGGGGTGGATACCAAAGTTGAGAGCATCGATTTTGGGGTTTTTGAGCCAGACGATGGAGAAAACACCCCCATAGAAACCTGTGTTGAATTATTAAGGGAGGGGATTAAGAATGGCGTTATGGCTGTAACAGCTATCCTCAGTAATTGGAGTGAAGAGCGGCGGTGGGGTGCAGTCCTGCTGCTTGAGGAAATTGCCGCTGCGGAACTACGTAGATTGGAACAAATAATACCGGACTTCTATGTGTGGTTGAGTTTGTAAGTATTTAATTGCTCGATAAAGATATTTTGAACTAGTCAAGTTATGAACGTGGCACAGTTTCTCCTGCCATTTTTGGCTAACTTGGGAGGTTGCAGTACTCATTTTTTATGTTCAATTGAACATGAGCGATCATCCGTTCACAGTTAAGGGGTTTTGGATGTATAGCGCGATCGCAGGCATGTTAAATAGAACATGGCGATTTTTTACTGCCCAATTGTTCGTTCACAGACCATTTCCAGAAACACCTCAGCCGTGAACAAAGTTTTGGGTAACGCAACTCAGTTAGATTGAGCTAAAGGCGTAGTGCGCTCGCGGATTAAGCCTAAAACCGAAATTTATCCCAAAAACTCAAAACAGCTTTTTCGATTTAGGCTACTTGAGAAGCGATTTGTTCTACTTATTTGTGTAACCCTCTCCCTTGTTAGGTTTAGGTGTTAAGTTTACCTGTTCTTGAACTGAAAGTGCTGTGATGTCAGAGTTTTCAAAGCTTGACACCTATTTTTTAGAATTTAACACTTCTAAGGTGTTAGGTTTAGTGTTAGGTTTTGGAAAGTCTTACTCTGTAAGACTTTTAGCTTTAAACCTAACACTACTTTAGGAAAAATTAGGGGGGAGGGGTATTTACACCTTTTTCAGTATCTTCTATTTTGACAAAATAGACTTTGGTGTTTTTAGCAGTGTCAGATTTTGATTTTCGCTTACCAATAATTCCTCTTTGCACCATTCGGTTAAGAATCGTGTATACACTATCGCTACCACCTAAAGCTTCTTTTATCTCTATCCCCGTATAGCCAGTGTTTGGGCGTTGCATTAAAAAGTCAAGAATTCTTTGTTGTAAGGTTTGATTGGCCTTTGCGACATCTGGAGACTCCCCGACTCGTCCTTGGCTAATCCACTGTCCGGTATTAGCTTCATATTTTAGATTGAGCGTTACAGGTTCAAATCCCCGTGTTTTAGGCATTGAGAAAATCCTGTTTGGATCTGAGTCATCTTTATTTGCTTTTTCCAATCTCCAGTGAAAGGAAGCATTTCCTGGTATAGCTGTTGACCCAGAAGAGCGGCTGACACCACTTAAATCTTTGTCCTTGTTGTCGTGATGAACCCACAATAACGAACCATAGCGAATGCATAAGCGCTCTACTTCCTTCATCCAATACCCGACAATTTCTGATTTTTCTTCAATTCCCAGCGGGTAGCAAATGGTAGCGCGGATAGAATCGATAATTGTCAAAACTGGTTGGAACTCCTCTAACGAATACTCAAGTGATTCCATATCCTTGATAGTCCACCCAGCCATATCCTTGGTTTGTCCCATAACTCTCAAATTAGGAGTTTCTTCATCAAACCCGTGATCACTTAAATAGTTAGCAGTGATGTTGAGGGGCTGGTCGGAGTTGATAATTAACACCTTACCTTGCTTTACCTTTTCACCTAAGAATTCTCCACCTGTGACGATTGCATAAGCTAAATCAATTGTTAACAAAGATTTGCCAACCCCCGGCAAGCCGGATACTAGTCCACTAGTAAAGCGCGGCAAATAACCAGCAACCAAAAAATCTAGATTTTCGCTCTCAAGGTTAAAAAGTTCCTTCGGTGTTAAAAGCCTTGGCTTTTGAAGGTTCTGCTTTTCGGCGTTCCTAATAGCATGGCACTGCTGATCAAATTCTCTATTGGTTAGGTGATAGCGGCTGACGATACGGCTCCGCTGCGTCACTTGCTCTATGGGATCTGCCAGTTTCAAAAATGCCTGTATTTCTATTTTTAACAGTTTAGGTTGCAATTCTCGGCGCAAAGATGGCAGTATCTTACGTTCCCAGAGGGAAGTGCTTAAATTCGCCTGTTCCCTCAAATTCTCCAGCTGAATAGCCTCCTCAATTTCATTAAGCCCTGATTGAAGAATTAATCTAGCTTGTTCTATTGCTTCCTGCTTTGTGGATTGTGGTTTTTCAACCTGCGCTTGCTCAACTTTGTCGCTGGGAACTGCTGCAAGCAAATTTTCCCATTCTTTGATTCTGTCGGAGATAGAATCCATTATTTGCTCAACCGTAGCACCATCTTTAATCCAGTCTCCTATATCTAGTCCACCGCTGTCAGGTAATCTAGCCCACAAAGAATGATTAGGGGGGGCATAAAGCCATTTAGCATCTGGGTAGTCAATAGCCACATCAGCCATATATGCAACTCCTGGCCTATCGCGGTCTGGACAAAGTACCAAATCTGCTCCCTTGAGGTCATTACTGTAGTTACCATATTTACAGTATGCTTTTGAGCCACCCAGCGTTGTTGTTGCTGGTAAACCCAATGACCAAAGTAGATCAGCAATTCCTTCTCCTTCCACGCAAAAAATCTTTTTGCCTTCTGCGATCGCTGCCCTGACTTCTGGATAACGGTATATCAGTACTTTAGATTTGACTTCATCTGTCAAACCTTTAATCCATTCCTTTCCGTCCCAATGAGATTGATAGAATTTTTTCTTGCCTTCGCCATTGTCGATGCGAGTTACTTTTATAAGTTCCTTACCCTGTCTATCTACATAAACAAATTCTTTCTTGCTTTTGGGTCTTAGTTCCTTTTTGGGATTTACATAAGCATAATATGGGGTTCCTTGATTATCTGTTGTGCTAGTTTCTTGCCAACCGGGCGCAGGTTTAGCACCACGTTTGCAAACTGTTAAATCACCTATTCGGTAGCACCAATCTGGTTTACTGCAATGAGGGCATGGATGGTATTTACTTACCTCTTGAAGTTCTGAAGAGTTAGTAATTTCCTGGACAGGAGATGCTGTATTAAATGTTTCTATTAGTTGTGTGGATTTATTTTTACTCACGATTTTTTCCTCTCTTGATTGAATCAAAAGAGGAGGCCTGCACAACCTACTTAAGGATTGTGCAAAATTTAAACAACAGCCGCCACCCTTACTCTGTCTGAACCTGAATTAATCAGGGAAGCCTTAATTTAAGGCAAACATTTTACTTAATTTACGAAGTAAGTTACAATTAACCCTAGAAAGTTTTTTAATGAGGTGGGTGGACGGTTACTACTTTTTGAGGAAGTGAGCTGTTGCACCCCCTCTTTTAAGATATAGCGTCTACTAAACAAATAAAGTAGGTTAAAACCAACGTTGGAGTTTTTGGTTGATTCAACCTAAAGAATTTACTGCCAAAAATCATCTATCGTATTTCTCCCTTACTTCACCTCTTAATTCGTCTTAAGTAAATTATCTTACTAGAAATTCCTTTTAATAGACAATCCCTTTGCCAATTTACGAGGGTAAGTTCATTGTGATTTTACCCCCCGCGTGACCAAATTTTGAACCATAGCCTGACCAAAGGTTGTAACTTAAGGGATAAAGTGGCTGGAATTAAAGGATAAAGTGGCCGCCCTAAAAACCTGCAATGCTTATTTTTGCGTCGCCCTACTTTCGCCATACTTTACAAGCGATCGCACTCAATTCTCGCAAATACGCTTCTGTCATAGGTTCTGTTCTGCGGCCACTTATTGCTTTAAAAACGGTCACTTTATCTTTTAAGCTACAAAGGTTAACGTAATTTCAAGCTTTTGAGCCAATCAACAACCTAATTTTATGAATCAAATTATGTCCGCGTGTTTTCAATGTGAATCATAATGCAACCAAAAGTTTTATTTTTGGATTTGGCAAAAAATGTAGAGCAAGACACACTAATTTTACCCTTAAATTTTCGACTTTCGGTCAAAATATGATTTAAAACGTCCACAATATGGGCAGAAGGCAGAAGGCAGGAGGCAGAAGGCAGAAGGTTTTAAGACGTTTTGTTATCCTCATTGGGACTTGTGACCAAGACGGGCGATGTCTAGCGACAAGCCGCTTCGCGTCTACGCAAGAAGGCTTTCTTGCAATGCAGATGTTCTATAATCCTTGCACTTCTACAATTGTGGGAATTTTTTCTTCCTCCTTCCTTCTGCCGTCTGCCGTCTGCCTTCTGCCTTGCCCCAACCAAGATCACCAAAAGTTGCCAAGAACCACAATATGGTTCAAAAACAGTTTTAGCCACAAATTAAGTGATCAAGCGATCGCATCTGGCTTCAGTTTTAAAAGCTCTGTTCGCTGCAATGCATACAAATGAACCATAAAAGCCCTGTTGCTTGCTTTACTTAAATTTTGAGGTTTTTCAAGAGAGCGATTTTTTTCGGGGGAGATGGGCAACAATTAAGCAGGGGCCTTAAACATCAATCATCCCAAAGACCTTGAAACTTGGTAGACGCAAGTTCGGTGTAACGAACGGTATGCTGAATATTTTTATGCCCCAAGTAACTCTGAATGGTTCGGGTATCAATACCTCGATTCGCCAGATAGTAACCTGTTCCATGCCGCAGCATATGAGCATGAATAGGGAAAGGCAAACCTGCTAATTTACCAGCCCGCTCAACAATGCCGGCGATCGTATCATGTGCCAACGGGCTAAGTCGAGACGACTGGAAAATATAGGGACTGGCAGGATAATCTCGTTGCAACTGACGGAGAGCGCGAATCTCCAAACCAGAAAGGGGTTGAACAGAGGATGTACCTTTTTTGACTCGCCTCACGTAAATTGTGCCACCATTCCAATCTATTTGCTCCCACCGCAAAGATGCCACCTCTGCCACTCGCAATCCGTGACGGTAGCAAAGCAAAATTATGGTTGAATCTCGGTGAGGGTGGACAGGTAACATCGGATGCAGGGTTAAGCTTAATTGCTGAAATAGACAGCAAACTGCAAATCACATCACAGTTTGCACAGTGTTTCCAAGATTACCGAAAGCCAAATCGAATTAATCATTCGATAGAAAGCTTAATTAAGCAACGGATATACGGGCTGGTCATGGGGTATGAAGACTTGAATGACCACGAGGAATTACGCCATGATCCAATGTTTGCGCTAGCATTGCAAAAAAGAATTGGTATAGAAAATGAATCAGTTACTTTAGCAGGGAAAAGTACATTAAATCGTCTTGAGCATTGTCCTGAAGATGTAGAACAAGGAGCAGACAGTCGTTATCATAAAATAGGTCACTCGCCAGAAGAAATTGAAAGTCTATTTGTGAAGATATTTCTAGAGTCTTACTCTAAAGAACCACGACAAATTATTTTAGATTTGGATGTAACTGATGATTTAGTGCATGGTAATCAAGAGCAAGTTTTCTTCAACACTTATTATGGAGGATACTGCTATGCTCCACTTTATATCTTTTGTGGAAAACACTTATTGGCAGCCAAACTTCGCCCTTCTAATATAGATCCAGCAGCAGGGGCGTTAGAAGAACTAGAGAGAGTTATTAAACAAATATGGCAACAATGGAAGAATATATTTTGATGAATGCATTGCGTCAACAATGTTTAGCTAAAACCGAACTACAAAATGCTCAAGTTGGAACTATTCGGACAAAATTATTGAAGTTAGGAGCCTTAATTACTGTAAGCTCACGGCGAATTTTAATTGCGATTACAAGCTCAAGTCCTTCTAAACATATCTTTGCTGCTGCTTACAGATGCTTAAAATTTCTAACTAATACCGCTTAATATCAAGCAATTTGTATTTCCTGAATCTCTAATTAATGATGCTTTGGGTTTGGTTTTATCCAAGCCTGGTTTTGGAATACTTGATTTTATGAACAGAGCATTTTTGTTTCGGTATTCAGAATAAATGAAGTAATTGTTTTAGCTGAATATATACTAAATTATACTTAGTTTATTTATCTCCGTCAATTTGAATGGGTGATGTATCGAAAAAATGTCTCACATCAGTCTATATCAATCGATTTTTTATTGTTTGTGAGAAATTTGCGTTTACTTGTGCGCCTCGTTGACATCGCTATTCCTAGGAGTACAAAAATCCACAAAATATTCGAGAGGCTTTTTGTAAATCATTGCAAAGTCGGTCAGTTCAACCACATCAACACGACGTTCGCCTGACTCGCACCGCGAAACATACGACTGGGGCTGATTTAGCTTTTGGGCAACTTCTACTTGAGTCAAATTAGCTTCAAGTCGCGCTGAACGCAGTCGTACAAGAAATGCCCTGTACCTTACCGAGTAGATAGAACCTCCCATGCTCGGAGGTTACAGTGGCTGAGTTAATATGCAAAAACAGCATATTGTTGTTACAATTACCTATGTCAATCGTTTCTGTCGTCTGCATTTTGCATTGAAGGGATGGTAACCTCCAGTAACTTTACCTCTATCCCTAGTTCTCGACCAAACCAAAAAGACCGGGTAGAGCCAAGCTTCAGCATCTCTTGGACGGGGGGAAGTGAACACTTTACCAATTACTTTCTTGACTCAAGAGCTTGCCACCAAGCAGGTGTTGCATTGGCGCACCACTCTTCTTTGAATGCTCTCCATGTCAATAAATCTGGGAAATATTTACTGTTGTTGCGTATAGTCTATGTTAGACGAGCTATATTTGTCGGAACCTGAAGAGTCTGAGTGTAAAAAAATAATTGATTCTTTACACACTCATAACCAAAAGATTGATCATTTACTTTGGCGCTTAAAATATGAAATATTTGATGATGGGCTAAAAAAATCTCAGAAATTTGGGTCTTTTGATCAAATTTGTGCAAGGTTGCATGAAGAAGAAGGTTTTTTGGCTCCATCTACTTGTCATGAAAGAGCCTGGGCTTACAACGAGAGAATAATTATTAATGATAAATTTCAAATTGATATTTCCAATATTAAACTTTCTGTAACTACACTTTTAGAGTTAAGAAAGACAAAAAATTTGGAAACGAAACGCCAAACATTAAAAATGGCATTAAAGATTTGCCGTAACAATAAAGTGACCGCAGAAGATATCGAAAATGCCCGCAAATTGGTTGCTCCCTCATTGAGAGAACCCGAAAAATTGCTGTCACAATTTGTGCATCAAACAACGCAATCTTCTGGTGAAAAAACTGATTACCTGTATGTCGATGGCGCACCAGGTAATTACGATGGAGAAGATTGCACAGACTTTGAAAAGGCAATTCCTGATAGGGAAGTTCTAGAATTTACTGTACTGGATAGGACAACAAAAGTTGATAGTAATGCTGCGCCAGAAGAAAGAGCGGTTCATAACCAAGGGATTCAATTTTATCCAAATAGTCGAATTTACGAATGGAAAGGATTGCGGTTTCGCTCAAAAGCTGAAATCGCAATCGCCCATGCACTAGACGGATTTTCTGTGCTCTATCTCCCAAACTGTTTAGCACGCTTGAATGACCCAGGAAAACCAAACTCACGAGTCAACAAAGAGGCGGATTTTTTAGTTTGCTATCAAGGAAAGTTGGGAATTCTGGAAGTCGATGGGCCGTATCACACCCCGGATAGACGGGTAGAAGAACAAGAACGCGAACGCCTTTTCCGGCTTCAAGGTGTACGAATCGTCGAACGATACGATTCTACTAGGTGTCTAGAGCAACCTTTTGATGTTGTTCGAGAATTTTTACAATTGTTGAGATAAAAGTAGCAAGTGTAAAAGAAGAGAGCCGGGGAAGCTGCGGAAGAAAGGAGACAAAGAGATGATTTTAACAACTCACTCCCCCAGCCTCCTTAGCACCAAGAGCTTCAAGACCCTCCTGTTCGGTGACATGAGTCATTTATGTGACAATTACCTAACCCTCCTTTATCACTTTCACTAAACTAAAAACTGAAACCCTTGCCCTGATAGGATTTTACCTGTAGAGCTTTGTTTGGAAATTTCTATTAGTTTGAGAGTGCTAGTACCCTTAGCAAATCTGAGTTTCATCATTTAGCTTTGATTATTATCCTTCCAGAGTCACAAAAGCGGGTTATACCAGCAGGTGACATCGTTGGTCGATACAATTGCCTCACAGGGTTTGCCGTTTTCGTCATACCAGAGAAAGTCTAAACTGTAGAGGAGGTGTTTCTCTCTAGCTGATAGCTTACTTCCCCAGTATTCATATACATATTTTGATGGATTTTGCAAGGCTTCAAAATAATCCCTTACCTGTTGCTCCGCTAGTGCATAATCTTGCTGATTTGGGGTAGTATCAGTTCTCATCATTTTCATAAAACTGAATTTAGCAGCAGCAAGCTCTAGGGAAATCTGGCGGTAGGTTGGGTCACTGTAGGCGATACTTTGAAACAGATCGCGCGGGATATCATGATAATCACAAGGCAATTGTTTAGATATTAACAAGTCTATGCCCATCCGTTCCTTTTGTTTTTCCAGTTTGGCAATTCTGGCTCTAGTTTCCGATTCTATATGCTCACTGGTTCTGGTAATTCTGTGCGCTGCATAAGAAACTAAGCGAGAGTGCAGTGTATGATGGGTTAGGACAAATTTAGAATATTCCATCTATCATCTCCTGATTTTTATTTGATAATTTTTGAGGTACTTCCACTAAAAAAGTGGGCATTAATAGCCTGTTGAATTCATCGATGCTCCTGTACAGGACTACGACAGTCAGTACAGAGAATGTCAAGTCAATCATTGCTTCTAAACCTCCATAGGTAGCTGAATAGTTTTAAGTGGTGCTGGTGCTGGTGCTGGTGGCAAATTACCTGTAGGTAATGACTGCAATACCTCCAAAGCGGGAGCCAATTTTTGTTCTGAAGTACGGCGATCATAAATTTGGTGTTGGGTCTTTTGACTGTGAGCCATCAGTTCTGCCAACGCAGCTAGCACCTGATCCGAAGTCCCAGACAATTTAAGATACGTAACAATAGAATCCCGCACCATATGAGGTGTAAACGCCTGTCCAGTAAGACGATAGATGCGTTTACGGAAA
>NZ_CAWNJS010000005.1:0-45978 GCF_963874875.1 Tolypothrix tenuis PCC 7101
GGCTGGGAATAGTTTGGGATTTAAAAACTCCTCCCCAAAAAATATATGAACATTTGTCTTTAATTATCACACATCAAAGTTCTAAAACCCTCTAGCCAAGTTCAAAATATTTTTTGGATTAACAATTGGGGGTAAAGTTGTTAGTATCACTGTCTCTGGCTTCAACAATAGTATGCAAGTCTTTGAGGAAATAATTCCCTGCCCTTCACAGTGTTCTTTGGGAATTTGATATACGAAACAAACTCATATATTTAAAAAATACTTAAACCTTTTATCTTTCAAAGCAAACCCTGCTGTTTGAAATCAGGTTTAATACCAATTTTTTATGAGGCTGCATAAAATTCGATTCCCCTTTTTCAAGGGGGTAACTAGAATCAAAGTCCCCTTTTTAAGGGGGATTTAGGGGTATCTATATATATGCAACTTCATATTAAATTGGTATAAAAAAAGTTTGAATAGCGTAAAAGTTGGATATTTTGCACTGATAAATTAATTTTTTAACAATAGCCTACCATTAGACGGAACTAAAATTATCTTTTAAGTAATACAATAGTATTAAGGCTAAAAATATTTATTGCAGAAATAGCTTCACCAGCTAAAAAAAGTAAATCAAAAATGTATCTTTAGAAATACATCTTTTGAGTTTATTTATTTTTAAAGAACAAAGTCAACTAAGTCATAGTCCGACAAATAGGTATATAAATTACATTCTTGGTGTAAATAATTTTGTCGAAAATTGACAGCAATTCTAGCTATAAAAAATAACAATAACCTAAAAGGAAAAAATGCCAAGACTCGTAGGACATCGCTCTCATACTGGAGCAAACATCACCATTCTCATCATTATTCTCGCCATCTTCGGAGTAATCTACGAATACTTTGGTGTGATTAATATTGTTCCTGGTTTTGGTCGAGAAGGACGAGATTTTCAGCTAAAAAGTCAGCCAACTAACGAACAAGTCACTGGACAACCAAATCAATAAAAACTGCGAGGAATAAATGCGTAAAGGTAGTGATATTATCGATAAAGTTGTCGTCACATACGACGCTGGTAAAAAAATTGAGCGAATTGGAGATTTAATTTTCGACCAAAATCGCAATCAAATTTTGGGCTTTTTAGTTGAAGAGAAGGGACTATTTCGGGATGCAAAAGTAATTCCTCTGCAAGAGGTGCGAGCTATAGGGTTAGATGCGATCGTCGTTAACTCAAAAGCATCTGTTATTGAGGCACATCTTGTTCCGGCAATTAAAGAGATTTTGCACCAGAATATCGTGCTGAGAGGCACGAGAATTCTCACCACAGAGGGACTCGATCTAGGGGGACTGGTTGATTTGTTCTTTGATGAACATAGTGGACTGGTGGAAGGATACGAAGTTTCAGGCGGTGTGTTTGCCGATGCTTACTCTGGGCGATCGTTTGTGCCTGCTCCCGAAACGCTGAAAATTGGTGCTGATGTTGCTTTTGTGCCTCCAGAAACTGCTCAAATGATGGCAGAACAGGTCGGTGGTATCCGAGGAGCCGTTAACGCAACTGAAGATAGATTCCAAGACTCTGCTGAAACTGCTAACCGCAGACTACAAACAGCAGCTCAAACCGTAAATGAGCAACTGCAAAGCTCGGTAGAGAACGTGAACCGTAGTCTACAACAAGCAAGACAGAATGCAAGTGAGCAATTGCAGACGGTAACTGATGCTACTAGCAGCAAACTGCAAGACCTGAATCGAGATGCGTCTGCTTCGCTGACAAATAATCTGATTGACCCTACGGAGCAAAAGGTATATGTGATTGGCAAGCACGTTGAACAGGATGTGCGGACTCCAGACGGAAATGTATTGTTACTGCAAGGCCAGGAAGTCACCCTAGTCGATGCAGAAGCAGCCGATCGCCTGGGTATTCTTGATGAACTTTATCGAGCTACCGGTGGCAGTCTAACTGCAAACATCAGTCGCAATCTGCAAGCAGCAATCCAATCTACTAGCAATCAAATTGGGAGCGCAACTCAAAGTAGCGTCGCTAATCTGCGTCACTCAGTTGATGGGGTGGCTGCACAGGTAGCGATCCTACAAGCAAAAGGGCGCAGAGTTTTGCAAACAGTACGTTCTAACGATGGCTTAATTATTGCGGCATCTGGGCAAATTGTGACCCAATCCGTTCTCGATCGTACTCAGGCTTACGGTAAAGAAGCAGAATTACTCAACGCTGCTGGTTTACATTTGGCAACCACAGCCCGTTCTAGCGCTAATGAAACTTGGTTAGACACCAAAGTTCAACTGCGCGACGGAGCAAGTGTCGCTCAAAAGAACCTCAACAGTTTCTGGCAAGCCTTGAAAAAGCAGTCTGAAAATCTACAAGGACGCAGCGAACGGGCAATGAAGAAGCAACGGATTGAACAAGCATTGGGTCGTCCAGTTACCCGTGTCATTCTTGACCCAGAAGACAACGTGATTCTGAATGTGGGCGAACTGATTACCCATCGCGCCGTTCGTCAAGCTGAAGAAAGTGGAATTTTGAATATCTTGTTGAGTTCAGTTTATACTAAGGAGCCAGAAATTTCGGACAAGGAGTTACGTGCATCAGAACACGGAATGGCAGCTTTGGTGCATCACGGTAATGGGCGATCGCAACTTGAATCTAAATCAATCGTAGTCAACTAATGCTAGATTTTAACACCTTAACTATTCAGCAACACCAGGTGTTAATTTCCGCATCTAACTAAAGTACCTTAGTGTTGATCGACTAAAGCTATCAGGAGTTTAGGCAACAATGTATAAACCGATCCTAGAAAAAGATGGGACTAAATTTGAGGGTGGAATTACTCTACAGTGGTATGTGGCAGTACATTCCCACCCTTTAGATCAAAGAAATTATTCTTACGCGATCGCTATCGATAACGTATTAGAGCGCAACCCATCCCCCATTGCAGACTTTGACTCCTGCTTGTTTGGTTGTTATGAAACAGCGTATCAAGCGCTGAATGCCGCAGTTGAGGAAGCAAATAAGATCGTGTAACTGTTTTTGCCACACAACCTAACAAGATGCGATCGCAAAGAGTAAACTGCTGCTGCCACAACCCAGATTACGGATCGTCTTGCCTAAATTTTGG
Source organism: Tolypothrix tenuis PCC 7101 (assembly GCF_963874875.1). Lineage (NCBI taxonomy): Bacteria > Bacillati > Cyanobacteriota > Cyanophyceae > Nostocales > Tolypothrichaceae > Tolypothrix > Tolypothrix tenuis. Next base: position 3,105 of record NZ_CAWNJS010000005.1, read on the forward strand.
AGATGGAGTTTGAGGATTGTTGACTCAAACCACTCCACCTTAGTTTACTGAGACTTATTGAGAATCTAATTAGACCTTACTTTTATTCCTGTACCAGATTTTATTCAAGAGTCCAAATGACTGACTATCTTAATATTTATCAAGATACTCTTAACTTAAAAATGGACATAGGTTATGGGGCATGGCAAAGACAGATTTTCATGCTTGATTGTGCCCAAACCTGGTGTGAATAACTAGCTTGAAAGTTCTGAGTCACCGAAGTTCAGATCGGCGGAAGCCGCCGCTCCGACTTCTCTCTGAGTAAAAATCCCCGCCTCGACTTTCATCCTTGGTTTTGCTAAAACTTGGCGTGAATGGCTGACTTAAAAAGCAAGGAACATAGAACAAGTGGATAAACAACTAATGACAAATGAAACTTGTTTGTCATGTGTCCTGTTGTATATCGTCGCCATCTATAATATTGCTTTCTCTTAATTCAACATTTTGCTCAAAAACTAAGAGCGATTCATCGACAGTTTTTTTGTACTGAAAACCATAATCTAACAAAGCTTGCTTTAAATTTTTTAACTGAAATTCGTCGATTGGATTCTTGAGGACTATCTCAATAGCTTCCTTGTTTACAGTAAAACTAAAATAGTCTTTGAACTGATTATAATCCCAGTTTAATTTTCGGGCTGCATTTAACTCAATAGCAGCTAATGTATCATCAAATTTTTTACTTTCAACCATAACTTTGTCTTAGTATATAAGCTTAACTACATTTTAACAATTACAAGAGAGAAAAAACTAAATCTCAATATTAATGAAAAGTTAAGAAGGACGGCAAAACATTTATATTTAAAAAATCAACTTTTGGATAAATGTATAAAAGGTAATTATAGAGTAGCAATTTATCGTTAATTTTTCTAAATGCTCACAAGCTCTGATCTCGACTTTATCCATTTTTTAGCAACGCTCAATCTGACGCTGAAAGCTTTGTAACACGCGAGTTTTATTTTTTCGATTTCACCGATAATCAGTTACATGAAAAAAGTGCTTGCCAAAAAGCTAGGGTTTTGCCATCCCAAGAGAAGCAAGTTCTTAATTTTGGATAAATTCGAGCACAAAATGGATGGAAAAGGCGGGTAATTACCAAGGATACACTTTCTCTACAGTAAAACAAATTTTACTAATTTTTTCTCAAAATCAATATTGTAACTTTTGGTGATAATGATTTTATATTTTCTAAGTCTGAATTTTTAAAAATACTTTTAATTTATTTGAAATAAGTGGTGAATCTTACTATAAATCAGACAAATTATACGCTATTCAAACACTTGCTTAAACATGATTTATGACAACAGGGTGTCATACTAAACCTTGTTCACAGATTTCACGCTCAGTAGGTAAAACACATGGCTGATATTGTTGATACTGCTATTAATGCTGGTTCTTTTAGTACCCTAGTAACTGCTGTCAAAGCTGCTGGTTTGGTAGATACTCTGAAAGGAACTGGGCCATTCACCGTCTTTGCACCCACTGATGAAGCCTTTGCAAAGCTTGCCAAAGGTACAGTAGACGCATTGCTTCAGGACATTCCCAAGCTCAAAAAAATCCTGACCTATCATGTTGTTTCAGGCAAAGTTATGGCGGCGGATGTGGTGAAGCTGAAATCAGCTAAAACCGTTGAAGGTGAAGATGTGAAAATTGATGCTTCTAAAGGTGTCAAGATAAATAATGCCACAGTCACAACACCAGATGTTGCTGCTGATAATGGTGTCATCCACATCATTGATACAGTGTTAATTCCTGCGTAAGCAAATGCTTAAATAGGGAATAGTATTTATAGGGCGGTGACTATTTATATTTATAGTCGCTGCCCTATAACTATCTGGATATTTTTTAGTAAAAGAATCTGGAAATAATTCATCTCTAAAACTTTTCTTACTTTTCATGTTGAAGTTAACCAACTAACCCTCGAAATCAAACAGCCACTTGTCATGCTGTAGAAGAAAGGATGCTATGTTCTTGCTCTCTAAAAGTTCACTCGTTTTGGGAATTACTGAGTGTTTTTAGCACTCGTTGCACATGAAATCTTGATTGGCGTAGCTATGTATCCAAGTAATAGATTTCTTAATAATCTTTCAGCCCTCCAAGGGTTGCAAGTACTCATCGTAGACAATAATGTCGATTGCTGCGATTTGATGATGATCCTGTTGCAACTTTATGGTGTTGAGGTAAAACAAGCGTTTTCAGTTCCGCAAGCTCTGGAGATATTTGAGCAATGGCAACCTTATATCGTCGTCAGTGACATTAGCTTGCCCAACGAAGATGGCTATGCCCTGATTCAAAAAGTGAAAAGCAAAGCGAAAGAGCGAGGGCAAGTGGTGTTAGGAATTGCTGTGACAGGCTACGCCGATGAAAAGATGCGTCAACGTGGTTTGTCTACTGGGTTTGACTTATGGTTTACTAAACCCCTGGATATTGATGAGTTCGTGGTTATGCTTGCCTGTTTAGCTATTTACCAACAGTCCTCAGATGCGATCGCACAACCGATTTTGAGTCATGTTCCTAGACATAGTGATTTAAGTCTTGAACAGCAGTTAGAAACATCAGTTTCAAGTGATCATCACCATTTTTGAAACACTATCAATTAATGTAATTTCGTTCTGGAGATTTTGAAAAATGTCATTTACTATCGAGTCTGCACGCTCCATTTTTCCTGAAACTCAAGTTGCTAATGGTATTCCAGCTACGATTGAATCATTCAATCAGCTCAGTGCAGAGGATCAGTTGGCTTTACTTTGGTTTGCCTATACCGAGATGGGAGTTACAATCACTCCTGCTGCTATGGGAGCAGCCAATATGGTCTTCGCAGAAACAACCCTGACTCAAATCAAGCAGATGTCTGCTATAGAGCAAACGCAAGTTATGTGCGATCTAGTTAACCATAGTGATACTCCCATCTGCCGTACATATTCATCTTTCGGCACAAATATCAAGTTGGGCTTCTGGTATCAGTTAGGCGAGTGGATGAAACAAGGAATCGTTGCTCCCATTCCAGAAAGTTATAAACTGTCTCCACAGGCATCTGATGTCCTCCAAGCTATCCGTCAACTTGAAGGGGGTCAGCAACTCACCGTATTACAAAATATTGTTGTCAATATGGGGTATGCCCCAACGGTTAGCACCCAAAAAGTCAAAGAGCCTGTGGTTCCACCTAAAGACATCGCACCCAGAGCAAAGGTCACCATTGAGGGCATCAACAACTTGATAGTCCTAAGCTATATGGAGAATATGAACGCCTTTGACTTCCAAGAGGCTGTGGCTTTATTTGCGGAAGATGGTGCCCTGCAACCCCCTTTCCAAGAACCAATTGCGGGTTGGGAGAACATCCTCACCTATATGCGCGAAGAATGCTACGGACTCAAGCTCATACCAGAGCGAGGGGTATCTGAACCAGCAGAAGGAGAATTTACCCAAATTCAAGTGACGGGTAAAGTGCAAACTCCCTGGTTTGGTGACAGTGTTGGCATAAATCTAGCATGGCGGTTCTTGCTCAATCCGCAAGGCAAAATTTTCTTTGTAGCAATTGACGTGCTGGCAACTCCCCAGGAACTACTTAACATGGGTTTTAGCCAGTAGAACAAGTTTGGGGTAAACAGTGACTGGGTGGGTCTAGAGGAGTACAGTTGGTAAATATTCTATTAAAAAGGGGCTATTTCGTTAGCGAGCAACCCATTTGCAGCAGCATAACCCTCTGAACCCCTGAAACACGGGGTTTCTTTGTTTTTATCAAGCTCAATTATTAGCAATACTATTCGTTAAACCTTGGGTGCAATATGAATTAAAGATTGATAGACAAGACCCCATATTTAGTTGCAACACAGTTTTTGGAACTTTTACAAAGGTAAAGATGCTTTTAATTAACAAAGATAGAAATAATATCACAAGTATTTTTATTTTGTAAATAATTTGTTATAATAATTACATAGAACTTAAACACGAGGTCACGCCCATGCGCTACACCGATAAAGAAGGGAAGACCCTCAACCTCAATGATTGTATGACTGCTGACAGCTTCTTGATGGAAACGGAGGTTTACATCTGCGAGCCATTGGAAATGCATTTCAATCAAGAAGGAGACTTAAAAGCAGGAAAGAAACCGAACAAAGCGATCAGCTACGCTGGACGGAACGTCATCGCACATCTTCCTAGTGATGGCAGTGAACTGATCCCCGCTGAGGTTCAAGCACGTACACACAGAGAAGGCAGCCAATTACTGAATGTACCCCTCGCAACTGGCTACACATTAGATGATGAGGGAATGATCAATAACTATGCAATTCAGCCTGGTATGTCCTTGGCAGAGTATCCCTCTTCAGAACAGCAACAGCGCTACATCTTCCAAGGGGCAGTAGCTATCCTGTTTGTTGCTCTAACACTGATGACTGCATTTGCTGTCAGCTAGGTTTAACGATAGCTAGTGGTCTGTCCCATTAATTTTGCTGGGCTACAATATCCCAGACTTCTCCAGAAGCCTGGGATCTGACCACCACTAAGGGACTTCCAACTAAAAAAATATTCCATCGCTTTGTCAGCAGAGGAAGCAGACCAGAAAGAATCTGCCGCTATGAAAATGGGATAATTTATGTTCTGGAAGTCCCTCACGACTGAGAACTTATGCGATGAACCAGTAGTTAAAGTTGTTACACAACAATTGGATGCGAATTTGGGGCCATAATACAGCGTGATTCTGAGCGTTTTTTCTGAGTTATGTTAACCAAAAAATGTGATGAATATAGATGTTTCAAATAAAATTACTAGCTTATCTTTATTACTACTTTGTGTAGTTTACGCTTTCTTCGGTTGGTATCTATCTACTTATCATATTATTTGGCTTGTAGGAATTTTTATAGCGACTGTGGCTTTTTTTGGCGGACGGAAAAATAGTTCTCTGTTTGAGCGTGCGTTGAGTTTTTTTCTTCCAGGCTCGTTGGCAATTTTTATTATCTCTTTAATTGTGAGTATAATACTATTTGCTTTAGCGGTAAATAGCCCTATTTTAGGAATTCTCATTATCACCCCGCTAGCAACTACTGTTTTAGCAGAATTAGAAATGCGTCTTACTGGGTTAAACAAACTAAATGCATTAGTAATTTTAACAGTGATAGCTGGATTTGGTTTAGTATTGGGCGAAATGATAGATGTCTTGCTTGTACCTAGTAGCAGGTACTAAGTTATAGATGTTATCTCAATACAAAATATCAAGACTGATTAGAAACTAAGTTAATTAATAGCTAGTGAAATTAAAGTTTCTGAGTTTTGATGATAACTATAAATACTTATTTCCTTACTAAAATCATAATTATATCATCACAAATCAATGATAAGGAAGATAAAAAATGCAAGTTATATCCCCTAACTCGAGTCAATTACTGACTCTTAATCTAACTGATACCAGCCAAATAAATACAACTACATATACCTGGAACTCTGTGTGGAGTCACCATATTTGCCCTTGCTGTTCATATTGTTTACTCCGTCATATAAGTAACGGTGGTATTTACTGGCGTTGTAGTCATTGTTATCAAAAAATGCCAGTTTGGGACATATCTAAGTGCAGAACTAGCTACTCTAGCTTTCTTCCTCTACAAGATTGCCAAGCCAAACATTAATATTAAAATCTCACAAATTAGCTAGAAAACTAATGCTCGACTTTAACACGTTAACTGAATTCTCAAGCACATACTGCATTGCCATTTGTGCTTTTCTAATTCCAGCGAATCTGCTTGCTACCTTATTGACAATAACGTTTACACTATTGCATCGTCCGACTGTTCAGGTCTGGCAAGCTGCTGGAATTGGCAGTATCTTTGCTCTACTCATGATACTGCATGTACTTGCTTGGTTCATGATGGGAGTAGTTATGGCTCCTACATACATTTTGTTGGGTTTGGCAAGCATCTGTTTATTAGCAAATTTAGGGGCAATTCTTAGACATAGACGCTTTGTGAGAGCTGATAATTACAATACAGTTGATACTTGTATTTAAAAACACTAAATTCTAGTAATTTAAGTTAATCAGCGTGTATCTTACTCTCCAGCAAGTGGGATGTTGAATACACCATTCAGTTTCAGCGAGGGATACAGTTTCTTGGAGGTTTTTTATGAATATCTTACTCCTGTATACCCTTTTTCCCAAAAGCTTTTGGTCGTTTGAGAAGACCCTGGCATTGCTCAATCGCAAAGCGATGTTGCCGCCGCTTACCCGTGTGATCGCAAATTTACAAACCTGATACCAGCCTATTCTACGCAAGAAAGGTGCGCGGTAATGGCTCCTATAATTTTTGATATATATAGCTTTGAAGCAAGTAATAATTATACCGCTTTTATCACTTTCGGGAGAGAATAATCTGGAATGCTTACAGCATAAGACTTTTACCAAAAAACCATGATTTCAGCCATTGTGTTAGAAAATAAACGCTCAAATGACCGTTCTATCTACAGTTCAAAATTTGCTTTGATTTTTCTTTTCCTGGAGTGACAAAACAGGGTTATCCTTGCTTAATTTTTTTGGCTCTTCCGTAGGTGTTATGCTAAATTTTAAACTCAAATTAGAGATTTGCCTTTAAAATAAAGGGTTTCAGGCAGTTATAACCTAGATTTTCTTCCCAAAGCTAAAACGTCAACATTAAAAGCTGTGTTTGTTCCCCAGCAAGGGATATGAGCTAATTTATAGACGTTTTTAGCATAACAAGTAATGAAGAACCATTTTTTCTTACTGCTACTAAATTCCATAAAGAAATTACTCATAATCATCTCGGCTCAATACCGTAATGTTACTGATTTCGCAGGCGGCGGAATTTTTATTATTAATCCTTGGTCAGAGAAATCCCCATAATTAATTTTTTAAAAAAACAGTTTAATGCCAAACCCTCTCTTGAGTTTCTTTTTGTTGTGGGAGCGATGGTGCAGAACACCAGCCGGAGGCGATCGCTTGTTTCACCTGTGGCTACTCATCCATCTGGGTACCCAGATTTTTGATTTGCTCTAAAGCTTCTACTACACCAACTTCATCAGCTATTCGGATAAAAGCATTGGCTAATTCCTCCAGTAAGTCACTGCGATCCACTTCTACCCCTTCATCAGCTAAATCCATCAACACACGGTTAATCTGCCTACTCAACTTTTTAGGAATGCGAAAGGTTGTTTGTGTGTAGTCGGGATTCTCACGCTTGGCTAGTTTATCTTTATTCTTGGATTTTCTAGCTGTCTGAGTATCTGACTGTCCAGGTTTTTGAATGTCTGGGTATCCAGATGGCTGAGTATCTGAGTTTATAGCTACCTGGGTTTTTGACTGTTTAGGTTTTTGGTTTTTGGTATGGGTAGATAGTTGGCTTGATGAATGTTCAACTGTTTGAGTATCTGGCTGTTCGGGTTTTTGGCTGTCTGGGTATCCAGATGGCTGAATATCTGAATTTGTAGCTACCTGGGTTTTCATAGAGGTGGATTGTTGGCTTGATGAATGTTCAACTGTCTGAGTATCTGGCTGTTCGGGTAGCTGATTTTCTGGGTACCCAGATGTTTGGGTACTTTCTTGTGCTGCACCTAAAACTTCGCTAAATCGGCTCACCCTTTTACTGCCTGAATTACTTCGTTTTTTATTGCTGTCCAATCCCGCCATGCTACTTTCCCCCCGCGAACTTTATGAATAGGAACTCCACTAGCCACCGCATCCTTATAAGCTTTGTAAAACCGAATTCCGCGACTAAAAACTGGATAATTCTGTATTTTTAATGCTTCCATCGCCTCTTGACCATCTTTTTGAGGAGGAGGAGGAATCATTGTTAGTAGAACTTTCCAGTTTGTATCTTGTGGCAAGGATTTTGCCATCAGTGCCATTGCATCCATACTCAATATGTCTGGTGGAGTTGGGACAATAAGCAAATCACAACCCCTTGCTAAATCTTCCACTTCCGCATCATTAGGACGGGCGGGTGTGTCAAAAATGATGTACTCGAACTTTTGAGATCGCATTAGCTTGGCCGCTTCTTTTTCTCCGCAGACCTGAAACGGTAGCCCCCCAGGCCTTGCCCAAGTGGTTGCTGAACGGTTCGGATCGGCATCGATCACTAAGGTTGCCCCATCATCACAAAACAGTGAGGCGAGGCAGATAGCTGAAGTGGTTTTTGATACTCCGCCCTTAAATGAGCTAAGAGAGATGATTGGCATAATCTCCCCTTGTAAAAGATGCAAAAATCATATCGCAACCTGGGTATCCAGATGGCTGAGTATCTGGTTTTTTAGGTAGCTGGGTTTGTGGCTGTTCAGAATTCTGGGTTTTCATAAAGGTGGATAGTTGGCTGGATAAATGTCCAACTGTCTGTATGAGTATCTGGCTGTTCGGGTAGCTGAATATTTGGGTATCCAGATGGCTGAATATCTGTTTTTTTAGGTAGCTGGGTTTGTGGCTGTTCAGAATTCTGGGTTTTCATAAAAGTGGATAGTTGGCTGGATAGATGTCCAACCGTCTGAGTATCTGGCTGTTCGGGTAGCTGAATGTCTGGGTATCCAGATATTCATACAACCGGAATCTAGTAACTCATACTCAACAATTTTCAGAAGTACCTTAATTATGCTGTTACTTTCCTCACGAGAAATAAAAGCATAATATCGCAAAGGAGGTACACGGCTAGTTGAATGTACAAATACCTGGGTATCCAGATATTTAACTACCTGAGTATCCAGCTATCCAAATCAGGTGTATACGGATCATGCTTCTAAACATCTAGATCAGGTTCTATAAAATATACTTGCCATTCCCCTTCTTCTTGCTCTGGAGGTTGACCATGAGATTCTAGAACTTGTGGTTGTTTTATCTTCCGATTGTCAGTGTCAATTTTCTCTAGGTATAAATCAAATTCCCATTCTTCCAATAAATCAAAGATAAATTGTAAATGATTACCTACCTCTAGGGATAAATCACCTAAGCGAAAATCGCAGGTATTAGGGGGAATTTCGACAAAAGGATGATTAAATTCCCTAGTTCTTCCTAAACGGTCTTTGTGAATAAATCTGTAGAGGTGTTCCGGGTCAAAATCAAATGCTTGCACAATTGCAACAGCGACTTCATCTAAATTTAAATTACTAGGAATAGCAATCCGCCGCCAAGCATCTTGCAAAGTGACTTTAAATATATGAATACCCTCTGTAAAACCGCCTTTGGCAATCACTAAAGTTTGTGACCATTCAGGAAAATAAGGCTGGAAATAAGGTTTTAAATTGTCAAAAGCAATGCGAAAATCTTCTCTAATTTCGGCATAATCTTCTACTTTTATATTTGAGCGGCTTTCTGTTAACACAGCCATAATGGCATTACCCCAAGGTAAGGGCTTTACATGAGTAAAACGCCAGCCTTTAGCGGCTTGTGGTTTTCCTGATACCAGTTCAATTAATCCAAATAAATGTAAAAGAGCGAGATTATGGAAACCTGGATAATAAACTAATTTATCTTGTTCTGAATAATTAGAAAAATTTAATCCTGATACTGAAAGTTGTTCCCAAAATAATAAACAGCGATATGCTTGGTCAAACATATCTCGTTGGTCGCCTAATAGTTCACTTTCTCCCCAAACCAACCAAGATTCTAACAGGGTGAAATATTGTTCTGTGGGGTTTAATCCTTGCCAAATTTGCAGAATATTGTCGTCTAAAACTAATTTAGTCTTTTTACCTTCAGTAATAACTTGAGACAGTCCAGAGGTGCGGAGTAGGAAATAAAGACCGTGAATATAAGGATAGGATTTCTGGACAGGACGTTTGAGATTAATATCTATAGAAGAACTTAATTGAGAGTTAAGTTGCTGGAGATATTTAAGGGAGAATTGGTGATGAGTGCTACTAACTTCAACGCCGTCGGGTTGGAGAAATTCTAAAATAGTTTGAAAATCCCGCAGAATTCTTCCTGGGGTATTTTGACTAATAGTTTGTTGTTGAAGTAGTTGTTTTTTATCTTCCGTAAGTGGTAGTTTATCTCTGATTTGCTCTGGAATAAGAGAAAATAGTTTAATCATTTGACTTGAGAGGAGGAATTTGTTCAACGGTTAATGTAACAACTTGGCAATCTTGCCCAATACTAATAGATTCTCCTAAATAGCGGTGTCTTTCAATAGCTTTATAAATCAAAAAATGTAAATGTCTACAAATATTTATCACATCACCCATATTAATAATTTAACCTCTATTCTCAACTCTGGTGGTTTACTTGCAAATAGTCAACTTAGACAACAACAAACCAAATATCTTGACATTGCACATGGACACATTCAAGATAGACGCTCTACAACTCCAGTTCCCTGTAGCGCAGGTGGCTACTTACATGATTATGTACCCTTTTATTTTGCCCCACGTTCACCTATGCTTTACGCCATTCATAAACAAAACGTAGAAGGCTATAGTGGCGGACAACAACTAATTATTCATCTAGTTAGTGAAGTAGAATTAATCGCTGATTCTGGAACCATTTTTGCCTTTACAGACGGACATGCTATCATGGCATATAGCGATTTTTATAACGAAATATCTGCTTTAGAATATGTCATTGATTGGGAATTGATGGCATCAAAATACTGGTTTAATACACCAGAAGACCCAAATCGTAAATGTAGAAGACAAGCCGAATTTTTACTATATGAATTTTGTCCTTGGAATTTGATTACAGAAGTGGGAGTGATCAATAGTAAAGTCGCCCAACAAGTTAGACAAATATTCAAAAATTTTAATATTCAAACCCCTGTTAATATTTATTCCCCTTGGTATTACTAAATTATTCAATAAAATAGTACGATAAAATAAGAGATTCAGTGAAAGCGATGATTGAATTTAAGCAAGGCAACTTGTTAGTAGAACCAGCCCAAGCCCTAGTAAACACAGTTAATTGTGTTGGGGTTATGGGTAAAGGTATCGCTTTGCAATTTAAGCAAGCCTATCCTGAAAACTTCCGTCAATACGAAAAAGCCTGTCGCGCTGGGGAAGTACAGCCAGGGCGGATGTTTACAGTAGCCACAGGTAGTTTATTGAATCCTCAGTACATCATTAACTTTCCCACCAAGCGGCACTGGAAAGGTAAATCAAAAATAGAAGATATCAAAAGTGGACTGGTGGACTTAGTAAGAGAAGTCCAACAATTAGGTATTAGCTCAATTGCCATTCCCCCACTAGGATGTGGCAATGGAGGTTTAGACTGGGGACAAGTCAAACCCCTGATAGAATCAGCCTTTGCCCAATTGTCAGAAGTGCAAGTAATAATTTTTGAGCCAACAGGCGCACCAGCATCTGAAACAATGCCTGTTGCAACCAAAAAGCCGAACATGACCCGCGCCCGTGCCTTATTCATTCGCCTGCTAGAACTATACGGAATTCCAGGCTATGAGTTGACCAAGCTAGAAATCCAGAAACTTGCCTATTTCCTACAAGAAGCTGGAGAGCCGTTAAAGCTCCCTTATGTAAAACATCAATATGGCCCATACGCTCATAATCTCAATCATGTCTTGAAACATATTGAAGGGCATTACATTCGCGGCTATGGTGATGGAACTGCCAAAGCTGAAAGTGCCGAAATTTATGTTTTACCAGAAGCAAGAGTGGCTGCACAAACTTTTTTAACAACAGAACCAGAAGCGCAGGAGCGGTTAGAGCGAGTTAGCAATCTCATCACTGGTTTTGAAACTCCCTATGGTATGGAACTGTTGGCAACAGTCCACTGGGTAGCTACCAAAGAAACTACTCCAGCCCAAGATAGCGAACAGGCGATCTCCTTGGTGCATTCTTGGAGCGATGCCTGCGGCAACCTGACGGAGCGCAAACGCAAAATCTTCAAGCCTGAGCATATTCGCAAAGCTTGGCAGAGGCTGTACCAACAAAACTGGTTAACTTCAAAAGCAGGGCATGAGGAAAGGTAAAGTCAGGGGTCATCGTGCCAATTTGGGAAGAACATCTTAATAGCTGACTCTTAGCGTCTAGGTCACACAAACTTTCGGAATTCTACCAAATGCTTTTCGTAAAATAAAATTATCTTCCACTTAAGAAAGCAACATGGTTATCCCAGAACTCGAACAGCAACTTCTTAAACTTGACCCCAACGATAAACTGTATATCATCCAACTTCTGGCACAAAGCCTGACTACAGAAAAAAACAATACCGACCCAGAGCAACTAAGCAAACTAAGAGAATCTCCCGAAGTTGAACTCACTGAAAAATTAGACCTTACCCGATTATTAAACACTCTTATTGAGTCCCTACAACCACAAATCCCAACCGAAATAAGAGAATATCCCCAGCCTCAATTCTATGGATGTATCCCTGATGAAACATTCTTCCGCCATCCCCAAGGACAACAACCAGAACGCGAACCAATATTGTGAAATTCCTGCTCGATACTAACACCTGCATTATCTATATGCGTGGTAAAAATACCACCTTAAAGCAGAAACTAGAATCTACTCTCACTAGCGATATTGCTGTTTGCTCAATCGTCAAAGCTGAACTATTTTATGGTGCAATCAAAAGTGCCAATCCAGAACGTAATCTTACTTTACAGCAAGAATTTTTAGCTCAATTTATATCACTACCCTTTGACGATTTAGCAGCAATGACATTTGGAACAATTCGCTCTCAACTAGAAATATTAGGCACTCCAATTGGCGCGTATGATTTACAAATTGCCGCTATCGCCCTCTCCAATAACTTAACCCTCATCACCCATAACACTAGAGAATTCCAGCGTGTTAATAACTTGCTGATTGAAGATTGGGAGATAGATAGCTGACTACAAGAGAACTTGTATAGAAACTGGTGCAGACAGCGTATATACAAACCAAACCTGGCTTCTTAAGACTACTGCGATGGGCTACGTCCGACCATAGATCATCGCCATTGTTAGGCATAAAAAGCAGCGGTGGTGATTTTTTAACTGGCGTAGTCCAGAGTCTGCTGCACCAAAAGCCCAAGTATTAGCTATCAATTTTGATATCAAAGCCGGAAATTACAGACTTAGCATTACTAATTGACACCCTATCACTTCCGCAATCAGGATTTAGCTGTTCACGGATTGTAAACATTAATGCTCTTCCCTGTGGTTGTATGATGTACGTTATTGGAAACGCGCATTATCAATAACAAAGCTGTAAGCATTTATGCCTAAGGAGCGGGTAGGGGAGAGGGGGAGCAGGGGGGCTCTGGAGCAGGGGGGAAAGAGTGAAGAAGGTAAGAGATAGCAAATGGAAAAAAATGCGATTACAAATCATCGAGACTTGAAAGTTTATCAAATGGCTTTTGATGCAGCTATGAAGATATTTGAGGTATCTAAAAAGTTTCCAGTAGAGGAACGTTATTCACTCACAGACCAAATTCGTCGTTCCTCTCGCTCTTTCTGTGCGAATTTGGCAGAAGCATGGAGGAAACGGCGATACGTAGCAGCATTTGTGGCGCTCATTAAATGATTGTGAGGCGGAAGCTGCTGAAACCCAGACTTGGATTGAATTTGCCGTCAAGTGCAACTACTTGGATATTGATACAGGTAGAGAGATTTACGGTACTTATAATAAGGTTCTAGGTAGTTTAGTAAGCATGATTAATAATCCTAGCCCTTGGCTGATAAAGAAAACAGTCGGATATCCGAGCAGAAAAACAGACTCTTAGTGTCTTTCATCTCCCCTGCTCCCCTGCTCCCCTGCCCCCTACTTATTCTTATTGAACGCGAGTCAGCACTTATGTCCAATCTAGATTCGGGAGAAATTGTCAAGTTTACGTTGGAAGCGTGCTTAGATGCACCGATAACTAGATATTTTGATGCAGAGCTTCAGGGTGACCCAGATGTGTTGGCGCAGTTGTTGGCAGATAAACGCAACCCCAATACTCGGCGTGCTTACGAGAAAGATTTGCGGGATTTTTTTATCAAGATGACGGGCTTACCGCCAAGTGGTGATAGTGTGCTGGAGTTTTTGCACTTGCAGCGAGAGCAAGCGGTGATGGTGGTGTTGAAGTACAAGGCGAAACTCATAGCTTCCTCTTTACGGGAGGCGACAATCAATCGGCGGTTGGCGGCGATTAAGTCGTTAGCCAAGATGGGGCGGAAACTGGGAGTGTGCAATTATTCCCTGGAAGATGTGTCTGGCGAGAAGGTGAAGGCGTACCGGGATACGCGGGGTGTTGATAGCAAAGCGATAGCAGTTGTGATTCAGCAGTTTGATAGGGAGACTTTGATTGGTAAACGCAATTATGCGATTTTTTTGGTGCTGTGGGGTTTAGCTTTGCGCCGACAGGAGATATCTCAGTTAAATGTGGGTGATTTTGATTTTTATGGGCGCAAGTTGAGGATTTTGGGGAAGGGAAAGGGAACGAATGAAGAATATTTAGATATGTCAAAAGATGTGGCGGCGGCGATAGCTGATTGGTTAATTGCTAGGGGGGATTTGAATGTTAATTTACCAATTTTTACGGCGTTAGATTTTCATAATGAAGGGCATAGATTGACTACGGATGCTATCTATAAAATAGTGAAGGCTGCTTTTAAGTTCGCGGGAGTGAAGAAACCGATGTCACCCCACAGGGTGAGGCATTCGGCAATTACGGCGGCGCTGGATGCGACGGATGGGAATATCAGGAAGGTGCAGAAGTTGAGCCGTCATGCTGACCCCAGAACGTTGATGATTTATGACGATAATCGGAATAAAGATTTGTGGGAGATGTCAGAATTATTGACGGGAATGTTGAAGAATTCTGAGTGATAAAAATTTCTAAATTGACTAATTATAAGAGATTAATTTTATTCAATAACTGGTAATTAAATGTCTTTAATAATATATATTTAAGGTCATGAGTACCGAAATTATCATTAGTTTATTCACTTTTCTTGAACAAGATACTATACCCTGGAATAACAATACAGCAGAACGTGCAATTAGACATCTTGCTATACAGCGAAAAATATCGGGATCTTTTTCTGAATCTGGTGCTACCTCATATCTTGTTTTACTTGGGATTATGCAAACTTGTAGATTTCAAGATAAATCATTATTGAAATTCTTCATGTCAGGAGAGAAGGATATTGATAAATTTAAGAGAACGAAGTAAAGGAAAAGCACAAAATCTACTAGCAACTCCTATTTTAAACATATAGTGGCGGTGGCTTTTAAGGAATTGCAGGTACAGTAGTTACAGATAAATTATCGGTAACTAGGATGAGTAAACTTTCAGTAGTAGGAGAGGGATTACTTTCACCTCATAACAGCACAAACATTATTGAAATCAATAAGCAGTGGCAGAAGTGGCAGAAGTGGTTAGAGAGTGCACAATCTTTTCGCTATGTCCCCAATAATCATGAACCACCTTACACTGCTCGTAAAGAGAAAGGAAGCAAAGGACAAGCTAGTTACTGGTACGGTTACAGAAAAGTTGGCGGTGTTCTCAGAAAATGCTACATAGGGCGAGGTGAAGATTTATCTATAACCAAGTTAGAAGAAATTGCCTACCAACTGAGCAATCCTACTCCTAAAAAGAAAGTTACACAGATAAAGTCTTTTTCCAAGCTAGAGGATGTGGAGAAATTAACAGCAGAAGTAGTCTCTTTACAGAGTGAGTTACAGAGAAAGGAGGAATTGAGAAAAGAAGCATTGGGAAAGTTGACAGCCTAACGGCGGAATTGTCAGCTGTTAGGCAAGAGTTACAGAACAAGTTACAGATAAATACAGAAAAGAAGTTACATAACAAAATATCTGTAACTGATTATCAGGCAATACGCGATCGCATTCTGCAAGAGTGGCGTGTGTCAAAACGTACTGAGTCGAAAGCCCGCATTGCTCAAGCATTGGATGCATTTATTGCTGAATTGACCCCAACACCTGCATCTACACAAGCATCTATACAAAATCAAACCGTAGCCCCACTGGTGAATCAGGCAAAACTTGAGGAAGAAGTAGTCAAGCAATCAGCGCAGATTCGGCTGTGGTTGCGAGTAGAAAATAATAATAAATTTATTCGGCGTAAAAAGAAAGTTCGAGAACATATCGAGCGTTTCTGCCTGTCTTTCTACAATGCTCAAAAAACCACTCCCAATGGCTGCGAGTATATTATCACTATCCCCTATGAAAATGATGAGGATCTAGACAAACAAGTTTATGACCTGTTTCGAGACATGGACTCTCATGCTGACATGGATTACTGCTTTATTGAAGTAGATGCCCATGAGATTGGGACTGATAGAAGTTGGTAAGTTTGGGTTTACTTAAACGACTGCTTGAACAAGTAAGCTTTGAGTGGGTAGTTTACAGGAGCTTGTTCTGTCTGGGTTTGATAATTTACTAATTTACTACTTCTTTTGTAAGTTCCTCGACCGATAAATCAACAGACGAAGCCACTTCCAAGATGCTGTAACCCATGCTTAGGAATGCGTGCTGCTGCTTTTAATTTGATTTGACGTTCCAAGTCTCTGTAGATTCGTGTTTCTTCAATGTTCAGTAAGAGCATGGTTTCTAAGTCTTCACGGCAAAACTTACAAAAACTTGTAAACGCCAATCTCCCGTGCGCTTACTCATCCGTGTTTTGCTGTGCAGCAAGCCGGACAGCTTCTACATCAACATTAAGTTGTTGAGCAATCTGTTCTATACTCATTCCTGTTTTTAGTAACAGGGGGACAGCTGCTTTCAAAATTTCAGCTTTCTGTTCTTCTCGACCAAGAGCTTTCGCTTCCCGATAAACCCTCGTTTCCTCTAAACTCAGTCCCAGCATAGCTTCCACTTCCTCTCTACTCAACGAAGAAAACTTGTAAACGGCAATTGTCGTAATAATATCTATTATCTCGTTTTTTGGGAGTGTGCCAGTTGACTCTAATTGTACTCGCTCAATTAATTGCTTGGCTTGCTGTGCCATCGTTTCAGAAGATGCGATTGTCAACTGCATTAAATTGATGCCTATTGGCAGAGTATCGGGATTACCTAACTCATCCAAATAAATGCGCTGCACTTGGTCGCTGTTTAAAAATATTCGATGAGTTCTTGTATCGCTTGGTTCCAAACTGCGTGATGGGAAAATTACCACACAGTACCAGTCATCATATTGAGACTGATTCCGGTTCAAATACATCATCGACTCAGTAAAAAAACGATGATACAAAGCTTCATCTTTTTGGAACTGAACTTCTGCAAAAAAGATAACTCTGGGTGTTGCACCTTCTGGAGGTAAAAAGACCCCATCAATGCGAAAGGAAGTTTCTTTTACCTCAACTGACTCAAATCGATAGTTCTGCGGCTCTTGGGGACGGTCATCAACGAGTTCAAAAATTAACGCAGGAAAGCGTTTAAATATTTGGTAATAAATAGAGTCTCGTTTCACTAAAATATCTGAAAAAGTCTGGGTATTTAAAATTAATTTTATCAGTCAAAGTCATTGAAAAAACCAAAAATATTAACTCTTAATCTGACTTTTAGGCAGCGTGATTAGTTGTCATTTTTGTGAATTCGTTAGTTATAAACTTATCACACAACCTCTATAATTGTAGGTAAATTGTATGATTCAACAGGATAATTGGTGATGAACAGTTCCTTGCCTTTCTCTGCCTTCTGCTGTTTGTAATTGTTCATCCCGTATTGCAACTCCCATTCATAAATGTAGGCAAAAGAAAAGTGATGCCGCACTTGTTCACAGTCATCGTAAGTAATCAACCATTTGTGTGAACACTCCGACATCAGTTTGGCAAAATGAGAATGGTCAAAACAGGTGTGCAAATCACCTTTTTTACCATAAAGCTTAGATTGAGTCTTGCTGAGATAAGGTGGATCTAGAAAGATAAATACATCTTCTCCAGGTTCAGTAAGTAGGACACTGTAGTCGAAGTTAGTCACACGGGTATTAACAAAGCAACCATCCAAAGCTGCTAGTCGCTCAATCGAAGAGTCTGTAAACCGACCTTTGAAGGAAGCATCAGAGTAACCACCACTCTCTATCGTTCCCGAAAAGGTAATCCTGTTAAGAACAAAGAACCGCACAGCCCGCTCAAGTGGACTCATGGTACTCGGAGGAGCGGCAGCGAGAGATTTAAACAAGG
The DNA here is from genome assembly GCF_963874875.1 of Tolypothrix tenuis PCC 7101. NCBI lineage: Bacteria > Bacillati > Cyanobacteriota > Cyanophyceae > Nostocales > Tolypothrichaceae > Tolypothrix > Tolypothrix tenuis. The sequence goes on from NZ_CAWNJS010000005.1 coordinate 21,188, forward strand.
CACGTCCATCTGTTGTCTGTTTTTTTACTTTCCAGACTGACTCAACTAACTCTCTTTGATTAGTTTTGACCATTAGCCAGAAGTAATACAGTTCTGAGTTGAGATCATTAACCCAGCAAGGCATACTGGGGTACTTCTGTGAAACATGAAAAAATACAGAACCTCCGCCAACAAAAGGTTCGCGGAACTCCTTGAATTTAGGAGGTAGGTAGTGAGCAATTTGAGGAATTGCCTTTTGTTTACCGCCGGGATAACGTAATGGACTTTTAAGCATAAGGAATTATCGTAGCAGGAAGCGGATTTTTTAGTGCTTTAGTATCAAATTTCAAACTGGGAGAGTTTTTAATTTGGCTGGATGCGGTATGTAAGCGCATAGAAATTTCCCATCCATTATCAAAAATCAAATTTACATACTGTCTGTTAACCGTTGCTATCACATTAGTAGGCATTTGGATTTGTGCAAACTGCTGAATAGTCAGGGTTTGGGCGTTGGTATCAACAATAATTTTGTAGTAATTCACATCACCAACAAGGTACTGAAATAACTTAGTGGCACAAATGGAAGCATGGCTATTGATAAATTGACTCACCAAATGACAGACGGGAGTATATAAATGCTGTTCAATCAAAGCAGGAGGTAATTCTGCAAAAAGCTTTGCCTGCCCGATATATTGCATGAACTCTTGTGTAGTTGCTCGGTATTGTTGTCTAAACTGCTGCATCTGTGGGTCATTTTTAGCGTAACCGCAGTGAACTGGAGTTGTCCCAGGGCGTTGGTGTCTGAGTGCGGTATGGTTGTGTTTGAGTGATAAGTTGACTGTCCATGCTTTTGAAGTTAGGCGAATGTCAGTAACGTCATTTTGATTTTGATCTGGTAATCGATCTACTGTGATTGATGGTTGCTGTGACAACTGAAACTGAGGATTAAGCCACATTTGCAGCAGCGCATTAGCCGCTTGTCTCAATTCATTTAAAAGTGGTGGTTTTAAGTCTGTTAACTTGCTGGCATCTCTAAGTTGAGCATTGTTAGCTCTAACTGTTAGGTTTACTCCTGGATGCGTTCTAATTATTACTTCTGTTATCAGGTACTCTAATACACGACCATGCAGGTTTGAAAGGGGTGTCATATTTGTGGAGCATTATATTTTTCCACAGAGTAACCGATGATCTACCGAAATAATGTGATTTGAAAGCTTCGTAAAATCATGTAAAAGCAAGTTCAATAATTATGTAATTTTTATTACTTAACAAATGCAATACTGCTACTTAACAATGTTAAATGTGGCAAACTGCGTCTCTGTTTAAAAGTCGAGAACAACAGCCTCTTAATCCGGGAGCGAAAGCAAGAAACCCCTAACTTTAGTAGGGGTATTAGTTATTAACTGTTCGACATGACTCATGGAAACAGTTCTTTATATTCGGTGTAAGCCTGCTTCCAACCCTTACCGTTTTTCTCTACTCCCCAGAGAGATTGAATGATTTGAGTCTGCGACATTTTCTTATCAGTCATCTGCTTGACGATGCCAGTCAGTTGAGATGGAGTAAGTGAGGCTGGAGTGTAGCGAGTTTCGGTATCGTTTGGGGTATCGCCAGCAAGGGTCTTAGAATCGCCCGTTTCAGGGATAGTATCACCGATTCCGGTATCGTTTCCGGTATCGATACCAAATGATTCTAAAACCTCGGAAGCCTTATCAGTCGGTTGGTATCGGTCGGTATCGCTCTTTGTTGGGTGCAGAGTTGGTGGTGGAGCATCTGGTATCACCCAAGTTTCATCTAGCCATGCTCTAGCCTGATTTAAAAACTCATCGGGTGGCTTATCGCTGTTTGGTACAGAATCAGCCAAAGCAAGGTTTTCACTTATATACTCAGGAAAATACAGGAGTAGTGTCCGCGCCGGATCTGGTTGCCCAGAATGGGGATTAACTTCAGTTTTGAGCCAGTCTGGAATCGTGCCAATTTCACCCTGTGCGATCGCCTTATCAAAACTATCTATGTCTGCCAAGAAGTACCGCCCTGTTGCTAGTGAAATTGACTTGAGTGGAGACAGCTTTTTACTGGTAGCCTCACAACCAATAAAAGTAGCCCCACTTTTGAAAGTATCGCCAAAACCTGCGGTGTTTTTAGTGCCGACCCAAGAAGTCAGATTCTTCCCGTGCAACACCACGAAAATTTGTGCGCCCTTCTTACTGGCGCGAGTGAACAGGAAGCGAATGATCCATTGCTTCTGCTCATCGCTAAGGTAGTCAGACAAGGCTACAGCTTCATCAATCACCAAAATAATATCTGTGTAACTATTTTGGGCGGCGTTGTCCATCTCCCTTAAATATTGGTACAAATCGCTGGCAACATGAGCATCAGCCTTTGCACCCTCCAATTGCGGGTAACTAAGTCTGCACACTAGGCGATGGCAGGCGAACGGGTAGATGTCCGAACCTGCGGTGAAGTAGTGAATCTTAGTATTTGGCTCCAGTGCTTTACTGAGAATGGCTAAAATCGCCATCAATGTACCCTTACCACCTCGCTGATTACCAGCAATCACGGTAATTTGGTCACGAATGCACTTGGCGATATCAAAACCACTGTTGGTTAGTGCATCAATAATTGCGATCGCTCGGTGGTGTAGTGGCAGGGTCAACATTGATTGAATATCTGGTGCTATTGCCTGTGCAGCAGGTTCAGTCTTTGGGGGACTAGGCAACTGGACAAAATGCGGTTGTGGCAGTTCAACGAACTTGGGTGAAGGTAGCTTTGGTTGTGGCTGTTGAGATTGTTGCTGAATGAGAGTAACTTGAGCCTGGTCAATTCTAGGGTCAGGGGCTACCTGCGCCAAATGTTTGCACAACTGCTCAACAGTAGGAAACGCACCTCTGTAAGTGGTGAAATTGTCCAGTAGCCACCTGTAAGCATAAAACCGCTTACCAGCTTCTACACCCGTAAGAAAATCGGTAAGGGTGTTGGTGTACTGCCGCAGCATCACAAATTCGCTCCGCTCTGTGGGTGTAAGGTGGTTCATTAAATCCACAATTTCATTCGAGCCATTCAACCATTCGGCTCTTGCTTCGCTGTCACCCATTGCCGTCAAAAATTCTAAGAAGTTACCCCGCACAAAGGGAATGGGAGCAAAGCAGTGGGAATCGGTCATATCTTGTACCACTGACCAAGCGTAACCCAGACCCGCAACTAACGCACCGATGGGGGCTAGTGGAGAGGTGGCATAACAAACCGCCCCGATTGATGCCGTTGCTAGAGTGACGCATTTAGCTAGGTTCATCCCTGCCCTTTCAGTTTTGGCACGAACCAATAATTGATCCAGCCTTTCTACTAGCCAAGGGGCGATGTTACCCGCTTCCAAATGTTCAATGCAGGGATAGTCAGCGCGTAATGAGGCAGTTTCCTTTGTGGCAAGTTGCGGTACTGGTTGATTTTTGTCGGGTGAAAATTCCATAGTTTTCTCCTATTAAAAGCTCTGGGGCAGAGGGGCAGGGGAGCAGAGGTGCAGAGGGGCATGGGGATATTGCCGCGCAAGTTGTGCTACACAAACTTTTTATGGTGGCTTTCCTCTTGACGCTCTTTCCATGTGTTGCGTAGAGAAGAAGTTATATTTAAAACTCTGGCGTTGCTGAATCATGGGATGATTTTGCTCAACTTGGAACGAATTTTCAATGGTTTCAACCGCCAATTCATCCCGCATTTATGCAACGCCTTAAAACTCTTTCTTCCCCTGCCTCCCCTGCTCCCCTGCCCCTCTGCTCCCCTGCTCCCCTGCTCTAGAGCTTACTTAGTCAATCGCCAGATTGTGTAACCGATTTCGCCTGCCATCATGGTGGTGAAGTTATAAGCCAAACACCCCAAAATTTGTCCAGGGTCAGTGTAGGCGAAGGGATTGCGACCAAAAAACGTTGTCGTTAAGTCGAATATCCAGAAAAACAGTGCGATTGCGCCTCCGGCATGGCGTTCTTTCATACCAGCAACCTTATAATCACGCCACAGTGCGGTAGTCAGGTCAATGTTTGCAGTCGGCTTGCTGCTTAGGGTGTACTGTTTGGATTCTTCAAACTCGGCTTTGGCTTGGTCTGGGCGTTTACCCCGTAAGCTCCGGGCTTCCATTACTTGAACTAAAGCCGATATACCAAGTGAAAGCCAGAAAAATAGATTAAACGGTAGCGTTAGCCAGCCAAACCAACCAATCCAAGTTGTTTCAAACCAGGAAAACATCGGAATGCCTTGAAAGAGCGTCTGCCAAATTCCATCAGAACTGAGGAGTGTGCCAAGAAAGAACCCCATTGCGCCGAGTATTTTTGTGCCGGATGACCCTGGGGTAACAAACTGAGCGAAGATGTGGGTAATGAAGGTCACGGGCAGGGCAATGATATCAACAATCCATTGCGCTAAGATTTCTGCGTAATTAGTGACTCTTTTGTTGCTAGTTTTTGAGGAAGTTGCAGCTGTTGAGTTTGAATTATTTGGCGGCTTATATTCTGCACTTTTCATGATTTATTATTCTCCAATTGGGGTGAGAGATTGCAGACATTTTTGTAGTGATACTTCCACAGCCAACGGCGTTCTGCTATCTGTCCTATGCAACGACCTCCTGAGTCATAAACATAAACTAGTTCATCCTCTTGGTAATAGCTGGTGTCGGGTCTTGGGTTGCGTTTTGGGTTGTCTAAATAGCCTCTAATTCTGAGTTTTAAACTGGTCGGTAATATGCCAGTAGAGTTCAGTTTGTCGCTGGTTAATTTACGTTGTTCTATGCGTGAGCGTTCAACAGATTCTCTAGCTTCTAAGTTCGACACAGCAGAAAAAGTGTAGAACTGCTGAGGCAGTTTAATGAACATAGGTGCAGCAATCAAACCCAAACCCAATAGCCCCAGCATGGCTTGTTTTTGGTACTTCATTGCTGAGTTTTTAATTGGTTGATGATTGCTTCCGCTAGTCCCAAGTGGTCGCCTATTGGCGTGTATTGATACAAATCCTCTTGAAGTTTTTGAATTGTTTGGGCTGATTCTTCTAGTAAATATTGTCCCTGTGTAGCAATTTCAGTAGCGATTAAGTTTTCAGTTATCGCTTTTAAAAAATGCAGTTTTTCAATGCGATTAATCCCTTCAAGGCAAGAACCATAAGTATCTTGCAACCAGTCTAAATAGGTTCCATCTCCAGGCGTTAGAGCGCAGTAATAGCCTATTGGTTTCGTCATGATTTACAATCCTTATATCGTTTATCGTTATGCGGCGGTAGACACATAGGTGGGGCGATTGCAATGATTCGCAGTCCGTGCAATCGCTCTCCCATCACTGAAAAAATCTTTCAGTAGAAACATCAACGGTTGAAGCGGAGGCCTCCCATTGCAGAGTATTGAAAAATTGGCTGACATCCCCAAGAGTCACGTCACAATCAAAGTTCAACCTTTGATACTGTGGATGCTGTCGAATTTGGGTTAGTAATTGTTGGGCTTGTGCAACTAATTCTGGCAGTGGTTGAGTATTCATTTTTCACCTCAAAAAATCGATAATTGTAATGATTCCAGGCTGATAACACTCGCATTATTACTCATACCTGAAACTTCATAACAGCGAGTAGTCAAAGCCTTATAATTCAGCAATAAATCAACCTTTTTTCGTTGTCCAGCCAGAGGTCGAAAGTGATACTTTGGATGCTGAATTGTGCCTGTTTTATAGAGGTATTGATAGAGCGTTCTATCAATCTGGTAGACCTTGGAATTGGTTAGTAGGGTTGAGTCATAGACTATGTTTAGGTTATTCATGGCTGCCTCTTAAAGACTTAACAAGAGTGTCGCCGTAGTTAACCAACAGGATGCTAAATAGCTGAGAGTAAGTGTTGATTCCTGTCTGTTCAATGATTTCTTTGGCTAATGGTAGATACTTTTCGTCTAGGACTACACGCGTTTGACTCATAATTTAAGACTCCTCATCAAAGCCTGACCTTTCGGCTTCTCTATTGTTTGTGTTTGTTCAATTGGTGTGATTTCTGTCAAATTTTGTGGCTGTTGAAGAACAGGTTTTGTTAGAGGTGTTTGAAAACTGGTTACATTGCCTGCCAAGTATTCTGAAATTAATAAATTTGTGGCAGAAGCTATATTTATTCCTCTAGATAAACCGTATTGTGACAACCAATCATGATGACGTTTATCTAGTCTCACTCTCGTTTCACTTGTCTCAATTTGTGACAAATCAGAGAGTTTCAAGTCCCATTTATGTTTGATTGCATCCAACAGTAAATTTACAGTATCACTCAGCTTTGAATAGTTAAGCGAAAGTCTGATTCCCTCTACTTTGGCGGCAACCAAAACCGCTAAACGTACTTGCATTTCTTTACATAGCCAGTAGTGCAGTAATGTTGGACAAATGAGGGTCAACTGGAATATAAAACCCAGGTTTTGCACTCAATTTATGGCGTACTAAATTGGCACATCCACCAATCAGCATGATGTTGGTGACATCTGCCAAGTAATCGTTAGCAGCTGTAGTAATGCTGTCCATCAGTCCGTTAAACCAATTTTCTAACAAGCCAGGGAAGACTGAGGAGAAGTCATACTTGCGCCCGTAGGTGAGGGAGCCATCAGCAATGGAATCCATCATTTTGGCGACCTTAAAGGCAACGTTATCGCGCTTGGCATAACTCTGCATGAGGTCAGAGTTGATGATGTCGTTAGCCAGGGAGACACCACCTACCTTGGGGATTGAACGACGGGTGAGAATTTCACCACCGGGAGTCATGACAACATAGTTAGTAGTGCCGCCGCCGATGTCGATGCCGAGTGTGTCACCTTCCATATCCAGCAAGCTTTTTTTATAACCGTTAACTACAGCCACGTCAGTTTCTAGGTAAAACTCAACATTCTTGATGCGGTGTTTATAGGTTCTGCCATTGACTGTAACTTGATGCTCTGCAATCAAAGTTTGACGGATAGCATCTTCTTCCCAATGATTGCGCTCTGGCACTAAGAACCGGACATTACCCTCAAAATCTTGCCTTAGTCCTGCCAGGGTGAAAGGTTTAACAAATTCCGGTAATTGCTTTCCTCGCTCGGCGGCGGTTTGTGGGTTTTTCTGCTTGGTGGCGCGTTCTCCGAGAACTAATACTTTGTTGTCTAGTTTGACGCTGGGTGAATCATCTGTGTCTAAGTCTCTAGCACTGGTATAGGTTACGTCTTGAAAGACTGAGCGCATCACGCGGGGCTTTTCACCCTTGAGGGCGGTGATGCTGGTGAAGTTGCCAATATCTGCAAAGTAAATGTTGATCACTTGCTTTCTCCTATGAAGCTAGTAGCAACCGCATTACATATATATAGATGCGGCTGTTGCTAACCTTTGATGGAGTGTAGGAATGTCGGTTGAGGCTTTCGCACGCACTTATCTTGATTTTCGGATGAATTACTTTATTTAGAAGCGTTTACGTTTATTTAAAGGCTAATAATCTTTCTAGCAACATATTTATCCTAGATGTGGTTTTTTACGCCTTTTATCGTCCGTCTTGCGCTCACATCTATAGATTAACACCTTTTTTGGATTAGTCCGTTAATCCGTTAATGGATTTATATACTAATAAGTTATAGATTCATACGTAGGATAAAGTAATATTTATCTGATGGATTTATCCGGTAAACCGATATAAACTTTATGGAGAATGAGAAACAGTATTTAAGAACGAAGATAGATAAGAAGTTACACAAGGAATTCAAAAAACTCTGTACTGACCTAGAGGTGACGATGGAACAGGTTACGGGAGAATTAATAGAAAAATGGGTGCAAGAGCAGCAACAGCAACAGAAGGGTAAAAGCTAACGCCTTCACCCTTTAAGTAATACATAATTATCAATATTAAGAATTTGTCTACGGCTAATTCATTAAATTTGATACAATCTCCATCTTCTAAATGCCCATGAAATAAGTCAAATTATATTTAATACCACTACCATTAATAATATTATTAGTGGTATTAAAATCATGTTTATAATATGAGTAAAAGTTTTTGAGAAGCTTGTATTGTCAGGCTTTGAGGAAAATAAATTAATTATTTTCTTTTTGAAAGTGACAATTTACTATTTATTTTTTTGTGAGATCAATTATTATGAAAGAGGACTATACCCTTAGTCCATCTTTTCTAAGTATTTTGTCTATCGATATACATAAGAAAAGAATGCCTCCCTGGACTCAACTTGTTAGCGCAAGTTGTTTAGCAGTCCGAGAAGACAAACCTCAAAAGAATGTATTTAAATTTCTTTATAACCCAATCGTAACAGTTCCGATGAACAGTAGCAACGGGTTTAACGAGAAATTTGATTAAAGCATTGGTGAATCTTCAAGGGAGGTAAAGCCCACATCATTTACCTCATAAGGATTTCACAATGGTATCCCTTTTGAAAGGACACGAGACCGTTGATTGCTCCGTTATGCCAGGGGAGATAGCCGACAACGCTTCCTTTGATATTCGCAATTTCATAGACCAGTTAGAACCAGCTTCTGAGAAAAATAAATACATCTGCCCCGCTTGCGGCGGTCATAACCTCAGCATCAACCCCAGCAACGGCAAATACACTTGTTATAACGAGTGCCTTCACCGCGATATTCGAGAAGCAATCAAACCTTGGAGTGAAGTATTAGAAGAAAGAAAACTTGGTGCTTACACGCCACCACCCCCTGCCAAACCAATCAAAGCGAAAAAACCAGCAGCTTTACCCAACAAGGTTTTAAATCTCGACTCATCACAGTTAAGAATATGCAGGCTCAACGGTGAACGTCGTCCTACGGACGAAGCAGGGGGAGCCGGGGAGGAAAGGGGAGCCGGGGGAGAGAACCCCATAAATGAATTGAGGGACATCAAACCACCTGCTGTGGGCAATTCTCCCCCAGCTTCCTCAGCTTCCCCAGCCCTCCTTTTCGGTGAAATCACCACACCACAACCCGTAACACCTGATTTCATCCCCAAATCCGTTACCGACAAGCTCAGAGAAGATGGAGCTACACCAGAAGAATTACAACAAATTACAGTTATCGAATACGACTACAGCGACGGGCGAAAAGCTCATAGATTTTCTTGTCCCTGTGCAGCCAAAGATAAAGGCACAGTCAAAACATTCTCCGTCAGCAGACTAGACCCCACCACCAATAAAATCAAATGGTCGAAAAACGGAAAATGGCCAGCTTACAAACAGGATGAAGCGATCGCTATTATCAAAGCTACAGATGGCATCCCCGTACTACTAGCCCATGAAGGAGAAAAATGCGTCGAAGCCAGCCGCATCGAAAGGCTAGCCAGCATCACTTGGGTAGGTAGCAGTTCCGATGGCGAGATACTCCATTCATTGAGCCAAATTAAAAACCTCACTAGTAAAGATTTCTTACTGGCTTACTGCATTGATCATGATGAAACAGGCTGGAAAAAAGCCCGCAGAATCGAAGATATTTGCTCGAAAGTCGGAGTAAATTTTGTTGCCATCGACTTGCTAAAAATTCAACCGACTCTGCAAGATAAAGGAGATATAGCAGATATTTTGGCATCCGGCATGACGGGCGATGAACTAGTAGAGCTGCTTTTAAAGCAGATAGCAGAAATTACAGCCTCAAGAGCCGCCGTTGATTTAGACGCAACCGAGTCGGAAATTGGCAGCGATTCTGAGCCGGACAGTACATTCTTGCAAAAAGGCTTTAACTTCCTTTACGGCGATAAAAAATGGATTTGTGCCGATGGCAAGCTTTATTACTGGGATGGCACACACTACAAACACTCACCTGATGCAGTTGAGCGACCCCGGATTACGAGTTATTGCAATACCTTTCCAGTTGTTAAGAAAACTGGCAACAACTTCGTCATCACCTATCCCTACGCCAAACCCAGTAAGGTCAAAGAGTTGCTGGAGTGGGTGAAGCTGCGAGTCGAAATTGACCCGCAATTACTCAATCCTCCAGGGGTGAACTGTACCAATGGCGTGTTAAGTGTTAGCTGGGCAATAGGACAACCAATGCCTGTCTTAGAAAAACATAACCCAGACAAACACTTTTTTACCTATGAGCCATTGGTAAAATATGACCCCCTTGCCGACCCCCAACATTGCGATCGCTTGCTACAATGTTTAGACTCGCCCCAACAGCAAATTTTATTAAGAAACCTGGGAGCCAGTCTTGATTTAGCCGAAGTCCGCAAGCGTCGGGGACGAGAAACGAAGCTATTACTGGCTTGTGGATTGGGTGCCAATGGTAAAGATTCCATCCGGCAGGTAGTCTCTATTATCTACGGTCATCAAGGCATGACTAGCTGTTCCTTGGCTGACTTCGCTGCTTATGATGAAGGACGGAAATTTGCCTTAGCTCCTCTAGTCAACAGCCGGGTGAACTGGGCTTCTGAGAATCCACAGACAGCAAGACTAGATAAAATTCAATCACTTAAACTCTTTGCTACTGGTAACGTCTTACACTCAGAGCGCAAGGGCAAAGACCACATAGAATTTAACCCCAATGCTATCGGCATCTTCAACTTGAATGATACACCGTCGATGCACGGCACAATTCAAGCGATTCTCGACCGCATCGCCGCCCTAATTTTTGACAAAACATTTAAATCTCATCCAGACCCCAACAACCCCAAAGAGTTACTAGCAGACCCCAGGTTCGCTTATGACTTGGATTTTGTGCGGGAATGTGTCGCCCCGGCATTTTTAAATAAGATGATTGCTGGACTACAGGCATTAATCGCAGAAGGCATTGACTACAGCTGCACTCAACAAGCTTTGGAGGAGATTCAAGCAGAAAATTCTCACCTGTTCCAATTCTGTAAAGATACAGGACTGGGCTACAAGGGGGATGGCGTTGTCACAGCATTTGATATTTGGCAACACCTAGAAAATTGGTACATCGACAACGGGACTTTGTCCTTTGAGGAATCCAGCAATGGCAAGGTGAAAGCGATTTGGCAGGAACAGTCCAAGCCAAGTGATAAAACCGTCAAGGCGATTAACCAAGTCATCGCCAGATTTAAAACATTATTCCCCAAAGCCAAGTTAGTTACCGTTCCCCACCCATCGGGTAAGCGGAAATTACAAGCATTGCAAGGAATTAGTTTTGGTAATGTGCCAATGTCAACAACTGGCACAGCCATAGCAATAAGTGAAAATTCCACAGCAGATGCACACCAAACGCCACACCACCAAAGCCAGATAAATCAAGACTTCCACACCACCCACACCAGTTATGAGGAGATAAATGAAAAAAATCAAAATCATCAACAAGATGTAAATTTCAACTCTGAATCAAAATCAGATATTCACTCCAATGTAAATTCAAAAAATGAAGTAGACTCCGCTAAACAGGTGTGGGTGGTGTGCGATGACGTGGCATCAAGCACTATAGCTGCTGCGGGTGGTGTGGAAACTGCTGTGGCGACTGACGTTATTGCTATGCAAAACAGCTTATTGACAATAGAAGTCGAAGTTAGGCAAGCGATGGATGATTTAGCACGAGTTTGGCAAATTGGAGATGCGGCGGTGGCAGCAGTGTTAAAGCAACTGCAACCGGAAGTAATCGAAGGGATATTCCGGCAATGCACGACTGAGCAAGTTGACTATATGAAATACTGCTTACAGTTCAATGTGTAGAGTGAATCAATTGCAGAAATTTTGATGATTGTGTTGGTAACCAATGCATAATCGGTGGCGACAACAAAAACTGCATAACCCCCACCCGGCTCAGAGCTATATAGCAATAAGCCATCAAAAAGTGGTGGAATTGCGGTTAAGTTATCCCAAAATTTAGCCTCATTCCCCAAAAATTTAGGATTTTGATGATTCAAAAGGCTTAATTGAATTACTTAAGCCCCATACTTCCCCTGTCTTTAACTTCATCCTTCATCCTTCAGTATGCGTTTTCCTAACCTTGGTCTAAGTTTCCTCGCCCTAGTTATTGCCACTGCTTCCACGCCGATAAGTTTCAACATTAAAGCAGCACCAGGAGAGTTACGAGTTCTGGCGCAAACACCACAGGCGCGGAAAGCCGAAGCAGAGAGACTGTTGCAGCAAGGTTATCAGGAGTATAAAACAAGTCAATTTGAAGCAGCATTACAATCGTGGCAACAAGCACTCTCTATCTACCGCGAAATTAAAGACCGTCAAGGTGAGGGTTGGGCGCTGGGAAATCTCGGTAATGCCTACTATTCTTTGGGAGACTACCCTAAAGCCATTGAGTACGCTCAACAATTCTTGGCGATCGCACGGGAAATCAAAGACCGCCAAGGTGAGGGTGCTGCGCTGGGAAATCTCGGTCTTGCCTACTATTCTTTGGGAGACTACCCTAAAGCTATTGACTACCATCAACAAAGCTTGGCTCTAGCACAGGAAATCAAAGACCGTGAAAGTGAGGGGATAGCACTCTTGAATCTGGGTACTGCCTACTATTCTTTGGGAGACTACCCTAAAGCTATTGACTACCAACAACAATCGTTAGCGATCGCACGCTCAATTCAAGACCGTGAAAGTGAGGGGAAAGCACTGGGAAGTCTCGGTCTTGCCTACCGTTCCTTGGGAGACTACCCTAAAGCCATTGAGTATTTACAAAAAAGCTTGGCTCTAGCACGCTCTATTCAAGACCGTCAAAGTGAAGGTATTGCACTGGGAAGTCTCGGTACTGCCTACTATTTCTTGGGAGACTACCCTAAAGCCATTGACTACCATCAACAAAGCTTGGCTATTAAACGAGAAATTCAAGACCGTCGAGGTGAGGGTAATTCACTGGGAGGTCTTGGTGTTGCCTACATTTCCTTGGGAGACTACAAACAAGCGATTGACTACCTACAACAATCATTGGCTCTAGCACGCTCTATTCAAGACCGTCAAGGTGAGGGGAATTCACTCTTGAGTCTCGGTGCTGCCTACTATTCCTTGGGAGACTACCCTAAAGCCATTGACTACTATCAACAAAGCTTGGCTATTAAAAGAGAAATTCAAGACCGTGAGGGTGAGGGTATTTCACTGGGAGGTCTTGGTCTTGCCTACCATTCCTTGGGAGACTACCCTAAAGCTATTGACTACCAACAACAATCGTTAGCGATCGCACGCTCTATTCAAGACCGTCAAGGTGAGGGGAAAGCACTGGGAAATCTCGGTGCTGCCTACATTTTCTTGGGAGACTACAAACAAGCGATTGACTACCTACAACAACGGTTGGCTCTAGCACGCTCTATTCAAGACCGTCAAGGTGAGGGGAAAGCACTAGGAAATCTCGGTCTTGCTTACCTTTCTTTGGGAGACAACAAACAAGCTATTAACTACCTACAACAAGTATTGGCTCTAGCACGCTCAATTCAAGACCGTCAAAGTGAGGGTCAAACACTAAACAATCTAGGAATTGCTTACTACAAACAAGGCAATCTCACTTTAGCAGAGACTACCCTGATTGCAGGCATTAAAGTTTACGAATCTCTCCGAGGTCGAGACTTAAAGGATAATGAGAAAGTCTCAATTTTTGAAACGCAAAGGAGTATATATCGCCTTTTACAACAAGTCCTCATTGCCCAAAATAAAACTGATGCTGCTTTAGAAATATCTGAACGGGGACGGGGACGGGCTTTTGTGGAGTTACTTGCTTCGAGGTTATCTACTAACCCCAAAGAACAATTCCCCGCCCCACCAAATATTACCGAGATTAAACAAATTGCCAAATCACAAAATGCTACTGTCGTTGAATATTCAATTATTTACGATTATTTCAAAATTCAGGATAAACAAGAATTTAAAGAATCAGAACTCTATATTTGGGTAATCAAACCTAATGGTGAAGTTACCTTCCGCAAAGCTGACCTCAAACCTTTATGGCAAAAAGAGAATACAACCTTAGCTCAATTAGTCACCAACAGCCGCGAGTCAATCGGTGTCAGAGGTCGGGGTATTACAGTAACTTACAACCCCAATCCGACTAAAGTAAAACAGCGCTTTCAAAAGCTGCACGAATTACTCATTAATCCCATTGCTGACCTTTTACCAAAAAATCCTGATGAGCGTGTAACATTTATACCGCAATCATCTTTATTCCTTGTTCCCTTCGCCGCTTTACAAGATGAGCAAGGTAAATATTTAATTGAAAAACACACTATCCTCACTGCCCCAGCAATTCAAGTATTAGATTTAACTCACAAACAACGGCAGAAAGTTTCGGGTAATCAAGCTTTAGTTATGGGCAATCCGATCATGCCCAGCGTTGCCCCCAAAATTGGCGAAGCACCGCAACAATTACCGGACTTACCAGGTGCTCTAACGGAAGCCAAAGAAATTGCCCAACTGTTAAATACCAAAGCGATTACAGGTAAGGATGCTACCAAAGCCGCTTTTATTCAACGATTACCGCAAGCGAGATTTATTCATCTTGCCACTCACGGCTTACTTGATGATTTTAAAGGTTTAGGTGTCCCCGGTGCTGTGGCTCTCGCCCCGGATGGTAAGGATGATGGCTTGCTAACTGCGAATGAAATTTTAGATTTAAAAATTAACGCCGAATTAGTTGTTTTAAGTGCTTGTGATACCGCACAAGGTAAACTCACAGGTGATGGCGTTATTGGATTATCTCGCGTTTTAATTTCTGCTGGTGCGCCGAGTGTGATTGTCACTTTATGGTCAATTCCCGATAGTCCTTCGGCATTATTGATGGGGGAATTTTACCGCCAGTTACAGAAGAATCCAGATAAAGCCCAAGCACTACGCCAAGCAATGTTAACAACTATGAAACAGCATCCAAGTCCAAGTAACTGGGCTGCATTTACTCTAATTGGCGAGGCGAAGTAATACGGACTACGCGCTACCAAGTCGAGGGGAAGTTGTGCTGGTGACAAACACTTTTAGTCATCTATTATTCATGCTCAATTGCCAATTCTCCAAGAGTAACGCTATCAGTCTGTTTTAGTGGAACGGGATTATAGTAGGGTGGCCGCCGAGATATGGATACCCACTCAAGCTCTTGGTTTTTAACTACAAATTAACTACAAATTAACTACAAATATCCTTGCCTTACAGAGTAAAAGTCCAAAAAAAATTCCCAAAAAAGTGATACTTCGTCCCCAAAGTTTCCCATAATTTTCCATATTCAGGGCAAGTATCTCCCTAAATCTCCCAAAAAAAGTGACTTTCAGGAAAATAAAATTAGGTTTTTCAAGCTTATTGACACTATTCTCAATAAGCTTGACTTAAATCATCTTCAAGCTTCCCAAATTTTCCCAAACTTCTCCCAAAAGTTGTCATTAATTTCCCAAACTTTTCCATGAATTGGTTGGTTTTTGAATTCTTGGGAGAGACTTGACCATGCCAAAAACTCTCGCACAGTACGCCAAATTTTGGGAGCAAGTTTTCGAGCCAAAAAATAATTTTAGAAAAATAGAAAGCGCTAAGATAATACTAAAATCTACATTTGTGCTACAAAATGACTCAATGGTTTAGAACTTCAACTCAATGATGAATCTTTGAAGTATTTTGAATCACGATAAATAACAAACGAGTCAATATAAACCCAGAACAAATGACATCAGAATAAGCATTGACAATGCCTGATGACAGCAAAACATTATTAGAAGACAGCTAACACGGTTCAGATAAGCAGGGGGAGCAGGGGGAGCGGGGGTAGCAGGGGTAGCTCTTGGAGTGAAGAGAGCTTTCTTAAGCAGAAGTAGCTCAGGGAGAAAAGAGTTAGTGAAAAAGAATTCTTATTCCTCAAGTGCCTCAATATCTCCCCAGCCCTGCCTAAAAGGCATTCCCCCCCAGCTCCCCCAGCTCCCCCAGCTCTGTTATCTCACCTTCTCAAGCCTCGACGCGGTTGTGGTGAAGGCTGTCGAGAAATAGATAACCTAGCTTGAAGTTGCTGTTTTTTGAGTTCAATCTCATCCTTAATACTCGTCAATCGTGACTGTAACTCAGGAGATTTAAGTATCTGTGCCATAGTCTTCATTTCAACAGTCTGCTGCTCTTTCTCCCAAGAATCATGATTTTCTCGCCTTGTTTCATATTCCTGAATTTTTAATTGAAGCTGGTGTTTATGTGTAACTAATTCTTTAATAGTTCCGATAGTTTGCAATTGCTGCTCCAAAGCCTCATTGTACTTATTACTCAACTGATGAAGCGGAAAAAGCTCCATTGTTCTAATAGCTTTCTCTTGGTGAGCGTGTTCTAACCACAAACTATCAATTTGTGGCTGAAGATGACTAATTTCGCTTTCAATGGCTTGCCTATCAATAGGTGCAGGGACTTGAGCCAGTGGTTGAGCAAAATATTCCTTGACCGCTTGTTCTAAGTACAGTAGTTGTTGGTCAGTTAGTGCATCAATGGCCTTCTTAAACGCCATTTGAGTTAATTGACCACTAAAACGTTGTAGCAGCAATTGTTTACGCTCAAAGTCGCTTAACTTTTTAGGCGGTGCAGGTGAAGCATGACGCTGTTGATTATTGTTATCCCGCCATGCTTTGAGGGTTGATGCTGAAGAATATGCTTTCTCGTATGCCAAAGCCCCTTGAGCCACAATTAAATCATCAACGCCTTTATTTGGCCCTGGCAATGTCACTACACTCACAGATGCTCCCTGTTCCTCTAGCAGCCGCCCAGTGCGCGAGATAGCAATTTCTATATTTCGTTGAGTTTCAGGCCGTGTCTCGTAGTCAAAGCAGAAAGTAATTTCTCGTTCTGGTGTGGCGAAAACAGCTAACTCGTCCATGAGTCGAGCTTTCATCTTTTCCCCAAGCTCATCCTTACTGCGATAACCGGCGTAAATTCCAGGCAGTCCAATGGCAGGGTGTCCCTGACTTAACAAACTGGCTGCTTTTTTAGCTCCCTCGGTGATAGTGACCGGGAGGTTATGTTTCCAAACACAATACCAAAATCCCGATACGCGATCGCTTTCGGTTGGCTGTACCCCAAATTTTTCATAGATACATTCTGCAATATCATCCGGCACATCTAATAAGAAAATACTCAGTTCAGTTTTCGGTGGATGCTCATATTTGATAACCTTACCGGGTTTATCAGCTTTTTCTCTTGGGTTATTGGGTTTATAGCATCCCCATAGCTTCCTTTCAGGTTTAGCTCCTGGTTGTAGTCCAGCAAAGGATTTGGGATTAACGCCAGCATCACACCACCAACCGCCTGATTCAATATGAGTATACTTACTCATAAAATCAGACGATAACTTACCTGTATTAGTGCGTGGTAGTTGGTCGCTGTACATCAGGTATTCCCAAGCTTCATGCTCCCAATCGAGAGTCTGATGCAGACTTTTGAAGTTAAGGGCAGCAATTTTGGGGTGAATGGCACTATCTTCTACCAATTCTCGCAAATGTTGAGAATCAAGTCTTTCTGGGGATTCACCCAAATTACTCGGAGTCCAAAATGCGACCTTTGGCTGTAATGAAGTGGGAACTGGTTTTTTAATAACAGGCGATTGCGTAAAAGGCTCTTGGGCAGGGGTGCAGGGGGGCAGAGGAGAAGGACTGGGCAGAGGCGCAGAGGGGCAGGGGGGCAGAGGGGAAGGACTGGGCAGGGGAATAGAGGGGTAAGGGGGCAAAGGGGAAGACTCAGTATAAAATTGCTCCTCTGCTCCTCCGCTCCTCTGCTCCTCTGCTGCTTTACTTCTTTGCTCAATAGCTCCTCTGCTCCTCCGCTCCCCTGCTTCCGGGCTTCTAGCTACAATCACAGCATTTGCAACCGTTTCTTTTTCAGGCTTTGACTGGTGTAGCTTGGCTAATTCCTTCTGTCGCAGCGCAGAGAGCGCATTTTCCTTAGCCCTACTCGACTGCGCCAGGGCTAGTAAACTGTCTTTATCTTCCGTATAAAGTTTCAAGTCATACCTAGCACGGCTAACCGCAACATAAAAGCTTTCCTGCCCAATAGTATGGTCAGCAGCTATCAGTACTCTGTCGGCAGTTTTCCCTTGACTACTATATGTAGTGCTGACAATTGCATAATCTAAGTGTTGGGCTTGTTGCAGATTGATAAATTCAGTTTGAGCGCTATCTAAATACTGAATTTGAGCGTTATTACTGTCAATGGCAGTAACAACAAACTCTTGACCGTTGCGCCGTCCTAATTGTCGGTCGTTTTTCGTCCAGCGTAGGCGATCGCCCTCGGCAATTTCAATTTGTTGGCGTTGGTAAACAGCCTTATCAAATCCCGTATCAACTTGATAATACTTACCATCACTAGCTAGAAGCGTTAGCCCATCACTGTCCTTACCCACTACAGAATAAAGCTGGCCTTTCTCCAACCCCCGGCGCTTATAACTGCGGGTGGGCATGACCATATCACCCAACTCAAAGTTGTGGGTGTAGCGCATTTGTACCGAAGTTAAGTCTTTGGCTTGCAGTTGAGTGATAGTGGTTGCAGTTCCTAAACTCCCTTCAGCTTTCAAACGCTCACGAATCGCTTGGGTGATTGCCAAACGCTCCTTATTTGTGCCAGCTAATACCAGTGTCCGCGCTCGATGAGAGGGTGTGACTGTTATATAGTCACGAGCGATCGCCTCAATTTTGTCTGATTCTGTTACAGTCTGGATATAACCATTTTCATCCAAGCGTTCAAATCCTTCTTGAATTCGACCTTCTGCCACCAGGTCTACTGCCAATTTAAGTTTCGGCGCACGTTGTCTATTGGAAGAATTTAAGTAGCTGGTTTTAATACCTGCCTGTTGCAGAGATTTGAAGGGATTACCAGCTAAGACAGCTGATAACTGTTTTGTGTCTCCCACTAACAAGACCCTGGCTTGTTCTAAGGCTGCCCGTTCTAAAAGAGCTTGAGCATCTTTAGCACTGAGTAACCCGGCTTCATCCACTACCCATATCTGATTTGGTTCAATTTCCTCAAGTGCTTCAGTTTCTAGCAATCTTGCAACAGTTTCGGCTTGAACTTCTAACTCAAGACTCAGGACTTTAGCCGCCATCGAACTGGGGGCAAAGCCTTTGATGGTGTAGCCCGATGCAGCAGCGATCGCTTTTAGTTCCTTGAGGGCGAAAGTCTTACCAGCACCAGCTACCCCCTGCCATGCTGTAAATTGGTCAGTTGTGGTTGCTGTGTCTAGTACCGCTCGACGCTGATCTGGGTTTAAAGCTGTTTTCTCCAAATGGCTAGAAACTACCTCTTGGTGGGCAAGTGCGTTAACTTTACCCTGCCCGGATTGCATCAATTTAATGGTCGCCAGTTCCCGGTTAACTGCTGCCAGGGTGGTAAAGTCGCGTTTATCTTGAGATAGGCTAAGTAATTCCGAGTTAACTTTAATTAATGGCTCAATCAAGCTTACATCGGTCGCTAAACCCTGGTTGAGGATGAATTTCTCTAAATCTTCTTGAGTGAACGCTACATTTCTCTCTGAACAGTGAGCGATCGCCTCCTCCAGATTTTCATCACTGACTAACCGGGGCTTTTGTTCTGGCTGCACCGCCCCTGCTTGTACAAACTTGATACCCAGTGCTACCGCTTCTTCTTGCCACTTAGCTTTTAACTCTTGGGGGTTAATTTTCTGCTTCTTGTTACGAGTGGCAGTCCAAGCCGCTTCTCGCTCTGCCCAAGTTGCATTTTCTCCTGCTTCAGTTAATATCTGCTGTCTGCGTTTAGAGAATTCTTGTAAGTCCTGTTCTCTAAAACCTTTAATTTCAAACTGCCCGTGCTTTTTAGGTTGTACCTGATACCCTAGTTTCTCTACTTCGAGAGCTAGATAATTCTGGTACACCATCCCCAGAAATTTCTTATTTTTGAAAATTTCATCATTGAGTAAGCTGTACCATTCCCCATTATCTAGCTGCGTCATATTCATAACTACAGCATGAGTATGCAGATGTGGGTCTAATTCCCTGGTTTCAATATGGTCAAATTCTGCGACTACTAAATTTCCTGTTCTGGTAGCAACTCGGTGAGTGTCTGTTGTCACCCTAGTGTAGCTGTAGCGTTCTTCTATCAGTTGAATGGTTTTTTGTACCGCTAATTGATGAGCAGTAATTAACTTTTCATCCCCACCCACTAATGCTTGCAGGCTGACACTTTTTGGCGCAGAGAAAGTCAAATCTGTTGCTGCTCTTCGTTGCGATGAGTCCAACTTTCTTTTAGCAAGGTGTTGACTGCCATCTGGTGACAGTCCATTGACAATATTAGTGAAAGTTTCTTGTTGATCTACCGCACCTGATAATCCCAGTTTCTTGGCACCCTGACCAGACCAGCGTGAAGTGCCTTCCTGGTAATATCCCTCCATGAAGTAATGTACTGCTTGCTGAGGCTCTGTGTTCTTTGCTGTCAGCATTTACCGAAAAACCTTCGGTAGAATTCAGGTTTCAATAGTAATTGGTTAGCTGCACCTACAAAATTGTTGCTGAAAAATTACAGTTCTTTATCTACACAGTTGTTGAATGAGATTCTAAATTTTCGTCTTCAACATCTTACAAGCTACAGAAGTGTAGTATTGTATGCTGCAAAAATTAATATTATTTAATACGAGTTTTTTTCACCCAATGAAATTGTAAATCTAACTCGATTTTTCTGCACAAACTTTTTGGCGTACTGTGCGAGAAAATTTTCTGGAAAAAATCCTTAGATTTACCATGAATCTGCCACAGATTTACCATAGATTTACCTTATTTCTGACATAAGCATTAACTTGTTAGTTTCTTAAAATCCTTGGATTTACCATAAACTTGCCATAGATTTACCATAAATCTGCCATAAATCTGACATTGGCACACTAGTGTCTTTTATTACTAAAATTTTTTATTACTGAGATGAGATGGTGAGGGGTGATAAAGTTTAGGGCGATGCAAGCTTGTTTGGGTTTGTGTTGTCTTGGATGTGAGTAAAGCAAAACCCCACTGTCGCCAGTGGGGTGAATTTAAAAGATTCAATTGAATTTTCCTGTGAACATTAAATAAGATTGTTGACCTTGATGTGGCAGGACATAGTTTGAACACTACTTGAGGGCAAACTCTAAGCCGGAGTCCGTGTCGAGGACAGGCCAAAAAATTCTGCTTGAGCTAACGTCAGCTTCCAGAAGAGTTCTGATCGGAAGAGGCAGGGGGGAAGGGATCTCCACACAGGGGGAACAAACCCTTTCCCCCTGTGTGGAGCATGGCGGAACATATGTACAAGCTCCATACCAGTCAAGCGCCCTTGCGCCCTGCCCTTTTCCTCTGGCTGACATGGTAGCTGTCGTCGCCAAAAGAACTCTCAGTTCTTCAACTTAGTTTTTGGTGAGCAGTGCTTTGGTTGTGATTAGTAAAGCTAATAATTGTTCATTTATTTTTCATCTTAATGCTTATTGCCATTCCCTATCTTCAAGTTCCTTCTGAGGCAGCAATAAAGTTGCTTCAATTTCTTGCCTAATCGCAGATGTCACCTCACAATTGCTATTCAAGCAATCGAGAAGTAGCTGATTAGCATCATAGTAGCGTTGCAACACTTGCTGTTGCTGTTGACTAAATTGCCAATGGTGATTAATGTTACGATAATTCATTACCGTCATTTTTAATTGCTCAATCCAAGCTGAAGAGTGTGCTTGCCACCATACTTGAAATTTTTCTTGGTTTTGATTAGGGTTCGGCAATTGCTCCTGAAGTTGTTGCAAGGATTTATGGAGTCCAGCATCCAAAACAATGCTTAGAATGTTCGAGAGAGCATCTCCACAGGCATGAGCATAGGCAAAATCTTGGCTACGGTCGATCGCACATTCCAGCAGCAAGTTATCTAATACGGCATCCAGAAGCATTCCCTGGTCGAGGGTGCAGGCTAGGGTAAAGTGAGAAGCTATGTGAGGATGCCGAGCCAGGGCAAGGTAAAATGCACGGGTACTCGCAACTTTTGGTGGCGACGGGGTAGTCAGAGATTTTTGGCTTGCCCAAGTCAAAAATTCTTGGAGGTAAGGGTCTTGGGCAACTAGTGCGTCAATGTGTTGCTTCATCAACTGCACCAGCCCGTCGGCACTGCGAAGCATGGCAGCTGTCAACAAGAAGATTTCGCGCCAGTGAGGGTCAGTGATGTGACTGACTAATCCTGTCAGAGCTTGTTCTAATGCCTGTAGGTTATGGCTGGCAACGATTTTTCTCGCCGTGAAGTATTCTTGAAACACCAAATAAGAGAAGGAGAAAATTCCCCGCGCCCGTTCTGTCAGTAGCCCATGTTGGGCTTCTATGGACTTGAGTACCGCTTCACTTTCTAATTGCAGTTCCTCTGGTTCCATTGCCACCTCAGAGAGATTGCGAATATAGTCACTGATGTATTGCTCAATCACCCGTTGCTCAAAGAAGTACTGACCCCCTTCAAAGGTTGTGGCTGCAATCTGACTTAACAACTTGAGCTTTTGTGGTAATAAAAATCCTCGGTAGACTTCATCCCGTTCAACGCCTCTGGCTTCATCCCATTTGCCCAAGAGAAGATCCAGCCCTTGCTTATAAAAATCAGTTCGTTTAGTGGGAAATTTTTCCTGACCGTGGAACACCCAACAGGCTAGATGCAGAAATAGGGGTGTGATCACGAGTTGGCGAAATTGCCAATTTTCGGGTAAGTCTAGCTTATGAATAAACTGAAGGGACTGTGCCTGCCCATGTTGAGTATTTGTCTTAGTGAATGCCACAAACCATTTTCGAGCGAAGGCGCGGATTTGTTCAGAGGTAAACGGGGCAATTTCAACATCGGTAAAGCCCCGGAGCGTAAGCTTTTTAGCCGCCGTGCGACAGGTCGCTACAAACCGATTTTTGTGATATTTGTCAGAAAATCTGCGAATTTCTCTTAAGACAGCATTACTTTCTTGGTTGAGAACTTCATCCATCCCATCGAACAATAGCAATACTCTGCCTTTCTCAAGCAAGGTTTCAATCACAGATTCTTCTGTAATTCCAGACCTAACAAATTCCTGGCGGATGTAGTATAAAAGGCTGAACTCGCCACTTACCCTAGATTCTTCCGCAAAATTCCTCAGTACGATGAAAACAGGAACTTGGTCGGCGGCAAATGCGCCTTGGTTGCACTGAATGGCAAGATGTTGCAAAAAGGTGGTTTTACCTACTCCCGGTTTACCCAGCATCCTGAGCTTGGAGTAAGTTTCGACTGCCTGCATCCCTGGTATTTGTTTGTGTTCAACCTCCCCTGAGCCAAAGCGGTCAAATTCAGTTGGTTTAAGGTTTTGCAGGTTAGAGATATCTAACCACTGTTGGCTGGGGATGTCTTCTAAAATATTCACATCAATATATATGTCATCGATCGCAACAGGATGACCCATATCTAATAACTGCAATATCCCGCATTGGTCTTGAATTTTTTCCTGACGTTGCGATCGCACTTGTTGCACCAAGACATCAATATCTAAGACGGGAGCCTGGGCAATTTCTGAGGGATCGGAGAATTCGTCCGGTGGATCAGCAGCGATTTCCCGCCAATTCAATTCCAATATCGAACAAATCTCCAAAAATATATGACGCTCAACCGGACGACCAGAGAAAAACCGCCAAATAGGTTGTCGAGTCTTTAAACCGACTTCTAACGCCAAATTTTCCTGAGTCCAACCCTTGCGGGCAAACGCTCTTTTAGCCTGTTGAATTCCAATATCTGAAGCTTGAAGCGATCGCCTGACCATAAGACAAAAAACTCATATTAAAATTCACAGCTTAAACTTTTATGAATACCAAGGATTTTATACTTTTTCTTATGCTAAATATCTTTTGCTCTAGTTAAATCATACAAAAGTCAGAATACAACGGTAATTTAATCTAGATATTTAAAGTTTTGTAACAAATTCAAACGCTATTCACTCATTTTATACATCTCTAACCCTTGCCAAAACCTCATCTCAAACACCGATTCTTCATGTTGGAAAAGTAAAGAGGTAGCACTTTTCTACAAACACTGGTTAGCTCTTTAGAGCGACGACAGCAGATAAAAAGCAAATTACTATAACCAGAAGTTGCAATATTACAGATATTTCAAACGAAGTTTTTTAAAAGTAATCATTGCTATGAGTAAACATGATTCAAAAGCTGGCAATTTATGTTATCAAGACAAGAACCTAAAATATCTATTTTAGGTAATATTCCTTTTCTATCAATTCATCTCAGTAGCCTATTAATTTTTTGGGTAGGTTTTAGTTGGTTTGCACTCATTACCTGCCTCATTCTTTGGTTCATCAGGATGTTTGGAATCACAGCAGGATATCACCGTTATTTTTCACATCGCACTTATAAAACAACGCGTTGGTTTCAATTTATTCTTGCTGTTTTAGGCAATTCTTCGGCGCAGTTAGGCCCCCTATGGTGGGCAGCACATCATCGCCATCACCACCGCTATGCAGATACAGAACAGGATATTCATTCTCCGGTTGTTCGTGGTTTGTGGTGGTCGCACGTTGGCTGGGTGATGAGTCCTAAATATTCCAAAACCGACGAAAAGCTAGTTCGAGATTTTGCCAAATATCCAGAGTTGCGGTGGTTAAACCGTTTCCCGATGATTGTTCCCATTGTGCTAGCAATCACTGTGACTGCCATTGGTATAGTGCTTCAATTGTGTATTCCTCAGTTAAAAACAACTGGGTTACAGATGCTTGTGTGGGGATTTTGTTTAAGTACTTTGCTGCTTTATCATACGACTTTTACAATTAATTCCCTTGCCCATATCTTTGGCGATCGCCGTTTTCACACAACAGATAGTAGTTGCAATAATTGGTTTTTAGCTCTCATAACTCTCGGTGAAGGTTGGCATAATAATCATCATTATTATCCGGCTTCAGAACGACAAGGTTTTTACTGGTGGGAAATAGATTGTACCCATTATATTCTCAAGCTACTTTCAT
>NZ_CAWNJS010000006.1:0-40278 GCF_963874875.1 Tolypothrix tenuis PCC 7101
TTTGGTTTCCCTTGCGTGTAGGGGAATTCCACCGACTAACACTTTGGATGGTGGACCATATGTAGCACCTGAACGAGGGTTCTTTTTCACCCATCGTCCTCAGATGGCAGCACGTTACAATAACTCTTATGATAGCTTTTTAACTGTACATCTTGCGGATTTTGCTGAAGCTACAGGCGATGAGGAACAAGCAGCTAAATGGGCTTTAAAAGGAATAGAGGTGGCACGGCAAACTAATCAACTGACCGCGCTCCCGGTGCTTGGCACAAATGCTATACCCCATCTGCTGCTGGATAGCCGCTACGTCGAAGTTCTTGATTTTGCCATAGAAACGGGGGCGATTTTAATTGCATCTAAACAACGTTTTGACGCAGGCATGAATGCTCTTGAACCCAATCTTAATGTGGAAGCTCTGCTTGGTTCAAAGCCAAATGAACTGTGGCTAAGGGCAGAACGTGATGCGGCTACAATGGGGTTACTTCCTATTGTTTTTCGGCTTGCTACTGTAGCAATCTCCCAGCCCGAATTAATACAGGTACAAGCACAAGAAGTTGTCGCAGCTTGCCAGCAAGTCAGTGCTATAGCTTTTGACCAGGTGCTTTGGGTGACAGCATCTGAATTGATTGAACAAATTTATTTACAACAAGCATCGTTCGAGGAACTTATCAACCGGAGTAACGGGTTCACTCCGGAACATGAAATTCTCTGGGCAATTGGTTACTTAGTCGCATCATTACAAAATAAAGCTACACCTCAAAGCGCTCTTATGACTCATCTATATGTTACGCATTACTTGTATAAGTGGTTGACACCATCTTCTGCCACTTACCGTCGTATCGTTTTGCCTTTTCTTTTAAGATACTGGACTAATACTTTTGAGAAGACGCGATTCCGCTTTAGTACTCCTCGGCTAATTGAAAGTGAATTATCAGAAGCACAGAGCATACCTGAAACTCAACGAGCGCAGTCTATTCTCAAAACGATTGCATCTGGACTTGGTGTCGGTATACCTTCCAATTTTGAACAATGGTTGCATGGTCATATTCTGAGAGCATAGGTGTAATACAAAAATATTACCGCCGTGCTTATGTTTGAATTGCTATAGTTGGGGTTTGCTCAGTACTCATTGAAAGTCTCCTCTTTTAACTTGAGTTGTGAGCTATTTGGCTGTATTTGACCTGCTTCCTGCCTAAAGGTTGAGTTTTCGATTTTTGAATATCTAAAATTTCAGGTACGCATTTTAGTTATTGATCCAACGGTTTCTGATAATGGTATGCGTGAAGAAGGAGCGCGCGACAATAAGCTTTTTCCACTAAATCAACCAGGATAATACCAGCAAACTCATTCTCTGTCCCAGAAACCACCTCGCCTGAAGTTTTGACCTATCTCTAAATTTTACAACCTACCGAATATATTTGAATTTTCAGGTTTTTGCGTACTTGAAATTTCAAGTACGCGATTTAACCCACTGCTCTAGTAATTCCTGAACCAGCTCGCTAAACTCGCGCTTTTGACCTTCCTGAAGCAGGGCAATTTTGATGCTGGCGTGAGTGTCCTTGCGGATGTAAGCCGTCACCTGTTCGTAATCAGGGTCAGAACGCTTACCCTTTGGTCGTCCCCGTTTTGGTTCGGGCTGTGGCTCAACAATAGGCTCTTGTCTAACAACTGGCTTTTTGTGATTGACATCTGAATCCTGAGGAGGTTTTTCTGGTTCTGGTTCTGGTTCTGGCTCCGGCTCACGACCTTTTACCGTATCCAAAAGACTTTTAAATTTGCTCACTTGATCACCTCTTGACCGATGTGTTGATAATCTCGCCAAGCAATCTTGGCGCGTGGATCTGAAACTTTATTAACTGGTACACCAGCTAGTGCAGCTTTTTGAAAAGCGACTGCATCGCGGATACTCTCTTTGAATATAGGTAATCCAGCCTCAGTCAACATCTCTCTTGCTTCTTCTCCATCCCGCCGGGGCTTGGGTGGAACGCGGGTAATTAGGATACGGAACTGGTCAGCACCTAATGACTTGAGGACATTTACAGTCTGCATGAGGGCATCGAGGGATAAAGCATCAGGAGTAGTGGGAAGAATGAGCAAATCGCATCCTTCTACTAATGCTTCTAAATCTTCCTGCTCCGGTCGCGCTTGGGTGTCGATGACAATATGCTGATAATTCTTCGCATATTTAGCAGCTTGCCTTTCATCAATTACTTTGAAGGGTAAATTGCCACGTTTTGCCCAGCCGCTAGCAGAACGGTTGGGGTCGCCATCAATGAGCAGTGTCTCCCCCTTGGACTGGAGATAAGCAGCGAGGTGAACGGCAGTCGTCGTTTTGCCCACCCCCCCCTTGAATGATGCAACTGTAATAATCATGGTGTCATGCTAAATATTGAGTTTTTAAATTACTGAAAACTTGCGTTTTTGAATACTTGAAATTTCAGGTACGCAAAAATCTGAAAACTTGATGCTCATAATTTACCAACTCATTGAAAAAACATCAAGTATTTGAATATTTGAGTTTTTAGATACGCAAAAAAATCAAGCAGGCGATCGCCGTCATTTTATGTACTGTTCTGTTTGAATATTTGTGTTTTTGAGTATGTGAGTACGCAAATATCTAAAATTATATTCTTCACTCAACTCATCAATAGAAGCCAGCAGCGCATCTCGGCTTCATGCTATGACCGACTGATCTGTGTAATTTACAGAGGGAGAAATTTTGATTATTTGATCAATGAGTGGGCGATAGATAGTGTTATCCAGATGTGTTGGATACCAATTCTGATAAGTACCTGCCACTAAATGTTGTTCAATCAGCCGAGCTTCTTCTAGAAGAGTCCACAGGTTGTGAGTAGCTCGATTCCAAAAGCCTATACCTCCATTTTGTTGAAGACCAGCCACACCATATATTTTACAAGCTGGACATTGGCATTCTTCAAGTTGTTTAAACTCGTCTTGACTAAGCTTGCGACCTTTCCATTTCCCCAATTCGGCAACTATTCGCTCCCCTGTTCCTGGTAACTGTATTATTCCACGAGCCGCCCGATTGCGCCACCCACTTGAGTCCACAGAATTAATTCCTAATAATGCTGCTATGTGTAATGTTGCGGTACCACCTATACCAAATACATGAAGTTTTTTATCTTTAAATTCTTCTCGAACGTGTTGAAGGTTCTCTAAAACTTTTTGGTATGGTATAGCTTTTGGTGCGCGTAGCAAGTTGGGAACAATACCACCCAATGCAATTCCTGTTTTTAGTCTTAGTGCCTTATTTTTCTTTATTTTTATAACATAATCCTCTAAAAAATTACTAACGTGAATAACAGGAATAAATTGTTTATCCTTCTTATAAGAAAGATTCATTTTCATTGTCAGAGTAAAGCATTCTTTCTGCTCAGACAATGACATTTTTGGAGTGGGGATGAAATCTTGGGGAATGGGACACCAGTCTGGTTTAGCGCCTCGAACAAATTCTTCATAGTCTTTTGTTACTATTTCTCCACCACGACTAATAAAGTAGAAAGCTCCATTATCAAGGTAAAGCTTTACCTCTTCTGGAATGCCAAGATATTGTCTCAGACCTTGCTCTATAACTTTACGTCGAAGCACTGGTCTTTGATGAAATTCAGCGTAGGAAACCATAACTGCTTGTAATTGTGGAAGATAATAAGGAGAGTTTTTATCCCACACGCGAGGTTTGATTCCTTTCAAACTGATGCCAGCAACAATGAGCATACAAATTTTGCTCTAATTTATAAAAAATTAAAGAATAAACATCTGATTTTTTATTAAGATATTTATTCTTCAATATCTAGCTTACTCTAATCAGAAATTTTTAAAATAAAAGATCAACTTTCAAGATTATAAAATTTTATTTTAGCATGGTTATTAGCGTCACGATAAACACGATATTTACTGCCAAATTCCTCACAAACATCTTCTTGATGTGAAACGACAATCACTCTGCCTCCTTGTAATACATCTTCACTTAAACGACGTAACTCACTAACCATTAGTGGACGTTTATCTTTATCCAGATTTCCGAATCCCTCATCAATAACTAAAGTATCTACAGTACGACCACCGGAAATTGATTGACCAATTGCCACAGCTAAACTAACAGCAACTAAAAACTTTTCGCCGCCACTTAAATAGTCAAACTGACGTAATGGATTACTAGTGCTTCTCAAGTCACGAGCCAGAATTTCTAATTCTGTTTGAGCTTCATTTTCTTTCAAATCAATTTGCCAAGTACCGTTACTAAGGTGAGCTAAAGTATTGTTAGCATTTATTTGAATTGCTTCCTGAGATTTTTGAATTATTTTTGCTTGCAATCCTTTGTTACCAAAAGCATCTGCTAGGCGCTTATAGTAACTTAGTTCTTTCTTAGCTTCCTTTAACTTTTCTAGTTGTTCATCATATCTTTGTTTCTGGCTATTCATCTCACTTAGTTTTTGTCTTTCTGTATTTAGCTTTTCCTCCGTTTGTTGAAGTGTAGTATCAATGACATCGATTTCAGCCTTAACATCAGCTACAGGACGATGATGTTGCACTGGTATTTTCTCCAACTGTTCTTTTAGTGTATTTATAGCACCAGCAAGTTGATTAACTCGATTTTGCGCTTCGTGTAGTTGACTCTCTTGTGTTTCAGAGTCTTTCAAAGAAGCTAATTCTGTGTGTAGTGTTTCCAAGCTTTCTTCATTTACACAAGCTGGGTGATTGACCCAATTTGGTGGTAGCGCATTTTTCTGGCGTTCAACTTCTTTCTCTACGTTCTGTTTTCGACGTTCTAATTCACTTAATTGATGTTGAGCCAAATTAAGTTTGCCCTCGATGTCCCTCTTCTGATTTTCTAGTTCTTCGCGTTTAGATTTTAGTTCTCTTACTTCAGATTCAAGAAATCGCTTGTCCTCTTGACATTCCTGAATAAATTTACTTACTCTTTGATTGTCTAATGGAAGTTGTTCTCGTTGTTCAGGAGAAAATTTTGGTAGTTCTTCTAAATGCTTTTGACAGTTATCAATTGTTTCATCAATACTATTTTTCAGCAGTTGAGCATTAGAGAGCTTTTGTTTTTGCTCTGCTATTAATTTCATATTTTGCAACTCGATTTCTAAGCTGGGTAATTGATTTAGTTTATCTATCCAACTTCCAGCTTCTTGTCGAGCAACTTCAAGTTCTTTACTATGTTTAGTAAGATTGACTTTTATTCCTTCTAGTTGTGCATTAGTTGCAGCAAGTTTTATTTCTGCATTACGAGTAGTATTTTTTGCTACATTTAGAGTAGATTCTGCTTCATATTTATCCTGTTCTTTAGTTTTAAGTTGTTGGTTGATACTTTTTTGTTGCAATTTAAATTTTGAATTTTCTTCTTGCCACAACTTACATTCTTTCTCTAGCCGACTCTGAGCTTCTTCATTATCTAAATGGCTACCACAAATTGGGCACTCTGTTTCATGAGAAACACTATCTCGATGTTTTAGTTTTTCATCAAAGAGTGTAATCTGTCTTTCACAATTACGCAGAGTTTGTTGAAGATTTTCATATTCCTGTATTGTCGTTTCTAAAGCTTTCTGTAGCGTTTCTTCCTCGGTTTTAGCATCATTGACCTGTTGCTGACAAGCATCAAAGTCTGTTTGCGCTTTTTGGAGTCCTTCTTCAGATTCAATTATTTGTTGTGTCGCATTCTTTAATCTTTGCAGCAGAGGAACACCTTGTTTTAGTTGTTCATATCGGCTGTATTTTTGGATAATTTCTTCAGATTTTGCTAAAACTTCACTATGAGGTTTGAGTTTTTCTTCTTCTGCGGTTATCTGCTTTTCTAATCGTAACACTTGCTTCAAATCATTTAATTGATTATTCAATAATTGCTGACGTTTTTGAAACTCTTCTAAACGCTGTGTTAGAGTTGTAATTCCATCATTATCGTGCTTTTCAGTATCCTTGACCTTATTCAACTGTGGAACAAGTTCGTTTAACTGATTGTTAAGAGTAGTAACATTTTCGTTAATCTGTTGAATTCTGTTTTTTTCTTCTTCCAAACGCCCGCGCTCTTTCCATAAAACTTCTAACTGCTGGAAAATACTTTTCAGTTCTCGATAACGGCGTATATTCCGCAATATTTCATCAGCTTTAGCAAGTAGAACAGCATCTATACTTTGCTGTGTTTCCTTCTCAGATATTTGAGCGATATAATCGGCTACGTTACGAGCATTATCTAACTCTTGTTTTTTAAGCAACTGAGATTGTTTTGCTTGGGTTAGTAATTTCTGTACTTCATTAATGGCTTGCTGTTGAATTTTTAATTGTTCTACTGTAACTATAGGCAAGCCATCAAGTTCTTCCTGTTTTGTATCTTGTTTCTTTTTCCAGTCATTACGCTGTTTAGTGGCTTTCTCTCCCAGTTTTTTATAAAAGTTAAGATCGAGCAGTTCTAGTAAGCGAGTCCTCCGCTCATCTGCTCTAGCTTTCAAGAATGCATCAGCTTCACCTTGACGTAGCACAACCGCAGAGACAAAAGTTTTGTCGCTCATTCGCAAATTGTTTTGTACCCATTCTTCAACCTTGTTCTCAGTACCGGGTATCGCTGGGGAATTGCTTCGCGTACCACATCTTACAATTCCCCACACATTAGCTCCCTCCTCATATTTACCCTTTACTTTACGGCGAGTCCTTGTAATAGTTCGCTGCACCAGGTAACTTTGACCATTGAGTTCAATTTCTAGGTTGATTTCAGCCTTGTCAGTTGCATCGTTAACAAGGTTATAAAAACTACTTCCACCCCCACGATGTTGCTTGTACAACACAAAAGTAATGGCATCAAAAAGCGCACTTTTACCAACACCATTTTCACCATGAATTAGCCAAAGTGGTGATTGGCGAAAATCTATAACTATAGGCTCCACTTCGCCTGCTTCATTTTTATGTCCGTAATAACTCAAAAAACCTTTAAGTTCAATCCGCTGTAATAACATCATTTACCTCACGCATTAGTTCATTTGTTCGTTTTTCTAATTCCGCTAAATCTGGGTCGTCAGCATAAACTTGACGTAAGTATTCCAAAACGGTTGTTGCAAAATCTTCGGGACGGTCTGGAATATTACCTGCGGTACGAGATAAACCTTGACCTGAAAAGGTGACATCCAGGCAACGAGGACATGATTCACGCACTCGACGTTGTAGAAATACAGGATCATCTCCAGGTTGAAGTTCCAGACGGATTTTGAAAAAAGCGCGATCGCTATCTGGATACAAACTAGGTAGCGTTTCTAACTCAGCAGCAGGAATAGTAATGTCATGAAAAGGTGTCGCGTCTAGTTTCAATGTCGCTTCCTGTTCCCAAGTCGTGACGGTAGCTACTCCTTCTGGGGGAACATCAACTAACAAAACACTTTTATCATCCTTGCGTTCACCCATGTCTAGCCGCTCAATATTGCCGCTATACCAACAAGGAATCGGATGTTCGATTTGCTGTTGTTGGTGTATGTGACCAAGGGCAATGTAGGCCAAATTTGATGCTAGGGGCAAGTCTGCTGTTCCCAGTCGAATATCTTGGTCGTAACTTAATTCTTTTTCGCTGGGTGTGGTGACACCTGCGACGTTGACGTGAGCTACAAAAACTGCTGGTAATGATGGGTCAAGAGCGTCAACAACAGACCGCACTAAATTGGCATAAGCTGTACTCAGAACTACGTTACGCTCTGTTTTTCCAGTTGCATCTGCACGATGTGGTTCTAGTAAATCTCTATTAGGGTAAGGAATGACGGCAAATTGGACATCTTTGATGGTAAAAATTTCACGAGTTTCGACAATGTGAACGCGATCGCTTCCTCCTTGTTCTAAAGATAGAAGTGCGTTCATCATCCGAAAATGCTCTCGGTCATCATGGTTTCCTGGTAGAAGGATGATATGCAGCCCACGTTGCACATAGGGAGATAAAATTTTTGCCAAGTGTTTAGTCACTTCCGGCGCACGACGCACGAAAATATCACCAGCGACTAATAACACATCGACTTGGTGTTCTTCTGTTAGTTGACAGATGCGTTCAATTTGGGTAAAAAGTTCGTTGCTGTAGTCATAAGTTCTATTAACTTTATGACCTAAATGCCAGTCAGAAGTATGTAATATACGCATAATCTTAGACCTCCGGAGTTTGTGCCATTGGTTTTGGAGCAATATCTTCTCGGTTCATTGCCCAGGACGGAAATGGTAATTTAACAAACATTGGCTGTCGGAATGTCGTTTGCATGATGAGTTTTTCATCCAGCTTTAAAACACTTGCTTGTTGTCGTACTGATTTATCCCAGCCTTGCCATACCCTCTCTTGTAATTCGGCAATCCCTGTGCGTCCTAGCACTCGCACAGCAGCACTTTCAACAATTTTGGTTGAAACCTGCGAAGCAAATTGTTGTCCACCAAATAAAATAACCCCTTGACTTCGCATTTCTGTCGCAACATTTTCTAAAAGCTTAGTAATAGGGTCTGTATTGTTGCGTGGAGCAAAACGATTTAATTCATCTAAAATTAGAAGGTAGCGCAAACCACGAACAGCTTTTTTACCTTTACGTGCAGCGACGACTTGTTTAAAAATTGCTGCAACGACAAAACGCTGTAAAGATGATGGTAACGAATGGATATCTATTACCTGTGGTTGAGAAGTTTGGGAGCGTGTAACTTTTAATGGTTTTCCACTATGAGCATTTCGTGGAAATATACTCTCACCCTCATTGATAATATCCGACAATCGACGGCATACAGCACGCCAAGTACCTGTTTGATGATTTCTTATTTGACGCTCTGCTTCTCCTGTAGAAGCCTCATTTCTAATCCAAGTTATTAATTGCTCCCAGTTTTGCACTCCATGTTTTAATACTGGTTGACCATCTGCATCGGTAAACTCAGCAATGATATCATTCACCAAAAACATCATCACATTGCTGATAGAATCATCACTAAAAAGATAGGGGAAAAGCCCTTCAGCTAACACATCAGAAAAAGACCAATAATAAGCTGTAGCATTACAACCATCTACTGTGGTTCCACCATTAGTATTTGACTGGTTCGGCGTGTAAAATTGTGTTCCAATAAAAGGTTCTGGTTGAATACCTAGTTCTTTCCAATCTTGTTTATTTGTTTCAAATTTTTTCTTGAACTCTCTACCTTCGCGGTCAATCCACATCAAATCTTCACCCTTAACATTCAGTACAATAGGCACGATATGTAAAGGGTCTTTTCCAGTTTTTTGCTTTGCTTCATGGAGAAGTAATTTGACAATAGTTAGCAAAAAACTTGTCTTTGTACCAGCACCTGTCATCCCTGTGACATTTAAATGACCACTATAATCACCCAGTAAGTAAGCTAGGTCTATTTTTGCTAAACCAGCAAAATTACTACCACCATTACGCAAGCGACCTACAGCCATTGGTCTTTTCATCTCATCGAAGCCGTAGGAAAATTCTGCTTCGTTTTGACCACCCAAATAAACTTTGCTTTGTTCAATGGGAGGTGTGAGAACATCCGGGTTGGTGCGTAAAATACTGACGCTAGCGTAGGTAACGCCTTCAGGTTTGAAAGGTGGATCGTTTCCTACATCACCGTCCATGACATCTGACTCTTCATAAATATCACGTTTTCGACTACGACGGTGAACTTCTTGAACAACACCATAAAACTCAATTTTTTTACCCTCAATTTGGCTTTCGGCACGAACCAATTGAGTCTTTTCTACGAGGCGATCGCGTTGAACCCAGAAATAGAATTCCTCAGAATTTGATTCTAACTGTGGGGGAGAAGCAACCCGTCCAATTAATTCGATGGGGTTTGTAATTTTAGATGTATTTTGTGGACTATCAGAGTTGGATGTTACTTCATTATCTGTATTTTCTTTTGCCATTTCTTTAATAACTCCTTTTAGATTTGATTGTTTACACTTACAAAAGTGTAATTTTATACCTTATAGCTGAGTTAAACGGTAAAAACGATTGGATAAGATACTTAATGGTTGGAAAAGCGAACCTAAACTTTCTTCGGCTCGAACAATTGGGTGTAGAGAAATAGCAGCGCGTCCATAACTGCACTCTCGACAACGGTACTCATATACAGTTCGGGATAATTTATCCACAAAATCCCAATTATGCTTGTGATACTTCTCAAACCAGCTTTTTGATGCTTCCACGCGCACTATTCCCGTACTGGGAGTTCCACCACCCCCTCCAGAAAGACGAACAAACCAAGAAACAACGGGTAGCCATCCTCTAGAGATAGTAAATACTGGTGTACGTTGACCCGCTTCCAGTCCATATAAAACTTGTATCCCTTTGATATGTAAGTAATTTTGGCGCTGGGTTTTAATCACACCGAAAACTGGTGATTCGTCAATGTCAAAACCTCCCATCCGTGGTTGTAATCGTCCATCTATCACTGTCGGTTCACCGCCACTGTGGGAAATTGCAGATTCCTCCAACGCTTCCATTTCAGTATTGGATCGGTTTTGAGTTCGTTTTCGCATGGTTTCAAAATCGTAGGAGGATATCCCACCAGGAGGGCGAACTGGTAGCAAACGAAATCCATTGTCTTGTAAAGCAGCAGCAAAACTTTCTACTTCTGTCCAGGGGAAAAGGTCTACCGCCATCGATACCACACGCTCAACAACCTCAAAGGAGCGCCGACATTCTCCGTTTTCTACCCGCATGGTGATACTGCCAATTTGAGAAAGGCGGATAGGAACTAACTGACCGCTAGGAGAACGCACCGAAGCGACTGTTTCCCCTACATCTTTACCATCTATAAAGTGAGTTGGTCGTTCATGCCAGTTACTAGGTCGCCAGTTAGGTGAGGTGCTTAAATTGATAGGTTCCCAATCAATTGCACGGTGTTCTACTTCATAATCTAAATCAACTTTTTCTGGGGTTTGGTTCAAGTCTTCGTCGGTTTCTTCTGACAATAAAGGAAACTGTGCATCATATTGTTCGACGCGACAACCACCGTAGTTTTTAATAAAATCTAATCCCATTTTTATAGATATACTCCTCCTATTTATTAATAGTTTATGAATTTTTATTTAAGAGTATTTCTGGTAATTGCAAATCTTTTAACCGTCGTTTCATGGCTTCTTGACTGACTAAAAACTCGGTTGCTAATCGTTTAGCTAAAACATCTCTTTTTGTACCAAATCGACCACGATAACGCTTGGCTAAAGCGAAACAAGCCGATGCTGGCATTAAAAGTTCAGCCGCAAATTGGTCGGCTTCTGCCTCCATTTGCTTCTCGTCTATGCCTAGAGAATCAATTACTGCTTGTATGCCATTTGTAAAGGTAAATTGTGCCGTGGATTTATCGTTATCTTCCTTACTTTCATCATCTTCTTCACTTTTATTTTGAACGTATAAACCTTCTGTTAAAATCAAAGGCTCTTTCAAACTATTTTTTTGAGGAGTTTGAAGTAAAGGAAGAAAATGTAATAAGTAATGTCCTAATTCGTGGGCGGCTGAAAATCGGCGGCGTGATACTGGGGCTAAATGAGGCTTTTGTTCGACTAAAATACAGCCGTAAAAAAAACTTTTATATTCCAGTAAATACAAGTATCCAGCTAACTTTAAATCTTGATTTTCGCTATCTGTTAAAGGTAGTTTTTGTCCTGTTTCCACTTCTAAAAAATCGGCAACACTTTGAATGGTCATATCTTTGATTTCTGCTACCCTGATTGGGTAAGCCCTAATCAGTTCATACAGAGGTACAACACCAGGTTTAAGATTTGCTAACTCCAGTCCAGCTTCTTGATATGCCAGTTCTACAGCCTGGGAAATTACCATACGGCGATGTTCTAGTATCATCTATGTTTTATCGACCTCAGTATTGTTTTTGACTTTGTTTTCTATTGGTTGACGATTATTCGATGTAGTTTTATATCGACTTTTTTGTTCGCGGGCTGCTGCTAATTGCGCCCTATTGTGGCTGCGTCCCATCGATAAAGTAATGGCGGTATCTCGAAACATATCCAAGAATCGCTCGCTCGCATTAATTCTTAATTCGGCCGCTAATTGCCTAACAGCTTGGATATTAAGTTTGACTGGTAGTGGCACAGAACTGTCAAGGAATTTACTAATAATGTCCTTATCTGCTGATGGTACGCGGTTGATATCTTGCAAACGCTTAATAACATCGCCAACTGTTACAGGTTTTTCTTCTTCATCAATGTCTTCAAAAATTAAAGGTTTTTCCTCTTCTTGAATAATTTCAAATGCGCTATGCAGGTGCTTGTGGAGTAAATTTCTAATAATTTCCGCGTCGGTAGCTATTGGTGTTAGCTGTTCCTCTTCTTGGTAGGCTAAATTAATTTCTGTAATAATTCGTTCTAATTCTGGGTCATCACAAGCAGCATCAAGTATTTGGGCTACTACTTCCATGTCACCTTGGTCTAAAGCCTGCACATATAAATGAATGGCTTTTTCACGGGAGTAGGGCTGCTGATTTTGATTTTGATTTTGCATCTTATCTGCCCTCCTCTGATGACTTGTTACCTTGGGCATAAGCTTGACGCAACTGTGCGATCGCACGGTGCTTTTTGGTGTAAGCTGCCCCTTGTGTTATGCCTAATGCAGCAGCCAAGAATTCTCCATCTAAACCGTCAACAAAAGCTAATTTAAGTACTTCTCGATAACCGTCATTTACCAATGACAGCAAATATTCCAACATTTCGGGGTCGGACGAATTTGATGATTTATTTAATATTCCTAAAATTTCTTCTTCTGAAAGACTTTCTGAATTTTGCTGCTTAAGTTTGCGAACTAAGGGGAGTTCGGCAATGGGTGTGATTCGCTGATTTTGCTGGGTTTGTTGACGTTGCCACCGTTGTACTTTTTTAGCTGCAATACCCAATAGCCAGGGATGAGCCAAACGATTAGGATCAAATTTATCAGCTATTTTGAATGCC
Source organism: Tolypothrix tenuis PCC 7101 (assembly GCF_963874875.1). Lineage (NCBI taxonomy): Bacteria > Bacillati > Cyanobacteriota > Cyanophyceae > Nostocales > Tolypothrichaceae > Tolypothrix > Tolypothrix tenuis. The sequence continues at coordinate 12,929 of NZ_CAWNJS010000006.1, forward strand.
TCCTCAACAGTTTCGTGGAAAATTTCCTCTGCTACTGTTGCGGTAAAATTGCGATCGCTGCTGTTACCCAACTTATCACCCGATTTTCTTATCGCTTGAATAACATAAACTTGAATTGTGTTTTGAAGAACTTGCCACTTTTCCTGAACTGCCTGACTTAGCAACTGCTGCTTCTGGTGCAATACAGAGTCATAGGACGGGTCTACTGGTTGCCCAACTTGTCGTTTCAATGTGACCTCCTAAACATTACCCCTGATATATAATTGCCAGCCAGGCGATAAATTATTACAGTGGTAACGACAAAAATTACCGCACTTTGCACATTCAATATCCTCCAAACATCGTTCCTAATATAGAATTGCCATGAGGTTGGTAAATTCTTACAGCTATAAGCAAAAATTTTTTGATGTCTTTAAAACAGCACTAGAACATACGTATTACTTCACACCCTTTTGACTTCAATGCCCAACTGTGCCAACAATCGCAGTGCTTCCTTGGTAGTAAAATCCCTAACTGATAGTCCAGTTAGTTGGCTAACTAACCACTTCGGCGCTACACGATTAGTACCAACGTCAACATACCAAGATTGAAAGCGAGTAAATTCCTGATCGTCTGTCTGCAACGCCTGGTAAGCAACATCAAGCACCTGTTGTGGAGTAAGTGCGACCTTTATACCCCGAATTTGATTTTTTTTGTGGCAGTGAAGCGATTTGGGTAGACCACAGGTTATGTCTGGTGGCTTCCCGTACAACCAATCATGTAATTGACTTAACTTTCTGCCCAAGCTACCAGAGGCGATTCGGATGTTCAAGTTCGCTGGGAGTATAGTTTCGTAGCCGTTTATTGCTTGGAGATAATCTCTCCCAATGCTAATAAAGATTTCCTGGTAGAGTCGGGACTTGACAACATTTTCTAGTTCAGCGAGAACTCCTGACCGCAATTGCTGCGCTCTTGTGGCTGTCATTCGGCGATCATAATACGGTATCAAGTGATGCTGAGAGATTAAACCGAATTCTGCTGACAGAATACATACGTTTATTGGCGGCAACTTTGAAGGACATTGCCTCAGAAAACGACGCAGCACAAGAAAACTTGGGCCATCATACCGAATGATTGCAGGTAGTAACCCAGGATCTGAACGCTTGCGTTGAGAACACCCAATAATTAATAGACTGCGGGTATTAGCAGTATTCGTACCTTCATAGCTCTGGAGAGACATGATGATTTCTTATGATGCAATAACATCCCAGCTAGACTTACTAATTATGTTTGACTTCCGCAAACAGTGGCATAATCCGCTTGCGAATACGGTATTGAGTTAGACTAAGCCGCTCCATCACCAGGGTGACTCCCCTACTCTGGTATCGACCGATTCAGAGAATACGTGTGAGGGTTATCTCGTTCCCAACTTCCGTTTTTTTTTCGCTGTACTTAGGCTCCCACTTTCCACCAGGTTTATTGAGAGTGCTACCAGGTCACTCGGCAACTGCTGTTAGTAGCAAGGATTGCGAATGCTAAATCTGCTTGGCTAATTCCACCCTGGTTCAATTCCCTTTTTAGTGGGTTGACCAAGTTTAGAGAATGTCCAAATATCTCGTTTGTGCTAGAACACCGATTTAGTCCCTTTCTAATTGTTTATTATGCTTTTGTTCAGACTTTTGCAGCTGCTCCAATAGCTCTTGATTCCAATCCTTGGCTTGAGGTCTTACCCTACAAGAGAGAGGCAATAATTCCATAATTGCTTGTGCCGTTTCATCCCCAGCAGCATCATTATCATAAGCAGCTACCACTGTGGGAATATTCTTAAGGAACTCCACAGACACACTCCTAACGCTATCAGCTGCCATACAAATTGTCCTTTGTTGGGGCATTTCTCCCAGTGCTTCGACTTCCAACATGGCAAAAGACAGTGCATCAACAGGAGATTTACATAACACTACTCTCTGTATTTCATCACTTGGTTGTCCTCCCCAACGTATATAAAACCACCCCTCAGTACGTTTGGTGCCAGTGGCATATCCTATGAAAGTATTGTCTTCACCTCTCGTCCCCCTCAAAAACGCCCCAGTAGTTTCACCATTCAGCCCTCTCATCAAAAACACAGCATTTTGTTGAGAGTCTGCATAAACTAACCCGCTTGTGTGGAGGTGTTGCACTAAGTTTTCAGGCAATCCCCGTTTCTGCGTCAAATAGTTGTAAACTGCCTGCCAGTTGCTTTCGTCCTCGACAGGGGGTACAAACTGGGGCGTTGGTTCTGTTCGGGCAATCTCAGCAGCCTGTTCCCTGGCGTGGTGGGTAACGGCTCTCTCCATTTCAGACTCACCAAAGCGGTCATTTAACCAGGAGATCGCTTCTTTAAAGTTGCACCCGTTTACGTGCATCACCAGGTCGATAGCCCCGCCGCCACCTTTATTCACACTGGGAGAAAAGTCATACCATTTAGAACCATCTATATTAATGATGTGGCCCACACCTTTCCACCGGAGATTGCCTTTGGTATCTTGAGTTAGTCCCAAATGCCATGCCACATCTTCTAGGGGGAGGTCTCGGAGTTGGTCAGCAAGTTGGGTTCGCTCAGAACGCAACTGTTGGTTTTCGGCTGACAACTGTTGAATGCGTGCTTCTAGTGCTTCATTTTCTTTGACCAGTTGTTTAGCAGTCGCTTCCATCTCCTTTTTCTTTCTAATAGCCCTATCTCTATCAGCAGATTTAGCTTGAAGTTGTTCGCTTGTAAGTTTCCCAGGTTCTAGGTCTTTCCCCTCTTCCACAATCCGGTAAAAGTCTTTTATATCCTGGTGTTGGGCTTTGCTACCCTTGATGCCTCTTTCTAACCCCAGGTGCTGCATCGCGGTGTGGTAGTCATCCTGAAAAGCCATCATCTTTTGGCGACCGTCGAAGAAATGATTACACCGGAGTTGTCCGTCCTTGTCGAGGGGTACGAGGTAGGCGTGCAAGTGTGGTGTCGCCTCATCTAAGTGCAACTCGCACCTCACAATTCGGTCTTGGTAAGCATCCTGTAACCATTTGAGGTTTGCATCAACCCATTGTTTAAGTTTGTCTTCGTGGTAGTACCCAGCGCGAGTTGGGTCATCTGGACGATAGTACTGGGGCGATGCGGTGAGGAGAATCTCGACACAGTAGACAGCATCAGTTCTGATTTTTCGCTTTTGTTCGTATTGCCCAATCTTCGCCAGTACCAAATCCTCCAAGTGTTCGTTTTGTTCAGTGCTGCCGATGAGCCTGATATTTTGCTTTTCTGGGTCAGCGTTAGGTGTTTCACGTGTTCGGGCAGTATGCGCTTCACTGCCAGCAAGATTGTGCCGCTTGAGTTTTTTGGTACGGGCGATCGCGTAGCCGTATGTCATATTTGAGTTGAATCATCGTGGTTTTCATGGTGTGTTTGTGCTGATTGATGGGAAGATTAACTGTAGTGAATGCTTTTATTGCTGATAGAAGCATCCGCGATATTCCCCCGAAGGGGCGAACGCAGGTTATTTGTGACGAGCGACAGCAAGGCATTGCCACAGGCAACCCGCAGGGCAAATAACCGTAGTGAGTACGACTATTTTATACTCTCCACCCGAAATCTGTCTTTGGGGTAGCACCTGGTGCAGATATGGCACAGTTTGAGTGCAATTTCTGCACAATTTATGTGGGCTACCGCAATCAAGAATCGGCTCATTAGGTATACCACTTGGTGCAAAATACGTAGATTTTTTGAGGCGATTTGAGGCATTGTTGAGCCAAGATGGTGCGGTAGTCATTTTCTGATTGGATGCATGGCCGACATCTATCTCAGCGTGGACGTGGGTGGGTCGCAAACTAAGATTATTTATCAGCTAGCTGGCTCTAAAAAACCCAATTATTTACTAATGCCACCTGCTGTTGAGGAGATTACCAAAACAAAACTCGACAACTACATGGCACGTTTGGGGTGGATTGGTAGTCCTAGCCCCGACCAACAATTATGGGTTGTCTGGGATGAGCGTGTAGTGGTGTTGGGTGATTTCGCTGCTTGTTTTGATCCCCAAGACAGAATTAAGGAACTCAAGTACGAGAATGCTTTGTGGAAGGTGTTGGGAGCTATTGGGCTGATTGTAGAAACTAGCAATATTAAGGTATCGCCGAAAAAGCCGTTAAAGGTGGAGTTGGCGCTGCTGCTTCCCTGGAATGAATATAGCGATCGCCGCAAGTTTGAGGAGCAATTACGAGTAATGCTGGCTGGCTTTGGGGTACGAAATACTCCATTGAAGGTGAATTTGCAACGCTTTTTATGCCGTCCAGAAGGTGGGGGATTGGCTGCTGTGAGGATTAAGCAAGAGGGAATTGATTGGTTGCGTTCCCAACAGTTGGGGGTGCTGATGTTTGGTCACAGGAATACGACTGCACTTTACTTCGACCGAGGACAGTTAAAGCTGGGAGATAGTCCGCTATTGGGGTTTGCCAATATGCTGGATATGGTGATTGAGATGACGAGCGGTCTAGACCGGGAACGTTTAGCTGGGGCTATATTCCAAGCGCGGTATGCTGTTCTAGATGAGATATATAACCCAAATTATAATCACACCCGCCGTCCCAACTGGTCTACATGTGCGGCAATTATTGCTTTAGCCAGTGCCAAAGACCCAAATTTAAGAGATAAGGAAGTTCAAGATATAGATAAGGCTATCTCTGTGGCGACGGCTGAGTATTGGGATAAGTTAGAGCGGTGGATGAGTCGGGTTTTGCCTGCCCAACTGGACGAGGTGATTATTGGTGGGGGTGCGGCTTACCACGTTGAGCCGGAGTTGGAGAAATATTTCAACTGCGAACCAAAAATAGAAACTCAGTCTAGTTTAAGTAGGGACAGTTACGGTAGTGGCGGTACAAAAATTAGAACTTCGGGATACAAAAGTAAGAATTATAACAAACATTTCACACGGATGATTTGGGGTAGTGGTATAAGCGAGCAGGTTAAACAAACTTTTAACTTGGAGAAAAAGCTGTTTGGGGAACAGTGTACTTCCTCTCGCCTTGTGGACTGCTTTGGGCTATTTGATTATTTGGTGGGGCTGGAGGCTACTAATGACAAGAGTTAGGAGAAAGCGCCTGAGTTTGAGTCTGCGTCTCCAACCTTATGAGGGCGACCCAATGGCGGAAGTTGTTGACTACCTGAACTCTCTACCCAAGGATGAGGTTAACCGGAAGGTGGCTGATATTCTGGTGGCAGCTTTGTTGCCTTATGCCCGATACCACAGTGGGAAGTATACTCAAGAGCAGTTGCGCTTTGCGTGCTGGGAAGCGCAGGATTCTTTGAACAAACATGGCAGTAATATGCGTTTGGCTTTGGGGGTGGAACAGCCACAGTTTGTGTTGCAAAATCAGGTTATGCCTCAATCAGGAGTGATGGTAAATCCCAATCCCCCAACCCATCACAATAGCGCCACTAATCAGCCTGACACTGAGGCAGACGCTCCCGATTCAAAAAGACCAACAACTCTTATTCCAGGTCAGGTTTCATCACTTGATTTGAATACGATTTTTGGAGTTGATTAAGCGAAGAATTTTTGAAGTGCCAGCAGCGGGGTGAGATTTGTGAACTGTTCAGTTGGTTTTGTAGTTTTAATGTAGCTTGTTAGTAGTATTAAGTGCTGGCTGTGACTCTAAAATCAGTTTCCAACCTAGAAGCAAATAGGTGTGACTTGCTCAAACCCAATGAAAAAGATAGTTGCTGTAGTCGTTCTGTTAGATCATGCTGAGTTTAAATAATTATGGGACACTCATAACCGGATAATGAAACTGTGTTAGGGTGTGAGAAATGATTCCAGAATTTAACGACAATGGGAATTTACCACCAGGGGTACACTGGGCAGAATGGGAGGAATTTAAGGAAATATTTGGTACTTCTTTAACTAGACAGCGCATGGTAGATGGTCTAGAACTGGCAATGACCCAATTAAAAGCAGCAGGCTGTAGAACTATTTATATTGATGGTAGTTTCGTCACCACTAAACAAAAGCCTGGAGACTTTGATGCTTGTTGGGAGGACAATGGGGTTGATATAAATTACCTACAATCTATTGCTCCGGCTTTATTTAATTTTGCGCTCTTGCGTGCCGAACAAAAAATTCAGTACAAGGGTGAAATCTTTCCGTCAAATTATCCAGCTAATGATTCTGGTACAGCCTACATAGATTTCTTTCAATTTGATACCAGGACGAATACGCGCAAAGGAATTATTGCTATAGATTTACAAAGGTGGAAACCATGATGATCAAAAACGAGCAACAATATCAAAATTCCTTAGATTGGTTGCAACGCTTTGAGCAGTCTATAGCCCAATTGGATAACAATGAACAATTGAAGGCAGAACCAGAACGGTGGAAGCTTCACCGAGATTCATATCAGAGTCAAGTTGACGAGTTAAAATTAGAAATTGCAGAATACGAAAGACTTATTAATTGCGACACCAGCAATCCTTTAAAAATTAAAATTGATTCTTTAAATAAGCTACCAAATGCTTTAATTAAAGCTCGGTTAGCAGCCAAAATTAGTCAACAAGAACTTGCTGATAGATTGGGAATTGATGAACAAAGAGTTTATGAGTATGAGGATACAGATTATCAATGTGCCAGTTTTGTAGAAATTCTCGAAGTCAGCACTGCTTTGGGTGTTGAATTTGAAACTGCAACTGTGCAAGTGGACTTCGCAGAAATAGAAGCAGTTAAAAAAAGCGTTGACAAATGGCGCAAGGAAAAAATGAATATTAAAACTAAAGCTTCATAAGTAGGGTTGACAGGATGAAAACTCCAAGACAATTGGTGTAATGTCGCCCAGATGTGCGTTGGCGCAATAAATAGGTACTATACCTAACCTATTAAATAGGTACTGGAAAGCTGTTTAGTACCTATTTGTTGGGAAATTCAGTTTGGAGTTGAAGTTTGGCAGCAGAAACTGTGCCACGTTGGTGACTCGACTGGTTCAAGGTATTTTTGAAGAGCAATTAGATAGTTACAAACTCAACCACACATAGAAGTTTGGTATTATTTGTTCCAATTTACGTAGTTCTGCTGCGGCAATTTCCTCAAGCAGCAGGACTGCACACCACCGCCGCTCTTCACTCCAACTGCTTAGGATGGCTTTTACAGCCGTAACTCCATTCTTAATGCCCTCCCTTAGTAATTCAACACAAGCTTTTATCGGGGTGTTTTCTCCATCTTCTGGTTCACAATCTCCAAAATTGATGCTTTCAACTTTGGTATCCACCCCCGACAATGGGGGTTCCTCTATACCATTATGGGGGGGGGTGGATACAGGGTCAGTCGGAGGTGCAACCCCCTTCGGGTACTCTTCGAGAACCCCTTCGGGGAACGCAGTTGCTTCAACGGGGGGAACCCCCGCAACGCACTGCTCACCATATCTAGCCTGCATTGCAGCCTGATATCGCTGTTGGTCAAGGGCTGCTTGTCTCGCCCGTTCTTCCTTTTGGGCACGTTTACTGGCACGGTGGTTAATCACTGCATAAGCAAAATTCAATTCCTCTGGAGCTAGTGAGAAATGTTTAACCTGTTTACCCCGTGGGCCAACTTTACGGTCAACCAATTTTAATCCCAGTTGTTCTAGCAGAACCCCCAGCAGCCATATTGGTTGGCAGTTAGAGGGAACTGTGAAACCCAAAATCGCTTTAACATGAGGCGCACAATATTTGGCGATATCGGTCATTCTCAATAAGTCGGGGTCATGAGCCGTAACTTCCTCCCCGGCTACTAAGCGTTTGAGAATATCATGCAGTCCCAAGTTAAACCTAGCCAACCACCGCGCCGAGTAATTGCCCCAGTCCATGCACAATGGTAGGTGGAATCGCTCCTGAAGGTCTTTGTCTGCCACAATTTTTGGCGGGGAAGGGTATTGTCTTCCGGTACGCGCATCCACAATTGTGCCCTCTGGCTCTTTAAGGATTGCTTCTAAATGGGCGATCGCCCTAGACAATCTGCCTGAGTTGTCTTTTTCCACCAGAAGAGGAGTTACGGGCATTCCATAAGCATCCAGTATGCGGAATTTCTCACATTCAAACACTTCTGACGGTGTGAGGTAGTCTTTGCTAGTACGCTGGCGATATTCGCTCTTGGAGATATCTTTGGCTTTAGCAACAGCTGCGTAATAAGCAGTATCTAAAGCAGCAGCGGCATTTTTAAGACGCTCTTGGGCTAGTTTATCTTCCTCCGCACCCATAGGTATAATTTGATTGCCCATCTCGGTCAGCAGTTCCCGTAAATCAGCCCGCAGATTGTTGATTGATTGATGACGAGAAGCCATGATTTGGCAGTACGCATCTAATGCCCAATCTTTCTCAGCACCACGAGAGCCAGTTTCCCGGTCAATCCGCAGCAGGAAAGCTGTCATTTCATTAGTTTGCAGTAACCGTTCTTTGATTTTGGTGGCGTTGGTGTCAAGGTAGCCAAAGGGCGGTCGCTGTGCTACCCAGACGTGAATTGGTACTTTTGGGCGATAGCGGTACAGTTGTTGGGCGCATTCGGTAGCAGTTTGGGAAACCCCGTGAAAAACGCCAAAAACGGCATCAAAATGATAATTAGGTATATCCACCCCCGTACCAAGGCTAGGAGAGGTTAAAAGGGCATCTAGACCCTTTACAGCGTTAGTTATGTCTTTAATGAAGGCAACATTTTCTTCACTACCGGAGTTTTCGGAGTGAATCGCCCATACTTTTAGGGGTCTGGGGTTGCTCTTCTGGGGTGTAGTGCCATGAGTTGGTATGGGGGCTAGGGGTTCCCTCTGGGGCTGGGATCTGTGAGAAGCGGAGTTGTGTACTCTGGTTTCTTCCGTTATGGGTGAGAAACTTTCCCCTAAACTGCCATCTGAAGTGTATGGGGTTGTAGGCGATGCTGTGCTTTCTTCCCCAACACCCAGATCTTGCTCATCTGAGTCTTCCACCCGCACCGACATAGAGAGCGACTGTTCAAGTTTCTTAATAAAGCGCTTGGAGTCGGAAACCACCATGATTTTCTGTCCCATCATTAGCGCTGCCGAAATTTGGGCAACTAGGGCAGAAGAATCATCTCCCTCATACCAGTAGATTGGGCGATCGCCATTTTTCCACTCGTTTTTGATAATCAAAGGCTTTTCGCCCACAGGACGCATTGCTCGGAAGAAATCCACTGTCACGTCGTCCATGTGCGCGTCGGCGATGACGACCAAGGGCGCATTATACACGATGTATTCCAGTACTTCTAAAATTTGTGCCCGGTATTCTTTGCAGGTTTTGCTGTGCAGTAGGTGGGTGAGGTACTGGCAAGCTTCATCGATAAACACGCAGCCATAGGTGAGGGCTTGAGTGTTAAGTTTGTGCAAGCTGTCGATGGTGATGCTGAGGGCAGTAGCTTTGGCTAAACCTGTATAACCCAAATCAGAGTACATCTCGGTGTTAAGACGTTCTGCCAGGTTTTTCAGTAAATTAACCCGATGCCCGTTATTGAGGAACCGCTTGTCGGGATGTGCAATGCGCCAGTGTCGCATGAGTTCGGTTTTACCCGTGCCCATGTCACTCCACAAGACAACCAGTCCGGACTGGGGAAGTAGGAAACTCTGGGAGTCGTGGCTATGAGGCTTGGACTCACCTTTGGGAGTGGTGGCTATGGGGCTTTCGGGGTGGGAACTCCCCTTTGGGTTTGGGGACTTTGCAACTGTGGGGGAATGGCTCATGAAGGAGAACCCCACCTCATCTTCCCCTACACCCTGGACTGAAAGGGCTTGAGTTAGGTACTTGACATTTACTGTAATATGTGGTTTGTATTTGCTGCTTAGTCCCCGGTGTTTCTGGAAGTACGAGCGCTGGTAATCTTGAAGGCTTTTGGCATCATCGACGATCGCACTCAGTAACTCGTCGGCTTTTTCACCACGGGCAACAACAAAATCATCTACGCCTTTTTCTGGCCCTGGTAGCAATGCTACCTCACAGTGACAACCAACGGCCTCAATTGTCTTGCCAGTACGCACGGTGGCTTGGAAGACTGACCAACGAGTTTTAAGTTTTGTTTCGTAGTCGAAAAGGATGATAAACTTGCGCCCCTTTTGTGCTAATGGCATTAAATCGGGGTGCAGGCGTTCGTCAAAGTCTTTTTTCCCAACCCGTCCGTTCCAGATACCGGGGAGGGCGATCGCCACAAACCCAAGACTTAACAAGCTAGCGGCTTTCTTTTCGCCTTCACACAAAATTATGGGGATTTCTGGGTGTCGCTGCACCCACTCCCAAAATAAGCGCGGATTAAGCCTGTCTTGCAAGCGCAGGGCTAGGGGGGAATGATACCGCTTGATATTGTACCGTTGCGCTACTAAATCCCAAATACAGTTAGGGACATCGAAGTAGGTGACACGGTTGGGCGTTTTGGGTGGTGATTCGTATTTGACGGGCTTGCCCTTTTCTTGGTCAATCCGGGGTAGGGAAGGCTTAAATCGCCCCCATTCCATCGGTTGCCAGTTGTTTTGGGGGTCAAGTCCTGAAATCCATAATCCCCCGTCTGTGGCGTGCTGGTACTGCTTTAAGAAGCCATCTGTGACTCGACCAGCATTTTTGCGGGGGATGGCATTGGAGATGAACAGGGAGGAGAAAACTGCTTCTCCTGCGAGATGGATGAAATTGCGCTCAATGAGGGCAGGGTGAATGGCGCTACCAAAGGCGAGTTCGTGGTACTCAGCAGGAGTTAGGTTATTTGGGTAATGGTTTGGGGTGTTGTCGTTCATGAAGCATCACCCCTTCTGCCACTATTACACCTCAATAGTCCGGGAATGGGGCACAAAAGAGAGAAAGGTGAAGGGGAAAGCGATTGACTTGAGACTTTAGATACGCTTGCACTTTGTATAGAAATCTTCACGGTGGCTATTCCGGTACGGAACAACCTTCTTTCATACCATCCCGCTTTTTTGACCCTGAAAAATCGAGACCGCTTAACTTAATTAACTTAATTAAGCTTGTCTACCAAGCTGGAACTCTTGATTCACAAAGGTTTCAAAAAAAATGCGTAGGTCGATCCTATAAGTGGCGTAGGGCGATCCTATAGATTTCGTAGGGGGATTCTAGAAAAACTTGTCTACCCACTCAAAGCTATATGGAGTAAAGAGTTTTGGGTTTTTATTCTCAATAAACTGAGTAGACAAACGATTTATCAATGGTTTCAGCTTTTTACTTATTGAGAATAACTTGAAGCTAGAAAGATAAAAACAGCCCTAAACCTTTTATTGAAAGGGATTTGGGGCTGTTTATTTTAAGTCGGATGTAAGAATTAGTTTAAAAAAAGGTTAAAAAAAACTATTACCCGATTCTAGAGAAGTAGACAGAATGTAAGGTGATTTTAGGGAGAGTAGACAATGTAGGGTATGGCAGTTGAGAAGCGCTAAATGAGCATTTCAGCCAGGCTAGATTCTCAATAAAAAAGCTATTTGACTGCGATGCCTGCGGTGTTCTCGTTGCCATCGCACTATTAAATCGGTCATTTATACCCCTAATTTTTAGCCCCTAACTTTGGGGCACTGCTCCCGTAGACAGGCGCGATCGCATTTTCACTCGCTCATAATTTGGTTTAATTCTGGAGCTAACCACTCCCAAAGCAGTTTTAGATGAAGGGGTTGAATCTTACGGGTTCCATTGCACCACTTGCCAGGAAGCGATTTTTGCAAGCCTAGTTGCTCTGCAAGATGCGATTTAGTCCATCCTCTTAGTTTCAAAGCTTCTTCCAATGCCCATCCAGGAATTAGTTTTTGGCTATCTTCGACTGCTGTGGTTTTTTGCTTGTTAGTATGCGAATCTTTACTCTCGGTGAGTACAGTTTTAAGGTTTGTCTCAGAGTAAGGCTTGGGCTTGCTAACTGGAAGTGCAGGAGCGTTAATCGCTTCTAGCTTTTCCTGAATTTTTACAGTAGGTTTGATAATTACTTTGGCTTCTAGCCAAATATTTAGCCACCCGTTAGGTCGTCGCTGCCCTTCTATATTTTTATCTTCTGGTAATACCCAAATTGGTTGAATTGATTCTGGGTAGGTAACTAAATCAAAACTAATTTGCCAACCCAAATCTTGTAGGGTTAGTAAGGCATTATCCCACTGTTCAATTAGTTCCTTTCTTTTATAACGATTACTTGTACTCTGAAGCTCCTGCAATTGTATTTCTGAAAGATATCCTATCCGCTTTAGTAGTGTTCCTACCTTGTATTCTCCATCAATTTTAATTCGGCTCATTATGGTTAGGAATACTGCTAGCTTTGCAGCCATCGGATTGTGATAAGGATTGATTTGCAGAGTGCTTTTAGCTAAAAGTCCGTACTCATACAGTGAGCGGTAGTTTTCTAAATCCTGAAACGGTCGAACCCAGTCATTAGCCCCAACCGTGATGAATAACTCTGTAGGCTCGTCAGTCTCATTGCTAACTTTATTAGGCTGATTATGTTCCACGGTTGGAGATACGTCTCCTTCATATCTAAGCTTCAACCGCCACATAGCTTGAATTTCGGCTGAATATTTCATCCGTTTTAGATCAAGCTCATTAATGGTAATACTCAGGTGGGCTACTTGCTGGGCAAGAATTCCGAGTTTTTTCAGCTTATTACCTAAACTTAAATCCGTTCTATTACTCCAACCAAAAGTTTTAACTAAATCAGTTCCTTTGATGGTAAATGCACCTGACCAAGGTTGCTCTAAATCCGTGGCGCAAGACGCAAAAACTAAAAACATATAAGCAACTTCTGGGTTAAATTTCTGAATAATTTCCCAGGCTGCATTCCCAGCTACAAGTTCTATTCTGTTGGTTTCCGGGTTTTCTTTAATGATGTTGTGTTCTATGAAACCTTGACCAAAAAAGCGCCGAAAACAAGGAACACCCTCAATATCATCCCAAAGGGTTTTTCCTAAACAAGCTTGCGCTCCTGATAAGTAAGGGTGAGAAGTCATTACGGGAGCATCATCAGTTGTTTGAAATAATGGTGGTTTAGTCACGGGGGCTGTTTTTTTAACAAGCCCTACTAGTGAGCATAAATCCTCTACATAGAAGCTTTCATAATTATTTTTTATGCGAGCGCTGTTAGCCATAAAATTATTTTGAAATTATCTTTTACACCTGACTCCGCCCATATCAGCTAAATGCCGATGGTGTTGTAATCAACGTTGCTAAGGGGTGACTGACAGACCAATGTACTAAAAAGAGCCTAGTCAGTCGATAGCAACGTAGATTCCAGGTGCGCTAGCCAGATAGGCCGCGATCGCTCCCCTAATGGCAACGATGGGAGTTCTAAAGGGTTGATTTTTGCTACATTCACTTTTTCTCCTCTCTTTGTCTGCGTTCTCTGCGTTCAATCAATGCCCTTTTGACTATTGCAAGAATTAGCTGTGGCACAGACCTAAACTCAGATTCAGCCCACTGCTGCAACTCCTCATAGTCATCAGGGTCAAAAGTAACGGTAGTTCTGGGCTTCTTTGTAGGCATTCAAAGGCATAAATTATCTACTCAGTAGACATTATGCGCTGTCCTGCTACTTACCCTAATTAAAACAGCACTTGATGTACTAGTTGATAGGTGATGTACTTGATGCTATCCTAACATTCATAGACTAAAAACGCCCAAAAACCTTACTGCAAGCCTATTTGCTGTTGAATTTGGGTGACAGAGTTTTATTGTCAAAAAAATCGCCTCAATCATCTCCTGACAAAGGATTGAGCGCCTGAAACTCTAATATCTGGAGGAACTGAATAATGATTGCTACTCAGCTAAAAGAGGCTGAAACACCCCAAACTACCCCAGCAATAGCTGTAGGAGATGATTCAGGGGCAGGGCTAAAAAAGCTTTGCTTAGGTAATGGACTGAACCAAACAAGAGTCCGTACTCCCTCAAAAGTGCTGGAAATTAAGGAAGAATTGCACGATGTCCTGACCTCGAATGAAGGTGGACACTTCTTCTACCACTCAGGCGACAGGCAGGATTTAGTTGGGCGGGAATTCCTCACTGGTACACTCGCAGCCTGGAAAGCCCCAACAACCCACATCAAACTCAGTGACGACCCGGCACTAAAAGCTGAATATGGCTTGCATACGTTACTTGGGGCGTTGGCTACCCTGCCCTACCGTCAAGAGTGGAACCTGCATTTAGTGCTATCTATACATAATGTGAAAGTTTTCAAAAATTTGTTAACCGACAAAACCAGTGGCAGTCACACAGTCAGTTTCAACGGCAAAAATACGCCCACTTCACAGGTCAATTTGAACGTGAGTTTGGTTGTCCCCGAAGGTGCTGGCTCCTACTCCTACTGCGTTTCCGCTAAACCTGAACCATTAATTGACCGCAGCGCCCATGCCATCGCAGTAGATTTTGGTACATCCACAGTTATTCCCACAGTTTTCGCCCCAGGCGGCAGCATCATCCACCGCCAAGTGTTGGCAGTCGGTGGTTGTATCGACTTGTTGGATGCAATAGCCGCAGATCCAGAATTGGTTCAATTCTTGGGAACGGGCAAAGCAGGCAGCATTGAAATTATTCGCCAGGGTATTGAATCAAAGCAATTTCAGTATGGCACTCGCAATTTTAACTTCCGCCACATTTATGCCCGTCATCTCAAACCTTGGTTAGCAGATCGCCTGCGCCTTGCCTTTAAGGAAGTTGAGGAATGGCGAGATGCCGCTCAAAGTTTTGTCGCTTGGGGCGGTGGTGTCGAGATGCCAGGAATAGCCTCCATGCTGCAACGAGAGGGTATTACCCCAGTACCAGAGGGATGTTGGGCCAATGCAATTGGATTGCAACGGATGGCATTTGGCAGGATGCAGCGAGGGAAATAACTATGGCTGAGAACAAAAGAGTGCGCCTAGAGCCACATATTGAGGAATATCTAAAGTCACATGCACAAAGAGTATTAGACAAACCAGCATCGGCAGTTACTAGTGCTGAGTTAACCACCCTGACCAACGCCATTATCTACGAACACAAGTTGGCGCAGTCGATGGCGAAACAGATACCATTCGCCAAATTGTTTAGTTGGCTAATGAGTTGGGTTCCTGGTAGTAGAGTTGTTGGATTGAACCAACAGGCGACGGATGCCCCAACACTTAAAGCTTCTCTTCCAGAACCAGACAACTTTGAGTTTGACGCAGACTTGGGCGATTTGTACGAGGAGGCAGCATGACAATAGACCAAATCGCAAAACTCAACAAAATTGAGCAGTGGTTGGATGAAATCATCGCCAGTGCAGAGTTTAAAGCCATTGTCGATGACTATATCCCTTCCGTGGATGTAACCTTGGGTGACGCAAAGATGGCAGTTAGCCAGTTATTGAATTACCTACATGTAGATGTACCCAGAGGCGACGCAAAGATTTTGTCAGCCAGTGCATGGAATGTGCAGCCAAAGCATTTAAAGGAGAGTGACACCACCGACTGCGAATCTCAGGTGTCACTCCTCCTGCCTTCATAAATCCCAGTAACGAGATTTAGGACATTAACCATCATGACAAAACCAGTAACTTATTTCACCCAGACTGACCAAATTGACCGCCTTGTTGAACGCTTCGGGTCACAATTAGACTCCTTAGACCATACTGAGAAACTTGCCTTGAGAGCTACACTGACTTACTACCTGTTTCACATCGAAGTTGCTGAATTAGGAGAGTACACCCTGGAACACGCTGCTGATGAAACATTGCAGGGGTACTCAGAAAAAGAAGAGAGCAATATCCGTGAAGCGATCGCCATTCTTTTTGGCATTGCTGAAGACGAGGTAGAAGGGCTAATCGAAGCGCTGACTGCCCAACTCCGTTGGGGCAATACCAGAAAGATTTTGACTAGACATGGCTAGACATTAATAGTCATTAAGCAACGTCCCAGGCGTTGACCTGGGGCAATTTCTAGGAGGACTTATGGATTTTGGAATCAAAAACCCAGCAATGGGGCACAGCAGCCACGTTGACGAAAAGGCTCTTGCTTGGGGTGGTGTAGACGCTGATATTCTGGCTTATCTCTCGGATGTCAGCAAGTTAGAGCAGTTTGCAGACATGGCGCAGAACGCCGACCAACTCGCGCAGTACCTCGACCCGTTTTTAGAAAACGCCAAGACCTACTTCGAGGCAATGCAGAAGTTGGCAGATGGTCAGGTGACTTGGACGGAACTAAGGAAACAGTTTGGCTGGAAGGTTGCAAACGCGATCGCCAAAATCAGGAAGCTCAATGCCGAATTTGATGCCGAAATGCAGAAGGTTGATGCCCAAGATAGGGCTGACTTGCTGCGGATTGAGCAAAAGCGGAAGAATGCCCTTACTGAGATTGCCACACAACTGCACCAAGATTTACAAGCGGAACTTTGGCGACATGAAAACAAGATGTCCTCCATCGAGAGTCGCCACCAAGTAAGCGAACAACGTCAAACCATCCAGGAGGGACTAAGGGCGAGAAGGCAGGAATTACTTGCCCGTGCCAGATATGGCTCCAAGGCGTTGAACCCCCACCAAGAGCAACCAGAAACGATACCAGTATCAGTTGCTGCCAGTACTACACCAGCTAGTTCCGTATCAGCAAGTGGCACAGTTCGGGGCTTTGGAAATTGGTGGACGAACTTCTGGGATGGCTTAGGTAGGCGCTAAGGGGAGGATAGAGTCGTGTTGGCACGGAAGCCTGAAGATAAACCGACTAACACCAGCCCTTTTGAGTATATGGGGCTGGCACAACCACAACAGGTAAAATCCCAACAATCCAACACACAGCCTCCGCCCGTACCAGAGAACAACCGGGAACGGACATTTCGACGGGCAGGCAATCTATGCGAGATTGTGGCTGGAGCATCCCTCAACTCCGCCGTGATTTTTACCTTCCACCTGCTCCAAGTCCACCCTGTTGGTCTGCTTCTGGCGTTGGGTGTAGCACATTTGTACTTCACCGCGACGGCAGTAGGGGAGAAGGGGAGGCAAGTAACCAATATAATGACTGGCTGTAGTGCCTCCCTGGCTCTGCTGTGTTCCCTATCAGAACCTGTGGGCGAATGGTGGGAAGCAAGTACATCTAAATCTGTGGCACAAAGCGAAATCCAACAGATGTATGCACCACCTACCAACAAATCAAATTGGACAACGGGAGTAGGAATTGCAGTAGTTATTGGTGTTTTAGTTGTTTATATTACCAGTGTTAGTAGGGGGAGAAAATGAGCTACTTGACCCCCCAACACGAACAATTAGCTCGTCAGCAGCAGTCCAGCTTCATGCAGTGGTTCGGACAACTGCCTTTTGATAGGAAGATTGCAGCTATTGGGGTTTCTCTCACCATCGGCGTAACCTGTGCCGCGGCTTCGTGGACTCAGTTCGCGAGCGATCGCATTTACTTCTGCATTCGCACTCCCCACCAAGGACTACGGTGTGCCGATAATCACAATCGTCCTTACCGCATGACCTTATGGCACTGGCAGCAGTGGCAGAAAGACGGAGCGCCTACGGTTGTTGTACCCAATGAGGATATTTCACCCAAGGGTTTGGTCAAAGCTACTAACCCTTACAAACCCCTGTGGGCGATGGGTGCATTCGTTGGGTTTGCCGCTGCTGGTTGGATGCTCAGGCACTTGCAGGACACAGAACGCCAGCTAGCCAATTTCGAGACTGTAGCAGAGAAACGGGACTATGCACGGGCTGAACTCAAGGCTCAGTCAGAATTACTAGATGATTATCGCGCTGTTGCGGTTAAACAGGTAGAATTGCAGGCTGACCTAGAACTGATAGCCAACGACCACACGGTAGACATCCAAAAAGCTGAAATCTTGGGCGAAACCGAAATCAAAATCTCCCAGATAGAAGCCAACGACGCGGTGTTTGAAGCAGAAACTGCCGGGATGAGCGAGGAACAGAAGCAGGAGTACATCAACTTTCTACGCTCCTCAAAGACTCCATACCTGCAAGGAAGCCAAACTTTACAGGGAACAGTTGACCCCAGCGACAAAGTAGAAGGTTCGGGGGATAAAGAAGCACGCTTAGAAAGTGAAAATACTCAAGATGAACAAGATGGCGATTCATCCACCTACCAACCCAGTACACCAACAATACAACCAGCTTCTTCCACCAATAATCCCACCCTGGAGCCGCTTAATCGCATCTTGGGTGCCAAGCGCTCAACCCTAATTGTAGGTGGCACTGGTGCTGGTAAATCGGTGACTGAGAGCTATATGCTCAACAGGTTTAGTAAACGGTTTCCAATAGCTGATGTTTGGGCGATCGCTCAAAAGAATGACAGTTTTTGTGGGCTAGACAAAAAAGGACGGGTACTTTTATTTGACCCTTTAGAACCACAACTGGCGATGGCTGCCATTGACCAAGTTTACAGCATTTACGACCAACGCCGTCGAGTACCAGAACACCGCCGCCATGAATTTGATAATCAACCAGTCAGGTTAATCTTGGCTGATTGGCACTCTATCTACGAAACAGTAAAATTGGAAGCATGGTTTCAACCATACCTCAAGAAAATCAGCACCATTATTACAGTCGGTAGAGAACTAAATGTTTGCCTGATTATCGATACTCAATCGTTTAATTTAGCTGCCTTGGGTATAGGTGACAGTAATATTAGAAAAAACCTTTACATCATTGCCCAAGGCAATTACAACGTTGAAGCAGATGGTACAGTTAATGACAGCTATGGCGTACTGTACAACCTCATAACTAATGCCAAGATTGTGGAAGATGCAGAAAAGCGTTCCTCATTGAAAGAAAGATTCACCGAACTAAAATCACAATCCAAGCAACTAGGACAACCGCTAATATTTATTTCAGTTGACCCCATGCAGCTAGATATTCTCCCTGATATCACTAGTTATAAACCAGGAATCAAACCAGCTATTCAACTTGATACTGTAAGTCCGGAATATCTTGAGAATCTACTCAGGCTGGAATTCGATATTGATTTATCTACAACTAGTATAAATAGTCCACTTAATCAAACAAACAATCATCGGGTTGATGAAAATGCTAGTGATGAAAATCAAGCAATCTCAAATATTAAATTGACCGAGATTCAAACCAAACTGGTTGATTATCTCAAGGGTAAAGGTGCAAAGACTCCACGTCAAATTAAACAGAATGCAGGTAATAAATTCAAGGGCATATCGGAAGCACAAATTCGCGACGAACTCAACCTACTTGTGCAAAAAGAGAAAGTTATTTGTGCAGGTGAAGATAGTTACAGATTAGTCGATTAGGTTGGACTTCTGGTTGGGTTGGATAAATTCCACTTTTTTGGGAATATATGCACTTTTACCCAACACATCCAAAACCAACCTACATACCCAAAAGTATTAACATATCGAAATTACAGCATCCAACACCAATCCAACAATTCACTCTCTTACCCAACACCAATCCAACTTCTAACTAGTAGATAATCCAACAACAAATATTCACTCTATATCTCTACAATCAAGCTAGTTTTAATTAATAGCAATCGCTCAATCCTGTTTAAATAGTTATTTAATTGTCATCCAATGTATAATACAATTATTAATCATCCTCCATAAATATCACGAAATTAAATTTTAATGACGCGCTTTATACATGATAAATTCGCCAAAGACTATCTGGAAGAATTGTTAAAAGATTACGGAGAAGTCAAGGCATCAGAAAAAGTTTCAGGAGAGATTAAAGAAATAGATGTTTTATTCACTCCTGCCAAACAGCAAAGCTCTAATTTACAAGTGCTAGGATTGCTTGGAAGATTTGCTGAACATCCTGCGATAATAGAACCATTCCGCAATCCAGCTTCTACCGATGAAATATGCGACTGTATTCTAAAATTATTAGAAGTAAAGGCTCTCTTACGACGAGAAGCTAAAGCAAATAAAACCAAATTTCAGGACTCAGAAATTCCCAAGTTGTGGGTGCTAACACCCACCGTATCTGAAACTAGATTGTCTAGCTTCGGAACTATGCAAAAAGCAGGTTGGTTATCGGGAGTACATTTTCTGCCAGATGCCTTGCGGACAGCAATTGTAGCGATACACCAACTACCGCAAACACCGGAGACTTTGTGGTTGAGGCTTTTAGGTAGGGGAAGCGTGCAGTCACAAGCGATTATCGAGTTGCAGGCGTTACCATTAAATCATCCATACCAGAAAGCAACCCTCGAATTAGTTTACAACTTGCGTGAAAACTTGAGAGTAAATCAAGAATTAGAAGCAGATGATAGGGAGTTAGTTATGCGATTAGAACCACTTTATCAAAGAGACAGAGAACAAGCTATACAGTTCGGAAATAAGCAAGGAGAACAACGTCTAGTTATACGTCAACTCAATCGCCGTATTGGGGAAATTAATGCATCATTAATCGAGCGAGTTCAAGGATTATCGATTGAACAATTAGAGAATCTAGGAGAAGCATTACTAGACTTTTCTGGGATTGCTGATTTAGAAGCTTGGTTAAACCAACAATGAGTTAAAATCATCAGGAGATTAATTCATAACCCAGTCAGGTCTAATTTCTCCGACTTTTTAAAACAGAATTTGAAAATATTTAAAACTCTAATTATATGATTAGAGTTATTTAATTATGCGACTATAACCACTTTATCAAAGAGATAGAGAACAAGCCAAGCAAGAGGGAAGGCTTGAAGTTGGACAAGATTTAATACTGCGTCAACTCAATCGCCGTATTGGTGAAATTGATGCATCATTAATCGAGCGAATTAAAAGATTATCGATTGAACAATTAGAGAATCTAGGAGAAGCATTATTAGACTTTTCTACTGTTGCTGATTTAGAAACTTGGTTCAACCAACAATAAGGATAACTCATCATCAGTAGATTAATTAATTAATTAATTTATAACCAAGTCGGGGATAACCTCTCCGACTTGTGTCAACATAATTTGAGAATATTTAAAACTCCAATTATATTGACACATTTTGGTAGAGTCAGAAACAAATTCTTCCCTTCAGCATAGCTGCCTTTCTTCGGTCAATTTCCAAGTATGATAATAAAAATATTTTGGATGATAGGGTAAATTGAACGATTCAAATCAAGACAAAATTGGTGTTTCGGTCAAAAAATTAATTGACGAATGCATGGCACAAAACCATAGTAATCCCAACACACCCGTCATGGAAGTATTTGGTGCTAGTGCCTTTAAAGTTGCATGTACTCAATATCAATCGCACGGTAGAGGCATAATCTTAGGACTACAAATGCCGACGCAGCAAGATTTTTTGTATATCACCGAAGCTAATACTTCAACAGCTTTGTGGATGACGAACTTGCAATTTAAGCGAGAAGTATCAAGCGTTGTCCAGAAATACAACCCAAACAAAGAAGCAGTAGTTGTAATGGTTGTCCCACCTACTACCCAGCTATTTGTAGCTCAAAATTCTGGTGCAATGGAGATGGTTGCAATTGCCGAAGTAGAAATGACTCCCATCAACATGCCACCAAAAGTTAGTTTTACTAAAGAACAAAAAGGGGATAATTTTTATTTCGTATTTACCCACAGCGAATTGGGTAAACTTGGTCGAATTGTGCTGAAATCCCATTCCGCAACGGGACAGACAGAAATCAAGTGTGAGATTGCGGACGCTGGGTTTAGTCCCAATGCACAAAAACGTGCCGAAATATTTTATCCCCTGGCTCAAGAACTGATAGCGAGAATGGAGATGGGGTTACAAAGTTAAGGGTTTTAAACAGTTAAGTAAAAACTTGTAGAAAGGGGATAATTACTTTTTTGAAAGTTGACTACCCTACAGAGTTACAGGATGACATAACAGATCATCTTCATTAAATCGCCAACAAAGCGAGCCTGGGTCACGATACCTAGTCCATTTTTCAAATTGCAGGTATCTCGGCGGCCACCCATCAACGACTGTAAGTCTTGCAGTAAGGCAAAACTAAGTGGCAGTCTGAAAATACAATCAGAAATGCTGAAGTGAAATAAATCTTTAAAAGTCCAGAAATTTATGCCAAACCGTCGTTTTTGGGGTGTAGCGGCTTTGGTTGCGCTTGTGATTGGGTGTTCGCCAGCGCAATCCCAAGTGCCACCTAACACCGAACTTTCCCCATCAATAAGCGTGCATTTACTCCTGGGAAATCCCAGCAGTGCAACGCCAACAAAGCTTACACCTGATAATTACCTGATGGTCAAAAATCAGTATGCACTCTCATACAACCAAAGCAAAGGGACTGCGAATTGGGCAAGCTGGCAGCTTAACTCCTCATGGTTAGGGGACGCAGAGCGCCAAGATAGCTTTCGCCCTGACAACACATTGCCTGCTGGTTGGAAGCGGGTAACTCCTTCTATGTACTCTGGTTCAGGTTATGACCGAGGCCATATTGTACCTTCGGCAGACCGCACCAAGACAAAAGAGGATAATTCCTCAACTTTCCTCATGACCAACATGATGCCCCAAACACCAGACAATAATCGCAACACATGGGGAAATTTAGAAGATTATTGCCGAGATTTGGTAAGCCAGGGGAAAGAACTTTATGTTGTTGCAGGGCCAAGTGGTAGTATTGGCGAACCCCTTAAAGGTAAGGTAACAGTTCCTCAATCGACTTGGAAGATTGTTGTCGTACTAGATACCCCAGGCTCTGGGATTAATGGTATTACCGCTAATACTCGTGTTATCGCGGTTAACATACCAAATGAACAAGAAATCAATAATGACTGGAGAGTTTATAAAGTCAGCGTTGATGAATTGGAGAAACTTACAGGCTATGATTTTCTCTCCTCAGTTTCCCCAAATATTCAAGAAGTTATTGAAAGCAAAGTAGATAGTCCTTAAGCAAGTCAAGTTTCTACAACTTGAGTAGAAATCCCCGCTAAATTTCCTGTCGGGGTTTGACCAACAATATAAACATCAATCTCTTTGTGTCCGAGGCGATACACCTGTAAATTGCTCAGGTTTTCTTTAAGTGTTTGCACAAGAGCTTGAAATTTGTTGACGCTTGCTTTCTCCTCTTCGCCGTGCCAATCTTCAGGAGTCGTAGCTACTTTTAAAAAGTCGTCAACCCCCACGATTTCAACGGGTGTATCTTGTGAATGATGTGTCTGTTGTACAACTTTTTCAGGTGTCGCAGGTGCAATACCTTCCCAAAGAAAAACATATAATGGATATTCCGATTCACTCATGAACAGTAAACCATCGGATGCACGTTTTAGCTGCTCAACAATTTCTGAATTGGTGCTAGTCATAGAAAAGCGATCGCTTGTCGAATTTCGTACTTGTCCTAGATCCCTTAACTTACCGGATGATATAACCCCGTATTCTGATTAAACTCCCACCCTAACCCTGCTCTATCCTTGCCCTTGCACCATGCCACAAAAAGCGGTGGTTGTAGGTTAATTCGCTGCTCGCGTATAGTTTCTACACTTACACCAAGTCTTGAAGCTAAACCTTCTTCCGTTAGCGGTTGGATTCGAGGAGTTTGCCCTTGATAATATGAATTGTTGTTGTACGATTTCTTCTGCCGTCTCGGTTGGTTGTTGAGATGATTTTGAATTTGAATAATCGCCTCGGCGAATTGTGCCATCCGATTTGTAATCACCTCAATTTTTTGTTCTAAATCGGCGAGATTATGGATTGCTCCGGTTTCTTTGCTATTAGATTCGCCTGACAACTGTGATTCTAGCTTATCAAGTCGTGAGCAAATAGCTAATAGCGTTTGATTCTTTGAGTTGGCGCTTCTACTGTTACTGTCTAACGCCAGTATTAATTCATCCAAAGAGTGAAGCAACTCGCTTGTTTGTCCTTGTCGGTGCAGCCGGGATAACTCCCTAACTGCTGGAATCAGGGGAGTGGGTACGCGGATCATCTGGCTGGGTTTGTCATCACTAGTGTCAGGCATGGTGATAGCAGTATTGATATCGATGAAGCACGATATCGAACAGATAGCAATGCTATCAGGATATCAGTTTATGCTTGCCCCGTTGTTGGTACAGAAACATGAATGAAAGAACAGTACTGTTGCGATTCGATGAGTGGCGACAACCGGTTAGATTAAGGGACACATGGCGTACAATAAGTATCGAAAAGGTTTATTTTCGATAGTTTATGCCGCCACCAGATGATAGTTCGCTTTCATGGGCAAATCCCTTTGCGATCTTGCCGGAACGTGATTTGTTGCAGGAGTTGTTGGTGGGCAAGCGTAACAAAAGCACCCGGCACGAGTACGCTAAAGATTTAAAGAACTTTTTTATGACGGTGTGTGGTCAGAAGCCAACTCCGGTGTTGGTAGCGCAGTTTCTACAAATGGACAGGTTCTCGGCGGTTACCCTCGTTTTGCGCTACAAGGCGACGCTGGTTGATAGGGAATTAAAGGAAGCTACTGTTAACCGACGGTTGGCGGCGATTAAGGCACTGGTTAATTATGCCTACGGTGTGGGGAAGTGTGACTGGACGCTTGCAGATATAAAGTGCGAGAAGGTTAAGCCGTACCGCGATACGACGGGGATTGGACCGGAAGCTTTTAAAAAAATGTTAGCAGTGCCTGATAGGGATACGTTGAAGGGAAAACGGGATTATGCACTGCTGCGGCTGTTGTGGGCGAACGCGCTCAGAAGAGAGGAAGTGTCCAGATGTAATATTGAAGACTTGGACTTGGAGGCGCGAACGCTGGCTATCCTGGGAAAAGGTAGGGGTACGCAAAAAGAAAATATCGATTTACATCATAAGACTTGTGCGGCACTCCAAGATTGGTTGTTGGCACGATCTGAGTTAGATATTAAGCAACCCTTGTTTATTTCGCTACGTCCGCGCTACGGGCATAGGCTGACAGGTGATGGTATCCGCAAGATTGTTGTGGAAATCGCTTCAGTTGCTGGCATATCCAAAACCATCAGCCCGCACAAAATTAGGCATTCGTCGGTGACGGCGGCACTGGATGCAAGTAAGGGAGATGTGAGGAGCGTGCAAAAGTTGAGTCGCCATGCGAGTTTAAATACTTTGATGATTTACGACGACAACCGTACTAAGGCGCAGGGGAGAATTACCGCGCTGTTGGAAGATTTGGTGTAAACGGGAGCCCACTAATCCCTACTAGGCAGATCTGGCTCATTCAAACCGTTGATAAATCAAGGTCTGCTTATCGTACTGGATCGTGCAGCCCCGTATCTTGGTTATACCTACAAAATTGATGCGTCAATCAGGTACACTGTCCCTACACCAATTCTGGACGTTCCTCCGTCTGTCAAGCATCTTAGCAGTAGAGCAGAAACCGTCAATAATTTAACAGGTCTTTTTAGTAGCCACACTTGGATAGCAATTCATGGTAGTGCAGGAACAGGTAAAACCCAACTAGCCATTTTAGTTGTTCGTGCTTGCAGTGTTACTACTGCTTGGTTGCGATTGCGTGGGCTAACTACTGAACAAGCTTGTGTCCGGCTAGACGCAGCTTGGGACACATTGATGAGATCGCCATCGCAAATGCTCGTTTTAGATGATATACCCCGACTTTTGGGAGGAGATGAATTTTCGGAGCGACTACTCCTACTGGCGAATAGTTGCCGAGAGAAAGGTGTTCACCTCTTGTCAACTAGTTGTTATGAGTTGCCACTTAATTTGCGCGAATCCCTTAATGTTCAGACACTTTATGTGATGGAAATTCCGCTTCTCAATAACCAGGAAGCATCTGAAATGCTTCTGGCTTACGGGGCACCTCCTTCTCTGTTGACTACAAAGTTGGTTACTTTCATAAACGGCTTGGCGAAGCAACACCCATTACTGCTAGCTGCGACCGCACGGTACTTACTTCAGCAGAATTGGCAATTCACCGAAGACGTTCTTGAGGGGTTATTCAAGAGTGAATATACAGCAGAACTCAACAACGAGACAATTAGCAGGTTATTAGTAACTATCGAAGACACAAAAACTAGAGAGCTTTTATACCGACTTAACTTGGTGCAAAGACATTTTTCGCTTGACGATATGCAAGCAGTTGCATCGGTTAAGCCAATTGTGGAGCGACCACGCGAACGTCTAAACACCCTAATTGGACTTTGGGTACAACGGGATGATAACAATCGCTTGCTAGTTTCACCACTGGTTCAAGCACTTGGCAGTAATGATTTGCTTATTGAAACACGCAAAGAGTGTCATTTCTTACTTGGTGAGCGCATCATACGTAAAAAGCAGCTAAATCAAGTAGATGGGATGCAGGCACTGATACATTTTTGCGGCGCTGAAAATTTCAATCGTGCGGGCTGGCTACTGATTTCTGGGCTTCGCAGTTTGATGGATTTGGATGTTCTCGTTGATGATAAGGGTTTGTTGCTGCTTTGGTCAGACCAACAACTACCAGAGCAAATGGAATTAACGACGCGCCTGTTTCTGCGCGGATTACAAATTGTAGTGCGACACAAGTATGGCATGAGTATTTCCTACTTAGTCGAAGATTTGGATGCACTGTTTAGGCAAGCATCTGAGAAGGAAGCTGTAGCTGTAGTTGGAGTTATACTACTTGTAGACTCACTATTTTCTCAGTACGACCCTATGTGCATGAACCGCTATGTGCGGTCTGCGCTTCAACTTTGGTCAGAAATAAAAATGCCTGACACGGGTGAATTATTATTCCCTGATGGCGAGCCATTGGAAATCCTAATTTGGACAAATCTTAAGCAGGGAATTGCTTCTTTTGACCATCTGCGGGATTGGATTTACACTTTAGAGCATCTTACAGATGGACAGCGGCGACGTGCATTTACAGATGGGTTTGCTGAACTTGGTTGTTTGATAGTATCTGAAGATTTATACCATAAAGAGGAAGCTAAACCAAGAGAGAATCAGCAGTGGCACATAGTTTTTGATGCCTTGCGTGAATTAGCAGAGCGAGCTTCTCAACTTGAAATAAAACTACTGTGGGTATGTGCGGTGCGTACACAGATAGCTGTTCTTGGAACAAACTTAAATGATATTGATGCAGCAGTAACTGCTGCTGAAGCTGTCATTTCTCAGTCTGATGAACCTCGCATCCAGCTTTTGATTGCCGAGTGCATGGGGCGACAGTATTTTAATGCTCACCGCAATAGTGAAGCACTGACTTGGCTAAACAAAGCGATAAGCCAAGACACAACTTCCTATCCTACTGTTAGATTGGATGCGCTAATGCTAGCAAGTCGTGCAGTAGCACCTGAAGATCCCGATGCAGCGCTCAAGTACGTTCAACAAGCCGCAAAATTGGCTCAAAGTAATGATGCCATTTCAGAAAACACGCTAGTAAAGACACTCGGAGAACTGGCTATCGCTCGGTGGCTGGCTAGGGACTTAGCTGGGGCGTTTGAGCCTTGGGAGCAAGCTGCGGAACGGCTTTTCGCTTGTAAAACGGATACAGATGATTGGAAAGAACTTTTTGTCGTGTTTAGTCACGTATCTGGATA